>NZ_GL379780.1 GCF_000143765.1 Sphingobacterium spiritivorum ATCC 33861 | reverse complement strand
TTTTACAACTATGGACCCACACGGTGAAAAATATGCAGCATGGTCTCCATATAATTATACTTTTAATGATCCCATAAATACTGTTGATCCTGATGGACGTGACGGAATGCTGACAGGCTCAGGTACTAAAGAGGATCCATATATAATTACCGCTAAGTATTATTATGTAAATGGAAGTCTAAATAAATCAGAGATTAAAGGCTTAAATAATGCTATTACGGCATATAATAAACTAGGTGGAAAAGATGGGGTTGAAATAAAGAATTCAGATGGAAGTGTTTCATACATAAAATATAATCTAAGTGCAGAGGGAGTTAAAGATATAGAAGTCGCAACTGAATCCGCATATTCCAATAAATTTACAGATGTGAATGGAAATGAAAGATACTATGGCAATATAGTTACACCTGGAGAGTCTGGAGCAGGCGAAGAATTTGGTTCTGCTACAAACAGGCATGTAAACTATAATAGAAATAATATTGCTAAAGGGGTTAACTCAGGGATGAATGAGAATTCCCTCCTAACGGGGACTACAATACATGAAATAGGACATAATTTAGGTGGAGAGCATTCGGATGGCACAAGCACTATGTCTCAAGTACAAACAACAATTACAAATAGCCAAATTGGGGGGAGTACAACCACGTATTCTTATCCAAGTAGTTCCAAAGAATTCACAAGGACGATTTTTAATAGAAGAGATACAAGAAATAATAATTCAAATTCTCGAGTAATTGAACCGGGTATTTATACAAGAAGTAAGAGATGAAGGTTTTTAATATAATTATATTGATGAATATTTTTTTGTTTGGGCCTTTACAGGCGCAAACAAAACTTGACACTTGCCAAGATATAATTTTAAAAGGGTATGTAATTACACAATATAAGCGTAGTGATATTAAGAGTATTAAAAATGTTGCAAGTCACATGATTGATTTTTATCATAGAGAATACTTTATACCTTTAAAAAACAATTTAGACCAAGTTACAATAGACTCAATTAATGTATTCAATCCTGATGAAGTTTACTTCCTGCCTTCAAATGAAACATATCGTTTGATGATAAAATACTGTAATAAGTATAAAAATAAAGAGTCATATTTCTCAACAAAAGTGGATCTAAATTCATTTTTTAAAGTTGGAAAAAAGAATAGTGAGTTTTTATATAAAATATATTATTATGAATGTAAAGCAGTGAAGTCTGAAATTGCCAATAATTCCTTAAATGCTTTTCAACTTAATGTCCCTTTTAAAAAGGAAAGTAAATTCCTTAATTGTTATTTTATTTATCAAAATGTAATTATGCAAGAAATCAAAAGAATCAATAGTGAAAATTTCTATAGAGTAAAAAGATCATCAGAAATCAATGCGAATATGGAGCAAGATGATACTCATCAGCCTTCTGGTGGATGGATGTGTGATTGGTAGGTGGAATGTGGTGGATAAATATGCTGAAGTATGTGTCGCAATAAGTTCTTATCAATATGCTGCAAATAATCCGATCAAAGTAATAGATGCCCCAAATGGAGTAAATTCATTTTCTATTGATCATAATTGGGATATGTTATCAGGAAATGATATGGGAAATAATACGAGTTTTAGAACTAGTACAGAGGCAGGAAGTCCTGGAGTATCCCATCAAAATAAAACATTTGTGACTGAAATTGGAACTTTTATAAAAGCGTATCAGAAAAGCAAAGGGGATAATAGTAAATTAATAAGCGATTTTATTAATCAAATGAGATCTTTTGGAATAAAAGTAACGGTAAATTAAGAATTATGAAAAAAATATTTTTTTATATACTTTCAGTAATACTGAACATTGGATTGTACTTTTTACTTCAAATTATAGCTTCATTTGTGCAGTTTGGATTGTTTGGAAGTGGAAATGTTACTGCAAATAAAACTGTTTTGGTTTCACTTGTCTTTTTAATTCTGCAAGTGTTATTATTACTGTTCTTATACAAAAAGAAAATACTTTTAAAAGATATAACTTTATTAATTTTAAACGTACTAATTACGGTTTGTCTGTTCCTATATTTTGTGGTATATCTAGCTAATAATTGACAAGTTGCTGTATCGTGTCGCTGTGTTATAAAAACAATAAACTTCGAAAAACAGCCAACACCAGCGGACAACGGGATTATACAGGCGGTATAGAATACCAGAACGGAGTAATCGAACTCATTCACACCGCAGAAGGCGTAGCCTACCGGAATGCAAACGGCACATACAGCTACCGCTACAACCTGACGGATCACCTGGGCAATGTCAGAGCTACCATCTACCGGAATCCGAATACAAATGCAGTAGAGGTACTGCAAAGAGATGATTACTATCCGTTTGGCTTACAGAAATCCCCGAGTCCTGTATATGGAAATAATAAGTATCTTTATAATGGCAAAGAGAAACAGGAGGAGTTAGGGGGCCAGTTGGACTATGGAGCCAGGTTCTATGATCCTGTAATTGGAAGATGGAATGTGGTGGATCCTTTGGCGGAGAAAATGCGTCGTCACTCACCTTATAATTATGCTTTTGACAATCCGATCAGGTTTATTGATCCTGATGGGATGGAAAGTAAAGATTGGATTAAATGGAAATCAGAAAGAGGAACTACTTACTATACCTATGACAGGAACGTAACAAGTGTTGCTCAGGCAAAAGATAAAGGATATACAAACGTAGATTGGGTCAAAGAGTCTGCTAGTGTGGCTACAACATCAGGAAGCTCTTATAATATGAACAAGGGAGGAGCTTTCACAAAAGATGGAAGTTCAGGAAATATTGATTTATCAGAGGGTGGCGCAGTTGCTAATGGAGGTGCTGTTCGAATCAATACAGCTAAATCCGGAGCTCAACAGATAGGAGAACCCATTAGTGCTCTTGGGGATGCCACATCAACTGTTGGAGATATAACAACTTATAGTGGTCTTATATCTTTACAACCTGAAATCGTTGCTGCAGGAGGTAGCATTGGAAGACTAGGGATGGCACTTGAAATAAGTGGTAATCTTATATCTAATGATTTTTCTAAAGAGAGTTTCGTTGAAGGAGGACAGAAATTAGGTAGTCATGTTGTGTTTAATAAAATCTCAGAAAAGGGAGTCGATGCAACAAGAAAGGTTGCTGGTGGAAAAGATAATAGAGTTTCAGAGTCCATTATACAAGGTGTTGTTGATGTTTGGAACAAGATTTTTGACAAAACAATAGTTGATAAATAGTAATGGAAATCAAGTATATAGTAATTGGCTTATGCATGTTAGTTTCAGGTATATATCTGTATTTTACTTCTTCATATAAGAATGAAGAAGATTTGATAAAGAGAAATTTTAAAACAAACAGCTTTTTTTATTCAATATGTCTAATTATTTTAGGCATGGGATTGATATTATTGGAATTTTTCGGAAATAGTTAATATTTCCAACTTTAACTGTCCATCTGAATCATTATGAATACAGTAAGGATAGGATTATCCTGTTAATGGATGATGTGATAAGGATTGGAGCATCTGCTGGTGCTGCTATTGGTGTTTGGTCTGGTGGTGTGGGTGAAGTTCCCCGGGCCTTGATTGGAGGGGGTAGCGGTGTCATAGGAGGTTTTATTGGAGGGTACTATGGCTCCGAATGGGCAGTGCAGGTAGTGAATCATTATCATGGAAGGTAAATATTGTGGATGGAATTGAAAATTACTTAAATATTGTTCATTACTGCCTTTACAAGGCTGAATATAGATTACATCTTTTATTTAATAAAATCAATCCTGAACGGCTTTTGATCTGGCTTTTGATGAAGATTCCTTTTGTTAAAAGGAGATATGAAAAAATGGGAGTAACTCGTCAGAGTATCAATAGAGATAACAACAACTTGTGGGGAGACAAGAGGTTTGGTCTTAGTACTGTCGCTGCGGGCGGTTTCCTTTGGGGAGGTTTGGCTCTCTTCTTTTTTTCTGTTCTGATGATGTTGAAAGTAAGCATATCCACATTGCTAATAATAGGATGTGGGGTTGGCTCTGGCCTGATCTGTTATGTGTTTGTTTTCAGGCAGGATAAATACATAAAATACTTTGACAGATATGAAAAGTGGTCTAAGCAGGAAAAGCGTAAATATGGCTGGTTGACCGTAGCGTGAGTACTGTTTGTTCTGTTGTCTTTTTATCTTTGTCTGATACTCTGATATCGGAGGATAAGTATAAATTACCCCCCCCCCCGCTGGCGCGAGCGTATCGCTCGTGTACAAGTTATCAGAGCTACCATCTACCGGAATCCGAGTACAAATGCAGTAGAGATACTACAAAGAGATGATTACTATCCGTTTGGCTTACAGAAATCCCCGAGTCCTGTATATGGAAATAATAAGTATCTTTATCAGCCAGTGGGCTGACAAGTGTTGGCAAAGAGAAACAGGAAGAGTTCGGGACCAGTTAGATTACAGAGCCAGGTTCTACGATCCTATTATTGTACATGGGATGTTATCAAATCTTTTTTAGATAATATCAGGAATAAATCTATTGGTGAAGATACTAAATGCATATGTGCTATATAAGTAACAACAAAAGCTACTCATTGAGTGGCTTTGTTTGTTTTAAAAAGGCTTGTAATTTACTATTTAACAATAGAGATCTCGAGTAAAGAAAAAACACATTTTTGTATTTTTCTGTGAGCTTATCAAGCTGCTGAAATCTTCCCTCTTGCACGAGCGTATCGCGAGCGATAAAGCGAAAATTTCAGCGTACGAATAGATAATTCAGAGGTAGTTTATACAAATTCAGAGTTAATATAGATTGGTGAAAAAATGAATCAAAACAACACCTATCTCACTAACGTGATGCTCGTTTTAGAGCATGTTTTTTACATAAAACAAATGAAAAGAGAAGTGATTGCGGAATACCCGAAAAATGCTCCACTTTACCCCACTTGCTTTCAGTTTTTTAGTAAAATCAGTCGTTTTTTACCTCTTTTTCAAGCTAAAAAGTAAAATAATAGCAAAAAATAAATTTCTTTTTAAATGATGAACCAAAATTTATTTTGGTTCAAAAAATTGATTTAAATAGTTGTTGTGTAAGTTTTTACGCTTTTTAGGATTGTGTTTTTTAACTGGCTTTGTAGCGATTTTTCGATGTGGAAAACTTTTTTGTGGTATATTGTGGGGGAAAGTGGGGGAAAGTGTATACTTTTACATCAAATTAGAATAGGATAGTTAGCTAAATGAATCACTTAATCGGAGAATTTGAATGCAAGCTTGACACCAAAGGAAGAATGGTGTTGCCGGCAGCGCTCAAGCGGCAGTTGCCGCATGTGGAGCGTGACGGGCTTGTTGTGAACCGGGGATTTGAGAAACATTTGGTTTTCTATACACGTGAAGAGTGGAATACTATCACAGCTAAGTTGTCAAAATTGAATCAGTTTAATGAGAAGAGCAGGATGTTTGTTCGTGCTTTTACCCGTGGTGCTACAGAGTTGACACTGGATGCTTCTGGTCGTGTGCTTCTGCCAAAAGGATTGTTGGAATATGCAAACATCGGCGCTGAAGTCGTGCTTGCCTGTCAGTTTAATAAAATAGAGGTTTGGTCGAAAGAAGGATACGAAGCATTGATGAATGATGGTTTAGGTGATGATTTTGCTGCGTTGGCAGAAGAGGTGATGGGCGGAATGGATTTTGGAGGATTAATGAATGAGTAATGTTTACCATGTTCCGGTAATGCTGAAAGAATGCATTGATGCATTATCCATCAAGCCTGATGGTGTATATGTCGATGTGACGTTTGGTGGTGGTGGGCATTCCCGTGAAATATTGAAACATTTGGGACCTAAGGGACGGCTATTCGCTTTTGATCAGGATCCAGACGCTTTGGAAAATACCATTGCAGATGAACGATTCACATTAATTCATCAAAACTTCAGGTTTTTGAAAAATAACCTCCGTCTGAACGGGGTTAAAGAGGTTGATGGCATTTTGGCCGATCTGGGTGTTTCCTCACATCAGTTTGATGCCGCAGACAGAGGATTTTCCATTCGTTTTGATGCGGATCTGGATATGCGTATGGATCAGGTATCTGATCTGGATGCTAAAAAAGTGCTTAATACCTATGCTGAAGAGGATTTGCATCGCATATTCGGAATGTATGGTGAAATCATGAATGCTAAATCACTTGCGAAAACGGTGGTGACAGCGAGATTGAGTGCACCGATTGAGACTGTTGCAGGGCTTAAAGAGGTGATCCGGAAGTTAGTTCCAAAAGGTAAAGAACATAAATACCATGCACAGGTGTTTCAGGCGCTGCGGATAGAGGTTAATAAAGAATTGGAGGCTTTGCAGGAATTTTTGTTGCAGACCGTTTCTACGTTAAAGCCTTCCGGTAAGCTTGTGGTGATGTCCTATCATTCCCTGGAAGATCGTCTGGTCAAAAATTTTATGGCTAAGGGGAAATTTAAGGGAGAGGTAGAGAAAGATTTTTTTGGAAATGAAATAAAGCCTTTTCAGGTGATTACGCGTAAAGCGATTACAGCATCTGAAGAAGAATTGAGTACAAATAACAGGTCTCGTAGTGCAAAACTACGGGTTGCCGAGAAAATGGGGTTATAAGTTCGTGGGGGATCGGCATGAAGAGAAATACAATAAAGCAAAAAGAGTTAAGTGAAGAAGTTCAGGAAGAACTTCAGGATACGGTAGAGGAAAAAGCAGAAGAGACCAGGCATTTTATTAAATCGGTCTTTTCTCCGCAAAAGATAACGACCTATTCCGTAGTGAAGAATCTTCCTTTTATAGCTTTTATCGCTCTTTTGGCGCTTTTGTATATTTCTAACCGGCACCTGGCGGAGCGGACAGTTCGGCAGATAGACCGGTTGAGCAAGGAAGTTAAAGAATTGAGTTGGGATTATAAATCGCTCTCTGCGGAGTTGATGAAGAGAACCACTCAATCAGAAATAGCAAAACGGGCAGATACATTGGGACTAAAAGAGCGAAAGGAGCCGCCAATTAAAATTGAAGTTGTAAAAGAAGAGAAAAAATAAAAAAATAACCGGGCATGAATATTAGAAAATCCATACTTCTAAGAGTGTATCTCGCATTCGGCCTGATGGTATTGGGGGCGCTGGTTGTTTTTGCAAAACTGGTGCATCTTCAATATGTAGACGGGGGTAAGTGGAGAGAGATTTCAGATAGTCTGACTATACAGGAGCGAGAGGTAGAGGCTGCCAGAGGGAATATTTATTCAAATGACGGTAGTATTCTGGCGACTTCCATTCCTGAGTATGATTTGCGTTTTGATGCAATGGCTATTCCGGAAGAGGAAGAAGATATTTTTAATTCTAAAGTAGACTCTCTGGCGTATAAGCTGGCTGGTTTTTTCAAAGACAGATCTGCAAGACAGTACCTGGGATTGCTTAAGCAGGCGAGAAGTAAAAAACAACGGTATGTGATGATCATGCGTGAAGTAACGCATCAGGATCTGAAAAAAGTAAAGGATTTTCCGTTGTTCAAATCCTTTAAAGTTGATAAAGATAAATATTCCGGTGGCCTGATTGTGGAGCGGCATAATAAAAGGATTCTTCCTTTTACCAATCTGGCAGCACGTACCATCGGGTATAAAAATACAAAGGGAATTGACACGGTGCGAGTGGGGCTGGAAGGTGCATATGGACACTACATCGACGGTAAAAGTGGTAAAAGATTAGTACAGCGTATTGCCGGTGGTGTATGGGTGCCGATTAATCGTAATATGGAGGTGGCTCCGGTAGACGGTTCTGATATTATTTCGACGATAGATGTCAATATGCAGGATATGGCACAACGGGCGCTGGAGAAACAATTGCAGATTGTAGATGCAGATAACGGTTGTGTGATTCTGATGGAGGTGAAGACAGGAGAGGTAAGGGCTGTAGCCAATTTCACAAGAGATGAAGAAGGGGTGTTCAGAGAGAAATTTAACTATGCGATTGCACTTTCTGCTGAACCGGGATCTACATTCAAACTGGCTTCGTATCTGGCATTGATTGATGACGGAAAAATAGATTCTTCGACAACAGTCGATGTAGGTAATGGAACTTATAAGGTGCCGGGACATACGATAAAAGATTCGCATGCACCCCGAAAATCTATTATGTCTGCCAAATATGCTTTCGAGCAGTCTTCAAATGTGGCGATTACCAAGTTGGTCAACACACATTATAAAGATGATCCCTCAAAGTTTACAGACAAACTGTACAGCATGGGATTAGGCAAGGCGCTGCAATTGCAGATTCCGGGGGAAGGAGAACCTAAGATTAAAACGCCTAAAGCGAAGTCCTGGAGTAAGCTCTCTTTAGTGCAGATGGCATACGGATATGAATTGCTTATGACTCCGCTTCAGACATTGACACTGTATAATGCAGTAGCAAATGACGGAAAAATGATAGCGCCTGTATTCGTAAAAGAAATCAGGCATCTTGGGAATACTGTCGAACATTTTCAGGCACGTGTTATCAAGGATAAAATTGCTTCAGAACATGCACTCTCCGAAATAAGGGGAATGATGGAAGGCACAATGATCGAGGGGACAGGTAAATCGCTTCGTAATCCGCTTTATACCTCCGCTGGTAAAACAGGTACAGCACAGATCGCTGATGGAGCGCGAGGATACAGACAACGGAAATATCAATCTTCTTTTGCCGGATATTTTCCTGCTGAAAATCCGAAGTATTCGATGATTGTCGTGATACGTAACCCCAGAAAGGGATATTACGGAGCGTCTACGGCAGGTCCGGTATTTAAGGAACTTGCTGATATGGTCTTTGCCAATGATTTGTCCATGCATGGAACATTTAGCTCCCGCAAGGTAAATCCGGCCGGAGGTAAGACGCCGTTGACATTAAAAGGATCGCGGGAAGCATCGATGAAGGTATATGAAGCTTTAGGTATACGCTCTTTCGACTGGAATGCCGTAGCACAGGGTGTTGTTGATACTTCGAGTCGTGGAGTTCCTTTTGTAGATGTCAGGATTAAAGAAGGTGTAGTGCCGGATGTAAAAGGAATGGGCCTGATTGATGCCATGTATACCATGGAGAATGCAGGATTTAAAACATATGTATCGGGAAAGGGAAAAGTTATTGAACAATCGCTTAGTCCCGGTTCAAAGTTGAAGTTTGGAACACAGGTAGCAATTGTATTGAATTAAAAAGATAATGATAAAACTAAAAGACATATTGCATGCTATTCCGGTACAGGAAGTGGTGGGTCAGCTGGATGTTGAGGTGACTTCATTATGTTTTGATTCCCGTCAGGCGAATGAGGGTAGTCTTTTTGTTGCTGTGCGTGGCGTGCATACAGACGGACACCTGTTTGTAGAAAAAGCCATTCAGCAAGGATGTACGCTCATTATGGTGGAAGAGATGCCAGCGGAAAAGAGCGAAGGTGTTACCTATATGATGGTTGCCGATACCGCCTATGCATTGGGTATTGCTGCCGGTAATTTCTACGGAAATCCTTCCCGCGAATTGAAGCTGGTTGGGGTGACAGGTACAAATGGTAAGACCACGATTGCAACATTGCTATTCAATCTGTTTACAGCTCTTGGATATCATGTAGGTTTGCTTTCTACCGTTCAGAATCAGATCGGAGAGCGGATTATACCTGCCACACATACGACTCCGGATCCGGTAGCATTGAATGCATTGCTGCGGGATATGGTAGATGAAGGCTGTGACTACTGTTTTATGGAAGTCAGCTCGCATGCTGTCGTACAGCAGCGCATTGCAGGACTTCGGTTTGCCGGAGGTATTTTCAGCAATATCACACACGATCATCTGGATTTTCACAAGACATTTGATAATTACATAAAAGCGAAAAAGAAATTTTTTGATGATCTGGATCGCTTTGCATTTGCATTGACCAATGGAGATGAAAAGAATGGTTCTGTAATGTTGCAGAATACGTTTGCACATAAGAAAACATACGGGTTAAAAGGCGTGGCTGATTTTAAAGCCAAAATCATTGAAAGCCATTTTGATGGTATGCTGCTCAATATAGAAGGCCATGAAGTATGGGTTAAGTTAGTTGGAGAGTTCAATGCTTATAATATACTGGCGGTATATGGAGCTGCAATCTTACTGGAGCAGGAGACGGTCAAAGTCCTGACTGCGCTCAGTCAGATCACAGGTGCTGAAGGACGCTTTGAAGCCATCACATCAAAAAACGGAGTGATTGGTATTGTGGATTATGCACACACACCGGATGCTGTTGCAAATGTGCTGAGCACCATTAACAATCTACGTAAAAAAGAACAGCAGATTATCACAGTATTGGGCTGCGGAGGCGATCGGGATAAAACCAAACGTCCGGAAATGGCTGAAGTTGCTGCCAAAATGAGTGATAAAGTGATTATAACTTCAGATAATCCGCGCACAGAAGATCCGGTACAGATTATCAAAGATATGGAACCCGGTATTCCTGCTGACAGAAAGAAAAATGTATTCTCGATCACAGATCGTAAAGAAGCTATTCGTGCGGCATGTCATCTTGCTCAGCCCGGCGATATTGTTCTTGTTGCAGGTAAAGGGCATGAAAAATATCAGGACATCAACGGTGTGAAACATCATTTTGATGATCGTGAAGAATTGGAAAAAACGTTTAATGAATAATACCAGAAGAGATGTTATACTACTTATTTACATGGTTAAATGAACATATCCACATTCCGGGAGCGGGGTTGTTTCAGTACATCTCTTTCCGTACAGCGATGGCGGTTATTCTTTCATTGATAATCACCACCGTATATGGTAGCAGATTGATCCGCATACTGCATAACAAGCAGGTCGGCGAGACCATTAGAGATTTGGGACTGGAAGGAGAGAAAAAGAAGCAAGGTACACCAACCATGGGCGGTCTCATCATTATTGCAGGTATACTGGTGCCTACGTTATTGTTTGCGAAGATCGATAACATCTATATCATCCTGATGATCGTGACTACATTATGGATGGGAGCGATTGGTTTTCTGGATGATTATATCAAGGTTTTTAAGAAGAACAAAGAAGGTCTGCAAGGGAAATTCAAAGTAATTGGTCAGGTTGGATTAGGTGTATTCATTGCAGTGACGATGTATTTCCATCCGGAAATAGTTGTTCGTCAGCAGGTAGCTCATCCCGGCTCACTCAAACCGGTTGAAGTGTCAATCAACAGTCAGACCGGTGAGAAATATTATACAGAGAATGTGAAGTCCAGCAAAACAAACATCCCATTTTATAAGAACAATGAATTTGACTATGCGAAAGTATTAACCATGTTTGGCCTCAGGGGAGACATGATCACCTTTATGGTTTTCCTGGTTATGGTCGTTGTGATTGTGACCGCTGTTTCCAACGGAGCTAATATTACAGATGGGATAGATGGTCTGGCAGCAGGTACATCTACTATAATAGGAATCACACTGGCCATACTGGCATATGTATCCGGTAACGTGATTTTCTCCGACTATCTGAATATCATGTATATCCCCAATTCGGGAGAACTTGTGATTTTCGCAGGAGCATTTATCGGAGCCTGTACAGGATTTTTGTGGTACAATGCTTATCCGGCTCAGGTATTTATGGGAGATACGGGAAGTTTGGCGATCGGAGGGATCATTGCTGCTTTTGCTATTCTGATCCGAAAAGAATTATTGATACCCGTACTGTGTGGGGTATTTCTGATAGAAAATCTATCTGTAATGATGCAGGTGGGATATTTTAAATATACTAAGAAGAAATATGGAGAGGGACGCAGAATTTTTCTGATGTCTCCTTTGCATCACCATTATCAGAAGAAAGGGTATCACGAAGCTAAGATTGTAACACGTTTCGTAATTGTGGGAGTTCTATTGGCAATATTGACGATCGTTACCTTAAAAGTGAGATAAAAAATGACAAATATAGCGCAGACATATTATCCTCAAAGTGGTAAGCTGATTGTTCTCGGTGCCGGCGAAAGCGGTGTCGGAGCAGCGATTCTGGCTCTGCAAAAAGGATTTGAGGTGTTGGTCTCGGATAAAGGAGTCATTGCCGAAAAATATCAGCAGCAATTGGAGGACGCCGGCATTACGTATGAGTCAGGCCATCATTCTGAAGAACTAATTCTGAATGCAGATCTTGTAGTGAAGAGTCCCGGTATTCCGGAGACAGCGCCCTTGGTAGTTGCATTAAAGCAAAAAGGAATTCCGGTTATCGGTGAGATAGAGTTTGCAGCACAGTATACAAATGCCCGGTTATATTGTATCACCGGTTCAAACGGTAAGTCGACAACTACGATGTTGACCTATTATATACTGCAGAAAGCAGGTGTAAATGTAGGTTTGGCAGGAAATATAGGCCGAAGTTTTGCCCTTCAGGTAGCGCAGGAGAAATTTGATGTATATGTACTGGAGATCTCTAGTTTTATGCTCGATGATATGTATCAGTTCCGTGCTGATGTAGCCGTAATTCTTAATATCACACCGGATCACTTAGACCGTTACGACCATAAAATGGAAAACTACGTGGATTCCAAATTCAGGATGATCCGTAACCAGACAGCAAATGATTATTTCATCTATTGTCTGGATGATGAAGAGACAGTAAAAGGGCTGGAGCGACACCACACTGAGGCAGCGATATGGCCTATGACACAGGAGCAAGTGATCAATCCCGGTGCATATTTAGATCAAGAGAAGAATATTATAATCAACACCCCTAAAGGAGAGCAATTTATTATGAATACGGAAGATTTGTCATTACAGGGCAAGCACAATGTGTACAACAACATGGCGGCAGGATTAGTAGCGAAAGTTCAGGAATTACGTAACCGCTCTATGCAGGAAAGCATGAGTTCATACGTTAATATCCCGCATAGGTTGGAACATGTCGCTTGTATCGGAGGCGTGAATTATATCAATGACTCCAAAGCGACTAATGTCAATTCTGTTTGGTATGCATTAGAGAGCTTTTCACCACAGATCGTTTTGATTATGGGTGGGGTGGATAAAGGTAACGATTACGAAATGCTGCGTGATCTGGTACGTTCTAAAGTTCGTGCTATCATCTGTATAGGTAAAGATAATACACGCATTCACGAATCATTCGAAGAAGATACGGATGTAATCGTCAACAGTTCTTCTATGAAAGATGCTGTAGAGATTGCTTCACATATAGCGCAAAAAGGAGATACGGTATTGTTATCGCCAGCTTGTGCAAGTTTTGACTGGTTCAAAAATTACGAAGAGCGCGGAGACAAATTCAAAGAAGCTGTAATGGCTTTGTAGAAAAGAACAGAAGTAAACATCATTTAAATAAAACGGAGTATGGAACAACTATTTTCTAAAGCAAAAGGCGATCGCTGGATTTGGATTATAGTCCTCATTTTGTCTGGCTGGTCATTATTGGCCGTATACAGTTCTGTCGGAACATTAGCCTACAAAGAGGGGAAAGGGACAGAAATGTACCTGTTGAAACATTTTTCCATAATAGCCATTGGTTTTGTTTTAATGTATTTTTCACATAAAGTGGATTACAGGTATTACGCCGGTATATCCAAGTTGTTGATGTTGATTACCATACCCTTGCTACTCTATACTTTGCTGTTTGGTAGTAAAGTAAATGATGCAAGTCGCTGGGTGACGATTCCTGTAATCAATCAGACTTTTCAGACATCCGATTTGGCCAAGCTGGCCCTGATTACTTTTCTGGCGAGAATGCTTTCACGCAAGCAGGAAGAAATCAAGGATGTCAAGAAATCCTTTGTTCCGATTATGGGATCGGTCTGTGTTATTTTCGTTTTGATCGCGCTGGCCAACCTTTCGACAGCTCTGATGCTCTTTGGAGTAAGTATTCTGCTGTTGCTGATCGGACGGATCAGTTTTAAGCAAATTGCAGTGGTGAGTCTGGGTGTAGGTTTTTTATTGTCTCTGGTCATTCTTTTTGGTCCAAGACGCCAAACCTATTACAGTCGTATCAAATCGTTCTTTAAGACAGAAGAAGTACATACAGAGGAAAGGGTTTCCTTTCAGGATGATAAGAATTATCAGGCGAATAACGCTAAGATTGCGATCGCTACGGGAGGTGTTTTCGGTAAAGGTCCGGGTAACAGTATGCAGCGAAATGTACTGCCTCATCCTTATTCGGATTTTATTTTTGCAATCATTATAGAGGAGTACGGGACAATCGGAGGTGTCATTTTACTGACGCTCTACATTGTATTGATGTACCGGTGTATCCGGATCGTGACGATGAGTCCCCGGGCATTCGGTGCTTTTCTGGCTGCAGGATTAGGCTTTAGCCTCACTATACAGGCTTTGGCCAATATGGCGGTAGCAGTAGGATTAGGTCCGGTTACAGGTGTTCCGTTGCCACTGGTCAGTATGGGAGGTACATCCATTCTCTTTACCAGTGTAGCATTGGGAATTATCCTGAGTGTGAGCCGGAATATTGAAGAATTAAAAGGAAAGGAAGAGCTGGAGGAAAAAGCGAAACCTAAAAAGGTCGTAGTAGGAACTTTAGCATAAGAGGTATAATAAAAGGCATGGCAAAGAAAGTAATTATAAGCGGAGGCGGTACAGGAGGGCATATCTTTCCTGCGATAGCGATAGCTAATGCTTTGTTACGTCTTGATCCGGCTACAGAAATTCTGTTTGTTGGTGCAAATGGTAAAATGGAGATGGAGAAAGTACCGGCTGCAGGATATCAGATCGAGGGATTGGATATTGTAGGTATCAACCGTCAGCATCTCTGGAAAAATATTATGCTGCCTTTCAAATTGATACGCAGTTTGTGGCAGGCACGGAAAATAATAAAGAAATTCAAACCAGATGTAGCGGTTGGTGTAGGAGGGTTTGCTTCAGGACCACTGCTTATGATGGCTAATAGAATGGCGATCCCGACTTTGCTTCAGGAACAAAATTCGTATGCAGGAGTAACCAATAAAAAATTAAGTGTCAAGGCTGCGAAGATATGTGTAGCATTTGAGGGAATGGAACAATTTTTTCCAGCAGACAAAATACTGCTGACCGGTAACCCCATCAGACGAGCTTCTGTCAATATTGAAGGTAAAGAACAGGAAGCGTTGAATGCATTTGGTCTGGATATCAATAAAAAGACAATTCTTGTGACAGGAGGAAGTCTCGGAGCACGTACATTGAATGATTGTGTGAAAAATAGTCTGGAGTTACTGAAGGCTAATGATGTACAGGTCATCTGGCAATGTGGAGGATATTATTATGACAGCCTTCAACAAGAGCTTAAAGATACACTGCCTGAGCAGATAAAAATGACGGCATTTCTTCAACGTATGGATTATGCCTATGCGGCAGCTGACTGTATTATCGCCAGATCCGGTGCGGGGACCATTTCTGAACTATGTGTGGTTGGCAAACCCGTTATTATGGTGCCTTCACCCAATGTTGCAGAAGATCATCAGACCAAAAATGCGCTTTCACTCGTGAATAAGAAAGCTGCAATATTGGTCAGAGATGCAGAAGCAGGAGAGAAATTAATTACAACTGCACTTCAGTTATTGAATGATGCAGAGCGATCAGCAGAATTGAGCACCAATATTAAAAAACTGGCATTGCTCGATGCAGATGATGTAATCGCAAAACAGGTTATTGAAATAGCAAAATAGGAATATGAATATCGATAATATAAAACGGGTTTATCTGATTGGCATCGGGGGTATAGGAATGAGTGGGTTAGCACGCTATTTTCATCGCTTGGGATGTGAAGTAGCTGGTTATGATAAGACCGAATCCGATCTTACAGATACACTGGTACAGGAAGGAATTCCGGTCATCTATGAAGATAACATCGATGCCATTCCGGAATCATTTACCCATACCGGCTCGGATACATTGATTATTTATACTCCTGCTGTTCCAAAAGAACTGAAGATCAAAAATCATCTCAGTAATCTTGGGCATGAGCTCTATAAGCGTTCACAGGTTCTAGGCTTTATCAGTGCCAGCCGGTTTACCATTGCGGTAGCTGGTACACATGGTAAGACTACTACCTCGACGATGATCGCACATATTCTGAAAGATTCCGGATATGACTGTTCGGCATTTCTGGGGGGAATAAGTTCCAACTATGATTCTAATGTGTTGTTCGGAGCGAATAATACAGTCGTTGTAGAGGCCGATGAATACGACAGATCGTTTTTGACATTGCATCCGAATATTGCTGTTGTGACTTCAGCAGATGCTGATCATCTGGATATTTATGGAGACGAAAGTCATCTGATAGAATCTTTTTCATTATTTCTGGATAGAGTAGTTGAAGGTGGTACACGTATAGTGAAAACCGGATTGCCATTTAAAGGGCAGATCAGCTATTCAGGAAAAGGAGAAGGCGATGTGTATGCGGAAAATATCCATGTCAGAGATGGAGAATTCTACTTTGATTATGTGCATCATGATGGTAAGATAAGTGATATTCACTTAGGAATACCGGGGATTCACAACGTAGAAAATGCAGTGGCTGCAATAACAGCAGCACGACTATTGAGTATTGCTGATGCAAAAATTGTGAAGGCCCTGAGCACTTTCAAGGGTGTAAAACGCAGATTCGAATATGTTGTTCGCAATCCGCAGACCATATATATTGATGATTACGCACATCACCCGGAAGAGTTAAGAGCATTTATATCTTCGATGCGCAAATTATATCCGGCAAAGAAGCTTACGGTTATTTTTCAGCCTCATCTTTTTAGTCGTACACGGGATTTTGTGGATGGATTTGCGGAAGTATTAGCTATGGCAGATGAGCTGTTGCTTATGGAGATATACCCGGCGAGAGAGTTACCGATTGAAGGAGTTACTTCCACATGGCTGGCGGATAAGATAGCATTAGAGAACAAACGTGTGGTATCTCCGCAGGAAGTGTTAAACATTATTAAAGAGGAGAAGCCGGAGCTGGTTGTGACAGTTGGAGCCGGTGATATTGATAGATTGATAAAACCATTAAAAGCAATATTGAACGATGCTCAATAAGTTGCGTAACATACGATGGAGTGCGGTGTTATATGCCGTGCTGGGTATTGTGGCCTTGGCCGGAGTAGGGATGCTTATGTCCTTAGTCGGAAAAAAGGACAATGCACAGGTATGTACAGACTTACATGTTATTATTGAAGGTAAAGAAACATTTATTGATCAGCAGGATATTTCCAATCTGATCAATAAGACATACGGATCAGTAGCAGGCAAACAACTGGCGAGTATACCCCTGCATAAAATAGAATTGACACTCGAAAAATTGCCCTATGTATCTTCTGCAGAAGTACATATGGATATGGATGGCGTGATGCAGGTAAAAGTAAGCCAGCGTGAAGTAATCATGCGTGTGATCAATAAGGCAGGTAAAGATTTTTATGTTGATCCTACCGGCTTAAAGATTCCGGTAACACTTAAATACGTACCCCGGGTTTTGGTGGCGACCGGGAATATTTCGGAAGGATATAAGCAGGCGCTTGATACCATAGAGTCGGGGACACTGAAAAATTTGCTTGAAGTCGTCAAATATGTAAATAACGATGAGCTATGGGGCAATCAGGTCGTTCAGTTATATGTAAACGATGATAAAGATATAGAATTGATTCCTCGTGTGGGTAGTCAGGATCTTGTTATCGGAAATGCGGATTCACTGGAAAGTAAGTTTGATCGTTTAAAACTTTTTTACAATCAGATCTTACCCAGAGTCGGTACAGAAGCATACAACAAAATAAATGTAAAATATGCACACCAGATTGTGTGCGAACGAAAGGGGAGCTGGACTATTGACAGTCTGGCTATCGTTAAAAAATAAATACAGGAAATAATATTATTAATATACAGCATTAATACACAGCAATATGAAACCAAGAATAACAGACAGCGAAAAGGAGAATCCAATTATTGTTGGTCTTGACATCGGTACCACAAAGATTTGTGTGACCGTAGGACGTCGGAGCGGGACAAATAAAATCGAATTATTAGGAGTAGGGAAAGCGGAGTCTGCAGGTGTAAACCGTGGAGTCGTGGCCAATATCCAAAAAACCGTTACCAGCATTAAGGAGGCAGTCGCATTGGCAGAAGGTTTGTCAAATGTAGACATCAAAGTGGTCAACGTAGGTATAGCCGGACAACACATCAAGAGTATTCAGCATCGGGGTATCCTGACCAAAAACGATGATGATGAAGTAGGAAGAAGAGACATCGAAAGATTAATCTCTGATATGTACAAATTGGTGCTTCCTCCGGGAGAGGAAATTATCCATGTACTTCCGCAGGAATTTACTATCGATAACGAACCGGGTATCAAAGAGCCTGTGGGTATGGCGGGTCGTCGTATCGAAGCTAATTTTCATATTATTTCAGGACGTGTTACAGATATCAAAAATATCAAAAGATGCGTTGATTACTCCTCATTAGAGGTGTCATCATTAGTGCTTGAACCTTTAGCGTCATCCGAAGCTGTATTGGATGAAGATGAAAAAAATGCTGGTGTTGTATTAGTTGATATTGGTGGTGGTACTACCGATGTGGCGATTTTCCATGAAGGAATTATCCGTCATACTGCTGTTATTCCTTTGGGTGGTAATATTGTGACTGAAGATATCCGTCAGGGATGTTCAGTGTTGCGTAATCAGGCCGAATTATTAAAGGTCAGATACGGATCAGCTTTAGCTGACGAGAATAAAGAAAATGAGGTCATCTGTGTACCGGGCATCCGCGGAAGAGAAGCAAAAGAGATTTCAGTGAAAAATCTGGCGTATATCATCCAGGCTCGTATGGAAGAGATCATCGAACACGTGTATTACGAAATCAAATCTTCAGGCTATGAAGATAAACTGATTGGTGGTATTGTGGTGACCGGTGGTGGCGCTCAATTGAAACATTTGGTACAATTGGTGGAATATATTACCGGTATCGATTGTCGTATCGGATATCCGAATGAGTATCTGGCAAAAACGGATCTGCTGAACAAACAGCTTTTCGATGAACTGAAGAGCCCGTTATATGCTACAGGTATCGGTTTGCTGATTAAGGGTATTCAGGCTATCGAGGATGAAGAGGCTTCTGAACATGAAGATTCGATCAAACGTACGCCGAAAACAGCAAGCGCTCCGGGAGTAAAGGATATTGCTGAAAAGCAACAAAAGAAAGAAGGTTGGTTAAAAAAGTTTTTGACCGAATTTATCAAGGACGACGCGGGAATTGATGATGATACCTTTATAGGGAAGAAATAGTTTTCAACAATCAGTGATTTTTCCACATTCTAACAAATGTGGAAAACTGTTGTTAAGAAATTGGTATTATTACATTAGAATTGTTGAAGGTTTTTGTAAAATATAAGTCTCTCAGCAATAGTTAAATAGGGAAAAGTTATGTCAATACAGTTTGAAATGTTAAAGGAACAGTCTTCGATAATCAAGGTTATCGGGATTGGTGGAGGTGGGGGCAATGCCGTCAACCACATGTATAATCAGGGAATCAGCGGAGTAGATTTTATAGTTTGTAACACTGATGCACAGGCATTAGAATTGAGCCCGATACCTAATAAGGTACAATTGGGAGCAAGTCTTACCGAAGGTATGGGTGCAGGTGCTGATCCTGATGTGGGTGAAAATTCGGCTATTGAGAGTATTGAAGATATCAAGCGTATGTTAGGTACTAATACCAAAATGTTATTTATAACAGCAGGTATGGGCGGCGGTACCGGTACGGGGGCAAGTCCGGTATTGGCAAAAGCAGCTAAAGAACTTGGTATTCTGACTGTAGCGATTATAACTACACCTTTTACATTTGAAGGTAAGAAACGTCGTGCGCAGGCAGAAGAAGGATTAGAAGAGTTACGTAAATATGTAGATTCATATTTAGTAATCTCTAATGATCGCCTTCGCGAGATCTTCGGTAACCTGACTATGACAGCAGCCTTTGCTAAAGCAGATGATATCTTGACTACTGCTGCAAAAGGTATTGCAGAGATTATCACTATTCCTGGTTATGTCAACGTCGACTTCAAAGACGTTCGTACAGTAATGAATGATAGTGGTGTTGCTATAATGGGTAATGCTAAAGCGAAAGGTGATAACCGTGCTCTGGAAGCAGTGACCGGTGCTCTGGCTTCTCCGTTATTGAAAGATAATGAAATTGAAGGTGCACGTTATATCTTATTAAATATTACTTCCGGTACAATGGAAGTGACAATGGATGAAGTTGCTATCATTACTGACTTTATTCAGGACAAAGCAGGTCTTTCTGCAGATCTGATCTGGGGTAACTGCATCGACAATACATTAGAAGATGAATTGTCTGTTACGATCATTGCTACAGGTTTCCAAACAAGTGAACAACGTGTAAAGGAAAAACAAAACGAGAAAATTGCTTTGCCTCTGACTCCGGAGAATAATGCAAACCCTTTTGTAAAACCGGTTTCACAAAATCAGTTTGTTCCCAGAGAAGCTGCTCCGTCTGTCGTCAACCCTGTTCAACAACCGGAAAATCAGGTTGCAAATACAGTAGCGCAACCTCAGGCAGATTTGTTCTCTCCAAAAACAAACGGAAATACAGCAAATGCCTATACGCAGACAACTAAGACTGAAACTGAAACTGTCGTACGTCATACTCTTGAAGTAAACGAGACGGTTATTAAGCAGGAAGAAGAAGTGAAAAACGATGGTTTTGAATTGAAAACTTCACCTTCTGTATTCCAGTTTGAATTGCCAACAGTGTTTGATGCTTATCAACACGCTTCCGTTAACCCTATAGAGGAAGTAAACAACACTGTAGAAGAATCAACTATATCGACACATATCGAAGAGCCTGCAAGCTTTGAAGATCAGTTGCTGAAGACTAAAGAGCGCATCCTGCGTCTGAAAGAACTAAGCATGAAACTGAAATCTTCAAATGGTTTACAGGAGCTTGAAAACGAGCCCGCTTACAAGCGTAAGCAAAAATCACTGGAAGATCTTCCGCACTCATCGCAGTCGGCTGTATCCCGTTTTACGTTATCTTTTGACGAAGGCGAAACAGAGATCCGTCCTAACAATTCTTTTTTACATGATAATGTAGACTAGTCATACAACTCTATTTATATGGAAAGCGGCTTGAAGTGATTCATGCCGCTTTTTTTATTAAACACGTAAAAAGAAAGACAAAATTTTTTTTTTCAAAAAATAGATGTTATTTTTATGTTATACAGTGATTGATAATTAATTATAAAAAACTCAAACAATTAAATTATGGCAAGTATTGATAAATTCAAAGAATTAAAGGCTCTAATCGATGGTCTTGAAGGTGATGCAGACAAATTCTTTAACAAAGGAAATAGTGCAGCAGGTACACGTGTAAGAAAAACATTGCAGGATATTAAGACGCATGCTCAAACCCTACGTTTAGGAGTTCAGGAATTAAAAAATTCTAAATAGATCTCCTGCACCCATAAGTCATAGAGAAGGCCCTTTAATAAGGGCTTTTTTTATTATCTTTACCTACACCATATATCTATTTAAATAAAGGAAATAACATGTCTAATAAGCTAAATAATCCCATATGGGTAATGAGTTCAGCGTATGATAAACTATCTCTGGAAGAATTGATTCAGACGGCTGTGAAAGTAGGTGCTCAAGGCATTGATCTCTGTGTTTTCAGAAAAGACGGTACACGTGAAGATCATACAGCCACTCATTTGGAATATGATGAATTTACCCCGGAAAGTGCCAGTCGATTAATCGATCAGTTTAATGCCAACGGGTTGCAACTTTCACTCGGAGCTTTTGAAAACATGATAGGAGGAGATCCTGAACAACGGATAAAGAATCAAAATCACCTGCTTAAACTGATCCGTATCGCTTATCTTTTAGGAGGAGATACTAATAATGTAAAGGTTGGTACTTTCGTAGGTTACAATCATGAATTGGGTAATGAGATAGATGGATTTCAGAAAAATCTGGAGAAATATAAAGAAGTATTCGAACCTATTGTCAGGTATGCAGAATCTCTGGGTGTAACTATCCTCTACGAGAATTGCCCTATGGAGGGCTGGAGATCATCCAGATTCACGTCGACGTATAACAACCTACCCGCTACATTAGCGGCGCGTAAGCTTATGTATGCGATGATTCCGAGTAAAGCGCATGGAGAAATTTACGATCCTTCACATGATGTCTGGCAGAATACGGATCCTGTGGAAGTTATGAAGCTGACAGATATTAATCGCTTGCATCGTATTCATGTAAAGACAACCCGCAATTTGTCTACCAGAGCAAGAGTAGAATGGGGTGGTATGTACCCTATGCAGACTGTAGACGCATCTTTGGCGCAGGCTGCAGGTGTTGATGTGCCTCAGCATGACTGGGACAGGCATCATTATGAGGCGATGCTTCCGGGATTCGGAGGGTCAGATAGTATGGATTGGCGAGGATTTGTAGACACTTTACAGTCCAGAGGCTATAGTGGACCCTTTGAGATTGAAAATGAAGCTAAAAACTCTAAAGATACAGGTAATTTTGCGGCGACCAATCAGGGATTCACGACTTGTATTAATTTTCTTGCACCTATGCTATGGGATCTGGATGTTGAGCAAGGTTATACATACAGGAGTGAGAACAAGTTGAAGAATGTGCATGTAGAAGACATTCCTGTTGTGACTATAGATCAGCTATAGTCTGTAATAATTTGCATTCCAACTATACTTTAGGTGGAATGCAAATTAAATAACTGAATAAGTTCAGGAATATTCGTTACTCCCAATTTTTCAAATACCCGGCTTTTGTATGTACTTATTGTAGAAGCACTAAGTTTGAGTTCATTGGAAACTTCCAGGATACCCAGACCCTGAGTCAGATGTTTGGCTACATCCATCTCTCTGTTAGAGAGTTTTGCCAGTGGATTCGCTTTTTGAAGACTGGATTTGCTCTGCGTCAGTTTCTTCAGATAAAGATCTGTGACAACATCGGACATATACTTTCCTCTTGAAATAATGCATTGAATAGCATTGCCGAGTTCAGACATAGCGGTATTCTTATTTAAATAACCCACAGCGCCCGCTTCGATATAGCGCAGCGCATACAGTGATTCATCATAAGAAGAAAATACCAGTATTTTTAAGTCATTTTGTTTTGCCAATATTTCATGAATAACTTTAATGTTATTTCCGCCGGGCATATTGATGTCAAGCAAGAGCAGATCATAGCGGTTAGCGTCCAGTAATTTGGTAATCTCGCTGTAATCCTGCGCTTGTGTTATATTCGCATTTTCAATAACCCCTTTAATAATGACAGACGCTCCCAGTCTTACAATACTATGATCGTCAGCAATTAATATTTTTTTCATGAATAGATACTATTAATATTAAATATACTCAAGTTGGCTGTTCGTAGTGAAGTGAGATTTTGATAAATATAATAATTACAAATTACTACTTCGATCAAAAATATGAAAAATGCTTCATTTTTTAGTAAAATGCTTTTTTTTTGCCAAAACTATAATTTTAAGCATCATTTTTGTTATACTTATATGAATTATTAAACAGATGAAAAATGGGATTTATTAAAGAATTTAAAGAATTTGCAATGCGCGGAAGCGTTGTTGATTTAGCTGTCGGTGTTGTTATTGGTGGCGCCTTTGGTAAAATTGTGACATCGTTGGTCGATGATATCATTATGCCTCCGATTGGTTTTATTACAGGTGGGATTGATTTTTCGGACATGAAGTATGTACTTACTGCCGGAGATGAAGCTAATAAAATTAAAGAAGTTGCTATAAATTACGGTAACTTTATTAACATCGTCATTCAGTTTCTGATCGTAGCGTTCTGTATTTTCCTTGTGATAAAAGGTCTCAATTCATTGAAACGTAAGGATGAACCAGCTCCTGCAGCTGCTCCTGCTCCGACTAAAGAAGAAACACTGTTGACTGAAATTCGTGATATTCTGAAAAATAAGTAATATACATCTGTTACAAGCAGAGGAGTCTTTGTGCTCCCGGTATAAAAGATGCCGGGAGCACTTTTGTATAATAGGGTTAATAAAATATTGGAAATAAATTTTGTTTGTTTCATATATAAACGTTACTTTTGCATTCCTCTTTTAGAGTATAATACGAATTAAAAATATTAAATACATAGCATAAGCGCCATGAAAAGAACATTTCAGCCATCGCAAAGAAAAAGAAGAAATAAGCACGGGTTCAGAGAACGTATGAGCACAGCAAACGGAAGAAGAGTATTGGCTTCCCGTAGAGCAAAAGGTAGAAAACGCTTAACAGTATCTGACGAGTACCGTCACAAAGGATAATTAAACATTGCCGGTGGCAAGATAGACCGAGCTTTATAGCCGGCTTGTACGGGTCATCGAATATGAATAATAATACTTTTACAAAAGAAGAACGATTATGCAGTAAAAGGCTTATTGACAGCCTTTTTCTTAGTGGTTCTTCTTTTGTTTTATACCCTTTCCGGATTGTATTTTGTCAGGCTGCTGATATAGCGGTACCTGCACAGGTTATTATTTCGGTTTCCAAAAGGAGATATAAGAAAGCAGTAACCCGAAATCTGCTCAAACGGAGGATGAGGGAAGCTTACCGTACGCAAAAAAAAGAAATCCTTTATTCTTTTCTTGAAGATCATCACCTAAATTTGCTAATTGCTATACAATATGTGGGAAAGACAGAATTGTCTTTTGCGGAGATGAAAGTGAAATTAGCATTAGCTTTGAATAAACTGAAAAATGAAAGCAATCATCTTTATTTGGGAAAAGATCATTAAAGGGGCACTCAGATTTTTTTTTATTCTCCTTATCCGTTTTTATCAACTGTTTATATCCCCTTTATTGGGCGCAAACTGCCGCTATACACCTACTTGTTCGCAATATGGTATGGAGGCAATTAAAAAATACGGTCCTTTTAAAGGTGGCTGGCTGGCAATCAAACGAATTTTAAGATGTAATCCCTGGGGAGGCCATGGACATGATCCTGTTCCCTGATAACTTTGCACAATGAATAAAAACTATATTTTGCAGATAGAGACAGCGACTCCGGCCTGTTCGGTAGCAGTCAGCCTTGATGGTGATGTTATAACAACTGTTGGAGCCGAAGAAAATAATATTCATGCTACCCACCTTACTGTTTTCATTGAAAAAGCTCTACAGGATGCAGGTATTTCAGTTCGGGATCTGGCGACAATAGCTGTCAGTATGGGACCCGGCTCATATACAGGCTTACGAATTGGTGTTTCAGCAGCAAAAGGTTTATGTTATGCATTGGATATTCCTCTTATAGCAATTGACACCTTGTCTGCTATGTTCTGTGGATTTTCGAAAAGGATCATACAAGAAAATGAAAAAGTACTGCTATGCCCTATGATAGATGCCAGAAGAATGGAGGTTTATTCGGCCCTGTATGATAAGCAGGGGCACCAGGTAGTACCTGTTGGCGCGAATATAATAGATCAGGATTTTTTTCATGCATATGAAGAGGAGGGGTATCAACTCCATCTGTTCGGCTCCGGAGCGCCTAAATTTAACACGCTATTTGAAGCCAATCCATTGATTCATGTATATGATGATTTTTCCAATTCAGCCGCTCATATGACCGTTCAGGCCTTCGAAAAGCTGAACAGTCAGTCTTTTGAAGATGTGGCTTATTTTGAGCCGTATTATCTTAAAGACTTTATAGCGACTACGCCTAAAAAAAAATAATTACATCCATCTTTTCCGCTTGAACCAAATATAGATTACTGCTGCTACAAAGGCCATCATGCCTAAGGATAACGGATATCCGTAATACCACTCCAGCTCAGGCATATTTTTAAAGTTCATTCCGTATATTCCTGCAATAAACGTCAGTGGCATAAAGAATACCGAGATGATGGTCAGCGTGCGCATAATCTCATTCGTATGGTTAGATTCAATATTGAAGTATACAGACAGCAACTGGCTGGTGTTTTCGGAAAGATTGCGGTATAGCGTCGAATTACGAAGATATAAGTCCCGCAGATCCTGTGTGTAGATGTTTTTATATTCAGGCATATGAAAGTAATCTACAATATCTTTACATATGGCGAGAATATTGCGGATCACATCGATCTGTCTTTTGAGATAGTAAAGGCGTTTTAAGAAAAGCTTGCGTTTACTGTGTAAAAAAACGATCCCTTCGTAATCATCGAGCCGCTCGGAAAGCCCGTTCATAGCCAGATTTTCAAATGTCTTCAAGGATTCAGAGGTAATAAAATTCATCAATGCTTTTGTACTGGCAAATTTTTTACCTTTACGGTCTGCTTTCTTAATATTATTGAGGTATTCTACTTCATTGCGATGGACAGTAATTACAAACTTTTCATTAAAGAAAATAGAAACACGGTCCGTGATGTCGGTCATGCTGTCTGAGTTTTCGTCAAATGAATTAGCAACGGATCTGATGATTAGAAAATGATAAGTATCAAACTCCTCAATTTTAGGGAGGTGTCCGATTTCCAGGCAGTCTTTTATAGATGCTTCATTAAGATTATAACGGGGGGCGAGATCTTTAAAATCTTCTCTGCTTGGATTTGAAATGTCGATCCATACAAAGGGTATGCAGTCATCTTCTATTAAAACTTCTATCATTGTGGCTGTATTGTTAGTACAATATAATCAGCACAGGCTAAAATTACAAATTTCAGTTATCAAAAAAGGTCAGCAAATTTGCTGACCATTATACCTAGTTTATTAATAATCCTGTTCCTTATTTTTTTGTCGCCTTGTATTCTTTGTTTAGGGCTTCTACAACTTCTTTGGTGATTTCCAGCTTAGAATCAGCGTACAATACTGTTGGATTTGATTTCGAATAGGTCAATACCAGTGTATAACCATTTTCGGTAGCATGTTTTTTCAGATATTCTGTTATTGTTTTGTATACATTGTTGAACTCTGTAGCTTCATCTTGTTGGATAGAAGCAGAAGCATTCTGATCCAAACGACCTAATTCGTCTTGTTTACGAGCCAGTTTTTCTTCTGTAGCCTGACGGTCTGAAGCACTCATGCTCGCAGCTTTTTGCTGGTATTCAGCTACCTCACGTTGGAAAGCCTGACTTTTGGACTGAAGATCTGTTTGCGCTTTCTTCACTTTCGCTTCCATTTTCAACTTAATATCCTTGAAATACTCGTATTTCTCCGAAAGCGTATCCGAATTGATATAAACAATTTTCTCAGATACAGATGATGAATTGGTTTTTGCACCAGTTGAATCCCCCGAACCTGTCGGCTTAGATGCGTTTTGATTACATGAAATAGCAGCTGTCGCGATTATAACACCTAGTGTTGCTTTCGAAAAAGTTGTAATAAATTTATTCATTCGTTTTGTGGTTGTCATATTTTAAAGTAACAAACCTACTATAAAAAATTTAAAATCCGTTTCTCTTTACAAATAAATCTATTTAACAAATCTTTTAAAATGCTTATTATCAGTGTGCTTAAATGAATCTTGTGAGCTCGGAATATACTTGTTTTTGTGGCTTATTTTTCGTATTTTTGAATGTAAAACTTAATCATAGCACAATTCTTTACATGAGCGAAGAAAAGAAAAATACATCTACATATTCAGCCGATAATATTCAGGTATTAGAAGGTTTAGAAGCAGTTCGTAAACGTCCATCCATGTATATCGGTGATACAGGGGTAAAGGGCTTACACCATTTGGTTTATGAGGTAGTAGACAATTCTATAGATGAGGCTGTAGCCGGATATTGTAACGATATTTTGGTCACCATTCATGAAGGTAATTCAATCTCTGTACAGGACAACGGACGTGGTATTCCTACAGGTATCAACAAGAAAGAGAACAAGTCTGCTTTGGAGTTGGTCATGACAGTACTGCATGCCGGTGGTAAATTTGATAAGGACACTTACAAAGTTTCCGGTGGTCTGCATGGTGTCGGGGTATCCTGTGTGAATGCGCTTTCTACCTTATTGATCGCAGAAGTACACCGTGATGGTCAGATATTCAAACAGGAATACGAAAAGGGAAAACCTAAATATGATGTAAAGGCAATAGGAGAGAGTGAGAGAACAGGTACAACTGTTACTTTCTTTCCTGATCCGGAAATTTTCACGATGACTACCGTATATAATTACGATACCTTATCTAATCGTCTTCGTGAGCTGGCTTTCCTGAATAAAGGAATTCGTCTGACTATTGTTGATGAAAGAGAAATCCTAGATGACGGATCTTTTAGAAAAGATGTTTTTTTCTCGGAAGGGGGCTTACAGGAATTTGTTAAATTCTTAGACGGTAACCGCCAGTCTTTGATCTCTAATCCAATATACGTAGAAGGGATAAAGCAGGGTGTTCCGGTAGAGCTTGCACTGCAGTATAACGATACTTATTCGGAAAACGTTCATTCTTATGTGAATAATATTAATACAATTGAGGGTGGATCACACGTTGCAGGTTTCCGTCGCGGACTGACCCGTACTTTGAAAAAATATGCTGAAGATTCCGGATTGTTAAAAAATCTGAAAGTAGAGATTGCCGGAGATGACTTCCGTGAAGGACTCACAGCTGTTATTTCTGTTAAAGTGGCTGAACCACAATTTGAAGGACAGACTAAAACCAAGTTAGGTAACAATGAGGTGATGGGAGCTGTGGATGTTGCTGTAGGGGAAATTTTAAGTACTTATCTGGAAGAGAATCCACGTGAAGCCAAGATGATTGTTCAGAAAGTCGTAATTGCGGCTCAGGCGCGTGCTGCTGCACGTAAAGCGCGTGAAATGGTTCAGCGTAAAACAGTAATGGGTGGCTCCGGACTTCCAGGCAAATTAGCGGATTGCTCTGACAATGATCCGCATAAATGTGAGATCTTCTTTGTCGAGGGGGATTCTGCAGGTGGAACAGCCAAGCAGGGACGGGATCGTAAATTTCAGGCCATTATGCCGTTAAGAGGTAAAATTCTGAACGTAGAAAAGGCTATGGAACATAAAATATACGAAAATGAAGAAATCAAGAATATGTTTACTGCATTAGGTGTCAGTGTAGGAACTGCAGATGATGCAAAAGCATTAAACCTTGAAAAACTTCGTTACCATAAAATTGTGATAATGACGGATGCCGATGTGGATGGAAGTCATATTGCTACATTGATTCTGACCTTCTACTTCAGATACATGAAGGAGTTGATAGAAAACGGATATGTCTATATAGCCACGCCGCCGTTATATCTGGTGAAAAAAGGTAAGGAATCTGAATACGCTTGGACAGAGGAACAGCGCTTGCAAGCAATTCAGCGTCTTAAAGGTGCAGGTAAAGAAGATAGTGTGCATGTGCAGCGCTATAAAGGTCTCGGAGAGATGAATGCGGAACAGCTATGGGATACCACTATGAATCCGGAACATCGTACGCTTCGTCAGGTGACCATTGATAATGCTGCTGAGTGTGATCGTATTTTCTCTATGTTGATGGGTGATGAAGTAGCTCCACGTCGTGAATTTATTGAGAAGAACGCACGTTATGCAAAAATTGATGCTTAATCTTTAAGAAATCATATAAAGTTTAAAAGCCTGTTGAAATATCAACAGGCTTTTTTTTACATTTTATTTTCTTTTAAAAATAAAATGTTTAACTTAAGGTAATTTTAAGCAAAAACATAAATTATGAAGTTAAGGAAATTAATATTCTTGATGTTAATTTCTCTTGAAGCAGTATCTCAACCATTCAATGCTGCCCCTTTTCAGGGAATTGGAAATACTGGTATTGCCTTAGGGGGGATTTACAGTCTGACGAGTAATCCTGCCGGTCTGGTGGAAATTGATGAGCTCCATGTTGCAATTGCTTATCAAAGATATCTTCTCATACAGGATATACAGACGCAGGCGGCTTATTTTGCTATTCCTGTAAAACAATTAGGAGCTCTGGGTATCTCTGTTCACAGTTACGGGATTCCAGCGTTGAGCTCTTTTTTAAGAGCAAATATTTCTTATGCACGCAACTTTGCAGATATACTCTCTACTTCAGTTTCTGTAAATTATCATCGTAAAGCTGTGGATAAATATGGGGGAGAACAGGCTATGTCATATGATCTGGGTTTGCAGTACAAATGTAATCCATCGCTTACCGCTGGGTTTATATTTAAGAATATTACAAATACAGTCATAAATCAAGCTGCAGCCGATCGTATAGTTCAGGAAATAGGAGCAGGGACTAACTACCGGATATCCTCGGGGCTTATGGTTAACACTGATGTGGTTTCTGATCTGCAGAATCGCTGGTTTATAAGGAGTGGTCTGGAATATCGGCTGGATCACCGTCTTAAGATCAGAGGAGGAGTCTCTTCTAATCCAATAGAATATTTTGCAGGAATAGGATTTGTGCTTTCAAAGATAAGGATTGATTTATCATCATCATTTCATCCCTATCTGGGCACCTCTCCTCAATTAGCCTTGGCCTATGGTTTATGATCCTATCCGGATAGTAATAACAGGATTATTGCTATCTCTCAGTTTTTGTGTTGCTGCACAGGAAAAATTAGAACAGCTGGAAGAAGAACTTATTGAGCAATTAAATGAGGCGACCGATGATTTTGCAGACATCAGTGAATATACAGAACGACTGCGGTATTTTCTTCGTAATCCTATCGATCTCAATAAGACAGACGGGCGGGATTTGTCTGAGTTATTGTTTCTGACCCCAGTTCAGATTGCTAATCTGTTAGATCATAGAATGCGATCCGGACGTATGTTATCGGTACTGGAACTGCAAGGGATAGAAGGATTTGACGAAATAACTATTGAGCGTCTTTTACCGTTTGTGAAAGTGGGGGACGCTCCTGTATTCGAGAGTTTTACCTTAAATAAATTATGGAATACATCCTCACATGAATATATGGTGCGTTTCGGAAGAGGATTGCAACAGGCAAGAGGTTATCAGATAACAGATACTTCGAGGTCCAGGTATCTGGGTAATCAGGACCGTTATATGGTACGCTACAGATTGAATTATAAGGATGCTGTCAGACTTTCAATAAATATGGAGAAAGATGCTGGTGAGCCTTTATTTAAATATGCACAGGCATACGGATTTGACTTTTATTCGGGTAGTCTTTCTGTCAAAGTAAACAATAGATTGAAAGAAGTTATTATGGGTGACTATTCTCTTCAATTTGGGCAGGGTCTGGTGGTCTGGAATGGTCTCGCATTCGGGAAAGGTTCCTGGGTGAGCAGTGTAGCCCGTCAAGGCATTGGCCTGAAACCTTATACTTCTTTTAATGAGACTAATTTCTTTAGAGGTTTAGCTGGGACGATAGCGATGGGACGGTTACAGATCACACCATTTATGTCGTTAAAGAAACGAAGCGGACATGTTTTGGAAACAGATTCAGGAAGAATCATTTTATCTCTTTCTAATTCGGGACTACATCGTACACCAACAGAACAAAGGCAGCGCCACTCCATTGATGAATATGTCTATGGAGGCAATGTAAATTATAGAATTGACCGGCTTTATGTGGGGATAAATCTTATGCAGACAAACTATAGCGGTTATATAAATCCGGCAGAACTACTGCGGAACCGCTTTGCATTTCGCGGTCAGGCGCTAACCAATATTAGCGGATATTACCAATACACATTCAAAAATACCTACGTTTTTGGTGAAATAGCCAAAAGTGCAGGAGGTGGAACGGCGGTTCTGAATGGAATGGTGAGTAGTCTTCATCCAAAATTTTCGTTAGTGCTGTTACAAAGAAATTATCAGAAGAATTACCATCAATTCTTTGCACAGGGAATAGGAGAGGGTGGAACTGTCAATAATGAGAGCGGGTTGTATGCAGGTGCAGTCTACCATCCTTCCCGTAAAATAGAATGGGTCGGTTATGCAGATGTATTTAGGTTTCCATGGTTAAGATTTCGGGCAGATGCTCCTACAAAAGGATATGAAGTGTTTTCTCAATTTACTTACCAATGGTATAAAAAAGGTCGGCTGGCACTCCGATTCCGTCATCGGTTCAGAGAAGAGAACTCCTCAGACTTCGGGATTGCGGAGCAGATACTTGCTGAGCTAAAAAGATATCAGTTGAGGTGCGATTTCGAATATAAGCTGACAAATCAGTGGATGATCAGAAGCAGAACGGAAGTTGTAAGATATACTAAAGAATTTGATGCTCCTCAGAAAGGGTGGCTGGGTGCTCAGGATATCTTCTGGTCTTCTGTTAACAAACGTATAAGTGCTAACCTGCGAATAGCCTATTTTAATACCGATGGGTTTAATTCCCGCATTTACACTTACGAAAATGATGTGTTATACAGTTCTTCTTTCCCTTCCTATTTTGATAAGGGTTATCGTACCTATGCAAACGGGAGGTGGAGAGTTCGCAAAAATATAGATCTGTGGGTTAAATATGCTGTCACCTTGTATCCCGATAAGGATGTAATCGGATCTGGCCTGGAGCAGATCGCCGGAAATCGCAAATCTGATATTAAAATACAAGGAAGAATTCAATTTTAAAGTAATGCCAAAGCCTGATCCTAAACATATACCCTTTGTGAGACTGTTACTGATATTTCTGGTGGGTATTAGTTTGGGATTTGCTGTGGAAAATATGACGTTCTCTGTTTTTTATCTGGAAGTGATACTGATATTCTTGCTCCTGACAACCATCTTAAGTTTTGTTTTTCGGAGTTTCCACCGCTTAAGATATATGTATATGTGGGGACTATATATTCTGATCTGTCTGTTTGGATTATGGAAAACGGTTAAAGAAAACCCTCGTCATAAGCCCGATCATTTTTCGGCTTATGGAGATCAGCAACTTGTTGGCATTATTGCTGATGAAATCATAACTAAGAATCAGATTGTCCGCTTTCCTGTTCGCATTATAGCTGGAGTAAATGATTCAGGATCAGAAAAGAGATCCGGAAATCTGCTTGTAACGATGAAGAGAGAGGAATCAACTGAAAGATTGCAATATGGTGATAAGTTGATTTTGCATGCTGCTATAAAAGATGTATCTCCTCCTTTCAATCCCCGAGAGTTCGATTATCAATCTTACCTTTCTCATCAGAATATATGGCAACATACATTCCTGAATCCTGCACAGTATTATGTTTTGGGGCATCATGAAGGAAATCCGGTTTTGAGATTTGCTCTTGAGATGCGCAGAAAGATTGTAAAGCGATTCAGGCAGTATATTGGGGATGATATAGCATTTCAGGTTGCTACAGCTATTATTTTAGGTTACCGGTCAGAAATGGATAAGGAGACTATAACAGCCTTTAGTAACACTGGTACTATTCATGTATTGAGTGTCTCCGGAATGCATGTGGGGTTGGTATTCTGGATTTTATCTTTTCTGTTAAAAGGACTCGCTCGATGGAAAGCTGGTCGAAGCATTCAACATGTTATTTTATTGGCTTTTATATGGATGTATGTCGTGCTGACCGGACTTTCTCCCTCAGCTTTGCGTGCAGGACTGATGATTTCCTTTTTTGTGGTCTCCAACATGTTGGGAAAGGATCTCAAAACGTATAATACTATTGCTTCTTCAGCATTTTTTATGCTGCTTACAAATACTAAAATATTGGCCGATCTGGGATTTCAGCTTTCCTACCTTGCTGTTTTAGGTATTGTGACGGTATTGCCTTTATTGAATAAACTGTATCTGCCGAAAGGGAAATATCTTAAAATTTTTATGGAATATATGTATATCTCTATAGCTGCACAGTTATTCACCCTACCACTTGTTTTTTATTATTTCGGACAATTCCCAAACTATTTTCTGATTGCAAATCTGTTTATTGCTTTACCCTCTACCTGTATGATGTATGTAGGGTTAGTATTGGCTTTTTTTCCTTTGGATTTACTCAGTCAGTTCATGGGGAAAATGCTCGAATGGCTTATTCAGTTTATGTGGGAGGGGCTTCGTATACTGGATTGCCTTCCTGGATCATTAATTCAGGGGGTGGTGTTTTCCATCGATCAGGTCATCCTGCTTTTTTTAGCTTGTTTTTTCTTATCCATAGCTTTTCATTACCGAATAAAAGTTGCTTTTAAAATCGGAATCCTCTGTGTTTTTATAGTTCAGTGTTTGTTATTTATTGATCATATAAAGATGAAAAACTATGCAGGAATCCGGATTTATAATGTGAAAAAACATCTTGCTATTGCACATATTCGTAAAGGAAAAGTCGTGTTGTTCACTAATATGGACTCCTTGCAGCATCCTGTGATTGTGTATAGTATACTGCCGGATCTGTTAAGATATACACATCAGGATGAAATTGATTTTGAACAAGTTTCTGATGATAATACCCGGCGGAATCTGCAACTCAGTACTTCTGGTATATCCATCACGGTCCTGGAGAAATATATAACAGCGGATAAGGTTTTGCCAAGCCAGATCCTGGTCCTGAGAAAAAATAACCGAAGTAATCTGAAAGAAATTATCCCGGTAATGAGACCCAGTATGGTCATTATTGACGGGTCTAATATAGATCGCAGAATTAAAGATTATAAAGCGGAACTGGATATTTTGAAAGTTCCTTATTATTGCTTGAAGGATAATTTTGCTTATGTTTGGGTTGGAGATTAGCTATGACAAGTAAGGCAATTTTAAAACAGTATTGGGGATATGAATCATTTCGCCCTTTGCAGGAAGAGATCATCGATTCTATCTTGCAGGGCCGGGATACCCTTGCGCTAATGCCTACAGGCGGAGGTAAATCTTTATGCTATCAGGTACCTGCTATGATGAAGGAAGGGATCTGCATTGTTATCAGTCCTCTTATTGCATTAATGAAGGATCAGGTAGAGCAATTGAGAAAAAGAGGAATTGAAGCTATAGCGATTTTCTCCGGGATGAGTCCCCGGGAAATGGATATTGCATTAGACAATTGTATCTTTGGTAAGATCAAGTTTTTGTATCTCGCTCCTGAGCGGTTGTACAGCGAGTTGGTAAGAGAACGTATCCGCTATATGAAAGTCAACCTGTTTGCAATCGATGAAGCACACTGTATCTCGCAATGGGGGTATGATTTCAGACCTTCTTATCTGCAATTAACGGGCTTAAAGGAATTGCATCTGGATATCCCTTTTTTAGCTGTCACAGCTTCTGCTACACCAAAGGTCGTTGAGGATATTCAGGAAAAGTTAAATTTCAAAGTTCCTCAGGTATTCAGCATGAGTTTTGAGCGGAAAAACCTGGGATATATGGCATTACATGAAGAAGATAAGATAGGACGTATGATCCGTATTATCAAGAAACAGGGAGGATCCGGGGTAGTATATGTCAGAAACAGAAGAGAGACACAGGAAATCGCGAGACATCTGCTGAATCATGGAATACCTGCTGATTTTTATCATGCGGGTATGGATACAGTTTCCCGTTCTCAGAAACAGGATGCCTGGATGAACAATCAGATTCGCGTTATCGTAGCAACAAATGCTTTTGGAATGGGAATAGATAAAGCTGATGTGCGTTTTGTTATTCACCTGGATATCCCGGATGCACTGGAAGCATACTATCAGGAAGCGGGCAGAGCTGGACGAGACGGGAAAAAGGCATTTCCGGTACTGCTGTATCAACAGGAAGATCGCGAGAAATTGTGGAGTAATATGGAATCCGGATTTCCGGAGATTACATTTATTCAGCAGCTGTATCACCACCTTTGCAATCATTTTCAAATCGCATACGGAGCAGGAGAAGGAGCTGTATTTGATTTTGATGTAGTGGAGTTCGCCAAGAAGTATAAGGTCGATCTTTTGCCAACCATGAGTGCATTGAAATTTCTGGAACGAGATGGATGGATCTCGCTGTCTGAAGCCGTGTTCATACCCGCCCGATTCAAGTTTGAAATAGATTATCAGGAATTGTACAAATTCCAGATCAGTAATGCGAAGTATGATGGTTTGATAAAAGCGATTCTACGTTCATATGGGGGAGCTTTTGATTTTTATATTCATATTAACGAATATGAGTTTGCTAAAAAGCTGAAGATCTCTTATGGTACAGTGGTGGAAATGCTAAAGAATCTGCAAAAACAACAGGTCGCCAGTTATTTACCTCATACAGATGCTCCGCAATTGCAATTTCTGCAAAACAGGGTAGACTATAAAAATCTTTATATCGATACGCAGTTTATCAGGGAGCGGAGAGGGGTCAAGGAAGAGCAACTCAAAGCGATATATGCTTATCTTGATACAAAGAATTGCAGAAGCATTTCCATTCGTGAATATTTTGGGGAGCAGGCTGTGGCTCCGTGTGGAGAATGTGATCTGTGTCTTATACGCCAGCATCGTTCCAATCAGGAACAAAAGATTAAAGCAGAGGTCAAAATACTGCTGATTGATGATATGCTGGATCTTCATAGTCTGGTCGATCGGATAACTATAGGCGATGATACGATCCGCTTAAAAGTGATTCGTGAACTTCTGGACGAAGGACAAGTTGAAGTCAAAGATGAACAGTATACCTGGGTGAATGTTTTTTAGCATATACTGGTTACGGTAATTCTATTGATTAAGCCAGTTGCTTTATACTTTCTTGGGCTTTTTATATTGCTCGTGCAAGCTGTAACCCTGCAGAATGTTTGGAATTATTTTTTCAATACGGGTGGCTTGTGTCTTGCTTTGTTTTGCTTCTGCTATATATTCATTGTATTCGTTTTGCTTTGCCGGACTTAGTTTTTCAAAAGCATGTTTTAGTACATTATCGTTGTCCAGCTGATCGCTCAGCGATGGAGGTATAGGAATGTATTCTTTCTTGCCCGGTACTGTCTTCAGTCCTTTTTTCTCCACTTCTATCGCTTCTGTAATATATTCTGCGATCTGTTTGCTGTTTATTTCTGACCGGTCAGTAAAACGCCACTGTCTGAGGTTTTTGGTTTTTTCGCCCTGTGTGGCACGCAACACCTGATAAGGATCTGTTAGATGTGATCCGTTGAAAAACCAAAGCGCAAAATGATTTTTGAATCCAGCGAAAGAAAGGATGTTTTTATTTTGATAGGTAAATACGGGACCGCCCCATTTGGTTGTCTGCTCCAGAGGAAACTCCTGAATAATTTGCGTCAGCAGATCAAGTTCCTCTATCCATCTATTGGTTTTATCCATTTCGCTACTGTTTGATTAAAGATAAAATTTACAATTTACATCCGAATATAAACAAAAAACCCTGACGATATCGTCAGGGTTTCGGAATATGTAGATCAATCTAAAGATTATTTAGATTTCTTCTCGTCACCTTCCATTTGCTCTTTCAATTGTGCAAGAACGTCTAAGTCACCTAAAGTAGATTTCTCAACTGAATCTTTCACTTTTTTCACAGCAGAAGTAGCAGCTTTTGCTTCTTTCTTACGTGCATTGAATTCTTCAACACGAGCTTCAGCTCTTTCATCTTCCCAGATACGAGAGTGAGAAATTACTAAACGTTTGTTCTCTTTGTTGAATTCAATAATTTTGAATTGAGCAACTTCGTCAACTTTCAATGAAGAACCGTCTTCTTTTACAGAGTGTTTAGAAGGGCAGAAACCTTCAACTCCATATTGTAAAGCTACGATATCACCTTTATCTCCAACTTTCAATACAGTACCTTCGTGAATTGAATCAATTGTGAAGATAGTTTCGAAAGTATCCCAAGGGTTTTCTTCTAATTGCTTGTGACCTAAGCTCAGTTTTCTGTTTTCTTCGTCAAGTTCTAAAACAACTACGTCTAATGTTTCACCAACTTTAGTGAATTCGTTAGGGTGGTTGATTTTCTTAGACCAAGAAAGATCAGAGATGTGGATCAATCCGTCGATACCTTCTTCAAGTTCAACAAATACACCGAAGTTAGTCATGTTTTTAACAACAGCTTGTTGTTGTGAACCAACAGGGTAACGTTCAGTGATGTTTTTCCAAGGATCTGGAGTCAATTGTTTGATACCAAGGCTCATTTTGCGTTCTTCTCTATCCAGAGTAAGGATTTCAGCTTCGATTTCGTCACCTACTTTCAGGAACTCTTGTGGAGAACGTAAATTTTGAGACCAGGACATTTCTGATACGTGGATCAATCCTTCTACTCCCGGGATGATTTCTAAGAAAGCACCGTAATCAGCAACTGTTACGATTTTTCCTTTAACTTTAGAACCGATAACAAGATCTTTATCTAAAGATTCCCAAGGGTGCTCAGATAATTGTTTCAAGCCTAACGCGATACGTTTTTTCTCATCATCAAAGTCTAATACAACTACGTTGATAGTCTGATCCAATGCCAAAACTTCTTTCGGGTGCTCGATACGACCCCATGAAATATCTGTAATGTGAAGTAATCCGTCAACACCACCTAAGTCGATGAACACACCGAAATCAGTGATATTTTTAACAGTACCTTCTAATACCTGACCTTTTTCTAATTTAGCTACGATTTCAGATTTTTGGTTTTCCAAATCATCTTCGATCAACACTTTGTGTGAAACGACAACGTTTTTAAATTCGTGGTTGATTTTAACAACTTTGAATTCCATTGTTTTACCAACATATATATCGTAGTCACGGATTGGTTTGATATCGATTTGAGATCCAGGTAAGAATGCTTCAACACCTTTGATATCCACGATAAGACCACCTTTAGTACGGCTCTTAACAAAACCATCAATGATTGCATCATTTTCCAATGCTTCGTTGATAGCTTCCCAAGATTTTTGAGTTTTAGCACGTTTGCGAGATAATACTAACTGACCGTTAGCATCTTCTTGCGACTCTACGAAAACGTCAACTTTGTCACCAACCTTCAAATCTGGAAGATCACGGAACTCAGAAAGTGAAACAAGGCCGTCAGATTTGAAACCTACGTTCAAAACAACGTCTTTGTTGTTTACAGATACTACAACACCCTCAATAATCTCGCCTTGGTTGATTTGGTTGAAAGTTCCAGCATATTGCTCTTCTAATTTAGAACGCTCAGCTTCACTGTAACTTCCGAATTTTTTCTCATCAAGATCCCAGTCGAATTCACCTTCAGGGGTGCTCCAAGCGTTAGATTTGATTTCGTCGATTAATTTTGAATCAGCTTCTGATTCAATTTTTTCAGTGTCTTTCACCACTTTGGTGTCAGCACCTTGTAGCTCTGCGTTTTTCGCCGCTAACTCTTTTTCTGCTTCTTGTTTTTTTGCCATTAATTAATTTATCTCCTTTTCCCAACTCAGTTGGGACTGCAAAAATACGAAAAACTTTTATTAACAAGTATTTATGTGAAAAAAAATATAGACTTTCTTTGAAAATATTTGTTGAAACACCTTGAAATTGTGCTTATTGGGGAGTCTTCTGACAGGAATTTAGTGTGTTGGAGATCACCTCTATTAGTTTCTTTTCATTGAAAGGCTTGATCAAAATCCCGTTAAAGCATAGGTTGTGCTTGATTTCCAGTGATTTTACCTGCTCATTATCCGATGAGGTAGCTATAACAAGTATATCGTTGTATTTCGGATTTTTACGAATATGCATCAGTACTTCATCACCTGTCATTACCGGCATATTGATGTCTGTGATGATAATGTCTATTTTCTTTTTCTGTAACACCTCTAACGCTTCAGCTCCGTTTGTAGCGGTTTCTACATGCGGATGCAACGCGAAAAAGTGTTTCATGTACAAAAGATTTAGGGCATTGTCATCTACGATGAGCCAGGAAATGTCTTTGCGTAATTCAGTTACGGAGGTAACCTTCTCCGTATCGCCGGGTTTAGGCTGTTTGGCAGGGGGAATAGGAATTGTTATTGTGAAAGTTGTTCCTACATTGGACTGGCTGGTAAAGCTGATCTTACCATTCAGACTATTTACCAGCTTTTGAAGAATAAATAATCCTAGACCAACACCACCTTCGACCTTATTGTTCTTATTGACTGTAAAGTATTTTCTGAAAATCGTTTTTTCAAGATCGGCAGATATACCTATGCCCTGATCTTCTACTGTGAGGATCAGCTGGCTGCTTTTGTTATCAATCATCACCGAGCTGGTAATTGTTCCTTTCTGAGAGTATTTGATGGAATTGGAAAGCAGATTGTTTAAGATATGTCTGATTTTGAATTCATCTGAATATATAATTGTTCGCAATCCTTTTTCCTTAACATATTTTATCTGTAGATTTTTTAATTCGGCCTGATTGCGGTTTTGCTCAACCACATCCATGAGTAAATCATTAATATCAAAGTTGCTCAACAAGAGATTATTACTGGAATCATCCACTTTACTGAGATTCAGAATATCATTAATCGTCTTTGAGGTGTTTTGAATACTTGAATAAGCAGATTCCAGAAGGAGCTTGTCTTTATCCGTATAGAGATTTTCTTTCTTTTTTAATAAATCGATAATACCTATCAAAGAGTTGATCGGTGTCCTGATCTCATGTGTTATTTCGGCTATTGTATCTGTTTTTTCTTCCGCAAGTTTATTTGCGTACAGTTTTTCTTCGATAAGTTTACGTTCATAATAATTGCTATATAATTGATAATAGATAATCATACAGATCATAATAAACATAAAAAACAGACAACTAATCATTGTCCATTTAAATTGGTTGGTTCTTTCGAAAAGTGTTTTTGTTTCGTTACTGGAGTTTAAATGTTTTTGAACAACCTGATTTTCGTGAATATCCCTGATAATTTTGTTCAGATCATATAAAAGTGAAAAATTAGTGGATAATAGTTCACGTTCCTTTTGGCGCAGATCGAAGAAAGATTTCTTGAGAGTGATCAGCTTATTTCTGCTGTTGGCTGCGTTGATATTTAATTGTTTCTGTAGTTTGATTTCCTTCTGTCGGTCCTCATTAGCCACTAAGTTTTGAAGGGATATCGTGTCATTTTTGCTGTCAAATATTCTTTTGAAAAAAGGTTTTTTTTTAACAACAATAAATTCTTTAGCCTTATTATTGATGGATTCTGAATGGGGGGCTGTCAGGACATTAAAAATTTCACTTTCTGACAGCATTTGAGGGTATTGTTTGAGTGTGTCGGAATAATTCAGAATTTCCGAGATCCTTAAGCGTAGTAATACAAAATCATCTGCTATCACTTTCCTTTTACCGATATTGTTATTGTAGGATTTGGACGAGTTTGTATCTCTGTTGGAAGAGACCAGCATGGAGTCTATCGCGCCGTTGATCTCTAAAAGTTTTTGCTCGTATTTGCTGTAACTTTCGATATCAAAATCGATGGAAAAGAGCCGGAAATAGTTTTCGGCTTCATTATATTTAGTCAGAATATCAGAAAAATCACTGTTCTCTTCATTAATAGAGAGATAGATATTTTCAAGCCTTTTTTGGATGTTTTTGTATTGTTGAATGGAAATAAGAAATACTAAAGATATGATGACAAACAAAACAATTGTAGAAAAAAGAAGAATCTTTCTTACCCGATTACTGTTTTGGTGTATGACAATCGATTTTCGCATTCAAAATAAATCCAGCACAAAATAAAGGCTTTTATTGTGTTAATTATTATTTAATATTGAAAATTGTAGAGCCTAATCTACAGGCTTAAAAGAATTATAAGTACGTGGTCTTACTATTTTTATGCTCTGTTTGGAAAGAGCTATACTGGCATTGAGTTCATATCCAACCAGTAATATTAAGGAGTTAAGATACATCCAGATCATGATCACGATTATCGTTCCGATTGATCCGTATAATTTATTGTAAGCTCCGAAGTGATTGATATAATAGGCAAATCCGGAAAATGTGAGAATGGCAAGAATGGTTGCCAGAGTAGCTCCCGGACTAAAAAGTTTCCATTTTTGATTGGAGGCTGGACCAAACTTATAAAGACAGCTTACAGTGAAAAAGTAAATCCCGAATAAGATAATCCATCGGGCTGCTTTAATGATAAAAGTCCAGAACCAGGATACATCTACCGAAATATTTGATTTGAGATAATTGATTACAATACCGGCAAATGTAAAGATACCCATCCCTACTGTCAGGGCAACAATGATGGTAAAGGATAAAGCTAATGCTACGAGACGTTGTCTAATCCAGCTGCGGTTTTCTGTAGTAAGGGAGGCTTTATTAAAGGCCAGCATGAGAGTGTGCATCCCATTTGTGGAAAAGAATGCTGCCAACACAAAACCAAAAGATAGCAAGCCACCATTTTGATTTTTGATGATGTCTTCGAGAGTAGTCTGGATAACATCAAAGGCATTGTGCGGAATGATCACTTTAAGAAATTCCAGTAATTGTTCCTGAAAATTATCAATGGGGATATAAGGGATCATCGTAAACAGAAAGATGATTGCCGGAAACATAGCAAGCAGGAAATTATAGGCCAGAGAAGATGCTTTATTGAGAATGGATTCTCTGGCTATTTCCTGAAAAAAGAAAATTCCAACAGTATACAAGGGCAGAGATCCGAACCCCGGAAGTATTACAGACTTGGTCCATTCAATAAAGTTATCGTATGGTTTGAACGTAAGTAATATTCGGTGAAATTTGTTCATTAATCTCCAAAATAAGCAGCCATTTTATGTTGAAAAATAGCCGGTGGCATACATGGTTTGTTCTTTTTGATATCAACAAATACCAGTTGTGTTGATCCCGTATTGATCAATTCTCCGGCTTCGTTGTACAATTCATGTTCAAATTTTAGACGAATACCGGGTTTGGATCTTATTGTTGTTTTGATTGTGATCAATTCATCATAGCGAGCCGGCTTTATAAAGCGGCAGTTTAGTTCCAGCACAGGCAGCATAACGCCCATGTCTTCTAGCTCTTTGTAAGAGATGCCCGTGCTTCTCAGCATTTCTGTTCGTGCTACTTCATAGAATGCAGCATAATTACCGTAATACATGTATCCCATTTGATCTGTTTCTGCATATCGTACACGTAATTGGTTTTCAAATACAAACATTATTTCTGATTATTTTTTAATATTCCGGTCATTCAATGCCTGTTGATATTTACGGGCATATGCTAAGTGTTCTGTTTCAGTTCTGGAAAAATTATGGTATCCTGAAAAATCTTCTTTTGCTACCATATAAATAAAATCATGATGCTCATAATTCAACACAGCATCAATAGAAGCAATTGTAGGTAAGCTGATTGGTCCCGGAGGCAATCCGCGAATCAGATAAGTATTATAAGGAGATACTACCCGAAGATGTTTGTTCAGAACTCTGCGGATGGTGAAATCCTGATTTGCAAATATAACTGTAGGATCAGCCTGTAACAACATCCCTTTACGCAATCTGTTGATGTATAGTCCTGCGATTTTAGGCATTTCATTTCTGTGCAGTGCCTCACCTTTTACAATAGAAGCAAGTACGCTGACTTCCTGAGGAGTCAGTTCAAGTGCTTTAGCCTTTTCGAGTCGTTCTGCATTCCAGAATTTTTTATATTCATCATTGAAGCGGGCTATAATTTTTTCAGGAGCGGTATTCCAATAGATCTCGTATGTATTAGGAATAAACATCGTGAAAAAATTATCTTTTGTAAATCCATACTGTTCGGCTAATGCATCATTATTCAGTAACTGAATGAAAGTAGCAGAATCAGCCTCAAAATTTTTAGCTAATAAAGCCGCAAAGTTTTCTTTCAGGCGTACAGTTTCGAATCTGAATTTGACAGCATCCTGATATCCACCACGCAGATTTCCGATCAGACGACGGTTATTCATACCAGGTGTCAGTTTGTACCGGCCGGGTTTCACACTATTTTTATAATCCATTTGTGTTGCCGCAAAATCGAACAGCTCCGGATTATCAACGATTTTCTTTTCCTTTATGTCCTTTAAAACCTGCTCATACGTTGAATTATCACGGATATATAGATATTCCTGATTGGCGGTAACGCTTGAACCAAAAAATGCACGGTAATATTTCCAACTGAAATAACCTCCTACTACTAAGATTAAGACAATTATAATTCCCAGCCATTTAGGCATTTTTCTGTTTTTATTTTCCATGATTATATTTTCTATTGCTGAGAAAGTGAAAGGTTAATAGGAGTTCCTAGACTCACCAGACCTGCTGTCGTGTCAGGAGTCTGACTGATGACACGTGCTGCTGTAGAATCACTTACTGTTCCCTGATATTGTACTACACCGACATTCAGTCCTACACCTTGTAATGCGAATTTAGCCTCTGTTAATGTCAGTCCTAACAGATTAGGAATATTTATCTCATCTTCCCCGCGACCGTCACCCAGGACAAGTTCGATACGTGAACCCTTAGGTACCATACGTCCGGGTTTTAACTTTTGACCTGCAAATTTTACATCTAATACTACATCCTTCGCAATATCCGCGATATAAGTTGTATCTCCTACACGGAACCCATGATTTTTCAGTATGGCAGAGGCTTCAATAAGCGTCTTGTCAATAATATTCGGGAAATCAACTTCCGGTGCAGTTTTAGAGATAATGGTCAGATAAATCGTGCGTCCGCTTTTAACATGAAAATTGGGTTCAGGATCCTGTTCAATCACCAGACCCGGCTTGGCATCCATCTGATAAACAGAATCAATCTGATAATCCAATCCGGCATTGTCCAGGGCATCAATAGCCTGTTCGATTATCATTCCTTTAACTTTCGGTACCGGAATCGCTTCATTATGTTTTGTATAAATCCCTAATCCAAAGTAAATGCCCAGAAAAAGGACAACAAAAAAGGCAATTGCTAACAATAAATTCTTTCTGAAGGTATCAGTCCTTAAGTAGGTGAATATTTTTGACATTTTAGTAATCTAAGACCCTATATTGAGTATAAATAAAAAAGTACATACAAACTTGAAGCCACGCTTTGGTTTTAAGTTAAGTATTATACCATAATTAAAACAAAATTATTCGTTTTTCCGTGCATAGCAAATTATATTTGCTAATAAGAATCACTAAATTTTATGAAAGCAAAAATAGCATTATTAACCGGAGGTTATACAGGAGAAGCAGAAGTTTCTTTTAAAAGTTCTGCATTTGTGTATAGTCAGCTGGATCACAATAAATATGATGTCTACCTGATTACAATTACAAAAGACCACTGGTTTCATGTGAATGAACAAGGCGTTAAATTTACGGTCAATCGTGAAAACTTTACACTTCCGCTTGACCATGAAACTATCCGGTTTGATCTTGCTTTTATTCTGATCCACGGAACTCCTGGTGAAGACGGACGTTTGCAGGGATATTTTGATATGCTGGATATTCCTTATACTTCCTGTGATGCACTGACTTCTTCACTGACAATGAATAAAGGATATACTAAAGCAGTACTTGCTGGTATTCCGGATTTGCATATGGCAAAATCTGTGCTGTTGTTTGAAGCACAGCGTGCTGAGGCTGTAGCAACTGTACAAGCTAATCTGTCCCTGCCGTATTTTGTAAAACCGAATGCCGGAGGAAGCAGTATAGGTATGACTAAGGTGAAAACCAATGAGGAATTGGCTGAAGCAATTGATAAAGCATTTGATGCAGAGAATACAGGCAAGCAGGTTATTGTGGAAGAATTTGTGACAGGACGGGAATTTTCACAGGGTATTTATCGGAATGTAGAAGGCTTATTAACTGTTCTTCCTGCAACTGAAGTGAAAACTACACGTGAGTTTTTCGATTATGAAGCAAAATATACCCCTGGATTGACTGAAGAGATTACACCGGCGGATCTTACCGAAGAGCAACAGTCTAGAATAGCAGCCTTACTCAAAGAAGTATATATCCGGTTAAATTGTAAAGGGATGGTCAGAATTGACTTTTTCCTGGAAAACGGAACAGATAAGTTCTACTTTATTGAAATCAATACCATCCCGGGGCAGACAGCTCAGAGTTTTATTCCGCAACAGGTACGCGCTGCCGGAATGAAAGAAACAGATTTTTACGGGGACCTGATAGAGGTAGCGTTAAAAAAATAGATCAGTAATGTTCAGGGCTATACCGCCATTTGGAAGACATACACGCTATGCATGTCTTCCAAATGGCGGATTTTTTTTAATGTTTTTTTCTGAAATCAAATTTTGTCAGATCAGGCTTTATTTTCTTAGGTCTTTTTAATTCTTCCTGATAAAGCAGTTGTCCCAGATTTTTTAAGAACGGATAAGTCACGGTTTCATATTCATAAATCCCGTCATTATAAATTCCGTCTTCATTAGACTGAACTACAGCTGCAAGCAGAAATTCGACTCCGTTTTTAAAATCTACGATATAAGCATTGTCAATATTGTATCCGTAGGAATCTCCGTATTTATTAAAGATTCGTATGTCCGGATTTAAGACGGCTTGTTTGTCACGTCCATAGAATAAAAGTTTGCTGTATGTGGGCCAAAATTCATTTTCATCATACTTTGGATACTCCGACTCGAAGGGATAGCGGGACATATAATCATATACAAAATCATAGTCTGCCTTTGAGAGCTTAAATCTTTCTGAAGGTCTGTAAGCTTCAGGAAAAAGTAATTTTTTCATGATGAGCTGCTGATCTTCCAGCGCATATACATTCAGACCCTCAAAGCTCCATGGCTGATATACAATTTCATCTTTCTCATTCATATATCCTTTTCCCTGTACCGTATTTTTGAGATCCATAGGGTAATCACTGGCATCATAACGGGCTTCCTGATGATATAATATTTTGTCTCCGTCATAGAATGTTACAGGGTTTGTGTGTTTTGCCCATATACCTTTGTCTCCTATGGCAAGACGGTTGACTATCCGGCTGTTTCGGGTTCCGTATTTCTTTAGTTTCTTATTTAATTCTTCGCGGCCAATAAATTCAAACAGTCTGTTTTGAGCATCGTTGTCGCTGGTCAGCAGGATTTTGCGGACATACTGGCCAACGCTTGGCAGTCCGCTTTCTGAAGAAGAATCACGATCTACCAGGGTCTGCTTTTCAAACGCAGAATCTATTTTCAGAGGAGTATCTTTTGTCAGTCCTTTAATGTTTAGTTCGTTAATCTTTTCTAAAGCCAGGATCGCAGTGGGCAATTTAACAGTACTGGCTGGATAGAAATACCAATGAGGATTGAGTCTGTAGGTGAACGATCTGAAGTGCGGAATATTATTTTTATCCCTGTCTATCTGTGTATAGATAATCTGTACTTCGTTATGCGTAGGATGGCTCAGGATTTTCCCGAATAAATCAGGATGACTTCTTAGTAATTTTTCCAGATAAATTGTATCTGTTTTTTGTGCAAAACTATGCATGGCGATTAAGTTGAGAACAATAAAAAGGGCTTTTTTCATAATCTGTAGACAATTCTTAAGTGAAGTTAATTAAAAATTGCACAAAAACGCATACTTCTTTTGTTATGAATGCTCAAAACCGGCTTTATATCGGGCTAATGCCCTATCTCTTGCCCATGCATGTTCTACAATGGGAGGAGGATAACTGAAGTCCTGAAATTCAGGTACCCATTTTTTGATATAAACAAATTGAGGATCAAATTTTTTGGTTTGTAGGGTCGGGTTAAAGATACGGAAGTAGGGTGCCGCATCCATGCCGCAACCTGCAGCCCATTGCCAGTTGCCGATATTCGCACTTTGATCATAATCTAATAATTTCTGTGCAAAATAAGCCTCTCCCCATCTCCAGTCGATCAACAGATGCTTGCAGAGGAAACTGGCTGTCAGCATACGTACCCGATTGTGCATAAAACCAGTCGTGTTTAATTCACGCATTCCGGCATCCACCAGCGGATATCCGGTCTGTCCGTTACACCAGGCTTCAAAGTGAGCTACATTATTTTCCCATCGGATGTGATCATATTTGCTGTAATACGCGTGGTTGACCGTATGTGGAAAATGCCACAGGCACATCATAAAAAACTCACGCCAGATAAGCTCATGCAGGTAGGTTTTGTTCTGTGACGGGTAAGCCCGTTCTACTAATTTTCTTATACTGATCGTTCCGAAACGCAGATGTATACCTAAATGAGAAGTTCCGTTTTCAAGGCCTGGTATATCTCTTGTATCAGCATAGTCAGCTATTGCTGTAAAGAAAGTTTTTTCAGGAAATGGAATTGTTGACAGAGAAAAGCCAAGATCCTGTAAAGAAGGGAGAGCATAACTCGCCTGACGAAGATTTTTAAGGAGATTCTCGGAAGTATAAGACGGAAGCGGAAGCTGTTCCTCCAATGTTGTGAGCCATTTGTTTTTGTAAGGCGTATATACCGTATATGGCAGTCCGTCATTTTTGACGATTTCAGCTTTTTCAAAGATAACCTGATCTTTGAATGTGTTAAAATCGACCTTATATTGCTGTAAAATTCCCCGGACAAGAAGATCTCTGGTAATCGCAGCCGGTTCGTAATCCGAATTTACATATACTGCAGTGGGGGTGTATTCTTCATATATCTCTTCCCATACTGTTGCCGGTTCACCATAGTACGTTCTGATACTACTGCCATAAGGCTTCAGTTGTTCCTGTAGGAGTTGAAGTTGCTGGTAAATAAATGTTACTCTGGCATCCGCCGGATCATCCAGCCTGGTCAGTATTGTTGAGTCAAATATAAAAACCGGCTGTACCGCAGCTTCTGAATTTAAAGCACGGAATAGAGCGTGATTATCCTGGAGTCTCAGGTCACGTCGAAACCAAAATATGACTGTTGGTACCGCAGACATTGCTATTACTTACGGTTGAAGATCTGGAAAGTATAATCAAAGGCATGTCTGTCATCTGCAAAGTGCTTTTCTTCACTTTCCAGCGCCCACTCTTCAGGATTTAACACAGGAAATACAGCATCGCCTTCAATAGTTGTATGGACACGTGTCAACAATACTTTATGTGCAAAAGGAAGAGTTTGTTCATAAATATTCGCTCCGCCGATCACAAATACTTCTCGCTCATCCCGGCAGTACAAGATCGCTTCCTGCAGACTATTAGCTGTATCTACATCCGGATGATGAAAATCCTGATTGCGCGAGATCACAATATTACGACGGTCCGGAAGTGCTTTGCCAATGGCTTCAAATGTTTTACGTCCCATAATGACACTGTGTTCGAGCGTATTTTTCTTGAAGTATTTAAAGTCATTCGGCAAATGCCATGGCATTTGATTGTCTTTACCAATGACATTGTTTTCGGCTGCGGCAACGATGAGTGTTATTTTCAAATGTGACATGTACGTATTGATGTAGTCGGTTAGAACTGTTTTTTCTTTTTGTATGTGACTGTTCTTAAATTCTTACTCCGGTATTAGAGATTATTACTAAACGGCTACTGGCGCCTTGATATGCGGGTGAGATTCGTAATCTACCAGCTCAAAATCTCCGAATTTGAAATCAAAAATATCACGAACATCCGGATTGATGATCATTTTCGGAAGTGGCTTCGGATCCCTGCTCAGTTGTAATTCAGTTTGCTCAAAGTGATTGCTGTAAATATGTGCATCGCCGAGTGTATGAATAAATTCTGCAGGTTCCATATCACAAACCTGTGCGACCATCATTGTCAACAAGGCATAAGATGCGATGTTAAAAGGCACACCCAGAAATATATCTGCACTCCGCTGGTAGAGCTGGCAGGACAACTGTGGTTTCAGAATGCCGGCTTCAGGTTGGGCCGGAGCAACATAAAACTGAAAAAATGCATGACAAGGAGGCAAAGCCATATGTTCTATTTCGGCTACATTCCATGCGGATACAATTATTCTGCGGGAGTCAGGTGTGTTTTTTAATTGTTTGATTACCTGAGCGATCTGATCAATGTGCTCTCCGGCCGGAGTTGGCCATGAACGCCATTGTGAGCCATATACAGGACCAAGATTACCCTGTTCATCTGCCCATTCATCCCAGATGCTCACACCATTTTCCTTTAAATACTGAATATTGGTTTCTCCTTTCAAAAACCAGATCAGTTCGTGAATAATCGAACGCAGATGCAATTTTTTTGTCGTAACCAAAGGAAATCCCTCTTTTAAATTGAAACGCATCTGATAGCCAAACACACTCTTAGTACCTGTACCTGTACGGTCAGTCTTGGTTACACCATTGGTATATACGTGCTTAAGGAGATCTAAATACTGTTTCATGATTTTTATTTAAAAGACATACGAAGATAAGGGATTTAGAACCATTAGAGTGTCACAATTTTTCAACAACTCACATTTTGCAAGTTTTTATGTATTTTTGCAAAATTATTATGAATAAAAAAGTAGCTTTCTATACCCTTGGATGTAAACTGAATTTTTCGGAGACGTCATCTATTGGCCGAATATTCAAAGATGCCGGTTATGAAACCACAGCTTTCAATAGCCAGGCAGATGTATATGTCATCAATACCTGCTCTGTAACAGATCATGCTGATAAGAAGTGTAGAAAAGTCGTCAAAGAGGCACTGAAGTATTCTCCGAATGCTTATATCACTATTGTTGGTTGCTATGCCCAATTGAAACCTCAGGAGATCGCGAATATACCGGGTGTGGATATGGTACTGGGCGCTGCTGAAAAATTCAATATCATAGAACATATCAATGATCTCACCAAGCAGGAAAAGACAATTGTTCATAATGCGCCGATAGATGAGACCAATCAGTTTGTGTCGGCTTATTCTATTGGTGATCGCACCCGGACATTTTTGAAAGTCCAGGATGGGTGTGATTATTCCTGTACATTTTGTACAATTCCATTGGCTCGCGGAGCCAGCAGATCCGGCAAGATTGAGGATATCGTTCGTCAGGCAGAAGAAATCGCAGCGTCAGGTGTAAAAGAAATAGTATTGACGGGTGTCAATATCGGTGATTTTGGTGTGCGCGACGGGGAGCGTCAGGATCGGTTCCTGGATCTGGTAAAGGCACTGGATGAAGTAGAAGGAATAGATCGTATTCGTATCTCCTCTATAGAACCAAATCTGTTGGCAAATGATATTATTGAATTTGTAGCACAATCCAAACGCTTTGTTCCACATTTTCATATGCCGTTACAGTCTGGAAATAATAAAATCTTAGGAATGATGCGTCGCCGGTATAAGCGTGAACTGTATGCTGAACGTGTCGCTAAAATAAAGTCGTTGATGCCGGACTGTTGTATCGGAGTCGATGTGATTGTTGGTTTCCCAGGCGAAACCCGTGAGGATTTTCTGGATACATACAACTTTCTCAATGAGATGGATATTTCGTACCTGCATGTATTTACATATTCAGAACGTGAAAACACGATTGCAGCGCAGATGGAAGGTGCTGTCCCAGGTGCACAACGAAGTGACCGCAGCAAAATGTTACATATCCTTTCCGAAAAAAAACGCCGGGCATTTTACGAAAATCAATTAAGTAAAATCGGAGATGTACTTTTTGAAAGTGATGAAAAAGAAGGTTTCATGCATGGGTTCTCCAAAAACTATGTAAAAGTGCGTACCGCTTATGATCCCCTTCTGGTTAATGAAGTGATTCAGGTAAGATTCACTTCGATTACAGAGACCGGAGAGGTGGAAATAGAAGAATTACCTGAAGTATTTATTCACGCCTAACAAGGAAACATAAACATATAAAACGAAAAAGACCGACAGGATTTCCAGTCGGTCTTTTTTTATTATCGTGTCAGACTGTTTCTGTAGCCTTCTCTTTATTCAGATTCATCCATATTACAATCAATAGAATGATCACTACTCCGATCCATTGAAGCAAAGTGACCTGCTCGGTCAATACGAAGTAAGACATACAGACAGCCACCGGGAGCTCTGCAGCACTTAATATGCTGCTCAGTGAAACTCCGATCTTCGGTATCCCGTAAGCAAACAGAAGGGGTGGTAATACGGTCCCGAATATAGAGAGAATCAATCCGAAATACCAAATCCCGTCGCCCAATTCTCCTGTAAACAAGGATAATGGACGGAAAAGAATAAAGATCAATATACATGATCCGGTCACCATCAGGCCACTTTTCTGAATAGGGGGATAATCATTTCCAACACGTCCGTTGACAATGAGGAAGGATGCGTATCCTGTTGCGGCCAGCAAGCCGTATCCAATTCCTGCCAGATCAAAAGATGCAATTCCTTTATCAACCAGACCTGTAGCTAGTAAAGTGCTGAGGAGAATGACAACTATTCCGATAGCCTGTTTTCGGGATGGTTTAGACCGGAAAAGAATAAATTCTATTAATGCACCTATCCAGATATATTGCATCAGCAGTACGATTGCCAGTGAAGCAGGTACCAGAGATACACATTTATAATACAGGATACTGACCAGACCGGTAGAAAATCCGCTGATCAATATTGTCCATACTTTGGTCTTCTTGGGATACTTATCCAATCGTTCCTTATTAAATATTCGTACTCCAAAGTAAATAGCCCACAAAATCACCATTCCGAAAAGTACCTGCATACCGATTACCTCTGCCAGTGTGAAGTTTTGAGCATAAGCCTTTTTTACAAAGGTGGATAATATACCAAAACTACTTGCCCCTAAAAAAACTGCGATAGCACCCTTTAATTTTTCCATATTCTAAAATTCCTGCCAAATGTACGAATTAAGCAACATCGGCGTTAATATATTGTCGTCATATGACGTTTTTTGTACATTTGTATAGCAATAACTTGTCTTTATATGAAGCGAATATCCTCTTACTTAGCTTTTTCAGTATGTCTTGGTTTCTTAGTCTTATCTTCTTGTTCCAGTAAAAAGAAAGTATTGGTAGGTGGTGGCTACAAAGGAAAAGGAAGTACAAGTGGAGTATTATCAGATGCCAGTTCGGCAAGAGGAGTTGATCTGACAGGTTCTAATCTGGAGAATTATGCCAAATTGCTAAATGTAAGCGTCAGAGATCTCAATAACCGCTATCTCTACGGATTTATTAATGACTGGATGGGAAGTCCACATCGTCTGGGAGGACAAACCAAAAGTGGAATCGACTGCTCTGGTTTTGTGGGTATCTTATATAAAGACGTATATGGTAAGATAATTCCACGTACCTCAAGAGATATGGGAGCACTTGTAAACAGTAAGAGAGAAAGCCAGCTCAAAGAAGGAGATCTAGTGTTTTTCTCTTTTGGGGGAGGAGCGATAGATCATGTTGGCGTATATCTCCACAACAATAAATTTGTCCACGTATCTACCCGAAAGGGAGTAATCATTTCAGATCTGACAGATTCATGGTATGCAAAATATTTTACCGGAGCAGGTACTATTAAACTATAACAGAAATAGTAGGCATCGGTTTATAATGAAAAGAGTCAACTCATAGCAATAAAAGTTGACTCTTTCCTGTTTTGACATCCAAAGTTTGACGATTCCTTATTATATTCTGTACTTTTGTCAAAATTTTAGAATTTAGAAATGAGTTTAAATAGTAGAAAGATCTTTATTGGACTATGTATAGTAGTTCCGTTTTTATTGTACTGTGTGTATTACTATTCTAATATGGTCAAGAATGCTCCATACAGATTTTCGGATTTCGAATCGATTGTCATTAAATATGGGGAACCCGATCATATGGTCAATGAATTCAATTCCAAAACTCACCATTATCAATATCTGGATAAACGTGATTCATTAATCAATGATACATTAAAACTTCGTAAAGATGATTTATTGTACCTGCACCGCAAAGCAATGGAACTTGGATTCTGGAATCTGGATGACGATATGACGACCAGAAGAGCAAATGCAAGTGAAGGTAAAGAGATTCCGCGTTACTATGTGGAATACAATTATAAAGACAAGTCTAAAAAAGTCACGCTGGATGCTGATTATCCTGGCAACCCGAAGATGAAAGATGCTGCTAAGACTGTTGTCGATGAGATTCTGAAAATGATCGCAGAAGCACAGGCCAGATAAAACGAAAAATATACTTCATAAAAAAGTCACTTATAAGTGGCTTTTTTTATGAAGTAATAAATGTGAAATAATAATCATTTAATTGGGTCTTAATCCTGACTTAATATCCGCTCTCTACATTTGTGTCAGAGTAATTTTTGTTTATATCCAATGTTAGGGTTAAAATTGTTAGAGATCTGTTGCGAAACACATTCATAACATAGTTTGTTTTAAGATGGAAAAAGGTAATCGCCAGATTACCTTTTTTTATGTCTTAATGATATGTTTTTTCTAATTGCTTCGGGTCATGCTTGTGCTTGAACAGCAAAGCAAATAATACAGCTATAACGAGTGTATATGCTGAAAAGGCCAGCCATATATGATGCCAGTCCTTAAGATGTAATGGTTTTTCAAATGCCCCTGTTGCAGATATGGCGACGCCTTTATCTTTTAAAAAGGCCATAAAATGTATATTAGTCACTTCAGATTGCAGAAAAGTAGCCAGCTGACCGATATCCTGGAAAGACATAGTAAAGTAATGATCGATCACCCAACCTGAGATCAGACTGCCTAACACAGCTCCAAAACCATTTGTCATCATCATAAACAATCCCTGAGCCGAAGAACGGATTTTGGAATCGGTAGAAGTTTCGACAAACAGAGAACCCGAAATGTTGAAGAAATCAAATGCCATACCATACACAATACAGGAAAGAATAATCATCCATAATCCATCCTGAGGATTGCCGTAGGCAAAAAGACCAAAGCGCAGTACCCAGGCTATCATAGAGATGAGCATTACCTTCTTGATTCCGAATCGTTTTAAGAAAAACGGAATGGCCAGAATAAATAAAGTCTCCGATATTTGGGAGATCGACATAATAATCGTAGAGTATTTTACGACTAATAATTCGGCATATTTCGGGAAAAACTTGAATTCATCTATATACACATCTCCATATGCATTAGTCAGTTGCAAAGCACCACCCAGAAACATCGAGAAGATAAAGAATAAAGCCATCTTATAATTTCCGAACAACTTGAATGCTTCCAGTCCAAACGTCTGCATCCAGGTAGCATTTTCTTTGATAAGTTTCTGAGGTGTGTTTTTAGGTAGTGTCAGCGCATATAATCCCAATGCTATAGCTGCAGTACCTGCAATATAAAACTGGATAGCCGTAGCTTTATTACCGGACAGGTTGACAATCCACATCGCTGCTATAAATCCGACTGTTCCCCAAACACGGATAGGAGGGAAGCTTTTGACAAGATCATAATTGTTCTTGATCAGTGCAGTGTAAGCAATCGAATTGGAAAGTGCCAGTGTAGGCATGTAACAACACATAGCTGCTAACATGACATAAAAAAAGGAGCCTGGATTATCTACCTGTGGCAGGTAAAATAAAATAGCTCCATATAAAATGTGAAGTATACAATATAATCGCTCTGCATTCACCCAGCGGTCTGCTATAATCCCGATCAGTGTAGGCATAAATAAAGACGCGATTCCCATCGTTGCAAATATGGCTCCGAACTGTGTACCATCCCACTGTTTAGTGCCAAACCAAAAGTTTGCTATTGTTATTAACCATGCCCCCCATACAAAGAATTGTATGAAGTTCATAATGGTCAATCTAAATTTAATAGACATGTATGTTTGTTTCGTTAATTTTAAATCTAAGATGAAGATTTTCTATAGGTGATTTCGTCACGGATTGCAGCTGCGGTCTCGTATTGCTCGTCTGCAATTGCTTTTTCCAGAGCAGCTTCTAACTGTTCATCAGAAAGTGAACTGTATGGTGATTTTTTCTGGGGTGTCGGGATCTCTTTACGTGGTTCCTGCGGAGCTTTGGCGGCTTCAACACTTTCAATATTCTCCAAAAATGCAAAATCATTACTTTCAATCACAATTCCGGCAGATGCCATAATAAATTCATAAGTAAAGATAGGAGCATCAAAACGTACAGCTAAGGCAATTGCATCAGAAGTACGGGCATCAATTTCAGAGATTTTTTCACCATCACTACAGATCAGTTTGGCAAAAAAAATACCGTCAATAAGATTGTAGATGATTACTTCCTGTAAAGTAATTGCGTAGGCATCTGCAAATGCTTTGAAAAGATCGTGTGTAAGAGGACGACTGGGCGTCATTTTTTCAATTTCTACAGCTATAGCCTGTGCTTCAAAACCTCCAATGATAATAGGTAGTCTTCTATTGCCACCAACTTCTCCCAGCACAAGCGCATAGGCACCTGATTGCGTCTGACTATATGAAAGTCCTACGATATCTAAATTGATTTTCTTCATTCTTCCCTCTTACGATATTACAAAGATGTGAATATTAAAAGCAAAATAAAAGCGGCTACTACAATAATTTGAAATAGCCGCATTTACGGGGTAACGAATTTACGATCAATTATTTTTATATGCTTTTAATGCAGCAGTCAATTTGGGTACAATATCAAAGGCATCACCCACAATTCCATAGTCTGCAACTTTGAAAAACGGAGCCTCCGGATCTTTGTTGATAACAACAATTGTTTTTGAAGAGCTCACTCCTGCCAGATGCTGAATAGCGCCGGATATTCCGATAGCGATATACAGATTCGGACTTACTACGATCCCTGTCTGTCCTACGTGTTCAGAGTGAGGTCTCCATCCCGCATCCGATACCGGTTTGGAACATGCTGTTGCCGCACCCAATACATCTGCTAATTCTTCAATGATAGCCCAGTTCTCAGGACCTTTTAGTCCACGCCCTGCAGAAACGACAATCTCTGCTTCCGGTAGAGAAACCTTATCGGTAGCACGAACTATTTCTTTAACAATAGTACTCAGGTCAGTGGCTTGTAGCTGAGGCGTAAATGCTTCTATTGCAGCTGATCCGCCAACAGCCTTAGCTTCGTAAGCGTTCGGATTTACGGAAATTACTTTCACGGCAGAGCTTAGTTCCACAGTTGCAAATGCTTTATTAGAAAAAGCTGTTTTCTTAACAGATAAGCTATCACCGCTGATCTGAGGCAGTTCGATTACACCGTCTGCAAGACCAGCATGCAGTTTGGTCGCAATACGCGGTGCAAGACCTTTACCGCTGAATGAATTGGACAGAACTACAATTTTGGATCCTTCTTTATGAGCTGCTTCCGCAATGACAGAGGCATATGCTTGATTGACAAAGTTTTTGAGATCTCCATTTTGTACATTCAAAACTTTTGAAGCTCCGAATTGACCGGGTTTCTCCAGTTCAGAATTGCTGACATCACCGATCGATATAGCCGTAACAGTAGTTCCTGTCTGGTCTGCAATGGCTTTTGCATAAGAAATAGCTTCAAATGCAGATTTCTTAAATTGACCTTCAATATTTTCTATATAAACTAATACAGACATAATTTTCAGTTTTAATAAAATAAATTAAATAACCTTTGCCTCGTCATGCAAAAGACCCACTAATTTCTCTACTTCTCCGGCATCTACCATTTTTACTGTACCACGCGGAGCAGGAGATTCATATTTGGTAATATGAGACAATTGGGGTACTTCTACCGCAGGGATCACCTGCAAAGGTTTAGTCCGTGCACTCATGATTCCCCGCATATTCGGGATTTTGGGTTCAGCAACACCTTCAGCAGTACCCACAACCATAGGCAATGAAGTCGTCAATATTTCCTTTCCTCCTTCGATTTCGCGTTCTACAGTAGCATTAGAACCTTCAATATCTATTTTTTTGGCGATAGAAATAGAGGGTATATTCAATAATTCAGCTACAATAGCTCCTACCTGTGCTCCATTATAGTCGATAGACTCGCGTCCGGTGAGGATCAGATCAAAAGGATTGCTTTTGACATAATCAGCAATCTGATTTGCAACAAACCACGCATCACGTGGAACGCTGTCGACACGTACTGCATCATCTGCTCCTGTAGCCAATGCTTTGCGGATAGTAGCTTCTGTAGAAGCTTCGCCAACATTAATTACTGTTACCGTGCCTTTTCCGCCTTCAGCCAGATCTATAGCCTTTGAAAGTGCAATTTCATCATAAGGATTTACAATAAATTGAACACCTGCTGTATTGAAGGCAGTTCCATCATTCGCAAATGTTATTTTTGATGTCGTATCCGGGACATTACTTATACAAACTAATATTCTCATAATTGTATGCGTTTTACACAAACCTAATATAAATTGTAATAAAAGTAAAGTCTTCGAAGCGGAAATTTACCATTTACAAAACTGTTTCTTCTGTCTTTTTTAACAAAACAATTGGCTTGTTTGAATAATTTGTTTTAATTAAAATGCTTATAATCAGTTGTTTGTTTTTATATTTAATTTAATATTATACAGCGTGGTATGATAGTCAGTGAAATGTCATTTTATATGCTAGCATAGTACTTTGAATTTTTGACCCTTCAAAATTTTCTTTCGTTTTAAGAATGATCAAGTGCCATAATTTGATTTTGCCACCTATTTGTTCGCGTCCAGAATTTTCTTTCTTTGTGTGTCGTATTCTTCCTGACTGATCAGTTTCTGATCAAAAAGTTCTTTTAGTTCTTTAAGTCTGTCAGTTGTAGATTTGCTGTTAGCTTTGTCGGAGGTAACAACTTGTGGTGTATTTGCTCCGGCTGGGATAAGGTCGTAGGTGCGTTCGGGTTTGTATTTCATAGTCCATAGAAAAGGCACTAATACAAAAACACCTCCTATAATAGCACCTACATCTGCTTTTTCGTTTCTTGAAAAACTGGTATTGAAAATTTCGTACCCTTCTTTTTCTAGCTTAATGTTGGTTGTACTGCCAATGATCTTTGTATCTTTATGTGAATATGGAGTCACTCCCACCGACTCTCCGTCTAAATATACTTTGGCACCGGAAGGATTAGATTGAATTAATGTTTTGCTTGCACAACTGGCAAATAGCATGGTGCCTGCTAATGAAAGTATTGCATTTTTTTTAAAAGTAATTGCAAAATTCGATTGTTTTATTTTCATAATTGTGTTAAAAATATTTTGTTGAAATTATATACAATTATACAATGTTATTTTCATTATCTCAAAATTAACAAAAATATGTTTTTTAATAAGATTAATAGATTTAAATATATTGTGAGTAATGATTAACTTTGGTTACCTTATTACATAATATCAATCATCATGTCTTCTAAATTTGAACAACTTCAGGCATTTTTAAAAGAAAGTCCTTCCGATCCGTTTCTGCATTATGCTCTGGCAAATGAATATCTCAAAACGGGAGAGGATTTGGAGGCTTTGAGTAGGTTCATAAAACTTACAGAGCAGTTTCCGGATTACGTAGGTACTTATTATCATTTGGGTAAATTACTGGAGAAGCTTGATCGAAAGGATGATGCATTGCTGTATTACCAGAAAGGAATGGAAGTGGCCAAAGCAAAACGTAATATGCACGCACTGAATGAGCTAAAAGGAGCTTATCTTATGGCTATCGGAGAAGATGATGAAGATGACTATTAATGTTAAAATATGCTAAAAGTCAGCATCCCTGAGTTTGTGGTATCAATTTTGTTTGCATAGTAACAGTTCCTTATGCACAAAAATGAAAACTAGAGTCTATATCCTTGCAACATTACTACTCTTTATTATTCTTGGTAGTTGTATCAACAACCGCCAGAATAAAACAGAGCGATCAAATGATGCAGCATATAGCATTTCACCGGATGGAACAATCGAACAGAAGTCTGATCAGTTTACAGGGGAGTATAAGGGCATATTACCTTGTGCAGATTGTGACGGAATCGAGACTATTTTGCATATTAATGCAGATAAATCCTATCAGCTCAGTACAAAATACCTTGGTAAAAGCGACGAAAATTTTGTGAAAAGCGGACGTTGGAAAATGCATGCCAATACCTTGACACTGGAAGGAATAGATTACAAATTCAGAATCCTGGACGATCAATTATCTCAGTTGGATCTCTCCGGAAATGATATCAAGGGCGATCTGGCAGATCAATACCGTCTTGCAAAATTTGAAGAATAAATATATATAGATCTCACTGTTGTTAAAAAGGAAATGCCGTTTATCAATCTCTGATAAACGGCATTTCCTGTAAATAGTGTATAGTTTTTAAACTAAAACATCCTGATTACACAACTCCTTGAGTTTATTTACCACAATGTCAACTTCTTCTTTTGTATTATTTTTTGAAAATGAAAACCTTACGGATGGTCTTGTGCTGCTTGCTCGGATAGCAGATAGTACATGTGAGCCTATATCTGATCCTGAACTGCATGCACTGCCTCCAGAACATGAAATGCCTTCGATATCCAGACTGAATAGTAGCATGTCAGCCATATTTGTGCATGGGAAAGATACATTCAGTACCGTATAAAGAGATTTTTCAGGATCAGTCTCCCCATTAAAGCTTACATTAGGAATAGCCTTGATCAGCTCTTCTTTCATATAGGATTTAATACCTTGTATATGTGCCTGATGTATTTCCATTTCATTATAGCACAATTCCAAAGCTTTTGCAAGTCCTACTATTCCATATACATTTTCGGTGCCACCCCGCATATTACGCTCCTGAGCGCCTCCATAAATCATGGGTTTAATTTTATTCTTTCCGTTGATGTACAGAAAACCTACACCTTTCGGACCATGAAATTTATGTGCCGCTCCGGTGATAAAATCAATTTTCAACTGACTCAGATCATGTCTGTAGTGTCCCATTGTCTGTACTGTATCCGCATGATATACGGCATTGTACTGATGACATATTTCGGCTACTTTTTGTATATCCGTTAAATTTCCCAATTCATTATTTGCATGCATCAGTGAGACAAAAGTACGCGGATTTGAAGCCAGAAGTTGTTCAAGTTGTTCGAGATCTACATTTCCTTTGGCATCTACGTTAAGAATATTCAGTTGTATCCTACCTTCCTTCTGTAATTCTTCCAGTGTATGAAGTACGGCATGATGTTCTAATGGCGAAGTAATAGCATGCGTTATCCCGAGATCTATTACCGATCTCACGATAGCCATGTTGTCCGCTTCCGTACCTCCGGAAGTAAAAAATATTTCGGAAGGTGATGTATGGAGTAGATTAGCCACAGTTTTTCTGGCTTTTTCAACTATCGTCTTTACTTGGCGACCATGTGCATGAATAGAGGATGGATTTCCAAAGTTTTCGTGCATAGTCTCTACCATCACTTTAATGACCTCTGGGTCTAAGGGTGTAGTAGCAGCGTTATCAAAATAAATTTGCATAAGAACAAAGTTATAAATAAGAATTAAATTTTTAAAGTCGCTTTTTTCCGGGGACGACCAACAAGACAATTCCAGCCAGACCTAACAGTAAAGCGAGGATAACTACAATATCACCATTACCAGTATAGAATGTAATATTCTCATTGAGATTTATTTCCTGAGTAAGTGCTGCCGGAACCCACCATGATGTTTGCTGGATAATATCTCCTCTCTGATTTATAAAAGCAGAGATTCCGGTGTTAGCCGAACGGGCTATCCACCTGCGGTTTTCAATAGCTCTTAATTTGGCATAATCCAGATGCTGATCTTTACCTGAAGTATTTTTCCACCAGCCGTCGTTCGTAACAATTGTGATGAACTGGGCACCCTGTTTTACGTACTGTCCGACATAGTCGCCCCATATCGATTCATAACATATTACAGGTGCTGCCCCGATTCCGCTGCCAGCATAAAAGACACTTGGTTCATCCTGCTTTCCATATCCTCCGGTTGTTCCGCCAAATTGAGCAAATAAAGGTTTTAAAAAGCTCAATGCCGACCCGAAAGGCATCTGTTCTACACCGGGAACCAGTTTGGATTTATGATAAAATTGTAATTTGGATGAGTTATCTATAAATACTGCTGCATTAAAATTGTCTACAAATTGAGTCCCGTAGGGGCGTGCGGTAGCTGTACGCTGATCCGTATACATACGGTAGCTCTCGATACCTGATAATACACTACCGTTTTTGTACTTATCCAGAAAAGATGATATTTCTGCATAAGCCGGGTATTGCCTGAAGTTATCTTCATCTATCCATCCCCTCGCTGAAATGGCAGTTTCGGGCCAGACAAAGAATTCTGTGTTAGGTTTTGCTACTGATTCCGAAAGTCTGATCAGCGTTTTCAGCTGTTCTTCAGGAGATATACTCCCGAATTTTTGATAAGGATCTATATTAGGTTGCGTCACTACTACCTGCGAAGGGTTAAGATGCTCTTCATACGTAAAGTATCGGATTAAAGATCCTCCGATTGGTATGAAGAGTACAGCTATCAGCGCAATATTAGTCCTTTTTGGTTTAGTGAGTGACTGTATGTTACGTTTATGCAATACAAGCAGAAAGACCAGAATATTGACTGCCCATATCCAGACAGACCCGCCGTATACACCTGTCCATTCGTACCATTGGATAAGGGGGTGAGTAGCTGCAAAGCCATTCCCCAGCGTCATCCAAGGGAATGCCAGATCCCACCATTGGTGCAGATATTCATAACATATCCAAAAAGCGGTAAGTCCGATCAATGAGCATACAGGAGACTGTTTTTTGCGGAGTCTGTAGTATAGTCCGAAAACTATGGTCATCAGCAAGGGCGCAAGTCCGAACGGAATAAGGGAAATGGGTAATGCTGCGTATGCCGGAAGCCCCGCACTCATGGCGTTATATACCCAGTAGATACTTGCTGTATTCCACAGAAAACCTGTGATGAAAGCAAGTCCTGCTATTTTTCGCCCCTTTTTTACTTCGCTGCTTCGGATTACATTTTCTATAGCCAGTAGTAATGGTACAAAAGCAATCAGTAGCAGGGGGCCTGTATATGGTATAGGAGGCCATGCCAGCCAAAGTAAAAAGGCACTTAAAAGTGCCAGTAAATAGTTATTTTTCACTTATTACAATTGAGACAATAGTTCATTCTTTTTGTTTTCGTACTCCGCTTGTGTTATAAGCTGCTTATCAAACAACGATTTGAGTTTCTTCAGTTTTTGCGTGATTTCATCTTCTTCCTCTACCGGTGCCGGTGGCTCCGGAGCAGGGGGAGTGTAAGCAGGTGCGACATAGCTGTTCACTACAGGTGCAGCCGGCTCAGCAGGGGCTTCTTCATAAAAAGATTTTGGCTCAACAGGAGCAGGTGCTTCTTCCTTTTTTACTTCTATAACCGGCGCAACAGGCGTTGAGATCACAATCTTTTCTTTTTCAGACTGTATTTCTTCCTTTTTGCTGTTTTCCAAAGCTCCTTTTATAAGCTGATAAAGCTTGCGGGCCTGAATTTTCGGGATATAATCGATACTAAGATTTTCACCTGTGAATGGAATAACAGTTACTTTAGATCCGAAGATCTCTTCTTTAAAAGCAATATCCTTGATGTCTTTCCAGCTGAAAATCTCAAAATTGGTCGCTAAACCAAGTTTAGTGAACTCGCACAGGAAGATACGTTTACTGCTCACCGCAATACTATCCGGTAATATGGTCACTGCAGGTTTTTTCTGCAATGCAATGTAGTCTATCTGTTCACCGGCAGTGAGCATATCCTTTAACTTATCTACTAATTTCTCTACTACCTTGACGTCTTGTCCGTCTTGTATATATTTATCAATAATCATTTTCTAAATTATTTGAATGAATAACAAAATATGATAACTATTCTAATCCAGCAATACAAATTACAAATTCTCCCTTAATTGGATTGTTTTCGAAATGTAATTTTAACGATGCTAATGTTCCCCTAACATTTTCTTCATACATTTTGCTCAGCTCACGGGAAATAGAGCCTTGTCTTTCTTCTCCAAAGACAGCAATAAATTCGTCTATAGATTTGAGCAAACGATGAGGTGACTCATAAAAAATCATTGTGCGTTTTTCATCCGTAAGATTTTTTAATCTGGTTTGTCTTCCTTTTTTGACGGGTAGGAAACCTTCAAAGCAAAACCGGTCATTTGGCAAGCCTGAATTTACCAGCGCAGGTACAAATGCTGTAGCTCCCGGCAGACATTGTACTTCAAGACCTTCTTTCAGGGCAGCTCTGACTAATAGAAAACCGGGATCTGAAATAGCAGGAGTGCCGGCATCAGAAATCAGGGCTATCTGCTGTCCCTCTTTAAGAAATCTGATAATCTCCGTTACGGCTTTATGTTCATTATGCTGATGATGTGCAAAAACCTTTTTGTCGATACCAAAGTGTTTGAGTAAGGGAGCAGAGGTCCGTGTATCTTCAGCAAGAATCAGATCAGCTTCTTTCAATACACGAATAGCACGGAAAGTCATATCCTCAAGATTGCCAATGGGCGTGGGAACTAAATATAACATAGTCAAAGGTAAAGGTTTTTTGTGAAAAGACGTATGTCGCTGATGAGGGACTTTATATTTGGCCATTTGTAGGAGAAAAGTGAGGTAATGAAGGCTGAATTCAAACCTTTTATGAATTCATTTTCTGTATATTCTTAGCTCTTCTTATCTTTGGTGATTATTAAATACATAAACAGTATGTTGCAATTAAATTATATCCGTGAAAACAGAGATAAGGTAATCGAAAGATTAGGGGTGAAAAACTTCAAGGAATTAGGTTTGGTTGACGAAATCATCTCTTTGGATGAGTTACGTCGCAAGACCCAGTCGGAGTCAGATTCCCTTTCAGCAGAAGCCAATGCTGCCGCAAAACAAATAGGAGATTTGATGCGTCAAGGTAAAAAAGAAGAAGCTGAAACTGTTAAATCGCTATCGTCCGGATATAAGGAGCAAGTAAAGCAACTGACTGAAAAGCTAAGTGAAGTAGAACAGGAACTGCACAATAAAATTGTACAATTGCCTAATCTGCCACATAGTTCAGTTCCGGCAGGAGTAACTGCCGAAGATAATGAGGTGATTTATACAGCAGGGGATGTGCCTAGTCTGGATGAAGATGCTTTGCCTCACTGGGAACTGGCTGCAAAATATGATATTATCGATTTCGAATTGGGAACGAAGGTCGCAGGAGCTGGATTTCCGGTGTATAAAGGAAAAGGTGCAAGGTTACAACGTGCGTTGATCAACTTCTTTCTTGATCAGGCTGCAGAAGTGGGATATAAAGAAGTGCAGGTCCCTATTGTAGTGAACGAAGCTTCCGGTTTCGGAACAGGGCAACTGCCTGACAAAGAAGGGCAGATGTACCACGTAGGTCAGGACGATCTTTATCTGATCCCGACCGCAGAAGTGCCAGTGACAAATATGTACAGAGACGTTATCGTAAAAGCAGAAGATTTCCCTATCCGTCATTGTGCTTATACACCGTGTTTCCGCAGAGAAGCAGGTTCCTACGGAGCACATGTACGCGGGCTGAACAGGCTGCATCAGTTTGATAAAGTGGAGGCTGTACAGATTGTACATCCTGATCAATCCTATGCCGTAATAGAAGAAATGTGTAAATATGTGCAGGGACTTTTGGAAAAACTGGAATTGCCATACCGGGTGTTGCGTCTTTGCGGTGGAGATATGAGTTTTACAGCTGCTTTGACATACGACCTTGAAGTGTACAGCACAGCGCAAAAAAGATGGCTGGAAGTTTCTTCAGTCTCTAATTTTGAAACGTATCAGGCAAATCGTCTGAAAGTACGTTTCAAAAATGAAGAGGGTAAAATGCAATTAGCTCATACATTGAACGGATCAGCTCTTGCTCTTCCGCGCATTGTGGCTTCCTTACTGGAAAACAATCAGACAGGAAAAGGAATTAAAGTTCCGGCAGCTCTGGTACCATATACAGGGTTTGAGTATATCGATTAAATAGAAAAGGGTGGGATAAAATTTTATCCCACCCTTTTCTATTTAATATTGTTTCTTAGTTCTGACGAGGCTCCATTCGTACCAGATACTGATCCTGATCATCTTCAAACAGGATCTGAACAACCCAGTTTTCTTCACGTGCTACTTTAATCAGTGTTTGCTGATCCAAATAAAGCCATTTAAACGGAGTACCTTTTACTCCCCGGTATTCATATTGATAATTGATCTCACCAAAATAGTAATCAGGTCTTTTAATACGGTATTCCTCATATAAATATGAAATATCTGAAGAATCAAACAGGAGCTGGCCCCTATTATCCAATAAAGATTTAGCGTGTCGGAGTAATCTTCTGAATCCTTCCAGATCACCTGCCAATCCTATGCCGTTCATCAGAAATAATAATGTATTATACTTCTGATCTTTGACGTTGAAGATATCATCATTTATAATCGTATCTATACCTCTTTGTTTCATAATATGAGATGCAGTCTCCGATATTTCCAAAGCGTCCACTTCAAAGCCCTTTTGCTGAAGGTATAAGGCGTGTACACCTGTGCCCGCTCCCACATCCAGTACTTTGCCATCACATAATGAAAGTGCAATAAATTCCAGTTCTGTGAAATCTTCTTCTTCGCGGTAGAATATATCTACCGGCATTTCTTCTATATCTCCATAGCTGCTATGCAACAGAAGGGGAGATGCTGTCTCACCTGTTGCAAAATAATCCTGAAGAGCCTCCCCGTATACATCTCTATTCATCAATCTTCTATCATTAATATTTTTTTTGCCAGATATATAGATTCCGGATCACCAGTATGTTTCTTAGGTTCATCGGATAATTTGATGACCGGTGTCCATTCTCCTTCTTCCGGATAGGCTTCTGTCATCTTCAGTACAATATTCATTGCAGGCAGACCTGCATCATTGGTGAAGTTAGTACCTATACCAAAGGAATAGCCGATCTTACCTTTGCAGTATGCTGATATTTTCTCCACTTTGTCATAATCCAGACCATCCGAAAATGTGATAGTTTTGGAAAGCGGATTGATTCCGTTTCTGACATAATGGGCTATTGTCTTGTCCGCAAATACTAAAGGATCACCACTGTCATGTCTTACACCATCGAATAACTTGGATAGTTTTTTATCAAACTGCCTGAAAAAAACATCCGTAGTATAGGTGTCGGCCAGAGCTATACCGAGATCCCCCCGATAGACCTCCGACCAGTGTTCTAATCCTAAATGGTTCGCCATCTTATAACCATATTTGGCGGCATGAAACATAAACCATTCGTGTGCGTGTGTACCGATAGTTTTTATTTTATGTACCTGAGCAAGATGTACATTGCTGGAACCGATAAAAGTTCCCTGACCATATTTTTTTAGCGTTTCGACAACCAGATTGTGTACATAGTAGGAGTAACGTCTGCGTGTACCGAAGTCTGCAATTGTAATTCCCAGTTTATCGTATTTCAGAATCTTTTCTTTGGCAATAGAGATGACTTCATCATCATCCAGCCTTTGAGCCCCTGTAGCTTCATAGAACAATTCACATATAAGTGACATGATGGGTACTTCCCAAAGAATAGTACGGTACCAATAGCCTTCGATCGTCACCGAAATATCTGTCCCCTGCTGCAGTACCGTTACTTCGTCCGGATCATAGCGGTACCCTTCCAGAAAATCAAAATAGGTGGGATCAATATAGGGACAATTTTCAGCAAAAAATGACTTCTCTGATTTTGTAAGTTTCAGCCTCGCCATCTCATGTATGGCTTCAGTAAGTAACTTGTCAAAACCCGGAGGAAACTTATGCTTACCTCTGTTGATAAACTGATAACGAGCTCTTGCCTTTGGAAACAATTTGACCACTGCAAATTGCATGGTAAACTTATAGAAATCGTTGTCAAGTATAGATGTTAATTTCGCCATTCTGTATGCTGCAATACTATATATTGTATTAAAAGAGATTAAAAATACAAAAAGTTATAACAAACTCTTGTTTTTTGAACGTAATTAAATACCAGCAAAAAAGGCATTGCATAAATGCAATACCTCTTTCTCACAAATTTATTTCAATTAAATGTCTATTATCTACCTCTGCTGCTTCTGCTGCTTCCTAATGACGCACTTCCACGTTCAGCACGATTGGGAGCAGGAGTACTGACTCTTTGTTCGCTGGCTCTTGTACTTGCCTGCTGGTACTGCGGAGCTCTTTCCGCAGATCTGCTGCGTCCTCTGTTATCCATTTGAGGTTGTGAATTTCCTCTTTCGATAGAAGGACGGTTCTGCGGAGCAGATTCTCTTCTTTGCATATTTTCATTTGACTGACCGCGTGAAGATCTCGGCTGTCTGTCTATGGACTGATTCTGTCTTTCAACACGATTTTGTTCTACAGTAGAAGCCTCACGTTGACGAGAGCGATCCTGTCTGTTTCCGGCCTGACGTTCGGAAGGTCTGGAAGTCTGGACATCATTGTTACGTTGTACCTCTCTGCTTCTTTCGGTACGGTTTGTATTTCCGTTGTTATCATTACTGCGTGATCTGGAATTGTTTCCATTCTGCAATGTAGCATTTCCATCTTTGTCAATATACAGCGTACGGCTTCCACGATCTGTACGATTAGAAGAAATATCTGTATTGCGGCTTCTGTCTCCTGCATTCCGGCTCCTGTCTACGCCTGCATTACCTCTGTTAGATTCGCGGCTCTCTCCTCTGTCTACACCTGTATTACTTCTGTTAGACTCACGGCTGCTTCTGTTTACCTGACGATCACTGCTGCGGCTGTCACCTCTGTCGTCCGGACGGTATATAGAGACCGAACGGCTGTCGGCACTGGATCTTCCCGGACGATCACTTGTTCTCATATTTCGTACTGTGATACTACGTCCGCTTGAACGTTCCATGTCTCTGCGGGATGGCCCGCCATAGTAGTGATTATTATTGACTACATAGGTATTATGAACAATAGTTGTTCTGTTGTATACACGCCCGTAATCATGTACATAATGATTGTGGAAATGACGGTCAAAGATATAACGGGAAGGCAGGAATACCCATAAATTACCAATACCAATATTGATATTTACGTTTACAGAAGGCATCATTGGTGCCCATCCGTAGTATCCGTTTCCAGAGCGCCAGTCTACCCATGCCGGTCCCCATTCGTATCCGGGAATCCATCCCCATCCGCGGTAATTGGAATACACCCAACGACCATAGTGAAAGGGAGCCCAGCCCCAGGGATAATCCGACACCCATGTATTGCCGTATTCGGTCATTGCCCAGTATCCATTACTGGAGTAGGGTCTGAAATCGCGACCTGCATCAGGATACCATACTTCACCGTATGTAGGGTCATCATCCCAGTTACCATAAGGAGATAACTCATCGTAAAACAAATCCAGTGATACCCCACCTCTTACCTGAGCACTGGCTGCAGATATGGAAAAAAGGCTTATGAGACCAAATATGGTCATAATAAATAATGTTGATTTTTTTAGCCCTTTCATATTCTTCAATTTAAAAGATGAATCCTTTTGTTAATTTTATCAGTAGGACTGCGCACATTTGAATAGGTTTAAAATGGAGCTCTTTAATTTTTATTTCAGCATGATCAAACAAATTGGCCGACATTTTGTCATTGAAATATGTTAATTGAAAGGTAAAGGTGTTTTTGGTCTTTTTTGATTAGAATGAAAAGTAGAAATTAGTACCTTTACAGCCTGTTTAAAGAGAGTATACATTGAATAGTACAAGCAATTTGTTGCGTAAATGAAAAATAAAGTAAGAAATTTACTTATAGAGTTTGCTAATATCCACCGTTTTTTGATGCGGTTTTTGAAGGAAGTAGTAAGTCCTCCGTTTGAGATAAAAGAGATTATCCGTCAATGCTATGAAATAGGCTGGCGCTCTTTACCTTTGATCAGTGTTACCGGTTTTATTGTTGGTTTTGTTTTTACAAAGCAATCCAGACCTTCATTGGAAGAGTTCGGAGCAACATCCTGGTTGCCCTCATTGATTTCCATTGCCATTATCCGCGCACTGGCTCCACTGGTGACAGCACTTATTGCTTCCGGTAAAGTAGGGTCACAGATCGGTGCCGAGTTAAGTTCAATGAATGTGACAGAACAGATAGATGCCATGGAAGTATCCGGGACCAATCCGTTTAAATTTTTGATCGTGAGCCGTGTCTGGGCGACCACCATTGGTATACCCATTCTCTGTTTCTATACTGCAGGTATAGGTCTTTTGGGAGGATATTTAAGTATTGCAAGTAAAGATGATGTCAGTTTTCTAAGCTTTTTTACGCAGGTATTTGAAGCGATCGCTTATAAAGATATTTTTGCGATGGTATTCCGAGCTGTTGTATTTGGATTTACGATTGGCGCTGTCAGTAGTTATTGTGGGTATTTTTCGTCAAAAGGAACTGAAGGTGTCGGAAAAGCAGCAAACAGTGCTGTAGTAGCTTCGATGTTTATCGTGTTTATTGAGGAGATATTGATTGTTCAAATTTTAGCTGCTTTTACGTAATATGGAAAAGAAGCATGATTATAATATTGATTACAGTGATGTGGTCATTGATGTTAAGAATGTCAGTAAGTCATTTGGAACGCTTGATGTCCTGCGTGATGTAAACCTGCAGCTTTTCAATGGAGAGAATCTGGTCGTTTTGGGACGTTCAGGTACTGGTAAATCTGTTTTGATTAAGTTGATTTCAGGATTATTGGAACCGGATCAGGGCAGTATTCATGTCTTAGGGCAATCTGTTACAGAACTGGGTGTAAAAGAATTGCAGCAACTTCGTTTGAAGATAGGCTTTTCTTTTCAGAACAGTGCCCTCTATGATAGTATGACAGTACGGGAGAATCTTGAATTTCCATTAGTACGAAATAAAAGAAACCTGACACGTGCAGAGATTAATGCAGAAGTAGAAGATGTACTGGAAGGGGTGGGCTTATCGCAGGCAATCAATCAGATGCCTTCTGAATTGTCCGGAGGACAGCGGAAGCGTATCGGCATTGCACGTACCCTGATTTTGAGACCGGATATAATGATGTATGATGAGCCTACCGCAGGTCTTGATCCCATCACCTGTCTGGAGATCAACAGCCTTATTAATGAGGTGCAGGAAAAATATAAAACTTCATCTATTATTATTACCCATGATTTGGCCTGTGCCAAAACTGTAGGTGACCGTATTGTGATGCTGCTGGATGGCAGATTTGAAAGACAGGGAAGTTTTAATGAAATATTTGACACAGATGATAAACGTGTGAAAGCGTTTTATGATTACAATTTTATAGTTTAAGAAATATGAGCGCAGCAGAAAATAAACGCACATTAGTAGTAGGTCTATTTGTTCTTATCGGCTTGATTATCCTCATAGCCGGTATATTGACATTGGGAGGACAACAAAAGAAGTTTACAAAGACATTGACTGTTACAACCGAATTTGAGGATGTAAAAGGGCTGAAAGTCGGAAATAACGTCTGGTTTTCGGGTGTGAAGGTAGGTATAGTTAAAGACATCTCTTTCGAAAGCATTAAATATGTAAAGGTGGTGATGAGTATCGAGGCAAAATCCAGTGAATTTATCCGTAAAGATGCAGTTGCCAAATTGGGATCTGATGGTTTGATTGGTAATTCTATCATTACCCTTGTCGGAGGTTCACAGACTGCTCAACCTATTGAGGACGGAGATATCCTGCACTCGGCAAAAGGAACCGATATGGAAGCCATGATGGCTACATTATCGGTTAATAATGATAATCTGGTTGAGATTACCCGTAATTTTGCGGTGTTATCCCAGAATCTTGTGGATGGCAAAGGAATGGTAGGAGCAATGTTGACAGATTCTTCTATGGTGGTCTCGTTAAGCAAATCCTTAGACAATCTTAATAAACTGATGACCAATGCTAATCAGGCTTCCAATAACCTGGTGGCGGTAACTAATAAACTGAACAATAATCAGGGATTAATTCATCAGCTTTCTACAGATACAGCTGTATTTGCAAGTCTGAGAGAATCAGCAGCCCAATTGCAGGGGGTAACCCAGACAGCAAGTGCGCTGATGAGCAATCTTAATGCTACATCTGCGCGTCTGAACGATAAAAATAATGTAGTAGGAGCTTTGACAAATGACCCTGAAGGTGCAGCAGAAATCAAACAGATTCTGCGTAATCTGAATTTGAGTACCGCTAAGCTGGATCAGAATATGGAAGCTATGCAGAGTAACTTTCTGTTGAGAGGTTTCTTTAAAAAACAGCAGAAAGAAAAGGAAAAGGCAAAAGCTGATAGTTTAAAGGCCTTGTCAGGAAGCTCTAAATAGGTCTATTTATAGTTTAAAACATAAAGATTCTAAGTCCATCCTGAAGCCTGTCTTTTTATATACAGACAAGCTTCAGGATTTTTATTTGATATAGAGAAGCTATTTATGTACATAAGTGGATTCGATAGGCTCTTTTTGGTTTATTTGAGCTATTTTTGTACTCGATTTATATAATTATGCAGATTACGGATAAAGATGTTATCTATGAGGATAATCACCTCATAGCAATTAATAAGCGTGCCGGTGATATTGTGCAGGTGGATGATTCGGGGGATAAATCTTTGGATATGATGGTCAAAGAATACCTGGAGCGTAAATATGAAAAACCAAATGCATTTATAGGTGTGATACATCGTCTGGACAGACCGGTTAGTGGATTGATTGTTTTTGCGAAGACCAGTAAAGGATTGGATCGTATGAACAAGTTGTTTCATGACCGCGATGTAGAAAAATCTTATCTGGCCGTTGTACGAAATAAACCGGAACAAATGTCTGCTAAACTGCAGAACTGGTTAGTACGTGACCGCAAAAAAATGATTACAAAAGCGTACAACAGAGAGATAAAAGGAAGCAGTTATGCTGAATTAGATTACGAAGTTATTGGTGAACTGGAAGGATATTACCTGCTTCATGTGAAACCTAAGACTGGTCGTACACATCAGATCAGAATACAGTTGTCAACAATGGGATGTCCCATTGTCGGAGACAATAAATATGGATATCCGCGTGGAAGTCTGCGCAGAAGCATTTGTTTGCATTCCAGAAGTTTGTCTTTTGTTCATCCTGTCAAAGATGAGCCCATGAAAATTGTTGCTGGCCTGCCAGTGGATGGATTCTGGGAAAAGTTTAATGTATTACTGTAATCGGTTTAAAAATAATTAACTTTGTGATATGAAAATAGTTAATCGCTTTTTTGTTCTTATTTCCTGTGTGCTATTATGGATTGGAACTCCTGATTCTACAGCACAGGCACAATGCGCAATGTGTTCTCTAAATGCGGAGAATGGTACAAAAAACGGTAATACGCAGGGTAACGGATTGAATGATGGTGTATTATTCCTTTTGGGTGTGCCGCTTATCATAGTTGCAGGAGTGGGATTTCTGTGGTATAAGAAGTTCCGTAAACAGAATGACAAGAAAGTTTATTTTTAACGAATGGCTACATCAAAATTTTCTGCCCTTACACATTCTAAATGTCCGCGTTGTCGCGTAGGTAAAGTTTTTGAAGGTAAGGCCTACGGATTCCGTAAACAAAAGATGAATGAGTTTTGTCCGGTTTGCGGAGTCAAATTTGAGGTAGAACCGGGGTATTTCTATGCGGCAATGTATGTCAGCTACGCCTTTTCAGTTGCTCAGATAGTGAGCCTTGCTGTTGCTACCTATATTATCACCAGGAGTGAATCACCATGGTTATATCTGGGAGTCTTATTCTTTACCACACTGGTATTTGCCCCTTTTAATTTCAGATATTCAAGATTAGTATTGTTGCATTATATGACACCCAAGATTTCCTACAATCCAAGGTATGAGGAAGAAGCTGCGGATGTCGAAAAACAATAATTCAGGATTATAGATATTTCATAATACTGTCGAATATAAAAGCTTTGCCGTGATGAGAGGTCGAGATGAATTCCTGAAACGGGACCAGATATTTCGCGTTAAAGGTCTCAATATCCTGCTCTTTTTCCACTACCAGTTGAATGCAATGGGTTTGACCTTCATGTGGCGAATTTAATAGCGCCAGGAATTTGGCCGGATATTCATTTTGACTAAGAATTTCTGTTTTTACCCAATCCATTATTTCGGCATGAACTGAATCTTCTGTGATGATAGAGATGTTATATAAATACATAATACAAATGTACCAACAATTGTTGATAGCTCTGATTTTGTATTCGTTTTTATGTAAAAATAAGGTTGCATATCCTTGAGTTATCGTTTATAATTTGAATATTTGAAACAGGGACTTCTGATATATGGGTAAATTAGTTTTAAATGCAATTGCGTGTCTGTTATTGTTGATCGGGGTAGGTTGCACAAACAAAAGTGAGAGCAACTTAATCCCTGTGCAGGACTTTTTTGCCATACCCGAAAAAACTAACTTTAAAATCTCTCCCGACGGGAAACAGATTGCATATCTGGGTCTGGAGAATCATTGTAAGAATATCTTTATTCTTAATCTGGAGGATAAATCCAAATCAAAGCAGCTTACATATCAGGCTGATATGAATGTTCAGTATTTCTTCTGGGCAAATAAAGATAAAATCGTTTATTCCAACACACAATCTCCCGAAGACAGCTTAAGATTATTCGCTATAGATGTCCATACAGAAGCATCTGTTCCACTTTTTAAGCCTATAAAAAGAAGACTCAGATGGGTAAATCCTATCGTATTAAAAGATAACAGTCTGCTGGCAGCGATTAATGAACGTGATTCCTCAGTTTTTGATATTTACAGGGTCTTTCTGGATGGCCGTCCAAAACAGTTGCTGGATAAAAATCCCGGTAATGTTATTTCCTGGTATGGTTCTCCGGACGGGGAAGTTCGTCTGGCTTTGACAAGCGATAGTGTAGAAGAATCCATCCTGTATCGTCCAAATCAGAAAACTCCTTTTAAAGAGATTGTAACAAATGATTTTGAGACCAATATTCTGCCTTTAGGATTTGTCAAGGGATCTTCCTCAAAGATCTATGCGCTTTCTAATGTAGGTCGCGATAAATTGACACTGGTCGAATATGATGCCTCAAGCGGAACAGAAATAAAAGAAATATTTGGTCATCCGGATGTCGATCTCAATTCTACCGGCTATTCTAATGAAATGAATGAGATGGTATATGCAGGTTTTGCCCTTAATAAAGAAACACGTGTGTTTTTTAACGAGAAGGTCAAACAGGTAAATGACCGGATCAGGGCGAAAGTTGATCAGGCAGAGATTGATTTTATAGACCGTGACTCTTCCTTGAATCATTTTATCTTTAAAAGCTATACCGATCAGAATCCTGGAGCGGTCTACTATTATAATGTTGCTGAGGATAAATTGATCAAACTGGCAGATCTGAATCCTAAAATTGCCAACCGTCAGATGTCAGCGATGGAACCTATGACCTATCAGACACGGGACGGACTGACCATTCAGGGATATATTACCTATCCGTTGCATAAAGACCGAAAGAACCTTCCTGTCGTTGTCATCCCGCACGATGGTCCTAATGGGCGTGTTGACTGGGGTTTTCAGCCTGAAGTACAATTCCTGGCTAGTAGAGGCTATGTAGTATTCCAGATGAATTATAGGGGCTCTGTGGGATATGGCAAGAAATTTTGGGTTTCAGGTTTCAAAGAGTGGGGTGGCAAGATCCAGAATGATATTACAGATGGTGTCATGCTGCTTATTCATGAGGGTATTGCAGATCGTAATAAGATCGCTATTATGGGGAATGGCTTCGGAGGCTATTCTGCGTTATATGCAGCCTGTTTTAACTCTTCTTTGTACGCGTGTGCTATTTCAAATTCAGGTTATACTAATCTGTTTACCTATTTTAAACAAGTGCCTCCCTATTTCAAACCTTATGTACAGTTCTATTATCAGGTTGTGGGCAACCCGGAGACCGAATCCGATCTCTTTAAGGCTATTTCACCGGTTTTTCATTCGGATAAAGTAAAAATACCTATTTTTATGGTTCAGGGCGGACGAGACAAGTTCAGTTCTGTAAATGATGCAAATCAATTCGTACAACGTCTCAAAAATAATAATGTACCTGTGCAGTATATTGTTAAAGATGACGAGGGAAGACGGTTTAAAAATGAAGAGAACATTGTTTCTTATTACCAGGAACTGGAAGTCTTTCTGAATAAATATTTAAAATAATCCTAAATCTTAGTATGCACAAAGTTTATATCGCATGAGTACTTCAACAAAGTATACATACCGTAAAAATATTGGTTTACTTATTGCCTTTGTGGTATTTGTGACCATACTTTATGTGGTGTCTGTATTCTTTGCGCGAACGATGATCTCTAACTTTGTCGATAGCGAGTTTGCTAACCGTAAGGTTGAGGTATATGATAAATCCTTAGTGCCTTTTAATGACTTCTTCCAAAACAGAATTCCTGAAATTTCGTATTACCAGGGTTTTCTGGATACAAATGAAGCACGGGGTATGATCGATAATATTTTGCGGAAATATCCTTTTGTCAGAGAAACGATGTTTTATGATATCGCCATCACCAACGATGAAGAAGAAGGATATCAGATCAAATACAATAATCTCCTTATACAGTCAAGGTCTGTATTTTCGTATTCTCTTAATGAAAATCATCACCTGATCTCAAAGCGTATGGAGGATAATAACCTCAAAAATTATTCGGACGACTTTAATAATATGACTGTCAAGCTGGTTAGTTTTCTGGACCGGGTAAATGATTCTACAAAGCTTACTGACAATCTGATCTTTAAGATCTTTTATGATATGACTCCCGGCAAGATAGCTTATATGAATATTCCCCGTATCGGAGATCTTGTTTCATATCGTGAATTGTTAAGAGGAGCTATTAAGCAACCGGTAACCTATGATCAGGATCTTTTTGTATTCTATATAGATCCTCGAAAGATCAAGATCACAAATGTCTATCCGAATCTGTATGAACATATAGAAATCGTACCCCTGGTGAGTGTCAATCTGACTGGTGAGAAGCCGTATCTGTATACAGAAGTTTCGCTGCCGGGAGCACTTTCAGACTATAAGATAACCTTCAGTACTTCCGAATCCTTTATCAAGAAAGAG
>NZ_GL379779.1 GCF_000143765.1 Sphingobacterium spiritivorum ATCC 33861 | reverse complement strand
AGTCCAAATTGGATACGTCAAAAGTACTTGCTTTATCCATTGTTCGTATCAAAAATAAAAAAAACGGTTCAGAAATGACATATCAGCTTGTTTCTGAAACAGAAGCTGATCTTAAATCAGGTAAAATATCGGTTAAATCTCCAATTGCCCAGGGTTTGCTTGGTAAATCAAAGGGAGATACAGCAACAATTGAAGTGCCGGCTGGTAAAATCGAATTTGAGATCATGGAGATTTCTAGATAAATAGTATTGTAGGTTATAGGCGGTTTTGCCATAACCGCAAATAATTTCAAATAAACATATAAAAAAAGCGGTCACAAATATTTGCGACCGCTTTTTTTATATGTTAACTTCCAGCGATTTATCATATTTCTTCAGATTGCTGATAAAAGCAGGAATGTCTGTTATCACCTGAGTTATGAAAGAGTTTGATAAATATACCCTCTTCTCTTTTTGAAAGGTAAGAAGTATTTAAGAAAATTAATTGACCGGATTATCACGTGGAATGCAGAGCAAGTATAGCCAAGCATACCACATGTGAAATGATACCTGTAGCTAAAGAAGAGAATTCAGATATGTGGAAAAAAGCAGCCTGGGATTATGCTCTTTTCAGTCTTTTCAATCACATATTTTTGAGGGGTCTCCATACATTTGCGGTCGTTTTTCATATATTTGCTGTTGCACTTTAATAAATTAGAACATGTCAACTCTATTTTCGAAGATTGTTGCAGGTGAAATCCCCGCACACAAGGTTGCGGAGAGTATTGATTACCTGGCTTTTTTGGATATTCAACCTTTGACCCGAGGTCATGTATTGGTAATTCCAAAACGCGAAACCGATTACATCTTTGATATTTCTGATGATGAATATATGGGTCTGTGGATCTTTGCCAAGATTGTTGCACAGGGTATAAAAAAAGTTTTTCCTTGCCGTAAAGTTGGAATTGCTGTTGTAGGTCTGGAAGTAAACCATGCACACATTCACCTGATCCCGCTAAATGCTGTTCACGATATGAATTTTGAAAAACCAAAATTGAGTCTGCCTGATGAGGAACTGGCCAAAATAGCAGAGGACATTAGAGAAGCAATTGCGAGTGTTACAAACAGTAAGTAACGGTAATTTTTATTTCATCAAACATGTATACTTTATAACCATGGCATCATTTTCGTTTTTCGGAAATATTGAGTATGTCCGTATTTACCTGGATTGTTTTCAAGGTAACGGTTAACGGTATACTAAATTAGATATATGCAAGAGTTTTTGTTGTCATTTCAACAATTAATGGACGCTGAACATTTATTGAGTTCAGGAGGTTTCTATTTAGTTGTATTGATTGTTTTTGCCGAGACAGGATTGTTCTTTGGTTTCTTCCTTCCTGGAGATTATTTATTGTTTTTAGCCGGCCTTTTCTGTGCTTTGAATAAAGTTGATGTTAGTATTGAAACCATGTATTTTGGAATTTTGCTGGCTGGTATAGCCGGTAATTTTGCCGGATATTGGTTTGGCTATCGAACGGGGCCTATGCTCTTTAAACGCAAGGATTCGTGGATTTTCAAGCGCAAGTACATTATAATGGCGGAAGAGTTTTATCAAAAATATGGCGGAACCGCTCTAATTATTGGAAGGTTTGTTCCGATTATTCGTACATTTGCACCCATATTTGCGGGTGTAGTTAAGCTCGATTTTAAGAAATTTGTTATTTACAATGTGTTTGGAGCCTTTTTGTGGGTTACCTTATTGACATTATCCGGATATTTTCTGGGTGTCAAATTTCCGGGAATCATTAATTACGTCGAATATATTATCATAGGAATGATTGCTATTGCTTTCCTTCCTATTGTAATTGCAGTTCTGAAAAGAACGATAAAAAACAGAAAAATTAAAACAACAGATAAACAGTAATAATTAAATGAGTACACAAAACCCTTGGCATCAGGTCTCCCCTGGAAGTAATATGCCGGAATCAGTCAATGCAATTATTGAGATCTCTAACGGATCAAAAGGAAAATATGAGCTTGATAAAGAAAGTGGTCTGCTAATCCTGGATCGTGTAATGAGTTCAGCGGTTACTTATCCTGCTAATTATGGCTTTATTCCTCAGACCTATTGTGATGATAAAGATCCTTTGGATATCCTGGTCATTTGTTCAGTGGATATTATGCCAATGAGTCTTGTTGAAGCTAAGATCATTGGTGTGATGAATATGGTCGATGGAGGTGAACAGGATGACAAAATCATCGCTGTAGCCAAAAATGATCCTGTCATGAATTACATTAATAATATTGAAGAACTGCCTCCTCACACGATGAAGGAAATTGTACAGTTCTTTGAAACATACAAGGCTCTGGAAAATAAGCAAGTAGTGGTAGAGGGTGTACAGGGGCGTGAGAAAGCACAGGAAATCTTGTTGGAAAGTCTTGAATTGTACAAGCAAACATTTGTTAACAAATAACTTAAATAATGGCTCTCGATGTTTTTTGGACACTCTTGTTAGTACTTGCTAATGGTTTTTTTGTGGCTGCCGAATTTGCCATTGTAAAAGTTCGGGCTTCTCAAATAGAACTACAAGCCAAATCAGGAAGTAAAGTAGCAAAAGTTGCTAAAAATATTACAGAGCATTTAGATGGATACCTGGCTGCAACCCAGCTGGGTATTACACTTGCCTCTCTTGCATTAGGTTGGATCGGAGAACGTGTCATGACTGACATCGTGGGCAACTTCTTCCAGTTTGTAGGTGTAGATATCTCGGCCGGTTGGGCTAAAACGGGTGGGCACGTACTGGCATTTGCTATTATTACTATTCTCCATGTAGTACTTGGGGAATTGGCACCTAAGTCTATTGCCATTCAAAAACCGGTGGCTACAACGATGAGATTAGCCATTCCTCTTCGTGTTTTTTATTATCTGTTCATTCCTTTTATATGGGTGTTGAACGGTTTTGCTAATTTCTTGTTAAAGCTGATTGGTATACAGCCTCATTCAAGCGAATCTCACCACTCTTCTGAAGAACTTCAGTATTTGCTGGATAAGGGGAAGGAAAGTGGTGCATTGGATTTTTCTGAACATGAGCTTATCAAAAACGTGTTCGATTTTAATGAACGGATTGTCAAGAATATTATGGTACCCCGTACCAAGATCGTAGCGATAGATAAGGATGCAACAGCAGACGAATTTATTAATACAGTCACAGAAGAGGGATACTCCCGTATTCCGATTTATGATGATAATATTGATCAGATCGTAGGCATTGTGCATACAAAAGATATTCTTCCAATCATTGTGAAAGGAAAAGAAGTGGTATTGAAAAATATCATGCGTAAACCTTACTTCATTCCTGAAACGAAAAAAATCAACGACCTGATGGCTGAATTTCAGCTGAAGCGTATTCAGATTGCGATCGTACTTGACGAATTCGGTGGTACTGCTGGTATGGTTACACTTGAGGATATTGTAGAAGAGCTGGTCGGAGAGATTCAGGATGAGTATGATGAAGAAACTCCAGTTGTAGAACGCATTTCGGAAACGGAGTATATGATCGATGCCGGTGCAAGTGTGCATGATGTGAATGAGTATTTACCTCTGGAACTGCCGGAAAGCTCCGATTATGATACTATGGCTGGTCTGGTAAGTGATCTGTTCGATAAAATCCCTGAAGTAGGGGAGTACAAAGAATTGTACGGGTACACCTTTACCATTATGAAAAAGACACAGCAGAATATTGAATTCGTAAAACTGGAACTGATCGAGACGCCTCATGATGAGGATGAAGAGTAAACACCCCTTTTTTAGTTAATATGCATCTGTTTTATACACCGGAAATAGAATCCCATTTCGCTAATTTTATACTGACCGAAGAGGAAAGTAAGCATGCTATACGGGTCCTCAGACTGGCAAACAGAGATCAGATTCATCTTATAGATGGCAGAGGAGGATTCTATCGTGCGGAGATTATAGATGCCCATCCTAAACGAACTACTCTGCAGATCATAGAAATTCAGGAGGCCTTCCAAAAGCCTTCTTATCATCTGCATATGGCTGTAGCGCCAACAAAGAATATAGAACGGTTTGAGTGGTTTCTGGAAAAGGCTACGGAGGTAGGCGTGCAGGAAATCACACCTGTTATCAGTGAGCATTCGGAGCGAAAAGAGGTCAAACCGGATCGTCTGAATAAAGTAATCGTAGCTGCTATGAAACAGTCATACAAAGCTTATATGCCTAAGCTTAATCCCGCGATGACTTTAACTAATTTTCTGAAACAACAGGAGCAGGTGTCGGCACAAAAGGCAATTGCACATTGTGTAGATAGCGAAAAACAATATCTCAGTCAGGTTTTTACTCCTCAACAGGATTATGTAATACTGATCGGTCCGGAAGGAGATTTTTCTACAGAGGAGATCGGTAAGACTATTTCTTCGGGTTTTGTGCCCATCTCACTGGGAGAAGCACGTTTACGTACTGAAACAGCTGCATTGACCTCCTGTGTAGAAGTTGCATTATTAAACCGTTAAAGCTGTTACTTAATCAAAACAGCATCAATAATCTGAATTTCAGCATTACCCTTTAGCGGTTCAGGATTAAATTTCATTTTTCCTTTTATTTTGATAGGTTCATCTGTGAATTTGACCGACTCTCCCTTCATGAATATTTCTACCATCGGAGGAATTCCGTTGGATCCGCAAAACTGGCACTGCATAACAGGTAATACTGATAACATAAACGTTTTATGATTACGTCCGCTGTTCAATGGAACCAGATATCCCGGTAAGGTTACGATTTTATTCTCCAGCGCTTTCAGTGCCGGCGGATAGGTCGGTGTGTAGATCTTTTTACTTCCTTCATAAGTAACTTTATACATCATTTTGTCTATTGCTTCCCAGGTGCTGTTCATCATAGGGGTATGATCAGGAACATTCGGATCTCTGTTTCCAATCTGTGCAAGGGTATAGGTCGATAAAGTCAGTAAGAATATAAGGGATAAAAGCTGCTTTCTCATTTTAATTATTTGATAACGTATTTGAAATTGTTGTATTATAAGCTTTGACAGATGGTATAAGGGCGGACAGAACGCCGATAACACAGGCTATCAGCAAAATCCACCATTCATCCGGGTTGATGCTGAAGACTTCGATCAGACCGGCACTCTGACTTGTCTGTGTACTGATATAGAATAAAGCGATATGTCCTAATAGCATTCCCACCAATCCTCCAAGCAAGGTAATGATAAGTCCTTCTAATAAGACCATAGCGAATAAGCGAGCTTTAGAGGCTCCCAATGTCCGCATAACCGCCAGATCATACTTACGCTGTTTTAAAGCGTTATAAAGACTGAGAAATACACTGAGACCTGCCATTAGCATAATAATGTATGCCAGAATAGTTAGAGAATCTATTCCAACACCTAAAAGTGAAAATAAGCGGGCACTTTCTATTGCCGGTGATGCTGCCTGCATAGCTGTACTTTGATTGATCAGTTTGGGCAGCATTGCGATAGCTGCGGGCGACTGATACTGAATAAGCATGGCTGTGATTTCCTCACCCTGATCTTTGATCAGATCCTGACCGATATTTTTAACATATTCCTCATGGGGATGGTCGTGAGATTCTTCTTCTTCTGTCTCACCATGGTGATGAAGATGTGCTTCTACCTGTTCTTGCAGATCTTCTTCAGCATGATGATGATCATCCGACGCTTGTCCGTGTGCCAGACCATGTACATCCCATACACTTTCCAGACTGCACAGAATAAGGTTGTCTGTGATATTATCATTTTTCTTCAATATACCTACCACTACAAATGGGTGGTCGTGATGATCTTCTCCGGATGCGGACAGTCCATGTGAACTGTTTATCTTGCTCCCTATTTTTAACTGGTGCTTTTGGGCCACAGCATGACCGATCACTACTTCAAACGGTTTGTCAAAATATTTTCCTTCTTCAACGGTTGTCTCATACAACTTCAGAAAATCAGCATTTGTACCGACAATGCGATGTCCTTTATAATTGTCTCCGAGAGACAGGGGAACAGCAAGTTTGACGAATGGGTTTTCCTTCAACTGATTGGCTTCTGCCAGTGAAATATTACCTGTTGGGTTATCCACGTGATAGACTGCACTGAGTATTAGTTGCAGCGGACTGCCCTTTGCTCCTACAACCAGATCAATATTTTTACTGTTGCTGTCCAGTTGTTTTTCAAAACTGTCTCCTGTCACATAAAGTACGCATAGTATGGCTGCTCCGAAAGCAGTCAATATGATACTCAAAATGGTGGAGCCAAGTTGTTTACTGATATTTTTCCAAACTATTTTTAATGTATTCATGGGTGTCGTAGTCAAAGTTAATAAATCAAATACCAATCGTATAACTCATTAAAGATTATACGTGTGATGGAATCTGTCTTTTATACGTTTGTCATGCGTCGCGATCAGCAATGTTGATCCGTATTGGTCGGCAATACTTAACAGTAATTCCATTACACGGGCTGTATTTGTATCATCCAATGCTGCAGTCGGCTCATCCGCAATAAGCAGCGAAGGTGTATTTATCAACGCACGTGCTATGGCAGCCCGCTGAAGTTGTCCGCGGCTGAGCTGATTGGGGTAAGACTTTGTTCTGTCGCTTAGCTGCAATTGTTCGAGCATAGTGAGTATGGCATTTTCATTGACAGGTAATTTGGCCAGACTCTGTGCTATTTTGATATTTTCCAACAAAGTCAGGTTCTTGAGTAAATGGGCCTCCTGAAAAATAAACCCTATATGTTGAGCCCGGAAAGCATCCAGTTTAGAACCTTTAAGATCATATAAAGATTGTCCGTTAAGTAAAACAGATCCTGTAGAAGGAAGCGATAATCCACCTAATAACTGAAGTAATGTGGTTTTTCCGCTTCCGGAATCTCCCAGTAACAAGGTATGTTGACCTTTATTGATCTCTATCTCCGGAAATGTTAAGGCAGTACCATTTTTATACCGGAAAGATAAGTCTTTAGCTGTCAGAATTTGGTGAACCATAAGGCTAAGAAATTTAATAATGCAATTTAATTGCATAAAAATACCGTAAATCCATTAATAAAGCGAATTCTTCATTATATTATTACACTCTATGCTGGGGATATGTTAACGGAATGATGCTTAACATAATGCTTAAAATGATATTGTAATAGGATGTGATTTAGTGAATTATAAGGTTTTTATTGCAGGTATTAATAATTTTTTAACATCCAATTGATGTAATAGTAATCCGTTGTTAACACAATGCTAATACTACCATAATAGTTTTGCGGAAACAAAAAACTCAAAGAATTGAAATCGCAATTAAAACTCCAGGGCTTAACCATTACATTACTTCTGTTGATGTTTACAGCCAACGCTTTTGCTCAAAGTGGAAAAGTAACAGGGAAAGTCATCAACAGTAAAACAAGCGAAACCATTGTCGGTGTGACTGTAAAAGTATTAGGAACGTCCAGAGGTGGAAGTTCTGATGTTTCGGGTATTTACAATATCCCGGCATTGCCTGTTGGTAAGTATACATTAGAATTTTCTTATGTAGGATATGCTACTAAGCAAATTACAGAAGTAGAAATCAAAGATAAGGATGTTACGAATCTGGATGTGCTGATGGACAATTCGGAGGGAACTGTTCTGGACCAGGTCGTGATCACAGGGTCTTTTAAAAAGGAATCTGTCAGTGCCTTGTATGCACAACAAAAGAATAGTGCTCTTATATCGGATGGTATTTCCAGTGAACAGATTAAACGGTCTCCGGATAAAAATACGTCTGAAGCCTTACGTCGCGTGAGCGGTACGACTATACAGGACAACAAATTTGTTGTTATCCGTGGTTTGAGTGATCGTTACAATGTAGCGATGTTGGATGGTTCTGTCCTTCCGAGTACCGAAGCAAACAGAAGAGCTTTTTCATTTGATATCATTCCCTCAAACTTAATTGATAAGATTACAATTTCAAAAACAGCTACTCCTGACTTACCTGCAGATTTTGCGGGTGGAGCTGTTCAGGTAGCTACTATTGATATCCCTACAAAGGATTTTATATCATTCGGTCTTGGATACGGATACAATACGGCTTCTACATTCAAGGATTTCTTAGGAACAAAAAGAAATTTTGCGAATTATATGGGGTTTGATGACGGTTCCAGTAAACTGGCTACTAATTTTCCTTCAAGAGAGACGGTTAATGCAGGGCTTTCGGAGAAATGGAACAGATTAGTATTGAAGTCATTGCCAAATGATTTTGCGATCAATAATACATCTGCGCTTCCTTCTCAAAGCTATCAGTTTGGTATAGGAAAAGTAAAGCAATTCGAAAACAACAATAGATTCGGAGCTTTATTCTCCTTAAGTTACCGCAACTCACAGAATATATTTGCTGATATCAAGAGAGACTGGTATGAGTATGATTACAATGATAATCAGTACAGATTCAGTTCCAATCTGGGTGGTTTATTAAACCTGGGGTATTCATTCGGAAGAAGTAAAATTACATTTAAGAATCTTTACAACAGAGCTTATGATAATATTTACACCGAAAGAACAGGTATTAATAACAGTTCTTCTTCAGATAACCGTTTCTTCGCCTATGATCTTCTTCAGAAATCTTTGTTCAAGAGTACCCTTGAGGGGGAACACGCTTTAACAGAGCGTAATGACAAGTTAAAGTGGACACTTTCCTGGAGTAATATTCTGAATCAGCAACCTAATCAAATGAAGATCAACTATGGTAAAAATCTTAATGACCTGGATGATCCGACAGTACCTTATCTGGCGAATATTACTACGATCGGTAAAGAAAATACAAGACTTTTCTCTGATTTGAATGAAAACATTTATTCCGGAGAAGTAGGGTACTCCAGACCGATGAAATTTCTGGATGCGCCTTCAACATTGAAAGTCGGTGCCGGAACGCAATACAGAAAACGTAATTTTGACGCCCGTTTTATAGGTTTCGAGTTGAATGCAAATCAGATGGATGTGGAACTACAGAATCAAATCCGTCAGTTGTCTCCCGACAAAATATTCAATGAAGAATTTATTAACAAAAATTACTTCAAATACAGTGAGATTTCTGGAAGCGGTGACAAGTATGATGCAAATTCACTGACTGCTTTCGGATATGCAATGCTTGATCAGAAATTTGCGGATAAGTTCCGTTTTGTTTACGGACTTCGTGTAGAGAACTATAATGTACAGTTAAATACAGTTTCTAAAGTTGTTGATGATACACAGATCGACTTTTTACCTTCCCTTAACTTTACATACAATATTGACGACAGAACGAATCTTCGTGCTTCCTACTACCGTACAATAGCACGTCCTGAATTTCGTGAATTAGCGCCGTTCTCTTTCTATGATTATGAGCAGTTAGGTATGATCTCGGGTAATACAAACTTAAAGCGTAGCTCTATCAATAATGCTGATTTGCGATTTGAAATGTATCCTACTGCAGGTGAGATTTTCTCTTTCTCTGTTTTTTATAAACAATTTACGGATGCCATTGAGCCTTATCGTTATGATGTGAATTCAACTCCTGATATCACATTCTTCAATACGCCTAAAGCTGAATTGTATGGATTTGAACTGGAAGCCCGCAAGAAACTAAATTTTATCAGTGAAGAAAGATTTTTTGAGAATACAACAGGTTATATCAACTTCTCTTATGTACACTCAAAAGTAGAAAATCCTACAGATCAAAACTACATCGACAAAACCCGTCCTATGGTAGGACAGTCTCCATATGTTATCAATGCAGGTTTGCAACATTCCGCAATGGACAATAAACTAAACTTTAACATTCTGTATAACCGTATAGGGAAGAGAATCGCACAGGCGAGCGGAATTCGTTTTGCAAGTACCTGGGAAGCTCCGCGCGATGTACTGGATTTGCAGATAGGTTATAAGATCATTAACAATAAGGCTGAGATCAAGTTCAATGCAAGTGATATTATCAATAGTTCTGTACATGCATACTATGATAATAAAGCATTGGGTACGCCTAATGAGACGAACTATAAATATAAACCAGGTTCAAACTATTCGTTGTCATTTAATTATACTTTCTAAAGCATAATGATTTTTTAACACACTGTTAATGACAGTTTTATTTTAAAAGTATTACTTAGTAATCATAAATTAACAAACAAAATAATGAAAAAGAGATTCTTATTATTCTCCTTATCAGCTTTACTATTGGCTGGAGCGTGTAAAAAAACAACAATTTCAGACAATGGTCCTGATACTGAAAAACCAGGTACCAATAATGGTAATGTAGTAGAGATTTCAGGAGAAATCACTTCTAATACAACCTGGACTGCTGATAAGATTTATTTGTTAAAAGGCTTTGTGTATGTTTCTAACGGAGCAACATTAACTATCGAGCCGGGAACTATTATTAAAGGCGATAAAGCTACTAAAGCTACCCTAATTGTAACCAGAGGAAGTAAAATCAATGCGACAGGTACTGCTGATAAGCCTATTGTGTTTACTTCAGCATTAGGTGCCGGAGCCAGAAGTCATGGTGACTGGGGTGGTGTGATCCTGTTAGGTAAAGCTCCAGTAAATATGGGAACTGATGTGAAGATCGAAGGTGGTCTGGAAGCTCCAAAAGGAAAAGATGAGAAAAATTACATCTTCTACGGTGGTACAGATGCAGCCGATAATTCAGGTGTCCTGAAATATGTACGTATTGAATTTGGCGGAATTGCATATTCTGTAGATAATGAGATCAACGGTCTGACAATGGGAGGTGTTGGTAGTGGTACTACACTTGACTATATTCAGGTTTACAGATCAGGAGATGATGCTTTTGAGTGGTTTGGCGGTACAGTTAATGCGAAACACTTACTGGCAATCGGTACATGGGATGACGATTTCGACACAGATTTTGGTTATTCCGGAAATATTCAGTTTGCTTTGGCTCAACGTGTTGCTACTGTAGCGGATCAGTCAGGATCTAACGGATTTGAATCTGATAACAACGGTGACGGTACAGACGCTACTCCAAAAACATCAGCTGTATTTTCTAACGTGACTATTTTGGGACCACTTCAGACTGCGAGCGGATCTGCGAATGCAAGTTACCAACACGGTAATCAGGTTCGTAGAAATTCATCTATCAGCTTATTCAATTCAGTAGTTTCAGGTTTCCCGATCGGATTGTATGTGGATGATACGAAAGTGACCACAGCTAATTCAACATCTAATAATTTCCTGACAGGTGCGGCAGTATATAATAACAATCTGTTTATCGGATCTAAGACTGATGCTCTGAAAATTAGTTCTACTACTAACTCAGCTGCTTTAAGTACATTGCTGAAAAGTAATAATACATTTGATAATACGATCTTTGCAACTACAGCGATGTACAAAGCACCATATAACTACGGAACTGATTTTGGTAAAACTCCTGCAAATCCGGACTTTACATTGGCAACGGGTTCTGTCCTAGCTACAGGTGCATTATTTACACATGCTAAAGTTTCAGGAAGCTATTTCGAAAAAGTAGCTTACAAAGGTGCTTTCGGAACGGAAGACTGGACTAAAGGATGGGCACATTATGATCCTCAGACATTACCTTACACTACTCCGGGAGCAGTAAAATAATTTAGATTACAGTATACAATAAATAGCAAAGGGGATGTTTTTAGCATCCCCTTTCTTGTTTTATTTATGTTTATCGCTTGGGATCATAGTGGTAAACGATCTCAAATCGCTGATTCTTTAAATTATCAGCCAGTTGGCCGATCGCCAGATTTTGTTTTTGAGGCGTAGGCTCACATATAGAGTAATACTTGCCATTGTACAGGATAGCTTCGCCAATGGGTTTGTCAAATTGTACAGCCATTGTAATGTGAGTGGGATATAATAGCGTAATCATGGGCAGGTCATATATTTCTTTGACGAGATAGAAGAATAATGCGGCTCTGTCATCACAGTCACTATATTGATTTAACAACGTTTGTTCGGGAGATAATCTCTTTTCTTTTCCAAAGTTCTCTTCATCATTTTCATATAAAAATGCATAGCGGGTAAACTGCATAAGATAGTCTACTCCTTTTTTTTGGTTCATGCCTTTGAGATTCTCTTTCAGAACAGGTATCAGGGATTCATAAGTTTCCTTGCTCAATGGAATGTTAAAATAAGTTTCGAAATCCACCCCGGGATAGTTGGCGAAGATATCACTGACATCTGTATTGAGCTTTACTTTGAAGTGGTATGCTTTGCTTTTATATTTAAATGCCAACTGCTTTTCTACATAACGTTCAGGTCTGAAATCCGGCATACGTGTCACTTTATAACTGAAGTCTTTTCTGGCTTCCGGTATTGTGATTTCTACAGGCTTGTACGCGCCGTTACCATTAAACATCTTGCCATAGTCATGATAGTTTAGACACATATATTTCTTTTTGTCTATCATGAAAAACGGAATGTCTGAAATATCCTCATCATTACGGATATAAAATATAATCTGATCCTTGTAAATTGCCAGTCGGGCGTCATAACCCGATTTAGTCATTAAAAACCATTTATATAGCGTATACCTGGCATAATTATCCGATTTGGCACTCAGACTCTGAGCGGTCTTACGTACTAACTGATAATATAGCCAGTCATTCAGATCATATTGTTCCTTGTATTTTAATAGGTCGCTTATTAAAGGTTGATAATTACCGGAAGCCAAGCTGTCATAGAAGGCCTTAATCGTAGTATTAGATAAACTGTCGGAAAAAGGAATGATAATCGTAGGATCAGCATTGTAACTAAAGGTGCTTTCATAGAAATCAAAACTTCTGTTCTGTGCAAAGGCGAATTGAACACTAAAAGAAATACATAGTGCCATGCTGAGCAAAAATCTGATATGTTTGAAAATAGCCCTCATCTTATTAACACTTTGGTAACAATGTGTTAATATAAATTTAATACTAAATTTTAGAATAAAGATGATTTTTATGTCATAATTACAAAATCTGGGATAAATACGCTTTTTGATAATAATGCGCTTTTATCGGATTGACAAACAGTGTATTAGAAAGGAACTAATTAGTGAGTTTGTATTTTATGTTTTCGATCTGTATAAGATGTCTTTGCGTGTGAAAGCCTATAAAACTGAGCCACTCATAGCGTGTTAAATAATCTATCTGCGGGAATGCCATGTCCGTACATATTAAAGTGAGGTCCATAGACTCTATGTTTTTCAATAAGTTTGATTTATTGATCTCCATTTGCTCTAAAAGTTCGTCTTTAGTATAGCTGTTTTTACGGGGAAGAAGGGAGGGATCTGCTTTAAATTTGAGTTCCATATTCAGAAACATCTCTTTTAATACAGATACATGCCGATCAAATGGTCGTTCCGATACCTGAGTATGTTCATCCGGGATACCGCTGCTACATATAATAATATGGTCTGCCGTCTGTCCGATAGTCCAGCTGTCTTCAAAAGGAATGGTGTTTATCTGATTCTCATCTGTTGTCAGCAGCGAGTGGTTGAATTGTTCAAAAATATGAACGATATTTTTGGTAACCTGATCATTTAAGTTCATATTACTTGATTTATAGTGCAGACTAAAGTTCGGGAATAGTCTTAAGATATGACTTGTCATAAGACAATAAATAAGGAGGAAAATTTTCAAACAAAAAAGCCTGCGCATTTCACGCAGGCCCTATAGTAAAAAATCTAAAAAGTAGTCTTATTGTATTTATGGAAAGGTAGATACCACTTTGCTGACTTTCCAGCTTTCTGTGCTCCGGTTTAGAGTGATGTAATCTACTCTTGTGAAATTCTCAAATTTCATAGTGACCTTTGCTACACAATGGCTACCTCTTTCATCCAGAATCTGATAGGATGTTTTGCAATTGTATTTTAGTCCTTTTGTGGATTTCAGAAATTCACTGTATTGTTTTTTATTGTATGTAAGATCAGGAGAGGAAGCATTATAATACTGAAAATCTTTGGCTAACAGTTCTTCGTTCAGTGTTGCCTGTCCCAGAGCAGAGGCTTCCAGAAATGTCCTGACAATGGCCATTGAATTCATGTTTTTTAACGGATCCGGATTTTCGTTAGCAAAAGAGCTGAATGATGTGATCAGGAGCAATGCTGTTGCGATGGTTTTGATAATTGTTTTCATATGATTAATATTTTTAGTTGTCATTGTTAATTGTTTGATTCAAAGGTAGGTTCCATTACTGCTCTGTAAAACAGACATTAGATCAGTGTGGTAAATAACTCGGTGAAGCTGGTGGTTTTGTCGGCGAAAAAAGGTAGAGGATTTAGAGAAATTATCTCTATTCAGAAGCGGACTTGTGGACAAAAGATTACAAGGCCTGAAAATCATAACTAATCGTGTGTTTTAGGATTGATTTTTGCTGTGAACCAGTGTGTTAACCAATATTAAAATTTATGGAAATTAAAACCTCAACAAAATTTGTGGCTGAATTAATAGGTACATTCGGCTTAGTGCTATTTGGATGTGGGGCAGCAGCAGTAGCAGGCGCCAGTACCATAGCGGGATTGTCAGGACTGGGACTTTTGGGCATTGCATTTGCATTTGGCCTTTCTGTAGTCGTATTTGCATATGCAATCGGGGGAATAAGCGGTTGTCATATCAATCCGGCAGTCACAATAGGCGTCTTAGTCGCGGGTAAGATTTCTGCAAAGGATGCTGTAGTCTATATCATTGCTCAGTTAATCGGCGCATTATTAGGAGCGTTTGTCCTGCAGCAAATCTTAAACGGACAGCTGGCCGGATTCTCTGCCGGAGAATGGGCTTATGGTTCTAATGGATGGGGAAAAGGCTATCAGAATGAGTATGGAACAACAGCGGCATTTCTAACAGAAGCTGTATTGACCTTTTTATTTTTATTTGTTATTCTGGCTACAACTTCTAAAGTTGGAAACAGTACTATGGCCGGACTGGCAATAGGTCTTACTCTGGTATTAATCCATTTGGTGGCTATTCCGATCACCGGTACATCTGTCAATCCTGCGAGAAGTTTCGGGCCAGCTATTTTAGCTGGTGGAGCAGCTTTACAGCAACTCTGGTTATTTATTCTGGCACCTGTAGCAGGGGCAATAGTAGCAGCTGTAGTCTGGAGAGCATTATATAGCGAGCCTAAATAAGATATTATTTGATTTAGGAGTAGCCCTGTCCCATAAGACAGGGCTATTTTTTTGAATATGCTGTAGCTTTCTTTTCATTATTACGTTATCAGTTAAGATAATCTACTGAATTATGAAAACAGTGAAATTTGCTTTTTTTACCATGATCTGTCTGATATTGATCGCCTGTAAAAAAGATTCAACACAGGGTTCAGATAATAATGGCATTGCAGGCCGTTGGAAGTTAGTCGAAGTGTATGCCGATCCTGGTGACGGATCTGGAAAATACAGATCGGTAGACAGTAAAAAGCAACTTATTTTTAAAGCTAATGGTACGATAGAAGTACAGAATGGTGATCTTTGCACGGTCTCTATAGATTCAGATAATAATGCAACCTCCACTTATAAGATATTGGATAAATCGGAGCCTTCGGGAAACAAAAACCGACTTGTAATCTTTTCATGTGCTGTTATGGAAAATGCACCCGGTGAATTTTCATTTGAAATAAAAGGAGATGTACTCACTATTTCTTATCTGTGCTTTGAAGGCTGCGGAGAACGCTATAAACGTGTAGAATAAGGAAGAGATCCTTTGGGATTACTTTTTTAGTATTGCGGTAAACTTGCAAAATGCGTATCTTCGTGCAATGGATAATTTTATTGTTTCTGCTCGTAAATATCGCCCGGTCACCTTTGATTCGGTAGTCGGTCAGCAACACATCACAGGTACCTTAAAAAATGCTATTCACAACAATCAGTTGGCGCAGGCATTTTTGTTTTGTGGGCCCCGGGGTGTAGGAAAGACGACTTGTGCACGTATTTTGGCAAAGACAATAAACTGTGAGCATATTACCAGTGAAGTAGAAGCCTGTGGTGTATGTGATAGCTGTAAATCTTTCCAGAACGGAAATTCTTTCAGTATCCATGAACTGGATGCAGCATCCAACAATTCAGTAGATGACATCCGTAATCTGATTGATCAGGTTCGGATCCCGCCTCAGTCCGGAAAATATAAAATCTATATTATTGATGAGGTGCACATGTTGTCTCAACAGGCGTTCAATGCTTTTCTGAAAACATTAGAAGAACCACCTTCTTATGCAATTTTTATTCTTGCAACTACTGAGAAGCATAAGATTCTTCCGACTATCCTGTCCAGGTGTCAGATTTTTGATTTCAACAGGATACGTGTAGAAGATATGGCCCGGCATCTGGCAGGTATTGCCGAGAAGGAAGTGGTGACATATGATCTGGATGGTCTTCATATTATTGCTCAAAAGGCAGATGGAGGACTTAGAGATGCACTTTCTATGTTTGATCAGATCGTAAGTTTTTCGAATAAGCAGATTTCTTATCAATCTGTAATCGACAATCTGAATATATTAGACTACGATTATTATTTTAAGCTGACGGACGCTATCCTGCAGGAAGAAGCTGCGGAGTCTTTGCTTATTTTTGATCAGGTACTCAACAGAGGATTTGACGGAAACCACTTTATCGGCGGATTATCTTCGCATTTGCGTAATCTGCTGGTCACAAAAGAACCGGCTACATTAAAACTGCTTGATGTAAGTGATAATATCAAAAAGAGATACCTTGAACAGTCGCAGAAAGTTTCTTCAGGATTATTATTATCAGCCTTAAATATCTCCAATCAGTGTGAGATAAATTATAAAACCAGTAAGAATCAACGTTTACAGGTCGAACTGGCTCTGCTCAAAATGTGCCATATAGCGACTGCTATTCAAATGAGCCAAAACGGTGTGCTTTCAGGATCTGCTGAAGTAAAAAAAAAACGACCTGATTCAGCGGTAGCTGCTCCGGTTTCACAACCGGTAAGTGTCCCTGCTCCCGTTGTTACTCCTGTATCCATACCCACCTCTGCAGAAATAAAAGCTCCCCCCTCACTTGCAAAACCTGTAGAAAATCATCCGCCAAAACTTGCGGATTCCGGAAAAAAGGGATGGGGAGCTGTTAAGGTCGGGGTCTCGATTCCTAATCTGAATACTATCTTTGAAGAAAAACAGGTAGAAGAAAGTGAAGGACCTTCTTTGGTCAAAGGTGAAGCATACAGGGAGGTTAACCTAAATGAATTTTTACAAAAATGGAATGAATTTGCCGAACGTTTAAAGGCAGAAAATAAAATTAATCTGTACACACTGATGACATCAGCTCCTCCAAAACTTCAACCTGATAATCTGATCGAAGTAGAGGTAGAGAATGCAATCCAGATGGATGTACTGACCTCAGCTAAAATCGATATACTTAACTTTTTACGTGTGGAACTGCAGAATTTTTCACTCGATGTAAAAGGAGTTATGATTGAGCATCAGGTTTCCCGTAAACCTTATACTTCACAAGAAAAATACCAGGCTATGGTTGCCAAAAACCCGAATCTGGAAACACTGCGTCAAACGTTTAATCTCGGATTGAGTTAGGTCGCAGTATCTACATACATTATTTAAAACAGAAATATTACTTCATCATATGCAAAATTTTCAAAGACACGACAGAAGTGAAAAGCGGGAATCCAATCAAATGGTTTTCGGTATTCGTGCAGTTATAGAAGCCATTGATAGCGGCAAAGAGATCGAGTCTTTGTTTGTTCAGCGGGGTCTGGGTGGAAGTTTATTTTTAGAATTAAAATCTCTGATCAAAGAACATGAGATTGGTTTCCAACAGGTACCGATTGAAAAACTGAACCGTATCACCCGTAAAAATCATCAGGGTGTAATCGCTGTTATTTCACCGATCACCTACCAAAAAATAGAAGACCTTATTCCCGAAATATATGAAAAAGGGGAAACTCCGCTTATACTTATGCTGGACGGGGTAACGGATGTGCGCAATCTGGGTGCTATCGCACGGACTGCAGAATGTTCGGGAGTACATGCGATCATTGTGCCCAAAAAAGGATCTGCAGAGATCAATCCGGATGCTATCAAGACTTCAGCAGGTGCTTTATACAAAATTCCGGTCTGTCGTCATGATAATCTGGGTAAAGTTGGTAAATTTTTGATTGACTCCGGTATACAATTGGTTGTCAGTACCGAAAAAACAGAAGAAAGTATTTATAGTGTGGATTACACTGCTCCGACCTGCATCATTATGGGAGCCGAAGATATAGGCGTTTCAGATGATCTGATACGTATTTCAGATCATTTGGCAAAGATTCCGATGTTTGGTGAAATAGGGTCATTAAATGTGTCTGTATCTGCAGGAGTGGTTCTGTATGAAGCTATCCGTCAGCGTCAGATAACGAAATAAATAAAAATGGGGTCTTTATAGCGAAGACCCTGTTCTTGTTGATATTCACTATAGTAAAGTAATTTGGAAGTTTCTGTCTACTTCCTGCAATAGTTCCGGCTCTCTATTTTATATGTGTGAGTCCGTTAATATCCTCTCTCTTCCATAAATTCATCCTGTTTATATTAACTGGTGCCTAATTTAATCTCGAAAACTTATTGTTTTTATTGCCGCCTTCTTTTTTGTAAATGTTGTGCAAAAGGATGTTGTAATTTGACGATTGGTACATATTAGTTGACTTAATATCTTTAGAATGTTACTGCGGCTATTTTTTTTAAAACTGATTGTTCAATTCTATATTTTTTTTAATAAATTGCCTCTTCACACTAATCAAATAAATATGAAATTATTACTAGCATTAATTATGCTAGCTGTTTCATCGGGAGCAATTGCACAACATGCAAACATGGATACCCGTAATGCGACAGCTAGCGGGGTTAGTGGCAATGAACCCAATGATATTGCCATTATTCCCGAACCAGTCACGCTTGTCAGGAAGAACGGATATTTTCATCTTCCCCCGAAAATTATCATTGAAGCACTTGAATCAGCAGAATTAAAACAATCTGTTTCATTTCTGAAAGATCGTCTAAGTATACCAACCGGTTATACCGTTACTACGACCTCCTCCTCAGCAAAAGCTAATATCAAACTGGTTTTAACCAAGAAAACTGATGCTAAAATAGGATCAGAAGGTTACCAGCTACAGATTACTCCCAGGCTGATTACTATTACTGCTAATAAACCGGCAGGTATTTTCTATGGGGCCCAGACGCTCATACAATTACTTCCAAAAGAAATAGAGAGTAAACAAAAAATCAAATCAGTAGAATGGAAGTTGCCATGTGCAGATATTACTGACTATCCCCGCTTTGGATGGAGAGGATTACTACTTGACGTAGCCAGACATTTCTTTACTAAAGAAGAGGTGAAACAGTACATTGACGGGATGGTACGTTATAAATATAATATTTTGCATCTTCACCTTACAGATGATGAGGGTTGGAGGATAGAAATAAAGGGTTATCCTAAACTGACCGAAGTAGGTGCATGGAATGTAAAAAGAGAAGGGGATTTTGGAACTTTTAAACCTATTGAGGACCATGAGCCACGCGATTATGGGGGATTTTATACACAGGAAGATTTGAAAGAGCTGGTCGCTTATGCAAAAGATCGCTTTGTGAATATTGTTCCGGAAATAGATGCTCCGGGACATAGTATGGCAGCTGTTGCTTCTTATCCGGAGCTTTCGTGTACAGCGGATGCTGTAAATTATAAAGTAAGTAGTGGTGCGAAGATGATAAATTGGGTTGGAGCTACACCGATAGCTCTAGTTGATAATACACTTTGTCCGGCAAATGAGAACGTATACGAGTTCTTAGATACTGTGGTAGCACAGGTTGCACGAATATTCCCGTTTGAATATATACATATGGGAGGTGATGAAGCACCCTATAATTTTTGGGAGAAAAGTCCGAAAGTCGCCGAATTAATGAAACGTGAAAATCTTAAAACGATGGCAGAAGTTCAGGGGTATTTTGAACGGAGAGTTGAAAAAATTGTTTCAAAGCATGGTAAACGTTTTATGGCATGGGATGAGGTCTTAGAAGGTGGTGTAACTCCAAGTGCAGCTGTTATGAGTTGGCGGAATATAAAATACGGAATAGAAGCTTCAAAAAATAAACATAAAGTAGTAATGGCACCGACTGAATATACCTATTTAGATTATATGCAGGGAGATGAAGTTATTGAACCTAAAGTTTTTAGAGCCTTACGATTAAATGACGTTTATAAATATGATCCTCTTCCTGAAGGTGCTGATCCTAACTATATCATGGGAGCCCAAGGAAACGTGTGGACGGCCCAGATTTATAATATACGAACTGTACAATATATGACCTGGCCCCGGGGATTTGCGATTGCCGAAAGTCTCTGGAGCCCGAAGGGCAGAAAGAACTGGAAAAACTTTTTTTCCCGGACGGAGCAACACTTTGGAAGATTGGATATGGCTGAAATTAAATATGCGCCGAGCGTTTACGACCCTATATTTAATGTGCAGCGAACCAATGAAGACAGATTGTTGGTTACATTAAACACCGAGATAGAAGGCCTTGATATTTATTACAGTTTTGATAATTCTTTTCCTGATCGTTTTTACCCCAAATACAAACAGCCGTTAATTGTTCCAATAGATGCCAGCGTGCTGAGAGTGATCACTTATAGAGGAAATAAACCCATCGGCAGGATGGTAAATATGCCGGTTGAGGAATTAAACAAAAGAGCACCAAAAGAGTAAAATGTAATTATATAAGTTATTAACAGATAAAAAGCTGAACAGTATGATGGATACTGTTCAGCTTTCTTAAAAAATTATAATGAATGCAAATCTGTTTTAGAGAATGGTGGATTACGGATAATATCTTATCTCATTGAATTTCTTTCTACAGATTAAAAAAATCAAAAAAGTATTTTGGATTTTTCAGATTGATCAGCTGTTCTCTGTTTTGATCAAAGAAATCAAAATCTCCCTTCTCAATATCTGTTATAGTAAAGGAATGTGAAACTTCTTGTTTACCTCTTGTCACAATCCCCAGTCCATAATCCATGTCTAATGTGAATACATTCAGATCAGGTCGGGTCACGATCAGATCAGCTACAGTTTTCCATACATCTCCGTTCCATTGTCCCTGCCAGCCAGGCAAGTCCCAGTTTTTGACTTTATCTGTTACTTCACTGAAGTGTTCACGGATGGCATATCCTGCAGCAGCATTGAGCGGATTACAATCGTGCATGATGATGACACCGCCCTCATTCAGGTAGTTCAGGCTATTCTCCACATCTTTTTTTGCTTGCTGATAGGTGTGTAGGCCGTCTACCAGAACGACATCTACACCATGTTTCAATACATTCTGGGCTTTAGTCTCAAAGAACTGATCACTCGGCATTTCATATGTTTCAAATTTATAAATGCCCAATAAGCGTTTGGCTTTCATTGATCTTCGAAATAGAAACTCAGGATCAACACCTATTTTACGGGTACAATTTACCTTTGAGATAACGGCTCCGGTCTGTACGCCAATTTCTAAATATGTCTTTGCATTATGTTTTTGAATGATCTTGTTGATTACATCAAGTCTATACATGGTTGTGGTTCTAATTCGAATTCAATTTATAAAATAAACCTGAAAAAGTACCTGCTTGGTATATTTTTTCTGCTGATTGGTAAAATAATTTTCCGGGAGAGCTGAGGGTAAATAAAAAAGGCTGAGTAACATACTCAGCCTTAGAAAATGGAATAACTATTCTAGTTAATATTTGCTTTTAGATTCTTTGCGTTTTCCGGAAAAATCACGGAAGCCACCGCCATTTCCTCCATCACGACGATCACGTCTTTCACCACCGCTTCTGCGTTCGCCACCACGATATCCGCCTTCACGTCTTCCACCGCGGTCTCCACCACGACTTCTTCCGCCACCACGGCTTTCGCTTCTGCCTTCACCAGAAACTTCGATGCGTACATTACGTCCGTTGAAATCTACATTCTGGAATCCGGAGAATACTTTCTCTACTTCTTCGTCCTGTACTTCAAAGAATGTGAACACTCCTTTAAGATCGATTTTACCGATCGATTTACCGGAGATCTTAGCGTTGTTGCAGATAAATCCTAACATGTCTCCACGTGTAAATTCGTCTACTGAACCTAAGTTCATGAAAAGGCGTGTATATCCTTTAGAACCACCGCGTGAGCGATCTTCACGTCTGTCTCCGCGTTCACCGCGTTCGTTGTCACGTGCTTCAATATTCAGATCCGGAGCATTTTTATAATAATCCAGGAATCTGTTGAATTCTAATGATGCAAATCTTTTGATGATATCTTCTTTTGACAGTGCCTCCAGATTTTCCATAATAGCAGGAAGGAAAGGAGTAATCTGATCATCATTGACTTCTACATTCTCAATTTTGCTTACGATCGAGAATAATTGTTTTTCACAAACTTCTGCACCCTGAGGTACTTGTTTTCTTTCGAAAGGTTTACCAATAATTTTCTCAATGTGACGAATTTTGCTTAATTCTTTCACATTTACCAATGAAAGCGAGATACCTGTCTTACCTGCACGGGCTGTACGGCCTGAACGGTGTGTGTAATTCTCTACTTCATCCGGAAGGGAGAAGTTGATTACGTGTGTTACATCATTTACGTCAATACCACGTGCGGCTACGTCTGTTGCGATCAACAATTGTAAGCTACGGTCACGGTAACGTTTCATGACTTTATCACGTTGTTGTTGTGAAAGGTCACCATGCAACGAATCTGCATTATAACCATCTTTGATCAAGGCTTCAGCAATTTCTTGCGTTTCGATCTTGGTACGGCAGAATACAATACCGAAGATTTCAGGATTGGAATCGACGATACGTTTGAAAGCAGCATACTTATCTTTTGCTCTGATCAGGTAATAGTGGTGTTCGATATTGGCATTACCTGTATTTTTGGTGCCAACAGTCAATTCTACTGGGTCTGTCATATAATTTTGAGCTATACGACGTACCTCCCTAGGCATTGTTGCAGAAAACAACCAGGTTTTTTTCTCTTCCGGAGTTTCTGACAATATATTGTTGATGTCTTCCTGAAAGCCCATGTTAAGCATTTCATCCGCTTCATCTAATACAACATATTTTACATTGGAGAAATCAATGGCATTACGGCCAATGATATCAAGCATACGACCAGGAGTCGCTACTACGATTTGTACACCACGACGGATCTGACGTAGTTGGTCAGAGATATTTGCACCTCCGTATACCGCTACGACATGTACACCATCGATGTATTTCGCAAATTTTTCTAAATCTTTCGCAATTTGCAAACAAAGTTCACGTGTTGGACATAATACCAACGCCTGAGGATGTTTTTGAGAAAAGTCTAATTGTTCTAATAATGGAAGACCAAATGCCGCGGTCTTTCCTGTGCCAGTTTGGGCTAATCCGACAAAATCGTCGTTACCAGTCAGTAAAACAGGAATGGCTTTTTCCTGAATAGGAGAAGGTTTTTCAAAACCTAACTCAGAGATGGCATTAACAACTTCATGACGGATTCCCAGTTCTAAAAATGGGTTCATGAAATAATTTATACAATAGGCTCAATTGCCTAAGGCGGTGCAAAGATAGAAATAATAATTGACAAAAACAATTATTATTAATATGTTAATTGTTTTAAAATGAAGTACTTAAAAACTAAATAGGCCCTATGCAGCTGCATAGGGCCTATAATGTGTATTATATGAACTTAAATCGTCTATTAATATAATGTAAATTCTACGCGACGGTTTTGCTGACGACCTTCTGCTGTCGCATTAGAAGCGATTGGTTGGTTTGGACCGTAACCTGTTGCTTCGATACGGGAAGGATTAGCACCTTTACCTGATAAATATGCTTTTACAGCTTCTGCACGTTCTTTAGATAATCTAAGATTTGTTTTCATAGAACCTGTGTTATCTGTGTGACCGGCTAATTTCAGGCTGAAGTTTTTCTCGATTAATAAAGAAGCTACACGGTCAAGACTTGGGTATGAAGTAGAACGGATAGTCGATTTGCCAAGATCGAACTCCAGATTCTTGATCGCTTCGTCTACTACTTTTCTATCTTCTTCTGTAACTACAATTTTCTCTACTACTTTGGTTTCAGCAACAGGAAGCGGACATCCTGCACCATCTACTTTAGTTCCTGAAGGTGTATTAGGACATTTGTCATATTTGTTAGCTACACCATCACCGTCATCATCTTTAAGATCTGCATTTAACTGATCTACCTGAGATTTAAGTGCATTGTTAGCGGCTACTAATGCTTCACGTTCTGCTTTCAGCTGATCGTATTTAGCAGTATAGTCATTTACCAGCGTTGCTACCGGGTTGCTATTGCTCAATGCTGGTTTTGAAGAATTTCCTAATGCAAATTCAACACCTGCATGTGCATATGAGAACAGATCGTGTTTGATGGTTCCTACACGTGCTCCATCGAAATCCTGGTTAGCCCAGTTTAGTTGGTAACCCAGATCCAGATTCACACCTTTAGAGATAGCGAATTTAAATCCGAAGTCTGCAGGAACAAATAATTTTGTTTTAGAATCATGTGTAGTTTCTGTATTGCCAGCTTTTGTAGTTGGCTCAAAATTCAATGCCCCTAGACCAATTGCAAAATAAGGCTTAATGATGCTGTTGAAAAATCTGAAGTTAGTATTAGCGAGTGTGAATTCTCCTGATAATGCTGCCGACCATGGAGTCTTGGTTTCATAAGAACGGGATCCGTCTTCGGTTTTTCCGGCAACTTTTCCACCTAAATACTGAGCCTTTAATCCAAAGGAAGGAGAAATTTGCTTTTTGATATAAGCACTGTAACCAATGTTGTTTTCTAATGAATTGTATCCTCTGCGATTCACGCCGAATACATTGCTCAGATTTAATACACCTGCATTGACACCAAATGACCATGTACGGTATTCAGATGATGATCCGAAAGGCGTTGTTCCTTCGACAGTAGCTGTGCTCTGTGCAAATGAAGTGCTTGTTAATAATCCGGCAATAGTGAATACTGCTGCTGATTTTAAATTTAATTTCATAAAACGAGTATTAAAATTTTCTGCAAATGTAAGGAAATAAACTTAATTTTTCTTTTGACATTGTAGTATTTTGTTTACATTTTAAATTTAAATAAGAAAGGCTAGCGAATTTCCGCTAGCCTTAACTTTTTTTAAAGAGTAGTTTATCTACTAATATAATGTGAACTCTACACGACGGTTTTGCTGACGACCTTCTGCTGTCGCATTAGAAGCGATTGGTTGGTTTGGACCGTAACCTGTTGCTTCGATACGGGAAGGATTAGCACCTTTACCTGATAAATATGCTTTTACAGCTTCTGCACGTTCTTTAGATAATCTAAGATTTGTTTTCATAGAACCTGTGTTATCTGTGTGACCAGCTAATTTCAGGCTGAAGTTTTTCTCGATTAATAAAGAAGCTACACGGTCAAGACTTGGGTATGAAGTAGAACGGATAGTCGATTTACCAAGATCGAACTCCAGATTCTTGATCGCTTCGTCTACTACTTTTCTATCTTCTTCTGTAACTACAATTTTCTCTACCACTTTGGTTTCAGCAACCGGAAGCGGACATCCTGATCCATCTACTTTAGTTCCTGAAGGTGTATTAGGACATTTGTCATATTTGTTAGCTACACCGTCACCGTCATCATCTTTAAGATCTGAATTTAACTGATCTACCTGAGATTTAAGTGCATTGTTAGCGGCTACTAATGCTTCACGTTCTGCTTTCAGCTGATCGTATTTAGCAGTATAGTCATTTACCAGTGTTGCCACAGGGTTACTGTTGCTTAATGCTGGTTTTGATGGGCTACCCAATGAGAACTCTAAACCTGCGTGAGCATAAGAGAACAGATCATTTTTATACGTACCTGCTGTTCCGCCATCGAAATCCTGATTAGCCCAGTTTAGTTGGTAACCTAAATCCAGGTTCACACCTTTAGCAATTGCGAATTTCAATCCGAAATCTGCAGGAACAAAAAGTTTAGTTTGTGAATCCTGAGTTGTTGCTGTTCCACCTACAGTTGTAGTAGGCTCAAAATTTAATGCACCTAAACCAATCGCAAAGTAAGGTTTGATGATACTGTTGAAAAATCTGAAGTTTGTGTTCGCTAATGTGAACTCTCCGGATAAAGCTGCTGACCAGGGAGTTTTTGTTTCGAATGACTGCGAACCATCTTTGTACGCACCACCTACTTTACCTCCCATGTATTGTGCTTTTAAACCGAAAGAAGGAGAGATTTGTTTCTTGATGTAAGCGCTGTATCCTACATTATGATCTAAATCATCATACCCTTTACGGTTGAAACCAAAGATGTTACCCTGGTTCAGGACACCTGCATTCACACCAATCGACCATGTACGGTATTGAGAAGAAGAACCAAACGGGGTAGTACCTTCAATAGTCTTTGTGTTGTGTTCCTGAGCGAATGATGCTGTAGTTAACAATCCTGCTGCAGCGAACATTGCTGCTTTTTTGTAATTAATTTTCATATAGTGCGTTTTAAATGAATTTGTAATAATGTTATTTATTAGAATGTAATGTGCAATTCATCTGCCAAACTATATTTGGATAATTCTTTTTTATATTTTTAAATCATTTGTATACAGTGTTTTATGTATTCAATTGTAGAAGAATATCTACACTTTTTTCCTATACATAAAATGTCCCGATTTCGGGACATTTTATGTATAGGGTTGTATATTTTATTGTAATTCTGAACAGGTTGTTCAAATATATAAAACTCAGATCCGGGCAAAAAGATTGGGAATTTTACTTTGGAATGCGAGTTCTTTGGCAATGTTTTCAGAAAAAATATAACGGAAAAAGTTTTTTCTTCCTTTTGTTACCAACAACATATCTACTGATTCGTCAATCAGAATCTGCTGGATAGCATGGGCAATGGTTTCCTTATTCCTGTAAAAGTATGCTGGTGATTTTACGATATAAGAGATATCATCTATCTGTGTTTCCTTAATAATTCGGTCAATCCACATCTTTAATTTCTGATCTACAGTCTCCACATCTTCGTCTGCGCGATTAATATGTATAAGCTGCAGATGAAATTTGTTACCAAAGAGACTGACGGCTTGTTTCAGCACTTCGAGTTCCCCTTCTTTGAAATTACAGAGCAGACCAATATTATTGAGTTGTAATGCTTCAATATGTTTTGGTACGATTAACACTGGTGTTTCTGTTGTTTTGATTACATCATAAGCATTACTTCCTATAAATACAGAATCTAATCCTGATGATCCTTTTGTGCCCATTACTATTGCAGCGTATTTTTCTCCTTTGGCTTCATCCAGTAACTGATCTGTCAGTACGCCGTCACGGATAGCTGTAGTGAATACAATATCCGGATATCTGGCTTTTACAGGCAGCAGAAATGTATCAAGCTGTGATAATGCTTCTTTGATAAGCGGTTCCATAAGATCCTTGTTCCATGTGGCATTCGCAAATCTGTTTGTGTGTTCTGTCATGATGTGTATCACATGCACATCACGTTTGGATATATCCGCTATCTGAGCGGCATAAGAAACTGCTGTCTGTGCATTTTCTGAAAAATCTACAGGGACTAAAAGTGGTTTATTCATAATGATACTTTTGAGAAATACGAGGGTTTGTTAATATCCAGAACGACTGCTTTAGACACGGATGGATAAAACAGGCGTTTGAAAAATGATTTTCTTGATTTGGTGATCAATACTATATCCGGTGCGTGTTGTTCTACCAGTTTATGGATGACTTCCGGTACAGTATCGAGATCCTCTTTATCTTTTTGTTCTTTATCAATATAATAATTAATGTTTTCTAGAGAGAGTTGCTGAAAGATTCTGGATTTCCAGGCTTCGATCTTTTGTATAACAGTTGCTTCCTGTTCGCTTTCCTGATATACGTGAATCAGGTCCAGTGCATTGATTTCACCAAAAGTGTCAATAAATTCATTTAATGTATGAAGTTCATCTTCTTTAAAATTGGTAAGCAACGCAATTCTGCCTGTTTTGAATACATTATAATATCCCGGAATGGCTAACACGGGAATAGGGGATTTGGAGGCTATTGAAGATGTATTGCTTCCCCAAAGCTCACTTTTGCTGTCTCCCAGTCCTTTTGTCCCCATTACAATGGCTTCATAGCCTTCTTTTTTGGCTTCCAGCGGAAGATTTTCTTTGAGTAATCCTCTGGAAGTGCGGTGTGTGTAATATACGGAAGGGAACTCTTCCTGTAGTTTTTTTTCAAATTCCAGAATAGTCAGATCGGCTTTCAATATAGCACTATTTTCAAATTCTTTACTCAATTCCTCGGAGGGAAAGGAGGAAGATGCTGTCGTGTAGTAATGAATAAGGTGTATGGAATAATCCCGTTCAATAGCCAGTTTTGACGCGTATTTCGCGGCGGCCATGGAATTGTTCGAGAAATCTGTCGGAACTAAAAGCGTTTTTTTCATTTCACAGTTTTTAATGTTTCTTACGATAAACTAATCCTTATCTGAGATATTTTTGCCAGGAATATAGTTTCTGTTATATGGACTAATAACAGCTCTCAGACCAAATCGTTTCAGAAAGCTGAAGTAAGTATAACTAAGTTTTCTGTATCTCAAAATGATTAGCATCATTATTTCATGCAGTTAACGTTTAAAGGGTAAAATCTTTGTTTTTAAAGGTGGCTATTTACATTTGATCGAACAATAAGCTTTGTTTTACTTGACGAAAATATGACCGGATAATATCTTGCCTTCCAATTGCATAAAGCAGCAATTTTGAGTAAGTTTGTACCCAAATTTACAGATATAATTATTGAAATTTCCATGACTAATAGAGAAATTCGCGAAGCATTTTTGAATTTTTTCAAAAGTAAAAACCACCAGATTGTCCCTTCAGCTCCTGTTGTTGTTAAAAATGACCCTACATTAATGTTTACAAATGCGGGAATGAATCAGTTTAAAGATTTTTTTCTGGGGGAAGCACAACCTAAATATTCGCGTATAGCAGATACACAACGTTGTCTGCGTGTGTCGGGTAAGCATAATGATCTGGAAGAAGTAGGGATTGACACGTATCACCATACTTTATTCGAGATGTTAGGTAACTGGAGTTTTGGTGATTATTTCAAAAAAGAAGCTATCGAATGGGCCTGGGAATTGCTGACAGTAGTCTATAAACTGGATAAGGATCGTTTGTATGTTACCATTTTTGAAGGAGATGATTCTGAGGGATTGGTGAAAGATACGGAAGCTTATGATTTTTGGAAATCATGGATTTCAGAAGATCGTATTTTGTTAGGAAATAAAAAAGATAATTTCTGGGAAATGGGCGAGACTGGGCCTTGTGGTCCTTGTTCGGAGATTCATTATGATATGCGTACAGAAGAGGAGCGCAGGACGACTCCCGGACAAAGTCTGGTGAATGCAGATCATCCTCAGGTTATCGAAATCTGGAATCTGGTATTCATGCAGTTTAACCGTCTGAAAAACGGTAGTCTGGAATCTCTTCCGGCCAAGCATGTGGATACAGGGATGGGATTTGAGCGTCTGGTAAGAGCTATTCAGGGAAAATCATCAAACTATGATACGGATGTTTTTCAGCCTATGATTGCCTTTATTGCTCAAAAGGCCGGGATTCAATATGGTGCAGATGAAAGGACAGATATCGCTATGCGAGTATTATCTGACCATATACGTGCTGTTAGTTTTGCTATAGCAGACGGGCAGTTGCCATCTAATAATAAAGCGGGATACGTTATCCGCCGGATTTTACGTCGTGCTGTGCGCTATGCGTATACCTTCCTCAATTTCAAAACCCCGTTTATCAACGAACTGGTTCCTTTGTTAGCTAAAGAATTTGAAGGGGTGTTTGACGAACTGATTCAGCAGCAGGATTTCGTACAAAAAGTTGTTTTGGAAGAAGAGGTTTCTTTCTTAAGGACTTTAGTGACGGGAGTGCAACGCTTTGAATCATATGCTGAATCCAATACGGCTGTAGGAGGAGAATTTGCATTTGAGCTGTTTGATACTTACGGGTTTCCGATAGATCTGACTGAATTGCTGGCGAGAGAGAAGGGGATGGAGGTAGATATGGCAGGTTTTCAGGAAGCTCTTCAAATCCAGAAAGACAGATCCCGGGCTGCTACGGCAATTGATACGGGAGACTGGGTTGCTGTAAGTGAAGATGATCAGGTTGAATTTGTAGGGTATGATAACCTGAAAGCTACTACAGAAATTGTTAAATACAGAAAAGTAACCGCTAAAGGGAAGGAACAATATCAGCTTGTACTGAGTGTGACTCCTTTTTATGCGGAAGGTGGTGGTCAGGTCGGAGATTCGGGAGTATTGCTATCAGAGTCTACCGGAGAAAAGATTTATATAACGGATACAAAAAAAGAAAATGGACTGATTGTTCATTTCACAAATACCCTTCCTGTGCAGATGGAAGGTACTTTTGAAGCAAAAGTCGATGTTCAGAAAAGATTGGATACCGAAAATAACCATTCTGCCACTCACTTATTGCATGCTGCACTGAAAGAAGTACTGGGTACGCATGTAAATCAAAAGGGATCCCTGGTAAATGCGGATATTCTCCGGTTTGATATTTCCCATTTTGCAAAAGTGACTGAAGAGGAACTGAAGCAGGTGGAAGATATTGTGAATGCTAAGATTCGGGAGAATATTCCGTTGAAAGAGCAGCGTCATGTACCATTCCAGCAGGCGCTGGATTCAGGTGTTACTGCTTTATTCGGAGAGAAGTATGGTGACTATGTACGTGTCATCACTTTTGATGATCAGTTTTCAAAAGAATTATGCGGAGGTACGCATGTGAAAGCGACAGGACAAATCGGATTTTTTAAAATTATTTCCGAATCAGCTGTTGCCGCCGGTGTGCGTCGTATAGAAGCTATTACAGGAACTAAGTGTGCGGCTGTGATCCGTGAGCATTTTGATCTTGTACACAGATTAGGTGAACTGTTACATAATCCTAAAGATTTTGTATCCACACTTTCTAAAGTAATTGATGAGAATTCTGCACTGAAGAAAGAGATTGAAAAAAGCATAATTGAAAAGTCTTTAGCCTTAAAATCAGATCTGGAACAAAAGATTCAACAGATTGATGGCGTTAATTTTCTGGCAACACAGGTCGAATTACCGAATGCTGAAGCCCTAAAAACGTTGGCTTATGCACTCAAAGGTGCTGTTGATAATTTATTTCTGGTACTGGGAGCTGATTTTGATGGAAAACCTAATCTGACTGTAGTCGTGTCGGATCAGCTGTCAAAAGAAAGAGGATTGAATGCAGGTACTATTGTCAGAGAACTGGCGAAAGAGATTAATGGTGGTGGGGGTGGTCAACCGTTTTTTGCTACAGCAGGGGGTAAGAATCCGGAAGGATTACCTGCAGCAATTGCAAAAGCTAAGAATTACATACAATAATAAGGAGATAAGATATCATGAAAAGATCACTGTTTGCAGCCGTATTAAGCCTGATTATGATGGCATGTTCTAATAAAGAAGAATACACTGTTTCCGGACAAATTGAAAATCCCGGAAATATAAAGGTTGTTTCACTTTATGAAGGTGATCGGAAACTGGATTCTGTATATCTGAATGAGAGTCATAAGTTTTCTTTTGTGAGACCTTCCACACAGGCAAGGTTGCTTTCGCTGGAGGTCGGTAAAAAACGATATTATATTATTGCTCAGCCCGGTGAAGAAGTGATACTCAAAGCTGATCTTCAAAAGGAACCTTACGAATATGAAGTAAGTGGGTCTGATCTTTCAGCAGCAATTAAGGAATTTGCACCGGTCAGAATAAGAAGAGATGTTATTCAGGACTCCCTCCAGAATGAATTTGCAAAACGTACAGATAATCTCAATGCCGAACAGATTGAAAGTTTGCGTGGAGAATACATGACTAAGTTTAAGGCTGCATTACATTATTATAATGATCAGGCAATCGCATTTAAGAATAAACATCGCGATCTGGCTGGCTTCTATGCAATGAGTACACTGGATCCGGAGGTGGCTGAAGCTGAAATTATTGCTTATGCTGACGAGATTAAGGATGATTTCAAGGACAACGGATATGTGGATCAGTTTAAACAGGAGACCGCAAAACTAAAAGTGTTGGCAGTTGGTCAGCCTGCCCCTTTGTTTGAAGCGTACACGCCGCAAAATAAGTTAGTCAAATTAAGCGATTACAAAGGGAAGTATACTTTGGTGGATTTCTGGGCTTCATGGTGTGCTCCGTGCAGACAGGAAAATCCGAATATTGTGAAACAATATCATGCTTTTAAAGGCAAAGGATTTGATGTATTAGGTGTTTCTCTGGATAATAACCCAGGCCCGTGGATGCGTGCTATTGCTGATGACAAATTGGAATGGACAAATATTTCTGATCTCCAGGCATGGGGATCGGAGGTAGTAGGACTCTATCGTATCAAGGCTATACCTACTTCCTATATTGTCGATCCCGAAGGAAAGATTGCTGCTAAGAACCTGAGAGGCAAAGATCTTGAAGAATTTTTGAAGAAAACATTAAATTAGATTTGGTGTTATGTTAATTAATATTGTGTTGCTTAACAATTTAATAACACTGTATTAATGTTATATTGCCATTTAGTACATAATTTAGCAAAAAAACACGTATGAGCAGTGCAAAGCAAAAAATACTGGTGGTGGACGATGAACAAGACATTGTCGAATTAATCGCATACAATCTTAAACGGGAAGGCTATCAGGTGTTTACAGCTTCAAACGGTAAAGAGGCTATCGCGCAGGCTAAGGAAGTGAATCCGGATCTTATTATCCTGGATGTTATGATGCCACAGATGGATGGTATAGAAGCATGTCGTCTGATGCGTGCTATGCCTGAATTTAAGCATACTTTTATGGTTTTCCTGACTGCCAGAAGTGAAGAATATTCCGAAATTGCCGGATTTCATGTCGGAGCAGATGATTATATCGCAAAACCGATCAAACCTCGCGCTTTGATGAGCCGAATCAATGCTATTCTGAGAAGAAATACTGCAGAAGATGAAATTCATGAAGGCAATCGTCTTGAAGTATCGGATCTTGTGATTGACCGTGACTCATTTCTGGCTTACAGAGGCGCAGATAAAATTACACTTGCTAAGAAGGAATTTGAATTGTTGTATCTCCTGGCATCTAAACCTAATAAGGTGTTCACAAGAGAGCAGATTCTTAAAAGTATTTGGGAAGATTCAGTAGTTGTAACGAACAGGACTATTGATGTTCACATCCGTAAGTTAAGAGAAAAAATTGGTGAGAATTATGTAGCTACCGTCAAAGGAGTAGGTTATAAATTCGAACTTGCATAACAAAACAAAGAAACCATCTGATTCAGATGGTTTCTTTGTTTTAGCCTCTATTTAGCTACTAAAGATTTTTTGGAGATCGTATATCTTCCTTTGTCGGCCTGATTGACTTCTTTTATAAAATTGCTGAATTCGGCATATTTCTCAGCAGGATAAAGTCCTTCCTTGAGTTGTAGCTTTCTGTAGAAGTAAAGTTTGTCATCCTTGACAGAGGTTTCAAATTCAAAGGTACCCATATCACAGGTTATCTTTTTGATTTCAGGTTTTAGGTTTCTGCTATATTCCTCCGGTAGCTCAAATGTAATCTCATCGATATCTGTATATCCTCTGTTTATATACAAAGGGTTAACTCTGTTTTTTATATCAGGTACGTTATTTTTTACATTAAACATATTCGGGTGCAGGATCATCTTGTCTCCGGAGTGAACTGCATAATTCTTTACAAAGATGGATAGATTCTCCTCAAGAGCCGGTGTATCCAGTTCGAGTTTATTGTATTTGATTTGTTGAAAATAGATGTTGTCGATATCATAGTACTCACTTAATTCTTTGAGTTGCTCATTGCCTGTGAGGAACATGGCTCCAAAGTGATTGGAATATTGTGTTCCCGAAAATTGTGTTGACACGTTACCGGTAATAGATCCGTCTTTGTCTATTGTAAGTTGTGCTGTTCTTTTCTGCAGGTTATCGTTGTAAGGATATGTTGGAGTGCGCAGCACTTTACCTCCCTCGGGTGTGACAGCCAATACCAGTCTGTCATCTGTAAAATCACCTAAGTAACCGAAGGGTAATTTCTGACTGGTACATTCCAGCCATGTTGTGTCATTAGCAAAAGGAAGAGCCAGAATTATATGGTTTCCGTCAGATACATTCGCAAAATCGATATCTACATCACTCTTGGTATTGCCCGCTTCCACTATACAATAATAAGAGGGAATATTGACAACATTCAACAGGCTTTGCATGTAGTTGACCAATGCTTTGCAATCACCATATCCAGTCTTATCTACTTCCTGTGCTGAGAAGGGTTGCAGTCCGCCTATACCGACCTGAATACTGATATAACGGGTTTTGTTTTGCATGTACTGATAGAGGATTCTGGCTTTTTCCTGATCCGTTTTTGCATCCGCTGTCATACTTTTTACCTTTTGGATGGTTGCTTCACTCAACTGCTGTTTACCTGCCAGAAGATCTGATGATACCCATTCCCCGAATTCTTTCCAGTTCGTGAATGTTCCTTTTTTGTCATAGTAATTGAATCTCTCGGGAACTACCTTTACATTCGAAGTGGTCAGATATTTTGGCGGTGAGTAGATTTCTTTTTTACGTGCAGCAATATCAGCAACTTCCCAGGTCCATTTCTTTATCCCCTTAATTTCTTCTTCATTGGATTTACCATTGAAATGCTGGGTTTTGATTCTTATCTTTTCTGTTGCAGGGCATGAGAATGTAAACCTGCTTTTTTCTACAGAGACATCATCCGAATAGTTGTAATTCCAGGTTGGAATAGAAAGATTCTGTTTGTTCTTCAGTTCATAGGATATAACGACAGTGTACGGATAGTCTTGTACTGCGGGCAGGTAATGCTTGACACGGCTATCATTGTACATGCTTACGTTGTCACTGGCGCTTTCATCTGCGAAATTTTTCTGATTAAATTCAGAAACGGGCAATCCAAATGCATTATAGACCTTGCCTTTTATAGATTTGATTTCCGAACTTTTATCATAAAAGAGTACCGTACGTGCATATTCATCACCGGCTTTATTATATATGGTGATAGCTTTATTGACATTCACTATAACATTGTTGTCCGCTTTCATCTCTACATTCAGGTCATACTGACGTATGGTCGCAGAAGCTCTGCTTTTGAGTGCATCCGGAATGAGATCTACGGCGTAGTTTTGTGCGAATGACAGTGATGAAAGTACACTGCATATGGATATCAGTATATATTTTTTCATTAGTTTTTAGCGAAGTTGTAGTCAATTTTTTGTTGCTGAATAATGCGGGACATAAATTCCTTGAGGTGAAAATATTCTTCTACATTATATACAGGTTTAGTAAGATTTATGATTTGCTCGAAATTAAATTCGTTTGCCTGATATGTCCCCTTATAAACGAATTTGGCTGCAGCATCAGGTAAGGTTAAAGCTATATTCTTAGGTCCGTCCTGAAGTTTGTATCCTTCCGGAAATTTAATACGGTACGTAAAGGTATCATAACGCGCAAAACCAAGGTCTACCGGATAGTTACGGTCAGAGAGATTAAAAGGATTTTTGGTCAGTCTGTTTAAAAAATTGGGGTTGAAGGTGATCTTTTTGTCATCATTTGCGCTGTTCATTTTATATTCAATATCATATTCTTCCCACAATGGATCTTCTATAGCCTCCAATCCTTCTATTTTGGAATTGAGAATGGTAAGATTTGGAGTTTTTTCTTCAAATTTTTCAACATATTCTTCTACTGTGTTGACGGCCTTTATTTCCATTCTTTTGTTGTATGCTTCTGTTTCGAAACTGGAAATGATCAGTTTTCCTTTGAGTACTCCATTGGGCTGAAGTTCCCCTTCAAAATTGTAGTTTTTGCTGATACGCTGTACCGATTTGATCGGAATCCAATCGGATGATTTCTTGGATAGAATGATCCGACCTTCCTCATTCATACATCTCAGTGGCAGATGTCCGAATGGCATCATCTGTTCAGAAGCATCCAACAGATAATCCACTCCGTCAATCGTTGTCTTCGCGATCACATAATCAAAATAGGAAACGACGGGAAAGAGCTTGTTGGGAACACCGTTATTACGGGTGGAAAGAATCACCGGATATGTCTCGATCTGAGCTGCATTTAATGCTGCAATAAGCCCCAGATTAATATCTCCGATATTGCCTGAGTGCGTTTCCAGAGCTTTTTTTATACCTTCCTCACTGTATTTTCCATAGTATTTGTTCCATTTAATCTGCTTCTTTATATATTCATAAATATTGCGGGCTTTCTCATACGTACTGAGGTTGGCAGGAGCGATTTCCGGTAATATATCCGTAAATAATTCATCTTTTTTGAGCTGACCTCCGAATTTTTTGTCTGATAACAACTCCCTGTCGACATCATTCCATTTTTTTGTAAAACTTTGTTTAGAGCCGTTCATATAGATGATGTCCGACAATTCAAAATAAATCGCCGATCTGAAGTTGGAAGCGGCAGTCATAAAGTCTTCTTCTATAAAAGCCGGTATATTCTTCATGATAAAGGTCAACTTGGAACAATCAAGTCGCTGTCCGCTGAGTACAATACACTCTTTCATGATTTCTGCTTTGCGATCGGTAAGCTGGAAAGGGCCGCGTAAGAGGATATTATAGGTATAATTGGCCGGAATATAGCCTATGTATATGCTGCTAACTTTTGGAATGTCATCCTGAAAATCCCAGTTTCTGAAATTGAAAGTGTGAGGAGACTTGAGAATATAAGTGACATCAATAATAGAACCTTCCTTAATATTGGGTAGGGTGAATTTGGTTAGGGTGGTATACTTTGAATAATCTTCTTTGAAAACCTTCTTATTGTCCATTTCGGTAGACGTGATGAGGCCGTTTTCAATATTATATGTAATACCTTTTATATCCGTAATACGTTCTGAATTGGATCCGTCTTTATATCCGCGAATGGTGAAGTTGGCTTTCCGGAATCCTTCCTGATTCAGAATAAGAATCCTTACTTTATACTCATGGTGGACATATAGCCTTCCTTCAGTTTCATCCAGGACGAGATTGGTTTTGCCGATTTCTTCCAGTACGACAGCATTTGCTGTAGAATCCAGTTTTCTGATGTCAAAATTAAAGTCCTGAGCTTTAGGTCTGTCAAAAATATATTCTTGAGCAGCAGCATCTGAAAATACATAAAATGCCAGCAAAAATAGTAAAAGTAAGCGGCGCATGACTAATTATAAGAGTTAATATGGTTTTTGTTTGCTAAGATAATGTTTTAATATATGCATAACTAATAATCATTAATGAATAATTTGAAAAGAAAGTCCTTTTCTTGAAATATATTAGATATGGATAATTTATTATATTTGTTTAAACCAAAGGAAGAATAAATGACTGAACTCAACATTAAGAACATGGTGTGTGACCGGTGCATACATGTAGTCAAAGGAGAACTAAAGAAAATCGGTTACGAAACTGCAGATGTTAGTTTGGGGTATGTAAAAATAGATCAGAACCTGAATAAGGAAAGCAGGGAGAAGATTGGAAATCTTTTGAGTAGTTTCGGGTTTGAGTTATTGGATTCAGATAAAGCCAAGATGATTGAGCGCATTAAGAATCTGGTGATAATGCGTATTCATCATACAGACGAACTGGATCTGAAAGTTAACTGGTCTACTTTATTATCTGCAGAGCTGAATCACGATTATTCTTTTATCAGTTCACTATTCTCTTCTGTAGAAGGTGTTACTCTGGAGCAATACATCATCAGACAGAAAATTGAACGTGTAAAAGAGTTGTTGTTCTATGATGAACTTTCACTTAAAGAGATTGCTTATAAATTGGATTACAGCAGTGTACAACATCTTTCTACGCAGTTTAAAAAAATTACTGGACAAACACCCACAGATTTTAAAATGAAAAGGGCAGAGCGTCTGCCCCGCCAGGCTATTGATCAGATATAAATGCTCTTATTTTCGAACGAAGGATCTTTCATAGATATCGATCCAATCCTGTACACTGATTTTTCCGGCAAGTTCACCTATTAGTTCAAAAGGTATTTTATCCATTTTTTTGAATCGGACACAACCTTTTCCCATATCCGGTTTTGTGTTGTATAGAGATGTATATGCCAGTCTGAACCATTCATTGATTTCTGAATCCGCATAAAGTCCCATATGATATATCGCAATGAAATTCTTTTGTGAAGCAATATTCATAAAGGGAAGAGGCAGCTTGGGAGTGCAATGATAACCGGCCGGATACAGCGAATGGGGAACTACATATCCTATCATATTGTAACTTATGGTCTCTTCGAATCCTTCAGGTATGTTCTTAAGAATATTCTCCCGAAGTGTGATTACAGGAGTTTTCCGGTCTGGGGGTACATTTTCAATATACTCTTCCACATTGTCTGCTTTGATAATCATATATCCTTAAATTTAAGTTAGTCAGTCTGCAAAGATTTAATTCCCGAAAGCTTGAATATATTTCGCTCTCGTTTCAGCAATAGCTGATAAATGGGTTTGCTGTTGTTGGTAAGTGAGCTTTTGGAATAAAGGGTTACATAAAGATCGGCCTCATAATTGCGATCTTTCTTAATGGAAATCCGGTTTTCCTCGGTCTCATCAAGAGGGATGATCCGATGTTGCATGAGATTATTTAGAAATATCTTTCGTTTGACACGGGTAGGATCGTAAATATTCCTTTTCTCCGGTGTGCATGATGGACATTTTATCGCTGCGGTAGTAAGTTTTTTTAATGTATTGCGGTCATTCGCTTGAATAGCCATCTGAATATTTTTGATTGCCAGTACCACTTCGGTATGTTCAAATCTAAATCCGTCATCTTTTACCTGGGCAAAAGAGCAGGATAGTACTGAAATACAGAAAACGATTAATAAGATGACTTTACTCATATGTGATACTTTATACCAAAAGTAGAATTTAAGATTGATAATCTGGTCTTAAAATGAGTTTTTGAAATATATTAACCAATTATTCAGTCACTTAGCTTTCAGGTGTGAAATAATGTTTGACAAACAATAAAATCGCCGTATATTTGTGCCACACAAAACAAAGGTGATACCTTTTCGGGGTGTAGCGTAGCCCGGTATCGCGCCACATTTGGGATGTGGAGGTCGTAGGTTCGAATCCTGCCACCCCGACTGAAAAGCTCTGACGAAAGTCAGGGCTTTTTTTGTTTTGCGCAGGATGAGAACCGTTGGTTCGATGCGCAGGAGGCTCAGGGATTGTGTCATTTTCGATTTTATTGATCCCACCCTATACAGGATCTTACGGAATTCTTGGGAGATACTCGTTAAGTATATAATAAGGCAGTTTAGTTAGTATAATATTGCAGTTAGATTTCTGAATGAAATATAACTTTTGAGCTTTAGTGTGAAAAAGTTAATTTGTGCAGTCTTTAAGTATTTCTCATTTTTAAAGAATTAAATCAACTTGTATGATTAATGAACTTTACGAATGTAAAATTTTAAGAGCCAGCAGGACTCGGTTATTGCAATTGATAGAAACAGTTGATTACGAGATACTCTTCAAAATTCCGGAAGGTTTTAACAATAATATAATCTGGCAAATTGGTCATTGTATTACTTCTCAACAGAGGCATATGTATATGCGTAGCGGATTACCAATGCATATTTCTGAAGAATTTATGGAATCTTTCAAAATCGGATCGTCTCCAGGTTCCTGGCAAACTATTCCAGATATTAATGAGGTTAAGCATTTATTGATTGGTACAGTTAACCTCCTTGAATCGGATCTGAAGTCCGGATTATTTGTAAATTATGAACCCTTTAATTTACCGATCGGAATTCACGTGAAAAATTATGTCGAGGCATTACAAGCTGCTAACTATCACGAAGCGGAGCATAGTGGAAAGATTTTTATGTACTTGAAGTTACTTGTCAAGGAGTGATGTAGATAAATGAAGAGCCATATTCAATTATTAGATAGACCAGTGTCAGGAGGAGGATTAGCAGATAAGTCATGCTCACTAAAGCGCTTTATCATTTCTAAAAATATCTGTCGTAAAGTCTATTTTGATTTCCAGGCTTACTATGGTTTGAAGAACTATATTATTGCATATTGTTAAAGAGCATTCAAGTATTTATAACTTTGCCTAATTACCAATTAATGACCCATACTTTTTTCACGCCATTAAAGCAATTTTTACATAAGTTGATTCATGTAGGAATTTATCCTGATATGCCTTATGTAGAGTCCCGATATACCAAGCTGCTGAATGTATTGAACTGGTTAGGATTATGTTTTATGCTGGGGTATGCTATTCTCAACTTAACTAATGGACGTTATTTTCTGACAGCTTTGAATATGTTCAATATGTTAGATGCTACTGCTGTATTGATATTGCACAGGTTGAGAATGTATCTGAGTGCCCGGCTGGTAATGGTAGGTTGCAGGATTGTAATCTATACAATCTCAGGGCTTTATTTCCATAATGGTGCAGAATACTTTTTATTAACGCTGTTGATCACTACTATTATAATTTTTGACAGCAGGTGGATCCGAACATTTCTGTGTTCGCTGATAATATTGGCTTGTATAAGTGTGGTTCTGTTTCCTCAGCCTCCGTTACTGGGGGTACCCGTTATGGAAGAACAGATTATTGTAAATATCGTGGTGGCTATTGGTTTGATTATTGGCACAGTAACCTTTTTCAAAAGTATTCAATATGGTTATCAAAGGGAAGTGGAAAAACAGAGGCAGGCACTAATTGAGTTAAACCGGGATAAACAACGTATGTTCTCCATACTTGCTCATGATATCCGAAGTCCGATGGCAACGCTCGAAAACTTGTTGCAGATATTTTATGAGAACCTATTGACACGTACCGAACAGATGAAAACCACTCAATTGCTGAAAGATCAGGTTATACAATTGGGCACTACAATGGATGATCTTCTGAACTGGAGTGCCAGGGGTATGCAGGGCATGGAGACAGTCAAAACATCGTTTCTTCTTTATCCTCTCATAAAGGAATTATTTCAATTTTTTGATCTGATTATTAAACAAAAGCAGCTTGAAGTGGAGATGTATATCGATAAAGAGTTGATATTGTCTGCGGATCGGGATCAGATTGCAGTTGTCATGAGAAACCTGTTGAGTAATGCCTGCAAGTTTAGCCATAGGGGAGGGCGTATACGAATAGTTGCCATAGAAAAAAACAATAGTATAGAAGTATGCATTGAGGATGAAGGTGTGGGTATGGATGAGAACAGGATTAACAGGCTTTTTACTTCTTCAAATTCCTCCGTTCGGGGAACTGCAGGTGAAAAAGGGTATGGATTGGGTTTGATGTTATGTGCGGAATTTGTACGTTTGAATGAAGGGAATATTGTGGTGAAAAGCAGATTAGGTGAAGGTTCAATCTTTACGGTTATTCTGCCTAAATAGGGGAAGTGGTTTTATTCCGTTTTCTCATTTATGGAAATTGCTTTTTATAATGAATTATTTATCGTGTATCAAAAAATGAATGTAGAAAGTTTAGAGAATACAGATCTTGATGAACTGCTGGAGGTCATTAATGTAGCCTTTTCGGATTATATTGTACCCTTTCATCTTGATCCGGATCAGCTGAAATTTAAGATTCTCACAGAAGGAATACGTCTTGATTTATCTTTTGGCGTTTACTCGTCAGGCCGGTTAGTTGCTTTTGTGCTGCATGGGCTTAACAAGATCGGAGATGATCTTGTCGCTTATAATGCTGCAACAGGAGTGGTGCCGGATTACAGAGGCAGAAAACTCGTTGGTGCGATGTATGATAAATTGTTGCCGAAATTAAATGAGCTTGGTGTCAAGCAAATGATCTTAGAGGTGATTGAAGGAAATCTGCCTGCTATACGAACATATGAAAAATTAGGTTATACAGTTCATAGAAAACTGGACTGCTTTAGTGGTCAGGTAGAGACTGCCCGAAAAAATACGGATATCGAGATAAGAGAAATCAAAGAATTTCAATGGCCGATTTTTACTTCATTCTGGGATATACAGCCTTCCTGGCAAAATAGCGTGAAGACTATAGCAAATAGTGCCGGTCATTGTCGCATTGTTGGAGCATATGAGGGAGGTATGTTGGCAGGTTATGCTGTGTTTAATCCTGTAACCCGACGAATCCAGCAAATAGCAGTAGCTCAGGATTATCGCAGAAAAGGAATTGCGACGAATATCATGAACTATATATCCGAGACTCTTGAGCAGCAGGAGCTCGTTATTAATAATGTAGATCATACTTCAGACAGAACTTTGTCCTTTATAAAAAAACTTGGACTTTCCTTTAAACTCGCTCAATTTGAAATGAAGAGACTGGTGTAAAGAAGTTGCAGATATAAAATAGCTAAAGTCAATATTGGTTTTTGCGAAAAGATATTGTAAATTATATTGAAATTCTTGAACATTATAAAATTGATCGCATCAACAAAGCTGAAACAATAATAAATAAATGTGATAGTAGTAAATTGAAATATAGAATTGTTGTGCATTCAAAATGTCATTCCGAATGCAAGCCATAGTCGTTTTGATACATTTCTAAATCCTGCATGAAAATATTGATACCCATACTGACAACACTATTTTTGCTTATTTTCTGTAAGTATGATTCGATCTCTATGAGCACTCTTGTGAACATAGAGAATAACCGGAATTATGATAAAAAACAAAGCATTGAGGATTCGGTTGAAATTTATCATGACTCTTTATATTTTGAACTGGAACTAAACTTTACAGAAATATCGGAAGAAGAGTTTCACGTTTACAAAGATAAATACAACACAAGCTGTGTTATAGATTCAAGCCATTTTATACAAGGATCAAACCTGTATATAGCACAGGACTGTAAAGAAATCTGTGAGACATATCTTTGTGAAAAAAATACGAACAGGAAGTTGCGGCTACCATCCGGTTTTGATTCAGGAATATCGACAATTTTACTTTCTCCTTCCTGTACTCAAATGATTATATGCTCTTCTTATGATGGTCCTGATTATAGTGATTATTATGAAAATAGAGCGGAAATGTTTGTTTTCAATGTAACTAATGGGATGGGTATAAGAGGGATAAAACCTGCTTTTAAATATTATTCCAGAAAATGGTCAATTGAAGAATTGACTTGGGTAAACGAACATACAATAGCTTTAAAAGTCTATGAAGCAAACCAAAATACTGCTCAGTATAAATATCTGAAAACCGAACTTTCTAAGTAAAAAAATGTTCTTATAGTAACGTCTTCGACTTAACCTTCATCAAAAAAACTAAAATGGTTGTATAACAAAGATGCCCCGGCAATTGCTGAGGCATCTCGGTATCTGCGATTTACCTGTCTTATAAAATATCGCTTTTTCAACGATAGAAAAGTGCAACATTTTATCTGGCAAAAATCGAAAACGCAAATCCACTATTTAAAACGCACCACTGAATTACTTTTCTTAATACCTACCGAAAACGGAAAAGATAGTAGTTTAATCAATAAAATCGAATTTGCCTTCAAACATTTTTCCTACAATGGGAATAGGCTTCTTTTGCTCATTGACTGCATTGATCAGGCCGAATATCCAAAGGATAAACAGGATAATACCGATATAGCTCAAAAAGGTTAAGGCCGGTACTATAAACACAATCACAGAAAGTGCCACATTGATAATTACTGATAAAATAAAAAATCCAAATCCCTGTTTGAGATGATAGTTTACTAAATCACTCTTTGGTTGTAAATCCTTGTTTTTTACATAAGCAACAATCCATCCGATGATTGTCACGTAACTTAAGATAGAAAGTGTTTTTTTGTCCATAACTATTTTATTTATATAACCAAAAGTATAAACCATTCGGTTGATCTCCTATGTCCGATTTGTCTTCGGTCACTTTGACTTGGTATTTGTATGCTTTGGCTATATATGTGTATGGCGAAGATGATTAATCTGACTTCATTAATCTGAAAAAAGCATCCTTTTTAGCCCTGGACACAGGCACTATAGTCTTATCATCCATATAAATCAGACCTTCTCTGGAAAAACTTTTGATATAATTGGTGTTGATCAAATGCGACTGGTGTACCCGGAAGAACAGCGGGGGCAAGAGAATATCTTCATAATTCTTAAGGGGTTTTGAAACTATAATGTTTTTGGAACCGGTTAGAAAGAACGTAGTATAAGATCCTGATGTCTCACAACGGATGATCTGATCTATTTTTACAACATGCATTGCTTCCTGTGTCGGCAGGACAATTTTGTCAGGATTTTTTCTGAGGTTATGGGTTAGCTCCACCACCTGGCTCTCTTCCAAAAATTTTCCCCTAAACTGTTCTATACGTTCTATAGCAGTTTTCAGATCCTCCGGATCTATTGGTTTTAGCAGGTAATCTATTGCACTGAATTTGAAAGCACGGATGGCATGTTCTTCATAAGCAGTGGTGAAAATAAGATGAAATGACCGGTATGTTACCTGTTGTAGAACATCAAATCCGCTTCCGTTCTTTAACATAATATCCATAAAGATCAGGTCCGGTGTGAGTCTGTCTATTAACTTTACAGCTTCCTCAGCACTTTCGGCATAGCCTATAACCTGCACTTTTGCCGGAGCGGCAATCTCCAACATGATGGAAAGAGCTTCTCTCAAATGGTATTCATCTTCGATGATAATAGTTCTGTACATTCGCATTAATTTATAGGGATATGTAAAATTACCACACAACCCCGACTGCTATCTGTTTCATCCGACTCCTCTACACGGAATTCCGTATGGGGGTTGTCTTTAAGCATATGACGGAGGCGTTCGTCTGTGATTTGGGAAGAAAGCGAACGATGTGCATCTTTTGGTCTCCGCTTTCGGGATTCTTTCAGGCCAATTCCGTTATCCGTAATTGTACAGACAAGAATGTTGTCCTCTTCATTCACAGAGAATGATAGTGTTAATAATCCTCTTCGATCAAGTAAAGGTTTCAGGCCATGTTCTACCGCATTCTCTATAAACGGCTGGATCAATAGGGGAGGTAAAAGAATATCGGTGTCTAAGTCATCATTACAATGGATCTCATAGTCAAAGCTATTGTTGAGCCTAAGCTGTTGCAATTCCATATAATTGCGTAATGTCTGGATTTCATCTTCCAGTGTAATGGTTTCCATACGAGACTGCTCCAAAACCTGCCGGGTTAACTTCGCAAATTTACCCAGATAGCTAACGGCCATTGTAGGATCATGCTGCAGGATCATACTTTGTATATTGCCTAATGCATTGAAAATGAAATGCGGGTCCATCTGCGAGCGGAGCAACCGGCGTTCTAAAGATAATTTCTCAGCAAGATTTTCCAGTGTCTCCTTTTCCATAAGTTGCACTTTGAGCTCATTATTAGCTTGTTGTTGTTGCAGATTGTCCTCCCGGTTCTGGTAATAGCGCTGTCTGTAGTAATAGGAACGATACATAAAGATGAGTCCGATGAGTAATACAGCGGCAATAGCATAGCCCAGCAACTTATTTTTCTCCTGTAATCTGTTCTCCTGCTCCAATTGTTGTATACGGGATATTTTCTTTTCAGATTCATACCGGGCATCGGCATTTTGCAACATCTGCTGTGTTGTATGATCGTGTTTCAGCCGATTATATCTTGCAAAGAGCTTATCATATTCATAATAGGCTTTATAATTATTTTGTAATATAGACACATCTTTTAGACAACTGTAGAAAGTCGCCAATACATCATTGTCTTTATAGGGAAGTGTCAGTTGGTAATCAATACCTTCTTTGAAAAGGTTTTCCGCATATTGATATTCTCCTTTTTGCATAAAATATTGACCCTTAAGACCTATTGAGCTGCGGTATATGTTTTTAAGATCATACTGCTTAGCTATATATGTAGCTTTTTCCAGATAGGAAAGAAAGGCTTCTTCATCTACAGGCTGAGGACCATTCATATACAATACAGCAAGATTGATATAAGCAATTCCTATATTACTTTTACTTACAATCTTCCCTTCATCTTTCTCAGCCAGACGTATAGTCTCATTGAAAAATGAAACGACTTCCGACCATTGAGGCAAATTTCCGGATACTATAGCGTCCGAAAGGTAACTGCCCACAGCGAGACGGGCATGTAATATGCTTTCGGGATTTCCGGATTTGATCGCATATCGCAGAGCTTCATCCGCGTATTTTTTTACTTTGATCTGGGAGCCAGAAGAAAAGAGGTAAGATAAATCTGCTCCGATACGTGCAGACATGTCATAATCCTGAACTTTTATAAAGAGATCGTAAGCCTGCAAAAAATAATCTATTGCATTAGACTTGTCATCAATATAGGAACGGAGACTTGCCATCGCCATGGCTGCATACGCTTTAGCCCTTTTGTCTGAGATTGTGGCGGCGACATCATAGGAAAGCTCAGCATAGTGTGCAAACTCCCTGAGATGTAAAAGACGACGGTGCGTCAACGCCAGATAAGCATAACATATCGCTTCATCTTCTTTGTTATTATTTTTTTTGGCTAGTTCTAGCGCTTTCATCTGGATATTCAGACTGGATATTGAATCGGTAAACCGGAGGGCATAACCTTCACGTGCTGTTTTTTCGACGGAGGATGGTTTTTGTGCTTCGACAGACAGACTAAGCAAGAGTATAATTGCTGTAAAACAAGATGCAATAACCGGATAAATCCAGTTTTGAAAAGATTGAAAAATATTCAAATAAGTCTTCATCAACATAGTAAAAGGATGACTAAAGTACCAATTATAGAATGACGCGCAAAATATGTCAAATAAGTTTTTGGATAAAAGAAGAAGTTTGTTGTAAGCCTTTTAAGCGTATTGAATGAAGCTGATTTTCGCATGTAGGAGATAAGCTCCCGAATAAAAATCAAAAGCCACCATTTACCAATTGGAGCTTGCTGATTAATTCAGCAATTTTTAATCTTGTTCCACATACTTAATTTAATATTAGATCTTATGGAAAGAAAAAAAGTATTTGGACTGATGATAATTCTTTGTTTATGTCTCGGTATAGCACAGGCACAACAGATAGACGAAAGACGTATGAAGATTGAAATGACGGTCAGGCAGGGTAATGAAGAGATCATTGCAGCTCTGACTTCTGCAACAATTTCTTTTAACAGGGGGCTCAATGAGAATCTTGTTTCAGATTCTCTTTCCAGGCAGGGAACCAACAAAGAAAATGTAAGACTTTATGATATAGGGATAGCGCTTGACAGACAAAACATTAAATTATTAAGTGCTTTTGTAAAAAATAAAAAAGGGCTTAACGGACACATAATACTTACAGATACCTATAAGAAATTACCATCCCGTAAGATTGAGTTTACATCTGCCGTTCTGGATGCTTTGAATGACCAGTTTACAAATGATTACAGTTCTGCATATATGAGTATCAGGTGCGGTACACTGATGATTGATGGTCTGGATATTGAGCCTTAAGTTTGAATAAAATAAGAAGACCGTTTAAAATGGAGTTTTTACCGATTATAGAGAAAGACAAGTTCGAAGGCCAGTCAGATAAAGATTGGGATTTTATATATACGATTCTCGAGCCCTATCAGCATGCAATTGATGAAGTCGAAGATGAAAATGTAATTCTTGATCAATTATGTGATGATCAGCATACTTTGCTGATATATGATGCGCTGTATGGACAGGTGACAAATGGTGGTTTCCTACAGCTGATACATAATGGTTACGGACCATTTGTTTTTGACCCGGTGTTTATCGAAGATCTGGAAAGATGGAGTTTGAATGCCACTGCCGAATTATTGAAAGAGGCTAATGTGATCTATCTGAATCATAAAGATTATCTGGAGGAAGAGAGGGATCTGCGAGAATTTTCTGCTCTTTGTAAGCATTTTAAAGAATTTGAACCCTTTGATGATTTGTTCTATGAGATGATGGAAGATGAGGTCAGTCGATTTCGTAAATACATAGAAGATCATATAGCAGAATTTGCCAAAATAGTATAGGAACTCTGGTTAATAGTACATACTCTACAGAAATGAATATCACAATGAAATTTTTAAAATTTAAGGAAGTCAAACATAAAATGCCCAAAGACAGCGGGATGTATAGTCGTGGTGAAAAAAACAACGGCGAATTTGACGAATACGGGGTATTATTTTTGGAAGGGGATTGTGAAGTCGAAAATCTGGATCTTGATGATCCGCTGCGTTCTCTTAACTTTTTGTCCGAATCCGGGTCAGATGAGGAAGTCTGTATTGCTATTTTGGTGGACGGCAATCTGCGAGCCGGCAATATTTATAATTATGAGACTGACGGCTCTGCAGGATTGTATGTGCTGGGAAATGTGGATGCAGAAAATATTCTGATCGGCGGGCAGGAATTTTATGTGTCGGGAAACCTGAATATCAAAGACTGTTTTTGGGGACATTATAATCACGGAGATCTCCTTGTGAACGGTAATACCTGTGCACGAGTATTTGTGGCTACAGAAGAATATCATTATGATTATAATAAGCTTCGGATCAGGGCAGACTTCTTTTTGTGCGATCACGATCGTGAAGATGATGTATTTGATCCTTCTGTTCCTTACGCCATCTTTGAAAAAGCAATGTTATATACAGAAAATGATGTGGAAACAGATGATCTCTTCACCTGGAAAGACTGGATGTCGCGTTCCACAGCTATTCGTTTACTGGAAAAGAAACAACCTATTCTGTTAAAAGATATACATATTGTCTCTGAGGCGGAACAACAGGCACTTATCTTAAAGGAGATTCCTCATAAATTCAGCGAAAGCCATTTTAATGGTGAGGAATCATTCCGGTCGCAACTGCAGAACTTTGAAAAACTGCTGGAGATTAGCAAAATGCATAGTGAAGATGATTATCAGTATTATGAATGGAAGGGTTATGAGGTTCAAGTACATGGTGATACCTCCGAAGAGCAGGGACATGTCATGTTTACACATGATTCGGGTCTGACCTTTTTTATCTGTATCGAAGAGGACGAAACTCCTGCCTTGTCAATAAAGACCTTATTCCGTAAAAATGAAAATAAGATTTCTTTAAGTGCTGTTTATCGTAAAGATTCCAATGATTCTTTTTCGAATGTTTTTGATCAGACTACGAACTCATTCTATTCGGAAGAATTACAGTTACTTTGGAAAGAATTATTAGTAAGAGCGGAGCGTGGAGCATATTTTTACAATAAATTCAGCGAAACAGTCAGGGTTGAAAATTTGCTTCAATATTTGAATCTGCCTGTTGTACAGCATAAATATAATGATTACTGGGATCTGGAAAGGAGCTATTTCTGGTATAATTATTACTGCTTCACAATGAGACAGCATGCTGCTCGCGGACTTGTCGGCAGTATAGATGTGGCACAGGAAATAAAAGGAGAGGTATTTGATCTGCGTACATTTTATTTTCGTCCTGATGCTGTTGTGAATCCGCAATATTGTGAACTATACTATGCCTCCAGTCAGGAAGGGAGGACTTCAGACCGTTACTCAGCCGTGGATAAACGTGTCAAAGTATTTCTTTATGACTGGCAGCTTTATCAGGAGGCATTGCAATGGTATCCTAAAATCGAAACCGCATTATCATATGAAAACCAGAGCTATCTGGAGGATCAGGAATTGTAAAATACTGTAATTTCCATATCCTATCACTTGAGCCTGCTCCATATTAACCTTTTAATATTGTTCGTTTATTTTGTAAGATCTTGTTTAACTGTTGAGTCCAGTTTGATGACAGGTGCTGCTACAAGTTGTTCTTTCTTTATTCTGGAAAGATTCGCCTTTTGTTCCGCCTTAATTTTCAGATAAGGATTGTGATACTGATCGTAAAATCTTTTTTTATCATCCCGGTATGAACTTACCGCCCCAACCTGATGTAATAATTTAATATAGTACCAGGCCAGATCCACCTGATGCGGTTGAAATCCGCTTCTTGCACTTTTAGGAAACAGGTGGTGGTTATTGTGCCATTCACCGGCAACTATTCCGGGCCAGAGTTGATTGATAGATTTATCATGCTCACTAAAGTCCGTTCCTTCACGTTGTTTGTCTTCTCCCTTAGCGTGTCCTTCATAGTTAAATGTTCGTACACCGACCGCCCAGAAACCGGCAGCACCAAAAAGGCTACACGCCAGAGCATGTCCTCCCATCAGGTAAAAAGCAAGATACCAGAATGACCAGTTCAGTACCCATGATAGAACAGCATATCCGGGATTGACATATGATCCCCATTTTTGGTATTGGGTGTAAATATTGGCCGGCACGCCGGTATGTTTCATTAGTAATTTAACACGGTTATAGTCCGATTCGCTGAGGTCTTTAGCAATCGGCTGATGATTCACATCTGCCAGGAAGCAGAATAAAAATCCGGCCTGTGCATTATAAGGATCACCCGGCTGATCTGACTTGGCATGATGAACATGATGAGATATAACATAGATTTCTTCCGGAATAACATTTATGGTAAGATTCTGAGTAAAGAATCTCCAAAATCCATTCTTGAATTTGTAAGCACCATGTGTACAATATCGGTGGTGCCATATTGTACCGTGAGTCCCCATTATGATCATGCTATATACAAAGGCAGCGATAAGAGTTCCCCAGCTTAAATAGTTCGTCAGAAAAATAAAGAAAAACGGAATAAGACAAAATACTTTTAGCCAACTGAAAAAAGGTAACCAGTTATGCTTATCTTTTATAATATTGAGTCTGCTGAAAAATTCTTTGAAAATCTGACCTTTAGTTGGTTTGATAAGGTTTCCATTATCGTCTTTCCATCCATAAGAAGGACGCTGTAGTACATGATCTAAAAATGACATGGTGTTGTAGATTTAGCTTTAGTTTGATATCAATCACTATGTATTTCGGATCGAGTTACAATGATAACATAAAAAAAGGACTAAGTAGTAACAAATTTTCATGAACATGGGGCAAACCTGTATAGTGTATGCCCAAATGATAGACCTGAAACAGGAGTTTCTTTCATCCAGAATGTATGTAATACAAGTGTGAATACCTTAAATAGGCAGACAATTTATAAACAGGTGTATTCCAACTGCTGGATCGCCTGCATCAGATCGGAAGGTGATCCGTCAGATATGCTATATGAAAAATACTTCTATTGTAACAACATCAACATATAGCAACAGCTTATTTTTCCTTCCGGACGGATTGATCCGGATGTTATTTCCTGTCAAATACTTTTTCCATATCCTGAAAAGCCCAGTTTGCCATCGCATCAATTACCGGAAACAGCCCCTTGCCTGCAGCACTCAATTTATAGGTAACAAAGGGAGGTACTACAGGTTTCGCTTCTCTGATGATGAGTTGATCCGCTTCCAGTTGTTTAAGATGTTGAATCAGTACCTTTTCCGTTATAGCAGGAATAGCTCTTTTAAGTTCACTGTATCGTTTGTCTCCTGTATGTAAATGGTAGATAATGATTGGTTTCCAGTAACCGCCTATTTTTTCCATTACATAGGTTACAGGACACTGAGATAAAGCATATCGCTTATTTTCTTGTATAGTTGAGCTTTCTTTAATTGCTGTCATAGATACATACTTAAGGGTGAGTACTTGTATATAAGTAAGTACAAATATAACTTTGTTTAATTTAAAAAACGAAATATATGAAAATTACGATTACAGGTTCTTTGGGGAACATAGGGAGATTTTTAACGGAGAAACTTCTTCAATCCGGACATCATGTAACTGTGGTAAGCCATAGTGAAGACCGTAAGCCAGAAATAGAAAGGCTGGGTGCTGACGCTGCTATAGGATCAATAAGTGATGTTGTTTTTCTCCGAAACGCTTTTAAAGATGCAGATGCTGTTTTTGCAATGACACCACCAAATATGGGAGGTATAGATATTATCAGCAATACGGTAGAGGCCGGTAAAGCAATGGCAAAGGCTATAAAGGAGTCCGCTGTGTCTCGTGTAGTCATGTTAAGCAGCATTGGTGCTGATCTGCCGGACGGAAACGGACCGATAGCAGCCTTGCATCATATTGAAAAAGCTTATGCAGAACTGGAAGGTGTAGCAGTTACTTTTCTGAGAGCAGGTTATTTCTTTACCAATTTTTATAATGATATCCTTTTAATAAAGACGGCGGGTATTACAGGATCAAATTATCCTTCCAGCACAAGTATACCTTTAGTTCATCCCTTTGATATTGCAATGGCTGCTGCGGAAAGACTGGAACAGCCTTTTACAGGAAAGAATATACAATATGTTATCAGCGATTTTCGTACCGCCAGAGATGTAGCTGATGTATTAGGGAATGAAATTGGTCAACCTGAATTGCCTTGGATAGAGTTTACAGATGAAGAAGCTTTTCAAGGCATGATGCAGGCAGGTGTACCGGGAGAGATTGCCGGATTATATGTAGAAATGGGAGCAGGGATTCGTGCAGGAAAAATTCAGACAGATTTTAAGAATGTGGGGGCACCTGTAACCGGGCAGGTTAAATTAGAAGATTTTGCGAAAGAATTTGCAGATAGATTTTAAAGCCATCATTATTTCTGCAGAAAATACTATATATAAGGAGTCAGGCAATTTACCTGACTCCTTATATATAAGACCTGTCGATACACCATTCTAATGGTTTTTGTTGATTATGTATGTTCTGGTGGCTTTCTATCGCATTAAAGTGTCGCTAAAGTTGTATTTACAATATGTATTTCCTAAATTCATTTTTCCTGTTTTAATTCAGTTACTTAATTACAATAATTTATGAGCGATTTTTTAAGCATTAATGGTGTATCTGTCGAAAGAGATGACATCAGAAATGTTCTTTTGGGAGAGGGTAAGGTGGCGGCCATTAAATATGTAGCAGATCGTACACAATGTAGCCTGAAAGATGCTCATATGGTAGTTACGGAAATTGAGGAAGGTGTAGCGACTGTAAAAGTTCCTGTTGTGGAGCAGACTGTCCGGGAGAAAGCTGTTGTAAAATATGTGGATGGCAAGATTCAGGTTACCTATCAGGATAATGATGGCGTAGTCTATGAGAATGTAAATCCTGCTCATCCGGTATGGATGGCTGTAAAGAGGCTGATGCCGGACAATCAGACGCTGATGGATATGGAAGAATTCTATGCTCAGGATGAGCCTGTGATCAAAGCGTCTCCCTTTCATAGTTATAATGAAGAAGTGCTAGGACACCGTAAACCGAACTTCCTGTTGATTGGTGTGATTGTTCTTCTGTTAGTTCTGCT
>NZ_GL379778.1 GCF_000143765.1 Sphingobacterium spiritivorum ATCC 33861 | reverse complement strand
TTCTCTCCTTTTTAAGGAGAGATGCCCGAAGGGCAGAGAGGTTAGTAATCCGATCTGTATAACAGACTGTGGGTGGGGACAGCAACTAACGCACCAACTGCATTGGCCGCTGTCCACACCAGCAACCTATAGCGGCACAAGCAACATGCTTGCGCCAGAAAAAAGCCAACAATTAAACCAGATTAATTCTCTCCTTTCTAAGGAGAGATGCCCTAAGGGCTGAGAGGTTAGTAATCCGATCTGTATAGCAGACTGTGGGTGGGGACAGCAACTGACGCAGGAGAGATGACCCTATCTCCACTTTGAGAATAAACAAAAAAGCCAGATTTGAACATATACAAATCTGGCTCATCACTATTCAAGAGTGTGGTAAAAAGATCACTTACATTTTAGCGTCCATAAGTTTATCCGTTTTGATATCACCTTTTACAGTAGAGATCTTAATAACAAAAGGCTTATCAGACTGAAAATCTTTAGGCAGAATAACATCAAAATAGGCATTTTTATCCAGATCCAATCCGATATCACTACGTTTTAATACTAAAGACTGACCATTGATCAATAAAGAAGCACTCGCAGGTATTTCTGTCGCTTTCTTATCGATAGCTATGCGCACAATGTTATTAACGGGTCTGTTAAACACAGTCAGGTATACCTGCTCATTTTTACGTGTAAAGTATCCGTATTTAGAAGGTGAAAGTCCGGCATATTTGACACCATATACCGCTTCTGAATTGATTTTCATCCAATCCCCCAGCTCTTTCGCCAATTTATCTTCTCCGGGATGCATTTTACCGTTGCCATCAGGGCCAAAGTTGAGTACAAAATTCCCCCCCATAGATACAGAATGCATGAGCATATCAATAAGATCATCCGAAGTCTTGGTATATAATCCCGTCCAGTCTTTCATATATCCCCAACCATTAGGCGGAATAGTCATGACACAATCCCAGTCCCGGCCCTCCAGCCAGCTGTATTCTTCAGGCAGTTTACGTTCCCAGCCTTGTTCATAGTCACCTAACATATCTCCGTTGGAATCAAAATGACGCTTTCCGAATTCATCATTCCGAAAACGGCTTCCGATAATCAGACCGGGATGTTTTTCACGTAATTCTTTTTCCAGCTTATAGGTAAAATCATAGCTTTTGATCCAGGACTGATCCCAGGTACCGTCAAACCAGAAACCCTTTATCTGCGGATAGTTTTTCAGCAATTCGAGCAATTGATTTTTAGTATAGTTCAGAAACTTGGCATACTTTGCCTTCTCCTCTTCCGTTTTAGGTTCTTTTCCCATATAGTCAGGATTATTCCATTCCAGAATAGAAAAATACAGATACACATCAATACCTTCAGCTGTGTAAGCATCCACGACCTGCTTTACGATATCTTTTTTATAAGGTGATTTTGTAATATTATAATCAGTATATTTTGTAGGCCACAATGCAAATCCGTCGTGATGCTTGGTTGTGAATATCACGTATCGGGCTCCCATATCTTTCGCCTGCTTTGCCCATTGTCTGGCATCAAAGCCTTTAGGATTAAACTGCTTATAAAGATTGTCATATGTATTTTTCCAATCTTTGGGTGCAGTAGTTCCGCCCCATGTGCGTATCCATTCGGATGCCGGAGCGCCACCCCGCGCACTTACTCCTTCCCACTCATTTCCGGGAATAGCATACAGTCCCCAATGAATAAACTGTCCCAGACCATACTGGCGAAAACGTTCCATAGCCTCATCTGTACGATGTGCAGGCGTTAACGGTCCGTATTTGACTTCGATTCTTTCTTTTGGTTTTTCCTTAGGCCCGGTCCATTGTGCCTCTGCGGACAGCGTGCTGAGCAAACCTGCACCAGCCAGTAAGACCATATATAATTTGTTTTTCATATTCATTATTATTCAGGGTTATCGATATAAGCGCGCTGTGTTTTGTAAACAACAGGCTCCGGATTGGTCTTATTAAACGGATCAAAATAATACAGATCTGCTGCTCTGTACAATTTAAGATGAGCGGGAAGGTAATCGCAAAAACGGTCAAAGCTCTTCACTTTATCTGTACTCCATGCGACTTCTGCCATAGCAGCAAGTCTCGGAAAAATCAGATAATCCAGACGATTGGTATTGGTTACGGTCTCTGTCCAGAGATTGGCCTGTATTCCCAATATCTGATCCTTACGGACAGCTAATGAATCATATTTTGACGGACGGAAATGATACACATCTGAAAGGGCATTGAAACCTTTACCCCATTTACGCCCGTACCGGTGGTTCTCTTCCTGCACAAAATCAAAATAAAGCGGAAGACGCGGACATAATATGGTAGAATATCCGTTTTGAAGCACTGTTTTCAACTGATCCTGCTTGTCATGGCGCCACCACATCAGAATGGTCTTATCCTTGGGTAATCCGGCATCAGCCATCTCATCCCATGCCAGCACCTTAGCTCCCATACTATAAACGCTATCTGCCATACGACGCATAAAATAGGTTTCCACCTGCTTGTTATCCGCCAGCTGATATTTAGCTTTCAGCTCCTTAATTTGTGCATCATTGTTCCATGCTTCACTCCCGAAAGAGACTTCATCTCCTCCGAGGTGCAACATCCCTGAAGGGAAAAGAACATTTGCTTCTTTGAGGATATGGGTCAGATATCCGTAAGTACCTTCTTTACCCGGATGAAATGTAAAATCAGGGTGTTTATCATTCCCGCCTCCGCTATATTGCGGGTAAGCCCGGTTAGCAGCTGTGGCGTGTCCGGGCATATCTATCTCCGGAATTACTTCGATATTACGATCGGCGGCATAGCGTACAATCTCCTCTATATCCGCTTGCTGATAATACTGCGCTGCTGCAGTGGCATTCGTAAACGATCCTACTCCCCCGACAAGGGTAAGCAAAGGATAACGCAATATTTCGAGCCGCCAGGCAGGTTCGTCTGTCAGATGCCAGTGAAATTTATTCAATTTATAAAAAGCCATCCAATCGAGTAAGGATTTAACCTTTTGCTTCCCGAAGAAATGCCTTGACTCATCCAGCATAAAACCGCGCCAGCCATATGCCGGCTGATCTTTAATTTCACAATAAGGCAGCTCCATTGTCCCGGAAGAACTCGTGAGGATCATCTGAAGTAAACTAACTGCCCCGTATAATGCTCCTTTACCCGTAGATGCAAGTATCTCTACTTTATCCTTAACGACCCGTATCACATAACCTTCCTCAGACACTTTCGTATCTGATACAAAATGAATAAGCGCTTTACTGGAATCGTCACCTCTGAACCAGGTGGCTGATTTATTTTTCAATACCTCCTGCTGAAGATACTGCACAGCATCATCAAAATGGGTATCCGAAGACCAGATATTTGCTGACTGTTGCAGTTTCAAAAGACCGGATCCGATAATCACAGATTGCGGCTGCGGTATAATCCGGATACTATTCAGTACCTGCGCAGTGCAAACGCATGTAACGCATAAAAGAAAACTAAAAATCAAATATTTACGCATAGGTACTCACAATTAGGACTGATAATCAGGTTTAACATTTTTTAAATATATCAATTATGTCCCTGAGTTGGCAGTACACAAACGTTTGCACAATTTCCGAAAACGTTATCGTGTAGCATTTGTTACATTCCTGACAGCCCATATTTACAATATATCACAAAAAAAGGCTCATTGAAAAATGCATTACCTATGATCCTTTTGTCTTTTTATTACTTCATTCTTTCTCAAATCTGATATTTTCAGTAAATTGGTGTAATTTTCAAATCTTCTATGCTGACAGAAATTATAGTAATCCTTATCCTTATTCTTCTAAACGGTATTTTATCCGCCTCCGAAATAGCCATTGTATCAAGCAGAAAGGCTCGCCTGCAAGCAGAGAGTGACAAGAAAAACCCAGCTGCAAAAATCGCTTTAGACCTCAAAGAACATCCTAATCAATTTCTTTCTACTGTACAGATCGGCATCACCCTTATCGGCATTCTGACAGGTTTTTTCAGCGGAGGAACCATCTCTACATTTATAGATGCTCAACTTGAGCAGATTTCGTTTTTCGCGCCTTATAGCCAGCAGCTGTCTGTAATATTAGTTGTCATCATCATCACTTACCTTTCTTTGGTGATTGGCGAGTTGGTTCCGAAACGGATCGGAATGGCCATACCGGAACGCTATGCGACATTGATTGCTTTCCCCATGCACTTTCTGAGTAAGATCATGAAGCCTTTTGTATGGTTTCTAAGTATCTCTACAGATTTCCTGGTCAGATTGCTTAACATTAAAGTCAGCAAAAATGCCGTTACTGAAGAGGAAATAAAAGCGCTGGTAGATGAAGGAGTCGATAGTGGTATTATTGATAATATAGAACATGATATTGTAGACCGTCTTCTTTCAATCGGCGATAAGAAAGCAATCAATCTGATGGTTCACCGCAGTAAGATCGACTATCTGGATCTGCAGGATTCTTTTGAAGAGAACAAGAAAGTGATTACAGCTACTCAACATACGGTATACCCTATCTGTGATGGTAATTTTGATAAGATAAAAGGAGTGGTACATGTCAAAACATTACTTCAACAGTATCTTAACAACGAAGAAACGGACTTGTCTGCTCTCATCACCCCTATTCCGTATATCAATGAAAATAGTGGTGCACTGTCTGTATTGGAATCGTTTAGAAATTCAAAAGCAGCTCAGGCCATCGTGATCGATGAATATGGTATACCGCAGGGAATTATTACCTTGAAGGATATATTGACGGGTCTGGTGGGGGATTTTGATGATCTGAACAATATTGAAAACAGTAAAATCCGTAAACGTGAAGACGGTTCATTCCTTATTGACGGACGATATCAGCTGGACGATTTCATGGAAAATCTGGAAGTGGGATTATCCGAAAAAGACGAAGAAGAAATCCGCAATATTACAACTGTCGCAGGGTTGGTATTCTTTTTACTGGATCGCGTACCTGAAGAAGGTGATAAGGTAATTTATAAAAATCTCGAATTTGAAGTACTGGATATGGATGGTAACCGAATTGATAAACTTCTTGTCACAAGACTTCCTTTGTCATCGGATCAGGATTATGAAGATTAACAGTGTCTGAAAGACCAAAACTGATCTTTAATTTAAAATCTTCTGTACTTTAAACAAAAAGGATCAGATTTGAATGAACATAACATTCAGATCTGATCCTTTTTTAATGTTTACCTTCCAGATCATTCAGAAGAAATGCAATCAGTCTCTATGCCTGACGGTATTGATCGATGACTTGTACAAGATTGTTTTTCATCAATAGCCCGGATTGCCTCCACACCTGCTCTCCGTCTTTAAAAAGTATAAGTGTCGGAACACCCTGTACTTTAAAATTCGACGCAAGTGCCTGATTTTTATCCACATCAATTTTAATTATGGAAAGATCTTCACCATAATGTTTTTTAACGTCTTCCAGAATAGGGGCCAATTGCTGACACGGACCGCACCATGTCGCTGAAAAATCGATCAGAGCCAATTTGTGCTTTTGTAATATTTCATTAAATGTTGCCATATAAATAATCTTATTTCTGTTCAGTATCTTTCACCGTAGAAACTGCTTTATAACCACCTTCTACATTGAGGATATTATGTATACCCTTAGCATACAATAATGATGCCGCCAGACTACTTCTGTAGCCGGACTGACATTGTAACAGGTAGGTTTTATCAGGATAAATTTCAAATTCAAAATCCGATGCATTTAATGGAACATGAACTGACTTTTCTACATGTCCTCCTGCGTATTCCTGAGCTGTCCGGACATCTACATATACATACTCCGCTTTCTGCGTATGATCCAGAGCCTGAGCAGCAGTAACACTGCCAATACGTTCAATCGGCTGATGCGCTTTTTTCCATGTCCCAAATCCTCCTTTAAGATAGCCTGTGACATTGGTATACCCCAGAGTATGCAATTTATGTACAATCTGTTCTTCCTGCCCCTCGTCTGTAACAAGAAGAATCCTTGTGTCTTTATTGGTTACAATTTTAGCAATCCAGCTATCAAATGGTCCTTCCCAACCGATATTGATGCTTTTGGAAATAAAGCCTTTCAGAAAATCATCGGACTTGCGGGTATCGATGATCAGATATTGATCTGCCGCTTTCGCAAATTGCTCTACAGATAATGCCATGCTGTCCTGCTGAACGCTGTCAGCTTTACCATATCCTGATAATGATATCAGGAACATATATAAGATTACTATTTTTTTCATTCGTAAGTGAAGTTTAAAAAACACAATGATTAAATTGTTTGAAAACCTTAAAACCGGATAGCGGTTTTGAACTTATTCGGGTATTAATTGCGAAACGGTATAGCCAGCGATTCCAGTTTTTCAATATCGCCATTATAGATATTAAGATCTACATTACCTTTTATGCCCCTAACGGATCCTTTTTCTGAAAATTGCCAAAAATCCCAATGATCCTTCAGATCATCTATCCAGAAGTTATAATTTGCAATCCAGATGACATGGTCTGAAAATTCTTTTTCCAGAAAGTCCGTAAAAAACTTATCTCCGGAATACAAAATAGGTTTGATCCCGTAATGCGCTTCTACAAATCCCAGCCAGCGCTTCAATCCTGTACGCAGACTGTCCATAGATTGATTGACAGGCATCTCTTCTATATCCAGTACCGGAGGCAGATCACCAGCTTTAAGGTGAACTGTCTTCACAAAATTACGGGCTTGTTTTAATGAATTTTCATTTGGTCTGAAATAATGATAAGCGCCCCGTATCTTGGCTCTGGAATTTGCTCGTTTCCAGTTTGTTTTAAATCTGGAGTCGACTCCGGATTCGCCCATAGTCGCCCGGATAAAAATAAAGTCTACCGGAAATTTGTCATTGATTGTATTGACTTGTACCCAGTCTATATCACCCTGATACTGACTGATATCTATCCCGAATATCTTATCATCATGCTTGCTCATGAGTTCGACATTACGAATGTCGTACTTAGCATCTTTCCATCCGTTCTGCTCCTTTCCTGAAACGACTTCCCTGATATAGTAACGGATTCCTGAACGATAATGCCAACTTACAGCAAGCAAAACAATGATAACAGGAATGACTATACTCCATATAAGATATACTTTTCTGTCATCCTTTACCTCTTTTTTGGATGGTGAACCCCTCTTCACAGCCTTTTTCGCCATGCCTTGAAATTAATGCATTACACGGATACTTTCAAATTAAATTTGAACAAATTATATTTGTCCAATGCAAGTGTATAATCCTAAAGAATGGTTCAAAGCCACCTTTTACCTCCACAAGTCGGACACCGTTCGCAAACTCCTTCCCTATCTGCTTTTAGCCGCTGCTTTTTCAGGAGGAATTGCTTATCTGGAACTTGAATATCTTCGGTTGTCGGAAAAGAGCTGGATCAAAAACATTACGATTGTACATAGTTTATTAGGATTTGCATTGTCCCTGCTACTTGTATTCCGTACGAATACAGCTTATGACAGGTGGTGGGAAGCCCGTAAACAATGGGGCATCCTGACTAATATTAGCCGTACACTGGCTTATAAAATGAATGCATTCCTTCCGGAAGATGATCATACAAACCGCTCTTTCTTCAGAAAAGCGATTCCTCTCTACGCTGAATTGACACAATCCTTTCTGCGGTCGGATTATACGACATATATGCTGGATGATAAGGAGCACCCGGAACTGGGAAATCTGGATCTGAAAAAGCATGCGCCAAATCAACTGGCTGCCCTGATTTTCAAAAAAGTAACGAATCTCTATAAGTCGGGCATCCTGTCCGGTGAACAATTTATTATCCTGAATGACGAATTGCAATCGCTGACCAATATCTGCGGAGCCTGTGAACGGATCAAAAACACACCCATTCCGCAGTCATATAGCTCGTTTATCAAGAAGTTTATTGTATTCTATGTATTTACCCTTCCCGTAGGTTATGTGTTTTCTATAGGTTACTTCGTTATTGCAGCGGTTCCTTTTGTATTCTATGTACTGGCTTCACTCGAATTGATTGCAGAATCTATTGAAGATCCTTTCGGAATTGACTCAGATGACTTGCCTCTGGAGAAATTAGCAGCGAATATTAAGAAGCATTCACATGAAATTTTGCATCCTTAAGCCCCTTTAAAGGCCCTTAAATAAAATATTCAGCTCATTTTCAAGGCTATAAAAAATAAGTTTTGCAGAACAAATGAATATTTCTACTTTTGTCGCGGAGAGTTGGCAGAGTGGTCGAATGCGGCAGTCTTGAAAACTGTTGACTGTCACAGGTCCGGGGGTTCGAATCCCTCACTCTCCGCAAGTAGCAATACAAAATGGTTAAAAAACCGCTAAGCTTAATTGTTTAGCGGTTTTTTCTTTTATGCGGTAATCAGGTTAAGTATTAAACCCCAATCCGGAGGTGTCCTTCGAGGTGTCACCAAAATTATGTACACATCACAGACACCTCCGGGTTCAAAGCATCCTGTACAGCGAGGTGAACAGCAATTGAACATCTTGTGTATACAGCAGATCAGGTTTAAATTAAATACTAACATAAAGGTCACCACATTATGAACGCTACAGTATACATCCTCTTCTATATCAAGAGAACAAAAACCAACAAAGAAGGGCACAGCCCCATATATGTACGTGTCACCATACAGTCCAGACGTTTTGAATTCAGCACCAACAAATTCATACATTCAGACAAGTGGAACACAGAAGCAGCAAAAGTCAGAGGTAACAATGAGGAAGCCCGTGCAATAAACAGCCACCTCGATCACATCCGCAGTGAGATATCCCAAGCCGAGCGTACGCTCTTCAAAAAAGGAATCCCCGTTAATACAGACACCCTCCGCAACCAACTCTTTCCCCATGCCGGAACAGCCCGGATGCTAGTCTCCATATTCCAGGATCACAATAATAAAATCCAAAGCCTGATCGGGCAGGAATACGCCCCCGGCACATTAGAGAGATACAAGACCTCATTGAAGCACACAGTTGATTTTCTACAGACCAGACACACCATACAAGATATAGATATCCGGAAGATAGACCACGCCTTTATCATGGATTACGAATTCTATTTAAGAAATACCCGTAAGTGCAACAATAATACAGCCGTCAAATACATCAAAAACTTCCGCAAGATCATCAATATCTGCATAGCCAATGGATGGCTCGACAGAGATCCGTTTGTCAACTACAAATCCAAGATCCGTGAAGTCGAACGCAGCTACCTTACCCAGGAAGAAGTACATATCATATATAGCAGGACATTTGCCACCGACAGACTCAATATAGTCCGTGACATCTTTGTTTTCAGTTGTTTTACAGGACTTGCCTATATAGACGTCCGCAACCTCACACCTTTCCATATCAACATCGGCATAGATGGAGGAAAATGGATATTTACCCACCGTCAGAAAACCGAAACCCCATCCCGCATACCATTGCTACCGATAGCATTAGAGATTATCAGGAAATATGAAGATCATCCCCAGTGTAGTAATGAAGGAACACTGCTTCCCATACTGAGTAATCAGAAAATGAATGCATACCTGAAAGAAATAGCAGACATCTGCGGTATTCGTAAAGAGCTCACCTTTCACATAGCCCGTCATACATTCGCCACCACTATTACCCTGTCCAACGGAGTACCCATCGAATCAGTCAGCAAAATGCTGGGACACAAAAATCTGCGAACCACCCAACATTACGCCAAGATCCTCGACCAGAAAATAAGCCACGATATGCAAATGTTAAAAGAAAAATTTGAACAAATACCACTAAATGATAAAACAAAAATTCGCTAAATATCAATTATTTAATCAAAAAATGTAATTAATATCTTTTTAAGATACTATATTTAAATTATCAATTATGAATAACCATAACTACCCCATAAAAGAAGATAGAATAATACATAACCAAAAACGGGTATTCTATGGAGAGACAACAATACGATACAATATTGCACACCCTGAAGGCACGTATAGCCTTCATCAACTCCCAGACAGATAATCCCATTCTTTTGTCCGAACGAGCTATAGCACTTATTCTCGAAGCCCTTTCCCAACTCAAACAACATATACTCACCCATAATTTCAACACCACACAGGAAGAAATCTACTTCTTCAAAGAGATCAAACCCCGTATTTCAGCCAAGCTCATTTATCACAACTCCATCTTCAAGATCGAAACCAAAAAGCCCAAAGGAGGAAAACGCATATTACGCAAATACTACAACAACGAACTCCGGAGGCTGAAAACCTACTTTGATAATAATATAGAATTCTATAAATATTACCGTACCGGAAGCACACTATTAGATCAGCACTATTTCATTCGGGGCAAACAAGACATCAGGCTGAACCTCGACACCTACTACTTCGAGACCGACCACCAGTTCGCCACCTCCCACGACTACAAAGTAGCCAAAATAATAGCCCACGACAAGCTCCAAGTCTACCTCGAAAATCAGCTTACAAACCTCTCCACCCGGAAAACTCCGGCAGCAACACCCGCAAAACCAATACCCATACTGCAATGGACAGCACCCAAAGTAGCCCTCGTAGAACTCATCTACGCACTCCATTCACAAGGCGTATTCAATCATGGAACCGCAGACCTCAAAGATATAGCCGAGCAGTTACAGCAAGCCTTCAATATCGATCTGGGACAGTACCGCCGAACCTTTCTCGAGATCCGCGCACGCAAATCCGAACGCACCCGCTTCCTTGCAACCCTCATCCATACACTCATAAACCGGATGGACGATACCGACCAGTAAAAAATCACACACAACACCATCCCCGTTGTGAAATAAATCCCCGCAAAGCATACACATTTGTACCATAATCCACTAAACAAAATGTTATGGCAGTAGAAATAATCACACGTGAAGACCTCAACGAGTTCCGTACCCGGCTGTTAGACGATCTTCGGGAGCTTATACAAGGCAAGCCCAATCAAAACAAAAAATGGCTCAAATCAGCAGAAGTCCGCAAGCTCCTCAATATATCCTCCGGCACATTGCAGAATCTCCGCATCAACGGCACATTATCCTATACCAGAGTAGGCGGCACAATGTATTACGATCATCAGGACATAGACAAGCTCCTCAATGACAACAAAGTCATCGCATTCCGAAACAAAAAGCCACTCCTATGAATTACATCAGACACCTCACCGCATTCTTCGAGAAAGTAGCACCCGATCAGGTACTCAATCCCACCCATATCAGCCTGTATATAGCGCTCTTTCAGTTCTGGAACTTCAATCGGTTTCGTAATCCCATCAGCATATCCCGGGACGAGATCATGCGTATCAGCAAGATCAGCTCCAAAGCCACCTATCACAAGTGTCTCAAAAATCTGCACGCCCTCGGATATATCAATTATCAGCCATCTTACAATCCGTTCAAAGGAAGCCAGGTCTACATGCTCAATTTTTCGGACGAACTGAAGCCCGTTAGCAGATCCAGATCAAATACTGAACCTCCCGGCAGACAAGCTACAGACAACCATTGTACCACCTCACAGACAAGTACTGAACAAGCACTGATACCTTCTGTAAACAGTATAAACAATACAAACCCACTAAACAATGAAAACGGATACACACAAGCCAGCGATCCTGAACAGGAAATACAGCCAGATCAGCAGCACCACCCTCCGGACACTTCCAAAGAAAAAAAGTTGCGCGCAAAAAAGAAAGGTTTCACACCGCCCGAACTCAGCGAACTAAAAGAATATTTCCGGACAAAAGATTATCCGGAAGTCGAAGCCGATAAATTTTACAATTACTTTTCCAGCAACGGATGGCTTGTCGGAGGCAAGACACCCATGAAAGACTGGCAGGCAGCTGCCCGCAACTGGATACTCAACACCCCAAAATACAACAATCATGGATATACCACACCAACATCAGACAGAACCCGCAACCTCAGTACCACCACAGGAAAAAACTACGCAGAGCCCTTATGACTATCCGCAGATCCTGCGAATGCTCGAAGAAAAAGGCAAAGAACTATTCGGATCATCCTTTCACTTCCAGACACAGGATCATCCCCTCATTATACAGCTCACTGCCTATTTTCTACGGGATCAGCTCACCTGCGATCAGGCACACATCAGCCTGGACAAGGGACTACTTCTTTCAGGTCCTATAGGCTGTGGCAAGACCACCCTTATCACCCTCATGCGCTATATCACCCAACCCGTTAATAAATACTTTATCAAATCCTGTAGAGATATCAGCTTCGAATTTATACAGGACGGCTACGAAGTCATTCACCGCTATAGCAAAGGCAAACTCTACGAACCCAGCACCCGCAATTACTGTTTTGATGACCTCGGAGTAGAGAACAATCTCAAATATTATGGCAACGAATGCAATATCATGGCAGAGATTATCCTCTCCCGGTACGACCTCTACATTAGCCGGCAGCTACAGACACACATTACCACCAATCTGTCCGCTTCCGAGATCGAGGCTTACTATGGCAACCGTGTACGCAGTCGCATGCGTGAACTGTTCAATCTCATCGCATTCCCCAATGATGCACGGGACAAGAGAAAGTAAATTAATATCCTGCGGTTGGCGGAGATGAAAATCCGATCCGATTCCACTATTACAATCTACCACTCCGCCACCGCTTCTTAAGTTTTGATAAAGATCTCTCCACCTTTTATAATCAGGTCTTCAAATATATCCGGACTCAGCATTTCCTTTAGTTTCTTCCTTAGCGCTCTGTCACTAGCTCTTTGTTCCCGTTCCAGAAATTTAGGATCTACCATACCAGGTTTCTCTTTCTCGATCACGATCCTGTTCTCAAATACCTCCACCGTCAGTTTATCCCCCGCATCCAGTCCGCATTTCCTGACCCATTTGCCCAGCAGCAGAATCTTGCAGGCATAGTCATCCTTACGATAGCCATCATTCACGATCACAGCAGACACCGTAAGACGACGTTTTTCCAACAGTTTATTTTCATCCAGCTTTTCCGGATGCGTTTTATGTGTATTCATAAGCACAGTGTTTTCCTACAAATTACAGGCATATACAATCCGTAACCTACATTATGAATCTGTATTTTATACAAATGAGAATGTTATTTACACCCTGTACATCATTATACATCACCCAAATCCGTCATATACATCCTTATAGAACTCTTCTCCCGACATTTCTATTTCAATCACGATCCTCTTTTCATATACTTTCAGAGCCAGCTTATCACCGCCCTTAAAGCCACTTTCCCAAAGCCATTTGCCCGTGAGCGTAATCACAGGATTATAACGTCCGTAATCATTTCTTTTTTCCAGCACTTTACGGCAAACCGTAATACGACGTGTCTCCAATAGCTTACCTTTGTTCCTGTACGGTGTTCGGGATGCTTTTTTTATATTCATAATCAATGCGTTTTCAGCAAAGTAGCCCAATAACCCGTATGTAACCTACATAGTGAGTATGTATTTTACATAACTAATTCTGTTAATTACAGGTTAATAACGGAAAATTTTGTATTTTGCTTCCTTACAAAAGAATTAAATTCGCTGCTATGACAGATACTATACATCCAAACCACAAAATACATCAGGGGCGCAATGTAAAGCGCTTCCGTGAAATGCTCGGCATCAAGCAGGATGCCTTAGCCTACGAACTTGGTGAAGATTGGAATCAGCAAAAAGTTTCCCTGTTAGAGCAGAAAGAAACCATCGAAGCTCAGCTGCTTCAGCAGATTTCTGCCGTTTTAAAAATCCCTGTAGAAGCAATCCAGAATTTTGATGAAGAAAAAGCCATTGTAAATATTCAAAATAATTACGAGGGTTCAAACCCTGGCGTTACTAATGTAGCAGGCTATCAATATAATAATGAATGTACCTTCAATCCTCTTGATAAAATGGTTGAACTTTACGAACGGATGCTCCAGCAGCAAAAAGAAATGATAGACAGATTGGAGAAGTTGATACAGAAATAAATGTGATAGAATAATAGTAGTTGGATTATCCAACTACTATCATACAGATACTGAGTAGAGTAGTAGCTTCCTATTAATCAGATATTATAGTAGTCACTATTTTATAAAAATCCTCCATTCTTCAGGTAAGATTTCATTTTTAAAGTAGCTATGAGCAAGATAACGTAAAAAAGGAAGCCCTGCGCTATCAGTTCTATACACAGGTATAGGTATTTTCTTTCCCACTATAGATTTTTTAAACCCTTCATAATCCTTTTCATCCTTCAATAATTTACTTCCATCCGAGACTCTCTCAATACAATCTACATAATATTCATAATGCAAATGTTTTTCAAACAACAATTGTTCAACATCATATTCATCGGTATCTATAGATACGATTTGTAAACTAAGATCCTTATCTATATATTTTAAAACTTCCTTAAACATTGGTTCCGAATTGAAGACTACAGTTAATTCTAGTAAAATAGCCAAAAGTATAGATGAAGAATCACAGTAATCTTCCGGTTTACTATTAGTAGCAGCGGCTTCTACAACTAAAGCAAGATTATTTCGTATTTCAGGTAATAAGTCATGTTTTAGCTTTTCAATAGTCACATTATTGATTATTTTAAAGATATAGTTACTTATAAAATCTAAATCCTTTTTCCTTGTTTCACTATTCAGAAAAAATAGTAGCAGCTGAACAATAGGTATAGATTGGTTATCAATAACAGGTCTGTAAAAGCCGGAATTATTCCGCACCAATTCAATAATAAGATCTTTCTGTTTATGCTTCAAAAGTATAGCAGATCTTTCATTTGTTTTACTTCTATAAATATAACTTCTTAGTCTACAGAGATAAACCGTATCATCAAGATATTCAAAGCATCTTAATGGATATCCAATACGTTCAAATAAATTCCCATTTTCAGCGAACAATCCATCTTTAATTCTGGCTACTTCAAATGTTCTGCTGAAATAAGCATTAAAAATAGAGAGCTGGATATTTAACAATATATCAAATTCGTGAAGAATAGTTTTCTTCTTTTCTAATTTGTTTCTCAATATCCAACTCCATGTATATAATATTAGATATTTAGAACACTCTTTAGCAGCTATAAGATTATTGTTTTCTTTACTATAATGAAAGACCAAAGTTTCCAACAAGCCTAGAGTTGCAAATAATTTACTTAATGCCCGGCCTCTTATCGATTGTATTTTATCAAATTGTAAATTGACAAGTCTTTTAAAATCACCATAGTCATTGTCTGGTGTATCTAGGAATGCTAATGTCTTTTTAAATAATCTATTGCTTTCGCCATCTATTAATAGATATTCACTGAATAAGTACCTGCTGAATAAATCTGTTAGATAATAAATATCCCATCGGTCAAATTCAAATTCTTCATCCTTGAATTCCCTGGAAATAAAACCGTCAAAAGTAGGTTTAATATTAGCCTTCATCACCCCATTATGGACTAATACTATTTTGATAGGTAGATTATTGAATTCTGGAATACTGGAATCATTGAATGCAGTATCTTTTGCTTCAATAATGGATTCTCGTATCCCATCAGTTTTAGAAAAGTTTTTATCTGTTATATCCTTATCTGCGTATCCCTTTAATTCAAAATACCATCTGTATTTTTTACCACTTTCATCTTTTCCTATAGCTATGATATCTTTCCCATATTGTGATTGACCTTTGGCTTCTTTTGCCGTCTGAACTATTCTGAATCCCATGAGATTTATTAACCGTGGAAAGAGATAATCCAACTCTGCATCCTCTTTTAGAGAACTCAAATATTGCTGTACAATTAGATTATTACTGCTCATTTTCTATCAGTTTTTCAATTTCAGCAAATTCTTCTGATTCCCAATCATTATGCATATGTTTGAATTCTTCTGATTCATATTTTGTAGGGAATATGAAATATTCCCTAGGAAATATAATGCTACTTTCGAATAGCCCCAATTTAGAAATCTCCTTCCTTCCTGATAATTTAAATCCCCCACCTTTGGAAAGCTGAATAGTGCTACCACTAAATATTTTTAGAAAACTATCTTCTTCCATACCTTTACTAATAGACTTACTCATACTTTCACGGGCTGATATTCCAAAATCCCTGAATAATTTATAGTGGGTATAATATGGATTCAGTTCTTTTATTCCATATTTAATTTCAATGTTGTTTTTATAAAAATCCTGTTTGTACAAGCGTATTCTTTCTATAATTCTTAAATGTTCCGGATTATTATGATTTATATTATTTTCAAGTTCTGTAATAAGAGTATCACCAAAATTTTCAGAATAACATTCAAGCTTACAGATAAAGAGCTCTTTGACAGTTTCTGATGTTGAATCAAACAATTGTACTAAGCAAGGTATAATGTACTTAGGCTCTTTATTACTCTGTGTAAGTGATACCCAAAGTTTATACTGCTCAATAGGTTCTAAATGTAGAATATTTGGTCTAAATGGCTCTCTGTCTACAATAGTAATATTATTGAAAAAATCATATCCAACAGCTCTTATAGAGCTGTTGTTATCTATCAATAGTTCAATGATTATTTTCTCCAATTCCCCTCTATCTATGTCATATAAGAAAGATTGAAAAGGTTTAGAAATACTTACAAAAGGTCTGGCTAAAGCGATAGCTCTTATCACCTGCTTACGTGATTCTATTTGTTTTAGATTTGCTGCGAAGAAAGATACATGGTGCATATGAATTTGAGAATCAAAATATTCTTCATTTATTATTTTCAGAACTATTTCCAACCGCTCAGTTTCATATTTATCCATGAAAGGCAATTCTGTTAGTAGAAAATACGCAGTATCTTTATTCCAAGTAAAGGAAGATATTCTAGCAAAACAATCTTCTATAAATGCATTCTCATACTTATTATTGGATCTTAATATTGCAAATAACATTTTCAGAAAAGCAATTGCAAGGTTGGGATTTGCAGAATATTTATCATATAATTCGATAAATAAGGTCGTCTCAGTAAGACCAATATTATCAACATTTGATAATCCAATAAATATAGAGGACTGAAGGTCCTCTATACTTTCCTTTGGCTTCAAGCATTCATTATAAAAATCTATACCTTCGTTTTCATATGTACCACACACAATTGGAGAAATAATAGAATCATTTAGTTTCTTTTCTTCTAATGCTGTATTCAACATAGTCCGTCCAAAATTCTTTTCTAATCGGCATTTTTCTTTGATTGCTATCAGTACTCTTCCAGTATTATGATTGTATGTTGCATTGCTACCTAAAAGTGTTAATAGTTTTTCAGTATTATCATAGAGTATATTATTAGGAATATCTAAAAGGGGTAATAATTCATTATATGCTTCATTAAAAGAATGAAACTCTCTAACAAGTTTATCTTTTTGAAAGGAACTGATAAAATCATTGAAATCAGTTGCTAATTTTTTATTAGAATCAAAAACAGCTACTTTCCAATATTCTTTTTTTAATTCTCTATGATAGTTTACAAATCCACTTTTCTTAAAGTCTCTACCAATACTATTTAAAAAATCAAAAGTTACATGGAAATCGGTAGTATAGGCGAAATTAAACTTAGAAATATATTTATCTAAAAATACCATTGCAACAATGCTGATATTTTCTATCAAATAACCACTATCGGCACTTTTTAGAATTGATTTTTCAAACAATAATTCATTTGGAGTAAAATCTTTTGGCGAAAGTATTACTTCCTTTAACTCCATTTGTTTTTCAACTAAGTTTTCTAATGCAGATAGTAAACTGGCATCATTTTTCAGTATTTCTCTACCCTCCATATATGTGTTCATGTAGTATCTATTTGATTTTCATAATACAATAAAGGCTTGTAGGCCTATATTATGGTTATAGTGACTATAGTAACAAATCTATTCAATTTTTGTAAACTAATTTGAACATAAAAAATTAGTTATTATTACGGGATCCCGTATTTACATACAAAATAAATTAACATATATTTACTTCTAATCCTAATATTTTAATTTTTAGATTTTTCAATGAAAAATATTGTATATAATAACCACATAAATAACTCTTCATTTCTAGGTAGGAAACCTGTATTTACTCCTGAAGAAGAAAATCAAATTCTTGCTGTTTTTTTTGAACAATTATTACTTTTTGATTATGTAGTAATTAGTACAGATAAGGATAATTTTACTTTAACATTTTTAATCAGAAAGTTGGGAGTTCCAACAGTTGAAAAACTTTTTCGTTCAGGATATATTAAATTGTCAATTAAATCCACATTTATTAGTTCTGGAACTGGTAGGATGCTCTCAAATGGGTCAATAGATGAAAATGTAATATATGGACAGCCTCCTCTAGTGGGCGGGACTTTGGTGGATGAAGATCTGGATCCAGAAAAAAATATATACTTAGGTCTGCAGTCTTTCAATCTTGCTAGGAATAAAGCTAGAGAGCTAATAAGAGTAATTGCTCCTTACTATTTGACTACCGATAATATGGATTTAGGAACCAGCGCTAGTGGTCTTGTAATAGATTCATATAAATCAAATTTATTAGATAATTTAGGCTTGCCATATGATAAAGAACCAGAGCATTTGTCATTACAAGAAAGAAAGAAATTATTAGAATTAGCTCATTCTGTTTTAGAAATGGGAGTTATTTCCAAAAATTCTTTTAAAAGTTACAATAAATATAATACGTTTGAGGTTGCTGAAAGTGTTTACAACAATATCGGTAAAGCATACCAAATTAGAGAGAGTGCTTCCCAAATTCTTAGAATTGAAAATACACCCGATTTACAACAGATATTTCTAAATAATCGTTTTGAAATTTCTGACATTTTTAAACTGAGACATCTCAAAACTGCAAAATTCTTTAGAAATTGGATTAATAAAGTCGGTGAAAATCAAAATTCTGCTGAAGTTACAGAAGCTTATCTTGCGGAAATAAAGGAATCTAAAACATTTTTTAATTCACTCCAAGGTAGGGTAATTAAAAATACATTATTATTTGGTGCAAGTGCAGGGCTTGGAGCTCTTATTGCTGGACCAGCTGGAGCGCTAACTGGGGCAGCTGCTCAACCAGCTATAGGTCTAGGCATAGATTATGGATTAAGTTTACTTGAAGAATTCGCTACGGAAGGACTATTTGCTGGAAAGAATCCAAAGATGTTTATTGATAAATTGAAAGATGAAATAGAAGAATAAAGGAATTCTATTTGATTGAACATGATTATTAAATAGGAAATTATAACAAGTTCATGTTTTTTATCACAAACGAAAGGAATGCAAAGAATTAATTTTAATAAATCTTAAAGTTATTGGCAAATTATATGAATAAGTACTATATTTACGATAAAGATAAAAATTGATTAAAAATATAGAGTGTAGAAATCTATATTCAGTAAAAATATAACCGCATAATTTATGCCTTTTATTACCAATATTTAATATACTGATATATACTATAGCCAAAAATAAATATTACAAATGATCTGTAAAGCCTAAAATTATTAACATTTCAATCGGAAAGTTTTACACTCTCCAAAATCGTGTAAATTTGCATGTTCTAAACATAATTTCATTATGGACTATTACAGATGTTAGAAGTATAGACTATCAATACTTTGATAGACTTCATCTTAGTCCATTTTAACTGTTTTTGATAAAAATTTACACCTATAAGAATAATAAAAATGTCAAAGAGAAAAGTAAATATAGACAATAAATTAAGCCCTAAATTAAGACTAAATACAATTTGTCCTTATTTTACAATGTTTCCTTTGTCATTTCCATATCGGGTTTTACAAAAGACAAAAAAAACCGATGTTGTTTATGATCCGTTTTGTGGGCGGGGAACTACAAATTTTGCCGCCCGATTATTGGGGTTGAATTCTTATGGAATTGATAGTAACCCAATAGCCCATGCGGTTGCACAATCAAAACTGCAGTATGTCGATCAACAGCAAATATATTCAAGATGTCTTAATATTATTGAAGAATATGATGCTATAGATATTCCGCAAGGAGATTTTTGGGAATTAGCCTATCATCCCAATACCCTTATTAGCATATGTAAATTGAGAAACTACTTTATCAATAAAGAATTATTGGACGATATAGATATTTCGTTAAGAGCTTTAATTCTAGGTATTTTACATGGGCCTACAATGAAGACCCAGCCTTCATATTTATCTAATCAAATGCCTCGTACATTTTCAACCAAGCCAAATTACTCTATTCAATATTGGAGAAAAAATATGCTCCTGCCTGCAGAAGTTAATTTATTAGGACTTGTTGAAAGAAGATCCAAATATATATTTAATGAACATCAATTAAAGAAAGTTGATGGTACTATTCTATTAGGAGATAGTAGATCGGTAACAAATACATTTGAAAATAAAATAACAAGAGTAATTACCTCACCACCGTACTATGGCATGTCAACGTATGAACAAGACCAGTGGTTAAGAAATTGGTTCTTAGGAGGAAGTAGCCAGGTAGATTATACTAATCAAGCACAACTAAAACATGGTTCTGAGTCAGTCTTTGTAAATGATTTGGCTAAAGTTTGGGCTAATACAGCACCTAAATGTACACCTGATGCTAAATTGATAATTCGTTTCGGAGCATTACCTAGTAAATCCAAAAAGACCCCACGTGAATTAATAAAAGAATCTTTAGCATTAGCTGATTGTGGTTGGGAAATTAGTGCTATACGTTCTGCAGGTGAACCAAAATCGGCTAATCGACAGGCAAATCAATTTAAAGGAACTACAGGTAATTATGTAGAAGAGATAGATGTATATGCCACTTTAAATACATAGACATGTTTGATCCTGAAGAAATACCGCAAATCAAGCAGGCTATCAGAGAATGCGCGATAGTTGATAAAAATTTATTAGAAGATCTCCGCGCTGAAGCCAATGGAATGAGGTCAAATGTACGTGTTATCAAACCACGAACTATTACCACATTTTCTTTAGTTGCCACTGACGGAACCAATAACAAACTAATTTATAATCCATTTTACTTCCAAATAATCAGAGTTGTAGATTCATATGGGAATAACCTGTGCTTAGATGTCATTACACCCACAACTGATACAGATATATTAAGCCAAAGACAATTTGATGAGTTAGGAAATCCTCAAACCTTGTTAGGTATACTAATGAAAGATCTGGGATGTAAGACTTTAAATGATTTAAGTCCTATGATTCCTTCCGGGAAAAAAATGAGAGAAAATCCAACTGAAGTTTCCAAATCATGGGTTTTGACATATAGGGATTTATGTGAATGGGCAGTATTATATAACAAAATTTGCTATGAAGGTTTCGCAAGCAATACTGTAGTTGTAAAAGATGGGCTTTTAAGGAGCAAAATATTCAAATATGATGCAGCTAATAAAAGACCTCTTTTTATAGAAATGATGAAAAAGATTAATGCCGCAATCGAAAATGCGTATAAACAAAAGAGGATTAAAATTTTCTTTGTTGGTTTAGCAAAGCATAGTCAGGTATTATCTAGATATTCATTAGCAATGCAAATAGAAAACATTTTCCCAACAGGAGAACCTAGATATGCTAAAGTTCCGGAAGAGATGGAAAAAAATTCCTATGTGTGGAAAGAATATATGAAACGAGTTGATGGAGAAGAAGAGGAAGTGGATCGGGAAGTAAATAAATATTCAATGGGAGAGCTATATTTAGTAAGGTTTGGAAAGAAAAGTAGTGATCCGGTTTGGGCAATAGACCTTTTGAATTCTCAATCTTCTGCTGATGCCGAAATATTTGGATATCTATATATGGACACATTAGATGGATTCCCTATACCTCATTATCCAGCCTGTCTACAGAGAGCTTTGGAGAACGCACAGGTTGTAGATTTTGATTTGGACATCCTTCAGGATGAAGTAGCACAGGCTATCAAAAACATATTACCAGATGACAAAAAAGATATAATTGATTACCAAGCTTTAGGTAACTCTTCAATAATGAATAGACAATGATGAAATTATTTCCAGAAGATAAAATAGTTGGAATCTTCAAAGGATTCAGCGATGGCGGATTAGAGTTTCACGCCGATATTGTGCTAAAATATGACAACATATTCCAAAACATCCCCATGCATGGGCAGTTTTTAGTAGTAGCGTTAGAAGGTGATAATGAGGCTGTTCTTGGTCGTATTACTTCTGTTGCAGCATTAGGAAAATTAGCAGGCACAGCGGGTGAAGATTATGCAATAAGAGCTATTTCTGAAGGAAGAGAAGTGTCAGAAGATCTGAGAGAGGGCTACTTAAAATATAAAGTTGATATTCGGGTTCTTGGAGTTATACGAGTCAATGGAAAAAAAATCGATTTTGCACCTTCTCATAGAAGATTACCACATGTAGGGAGTAGAGTAGCTTTCCTATCAGACGAGGTTTTAAAAGAAGTAGCAGGGCATAATATTGTTGACGAAGCAGATGAGCCAGCGCCAGCTTTTGGTTACTTAGCTTATGGAGAATTTGTGTATAATGGAAGTAAAAGCGATACTCAGGCTGTGTTAGAGTCATGGATGGTTCCAAAATCCCCGGAAGTAATAACTAAATTTAAGATTGAACAGTTAGTATCCAGAAGATCCTTCGTATTTGCAAGAGCAGGTTTCGGGAAGTCCAATTTGGTAAAACTTCTTTTTAGCAACCTTTATAAAAAGCCACCAGTCATTACTAAGAAACAAGGTAAACAATCACCTGTTGGCACAATTATATTTGATCCGGATGGAGAATACTTTTGGCCGGACGATAGTGGAAGGCCAGGGTTATGTGATGTACCTCATTTAGAAGACAAAGTAGTAGTATTCACTAATAGAGAATCTACCAGTCCATTCTATCAATCTTTTGTTGCAGGAACTATTCGTCTTGATATAAGAAGATTAAGGCCTGCAGAAATAATATCTATAGCCCTTCCTCCAGAAAGGCAGAGTCAACAAAATGTTCAAAAACTTAAGGGACTTAATGCTGCTAATTGGAGAAAATTAATCGATCTAGTACATGTTCACGGAAATACTACTCCTATTGAAGATCTAAGAGAGATTATACTAGGAGATCGAACTAATGATAGACAAGATGCTGAGATATTTGCTATTCGGTCTAATATTACAACCATTATTAGGCTCATTCATGACCCTAGTAGCCAAATGTTAGATAAACTTTTTGACTCACTTCGCAATGGTAAACTATGTGTGGTAGATATATCGCAGATGCGTGGAGCCAATGGACTTATACTTTCAGGCATCATTCTCCAACAAATATTTGAACACAATCAGACAGAATTTACAAAGGCAGAACCAGATAGTATTCCCACAATAGCTGTTATAGAAGAAGCTCAATCTGTATTAGGAAATTCAGGTGGAGCAGATAGCCCCTATATTGCATGGGTAAAAGAAGGAAGAAAATTTGGTTTAGGAACTGTTTTAATTACACAGCAACCAGGAAGTATATCAGATGAAATACTAAGTCAGGGAGATAATTGGTTTATCTTTCATTTACTCTCCGCTGTAGATCTTGGAGCACTCCGTAAAGCCAATGCCCATTTTAGCAATGACTTATTAAGCTCCTTATTAAATGAACCTATTCCCGGAAACGGAATATTCTGGAGTAGCTCTGGGGGCAAACCATATCCTATTTCTGTTAGAGTTTTGAGCTTTGAAAAATTATTTAAAGTAAAAGATATAGAATATAATAAGCCTTCTGGGCATACATTTAGCATTATTCTTCAAAAAAAGTTTGATAAAAAACTCGAAGAAGTTAGAAAGGAAGTAGGAACAGTAGAGATTAAAATAGACGATGAAAAGGGTTATAACCCGGATGAATCACAAGAAGATGTAACAGAAATGTTTATTAGAAGTGCTTTAAAAAAAATTGGTGCTGATAATGACTTTTTAAAAAAATTGAAAGAAAATAAAGTTCATTGGATGCTGTTACAATTAAGAATACTTGAAGGTCTTCCTGATACTATTGAAAACAGAGGCGATTTAGCTTATCAATGTGTAGGTCGTTTTTTGAATGAAAATATTGGAATAAATAAATGGACTACAGAACGAAGAGTTAGGAAGGATGATCCAAGTAAAACCACAGCATATATAATAATGAAATAAATTAATCTGCTATGCTAAACGTAAATATAGTACAGAACGAAGTATATAATTTGCTCATTAAGCATTGGCAAAAAGATCCTTCTTTTCGATTCACTTTTCGCAAAAGTAATAGAGGAAGTCGTTTAGATAAAGGTTATTGGTTTTATGGTAATGAATGGTATTTAGCGGTTTCATTCTGGACAGGAATGGATTGGAAAAACAAAACGCCTAATATCATTTTTATAATTCATCTAGAGTCAGGAAATACTTGTCTCGAAATTAATACTTCCGATTCTGATGAAAAAAGACGATTTATAACCCAATTTTTTGTAAATGAATTGGGACTTCAGTCAAATGGGATAAGGTACCAAAAATATTATCAAGGAAATTATCTGGAATGTTTAGAAAATTTCATAAAGACCGATAAGGTTTTAATTGACAATATAATATTGGAACATGCAAAGTCTTTCTTCCCTATAATTAAGAATGGTATATTTTTTATAGAAGCTGCAGACTTTGAAGGGCAAAAAGAAAAAATTGATAGATATAGAGAGGATATCCTTATAGAAAATTCAATTGAAACTCAAAAACCTATAAAAATAAGTGAGATAGAAATTGTTAATTATGGCCCCATTAAGAATCTTCAAATAAATGAAATCCCTTTTTCATCTCAATGGATATTTTTCACAGGAGAAAATGGTACTGGTAAAACATCTATCCTTAGGGCTATCGCTACCGCAATCTGTAATCAAAAAATACAAGTAAGTGGATTTGAAGATGAAAATGCTGAAATTAGCCTAAAATTATTCTTGTCCTCATCTGATACAATTACTTACTTATATCCATATAACCAAACCTTAGAAAACGATACTTTTCCATTAACTCATGGTTTTGCAGCCTATGGACAATCCAGACTCAAGACCACTCATGGATTAGACTCAAAAAACTTAGAATTTATTTCCACAGAATTAACATCATCACTATTTAATGATGAAACACATCTGATTGATTTACAATATCAGTTTGATATTTGGCGCAGTCAGCAACGCATTCGATTTGACAAACGGGAAAATTATATAACTGAGATTCTTACCGACATATTACCAAATCTATATGATATTAAATTCGATGATCAAATCGACGGTGTCTCAGTAACTACTTATATTGAAAAAGACCATGAAAACGCAGAATTTGCGAAAGTAACCTTCAATAAATTAGCATCAGGACTAAAAAGTATGATTGCTATGATAGGTGATATCTTAATCAGATTATATAATCAACAACCAGATGTCAATGATCCGTCTGAGTTTACAGGAATTGTTTTAATTGATGAAATCGACATACATCTACACCCAAAATTACAGAAGCAAATCGTCCAGCAACTCAGTAAGACATTTCCAAAAGTTCAATTTATTGCGTCTACACATAGTCCAATTTCTTTCTTAGGAGCACCTAAAAATAGTCAAATATTTAGAGTAGAAAGAAACTCTGCTGAAGGAGTCAAAATAAGAAGATTAGATGAATTATTAGAGTTAGGAGATCTTTTACCAAATACAATACTAACATCACCAATTTTTGGATTGGATGATATTATACCAGAAAGTCATGATCAAAAGAAATTAGTAAGAACTGAGACAAATTATTCAGAAATAGAATTTAATGATATAGTTCAAAAACGAATATCCTCTTTTATTACTGACGAGAAAGAGCAGCAATTGATTAATTTATTTAAATCCAGAAGACAATGAGATTTGTAATAAAAAGAGAAGAAGATAAAACAGATCGATTAGCATCAGACGAAACATACAGAGCTTTGCTAGAAATAACAAATACTCGTAATAAAGATTTAATTACAGATACCATTTATAGAGAAGCATACGATCACCCTGATGGAAAGAGATCAAGAGTTGAAGATCATCTCTCAATAGCATACCATAATAAATGTGCTTATTGTGAAAGAATCTGCAAGGCAGATATTGAACATTATAGGCCTAAAAAAGGAGTAAAGGAAGATGGCTCTCACCCAGGATATTATTGGCTTTGTTACGAATGGACAAATCTTATACCTTCCTGCATCACCTGTAACAGAGAGGGTGCAAAACACAATAAATTTCCGGTGATAGGTCCTAGAGTATCCGCTCCTGTATTATTGGTTGATGGAAGTATAAATCTTGCTTTATCCAAAGCCGGAGTTGACCCGTTACTAAGTGAAAGGCCTTATTTGTTACATCCTGAAGTCGATCATCCGGAGGATTATTTTGAATTTGAAATAGATCCAAATGGTGAAGGAATTAAAATTGTTGGTATTGATGGTGAAGGTAGAGGAAATGCAACTATTGAAATTTGTTTGCTGAACCGACTTGAGGTAAAATTGGATCGTGTAGAACGAGTTATTAATGATTTTAAAGATGCTATAAATGCTCTTTTTGTTAAGCTAGAAAATGGAAATATTGATGATAATCAATTAGCAGATCGTATTAATGAACATATCGATTTGTTATATATACGTAGCCAGCAAGAAAATAGAAATCATACCTACCTTAGCAAATATATTGTTGCATCAGATCAAAATTTTGAAAAAATAGTACTTCCATTTTTACCAGATAGAACTAGAGCAATTATATTAGCTGCTTTTAGGGCGTATATTCCGTAAACCACTTTAATAAAACGTAATACTATTTACCGTATTCTCGTTAAAAAAAATCCAAAGCACCCCAATGCAAAAGTATGCCCGACACACTTTTTGCTCCCTTACTATGCAAGCCCATTGGGTTCATGGAACAGGAGCGTTTTATAAATATTGACAGTAGAGTAGCCATGCCCCAAAGAGCTTGCCCCACCGCTGAGGCAAAAGACGTACACAGCCTTCGTCCCTCAGGCAGTGACTTGTGTCCGGCATCCTTTTTTCCCGGCTTAATAACATAATGTGCATTATAGTCCCATACGGGCTGCGGGGACAAGCCCCCTATAATGAACATTATGTAAAAAAGCCCCCTCGTCCATCCCTCCAGTGCTTTTGGTTCCATGGTACATCGGGTAATAGAGTAGTACATCCCGTCAGATCAGTACAGCACCCGATACACCCGTCACCAGAAAGCATATATCTATCTCACTACAGGTATTGCCATTAAAGACTCTCCTGTTTAAAATTTAGTCTGTTGATGAATTTTAACTTCAGATTTATAAATATCATAATATATATATCAATTTATGTTTAGATGAGTATAAAATTGTTTATATTTAATTTACCAATTAAAGACTTTTATTATGCTTCATTCCAAGGCACCAGATAAAGATCAGGAGGAAAATAGCAGATTTTCATACAAATTATAGAGAATCAGGTAGTCGATACAGATTTCTGATCTGCTTGATAATAAGAATAAATAAAACACTTCAATGAAGCTGAGGTAGAAAAGTTCTTACAGAGAAAGTAAATACATACTAAAGAACAATACTTAACCAACTGATTTTTTAACCAAATTAAACTGTGTAACAATGAAAAATAAGATAATCATAGTGCTGGTTCCGATAATTCTGGCTGCACTCATATCTGCGTATCTCACATTCGAAGGATCATTTATCAATGCTGTACTTTCTCCGCTCACAGGTTGTGGAGCATTATTAGGACTCCTTAATTTAGGACTAACCAAAATATCAAAACTAGTATGTATCATTCTAAATACCATTTTAGGAATATTGATATTTGCATTGCTCTATTTTGTCAAAGCCGAATATATACTGCAGTATCTTCTTATAGGGGGTATCATAGGACTCTTAACCGGAATTATCAATAGCCTGTTGATAAGCAGACCTCAGAAAAATAACCCATAACAAATGAGACAACCTATATCCGGGTTTTACTCACTCACAACAAATAATATAGCACATATTCACATGTGTACACAATTTATATTACGCCATCACAATACATAAGAACTACTTACAGGCAGTAAGGGATAGATAAGCAATAAGGATTTGGAGTAGTTGTCTTATTACAAGCAATATTTTATAACATTATATAACTGTTAATTATGAAAAAACTATTACTCCTTTTCATAGGTGGGCTAATCTTCAGCTCACCTGCAGTATTTGGACAAGGCAATCCTATTGTTAGAGCCAAAAGCAATCCCGTCACTGCGAAAATGATAACAGACAATGATTTAGTCATTCCCATCGAATTAGATTTTTTTACTACAGCCCCCCTTACATCTGCGATCTCAATTCAGATAGACAATAGTAAAGCTCCTGTAGATAATCAGATTTCTAATGATGATATCGGAAAAATAAAAATCTTTAATAACAATCAGACTATCACAACCAAATCAGATGATACGAGTACTACCAAAACCTTTTACCTTGTTCTGGACAAAGCCGTCAAAATAGAAAACGAAAAAATTCTCTATTTAAAAATAAACAATATTGCCGGTCAGCTCAGTGTTATTAAAGTAATGATAGCCCCGGATGATCAGATACTCACATTGGATGACTACTTTATAGAAAAAAATAAACTCGGTTACGTAACCAAAGTAAAAGCAGGCGACAATAATATCCTCACAATTGAAGGATATAAAGAAGTCAGTTTAAACAATGGAAAAAAAGAAGACATCTTCATGAAAAGAAATGTGGAGTTAAAAGAAGGAAAGGCTTATGGATTTTTTGAATGGAATCACATTTTTAAGCGTTATTTCTGGAGACCAGTACCACTTTCACTTACCACGATACCCTTCAAAGTACGCCCACGAATAGTCTCCAGAGGAGTAGAATTTACAACATCAGCAAATTCGGGTATTAGTAATATAGGTTTCAACCTCGACCTGATACAGTACCAGCAGGACAGATACTTTACATCAGGAAGAAGATCTTTACATAAATTCAGTCTGGGATTATATGCCGGTCCAGCTGTCGAAGAATTAAACTTTCTGACTACGAACGGAGCTATAGCAAAAGACCTTACCTCAAAGCAATTGTTTGTTTCCACAGGTATCACACTCTCTTACTCTTACAATGATATCTCCTTCACCTTCGTACCATTAGGGTGGGATTTTGCGACATCCTCAATAGGCAAGCAATGGGTATACAACAAAGCCAGATGGTGGGGATTCGGGATAGGAATCAGTCCGAAAGTATTTTCAAGAATATTTTAAAAGGATCATGTACTCTTACTGAATACAAATAATGGTGTAGCAGGTGATTACTATCTGTTAAAAGCCTTAAAATATTAAAAATTAATATACAAAAGTTCGGTTATTATCAGAACTTTTGTATATTTGTAAAGTCATTCCAATGAGAATAACAGGAATAAAAATACTTCGTAAACTGCAGAAGAAAAATACAGGCAATAAAAAGCTTTGGACTGCAGTCGACAAGTTAATAGAAGATCTGCAGACATTCGACCCCGGTATACAGCATATTCACGACCTACGGGAAGACGCAGACAGAGTACATAGTGACGGATTCTATTTTTTCGATATCAATGTACACCGTACATTGATACTTATAGAATTCGATGACCAGGGAGAAGCGACCATAGTATGGGCAGGTACACATAAAGAATATGAGACCATATTCAAAAACAACAAGGCAACCATTGAAAAATGGCTGAGAAGTAAAGGCTACATAGATTAATAGTATGAAAACACATTTTGATATAGAAAAACTCGTCGAAAGCGGAGCCATTACCAGCGAACTGGACTACGAAAGAGCCCTCATAGCCGATAGAAACCTCAGACTACTCGCAAAAGACAACGATCATTTCAAAAAATTAAGATTCCGGCTTCGTGATCTCATAGAGCAGTATGAAAACACAGAGTGGAATAATGCAGACCAGATAGACGAAGACAAGATCCGTGAAAGCGACAAAGCCGAACGACTCGCAGAAATAGAAAGAATCTTTATCCGGAACAGAAAAGAAGCAATCAGGGACACGCTAAAGCGACTCACCCTCACACAGCAAGACCTGGCAACACTCCTCGGACACAAAAGCAAAACACACATGTCCGAGCTCATCAATGGCATCAAGCCCTTTACACTTACAGATCTGGTAATTATCAATCGTATATTAAAGATTGACATCACATTACTGGTACCGACATTCCTCTCTTTTAAAGATCAGGTAAAAGTAAAGGCAGCCGTTACCAAAATAGACAAACCCCAATTAAAACTAGCCATAGACGATTTAGTAGTTTGCGATTAGCAAAACTTAATCTATAAACTATAATATAGAGTATCTGCTATTATTTTGAATACCCTTAATGAAAAAAACTTCTTCAACCCGAAATACAGAAAATTTTAAAGATTTTGACAAGCAGTTAGAATTTATTGAGAAAATTAATTCTTTCGATGAATTTCAGATTTTTTTATCAGAGTACTTAGATCATCATGTCTTTCTGTCAAAAAGAGGAAAGAAATTTTATATTGATACAGATTTTCATATGGAAATGGATGAAGCTAACGAAATCAGTAAGTTTGTATTTCCTGTTGATGATGTAATGTATGAAACAAAAGATCTCCATTGTATTTCCAGGCGTTCTGATTTCAAGAAAAATGAAGGATCAAAGCATTCTGCAACTTTTGAAGTAAACAGCTTACAGTCTCAGTGCTTCCATTCAAAAAGTCTTTTTACAACATTTTTCCCTGTGGAACTAAAAGAAATAAAGTCATTTCATGGAGAATTTGAAACTATTGTTCATAAAAGAAACCGAACAACATATGGTTATGATTGCCTTTTGGTAAATATTAATGGCGTAGAATATCACATTACACAACTAAAAACAGTAGACAACGGATTTTATGTTTTTGAATGCCTTCAGAAAGAAACTTTTGAAAACTATCGTAAAGTTTGTTTTTCCATCCAGCAGGCAATCGGATTTATAAATGGCTTAATGGTAGGTGATGAAGAATACATTTTTGATAGTGCAGGTAATCTATACTTTTCAAATGAGATAAGGCAGAAGATCAGGAGTATGTATAATCCAATCATTACCAATCCTTACTCTTATTTAGACATTGATAGGGAAATTGCAAAAGATTATATTGATAAATTAACAAGCATATCATTTGAAAATCTGTCAAACCTGGTCAGTCGAATTCATACAGATGAAGATTTCTCTACAGCTATTTTGGTAATTCTTGATGCTTCCTATACACGTTCACTTCTTTTGGTTCCCAGCTCATTTGCTGTAATAATAGAATTACTCTCAAAAAATATAGATACAGATAGTACTGAAGTAGAAATACCTATAGAAAACAAAGCTTTAAAAAATAAAATAATTTCAGAATTGCATACCGTTATTGATAATAACAGCAGCACCCTAAGTGAAGCACACATCATAAAATTGAAAAGAAGACTTAACGATATAAATAAGCCTGTTAGTAAACGACATCTGACCAACAACGAAAAGCTTACCAGACCTTTCGAACGATTAGGAATAAAACTTAGTCTTCGGGATATTGAGATCATTGAACATCGAAATGATCTTTTACATGGTAATATCCTTATGAAAAAGGATAATAAACAATCTGATGATAGCATCAACCTGTACATGTCATATGTTTCTGCCCGATTATTTACATTGATCAGTAAGCTTCTGTTAAAGAGTATAGGCTATAATGGTTATGTGTATAATCAGGCTAAATATTTGGAGAAATACATGAATATAAATACAGACGAAGAGTATTTTGAAAAGATTTAAAAAACGGCCGGTTTTAATTAATCATACATTCCTTTGACATAAACATGATCACACGCTTTCCAAAAAAGATAAAAAAGAAGTCAAAGGTACGCTCCGGGTTCTTGAAAAGACAAGTTCAAGCCCCGTAGGGGTGTATTAGAAAAAATCTCCAACCTCCCTGCGGTCAGATAGTATTTTTCCTATACAAACTTGCTTTATCAATCCCTCCTCCGCGGATAAGAGTGCTTTCTTTTTTTCCTTTTTCTTTTGGAAATATCAGCCACCCATTCGCAGAAATCGGAAAGAAGAAATTCACAATTCTTAAATCCGGTTATTATGGCACGTTTCATCATCAGAACCCACACACCACGCACCGACCATCAGGCTCCACACATTTTTATTCTTAATAAAGGAATGAATAGCGGAAAACCCCTCACAACTCCCTGTCCGAATTCCTTTGTGATACTATTCAATACCCAGACCGATAGAGAAGAATATTATTGGTTAGCCTACAGTCTTTGGCAGGCAAAATTCTGGCATCCATATCTTACAGGCTCCGTTATCCCGTTCTTACGGCTGTCAGAGTTCCGCAAAGAATTCATAAAGCAGACTACACACATGCTGCAAAATACCGAAAAACATGAAAAAAGTATAGAGAGCTTACGCCTTCTCAAAGATGCCGAAGAACGATTCCGATACAATATCAGGCTTGTAGAAGACCTCCGGCGCATGATCCTGTACCGATACATCCGCAAATAACAAAAGCCCCCACCATCAGGTGAGGGCTTCATACACTTGCAACAAGTCACCACAACAATTGCAAGACCATAAGCATCAACTCTGGACAACTCCGTCTAAGAACTGTCCCCATCCACTTTATTTTCTTTATCCTCCTTTTCCTCCATTACAACGATTTGACTAACCGCCGACAATACACCGCCAGCCACAGTGAGATAACCACCCACAGTCACCACAATAGCAGGTAAAGCCACCGGAGCAGCCAGCAATACACCACCTGCAGAAGCCAGAGCAAGCCCGATATTTCGCAATACCCTGAACAATTTAGGAGTCGGAGCCTTCGCCCTTTTCAATAGATTCATACTATTATTTTTTTAAAGATCTGATTACTACAAATACACACTCATCAATATCCAGTACAGGATAAACCAAAGCCTTTAATACCTCCAGAGCCGTGCGCGAATCCACCCCGCGACCAGATCCCATTAACGCTGTCACCGGAGCAATACACCCCTGTAGCTCCTTCAGCGCATAATTTGCCGGATGAAACAATATAGCCGATCTGCCAGGCACATTCAGTACCACTATATGCCAGCCAAATTTAGGACTATGACGCTTCATAAGCCTGTATCTTCCCTCCGGTATACACGATATCCTGCGCCTGTTATTATGCCAGGGCAATTCTATAGTGTAGCATACCAGAACACCATCATAGTAGAGTTTCCCATTGGTTCCACCAGCAGAATACTCCCGGATAAGTTCCAGTACCATTACACACCACCATCCACCTTCACAATCGAAAGCGCATTAAACGCACCATTCTTCAGCAGATACATTTCACCATTGATTTGCTGGTAAAATGCTACACCCAGGACAACAAAAAGAGGTTTTTTAGAACCCGGTGTAAAGTCATGCTCCTGAGCAATATCTGCAATAGCAACATTATTCCAGGGCATCACAGCAGTTTCCAGAAATTTCGCTTCAAAAGCTTCACCTTCAAAATCCACCAAAGCAATACCCGATACAATCCTGAAGTGAGTAGCACCCACCGGAGCAGCAATCATATTTGCCGGGACAAATCCCCCGATACCCAGTTTTACCTTACCCGCAACCCTGTCAGTTTCAATAGCATAAGGAGCAAACATAGAAGTACTCAATGCACCACGGATGTTAAATTCAAACCCCGTTAATAATTCCGCTTCACCATCTATCACATTCCGAAGCCCCCTTACACTCACCGTATCAGCCTGGATCACCTTCATCATGCTCTGCGTCAGACGCCCCACCATCCGGCTATCCGTCGAACTCAGCAACAGCGGACGCAGCGCAGTCCGCAGCAGCTTACCAGCCTTACGTGCACGCCCGAATTCAGCACCATTCTCACGTGTACGCTGAAACGCCGGATCATTAGCGATCCTGCTGCCATCAATTCCCCCTTTCTCACGAGCCAGATACCCGTCTTCGCTTTTGTAAAAAGTAATATCCCCGATAGTACCCTTTAATTTGATAATTCCCTTCTGCCTTGCCATAACACTAAAATTTATGATTTAATAAATCCGCCAATCTGGACCAGACCGATCAGCCAACACACAAATTTTAAGCATTCCCCCTACATAGCCAAGCTCACCCTGTACCATATGACCAGCAGTGTCACAAAAGACAGTAAAAGCCCCAGATACCACTTTAGCATCCATCCGGAATAAACCCTAAATTGCATTAGCAAAGAAAACATAGCAGAGCTATAAGATAGCCCGCTCAAAGACCTACATAAAGTATGAGAAATAATATGCATAGAGTCTGCATTTATCCCAAAGACATACAGCTCATCACAGGCAAGAGCTACCGTCAGAGTGCAAGGTTAATGCAGAAAATAAAGAAAGAGCTGCACAAGCCCGATAAAGAGTTCCTGACGATAGATGAATTCTGTACCTACACAGGCATCAGATATGAACAGGTATCACATCTTATATTCGGATAAAATCTATAAATTCCGATAGCTGAATTTCCCCGGAACATCTACATTACGCTAATCAATAACCAGTTCATTTTTTGAACTTTATATTTTTGATAATCAGATAATTATCACTATATTTACGTATAAAGTTTAGTACAATTTGCACACCGCATAAAGGAGCCTTTCGAGGTGGGGTTTTTAGCTGATTAAATGTAAATGGCTTCATATCAGTTATTTATGTTTATCAGAAAAATCCCTCACTCTCCGCAGAAACCTTCATCTTTTGATGAAGGTTTTTTTATGCAATGTCCCTCCGTTTTTTGAAACAAAATATAGGACGCAATTCCAGATTCGGACCTGAAACATTCCTTTACTGTAAAAAACTATTCAAATAGCTTAATATTGTTTGTGTTTGCATCATCAGGCTTCTATGCCCCTGCGAGGGGACAATCGCCAATTGTGATGGAGGTAGTTCTCCAAAATCTGCACATACTGCTCCTCCCAGCAGTTGATATGTTTTTACCAGCTCAATCTTATCCAGCCCATCATTGTCACCAGCGATCAGCAGTACAGGAGAAGTGATTTTCGCAATATTATCATCGCCAAGGTCGTATGGTTCTTTGGCTGAAGCCATCATCTGTTCCAGAAATTTTGTCCATTTTGTTTTGTCCGGTGCCACCGCATCATATGCCGTTTGCAAAGGTGAATTTGCAAATAATTCAGGTTTCATACCTTTAAATGCATTAGTCACTTCCGGCATCCAGCCACTGCTTTTATAGGTAGAAGAGATAATTACTAATTTTTTAAGTCTTTCCGGGCTTTGTATGGCAAACTGATAGGCGACAGAACCCCCAAAACTATATCCTGCGATATCTGCACTTTCAATTCTCAGGTAATCCATTACTCCTTCCACATCGCTTGCCAAAGTAGCACGGGATAAAATTCTATCGGAAAACGGGGTATGACCGTGCCCCTGCAATTCAATGGCAATAACTTTTCTTGTCCTGGAAAGCTCCGGAATTAACTGACCCCAGTTTAAATCAATGGTCATGTATGCACCATGCAGCAAAATTACAGGTCTGCCTTCGCCATATATTTCGTAATATACTTTGGTTCCATTAGCAACAGCATAGCCACTATCTGTCGGTTTAATCTGTTGTCCATGTGATGAAGATGCCATAGTCATAATGATTGTGATTAAGAGTAATATAATAAGATTTCTGACGTAAAGTGAATTTTTCATAAATCTGTCCAAGTTTAGTTTTAAGATTAGTAACAATACAAAATTGGGAAACATTCTGATATTCTGCACTGGGTAAAAACGACAACATCAGGGGTAGATTCCGACAAAAAAGGTTTTCTTATTTACATCACCTTTTGCAGTGAATAATAAAAAGATGTAAATTCAACTTTCTGAAAATTTGAATTCCATCAATACACCATAACTTTTTCAGATATCATCTTATTTAGTGATAAGCTAATATATGCTACCAAAAACTTCATTATAACAACTGTTTTCAGACAATACCGATATGAAAAAACTACTTAAATTACTGATTTCCTTCTTATTTATTGTTGGTTACACATCAGTTTACGGACAAACAGCATTTACAATTACAGGTTACGGAGAAAAATTAAGAGAAGGAGATTCCCTGTTTCTCTCTTACAAGGAAAATGGCAAATTTATCCAGAAGAGTACTACTGCATTGCATCACAAATTTACATTTACAGGCTCAGTGAAATATCCGACAAAAGCATACATTTCCAGAAATCAAAATCCTGCTTATGCTTACTTTATTACAGAAAGTATACATGTGTTTTTAGAGCCGGGGGAGATTGAAATAAATAGTCCGGATACGCTAACAGGAGCTGTAGTCAGCGGAACAGCATTAAACGAAACATTACAACAATTTGAAAATCAACAAACACAATTGAAACAAAAAAAAAGACTTATAAAAGATCCGGATCAATTCAATGAATCAGAGAAAAAAGATACTGCATTGGTCAATTACAACAAAAGAGAGCTTGAAAAATTATATTACGAAGAAGCGGATAATAAATTGGCATTTGCTAGAATGCACCCTGACTCATACGTAAGTCTTGATATGCTTTATGACTTATCACGAATTAACACCTACATTTTTAAAGTTGAAGAAGTATATAATACCCTTGCTGACAATTTAAAGCAGTCAGAATATGCCGCAATTATTCGCGAACGAATTAAAACTAAAAAGAAATTAATACCGGGAATGAAAGCCTTTGATTTTTCCATGAAAGATGTAAGTGACAATACGGTAAGCCTATCTGAATTCAATGGAAAATATGTTCTTTTAGATTTTTGGGCTTCCTGGTGCGGACCTTGCAGAGAAGAACACCCTAATCTTATCCGGGCTTATGAGCATTATCAAAAATACAATTTCACTATTCTAAGTGTATCCATTGATACAGACAAACAAAAATGGACTGAAGCCATTATTAAAGATAAGCTCTTATGGCCACAAGTATCAGATTTGAAAGGAAATAATAGCGACGTATACCAGAAATACGGTATAACTTCCATACCTGCAAATTTCCTGATTGCTCCTGACGGAACCGTTATTGCAAAAGACCTGAAGGGAGATTCTTTAACAGATGAACTAATAAAGGTATTATCAGGCGTAAATGAAAAATAATCACAAATAAAAGATTGATATTTTAGATTGAAGGTTGTTAAAGAGTATTCCTCTGTTCAGTAATTCACCTGCGTAATACAACTAATATCCCCCAATTCGCCATTGCATTTTAAGAAGATACTCTTAGGAATTTCAGAAAAATCAATTTTGCTGACTAAAGATTGATCATAGTCACTTTTCTTTGTATTATAAAAGAATTGCTCATTCTCATCACTCAGATTAAACCCGATTGTCTTACCTACAACACTTTGGATAAAACAGACAATACAATATCTTCTTTATCTTGAGAGAGTCCAAAACAAGACAAATAAAGCAAAATAAACATCATTAAAAGCTTATTCATAATTCTAATAATTTTGTGAAGTTGGTTTTACAGAGTTCCTGATCATATCTTTTATAGATTTCAGATAGTTCTGACCATATTTAGCAGTCCCCCCTCCGTTGTGGTTATTAATAGCCTTATCCCATCCATGAAATTTAAAACTCATTTTATTAGTTTTGGAATTATACCCAACTCCTCCCTTAAACCCTTTGGTTGCCAAATCTTTTGTACCTGGATTATTTGAGGTAACAATACCAGGTACAACCTCTCTTAATTCGCTTTGTAGAGAACGTTATTATTTAACTACATGCCTTCTAAAAAATAAAAAAACAAAAAACAAAATACTTACAAGAAAATTAATAACCCCATTCTTATCATACCAATATTCAACGGAGGTGAAATAAACATAAACAAAATATTCTAAAGAAATTACAAGGGATGATAACAAAATGAAAACAAAGACATTTTTAATCTTACATATTAAAAAAACAGGGATAAAGAAGATTACGCTAAGAAAAAATGAAAAAACAACTATCCATAATGAATATCCTATAGTATTTTGAAACAATGAAGCAAAATTATCAGATTTATTGAAAACCAACTCATTAAATCGATTATCAATAAAGGCTAATATTATAAAAAAAACCAAATACTTAATTACTAAATATATAAATATACTTCCTTTTGAAATGCCCATAACTTAATATCTTTTATAAAATCTTGAAGGATAGTAACTAAAATCATGTATTGGTATAGATCCAGAAGTTGGGCTCGAATTATTAATTATCGGAGCAACATGCTGTTGATAAAAAGAGGGTTGATTATATTTCATAATAGTCTGATCATTAAAGCGCAGTATTGCAGACGGGAAAACATTAGTATATGCAGCAAAACTTACCTCTCCGTTACTGTTGCTTATTCTATAGCACAAGTGACACACTTGCGCCAGACGGGGGCTTTGGTTTACTTCAATTCAAAAGGAACTGTGTTTTTAAATTCGTTGAATATATCTATTCTGGCAGGGATTTCCTTTCCTATAAGATGCCCTTCTAAATCAATAGAATAACTAATCTTATATTCTAATTTTATATCTTTATCTGATTTTAAATTTGCCAATCCGGTCAGGTAAGAATATTTGGTTTCCAATACTTTAATTCTATCTGAATCAAATTCATAGATTATATTAGCTTGCCCTGTTTCTCCATAAACAGATGATTACTGATGACAGAAACATCAGATTGATTGATATCATTCTTTCTAATCTTTCCCTTTTCTGTAAAATTACAAGAGACTAGAAGCAAAGAGAAAATTGTATATTTCAGCATCTTACTACGGTTTTAATATTGGAAATCCTTTCTTATCTTTTGGTAAGGCTCTTAAATCTTTCATACCATTACCAAACATATTCTGAAAATGAGGTATATCTTTGATTTTCCAGTCTCAGCCCCATTCAAGACCTTTAGATTTCCCTAAAGTAGATAGAGATTTCCAATCCAGATTGTAGTCTGTCTTACCTTCGTAACTCCTACAATATCAAAAGCTAATCCAAAATCACTTATTACCTATTATTCCATATTCCCTTCTACCAGTTTTTGAAACCAAGATTATAAGAAACTGAAGATAAAACAAGAGTGGTAACAATCCGACAAACCATTTCAACCGACGCACATTATACTCTTCTTGTATTAGAATTTCAACAGGGTATAAAAAGTCCATTGTGAGTGCATCACTCGAAGTCCTTCCTATGTAAAATAGATCGTACATTCCATAAAGACAAAGTGCAACAAATGCAAACCAGTTAGCTTTGGTTCTTACCATAATAAGAATAATGACAGCTACTATCAATAAAACACTACTATTCCGTAATGGCACTTCATATAATAAACATATTATAACATTGGCAATCAATATTAAAATCAATAAAATAAAAGCAGTCTTATTACAGAAACGACACATTACTTATAGTTATAATATTTAACGACTTCACTATATTCATTTTTAAGATAATTAATAGACCTAACTTTAGGTGTTTCATAAAGTCCATCCTTACTCCATGTGTATTCCGTCCCTTCTTTAGAGGTTCCTAAATAGATAGCTCCATGTTTTGTGTCTGAGACAGTCCCAAAATCAAACAAACTAAATTTTTCTCCTCCAAAAGAAACTATCGTTTCGCCAAATTTGCATTTTTGAGCGTTACCTGTAACATTTTCCATCCCCTTTATTATTTTATCAAATTTGCTTGTACTCATTGCTAAAGAAAAATTAGGTGTTTCTCTTTTTGATATTGATACTGCACATTCAAAACAGTTATAGTTTGTTTCAGTAGTCAACTTTGCAAAAAAAGCATCACTATATTTATCAGGATTATTCTTAACATCTTGAAGAGATTTATTTCTTTAACACCAGGAATATTATCTGACAACTTTAATAATCCGTAACGGCTAGTATTTGAATACTCCTTATCCGCAGTTTTTTGATCAAGACCTAAAAACTTAGCTAACGTTTGGGCATCATCACCCTGTTCTTTCTGGAGTACTAAAGTATTATTATATACTTTTGGTATCCATTCAGGCGCCTTTCCATCCGGATCTATAAATCTAATCGGATTGTCAAAAGCATAATTATATGGCGAATGACGACGCATCTGCTCCGCCAACGGATCCGCCATACTCCACCTTGCAATCATCGGATCATAAAATCTTGCTCATAATCATACTGATCTCCAAGTTCCTCTTATACACGAGCGACACGCTCGCATCGGCAGGTGGCTATCTTTTTTAGTTTTTATTTGTATAATTCAAATGAGTTTTAAAGGATATTATTAAAGGGATAAAAAGAATAATACTTAAACCAACCTTGGTTAAAGCAGGTTCATTCCCATAAAGTAAACTTGTCAGTAAAAACTCAACTATAAGTGCAAAAAATAATAAAACATAAGTTTTACGTGATAACTGATACTTACTAAATCCATAACTAATAGGCAAACCTACAATTAAAAAATCCAATAAAACAGGTATTCCGAATAACCAAATAAACAAAAACCAATCTTCTGCATTACGTAAATCTGATAATTTAATTGATTTTGCTTCTTCATTTGTAATATAATAAACTAAATAAAAAACAATATTTAATACTAAAATATAGACTAAAACTTTAAAGAAACGATCTCCTTTCATAGTGTTCTATTTTTTATATCGTTGATAGAAAGCTGCTGCTGGCTTTGTCGAAGTTGTCCTTGTCACAGGCATTGCCCCCATGCTTCCTTCTCTAACAATGTTTGTCTTATGAGTATTCTTGAAAGAAGGTTGTTTATAATTCATTAATCTATAAGAATTTGAATTCCCGGTTCCTTTTACTGATAAACTTGCAGATGGAAAAATATCCGTAGCTGCTTCAACTCCTAAATTATTTCCATTTAACCCAATAGTTAATTTCTGAGCAACATTTACCTTGTCATATCCCATTAAACTCAACCCTACCTCTTCTAAAAAATTAACTTTTGCATGTTGTTCATAACTGATTTTTTGTCCGCTATTTAGTCCCGATTTATTAACCTTATAATTGGTTTCTCCAGGATAATAGTTATCTGTAGGTATCCAGCCTCCTGTTTTATTTATTTTAGGCTCATCAGAATTAACATTTATAGATAATAAATTGTTATCTGTATCTGTATTTGCACTTACATTAATAGTAGATGAAATTTTATTCCCAGCAGGGAAACTTCCTAAAGGACCATCCCAAAGGTCGGCATCTATATAGCTGTTAAATGTAAAGATTAAATCTCTTCCTAGATAAGTTTCTCCTGCCTTAGTTGTAGCCTGTGAAGTTGCATTCTTATCCCAGTAAATATTACCAAACTTACCCAATACCCAATCCTCCGGTGCCATGCCCGTAGGGTCAATTAGGTTAATCGGGTTGTCCATCGTGTAATTATACGGTGACCAACCTGCAAACTTCTCCGCCAATAGATCCATCATACCCCACCTTGCAATCACCGGATCATAAAACCTTGCTCCATAATCATACTGATCTCCAAGTTCGCCCTGAATCTCTTTTCCATTATAAAGATATTTATTATTTCCACCTTTTAAAACTTTCCGTAGTCCAAAAGGATAATAATCATCCCGTTGTAACGCTTCTACCTGATTAGTTGCCGGATTGCGATACAGCGTTGCCCGTACATTCCCGAGATGATCCGTTAGGTTATAATGATAAATATAAGTACCGTCTGTCTTCAATATAGCTACTCCTTCTGCATGACGGATCATCGCTATATTCCCGTTTTGATATTCGATATTACCAATATAGTCTCTTCTACCCGTTTCATTTGAAATCTTACGAAGCTTTATGCCATTTGCATCATACAGGTAGCTTATCGTTTTTCCATTGCCATTTACTGCTTTGGGGATATTAAAATGAGTATATACATAGTTCAGACCATTACGATCGGCACTCACATTCCCATTATTATCATAAGCATAATTTCCGTTAGCTATTCCCGAAACCATGCTCAACTTATTTCCGCTATAGGTATAATGTATGGAAGCTCCGTCCCGTATTAACTTGGTAATATTTCCCATCTCATCATAGTTTAATAATTCGGACATACCAGATGGACTGGTTCCGTTTTTCAGACGGCTGAGCTGATCATATTCATATACAAATTTTTCACCCGGCAATGCAGTCTGTCCCCATTGCTGTTCAGAAATATTACCATTCCACTGAGGAGTATTTCCATCCCCATATTTTAATTTCAGACTAAAAAAATCAGATATACTTGTATTCAACCATCCTCTTTCATTATAAGTATATTGTATGTTTGCGTGACTGTTGCCCCCATTATAATCTGCTCCGATTTGTTTTTCGACCAATTGCCCTATTTCATTATAGTTATTAGTACTAATAGTAACTAAGTTCTGCGAATTTATTTGTTGCTTAATTGAAGTTGGTCTGCCCATATGATCAAATTCGTTTTTGGTGATAATCTGAGTCACAGATGCCGATGGACTTGATTTATGGAGATGTGTACTCACCAGTAGTTCACCCGCGAAATTATAGGTATTAGTAACATAATCTGTTCCTGTCAGATGGTTTTGGGAAGCAGTCTGTAAGACACGCCCCCTATCGTCATAATATATGACACTAAACAAAGGATCACTTCCATCTTCCTTATACACTTTAGATCCTGTCTGAAGTGAATTGATCATTTCGCTCTTGCTTATATTTACAAATGGTAAAAAGGATGCTCCTTCAAAATTATAATCATCATAATAGTTTACAAGCCGTTCACTTATACTGACACCGTTTTCAGCAACGGGAAACGTATTGTTAAAATATACAGCATGACCGTTTCTGCTTTCCCATAAGGGGCCGGTAAAGGAATCAACAATATTCCGAATAGACTCTGCAGAAGTATAAACTGTATTTTTGTAAATACCTGTGGAAGCTATTCTGCCGAAAGCATCATATCTGCTATACGACCATTCTCCTTTTGTACGTTGATTACCATCCTGCGTTAATATCAGCTGATCCAGTTTATTATAAATTAAATATTCCTTTTGTTTTCCCGGGATCTTTTTTTCAATTAATCTTTTTCTTTTATCATACTTATAGCCGTATATGTATTCTTTAAATTTAAAATCTTCTTCATTAAAAGCATTATCAAGGGTAGCTATGCCATTCTCATTGACTGCCGGTGGTAATACGTATAGAATATTGCCCAAATAATCGTATACATAGTATGTACTTAAACTTTTCACTTCGGTTTCCCATATACGTACCAGTACAATATTTCCATCAAAATCCTTAAATTCCTCCACCGAACCGGCCCGTTGGTCAATGGGAACATTTTCATTTCTTACAATAGTTTTGAAGAGTTGTCCGCTTTTATACATAATTGCGTTTGCGCCATTTCCGGATAAATTCGCGACCCACTGCTTCACCTCATTAAGAGAATTAGTTCCATAACTCGTTTTAATGGAATGGTCATTACCTGTATTAGTTACAGGTTGCCAATCAGCACCTTGATTACCCTTTTTAACAGCTCTGTTTAATGGACTATTCTCAAAAACAATTTCTGCATATGGGTATGCTGTCTTCACTACAGAAGCATCCCAGGAAACGGCTCCATTGTAATAGTTCAAAATATCGTTACCTGCTGAAGTCTTAAATTTCCCGTCACCAGCTTCATTGGCACTGTAAAGAAGATATTTTAACGTTTCTCTGCCAAATGAATCATAAGAAAAATGCTGTACAATATCATTGTAATTAGGAGACCCCTTCACCTGTATCTGCTGAATGATTCTACCCAGCCCATCATAATATTTTATTTCTCGTTTTTCTTCATTAGCCTTTCTGGCCTCAGAAACATTAGCTTTTGTAATTCCGGGGATAAGAAGATCACGCGTCATTATATAATTATGATCCTGATCTGAAAACGTATTAAAATAAGGGATATCCCCACCACTCGGATTAACCCTTAAAACAACATTACTTCCACTCGGAATATGAAATCCGCTTTTTAATGTAATACTCTTTTTTGCTTCAATTAGGTTTTGACCGTTATAACTGACTAATGTTTTATGCTCCTGAGCAAGACCGTTTCTAAGACAGAGTATATTTAATACAAAGCATCCCGTAAATAATAAGAATATTTTCATTTTATTGGCCTTTATAACGATAATCAATAGTTCTAATAATATTATTATCCAGATCTTTAACATATCTGAGACGTTGAAAACCATCATACTCATAGAATTCCGTAAGTCCTTTTGGATCTGTTTTACTTGTCATCCCGACTTGTGAGGTATAGGTGTATGTATTCATCTGACTACCTGCAGGATATACTCTTACTTCATCAATACCCTCTCCGTCAGTCAATAACATATTGTTTTGAAAACTTCTCTTCATATAAAACCATTTTCCATTCTCCAGATAGCGGTAATCGACAATGTAAGCTTTTGCATTGGGTGCAGTAAAAGGGATAAGATAATCACCGTATAAACATCCTTTTCCAAAAATAGCATTCACATGCCTGTATTGCTCTTCTTCTTCAAATCCCTGATAATAAAATTCCTTTAGTGCATTTTCAATTAAAGTGCCTTGAGGATAGGTAACACTCACCATCCCTGCACTATTTGGAATTGAGGTTTTACAATATATAGTAAGTGTATAATTTCCTGCAGGAGCGTTCTTTATCAGTAGTGTATTTGCATCTTTATTACCGGAATAGCAATATTGTGACGGAGAGTTACTCATACAAAAATAGCCGTTTGTAGAATACGCCCCCGATAACATATAGTCAACATATAAAATGCTATTAGATGACAGAAAAGTACCTGGAAATAATTTTATTTCTATATTTCCATCATAATTAGTCGTAAATGAAAGGGTACGGCTTCTTCCTGCTATAGTCTCGAAATTTAAGTTTTGAGACCTTATATCATAGTTGTACTTGGTATCGTTATTATTTGCGTTGATGATTTCCACAACAGGATATTCATTGTTTTTATTCCATTGGTAGGCTTTTGAAGGACCATTACTGAGACGGATCTGCTGAGGCCGGCCGTTTGAAGTAAAGTTTGTTGATTCTATACGCTGCTCTAAAGTATTATTATCATATTTACTTGCGACGGATTCCAAAACAAACAATTGTGTATTGTTCTCTTTTTTACGTATATAGTTGTTTTTTATTCTAATACTTTCCTGACTATTAACACTGTATGATTCTTCTAAAACGGGAGAAATAAAATGATTTGACAACATCTCATTACATGGAAATACACTTGAAAAATCAAACGGATATTTTTTTTCCAACCTCGTAATATCCCCCGTACTACGTTTTGAAGAGATTGAAGCAGGACTCAGATAGTTACCCGTATACTTATATGCCGTTGATACGCCTATAGTATCCACATTATCTTCTTTAAAGCTCTCTGTTTTATTATTCAAACGTGATTTGAAAATTCCGATGCGGTATACTGAAAAGCTTGTATTTTCATAGGCGAAAACAGCTCCTGAATAATTTGATTGATCTACATATTCATAATCATAGTATACGGCTTGTCTTAACGTATACCTTTTGGCTGATGGATTCCATGCATATGTTTTTTCAGCAATCATGGTTCCGTTTTTATAATCATTTGTACCCTGTACGCCCGGAATTATTTTATCATAGGTATCGGGATTATTTACAAAAAAATATTCTTTTTTTCCATTACTCATATTAATACCCGTATCCACAACATTGACCTGATCATAACCAACGATGACACTTGAGCTCCCGAGAGACACTATACTGCTGGAATATACATAAGAACGGTCTATTGTTACAGACACAGGCTGATTACCGCATGAGGTAGAATAAGTAGCTCGATTAGAACCCAAATTTGTATAATAGGATAGTAGCCTGCCCGACGACAGCAATTCTCCATTTATTAGCTTATTATAATTAAAAGTTCTATTCAAAAGGATATTCCCGTTTATATCATAATTTATCATATTCTTAATACGTACTCCTAATTCTGATGCAGGAACAGAAGCTGTTGAGACACTCACACTGGTAAATAATCATGATTTTCATAGGTAAATTGTGTGTATCCACCTGTAGGATAAGTGATAGATTTGAGCATTGTCACAAAAGGATCCTGACTGTAATACCCATAATATTTCTGTGTTGCAGCGGTGGTCATTGGAATATTCCCTTCATAATATCCCAAAGTGTGTGTTTTCTTTTGTAAGATATCGGATGCCGATTCTTCCACTTTAGTCAATTTTAATCTCCGACTAGCGGTATTCCCATCAACCGAAAAATAAGAATAGTCAAAATTAAAGTTTCGGAGAACCTCGTTTTCATTATTTTTTATTAAAAATGATATTAGTTTTTTGGCCTTCCCGTCCGAAGTTTGAAGATCTTCTCTCTCATCATAAGAAAAGGCAATTTGTCCATTTTTTCCGGTTATACGTTGAAGCAGTACTTCATCAGCCTTAGCTATAGTATTACCTCCGAGACTCTGATATCGAGGATAGCTATTTATTATTTGAGTATTACATTCAGGAGTGGTTGCAGTTGTACCAATAGAGCTAATACTAATTTGCATTAATTGCGAAGAAGAAGATAGTAGACTACGAGGAGCAACACTATAGGTAAAAACTATCCTTTCATTGTTATTCAATACTATTTCACTGAGATACCATGCTGAAATCACATCATTTGTAATATTCGAAGGGCTTGTTAATGAAGAATATTCTTTTTGTCTGAAATAATATTTTACGCCATCCGGAGTTAAGGCTGCAAAATTATCATCATTCTCCCTGTAAATCAGGATATCTTCCGATTGATTAATTATTTTAGCAGACTGCAGTCCGGCAGAATAGGGTAAAATAAATCGCCCTGTTCTACCATTGAAATTATAGAAAAATATATCCGGCTCTGCGTCCTTGGAGGTCCCATTTGAAAATCCGTTGGGCCTGAGATCATCCACAGATTTAATACTTCTGGTAATTACACCTCCTGCATTTAAACTCCAGCCAAGTCCTACTATCGAAGCTTTATCCAGATACCGAAGTCCGGAACTTAAATAAGATAATTTCATATCTAACTCAAAACCACTTTGACTATATTTATATAATGGTATTTCAGCATTAACCTGTCCGGAATAATTATTAACAGGTACCTCTCCGTAGATTCCTAATGAAGCTGCTGTAGGTGACGGTGGTATATTGTTCGGAAGCTTCGGTCCTTCGGGAATTTGTGAGTATGCTCTATTATTTGCTCCTGCTATACATAAGCAAATCATCAATATTAAAAATCTATTTTTCACAATTTGGATTGATTAGTTTAGGTCTGTATTTACTTTCTAAATAACTTATTACAGCTATCTCTTTTCTAATTCACTAATCCTTTTCTCCTGATTAAGTATATAAAGCGTCAATTCTTCTACTTTCTTAAGCAATAATTTATTCATTTCTCCAAGTGATACTCCTTCTTTCTCAACTTCAGCTGCCTTAGGAATATCCGGCAGATGACCATGCTCCTCTATATAGGTATTAAGCTCGGAGAGTGATCTTAATTTATAATCTTTCTTAAAAACATAATCCGGCCAATTAGCGGCTTCAACCTTGATCTCCTTTGTTCTGATATTACCATTTACAGAGAGTCTTTCAGCTGGTTCATTCATCCCAACCCCTATATTTCCATTAGCTAGCACCTGAAAGTAAGGATGATACAAGCCTGTTCTGTAATCTTTTGCCCCGACAACAAAACGGTCTCCGGGAGATCCGTGATCATCTCCGATCTCTACCCTCAGATGACTGCTATTAAACGCTTCATTATACCGGTACATAGAAAGAAAGTCGGTGGATTCAGAGATACCTCCAAAGTATAACCTTTTTCCGGGTCCCAATTCAATGGAATAATCATATTCGCCTATCTGTAAATTATCTTTAATAATTTGCTCCTGAGCATTGACATAACCTGATGCTACGACTAAGAATAGCGCAACAATACATTTCTTGGGTTGAAATTTCATAATTTATCTGGTTAATTATAATTCCATTAAACGGAAAAATAAATTTAAATATAAATATATGAGAATAAAAAATAATTTTCAAAATATTTTTTTTCACAAAACAAATCAGATTCCTTTTGTTGTTTTGTAATTTGTCTACCTTCTCCTTTACACAAATAATTCATGAAATATTTTATATTTGAGTATACATCACACTTAAAATTCATGATTGTAAGAAAAACGCTTAGTCTGACGGCAATTTTCAGATTCGCAGGTCATCACCTCTGGTGGCTGATTACCTATATGGTATTGGTATCCATCCTTTATAAAGTAGCCGGGTGGCACTGGATTTCTATTCCCTGGTTGCCGGTATCTTTAGTCGGTACGGCATTAGCTTTTTATATAGGCTTCAAAAACAACCAGTCTTACGACAGGGTGTGGGAAGCGCGAAAAATATGGGGTGCAATCGTCAACAGCAGCAGAAGCTGGGGAACTATGGTAAATGCTTTTGTATGCAACAGTGCAGATACACAGTTTACATCGAATGAGATCAATCAGCTAAAAAAACACCTGATATACCGCCATATAGCCTGGCTGTATACCCTTCGGGAACAACTACTGGTCCCTACACAATGGGAACATGTAAGTCTGAGAGGGCACTTTGGAAAAATAGCCCGAAAACGTCAGGAACTGGAGGGTGTGGGTTTGTATAGAGATTACCTGAACGAAACCCAAAAACAAAATTATTTCTTTGATGATCAGGAACTCCGCACTGCTGCTAATAAGGCAACCCAGCTCATCAACCTGCAATCTCAGCAACTGGCAGCACTGGAAGAACAAGCAGTCCTGCATATGCGGAAACAGCTGGATCTGCAAAAAGTGCTTTCCGATTTCTACGATCATCAGGGAAGAGCCGAACGGATCAAAAAATTTCCGATACCCCGGCAATATGCCAATCTGAGTTTTATTTTCAACTGTATTTTTATACTGCTCTTACCTTTAGGGATTGTTGCCGAATTTTCAAAACTGGGAGATGCCGGAGTCTGGCTGATGATACCCTTTGGGACAATCGTAGGCTGGATCTATGTACTGATGGAATTGATTGGGGATTATTCCGAAAATCCTTTTGAAGGATTAGGTACAGACATTCCGATGCTTTCTATCTGCAGAACCATAGAAATCGATCTGTTGCAGATGCTGGGAGAAACGGACATTCCAAAACCTATACAACCTGTCAAAGACGTACTGATGTAAAAATCTTTCCATTAAAACTACAGCACAACTCATCCGATGCACACCTTCTTCCCTCTTATTTTGGCTATGATAGCCGTCATCGTACTCCTGAACATGTGGGCTGCGAGACTCCGAATCGCTTATCCCATACTTCTGGTTATCGGCGGGCTACTGATCAGTTTTATACCGGGATTACCAGTCGTAAGAATTAATCCTGATCTTATTTTCTTTATATTTCTCCCTCCCCTGCTTTTTGAAGCCAGCTGGTCCATCTCCTTTAAAGAGATGAAAAAATGGTGGCGCATCATCGGTAGCTTTGCTTTCCTTGTCGTCTTTTTCACAGCGTTATCCGTAGCCTTGGCAGCGAATTACTTTATTCCCGGCTTCACGATTGCACTTGGATTTCTATTAGGCGGCATTGTATCTCCTCCGGATGCTGTGAGTACCGGAGCCATCACCAAATTTGTAAAAATCCCCAAGTCAACATCTGCCATTCTGGAAGGAGAAAGTCTGCTCAATGATGCATCCTCATTGATTATCTTCCGCTTTGCGTTAGTGACAGTGGGCACCGGACAGTTTATCTGGCATGAAGCAACACTTAGTTTTCTTTGGATGGTGGTGGGCGGTGCAGGTATAGGACTGGTACTGGCCTGGCTATTTGTGCAGGCACACAAACGCCTTCCGACAGATGCCGCATCCGACATCACCCTTACACTCATTGAACCGTATATTATGTATTGGATTGCCGAGCAGGTGCACAGTTCGGGAGTGATGGCTGTCGTTTGTGGCGGATTGTTTATGTCTGCCAGAAGGTTGATATTCCTGAATAGCACCAGTCGTATCAGAGGTTACAGCGTATGGGAGAGTTTTGTATTTATTCTCAATGGTACCGTTTTTTTCATCATAGGTCTGGAACTTCCAGAGATCGTAGAAGGTCTACGCTCCAAAGGTATCCCCCTCCGTACAGCCATAGGATATGGAGTCCTGGTAACTGTAGTACTCGTTGCAGCCCGTATCGTCAGCTCGTATGCAGCGATGATGGCCACCCTTATTTTTCGTCCCAATGTGGCGCCGCGTGCTACTTCCAGAAGAAGACAATTGCTCATGCCTCTGCTACTAGGCTGGACAGGTATGCGGGGTGTAGTCTCTTTAGCAGCGGCATTATCCATACCTGTTGCTTTCGACAATGGCATGGCGTTTCCATATCGCAATCTGATCTTATTTATCACCTTTGTAGTTATATTGCTCACCCTTGTTGTTCAAGGACTTACGCTTCCTTATTTTATAGAAAAAAGTGGCTCATTCCGCGCATTTATAAACGAGGAAAAAGAAAAATCAGCCAGACAAAAGATGAAACAGGATCTGAAACAACACACCTATCAGTTTCTAAAGCACAAATATGACAATGAACTGAAAGGACATGCAGGGATGGATCTGATCATGAAACATTGGGAAGATAAGACAAAAGCTGCTGATGACAGCTGGATGAGTGATAAGACAAAAGCTGTCTTCTATGAACTGCTCGAAAGTCAGCGTCAGTTTCTTACCGAATTAAATAAAGATCCGGCAGTAAACGAAGAGTTCATCCGTCAGCAACTCTATCAGATCGATCTGGAAGAAGAACGATTGAGAGTTATTTAAAACATAAGATGTGCCGCTATATCAATATATGAGTAAAATATGTAATCAGAATATAAACTGCATCTCATTGTTTTAAGTATTTGTTTTATGAGCTGTACTTTTTAATGCGGAAAATAAGAAGAGTAACGTTATTTCAAAAATAAAATACAAGAGCGATTCTTAGGAAGCGGATAAACTTTGGGTTTCTCACCATGACACGACTGTTTTCAGAAGAGAAGAGGTTATGATAAGCCGTCCCTGCAGTAAACCGGAGTTAGCAGAGCGATTTGAATTGATCCCCCCTAATACCCGAACACAAAGCAAAAGTTGACTGATCTACTACTGAAATCAGCCAACTTTAAAAGCACCGGTTTACCCTGAAAAACTAAAAAAACTCAATTATAAATATTTTTAACGTACACTGTTTGCAAGAAGAACGGCCGTCATATTGTTAGGATCGTTCCTCCATTATATCTCCATCTGTTCAGGCATCAGATTTTTTGCTTCCACTTTCTCTCTTTTGCGATGTCTTCTTTCATAATGGTATCTGATCATTTTCAATTTATAATAATCATAAAAAGCAATAACCAGCAATACAAAACAAACGACATAAAAAGCCTTATTCCCGATATAGTTGTAAACCAGTCCGCTGGTCAGTCCGCCAATGATATACGCAAATAATATCGTGAGCAACAAGTGAAATTTCTGCACCAATGCCTTATTCCGACGGTTTTCCCTTTTGGCAAACATTGATACCAGAATAGCGAGATCCGTTGACAGACCGGTAAGGTGCGTCGTCTTAATCACAGAATTGGAAATACTTGCTGTAAGACCATTTTGAAGTCCCATCGCAAATAATAAGGCCCCTACTAAAAATTCTGTTTCCTGTAAGGTCTCCTGATAAAAGAATTCCAGGTAGATTCCCACACCAAGTATACTGATAATCTCCAGCATGATGGGCACGGCATGCGATACATACTGACTCCACCTGCCTTTACCGTGAATAATCAAACTATTGGAAACCAGACTTCCGATAAAGAAAAGTAAGATCCACAAAAGTACGACGGCTCCCTGATACCAATTGCCTTTGGATACCTCCTGTGAAAAAACAGCATAATACCCCGTAATATTAGAGGTAAAGGAGAAAAAGACAATCACCGACACGACATTAGTCATGCCTGCTGAGAAGGCTGTCAAGCCTCCCAGCCACATGTTGTCCTGTTGCGTTCTATGATTACTATACTTTCTTAGCATAATTATTTTCTAATTCTTTTCTTTTTAAAACTATTTTTACAACTCCTTTGACTTGCAGATCAAGATTAAAATGCAATTCCATCTTATCTCTTGTCAGGTTCTGAATTTGAAAACTCTCAATTTTCCTTCCATCCTTACGGAGTTCCAGAATATGACCACGACCTTTGATATACCATTGCAGGCTATCTGTGTCCTGCTCAGAAAGAATGCTTCCATTCTCTGCAAAATGCCATACATTCATATGATAAGGCACCACCTGATCAAAGATTTCCAACTTCATCTGTTCATTGATATAACCACTTTGACTACTGGTCTTATTATTGTAATCAGACTTTTCAAAATACCATCCCACTTCTTCCCATTCCCCCTGAATAAGTTTTTCAGGGCTTCTGGAAAACAATACTCCTGTCAATGCAACCATCAACAAGGAAATAATCAATACATAATTGACCTTCGTTAATGTAGATTTACTAATACGTAACATCATATTGACTTCTAAAAAATAAATCAGCAATTTCATTCTGTTCAGCATGCTGTTTCTCTGAAAGTGAAGAGTCAGACAATACCGATAAAAAAGGTGCAGCTTTCATCATAGGACGGTGAAGGTCCAGATAATGTTTGTGCGTACAGGTACTGTAATGCTCTTCGTGTAATATGACTTCGTGAATATGATTTCCTTTAAGGTAGTTTCGGATATAGTTAGGGTTATCAGAAGTAAGCACATCTGCATACAGTCCACTGACCTTTTCACCGAAACGGTTTTCTATCATCTGACATCCTTTTATAAATTCTTCAGATTGTACCTTTTGCAGATACTCTTCTTTGGAAAAAATAAATAGTTCAGTCATGAACGAACCGGAACGCATACCATATGCGAGTACAACCTCTACCTGAGCCGCCGGCTCCTCTTCTAATACGGTAATCAGAAACTGTAAAGAATGGATGCTGAAATCCGTCGGTATCAATATTCTTTTTGCCTTTGCCATAGTACTTACAAAAGTAAGACAGCACTATTGCAGCAGCATTAACCGCACATTAGAAGTCCATTAGACTTTTAAGGAAGAAATTAAAATGAGATTAAAATGCTTAAAACGGATTAAAACCGGATTAAAATCAGACAAAAAGAGAAGGTAATTCGATAGTGACAGTCGTTCCCTGTCCTTCAACCGAGCTCACCCGCAACTGACCGTTGTGCATATGTATAATATTACGGGCCAGTGGCAAACCTATCCCGTATCCAGAATAATTAAGCGTATTGGAAGCTCTGAAATAAGGATCGTAGATATGTTTGAGTTCTTTCTCAGGAATACCGATACCATTGTCTTTGATAACAATAACAACCTTATCCTTTGAGGCTCCCAAAGCGATATATGCAGTCTGATCCGCAGAATACTTGCAGGCATTGGAAATAATATTAGAAAAGGCCAGATGCAACAAAGGAAGTACACCATTTACTTTCAGACGCATGGAATCTTCCGGCAACAAACTGAAATCTGTTTTAATCCTGAACTTATTGTTTATTTGCTTGACCATTAATTCAGCATCCATTACGGCCTGGTCGACACGCGTGGGTTTGAAATTGATTTTATTTCCTTCATAGCCTGTACGCGCCAGTAACAGCAAGGCATGCGTTTTTTTCTCCAGATGTCCGGCTGCATCCATAATTCGGGAAAGTGCTGTTCTGTATTCATCATCTGTCCTCTGCTTGGAAAGTGCGAGATCAGCTGTCACAATGATGGAAGTAAGTGGTGTATTTAATTCATGCGAAGCATTACTTATAAAGTTCTTCTGTGTTTCAAAAGAAGTTTCTATCCTGTTGAGCATGCTGTTGAAAGTAGCGGCCAGTTTGTTAAGTACGCTTTTATCTTTTGATTCATTCAGCCTGAGATACAGATTCTCCGATCCGATAATTTCGACTTCCTTGATGATTTTGTGAATAGGCTTCAGAAAAGAACGCTTTACAATCATTGAAATAACAATGATCAGCAAACAGGCAAACAGAAGGCTGATAAACAACAGGTTACGAAGATAAGCCAGATGATGGGTGTAGAAATAATTTTCGGCAGATACCCCGATCAGATAATGACGACCATCCTTTTGGTAGATATTAGTAGAATAGAAGATTTTGCCGTCTTTAAAATTACTGGGACCGTTTTTACTGATCTGTCCGGACAGATCGGCGGGAAACGCCACAATAGAACGAAAATTACCCTGCTTATCAATCTCCGCCATAAACTCCTTCTGATTGAACAGATTCTCAACATATTCAGTCTGAAGATGCTGCTGATCCCCGCTATGATCGGTCTTGAGCAAGCGCTCTGCAGCAAGCTTACGGCGCAGTTCTAATCGTTTATAGAAATCACTGAATGCAAAATTAGAAATAGAATAAAAGATGAATGTGACAAACAGAACGGTATAAACAATCAGGATGCCAATAGAAAAGTAAAGTGTCTTGTTGTAACTACGCATAAATTTATTTATTCATCTCCTTTGAGAACATATCCCATACCGATTACCGTATGAATCAATTTCATCGGGCTGTGTTTTTCTATTTTACGGCGCAGGTAGTTGACATATACATCCACAACATTTGAGCCTATATCAAAATTAATCCCCCATACTTCATCCAGCAATTCGCTTCGCATAAAGACTTTTTTGGGTGATCGCATAAAAAGCTGTAAAAGACGATATTCAGTAGAAGTCAGATTGAGCTCCTCATCATTACAGTAAGCTACTTTTTGATAATCATCAAGTTTTAACACACTGTAACGATATACTTCATTTTTCATCTGGCTTTGTACAGATTTTGAAATCTCTGACTTACGGCGCAGTAGCGTTCTTATTCTTGCCTTTAATTCGATTAATTTAAAGGGTTTTGACATATAATCATCCGCGCCATTATCCAGTCCAAGCACCACATTTTCGGGACTTCCAAGAGCAGTAAGCATCAGTACAGGAAGATCTGTATATCCCGAATCCCGGATAGCTTTACACACATCCAGCCCGTTCATTTGAGGTAGCAAAATATCCAGAATAACCAGATCCACAGCCTTTGTCCGTACAATTTCTAATGCCTTAAGACCATCCATAGCATGAATGACTTTATATCCGTCCTCTTCCAATCCCTGAATAACCAGTTCAGCGACATTTTGTTCATCCTCTACTAACAGTATTTCGTTCATTTCTTAGCTTCTTCTCTATTATTATATCTTCAACAGATACCCCAAGCTATAAAAATAATTATTTAGCACTGATTTACCAATTATCCCTAACTTTTCTTTATTCTGTAAAAGAAAACATAAAAAAGGAGACTTTCAGCAAAGTCCCCTCCAATGTGATATTATATACTATTTCTTATCCCACCATACTTTGGACAGGAATGAATCACCGTTAGACATCCGCTCCACAGCAGCTTTATAATTTGCTTCATTAAGCTGAGCCTCTTCTGAAGAATATATTGCTCTACGCGGAATCTTGCCGTTTGTAGACCCTTGCATAGGTCCCGGAGTCAACACAGGATAACCCGTTCTTCTCCATTCCGCGAAAGCTTCAAAATTACGACCAAACAAATGTATCCATTTTTGGGTCTGGATTTTTTCTAACCGCTGATCTGCAGATAAACCGTTAAAAGATAAAACCTGATCGACGTAGGTCTGCGGAACAGTAGCCATATTATAGGGTGACACGGCAAAAGCTGCCTTTACAGCATCCTGAAATGTTTTTTCTGCATCTACCTGATCCCAACCCAAGAAAGCTGCTTCTGCTCTGAAAAAAGCAACTTCAGAATACGTAAGCGCGTAACTCGGAATTGGTGCAAAAGAGATACTAAACCAGGTTTTTGTGGATGCCGTAGAGTAATTAGCGCGAATCACCTGTGCTAACTGATTATCCGTAAGCGCCACTCCTATTCCTTCATACTTATCTGTCCCGGTACCGGCAGAGCTAGCTGTAGGAGCTGCTATCAAAGGTAATCGGGGATCATTGTAATTTTTAAGTGTGGTAACCAGGGTATTAGCGAGATAACGAATATCCGAACTACCGGTAATAAACTGACGTAACATGGGGTTGTAGTTTTCGGCCTGCGCATTATTGAAAGTCGGAACCGCAGCATTGTCTGCATTTGAACTCAATAATCCATACGGAGATGCAATAGCTTCCGTAACCGTCTTCTGTGCCAGTTGGGCATTGGCGTACCGTATACGCATACCCAGTTTCAGTTTAAGAGAGTTCCCAAACTTTGCCCATTTCGACACATTACCTCCGTAGAAAAAATCGGCTGTTCCGTACGAATTGTCAGACGCATTCAGTCTGGCAAGAGCTGCATCCAGTTGCTGGATCAGCACCGGATAGATATCCTCCTGTTTGTCAAATGCCGGTGTACGCTGTATTGCTCCCGCATCCTGCGTTACAGCAGAAAAAGGTATATCTCCGAACAGATCTGTCATACGTTGCCAGATATAGATTTCATAGATTCGCGCTATCGCCAGTTTACTGCGACCTTCCGGCAGATCTTCTTTACCTTTTAATTCCTGACGGATCTGCATCAGATTTTTCAGCAAATCATAGTGCTGTGACCAGATCGCATTCTCCGGTGCTTCGATATATCTCGATGTCGGAACAATCGGACCTCCCGCCCAATGCTGTACCCATGATCCAAATTTATTATTCGGCAATTCGCCGGACTCATAGAAACTACCGTCCCGAAGAGAACGTGACAGCAGAAGACCCGGATCTATTGTCGTGACAGAGGTCGGCGGTTTATTGATCTGTTCAAAATCTTTTGTACAGCTGTTTAATAAGACAGAACCGATAAATAGTCCCAAACTTACTTTATATATGTTACTACGTTTCATTTTTCCGGATATTAAAAGTTTACAGATAAATTGATTCCAATATTACGCATCATCGGTAAAGAAGTTGACTCTATACCGATCGAAGAGTTATTGGTATTGAATGAAGCCGATTCAGGAGAAAATCCATCTGTTTTACGCTGAAAATAGAATAGATTGCGCCCGTATACTCCGACTTTAGCGCCTTGTATATATTTCGGAGGCAGTATACCTTTTGGAAGACTGTAGGACAGGCTGATTTCGCGCATAGCAATATAACTTCCGTCATTAAGCATTTCCTCGGATACCATCACTTCCTTTTCTCCTGCCACCACATTCCAGTAATCCTGTGCCCGCACCTGCATCGTATTCTGCACACCTGAGTTTTTCCAGGTATTATCCGGCTGTAAAGTACCAAGATATCCTGATGCCACATATGTACCGTCACGGCCTTCGACTGTCTTATTAGATACACCGTAGATAATTTGCTCCCGGTTAGATTGAGAAAAGATTAAACCTCCCTGACGGATATCTACCAGTGCATATAAGGCTATACCTTTATAACGGAATGTATTAGAGAATCCGCCCAGCCATTTCGGTTGTGCATTACCCAGATCAGTAGTGACACGTCCTGCAGTACGAAGCGGCAGACCTGTATTAGGATCAATCAGTCTGTTTCCGTTTTCATCTTTGATCCAGGCAAACTGCGTACCTATAAGCTGTCCGAACGGCTTACCTACCTCAGCTACCACATTGATCCCCCTATCCGATCCCAACAGGAAAACATCGACTCCGGGAGCCAGAGATTTAACCATATTGCGGTTGCGGTTAAAGTTGAAAGATGTTTCCCACTGAAATCCACCGGATGTTTTGACTGGCGTACCACCCAGTACAAATTCTATCCCTTTATTCGAGATCTCTCCGGCATTAATACGGTTCACCTTAAACATACTTGAAGGTGCAATCGGAATATCTAAGATTTGATTTTTGGTATTGGCATTGTAATAAGTAAAAGAAAAGTTCATCCGGTTATTCAGAAAACGCAGGTCAGCACCAAACTCGACTGAAGTAGTCAGTTCATTTTTCAGATCCGGATCAGGAATTACTTCTGTAAAAGTTGCCAGTGGCACACCTCCGTGTGTATACTGATTCAGACTATAAGCTCCTGTAAGCTGATAGGGATTACCTGAACTACCGGCTTGTGCCCATGAAGCTCTGACTTTCAGGAATGAAAGCGCTTTTGGATTGAATTTCCATATATCCGACAGAATCAAACTTCCGCTGACAGACGGATAGAAAAAGGAATTATTATTCTTGGATAAAGTAGAAGACCAATCGTTTCGTGCTGAAAAATCCAGAAAAGCATAATCTTTATAGCTGATCTGTCCCGATCCGTAAACCGAATTAATCTCCGACTCAATAAGATTAAAGATATATGAATTTGTAGTGGTATTATTGATCACGTACAGATCCGGAACAATAAACTGATTACCTGTGTTTCCGGTATTTCGCATAAACCGGCTGAGATGACTGGCCCCGGCATTGAGTGAGATCTTGATATCCTCCGTCGCACTGAAACTGGAACTTAGCAATGCATCCAGGTTGTTTTCTCTGGACCGGATAATTTCCTCCCGGATATCGCCTTTGCGATTGAGACTCTGGTATGTTCCGATCGGACGATAACGGAACCGCTGATCCGTATACAGATCCGTACCTCCGGTAGCTGTGAGTCGTAACCAGGGCGCAAACTCATACGACAGTCTTAACAAACCAATCAAACGATCACGTCTGTCCGTATTTCTGTTTTCATGTATGGTCCAGTACGGATTGGCTGTAGAACTGTTGGTTGCATAGGTTTTCTCCAATCCCTCAAATAAGTTTGAAAAACCCAGCTGATTATCAATATCATGCTTCGTCCATTTATAATCGGCCAGTACATCCATTCCCATACTTCTGGGCTGCGAGATCAGCAGGTAAGCTGGATTGTCCGATGCATCAGATAATGTAGGCCGGTTAACGCCTTCCTGCATAATATAATTAGCTTTGACATCTATGCTGAATTTATCTGTGATATTGGCCTGTGTGCGTAGGTTGAGACTGTTACGGTTTATAGTGTTAGTCGGTACATATCCCTTGATATTTGTATTGGCATACGAAAAACGGTAGTTGATCTTTTCATTACCCCCGTCTACACTCAGATCATTTACAAATTGTTTCTCCGTATCAAAAAAATCGCCGTATGTATTCGGTTTCGGAGTGAAACTTAAGACATTTCCAAACTGATCCTCATACTGCTGTCCTTCCATTTTCGCTCCCCATGATGACCGCATCAATCTGTCCCGGCCGGCACTCATTTTGGGCATACCGGAGTAATTGTTGGCAATAGCTTCTGCCATTGTTACAATTTTCCCGTCGGTCTTTCTAAAATGTGTAAAATTACCGTTTAATCCCTGCCCGTATACATTCTGAAAATCCGGAAGCACAAGGGCCGTCCCTATAGAAAAATCACTATTGAAATTGATATTTAATCCTCTGCCGGCTTTTCCTGTTTTAGTGGTAATAAGAATAACACCATTTGAACCCCGCTGTCCATACAGTGCAGCAGCATTAGGACCTTTCAGAACCGATATCGTTTCGATATCCTCCGGATTAATATTACTGATACCATCTCCGTAATCTGTTCCGCCGGAACTTCCTGCGGCACCGTAATTCTGATTGTCAATCGGCACACCATCCACGACATAAAGCGGCTGACTATTGCCGATCAGTGAATTATTACCACGGATAATCACTTTCGATGAACCACCGGCTCCTGATGCTGCACGGCTTACCTGTACACCGGCTACCTTACCCGACAGGGCATTGGCCACATTCGCTTCTTTCCCCTGTGTAAGTTCATTCCCCTTTAATTCAGCAACAGTATAACCCAAAGCTTTTTTCTCCCGTTTGATACCCAAAGCCGTCACGACAACTTCCTCCAGCACATCATTTCTGGATTCCAGCGTAACACTGATGGCAAGTTTGTCATTGCTTTTGATTGTGTAGCCTGTAAGCTCTTTTTTACTGTAGCCCAATGAACTGATTATAAAAGTATATCCTTCGCCGGCGGGTATTCCTTCAAATACAAATACACCTTCCGCATCAGTTGTACTGCTTTTACGAAAAGCCGTCAATTTATTTTCTATCGTAATAGTAGCACCGGATATTTTCGTTCCCTGCTCATCACGCACCAGACCGGATACGGATGCATTCGTCTGCGCCTCTGCGACCGATACTCCGATCAGTATAGACATGGCCAAAGCATAAGACAACTTTGGATTTAAGGATGGCCGCTTTATCCATAAATGAAAGGTAAGCCCCATGCCCGGTACAAAAAGTCTGTTTTTTTTCATAATCTGATTCAATAAAGTTGTTACTGTAAATGTTATCGCTTATACATGAATATTCTGTTATTCGGATTTATTTATTTCTTGTTTCAACTGTGCTCCCTTGCCGTTATCATCAATCTTCAGGATCAGGTGATGCAGCACGGCTATATCATTCAGGATGACCCGGTAATTATCAGCATTACGTTCATACCTTCCTGAAAAGTGAAGCTTTTCTATACCCGCTATTGACCATCGCGTATCCGTACCGTAAGCCTTGTCTATTTCGCTGAGTACTTCGGCTAGCTTCTTATTCTTAAATGCCAGTTCTTCAGGTTTTGAAACAGCAGAGGCATTTCTTTGATCTGGTGATACAGGAGCTTTCTTCAGAACATCAGCCAATAGCGAAAGCGTTGACAACTGAATATTGACTTCTTCTCCGGGCCGGAGGATCTGACTTATATATTGACCATTTATTTTTTCCTGATAATCTTCCACACGAATAGAACCCTCTAACAATCGTATTGCCACATGTTTAGCCTGCCGGGGAGCATCTACTATAAACTGTGTACCAAGTGCCGTCGTAACAAGCCGGTCCGAATACACCATAAATGGCTTTGTCTTATCCTTGTGAACAGAAAACTTTGCCTTTCCGACCAGCCAGATCTCACGTTTGTTTTTCCATTTAAAATTTTCGGCATAGCGCAGTTCCGCATTCGGATAAAGTAATACCGAACTGCTGTCACTCATGACAATATTCATGGGTTGATTACTCGCATTGATACGATACAGTGTAGGAATTTCTCTCTGAATTCCTGTTATAAGCGGAGCCTGATCATGCCGGGTAGCACGCTCTCCCAGAGCACACACAAGAAGCAATATAGCGGCAGCTGCCACTCTGTACAAAAATGAAAGATACAGACGTGGTTGTACCTCTTCTTCCTGCAACTGCTGAACAATCAGTTGAAAGATTTCATCCTGTCGTGACTCATCATACGAGTTATCTTCAGACCATTCGGTCCACTCCTCTTCCGGGAAGAAAGCTGCTGCATCTTCGCCATGCTCTTCCAGATATGCCCGTACAAAAGCATGTTCTTCGGGCGTGCACTGGCCTCTTAAAAATTTATTGATTAGTTCTCTACTGATGTTCATCTGATAGGTATACGATGTCAGTACGCATTCCCCCTAGTCAGCAGTGAAAAAAAATTAAAAAAAGAATAGCAGAAAGAATAAGTTTTTTTTGAGCACCTTCAGAGCAGAAGCGATATGGTTCTCTACGGTGCGGACAGAGATCTGCAGACGTTCTGCGATTTGGGCATAAGTCTGATGTTCAAAGCGACTCATCCGGAATACAGTCTGACGCATGGGAGGCATACGGTCGACCTCTTGCCTTAAGCGTTCCATATTTTCACGGTCTTCCACTTCTGTCTGATAATGATAATCCGAAGATCCTTCCCACAAACTATCGTTACGGCTGTATCGTGCAGATTGCCGCATATAATCGATCATGACTGAGCGTGTAACACAAAATAACTGAGCTTCCCACTTGATATGTTTGAGATCATATTGACTGTTCTTCCATATTTTGATAAATACCAATTGTACAACCTCTTCAGCCACAAAGGTTGAACCCGTTTTTTTGAGCACATAGGCATACACACGGGTATTCCATGCTTTGTAAAGCGATTCAAAAGTGGTAAAATCAGAGGTCTGATCAGTAAAATCAGCCGACATAACTAAATATTAACGTGTGAACAGTGGCTAAAAATAGGTTTATCATTTTACCGCAATATAAAGCGTATGTTAACATTACACTTTGCAATATTCACATACAGCCATGCGGTTGATATAAAGATAGAAATGATTTTTTAATTTTTCATCATTACCTCTGATAACCAAACAGTAAAGCCAGATCAAAATATGATCTGGCCTCAAACACTAAACGCCAATAAAAAAATACAGTCAATCGGTCTGCAGCTAACCTGTTTTGTAAGATTTATCAGCCCTGCACGCTGCTTTTCACTTTCCAGCCACCGGATTGTTGCTGGATATTCCAGAGTTTCTCATATTTTCCCTGCTTGCTGATCAGCTCTTCATGCGTCCCTCTTTCCAGTATTGCTCCATTTTGCAGCACCAGTATCTGCTGAGCTTTCTGAATAGTAGCCAACTTATGAGCAATGACTATTACTGTTCTGGATTTGACGAGTTCCTGAATAGCCTGCTGAATATAGATCTCATTTTCAGGATCCAGACTTGCAGTAGCTTCATCGAGCAGTACAATGGGAGCATCTTTCAGCAAGGCTCTTGCAATGCTGATACGTTGTTTTTGTCCTCCGGACAACATACATCCTTTCTCACCCACACGTGTATACATACCATTGGGAAATTCCCATGCAAAATCCAGCACCATTGCTTTTTCAGCAGCCTCAATAATCTCTTCTGAACTGGCATGCGGCTTTCCAATCTTTATATTATTATAAATCGTATCATCAAACAGGTAAACCTCCTGAAACACCTCACTGATCAGCGAATAGAACCTGTCCTGATTAATATGACGAATATCTACCCCTCCTATTTTTATAGATCCGCTATTGACATCCCAGAAACGGGCGATCAGCGAAGCAATCGTCGTCTTACCGGATCCGGAGTGACCGACCAATGCAAGCATGGACTGCTCGGGAACATGAAATGTAAGATCACGTACTGTCATACGATCCTGATAACCGAAACTTACCTGATCAAATTCGATATCAAAACGCGTCGGAAACTCATTTCTGTCCGTTTCCATAGTAGGTTCTTCCAGTACATTGATAATCCGGCCGAGACTCTCATTCATATACCGCAGGGTGAGGTAGTCCACCATTAATACCTTTAATGGGGTATACAAATTATAGCCCATAATCAGAAAAGTGATCAACACAGGAATAGTAATGCTGCCCTTCGAAAGATAATACAATCCCAGACCTAACATAACGACAAATCCAACCTCAAAAAATACAGAAGCGGTGACCAGAAACGGTCCTGGAACAGCTTCCAGACGTATACTTCTTTTTCGCAGTTCATCAAAAGCATTTTCAAGATTTTTGTTCTTATCCCCGACCAAACCATAAGATTTGAGATGGAGAATTCCCTGTACATATTCCAGAAATTTAGCCCCAACACTATTGCGTGCTGCAATCTGTTTTTTGCCTAAGGAAGAAACCAGACTATTGGAAATCAGCAATACCGGATATATCAACGGAAGCACAGCGAGCAGGCAAAGTGCCAGACGCCAGTCGTAAGCAAACAGAAAGATGGATAAAACTGTTGTTCCGAAAACAGCTGATGCCAGGTTTCCGACACTGTGTCCAAAAATCCCTTCAAAACTGGCAACATCCTGCAACACAATACCAGCTATCTCTCCCGGATCTTTCTGCTTAAAAAAACCTAAAGAAAATTTCTGAAGACGATTGCCAAGCCTGATCCGCAATTGATTCGCAAGCCCGTATACCAGCAAATTAGAACCTACCATTGTCTTCGAAGCAATAAAAAACTGTGTGATCAGCATTATACTCATCAGGATCACAGCTCCTGATACTCTTGTCATGTCCGGCTTATCAGAAAACAGTTCCCAGATTACGACCAGCAAAATACCTGAAGGTGCAGCCACAAAGATGCTGTGCAAAATCTCCCAAAAAATCATCTTGCGTGTTCCTCCGTGATTCAGAGCAGTCACATATCTCAAATGTTGTATCATATTATTTTATACTTATATACTATGTATTATTCAATTAAAAGGTCAGGACAGTCATGTCCTTAAAAGGCATATTATCCATTATATTACAAATTCTTTAGCCCTTGTATGTGCATTCCACATACGTTGGTATAACTCACTTTCTTCCAGCAATACTTCATGCGTACCCTGATCCGTCAGGTTTCCTTTATCAAATACCAGTATCGAATCTACGTCCGTAATCGTACTGAGCCTATGCGCAATAATCAAAACCGTCTTATCCTTAATCAGTTCGCTGAATGCCTGCAGTATCTTATACTCACTTTCCGGATCTGCAAAAGCTGTTGCTTCATCCAAAATCAGAACAGGAGCATTTTTTAGAATGGCTCTGGCCAATTGGATCCGTTGCTGTTCACCTCCACTCAGGTGTACCCCATCCTGTCCGAATAAAGTTTCATAACCTTCAGGGAGAGACAAGATCTCTTCATGAATCTGTGCTGCTTTGGCAGCCTTCATAACTTCTTCATAAGTCTTATCCATTCCCATACGTATATTTTCATACATCGACTGCTGAAACATAAAGCTGTCCTGAAAGACAAAAGAAACCAGCTCCATCAACTGTGCAGCAGGATATTCTTTGATATCTATTCCGCCAATACGGATACTGCCGCTATGGATATCCCAAAATCGGGGGATAAGCTGCCCGACCGTACTCTTACCTGCCCCCGAAGGACCAACAAGAGCTACAACAGCTTTTTCAGGAATTTTGAAACTAATATCTTTTAGAACAGAAACCTTATTATCATATGAAAAGGAAACGTTCTCAAACTGCAGGTCAAATACTTCCGGAGTTTGTCGAACTTCTTTTTCAACGAGTCCTTCTTCATCCAGCAGTTCATCCAATTGTTCTACTCCACGATTGATAACAGACAACTGCATTCCCATATTATTCAGGACAAACAATGGCTTGATATATCCGGTACCCAGAATCAAAAAAAGCAAAAGAGTAGCTAAGGTGACTCCATGGTTAAAATAGAGATACAGACCCGCAATCAGGACAGGCAACATCGCATTACTCACAAAACTTATAAAAACAGCAAAGGCAGGTGTGCTGTTTTTGATCCATTCACCAACAAATACATTAAAGCGGCGAACCGTATTCCCGTATTTCTCAAAAGTCTCCGCGGATGTTCCGAAGATCTTCATCACCGGAATAGCACCTACATACTCCACTATACCCACATTCATATCTTCCAGTGATTGATGATAATTGCGTATAAGTTCTTTGTTCTTACCACCATATGCACGGGGAATCCATATTGCCAGTATAATTAGCGGAATAAAGCTAACGAGAGCCAATCTCCAGTCCTGCGTAAACAAGAAGAAAATAGTAACAACCGGTAATGTTACCCCTTTTACAAAATCAGGGATCTGATGTGCTATAAATGTCTCTATACGTTCCACATCATCAGCCAGTATTTTACGTAAAGCACCAGAACTTCGGTTAAAAAGATAACCAATCGGAAGCTTTCCAATCTTAGCAATCATGAATTTTCTTAATTCAAAAAGAATATTAAAGGCCGCAAGATGAGAGATTATAACGGAAATATATAGAACGGTCATACTCAGCACAGCTGTAAGAATAGCATAACGTATATACTGACCAGAAGATCCAAAATCTACTGTATCTTTTGTAAGTTCCCGCACAATATAAAAAACAAGCACATAGGGCACCAGACTCAATAGTGCATGTAAAATGGCCAGCAGACCCGAAATAATCAATAGCTTCTTTTCTTTGCCGGCTATCTCCAGCAACCGGACAATTCCCTTTTTTCTCGCTTTTGCAGCTGTATCCATGTTTGATTTTATTTTTATGTAACTAATCTTCTTTATTTTATTTAGAAAGATTCTAAATAATTTCATACCTTTGCAAAGGTATTACATCAGGTCAACCTGATCCTTACGCGTCAGGGAGAAAAAATGCCGAATAACGGATTAATTCGCCGACCAGCACATTTTATCTATACAACATGGTCATAAATCTATATGCAGATGACATTCCGGATCTTGTACTGTACAAGGACTATCCTAATGCACACCACGCTTCAGACCCCGATATGAGAGAAGAATGTCTGCATATTGATAATCTGTTTGGAAAAGGTTTTTATAAAGAAGTGTATTTTGATGGTATTCATATAGGATATGGTGATATTGCACTTGCAAAAAAAACCAGAATCCATTTTGAAAGCGATTTTGAAACGGTCGAAATGCACTTTACACTAAGTGGTGACAGTATAACTTCTTCAGAAGATATTCAGCATCATCTTAACTTTAGCAGCAATCAACATAATATTATTTACGCCAATAATATATCCGGTCAGATTCAATGGGAACAACAGAATTTAAAGGTATTTGAGGTCAATCTCCATCCCGTTTTTTTCAAACGTTATTTACCTGAAGAGGGTTCTTTGTTCAATTATTTTCATAATGCAATAGCAGCCGGACGCTCTACATTTCTCCATAAACATAATAATCTGATCAATCTGGAGATGTTACAGATCATTCAGGAAATCATCAACTGTGACCGTAAAGGAATTTTTAAGCGAATGTTTCTCGAGGCAAAAGTCATCGAACTCTTGCTTTTACAGTTGGAACAGATGAACTCGGGCAATTCTTTGCATTCTTCCCTCAAAAAATCAGATATTGAAAAAATATATGCTGTGAGAGAGTTTATTCTGGAACACATAGATCAGACCTATAGTCTCACAGACCTGGCAAGGATTGTCGGTACAAATGATTTTTTATTAAAAAAAGGATTTAAGGAACTATTCGGCACAACAGTTTTCGGATTTTGGAATGATACCAAGATGGAGCAGGCACATAAAATGATCCGGGAACAGCATATGAACATCAGCGAAGTCGCTGATGCTGTCGGCTACAAAAATCCACAGCACTTTACAGTAGCATTCAAGCGAAAATTCGGAATTGCCCCCAGCCTGCTAAAAAAATAATATCCTTCAGCGGTTGCGATGTCCCGGCAATTCTGACTTTTATTCTCTAATTTTAGCGTTCACTTATCTTGAATTAATTCCATATGGTAAAATTAGGTTATACAATACTTTACGTATCTGATGTTACGAAATCAATTCAGTTTTATGAAAGAGCTTTTGGATTGGAGCGAAAATTCATCACGGCTCATAATGACTATGCTGAACTGCTTACCGGCGAAACGACTTTATCTTTTGCTTCTAAAGAATTAGCTGCATCCAATCTTCCTGAAGGGTTTACGGAAGCAAATCTGCAAATGAAGCCCTTTGCTGTAGAAATAGGATTTGTTACTGAACAGATTGACGAAGTACTTGAAACGGCAATCTCTGCCGGTGCTACGGTCGTCTCTCCACTTACAACCAAGCCCTGGGGACAGCAGGTCGTGTATCTAAGAGATACCGATGGATTTCTGATTGAACTTTGTACCACAGTAACACATTAAACGGACAAAAGTCCTATAACAAAAGTATGGAGAATGTTTTTTAAAACACCTCCATACGATTCAACAAACCACCGGAAAATTTTTTATCAGACAGACTCGATTTTAAAACCCAACTTTTCTACAGCTTCTTTAATTTCGCTTTCAGTCATACCATTTGTTTCTACCGTTAGAATCTTATCTGCAGTGGTAGTATCCACCTGCCACTGCTTTATACCTTCCTCTGCATCTAAAAATGGAGTGACTTTAGCCACACAGCTACTACATTTGATATTGGTTTTGAATTTTAATGTATCGTTCATGAGTATTTAATTTATTCTTGTACTACAAATTTCACTACTTTTTATTTATTCTGATTTACATCATTATGGTAATGATGTATAATATTATTTTTTCATTTTCAACAATAAACTATTACTTACTACACTCACACTACTGAGCGCCATTGCAGCACCAGCGATCATCGGGTTAAGTAAAAAACCATTTACAGGGTATAATACGCCAGCTGCTAATGGAATACCGATAACATTATAGATAAATGCCCAAAACAAATTCTGACGGATTGTGGCTACCGTTTGTCTGGAAAGACGGATGGCTTCAGGAATCTTGGTAAGATCAGAAGAGATAATGGTCATCTTAGCCACATCCATAGCAATATCGCTTCCTTTACCCATCGCAATACTGACATCTGCCTGTGCAAGAGCCGTACTGTCATTGATTCCGTCACCAACCATAGCTACAATCTTGCCCTGTTGCTGAAGCTGCTTTACAAATTCAGCCTTTTCATGAGGGAGTACCTCTGCTTTATATGCATTAATATCCGTAGCTGCAGCAATAGCTTTGGCTGTTGCTTCGTTATCTCCGGTGAGCATATACACCGCTATACCGGCCTGCTTTAATTCCTGAATAGCTTTTATCGAAGTTTCCTTGATCTGATCCGCTATTGCAAATAGTCCCAGGACACGCTGCTCATCTGAAAACCAAATAACGGTTTTAGATTCATTACTCCATTCATTTGCAGTTTCAGCAACCTCATCCGGAATATGTACCCCCTGTTCCTGCATCAATTTACGATTACCTACATAGTAAATCATACCCTGATAACTTGCCTTCGCTCCTTTACCGGTCAAACTGTCAAAATCTGAGATTGTCAGTATGCTGCTATCTGCCAGATGTTTGACAACAGCATCTGCGAGTGGATGCTCTGATTGCTTTTCTATACTGAGTAAAACCCGCCTGATATCCTGGTTTTCGGTATACCAAAGATTATCTGTGACTACAGGCTTCCCCTCCGTAATGGTACCCGTTTTGTCCAGTACCACAGCCGTTACTTTTTTAGCCAGTTCAAGGCTTACAGCATCCTTGATCAATATACCTTTCTCAGCGCCCTTGCCGATACCTACCATGATAGCTGTAGGAGTAGCGAGGCCTAATGCACAAGGACACGCGATGACCAATACAGTAGCCAATGCTATGAGTCCCTGTGAAAAACCATTATCTCCACCGACAAGGATCCAGGTAATAAAGGCAATTATAGAAATGGTAATCACAATCGGCACGAATATTCCGGCAATCTTATCTACCAGTTTTTGTACAGGAGCTTTACTACCCTGTGCTTCCTGTACCATCCGGATGATCTGTGCCAGCATCGTTTCAGATCCGACCTTTTCTGCCTTAAACTGAAAGCTACCTTTCTGGTTGATCGTTCCGGCAAACACAGATTCATTTTCCTGTTTACTTACAGGAACAGGTTCTCCGCTCAGCATACTTTCATCTACATAGGACTGTCCGCTGATCACCAATCCATCCACAGCGACCTGTTCCCCCGGTTTGACCAATAGTATATCTCCGACCTGTACATTGGCAATAGGAGTGACTTGCTGCTCTCCGTTATCTCTGATGATAGTTACAGTCTTAGGTTGCAAACCCATCAGTTTCTTAATAGCAGATGAAGTATTACCTTTAGCTTTTTCTTCAAGCAATCTCCCGAGCAAAATAAAAGTCACAATTACAGCTGCCGCTTCAAAATAAACATGACCATGTATACCACGATCTGTCCAGAAGGATGGATAAACGGTATTAAATACGCTGAAAACATAAGCAATTCCGGCCCCCAAAGCGACCAGTGTATCCATATTTGCAGAACGGTGCTGAGCCTGCTTCCAGGCATTTTTAAAAAAATCCTTTCCATACCAAAGCACGACAGGAGTAGAAAGAAGCCACATTATTGGATTTGCATAAGGCATATCCATATAAAACATACCAATGATCACTACCGGCAAGGTTATAATAGCTGCACCGATAGTTTTCCTTTTTAACTTATTGAATTTATCCTGATGGATCTCTTCCAGTGTTGCCGCCTGATCATCTTCATCTTCTATCAAAAGATCATATCCCCCAGACTGTACAGTTTTCAGTATTTGATCTGGATTGGTCATATTTGGAAAGTACTCCACGGCCACAGAGGCTGTGGCAAAATTGACATCTGCACGAACTATACCTGGCAGGTATTTCAACAAACTTTCTACACTGGAGGCACATGATGCGCAGGTCATTTCCAGTACCGGATATGTTTTACGTGTAGTGATCACCTCATATCCAAGATTCCGGATAGCGGAAACAGATTTATTTATGATTTCAGGATCTTTAGCCGTAATTACAGCACGTTGATTATTTAGCTCGACCTTGTGCGTTTGTATACCGGAGATTTTATCTAATTCTTTATCAATAATAAGTGCACCGTGGTCACTTTCCACATCTGTCAGCGGAATATAAATCGGAGTTTTAGTATCTGTTGTCATGTATATTATTCTTTACGACTTGAACACTGCAAATTTCAGAAATAAGAGCGTTAATTGTGTTATATAGTTGTAGTGTATATGTATATCATTATCTGAATTCTTAAAAAATGTATCATAAATTGAGACATAACAGGAGGTTTGTATACACAAAAAAAAAGCGTCTGATCTTTCGATCAGACGCTCCAATTAAAATTAATAATCAGTATGTTTTATACTGATCTTAGTTTTTTAAGGCTTCACCTACTTTTTTAGCTTTGTTTTCTACATCGCTGGCTGCTTTTTTAGTTGCATCTCCAACTTTCTCAGCGGCTTCTTTTGTTTCGGTTATTGCTTTATTGGCACCATCCTTAGTAGCTTCAACAGCATCACTTGTTGCCTTACCTGTAGCATCTGCAGCTTTATCCAATCCTTCTTTAATGTCCTGACCGGCATCTTTTAAGGCTGTTTTAGTTTTTTCCCAGGCAGTATTCGCTTCTTCAGAGGCTTTACGGGCAGCTTCTTCAGCTTTTTTGTCTCCGCGGGCAATAGCATCATCTAAATCTTTTTTAGCTTGTTCAGCTTTTGCTTTTGCATCTGCTTCAGCTTTCTGAAGATCTGCAATTGCAGCATCCACATGGTCACCTGCAGTTATCGAATCGTGATCTGCGTGATCGTGTCCGGCGTGCTGATTAGATGAATTATTACATGATGCCATAGTCAGAGCTGTGGCAACTACCGCTAAAAGTGCAATTTTTTTCATATTCAATTTAATTTAGTTTAAAGACCAAATTGAACAATTTTTGTACCAAAAATTTTACTTTTGGTAGATATTACCTTTGGCAGCTTCCAATGTATTTTTCAGCAATCCCACAATAGTCATCAATCCTACTCCCCCCGGTACCGGCGTGATCCAGGAAGATTTAGGTGCTACATGCTCAAAATCCACATCACCATACAGTTTAAAGCCGGATTTTGTCTCTGTAGAATCCTCACGGTTAATACCTACATCTATCACTACCGCTCCTTCTTTAACCATATCGGCTGTCACAAAATTTTTCTTGCCAATAGCAGCAACGATAATATCAGCACGAAGCACCTCAGCTTTAAGATCTTTGGTACGGCTATGTGTTAATGTCACTGTACAATTTCCCGGATTAGCATTGCGAGCCAATAGGATACTCATAGGAGATCCTACAATATTACTGCGTCCTACAACTACAGCATGTTTACCCGCTGTTTCAATTTTATAATAATCGAGCATCAGCATAATACCGTACGGAGTAGCGGGAATAAAACAAGGCAAATTACGCTGCATACGTCCCAGATTGATGGGGTGGAAACCATCCACATCTTTACGGTAATCTATAGCTTCAGTGATTTTGTCCGGATCAATATGCTTTGGCAAAGGTAATTGAACAATCAGTCCGTCAATCGTATCATCCGCATTGATTTCCTCAATTTTGGCAATCAGTTCTGCTTCTGTAATATCGACATCGTATCGGATATTTGTAGAATCAAAACCAACAAGTTCGCAATTGCGCATTTTACTCGCAACATAGGTTTCACTACCGCCGTCATTACCAACCAGTATAGCTACCAAATGAGGTTTACGCCCCGCTTGTGCGGTAAAGGCTGCAGCATCGGCTTTAATGTCTTCTTTAATTTTTGCAGAAACGAGTTTTCCGTCTAAAATATTCATGTTATAATAGGAATAGGATTTTTTTATGATGCTATTAATCTAATTTCAGCACCGCCATAAATGCAGATTGCGGAATTTCGACATTCCCTACCTGACGCATGCGTTTCTTACCTTTTTTCTGTTTTTCCAGAAGTTTACGTTTACGGGAAATATCTCCTCCGTAACATTTGGCAGTAACGTCTTTACGTAAAGCACTGATCGTCTCACGCGCAATGATCTTCGCTCCGATAGAAGCCTGGATTCGAATTTCAAATTGCTGACGTGGTAATAATTCTTTCAGTTTCTCACAAATCTTCTTACCGAAATCGTATGCATTTGATCTGTGAATCAATGAAGAAAGGGCATCTACCGGCTCATCATTCAGACGAATATCCAGTTTGACCAGATCCGAAGTACGGTACCCGATCTGGGTATAATCAAATGAAGCATAGCCTTTAGAAATAGTCTTCAGTTTATCGTAAAAATCAAATACGATCTCTCCCATCGGCATCTCAAATATTAATTCAACACGATCCGAAGTCAGATAAGACTGATTTACAATGACACCTCTTTTTTGAATACAAAGTGACATAATGGGGCCGACAAACTCTGCCTTTGTAATAATGTTAGCTTTGATATAAGGCTCTTCAATCGAATCCAGTTTACTTGGATCAGGCAAATCTGAAGGGTTATGAACGATGACTTCTTCGTTATCTTTAGTCAGATATGCTTTATAAGATACGTTGGGTACTGTCGTGATAACAGTCATGTCGAATTCGCGTTCCAGACGTTCCTGTATAATCTCCATATGCAGCATTCCGAGGAAACCACATCGGAAACCAAAACCCAGTGCAGCAGAAGATTCCGGTTCAAATACCAGAGATGCATCATTTAACTGCAAACGGTGCATAGATTCGCGTAATTCTTCGTAGTCTTCAGTATCTACAGGATAAATACCGGCAAAAACCATTGGTTTAACCTCCTCAAATCCCTGAATGGCATTCGGACTTGGGCGATCTCTGTGTGTGATGGTATCCCCTACTTTTACTTCACGGGCTTCTTTGATACCTGAAATAATATAGCCCACATCTCCTGTTTTGATAACATCCTTAGGAACCTGATTCAATTTCAATGTCCCGATCTCATCCGCAAAATATTCTTTGCCTGTAGCAATAAACTTGACACGGTCTCCCTTTCGGATTTCACCATTTTCTACTTTAAAGTAGGCCATGATACCGCGAAACGAATTAAACACAGAGTCAAAAATCAATGCCTGTAAAGGTCCGTCGGGATCTCCAACAGGAGCTGGTACACGTTTTACAATCGCTTCTAAAATATCTGGAACCCCCAGCCCGGTTTTTCCGGACGCAGGAATAATGTCCTCTCTGTTTCCTCCGATGAGATCAATGATCTGATCTTTAACTTCCTCAGGCATAGCTCCCGGTAAGTCCATTTTATTTAAAATAGGAATGATTTCCAGATCGTGTTCCAATGCAAGATAAAGATTGGAAATAGTCTGTGCCTGGATACCCTGGGAAGCATCTACGATCAATAATGCACCTTCGCAGGCTGCTATAGAACGGGAAACTTCATAGGAAAAATCGACGTGTCCGGGTGTATCAATTAGGTTTAGAATATACTCCTCACCGTCTTTTTTATAATTCATCTGAATCGCATGACTCTTGATGGTAATCCCACGCTCACGCTCAAGATCCATATTATCAAGCAATTGCGCTTGCGCCTCACGTTGACTAATGGTGTTAGTAAATTCCAGTAATCGATCTGCCAATGTACTCTTACCATGGTCAATATGGGCAATAATACAGAAATTACGAATATGCTTCATATAAGATTTTAAAATCGCTTTTTAAACAGCAAAGATACTTTTTTCACAGCATATTTAGCTTCGAAAAGATAGGGTATGATAAGTTTTTTTTACAATATCCTGCTTTTACCCGCCTTTACAATTGATTTTCACGAAGGATCTATGCTCTCAAAATGCTTTTTATTACGGGTGACATTTTGAATATCCCATTGTATATCATTAGTAAATGCTGCTGATCGTACAGGGCAATCTGCTATTCCGCAATAGCTGCAACATTCAGGCAGACAGGGATCTGCATGCACAAAAAATTCGGTCCGGGTAGATAATTTAGCATTTACGATATTGTCCAGAGCTGAAATTTCGTCATGTACCCTATCCAGTTTATAATATCTAGGAAGTGTCAGGTGGCAATCCACATGCAACTCATTTCCGTAACGCTGAACCCGTAGATTGTGGATATCTATCCATTCTGTACGCCGTACTGTATTCAAAGTATCTACGACTTCATTGACAAGTTCAAGATCAGACTCATCCATTAATCCGCCGATTGACTTTCGTAACAAACGATATCCGTTAAATAATATAAAAGCACCTAACATTAAGGAGATCACGATATCTATCCAGACCAGACCAGTCCAGGTAATAAGCAACAGACCGGTGATAAGGCCAAAAGTACTGTATGCATCGACCTGCAGGTGCTTTCCATCCGCTTCAATCGTTAAAGATTTGAGCGCGCGTCCTCTTTTGACAAGATACAGGCCGACAATAAAATTGATAAGGCCGGTTAGAGCAATCAACCCTATACCTTCTGAAAGATTGAACAGTTCATTAGGAAAAAAAAGATTATAAACAGCTTTAACGAGAATAATCAGTCCTGCAATAAAGATAAGTCCTCCCTCCACAAAGACAGAGAAGAACTCTACTTTTCCATGTCCGTAAGGATGATTTTCGTCTCTGGGCCGTGCAGACAGATAGATACTGTAAAATGCAAAGCCCGATGCTACTACATTCACGATACTTTCTGCTGCATCTGTAAATATCGCATTGGAATCAGTAATGAGATAAGCTGTAAACTTGATCAGCATCAGAACAAGGCCCGTCAGCAAGGATAGAAGTACTAATCTTTTTTCTCTGGACATCATTTAAGATTTTTACAAAAAAATACGTTAGTGTATATTCTGTATTTTTTAATTGCCGGATCACCGATCAAAAAGCGGGGGCTAAATCTACGAAAATCAGTAGCCCTAACTCTCATTTTTGAGTAAACAAAACTACGAGTTATTTTAAACTTCTTTAGTTTTGGTTGATAATTATAGATTTTGATATAATTTCCTGAATTTGTTTTTCTTTTTTCAAGAAATTAACTCATTATTTGCATTCTATATAATATCTTTGTGATACCATGAGTACAACATCAATTTTATCAGATAGGATTAATAATTTATCCGAATCAGCTACGCTAAAAATGACAAAACTTGGTCGTGAATTAGCCGCAAAAGGAGTCAATGTCATCAGTTTAAGTGTTGGAGAACCGGATTTCAATACGCCGGACAACGTTAAGGAAGCCGCTAAGAAAGCTCTTGACGAAAACTACACCCGCTATTCTCCTGTTCCGGGATATCCTGAACTAAGACAAGCGATTGTCAATAAATTGAAAAATGAGAACGGACTGAATTATGATATTTCGCAGATTGTAGTTTCTACAGGTGCTAAACAGTCCCTTTCAAATGTATTGTTAACATTGGTCAACCCGGGTGACGAGGTCATTATTCCTACTCCATATTGGGTTTCTTACTCTGAAATGGTAGTATTGGCTGAAGGAAAATCTGTATTTATAGATACTGAAATTGATCAGGATTTCAAGATTACACCTGCTCAGCTAGAAGCAGCAATCACACCTAAATCTAAAGTATTTATGTTTTCTTCTCCATGTAATCCGACAGGTTCGGTATACAGTAAAGAAGAGCTGGCAGGTTTGGTAGCGGTGTTTGAAAAACATCCTGAGATCTACATTATATCAGATGAAATCTACGAGCATATCAATTTTGTAGATCAGCACGAATCTATAGCACAATTTGAAAGCATTAAAGACAGAGTAATCGTTGTAAATGGTTTTTCAAAAGCCTTTGCTATGACTGGATGGCGTCTGGGTTATATAGCAGCAAACAAGGAAATCGCTGCTGCCAATGATAAAATGCAGGGACAGACGACTTCAGGAACATGCTCTATTTCACAGCGGGCAGGTATTGCTGCTTACGAAGGCGGACTGGAAAGTGTCAATAAGATGAAAGAAGCATTTGCACGCAGACGTCAATTGGTATATGACCTGTTGAATGATATCCCTGGTGTAAAAACAAATCTTCCTCAGGGTGCCTTTTACTTCTTCCCGGAAATCAGTTCTTTCTTTGGAAAAAAAGACAGCAATGGAAATATTATCCAAAATTCTGCTGATCTGGCTTTGTATCTTTTAAATGAAGGACATGTGGCTACTGTAGGTGGTGATTCATTCGGAAACAACAATTATATTCGTCTTTCATACGCCGCTTCAGATGAGAACCTGAAAGAAGCGCTCAGAAGAATCAAAGAAGCTTTATCAAAACTTAGCTAAAAACAAACAGGTACTTTTCAGTACCTGATATAACTTTTCGCCATCTCGGCTTGTGGAACAGTCTGCTAAAATAAGACGCATATTTTAGAATTCTTTCCCGGTTGAAATGGCGTTTTTTTGTACCTGTAAAGTAGAAAGCAGTAAATCTACTTATTGCTATCCCAGATCTGCAGATGGCAATGGCGGTGGCATGGACTCCTGAGGCTGACTGGCAGCGAGTTTTCCGCAGATACGCCGGATTATTTCAGAGAAATACGGATAATATATTGCTCCCCAGATCTGTGTACCCCGGAAATGCACAGGCTGCTTATATTTTTTCAGATAGGCTACCGGAACTTCGAAAGCAGAGAAATGAGCATTGGGATCTGCCATGCAATAGGCAGCTCCGTCCTGCGTGATCTCATCTCCAACCAGAATCGCTATAGCGCCGACTCCGGACTGCAATCCACGTGGCCAGCCTTTATTGTTATGAATAGCATAGTCATAACAAGCCTTTGAAAAAGATCTCATCATCAGTTGCGTCATCGTACCATTCACCTCTGCAATAAAGACAAAAGTATTAAGCTGTGTAGCCATCCAGCGCCAGCGGAATCTCTTGACATATCCGATATGACAAGGAATATTGCAGATGATTTCTTTCGCGAAATACATCTGCTCTTCCTTTAATATTCTTTCAGCATCTATCATAGGTAGTGTTTAATTGTAATATCTTTGAGTAAAAAGTTATACTTATTTAAGGATAATTTCCCCTTTATCTTATCCTATCTTAAAACCATGCGGAATTACAGCATTTTTCTTTACCACTACGATCCCGTCACGAATAGTATAGGTATCAAAATCCCCATCCGGCAAATGCGTACCTCCTTTTATATAAACATCATTTCCTATCCTACAGTTTTTATCAAGAATAGCTTTTTCTATATGGCAGTTTTCGCCTACTCCTACAGGCGGTGGCGCCTGAGTGTTTATCAACTCGATGACTTCTGTCAGATGTTCATAATAATCACAGCCCATCATATAGGTAGAATGCAAGTTAGTGCCCTTCCCTATTCTGGAACGTATTCCGATAACAGATTTTTCAATACTCTGAGCTACAATGATACAACCATCTGCAACTATACTATTGGTCAGTGTCGTACCGGATATCTTCGACGGTGGCAGCATACGCGCTCTGGAAAAGATCGTGTGTTTGTCAAAGAGATTAAATAACGGAATATCATCTGTCAATCCTATATTAGCCTCAAAAAAGGAATCAATCGTACCGATATCTGTCCAATATCCGTCATATTGGTAACTTAAAACTTTTTTCAGCCCTATCGCATCCGGAATAATTTCCTTACCGAAGTCCATTCCCGGGTTTTCGTTGAGCAACTGATTAAGGACACCTCTTGAGAAGACATAAATACCCATAGATGCAAGATAATTACGCTCCTGAGCCTTCATATTGTCACTCACCTCTGAAGTCCAGTCGGGAAGTAATCCGGCATTTGGTTTTTCAATAAAAGAAGTGATCTCATTTTGATCATTTGCTTTCAGTATTCCAAATCCCGGGGCATCTTTTTTGGATACCGGAATGGTAGCAAGTGTGACCTCTCCTTTGTTCTTAATGTGAAAATCTATGAGCTCAGAAAAATCCATCTGATAAAGCTGATCTCCGGAGAGGATGAGCACATAATCGTAATCCACATTGTACATATACTTTTGTGTACGTCTCACAGCATCTGCAGTACCTTCAAACCAACGATCACCATCGTTCGTTTGCTCCGCAGCCAGGATATCTACAAACCCCTTGCTAAAGCCGCTAAAATTGTATGTGTTCTTGATATGCTTATTCAGCGAGGCTGAATTAAACTGGGTCAATACAAATATGCGATTGAATCCCGAATTAAGACAGTTCGAAATAGGAATATCTACCAGGCGATATTTGCCGGCAATCGGAACAGCTGGTTTGGACCTCTCATGGGTCAGGGGATAAAGACGCGTACCACGTCCTCCGCCCAATACTATGGAAACGACTTTTGGCAACATAATCTATTTATTTATCTGGTTATATAAATGAATGTATTTTTTAGCCGATGAATCCCATGAAAAATCAAGGGACATTATTTTCTTCCTGTTCTTATCGAACCGGGCTTTGTCTTCCGCAAAAAGGATAGCACGTTGTATGCCCGCTATTGCACTTTCTACTGTGGCCTCATCGAATGAAATACCATAACCGTTCTCAGCAGCAATATCAATGACAGTATCCTTGAGTCCGCCGATGGTCCTCACAACTGGTACAGTACCGTACCGAAGTGAATATAACTGATTAAGTCCGCAAGGTTCAACACGCGATGGCATAAGCAACAAATCGGCCGATGCATAGACCCAATGTGCAAGAGATTCATCATAACCGAAAAACGCTGCAAAACGCCCTTCATAATGACCTGTTAATCCTTCTAACGATGCTCTGATTTCCTGATCGCCGGAACCTAAAATAAATATACTTAATTTTTCGTTTTTAACCTCAAATAAATTAACAATAATTTCATTCAATAAATCTGCCCCTTTTTCGGTTGCAAACCTACCTATAAAAACCAGCAAAGGCACTTTCGGATCTAAGCCATAGGCTTTACAGAAAGCTTCTTTATTTGCCCTTTTCCCTGAGGTTACATTTTTAGCCTGATAATGAACTTTTACAGCAGGATCCGTTTGCGGATCCCAGATTTCAGTATCAATACCATTTACAATGCCGTAGCCTTTGCCAGATTCGTCTGCAAAGAGCGACTGCAATCCGTTGGCATCTGTATAGAGCTCCCGAAGATATCCCTCAGAAACTGTCGTAAATGCGGTACAGCATTTGACAGCTGCAGCCAACGGATTAATAAGCCCGTCCCAATCCAAAAGGCCCCATTTCCATGTATCAAAAGCTGGTAAAAGAATACCTTTGCTCCAATTCATCCAACCCTGATATTGGCCGTTATGCACCGTAAGAACTGTTTTAACTTTCCGTAAACGCTCAAAATCGTTACCCCATTGCATCAGAAACGGGATAAGGCCTACATGATGATCATGACAATGCACTACATCCGGCGTCTGATCCGATTGAACCAACCAGTCCAGAAAGGCATGCTGAAAAGCAATAAACTGTTCTCCTTCATCAGCATACCCATACACATCTGCACGGTCCAGATACCCCGGTATCCGAATCATATAAAGTTCATAACCCAATACCTGATCCTGTTCTTTCCAGACCTCGTAGGGTATCGTTGCAGATCCCATGGTGAACCTGCCTGTCGCAATCACAGCAAAAGAATGTTGTAAAATAAAGGGTTTATCATACCAGGGCATTACTACTGATGCATGGATACCTAACCGGTTCTGGTATTTGGGCAATGCTCCCACCACATCGGCCAACCCTCCTACTTTGGCCACAGGATAGCACTCAACACTCAGGTGAATAACATTCATCATAATCTTTAGAAATTAAAAAAATCAAACAACCGGACTTCTTGAAGACAACATTTTAGCTGCTGGAACATCTTTGACAATAGTTTTTCTTTTCAGCGCAACTCCGCACAAAGGAGGAAGATCCACCGTAATAGAATACAGCTGTCCCATCCACGAAAGATGCTCTGAAGCTGTGGTATGTACGGAAGCTCCGCTTCCAAAATATTTAAGGTCGTCCGAATTGAGAACAACTTCCCATTCTCCGGCCAATGGGACACCTATACGGAAAGCAGGTCTGACAACTGGTGTCAGATTCAGGACAACAAGGATCTGATCTTCCTCGTCATAGCCCTTACGTGCATATACAAAGACAGACTGATCTGCATCCCCGAGTTCTATCCAATGAAATCCGGAATGTTCAAAACTGCGCTGATATAAGGCTGAATGATTTTTATAAAAGGCATTCAGATCTGCTACAAATGATTTCATCCCTTTGTGAGGAGCATAATCCAACAGATGCCAATCCAGCGATTGCTCTACATTCCATTCCTGAGTCTGTGCAAACTCATCTCCCATAAACAGGAGCTTGGTACCACTGAATGTAAACATATACAAGTATAATGCACGCAGATTAGCAAATTTCTGCCATTCATCGCCGGGCATTTTATAGATCAGAGACTGCTTGCCGTGCACGACTTCATCATGTGAGAGTGGCAGCATAAAATTTTCGTGATATGCGTACACTGTAGCAAATGTCATTTTATGGTGATGATATTTCCGGTTTATAGGATCCTCTTTAAAATAGCTCAGCGTATCATGCATCCAGCCCATCATCCATTTCATGCCGAATCCCAGACCTCCGGTGTAAGTAGGTCTGCTTACACCCGGCCACGAAGTAGATTCTTCAGCGATGGTCTGTACATCGGGAAAATAGTTGTAAACAGCCTCATTAAATTCTTTCAGAAAATCTACAGCTTCCAGATTTTCCCTTCCGCCAAATTCATTTGGTATCCACTCCCCTTCTTCTCTCGAATAGTCAAGGTAAAGCATAGATGCTACAGCATCAACACGTATACCGTCAATATGAAAACGTTCCAGCCAGTAAATTGCATTGCTGATCAGAAATGCCCGTACTTCATTTCGTCCGTAATTAAAAATATGAGACTTCCAGTCCGGATGGAATCCTTTACGCGGATCCTCATGCTCATACAGATGTGTTCCGTCAAAACGATGTAGTCCGTGACTATCCCCCGGGTAATGGGAAGGTACCCAGTCCATAATAACCCCGATGCCATTTTTATGCAACTGTTCAATAAGGTACATCAAATCCTGTGAACTTCCGTATCTGGATGAAGCAGCATAATAACCGGTGATCTGATACCCCCATGAAGGGTAATACGGATGTTCCATGACAGGAAGAAATTCGACATGGGTAAATCCCAATTCTTTGATGTACGGCACCAGCCTATCAGCTATCTCTCTGTAATTCAGCAGACGAGCCGGATCTGCCGGATCTCGCATCCAGGATCCTAGATGCATTTCATATACAGAAAAAGGCTGATTAAGTCCGTTGTTTACATATCGTTGCTGCATCCAATCCTCGTCGTCCCATTCATACCAGTTTGTAGATACGACAGAAGCGGTACTTGGCGGTACTTCCCATTGCAAGGCATAGGGGTCACCTTTTTCAAGGATTTCTCCGGAATTTGCTTCTATATGATATTTATAAACCTCACCGTTTCCTATTTTGGGAATAAAACCTTCCCATATTCCGCTGCCGTCCCAACGCACAAATAAGCTGTGACTATGCGGATTCCAGCCGTTAAAGTTTCCGATAACGGATACCTTACGGGCATTTGGAGCCCAGACAGAAAAATATACACCCTCCACATGACTTACGGTAAGGACATGAGATCCGAATTTTTCATAGAGCTTATACAGCTTTCCTGCACGAAACAGGCTGACATCATAGTTCGTAAACAGTGAATAAACTTCTACCGGTTGGCTCATAATCAGTTTGGATTACATTATTGAATAATCAATTTTCTAAACTCTTTTTCAACCACTACAAAAAGACGGTTTTCATTGTCTCTTTGTATTTTGATCTCCAGTCCGTCCTGTATAACAGATACCGGCTCCTGAGGTAATCCTATTAAATAGATGTGAAAATCATCGAATCGTTCAGAGTGCAATCCTTCGACATGTTGTGTAATGGTCAGCAAAGATTGTGTACCGTCTACAATAAAATGTTTTTCAGAATAAATATTCTGTTCGTAAGCGAAAGTATCACCGTGATCGGCATAGATATAAGAATCTTCTTCTCCTGCAGTATAGTATACATTCAGTTGGAGATGTTCCAGTTTTTTCTCTCCTGTATACTGCATCACCGGGTATTCGGGGATCACACTTCCAGCCTTTACAAATACCGGCATTTCATCAAGCGGGGTCTCAATAGTATATTCCTGCCCACCTTCAAAGCCCGTATTATCGAAATAATAATACCAGTTTCCTTCCGGCAGATAAACTATTTTATTTTTCTGACCCGGATTAAGAACCGGAGACACCAGAATCTTATCACCAAAAGCAAATTCCTCTTCGCGTTGCAGATTTTTAGGGATATGCTGTTCCAGCATAGCTACTGGTCTCAGTATCGGAAGTCCGTACTTATGCTGCTCCCAAAACACAGAGTATATATAAGGCAATAGCTTATATCTCAATTCAATAAACTTCTTATTGATCTTTTCCCAGTCTTCACCAAAACTCCAGGGCTCGCGGTCACGTGTATCTCCTGCTGAATGCACCCGCATAAAAGGAGAAAACACACCAAACTGCATCCAACGTGTATAAAGTTCGCCGTCCGGCTCTCCTGTAAATCCCCCGATATCTGTTCCGCAGAAAGACAATCCGGATACGGACAGACGTTGTAATTGCAGCGTACCTATCTTGAGATGTTCCCAGGTAGCAATATTATCTCCTGTCCATACAGATGAATAACGCTGTGTGCCTGAGTACGCCGCACGTGTGATCGTAAAAGGACGTTTGTTTTGATAAAGTTTTTTCAAGCCGTCATATGTTGCACGTACCATCTGCATACCGTAGATATTATGTGCTTTGCGATGTGATCCGCGATGTCCTTCATAATAATGACGTACATCATCCGGGAATGTACCTCTTCCGAATACTGCAGGCTCATTCATATCGTTCCAGAATCCGGCCACACCATCTTCTACCAGCCCTTTATAAAGTCCGCCCCACCATTCGCGAACAGCAGGATTTGTAAAATCAGGAAACTGACAACGTCCCGGCCACACAAAACCTTCCATAAAATAATCATCCCCTCTGCGGCAGAAATACTTTTTCTCCTGCCCTTCTTTAAATACCCAATAGCTATCGTCTACCTTGATACCCGGGTCAATCATCACTACGGTCTTAAAGCCATTAGAAGCCAGATCCGAGATCATTTTCTTTGGATTCGGAAAGTAATGTTTATTCCAGGTGAAACAACGATAACCATCCATATAGTCTATATCTAGATAAATTGCATCACACGGAATATTTCGCTGTCTGAATTGCTTTGCGACCTCTCTGACCATATTTTCAGGATAATAGCTCCATCTGCACTGGTGGTAGCCAATAGCCCAAAGCGGCGGCATATAATGCGTACCTGTAATACTATGATACCGCTTTACTACGTCCATCATATGAGGACCGTGTATATAGTAATATTGCAGCTCGCCACCCTCAGACCAGAAACTGGTTCTTTCCTGATGCTCGGCTGCAAAATCAAAATAAGTCTTGAATGTATTGTCAAAGAAAATACCATATGCATCACCATCATTCACACCAATATAAAACGGAATGGTTTTATATAAGGGATCCTGATTAAAAGCATAGGAATACGTATCCGAATTCCAGTTCTGTATGCGTCTGCCCCTCAGATTAAGGTTTGTAGCCTTATCGCCGGCTCCGAAAAACACTTCCTGATTAAAGGCATGTTTGGTGCAATAGACATAGTATCCTCCAAAATCTGCATTCTCCTCCCAGTGCATGGAAGTATAATCTGCATTGATAATTTTACTGTTGTGATCTTCAAAAGAAATCAAAAAATCTTTCTTCTGGATCTTACAATGAACCATATTTGTCTTGACGCAGTAAAAGTTTTCGTCCTCTTCGATATCGAAAAGTGCTGACTGCTGATTGAGATCCGAGATCGCGTAAGAAAAGTCTTCCAGAAAAGATCCCTTAGGTGCTAATCTGACCCGAATGATCTCATCACTGACAACTTTTATCTCCACTTTCGCACTACCGTCTGTAAAGATGTATCCATCTTTCTGCTTCACATAAGATGTAGCTGTGCCAAGGTATTTTTTTTCAATATGCGGCAAATCTAAAACCGGATTATTAACATGATGAATATTTTCGTCCAGCGATGTATCTGTTGCAGGACTTAACTCCAGTTCTTTTGGTATTTGATCTTCTTCCATGTCTGTGACAAACTATTATTAAAATTTGCTATAAAAAAATGCTGTTATTAAGATACGAGTAATTTTCTTAATAACAGCCACATTAACAATAAAATAATTTAACTTCATACAACCGCTTCAGCCCTTAGCGACCAAAGCTATCATAATTATCTTCCGCATATTTTTCAAACTTTTTCAACAACTGGATATTATCCTTCTCCAGAGATGATAGCTGCGCAGAAACATCATTTGAAATGGGAACATACCATTCTACAGGATCAAAAAACTGACGCACTCCTACTTTTGTAAATGCGTACCCATGTCTGGCAAATATCGTATTGCGGATAATTTCCAAATCTAATTTTTTGAGATTTTTCAATTTAGCTTCCGTTAGCTTTTCTTTGGACGCATTGATCTTGTACACTACAGGTGACGCCGCTCTATATAAAGTAGTAACATACGAATAAGTGCTGTCTCCGTCTTGTTCTGTAATCTGCTTTTCTTTTGAATTGCGCCAATCGACCAGTTCTATTTCGTCAGGCAGCATCAGATTCGGATTGTAGGCAAATTGTTTTTTGAGCAACTTAAAGTTTCTCTTCTTCACTTTTACCGAACTATCAAATGCCCTCCAGCTTCCGATTAGTGTATCTCCTTTTACTTTAAATTCAAATCTTCCGTCAGACTTTTTATCTCCCGGCTCATCCAGTATAAAAGAAATATTTCCTCCGTTATCTTCTATTTTCCCTATAACCGGGCGCATATTACCTCTCACTATATTCTGTCCGAGTACAGTATCCGCTGTTATACGTTTAATGGTCAGGTTTATTTTGGGCAAATTATCCAATGATCGCAGCAACTCTTCATCCCCTGCTATCTGATCGAATACGTCATTATCGATCACAAAATCTCCGACCCAATTGCCATACAACTCTTTATGTATCTCTTCTGCCATCTTCACACTGTCTTTACTTAATGAGGAAGCGGCAGCATTACTCTGGTCCTTTTTCTTATCCTTACAGGATGCCATGACAAGCAATCCCATACAAGCGATCAACATTACTCTTTTCATAATTATATTAGATTGAATTCATTTGTATTCAGGTACCCTATGCTACCTGATCTTTCATAATTTGTTAAATTTTCTATATATAAACCATTCAATAATCAATAAGTTTGGCACCCAGCCCAGCCATGCAATAATCTGATAGACATCCATGGGATTAGGTTGAAAAAAATATACGATCACTACTTTCCAATACCGTAGTGTCAATGCCGAACAGGTGAGCGCAAAGCTCCTGTACATAAATTTTTGATGGCTGCGGACATTTCCTTTTCGGATTGTCAGCACGGCCATTAAGGTAAAGTAAAACCATAACAGTCCTAACAAAACGAATGCCACCTGTGCAGTAATACCTCCATTTGCATGCAAACCGATTAATATCCCGGAAGGAGCAGCCAGAAACAAAATTATACCAACATACAGATAACCTACCCTTCTGTGAATCCGGGGGTAACATAATAGAAGACGGGAATTAAACTGTGTAAAACCAGCAGGAAGGGCTAAGATCGCTGTGCATACATGCGTATAAAAGATGTATTTATACCAAGAAACATGCTGAATTTCGGTTTGTTTGATTTGCAAAAAAGCAACGTCAAGCTCAAAAAAACGATATCTCCAGGTGATTTCCGCCATCAGATAGCAGCTATAGCTGAATATCAACAGCCAAAACAACTGGATCGTCAGATTTTTATAGGATGTTTCCACTTCCTAAAAATAAGATTTTATCTAATCAAAAATGAATCCGGTAATTATTTTATTATTTACTGCGGATCGCTTCAACAGGATCCATATTGGCCGCCATAAATGCCGGGATCATCCCTGATATCAGTCCGATAAATGTGGAAAGAAAACAGGTGATAATAACCATCTTGAGACTCACCAGTACTGCAAAACCTGTTGCCAGTTTAACCACGAATGCAATTCCGTAAACCATGATGAGTCCCACAGCTCCACCGATAAGACAAAGCAAAATAGATTCAAAAAGAAACTGGGTAAGGATAAAATATTTTTTTGCTCCGAGTGCCTTTTGGATCCCGATAAGGTTCGTCCGTTCTTTGACACTTACAAACATGATATTGGCAATACCAAAGCCTCCTACCAGAATAGAAAAGATACCAATACAGAATCCGGCCAGATTGATTACCGTAAACATCTGATCGAGTTGAGCCGTGATCAGCGTGGTTTTGTTAAGGGAAAAATCGTCTTCCCGTTGCGGTGCAATACGACGAATAGAGCGCATTAATCCTTTCAACTCACTTTCGCCCTCCTCCAGTGTATAGGTAGGTTTGACGGTGATAACAATACTGGGATTATACTGCTCATAATTAGCCAGATTGCGTCCCAGACTGAAAGGTATAAATGCAATATCATCAGAGGAAGTATTGATCAGCATCCCGCTTCCTTCCTTTTTCAAAACTCCTACAACTGTTAACTTGCGTCCCAATAGTGAGATTTTCTGCCCCAGAGCATTTCCGGAAGGGAATAATCCTTCTGCAATGGTCGCTCCCAGCACCACGACCATAGAACCAACATTAGATTCTGTCTCCGTAAAATTACGTCCTTCAATAATTTCAGCACTTTGTGTCTGATAGTATTCGTGTGTAGCGGCGTTAACTGTAATATTAGTAGCACTGTTACTTTTGAATTTAGCTACACTATTACCGATATTAAAAACATAAGCAATATGCTCTGCTGTAGTCATTCTGCTTTTGAGCGCCAGATAATCATTGTATTTGGGTTCAGGGCGATTGATATATTTCCACCAGGGAAAATCAGGACCTCCGTCCCATGGCCATTTATCTACATATAATGTGCTGCTTCCTATTTTCCGAACAGATTCTTCGAGATTGTTGCGAAGGGTATCTACAGCCGAAAAAACACCTATAATAGTCATAATACCTATAGTCACCCCCAGAAGGGATAAAAATGTCCGCGTCTTATTATCTCTAAGGGCGGAAATTGCAAAACCAAAACTTTCTTTAAGAAGTCTGAAAACGGTTATCATGTATGGCGTAAAAATCTATTCCGTAAATATAAACGAATAATTCCTGTAAAGGGGAATAATAATGTTGAAATATAATATTTTTAGTTCGGAAATGCTTAACTTTGTATGCTTTTTTAAATCCTTCTTAGAAGGGAGCAGATTTGAAAGCAAATCGTTATTTATTAAAATTTCAACAATAAAAAATGAAATTATCTCAATTTAAGTTCAATCTTCCAGAATCTTTGTTAGCATCTGAGCCTTCGGAACAACGTGACGAAGCACGTCTGATGGTCCTTCACCGTGATAGCGGAAAAATAGAGCATAAAATTTTTAAAGATGTTTTAGATTATTTTGATGACAAAGATGTCATGATCTTAAACAATACAAAAGTATTCCCTGCTCGTATGTATGGTAACAAAGAGAAAACAGGGGCTACTATAGAAGTATTCTTACTTCGCGAACTTAATAAGGAGTTGCGCTTATGGGATGTACTGGTAGATCCGGCTCGTAAGATCCGTGTGGGTAACAAATTGTACTTTGGTGATGATGATTTGCTGGTTGCTGAGGTCGTAGATAATACGACATCCAGAGGTCGTACGATCCGATTCCTGTTTGACGGTACAGATGAAGAATTCAGACGTAATATTGAGATTTTAGGAGAAACTCCTCTTCCGAAATATATCAAACGTAAAGCTACTCCTGAAGACAAATACAGATACCAGACAATCTATGCAAAGAACGAAGGTGCTGTAGCTGCTCCGACTGCAGGTCTGCACTTTTCAAGAGAATTGATGAAACGTCTTGAACTGAAGGGTGTTGATTTTGCGGAAGTAACTCTTCACGTTGGTCTTGGTACTTTCCGTACTGTGGAAGTGGAAGATCTGACGAAACACAAAATGGATTCCGAGCAGTTTATCATTACGGAAGAAGCTGCGCGTATTGTTAATAAAGGTATTGATAACAAAAGACGAGTATGTGCTGTAGGTACTACTTCTATGCGTGCTATCGAGTCATCCGTTTCAGCTGACAGACACCTGAAAGCGGCTTCTGACTGGACAAGTAAATTTATCTATCCTCCATACGATTTCAGCATTGCGAATTCTATGATCACAAACTTTCATACTCCGGAATCAACATTACTGGTGATGATAGCTGCATTTGCGGGTTATGAAAATGTAATGAATGCTTATGAAGTAGCTGTAAAAGAAAAATACAGATTCTACAGTTACGGAGATGCGATGCTGATTATCTAATCGTATAAAATAATCTTATTCTGAAGCGCGAACACTATCAAACTGTTGTTCGCGTTTTTTATTTTTGTAAGAACAAAGTGTAGAAACATGGCTCAGCAATATGTTATAATAGTGGCAGGAGGTACAGGTAGCAGAATGAATCAGCTTTTGCCAAAGCAATACCTGATTCTGGAGGATAAACCTGTGCTCATGCATACCATTCAGGCTTTTTATTCGTGTAATACCAAGCCACATATTGTACTTGTACTTCATCCGGATATGGAGAGCTTATGGACAGATCTGTGCAGGGATTACAACTTTGATATCCCTCATGATATTGTATACGGAGGAGCCACGCGTTTCCAGAGTGTTCGTAATGGTCTTACTTATATCTGTACCCGTATGGCGCGACCTTCAGAACATCTTATTGCTGTACATGATGCGGCTCGACCACTGATCCGTCCGGAAATTATCGATCACGCTTATGAACTGGCAGCACTCAAACAGGCTGTAGTTGTCGCTGTAAAAAGTACCAATTCTATACGTTTGGAAAAAGAAAAAGATGGAAAACTGATCAATTCAGCATATGATCGTGATCAGGTCTGGATGGTCCAAACGCCTCAGACCTTTAATGCTGAGCTACTTTTTAAAGCGTATCAGCAAAAGGAAAGCGCTTTATTTACAGATGATGCTTCTGTAGTAGAACAATCAGGCCATCCGGTTACCTTACTGGAAGGGCATCATTCAAATTTGAAGATTACCTATCCTGAGGATATCCAGATCGCCCAATTGTATCTTAATAATCTAAGGGGTTAAGCATTTCCTCTAATTATTCTCAATAAAATAACAATGATAGCTATCACCAGCAACGCGTGAATAATACCGCCTGTATAATATCCTCCTATAAAGCTAATCGCCCAGATAATAACTAAAATGACCGCGATTAAATACAAAATGTTACCCATAATATTCTCCTTTAATTTAAAATTTACATAAATAGACGTTTGTAATATTAAAACGCTACGATGTCAAAAAGGTTTGAGTATGATGTTAAAAAATCCTGTTAAAGCTTAATTGAAAGTCCGTCGTAAGCTAATTGAATATGGTCGGGCAGTTCTTTGGAAACTTCTTCATGAAGTCCCAGACGATGACTGATATGGGTGAGATAGGTTTGTTTTGGATTCACTTGATTAGCAAACTCAACGGCTTCTTCCAGTGTAAAATGAGAGATATGAGGCTCCTTCTGCAGGGCATTGATGACTAAATATTCAACTCCTTTTAATTTTTCAACAGATTCATCTGATACGGTTTTTGCATCCGTAATGTAGGCAAAATTTTCTATGCGATACCCCAGCACAGGCATCTTGAAATGCATGACTTCTATGGGAGTAATCTCTTTTCCATAGAGATGAAAGGATTGGCTGTCGTCAATCTCACGAAGTTCTAATTGAGGAACTCCGGGATATTTGATATCGGAGAAAGCATAGTAGAATTCACGTTTCAGGGCTTCATGCAGTGCCTGAGTACCGTATATAGGAATAGACTGTTTTTGCTGATAATTAAATGCTCTCACATCGTCAAGGCCTGCAATATGATCTTTATGAGAGTGCGTCATCAAAATGGCATCGAGATGATTTACTTCCTCCCTCAGCATCTGATATCTGAAATCAGGCCCGGTATCGATCACTACATTATTTCCTTCAAATTCTATCATCACTGAAGAGCGCAACCGCTTATTGCGATGATCAGCAGACTGACACACCTCACAATGGCACGCAATAACAGGGACACCCTGCGAAGTTCCGGTTCCTAAAAAAGTAATTTTCAAATCGATAATTTTGTTTGCCTGATTGCCTGATAAAGCGTTCGTTGCTTTTCATCTAATAAAGCCTCATCTGCCGGAATTTCATGAAGAATCTGGATCAGAGACTGAATTTTGACCTCCAGATTTGAAAATTTGTTGACTACGATAACTTTCGAATGCTGAAGCACACAGGCTCCTGTACGAAAATTACCTTTTTCATAACGCAGTTTAAATCCAAACTCTTTAAACAATGCTTCTATCTTATCTAAACTATTTTGTGTAAAAGGCAGCAAAATATACTCTTTTAAATGAACAAACCAAGTTAATAACCTTCAAGAAGAATTCAAAACGGAATCCCAACTTTCTATTTGCTGACCAGTATGACTTCGCGGATATAGCTTTCAATAAATCCGCTGCCATAGGCAATCAATTGGGTAAAAGCGGCGATCACACTTAAAAATGCAACCTGCAGACTTCTGGTAGTATACAGCGCATGAAAAAAGAGCAGCAATGTATACAATCCCAATCCCCAATTACCGATGGATGTGAGAAATAGAATAAGTCCTGATTTTCCTGCAACTACTACATTCAGCAGATTGAGCAACACTAAAATCACGAGTCCGACCACAAATAATGCCGGCAAAGCATGTACAGGCTTTAATTCTTTGGGGAATAATTTATAGATATCTATCCTCCCCTTTCCAAATAAATTTGTCTGCTTGAAAAATTGAGAAAAGCTGGTTCTTCTTTTATGATAGACATATGCTTCTGGAATGAGTCCTACCTTGAATCCCTGTTCAATCATACGGATACTGAATTCTATATCCTCTGATCTTCTGGCCAGTTTAAACCCACCTGTACGCACCCATACTTCACGCGAGATACCCATATTGAAACTCCTCGGGTTGAACTGACCGATGTGTTTTTTATTTCCGCGTATACCTCCGGTTGTAAAAGGACTAGTCATGGAATAACTGATGGCTTTCTGAACCGGGGTAAAGGATTCATGAGCAGCGTCCGGCCCTCCGAAAGCATCAAAATGGTCCCTTTGTAAACCAATGATCACTTCATGGAGATAATCTGATGGAACAATAACATCGGAATCAAAAATGATAAAATAATCTCCCTTTGCTCTTTCAAAACCATAATTCCGGGCAAACCCCTGCCCTTCGTTAGGTTTGAAGTAATAATGTACATCCAGCTTATCCTGATAACGCTCTACAATAGTCTTGGCATCCTTCTGCGAACCGTCTTCTACAATAATGACTTCAAAATGCTTATAACGCTGCCTTAGCAGCGAGTCGAGCAATTCGTCAATCTCTTGCGGACGATTGTATAACGGAATGATAATGGAAAAGAACATGAGATTAGATTACCCGGTCTATCTGATATTTATTTCGTTCACTACCATTACGGGATACCAACTCAGCAACAAATCCGGTCAGGAATAACTGTGTACCGATCAGGATAGCGACCAACGATAAAAAGAACAAAGGCTGATCGGTAACATTGCGATACGGGGAATGATTCGCAATACTCATCAGTTTGTCCACGATAAGGTAAAAAGTAATAAAAATACCAATCAGAAAGCTGATCACTCCTATTGAACCAAAGAAGTGCATAGGTCTTTTACCGAATTTACCTACAAAATAGATGGATAACAGATCAAGAAAGCCTTTGACAAACCTTCCGGGGCCGAATTTTGTGGTACCGTATTTACGGGGATAATGTTGTACAACCTGCTCTTGTATAGCTGAAAATCCAGCCCATTTTGCCAATACCGGAATGTAACGATGCATTTCACCGTACACTTCGATACTCTTAACAACATCTTTTTTATAAGCCTTTAATCCGCAATTGAAATCATGTAAATTGTCAATACCTGACATTTTACGTGTTACGGCATTGAATAGTTTGGTAGGAACCGTCTTCGTCAGCGGATCATATCGTTTTTGTTTCCACCCGGATACAAGATCTGCATCCTGACGCATAATACGGTCATAAAGTTCCGGAATTTCATCCGGACTGTCCTGCAGATCGGCATCCATAGTGATGACAACATCACCCTGAGCAGCTGCAAAACCTACATTCAATGCTGCAGATTTACCGTAGTTTCTCCGAAACTTCACCCCTATGATATTATCGCTTCCTTCTTTAAGCCGCTCAATCACTTTCCAGGAGCTGTCATTGCTCCCGTCATCAACCAGAATAATTTCATATGAAAAATTATTGGCCTGCATAACCCGATCGATCCAGGCGGTAAGCTCTGGCAACGATTCTTCTTCATTAAATAGTGGAACGACTACCGAAATATCCATTTTCTATGCTAAATATCTTAACTTTTTTATCGTATTAGTTGGGATTGTTCTGATCCGGCCATGCACCATAATTTGCATTCGGATCGGTATTAGGATCAACGTTAGGATGTTGCTGAAAAAAAGGTTTTTCTTTCTTTAAAATAGCAGCCAGAATCAGAGCTAAGACAAAATAGAAGATCATTGTAACACCTATTCCTTTGAAAAATTGCCAGAACGACATTTTTGAAATCTCCGCTTTCTGTTCATCCAGTTTTGCAATGGTTTCGTCTATCTGCTCATCTCCGGCACCTGTTTTCTCCAACATTTCGATCGTCAGGTTACTGGTATTATTGATTACTTCTTCCTGAATAGTAGGTTCGACAAATTTTGTAAAAGCAAAAGAACCTAAAGAGGAAAGAAGCGCAGCAACAGCAAACATAATGAAGATCTTTTTCAAGGCTTCAGAAAATGACCAGTATCCGCCAATACTTTTTCTGATACTAATCGAAAATAACACTGCAACAACAAGAAAAATTACTAAGTTAAGTACAGCAGAAACACCAAATAGTACCATTAAGGAAGTTGTACTTTTAGAAATGTACATCGTTACTATACCCAGTACAAGTGCAATAACACCAAGATACAATCCATAGGTTATACTCTGTTTTTTACCGTCGGGTTCTTGAAGTGAAAGTTGGTCGGTCATAATTTATTTGTTATAGTTAATAATAATCTGATAAAGAGCCAAATCAAGTGATTTGTTTAAAGCAGCACTTTTATATTCTTCCAGTTGTTTTTCAGAAGGATTTGACTCCGAAAAGAAACTCATCATAGGATAGAATACTTCATACAGTTCGTCCTGATTATCCACTGTTTCGGCAACTTTTGCAATCTCTGCATAACTGCTATCCACCAGGATCTGATTAGCAATCACCTTTTCATAAATACGGTGCTCATCCTGAAATTCATCTTCATCTACAAGAAGGAATTCTTTCAAATAGTCCTCCAGTTCGGGTTCAATTTCATCATCAGCACACTCACGAAGATAAAGAAAAATATTAAGTAATTCAGTTCCTCTGTCGATGGTCTGGTCTTCTATACTTTCCCATTCCGGCGAATCCAGGTAATCTTCTTCCAGCTTCTGTACATCTTCAGAGAAGAAGTTCATCAGCAACAGATCAAAGCAGATCTCTCTTAATTCATCAAAACGCATATGATCGTCAAAAGCTGCATCTAACAGATCTACTTTTTCCAGAAAAGGTTTTTGAGCATCAAAAGCCTGATGAAGCCGGTTCAACAATTCCTGATGATCATGACCTTCGTTGGCAGCATAGGTCTCCAGACCTTGCGTCACTGCACGAGCTATTTTAACATTCATAATTGATTAATTTTTAAATATTTTACCATTATTGAATACCAGTAATACCTTACCTGTCATTTCCTGTCCGAAGAAAGGAGAATTTTCAGATTTGGATTTATTCTGTGCGGTATCAAATGTCCATTTTTGTTTTGTATCAAACAATACGATGTTCGCTGCTTCTCCCTCCTGTAGTGAAGGAACTTCCAATCCTAAAACCTTACGCGGGCCTATCGACAGTTTTTCAACAATAATCTCTTCGTCTAATCCCGCCTGTACCAGTAACGGAAGTACGGTTTGCAAACCTATAATTCCATTTTTAGCGATGTGGAATTCTACTTTTTTATATTCTACCTCCTGAGGTGTATGTTGAGATACAACCGCATTGATTATACCGTCTTTCAGTCCTTTTAGTAACGCTTTAATATCCTGTTTGGTACGTAGTGGAGGATTTACCTTATAATTACTGTCAAATCCTTCCACTTCCTTATCAGACAACACAAGATGATGCGCTGCTACATCACACGTCACCTGCTGCCCCTTAGCTTTTGCCTTCTTAATGAGGTCAACGGCTTCAGCAGTACTGATTGTAGAAAAATGTATAGGAGACTCATTGTACTCAGCAAGATAAAGATCGCGTGACAACATCAATGATTCTGCGAGATTAGGAATCCCTTTCATACCCAGATAAGTGCTGACAACTCCTTCATTCATCTGATTGCCGCCAGCCATGGATTCATCTTCCGGATGTGATATGATCAAACCGTTGAATCCTTTGGAATACAAAAGAGCGCGACTCATCAGGCCTGCTTGTTGTACACTTCTGTTGCCGTCACTAAAAGCGACAGCACCGGTTTGTTGCATATCGTACAGCTCTGCAAGTTCTTTACCTTCCCGCTTCTTACTGATCGCTCCTACAGGATATACATCGACCAGATTTCCTTTTGCAGCATTGATTACCAAGGCTACTTCCGAACGACTCTGTATGGCAGGTTCAGTATTGGGCTGAACAGCCACTCCTGTAAACCCTCCTGCAGCGGCAGCAGCTGTACCGGTCTGTATATCTTCTTTGGTTTCCAGTCCGGGTTCTCCGAAGTTAACGTTAAGATCAAAAAATCCGGGTGCCAAGAATGCGCCTTTTGCATCTACGACATTAGCTGCCGAATCCGATGCTTTTATTCTTTTACCAATCTTTACGATCTTACCATTCTCAATCAATACATCCACCTCTTTGCGGTGATGCTCGTTTCCTGGCAAAATAACAGTTGCAGAAGTGATTAATAATGTACTCATGAAATTAAAATCTATTTGCTTGATGAAGTCCTGTTAAATATACAACACCTGACCTGAACATCATTTGTTTTAAACAACCATACATAAAATAAAAAATGGATTTTTCTTTTGAAGAATAAAAGAAAGGAAGATAACAAACAATTGTAGCGAGGTGCTGCGTCATTTAGAAAACAAATGTACAAAATACTATTAAAAGAGCTACTATTGCAGGAATATTATCTGCTTATTTTTTTGTCCCCCACTGATAGGATTCCACAACAATGCCGGCCAGTGACAAGGCTCTGTCCACAACGGTTCGGGCTAATTCTTCGAAATCTTTTGGAAGACTGTAATAAGACGGACTGGCCGGGCATATAATACCTCCTGCATCGGTCACAGCCAGCATATTCTGCAAATGAATTTTGCTTAGCGGGGTCTCCCTTGCGATAAGGATGAGTTTGCGACGCTCTTTCAATATAACATCAGCTGCACGTGTTGTAAGATCCGAAGAAGTACCATGCGCGATACGTGCTAATGTACCCATAGAGCAGGGACAAATGATCATTGTCTCAAATCTTGCAGAACCGGAAGCAAAAGGGGCATAAAAATCATTCTTGCTATAAAATGTAAAGGGATAATCCTCATATGCTGTATTCTGCAATTCGTATTTCCATACATCCTTTGCATTATCAGACATCACTACTCCTATCTCTTCAAACTGATCTTTGATGCGGACCAGTGTATCCAACAATACCTTAGCATATATAGAACCACTGGCACCGGTAATCGCCACCACTATTTTATTTGACATGGTCTTTTCTATTAAATTGAAACACAAAGCTAAAAAAAAGGGTCGAATAAGAAATATTCGACCCTACATCTACCTATGAAAAACATGCCCTTGGGGAGGGCCTGTACAAATGTACTTTAATTGTCGATCATTCAAAATTTTTTTAATCTTAAATTATTAAAATGTAGCCGTATAACTACAGCCCTATTAAATATTGTTGTATAGGTAAAAAGATACATATGTATAACAAAATCAAACAGGGATTCAATCAGCCTCATTTGGCAAAAAATATCCACACTTGGAATGTTATTAACATTTCATTTTATAATTAACAATTTTTTATTTATTTCGTATCATTAAAACAAGATTCAATGAGTTTATCGGTATTAGAAGAGTATATTGAAACGGGCAACTATCAGGATTTGGAATTGTTGTTACGAAACGATCCGGACCTGGTAAAACAGAATACCAGTCATGATATTTCCCCTTTAATGCTGGCATGTTACTACAATAAAACTCAAATTGTACAAACTATCTTAAAATACATCACATCGATCACCATTCACGAAGCTTGTGCAGCAGGTCTCACGCAACATGTAGAAGCTATTATTTTGCAGAAACCGGAGATCGTAGATGAACTTTCTACTCAGGGGTTTACACCTTTAGGGATAGCTACACACTTCTCCAGAGAGGATATTATCCGGATTCTGCTGAAAAACCATGCTGATCCAAATATTCCTTCTCAAAACGGATACAATGTATATCCACTCCATGCGGCACTCAATGCTAATAACAGTACGATAAGTAAAATGCTGATAGAGGCCGGCGCTTATGTAAACATTGCGCAATCATCACGGATCACGCCTCTTCATCTGGCAGCACAACACGGCAATATCGATCTGATTATTGTGCTTTTAGAAAACGGTGCGGATATTTCGGCCAGAAGCGACATGGGCCTTACGGCTTCTGATATGGCCGCTGATAAAGGTTTTAAAGAGATATCCGAAATCCTAAAGGCATAACCATTAACTATCCCACAAATGCTTACGCATCTTTTTTACGTAGGCCCGAAAGTCTAGAAGTACACCGGCAAATAAATAAAAAAGAATCGGAAATCCTGCGCCGATGATAGTGGCATAGATAAAAAACAGTCTTAACTTGGCGATAGAAATTGAGAATTTTTCTCCCAAATAAGCACATACTCCGAACGATTGCTGCTCAAAATAGTATAAAATCTTTTCTATCATGATCGTATGGGTTTTAATATCTGTAAACCTATTTGACAATCCAGGCATTTCTTAAATGCACAATAATGGGACTTCAAATGTATTAATGCCTGCGAATCTGCTGCGCATAATGCCGGAACTCCTATAGCTGCAAATTTATTTACTATAGAATTGGATTCTGCTTCCAGCTCCTCTAACCATGCCATAGCTTTACAAATGTACATTTCCTGATCAAAATATTTACCATACAAAAATAATAATTGCACAATACTATTGATAATCAGCGTTCTTGCAGCCAATTTACCCATTTTTGTACTATGCTTTACAGCAGACTTTTGTAACGTATAATGTCTTTCCCAAAATTCAGAAAGTTTTATCTTTTCAAATAATACCCTCAGCTCTGCAAGTGTTTCCAACTCCATAATATAGGAAAATAATCCTTCCTGCTGCCGGTACAGTGAGACGAGCTGTGCAATTCGAAATGTGGGAAAGTTATAGGGTCGCATACGCATAAATTTCCATCGGCTTTTATCCATCTCCGGCAGTCGATGGAGCTTCCTGAGGTACTGATACTCTTTATGAAGATTGCCGGCATAGCTATCTTCAAAAACCTCGCTTTCTCCTAAAAAACCTGCTATTCCCAAAACCAATGCTTCTGATTTCATTACATCATTCCTGTATTTATGGATCAGTGTAAAAGGGATGAGCTCTGCCAGTTCCTGAAAGGAGTCTGCATTGACTTTTTGTCCGAAAGCCCGTGCAAGCATAACGAAAGCCATTTTTTCAAAATCACATCCATAGCCGGTGAATTGTTTGATCAGGATATCATACTTATCATGAAAACGCTCTACAGCTATCCGGGATAACCATTGTTTTACAAATAATGGTTCTACATCTCCAATCTGCTTTTCACAGGGAATCCAGGCATTTGAATTGCCCATGATAAACTCATATTTTGTAATAAGATCCGATCTGATTAGCGGTTTCAGACAGAGTGTGGGGACAGAAGTGCCATCAGACCTGCGTACTTCTTCATCTCCGTCCCATATCACATGCAGAATAACATTGTCATAAGACTTGTCTTTATCATGCTGATGCAAATACCAGGCTTTATCAGTGACATGCAGCTCGATATGGCCATTCCATTCCTCTTTGCCAATTCTTATATTAGCATGCAAAAAATCAGGCCCTGCATTCAGATTATAATGACCTACATCTTCTATCTTAATATCGTCTTTTTGAAGCGTTTGAAGATTATATTGGTCAAATAAACGAAACCGCCAGATGAAATGAAGTAATTTTTCCGGTATTCGCATACCTTAAAAATACACATTTCTTTAAAATAAAACTAATTTTTCTTTACGATTAAATAAACGTCATCAGAAGCTACAGTATGCTGTTCTTTCAGTTCACCTTCGATAACAGGCGCCTTTATACCGTCTTCCCAAAACACTTTACTTTTGATCACTCTGGCTTCATCCCATAGTCCTGCATCGATAAAGTGCTGAAGAGTCTTAGCTCCTCCTTCTATAATAACAGACTGAATATCCATCAGGTATAGTTGGTACAGGATATTCTGAGGCAGATATAAATCATAATTTTCCAATTCGATATACTTGATACGCCCCTGCCAGTCGGTCTTGACTGCATTGAACACAATGGTATCTGCATCTTCGGAAAAGATAGCTGCAGTCTCAGGTACTGACAACTGCTTATCTACGAGGACACGTTTGGGATTACTTCCCTCCCACTCTCTCACTGTCAGTGACGGATTATCGATCAATGCGGTACGAGTTCCTACCAATATAGCATCTTCTTCAGATCTCCATTTATGCACAAGTTGCTTACTGGCTTCATTACTGATCCAGGCTTGTTCATCGGTATTCTTTGCCATATATCCATCGGCTGTCTCTGCCCATTTGAGGATAATATAAGGCCTGTTCTGCCTGACGCGTGTAAAAAAACGTCTGTTTAACCAAAGGGCTTCTTTCTCTAACAAGCCGACTTCTACTTCTATCCCTGCCTCCTGCAAGATTCCGAGACCTTTACCGTTGACCTGAGCAAACGGATCCATACAGGCGATATAGACTTTTCTGAGGTTATGCTTTACAATAAGATTAGCACAGGGAGGTGTTTTTCCAAAATGTGCACAGGGTTCCAGACTGACATACATATCGGATTCTTCCAGCAAGCGGTCTGCTGAATCCGGATACTGATCCTTCACCTGTTGAATAGCATTGACTTCTGCATGTGGACCGCCATAGGGCGAAGTATAGCCCTCACCAATGATTTTATTCTCATGGACTATCACAGCTCCGACCATAGGATTAGGACTCACAGTACCCGCACCAAGTAGGGCGAGCTCCAGACATCTTTGCATGTATCGTTCTTGCATATTCATATACAAAAGTATCAATTAGATGGCAGATAACTGCTATATGGTTCTCTAAGAATAATTGTATTTTTGAGCTATGAATTCACTTCAACAATACGAACTATACTTTACAGCACAATTGACAAAAATATATGACCTTGAAGAGGCTAAATCTCTTTTTTTTCTTGCTCTGGAAGAAGTAACGGGTATAAACAGAATGCAATACGCTGTTCGGAACACTGAAGCAGTTACCGAAGAACAAAAGATTCAGCTGGATCGTATACTACAGGAGCTGTTAAGACGTAAACCTATTCAACATATATTGAAAAAGGCTGATTTTTATGGTGAAATATTTGAAGTAAATGAGTTTGTACTCATACCGAGACCGGAAACCGAAGAATTGGTACACCTGATCATAGGACATCACCGTTCTTCTGCTGTCCCGCTAAAGATTATAGATATCGGGACTGGTAGTGGATGCATCCCTGTTATACTGAAGAAGCATATGCCTTCTGCTCATGTCAGCGCGTTGGATATTTCCAAAGAAGCGATTGCTGTGGCTAAACGTAATGCAAAAAAATTGGGGACGGATATTCATTTTGTAAATGCTGACATTCTGGAATGGGAATATCTGTTTACAGAACAGTTATATGACATTATTGTCAGCAATCCTCCTTATATCACACCTAAGGAAAAAGAGGATATGCACAGCAATGTACTAGAATTTGAACCGCACCTCGCTCTTTTCGTAGAAGAGAGCACACCTCTGCTTTTTTATGAGACTATTGCCTCTTTTGCTTTGGTTCATTTGAAGCCGTCAGGTGATCTTTATTTTGAGATCAATCAATACTACGGACCTGAAACGGCAAATATGTTACGGAAAAAGGGATTTTCAACTGTAGAATTGATTAAAGATATGCACGGAGCAGACCGTATGATCCATGCACGCAGATAATTTTTCAAATTAATGTTTTTAGCTTTTAGGCAGTTACATGAAAAATCAAATTTTATTGCAGGCATTATTTGGAGGATATTAACAGAAATTCTATCTTTGCATCACTTTCAGAAACGGAAACGGTTCACAAAAAGAAAGGATTCCGTAGCTCAGCTGGTAGAGCAATACACTTTTAATGTATGGGTCCTGGGTTCGAATCCCAGCGGGATCACAGAGAAAGCCTCGACGAAAGTTGAGGCTTTTTACTTTTACAGGACATCCCAAAATTCGCACCTATTCTCAAAAATCTAGTGAGTAATTCGGTGAGTAAACCCAAAGGTTTCTATTCTACTCGCTAAAATAACATCTTGCAACGCTAGTTTTGCTTTAACCTGAGATATAATATTTGTCTTTTACTTGTATCCAAGCAAGTTTGTCAATTATTTTCATTTTGCTGATTTACTTGTGTTGTTAAGTCTGATATAATCATCTTGAAAATCTCAAGAATAAGTTTAATATTATTAACCGGGTAGCAAAAAGGGAAGAATTAAATAGAGATTTTGGCACTCCTGAGCAGGAACACCCAGCAACAGGTTTAGATTATTATTGGGAAGCGTGTTACATAATGAATAACTCATGGGGCTATAAAAAATCCGATAATGATTGGAAAACCTCTAAAGAGATCGTGGATAAACTGCAGGAAATTAACAAAAAGGGAGGAAATCTATTGATCAATATCGGTCCGGATGGTAATGACGTTGTTCCGGCTCAAAGTGTAATTATTTTAAAAGAGGCCGGGAAACTTTTAAAAGCGAAAAGATAATTTCTAAAATATATTTCCAGATAAGCAGGTGTTTCGGAAATTGTTATACTTTGATGGCATGGGTCCTGTTAGTATTGTCTTCTGAAATTAAAACAGGTTCAAACTTTGTCTCAATAAGAGGAATATTAATCACCGGAACTTTATATAATGGATACATATTTTATTGCCAAACCTGCAAGTTGTTCTTCAGTATTCACCTTTTTGCAACCCTCCAGATTCAGTTGTTGCAGTTTGTCCAAATAACAAATAGTAGACTGAAGTTTGGTTAGTGCGTTACACTTTTGGAGAAACAGCGTAGTGAGTTTACTGCAATGTTCGAGACCTTCTATAGATTCAAATGAGCCACCGATAATACGCAGGTATTCCAGATTGATAGCGTGATTTAGAAAAGAAAGGTCAGCTTGCTTAATACTACCAATCAAAAGTTCTTTTAAAGATGTCAGTTTGTCCCATCCGTGAATTTTCGGTCCATAGCCAATATTCAGTTTCTCCAGAATCGGAAAAATTGAAAGATCCAGATTAAATTCTCCTGCAACACTCCAGCACAGATTCTTCAATTTATGAAAATACTTTAATCCGTTAATATCTGACTTTTTTGACATCGGCACCAACCAATGAAAGGTTTCAATAAAATCTCTGTCTTTCAGAAAGTCAAAATTAATTGTCAGCTTGTTCCAATCTCCATCTGTCCATACACAAACCTCAGGAATTCCATTTTCCCGGGCATAATCCAGTCCTTCTTCCAAATATTCATATACTATCCGAATACCTTTAAAATGAGAAGTTTCGCTGTAGTCTACCTTATATTTCTCCATCAGTCCTCACTTTTATATCAGGGATTAGTTTTTATTTTGTTCAATGCCTCCTGATAGATCTTCTGAATACTTTTCTTCTGCTCCTGTTCACATACCTCCTCCACAGCAGGCAATAATGTTACATTGTATTCAGTTTTTAATCTGATAATCTGCCCCAATGCAAATGCAGCACTCCATCGCACTACAGTGCCTTCATGCGTTGTATTATCCAACAAATTGGAAATGGACTCCTTCAGTTTTGTAGAGAACAGATGGGCAATATTCCCAATAACCTTTGCACTTTCCCATTTTATACGGGGAACTTTTGAACGCAAGGATTGTGTTACAAATAGCAGCACATGTTCGTCAGCAAGTTCGGGATGATGCCGGGTAGCGTATTCCAAAGCCTCTATACAGGTCGCTTTTACAGGGTCTCTTTGGTTTTCAACAAAAACAAGAAGTTCTTCAACAGCAAGTGATTTTTCTAAAATCCAATTACTGATCGTTTCTGTTTTCTCTTTAGACTTGATTTCTTTTTCTTTAAAAAGCTCTTCGATGGTCATATTTATTATAACTGATTCTTATCGCACATATCGATATTCGAAGAATTAAATTAAGAAAAATCCGTTTTAATCCGAACAGGTAAAAATCTTTTTTACTATTCAACAGCTGTCAGTATAATAGGTTTTTCATCAGTCACAACAAGAGTATGCTCATGTTGAACTGCAAACCCTCCCTTATTACCCAATAAAGTAAATCCATCTGCTTGTTCAATAGCCAACGTAGATTGCGTATTGATAAATGTTTCTATAGCGACAACTGTTCCTTTTCTAAACCGTCTTTTGTCATCCGGATCTTTATAATTCAAAAGATCAAAAGGCTCTTCATGTAATGCTTTCCCTAAGCCATGACCTCCCAGATTTTTGATGACCAGATATCCTCTTTTTCTAGCTTCAGTTTCAATGTAATGACCAATTTCGTTGATCCTGACTCCTCCTTTAATACGGGATATAGCAGATAAGAGAATATTTTTTGAAGCGTCAACCAAAGGAGTATGTCCATGCAAATCCTCCCCTACAACAATAGATCCGCCATTGTCAGACCAGTACCCGTCAAGCTCAGCAGAGACGTCAATATTGATCAGATCTCCATCCCGAAGAATTCTACCGGGTGAAGGTATTCCGTGTGCGACCTCATTATTGAGACTGATACAGGTATATCCCGGAAAACCATACGTCAATCGGGGAGCAGATCGTGCACCAAACTCGCTCAATATATCACCACCGAATTCATCCAGTTCCTGAGTCGATATTCCCGGTCTGGCAAATTGTTGCATTTTCAGCAAAGTCACAGCTACTGCCTGACTTACAGCTTTCATTTTCTTCAGTTCATTATCATCGGATATAATCATATACTATTGCCTTATGGATAAGAAACAAAAATAAGGAGGAGATGTTGGAGATAAATCGTAAAATCCGGACATTTCCATAATTTTCTTTAGTTTTATAACAATTAAACCATATTTAGTTTTGAATCAACACAAAAAGAAAGTATTTTTAAAAAATTAACCTGAAATTCGCTTTAAAGTAAAAAAAACATCATTTCACTATTTTAAATCACCCTCATTAACAATGAGACAGTAATAATAAATTATATGAAAAAATTAATTTCAACCAGTTTGTTTGCAATGTTGTTCTCTCTGTCTTATGGACAGACAAATATTTTTCCCGAAGACGGAAATGTAGGAATAGGAACTTTATATCCGGATAATTCTCAATTATGGGATAAAGTATTGGAATTAAAAGGACCTCAACATGCAAAACTTCTAGTAACAACAAATGCAGGAATCAAATTAGGAATGTTTAGCCATATTGGTTATAATGCTAAAATTGGTACAGAAAGTAATACGAATCTGACTCTTACTGCCGGATATTGGAATGATGTGATGACACTAACCACTTCAGGTAATGTTGGTATTGGTACTCTCCAGCCTCTGGAAAAACTTTCAGTTAACGGGAACATCAGGGCTAAGGAAATGAAAGTTGAGAATTTAAATTGGCCGGATTATGTCTTCAAACCATCATATCAATTAATGCCTTTAAGTAAGATTGCTTATTTTATTCAGGAAAACGGTCACTTACCTGATGTACCTTCTGCTAAAGATGTTTCAGAAAATGGGATTGATTTAGGTGCAAATCAGGCTACATTACTTAAAAAGATTGAAGAACTGACTCTACATATGATTGATATGGAGAAAAACTTAAGAAAACTGGAAAAAGAAAACTTTGAAATAAAAGAAGTGTTAAAAAAATTCAATTAGTAACACAAGCTAGCTTGTTAACTTTGTCGTGATGCCGATAAATTTTCTTACTGCCATACGTGCACAAAATAAAGAAAACTATATTCAAATTCCTCTCGAAAACGGGAGTGGAAGTTCTATTGAGGGTATTTATGACTTTGACGGCAGCATGCTATGTGAACAAGTTGCATTGTTTAGTGACGGTTATCCGGCTCTGATCCTTATGCCCTCCTGCTCAGACACAGTAACAGTAAAAAGCACAACGACACAGATTACATTGGGTTCGGCATGGATGTGCGGAGGTCTTATACAACGAAACTTTTTACAGTCTGCAAAACCGGAGGGTACCATCCGAATCGTTCGTTTTCACGCACCTGCATTTTTTCGGTTGTTTGATCTTCAGCCTGATTGTTTTGCATCTCAATCGGTTTATGATCTGACCAACTCATCTGAGCCGTTTTTCAGATCATTTATAAATACTTATTATCAGGCTACTGATGCAAAATCACGGATAAAGGCTGTGGTCAATTTTATATCCGGCCAGCATATACCCAGTACAAAAATACCTGCATTGCTGCAGGAAAGACTGGAAGAAATAGGGAAAAGCTCCTCTCCCACTATCCAGCATATAAATTACAAGTGGTGGCAACGCGCCTTTAAAAAGCATTTGGGAATTGCACCCCAACAATATATACAGATTCAACGTTTTTTGAAAGCTTACACTTTGTTGGAAGCCTTCCCTTCCTTGTCTCTGAATGATGTCGCTTACAAAATCGGCTATTACGACAGCAATCATCTATTAAAGGATTTCAATAAATATATAGGTCAATCTCCTAAAGCGTATTTTAAAACCGGATTACTGTAAAAGGATATTATTCGGAAGTATAATGTGACATCTTTTTTAACAAAAACTCCAGTCCATTGCGCTGTTGTGGAGGAAAAGAGACACCGATCTCTCCAACAATCTGATTATTAACAATCCCTTTGGATGTGATGGTGACATCCCCATATCCTGCCAGCTCATCTACATTTGTTTGCCAATCCTGCGAAACAGGTATATCCATGTCTTTAAGTATGGTCGGAATGCGTTTCGTCTGTACGACTGCTGAAAATTTATTATTCCTGATTATCCTTTCAAAATGCTTATTCGCCACTGATTGAGTTTTCCCTTCCTTTATTTCCTCCAGCTCCGTCCGGTCATTGGATACAAACACAAGATCTTCCTGACACATCATATATATCGGAAATCCCCGACCACTATTTCGTTCAATTTCAAAAATATCATTATCTAAAGTAGCTTTTTTCATAGCTACAGCCAGTTGCAGGCCACTCAGCAGCAGACGCTGATCTTTAGATGTAAACATCCAGACAAAGCGTGGAACTGTCTCTTCTTTTGTACGCTTTACTTCCTTCAGATCATAGTCATTATTATATTCATAATCTGTATACTCAGTCTTTAGTTTTGTCACTCCGTTGAGGAGTACCAGATGATCGCCCGGCATTATTTTGGCTAATGCCTGTTCATCAAAAGCAACATCCATTGCTAAAGCCAAAAACGGAGCAATTTCAGGTTCTTTACCAAACAGATTACCAAAGCGCTTGGAGATATATGTGGGCAGCTCCTTCATATAGGCTTCGGAATTGATATTCAAGGATAGAAAACCTACTGTTTGCGCTGTGAAATAGCGAAAGAACTTAGGATTGGGCTTTTGATTATAAATATGCTTTGCAATCTGCAGCAAATCTTTATCCAAATCTACTCTTGTTTTTAGTTTCAGAGTATGTTCTTCAAGCTGCAGATCCAGAAAGGCTTGCCCATACCCGTATCTGAAATAATATGGTTTAAATCCGTAATACCAGGAACTCATATAGGCTAATGGCAGCAGTCCCAAATATAATTCGTCTACATTTTTGACCCAGGCCCGCAACAACGGCATTTTTTCATGAATTGATTTTAACGTTTTTTCATCTAATCCTTTATGATTTGCCGATAATAAATGCTGCATTTCCTTATCTATCCATTGAACTTCAAGTGCATTCCGGATGGAGTCATTTTTTTGCTGTACATGTTCATGTATGCGTGCGATAGAATCTGAATAATTTTTATCCTCTTCAGTCCAGATATCGTTTATGTCTATAGTATCAGCTCTTTCTCTTCCAAAATCATAGGCCTCAAATGTTACTTCTTTTTCATCACGAATATCTCCATAGATGACAGATGAAGCGGAATCAGGCGCTCCTGTGCTCATTAAACTATCAATGTTATTTTCTGTATAGCTATACGTTGAATCCGGCGTAGCATCTGCTACTTCATCATAAGAACCATTTTCTATATAGACTGGCGTTGCTGCCATATCTACATTATCAATTCCATAACGTGTTGCAACAGAATCATTATAGAAAAAATTGTAATTGAGTCCACCGGACAATATATAGAGTACTTCTTTATTCCAGGCCAGCAAAGTTCCGCTGATATTCGTGGCTTTGAGGAATCCGTCTTGAGTTGCTACTTTTCCAATCGTATAAGGCAGCATCGCTTCAAATTTTTCCCGATTATTGAGTGGTAAAATATAACCTAAATAGGATATACTATCTGTATTCTTATGATACATATAACTATACTGCTCCATGTCTATCCCCATATCTTCCAGACGAACAGGCTTTTGTGCTGTTTGCTGTTGGAAAGTGTCAAAAAAATTAATCTTGACAAGTAATTCATTGAGCAAATCAGCATTGCTATGCTTTAGAATATCTTTTGTATTAATTACGGCTACAAGGCTTGCTTCTTTGGGTATACGCGAAGCTATTTGCTGAGCTTTTGTTTGTAGGATGATCAGAAATGTAAAACTAAAAGCTAAAATTATATTCAATCTACCGTTCATATCTTACTTGACTTTTAAAAGAAACATCTCCTACTGACACTGCGGCACCTGATCATTTGATCAGGTGCACAATACAGTATTTTACTATTCAACACACATACCCATCGGGATATTAATGCTTTCGCATAGATGCGAATCATTATGTTTCAAAGTTAGCCTATCAGCATGGGCATCACAATCCCTGAAATCAGGGATTATGAGGTGTTTTGAAGGATATGTACGTGTCTGTTTTAGCTTTTCTCTCCTTCCCAAAGGAGAGATTCCGATTTATCGGGAGAAAGGATTTTTGTCCGCGTCTGCCGGTGTCCTCACCGACAGTATGGTAATTTCAGTTGTATCATTTGGCGGGGACGCCAAATAACGTTATTAAATATTAAAGTTGATGTGAGTTTCATAACCCTTCTCTCCTTTCAAAAGAGATATCCCGATTTATCGGGAGAAAGGTTAATCAATAGAAGCACAGAACCTCTCCCTAACCCTTCCAACGAGTCGGAACAGGTTCTCCTTAAAAATGAGAGGGAATAAGTTTCGTAAAAAATGTCGTTATAACCCTTTTCTCCTTCCAAAGGAGAGATGCCCGAAGGGCAGAGAGGTTAATGATATAAGTTCCAAAAACAAAGAGGTTCTAAAACTACCTTTAGAACCTCTCTGCTTATAAATAAATAGTGGTGATACTTACAACCTTGATCTGCTTTGGTTACCGAAGCGTACTGACAACCCTAGTTCATGCGTACTGTTTGCGATGTATCTGTTCAGATCACTGTTCTTCAGATTCTGCTGGTAACTGTATCCGATACGAAGTCTGCCCAGATTGAATTCGGCCATTCCCATCAGATCGCCACGTTGTCTGTAACCTGCCCCGATACCGAATTTCTCATGGAAGAATAACATCACTGTACCATCGAACTGAACCCCGGTCACCGGACGGTAGCTCGCCAGTAAGCTCGGACGGATGTACATCTGATTATCCAGATCAAAAATAACCCCGGAGGATACATAGAAGGTATTGTCCCGACCAAACTGACGCACATAGTCGGATTCTTTGGATCCGAAAATAGAACGGGGCATCGATACGCCTACATAGTACTTGTCCGGTCTGACCAGCGAAGCGGATAGCCCGTACAGCAAGGTACCGTATTGTACCGTCTGAAACGCCGGATCTCCA
>NZ_GL379777.1:8708-74402 GCF_000143765.1 Sphingobacterium spiritivorum ATCC 33861 | reverse complement strand
GAAAACAAAAAAGCCCTTATCTGTTTCCAGAAAGGGCTTTCGTATAAAAAAAGGCACCGACCTACTCTCCCACCTGTTACGGCAATACCATCGGCTCTGGCGGGCTTGACTGCTCTGTTCGGAATGGGAAGAGGTAGACACCGCCGATATAGGCACCTGAATGCTTTTTTTGATAATACTCTTTCTAATTCGCATTAGTAAAGATCATCATCAATGACATACTATTGAAAGAAATAATTAAAGAGGAAGACAACAGTGTTATCTGCTTGAGAAAGCTTCGGGCTATTAGTATTGCTCGGCTATGGTATTTCTACCTTTACACCTACAACCTATCAACGTAGTCATCTTCTACGACCCTATAAGGAAGTCTCATCTCGTGGCTAGTTTCGCACTTAGATGCTTTCAGCGCTTATCTATTCCAGACGTAGCTACCCTGCCGTACACCTGGCGGCATAACAGGTTCACCAGCGGTCTGTCCAATCCGGTCCTCTCGTACTAAGATCAGATCCACTCAAACTTCCAACGCCCACAACAGATAGGGACCGAACTGTCTCGCGACGTTCTGAACCCAGCTCGCGTGCCACTTTAATGGGCGAACAGCCCAACCCTTGGGACCTTCTCCAGCCCCAGGATGTGACGAGCCGACATCGAGGTGCCAAACCTCCCCGTCGATATGAGCTCTTGGGGGAGATCAGCCTGTTATCCCCAGCGTACCTTTTATCCTTTGAGCGATGGCCCTTCCATACAGAACCACCGGATCACTATGTCCGTCTTTCGACCCTGTTCGACTTGTCGGTCTCACAGTCAAGCAAGCTTATGCCATTGCACTCCTCGTACGGTTACCAAGCGTACTGAGCTTACCTTTGAAAGCCTCCGTTACCTTTTTGGAGGCGACCACCCCAGTCAAACTACCCACCAAACAATGTCCTCGACGTAATCGAGTTAGAAACCGAATACAGAAAGGGCGGTATTTCAAGGTTGATTCCACGACTCCTGGCGAAGCCGCTTCAACATCTCCCGCCTATCCTACACATCCTGTACCCAATTCCAATGTTAAGCTATAGTGAAGGTGCATGGGGTCTTTCCGTCCCGTTGCGGGTAACCGGCGTCTTCACCGATACCACAATTTCACCGAGCTCATGGCTGAGACAGCGCCCAGATCGTTACACCATTCGTGCAGGTCGGAACTTACCCGACAAGGAATTTCGCTACCTTAGGACCGTTATAGTTACGGCCGCCGTTTACTGGGGCTTCGATTCAATGCTTCTCTTGCGATGACATCCCCTCTTAACCTTCCAGCACCGGGCAGGTGTCAGGCCTTATACCTCATCTTGCGATTTTGCAAAGCCATATGTTTTTGTTAAACAGTCGCCTGGGCCTTTTCACTGCGGCTTCTCACTCTCGTGAGGAAGCGCCCCTTCTCCCGAAGTTACAGGGCCATTTTGCCGAGTTCCTTAGCCATGATTCACTCGAGCACCTTAGGATTCTCTCCTCGACTACCTGTGTCGGTTTACGGTACGGGTTTTTATAACCTGAAGCTTAGCGGGTTTTCTTGGAAGTCTGTTTACCTGCTCTATCAGCGCCACCGAAGCTTTGCTGTACTATTGGGGTTCAGCTAGAAATGCGGATTTGCCTACATCTCTAATACCTACGCCTTTTAACGAACTATTCCGTCAGTTCGCGGCAGTGTCACTACTCCGTCACCACATCGCAGTTATAAAAAGTACTGGAATATTAACCAGTTGTCCATCGGCTATCCCCCTTCGGGTGTGCCTTAGGCCCCGACTAACCCTGATCCGATTAGCGTTGATCAGGAAACCTTAGTCTTTCGGTGGGCAGGTTTCCCACCTGCCTTATCGTTACTTATGCCTACATTTGCTTTTCTATAAGGTCCACGCCACATTACCATGACGATTCACCCCCTATAGAATGCTCCCCTACCAGTATATACTATTGTATATAATCCATAGCTTCGGTAATACACTTGATGCCCGTTTATTATCCACGCCCGGCCGCTCGACTAGTGAGCTGTTACGCACTCTTTAAATGAATGGCTGCTTCCAAGCCAACATCCTAGCTGTCTGGGCAACCGGACCTCGTTAGTTCAACTTAGTGTATATTTGGGGACCTTAGCTGATGGTCTGGGTTCTTTCCCTCTCGGCCTTGGACCTTAGCACCCAAAGCCTCACTGCAAGATATATTTGATAGCATTCGGAGTTCGTCTGGATTTGGTAGGATTTGACTCCCCCGCACCCAATCGGTAGCTCTACCTCTATCAAACTAAACTCTCACGCTGTTCCTAAAAACATTTCGGGGAGTACGAGCTATTTCCCAGTTTGATTAGCCTTTCACCCCTACCCTCAGGTCATCCGGAAACTTTTCAACGTTTATCGGTTCGGTCCTCCATTACATGTTACTGCAACTTCAACCTGCCCAAGGGTAGATCACAAGGTTTCGCGTCTACCTCATCTGACTATGCGCCCTATTAAGACTCGCTTTCGCTTCGGATACGTGGCTGAACCACTTAACCTTGCCAGACAAGAGTAACTCGTAGGCTCATTATGCAAAAGGCACGCTGTCACGGAATCACTCCGCTCCAACCGCTTGTAAGCACACGGTTTCAGGTTCTTTTCACTCCCCTGTTCGGGGTTCTTTTCACCTTTCCCTCACGGTACTGGTTCACTATCGGTCTCTCAGGAGTATTTAGCCTTGGCGGATGGTGCCGCCGGATTCCCACAGGGCGTCTCCGACCCCGCGGTACTCAGGATACCACTATGCTGACCCTCTTTACGTATACGGGACTATCACCCCTATCGTGCAGCTTCCCATCTGCTTCTACTTCATACGGTCAATACAATATCGTGGTCCTACAACCCCATAATTGCCGTAACAATTATGGTTTGGGCTCTTTCCCGTTCGCTCGCCACTACTTGGGAAATCATTATTATTTTCTTCTCCTACGCCTACTTAGATGTTTCAGTTCAGCGCGTTCGCGTATTATACAACATACCTTCAGTATGTTAGGTTGCCCCATTCGGAAATCATCGGATCTAGTCGCATTTGCCAATCCCCGATGCTTATCGCAGCTTATCACGTCCTTCTTCGCCTCTGAGAGCCTAGGCATCCCCCGTGTGCCCTTATTTACTTTCTTCTCACGCATAGCCCTTTTGCTACTATGGTGATGCTTGTATTATGTCTTCCAAGTTAATGGAAAACGTCTCTACTGTTGTCTTCTCTTGTAATTTTTTTCTTTCAATATGTCAAAGAACTCGTTAAGAAATTTATCGTGCTATCCTTCGATAACACTTTTCTCTGGTGGAGAATAACGGAGTCGAACCGTTGACCCTCTGCGTGCAAGGCAGATGCTCTAGCCAGCTGAGCTAATTCCCCGGCTTGTGTGGTAGTCCCGAGCAGATTTGAACTGCTGACCCCTACATTATCAGTGTAGTGCTCTAACCAACTGAGCTACGGGACTAGCTTTTTCTTAATCTCTCTCGGTAACTCCATTCCTTCTTATTGGGATGGGTACTTTCTTCTTAATGTCTTTTTTAATCATGTGTATACGTAACGAGCACCAATTCAAGTACTCTAGAAAGGAGGTATTCCAGCCGCACCTTCCGGTACGGCTACCTTGTTACGACTTAGCCCCAATTATCGGTTTTGCCCTAACACGCTCCTTGCGGTTACATGCTTTAGGCACCCCCAACTTTCATGGCTTGACGGGCGGTGTGTACAAGGCCCGGGAACGTATTCACCGCGTCATTGCTGATACGCGATTACTAGCGAATCCAACTTCATGAGGTCGAGTTGCAGACCTCAATCCGAACTGTGATCGGCTTTCAGAGATTGGCATCACATTACTGTGTAGCTGCCCGCTGTACCGACCATTGTAGCACGTGTGTAGCCCCGGACGTAAGGGCCATGATGACTTGACGTCGTCCCCACCTTCCTCTCTGCTTGCGCAGGCAGTCTGTTTAGAGTCCCCATCATGACATGCTGGCAACTAAACATAGGGGTTGCGCTCGTTGCGGGACTTAACCCAACACCTCACGGCACGAGCTGACGACAGCCATGCAGCACCTAGTTTCGTGTCCCGAAGGACTGATCCGTCTCTGGATCATTCACTAACTTTCAAGCCCGGGTAAGGTTCCTCGCGTATCATCGAATTAAACCACATGCTCCTCCGCTTGTGCGGGCCCCCGTCAATTCCTTTGAGTTTCACCCTTGCGGGCGTACTCCCCAGGTGGATAACTTAACGCTTTCGCTGGGACGCTGACTGTCTATCGCCAACATCGAGTTATCATCGTTTAGGGCGTGGACTACCAGGGTATCTAATCCTGTTCGATCCCCACGCTTTCGTGCATCAGCGTCAATAAAGGCTTGGAATGCTGCCTTCGCAATCGGGGTTCTGAGACATATCTATGCATTTCACCGCTACTTGTCTCATTCCGCATTCCTCAACCTAATTCAAGTTCTTCAGTATCAAAGGCACTGCGACAGTTAAGCTGCCGTCTTTCACCTCTGACTTAAAGAACCGCCTACGCACCCTTTAAACCCAATAAATCCGGATAACGCTTGGATCCTCCGTATTACCGCGGCTGCTGGCACGGAGTTAGCCGATCCTTATTCTTCGGGTACATTCAGCTACGTTTACAAACGTAGGTTTATTCCCCGACAAAAGCAGTTTACAACCCATAGGGCAGTCATCCTGCACGCGGCATGGCTGGTTCAGAGTTCCCTCCATTGACCAATATTCCTTACTGCTGCCTCCCGTAGGAGTCTGGTCCGTGTCTCAGTACCAGTGTGGGGGATTCTCCTCTCAGAGCCCCTAGACATCGTTGCCTTGGTGAGCCGTTACCTCTCCAACTAGCTAATGTCACGCGAGCCCATCTCTGTCCTATAAATATTTGATTATAATGTGATGCCACATCAATAATGTCATGCGGTGTTAATCCGACTTTCGCCGGGCTATCCCCCTGACAGAGGTAGGTTGCTCACGCGTTACGCACCCGTGCGCCACTTTCATATCCAGCAAGCTGGATAATCTCGTTCGACTTGCATGTATTAGGCCTGCCGCTAGCGTTCATCCTGAGCCAGGATCAAACTCTCCATTGTAATAATGAATTGTTCGACACCTAACTATTTATCAATAAAAATAATTAGAATTGTCTTTTTAATTTCTAACCTGAATTGACTTGGTTGATTTTTTGTTAACTTTCGCTGACTTATCAACTACTCGTTACGCTACATGATTATTTCTTTAAAGAACTTCGCGCTTCCACTCTCGTTTCCGCTTCTATTTCAACAAGGCATTGCGCCTGTTTTGATCTTGTTTTTTCCTTCGTTTCTGAAGGGACTGCAAAGGTAGAAATCTTTTTTAAAACTCCAAAATATTTGTGAAAATATTTTCTGGTTCTTTCTTTCCTTTTTTCACCTCCTGATCGCTATGAGAAACCGCTCGGCTTAACCCCCGTAAGGGATGGCAAAGGTAGAAATCTTTTTTGAATTGCACAAATCTTTTTTACAAAAAATATGCCCTCCCGTTATTCTAAACCTCCTTTTTTCAGTAGTCATCCCTTCCGAAACAACTATCCCTCCCTTGCGGAGTGGTGCAAAGGTAGAACTTTAATCACATTACTTCCAAACCTTTTTTAACCTTATTTCTAAAACAAAACATAACTGCCTGAAAATATACAAGATAATTTCACAAGGCATTCTGAAATCACCTGTAAAAGTCAGCAGGGAATCAAAAAACATATATTTCCACTAAAAACAAACAGGATGTGCTACGAGTTTCTGTAGATGTAGATATATTTGTTTATAATACTTAACGGTTATTAAAATGGAATACGACCTGATCCTCCAAAAAGTGCAAGCCTATGTTTCAGACTTTATAAAGCAACATAAAATTGCCGAGCTATGCTTTCATAATGATTCCCATACTTCAGAGGTAGTCAATGCTACTACTGAGATCGCACATCATTATGCGCTGAATAAAGAAGATCTGTTTATTGTCTTATGTGCGGCTTATTTCCATGATCTTGGCTACTTCCATGGCGGAGCAAAGCAACATGAAGGCAGGGGTGCACAACTCGCACGGACATTTCTTGAAGAGGAAGGGGTCGATAAGCATATTCAGGACCAGGTAGTCGGCTGTATTATGGCAACCCGGATGCCGCAGCAGCCAACTAATCTACTAGAGCAGATATTATGTGATGCCGATCTGTTTCATTTAGGCGGTGAGAATTTTGAGACACGCAATAAACTTATGCGTAAAGAAGCAGAAACAGTAGGAGAGAAGAAGATTGGCAAGGAAGAGTGGAGAAAGCAAACAATAGCACTTATGCAGCAGCATCACTATCATACTGATTATGCCAGAGAGAAGCTGAATAAGGAGAAAGAGAAAAATCTGAAAATATTATTGGATAAAGAGAAGAAAGAAGGAAAGGAGCTTACCGAAGATAATTTCTCTAAAAAGAATGAGGAACGGCAAAAGAAACCCGAACGCGGAATAGAAACCATGTTTCGGATTACATCATCCAATAATCAACGCTTGAGTGATATGGCTGATAATAAAGCGAATATTCTATTGACTGTTAATTCCATTATTCTTTCTATGGTCATAGCAGTATTATTAAGAAAGCTTGATAGCAACGAACATCTGGTTATTCCTACTATAATGCTTTTGTCCTTCAGTGTATCCACAATGGTGGTCGCAATATTGTCTACTATCCCGAAGGTACCGCCGGGAGTATTCACACAGGAAGAGATCAACAAAAAAACAGTGAACCTGCTGTTTTTCGGCAATTTTTACAAAATGAAACTGGAGGAATATAAGGAAGGAATGAACCGGGTGATGGATGACAGCGAATTCTTATATGGGATGCTGACAAAAGATGTATATGCACAAGGTGTGGTTCTGGGAAGAAAATACAAGCTGCTACGTATTGCATATGCAATATTTATGCTGGGTTTGATCCTTTCTTCTATATCTTTTCTGATTTCCGTAAGTATATAATCATTCGTTTAAAATGACTCCTATGAATCGCCCCGTCTTTATATTATCCCTGGCGCTCTCTTTAAGCTCCTATGCTTTTCAGGCCTGCTCTCAGAAAGCCAATACTACCAAAACAAAAGAAACTGCGACACCTGCAACTGATAAAACTATTCCTTATCAACTGGATAAGGGACAGCCAACGGAATTGCCCGACGAATTGCAGGAAATTTCCGGAATTACCTTCTTACCGGATAATAAGGAGTGGATTTATGCCATTCAGGACGAAAAGGGTTTATTGTACTCCTATAACCTTATAAACAAACAGCTCTCTTCTGTCCCTTTTGAAAAAGATGGTGATTATGAAGATTTAGCGGTCAGCAAAAGTCATTTTATTATTCTAAAGAGTAACGGTACATTATATACATTCCCCATATCCGAGAAAAACAATATTCAGCAGGTCAAAACCTTTAAGGACATTCTACCGAAGGGAGAATATGAAGGCCTTGCCACTGACACTGTGCGCCAGCTGGTGTTTGCGTTGTGTAAATCCTGTTCCGCTGACAAAAAGAAAGCACAAACGTCCGGCTATATTTTCAAAATAAATGAGACCGGAGATTTAGAAGCGAACGGAGGATTCACTCTAAATATTAACCAGTTAAAACAATTTGACAGCAGTTTCTCTAAAACATTCAAACCGTCGGCTTTAACAAAGCGGGTCTCAACAAATGAATGGTATATTCTTTCATCAGTTGATAAAGCGTTGGTCATAACAGATGACAAATGGAATATAAAGTCTGTTTTTCTTTTAAGCCGCAAACAGCATACACAGCCGGAAGGTATTGCATTTGATACGGATGATAACTTGTATATCAGCAATGAGGCCGGCAATAAAGACAAAGCGATATTATATAAATTTAAACTGTTTAAATAATGAAATTTCAATCGCTTTTTTTGTTCCTTCTGTTGGCCGGGCCGGCTTTTGCTCAGGATGCACAGATCCGCAGCCGTTTGATTCTGATCGGAGATGCCGGAGAAATCAATCCGCAGCAGACGACATTGATTACTAAAGCGACGGAGCTCATTATTCCGGGCAAAACCACAACGCTCTATCTCGGAGATAATATTTATCCTACCGGTATGGCTTTACCCGGACATCCAAAAGAAAAGGTGACCCGGGAAATTTTATCCGCCCAATTTTCTCCCTTAAGGCGGGCGGGAAGTCCGGTTTATTTTATTCCCGGAAATCACGATTGGGATAATATGGGTAAAGACGGACTTGCAAAAATAAGGGCACAATGGAGCTTTATAGCGGATCAGCAAGATTCATTATTAAAGGTGCTGCCTGCCAATGGATGTCCCGGTCCGGTAGAGATTCCGGTCTCTGAAAATCTGGTTATTATCGCGTATGACAGTGAATACTGGTTATTTCCGCACAAGAAGTCATCTGCAGACATCGATTGTGAGTGTGATTCCAAAACTGTTTTTCTGCAACAGCTTGACGAACTGTTATATGAAAACCGTTATAAAACCATCATAGTTGCCTCTCATCACCCCATGCGGACCTACGGACCACATGGCGGATACTTTTCGGTAAAACAACACCTCTTCCCGCTTACGGAAGGCTGGAAAAATCTCTACATTCCGCTGCCTGTTGTCGGCTCACTCTATCCGCTTCTTCGTTCTACAGTATTTCAAAGCCCGGAGGATAAGCCGCATCCTGAATATACAGACCTTATTACAGAGGTGACTTCTGTATTTAAACGGTTTCCAAATACAATTTATGTCTCCGGACACGACCACGGGCTTCAACTCATTCAGGATAAAAACATTACACAGGTTGTCAGCGGAGCCGGATCACGTGCATCACACATTCATAAAGGAAAGCACCTTTTGTACAAGGGAGAAAAAGGAGGCTTTGTAATTCTGGACCAGCTTGAAGACAGAAATATAAAGATGACGTATTACGTCTATGATAAAAATGAAATAAAAGAGGCATATACATATACTAAGCCTTACAAGGATATAAATATTATAGTAGACTCTTTACACAATATGACTGCCGGACGGGATAGCGTCACCGTACGGGTCAATCCGAAATATGATGAGGCGAATACCCTGCAGCGTTTCTTTTTGGGTGAAAATTACAGAAAAGAATGGGCAGCTGAAACTAAACTGCCTGTATTACGCATGTCCGAACTACATGGTGGATTAAAACCTACGAAAAGGGGCGGAGGAATGCAATCTATATCCCTTCGTCTGGAAGATGCACAGGGCAAAGAGTGGGCTCTTCGTTCGGTTAATAAACGCACAGAATCTTTGATTCCGGAAGAACTGCATCACACTTTTGTACAGAATGTTCTGGATGATGCAAACAGTGCACAGCATCCCTATTCCGCATTAATGATACCTCCTCTGGCAAAAGCAATAGATGTCCCTGTCGCCAATCCTGTTATCGGTGTAGTTGCTCCGGATACCGCTTTGGGAGCTTATAACCTTTTATTTGCAAATGAAGTCGCCTTGCTGGAAGAGCGGGAGCCTTTGGGCGACTCTGACAACAGCATTAAGATGATGCAAAAGCTGCAAAATGACAATGACAATAAATTTAAAGCCAAAACATTTCTAAGAGCAAGAATGCTGGATGTCCTGATTAATGACTGGGACAGACATGAAGATCAATGGAGGTGGTATGATGTAAACAAAGGCAAAAAAGATAAAGATAGGGACTATGTTTCCGTTCCCCGGGATCGGGATCAGGCCTTGCGTGTTACACAGGGATTTATTACATCCAACATCTATCAGCCTTTTATTATGCCGACTATGCAAGGATTCGGGCCCAAAATTCCCAGAATTCAATATTCAATGATCAAGTCCCGTTTTCTCAATGCGCATCCGCAGGCACAACTGTCTTACGAAGAATGGATGAAGGAAGCGCATAAATTTTCTGAACAACTTACAGATGAGGTATTAGCGGAGAGTGTCAGCAGGTTGCCCCAGTCTTCTATCGATATCCGAGGGAAAGCGATATTGCATGATCTGAAGTCCCGCAGAGATGCTATGCCTGCAGCTATGGATAAATATTACCGCTTTGTAAATAATATCGTTGATGTACATCTGAGCGATAAAAATGAGAAAGTAAGGATTGAAGATGCTCCGGATAATGCATTAAGCATTAAGATAACCAAAATCAATAAAGAAGGCGAAGAGACTAAATTGCTAATGGACAAAATATTCTCACCGGAGATGACCAGAGAAGTACGGGTATATTTAGGTAAAGGTACGGATTCCGTTTTTGTCAATACTTCCAATACGGACATCAAACTCCGGATTATAGGCAGCTATGATCCCAAAGCGTACGTGATACAACATTCCAACAAAACGATCAGACTATACGATAACAGTGCTTCTTCACATTTCTCCGGTAATATTGACCGTCTGCATGTAAAAAGCACTAAAGATTCTGCGAATGTGGATTTTGTTCCCGTAAATTTATATAATACCTGGCTTCCTTTACTGACTGCAGGATATAATGCTGATGACGGGATATTTCTGGGAGCAGGATTTAAATACACACAGCAGCGAGGCTTTCGCAAAACTCCGTTTGCCAACACTCAGGAATTCGGAATAGGAGGAGCGATCCGCACCGGAGCTTACCGTATCAAATATCGTGGTCAATGGAAAGAAGTATTTGGCAAAGCAGACCTGGTGGTTGAAGCAAATGCCAAAGCTCCGGACAACAGCCAGAATTTTTTCGGGATGGGTAATAATTCCGAATTTCATGAAGACACCTATGGCAGCAGATATTACAGAGCACGTTTTAATCTGTTTGAAGTAAATTCGCATTTACTGTGGAATCCCAGTCCTACTGTAACCTACAGCATTGGCCCTTCTTTTCAGGCCTATCATATGAATCCGGAAGAAAACAAAGACCGGTTTATTCTTACTTCCAATGCTCTTCATTCCTATGACAGCCTTACGGTCTCCAATGACAAGACTTTTATAGGCCTTGCAGCGCATTTTATGAAGGACAATCGCAACAATCATTTAAACCCTACAGAAGGAGGATATTTTTCTGCCTCTCTCTCCGGATATACAGGCCTGAATAAATATTCCAGATCCTATGCACAACTGACTGCCGAGATGGGTGTATACAAAAGTTTTTTACAGAAAGCTATAGTACTTGCCAACAGAACAGGTGCTGGTTCCAATGTTGGAAAACCGGCCTTTTATCAGTCACTGTTCCTTGGAGGGCAGGGTAATCTGCGAGGATATCGCCAATACCGGTTTGCCGGAGACCAGTATTTTTATAATAATCTTGAAGCACGGATTCGTGTACATCATATTAACAGTTATATTGCTCCCGGTGAAATTGGAGTACTGGGTCTTTATGATATTGGTAAGGTCTGGTCTGAAAATACCACAGATTCTTCTATGCATCAGGGCGTTGGTGGTGGTGCTTATTACATTTTGGCTAAGATGCTGGCTTTGCAGTTTGTCATGGCCCACTCCACAGAAGGCTGGTATCCCTATTTTTCAATGGGTTTCCGTTTCTAAATATTAAGGAAAGATTATGCAATCGTATTTAAAAGATATACACAGGGAAGAAGCCGGTTACTGGCCGGTTCTTAAAGAAGAACTCTCCTGCGAACCTTTTTTCAATTATCTGGATAATATCGTCCAGACTTCTGATCCGCACAAACGCCTTCTTCCTGAATTTGCGTTAAAAAGAATCAGAGAAGTAGAGCACAAACACGGGAAGCTGGCGCTGGATAATATGACCGCATATGATGAGGTTTTTCATCTGATTTACAACCTGACCGTATCCCTGATGGCTAACAATCAGGATACTCTTTGGGGAATCGGACTTCCGGTCAGCAAAACGGTCACTTATGGTACGGATGCACTTTATTCCTTTCTGGACAGAAATCTGAAAGAGGAAGATATATCCGAAACGGCTTTTATTGTCCCCGAGATAGATCCCCAGATCCGCCATCTGTATGCATTGGTCTTACAGCGATTCTACGGATTCCCGAATACCGAAAAAGATAAGATCCTGTACACATTAAAGAATCAGGACGGAACGGTAAACAGCTATTATGATCTGATTACAGATTACACTTTTGTAGATATTCAGGTGCAAGGCGACCTGCCTCCCATAGACTACACACAGTTAAAAGAACAGCGAAATCCAGCAAACACGGACTGGTCTCAGCTCAGCAAGGTGCTTGATATTACTAAATTTGAGTTTTCGGGATTCACGCTTTTGACTTTTCAGGATGTCACTGCAGAACGCGTCACACAGCATATCAAGTCTATGATGACCAACTTGTCTCTTTACGAGACAAATCATTATTTTCAAAAGCTGGATCAGTTTATTAAAATACTTCTTGGCGTTTCTGAAGTACAATTCAGTCTGTTCCCTCTTTTCCATCTTAATGGTTCGCCTGTGGTCAATTCTGACTTCACGCATAAAAGTGTATTGTTCGGGCAGCTACAGAATACCTTCAGGGAGGAGAGTCCTAATTTTATCTACGAATATCTGCATTCCCCCTTTTCCATTGTATATAATCTGGTGGATGGCATGATAGATTCCGAATCTATGCTCACCAATGCACTTCAACAGATAGGGATAAATTCGTATTTAGGTCTGCCACTATATTACAACAATACGCTCTCTGGTGTACTGGAAATCTATTCTACCAATGGAAAAATGCTGGATAAAAGTATCCTGCCCAGACTTCGTCATATAGCGACACTGCTTTCTCAGTTGTCTTTTGATCTCTCTCTGGAATTCAAGAACAGGCTTGACAAAGTGATCACAGAACAATTTACAGCCTTGCAACCCGCAGTACAGTGGAAATTTAATCAGGTTGCTGCTAAATATCTTGGAGATCTTGCGGCAAATGTCCCGAATTCAAAAATACAAGACATATATTTCAGGGATGTGTATCCTTTATACGGTGCTATAGATGTCAGAGATTCTTCTGTTCTGAGAAGCAAGGCGGTACAGCGTGATTTTAATCTGCAGCATCAGCAACTGGAAGAACTCCTTCTAAAGATTCAGAATATTGATGATTCGCCTGTCGTCAGCGCATTTATGGATAAGATGCGACAATCCGGTAAGTTATTTTCCATTATGCCCTTTGATGAGGCACTCCTTAAGATTGTAGAGTTTTTCAGAAAAGATCTTAATCAGTTTTTTGAGGAGGTCAGGCATCATAATGCCGAAACAGATGCGCTTATCTCATCTTACGAAAATCAGATAAGTTGCAATGAGATACACAACGATTGCTTTCAGAATGAATTTGAGATTTCCTTGCAGCAGCTTAATGCTGTTATTAGTCAGGAACTCGATGTTCTTAATGCGTTTGTACAGGGGAACTATCCTTCTTACTTTGAGAAGTTCAGAACAGACGGCATCGAGTATGATATCTTTGTCGGCGAATCCATTACCCCGTTACAACCTTTTGATCCGCAGATCATCCGGATATTTCGTCTTCAGCAACTTATCACTATGGCCAGGGTCGGGATTTTAGTGCATCATATGCAACCCCAATTAAAAATACCGCTGCAGACGACACAGCTTATTTTTGTTAACCCCACCAATATTGACATCAGCTTCCGTAGTGATGAGCGAAGATTTGATGTGGAGGGATCATACAATATCCGGTACCAGATTATTAAAAAACGGATAGACAAAATACGGATCAGGCATACACTCGAACGTCTTACACAACCGGATAAAATTGCAATTGTATATTTTTCTCAGGAAATGGCCTCAGAATTGCGTGAAAGCATACAATCTTTGCAGGCGACCCATCTACTGTTGCCGGGTATTGAGGAATTGGATTTGGAGGAAGTGCAGGGAGTGGAAGGGCTGAGAGCAATGCGAGTAGGTATAAATCTTGATAGTGCTGTTAAAAAATAAACTTCTTCCTTACATAGCTACGCAAATTTGTTTATTATTGAATTCAAATTTTTCAGATGACAGACGCCAACTACATATATTACAGTGACCTGGTCGGAACGATGTTTTTTGCTATATCCGGAGCAATGGCAGCCAACAGAAAGAACATCGATATGTTTGGTGCCACTTTTCTGGGGTTTGTTACCGCTATAGGTGGCGGATCACTCCGGGATATTTTTCTCAATCTGCGCCCTGTATGGGTCAATGACGGAAACTACCTTGTGGCCATTTTGATTGGGGTTAGCATCGCTCTCCTTGCAAATGAGCGACTGGACAAATATGCACGTACCCTTTCATTATTTGATGCCATAGGTATCGGTTTTTTCACCATTGTCGGTGTGCAAAAATCCCTGATCTATGACAGCAGTACCATAGCAGCAGTTGTATTTGGTATGTTTACTGCCGTTCTGGGAGGAGTGATACGTGATACGCTGATGAACGAGACTCCGCTCATATTCCGAAAAGAAATCTATGCTACAGCCTGTCTGGCGGGGGCTATTACTTTTATCCTGCTGCGCAATACGGGACTCAATAATTCGTGGTGTGCATTTATTGGCGCAGCAGTTGTATTTGTTGTCCGTATAGTATCTATCAAATACCGGCTTTTTCTGCCTGCAGTAGGCGAATACAAAAAACGTTAAGGATCTGCTCCTTAACGTTTTTTCTTTTCAAACGGAAATTTCATTTTATATCCGACTCTGATCAGTCCTTTAGATATTGCATCCAGTTTTCCTTTAAGCATCGCCTTTTTCAAAGGACCCAGTTTATCCGTAAAAAGTTTTCCTTCCAAATGGTCGTATTCGTGCTGAACAATACGCGCAGCCAGACCAGAAAGTTCGATTTCATGCTCTTCAAAATTCTCATCCAGATAATTAATGACAACATTAGCAGGGCGGAACACCTCTTCATTGATATCCGGAATACTCAGACAACCTTCATTAAATCCCCATTTCTCTCCTGTTTCTTCTACGATGATCGGGTTAATAAATACCTTTTTGAAATCTTTCAGTGACTTATCTTCATCATCATCCTCTGCAAATGGAGATGCATCTATCACAAATACCCTGATCGGCAGACCGATCTGAGGCGCTGCCAGACCGACTCCATGTGCCGCATACATGGTATCATACATATTGGCGATCAGCTCTTTGATCTCCGGGTAATCTTCATCTATCTCTATTGTCTTTTTTCTCAAGACCGGATCTCCGTACGCAACGATTGGCAGTTTCATCTCATTAAATTTTGTGGGTACAAAGTTACCAATATTTTTTATGACCCAAATATCATGAAGCTTTTATTTAATCCGATTGTATCCTTTACTTTTGTACTTTGATCCAAAGTACATATGTCCGACACAGAGCAGATCCGCCATTTCATGCAACAACTTGCCACCTCCATAGGAAAGGAACTCTGTTTAGAGGTTTACGATGCGGATATATGCCTTATCACCGGGACGGATTTCACTTATCAGATTTACATCTACCTGGCCGGAGCAACAGAACGAATTAAAGAGCCGGCGCATCTCAAGCATAATATTCATCTGGATATAGACCAGCTTGAGAGAGATGAACGAAAAATTGTAGATCGTATCCGTACACTTGACGGACAGGGCAAGCGCATATATGCCCGTAATACCGTGGCCGCCCGTATAGATAAGCGGATTTCAATGGCCTTTCAGGAGGAATATCACCTGCAGGATGCGATGCCCGGTAAATACCGATATGGCTTGTTCGCTGACGGAGAACTGATTTCTATCGCTGTTTTTTCGGGTGGCCGTCGTATGCACGACAAACCTGAAGATTATCGCTCCTTTGAACTGATACGGTTCTGCCACAAGCAACCCTATATTGTGATCGGAGGCATCAGCAAACTGATCCGTGCTTTTCAGCAGGATTTTAATCCCGGCGATATTATGACATATACAGATCTGGATTGGGCACAGGAATCCGGTCTGGAACGTATCGGCTTTGAAAAGAGTTATACCATTCCGGCACAGAAATACTGGATTGCAGATCAGAAAAGGTATTTTCTCTCCGAAAAAACGGAAGATCTAATTATGAGTACTTATCCCACAGGCTACCTCAAGTATAACAGCGGAAGCGCCAAATTGGTACTAACATTATGAAAGAAGTCCTGTATTGTGTATATTTAACACTATAAACTTAAGTTTTAAAACGCTAAAAGAGATGAAACGTAAACTACGCATGGGCATGGTGGGCGGAGGCAAAGATGCCTTTATTGGTGCTGTTCACCGCATTGCCGCATTTATGGACGGAAAGATAGAATTGGTTTGTGGAGCCTTTAGTATTGACCCGCAGATTTCAAGAGAATCCGGAGAGCAACTATTTGTTTCTCCAGACCGTATCTATGAAAATTATGAAGAAATGATTGCCAAAGAAGCCGCTTTACCTGAAGGTGAGCGTATGGACTTTGTCACCATTGTTACCCCTAATTTTTTACACTTCGGTCCGGCCAAGCTTGCTTTGGAAAATGGTTTTGATGTGGTAGTGGAAAAACCGATGACTGTTTCTCTGGAAGAAGCACAGGAACTCAAATCTATTGTAGAAAACACAGGCAGAACATTATGCCTTACGCATACGTATTCCGGTTATCCTATGGTTAAACAAGCCAAAGCGATGGTCAGAGAAGGACATTTCGGCAAAATCCGCAAGATTGTGGTAGAATATCCTCAGGGATGGCTGAGCCGTCTTTCTGAACGGGAAGGCAATGCAGGTGCTGCCTGGCGTGCAGACCCGAAACGTTCCGGCAAATCATTAGTCATGGGCGATATCGGGACACATGCTGCACACCTGGCAGAATACGTTTCGGGATTGAAGATTACCGAACTGTGTGCTGACCTGACCACTTTCGTAGAAGGCCGCTTACTGGATGATGATGGTTCGGTATTACTGCGATTTGAAGACGGTGCCAAAGGTGTTCTGATGGCTTCTCAAATATCGGCAGGAGAGGAGAATGCGGTACGTATCCGTATTTACGGAGAAAAGGGAGGGCTTGAGTGGGCAAATGAAGATCCGAACAACCTTATTATAAAAATGCTGGATCAGCCTCGTCAGCTTTACCGTACAGGTAATGCATATGCTGCTCCGTATACATTAAGTTCATTTGCTACGCATAATACCCGTATTCCGGCAGGTCACCCGGAAGGATTACTGGAATCCTTTGCAAACATATACCGCAATTTTGCGCTGACAGTATCCGCGAAGCGTGAAGGCCTCACTCCGTCTGCTGAATCTTTGGATTTTCCAAATGTACAGGATGGTGTAAGAGGTATGGCTTTTATTGAGACAGTCGTTCAGAATAATGAAGGTAACGAAAAATGGACTAAATTTGTCGTGTGATAAACAGACAAGATTCCTTACATTTTTCATCGGAGCAATCTGATGTTCCGATGAAAAATGTAATTATTATACTCGGCCCTACCGCCTCCGGCAAAACGGCTTTGGCTGTTGCATTGGCCAAAAAAATCAATGGTGCTATTATCAGCGCAGATTCCCGTCAGGTATACAGACATATGGATATCGGTACGGGCAAGGACCTTAAAGAATACGAAGATATTCCCTATTATTTAATCGATATCTGCGAGCCCGGGGAGAAATATAACCTCTCCCATTTTCAGCATGATTTTCAAAAAGCCTATCTCGATATTGTCAAAAGCGGCAGGCAACCTATACTCTGTGGAGGAACAGGTCTGTATATTCAATCTGTCATTCAGGAGAAACCTTACAGCCATGTTCCCGTTAATGCGGAATTGAGGGAGGAATTGGAGACCTTGTCCAGGGAAGAGTTACTGACCCGACTAGATCAGCAATCGATTCCCGCAGATCTGAGGATAGATACCAGCACCCGAAAACGCATGATCCGCGGATTAGAAATCTTAGCCGGCTTAGCTAAATACGAGAGACCGGCAAAGCTTGTTTCCACCTCTTTTACCTACCAGGTATTTGGCATCGATCCGCCGGTGGAGATCCGGAGAGCAAAAATATCTCAGAGACTGAAGCAACGTATTGATCAGGGATTGACAGAAGAGGTACAGCATCTCTTGTCCCGCGGTGTTACCCATGATGACCTGCAATATTATGGACTGGAGTATAAGTATATATCCTACTATCTCGCCGGATATCTGGATTGGGAATCCTGTTTTACTAAATTAGAAACAGAGATACATCGCTATGCCAAAAGACAAATGACGTATTTTCGCAAAATGGAAAAAGACAATATACAGATTCAGTGGCTGGAGTACGGCAGTACGGAGCAGATGTGTGAAGAAATATTAAACACAAAAAAGGGATAGTGAATACTATCCCTTTTTAGAATATCTTATAACTTGATTTCCTCATCCTTCGCATTGAAGAAATGGAATTCAGTTAAGCTATATGAAGAGACGGCTTTTACTTTGATCCACCTTCCAAACTTCATAAACCATTTTATTCTTTTCGATACAAAACCAGACTTAATGTAGGCTTCTATATAAGGATGTACACATAGTGTTATTCCCTTATCGTTTTGTTCCTGCAGAATAAAACTCAAATTACTTTCAATATCGTCCATCAGTACGATACTGGATCGGATTTCGCCCGTACCGTTACAGGTCGGACATTTTTCATTAGTCACTACGCTCATTTCCGGGCGTACACGTTGCCGTGTGATCTGTACCAATCCAAATTTACTTGGCGGTAATATCGTATGACGGGCACGATCGGCCTGCATACATTCGCGTAGATAAGTAAATAATTCCTTACGATTAGTTGGTTTGTGCATATCGATAAAATCGATCACCACTATACCTCCCATATCCCGCAAACGCAATTGCCTTGCTATTTCGCGCGCCGCTTCTTTATTGACCAGCAACGCATTGTCTTCTTGATTTTCTTTATTGGCCGTCCGGTTACCGCTGTTTACATCAACAACGTGCAAGGCTTCAGTATGCTCAATTACCAGATAAGCACCACCCTGCAAATTGACCGTCTTGCCAAAAGAGGCCTTAATTTGTTTTTCTACTCCGAAGTGATCGAAGATAGGTTCTTTATGTTTATAAAGTTTCACTATCTTTTCCAGATCCGGAGAAATCTCCTGTACATACGACTTTGTTTCCTCGTAGATAACAGGGTCATTAACATATATATGCGTAAACTCGTCCGTCAGGATATCGCGCAAAATGGTAGAAGCTCTATCCATCTCACCCAACACTTTCTGGGGTGGTTCTGCAGTTCTAAGGCGTTTGGTAAATAATTCCCATTTTGAAATCAGGTCTAACAAGTCTTTTTGTAACTCTTCAACCCCTTTACCTTCAGAAACAGTCCGAATAATCACTCCAAAGTTGGCAGGTTTGATACCTTCCACTACTTTTTTGAGGCGTGTACGTTCGGCGCTTCCTTTGATTCGTTTCGAAATAGAAACTGTACTCGAGAAAGGGACTAATACTACAAATCTTCCGGCGATGGATAAATCCGAACTCAACCGCGGTCCTTTTGTAGAGATAGGCTCTTTGGCTATCTGAACAGGTAGTAACAGATTCCGGCTCAAGATATCCGAAATTTTACCTGCCTTATCGATGTCCTTTTCTAATTTTAAACTATTGAGCAGTTTCTCTTGATAACTGCCATTCTTTACTATACGGGTTAGCTTGAGTAACGACTGCACCTGCGGACCGAGGTCCAGATAGTGCAAAAATGCATCCTTTTCGTAACCTACATCTACGAAAGCTGCATTGAGACCAGGCATGATCTTCTTTATTCTTCCCAGGTAAATATCACCGACGGAAAAATTGTTGTTTGCCTGCTCCTTGTTTAGTTCAACAAGCTGTTTATCCTGTAGTAAAGCAATAGTTACCCCTTTGTCAGGGGTAGAATCGATAATTAATTCCTTTACCAACAGCTACATATTTGGGATGCCTTCCTGTCCGGACTCCGCCCGGACGGGCACCGATGAAACATAATTCCCGTTTAATGAAAAAATACAATCGATGGATCCAAGATTGCAGATCCATCGATTGTACTCTGTTATTTCAGTTAGCAATATGAATTAATAACTGTCATAACCCCACAAGCTTATTTTTTCTTGTGTCTATTTTTTCTTAAACGTTTTTTACGTTTGTGAGTAGCCATTTTGTGTCTTTTTCTTTTTTTTCCGCTTGGCATAGCTTTAATGTTTTTAAATGATTATAAAATAATATGTTACTTGCTTAATTCTTCGATACGTTTATCGATGAATTGAGAGAGTGAAGGATCAGATGCCAGTTCTTTGCTTTTTTGAAAAGCAGCGATAGCATCACTCTTCATCCCAATGTTTTCATAGCCTGTGGCTAAATAAAAGTAGGACTCCGCATCGGGTTTCTGTTCGATAACCGTTTTGAAACGATCGATTGCTTTGTCAAATTGACGGGACTGCAGTGAAAACAATCCCAGTGTTTTGTTTGCTTCTACGTTTTTTGGTTCTTTCGCTACGACTTCACGCAATATCGCGATACCGGCCATAGGGTTATTCGTACCCGTCACCATAGCAGCACCCAAACCTGTCTTGGCATCCAGATTGGATGCATCCAGTTTGGTTGCTTCTTCAAATGCATGAATTGCATTTTGATTCAGTGCCGAAGCTAATACGGTATCCTGTAAATTTGTATAGGCAGCGCGATAAGCCTGTCCGGCTTTCAACCAATACTCAAATTTAGGAGAAATTTTTGCCATTTCCTCATAAATTAATGCCTGAGGAGCTGGTTTTGCAACATCATCCCATTTCTGAGCCAACTGCTGATAAAGCGCAATTTTATCTTCACCAGAAGCTTTACTTACTTTAGATTCCAGATCTGCGATATCCTGAATCAGATTAGCATCTAATCCTTGTTTGGATGCCTGCGAGATCGCATCTAAATTAACGACAGAAGAAGCCTCAGTACCTTTGGTACTTGTAGCTTCTTCCTTACCATCTACCAGACCTTTTATTGGCTGCGCCAACAGGGCTCCTACAAGGAGAACTATTAAGGCAATAACAACAATTTGCTTGGTCTTTTGCATGATGAAATTATTTCGTTGAATTATTTATTCCCGTTTTTTACCTTCTCAACAAACACTTTTGCAGGTTTGAAACTTGGAACGAAGTGCTCAGGAATAATGATTGCTGTGTTTTTCGAAATGTTTCTTGCAGTTTTTTCAGCTCTTTTTTTCACTACGAAGCTACCGAAACCTCTTACATAAACATTTTCTCCGCCGATCATGGAGTTCTTCACTACTTTGAAGAATGCCTCTACTGTTTCTTGTACATCTACCTTCTCTAAACCCGTTTTGTTAGAGATCTCTGCGATAATTTCTGCTTTAGTCATATCTGTTTTTACTGTATTATTTTGTATTTCAACCCTTAGGCACACAGCACTTTGGGGACGCAAAGGTATTGCTTTAAAACGAGCTTTGGAAATTATTTCTGCGTTTTTTAATGAAAATGACAACAAAAATGCATCATTAACAAGTATTTATCCCCAACCGACTCCTGTTTTCAATCGTAAACGAACGACAAAAGTACAACTTTTTACCTTGAATATCAAAGAGTTATTTTGTAAAATTATCTTTCCACGTGAAACCCAAAAGTTGCAAATTTTATGCGTAAAACTTAAACGTTTTCGCAAATTCACATCTCCCAAACCTCCCTTTGCCCGCTTTCATTTCTTATTTTTAGACTTTATATCCTATTTATGAGACAATACCTGCTGTTAGTTTACATGATCTTTGCGTCAATGCAATTCAATACTGCACAAGAGAGCATACGCCTGAATGAAAACTGGGATTTTGTGCGAAATGATCTGGGCAATATCTGGGAGGCGATCCGGCCATACAGCCAAGGGTCTTCCGAAAGTGTTCCCGTCTGGCACAAAGTTACGCTGCCCCATTGTTATAATGCCACAGATGCTGTCGCTCCGTTTGAAAACTATTACCAGGGACCGGCCTGGTACCGAAATACCCTGGCCATCCGGAATCCTTATCCCAACGGACGTACACTCTTACATTTTGAAGGCGCAGGGCAAAAAACAAAAGTCTACCTCTATGATCAGCTCGTTGGAGAACATGTGGGCGGATATGACGAATGGACCGTCGACATCACCGAAGCCGTCAAAGCTTTTGAAGCGAATCCCGCTTTCCAGAAACAATTTAAGGGTCGTTATCCGCTGGTCATTCGCACAGATAATTCCAGAGACACCGAAATGATACCATCCGATCTGTCGGATTTTAATATATATGGAGGTATATACCGCTATCTCAATCTGCTGTATCTTCCTGCTGTGTCAGTCGGGCAGGTATTTGCAACACCGACTTATGATCTCGTCAGCAAATCAGCTCATATTGCAGTTTCACTTCGTCTATATGCGCAGACAGAGGCGACAAAAGGGGATATTACAGTAGAACTTACAGCTCCTGATGGCAAGACCGTCTATAAAAACACTAGCAGCCAGTCGCTGAGCAAAGAAATTACACTTTCCGGAATCAGGCTGCAAAAGCCAAAACTCTGGTCACCTGATCAACCGAACCGCTACACTTTACATATACAGGGGAATTACAACGGGCAGACTTTCCGCCACAGCACAACTATCGGAATCCGCCATTTCGAATTTGCAGACAACGGCCCTTTCCGGCTCAATGGTGAGCGTCTTCTCCTGAGAGGAACGCACCGCCACGAAGATCATGCCGGAGTAGGAGCAGCGATGACTGAAGAGATGATGCTGCAGGAAATGAAAATGATGAAAGATATGGGAGTCAACTTTATCCGGCTCGGACATTATCAGCAGTCCCGTATTATTCTCAATGCCTGTGACAGTCTGGGCATATTGGTCTGGGAGGAGATTCCCTGGTGCAGAGGCGGACTGGGTGGCCCTGTCTATCAGGAACAAGCAAAACGTATGCTTCGCAATATGATCGAACAGCATTATAACCATCCCAGCATTATTCTGTGGGGGATGGGTAATGAAAACGACTGGCCGAATGACTTTCCCACATTTGACAAACAACAGATCAGAGCTTTTATGAAAGAGCTGCACAATCTTTCCCATAGTCTGGATAATACCCGCAAGACGGCTATCCGCCGCTGTGATTTCTGTAAGGACATTGTAGATGTCTATTCTCCGTCCATTTGGGCAGGCTGGTACAGAGGTCAGTATACCGATTATAAATCTGTATCCGAGGCGGAATTTAAACAGGTGCCACATTTTATTCATGCAGAGTGGGGAGGTGACAGCCACGCCCGCAGGCACGATGAAAATCCGGACAACGGACTCACCAAACTCACGTCAAGCACTTCCGCAGATGAACGGGCTGGCGATGCTTCTCTTTACGGAGGTGCAACCAGGGCATCCAAAGACGGCAACTGGAGTGAAAGCTACATCTGCAATCTGATAGACTGGCATCTCAAGGAACAAGAGCATATGCCCTGGCTCACCGGATCGGCTTACTGGCCGTTTAAAGACTTCTCCACTCCTGTGCGACCAGATAATCCGGTGCCGTATGTGAATCAGAAGGGTGTTGTAGAGCGGGATTTTACAAAAAAAGAGTCGTATTATGTTTTTCAGTCCTACTGGACAAAAGAACCTATGGCTCATATATACGGACATTCCTGGCCCATTCGCTGGGGAGCAGCAGATGAACAGAAAATGATCAAGGTTTATTCTAATGCTGATGAGGCCGAATTATTTCTCAACGGGAAAAGTCTGGGTACGAAAAAACGGAACTCAGCAGATTTTCCCGCAGCAGGACTACGATGGAATACTGTTTTCCGCGAAGGGGAAAATCACATCAGAGTGATTGCTAAAAAAGGCAAGCAGACCGTTACTGATGAGATCAATCAACTTTACCAAACAAAAAAATGGAGTAAACCCGCAGATATTATAACCAAAACCAGTAAGCTCTCCGATGACGAAGTCTTAGCAGAAGTACAATTGACGGATGCGGAGGGCACAGCCTGTCTGGATGCGAAAGACTATGTACTTTTTGAACTGGCCGGAGACGGCGTATTGGTGCAGGATCAGGGAACTTCTTCAGGTTCACGCTATTTACAGGCTTTTAATGGACGTGCTATGATTAAGATCCGCAAAAATAAAGGTTCCAGTGTTCTCGCAGTCAAAGTCAAAGGACTGGAAACTGCTTTTGTAACGATTAAATAGTATTATATACCGCAGCTGTTAACAGCTGCGGAGAATAAAAGCTGTGTTTTATTACTGCTGATCTGTAAACTCATTTATATGACCGGCCAGTTGTTGCAGATCCGCTGCTGTATGGTGACTACAGATCACTATTCTGTTCAGCAAAGGATCGGTTGCCAGCGGATAAGGAAAGCTTGACACCACAAAGCCTCTCTGCAACAGAAAGTGATATAACTCAACCCTGGCAGAGGTAAATACGGAAAAGCCTGGAATATGCGAAAGCCTGCTACCCGTCAGACGGCCAAACAAAGCAATATTCTGCTGTAGCTGTTCAAACTGCTTGTGATAGATTTCTTCGCCATGCAATAAGGCATACATCGATGCCGGAGAACTGGGTGAAGCTCCGGTATAGAACGTAGAGGATCGCAATGCTGCGATACGTTGGGGGGAAGCAAAGATCACACCCGCATCTGTTCCCATTCCTTTGGCCAGGGAAGCTAACAGAATGACTTCCAGATTGTCCTGTACAAGCTCTTCTACTGCGACAGATGTACGGTTGCGGTTTATCACTCCTATACCATGCGAATCATCCAGTATAAGAATAACCTTTTTATCGGGATCAATTTGACTGAAGGCTTTAAAATCATATCGCTCCGGCTTCATATTATCCAACGTATTGCTGATCAGAACGAAAGTTTTTTGGGCTGAGCTGTTGATATAGGCTGCGGTATGTGCTACCCAGTCGGCAAATTCACCCCGGATACCGGGATTGTCGGACAGCCACAGTGCCGGGTGACTATTCGGTGCATAGATAAACTCTCCTTCACCGGCCAGATTTTTGACAACCATCTGTGCTGCCAGGTATCCGCCGGAGACCAGAATAGCATCTTCAAATCCAAATCTTCGGGATATAGCTTTCTCTGCTTCATCAAAGATGCCTAGCTGCACATTATTATTGCGGGAAGTCCCGTTATTCAATCCCAGCTTCCTTACACCAGTTATAAACAATTCCATGTAAGCCGGATCATTGAGCAGACTCAGATACGCAGTACCTCCAAAAAAGAGGTATTCCTTATCATGAAGCTGTATTTGCCGTCCTGTAGTTTGATTCAAATGTCTAAATGTATCCATTTTGCGGAATAGGGTTTATGAGGATAATGCTATGCAGATAATGTATCAAATATACATCATTATTTAAATTTCAATCGCTCCGGAGACACTGTAATCCCATATTTACAGAGATATGCTGTAGCATTTCCAAAAAAATAACCGTTATATTCGCAAACCTTTAATTAACAGATAAAAAACCACTGAATCTATGAACATCTTCAAACTTTATGCAGCTGCATTGTCATTAATGATTATCTCTTTTACAAATAGTTTACAGGCACAGATCAAATGGGGAGCCAGAGTAGGAGTTAATTTTACAGCACTCAATGCCATAAATGAACAGGAAATTGAACTTGAAACGGAGTACGTCACACGCTTCTCCATCGGCATCAGTGCAGATATTCCTGTCATAAGTGACTTTTATGTACAGCCTTCTCTCCTCTATTCCGGGAAAGGGTATAAAGCCGATGCCGGATCTATAGGTTTCAGCAAAGGATTTAATGCAAATGTATCTTATATCGAACTTCCTCTGCATATTCTTTACAAACCAAAGGTTGGACCGGGAAGTCTTATTCTGGGGGTAGGTCCTTATCTTGCCTATGGCACAGGAGGGAAATGGAAAACTGACGAAACGGTATTGATAGGGGACATTATGATTGACAATAAAGGCGATATAAAATTTAAAAATGATGCTTCCACTAACGATTACGGCACTTATATCTACGGAAAACCCTGGGATTACGGCACAAGCGCGGTTATAGGATATGATCTTTTCAATACCTATACATTCCAGCTGAATGCGGAATGGGGCATGGCCAATCTGGAACCCAAATGGGGCTCATACAAGCCTAAAGGAGAACGCACAAACAAAGGCTTTGGCATATCTGTCGGATATAAGTTTTAAATATTGAAAGCCTTCCACCGATATAGGTTGAAGGCTTTTAGTTTATTTGCAATTGCAGTAGCTTCGATCTACGTACATCTTATTGCCATTGGAGTTTTTATAATAACATCCGCCCTTGGGGCCATCGTACAATCTGTTTCCGTTGTAGGTACAACCTCCGGCACCAGTTGAAAGGTTTTCTACCTCAGATTTTTTACATGCCAATAATGAACTTAAAACAACCAAAATTAATACTATCTTTTTCATAGGCACGAAAATACGGCCTGCCCAGAACCTGAAAAAAGGGTTTCCCGTAAAGAGGTTAACCTTTGATTTTTTTATATATTTACTCCTTAACTATAAATTATGAAAAACTACTACATCATCCTTATTCTGGCATTAGTAACGACTTTTTCCTCTTGCTCCAAAAATGAAGCTTCACCTCCGCATGGTATGATCGACATTGCGACAACTTTAACTAACGGAGATAAAGTCATAACCGGAGATGGGTATATATTTTGTGATATAGCTGTTATTCCTATTAAGGATTTTCCAAAAGAGATAAACAAGAATACAGTGTATCATATTTTTTCTGACATGCCTAAGTATGTAAAATACGCAACAAAAGACTTTACAAAGGCTGTCCCTTCAGGAGATTATACAATTCTGGTACAGGTCATTGGTGCATCTGATAATTATAAATCATTAATCGGGACATATTCTTACAAAAGAACTTTAATATCTGAAGGCAATCCTGTCAAAGATTCTGCAAAATTTGATTTAAATAACAGGGAGGATTTTCACCCCTGGAAGTAGGGCATTTTTATCCGGAGAAACAGATCCAAACCGGAGGTTTGTGTGCCGGACTATTTCAATCATTATCAATTTTTATATCTTTGCGACCTCAAATTATTAACCCTCAATGAAAAAATTATTTATTACAACACTTATGGCGATAGCTTTCGCCGGCACCTCTTTTGCGCAAACAAATACAGATGTTGAAGCTCAGGTAGAGAACCACCAATTTGCTTATAATTTACTGACCAATCTTTCGTACGAAAAGGGGATTGGAAAAAAAACTACATTACGTTTATCAGGCCCTATAGCAGGAGGCGTTTTATACAGAAGTTCGTCCATAACAATTAACGACTACCATTATGAAGATTCGGAATGGGGTTATGTCATCCGTCCTGCGCTTGATGTGCAAGTGAGACATTATTACGATTTAAACAAAAGACTTAGAAAAGGAAAAAAAGTAGCACATAACTCCGGAAATTATATTGCCGGAGTAGTTGCAGCGGGCGGTCCGTCCATACTAAAAAGTGACAATGTGTATGTGCCTGATTTCTCTTTGGTATTGGGCGCAATGTGGGGTATACAGCGCAACTATGGAAAGCGTTTCATGATGAATGTAGGCATCGGTCCCGGAGTAAGTTTTTATGATGGTATAAGTGAATTTACTTTTGTCGGAGGTGTAACACTTGGCTTTAGATTAGGGAAATAAAAGATTTCATCCGAATAAAGGGTTTACCATCCTTTGTCATATAATGAGCGAGGTAGAAACTTACTCTTCAAACAAACTAAAAAGGCCGTTTTACGAAAATGTAAAACGGCCTTTTTAGAAAGTGACCCCGCTGAGGCTCGAACTCAGGACCCACAGATTAAGAGTCTGTTGCTCTACCAACTGAGCTACGAAGTCAGATTTGCCCGAGGGCTATAAACAAAGTTACAGTTGTACGCCAATAAAACAAATGCTTTAAAGAATTTTTCTCTATTTGCTTTCCGGCCTTAGAAAATACACATCTTTGGATTGAATACGTTTGTTTCTTGCAAATAAAGAGTATTTTACAACTTTGAAATATTCAAGCTGGGTTGGCATTTTTTAAATTCAGGCCTAGCAATTAAACCATTATTAAAAGTATAATTATACCCAAAAATACCGTAGCATCATTCAGAAATTGAATATATAGTGCCCTGTATGAGCCATTTCTTATTTTATTAATCTGGTCAAAATATTTTTTAGTATACTCATTTTTTTATTCGCAGACTCAGGAGGTATAGCATCTTTATACATGCAAAAACACCTCGCTTCCTTAAAGTTTTTAATGTTTTCCTAGCGTTAAAATATTAAAATACGGTTTCCCGTATTTTATACTCTATTTATCAACTACCTTTATTTTGTAAACATATTGTTTTACAAGATAATATGTAGTATTTTAGAAGGAGCAATTATTAACAACATAAGAACTTATAATAAATCCTAAAAAACAAATTTTTAGACATGAGTTACTTTTTCCAAGTAAAAATGCAATGTTTAGATAGTTAGTTTCCTTAGAAAAATAATTAGAATAATATTTAACAAACTAAACATACATTATGAGTGGATCTGGAGGTTTTGGAGGATATGAACTCCCTGCACGAGAAAAATTTGACTGCCTATTCAGTTCAGTTGCCGTTAAAGTATCATCAATTGACCTAAACGTTCTAGCTGAGCTTATTGTAGGTAATATCTTAGAACTTGAAATTTCAAATTCAGGCTCACTAATCTTAATTGATGGAAATGGCCAAACCTTAGGTTCTATTATGCATCATAACACATCAGATATAATAAATTGTATCAAGCAAGGGAATAATTATCATGGAGTGGTTATAAATATTACCTCGCCTACTTGCACAGTAGAAATAACACGAGTATGATAAATGTTATTGGCGGCACTTATAGAGAGATTGACTATGATAATCTTTCATATGAAATATTTGGTTCTGGATTCAGAGCTTGCAAATTTCTATTAGAAAACAACTGTAATGTAAACTTCATAACCATTGGCAACGCTGATGTAGAATTATATCTAGAAACAAATAGAAATGGGTATCCTAAGTTTAATTTTGATTGTATTAATAATTATCAACCAATCACTTTTAAATATAGCTTCTCCTTAGATAACCCTCTTATTTTTCCAAGCACAACAAATATTGATAAGATAAATATTCCATTTCTTAATGGAGATAACATAGTTTGCTTTGGAATGCTTGAAGGCGAATATACAATAAAAGGAAAAAAAGTGGTTTACGATCCACAAACAACTATTAAACCTAAAAAATTCACAGAATTCGGAGAAACAGAAGAGCTCATCTATATTATTAACAAAGCAGAATCGGAATCTATAAGTGGATATACGGAGGATAATGATATTAAAAGATTCTTCTTCGAAAAAGAAAAAGCAAAAGCTGTTATCATAAAAAACGGTCCATATGGAGCAACAGTTTTTTTGAACAGCACGCAACATAAAATTTCATCATATGTAACGCCCCTTGTTAATAAAATTGGATCCGGGGACATCTTTACTGCGAGTTTCTCTTATTACTGGATTGAGAAAGGATTACCTATTGAAAAAAGTGCAGAGTTTGCCTCTCTATCAACGGCATACTATTGTGACTTACAAGCCTACATAGATACAACCTCAATAGTAAACATCAAATACACAAAATACACGTATAAGGATTTATCAACCAAACAAGTTTATATCGCAGCTCCCTTTTTCAGTTTAGCTGAACTAATTTTAGTTGATAAAATTAGAAGTGCTTTTTTGTCTTTCGGAGTCAAAGTTTTCTCTCCTTTTCATGACATTGGCATTGGAAATGAGCGAATTATAGCCGAAAAAGATATTGAGGGACTTACAAAATCAGACATAATATTTAGTGTATATGATAATTTAGACGCAGGTACATTGATAGAATCAGGATATGCTTTTGCGAAAGACAAACTCATAATTGGCTATCATAGAACCTGTGCACCAAAAGATTTACTTATGCTTACTCCTTCCAACACAACAATATTCACAAATCTGACAACAGCAATATATCAAACCATATGGAATCTTTAAAACAAGGTTTACTACTATCTGGTGGTGTAGATTCAATTTGTTTAGCATACGGGTTAAAGCCAGATATAGCCTATACTATAAACTATGGTCAAATTCCTGCGAGCAGAGAAATATACGTATCTCGATACATATGTAATCTACTGAGGATCCAACATAAAGTTATAGAAGTAAACTGTAAAAGTTTAGGGTCCGGAATTTTAATCAATGAGGAACGTTTAGATATATCTCCATCTCAAGAATGGTGGCCTTATCGTAACCAACTATTAATTACACTAGCGGCTATGCAAGCAATCAAAGACAAAATAGGTGTTTTACATCTTGCATCAGTAAAATCTGATAGTTTTCACAAAGACGGAACACCTCAATTTTACGACCTTATAAACGAATTAGTCAAATATCAAGAAGGAAATATTTCTATAGTATGTGAGTCTACAGGTTATTACAGTCATGAACTTGTTAAGAAATATAATGTTCCTTTAGAAATAATTGCTTTTGCACACTCCTGTCATATTTCAAATACAGCATGTGGCCAATGCCCTGGTTGTAAAAAACAAATTAAAGTTAGACATGAACTTAGTATATAAACTTATATTTTAAAACCGTTATTTTTCTAAGGATGCAAAATAAAATGACATGGATGAATTGCTTTTCATCTCGAAGATATGGGTTAGATACAGAACCTACAGCTCAAAGAACTGAATACGAAAGAGATTGGGATCGAATTATCTTTTCCAGCCCATTTAGAAGGTTACAAAATAAAACTCAAGTTTTCCCACTTCCCGAAGAAGTCTTTGTCCATAATAGACTTACACACTCTCTTGAGGTTGCTAGCGTAGGGCGTTCTCTTGGTAAAATAATAGGAAAAATCTTAAGTGACCTTCCAGATATAAAAAAAGATGATGAATCTAGAAATTTTTACAAGAATAACCTAAAGAATGTAATTGCAACAGCTTGTTTAGCCCATGATTTAGGTAATCCCGCCTTTGGCCATTCAGGAGAAGAAGCTATCTCTAAATATTTTAAATTAAAATCTAATGATAAAGACTTTAGAAAGCGTTTTTCAGATTCTGAATGGCAGGACTTAACAAATTTCGAAGGCAATGCCAATGCACTTAGGATATTGACTATGCAACAGAATGGTAAAGCCAAAGGAGGATTCAGACTTACTTATTCAACGATAGGATCAATAATAAAATACCCTTGTGAATCCTTAGGATCAGAGGGGGGAAAAGGCAAAAAACATTTAAAAAAATATGGATACTTCAAGGTTGATGAAAATGTGTTTCTTGATATCGTCAAAGAACTTAATATGTTGTGCGACAGCGAAGAGGGAAAAATACGATACAAAAGACATCCATTTGTTTATTTAGTTGAGGCTGCAGATGATATCTGCTATAACATAATTGATATGGAGGATGCTCATCGTTTGGGAATAGTATCCTATGGAATTGTTAAACGACTTTTCCTAGATTTAATTGAAAAGTATGAAAGCGAAGATATACAATGGATCAAAAAGCAAGTCAAAAGCTTAGAAAATGACAAAAACGAGGCTATTTCTTACCTACGGGCAAAGTCAATTAATACGCTGACATTAATGTGTTCTGAAGTTTACAAAAATAACCTAAATAATATACTAGAAGGTTCCTATAATAATACATTGATCGAAGATATCCCCGAAATTCAAGGAACATTAAAAAAAATCAACGATATTTCAGTTAAGCTAATCTATAATTATAAAGAGGTTGTAAAACTGGAATTAGCGGGATTTCGAATTATGTCCGGTTTGGTAGAAGATTTTGTAACTGCTGCACTAACCCCAAAAAAATACAGAGAAAAGGAACACAAAAAAATTTTGGAACTCCTTCCATCACAGTTTACTTTCAAAGAAAGTGAAACTGACTATAAAAAAGTCATGCATATGATTGACTTTATTTCGGGTATGACAGATTTATTTGCGCTTAAGCTATACAGAAACTTGAGAGGTATTGAAATGTAAAGTTAAAATATGGTATTAAGTAGAATCTTTCCAAAATTGCTTTTTAGGGCTTCATTTTTAGAAAAAATCTTTTTAGAAAAAATTTTAGACTCTAGGTCAAAAGGTCTAGATAAGATGAGTGCTCAACATTTCGAAAAAATTAAAAGTTCCCAGTTTGACATCATTATAAAAAAATGTTTAAACGAAACTTTTGAGTTTACTCCATATCTAGAGCTTTTAAAGATCAAAAGCGCAAAAACACCTCCTCGAACAATATCCATTGCAACTATTCGAGATAGAAATGTATTATACTGCATAAAAAAAGTCCTTACTACTGAATTTCCCGAATGTGTCAACAAAAAACGACCTAACAGATATATTCATGAAATTAAAAAATTCATTGAAAAAAATGAGCAACCTATTCACTTTATAAAAGTAGATATAGAGCGCTTTTACGATACGATAAACCGTGACAGACTTTATTCTATCTTAAAAGATAAAGGGATAAACAGAACGTTTTTAACATTGATTAAGAAAGCTATAGAAAATCCAACAATCCCTCCAAATACGAAAAGAGACGATAGAAAGAATTTTATCAAAGACGTTGGAATTCCTCAAGGATTAGCCATCTCGAATATTTTAGCGCAAATATATCTCTCATCTTTAGATGAAGATATTAGCAAACGCAAATTTTTATACCTCCGTTATGTAGATGATATAATGATCCTTAATAATGGACCAATCACTTCATTTAGAAAGAAAAACATAATTTCATCATTGCAGAAGCTTAAACTAAGTATTAATCAAGGCAAAACTTCTGAAGGAGCTATTACCATGGGTGTGACTTTCTTATCTTATTATATAAACAATAAAACAATTAGTGTATCTGAAAAAAATATTCAAATATATTTAAGAAAAATAGCTGCTAAATTTACTTGGTTTAAAAATGGAATAGATCGTCGAGAAAAAAGAGAAAGTTGGTTGGAAGATGATGATCGATTTAAAGAAGTCTTTTTAGAAGATCTTAACGAAATAATTACTGGAAGTAGATCAGAAAATAAAAACTACGGATGGCTGTTTTACTTTTCAGAGATGAATGATCTATCTTTACTTTTCAAACTTGATAAGATTATAGAAACATTTTTTTTATCATTAGATTCGTTTACAAGAACTCCACCTGTTAAACTAAAAAGGCTTGTAAGAGCGTATTACTCAATCAAACATGGGACTAACATGGATTATATAAATAACTATAATGATTATAATACAATTCGCAAAAAACGAAATTATTTGATATTTAGAGGTGCTATTGATCCAGATACAGCTAAATCAGATATAGAAATAGAATATTCGTTTGAAAGATTCAAAAACAAAAAGATAAAAAGTTTAGAAAAAGACTTAGGATATCATTACAGTGAATAACTTTATACAAAACATTTGCTTTCATAATTGAACCAGTCTTTGAAATAAAAAATTTAAATCATTTATTTACAATAAGATAATAGGGGCTACTTCTGGTTTTACAGGACTTTATAAATCATAAAGTATATTTAAAATAATCTTTTACAGTTTAGATTCGTACTATCGAATACCATCATCATTTATATCAAGTAGCCCCTTTTTCCAGTGTTTGGAAAAGTAGAAAAACCAATTATGAAATCGAGGAATATTGATAATAAGGTTATACAACAATATTTCAGAGCCTAACTTACATAAGAAATAATCCTGAATTATGTTTCTGAGAATAGTTATCAATACACTGACAGCATTGCTTATTTTTCCTGTAACCATATCTTACAGAGAATGGAGCAATATCCTTAGCGGCAATTACCAGTATTATGACACGACATACGAATCTGCAGGTGAATATATAAGCAAAACCATATTACACCCGATGGCTTATCCCTTAGTGCCGGTTCTTTTCCTGCTCTTCATTCTTATGCCGTTTCAGTTTATAAAGAATTATTACAAGCATAAAGGTATGGAGCTGCCCTTTTTAAAAAAATGGCTGATATTTTCCCTTTTGCTGGCCATCTGTGGAATACTATGGGGCATGGTTAGTAATCTCTGGCAGACGGTATGGTATCACAATTTAGTCTACCTGCTATATATTGCCGGATTTTCTCTGTTTTTCACTGCATTATTACATTTTACAGCCGACAAAGTAAAAGAAAAGCCGGTTGCAAGGTAAGATTGCAACCGGCTTAATATATTTCATGTATGAAAAGAATACTCCTTTCTATGTTTTAAAACTTCAGCGTCAGCTCCGCTGTAAAATTGCGTGGCATCTGTGCGACCACCACACCCTGTCCGGCGAAATACTGCGCATTCCCCAGGTTATTCATTTTGAATCCGAATCTGTACTTCTCTTTTTCCAGAGAAACAGAAGCATTGATCAGCGTATAAGCCGGGAACGTAAATCTTCCTGTAACCACTTTATCCTCGCTGATCTGTTCGCCCACCCGGTTGACACCAAATCCAAATCCAAGCCCATGCAACACACGCGTCTGCAAGACATAGCTCGCCCATGAATTAAAGACATGCGCCGGACCTGCGGATCCCGGACGGCGACCTTCTACCGAAGCATCAGCCTTCTGAAATTTACTGTCATTATAGGTATAACCAGTCATAATATTCAGCCCGGCAATCGGATTTGTAATCAGTTCAAACTCCACACCCTTACTCCGTTGTTCACCATCCTGAATAGTGATCAGATATTCTTTACCGCCCTGTTCTACAGCTATATCACGGGACATATTGTTGACCGTGATGTCATAGTAAGATGCTGTAAGGTTAAATCTGTTCTCCCATAGATTTGTTTTCACTCCCGCTTCCCACTGGTTAGCCATCTGCGGTTTCAGATTACCGTTATATTCCGGCAATTGTTGTGTTACAGGAGCCACATAGCTGAATCCGTTCATATAGTTTGCATATGCCGACAGGCGATCTTTCAGTACCTGATAGATCATGCCCACTTTTGGCGACCAGGCCGTCTGCTTAAACTCTCCTGTACGCACATTGTTATTCAGATTCAACTGTCCACGACTGTTGTAATGATCGACACGCAAACTCAATAAAGTCGTCCAGCGATCTGTCAGATATACCACATCCGACAGATAAGCTCCGTATATGTTACTTGAGGTATAATTACGCACCATTGGGGATTTCGATTTCTGGATGCTGGCAGTAGCCAGTTCTCTGGATATAAAACCATAATCATTTTCCAGATCCCGCCCGTTGATCGTATCATATTTGACGATAGGAGAGTGGTTGTTTCGGGTAGACTGATTCAGGTAATCCAGACCGATCAGCACCTTATTCTTAATACTTCCGATATGAAATGTTCCGTTGAAATTTTGTTGTACACTCGTAGAACTACCTTCCGAATTGTTCCATTGTACATTTCGCTCCAACAGCGCATCGCTGTCATTACCACGGATAAACTGGTACTGGTATAATCCTTCTGTTTTTCTGAAGTTGCGGGAAAGTAATGTCTGAGAAGTCCAGTTATCAGAAATTTTATAGTTCACTTCTCCTTTGATATTAATGGATGGCGCTTTCAGCGTCATATCATTATTGGAATAAGACCGCTTCCAGTCAAAGCCGAGTTCATCCGGTGTATGCGCATAGAACGGACGTGTTCTTGCAAAAAAGATAATCGGCGTATTAGTTCCTTCATAATTATACAGCTGTGCACCCAGATTAAAAGTCAGTTTATCGTTGACCTCATAGCTGAATGTCGGTGCAGCAAAGAAAGATTTTCGGAACTCCGAATCCCTGAATCCGTTCTGATACTGATAAGCTGAGTTGAAGCGGAAAAGTGTTTTTCTGGATTTGGTCACCGGCCCATATACATCGGCTGTCAGGCGGTTGAGATTATAACTCCCCAGAAAGTAAGAAACCTGTCCGCCAAAATAATCCTTTGGTTTTTTGGTCATAATATTGACCAATCCTCCAAACGAGGTCACCGCGCCACCGTATAGTGTTCCGGATGGTCCTTTCAATACCGTTACACGTTCTATATCTGCCGGATCGATTTCACCGTTAGTTGTCGCCGGTACTCCATCCACCATCGATACTTTGGTCGGGAATCCGCGCAGACTGTAATAGAATGAACCGTCCCCGCTGCCACGTCCCGGACTTCCCTGCATCTTGACCATGCCCGGCACATTGCGCAGGGCATCCGAAAGATCAGTAATCAACTGTTCTTTCATGATCTGCTGGTTGACACTCGTCAGTGCCTGCGGATTTTCCAGATAACGCAAGGGCATCTTGGCGGCCGTGGTACTATCCTTATCCAAAAACTTATTCCGGCGGTAGCCATAGACAGTCACCCCGTCCAGATCATGGTACTTTTTAGTTGCATAGATCGTCGGCAGTTCAGCCATCCCGGTCGTGATCTGTATATTTTCCCGCAGCACTTCAATATCATTCAGGGTCACCTGTATAACATAATCTCCCGGAGGCACATTATCCAGGTAAAATTCGCCTGTTTTATCAGTTCTAGACTGATAAGAGGTATTTAATAATCGCAGCAAGGCATCCTTAACGGGAACCTGATCCGTGAGCATAATTTTTCCGCGCACCCGTTCCTGCTTCTGTGCCACACCCATCAGGGGCAATATGCAGCACAATAAAATAATAAAGACTGATCTCATGATGTTAATTAGAATGGTAATGTTCTGTAATAATATGATTTGGTTTTAGTGTAATCCGGAAAGAAGAGTCTCCAGTTCTGTACACCTCCATTATGCATTCCCATCTTTATAAAATCAACTGACATATGTAAGAAAGGCACTTGTGCATAAGTTAAAGACGGGATATAGAAAAGAGGAAGGACATGCGAACAGTAAACCTATCGATTGGTATGTATTACTTTTTCTGTTTTAAAGAAAACATATCTTATCACCGAAAGGTGCGTATTCAGAAGGTTTGGCATACTTTATTCTTATTTAGATTAATTCTACACAAAAGTACTGAAATAGTTCAGATTCCAAAGAATAACATGAAATACCTTTACAAAAACGACCTCTTAATGCACGCCATACAACTCATCCCGGTTTTTTGACAATTCAGACACTCTCTTTTGCCAAAATCTCTCTTTAGGGGCAATTTTAGATCAAATTTATTAACCACATGAAAGTATTGATCTTTTTATTATTTATGCAGACCGCAGTTTTTGCACAAACCCAGATTACTGGCCGTATTACAGATAAAAGCAACAGACCTGTCCCGCGTGCAAGTATATATCTCGTCGGCACATATGACGGCACCACCTCAGACTCCAGCGGAAACTTTAGCTTCCGTACAACTGAAACCGGTACAAAAGAATTGAAAGTTACTGCGATAGGTTATCAAAGTGCGCTTTTGCCGATACAGACCGTGCAAACATCGTTTCTACAGATACAACTTGCAGAAGCAGCACTTCAACTCGATGAGATTGCTATTTCCGCCGGAATGTTACAGGCAGGAGATAAAGCTAAAGGCAGTGTGATGACTCCTTTAGAAATTGTTACTACTGCGGGGAGTATGGGCAACATTATTGCCGGACTGGCCACACTTCCCGGTGCACAGGTGGCCGGAGAAAGCGGAAGATTAATGGTAAGGGGCGGATCTTCATCCGAAACAAGTACGTATGTAAATGGCATACAGGCCAGTCAGCCGTATACATCTGCCCCGAATGATTCTCCTGTGCGTGGGCGGTTTTCACCCTTTTTATTCAAAGGCATCAACCTATCCACCGGAGGATACTCTGCCGAATACGGGAATGCACTGTCAGGAGTATTGCTGCTCAATACTGCCGATAAAATAGAAGATCCGAAGACCGAATTGTCACTTTCCTCGGTTGGTGTAGGACTCGGAACCACACAAGCCTGGAAGAAGAACTCCCTCAGCTTCAACGGGAGCTACTCTAACCTCAGACCTTACGTAAAACTGATCAACCAACAACTGGACTGGATAGATCCCTATCAAAGCGGATCCGGCGAGATGATCTACCGCCATCAGTCATCAAACAGCTTTTTAAATATATACGGTTCATTCAATATAGAACGATTTTCATTACGTCAGCAGTATATAGACTATACGGAGCCGGTATATGTAAAACGAAAAACAGATAATATCTATCTGAACATCAATTATAAACAAAAACTATCCCGTGAATGGCGAATGGAATCCGGAATCGGGGCAGACCGGAAGATCGACAATACTTACTTTAATGAAAGCTATATTCCGGATCAGGATTTCAGTCTGCATATTAAGGAAAAGCTATCTAAAACCTGGAACCAACGCCTGCGTACATCTTTCGGAGGGGACTTTTTTTATACCCGTTACAAAGAGCGCTATACAGATCCTGAAAGATCATTTGCCTATGGTTATACTTATCAAATCGGGGCATTGTATGCCGAGACGGACTATGCATTCAGCACAAAATGGATCACAAAACTTGGCCTTCGAGCGAGTCAGACAAACATGCAGGACGGAGTGATTCTGGAACCCCGAGTATCATTAGGCTATCTCATAAACAGATCCAGTCAGCTTTCTCTTGCATACGGCGATTTTCATCAACAGGCCGACCAGAATATACTCAAATACGCCAATCGGTTAGACTGGATGTCATCCAGACATTTTATCCTTAATTATATGTACGAAAATAAAGGGAGAACAGTCCGCATTGAAGCATACAGAAAAACGTATGACCAGCTGGTACAGTATAATACAGCCCGCCCGACCTATCAAAGTGTGTACAGCAACGGAGGTAAAGGTTTTGCTGAAGGTATAGATATCCTGTACCGGGATAATACAAGTATACGCAATCTGCAGTACTGGATTTCATATAGTTATACACATACCCGCCGTCAGGAAGCCAACTATCCTATGGAAGTGACTCCGTCTTATGTTGCGGATCATGCCTTATCAGTAGTCAGCAAATACTGGATCAGTGACCTGAAATCTCAATTAAGTCTTACAGGAAGCTACGTATCCGGCAGACCATATAACGATCCGAATTCTGCAGATTTTATGCAGCAGAAGACAAAAGGTTATTCGCAGGTGGCAATGAGCTGGTCTTATTTACTAAGCCAGCAGAAGATCCTGTTCTTTTCGGTGACCAATCTGCTGGGGAATAAACCTGTCTATGGCTACAACTATGCGAGCCAGGCCAGTCCGCAGGGTGTATTTGCCCGTCAGGCCATTACTCCCGTGGCCAAAAGATTTGTATTTGTAGGATTCTTTATGACAATAAGCCGTAATAAAAAAGATAATCAACTGGACAACCTGTAGAAATCTGACAATTCATCCCGGTTTTCCGACAGTTGGGTTACTATTAATTGTACAACAACAGCATACTTTACACTTTTGACTTATAAACTTTTAACACAGAATACAATGAAAACAACATTATTACTCCTTGCGCTCCTGATTACAAACAGTATGTTTGCGCAGAGCGCTTATGAAAAAGGTATGGCTAACGGAATGCAACTTTGGCAATCCGGTAAAAACACAGAGGCCGCAGCCCAGTTCGAACGCATCGCACAGGTAGAGAAAGACAACTGGATACCGGCATATTACCAATCCTTTATCACCATTCTATCTGCATTTAATGCGAGAGATGCGGACAGCAAGATGAGTCTGATCAAAACAGCAAAAACTATTCTGGATGCTTATCCCGCACAGCATAATAACCCCGAATGGCTGGTGCTGAAAGCGATGAACTATACTGCTGAACTCACGACAGACCCTATGACTAAAGCACAGGAATTGTCTCCGCTGATTATCGCCACCTACGAAAAGGCAAAAGCTATTGCGCCTGAAAATCCAAGGGTTATTCTGAGTCTGGCTCAATTTCAGATGCAATCCAAGAAATATTTTCATCAGGATACCAGCGCAGAGTGCGAAAGTATAAAGAAAGCTCTACATTTGTTCGATACACAAAAATCAGAGACCGCATTTGCTCCTTCCTGGGGAAAAGAACAAGCTGAGCAGATCGTTTCTTCATGTGCAAGTAAATAATACCGATATGAAAGCCTTTCTTAAATCATTACTTCTGGGAATAGTAATAAGTGCAGGCATTTCCTTATTATTTTCGGCCTATTATCTCATCACCTACGGCAATCTGGATATTCAGTTTTACAAATCCAGAGGGGCACAGATCGGAATGATCTACGGGGTGATGGGATATATGCTCAACAGCAATCTGGCCGCTTATATTCACAGCAAGGTGCCTGATGATAATCATTGGCGTAAACGGTTATCTTACTTTATACCCGGCAGCATTCTGGTAACGGTGTTGATGGTCTTCGTGGTCAATTGCTTTTTTCAGGTTATTTTCGGAAAGCTTTCATTCTCCGAATTTCTGCTGAGGCAACACTTGGGTACTTATATCATGACAACTCTTATTGCCTTAGTTGTTGGTCTCGGCTTCTATGCCTTTTACTTCTATAAAGCGTATAAAAATGCGCAAATCCAGAAGCAGAAGCAGATTGCCGGAAACGCCACAGCTCAATTTGAATCCCTTAAGAATCAGATTGATCCCCATTTCCTGTTCAACAGCCTCAATGTGCTCACCGGCCTGATAGAAGAGAGCCCGGAAAAGGCGGTAGACTTTACCACCTCTCTTTCGCGCATCTATCGCTATGTGCTGGAACAAAAAGACAAGGAACTGGTTCCCGCACAGCAGGAACTAAAGTTTGCCCAAATCTTCCTCAATCTGCTCAGACTTCGTTTTGAGGAAGCCCTTGTCGTAGAGATCGATGACAGTTATATTGAAGAAGAAGAAAATATTATCCCTTTGTCTCTGCAGTTGCTAATCGAAAATGCAATCAAACATAATGTGGTGAGCACTGTTCGCAAACTGCATATCAGGATTGTCAAAAAAGACAAATACCTGTATGTAAGCAACAATCTGCAACCTAAAGAGACACTGGGTGAGTCTACAGGGATAGGGCTAAGCAATATTATCAATCGCTACCACCTGTTGACAACTGAAGAAGTCATTATTAAGGATCAAAACGGAAATTTTGAGGTAGGCTTACCTCTGTTAGCTATCAAATCGAAATTATGAATATAATAATCATTGAAGATGAAATGCCTTCTGCGCGTCTGCTGAAGCGAAAGGTAGAAAATATGGGATATACAGTGACAGCACTTTTGCACTCGGTAGAAGATGCCAAAGCATGGCTGTTGTCTAATCCTGAGCCTGAACTCATATTTCTCGATATACAATTGTCCGACGGACTTTCTTTTGAGATCTTTGAAGAGGTGAACGTACAGTCAGCAATCATATTTACGACAGCCTATGATGAGTTTGTGTTACGTGCTTTCAAGATGAACAGCATTGATTATCTGCTCAAACCCATTATTGAGGAAGAGCTGAAATTTGCATTTGACAAATTTCTCAAACTGCAGCACAGCAAAGAGGCGGTAGACATGAATGAGATCCGTTCGCTATTGAAACTAACAAAAAAAGAATCTTATAAAGAGCGGTTTACGATAAAAATAGGGCAAACGATCAAGGTAATTGATATACAGGACATTGCCTGCATTTATAGTGAACACAAAGGTACTTACTTGTGGACGCGTCAGGGAAACAATTATCTGCTTGACATCACTCTGGATAAAGTTGAAAAGATGATTGACCCAAATCGGTTTTTCAGGATCAGTCGCAGTCACATTATCCAGATCGACAGCATCAAAGAAATTGCGGTACATTCCAACTCCCGTCTGCGCATATATCTGCAGCCTGACCCGGATCAGGAAATGATCGTCAGCCGGGAGCGGGTAAGTGATTTCAAATCCTGGCTCGAAAAGTAGTTTAAAGAACGGTGAGATTAAAAGGTATATTAAAATTAACAGAGGTCGTAAATCCGCGGACAGGTTTGAACTGAGACTTTGTTCTCAGATCAAATCCATAGCCAACAGCTATATCTACTAAACAGATCAGTCCAATCCCTATTTTAGGGGTGAAGGTATAAGGAGTAACTTCGGCCTTCAAAGCTGACCAAACAACATCTTTACCCCTATAGTAAGTAAATCCTAATTCCGGAATAACAGTTGTCTTATCCATCATCCAGGTGAAGTCGGCACCGGCATCAGCTTTTATATATTCCTTGGAATTCAGCGCAAACAGATTCCAGCCCGAAACTTTCAAAAAGTTACCTCTTTGATACTGATACCCTACAGACGGCCCCCATATCCATTTATTCTTTTGTGCCTGGAGAGCATCAGGAGCTAACAGGAGCAATAGAAACAGAAAAAAGAAAGGACGTGTGTTTCTCATATCGAAAAATTAATTCCATTCAATTTACCCAATTAACTTTATGAATCAAAATATAAAAAACATAACACCCTTTACTGGCTGATAAAACCGGCCACAGATGTTAACAATAAATGCACGTAGTTAATATCCCGAAAAGGAACAAAATTCAGGGTAGATTATTTGCCCTGGGTGCCAAATGTTGTTGTGAATTTGTCACAGATGCTCTATGACTAACGGATAAAGAAGTTAAACGGTACATTGACACTGATGGAAGTTGTAAAGCCTTTCAGGGGTTTAAAATTATCCTTAGTCTGCATATCAAAGCCGTAGCCTACTCCTATATCAATAAGAGAAAGCAAACTTACTCCCGCCTTTGGTGTCACAGTATAGGGTGTAATTTCTCCTTTGATAAAAGGCCATACGCCTTTATCACTCAGGTAATAAGTAAACCCCAGTTCGGGAATAACAGTTGTCTTATCCATCATCCAGGTAAAGTTGGCGCCTGCGTCAATTTTCATATACTGATTATCATTTGGCGCAAAAAGCCCCCAGCCTGAGACTTTTAAAAAATTACCTTTTTGGTATTGATACCCCACAGACGGGCCCCAGATCCAGGAACTACCGCCTTTACTGGCAGACAATTCCTGCTGTCCTTTTGCCGGTAAAAGAATTACCGCAAATACAGCGAAAAGAAGAAATATCTTTTTCATATGGAGGGATTTTAAAGACATACTAAATTTACAACATTAAATTAACATACTACAATAGTTGAACCTACGCAAGAGCTATGAATGGGTCATATCTTAATATTATGACACTGTGATAACGAGATGGCTAAGATTTTGTTTACAAAAAATTCATCTTGTTCTTACCGATATTTATATTAACTTTGAGTTTAATCTATCTAAATCAGAGATGTACAATACAGATTCATTAAAAAATTTCACCATTAGATTGGTCATACTTTTTATCGCATTGCAGAGTTTACAGGCTCAGGCTCAATTTGGGAAACTGGGAGATTTAGTCAATAAAGGGGTGGGTAAAGCGCTCAACAGCTCCCAACTGAAGTTATTAAAATCTGACCCTATCACAACCAATTTTGATGATTGTAATCAGGAGAAAACGCTTGTTGCTGATTTCGGAAAAGATTCTGTCAAAACAGATCTTTGCACATTAGGCGCTCAATATACCAAAACTACAGGGTTCAGGCTGAAACCGGGCTTTTATAAAGGAACATTCAAAAGTTTCTGTCTGCAGGCAGGTACTTACGGACCATCGAGAGGAGATGCCTACCTCTTTGCTCCACTGGCTGGTCCTAAAGAAAAGATAGCACGTACGCTCATTGCAAACTGGGAAAATCATCCTGAAATCGAACAATCTCAGGTACAGGTGCTGCTGTGGGCTATTATAGCAAAGACAAACTTTACAAAACTATCTCCGGAGCTGCAGGCTACCGCAGCGATACTCCTGAGTCAAAAAGACCTGTCAGCTTTGGGTAGCTCTGTCATTGATTATCTTAGCGGAGAAGCGATGCAGTCCCTGACACAAAACCTGCCTGAACCGGCAAAAACAATTGTAGAAATCGAAAACAAGATCAGAGGACTGATGTATAAAGCGAATGCCTCTTATCAGGAAATTGAAAGCCTGGCCATGCTTACGGGAGTAGCTCCTGTTAATGAAAAATTTCCGAGAGGTATCTGGAGCTTTCACCCGGATGGGTATTATATCAAATATCTTCCTCAAGGCTATTCTGTGACTTCGGTAGAAATATATGTGCCACAACAAGCCGGTACAATAGACTTTTTGCCAACTGGTGATGTTGCAGTTCCGGCATCAAGAGGCTCCCAGAGATTGGGGCAGTCAAATATCCTGATCTGCGATCAGCAATAACCAGCCCGCAAAAAAGACCATATTACGCAACATAAATGTTCGTGTTCTTAAATGGCCAGGCACAGCAACATGTTAACAACAGACCATTAAAAAGCCGGTATTCATTTCTGAGATACCGGCTTTTTGATTTATTTCAAATCTTTCAGGATTTCCTGTATTGCTTTTTCCAACTGCGGATCCTTTCCCTCTAAGCGGTCTACAAAGGTGTTCTTGACATAGATATCCGGGGATACTCCTGTCAGCTCCAGATCCTGACCATCCAAGGTATAACATCCCCAGGCCGGTACTCTGTACATAGATCCATCGACTAGTCCCTTCGCTGAAGTGAAGATAATCCAGCGATAAGTTTCGGTTCCGATAATCTTACCCAGCTTCAGCGCCTTGAATCCTGCAGCAGTCATCTCGGCATCACTGAGCGACTGCTCATTGATCAGCAGTACAATCGGCTTGGCGGCAGGAGCAAAATTACTTTGAGGAGCCCGCTTACCATCACGGTATTGCCATTGCAGATATGGACGCTGTGACAGAAAACGCAGAACTTCATCGTGCACATTACCTCCGGTATTGTATCGTAGATCCAGTATGATCGCATCTTTATTGTTTTCCTGTTCGGCCATATCCAGTAAAAAGCGGTTCAACTCATCACCCCCCATATTTTTCATATGAGAATAGGCGATCCGGTTGTTGCTCATTCCATCTACTTTGGCTCTGTTTGCTTTGATCCACTCATCATAGAGTTGCTCCCGCTGTGCATTTGCCGGCTGCGGGCGTATATTGACGTTGATTTCTTTACCCTGACGGCTGAAAGTCAGCGCCATTTCTTCTGCTAAGGAAGGTAAGGTAAAATAGGAATCCCGGTCTCTGGTTTTATCAATGCTTTGTCCGTTGACTGCCAACAGGATATCACCTTCTTTAATATCTATGCCTTTGCGTGAAGCCGGGCTGTTGACAATGATCTGTGACACCTTCCAGGGATCTTTTGTTTCATATACCACACCAATCTCATTTGTGACAGCAGTAAAGCTTTTGCGTTCTTCAGGACCGGAAGAATTAAAACCTAAATGTGAGGCATTCAGCTCGCCCAACATATCGTTGAGTAATATGCGCAGGTCCGCTCTGTTATTAATATTGGGCAGATATGCTTCATACTGTTTTTTCACGGCAGACCAGTCTATTCCATGAAAAGTCCCGTCATAGAAGTTTTCTTCTATCCCGGCCCAGGTTTCATAAAACATCTGCGAAAATTCTTTTTCCAGATTACGTTGAAATTTCATTGAAACATCTACTTTATCAAATTTATTTGCATCTATATTATATTTCTGAATAGCTCCTCTGCTCAATGCATAATATTTGCCACCAGTTTCAAATAAAGCTCCGATGCCTCCATCAGCTACCTTTTCAGTTTTATTCGGTGTGAAGGGCTCAATCACAGTACGATATAACGCTCCGCGTCCCTCTCCGTGATTGGATGAATAGAAAACATAGGTCTTATCGCCCTTTTGAAACACAACAGGATCCAGCTGCGTACCGAAAGCCGGACTGACCAGTGTTATACGGTCCAGCAAACCCTGTGTATCTATAGTCACCACCGGTTTGTCAGCAGATGTCGTTTTCACCGGTTCTTTTTTATCTTTATCTGCAGGTGTTTTCTTTTGTGCTGTAGTATCTTTTTTTACTTTCTCTGTCTCTTTGAATAGTTCGTCAAACTTACTGATGCGGTAGTCTTCATCAAAGTTTTCCAATGCCATACGGTATATGCTGGCGTTCTGTACTCCGGTAGGGTAGGAAGGCTTTGTCCGGTTGCTCGCAAAATAAATATACTTCCCATCCGGAGACCAGGTAGGAGTAAGCTCGGATACCCCTGTATTGGTAAGATTGATAGTGCTGTTCGTCTTCAGGTTATGCAGCATAATATCTTGCTCAAAATTGCGGTATGCCGTGAACAGGATATAGTTGCCATCCGGAGAAAAGGATGGAGAGGAATTTTGAAATGCCCATATTTCATCCTTTACCACTGTATTGCTTTTCAGCGTATTGAGGTCTAAAATACGCACCTCATCGCGACCACTGAGGTAGACTCCCAGAGTACGATCCTTATTAAATTCGATAATCCTGTTGTTACGAAGATCTTTTGTCAATTGTTTTGCCTGTTCCTTGCCGTCTGCAGCGATCGTAAACCAATTGAGATAACCCTGGTAGGTCTGATTAAAGAGCAAGGTTTTATTGTCTTTGAGCCATTTGACCTCTACAATACGTTCGCCCTGACCCGGCATCTGCCGTACAAATTTTCCTTCTATATCACTCACAAACAGTTCCCCCCGGGATACAAAAGCCATTTTCTTACCGTCCGGAGAAACATCCACATTGCTGATAATATCCTTGACATCAAACTCCTGCTGCTTGTTCAATACCAGATTGCGGCTGATTGCTATTTTAGGCTGGATGGTTTTCTTTGTAGCTACATCATATAAAAACAACTGATAATCCTTCTCAAACACCACCTTTGATCCGTTTGCCGAGACAGCGGGTCGTTTAATAGAGGTTGGAAATTTTGTAAGTCCGGTTTTCTTTCCATCGACAAAGCTGTACAGATTGTATTCCCCGTTTGCCTCATCCGAAGCAAAGTAAATAGCTCCTTTCTGGTCCACACTTGGCCAGAAATCTTTTCCTGCATAATCCGTATATTGTTTGAATTGCTTTTGCTTCGGAGAGTAAGAAAGAATGTCCGGGTTGAAAGCTCCTTTATAGCGCTTGCGGTTAGATGCAAAATTACTTTCCCAGGAATCGTTGAATAACAGTTCTCCGGAAGGCGTCTCTACAACATTATGAATGGTATTGAAATAATGCGGAAACATCCGTTCTGCAGTTCCTCCGTTGACAGCAACCTTATAACTGCTGAACCGGTTGTATCTTGACGAAGTAAAATATATACTCTTACTATCCCAGCTCCAGCTGTCTACTTCATCTCCGGCATCGTGGTAGGTCAACTGACGGATATCCCCCCCTTCCAGCGGCATAATGTATACATCCATATTTCCATTCTGATTGGAAGAGAAAGCAAGCCATTTGCCATCAGGAGAAATCCGGGGAGCGATCTCAGTTCCGGACATTGCGGTAAGCCGTAAGGCCAGACCACCATCTGCGGCGACTTTCCACAGATCGCCATCGTAACTGAATACGATTGTTTGCCCGTCCGGACTCAATGTCGGATAAGAGAAAAAGGATGCCTGGGACTGTGCATGTACTGTGAGCAGACTGCCCAGAGAAATTCCCAGTGAACAGAGAAAATGTTTGATCATAAAAAATAATAGGTTACGATTTGCGGCATACAGGGAGATAATCTGATTACTTTTTGACTATAGACAGAATAAAAAATTATCCATATCCGTATTTGTGTGCTGCTATATTTGAGTTGAAAGTAGCTAATAGTCTACATTCTGACAACATAAAATGTAAAAACCATGTAATTTATCGTTAAAAAATGCCACTAAAAGAAAATTTAACGATTATTTCACATATCACGGCACCGGTTTCGCTTTGAGGAGATTAAACTTTTACTATTTTTGGCCTTTGAAAATGAGAGCTGTAATTTTCATATTGAATATTTGTTTTCTCCTGATATGGGGACAGCACCATGCATATGCACATACTGCACAGCATGTGTACGGTATTCCTGGAAATCAAATGCAGCAAACCAAACAGACCTGTCATATACACCATGACGCTCTCGTCGTGAAAAACAGTCTGTTGGATGAAGAAGAAAAAAGTATTTTCAGTGTAGAAAATGAAGATACTGATTTTGTTTTCGGACGAAAAGACGTGCAGCTATCCAAACAGATCGTTGATCTGTCATACGGATTGCTTTTACCTTTTATACAATACAGACATAAGGACCGTCTTCCTTTTTATTTTCATCTGTATACCCCTTCTTACAAATATATCCTCCAGCGGGTATTAAGAATCTGATAACCTTTCCATACATCATATTTACAGTCGCCGATACGCTTATCGATGGCTAATGGCATATTATTGAATTTTTACTGCTGTTAGACTGCTTGTACCCGGCTACTCCGTGATGTCACAATAGTCCCTGAAGAAATCATCGGTTTCCCAATTTCCATTTGTCCTATATTAATTCATATCATGAAGAGAATTATCATGTTCATGAGCTTGTTTGCATTATTATACCAAACAAGCTGTACTGCTAAAAAAGAAAAAAAAGAAGAAGTAGCAGAGTACACCGTTACCAGTCCGTTAAGAGTAGACACCTCTTTCACGAAGGAATATGTTTCACAGATCCGCTCTGTACAAAACATCGAAATCCGCGCTCAGGAGAAGGGGTTTTTAGAAAAAATCTTTGTAGATGAAGGTCAGTATGTCAGTGCCGGCCAGACACTATTCCGTATCATGCCGCAGCTGTATCAGGCAGAATTGCTGAAAGCAAAAGCGGAAGTAGAACAGGCAACAATAGAGCTGGAAAATGCCAGTACACTGGCTTCCAATAACATTGTTTCTAAAAATGAAAAAGCTATGGCTAAGGCTAAGCTGGATGCAGCCAATGCCGAAATGAAGCTGGCCCAGATCCACTTATCATTTACAGATATCAAAGCTCCGTTTTCGGGTATAATCAATCGCATTCCACTGAAACAGGGAAGTCTGGTTGATGAAGGTGATCTGATGACATCCCTCTCCAATAACACGGAAATGTACAGTTATTTCAATGTGTCAGAGCCTGAATATCTAAACTACCAGACACATATCAATGACAGAGGCAGTAAGGAAGTGACACTGATTATGGCTAATGGAGAACCATTTCCTAAAAAAGGACAAATACAGACTATAGAGGGTGAGTTTGATAATGAAACGGGAAATATTGCTTTCCGTGCGAAATTTGCAAACCCCGATAAACTGTTACGAAACGGAGAAACCGGAAAAATACAAATGGTATTGCCATTGAAAAATGCAATGATCATCCCGCAAAAAGCAACCTACGAAATTCAGGATCAAAAATATGTCTTTGTAATAGATAAAAATGGAGTCGCCAAATCCAGAAACATCAAGATCGCTTATGAAATTCCGGATCTCTATGTGATCAGTTCGGGTCTTGCAGACGGTGACCGGTTCTTACTGGAAGGTGTACAGAAAGTAAAAGATGATCAAAAAGTACAAACCAAGTTTCAGGAACCGGAAAAAGTGATGCAATCGTTGAAATTAAAAGCAGAGTAAGACAGGCTTAAAATAAAATATTATGTTTAAGAAATTTATTCGCAGACCCGTTCTGTCTATTGTAATCTCACTGATTATATTATTTTTAGGAGTACTGTCCCTGGCCAAACTTCCGGTGACACAGTTTCCGTCCATCTCTCCGCCCAAAGTAAACATTACGGCATCGTATCCCGGAGCGAACAACGAACTCCTGATCAAATCTGTGGTCATTCCGTTAGAAAGAGGTCTGAACGGTGTACCGGGCATGAAATATATGACTTCGGATGCCGGTAATGACGGTGAAGCTTCTATACAGGTTGTATTTGATTTGGGTACAGATCCGAATGTAGCAGCCGTGAATGTACAGAACCGTGTATCTTCCGTAGTCAACAAGCTGCCACCCCTGGTGGTCCGTGAAGGAGTAAAAATCACACGTGAAGAACCCAACATGCTGATGTACATCAACTTGTACAGTGACGACCCTAAAGCCGACCAGAAGTTCCTGTTCAACTATGCGGATATCAACGTAATGTCCGAACTGAGACGGGTAAGTGGTGTAGGCTTTGCAGATATACTGGGTACACGTGAATACGCTATGCGTATCTGGCTGAAGCCGGACAGGCTGACGGCCTATAACCTCTCTTCCGACGAAGTGATGGAAGCCCTAAACCAACAGAGTCTGGAAGCTTCTCCCGGAAAAACAGGAGAGAGTTCAGGCAAGCGTTCCCAATCCTTTGAGTACATTCTGAAATATCCGGGCCGCTTCAATAATGAAACGGACTATGGAAACATTATCCTAAAGGCTAAATCCGGAGGTGAATTTGTACGACTGAAAGATGTGGCTGATGTAGAATTTGGTTCGTCCATGTATGATATTTATTCTACACTGAACGGCAAGCCTTCAGCTGCGATCACCGTAAAACAATCCTACGGATCCAATGCCAGTGACGTTATCAAAAATGTAAAAGAACTGATGACAGATCTTCAAAAGAACAACTTCCCCAAAGGTATGCACTATGATATCAGTTATGATGTATCCCGGTTTTTGGATGCCTCTATTGAGAAAGTGGTTCACACCCTGTTTGAGGCATTCATACTGGTCGCGATTGTGGTGTTTCTGTTTCTTGGGGACTGGCGTTCTACGTTGATTCCGGCACTTGCTGTACCGGTTTCACTGGTAGGTACATTTGCCATCATGTCGGCATTCGGCATTACCTTAAATATGATTTCACTTTTTGCACTGGTGATGGCTATAGGGGTGGTAGTCGATGATGCTATCGTAGTCATCGAGGCCGTCCATGCCAAGATGGAGGAGAAGAACCTGTCTCCGCTCAAAGCGACAGAAGAAGCTATGCACGAGATCAGTGGTGCCATTATAGCCATTACACTGGTCATGGCCTCTGTATTTATTCCGGTAGCCTTTATGTCCGGTCCTGTCGGCGTATTCTACCGGCAGTTTTCCATCACAATGGTATCTTCCATTATGCTCTCAGGAGTTGCGGCACTAACATTAACTCCGGCTTTATGTGCGCTCATCCTGAAAAATAATCATGGAAAAGCGAAAAAGAAAACATGGATCAGCAAATTTCTGGACAGCTTCAACAATATGTTTACCAAAGGTGCCGGAAGGTATGAGAAGCTGTTGAATAAAACGGTTACTAAGAAAGCTTTTACCCTTCCTTTGTTACTGGCATTCTGTATATGTACCTTCTTTTTAAGCAATTCTCTCCCTTCCGGATTTATTCCGGGAGAAGATCAGGGAATGATCTATGCCATTATTCAGACACCTCCGGGATCAACATTGGAAAGAACCAACCAGATTGCAAAAGAACTCTTAAGAGAATCAGAAGATATCGATGGGGTACAATCCGTATCATCACTCGCCGGATATGAGATCCTGACAGAGGGTACGGGCTCCAACTCCGGAACCTGTCTGATCAATCTCAAAAGTTGGGAAGAGCGTAAGGAATCTGCCGCAGAAATCATTGAAAAACTGGAAGAAAAAGCAAAAAATATTCCGGGTGCTAACATAGAATTCTTTCAGCCTCCTTCTATTCCGGGCTACGGAGCTGCCGGAGGTTTTGAACTTCGCCTGCTGGATAAAGCCGGAAGCGGGGATTATCAGAAAATGGAACAGGTAAGTAATGATTTTGTCAAGGAACTGAAAAAACGTCCTGAACTTGGTTCTGCATTTACATTCTATTCTGCAAGTTTTCCGCAGTATATGCTGAAAATAGATAACGATCTCGCAGAGCAAAAAGGTGTAACCATAGAAAAAGCAATGGACAACCTGTCTACACTGATCGGATCCAACTATGAAACCAGTTTCATCCGGTTTGACAGACCTTATAAAGTGATTGTACAGGCAGGTCCGCAATACCGGGCTTTACCGACAGACTTATTGAAACTGTATGTAAAAAATGATAAGGACCAGATGGTTCCCTATTCTGATTTTATGCATCTGGAAAAAGTATATGGTCTGTCTGAGATCACAAGACATAATATGTATAACTCTGCAGAGGTGAGCGGATCTCCGGCTCCGGGCTACAGTAGCGGGCAGGCCATTAAAGCCATTCAGGAGGTTGCAAACAGCAAGCTTCCAAGAGGATTTGGAATCGATTGGGCCGGTATCTCCAAAGATGAGGTAAGCCGTGGAAATGAAGCCATTTATATTTTCCTTATCTGTCTGGGATTTGTGTACCTGATCCTGTCGGCTCAATATGAAAGCTTTATCCTTCCGCTTCCGGTCATCCTCTCTTTACCGACTGGTATATTCGGAGCCTTTTTATGCTTAAAATTATTAGGTCTCGAAAATAATATCTATGCACAGGTAGCCATGGTCATGCTGATCGGTCTGCTGGGCAAGAATGCGGTACTGATTGTTGAATTTGCCGTACAGAAAAAGGCAGAAGAAGGAATATCGGTCGTAAAAGCGGCTATCGAAGGAGCTACGATCCGATTCCGTCCGATCCTGATGACCTCATTTGCATTTATTGCAGGTCTGATTCCTTTAGTGATGGCCACAGGCCCGGGAGCTTTAGGAAACCGTACTATCGGTACTGCAGCTGCAGGAGGGATGTTTATCGGTACGATCTTCGGGCTGCTGATTATTCCGGGATTATACTACATCTTCGGAACAATAGCGGAAAGATCACGACTGGCAAGATATGAAGAAGAAAATCCATTAACAGAAAAAACTGAACCTTATGAACATGATGGAAAATTCGAAGACTAAGAGCATTATCACAGCGATTGCTTTCGCACTGATGCTGGCAGGATGTAAAGCCCCAAAGGCAACCATTGTAAAAGATGAGGTAAAAGAAAATATCCCTCTGAATTTTCAAAGTGACGGGCAGCAGGATACTGTGCAGAACAGTGGCACAACTCCATGGAGACAATTTTTCACGGACCCGAACCTGGTCGCACTTATTGAGACTGCTTTAAAAAATAATCAGGAGCTGCTGATTACTCTTCAGGAAATCGAGATCGCAAAAAACGGTGTACTTTACAAAAACGGCAAATTAAGCCCGACTGTTGCCGCTAAACTAGGCGCAGGAGTAAGTAAAGCCGGCCGTTATACCAGTGAAGGAGCCGGAGATGCTACGACAGAGATTGAACCCGGAAAAGAAATGCCGGATCCGCTCGGAAATTTTGAAGGTGCCTTAGTCGCCAACTGGGAGGTGGATATATGGAAAAAGCTACGCACAGAAAAACAGGCGGCTATTGCTCACTATCTGGCTACGGTAGAAGGTAAAAACTTTGTACTCTCCAACCTGATTGAAGAAGTGGCGGACAATTACTATGAATTGCTGGCCCTGGACAATCAGCTGGATATTGTACAACAATATATCAAACTGCAGGAAAGAGCTCTGGAGATCTCCAAAATTCAGAAAGAAGCTGCGGCAACCACAGAGCTGGCGGTTAAAAAATTTGAAGCAGAACTCTCCAAGTCCAAAGCTACAGCCTATACGATCCATCAGGAAATAACCGAAAAGGAGAATCAGATCAACGCTTTACTGGGACGTTATCCGCAGCCTGTTGTCCGGACAAAAGAAAGCTTTATGTCGACAATTGCACAACCGGTGTATACGGGTATCCCTTCACAGTTGCTGGCCAACCGTCCGGATATTAAAGAGGCAGAATTGGAACTAAAAGCGGCAAAACTGGATGTAGAAGCGGCCCGCAAAGAATTCTATCCATCATTGGAAATTTCCGCTGCACTGGGACTGGAAGCATTTAAACCTTCTTATCTGGTGAAAATGCCGGAGTCAATAGCCTTTGGTCTGGCAGGTGAACTGGCAGGTCCGCTGATCAACAAAAGTGCCATCAAGGCTAATTTCCAGACTGCAGATGCAAGGCAGCTGCAGGCACTATACGAATACGACAAAACGATACTGAATGCCTATCTGGATATTGCAAACCTGATGTCTAAAGTGAAAAACATAGATCAGTACTATAAAATGAAGTCTCAGGAAACGCAGGCTTTGGATGAATCTATTGAGATCGCCAATCAGTTGTTCAAAAATTCAAGAGCAGACTATCTGGAGGTTCTCCTGAATCAACGGGATGCTCTGGATGCTAAACTTGAACTTATAGAAGCGAAGCAAAAACAACTAAGTACAGTTGTCGACATATATAAAGGCCTGGGCGGAGGCTGGAAATAAGAATCTTCAAAGCAAAACACCGGTCTCGTTGAGACCGGTGTTTTTATGCTTCGAGGACAAGAAATTATAATCATTTGTGCTCTTACGTAGTCTTCACCGAATTAATTACTAACCAAGTTTACAATAATTTCAATAAAATATATGATTTAAGACCTCTTTTAGAACAAGCTTTTTTATACCCGTTCACCAACTTTTCATACCAAGCTATCTAATATGAGAGATTACACTACCATCCCGGCACTTTTATGTTAACACGCTATTATACTCCAAAAGATCAATGAATTAAAGCTATATATCTTAAATTGACTCCGATGGTTTTGAATACTTTGAATAGCTTTTTGTTAAAATGATTATCAAACAACCAGTTTTGCCACATTATAACATAATCAATAAAAAAGAAAAAGAAGGTAAAAAACGTTTTGATTGAGTAAACTTAATGAGTCTGTAGTAATACAAGGATTTTATGTTTAAGGTTAGGCATAAATAGTCCTCCGCTGATTAAATGGTTTAAACCATATAAAGAATCTGCAATTGATGGTCTAAGTGAACTTAGCAGAAGACCGTATAGATCCACAGCAAAATAACGAAAGAGGACAAACACAGAATTTAGTACATTTTAATGTAGTAGACTAAAAGAAACCCTTATTTGAGTCTTCGATATCAACTACAACCATTCATAAAATCCTTAAAAGAATAATAAACAAGTTTAAAGCTTAACTGTTACAATCTTCAAATAAACCCGTTATAACCATCCAATACCAGATTATAGTGTCAATACACACTAGAAATATTTTAAAAAAATTATACTTTTATATCTATAAATCTTATCAATTATTATAACCCTTAAGTCGAATGAAATTTTTAATTACATTTTTTCTGATAGCATTTCTTACATTTAGCTCGTTTGCGCAAACTAGTTCTCCAAAATGGAATAAATTTCTTTCAGACTTTAAAAAGTTAGAGCAGGAATATAACATCTATTATCCAGCTAAAGATTATCAAAAAGCAGCAACTATTTTAGATAAAATAGCTGCTACATTAGATACTTTACAGTTATCTGAAAAAGAAAAGCAAGATTTTAAACCAACTATCACAGAAATATATGCAAATGTGTACTATAACCTTGCATGTTTACAATCATTACTTAATCAAAAAAAACAAGCAATCACAAGTTTCGAGAAATCAATTAAATGGGGATATACTGATTATCAGAATGCTTTGAACGATGCTGATTTAAATAATATCCGTAAGGAAACAAAGTTTGTTAAAGCGTTCAGCCAATTGAAGCAATATGATAAACTATTCTTATTACAACAGTCAGGAAATTATCTTTTGGAAAATTATGAATCTATGCCGGTATTTAAATATGAAGACTCAAATAATCGGAATTTAGTCGAGGTCAAAAATTTCTTCAATTTGGATTCTATAGCTGGAAGTGGAGATGAAATTTCTAAAATCCGAAATATTATGCTATTTGTTGCTAATAATATTAAGTATGATGGAAGCAATTGGGCTTTGTGTGAATTTGATGCCATTGATTTTTATAACTATCACAAGGCAACAGGAAAGGGAATTAATTGTAGACATAAAGCAATGACACTAAATGAACTTTATCTTGCAATGGGATTTAAATCACGATATGTCACATGCATGCCAAAAGACGACCAAGATACAGATTGTCATGTAATCAATAGTGTATATTCTGAAACATTAAAAAAATGGCTATGGATGGATCCTTCACATGGTGCTTTTGTAATGGATGACAATAATAATTTACTAAGCATTGAAGAAGTCAGAGAGGGATTAAAAAACAATCAATCAATGAAGTTAAATGCTGAGACTAAAGTAACTAAGCTTTGGTATTTGGATTACTATATGGCAAAGAATTTATATTGGATTCAATGCACAAACAAAAGCCAATTTAATACAGAGAGTAGATACCGCCCAGCAGATACCGATTTGCAATACATTTCTTTGATTCCAAGTGGATTTGAGATAGATAGTAATAAATATTTAAAGAATAATGTTATTACTCATAACCCGGCTTACTTCTGGAGATCTCCTGAAACAAAAACTATGCAATAGAAAAAATTGAAATAGAATTGACTTTGGAATATCAGTTTCAATTCTGAGGTAAAAGAGTAGGTTAAAATCTACTCTTAAATTTTTCTATATATAGATAGATCTTTTAATTCCCAACCTACGAATGTATTAAATCATGATAAATATTGAAATCCCTACTTCTCAATAATAAAATTTAATCTAAACACTAAAACGTTTTCGTCTTTTTCGCAATCGATTGATGAAATTTGTTTAAATAGTTTGATCTAAATTAGATATCGATTAAACCTCGATATTATGAAAATCTACAGTAGAAATAAATTTGTTTTGTTAGCAATAATGATAATTCATTTTGTTACTCCCAAAATGGTGAATGCACAGTGGACAGGACCAAAAGATAAGCCTAGAGAAAGAAAAGAGTTGAAATATGGTCCAATAACTCCTAAAAACCGAAAAGATAATGATATGAATGCTTTTAGGAACTATGGATTGGGACAATTTATACATTGGGGCGTATATGCTATTCCAGGAAATGAATGGCAAGGAGTAAGTGCAAGAAAAGGTGCTCCCGCTTCTGAATGGATCCGTTCTTGGGAAGGCCCAACCACGCCAAAAAATTGGTTAAATATATATGATAATCTATATAAACAATTCAATCCGAAAGATTTCGCTCCATCGAAATGGGCAAAGCAAGCAAAAGATATGGGAGCAAAGTACATGATATTTACAACTAAACATCATGACGGATTTGCTCTATGGCCTACTAAATACTCCACCTATAATATTTCAAAATCTCCTTACAAAAAAGATATTGTTAAAGAAGTTGTCGAAGCATATACGGCTGAAGGAATAGATGTATTCTTATATTTTTCTGTATTAGAATGGAACAATCCCAATTATATTGATAAAGCTATTGAAACTTCTGAGGAGAAGAAGAAATTCAAAATGTTTTTAGAATATACCAGAAATCAACTATTGGAGTTACTTGAAAATTATCCACAGATAAAAGGTTTTTGGTTTGATGGAACTTGGGATGATTCATGGATCAATTCATATGAATTTACCTATAATCTTGAAAAAGAACTTCGTGAAAAACATCCCGGCCTAATTATCGGTAGCCGTTTTCGAAATGATGAATTTGGCGAAAGACACTTTGACAGCAACGGAGATCTCCTTGGAGATTATGAACAAGGATGGGAAAGAAAACTTCCCGCAAAATATGAATGGCTAAATGGAAATGATTGGGATGCAGTAATGACAATCCCACCAAATGGTTGGGGCTATATGAAAGACTGGTCAGGAATTTATACCAAAACAACAAATGATCTCTTAGACATGTTAATGCGCTCAGTGTCCATGGATGGTAATTTAGTTTTGAACTTTGGACCAGATGGGAACGGAAATATGCACCCTGAAGAAGATAAAATCGCAAAGCAAATCGGGGAATGGATGAAAGTAAATAACGAAGCTGTGTATGGAGTGCGACATGTAGAACTACCAGAGCCTAAACTTGGTTATTATACACAGAAAGATTCAATACTTTACTTAACGGTCTTTAATCGGCCAGTTAACAACATCGCACGTATATCAATTCCAAATAAATTAACTAAAGTTCCTGTTGAAGCAGTGATTTTGGGGCAAAATCAACTATTGAAAATATCTCATTCTGACATTGGTATTGATCTTGATGAAAACAATTATTTTGATATCCAAATACCTACTGAATTTCAATCCTCAAATCCATTTGTTATCAAAATGAAACTTGGGAAGTCAAATTATAAATCCCAAAAACTTATGGATGCAAAAATGTAGATAAATGCAATAGAAAAACTCTACATGCATCAATGTAATTACGAAGGTAAGGAGTAAGCTAAGTCTTACTCCTTCTTATTTAAAAATTTTTTAAATTTTTCAGGTTGCAATTCCTCCATTTCGATTCTACTTTTAATCCACCATCCTGCAGATTCACCATCACCAGATAATGGTACTTCAAGTTGATTTTCGTATAAATATGAATTGTAAATCTCATCAGAAGATAATCCTTTCATCTTAGGATTTAACTTAATGAAATCCTCCTTCAATTCTTCTATTTTGCTTTTAATCTGATCTCTGGTAATTTCTTGCATAATTCATTGTTTATTTAAATTGTATCCTCAAATTCTTCAATTTCTGCAACATTTTAAGTATTTACACATAAATTCTAAACAATCAGAATCAATAGAAGTTTTACAAGACCTTCTATATAATATGCTAACTTCTAAACTTTATGCTTCATATATTGTTTATAAATGGTCTACTATCATAATGGCTAATTATAATACTATGAAAAACCAAAGAGAGAACAAAAAAGTACAGCAAATTGATGATCATGTCATCGATAATAATGGGCGCCTTCTCACCACAAATGATGGTGTTCCAATAGAGGACAACAACAATATGCTAAAAGCAGGCGAACGTGGGCCAGCTTTGATAGAAGATTTCATCTATCAAGACAAAATGGCTCATTTCGACAGAGAAAGAATCCCTGAAAGAGTAGTTCATGCAAGGGGGTCTGGAGCTCATGGAATATTCGAAGCTACAGCAGATATTTCTAAATATACTAAAGCTTCATTTCTTAAGAAAGGTACTGTAACACCACTATTTGTTAGGTTTTCAACAGTTGCAGGATTTAAAGGGTCTACTGATTTAGCTCGAGATGTTAGAGGTTTTTCTGTTAAGTTCTATACTGAAGATGGTAATTATGATTTGGTAGGAAATAATATTCCTGTATTTTTTATACAGGATGCTATGAATTTTCCAGATCTTGTTCATGCAGTTAAGCCGGAACCGAATAATGAAATGCCTCAAGCTGCTTCTGCTCATGATACTTTTTGGGATTTTATATCCTTGATGCCGGAAGCGGCTCACATGGTTATGTGGACCATGTCTGACAGAGCTATTCCAAGATCGTTTCGTATGATGGAAGGTTTTGGAGTTCACACATTTAAATTTGTGAATGCAGAAGGTAAAGGAACATTTGTAAAGTTTCATTGGAAACCAAAATTAGGAGTTCATTCAGTGGCATGGAATGAAGCACAAAAAATATCGGGATTTGACGCCGATTTCCATCGTCGTGATTTATGGGAGAATATTGAAAAAGGAAATTTTCCACAATGGGATTTGGGTGTACAGCTTGTCCCTGAAGAGGATGAACATAAATTTTCTTTTGATTTATTAGATGCTACGAAAATTATCCCCGAAGAATTAGTTCCGGTGGAAATAATCGGAACTATGACTTTAAACAGAAATCCGGAAAACTTCTTTGCAGAAACAGAACAGATTGCTTTCGATCCAGGTCGCATCGTTCCCGGAATAGATCTTACAAATGATCCACTTTTACAAGGAAGAGTATTTTCATATGCTGATACTCAAAACTACCGTCTTGGTGGACCTAATTTTCATGAGATTTCTATTAATCGTTCAGTGAATGGTAAATTTAACAATCAAAAGGATGGTTTTGGAAGACAGGATATTCTTAAAGGAAATGTTAGCTATTTTCCTAATAGTCTTGGTGGAGGTTGTCCTTATCACGCCATGTTAAAAGGAGAAGATGGATTTAAAAGTCATGAAGAAAAGGTTGATGGTAAAAAAGTAAGACGTAGATCCACTTCTTTTGCAGATCATTTTACTCAAGCCAGATTATTCTTTAATTCTCAATCCAAACCGGAGCAGGAACACATGATTAATGCTTATAGTTTTGAATTGTCCAAAGTTAATTCCGTTGATGTTCGCAAAAGAGAATTGGCAATACTTAATCAAATTGATAAAGAATTAGCTGCACGTGTAGGTGCTAATTTGAGAATTGAACCTGCTTCAGAATTGGATGAACTGACTCTGCAATTTGCAAGACAAAATCATCCGGAATATCCTATTAAAACTCCAAAACCGGAAGTTGAAAAATCAGCTGCATTAAGCATGAAAACCAAACCAGGTGAGGGAACCATTGAAACTAGAAAAGTAGCATTTCTAATTGCGGATGGGGTATCAAAAAAATCTATCGATAAGATGAAAACTGCACTTGAAGAAGAAGGAGCTGAAGCTATATTAATTTCCACAAATGTAGGAAAGGTCCAGTTTAAAGAAGGTGGAACTGCAGATATAGAATTTTCATATTTAACAGAGGCCTCTGTGTGTTATGATGCATTTTATACACCTGAAGGAGATTCTGTAAGTGTTTTACAAGACGAGCCAGATTATTTGCATTTTATTAACGAGGGCTTCCGCCACTGTAAAGCAATAGCTTTTGCCACTGATGCTGAAAAACTTATTGACGGAACTTATCTTAGTAAAAATAAAGATTCAGGAGTTATTTTTGAATCCGACGGAAACCTTATTGAAGATTTCATTAAAACAATGAAAGGCCATCGTGTATGGGAAAGGGAAAATACTAGAAAAGTACCTTCATAACCATTGTTTCTCTCTTATCTAGTTAGAAGGTCGTTAAAAAACGACCTTCTTTATTTGATATAATCGTCCAATTAGGATTTACCGATATTTTTAGAATGGTATAAAAATAACAGGCATTAGAGCATTCATCCTCGAATTTTCCACTTCCATTCTTTATGAAAAATTTCTTGATCTATTTCATCCAGCATTTGCTTAATGGTGTAAAATAAATCGGCTTTAAAAGGCTGTATGTAATGCTGTAACCATTCTCCATGATCCTTACGAAACACATACATTGAATTTTTTTTCCTTATTAAACTAAGTATAGGTATTAGTAGCCATATTGCCAGGCCTGATTTCAACTAATACAGTTCTTTCAGAACTGTATTAGTTGAGAATTGAATTAATCCGATATGGCATCAACTCTTTCATCACTTAGATTTGAATTTTAAGTATAAATTAATAGCACTTTTAAATAAAAAAAGATAATCCTTTGATTTTTAAATCTAACATCGTAATATTGCGATTCGAATAATTGTCAAAATGGGACTTACAAAAACTGATATATATAAAGATGACCAAAATAAACTGGCTTCACTTTTGAAGATCTTGGGACATCCGGCAAGGATTGCCATCCTTCAATATATAATCGATCAGAAATCATGTATTTGCAATGATTTGGTAGAAGAATTAGGTTTGGCGCAAGCAACTATTTCACAACATTTAAAAGAATTAAAAAGTATCGGAATTATTCAAGGTTCGATAGATGGTAAATCTGTTTGTTACTGTATTGATGAGAAAATATGGAAACAGTTCCAAGATGAATTTAACATCTTTTTCAATCAAGATGTAAAGGTTAACCACTGTTGTTAAAGCTTTTTTTAAGTTTAAATATCGTAATATTGCTATATAACAATATATTAATAAATACTCTTTTATAACTTTCAAAAATTTAGTTATCATGAAATTATCGGAAATCAAAGAAATCTTACCAACATTAGAAAATGTTGAATTTCAATTAGAAAACGGAACATTTGTTCCTGAGCACTTCCACGTTACAGAAGTAGGACAAATCATCAAAAACTTCATTGATTGCGGTGGAGTAATTCGCCAGGAAAAAGCAGTTAATTTTCAATTATGGAACGCAGATGACTACGAGCACAGACTAAAACCAAGAAAACTATTAAACATTATTAAACTTTCAGAAGAAAAACTAGGAATCGAGGATGCCGAAATCGAAGTAGAGTATCAAAGTGATACTATCGGCAAATATGATCTGACATTCAATGGAAATACATTTATTATGAAAAATAAAACCACTGCTTGTCTGGCTCAGGACGCATGCGGAATTCCGTCTGAAAAAGAAAAGAAAAATTTATCAGACCTTAATACGAGCCAATCATCTTGTTGTACTACTAATTCTGGCTGCTGTTAAATAAATCGAGTATTATGTATCCTATCTTATTAAATACAATCCAGACGTTAGAGTCGAAAGTATCCAATATTGGAGAACGCAAAACAATCCTGCAACCGTTGATTGATTTTATCCAACAAAAAGTAGATAACAAACAAGAGGTAAACATTAATTTCATATGTACCCACAATTCTCGTAGAAGCCACTTAACGCAAGTCTGGGCACAAACTGCTGCATATCATTTTGGAATAAAGAATGTGACTTGCTATTCAGGAGGTACTGAAGATACTGCATTATTTCCTAAAGTAGCAGAAACTTTATTCAATCAGGGCTTTAATATTATCAAAATTGCTGATAGTTATAACCCTGTTTATGCTATAAAGTATAGTGAAAATTCCCAACCCATAATAGGATTTTCTAAAAAGTATGACAGTCTCTTCAATCCCGTATCTTCTTTTGCAGCTATAATGACCTGTTCACAAGCAGATGGTGGGTGTCCGTTTATTGCTGGCGCAGAAAAGAGGATTCCAATTACATTTGAAGACCCAAAAGCTTCTGATAATACGCCTGATCAGATAAAGGTATATGCGGAAAGGAGCTTACAAATAGCAAGCGAAATGTTTTATGTATTCTCAAAAATAAAGCAATAACGATGCAACCAAAATTAAAATTCTTAGACAGATATCTGACATTATGGATATTCCTTGCCATGTTAATAGGCATAAGTCTGGGGTATCTATTTCCTGGCATCTCAAAGATCACAAATACCCTTTCGGTAGGGACAACAAATATTCCGTTAGCGATAGGTTTAATATTAATGATGTATCCACCTTTAGCTAAAGTTGATTATTCATTATTGCCAATGGTATTCAGGGACAAAAAAGTAATAAGTATCTCACTATTACTTAACTGGATTATCGGACCAATCTTGATGTTCATATTAGCCATTGTATTTTTGAGAAATGAACCAGACTATATGATAGGCTTAATATTGATCGGTTTAGCAAGATGTATAGCGATGGTAATTGTCTGGAATGATCTTGCAAAAGGTAACAGGGAATATGCTGCGCTATTGGTGGCATTAAACAGTATTTTTCAAGTTTTCACTTACAGTTTCATGGTTTGGTTATTCATAAATGTCTTACCTGCAAGATTAGGGCTGGCCAATTTTGATGTAAGTATATCCATAATAGATGTCACAGAAAGTGTATTAATATATTTAGGAATTCCTTTTCTAGGTGGTTTTTTAAGTCGCCATTTTCTAGTAAAATCAAAAGGTATAGAATGGTATAACCGAAAATTCATACCAAAAATATCCCCCTTAACATTATATGCATTACTATTTACTATAGTACTCATGTTCAGTCTGAAAAGCGATAAAATACTAGAGCTACCAATGGATGTAATAAAAGTTGCAATACCCTTAATCGTATATTTTGCATTAATGTTTTTTGTAAGTTTTTTCATTAACAAATCCTTTAACGTTCCTTACGACAAAAATACATCAATAGCATTTACAGCTACGGGAAACAATTTTGAATTAGCAATAGCAGTAGCAATAGCGGTTTTTGGTATTCATTCTCCACAAGCTTTTGTAGGTGTTATCGGACCACTTGTAGAAGTTCCTGTTCTGATATTATTAATAAAAGCGAGTTTGTGGCTCAAAAGTAAGTACTACAGATGAATAAAATGTATAAAGAGGTTAGTGGTTAGTGCTAAAATTATTTATGATACTTATCAAGATCTACCTAATTTAGTATTTTTTATTAATTATAGGAATAGCGAGGCACCCACCTCGCTATTATTTAAATTCTATATTGTTAGTTTTAATTGTGCTATATTGCATCTATATTCTAAATGTCCGATAATGGGACTATATAAACTTTTGATTATTATATAGTTTTTGCAAGAGCTTTTAGCCTAAAAAACTCAGATATGCGACATTTTATAATTGAATATAATAAGAAAGATGGATTATGGATCTGCACACATTTAGATTCAGGAGTTTATTGTCAATTTAAAGAACTGAACTTCAATAGAACAAATCAGTTTAACCTATTTGAGTACAGTACTACCCCTATTAATCAACTGAATCAAATAGTAGATCAAATGATTAATTGGCTTCATAAAAATCATTTTGATAAGTTATAGAGAATAGGTTTAAAGCCATATTTCCTATTATTATACTTTATTTTGAATATTTAAGTCATCTATTTTTTGATCAAATTGAGATTCTCCATAATCAATCCTCCATTGAGCAATGAGTACCAATGTTTGAATATAGTTTTTAATTTCCAAACTATGTTCTTCATCAATTGAAAGCATTAAAATATCTTTTCTCCTTGAAAATTTCGTTATAAAGCTATTAATCATAGGTTTAAAAAAAACAAATCATTGATTAAAAACAGATTACACTTTAGGATATGGAAAAAGGAGTTTTATTTTATTGATTTCTAAGCTACTCGAAAACAATATAGACATACTTGTCGGTGTGCAGACAATACCCTACTCAATTTTATCCCGAATACAATAATAACAGACTTGTTGATTTCTTGGGAAGATAGGAATACTATACATCCATTTAGAGGTACGAGGTCGAAAAACTAAAAACCAAGAGTTATACTTAGACGGAAAACTTTACTGACAATGTAAGTACCCCATAATTTCGTAAGTGCAATTCCTATATTAATGGTCAATATTCGAATATACATAATCTATACTTTTAGTAAAGGAATGTTTAGTAATTTGCTTAGAATTTTGACAACAACCATAAATTAAAAGTATCTTCAGTTACTCAAAAGAACTTTAATGAGGGTCATAAGAACTTTCCCTATTTATAGCCCTATCAAACAAAAAACGCATCAATCGTGTGTGAATGATGCGTCTTTAGTAGCCGAAACCGAACGAATCTCGAAACATTTTTTGGAAGATTTGGAGCGGTTGACCGCATTAAATATGGAATATGCTTAGTTGTTGGCAAACAGAAATCCCCCTCTATATTTGATGTAGTATAGAGAAGGTATTCTACTGAAGCCTACGAACAATCTGATTTGAGTTCTATTACGGCGATATTTTTTAATTTAATGCGGTTTACTTTTCAGGATTTATACGTTACCTTACAGACTGCATATCTTGTTCTTTAACAAAAGAAGATACAGTTAATCTATGTACTCCTAAAATTCTTCCAATGGCTGAATAGGAGACCTTTTTATCTAATAATTCTTGTATCTTTTTTTCTTGTCCAGTAAGTTTTGTTTTGGAAGATTTTCTTCCTTTTGGACGTCCTAATACAACTCCCTCCGCTCGTTTTCGAGCCAATGCTTCTTTAGTTCGTTGAGAAATAAGGTTGCGTTCTATTTCGGCTGATAACCCAAAAGCAAAGGCCAAAACTTTGGAATTGATGTCACTGCCAAGACGATAGTTATCTTTGATTGTCCAGACCTGTATATCGCGATTCATACATTCGTTGAGAATGCCCATAATCATCAAGAGATTTCTGCCGAGTCTTGAAAGTTCGGAGCATATCAGAATATCTCCTTTTTTCATTTTTTTGAGAAGCTTACCGAGTTTTCGATCGTGTAGATTTTTTGAACCTGAAATAGTTTCTTCAATCCATTTATTAACGACCAACACATTCTTCTCACAGAACTGATTAAGTTCATAACGTTGGTTCTCTACTGTTTGCTTGTCGGTGCTTACCCGAATGTAGCCGTAAATCATAAATCTTACTTGTTTAAATTAATACTATTTGAAGCTGTATAATATAAACCAAAATAGTATAGAGAAAACATAGGCATTTTTTATAGCAACAAAACCAGCGTTTTTGTTA
>NZ_GL379777.1:0-8208 GCF_000143765.1 Sphingobacterium spiritivorum ATCC 33861 | reverse complement strand
GCCTAACAAAAACGCTCAATTTATTTAACACATTTTCTTTTACTACACAGGCTTGTGTTTTTTGTCGATTTTTATCCCTTGTAAACATTAATATATTCACATCTACGGTAGCTGTTTCAAATATTTTCTGACCAGCAAAATCAATCAACAAAACAGGATTAGTTTTTTCGGCAAAAAACTTTCGGGTATTTTCTCCGTAACCCGCTCGCATCCATTTGTTGGAAGTAATGTAGGTTAGCACTCCTTTAGATTTGAGCAACTGCCATCCCTTTTCATAAAATAAGGAATAAATGTCCCCTGTTTTCTGAAATGTTTCAAAACTTTGATTTTCGTATATTTTGGCTAAACTTCCTCCATTCTTCTGTAACTGAATATAAGGCGGGTTTCCGATAATCACATCAAAACCACCTTGTTCGAATACATCCATAAAATACAGTTGCCACAAGAAGTAAGGACGTTCGTCTGTGGTATGTATTTTGAATAGTTTGGCTTTGGTTTCCTGTACTTTGTTAAGGTCGGCTACATAGCTATTGTATTTTTTGCGGGCTGTTGCTTTTAAGGCTTCAGGATTTCCTGCTTCGCTGATAAAGCGGTTGAGTTGATTTTCCCTTAGTTCTATATTGTATTCAATATGTTTTAGCACCAAATCGTTGATTTCATCCCGTATGGCTTTTTTCTCTTCGGCATCTTCTATACGGAAGAATTTGTTTACCAGTTTTTGAATTTTATTGATGTTTTCCGTATTGGTAAAGGTCATTTTCATTTGGCTTTCGCTGATGTTGCCAAATAAATCACGAATGGGTTCGGCAATGGCTATATCGCTTTTGGTATTTCCCATTTGGCTCAAATCCACGTCTTCAAAACTTTCCAACAAACTATTACCCTGCATAATCTTATAATCCAGGTTGGGTAATGGATGTGGATTCAATTCTTCTACTACCAACGAAAGCCAAAAACGCAATTGGGCAATATCCACCGCACCTTTTTCCAAATCAACGCCATAAATAGAGTTTTGAATGATATTCTTTTTTACATCAGCAGGGTTGAAAGCCTCATTGGTCTTCAAATATGGGTAAATAAAGCGTTTGGCTTCAAAAATTTCCTGTAGCATCCCAATAGGAAAAGCACCTGAACCAATAGCAGGGTCGCATACTTTGATGTCATCCAGCTTTTTGTTAAGTAATACGGCATTTTCTTTATCAGCCAGAAAAGGAGTTACGGTATGTAAACGAATAAAGTCTTCAATATCTTTTTCTTCTCTGAAAGTATTAAGCAAATACTGAATCAGGCTTTCCTTGCACATATACTGCACAATCTCCTTTGGCGTATAGAAAGCTCCTTTATCACGATTATCTTCCAACAGGTTTTCGAAAATATGTCCGAGCATTTCGGGGTCGATACCTACTTCGTGGTCGTCCGGACTGTTTTCGTCAATGGTAAAATTGTACTGGTCAAAAAACTCCAGTAATTCTTTGAAATAATCAGTAGGAAAATCAACTTCCAATGTGGCTTTGTTTTTCTCTGGTTCAAACAAACCTCCATTCAGATAAGGCACACGGGAACCGTTCAACTTTCCGTTCAAACCTTTTACCTGAAATACATCATTGGTTCTTTTGGTATTCAATGTTTCAAAAAATAACTTGGTCAAACATTGACTGTGAAAATTTGACGGGTTGCTAAAATCTTCAAACAACTGGTACATAAAGCGTGGACTTCCACCTGTCCATTCTTTGGTGTCTGCATCACAACCCATCCAGCCTTTTTTCTCCAGGAATTGCAGAAAGACGATTCTACCCAATAGTTTTTTTACAAAATCACGAATAGGTTTTTCCTGTTGGTCTTTGGTTTCCTTTTCAGCATCAATCAGTTTGGCTCGGAAAGGGTTTTCTTCTTCTGCCAAGTACTTCCAAAACTTTTCGTAATGTGCTTTGTAGGTTTTGAAGAAGTCTTTGTTCAAAGCTTCCACAGAAAACACTTCTTTGAGTTCTTTGATATTGACTTCGCCTTTTTCCTTTTTATCAGCCAACACCAACATTCGCTTGGCAGGTGTGGTACAGGCTTCGTTTGCACCAAGCAAATAGGTGTATCGTTTAGGTTTAGTTTCATCTTTTTTGAACTCACCTGTTTCTAAATCCAGACTGGCTTCTTTAGCAATAAATGAAAAGCGGTAGTCAGCTTGATTTTTATTGTAGAAAAAAGCCAAAGCACCGTGAATAATGTTTTGGTCAATATGCTTAGCGGCGATTTCACGTAATCCCTGACGATTGCGGACAATACTAATGTTGTTCGCTACTTCTACCGTGAAAATGGCCAACTGTTTGCCGTCATCTAATTTTACCGTTCCTATTTGCCTTCCGTCAATGACTTTATTGTTTTCAGTAAACAAGTTTTTAGGAAGACTGAAATAGTCTATCTTTTTGAAGAATAAAAGCAATATCTCTTTCCAAATAGAGAAATCGAACGATTGTTGTAATCTGTATTTTAGGTCTTTTTCTTTCATTGTCTAAAATTGTTTGAGTCCTTCATTATGAGTTAGATTGAGCCCTTTATGAGCCCTTTGGTAAAATCATAAAGTGTTGATAAACATTGCTTAGGGTTTTGTTTTTGATATTCTATCCCTTTTTTTGAGTCCTTTGTGAGACCATTGTTTATTCCTTTTTTGAGCCCTTACTGAGCCCTTTAAAAACATATGCCGTTCCAACACCAGTCGAACCTATTTTCTCAATCCATTCTCCCTCAAGTTCTCCTAAATATCTTGTAGCAGTAGCCTTACTGACATCACAAATGGATTGTACCTCTGAGTTTGAAATTCTTCCCTTTTCCTGAACATATAGGATGATCTTTCTTAATTCCTCTTTTAATCCAGATCCTTTGAGCCCTTTATCTGTATACTTGACTAATTCTACTTGAAAATCAGGCGGGATATTCGAAAAAATGGGAGGAGCTATTTTATGTGCTTTGCAAGCATTTATCATTTTTATCGTTCCTCGTCCCCAAGATTCAATATAACCTGCTCTGAAAAAAGTGTTAGCAATATCAGGATTGTACGGCTTGGAAGGATGCTTTTGGGTCAACTTCTCCACTGTCCAGTTTTCGGGCAATTGTCCTTCATTCCAGAAAATCATTTTGTGGGGGTAAACACTTATTTGGATAGGGATACCACTGCTGTAATCCTTATGAGCAATCGCATTGTACAACGCTTCCCGAATAGCTTCTTCCGGGAAAATAAAAGTTTCTTCTCTACTTCCGTTTTGGTATGAGATAATGGCCTGAGTGTACTTCGTTTTAAGTAAATCCAAAGCTTTTTCTGCTTGTTCTAATAAGTTGCCTTTTACTTCATCTTGAAATTTTAAATCATCATCATCTTCAAAAAATCCAATTTTAATAAAAGCTCCGGTTACAAACTTTTTAGGTTTAGGATGAAAAAGCAATATTCCTGCACGCTTAATCATTTTTTCATCTTCCAAATAAAGTTGTAGGTTTTCCAGTAACTGTTGATTGGTTCCTTCGATATCTTCAGGTTCTAATCGCTTGCTTTTAACAGCTTTCTTTCTAAAGAAATCGAACGTATCGTTTTTAAGGTCGTCGACTGTAATATTGGGGACAGGCACACCATCCCATTTTTTGCCTTGTCGTTGAAGCAAAAATTTAGTTAAGGCTGTACCTTTTAATTCCTGTAGTGTACTTCCTGACCTATAGTAGTATTTGCCTCTCAAACTTATGGGAAAAGGATATGGCTCAACTATTATTTCTAAATAATCAGCTTTATTTTCTGTGTGCAAGTTCACATCCACCATCAGTCCTAAAAGGTCTCTCACCTGGTTAGGAATGTCTTCCAAAAGTTTCTTCGTATTTGCTACGTGCTTTAGTTTCCCTTTATCATCCTTGCCGATAAACAAAGTTCCTCCTTGGGCATTTGCAAAACCGCAAATCCACTTGAAATAATCATTATGCCACGACTCTTTCCATTCTATATTTTGATGTTCTTTTGTGTGCAGGCTCATTCGCTAAAACTTTCAGTGATGATGATTTCGGGACTTAGGTTTTTAGCCTTTATGATTTTTCGCTCAAAATCCTGTTCAGCTTCTTCGTTCATAAGCGGATACCCTTTGAGTATTTCGATGACTTTCTCCAAAATGATGGCAGGCTTCAATGGAAACTTTTTTAATGTTCGTTGAAATTTATTGATGTCTCTTTGAAGATTTTGAAACTTACCTTGTCGCAAGGATTCTTTCGCTTTTATGATTAAAGCTCGTTCTTCATCATTTACCAAAGGTAAGCTAAGCATTGCATCTAAATAAGCATTAGCTTTCTTTTCATTTGGCCCCTGCGTCGTGTCAATTTTCTTGTCTTTAGCTTTTTCTTTTTCTAACAAATCGGAAAAAAGAAAAATACCTGCTTGCACTTGTTCGTGATGTTTATTGTGTAGCGAAATAGCTTTTTCTAAAACTTCTGCCTCAAAAATCTTTACGGTCTCTAAAAATGTAAGTTCCTCTGTATCATCGTTGTCTTTTACTTTGATAAACGCATCACGTTTACTGTCTTTGATATAGCAAATAGTACTTTGATTTAAGTCTTTATTTTTTCTTCCAACTCTTGCGCGCAAGGGCATATTTTTAATTTGCTTGAAAATGCCCGGTGTTTTTTCTTTGATGTCACGAATCATCATTAGATAGGCTAATTTTTCATCTTTTTCCTCCTCCACTCCTTTATCGAAGAGTCCAAAAGTTTCAGTTTCTTCATCAGGCGAATAAATTTGGCTGTCTTCACCCAATGCAGCGTGGAAAGATTGCAATTTCATAATGGCCTTTTTCTCCAATTCAATATCATTATTTACTTTGGCTGTAGGATAGAAGTTATAAACGTGCACTTCATCGGCTGTTGAACCAATACGGTTGACACGACCAATACGTTGCATCAATCGGGTAGAGTTCCAAGGTGTGTCATAATTCACAATTACATTAGAACGGTGTAGGTTAATCCCTTCTGCCAAAACTTCTGTGGTTAATATGATGCTATAATTATCTTCCTGTTCCACTTTTGGCAAATTGGCATCAAAGTTTTTACGGACAGTCGGCATTCGGTCTTTTCGTGATTTGCTGTCAACCGAAAGAATACTTGCGGAAATATATTTGGGCAATTCCTTTTCCAAATAGCCGGTGGTCTCCTTACTTTCTGAAAATACGACTAATTTAGACTCAGGATTGATAGCTTTACTTAAAAGGATATCTTTCAAATACTTTACGAAGACTTCCAATTTAGGGTCTTCATTTACTTGTTCCCATTCTGCTGAAAGTTCTTTGAGCAGTTTCAAATCGTGTTGTAAACCGGGCAAAAAATCGTATTCAAAATCATCGGGTTCACAAATGTCAATAGTTGGGTCTTCAATGGACTTTTCCAGTACCAAATCCATCAGTTCTTCCTCCTTACCTTCGTTTATCATATCCGATACAGGTAAATTGGGAGCAATAAAAATACGACCATTCTCAAACATTGTTACCATTGCTTCAGTAGCTTTTGTAAACCGGAAAAGCGATTGCTTGAAAGCATAAAAACTGCTGTCAATCCTTTTTACCAAGAGCGTTTTCATGATCTTGGCTAATTGAGTCGAAATCATATCCGCCTGCTTGTACTTACTCTTTTTGTGTGGTTTCAAAAAGCCAATAGCACGATAACGATTGTATTTTAACCCTCGCGTCTCGTGACTTAACACGAAAATTGTTTTGTCATACAAGTCTTCTAAATGTGGCTCAAGTTCATAAAGTATCTTTTTAGGTTTATCAACTTTTGGAAATTTGATACCCTGTTTATCTAAATCCTCCTTATAAAGAGGGTGTACTTCCAAATCTGTCCTTGTTCTGCGGACAATTAGCGGTTCAATGACTTTAGTTCTTATCTTTTCATAAATCTTTTTTACACCTGCTTGTATTTTTACAATATCAGATTCGTTTTTCAGTTTCTTATAAGCATCAATTTGCTGTCTGAAAAAATGTTGTAAGTTTCCCGTTTCTAATGTTGATTCCTTACTGTTTTGAAAAAGATAAACTTGATTGGCAATATCTTCGGGTCTGTTATTCAAAGGTGTTGCGGAAACAAGAATAACGCGTTTAGGAACAGTAGTTCCATCGGGCAAAGCCCTTCTGGTTGGCGTTTTACATATTTTTTGTAATTCATTGTACATCCCTGCGGTATCAGAACGGAATTTGTGAGCTTCATCCACAATGATTAAATCATAAATAGTAGCATCATTGATTTTATGCAAACTTCCATTAGTTATGATCTTCACATTATCCAGATTGAATTTTTCAATCGTTTCAATCCAGTTGTCTTTTAATGCTGGAGGTACAATGATCAGTGTTCTGGAACGGTGTTCTGGAAAGCCGTTAGTATAGAAGTATTTTTTTGCTATAAGTGTCGATACAATTGTTTTTCCAAGCCCCACAACGTCTGATAGGAAAAAGCCATTGTGCTTCATCATTTTGGAGAAGCCGTCATTTACAGCATCCACTTGATAAGAAAGTCTTTTAAATCCTTTCGGTAAATCTGAAATGGAATTCGGGTCAAATTCAATGCTTTTTCCGAAATATTCAATCAGAAATTTCAGATAAACTTCATAAGGCGTGTAGTTATCATTGAGGTATGTTTCCTTTTTCAATTTCTCAATGCTTTCCATATCTACTGGCACAGCCTCTTCCCAAAGTTTTTCAAAGGTCTGAGTAGCGAAATCAATATCTGTATTATCTCTTAATTCGACGTTAAACTCAAAATTCTTGGAGAGTCCGGCATCAGTCAGATTGCTCGAACCCGTAATTACAGATCCATATCCGTGGTCGTGTTTTTCCTTTTCTCTGAAAATGTAAATCTTAGCGTGAATATTCTGCTTCGGATGAATTTTTATTTTTACTTTCCCTGTTGTGATGTCTTTAATTAGCTGAAACATTCCGTCCTCAACGGTCTTGTCATATTCTGCTTCTTGGATATTCTTTTTTACTTCTTGAAAAAATTCTTCTTGTGCTTTTTCAGTATTTCCGTCAAATAGTACACCCTGTTGGTCTGCCTGATAAACCAAAGAATCAATATTGATACCCACGAGAATTCTTATTTCTTGGGCACTTTCGACAAACTCTCTGATTTGAAAATAACCAGATGCTCGAAAATAGCCAACTAAAGCATCTAAGAAGTAAATGCTTTTATGTTTAAAAATACCTTCGATTTTTTTGAGAAGTGTATTCTGTTCTTCGTTGGTAAAAAATTTCGTGCTCATAATTTCTTCAATATGTTTTTAAGCCCATCAGCTAAAAATTCCAAGTCACCGAGTTCACTAAAAACTGTCGATTGAATAAACTCAATCTGTATTTCCTTCTCGTGAACTTCCAAAGTCTTCGCCAGAGTAGGCAACATTTCTTTTGTCGCTACTCTTTCACTCCTCTCGATCTTGCTCAAAATGGAAGTATCAATGTCGAGTTCGGCGGCAACTTTTCTAAGTGGAAGTCCCAGTTTTTCTCGTTTGTTTCTTAAATATTCTCCAAAGGAATTCATTTTGTTAGGATTGTTTGGACTGATTTGTCAAATGTAATGAAAAAATTAGATTCATTTTTGAAATTAAAACAAGAGTCTTTTATTTCTTAAGATTTGAGGGTTTTTTTCATTCGGTTGGCAAACTGTTCTTCCTCGTAGTCCTCGCCCTGTGCTTGGGGCAACAGGCTGAACAATCCCAAATCAGAACTGTGCGGATGTTCCTGCAAAAACTTTTAATATTTCTTCATATACTTCATTTCAAATTCTTCTGTTAGCTCAACCACTTTTTTGAAAATGGCTATCATTTCAATAGTTTGCTTTTCCAATTTGTAAAGGTAAGCCAACGCTTTTTTCTCTGAAAAATTAGCATTCAACAGCTTTACAATCTGATTGTAATTTACGCCTATAGAACGAAATTGACTGTGAAAAGAGGTCAGTCGCATATAAAAATCAACCGTTCCTTTGTCGATTTTCACGGACTTCATTTCCTTTCCAAACAATAACGAAACAATAAACCTTGCTTTGTTATCCATTCTTGATTGGTCAAACAACGATAAAAATTTAGCGTTTTCTTCGTCCGTAAGCCGAAAAACATAGCGGTTCATTTTAGGATTAACCTTTGGCTTGCGTCCGCCTTTGTTCTGTTTTCTGTTCTTGTTTTCCATAATAAAATCCATTTTAATTTTTCAA
>NZ_GL379776.1:2464-307658 GCF_000143765.1 Sphingobacterium spiritivorum ATCC 33861 | reverse complement strand
AGGTAGTACTGAGCCGTGATGCCAACCGCAGAGCAGCCGGAGAATGGCTGTTCAGCAAATACGATGCATTCGGCCGGGTGATTATGACTGGTATCTATACCAGCACAGAGAGTGCAGCAGCGCTTACCGCTCAGATCAACAGCAATGGCCAGACAGCAGGCCGGCTCTGGGAAAACCCGACAACCACAGACCAGGGCTATACCAATGCTGTCTTTCCGACGAATATTGCCTATTACCATACCATCAACTACTATGACCGGTATGACTTTCCGGAGAACAGCTTTGGCGCTCCGACAGGAAATCAGGCTTCCGGAGCACGGGTCAAGACCTTATTGACCGGCACTAAAACCACCACCCTGGGCACAGGTACTATGCTGCTGACCACCCACTATTATGACGACTATGGCAGAATAATCCAGAGCAAGAGTCAGAACCATATCGGTGGTACAGATATCACCGACAACAGCTACAGCTTCACCGGAGAACTGGAAAGCAGCACCCGCAGACATACCGTTAACGGACAAACCACTACTATCACCACCACCAATGAATACGATCATACAGGCCGTCTGGTCAACAGCAGACAACAGCTCAACAGTCAACCGGAAGTCACCTTACTGGCCAACAGTTACAATGAAATCGGTCAGCTCAAGACAAAGACAGTAGGCGCAGATCAGCAGGGGAATAACCCGGTCAATACCACAAATTACACATACAATGAGCGGGGATGGATGACAAGCAGTACTTCACCTCACTTCAGCCAGCAGCTCAGTTATCAGGATCCGGTCAAAGGAGCAGCTGCACAATGGAACGGTAATATCTCCGAACAGCAATGGGGGCAGACAACAACCCTCAACCAACACTTTGTATATAGTTATGACCGACTGAACCGGTTGACCAACGGAAGCAGCCCCACATCGGGCATGTCCGAATTACTGAACTACGATGATATGGGTAATATCACCCAATTGACCCGTGACGGCTCCGGGATCAGCTACAGTTATACCGGCAACAGGTTGAATACGGTATCCGGTGGTATCCATGGCAGCTACAGCTATGATGAAAACGGCAATGCAAAGACGGACCGTATGGGAATGAATCTAAGCTACAACTACCTAAACCTGCCCCGGCAGGTGACAGGAGCAGGGAACACGATTACCTACCTGTATGATGCAGGGGGCAATAAACTTCGAAAAATAGCTAACACCACGGGACAACGGGATTATACAGGCGGTATAGAATACCAGAACGGAGTAATCGAACTGATCCATACCGCAGAAGGAATAGCCTACCGGAATGCAAACGGCACATACAGCTACCGCTACAACCTGACGGACCACCTGGGCAATGTCAGAGCTACCATCTACCGGAATCCGAGTACAAATGCAGTAGAGGTACTGCAAAGAGATGATTACTATCCGTTTGGTTTACAGAAATCCCCGGGTCCTGTATATGGAAATAATAAGTATCTTTATAATGGGAAAGAGAAACAGGAAGAATTAGGTGGCCAGTTAGACTACGGAGCAAGGTTCTACGACCCTGTAATAGGAAGATGGAATGTAGCGGATCCGTTGGCGGAAAAGTTCTTCTCATCATCGTTTTATAATTATGTAGATAATAATCCGATTAGTAGAGTAGACCCTGATGGCCGGGCTTGGCTTACAAGGTATGTCAGTGAAAATGGAGAGACATTACTTAATACTAATGACGGAAGTGATGATGTTGTTGTAGTACCCTGGAATAGAACAAATGAATTTCTGGAGAGTGTTGAATACAGTCAGCGAATGCTTGACGAACCTAACTGGAACGAAAACTGGAAAGACGAGTTAGGGGTAGCAATCAGTGGAGATCTATTAAACGCTTATGGGTATAATAGATTAACAGAGAAAGGTCAGGCAGCAGCAATAGAGTACTTGTTTGGGTCCAGAAGTTTTGGTTCTTTCGTTCTTCAGGAAGCATTGGGACAATGGAGTGATCCAACTATCGCTCTACCTGCAATTGTTTCTGCAGCTGGAGCTGGAATAGGATCTTTTCAGGCTTTGTCAGCAAGAATAAATACAGTTAAGGGGGGAAAAGAAGTATTTAACTTTACTGGCAAGGCAGCAAGTCGAATGACTGATAAAGCAAGAGCTATTCCAATACAAACTATGGATGATATAATAAAAGCCCCAATGTCCGAAGTTAAAGATCCACAAGGAACAAGTGCACTTATGCATTATTCACAAATGTGGAAGAACGGTAAGTTATATAATGTTGAAGTTTTGTACGACAAAGCGACTAATACAATAATGCATTTTAAATATACTCAAAAGCCGTTGGGTTCTTTGCCTGCAATAAAATAATAACCTATGTTTGAAAAGAGCGATAAACGAAGATTATATCAGTTAATGGATATGTATTTATCAGGTAATATTAGCGATAAAGTTTTTTGTGATGAATTTTACTATTCTTATGATTTAGAAATTGACCTTGATACCCTTACTGCTATTGAAAAGGAAGCATTTTCGGAATTAAGCACTGTTTCGGATAGATTTTCTGAATTTGAAGAAGATCATATAAAATATCCTAAAGGTTTTTATACCGCAGAAGAGTTGAAGCAAAAAATAATTGAAACCGAAGAGAAGTTACAAAATCAAAGCCCGCAATAGTAGGCTTTTGTCATTTATCTGAAAAATCAGTTCAAAGAAAAAGGTTTACGCGTCGGCAAGAGATATTGGAAATATTGGTGCAGGATATGTCGCCGGACTACATGGCGTATCGTGGGGATGGGCAAGGAAAGCATTTGATAAATTGGAGTCTAAACAAAAGGGAGGAGCATCTGTGGAAACTGCTGGTACACAAAATGCTCAACGATTAGGTTGGGAAACAGGGATTAGGGATTCAAGAAGGGGAATAGGAGCCTTACCCTATCGTTGGATTAGGGCTGCACCAGGAGCTATAAACTATTTTAGAAAATAAATCATGCGAACCATATTTCTTATTACAATAGTTAGTCTTCTTTTTTCTTCTTGTGAGAGAAAAGAGGAAAAGAAAAGAAGTAATGATTTTTCTTTTTATTTACCAGATGCTGATCTATATATAACAACATCAAAAAGAATGGAGGGAGATTTTTATGTAATGTTTTCAAAAACGGATAGTATTAGCCGATTGTCAGACAGTACAGACTATATCAAGTGCGATATAGAAGATGTGCCTTTAATCATTGTGTTTGATCCAATTAATAAAGATAATATTTATATTAAATATCCTTATGTGGAAAAAATTAATAAAAAAAATCTTAATATTATTAAATTTAAAAAGAATGACTTTAATAACAAATTTTATCATAATGGAATTGGAGCTGGCCCTAATACATTGAAAAATCCCTACAAAAAATTATATGTGATACCTACATCTTATAATATTACTTTTCAAAGGGATTCGTCTTTTAATAGTCAGATAATAATAAAGAATGGAAATATGTGGGGTGAGTAAAGGGATTATGACTACGAAGCCAGATGACACCTGTCCGCCTATTGGCGGATGATCCTGTGATTGGACGGTGGAATGTGGTGGATCCGTTGGCGGATATATTTGAGAAAGTTTCGCCATTTAATTATGGATTAAATAACCCTATTTTGATGGTAGATCCTACCGGAATGGCTGCGGATACTACAAGAAGTGTAATGGGGCCCATAATCGATATTTATTGAACAATAAACAATTTTAGATGGCCAACATGGTCATATCATGTACCTATACTTGGTGCTGCGGCTGAAAGTGGGAATAATCTTGCAGATGGTAATTATATTGCTTCATTAGGAAATTTCAGTACCTCTTTAGCTGAGTTATATACAGCAGGTTTTTTGAGTCAATATAAAATTGGAACTACTTTAACGGGGCAGACTGTTAAGGAAACTACAAAAGCTGTTACAAGAGAAATTGTTAAAGATGCAAAAGGGAATCTGACAGATGGTGTTTATACAGTTTCAAAAGAAGCTATGAAAAAACATGTTGTGGGAGGTGTTCAAGGTAAAAGCATATTTTATCCAACTTTAGATCCTGAACAAGCAGTTTTAAAGGCAGCACAAAACAAAAGGCAGATGAGCTTGGGTCATGGGTTGGAAATAAAGCCAAAGTAACGGTTACAAATACTAATGTAGGAACACTAGGAAATGGACAACCAACTAACGTTATCAATGTATATAGAAATTCTTAAGGAACAATTCATGGAGCTCAGGGAAATTAATAAAACTAATGCTAACATAAATATTACAGATGAATTGGAGTCTGTTATGAAAATTAATAGTGAGTGGTCTTACTTACTTTTTTTTGAATGTGTTGAGCTATTTGAAAAGAGTAGATTTTGTGTTTCCTATTGGAAAGATGAAGATAATTGGATGACTCTCTCGGATGAGAGTAATATTATAGCATATATTTGGCGTGGATATCCATTAATTTTTTTAGATGAGAAATTTATTACAGTTGTGAAAAATATGGTATCTGATAAATATGATTCAGTATTAATTTCTGCACCAAATTTGGCGAGAAATATTTTTAAAATAGATGGTGACTTTAATCTTATTGACTTTGATTTAGGGTTTAACAAGAAGAGTTTTTCTGCAGAAGATTTTTGGTACCATACTAATGATTCAGTTTAATTGTACAAGCAGCATTGTAAAATGTTAGTACTTGTTTGTGTTAATAATAATCTATAATTATGAATGCCAGGACGGACCGTATGGGTATGAATCTGAGCTACAATCACCTGAATCTACCACAACAGGTGAGAGGAGCAGGAAATACGATTACCTACCTGTATGATGCAGGGGGAACTAAACTTCGTAAAACAGCTAACACCACGGGACAGCGGGATTATGCAGGCGGTATAGAATACCAGAACGGAGTAATCGAGTTGATCCACACAGCAGAAGGCGTAGCCTACCGGAATGCGAATGGCACATACAGCTACCGATACAACCTGACGGATCACCTGGGCAATGTCAGAGCCACCATCTACCGGAACCCGAATACAAATGCAGTAGAGGTCCTGCAAAGAGATGATTACTATCCGTTTGGCTTACATAAATCCCCAAATTCTGTATATGGAAATAATAAGTATCTTTATCAGCCAGCGGGCTGACAAGTGTTGGCAAAGAGAAACAGGAGGAGTTAGGTGGCCAGTTAGATTATGGAGCCAGATGACACCTGTCCGCCTATTGGCGGATGATCCAGTGATTGGACGATGGAATGTGGTGGATCCGATGGCAGATGAGTTTGAGGATTTATCTCCCTATAATTACGGGGTCAATAATCCTATCCTGATGATTGATCCTGATGGTATTGCGGCTGATACTGTTCGTTTACAGCCAGTTGATATATTTAAAGATGCTCCAAAACGAGAGCCTGTTCAGGGGTTTTGGTAACACGCAGTGTATACATTTTATGGAGGTAATTATGATGGATATCACTATGATAGACAAGGAAAAGTTCTTGGGTATAGCTCAATAACTGGAATAGCTCCCTCGCCAGGAATGATGAAAGCAAATCCTAGAGATATATTTAATATAGTGAAGAGTATTAAGGATTTCCTTTCTACAGCTAAAACAGTAGGTACTGTAATTACAAAAAACTCTGTTATATGTCAGACTGGACAGTTGTTGTCTATGTACTAGATCGGAAAGTTATTTCAAATGAGAAGTATCAATCTTCATTAAAAGAAATTGGTAATTCATGGTATTATTATTAACGCCCCTCTGGCTCGAGCATTTCGTTCGTATATAAGTTCTCAGAGCTACAATACCGGAATCCGAATACAAATGCAGTAGAGGTTTTACTAAGAGATGATTACTATCCGCCAGCTGGCGGATTACAGAAATCGCCAAATCCTGTATATGGAAATAATAAGTGTCTTTATCAGCCAGTGGGCTGACAAGTGTTGGCAAGGAGAAACAGAAGGAATTATCTCCCTAAACTCAATTTAAAGTTTTAAAACCTTTTGAAGTTCAGAAGTCATTGGCGTCACCAAGAATGTTTGGAGGTCAAACCGGATTTGGTATTCAATTCCAATCGTCTCTTGTTGCTGATATTTTAATCAAAAGAGGAATTATTTCACCATTTTAAAACTTAGGGAAATGACATTACAAGAATTGCATATTAAGCTTAAAGAATTGGGAGTGTCAGAAGATAGATATTATCTACATGGACTTTATGGTTCTGCCAATGACGAGGAGAAACTATCTCTTACTATTAAAAAAGGAATTTATACAGTAGAGTATGAAACTTACTACAAAGAGAGAGGAGAAAAACATTCAATGAGAACATTTACAAACGAAGATGATGCCTGCCAATATTTATATAAACGGTTTAAAGAAAATAAAGAAACAGAAGATAAATATTCGAAATGAGTTTGTTTAAAAAAAAATAGAAAATTTGGCTGCAAGGATAATAGGCATTCTATTTTTACTTTTTATTTTCGTTTTTTATCACTGATGTTTTTGGGAGTTCAGCCTACGAACTGGGGATTGTAGTTATTCTTCTGGTGATTTAAAAATTGTTGAAGAAACAAATTTACCTACGAGCCTAAATTTAAAAAATGTTATATCGACAGTTGCGTTTGCATTCGGTTGCCTTTGAAATGAAGCTGACAAGACGTTCTTATTATTCAGGGGTATAGTGTGGAACTCACTTTCTTGAAGCTATGAAAGCTCTATGTAAAACAATGTAACTGATGCAGGATTTGCTTCTTCAATTTCACAATTAGGGTAGATATTCTACGCTCTTACAGATGTGAAATTTAGAAACACTTTTTCGCACAGACAAAATCTGTTAACAAACTCTCTGATTGTAGAACTGCGATCCTTACTTCTTCAGTTCATGAATTTCTTTTTTCAGTTCTTTTACCTCTTCCGCATATTTTATAAGATAGAGTGTCAGTTCTTCTACTTTTTCTACCAGTGTTCGATTTATTTCCCCCAGTGCGACACCATTTTTTTCTATTTCTTCGGCTTTGGGGATTTTTGGGAGGTGGCCCTTTTCCCGGATATACGCGGCCAGTTCATCGAGTTCCATAAGCTTGTAGTCCTTTGCGAATACATAATCCGGCCAGTTGGCGGTTTCTACTTTAATTTCATGGGCTCTTATTTTTCCGTTGACAGAGAGTTTTTCCTGTGGAGAAATCGTTCCGATTCCCACATTACCCTGACTGTTCCAGATCCCATTACCGGAAAGATAAATATCTCCTTTAAACCTGTTTGTGTACGAAAATTCAGCAATATCTGTACCCGTCAAGGGTGCATCAATAATTGACCATCCTTGATAATAAGAAGGTTGATTGTAACCGGAGAAGGCATTTACATAGAACCGTTGAAAATATACTTTATCATCAATAAAAATAACTACTTTTCCTCCTTCATTCGCTAATAGGATTCTAGGCGTATATGCTCCTGAAGAGGAAATTACCGGTTGATAAAAATAGAGTACATTGTTATCATGCCAGATGTAAAAAGTGATCTGCAGACTCATTGGGGCTTTTGCGCCATAGCTATAGCCAATCAGATTAATAGTAGGCATATCTGCTGAGACGGTAAACGGAATATTGGTCTGGATTTTTACTCCATACTGAGGTGTTCCGTAAATTGCGTAGCGTGCGATGTCATTATATACCTGTGCTTTGGAGAGAGCTGTAATGCCTAAACATAATAGTAAAATAATAAATCTGATACAGTACATGTAGATTGGTAATTTAGTTTGGTGATTCTTATTTTCTTTTATGTGTAAATATACCTTATAATTTGAAATTTTAGAAATATATGTGAAATAAAATTTATATTTTTATTCATTTGGTTGTATCTTATGCAAATCCTCATGGATATTTATGCTCAATGGATATAATTTTAGTGAAATTTTTAGCTTCTGACCGGCTTAATGGCGGTATGTGTATATTTAGAGAGTATGCTATGCTTATCTTTTTTCTTACTTTCTAATGTTTTGAAACATAATTAATCGCATTGATTATTTTTTTGAACCCGAATATTTTATTACCTTTCGTCTAAATTTTGAAATAACCGTTATGAAGATTATTAACCAGCGTAGATTAAAAGCATATACCCTGACAGAGATACTTGTTGTATTGGTAATTATAGGGATTTTGATCTTGTTGGCATTGCCCAATTTATTGCCATTGATTACAAAGGCGAAGAGTACGGAAGCCAAAATGCAATTACAGCATGTGCAGACCTTACAACAAAACTATTTCTATGAAAAATCCAAATACAGTGGAAATCTGGAAGAACTCGGATTTGTTCAGGAAAAGCTAAGTACGGACGGTAAGGACGGAAAAGCAAATTATCGGATTGAGATCGTCAAAGCCGATCAAAATTCGTTTATAGCTAAAGCTACTGCTGTAGTGGATTTTGATGGTGACGGTACCTTTAATGTGTGGGAAATCGATCAGGACAAAAATCTGCGGGAAGTAACTCCGGATTAGTCTATGTGGCTGAAAATCTGTGTTGTATTGATTTTAGTCCTAATTGCTTATCAGGATTTCAGATACAGGGGAGTTACCTGGTATTTTTTTCCTTTACTTTTTCTGGGATTATCTGCAATAAGTATTCGCAATTACGGATGGAGTGAGGTCTTCCTTTACAGTACGTTGAATCTGGTTTTTATAGGTTTGCAACTCCTGGTCCTGCAACTTTACTTCCGTGTCAAAAATGGTCATTGGCAGTGGATATTTGATACTGTACTGGGGTGGGGAGATGTTGTGTTTTTTATAGCCATTGCCGTATATTTTACTGTATGGGGATATTTTATGTTTTTTGTACTGAGTTTGGCTTTTGCATTAGTAATGAGCCTTTTGCTGAGGATGGGAACTAAAAAAGAAATTACGGTGCCTTTAGCGGGATGGCAGTCCGTTTTATTTTTGATATTATTTGTATTGGAGCATTTTAATTATCTATCTTTAAGAGAAATAATTTTACCGAATTTTTATTAACCGAATGTCGATTGAAAAGGATAATACTCTTTTATTAGAAGGACGTAATTTATCTTCCGAGTTGCTGAATAGTATTCAAAGGAGTGCAGCCTGGCATTACAGGATTATACCTGTTGGCAAAGAAAATGGGGTACTCAGTTTTCTATATGATAAAGCGATAGATGAAGATGGTCTGCGGAATGAGCTGGATATGCTGTTTGATTCCGGATTTGAACTGACGGCCTGTGATACGGAACAGATCGAATTATTGCTGAACACCTATTATTTTGGTGAGCATAAATCTGAAGAACAAAGAATAATCCGTTCACTTTCTTTTGATCATGATTTTCTGGACAATCTGATTCAGGAAGCCAGACAGCTCAAAAGCAGTGATATCCATATAGAAAGTTATGAACAGAAGGGGAGAGTCCGGGTCAGAATAGACGGGATGATGGTCGAGCGATATGTGTTATCTAAAACAGATTATCCTGCGCTGATCAATAAGATCAAAATTCTGTCCAATATGGATATAGCCGAAAAAAGACTTCCTCAGGACGGAAGGATACATTATACTAAGGGAAAAGAGCAATTTGATATCCGTGTCTCCGTATTGCCTACACTGCATGGAGAGAAAGTCGTACTCCGTCTTCTGAATAACAATGCTGCAAATATCCATATCGATTCATTGGGAATGTCTCCTGAAGATCTCGAAAACTATCTTCACGGTATTAAAAAACCGAATGGTATCCTGCTGATCAGCGGACCTACCGGATCCGGTAAGACCACAACGTTGTATGCCACACTCAAACATCTGAATAAAACAACTACCAATATACTGACGATAGAAGATCCGATTGAATATACACTGGAAGGAATCAACCAGGTGCAGTTAAAAGAGAATATAGGATTGACCTTTGGTGCTGCGCTACGCACATTCCTGAGGCAGGATCCTGATATTATTATGGTGGGAGAGATTCGTGATCCCGATACCGCAAATATGGCTATCCGGGCTGCGCTTACAGGCCACCTTGTTCTGTCCACTATCCATACCAATTCCGCCTGGGGTACGATATCCCGTCTGATGGATATGGGGATTCCCAATTTTTTGATCGCCAATACCCTCAACACATCTGTAGCACAACGTCTGGTGCGTACATTATGTCCGAAGTGTAAAAAGATACAGGTATTGGATACAGCAATCTATCCGAAGCAGTTTGTGCCCTATTACACATTGACACAGCATGCTGTAGCAACAGGGTGTCCGGACTGCTATTATACGGGATTTAAAGGACGTAAAGCTGTCTATGAAATTATTCCTTTGGATCAGGGATTGGCGGAAGAAATCAAGAAAGGTAATACACAGGTGGAAGATGAATTGAAAATCAGAAAAATAAAGACATTAGGAGAAAATGCATTTGAACTTTTTGCTCAGCAGGAAACTACGATAGAAGAAATATATCCATTATTATTTAATTATTAACGACTATGTCCATTCGGATTTTTATCTTATTTATACTTTTTTGTTCCGGATTCTCTTGTGTCTGTCATGCCCAGCAGCCCGAAGAGAGTTACAGACGGGTGGAAGAGCGGCTTTATGCATTAGCAACTACAGTTCCCGGACTGCAGAAAAAAGTAAAACTTTCCGTTTCCGGAGTTTCGGTGCAGGAGTTTTTAAGAGCATTGGCACAAGCTAATGATTTAAATATCAATGTAGATCCCACTCTGAATTTTAATATTGTGAATAATTTCAGAGATGAAACAGCACTCAATGTTTTATTATTTCTGTCTAAAACATATCAACTGGATATTAATGTGATCGGAAGCATTATGTCTATTAGCAAATTACCGGGCGCCAGACCTGTCTATAAGGTCAAGGACCCCGATATTTCGTATAATGTAAACAACGGGGCACTGACCTACAATCTGCAGAATGATACCCTTACCCGGGTAGCACAGAAGATCAGTGCGATTTCAAATAAAAATGTCATTGTGCCTGTCAGTCTCAATGGTAAGCTGGTGTCAGGGTATATGGCTGAAGCACCTTTTGAGACTGCAGTTGAAAAACTGGCGTATGCCAATAGTCTTAAGTATAAAAAGACCAATGATAATGTCTACGTATTAGAAAATCTGATACCTGGCGAAGAAGTATTTATCAATGATGACCGTCAGACGGATATACGGTTCAGACCGGGAGCGCAACAGATTCAGGGTGCAGGAGGCATAAATGGTATGGGAGGTGGTAATACGGGGGGAAATAACTATGCGGTATACGGTAAAAGCAATGGAGACAAAGGCAAACTGTTTACTATTCAAGCTGCCAATACTCCTATTGGTGAACTGATAAAACGTGCTTCTGAAGATGCCAATGTCGATTACTTCCTTTACAGTCAGCTTGATGGTAATATCACCACAAATGTTAAAAATATCAGCTTTGATCAGTTTTTGAGCTCCATTTTTCAGGGTACTCCCTATACGTACAGGATAGACAATGGAATCTATCTGATCGGCAACCGTAAGAATGAAGGATTGCGTACAAGTAAGATTATTCAGTTGCAGCATCGTTCTATTGATACGATGATGACTATGATTCCTATGGAATGGAAAAGAGATGTGGAAATTAAAGAATTCAGAGAGCAGAATATGTTACTGCTTTCAGGTTCCTCTCCCCAGATTACAGAGATCGAAGCGTACATCCACAAACTGGACAAGATCGTACCGATGGTACTGATAGAAGTGACCTTACTGGATATTAATAAAGGTAATACAGTGAAGACGGGAATAAAAATGGGTGTAGCAGATTCCATTCCGCAAACTGGTGGTTCTTTATTTCCGGCACTAGATTTTACTTTTGGTGCGGGTTCTATTAACAGGTTCTTATCCTTTCTGGGAAAAAATAATGCCTTTAATCTGGGGAGGGTCACCCCCAATTTTTATGTGACATTAAGTGCACTCGAAGCTAATAAAAATGTAGAGATGCGTTCCATTCCCAAGTTGTCTACACTCAATGGGCATCAGGCAAAACTCAGTATAGGTAGCAAACGATATTACAAAACCACCACTCAAAATGTAATTCCTTCTTTACAGACAACAACGGTCACTACAGAACAATTTACACCGGTGGAGGCCAATATGAATATTGATATTAAGCCTGTTATATCCGGAGATGATCAGATTACACTTAAAATTACAGTTGATATTTCTGACTTTGTGGGAACTGTAAAGGATGGACAGCCACCACCTACATCCACAAGCAAGTTTGAATCTATTATACGGGCCAGGAATGAAGATATGATTGTGTTGGGAGGTATAGAGCGTACGGAGAATAGCAGCAGTGGCAGTGGTGTGCCTTTGCTTTCGCGTATTCCCGTACTAAAATGGCTGTTCAGCAGCCGTGAGAAAACCACTAATAAAGTTGTTTCTGTAGTATTTATCAAACCGACAATTATTTATTAAAAACAGTGAGTTTACCTGCATTTATCCGACAATTCTATCAGATCCAATCCTGCTATGGCATCACTTATGCACGTGAGGGAGATCAGGTGCGTCTGGAGTATTGCAGACTACAGTTAGAAAAAGATACACTCAATATAGCAGAGACAGGCATGGCTGCCGGTTGGCAGGAGCTTTCAAAGAAGCTGGAGCCTAAGTTGCCGATAGCTTTGCAGGTTGGAGGTAAGCAGGTGCTTGTCAAGGAGGTGAATTATACAAGCGAAATAGGCACAGCACAGATAGTGGAGATCTTTCCTAATTTTTCAGAAGAATCCTTTTATTATTCTATACATCAGGGACAGCATATGAGCTGGGTTGCATTGGTACGCAGGAATGTGGTAGATCAGTTGATCGAAGAAATCACCGCATCCGGCAATACTGTTGTGCAGCTTTACATTGGGCCTTTTTTATATAACGCTGTTCTGTCGCAGATCAACAAATATAACGGGCACTATATAGTCGACGGGCATACGATTCAGATTGATAAAGAAACCAAAGAATGGCTTTCTTACAGCTACTCCAGAGATGCTATCGAAAAATATACAACAAAGATAGGAACACAGGTTATCGATCAGCGATTTCTGGGAGCCTATGCAGCAGGTTTCTCCTGTCTGATGTATGATTATCTGGAAGAAGATCATGCTGTATCCGTAGATTCTGTAAATTCAGATTACATTGAACTACGGGAAAAAATCAGATTTAATAAAAATCTGTTACTTATTACCGGCATACTTTTTACCTTACTGGCATTGAATGCTGTTGTTTTCTCTTATTATTACGGGCGTAATCAGGAACTCGAATCACAGGTTACAGCTCAGCAAAGTACAGTGACGGATATCAATAAGCTGCAAAAAAGAATAGAAGTACAGGAACAGCAAATAAAAGCGCTGGGATGGAACGGAGGGGTGCGCCAATCCTGGCTGCTGGATCAGATAGGGCAGTCTCTGCAGGGATTTTCTGCAATCATTATCTCCGGTATAGCCATTAACCCGGCGTCTGACAGTAAAAATGAAATAAAAGATATAAATCTGTACCAGCGTATACTCATAAAAGGACAATGTCTGTCACTGTCGCAACTAAATGCCTGGATCCGGCATCTCGAGCGGAAAGGATGGATAGAAAAGGTCTCTATTGAGCAATTCGGAGCAGGTCAGGATCAGGTACAGGACCCATTATTTACTTTACAGATTCAGTTTAACGATCATGTGGAATAAGCTATCTTACCATAAGAAAAATAAGCTGCTATATACTGTTGCGGCAGTAGTGTTTGTTATCTGCTGGATCTTTGCTTTTAGCAAGACATGGGATGCGTATTCCCTGAACAACCGTCTGGAGCAACAGATCGGAACAGGGACGGATAATAGTAAGGGAAGCAAAAATATGATTGTCAAAAGCCGGGTACTGGATAGTTTAGTTTCCAGATACCGTAAAGACTCTTTACAATGGAATGATAATTTTATAATGAATGCCAGTAAAGGTATGACCGACCCCGCAATCAACCTTTCATATAATAATGCCTCTTCTGGAAAGCGTAGTAATGATGCTGACACTTTAGCGCTTCGCAAAACCATTATGGTGAGCGGAACATACAAAGGACTGGTGCAGCAGATACAAGCACTGGAAGCCCTTCCTGAGCTGGGACTGCTGTCAAGAGTAATCCTCAAAACTAAGGATTCACGTTATGATCAGGATGCAGCCACTATCCAGACAGAACTGGAGTTTCGGGTGGTAAGGTAAGATGTTTTATTTATTGTGCAGATATTTAAAATTTAAAATCTTGTTTTTATTCTTTAATAATCTTCTTTAAATAAGGTTTTTTTAATTCTTTTATTGATTTTTTTTGTTTTCCAAAGAATTTTTAGTCTTTTATTTTAAAATTATTTTACAATAAATATTTTTATTCGAAAAATATTTGCAATATTTGCTATAAATATTGTTTAAATCTGTGCTCTTTCTTTAATTCTTTTGGATGTTGCAAAGAGATGATTTATAGAGGCCAATTAACCAAGAATCGATCATTATGAATTTTTTATGTATATGCATAAGTACTCTGCTTTTACTTATTGTCAATATTGCATCCGCTCAGGATGTTAAACTTTTTCAGGTAACTTCAAAATCTCCGAATGTAGCAGGATTTGAAAAGTTTAAGGAAATTCCGGTTGGTTTAGGAACAGGGACTTTGGATCTTCAGATACCTCTATATGATATAAAGGTCGGCAATGTAACGATTCCGCTTTCTTTGAAATATAACAATAACGGGCTGAAGGTTGATGAAATTCCATCGTGGGTTGGGTTAGGTTGGAATCTCTGGACAGGTGGATATATAGTTATGCGCAGGAATGGTATATATGACTTTGATTCCCAAAAGGGCATGTTTCCACATGGTAAATATTCTTTAGACCGTTATTTTGCTAACCAAATGGGTGCTCAGGAGACGTTTTACTATATGGAAGATATTATTGCAGGGAATATAGATTCCGAATATGATGAATATATATACAATTTTTCTAATCAAAGCGGATCTTTTATTTTTTTAAATGAATCTTCTACCCGAACTAATCCTAAATCAGATATCAGGATTTCCAGAACAGCTTTAGGATTTAAAATTATTGATCAGCAGGGAAATACATTCTTTTTTGAAGCTTTTGAATCGAATGATGTAGTCAATCCTATCAGTGTATCTTCTGACAGTCAGGGCGGAGGTGCCTATTATGTCACAAAGATTATTACAGCTGATAATAAAGTAGCAAGTTTTACTTATAAAAGCTATGCCTTACAATACTCCAAGTCCACAGATTTTGTAATGTATAGTGATGCAATTGACTGTGGCCCGCAAAGTTCTATCGGTCAAAATGTAGCAATGACGCGAATAACCTATATGCTTCCTGACAGGATTGATTTCCCGATGGGGCATATTAAATTTGATTATTCGTTAAGCCCGAGGGAAGATCTTCGAAAAATTGACCCCAATAGTATAGCGCCTTTTCTTACCGGATTTTCCGTTTATAATGGAATTGGAAAAATACAAGAGTATAAATTCAATATAGGGTATTTCGCTTCCGGAAGTCGTCTCAGGCTTAATGGAATAAGCCAGATGGGAACAGGACAACAATCAAAAAAATGGAATTTCGAATACTATGGTTCTAATGACGGATTTCCGGATTTTTTTTCAAAAGCCAAAGATCATTGGGGATATTATAACGGAGCATATTCAGGTAATAATATTCCTAAAGCAGATTACACTTCCCTGATAACCAACAGTTCTAGAGCCATGGGTTTTCTTACTCCTGCTGCAGAAAGAACAAGTAATTTTAAATTTGCTAAAATAGGTATGCTAAAGGCTGTGGAGTACCCTACAGGAGGTATTTCAGAATTTGAATATGAACAAAATCAGTTTTTATTTCAAAATTACAACAATGCTGTGTTTTCACCCTGGATGCTTCCTTATAACACATCTACACAATACACAAAAAACATTGCTGGTGCTGACGTGATAGATGGGACTACTGTTACAGGGAGTTTTACTATCCCGCAAGGTGGCGGATACTACAGGTTTTCCTCTTACAGAATACTTTCTCCGGATTATTTATACAGCCATCCGGAAATTAGGTTTACGGGAAGCAATTCTAATTCGATAAATATGTTAAACCAAATTACAAATAAATGTGATTTTCCAGCCAGACAATGCATTAGTGATGAAGTTATATTTTTAGGAGCCGGGACGTATTATTATACTGTTACTGGATCTTACTATGAACCAGGGACAGGTGGGACTTATTATTTATATGCAGGCTTTAATATTACCGGAAAGGAAGATAATATAACGACTAATCTTTACCCGGTTGGAGGAGGAAGAGTATTCCGCATTACTACAAAATCGGATGTAAATGCATTACCATTGGTGAAAAGATATCATTATAATGATAGTCTCCATAATGTAAGCATTAAAAATACACCAAATTATATGACTGTGACAAATTCCGTCTCGGATAGGCTGCCACCCTATGGTTCAGCTGTTGGTTGTGCAAGTTGTGGATTTTTATATACTGTCAATGAAGAAAATGTACAGCCTGTCGCAGGCGCTACTATTGAATACGGACTTGTCACAGAATATAACGATGCTTTGGGGACATTAGGAAAGGTAGAAAAGAAACTTAATTTCTCTGAAAATATTGGTGGAAATTATACGATGCCTTATGTCGCTCCCGCTAATACTTCGTGGCGTGCAGGGACCTTGCACACAGAAAAAATCTATGAGGAGACACAATCTGTACCCAAGCAGGAAAATAAGTATTCATATTATGCGAACTACAGCGGCTCTCATGTTAACGGACTCAAAGTGGCCTATGATATTTATTGTCCGGTTAATCTTCTGCAGAATACCTACAGAACAGCATTGGTTACTTTTATAAGTGAAGATTATAAACCTTTATCGAGTACAAAGAAATTGAATGAAACAGGAGTTTCAGTAGTACAAAGTCAGACACAGGAATATAATTCTGCAAGACATCAGTCTCCTGTTGTCACATATCAGGATAATAGTGACGGGGCAAGAATCTCAAACCTGGTAAAATATGTCTTTGATTACGACAATCTGACTATAGCTAATGATAATGCTGCAATGGGGCTAAAGCAATTGAAAAATGCCAATATAAATGTCCCTGTTGAAGAACTTACAGTTCGTAGAATCAATAATGTAGATTATATAACAGCTGGTACATTAAGAACATACAAAGCAAATCAGAGCGTTCCTGATGAAATTTATGTTCTTGCATTAAGTAATCCTATTCCGTTAACTGAGTTTATACGGACATCTGTCAACGGATACGGGTTGTTTGTAAAGGATGCAAGGTACAGATCTGAACTGAAATTTGATATTTATGACAGTAATTCAAATATTCTGGAACAACATCGAAGAGATGGAATAAAAACAGTATATCTCTGGTCTTACAGTAATCAATATCCGGTAGCTGAAGTACAAAATATAGATTACGCTTCTTTTTCCAATGTCTTAGGCATCGGAAATATTACAGCTTTTACCAATTTGCCAAATCCGGACAAAAATTCAATTGAACAATTTCTTGCGCCTCTGAAAAGTGTATTTCCAAATGCAGCAATCAAATCGTATAGTCATATTCCTTTGGTAGGTATGAACAGTAAGACCGATTCAAGAGGACAGACGGAATATTATGATTATGACGGATCAGGAAGACTGATGGCTATCAGAGATCATCAAGGCAATCTGATAAAAACATTTTGTTATAACTATAAAGGCGATCAGGTTGATTGTAATCTTTCTATAACAGCTGATATGCTCACACTCAGACTACGTTCAGTAACCGGAGGTTCAAACCTGAGCTATGCGACAGTACTTCACAAGGTGACAGGTGAGATCATCTCGACTTCCAAATTTCCGGATAATGCTACGGAAACAGCCAGGCTGAATGTACCTGTAGCCAATCTTTTATCCGGAAATCTGCTTCTTAAGTTCAGCTCGATGGCATACAGACCGATGTTTCCGGATTACCGTCCGGCCGTGAACTATCAATATCAACTGGGACCTGTCGGGCCATTATGGAAGATATCCGATGGAACAAGCGGAAATACAGGAAAGATTCTGGAAGTTCCTATGGAAGCTGCGTGGCTAGTGCCGGGTCAGGATTATACGATTACTATGGATGATGAATCTCCTCAGGTTGTTGCTCCTGTTTCTGAGTTCTATACTTCTTCAGAGTTTGAACATATAAGCAGCAATTTCTCTTTGTCCGGAGGAAGAGTTTCAGGTAGTCTGAATCTCAGAATCCTCTCCCAGCCAGTGTTAGGTTACGGTGGATTTGTGTATGTAGGAGCTTTCAGCAATGATGCTTATATGCCAGCGGCAAACAGGTCTTTCATCTCCGGGAACTGGCTGTGTGAGGTCAGATACGGAGCTTCTCCGAGACTGCACATCAAATGGAATGGTAGTGGTAATCCGCCCTGGTCTACAGGGAGCCCGGTTTACCTTAATATCAATTATAACAAGTAGCCAATAGAGTATAAAAAGCTAAATACTAGTTTTATAACTAAACCCCGGAGATCATGAAAAGACAGTTTTTATCCGCCATATCAACCTTATCAACTCTATTAACCTTATTAGCCCTCTTCACACTATCGACTGTTGAGGCACAAAATACAGATCTGACGCTGGATAGTTATAAGGGGCAGGGGCAGATCCGTGCAAAAGGAAGTGTCACACTGAAGCCGGGGTTTCATATACCTCCGGGCAGTACGGTACGGATTTATACCAGCAGCAGCCTGCAACAGCATCCCGCTTTACAGACACAGCCAAGCGGTAATCAGAATTATATCCTGACCCGTACCTTCCGAAAAGCAGGGGTAACGTTAGCTAACCTTTCTGAGTCGCGGACAGTGGAAGAGGAAAACCAAAGCGTACAGTACTTTGATGGATTAGGACGTCTGACGCAGGCTGTACAAGTCATGGCTTCACCTTCCCACAAAGACATAGTTCAGTATGTAGAATACGATGAGTTTGGGCGGGAGCGTAAAAAGTATCTGCCTTATGCTGCTTCGGGTAATATATACGGAAACTATAAATCAACAGCTGGAATAGATGTGCAAAATTACTACAGCCCTTCGCAGGGGTGGGATGCAGCAGTGACAAAGACTGCAGTACCCTTTTCAGAAACTTTATTTGAGAATAGTCCTTTAAGTCGTGTGCGGGCTCAGGGAGCTCCCGGAGATGCCTGGCAAATAAATAATGGGCATGTCGTCCGTACAGATTATGGAACCAATACTGATTCAGAAGTCAGATTGTGGACGCTTAACACTAATGGAGACGGAGCTTCATCGGAGTATTACATGCCGGGTAGATTATATAAGACAATTATTAAAGATGAAAACTGGACCAGCGGAAAAGCTGGCACTGTAGAAGAATTTAAGGATTTTGAAGACAGAACCGTATTAAAGCGAATGTGGAATATCAATGAGCAGACGCAACAGGAATATGCATTAAATACCTATTATGTGTATGATTATTTAGGAAATCTGCGATATGTAGTTCCACCTGCTGTCACATCAGGTAGTTTTACAGAAGCCAGTTCAGATTTCAGGAACTATATCTATGGGTATAAGTATGATGAACTTCAGCGTGTAGTAGAGAAACATATTCCCGGTAAAGGCAAGGAAGAGTTTGTATATAATAATAATGATCAGGTGGTTCTGAGCCGTGATCCCAACCGGACAGCAGCCGGCGAATGGCTGTTCACCAAGTATGATGCATTCGGCCGTGTGATTATGAGTGGGATATATAGCAGTACGGAGAATGCAGCGGCGCTTAGCAATCAGGTCAACAGCAACGGACAGTCAGTAGGACGGTTATGGGAAATCCCGACATCTTCAGGTGAAGGTTATACCAATGACATCTTCCCGATGAATTTGACGTCTTCCCAACTTATACATTATTATGACCGGTATGATTTCCCGGGAAATATATTTGGTAATCCGACAGGCAACCAGGCTGCTGACGGACAGGTGAAAACCTTGCTTACTGCAACAAAAGTAAGGACCATAGGCACGCAGGAGATGTTGTTGACTGTGAATTATTATGATCTGAAAGGACAAGTGGTGCAGAGTAAAAGTCAGAATCATATCGGTGGAACAGATATTGTAGACAATACTTACAATTTTGCCGGTGAACTGGAATCCAGTATCCGCAGACATACCGCTAATGGCCAGACCACCACTATTGCTACAACAAATGAATATGATCATACAGGACGGCTATCCTTTATGAAGCAAAGAATTAATAATCAGGATGAAGTCACTTTACTTTCCAATAGCTACAATGAAATCGGTCAGCTGAAAACTAAGGCTGTAGGAGCCGATGTGTCAGGCAATAATCCGGTGAATACTACTGCATATGATTATAATGAACGGGGATGGCTGACATCAGGCCGTTCGGATTACTTTAGTCAGCAACTGAGTTATCAGGCAACTGCAAAGGGAGCAATCCCGCAGTGGAATGGGAATGTGTCAGAGCAGCTATGGGGACAGCGTTTATCTCTAAATGAATATTTTGTCTATAGTTATGATCAGCTCAATCGTCTGAAAGAGGGGAGTAGTCCCTCAGGTATGAAAGAACGGATGGAATATGATAATATGGGTAATATTCTGAAATTAATCCGTAATGATTCTCCGATCCATTACAGCTATACAGGAAATAAACTGGATCTGGTATCGGGCCTGGTTACAGGCGGATATAGTTATGATGCCAATGGTAATGTTACGTCGGACCGTAACAATATGCAGTATACATATAATTTTCTTAATCTACCCCTGCAAGTCATGCAGGGAAACAAATCCGTTACATATCAGTACAATGCTATGGGAGGTAAGCTTCGTAAAACGTCCGGTGAGAGCGGACAACGCGATTATATAGCAGGTATAGAATATCAGAACGGTGTCATCGATCTTATTCATACAGGAGAAGGTGTCGCCATACGGAAAGCTGATGGTACTTATAGTTACAGATACAATCTGACCGATTATCTTGGTAATGTGAGGGCAACAGTCTATCGTAATCCTGCAAATAACAATGTAGAAGTTTTACAACGTGATGATTACTTTCCGTTTGGATTACAGAAATCAAGCCCGGTGTCCGGCAATAATAAGTATCTTTATAATGGAAAGGAGAAACAGGAAGAGCTGGACGGACAGCTGGACTACGGAGCCAGATTCTATGATCCGGTAATCGCAAGATGGAAAGTGGTGGATAAGTTAAGTGAAGTCTACAGAGAGGTCTCTCCTTACAGTTATGCACTGGCAAATCCTCTAAAGTTTATCGATAAAGACGGTAATTTTATTGTAGACAAGGACGGCAAAATAATTGCTACTCCCAAACTTGATCAGAACGGCCGACAGATTATAAGGACTGCGACCCACTCAGGGGCACAATATATGGCCTTTACCATCAAGACGAATAAGGGAACTGAAGTAGAAGTCTGGAAATTGGTCAGTGAAAATAAAGCAGACAGAACTCCTCCTCCCGGGTACGAGGTAGATCTGTCTACAAATTGTTATGGTTTTGTGCTCACAGATGGCGAATTTTATATGCCTGTATATGATGTATACGATAATGCAGACGGTGTAACCAGAAGTACTGTTAACGGGAGTCAGGAAAATGCATCTGTATTTCTCAAAAGAATTCTGGAAGAAGAAGGGATTATGGTAGATTACGCTACGGACGGGACACATATTACCGCCCGTAATGCTCAGGATGGAGTCTTTATGCCTTTAAGACATATCTTTCGGAAAAAAAATAATTCCTGGCAGGCAAAGCATGGCTATTGGGGTCCTGTATATGATAAGCCGGTGTCTGAGCCTCTTTCATTTGAAGGAGCCGCTACAGCTAGAGATTTTTCTTCATTTGCTAAAGGTGAATTTTATCCCTATAAGGATAACCGTCCTACTAAAAACTATACCGGGGTAAACTATAATGTAAGTATAAACGGGATGAATTACAATGATTTAAATCTGGATGAGTTATTGCGGATTATTAACGGATTCCTAAATAATCAACCATAAATAAAATTAAGATGAGATATATTATTTTTCTACTGTTTTTTGGTATTTCGGTCCATTCCTATGCTCAGCTTAAAATCTTTGTTACCAAGGAGAAAAAACAGATGGATTATGACGGTTACCTGCTCTGTCTAAAGGTGATCAAAGACGGAAAGAGTTATGAGACAAAGCCTGGAGATTACTATAGTTGGTTTTATTTCCTTAATAACTTTGAGTTAAAGGACAGGGTCAGAATACTAAAGAAGCTAAGCAAGTATTTTGATGATTATTCCCTTTGCAGTAAGGCTGTGGAGCCCGTATTTCCGGGAGTAGGAATTCCTATGACTGCAGATCGGTTTTCAACAGAAAAGAAATACAGCATTGCTGTAGAGGCAATGTTTCTAATCAACTGGATGATATTTGGCGATCATGCCTGTTTTATGTCTACCTATCCTATTTTATACAATAAAAGACAGGAAGTTCATATTGCCTATAATGATGTAAAGAGTATAAAGAAAATGGCTGCTGTATATAAGGCCTGGATCCGTAAAAAGGAACAGGGCGAAAAGATGTCCTTGTATGATATATTTCAGTTTAATGATGAAGATATTATCTGGGGGGGAAGTCAAAATTTAGAAGACCCATCTGCAAAGAGACTATTTGAAGACAGTTTTAAAATGGATGATTTTTAGAATAAGTTTTTTTACCTGGATTCGTAAAAAATAAAACAAAGATAAAGCCATGAGATATATTATTTTTCTACTGCTTTTTGGTATTTCCGTACATTCCTATGCTCAGAAACTCAAAATATTTGTTACCAAGGAGAAAAGCCACCTGGATTATGATGGTTACCTGCTCCGTTTAAAAGTGATCAAAGACGGGAAGAGTTATGAGACAAAACCTGGGGATTATGAAAGTTGGTTCTATTTTCTTCGGAATTTTGATTTAAAGGACAGGGTCAGAATATTAAAGAAGCTAAGCAAGTATTTTGATGATTATTCCCTTTGCAGTAAGGCTGTAAAAGCTGTTTTTCCGAGAGTAGGAATTCCTATGACTGCTGATCGCATTTTAACAGAAAAAAATACAGCATTGCAGTAGAGGCTATGTTTTTAATCAACTGGATGATATTCGGGGATCATGCCTGCTTTATATCTACCTATCCTGTTTTATACAATAAAAAACTGGAAGTTCATATCGCTTATAATGATGTAAAGAGTATAAAGAAAATGGCTGCTGTATATAAGGCCTGGATCCGTAAAAAGGAGCAAGGTGAAAAAATGTCCTTGTATGATATCTTTCAGTTTAATGGTGAAGATATTATCTGGGGAGGAAGTCAAAATTTAGAAGACCCATCTGCGAAGAGGCTATTTGAAAATAGCTTTAAAATGCACAATTTTTAGAATAAATTTTTTTACATGAATTCGTAAAAAATGAAACAAAGATAAAGCCATGAAATATATTATTTTTCTACTGCTTTTTGGTATTTCCGTACATTCCTACGCTCAGATTAAAATCTTTGTTACCAAGGAGAAGAAACAGCTGGATTATGATGGTTACCTTCTCGGTTTAAAGGTGATCAAAGACGGGAAGAGTTATGAGACAAAACCTGGAGATTATTATAGTTGGTTTTATTTTCTTAATAATTTTGATTTAAAGGACAGGGTCAGAATATTAAAGAAGCTAAGTAAATATTTTGATGATTATTCCCTTTGCAGTAAGGCTGTAGAGCCCGTATTTCCGGGAGTAGGAATTCCCAGAACTGCAGATCGCTTTTCACAACAGAAAAGAAATACAGTATTGCTGTAGAGGCTATGTTTTTAATCAACTGGATGATATTTGGCGATCTTACCTGTTTTATGTCTACCTATCCTGTTTTATACAACAAAAAACTGGAAGTTTCATATCGCTTATAATGATGTAAAGAGTATAAAGAAAATGGCAGCTGTATATAAGGCCTGGATCCGTAAAAAGGAACAGGGTGAAAAGATGTCCTTGTATGATATATTTCAGTTTAATGGTGAAGATATTATCTGGGGGGGAAGTGAAAATTTAGAAAAAGAGTCAACAATTACTGCTTTTGAAAAAAGTTTTAAAATGGATGATTTTTAGAATAAGTTTTTTTTACATGAATTCGTAAAAAATGAAACAAAGATAAAGCCATGAGATATATTATTTTTCTACTGCTTTTTGGTATTTCCATACATTCCTATGCTCAGAAACTCAAAATATTTGTTACCAGGGAGAAGAGCCACCTGGATTATGATGGTTACTTGCTTCGTTTGAAGGTGATCAAAGACGGGAAGAGTTATGAGACAAAACCTGGGGATTATGAAAGTTGGTTCTATTTTCTTCGAAATTTTGATTTAAAGGACAGGGTCAGAATATTAAAGAAGCTAAGTAAGTATTTTGATGATTATTCCCTTTGCAGTAAGTCTGTAAAAGCCGTTTTTCCCAGAGTAGGAATTCCCAGAACTGCAGATCGCTTTTCAACAGAAAAGAAATACAGCATTGCAGTAGAGACCATGTTTTTAATCAACTGGATGATATTTGGGGATCATACCTGTTTTATGTCTACCTATCCTATTTTATACAATAAAAGACAGGAAGTTCATATCGCTTATAATGATGTAAAGAGTATAAAGAAAATGGCTGCTGTTTATAAGGCCTGGATCCGTAAAAAGGAACAGGGTGAAAAGATGTCCTTGTATGATATCTTTCAGTTTAATGGTGAAGATATTATTTGGGGGGGAAGTCAAAATTTAGAAGATCAATCTACTGTAAGGTTTTTTGAAAACAGTTTTAAAATGGATGATCTTTAGAATAAGTTTTTTTACATGAATTCGTAAAAAATGAAATATAAATAAAGCCATGAGATATATTATTTTTCTACTGCTTTTTTTTTGGTATTTCCGTACATTCCTATGCTCAGAAACTCAAAATAATTGTTACTAGGGAGAAGAAACAGGTGTCAATTATTTTTTCTGTGTCAAAGATAATGGTGTTCGCAAATGAGAAGTGCGATTATTGGATTTTTTTAATTTATCTTTCTATAAGGCAAAATCACTTTTTACAATTTTTTTAGCTTGGTTTTATCCGGAATAAGCCTACTCTACACGGTGTTTTTATATTCTGTTTACCCTCCTTGTTACACTTTTCTGCACCCTAAAAGTGCGTTAATTTAAAGCAATCCGTTAAAAGTTTATTAAAGTTGTTAATGTTAAGCAATCGATTGCGTGAATTTTATATTTTTGGGCAGACTTTATGAGAATATTAATCAATTTATGTGTGGAATTGTAGGATACGTAGGCGATCAGCATGCCTACCCCATTATTATTAAAGGGCTGAAGCGACTGGAATACCGAGGTTATGACAGCGCCGGAATTGCACTGCACCAGCAAACAAAGCTGGGGGTGTATAAGAAAAAAGGAAAAGTAGCCGAACTCGAAGAAGAGGCACTTGGTAAAGATATCAGCGGCACGATCGGAATAGGGCATACCCGTTGGGCAACCCATGGTGAGCCGTCAGACCGAAATTCACATCCCCATGTGTCCTCTTCAGGAAAACTAGCTTTGGTGCATAACGGGATTATTGAAAATTATGCGCAGATCAAATCTGAACTGATCAAAAAGGGCTATGAATTTCATAGTGATACCGATTCAGAAGTATTGCTCAATTTTATCGAAGATATCCGGATCAATAACGAATGTTCTCTGGAAGAAGCCATTCGTATAGCGCTGAAAAGAGTAGTAGGTGCATATGTGATTCTCGTCATCGATGAGGATGACCCCAATACGATTATCGCAGCCCGTAAGGGAAGTCCTCTGGTTATAGGTATTGGCAAAGGCGCACATTATCTGGCATCCGATGCTTCTCCGATGTTGGAGTACACCAAAGAAGTGGTTTACATCAACGACTATGAACTTGCCATTGTAAGACCGGACGAACTGATCCTCAAAAATCTGGGCAATGAGCGGATCACGCCATATGTACAAAAACTTGATCTGGAACTTTCGGCTATAGAAAAAGGTGGATTCGAACATTTTATGATCAAAGAAATCTTTGAGCAGCCGCAAACGATCTACGATTGCCTGAGAGGTCGTCTGGATCTGGTACAGATGGATATTCATATGAAAGGGATCGAGGAACAGGCAGAGGCACTGAGCCGGGCCCCCCGTATTATTATATTAGCCTGTGGTACCAGCTGGCATGCGGGGCTGGTTGCTGAATATATTATTGAAGAACTCTGCCGGATAAATGTTGAAGTCGAATATGCTTCAGAATTCAGGTACCGAAATCCCATTATCAATCCGGGAGATGTTATTATTGCTATCTCGCAAAGTGGCGAGACCGCCGATACGCTGGTCGCTATAGAAACAGCCAAATCCAAAGGAGCGATTATCCTGGGTGTAGTTAACGTAGTAGGGTCATCGATCGCAAGAGCATCACACGCAGGAGCGTATACCCATGCCGGTCCGGAGATTGGTGTAGCCAGTACAAAAGCTTTTACAGCACAACTTACCGTGCTCACGATGATGGCACTCAAGATTGCTAAAATAAAAGGGACAATCACTGATGAACGGTTTGCGAAGCTGCTTATAGAATTGAATGCTGTTCCGCAGAAAGTCAGTGATGTGCTGAAGAACCATACCGACATAGAACGTCTGGCCGAAAAACTCACTTCGGCTAAAGGCTTTTTATACCTGGGACGCGGATACAATTTTCCAATAGCGCTCGAAGGCGCATTAAAACTAAAGGAGATCACCTATCTGCATGCAGAAGGGTACCCTGCAGCAGAAATGAAGCATGGACCGATAGCATTGGTAGATGAACACCTTCCTGTCGTATTTGTAGCTACTAAAGATGCTTATCACGAAAAGATCGTCAGTAATATGCAGGAAATCCGTGCACGTAAAGGAAGAGTATTTTCTGTCATTACCGAGGGAGATGTGATCTCACCAGCATTATCTGAAGAGATCATGATTGTGCCGGAGGCAGATGAGATTATTGCACCTATACTCTCCGTAATTCCGTTGCAGTTACTTTCCTACTATCTGGGAGTGCTAAAAGGTCTGGATGTAGATAAGCCCCGAAATCTTGCTAAATCAGTAACAGTAGAATAGCGACTATAACTACCCTGTGAATAGAAGCGAAAGTGTCCGGATAAGTATTCCGGACGCTTTTGTTGATTTTATTTTTCCTTCTATATGAATAAAATACAAAAAGGTAAGCTTTCCAACCTGGGAAAACAATTTATCAAAGCCGAATATCTGGCACCCGGACAGGACGAATATGAATTACGTTATGAACAATTGCCACAGAGTGACAGGTTTCGTCATCTGACGCAAGAGCAGATCCAAATACTACGAAGCAATGGTAATACCGCTGATGAATGGTCCAATATCCTGGTCACGGATCACTTTATTCCGGAACAGATTCGCGGATGCAGATTCTACGGACTGAATCGTATCGGAGATATGGAACCGATTTATCTGGATTATCGGGAATTGCGTCTGCCCACAGGAATCTATCATTCTACCATAGTCAGTTGTGATATTGGTAATCATGTAGCCATTCATGAAGTTTCCTATATGTCTTATTTCATTATTGCAGATGAGGTGATCCTTTCCAATATCGATGAAATGCAAACCAGTTCAAAAGCAAAGTTTGGCAATGGTATTCTACGTGCCGGGGAGTCTCCTGATGTACGCGTCGCATTAGAACTTCGCAATGAAAACGGCGGGCGTAAAGTATGGCCGTTTGACGGAATGCTGTTGAGTGATGCCTACTTGTGGACACGTCACAGGGATGATGAAATCTTTCAGTCCAAACTGGAGCAAATGACCAATGCACGCCATACTTCCAAAAGGGGTACATACAGTACAATTGATACCGGTACAGTTATCAAAAACTGTCAGGTTATTAAAGACGTCAGAATTGGCGGGCAGGCGTACATCAAAGGAGTCAATAAATTAAAAAATGTTACCATTCATTCTTCGGAGACCGCACCTACACAGATCGGAGAGGGCTGTGAGCTGGTCAACGGAATTATCGGAGAGGGCTGCAGGATTTTCTATGGTGTCAAAGCAGTACGGTTTATTCTGGCGGCACATTCCCAGTTAAAATACGGTGCCAGGCTCATCAATTCATTTTTAGGTGAAAATTCCACAATCTCCTGTTGTGAAGTGTTGAATTCCCTGATCTTTCCGGCTCATGAACAGCATCACAACAATTCGTTCCTCTGTGCATCTCTGATTATGGGACAAAGTAATATGGCGGCAGGCGCCACAGTAGGTTCCAATCACAATTCCCGTTCACCGGACGGAGAGATTGTTGCCGGAAGAGGATTCTGGCCCGGACTGTGCGTGAGTCTTAAACACAATTCCCGTTTTGCATCTTATACCCTTATTGTAAAGGGAGACTTTCTGTATGAGATGGATATCCGTATCCCATTCTCACTGGTGAGTAACCATACCACAGAAGATCGTCTTATTATTGTGCCCGGATACTGGTTTTTACATAATATGTATGCCTTGGCACGCAATCCCAGTAAATATGAAGCCAGAGATAAGCGATCAGAAAAGAAACAATATTATGAATACGATATTCTGGCACCTGACACCATCAATGAACTTTTCGAGTCCTTGCAGATCATGAAAACAGCTGTAGCAAAAGCGTATTATTCTGCTGAAATATTAGCTGATCAGGAAGCGATACTGCGGGGGGCGGAAATCTTAGAGTCAGACGAAGATATCAGTCATCTGGATATTTTGCTGGATCATTTTGAAAATTCCAAACGAAAGGTTCAGCTTATGAAAGTAAGACAGGGGTATAAGCTGTTCAAAAGACTGATCCGCTATTACGGAGCCTCGGCATTAGCGGGGTACAGTGATCAGATGGAACATACACTTCAGCTGCTTCAGCAGGAAGTATCATGGGAAAGAGAAGACTGGGTAAATATCGGGGGACAATTGATTCCGGCATCCAGATATAAGGAACTGATCCATCAGCTCAAAACAGATCAGCTCAACTCCTGGGATGAAGTCCATGCCTATTACTTTGCACAAAGCGACCAATATCAGCAGGATAAAACCATACATGCAGTGTCAGCATTGGCCGAACTGAACAATCTGAAAGTTTCTGAGATCACAAAGGAACATTTGATTGTTTTATTTGAAGAAGCGTTGGAAATCAAACAATGGATCACGGAGGAGATTTATCAGACACGGGCTAAGGATTATCAGAATTCATTCCGGATGATGGTTTATGATTCTAAAGAGGAAATGGACAAAGTAGTGGGAGCTTTGGAAAACAATAGTTTTATCAGGCAACAGAAAGAAGAATTCAAGTATTACCAAGAGCGTATTGCAGATAAGATAGCACAGCTGAAATCCTGATACCCTGATACGCATAAAGGAGCTTTGAAGTGTCTGAAGCTCTAGGCTGCCTGAATGAAAAATAGTTATTACAGATTCACTATCCGGGTTTGCTGCTGCATATATGGTCAAACCCGGATAGCGTTCCAAATCAAAGTTATCAACGATTGGTTCTGTTAAAATTACGTTGCATAGAGCGCATTCGTGCTTCATTTTTACCATCTACACGCGAAGCTACTGCCCAGATTGCTGCGGGTAGCCAACCGATCAATGTACATTGCAGTATCAGGCATAATATACCTGAAAAGATCTTTCCTCTCAGAAAAAAAGAAAGCCAGGGCAACAACACGGCTATTAAAATCATGATATTAGGTTTTTTTTAATTATAGGTAAATATAAGTATAATTTACAATATGATCAGCAGCAGGGCAGAAACAGCTACTAAAGCCATGGCCAGTATCCGGAATTGTTTTTCCGGAATTACTTTTATAATACGGATACCCAGATAGCCGCCTAATAGAATAAAAGGAATAGCGAACACGTTCAGAATAATCCCTGCCCAGGAAAGATTGTGCCACACAAATAATTGCAAGGGAATCTTGGTATAGTTTAATATCATAATAAACCAGGCGCCGGTAGCGACAAATGCGTATTTAGGTAATTTGCGGGACAGCAGATATACCGATAAGGCTGGCCCTGCAGCATTTCCGATCATGGTTGAAAATCCCGCAATAAATCCAAACAGCGGGGCGTACCAGCTCTTTTCTGCCACAGTTGAGACCGATTTACTCTTTTCCATCCAGATCATAATACCTACACCACTCAGGATACATATGCCCATTAATACGCGGAATAACTGGTCATCCATATTATTGGCCAGAAACAGACCACCCAATAACCCTACAAAAGCAGCAGGCAACATTCCTTTGATCTCCGACCAGCGGAATTGCTTTCTGTAGTAGATCACCGCAATCAGATCGGCCATACAAAGTAAGATGAGGACAATTCCCGTAGAATAGCGGGCTCCGAACAAAAAAGCAAACAGGGGTACAGCAAGTGTACCTATATTCTGTACACCTGTCTTGGACATTCCGATGAGCATCGCACAAAAGAAGTACAATACCCAATGATACGGAGAGTGCAGCAGATCAAAAGCTTCCTGCATATCAGCTGTTGATCAGCTCTTTTACTTTCTGAGCTGTTATTTCGGTATAATCAGAGATGTATGCATCACAAGGAGGCAACTGTTCCCGTGTATGTGAACTCAATACGCCGACTACTTTCATACCTGCATTCAAAGCTGCAGAAATACCGGAATAGGAATCCTCAAACACCAGACATTGTGATGGATATACCCCTAATCTTTCAGCCGTTAACAGATATACCTGTGGATCAGGCTTGTGCTTTGTGACATTTTCACTGGAGAGCATAGATTCCATCTTAGGGCCGAATTGCAAACCTTCTACGATAAGATCCAGATTGGCTTTAGGAGCCGAAGTTGCTACAGCAGTTTTGAAACCTTCCTGTTTCAGTTCATCCAGAAATTCAGGAAATCGTGCTATCGGCGTAATCTCAGACTTATAAATCTGTCTGAACATATCTTCCTTTTCAAATTCAAGACGCAGAAGTTCTTCTCCTTCTACAGGCCTTTTGAAGAAATAGCTCATAATATAGCTGTTATGTTTGCCATACATATGATCCTGAAATTCCTGTTCGCTGCTTTCGATATTATATTTGTTAAAAAATGCCTCGAAGGCTTTAGCATGATATGGATTTGTGTGACAAATGACACCATCCATATCAAAAATTACAGCATATTGACTCATGGGGCAAAGATAGAATTTTTAGAAGAGCACATTGTGATAAAAACGTCAAAATCAGTCACACAACTATTACAAAGTCCGGCCTAATGTTCTTTTAAAATATATGTAGATTTATGCTACCTTTTAATACATCAACTTATTACCTTCTATGGAAAGCAGAAGAGAATTTATCCGAAAGTCTATCCTTTTCTCGGGAGCAGCAGGTCTTGCAACCGTTATGCCCGCATCTATTCAACGAGCACTTGCAATTGATCCGGATCCCGGCAGCACGTATCTGGATGCAGAACATGTAGTCATTCTCATGCAGGAAAACCGATCTTTTGATCATACACTTGGAAGTCTTTCAGGTGTTCGCGGGTTCAATGATCCGCGGGTGGTAACACTTCCTGATCAGAATCCGGTCTGGTTTCAGACAGATCACTTAGGAAAGACCTATGCACCGTTTCGGTTGAATCTTATGGGGAGCAAAGTGACCTGGATAGGTTCCCTGCCACATTCCAGAGCCAGTCAGGTAGATGCCTTTAACGGTGGTAAGTATGACCAGTGGCTGACATCAAAAAGATCCGGAAATAAGAAGTATGCGGATATGCCGCTGACACTGGGGTATTATTCCCGCGAAGACCTTCCTTTTCATTATTCACTAGCCGATGCATTTACAGTCTGTGATCAGAATTTCTGTTCAGGCATGACCAGTACCACTCCAAACCGTTCTTTTTTCTGGACCGGAAAGATTACACAGGAGCTTGATGGTATGCAAAAAGTAAATATCCGCAATGATGATTATGCTTACGGCAAGCATACATGGAAAACATTTCCGGAGCTATTGGAAGAAAATAAAGTAGCATGGAAATTTTATCAGAACGAAACAAGTTGTGGGGGAGGTTTTGTAGGAAAAGAACGCTCGTGGTTATCTAATTTTGGTTGTAACCTTTTAGAATTTTTTGAAGCATACCGAGTCAAATTTAAGGATTCTTATCTTGATAATTTAAGGAAGCAGGTGGAGAAGTTACCGGGCGAAATAGGAAAACTGGAAGAGGCCAGTCCTTCTTCTTCGGAAGAATCTGCACGGATAAGAGAAAGTCTGAAGAACAAGCAGGAGGCTTTAAATAAAGCTGAAGAAGAGTTAAAAATGTATAGTGCTGAGCAGTACAACAAGCTAAGCGCATTTGAAAAATCCCTTAATCAGCGTGCATTTGTCACGAATAAGGAAGATGCAGACTTTCGTTCATTAGAAAAGCTAACCTTTAATGAAAATGGAAAACTGCGGGAGGTAGAAGTGCCAAAAGGAGATATCCTGCATCGGTTCAGGGCAGATGTTACAGCCGGTAAACTGCCGGCAGTCTCCTGGCTGGCTGGGCCGCAGAATTTTTCTGATCATCCCAGTGCACCCTGGTACGGAGCCTGGTATGTATCCGAAGTGCTGGATATTCTGACCCAAAATCCCGAAGTCTGGAAGAAAACTATTTTTATTATCACCTACGATGAGAATGACGGATATTACGATCATATTCCGCCTTTTTCAATTCCGGATAACAATAAACCTGAAACCGGGAAATGCTCTGCGGGAATAGATACAGAAATTGAATATGTACGTCTGGAAAATGAACTGAAACAGGGAATTCCTAAAAAACAAGCCAGGGAAGCACCAGTAGGATTAGGATTTAGAGTGCCGATGTATATTGTCTCCCCGTGGAGCCGGGGAGGTAAGGTCTGCTCGCAGGTATTTGATCATACCTCTTCACTGCAGTTCCTTGAAAAGTTCATTAACGCCAAATACAATAAGTCCATCCACCTGGATAATATCAGTGCATGGAGAAGAACCATATGTGGTGACCTGACATCTGCATTTACGCCTTTCGAATCAGCGAAAGATCAGCTTCCGTTTCTAAACAGAAACCAATACATTGAGAATATCTACAATGCACAGTTTAAAGAGGATCCTTCAGGGTTTGAGGAATTGACAAAAGCCGAAATCAAAGCAGTTCAGCAAAAACATACCATCAGTAAATTTAACCGTCTTCAGGAGAAAGGACAGCGAAGATCTGCAGCTCTTCCATATCAGTTTGACGTATTCGGAAAAGTCGCCGACGGACAGTTAACGATGCATATGGAAGTTTCTACTGCAATTTTCGGTACACGTACAGCAGGTGTGCCGCTTACCGTATATGCACCCGGAAAATATATACAGCGCAAAGGAGAGGAACCTGAAATCTGCCGAAACTGGAATTTTGCTGTAAAAGCCGGCGACCGTCTGGATTATCAATGGCCAGTGGCTTCATTCGAAGACAATAAATATGCACTACGTGTACACGGACCAAATGGCTTTTACAGATCATTCTCCGGTGAAGCCTCTGATCCGCAATTGCTGGTCAGGATCGTTCCGGAGCAGAAAAGTATGACTAAATCAGCTACAGGCAATGCCGTAGTGCTGATCGAAAACCTGGGGAATAATCCTTTACGTGTACATCTGGTATCCAAAAATTATAAGGATGTAAATATAGACAGAGAGATCAAAGGTAAGACCGAAGTTCAGATTGCTCTGGATCTGTCTTCATCCGGAAGCTGGTACGATCTGAAACTCACGTTGCCTGATTATAAAAACTTTGAACGGCATATGGCCGGACGTATTGAATCCGGGAAAGAAACAGTAACGGATCCATTATTATCCTGATCTGAAAAACCATTTGGCTAATCATTTTGTTATCTTTTTATACAAAGGAGATAAGACTATGATCAATAATGAGGATAACAATAAGCAAGGTAAAACAGACGAAGAAAAAGATAATCTGGCTGATAACCTGAGTTATAATACAGAAAAGGACAGTTACGAGCTGGATGTTGATGATGACGATCCGGATTATGATCATCCTGCGGACTATGATACACTGGCAGAAGGGGCGGAAGATGATGATTCTACCTATGATGACTCCAATCCCTTTGTCGGGGATGAATATGCAGATGAAGATGACCTGGAAGCAGACGATTGGGAAAAGGAAGGTATGCATGAGACTGATGCGGAACATCTCAGAGTATCCCGCAAAGATCAGGAGCTCTCACGTACAGCTGAAGACCTGAGAGATGATCTCGATGAAGAAGGATATCCAAAAAATGATTAAATAAATGACAGGCTCTTATTTCAAAATATGAGCCTGTTCATTTTGTTATCTTCTGTTATCAGTTGTATTGTTAAATTTTTATATTTACAACATAACCTTCAATAAGGCAGTATGGTGACAATATGCATGATGATCCGCAACATAAATCTTTAGCCGATATCCACGAAAGTGTGGATGTGACAAAAGGCAAAACCAAATGGAAAAGAGTTCTTAGTTTTTTCGGTCCGGCTTATCTGATCAGTGTCGGATATATGGATCCCGGAAACTGGGCTACAGATCTGGCCGGAGGAAGCCAGTTCGGGTATGCACTGATCTGGGTCTTACTGATGAGTAATATCATGGCCTTATTGCTCCAGAGTCTGTGTGCAAGACTGGGAATCGTTCGTGGAAAGGATCTGGCACAGTGTAATCGGGAGACTTATCCCAAAAGAATGAATTTTGCCCTTTACGTACTGGCCGAAATCGCAATTGCAGCCTGTGATCTGGCGGAAGTGCTGGGGATGGCAATAGGGCTAAATTTACTTTTTGGTATCGATTTGCTATGGGGAGTATTGATCAGTTTTGCAGATACCTTTCTGCTGCTGTATCTACAGAAACTGGGGATGCGCAAGATGGAACTCTTTATTATCGGATTGATATCCATGATCGGGATGTGTTTTATGGTCGAAATGTTCTTCGCCAAACCGGATTTTACGGAAGTCGCCAAAGGATTTATACCCAGTATTCCCAATAGTGCAGCACTATATATCAGTATAGGTATTATCGGAGCCACAGTAATGCCTCATAACCTCTATCTGCATTCGGCACTTGTCCAGACACGCAAGATACCCAGGGACAGCCTGTCAATAAAGAAAGCATTAAAGTACAATTTTTTCGATAGCGCTATTGCGCTTAATCTGGCTTTCTTCGTTAATGCCGCAATACTGATCCTGGCAGCTGCGGTATTCCATAAAAACGGGATGCATCAGGTAGCAGATCTGGAAGATGCCTACCATCTTCTGGGAACAACATTAGGGACAGAGTGGGCGTCCAAATTATTTGCAGTTGCACTTATTCTGGCAGGGCAGAGTTCTACCGTGACCGGTACACTTGCCGGACAGATTGTAATGGAAGGGTATCTTCGGCTGCGGATCAGTCCTGTGCTCAGACGCATTATCACGCGATTGCTGGCTATTGTACCGGCCGTGCTTGTTATTCTCATCGCAGGAGAAGGACAGGTCGGATCACTGCTGATCTTTAGTCAGGTATTATTAAGTATGCAGCTGGCGTTTGCAGTCGTACCGCTGATTCATTTTGTGAGTGACCGGAAAAAGATGGGCGAATTCGTAATCAAACCTTATGTACGGATAATGGCGTGGACCATTGCAATAATTATAGCTGTCCTTAATTTTCAGCTGGTCTATGAAGAAGTAAAAGGATGGATTGAAGAACTGGATAATATCTGGTGGACCATCGCCCTTATTTCCGGAAGTATAGGATTAGCCTTATTATTACTGATGACATTCTTCTATCCGATATGGCATAAACGCAGACCTACAACAGTAGAAGTACATCCTCCGTTTGAGGAACTCGTATTTAGTGAGGTTAATCCTTTTCATCATATTGTGGTTGCTCTGGATTTCTCCTTTTCAGATACCAAAGTAGTGGAATATGCCCTGCAGTTGTCCGATAAAAATACCCGTTTTGTATTGGTACATATTGTAGAAAGTGCATCTGTGAAATATACAGGAGGAGAATCCGGAGACTATGAATCCCGTAAAGATCTGGAACGCCTGATGAAATACGTCGGGTTCTTTAAAGAAAAAGGATATGCTGTTGAATATGAATTAGGGTATAATAATCGGGTGAAAGCTATTGCAGATATTTGTCTGGCGCATGATAGCGATCTGCTTATTGTAGGAAGTCACGGACATACGGGAGTAAAGGATTTTGTATTCGGAGAGACTGTAAATAAGCTGCGGCATGCTGTCAAAATTCCTGTTTTTATTGCACAATAATATTTAGAAAAGAATCACTATGAAAATATCACTGATTGGAAAAACGGCTATGGTAGGGGGAAGCACCTCCGGTATTGGTAAAGCAATTGCAATCGCATTGGCAGATTGTGGTGCTCATGTAATTCTTGTAGCCCGAAATGAAGAAAAATTAAAAGCGGTACAGGATATACTGGATACGACACATGGGCAACAACATGATCACCTTGTTGTGGATTTCAGTTTGTTTGAGCAGGCGAAAGATAGGATTGCCGCATTCTTTTCAGGCAAAAAGGTAGATATTCTGGTCAATAATACAAACGGCCCCTCTGCAGGTGGAATTAGGGAAAAAGCAGCGGAAGATTATCAGCAGGCTTTTGACTTGTTATTTCAGTATACAGTGTATACCACACTTCATGCATTACCTCATATGGAAACGAATCAGTTTGGCCGTATTATCAATGTGTCTTCCATGACTGTGAAGGAGCCGCAGGATACACTTGTACTTTCCAATACGATGCGTACGGCGCTGGTAAGCTGGAGCAAATCACTTTCCAGGGCAGTTGCTGCTCATCAAATTACAGTGAATACGGTTTTGACAGGTTATTTTGATACCGATAGGTTAAATAGTCTTATGGAAATACAGGCCGGGAAGATGCAGTTAAGTTTTGAAGAAGTGAAAGCCAAAAGAGTAGATGCTATTCCAATGAAGCGTTTGGGTAAGCCCGAAGAATATGCCTCACTGGTCGCTTTTTTAGCGTCAGATCATGCCGCTTATCTGACAGGTACAGCCATTCAGCTGGACGGAGGATTAATGACAGGAATGTTGTAGTCAACAGCTCCTGTCATTTGTCTTTCTCTATATTTACTCATTTTCGAGTTGATTCTTGTATTTCTTTATATGGCCCTGGATTTCTTCACTTAATTCCGGGTATTTGATATCAGTATATTGCTCTAATACTTCCAGCATAATCTGTGCGACCAGATAACGCGCTGTCTCTTTACAATCGGACGGAATAATATACCAGGGTGTTTTCTTTTTGGAAGTATGCTGTATTGCCTCTTCATAATATTCCATATACTTGTCCCAGAGCTGACGTTCTGAAAGATCACCGGGTGAGAATTTCCACTGGTGTTTTTCTTTCTCCAGTCTCCTCAAAAGTCGGTTTTTCTGCTCATCCTTGCTCAGATTCAGAAAAAATTTGAAAAGGATAGTCCCATTCTCAATAAGATGATTTTCAAAGTTAGTGATTTGCTCATAACGTTTTTCCCACAGCTCATTCGTTACATCTTTTTCTTCCCGGATGTCAGGAAGATTCTCACTCAATAAATAGGAGGGGTGCACGCGTGTCACCAGTACATTTTCATAATGCGTCCGGTTAAATACCCCGAATTTCCCTTTTTCGGGTAACGCGATATAATGTCTCCACAGGTAATCATGCTGATGTTCTTTTTCCGAAGGAGTCTTGAAACTTTGTACATCCACACCTCTTACATTGAATTTGGCAAAGACTTCCCTTATCAGACTGTCTTTACCAGCAGTATCCATACCTTGCAGACATACCAATACATTATATTTATCATGCGCATACATGACATCCTGTAGTTTGCTGAGCTTTTTGCGTACATCCTTTAATCGGGCTGTCGCTTCATCTACACTTATTTCTTCTGAAATATCAGTAGCATGATCGCTGATCTTGAAATTTTTAGAGGCCTGAAGCCTTTTGGAGTAATTCGTTTTAGGGCTCATAATATCGACGTTTCCTATAAAAATATTAAATTTTGTCCACAAACGGTGACCATTGCAGCAAATAGTTTCAGGCATAAAAGATACTTTCTATGTAAAGTGCCCGTGAACAAAAAAAGTCTTTACCCGTCAGAAGTAAAGACCTTTTATAATAAGAGTCAGAAAGGATTATTGCTGTACCAGTTCGGTATTGACCGTGATTGTTACATCCGAACCTACAGCAGCTACTCCAGAAGGCAGTTTGTCATTGTATCTGATCCCGTAATCCAGACGGTTTATTTTTGTAGTAGCCGTAAAACCTGCGCGTGTTTTACCCCATGGATCTGTAATGTTCTGACCATTTTGTTTTACATCAAAAATAACGCGTTTAGTCACATCACGAATTGTAAGATCAGCTTCTAATTTTAACTTACCGGCTTTGTCTTTCTTTAGGGATACAGATTTCAATGTAATTACAGGATACTTCTCTGCATTGAAGAAATCATCAGATTTCAAATGTTTGTCTCTGGCTTCGATACGTGTATCGATACTGTTTACATTGATTTTGAAATCGACCTTTGCATTTTCAAATCCAGTTTTTGTAGGCGCGTCGACTGAGCCTTCAAAAGAATTAAATTCTCCGTCAACAAAGCTGATGCCCAAATGTTCAACGGTAAAACGTACATTAGTGTGTGCAGGATCTACAGCCCATTTTACCTGAGCGACTGTAACATTCATTGCCCCAAATAAAGCAATGATAAGCGGAAATAGTTTTTTCATGATCATTAATATTAAATAAGTGTTATAACATGTATTTTTTCAAAGTATGCAAATGTCTTTAATTAAAATCAAATATCCTAATGATTTGTTTTGAAAATAAAATAATCATTATATATAGTGATAATTATAATTATCACTATATTTGTTGATAGTCTTTGTAATATTATGAAAAACAAGAAGTTAATAGCAGTAATAACGGGAGATTTGATAAATTCAAGAAAAGTGGATGCAGCTGTATGGATGCCTGTATTGGATGAAACTTTAAAGCAGATCAGCAGCCGGTATGATATTTACAGAGGAGACAGCTTTCAGTCAGAAGTAGAATTACAGCAGGCTATAAATCATCTTTTTTATATTAAAGCAAAGATAAAGAGTCTGAAAAATCTGGATGTACGGATGACTATAGGTATCGGAACTATCGACTATCAGGATGCACATGTGAGGACATCAGCAGGTGAGGCTTTTTTACACGCTGGTGAACGATTTGATGCGCTAAAGAAGGATACTGTAGCCATCAGGAGCCCCTGGCCCGATCTGGATGAAGGGTTAGAGTTGATGTTGCAACTAAGCATGGAAATTGCAGGAAGATGGACAGAGAATATGGCGGAAGCAGTTGCTGTAAGTCTTAAGCATCCGGATATGAATCAGCATGAGCTGGCAGCAGTGTTGAACCGCAAATATCAAAGTCAGGTAAGTACAGAGCTTAACAAAGCCGGATATTCTAAAATAAAACGCGTCATTGATTATTGTACGGAACAAATCGTAAAAAAATGTTATATACAGGACTGATCTTACTGATCGCTCACATATTGGGTGATTTTGTCTTCCAACCAAAAAAATGGGTAGAGGGAAGAGCGCATCACATCCGTTTTATTTTTTATCATGTATGTGTTCATGCTGCATTGTTATGTCTGTTTTTCGTCAGAGATTTACAAAATTGGTGGCCGGCAATAGCTGTGATTGTTTTGTCTCATCTGGCCATTGACAGTCTTAAAGTTTCCCTGGAACGCAAAATGACAGGCAGCCCTCTATTACTGTTCAGCATTGATCAGACACTTCATTTAATGGTGCTTGCCTCCGTTATGGGATGCCACTATGGCATTCCGGAAAGTTTAGTAGCTTCCGTATGGTCTGTACATGCACTGATACTGGTTGTGGGTTTGCTGTTGACCGCTTTTGTCTCTCCAATTGTCCTTCGTGTCTTTTTTAGCAAGTGGAATCAATCTGACGAGGTCAATGCCCAGCGACAGGATTCACTGATTGATGCAGGCTGGATCATAGGGGTACTGGAACGTCTTCTGATCGTGTTTTTTATAAATATCAATTTTTTAGAAGGCATAGGCTTTTTATTAGCTGCTAAGTCGATTTTTAGATTTGGGGATTTAGCTAATGCAAAAGATAAAAAATTTACTGAGTATGTATTGGTTGGTACATTAGCTAGCTTTGTAATGGCAATAGGAACAGGTTTCCTGATCAAATGGCTGCTGCAGATGGTGTAGCTGATTCTTCCTAACCAATAAATAGTACGTTTAAACCTGATGGTTTACCTGTAGCTGCATATTGTTCTTTAGCTTATCATAATTTCGATTTCGGAAAGTTATTTAATTTCGATTTTCTATTATATAATTGCTAAATACGAGACACTTCAATGATTTATTTTAAATAAATCTTTATATTTGCAGATTAAGTACACAATCTGACTTTTTGATGATTTTCATTATAAAGTCAGAATTGTAGCTTTGTTGTTCAAGTTTTAGTGGTTAGATTCTTATCAAAAGGAAATGGCAAAGAGAAATTACATATCAAATTCTACGGAATCCACGCGAATGTTTAAAAGTGATTTTTTAGAATCGTTGACTAAGGTTCACTATTCTGTACCGATTATATTTTATCTTCCGGTCATCATATATTTTTCATGGAAGGCTATGGGCCCGGGTGAAATGAGTGTATGGATGTATATCGGATATTTTGTTTTCGGTCTCGCTTTCTGGACTATTTTTGAGTATGCCTTGCATCGCTGGGTCTTTCATTATCATCCTAAAGGAAAATTTTTAAAACGTGTTCACTGGATCTTTCATGGCATTCATCACGATTATCCCAAGGACCGTCTTCGTCTGGTAATGCCGCTGTCAGCGAGTATTCCATTGGCCACACTGGTATATTTTATGTTTAGTTTGTTTTTTAGTAACGAATTTATACTGGCTGCGTTTTTTGCTGGTTTTATGATTGGCTACCTTATCTATGACGAATCTCACTATGCTATGCACCATGCCAATTTTAAAAGTGGTATAATGAAACGTATCAAACAACACCACATGTTGCACCATTATCAGGATCCTGAAAAAGGATTCGGAGTAAGTTCAGCAGTATGGGATGTCGTGTTTGACTCTGGTTTTGAAGATAAAAAAGAGAAAAAAAGCGAGAAAGAACAAGCGGAAAAAGAACATCTTTCGTAAAATCAAAAAAGCAGTAACGGTAATGTTTTTTGCATTACTGTTACTGCTTTTTATCTTTTGACAGCAACGATTACACCTGTAGACCAGTGCAGACGTGTAAGGCAGAGATCAGCCCGGATATCCAGATCTCGAATAAGATTACGAACTTTTTGATCATGTCCCTCCGGCCAGTTGGGCTGCGGTAAAAGGTCATCTATAAAATAAATGCCCCCTCTGTCCAGCATATCCAGACATGTAGACAGTTCCAGAAACTTACCATGCCAGGTATCCGCAAAAATAAAATCAAATTTTAATTCCTTATTTTCAAGCAGCCATTCTCCTGCGTCCTGCTGTACCAGTGTAAGACGAGGATCTGAAGACAGATATTCCTGCGCGATAGTCAGAAAAGCCGGATCATGATCCACAGACAGTAAAGTCGAGCTTTCATCCATGCCCGACAATAGCCAGGAAGTCGAAAGACCCGTACCGGTACCCAGCTCTAAAAAACGGGCATTCGGCTTTGAAGCAGAAAGCGTTTTCAATAAGGAGCCTGTATGGATATCACTGGCCATGTTAAAGCCGGAATTACGTGTTTTAAGAAGGATATCCGTGAATTTATCCGGATAGGAGTAGGTATCAGAGTTTAACATATTTTCAGCCTATGGTTAGCATAAAATGGATCAGATATATAAAAATATGTAAATTAGATGAGATTATAGCCTTAACACCATGTCTGATATCCAAAAAATTATATTCTCCCTGCTTTTTATATTTTCTTCAACAGGTATTCACGCCCAGCATTCCCGAACGGCAAAGTCCATACAGGAGATTGCTGAAAAATATCAGGCAGTAGGGGTGGCTGCAGTTGTGGTGAAAGACAGTAAGATTGTATTTACCAACAATTACGGTTATCAGGATCAGGACATGCGGCAGTTACTCAATGACTCCACATTGTTCAGAATCGCTTCTATCTCAAAATCATTCTCCGCTACTTCTGTTATGCAGCTGATTGAGGAGGGCCGGTTATCACTGAAAGATGATTGCAGTCAATTGATCGGTTTCCCAGTACGCAATCCAAAATTTCCTGAGCAGGTCATAACAGTGGAAATGTTACTGTCACACACATCAGGTATCAATGATAAAAACGGTTATTTTGATTTGGATGTAATCAATCCGCAAAAGAATAAAAACTGGTCTGATAGTTACAACGACTATGCGCCGGGGCAAGGTTACCAATACTGCAATCTTAATTTTAATATGGTTGGTGCTATAATAGAAAAAGTCACAGGTCAGCGCTTTGATCAGTATGTGGCAGAACATGTCTTGCACCCGTTGCAGCTGTATGGGGGCTATTGTGTGGATTCTTTGGATCGTTCCAGATTTGCCACCTTATACACTTACGAGAACGGAAGTTTTGTAGCACAGCGTGCAGCCTATAATCCGCGTAGTGAAGAGATACGTAACTATACATTAGGACATTCTACACCTGTATTTTCACCGACAGGTGGTATGAAAATTTCAGCTGTGGATCTTGCCAGGTATATGATCATGCATATGAATTACGGTCGGGGTAACGGCAAAAAAATAATAAGCAAAAAAAGTGCAATAGCGATGCAGACCAAACGAAGTGATAATGAAAATTACGGTCTGGCGCTTTGGAGTACAGATAAACTTATTCCTCATGTAAATCTTACGGGACATACAGGTTCTGCGTACGGGTTATACAGTACAATGTTCTTTGATCCGAAACATAAATATGGTTTTGTCGTTATTACAAATGGATGCAGGCTGTCCGAAACCTCCGGATATAATCGGATGTTACAGGAGATTGTGAATCTCTTATACCAGGATTGTATTAAATAAAGGTTTTATAGCCTGATTGGCGCGAAATTTGAATTTAACATTTATACTGACGTAACTTTTAGAAAATATCTATATCTTAATATTGGTAAAATTATTCGTTACACAGAAAATGATATCATATTTAATAACGTAAACTCTAACTATTATGCACAAACTCATTTTAATAGCTTTATTGATTATTGCAAAGTCGGCATATGCCCAAAAAATGAATTTGGATCAGATGAGAAAAGATTTCAATAAAGGCGTTAAAAATGAAGAACTCTGTAAGAGCCATCTGGAGGTTTTGAAAAAGAATGCTAAATCTCCTGAAGAGCTGGGTTATTATGCTGCATATCATATGTTTATGGCCAATCATACCGGCAATCCTTTCAAAAAAATGAGTTATTTCAAAGGGGGAAGAAAAATACTGGAAGATGTAATTAAGAAAAATCCGCAGAATATAGAATTACGTTTTATCCGCTTATGTATTCAGTTTTATATCCCTAAGTTCCTCAATTATCATGATAATATAGAGACAGACAAAGATTTTGTTATGAATAACCTCTATAAAATGAAAGATAACGATGTAAAGTTGTTGATCTTTAATTATTTAAAAGGAGCTAATATGTATACCAGTGAAGAGCTGGCTCTTCTGGGAAGATAAGGATACTCCTTTTTTCTGTTTACCTATCGTAAAATTGTCTCAAAACAAGCTTTTTGGAGTACTATTTGCTATATTCAGACGTATTTAGATGGAACTATATGCAGGGTATTATCTGTAAGGTAAAGTATCGGGATAATATCAAATGCAGTATTCATTTATATCGTTATTCTACAAAATTTAAATTACAGACAGATGAAAAAAATAATTGCAATCGGCCTTTTGTTTATGTTGGCCAAAGTTGGTATGGCGCAAACCAGAGAAGTAGGCCCTTTTGCCAAAGTAGAAGTTACGGATAAAATTAATGTTGAACTGATTCCTGGCAATACATATAAGGTCGTTATTTCAGGAAATCCGTCTAATGAAGTAGAGGTCATTCAGAAGAACGGCACATTACGTCTCAAAATGAATACGCTGAATATGATGAACGGAGAAGGGATACATATCAAAGTATATGGAAATAATATCAGTGAATTGACAGCGAAAAAGGGCGCAATTTTGAAGGCTAATGATGAGGAAGTGTTAAGCAGTAATATTCTTAATGTGTCTGCTTCAGAAGGAGGTTTATTAAGTCTGAATGTGTCAGGGCAGGAAATCAAAGTAAATGCAAGTAAAGGCGGTACTGTACAGGTGAGCGGAAAGGCACCTCGTCAGGAAATTCAGCTAACATTCGGAGGCAATTATGAAGGACGATCTCTGGTGTCGGAAAATGCAAAAGTTACTGTCAATGGAGGAGGAAGATGTGAAGTAAACGTCAAGCAAACTATTGATTCACAAGTCAGAGCCGGAGGTATTATCCACGTATACGGTAATCCGGCTCAGCGTAATGAGAAAAAACTGGCGGGAGGAACCATAGAATACAAATAATCCCTGAATGCAGTCCGGGTCGTTGTTCATTTATTTTAATATAAGACTAAATTCACCGATCCCGGATTTGGTCCTGTAATATTCGCAGATAAGCCGTATTATTGCTTATTATAACCTGATGGAGGCAAGATAGTGACAAGAGAAGAATCTTCTGATGACAAATTTAATATTAAGAGCTACCTGATCATTAGTGCAGTAGGTGCTGTGCTATTGGTGTCGCTTACGATATTTGTAATGAAGATCTTTATGGAACCTGAGAAAAAAATCAGAGCCAAGGTCTTCAATCAGGATATGACACTCAATCAGGATTTGATTTATATTGATAATACAGCAGGTGCACAAAAATGGCACTGGGACTTTGGAAATGGAGATGTGTCTACCCAGCAGGATGGTAAATACAGATATAAATCAGCCGGAACGTACGTCGTACGTCTGGTTGTGAATGACAATCTCCATGAACAGTTTTTTGTAACGGTAAAAGATTCTGTCGCCAAAGTCGTAGACAGCACTCTGCAGATATCAGGTCCTTCAGCAGGAACTATTCTCAAAGAGGTCAGAATGGAGGTCGACGGTCCCGGAGAGATCTACCAGTGGCAGTTTGGAGAAAGCGGTAAGGTGGACGTTATTGGCAAAGTCGCTTTATATACCTATTCCAAACCCGGAAGATACCGTGTAAAAGTTAAATCCGATAAAACGCTCTCTTATACCTACCACACACTTGTGATAGATGGAGCAAAAACAGATAGTCTGGATAGTCTGGCCGCTGAAAATCAGGTACAGAAGGTTGCAATAGATGATCTGAAAGCTCAGTTACAGGCTATTGCAGATGGCGGAGATTTCAATGTGAGATACAGCTACATTTTAAATAAGTTTTTTTGTAAAAATGAGCGTACAGGTGTAACGATCAAAAGTGGTGGTGCAATCAAACAACAGGATATATACAGTTACTGTATAGGTCTCACCTTTGGAGGCGGAGTGAAGATCGATAATATACTTCTGATGAGAGTACCCAATTCCAACTGCTATCAGTCACTTATTGTGACACAGCATAAATAAGAATATTCAATCCCCCTGAGATTATCTCAGGAGGATTGAATGTATATGTTTTTTACTTCAGCTCTTTGATTTTGATAGAGCGGAATGAGACATTGTCACCATGATCCTGTAAAAGGATATGTCCCTGCGACGCCTGACCAAAATTTTTCCAGTCTTTGTATTTACTGCCAGCCACCAGATCCAGATACTCTTTAGAGCCCCTCACATAAGATACCATAAGTTCACCGTTGAGATAATGTTCAACCCGGTTGTCAGGGTAAACGACGATGCGTCCCGTATTCCATTCTCCGATTGGTTTTACAGCTCTTGCATTCTTTTTGGAAGTGATCAGGTCATATAGTGAAGCAAGTGTACGGTTTCCGTTTTTTCCCATTTTAGCATCAGGATGTTCTTTATCATCCAGCACCTGATATTCTAAACCAATAGCCGAACCCGAGGTCTGTTCGTTAAGAGTGACAAAATATTTAACTCCGCTGTTGGCTCCCGGAGAAAGCTTAAACTGAAAAGTGAGGTCAAAGGCTTTATATTGTGCATCAGTAACAATGTCACCTCCATTTGTAGACTCCCCACCAGTAGATGACAGTACGGAGATAGTACCATTTTTGATCTCCCAGCCTTTTGAAGGAAATTCTTTACCCCTTGCACTGTGCCATCCGGCTGTACTCTTACCGTCAAATAATAATTTATATCCGTTTTGCTGTTCTGCCTGCGAAAGTTGATTGAGGTGCAGGTTTGTAATATAAATATCTTTTGGAAATGCTTTAGATTTTAGATTTTCTGTTTGAATCCGGACATTTTTAAAATATACTTTTTTGCCATCATCTGCATCTGCGATATTATGTACCTGCAGACCTATATATCCAGTCCGGTCGATGGTGTCGATGACAGCTGCTGTGGGAATACCATTTACCCAGGTTCTCACTTCATCACCGATAGCTTCAATACGAATAGCATTATACTCATTCTTACGGAATGCTTTTTTTGCATTTTGATTTAGATCTAAGGGATATAGCCAGCCTCTTCGTGCTTCATCATAGATACCTCCGGTCCAGGCTCTTGCTGTCGGATCTACTTCAACCTGTTTGCCATACATACGGCCGCGGCCATCATTAGCCTGCGGGTCAATATGGCTTCTGATCTGTATACCCGAATTGGTATTGTCTCCTTCAAGTTTGACTTCAAGCTCAAGTATGAAATCGCCATATTCTTTTTCAGTCACTAAAAATGAATTAGGTGTTTTTTTCGTCATTGTACCCACGATAACACCATTCTCTACAACATATGGAGCTTTACCGCCTACGGTTTTCCAACCAGCCAGTGTTTTACCGTCGAAAATGGGGGTAGCTTTCGTTTGCTGAGCCTGTGTTGTAAATGTGGCGGATGCAAGCAGACATCCTGTAGCCATCAGAATTTTTGAAATAGAACTTAATTTTGTGTGTGTCATAATAGTTTAGGGTTGTAAAGCCTTTTAAAAAGTTTATTTTGGAGTTATAAAATTGTTAATTTTATTTGGATTTTTATATAGAATTAATAAAAAACAATTAATTTAGTGGAGTAAATTTAATTTTTGTCTCTGTAATCCCGGACAAACTCTTAATTATAAACTTGTAATCTTAAATCATGAAAAATACAACCTCTTTTTCGAGACGGACATTTTTGCGCAATAGTTTGCTGCTGTCAGGTGCTACTATCGCTTTACCGTCTTTCCTGGCTGCTTCTGCACCGGTAAAGTTAGCACGACCTAATGAACGGATTAATCTTGCCTGTATTGGTATCGGAAACAGAGGTGCAGATATTATTCAGGATCTTTATAAGACAGGACTTGTCAATATTGTGGCACTGTGTGATGTTGATATGGGCGCTTCTCATACGCTTCCAATCCTTCAGCAATTTCCGGATGTACCCCGGTTTCAGGATTTCAGGCAATTGTTTGATAAGATGAGCAATCAGATCGATGCGGTCTCTATAGGAGTTCCGGATTTTTCTCATTTTCCGATAACCATGATGGCCATAGATCTTGGAAAGCATGTGTATGTAGAGAAGCCAATGGCCAGAACTTTTCAGGAAGTAGAATTAATGATGAAAAAGGCTGCTAAGTTCAATAAAGTGGTGACACAAATGGGGAATCAGGGACACTCGGAAGCGAATTACTTTCAATTTAAAGCCTGGAAGGAAGCCGGAATTATTAAAGATGTAACGGCAATTACCGCACATATGAATGCTCCCAGACGCTGGCATACCTGGGATACGAATATCAAATCATTTCCGCCCAAAGAGCCAACACCAGCGACATTAGATTGGGAACTCTGGCAGATGGCTACTCAGGGGCATGACTTTAATAAAGATTTTGTCAACGGGCAATGGAGATGCTGGTTTGATTTTGGAATGGGCGCTTTGGGAGACTGGGGTGCACATATATTGGATACGGCACATGAGTTTCTGGATCTGGGATTACCATATGAGATAAATCCTGTTAATCTGGACGGTCATAATGACTTTTTCTTCCCGATGTCTACTACCCTTGCCTTCCGCTTTCCTAAGCGGGGAGATATGCCGGCTCTGGATATTACCTGGTACGATGGTATCAATAATCTGCCGCCAATACCTGAAGGATATGGCGTATCCGGATTAGATCCGAATATTCCGCCTCCGACAACGGGTAAAATCGAACCTGCTAAACTTAATCCTGGTAAGATTATCTACAGTAAAAATCTGACTTTCAAAGGCGGATCACATGGTAGTACACTGTCTATTATACCGGAAGAGCAGGCTTTGGCCATGGCCGGAAAACTTCCGGAAGTACCACAGAGTCCGTCCAATCATTTCCTTAATTTTATTCGCAGTTGTAAAGGCGAAGAAAAGACAAGATCTTCCTTCGACATTGCAGGTCCTTTAAGTCAGGTCTTCTGTTTAGGAGTGTTGGCACAGAAATTAGGTACAAAACTTGAATTTGACCGTAAAAGCAAAAAAATCACAAATAATAAGGTTGCTAACAGCTTACTAGCGGGACCTCCCCCAAGAAAAGGCTGGGAGCAATATTATAAAATCTAAAAGATCAGGCCAAACTATTTTAGTTCCTGAATTTATACAAGAATAAAGCCGTTCTTTTACCAAAGAACGGCTTTATTCTGTCATTTTAAGTAAGTATTAGTCCAGGCTGATTACAAAGTCCTTCACATCTTTTCTTACTTTTTTCATATTTACCAACCAGTCATTTTCAGTATCACGGTATCCCAATGCTAAGATCGTAACAGATTTAAGACCGTATTTTTTCAGTTCTAATAAATCATCCAGTTGCTCATTGACAAATCCTTCCATCGGAGTCGCATCTACCTTTTGTTCAGCAGCAGCAGCAATAGCAAGACCAAATCCGATATAGGCCTGACGTGCAGCATGCTCAAATTGTTGCTGTTGTTCGCGTGCTGAAAGAGAGCTGAATAACTGATTTTTATAGTCATCTGCAAATCCTGCAGGTAATCCGCGCTCTACTTCCTGTTGTGTGAATACTTCATCGACACGTTGCTTTGTATACTCATCATAAGCAGCGAATATCAATAAATGTGAAGCATCTACAATCTGAGATTGATTATAGGCGATGGGCTGGATCTTTGCTTTCAGCTTCGGATCAGAGATCGCAATGATTTTGTATGGTTGTAAGCCTGAAGAAGTAGGAGCGAGGCGAGCTGCTTCGATTATGTAATCTACTTTCTCCTGAGCTACCTGTTGTCCGTTCATTTTTTTTGTAGCGTATCTCCAGTTTAAATGTTCTAATAAACTCATCTTTTTATTTAATTAATTAGTGATTTGATATATCCATCCACGGCATCTTTAAGTATAGCGGATGGTTCAATTGATTTTTGATTAACAGATAATAATTCAATAGCAACAAGACCGTGCATGATAGACCAAAAAGTTTTCATTTTTAAGTACTTATCAGTGTCTGTGCGTTTGCTTTGCAAAATAGCCTCTTCTATGACTGTCAGTAAAATTTCTGAAGTCTTTCTTTTCTCCTGTACAGTCTGTATCGCTTCGCAGGTCGGTATGCCCAGACCAAACATGATCTCATAATGCTTCTGATGTGTAAAGGCAAAGGACCAGTAAGCTTCAGCAATATGACGGATTTTTACTTCAGCAGAGTCATCCTGACTGATAGCAGAGGCAAGTTGTTCGGCCAGTAAACGGAATCCCTCTTTCGTAAAATATTCGATCAGGTCATCTTTGCTGCTAAAGTGCTTATAGATCACTGGTACGCTGTATTCAATCGCATCCGCAATCTTACGCAGAGAGAGTGCAGCCCATCCTTCCTCCGCCACAATACTCCATGACTGCGCTACGATAAGTTGTTTTAATTGCTCTTGCTCCCGAAATCTTCGTTCCGATATTCCCATGTCTAAACATCTAGTTAACAGTGTTAGCAAAAGTAACAATGATTTTTAAATGTTTAAACACTTTATGCTTTTTAGACTTTTTAATGACAATTTCTTTCTCCTTAAATATTGTATTTTTAGCGTTATGAATGCAGCAAGGAAAAAACATGTTTCATTGGTTCTGGGAAGCGGAGGTGCCAGAGGGATTGCAGAGATAGGGGTAATTCATGCACTGGAAGCCAAAGGGTATACGATAGATGAGATTGTTGGCTGTTCTATCGGCTCGTTAGTAGGAGGAGTGTATGCACAGCAGAAACTATCTGATTTTCAGGATTGGCTGAAGACTCTTAGTAAACGCGAAATTTTCAGACTAATGGATTTCACTTATTCTGGTTCAGGCGTCATGAAAGGTATACGGATCTTTGAGGCCCTCAAACAGATCGTGCCGGATATAAATATTGAAGATCTGCCCATACGTTATACAGCAGTAGCGACCGATCTGAAAAAGGAGCAGGATGTAATATTTCGGACCGGTAGTATGTACGATGCTATACGTGCTTCTATAGCAATACCGGCCGTATTTACAGCTGTTAGTATTGATGAACAGTTTCTGGTAGATGGAGGTGTACTCAATCCATTACCTATTAATCATGTACAACATAAGCATAATCTTGTAGTCGCAGTAAATCTGGACGGTCAGCCTGATCCGGAACTGGCACAGACAAAAAATAAACCTGAAAAAGTAAATTCAATAGGTGTATTGACGCATGCTTACTACGCGATGAGACGGCAGCTGGCTGCACAAAGCATAGCTTTGTACAAGCCGGATTATGTGGTCACCATCCCACATAATATTTCAGGATTATGGGACTACGACCGCTCAGAGTATCTGATCGAAAAGGGAGCTTTGCTGACCGAAAATGCCTTATCTGATTTGTAAATTTCTCAAAAATTCATGGAGCAGACTGTTGAACCGCTCAGGTTGCTCCAGATTTGGAAGATGACCGGCATTTTCGAGTTCTACATAGGAGGCCTGCGGAATAGCTGTATCTAATTCCTCCATAAGTTCTTTTGGAGTGATTGTATCACTTGCTCCTCTGATGAGGAGTGTCGGAATATCAATAGCATCCAGTGTGTCACGAGTATCGGTACGACTGGCTAATGCCAGTTGTGTAGCACAAATACTGCTTATACTGTTGCGACGGATACTGCTTTTGATCAATTCTACAGCTTCGGGATTGTTGCTGATTGTATCTTTATGGAAGACGTTTTCAACAAAACCTATTGCAAATGGTCTTCTTCCATATTGTAAAATAGCCTGAATAGAATCAAATCTTTTTTGTTTTCCTTTGTTATCATCAGCTCTTGCGTGCGTATCACACAGGATCAGACCTTTTATTCGTTTTGGGATTAACTGCTGTGCTCTTAGCGCAATATATCCGCCCATGGATATACCACATAAAGTCACCTGTTCGATATCTAACTTTTTAATAAATACAACAAGGTCTTTGGCAAAAACATCTATACTGAAAAAGCCGTGTCCTGCAGTGGTATTGCCATGCCCGCGCACATCTACAGCGATTCCGGTTACGTTGTCTGCTAAACTCTCAAGCTGAGCTTTCCAGGTTTTCTTATTAAAGGGAAATCCGTGGATAAAAATGATAGTTTCGGTTGGTTCGGAAGTAAGTGCTGGTTTGATATAGTATGAGATACTGATATCACCAATTCGGATCTTGCTACTCTTAAAGTTACGCTCTGTCATGTATGGGGAATGTATGATATGAAAAAAAATATTTCAACATAAATATAATAAAATCAATAAGATAATTAGAATTATATTTCTGCAGACACTAAAAATGAATATTTTTATTTGGAAATAAGATAAAAGTAACGATATTTGCATCACCAAAACAAAACGGGGTTATCTCCGGGATACACAGGAACTGCGCTCATAGCTTAATTGGATAGAGCACCTGACTACGGATCAGGAGGTTAGGGGTTCGACTCCCTTTGAGCGCACACATTTTATCTCTTATTCCACACACATCCATTCCTTCACTTTTTGTCAGATATGTAACAATTGAATTATTCGGGTAATTCTTATCGATTGATGCAGTGTTCTACTTTAAAATGAAAAAAAATTTGTGTGAAGATGGAATTTCCCTATATTTGCATCACCAAAACAGAACAGGCATAAAGTCGGGAAGTGTTGGTTGCCGCGCTCATAGCTTAATTGGATAGAGCACCTGACTACGGATCAGGAGGTTAGGGGTTCGACTCCCTTTGAGCGCACTTGTTAAACTCCAAGCCTAATCAAAAACAAGATTAGGCTTTTATTTTTTACGGAATTACAACTATGCTAAACCTTGTTTTATTCGGTCCTCCAGGTGCGGGCAAAGGCACTCAATCACAAAAGCTTATTGATAAATACCAATTGGTGCATATCTCAACAGGTGATCTTTTCCGTGCTCACATCAAAGACCAGACAACATTAGGCCAACAGGTTAGTCAGATCATTGCGGATGGTAACCTGGTGCCTGACTCCGTAACGATAGCAATGCTGGAGGAAGAAATTCAAAAAAATCCAGATGCAAAAGGATTTATTTTTGATGGATTCCCGCGCACTGTAGCGCAGGCTGAGGCTTTGGATCACTTCCTTGAGTCTAACAATTCTTCTATCACAGGAGTAATTGCGCTGGATGTCAACGAAGATGAACTGAAAGCGCGTATCGCTAAGAGACAAGAGATTTCAGGTCGCGCAGATGATGCGGCAGATAAACTGACAAAACGCATAGAAGAGTATTTCGAAAAAACTATTCTTGTATTACCTTATTATGAAGCTCAAAGTAAGCTTTCTAAGGTAAACGGAATCGGAGATATTGACTCTATTTTTGGGGAACTGACCCAGATTATTGACCAATACTAATAGTTTATTAGTATTTTTTCTTTTTTAGCTTAACGAAGTATAATAAATGGCTCAGGGATCAAATTTTGTAGATTATGTGAAAGTGTGTTGCCGATCAGGTCATGGTGGTGCTGGTTCAGCGCATTTGCATCGGGATAAGCATACTGCCAAAGGTGGTCCTGATGGAGGTGATGGCGGCCGTGGAGGGCATATTATACTCAAAGGAACAAGTCAGTTGTGGACACTGCTCCATCTGAAATACAGAAAACATATCATTGCATCCAACGGAGATCCGGGAGGTAGTGCATTGCGCTCCGGAGCTAACGGTAAAGATGAAATACTGGAAGTACCGCTGGGTACTATCGCACGTGATGCCGAGACGGGAGAAGTCTTGTTTGATATTACAGAAGATGGCGAAACAAAAATTTTGACAGCAGGTGGTATCGGCGGACTGGGTAACTGGCATTTTAAGTCTGCAACACAGCAGACTCCACGATTTTCTCAACCGGGAAGACCCGGAATAGAGCAATGGGTAATTCTGGAGCTCAAAGTACTGGCCGATGTCGGGCTGGTAGGATTCCCGAATGCAGGTAAATCAACACTGCTGTCAGTAGTGTCAGCTGCAAAACCTGAAATTGCAAATTACCCTTTTACTACATTGGTACCCAATCTGGGGATTGTAAGTTACAGAGATAATAAATCTTTTGTAATGGCCGATATTCCGGGTATTATCGAAGGAGCTTCGGAAGGTAAAGGATTAGGATACCGGTTTTTGCGTCATATTGAACGAAACTCAGTTTTACTCTTTATGGTTCCGGCAGACACAGATCGTACAATTGCGGAAGAATATCATATTCTTTTGAAAGAATTGACGGCTTATAATCCTGAATTGATGGATAAGCCCAAATTACTGGCAATTACTAAATCTGATATGCTGGATGAAGAACTGGAAAATGAAATGAAGGCTCAGGTGCCGGATAATATTCCATATATTTTTATCTCGTCTATTACAGGCAAAAATATTCTTCAATTAAAAGATATGATCTGGAAGGCAATCAATTCCTGATTGCTGATTCATCAACATAAAAGATAAGGGTTCATTTTAATTAAAATGAACCCTTATCTTTTATGCCTTCTTCCAGTAACATTTATATAATCGGAAATAATCTTTTCTGCAGAGAAGGAGAGAAGTGTTTATGTACTGCATTAGCAAAGGGATAAACCGCATCGTTTTTCATAACCAGATACGGGATTTCTACAATACCTGCTGTCGTTTTCATACGGTAATAACCAAATACAACTCCGTTGGTATGCTGTACCGCTTCTATTTGCTGCACTGCTTTTACATCTGTCTGCAGCTTGAATCGTATAGTCTGTTTATTCAGACTTTCAACAATAACTTCTTCCTGTTGCGGATCAAACCAGATTTGTTGATTTCGGGTAGCTTTCACATGATTGGTCAGTACAAAAAGCTGTCCGATCATATAAAAACTGATAGGCAGCAGAAACAATAGTATTTTGATCTTAACAGCCAGCAATACGACAATAAGTAACAAAATGACACCAATGCCTACATTGACAAATGTTTTCTTTGAAACCTTTGTAATCAAAGCTGTTGGAGTGTGCATAAGCTGAAACTGTCCCTTTCTGATTGCTCCGGAAGAAGAACCTGTAAGACCCGATAATTTACGGGATACAAAGTAGATCACCAATCCTATCAATCCGAGTATAATCAGAAATTTGAACATCTTTGCTTAAGTAGTATAATTAATATTGTTCGTTTTCGTTCGGGTAATTTACAGCTTTGACATCAGCTACATACTGGCCGAATGCTTTGGTCATTTCCTCGTACAGATTAAGATACTGACGCAAAAACTTAGGTTTAAAACCTTTTGTCAATCCCAGCATATCATTTACGACCAATACCTGACCGTCACATCCGTTTCCTGCTCCGATGCCTATAGTAGGGATATGCAAAGAAGCAGATACTTCAGCTGCCAGCTTGGCCGGAATTTTCTCCAGTACCACAGCAAAACAACCTGCTTCCTGAAGGGCTAATGCATCTGTCTTTAATTTTTCCGCTTCAGCTTCCTCTTTAGCTCTTACACCAAAGTTTCCGAATTTGTAAATGGACTGTGGCGTAAGCCCCAGGTGCCCGCAAACCGGGATTCCTGTCTCAACTATTTTACGGATGTTTTCGATGATCTCTACACCACCTTCCAGTTTGAGTGCATGCGCTCCGGATTCTTTCATGACGCGAACAGCAGCCTTATAAGCATCGTTGATGTCGCCCTGATAAGCTCCGAAAGGAAGGTCTACGACTACCATCGCACGTTTGGTACCTCTTACTACCGCTGAAGCATGATAAATCATGTTGTCCAGTGTCATCGGCAAGGTCGTTTCGTAACCGGCAAATACATTAGCGGCAGAGTCGCCTACTAAAATGATTTCAACTCCTCCCTCATCCAGTGCACGTGCTATAGAATAATCATAGCCGGTCAGCATCGCAATTTTTTCTTTACGATTCTTCAATTCCTGAATGGTAGAAGTCGTGATTCGTGTAATTTCTTTGTTTACAGACATGTCTTCGTTTGTTGAAGAAACAAAAGTATAGAAATTTTAAGCAAAACTATGTTTTAAAACCCTAATAAATGCTTGTTAGCCTTATCGGTAAAGGTAAATCGCAGCTATCTCAAAGGTATTTTGTAAATTTGCAGGATGAAGCAAAGCGAAGCTAAACTCTTTAAATTTCCGAAGTTCACTGATCTGATCATTCACGAAGATGAAAATATTATTGTAATCAACAAACCCCCTTTTATAGCCTCGCTTGACGAGCGTGAAGGCGGAGAGATCAATATACTGCGTCTGGCTAAGAAATACTACGCCGATGCACAGATCTGTCACCGACTGGATAAGGAAACTTCAGGCATACTTCTTATCGCTAAAAATCCGGAAACTTACCGTTTGATCTCCATAGAATTTGAAAAGAGACGGGTAGATAAAACCTATCATGCTATTATTGAAGGAACTCATATTTTTCAGGATCTCAAAATAGATCTCCCGATCCTTAATCAGGGAAATAAGAATGTAACTATTGACCGCTATAACGGTAAACCTGCCGAAACGATCTTTAATTCTATACAATACTTTAAGCACTTTACGTTAGTGGAGTGCAAGCCGATTACAGGACGTATGCACCAGATACGTATTCATTTGGCGACACAACATGCGGCCATCGTAGGTGACAGTATGTATAGAGGAAAGCCGGTTTATCTTTCTCAAATTAAGAAACGTGGATTTACATTGTCAAAGGATGAAGAAGAGCAACCAATCATGAAACGCTTTGCATTACATTCCAAAAAAGTAAGATTTAAAGTTGCTGATAAGTCTTATGAATTTGAGGCCGAATATCCAAAGGATTTCGCTATCTTACTCAAACAGCTAGAAAAATTTGATGCTTAACCCATTTATTTGTGATGAATCCAAAAACTAAAAAAATTGTAATTAATGTGGTTTTCGTTGTGCTGATCGCATTGCTGGTATGGCCAACGAGTCGTGCTTATTTTCAGCAGGGGCTTATGAAGATAGGTTTGTTCAAACCTAAACTTGAAGTGCCGAAAACACCTGACTCTATACCGGAAGGGGCTAATGCTGTTCAATCAGGAGAACCTAATCTGGCTTTTGTGGATGCTTCCGGTAAAACTATTCAGACACATGATCTCAAAGGAAAAGTGGTGTTTGTTAATTTTTGGGCAACCTGGTGCCCCCCTTGTAAAGCAGAAATGCCATCTATTCAGAAGCTGTATGATAAGTTTAAAAATAACGATAAAGTAGCTTTTCTGATTGTAGAAATAGAAAACGACACAGAAAAAGCGCTGCAGTTTATGCAGGATGAAAAACTGACAATGCCTGTACATTTTCCAGCAGAAGAGATTCCGCAGACCTGGTTAGGAGGATCTATTCCAACAACATTAATACTTGATAAAGCGGGAGCAATAGTGACCAGACATGAAGGAATGGCGGATTATAGCCGTAAAGAAGTTGTGGATTTTATAGAGGAACTGATTAATAAATAGGATCTTCCCTTATTTTTGAATTTTTACTTTTGAATTTTTAATATGACCAGAGCAGCGCTCATTCAACAAATCAAAACAAAGCATTCATTTCTCTGTGTAGGTCTGGATACAGATCTGACCAAGATTCCCGAACATTTACTGGATAATGAAGATCCTATCTTTAGCTTTAATAAAGCAATTATTGAAGCGACAGCGGATCTTTGTGTGGCCTATAAACCTAATATCGCTTTCTACGAAAGCTATGGTATGAGGGGCTGGGAATCTCTTCGCAAGACCTGGGAAGCTTTGCCTAAAGACTGTTTCAGTATAGCGGATGCCAAGCGTGGAGATATAGGTAATACCTCTAAAATGTATGCCAGTGCATTTTTTGATCAGCAAAACTCGGGTATGAGCTTTGACTCGATTACTATTGCTCCTTATATGGGTAAAGATTCGGTCACACCATTTTTAGATTTTGAAGGTAAGTGGGCTATAGTATTGGCACTTACCTCTAATCCGGGAAGTCTGGATTTTCAGAATTTTACCAATACCTCCGGAAAACAGTTATTTGAAGAAGTCCTGGACAAGGTAAATACCTGGGGATCGGACGAGCAGATTATGTATGTAGTAGGTGCTACCCGTGGCGAAGGATTTATCAAAATACGTGAACATGCACCGGATCATTTTCTGCTTGTACCGGGTGTAGGTGCACAGGGTGGAAGTCTGGAAGATGTATGTAAATATGGTATGAATAAGGATTGTGGATTACTGGTTAACAGTACCCGTGGTATTATCTATGCGTCAAATGGAAAAGACTTTGCCGAACGAGCCAGAGAAGAGGCATTGATTCTTCAGAAAGAGATGGAGCAACAGTTGATGCTTCACGGCGTTATTTAAATTATAAAATAGTATACAGAAAGCTGCTTTAAAATCTAAGGCAGCTTTTTTGCTTTTTTCCTTTCTTAGAGAAAAATAAGCCGATTCTGCTCTCCGAATATACTGCTGATAAATTATCCGCAATAAACATCTCAGCGGTAAACAGATAATTTCAAACTACTTTTATCGTTATATTGTTTTTATAGAATCATATTTCAGTACAAATCCGTAACTTTGGCCCATGCCAGAAAAAATTATTATTCTTGATTTTGGTTCACAGTATACACAGTTGATTGCCAGACGTGTGCGTGAACTAAGTGTGTATTGCGAAATCCATCCTTTTAATCATCTTCCAGAATTTGATGAAACAGTAAAAGGTGTTATTTTTTCAGGAAGTCCGTATTCGGTACGCCAGGAAGATGCACCACAAATAGATTTTAAATCTATTCAGGACCGTTTCCCGTTATTAGGAGTGTGTTACGGAGCACAATATATCGCACAACAATCCGGAGGAGAGGTATTGCCTTCGGAAATCAGAGAGTACGGACGTGCTAATTTGCAATTTGTAGATGACGCTAATCCATTATTGGTAGGAGTACCGACCCAGTCACAGGTCTGGATGTCACATGGAGATACGATCAAAGATGTCCCGGCAAACTTTAAAATTATTGCCAGTACGGATAAAGTAAGAGTAGCAGCCTATCAGGTAGAGGGCACGCAGACTTTCGGTATTCAGTTTCACCCCGAAGTAACGCACAGCACAGATGGTCAGGTATTGCTGAAAAACTTTGTTGTTGACATTTGCGGATGCGAACAGGACTGGACTGCAGATGCTTTTGTAGAAACTACAGTTGCAGATCTTAAAAAACAATTAGGTAATGACCATGTGATCCTGGCACTCTCAGGAGGTGTAGATTCTACTGTAGCAGGTGTGTTATTGCATCAGGCAATAGGTAAAAATCTTCACTGTATATTCGTGGATCACGGATTACTGCGTAAAGACGAATACGAGCAGGTGTTGGATTCGTATAAAAATATGGGGCTGAATATCAAGGGAATCAATGCTAAAGATTTATTCTATGGCAGATTGGCTGGTATTTCAGAACCTGAACAAAAGAGAAAGATCATTGGTGCTTCATTTATAGATGTCTTTGATGAAGCTGCAAAAGAGATCCAGAAAGAATTACCAGAAGGTGTAGAGGCCAAATGGTTGGGACAAGGTACAATCTATCCTGATATTATCGAATCTATATCGGTAAAAGGCCCTTCGGCGACGATCAAATCACACCATAATGTAGGAGGTCTTCCGGACTTTATGAAGTTGAAGGTTGTAGAACCATTGAAGACTTTGTTCAAGGACGAAGTTCGTAAAGTCGGAAAAACATTGAATGTAGATCCCGCTATTCTGGGAAGACATCCTTTCCCCGGACCTGGACTAGCAATACGCATTCTGGGAGATATTACTCCGGATCGTGTACGTATCTTACAGGAAGCAGACGATATCTACATCCGTAATCTGAAAGAATCCGGATGGTACGATAAAGTATGGCAGGCAGGAACAATATTCCTTCCGGTGAAATCTGTAGGTGTAATGGGAGACGAACGTACATATGAGCATGTGGTGAGTTTGCGTGCTGTAGGTTCACTGGACGGTATGACTGCAGACTGGATTCACTTGCCATATGATCTTCTGGCAAAAATTTCTAACGAAATCATTAATCATGTTAAAGGAATCAACAGAGTTGTATATGATATCAGTTCCAAACCGCCGGCAACGATTGAGTGGGAATAATTTACTGCTGCTGGCAGCACTTTTACTGGCTGTTACATCATGTTCTCCTAAGACTACCGGCGTGCTGCGTTCACCTGATTATAAAGGTGGAAATACAGGTGCTGTAACAGAGAAAAAGGATAAAGATAAGACTACAGTAAAAGAATTGTCTCCGGCAGAGCAAAAGGCGGCAGCAAAAAGGGCTATGGTCAATCAGATAGCCCTGATCCTTCCTTTCCAGCTGACTTCTGTCAATACCAGTCTTTTGTCTGAAAATGATGTAAAGCGTTCCGCATTGGCATTAGACTTTTATCAGGGATTTCAGACCGGATTAGATGATCTGGCTAAGCAAGGAACTAATTTCACCTTAAATGTGCTGGACTCCCGGGATGATGTGGTACGCACTACAGCGATAGCTAAATCCGATGATGTGCAGTATGCATCATTAATTGTAGGTCCTATCTATCCAAAAGAGATTAAAACTTTCGGTGCAAATTCCGTAAACAGGAAAATTCTGCAGGTATCGCCGCTAGCAGCAACTATGCCTACAGAATTTAATAATCCTAATCTTGTGTCACTTACTCCGCCGATACGGGTACACATGCGGGAGATGGCAAAAGAGATTATCAGGGAATACAATACCGGAGATGTTGTCATTGTTTACAATACCGGAGATGCAGATCACAAACAGTTCCTTACAGGATTTGATACAGAAATAGCAGGAGCAAAGAAAAAACTGGATGTACGTTCGGTGACGAGTATAGACCAACTGAATCAATCGCTGACCCAGACAGGCAAAAACATTATTGTCACAGGCACCACAAGTGCAGTACAGCTTAGAGCATTATTGAGTAATCTGGATACTAAAAGCCTGGAATCACCTTACAAATTTGCCCTGTTCGGACATCCGACATGGGATAAGTTTGATTTTAAGGCATTCAGTAATGTAGATGACTATTCGATAACGATCAGTTCTTCATTTGTACTTTCTTCGTATTCATCTGCCGTGCGTAAATTTAAGACCACATATAAGGATACTTATGGAGTAGAGCCATCAGAATATTCATTTAAAGGATATGATGCCGCTCAATACTTTGGAAGACTGATTGCCAAATATGGTAAAGATTATGCCGCGCATGTAGAAAGTGAAGAATTTGACGGGCTGTCTAACTCCTTTAAATTTCAGTATAATGCTGCATGGGGGTATGTTAATAATGCAGTTGGTTTCTTAGTATACCGTAATGGTGCATTTCAATCAAAATAATAACCCTTACTATTGGGTAAATGCTAATGGAGGTCAACGAGAGACGTATAGGACAGCAAATTCGCAATTTTGAACGTGCACTGTCTTCATATCCGAATAAAGAACCGTTCTCAAGGTTTTTAACACAGTTTTTTAAAGATAATAAGCAGATGGGGTCATCCGACAGACGGATGACTTCCAGGCTGTGCTATAACTTTTTCAGGTTAGGTACAGCTGCGGCACAACTTCCGGTGACAAATCGGGTCGTGCTTGCTGAGTTTCTGTGTGAGACAGAGAGTACAGTTGTCTCTTATTACCAACCTGAATGGACGCCACGATTAGGGGATCCTGTTTCAGATAAAATTGATTTTTTGGTCAGTCTGGATTTGATAAACAAATCAGACCTTTTTCCATTCCAACAACATTTATCAGCTCCTATTGATACAGAGCTGTTCCTGCAAAGTCAACTGATACAACCGGATCTGTTTATCCGATTGAAAAGAGGATCAGAAGCGAAAGTAAAGCATATCCTTACAGAAGCAGGAGTTGCATTTGAGAATGTTCGCTCACAGACATTAGCCTTACGTAACGGAACAAATCTGCAGCAGTTGAAAGGATTATCCGGACTTTATGAAGTACAGGATCTGTCTTCCCAAAAGACGATTGATCTGATAGAAGCAAAAGATGGTGAAAGCTGGTGGGATGCCTGTGCTGCATCGGGAGGGAAGGCTCTTCTTTTTCTGGATAAATATCCATCAGTAAAATTACTGGTGTCTGATATCCGGATGAGTATACTTCGTAATCTGGACGAGCGTTTTGATTTGGCCGGAATCAAAAATTACCGTAAGAAAGTTATTGATCTGACACGTGATCCGTTAACAATATTGGATAAGGAGTTGTTTGACGGTATTATTCTGGATGCACCCTGTTCCGGTTCCGGTACATGGGGAAGAACACCGGAGATGATATCTCAATTCAGGGAATCCGCTATAGCCAGTTTCTCTGTATTGCAACGTCAGATTGCCAAGAATGTATTACGCCACCTTAAACCAGGTAAAACGCTGCTATATATCACCTGTTCTGTTTTTAAAGAAGAAAATGAAGACGTTGTCAATTTTATCTGTGAACATCTGGGGTGCGAACTGGAGGAAATGGTCACTTTGAAGGGGTACGAACAGCAGGCCGATACTATGTTTGCGGCCCGGTTACGTAAAAAATAAGCTATTCTGCTTTTCCCGGGATTACCATTACAGGACATAACGATTTGCGGATAACGCCTTCAGAAACACTACCTGAGATAAAATGATCAAATCCTGTACGGCCATTTGAGCCCATAATTATCAGGTCAGCAGCCCATTCCTGTGCTACCGAAAGAATTTCCTGTTTGACAGAACCCACCTTGTTGAACACAAAAACTTCATTCGCTTCTTCAAATTCCCGGCTTATTCTTTCCAGAAATTCCTGAGCTGATTTTTCCTGTATCTCTGTAACTTCAGGTACAATAATGGGTTGCTGTCCCAGAAGCGGATCTGCACCATAGCTGGCAGGGGTCGTGGGAGGTACTACTGTAACTAAGGCAATAGAAGTTTTTAATAATTTCGTTACTTCTTTTGCATACTCAATAGCTTTTAATGAGCAAGGACTATCGTCGATCGCTACAAGAACACGTTGGAATTTTGGATGTACTGTAGTCATAATATTTCACTTTAAAGGATTATCTTCGTAGGAATAAAACATATGAAATAAGCATTTTGTTTCATATCTATATAATTTGTTTTTTAGCAAAGAACAGGCATTGATATATGGTAGTACGATAACCGTATTTTTAGGACTGTTCTACAGAATATTCATATTATGGCTTTTGGAATCTGTAATCTTTCTATTGTACCATTAAGGGTAGAAGCTGCACATCGCAGCGAAATGGTATCACAATTATTGTTCGGAGAATGCTTTGAGGTTCTGGAAGAATCCGCAGATTGGGCATATATTAAAACTGAAACCGATAATTATGAGGGGTGGTTGCAGTTGGGGCAGTTTACATATGTCACAGCGGAGGAGTACAACTCCTGTCATTCTTCAAAACGTCTGTTGGTAGGTCCATCAGGGGCTTATGCTGTTTCAGGCTTTGTACGCATACAATTAGTACATGGTACATATGTGTATCCCGGCCAGGATAATACGATGAAGGTCGGCAAGGTTGCGTATAACATTGAGGGAGATGTGTTTGCACCGGACACAGGTTCATTTGAAACAGAAATAGCTGTTGTTTCCCGTGCCTACGAAGCTGTTCCGTATCTCTGGGGAGGACGTTCACGTGCCGGTATAGATTGTTCAGGATTCTCTCAATTGATTTACAGACATTTTAACTTAAAGTTGCCCAGAGATGCATATCAACAGGCAGAACTGGGAACTACTGTAGATTTTCTTCCGGAAATAAAAGCCGGAGATCTCGCTTATTTTGACAATGCAGAAGGGCGAATTACTCATGTAGGTATTATGTTGGATAGTGAACGTATTATCCATGCCTCTGCAAAGATCAGAATAGACAAGATGGATTCGGAAGGAATTTTTAATAAAGACTGGAATAAATATACACATCGGCTACGTATTGTAAAACGATATAATTGATAATTTTATCATCAAAATAAGTGATAATTACAATTATCACTTATTTTGATGATAGTGTGTTTGAAAATATAAATAATCGCAAGTTTCTACTAAAACTATATCATTTGACTGAAATGAATTTTAAAATTATAGTACCTTTTCTTCTTACAGGTATTTGCTTATCAGCAGGCTGCCAATCCAACAGTAATATCAAAAATACAAGTCAATCGGATACTGCTATTGCCTTAAAAGCTGATTCTACTACTGGAAAAGATACCATCACAGCTACAGTGGATGACTGTATCTTTGACAATGACATGGAAAGACTGACAAAAGATGCAGTGTCGGAATTTGATCCTGCTCTCAAAGGTGTCTGGGATACCACGACTCACCAGCTTACAGTCAATTTGCGTAATGGCGACCGTCTGCAACTGATGATTGGAGGCTGCAATCATTTTATTTATGATGCCTATCTGGAAACGGATATTCCATTTGAAAATACATCCGAATTGCTTCAAAAGATGGTCTGGATTACCTCTTCATTTTTTGGAAAAGGTTATGGAGAAGATTATCAGCGGATAGTGGATAAAAAGCAGTATCAACTGAGTAGAACCGAAATAGATGACAATAAGGATACCGTGCATTATTACGATATCACAGAACCATCTGCAGAGCCTGACAATATGATCAGAGAAGGCTTTTATCTATATGATAAAGGGCAAAAAGGTGCAGCAATACGTGTTTCGTTTTATATGAATTAAGGACTTTCTTACAAAAGTTTTGAGTATTTTTGAAGTATGGATAATCTGGATGATCAAATTTTAAGATTGAAAAAACAATTCAAACATTTAGGTCTGGATCAAAATATATCATTTCTCCTGACGGGTTTATATCTGTTTCCGCTACCTGAAAATAAAAGAGAGTACAGCATCAGCATGATTGATTCCCCGGCGATCTCTCTGGCCGTATCAGCGATCAACTGTTATACGAAAGATGATCTGGAAGGAGCGCATGGCTATTATACGAAAGGGATTGAGGAGTTTGCAGAGCAACCCTTTTTTCATGCCTGCAGAAGTTTATTGAATTCGTTGATGGGAGATGATGAGGGCGCTTTTTACGATTATCAGGTCGCTAAAAAACTTGATTTCAATTATTATTCTTTTTTTGAATGGTTGGAACAGCGTGAATTTGAACACGAACATCTCGATAATAATGATCAGTTGGCAGAGCTGAATTTACTGGTCAAAAAGGAACCTTCAAAAGTTAATCATTTGATCAACAGAGCACTGGAGAAAGTGTATTCTTTCTCTTATTGGGGCGCTCTGGATGACTATACACTTGCTATTTCATTACAACCCGAACTGGCCGAATTATATGTATATCGCGGAGCATTGCAGACCCGGCTTTTGCGCTATGACGATGCTTTATTTGATTTTGACAAAGCAATTTTATTAGCACGGGATAATTTTCAGGCGTATATATATCGGGCTAAATTATTTGTTGCAATCGGAATGAGCGAACTGGCTCTGGAAGATTTCAGGTCTGCGGAAAATCTTCAGCAAAATAATGCTGTTGTGTTTGAAGAACGTGCAACACTGTACGAAAAGACTGGAAATCTGCAATTGGCTAAACTGGATTATGACCGATGGATCAGCCTGACCCAAGATGATTTTTATCCCTATACACTACGGGCGGAATTACAAGAGAAAATGGAAGATTGGGTAGGAGCCTTGCAGGATTATGATCATGCTATACGCCTCAACCCATACTACTCTGATCTTTATCAGTACCGCGCATCAGTGAAAGAAAAGCTGGGGGATGAAGAAGGCGCCCGTATAGACCTCAGGAAATTTGAAGAATTAGAGCAGGAAAGTTAACAGAATTGCCAGTATAAAAAAATACCTGCTTGTATTTTCAAGCAGGTATTTTTGCAATATGACTATGGACTTTACAATACATTATTAAAATAATTCATTCTTTCGCGGACTGCGGATATCCAGACCAAAAGTATCATTCAATTTTTTGATGAAATGATTTGCCAGAAGAGGAGACTCCACTTCAATATTCTGATGGATAAAGAAATACAATTTCTCTAATCCGGCTTCACGCCACTTTTTGATAACCTCTATCCACTCATCCAGTCTGCTGTAATCACTGCTGTGATTAGCGCCTACATATCGGATAAAAGCTGTAGGAGTCGTCATACGCATATGCAGCATATCTCTTCTGCCTGCAGTATCGACCAATACATTGGATACATGATATTGTTGTAAGGTCTCATATAGCTTCTCACGTACTTTGGGATCTGAAAACCATTCTGCATTACGTACCTCAACAGCAAGAGGAATACCCTTCGGAAATTCACGAACAAAATCCTCCAGACGTTGAAAGTCTTTCGGTTTGAAATTATCAATCATCTGCAGAAAGACCATACCCAGTTTCTCTTCAAACAGTGCAACAGCATCTGTAAAGGCAGTTACTTTTTCACCTGTATTAAGCAATCTGCTGTAATGACTGATGGATTGCGGAATTTTCGGAAAAAATTTAAAATCTGCAGGAGTTTTTTCTTTCCATGTCTCCACCTGTTCTTTTGAAGGAGAATTGTAGAAAGTAGCATTAAGCTCAATACTATTGAACTGAGTAGAATAATAAGCCAATTCATCTTTTGTACCCCGGGGGTAGAAGCCTTTGAGATCTGTTTTATTCCATTTCGCGCAGCCAATATATACTTCAAACGGTTTGTTGTTATCTCCCTTAGCCAGTACTTCCAATGTTTCAGGAGGGGTAGGCGGAAGGGAAAAATCTATATCCTGAGGATTATTAACCTGACCAAATTTCATATTTTATACTGTTTTGTTATTAATCTTTTTATCAAATATCAGATGCGCTGCCAATGCTAATGCTGTAAAAAAAATACCAACGGCTACTACACCAGTCCATTGTTGATAATTCCAGGCCTGTGCTGCCAGATAGGTACCTGTAGATCCGCCTATAAAATAGGAGACCATGTATACCGTATTCAATCTGTTATTCGCTCCGAGATTGAGTGCAAAATAGCTGGACTGGTTCATTATATGCATAGATTGCAGACCTAAATCTACCAAAATAATTCCAATGATCAATCCCCCATAGGTATAGCCGCCAAAGTAAAAGACAATCCAGCTTACAATCATCATAATAATTGCGTACAGAATTATCTGAAAAGAAGTAAATCTACCTGTAAACCTCCCGACAAAGGCCGCGCCCAAAGCTCCGGCGGCTCCGACGAGGCCAAATGAACCTACCACAGCCGGACCATCGTGGAAAGGAGCACCTTCCATATGGAAAACAAGTGTAGTCCAGAATGCGCTGAAACCTGCAAATCCCATGGCTCCTCTGAATGCAGCTAATCTCAACACAGGTTGCGTACGTGTCAACCGGCCTAATGACTTCATCAGGTCCATATAAGATCCGGTAAAGGATGGGCTGTTTTCAGGAAGTTTAACCGCTATCAGTATGCTTAATACAACCATACAGCCTGCAGCAGCCCAATACATTTCTCTCCATCCGAAATAATCCCCAATAATTCCGCTGACCACCCTGGATAGTAAGATTCCGATCAGCAGACCGCTCATGACCATACCTATAGCCGAACTTCTTTTATCAGGACTGGCCAGCTCTGCTGCCATAGGTACAAAAATCTGGGGCACTACCGATGTAAAACCTACCATAAAACTTAACGGGAACAACCAGTCAACAGATTTAGTCATCGCCATTCCGATAAGCGAGGCAATGATAAATATAAAATCAATCAGGATAAGATTACGGCGTCTGACCATATCACCCAAAGGAACAATAAATAGAAGTCCGCAGGCATAACCAATCTGCGTTAGCATGGCAATATTGCTGATGCTGGCTTCTGATACATTAAAATCTTTAGCCATCAGCGCAAGTAAAGGTTGATTGTAATAATTATTCGCAACTACGAGACCACTTCCTATAGCCATTAACCAGAGTAGGGAAGGAGTAAGTAGGGGTTTTGTATTTATACTCATGTTCTTCTTTTTCAAATGTGTTTTTCTATTGCCGGATAGCAAGTCAGCAGATGCTGACGGTTGACCGCATAAAATTACTATTTAAAATGTCCATTTAAAGTAAAGTTAGAATAAGAATAGCCGAAGTTTTAAGACTAAAAAAGAGAGCCTCCCTGACACAGGAAGGCTCTCATATATTTTCTAAGCGAAAGATGAGAAATTAAAATTCACCTGATACATGGTAAGTATTCTCTCCCATCAGCTTGATGTGTTGCTTTTTTGAAATTACATATGCTGAATCCACCGTGTAAGTCAGATTTTCTTCCGTGCTATATAAGATATTGTTCGTGATCTTCTCAATCTGAACGGCTCTTACCTCACCCTGATGATTTTCTCTGATAATAATCTTCTGAACGGAGACACCTGGTTGTAAAGCCGTATAGATTATATCACAATCTCTGTTTTCGACTTTATATAATCCTACATTCGCTCTCTTATTAATATCTGAAGAAGTAAATGCTGAAAGTTCGTTTTCCCAATTCTTAATCTTTATGGATTTACTTTCCTCGTCACCATCCTTAGAAACTGTTTTGGATATGAGCGGATTCTCTTTTTGTAACCTTGCGGTCTCGGAACGAAAAAAACTATCCAGTGAAAAGTAATACTGCTCACTTCCGTTATTTGTTTTAGAAGCAGGCTGACTACAGCTCGTTAAGCATAAAGCACCGCATCCCATCACCATCAGTACTTTATATAAAAGATTATTCATTTCTATGCTGTACGATTAACTAACCAGTATATCACCTGACATTTCTACCGGAATCTCTACACCTAATATTTTCAATATCGTAGGAGCGATATCTCCAAGCTTGCCATCCTTTACATGTTTGTAATCCTGATCAATCAGGATACAAGGCACTAAGTTGGTGGTATGTGCTGTATTGACAGATCCGTCCTCATTGATCATAAATTCCGAATTACCATGATCTGCGATTATAATAAATGAATAGCCCAGTGTAAGTCCTTTTTCCACCACTTGTTTAGTGCAAGAGTCCACTGTCTCCACGGCTTTTACGACAGCCTCGAATACTCCGGTGTGACCGACCATATCCGGATTAGCAAAGTTGAGACAGATGAAATCAGGATGCTGTGTTTCCATATCATTTACAATAGCATCTGCAATTCCCTGAGCGCTCATTTCAGGTTGTAAATCATAAGTCGCTACTTTTGGGGAAGGAATCAACAGGCGGTGTTCACCATTAAATTCTGTCTCACGACCTCCCGAGAAAAAGAAAGTAACGTGCGGATATTTTTCTGTTTCCGCAATACGGGTCTGTGTTTTGTTATTTTTCTCCAGTACCTCTCCCAATGTTGCCGTAAGATTATCCTTTTGGAAAACTACTTTAACATTTTTGAATGTATCATCATACGAAGTCATCGTTACATAGTAAAGATCCAGCGCATGCATGTTATACTCAGGAAAATCCTTTTGCGTAAGAGCAATAGTGATTTCACGGCCACGGTCTGTTCTGAAATTATAGCAGATTACGACATCACCTGACTTGATTACAGCTTTTGGAGTTCCGTCAGCATTGGTGATCACGATAGGTTTTACAAACTCATCCGTTACCTGATTGTCATAGGACTGCTGAATAGCTTCAATAATATTATGGGTAGCTGTACCAGTACCGTTGACCAGCAGATCATACGTTTCTTTGACACGTTCCCATCTGTTATCTCTGTCCATTGCATAATAACGACCTATAGCGGATGCCAGAGTACCTGCAGAATGCGTTAAATACTCCTGAAGATCTTTTACATAGTCTATACCGGAATTAGGATCTGTATCACGTCCGTCTAAAAAGGCGTGTACAAAAACCTGGTTGCTGGTCAATCCGGCGTGTTGAGCTGCATCACACAATCCTTTCAGATGTTCGGTGTGTGCATGTACTCCACCGTCAGATAATAGACCTATAAAATGTACATTTTTACCCTTCTCTTTAGCATATTTAAATGCATCCTGTATTACAGTATGGGTATTAAACACACCTTCACGAACGGCCTTATGTATACGGCCAAGTTCCTGGTAAACCACACGTCCTGCTCCCAGGTTCATGTGTCCTACTTCAGAATTACCCATCTGTCCTTCAGGTAATCCTACAGCCTCTCCTGAAGCTTCTAATTTGGCATTAGGATATGTCTTTAATAAATAATCTAAATATGGGGTATTAGCGGCAATTACCGCATTTGAATCATCTTGTTTGCCATATCCCAGTCCGTCCAGGATTAATAGCGCTACTTTTTTTGTACTCACATACAAATATAACTTATTATATGTCTTTTTTTTAATGTAATTCATGTTTTTTGAATTTGAAATGTTAATATTGGCGATCTTAAAATTAATGGCATACTTTTGGTGCACAACAAAGTGAGAAAAGTGTCTTTGGGTTAAATTGATATTTAATTACTTAATTATTAATGTTTTTCTGTTAAATATAAACGCGTAATGAAGAAATGGATTATAGTGGCGACCATCTTTCTTTCATTCCTGAGCAGTTTTGCCAGAGGATGGAGGCAGGATATTGCGGAGAATATTTTAAGTAGTCTCCGGGCCGGTAATTCCAAGGATCTGGCTAAGAATTTTGCCAGTACAGTAAGCGTTGCTGTGAAACAGGAAGACGGTGTGTATTCCAAATTTCAGGCAGAATTGATATTAAATGAGTTCTTCAGACAAAATAAACCATCTTCTGCACGCATCATGCAAAAAATGAACTCCAATTCCTCAAATGCATACTACGTATTTTCGTTAAAGACACAACGCGAGCAATACCGTGTCTTCACCAAATTAATCGAAAATAATGATGTGCTGTACATATCAGAGATCAGGTTTGAGCCTGTTCCTGTAAAATAGATTTGTTTATTTCTTTTAGAATTTAATTTATTTCCTCATCTTCGTGCTACCTTATCGTGCGATATTATATATATGGATAAAGAATTTGTCGAAAAATTAGCTGTTTTTGTTAGGGAAGCCTTACAGGAGGATGTTGGCGATGGTGATCATACCACATTATCAACTATACCTGCGGAACAACAGGGAGAAGCCAAATTATTGGTTAAGGAAGATGGAATTCTGGCCGGTGTGGAAGTTGCCCGCAAACTCATTGAGATAGCAGACCCTGGATTAAAAATCAAAACATTACTAACTGACGGAACTGCTGTAAAGGCAGGAGATATTGCGTTCTATCTTGAAGGTGATATACATAGTATCCTTAAAGTTGAGCGTCTGGTGCTAAACGTCATGCAGCGTATGAGTGGTATCGCTACCCGCACACATGAATATGTCTCGGTACTGGAAGGAACAAAGACAAAAGTTCTGGATACCCGTAAGACGACTCCTTTGTTGCGTTTTCTTGAAAAAGAGGCGGTGAAAATAGGTGGTGGTGTAAATCATCGCTTCGGATTGTACGATATGATTCTGATCAAGGATAATCATGTCGACTATGCAGGAGGTATTACCAAAGCGCTTACTTCTGCTGAAAATTATCGTCAGCAATTAGGAAAAGAAATACAAATAGAAATCGAAGTACGTAATCTTAAGGAACTGGATGAGGTATTGGCATTCGGATCTGTTGATCGTGTAATGTTAGATAATTTTACACCACAGCAGGTAAAAGAAGCTGTAGATATTATTGACGGAAGACTGGTTACTGAGGCTTCTGGTGGAATCACTATAGATACCATACGTGCATATGCAGAAGCGGGAGTTGATTATATTTCTGTAGGTGCTCTCACCCATTCTGTGAAAAGTCTTGACCTCAGTCTTAAAGCTAAACTTATTTAATTATATTAGGACTATCTATTAAAAGAAAGTAATGATTTCAATTTACCTGTTAGGTATCGTAATATTGGCATATTTGTTTGGATCCATACCTACAGCAGTGTGGTTGGGACAAGCATTTTATGGTGTGGATGTGAGAGAATACGGGAGTGGAAATGCCGGAGCGACCAATACCTTTCGTGTATTGGGACCAAAAGCAGGTAGTGCTGTCATGTTTATCGATATTCTTAAAGGCTGGACGGCTACCAATTTGCCGCATTTGTTAGATCCTACTATCGTAGGTATGCCGGAAGCTCCTCAATTTGTCAACTTTCAACTGGCTTTAGGAGTGATTGCGGTCCTGGGGCATTTGTTTCCAATTTTTGCGGGTTTCAGAGGTGGAAAAGGGGTTGCCACTTTATTTGGAATGGTATTGGCCATTCATTTGCCTGCCGCTTTATGTTGTGTGAGTATATTTATTCTTACTTTACTGATCACACACTATGTATCGTTAAGTTCTATACTTGCAGGCTTTACATTTCCTTTTAGTATTGCCTTTATCTTTCATACGTCAGTTCCTTCTGTTTTATTGTATGGAATAGCTATTTGTGCACTTATTCTGATTACCCATCAGAAAAATATAGAACGACTTCTCAAAGGACATGAATCCAAGATTTATTTGTTCAGGAAAAAAAACAAGACTTGATTTTAGGCACAAGAATTGAGAAGTATTTTTGTAAACAAACACGCCATGAATAATCTATACAAATATACAAGCATGCTGCTGGTCGGTGCTACACTTGCAGGGTGCTCTACAGTTCCTCTCACAGGACGTAAACAATTAAGTCTTGTCAGTGATAGTCAGGTAGAACAGCAGGCTGCTGCTTCCTATAAAGAATTTTTAGGCTCAGCTTCTACAAAAGTGATTACCGGAACAGCTAATGCAGCATTGGTTAAAAAAGTTGGAAACAATATAGCTGCAGCTGTGAATAGCTACCTGACCTCTCAGGGAATAGCAAATCAGTATAATTTCAACTGGGAATTTAATCTTATTCAAAGTGATGAGGTCAATGCCTGGTGTATGCCTGGTGGTAAAGTGGCCGTATATACCGGTATCTTGCCTATTACTGTCAATGAAGCCGGACTGGCTACTGTAATGGGGCACGAGATTGCCCACGCAATTGCTAAACACTCCAGCGAACAGATGAGTAATCAGATATTGCTCCAGACGGGCGGACAGGTTGTAGGAGCAGCTACTTCAGGTAAGAGTGCGATTGTACAAAATGTTGTAGGTACATTGTATGGTGTAGGGGGACAGCTGGGTATGCTGAAGTATTCCAGAAGTAATGAATCTGAAGCTGATCGTTTGGGTTTGATATTTATGGCGATGGCCGGATACGATCCGCAGACTGCGGTAGGATTTTGGGAAAGAATGTCAAACGGAAAAGGTCCGGGTACTCCAGAGTTTATGAGTACACACCCCAGCGATGCCAGACGTATTTCAGATATACAAAAACTGTTGCCTGAAGCAAACAAATATTATAAGAAACAACGAGTACTTAAATTATAAAAAAAAGCCGTCAATTGACGGCTTTTTTTGTAGCTTTTTGTATCTGTAAACCGTTATAAGAGTATAATAAATAATAAGTATGATGATAAAATTTTTTAAACTTTTGACAGTATTGATTTCATTAGGAACTGCAAGTGTATATGCGCAGCAATCTGTCAACTCTTCTGTAAGTATGTTTCCGAAAGCTGAGAAAGGACAAGTACAATATATCATTGATGTACCCCATTCTGACAAGGATAATTTAAAGAAAATAGAATTTTTTGCTGGAAAAATTATGGAAACTGATGGTTGTAACAGCTATGGTTTAGCTGGCCAGTTTGAAGAAAAAGATTTACAGGGCTGGGGCTACAATTATTATGTGTTTACTACCAACGGAAGTGTCCGCAGCACGATGATGGCTTGTCCGGATGCTAAGAAAATTCAGCAGTTTGTTTATTCTGAAAGTAAACTGGCACGCTACAACGGAAGATTACCAATTGTAATCTATGCTCCGGAAGGATACGAGATCAGATATAAGATTTATACAACAAATGAAGAGACATTTGTCGGTAAAATAGTGAAATAAGTTATTCTTTCTCAGGCAAAGAATTAATGGGCTGTATCAAAGATTTGATACAGCCCATTTTTTTGAACCATCATATGTCTATATTATTTTCATAACCTCTCCTAACGCTATCCTTAAAAAGGAGAGGGAATTGGTTTTGCAAGCAACTTGTTATCACTATTCTCTCCCTTCCCAAGGAGAGATGCCCGAAGGGCAGAGAGGTTGAAGGTAGAAGTTTTGCAAAGAACCTTGCATCTATCAACGACAGAAGCCTGATCGCTAACGACCAGGCTTCTGCAAACTATAAGAATTATTAATTATTTAATGGGCACTTAGATTTTTAGCTTTCTCTTCATCAAAATTAGCTTCAAGTTCGGCTAATTTTTTCTTTCCATATGCCATACGTGTAATGGCAACAAACAAGACAGGGACAATAAAAATCGCTAAAAATGTTGCAGCTGTCATACCTCCGAATACTGTCCATCCAATTGTCTGACGTGATACAGCACCGGCACCAGTAGAAAGCATCAGCGGGATAATACCCAGAATAAATGCAAGCGATGTCATAATGATAGGGCGTAAACGTAGTTTGACTGCATCTAATGTTGCGTCGATCAGATTCATACCGATATCTACACGCTCTTTAGCAAACTCCACGATCAGAATGGCATTTTTCGCTGCAAGACCGATAATCGTGACGAGACCAATCTGAGCAAAGATATTGTTATCCAGTCTCGGAATCAGAATCAATGTCAGGATTGCTCCGAATACCCCCAGAGGTACAGAAAGGAGAATCGAGAATGGTACTGACCAGCTTTCGTATAAGGATGCCAGAAGCAAGAATACGAAGAGTATACAGAGTGCAAAGATCATGATCGTTTGTGATCCCGATTGTTTTTCCTGCAAACTCAGACCCGAGAACTGATAGTCATAACCGTTAGGCAATGTCTGTGCAGCGACTTCCTCCAATGCTTTTAATGCATCTCCCGAGCTATACCCCGGAGCAGCACTACCCGATACCTCAATACTTCTGAAGATATTGTAGTGATTGACGATGGATGGACTGGTTGTCAGTTCATAACTGACCAATGTAGCCATTGGTACCGAAGAGCCGGCTGCATTTCTAACATACAGTTTGTTGATATCTTCTATTCCCATGCGATAAGCTGTATCTGCCTGTGTAACGACACGGAAGTTACGGCCATATTTCGTGAAATCGTTGACATAACTACTACCAAGGTACGCAGCTATAGTCGAATAGATATTGGAAACAGGAACTCCCATTCTTTTTGCCTGTTCACGATTTACGTGCAGTTTATAGTTAGGAGAATTCGAACTGAACAGGGTATAGGCCATACCGATCTCAGGACGCTGATTAGCAGCGGCCAAGAATTTACCTACTACGCCTTCAAATTCTTTGATATCTACCGTCTGCTGATCTAATAACATCATAGAGAAACCTCCGGATGTACCAAGACCCGGAATAGCAGGAGGTGTTACTGCCAGAATACGGGCTTTTTGATAAGCCATATATTTTTGCATAATAGCACCTGTAATCTCCGCAGCTGTACGCTTACGGTCGTTCCAGTGTTTCAATGAAACAAAGAGCGTTGCACCATTTGGTTTAAATGCACGGTTAAGGATATTGATACCAGAAATGGTCGTTACGTGATTGATTTCAGGGAAATCTTTCTTTAAGTCCGCTTCCAGTTCGTCCAGTACCTCATTTGTACGGGCAGAAGAAGCTCCTTCAGGCAATGTAACACCGGCAAAGAACATACCTCCATCCTCGGAAGGAATAAATCCTGTAGGTTTGGCGTTGAACATCCATCCTGTTCCCACAAAAATACATAAGAGGATAATCAGTACCAGAGGTGCCTTACGGATACATTGCTGTACACCTTTGGAATATTTGTTAGTTACTTTTTCAAACCATACATTGAATTTGTAGAAAAACTTATTCAGTCCTCGGGCTTCTTTATTAACGGATGTTGGTCTCAACATCAGTGAACACAGGGCTGGAGTAAGGGTAAGTGCTATAAAAGCCGATAACATTACAGATACGGCAATTGTAATGGCAAACTGCTGGTAAAGTTTACCAACCATACCCGGGATAAATCCTACCGGAACGAATACTGCAGAAAGAATCAGTGCAATTGCAATAACAGGAGCCGTAATATCTTTCATCGCCCTACGGGTAGCTTCTTTAGCATCCAGCTTATAATGATCTATATAATGCTGGACAGCTTCCACTACAACGATGGCATCATCCACTACGATACCAATTGCGAGTACGAATGCAAGCATCGTCAGGTTATTGATAGAGAACCCAAACAGTAAGAAGAATATAAATGTTCCTACAATAGAAACCGGGATAGCCAGTACAGGGATCAATGTTGCTCGCCAGCTCTGCAGGAAGAAGAACACCACCACCGTTACCAGTAATAAGGCTTCTAAAAGGGTGTGGATAACCGATTCTATAGATGCATTTACAACCGAAATGGTTTCATATCCGACAACGTAATCCACATCATCCGGAAATGATTTTTTCAACTGTTCCAATGCTTTGTAAATACCATCAGCTGTTTCTACCGCATTACCTCCCGGAGTCTGATTGATCATCATACCGGTAGATACCATTCCGTCAGTTTTGGTAGAGGTACTGTAAGAGAATTGTCCAAGCTCTACACGGGCCACATCTTTCAATAATACGATAGATCCGTCTGTATTGGCTTTTACAATAATATCTTCAAAGTCTTCCACATTGGAAAGATCTCCATCTGTCAGGATAGGATATTCGAATACAGTAGAAGATTCCTGAGGGCGTCCACCCACACTACCTCCCGGCATCCGTATATTCTGTTCCTGGATAGCATTTGATACATCAGCAGGTGTAAGTCCAAGGTTTGACAGTTTGTTTGCATCTAACCATACCCGCATAGAGAATGGCTGTCCGAATACTGTTGCATCACCCACACCTTTGACACGCATAATCGCATCTTTGATGTAGAGGTTGATATAGTTGGACAGAAACTTATCATCTCTTGTTCCTTTAGGAGAAACTAAGGAAACGAGCATCAGGATATCTGTATTTGCTTTACGTGTAGTCACACCCAGACGTCTTACCGCTTCCGGTAGTGACGGTTCAGCAATACCCACACGGTTTTGAACGTCAAGCGTTGCAATATCAATATCTGTACCTACTTCAAAGGTTACGGTGATCTGAGACTGACCGTTTGAGGTACTGTTTGATGACATATAGATCATGCCCGGAGTACCGTTGATCTGACTCTCAATAGGAGTAGTCACCGTTTGTTCTACAGTCTGTGCATCGGCACCTGTATAGTTAGCCGTCACAGATACTGTCGGAGGAGCAATGGAAGGGTATTGACTTATCGGCAGTGTGGCAACGGATATCGTTCCCAGAATCGTAATCAATATTGATATTACGATTGCCGTTATGGGTCTTTTTATAAAAACTTCTGAAATCATATATTAATCGTTAAATGAGGATCGTATTATCCTTTTTTAGGAGCTGCACCATTCTCTGTTCCTTTACTTTCAGTTACTTTAACACCGGGCTGGAGATTCATTACTCCTTCAACAATTACTTTATCACCCGGAGTAATTCCTTTTTTGATGACAATTCGGTCGCCGATCTTAGTTCCCAGTTCGACATGACGAATCTCAGCTTTACTGCTGTCACCTACTACGTATACATTGAAGACGCCCAGTTGTTCCATTACTGCTTTGTAAGGGACAACAAGCTCATTGCTGGCAGATTCCTGTTTGATGCTCAGTGTGAGGTTCATACCGGCTACCAGGCTTCTGTTTGCATTGTTAAATGCAGCACGTACTTTTAATGTTCCTGTATTCGGATCGATAGCTCGGTCAACTGTATGTATGGTACCGTGTCCGGGATATTCTGTTCCGTCAGGTAAGGTTAATGAAATAGCAGATGAGCTGTGGCTGTTTCTGAGTGCCGTGAATTTGCTGATATCTTTTTCGTTGACCTGAATTTCTACTGCGATAGGATCATTTGATGAAATGGTATTTAGCAGCGTAGTTCCTGCAGATACCAACGCTCCTGCACGTACCTGTGAGATGCCTACTGTTCCTGCAAAAGGGGCTCTGATCACTGATCTTGCCAGGTTGGTATTAGCTGTTGTCAACGCAGCTTTTGCAGAAGCCACTTGCGCTTGTTGATTAGCCAGGTCAGTCTTTGCATAGTCTAATGTCTGCTTTGCAATCGCATCTTGCTGAGCAAGTTTCTCATATCGTTTCAAATCGGTTTGTACACGGTCATAATTAGCCTGCGCAATATTCAGATTCGCTTTCGCCTGATCTACAGCTGCAGTGTAACGTATGCCATCGATTTCATATAATTTCTGTCCTTTTGAAACAACCGCTCCATCGGCAACAAATATGTTGGTAATGTAACCATTAACTTCAGCACGTAGTTCTGTTTCATTGAGTGCAACTACTGATGCCGGGTAAGTGATATTACCAGTTACAATTTCTTCGTTAACAACGGCTGTAGTAACCGGAACTATCCGTTCAGCAGGTGCCTGTGCAGCGCCTTGCTGTTTAGCATCCTTATTCCCACATGATTGCCACACGAGTGCGGAACCAATAAAAAATGCCGTTAATAATTGTCTTTTATTCATGATATTGTCGATTTCTTAAGTGATTAATTCGTTTGTATATTTCCCAATGCTTTTTGAACATCCAGCTTACTGGACAACAATGCATACAATGCATTCAGATAGTTTAGCTGACTTGTTTTTAGATCAGTTTCTGCTGTCATCAGATCCAGATAGGTCTTGATCCCTTCATCATATTGAAGTTTGATCGTATTATAGACTTCTTTGGAAAGATCAACATTGTCTTTTGATGTTTTCCAATCGCTCAGATTTGCATTATAAGAAGCTTTGGCTAACGAATATTCAGTACTGATCTGATTGTTCAGATTCTGAATATCCCAGTCTATCCTTGCTTCTTGGAGTTGTGATTTATTGATTTGATTTTTTCTTTTAAATCCCTGGAAGATAGGGAAAGTCAGATTAAGACCTACAGTAGATCTAGGGAAGCTGTCATTGTAAAGATCTCCGAACTTATCATTGCGGTAATCAAGCCCGTAATTAATAAATGCACTAAGACTAGGCAGGTATGTCCATTTGTAGTACTGCGTATTTAACTGTTGTAGTTTTTTCGCAGTTTCTAATTGTTGGAATTCAATCCGCTTACTGTTATCCAGTCCGCCTGTTGTATCTAAAAGTATTTCGGTTTCCATATTCGCATTGTCAAATGACAGCGTCAACGGATCTTTTATATCCAAGGCGAGGAGTTGCTTCAGATAGTCATACTTATATTTACGCAGTTCCACTGTTCTTTTTTCATCTGCTCTTGCATTACTCAGCGCAATCTGTGCACGTTTGAAGTCCGTCTTATCCACCAGCCCTACTTCGTATCTCACTTGTGCATCCTTCAATTGTTTGTCCAGTCTGATGATATTTTCTCTGACAATGTTGATTTGCTCTTCACTTGTCAGAATATCATAATAGGCTTTACTGACGTCCACTACAGTATTTATCCGGACATTTTCAGTATTCTGTTTATTAGAGAGTCTGGTCAGTTCAGCTGCTTTTGACGCTTGCATAAGGGCTGGATTCAGTAATTGCTGATCAGCCTGCAGTGTCAGGTTGCTTGAATTTTTCTGTCCCATGACAACAGTTTGTCCACCAAAAGCATTCGTAGGTATCTTAAGATTATGATTATAATTACCGGTCAATGCCAACTGAGGGTACCATCCGGAAAGGGAGATATCAATATCTTTCTCGCCGATGGCTTCATCAATTTCGGCTTGTTTTATTGAAATTTTGTTCTGCAAAGCATAATCTATAAGCTGTTGCAGCGTAGCCTTTTGAGGCACTTGCTGTGCAAACGCCCAGTTGAAAAGGGCAGTGGTGGCAAGGATGGATAATATAATTTTATTGGACTTCATATTTATTTTCATTTGAAACACCATCCCAAACAATCTGGATCAATTGGTCGTAATGTGTCTCTGTGTAATTTACTTTTGCGTATAGTATGATTCTGATAGTAGATGTAGCAACTCCAATGTAAGAAGTTAATAATATGTTGATATCTAAATCCTTAAGTTGTTTTGATTTCACTCCTTCAACAAGGAAATCATGTATATTGTTTTCACTGATAGCACTATGTCTGTACTTTTCTTTAATATTCTCCATATAAGGGGAGGAATAGAACTGCTCAAGAAAGCCAAACATGTCCGGTTGCATTAACCCGTAATGGATAAACCGTTTCCAAATGGTGAAAAATTTTTCTTTGTAATCCTTAATCTCCGAAATATTTTCAAAGATGTGTGCATTCAGAAACTTTTTACATTCCAGATGAAGTTCCTCTATCAGACAGTCCTTAGACGGAAAGTAATGATAGATGGTACCTGTCGCAACCTGTGCCGATTTTGCAATCATACTCATAGAGGTGCCATGGAATCCATGCTCACCAATGAGTGCTATAGTCGTATTGAAGATAGCAGCCTTTTTTTCATTTATATCTCTAAACCGAACGTTCATTCGGTTGCAAATGTAGATAAAATTAAGTTCAGAAAATGTCAAAATAATGTTATAAAGACCATCTTTAACAGAATTTAAGATTTCTTAACAATTTGTTTATTTGTAGGCTGATTGAAACGTTTTGGCTGTTTTTGGAATATCGGTAGGTGCTAGTCCACACTTTTTGAGAGAAAGCAAACGGGGGCTTAAAAATATTTCAAAAAAAGATTTGGAGTGAATCGAAATAAGCTGTACCTTTGCAGTATCATAATTTAGGTTTATAATTGGTTAGTAAAGGTTTCCATTCTCCCCGTTTGGAAACCTTTTTTTATGCACTGAATTTACCCAGATCTTATTCTTAATGACTGAGATTAGTCCCCGTTTTTACCCTATTATTCTTCAATTTTTTTGTTAATCAGCATTCCTGGCCTATACATTGTGCATTTAGCTTTGAGTTAAGGTAAAGGGAGATGTTTTAGGATATATAAATTACATGTATATGGTATTCATCTTTGAGGTATATTTGATGGGTGATAAACGAATTATTTAATCTGATCTGAAATTGAAACGAGAGATTCTATTTAAAGGTGTAACTAAGCTAAAGGTAAAAGGGAAGGATAGATATTCAGCTTTATTACTGATGGTACTACTAACATTGTTTTTAAGTTGTAAACAAGAAGATAAATTTGATTTGCTGAATCTGTCCTTTCCTGTTAAAAAAGAGCTGCTGAATAGTATGGGGATAGAGACTAAGGATTATAATACATATCTGGAAGGGGAGATCAGAAAATTCAGTTCTGAAAAAGATTCGGTTTTAATTTTTGGTAATGTAAAATTATCCGGAAATATCAGCAGATACAATAAAGATCTTTTTTTTGCCAATTATGTTGATTTTTTCGAAGACCCACTTCAGAAAAACATAGGGGCTTATCAGGTCAATATTCATACAACCGAAGAAACTAAAGCCTTAGAAGAGTTTATGGCAGAGCATTTTGGTAAAACTGACTTTTATTACAAAGACAAAAAGATAAGCTGTCGTATCTGGGAAGCTGATAACCGGATACTTTTCTTTGGCGTCATGAATGATCAGCATCATCCGGATCTTCCCAATAAGGTACAAAGTACCTGTATGCTTTTTGTTATTGATAAGTCAAATAAAGAATTAATGAAAGAATCTCCCCAAGGAAGTTACTTTAAGTTTTATAAGGATTATCTGGATAAAAAGGAATCTACTAAACAGCAAGCTGAGGTTTATATCTATAGTGATTTCGTGCATGATAGTGGAAATGAAACTATTTATACAACCAATTATGTGGGCGATAAATAAACACAAATAACCAATTTGTTATAAGTACTTTATATATCTTTTTATAGTATTTTCAATGCGAATTCTGGTGTTTGCATTGTCCATTACAGAGCCTTATATCTCATATTACTATTTACAGTTTTGAAGGTTCATCCGAACCTCTTCCTGACTATATTTTTCTGTCTCCTGAGCGAATGTTGTTGTGATGTACGTCAGAATATAGGCGATATCGACCTCTGTGAGTTCAGGTAATCCCGGCATTTTTTCATTAAAAGTTTCTCCGTTAATCTTTATGGGTCCGGAAATACCGTTTTTTATAATACAAGGAAGTATTTTGCGGTTATCTTTGAAATATTTAGCATCTGTAAGGGGTGGATACAGTTTTCCAAGTCCTTCTCCTTTGGCACCATGACAATTCTGGCAGTGCGTGCTGTATAGTTTTTGACCATTGACGGCATATTGAGCTGTCTGAATGCTCACATTTGGTTGGCACGCATTCAACAGGCTGATAAGATAGACTGCTGCCAAACAGCTCAATACGGTCAATAATTTCATATTACTTGTATTCGTTGAATAAGATTTCCAGATCTTTTAATAATTTGTCTACCTGTTCTGAATCTGTACCATCATAAGCACCACGGATACGTTTTTCCTTATCCACTATCACAAGATATCCCTGATGGTCATATCCGCCGGGTACATTGCTGTCTTCTTTGGCAAACACAAGATAATCATTAGCTATGCCATATATGTCTGCTTTAGACCCGTTAACGAATTGCCACTGGTCATTCGTTACACCCAGTTTATTAGCATATGCCTTTAATATATACGGATGATCATATTTGAAATCAATACTATGTGAAAGAAAGGCTATACGCTGATCTCCTTTATATTTTTCATATACTTTCAATAAGTTACGCTGCATAGTAGGGCAGATGCTCGGGCAATGTGTAAAGAAAAAGTTGGCAATATATATTTTATTGTCAAAATTCTTATCAGTTATCAGCACACTATCCTGATTGAGAAAACTGAATGCAGGAATAGTATGATATGCTGTGTCAATAACGACTTTACCATCCACGGTCTTTTCCACAGCTTCTCTGTCTCCGTAGATCGGAAGTTTGGCATCATTACCTGAACAAGCGGACAGAAAAAGACCGGCAGCCAGTGTCAATGTGTATAGTAATCTCATAATCGTTTAGTATTTTCCTAATATAGTTTTGCTTTCTGCGGATACATCTGTAAATAGCTTTTTCATTGTATTTACTTTCTCCAGTTCTTTTTGCTGGTATTCTACGTTTGTGCTATCTACGGCATATTCCATCATCCAGTCTTCCATAGAGCCGGTAGCCTGTTCCAATTTTGACTTGAGCGCCGATAATTCAGTTCGTGCTGCAGCGGTGTCAAGTGCAGCGTTTTTAGCTTTTAATGCTGCAATATTGGTCAGTATAGAATCTATACGGACCGTATTTTTATCAAAAGTGGAGATCTGTGGCATGATCTCATCATGTATAGCGATAGCTTCTTTTTTTATTGTTTCGATGTCACCACCTTTTTTTTGATCTCCTGAATTCTGACATGAGACAGCAAAAGCTGATCCTGCTAATAATAAATAGGCTAAATTTTTCATATACATTATTTTTAGTTTATGGAATTAATATTTATTTCTGAAGTGTTTATTTCTTTCGGTGAAGGAGTTTGCTGGGATTCATGAAGGAGATTGCGAATGTATATCTCATTATTGGAAACGGCGCATAGATTACGGTGTTTATCATAGATCTCTATGGTGAATATTTTGACAATCTTACCTTCATTCTGAATGGAACGAAGAGCGTCACTGATATCTTCCTGCGAGATACGTATGGATATATACAGATTGCCGTCTCCCGGTTTTTTATATTCTATACGTGCAGATTTGACCCATACTACTGTCTTTTTATATCCTTTTGCCTTGAATATCTGATCGATGAGAAGCGGATGTAAAGGATCTGTAGCTGCAAATATGGTGCCTCCGAAGATTGTTCTGTTGCCATTAATGTTAAAGAGGCTTCTGAATATCTTGACATCAGCTCCACTATAGTCCGGGAGGATCTTTTGAATCCAGATCCGCTGGAATAGAAAAGGCGGATAGCTACGGAGTATCCATTTGAGTATATTGGGACGCAATGTCAGCATAGTATTTACAAAAATAGCACAAAAATGAGAGGAAGTCGAACTTATCGGGAATATCTTGCATTAAAATGAAAACTATATTAAATTCGCTTTTCTAAATTAACCAAATCATGTCTGAACTACAGCAGAGTGTGCTCCCCAATAAACGTGTATGGATTATTGTTTTCGTTGCTGCCTTAGGGTACTTTGTGGATATCTATGATCTGATTATTTTTTCTATAGTTCGGGTGCAGTCTTTTGGAGATATCGGAGTCGCAGAAGCTGATATGCGAAGCAAAGGCGAGTTTGTATTGAACATGCAAATGGGAGGGCTGCTGATCGGGGGAGTCATCTGGGGTGTGATCGGAGATAAGTACGGGCGTCTGAAAGTGCTCTTTGGGTCTATATTACTTTATTCCGTTGCCAATATTACTAATGGATTTGTGCATGATGTGACGACATATGGAATTGTTCGTTTTATTGCCGGTATTGGTTTAGCCGGTGAGCTGGGAGCAGGTATTACTCTGGTAAGTGAGAGTATGAGTAAAGAGAAAAGAGGATACGGAACCATGATCGTGGCGGGAGTAGGAGTGCTGGGGGCTATATTGGCTTACTTTGTAGCAGAATTGTTTGATTGGCGTATCGCTTATTTTGTAGGCGGAGGAATGGGGTTACTGTTACTGCTGTTGCGTGTTGGTGTATTTGAATCGGGTCTGTTTCATAATATGAATTCTGCGAATGTACAGAAAGGGCAACTTCGGATGTTGTTTAATAATACTGTACGGTTTAAGCGTTATTTGTACTGTATGTGTATCGGACTACCGATATGGTTTGTGGTAGGCGTGCTGGTTACACAGTCGCCCGAAATCGGCAAGGCACTGGGGGCCCCGGTCGTATTGAGTGCAGGAAAAGGGGTTATGTTTACCTATTTAGGAATATCACTTGGCGACTTTATCGCAGGCCTGTTAGCTCAATGGCTTAAATCCCGTAAAAAGGTGGTTTTTATATGTCAGATCCTTATCATTATAAGTTCGTGCTGGTACCTGAATAGTAAAGGACTGACCGAACCTACCTTTCTGGGATTGGCTTTTCTAATGGGGTTAGGGGTAGGCTACTGGGCAACTTTTGTGACTATTGCTGCTGAACAGTTTGGGACTAACCTGAGAGCTACAGTAGCCACGACAGCACCGAACTTTGTCAGGGGAGCTCTTATTCCGTCTACCTTGCTCTATGGATATTTTGTTGATATATGGGGCATCGTAACAGCAGCTCTGATCATGGTATTTCTTCTTTCGGGAATTGCCATATTTGCACTGACGCAATTAAAAGAAAGCTTTTCCAGGGATCTGGACTATATTGAGGAATAACCCATTATCTTTTGGGACATTTCTTGCACCTGCTGCCTCTTTTATATTTTTTGCAGCACTTTTTGAATACACAGCAGGAAAATCCTGCAGTCGGATTTAATCTTTTATGAAGATCCTCCATCTGTAATTCCGGGGCACATAAATCAAGCATTATTTGATTTTCTCGATCAATCATGCTGCAAAGATAAATATTGTTTAGATTTGTTATAAATAATATTTTAAAATATGACAATTCAGCGGGTTAGGCGGTATTGTCTGATTTTTTTTATGTATGTTGTAACAAAATGTATAATTAAGATACCAATTCAATATTAACAGTTAACTGCTTTATGAATTTATTAATCCAAGAACTTAGTAAAACCTATTCTAACGGTGTAAAAGCGCTCGATCATGTCAATCTGGAGATTACTCCCGGAATGTTTGGACTGCTTGGTCCGAATGGTGCGGGTAAATCCTCCCTGATGCGTACTATTGCGACTTTACAAAAACCTGATTCGGGAAGTATTCAGTTTGATAACATTAATGTGCTGGAGAATCAAATGGAACTGCGCAAGGTATTAGGATATCTTCCTCAGGAATTCGGCGTTTATCCTAATCTGTCAGCTCAGGAACTCTTACAATATTTTGCCCGCCTTAAAGGAATTTCTTCAGGTGCTGACCGGGAAAAAATTATCAGACGGGTACTGGAAGTTACTAATTTGTGGGATGTGCGTAATAAGAGTGTAAGCGGGTATTCAGGAGGTATGAAGCAGCGTTTTGGTATTGCGCAGTTATTGCTGAATGATCCGAAATTAATTATTGTAGATGAACCGACAGCAGGTCTGGATCCGGCTGAACGCCATCGTTTTCTGAATGTACTCCGTGAAATCGGAACGAATCATACCGTAATTTTCTCCACTCATATTGTGGACGATGTCCGTGAATTATGTCACGAACTGGCCATTCTTAACGGGGGTAAGATTCTGCTTCAGGGCACACCAAAGGATACTATAAGTCAATTGGATGATAAAATCTGGGTGCGTATTATCGGCCGTGAGCAGCTGGATGAATATATTGGGAAGTTTAATGTTATTTCGACCAATTACAATCAGGATAATACCCTTAATATTCGTGTCTATAGTGACAGTGTACCTGACGAAACATTTGTAAAAGCTCAGGTTCAACTGGAGGATGTCTATTTTGTTGCCCTTAAAAAAGATCAGCGTCATGTTTAGTACTATCTTTAATTTCGAATTTAAACGATGGTTCAAAAATGCTGCTATATATGTTTACATGGCCTTATTTTTTGGACTGGCGTTGCTGATTATGCTGATGTCACTGGGGATATTTGATGGAATCACAGCTACGACTTCATCCAATACCTATATGAACTCTCCGTTGGCGATCAGTGATATGATCAACGGCATGTCTGCCCTGATTTATTTTCTGATCCCGACTATCGTAGGAGCTTCTATATACCGTGACTTTCAGTATAATGTTCATACCATACTGTTCAGTTACCCCTTTACAAAGACAGATTACCTTCTGGGGAAGTTTTTCGGATCCTTGCTAGTGGTTCTGATTGTTGTTCTGTCTTCTACATTAGGAATTATTTTAGCGCAGTATGTGCCGGGGATCAATCAGGAATTGCTGGGGCCTAATCATATTTTTGCCTATTTTCAGACTTATCTCGTACTGATTATTCCAAATCTGATTTTTATAAGTTCTATTATCCTTGTACTGGTCACGCTCACCCGAAATGTGTATGTGGGTTTTGTGGCCGTTCTGATTCTGATGGTGCTGCAGGGAGTGATTCACAACCTGAGCAGCAATGTAGACAATCGGTACTGGGGAGCGCTGCTTGATCCTTTCGGAGAGTCTGCTATCACATATTACACGCAGTATTGGTCGCCGGAAGAGAAGAACGTAAACAATCTTCCTTTTGAGGGGGTTGTCATCTACAACAGACTGATTTGGCTGGCTGTTTCGGCATTATTTATTGGCGGCTTTTATATATTCTTTTCTTTTTCACAGAGCAGACTTTCTCTGGTAAAGAGCAAGAAGTCTGAACGGGTTACCAAGAATAATTTCGGGAGTATATTCAAAGTTGATCTGCCAAAAGTAAACTATCGTTTTTCTATGGGGCACTACCTGAAGACGACATGGTCCCTTTCTAATTATGATTTCAGGTATATCGTCAAAAATCCGGTATTTTTGATTATCTCTCTGATCGGAATTTTATTTGTGTTCCTGATGGCCTCTACTTTCGGAGAAATATTCGGAACGTCCACCTATCCTGTTACCTGGAAAATGGTCATGATACCAGGCTCTACATTCAAATTTTTCATGATGATTCTGACTTTCCTGTTTTCAGGACTGTTGATTCATCGCGGAGAGATTTCCAGGATGGGAAGTCTGATCGATTCTACGCCGGTTCCAAACTGGACACTGCTGTTATCCAAAGTCATTGCTATAATAAAAATGCAGCTGTTTCTGATGCTTCTTGTGATCCTGACCTGTATGGCTTATCAGGCCTATTACCAGTATTATAAATTCGAGATCGGACAATATATTATGACCTTGATGGTGTTTGGTATGTTAAGCAATATCATCTGGCTTTTTCTGGCTGTATTTGTCCATACCTTATTTAAAAGTTATCTGAGTGGCTTTTTTGTGCTCCTGATTCTTTATATAGGCTTACCGTTTCTTTCCTTTGCAGGAATCGAACAGGATATTTTTAAATTTAATCAAGGACCCAATCTGCAATATTCGGATATGGACGGCTTTGGGTTTATTCTGCCATTCCTGACCTACAAGTTTTATTGGTTCCTGTTTGCTATAGTACTGTTGATTCTGGGATTGTTACTTTGGAGAAGGGGAATATTTTCCGGAGCCAGAGAAAGATGGAATATGCTGAAATCCGGTCTGGATATGAGTAAAGGTATTATACTTGCTGTATGTTTGCTTGGATTTTTAAGTATTGGATCTGCGATCTATTACGAGGATAATGTAAAGAATCCGTATTATAAAGCACTCGATATTGAAAAACAAGCTGTACAATGGGAAAAGAAATATAAAAAATATCAGTATCGTGCTCAGCCTCGTGTCGTGGACGTAAAGTTTAATCTGGATTTTTTCCCTTCATCCAGATCATTCAAGGCAAAGGCTTCATATGTACTCAAAAATAAGACAGCACAGGCAATAGACACGATATTTGTAAATTATAATGATTACGAATATACCTTCAACTGGAATGTGCCTGTCAAACTGATTTCAGAAGATGATGTGTATAATTTCAATATCTACACACTTCAGCAACCTTTGTTACCGGGCGATTCTATTGTGTTGACTTTCGAAACAATGAACAAGCCTAATACCTGGATTCATGAAAATTCACCTGTAAAGGGAAATGGAACTTTTATAAATAATATGATGTTTCCAAGAATAGGTTATTCGGATCAATCTGAACTTGTGGATAATGATATCCGTATCAAATACGGATTGCCGGCTAAAGAAAGGATGGCAAAACCTACTGATCAACGTGCCAGACAGAACAATTATATCTCTAATGATGCAGACTGGATCCGGTTTGAAGCAACTATAGGTACAGATGAGGATCAGTTAGCTATTGCTCCGGGATACCTGGTGAAAGAATGGACGAAAGATGGCCGTAAATATTACCAGTATAAAATGGACAGTGAAATGCTGAATTTTTATGCATTTAACTCGGCTCGTTATGCGGTAAAAAAGGATAAATGGAAAGATGTCAATCTGGAGATTTATTACCATCCGGGGCATGACTACAATCTGGACCGGATGTTAGCTTCCAGTAAGGCTTCATTAGATTATTACACCCGCGAATATAGTCCTTATCAGCACAGGCAATTGCGCATTATTGAATTTCCGCATACCGGAGGTACGTTTGCTCAGTCATTTGCCAATACCATACCTTTTTCAGAAGCCATTGGTTTTATTGCTGATGTAGATGAAAAGAATCATAATGCCGTAGATTATCCTTATGCTGTCACTGCACATGAGATCGCGCACCAGTGGTGGGCACATCAGGTTGTAGGTGCTAATGTACAGGGAGCAACCCTGATGTCTGAAAGTATGTCGGAGTATTCTTCCCTGAAAGTACTGGAGCAACGGTACGGTAAAGGACAGATGCGCAAGTTTTTGAAAGATGCACTGGATAATTATCTCAAAGGGCGCAGTGCTGAACGCCTGGGTGAAAAACCGTTGATGTACAATGAGAATCAACAGTATATTCATTACCAGAAAGGTTCACTGGTATTGTATGCGATGAGTGATTATCTGGGTGGAGCGGTATTTAACGGAACTGTAAAAGGATATCTGGAACAGACAGCCTTCCAAAATCCACCTTACACCACTTCACTGGAGTTTGTAGATCATTTGCGAAGGGCTACTCCTGATTCATTGCAATATTTAATAAAAGATATGTTCGAGACCATCACTTTTTATGAGAATAAGGTTGAAAATGTATCCAGTAAGAAGTTAGCTAATGGAAAATATCAGGTAGATATCGCTTTTCAGGTGGCTAAGTACAGAGTGGACAAAAACGGCAAACGTATATATGATGACAGTAATCCTGCTGCACAGCCTAAATCCAAAAAAGGAGAGATCCGATCCCTGCCCTTACAGGATTATATTGAGGTGGGTGTATTTGCTGAATCCAAAAAGGATAATAATGACCAGAAGGAATTGTATGTGAAGAAGCATAAGATAGGTCAGGTCAATAATAAACTGTCTATTATTGTAAATGAAAAACCAACTGCAGTCGGAATAGATCCGTACAACAAACTGATCGATACCAACTCTGATGATAACAGAAAATCAATTTAAGGATATATAAAAAAAGCGGCTTAGCCGCTTTTTTTATATTGTTTTTATTTTATCCTTCACTTCCTGACAGATCTCATCTGTCACCATTCGGATGGGTTCCGGATCATCAATATTATTGATGATTACTTTATCACAGAATTCTCTGTAGGGTAATAAATATTCATTATAAGACGGTACGACATGGTTTACCCATTTGTAACGTACATCGTCTTCATCGTATCCGCGTTCTATGAGGTCTCTTCTCAGACGTCTTTCCAGAGCAACAGATTCTTCCGCATCCAGAAATATACGCATATCCAATAAGTCATTGACTTCTGTATAATAGAAGATAAACAGCCCTTCAATAATCAGAATGGGGGCCGGTTTGATCTCCAGCATTTTGGGTGTAAGTGCCGGATTATTGAATGTATACTCTTCTTTAAAAACTGTTTTTCCATCGAAGAGGTCTTTGATGTCATTATAAAAAGCGGATCTGTCAATAGAGGTCGGAATATCGAAATTGTACAGTCTGTTTTCTTCCTGAGTCTTTGTATTTGCCGGAATATAGTAATCATCCTGTGAGATGAGTGTAATCTCATCTTTTGAGAAATGTTGCAGGAAACTATTTAAGAAAAATGTTTTACCCGAACCGCTACTTCCTGCGATTCCTATGACGAAGGGTTTGTTATTCATTTATGATACGATACTGTTTAATTTTCCAAAGGTACACCATAATTTATTTCTACCAAAAAACGCTTATCCAAAGCTCCTATGTAGGAAGCTGCCGATTTGGATAATACTACAATGGCATTTTCCGTTTCTGCATTGTCATTAAACTTTCCGACTACTTTGGCGTAAGTGACATTGTGTGTCATCGGATTGGTGATTTTGAGGATAGTGCCTATAGGAGCTGTTTTATGAAGTGCAAGGTTGCTCTTTCCGTCCGAATTCAGATTACTCATCCATACTGCAATACCTCGTTCTTTTTTCTCGCGGATACCATATTTATTAGCCGAGATTTCATTGTAAGATGAATCCCGTTCTGTAGAATCTACACGGGTCGTGTCTATGGGTGTCAGAACGATCTTGGGTTCTTCCACAGGTTTCGGAGGTGTAGGTGTATTGTTCGGAATTTTTAACAGTTGATTTTCCTTCAGTGAATTAGAGGTCAGGTTATTCAGTTTTTTGATATCGTCTACAGATACACCGAATCTTCTGGAGATCGCATATAATGTTTCGCTTTTTCCGACTTTGTATTCTGTAAGAGGAGTCTGCTGCTGTGGATTGCCTGCATTTTTTGATTTTTCAGGTTGTGTAACAGCTTTAGCAGTTTGTTGAAACGGTCGGCCGGTAGGAATTTTTACGGTATCTCCGGGACGCAAATCCTTGCTGTTGTTTGCCGCCATAATATTTTTCACTATGGCATTGTATTGGCGACCTAATTTATAGTAGGTGTCTTTTTGTTCAACTTTATGAAGGATATAAATTTCTCCTTTGACATTTTCAACGCCTATAGAGTCTTTTGGGCTAAAATCTGTTTTCCACGAAGATGCGTACAGATTTGAAATAGAAAAGCTAGCAAAGGCAATGACTGCTATCTTCTTATAAAGAGATGATTTCAATAGTTTGTTCATGATAAAAATTATGCAATTATACTAAATACGAAACAATTTCCTGTTTATTATAGGTCATAAGAAATATTTGATCGTCAATTTGAAAATAAGGCTGAGGAATCATTTTAGAATTTTGCTCAAGCAGGCAGCATCTGTGTATCTCTCTGTATTGATCAGATATGCAGATATTCAGGTCAAATTTATCCTCCTTCCGGGTATGATAGCACCAAAGATACCGTTGTCTGATCTTGCTGATCCACATCGTATCTTCGTATACTGTCGATTGTAAAAAATGCGGTAAATTTCCGTTATAAGCTAACGGAAAACTGATATGATTAGCGCAATACTGGATTTCGCTATCCGTTGTTTGTAACGGAGTTCCGGTAGAAAGGGAAATATATTCATCAAATCCGGAACTGATGGTATGATGTCTTACTTTGAGTAAATCTTTGAAAATATCAATCAGCAAATACTGATGCCATTGTTGGGTAATTGTACGGGACGGAATATGTAATACGGTGATTCCTGCTGCATAAGGGGTATTGGTGCCCAATTTTTTGAGAATCAAGTAGTCGCCCTGAATATCTGCCAGCGTCCATTCTTTAGTTTTTAGCCGGAAGTTGTCTAATAATCGGGTACCTGTAAAGCTAATGACATGAAAGGCAGGCAATGTGCTTTCCTGATCACGGGTTTCCACAGCCAGTAACCGGGTATTGGAGTCGGCTTCAATTTTCCAGATCGGATCCGAAAAACTTTCCGCAAATACTTTATTAATTGTATATTTAACCATTACGCTCAACACAAATTTCAACCAGTCAATGATTGAATACATGAACAAATTTACGAAAACCTTTTTAACCATACTATTTCTGATGTCATGTTTTGCGATTACAGCAGTGCAGGCACAGGAAGTGTATCATGTTCGTATCCATGATGAAATAGGCCCTGCCGCATGGCGTACATTTGACAAAGCCACTAAAAGAGCTTCAGAATTAAAGTCGGCTTATTTGCTGGTCGAGTTGAATACATTTGGCGGAGCAGTCAATTATGCAGATTCTATACGAAGCAGGTTGCTCAACTCTCCGATGAAGACAGTTGTGTATATTAATCATAATGCGGCTTCTGCAGGCGCATTGATTGCTATGGCTTCGGATTATATCTATATGCAAAAGGGAGCGAGTATAGGCGCTGCAAGCGTAGTGGATGCAAAAGGGGAGGTGCTGCCGGAAAAATATCAATCATACATGAGAGGACTGATGCGTGCTACAGCTGAAGCAAAGGGCAGAGATCCGAAGATTGCGGAGGCTTTTGTGGATCCCTCAGTCTCCATCCCAAACCTGAAACCTGACGGCAAACTGCTTACTATGACCGCAGACGAAGCTGTAAAGGCCGGCGTAGCTAAAGCAGAAGTGTCTGCAAATAAAGAAATATTTATTGACCTCGGTATTAGAAAGCCAACTGTTACTGTGCACGAAGTAGGGATGATTGATAATATCATCGGCTTTCTGATTAATCCGGTTGTAAGCGGAGCACTTATTCTCTTGATTATCGGAGGTATCTATGCCGAAATGCAGACTCCGGGAATCGGATTTGCTCTGGCTGTTGCTCTTATAGCGGGTGCTTTATTTTTTGCGCCTCTTTATATGGAAGGATTGGCGGCACATTGGGAAATCGCACTTTTTTTTATAGGCGTAATACTTATCGCGTTAGAAATATTTGTTATCCCTGGCTTCGGGGTCACAGGTATACTGGGGATTATCTGTCTGGTGTGCGGGTTGGCATTTAGTATGGTATCCAATGATTATTTTGATTTTAAACTTGCACATCCGGGTATGCTGTTTAATTCTTTTCTTATTGTAATAGGCTCGATGTTTCTGGCCGTCATATTAATGGTGATCTTTGGTAAGAATATTTTGAAATCTTCCGCATTTAAGAGACTTGTTCTGGAAGATGAACAAAAGTCGGATCAGGGGTACACTTCTTCTGTATCAAAGGCTGATCTTTTGCATAAACAGGGAGTTGCAAAAACTGTCCTTCGTCCTTCCGGTAAGATAGAAATAGATGGAGTATGGTACGATGCGGTCGCGTTGGATGGGTTTATAGATGCAGGAGATCTTATATATGTAGAGAAACATGAAAATTATAACCTTTTCGTTCGTAAGATAGAGGAGCTAAAAGGCTAACAGCTAAAAACAAATGCTATAAAAAAGGCTCAGATTCTAAAGAATCTGAGCCTTTTTTTATAATGATAATCTCTGGTTTAGAATTTTGCGCCAAGGGTCAACACTGCATTTGTGCGGTTGTTTTTAATTTCTGCTACAGGGTTAGGAGTCTCCCAGAATCCTTCTTCAAAAGTATACGGACTTTCATAGTACTTCAGCATATTGTGTACTACCGCTATATCCATATAAAGGGAACTGGATAATTTTACACCCAGACCTAAGGTCCCTGTATAGTGGCTGTAGTCTGCGTTCTTATATGGATTACCATAATAATTAAATCCGGCACGACCACTTATAATGTTGGTGATCAGATATTCCCCACCGATTCTGGCATTAATTGCCGCTTTGTACATACCTTTGACTGATTTTTCCATATCTACTTCCATTTGCGGATTATAACGGTTCGGCGATCTGAATTTGGTTGTAGAATAATCTGTCAGATCAGCATCTGCGGTAATAAGACCTCTTGGGAAAAATTTTGTAACACCCAGACTGTATTGAAATGGCGTAATGATATTGATATCATCTTCCGTATTATAAGAATCTGACTTGTAAGGATCTAATGCTGTAGTTCCTCCTGTATAATAGATATCCGTATAGGAATTTGTATTGTCCTGTACAGCTATCCAGGTTGGTGTCTTTATGGTAAGTCCCAGATTCCAGTCCTGTGCAGGTTTGTATATCATACCTAATTTGAAATCTACTCCTGATCCTTCTGTATATTGATTGTAGTAATCGTCAAGTGCATATTTGATTCCTACATATTTGCTTTCTGCTTTGGTAGGGTCAAGATATGGGGAGTTTGGGTTTCTACTTTTGATCTCATCGCTGCTTTTAGTAGATCCTTCTTCTGTAAACTTCTGTGCTGTCTCATATTTGAAAGAAACCATCGAGAAGGAAGCTCCTATATAAAATTTGTTGCTGTAATTAGCTCCGAAAGAAAGGGTTGTTCTTGAACGGTCTCCTTTTTCAAGAATATTATTTTGCTGGTATTTATCCGCTCCTTCTTTTGCCAGGGGAAAATACCCTCGTTTATCAATATCCGCATAGCCTTCCATAAAATAAGAACTATACAGATCTTTCCCCCAGGGCGTATTATCCTGTGTATACATCAGATCTGCTAGTGTCTGCCCCTTGGTGCTTTCATTATTGGTTCCTGAATACAGAATCTTGTTGCGAAAATTATTTGTCTTATCGTAGCTCAATCCCACATTAAAATTAAGCCATCCTTCTGTCAGATCTGCTCCCAGTCCTCTTGCTGAAGGAAAATGGAAAACAACACCGGCATTGTCGATCAGAAAACGGCCCTGATTCTGACTGTTAGACTGACCGAAATAATTTGTCTTGCTGTTATTATTGAAATAATTAAAAGTGACACCGATATCTGACTGCCCGTAAAATCCTAAACCTGCAGGGTTGCCGGCTATGGAACTCAGATCGCCTCCTAAAGCGGTCTGTACATTACCCATACCTTTGAAACGCGCTGTTCCTCCGGGATATTCCTGAGAGAAGAGAAGTGCTTCTTTTTCAAATTGCGCATGTGCTGTTCCTATTATTCCACAAAGGAAAAATGATGAGAGTAGTAAGTGTTTGATATTCATACGTAAATGAAGTATTTATTGCAAAATAATAGTCAATACGCAAGAGCATATTGACTATTAATACGTTTGTTTATGGTTTAACGTCTTCCGGAACGTCCAGAGCCTCCGCCGGATGATCCACCTCCAGATCTGGAGCTTCCGCCACCCATACTAGGTGATGCAGATCTGCCCGAAGATGGTGAAGGTGTATATGACGGTCTGGATGCCGGTTGATCATATGTTCTGCCTGAAGAAGAACGACCTGAAGATGTTTCTCTTGATCTGGTCTCAGCCGGACGTGATGTAGAGCGGGTAGATGGAGCTACACGTTCTGAAGTACCTTGTCTTGAGCTGGTTCTGCCTGAGTTAATATCTCTTGTATCTCTGTAGATCGCGTTGTTATCTCTTGCTGTTCCGGATCTACCTGATGCCGTTCCTGATCTGCCTGAACCGCTTCTGTCAGTACCGCCAACTGCAGATCTGCCGCTGGTCGAACGTGATGATCTTCCAGAGCTTGTACCTGTGATTCTGCCATTTGCATCTCTGCTTACAGCAATGCCGCTTCTGTTGCTGCTTCTTCCTGAAGATGCACTTCTTGAAGAAGTTCTTACATTAGAATAATTATTACGGTAAGCTGTCGAACGGTTGGATGCTACACGGTAATTACCTGCGTAATGTCCGTGGCCGTAGTAAGGATGTCCCCAGGAGTTATAGTAGGAATTATATCCCCAGTAATTGCCCCATCCGAATCCGGGATAACCGTATCCGTAGTAAGGGTAACCACCCCAGCCGAAGCCTCCGCCCCAACCGAAACCACCACCCCAGCCAAAGCCAAGTGACCATCCGCCACCCCAGCCCCAACCAAGGCCTAATCCAAATCCGCTATATCCGTACCATGGATCAAACCATGGATCGTAATATGACATACCGGGTGAAGAATAATAGAATCTGTTGATTCTGTTTGCATATTCCAGTTCGCCCATGTCATCATATCCGTTGTTATATTCATCGTCCGAATATTCGTCCGAATAATAGGAGTCATCCTGTGCATATTGATCTCCGTCAGTATAATAATAATCCGGACTCTGATACACTCTCTGAGCCTTAGATTGGTTATTATAGACATCATCTCTATAGGTGATTTGCTTATTGGTTGAGCAGGAGCCAAGTGCTATGACCGCGGCTATTGCCAACCCACCGAATAATAATCTATTTTTTTTCATGATTTCCATACCAGTTAACCTTCGACAATTACAGTCTTATTTGTTATCTTAGACGCCGAATTAGGCGATTAGTTTAATGCGTCCTGTAAAATAATTTAAAATTACGGATTTTAATCCATTCACTACTTATAGAGACGGAAATTAATCACATATTGTTACATATTTTTGAAGAAATACATATATGAGTAAAGGAATTACAAGTAGAGCAGAAGATTATTCACAGTGGTATAATGACCTTGTTATCAAGGCGGATCTGGCCGAATATTCTGCGGTAAGAGGATGTATGGTGATCAAACCATACGGATATGCCATCTGGGAACGCATGCAGGCGATTCTGGACAAGATGTTTAAAGATACCGGTCATAGTAATGCCTACTTTCCTTTATTTATCCCCAAGTCTTTCTTTTCTAAGGAGGCATCTCACGTAGAAGGGTTTGCAACAGAATGTGCTGTAGTTACGCATTATCGCCTGAAGAATGACGGAGCCGGAAATATTATTGTTGATGAAGATGCAAAACTGGAAGAAGAACTGATCGTAAGACCGACTTCGGAAACGATTATCTGGAATACTTACCGTGGCTGGATAGAATCCTACCGCGACCTGCCAATTCTGGTGAATCAGTGGGCGAATGTTGTTCGTTGGGAAATGCGTACACGTTTGTTTTTGCGTACTGCAGAATTTTTGTGGCAGGAAGGACACACTGCTCATGCGACGAGTCAGGAAGCTATAGAGGAAACGGAAAAAATGCTGGGTGTATATGCTCATTTTGCGGAAAACTATTTAGCTGTTCCTGTAGTAAGAGGCAGAAAGACTGAAAACGAACGTTTTGCAGGAGCATTGGATACCTATTGTATTGAGGCTTTAATGCAGGATGGTAAGGCTTTACAGGCGGGAACTTCTCATTTTTTGGGACAGAACTTTGCAAAGGCTTTTGATGTCAAGTTTACTTCTAAGGAAGGTAAACAGGAGCATGTCTGGGCATCTTCCTGGGGAGTGTCTACCCGTTTGATGGGAGCGCTTATCATGGCACATTCGGACGATCAGGGATTGGTATTGCCTCCTATGCTGGCACCTGTTCAGGTGGTGATCGTGCCTATTTACAGAACGGATGAGGAAAAAACGAATATCGATGTTTTCGTGGATGGTCTGAGTGCAGAGCTGAAAGCAAAAAATATTTCTGTTAAATACGATGACCGTGATACACAACGTCCGGGTTTCAAATTTGCAGAATGGGAACTTAAAGGCGTGCCTTTGCGTGTAGCTGTTGGCGCACGTGATATGCAGAATGGTACTGTTGAACTGGCCCGCAGAGATACACAGACCAAAGAAACAGTTTCTCAGGAAGGATTATCGGCTCTGATTGAAGGTTTGCTGGATACCATACAGGAGAATATTTTCCAGAAAGCGCTGACATTCCGGGATAGTCATATTACAGAAGTGAATTCTTACGAAGAATTTAAAGATGTACTGGAGAACAAAGGCGGATTTATTTCCTGCCATTGGGACGGAACTGTGGAAACTGAAAAGCGTGTGAAAGAAGAGACTAAAGCGACTATTCGTTGTGTGCCTTTGGATGCAAAAGAAGAAGAGGGAGTATGTATCTTTACAGGTAAACCTTCTAATAAACGAGTTTTATTTGCTAAAGCTTATTAATAATAATTGATTGACAATAAGAAGTTTTACTTCTTTAAATTACTGATATATGCGTTACCTGATATTAGGTTGCGGTTGGGTAGGAGAATATGTCGCCCGTTTGTGGATTGCTGAAGGGCATGAAGTATGGGCATCTACTACCTCATCAGAAAAATACCATCGGCTGTTGTCCGATGGTATTTTTGCTTTTGTGCATAATTTTGATGATGAAAATGCTGTTCCGGATAATTTTCCGGAAAGCTTTGATTATATTCTGATTAGTGTACCCGCTACCAAACGTCATAGTGAAGATATCCTTATCAAAAGATTTGATCGTGTATTCGGGTTTGTCTCGGGACTAACGTATAACAAACTTATTTTTCTCAGTTCTGTAGGAATCTATCCGGATGTTTCCGGTGATATGTTTGAGAACGGATGGGAGAGGAATCAGCTTGATGCAAAGTTGTTAAGCGCTGAAGAATCTATACAGCGTCTTAGCAGGGTGATTGTATACCGGCTGGGGGGCTTATTTGGTCAGGAGCGGATTTTTGCGAAATATTTTCAACATAAGGTGTGTACCACCGGCGGGCAGCTTTGCAATTTTGTTCATCTGGAAGACGTGGCTGCATTGATCCGTCTGGGGTTTGCTTTTGATCTTACAAACGGGCTGTATAATGTAGTTACTCCAGCTCATCCGCTGAAGCATGATGTGATCTTAGCATCGGCACGAAAGTATGGTTTTGCTGTTCCTGAAGCTTTTCGGGATGAGGATTCTTTTCAAAAAAAGGTACACGGATCTTTACTTCAGGATGAACTGAATTATACTTTTAAATTCCCTTCTCCGTTAGATTTTTGATAAATTTACATTTCACTAAATAAACAGAATAATGGCTTATAAATTTGCAACGAAAGCGATTCATGCCGGTCAGCAGTCAGATCCGACTACCGGAGCCGTCATGACCCCTATATATCAGACTTCTACATATCAGCAGGCTTCTCCGGGAGATCATAAAGGTTTTGAATATTCGCGGGGAACTAATCCTACGCGTAAGGCTCTTGAAGATTGTCTGGCGGCGCTGGAAAACGGAAAGCACGGACTGGCTTTTGCAAGCGGTATGGCTGCTACGGACTGTGTGCTGAGACTGTTGAAACCGGGGGATGAAGTGGTGACAGGTGATGATCTTTATGGCGGGTCGTATCGTATATTTACAAAAGTATACGAGCAATATGGTATTACTTTCAAATTTGTCAATACATCTGATGCAGAGGCTGTGCGTGCTGCCATCACAGATAAGACAAAACTGATCTGGGTAGAAACACCAACAAATCCTACGCTGAAGCTGGCTGATATTGAAGCTATCGGTCAGATTGCCAAAGCGGCGAATGCGCTGTATGTAGTCGATAACACATTCGCTTCTCCTTATTTACAGAATCCTCTGGATCTGGGGGCTGATATTGTAATGCATTCGGCTACGAAATATATCAACGGGCACTCTGATGTAGTCATGGGAGCGTTGATCCTGAATGATGACGAAGTATACAAACAATTATGGTTTTACTATAATGCCTGCGGAGGTACTCCGGGACCTCAGGATTCTTTTCTGGCACTTCGCGGTATCAAGACCTTGCATCTTCGTATGGAGGCTCATTGTGCCAACGGACGCAGGGTGGCAGAATTCCTGAAAAATCATCCTAAGGTAGAGACGATTTACTGGCCGGGTTTTGAAGATCATCCGGGACATGAGATTGCTAAAAAGCAAATGCGGGATTTCGGAGGAATGATTTCTATCGTCCTTAAAGGGGCTGATATGAAGGAAACTTTCCGTATTTCATCGCGGTTCAAGGTGTTTACGCTTGCTGAATCACTTGGAGGAGTAGAATCGCTTATAAATCATCCGGCAACTATGACACATGGTTCTATACCAAAGGAAGCAAGAGAAAAGGTAGGGGTAGTGGATAATCTGCTCCGTCTTTCGGTGGGTATAGAAGATGCTGATGATCTGATTGAAGATCTGAAACAGGCATTGGCTTAGTATTACTTTTATCAGGGGCTGTCTCAAAAATATCTTTTCATAGCTTATCTGTTTCCAAATCTTAGGATAGGAATCTTGTTATAGCATGTAAGTGTCGGATTTGAGACAGCCTTATTTTTTAGATGACCATGTCTGATTTTAATATAAAAGAATTTCTGGATCAAAAGGTTGAACAGTACAATCAGCCTGGTTTTATTCCAAATGATCCTATCTGTATTCCTCATTTATTTGCCCGAAAACAGGATATTGAGATCATGGGTTTTTTTGCTTCTGTTCTGGCCTGGGGGCAGCGCAAAACCATTATTAATAAATGCCGGGAGCTGATTGACCGTATGGATGGAGCTCCTTTTGATTTTATAATGCATCATCAGGAGACGGACTTGAAACAGCTGCTGGGATTTAAGCACCGTACCTTTAATGATACAGATTTATTGTATTTCATCTCCTTTTTCAGATATCATTTCTCAGTGTTTGATTCTTTGGAAGATGCCTTTTTGATTGGTCAGGAACAGACTAAAGAAGTTTCAGTAGAGAAAGCATTGAATGCTTTTAAGGCTTATTTTTTCTCTTTGCCGGATTTTCCTTTACGTACAAGAAAACATATCAGTGCTCCTGTACAGAAATCAACGGTAAAGCGTATAAATATGTTTTTGCGATGGATGGTGCGTCGGGATAATAACGGTGTTGATTTTGGAATCTGGACCCGGATTTATCCAAAGGATCTGATTTGTCCCTGCGATCTTCATGTGGAAAGGGTGGCTCGTAAATTCGGGTTGATTACGCTTGATAAAGTGAATTGGAAAACGGCTCTGGAACTTACCGAAAATCTCCGGATGCTGGATCCGATGGATCCGGTTAAATATGATTTTGCATTATTTGGACTGGGAGTAGAGAGGGAGATGTAGATATAAGTTTGCTAACAACTGCTACAGCGTGTTTTTACACTGTAGCAGTTGTAGAGTCTATTTTTAAGAGCAGATCTACCAGTCTGTTGGAATATCCGAATTCATTGTCGTACCAGCCGACTACTTTTACAAGCCCGCCTACAATGGAGGTCAGTTGCGAATCAAATACGCATGAATAGGGATTGTTTATGATATCTACAGATACAATGGGATCTTCAGTATAATACAACACTTCTTTTAATGAGCCATTTGCAGCAACTTGAAACTTTGCATTGATTTCTTCTACTGTAGTCTGTTTTTTTAGGGTACAGGTGAAATCTGTGAGTGATCCGTTTAATACGGGAACACGTATTCCTGCACCTCCTAACCGGCCTTCTAAATGTGGGAATACATTGGTGATAGCTTTTGCAGCACCTGTACTCGTGGGTATAATAGAGGAAGATGCAGCACGTGCACGACGCAAATCACGATGCGGTGCATCATGTAAATTCTGATCCCCGGTCATGGAGTGGACAGTCGTGATGTACCCGTCTTCTATTCCCCAGTTTTCATCCAGAATTTTTACTAACGGCGCAACATTATTTGTTGTACAGGAGGCATTGGAGAGTATAGGAGCGGATAAATCGAATGCTTGATCATTGATGCCTAAAACTATAGTAGGAATCTCTTTGTCAGGTGAAGGGGCAGATATAATGACTTTTTTTGCTCCGGCCTTCAGGTGTAAAGCCGCCTGTTTTCCGGAGGTAAAATGTCCTGTAGATTCAATAACGATATCAATTGAGAGTGCTTCCCAGGGAAGTAACTCCGGATTTTTTTCTTTGCTGACCTGTATCTGTTGTCCATTGATAAACAGATGATTCTCATCATAACTTACGGTGCCTTGAAAAGGGCCGTGTACCGAATCATATTTGAAAAGGTGTGCAAGTGTTTTGGTGTCCGTCAGGTCATTAATCGCTACTACGTGCAATTGTTCGCCGACATTCCTAAGCAGAATATTCCGAAGTGTATGTCGTCCTATCCGTCCAAATCCGTTGATCGCAATATTGATCATGTGTTATTTTGTGTAAGCTGCAATAATCTCGTTAATGTTTTTGTCACCTTCCCAATGCTCTTTTAGCTGTCCGTCCGGACCGTATACATAATTAGCCGGGAACTGTGAAGGAACATGGAATTTCTGGATAAACTCCTGATTGCGGTCATACAGTAGCTCTACGTTTGATTTACCATTTAATTTTGGTCCGAACGTGTCAAAAAATGAAGCCATTAAAGCAGGATCATTCATAGAAACGAAGTAAACGTTTACTCCTTTTATCTTATCGTAGTTGTCGGACAGGGCAGTGGCTTCGTGTTGACAGTGGCTGCATCCCGGATCGAAAAGAACGAATACAGAGTTTTTATCTTTTGCAAGATCTGCTTTTCCAAAGCTGATGCCTGACTTCAGTTTGTAAAATGTGAAATCAGCAGGCAATACTTTTGCGATTTCTTTTGTCATCGGCGGAGCAGCCTGAGCGGGACTATGAGCTGCTTGTCCTGCATGCGGGTCTTCTGCTGGAGCAGCTGTCTGCTCTGAGGATGTCTGTGTAGCTTGTTTGTTTTCTGAATTGCAAGAGAAAAGCAGAGTTGCTGTAAGCATACTCATTGCTCCTAAAACTAACTTCTTATTCATATGGATATTGCTCTTAATGATATTATGGCTTCAAAACTATGAAAAAAATATAAGTTTAAAGGTAAGAATACTGTTATATGACAGTAGGCTGTTCTTTTCAAAAATGTATTTGTTTCAGGGGAGCGTTTTATCTTCTGATGCATCAGGTATACCACTGTTGGAACGTCCGTATTCATTGCTGTAGACCTTGAGTAATACACCTACAGAGGATAGAATAAGAGGGCCGAAAATAACACCCAGCATTCCAAAAAGTTTCAATCCGAGGAGTACTCCGAATACCGTGATCAGCGGAGGGACGTCTCCTAATTTTTTGAGTATGGTAAATCTAAGCACGTTGTCAATACCACCAATCACAATAAATCCGTACAGCAATAATCCTATACCATTCCCGATCTCCCCATTGGCAAACAGGAATATAGACAGCGGTACATATACCGTCATGGTTCCAAGTACCGGGATTATGGTAGATACAGCTGTCATTCCTCCCCAGAGAATAGGATTTTCAACGCCCAGAAACCAATAACCTACCATAGCTACAAAGCCCTGGCAGAGTGCCAGTATGGGGATTCCGATGGCATTTGACCTTACCATCATATTGACCTCAGTCCACAACTCATTTTTACTTTGTGGTGAAAAGGGGATAGCATGATATATGGTCGATTCCATTCGTTTGGAATGTACCAGCATAAAGTAGAGTACAAATAAAGATACGAGAAGGTTGACCCCTACTTCTGCGATTGAGTTGAGGATGCTTGGAAGGTAACGTGTGAGTTTTTGTAAGATATTTAACAATGCTTCCTCGGAGAGGTCGACATTTTTTAGTAAAGGTACAGTTGCTATATAATCTTTTATTGAATTAAAATTTTTGATAATATCATTTTTATCGCCAATAAGATTTGTCATCTCTGGTGTGATGTAATTTATAATTCCCCATGTCGGAAATACAATAAACACAACTGTTAGGAGCACCATGAGCAGGCTGACGAGCGATTTGTTCCATTTTCTCTGTTCTGTCATTTTGAAATAGGCATTTCTAAAGAGAATATATAAGGTAACGGCTCCCAGAAATCCGGGAAGGTAGTACGACAGATTGGTGAAGATGAGTATGCAGATCAGAATGATAATAATGATCAGCATGATCTGATTGATAGAATTGTTATGTATTTGCTTGTACTTCATCCTGATATCCGGTTTATTTTTTAATAAATATCATAAAATAGTTTAACAAATAAAAAAAGCGCTAAACTATTAGCGCTTTTTAAAGTTTTATCCGTAAATCCATTTGAATTTATATTCTTTTAATGGTGTTTTCATACGGTCTGCCAACCGGAGGAGGCGATCCGGCAATTTAAGCAGATAATCTCTTGCTTTCTCTGCCTGTTCATTCAGTCCGGTCAGTTTATCAATATTCCAGTCTGTATTTAATTCTTTGAGGATATCTACATAATCTATTGCTGTATATACACCCAGACGTTGCGCTGCATCGGAAAAGTGAGCAAAGGCTTCTCCCTGAGGTTCTCCGGATTCTCTCAAAAACTGAGCTGGCATAACGATTTTTTTACGCATCATATCTTCAAATGCCAGAATTACTTCACTTGCATCGACAACGAGTGCCTGAGAAATAAAAGACATATATGCTTTAGCATGTCTGGCTTCGTCTGAAGCGATTACACCACACATTTTTGCCAGAAGTTTATCTCCGTGTTTTTTTGCCAAACCGGCTACCCGGCGATGAGATACGTTGGTCGCTATTTCCTGAAAGGAGGTGTAAATAAAGTTACGATACGGATCTCGTCCTGTGCCGATATCAAATCCGTCCTGTATAAGGTATTGAGCTGAACGCTCAAATTCTTTCATATTAACACGCCCGGTGAGGTATAAATATTTGTTCAGTAAATCTCCGTGGCGGTTTTCTTCTGCAGTCCATGCGCGTACCCATTTCATCCATCCTCCCTGCTCATTTTTCTCTACATCATCCACCATAGTCAACCACGATTCGTAGGTAGGAAGGGCTTCTTCGGTAAGTGTATCGCCGATAAGTACTGCGACTAAATCATAAGAAAGTTCTTTAGCACTTTCCTGCAAGTCTCTTACCTCTTCAAAGAATGTATCTCTGGAAGCATCAGGCAAAAAATCTGCCGGTTGCCACATTTCTTCAACAGGCTTTAAATATTCGCTCATCTCATTCAGCATGAACGGCTCCAAATAAGTCATGACCTCTTTACGGGATCCTTCTGGTATTTGTTGGTTTAATTCTTGCATAGCATACAAAGGTAACTAAATAATGATTAATTGTATTTTAATAATTTCATAATTTGAATGGAAAGTGATGCAAATCATATTGTTTAGAGGAACGTTAATTCTCTCGATTTTTCAAAAGAATACAGTGTGCTGACGTATTTTTTGTCTAAATACTATTAACTTTGTCTACTTTAATAAACGTGTATACATTTTGAAAAATTTCAATATATCCCAAATCAGGGCCGATTTTCCTATTCTTTCCAGGTCGGTAAACGGCAAACCTCTGGTGTACCTGGATAATGGGGCTACCACACAAAAACCTCAGCAGGTCATCGATGCTATTGTTCGGTACTATACGGATATGAATAGCAATGTGCACCGTGGAGTACATTTTCTGAGTCAGATTTCTACCGATGCATTTGAAGTGACCCGCCGTAAGGTGCAGGCCTTTATCAATGCTGCTCATGAACATGAGATTATTATTACAACAGGTACTACTCATGCTATTAATATTGTAGCGACCTGCTTTGGAAAAGCTAATATCGGAAAGGATGACGAGATCATGATATCTGCGATGGAGCATCACTCTAATATTGTGCCCTGGCAGATGTTATGCGATGAAGTAGGTGCAAAATTGAAAGTTATTCCTATGGATGAAAAAGGTGAGCTGGATATGGATGCCTATCAGGCGCTTTTTTCTGAAAAGACTAAAATTGTATCTTTCACTTATGTGTCTAATGCCTTGGGTACAATCAATCCGGTGAAAGAAATGATACAGATTGCACATGAGCATGGCGTACCGGTACTGGTCGATGCTGCACAGGCGATTCAGCATATCCCTGTGGATGTACAGGATCTGGATGTGGACTTTCTGGTGTTCTCCGGACATAAAATGTATGGTCCGACGGGAGTGGGTGTATTATATGGAAAGGAAGATTTGCTGAATGCTATGCCTCCGTACCAGGGTGGAGGAGATATGATAAAGGAAGTAACGTTTGAAAAGACCACCTTTAACGAGCTTCCTTTCAAATTTGAAGCGGGTACGCCTAATATTGAAGCAGGTATTTGTCTGGCTGATGCAATAGATTATATTAATGCTATCGGACTTGACCAAATTGCTGAATATGAAGCAGAGTTACTGGCGTATGCAACTGAAAAGATGTCCGCTATTCCGGGAATGAGGATTATCGGTACAGCGGATCATAAGTCCTCTGTACTATCATTTGTAATAGATGGTGTGCATCCTTACGATGTAGGTGTGATTCTGGACAAACTGGGAATAGCTGTTCGTACGGGACATCACTGTGCACAACCTGTCATGGACCAGTTTGGTATCCCGGGAACAGTACGTGCTTCTTTTGCATTTTATAATACAAAGGAAGAGGTAGATCAGCTGGTAGCAGGAGTGGAGCGTGCTGTAGGTATGCTCGTCTAAATTAGAGTAAAATATGACAATCAACGAGATACAAGATGAACTCATAGAAGACTTTTCATTCTTTGAGGATTGGATGCAGAAATACGAATATATTATTCAACTGGGTAAAGAATTGCCTTTGGTCGATGAACAATATAAGACGGAGGATTATACCATTAAAGGCTGTCAGTCTAAGGTCTGGTTACATCCGGATATGGAAGACGGCAAGATTATTTTCAAGGCAGACAGTGATGCTGTTATTACAAAAGGGCTGGTCAGCCTGATGGTGAAAGTATTGTCGGGTCATACGCCTAAAGAGATCGTGGAGTCAGATCTTTACTTCATTGATCGTATTGGTTTGCGTGAGCATTTGTCTCCGACACGTGCCAATGGATTGCTTTCAATGGTGAAACAGATGAAACTTTATGCAGTAGCACTGCATGCAAAAAATTAACTAAGGCTATCATTTATAGAAAAAGGAGGTTTCGTTATTCGCAACCTCTTTTTTTTGCTTCTTTCATTTTCTTTTATATTTAATTTATATACAATAAGAATATTGTATGTTCATTTTATGTAAATAAAAGTGTGTTGTAAACACGAAAACGTTATAGTTAGTTACGCAAACGGTTGTGTTTTTGTGACATTCTTCGGTGTCATTCTATAGTTCTAATATTGCCCTACCAATTAATTAACATAGAACTAACAAGGCTATAAACCTGACGAAGAGAAAAGCCATTATAAACCTTGAAGTCTCTAAGTTTTTTTTAGGTAAAAGTGTTCATCTTTTAAATCCGTTAAATGAAAAAATTATACGTTGTTGCTACGGTTTTTTCTCTTATTGGTGGATGTTTGACGGGGATCGTTTCAGCTTCTCCGGGAACAAAGGCATCAAGTAAGAGAGTTACTGGTTTCGGGATAACCAATTTTTCCAAAAGGCTGGTTGATACCACGCAAGTTGACTCAGTCCTCATTTATGACCTGAGTGCAACCAAGCTTTACCTTGGAAAGGACAGTCTCGGTATGGAAGCTGCCAGATTGAGACCTTTTGTATCTGTTCAACAGATGCTGAAGGGTAATATTTCGGGACTGTATATTCAGGAATCTTCCGGCGAACCCGGGACGATCAAACAGGGAGTAACTGTGAGAGGTATTTCTACGCCTGTATTACATGCGACAGATTTCAATAAGAATAAGCCGCTGATTGTTGTGAATGGCATTCCGCTGACGGAGGATCCTGCAATTGTATATGATATCCAAAATTATACTATACAACCTGTCGGAGCTGCAACCAATATTAACACTATACTGGATCCGGACAATATCGAATCTATTTATGTATTGAAGGATTACAGTACTGCGGCTATCTACGGACCAAGAGCAGCGAACGGAGTTATTTATATAACTACCAAAAATGCATCGGCAGGGGAGAGACGTATCAGTGTTAACGGGCATTTCGGATTTGCGACTCCGTCGAATGTATCTACGATAAACGGAGAATTTGAAAAGAATTTCCGAAAACCATTTTATGACCGCTATGCAGATATCCTGCAGCAGGCTTCTTACCCTGCTTATCTGAGTGATTCTTCCAATGTCAATTATTACGGTCCTTCCAACTGGACAGATCTGTATTATAAAACATCTCCGATCTATTCGGTCAATGGTAGTCTTGTCGGTGGAGGAAACCGGTCTAATTTCAGATTTTTTGCAGGACATACTTCAGATGCAGGAGCAGCTGATGCCGCAAAGTTCAAAAGATATCAGGGCGCATTCTATATCAATATGGTTCCTCTTCCCTGGTTGACTATCTCCAGTATGATACATGCTACTCGTCTGGACCGCGATCGTAATAAGTCGATCATCGAACGGTTTGGTGAGACCCGCTATGTGCCGGATCTGAGTACACCTATCTCTCCGAATAAAGATATGTATGGCTTATATCTGAAGGAGTATGATAAAACTATTGATGAGAATTTCAATAATAGTATTATCGGTTATTTCGCACTGAATTTTGCTATTCTGAAGAACCTTAGTTTTTCTCCGAAGCTAATGATGGATTATAATGAGAATACAAGAAACGTATTCTGGCCTTCAACGTTGATGTCAGGCAACAATTATGTTTCCAATTACTTCGGCTATAATGAACGGATGGTATTTGATAATACGCTGAATTACTTTTATGATGTCAATGATAAAGATCGTTTAAGTTTTGCGGGAGGATTCAACTATCAGGCTGATGTACAAAAATATAATTATGCACAAGGCTACAGAGGGCCAAACGATTTTATTAAGGTCAACGTCGTGGAAGGAAATTCGCAGTATGCTAATTATCTGAAGTCTGTCGGTTTTATTCCTTACTATTATTCAGATAAGATCCAGCACAGACTGGCTTCGTTCTACGGAAAACTGAACTATACCCGCAAAGATGAATGGAATGTTGCAGCATTGATCAGAAATGACGGTTCATCTGCCGTACAACCTTCTGAACGTTGGTTTTTATCTTATGCGGTCAATGCGGATTATAATCTGAATCATGTAATAAAATCTGATTTCTTCGATTACTTCAAAGTACTGGCTTCCTATGGCCGGCTTGGAAATATTCCGACCACAGACCGGGATGCGGCAGGACCTCAGTATGCCTCTGAACTGGGCTGGGATGGCAATAAAGCCGTATTTTCATACAATGGATTAGGAACATTGAGCCGTCCGTATCAGTCGGGTTGGGTAGGTTACGATCTGCCATGGTCATATACGGAAATGTTAAACGTGGGTCTTGATGTTTCTCTTCTGAAAAACATGCTTACGGCCAGAGTTGATTTTTATAGTAAAGATAATAAGGACGCTATTTTTAATGTGCCTATCGTGGCGGAGTCAGGATATCAGTTCGAACGAAAAAGCGGAATGGTGGTCAATAATAAAGGAGTAGACCTGACGCTGAATTTTAATCTTCCTTCCAAAAACGATTTCTCATGGAACAGTTCCTTTAACATCTCTTATAACAATAATAAGCTGAAAGCTTTACCAAACGGTCTTCAGGAGATTGAAATCGGAACCCGGAAACTGGCTGTAGGTGAGCGTATCGATCATTTTTGGTTGTTGCAGAACAGAGGAATATTCAACAACGACCTGGATGTGCCGGTGAATCCGTCGACTTACAAAATCCTGACTTATAACGGTACCGATATGAAAGGCGGGGATCCAAGATGGGTAGATGTGAACGGGGATTATGATATCAATAATAAGGACCGTCAGTTAATGGGGAATATTTTTCCTAAGTACACGGGAGGATTCTATAATCAATTCAAATATAAGTCTTTTGATATCAGTGCTTTGCTTTATTTCAATCTGAAAAAAGATATTCTCAATTCTCAGGCGGCGAGCTATTATGATTTTGCCAATCAGGATGAATCCAGTGCTATCGGAGCGGTAAGAGATATTACATTCTGGGAGAAAAATTTTGATGATAAAGCCTATCCTCTATATAATCCCTGGTCTCCGGTATCGCCTTATCAGGCAGAGCAGGATATGTTTCTGGAAGACGGTTCATTCCTGAAACTGAGAAATCTCACTTTGGGGTATGATATGACCAAACTGATGAATCGCAGCAAGGATAGATTTTCAAAATTTTATGTGTACGTGAGCGGAAGCAACCTGTGGACCCTTACAAAGTATACGGGAAGAGATCCTGAGTTAGTAGATTTTTATGGATATGACACGGGTTTGGGTCTACGGATTCCGAAGACATTCATATTAGGTGTTAAAATGGACTTGTAATCATAGGGTTATGTTAAGAAAAATGAAAATTAAATATTCTAAAAAGCGTTTTCTGACCACATTAATGATGGGTGCAGTGATGACCGTTGTAAGTGTCAGCTGTAATAAAATGCTGGATATCGAGTCTCAACATATTGTTGATGAAGAGAATAAGTGGAAAGATATTAATGATGCACGCGGTTCGATGCTGGGTGTGTATGGTTTGCTGCGTAGTGCTTTGGCGGAGAACAATTCACAGTGGATGTATGGTGAACTGAGAAATGGAGATTTTACTTCATTAGGCAAACGCGATCTGCAGGTTATCATTAACGGTGAGCTGAACTCATCTTATGCTTTAGTTCAGAAACTGAGTAACTGGCGTAAATTTTATGCCGTCATCAACGCTGCGAACCTGTTTATAGAAAAATCTCCTGAGATCGTTAACAACGATAAGCAGTATACAGCCTTGAATAATAGAATAGATGTTGCACAGATGCGTGTTATCAAAGGATTCTGTTATTACCTGCTGGCGCGTACCTGGGGTGATGTGCCGATCTGGGACAAATCTTATGAAGGTAGTTTTCCAAAGGTGAAACAATCCACAGAGAAAGAAGTATTGGCGTATGCAGAGAAAGAGTTGAAAGCTGCTGCAGAAATTCTTCCATTTCAGTATGGTTCGCGATTCGATGAAATCTATCCTACTGAAAAGTACATGGGATTCGATCAGACAAAATGGAATGGTGTCTTATTTAACAGGATTTCTGCTAATGCTATTCTGGCACATGTGGCTGCCTGGAGCGGCAATTATCTGGAAGCTTCGGTATATGCAGATTATGTGTTGAAAAATGCAAATAAGGCTGGTGCAGCTTATGTAGAATCTTCTTTTCTGAGTTCTGAAAAAGGATTTTTCAGTAACTCTAATTCTTCTCAATTGGTGGCTCTTCCTTTTTCATGGACGGCAAGCGAGGCTTCATTTGAAGGTCATCTGGAACAGCTCACACTGGCAGCTCCATTAGTATCCAAACCTGTAGCTGATATTTATATACCTGCAGACCAGATTATTCAGATTTTCCACGAAGCAGGAGATGTACGTTTCAGTATCAATAGTGCTGGTGCTGTACAGACCACTTACTTTACTGATTTCGGTGGAGTCAGACCTATATTCAGTAAAATCAAAGTGATCCGTGAAGGAGTTTCCGGAACAGACGGTTCGCTGCCCTTATTCAGTTCGGCTATCGTATTTACACGTATGGAAGAGATTGCCTTGCTGCGTGCAGAAGCCCTGGCTGTATTGGGGCAACGTGAACTTGCTAAAAACATACTGGATCAGATAAGAAAAAGCCGTGGTCTTTCGGAGTCTTCTTCTGCTACCGATCTCATAGATGAAATCTTTGCCGAACGTCGTCGCGAACTATTGGGCGAGGGCTGGAGATGGTACGATCTGGTTCGCTACAAAAAGATCAAAAGAAATGATGCAGCCTTCAATATCCTTATCGATCAAAAAGGAATTTTCTGGCCGGTTGCATCCGAAGTCTTATCAAATAATTCTGAATTAGTACAAAATCCTTATTGGAAATAACCTCCTGAATTATGAAACAACAATCTATACTATTCGTCATTATGCTACTTGTCACTGCCTCCTTATGGAGCTGTGCCAAGACTGATGGTTATTATGACTATGAAAATAAGGAGAATATCTTCACAGGAAATACGATTGAATATTTTCAGTCTAAACCTCAGGTATATGATTCCTTATTGACTGTGCTGAATAAATTTCCGGCATTAAGAGATTCTATTGCAACGACGGCAACAACTGTCTTTGCGCCAACCAATTCTTCTTTTCATTCTGCTATCACCAATCTTAATCTGGTTAGGAAAACACAAAATAAACCTTTGTTATATATCCGTGATCTGGATCCTGTACAATTGGATACCCTGATCAGCAAGTATATATCCGAAGATCTGGTAACGACAGATTCTATGCTTTTTGTAGACGGGCTTTTTATCAATGCGCGGTATAATCAGGATATGCATGCTCAACGTATTAAACAAGAGTCTTCAGGATTTGTAGGAGGTGGATTAGTGACGGTGTATTACAGTGATACCAAAGGTTCAAATTTTCAGAGCCAGTGGACACGTACAACAACGCAAGCTGTAAATATCAAAACTTCAAACGGAGTGGTACATATCCTTAATAACGGACATGAGTTTGGTTTTGGTGAATTCCTGACACGTTTTAATAAGTAATCAAATGAAAAGAATATATATCAATTCCATTGCAATAGTTATTTTATCTGCTATTGTATGTATTGGATGTAAGAAAAATTTTCCTGAAGATCTGGATGCTTTCAGTCTGGATATGAATTTTACGAGTACCGAATATAAGCCGGTACTGGGCAGAACAACTTATTTTTCGGGCAATTTTAATCCGGGACAGACTACACTGCCTCTTACATTCCGGATTTCTGCTGTACGTACACATGAAGGTAAAGCTGCTCCGGAATTACAAAAGTTATTTCCGGTCTCCGTATGGAAAGATCGCTATACAGGGGAGGAAACATCTCTGGAGCAAATCAATGCTAAACGCGAAACGGTAATGCGTCCGCTATGGGAGATCGGAGAGCACTCCGGTAATTTTATTATGCATTCTTATGCTAATTCAAATATCCTGAAAACATTTCCGGACTCCGGTTACCTGTTTGATGTAGAGGTAAGCAGCAACGGTGGAAAGCGTTTTTTCAGAGATATGAAATTAATGCCTGAAAAGGAACGCTCTTATGAGCCTTATAATGATAACGGCTCTGTATCTCCTATGTTTATGATTGGTGTGAGAGGTGACTCTACCCGTACATTGATGGCAGGTTCGGATATCAAAGTCTGGTTTAACAAAGTAGGGGAAGGAAATTCACTGACCTTTAAATTTCTTGATCCGGATCTTAAACCAATTAAGCTTTCCAGGTTTAATACAACGAAGTGGGAGGATTTGGTACATGGTTTCAATATGACATTTGCATCAGATTCATCTTCTGTACGCTATGATGTCGCCTACCCGATTCCTCTGGTTCCGACGATTAAGACCAAGTATAACAACGGTGCCCTTGCACAATGTATGTTCAGTTATAACAGAACAGCCTTTGGGGGTATGCGTGAAATATCAATTATCGGGATGAACTATACTATACTGGAAAAAGGAGATTGGGAAATGATTTATTATTTCTCCAATGAGGCTCCATTATTTGATAACGATTAACAGCCATGCATATAATTATGAAAAGATTTATACTATTAAGTTTGATTTTAATGTTATCCGGGCTGGTGTATGGACAACAGACAATATCAGTTTCGGGATTTGTCCAGGATCAGAGTTCGCGTATCGGGATGGGGGATGTGACTATACGTTCTACCAAATTGAAGCGTGCGCTGGGATCTACGGATAGAAAGGGACTTTTTAAAATTCAGGCGCCTGTAGATGATATTTTGATTTTTACCAGCACAGGTTTCAAAACTGTCACTGAAAATCTTGCCGGAAAGAAAGCTTTTGTCTTTACTATTTATATGGAAAAGCAAGAGAATGAATTGGATGAAGTGGTGGTCCAGGGTTATCAGCAGCGTAAACGTGAAACACTTACCGGTGCATCGGTGACTATATCCGGAAAAGATCTGCAGGATAATCCTGTTTCCAACGTGACAGAATTACTTCAGGGTAAGGTCGCGGGTATGAATGTACAGATGACGACCGGACAACCGGGAGTCAGAGCGTCCGTACTGATTCGTGGTCTGAATAGTATTTCATCCACAGGAACAGGTTCGGATGCGTTTCTTACACCTACTTCTCCGCTTTATATCGTGGATGGTGTGCCTGTAGATGATAACACTGATTTTCAGTATGGATTCAACAGCGGAGGTACTGGTATCAGTCCGATTTCGTTGATTCCACCAGAAGATATCGAATCGATGGATATTCTGAAAGATGCTGCTGCTACAGCGCTGTACGGTTCCAGAGGTGCATATGGTGTTATCCGTATTACAACCAAAAGAGGACGCTCGAAGATTCCGATTATTCAATATACAACAAACCAGTTTTTCAGTGTTCCTCCACAGTTAAGATCTGTATTAGGAGGTAAGGATGAACGTCTGATCCGTATCAATCAGGTTTTGGAAAATGACGTGGATTATTATACCGGAAGGGATAAAATCTATGATAATCAGATTCTTTCGGATAGTCTGAACCCGTATTTCAATAACTCGACCAACTGGCAGAAGGTATTTTACAAGCCTACTTATAACCAGACGCATAATGTGAATGCTTCGGGAGGTGATGAAAACTTCAATTATAAGATCAACGGTCAGTATTACAATGAAAAGGGTATTATTCAGAATACCGGATTCAGTCGCTATACTTTGAGTATGAACTCTGAGTACAGACAATCTGATCGTTTCAGACTCTTTGTAAATATGTCCGGTAATATCGGAGAACAACAGACCGGAAGTGGAAACTCTGTGACACAAGGGGGTGTGGCGAAGGCTTCTTCTGCTTCTTCATTACTGCCTGCGCCTAGCTCTTCTATTGTAGGAGGAGGGTTGGTATCTGCACTGGAAGGACGAAATGATAACCGGACAACAGATGTCAAAGCAAATGTGGATCTGGAATATGAAGTTTTCAAAGGTATGAGAGCTAAGAACTCTTTCAGTTATAACTATATCACGTACCGTACGGATAATTTTACGCCAGCCATTGCCAATAATAATATCTCTCAGAATTATAACTACGATGCGCAGCGCAACTCGATGTATAATCTCTTCCAGTTATCTTATCTGAAAGCTTTTGGTGCAGAAGAGAAACACCTCATCAATACCTATGTGTTTAATGAGTTGAATCTTAACAGCTTCAAAGCTAAGGCGCAACGGAAATCCGGGTACCCTAACGATCAGCTGGAAGGGCCTTTTGGATTTGATGCCGGAAGTGCTGTGGGGGGTGTGCTGAATAACCTGGCAGATGTTCGCTCAGCGGGTTTTGCAGGAGCATTCAGTTATCAGTATGATTCCAAGTATATTATCGACTTTACCTACCGTCTGGACAAATCTTCTTCTGTAGGTCCGGATGTACCATGGGTCAAAAATCCATCGATTTCCGCTCGCTGGAATATGGCGAAGGAACCTTTCATGGATGTTTTTACAGACAAGTGGTTAGATTATTTTTCATTCAGAGGAGGGTGGGGTAAGAATATTACACCTACGGGAACTGTATTTGATGCAAACGGAAGATATATTTTTACAGGAGCTTTCAATAATAATCCTACTATCGGTTTCAACTGGAATCAGATGCCTAATAGTAAATTAGTTCCTTCTACCACTACCTCTTCAAGTTTGGCGATAGAAGCGGGATTCCTGAAAAACAGAATCACAACGATCCAGGAGTTCTATTACAAACAGGTAGACGATCAGTTATGGTCCAGAAATCTGGCCGATCATAATGGTTTTACATCTTTACAATCGAATGAAGTCAGCTTTGTAAACTACGGATATGAATTCACATTCATGTTCAGACCTTTATCAAATCAAAGTAAAGTGAACTGGAGTATTAGTCTGAATGGAGCAATCAATAATGAAGTATTGACCCGTCTGCCTGATAACAGCCGTGAATACCTGAAATATGATGCTAATAATAAACTTCATACGCTTTACCGCCTGGGTCGTAATACGATGTCGCATGTATTGTTTGATTACCGTGGAACATTTGCTACAGATGCTGCGGTACCGGTCAATCCTGCTACGGGTGAACCTTACAAAATGATCAAAGACGGAGCTGTTTATTATTTCCAGGCCGGAGATCCGTACTGGACTGATCTTAACGGTGACTATATTCTGGATGAGAATGATCTGGTGACGGTCGGAAATTCACAACCAAAGGTCATCGGAGGTTTGTCCACATTCGCACAGTATAAAGGAATCAGTTTGTCTATTAATACCTCTTTTACTTTGAAGCGTGATATCATTAATGAAGCTCTGGCTAATCAGATGAACTCTTACGGTAACCCATTGATGGGAGGTACCAATGGTATTGAAAAATCAACTTTACTGCCTCTTGACAAATACAATTTCTGGCTTAATAACGGCGATATAAGTGCGTATCCGAATCCGTATGGGTTTACACGTCAGGGGATTATCACTCCGTTTCGTGCCAATCAGACTTTATTTATGGAGGACGGTTCTTACTGGAAGATCAACAGTGTGACACTGTCTTATACGTTCCCGAGAGAAAAAACACAACGTTATAAAATATCCTCTCTCCGGGTTTACGGAACAGCAAATAACGTATACACTTTTAGTAATTATTCAGGTCCTAATCCGGAGAACGTAACGGATATGGGCTATGACAGAACAGATGGTTACCCGAATAAAAGAACATATACGCTGGGATTAAATGTACAGTTTTAAGATGAAAAATTTGTCAAAGATGAAAGGGAAAAGAATTGCTAAATATATAGTTATCGTAGCGGTAACAATAAGCTTTTTGGGATGTAAAAAATTCCTCAACGTCGAACCGATCGACAGTCTTTCCGGAAATAATTTCTGGAAAGATCAGAATGATGCGGAGACGTTTACGAGAGAGGTATACCGTCTGTTTCGTGTAGGAGTGGGAATAGACCGTCCTCTGGTACTGATGGGTGATCTGCGCAATGCTCCTGTTCTGAAAACGGAAACATTTCCGAACAGAAATGATATCCGTATCATTTCCAGAGGAAGTATTAAAGAACTGGTGAGTACAATCCGCCCTACACCAGGTACCGATGCTGAACGCTTCTGGACGTATAATGTAGAGTGGGATAAGATTGCAGACTGGAAACCGGTTTATAAAGTGATTCAATCCGCTAATATCCTGTACACCTTAGTACCCAAAGTAGCGGAAAATGACCCTTCTTTTACACCTGCACAAGTCCGTAAATATCAGGCTGAAGCTGTTTTTATGCGCAGTATGTCTTATTTCGTATTGCTCAGATTGTTCGGAAATGTACCTTACTATACGGATGCATACAATCAGGATCCCCTGCCACGTATGGATCACAGAGAAGTAGCCAGAAAATGTATTGAAGATCTGGAAAAAGTAAAAGACGATCTTCCATGGACATACGACGATCCGGCCAATCGCGGGGTAAGAGCTATGAAAGGATCCGCATTGACGTTGATGATGCATCTGAATATGTGGTTAGCCTGGTTTGATAAACCTAATGCGAATCAATATTATGCTCAGGTAGACCGTCTGGGTGATGAGTTGAGACTGGAGAATAATGGAGCATATGAATTGCTGCCAATCGAACGCGTGGCTGAGATTTTCAATGGTCGCTCCAAAGAAGGGTTATTTGAAATTCCGAATAACGTAAATTATGGTGAATCCTACGGAAGTCTTCGTAAAACCTATTTCGCACATGTACTTCATGCACCTTATTTCATTCTGAATGCAACGACTACTGACAAGAGTGAACTGGCATACGAATCTTCATATATGAAGACTTTATATCCTGAAGGAGAATCAGACGGAAGGATACAAAGTTGGTTTACAGATAAACAGGGAAATAATTTTATGTTTTCCGGCAATGGTAATTTTACCTTTTTCAAATTCTTCAATTTAGCCCTGGGATCTGGTAATACAGCACAGTCTATTGGTAACTATCAGGTGATGTTTCGCTATGCAGACGCAATCCTGTTACAGGCAGAGGCGCTGGCTGCAATGGGCGGTAACGACGATAAGGCTACTATGCTGCTTAACCTGATTCGTTCACGTGCTAAAGCCGGTCTTTATCCGGAAGCCAATAATTATGACAACAAACTGCAGGATGCTATTTACTGGGAGAGATGTAAAGAATTAATGGGAGAGGGACATTACTATTATGATCTGGTACGCACAGGCAAACTATATGACGCCGCTTATTCGTGGCATCCGATGGCTTACTCGGCATATCTGCAGGAAGCCTGGACCTGGCCTATCGATCCTAAAGCATTGGAAAACAATCCTTTTATGACACTAAATGAATACTGGAAATAAGAGAAAGAGATATGAAAAATTTACTATACATACTAACCGCACTGCTTGTATTAGCATCTTGTAATAAAGACGATTATTTTTCGGATTCGGGGGTACATGATCCTAAGTTCAATGGAAATATGATGCAATATCTGGATTCAAAAGGTCAAAAACCACAGGATCCATTTGATACGCTGACGCAAATCATCCGCTATGCCGGAATGGAAGATAATTTTAAAAATGACAGGCTGACCTTTTTCGCTCCTCCCGATCCAACGATCCGCAAGGCACTGAACTACCTGAATGTGGTTCTTTATTTAGGCGGACAGGATACGATCAAGAGTTATCAGGAAGTAAAGCCGGCGGTCTGGAAATCTATCTTATCTGAATATATGATCAAGGGTGATTTTGGATTAAATGATTTTCGTCAGGTAGATACTACTGCATTGTATGCTTTCAGCGGGCAGATTTTCGAAACGTATAATGAAACTCAGCCGATCAATGTAGGTGCGGTCTACCATGATCTCAATAACAACGGTGTTGTGATCAAATATGCCGGGCCAAGACAAATTTTACTTTCGTATGTGCCGGATTATTCCAGACCAACATCCTCCTGGGTCAATACTTTTGTAGCTTCTTCTAATATTCAGCCAACTAACGGAAGAGTTCATGTATTGAATTACAACAGACATGTATTTGGGTTTTTATATAACCGGTTTGCCAATCTGGCGATCGAATATGGTATTGATTATAAATAAGATCTGATATGAAAAAGAATTATACAGTTTACTCCTTTATTATCTTGTTCGCGGTAGCGCTGCTGGCCTCCTGTACGGACAAAATAACATATGGACCAGATCCTTATGCCGGTGGGGCAGAACCTTTGGGTATCGGATTCAGAGAGGCATTGCCCTCACCTTCACAAGCCAGACCCGGCACAGATGTAACCTTTAAAATAGATGGTTTGCTGAAATATAAACCTGAAGATATTCAGTTGTTTATGAATAATATTCCGGCTCGTATTGTCAATATTACAGATACTTCCGTGACTTCTACCGTTCCGGTTAACGCCAGTACAGGCGGAGTCCGGGTAGTTGTAAACGGGCAGATTTTTGCAGGACCATTGCTGCCGATTATAGGGAAGGCAGGTCTTGACCTGACCTTCAGGTCCGGTACCGGTACAATCGGACCCATTTTTTCAATTAAGCAGCTCAGTAACGGACAGATTTATATCGGCGGAAACTTTACAGATTATAATGGTTTTTCTTCTTCTACCAAAATTGGTGGTATAGCACGGTTGTCGAATTCAGGGGATTTTGTAAAAGGCATGAAATTCGGTGAAGGGGTGAAAGGATCCATACTGTCAATCAATGAACTGACTAACGGCTCTCTGTTGATCTCGGGTGCGTTCACCAATTTTGATACCATCAATCTGGTGAGAAATATTACACGTATCACAAATACCGGAGCATTAGATGTTGCAAGTGTGCCTATTCTGAATCTGACATCTGATCCGAAAAAGAGCAATCTTATTGCTCCGACATTTAATGGAGGAACAGACCTTTCTGTTGTGAAGACTTTTGTTCAGAATAATAAAGTAACGGCTATCGGCAATTTCCAGTCTTATGCAAACAATTATTATACACGTTCCACATTTGATAATATTCTGACAGATTACTTTTCTACAAAGCAAGTTGTGCGTATGGATATGAATGGTGTGCTGGATTCTAATTATTACATGAATAAAACTACGCTTCCGATTAAGGGACTGGCAGGGGTTAATGGTAATATTAATGATGGTTACCTGCAGAAAGACGGCAAACTGGTATTGGTAGGGTCTTTTACCAATTTCAATGCCACTCAAAGTGCAGGCAGGATTGTCAGGCTGGATGTCAATGGTAATTATGATCCGAGTTTTTCTGCCGGTTCAGGAGCCGATGACAGGATTATGAAGATATTCTATTCAGCTACTACTAATAAATATATCGTGGTAGGGAGCTTCAATACGTTCAATGGCGTACCGTCAAATGGTATTGCAGTGTTGAATGTTGACGGAAGTGTTGATCCTTCTTTCAAAAGCTATGGCTTTGCAGGTGGTAAACCAAACTATGTCACGCAACTTTCGAATGGATTGATCCTTGTTTCGGGAACATTTACAAAATACAATGATGTGATCCGGGAAGGTCTGCTGATCCTTAATCCTGACGGTACGCTTGCTGCTGATTACAATAATACGGGTAAGCTGGTTGGCAGTATCTATGATTCTTTGGAAGGAACCAATTCTCTGGGGCAGCGAACGATCACGCTGGTGGGAAGTATCAGTTCTTTCAACGGACAGCTTAATGTCGGAAATATTGTACGTATGACGATTGTTGATTAACAGGAGTATTAAAGAGATTTAGAAATGAAAAATAGCAATACAATTTCGATCAGGAAATATAGCCGTCAACTGCTGCTGTTGACTACAGCTATATGGGGACTGCTATCCTGTAATAAGGATTTTGAAAATAAAATTCAATTTGGCGATGATGAGCCTAACCTTAATATAAAGGGATCTCAGTTTCGGATGGCCTATATTATTGTAGAAGGAGCGGTAGGTTCAGTGGTCGGTAATCAGGCTACAGACTATGGGGTGATGCCCAATTTGTCTGGGATGACTTTTAATGCCATGTTTAGCTGGAACTCGGTCAGTGCAGCTTCTCCAAATGACGGAACAACATATGCAGATCTGTTGACTGGTGTCGAAAAAGATAAACATAAAGTAACCAGTACCAATCTTTCAGGTAATAATCTTGCAAAATATCCAAGTCTTTTTACGCGGATTAAGCAATATACTAAATTGCGTACAGCTCTTGTGACAAGTAACAACACTGTAGAAGGGATTGTGAATCCGGCAGATGTCGATCAGAATCTAAAAGTCAATAGTGATACAGAAGTACTGACAGGAGCTCAGACAGAACTGAATCATGCAGATGCAGGTCTGGTGGTGGCCACTTTTAAAGATGTAAAAGCTGCCGGAGATGCTTATGGATACGGTCCTGATTCGGAGCGTTATCTACAGGCATTGCATCAGTTTGATCAGCGATTAGGCGAGCTGATGAAAACGATCAAGTCAAGACCGAATTATAAAGATGAAAAATGGTTAGTCATCGTCGCATCGAATAACGGCGGATCTTATACCCTGAAACCGGGGCTGGATGACGGAAGTGTGTTTTCGAAAACCGATCGCAATAATTTTGTACTGATGTATAATAATCAGTTTGCTTACAAACTGGTGGAGCGTATTGAAACAACAGATCCGGCCTGGAGCTCTTCTGCGGTTCGCTACACAGGTAATTCGGGTTTTGCAGCCATAGCTCCGGCCGATGCTAAACTTTATGATCTGGGAACAGGTGCAGATGCCGGTAATTACACCGTGCAGATAAAACTCAAAGTACATGAGATGAATGGCAAAGGAGGGAAGACCGGAAGTGCATTAAATGGTGTTATCGTAGGAAAGATGAACAGTGCACAGAATTTTCCGGTGGGTTGGAGTATTACCTATAACGGAGGTAATGGATGGCGATTTATATCGAACAGCAGTTCATCTTCCAATTATGCATTTGATAGTGCCCCGTTTGAATTGGATACCTGGTACACGTTGACAGCCAAGATCTATAAAGACGGTACCAATCGTGTCGTCAAGTTATTCAGAGACGGCGTATTGAAGCAGACACTTACCAATTTTGCTGCACGTAACCTTTCTTCTCCGGATATGCCATTACAGTTAGGATATCAAAAAGGGTCTTATGGCGACAATTCAGGATTTGTTCATTCTATAGCAGATGTCCGGATATATAATGCTGCATTACCGGATAATTATATTGCTGCAAATGCATGTACTACACTTTCTACGCCTCAAAAAGATAGCTATTATGCTAATCTGATCGGATATTGGCCAGCCAATGACGAAGGTACACAGATTAAAGACCTAAGCCCATACAAGAGAAATTTTGTACTCAACGGATCTTTTGTGTGGAACAGTTTTTCAGAACGTGCCGGTAATTTATGTCCTACCGTTCCGGATAATCTGGAAAGATATGTTATCCGTACAGTAGATGCACCTTTGATGATGTATAGCTGGTTAGGGATATTAGAAGTGTCGCAGTTCGATCTGGATGCACAGAGTTGGTCTCCAATATTTTCAAACAAATAATTATTGAACGATGAAAAAGCAATTATTTTACGGTTTTTCATTCTTATATATACTGGCTTCTTTAGCTTCATGTTCTAAAGACTACGGTTATAATTTTGAAAACGGATATTCTTCCGGTGAATATGAAGATACAGTAAATGTGAATATCGATACCAATCGGTTTAAGATCGATTATTCTAAAATAACACAAGCCAGACTGTTTCCAGGTGTGGTCGCAACCACAGAACCAAGATTAGAAAACTATAAGGTCAGTATCGATCTGAATTATGTAGAAGTATCTCCTTCCGATCTGCGGATCAGTGTAGCTCCCGGAGCATGGCAGAGTACAAGTATGTTTGCTCCTGCGGGCGAATTGATTGTGATCGATGTACCCCAGGGTGTATACGGTCTTAAAGCGCAGGTCGGTCCGCACGTGTATACAGGAAGTACGAAAATCGAGTTTCCGCGAAGAGATGAAAAAATTGTAGTGAGCAAGGATCTTTTCCCGGGCAAAAACTATATACGTAATCTATACGGTGGACTTGTATATATTATTCCTGAGCGTCCTTTGGGCAGAGTTGTAGATCTTCTTTTCTCCGGAACAACACTTGCGCCAAGTTTCAAATTAGGCAAAATGACCGATCAGCAATGGAAAGACCTTGTTAATAAATCTTCAGTTCCATGGTTTGAACTGGAAGGTAACCGGATCGTATTTACACTGCAGACAGAGCGTCTCAAAAGATTTCCGATCAACAGTCCTACAGAGTTGATGGAACTTTGGGATAAGATGATCAAAGAAGCCTATTGGGACTGGACAGGTATGACTGAGGGAAATCCTGATGTCAAGCATCGTGCACCATTCAATAAGTGGCGTATCGTACATGATGTGTTGTTTGAGCCGGGAGTAGCGCAGGTATCTGGATATCCGGTACGTGCAGGAGCCAATGATCAGTACTTTGGTCAGGCTGTGACTGTAAATTCGGTTCGTACGCAAAACTGGGGAACATATCATGAACTTGGACATAATATGCAACAGGGCAGGGTCTGGAGCTTTGACGGCAATGGAGAGGTGACAAACAACTTATTCAGCTTTAAAGTAGCCATGATAAACGGCCGTCAGCATACCAAAATAGCCGAAGTATGGCCTACAGGGCTGGAATGGATTAATTATGTTCCCAAAGATGCTGCAGATGCTAACCGCAAGATATGGGCTAATATGCCGACATTATCTAAAAATCATAATGACGCCAAGTTGATTATGTATGCACAGATTTTCGAAAAATACGGATACGAGTTTATGACTTATCTCTATACCCGTGCACGTAATGCCAGATTTGAATCGGCGAATGATCAATCAAAGATTGACTTCTTCTATGAAGCATTGTGTGAATATACAAAAGTGGATATGGAACCTTTCTTATGGATAGGATGGGGCATAAAAGTAAGTGATGTTTCCCGTAATTACGTTAAGTTTCAATTGGGACTTCCGTTACTGAACAAGAAATTCTGGCTTTTTAATCCAGTAACCAGAAGCGGGGGCGAAGAACCTTATTATGATGTTATTGAGGTTGCAAAAACCGGATGGACAGCTACTGCCACCAACTATAATACTACATATGAGCCTAAGAATACAATAGACGGCAATCTGACCACCTTCTGGAACGCGTGCTGGAATACCACCTGTACACCAGCTAACAGCTTTGTTGCTAACGGTCCGTGGGTGATTAATTTACAGACAGGAGCTAATGCAATCAGTGCAAGTGGTATCAGTTTTACGCAGCGTCAGGTTGCAAATTCCACGAATCATGTCAAAAATTTCAAACTGGAAGTGAGTGATGATAATGTATCATGGCGTTCATTGGGAACCTACACTGTTACACGTGATCTCCCAACGCAATATGTGTATTTCAATAGTGGTCAGACCGCTGAAACATTCAAGTATGCAAGACTTACAGTCAATAAGTCTGACTTGTATGTTACCACAGACTTTCCGGTGATAGCTGAGTTAGGATTTTACAACAATAGATAAGAAAGGGGATAATTATGAAAAGTAATAGAATAACAAAATTCCTGTTGATGTTGATGCTTTTGGTAGCAGGTCTGACATCTTGTAAGAAGTATTTTGATCCTCCTTTGGTATTTGAGAAGGAAGTCGTCACACCGTTCGTGAAAGAAAGAAAAGTCTTGATGATCGTTGTTGACGGATTGTCCGGTATTGAACTGAAAAAGGACGTTCCGACAAATATTAAGGCTTTATTGCCGAACAGTAAATATTCCTTCAATGCACTGGCGGATGCCAATACCGGTGATGCTTCTACCTGGACGACTATCGTGAGTGGAGTAGGACATAATAAGCATGGTATCGAAGGGGATGATTTTGATGAGGAATTTGATGAAGATGATCCGCATGGTACAAACAACCCGCAGAGCGGAACAGGTTTCGTTACGTTTTTTCAGCGTATACTGGAATCAGGCAAAACAATGAAATCTTATGCTGTAACTCCAAATGCTTTAATTTCAAAGAATCTCTTTGGATTAGCTGATGGGAATGTATTGGTCAGTTCGGACGCAGCAGCAAAGGATAGTATTCTGTCCAAACTTGGTCGTAACGAGACGGATCTGGGTGTGGCAGTTGTCAACTTCAGAGGTGTAAATGAAGCGGGTGTAAAGAGTTCCTTTTCAATGTCAAGTGCTATGTATAAAGATGCGGTAACTGTAGCTGACGGATACATTGGTGAGATCCTGACAGGTCTAAAAAAGCGTAAAGATTATGCAAAGGAAGACTGGCTGGTGATTATCACCTCTAATCATGGAGGTAGCGGTAATACCTATGGTGGTGCATCTCTGGAAGAACGCAAAGTGCCTGTTATCTATTATTCTCCGAATATTGTGGGTAAAGAATTCGAAATACCGGATCTTAAAAACTCATTAACTGTAAATGCTATTAATGCCTTCAATCCTACAATACTTAATGCAAATGCAGGTCAGTTCAATGTAGGGAATACAGGTGATTATACCATCATGTGTAAGGTTAAAGTAATCACAAAATCCGGAACCAATTCGGTTATTGTGGGTAAGACAACACATGCTTACAGTGCGACCAGAGGCTGGCATCTGATGATAGCTTCCTCAGAGAATAAATTCAGAGCCATACTGGGAGACGGTACCTTGTATTTTGTCTATTCTCCGAAAACATTTGTAATCGGACAGTGGCATACCATAGCCATTAAAGTGTATACTGAAAATGGTAAAAGATATGGTCGGGTGTATCAGGATGGTGAACCGGGAGCAGCTGTAGATGTGACAGGTAAAAACATTACCGGTACGGGTGACTTTTTCGTTGGGCCAGGTAAAAGTGGAGTGGCATATGGTGCCTCCAGCAACCTTGTGAATAATCTTGCATATTATAATGTAAATCTTCCGGATCAGTATATCAAGGATTTCGCATGTAAGCAGGAGCTGGATGCTACAGACACGTATTGGAATCAATTGGTCGGATACTGGCCGATGGGTGAAGGATCTGGAAGTGTACTTAAAAACAGAAAAGACGATTCCGGGAAAACTGACTTTTTGTTTCCGGGATCACCTTTCGCATGGAATCTTGCACAATCCTGGTCTTGCAGTACAGAAGAAAACCCGAATATATACCTTACTTATGATAAAGATCTGATGAGTAATATTCTGTACTGGCTGAAGATACCAATCGTGGCTTCCTGGAATCTGGAAGGAACTCCATGGTTGCAAAAGTATGAAACAGAGTTTATCAAGTAATTAATCCGGGGATTGGTCTTGTTTATAAATAACGACACTATTATTAACCTAATATGAAGAGAAGAATATATATATGGATGATACTTTTTACAGGTCTGAGTCTCGCTGCCTGTAAAAAGAATGATTTATGGAATCAGTCTGCTGATGTAGATCGTGGAAGGATTGTGGGGCAACTGATCAATACGGAAGATAATAATCCGTTAAAGGGCGTAAAAGTCTTGTTTCAGCGTCAGACCAGAGCAAATGGCACCCAAACATTTATTGATACGGTTAGTACAGACAGTGAGGGTAGATTTTCATATGAGATCACGTACCCGAATAAAGTACAGGTTGTGATTCGCGATACAGGAAGATATGCCGCCGATACAGTACAGGTTGTCCTGGAAGAGAAGAAGGATTATACGATCGGCCTTAAAAGTCATCCGCGGTTCGGATTGTCTGCTATAACGACTACCCTCACAGATAAGGATACAAAAGCACCTTATGCAAATTATAAGGTAGCCCTATTTGTCAAAGAAAGTGCTACTGAGTCATACTCAGCAGCTGATACATTGGTAACGGATATGAATGGCCGCGTACAATTTAAGGATATAGCATTTCCTGTTTATTATAAAGTCAAATCCGTAGCCAATGAAAACCTTTATACACTGGATTCTCTGGAAGGAAGAATAGTTACAAAAGATCCGTTGACTTTAAATCTGGCTAATACCAAGAGAGCTCTTAATTACTATTTTAACAGCAAAAATTTCTATTCTTTAAAAGTAGATCAGGATGCTAAAATCCGTATACAACTGAAAAAAGCAAATGGAAATTATGAAGATGCTAAAGACTATACTTTCGACAATGAAGGAACGGTTGTCATCCAGTTTAATGCTGAATATCTGGGTGGGGCTGTGCGTGTTGTCGCTGTAAATCCTTCTGAATACCCGCTATTTGGGGAAAAGATATTCCCAATCACAGAAAACACCATTAACAATCATACGGAGTTAGAGTTTAAAAATGCAACTCCAAAATATGCAACACCTGTCTATACCAACCTGGAAGTTTCTGAGCTCAATACCGGGTCTGTAACTTTTGGATTTCCGCAGGATGCTGTTTTTGATCCTGTCAGCGGAAATACGTACATCACCGATGGAGCCGTGACCAGTGGAAATAAGATTGTTAAAATTGACAGATTCGGTACAGCTTCTGTGTTGATCGGTTCAGGCGGAGCCGGCTATGTTGACGGCAGTCTGGCAGATGCGAAGACAAACGGAGCATGGGGTGTGGTAGTGGACAACAAGGGAGATTTGTATTTTACCGATAACAATGCGACAGGAGGAAACCGTATCCGTAAAATTACATTCGATGCTTCCGGTAACGGAACCGTAAGTACTATAGCGGGGCAGGCCAGTACCGGTAATGCTGATGGAATAGGTGCTGCAGCTTCGTTTAACAGACCTTCAGGGCTGGCAATCGATAAGAATAATAATATATTGTATGTCTCGGAATGGATAGGCAACAGAATACGAAGAATCGATCTGGCTACTAATCGTGTAGAATTACTTGCCGGAAGTGCAACAGCACAAAGTGGAGATGTGGAAGGTATTGGTGGTGTTGCCAGGTTCAATCAGCTAGGAAACGCACTTGAACTGTCACCTGATGGTAAGAAACTATTTGTATCCGGCAATTCAAGTAGGTTTGGAGTAATCGATATTGCTACAAAAAGCTATAAATTTTATACCACTAATGCTGTAGGAAGCGGATACCGTTCCCGGGGAATGGACATTGCTCCAAATGGCGATCTGTTTATCTACAGTCCGAGTACATTCAGGCTTTATAAAACAGATGTCAATCAGCCGGTAGGAACAGCCGTATTAAAAGAAATTGCCGGAACTGCATCAGGACGTGTTAACGGGCCTGCAGCCTCAGCTAGTTTTAACGGTGTACTGGGTATTATGTTCAATCCCTATACGAATACCTGGTATCTGATGGAAGGAGATGCCTCTGGAACTAAAGTCAGAGTCATTAAATCCAGAGATGTCCAATAATCCTGTAGTCTATATATACAATAAAAAAGTTCCGGATGATCTCCGGAACTTTTTTATTATTAGTGCTTTGATGTAGAGCTTAATCTACATAATTAATGAAGCTTAGGTATTATAATGCATTATCTGTTATATTTCCTATTGTTTTTGTAATTACCGTTGTACTATTTAAAATAACTGGTATATTTACGTTAACATTTGATTATCATATACTTCGTTAACCTAAAGTAAACATGAATAGAGTAAGGTGGAGGGCTTGCTTTCTATTGGTATTCCTGAGCTTTATAGCCTCTGCTTTTGCTGATGGTTCTAAAGATTTGTATCCTGAAGGAGTACAGGGTAACCGGGCTTTTATGATGTCCAAAGGTGAAAGCGGACAGGGTACAGCGAGCTTTCCTTTTCCAACGCTAGGGGCTCATTTTGTGTATGTCCGTATCGGAGAGACTATCGCAGCAGCTTCAAGTGCTCAAAATGCATTTGACGGACGTATTCGTATAACCAGCCCATCCGGTAAAGTCTATACTTCTGCCGCAAACAATATAGGCAAGATTATGGATAAGGGGCAGGGAACACGCAGAGCAGAACTGGATGGGCCTGATGTCGGCTATACACCTTATAAAGTGGCTGTAGATGAAGAAGGTGTGTGGAAAGTAGAGTTCTTTTCACCTTTAGGAGAAAATAATGATGCGGATGTAAATACCCTTCTTCCTGCTTTAGGCGCTAACGAGGACTGGATACAGTTCGATGGTATGTATATCGCAGCCTGGGATGTATCTGTAAGAAATGTTGCAAACACGGCCTGGCTACCGGGAAGAGTATATACCAATGTTCTCAATCTCTATATTAATAGTGGAAGACTTTCAAATGCTGATGGTGCATTTTATGGCAAAAATTATGTCATGACTAATGATGGATACGTGTACAGGGTAGATGGAAATGGTAGTAATGGGATAGCCTTTACCTCATTTGTCAATAATAAAGGATTTCCAGGTGCAAATGGACAATCCGTGTATAAGAGTCTTAACTATGTGCCAGCTGCCGGTTCTTCCGATGTAATCGATCCCCGGGCTGCAGATGCTAATGGTAATGTCACGCATAAGATGATGTATACATTACCGGATATGAGTATGCCAGCAGAAGCAGCAGGAGCTGTTCCGGGTAAAAAAACATGGCTGATCCGTCATCGTATAACTGCTCAGGTAAATGATATAAATGTGACGGGAGTCGAAGGAAATGCAGATCACGTAAGCAGCAAAGGGGCCTGGGTGCAATTCAAGACAAATCTGGCCGGCAATTATAAAATTACAATTTCAAGTCTTGACAACAGCCATTCCTTTCCGGATGCTCAATTTATATATCTGGCGAAGGAAGGAGTAAATAATGCCTATTGGAACGGACGTGATCTGAGTGGGAATCTCGTTCCTGCCGGAGATAAATATCCGGTAAAAATCAAAGTCGAATTACTGGGCGGAGAAGTGCATTTTCCTTATATCGATATGGAAATCAATCCGCAGGGAATTATTCTGGAATTGCTTTCTGAGGATTTGCATACGGTCGAATCTGATATTGTGTATTGGGACGACAGTAATGTCAGTGAAGGACTGCCTTCGGAAAACAGTGATCCGAGAGTAAATCTGGAAGGCATTAGCAGCCGTATCAACGGACATCGCTGGGGGACATATTCGAATGCGACAGTTAACAGAAATAATAATCAGAATTATGGTAATTTCAGCTTTGGAAATGAGAAAGCTATGGATACCTGGGCTTATGCACTGAATATTGCTGAAATCAAAACTCAGAATATAACCGTAAAAGTAGCCGATCTGGAAGTTGTATCTGTAGAAACGAGCAGCAGTCAGGTAGAATTGGGAGAGAGTTTTACGTATATAGTGACTGTGAGAAATAATGGTCCTTCTGCAGTTGATAAAGCTCCGTTTCATTTTACTTTGCCGGAGGGAGTGATCATACAGCAGGTAAATCCGGTTTCCGGGGCGGGTACTATATCCGGAGCACTGACTAATAATAACCGCTATGCAGCCTATCTCACCTTAGCGGATCAGGAAGAAGTCGTTCTTTCGTTTACTGTACGGGCAGATGTTGTTCCGGATGCGACCTATGGATATGTTCCGGCTAAAGCTACCATTATGCGTAAACCGGATATGACAGACCCTGATGCAACTTCAACAGATATTTTAAAGCTCCTGCCGAACACAGCAGAAGAAGAGTGTGCCAATAACGGCAAGGGTGGAACCTGTAATAATATAAAGATCAACAGTCAGGTATTTTTATTAGAGCCGTTAAACGAAAGGGGAAAACTGGCGCTGCTGAAAACAGCCGTTTTCACGGATGAAAATAAAGATTCCTACATGCAGGCCGGCGAAACGATACAATACACACTTCAAGTGGAGAATGTCGGCTATGTACCTGTCAAAGATATTAAAGTGCTGGATCCGCTTATCAGATCTGCTGAGATTATGATGACACCGGCTGTACTGGCAGCACAAGGGAAGAGCAGTGTTACACTTTCATACACGATCACACAACAAGATTTTGATAAAGGATTGATTACCAATTCGGCCAATGTTAGAGGGAAAAATCCAAGAGGATTTGATGTAAAGGATATATCCGGTTCTGCTGTTGATAATGATGAACCGACCGTGACACTCATAGACCGTATTCCGGAAGTGTATTTACGCAAACGAATTACTAACCGGGGTTCAGGAACCGGAGGATTATTTATTGAGGGAGATCAGCTGGAGTATACGTTTACAGTGTGGAATAAAAGCGGATTTACGATCTATGATCTGTACCTGGAAGATCCGATGTTGTTTACAACAGCTACTTCTATTTCTTCTGGTGCTCTGGCTGCAAGCGATTCAGTGAAGTACGTCGTACGGTATCAGTTGCTTGATACAGATTTTGACAAAGGAAAAGTGAGTAATTCAGCGCTGTTGACTGCAAAAGAAAGTAAGAAAGGGCGTACCGTAAAAGATGTCTCAGGTACGGAATATGATAATGACACGGCTACAGAAATTACTATAGCAAAGAGACCTGTGGCAGTGGCAGATTCCTATACAGTAAAGCAGAACCGGAAATTACAAATGGAAGTTCTGAAAAATGATATTACCGAACGTACACTTATTAATGTCAGTTCAGTCAGAATTACTAAAGCTCCTGAATATGGTACGCTCAGCATCGAAAAAGATGGTACCATAAGCTATATTCCACAGCATAATTATTTTGGTTCGGATGAGTTTTACTATGTTTTTAGTGATGGAAACAAATTAGAATCTTATCCCGGAAAAGTAAATATTGAGGTTGCAAAAACAGTTCCGGTCGCCATACCTGATACCGTCAATGTGCGCTACAACACGACTATGATCATTCCTGTACTTAAGAATGATAAACCGGAGGAATATGCTCCTTTGGATCCTATGACTATACAGATTGTTTCATTACCACAATATGGTAAAGTAGTCGTGAATAACGGAAAAGTATCCTATACTCCGCAATTGAATTTTACAGGAAAAGATCAGTTCGGATATCAGGTATTGGATGCTAATGGCAATTGGACAAATATTGCCTCAGTAGATATCATGACCTATGGATTCTTTGTGCCGAATGTCTTTACGCCAAACGGGGATGGTAAAAATGATGAATTTGAAGTTATTGGTACGGGATACTATGATCGTATAGAAGTTCAGATATATAACCGGTATGGCAAGATTGTATATGAGAATGATAATTATAAAAACGATTGGAATGCTGACGGTTGTTTAGATCAGACTTATTTTTATACTGTGACGGCTCATAAAAGTGGTGAGGAATCCAAACGCAAAACGGGTTATGTACTGATTGCAAGAAGGCTTGCACAGTAAAATCTTATTTAATTTTTTCAGATAACAGAAGAGGCGGATAGCCGGAGATGGCTATATTTGATGATGCAGCGTGCCTGTTATGTACGCTCAACAGAATCTATATGTCAGAATTATTTAAACAACATCTGCAGAAATTCATTGTAATTGACGAAGAAAAATTCAACGATGTGCTTTCTTTTTTTGAACTGAAAACAGTAAAGAAAAAAGAAAATGTACTTGTGGAAGGTCAGGTCTGTAAGTTCAACTATTTTGTGCTGAACGGTTGTATGAGAATGTTTTTTATCAATGAAAAGGGTGTTGAACATACGACTCAGTTTGCTATTGAGAACTGGTGGATTACAGATAATATGGCATATGAACATCAGTTGCAGACCGAATTTTATATTCAGGCAGTAGAAGATACCCGTCTTTTGACCCTACATGCCGAATCTCAGGAAAAATTACTGTCCCGTTATCCGGAGATGGAGCGTTATTTCCGGTATATATATCAGCGAGCGTACGCTGCAGCCCAACGTCGTATAAAATATATATACGATTTTTCCCGGGAGGAACTTTACAATCATTTTCAGCTGGTCAATCCTCAGTTTGTACAGCGTATTCCGCAATACCTTATAGCATCTTATCTTGGCTTTACACCTGAATACCTAAGTGAGATCAGGCGAAAAAAACGAACTTAAACTGGTTTAAGTTTTTTGTGTAATCTAACGCTTAACTTTGTCTCATAATCATTGAAAAATATATCATTATTTAATTAACATGTTATGAGTGAGAGAATTAATATAGCGAAGTCAGAGCCTCAGGGATATAAAGCAATGTCCGCTCTGGAACAATATATTCAGGCTTCGGATGTGTCTAAAACGCATCTGGAACTAATCAAAATCAGAGCTTCACAGATCAACGGGTGTGCATTTTGTCTTGATATGCATACGAAAGATGCCTTAAAAAAGGGAGAAACAAACCAACGCATATTTTTGCTGAATGCCTGGAAAGAAACCACTTTGTTTACCGAGGAAGAGCGTGTCATCCTAAGTATGACAGAGGAAGTGACCTTGATACATGAGCACGGACTTTCTGAAGCCACTTATCTCAAAGCCGTAGAATTACTAGGTGAGCAGTATGTTGCACAGGTACTGATGGCAATCGTGACGATCAACGGATGGAATCGTATAGCTGTAAGTATGCAGTACCAGATTCCGGAATAATCTTTATTTTGAATGGACAGCAACATATCTTATTCCGCTGCTGCCCCTTTTAATTTTTTCCAATTTCGTATTCTGGCTCTTGCATTGGTATATGGGGAGGCCGTATTGAATTGGATCATACGCCCCAGAGTCCACTTTTCATACCAGGACTCTTCATATAATTCACGATTTGTTTTACGCCCGATGAGTTGTAAAATATCTCCTACAGTAGTATCCAGACGTTTTAATAATTCAGGATAAGGAATAGTTTCGTAATCGCTGTAAAATTTCTGTGCAAGTATACCCAGCTGATTCCATTTATATTCGGTTTCCGGAAAATCTACTGTCTCCTGCAGATCTTTTTTTCTATTCCATTTAAGAACCAGCTCTCCCCATCCGATAAGGTAGGAGACAAGATTGTGCACACTCATATAGGTGTCTTTAGCATGCCCTTCCAGTTCGGGGATAGAAGTATCTGCTAAAGGGATGTCCGCTAACTCTTTCATGAGTTTGTCGTAATTGCTTTTAATTGCTATCAGCAATTGTTCTTTATTTGTTGGAATCGCCATTTGGTTTTCAATAAGAAATCAGATGTTTGAGACATTCAATATACACAAAAACAGTAACACATCAGGCTTGTTTATCTAATGTTCGCATGGCTTTTTTTAAGATATAAAGCGTTTCTTTGGTTGGACTCTCCATCTTCCATCGGGAACAAATATCCAGTACAAATGCCGGATTAGTTTTACTTGCATCATTTAACCAATTGCCAACACTGTCTCTCACATATTTGGAAGAATCTGATTTTAATTGCTCAAGTACAGGCAATGCCAATTCAGGTTGTTTTTTCAGTATCTCGATATGTGCACACCATACACCTCTCGGTCGTATAGATTCAGACGCAAATCTTCTTATGTTTTCATTCTCATGGGCTGCCCATAGGGTTAATATAGATATACTATGTTCCAGATTCTGTATAATACTGTTTCGAACAGCCATCCATGCGATTTCCCGTACTCCGAAGTGGCGGTCTGCTGCGAAAAACTGAATCTGATCCAGTTTCTCTGTAATGGACAAGTTTTCATTATTTCCCGTCAGATATGTGGCCCAGCACCTGACCATATCTGAGGGATGAGTTTTTAAAGCCTGCTTTATGTGCAGATCCGAATAAGAGACTGATAAAGTAAGTATTGTATTTCCGATGGCTTCATTAACGGTATTCACTGTTTTTTTGGGGAGCTTATCTATTGCTGCGGATACAGGTGCTATATAATGTTCCCTGCCCATTTGGGATAATACACGCTTCAATAATATGTTCTGATCAATGGTGAGCCATTCCGTCAGATTAGCGGATTCGATCAATCCGCTGTTGAGTTGTTCCAATACTTCTGCAGGAATATCTTTTGCAGATCTGGCTCCTTTTCTTTTTTCGTCTTTCATAATTGTGCTATCAGCAAATCCGGATCTATCCTGTTGGTGTAATCTGTATCTGCAAATGTATATATAATCGTGTGATCGGTGTCCACGACAAATATTGCAGGAATAGGAAGTTCGTACGTGTTGTTTGCATTAAACGCTGCCAAATCAATTCCCAGCTCCTCGTAATAAGGTTTTACAAAATCCTGTAATTCGAAGGTAATCCCTAGTTTGCGGGCATAGTTATTATCCTTATCTGTCAGTACATCAAAATCAAGATTATGTTGTGTAGCTGTATTACTGTTGTGGGATAAGGATTGCGGAGAAATAGCTACTAAAGTGGCATTTTTATTTGTTACCTGATTAAGCTGATTATTCAGTGCCCTGATCTGCAGATTGCAGTATGGACACCATATACCTCTGAAAAATGCTATAATTAATTTGCCCTGCGAAAGGAGCTGTTTAGAACTTATGATATTATTGGCTACATTTGGTAATTCAAAATCCGGTAATTTTTCACCGGTACGGATTACTCCGGCTTCGATATTCCGCTGTTTCAGATCCTGTACGGATGCTTCAAAGGCCTGCACTGTGGAAGCAGGGAGTTGAGCATTTATTTGCGCGCGGAGCGCAGCTGTTTGTTCGGTCATATTACTCATGTTGTACGTTATTGTTTTTGCAAATATTTAAAAGTATTCCGGCTCCGACAATACCGCATAATTTTACCCCTATGGGTTAAAAAAGTCACTTTTTTATGAAAACAAAGGAATCAACGATTATAGAGAAAATTTGTCCCTTAGAATTTGCTGTTAATGCCATCAGCGGTAAATGGAAAATTCCTATTGTATGGCAGATCAATGAGGGCAAAAAAAGACCAAGTGAGTTTTTGCGTGGTATCGGAAAAGTTGACCGACGGGTTTTGAACCAACAATTGAAAGAAATGGAGCAAGCCGGAATACTGACAAAGGAACAGTTTGCTGAGTTACCTCCCCGTGTAGAATATTCTCTTACACCCATAGGAGAAAAATTAGTAGAAGCATTATGGTTGCTGAATGACTGGGGAAAAGTATTGCTTGATAGAGAAAAACCAACTTCAGAGACTGATAACCATTAATTTAATACCCAATTAAGAAGTATTTTTTTCAAATTACCTTTTAGGGCTATGCTGTACACCGGACTTCTCCGTTTGTATAAAATCTGTAATTCCCCCTCTTTACTTATAGCCTTATTTTAATATTTTCTTATTAAGATTGTTTGTGAATTGTAAATAAATTGAAACAATTCCATTTTGTATTTGTAATTTATATACCAAATACCAATTAACATAACTACCGAACCATGAAGAAACATTTATTTTTTCATATGAAAATACATGCCTTATGTCCTTTCTTCTTGATTTTAATAATTCATGTATTTCCTGTGAATAAGGTATATGCTCAGGTACCTGACAGTACATGGGGAAAGGATTTTGAAAATTACCCCAAATTTCAGTTTAAAGGATTATTTCAGGCAAGGTTCACCACGAGTCTGAATAAAGATGTGGATGTAGGAGGTTTACATCATGCAGATCATTCAGGCACAGACAACACATTTGCATTGAAATATATGCGTGCTCAGGTACAGGCTAAGATCAGTAAGCGCACTGAAGTAGTCGCTTTGGTAAATCTGGCTGATTTTAAATCTGATCCAAAGACTAAAGTATTGGAAAACGCCTATCTCAAATATACATTTAGTCCCAAAATAGCGTTGACGGTAGGGCAATTCAGACCCTGGTTCGGAATAGAAGAAACTTATCCTGTAGATATTATCAAATCCTTAGACTGGTCCAATCAGTATTTTGAATTTGGTAAAAATGGCTGGACAAGTTTTCAGCTGGGGGCTTCGGTAGGCGGGACGTTACATTTCGGAACGATGCCTTTCCAGTATGCGTTGTCCGTTGTCAACGGTAATGGTAAAAATCAGATTTCTGATAATAACAACGGGAAGCAATACCTGTCCAGAATGGTATTCGGCTTGTCCCGCAAATATGGGGTTAATCTGGGTGTAAACGGTGGAGTAGGTGATGCTTTCCATAAGACTGTATATGCCCTCGGGGCCGATATAACCAGTAACATAGCCCTTTCTCCGCGCTGGTTCCTCGATATGCAGGTAGAGGCCAAACAGGCTGTCAATCACAATCTGTACTTTGCATTAGGTGAGGATGTCCGTTCTCCTGATATCAATGATTATCAGATGCGGGGTATATATTTTCTGCCAAATCTGCGGTATGAGATCAAGCATAAGAATCTGAGTGCAATAGAAGTTTCCTGTCGTTATGAATATCTGGACGTCAACTTCAAAAAGGATAAAAATCCGAGAGAAACCATTACGCCTATGTTCGGTCTGGAATTTCTTAAAAATTACGGAGCAAGGATTCAGGTTGGTATGCAGATAGACCGCTATAAGCATCAGATCGAAAATACCACTACATACAACGGAAACCTGTTTATTCTACAGGTACAAAGCAGACTTTAAAAAAACTAAACTATACGAGATCATATGAAGGAGATTAACATTAAGAATGTATGTATTACATTTATTGTGGCGATCATTATCTGGTTTATACCTATACCCAAAGGTGTCACACCGGAAGCATGGCATTTGTTTGCCATTTTCGCTGCCACTATTCTGGGAATTATTCTCAAAGCAGCTCCGATGGGTACCATGTGTATGATGGCCATTGGTTTTACGGCATTGACGCAAGTACTTGCACCCGGTAATGCGAGTGCATCTATTGTTAAATCACTCAGCGGCTTTGGAGACAAAGTAATCTGGTTGATCGGAATTTCATTTTTTATTGCCCGGGGTTTTATTAAGACAGGTCTTGGTAATCGTATTGCCTTTCTGTTTATCAAAGTATTCGGAAAGAGTTCTTTGGGACTGGCCTATGGGTTAGGACTGGCAGATGTCTGTCTTGCTCCTGCGATCCCCAGTAATACTGCCAGAGGAGGAGGAATCATCTATCCGATTATGAAATCTATGGCGATTAGTTTTGGTTCAATGCCTGACGATCCGAAAACTCACCGCAAGCTTGGGGCTTTTCTCACGCTGAACAGCTATTACATGAATCTCATCGCTTCCTCTATGTTTCTGACGGGAACAGCGAGCAATCCGATGTGTCAGAAATTTGCTGCAAACCTGGGTATCGATATCACGTGGATGTCCTGGGCTATTGCCGGATTTGTGCCGGGAGCAGTTGCTTTTTTTATTGTTCCTTTGGTTCTGTACAAATTATTTCCGCCGGAACTTAAAAAAACCGGAGATGCACCCAAAATGGCATCTGAGAAACTGAAGGAGATGGGGCCTGTTAAGAAAAATGAATGGCTGATGCTATTGGCGTTCTTTATCCTTTTGTTTCTTTGGATTTTTGGAGGTTCACTGTCTATTGATGCTACAACAACAGCCTTTATCGGTCTGACCCTGCTACTATTGACCTCTGTACTGACCTGGGAAGATGTCAAATCCGAAAAGGGAGCCTGGGATACCATAGTATGGTTTGCGGTATTGGTCATGATGGCAAGCTCTTTAAATGAGCTGGGTTTTATAGGTTGGTTCAGTGATCTGATTAAAGTACAGATAGGTGGCCTCAATTGGCTGGTTGCGTTCCCGGTGATCATATTGGTTTATTTTTTCAGTCATTATATTTTTGCCAGCGCAACAGCACATGTGGCTGCTATGTATGCGGCACTATTGGGAGTTGGGGTATCATTGGGTATTCCTCCGATGCTTCTGGCCATGATGCTGGGGTTTATGGGATCTATATATGGTGTACTGACGCATTACGGACATGGTCCTGCTCCGGTATTTTTCGGAAGCGGATATGTCGAACTCAAAGCCTGGTGGCTGAGAGGTTTGGAGATCGGGATTGTACTCCTGATCATATATATGGCCGTAGGCGGATTATGGATGAAAGTAATAGGTTATTATTAAAAATAAAAAGATATGCTGTCTACATTGTCCAAAAAAATAGTCATGTGCCTTACCGGATTGTTTCTGTGCTTTTTTCTGATCATTCACTTTCTTGGCAACCTGCAGTTGTTTCTGCCTGCGGAGCAGGCAAGGGAGCAGTTTAACTGGTATTCTCATTTCCTGTCTGGCAATGCTTTGATCAAAATTGTGTCTTATGTGTTGTATGCGAGTATACTGCTGCACATGCTGGATGCACTGGTTATCACTATTCGTAATCGCAAATCCGGAGGATCATACCGTCAGGATAAACGGGGAAGAGCGAGTAAATGGTATAGCCGCAATATGGGCATTCTGGGAACCATTATCTTGATTTTCTTAGTGATTCACTTCCAGAATTTTTGGTATGTGTACAAATTCGGAACACTTCCGCTTGATGGCAACGGACACAAAGATCTCTATCTTCTGGTGGTGACGACTTTCAAGGAATGGTGGTACGTATTGATATATGTTTTAGCTATGATTGCGCTATGCTATCATCTGATTCATGGTGTATATAGTTCTATACGTACGCTCGGATTATTCCATCCGAAGTATATCAAATGGTTAAAAATTGCCGGTATTGCTTATTCTGTGATTATATGTGCAGGATTTGCACTGATGCCCGTATATGTTTATTTCACAATAGATTAATCTTTAACACTTATTAGGGATGAATTTAGATGCTAAAATACCTCAGGGTCCCTTAGAGGACAAATGGGAAAATTATAAAAAGACAGCCAAACTGGTGAATCCGGCCAACCGGAAGAAACTGGATGTCATTGTGATCGGTACCGGACTTGCCGGAAGTTCTATAGCCGCCTCACTGGGCGAGATGGGATATAATGTCAAATCATTCTGTTTTCAGGATAGTCCGAGAAGAGCTCATTCCGTTGCTGCACAAGGAGGCGTCAATGCCGCCAAAAATTATAAAAATGACGGAGACAGTGTATACCGGATGTTTGTGGATACACTCAAAGGTGGAGATTTCAGAGCCCGGGAGGCTAATGTATACCGTATGGCCGAATGTTCACTCCATCTGATCGATCAGGCAGTAGCTCAGGGTGTACCATTCGGAAGAGAATATGGCGGTTATCTTAATAACCGGTCATTTGGTGGGGTACAGGTAAGCCGTACCTTTTATGCAAGAGGACAGACCGGTCAGCAGTTGCTGTTAGGTGCTTATCAGGCGCTGATGCGACAAGTGGGCAAAAAGACAGTACAATTGTTTTCCAGACATGAAATGTTAGATCTGGTTGTGGCAGATGGAAAGGCCAGGGGAGTCATTGTACGGAATCTGGATACCGGTGTTTTAGAACGCCATGCAGCTCATGCTGTTATTCTGGCTACTGGCGGATATGGTAAAATTTATTATCTGTCAACTCTCGCGATGGGCTGCAACGGTTCAGCGATATGGCGTGCACACAAAAGAGGTGCATTGATGGCCAGTCCGAGCTGGACACAGATCCATCCTACATCGTTACCTCAATCCGGAGATTACCAGTCCAAACTGACACTTATGTCGGAGTCTCTCCGCAATGACGGCCGTATCTGGGTACCTACTGATACGGAAGAACGACGTGCTGCCAATGATATTCCGGAAGAGGAAAGAGATTATTATCTGGAAAGACGCTATCCTGCATTCGGCAACCTGGCACCTCGTGATATTTCTTCACGTGCAGCCAAAGAACGTATTGATGCCGGATACGGTATAGGTCCGCTCAAGAATGCCGTGTATCTGGATTTTGCAAAAGCAATCCAAGAGCAGGGGGTGGAAAAGATCAAAGAGAAATATGGAAATCTATTTGATATGTACCGTAAAATCACCGGATATGATGCATATAAAGAACCTATGATGATATCCCCTTCGGCACACTTTTCTATGGGGGGACTGTGGGTGGATTATGAATTGATGACCACTATTCCCGGTTTGTTTGCGTTGGGAGAAGCAAATTTCGCAGACCATGGTGCCAATCGTCTGGGGGCAAATTCATTACTGCAAGCCTCTGTTGATGGCTATTTTATTGCACCTTATACCATAGCAAATTATCTTTCGGGCGATATACATACAGGTAAAATATCAACTGACTTACCGGAATTTTCAGAGGCTGAAGAACGGGTGCAAGCTCTTTTAAACCGTCTGATTGGTAGCAAAGGAGATAGAACCGTGGATTATTACCACAAAACCTTAGGTAAAATTTTGTACGACTATTGTGGTCTGGCAAGGAACGAATCGGGACTGAATTTTGCAATAGCCGAAATCCGGAAATTACGCAAAGAATTTTATGAACGGGTACATGTGCCCGGAAGTCTGACTATGATGAATACCGAATTGGAAAAAGCCGGAAGAGTAGCTGATTATCTGGAGATAGGAGAGCTTATGTGCTATGATGCCTTGACAAGGAATGAATCCTGCGGAGCGCATTTCAGAGAAGAATATCAGACTCCTGAAGGAGAAGCCCAACGTAATGATGAAGAGTATCAGTATATATCGGCCTGGGGCTGGAATGGAGAAGATGCTGCTCCGATCCTGAATAAAGAACCATTGAAATTTGAAGTCTTACAGCCTACAGTGAGGAGCTATAAATAACCTATTAATAATCGAAACATGAAATTACATTTGAAAATATGGCGTCAGGAAGATCGTAATTCCAAAGGGAAACTGGTCGATTATGAATTGGAAAATCTTAATCCTCATATGTCTTTTCTGGAAATGCTGGATACCTTAAATGAAAAATTAATTGTAGAAAATGATCAACCAGTGGAGTTTGACCACGATTGCAGGGAAGGAATCTGCGGACAATGTGGTATGATGATCAATGGTATCGCACATGGTCCGCTGGAAAATACCACTACATGCCAACTGCATTTAAGAACATTCAAAGACGGGGAGACTGTTTTTATAGAGCCTTTCCGGTCGCATGCTTTTCCTGTTAAAAAGGATCTGAAAGTAGACCGATCGGCATTTGACCGTATCATCTCTTCAGGCGGGTTTGTATCTGTCAATACAGGTCAGGCTCCTGATGCGCATGCTATTCCAGTAACACATCAGTCTACAGAGGCTGCTTTCGATGCTGCCGCCTGCATAGGTTGCGGAGCTTGTGTCGCTACATGTAAAAATGGAAGCGCAGCTTTATTTACTTCTGCCAAAATTGCGCATATGGCCTTACTGCCGCAGGGAAGGGAAGAACGAAACGAAAGGGTTATTAATATGGTTCAGCAGATGGATCAGGAGTTTTTTGGTCATTGTTCCAATACGGAAGCATGTGAGGTCGAATGTCCGCAGGGTATATCGGTGATCAATATTGCACGAATGAATTACGAATATAACAGAGCTTTATTTTACAAGAAATAGTACCTGTCTTGATATACCAAAATATATTGTCAAAACAACAATAAAAGCAGACCTAAGATCTGCTTTTATTGTTGTTAAAAGAAAACCTGAATCTTTGACAGAAGCATAAAAGATAGGGCTAAATTGTTTAAAAAAATACTAAATTTAAGCCTTTAACCCTAAATGTTAATAATCTACCTAATCTTACATGAAAGATATGTATCTTTTTAGTTGCCGCTTTCCATATTGCATTATTATAATTTCTATGGTATTGTCTCTTTTAATGGTGCATACTCAATTGAATGCATCTGTTCTGGAAACTGAAGCACCGCCATCTGTCATTCAGGAAATACAGTCTTTAAAGTTTGGATCTGTCCTCAATCGGGACAAAACACAATATGCAGATGGAGCGGATGGTCAATCCTGGTGGATCAAAGGTGTCTTGACCGGAGAACAGCTTCATAAAGAGCTCATACTCCAGATTCCTTCGCCACATTTCAGAGATGCCTCTTTATATGTGTATTCACACGGAAAATTAGTTCTCCTAACAGATAGCGATCATGCAGCTAAAGCAGAGTCTTTTGCCAGATATAATCAATTTCATTTCATGACAGACCAGCCTGTGTATTATATTAAGAGTAACAGTACCATGTACAAGGGTATTCATGTTGTTGTCAAAGAAGAGAGTGCTTTTTTCCGTCATGAGGCTACCCAGTTATTTGGAATTGGTTTGTATTACGGACTCGCAGTTATGTCTGTCATCTTTAATTTCGTATTCTACCTTATTTTCAAAGACAGACGATTTATTACTTACTGTTTGTTTCAACTGATCGTATTCGCAGAGTTTTTCTATGAAGACGGTATGTTTTATTTTCTCTCGGAAGGTAAACTCATATTGGAGCATTTTGTAGTCTATTCCGTTCCGTTCTCCTCTTCTTTGGCCTGTTTATTTGCCTATTATTTTCTGGATCTTCGGAATAATTTTAGAAACTATTGGAAAGTGGTTATTCCGCTTATGACTTTGTCTTTTGTCGGATTGATACTTTTTATCATTTTTGAATGGAAAGGCTTCATAAGCGTAGTCAATATATCGAGTTTTGCTGCGACATTATTTGCAATAGCTTTAGCAATCAAGCAATTCCGTAAAGATGTATATGCACGGTTTCTGGTTCTTACGTTTGGTGTAATACTGCTTGTCGGAATCGGATTTGTATTGAATACAAATTTTAATCAATCCTGGCTGTCTGTTTTCAATATGGATACATTGAGACTGGTAAGTGCTTTTGAAATTATTAGTATCAGTTTTGCCATTGTTTTTAAGGCCCGTGCTTTACAGGAAGAAAATGAACGCTGCCGGAATGAGATCAATAGCTACCTCAATCAGTTGAATGAGCTGAAGGATAATCTTCCTGTCGCTAAAGAAACAGTTGTACTGAAAGAAAATACCATCGTATTCTTAAAGGAAAACTATCAGCTTACGGAACGAGAGATGGATGTGCTGATGGGATTATGGGAAGGCTTATCCAATCAGGAGCTTGGTGAAAAATTATTTATTTCTTTAAATACGGTCAAGTATCATGTGAGTAATCTCTATATCAAACTGGATATAAAAAGCCGCACGCAGGCACTCAAATTTAAAGAGAAAATAGGTGGTCTGACCTGATATCCGATTTTATGAATTTTTCCATATAAAATAGAAGTCAACAGTACCTACCCAGGGGGACAATTTGTGTTATTTTATTAAAATTCTGATTTTCAATATTTTATAAATTATATTATTTTCAATCCTATACTTTCGGGTGGGGATAAAATGGATTCGTCGTTGTACTTTTACATCGTATTTAACCAACATCTTAAAATGGGAGATAACTTATTAACCATCCATTTATTCTTTAATGTGCAGTCTTGGGGAAGGGCCGGCCGCAATTAGTTTTCCGGACGGTTATGTACATTTTTTGTAATTGGTTAATAAAATCTCAAAAGGGAATAAATTCAGTTACCACAGCAAATTGAATTATTCCCTTTTCCTTAAGATTGGTGAGCAACGAAAATGGCAGGATAATATTCAACCTGTGTGACAGTAAATAATGTAGAAGCAGAAAGAAGATTGGACAAATCAGATTTTCTTATGATACATTTTTAAAGCGCAAATTATTAACCCAAATAAATCATCACTTCTTGTGGTATCTTTTTAAGGTGGATCTTGCTGATCCACCTTAAATTATGTTTAAAAGTCAGACTTTTATAGTACTGGCTTTTACGGGGTGTCCGAAAAATATTTCAGCTTTCTCTTCAAATCCTGAAGCATCATCTGTGGTGAAAAATTGTAATGTAGAACCTTTCGAACAACTTTGCTCTACTTCAGGATGTCTTTCCAGATAATTTTTCAGGCTATGTGCTACAATAGGACCCTGCGAGATAATCTGAATATGAGGAGGAACGAATTGCTTGATTACTGGAAGTAACAAAGGGTAGTGCGTGCATGCCAATACTATGGTGTCTATTTCCGAAGATTGCGAAAGAAGCTCGTGAATATCTTTTTCTACAAAATAACGGGCACCTTCTGTATCTATTTCATTGTTTTCTACCAAGGGTACCCAAAAAGGGCAATCATGCTGAAAAACCTCAATCTCCGGGTAGAATTTGTTGATTTCAATTTTGTAGGATTCTGATTTTACCGTGCCGGTAGTAGCCAGTATACCAATCTTATTTGTAATTGTATATTTCTTGATTATTTCGGTAGTTGGCCTGATAACACCTAGTACCTTCTTTCCGGGAGGAAGGTCATGCTGCTGTATAGATCGTAAGGCTTTTGCAGATGCGGTATTGCAGGCCAGAATAACCAGATCGCAGCCCAGATCAAATAATTTGAAAACGCACTCTTTCGTAAATTGATAGACGGTTTCAAAAGAACGGTTGCCATAAGGAATACGGGCATTATCACCCAGGTATATATAGTCGTATTCAGGAAGTTCCTTTTTGATTTCTTTAAATACAGACAACCCTCCGTAACCGGAGTCGAATACACCTATTGGACTGTTATGAAATACAGTATTGGACATAAAAAACGCTATTGAGAATATTCCCAATAGCGTTTTACCTTAAGAATATTCTGTTTACTTAAGCAAAGATGGCTTTTCTTTGTAAGTTTTCCATAGTAATTCTCCAAATAATGTATTTGCCCATGCAAACCAGTGACGGGTGAATTTCGTAGGATCATCTTTATGGAAGGATTCGTGCATAAATCCGGTACCTCCATGGGTATGAATCAACGTCTGAATACAGTTGCGGATCTCTTCATCATTCGTAGAAGTGAAGGCTCGCATGATGATCGACATTGGCCAGATCATATCACGACCAATGTGAGGACCTCCGATACCTTCAGCTTTTGTTCCTTTAAAGAAGAACGGATTGTCTGAAGAAAGGATATATTTACGTGTACGTTGGTATACTTCATCATTGACATCTACAGCACCAAGATATGGTAAAGCCAATAAACTTGGTACGTTAGCATCATCCATCATAAGATGACTGCCGAAACCGTCTACCTCAAAAGCGTACACACGGCCAAACTGCGGGTGATCGATAATGCCATATTTCTGAATAGCTTGTTCTACTTCATTGGCAAGACCCTCCATTTTGGAAGCGAGATCCGCGTTTTTGTTTACAGCACGTAAGATTTCGGCGGATTGTCTCAAACTGACTACAGCAAACAGGTTAGAAGGAATCAGGAAGGAGAAGATAGTCGCATCATCCGATGGACGGAAACTGGAACAGATCAGTCCTACAGGTTTTACAGGATAACCTAATCCATCTACTTGTAAGGTATCTGTACCGCGAGCTGTTGTACGTTCGAATTTGTATGGTCCTACACTTTCTTTACGTTGCTGCTCTACAAATGTTTTGTAAATGTTTTGTTGTGCTTTTACCCATTCCTCATCAAATGGAGTTGCATCATTTGTTGCCTTCCAGTATGCGTATGACAGACGGATAGGATAACAAAGAGAATCTATTTCCCATTTGCGCTCATGGATACCCGGTTTCATATCCGTATGGTCACTGAACCATTCTCCTTTTTTAGCAGGATCGTTGTAGAACGCATTTGCATAAGGATCAATGATGATACACTTGCTCTGCTTGCGGACTAATCCCATTATAAGATTCTGAAGATTCTTATCTTGCTTCATAAAAGGCAGGTATGGCCATACCTGCGCACTGCTGTCACGAAGCCACATCGCATCGATATCTCCTGTGATAACATAGGTAAGTGGTTTATTTCCATCTTTTTCAGGATAAACAGTTGTGTCCAATGTATTTGGAAAACAATTGTTAAACATCCATGCCATCTCTTTATTTGAAACTCCTTTCTGGAATTCGCTAATCACATCTTCAATGACTTTACTGGAAAAATGTCTTTTATCTTTTGCGATACGTACTACCGGAAATGAATTTTGCATCCCGGCGAATGAAAGTTTACTGGCCATCATTCCGGACGTCAGAAGGGCGGCATTTTGAATGAAAGTTCTTCGTTTCATTATGGTGGAGTTATAAATTAGTTTCTGTAATAATTTGCAATATAATAAAAATATATTTCTTTTTAAACGCGGCAAATACGTTTTAGCTTTATCAAAACTGACATTGACAGAAATCGAGTCAATAATATTTAGTTAATTTGCAGTTAGGAATGGATTTTGCTTGTAAAATCCGTTGAAACTTGATATATATGAAATTCACTTTACTCAGACCCTGGCTGCGTTGGACATTTGCCGTATTGCCTTTATTACTTGTATCTCATACTGCATTAGCACAGGTCAGAAATCAGACATATTCTTATCAGTATTATCAGAAATTCAACGAACTCGTGTATTCTCCCGATACCCGGGAATTTACATCTTCCAAACCCTTTATATTTAAGGATCAGCTATTATCTAAATATGACTCATTACAAAATGTAGGACATGTCGATTCGGATAATATCTTTATGCGTAAGATATTTAATGAACATCTGGTACAGGTAGAAAAAGAAGATCATACTTTTTACCTTGATTTTATGCCGGATTTTCAGATTGGTAAAGATCTGATGGGAGACAAACGCAGCACCTGGATGAATACACGCGGTATTCAGGCTGGTCTGACAATAGGAGACAAGTTTACATTCTATGCCAATGCTTTTGAGAATCAGGCACGGTTTCCGGAGTATCTGGATAATTATATGACGCAAAATATGCTAATTCCTGGACAGGGAGTTACCAAATTACAATCTAATAATGTCAAAGACTGGATGTATGCAACTGCAAGTGCAACTTATGATGTAAACCCTTACTTACAGGTCACACTGGCATACGACAAAAACTTTATCGGAGACGGTTACCGTTCTTTATTACTTTCAGATTTTTCATCCAACTATTCCCATCTTAAGCTAAGAGGTAAAATCGGGAACGTGCAATATACTTCGATATGGGCTTATATGACAGACCCCAAAAATCCGCGAGTGGATTCACTCAATTCGGGAGGAAGATTCGGGGATGGAATCAAGTGGGGTGCATTTCAGTATTTAGATTATAATGCGACAAATAAGTTGTCAGTAGGTTTTTTTCAGGCTGTGATCTGGGCTAATCAGAATGAAGCCGGTAAAAGAGGATTTGATTTTAACTACATTAACCCAATCATCTTTCTGCGTGCTGTAGAATCAAATAATTATTCTTCGCCTGATAAAATGTTTCTGGGATTGAATGCCAAGTATAAGGTCCTGCGCAATGCAACCGTATATGGTCAGTTCTTACTGGGAGAATTTACAGCAAGCGAATTTTTCAAAGGAAATGGCTATGCGCACAACAAGTGGGGAGTACAGCTCGGAGCACGTGGATTTGACCTGTTTGGTGTAAAAAGCCTTAATTTTCTGGGAGAATTTAATACCGTACGTCCATATACTTATCAGCACTTTACTTCTATATCTAACTATAGTAACCATGGTGAACCTCTGGCGCATCCCTCGGGAGCTAATTTCAGAGAATTGATCGGAATGCTGAATTATTCTTGGAAACGATTTGATTTTTCAGGTCAGCTGATCTATAACAGATACGGTACAGATCCTAATCCGGATATCAATATGGGGGGTGATATCTTTCAATCTTATGAGACGCTCCCGAATATGTACGGAAATTATATCGGACAAGGTGTCAAGAATAATCTGTACTATGGAGATCTGAGAGCTGCCTATGTGTTAAATCCGAAGTATAACCTGAGGTTTGAAGTGGGGTATACCCAACGCTACCGCCAGATCGAAAATCTTCCGACGCAAAAATCAGGTGTTATTTCAGTAGGATTGCGGTCTTCGTTCCGCAATTTTTATGGAGATTTCTAAGAATAACCTATCTTTACGGAATAGCATAAGCACATGAAAAAAATATTAATAATCAACGGTCCGAATCTTAATCTCTTAGGTGTGAGAGAAAAGAGTATTTACGGAGATCAGGATTTTAAGTCATATTTTGAAACATTGAAACAGCGGTTTCCGGAACTGGACCTGAACTATTTTCAGAGCAATTCAGAAGGAGCCATTATTGACAAAATTCATGAGGTAGGTTTTGATATCGATGGAATTGTGTTAAATGCGGGTGCATATACGCATACTTCTGTTGCTATAGGGGATGCTATTGCGGCAGTAAAGACTGCGGTTATAGAGGTACATATTTCCAATGTATATGCACGTGAAGAATTTCGCCATAAATCATATCTGGCGAAGAACTGTAAAGGCGTAATTTGTGGTTTTGGATTGGACGGCTATCGCTTAGCTATAGAAGGACTGATCTAAAGCATAACATAATCATATAATGAAAACGGGCTGTTCTGATTATCAGAACAGCCCGTTTTTTGTATTATATAGTAGCAGGTTTTAGTAATTTCGGCAGATATAAGTATATAATAAGCCCTAAAAACGAGCATGCAGACATGACGATCACCATTGGCAACGCGGTGTTGTTGTGCAGTATACTCACCGCTCCGGAAGCCAGTGCTCCAATGCCCATCTGAAAGCAACCCAATAAGGCAGAAGCACTTCCGGCAAGTTCTTTGAATGGTGCTAAGGCCAGGGCAGAAGTATTTGGGAAAATAAATCCCTGAGCCAGCAGAATCAGAAAAATAAATCCGACCATAGTAGGAAGGGTGATCCACCCCCCTAAAGTCACAACAATAAATAATGCAGACATACTCACCTGTAGACGTGATGCAAATCTGGAAATATCGCTACTTGACCATCTGTTGAGTGCAATCCTGTTGATCTGGGTAGCCAGTATAAGTGCAGAGGCGATTATTGCGAATACAATTCCATATTCTGATTCTGTAAGTCCGTATAGTTCCTGCATGACGAATGGCGAGCCGGCCAGGTAGGCGTATAGTGCGGATGCAGTAAGTGCGCTGACGAGACAAAAGCTCAAAAATTGCGGGTTTTTACAAACCGTCCAAAAGTTAATTGTGACCTGTTTCGGTGCTAAAGAAAAATTTTTATTTCCGGCAAATGATTCCGGTAACAGGAAAATAACGCTGATCAGAATAAGGACAGCCATGACCGTCAGAATGGTAAAGATCATATGCCACTCAAAGTGCGACATGACGAATGCCCCGACACTCGGTGCCAGAATAGGAGAGATACCCACGATAAGCATCAGCATACTGAATATCTTTGCGGACTCCTGCGGTCCAAAATAATCTCTCACCATTGCCCGTGAAGCGACCATACCCGAGCAGCTGCCCAAGGCCTGTATAAAGCGGAAAACAATCAACTGTTCAATATTAGTGGAGAATATACACATTATGGAAGCGAAAATATACAGACTGATTCCTACGATCAGTGGTTTTTTGCGTCCGAATTTGTCAAGAAGAGGTCCGTAAACAAGCTGACCGATAGCTATCCCGATAAAAAAAGAAGAAAGAGATAGTTGTACACGATCTACAGAAGTACCAAAATCCGTTGCTATGGTTTTGAAAGCCGGCAGATACATATCAATAGAGAAGGGACCGATAGCCGATAGCAGGCCCAGAATAAAAATAATAGTACTTCGTTTGAATTTACTGAAATTGTGCATATATATTAAAATGAAAAAGCCCTTTTTAAGCAAAAAAGGGCTTTTATGATTATTTGGATTGACCTTCTTTCGGTTTTCGGAAGATCAGATAAAAACCCGCAAGAATAAATGGAATACTCAGGATCTGTCCCATATTAAATAACATGTTCTTTTCAAAATCTTCCTGATCTATTTTGAAGTATTCCAGAACAAATCGCGCACCGAATAATAACACCAGAAATATTCCGAACAAATATCCAGGCTTAAGAATGCTCTTTTTATTGTAGAGGTACCACATCACAATAAAAATAATCACATAAGCCAATGCCTCATACAATTGTCCGGGATGACGGGGAATATTATCAATATTTTTGAATACTACAGCCCAAGGAAGATCTGTAGGAGGACCGATCATTTCAGAGTTGAAGAAGTTACCTAATCTGACAAAAGCTCCTGCTATCGGTACGACAATCACAAGACGATCTGCTACCCACATAAAATTGATCTTTGTTTTTCTGGCAAAGAGATAGATCGAGGTCAGTATACCGACAGCAGCACCATGGCTGGCTAAACCTGCAAAACCTGTCATTTGGAAATTGCCATTTGCATCCCAACGGAAAGGAAGGAAAATCTCCATGATATGATCTTTGTAGTAATCAAACTCATAAAACAGACAATGTCCCAAGCGGGCACCGATTAATGTTCCTAAGAAAATATAGATACTTAACTGATCCAGCTGCTCCTGTGTTTTGCCTTCTCTTTTGAAGATCTTCAGCATCAGAACATACGATATTGCAAATGCCGCCAGCCAACAGAGTGCATAATAGCGTAATCCAAAAGAGCCGATCTTAAATATTTCGGGATGAATATCCCAGTAGATTATATTGAAAAGATTTTCCATTTGTTATGAACTATTTTGATGCTGTAAAGATAGTATTTCTCCACCTTTTTAAAAGGCTTTGTCCAAATGTTTTAAGCCTGGTGAAAGCCCTGGTGGAATAAGTACAATCTTATTCTGCTATAGTATGGTTATTCTGTGTAAGTTAGAATATACTTCAAATCCGCAGGTAATATTTTTAATACACCTTCAGCATTAAAAAACAGGATACTCAGGGATCACTGAATTAATTAAGATAATTATATTCTTTCTGCAAAGAATTAGGGAAAAGAATTCTTTATTGTGTTTTTTTGATTATTTTACATTCGTATCCCTCCATGGGAGGAATACTGTGCTCCCAGGGCAGAAGGTGTAGATTATAATCCTTGTTTTTGGACGTGAATTAAACGGAATAGAGGTATCCGGTCCGAAAACTTAAAATTATCTTTTTTAACTTTGTCCTGAGCTTACTATGTAAGCAATCGTATCTGAAATCATTAATTGAATATGGCTAAGAAAAGTGAAAAAACAGAAAAAAAACACATTCCGATAGTGACAAAAGAGTCGCTCTCTTTTTTTGAAAAATACATAAATAACCCTTCACCAACAGGTTTTGAGTGGGAGGGGCAACGCATGTGGCTGGATTATCTGAAGCCGTATGTAGATACAACTTATATTGATAATTATGGTACAGCTGTAGGAATTATCAATCCGGATGCGCCTTATAAAGTAGTTATAGAAGCACATGCAGATGAAATTTCCTGGTTTGTAAATTACATTACGAAAGATGGTTTGATCTATGTTATCCGCAACGGAGGTTCAGATCATCAGATTGCACCTTCCAAACGTGTAAATATCCATACAGATAAAGGAACCGTAAAAGCTGTATTCGGATGGCCGGCTATTCATACCCGTTCAGGCGAAAAAGAAGAAGCACCTACTCTTAAAAATATTTTTCTGGATTGTGGCTGTACAAGCAAAGAAGAAGTAGAGGCGCTGGGCATTCATGTAGGTTCAGTAGTTACTTATGAGGATGAATTTATGATCCTCAATGACCGGTACTATGTAGGACGTGCACTGGACAACCGTGCCGGCGGATTCATGATCACCGAGGTAGCGCGTTTGCTGAAGGAAAATAAGAAAAAACTGCCTTTTGGTCTTTATATCGTTAACTCTGTACAGGAGGAAATTGGTCTTCGCGGGGCAGAAATGATCGCCGATTATATCAAACCTCATGTTGCTATTGTGACCGATGTAACCCACGATACACAAACACCGATGATCAATAAGATTACCCAGGGAGATCTGGCTTGTGGTAGCGGACCTGTATTGTCCTATGCACCTGCAGTGCAGATCAACCTGAATAAACTGCTAGTCAGGGTTGCGGAGCAGAATCAGATTCCATTCCAGAGACAGGCTTCATCCCGTTATACAGGTACGGATACGGATGCCTTTGCGTACTCTAATGGTGGTGTACCTTCGGCATTGATCTCTTTACCGCTTCGCTACATGCATACTACAGTAGAGATGATTCATAAAGAAGATGTAGATAATGTGATCAGACTGATTTATGAAACTGTACTGGCGATAGAAGAGGGACAGGATTTCAGAACATTCAAAAGTTAATAATAAGACTATATTATAAAAACCCTAAATATATATTACAATAAGAATGGAAAATAACAATCAGGAGAATCAGGAATTGAGTATTGAACTGACGGAAGAAACAGCAGAAGGAGTATACTCCAATCTGGCTATTATTACACATTCATCTACAGAATTTGTTGTGGATTTTGTTCGTATCATGCCCGGTGTACCAAAGGCAAAGGTCAAATCCAGAATTATTCTGACTCCCGAACATGCGAAAAGGCTTTTAGGTGCTTTGCAGGATAATATTAACCGTTTTGAAGCTCAAAACGGATCAATTAAAGCCAATGATAATACATTGCCGCTTAATTTTGGAACTCCAAAAGGAGAAGCATAATTAAAAAATCTCTTGCTGCCTTTAGCCGAAATCAGAGGATAAAGGCAGCAATGATTTATAAACGGAACTCATCCTTTCAGACGTTCCGATCCATACGTACCTGCCGGTATATCAGGATATTCAGACTTTCTTTCGTGCAAATTAGCTGATTAATTTTAAAAAAATGCTAAGTTAGGATAACAGTTGGCATTATTTTTTGTTTGAATGATGTATGATCGCTGATCTTAATTTTTCACTTACATTAAATTTTAAAAATAATATATATGGATATACAGGTAAGACCTTTGACCAAGAAGGACTATAGAGATTTAAAAAACTCCATGGAGGAAGCCTATCAGGGTATGGGAGAAGTCTGGAGCCGGGAGAATATCGTCGATCTGATTGAGTTGTTTCCCGAAGGGCAGTTATGTGTGGAGGTCGATGGTCATGTTGTCGCTTGTGCCTTATCCATTATCCTTAATTCAAAAAAGAATAATATCTATGATAGTTACTACGATATTATTGATGATGGTAAATTCAGTAAACATACGCATGAAGGTGATACTTTATACGGGATAGAAGTTTTTGTACATCCGGATCATCGTGCATTACGCCTGGGGCGAAGACTTTATGACTCCCGTAAGGAACTGTGTGAGCAACTCAATCTCAAAAGTATTGTAGCCGGAGGACGTATCCCTAACTACCATAATTACTCAGAAAAAATGAGTCCCCGCGTTTATATCGAAAAGGTAAAACGTAAAGAGATCTACGATCCGACGCTCACATTTCAGTTGTCCAATGATTTCCATGTCAAGAAGATTCTGAAAAATTACCTGCCAGAGGATATGGATTCCATGGAGTTTGCGGTATTACTGGAATGGAATAATATTTATTACGAACCCGATTCCCGTTCCATTTCTACATCCAAACAAACTATTCGTCTTGGACTGATACAATGGCAGATGCGCCTCTTTGATAATGTCGAGGCTTTTTATGACCAGATTGAGTTTTTCGTAGATACGGTCAGCGATTACGGTGCTGATTTTATTATGTTTCCCGAATTTTTCAATACTCCGTTGATGAGTCCATTCAATGACCTTCCTGAAAGGACCGCAATGAAAAGACTGGCCGAGCTCACCAATGAGATCGTAGATCGTATACAGCAGTTCGCGGTATCATATAATGTCAATATTATAGCAGGGTCTATGCCTGTCTATGAGAATAATAAACTGTATAATGTTTCCTATCTCTGTCACCGGAGTGGTAAAGTAGATTCCTATCGTAAGATCCATATCACCCCGAATGAGTCCAAGTATTATGGTATGATAGGAGGGAATGAAGTCAAAGTATTTGATACAGATTGTGGTAAGATCGGATTATTGATCTGCTATGATGTAGAATTCCCGGAATTGAGCCGTATACTGGCCGATCAGGGTATGCAGATTTTATTTGTACCTTTTATGACAGATACGCAGAACGGATATATCCGTGTACGTACATGTGCGCAGGCACGTGCTATAGAAAACGAATGCTATGTGGCTATTGCAGGTTCAGTCGGTAATCTGCCACGTGTCAATAACATGGATATTCAATATTCCCAATCGGCTGTATTCACTCCCTCTGATTTTGCATTTCCCAATAATGCCATCAAAGCCGAAGCCACTCCCAATGCTGAAATGGTGCTGATCGCAGATGTGGACTTATATGCGTTGCGGGATCTGCATGAATATGGTACCGTCAAGATCATGAAAGACAGAAGAAAAGATCTGTACGATGTACGGCTATTGAAATAAGAGAAGGATAGTAATAATCAGGTCCTGATATAAGAAAATCTTCACCTGGCATATTTGTAAAACATGCCAGGTGAAGATTTATTTTTTAAGCGACATCTCTCAGGTCGACAGCAACTACTCTGGAGATTCCCTGTTCTACCATCGTCACACCGTAGATGACATCTGTACTTGCTATAGTACGCTTGTTGTGCGAGACTACTATAAATTGTGAATCGTTAGAGAATTCACGGATAATATTGTTGAATTTGTCAATATTCGTATCATCAAGCGGAGCATCTACCTCATCGAATATACAGAAAGGCGCTGGCTTCAGCAGATACAGGGAGAATAACAACGCTGTAGAAGTCAACGTCTTCTCTCCTCCCGACAATTGATTAATAGAAAGCGGTCGCTTGCCTTTAGGACGTGCAATAATGTCAATATCCGATTCCAGTGGATTGTCCGGATCAGAAAGCGTCAGGTCACAGCTGTCTTCTTCATTAAATAATGATCTGAACACACGGATAAAGTTTTCGCGGATCATAGTAAAGGCCGTCATGAACTTATCTTTAGCCGAATCATCGATCTCTTTGATGGTTGCCATTAAAGAGTTTTTGGCTTCCAGCAGATCAGATTTTTCTTTCGTAATGAAGTCCGACCGCTCGTTCATTTCATCATAGGCTTCTTTGGCCATTGGATTGATTGTACCGTATTCATCCAGTTGTTTCTTGATCTTCTCACAGGTTATCTGCAGCGCTTGCTGAGACAGGCTTGTTTCTGGAGGTTCAGTTTCCAGAAGGTCTTTAAGGTCAATATTGAACTCTACAGAAAGACGCTCACGAAGAGCATTCAGATCGATCTGTAATCTGGTCTTTTTATCTTTAATCTCACCGATCAGCATATCGGTAAGCTCTTTGGATTTGCGCAACTGTGCTATAGCTTCTTCCAGATCATTAATGACTTTGCGTGAAGCATAGAAGTCCTCTTCTATGTCCTGTAAGCCTTTTTCAAGAGCCTCCTTCTGAGCGTACATAGCGAGCAGATCCTCATCGTTATGATCAACGTGCTGAAGTGTATCTTTTATACTTTGTTGTACCTCTTCATATTCAATCGTATTCTTTTCGATGCGGGCTTCAAATGTTTCTTTCTGAACATCTCTGTATTCCAGATCCTTCTGAATACCTGATACTTTATTCTGTTGCTGATGAAAATGAATATTCTGTTGATTGAATACCGCTGATTTTTCAGTCAGGATCTCCGATATTTCATTAAAGTTTTCCTGCAGATCCTGTACCTCCAGATCTCTCTTCTGGTTTTCAATTTTCAGATCCTGTAAGGTCGGGTCTGCCGTCAAAAGATCATTGGTAATAGTCGTGATTTTGGCTTCTATGTCCTGTTTACGGTTATGACTATTGGTGATAAAAGTCTGGTATTGTTCCTGTTTGGTTTTGACGGATATCAGTTCATTGTTGAGACGATTAAGCTGGTGGCGCAACTCATCTATAGTTTCCCGTTGTGAATTGTTTTTGAGCGATACCAGTTTACCGGATTGCTCTACTTCACGGGTTTGCAGTTCTACGATCTGCTGATTCAATGTTTTGATTTCTTTTGCCAGATTCTCCAGGTTTTTGGCCCTTCCGATTCTCTTCCCTTCAAACAATCCTACCGAACCACCCATAAGTCCTAATCTGTTTTTTGCAAATCGTCCTTCCTTATGCAGTATGATTGTATCATCCTGCGGAAGCTGCGTTTCGAGATCTGCAGATTCGCCGTGTTTCAGGATGAAGACATGTTGTAGTAAGATTTCGCACAGCGTTCTGTACTTTTCTTCTACAGTGATGACATCCAATGCCCGGATCAGCTTTTCATCCTCAACGGCAGGAGCGAATGGAGAAAGTGAAGTGATAGCATCCAGTACAAAAAAGTTTGCTCTTCCTCTCGACGCATCGCTCAATAACTGGATGGCCTGTACGGCATCCTGTTGTGAATCTACCACATAATGATTCATGATAGGCTCCAGGTAGTTCTCCACTGCAACCCGATAGTCTTCTTTACAAAAAAGAATATCCGAGAAGAGCGGAAATTGTTTTTTCCAACCTGCACTTTTGCGCAGGAACCGGATAGACTCCGGAAATCCTTCCAGATTATCGACCAATGACTTGGTCAGATTATATTCGTTCTGTTTTGCATCGACTATACGACTTTGTCTGTTGAGCTCATCCTTAATCGTCTGCAACTCGGATTCCGTAGCCGTGATTTGTAGCTGCAGTTCACTTTCAGATTGTATAGCGGATTCGTATTGCTGCTGTTGAGAGTCTACACGACCTTCAAGATCTGCAACGGCGATATTAAACTGATTTAATTCCGTTTCTTTAGAAGCGGTATCGCTGACATTGCGCAGAGATTCCTGCTGAAGAGCATCTTTTTGTATATTGAGTACTGCGATATCTTTTTCCAGCTGATAGATTCTGCTCTGAATTTCCCCTCTTTCTTTTTGAAAACTGTCTAACTTGGCTTTTGCAGATTGTTGTTGTGCTCTCAGCTCTTCTACTTCAGTCTTGTTAGCCTCCAGATCCATTTTTATACTGTCAAATTTGGATTGCTCTTCAAAGAGCTCCTCATTGAGTCTTTTTATATTATAGAAAGCATGGTTGAGTTGTTGCTTATCATTTGCCAGTTCTGTACTTAATCTCGCCTCTTTTTCCTGCAAATGACGCATCTGCTCATTTTTGATCTTTTTCTCCGATTCGTATGCTCTTATCTTATTGACATACTCGTGCGTACTCTTTTGTTGTACAGAGAGATTCTTCTCTTTAGCAAGGATATCCTTTTTCTTTTCCTGCAGCTCCGTTTCCTGCAGGCCGATCTGAGATTGATTCTGCTGAATAACTTCCTGCTGTGCAGCTTCCTGTTCTTCCAGTTTTTCCAGATCCTGGCTGAAATCTGCCAGTTTGAAATAGGCGAGACTTACGCTGGCGTCTTTATATTCATCCTTGAGACGGAAATATTTATCTGCTTTCTTTGCCTGATTTTCCAGACTCTTCAGATTCTTACCGATCTCAAATAGGAGGTCATCTACACGGCTAAGGTCGTTTTCTGTTTCTTTCAGTTTAGAAAGGGTTTGCTTTTTGCGAACCTTATACTTAGATATACCGGAGGCTTCTTCAAAAAGATTACGCCGGGAATTATCTTTATTATTAATAATCTCGTCAATCATTTTTAACTCAATGATGGAATAGGTATCCGCCCCAAGACCTGTATCCAGAAAAAGATCCGTAATATCTTTTAAGCGACATTTTACATCATTCAGTCTATATTCACTTTCTCCGTTTCGGTAGAGTTTTCTGGTGATATTCACGGTTGAGAACTCTGTAGGAAGAATGTTTTTTGTATTATTAAAGGTGAGGGATACTTCGGCCAGATTAGCAGGCTTACGGTTTTTCGTGCCGTTAAAAATGATGTTTTCCATCTTTTCCGAACGCAGCGCTCGGGTGCTTTGTTCACCCATTACCCAACGGATCGCATCTACCACATTGGATTTTCCGCAACCGTTAGGGCCCACAATAGCCGTCACACCATCATTAAAGTTGATCGTAATCTTGTCACCAAAACTTTTGAACCCCTTTATTTCCAACTTCGTTAACTGCATATTCGTTAATTTACTTCTTCTAAAAAATAACGTGCGAAAATACTAAATATGTTTATATCCACGTAACATAGATTTTAAGTTAGGTTTATTTTTGAAGGATATTGGCTGTATGCCGGTCAATATGTGTTTTCTTTTAGAAGATCCCATATTTCTGTACTTTCAAACCCTCTTCCGGCTGCATATTGAGCCAACTTGTTTTTACGTATATACGGGTCGTCCTCTTTTAGCGAAGCTGCTTTTTTTTGCAGGATATCTGCCAGACGAGAGAGGTACTCATCGTAATCAATTGCTGCTAATGCCTGTCTGATAAGGGGAGGAGATACTTTTTTGAAAGTAAGCCCTTGTTTTATCTTTATTTTCCCCCAACCTTTCATTCTGAATTTACCCGAAGCATAGGCCAGAGCAAACCGTTCTTCATTGAGGAAGTTGTCGGAAATAAGCTCGACAATTATATTTTCCACATCTTCCTGATGTAGTCCCCAATCATAGAGTTTATCTCTTACTTCCTGTTGAGCCCGTTCCTGATAAGCACAATAATTCTCGGCTTTGAGCTTAGCCTGTGCCGCTGTCAGTACCCTCTTTTTCTTTTCATCGTCCCGCATCTTACAAAAATTAAAAAAATACCCAACTTATGGAAAAAATGGCAATCTTTGATCTACCAAAAGAGAGGTAGTATGTACACGATTTCAGAGATTCAGGATATTATTAAGCCCCGCAGATCTTATTTAGCCGATACTAAGGTAAGTATCCATTACCTGCTATATGACAGTAGAAAGATTGCACATGAGAAATTAGGTATTTTCTTTGCATTTACCGGACGTCAGGACGGCCATCTTTATATTCAGGATGCTTATAATAAAGGAGTACGTAATTTTATACTGGAAAAAGATACAGAACAGGAAGTACAGATGCCCGATGCCAATATCCTGTGGGTTGCAAATTCATGGACAACCCTGCAATCTTTGGCACAACATAACAGATCGCGTTTTCAGGGACCAGTCATAGGTATTACGGGTAGTAATGGTAAGACCATTGTCAAAGAGTGGTTGTTTCAACTGATGTCTCCGGAATATAAAATCTACAGAAGTCCTAAAAGTTACAACTCTCAATTGGGGGTAGCCCTATCTCTATGGGATCTGTCCAATCAGTATAATCTGGCTATTATCGAAGCAGGTATCAGCCATGTCGGTGAAATGGACCGTCTGGAAGCTATGATCAAGCCCACTTTTGGCGTGCTTACCAATATTGGTATTGCTCATCAGCAGGGATTTGCTTCAAAGCTGGAGAAAACCGAAGAGAAACTCCGGTTATTTAAAGATGCGGAGACGCTTATTTACCCCGCCAAATATCTGGAGGCTGTACAGATTCCCTATAAGCCGCGCAAACTGTCCTGGGGAGAAGAAGAAGATAATCAACTGGAAGTCTATTCTATCCGCAAGCCGGAGGATGGACAGACCTATGTGACGCTATACTATGGCGGAAAGACGTTTGGCATTTCGGTTCCGTTTACGGACAGTGCTGCTATGGAAAATGCCATTACCTGTGTAGCGGTGATGCTGCGCTTCGGTTACGATACAGCGCTGATAGCCGAGCGGATCAGGAACCTGTTGCCGGTTGAGATGCGTCTGGAACTGAAGAACGGTAAAAATAATACATCTGTCATAGACGATTCATACAGCAATGATCTGGTGTCCCTGCAGATTGCTTTGGATTTTTTAAATCAACAGCATCAGCATACGAATAGCATACTCATCTTATCCGATATTCCGGGTGTTACGCTGACTGATGAAAAGAATCTCAACAAGCTAAAACGTTTGGTTGCGGACCGTAATCTGACCCAACTGATCTTAATAGGCCCCGTACTGAGGCAGTACGCTGAACAATTAGGCGTACCTTTTCAATGCTATGCATCTACGGCCGATTTCATTGCTAATCTGAAGGATATAGAATTTCGGGATGCTACCATATTGCTGAAAGGAGCGCGTGACTTCCATTTTGAGGACATCAGTAAGCTGTTAGTCGCAAAATCTCATGATACGGTATTAGAGATTAATCTGAATGCATTGGAGCATAATCTGAATGTGTATCGCGGACTGGTACCCAAAGAGGTGAAAATGATGGCTATGGTTAAAGCCTTTTCTTATGGAAGCGGAAGTTTTGAAATTGCAAACCTCTTACAGTTTAATCAGGTAGATTATCTTACTGTGGCCTATGCAGATGAAGGAGTGGAATTGCGTAATGCAGGAATTACGCTGCCCATTGTTGTCATGAGTCCGGATGAAAATGCTTTTGAATCCGTAGTTCAGCATAATCTGGAGCCCGAAATCTATAGTTTTCGTATTCTTCATGCCTTTATTTCGTTTGTCAGGATCAAAGACCTAAAAAATTTCCCTATTCATATCAAGGTAGATACCGGTATGCACAGGCTAGGTTTTATGCCGGATGAAGCTGAAGCGCTGATCGATATCCTGCGTCAACAGGATGTGGTCCGGGTACAATCGGCATTCTCTCATCTTGCCTCGGCTGCAAATCCACAGGATAATGCATTTACGGCCGAGCAGATCCTTAAGCTGGATCAGTTTGCGAAGAAACTGCAGCAGGAGCTTGGATATAGTTTTTTACGTCATATCGCGGCTACTTCAGGAATTGAGCTGTGGCCGTCTGCTTATTTTGATATGGTGCGTTTGGGGATAGGTATGTATGGTGTGGAGGCGAGCAGGACAGATCTCAGCTTACAGACAGTAGGTGTATTGAAGACGAATGTAACGCAGATTAAACATATTCCGGCATCAGAGACTGTCGGATACAACCGTCATGGCGTATTGCACCGGGACAGCAAAATCGCAACGATTAAGATCGGTTATGCAGATGGATATGACCGTCGGTTTGGTAACGGAGTAGGGAAGATGCTGGTCAACGGACATCTCGTGCCGACAGTAGGAGATATTTGTATGGATATGTGTATGCTCGATGTGACAGATATTGCTGTAAGTGAAGAAGATGAAGTTGTTGTGTTTCCGGATATTACAGCGGCTGCAAACAGTATTGGTACGATTCCGTATGAGTTACTCGTCAATATTTCACAACGGGTAAAAAGAGTATATTTTTACGAATAATGCGCTGATGATTTCGCATCTTTGTAAATCATTTTTTAGGGTATAATACGCCATGTTTTCAAAAATTTTTAGAGGGTTTTTAAACTATCTGATCAAGGGCACCTTGGTCATGGTTCCATTAGCAGGAGCAATTTTTCTGATTGTCTGGATCGTAGCATCTGTAGATTCGACTTTGAATCTGACCGAACATTTCTTAGAGGATGAAAGCGGTCATCCCTTGTATATTCCGGGTATCGGGATATTAACCGTTATACTGATCCTGGTTCTGGCTGGAGTTATATTCACAAATTTTGTGACAGATCCGATCAAGCAGTGGATTACACGCCAGATTAACCGGATACCGTTGTTCAATACCTTATATTCCTCTATTAAGGATTTCACTGAAGCTTTTGTCGGGGATGCCAAGAAATTCAACGAACCGGTATTGGTTACTGTAAACGATATGGGACTCAAGAAGATCGGATTTCTGACGCAGCATGATCTGAGCAAACTCAATCTTCCGGATGATGTGATAGTTTACTTTCCCTATTCCTACTCTTTCGCAGGTCAGGTCGTGATTGTTAAGGCTGATAAGGTAGAAAAACTGAATATGTCTGCTACAGATGCAATGAAACTGGTTGTTTCAGGCGGTGTCAGCGGTTTGGAGTAAGATATAAAAGATAAATAATTTTTATATAATAATTAAAAAATGTTTGTTTTTAAAGTATTTGTGAAAATTTTATATAATTATAACAGTGTTTTTTTTGAGATAATTAATTAGAAGGTTTGTGTATATTTACCACCAAATAATTTTATTATTTACATATTGAAATGGTCTAGCTAAATAGTCAATTGAATTCTCACCTGTAAGTTTATAAAATGAGTTTGGAGAATGTATAATACGAAAAGAAAGTCGGCCATTTTTAGGATATTTAGATTCTAACTTTTTCCATTCTCCATTTGAAAGTAATAGATTTAATGTATACAATTTTTCAGATTCGACGTGAGCCCTCTCTCCATCATTAAACTTATTTATCTTTATAATATGAAATTTTGATTTCTTTTTTAAGTAAATATGATCAATATTTTGTACTTCTCCCTTATTAGTAACAAACAAAATATTAGGTAATAATTCTATTCCATTTTCTGTTGGTGATGCGATTCTATAAAGAATATTTGTGGTCATTTTTCTAAATGACGCTATGTTATTGTTGTTTTTACTCCAAAAGATTGGTTCCCAAGCGCCATAATTGTATACACAAATATATAGGAATGGAGATGAAGAATATTTATCTGGAATGTTGAATTTGATGTCATAACATGTTGTATGTTCATTTGTCACATCAGTTGTATTATCATTTATAAAATGATCCAATTTAAAAGGATAATTCCTGAGATAAGGTGAAATAGAATCAGTGTATAGACCACTATACGAAAAGTTTTGTCTGAAAACCTTGGAGGCTCTGCATAGGCCTTGTTTATGTTCAGTTGTGACATTGGCTTTGAGATTTCCAGATGAATCCAATAAAACAAATTCGGCATGACCTGCATTTTTGCTTCCCCATTTTGGAACAATATCAACAGTTGCAGGAATTCCTGCAGATCTTAAAGCATAAACAAACAATCTTGCTATTCTGTAACATTCTCCTTTTCGGGAAAATAGTAATTCATTAAAATCTGGCTGTTGAGAGAACAGATAATTACTCTTATCATATCTGTACCATTGGTAAATATTTTTGGAAATGAGCTTAGCTGCATTTTCAATAGAATTATCTGTAGTTCTATCTAAAGAATCCAAAAATCCTTGTTGTATTCTTTCAAAATAACTTCTCCATTCAGTAGGGAATTCCATTTCAATTTTGTAGGGGAGAACATATTTTAAGAATAAATCTTCTGAAACCCCTTTTGACCAGGAATATCTTTCTCGGGATGAAACTGCTTCTTCAATAAAACGCCTTATATCTTTAGTATTTAATATCTCACTTTCTTTAATTTTTATTACAGAAGATTCTAATTTGTTTATTTGCATATATTTCATCAGAGTTGCTTCATTTTGAATTGAATCTATTCTGATTTTTATTCTGTTATTTTTTTTATCCATAAAAAGTAATTTTTCACTGTATCTAGATTCAAATTTATTTCGAAGAAATAAAACACTTTTTAATTTTAGGCTATCTCTATCATCTTTTGAGTAATCATTTATTAGAGAATTCCATTCAATAATCTCTGGTTCTTTACATTGGATGATTAATATTAATGAAAATAATAGAATTATTCTGCGCAGCATAATGAAATTTATAAAGAGTATTTTGTTTAATAAAATTATTTTAAATTATTATAATTTTTACAATATATTTATTATACTTGATTTTTGAAAATAATATGTCTATAATGTGTAATTTATTTTTTTTAAATATCTATATTGTTCGGTGTAATTTTTTTTGTAAAATTTTATGCGGAATTTTTTTATTTTTTTTGTTTATTTGTCCTATTATTAATTTTATTGATTTTGATGATAGGTTTATTATTTCTTCTGAATTTTTCTTTTTATTTACAATTTCTTTTGAATATGTCGCATTAACAGTATTGTTTTTAGTTTCATCTATGAAAAGAGGGATATCATTCACTATTTTAGATATTCTTATTGCAGTTTTTATGTTTTACATTATGATCAGGTATTCTAGCCAAAATACGTTTGCTTTTGATAGTTTGATATTCTTAAATATAATTACTTCGGTTTTTGCATATATTATATTCAGATCGATTACAAAATTTCTCAATTCTAAAAATCTTATACTTTTTGCTATAAATACTCTTTCGATAGTAGTACTCATTGTTAGTATCCATTCAGGGTTAGAATATTTTAAAGTTTTAGGTTCGGATATTTTTAAAATCACAAGTGTATTTGGCAATCCGGGTATTCTAACTAATTATTTAAGTATAAGTCTACCATTCTTACTTGGAGGGCTATATGTAATAAAAAAATATTCAGTTTATAGAATTCCGTTAATGTTTCTGAATACTCTAAGTGTTTTTACATGTATTTCAATCCTTTTATTAGCAGGACAAAGGGCAGCGCTTATAGCGGTTTTTTTTGGATGTTTTTTTATATTGTTGATAATTGATGGTGAAAAAATGTATTCTTATTTTAAAAGAAGAATAGTAGTTTTTTTTGGTCTTTTTTCTATAATCATATTTTTTCTATTTTTTGCTGTTTCTTATTATTCCCAAATAAAAACTCAATCTGTAGATGGTCGGATATTTATTTACAAGAACACCTTAAATATGATTATGGATAACCCAGTGTTTGGAGTTGGGTTAGGAAAATTTAAATCGGAATACAATTTATATCAGTCGGAATGGTTCGAGTCAAATCCTGATGATCATTTTAATTCTCTTATTGCTTCAAACACCAAATCTCCGTTCAATGAATACCTATTAATAACGAGCGAATTAGGTATAATTGGATTATTAATTTTTGGTGTACTTACTCTTGTGATTATTTCTTATAGTTTAAAAACACTTAGATGTACCGGAAATGGAAAAGAAAAAATAGTAAAAATTGCATCTATTGGAAGTTTGATTAGCATTTATATTTGTTCTCTTTTTTCATATCCTACTGCTGATAGTTCAATTTTACTATTGATAATCTTTTTTCTGACATTATTGAATTTTAATCAACGAAATGTCTTTCACATATCCAATTTTAGTTTGGGTGTAATTATACAGTGCTGTTTTTCTCTTATTATATTGTATAATATAACAGAAGTATATATATGTCATAGAAAGTGGGAAAGAGCCGCAAATTGTGCTGAGAATGGTTATTTTAATGAAAGGGCATATATAAATATTTATCATCGCCTTCAAAGCAATAGTAATTTTCTTTATAATTATGGAGTAGAATTGCTTTTTAATAATAAGGTTGAAGAAAGTGTTAGAGTTTTAGAAGAATCTAGAAAATACTATACTGACTCAGATGTTATGGTATTCCTTGGCGATGGTTATATGATATTAAACAATCTTGATAAATCGGAAGAAAGCTATCTTAAAGCAGTCTATATGGTGCCTAAGAAATTTATTCCCAAGTATGCTTTGTTGCAATTTTATTGGGGTATTGATGAATGTGATAAAGCGAAATATTGGGCGAATAAAATATTAAATACTAAAGAGACAGTTCTTAACGCAAAAGTATACATAATCAAAGAAAAGGCTAAAAAAATTTTGAATGTAAACTGTAATTAATGTAAAAAATATGGTAATCAAAAAGTTAAATCAATGTTTTCAACTACTAATATTTGTATCTATTTTTTCTAATTGGTCATGTGTTGATAAGAGTCTAAAGACAAAGTCTGAGATTGTAAATGAATATGGCAAATTTAGATTCGATTCGGATTTTTATGATTTTGGGAGAATTAAGAATGGAGATACAGTTCAACACACATTCAATTACGTAAATATTGGTTCAGAACCTCTCATTATTCAGGATATATCAACTTCCTGTGGATGTACGTTAGCGGAATGGACTAAAATACCAGTAAAAACTGGAAGTAATGGTTTTATAACAATTAAATTCTCGAAGACTCATGATCCAGGTATTCATTCTAAGAGTGTAATAATAAAAGCGAACACAGAAGACACTTATACAGTGTTGAAAATAATGGCGGATGTATTAAAATAAATTATAAAACTTTAAAATTTAAACATTTATGAGAAAAAGTAAAAAAACTATGATTGGTATCATTTTGATTATGGCATCATTCTATTTAAGTTCATGTAAGAATTCTTCTATTGAAGTTCCTGTAAAATCAAAGAATGAATTTAAAATGAATTATACTGCTGCTAAGACTAGTAATGAATTAATTGCACTGCGAGAGAATAAGAATGCGAATGTGATTAGAACAGGTCTGGATTTAGAAAGTGTAATTTCTAGTCAAAGCACCGCTTTAAGTAAACTTTCTAATGAGCAATTAGAAAAATTTATGAAAGGAATTGTTTTTAAAGAAAATGTAGGAGTTGTAGGTTTTAATTATCAAATTTTGAACAATTCATTGGCTGCAGATGATTTTGCAGAAGTAATGGCTTTGTTTGGATTGGATGTTAAACACGGTTTTTGGGGATTTAGTTCTGACAAGAATATTGCAGAGAAGTTAAGTATCAATGAGGAAATAAGAGGTGGTAGTGCAAGAAGTTTGATGTTTGAGGATTACAAAGGTTATAGATGTGAAAGTCCACATAACTGTCGTATGAATTCGGATTACATATGTTTAACAGGATGTTAATTTAATTTTGGAGGCATATTATTATGCCTCCATTTGCACCTTTATGTTATATAGAATTTTAATATTATTAATAATGTCTTCTATATGTAGGCAAGTTGTTGGACCGCAAAATGTGTATGTCGAAAAAATAGATTCTGTAAGGATTCGTTACGACATAAAAGGAACTCCAAAAGAGAATATATTTTTTGTTAAAAAACACATTATTGATGGAAATGATGAGGTGTTGGGTATAATTCCAAGAGAATTTGAAGTGAAAAATGCAGAACTATTTATCAAAGCCAAGTCTCCTTCTTTAATTTATATTCTTTACAATGATAAGAAATACCCTGTCTATATAGCAAACAATAACAATAGTATAACTATTGATGTAAATGATACAATACCTAAATTGTACTATCAAGGTTCGGATAAGTTTGCGAATCAATATTTGCTGGCCAGACAAAAAATTTTGGATGAAGAATATTTAAATGTCCGTAGCTTGTATTCTTTGTCTTTAGATAGTTTCATGAATTTAAATGAAAAAATTGAGGATAGAATAATTGTATTACGTGAAGAATATTTTGATGAAATAGAAGATGACGGATTTAAAACATTTGACTATGCTGATATTAAAAGTCTAATAACTATCCGTCACATCTTGTTCTCCGATTACCACAATTATTTTACTAAAGAAAGAGTCGAACCATTAAAAAACATAAGTGAAGTTAAGGTTGAGGATTTTGGTTATGATACAAGTTGCTTGTTATCAAAAACATATGTTGATTTGGTGGGTATGTATCTAAACTATAATGTAAAAAACAGGATCGATTGTTCTAAGGAAGAGTTTGAGAATCAACAACTTTGTTATTTCAGTGCAAAATTCAATATTGCCTTATCAATTTTTACCAATAAAGAAATTTCTGAATTTTTTGCCATTCAGACAATGATTGATGCTCTGGATTATGGTTTGACAGATTTCTTTAAAACTCATTTAGAAGAAATGAAAAAGCAATTTTCTCAATCTGAATATCTTAAAATTGCGATGTGGAAAGAGAATGCATTAAATAGTATTGAAAAAGGTAAAAAAGCCCCAAACATAAAATTTGTCAGACAAGATAGTACGTCCTTCCAACTCAATGATCTATTGGGGAAAGTTGTTTATTTGAATGTATGGTCGTTGGGATGTAGTTCCTCAGTTGAGGAACTTTCAGGTATTAATTATCTTGTTAATGAATTTAGTGATTCCTCAAAGTATAATTTTATCAATATTTATCTTGATAACGATTCAAATGAACAAAAGAGGTATTTAGAATCTTCACCAATAAAGGGTGTAAATGTAACTCTCTCTAATATTAATGATTTCTCTAAAAAATATTTTGTAAATACTTTACCTCGCTATATCATTATTAATAAGGAAGGCATGGTAGAATCACCGTATGCTTCAAGACCCTCTTCTCCTGAATTAAAAGCCAAGTTAAAAAGTCTGGTTGATTAAATATATATCGAAATGGCCCTGCAAATTCCTTGCAGGGCCATTTTTGTGTTATCTGGTTTTTATCTGTTTCGTGAAATTGTTATTCTCATTGCGAAGGTCAAACTGCTTTGCCAGTAACTTTGCTTTATCCAGATAGTAAGTATAAATCTCATCTACCGTATAAGTGTTTTCCGGACGGTATAAAGCGTGCGAAGGAGGAATATTCAGTGTTACGGTTTCTCCTCCTTGTTTTTGAGATAACGCTTCTGCCATTCCTCTTGCAAAGAAAAACCTTGTGCTCTTATCCGTATCCAATGTCCATGGAATAAATTGTTCTACATAGTTCCAGGCTGATTCGGGTTTTAAGGCAAAGATGACAGGCATAAAATCTCCCAATGAACTAATGAGATAAGTATCTTCTTCCCGCTCCGATAATTCCTGTATCACACGATCCAGGTATTGCTGTGCAATATCATGCTGACCGTTTATCAGGGCATGGTAAGCAATATTGACACGTGTTACAAGCGGAACACGTGCACATGTATACTGTTCCTGAAGGATAGGCTGAGCTTTATTCAGACCTTCCTCAAAATTATTATCCTGCAATAACGTCAATACTTCACTGTCTAGTTCACAAGCCTGACAATCACTGATTCCGTCACGGGGAAAGAGATTGATCTGGCTTTGCAGATATAGACTCTTTTCCACATCCATCTGTTCTGCTGCTTCATGCAATAGTTTGGAATGATAAGCTCGCAGATTATATCCTTCCAGTTCAGATCTTCTTTTGAAATCTTCCATAATATTATTCATATGTGCAAGGCTGATTTCAGGATTGGATTGTACTTCACTTATGATCCATTTGTATTTCCAGAGCAATTCTTCGACATCATACTCATCAGGAGAAGCATCATAGGCGTTGAGCAGCCAGCTGAATGTAGGCAGGAAGTTCTTCCGGTCAGTATGTTCCCATTCGATGTCCATCAGCTGCATCCGTAGTTCATATGCCCATTCAATATCCTGATTATCATCTGCGAGCTGGATGGCCTGTAAAAAGTATTTAATCTTATCTTTATTCTTATCATCCAGGTAAGATGCTTTATTTAAGAGTTTTTGTATTTCTAATGTGTAGATCATGCTGTAGTCTGCTAAATATTTAAAAAATTGTCAATGCCCATGACCAACATGTCATTAATGGCTTCGTTGAATAATGTCATCTCGGTATCGCTGACCGGATATTTACCAAGAAGTAGGGATTGTACATACAGGATATGAACAATAGACCGGATCATATAATCGTCTTTCAGGGAGAGAAGATTAGCAATCAGCTTATTATTACCGTTAAGACACAATAAGGGTTTATTTTCAATCTTTTTGGCGGCGAAAGAGCCTAAGATATCATTTAGCGGATTCGCTGCTGATTTTTTGACTGATGACGACTTGATTGCATCCGTTCCGGTGATATAAAGTGCCGGAATATCTTCCGGTGCATAAGCTTTTATCAGCACCTCACAGTTTTGAGGCTTCAATACATCATTAGCCTTATCTATAAAAGTTACATAGGCTATTTCCTGTTCGGGTGATAAATCCCGGAAACGCGCCATGATATCTTGGGGTGTTATCTCTTTTACCTGAATCGATGTATCTATGTACTGTGCTTTTTTCAACAGTTCTTCCTCAAAAGTATAGGCTGCATTGATCACCAGTATTCCCTGTGACTCTGCAATTCTGCGCATTTGCTTGAAATCATCAATGTTGGGTGTATAATAAATACAATCCTGATAATTTTTGATATTCTTAAAGTTCCGGAATCCTTTATTTGTCTCAAAAGGCAGGTCATCCAGAAATACCCGGAGCATATCATTATCTTCTGCGGCTATGGCCTTGATATGCAGATAATGAGTATTGATCAGACCGTTATACACCTTATTATCTATTGTCCGTATATTCCGGAGGTAGTCTTTGATCGCTTCAGCTATTTCTTTTTGAGTTGCTTTCAGGCTTTCATTTGCCATTAATGATTCACGTGATGCTGTAGCCTGCAACTGATTGCTGTTGATAATACAACGGATGAAAAATGCCCATCGCGGTAACAGCCTGCAGTCGTCATCACTCAAAAACATTCTTTTGAGATACAATTTGTGTTGCTGCCGATTCGAAAACTGTGCTTTATGAGGCAGGATATAAGCTATCGCCTTTACTCCTCCTGAGGGAGCTTCGATACGGAAAGCATCAATAAAGTTGGTATGAAAGGTTTTCTTTCCTATTTCGAGCAAATCCTCTTTGCTGATATCATGTTCCATCCATTTTCCGGCAGCAGGATTGATCAGTAATTCCTGATCGTCTTCTATGCAGGTTATAGGGATAGGGAGCAGGTCCCCGTAGTAGCTGAGATTTTGTTCCAGAGAGGAAAAAGCAAAAAGATGCATCCATTCCTTTTTCGGTGTCAACAGTACGCGTGTTCCAATGGCTCTTGGTTCAGCGATATGTTCAATCTCATACGTTCCGTTTGCGTGTCCGGTCCAGCGAATCGCCTGTTCGCTCATAGCAGAGCGGGTTTCCAGTACGATCTCATTACTGACCACAAAACAAGAAAGGAGACCAATACCAAATTTTCCGATAAAATCCTGAGCATCGATGCTGTCTCTTTTGGAACTCTCTCCGATCACGGCGATAAACTTATGAATTTCGGCTTCAGTCAGTCCGATGCCGTTATCCTCGAATATCATCTTTTTGTCTTCCAGACGGACCGTGATTTTTCCCTGATGCGATTCGTCCAGATTTTGAAATGCTGTGATCGCATCTACTGCATTCTGGAGTAATTCACGCACAAAAGTATTCGGATTACTGTACAGGTGTTCTGAAAGGAGCGAAATCATCCCTTTCAGATTGACCTGGAAAATATATGACTCTTTTTTTTCCATGAATTATCTTTTTGACTTTCTAACTATTTTTTCGGCTTTTTCGTGCCCGTTTTCTGCTGCCAGCTCATACCAGTACATGGTCTGCTCTTCGCTTTCTTCCACACCGTCACCCATCAGGTAACAGTTGCCCAGTTCGAATTGTGCAGCAGCATGGTTTTGTTCTGCAGCCTGGCGGATCAGTTTAATACCTTCTTCTTTATTCACGGCAACGCCATTTCCTTTCAACAGTAACAGACCTGCATTAAATTGAGAAGGGATATCACCGTAATTAGCCGCCGTAGCAAACCAATGATACGCCTGACTTTCATTTTTACGGGTACCTGTACCGCTCAAGTAGCATTTACCAAGTCTGTACATCGCATTTTTGTTGTTTTTGTTGGCGGCTATTTCATAGTATTTAAATGCTTCAGAAGCGTTAGCTTCTGTGCCGAGTCCGTATTCATAACAAATACCGAGTCCATCAGATATGACTTCATAATTGTTATAAGCTTCCAGGTATAGGGACAATGCCTTCTCATATTCATTGAGCTGATCATAATCATATAGATAATAATCTCCCAGTTCAAGGAAAGCATAAGGCTGATTGTTTTCTTTGGCTTTATTAAGCCACATGAGGGCTTGTTCCGTATCAGCCAATATAGGTTCGCCCAGACTGCCGTGCATCAGGTATGAGCCTGTCTTGTATTGCGCAAACGGATAGTTCATTTCTGCAGCCTCTTTCATAAGGTCAAATGTTTTCTGTGCATCAAAACTGACTCCAAATTCATAATCATAGCACATCGCCAATTCGACCATTCCTTTAGGAAGTCCTGCATCGGCAGCTTTCTGAAAGTATGCAACAGCAAGATCCGGATTCTGTTCATGTACAATTCCGTACCGGTAACAACGTCCCATTTCGTAGATACAATTGATCTCCTGCAATTCAGCTCCTTTTTCATACATGCGTACTGCCTCTTGCTGGTCAGTCTCACCGTTTGTATGGTAACCAAATTCCAGATACTGACCTCTTATATAGCAGGCGTATCCATATCCTCCATTGGTTTCTGAAGCGAGAGTGAATAGTTCAAAAGCTTTCCCGTAATCTTTGTCAAGTGTGCCATCTTCATACATGAAAGCAAGCTCGGTTATACAGTATGGATTACCCTGTTCCAATCCTTTTTCAAAATATTTTCTGGCTTTTTCATTGTCAACTTCTGTTCCTATACCATAACGGTGCATTCTGCCGGCATTGCTATTTCCGTAGAAATGATTCAGTTCAGCAGCTTTTTCATAATAAGAAAGGGCTTTTTGTGGTTCAGATGTACCTGCTTCTGTCAGTCCAAGTTCATAAAGATACCCAAGACGGTAATAAGCATAAGGGTTTTGGTTTGCTTCTGTGGCTCTTTCAAAATATAACCGGGCATTTATTACATCTTTGGGGACGATTTGATCCTCCAGGTATATTTCAGCCTTCTCTACCAAAGCATCCGCTAGCTTCTGCTCACACGCCTGATCCAGATATTCGAGGCCTTTTGTAGTATTTTTGTAGGCTTCAACATAAAGATATATCAATGCAAGACGGTACGTTGAAAATGCATTGCCGTACAACTCGCCTACAGTAAACCATTTTAATGATTTTTCATATTCTTCTTTTGGAGACTGCTCTTTAGGAAATGCCAGGTGCCCTAAATTATTCATAGCATCTCTATTTCCTCTTACCGATGCCTGTTCCAGCAGATTCATGGATTCTTCCGGGCTGTTTTCATAGTTAATTAAAGCATATCGGGTCATTGCATAGGCCGAAAAATAGTTCTCCATGCAATACTTGAATATTTCTTTGGCTTTTTCCGGATTTCCCTGCCATTCATAGCAGCAGGCCTCCAGAATATAGCCATTTTTGACAATTTTGATATCTGCGCTTTTTTGTAATTCTTCAAAAAGAGGAGGGATGCTGTCGAATGCTTTTTTATCCAGATACATATAGCCTCGGTACAATTTACCCCATTCGCTGTTGTCTTCTTCCAGTATGCGGGTAGCTTCTTCTTTATCCTGGCGGGTCAGATAGTCATAATACAGGAAATAAGCATATACAGGCCTTCCTATGGCCGCCCCGTGATGAGTAGCTGCCAGCAGGTATTCTTCTACTTTGGCTTTGTCCTGAAAGTTTCTGCGGGCTTCCTGATATTGAAACGCCAGTTGGGCATATGCTTCGGGCCATTGAGTAGCCAGATTTTCTAACACCTCATTGATCTTGTTCCAGTAAAAAATGTAATCTTCATCATTCAGTAAGTATGACGAATGGAAATCCAGCCCGTCATGAAAAAGATTCTCATAAAGTTTGACTACAGCTTCTTTCTTCTGATCGAAGTGAGCAATGCTTTTTTCTAATAGAGCCAGGCCTTTGAACCAGTTTTCAGGTTGCTGTAAAAATGTGTATTCTGTTTCAAAATTTTCCAACGTGGAAACATCAGTTTCAGCAAGTATGCTTTCGTAACGGGAGTTCAAATTCATGTTTAATTCGATTTTGTCCTAAAATATGGTTTGAATATAATAACGATTTGTGTGATCTTTTATTCAAAATAATTAAAATTTTCTTATTTGCCTAAATATTAAGAAAAAAGATATGAATAAATCAGGTGAGGGAGTTGTTTGAAGATTCTTTTAAAAGAAATAAGTAATTTTGACCAAACAAAATAACAGATCATATGACCTCGGTTTTTAATAAGTTATGGAATCGTACTGCTACCGGTAACAGCGGGGCGTCAGCTATTGAAAATCAATTGTCGTTTTTAGAATGTCAGGTAGACCGGAAGCTTCTGGATTTATGGGCATCCGCCTGTATAGAAAACAAAGATCAATCCTGGCAAATCCGGTTTGCAAAACTTCAGCAGAGCAGTTTGTCACGAGTCTGTTCCCAGCCTGTATCTGTTATTGATGAAATCGATTGTCTGAATGAATACTGCTTAGTGTATCAGCATATTAAATCAGAAGAATTGTATATTAACTTTAAGTCTGATTATACAGATACAGCAGCGCTTATTTATCCTTTTGTTTTGATGCCTCTTGTACAGAATGCTATTCATAACGGATATACATCCATGGAAAAATATCCGGTCAAAATAAAAGTATCCGGCTCGGCCAGACTCCTGATTATGGAAGTCAGCAACAGAGTAAATCACCGTATTGCTGATCAGCAGGGTACAGATAGTATAAGGCTGTTCAGAGAAAGATTACAATTTCTGTATCCGGATCGTAATGATCTTTTATTCAATAGCAACAGTAATACTTTTAAAGCGACGCTTACTGTACAGCTTTAGATTATTTCATAATGTTTGAGCGCATTCCAGATGCCGTTATTGTCTACATCATCCGTGATATAATCTGCTATCGCCTTTACTTCCGGATTAGCATTACCCATAGCTACGCCAATATGTGTATGCGCTAACATGGTAATATCATTGCCTCCGTCTCCGAATGACATCGTTTCATGGAGTTCAAGTCCGAAATGTTGTACAAACACATCGATACCTACCTTTTTACTTTGGCCGACAGGATTGACATCCGCAAAAAGAGGAGTCCAGCGGGAAGCTATGGAATTGGGCATTATAGTACGCATAAAGTCTTCTTCTGCTTCCGGTTGAATAAAGATATTGGTCTGCAATACGGTTGCTTTGTCAAAGTTATCGTAGTTCCTCTGCATGGGTACGGGCAGATTGAGCTGGTCGTACATCTTTTGTATATCAGGCGTGACATGGAAGATAGAAATCTCATTTTCAGACATCAGCGAAAAGCTAACCGGCTCATTATTCATTGCATAATTGAGCAGAGATTCGATATCTTCCTGTGGAATAGGTTTTCTAAACAGCACTTCATCATCTTTTGTGACGCAATAGCCTCCGTTAAATGTTATAAAGCCATCAAAATTGAGGTATCTGATATGATCTAAGCTGTTGATGGATCTACCCGTAGAGATGATTACTTTAATTCCTCTGGATTGTAATTCACGGATAGCTTTTTCGGTAGACTCGGGAACGAGATGTGTTTTGAAACTTAATAGTGTACCGTCGATATCAAAAAATACTGCTTTGATCATATTGTAAGGGCTGTTTTTATAAGCAAATGTAGGCAAAATATTCGGAAGCTAAAGCCTGATAGTTAGTGCAACAGGCTGAGCAATTGCTCTTTTGTGAAGTTTTGTAATAGCGGATTTCCTTCTTTTCCGATCAGTGCAGAGGCCAGTTCATTTTTGCTCTGCTGCATTTTAATCATTTTTTCTTCAACGGTATCTGGGGTAATAAGACGGACAGCTGTAACCGTTTGCTGCTGACCTATGCGGTATGCACGATCTATGGCCTGATTCTCTACAGCAGGATTCCACCATGGATCTACCAGATATACAAGGCTGGCTGCTGTCAGATTGAGCCCTGTACCACCAGCTTTGAGTGAGATCAGGAATACCCGGTTGTCTTCCTGCTGTTGAAAGTTGTGCACGACCTGATCTCTGTTTTTTGTCTTCCCTGTCAGCATAGAAGCATCTATACCTTTTGCGGATAATGCTTTCTGAATAAGCTGCAGCATACTGACAAATTGAGAAAAGACAATAATCTTGTGGTAGGCAATGTTATCTTCGATTTGTTCTATAAGTGTTTCTATCTTAGCTGAATTGTCCTCAGTACTTAAATCTTCCGTTTTCAATAATTTGGTCGAATTACAGATTTGCCTCAGTTTGGTCAGCCCTTTCAGAACGTACATCGGGCTTTTGCGAATCTCATCACCTTCGGTTGCAGATATGAATTCCCTGAACTCTTTTTCATATAGATCATAGATGCGGCGTTGAGCAGGCTTCATCTCACAGTAGATGACCAGTTCATTCTTCTCCGGAAGCTCTCCGGCAACTTCCGCTTTTGTTCTTCTCAGGATAAAAGGATTAATCTTGTTATAGAGCATTTCTGTACGTTTCCGGTCACTGAATGCATCTATCGGAGTAGTAAAGACATCTTTAAAATACTTTTTACTGCCAAGTAGCCCGGGCGAAGCAAATGATAACTGCGCATACAGATCCATAGTGCTGTTTTCAATCGGTGTACCCGTCATTACTATACGGTTACGTGACTGTAAAAGGCAGGCTGCTTTATAGCGCTGAGAATTGGGATTTTTAATCTGTTGGGATTCATCCAGAAATACATAATTAAACCTGAATTTCTTTAGATAATTGATATCCGTTAGCAGTGTGTGATAAGAAATCAGTATGAGCTCATACCGATCAAAATCAGCGGTATTTCTGACGCGGTCTGTACCGTCCAATAGTAGAAAGCGTATACTGGGTGCAAATTTTTCCAGTTCATGCTGCCAGTTAAACAGTAGTGTCTTCGGAAGCACAAGCAGGTTACAGTTGTGACTGGCCTTATCCCGTTGGGAAAGAATAAAAGCAATAATCTGAATAGTCTTGCCTAACCCCATATCATCTGCCAGGCATCCGCCAAAATTGAAATCATCAAGAAAATTGAGCCACTTCAATCCGTCCAGTTGGTAGCCGCGTAATTTTCCGTTAAAATGTTTAGAGACATTTACTTTATTTAAATCTTTGAAATTCTTTGCTTTATTCTTTAACTGCTCGATTTCTTGTTTAGCTGATTCATGTAGCTGAGAGGCCTCGAAGAGACGATCTATATCATTGAAGCTTGTCTTTGCAATCAGCAATTGCTCCTCGTCATTCCATTCGCCTGCCTGAAAATATTCTTTAAACTTTTCCAGCCATTCTTCCGGTAATATACCATGTGTGCCGTCATCAAGTACCACAAATTTGGATTTGTTACGCACGGCCTTTTCCAGATTTTTGGCTGATGCCTTTTTACGACCGAAACTCACATTGACATTTACATTGAACCAATTGATTCCGCTTAATACTTCAATATTGATGTTCGCTTTGAAAGGACTTATAGTATTGTTCTTTAAGGTGTCAAAACCAATGACCCGTATTCCCTGACTGTGCCATTCCTCAAATACATTTAAAAACCAGTCTTCATTCAGGAAATGTTTACGGTGAAGATAGAAATACAGAAAAGATTCATCCAGTTGTTCTTCAAAGTAAGGATGTTGCCGGATCAGCAGACCTGACAGTGCCGTTTCCCGATCCTGTTGTCGTTCTACAATATAACTTTTTCCGGATTCATCGATGCCAAAGATCTGCCGTTTGGATCGTACAGGTACTTCCACATCACCATAGCGCATGACAGGCGTGAGTGTAACATATTCCTGGGATTCATCCAGATAAATTATAGCTTCAGTATCCGTGTAGTAAAGATGTTGATCCAGTTGTTTCTTGCTGGCTCTCGGAATATCAGGATAGCTTATCGATACCCGATCAGAAAGCGGATCCAGAATCTGTGTTTTGAAATACTCAAATTTGGATGTATGAATCCAAAGCGCATTATTACGGTTTTTGAACAGCTGTATCAAAGACCTTACTGTCTTATCATGTATAAAGTAAAGAGAATGTTTGACTTGCACAAAATAATCAAACTGTATGTTTACATCACTCAGTGCGATTTCTTCTCTTCCCACAAGAAGATCGCCTTCTACAGAAAGAAACGATCCTTTTTTATGGATACGGAGTTTACTTTGTACAGAACTTTGTTTCAGGAGTACGGCATTCAGACTGGATGCCAGTATATTTTCCGATAAGGAAGCATCGTGTACAAATACCTCTAATTGAAAAGGATTATGTACAACAGCTTCAAGCGCTTTTGGAAGATTAGGATCTGAAGCATCCTGTGTGTTTTTTTCCAATAAACGAATAGCTGTGAAGAACTTGCTTTCCGTAATGTCTTTGCATTTCCAGATTCGCTCTGATGTATCAACCGGTTTAACCGGATTTTTAAGTTTTCCGTTTTTTGTTATCTCCGATTCAAAAAGCTGAACCTGCAAGTGTTTGTAGAATTTATGCTTTCGGAAGACAATAATCAATCGGCCGGCATCTGTAGGATCGCCAGATAGATTTGATGTTTCTTTATTAAATAAATCTATGTTATCCAGTGGAATAAGATGGTTGTTAAGAATAGATACTTCAATAGTGTTATTCGTGTATCGCAGTTCAAAATACTCTTCCAGTGCCTGTTCATGCTCAATGCCATAAGTCAAAGCTGCTTTGGACAAAAGTTTTTGATAGCGCATCGGAGAAAAGAAAGTCAGCCAATCTTCCTGACGGATAAAAGTAGCGAAGACCGCTTGCTGGTGTCGGCAGAGACCTTGTTTTTCTGAACAGGAACAATAGATAGATAATACGGGTTTTGTGTATTTCAGTAGCACTGTCTCTTCGTTTTCGGAGAACCCAATACGAAATCTGGCTTCATTTACAGACAAGTGTTCTACCTCAATAGTAATTCCTATATTCGTCGTGCTGTCTATCTCCTGAAAATAGCTGTACCTATCCGTTCGATCCATGTCAATATCCGTAATAAGATATTGATGGTAATCCGAATGATAATCTTTAAGCTGAGGGTCTTGCTTTGACATACGAACCAAAGATAATGAGATGTGAGACGCACATAGGAATAAAAAATAAAAAAAATGTAACCTTTTGGATTCGGGCTGCATCTTATGAGCAAAGACTAAAAAAATTATGGAAAAGGAAACAATGGTAGCTACTATAATCGTAGCATTTTGCTTAAGTACATTTTTATCCCTGTATTTCTACTGGCTGGCCAGACATAAGGAACGTATGGCACTGATCGAACGCGGGATGGATCTGAGCGATTTTTACAATAATAAACTCAAAGGCTCTAACTGGCTTAAAGTAGGGGTAGTAGTAGTAGCTTCAGCTGTAGGTTTATTGATTGTAGGAATTATTAGTGAATCCAAAGTCGAAATTCATTCAGACGCGATTCCTGTGGCTATAATAGGAATTTTCGGAGGAGCGGGTATGATCGTCGCAAATTACCTGGATAAAAGACCATCTTAAGAAACCGGATGGATCAGGTTTATATTGATAAAATACTAGCGGGAGATCGTGAGGCTTTCAGATATTTTCTGTCAACATATAAGGATATGGCCTTTTCCGTAGCAATCAGCATCGTAAAAAGTGAGGTTGTTGCGGAAGAGGTTGTTCAGGATGCTTTTGTGAGCTGTTATCATGCCTTGAAATCTTTTCAGGGCAAATCCAAATTCAGCAGCTGGCTCTACAGAATTGTGGTTAATCATGCTTTTACAAGGCTGAGGCGGATCAAGATCGAGTTTGTGCCCATATCCGGACAGGATGAGTTGTCTGTGTCCGATGAAGCTGCCCTATGGCAACTGGAGCAGAAAGAGCAGGCTCAGCTGATTGAGGAGGCTTTACAGCACTTACCCGTTAATGAAAGTCTGGCTTTAAGATTATTTTATCTGGAAGAAGAGAGTATAAAAGATGTATGTCAGATTACAGGATGGACAGAGTCCAATGCGAAGGTTATTTTACATCGCGCACGCAAACGCATACATGGAATATTAAGTAAACTAATGAAATCGTAGAATATGGAAAAGGATCGTGATATTTTACAACAACTGATGAGGCAAAGTACTCCGAAAATGCCGTTTTCGGATTTTGAAGATCAGGTAATGGCCCGGATAGAGAAGCAGGAGATGACTTCCCCCGAAATCCTGAAGGTCAAGATGAAAGGAATATATTTCTTTCTTGCAGGAACGATATTCGGGCTTGTTATTAATTATGTTGCAGCAGGGTATATGTATGAAATAAAATGGACAACTATTTCAAAAGAACAGATAATGCTGTTCTCCCAACTGATTTATGTAACACTGATATTATTGTTTTGCGACAGGATTATAAGGCTTTTCAGATTAAAACAGCATAGTTAATAAGAGATCTTTAATCCTCCGTAATAATTTCTGCCCGGAGCTGCATTAAAAAAGCGATTGCCGAACGCATTGATATCGTTACCCAGACTGTATTTCTGATCCAGGATATTATCAGCTCCGGCAAAGAACTGAACCTGTAATTTTCCGTTTATCGGGCAGAGCCACGCAAGTTTGGCCTGTAATAAATGATATTTAGTCCCGTAAGCGGTATTCGCATCATTCAGCGGGATACGGGAAGTAAAGTTGTGCATGATATTCAGTTCTATGTGTTGTGCAAACTGAATATTTGCATGATTAACCCATATCCAGTCCGGGACAGCAGTAAGTTTGTTGCCTGAATAATCGTTTTCTCCTACCTGGTAAGCCTTGAATTTATAATCATTATAGGTCAGATTGCTTCCTATGGACAAACTCTGTACCCAGCCGGAGGTACGCGGAGCAATAAGATAACCTGAAAGCGAGGCTTCTAAGCCCTTCTGGTCGGTTTTTCCGGCATTCAGATAGTATTCTGCTCCGTTTTCCCGGATCTGCCTTATAATAGCATTATCCATCCGGTAATAATAGTAGGAAACATCCGCAATAACTCTCCGGTCTGCAGTTTCCCATCTGATGCCCGCTTCATAATTCGTTCCGGTTTCAGGATTCAGTTGCCGGTTGATTATGTTGTCCGAAGAACGAACCTCTGCAATGGTAGGAGCGGATAATCCTTTGGATACCGAACTGCGTATAGCCATTTGAGGAGTGACAAGGTAGGAAAGAGCAAATCTTGGCATCCAGGTATTCTTAAAATCAATCTTTTCCCATTTATCAGCAAGTACAGGGAATATATTTTGATAGGAAATAGTATTGTAATTAATTCCCAGTGAACCTTCAAGGGTCAGTTTTTGAGCAACGAGTACCTGACCGCGTAAGAAATAGAAGTGCTGGCCATTTTTCAGATCATCCTTAGCCTGCGGATCAGTAGCTACGCCGCCTTTGTTATTATAATTATCAATTTTATACCGTCCGTTTTGTGCTTCCAATCCAAGTTGCATTTGCCAATGTAACTGCTGATTGCTGTTGTCTGCATAAGAAAAGTAAGTGCGGATGCCCATATTCTTTTCATCACGCTTTTCGTAATTGGTAATAAACGGATTTTTGATGTCCGAATGACTGCCGAATATACTGACAACGTGTGTCAGATTTGTCGTGATGTGGTATCGGTTAGAAAGACCTCCAAAAAATGTTTTGTTGTATATTCCAGCCTTTTGATCAGCCGCACCGGGATTTGGTCCTGCTGCAGGTCTGGCGAGTTTTGGATTTTCATCATACTGCGTTTGTGTAAGGCCGCCGGGAGTTCTGTATCCCAGATCTGCATAGAATCCAATCGCTTTTAACTGCCCTTTATCAGAATAGTCCCATTGATGAGCAGTCTGTATAGTTTTTTTATTTAAGGCAGAGTTTTGCCGATACCCGTCACTACGGGTAAAACTTTGATCCACTGCAAAACGGTAATGGGGATTGACCTGCTGCTTTGTAGATAGTTGTTCCTGAAATAAACCGAAAGAGCCGCCCTGTAGCAGCAGAGAACTGCCGGAGCCTGTGTCAAAGCCATTCGGAGCAATCGTAATCACCCCGCCTGAGTTAGGCCCGTAGATAGATCCGTCAGGACCCTTGAGTATATGTATACTGCTGACAGCCGCCGGATCTACCAGATTAAAGTAGGTATTGCCTCCGGCATCGGTTAACGGAAATTCATCGAGGTATATCTTGATGTTTCGTACTCCAAAAGGTGATCGGATAAGGCTGCTTCTCATCGCTAACCGGTAACTGCCCGGCGAACGCTCTTCCATACGGATACCCGGAACAGTATTGATAGCTGTCAAAAATGTACTGTTATTCTGACTGGAAATAAGCCGGGAATCCAGCGTCTTTGCAGAAGAAGTGAGCGATAAAAGAGGTTGGTTGGCGAAATAAGCATTGATCTGTACCGGAGCAAGTCTGTTGAGAACGGTGTCTGTCAGTTTTGTTTCCTGAGCCAAAAGTTGGTTGGTCAGGAAAAATAAACAAAGTGTACTCAAAGTCCGGTAAGATCGCATACTGTTTTCGGTTTAGCAGTCGCTAAAATAGTAAAAACAAGGCATAATCATAACGTTGCCTATTGATTGCAGGACTAAAATGCTTCATTAAGACCTAAGAAAAAGCCTCTGTTTCCATATTTTCCGAAAGCATAGTCCAGACAAAGGTTTGTTCGGGTTGCTTTATTAAATAAAACACGTAGTCCGGCACCTCCACCGGGTTCCCAACGCTGAAACAGTCGGGTTCCGATCTCGTCACTTGCAGATTGTATATTGAGAAATGTCACACCGCTCAGGAATTTGTTCTTCGTAATCGGGAAGCGGTATTCCACTTCTGAGTAAGCAAAAGATATACCCTTGAAATAGCCGATAGTATAGCCCCTTCCTGTTCTGACATTTGTATCTTTCCCTGTTCCGGGAAGATCAAAGTAGGGAAGTGTTCCACTGAGTTTATAAGATCCCCAGTACCAGAATCCTAGTACGTGTTCCGGATTTTTCTTAGACAAGCTAAAATATTTTCTGAAATCTGTAACCAATTGAACGGCGTTCTTTGAACTTCCCATCCACGTCTGATTGACACGTATACCTACATCGGAGTATATACCGCTGTAAGCCCTGTTCGGATTATCCCGGGTCATGTACTGAACATTGAACAGTAATCCGTTGGAATTGTATTTTTTTGGATTAAAGCCATGTTTTTCGCTGTACAAGGAGGGTGGTGTAGGACCGTTAACTAATTGCGGTTCCTCTATATTCCTTCGAAGATCGAAAGATACTCCGGCTCCCAGAAATAATCCGTGAGCTACCTGACGGTAGACCTTTTCATTGAAAATATAAGAATTGTATCGTGATCCGAATATTTTGCGGTCAGGGTTAGCAATGACGCGCTCATCTTCTGTTGTCCAAGCATTCATATTCATCCCTATACCGGCATCAGGAGCAACCATGTGAACAGCCGCCAGACTCCCCTGAAAATTCCAGGTATTACCCGGTGTAAACACATTATGGCTCAGGTAGAACACCATAATACCTTTTGTAGTGATAGAAGCTGAAGTGGCTGCGACTGACATAGTGGTATTGGGGTGGTTGCCTAATACCTTACCGGCTACGGCTTTTACTCCTCCCTGTGCCCCGATAGTCGGATTATAGGCAACGTTAGGCATCAATGTTATGGGAGAACGTCGTTTAGAACGGTCAGGTTTGCGTTTGGGATGAAGAATAGTCCGAAACAGATCACTGATATCGTAATGATCCTGATAGGGAGGAGGTGTTTTTAAGCTGTCCGAGCCAGCCAATGTGTCTTTGCGCAGTCTTACCGTGCTGGTTGTATCATGCTGAGCAAAAGAATACGTTATATGAAACAGTACGAGAGTGAATACCATAACTGCTCGCTGCATAGGGGAGTGTACTTTTTTAATAAGAGGGTGAAAAATAATGCACGGTTTTTTCACAGACTTTCTGTTTAAATAGATATAAATAATATGATTTCCATTATGTACAACAACTGATATGATATTTGGTTTATGGTTTGGTAAAATTCTGAAGCAACTAAAAAAGCCGGTACATTACAATGTATCGGCTTTTTGTTTGTGTATGTAGTATCTGTTATTCTACGACGTAACCCATTTTACTGAATTTGTCGATTCTTTCCTGTACTAATACTTCAGCTGTCTTAGCTTTAAGTACCGCCAGATCAGAAAGGATTTTAGTTTTTACATTTTCAGCTGCAATAGCAGGTTCCTGATGTGCTCCGCCCAATGGTTCAGCAATAATGCCGTCAATCAGACCATTCCCAAGCATATCTTCAGCCGTTAATTTTAATGCTTCTGCCGCACGCTCCTTGTGATCCCAGCTTCTCCATAGAATAGATGAACAAGACTCCGGTGAAATGACCGAATACCAGGTGTTTTGAAGCATATATACGCGGTCACCTATACCAATACCTAATGCTCCGCCTGAAGCACCTTCGCCGATCACAATACAGATAACAGGTACTTTCAATACAGACATTTCAAGCAGGTTGCGGGCGATAGCTTCTCCCTGACCTCTTTCTTCTGCCTCTAAACCGGGATAAGCACCCATAGTATCGATAAGCGTAATAACCGGCTTATTGAATTTTTCTGCCATTTTCATCAGACGCAAGGCTTTGCGGTATCCCTCAGGGTTTGCCATTCCAAAGTTGCGGAACTGACGTTCTTTGGTGTTTTTTCCTTTTTGATGGCCGATAACCATTACAGCTTCACCGCCAATCGATGCAAATCCGCCGACTATAGCTTTATCATCCTTTACATTACGATCACCGTGCAGTTCGATAAACTCCTCACAAATCATCTCGATATAATCGAATGTTTGAGGGCGCTCAGGATGACGTGACATCTGTACTTTCTGCCAGCCAGTCATATTATTATAGATCTGCAGTTTGGTTTCTTCCAGTTTTGCTTCCAGATCCTGAATAGTCGCACTCATGTCGACCTTAGTCTTTTCAGCTACCTGATTGACTTTCTCTATCTGTGTTTGCAGATCTGCAATAGGTTTTTCAAAATCAAAAGTTGTTTCCATGTACTTTTATGAAAAATTAGAGGGCTAAGGTAAGGGTATTTTTAGGTATTTTAAAATTTTAGTAGACATTCCTCTGACACGCCATATGAATTTCATTTGTTATTTTTGTATCATCCAAAGTAACATTCATGTTTTTGTTAGCATCTATACTATTTGGTTTATTTTACTGCTATGATTAAATATTACTATTTCATAATAACCTGCATGTTGCTGGTATCTAATGCATTGAAAGCGGATACTTATCCGGAGGTTGTATTCGATAATAGTCTTGTGGGAGGGAGTTATGCAAAGAGTTTAGTGCGTTATTCAGGTAGTAGCTGGGTCGAGAATGTACGTAATCATCTGTTGGTGTCGGACACACTTTTTTTTACTCCCGGTAACGCTTTGTCTCTGAAATACCACAGTTCTGCAACCGGAAGCTGGGAAGCAGATATCTTATATAGCCGCCAAAAGTTTTTTTATCAGGTTTCTAAAAAGGATGTTTTGGTATTTAAAATGTATGTACAGACTGCATTTACCAAAATTGAGGAATTGCCGGATGTTATTCTTAAACAGGGGTTTAAACAAAGTGAACCTGTTTCATTGGCACACTTTATTGATGATTTTGAACCCAATATGTGGGTCAATGTAGAAATTCCGGTAGATAAGATTAAGGGATTTGAAGAAGGTGCTATACGGTCTGTAAGTTTTGTGCAGAGAAATGCTTCTAACAAGACGCATCATATCCTGTTGGATCAGATTGAATTTTTACCAAAAAATCCATCCAGCGTTAAATTGTCATCACCTGCAATCTTATCGGAAGCAAAAGCCTATGACAAACAAGTGCTGCTGAGCTGGCAATTGCCGCTGACACCTAGTATACGCTATATCAAGATTTATCGTTCCACAGATAAAGAGAATTTTGAACCTGTAGCGATCCGCCCGATTCAGATGCAAAGCTGTCTGGATCGCGTTCCAGAAATAGACAAGACCTATTATTACAAGATCGCATGGGTAGATTATGATTATATTGAATCTCCTTTTTCTGCCATTAAAGAGGTGAAAACAAAGAAGTTGTCGGATGAGGAGCTGCTTAACGTCGTGCAGGCTGCACATATAAATTATTTCCTGGAAAATTTTGACTTTAACAGTGGTATGTATATGCCGTATCGCCGGAAGGATAAAGCAATTGTATCCGTAAGAGAATCGGGGTATGCTGCACTGGCCTTAATTGTCGGAGCAGAAAGAAAATTTGTGAACAGGAATGTTGTATTGGCACGTTTCACAAAAATGGTGAACTTTCTGAAGAAAGTACAACACAAAGACGGTGTTTTTCCGGAATACTTCGACGGAAGAACCGGTTTGCCGGAGTACAGACAACATATACCCAAATATAGTCTGACGGCAACGACAGCCATGATGGAAGCTTTACTTATTGCCAGACAATACTTCTTCAAAGAAGATGTAGCTGAAGAAAAAGCTCTTCGCGAGAATATTACAGCATTATGGGAGCGGATTGACTGGAAAGTATTCTCTTCAGGAGAACATAATAATGTGCTGTGGGATAGCTGGTCTCCGGTAGACAGCACCAGAAGATCACATATATTAGGTGGTTTTAACAGCAGTCTCAATACCTATTTACTGGCGATATCATCTCCTACACACCCAGTTTCTATGGATGCCTATACATTTGGTTTTAGCAATGTCCATGTACACAGTAATCAATTGCCGACCTATTTTTCAAGATTCGTAGTTGGAGATACTTCCCCATTGGACTCGGTGTCGGTAGAGGAAAATGCATCAGATACTTCACAGACGCTATGGTCAAGATCCATTATCCGGGATACCGTAGAATATGGTCTGCAGACCAAAGTGCCCGATATAGGAGTTCCGCTTGTAGATGTATATCGTATGTTCTATACAATAGATCCCAGAGATAAAAAAGATTCCTTACTCGATTACAATAAAGAGGTTCGGAATATGATCCGTATTGCCAAAAGAAGAGATAATGAAATGGGCGTAGGAACGGCGTTTTCGGATGTATGGGGATATTATAAGGTAAAAGATACGGTTTCCCTAACACGTATTAACCCCGCAGTTGGGCCTTCAGCATTATTTATCGACAAAGAGATCGGTATGAAAGCAATGAAAACGCTGTACGAGAAATATGCTGACATTCTGTTTACGGAATATGGATTCCGGGCATGGTTAGACCTGAAGGACAATGATGTGTCTGATGAATATCTGGCTGTCAATCAGGCTACCGTAGCTATTATGATTGAAAATTCCCGTTCAGGATTAATATGGGAGTTATACAAGGAAATACCGGAGATTAAGCTAGTGACAGATAAATTGTTTAAGACGAAGAAAAAATGATAAGTGGATTAAAGGATCTGAAAAACCTTTCGGATAGTCTCCGGACGCAGTCTAAGTTAATGCCTGTACTTTTTGTCGGTCACGGTTCCCCGATGAACGGGATCGAGGACAATGAATTCTCCGGAAACTGGAGCAATATGGCGAAAGAAATCCCGCAGCCTCAGGCTGTATTAGTCATCTCGGCACACTGGTATACCGATAGCACAAAAGTGACGGCTATGGAAAAACCAAAAACCATTCATGACTTTTATGGATTTCCGAAAGAACTGTTTGCTGTAACATATCCTGCTCCCGGAAGTCCTAAACTGGCCATGGAGACAAAATCGCTGATTTCGCATACACAGGTTGAACTGGATCATGACTGGGGACTGGATCACGGAACCTGGACAGTGGTCAGATATATGTATCCGGATGCACAGATTCCCGTGTTACAACTGAGTATTGATTACCGGCAACATCCGTCCTGGCATTATGAGCTCGGTAAAGAACTACTGGCTTTGCGTAAAAAAGGAGTGTTGATTATAGGCAGCGGAAATATGGTGCATAATCTTCGCATGGTTTCCTGGGATATGATTCACGGGGGTGGATACGACTGGGCGTACCAGATGAACGATACATTCAAAAAACTGATTGAAAGTAAAGAACACCAGAAACTGATTCGATATGACGAACTTGGTTCAGGAGCAATGCTTGCGATCCCTACTCCGGAGCATTATCTGCCTATGCTGTACAGCTTATCTTTACAGCAATCCAATGAAGATGTGTCATTTTTTAACGATAAGCTGGTTGGGGGCTCTTTGAATATGACTTCTCTTAAAATCTCGTAATAAACAGGAATTAATTGAGGAATTACGCTATTTTTGCTATATTTATCGAACAAAATCATAAAATTCAAAAGAATTAATCATTTCATGAAGCAATTAAACATATTTACGCTGATTTTATTTTGTGCTGTTACCTTATTCTCCTGTAAGCAACAGGCGCTCACTGTTAATCCCGGTGCAGTACTTTCAAAAGACGGTACAGATGACGGGTTGAAAAACGTCAAGGAAGAATTTAAAGATGCTTCCAGAACAGAAGAGGGAATCAAATTTTCGTTGTCATCTGACTTTTTATTCCCGACTAACTCTTCTTACCTGACAGATAAATCCAAAGGTGAACTGAGTAAACTTGCCAAATTACTGAAAGATAATTCTAAAACAAAAATCCGTGTAGACGGACATACCGATGCAACTGGTACACCGGAATATAATCTATGGTTGTCTGATAAAAGAGCAGTTTCCGTTAAGAAGTTCTTAGTAGACTCCGGAATTTCCGAAAGCCGTATTACCACTAAAGGTATCGGACAGGCAAAACCTGTAGCTGATAACAAAACTCCGGAAGGCCGTCAGATGAACAGACGTGTAGAAGTCGTATTACTGAATCAGAAGTAGTAAGGAAAGATATAAATCTAAGGGCAGTTGAAAAACTGCCCTTTTTTATTTTGCAGTGAACTGATCTTTGATTAAAGGATATTTATGTCTTAACGAAAATAGATAGACACATGACCCTATAACAGGCAGGAAGAATACCAGTACAATCATTAAGATTTTATCGCCGCTATCCGTGAATTGTCTTTTAAGGATGTCAATTAATGATATAATAATCAGAATAGTTGGAATAAAACACATGAAGATTAGCATTAAAATGAGAATCAACTCCTGCGTTCCGATATTAAAAAAAAGTAAGTTCATAAGGTCAAAAATTGTTATGTATAAATGTAGTAAAAAACAATCTTTTTAAGAAAAAATATTTTAACATATACTGCTATATAAACACCGAGCAAGCAATCTGGAAATGTATTGTTTTTCAAGAAGCGCCGGGAATTAGTAATAATATAAAGTAAGAGCGTTATATTCGCTATCAAAATAAAACTGTTCTGATCAGGAATTTGAAACCTTTCAGAAGAGGAATAAACAACTTAAACCATCAGTTTTCAACTGTTGTAACAATTGATCTATGAAGCGACTACTTCTTTTCGTTATACTATTGCTCCAATATTCCTATTCTGTTGCGCAGGATAACAAAAATAAAATCTACACCGATAGTCTGTCAAAAGTGTTGCAAACAGCAGCTAATGATAGTATTAAAGCCCGTTCCGCATACCTGCTTTCTAATCATTGGATCAAACAGAAAGATACCTTGCAGTCTTTGAGATACCTTGATAAAGGCAGGCAACTCAGCGGTAAGAACAGTTATCTGAATGCACTCTATGCTTTTTATAAAGGCAGTTATTTGTTCATAAAAGATGGTGAGACGCAGGAATGCATGAATTGGTATAAGCAGGCAGCTCTCTTATTTGCTAAGCACAAAAGCAAAGAAAGCTATGAGTTTCAGGTCAAAAGCTGGCATAATTATGCCATGATGCTGGATCATAAAGACAACAAAAAAGGGATGGTAGAAATACTGATCCAAAAAGCCATTCCTGCAGCAGAACTGGCTGAAGATCATGAATGGGTGGCGCGCTCGTACGGTAATATAGGAATGGCATTTGCAAATACAGCTACCTATGATAAGGCTATAGAATATTATGAAAAGAGTATCCGGTATTATGAACAGCATAATCTTTCAAAGGATAGATATGCCATCGTATTGTTAGATCTTGCACGGGTATATGTGGAATCAAAAAATGCGGACAAGGCCACGTCTTATATCCGCAAAGCGGAAACCATACTGCGTACTATACCTAAATCTGTGGCGCACCTGATATTGGGAGAAACGGCTTCTATGTACTACCAGCATAAAAAGGACTATACTAAAGCAGAAGGATATATCAAACAGGCAATAGCAGTTGCTACTGAACTGAATATGCCCTATGAACTGAATAGCCTGAGGTACCAATACTTTAATGTCTATTTTAATCAGAAAAAATTTCCGCTTGCGCTGAAAGAGTTATATACTGTAATGGAAAATATGCCGTTTGAAATGGCAAATAACCGGCAGCAAATCGCCTTGGATCTTTCCGATACTTATAAGGAAATGGGCGACTACAAAAATGCGCTTACCTGGATGAAAAACCACGCAGCATTAAAGGACAGTATTTATGAAGAAAACACAAAGAAAGAGATAGCTGATCTTGAAATTAAATTTAAAACTGCTGAAAAGGAGAAAAAAATAGTGCAATTGGAGGCTGAAAAGCAGCAAACACTGTTACAACAAAAGAATCAGGTGTTATTTAGCTGGATATTAGGTATAGGAGCCTGTTTGTTACTTTGTGTCCTCTTCGTATTTATATATTTATACAAGCAACACAAGAAACAGGCGCAACAGCAGCTTAGCATACTGAAGCAGCAGCAGGAACTGAAATTTGCGCAGGCTATGCTGGCCGGAGAAGAACAGGAGCGAAGCCGGCTTGCGCGTGATCTGCACGATGGTCTCGGAGGCGCATTGGTAGGAATTAAATATAAACTTGCGGCAGAGGCCGAAACAACTAATATTAATGATATACGAACGCAACTGGATAACAGTATCAGCGAGCTAAGGGATATTGCCCGGAATATGATGCCCGAAACATTAGTTCGTTCCGGACTTACAGTTGCTTTGGAGGATTTGTGTACATCTTTACGCCGTGAAGGTCTGGTTATTGAGTTACAGTGTGATGAGATAAAAAATGATATTCCTGCTGGCGTGCAATCCAATATATACAGGATTATTCAGGAATTACTGAACAATGCTATTCGTCATGGTAATGCGACAAGGATCATTGTACAATGTTTCCGGAATGAAGAGGGATTTCTCATTACAGTAGAAGATAACGGAAAAGGATTTGATGCCAGTCAGACAGAGAAGCAAGGGAAAGGTATCGGCTTGCAGAATGTAAGAATGCGGGCTTCTTATATGAAAGGAAATGTAGACATCAGCTCTGTTGCAGGTGAAGGGACGAGTGTCAACATAGAACTGTTATTTGATAAGGTGTAAGTAATTGTTTTTCAATTTGTTTTCTTATTGAAGCTTCCTCGGATATGGCTTGCTGTGTGCTGTGCCTTTGTTTCTGAGCTGTTGAGTCCTTATTTATAATTTATTGTAGATTAACAGGATAAAAGATATCCCATTTTTAAAGTGCGATGACTGGAAATCTTTAGTAATTTTGTAACTTCATGGAAGCTTTGAACGGCATATTTTATGACGCTCATGTCGCAGTAAGAAAAGGATAAGGAAGGACGATATGTATATAATTTTTGATACGGAAACTACAGGTTTACCTAAAAGATGGGATGCACCGATTACGGATACCGATAACTGGCCCAGATGTATACAAATTGCATGGCAGCTTCATGATGATATGGGGAATATGGTGGAGCATGCAGATTTTCTCATCGCACCGGATGGCTTTAATATTCCTTATGACTCTGAGAAGATACACGGTATATCTACAGAGTTAGCGCAGGAGCGCGGTATCCCTATTCAGGAAGCACTCGTCAGGTTCAATGAAGCATTGGCAAAAGCCAAATTTGTCGTCGGACAGAATATTGGCTTTGACTTAAATATTATGGGGTGTGAATTCTACCGTTACGGAGTAGAATCACCTATGGCTGGGATGCCTGTGCTGGATACCTGTACTGAAGTAACTGCTGAGTTGCTGAAACTTCCCGGTGGACGTGGAGGCCGGTATAAACTTCCTAATCTGACGGAGTTACACACTTATCTTTTTGGAGTACCTTTTGCTGAAGCACACAATGCAACTGCCGATGTGGAAGCAACGACTCGTTGTTTTCTTGAACTAGTACGTCTTGAAGTCTTTACATTAGATCAGCTTCAACAGGATACCGGATATTTTGTTGAGTTTAAAACACAGAATCCCGGACCAATAGAAACGGTAGGTCTCCAACACCTGAATCTGAAAAAGGCTTCAGATGAGATCAGATCCCGTCAGCAAACTTCAGGAGCAGATGAAGTTGTCATTGATCAGGAAGCTGCGGCTGCCCTGGATGATGCTGTATTTGCGCATTTACATAATCACTCCCAATTTTCCGTTTTACAATCCACGATCTCTATAGGAGGTCTGGTTGATGCCGCTGTTAAAAATAAAATGCCCGCAGTAGCCCTGACTGATCATGGAAATATGATGGGGGCTTTCCATTTTGTGAGCCGTGTACTCGGTCACAATAAAGATGCGGAAACAAAAAATCAGGAACTTATAGATAATGGTGAAGCACCTACAGAGACTATAGTAAAACCTATAGTAGGATGTGAGTTCTTTATCTGCGAGGATCACCTCGATAAGAGCCGGAAAGATAACGGTTATCAGGTTGTCTTCCTGGCTAAAAATAAAAATGGCTATCACAATCTGGCAAAAATGTCATCGGTAGCGTATACAAAAGGATTCTATTATGTGCCGCGTATTGACAAAAAGGTTGTAGAGCAGTACAAAGAAGATATTATTGTCCTTTCGGGTAACTTGCAGGGGGAAATTCCGAATAAGATACTCAACATCGGAGAGAATCAGGCGGAAGAAGCATTGATCTGGTGGAAAGAACAGTTTGGGGAAGACTTCTATATCGAAGTCATGCGCCACGGACAGGAAGATGAAAACCGTGTCAATGAAACATTGGTTTCGCTGGCGCGCAGACATGGGGTAAAAGTCATCGGAACAAACAATACTTACTATGTTAATAAAGCAGATGCTCATGCTCACGATATTTTACTTTGTGTAAAAGACGGAGAGAAGCTCTCTACGCCAAAAGGAAGAGGACGTGGTTTCCGTTTTGGATTGCCCAATCAGGAATATTACTTTAAATCTGCTTCTGAAATGAAGAAGGTGTTTGCCGATCTTCCGGAAGCCATTGTTAATATTCAGGAGATTATTGATAAAGTAGAGATCTTCAAACTCAACAGAGATGTTTTGCTTCCTAAGTTTGAGATTCCTGAACAGTTTCAGGTACAGGAAGATAATGAAGATGGGGGTAAAAGAGGCGAGAACAAGTATCTCGCTCATCTTACCTATGTAGGTGCGGAGAAGCGATATGCCGAGATTACGGATGATATTCGTGAGCGATTGGATTTCGAACTTGCGACTATTGAAAAGACAGGATATCCCGGATATTTTCTTATTGTGCAGGATTTTATTGCCGAAGCCCGCAATATGGGGGTTTCTGTAGGCCCCGGACGTGGATCTGCTGCCGGATCTGCGGTTGCTTACTGTCTGGGTATTACAAATATTGACCCGATTCAGTACGATCTGCTTTTTGAGCGTTTCCTTAATCCCGATCGTGTATCCATGCCCGATATTGATATTGACTTTGATGATGAAGGCCGTGGAAAGGTTATGCAGTATGTAATTGATAAGTACGGTGCTTCGCAGGTCGCGCAGATCATTACCTATGGTACAATGGCTGCCAAATCTTCGATTAAGGATACAGCCAGGGTATTGGATCTGCCGTTGTCTGATGCCAATGAAATAGCGAAACTGATTCCTAATCTCAAGCTCAGCAAGATTTTCAATATGGACGAAAAGGCATTGAAAGAGGCCCTTCGGGCCGAAGAACTCGAAGCTGTCCATAAGCTCATTTCGCTTGCTGATGGTGCCGGACTTGAAGCGGAGACAATCAAGCAGGCAAGGGTACTGGAAGGTTCTATGCGGAACACAGGTATCCACGCCTGTGGAGTTATTATTACTCCGGACGATATAACCAATTTCGTCCCTGTATCATTAGCTAAAGACTCCGACCTTTATGTCACGCAGTTTGATAACTCCGTGGTGGAAAGTGCGGGTCTCCTGAAGATGGACTTTTTAGGGTTAAAGACACTTACGCTGATTAAAGATACTGTTGCAAATGTCAAACTGAGGCATAATCTGGATCTGGACCCGGACAATTTCCCGATAGATGATCAGTTAACATATGAATTATTCCAGCGTGGTGAGACGATAGGTGTATTCCAGTACGAGTCGCCCGGTATGCAGAAGCATATGAAGGATCTTAAGCCAACAGTATTTGCCGATCTTATTGCGATGAATGCCCTTTATCGTCCGGGCCCGATGGAATATATCCCAAGCTTTATCAAACGTAAACACGGAATAGAGCCGATTGTATACGATCTGGATGCCTGTGAAGAGTACCTGAAAGAAACATATGGTATTACGGTATATCAGGAACAGGTAATGCTCTTGTCCCAGAAACTTGCCGGATTCTCAAAAGGTGATGCCGACGTATTGCGTAAGGCCATGGGTAAGAAACAAAAGGCTGTACTTGATAAGATGAAGCCCAAGTTTGTGTCACAGGCTGTAGAGAAAGGACATAATGCCAAAGTGCTGGAAAAGATATGGACCGACTGGGAAGCTTTTGCGAGTTATGCCTTCAATAAATCACATTCCACCTGCTATGCATGGGTGGCTTATCAGACAGCATACCTCAAAGCACATTTCCCTGCTGAATATATGGCGGCTGTACTGTCCAATAATATGAATGACATCAAACAGGTGACATTTTTTATGGAGGAATGCCGGAGAATGGGGCTGGAAGTATTAGGGCCGGATGTAAATGAATCACATTACAAGTTTACTGTAAATGATAGGGGGGCTATTCGTTTTGGAATGGGAGCCGTCAAAGGAGTAGGAGCAGGTGCTGTAGATACGATTGTACAGACGCGTGAGGGTAATCCTTATAAATCAGTATTTGATATGGCCAAAAGGATAGATCTTCGTGCTGCTAACAAAAAAGCGTTCGAAAGTCTGGCCTACGCCGGAGGATTTGATAGTTTCAAGGAGACACACCGTGCTCAGTATTTTCATGTGGACGGAGATAATTCTACCGGACTTGAAAAGGCGGTCAGGTTCGGTCAGCGTCACAAAGAAAATGAAAGCTCAGCGCAGGCGAGCCTGTTTGGAGGAGGTGGAAGCGCTGAGCTTCCGGAACCTGTACTGGCGCCGTGTCCGCAGTGGGGACTTATTGAAAAACTCAAGTATGAGAAAGATGTGATCGGTATCTACCTGACCAGTCATCCGCTCGACAACTATAAATTTGAGATCAAACATTTCTGCCAGAACAACGTAAGTGAGCTGCAGCTGATCAACAAAGTCAAGGCTTCAGAAGTGGAAGAGGATGTATTGCTGGAGTTCAATAAGATCAAAAATAAAGAAGTTATTATCGGAGGGATAATTGCAGCGGCAAATCATCGTGTTTCCAAGAATGGCAAACCCTTTGGTATCTTGGTTATAGAAGACTATTCGGATTCATTTGAAATGATGGTCTTCGGTGAGGATTATGTTAAATTTAAGGGCTATCTGCAGGAAGGATATTTTGTGCAGATCAGGGGATTGGTTCAGGAAAGATTCAGGCAGGTCGGAAACTGGGGTTTTGAACTGAAAAATATTCAGTTGTTATCGGATCTTAGGGAGAAGCTGGCGAAAAGTTTTACCGTGCAGGTACCTTTACAGGTTGTTAATTCTGAATTTGTACAGTTTATGAAGAACTTAATAGACGGTACACGGGTAGAAGGGCAGGATGCCAATTGTCAGTTGAAATTCAAAATTGTGGATGTACAGGAAGGCTTCAATATAGAGATGCCGGCGAAAACTATAAAAATTAACCTCACAAACGAATTTTTGGATGGGATAGAGCAGTTTGAAGGTGTTAATTATAGATTGAATTGATACAGCATAGTTATTATTTAACCCCTTGATGACTAAAATTCAGATGACGTTGTTTATCTTTGTTAGAGATTAAAGAGATAACCCATAATGATGTAAATCATTGTTTAAAAAAAAATAATTATGGCTTTAGAAATTACAGACAGCAATTTTGAAGAATTGGTATTAAAATCAGATAAACCAGTATTGGTAGATTTTTGGGCAGAATGGTGTGGTCCTTGCCGCATGGTTGGTCCGGTGGTAGAAGAGATCGCTAAAGAATATGAAGGTAAAGCTGTTGTGGGAAAAGTTGATGTGGACAGCAATCCTGAAATTTCAGTTCGTTTTGGTATCCGTAACATTCCTGCACTATTGTTCTTCAAAAACGGCGAGATCGTTGATAAACAAGTCGGAGCAGTGCCAAAATCAGTATTGACAGAAAAACTTAACAAACAGTTCTAAGAAATAGAAGGTTTTTAACCTCAGAAAGGAGATGATCATAGATCATCTCCTTTTTTTTATTGCCAATTTTATCTTTATTGATGGTTTTTGTTTTGAATATGATTGTATTTTTAAATATTTTTTGAAATAAATACACTTTTTTTATTGATTTTTTAATGAATTAATATATTTTTGAGCAATTATAAAGCGTAATATTAAATATGAAAAGTAAAAAGTCTGTTTTTCCGCTGATTTTTATGGTGGGAGTTTTGATTTTAGCTCTGATTTTTCCTTCAGTTCCTGTTAGTGGTGGTGATTTTGAATATTCAGGTTCGGATACTGCCTGGATGTTGACATCTACGGCTCTGGTTCTAATTATGACTCCGGGTTTAGCTTATTTTTATGGAGGAATGGTGAAAAAGAAGAATGTAATCTCCACGATGTTGCAGAGTTTTATTTGTATGGCAGTAGTGGCTGTGATATGGGTTGTATTTGGTTTTAGTCTGGTGTTTGGTACCTCCATTGGCGGTATTATAGGAGATCCACGTACCTATTTTATGTTTGAGCATGTAATAGGAGGTAAGCCCTGGCCGGGGGCACCAACCATTCCGTTTACCTTGTTTGCAATGTATCAGCTCAAGTTTGCAATTATTACACCAGCATTGATAACGGGTGCTGTGGCCGAACGTATACGTTTTACTTCCTATATCCTCTTTATCTGTCTGTTTTTTATTTTTATTTATGCTCCGCTTGCGCATGCTACCTGGCATCCGGATGGCGTACTTTTCAAGCTTGGCGTATTGGATTTTGCCGGTGGTACAGTTGTGCATATGTCTGCGGGACTGACAGCTTTGGCAGCAGCGATCTATCTTAAACAGGGTAAAGATTTTCATGCCCATAATCCGGCGCGTATTACATATGTGATGCTGGGCACGGGGATGTTATGGTTCGGATGGTTTGGATTCAATGCCGGTTCAGCTTTCGGAGCAAATGCATTAGCTGCTACAGCGCTGGCGACTACTTCTGCAGCTTCAGGTGCTGCGGCATTGATGTGGATATTTTTTGATGCAGCAAGAGGAATTAAACCATCTGCTATGGGGACTTGTATCGGTGCAGTAGTAGGATTGGTTGCTATTACCCCTGCTGCAGGGTTTGTGACTGTACCACACTCCCTGATTATTGGTGCTGTAGCCGCACTCATCAGCCGGATGGTCGTAGACTGGAGAACCAAATCGCGTGTGGATGATACGCTTGATGTATTTCCATGTCACGGATTAGGAGGTATGGTGGGTATGCTGCTAACCGGAATCTTTGCTACTAAAGCGATAAACGGAGCAGTAGAGCATGACGGATTATTTTTCGGGGAGACTACGCTTTTTGTGGCGCATGTGATAGGTTTGGTAGGAGCGACTCTTTTTACACTGATACTGGCTTTTGTACTTTTAAAACTGACAGACCTGATCTCTCCGTTGCGCGTGAGTGAAGAAGAAGAAGAAATCGGACTTGATCTTTCTCAGCATAATGAGAAATTATGATATATCTCACTACTAATTTCCCCAATCCCCTGTAAATCATCCGATATACAGGGGTATTTTGTGTAGTATAAGAAATGACATTGCGGAAACTTTAGAAAGACTTTTTATGAAAAATTTTCTTAAATAATATGTAACTTTGCGTCATCAAATCAAGCTATGAGTGACGCTATAAAACACGAGTGCGGAATTGCACTTATTCGATTGTTAAAACCCCTCTCTTATTATCAGGAAAAATACGGTACGCCCTATTACGGGATTAATAAGCTGTATCTATTAATGGAAAAACAGCACAATCGCGGACAGGATGGTGCTGGTATTGCGACGATCAAATTTGATACGCAACCTGGTAACCGTTACATCAGCCGTTATAGAGCAATGGGTTCATCAGCCGTTGCAGATATCTTTGAATACGTTCAAAAGAAATTTGCCGCTGTTCAGAAGGCATATCCTAAAGAATCGAAAGATACAACCTGGCTGAAAGAACATGTAAGCTTTACCGGTGAAGTGCTATTGGGACATTTGAGATATGGAACTCACGGAAAAAACAGTATTGAAAGCTGTCATCCTTTTCTTAGACAAAATAACTGGATGAGCCGTAATCTGGTTGTAGCCGGAAATTTTAATATGACAAATGTGGATGAGTTGCTGCAACAACTGTATGAGTTGGGACAACATCCAAAGGAAAAAGCGGATACAGTAACCGTGCTGGAAAAAATCGGACACTTCCTGGACGATGAAAATCAGGAGTTATTTGATAAATTTAAAAAAGAAGACTACTCTAATGTGGAAATCAGTTCACTGATCGCCAAGAATCTGGATGTAGCCAAAATATTAACCCGCTCTGCTAAAACCTGGGACGGCGGATATACGATTGCCGGTATATTTGGTCACGGTGATGCTTTTGTCATGCGTGATCCGGCAGGTATCAGACCGGCATTCTATTATCAGGATGAAGAAATCCTTGTTGTTGCTTCAGAAAGACCGGTAATACAGACTGCTTTCAATGTTCCTATCGGAAGTGTTAAAGAAATCAAACCCGGGCATGCGCTCATTGCTAAGAAGGATGGTACTGTCACGGAAGAGATGTTCCGCCAGCCGGTTGAGAAAAAATCATGTTCATTTGAACGTATCTACTTTTCCCGTGGTTCTGACGCAGATATTTACAAGGAACGTAAAGAATTGGGACGTCTTCTGACTCCGCTTGTACTGGAATCTATAAATTATGATATCAAAAATACAGTATTCTCTTTTATTCCTAATACTGCTGAAGTTTCATACTATGGTATGACTGAAGGTGTAAATGCATACGTGCGAGATCTTCAGAAACAGGCTTTATTAAACCGGGAGGATAAAATTTCGGATATAGAGCTGGAAGAAGTACTGAGTATGGCGCCACGTTTTGAAAAGTTAAATGTAAAGGATGCGAAATTAAGAACGTTTATAACACAAGATGCCGACCGTACTGATATGGTACAACATGTGTATGATACCACTTATGGTATCGTCAGAGATGATAAAGATACTATTGTAGCTATTGACGATTCTATCGTAAGAGGAACGACATTAAAACAAAGTATTCTGACGATCCTGGATCGTTTGAATCCGAAAAAGATTGTTATCGTTTCTTCTGCACCACAGATCCGTTACCCTGATTGTTATGGTATCGATATGTCACGTATGGGAGAGTTTGTGGCGTTCGAAGCGGCTATTAACCTGTTGAAGCAGCGCGGACTGGCACATATTATTGATGAAGTTTATCAGAAGTGTGTAGCTTCTCTGACAAAAGATAAAGAAGAAATTGAGAATTATGTAAAGGCAATCTATGCGCCGTTTACAAATGAAGAAATCTCAGCTGAAATTGCGAAGATCATCAAACCTCACCATTTGAAAGCAGATGTAGAAGTTATCTTCCAGACATTGGATAACCTGCATACAGCTATCCCCGATCATAAAGGAGACTGGTATTTCTCAGGAGATTATCCTACCCCTGGAGGAAACAAAGTTGTAAATAAAGCTTTTATGAACTGGGTAGAAGGTAAAAATGTAAGAGCCTATTTCAGTAACTAAGGTAATATAAGAATCCATCAAAAAGGTCTTATGCACTGCATGCATAAGACCTTTTTTGTATAATGCTGAAAACCTATCCTTTTAAGGCTGTTTTTGATCCGTCCCGGGATCGTATCGCATGCTGTAAAGATCATAACCCGGCGCCCAGTAATCTTTAGCTATTTTTGTAAGTATAAATCCGTTCTTTTCATAAAACTTATAAACCAGTTGAGAGGTACGGACGGTTATTTTCTGAATGTGATGTGTATGCTGTAATTCATTGATCCGGTATTTAAGTAATGCACTGCCTATGGCTTGCCCCTGGAAATCCGGATGGAGAATATCCCAGCTGATTTTGCCGACAGTTTTATCTTCAGCGAAGTTGATACCTCCGCATCCGATAATTACCCCATCAGATTCAACAACATAATAGTGATCTATTTCATGTTGAAGGTAATGTATCAGATCGGCTTCCTCTTCAGAAGAAAAATATTCAGGTGTATTGAGACGAAGTAGCCCGATGATCTGAGCATGATCATCTGCTTCGAATTCTCTGATGGTAAATGCTGTTTTTTCGGTCATTCGTATTTAGTATATATGGACAGCAGGTCTGATCAGCTCAGACCTGCTGTTTGTAGCTTTCGACTAGAGAATATTGATTCCCTGAATTCTGAGATTTTCTTTTTCCTGCTCATCCCAGATACTAACCTGTACTTCACCTATATGTGCTTTTTTAAGCATAAACATACAGACTCTGGATTGGCCTATTCCTCCGCCTATGGACTCCGGAAGATGTCCGTCAAGGAGCATTTTATGAAAAGTAAGAGATGCTCTTTCGGTATTATTGCGGATTTCGAGCTGATATTGCAATGCCTTTTTGTCTACGCGTATACCCATAGATGAAAGTTCAAATGCGCTGTTGAGAACGGGGTTCCAGACAAGAATATCTCCATTCAGGCCGTTGTAACCGTTTTCATTTACACTGCTCCAATCATCATAATCTGCAGCGCGTCCGTCATGTGCTTTACCATTGCTTAGTTCGCCACCGATACCGTACAGGAATACAGCACCAAATTCTTTAGTTATTGCATTTTCTCTTTCTTTTGGAGTGAATGAAGGATATTTCTGCAATAGTTCTTCTGATGAGATAAAAGTGATTGTATCCGGTAAAATAGCTTTAATCGCGGGATATTGTTTTTCGACCTGATGTTCAGTGAATTTTAAAGATTCATAAATTCTCAGAACAGTCTCTTTAAGGTAATTCAGATTACGTTGTTCAGGCAAAATTACTTTTTCCCAATCCCACTGATCAACGTAGATAGAATGAATAGGAGTGTAATCTTCGTCCGGACGTAAGGCACGCATATCTGTAAGAATACCTTCTCCGGCATGCATGTCCAGTTCACGGAGACGTAGTCTTTTCCATTTTGCCAGCGAATGCACGACGACAGCCAGACGTTCTTCCAATGCTTTGATCGGGAAGGCAACAGGGCGCTCTATGCCGTTCAGATCATCATTGATACCTGTACCGTCCAGTACCACCAGCGGTGAGGAAATCGGTATTAAATTTAAATTGTGTTTTAACTGTTGTGAAAAAGTGTCTTTTACAAAACTAATAGCCACTTCTGTTCTCAGTAGTTCTCTTCCTTCCATGAAGTATATTTTTATTAAAAATGCCTTTTCTCAAAAAAAAGACATTCGATTGTGGATTTATCTCCAGATCATAATGTAGATTGCATGCAAACCTAAGTTTTACTTTGTTCCGCTTATGATGTGAAACCTCATATTATTACGTTAACAAAAATACTATAATTTAATTCAAATGGAAGTTTTGTTGATAATATTATTTTAATGCTGTTGTATTGTTGATTAATTTTTAACGAGAAGCTTGATTTTTATGATACTTCCTTATTGACTTAATAAAACCAAACTCCGTGTAAAATCCCTATCTTTGAATATATTTATATTGCATTTCAGCGTGTTTTTCACTGATACAGTATATTTATAAGGTATGAAGCCCTGAGATTCAGGATTGTATATCGAAAAGGATGCGATTTCGTGTCAGTACCATATCGTAAATACACACAGACCCATTTATTGAGTAACCAAAAAGATTAATCCCTTAATGCGTATTGTATATTTCTTTTTTGCAATAATGTTTTTGTTTTCTGCAGATGTTTTTGGACAGCAGAATCTTTTGCCATATTCGGATGTAGAGAAAAAACTGGATGATCTGATCCTGCGTCAACATTATTTTGTGAAAAAGAGAGAGGATATGATTGCTGGTCTGAAGCAGCAGGCTGCATTGGTTAAACGCGAACCAGGAAAATATTTTGACGCTAATTACCGGATTTATGAAGGCTATAGAAAGTTTCAGTCGGATTCAGCGATTGCTTATGTATTGAAGTGTCAGACATTAGCCCATGAATTGAAAGACGATGCATTGCGAATCCGTGTAGCTCTTGACCTTGCGGCATTGTATTCTACTGTAGGCCGTTATATCGAATCAAAGAAATTGTTGGAGAATATTGATCGGAATAAACTTGATCCGAAGTTTTTACCTTCGTATTACGAGACATACAGCTCTTTTTACAGCCATTACGGTCAAAGTAATAATATGAGTACCTATTATCAGCAAAGTGAATTGTACAGAGATTCCTTGCTTTCAGTTCTTGACCGCTCTTCTGAACAGTATGCCATAGTACAGGCAACCCAGACGTTGTTTAAAGGAGACAGAAATGCAGCTGAAGGGATGTTGCTGAAGTTATTAGATACCTATCAGAATGATCTGGAAAACAAAGCGATGACAGCCTATTTTTTGGGATTGATATATCAGCAAAATAATGATATCCCAAAGAAAAAATATTATTATGCAGTATCAGCCTGTGCAGATATAGAACATGCTACTCGGGATAATGCTTCCTTACAGGATCTGGCATTGAGTTATTATGAACAGGGAGATTTTGATCGCGCATTTAAGCTCATCGAGAAAGCTATAGATGATGCGATGGTTTCGAATGTAAGATACCGTGTTATTGAAGGTACATCATTCTATCCTTTGATCAATGCTGCTTACCAGCAGCGTATTGAACAACAGAAAAAAGTTCTTTTAATATATCTCATTCTTATCAGTGTATTATCTGTCGTGCTGATTGCAGGTATTGTATATCTGTACAGGCAGATGAGCCATTTGGCTAAGACCCGGAAAGCATTATCCGAGACAAACGAAAGATTAAAGGACTTAAATGAAGATCTTTCCCTGGTCAATATGAACCTGTCTGAATCTAATCATATCAAAGAGGAGTATATCGCCCGTTTTTTTGATATGTGCTCTTCTTATATAGATAAGATGGAAGATCTCCGGAAGTCTGTACTCAAACAAGCCTCCAATAATCAGATCAAACCACTGATCGAACAGTTGAAATCTACCAGAATGGTGGAACATGAGGTGGAAGAATTGTATAAAAACTTTGATCGTATTTTTCTCAATCTTTATCCTGCCTTTATTCAGGATTTTAATAGTCTGTTACTTGCCGAAGAACAGATATGGCCTAAGAAAGGAGAGCTGCTGAATACAGAACTCCGTATATTTGCGCTGATCCGGCTAGGAATAACGGATAGTGTCAAGATCGCAGGTTTTCTGCGGTATTCCCTTCGTACCGTCTACAATTACCGCACGAAAGTACGAAACAAGGCTGCGGTAGAACGGGCTGATTTCGAAGATATCGTTCGTCAAATAGGCCTTAAAGTGCGGAATAATCATTAATTGCTTCTTAAACAGGTACTTTTTACAATGTATTTATTTTGGTAATCATCTTATTATCAATTAGTTGTTTTTAATTATAAGTACTTTTTCACTATGTGCCCTTAAAAGCAGGGGCTCGCTTTTATAACTTTGGTCAATATCGCGGTCGGCTCTTTATGCGGATCGTATGAGGAATAATAACCAATCAAATAAATCATCAATTTCAAAACATTATGAAGCTTTTTATCCAAAAAAGTAAATGGTTCATCTATCTGTTTCCGATGCTCCTGTTGATACTATGTCAGTCTGTGTTATTTGCACAGGAAAGTATCACGGTCAGAGGAACCATAACTGATGCACAAACGAAGGAGGTGCTGGCGGGGGTGTCTGTTGTACAGAAGGGGACTTCCAACGGTACATTGACAGGTCAGGACGGACGGTATGAACTTAAGGTGCCCCGTAATGCCGTACTTGTAGTGACGTATGTCGGTTACAGTCCGCAGAGTATTACGGCAACTACATCTTCACATTCTGTAGCATTGCAGTCTGCCATGAATGAGCTGGAAGATGTCATCGTTATCGGCTATGGTACCGCTAAACGTAAAGATGTCACCACGGCCATTTCTTCTGTATCGACAAAGGATCTGGATCAGCGGCCGATTGTGAATGTAGGTCAGGCCATTCAGGGGAAAGCGGCCGGTGTATCGGTGATACAACCCAACGGTACTCCGGGAGCAGAAATGTCAATCCGGGTGCGCGGGACAACTTCTTTTAATGGTAGTAATGATCCGTTATATGTAGTCGATGGGGTGCCGGTAGATAATATACGTTTTCTTTCGGCCAACGATATTGCCGGTATGCAGATTTTGAAAGATGCTTCTTCCGCTGCGATCTATGGATCCAGAGCGGCCAATGGTGTAATTCTGATATCGACCAAGTCTGGTGTAGCAGGCGAAGCAAAAATAGATCTCAATGCACAGCTTACTCATAATGTGGTGGCCAACTCATTCGATGTACTTAATACGGATCAATATCGTGAATTACAGAATGAAATCGGTTTGGTTTCTTTGCCGGCAAATCTAAAAGATCAGACAGACTGGTTCAAGGAAGCTTACAAAACAGGTAAGTTGCAGAATTATCAGCTATCCATTTCGGACGGTACAGAAAAACTGAAATACTTCCTTTCGGCAGGTTATGTCGATGAAAAAGGAGTTTTAAATGCAGCTTTTTTTAAACGATATAATTTCAGAGCTAATATTAATAATCAGGTGCGTAAGTGGTTAAATGTAAGTGCTAACGTAAACTACTCGGATTATTCTAATAATGGCATTTCTACAGGTACAGGTGCTAATCGGGGCGGTGTGGTATTGTCTGTCATCAATACGCCTACCTATGCGCCGATCTGGAATCCGGAAAATCCGGCACAGTATTATAATAATTTTTACGGGATAGGGAACATTACAAGTCCGCTGGAGAATCTGGCCAGAAGTGCTAATAATAAAGATAAGGAAAACCGTCTTTTGGCCAGTGGAAGTGCGTTGATCACTTTTCTGCCCGAACTGACCTTTAAGTCTTCCTTTACACTGGATAGAAGAAATGCGGTAAATACCAGATTTCTGGATCCTATCGCTACAGCATGGGGACGCAATCAGTTTGGAGAAGGGGCGGACTTGCGGAATATGAATACAGTTCTTACATGGGATAATGTCCTGACCTATAACAAGAGTTTCGGAAAACATAATATAGAATCTATGTTGGGGAGCTCATGGACAGATTCTAAGTATACCAATAGTTACATTTATGGCTCTCACTACCGTAATGATCTGATCCAGACACTGAATGCTGCAAATAAAATATCCTGGAATAATACAGGATCGGGTGCTTCTGCTTGGACAATCATGTCTTACTTTGCACGAGTCATGTACAACTTTGACAGTAAATATCTGGTCACTGCAAACGTGCGTGCAGACGGATCATCTAAGATACATCCGGACAATCGTTGGGGGATATTTCCGTCCGTATCTGCTGCATGGAGACTGTCTGCAGAGGATTTTTTGTCTGATACCGAATGGCTGAATGATCTTAAAATCCGCGGAGGATGGGGAGAGACCGGAAATCAATCGGGAATAGGAGACTACGCTTATTTGCAACGCTATGATATTGGCCGGATCGAATGGTTCAAGGAAGGTCAGCAAAATGCTCTTCCTACCATATCTCAGGCTAATCTGCGTACTCCCGATCTGAAATGGGAAACAACAAGGCAGTCTAATGTAGGAGTGGATCTGTCCGTATTAAACGGTCGTTTTAATGTCGCGCTGGATTACTATTACAAGCATACCCGAGATATGTTGATGTATCTGGTACTTCCGGCAGGCTCAGCAGCAGTGGGTAATATTGCCCGCAATGAAGGGGAAATGATCAATAAAGGATTTGAAGCTACTGTAGGGAGTAAGAATCTGACGGGTGACCTGAAATGGGAAACGGATTTTAATATCTCGTTTAACCGTAACCGCTTAGAGAACCTGGAAATGCAGAAAATCTATAATGATGCTGTTACAAGTGGTGTTGTGAATGAGGCTGTTGTGCGGAATGAACCAGGCCGTCCGATGGGTGGTTTTTATGGATATATCAGCGATGGTGTAAATCCTGAAACCGGAGAACTGATGTATCGGGATCTCAATAGTGACGGCAGATTATCCCCTTCGGATCGAACCTATATCGGAGATCCTAATCCGAAGTTTACTTATGGAATGACGAACAATTTTTCATGGAAGAATATAGACCTGAGCATTTTTATACAAGGGTCTTATGGAAATGATATTTACAATGCCAGCCGTATAGAGACTGAAGGAATGTATGATGGTAAGAATCAGACAACACGTGTGCTGGACAGATGGCAAGTACCCGGACAGATCACAGATGTGCCTAAAGCCGGATTTAATATCAAAAACTCTACATACTTCGTAGAAGACGGCAGTTATCTGCGTCTTAAGAATATCTCGCTTGGTTATAATATTACATCAGAATCGCTCAAACGTATCGGTATTCGCAAGTTGCAGCCCTATGTATCGGCAAGTAATCTGTTGACGTGGACAAATTACACGGGGATGGATCCGGAAGTAAATCAATGGGGAAATAACGGAGCAGTACAGGGAATTGACTGGGGAACCTACCCGCACAGTCGTTCATTTGTAATCGGATTAAATGTTGGATTTTAATAGTTAAGGATATGATATCAAGATATATATTAATTCTTTTGCTGAGCAGTATGGGATGTACAATGATATCCTGCTCATTAAACAGAGATCCGTTAGATACCTATTCAGATGTCACTGAAGGAGTAACGGAGACAGGCAAAAAAGTAGTGTTTAAAGATAAGGCAACTGTACTGAGTCATATGAAGACTCTTTATCAGCAGATGAGAGACCGGCAGGAACACTGGTATCTGGATCTCTTACTGATTGCGGAGTCGCATGCCGACAATGCATATGCCGGAACGACCGGAGCGGAAGTTATTCCGTTTGAGAATAATGCTATAGAAGGTTCTAATTCAGTAGTCAACAGGGATTGGAACCGGTATTTGCAGGATATAGGTCGTGCAAATCGTCTTATTGTCAATATTGACAGTGTGAAAGATAATACGCTGACTGCACAGGAACGCAAGCAGTATAAGGCGGAAGCGATGATCTTCAGAGCGATGATTATGTACGATATGGTACGAATATGGGGAAGTATTCCGGTGATTACAACAGAAGCAGCTGATATTACATCGGAGACACTCGAAGAAGTCTATCCGCAGTATTTTCCAAAACAGGCGACCGAGCAGGAGGCCTATCAGCAAATTGAAAAAGACTGTCTGGCTGCGCTGCAGGATGCTCCTAATAGTGTAGCTTCGGACAAAACGGTATTTTCAAAATCTGTAGCCAAGACATTACTTGCTAAGATATATGTAGAAAAACCACTTCGTGATTATGCCAAAGCCATACAGTACTGTGATGCAGTAACTGCAGACGGATTTGATCTGGTATCGGATTTCAGTGATCTGTTTGGAATGAATGCAGGAAATACCGATGCAAAAATGCGTAATACAAAAGAATCTATTCTGGAAGCGCAGTTTTTTCCGGGCAGCGGTAACTGGGCCACCTGGATGTTTGGACGTGATCTGATCAATTACGATAATAATTTTACCTGGGCGAAGTGGGTTACACCTTCACGTGATCTGATTAAAGCTTTTCAGGAGGAGGGAGATCAGATTCGGTTCAATCAGTCTGTTGTGTATTATGTAGCTAAATGGAGTAATTATTATCCGGCCAGCAATTATCCTTTTATGTATAAGCTGCGTTCGGCCAATAGCAGTATTATCAAATACAGATATGCCGATGTATTGCTGCTGAAGGCTGAAGCACTGATCCAGCAGGGAAGTTCTGATCTGTCTGCCGCTGCTGATATCATCGATCGTATTCGTGTACGGGCAGGATTACCCAAACTTACAGCAGCAGCAAAAGCCTCAAAAGAAACGATGTTGAGTGCTCTTCTTAAAGAAAGACGTCTGGAACTGGCTTTTGAAGGTCAGCGTTGGTTTGATCTGGTCAGACTGAATAAGGTGGAAGAAGTCATGAATGCCGTATTTGCAAAAGACAGCGGACGTAAGCCACTGGTCTATCCGTTTAATACAAATTCATACCGTTTACCTGTGCCGCAGGCAGCAATTGACCAAAATCCGAATCTGGTGCAAAATCCGGGGTATTAATTAATTCTATCAAAGATGAACAAGTATAATAATAAGTATATGATTTTAACATTCCTGTTTTCGTGTCTGCTGACTGTGGGATCATGCAACCGCGAGAGCTACACTCCTTCCAATGGTTCCTCATCTCCGGAAAGCGGAGATGTCACAATATATGTAACGACTAACAATCGTAGTTATGATTTCCAGAAGGAATACAAACCATTCAGTACGAAATTTAATATGTCGCCCAATACGATTACATTGGACCCTGCCGTCAAATTTCAGACTATGGATGGATTTGGTGCTGCAATAACGGGCTCGACCTGTTACAATCTGATGAAGATGAAAAAGGAAGACCGTACAACTTTCCTGAAAGAAACATTTTCAGATAAGGAAGGCATGGGGATGAGTTACATCCGTATAGCTATCGGATGTTCGGATTTCTCTTTGAGTGAATATACCTGCTGGGATACCCCCGGAATAGAAAACTTTGGACTTCAATCGGAAGAGAAGGATTATATTATTCCGGTATTGAAAGAGATACTCGCAATTAATCCGAATCTGAAGATCATAGGATCACCGTGGACAAGTCCCCGTTGGATGAAAGTAAATAATCTGACGGAGTTAAAAGCGTATAATTCATGGACCGGAGGTCAGCTTAATCCTGCACATTATCAGAATTATGGAACCTACTTCGTTAAATGGTTACAAGCCATGGCCGCTCAGGGTATAAAAGTGGAAGCGATTACTCCTCAGAATGAACCGTTGAACAAAGGTAATTCAGCCTCTTTGTATATGACCTGGGAGGAGCAAAAGGCCTTTGTAAAACAAGCGCTGGGACCACAATTGAGAGCTGCAGGTCTGCAGACAAAGATATATGCATTCGATCATAATTATAACTATGATAATATTGCCAGCCAGAATGATTATCCGGTCAATATTTATAAAGATCAGGAGGCTGCATCTTACTTTGCGGGAGCAGCTTATCATAATTACGGTGGTAATAAATCGGAGCTGCTGGATATTCATCAGCAACGACCTGACAAAGAGCTGATCTTTACCGAGACTTCTATAGGTACATGGAATGACGGGCGTAACCTCTCTACACGGTTGATGGAGGATATGCAGGAAGTTGCCCTGGGTACGGTCAATAACTGGAGCAGAGCAGTGATTGTCTGGAATCTGATGCTGGATACAGAAAAAGGCCCGAACCGCGAGGGCGGATGTCAGACTTGCTATGGTGCTGTAGATATCAATTCGGCAAATTATAAGACAATTACCCGTAATTCGCATTATTACATTATCGGACATTTGTCATCGGTCGTAAAACCGGGAGCGACACGTATAGGAGCATCGGGATATGCAGCTGACGGATTACAGTATTCCGCATTCCAGAATGCAGATGGCAGTTATGCGGTAGTATTGCTGAATAATTCGAATGAAAACCGTGCAATAACATTGAATGACAGTAAAAATCATTTTAGTTATCAGGTGCCGGCAAAATCTGTGGTCTCCTATCGTTGGACTTCTAAATAACAGTAATCATGAAGAAAAGTATATTAGCAGGATTTTTACTGCTGCATAGCCTAGGAATCTTTTATTCCTGTAAAAAGGATGAAAAATTAAGCCCCGGAAACCCGGAAATGACGCTTAAATCAGAGCTTAAAACAGCTTTATTTGGAGATAGCCTTTCCTTTGAAGTACAGGTGTCTGATGCTACTGTGCCCTTGTCTACACTCAAAGCCCAATTGTATTATACAGATGATCAGGTGGCCGAAACGGTTATACGAACTAAAGAGAACGGAACGTACTCCGGAAAAATCTTTATCCCGTTTTATAAAAATGTACCTGATGGTACGGCTACATTGAAACTGGTCTTGCAGAATATCAGTAAGACGACTACCGAGCAATCTCTTGATCTTGTCGTGAGTCGTCCGGATTTTCCTTACCTGACTCTGGTTGCTGAGGGAAAAGAATATAAGATGCAGAAAAAGACAGCTAACCAATATGCGGCAACTGAGGTTTTTCCATTTTCTGTTAAGGGATATATCAAAGCACCCAAAGTAGGGGTAAATGGCAATGAAATGAACTTTGGATGGGAAAGTAACGCAATCGCACTTGGATCCACTTCTCCGATTCCTTTTTCCAATTCTTCATCAGGTACATATACCATTGCATTTAATACCTTTAATTATGAAGCATCTCCGTTTATTATTGCTTATGCAATTAATCAGAAAGTGCTGAATCGTGTTAACGATGACAATTTCAGGACAGACCTGACGATAAATAAGGGTGATCAGGTAACAATTGATGGCTTTTCAGATCTTAAAGACTGGTGGATTGATCCGGATTTCTTTACAAAAGACAGTAACGGCAAACTGACTTTTAATGCCATAAATGGTAATTATAGAATTACGGCTAATTTTCCCAATAAATATTTTATCGTAGAAGCGCTGGACGGAAGTAATTATGCGTCATTGAAAGCGGACGGAACAGGAGCGATATGGATTATCGGTGAAGGGGTAGGGAAACCTTCGGTAACGAATAATCAGGTTGGTTGGAATACAGATAAAGCCCTTTGTCTGGCTCCAATAGGAAATAAGAAGTATCAGGTTACATTTAGAGGAAAGGAAACGATAAAGCTTGATAACATCAACTTTAAATTTTTCCATCAAAAAGGATGGGGCGGTGAATTTGGTTCTGCAGCCATTAAAACCTCCGGAGACCTGATCTTTATCGGTAACGGATCCAATGGCAGAGATTCCGGAAATTTGGGGCTGCTCACAGGTAAAACCCTGGAAGATGGAAAAACTTATGTATTTACTGTAGATGTCAGTGCAGGGAATACATCTGCAGTACTGACTGTACAGGCTAAATAAATACTTTGGAATAACGAAAGTATGGAAACGATTCCCTGATCTGCCAACCAGCAGATCAGGGAATCTTGTTTTGTTAGTGTCGCTGAACTGACTATGACTGGTTTAACCGTTGTCAATTCTCTGGCGCAGGTATGTTGCCTGTGCCTCTATATGTTGCCGGTGTGGACACCGACAAACGCAGTTGAAGCGTCTGTTGGCGTCCCGGCCAACAGTATGCGATACAGATAGTTTTTCAACTATAAAAGCACACAAGTTTTAACTTTATTAACAATATCAACCTTATCAACTTCTTAGTAACCTCTCTGCCCTGCGGGCATCTCTCCCTGGAAAGGAGAGAATTAATCCGGTTTAACCGCTGTTACTTCTCCGGCGCAGGCATGTTGCCTGTGCCTTTATAATGTTGCCGGTGTGGACACCGACAAACGCAGTTGATGAGTGTGTTGATGTCCACACCAACAGTATGCGATACAGATAGTTTCTTAACTATAGAAGCACACAAGTTGTAACTTTATTAACTATATCAACCTTATCAACTTCTTAGTAACCTCTCCGCCCTGCGGGCATCTCTCCTTGAAAAGGAGAGAATTAATCCGGTTTAACCGTTGTTACTTCTCTGGCGCAGGGATGTTGCCTGTGCCTTTATTATTCCGGATACGAGCGTGACACTCGCACCAGCTTTTTTTTCTTTGCGTCTGTTGGCGTCCCCGCCAACAGTATGAGATACAAATAGTTTTTTAACTATAAAAGCACAAAAGTTTTAACTTTATTAACAATATCAACCTTATCAACTTCTTAGTAACCTCTCTGCCCTGCGGGCATCTCTGCTTGAAAAGGAGAGAATTAATCCGGTTTAACCGCTGTTACTTCTCCGGCGCAGGCATGTTGCCTGTGCCTCTGTTATTCCGGATACGAGCGTGACGCTCGCACCAGCTTTTGTTTTTCTTTGCGTCTGTTGGTGTCCTCACCAACAGTATAACATGCTTATAACAAGCTGCTTATTTTTGAATTTTTAATTTCAAGGTCTATCAGACATACTTCTGTAATTTCTTTCTTTCAGAAAAAAACACTAAATTATGCTGTTTTTACAGTATAACGATATAATAAAAGATTGAAATTCACCGAATTTGGTTTGGCTCCTCTGTTGGAGGAGGGGTTAGACAGTATGGGTTATCTTGATGCAACTCCTATACAAGAACAGGCTATTCCTGTTATCCTCCAAGATAAAGACCTTATTGCCTGTGCGCAGACAGGTACAGGCAAAACTGCATCTTATCTCTTGCCTATCTTACATAAAATTGAAGTCCGAAAATCGGAACATGTCAATACCTTGATTTTAGCTCCCACACGTGAATTGGCGCTGCAAATTGATCAGCAGATCATGGGACTTGCTTATTTTACAGGTGCGACATCTATTGCAGTATATGGCGGAGGTGACGGGATAGGATATGAACAGCAGAAAAGAGCAATCCGGGAAGGAGTAAACATTATTGTAGCCACTCCCGGAAGATTGATTGCTCATATGACATCCGGTAAATTTGACTTCTCTAAACTGGAACATCTTATTCTTGATGAAGCTGATCGTATGTTAGATATGGGGTTCTATGAAGATATTCTGCGGATTATCAGTTATCTGCCGGCAAAACGTCAGAACTTGCTTTTTTCGGCTACTATGCCACCGAAGATTCGTTCTCTGGCTAAACAGATCCTTCATGATCCTACAGAAATAAACATTGCGATATCCAAACCTTCAGATGGCATAAAGCAGCAGGCATATCTGGTATATGATGAACAAAAAACGGAGTTGATCAAAACTATTCTCTCCGATGATAGCTATTCCAGTGTTATTATTTTTGCATCCAAGAAAGAAATCGTTAAGAGACTGACGCATGAATTGCAGAAAAAGGGAATAGCCGCTGAGGCATTTCATTCCGATCTGGAGCAGACTCAGCGTGAAGAGGTGATGAACAAGTTTAAAGGCAAGCGTCTGAGTGTACTTGTCGGAACGGATGTGATATCAAGAGGGATAGATGTTGTGGGAATAAGTTTGGTGATCAATTATGATGTACCTCCTGATCCTGAAGACTATGTCCATAGAGTAGGTAGGACTGCCAGAGCAGCAACTACCGGTACTGCCATAACTTTTATTAATACCAAAGATCAGAATCGTTTTGGCCGGATTGAAGCATTGATAGGTAATGAAATCGAAAAAGTATCCTTACCGGAAGGATTTTCCGAAGGACCTGTATATGATCCGAAAAGCCGGCCTGCGAAAAAGAAATTTCAACGGAAAAAGAAGCCGTTCAGGAAAGTCGCTAAGAAACAGGATTAACAGCTACTTATAAATAAAAACACTAACTTTTATGCCAGTAAAAGTTAGTGTTTTTATTTCTAGTCATTAACAGAATATGAAAATTTTACTTTCATTATTAGTTAATAGTCCAGTATTTTTATTTCTGTACGTCGGTTCGCCTGATGTTGTGCTTCTGTACAGCTTACACCATCTTTGCAGTTATTTACCAACTGGCTTTCTCCGTAACCTTTAGCTATAAGCCGGTTCCTTGCTATTCCGCGACTAACTATATAATCTACAGCAGATTGTGCTCTGCTTTGAGATAACTTCATATTATATTTAGCAGTAGCTCTGCTGTCTGTATGGCTTGATAATTCAACTCTTAAACCTGGGTTGTCCCGCATCGTTCGGGCAAGCTGATTGAGAATAGGTTTGGCGTCATCTCTGATATTATATTTATCCAGATCGTAGTAGATATTCTCCAATACAAAACTTGTCCCTTTTTCCATCACAGGTTGCAGACGTAGGGTCAGACGTATGGTGGTATCCCGATAGGGTAGAGGGGCTGTGAAAGCGATAGAATCTTCCATAAAACCCACTTTCTCCCCAACTATACGATAAGATAATCCGGGATCTGCCTGAAAGTTAAATTCACCTTTTTGATTGCTTGATTTGCTTTGAATTATCTGTCCTCTTTCATTCTGTAATGTCAGTTGTACAGATGCGATCAGCTCTGATGTTGCTTTATTGAAGGTTTGTCCTTCCAGATACACATGAATTTTTGGTTTTTGAAATGAAAATGAGTAAATGTCATCCAATCCCTTTCCACCTATGCGGTTGGAAGACATATATCCGGAAAAGGATTCATTATTTTTGCTGACAACCACATATGAAAAATCATCTGAAGCGGAATTTACAGGAAAACGCAGATTTTTGGATTTACTGAATCCATTCTCTTTTATCTCAGTCACGAAAATATCCAGACCGCCCATACCCGGAAAACCATTACTGGAATAATACAGCTTATTTCCGGAGACAGATGGAAACATTTCATCTCCTGATGAATTAACTTCCGGACCTGCATTTACCGGTTTGCCCCAGCTGCCGTCTGAATTACGTTGACAGAACCAGATATCTACACCGCCGATTCCTCCGGGCATATCCGAAGCAAAGTATAATGTTGACTCATCTTCACTTAATGCGGCATGTCCTGTAGAGTAGCGCTGTATATCATTGTAGGAAAACGGAGTCGCTGACCAGGAGTTTCCGGATCTGGTGTAGATGATCAGTTCCAGATTATGTTTTTTAAACGTGTAGTTTCCCGATCGTTGTTTTTTAGCATCTTTACCTGGGTAGGTCCGGGTGACCAACAGCAGGTTTCCATCTTTACTGACGGCCACAGGGCCAACATGATATGCGACATCGTTAAATACATCGGGTAAGATATTAGGATGTAATAAAGTGAAATCTTTGTCCGTTGCAGCTGAATATACGCGAAGATACGGCCGGCCGGTACGTCCGGAAATGCCTGTACTCCAGGTGCTGGGTTCACCTGCATATAATACATTCTTGTGAAGCAGCGTAGTGCCAAATTCAGAATAGCGTGTATTGATCCCATCCTCATTCTTTATTTTATGTAAAGTAGGTGAAGCCATCCATACGATTGCAGAATCGGCTCCCTGTATGGCGAGGGCAACTTCGTCTGTCTTTCCGGTGCGCATCGCATACTGATTAAACTGTTCTTTTGCGCCGGCATAGTTCCCTGTCGTTTTCAGCAGCTCTGCATATGCAAGTTGCGATTGATCCGAAAACTTTCCTTCATTGATAATACGGGCATACCAGTTTTGAGCGAGGCTATAGTTATCAATAAGATAATAACATTCTGCCAGACGCTCCATATCCTGAAGACGGGGTTTCTTTGTGTCTACAAGTTTCTCATAAATGCGAGCCGCCCTATAATATTCGTACTGATGATAGAACTTATCTGCGGTGACTCTGAGACTGACCTGCTCCTGACCTTTTACTGAAACTACTACGCTCAACAGTACTCCGATAGCCAGTAGTTTATATATAGTATGTAGTTTTTTTGCCATTATTTTGCTGTTATCAGGTTCTCTTCTAAATTTTATGTTGTACTTCCTGATTTTCTCCTAGAAAAAGCGCGGACTCAGGTACTGATTTGCTCCCCGGCTTCCGAATGTCAGGCCCAACGTGATTTCATGAGAGCCATTTTGTAGTCCACTCATGCGGTTGATCATTGCATCATATGAATATCCGATACGTAACCGTTCGGTCACATAGAACTGTGCAATACCGGTAATTGCATTCATTGCACTTAGTTTGTCTACAGTATGATCCTGATAAGTGCGGTTAAAGAGTTTGGCCCGTGTACGATATCCTGCTCCTATCCAGAATTTGCTGTTGAAGATTAACATCGTATTTATATCCAGCGATGTCGGTCCTTTAAAATCTTCTTTTAGCAGCAGACTTGGCCGTAAGTGGACGCCCTGACTCAACTCAAACAACATACCTGAAATCACATACATACTTACCGTACGATATAGATTTTCGGAAGTATTCTGATTGAACCGGTAGTCGGATCCTGAATTGGTACCATTGAAGAGATCCTGTATGGATACTCCGGCATACCAGCGAGGATTAGTATAGTATACACCTAAACGGATATCCGGCACCCAGTCAGATATTTTTCCTCTTGGAATTATCTGATCATTATAATCATTGGGATCCAGTTTATTTCCGTCAAGACTGTATTGGGTGACGCCTCCTGCTATGCCAAGACTTAGTCGCTGCGTATCTTCATCATCCAGTTGTAAACGAAAAGAATAGTTTCCATAGATTGCAGTAGCTGCCTGTGCACCCAGTTTGTCTGCAGTGAGATTAAGTCCTACTCCGTGTCGTTTTGTCTGGTCATCTAAAATACCATCTATAGAGACTGTTCCTGTTTTTGGGGCACCTTCCCAGCCGGTCCATTGGCTACGCAGACCTACTTGTGCAAACCACTCTTCTTTGTAGCCTGCATAAGCCGGATTCACACTCATGGAATTGAAAATGTATTGCGTAAACTGGATACTCTGCTGAGCATAGCTCTTACAGAAGCCAAGTAATCCTGTCAGCGTGAGTAAAATGTATTTTCTGTATTTCATTTTTAATAGTTCTTATGTAGTTTTTAAGACAATCACTATTATTGGGGTTTGATCAATACATCTCCTTTGAATACACGTGTTTCTCCACCCTTTATAGCTTCGATAATATAGAAATAGGTACCAGTATTCAGACCACTGCCGTTCCATTTATTATCGTAAGTACCGTTACGATATACTTCATTTCCCCAACGGTTGACAATGGTTATTCCGATACGATCATAATATTCATAGCCGATAATCTCAAAATAATCGTTGATACCATCTCCGTTCGGAGTAAATACATTCGGAATATGAAGGTCGCGGGAAAGGATATTAAGTGTGACACGGGCTGTATCCGAAAGTCCATATTCGTCAGTGATGCTATATTCAAAGGAATCTTCTCCTATGTAGCCCGGATCGGGGGTATAAGTGATGCTACCATCTATATTGACAGTTACCTTTCCGTGTTGTGGCTGACTGAGGATGGTTACTGAAGAAACGATAATGGGACTGGAGCCTGCATTGTCATTTTGCAATACATGTAATTGATTTTCCTTGTTGAGATATTCATCTGCATAGGCAATCGTAAAGGTGTCATCATTGGCTTCAGGGCCCTTGTAGCTGAACTTAGTCATCCAGGTACCGCTCAGCGTAGGAACAGCATAAGCTAATACGTCCTGCCGGCTGTGTATACCTGTCCCTACTAATGTGGTAACATCTCCGATCCAGTTACCGTTGCCTGAATATTGCATGATTTCTGCTTTGCTATCCACAAAGAGATTTCCATTGGTGATGGCCTGATGAATCAGCGTGTAATCCGCTCTCAGTTCCTTACTGGCATAAATATGCCAGATACGGTCCATACCTACCTCCGTATCCTTGATCTGGATTGTTGTCGCGGCTTTATAATCTATAACTCCGACATGGATATCATCGGCTGTTTTTGGAGTAAGGATTGCCGGAGTGTAGCTGCTTTCATTTATACCTACCGGAAACAGGAATTTTTCACCCTGTTTCAGACTCTTTACAAGTGAACTGCTCGGTATATTACCTGTTACAACATACCCGCGTATATTCTGATTCGGACTATTAATGCTACCTGCGTTTAATAACTGGGCATTAGACCCCAGAATCAGTTCAAATCCGTTGAGCAGAATATCTCCCCCTTGTACATTAAAATCAATGTTAGCATCTACTTTCAAACCTGCGGTATTATTTACACCTGCCGGAGTACCGTAACCCGGATCTGCAATGTCTGCCAACTTGATATTAGAAGGGTTGTCAATTGTAATATTTACTTTAATAAACTCTCCGTTATTTGCATCGATCAGTGTCGGTTGATTACCCCAGCCTGAATAGTAAGGATTGGAACCTGGATCTTTCAGAATAAGTTTACCACTTCCGGTGATTTTGGCGGTAGGAGCGACCCAGATCTTGTTGCTGTAGATATATAAATCTCCGTCAATCTGCCATTCTGCATTAGGGCCTATAAAGAGACTTTCTGAATATATAACATCTGCTGTGCCTTCAGAAACGATAAAAAAAGAGTTATTTGAAAAATCGGAATTTTTGCCATCTTGAGCATATAGCGATAGGCTAAACATCCCGATTGCAGCACTAAGGAAAAATTTGATAGAATTTTTCATACTAATACATGTTTGTACCTTCATGTACAGATTACGGTACCTTAATGACAGCAATCTAAAACTGTCAATACCTGTTATTAATCTGCTATGTAGTTTCATCTTCAGGTCTTTTATTGTTACTCCTTGTTTTGCTGTTTTTATTGTACAGGGACTGCATAAAAATAATTTTCAGAATTGTTGGTCGCATATTGGAAAATATCAGTGGCCCAACTTTGGAAAAGCAGATAGATGGTTGCTCCTGTGGATGCAGTCACATTAATAACCGAACTTCCGGATATAAAACTTGTCCCATTTGTATCAGTAGGCGAAGCTTTAGCCGCTTTAAATAATACCCCTGCATAAGAGGTGTTGTTCCCTGCCGGACCTAAATGGGTAAAGCCTACCTGCGCTATACTTGCTGGGCTAGAAGATAAGTAACAATGTTGCCAGCTATCGGTATTAATATTGTTAAATGTCATGCCTGCATTTACGGCCCATTTGCCCTGCGGAAGAGTGATAGATGCACCTGAAGCCACTACGCCACCAGAACCGCCATTAGCATGCACAGTAATAGCGGTGCCAGGGAAATCTCCTAATACTGTTGGACGAAATGCCGGGACCAAAGTCCAGCTGCCAATTCCGTTTGCATCACTGGTCAATACGTAGCCGTTGGCTTCCGTTCCATCTATGATTTTAATGGCAGCTCCGGCAGTACCGTTATCAATAACGAGTTTTGTGGTAGGAGCTATAGTACCAATACCAACATTACCTGTATTGGTAACAACAAAATCATTAGCAGGCTGTGTCCCTGTAGGGGCTCCGCTGGCATTATTATCTTTACCACCATCTACATGGAATGTAGTACGTGGATTTTTGGTATTGATTCCCGTATTTTGTGCGTAAGCGGATGCAAAGCAGATCGTAGCAAGCGCTGTAGCTATAATTTTAAATGTTTTCATTGTGTTGTATATTAATAACATTAGATATTATTTGCTTATGCAGATAGACTGATATTTCATTACGGTAAAAAGTATCCGATATCAATCTATTGGTTTGGCAAAAAAATAATTTTCCAGATAATTCTGTGCATTGAATTCGTAAGCACCCGCGGGCTGATTCTGTAACAACAGGTAAATAGTGGCTGTCGTTGCGGTTACTTCTATAGCCACGCTGCCAGTAACAAATCCTCGTTGTTGACCCGTTGCAGTCCTATCAGTTATATTGGTAGCTACTATACCACCATAACTGCTTTGTGCACCTGCAGGTCCCAAAAAGGTAAAGCCATTTTGCTGTAAAGCATTATTTGCAGAGGATAGATAGCAGCGTTGGAATATGGTTCTGTTACCTTCTACAAATGTAAGCCCTGCATTTACTATCCATTTTCCTCTGGTTAGTGTTATGTATACATTTGAGTATTTTGGAGTTGCCCCTCCATCTGGTGTTACCTTTGCATTGCTTGAAAAAATACCATTAACTACCACTTTTGATACGGCCGGATAATTCCACCTGGCAAGGCCGCTGGCATTGCTGGTCAGCACACTGCCAGCCTGCTCTCCTCCGTCTCTGATCTGGATTTTTCCCCGGATGTCTAATTTGTGTGTAGGACTGATCGTTCCTATCCCTACACTACCTGCCGATGTAACTACAAAATCGTCAGCTTCCTGTACAGTGGGATTATTGTCTTTTTTTGCATCCACATGCAGGACTGCCTGTGGATTTTTGGTGTTTACACCAGCCTGCTGAGCTTGTAATGTGGCCAATCCGGAAACCCATAACAACAGCGGTAATGATGTCGTCAAACTATTGATTTTCTTTTTCATGACTGGCATTACTTTGTATGAGAAGCCTGTGTTCCGTAAAGTTTTTCGATACGTTCCAGACGATCGTTCATATTTTTTACGGTTTCCTTTAATGTTTCAATCTCCCGGTCCTTGTTGTCTAATTGCTTCTTTTGTTCGATAGTATGCAGATATAATTCTTCTACCTTTTCCAGAATCTGAACACTGAGTTCGGATATATTAAAAATATATTCGCCTTTCTCATTTTTGCTCAGCCCTTTGATCCCTGTAACTCCCGGAAGGTGTTTGTTTTCATTTATAAACGTTTCTACTTCATCTAAAGATTTAAATGAATAGTCACTATTCAGCTTAGAAGTTCCTTCAAGATAATCTTCAAAAACGTAATCAGCATATAGTGAAGACGCTGTAGTAATAGTTCCGTTGACATAGAGTTTGGCATTTGCGTCAGCTCCGGTCAGTGCAGTAGCACCTGCGCCTATTGCTACATTTCCCATCTGGTAAATATTTTGCAGATTGGTAGTTGCACCGTTGGAAGTTCCTTGTTCTCTCCAGGGTTCCAATGTGTTTTGGTTTACCCATTGTGGCACTCCTGTAGCACTGGTAGTTAACACCTGATTGGCACCTGCGTTAGCTATTTTTTCTTCTGAAATCGTACTGTTTGCAATATCAGCATTGACAATAGTTCCATCTGTTATTTTTGTGGATGTAATGGATCCGTCAGCTATACTTAAAACGGCATCGGCCAAAACAGAACCGGCTAACGCGTTAACTGCATTCACTTTAATAATACCGTCGGTAGTAATTGTTTTACCTAAACTGGTTGCTACATTGACAGGATTTACAGCTAGTTCGCCATTTATAATATTTACCGTCGGGTTAGTCGTGGCTTCTTTTACTACCCCTAATGAAGTGCCATTTGCTGTTGCGACGTCTATACTAAAAGGCTTTAAGACAGCTCCTGTTGGGGTACCACCAAGTATAACTTTAGTGCTCCCTGCAGTTACATCTTTACCTAAGCTGGTAGCTACATTGGCAGGATTTACAGATAGTTCGCCATTGACAATATTTACAGTCGGGTCGGTGGCAGCTTCTTTTACTACCCCTAAGGTTGTTCCATTGGCAGTTGCTACATCATACTTATAAGGTGTGGCAATAGTTCCGTTTCCAGTTAAAGTAGCATTAGTCCCATTAGCGAACTTTAATGCATTCTGTACTGCAGGTGCTAAGTCTAATGCTGTAGCAGTGACACCGTTTACTGTCGTAGTCAGATTTGAACCGGATAAGCTGTTTGCAACTGTATTGACAACTTGCGCTGTAGCTGTTACTCCGTCTACTGTTGATGTAAGTGTATTTGTTCCGTTGTTCACTAAGGTGTTTGTCGTAGCAGGAACCAATGTGTTTTGGTTTACCCATTGTGGTAATCCTGTAGCACTGGTAGTTAACACCTGATTAGCACCTGCATTGGCTAATTTGGAAGGTGTAATTACACCGTCATTTATATTTGCTGTTACAGTTGTAAGGGTTGCCCCTGTTCCGCCTGTTATATTCAGATCTGTTGAGGTAAAGTTTTCTCCAGTTACCGAACTTGCCGGTAATTTTCCGTAGGTAACCGCTCCGGTTGCATCAGCAATAGCGACACGGCCAGCCGTACCTGTTCCTGCGGTTAGTTTTGCAGCAGTCACATTTGCGTCAGCAATTTTTATTGTGGTTACAGCATTGGTCTTAATGTCAGCAACTACATCAGTAAGGGTTGCCCCGGTTCCATTTGTAATGTTTAAATCTGTAGAAGTAAAATCTTTACCAATACCTCCAGTACCTGAAGAGTTCACGGACAATGTTCCGTCGGCCGCTACCGACAATCCGGAGCCTGGTTTTACCGCTCCGGTAGATGTTGTTGTAGCAGGAGTTACATTTATGGTATAAGCGGTGTTGTTACCAACCGTTGAGGAAGTCACAGAGGTTGCTGTTCCTGCGACAACTGTTGTTGTTGTTTGATTGTTTTTGACCAGATTGCTGATATCAAGCGTATTAATAGTTCCTGCTTCGTCTTTGTAGGTTAGTTTGTTTGTCGCCGGATCGTAAGTAAGTACAGTGAGTGTTTCATTCCCTGTAACGAGTGTACTGATGTTGATCGTAGTCGGCAGATTTTTCTCATCTGTGTAGGTCAGAATCTTGGTTGTGTTATCGTATGCCAGTGTAGTCAGTGTCTCATTGTTTTTGACCAGATTGCTGATATCAAGCGTATTAATAGTTCCTGCTTCGTCTTTGTAGGTTAGTTTGTTTGTCGCCGGATCGTAAGTAAGTACAGTGAGTGTTTCATTGCCGGTCACGAGTGTACTGATATTGATCGTAGTCGGCAGATTTTTCTCATCTGTGTAGGTCAGAATCTTGGTTGTGTTATCGTATGCCAGTGTAGTCAGTGTCTCATTGTTTTTGACCAGATTGCTGATATCAAGCGTATTAATAGTTCCTGCTTCGTCTTTGTAGGTTAGTTTGTTTGTCGCCGGATCGTAAGTAAGTACAGTGAGTGTTTCATTGCCGGTCACGAGTGTACTGATATTGATCGTAGTCGGCAGATTTTTCTCATCTGTGTAGGTCAGAATCTTGGTTGTGTTATCGTATGCCAGTGTAGTCAGTGTCTCATTGTTTTTGACCAGATTGCTGATATCAAGCGAATTAATAGTTCCTGCTTCGTCTTTGTAGGTTAGTTTGTTTGTCGCCGGATCGTAAGTAAGTACAGTGAGTGTTTCATTGCCGGTCACAAGTGTACTGATATTGATTGTAGTCGGCAGATTTTTCTCATCTGTGTAGGTCAGAATCTTGGTTGTGTTATCGTATGCCAGTGTAGTCAGTGTTTCGTTCGCTTTGACAACATCTTTCAGATTAATAGTTACAGGATTACCATTGACATCTATAAATGACATCTCGAATGTTGACGGATTGTAGGTAATATTAATAGCTCCGTAAGAATTACCTACGGCAATCCACTTGTTTCCGTCATTATAGTATATACCGGGAGAAACGTCGCCGACTTTTGCCGTATTATATACCATCATACCCAGCACATGTTGATTACTCTGTAATGGAGCAGGATTAGTAGTGGATTGTAGCTCTACTCTTGAAAATAGTAACCCTTTGTATTTACTTGATAGCTCAAGTATGGCATCTTTATTCGGTAGATTTGATGCTCCGGAGATTGAACCGTCTCCGATTTTCTGCTGGGCATATCCTGTTGCTACTGCAAGACATGATAGCAGCACTAATAATGAATGTTTTTTCATATCAATGTTAATAATTGAAAATATTACTTAGATGTAAACCTTAAAATAATCAGGTATTTTATTCCCCTTTTAAATCTATTTTTTGCGAATATATAGATAGATAATATGGATTCGAAAGTAATAAAATTTTTGTAGTACAATAGCTACATTTTAAATTATATGAACGAATATTCTGTTTTTTTATAAGACATATAACTACACGTTATTATCTGTTTTGTAGCGATTTCGCGACAATAAAAATCTGTAATCATGTGGAATTTAATTATTGTTCAGAAATTCAAAGAAATATGGTGTTTTTTAATCAAAATTCAATAAATGACTTTGTCAATTATTGAATGAATTATATTTTAGGAGGGTATAAAAAAAGCACCTTTTAGAAAACTAAAAGGTGCTTTTTTTGATTTTGGTATGTCGGGTAACAGTTAAAATCAGACGGGCTCAGAAGTCTTTAACACATTTCTGTAAGGATAAGAATGAAAAATGTGTCTTCTTGCAAAGCGACCTGGTGAATCAGCGTTAATAAACTTGATGTAATCATTTTTTGCTACACCAAAATATTCATATTGACTTCCATCGTGAAAGGTAATAACCAAAACCTGCGATTTCCAGTCAAAATCAGCAATACCGGAGTTGGCTATAGTTGCAGTATATATAGGAAGCTGGTTTTCCAGCGTTTCCGGACAAATACTTACTAAAAAATGATAGGCTTCTATCATCTCTTTACTTTTGATCTCAGCAGCGATCCTTCCTTCTTCATCATTAACAAATTTATCAGGATGACACTCTTTCATAATCGCCCGATAAGTCGATTTTAATATTTTAAGATCCGCTGATTTATCTACGTTCAAAAGCCTTCTGTAGTCTGCAATTTTTTTCATGGCTGCAAAGGTAGGCATTCTTTAATGATAATCTGCTATTGCAAAGCGAATTGCTGTATTAACGTTAGAAAATTAATAGAATAAATTTTGTAACGAGAGATTGATAATATTCTTTACGACTGTGGGAGGAAATATTATTTATGACTGATAATCCGTACATATAATTCTTCAACCTTCTGACGCGCCCAGGGTGTTCTTCTGAGAAATGTAAGGGATGATTTCAGACTGGGATTCTCATTAAAACAACGGATCTGAATACGTTTACCTAAACCTTCCCAACCGCCGAAATGATCGACAAGGTATTCAATAATAGTATCTAAACGGACTCCGTGTAAAGGATTATTAGGTTGCTCATTCATCGTGTAAAAGTAAGGAATATCGGTGAACTTATAGTTTTATATTGCTGATAGTATATTTAAGTCTTCAAATAGGAATAGAGTTTATTGAAGTATAGCACGTATATTTACTCAACTTTCAGCTAATCAAATGGAAAACCTGATGACCACGGCCAATATCAAGGCACTGATCCTGTCATTGCTTATTTTAATTTTTACCTATTGGTATTACAGCACTCAGCAACCGAGTTTTTTAAGCTTCGGCACAGCAGTATTTGCAACATTTATCAGCCTTATTCTCATATTGCTCGTTGCATGTATAATCAGAGGTCTTGATCATCTTATAGTATCACAGCTCATCTATCCACATATTCTATTTCGCTTTTTACAACCATTTCTTATATTACTATTGCTGTTTTGGCTAGGTTATGGAATATTTTGTATAGCTAGTTTTGGCTATTCCAATGAATTTAGCTCTTCTGTAAAACAATTTTTTCGTTTACACCTACCTTATATAACAATAGTTTGTATCCTGTTGGCGATCGGGTTGTCTTTACCGTTTCAGTCACAGAAGATCAGTGTGGGTGCCTTATTTTATAACAATATCAAGTTTGCACTATGTGTTGCCGGAATAGTTGTTGTCAGTGTTTTTCTGATTTACTGGATTAAGCTAATAAAGCAACCTGATCTCGGGACTAAATTTGTCTTATATCAGACCTTAGATAATCAGTTTGACCTGGATGGGGTAGAAGTAAAAATGTTATTGGATGCAGGGAAACAGCATCATGCCAGTGAGCCTTATTTTCTGCCGGATCGGAATGAGTTGATTATTAATATACTGTCCGAAAGTTCAAATAAGACTCCTCCTTTGCAAAAAAGCTATAAAGTGGACAAAGAAGGAAAGATTATAGCCGATCTGGATACCGATGCCCAATTTGCTGGAGCACAGGGTCCTTTTACATTTGAAGATGGATATATAAAAGCCAATCAGGCTGATCAACTGGTCACCTGGGTGTATGACGGAAATAAGGAAATCCGAGATATCAGCAGTTTTTCTGCTCCTCATAACCGGACTATCACTAGATTGACCCCTGATCAGAATCAGCCTAAAGCAGAATATTTCTACAAAACATCCAAAATCCGGTGTGCGGATACAGAAGTGAAATGGAACGGGACACGCTATTATACGATAGCCTATCAGGGTGACACCGTCAGATTCAAAATAAATAATGTATATATGCAGAATAGTACGCAAAAGGAATGTACAGAACAGAAGGTTGAATACTTTGAATGTAAGGGCATGAATTTTGATCTGATCCGATTAAATGAGCAGGTATATTATACCCTAAAACAAAAGAGAAAGTAATATGAGAATCTTGATTTTACTGTTATTGGTATCCCTGACTGCTCAGGCGCAGAAGAAGGAGATAGCTGTAGGATATGCAGATACTTATGATAAGCTGCCTTCCATCAAATTTCAAAAATCTTCGAAGGAAGAGTATGACTTATGCCGTCAAGCCCTGAGACCGGATTCTTTACCACTCAAAGAGGCGAACGGGTATATGTTGATCCCTACAAAACAAGGAACAGTCCGGTTGCAGAAATACAACGATTCGGCTAAAGGAGATTTCAGAGGTTATGAATACTCCGGTTATTTTCCCGGATTAAAGATGTATGTGGTCAATAGTATACATGTAGCAGAGCATATAGGATTCAGTGACCGTATATTAATTGACAGCACCAGCGGATATCAATATGCTATTGTCTCTGTCGGGGATGATGCTGTCGAAATCCCTGTACCTTCTCCTGATGGTAATTATATACTGTATTATTATAATTATGTCTACGAAAAAAACAGTTGTTTTATAGGGATATTGAATGTCGATAAAATAACTCATCCAGCAAAACGGTTGTCTGAGAAAATGAGCTTTCAGACGAAGGACTGGGCTGTAGAGGAGATACGGTGGAAAGATAACCGGACTTTCATGGTGAAAGCCAGTGTTGCTGAAAATACTAATAATCAGCAGAATATAAACCATCTGTACTATATCGCTCATTTAAATCCTTAGGTCGAAAAAAAGTTATGAAAAAGCTGTCAACTCTTTTCGTGCTGTTCATCTTGTCTATATGTACTTTCACAAGCACTGCTAAAACAGCTGTACGCTGCGTTAAGTATTGTGAAACTGCCCTGCTGAATGAGGATACCACATTAGATTATTATCCCTTTAAGGATAGTACTTATGTACTTTCTGTAAAACCTTCTCAAAATCCGGATGCGCCGGATACAGTAATCTATATGCGAAAGACTTCCGGTAATACCAGCACTGTACTTTGGAAAGAACTTCTTCTTCTTCCCCAAGCGATAGATTTTCGTTCCGAAGATTTTAACGGAGACGGGCAGGAGGATGTATTGATTTATGCCGGGACAGGAGCCAGGGGAGCGAATGAATTTTACCATTTGTACGTAGCAGATCCTGAGAGGCATACATTAATCAGGATTCAGGGATTTGAAGAAATTCCAAATACGGTATACCTGCCTGATTATAATATTATTGTGGGATATGCTTATAGCGGAGAGAACTATTATATAGTCTACAGAATTGATAAAAATAATGTTGTTCAACAGATGGGAGATTCATTTAAAGATGATTTTGATAGTGATCAGGAAGACTTTGATAAACGAATTAAGACTATTCTGAATGCTGAAAAAGAAAAACACTAAAATCAATCCGTACCTAATTATTAGCGTGGTGCTGCTGCTTATTATCTGGCTGATGATGGGAGTGAGTCAAGATGATGAGTTCAATGAATACAATGTATTCGTAAAATATCGTCCCACAACACAACTTTATTTTAAATCCCCTTTGGGAATGGACGATATGCCTCCGGATTTTCCTGAAAAGCTCAGGGCAAAACAGGCCATATATGATGATTTTATCCTTACAAGACATTGGAGCGATCATGAGGTGGTCAGTATTACTGGCAGAATTCTCGTTCTTATTACTCCTGTATTCCTGTTTATTGGTATTTATAAGCAAATAAAAAATAACTACCAAATTTAGTTGCTGGTAGTAGTTTTCCCCTTTCTTTGATCGTTTCTTCTGATCAGTATATTTCCTGAGTATTTTTTTTCTCACATTGGTGATTTTTGAAATATTATTTTCGGGAATAATTTGTGTTTTTTCTTTCCTGTAGAATTGTATTCGTGAATAGAATTTGTAAATTCACTTAACCTTAATCACAACTAATTATGAGTACTATTAAATCAACCAAACTTTTTACAGCCAGTTGTCTGGCTTTGCTGGTCACTTCCCTTTCTTTTGGGATACGTGCCGGAATGATGAATCAATTGGGTATAGATTTTCAATTGAATGCTACACAGCTAGGAACCATCACAGCTACTGCCTTTTGGGGGTTTCCACTTGCTATTGTAGTTGGCGGTTTTATAGTGGATATCATCGGAATGAAACGTTTGCTTGTCATGGCATTTTTGTTTCACCTGGCTGGCATTGTATTAACCATTTTTGCTCAGGGGTACTGGACTTTGTTTTTTTCGACTTTACTGATCGGAATCGCCAATGGAACGGTTGAAGCGGCCTGTAATCCATTAGTAGCAGCACTGTATCCGGAAGATAAAACGACACGTCTTAATTACTTCCATTTGTGGTTCCCGGGTGGAATTGTCATAGGAACACTTTTGGTAACACTGTTCGTTAATCTGGGGATAGGCTGGCAATTTCAGGTAGCAACAATGTTGATTCCAACTTTGATTTATGGTTACCTTTTCTTAAAACTTGAATTCCCTGTTACAGAACGTGTATCATCCGGCTATTCTAATAGTGATATGTACAAAGCTGTTTTCAGTCCATTATTTCTGTTTATGTTTGTCTGTATGTTCATGACAGCCATTACAGAGCTGTTTACCGGTCAGTGGATCAGTCTTTTACTGAAGAATGTAACGGATAATGCTATTCTGTTGCTGACAATTACAACCGGTATTATGGTGGTGGGGCGTGCTTTTGCAAAACCTATAGTCAAGAAACTGGCTCCACAGGGTGTATTACTTTTTTCTGCTGTTTTTGCAGCTTTGGGATTGTATCTGTTAAGCACACTGTCCGGAAATTCTATTTTCTTTGCGGCCCTTATATTCGGTATAGGCGTATGTTATTTCTGGCCTACTATGATTGGTTTTGTTGCTGAAAATATTCCTAAATCCGGAGCGCTGGGCATTAATCTGCTTGGCGGAGCCGGGATGTTTGCAGTGTCCATATATACTATTTTTATGGGTAATTTTTATGATAATTTAATCGTCAAACATTTACCTGAAGGTGCAGATATTCAAAAATACAGCACCGCTGCTGAAGGCTCAGCAGAAGCTATAGCATTCGGATCAGCAAAGAATCTGGCCGGACCGGAAGTATTACAGGTTACGCTGATCCTTCCTGTTGTATTGATCTTTGCTTTTCTGGGATTAGTCTTATACATGAGATATTTGAAAAAACAATCTCTTACATCGGGGATATAATATCATTAAGACTGTTTATAGAAAAAAGACAAAGAGTTTTCTGCAGCCTGTTATCATAGGAAATTTATATTTTGTAATCGTACATATACTGTTGATCAGTCAAAATCTGTACATTTAAACTAATTGATGCCAGTATGTACTGACAAAAATCAGCGGTATGATTATTTACAAAAGTATACATGTGAGACTTAAATTGTTTCTGTGCTCTTTTATTTGTTTGTCGGCATTTGTTTCATGTAATGAATCCAGATTGTCGAAGGAAAAGATTACAGCTCTTTCTCTTATAGGAGCAGATATTTCGATATCACAAAGTCTCACCGATAAAAATGATAATGAAATAATTATAAAACTATTTGACAAAGAGGGGAATATCATTAACAATGATAGTGTACTGATAAAGGTCAATGGAGCGGATATGGAGCTTCAGAAAAGACAGGGATTATATTACACAACAGAGACCCGATATTATAAAACCAATAGTTCTGTTGATAAAGGTTATCACCTGACAATAAATCTTAATGATAAATGGTATGCATTAGGAAGTGTAGCATGTATAGCTGAAGTTAATGAGGAGGATATTATTACGGATAAGGAAGCTGACAGATAGAAGGATTACCATATTAAATGGAATAATCTGAAGCAGATAAATGAATTGTCCGTTTCAAAGAGCGTTCTTCTAAAGAAATCTACTCCTCTGGAACAGATGTATGAATACAGAGAAGAAGAAATCCATAAGATATCGGCAGATGGTAAGTTTACTGTGCCGGTATCTTATTTTTCGGATTCAACATCTACAATCAGCTTCTTAATACTAAAATTTAATGCTTCAAAACAAGGAAATGTAAATCCGGCTTTGGTCAAAGGAAGTCAGATCAATGTGAAAGGATCAATTAAAATGACAAAAGACTTTGATCATGAGGGTAATCCTTAGAACAGTTTTTGGTCATCAGGGTTTTATATTAAAGTTCTGCCAAAGCATATAGCCAGTTGAAGTCTTTCCGGATGTATTTGTATAATTTACAAATACCCATTTATTATCGATAATATTCTCCAGATCAGTTTGCACCTTGTCGCCCTTTAGGAGATAAGTCCGGAGGTGTGAATTGCTTTTGGTGGTTTTATAAAAATACGCTTTAGCTGTTTTGATCAGGTATTCTCCTGGGATTTGAGTTGTTATTTTAATATAGTTACCCGCAAAATCTTCCGGTAGATTTTCAGTATTGCAATCTGAAAATATTGCATTTAATGCATTGTTACTAAAGCTAAGTCTGACGCAACAGGTACTTTCTTCCTGAGTCCTGAGTGTGCATATACTGTCTCTAATCATACCTTGTCCGCTGAATGCACCGTGTGTGCCGGAAGAGGTATTCCACCATGCAAATATCTGACCTTTCAACTGGGATTGACTCTTTTGTACTGCAATAGTACAGGAAGCACCCGTTTTGTCTGTACGTCGGTAGGTGCCTGTCTGAGCAATCGCAGAAAGCATAACAAGACAGAAAAGTAAACTTATAAAAGGCTTCATCTGAAATATAACATTTGTAATAGGATTTTGTTGAGGAAAGGGTTTACTGCATGCTTTATCCGGCTAATAAATTGTTTTAACATTTATATCTGAATGTATCTATAAGGGGTATCAATGCAGGAAATGGCTGGTTGGTATTTTTATATTCAGAAAGAAAAAACAGATTACCGGATGTATGAATTTAATTTATATTTTTATACCCGTACAAATAAAATATAACACATGGCATCAGGTTTTTTTGCGATTTTGGATGATATAGCTGCTTTAATGGACGATGTAGCAGTTACCAGTAAAATAGCCACACAAAAAACAGCAGGAATACTTGGCGATGATCTGGCCGTCAATGCAGAAAAAGCTACAGGATTTCTTTCCTCACGCGAACTACCCGTATTATGGGCGATTACAAAAGGATCATTAATTAATAAACTTATCATAGTTCCTATTGCTTTGCTTTTAAACGTGTTTTTTCCGATAGCCATTAAGTTTATACTTGTTTTAGGAGGTTTTTATCTGGCCTATGAGGGAGTAGAAAAAATTATTGAATACTTCTTTCACCGATCGAAAAAAGGACATGAAGTTATAGCGGAAAGAAAGGAAAATGATAGTGAGGTCGAAAAAACTAAAATAAAATCTGCTGTTACGACTGATTTTATTCTTTCTGTAGAGATTGTCATCATAGCATTAGGTACAGTGTTGGATAAAAGCCTTACTTTACAGATTATAACCGTTTCTGTTGTAGCTCTTGTCGCTACTATCGGTGTGTACGGGATTGTGGCTTTAATTGTCAGAATGGATGATGCGGGTTATAAACTGATAAAACATTCAAATGATAAAGGCTTGTTATCTAAACTAGGGCACTTACTGGTAAGTTCACTTCCGATTATTATCAAATGTCTGGCGGTAGTGGGAACTGTCGCGTTGATCCTGGTTTCAGGTGGTATCTTTGTTCACAATATCGATTATTTACATCATATCGCTCCGAATATTCCTTCAATAATAAAAGAAGTGACAATCGGACTGATAGCCGGACTTCTGGTAGTTGCCCTTGTGACAGGCAGCAAAAAACTGATCGGACTCTTCAAAACAGCTGCTTAAGTCTTTAGCGAAGATAATTTTCTCTCCATTTGAAGGAGAGGAGTAAAAAAGTAAATACTAAAAGGCACAAACAACATGCTTGAGCCAGAAAAGTGACAACGATTAAGCCAGCTTAATTCTCTCCTTTCTAAGGAGAGATGCCCGCAGGGCAGAGAGGTTACTAAGAAGTTGATAAGGTTGATATAGTTAATAAAGTTACAACTTGTGTGCTTCTATAGTTAAGAAACTATCTGTATCTCATACTGTTGGAGGGGACGCCAACAGACGCATCAACTGCGTTTGCCGGTGTCCACACCGGCAACATTATAGAGACACAAGCGGATGCTTGCGTCAGACAAGTAATATTTGGTAAATCGAGATTAATTCTCTCCTCTTTAAGGAGCGATGCCCGCAGGGCAGGGCGGTTACTAAGAAGTTGATAAGGTTGATATAGTTAATAAAGTTACAACCTGTGTGCTTCTATAGTTAAGAAACTATCTGTATCGCATACTATTGGTGTGGACATCAACAGACGCATCAACTGCGTTTTTCGGTGTCCACACTGGCAGAATTATACAGGCACAAGCGGACGCTTGCGCCAGACAAGTAATATTTGTTAAACCGAGATTAATTCTCTCCTTTCTAAGGAGAGATGCCCGCAGGGCAGAGAGGTTACTAAGAAGTTGATAAGGTTGATATTGTTAATAAAGTTACAACCTGTGTGCTTCTATAGTTAAGAAACTATCTGTATCGCATACTGTTGGCGGGGACGCCAACAGACGCATCAACTGCGTTTGCCGGTGTCCACACCGGCAGAACTATACAGGCACAAGCGGACGCTTGCGCCAGAGAAGTGACAACGGTTAAGCCTGGTTAATTCTCTCCTTTTTAAGGAGAGATGCCCGTAGGGCAGAGAGGTTTTAATACTATTCACTAGAGTTCATCAGAAAAAAATATGTGTACATATGCACCATACGCAAAAATCCCGGATTCTGAATGAATCCGGGATTTGTTCATTTAATGCGTATCAAGTATCTGATTTAGATTTTTGATACAGTTGTTACTTATTTTTTACTTATCTAATGAAAAGTAACTCTCTTAATTTCGGTAAAGGCCATTTACTATCATCTACGATTTGCTCCAGTTTGTTAACATGGTAACGAATCTGATCGAAATATGGTTTTACCAATTCGTCATAAGCAATAGAGCGCTCACGTACATCTTCCAGAGCATTTGCTTTTTTACGTTCCTGACGCATAGCTTCTGCTTCTTCAAGAATTGTGTTAGCATGTTTAGAGATACGTTCGATCAGGTTCAGCTGAGAACTGTATGCTTCTTTTGGAAGACCCAGATCTTTTAATCCTTTTACATTCGTGATCAGATCATTTTGGTAGGTGAATGCTGCAGGAGCGATCAGACTACTTACGATCTCACCGATAACACGCGCTTCGATCTGAAGTTTCTTGTAGAAGTTCTCCAACAAAATCTCGTGACGTGCTTCGCTTTCACGGTGGCTGTAGATACCCATTTTTTCGAAGAGATCAAGAGAACTTTCTTTCGTGTAGATATCCAATGCTTTAGGAGTAGACTTGATATTAGACAATCCTCTTGCTGCAGCTTCTTGTTCCCACTCATCACTGTAACCATTGCCTTCAAAACGGATAGCTTTTGATTCTTTGATGTATTTGCGGACAACATTTAGGATCGCAAGATCTTTTTTGGTTCCTTTTTTAATTTGTTTGTCTACTTCGATTTTAAATTCAGCCAGCTGATTTGCTACAATAGCATTCAATACTGTCATTGGCAATGCTGAGTTTGCAGATGAACCTACTGCACGGAATTCAAATTTATTACCCGTAAAGGCGAAAGGAGAAGTACGGTTACGATCTGTGTTATCCAATCTCAATTCAGGGATTTTTGGAATACCATGCCATAAGTTTGCTTCAGCTTTTACTTTTTTAGCTACACGTGCAGATTCAACTTCTTCCAGTAATTCATCCAGTTGAGAACCCAGGAAGATAGAAATGATCGCAGGTGGCGCTTCATTGGCACCCAGACGGTGATCATTGCTCGCACTTGCGATAGATGCACGTAACAAATCTGCATGCTCATGAACAGCTTTGATCGTATTCACGAAGAAAGTCAGGAACATCAGATTGTTTTTTGGAGTTTTGCCCGGAGACAATAAGTTGACACCTGTATTTGTGATCAGAGACCAGTTATTGTGTTTTCCTGATCCGTTAACACCGCTATAAGGTTTCTCATGTAGTAACACTTTGAAACTGTGGCGTAAAGCTACCTGATCCATTACATTTTGTAACAATTGATTGTGGTCGATAGCTAAGTTGATTTCTTCAAACATCGGCGCACACTCAAATTGCGAAGGAGCAACTTCATTGTGTCTTGTTTTTAAAGGAATACCCAGTTTCAAAGACTCATTTTCAAGATCTACCATAAACGCAAGTACACGCTCAGGGATAGCTCCGAAATAATGATCTTCTAACTGCTGACCTTTTGCTGAAATATGTCCGAATAATGTACGGCCTGTAAGCTGTAAGTCAGGTCTTGCATTGTATAAAGCAAGATCTACAAGGAAATATTCCTGCTCGATACCCAAAGATGGAGTAACTTTAGTGACAGCCTTATCAAAGTACTGAGCCACTTCTACAGCAGCTTTGTCAATAGAATTGATTGCTTTCAGTAGAGGTGCTTTATAATCTAAAGACTCACCGGTATAGGATACAAAAACAGTAGGGATACATAAGGTCTTGCCACCACCTGTTTCGAAAATAAATGCAGGCGAAGTCGGATCCCATGCTGTATAACCTCTGGCTTCAAAGGTATTACGAATACCTCCGTTAGGGAAGCTGGAAGCATCCGGCTCTTGTTGAACTAATGCGTCAGCAGTAAATTTTTCAATTGCACTACCATCACTGTCCGGCTCAAAGAAAGCATCGTGTTTTTCAGCTGTAGAGCCTGTTAATGGTTGAAACCAGTGCGTGTAGTGTGAAGCTCCATTGGCAATCGCCCAGGATTTCATTGCCTGAGAGATGTGTTCTGCCAAGTCACGGTCAATCGTTGTTCCCTCTTCAATGATCTCTACCAACTGCTTGTAAGAGTTTTTTGGTAGAAAATCTTTCATTTTAGAGATAGTAAAAACATTTTTACCATAAAGGGCTGTTGCTTTTTGCAATGCCAATGGTTGTGTAGAGGTCTTAGGTCTGCCACCTGCTGCTTCTACGGCCTGGAATCTTAAGTCTGACATTTAGAATTAGTGTTGAAATTTCTTTTTTTTAATTAAAAAATCATATTGATCTTCTAATAATGTTGTAAAAATATGGTGTTTTGGTAAAAATAAAAATATTTTTTTAAAATAATTTGAATTATTTCGTGATTTTATTGTGAATTTATAGTTTTTTATGTTCTTGTTTATGATTTTTATTGCCTTTAAGACTGTTCTTGTTGTATTTTGTTTGTAAAATTTAGGAATTTACAGTTTTTTGTTGATTTCTTGTTGTTTTGTTAATACTGCCTGTTGTGTAATAAAAAATTCTGATTTTGATGTAGTATAATGTAAAAGACAGACAAGAATGATCTGTTTTAGGAAAAAAACTGCTGTTTGTGTTTTTTGTGCTTTTATTTTTTGGTCATAGAGCTATTTGTTTTCATGATATTGATCAGACAGACCAAAAGATATTCTTTTGTACTTTTGATCCGATTTTTTAATATTATAAAAGGATGGATAGAATACAGGAAGTACAAGATTACATTCAGACAGAAAGAGATGTTTTACTAAAGCACCCCTTATATGAAAAGCTAAATGATCTGGAATCATTAAAGCATTTTACAGAAGTGCACGTATATGCTGTATGGGATTTTATGTCCTTATTGAAAGCGCTTCAGGTAAAATTGACCTGTACACAGGTTCCCTGGTTTGCTTCCGCATATCCCAATACCAGATATCTGATCAATGAGATCGTACTCGCTGAAGAGTCAGATGAATATATAGATGGTTCCCGTCTAAGCCATTTTGAAATGTATCTTGACGCTATGCTTACTATAGGTGCAGATCCGCAGGCTATGCTGGATTTTATTAACAGCCTCAGGAACGGGGAAAATATACATACAGCAATTGATGCAGTTAAGCTGGATATACGTATAAAGGATTTTCTGAATTTTACTTTCGATACAATAGCAAAAGGCGGAGCACATGAAATTGCATCGGCATTTACATTTGGCAGAGAAGATCTGATCCCGGGCATGTTTACGTCCATGCTTAGCAATATTCAGAACAATTCACCTGCAGTTGATCTCAGCAAACTGATTTATTACTTTGACAGGCATATATCTCTGGACGGTGATGAGCATGGACCTCTGGCTATGCAGATGATTGCAGAGCTGGCCGGAGAAGATGAAAACAAATGGCAGGATATCAAAAATACAGCTAAAACAGCGCTGCAAAAAAGAATTGCATTGTGGGATGCCATAAATGACGGACTTGCCTAATGATCAGATTAGCCATCATCAGTGATATACATGGAAATCTTCCTGCATTACAATGTGTATTGGAAGATATAAGACTGAGAGTTATTAATCAGATTTACTGTCTTGGCGATCTGATTGATTTCGCTCCCTGGGGAAATGAAGTAATCGATCAGATTAAAACTCTGGGTATTCCCTGTCTTCTGGGAAATCATGATGAACGAATTGCTTTTGATCAGGATATAAGACCTTTGCCTCATCACAGTGAAGAAGAGACTGCTGTAAGGTATTTAGCGATCAATCACTCTAAGGCAACAATTACTTCGGCTCATAAAGAATTTCTCGCTCAACTTCCTTATCAACTCAAAATGGTGTATAAAGTCGGATCTAAACAGTGGAATATTCAGCTGGTGCATGCCAGTACGAGGAGCAATGATGAATATGTATATGAAGATCATGAGGAGACAGATCTCATAGACATGCTGTCACAGTCTGATGCGGACCTGCTGGCAATGGGACATACGCATTTATCGTATCAGCGTAAGGTAACTCTTCCTTCAGGTAAGATTAGTACAGCTTTAAACTGTGGTTCGGTAGGGCGTTCAAAAGAGAACGATCGTAAAGCTACTTATGCCGTTATTACACTTACTGAAGAGGCTTTGGAAGCCGAAATCATAAAAGTGGACTATCCGATCGCAGAAGTGGCAAAGGCTATTGCAGAAAGCAGTATTCCTGATTTTTATACTGAGTTTTTACTGAAAGCAAGATAGAAGAATAAAGTATACATTCAATTAATAAGCGTCAGCCTTCGTGGGGAATGGTATAGCTGAATCCCGCCCGCTTACACAAGGAAAGATTCAGGACAGAAATTAAAATAGTATATAAAAAGCCCGGGATTCTTTAAGAATCCCGGGCTTTTTAATAAATCATCTTTTGTAGATTGACTTGACTGCATTATTAATTTGTGTCAAACCCCCAGTCAATTCCTTTATTTATTGCAGGGACACCTTTGGATATCCAGTTTGGAGCAGGTTTTCCTTTCAGAAAGTGATCAAAAAACTGTGCTTCACGTATCTGTATATCTTTACGGTTCTGACGTTGGATAAGATTGTGCTCTTCACCATTATAATTGAGCATCCATACTGGTTTTTGTAATCTTCTTAATGCGGTAAACATTTCAATTCCCTGATACCATGGCACAGCGCCGTCATTGTCATTTGCCATGATTACTACAGGAGTATTTACTTTATCCAACTGGAATAAAGGAGAGTTTTCCAGATAAGTATCCAATCCTTCCCAAAGCGTCTTTCCTAAGCGGCTTTGAGTTTTTTCATACTGAAACTGACGGGACATACCGGTCTGCCAGCGTATGCCACCGTAGGCCGATGTCATATTGACTACCGGTGCTCCGGTCCATGCTGCAGCATACATATTTGTTCGGGTAATCAGGTGAGCCACCTGATATCCGCCCCAGCTTTGTCCCTGTATCCCCATTTTGGTAGAATCTACCCATGAATTTTGAGCCAGATATCGCATACCGGAATTGATATATTCTTCGGCTGATTTGCCGGGGCTGCCGATTTCATAACGAATGTCAGGAGCAAATACCAGATAACCGTTACTTACAAAATAAGAAATATTCAGGCGGGACGGAGTAGGCGCTGGAGCCTGATAAGTGTAAAGACCATCGGATAGCTTTTCGTAGAAATAAGCGATGATCGGATACTTTTTGTTCGGATCAAAATCTTCCGGTTTATACAGTATACCTTCAGCAGCATATCCGTTTGGTGTTTTCCAGTGTACCAGTTCTGCAGTTCCCCAGTTGTATTGTTCCTGTTGAGGATTGATATCGGTCAGCGGTGTTTCTTTTACAAAATCCGATGTCAGATACAGATCCGGGCTGTGTTGGTAATTCTCTTTTGTGTAGATGATCGCCTTTTTGTTTTCCGAAGCACTGTATCTTCTGAAGGTGTAAGGCGCCATGATGATTTTTTCAGGATTTCTGTTTTTCTTACTGGAAACCTCATAAATCCCACTTTCTTTATTTACTTCATTGAAAGCTGTTACCAAATAACTGGTGTTATTCGCTATCAGTGTAGATTTACGATCTTCCTCACGGGAAAGGTCCAGATAACGTAATACCGTATTAGATGCGCGGCCAAGTCCGTTTGTTGCGATAGATTTGTCTTTTCCATCTAATGCAAAATTCCAGATGTCATACTTATCATTTATAAATACTGATTTTCCATCTGCAGACCATCCTGCGATTCCGTAAGAGCCAGCCTGTGCAGGCATATCATTGTCTTCATCAGAAAAGTTGACAGGAAGATCTTTATTTAGATGTATGGTCTGCCCGCTGGCAATATTAAAACTGTACCAGTTGCTGTTGTCCAGATTGAAATAGACAATATGTGTACCGTCAGGGGAAATATCGGCATGACCGGAAAAGTTTTCAATTACTTTTTTCTTTTGACCGTTTAAGGTAGATATAACGTACAAATCCTGTTTTATTGACGTATTCCATTGGTAGGCTATTCTTCTGCCATAATCAGAAGTAGCCAGAATCCATTCTGCATTTTTGCTGTCACTCAGATAAGTTCTGGAAAACGTATCATCGATCAGTGGTAAAATACGGTTGCCCTGTGCAGGATAGATGACGGCCAGATAGTTTTTAGCCAGATCTCTTTTCAGGTTAACCAATTGCTGCGTTTGCAGATAATCATCCTGCCAGCTCCAGATATCAACTTTAGCATGTTCAAAGTCTACCAGAGTCGTATCGCGTGTACGGGGAACAGGAGCAAGGCCGAAAAATAATTTTTCACCGTTGTCGCTAAACTGAATATTTCCGTCTCCACTTATATACCAGTTCTGAGGTATATTCGTGCTGTTTTTGGCAGCGATTACAGTCGCCGAATCCTGACCGGATTTGAAATAGAACAGATTAAAATCCTTTAACAGCGATTTTGCTTTCGAAAGATCTCCAAGATAGGCGATCTGATTGCCGGATTTATCAAACTCAAAATTTTTGAAAGCTCCTTTTCTGTTTGTAATCTTAGTTAATTTCTTAGCCGGAAGATCGTAAAGATATACACCCGGAACTTTTGAAAGGGAATCCTTATCCTCTACTTTAGTTGAAAAAATCAATTTTGTTCCCGCCTCATTTATTTTATACTGATCCACCTGTGCAAAATTGGTGGTATCGCCCGTTTGCAGATTAAATAAATGCAATGTGGTAATTGTTTTTTCCTTTTCTTTTTTCTTTTGAGTAGTGTCTTGTGCAGGTTTTGATTTTATATCAGAGACAAATGCCAGATGTGTTGCTATTTCCTTCGGAACCTGATAAGATTTTACATTTGGAAATTTATATTGATTTCCGGTTTTTACAGCATATACAAAAAGTGAATCTTTGGGCATTTCCTCCGCTTTCTTCTTTTTGATCTTGGCCTGGCGTGTTTCCTCAAAAGTTGGCTTGATCAGTGATACAAAATAGCCTTCATCTTTAGTGAGCTGACTGTTATAACCTCTGGAAAGTGTAAGGATTTCCTTATTCTCATTATTCTTGAGAACAGATAAACTATTGCCTTCCTGCGGTGTTATACTGTAGAATATATACGATCCGGAAGGGCTGATATTTGCAGAGCTGATACTTTTCCAGTTGTCATAGACCGTATGGTCGACTGGTTTTTTCTGCGCAAACGCACTGGAAGTAAGAGCTAGTGCTGTGAAAAGACAAAATCTGACTTTCATTTTCAGGTAGTGTTAAAATTTTGTAATAAATGCCAATAATAGTTAATAAATGCTATATTTAGGGTAGTTTATTTGCAACAATGTAGTTAAATTATAATTATTTGATACGTTATGAAGTCTAATGCTGTAGTTATTGCGGTTATCGCAGGTCTTTCCTTTATTATTTTTGGAGCCGTACTCGGAGGAGCCTATCGTTATAAATTTAAAAGTTCCAATACGATTAATGTCACAGGAAATGCAAAGAAAGACTTTGAGTCTGATCTGGTAAAATGGACGGCAGTGTACAGTCGGAAGTCTATGGAGCTTAGTGAAGCCTCCGAACAACTTAAAAGAGACAGGGATCTTGTACGGGACTTTCTTATTAAACAAGGAATCAAATCAAATGAGATCCGGTTTAATGCCGTCAGTATTACTAAAGATTTCAACTACACCAATGACGGTAACGGAAATAGTTACAGCACTTTTTCAGGATACAGTCTTTCGCAGAATGTAAGCATTGAATCCCGGGATCTGGATAAGGTAGATGCTGCTTCCCGAGAGATTTCAACATTGATCTCTCAGGGTCTGGAGCTTAGTTCCAATACACCGAGTTACTACTACTCCAAGCTGGAAGATCTTAAACTGGAGTTAATTTCTCAGGCTTCCAGTAATGCACATCTGCGTGCCGGTAATATTGCTAAAGAAGCCGGTTCAAGTTTGGGTGATTTAGTAAAAGCAGACCTTGGGATCTTTCAGATCACCGGACAAAATGATAACGAAGAGTACTCTTACGGAGGCGCTTTCAATACAACTTCCAGAAGTAAAACAGCAAATATCACTGTCAAAACCAGCTATTTGACAAATTAAATAACGATAGATCAGCATAAACCGGCTGATGTATTCAAAGGTTGTTAAAATGAAAATACTGAATGCGATCCAGTTAAAGGAAGTCGACCAGTTGACAATTGCTGCGCAGCATATTTCTTCATTGGAACTGATGGAAAGAGCTTCTTTTGCGCTTACGCAGGCAATAGAACGGGACCTTAAAGATGTTTCCGGTTATTCTTTTGCAGTGCTGTGTGGCTCCGGAAATAACGGAGGAGACGGACTTGCCGTTGCCCGCATGCTGCAGGACAAAGGAGCTGCAGTGCAGGTGTATCTTCTGAAGGCCTCCCGTTACAGCGATGATAACCTTCAGAATCAGAAAAAAGTTCATCCCGATTTTATTAAATCCTTCGAAGCAGGGCAACCTCCTGAAATTAGTAAAGATGCCATTATTCTGGATTGTCTTTTTGGTGCCGGCTTGTCCAGACCCCTTGATGAGAGCTACCGTGCGTTGATTGAAAGTATTAATAATCATCCTAATTATATCCTGTCGGCAGATCTTCCTTCGGGCTTGCAGGCAGATGTAATCAATGCCGCTGATGCAATTGTAGTAAAGGCAACCAAGATATATACATTTCATAGTCCTAAGCTGGCTATGCTACTTCCTCAGCATCAGGAATGGGTAGATAAATATGAAGTGATCGACATCGGGCTGGATCCGCAAGCGATCCGGCAACAACATGTGGATCATTATTATGTAACTGAACAATGGGCATCTGCAAAGTTGAAAGCCCGCAATCGATTTGCACATAAGGGCAGTTTCGGACATGCTTTATTGATTGGTGGAAGCTACGGTAAGATAGGAGCGGTCAGGCTGAGTGCTACTGCTGCTGCCAGATCCGGTTGTGGTCTTGTTACTGTGTATATACCCGGTTGCGGATATACGCCTTTTCAGGCTTCCGTTCCGGAAATAATGGTGCTGACCGATTCAAATAATAATCATATCGCCAATTATCCTGCTATCAAGCCTTATACTGCTATAGGGGTAGGTATAGGAATGGGACAGGAGGGACCTACAGGGACTGCTTTTGTAAAACTGATGCGATCTCTCACTTCAGATACCCGACTTGTACTTGATGCAGATGCATTGAACCTGTTGGCTACACGACAGGATTTGATGGCAAATCTTCCTCCAAATACGATTCTTACTCCGCATCCAAAAGAATTGAAAAGACTGATCGGAGAATGGACGGATGATATGGAAAAGATAGAAAAGGTTCAAAATTTTACTTCCCTGCATCAGGTCATTATCATTGTCAAGGGGGCTAACACGATGACCGTATTGCCGAATGGCGGGCTGTATTTTAATTCCACCGGTAATGCAGGTATGGCAACCGGGGGCAGTGGGGATGTATTGACCGGAATTATCACTTCTCTACTGGCACAGGGATATGCGGCAGAGGATGCGGCTATACTGGCTGTATTTCTCCATGGAGCAGCAGGTGATGCTGCACGAAAGGAATGGGGAGAAGAAAGTCTCATTGCATCCGATCTTATTACCAGCCTGGGTAAAGCATTTCAACACCTGAGATCGTCCCGTATATTTTAAGTAACCGAAGAATATTCGTATCCTTTACAACGTTGATGTATATCATGTGTAAATTACATCTGCTCTGTAGTTAGGGATCCGAAGTAATATAAATAACAGACAAAAACAGTAATAATGGCAAGTAACGAAATATTTTTTGCGCCGGGAGATAGTCCGAAGATGATGGATGCTTTTAAAAATGCACAGCAGACATTTAAATACTTTTGGCGGGAATGGTCCTGGGAAAACAGAAGAATTATCCCTGCGTTGACTGTGGCTTGTGTAAAGGTCGCTTTTTCACAGCGGCAGGCAGATCAGGAAGATCCACTGGTGGAGCATATGTGGATCAATGAAGTCGATTTTGACGGAATTAATATAAGAGGAGTCTTGGTCAATAGTCCGAATGCATTGACAAATATTGCAAATGGCGATTTCGTGGAAATTCCTTTAGAACAGATCAGTGACTGGTTATTTGCTATCCCGGAAAGCAAACCAAAAGGTCTTTCCAGGCTTTTTTCAGGAAATCCTTTACCCAGGGCATATGGTGGATTCACAATACAGGCTATGCGTTCCGATATGTCTGCCCAGGAGCGAAAAGAACATGACAAAGCCTGGGGACTGGAATTTGGCGATTACAACGAAACATTAATTGTTAGTCAGCAAAAGGAATATCCTGAAAACCTGGAAGAGCATCCGATGAGTAAGAATATGCGAGAAAAACTCATCGAATTTATAAAAGATAATCCGGATGAACTTACCCATGCAGACGAAGAAGGATATACACTGTTGCACAGGGAAACCATTGCCGGAAATAAGACTTCTGTGGAAGTGCTTTTAGCGGCAGGAATGGATAAAGATGCTAAAACAAACCAGGGATATACGGCCCTTGATTTTGCCGCAAAACTGGATTGGCAGCATATTATTCCATTATTTGAAACTAAGTAGTCTCGCTATCCTCATGATAAAAATACACCATATTAACTGCCTGAAGATCGTAACAGCAGTGAATGACAATGTGATAGGACATTGTGTATTGATCGAATCGGATCATGAACTATTTCTTATAGACACTGGTGTTGGCCTTTTGGATACGAGGCATCCCAATGAAAGAATAGGAGAGCAGTTGATAGAAATGGCAGGATTCCGCTTTAATGAAGACTGGACTGCAGTAAGGCAAATTAGTGCATTAGGATTGGAGAATAAACCTGTCAAACATTGCATTATTTCCCATCTGGATCCGGATCATATAGGAGGACTTGCTGATTTTCCTGATGCTACAGTACATATTGGAAAAGAAGAATATGATAATTTTAATAGTGGAAATCCACGTTATCTGACGCATATGCTGGATCATCATCCTGTGATACAAACATATGCAGAAACTACGGATAAATGGTTTGGACTGGAAGCCAGAAAAGTTAATATTAATCCGGGGATTGATATATACCTTATTCCTCTATTCGGGCATACACGGGGACATTGTGGAGTGGCATTCCGACAGGATGATAAATGGTTCTTTTATATAGGCGATGCCTACTATATGAAAATAGAGCTGACAGATAAGGGGCATCCTGTCAATGATATGGCGAAGGCCAGAGCGGATAATAATGAATGGAGGTTGAATACACTGCATAAAATACGTGAATTTATAAATCATCATCCTGATGTAGAGGTTTTTGGTTATCACGATATTGAAGAATTCAACTCACTGCTGAAGGAGATAAAATAAAAATGAGATACTAATAATAACTAAGCATAGGTTTTATGATTGATAAAGTAAAGATTGTGGATACACAGATCCTTTCAGACAACTGGTATTTACTGCGTAAAATCACCTATGAATACGTCAAGAAAGACGGGACAAAACAGATACAAAGCAGGGAAGCATACGACCGCGGCAACGGAGCTACTATCTTACTCTATAATGAGCAGCAAAAAACAGTAATTCTGACCCGGCAATTCAGACTACCTACCTATGTCAATGGCAACAGCAGCGGCATGCTTATAGAAACCTGTGCAGGGTTATTGGATCAGGATAACCCGGAAGATTGTATAAGACGGGAAACGGAAGAAGAGACGGGTTATCAAATTAAAGATGTCCGCAAAGTATTTGAAGCATACATGTCTCCGGGCTCGGTAACTGAGATTTTATATTTTTTTATTGCTGCATATGATAAAGATATGAAAGTCACAGATGGGGGAGGACTGGAACAGGAGGAAGAGAATATAGAAGTGCTGGAATATCCTATTGAGGATGCTATGAATATGATAACAAATGGCGAAATCAAAGATGGTAAAACAATTATGTTGCTCCAATATATAAAATTACAGGGTATTTTATAGCCATATCGACTATTCAGATACATCTACAGCCGGTGAAAACACCGGCTGTAGATGTTTAGCGGCAATTGCAGCAGATGTTTTTTTATGCTGCAGCCGGAAACAGGCGCTGCTGTTTCCGAAAAAAATAATATGTTTTGGAATATCTCATTGCAAAACTTTTACTAATAATATTTTTCTCGTAATTTGTATCACATTACCATTGTGAAACAATGACCAATATGTATTCCTAATATGAGATACCTTATCATCATATTATTTTTATGCAATGTATTTCCAATACATGCTCAAGGGCATTTTGAATTTATTAAGGATGAAGATAAAGCCGTCATCCCTTTTCAATTCGTAAGAAATCTGGCTCTTGTTCCTATTAAGATTAATGGGGTTGATCTGATATTTCTGGTAGATACCGGTGTTAAGGAAACAATCTTGTTTAGTCTGGAAGACAATACGTTGAGTTTTAAGAATACTAAAAAGCTTAAGTTTAACGGATTGGGTGAAAATGAAGGGATAGAAGCTATTCAGGCCACAGGTAATACAGTAGAGGTGGGCGGAGAACTCATCGATACGGCACACACAGTGTATGTTATATTGAATAGTGATTTTAATTTTTCGGCTTATGTCGGCGTGCCTATAAACGGTATTCTGGGAAGTCATTTTTTTAAAGATCATCCTGTAGAAGTAGATTTTGTCAAGCATAAGCTTACGGTTTACAGGGACAGTGAGCAGATTGAACGAAAAGTCAGAAAATATGAACGTCTGGATATAGAGCTGGAAAACAGCAGACCTTATATCGATACCTGGTTATCGTTACAGCAGGAGGGAATAAAGGCCAAAATGCTGGTCGATATGGGTAACAGTGATGCTATTATGGTATTTCCTTCACGGGTACCGGGTTTCCGACTGAATGAGCCGAATATAGAAGAATTTATTGGGCGGGGATTTAGTGGAGATATACATGGCAGGATGAGTCGTATCCATCAGTTTCAGATGGGGAAATTTAACTTCAGGACTCCTACATCCTCATTCCCGGACAGTATTGCTGTTCGTTCTGCCAAACTCGTAAAAGATAGGGTAGGTTCGGTGGGAAATGAGTTGCTGATGCGCTTTAATATTATATTTGATTATACAAGTCAGGCTATTTATATCCGCAAGAATAAATTTTACAACAAACCTTTTCTGGTAGATATGAGTGGTTTAGATGTCAAGCATGATGGCATGATATGGGTGCAGGACTGGGTAAAGGTAAATATTCCGTCGGAAGTGACAAATGATCAGTTGACCAGTACCAAGCCTGTGTATGAAGCATCTACCGGAGCTTTACAGTATAAATTTGTGCTGAAGCCTTCTTATTCTGTTGTCAGTGTCAGAAAAGGTTCTCCTGCAGAACATGCAGGCCTGAAGAAAGGAGATATGCTCATCAGTATTAACAGAAGAATGACGGGAATGATGTCTCTGGATCAGATACAACATTCTCTGAGTGAAGATGAAGGAAAAAAAATTAACATGGTCATCCGAAGAAATGATCAGGATGTTAAGGTTTCTTTCCGGCTTAAAGATCCGATTCCTTATGTGGAACCATCGTAGTTTACAGACTTCCGGACAATCTTCTCTATCTCATATTGATAACTTTGTCCACAATATATACGGTGTTTCCTCTCCAGGGAATTACACCATGAAATTCCTTATAATGAAGGTCGAAATATTTACCGCTATTCATTTCCAGTACATGAAATACAGAATCATCTTCGATTGAAAATTCAAACTCATAGCTTGCCAGTCCTCCCGTTTTGCCTTGTCCGATTCCCTCCTGTATCAGTTTGCCTTCATAAGTTTTGAAGATATTTCCCTTTTTGACTGCAAAATTCAATTTTCCGGATTTGACACCTTCTCCAAAGACAAAGTAATACTTGTAGTAAACAGATCCGGCTCCTACAGCAATTAAAATGAGAAGGAGAATAATTAAAAACTTTTTAAATCCGCTTTTTTTTCTTGGTGCTGTATTTTCTTCCATATCCTTAGTTATTATTAACTGCTGAATGACAACTAAAAGTAAAGAGAATAATTGATAATTAACACATGGGTATAAAATAAAAAGAGGTGAATTGTTATCACCTCTTTCTGATTATCCTAATGTTTTCATTTCCTGTTCGATCGCCTGTTGAGTCCTGACACTTACGGGTACAAGCGGTAATCGTACATGATCCCTGCCGATACCTTTCTGCTGTAATATGTATTTGACACCCGCCGGATTGCCTTCTATAAAGCATAGGTCCGTAATTTCCAGCAATTCATTATGAATTTGTCGTGCATCAGCATAATTCCCCTCCGCGCAAAGTCTGGATAAGGTAGCTACTTTTGCAGGATACGCATTTCCGACTACGGAAATGATACCTACAGCTCCCAATGCCATCATGGGCAGTGTAGCCGGATCATCTCCCGAAATCAGGAGAAATCCTTCAGGTTTATCCCTCATAATGGCACTGAATTGCGCAAAATTCGCTGACGCCTCTTTGATCGCTACGATATTGTCAAAATCCTTTGCCAGGCGAATAGTTGTCTCAGCTGTCATATTGCTGCCTGTTCGTCCCGGAACATTATATAAGATAACCGGGAGTTTTGAAGCGGTAGCTATTGCCTTGTAATGCTGGTAGATACCCTCTTGCGTAGGTTTGTTGTAATATGGAGAAACAGAAAGAATCGCACAGTAAGCACTGTGATCAAATTCCTGTACCTGAGTGACAATTTCTGCAGTATGATTTCCACCAATTCCGGCAACCAATGGAACGCGGCCGTTCACCTGTTTGGCAGTAAAATCCCAGATACGCTTTCGTTCTTCTTTAGAAAGTGTAGCGACTTCGCCTGTAGTTCCTAAAGAAACCAAATAGTTCATACCTTCATTGATCTGAAGCTCGATCAGTTGTGCCAGGGCTTCAAAATCAATAGATCCTTCTGCATTAAACGGAGTGACTAATGCGACTCCTGCTCCGTGAAGCTCGTTCATTGTGTTGTTTTTGATTAATGGATATTGTTAATTATAATATTTCTTGTTTAGTTGTTTATCAAAACCAGCAGTTCCTGTTCGTTGATAATAGGAACCTGTAATTTTTCTGCTTTTGCGAGTTTGGATGGTCCCATTTTGTCTCCTGCAACCAGATAATTGAGTTTGGCAGAAATACTGCTTACCATCTTACCTCCGTGACTCTCGATAAGTGCTGTTAATTCTTCTCTTGAAAAATCAGCAAATACACCGGAGATCAGAAAAGTCTTTCCTTCCAGACCGTTTCCGGCAAGTACTACTTCTTTCTCTTCAATTTCAAACTGCAGTCCGTAATCTTTTAATTTTTGTATCTGCTGCTGATGTATCGGTGTATTCAGATACTGATGCACACTTTCGGCAATACGACCGCCGATATCCTGTACGGAGGCGATTTCTTCTACAGAAGCTTGCGCCAATGCATCGATATTCTTAAAATATAAAGCCAGTTTTTTTGCAATAGTCTCTCCTACATGACGTATACCCAATGCAAAAAGTACTTTTTCAAATGGCTTTTCTTTGGATTTCTCGATGCCCCTGAGCATATTGTCAATAGATTTTTGCCCGAACCGTTCCAGTTTTTGCAAATCTTCTTCATGCTCTTTAAGACTATAGATATCGACGACGTTACGGATTAATCCTTTTTTGAAAAAAGTCTCAATGGTCTCATTTCCCATCCCTTCGATATCCATCATTTTACGTCCGATAAAATGCTGCATCTTACCGATAATCTGTGGAGGACATCCGTCTTCATTTGGACAGTAATGTACAGCTTCTCCTTCTTCACGAACGAGTAAGGTCTGGCATTCCGGACAGTGTGTAGGATAATGAAACGGTATTGCATCCGGTTTGCGTTTTTCCAGATTGGCGGCAATGACTTTAGGGATGATTTCGCCACCTTTTTCTACGTAAACTGTATCCTGTTCGTGCAGGTCCAGACGCGCTATTTCATTTGCATTGTGAAGAGAAGCACGCTTTACGGTAGTTCCTGCCAGTGACACAGGTTGCAGATTGGCAACAGGTGTGACTGCTCCTGTACGGCCTACCTGATAGCTGATAGACTTTAAAATAGTCTCTACCCGTTCTGCTTTAAATTTATAAGATGTAGCCCAACGCGGATTTTTGGCTGTAAAGCCTAATTCTTCCTGTTGCGCATAATCATTAACCTTAATAACTATACCATCAATTTCATAACTCAGATTATGCCTTTCTGTATCCCAGTAATTGATAAAAGAAAATACATCATCTATATTACTGCACAATCTGGTGTGGTCACAGACATGAAATCCCCATTTGCGGACCGCTTCAAGACTTTCCCAGTGTGTGCTGAAATGTTTTCTTCGGTTGTCCATATACAGGAAATACAGAAAACAATCCAAAGGTCTTCTGGCTACTTCAGCGGAATCCTGTAGTTTGATTGTACCTGCAGCAAAATTACGGGGATTGGCATAGATCTGATCACCGTTTTCTTCCCGTTCTTTATTCAGTCTCAGGAAGGCAGATTTATGCATGAATATTTCGCCACGGATCTCAAATTCTTCCGGATAATCCTTGGTTTTGAGCGTGAGCGGAATGCTGCGGATTGTTCTCACATTGGCAGTCACTTCATCGCCCTGAGTTCCGTCTCCTCTGGTTACCCCTTGTACGAGTTTACCGTCTTTGTAGGTCAGACTAATGGAAAGACCGTCAAATTTTAATTCACATACATACTCAAAATCGTCACCGATAATTTTGCGTATCCGTTGATCGAAGTCCCGCAACTCGTCCTGGCTGTAAGTATTGCCCAGAGAAAGCATTGGCCAACGGTGTTTGACGGTATTAAATCTGGATGTAATGTCTCCTCCTACACGACGGGTAGGGGAGTTTGGGTCTGCAAACTGCGGATATTGCGATTCAAGAGCTTCTAACTCTTTGAGCTTCTGATCAAAATCATAATCAGAAATAAGACTCTGGGCCAGGACATAATACTGATAGTTATAATGATTAAGTTCCTGAGTGAGTTGTGCTATTTTTTCTTGAATTTCAACTGCCGACATAGTCAGCGAAATTACGAAAAATATCCCCTCCAAAGCAAGTAAAGTGCATTTTTAATGTTAAAATGCACAAATGGCAGACTGTGCTTATTTGTGCGTTTTTTTAATCATCAACGTAAAGCAGGTTATTTGAAATTTTCAACAGGAAGATCCGAGAATTTCCGACGTTTATTCATGAAATATTCCCATATAACACAGCCTTTGTATTTTCCTTTTTTGTTTTCAAAACGAATCTGTTCCTTACGTTTTTCTGCTGTTTTGAAAATATTCAGGAAAAAATATTGATGTGCACGACTTATCGCCCAGGCATCTTTGAATTTTTTTTCAGTCAGAAACTTGAAGATTGCCGCCAGATCCAACCACAAACGTGCGAAAATAACCCATACTGCTGTCCAGAAAGGAAGATTTTTCTGTAACATCAGCAGATTGTTTCTGAAATTCAGATACGTCTTTTTTGGATTGCTGGTATTGAGCGTTCCGCCGCCTACATGGTACACAACTGACTGAGGACAATAACCGATTTTATAGTCCATTTTTTTTAGTCTCCAGCAGAGATCGATCTCTTCCATATGGGCAAAGAAATCCGTATCAAAACCCTCAGCTTCTCTCCATGCTTCAGATTTAATAAAGAAAGCGGCTCCTGAGGCCCAGAAGACCTCTTTCACGTCATTATATTGCCCGTGATCTTCTTCCAGATGATCCATAATGCGACCTCTGCAGAAAGGATAGCCAAAGGCATCAATAAAACCACCGGCACCACCGGCATGTTCAAATTTCTGCTTATCGTGATAGGCTAATATCTTGGGTTGAGCCGCAACCATGTCCGGATCTGCTTCCAGCATATCAATGACAGGAGCAATCCAGTTTTCAGTCACTTCAACATCTGAATTGAGCAATACATAATAATCGGCTTCAACCTTTTGGAGGACTTTGTTGTAACCTCCGGCAAAACCATAATTTGTATCGTTTTGTATAATCGTAATATGCGGATAATAATTCTGAACAAACTCTATAGAATTGTCCGTAGAGTTATTATCTCCAATTACAAATTCAATATTAGGATAAGCGCTATTGTATACTGAAGGCAGGAATTTTTCAAGAAAAAATACTCCGTTCCAGTTCAGGATAACAACCGCTACTCTGGGATAATTTTTCATTTTCTACGTTTACGTTTCCAACGTCTGTGTGACCACAGCCAGTATTCAGGTTTTTCTTTGATAATGTCCTCTGTAAACTTGTTGTGCAAATGGGTGATTTCATGCTCAGCATACAGCGATACATCTTCCACTAATGTAGTAAATTTACAGTAATAATAACCTCTTTTTTCTTTACGTCCGATATGACAATATACAACAGGATCATGTGTCATACGGGCGATCCGTTCTGTACCTGTATACACCAGCGTTTCCTGATTTAGAAATTCCAGAAAATAATCTGAATCCTGATAAACCGGAGTCTGGTCTGCGACAAACATGCTGATATGAGGTTGTTTTTTTAACCGTATGATAGCTCTCAAAATTTGCTTCATAGGAATCATCTGTGCCCCAAAACGGCTTCTGATATTGTTGTATAATGTATTAAATGAAATATTATTAAGCGGTTTGTATATGATCAGAACAGGATTTGGAGTCATCAGACTTAACCGGTGAATACCTAATTCCCAATTTGCATAATGAGCTGTAACACCGATAACTGCCTTACCTGCATTGAAATGTCTGTACACTTCGTCAGCATCTATTAGTTCCATCCTCTTTAGCACTTCCTTTTTGGAAATTGTTGCCATTTTGACAGCTTCAACTACCAGATCAGGAAAGAAACGGTAAAATCTTTTGGCGATCATTATCCTTTCTTTTTCTGTTTTTTCGGGAAATGAATTCTTCAGATTTTCCAGTACTACCTTTTTGCGGTATTTGATCCCGTAAAAAAGCAGATAATAGAAAAGATCGGATAGCGCATAAAGCACCCAAAAGGGTAAGATAGAAAGACAGAAAAGTATACCTGACAACAATTTGATTTTCATGCTATATCTCTTGAAATGCTATTTTGTTACAAATATCCTTAATTTAAGTTACTTTTGCCTTATAATAAAGAGCTAATTTCATTATGTCAAATCATATCTTATTGCCGGCATGCTATCTGCCTCCTGTTTCCTATTTTCATGTAATCAAACAACATGACTTGCCTTTGCTTCTGGAGAAAAAAGAACATTATCCAAAGCAGACGTACAGAAACAGAACGAGTATCATGACTTCAAACGGTAAACTGGATTTGACGGTCCCGATCATGCATAAACGTAAAGATCATGTTGCTATGGGGGATATCCGGATTAATTATGATCACAACTGGCAAAGATTACACTGGCTGAGCCTGCAGACTGCCTACAGAAGTTCAGCTTATTTCGAGTATTATGAGGATGATTTTGCGCATTTCTATAAACAGGAATATGAATTTCTGTATGAATTGAATAAAGAACAACTTTTGTTGATGCTGAAGTTACTGAAACTAAACAGAACAGTAACAGATACGGAGATCTATGTCAAAGAAGATGAAAATGCAATTGATCTTCGTTCTCTGATGCATCCTAAGAAACCTTTGTTACAGGAACCGGCCATTCCGTATTACCAGGTTTTTGAAAATAACAACGGCTTTATGCCCAATCTGAGTATTATTGATTTGCTCTTCAACCAGGGACCTCAGGCAAAAAACTTTTTGTAGCAAATATTGCTTCGGTTCACAAACCTTTGGAGAGGTTAAGTGTTTTTTTGAAAACAAGTATATGTTAATGAAAACAAGTTTAGCTTTTCTCCTTCTTCTGTTTTGTGTTCAGGGAGCCGTCAGGGCGCAGTCTGGTGTAGACACATTACATTATCGTAAAGTTTATTATTTCGGAGGTACAGGGCTTGCATTTCCTATGGGAAAGACCAAGGATGTTCTTACGCCTAAGTTTTCAGGAAGTATGGGGCTTGATATTTCTCTGAAAGACAGTCGATTCTATGTAATGCCGGTGCTTTACACGCTTTCATTCGGTTATAAGCAACAATTGCTGGATAATTCGAGTCCCTATCGTATCAATAACGGAGACGCTACATTTTACAACCTGAGTCTTTCAGGTGGTATGAGAAAACAACATAAACGACTCAATACCTACGGTTATATTGGTCCCGGTTTCGGTATTTTCCTTGAACCGAGGGCTATTGTCAATGATGCCACATCGGTCGTGGAGATCGAAAAGAAATCGAAATTTAATTTTTCTTCAAAACTTGGTTTAGGTGCCGATTATAAGTTTAAAGGGTTTTTCGTAGGTCTGGAAGTGGGGTATGTACACAGTTTTACCAAGATTCAGAATACGCCAATTAATGCCATGACCGTGATGGTAGGACTTAAATCCGATATTACCCGACTGGGGGATAAGGTGGTATCTGTATTGGGAGTGGATGGAAGTATAAGTGGAAAGCAAGAAAAGTAGAGGCAACATATGATATATGAAATATCGAAAATAAAAAGGGTAGGACGTATAGCGAAAATATTGTCACAGTATGGATTTGGCGAACTGATCTCCCGCTCTAATATAGATACTTTTGTGCCGGACAGTCTGTTACATCTCAACAGTGATACAGAAAAGCTTTTCGAAAAAGATTTTAATGTACGTGTCAGACTGGCCATAGAAGAACTTGGCCCTACATTTATTAAACTGGGTCAGTTGCTGAGCAACAGAGAAGATATTATCCCAAAAGATCTGCGTGATGAACTGGTTAAGTTACAGGATAATGTTCCTCCTGAAGAAATGGATGTCAGGCAGAAACTTCGTGAGCATTTTGATATTGTACCGGAAGATCATTTTGAATATATTGACGAAAAGCCCCTTGCAGCAGCATCTATTGGTCAGGTGTATAAAGTTCGACTCAAGTCCGGTAAAGAGGCTGTCCTTAAAATAAAAAGAAGCAATATCAGGGAAGTTATTACTGCGGATCTGGCTTTTATCAAAGACCTGACAAAATTTCTGGAAAGTAAGTATGAGGTCATTTATAAGATGAACCTTTATCAGATTATTTTGTCATTTGAAAATTCGCTTATGCGCGAATTGTCTTTTGTAAATGAGCTGAATAATATGGAACGTTTCCGTAAGAATTTCAAAGACAATATACAGATTTACGTGCCAAAGGTATACCGGGCATATTCGGATGATGAAATGCTTTGTATGGAGTTTATTGACGGGGTCAAGATCAACGATGTTGAGGGACTGAAAGCATTAGGTTTAGCCCCGAAATCTATTGTTCAGCAAGGACTTGACCTGTATCTGGAACAGGTGCTGGTACATGGGTTTTTCCATGCTGATCCGCATCCAGGAAATGTATTTGTCAATAAGAAAGGTCAAATAGTTTTTATAGATTTCGGGGCTATGGGGATGATGATTCCTATGGACAGAAAGCTGATCGAAGCTATGGTTATCAATTTTCTCATGAAAGATGCGAGAGATCTGATCCGTAACATCAAAAAATTAGCTGTCGTACAACATATTGAAGATGAGCGAAGGCTTGAGCGCGACGCTTATGAGATCTTCGATATTCTGGATCAAAATTCATTAGCCAACATTGAGATTTCAGTATTGTTGCGTATGGTAAATAATACCTTGCAGCATAATCATATTCTGATGCCTGACTTTATTTATATTCTGATACGCGGTATTGTATTATTGGAAGGAATAGGCAGGCAACTGGATGCAGATCTCAATATTCCAAAAAGTATTTCACCGTTTGCGGACAGAATAGCGAAGCAAAAGATATCTCCAGGGTATCTCAGAGAACAGACGATAGAGAAAGCGAAGTTTTTAAAGGGATTATGGAGCGATATTCCTGAAGATGCCTTAGCATTGCTTGATAAGGTTAAGAATGATAAAATACTTCTTAATCACCGACTCCGGGATTTTGACAGTTTTCAGCTAATTCTGCACCGGATGGGTAATAAACTCATGTTGTCTATATTAGCTATGACGTTTGGTATAGGATCAAGTATTCTGGCACACGGTAGAGTAGGGTATTTGCTGTGGGATGTGCCTCTGCTTTCCTGGTTAGGATTTCTGATGAGTTTCTTATTGACTGTGGCTTTGCTGTTGCAATTATTCCGGTCAAAATAAATAATTGAAAATATTTTTAACAGGACACAATAAATAAATTTCTCAGACGTTTATAATAGCGAAATATAAAATTTCATAATTTAGGTTAATAATTGGTTTGGAAACCCCTGAAGCTCCCCGCTTCAGGGGTTCCATTATTTTATACCTTTGTGTTAACTTTCTTTACTGTTGAAATCCAGAACTTTAGCATTTTTTACTTTCTTGTCCAGTAACGCTAATTTAATGACTTCAGACATCTCGGTAACATAATGAAATGTCAGGTCTTTGATATAGTCCTCTTTAATCTCTATAATGTCTTTCTGATTGGATTTACAGAGAATGATTTCTTTGATGTTTGCCCGCTTGGCTGCCAATATCTTCTCTTTGATACCGCCTACAGGAAGTACTTTGCCTCTTAGCGTGATCTCACCTGTCATAGCCAGTTTGGCTTTGACCTGTCTTTGTGTGAATAATGAGGTCAGTGCGGTCAGCATTGTCACACCAGCCGAAGGGCCGTCTTTCGGAGTAGCACCTGCCGGCACATGTATATTTACATCCCACTGATCAAATACCTTATAATTGATCCCAAACTCTTCCGCATGAGATCTGAGATATGCCATCGCTATACTGGCAGATTCTTTCATGACTTCTCCCAGATTACCGGTCAGGCTTAGCTTACCTTTTCCCGGACTCAGGCTAGATTCTATAAACAGAATATCCCCACCTACGGAAGTCCATGCAAGACCTGTGACTACACCTGCCACATCGTTGTTTTCATACATATCCTTGTCGAAAATAGGTGCTCCCAGTATTTGCTCAATATCAGCTTCAGATACATTCGGATCATACTCCTTTTGCATTACGATACGGGTAGCGATACCGCGCACTACAGAACCTATTTTCTTTTCCAGACCGCGGACACCCGATTCACGTGTATAATCCTCTATGATCTTTTCAACCACTTTTGGACGCATCGCTACATCTTTGGTCTGCAGACCGTGCATTTCGCGCTGTTTCGGAAGGAGGTGTTTTTTCGCTATTTCTATCTTTTCTTCTATTGTATATCCGTTGACTTCGATGATTTCCATACGGTCCAGTAAGGCCGGCTGTACACCATTTAATGAGTTTGCCGTAGCAATAAACATTACCTTCGATAAGTCGTATTCCATTTCCACATAATGATCGTAGAAAGCCGTGTTTTGTTCCGGATCAAGTACTTCCAGTAAAGCAGAGGAAGGATCTCCTTTGAAGTCAGCTCCTATTTTGTCAATCTCATCCAGTACAAATACCGGGTTAGAGGTTCCGGCTTTCTTAAGGGATTGTACAATGCGACCCGGCATGGCGCCAATGTAAGTCTTACGATGTCCTCTTATCTCTGCCTCATCACGTACACCACCCAGCGCCATACGGGTATATTTACGACCCAAAGCACGCGCAATTGATTTACCTAAGGAAGTTTTGCCCACTCCCGGAGGGCCTACCAGACACAGAATCGGAGCTTTCATATCATTTTTAAGCTTCAGCACGGCAAGATATTCAACGATACGCTGCTTTACTTTTTCCAGGCCGTAGTGATCTTTGTCCAGTACTTTCTGTGCACGTGCAAGATCAAAATTGTCTTTTGTAAATTCTCCCCATGGCAGATCCAACAGCAGTTCCAGGTAATTCAGCTGAACGGAGTAATCTGCTGCAGCAGGATTGATGCGGGCCAATTTTTCAATTTCTTTATTGAAATGTTTGGCGACATCATCTTTCCATTTCTTGGACTTGGCGCGTTTTTTCAGTTCTTCCAGTTCAAGATCCGGAGTGCTGCCACCCAATTCCTCCTGAATGGTTTTGATCTGCTGATTAAGAAAATAATCACGCTGTTGTTTGTCCAGATCTATACGTACTTTATTCTGAATCTGATTCTTTAATTCAAGCAACTGGATTTCGGTTGTAAGATATTCCAGCAATTGCTTTGCACGCTTCCCGAAGTCTTTCATTTCCAGTAATTCCTGTTTACTTTCTACTTCCAGACTCATGTTGGAAGCAATGAAATTGACAAGGAAAGTCGGACTTTCGATATTTTTTATAGCAATACCTGCTTCACTTGGCAGATTCGGAGACAATTGAATAATTTGCAGCGCCAGTTCTTTAATCGAAGAAATCAGCGCCTTGAATTCTTTGTTAACCTTTGGTTTTTCTTCCTTGAATCGCTCTACTTTTGCTTTCAGATACGGCTCTGACTGAATAACTTCTGTGAGTTTGAAACGTTGTTTGCCCTGAATAATGACTGTTGTATTGCCATCAGGCATCTGCAGTACTTTGATGATATTGGCTACCGTTCCGATTTTGTTGAGTTGTTCGACATTCGGATCTTCAATAGTCATATCCTTTTGGGAAACGACACCTATTGTTTTGTCGCCTTTGTAAGCATCCTTTACCAACTTGATGGATTTGTCCCTACCCACAGTGATAGGGATCACAACACCGGGAAATAAGACGGTATTGCGAAGAGGTAAGATCGCTAATACTTCCGGTATGTCAGCATTGCTCATCTCATCTTCATCCTGTTGGGATAGTAAAGGGAAAAATTCAGTGTCTTCGTTTATAATGGGGATGGCTTGATTGAAATCAAAGGGCTCAAATTTGCTCATATATTATTATTAATGTCTCGGACAGACTGTCAGACTTTGTTGTTTTAAAATTTAAAAAAAAATACTATTTGGTATATGCAAGCACAGTGCCAAGATAAAAACTGGTATTATTTATGCTATACTAACATCAAAAGGCTGAAAAAAAGACAGTCCCCGGTTCTGATTTGTCAGAAACATTTTTAAGACTGTAAATATACGAATTGAAGTTTTTAGCAGTTTATTATATAGTGAAATACATGCAGATAATTATAGAAATGTGGAAATGTGAATAACTTCTGATTGCGGTATTAAACTATTTGGATCAACTTTACTCTATTCTAGGGAATTGGTGTTCAAACGACATCGAAACAACATTAAAAACGAAATATTTAGATATGAAACTTAATTTCTTAAACATCACTTTGAAAAATGCCAAAATGGGTTTGGCGACTCTAGCATTAGCTTTCTTCGCTCTTAGCGCTTCTGCTCAGCAAAAAGAACAAGAACACAGTAATCCTAATGTGAGGTTGGGTCAAAAAGCACTGTTGGATGGTGATTTCAAAAGTGCAGCAACACATTTGGAAAAAGCTCTTCCTAAAGAAGGCAGTGATCCGAACGTACTGTACATGTTGGGTTACTCACAATTCCATAATGGTGATTTCAAAAAAGCATCAGATACATTTGGTAAAGTAGTGGCTTTGGATGCTAAGAATGGAACAGCTTATTATTATAAAGCTAAAGCGTCAAATAACCTTGCTGTACAGACAGAGTCAAAACTTTCGAGCGCAAGCCGTGAGCAATTGTTGAAAACGGCAATTGATGACTTTTCTAAAGCAATCGCTATTAATTCGAGTGATGCTAAATTATACCAGAACAGAGCAATTGCTTACCGTGATTTAGGTATTTTAGTAGGTACTTCAGGTGCGGCTAATTATAATAAAACTGCTGCAACAGATGCTTACAATAAAGCAATCTCAGATTACCAAAAGTTGTTGTCATTTGATTCGTCAAGAAAAGACATTCAACGTGAAGTGAAAAAAGCTACAGTTTACAGAGACAATCTGAAGTAAGCTAAAAGTATAAAATAAAACGGGTTGGAAATCAAAATTTCCAACCCGTTTTATTTTATAGCTGATTTTTTTTTTTGCTGAATGTATAACCACGAGATAGCAATAATTCTGGTGCGAGTGTCCGTTTGTGCCTTTATCGGGAATAAATAATATAAATGAATGGAATTAACCTCTCTGCCCTGTGGGCATCTCTCCTTGAAAAGGGGAGAAAAAGGAGATGTATTTGATAGTGAGTTGCGCATATTTTAAAGCATTTTCAAAGTTGATGAGTTTGGATCAACCTGCGTATGTTGACGTCTTCCTCTGGCGCAAGCGTCCGCTTGTGCCTTTATTGGGTAAATCATATAATTGGAATGGAATTAACCTCTCTGCCCTGCGGGCATCTCTCCTTGGAAAGGAGAGAAAAAGGCGCTGAGTCTGATAGTGCATTGAACATATTGTAAAAACACTTGCGAGGTTAATAAGATTGCTTCAACCTGCGTATGTTGGCGTCCCCGCCAACATTTTACGATATATAGATGATCTAATTAAAGGGTATTCACCTTGAATTTATCTGTAATTAAATGAATTACTCTATTTTTGCAATTATATTTTTTGAGTATGCCGATTCGATATATAAATAGAACCCTGCTATTCGTTTTCCTGTTAAGTACGATACTAATCGGTTTTCAGAATCCAACATTGGCGCAGGATTTTCCATTTTCTACACAATTAAAGGATACTACAATCGCTGATCCCTATCTGAGAAAGATTAAACCGGATAGTCTCCGGTTGCCGGATTATATGGATACCCTATATGCCAGCAAAAAGAATTTCTGGAGAGCAGCTACAGAATGGACACTTACCCAGGCTTTTCCGGCCTCATTCAACTATTTTGTGCGAAAAGACCCTTATTCACATATCACTTTTAAAAATTTTATAGATCATCAGCGTTTAAGCGCATGGAAATGGGATGACAATGAATTTATGACTAATCAGATTTCCCATCCTTATCACGGGCAGTTATATTTTAATTCCTTTCGGAGTAATGGTTATTCATTTACGACCTCTTCACTTGCCACACTGGCAGGAAGTTATATCTGGGAGACAGGTGGAGAGACACAGGCTCCGTCTATCAATGATCTGGTTAATACCACGTATGGTGGTATCGTGTTAGGAGAAATGACACATCGGATTGCAAATAATATACTTGCGAAACCTGCTTACGGCTTTCAAAAACAGGCGAATGAGGTAGTTGCATTTTTGGTCAATCCCATAAATGGCCTGAACCGTCTGCTGGATGGTAAATGGGGAAAGTATGAGAAGCGGAATCTGACAGACTCTTCTGTGATAACAGCAGAGGTAGATATGGGAATAAGACGGTTTGATACAAAAGTTTCCAACCTGCTGGAGAAAGGGAAAAATGCAGCATACGGCAGGTTGCGTATTATCTATTCTGCAGGTGACAGCGAGTATAAAAAGCCCTTTGAAGAGTTCTATGTCAATCTGGAACTGGGAAGTGACGACAGTTCATTTGTCAATTCCGTCAATGCGTATGGTGTGCTTTATGGAGAGCCCTTATTGATCAGACTACCCGGCAAACATTACGGCACGATCACAGCCAACTATGATTTCATTTACAATGAAGCGTTCTTTTATGGAGGACAGAGCCTGAACTATAATGTGCTGTCAACTTTTAATCTGGGACGTAAGAATAAGCTAAAGACTGCTATGGGTATGGGGTTTGTTCTGTTATCTGCAATTCCGGATCCGCATCTGTTGTACGGAGCAAGTCGTAATTACAATTACGGTTCGGGTTTCTCTGTAAAGTTTGATTCTGAACTCAACCTCTTTGGTCGGTTGCGAATAGGGGTCGGATATAATGGTGCATATTCGTATACCTGGGAGAAAAGCGGGAATGCATCCACCTATTACCTTCACGCTTTCTCCGGCAATTTTGGATTCCGGTTTTACAAAGATTTGTCGCTGAATCTCAATTCAGGTTATTATCGTCTGGAAGGCGAATTCAGAGATTACCCGGATCTGGACAAAACTTACCCCTTTGCACGTATTTCACTGGGTTATAATATTCGGTTTTAGAAAATGAAGTTCAGCGTATATAAAGTTATTTTATGTGTAATTTCATGAATTCAATAATTTCAGATGGAACTTCTTCATTTAACTTTTTTATTTCCCATTTAACTGTTTGCTCCCTGTCGTTTTCCTTCTCAAATACATGAATTTTCACAAGTTTTTTCATTTCTTCTTTTTCTAATATTTCAGAAAAACTAAAATTTGTAGAAGGTATATCGTCTGAGAAAAAGAGTTTTTGGCAATAACTTTTATGCTCTTTAACATCACTTTCTTCTTTAATATAGTATTTTCCTAAAGTATATTTTTTTATCTGTGCATTATTTTGTGGCAGAATGATCTGACCATTAAAAGTGAATAGGTTCATGTATAATGAATCGTAATTCATAGATATTGGATTGGAATCTATAAATGATTTGAATTTCAAAACACTCTTTTGCTTACGATCAACAAGAGCATAATAATGCGATACTACATGATCGGCTTCTAATATATTTTCCAATTCTACACTTCCATCCAGTTTCAATGTGTCATTTTGATAAACGCCATAATTGGAAGTTTACAAAGCATAAGATCTTTGTATGAAAAAATGTCGATGATTTTTTCCGGAGGATTGAAGATCGTGTTATTCTGTGTTATAGAAATTGAAAATTTAAATTCAAGTGCACTTATTTCATTCATGTGTTGAGCCAGACTAAATTTTGAGATGAGGAAAAGAGCACTAATGATTATATATTTCATATTGTTAATCTAAATACTAAAAATCTTTTCAATATCAATAGGATGCGAGTCAACCATAGGAAAACCTTTACATATCATGCTTATTTATATGGCTTTTGGGTGGCGCCTAATCGTAAACCCGTAACTCTTGCTGTTTTTTACATCCGTTTTTTATTTTTTATCTTAGATAAAAATAGAAGTTATTTTTAATGTTAAAAATTTATATTATTTTCTTAAACCAGTTTAAGTTTTTTATACAGCTGGTAACTGAAATTTGTATGAATTAAAATATTTCTGATGGAACATGCCAATAATACCCTCTATACACAGCTTTTTCTTCGGTTAGCGTTGGCATTACTCTTCTTTCTGCTGTTGCTGATCGTTTTGGACTATGGCCTGCAGCAAATTCTGTCTGGGGAAATATGGATGCCTTTATAGCTTATACCGGACAGATTACCTCATTTCTGCCGACCGTAATGACAAAGTTAAATGCCTACTTTGCTACTGCTACTGAAATTATTTTAGGCATTTTGATTATTCTTGGGTTTAAGACCAGGATAGTTGCAATTAGCTGTGGAATACTATTACTGATTTTTGCGCTTTCTATGACCGTTACATTGGGCATTAAATCTACTTTTGATTATTCTGTATGGATAGGAAGTGGGGCATCTTTTCTGTTAGCAACCCAGAGGAAATTCTTCTTTAGTCTGGATGAAGTACTAAAAAAGAGAAATAAATAATGTAAAGACCTTATGTTCCAACAGATCAATCTGAATGTTGAACTGTAATGATAAAAAAAGTTACATAATTGACAACAGTCTTTTATATGGTATGAGATACAAAAAAGCCCTTATACCTAAGATATTTAAGATATAAGGGCTAAATATATTTATTTCTGTAATTAACGTTTATAGTTAAACCATTTTATCATTTCCTTAAAGCTGGCTTTCTTACCGTACATTAATATACCTACTCTGTAGATCCGGGCAGCTACCCATGTGGTCAGAAGAAATCCACCTACAAGTAATAAAGCTGACACAATAATCTGCCAGGTCGGGACGCCGAAAGGAATTCTGACGAGCATCGCAATAGGAGAGGTGAACGGAATAAAGCTCAGCCATGTGGCAACCGGCCCGTTCGGATCATTGACCAATACACCAAATGACAGAATGTAGGTCAGCAAAAGCGGCATCGTGATAGGCATTGTAAACTGGGATGCTTCAGTTTCGCTTTCTACTGCCGATCCGGCTGCAGCAAATAATGCACTGTAAAGCAGGTATCCGCCGATAAAGAAAATAAAGAAACAGATAATCAACTGAGGGAAATTCACAGATTGCATAGCTTCCTGAAAGTCAAATCCCGAAGAATTCATAGCCTCCAGTTGTTGTGCCTGTCCCTGACTGTTCATGGCTCCGGTGAGATCCTCTTTAGACAACATTGTAGAAGTTGCTATAGTGGTCAGTCCTACTGTGAGCAACAGCCATAGAATAAACTGCGTAAGTCCCACCATACCGATTCCAATGATTTTTCCCAGCATAAGCTGGAAAGGTTTTACACTGGAAATAATGACTTCAACTATACGACTGCTTTTTTCTTCAATAATACCACGCATCACCTGTGCTCCGTACAGGAACAGAGAGATATAGATCAGAATAGAGAGTCCCATCGCTATTCCCATTGCCACCTCCGTATGGCTCGCCTTTTCAGAGCCTGTTTCTGTTAATTCCTTGGCAACAAGATTAATTTTAGGACGTATGTTGTCTAAAGTTTTTATGTCAATGCCTGCTTCCTTATATTCATAGTTTCTGACAATCTCTTCCAGTTGATTCTCAATCTCAGACTGAGTACTTACACCTGCCTTACCTATTGTAAGGTATTCTATGTTTGTCGTTTTATAAAAATCTTTAGGAATAATAAGGATACCTGAATTACCTTTCTCCGGATCCAGATCTTTCTTCTGATCCTGAAGCGACTTCAGGGATTCGATATAGGTGATATTCTTATTGCTTTTTAATAATGCACCCGTATTCCCTTCATTGTCTATAACATAAACGGTTGCATGAGAATCTTCAAAGCTCTTTTTTGTTAAGTAGAAGATCAGTACATACATCCCGATAAAGAATAACGGTACCAGAAAGGTGAGCAGCAAAAAAGATTTCTTTTTTACTCTTGAAAAATATTCACGTTTTATAATCAATAATACCTTATTCATAAGAGGAGCTGTTAAGTTGGGATTTTGTTACATTTTCGATAAAGATGTCCTGCATGGAAGGAACCTTTTCTATAATCTGATGAATGCTGATTTTAGGAATAAGATAAGAAAGTGCATCATTAAGTTTGATACCTTCCTGAAGTTTCAGGGTTATCTCGGCATGATCATCCGATGATTCATCAGGTTGCGGGTAAGTGATGACTTCAAAAAGCTCCGGATTGTGCCAGTCCTGCAGGGTTGCATCCTGTTCGAATTGCAGCGTAAAGGTCTGATTTTTATATTTCTGTTTGATCTCTTTTACAGATCCGTCCAGAATTTTCTTTGATTTGTTAATCAGCGCAATATTATCACACAACTCTTCCACGGTCTCCATCCGGTGGGTAGAATAAATGATAGTAGCACCCTTTTTATTCAGTTCCAGGATCTCATCCTGAATAATCTGAGCATTGACAGGATCAAATCCCGAAAAAGGTTCATCCAGAATAATCAGTTCCGGCTCATGTACAATTGTAGCTACGAATTGTACTTTCTGTTGCATACCCTTGCTCAGATCTTCTACCTTTTTGTCCCACCAGGATTGAATCTGCAGTTTTTCAAACCAATATCGGATTTTGGTAGAAGCTTCAGCTTTTGACAGCCCTTTTAATTGTGCGAGATACAGCATCTGCTCGCCAATTTTCATTTTTTTGTAAAGGCCGCGTTCTTCAGGCAGATATCCGATTTTACCTATGTGATTGGGGTTTAAAACTTCTCCGTTGAAGAGGATCTGTCCTTCATCGGGAGCTGTGATTTGATTGATAATGCGTATAAGGGAAGTCTTTCCTGCTCCGTTAGGTCCCAGAAGTCCGAATATTTTCCCTTTGGGGATAAAAAGTGAGACATCATCCAAGGCTCTGTGGTTAGCATACTGTTTGACGATGTGTTGAATGTCAAGCATAGTGATTTTGATTATTTTGCCTAAAATAAATGAAATAAACCAGATTATAATACATCCTATTAGGTTAACTGATTATTTTTTTATTAATAGTATATACTATCATTATAGCCAGCAGGTTGAGTGCTCACTTGTGAAGAGCTTTGGTTTGCAGATCATATATCCTGTATCCTGTTTCAGTTCGTTTCGAAACAGAGATGTCAGTGCTCATTTAATTTTCCAATCAATTAATCATACCTTTGTCCTATGCTAGTAAAGAAAGCTGAATTCGTCTGCAGCAATACAAGAGTCGACAAACTTCCTGATCCAACATTGCCGGAGTATGCTTTTATCGGACGTTCTAACGTTGGTAAATCCTCTCTGATCAATGCAATGACCAATAAAAAGGGACTTGCCAAGACCTCACAAAAACCAGGGAAAACACAACTGATCAATCATTTTATTATTAATGATGAATGGTTTTTGGTGGATTTACCGGGATATGGCTTTGCCCAGACTTCAAAGACAAACCGTTCGGAATGGCAAAAATTTATCAGAAGATATCTGACACACCGAGATAATCTGCAGTGTGTATTTGTGCTGATAGACAGTCGCCATGAGCCACAGAAAATAGATCTGGATTTCTGTTGCTGGTTAGGAGAGTGCGGACTTCCGTTTATGCTGATCTTCACAAAAGCCGATAAACAGTCTGCTGTGAAATCGGATGTGAATATTGCCAAATTCAGAAAGTCACTGTTACAATGGTTTGAAGAGGTACCTCCTCATTTCCTTACATCTGCGGAAACAAAGACAGGATGTGAGCCTATATTAGAAATGATCAATGACATTAATACGCGTTTCGTGCCGCCGGAGGCTGAAGGTAAGTTTTAAGAAGTTTGTATGAAGAAGTATTTTTCTTTAGTCTTATTTGCGCACAGTGTTTTTGCCCTTCCGTTTGCTCTGATCGGATTTTTTCTGGCCGTACACACTACATCTTACTCATTTGAATGGATAAAACTTGTACTGATGCTGGTTTGTATGGTGACAGCGCGAAATGCTGCTATGGCGTTTAACAGGTATCTGGACAGAGATATTGATGCTAAAAATCCGCGCACAGTTATGCGTGATATCCCGGCTGGTCGTATCAGCGCCCGACAGGCTTTGTTGTTTACGATTATCAATTGTGCGATTTTTACAGGAGCTACTTACCTGATCAATCCGTTATGTTTCTATTTGTCACCAATAGCTTTATTTGTTGTCCTTTTTTATAGTTATACCAAACGCATCACTCCTTTATGTCATCTTGTACTGGGAGTTGGTCTTGGACTGGCGCCAATAGGAGCGTATCTGGTGGTGACAGGTCAATTTAATATCATTCCGGTCTTTTACGGTATCGCTGTCATGACATGGGCCAGTGGTTTTGATATTATTTATGCTTTGCAGGATGAAGAATTTGATCGTGCCAACAATCTGAATTCCATTCCGGTAAGACTGGGGACCAAAAATGCTTTGCGGGTGTCCGAATGCCTGCATGTGATCTCTTTTATATTTGTTGTTTTGCCGGCCTTTTATATGCATGTTAGTTGGTTCTATTATCTGGGATTGGCTTTTTACGGTCTGTTGCTGATCTATCAGCACCGGATTGTAAGTCCTACGGATCTCAGTAAGGTGGATAGAGCTTTTATGACGACAAATGGTATTGCGTCTGTCATATTCGCAGTATTTTACCTTTTGGATGTGATTTTTTTACAATAATAGCCGGAGATTTTCATAAGTTTGCCCCAATATAGTGACGACAATAGTTGTCTATTCTTTAAGAAATACTTTTATTTGCAGAAATCAAAATACATAGATGGCTAAAAATTTGCTCATAGTAGAGTCGCCTGCTAAGGCTAAAACAATCGAAGGATATTTGGGAAAGGACTTTCTGGTGAAGTCTAGTTATGGACATATCAGGGATCTGGTGAAGACAGATGATGCCATTGATACGGAAAATAACTTTCAACAGAAGTACGAAGTTCCTTCAGATAAAAAGGCTGTAGTCAGTGAGTTGAAAAAATTAGCAAAAGAAGCCGAAATGGTATGGCTCGCGTCCGATGAGGACCGGGAAGGAGAAGCGATTTCCTGGCACTTATACGAAACTTTAGGACTAAAAGAGCAAAATACAAAACGTATTGTCTTTCATGAAATTACAAAGCCAGCTATTCTGAAAGCAATTGAAACACCCCGCACAATAGATTACAATCTGGTAAATGCGCAGCAGGCTAGACGTGTGCTGGATCGTTTGGTGGGATTCGAATTGTCACCTGTATTATGGCGTAAAGTCAAACCTTCTCTTTCTGCTGGTCGTGTACAGTCTGTGGCTGTAAGGCTTATTGTTGAGCGCGAAAGAGAAATCAATAAATTTGAAGCAGAGGCTTCATTCAAGATAATTGCTCTTTTTCTGACAGGAAAGGGCAAAGAACAGTTTAAAGCTGAATTACCGCAGCGCTTTGAAACGGAGGCAGAAGCAGCACAATTTCTGAAAGATTGTATTTCCGCATCTTTTTCAGTGTCATCATTGGAGAAGAAACCGGCTAAAAGAACACCTTCAGCACCTTTTACGACCTCCACTCTTCAGCAGGAAGCTAGTCGCAAGCTGGGCTTTTCGGTTGCCAGAACAATGCAGGTGGCACAGCGTCTTTATGAAGCCGGACGTATTACCTATATGCGTACCGACTCTGTCAACCTGAGTGATACTGCAATAGAATCGGCTGAAAAAGAGATTACTAATGCTTATGGTACCAAATACCATAAGATGAGAAAGTATAAAACAAAAGCGGCAGGGGCACAGGAAGCGCACGAGGCTATTCGTCCTACCTATTTCTCTGATCACACCATTGAAGGTGATTCTTCTGAAAGACGTCTTTATGAGTTAATCTGGAAACGTGCCATCGCTTCGCAGATGAGTGAAGCAGAGTTTGAAAAGACAACTGCAAAAATCGCCGTATCTACACGTTCGGAGATGCTTGTTGCTTCAGGAGAAGTGATGAAATTCGACGGTTTCCTCAAAGTCTATATGGAATCTACGGATGAGGATACCGATCCTGGAACAGATGACGATTCATCAAATACACTTTTACCTCCTTTGGAGCAGGGGCAGGCCGTGCAGTTGAGAACAATGAATGCCATTCAGCGCTTTTCTCGGCCGCCCGCGAGATATACCGAAGCTTCTCTGGTGAAGAAACTGGAAGAACTTGGTATTGGCCGTCCGTCTACTTATGCACCTACGATTTCAACGATTCAAAATCGCGGATATGTAGAGAAGGAGGATAGAGAAGGACGTTCACGGGACTATCAGGTACTGACACTGGAAAACGGTCAGGTAAATACCCTTACTAAAACAGAGATCACAGGTGCTGAAAAATCTAAAATGTTCCCTACTGATATTGGCGTACTGGTCAATGATTTTCTGGTAGAACATTTTAAAGGAATCGTAGACTATCATTTTACAGCTAAAGTAGAGAAAGAGTTTGATGATATCGCTCAGGGGCTTACGGAGTGGACAGAGATGATGAAAGGATTCTACGGACCGTTCCATACAGAAGTACAGGATACTCTTGAAAATGCTGAACGCGCTACACACGAACGTGAACTCGGAACGGATCCTGAAACAGGTAAACCGGTAACCGTCAGAGTAGGTCGTTTCGGACCATTAGTACAGATTGGTAGTGCAGATGATGAAGAAAAGCCAAGATTTGCATCTCTTCGTAAAGGTCAGATGATCGAAACCATTACTTTTGAAGATGCTTTGGAACTGTTCAAGCTGCCTAAAAAAATAGGTGCTTTTGAAGAAAAAGATATGACTGTTGCAATTGGTCGTTTCGGACCTTATATCAGACATGACGGTTCATTCTATTCCTTGCCGAAAGGGATGGATCCGCATGATGTGACAGAGGAAGAAGCGATCGGGATCATAAAAGATAAAAGACAGAAAGATAAAGATAAAGTAATCCGTGTATTTGATGAAAATCCGGATGCACAGATCGAAAATGGAAGATGGGGACCTTTTATACGTTTTGGTAAGCAAAATATTAAAATCCCTAAAGGTACAGAAATAGAGAAAATCAGCTATGAAGATGTGCTGAAATGGGCTGAAGCAGATGCTCCGAAAGGTAAAGCTGCGAAAAGCACAGCAAAAAAAGCTGCGCCGAGAGCCAAAAAAACAACAGCAAAAAAGTAACTTTAATCGTTGATATAGCGCGTTGCATGAAAAAAGATTTGCCTGAAAATATTGTAGAAGATATTCTGATTTCTGTGGTGTTGGAAGGAGATACACCGACTTCCCAAAACTGGAAAGTATATCTGATCAATGAAAAAAATGAAGGATTGGAAAATGTGTTCGTCACTTCAAAAGGCTATGGAAAAAAAGATGGTAAGGAAGTGAAGACTACAACCCTCAGACATTTTATCGGAGATGTTGCACCGGCTTCGTTTGTTAAGATAGAGGCGATTGATGATCAGGTTTTCGGATTGACAAATGAATATTGGTTAAGTTATTATATAGGAGGGGTGATCTATGATAAAAAATACATCTTCCTTCCGGAAAGTATTGTTGATGAAAATCTCTCAAAGGTTCCTTTGGTCAACAAACCAGGAGTCATTATAGGAGGAAATGTTTAAGATATGAGCACCCGGCATAATTTTATTATTGCAATAGATGGTTTCTCTTCCTGCGGAAAGAGTACATTGGCAAAAGCTCTTGCTAAAAAATTAAATTTTGTATTCATCGATAGCGGAGCGATGTACCGTGCGGTTACACTGTATTTTATCCGTGAACAAATAGATATGAACAGTGAAGAAGCTATTAGTAAGGCTTTGGATCTTATACATATAGATTTTATTCCTAATATCGAAAAAACCGAGATCCATCTCAATGATGAAGATATTTCAGACGAAATACGTCAGATGTATATTTCAGATAAAGTGAGTGAAGTCAGTGCTCTCAAAGCTGTTCGGAAAGCCATGGTCGCACAACAACAGAAACTGGGGAAAAGAAGAAATATTATCATGGATGGCCGGGATATAGGTACAACTGTATTTCCGGATGCCGATCTTAAGATCTTTATGACGGCAGATCCGATGGTCCGTGCAGAACGCAGATACCTGGAATTGACAGCAAAAGGGGAACACGTTACCATGAAAGATGTAATGGAAAACCTTGCTCACCGCGATCATATAGATAGTACCCGCGAAGAAAGTCCGCTAAGACAGGCTGAAGATGCTATTGTACTGGATAATTCGGATCTCAATCAGGATGAACAGCTGGAATTTGTAATCGGAGAGTACATGAAAATTAAAGAAAGCCGAAAAGTTGTCAAATCCTGAAAGTAAACATCAGGAGAGAATAACATATAAAAAGGGTTGCAAATTTACATTCGCAACCCTTTTTCATTTGTAATTTTGAAAAAAACTATTTAATACTGTTGATTTGTTGCTGTTCTTTTAGCTTGTCAACATTATTTTTCTCACCGAAATCATCCGTTTTCTCCTGAAAGGAGTTTAATAAATCCCGTATTGCATCCGAATTGTCAGCTGTACGCTGGTAAATATCCGGAAGTGTGTTTTCCAGATTTTTATCTCCAAGTTCAATATTGTCAACTTCAATTTTGCCGATTTTTTCTAATACAGCTTGTTGACTGTTACGTACGTCCTCGAGTTCACGTACAATCTTTTCCATCAACTCAAATTTTTTCAATTTATCCATACTATTCTATTTAAATCGTTACTATTATATAAACGATCAAGAGGCTAAATTGTTTTATTAAAAAGCCTTTTCATGTTTTGCATGAAAAGGCTTTTTAATATTTTTAGTGTTGTAATGTTTTGATTTACAGCGTTCTGCCCGGATATTCGGCAAGCGCTTTTTCAAGACATACAAGTGCGTTTTTTAAGTCAGACTGATTCAGTACATACGCCATACGAACCTCATTCAGACCTGCTCCGGGGGTACTGTAAAAGCCCGTTGCAGGTGCCATCATGACTGTTTGATTTTCATATGAAAACGATTCCAGCATCCACTGACAAAATTTGTCTGCATTATCAATTGGTAATTTTGCAACCACATAGAATGCTCCTCCGGGATTAGGACAGAATACACCTTCAATACTGTTCAATCCCTGGACCAACGTGTCTCTGCGAGCTGTATATTCTTTGGATACAGCTTCAAAATAACTATCCGGAGTGTCTACTGCGGCAGTGGCAGCAATCTGTGCTACAGCAGGAGGACTCAAGCGAGCCTGTGCAAATTTTAAAGCAACATTGTACAACTCTTTGTTTTTGGTCACCAGACAACCTAGTCTGGCACCGCAGGCAGAATAACGTTTTGAAACCGTGTCAAAGATGACAACGTGTTGTTCCAGACCTTCCAGATGCATAGGTGAAATAAAAGCTTTGCCATCATAGCAAAACTCACGGTATGCTTCATCCGAAAATAAAAACAAATCATATTTAAGACACAGATCACGTAATGCTTCTAATTCTTCACGGGAATACAGATATCCCGTCGGATTATTCGGGTTACAGATCGCAATAGCCTTGGTTTTATCCGTAATCAGTTTTTCGAATTCGGCAATAGGAGGCAATGCAAATCCATTGTCAATATAAGACATAATCGGTTTGACAACAATATCTGCAGCACAGGCGAATCCGTTGTAATTTGCATAAAACGGCTCAGGGATAATAACTTCCTCTCCCGGATTAAGACAAGCCTGCATCGCAATGGTAATCGCTTCGGAACCTCCGTTAGTTACCAGGATATCTGAAGCAGTGACATTGTAATCAAGTTTATTGTAATATTCAACTAGTTTATTTCTATACGCCGCAGTTCCTTCAGAAGGTGTGTAGGCCCATACTTTGAAATCAATATTCTTAATGGCATCTAACATAATCTGAGGCGTCTCGATATCCGGCTGGCCAATGTTTAAATGGTAGATTTTTTTTCCTTCTTTCTTGGCTTTATCAGCAAATGGTGTTAGTTTACGGATTGGCGAAGCAGGCATGTGAATGCCTTTACTTGAAATTGCTGGCATAGTAAATTGTTCTAAAATTTTGATGCCAAATCTACGAAATTTTTAATACTTAGCGGTTAGTATTTAGACATATATAATCTGTTCGGGCCGCTTAAACGAACAAAGGCATCCGTTTGGGATGCCTTTGTGAATTTTCTTTTGAAGGAAGCCTGTTATTCAACAATTCCTTTGATGTATAATGTTTTCACCGGAGTTTTTGTATTAGAAGTTACAGTAAAACTCTTTGTAAAAGGACCTTTTGAAGCCGCATTATACGTTACTTTTACTACACCTGCATCTCCGGGTTTGATTGGAGTTTTAGTGAATTCAGCAACTGAACATCCGCAAGCTGGCTTTACATCAGAGATGATAATAGGTTCTGAACCGCCATTAGTAAATTTGAATTCATATGAAGCTGGTTTCCCTACAGGGATACTGCTAAAGTCATGTGTTTCTTTCTCGAATTTAAATTCACCTTTACCTGTCTGCATTGAGGTAAATCCTACGAATGCAATTACTACTGCTACGATGGCGAAGAGATTTTTCATATTTCAATTTGTTTAAGTTAAGTATATCAATCTATGTACCAAATTTAGGCTATATCTAATTAAAACAATAGGTTATAACACCTTTTTAACAACAATATTACGAAAATGATGTAGTATTGTTACTTCAACTTGTCCTGTGTAGCCATTTTCTTAATTCTTCCGGCCAGATTCCCGAGAGTCAAGCCCTGAACTAATATAGAAAAAATAACTACAAAATAGGTAATTCCTAAAACTAAGTCTTTATGTTCACCAACCGGAAGAGACAGGGCCAGAGCAATAGAAACTCCACCTCGCAATCCTCCCCATACCAGTAATGTCGTCGCGGCTTTATTGATATTCAATTTTGGAAATAATCTTCCCGGAATGTATATGGAAACAAAGCGAGCAATCAATACCAGTACTACAGAAGTAAAACCTAAGATCCAATAATTAGGAATGCTGGGTATGATTAACAGTTCAAAACCAATAATTAGAAACAGAATAGCATTCAGGATCTCATCTATCAGTTCCCAGAATTTATTCAGATAATCTTTAGTTTCCTCAGACATTGCTCCCTTTGTGTTGTTTTTATTACCGATGATCAACCCTGCGGCTACCATTGTAAGCGGTCCCGAACAATGAAAAGAATGTGCAACCAGATAACCGCCCATCACTACAGCCAGACTCATGAGTACCGATACTTTATAGTCATCAATCTTTCTCATCAGATAGGAGCAGAGCTGACCGAGCGCTATCCCCAGTACAAGACCTCCTCCGGCTTCTTTTACAAATAACCAGCCTACATTGGCAATGGTGATATCTGTCGATGTGCCTAAAGCAATATTTAGTAAGACGGCGAAAAGAACTACCGCAACCCCGTCATTAAAGAGGGATTCACCCGCAAATTTTGTTTCCAGTGCTTTGGACACACCGGTTGTTTTGAGAATACTCAGCACGGCAATCGGATCGGTAGGAGAGATTAACGCACCAAATATCAGACAGTAAATCAGCGGTAGGTGGATGTTAAGAACAGGTAAGATATAATACATCAGTAAACCTACCATGAAAGTAGATATAACGACTCCTAAAGTGGAGAAGAACATGACTGCTCCTTTTTGACTTTTGAGGTCGTTGATATTGATATGAATTGCTCCTGCAAAGAGTAAAAAATTAAGCATAGCCCCCATAAGCACATCCGAAAAGTCAAGCTTAGTGATCATAGAAGAAAACTTCGAAATCTCGTTGCCTGCTATCCTGTCTCCGAAAAGAACGATGCATACGGAAACTAATAGCGCAATCAACATAATGCCAATCGAAGAAGGCAGCCGCAGAAAGCGGTGATTAAGGTAGGCAAAAATAGCTGCCAGAACTATTAAAATAGAAAATGTATAGTATAATTCCATGTGAGTAAGCGTTTGAATTAAGGGTATTATGCAGGGGAGCGCTTAAACCATTAAATAATCCCTTCTTTCAATAGATCCTGTATATGTATTATGCCTGCGTATTTTCCGTTTTCCGTAGCCAGCAACTGTGTGATATTATTGTCTTTCATCTGGTGAAGAGCATTGACAGCCAACTCATTTTTGTCAATGAGCTTAGGGCTTTTACCCATAATATCTTTTGCTGTGATGTGAGACAAATCATCGTGAGTTTCCAGCATTCGGCGAATATCTCCATCTGTAATAATACCCAGTATAGTGCCCTGATCAATCACGGCTGTAGCTCCAAGGCGAAATTGTGTGATCGTAATAATAATTTGTCTGACGGAAGCCTCAGGACTAACTTCAGGTTTGCCGTTTTGATCTGAAAGATCACTTACTTTAAGATACAACTGCTTTCCTAATGCTCCTCCAGGGTGGTACTTTGCAAAGTCGCGGTCCGAAAATTCACGGCATTCCTGCAGGACAACAGCCAGCGCATCTCCCATTGCAAGTTGAGCAGTAGTGCTCGTTGTGGGAGCGAGGTTGTTGGGACATGCTTCCCGCTCGACAGTAGTATCCAGGATGTAGTCTGCATGTTGAGCCAGAAAAGATCCGGTATTTCCGACTATGGCTACAAGCTTATTTTGTGTTTGTTTCAAAAATGGAACGAGAACTTTTATTTCCGGTGTGTTGCCGCTTTTGGATAGTGCAATGATCAGATCCTGAGGCTGTACGATGCCCAGGTCTCCGTGGATAGCATCTGCCGCATGAAGAAAAATAGAAGGCGTGCCTGTCGAATTGAGGGTAGCTACGATCTTTTGTGCTATGATGGCACTTTTGCCGATTCCGGTGACGATAACGCGGCCTTTGAGGTTAAGGATTTCATGCACAACACCTACAAAATCATCATTGATATTGTTTGTCAGATTTTGTACGGATTGTGCTTCCAGCGCGATGGCCTCAATGGCTATGTTTTTGATTTGAGTATTGTTTTTCACAAATATTATATCTATTTTTATATATTCATTTATTCACAAAAATAAGTTATTATTTAACTTAAAAAAAGGTTGTAGTCTATCTTAATTTTCCCTTAGTCAATGGATATAGAAAAGTCATTATTTGATAATCTTCAGGATTTTTTCGGGTTTGATACGTTTAAAGGAGACCAGGAGGCTATTATTACAAATGTGCTCAATAAAAAAGACACTTTCGTAATTATGCCGACAGGTGGGGGTAAATCCATATGTTATCAGCTGCCTGCGCTTATGAGTCAGGGTACCGCTATTGTCATCTCTCCGCTCATTGCATTGATGAAGAATCAGGTAGACCAACTCAGAGCATTCGGAGGCACGGATAGTATTGCACATTTTCTGAATTCTTCTCTCAATAAGGGAGAAATTACGAAAGTAAAACAGGATGTAACACAGGGTAAGACCAAGTTGTTATATGTCGCTCCGGAGTCGCTGTCTAAAGATGAGAATATTGAATTTTTACGACAGATCACGGTCTCTTTTGTAGCTGTGGATGAAGCACATTGTATCTCCGAATGGGGACATGACTTCAGACCTGAATATCGTAAGATCCGGCAGGTAATCAATGGTATAGGTGAAAATATTCCTATTATTGCGCTGACGGCTACAGCTACCCCTAAGGTGCAGTCTGATATCCGTAAAAATCTGCAGATGACGGATGCTACACTGTTCAAATCGTCCTTCAACCGTACCAATCTGTATTATGAAGTTCGGACAAAAAAGAACGTTGTCAAAGAGATTGTCCGTTTTATCAAAAATAATTCAGGAAAGACTGGAATTGTATATTGTCTGAGCCGTAAGAAGGTTGAAGAAATCGCCGAGGTATTAAATATCAACGGTATCAAAGCATTACCTTATCATGCAGGGCTGGATGCCAAGACACGTGCAGATACACAGGACAAATTTCTGATGGAAGATGTCGAGGTCATCGTGGCGACAATAGCTTTTGGGATGGGCATTGATAAACCTGATGTCAGATATGTCATCCACCATGATATTCCAAAATCAATGGAAGGCTACTATCAGGAGACCGGACGTGCAGGACGAGATGGAGGAGAAGGAGTCTGTGTCACATTCTATTCTGAAAAGGATGTTGAAAAGCTGACCAAATTCATGAAAGATAAGCCGGTGTCAGAACGTGAGATCGGTACACAGATATTAAAAGAAGTGATAGATTATTCGGAGTCAGCAGTATGCCGCCGTAAGCAGATTCTACACTATTTCGGTGAAAATTTTGATGAGGCGGGTTGCAACAATATGTGCGACAACTGTAAGACAAAGAAGACCTACTTTGATGCAGAAGAGTCTCTGCTCAAAGTGTTGGGATTTATTAAAGAGCAGGGAGAGAAGTTCGATGATCAGCACCTGATCAATGTCCTGATGGGACAGACTAACCAACCGGTATCGGCTTACAAGCACGATGAACATGCTTTGTTCGGTAAAGGTAAAGAACAAGGTGTGATTTACTGGAAATCCGTACTCAGACAGGCGGAACTTGCTAATTTTCTGAAGAAAGATATCGATCATTACGGGTTATTAATGCTGACGGACGGTGGCCGTAAGTACATCGATAATCCATATGCCATCAAATTTATTCTCAACAGACCCATGGAAAAAGCCGATGTCGACGGTTCTGAAGAACCTACACAAAGCTCAGGTGCTATGGATACCGAATTGTTGAAAATGCTGAAAGAATTGCGGAAAAAGATTGCCAAGCAAAAATCTCTTCCGCCGTTTGTTATCTTTCAGGACCCTTCACTCGATGAAATGTGTACCTGCTATCCGATTTCAATGGATGAAATGAAACAGATTCATGGTGTGGGATCAGGGAAGGCGCTCAAATTTGGAGCACCATTTGTCGAACTTATCAAAAAATATGTGGAAGATCATGATATTGATCGTCCACAGGATATGGTTATCAAGAGTACGGCTAATAAATCAGCACTGAAAGTCTCCATTATCCAGAATATTGACCGTAAGATCGGACTGGAAGATATTGCCTCCTCAAAAGGGGTGTCCTATGAAGATCTTCTGAAAGAAGTGGAATCTATCGTTAATTCTGGTACCAAACTCAATATCGGATATTTTGTCGATGAAATGATCGATCAGGATCGTCAGGATGAGGTCTATGATTATTTCAAAAGCGCAGAAGTGGATTCTATAGAAGCAGCATTGAAAGAACTAGGTGAAGCTGATTATACCTATGAAGATATTCAACTAATGCGTATCAAGTTTATGTCCGAACTGGGTAACTAACAAACAACGAATTTTTTTATTATTACATGATACAATCCTATTTACCTCATATTAAAAACGGTCAGTCTGCCAATTTTTTTCTGATGGCCGGCCCTTGTGCAATTGAAGGAGAAGATATTGCGCTCCGCATTGCTGAAAAGATCGTTACTATTACAGATAAACTTAATATCCCTTATATTTTTAAAGGATCATACCGCAAAGCAAACCGTTCACGCGTAGATTCATTTACCGGAATAGGAGATGAAAAAGCATTGAAAATTTTGGAAAAAGTTGGACAAACTTTTGGAGTGCCTACTGTTACGGATATTCATGAAAGCCATGAGGCAGCTCTTGCAGCGGCCTATGTAGATGTCCTTCAAATTCCTGCTTTTCTATGTCGTCAGACCGAATTGCTGGTGGCTGCGGCTGAAACAGGAAAAGTAGTGAATATTAAAAAAGGACAATTCCTTTCTGCAGAATCAATGAAGTTTGCGGTAGATAAAGTAATCGACTCCGGGAATAATAAAGTTTTTCTGACCGATCGCGGAAATACCTTCGGATATCAGGATCTGATTGTGGATTTCAGAGGAATTCCGCAGATGAAAGCATTTCAGGTGCCTACAGTAATGGACTGTACGCACTCTTTGCAACAACCCAATCAGACTTCGGGTGTGACAGGAGGAAAGCCTGAGCTTATCGAGACCATTGCTAAAGCTGCTATTGCTGTAGGAGCAGACGGTCTTTTTATTGAAACACATCCGGATCCGGCTAATGCTAAGTCTGATGGCGCAAATATGCTTCATTTAGATCTTCTGGAAGGTCTTTTGACAAAATTGGTGCGTGTCAGAGAAGCTATCCTGTAACACATCTAAAAGAATATTATTCTATAAAATAAAAGCGGTGACCTATATACAGTCACCGCTTTTTGTTTTATATAAGCTTTTGTTGTCTGTCTTATGGATTTTCAGCAGTTGCTTCACGGGCCAGGCTCACTTCGTCATCTGCTTCTCCCAATGCTTTGTCCAGGTTGAACAACGATTCGTCCGTAGCTTTATCACCGCCGGCGATTTTCAACTTGTCTATTAATTCCAGCGCCAATTTCTCTTCTTCAATCTGTTCTTTGACAAACCACTGTGCAAAATTCCACGTTGCCCAATCCTGTTCTTTCATCGATAGATTGACGATGTTGTATATGGCTTCTGTATTGTCTACTTCATGTTGAAATACTCTGTTGAAGCATTCTGTCAATGATTTGGGTTCTGCAGGAGGCGCAGGAATAGCTTCTACACGAGGTTTACCTCCACGTTCCAGAATATATTCCATAAACTTGGTCATATGGTTCCTTTCCTCATTGGCATGTCTGAATAGAAAATTCGCAATACCACCATATCCCTGATCATCCGCCCATATGCCCAATGACAGGTAAATTTGTGCTGCACTGGCTTCTTTTGTCATTTGAGCGATCAGTGCGGACTGCATTTCTTTTGATAATCTGTTTGTATTCATAGTATTAAAAGGTAAATGTGCTTTATATACACTGTATACCTTAATAACGTTCTACACTTGATTTGGTTTTTGAATACAGGTAAAATAGAACCGGTCTTAATCCAGAAGGCGTTGTTTTGGAAAAGGATGCTTGGGTTCAAAATAATTCCATAGTAAGCTGGATATACTGCGTGTCAATACTTCGGCTTCATTGGATTTTTCCCAGCTCCTGTCCTTGTTATTTTTAGTAAATACACTGAATACATAGTCTCCGCTTGGAGCATTCACCAGTACGACTTCAGTTCTTACATCCTCCAGAGAGCCACTCTTTGAAGCAGTCTTTATATAAGATGGTATCTGGGATAATGAACGCTCGTTGTAAAAAACATTTCCCAATATACGATACATCTTGTCGGACAGATCCGGTGATATCACTTTACCTGCACGTATCAGCGTCAGAAGAGTTGCCATTTCCCGTGGCGTAGTATGTCCCCAGCCGTATTTTTTCCAGATAGCTTCTCTTCCTGCTGTCCGGGAATTGACACGGGTATTGGGTAATCCTAATTCATCCATCAGCTCATTAATTTTGGTGCCTTCGGCTAGTTCCTGACACCAGATGGAAGTCACATTATCACTGTATCCTATCATCAGTGCTGCCATAGTAGACAGATCTGTCTCTATGCTATCTTTAAAAAACTGCATCAGTCCCGAACCGCCATAGACCCGGCTCTGACGATATACAAATTTGTCGTTGTACTTTAATTCCCCTTTTCCGATCTTATTAAATACACCTGCCAGAATGGGTACTTTGATAATGCTTGCCGTAGGAAAAATACTGTCTGCATTAATCATAACTTCTTTGTTCGTTCTGAGATGACGTACATAGATGCCTATATCACCATGGAAATCACGGGTAAGTTCTTTGAGTTTCTTTTCCAGTTTTTGATCAGTCTTCTGAGCAAAGGCTGAGCTTGCAACGGATAGTAAAAACAGGGTCAGGAATAAGGAAAGGTTTTTCATTTGTTTTTTATAGATGGTATTTATTTGAATATATTTAAGTGTAATTTGCGAAAAATATTTGTCAATTTGTCTAATTATGGATCAAAAATTATTTATGGTATTGCTGGGATGTAAGCCTGAAGGCCGGCATACGGAACAGCATGATATGTATTTTGGAATAGGTGAGAGCCTGCCATCCCTTTTGTTTTCTATGCGGGATTTCTGGCAGGAAGCATCCGGCAATCTACATGTAGACGTATGGCGTGAAGTGAATGTCGTGGATGGCTATACGATTGAAGTGGTTGAAAAAGGTAAGCGTGAAAATGCAGAATTGAAGCTGTTCTTTGTGAACCTTGGCGGATATAAGGAAAATGATTTTGAGGAATATCATTACAAGCAACTGGTGGTTGCAGAGCATATGGCCGCTGCTATTGCTGCTGCAAAAGAAACAGTCTTTTGGAAACACCATACTTCTTCGCATATCGATGACAAATACGGGATAGATGTAGACGATGTGTATGAGGTGGAAGATCTGTTGTCTGCAGAATTCAGATCAAAATATACATTGTCAATCCGGCAAACTGAAATTTCAGAAGCGGATGAGCTTCATATCGGATATCTGAAATTCTCAAAACTGGAGCAAGGAAAGGTATAGGCTTTTAAGAAGGGTAGGGAAGACTTTTTATCATGTTTAATAACTTATCATATGATACTACAGCTCATCCATATGAAGATACTGACCAATAAAGGCTTACAAAATTCTTTATGAAAAGTCATCAAAGATTACTGGATGAACCGGATTGTAACCCTGATGAATAAAAATAAAAGAGCTGCAGTAAACTAATCATACCATGATTAGTTTACTGCAGCTTCTTATATAATTTGTCCGTTAAGGATGCTAACTTTAGTTGGTTTCTTTATCCTTATTCAGGAACACAAACTGTCCGTCGAACGTATCCAGTTGTATAATTGAATCTCTGGAGATCTTTCCGGAAAGGATTTCCTTTGATAATTCATTCAGTATACGTTTTTGGATCACACGTTTCAGCGGTCTTGCACCATATACCGGATCATATCCGAGTTGAGCCAGCCAATCCAGTGCTTCATCTGTAGCCGAGATAAATATATTCTGTTCTGCCAGCTGATGTTGAACTTTACTGAACTGAAGACGGACAATGTCGCCAATCTCGGTTCGGCTCAGCGGTGTGAACATGATAACTTCATCAATTCTGTTTAAGAACTCCGGACGTATAGATTTCTGTAGTAATTCGAAAACCTCACTTCTGGTTTTAGCTACTACTTCATCCTTGTTATCATCATTAAGATGAGAGAAGTTTTCCTGAATAATATGTGACCCTGTATTAGAAGTCATGATGATAATCGTGTTTTTGAAGTTGACGACACGACCTTTGTTATCCGTCAGATGTCCGTCATCCAATACCTGTAACAGGATGTTGAAAACATCGGGATGTGCTTTTTCAATCTCATCCAGTAATACTACTGAATATGGGCGACGTCTCACCGCTTCTGTCAGCTGACCACCTTCATCATAACCTACATATCCCGGAGGCGCACCTATAAGACGGGATACGGCGTGACGTTCCTGATACTCGGACATATCGATACGAATCATAGCCTGCTCATCATCAAAAAGAAATTCTGCCAGTGCTTTGGCTAATTCAGTTTTACCTACCCCGGTAGTACCCAGAAAGATAAACGAACCGATCGGGCGTTTGGCGTCACTCAGTCCGGCGCGCGATCTGCGTATAGCATCAGAGATGGCTTCGATCGCTTCATGCTGTCCTGCTACACGTTTGTGTAACTCTTCTTCCAGTGTCAGGAGCTTTTCACGTTCGGATTGTACCATTTTATTAACCGGAATACCTGTCCATCGTGATACAACATCTGCGATGTCTTCAGAAGTTACTTCTTCTTTCAGCATACGGCTGCTGGCTTGCTTTTCCGCCAGTTCAGCTTTTAACTTTTCGACATGATCCTGTGCTTCTTTAATTTTACCATATCGCAGCTCCGCTACTTTACCGTAGTCTCCTGCACGTTCAGCCTGATCTGCTTCCAGTTTGAAGTTCTCAATATTGGCAATTTCCTGATTGACTTCATCTACAAGAGATTTTTCAGATTGCCATGCGGCTTTCAGTGAATCGCGTTCGGAAGCCAGGTTGGCAATCACCTCAGACAGTTCGTTTACTTTCTTCTCGTCGTTTTCTCTTTTGATCGCTTCACGCTCGATTTCCAGTTGCATGATCCGACGTTCCAGTTCATCTACCGCTTCGGGAACGGAATCCATTTCTAAGCGAAGTTTTGAAGCAGCCTCGTCCACAAGGTCGATAGCCTTATCCGGTAAAAAACGATCTGTTATATAGCGTTGAGAAAGTTCTACAGCAGAAATAATTGCTTCATCCAGAATTCTTACTTTATGATGTGTCTCATATCGCTCTTTTAGTCCTCTTAATATAGATATGGCGTCCTGCGTGTCGGGCTCACCAACCATTACTTTTTGGAAACGGCGCTCTAAGGCTTTATCCTTTTCAAAATATTTCTGATACTCATTGAGTGTAGTCGCACCTATGGCACGGAGTTCGCCTCTTGCTAAGGCTGGTTTCAGAATATTAGCCGCATCCATAGCACCTTCGCCACCTCCGGCACCGACCAGCGTATGGATCTCATCTATAAAAAGTATAATTTCTCCGTCACTGTCGGAAACTTCTTTGACAACAGCTTTAAGACGCTCCTCAAATTCTCCTTTATATTTGGCTCCGGCGATCAGCGCACCCATATCCAGAGAAAATACCGTTTTGGATTTCAGGTTTTCCGGTGCATCACCCTTGATTATACGGTGAGCAATACCTTCCGCAATAGCTGTCTTACCCACACCCGGTTCACCCACGAGTATAGGATTATTTTTGGTCCTGCGGGAAAGGATCTGCATCACCCGGCGGATTTCTTCGTCACGGCCGATGACAGGGTCAAGTTTTCCGGATTCTGCAAATTCATTCAGATTCCGGGCGTATTTATTTAATGCATTGAAAGTGGCCTCCGCATTCTGATCTGTAACGCGGTTATTTCCGCGTAGTTCCTTGATAGCCAGTTTCAGATCCTTTTCATTTACACCCTGATCTTTAAGCAGGGAAGCGGTTTTACCGCCTGCGTTCAGTATGCCTAAAAGTAAATGTTCAATGGAAATAAACTCGTCATTGAATTCCTTGAGATAGGATTGTGCTTTCTGAAGTGCAGAATTAGCCTCGTTACTCAGATAGATGTTGCTTCCGCTAACCTTTGGGTAACTTTGGATTTGTTTGTCCACTTCTCCCTCAAGATAGGCAATATTTACATTTAGTTTTTTTAATAAGTGACCAATGATGTTTTCATCAACGGTCAGTAATGCTTTTAAAATATGTGCGGGTTCGATCGCCTGCTGCTGATTGCCTGAGGCGATTTCAGAAGCCTTTTGAATGGCTTCCTGAGCTTTGATCGTATAGTTGTTGAAATTCATATCGTATTAGATTTTCTATGAGGGTAACAATCATTATGCCTATACGGTTTTCCTAAAATTATCGGAAAAAATGTCCGTTTAAATTGATTTGAAGCGACATTTTTTCAGGTCAGGACAAATAAAACTGAAATTATGTCTAAATAATTGGCTTGGTTTTCAGTTGTTTGCTTACAAATGGTGAGAAAATGGATAAAAAGACTTGCAAAAAAAAGATGAGATTTCGATATTTGCACCGTTAACGGAAAACGTTGGCGATCAGCGACGCCTCCTTAGCTCAGCTGGTAGAGCAACTGACTTGTAATCAGTAGGTCATTGGTTCGATTCCGATAGGAGGCTCACAAAGGCCTGGTATTTATATACCGGGCCTTTTTATTTTGCCTAAATACTTAAACTTATCTATTCTTGGTACAATATTTATATGTATATCGGACGTTAATACATGGTCAACACATATTATATGAATAGATTTGCCGCAGTTGTACTGCTTTTCTCTGTATTGGTTTTAATATTAAGTAGTTGTAGTTCTATCTATATGCCTAATGTTCCGGCAACTCCGATGTTTAGTAAACAGGGAGAAGGATATTTATCAGGACATGTTAATCTTAAAGGAAATGTTAGCGGTAATGCAGGTGTGGCGATTTCGGATCATATCGGTATTATAGCTAACGGCTCTTATGTCAATCACAAAAAACAAATTAAAGAATTCAAACAATATCTCTATGAAGGGGGATTAGGATATTTTACAACTATAGGCAAGTCCAAGAGACAGATTTTTGAGGTATATGCCGGATATGGGATTGGGAATTCGGTAGAGACAGATCTGCGATCTACTACCACAGGTATGCAGCCGGTAGAAATACGGGATATGGACTTTGAGAAAATATTTGTGCAGGTAAATTACTCTTCAACCAAGAAAGATAAGATCAATTTGTTTGGAGCAAAGCGTGAATTAAATTACGGAACGGCTATCCGCATGAGCCGTGTGGCCATGAAAGATTTTACTATTGATGCGGTTGACGCTGAAAAGGAAGATAATATTTTTATAGAACCTGTTTTTTTTACGAGATTAGCACTCAATCGTAATTGGCAGTTGCAATATACTACTGGTTTTAATATTGGAGTTAACAGCAATGAATACCTTAAAGCGGGCAATGCGGTTTTTACATTGGGTGTGAGTTATAATTTTGGTAAAAAGAAAAAATAAAATATGAATGGATTAAAAGGACTGGGCATCTGCCTGATCGTATTTCTAATGGCGGGTTGTGGAGTGAACAGACAAAAAGCGCAGATAGAAAACCTGAGTAAATGTAAGTATGAACTGGAAGCTGTTGACAGTTTAATGTTGGCAGGTACAAGTTTTAAAAATGTCATGCAGAATGGCGAGTTGAATCTTTCGGCTTTGCCGGGATTGGCGATAGCAATGCTGCGAAGAGATGTTCCTATGGAAGCGAATCTCAAATTGAAGGTAACGAATCCTACGGGTAAAAAAGCTGCTATTAATAAATTTCAATACAAGATTGCTTTTCAGCAAACGGATCTGGCTGAAGGAGAGGTGGAACAAAAGCTGTCTATCGATCCGAATCAATCGGCTGTAGTACCCATTAAAATAAAGATGAATCTGTATGAATCACTCAAAAGTGACGGGATTCAGGATTTCTTAAAAGCTCTGGGAAGTAATTCAGGCAATAAGGGAGTACTTACTTTAAAGATCAAGCCGGCTATAACCGTTGCAGGGCAGTCGTTTTATTATCCGGGATATATTACTATTGATAAAGAAGTCAGTCAGAAGCTGTTGTTTTAATTATTTTTTATTCTGTTAGAGGGCACAAGCGGACGCTTGCGCCAGATAAAGAGTGTTTGCCGGTGTCCTCACCGGCAATATAGTGCCATAAGCGGACGTTTGCGCCATACAAAGACTGGGGATTTAGATCGTACAATGTTGGCGTTCCAGCCAACATACGCTGTTTGAAGCATCTTTACCAACTTTGCAAGTGTTTTGGGGTATGCTCCATGTGATAGCAGACACAAAGACATGTTTTGTCCATTTTAAGCAGAGATCCCGATTTATCAGGAGAGAGGTTAGAAAGAGAAATGCTTATACTATGAATAGATTTTCCTTAAAGATGAAATGTGGTTTACCGGTAAGGAATGCCATTCATGCTCTATATTTTCCATTAAAATCGCATTGTCAAAAGAAATACTGTTTTTAGGAAATATATGCTCATCTTCAAAAAAGCTGGAGGATAAATGGTCTACCTTAAGAGGTTTTACTTTCCATTGGTACGTATGAAGTCGCAATCCGTCAAAACTTTTTCCATTGGGAGAATATCCGTCACAACCCTTTTCAAAGAAATCTGCTACTTCATCCAATGTGCCGAATATAGAATCGTTAGTAAAGGTATCAGCAAGTGCTGCAGAGATGGATACAAAAGTCTGATCTGAACTTAAGATGTCAATATGATAAGCATGCTGTTTTTCTTTTACATCAAATGTGGCAAGATGATGTTTTCCCGGAAATATTCTTCCTCCGACTACCGCATTTATTCTTGAAGAAGTGTCCCGTCTTGGGATATACACTCCTTCTTTTAGGATACCTTCTTCATCCCATTCCACAGCAATCCTGTGCGCTGCATTTTCAGATCCGATGCCCAGAAAATCAGGTATTCCTTTTGGTTTTATGTGTTTCAGTCGAATCAGACAAATACCGACAATTGCTTTTCCTTTATAAAGTTTGGGTCTGAAAGGGCCCGGTAAGATACCTGATACAATTTCAGGGTCTACAGTATAATTGATCAGCAACCTTCGCTCAATATAACCATGTATGACAGGTATTTTCATAGTGCACGTATATTATTCCTTATATTCCTTCTCTGCTTTTACCAATTGATCGATATCATTAGCGCAGATGTAAGATTTCAATGTTTCAAACTTTTCTTCCGGCCAGGAGTACAATTGCATTTCTAAAAGTTTTGCTATGGTTTCTTCCGGGAACCTGTAGCCGATCAGTTTTGCAGGATTACCTCCGACAATGCTGTAAGGTGCCACATCTTTGGTCACAATAGCGCCTGCAGCGACAATAGCACCCTCACCGATGCGAATGCCCGGCATAAGTACAGAGCGTATTCCAAGCCACGCCCCGTCATCAATATGTGTATCTCCTTTTGTTTTATAAGACTCTTCCAATGTTTCTGCAAAAGGATATAAGCTGAACCAATCCGACCGATGAGTGTTGTTACCGCCCATCAGGATAATGACTTCTGCACCGATACATACATAATTGCCGATATAGAGCTGGTCGATTTTCCACTGTGGTTTCCAGGTTTTCAGACTATAGGCATCCCCATAGAGATAGCGCACTACAGATTCTTCAAAAGATCCTGTCCATGCAGAACTGTAGTAACTTTTGGTACCCTTAATATGAATATTGGTATTGGTTACGGTTTCATGCAGATATTCGACTATTGACCAATGTTTTTGTTTCGCTTCTTTCATGATATAGTGTTCAGATCAACTACGAATATACCCATTATTCACTGTTTGGAAAGGGAAAAGGAGACAGGGCTGACAGAATATTATTTTTATTCCGGATTCGATTAAAGTATATAATTGTAAAATTACAGACTAAACTTTCCTTATTTTGATATAATTTAATCTTTTTAGCGCTGTTGTTGATTGATTTTGAACAATTGTCTATTTTTGTTTTGATTATGTCAACAGGGAAAAGGTCGGATGAAAATAAATCACGGGATATGTATCGCGCAAAGGAAGAAGAGCCTTTGCGATTGTTGTTCAATGATGTTTTCTATACCTATGAAAAGGCCCTCTTCAGATTAGCACTCAATACCTGCAAAGATGAGCATGTCGCCCATGATATTGTGCATGATGTATTTCTGAAACTCTGGGAAATCCGTCAACAGCTCCATGAAATTAAATCAATAGAATCTTTTCTGTTTACGATGACCCGTAATAAAATTATGGACCACCTCCGTAAAGTAGCATCGGATGCGAGACTAAGACAGGCTATTTGGGAATCCATGCAGACGATTGTTGATAACCATCCGGCTCCGGTAGAATACAAAGAGTATAAAGAGATCCTGAGAAAAGCGGTAGACAATCTTCCTGAACAGCGTAAAGCTATCTATCTGATGCGGGATGAAGGATATAATTATCAGGAAATCGCCGATGAATTTGATATCTCCAGGCATACCGTGAAAAATCAAATCTCAGCCGCAATGAAATCCATTCGTAAAGTTTTTTCTAAATTCCTTACTTTCTGATAAAAATATCTTACTGTATTACAGTTTGTTATAATTTTTCTGGTAAAAAACAATTCTTCGGATAGGACACATGCCGTTTAGTTACGTCTTTATTTAGAGACACACCATATGAAGACACGTATTCGTTATTTGCTGCGCCAATATTTTTATAATCATGCTACTCATGAGGAGCTTGTTGAGTTTTTCGATATGGTTCGTAGTGCGCGATATGATGACGAATTATCTGTATTACTTAAAGAATTATATGAGGAGCTGAAGCGTGAAGACCCTTCTCTCACTTTTGTTGATACTGAGGGTAATCTAATGGAACTTCCGGATAAGGAAACTGTTGATTCAACACATGTTAAAGTATCCCACAGATCTTCCGTAAGCAAATGGGCTGTCAGTCTGTCAGCGGCTATTGTTGTCTTATTGTTTTCATGGGGAGCTTACCGGATAGGGGAGCACACAGAAAACGGAAGTTCAGAGGAATATGTACAGGTCATCAAAGAAGCTGCTAATGATGAAAATAAAGTGCTTCATCTGGCTGATGGTACTACGGTATGGCTGAACGGCTCATCCCGTCTGGAGTATCCACAGGAATTTGAAAAAGATAAACCCAGAGAAGTTACACTGATCGGTGAAGCCTATTTTGAAGTTCATAAGGCTGCAGACTGGCCGTTTATAGTGCATACCGGATCTGTCCGGACAACAGTAGTCGGGACACAATTCAATGTGAAAGCATACCCAGGTATGAAGGATGTGATGGTCGCTGTAAAAAGTGGAAAAGTAAAAGTCAGTAAGAATGATAAACTACTTGCAGTATTGCAGAAAGATCAGGAATTAAGAGTCCCGGTCGTGGCTTCAGTACAGCAAGGCAAAGAACATATCCTTACCGATAAGATCGCAGGTAACTGGAAAGAAGGTTATCTGGAATACGAAGACGAAACCATAGAATCTGTACTTCTCGATCTGCAACGCATCTATCAGATAGAAATAATATTAGAGAAAAAAGAAATCGCTCATAAAGATATTACCTTATCCGTACGTAAAGATAGTGGGGCTTTACAGGTGCTGGATATCTTGTGCGCGCTTACAGAAAGCAGGCTAAAAACAGACAATAGAAACTACATCATTTATTAACACCTAAATAAAAACCGCATATGAAATAAAAAGACATATAAAGAAATTAAGCCATCCCGGCTGGTCCCCGAAGATGGCTCATGGATTCAATAAACAAGTTACGTCATACTAAATCGTTATCAAAATTATGCATTTAATTCCAAAAGAGTGCAATGGGAGATTATTAATGAAAATATCCTTACTGGCCCTTATATTGACATGTGTCACGACCTTTGCAGCATACAGCTCTAATGCCCAGAATCTACGGGACGTAAAGGCTTCTCTGCCATCGGAGACACTCAAACTAAAGGATGCACTTCGTCAGCTGGAGAAGCAGACGAAAATCAGATTTACCTATATGAGCAGTGATATTAACCAGAAAACTGTTCGCACAAATGGCAAGAGTACCAATCTGGCTGATATCCTTCATGATCTGCTGCAAAACACAGATTTGCAGTATCAGGTCATCAATCAGACTGTTATTATTAAAAAAGAAAATTCTACTGTAAACAGTACAGAAAAATACACAGGCAGCTCCCGGCAGCAACCTATAAAAGGCCATATTTTCGATGAAAAAGGAAACAAACTGGCAGGAGTAACGGTACGGTTGAAAGGAACTAATCTGGTGACATCAACCAACGGAAACGGTTATTTTGAACTCTCCGGAGCAAATACAAGCCAGCCGGTGCTGGTCGTTTCCTACATCGGTTATCAGCTGCTTGAACAAGCCTATACACCTACTTCTGCCGAAGGAGCAGAACTTCGCCTTCAGCCGGATCTGGGAAATCTGGATGAAGTGACGGTGATCGGTTACGGTACTACCAGTAAGCGTGTGAGTACGGGTTCTACAGCAGGTATTTCCAGTGATGTTATACAACGCGCCCCTGTCAATAATCCTTTAGAAGCGTTGCAGGGACGTATTGCAGGACTTGAAGTCAACAGTTCTAACGGATTGCCCGGAGCTTCCTTTAATGTGAGATTAAGAGGAATTAATTCCCTGAATGAAAATGCAAATGCGCCTCTTTATATTATCGATGGTGTACCGTATTTTTCGGAATCCTTAAATGTATTCACCGGAGATAATGGTTCGCAAAGTCCGCTGGCAGCTATCAATCCTGCAGATATCGAGCGTATAGATGTACTGAAAGATGCAGATGCTACCGCAATCTATGGATCAAGAGGAGCTAACGGAGTCATTCTGATCACCACTAAAAAAGGAAGTTCAGGCAAAACACAGGTTAGTTTTAATGCCTATACCGGAGCAGGCAAAGTATCCAATAACCTGGAAATGCTGAGTACTGCAGAATATCTGGAATTACGTCGTGAAGCCTTTGCCAATTCCGGTGGTACTCCTGATCCGGAAACTCCGGACCTGTTCAAATGGAGCCAGACAGAAGATCAAAACTGGCAAAAGCTGCTGATGGGGAACACAGGCAAACTGACAGAAGCCAATTTTTCGGCTTCCGGAGGTTCAGAGATGACAACATTTCTGATAAGCGGTACATTTCGGAATGAGACTACCGTACAGCCGGGCGACAACGGATATAAGAAAGGTGCCGGAATGCTTTCCATCAACCACCGTTCGGCCAACAATAAGTTTTCCATATCTGCTACAGCAAACTACACAGGCGATATGAATGATGCGCTGGCCACAGATATCAGTCAATATTTCAACCTGTCACCGAATCTGCCGATTTATGATGAAGTAGGTGATTATTACTGGTATGGCAATATTCAGAACCCTTATGCCTTTCTGGATCGTAAATCAGAATCGCGCAATAAAGCACTATTGTCGAGCGGAACTATACGCTACAGTCCGTTGAAAGGTCTGAACCTTTCTGCTACTATTGGGTATAACCATACTGCCCTTGATCAGTTGCAGATGTATCCCAAGAGAAGTTTTAATCCGCAGAACTCTACAGTAAGCATGTCTTACTTTGGCAACAGCAGTATCTCTTCATACAGCATCGAACCGCAGGCCAGTTATGTATATCATCTGGGAAAAGGCACGTTTGATGTTCTTACCGGAACAACCTGGCAGCAAAGCGTACGTGATGGCCAGTTCTTACAGGCAGAAGATTTTACTTCAGATTCACAACTGGATAATATCAATGCTGCTGTGACGATCCGACCCCGCAAATTCAATTATTCGAAATACAGATATCAGGCTGCTTTTGCACGTGCTACCTACAATTATGACAACAGGTATATTCTGAATGTGACCTTTCGTCGGGATGGTTCGTCACGCTTCGGACCGGATAAGCGCGTCGGAAACTTTGGTTCTGTCGGTGCGGCATGGGTGTTTACAGAAGAAAACTGGCTCAAAGAGGCTGTTCCATTTCTTAATTTTGGAAAGTTACGCGGAAGCTACGGATCTACAGGTAATGATCAGATCGGAGATTACGGATTTATGGACAGCTGGAGTTACCTGAGTTATCCTTATGGCGGAGTGTCAGGTTTGTATCCGACACGAGTTGCCAATCCTACATATAGCTGGGAGAGAAACCGTAAACTGGAAGGAGGGCTTGAACTGGCTTTCTGGAACAGCAGATTGACCTTAAATATCAATCATTACTACAATAAATCTGACAACCAGCTTATCAATTCTACCTTATCTCCGCAGACGGGATTTTCCGGATATACCGCTAATATGCCAGGTGTAGTAGAAAACAAAGGATGGGAGTTTGAAGTAGGATCTACCAATTACAGAACAGATGATTTTGAGTGGAAAACAAATGCCAACTTAACCATTTCACGCAATAAACTGGTTGCTTATCCAGGCCTTATAGGTTCAGGAGAAGAGGGACGGTTTGCTATTGGTCAACCATTGGATATTGTATTCGGTTTTCAGTTTACAGGAGTAGATCCGCAGACCGGTCTTGCACAGTTTGCAGATTTGAACGGAGACGGAAAAGTGGATAATAATCTTGGAGATCAGTATGTAATGGGTACACATCTTCCTAAGTTTTTCGGTGGGTTGAGTAACAGCTTCCGGTATAAAAATCTGGATGTAAGTTTTCTTCTCCAATTTGTAAAACAAGAAGGAGAGATGCTGAATTTCGGATATATGTCTCCGGCAAGTCTGGGTTCACTCGCCAATTTTGATAAATCAGCACTGCGGCGCTGGAGAAATCAGGGCGATGTGACAGATATTCCACGGGCTGCGGCTTTAGCAACTGACGACGGGTATAAGACATATAATACCTTTTACAGACACTCCGATGCACAATGGGGAGATGCCTCCTTTATCCGCTTAAAGAATGTAATGGTCAGTTATGATTTTACTTCATTACTGTCAGCCCTTAAAACCCAGCGTATCAGTCTGTATGCACAGGGGCAAAATCTGTTTACCATTACCGGATATGATGGTTTTGATCCGGAGACAAGAGGCTACGTAGTACCTCCGTTGAAATATTATACTTTAGGCATTCGTTTCACTTATTAATTACGACCATGAGATCATATCTATATATATTTATTGGCTTTATTATCTGTAGTCTTACCGCCTGCGAAAGCTATCTGGATGCAGGCCCTCCGAAAGATCAGATGCCTTCTGAACTGGCTTTTTCTGACGATAAGACAGCTACAGCATCGGTTACCGGCGTGCTGTCCCGCATGAATCAGCTGAACTATCAGTTTGCCAATGTACTCTCCATGATACTGCCGGCAATGTCAGCAGATGAATTTGTCTACGCTGTAGCTTCAGCACCTTATGATGAATTTAAAAATAATGCAGTATTATCCTCCAATTCAAATGTTACCACACTGTGGTCACAGCCTTATACCTACATTGCACAGGCTAACCTGTGTGTAGAAGGCCTGGAGGCTTCGACAAATCTAAGTCCCAAAGTCAAAAGCCAGCTATTAGGTGAAGCTAAATTTATCCGTGCGTTTTGCTATTTCTACCTGGTCAATTATTTTGGAGATGTGCCATTGATTCGCGGTACAAATGTGATGGAAAATAATACAAAACCAAGAACTCCTCAGGCTGAAGTCTATGCCGCAATCATAGAGGATCTGAAAGATGCTAAGGCAAAAATCTTTCAGGGATATCCTCAGGTAGACAAGGCTGATGCTAACGGAGAGCGTATACGTGCCAATAAAAGTGCTGCTTCAGCGCTGCTGGCAAGAGCTTATCTCTATACTAAACAGTGGGATCTGGCGGAGCAGGAGTCTAGTGAAGTGCTTGGTGCGACACAATATAAATTGCAACCTACAGCAGATCTTGATAAAGTATTTCAGGCCAATAATCAGGAAGCGATATGGCAGCTTCAGGTCGTGAATACTGCCGGTGGACGCAATACCTGGGAAGGATTTCTGATCGTTCCGGCGGCGCCAACCAGCGCACCTTTGTTTCGCCTTATTCCGGGATATCTTTATGATGCCTTTGAAAACGGGGATCAGCGGCTTACCCGTTGGGTTGGGAGTATGACAACAGCGGCTGGCGTAACCCACCGTTATCCGTATAAATATAAAATCCGGACCGGAGTCACTCCGGCCAAAGAGTACACAATGGTGTTGAGACTGGGAGAACAATACCTGATACGTGCAGAAGCACGTCTGATGCAAAGCAAATGGGGACTTGCACAGGAAGATATCAATGTGATCAGAAATCGCGCCGGCCTGCAAAGCCTGTCATTAGGAAATGATGCTGTTGCTTTACGAAAAGCTTTAGAACAGGAGCGTCGTGTGGAATTATTCGGAGAGTGGGGACACCGTTGGCTCGACCTGAGACGCTGGCCAAGTGAAACAGGGCAGGAGGGGAAAACGAGAGCAGATGATATATTGCCGGCACTCAAACCCAAATGGCAATCCAAAGCTATATACTTTCCGTTGCCGGATGTAGCATTGCGGACCAACCCGAATCTGGTACAGAATTAAGTAATATATTGCATCGGAATTAATTTCCGGTGCAATCGTTTCTATCACAGTCGCAATAAGCGAACAATCCGAACAACATGTTGAAAAGAATAATTTTATCCCTGATATACATCATTGTGATTACCGTTCACGTACATGCCGCACCGAAGAAAACAGTGCTGACCGGTAAGATAACAGGAGTGAAAGCCGGAACTCTGGAGCTGAATGTACAGGAGTACAGGGTAATGTCTTCGCAGAATAAGATCGATGCCGAGCTCAATGAAGACGGAACATTCCGGTTCGAATTTGAAATCAACGGCCCTGCACGAGCTTTTTTAATATTGGGAAGTACCCCCGTCGAAGAAACATTTGTACTGAAAAAAGGAGATGGTCAGGATACAACTGTTTCCAGTAATACCAATAGGCCGCAGATGATCTATTTTTATCTGATGCCAGGAGATAAACAAATATTACAGGTCGATGCGGCCAACATCCCTGAAACATTGCAGCTGACAGGTAAATATGCAGATAACAGCTTATACCTGAATCAGGAAGACTGGAATTTTAATCAATATAAGGATAAGCACCTCAAAAATTATTTTGCCTATGTACATTATTCACCTCAACAATACAATGAATATGTCGAAGACAGAAGAGCAAAGCGACAGGAATTTTTAACCAGTTTTGCCAGAACGCATAAATTGACTAAACAGTTGAAACAGGCAAGTGAATCGGTGTTGTACGGTGACGCTATACTGGCCAGACTGCTCTATCCTAAGATGAGAGAAAGCTATAAAAAGGACGGATATACAGCCCCTGCCGGTTATTATGACTTTCTGAAAGAGGTTCGCCCTGATCAATCCGGCAATGATAATGGTATTGCTTATTTTTACTTTCTGGATTATCTTTTTAAGGAAGAATATCGTCTGGCAGATACTGATGATGATTATATCGATTTTGTTGCTACCAAACTATCCGGAAAACCGCTATACGAATATTATGCCTTTGCACTTTCGGGTAATTTTAAGAAGAAACTATACGATAAGTTTGGTACAAAAAGTCCGTTTCCGGATCTGGCTAAACGTGTAAAAGAGAAGTATGGCAAATTAGAAGGGATGCTGGAAGGTAATCCGGCTCCGCAAGCTGTTTTTGAAAACCTTACAGGAGATAAAATTACCTGGAGCAAATGGAAAGGGCAGTATATCTATGTCGATTTCTGGGCGACATGGTGTGGTCCATGTATACAGGAAATTCCGGCTCTGGACTCGCTGAGACATGATTATAAAGATAAGCCGATTACTTTTGTCAGTATTTCATTTGACAGTAAAAAAGATCAGCAGAAATGGAAAGATTTTGTGAATGATAAGAAGTTGGAAGGCATACAATTGTGGGCTGATCCCGACAATCATAAGCTTGTAACACAGGCGCTCAATATTTTGCAGATACCTAGATTTCTGTTACTCGATCCGAAGGGAAATATAGTGGATGCAAATGCGCTTCGGCCATCAGACAAACGAATCCGGTCCTTACTGGATAAACTGCTGACAACAGCAGACACGAAGTAAATACAGCTATAGTTCGCAGGCTGTCTGTCAAAGTTGCAGCTAATAATAAACAGGAAAGCCAGATCAATATTAGGTTTGGCTTTCCTGTATTTAGAAATCAGTTTACATAGCAGAATCTGTATAAGTATTTATGATTTTGTTTTTCATCATATCCATTTTACCTATCTTTATTTTTATAAGTATTTACTGCTATAATAAAGTTGCGTTTATCATGAAAACCAGAACTGTGTCGTTGATTTCTCTAATATGTGTTTCCCTTTTTTCTGCTTGTGACCGACAAGCAAAACAACGTTCAATAGAGATTTATTATGAAAACGGGAATGCAGAGAATAATAAGAAAGAGTTTCCTGAATTTGAAAAGATACAGAATAACAGTCCTGAACAAATCAGAGATCTTGGCGAACTGAAGATCGATTCTGTTACATTCAATCAGATTAACAAACATTTCTCACAAGAGAATAATTCACAAATTCAGAACGGAGGCGCAGAAGACAAGGGGAAGTATAATATGTATATACAGACAGAAAATGGAGATCGTTTTATCGTTGACAATACCAATGCCTTCTATTCTTTAGGTCAAAGGACTGTCTTTACAGATGATAGTCTTGCCTATCTGATCAGAGATCATATCCATTACTACAATTCTTTAAAATTATCAGAACTTAAGGATTTTGAAGATTTTATGAAATATCAAAAGCATATTAAATACGATTACCTTTCTTTAGTAGATACCACTGCTAATCCGGCTGTCTATTCCAAAATCGTGCTGCTCCCTCAGCAATAAATATTAAAGTATAGTACCTGAAACAGTTTACGAATGGCTGTGCTGATATGCTCAGCATGAGATGAAGATTATAACGCTTACTAATTCTTAATATCTGATAGTTATTTATTGACTGAAATAACTTAAATTCGCTGTACCATTTCCATCGTCAGTGTAGAAGCCCGGCGATTAATATTAACCTGATTTTTATATCACGTGAAAAACTTTATCAAATTTGATGTGCAGTATGATGTTGCACAATTGCAGCAGGAACTCGCTTATTGCTTAAAAGAAGTTTGGACAGATCATTTTAACACCAAAGATTATCAGGGACGCTGGGAGTGTATTTCTTTACGATCGGAAACCGGAAATCAACAGGATATACGTTCCAATCCGGGTAATAATACTTTTCAGGACACAACTTTATTACAACATGTGCCTTATATCAGATCCATCATTGACAGCTGGAATTTCGAGAAGGAGAGTATCCGCTTAATGGCACTTTATCCGGGTAGTGAGATCAAGCCGCATCGTGATCCGGGATGCCGGTATCAGGATGGTGCTTTGAGATTGCATATACCTGTTGTGACACATCCACTAGTACAGTTTAATGTGGATGGAGAAGATCTGAAGCTGGAAGAAGGAAACTGCTGGTACATTGATTTCTCTAAGGTACACTGGATACGCAATTCAAGTGATACAGTAAGGGTACATCTGGTTATAGATGGAAAGAGTAATCCGGATATGGATAAGGTATTCGAATCACATGGGATTCCATCGAATGAAAAACCTGTATATGATGAAAGGACAAAGCAGGCGATGATCGCGCAGTTAGAACTGATGGATACCGATACTGCCAGACAAATCATCAAACAATTAAAAGATGAAGAGTGATATGCTATATAACTGGATACCGTATTCTCTGAAGTGGGAAGAAAACGAATGGAAAGTCCTTTGGCTGGACCTGGCTGATCATATTATTCAGGAATCTTTCTTTGACGAAACGATCGTAGACCGACGTATTTATATGCGTAGCCGATCAAAATACCAGTCGCAAAGCTCTGTTGAGTATATTCTGGAGCTCGCAGATCAGCTGGAGAGTATTGCACCAACCGCATTTATCTTTCATGTATCACGTTGTGGATCGACATTACTTTCACAATGTCTGGCTACAGATGCAAGTAATATTATGATACCTGAAGCCCCTGTTCTGGATGAAATATTGCGAATAGAGGAGTTTGACGAAACTCTTTTGCCATTAAGAGAACAATTATTTAAGGCAACTGTAAAACTGATGGGACAACAAAGATTAGCCTTTCAGACAAAATACTTTATTAAAATGGATAGCTGGCATATTCATTTTTATGATGTTTTGCGTAGCTGGTATCCGGACGTGCCGTTCTATTTTCTGACGAGAGAACCGAATGCTATTATAGCTTCACAGAAAAAGAGAAGAGGTATACATTGCATTCCCGGTTATATCAATGAAAAACTATTGAAAGTGCCGGTCCGTCCGGGTCACTTTGAAAACTTTGATAGCTTTACCGCGGATGTGCTCCATCAGTTTTATGATGGTATCAGGGAGATCAAAAGTAAAAGACACCGTCTGAATTCCTATTATGATTACAGTTGGGGAGTGTCAGAAATGATAACCGATTTTAATAAAGCAATAGGAAATATATTAGGCGATCTGGAGGAGATGCGGGCCAGGCTCACATATCACAGTAAATACCCGGATCAGATTTTTCAGGTAGAGGTTCCTTTGCCTGATTCGATTGCATTTGAACATACCCATACAGCCTATCAACAAGTTTTGAAGCAGATAACCAGACAATAATATGGCACTTATAATCCAGATGACAGGTCTTTCCGGATCCGGCAAGACAACGCTTTCCAAAATGCTCAAAACAACGCTTGAGGAGGACAGTTACCGGGTAGCATTAGTAGATGGAGATACCTATCGGGCAACCTTATGTAAAGATCTGGGGTTTAGCAAAGCAGACCGTATCGAGAATATAAGAAGACTGGGAGTCGTATCAGTAGAACTAAGTAAGGAATACGATATTGTCATTATAGCTGCTATTAATCCTTATGAAGAAGGCAGAAGCCTGCTAAAGCAGGACAACAGTAACAGCCAACTTGTCTATATTAAATGTGATCTGCAGACCCTGATAAAGCGAGATCCCAAAGGATTATATGAACGTGCACTTCTGCCGGAAGGACAACCTGGCAGGATTGATCAGTTTACCGGGATCAGCGATGTATTTGAGATCCCTCAAGAGCCGGCAGTAACAATAGATACGGCAAATACTTCTCCTGAAGAATGTATTGCACAGTTAAAAGTATTTGTGTTGACATATAGTAAAGTTAAAGATGAATCATACCGAACCATATAATCCAGAAACTGAACAGTCATTAGCAGAAAAACCATTCGCTTTTCTATCGGCTTATACTGCATTTCATCTGGAGAAAAAAGCATATAGCAAGACTACTGACGAAACTTTTGCACGTGCTTCAAATGCGTTCTTAGCTATTTTTGAGCTTGGGCTTTTTGAAACGATTAATTTTCTGTATAACCAGTACACAGATGTGGAAAGTTTCAGACAATGGATTATACGTAAAAAAGGTATGGAATTTTATAAGAGTGCTCGCCAAAAATTTGAAGAATGGGAAATACAGCGGGATGTTAAAGCAGAAAATTATGTTTGTAAAATACTGACGGAAGATCAGTTAAAGTATTGGGAAGAACAGGGGTATCTGAAAATCTCCGGATTGGTATGCGAAGAGGACTGTGATGCTGTCGTAGATCATATTTGTTCGGTATTATCCATAGATTTAGAAAATCCGGAGACCTGGTATCCGGAGCAAACTGCTCTGCAAGGTATTATGTTGCCGGATGCAGTGGGTGCTGCAGTGGAAAAAGTCCGGAACAATACAGCTGTCAGAGCCGTATTTACTGATCTGTATAAAAGTGATGCAATCTTTCCTAATATTCTGCCATTAGGATATAACCCACCCGAAAGTATGGGGTACGCCTTCAGAGGAAGTCGTATTCACTGGGATATTGATTTTTCAATAGGTCCGCGCTATCATATACAAGGTCTGCTTTATTTACATGATGTGCCGGAAAATGGAGGGGCATTCAGCCTTATTCCGGGATATCACAAACAGATTGACCAACTACTGAAAGAATTTGGAACTCCCGAAGCCACTATGCAATATCTGGCTGCTGCAAATCTGGAAAAACACATTAGTGGCAAAAAAGGAGATCTTATCCTGTGGATAGAATCCCTTCCGCATGCAGCTACAGCTAATAAGTCAGATAATCCCCGCTTTGTACAATACATTAACTTCGGGCGATAATAGCATCAGAAGATTATAATACCTATGAATAATACAACAGATAACCTGAATAATCTCCATACACAGCCTGAATTACAGGAAGAACTGAAGTCAGTTATCAATTTTCTGAACGAAATCGGTATTCCGGTATTGGAGCAGGAAAGCCGGCAGAAAAGCTTTCTGCCGGGAATATTTATTGATAAAGGCCGGATTTTGATTGATCGGACAAGGCTCTTACATCCCGGAGATATTCTCCATGAAGCCGGTCATGTCGCAGTGATGTCCCCTGAGGAAAGAATGCTCTCATCCGGAGACTTATTTGAGCATATCGATAAAAATGCTTTGGATGGTTACGAATTATCGGCTATAGCCTGGAGCTACGCAGCATCTGTCTTTCTGAATCTGCCCGCTTCTTTTGTTTTTCATGATAAAGGGTATAAGGGGGACGCTGACATGCTTATCGAAAACTATGAAAAAGGGAATTACCTCTTTATCCCCATGCTTCAGTATTATGGACTCTGCTACGATGCCAAAAATGCAATACTTCATCAGGTGGAGCCATATCCGCATATGGTAAAATGGTTACGCGCATAGTGCAGCACCAATTTTACTTTAAAATAGCCGTCAGAATGTCTTTATGTACGGTTTTTCGTAGATAGCTTTAATCGATCAACAGGTAAGCAGCCCTTTGTAATGGTCTGTTTGCTACATGTTTATCATTTGTCCTCTTTTTGTCCCCCTATTTTATCCTTTATTAAATATGGTAATTACTTAAAATTGTATTAGGATAGGATTGCATTATTTTAGTAAAAATTATTTTTAATAAAAAATATAAAAATTTGCAATTATGTATTGAGAATAATTTTATATTTGTATACCAAAATTATTAACGCATACCTATTTAAAAATAAAGATTACACCAATCATTAACAGATAGATTTTCTATTCGTTGTTTTCAGGAGTTAATTTAAGTGTTATTGCTGCTTAGATTGATGTTCGGAATGTTGGTTATTAACCTTAAGACATATATGAACAAGTCTGTCGATCTTGCTATTGATATAAATAGTCAAACAGGAATGAAATTGCATGCGTCTGCGCAACAGGTAGAAGTTTGTAATTATCATATAGGGATGATTTTGCCTGTTCATACAGAGCAGAACATAGCTAAATCTTTTCAAAAAGGTATAAAATCAGCATTGAAAGACATTAATAATCCTGTTTCTGAGATCTCTACAGAATTGGTAGCGCAGTCTTCTGCATCCAGATATACAGAGGCTATTGTCAAATTGTTTGAATTTGAAGAAGTCGATCTCATTATTGGTCTCTTCTCTGCGCATGAAATTTCAACAGTGGCGAAGCTTGCTGAAAAGTATAGGAAGCCGATTATTGCCTGTCACCTTGGAGAGCATTTACCGCTATATACAGAAAAATATACTTATCTGTATGTACACAGCCTTTCTATCTGGCAACATGTATGGGCTTTAGGTCATTGGGCCGTTTCACAACTGGGACAAAAGGGATTATTTGTAACGGATCTATACGATGGCGGATACGGATTTGGGGCATTTTTAGATCTGGGGATGAATCAGGGATCAGAGGATAGTACATTGTTTTTCCATCTCGTTCCGAGTACACATGACAATTCCTTAGATCTGACCGCTTTCTATGATGTACTGGATCGGGACAGACCTGATTTTATATACGCCAGTTTCAATGGAGCGCAGGCAGGACGCTTTTTAGAAGCCTATGCTAACTCTCCTTATTGCGATATTCCATTAGTAGGGCTGCCATTCCTGTTTGACAACGGTACTCCGGCTCCTGAAAATTTAAAAGCATACACATCTTTGATTTTGTCAGCAGAAACTGTGGATCATATATATGAAAGCTGGGGTAGAAGATTAGCGGAATCGCTAAGAAAATTGTCTGGTCAGCAAGAGGAATTGAATCAGTCAATACAATCACTGGCCACCGCATTTCTGAGTACATGGCAGTTAAATGATCTTTCAACAGATATTGTAATCTTGAAACAAAATGAGTCTGAATATATTCATGAGAAGAGTATAGTATACCACATCGCGCCTTTAGGCGCTGATAATGAAAAGTTGCAGAATATGTTGACGGATATCAATTCAGCCTGGACAAATAGCTATCTGACCCGATGATACCAAATAAAAATATACGCGTCGGACTGATCTGTAATACAGATATGGCTTCTGCCCTGGCAGGACAACTGGATGCGGAAAATAAATTGGCAGGAATTGCGGTTCTGGATCACAACGCATCTTATTTCAAACAAATTTTTGCGGGCACAGGTATCCGGGAAGAAAGTATTCAGGTGATTGATACTGCTTCCTGGAAAGAACAACTGGCAGCCTGGTTCTTAGCGATACAGGCAGACACAGCATTAGTGTTTGCGTTTCCCTATCGTATACCTCAGCATATCTTAGATCTTCCCCCGTTGGGTATATATAATATACATCCTGGGACACTGCCAAAGTATAGCGGGGCTGATCCATTATTCTGGCAGATTAAAAATCAGGAACAACAAATTGCAATAAGTATACATAAGATGACAGCAGCCATCGATAGAGGGCCTTTAGTTATAGAAACCTTTACCAATTTACATCCTTCTGAGAACTATGGATTACTATGTTCCCGCTTGCGAATGGAAGTGGTAGGCGCTATGCAGCAATGGTATAAAAGGTTACAGGAAGATAAATTAATATCCAGAGAACAGGATAATACTAACGTATATTTTGACCGGAAACCTTCGGCTGAAGATTTTCGCATAAAATGGACGGATCAGCCGGCATCAGCGATCAGAGCACTTACACTGGCATGTAATCCTAAATACGGGGGAGCAACCAGCTATTACGGAACACAGGAAATACGCATACTGGAAGCTGAACTGATTAGTTTGGAAGAAAGTGGTACATATCGTCCGGGCGAGATCGTATACGCAGACGGACTGTATGGCGTAATTGCAGCGTGTATAAACGGACAGTATCTGCGCATATTGACTGTCAGTATGCAGGAGGGATATTTTTCCGGATCTAAATTATTTACAATGGGAATAATAAAAGGACAACAACTAAATTAAAAATATTATGGAAGGAACTATGGCAGAGATACGGCTGTTTGCCGGAAACTTTGCACCCAAAACATGGGCACTATGTTATGGACAAACTTTAGCGATTAGTACAAATCAGGCTCTTTTTTCATTATTAGGTACCACTTATGGCGGAAATGGAGTTACTACCTTTCAGCTCCCTGACTTTCGTGGCAGAATTCCGGTAGGTACCGGATCGGGACAAACTGTAGGTATGGGGACCATTACATCTGGTCAAAAAGCGGGGATAGAAAATGTTACACTGTTTGAAAATAACCTTCCTGCCCATGTTCATCAGGTCAGTATAAGCGGAACATTACCGCTGACTGTAAGTAAAAGTGTTGCGGATAAAAGTACCGTTATTGACGGACTGTCTCTTGCCGCTCCTGCCCGTTCTGCAGGAAGAGCAAAAACACCAACATTAGGATACAACAGTCAGACCGGTTCAATCAGCTTAAATCCGGCAAGTATAGATCTTTCAGGTATGACACTGGCACTTGCACCTGTCGGCAATACTATTGCTCATAACAACTTGCAACCTGCTTTAGGATTGAATTATATTATTTGTTTACAAGGAATTTATCCATCAAGAAATTAACCTATGGAAGGATACATAGCAGAAGTAAGAAATTTTGCCGGAAATTTTGCTCCGGCCGGATGGATGTTTTGTGACGGAACATTATTAAGTATCAGTTATTATCAGGCTTTATACGCTATAATCGGAACAACTTATGGTGGAGATGGTGTTACCACATTTGGTGTACCGGATCTGAGAGGAAGAGTACCTGTAGGTACCGGGCAAGGGCCTGGATTAACAAATGTTGTACTGGGACAGAAAATAGGAACGGAGACAGTTACACTATTGGTGCCAAATTTACCAGCGCATAACCACAGCGCACCAGTTAATGCAACTACAGTTCCTTTTGCAGTAAAAGTTAGTGCGGCCGCCTCAACATTGCACGCAGCAGTGACAGGCTCACAATTGGGACAACCTATGTATAACAATACTCCAACATTAGGATTTAATTCAGATGTTCCGGATAAGGTGATGAGTAACAGTTCTTTGAATGCAAATAGCTTAACTATAACAACTACATCGATGGGTGGCTCTTTAGCTCACGAAAATATGCAACCTTTTTTAACAGCAAATTATATTATATGTGTGGAGGGAATCTTTCCATCACGAAATTAATAATACTATGGACGGAACAATAGGAGAAATCAGACTTTTTGCCGCTAGTTATGCACCCCGGAACTGGATGCTTTGTCAAGGGCAACTTATAGCAGTCAGAAGCAATACGGCATTATTTTCTATTCTAGGTACCACTTATGGTGGAAACGGAACAACAACATTTGGACTTCCTGACTTTCAGGGAAGAACAATAATAGGTGCAGGACTGGGACTGGGACTTACCCAAAGAATTATAGGTGAACAAGGCGGTGCAGCGAATGTTACACTGACTGTGCAGCAAATGGCTGCGCATAACCATCCTGTAATCAGAAATGGTGGCCCAAAACTTAAGATCAGCTCTGCAAATGCAACAACTGCGATACCGGTAAATGGTGTGTCTATTGCCAGACCCGGATATATGGAGGGGACAAATTTTGTAACGACTTTGGGATTTGTGTCTGATGCAGCGGATACTGCACTGGAAGCCGCAAATCAGAATATACCAGCCTTTAATACAGATATAAAAGGAGGCAACGAGCCGCACAGTAATATACAACCCTATCTCGGCATGAATGTTATGATTTGTATTGCTGGAAACTTTCCGGCCAGAAATTAACAGCTGAATATAACATGAATCTCCAACGAAATAACCTAAATACAAACTACCATGACTAATCAGCGACGGTCGTTTTTGAAAAGAAGCTCGGTACTTTTGAGCAGTATCCTTCTTGCCAGACCTCTTGCAGGCGCAGCACAGTCCAGTAAAAAAATCAGCTCCCTTGCCGATAATAAAAGACTGATTATATACCAGACGAATGATCTGAGTTCTATAAATTACTGGAGCAGATATAAAGAGATTTTAGAGACATTAGATGCAGAGCCAACCTCTGGTCTGATTCTGGATGCCGGAAATTTATTTGATGCTTCTGCAGATGTCTTTCAAAATAAGAAGCGATTAGCAAAGTTAAATAAGATTGGTTTTCACGCTGCTGCATGCAGTAATATTTATCTGAATAAGGGAGAAGAAGGACTGGCAGATATGTTGTCCGCTATCAATTTCCCGTTGATTTGTTCTAATTATCAATTTTCAGATGCAAGACTCCAAAAGGGAATACTGCCTTATATGATTATTCATTCCAAGGGCCAGAAAATAGGAATTATTGCAGTTGCTCAAAATACTGAAATACCTGATGTCAGTGTTCAAAATCCTTACAAATCAGCTGAAAAGATAAGCAAATTGCTTAAAGAGCAGGAAAATTGTAATCTCGTTATTTGTCTCTCTCAATTAGGAATGGATCGCAAACAATGGAATAGCTATGATCTTGCTCAGGAAACCAGTTATGTGGATATGATACTCAGCAACTCTGTGGGAAATAAGGTAAACGGAACATTAGTCCTTCGAAACAAAGCTAAAAATGAAGTGATCCTGAGTCAGTCTTTAGACAGCGGGCAGTTATTATCCAAAAATATACTGGGCTATGATGACGATAACAACCGGCAATCTTATAACCATGAATATCTCATGCCTGCTAATCACTATGCATCCAATAAGGAGATATATAAAGAGTTGTTTTTAGTGAAACAGCAGCAAGCCTAATACTCATACACCTGAGAAAAATAAATAACCAAGAGAATGAAAAGCTCCAATTATTACAACAACATTTTGAAGAGTATCAAGGGTATGAGGATGGGAGTCCTGTTATTCCTGTTATCTTATATACTCTTTATCGGAAAGGCCTGGGGGCAAACCGAAATAACAGAAACATTTGAGTCTGCGGCGGCAGGGGCGTCGACTTTTACAAGTGGAGGAAAGACATTTACTATTATAAGTAAAGCTGAATCCGGACAATTTGATATACAGGATCTTTATCCGGGTACAGGATGGAACGGAACCGGGCCGGATAATAAGTATATTGACAATGACGGTACGGCTGAGGCTTTTATCGACCAAAGCTTTTCTATAAAAATAGAAGCCGGATTAACTTATTCGGTGAAAAAGTTTTATCTTTTTTTAGCAGATCATAATGTCGAACAATACACGAGCGGAACTGTTACTATTAAAGGTAAATTAGGAGGTACAACGGTATTTACAGCTACTGCAACCAGTGGTTTTGTGCAGTCTACAGCAACTAATAACGGATTTACTCCGATAGACCTCACGACCTTTGGAGGAGCCAACAACAGCACAAAGGTCATCGACGAACTGGAGATCAGCACAACAGAACCTTTTACTTATGTGTGTCTGGATGCATTGACATGGAAACTGGAATATGTATGTCCTACTATCACTATTGATACACAGGCGCAGACAAATGTAGCATGTAAAGGCACTGCTACAGGAAGTGTTACTGTAGCACCAAGCGGAGGAACAGCACCTTATTCCTATAGCTGGACGCTGGGAGCTGGAACAGCAGCTACCGCATCCAATCTTACTGCCGGTACCTACACAGTGACAGTTACCGATAAGATGGGATGTACCGCTACTAAGACGATCACGATTACGGAACCTGCTGCAGCTTTGGCAGGAACAGCTACCAAAACAGATGTAAGTTGCTTTGGCGGTAATAACGGTACAGCTACAGTTGCTGTAACAGGAGGTACAAGCGGTTATAGCTACAGTTGGGCGCCAAGCGGAGGTACCGCAGCTACAGCATCTGGTCTTGCGGCAGGTACCTATACAGTGACAGTTAAAGATGCAAATAACTGTCAGATTACACGTACAGTGACTGTGGGACAACCTGCTGCAGCTTTGGCAGGAACAGCTACTAAGACAGATGTAAGTTGTTTTGGCGGAGGCAATGGTAGAGCAACTGTCTCAGTAACAGGTGGCACACCGGGCTATACTTATAGTTGGGCTCCAAGCGGAGGTACAGCAGCCACTGCTACAGGTCTTTCAGCTGGTACTTATACTGTGACGGTTACAGATGCGAATGCCTGTCAGATCACCCGTACAGTGACTG
>NZ_GL379776.1:0-1964 GCF_000143765.1 Sphingobacterium spiritivorum ATCC 33861 | reverse complement strand
AAAACAGATGTAAGTTGCTTTGGCGGTAATAACGGTACAGCTACAGTTGCTGTAACAGGAGGTACAAGCGGTTATAGCTACAGTTGGGCGCCAAGCGGAGGTACCGCAGCTACAGCATCTGGTCTTGCGGCAGGTACCTATACAGTGACAGTTAAAGATGCAAATAACTGTCAGATTACACGTACAGTGACTGTGGGACAACCTGCTGCAGCTTTGGCAGGAACAGCTACTAAGACAGATGTAAGTTGTTTTGGCGGAGGCAATGGTAGAGCAACTGTCTCAGTAACAGGTGGCACACCGGGCTATACTTATAGTTGGGCTCCAAGCGGAGGTACAGCAGCCACTGCTACAGGTCTTTCAGCTGGTACTTATACTGTGACGGTTACAGATGCGAATGCCTGTCAGATCACCCGTACAGTGACTGTAGGACAGCCTGCTGCTGCACTGGCTGGCACGGCTACTAAAACAGATGTAAGTTGTTTTAACGGTAATAACGGTACTGCTACAGTTGCTGTCACAGGTGGTACGCCGGGCTATACGTATAGCTGGGCACCAAGTGGTGGTACAGGTGCCACAGCTACAGGTCCTGCTGCCGGTACCTATACAGTGACAGTTAAAGATGCAAATAACTGTCAGATTACACGTACGGTTACAGTTGGACAACCGGCAGCAGCTCTTGCAGGAACGATTACTAAGACAGATGTAAGTTGTTTTAACGGTAGTAATGGTACAGCGACTGTCGTAGCGTCAGGCGGAACGGGACCATATACCTACAGTTGGGCACCTAGCGGAGGAACTAATGCAACAGCTTCAGGTCTTGCTGCAGGTACATATACAGTGACAGTAACAGATAATAATTCATGTCAGATTACCCGTACAATTACAGTAAATCAACCGTCGTTCGCGTTATCAGCGACAGCTACCAAAACAGATGTAAGTTGTAATGGTGGAAGTAATGGTACAGCTACTGTTTCTGTAACAGGTGGTACGCCAGGCTATACCTATAGTTGGGCTCCAAGTGGTGGTACAGCAGCGACGGCTACAGGTCTTGCTGCCGGTACCTATACAGTGACCGTTACAGATGCAAATGCTTGTCAGACAACAGCTACTGTAACCGTTGGTCAGCCAGACGCTTTAACAGGTACGGTTACTAAAACAGACGTAAGTTGCAATGGAGGTACTAATGGAAGTGCAACAGTGACCGCTACCGGTGGTACAGGAGCTTATACCTACAGTTGGGCACCAAGTGGCGGTACAGCGGCAACAGCCACCGGCTTGGTTGCAGGTACATATACAGTTACTGTAACAGATAATAACGGATGTTTCATAACACGTACCACAACTATCGGACAGCCTTCTGCTACAGTGACGGTATCGACATCTGATCCAGTAAATGTGGCTGCACAGACGGTCACGCTTGGTGGTGATGTTCCAGGTAGTTCATGTGTGATTGAGAAAGGGATTGTCTATGGAACAAATGCATTGCCAACAACATCCAATAATAAAATAATAGGAGGTAGCGGAAGTGGTACGTTCTCAGTAGATATTAGCGGTTTGACAGTAAATACACTGTATCGTTACAGAGCATATGCAATTGTCAACGGAACAGTTAGCTATGGAGCCGTTAAAGAATTTACCACATTTAAATATGATCAGCAGATCAGTTTCAGTGCCATCGCTTCTAAAACATACGGTGATGCGTCGTTTGATCTCGGAGATACACATACAAACAGAGGATTATTGATCACGTATACTGCTGTAGATCCTTCAGTTGTAAGTATTACCGGGAATCAGGCTACTATATTGAAATCCGGTACAACAACGATCACAGCAACACAGGCGGGAGATCAGAACAATAATCCTGCAACTCCTGTGAGTCGTATACTAACAGTGGCGAAAGCTGTCATAACAGTTACAGCCGATGTGAAGACAAAAGTCTACGGAGCGAATGATCCCGCCCTGAC
>NZ_GL379775.1:17316-18714 GCF_000143765.1 Sphingobacterium spiritivorum ATCC 33861 | reverse complement strand
GGATCCAGACTGCTGTAGTCTCCACGCTGCTGCGTGTATCCAAGGTTAACGCCAAGACCTACATATTCCTCATCTGAGATCTGAAGGGTTTTGGTAAAATTCGCTGAGGCTTCGGTACTCCGCTCAACACCGATCTTGAATTGCTTGAAATTAACCCCTAATGCAATACCTCGGTTACCTATAGCAATGTTTCCATTGAACCAGATACTCCTGGGCGCTCCATCTACACCCGCCCACTGGTAACGGTACAAAAGCGCGGCGTCTCCTTCACCTCCTTTCAATAGCGCATTGTAACTCGGATTCAGCATCTTCCCGAACGAACCGGATAGCGCCGGATCGATATATTGCTGACCCAGGGCCAGGCTGACACATAGTAACGATAACGTGCCTGATATTATCTTTTTCAAGTTCATAGTCCTTGTTCTTTCTGTTTTTTTTATACTGTTACTCTACTAAAGAAATTCTGTGTTACAGCTCATATGGTGGCTGCAACACAGATTTCCTCTGATTAATATCTGACCACGAAGAAGCCTTTGTCATATACCCATTTACCGTTGATCTTTACTTCAAGCATGTAGAAGTATGTACCGGCTGGTACTGCACGACTTTCCTTGTAACCATCAAAGCGGTTGCTGTGGTTATCGTAGCCTTTTAACTCCTGAACCAGGTTACCGTTGGCATCGAAGATCCCGATTTTATTCTCCGGATACTCATCGATTCCTTCGATTCGAAGGTAATCGTTGATGCCGTCTCCGTTTGGTGATACCGCAGGATGCACCCGAACCGGTAATTTAGCACCGTCTTCGTTGCGGACACGAAGTTCGCGGGTAACGGCATCAGCGGCTATGTAGTTCGCATCTCCGGACTGTTCTGCACGGATAAGTGCCAGACCTACTCCTCTCACTGTCACTTCCTGAGTACCTGTAACTTCGGCAACAAGGGTATTATCGCTGTAGATTTTGATCGGCAGCGGACTGTTGCTGCTGATATCAAGGCTCAGCGTACCTGCATCACGATACACAGCAGGGATCTCTTTGAACGTGATCACCTGTTTGGCTTTATTGATCTTCAGGGCAGCCTGCAGACTGAGGTTGGTATAATTGATACCTCCGTCTATGTTGGCCGTAACTGTATACGTACCAGCCGCTGTCTGGTTGTTTCCGGTGTAGCTCACGGTTGTACCTGCAGGAAGCGTACCTGAGATAAGGATTGACTTCGCTGCGGCATCGTAGGTGAAGCTGGCATCACTCAGCGTAATACCTGTAATCGTAGCTTTAGTAATCGTCAGATTTGCACCTGCATACGTAATCAGGTAGTTGGAAGCTGCCAGGTCGTTATTGCTGATTGCATACGTTCCAACATTTTCACCAGCTGCTCTTTTCAATGTACCTGTGACTA
>NZ_GL379775.1:0-16816 GCF_000143765.1 Sphingobacterium spiritivorum ATCC 33861 | reverse complement strand
TGCATACGTAATCAGGTAGTTGGAAGCTGCCAGGTCGTTATTGCTGATTGCATACGTTCCAACATTTTCACCAGCTGCTCTTTTCAATGTTCCTGTGACTACGCTAGCGGCATCATTGTTGACCAGACCGGTGACTTTATATGTCAGAGCAGGATCAGATGAACCGTAAACCTTAGTGTTCGCATCGGCTGTAACGGTTAAGTTGGCCTTAGTAATCGTAAGATCTGCTCCTACATAAGTAATCGTGTAGTTGGATGCTGCCAGGTCGTTATTGCTGATTGCATACGTACCTACATTTTCACCTGTTGCACGTTTCAATGTCCCAGTCACTACAGTAGCCGCATCATTGTTGACCATACCTGTGACTTTATACGTCAGAGCAGGATCGGTTGTACCGTACACTTTCGTCTTCGCATCGGCTGTAACGGTTAAGTTGGCCTTAGTAATCGTAAGATCTGCTCCTACATAAGTAATCGTGTAGTTGGAAGCTGCCAGGTCGTTATTGCTGATTGCATACGTACCTACATTTTCACCTGTTGCACGTTTCAATGTTCCTGTGACTACAGTAGCCGCATCATTATTGACCATACCTGTGACTTTATAACTCAGAGCAGGATCGGTTGTTCCGTAAACCTTAGTCTTCGCATCGGCTGTAACGGTTAAGTTAGCCTTAGTGATGGTAAGGTTAGCTCCTACATAAGTAATCGTGTAGTTGGAAGCTGCCAGGTCGTTATTGCTGATTGTATACGTACCTACATTTTCACCTGTAGCGCGTTTCAATGTACCTGTGACTACAGTAGCCGCATCATTATTGACCATACCTATGACTTTATACGTCAGAGCAGGATCAGATGAACCGTAAATCTTAGTCTTCGCATCGGCTGTAACGGTTATGTTGGCCTTAGTGATGGTAAGATCTGCCCCTACATACGTAATCGTGTAGTTGGAAGCTGCCAGATCATTGTTGCTGATTGCATACGTTCCAACATTTTCACCTGTTGCACGTTTCAATGTTCCTGTGACTACAGTAGCTGCATCATTGTTGACCATACCTGTGACTTTATACGTCAGAGCAGGATCTGCTGTTCCATAAACCTTAGTCTTCGCATCGGCTGTAACTGTTAAGTTAGCCTTAGTGATGGTTAGGCTGCCATCCTGATAGGTGATGGCATAATTACCAGAAGTATATCCTCCGGGGATGATGAAATAGCTGCCCACGTTTTTGGCACCAATAGCCGTTCCGGTATAGCTTAAACTTCCCTGCAGGTTCTGTTCATTTTCTCCATGCACAAAGCCATTGTAAACAACACCATTGCCAGTAGCATAAACCTGTCCATCGTACACTTTATTAAAGTTATTGGCGGTTATGGTCAGTGCTTTTGGTTGTACATTGACGGTAAAACTTACCGGGATTGCCGATGTATGATTGCCATCTCCGGGCTGACTGGCTGTAATGATGGCCGTTCCTGCTGCCAGAATCTGCACCTGTCCGGAAGTATTGACCGAAACCACTGCAGGGTTGCTGCTGGCATAGTTTACTGCCAATCCAGAGGAAGCAATGGCCGAAGCATCAACCCCTGCGCTGCCATAGGTCAGCTGCTGGATTGCACCTGATAACTGGCTATTGAACGTAATGACATTGGCGCCCGATTGGACAATGCCCAGCGTACCGCTTTTATAATCGAAACTGTAGTTGGTAGCGGTCAGTCCGCTTGGTGTAATCGAATAGTTGCCTGTATTGATTGCTCCCTGAGCGCTGCCGCCATACTCAAGCGCACCGTCCAATACCGATGGGCCTTCGCCAAGGGCAAAACCGCTGTAACTTACGCCATTGCCGCCACTATAGGCAATGCCGTCGTAGGTCTTGCTAAAGTCATTTGCAGTAACGGTTAATAGCTTTTTAGTAACTTCTACCTGAAAGGCAATTGGCGTTGCTGAACCAAAATTGGTATCGCCAGCCTGACTAGCAGTTATGGTAGCTATACCGGTTTTGAGGATACTCACCTGACCTGATGCATTTACAGTGGCTACAGAAGGATTATTACTCTGATATGTTGCTACCAGTCCAGAACTCGCAATGACAGAAGCATTGATATCGGCATCGCCATAGGTTTTAACCAAGGTGCTGCCCGCAGTTTGGGCATTAAAGGTGAGTACGTTTACGTTGTTGAGCGATATGCTGAGCTGCCCGTTTACATAGCTGATGGCATAGTTGGACGAGCTCAGTCCGCTTGGCACAATGCCATAGCTGCCCGTATTGACCGCTCCCTGCGAGCTGCCGCCATACTCAAGTGTTCCCGACAGCACGGTTTGATCTTCGCCAAGGGCAAAGGCGCCGTAGCTTACGCCGTTGCCACCGCTGTAGGCCGAACCATCGTACACCTTGCTGAAGTTGTTGGCCGTAATGGTCAATGGTTTTGGCGTAATGGCCGCAGTAGCGGTGGAAAGGTCGCTGGTGTTGGCCACTTTATAGTTTCCTGCCTGTGCACCGGCTAACACTACACTGGTGATGGGCAGCATCATCGTTTTGGCAGTTCCTGCATCCTTGGTATCGTATTGGGCCGTGGCTGAGCTTAAACTTAACTGTACATCGTCACTGTTCAGTACATCGCCGCTGGCCAGCTCCAGGTCGGTAGCCTGCATGGTTCCAGCCGTACTTGCATCGTACACTTTGGTAAATATCGCATCAGGCTTGATGCTCACCGTAACCGTCTTTTGATTGACGGTCAGACTGAAAACCACGTCCGCTGCGGGCTCGTAACCGTTGCCACCCGTCTGGCTGGCGGTAATGTTCACCGTTCCTGCCTTTTTTATCTTTAACTTCCATTTATTACCATCGCTGGCATCCTGGTAGGCCTCGGCAATGCTGTTATCTGCCGATAGATAAGACACTGTAAGACCCGAACTTGCCGTTGCTCCTGGTTCAAAAGCGGCATCGCCATAGGTTTTGGTGATTGCCGCAATTGGGTTAATGGTTTGGGGCTGCACCAACGCTTCGTAGGCACCCATATCTATGCTGCTGCCCGTTAAACGTGGGCTGCCTGCCAAATCCTTATCGGCTGTAAGGTTACCACCATTGCTTGTGTACAGCGTGTTATCGCCTGCGCCAATGGCGGGGCTGCCTGGTTTAAGGCTGTAATCGCCGTTGGTATTGGGTGTATTGGTGTTTGTAGGCAATGTAGGGTTGGTAAATATTGGATTTGCGGTGATATTGTTTCCACCAGCAATTTTACCAGTTACCACACCATAGCTGCTGTAGTTGACATTGATGGTAGCAGCACCATCATCGTTCCTGATATCCGAAGCATCGGCATTGGTGGTTTTGGTATTGCCATAAACAATGGTGTTGATTAAATTGGTAATAGTGTTGGAGGTTTTGGTATTGATACCACCACCATCGTTACCAGCGTAATTACCGGCTATGGTACAGTTTAAAAAGGTATCAGTACCACCCCGTTCTTTAAAAATAGCGCCGCCCCAGTTGGCACTGTTGCCCGTGATGCTGCTGTTGTTCACCTTAACGGAAGAATTCAAACTGTAAACAGCACCGCCTGCATCTGCTGCGGTATTGCCCGCAAATTTACTTTGACTGATGATTGGGCGGGAACTGTCATTATACATCGCGCCGCCGTTGCTTGTTGCCGTATTATTGCTTAGCGTTACGCTGCTTAGCCTGGGGGATGAATTGTAATTAAACATCCCGCCACCGCCGTAATTTGTTGCCCTATTATTACTTAGCGTTACATTACTTAATGTTGGGGAGGAAGTGGAATTAAACATCCCACCGCCAAAAGCTGCTGTATTATCGCTTAGCGTTACGCTGCTTAATGTTGGGGAGGACCTGTAATTATACATCGCGCCGCCGTTAGTTGTTGCCGTATTATTGCTTAGCGTTACGCTGCTTAATATTGGGGAGGAACTCTCATTATACACGCCACCACCACTATTAGTTGCCTTATTATTGCTTAGCGTTACGTTGCTTAATGTTGAGGAGGAATTGTAATTATACATTGCGCCGCCAAAAGTTGCCGTATTGTTGCTTAGCTTTACATTGTTTAATGTTGAGGAGGAATTGTAATTATACACCCCGCCACCACTATTAGTTGCCTTATTATTGCTTAGCGTTACATTGCTTAATGTTGGGGAGGAACTGTCATTATATATCCCACCACCTCTAGATCTGTAAACTAAAACTCCGTTAACGGAGATGATGCTCGTACCATTATTGGCATTGCCGCCGGTAAGGGTAAAACCGTTAAGCTCGGCTGTGCCCGCATCACCTGCAGAAATAAGCACGTGGTAGGCATTGTCACTAATATCTTCGGCTACACCTAAATCGCCACTGAGGGTGGTGGTGGTAGTAATGCTAAAATCACGTTGGCTAATATCGGTTTCTGTACCTGCAAAGCCACCGTATAGTTTTACATCTTTCACCATTACAAAAGCCTTGTCGCGGTCGGTGGTAGGAGCGTTATTGTCATCTACCTCGGCAGCTTTGTACAAGGGTTTATAGGTACCTTTGGCCACCCATATTTGTTTAATGGCGGTATTGGTTTTGGCGGCCAGCAGGGCATCGGCCAGTTCAGATGCGGCATTAGCCCAGCTGCTACCATTGCCTGCACTACCCTGCTTTACATACAGGATACCATTGGCAGCAGGCACCATAGATACAATGGTATTGCCACTTTGCACCTCGTATGCACCAATATCTACTTTGTTATCTCTGGTGCGGCTGTTACCGGCCAAATCTGTGAGGGTATTTACCAACGCATTGTTGCCCGCATTAATAGCCGGGCTGTTTGCCTTTAGGGTAAGATTGCCGTTGGGTGCATCGGTAAACAATTGTGCGGCGGTATATGCCGCCACAGGGTTACTTACCGGACCACCGGTTTGCTGTATAAAGTTATTGGCTCCCGTTACCGAGCCACTGAGCACGCCATCGGCAATAAAGCTATCATTTACCCATAGGATGCTATTATTTAAAGCGAAATTGTTCCCATTGGTAAAAATAGACTGGCCGTTTAGTAAATTACTTGAAACAGTATTACCATAAAAGGTACAATTGGTTATCGAAGGTGCTGAAGCATCGTTATAAAAGGCGCCCCCGCTTCCAACGGCAGTGTTGTTATAAAACAAGGTATTGGTAAACTTTGATGATGAATTATTCTGATTATAAACCGCACCGCCATTACCAAAGCTTGAGGTTGCTCTGTTATTTTTAAAAATACTATTTACAATAATTGGTGCTGAGCCAACATTAAACATTGCCCCACCATAACGGGCACCTGTATTGCCATCGAAAATACAGTTGGTTATTACCGGGTTTGACAAAGAATTGTACATTGCACCAGCATAAGCGGTATTTGCATTGGTTGCACTGTTATTTGTAAAACTGCAATTGCCAATGATGGGCGATGCATTGCTATTAAACATTGCCCCGCCTCTTTGAGGGGTTGTGTTTTGATTAAAAATACAGTTTAAAATAGTTGGCGATGAGTCGACATTGTACATGCCACCTCCATTAGCCTGGTAAATGGTCTTTTGATTAACCGTAATGGCATTGATACCCGTACCATTGGCATTGCCGCCAGTAAGGGTAAAACCATCGAGCTGGGCAGTGCCTGCATCACCTGCAGAAATAAGCACGTGGTAGGCATTGTCACTAATATCGCTGGCTGTGCCTAAATCGCCGCTGAGGATGGTTTTGTTGCCGGCAATACTAAAATCCCGGTGGCCAATATCAGCTTCGGTTCCTGCAAAGCCACCATACAGTTTTACATCTTTCACCATTAAAAACGTGTTGTCCCTGTCATTTGGGTTGGTCCCATTAAGGTTATCAGGACGGTATTTTGGTTTGTAGGTACCTTTGGCTACCCATATTTGTTTAATAGCGGTATTGCTTTTTGCGGCCAGCAGGGCATCGGCCAGCTCGGGAGCGGCATTGGTCCAGCTGCTGCCATTAAAGCTGCCTGCTCCATTTTGCTTTACGTAAATGATACCTGCGGCATCGGGTTGCAGTACTATGCTCTGGTCCTCGTAAGCGCCCATATCTATAGTAGTACCCATGAGGCGCGGATTGCCGCCCAGGTCTTTATCAGTACCCAAGCTATTGTTGTTGGCATCATTATCTGTGCTTTCGTAAAGCGCATTATCGCCCTTGCCAACTGTTGGGCTGGTTTTTACCATCTGCAGCCCGTCATCGGCCGTGCCATAAAAACCATCGGCTCCGGCAGGACTAGCTGCATTGAGCCATTGTGGGGTATTGGCGGCATCGTTTGCGTTCAGGTTGCCATCTGCAGCGGAGGTATTCCCCTGCAACAGGCTGTACCGAATAACAGGGTCGGAGCCGTTTTGCTTGCCCACGCTAAGCGTTCCGGTATTTCCCCATACCACTGTGTTGACAATGGTAAGCGCAGAATTATTATGAAAAATAGCCTGGTTACTAACACTGTTGGATGACGAATTTTTATAAATGGTACAATTTATCAAAGTTTGGGGCCTATTAGCCGCAGATGAGCTGTTAAAAATAGCCGGGCCCCTAATGGCCGTGTTTGAAATGAAAAGACTGTTTGAAATGGTAGCAGGTTGATTGGATCCCGAATTGCCCATACCGCCACCGCCATGGCTACCACTGGTACCTGTTACCTTATTGTTTTCGAATACACAGCTCCTGATTGCCGGCTTTGAGTTTTCATTATACATACCTCCACCTACGGCAAATACCGTATTGTTGGAGAACACACAATTGGTAATGATTGAGTTGCTGTTGCTTACATTGGCCATGCCAGCCCCTTTTCCAAAGGTACTGCTGGCCTTACCCGAGGTATTGATAATGGTATTATTGGTAAACAGGCAGTTCGTGACCGTGGGCGATGAAGTGTAATTGTACATCCCAGCACCATACACATTGTCGGTGGCAGCTGTCAGGGTTCCACCAGTAATGGTAAATCCATCCAAAAGTGCAGTAACCATTAGGTAATTAGCACCGTTATTGATTACCCTGTTACCGTTACCCCTCAAAGTAGAAGTATAGACTCTCCAATTACGGTCGGCAAGTACAGGGTTTCCAGCATCGGGGAAACCGCCATATATCTTTACACCGTTTTTCATGGCAAAACTGTTACCAACGGACGGCTGGTACTGGCCCTTGGCTACCCAAACCTGGTCATTTGCCGAGGAATTGTTGATCATCAGCTGCAGATTATCACTGGCATTAGCCCAGCTATTGCCATTTTTATTGCCCGCCCCACTCGGAGTTACATAACGGGTGGTTTGCGCAAGGCTGGTTAAGCCATAAAATGCAAAAAGAAATAGTAGTAATGGTCTTTTCATAAAAATTAGCGGTGTATGGAGTGACAAATGTAGGTTTACCATCATAGGGTTGCTAAGAAAAGGGAGGACAAAAAACGGACAACTATTATTTGAGATGAAATTGGTTAGCGTAAACGTTGTCATAAGCTTTTTCTACTTGCTGTAAGTAGAGTTGCCGAACGGCAAAGGTTGATCCATAGAAGTTCTGAACCTCTCTCTAACTCTTCCGAAAAGCCGGAACAGGTTTTCTTTAGAAATAACAGGTTGTAGCTTCACGGGGATAAGTGTTAATGGTAGCGTATGCCGGTGTCCCCACCGGCAGCATAGCAATTCTGAATTTATCATTAAGCGTCTCCGCCAAATGACGCTGATAAATAGTTAAGTTGATGTGAGTTTCCTTGCTGAGGGATTTTATATTATAAACATTAGAACCTCTCCATAACCCTCTCCTTAAAAAGTAGAGGGAATACGTTTCGTTTTATAACTCTTCTCTACTTGCTGTAAGTAGAGGTGCCGAAGAGCAGAGAGGTTGTTCCATAGAAGTTCTGAACCTTTCTCTAACTCTTCCGAAAAGCCAGAACAGGTTTTCTTTAGAAATAACAGGTTGTAGCTTCACGGGAATAAGTATTAATGGTCGCGTATGCCGGTGTCCCCACCGGCAGTATCGTAATTCCGGATTTATCATTTGGCGTCCCCGCCAAATGACGCTGTTAAATATTAAAGTTGATGTGAGTTTCCTGGCGGAGGGCTTTTATATTATAAATGTTATAACCTCTCCCTAACCCTTCCGACAAGCCGGAACAGATTCTCCTTAGAAATGAGAGGGAATTATCTTCAATTAAGTATTCATCAGTACCGGGAGTGTCACCGTAAATGTTGTACCTGTTTCAGTAGAGGAAACGACAGTAATATCTCCTTTGTGCAGAGAAATAATTTTCCTGGTAAGTGGTAATCCTATTCCGTTACCTTCTGCAAACATTTTATTTTGTCCCCGAAAGAAAGGTGTAAAAATATGCTGCAAATCTTCTTCCGAAATCCCGATACCCTCATCGGAAAAACGTAATGTTATACTGGTGGCTGTAAAGGAAACCGTAAGCCGGCACTGTTTATCGTCTGAAAACTTACAACCGTTCTCAAACAAATTGGCAAATGCGACCATCAGCAGGTAACTATTGCCGTTTACAGATATTTGCTTATCATGCTCAAAATCGTTTTCAAAATTAATGGATATCTTATAATCCTTATCTACTTTCTGTACCTGCAACTGTGCATCCAGTAAGATTTCATCCACACGCACTGACTTAAAAGAGATGTCTACAGGGTCGTAAGTAGCTTTTGCAAAATCCAAAAGGCTGTTCGACAAGCGACCTAATTTTTTTGCATCATTCAGCGTATTTCGGATCACTTCCTGATATTCGACTATACTTCTTTCCCGGGAAGTAGACAATTCCAGTTCGGCTGTTATAGCAGCCAGCGGCGTACGAAGTTCATGTGCTACATTTGATACAAACTGTTTTTGGGCATCAAATGAGTTTTCAAGTCTGTTTAACAGATCATTGAATGTCTCTGCGAGCTCCGTAAGTTCATCTTTAGCATGACCTGTATCTAATCTCATATGCAGGCTGGTTGTAGAGATTTGACGTGCCCTCTCGGTCATTTCACGTACAGGGGCAAACGCCCTTTGTGAAAAAAACCGCCCTGCCACATAGATGAAAAGGATAGATACCACAAATACAAGAATACTAACCCAAAGCATATTAGCCAGTTTATTATAGCCGTATTGATCGTAGGCTGCGGCCGTAATTATATACGTTTTACCCTTGTACACATGTCTTATACCTATCACCTGCCAGTCATTAAGGTAAAACTGTACTTCACCTTTATTGTAAATCTGATCAATCATCGACAGGTTCTCTTTGACGACGTCAATATCTACAGCATCATGATAGAGAAGTTGAAAATCGTGAGTATAGATAGCTACCTCTACCTCATTGATTATCTTACGGTTATTGTGATATATACTTTGCAGGGTTCGCACATCTACTCCTGCGGTGAAAAATAAATTAGCTTTGGTAACTGCTTCTTTTTTTAACAAAGCATAGAATTCCTTTTGCCGGTTTTGCTTGGCAGAAAAATACAGGACCGCCCCAAAAATCAGCAGTATAGTCGCTGTAATAAGTGTAAATAACAGGGTCAGTCTCGCTCTTGCTCCCATTACGCATTTCTTAGAATAAATCCCATTCCCGGCTTGGTATGAATAAGTTTATGATTAAAGTCCTTATCTATTTTTTTACGTAGGTAATTAATATATACATCAATAAAATTGGTACCTGTATCAAAATGTGTTTCCCACACATTTTCCGCTATATCGGATCGGGACAGCACCTTTTCGGGATGACTTAAAAAATACTGAAGCAGGTTAAATTCTTTGGGTGTAAGTTCGATTTCTATACCGGCTCGCTTCACCATCTTGGTATTAAGGTTCATTTCCAGATCATGATATTTCAACACGAAAGATGCAACACTCGCAGATTGATCCTTACGTTTCAATAAAGCACGTATACGGGCAATCAGTTCTCTCATTTCAAAAGGCTTGACCAGATAATCGTCTGCTCCCGCATCAAATCCTTCGACTTTATTATCTGTGGTACCCAATGCCGTCAGCATAATAATAGGAAGATCCGGCTTCAGTTGGCGCACTTCTTTACACAAGTCTAATCCGTCAATCTTTGGCAGAATAATATCCGTAATAATGAGGCTAAAATCATGCTGTAAGGCCAATTTCTTACCAGACATTCCATCGTAGGCCAGCATCGTCTGAAATCCCTGCTCCCGGACTGCACGTTCAATCAGTTGTGCTACTCTCAGATCATCTTCAATAATAAGGATATCCATGCTTGTATATTTTCAGCATCAAATTTCGGCATTATTCTTAAGATAGACCAATAAAGTTGATATCCAAAAACAAATGTGGCTCTTGATACTCACGAAGAAGCTACTGATACATTCCCGAATATCACTTACCTCCCCTTGCAAAATATGTATATCTTATAAGGAATCTAATGCTTCCAGTATCGTCTCATAGATATAAGCCAGATCATCATCTGTTATACAGTATGGAGGAACCAGATAAATAATATTGCCTAAAGGTCGAAGCAGAATACCTTTGCTCAGAAAATAAGGATACAGTTTATCGTGCATATCACTGAAATAGGAAGTCTCTTCTCCTGTTCTCCATTCCAATGCCAGAATGGTTCCCTGCTGTCTGACGTCTTCTACTTGATGATGTAATCGTAACTTTGCTGCAAAGCGTTCATGTTGCAGTACTATCCGTTGAATATTCTCTAAAGTACGCTCTTGCAGCAGAAGCTCCATACTGGCCAAAGCCGCTGTACAGGCCAGCGGACTGGCCGTGAAAGAATGACCGTGAAAAAGAGCCTTTTTCTTATCATCGGAGTAGAACGCTTCATATATTACATCCGAACAGGTCGTCAGTCCTAAAGGCATAGTTCCTCCGGTCAGTCCTTTAGAGAAACACATCACATCAGAATATGCAGACAGATAATCCGCAGCAAACAAACGTCCGGTACGACCAAAGCCTACAAATATTTCATCCTGTATCAGCAATATACCTTTGTTACGGCAATACTCCATCAGTATACTCAGATCCTCAGGTTTATGCATTAACATTCCCGCAGCCCCCTGCACAAGAGGCTCATATACAAAACAAGCCAGCTCATCTGCATACTGATCTATAGTAATAAACAGCGTGTTTATATTCGCTTCCGTAGGGACATCAATAAAGATCACCTCGAAGAGCATATCCACAAAGGGAGCTGTCCACACTCCCCTTCCGCTTACAGACATAGCTCCAAATGTATCGCCGTGATAGGAGTTTTTAAAAGCCAGTATTTTAGTTCGTTTCAGCCCCTGATTATAGTGATACTGTATACACATTTTGAGCGCTACTTCTATAGCAGTGGAACCATTATCCGTATAGAATACTTTCTTCTGATTAGACGGAAGCAGCCTGAGCAGATTCTCAGATAGCCTGATAGCCGGCTCATGCGTAAATCCGGCAAATATCACCTGCTCCAGTGTAAGCAACTGCTCAGAGACACGTTCGGCAATATAAGGATGAGCATGTCCATGCAAAGTAACCCACCAGGAAGAGACCGCATCAATATAACGATTACCTTTATCATCATAAAGATATGCACCATTGCCACGGACAATAGGTATAATATCTTCCGCACCTTTCATCTGCGTATACGGATGCCAGTTGACTTTTCGGTCTCGTTCTCTTAATGTACCTGACATGAGCTTTCGCTTTTTTTGTTTTCCATAGGTTTTAATCCCAGATTCCGGAACATCTGCATATCTTCCGATACTCCCGGATTGGGTGTTACAAGCAAGGTTTCGCGTTCTCCTGTAAAAATAGAATTGGCACCTGCCATGAAACACCAGGCTTGCTCTGTCTCCGTCATCTCAATACGTCCGGCACTAAGGCGCACGACGGATGCCGGCATGACAATACGGGCTGTAGCAATCATACGCACCATATCCCATATATCGACTTTAGGATTATGCTCTAAAGGTGTTCCTTTAACCCGTGCCAAAGCATTGACCGGAACAGATTCAGGATGTTTTGGCATAGTAGCCAATGTCAGTAACATGGATATACGATCTTTATGTGTTTCTCCAAGACCTATAATACCTCCTGAACAGACAGTGATACCGGCTTTCCGCACATGATTGATCGTATTGATACGGTTATCAAACTTACGTGTCGAGATAATCTCCTCATAATACTGTTCTGAAGTATCCAGATTATGATTATAGGCATGTAATCCCGCATCTCTTAACCGGACGGCCTGCTCTTCGGTCAACATACCTAAAGTACAACAGACTTCAAGTCCCAGATCATTTACCCCCTTTACCATATCAATGACACGGTCAAAATCCCGGTTATCACGAACTTCTCTCCAGGCTGCCGCCATACAAAAACGGGTTGAACCCGAATCTTTTGCTTTCTGAGCATGGGCAATAACGGTCTCTGTCGGCAACAAAGCTTGTACTTTGATATCTGTATGATACCTAGCTGCCTGTCCGCAATAGGAACAATCTTCAGGGCACCCTCCTGTTTTGACAGACAGTAATGTGCACACCTGCACTTCTGATGCACGGTGCCATTCTCTGTGCACCGTAGCTGCACGATAGACCAATTCAAGCAACGGCTGATCGTAGATTTCCTGAATCTCTTCTTTCGTCCAGTTGTTTCTGATTGCTGTATTCATAATTCTTCTGATAATTTATATTTTTTTAATATTTCGTAGGCACATATATCTATATTGTACCCTTATAACTAATTAATCTTATCAAACCGGTCACAGCATACACGATCCACCTCCTGAGAACTTAAAGATTCCAGATCCGGTATGCGCAAAATGGACGTTGCAGAACCTACAGCCCTGCAGATAATCCTTTCGCTATGCGGATTGAATGATCCGTTGAGTATCAGATGACGAATCGGTATATTCCGTTGTTGGAGAGCCGCAAGGGAAAGTAAACTGTGATTGATACAGCCCAGATAATCTCTGATCACAAGAGCTGCCGGAATAGATAGTTTAGAAATCAGATCAATGATAAACGCTTCCTCATTGATCGGAACAAACAATCCGCCGGCACCTTCCACCACCAATGGCCGTGGAGTGTCCGGAAGTTCGAAATCTTCCAAAGCTATCTGTAGGTTTTCGGCTGCTGCAGATTCATGAGGAGAAGCTGCTAACCGTAATCTGTAGCGCTCAGGGTGAATAATAGCATGCTTGCCTGCCAACTCCCTTACCAGCATGCTGTCTGAATAATGGAGATCTCCGGATTGTATAGGTTTCCAATAATCAGCCCCCCAAAATCTGGTCAGTACAGCTGCACAAACAGTCTTCCCTATACCTGTTCCTATTCCGCTAATAAAAATCTGTTGCTTCATATCGTAAATATTCTCTTTCTGATGGCTCAATGCTATCTATAGTATACTATTAATTTCTGCTGTTAGTAAATCTATCTCCTCTTCCGTGTTATACTGATGGAGGCAGATGCGGAGACGCTCCTGCCCTTCTTCTACGGCAGGACTATGGACAGCATAGGTTTGTAGTCCCTTCTTCTGAAGTTGTTGCTGCAGATGGATCAATACCTTATGCTGCGGAATGATAACCGCTTGAATAGGACTCTTCGGATCTGAAACGGAAGGAATCTTTCTTTGGCCGAAATAAGCTATCCGTCTTCTCAATTGATCTGAAAGTTCAGAATGCTCTCTCAAAAACGTATACCCCAATCGTATGTGACGTGCAAACAGATCCGGACAAGCGGTACTGTAGATAAAAGGAGATGCAAAATTGATAAGGTAAGATTTGAGCAACTCCTCACCCAATACAACTGCACCATGAGCTCCCAAAGCTTTACCATAGGTAATCACTGTTGCAAAGATGTGCTTTTGTAAACCGTACTGATGTACCAGACCATATCCAAAGACACCAAATGCGTGTGCTTCGTCTATGATAAGCGCAGCCTTGTATCGTCGGGCCAACACGACAAGCTCATTCAGGGGAGCAAAATCACCATCCATGGAGTATAAGCTCTCCACTACTACATAAATCTGACCACCGGCTCTCCTCAGCTTATCTTCCAGACTATTCAGATCATTATGTCTGAATTTCCACTTTTGAGCGGCAGACAGGGTTGCACCGTCATGTACTGACCGATGAATCCGTTCGTCCATTATAATTGTATCTCCACGGCCGGGCAAAGCAGATAAAAGTGCCATATTGGCCAGATAACCAGAGGCAAAGAGCAAGCCTGCTGCGTGCCCGTGCAGTGCAGCAATTTCTTGTTCTGCCTGCATTTTTTCATAAGAATTACCACTGATGAGCCTCGATCCTGTAGCACCTCCCAGAATCGAAGAATCAGCATATATCTCCTTTGCCAGTTGCTTATGGATAACCGAATTGCGGGCCAGGCCCAGATAATCATTAGAGAAAAAGTCAATCCCTTGCTCAGGAATCTTCAAACTTCTCAAATTACCTTTACCTGCCCTTAACTTCAGCTTATCGCTCAGACGTTCAGAAAGACTATTCATCATGCTTTACATCCAACGCTATGGCTGCTACCCATTCTTCAAACAACTGCTGCTCCAGATCCTGTATCTTCTTTGCGTGCACTTCCCAGTCGGATGCAAAGCCTTCCAGCTGATGAATCATTTCTTCCAGATGCCCCTCTTCTTCCAGAATAATAGATTTGACCATAACCTTACTCTTGGATGCATCGAGTACCTGCTGATAAATCGGATATAAATCATCTGCACGTACTTCAATAGCATATGTCACAAATAAATAAGCCGCATATTTGAGTTCATTATTCCTTAAACCAAAGGTATTTTTGAGATAACGGCAGGCATATATGTCCAACTGCTGCAGATAATTCCGCGTACAGGCTGAGGCAATAAGCTCTTCAGTCCTGTATGTCTTACAAGTATGGATATTAGTCTTCGCAATCTGCTTCTTGAGGTAATAGGCATGGCGATGCTCTTCGGCTGCATGTTTCAATTGTATCAGATTTACATCTGTCGTATGTTCACAGGCAGATATTTTTCGTGCACCGGCATTTTCCATAAAGGAAAGCGTATTCAGCCATTTCGCATGAAGCACATCATTATCCACAATGTGTTGAAGTAGATTGTACATATCGATCTCTTTAATTTGGGTCAAATGTAGTATCTTGCCGGACATTAAATATGTACCAGTTTTTATATTATGGCTAGTCCGGTTAGTGTTCCATACCAAAGTTTTATTCAAATTGATCGAAATTTGGACTGTTCTGTATACTTACAGATCAGCAATCAATTGATAAATGCTATACAACGAGGTTTTCTGACTGCAGGAACTAAATTGCCCGGCACCCGGACTTTAGGAAACTTACTGCAGATTCACAGAAACACCATAGTCGCTGCCTACGATGAATTACACGCACAAGGTTGGGTGGACATGCGCCCTAACCAAGGCACATTTGTATTGGTTAAATCTGATGATAAACCTTACAAAATCCGGTCTGCCCAACAAAATCAACTTGCCGTATATCCATCTTCTACAGGATATTCATTCCGAAAATCTATTCTATTGGACAATCCGTTTGAACATTCAGCCTGTGAATATGTCTTTAATGACGGTATACCAGATATACGACTTACGCAGATAGACCATCTTTCCAGTTTATACAGTGCCAACCTGAAACGTAAGAGCAACCATAAGAAATTAGGGTACTACAATCATGACGGAAGCGAATATTTCAAAAAGAATTTATCCAATTATCTTAATCTGTCCCGTGGTCTGCATATTTCAAAAGATAATATTCTGATCACACGCAGTACAGAAATGAGTGTATACATTGCGTCTGAAATTCTGCTTTCTGCCGGAGAACTCGTATTAGTGGGAGAGATGAGTTATTTTTCGGTCAATATGATCTTTCAAAAATCCGGAGCACATATTATGTCTGTACCTATAGACGAAGAAGGTATAGATGTAGATGCCGTCAGAGAAATATGTGAACGGCAACAGGTACGCATGCTGTATATCACGCCGCACCACCACTATCCTACTACAGTCACCCTCAGTGCAGAGCGTCGTATTGCATTGTTAGATCTGGCCTCCCAATTCGGATTTATTATACTGGAAGACGATTATGACTATGACTTTCACTACGACAAAGCTCCGGTACTTCCATTAGCCAGTGCCGATACAAATGGTATGGTCGTCTATATAGGTTCTTTTGGCAAATCTCTGGCACCGGGATTCCGGACAGGTTTTATTGTTGCTCCGCAAAATCTGATGATTGAAATGCGAAAACATCTGGGTATTATTGACCGGCAAGGGGATATTATGATGGAACAGGTCCTGGGAGAAATGATAGAAGAAGGAGACATTCATCGCTACCTCAAAAAATCGCTTAAAGTATATCAGGAGCGCAGAGATTATTTCGCTTCCCTTCTGGAACAACATCTGCATGAATATCTGGATTTCAGAAAACCTTCCGGTGGACTTGCGGTATGGGCGACCTGGAAACAGCCGATCAATCTCCTTCAATTAAGCCGTTCCTGTGCCAGAAACAATCTTTTTATCCCGCGCACATTACTATACCAAAATGTATCAATTACAGCTACGAGACTCGGTTTTGGACATTTTACAACTGCAGAAATGGAAGAAAGTATAGCGATACTTTATCAGGCTGTACTATCTCAGCAGTAAAACTTACGAGGCTTGACTGGACTACTCTTCTCTCCCTTCTTAGGAGAGATGCCCGAAGGGCAGAGAGGTTAGTAATCCGATCTGTATAGCAGACTGTGGGTGGGGACAGCAACTGACACGCCAACTGCGTTTGCGGTGTCCACACCAGCAACCTATAGCGGCACAAGCAACATGCTTGCGCCAGAAAAAAGCCAACAATTAAACCAAATTAA
>NZ_GL379774.1 GCF_000143765.1 Sphingobacterium spiritivorum ATCC 33861 | reverse complement strand
TTGGTGGGGACACCAACAGACGCGTCAGGAGCAAAAAGCTGGTGCGGGCGTGCCGCTCGTACCAAGATAGTACAGGCACAAGCAGTGCTGCGCTCATGCTTGCGCCATATAAATAATAACGACTAAACCAGATTAATTCTCTCCTTTTCAAGGAGAGATCCCGTTTATCGGGAGAGAGGTTAAAGACCGATATTCTAAGTATACAGTTCTGTTACTTTTTAGGCTATTCCACTTCTATCCTGTTGGTGAGGACACCAACAGACGCGTCAACTGCATTTGCTGCTGTCCCAACCGGCAATACGATCCAGGCACAAGCAGCGCTGCGCTAAAGCTTGCGCCAGAGTTAGTGATAGCGGTTTGACCGAACTATTCTTCTCTCCTTTCTAAGGAGAGATCCCGATGTATCGGGAGAGAGGTTGAAGATTGCTATTTTAAGCATATAAGCTCTGTTATCTTTTAGTTACAGCAATTTTCTACTCTTTATAGCTTAAATACTCCTTCTGAGTTATGGAATATAATGTAAAGTAAAACACATAATAGAAATTAATGCAAACGATTGTGCTGATTAGTCAAACGATTGCATACATTTTTTTGTTTTTAATTCATTTTCCGTCACGTATAATTGTATTGTCATTAAGCAAATGACAGACGAACAACCATTATAAACATAGCCTTCAATGTTTTCGGAAATTCGTTCATAATTTGACTGTTTAGTTTGTTTTAAAATAGGTGATTTTAAAGGGATTCTTCGGGATCCCTTTATTTTTCAGTAATTTGAGCGCATTTACTGTTATCTCCGTAAATAATTCTGTATTTTGTAGTAATGAAATTATCTGCCGGAATTCAACTAATCTTTTTAATAGCAAGCCCGCTTGTTTACTCCTGTACAGGTAAGTCTAAACCTGTGGATAAACTTTCCTTTGAGAATAATTCTCCGCATTGTATTGTAGGTATTCCTTCCAGATTTTCGGCTGTAAGTGATACCGCTGCTGAGATAATGAGCATAATGGGTGCAGATAATGCAAAAATGGTTAAAATAGAAGGGGGAAGCTATGAAATGGGATCAGCTGATTTTGAAGATGCGAAGCAAGTTCATAAGGTAAATATTAAATCTTTCTGGATGGATGAGCATGAAGTCACCAATGCGCAGTTTGCCAAATTTGTACAGGCTACCGGATATCTAACCGTGGCGGAACGGCCGTTGGATCCCCGTGATTTTCCCGGTGTAGATCCGGAGATGCTGAAACCAGGTTCTGCTGTATTCCATGCGCCTAAAGAAGTCCGCGGATTGAATGATCCTCTGCAATGGTGGTCTTATGTCGTAGGGGCAAACTGGAAGCATCCGGAGGGACCTGAAAGTAATATTAAGGGAAAGGAGAACTATCCTGTGGTACATATCGCTTATCAGGACGCTGAAGCTTATGCCAAATGGGCGGGAAAACGTCTTCCAACAGAAGCGGAATGGGAGTACGCGGCAAAAACGGCTAATTATAACAATGAGAAGTATTACTGGGGTACTGAAAAAACGGAAAATGGGAAATGGGCTGCCAATATCTATCAGGGAGAATTTCCGCTAAAGGATACCGGTGAGGACGGATATGTGGGCGCCGCTCCTGTAAAATCATATCCGGCTAATACTTCTGGACTGTATGATATGGAGGGAAACGTCTGGGAATGGTGTTCTGATTTTTATCGTCCGGATTATTATAAAAACAGTTCGGAGAGTAATCCAACCGGCCCCATAGATTCCTATGATCCTCAGGAACCGGGAGCTGTAAAACGTGTACAACGTGGCGGTTCTTTTTTATGTAATGATATGTATTGTGAGCGGTACAAAGCCGGCAGCAGAGGTAAGGGAGAGGTCAATAGTCCTACTAATAATGTAGGATTCAGATTAGTAAAAGATATACAGTAGGTTTCAAAGCTCTGTATAAGACCGCTATAATACAGGTAGATTTTAGGAATTAAAGCATAAAAAAACAGGGTAGCTCATGCAAACTACCCTGTTTTTGTCTATATACCTGTTCTTATTTGCTTAAGAACATTGATTTTTTAGCATAAAGTTCTCTGAAGTATGCATCATTCAGGTCTTTTATGAAGCGGATTGCTTCACCTGTAGATTTCATCTCAGGGCCTAATTGTTTATCTACCTCCGGGAATTTAGAGAAAGAGAATACCGGTTCTTTAATTGCATATCCTTCCAGTTTGCGTGTGATGGTAAAGTCTTTTAATTTGTTTACACCCAGCATAACTTTTGTTGCAATATTGATATACGGTACATCGTAAGCTTTTGCGATAAACGGTACTGTACGTGATGCACGCGGGTTTGCTTCGATGACAAATACATTTTCGTCTTTTACAGCAAACTGTATGTTTAATAAACCTTTTACATTCAACGCTTTTGCTAATTTCTTCGAGTATTCTTCCATTTTATCCTGTACATTCTGGGATAAACTGAATGGAGGTAATACTGCAGAAGAGTCTCCTGAGTGAATTCCGGCAGGTTCGATGTGTTCCATCATACCGATAATGTGTACATCTTCTCCGTCACAGATTGAATCTGATTCTGCTTCTTCGGCACGATCCAGGAAGTGGTCAATCAGTACACGGTTTCCAGGTAAGTTTTTCAGCAGATTAACGACTGCTTTTTCAAGATCTTCATCATTGATAACGATGCTCATTCCTTGTCCTCCCAATACATAAGACGGACGTACCAGTACCGGATAACCTACCTGATTAGCTACGACGATAGCTTCTTCTGCTGATTCAGCAACTCCGTATTTAGGGTAAGGAATATCCAATGATTTTAACAGATCTGAGAAACGGCCACGATCTTCAGCAAGATCCATATCCTGGAATGAAGTACCGATGATCCTGACACCGATAGCTTCTAATTTTTCTGCCATTTTCAATGCCGTCTGACCACCTAACTGTACGATCACCCCTTCAGGTTTTTCCAGTTCAATGATTTCACGTACATGTTCCCAGAAAACAGGTTCGAAATATAATTTATCAGCCATATTGAAGTCTGTAGAAACTGTTTCAGGGTTACAGTTAACCATGATTGCTTCATAACCAGCTTCTTTAGCCGCTAATAATCCGTGTACACAAGAGTAATCGAATTCTATTCCCTGACCGATGCGGTTAGGGCCAGAACCCAATACAACGATTTTTTTCTTATCCGAAATAATGGATTCGTTTTCTTCTTCGAAAGTAGAGTAGTAGTACGGAGTCTGTGCCGGGAATTCTGCCGCACAGGTATCCACCATTTTATATACCCTCTTAATGCCTAGTTCTTTACGACGTGCATATACTTCATCTTCCGTGACATTTCCTAATAACCAGGAGATCTGAATATCAGAATATCCTTTTTGTTTCAGGGTCATGAAGAAATCTTTAGGGATATTATTTAACTGGTAGCGGCGAAGTTCACCTTCCAGCTGTACTAATTCCTGAATCTGCACAAGGAACCATTTGTCAATCAGGGTTGCTTTGCGGATAGATTCTAAAGGCACACCTAATTCGAATGCATCTTTGATATGGAACAAACGGTCTGCGCTCGGATGTTCCAGACTGTCCATAATCTCCTCAAGATTGCGGCTTTGTCTGCCATCTGCACCAAGTCCTGCGCGGTTTGTTTCAAGAGATTGTGCTGCTTTTTGAAGAGCTTCGATAAAGGTACGGCCTATCGCCATTACTTCACCTACTGCTTTCATTTGCAGACCAAGTTCTTTATTCGCTCCTTTGAATTTATCAAAGTTGAAACGAGGTACTTTAACGATTACATAATCTAATGTAGGTTCAAAGTACGCTGAAGTTGTTTGTGTAATTTGATTTTGTAACTCATCCAGATTATATCCGATCGCTAGTTTAGCAGCAATCTTTGCAATAGGATATCCTGTAGCTTTAGATGCCAGAGCCGAAGAGCGTGATACACGTGGATTGATTTCAATCGCTATGATTTCTTCATTTTCAGGATTTACAGAGAACTGTACGTTACACCCTCCTGCGAAGTTACCGATGGAGCGCATCATTTTGATCGCCTGATTACGCATATCCTGATAACAACGATCGCTCAGTGTCATAGCCGGAGCAACAGTGATAGAGTCTCCTGTGTGGATACCCATCGGATCAAAGTTTTCGATTGTACAGATAATGATTACATTATCGTTTGCATCGCGAAGTAACTCTAATTCGAATTCTTTCCATCCTAATACGGCTTGTTCTACCAATACCTCATGTGTAGGAGAAGCATGAAGACCTCTGTTCAGGGCAGCATCAAATTCTTCTTTTTTGTGAACAAATCCACCTCCGGTACCGGCAAGTGTGTAAGAAGGTCTGATAACCAGCGGGTAGCCAATTTCTTGTGCTGCTTCTTTTCCTTCTAAGAATGAGTTCGCAATTTTGGATTTGGCAACACCTACACCGATATCGACCATCAACTGACGGAAAGCTTCACGATTTTCAGTTTTTTCAATTGCCGCAACGTCGACACCGATGACTTTGATATCGTACTTTTCCCAGATACCGCGCTCGGAAGCTTCGATACATAGGTTTAATGCTGTCTGTCCGCCCATAGTCGGCAATACAGCGTCGATGTTGTGTTTCTGAAGGACTTCTTCGATGCTTTCGCAGGTCAAAGGAAGCAAGTACACATTGTCTGCTACGACTTTGTCTGTCATGATTGTAGCAGGATTGGAGTTAATAATGGAGACTTCAATACCTTCTTCTTTCAAAGATAAAGCAGCTTGAGATCCTGAGTAATCAAACTCACAAGCCTGACCGATAACGATAGGACCTGATCCAATAATTAAAACCGATTTGATGGAAGTGTTTCTTGGCATTTTTGTAGTTCAAAAAAATTGTTTTCTAAAACGATCTTGAGCAAAACAATCAAAATGCTATCTGAAGAGAGGGAGTATTCCGACTGCTTTGTCGGAGTGCAAAGTTACATTTTATATTTTAAAAAAGTTCAATTATTTTCAAGTTTAACTCCCTGATACAAAATACAAAAAAGGATGGAAATTTATTTCCATCCTTTTTTGTATTTAATATATAAGTACTTCGTCTGTAAAAAGATAGCCTTTCATACTGTTAGGGGCTTTTATCCGGACGAATCTGGCCGCCTGGCTTTTGGGCAATTTCAATTCAAATTTTTTAAATTTCAGCCTCGGATCATCCGTTCCCACATCATTTTTCACGGTTCCGATCTCCCGGAAAGTTTTTCCGTTATCAGAAATAAGTACGGTAAATTCTCCAGGGAAATAGACACCCGGTCCCGGAACCTGCATAAAATTCATGGCTACGCTTTTGATTTCCTCTCTCCGTTCAAAATCTACTGTAATGTCCAGATCTTTTGTAAAACCCTGCCATTCTCCGTCGCCATAGCTTAGTCCTCCTTTTTTACCGTTGGTTAGTGTGAGCTCTTTCTGAGCCGGATAACCATCCCAGCTATTTTGATAAATAACAGTTTTTCCGATTGCTTTATGTACATCTACTTCTATACTCTGTACAGGCCCTACGCGGACAGAATCGATAAACATGGCTGCTGTGAGTGTTGTCGGTATCGTAAGATCAATCGGTTGGGTATACGTTGTCGAATGGGCAGTAGGTACCGAACCGTCGATCGTATAATGTATGTCCGGATTGATCTGTTCGGTATTGATACGGATCAGATTACTGTACCTTTTGTCGTTAAACTGTACATCAAACCTCACATTGTAAGAAGGACGGTAATAGTTTACTTCCAGTTGCTGCAGGATTTTATAATGATTTTGCAGTCTTGCTTTGAAGTCTTCCCAGTTTTTATCTTCTTTTTTGGACCAGACAATTTCCGAAAGAGCCAGCGCTCTTGGAAATGCCATATATTCTACATGCTGATAAGTTGGCATGTATTCCGCCCACAGATTGGCTTGCGCACCTAATACATGTTTTGCTTTATCGCTGCTGATAGCCGTAGGTACAGGGTCATAAGAGTAGACTTTTTCTATAGGCAGGTAACCACCAATCGCCTCAGGCTGTGTACGCGGATCTGTCTGATAACTGTCGAAGTACAGGTAACCGCCCGGAGTCATGATGACATCATGGCCGGCATTTGCTGCTTTGATACCTCCGTCTTCTCCACGCCAGCTCATTACTGTTGCCCCTTCACTCAATCCTCCTTCCAGAATCTCATCCCATCCTAATAGCTTTCGGCCTTTCGACTGCAGATACTGATCCATCTGTCTGATGGCATAACTCTGAAGTTCTTCCTCATTCTTTAATCCCTCTTTTTTCATGAGTGCCTGATCTTTCGGGCAGTTTTTCCAATGCTCTTTAGCTGCCTCATCACCACCGATGTGTATATAGGTCGAGGGAAATATCTGTATAACTTCGTCGAGTACATTTTTGAGGAAGGTGAATGTTTCTTCGTTTCCTATGCAGAATTCTCCTTGTGCGTAAGGCTTGCCGGAACATGAAAGTTGCGGGAATACCGCCAGAACCTCTTCTGAGTGCCCCGGCATTTCGATTTCCGGAATAACAGTAATGCCTTTACGGGCAGCATAAGCTACCAGTTCACGAGCCTGGTCCTGGGTATAATACCCTCCGCTGGCATTTGGCGTCCCTTGTTCTACATACTGACGTCCGTTATTCCACCATTCTTTCCAGCTGGAATGTGTACGCCAGGCCGCTTTTTGTGTCAATTCAGGATACTTATGAATCTCTAATCTCCAGCCCGCTCCATCTGTAAGATGCCAGTGGAGGCGGTTAAATTTATAAATGGCCATCACATCTACAAATTTCTTCAAAGATGCAAACGGCATAAAATGACGTGAAACATCAAGCATTATTCCTCTGTATCCAAACCGCGGACTATCTTCGATCTCTACGGCAGGTAAGATTTCGGGCTGATCCTGAAGGTAGGACATTTGAATCAGGGTGTAGATGGCATTTATCATCATCGCAGGAGTCCTGGCCTTCAGCACAATTCCATTGTTATCAATATCGATGTGATAACTGTTGTCCCCGATCTGATCTGTACTGAATCCGGGGATCAGTCTGATTCCGTTTTCAGGAGTTTTCTTAATTTTTTTGATTTTTTCTATCGTAAATCCTTTTATTGCAGGATGCTCTGCTAATAAACCTGCTACTTCCTCAAATTCAGGAGATACATATACAATAGGTTGACCCGGAATAGTATAGCTGCCTACATGATATGTAATTCGATTGGGTTTGGGAATAATGTTTAGCGTTTTGTTTTGAGCTAAACCTGTCAGTGGCAATAAAAAGAATAAAAGAAGTGTATTAAGGATAATTCGAAACATGTCAGTGATAGCGTTTTTTGTTACAAATATCTTAAATTAGGTTCTAAAAAGCGACTTTGCGCATAAATAATTAACTGTAAAAGTGACTAATTGTTTTATGATATTATTCAAACAATTTGAAATCTCTGATTTATCCGAATATTGCTTAACTTTGTGCTATGATTGAACTTCCAGTTATTCCGGTAACCCCGACGCAGAGAAGACCAGATTGGTTACGTGTAAAATTGCCTGTGGGCAAAGAATACAGACATGTACGAAGTCTTGTTGATGAGCATAAACTACATACGATCTGCGAAAGTGGTAACTGTCCTAATATGGGTGAATGTTGGGGAGCCGGAACGGCGACCTTTATGATTTTGGGAAATATCTGTACCCGATCATGTTCTTTCTGTGCTGTTGCTACGGGCCGACCGTTGCCGGCAGATCTGGATGAACCTAATCGTGTAGCGGATTCGGTAAAGCTTATGCAGGTAAAACATTGTGTTATTACTTCTGTAGACCGTGATGATCTGAAAGATGGAGGTTCCACAATCTGGGCTGAAACTATCAATGCGATTCGCAGAGAAAGTCCTGAAACAACACTTGAAACTTTAATTCCTGATTTCAAAGGCCAGTGGGACAATCTGGACCGTGTACTTGCTGTACGTCCTGAGGTTGTTTCTCATAACCTGGAAACTGTACGCAGGCTGACAAGAGAAGTGCGTATACAGGCTAAATATGATCGTTCGCTGGAATGTCTGAGACGCATATCTGAGGCAGGTCTGCGGACTAAATCAGGTATCATGCTGGGACTGGGAGAGACTGAAGAAGATGTAATCGAAGCTATGCAGGATCTTTATGATGTAGGTGTTCACATCCTTACTCTGGGGCAATACCTGCAACCTACAAAAGCACATCACCCGGTTATCGATTGGATTACTCCGGCACAATTTGATAAATACAAAGAGATCGGATTGAAAATGGGATTCAAATACGTAGAATCTGGACCATTAGTGCGTTCATCATACCATGCTGAAAAGCATTTATTTGATATGCAATAAGATCCTGATCTGTAAATATAAGAAAATACCCTACCCTTAAACCGGGAGGGTATTTTATTTTTATACAAGGCCATAAAAGTCTTCCTACAGATTGAACAATACTTTGACTATTGCCATACGGCCGCGCAGATCATACCTGTTATCGGATAACATATTGGATGACACTGTATAGGTTTGAAATGTTTTGATGTTAGCGAGATTACTCATATCCAATTCCAGGTCTGTTTTCCACTTTTGAATGCGGTAACGTGCAAAGAAATCTATAAATGTATAGTTGATGTCTTTCATTAAAGGTTGGTGAGTGTAATGGTGTCGCATACTGAAGCGTAAGTAGGTATTTTTAAAAGGGTGAACAGGAAATCCTATCACTTGTGTAATTCCGGTAACCTGTCTGTCGAAACCATCTTCTGCCTCTCTTTGTCTGCTGATATTCCAGTTAATCGTACCGGAGTAAGACAGGTTATAATTCTTCCATATCTTAGCTTCAAATCCAGGCTGAATCACATAACTGGTATTCCGGAATGGTAAAAGTGCATCATTAAAAAGCTGATTATAATCAGAAAGATTCCATGATACTTTGAGCTTGACGGTACTTGCTAAACGAAATAAGTATTTATCAAATCCAACATAACCTGAGTATGCAAGGATCTTATTATCCATAGGTACCAGTATTTCTTCGGTAATATTATTACTGACTCTTGAGGAAATAATGGTATTGGATACCGATTGACTATAATTAAGTCCGGCATTGACAAAGAGTATTTTTGTAATCCTGTTAAAGTTGTAATTCAATCCTATATTATGGCCCTGACTTTCATTAATTTCGGATTGATTCTGACTCAGCATCCGGTAATTCCGGACCAGCAAACCCCGATATACATTTGTAATCCCGCCAAAAGAATTGCTGAAGTTGTAATTTAAGCTGATTTCATCTTCCTGCATGACTTTCATTTTGAATTTAAAAACAGGATTGAATAACACATCGTTTCTGTTTTTCTTCAGGTCAAACCCCGGATCAGCAAAAGAGGTGATCTGATAGGCTAGCGGGAGTGAAAGCATAGCCTCAAACCGGTTCTGTTTCCATTCATATTGGGCATTGATATAAAATTTGTTGCGGAGCCATGTCATATCATTGCCCTGTTGTCCTCCGGATTGCAGAGCATCAGTTTCTGTTTGGCGGAGCAAAAGATCAGAACGAAGGTGTTGCCTGTCATTGGAAATTCCGGCTTCATAAAGTTGACGGATCTTAGATTTAGAGATCCGATAGCCTGCTGATAATGTATTATAGAGTGTTGGGACTTCGACTTTTTGGTGAGTAGCACTGTAATTCTGACCTGAATTTAATATATCCGGAAATATTCCCGGCTGTATATTCAGAAACTGGGGTTTATTACCATAACTAAACGACCAGTTAAACTCTACGATATGTTTGTTTTTAAATTCCGGAACAAAACTCAGCTGATTGGATATTCCCCGTATAGTATGCTGCCGGTTCTGTTCTATAGACTGTGCATTGCTTAGTAACGCAGCAATGCCATTCTGTTTTTCATATTCAAAAGACAGGGTATTGTTGATATACTTTTTCTCTATATTTTTACTGAGTGTAAGCCGTATAGCACTCATAAATTTTTCGGTCTCTGTATGTTGTGACTCATCAAAAGATGCTGTCCCGGTTTCTGAATAATATGCCGTCTGCCCTCTGAAAGATCTTCTTTCTTTATCGTACAATGCCTGAATGTTTGATTTGAGCTGCAGATCATTTTTCAGATTAAACAGATTATTGGTATTTAATGCTCCGGTATTATTAAAGTAATACTGCTGTTTGGATATCGGAGGAGGACCTATTGTGCCAAGAGACAATAAATTATTGACACTTGAATTTCCGAGTTTTGAAAATATGGACGCCTGATTATATCCGACCAGATCTCCTGTAAGATCTTTTCCGGTATTGTTGCCGTTGAGTACATTCAGCATTTTATATTTCTTATTAAACAGAATACTGTTTAATTCAGAATCATACTGCTTTGGAAAGCCTCCGCCGACCTTAGCCTGCCCGGTTAGTTTGAGTCTGGCGTCATCCTTTATCAATAGATTTATGGCAACCTGATCTGTAAACCGTTTGTTTTTTAATACTTTCAGATGCTCGTGATTATTGAGAACCTGAATATCCTGCACCATTTTATACGGAATGGTGCGTGTCCCGATTGCATATCTGTCATCCAGCAGATCATCGCCATCTATATAAAAGTTGGAGATGGCTTTTCCCTGATATTTGATCTGCCCCGATTCACTGACTTCCATTCCCGGTATACGTTTGATTACATCTCCGATAGACCGGTCCTCTTCTTTCGCAAAGGATTCCACATTATAGGAAAGTGTATCTCCTAATTTTCGGATTTGTGGCCGGCTCCTGACCTCCACATCTTCCAGTAAATGCATTTTGGGAATAAGGGTAACCATTAGGTCAGCAGCTCCTTTATGAAGCTGCTGTCTGAACTTTTCATAACCCAGGTGATTTATTTCCATGATCAGCTCTTCCGGAGGCCGTGTCATTATGATCGTAAAACTGCCTTCTGCATTTGTGGATTTAAAAGCGATTATCTTATTTTCTTCGGATAGCAGATTGACGCTCGCATACGGGATTTTTTGTTTGCTGTTTGCATCTGTAACTGTTCCCGACACTTTATATTGCTGCGCCGAACATCCTGTACGAAGTAACCATAGAAATAGTAAAAGAATGAGTTTTTTCATTTACGGAATCAATTCGATAGGATTGTTTGTGATTTTAGAAGGTTTATAATTATCGTCCTGCTGAACATTTACACTTTTTATTTTTGACATATCCATTTCTCCGGATGCTTTGGCGCTTGTGGCGGATACGGAAATACTGTTGCCGGATACACTTACACCTGCAGCATTTTGTCTTTGCGCCTGTTTGGCCTGTATATAAGCTTGTGGATTAGCGTGAAAGGCGTCCTGAATTTTCTTAATTTCCTTGAGATTTGATTTAACAGCATTTGCCGGTAATTCTACATTCAAGAGACCATTGTCCAGTTTGTCAAAGCCTGAATATTCAAATATGACTTCCTTTTTATCGTCATAAGCTTCCAGAATAAGTCCGGGTAATCCCTGTAATTTCCAGGGTCCGAATGGAAATGGTAATTCCGTTGTGAACCAGGCTGTATAGTTTCTGCCTTTGTAATTAGTCTGCGCTTTCTGAGTCTTGTAACCGCCTATCTTCCGTGTTTCTTCCCCTATATTCCAATCCAGTTCGGGCCATTGTGTATCCACCAGAAATTTGTCACCGGCGACATCCTTAAGCTCTGTGAGCTTGTGCTCATGAGGACGGCAATAGTAAGATTCCTGTGTCGGAGAGGTATTCCTTACAATTTTCAGATTACCGTCAAATGCAGGATTGTCCATTTGTTTTTTTATATCTTCCTGTGCCCGGTTTGAAGAATAAGAGGTAAAGTAACTCGAATTCTTGCCCAGATATAATACCATTTCATCCCGCCGAAACTGTTCCCGGTTGCTGGTGTCATTGACGTGTTTAAAAAGATAATGCGCTTTTGCTAGCGCAGGTTCTGTCTGCTGTGCACGGGCAGAGCTTAATAGGAATAACCCGATCAAAAATAAATATGATTTTTTCATAATATTACATTTATATCGTAAATATACGAAATTATCGTAATTAAGAAATTATTTTGAATTTCTTCTTCTTTTTGTTCAGGAAGTATCTGTAGGAGTAAGCATTGATTGCTATTGGATAGTCTGCAGATGTTGGATATATTTGAATGAATTAATAAACAAGCTCCATGATAAAATTTAAAATAAGCTTTGCTGTTCTTCTTTTCCTGTGTTTCTTCTCCATCAGTCAGGCACAGTCCAAAAGGATATTGGTGCATACAAATTACGGAGATTTTAAGGTATTGTTATATGACTATACAGCACATCACCAGCAACTTCTTCTTGATGCTATACAAAGCGGAGTCTATACAAACGCACAGTTTAATCGTGTAATTTCAGATTTTGTTGTGCAGGGCGGAGAGCTTGACGAAGATATTCTTTCAGAAGAAGCCAAATCTCCTTCAAAACCACCTGTTCGTCTTGCGCCTGAATTTGATACACGTGCATTTCATAAAATAGGTGCATTGGGAGCAGGCCGGGACGATAATCCTACCAAATCTTCTTTTCTGAATCAGCTCTATTTTGTTGTGGGTAAAAAAGTAACTGTTCAGGATCTTGATGCATTGGAGAAGAAAAAGGGGATTGTATATAGCAAAGAACAACGTGAAGAATACCTCAAAAATGGTGGGCAGCCGAGACTCGATCATGATTATACCGTATTTGGTGAAATATATGAAGGTCTGGATGTAATTCTGAAGATCAGTAAAGTTAAAACCTCTTCTGCCGATCTGCCTGTAGATAAAGTTACATTTTCCCTTACTGTAATCGAATAACGGTTATACTGAATTTATTAATCGCAAAAGTATTTACCTGTGTCCATGCCCGGAAAATGGTTTCAGATTAGTCTTTTTAATTTTGCAATTGCCGCATACATGGGGCTGCTGTTGCGATATGCCGGGGTCTATACGATTGGCAATATCAATTTTAAGTTTCTTCTACACGGACATTCTCATGGTGCTATGCTGGGTTGGATTTACCTTGCTTTGACTGCATTGATTTATGATCGTTTTGCAGAACAAAGTAAACAGTCTGAAAAATACTTTAAGATACTGTTCATTGTATCCCAGATTGCTGTAATTGGAATGTTTATATTCTTTCCTGTTCAGGGATATGCTGTCTATTCTATCATTTTTTCTACTTTACACCTGTTATGCAGCTATACATTTGTGTATCTGATCTGGAAATTTCGAAAAAGAGAACATAATCCCGGATCAACGCTGTTGAAGACGGCATTGGGATTTATGCTGATATCCACATTGGGCGTATGGTGTCTGGGACCAGCAGTTGGATTAATGGGAAATACTTCAGCATTCTTCCAGGTCGCAATACAATTTTTTCTACACTTTCAATTTAACGGATGGTTTGTGATAGCTGTATTGGCTATCGCTTTTTACTTCTTCAGGATAGCGTTTCAGGCAAAGGATTGGAAAGTTTTTTATATACTGTTGCTCTTGTCTGTCGTGCTCACCTTTGCTTTGCCACTGAGTTGGTATCTCAAAAATCCGCTGTTGTATTGGGTGCATGCCGCCGGGATATTGACACAATTAGCCGCATTTGTAATTCTCTATCGTTCGGTACGTTTTCAGGTGCATGGAATTTTGAAAACATATTCAGCCACTGAGCGTATTCTTTTTAGTTATAGCGGGCTGACACTTTTCATAAAAATCATCATTCCTTTGCTGTTGTTGTACCCTCCAATGATGGAGGCTGTACATTATATAAGACATCTGGTTGTAGGTTTTATACACCTTCTGATGTTAGGGACGATCAGCGGAAGTCTGTTGTTATTCGCAATGAGATCCGGCTGGTTGAATATTTCTTCATATGGCATCAGATTTTCAAGTTATCTGCTTATTATAGGCTTTACCTTAACAGAAATACTATTGCTGTTGCAGGGTTTAAGTATTTATATGGGCTGGCCTTTGGTTCCCTATTATCCTTTCCTCCTTTTCGGTGCCAGCATTGTCCTTTGTGTCGCTGTTTTACTACTTTTTATTTTTTCTTTTATTCCAAAAAGGCAGTACAAAGAATCTAATGTTAAAGTTTAGTTAATTGCCTGTTTTTCAGTGGTCGGGGAGCTGTGTGTGGCATTTGTTTTGACCGGATTATTTCAGTTTAATTCTTAAAAATTAGAGTTATGAATCTCTCAAATTATTTCAAAAAAATGGCAGCCGTTGCTGCTATGGTTTCCGTGTTTGGAATTGCAACAAGTCAGGCACAACAGACTACCCCCGAGAAAGCGGTAAAAAAATCTGAGCAAAAGATAAAATCTGCTTCAGATAAATCAAAAGAAAAAACAAAACAGACAGCAACAAAGGAAAAGGAAGCCGCAAAAAAGGTGACCGAAACAGCAAAGAAAGAACCGGCAAAAGAAAAGACTAAAGCTGTGAAAGCTGAAGAGTCTACAACGAAGAAGGCTACCACAAAAGCTAAAAAAGAAGTAGCAGCCGCTAAAAAGGAAACTGTTTCCTCAACAGATAAATTGAGCGGTGAAAAATATAATGGTCATCAGGTGTATGTAGGTCCTAAAGGAGGTAAATACTACATCAATAGTAATGGAAACAAAACATATATCAGCCAAAAATAAGCTGATATAATATTGGAAAATACGGCATCTAATGATGCCGTATTTTTTTTGAATAGTTATTTCCGTATGAATACGCTCTCGCCTGCAATCACAGTCCGTATAATCTTTGTGCCTCTGAGTTCCTGATTAGGAATCTGCATAATATCTTTATCCAGAATAACAAAATCAGCATCCTTTCCTTTTTCTATACTTCCGCGTTGTTTTTCCTGAAAGCAGGAATAAGCAGCCCAGATGGTCATACCACGTAAGGCCTGCTCGCGGCTGATGGCATTTTCCATTTGAAATCCTCCCTGCGGAAAGCCCTGAGCATCCACACGTGCCACAGCAGCATGAAATCCATAAAGCGGATTAAAATGTTCAACAGGGAAATCACTTCCCAAAGCCAGCATGCCGTACTCTTCCAAGAGATTTTTGTAAGCGTATGCTCCTTTGAGCCTTTCCTCTCCTAAACGATCCTTGGCCCAGTACATATCCGAGGTAGCATGAGTGGGCTGTACGGAGGGAATAATATGGAATTGTCTGAATTTGTGAAAATCTCCGGGTGCAATGATCTGTGCATGCTCTATGCGCCAGCGACGGTTGATATTGTCTTTTAAATATTTTCCGTAAGCATCTAATATAATCCGGTTAGCCGAATCTCCTATAGAATGTGTGTTGACCTGAAAAGGACTGTTTGCTAATTGCCTGATCACGGTGTCAAATGCCGCAGGGCTATGTAACAGAAATCCTTTTGTCGGAGCGTCATGGTAATGTTCCAGAAGACAGGCACCTCTGGATCCTAATGCCCCGTCTGCCAATAACTTAAAAGAACGGATTGTGAGTCTATCTGTATCATATACGCCTTCTTTCAGATAGTGACTTACATTCTCCGGATTGGTGGCTATCATAGCATAGTCTCTGATTTTTAATTCATCCCTTTTGTAGAAATTCTTTAGCATTTCTAATTGCATATGCGTGAGCCCGGCATCTACGATAGTAGTCAGCCCTACAGACAAGAGTGAATCCTGAGCGACCTTCAGTGTTCGAAGGACTGCAGATTCTTCCGCTTCCGGGATCTGATGACTGACCAGGTCCATAGCATTATCGATCAGTATACCATTCGGAATGCCGTTTTCTCCGCCTATAAGTCCTCCTTCGATAGTGCGTACATGGGTGACTTTTGCAATGCGAAGTGCCTCTGAGTTAACAACAGCCGCATGATAATCTACGCGGGAGAGGTATACAGGAATATCAGGAAACGCTTTGTCTAACAGTTCTTTTGTCGGAAATTTCTTGTCCTTCCAGAGATTTTGATCCCATCCTCCTCCGATAATCCATTTTTTTTCGGGGCGTGCCTTATGATAAGCCTGTAGCCGTGTTATCACTTCCTCAAATGATTTACTACCCATCAGATCTACCTGATCCAATAATTCACCGAGTAGGAAAGAGTGAGCATGTGCATCGTAAAATCCGGGATAAATGGCTTTGCCGTTTGCATTGATCTCCTCTTCTGCAGTATACTGCTGCCGGATAGCTGTACCTGATCCTATTGACACAAACTTGCCGTCTTTTACGGCAAAGGCTTCTGCAGCCGTAAATGCTGAATCCACTGTGTAGACCCGGGCATTGTATACAATCAGATCGACCTGTTTGGTCGGTTTGCAACCGAATAGAAGGAATAAACTAAAGACACAATTAAGGTAAATGCTTCGCATATCATAAGGATTGATCATACTAAAATACAAATCATTGGGATACAATACGATGTGAATGCTGTTTTATTTCAATTAAAAGTCCTTTCTTTTTAAAGATATAGCTTTAAAACACACTAAACCTTTTCGAAAAAACGTTGTCTATGATAAGCACCGGCGTCTGTATAAACGGTTGGCCTTTAATGATTTCTTAATACATAAATGTTAGGATCAAGTTGTAAATTTATACAGTTAAAAAATGCCTCCTATGAAAGTTATGATAAGAATTGCTGTAGTTCTGTTTATTTCTCTTTCTTTTCTTCTGACAGGCTACAGCCAGGAAGTGAAAGTCAAAGGCAGTTTTCCATACAAACAACAGGGACTCACTGAAAAGGAGGCCATTGTACATCTGCTTAGCCGTTTTACCTATGGTTTTGATGAGCAACAGATCGAAAAAGTAGAAAAGCAGGGATTGGAAAAATGGTTTAGACAACAGCTGGAGGGCAATATCAAGGACGAACGGCTAAATAACCTGATGAGTAATTATGCAGATGTATTATTGAGCAATCGCGCAATTGATTCCCTCTATCCGCGCTCAGCCCGCGTCCGCAGACAAGCTGTCAAGGAAGGCTTTATTTCAAAGGATTCTATTGATAACAGCAAGCATTCTTATAAAGAAGCGATTCGAAAATTTATGGAAGTCAAAGGTTACAGACCTGAAAACGAATTAAATCGTCAGTTTCTGGCTTCTAAAATAGTACGAGCTGTATATAGTCAGAATCAGCTTCGCGAAGTAATGACCGATTTCTGGTTTAATCACTTTAATGTATCTTTTACTAAAGGGCAGGCGGCTCCGTTTATACCCAATTATGAGGCTTATGTCATCAGACCCAATGCTTTAGGAGATTTTGAGGATCTGCTTCTGGCAACAGCTAAAGCTCCGGCTATGCTGATGTATCTGGACAATTTTTCAAGTGTTGCCGATAATCCCAAAAGCAAGGGAAAAAAGGGACTAAATGAAAATTATGCACGTGAACTGATGGAACTGCATACGTTGGGTGTAGATGGAGGATATACACAAAAAGATGTGACAGAAGCGGCTCGTGTCCTCACAGGCTGGACCATCTATCCGATGCAAGGCTATGGAAATGTACAGAAGGAGAATATCGCTAACAATAAGAATAATGTAACGGATGGTGATTTTTTGTTCCTGGCTAACCGCCACGATAAAGGAACAAAAACAGTATTAGCCCATACCTTCAGCAATAAGGGGTATGAAGAGGGTGTGGAATTATTAAAAATGCTGGCGTCAAAACCACAGACAGCAGAATTTATCGTTCATAAACTTGCTGTTCGGTTTGTATCCGATAATCCTTCTCCGGTATTGGTAAACCGTATGAAAGATGCTTTTCTAAAAAATAACGGCGATATTTCAGTTGTATTGACAATGATGGTGTATTCTCCCGAATTTTGGGATAAGAAAACGATTGATCAGAAAATAAAAACCCCTTTTGAGTTGGCAATCAGTGCCGTCAGGGGATTGGATGCAGATGTGAACAATCCTGTCAAGCTTAATAACTGGGTAACCCGAATGGGAGAACAGAAGTATCATTATATCGCTCCTACAGGTTTTCCGGACAAATCAGATTATTGGATAAATACAGGGTCTTTATTGAACAGAATGAATTTCGGACTATCTTTTACTTCGGAAAATAATTCAGGCGTAGAAGTTGATCTGATGCGGGTGACTGGTGGCAGAGAACCAGAAAGTGCTGAACAGGCACTGGAAGTATTTGGTCGTAAGCTTTTGCCGGAGGTGGATATAGATGTGCTGAAAAAGAGACTGACACAACAGGATCTGCAAGAGAAAGTATCAGCAGCCTCGCAGAAAAACAGAGACAAAAGCATGATGCAGGATGATCGTGCACAGGAACAGAAGATAAGTACAAAGAGTAAGAATCAGACCAATGCTATGCTGGCACAAATTGTAGGACTCATTATAGGTTCTCCGGAGTTTCAGCGGCGATAATAATCTAAGAAGATGTTAAACAGACGGGCATTTTTAAAAAATTCAGGGTTGGGCCTATTCGGAATCGGCTTAATGGGAGGTATTCCGGCTTTTTTAGCCGAAGCAGTTGCCAGAGAAAAATTGTTGAGCCCCTACAGCAAGCGTAAGGTGATGGTCTGTATTTTTCAACGTGGTGCTATGGACGGATTGATGGCTGTAACGCCATTTCTGGATACCCATTTGCAGGCTGCACGTCCGGATTTATTTTTATCGGCGGCAAAATCGGAAGGAGCATCTGCACTGATTGATCTGGACGGAAAATACGGGCTGCATCCGGGGATGAAAGCATTTGAGGAAGTCTTTCGTGAAAACCGGCTGGCCATTGTTCACGGAATGGGATCTCCTAATACCACACGTTCCCATTTTGATGCGCAGGATTATATGGAGTCAGGTACGCCTTTTGAGAAAAATACCAGCAGCGGGTGGTTGAATCGTGCAGTCGGATTATTGGGACATGATAGTCTGACTCCTTTCTCAGCAGTCAGTATAACGGCAGCGCTACCCCGATCATTATATGGTCAGCATGAAGCTCTGGCAATCAGTGATATTAAAAATTTTAAGATACAGGGCAAAGGGGTGACTTTTAATCAGAATGCAAGGAGCTTTGAAGATCTGTATGATAATACAGTGAATGAAGTCTTGCGTGATACCGGTAAAGAAAGCTTTGAAGCGATGAAAATGTTGCAGAGTAATGCCGTTAAAAATTATGAGCCGGCCAATAATGTAACATATCCTGGAAGTAGTCTGGGTAAGTCTCTGAAGCAAATTGCACAATTGATCAAAATGGATGTGGGTCTTGAAGTCGCCTTTACAGAGAGTAACGGGTGGGATACACATTTTAATCAGGGAAAGGATACCGGGATTTTTGCGCGTAATGTTGCTGATCTTTCCAATTCAATAATGGCTTTCTGGAAAGATATCGAAGCATATCAGGATGATGTCACCGTGATGACAATGACAGAATTTGGCCGGACTGTATATCAGAATGGTACAGGAGGTACAGATCACGGACGCGGATCCTGCAATTTTATTCTGGGAAATCAGGTGAATGGTGGAAAAGTGCACGGACATATGGATGAACTGGCAAAAGAAAATCTGGAAGACGGGCGTGATCTTAAAGTAACAACCGATTTCCGGGCTATTTTTTCAGAAGTTGCTGACAGACATCTGAAATTAAATGATGATAAAATATTATTCCCCGATTGGGATGGAAAGTCTATCGGTGTAATGAAGGCATAATGTTTGCTTGATGAGGAGAAATAATATTAAATTATGATCAGATTTATTTTCTCTTCGATTCTTTTAGTGATGAGTTTGACGGTACAGTTGTCTGCCCAACAGACATTACCTGTAAAACGTCCGTTGCTTGTCCCTTTTCAGGTTAACGGAGAATATGGGTTAATGGATACATTGGGAAATGAGGTTAAAGCACCGGGTTTTTGTGCATCTGTTAAAGTATATGGTGATTTTTCATATTATGTCATTATGGATAAAGATGCGAAAGACAACTATATGTATTGGCTTATGGATACGCAGACAGGCAAACCTGTTAATATGGGTACTCTCAAAGATAGCAGTCCGTTAATAATTATAGATGACATTGCTTATTACCATTTTGAAAAGGATAATAAGACTGTAATCGCTTCTCCGGTAAACCATCAAAGTTTCACACTGGATAAGATTTATTCCAAGGTAGAAGCTTTTAGTATTTATGATTCAAAGAGAAACAATAAGACACAATACCTTGCTGTATATGATACAGATAGAAAAGGGACGATTATCTCAGTGGCAGATCAGTTTCGAAAAGTTACAACAATTCCTTCATTTGAAAAATTAGAACTTATTAGTGGTACGCTTGATGAAGGATATTTACGTTATACTTTTCCGGTAGGCTTTGCTGTTGACGAAATAGCTCCGAAGGAAGCACCTGTTGTACCTGTGAAGGCCGCTGTAAAGAGTAAGACCAGGAAGTCGAACAGGCTGGAACCACCTGAAGCAATTAAACCACCGGAAATGTACAATTCGACATATCCGGATGAAAACTGGAAAGCTGTTATCTATGATAATCAATTAGTCCGTAAAGGAGAGAGCCTGACCACTGATTCTGCGTTGACTTCGCTGTTTGGGGTAAAAGTAAGACTGTCCCGTAATATTCCGGGGGACGTTTCTGTTGGTTTAGGTATTATAAAGGCCGGAATGGGAGGCAATCAGGGGGAAGAATTAAATGATGAATTTGCAATCAGACAGCTTACTAAGGAAGTATCAGGCGGGGCATACCGCGAAATCCACTACTTCGGACATATAAACAAGGATAATACCTTCACTGAACTGATCTCTCAGGATGATGCACAGTTTACCTGGGCCTATCAGAACAAATCTCCATTGCTTTCTATCCGTTACTATAAAGAGGGGGGAAAGGTCACTGCCTATTTTGATTTCAATGGTGTCGTATTACCGAAAAATAAATTGATGGTTCCTGCAAAATATTATACCGGCAGCATGAGCCCTTACTTATTCTGACCGAAACAGGTGCCGTAAAAAAAGCTGTTCCACAATTGTGGAACAGCTTTTTTGTTTCAAAAATCAAAATAGATGATCTAGCAGTACTCGTCAAATGCAGCAACCAGATTGTCTGCTATCATTTGTGCCGGGCGACCTTCGATCATATGTCTTTCAATCATGTGTACCAATTTACCGTCTTTGAAAAGAGCCATTGCCGGCGATGACGGAGGGTAAGGCAACATGTATTCACGTGCTTTATCTACAGCATCTTTTTCCATCCCTGCAAATACAGTAACAAGTTTGTCAGGATGTTTCTCATTTTTTACAGCCGCTTTAGCCGCAGGTCTTGCATTTGCTGCAGCACAACCACATACTGAGTTTACAACTACAAAAACAGTTCCTTCAGAAGGAATTGCCGAATCTACTTCTGCAATGGTTTTTAACTCCTGGAAACCTGCATCCGTAAGCTCCTTACGCATGGGTTCAACTAAATATTCTGGATACATTTCTTCTCTTTTTTAATTAAATATTTACAAATATAAGGCACTTATACTCCTCCGTCAAGTTTATACTCTCAAATGAATGTCAGATTTGTAAATGCCAAAAAGCTAATGTTTTGAATTGACTGTCGTTAATGGTATTTTTGTATTCTAAATTTTAAAAGAGAAAATAATTATGTCATCAATAGAAAGCACGTACGTACCGTACAAAGTTAAAGATATCAGCCTTGCAGAGTGGGGCCGTAAAGAAATTGAACTGGCAGAAGCTGAAATGCCGGGATTGATGAGTTTGCGTGAGGAATTTGGCGCTGCCAAACCACTTAAAGGAGCTCGTATTGCAGGATGTCTGCATATGACTATTCAGACAGCGGTATTAATAGAAACTTTGGTAGAACTGGGAGCAGATGTGACCTGGTCATCATGTAACATCTTTTCTACTCAGGATCATGCGGCGGCAGCTATTGCAGCAGCGGGTATCCCTGTGTATGCATGGAAAGGAATGAATGCGGAAGAATTTGACTGGTGTATCGAGCAAACATTGTATTTCGGAGAAGATCGTCAGCCTCTGAATATGATCCTGGATGATGGTGGTGACCTGACAAATATGGTGTTTGATAAATACCCCGAACTTATCAGCGGTATAAAAGGATTATCCGAAGAAACGACTACAGGTGTTCACCGTCTGTATGAGCGTATGAAAAACGGAACATTACACCTCCCTGCAATTAATGTAAACGATTCGGTTACAAAATCTAAGTTTGATAATAAATACGGTTGTCGTGAATCATTGGTAGATGCTATTCGTCGTGCAACAGATCTGATGCTGGCCGGTAAAGTCGCGGTAGTCGCAGGTTACGGAGATGTGGGTAAAGGTTCTGCTGAATCTCTGCGTTCAGCCGGAGTACGTGTTATTGTAACAGAAATTGACCCGATCTGTGCGCTTCAGGCAGCTATGGAAGGATTTGAGGTTAAGAAATTTGCTGATGCAGTAAAAGAAGCTAATATCGTGGTGACTACCACCGGAAATAAAGATATCGTGCGTGCTGAGCATTTCAAAACAATGAAGGATAAAACTGTAGTATGTAATATCGGACACTTTGATAATGAAATTGATGTGGCCTGGTTAAATACAAACTACGGTAATACCAAGATTGAGATCAAACCGCAGGTTGATAAATACACCATTGATGGTAATGACATTATTTTACTGGCAGAAGGTCGTTTAGTAAATCTGGGATGTGCTACAGGACACCCTTCTTTCGTGATGTCCAACTCGTTTACTAATCAGACGCTGGCTCAATTGGAACTGTGGACTAACACAGCTGCTTATGAAAATAAGGTGTATACTTTACCAAAACATCTGGATGAGAAAGTTGCGCGTCTTCACCTGGCAAAAATCGGTGTGGAATTAGATACTTTAACGGAAGATCAGGCGGCTTATATCGGGGTTACGGTTGACGGTCCTTATAAAGCGGATGCTTACCGGTACTAGGAGATTATCCTCATAAACAAAAAGAGCTTCATCTTAATTTTCAGATGAAGCTCTTTTTGTTTATCGGAATTCTTCTATAGCTTTCAGGGCATTCTTCAATCTCTCTTCTCCTAATCCTGAAATAAGACTATATCTGGCTTCTAAGCTGTCTAATTCTTTTTTCCAGACTGCCAGGAAATGCTCCCGTTCATTCGGAAAATCACGAAGAGGATCATCTTCCCAGGGCAGGTCGATATCCATCAGCAGATACAGGTCATAATCTCTGTGTCTGATCTCATTTTTAACTTCTTCCGGAGTATTTCCAAACAGATAATCACACCATACCTTGACGGTTAGAATCGTAGTGTCGCAGATCAGGATTTGATGTTGAGAAAGTGGAATAAGGCTATCCTCCAGCGCAATCTGTCCATAATACATATTGACTTCATCCTGCAGAGTATATTCATTTTTTAGATTTTTGCAATATTCACGTGCATATTCCGGTACACATACTGTATTGAAATGTCTGGCTATGGCTTGTGCAATGGTCGATTTTCCTGTAGATTCCGGACCTACCACTGCTATTTTCTTTAAAATCTGATTCGCCATTCTTTATATTTCTCTTAATAAAAGCAAAGATAAAAGAATAACTGCTCTTTCACCCTCTTTCTTTAGCGGAAGCGCAGCAGGTGAAACCAGTTATATTATCTTATTCAGGACATTAAATACGTCTTTTTCCAGTCTTTATATCCGTTCCAGGCAATGACTGCAAATGCAAGATACAGGACTGCTGTCAGTAATAAATCCTTATGATAGTAAAGCGGGATATAACAGATGTCTACAAATACCCATAGCAACCAGTTTTGCAATACTTTTCGGGTCATCAGGAATTGAGCCACGAAGCTTACAGCCGTACAGAAGCCATCAATGTAGGGTACATCCGAGTTTGTCTGATGATCAAGAAAAGTTCCGAGAGCTGCTGTCAGAAGCAAAATGATACCTATGGTCCATACCATCTGACGGTTTGTAAAGCTTACAATAGGTTTGTCGGCTTCTTTTTTTCGTTTGATCCAGTAATACCAGCCGTATACCGCAGTTCCGAGAAAATAAATCTGTAATACTGCATCTCCGTAGAGTTTGCTATGGTAAAAAAGGTAGGCGTAGATGGTTACACTGATGATGCTGACAGGCCAGTTGAGGATATGTTGCCTGGCGGCAAGATAGACGCAGAGAAATCCGGTAATTGTGCCTATCCATTCGAGTAAAGAAGTCTGGACAAACTGCCGGGCAATTTGCTGAAAAAAGTCTTGCATACCTCTATTGCTTATCGCGAATAAAGATACAAAGTAAAGTTAGAAATCCTACTTTAATACGTTACTGTACCAGTTTATTGGCACAATTTGTACTGGCGAAGGATTCCGGTTTTGCTTTGAACACAAATCCCATTCCCATAATATAGCCCATGGCTTCTTTGAGTGCAACGTTGGATTGGAAATTTGGATTGGTGTTGATGTCGGCGTGGACTTCGAGATCCACATGGTATTGATCGAGGAGGGGGCAGAGGTGGTAGGCGATTTCTATGGATTTCTGAACTTCAAGAAGCATCCGCTCTTTAATGCTCATGAGGTGGGTTCGTTTGTCTTTATGGATGAACATGAATCCGCCTTTGTGCTCTCGGAGGAAGACGATGACTGTCGCGAAGTCGATGGTCCCCCGTTTGACCTGAGAGTCGGTGCCGATGTAAACCTTGAGTTTGTTGCCGAGCCTTGTTTCCCGGGCAATGATTTCTTCAACGGCATCTGTAATAGGAATGCGAATGTATTCGCCATTGTATTTTTGCCAATTCATAAAATATAAATTTTAGTGGTGAAAAAGAACGAATGATATAATAATATAAATGTAAGTGTTGTGTCTTGATTTTTAACATTTTAACTGCTAAATAATTGTTAATTAATTTCGTGCTTAACGTAAACTTTACGCTCTTGTTAGAATCAGTAGTTACTGTTTCTTACTCTTTATTTCCATAGGCCAGATCACCTGCATCTCCCAGTCCGGGTACGATATATGCTTTGCTTGTAAGTTCATTATCCACTGCTCCGATCCATAATTGTGCTTCCGGAAGAAAAGCTCTGACGTGCTGGACACCTTCTTCAGATGCAATGACCACTGCTATATGCAATTCTTTGATATTATAATCCGCAAGAAGATCTTTACAACAGAGGACCAGACTGCGACCTGTGGCCAGCATAGGATCTGCAATAATCACAACACGATCATCCAGATTTGGGGTATTGGTATATTTTTTATGGATCTCAAACTCTCCGCTCTTCTTGGTGTGCCGGTATGCTGCAATAAATGCATTATCGGCCTGATCAAATACATTCAGGAATCCCTGATGAAAAGGAAGGCCGGCACGTATAATCGTGCCCAATACCGGGTAATCCGAAGGGACATGTGTGTCAGCAACACCTAAAGGAGTGTCTACAAAATGCTGACGGTATTCCAATGTCTTGCTGATTTCGTACGCCATGACTTCACCTATGCGTTCAAGATTGCGTCTGAAGCGCATTCTGTCCTGTTGTATTTTTACATCTCTGAGTTCTGTAATATACTGGTTGGCAATGCTGTTTTGCTTTGTAAGAATCGTCACCATAATAGTTGTGTTGTTTGTTACTCAATATACACAAAAAAACGGATTATTGTTTGCCGTTGCCGGGATTTGATGCTTCGATAAGTTGAGAAAATTGCGTATTTTTATGTTTTATAGATGTACGGCAAATGAAATTCAAATTAACTTCTGAGTACCAACCCACCGGGGATCAGCCTCAGGCTATTAAAGAGTTAGTCGCAGGGGTAAATGACGGCGAAACATATCAGACTCTTCTCGGTGTTACAGGTTCGGGAAAAACGTTTACTATTGCTAATGTAATCCAGGAAACACAAAAGCCGGCATTGATTCTCAGTCATAATAAGACACTGGCCGCCCAATTGTATGGAGAGTTTAAACAGTTTTTCCCGGAAAACTCAGTTAATTACTTTGTCTCGTACTATGATTATTATCAACCCGAAGCGTTTATTGCGTCTTCCAATACTTACATTGAAAAAGATCTGGCCATAAATGAAGAAATAGAGAAGCTGCGGTTAGCAACTACATCTTCCTTGATGTCGGGCCGAAGAGACATTGTGGTCGTATCGTCTGTATCCTGTATTTATGGTATGGGAAACCCCGAAGATTTTTCCCGTTCTATTTTCCGTTTTGCAGTAGGAACAACTATCAGCAGAAATGCATTTCTTCACAAATTGGTGGAGATATTATATTCGCGTACAACTGCCGAATTTAAAAGAGGTACTTTCCGTGTAAAAGGAGATACAGTAGATGTATATCCGGCCTATCTTGATTATGCGATTAGGGTGTCCTTTTTTGGAGATGAGATTGATGAATTGAGTGCAATCGATCCGGTCTCTGCCAAGACAATCAATAAAATGGAAGATCTGGCTCTGTTTCCGGCCAATCTGTTTGTTACACCGAAGGAAAAATTTACCCAATCGATCTGGGCTATTCAGGATGAATTGATGCAGCGTAAAGCCCAACTGGAAGATGAGGGAAAGATGCTGGAAGCAAAGCGTCTTGAAGAACGTGTCAACTATGATCTGGAAATGATGCGTGAACTGGGGTATTGTTCGGGTATTGAAAATTATTCCCGTTTCTTTGACGGACGCCAGCCCGGAATGCGCCCCTTTACGTTGCTGGATTATTTCCCGGATGACTACTTATTAGTTATTGATGAAAGTCACGTTACTATTCCTCAACTTCGCGCCATGTACGGAGGTGACCGTTCGCGTAAGGTTTCTTTAGTAGAATATGGCTTCCGTCTGCCTGCAGCTTTAGATAACAGACCGCTTAATTTTCCTGAATTTGAGTCGTTGACCAATCAGACCATCTATGTCTCCGCTACACCCGGTGATTATGAGTTACAGCAAACCGAAGGAGTTGTTGTAGAGCAGGTGATCAGACCTACCGGATTGTTAGATCCTGTTATTGAAGTGCGTCCGGCTATTAACCAGGTGGATGATTTTCTGGAACAGGTGGATAAAACAATTAAAGAAGGTGGCCGTGTACTGGCTACTACTTTGACCAAGCGTATGGCAGAGGAACTGACCAAATATATGACACGCCTGAATATTAAGGTACGCTATATCCATTCCGAGGTGAAAACCTTAGAACGCGTGGAGATTCTGCGTGGCCTCCGGCTTGGCGAGTTTGATGTATTAGTCGGCGTCAATTTGCTTCGTGAGGGACTTGATCTGCCGGAAGTGACTCTGGTTGCTATCCTGGATGCAGATAAAGAAGGATTTTTGAGGTCGGAGCGTTCTCTGATACAGACTATAGGGCGTGCTGCACGTAACGATAAGGGACGTGTGATTATGTATGCTGATAAGATGACGGACAGTATGCAGATCACGATAGACGAGACAAACAGACGTCGTGAAAAGCAGATGAAATACAATGAAGAGCATCATATTACTCCACGCACAGTAGGTAAGACAAGAGAAGAAATTATGGAACAGACTTCTGTTGCTGATTTTAACGGTATGGAACCTAAAATATATGTGGAGCCGGATCCTACGGTAGCTGTGGCTGCTGATCCGGTGATGCAGTATCTGAGTGAGAAAGATCTTAAGAAAGCTATCGAAACGACCAAGAAACGTATGGAAAAAGCAGCGAAAGAAATGGATTTCCTTGAGGCTGCCAAGCTAAGAGATGAGATGTTCTCGCTGGAAAAGGCATATGACGATCGCTTTACTTCCTAACAGTTGTTTGTTGATATTTAATTTTTAATTGCGAAATAATTTGAAGTAAAGATAAATATTTGGTATATTCAGATTATTATTGCCGTTGTATTCCTGAATAACTACCGTTATTCATAAGGGTTTTCCCCATTTAAGCCAGGACTTTTAAAAAAAATATGCTGTTATATGATGTTCATCATGTAACAGCATATCTGCATACCCCATTATTTTACTTTTTAGCCTGTTATAAATTATGAAAAGAAGAGCAAAACTTTATTTAGGACTATTTCTCGCATGGCATGTACTCTTTTCGTGCAGCAAGTCTGTTTCTGTTCCCGAAGGAAGGGAATCTTATCGTGTAGACTTTGTTTTATCCGGTTTTACGGCCTCGGTTTCTTCTCTGGATAACGGCCTGAAACTTGTTGCTAATTCCGGAAACAATGTAATATCCGGAGAGCAACCGCTATACTTCTGGTCTTTTAACAACGGTACCTTGAGACCTGATCTCGCATTAGATGAAGATGGAGTACAATGGACAGTCACACCCAATAATGTAGATTTTGTAGCGGGAAAGGCTTATGGGGAATACAATGCAGGACGTGCAGCATCTTTCAGAGGCGTGACACAGATAGAGATCGCTATACCATTGAAAGATGTGAAATCTTTAAATCACTTAGCTTTTAATGTCTCAGGGTCAGATACCGGTCCTAAAGCATTGGATCTCTTATATTCTGTTGATAACGGACTTACGTTTGTTGGGCTGCTTTCGGACTATGATATGAGCAGTATAAAGGGAACAGCCTGGGGAGATATTACGGCAGACCTGACCAAATTGCAACGAACTGAAGAAATCCAGAAAATCATCTTCAGACTTGTTTTAAAACGGGGTAACAATGGGCAATTCAATGAAAAAACGGGAACTATCCGAATCGATAATATGCGGCTTTCAGGATCTTATGACGGAAAGATTGTAACGGTAAATCCTGTTTTACGTCATTTATACTATCATATCTTCAATAGTCAGGATCGAAAACTTGTAACAGAAGGTAGGATAGAGCTTGAAAGAAATTCATTGGAAATGAACCTGCCACTGACACTGGCATCCGGAAGTTATGATGTATCTTTTGTTCTGAGTCAGGCAGTTAAAACGCTGACTCTTCCGCGTACGATCAAAACAGCGGATGATTATTATCTGTATAATACTTTTGATAATTCTGATAACCAGGTTTTCGGTGAAAGGATTATGAGCCTGAAAGTAGGGGAAGATTTGAAAATTCCTCTGGTATTACAGCGTTATTATTCTCAGGTGAAATTTGAATTTACAGATAAAGCTGATCTTTCCGAAGTCGGAAAAATAGAAATTGTACAGGAACACGAACTGCCCTATTATGTGCCTTTTAGTGAAGCCAGATTTCCGGACCTGTCCGATGGATCAGCTATTATATTCTATCCCGAATTTGGTAAAACGGAACCTGTACTGCAATTCAATCAGTTTCTGGGGTATCTCCCGATTGCCAGAGACATAGGATATGCCCTGAAAGTATATAATAAGGAGAATAAGATTATACGGGAATTTTCAGTTTCCTCTACATTAAAGCATAATATGAAACTGACTTTCAAAGGAATGTTGCTGGAAGGTTTTTCATCTAATGCTAACTTCGCGATTCAGCTTAATGAGGAATGGGGAAAAGATGTGGAACAAAAATTTTGAGGCTGGGTTTTGGACAAATACATCGGAGCTGTGTAGCATTTGGTATATGTTGTACGTTTTATGTAAAAAAACCTACTAATATGAAAATAATTCAAAACCTATTTGTTGCTTGTCTGTTCTTGCTGTTATTATCCTGTGAAAAAAGTGAAGAGAAACAGTCCTCCGCAGAGCCTGTTACCATTTCGCTTATGGAACGTGCTGATGGCTCTGCTAAAACTCTCCATTTAATTAATAAAACGGTTAAGATCTTTAATTGTGGTAATTATTACCTGAACAGCGATTTTAAACTCCAGAACGGAACAATTGTTTTAAATTATTATGATGTCAAGTCTCCGGATGTCTGCCTGACAAGTTTGGGGCCGGCGATTTCTCAGTTTGATCTGGTGAATCTGGAGAATAAAAGCTATCCTGTAGAGGTAAACTTAGGCGGAGAGCAGATTAAGGGGAAACTGGAAGTGACGGCTAATGATTATACATTAACTCTTCCGGAACAGCAGATGGTAAAAGTGCTTTATCCTAAACTGAATCGTGTTCCTGCACATATTATTTTTGGTTTTGCCAGATCTACAAAGGAGAAAGCTGCGATTGTTGATCAGTTTTTGACTGAGTTACAAAACAAAGGTGCTGTTGCTGTGCAATTGCCTTCAGGGAAATATACCATGTTTGATGTGGATAACAGTGGAAAAGTAATGATGGACCTTAGTGCATATAATTTAGCTAAACCATTTGCGCTGACTTACAGGGGGGATGTCGAGACGTTGAAGACCTTGGTTAAAAGCTATAAAACAACTCATGGAACTGATTTTGATACTGAAATCCATTTTTCGGATGGTACGGAGATCTATTCCTTTAAGCTGTAATTCTTCAGAAAACTTTATATTAACTGAACTTCACATCCCTGCTGTTGACAAGAATGCCATCAGCAGGGATGTGATTTATTTTATCCATTCTTTTACATATTTTGCTTGTTTTGTGTCTTTAACTTTTTAATTTTAGGGATTAATGTCAGGCAGAGATAAAAGAGCGGAGTAATAAAATGAAAAAACCTATACTGGTTGTCAAGTTTGGTTCAGCGGCAATCACATCTAAAGACGGTGAAATAGATGAACGGATTGTGCTGGAGATAGCTCGGCAATGTGCAGAGTTACAACAGAAATATAATATTGTACTGGTATCTTCAGGTGCTGTAGCTGCCGGTAAGCGATTTTTACCCAAATATTCCGGTACACTTTCCGAGCGTAAAGCTGCAGCGGCTATCGGAAATCCATTACTGATCCGTACATACAGTACTTATTTCCGTCCCTACAAAATTGCATTGGCCCAAAGCCTTTGTGAAAGGCAGCATTTTGCGAACCGGGATCAGTTTTTACAGTTGAAAAGTACGTACGAAGAACTCTGGAAAAACAATATTATTCCGATCGCCAATGAAAATGATGTCGTCAGTAATAAGGAGCTTAAGTTTTCTGACAATGATGAACTGGCGACATTGATTGCTGTAGGATTTGGGGCAGAGCAGATTTTATTCAGTACTTCAGTACCCGGAGTCATGGATGCTAACGGAAAGGTGATCACAGAGATCAAAGTTGTAGACAAGGAAGCCTTGTCTCTTGCCCGAAAAGATAAATCTTCTGTAGGACTCGGAGGTATGACTTCTAAGCTCAATTTTGCGCGTTTAGCAAGTCAGATGGGAATCCGGGCCGTCATTTTCAGCATGCAGACAGAAAATGGACTGCTGAAAGCTGTAAAAGGTCAGACAGGAACGGTCTGTCTTCCTCAGTCTAAGCGGGTATCTTCGCGTAATAAGTGGATTGCCAGCGGCAGTCTGATCAAAGGCGAGGTACGTGTCGACAGTGGTGCTGTGGAAGCTCTTCAGAAACGTAAAAGTTTACTGGCGGTAGGCGTTAAGGATATTATTCAGGGGTTTGAGGCAGGAGAAGTTTTTCATATCTCGGATGAAACCGGATTGAAAATCGCTGTTGCAAAAGCCCGGATAGATGCATCCTCTCTTACAAACCTGGATCAGAAAAAGAATGTAGAACTGGCGCATGCCAATGATATTGTACTCTTATAACGTGGAAAATATTACCTCACAGCTGTTGGCTGCCCGTGCGGCAACTCAGGCTATTCAACATATTCCTGCTGAGAAAAGGGCGCAGGTACTTATTCAACTGGCAGATGTGCTGGAACAGCATGTACCGGAAATTTTAGATGCTAATCAAACGGATCTGGATGCTATGGATAAAGAAGATCCGAAGTATGACCGATTGCTGCTGACTGCAGAGCGCATTGACGGACTATGTTCCAGCTTACGTGAAATAGCTATACTGGAAGATCCTACGGGTAAGCTGCTTTCTTCTAAAAGACTGGAAAACGGATTGTTAGTGGAAAAGAAGACGGTCGCCTTAGGTGTCGTCGCGGTAATCTATGAATCCAGACCTAATGTATCCATCGATGTGGCGGCTCTTTGTATCCGGTCAGGTAATGTGTGTCTGCTGCGTGGTGGTAGTGATGCCTGGCATACCAATACGGTGTTGGTCAAACTTATCCGCAAGGTACTGGCTGATATGTCTGTTGATCCGGCGGTCGTACAGCTCCTGCCTACAGCCCGCAAGTTCGTAACTGAACTGCTGGAAGCTACAAAATATGTCGATATTATTATTCCCAGGGGCTCACAGTCACTTATTGATTTTGTGCGTAATCATGCTAAAGTACCTGTTATCGAAACCGGTGCAGGTGTGTGCCATACGTATGTGGAGTCAACAGCAGACCTGGATAAAGCTGCAGCTATCGTTGCAAATGCGAAGATTAGTCGTCCTTCTGTCTGTAATGCTCTTGATACGGTATTGGTGGATCGGGAGATTGCAAATACGTTCTTACCTAAGCTGGTAGATGCTTTTTCAAAAGCAGAAGTGGAAGTTTTTGCTGACAATACTGCTTACGAAGTGTTAAAAAATGAGCGTTATCCGTTTTTAAAGCATGCAGAAGAGTCGGATTTTGGTCGTGAATTTTTAGATTTGAAATGTTCAATCAAAGTATTGGATAACACGGAAGAGGCATTGGATCATATTGCTTTGTATTCATCCCGGCATTCAGAATGTATTATCTCGAATGATGCGGAGAAAATTGAACGTTTTATGAATAGTGTCGATGCTGCTGCTGTGTATGCAAATGCGTCTACACGATTTACCGATGGTGGAGAATTCGGACTTGGAGCAGAGATCGGTATCTCTACTCAGAAACTTCATGCCAGAGGTCCTTTTGCGTTGGAAAAATTGGTTACGGAAAAATGGTTTGTGACCGGAGACGGACAGATCAGATAAGTTTTAAAAAAATAAATGGGAATTAGATTTGAGAAAGACTCGTTGATGAATTGGATGAACGAGATCGGTAAGTATCTTCGATTGATCACAGATAAGTTTACAGCCTTTGATGAACCGGAAGATCCGGATTTTTTTGATAATGGATACAGTACATTTTTCGGAAAAGACAGAGCTTTTTTTCTGAATCAGACTTCTGAATCTTTACAGGCTTATTTTCAGCAGGAACTGGAAGTAGAACAACTTCGTCCACTGGCTCTTATTCTGATGAACGATGGTCTTCATACTGCAGATACAGAACAACAAAAGAATCTGTTGACTAAAGCGAAGCAAGTATTGAATTATGTGATGTCACAAACTTCGAGTTTTGCTTTTGAGGATTATGCTTATCTGTCAACTATTGACAGTAAGCTCAGCTAAATTTGGTTGTGTCTTCCTGACAGAACAGGAAGACATAACTAAATCCGGTAAAAGAAGGCTTGAACCGGATTTTTCTATTCTTATAATATATCGATACGTTTCCCATCCCAGCTGACAGCCTTGACTGCAGTTGTTCCCTCAGGCAGATGTACAATCGTCTGTGCTGCATCTGCTGATCCGGCTCCTACAAAAGCGATTTTAACTAATTTATCTCCTGCAAAAGTTTCAAAGGCAACAGCATTCTGCCATTTGCTGTTATCAACAATGATTTTTTTATTTTCTTTTGTATACCCGGAGCCTTTGGTGCCGGAAACAGCTAATTTATTTTTATAGGCTTGTACACTGTTGGCTGTAATATAATGAAGTACAGACGTATTCGGCTTCGGATATTTGGCAGCGTAGGTTTTGACCTGTTGAATATCATTTGGTGTAATGGTCATTTGCGCACAGGTATAATCATCTACCCACAGATCTATTGGGATCAATAGTCCTGATTGTTCGAAAAAGTCGGTCAGATCAAGTTTTCCAGCATCACAGGCATTCTTTATAAATTCAAGCTGATAATAAGCGTCCGGTTTATCTTTTGTTGTGGGCGCATTAATGGCTTTTGTAAAAATATCACCGTAGAAGTTTTTGTTTTCCCATGTATTTCCTTCTCCTGCAACGTTGAAGTATAATTGTAACTGCCATAGCGGTACTAATTTAACGAAATGGTCTCCACCCCAATCGCGGGGACGCTCTCTGTCCCAGCGGTCCGGACCGGCCTGTGTCAGCCAGGGTTGGCGATGAATAAATGCGGATTCCATATAAGAAGTAATACGACCTCCGATCTTTGGCTCATCATAATCTTTTAACTTCTCACGTTCCAGTTTGGGTTGATTCTGGTTATAGATATATTGTGTCCAGACCGAATAAATGTTATTTGTAACCTCGGTAGTTCCTACCCATTTCATATTTGGTCGAACCTGGTTTACATGTCCAAATTCATGTGCTACACCCCATGAATTTTTTCTGAGCCCTGCCACATTGGCTACATCTTTCATAGTATTGTTATGAAAAGCTGCTCCAATACCATCTGCGTGCATAAATCCTTTCCAGATAACACGTCCAAACATTCTGTTTTTCGGAATACGGTTTGTTTGCTTGAGCCCCATCAGCTCATGTTGTATACCAATAATGGAGTCATAGAGTCTAACCAGTTCCACACCCTGATGAGCTGCATTGGTTTGCAGGGATTGAACGGCATAAGCCAGTTGCACCTGTTTGCCGACGATGTCCAGTACAGGGGCTGTTGCATTAGCCAGCAAGTTGTCCCAGTCTTCATTTGTATGTTTGCTGATATCAAAGATGCCATTCACTTTTCCGGAAAGGATATGTATTTTCACCTTGTTGTTGCCGGCTTTGTCGGGAGTAAAATATTGAATATAGGAATTCCCTTTATTTTCTATTTTAAAGGCATTATACCCTTGCGTTAAGGGATAATCTTTTTGTTTAAATTCCTCATCATCCCAGTTGGTTACACGTAATGAAAGCTGTGTGGCATTTGTTTTTTCTACCCATAGTACGGCTGAATCTCCTTCCGAAAAATATATACCTGTTGGATTTTCATATTGGGAGTAGGGACTTGTTTTAAGTTTCTTCGCCAATGTCTGAGGAGATTCGTAATTGCTATATTCACGGTAGCGTTTATCCAGGGGATAGTTTTTATTATACAATTGGGTAGCTACATTTTTAAGTGTAGGATTCTGAATCAGATCGATCTGTTTTTCGCTGATATTCTTTTTAAGAGTGGTCAAAGAAGCATCTTTGAAAATGTCTGCTTTTCTGTTCTGTGCATAAGCGATACTGATCAGGGAAAGGCAAGTAATAAGTAGTCTTCTCATCATAGGTTTTGGATCTTTGAAAACCAAATATATCTAATCTGTTTTCAATTTATGCAGTCCGTTGCTGATCAATCGATTGCACTATTTTATCCTCCTGAAGAAAAGTATACGGAGAGGTTAGTCTTCTATAAAAAGTAGTGTTCCAATACTGACAGCAGCGCTGGAATACCCGGATTTCTGTTTTTTGGATTCCATATCAACGACAGTTGGCTACGTTGCGGAATATCATGCAGTTCAATAAAGTTGACAGGTACATCATAGCCAATCCTTAGAGAGCTGGGGACTATGGCCACCCCCATACCTTTTTCAACTAATTTGAATATACTAAGTGCATTAACTGTTTTGTGATGTACATTCGGCACGAATCCATGATCCCCGAATATGCTCATTACCAATTCGTAATAAGCATTACTGTAATCTCTCGAAAATAAAATGAAAGCTTCATTTCGGAACTGCTGCAGGGAATGGAAGTTGTCTTGCTGAATAGGATAGTTTTTGGGAATAACCAGTGAAAAAGGTTCCTCTGTGATTTTTTTGAGCACTAATCCGCTAATGGGAGTGTCCATCCGAACAAAACCAAAATCGAGTTTGTTGTGCAGCAGGTATTCAACCTGTGTGTTGTTTGGAAGCTCATTCATGGCAACTTCAATCAACGGGTGTTCCTGATCCAGCTGATAAAGCAGATCAGGCATGATGCTTTGGGCAGCTGATCCGATAAAACCAATGGATAGTTCTGTGATCTTACCTTCAGCTCTTTTTTTGATCTGGGTTTTGATATTATCCAGTTGATTGAGAAGAATATCTACCTCTGATTTGAGATATTGACCTGCATTTGTCAGTTGTACAGATCGTTTTCCTCTTTCAAATAAAACGGCGCCATATATTTCTTCCATCTGTTTGATCTGCCGGGTCAGCCCAGGTTGGGAAATAAATAAACGCTCGGCAGCTTTCCGGAAATGTAATTCTTCCGCAAGTGTACTGAAATAAATAAGGTGTCTTAGTTCTATTTGATTACTCATGGTTATCAATTATTGATAATATTGGTATTTCTAATTATCAAATATAGCAGGTAAATTTGATAAAGGACAATTTATAGTTATGCATATTTATTATACTGTATGCATATCATCCATTATAAAAACTATATAACGATATGATTAAGCCACTATTTCATTACGGAGAAGATCATCTAAAGGTTTCTACAGCCTTGGCGATAAGCAATGGACAATATACAGGTATACTTACTGAAGAAAGTCGTGAGCGCATCAGGAAGAGTGCCGGGTTGGTAGAAAAGATAGTATCTTCTGATCGTATTGTTTACGGTATCAACACCGGCTTCGGGCCTCTTTGCACCACACTTATCAGCCGTGAAGATACCCGTTTGCTGCAGGAAAATATTCTTAAGAGTCATGCTGTAGGGGTTGGTGAACCTATTGCTGTTGAATTATCTAAACTCATGCTGATCCTGAAAGCGCATGCTTTGGCCAAAGGATTTTCGGGAATACAGGAAAGTACGATTGATCGTATTATCTGGCATATTGAACAGGATGTGATTCCGGTGGTACCTAAGCAGGGATCTGTAGGCGCCTCGGGGGATCTGGCTCCTTTGTCACATTTGTTCCTGCCTTTGATTGGGTTGGGGAAGGTGCATTATAAAGGTGAGATACGTTCGACAGGGGAGGTACTTGCGGTATTTGGTTTAGAACCTTTACATCTGGCAGCAAAAGAAGGTCTTGCACTGATTAACGGAACACAATTTATTGCTGCTCATGCAGTCAAAGGAGTGGAAACGTTTCATCAGGTACTGATGCAGGCGGATTTGATAGCGGCTTTGATGCTGGAAGGAATGAATGCATCTATAAAACCATTTTTCAGGGAGCTGCACGAACTCAGACCATATGCGGGGAATCAATTTGTCGCAGATACTATTTATCATTTACTGGAAGGATCTGAGATTGTGACCTCTCATGCGAATTGTTCACGCGTACAGGATCCCTATTCCTTACGCTGTATTCCTCAGGTTCATGGTGCTTCACGTACAGCCTGGCTGCATCTGAAAGAACTGGTGGAAACAGAAATCAATGCTGTGACGGATAATCCTGTTCTGATTAATGAAGATCTGACGATAAGCGGCGGAAATTTTCACGGGCAGCCTTTGGCAATGGTCTTAGACTATGCCTGTCTCGCAGCCTCCGAAATCGGAAATATTGCAGACAGAAGAGTATATTTATCATTGGAAGGAGATACGCCTAATGTTCCTAAGCTGCTGTTACGTTCTACGGGACTGAACTCCGGCTTTATGATTTTGCAATACACGACAGCCGCTCTTGCGAGTGAAAATAAAGGACTTTGTTTTCCGTCAAGCGCTGATAGTATTCCAACATCTCTGGGACAGGAGGATCATGTGAGTATGGGGTCTATTGGAGGAAGAAAATTGCTGCAAGTGCTGGATAATGTACAAAAGATACAGAGTATAGAATTGCTGTGTGCTGCACAAGCTCTGGATTTTCATCATCCGCTGAAACCTACACCTGTTGTGGCAGCTGTACATGCACATGTACGATCGGCAATTCCTCATCTGGAAGAAGATCAGGCTATGTCGGAAATTATGGAAACAGCACAGGCATTGACATACTCTGGTGAACTTATAGCTGTAGCAAGAGCAGCTGCGAAACAGGAAAATAAACCTTATCCGGGTAAGGGAGGTAATTTATTTGATGAATTTTAAGATATGAACAACGAAAATCAATATCGCCTTACAGGGCCTTTCAGGGAAGTGCTGACAATGACTGATTTGCCGTTAAAGGGCGCTCTGCAGGATCAGCAACTTCATATTGAGAAAAATGCCGGTATTCTTATCAAAGGAGACCGGATAGAACGTATTGCTGATTTTGAATTGTTACGGTCCGAATCGTCATATCCGGATTTGCAGCTTACGCTTGTAGAAGAAGATACTGTCGTGATCCCAGGAATGATCGATGTGCATACACATATCGCATTTGCCGGTACGCGGGCCAACGATTTCGCCCTGCGTAATGCAGGAAGTTCTTATCTGGAAATTGCAGAGAGCGGAGGTGGTATCTGGAGTACGGTCAAAGATACCCGTGCTGCTACAACTGATGATTTAGTACATCTTATTCTGGAACGGGCGGCAGCACTGATTCGTCAGGGTATAACGACCATTGAGGTGAAGAGCGGATATGGTCTGAATGTCGAAGAAGAGCTTAAAATTTTACGTGCCATCAAACTGGCTGCTAAAACCTGCAAAGCGAAGCTGATTTCTACCTGTCTGGCTGCACATACTTTACCAAAGGACTTTGAAGGGAGTCATGAAGCATATTTAGAGATACTTGTAAAAGAGTTATTCCCTGTTCTTAAGGAAGAGCAACTGAGCAACCGTATTGATGCATTTGTGGAGAAAAGTGCTTTCTCTAAGGAACAGATCAAGCCGTATTTTGAGGCTGCCCGGGCGTTGGGGTTTGATATCACGGTACATGCAGATCAGTTCAGTACTTCCGGAAGTGAAGTTGCTGTGTCATTTGCTGCCAGAAGTGCAGATCATCTGGAGAGTTCGGGATCTGCCGAAATAGAGTTGCTGGCTGCTTCAGATGTTATTCCTGTTGCTTTGCCGGGAGCATCTATGGGTATAGGATGTGCCTTTACACCGGCAAGAAGATTGCTGGATGCAGGCGCCAGTCTGGCTATTGCCACAGACTGGAATCCGGGTTCGGCTCCAATGGGGCATTTGCTGACGCAGGCATCTGTACTGGCTTGTTTTGAAAAACTGAGCAATGCAGAGGTATTTGCCGGTGTAACATACAGGGCTGCTGCGGCTTTGGGATTGTCCGATCGGGGCTTATTGTCCAAAGGTGCGAAGGCTGATTTTGTGTTGTTCCCTACGGATAGCATTAAAGAGATTACCTATCATCAGGGCCTGCTGGCGCCTGCACAGGTATGGATAGACGGAGCAGTTGTTTTTGATCATAATTAAAACCTAAAGAGATGACATTTCAGGAAGAGATCTTACAGGGTATTCCAGCGGAATTGCCGGTAGAAAGAAGCAGAGATAGTAAAGTGAGCCATGCGCCCAAGCGTAAGGATATATTGGATAGGGAAGAGAAGAAACTCGCTTTGCGGAATGCACTGCGCTATTTTCCAAAAGAATGGCACGCTGTACTGGGGAAGGAGTTTTTGGAAGAACTTGAACAGTACGGACGTATCTATATGTATCGTTTTATGCCTTCATATGACCTTTATGCAAGGCCTGTAACGGAGTATCCTGCAAAAAGCCGTCATGCGGCAGCTATTATGCTGATGATTCAGAATAATCTGGATCCTGCCGTGGCACAGCATCCCGAGGAACTGATTACGTACGGGGGTAACGGTGCTGTGTTTCAGAACTGGGCACAATACAGACTTACAATGCAATATCTGGCGAATATGGAAGATAACCAGACTCTGCATATGTATAGCGGACATCCGATGGGTTTGTTTCCTTCGTCGGCTTTTGCTCCGCGTGTCATCGTGACGAATGGTATGATGATACCGAATTATTCTAAACCGGACGATTGGGAACGTTATAATGCTTTAGGAGTAACGCAATACGGCCAGATGACAGCAGGATCTTATATGTATATCGGTCCGCAGGGTATTGTGCACGGCACGACGATTACAGTAATGAATGCATTGCGTAAAAAGCTGAAAGCTGGGGAAGATACGAAAGGAAAAGTTTTTCTGACATCTGGTCTGGGAGGAATGAGTGGTGCACAGCCAAAGGCCGGAAATATTGCCCGTTGTATTACAGTATGTGCAGAGGTCAATCCGGATGCCGCTCATAAGCGACATAAACAGGGCTGGGTGGATGAATTATTCGAGGATATTGATAAACTTGTCGTACGATTAAAGTCGGCAATAGCCCAACAGGAAGTCGTTTCACTGGCTTATATTGGTAATGTGGTGGATCTTTGGGAACGGTTTTATGAAGAAGAGATTTTTGTGACGGTGGGTAGCGATCAGACTTCACTGCATAATCCCTGGTCTGGAGGTTATTACCCGGTAGGGCTGGGGTTTGAAGAAGCAAACCGCATGATTGCAGAAGAGCCGGAGTTGTTTAAGCAGAAGGTAAAAGAAACATTGGTAAGACATGTGGAAGCGATCAATAAGCATACGGCCAGAGGAACGTATTTCTTTGATTATGGAAATGCCTTTCTTCTGGAATCCGGTCGGGCAGGTGCAGATGTGTTTGCCGTGAATGGTACGGATTTCAGGTATTCGTCGTATGTACAGGATATTTTAGGGCCCATGTGTTTTGATTATGGCTTTGGGCCATTCAGATGGGTGTGTACCTCGGGGCTTGAAGCTGATCTTCAATTGACGGATCAACTGGCACTCGAAGTGATGCTTGAATTGCAGGCCGATGCTCCTCAGGAGATCGTGCAACAACTGGAAGATAATATTCAGTGGATTAAGGCCGCACAGGCTAATAGGCTTGTTGTAGGTTCTCAGGCCCGCATATTGTACGCAGATGCGGAAGGAAGGATCCGAATTGCTCAGAAATTTAATGAAGCCGTGAGAACCGGACGATTGTCTGCTCCGGTAGTTCTGGGTCGGGATCATCATGATGTTAGTGGTACGGATTCTCCTTACAGAGAGACGAGCAATATCTATGATGGCAGTAAATTTACCGCTGATATGGCTATACATAATGTGATTGGAGATAGTTTCCGCGGAGCAAGCTGGGTTTCTATTCACAATGGTGGTGGTGTTGGCTGGGGAGAAGTGATCAATGGCGGATTCGGAATGGTTCTTGACGGAACTTCTGAAGCTGATGAAAAATTAGTACAGATGTTATTTTTTGATGTAAATAACGGTATCGCCAGACGTGCGTGGGCTCGCAATCCGGAAGCTATATCGGCTATAGAACGTGAATTGCAACGTTCCAGACAGTTGCAGGTTACGCGGGCTTCACTGGTTGATGATGCTATTATTGATCACTTATTCTAAAGGACAGGAAATATGGGGCATTTACAGATTGAAGATTACCATCCGGGGAATCCTCTTTTGTGGCAGGGAAGGACTGATGGCACTGACAGTGCTTCTCTGCGTTGGCATCAGGTTGTTCAATGTATTGATCTTTCGGATGTAGGAACACTGTTACCCGGAAGTTATGTCTTGCTGGGATTTTGTAGTGATGAAGGGGTAAGACGTAATTCGGGCAGGGTAGGTGCTGTGCAGGGACCAAAATCTATACGCGAGGTGCTGCGTAATCTTCCTGTACATCACGATGCAGATGTGATCGTGTACGATGGGGGAGATATTCTGTGTACAGAAGGTCATCTGGAACAGGCTCAGCGACAGCTCAGTTTAGTGATCCGGAAGGTTTTGGAACTCGGTGGTTTTCCGATTGTACTGGGAGGCGGACATGAAGTCACATACGGACATTTTCAGGCTGTATATCAATCTTTAGGAGAATTGCAGGAAATCGGTATTATTAACTTTGATGCACATTTTGATTTGCGTAAACCTGTAGATGGGGTAGCTACTTCAGGTACGGGCTTCTTTCAGATAGCTGAAGATTTACACAAACAAAGTAAACAGCTACACTATCTGGCGCTTGGTATACAGAAAATCAGCAATACAAAGGTTTTGTTTGATACAGCACATGATTTTGGCGCAACTTATATTACTGCGGAAGAGTTGGGTAACCCGCTCCGGCAGGAACATATACTTGTTCAGTTGGAACAGTTTATTGCAGAAGTAGACTGTATTTATATGACGATTGATCTGGATGTATTTGCTGCAGCGTACGCTCCTGGAGTAAGTGCTGCTGCTTTTTGTGGAATTTTACCGGATCAGCACTTTTTTAAGCTGTTACATACTATTCTGAACAGCGGGAAATTAAGATCATATGATATTGCTGAACTTAATCCTGTCTTTGATGTGGATAACAGGACGGCGAAACTGGCAGCTGATCTGATTTTTAAATCTGTATCGGGGTAAGCAAAAAGTAAGACTTTATAATAATAGAAAAAGCCACTACATGTAGTGGCTTTTTCTATTATAATGTTATGTAAATGGTTATACATTTACTGTTGCATCCATTTGGAAATCTTCATTCATCAAGTGTACGATTTCAGTTGCTTTCTCGTAGTTCGTTGATTTTTTAGAGAAGAAGTCATGCTGTGTCGTCTCTGTATTCAAACCATTCAGCACGATCGGGTTGACTTGTTTTACCTCAAAAATAGGATCGAAACCTAAGTTCATCAATGCTTTGTTACCGTTGTAACGTACATATTCTTTCACTTCTGCTGTTAATCCTACAACAGTGTAGATCTCTTCTGTGTATTTCAATTCGTTTTCATAAAGCTCATTCAATAGGGTAAGGAAACGGGCTTTAACTTCTTCTTTATTTGGAATACGTCTGAAAATATCCTGTGCAATTAATCCAACGAATACACCGTGGATAGATTCATCTGCAATGATTTTCTTGATAATATCTGCTGAAGCTACCATCTGACCTTGTCCACATAACCAAAGCGGCAGGAAGAAACCGGAATAGAACAGGAATGATTCCAGTAATACGGACGCTCCCAAGGCCATGAACAATTCTTCGTCTGTAGGATCTTCTTTATCAATAGAACGGTAATATTTGTCGATTGTCTGCGCTTTAAACTGCAGGTGCTTATTCTGCTCTACCCATCCGAATACGTCATTGATCTCATTGGTCGTAGATACGGTCGTGAAAATAGTAGAATATGATTTGGCGTGGATCGCTTCCATCATACACATATAAGACAATACAGCTTTATTCTGAAGAGAATCGATATGATCAATGATCTTCGGCATTCCGGTGTGGCTCTGTAATGTATCTAACAATGTCAGTCCGCCTAATGCTTTTTTGTAACATTCTTTCATATCCCAGCTCAGACCTTTCCAGCTGTCAATATCTTTTGAAGGAATGTATTCGGTATCGATCCAGAACTGTTTTATATTCTGCTCCCAGAACATTAATGCATAATCATTGTCCGGGGTATTCCAGTTTACCGCTCTAATTTTTCTGTTCATGGTGGTATTCGTTAAAAGAAGCCGAATACTAACGACTGGTGTCGTTGATATTCAGCTTCTGTATGAGTTAAGTACTTTTTAAACTTTTATGCTGAACAAGATACACACTCATCGATAGTAGATTTGCGTGTACGTGTATAATAAAGGGATTTCAACCCTAATTTATGTGCATAGATATAATATTTTGCCAGATCACGTGTCGAATCTTTCGAGTTCGTGTGGAGGATAGTAGACACTCCCTGATCAATGTGACGCTGGATAACTGAGATCAGACGCAATACTTTCATCTGGTCCATATCGTATGCCGATTTGAAATAGAAGTAGTTATCGTTTGTCAGGTATGGCATCGGATAGTAGGTTGTACTGTCTCCGTACTCACGTACTTCAATAATATCTACAATCGGCATTACTGATGCAGTTGCGTTCATGATATATGATGTAGACTGGTTCGGTGCGATTGCCAGACGGTAAGCGTGGTATACACCATGTTCTTTGACCTGTTCTTTCAGTTGTGCCCAATCTTCAATAGTAGGGATATGCATACCTTCGAACAGTTCTTTGACTTTGTCCGATTTAGGCATATAGTCTCTGTTCAGGTATTTGTCGAAATAAGTACCGTCTGCATATGCTGATTTTTCACATCCTACAAATGTTCTCTGACGTTCTTTGGCAATTTCCATAGAAGCTTCCAAAGAGTAGTAGTTCATCATCATAAAGAACGTATTGGCAAAATCTAATGCTTCGTCTGATTCGTACATGATAAAGCTTTTTGCTAAGAATCCGTGCAGATTCATTGCTCCCAGGCCTACGGAATGTAGCTCGCGGTTTGCTTTGGCAATGGATGGAACCATTTCGATATCTGTTACATCAGAAACTACTGTAAGGGCACGCATGGCTGTCTTAACGGTTTCTTTGATGCGTTTGTTGTCCATTACGGTTGCTATGTTCAGCGAACCCAGATTACAGGAGATACCATAACGAATGGTATCTTCTTTACCGTAGATGTTAATGTCTGAAACTTCTGATACCTGCATGATCTCTGTACACAGGTTAGAAAATTTCACTTTACCCAATCCGTTCAGGGCATGCTCACGATTTGCATTTTCCTTGAAGAAGATATATGGGTATCCTGATTCTTTTTGCGTTTGTGCAATCTTCACCAGTAGGTGGCGTGCATTGATTTTTTTCTTCTTGATGTTTGGATTGGTAATCAGTTCCTCGTACATCAGATCCATATCTAATTCGTCCAGATACTGACCATATTCCTGCATTACGGTATGCGGATAGATCAGGTAAGCTGCTTCGTCTTTTTCAGCCAGTTCCATGAATTTATCAGGAACGATGATACCGATAGACAGCGATTTGATACGTACTTTTTCGTCAACGTTGATCTTTTTACAATCCAGAAACTCTTCAATATCCGAGTGGAAGATATTCAGGTATACGGCTCCGGCACCAGGACGTTGTCCTAACTGGTTGGCGTATGAGAACGTGTCTTCCATGATCTTCATGATCGGAAGTACACCTCCTGCTCTTCCTTCCACACCTTTGATCGCTTCACCACGAGCACGGATTTTGGAAATATTGAAAGAGACACCACCACCGATTGATGATAATTTCATTGCAGAATCTACAGCATAACCGATACCGTTAAGGTTGTCACCGATTTCATCAAGGAAACAGGATACCAGCTCTCCGGAACGTTTTTTACCGGCATTCAGGAAAGTCGGGGTAGCAGGTTGATATTCCTGATTGATAAATATCTCGGCATATTCGATCGCTTTAGCGACACCTTCTTCACGTGCTAAGAATAGCGCTACCGCCACTACGCGGTCTTCGTAACGCTCCAGGAATTTTTCACCTGAATCATCACGCAGTGCATAACTCTGAAAGAATTTGAATGCACTCATGAAGGATTGAAAGCGGAATTTCTTAGCATATACAAAATTAAACACCTCTTCCATTTGTTCGAATGTGAACCATTCGTAAAAATTGATGTAGTAATTCTGTTCAATCAGATAATCAATCTTCTCTTTCAATGTATAGAAGAATACCGTATTCTTGTTTACATATTCCAAGAAATAGGCGCGTACAGCTTCTTTGTCTTTGTGTAAGCTATACTCGTCATCATGTTTGATCATGATTTCATTATTAAGCAATATCCAGCTTTTTGCTACCTCGTTCGCTATCATAGTTATGATTCTTTATGATGTCAATAAATTGATTAATATCTTCCATCGTTCCTGACAATTCAAATTTGAATGCCAGAGGGATGTCAAAGTCTGCAGCTATTTTGTCTGCTGCAAGACCGAAATTTCTACCCCAATTGCGGTTTCCGCTAGATGTAACGGAGTTGATCATTGCAGATGCTCTTTTCATAAACAACAGCGTCTGCTCCGGGACTTGTCCGAAATTGGTGGTAAACGTGACCAGATGACCGGGTTCTGTTACTTCCAGATCTTCTGTGATCTTATGTCCGTGCCAACCGGTGATCTGGGTCAGCTTGTCCATAAAACGTTGTACATTGCCGGTTTTAGAGTCGTAGTAGATGTGTATCATAGCAGTATGTGGTTTAGATGATACCTGCTATTTACTGTGCAATAGACGCTAATTCTTCCGGCTTAAATCCAATGATACGGCTTTTGATCTCTTCGTCTTCCAATACGATGACGGTAGGAACGGTACGAACTTTAAACTTGACAGCTAACTCAGGCTGATCAAAAGGATTGATAGTCTCGTACTGAATACCTTTCTGATCGAGGTATGCCGATACTTGTGCACATGGTGCACAGTCATTTTTTTCAAATTTGATGATTCTTGCCATGATATTAAAGTTAAAAGCCAGACCTTCACTTCAGGTGATAAGTTAGTGTCTGAAGATGATGAAAACGTATAGCCAGGAGGGTATTTCCTCTTGACCTGAACAAATATCAACTATTTTAAATAGGAGGGGTAATGATACTTTTCCACACTAGATCAAAACAAACTGTATAAACTGCGTTCCTGTGTTTGTTTTTTGTAGTAACCGTTTGTTTTTCAGTATATATATAGAATGTGGATAACTTTAAAATTAATTTTGTGGAGTAATTTCTACAGGTAAAACTTGTAAAAATTGATGACAAAATATAGACAAAAAAACGCAGTTAAAATTCGGTTTTTTGCTGTTTTTTTTGAATACTAAATTTAAGATGAGATTTGCAATACTTTTATTCAGAAAAGTACTTTTTTGATAATTTTTACAGGCGATCTGAAAAGTTTTCCGACGTGTGAGGAAGAGAAGTATGGAAGAGAAGTAAAGAGTAACAGACAAAAAATCCATTAAGATTTTTTGTCTGTTATTTTTATGAGGCAAGTCAGATTATTTGACGGCTTTTACCGTAAACGGAACTGCATGTTCGCCCCAGATTAACTGTACTTTTCCGGATTTATCTGCGCTGATTTTAAACTGTTCCTGTGCGGTGTCTGCTGCAGTAGGCGTCACATCTACGCGCAGCGCATCTTCGCTCTGTTCATATTTAGTACCCCACTGATTCCAGGTTTTGTTAAAGATCAGTGTGATCTGTTGTTCTCCGGGAATGCTGTAAAGACTGTATTTTCCGGCAGGAAGTTCCTGGCCTTCTATGGATACATCTTTATTGATTTCGAATGTGGTGGCTTCGTTAGCTCCTGTACGCCATACTTTGCCTATGGGTGCTACATCAACACCTATCTGACGACCTTTCAGCGAAGGCCGACTGTAATTAACAGCTATTGTAACGCCGTCGTCTGTCGTGATTCTGACACTGTCCGGAGGACTCGGACGTTTGCTCTTGTCTGTCTGCCCGAATGCTGTCGCACTGAGTAATACGAAGAATAATAAGATTGCTTGTGTTTTCATAGTGTTCTAATATACAGTTTGATAGGTTGAAGTTAAGAAAATATTTTTAAGATCAGAGCATTAAATTTTTGTATACGAAAAGAGACATAATGCTGTAATATTTAGTTTTGTTCAATCAGCGTATCAGCATGTAATTATGTACAAAAAATAACAAGCTAAATAAAACAAGGAAGCCCGGCATATTGCCGGGCTTCCTTGTTTTATTTAGTGAAATGTCTGTCGTTGTTCAGACCAGATATTCGAATAATGTCTGGTCTTTATTGACTTCTATAACATCAAACTTATATTCTTTCATCCGGTCAATAAGCGACTGATAATCTTCGGGCTTATTGAGTTCTATACCGACCAGAGCAGGCCCCCTTTCGCGTTCGGTTTTCTTAATAAACTCGAAACGGGTAATATCATCCTTCGGACCTAAAACTTCAGATACGAAGAGTTTCAATGCTCCGGGGCGTTGGGGGAATCTGACAATAAAGTAGTGTTTGTATCCTTCATAGAGCAGGGACAGTTCTTTGATTTCACTCATCCTGTCAATATCATTATTCCCTCCTGAAATAATGCAGACTACTTTTTTGCCTTTTATTTCTTCTTTATGAAATTCTAATGCTGCCACAGAAAGGGCTCCTGCTGGTTCTACTACAATAGCGTCTTTATTGTAAAGTTCAAGTATACAGGTACAGATTTTTCCTTCCGGTATAGAGCGGGTATGATCAAGTAGCTGACGGGCTATTTCGAAGGTTGTAGCTCCAATTTTTTTGACTGCGGCTCCATCAACGAATTTGTTGATCTGCCCCAGTTCCACCGGCTCTCCGGCGCTTAATGCAGCTTGCATAGAAGGAGCTCCTTCAGGCTCAATCCCAAAGCATTTGATCGCATTGTTCTTTCCTTTGAGGTAGTGGCTCACACCTGCTGCAAGCCCGCCTCCACCTATAGGAATAAATACAACATCCAGATCCGGAAGATCCTGAAGCACTTCTACTGCTACGGTACCTTGTCCTTCTATTACCTTGAGATCATCAAAAGGCGGAATAAAGGTCATGCCATGTTCCTCTGCATAGGTCAATGCTGATTTTTGACAATCATCAAAGGTATCTCCCGTCAACACGATCTCTACATTGCCATTTCCCCACATTTCAGTTTGTGATATTTTCTGCTTGGGAGTTGGGCCGGGCATGAATATTACGCCTTTGATATTGAGTTTTCGACAGGAGAAAGCGACGCCTTGTGCATGATTGCCGGCACTTGCACATACGACACCGCGGTTTCTTTCGTCTTCCGAAAGGTTGACGATCTTATTGTAAGCACCACGCAATTTGTAGGAACGGACGATCTGGAGATCTTCACGTTTTAAATAGACTTCGGCTTGATATTTCTCAGAAAGATGTTGATTGTATTGCAATGGGGTTCTGTTAACCACATCTTTGATCTGTTCTAACGTCTGTTCTGAGTTTATGTTTAGGGTTGATAGATCGAAACTCATTTTGTAGGTGAAAAGTGAAAAATAAAAGTCAAGGTTGAGGGCTGTAAAATTACCGCCATTGTGCATGCTGTCCGGTTTCTGTTCTTTAATGGATTACCGGATCTAATGCACAATGACGATTATGCTCTTTTAACCTTGTCTTGAAGTGACTAAGGTGACTAAATCTTCGTCACAAATGTCTTTTTTTGCATCAGCCAGTACTAAGAAACGTTGGTAAGTAAGTGCTAATTCTTCTTTTTCCAGTTGATAACCAAGGCGTTCCAGATGGTGTTTCAAGGCGTGACGACCTGAACGTGCCGTGAGGATAATGTCTGCTTCTAACAAGCCTACATCTTCGGGACGGATAATCTCATATGTTTCTCTGTGTTTGAGGAATCCGTCCTGGTGAATACCTGAACTGTGTGCAAATGCATTACGCCCTACGATAGCTTTATTTGGCTGTACAGGCATGTTCATCATTTCACTGACCTTTCTGCTGATGTAGGTAAACATCTGGCTATTGATGTTGGAAGTCAGGCCTCCAAACACCTGATTGTGTACTTTCAGTATCATGGCTACCTCTTCCAGAGAAGTATTTCCGGCACGTTCACCTATACCGTTGATGGTACATTCTACCTGACGGGCACCATTTTGTACGGCTGCGATAGAATTGGCTGTAGCGAGCCCTAAATCGTTGTGGCAATGTGCAGAAATAATAGCCTGATCAATATTCTTTACATTTTCTTTTAAGAATTTGATTTTGGCTCCATATTGATCGGGCAGGCAATATCCGTTTGTATCCGGAATATTAACTACTGTAGCACCTGCTGCAATCACGGCTTCTACCATTTTTGCAAGGTATTCCAGGTCTGCACGTCCTGCATCTTCTGCATAGAATTCTACGTCTTCTACGTAGGATTTGGCATGTTTGACTGCAGACACAGCACGCTCCAGAATTTCTTCACGTGTGCTGTTGAATTTATATTGGATATGCAGATCTGATGAACCGATACCGGTATGAATACGGGGTCTTTTTGCAAATTTCAGTGCTTCAGCAGCCACATCGATATCATTTTTATTGGCACGGGTCAGTGCACATATAATGACATCGTTTACCGCTTTTGACAACTCGACTACGGATTGAAAATCACCGGGACTGGATACTGGAAAACCGGCTTCGATAACATCGACGCCTAATTTTTCCAAATCTTTGGCAATTTCAATCTTTTCAGGTGTCGTTAACTGACATCCCGGTACCTGTTCGCCATCGCGAAGAGTCGTATCGAAAATGTATAAGTGATTTGGATCGTGTAACATACTTTTAAGTTTTTATGTTTGACCTTGATTAATTCTATTTAATAAACTCTAATACCCTGGCACCCATTTCTTTTGTGCCTAACACTTGTTCTGCAGGTGTGGAAGCATTTGCAATATCTCCTGTTCTCCATCCCGCTTTGAGGGTGTCAGCTACAGCCTGTGTCAGCTCTTTCGCTTCTGTATGAAGACCAAAACTGATGTCTAGCATGAGTGCTGCAGACAGAATAGAAGCAAGCGGATTCGCTTTGTTTTGTCCGGCAATGTCGTGCGCTGAGCCGTGTATAGGTTCGAAGAAGCCTGTACCGTCTCCTACAGAAGCAGATGCCAGCATGCCCATTGATCCTGCGATTTGAGAAGCTTCATCTGTCAGGATATCTCCGAAAAGATTAGCTGTAAGTACAACATCAAATTTTTTAGGATTTTTGACAAGTTGCATGGCTGCATTATCGATAAACATATGCTCGGTCTCTACGTCCGAATATTCTTTTGCCAGCTCCTGTACGACTTCTCTCCACAGGCGGGAGGTTTCCAATACGTTGGCTTTATCTACTGAACACAACTTTTTGCTACGGGTACGAGCTGCTTCGTACGCTTTACGTGCTATACGTTCTACTTCGTAGCGATGGTAATTCATCAGATCGGAAGCGAATGTATTGTCTTCGTTTCTTTTTTTCTCTCCAAAATACACATCTCCTGTCAATTCTCTGAAAAACAGAATATCTGTTCCGCGTAATACTTCAGGTTTCAGACTGGAAGCGTCTAATAGTTCGTCAAACAGAAGAATAGGGCGTAGATTGGCATACAGGCCCAATTCTTTCCGGATCTTTAAAAGGCCTTGTTCCGGACGTACTTTTGCTGAAGGATCATTATCGTATTTAGCATGACCGATGGCTCCGAAAAGAATAGCATCACTGGATTTTGCCTTTTCCAGTGTTTCTGCCGGAAGCGGATCGCCTGTTGCTTCAATTGCTGTATGTCCCATAATGGCTTCATCAAAGATGAAATCGTGTCCATACTTTGTCGCAACTTTCTCTAATGCTTTCTTACCCCAGGTCGTAACCTCCTGACCAATCCCGTCTCCAGGGATAATCAATATATTTTTTTTCATGTTATGCGTTTTCTAATGCTGTTTCTACAGCTTTTACTTTTCCGTTTTCTAAAATTATTCTGTTGTCAATACAGGACGGCAGTTGTGTCTCAAAATGCCCCACATAGATCAGAGTATTGCCGTGTGAACAGAGTTCATCTACAATTGCATTGAATTGCTTGGTCTGTTCGTAATCCAGGCCCTGACAAGGTTCATCCAGAATCAGTAATTCGGGATTCTTGATAATGGTTCGTGCCAGCAGCACTAACCGTTGTTTGCCTAAAGGGAGTGTAGACAGCAGCTGATTTTTGTATTCTTTTAAATCAAAAAATGCCAATATCTCATCTACTTTTCTTTGTTTTTCAAAGCTCAGATCCCGAAATAACCCTACGCTATCGAAAAATCCGGATGCGATGCTCTGCCATACTTTTGCAGTAGCGTCAAAGTACCAGTGCATCTCCGGAGAGATAATTCCTAAGTGTTCTTTAATTTCCCAGATGCTTTCACCTGAACCTCTTTTTTTACCAAAGAGGGTGATATCATTCGCATAAGCCTGCGGGTGGTCACCATTGATCAGGCTGAGCAGTGTTGATTTTCCGGATCCGTTATGTCCCTGCAACAGCCATTTTTCTCCGGCGCGGACTTCCCAATCAATATTTTTGAGAACTTCTTTTTCATCGTACCGGATGGTCACATTGTGCATGCTTACCATAATGTCTGATGTGACTTTAGGTGGTTGTTGCAGAAATCCTGGCAGCGGTTTGCTGATACGTTCAGCTTCTCTGGAGATTTCTGAAGCGCTGTTTCGTATGTTTAGCTGTCCTTCTTGTATTTCAGCAAAACGATTGATACAGTCCGGATGTTCTTCATCGTTTGAGATCAAAATTAGTGTAACTCCCTCAGAAGCCAGCTGATTGAATACATTATTCAGTTCATGACGGGACTGTTTGTCCAGACCAGTATAAGGCTGATCTATAATCAATATCTGCGGTTGCAGCCACAGTGCTTTTATCAATTGGAGTTTTTTGTGTTCTCCACTGGATAATTCGATTAATTGTGTGTTTTTCTGGTTTTGAAAACCAAATTTGCGGAGGTAAACCTCCAGGTCTTCAGGATTCAGATTTTCCTGTTTTCCGTAATGCATAAATTCGGCATATACGGTCAGTGTATCGTTGCCCTGATGTTTGTTATATCGTTGCTGATAATAAAAATTACGGTCTCCTTCGAGATTGGTAAACTGGTACCAGTTAGAGACGTAAAGTGTTTTTGAGGGTAGGGGACTGGTACTGTCAAAATGAATGTCGACATTTCCGCTGAATTGTACCTGATCAGCAATAGCTAATGCTAAGGTTGTCTTACCGGATCCGCTTTTACCTCCTATTAACCAATTTTCGCCCTGTTCAATTTGCCAATTCAAACTCTGCAATACCGATTGATTGGGGTATTGGACAGTTAAATTGGCAATATGGACGACAGGATTTGACATCATTATTTTGATAATTCGTATTTTTCGATCAACTCTTTTTGGTTAAGAATAAAGTCAATATCATCGTAACCGTTGATCAGACAAGATTTTTTGTAGGGATTAATTTCAAAAGAAGTCTGTGCTCCGTTTTCTACTAATGTGACGGTCTGATTTTCCAGATCTACAATGACTTCTGTATCCGGATTTTTGGTTACTGTTTCAAAAATTGTTTCCAGAAACTCATCGGATACCTGAATCGGCAGTACACCATTGTTTAGCGCATTTCCCTTGAAGATATCAGCAAAGAATGAACTGATGACAACATCAAACCCATAATCTTGTATAGCCCATGCTGCGTGTTCACGGCTGGAACCGCATCCGAAGTTTTTGCCTGCAACTAATATTTTTCCTTTATAAGTCGGATTGTTCATCACAAAATCTGCTTTTGGCTGATTATTGCTGTCGAATCTCCAGTCGCGGAATAGGTTGTTTCCAAATCCTTCTCTGGTCGTTGCTTTCAAAAAACGGGCAGGGATGATCTGGTCTGTATCGATATTTTCAATAGGCAGAGGAACTACCGTTGAATTTAGTTTTTCAAATTTTTTCATCTGTTTTTTAATTTTCCAGCCTTAAATTAATTCCCGGACATCACTTATTTTTCCTGTTACTGCTGCTGCTGCTGCTGTAAGAGGGGATACGAGCATGGTGCGGGCATTAGGTCCCTGACGACCTTCGAAATTACGGTTGGAGGTAGATACGCAGTATTTTCCGGCAGGAATTTTATCTTCATTCATACCCAGACAGGCACTGCATCCGGGTTCACGCAACTGGAAACCTGCAGCTTCAAAAATTTTATCCAAACCTTCTTCGATGGCTTGTTTTTCTACTTGTTTTGAGCCTGGTACGATCCACACTTCTACACCTTGTGCTTTTTGTTTTCCTTTTACAAATGACGCTACTTCGCGCAAGTCTTCTATACGGGAATTGGTACAGCTTCCGATAAATACATAGTCTACGGGTTTGCCTAATACCGGAGCATCATCTGCAAATCCCATATATTCCAGCGCTTTTTTGTACGAAGGCTGTTCTGTCTCCGGCTGTGCTGTAGTAGGAGGAATGCTTTCGCGGATACCCATACCCATACCCGGATTTGTACCATAGGTAATCATAGGGGCAATATCTTCTGCTTTGAAGGTCAACACGCTGTCGAACTGTGCATCTTCATCGCTGTATAAGGTCTGCCAGTAGGCTAATGATTTGTCCCATTCTTCTCCTTTAGGGGCAAATTCACGACCTTTAATATAATCAAAAGTAGTCTGGTCTGGCGCGATAAGTCCGCCACGTGCTCCCATTTCTATACTCATGTTACAGATGGTCATGCGTGCTTCCATGCTTAATGCACGGATTGCAGAACCGGCATACTCGATAAAGTAACCTGTTCCACCTGCAGCAGAGATCTTGGAAATGATGTACAGGATGATATCTTTTGCACCCACTCCGTTTTGCAAAGTTCCGTTCACCTCGATTTTCATCGTTTTAGGTTTTTGCTGTAACAGACACTGTGTTGCAAATACCTGCTCGACCTGAGAAGTTCCTATACCAAATGCAATCGCTCCGAAAGCTCCGTGTGTCGAGGTGTGACTATCTCCACAAACCATTGTCTTGCCCGGAAGTGTAATACCGAGTTCCGGTCCGATCACATGGACGATTCCCTGGAAAGGGTGTCCCAGTCCGTAAAGCTGTATTCCAAATTCTGCACAATTTTTGGATAACATATCTACCTGATAGCGAGATAATTCTTCCTGTATAGGCAGATGTTGATTGAGTGTAGGGACATTGTGGTCGGCAGTAGCTACCGTTTGTTGTGGCCTAAAGACGGGAATACCTCTTTTGCGTAAGCCGTCGAAAGCCTGAGGAGAGGTAACCTCATGGATTAAATGGGTATCTATGTATAGAATATCCGGAAATCCTTCTTCACGCTTGACGACATGTGCGTCCCAAATCTTTTCTACTAATGTTTTTGACATTTCTCGTTCTCTCTTTAATTTTATCAATTTAATAAGGGGTGAAATCCGAATTTTGTAATTTCACCCCTTATTTAATAGTCTAAATTACAAAAATTTAAACAGTTTTAATTGCTTTCATCGCAGTCATTGCTTTTCTTAGCTCTGCACCGACGATTTCTACAGGGTGCGTACGGATTGCTTCGTTCACCGCGATCAGCTCTCTGTTGTCTACCGCACCATCTTTACCTTCGTTGTAATTCTTGCCAATAATGTCTGTATTCACTGTCTTCATGAAATCAGCTAATAAAGGTTTACAAGCGTGATCGAATAAATAACAACCATATTCTGCTGTATCAGAGATTACTCTGTTCATCTCGAATAATTTTTTACGTGCAATTGTATTAGCGATCAAAGGCGTCTCGTGTAAAGATTCGTAATATGCGGATTCAGGTTTGATTCCGGCTTCTACCATTGTTTCAAAGGCCAGTTCAACACCTGCTTTGATGTATGCCACCATAAATACAGCATTGTCAAAGTACTCCTGTTCTCCGATTTTGACATCTCCAGCAGGTGTTTTTTCGAATGCTGTTTCACCTGTTGCTGCTCTCCATCCTAATAAGTTTTTATCATTGTTAGCCCAGTCTTCCATCATGACACGGCTGAATTCTCCGGACATGATATCATCCTGATGTTTCTGGAACAACGGACGCATGATTGTTTTTAACTCTTCAGCGATATCAAATGCTTTGATCTTGGCAACGTTGCTCAATCTGTCCATCATCGCTGTTACACCACCTTGTTTTAAGGCTTCTGTAATGACTTCTACTCCGTATTGTACCAGTTTGGATGCGTATCCTGCATCAATGCCTTTTTCGATCATTTTGTCGAATGAAAGGATAGAACCTGTCTGTAACAAACCACAAAGAATAGTTTGCTCACCCATCAGGTCAGATTTTACTTCTGCCACAAATGAAGAACGTAATACTCCGGCACGGTGACCTCCTGTACCTACACAGTATGCTTTTGCTTCAGCCAGACCTTTTCCCTGCGGATCATTTTCCGGGTGAACAGCGATTAATGTAGGAACACCAAATCCTCTCAGGTACTCAGCGCGTACTTCAGAGCCCGGACATTTAGGCGCGACCATGATAACCGTGATGTCTTTACGGATCTGCATACCTTCTTCTACGATGTTAAAACCGTGGGAATAAGATAATGTTGCTCCTTGTTTCATCAATGGCATTACAGCATTGATGACAGAGGTATGCTGCTTGTCCGGTGTAAGGTTAATGACAACATCTGCTGTAGGGATCAGTTCTTCGTAAGTACCTACGGTGAAGTTATTGTCCGTCGCATTTTTCCAGGAGTCTCTTTTTTGCTCAATTGCTTCTTTACGTAAGGTGTAAGAAACATCTAAACCGCTGTCTCTCAGATTCAGCCCTTGGTTTAAACCTTGAGCACCACATCCCACAATTACCAATTTTTTACCTTTTAAAGCTTCTACACCATCCGCGAATTCAGTGCTGTCCATGAATTCGGCTACGCCCAATTGGTTCAATTGTTCTCTAAGTGGTAATGTGTTGAAATAATTTGCCATTGTTTTAATTCTTTAATATTTTGTTATTAGGTTGTTTACTTATTTTTGATCATCCGGCGTTGAGCCATTGCATATCCATAATGAAGATTATCATGTGCCAGTGTCACCGTCAGTACTTCTTCTATTGTACTCATTTCGGTGCCATATGTGCTTGTGGAGAAAGGTTGTATGCTGGAAAATACTCCGTTATGGTAATCTTTTTCCAGTTTGGAAATGGTTTCCAGAGCATACAATTTTAATTCATCAATTTCTTCTTTGGATACAGGACGCGTAGGTTTTGTATCTTTTTTGTAATCCTCATTGTAGGCGATCGAAGAAGCATCTGCCAGTATCCCGGTTCTGACATAACATAGTGATTGTGTACTGACTACGATATGGCCAAAGTTCCAGATGATATTATTATTGAATCCCTGAGGAATAACATTTAATTCTTCGGTAGTCAGTGAATCAATAAGGGCTAAAAATAGCTTACGGGTCTGAATGATATAGTGAAAAGTATGTGCTATCATGATTACATAGTAAATACGTTGTCTCGCTGATCCAGATATTCGTTCTCCACGATTTCTTCAGAAGGTTGTTTCTTTTCGAATTGTAATAATTTGGAGTGGAATCCAGCGCTATCTTTAATAATCGCAATGCGGGCTCCGCGCACAAACTCGATCAAACCGTATTTGGTAAGTTCTTCCGTTAATTTGTCGATTTCCTCACGATGACCTGCTGTCTCGAATACTGTGTAATCATTGCGGATTACTACTGCGGAAGCGCCGTACTGTCTGAGCAGTCTTTCTACAGGTGCTTTTTCCGCAACGATATCTGTCGGCACTTTATACAGCGCCTGTTCCTGCCAGATCACTTCATCATTAGTATTATAGTATGCCTTTAAGACATCTACCTGTTTTTCCAGCTGACGGCATAATTTGCGTAATACTTCTTCTGTCTCAGTAATGACGATTGTAAACCGGTGGATACCTTCTACTTCTGAAGGAGAAGTATTAAGACTTTCGATATTGATTTTTCTTCTCGAAAATATGGTCGAAATTCTACCGATAAGTCCGATAGAATTTTCTGTATATAAGGTGATGGTAAATTCTTGTTTTTCCATTTTATTTCAATCGAATTTCGGAAACAGATGTTCCTTGTGCAACCATTGGGAATACGTTGTTTTCTTTTCCCACCATTACTTCTAATAGGTATGCTCCATCATGATTAAGCATTGTTTCAAGCGCCTGACGCAGATCTTTCCGTTCGGAAATCTTTTGTCCATCAATATAATATCCTTTTGCTACTGCCACAAAATCAGGGCTTGTAATATTAACAAAAGAGTAGCGTTTGTCGTGGAACAGCTGTTGCCATTGTCTTACCATTCCCAGGAACTCATTGTTTAAGATCAGGATCTTCACTTTAGCTCCGAATTGCATGATGGTACCCAATTCCTGTAAAGTCATCTGGAAACCTCCGTCTCCTATAATGGCTACTACAGTCTTTTCAGGTGCGCCATACCATGCGCCTATGGCTGCAGGCAGTCCGAATCCCATGGTTCCTAATCCGCCGGATGTCACACTCGACTTTGAATTGTTGAATTTGGCATATCGGCAGGCTACCATCTGGTGCTGGCCAACATCTGTTGTAATGATGGCATCACCACCGGTCAATTCGTTAAGAATATTTATTACTTCACCCATTGTCATTACATCTGTTGTCGGATGTAATTCATTTTGAATGACTTCTTTTATTTCTTCCTGCTCCAGTTGTCTGAATTTTTGCAACCATTCTGCATGACGTTTTGTTTCCTGAATCTTTGCAGTTAATAAAGGCAGGCTGACTTTACAGTCTCCCCATACCGGCACAGTGGTTTGTACGTTTTTGTCGATTTCGGCAGGATCAATATCCAGATGAACGACTTTCGCCTGTTTTGCGTATTTATCCAGACGTCCGGTTACGCGGTCATCAAAGCGCATGCCTATAGCAATCAGGACATCACACTCATTTGTCATCACGTTGGGCGCATAATTACCATGCATCCCCAGCATTCCTACGTGCAGTGGGTGGTCTGTTTCCAGCGCACTTAATCCCATCACAGTAGCTGCGGAAGGAATACCTGCTTTTTCGATGAATGCTTTAAATTCCTGTTCTGCTTTTCCCAGAATCACTCCCTGTCCGAATAATACAAAGGGTTTCTCTGCGCTGTTTATTAAGTCAGCCGCTTTTTCGATGTATTCGTTTCTGACTTCCGGTGCAGGACGGTAGCTGCGGACATGATTACATTTTTCATATCCTTCATAATCGAATAATTGTAACTGAGCATTTTTGGTAATATCAATCAATACGGGACCCGGACGGCCAGTACTGGCAATATAAAAAGCTTTAGCCAATGCGTGAGGGATCTCAGTCGCATCTGTCACCTGATAGTTCCACTTAGTGACGGGAGCAGTAATGTTAATGACATCTGTTTCCTGAAATGCGTCCGTTCCCAGTAGTGACGCGAATACCTGACCTGTAATACAGACGACAGGATTACTGTCAATCATGGCGTCAGCCAAACCTGTTACTAAATTGGTTGCACCCGGCCCGCTTGTAGCAAATACCACACCTGTACGACCTGAAGTACGTGCAAAACCTTGAGCGGCGTGAATACCTCCTTGTTCGTGGCGTACCAAAATGTGCTTCAAACGATTATTATAATCGTATAGTGCATCATAAATTGGCATAATTGCCCCTCCCGGATATCCGAATACGGTGTCAACACCTTCACATAATAAAGCTTCCAGCACCGCCTGAGAACCTGATATCTGTACCGATTCTTTTGGTGTTGCAGCAGGAGCTTTATTCTCTGTTTTTTCAAGTGTACTCATTACTTATTCGATTAGTTTAAAAGTTTTTAGTTGTTGATTATTCGATCTTCCTGTTGCATTACTGATCTGTAACACAGCCTTCGGACGCATCCGAAACTGTTTTTGCGTATTTGTACAGAACACCTTTAGATACTTTCAATGACGGCTGTACCCATTTTTCTCTACGCTTGGCTATCGTAGCATCGTCTACTTTCAGATTGATGGTATTATTGACCGCATCGATCTCGATGATATCATCATTTTCTACCAATCCGATCAGACCTCCCTTGTAGGCTTCCGGTGTAATGTGTCCGACTACAAATCCGTGTGTACCTCCGGAGAAGCGGCCGTCTGTAATCAGTGCCACTGATTTTCCGAGTCCTGCTCCGATAATAGCGGATGTAGGCTTTAACATTTCCGGCATACCGGGAGCTCCTACAGGACCTTCGTTGATGATAACGACTACGTCACCTTTTTTTACAGTACCATCCTGAATTCCGCGGATCAGATTCTGCTCTCCGTCAAAAACGCGGGCAGGACCGGTGAATTTCTCACCTTCTTTACCTGAGATCTTGGCTACAGAACCTTTTTCTGCCAGATTACCGTATAGAATCTGAAGGTGACCGCTTGGTTTGATCGGATTGCTCAATGGCTGAATGATCTTTTGATCATAGTCCATGATGGATTTTACGTCTGCAAGATTCTCTGCTAATGTTTTCCCAGTAACAGTCAGACAATCTCCGTGTAACAATCCTTCATCCAGTAAATATTTCAATACTGCCGGCGTTCCTCCGTATTGATGCAGATCCTGCATCAGATATTTTCCTGACGGCTTGAAATCGGCCAGTACGGGAGTTTCATCACTCATGCGTTGAAAGTCATCCTGTGTGATATCGACTCCTACAGCTTTTCCGATTGCGATAAAGTGTAATACCGCATTTGTACTGCCGCCTAAGATTACAATTGCTCTAAGTGCATTTTCAAAGGCTTTACGCGTCATGATATCTGACGGCTTGATATCTTTTTCTAACAGCGTACGGATATATTTACCTGCCTGAAGACATTCGTCTTTTTTATCTGAAGATACTGCCGGATTAGAAGATGAATAAGGTAAGCTCATACCTAAAGCCTCAATCGCAGATGCCATTGTATTTGCCGTGTACATGCCACCGCAGGCTCCTGCTCCCGGACAAGTATGCTTGATTATACCTTCGTAGTCTTCATCGGACAGGTTACCACAGATTTTTTGTCCTAATGCTTCAAAAGCCGATACAATATTCAGTTCTTCTCCTTTATAATGTCCAGGCGCTATTGTACCTCCGTATACCATTATAGAAGGACGATTCAGGCGACCCATAGCGATGACAGCTCCCGGCATGTTCTTGTCGCAACCCGGGATAGCAATCAATCCGTCATAATACTGTCCGCCACAGATTGTTTCTATGCTGTCGGCTATGACATCACGGCTTACCAACGAGTAGCGCATACCTTCTGTACCATTACTCATACCGTCACTGACACCTATTGTTCCAAAAGTCAAGCCTACCAATTCGCTGTCCCACACACCTTTTTTGACCACTTGTGCCAGATCATTCAGGTGCATATTACATGTATTCCCATCATATCCCATACTTGCAATACCGACCTGAGCCTTATCCATATCTGCATCGGTAAGGCCGATTCCGTAAAGCATAGCTTTGGCTGCGGGTTGTGTTTCGTCTTGTGTAAACGTACGGCTGTATTTATTCATTTGATTCTCGCCGTTAGATGATGACTTCATAGTTTTCGTTCTCTAATACCAGGTTTTTATATCTTCTTTGTATGGAAGCTCCGATTGTATGCTCCCAATCTTCTTTATATTCTATGTGATCCACTTGTCTGATGCCTATAATCTCTGCTGCAGTACCGCAGAGAAAGGCGCTGTCTGCAGCATATACTTCTTCTACTGTCAGTGGTTTTTCAATGATTTCGAAATTCAGATTTCTACAGATATTAATGACTGTCTGACGGGTTATGCCCGGGAAAGCATCCTGTTGAGGTGCTGTATAGATTTTGAAATCTTTTTCAATAAACAGATTCTCACTTGATGCCTGTACTACGAAACCATTCTGGTCCAGTAATAATGCTTCATCAAATCCTTTCTTAATGGCTTCGCTGCTGGCCAGGATCGAGTTGATATACTGACCACTGATCTTTGAATTGACAGGGAAGGCCTTTGGGTTGGGACGCTGAATATTGGAAACACATACTTTCAATAAGTTTTGTCCCAGATAAGGTCCCCATTCCCATGCTGCAATAAGGATTTTAGAATCTGTAGCTGAGGTAAGGTGCATATTGGATCCTGAAAGAACCAATGGGCGTACATAAGCTTCGCGCAGATTATTCAGCGCCAGCAGTTCGTAGGTTTTCTCTACCAGTTCACGGTTATTCCATTTGTACGGAATATTGATGGCTTCACAGGATTGCTGTAATCTTTCAAAGTGCTGCTCTGCTTTGAAGATGCGGGTTCCGTTGTGTGTGTTATATGCGCGCAAACCTTCGAATGCACCATATCCATAATGTAATGCCTGACCATAAAAGTCAACACCTGCCTGGGACGCTTTTACAAAGTCCCCATCTAGGTAGATAAGTGTATTGTTATTGTAATATTGCATACCTTATGATTTGCTGTTGTGTTGAATTAAAATACCTATGGATTTATTCCTCATTTTTACCTGTCAAAGGAAGGTACAGAAGATCCCCTCAATTTGATAATTGTAAGATAGGACGAATAAAAATACTAACCAATAGGGTAACTCATTATTTTGAAATAGTTTTTTATTTTGTTATTTCTGTTTTTACAAAATATAATTTTATTTAAATTTAATTATTCGATATTATTTAATATTTAAGGTAGACCAGAATTAAAATCGGTATACTTTTGATTTTTTAGTGAAATTTTGATTTCGGTCGATTTTCTTCCTGAAATCGTCATTTTGCTGAATAAAGTTCAAAAAAATAAGCCCTTAAAACGACTTGTTTTAAGGGCTTATGAAGTGATTAAAAAATCTTAATTACTATTCTTGTATAATGCCCTCTGCCAGGACAATAATGACATTATTTTTTACTTCAATTACTCCACTTTTAATGTTAAGGACCTCTTCATTGTTTCCAGCCTTAATAATAACCGGACCATCCTCTAATGTAGAGACGATAGGTGCGTGGTTTTTTAATATTTGAAATGAGCCGGCAGAGCCAGGGACAGTTACTGCTGTAACGTCGCCTTCATAAGCCAACTTGTCTGGAGTAATAATTGTGAGTTTCATTTATTTTAATAGTATTTAGTAGTAAGTATTACGTATTTAGACTTTTTTACATAGTAATTAGCAGCAATTGACTTTTTGTCGGTCGTCTGACTACTAATTACTAAATACTAACTACTTATTTATACTGCTTCTGCTAATAATTTTTTACCTTTTTCAATAGCTTCTTCTATGCTACCTACTAAGTTGAAAGCTGCTTCAGGGTATTCATCTACTTCTCCGTCAATGATCATGTTAAATCCTTTGATGGTATCTTTGATGTCTACTAATACACCTTTCAAACCAGTAAACTGCTCTGCTACGTGGAATGGCTGAGATAAGAAACGTTGTACACGACGTGCGCGGTGAACAGTCTGCTTATCTTCTTCCGATAATTCATCCATACCTAAGATAGCGATGATATCCTGAAGTTCTTTATAACGTTGCAAAATTTCTTTTACACGCTGAGCTGTATTGTAGTGCTCATCTCCTAATACTGCCGGAGAAAGGATACGTGAAGTAGAATCCAATGGATCCACCGCCGGATAGATACCTAACTCTGCAATTTTACGGGATAATACTGTTGTTGCATCCAGGTGGGCAAAAGTTGTCGCCGGAGCAGGGTCAGTCAAGTCATCGGCAGGTACATATACAGCCTGTACGGAAGTGATTGATCCGTTTTTAGTTGAGGTGATACGCTCTTGCATCAGACCCATCTCTGTTGCCAGAGTTGGCTGGTAACCTACCGCTGAAGGCATACGGCCTAATAATGCTGATACCTCAGATCCTGCCTGTGTAAAACGGAAGATGTTATCGATAAAGAAAAGTACGTCTTTTCCTTGTCCGTCACCTTCACCATCACGGAAGTATTCTGCAACAGTCAGTCCTGATAATGCTACACGTGCACGTGCACCCGGAGGCTCATTCATCTGACCGAATACAAACGTACATTTTGATTCTTTCATCAATTCCTGATCAACAGTTTCCAAAGGCCATTCGCCTTTTTCCATGCCTTCCATGAAGTGATCACCGTATTTGATAATACCTGATTCCAACATCTCGCGAAGTAAGTCATTCCCTTCACGGGTACGCTCACCTACACCAGCAAATACTGAAAGACCACCGTGACCTTTAGCGATGTTGTTGATCAACTCCTGGATCAATACTGTTTTACCAACACCGGCACCACCGAATAATCCGATTTTACCACCCTTAGCGTAAGGTTCGAGCAAATCGATTACTTTGATACCTGTGAAAAGAACTTCTGATTCTGTTGACAGATCTTCAAATTTAGGAGGTACATTGTGAATAGGACGACCATTGGTTTTGTCTAGATTTTTGATCCCGTCAATGGCGTCACCAACAACGTTAAATACACGTCCTTTGATTTCTTCTCCAATCGGCATTTTGATAGGAGCTCCTGTGTCTACAACTTTCATTCCGCGCACCAATCCTTCGGTAGCGTCCATGGCAATAGTACGAACACAATCCTCACCTAAGTGTTGTTGTACCTCTAAAACGATACGTTGTCCATTCTCTTTCTCGATGTACAATGCATCATAGATTTTAGGAAGATTTTCATTGTCGGCGAAGTTGACGTCAACAACTGGGCCGATAATCTGCGCTATTTTACCAATTTGGGGCATATTATAGGGACTAAATATTTAATAATCAATTACAAAACTCTAAATGAGTCCTATTTTGGACTGCAAAAATAAACTATATCTGCTTAAAAGCAAAACGTTACGCTAATAAAATTTACTTTTTTTTCGCACTTGGTAGATTTGAATATGATTATGACTGAATAGGTTATGCAAAAGCTGTTTTCATGTTATGAATTCTCCACCTTGCAAATAGCTAACACATGGAAGATACCAGAAATCTATACGTGCATCTGCCGGGATAAAAATTATGTTTAAGCTATCAAAAATCATGTTTTATCTCCCTTTGTCTATTATTTTGTTACAATTTATACTAAAACGTTCAATAAATCTGTTATATATGGGTTGGTTTGGTTCCGGACGGAGCCTTGAAACCTGATGCTGATTTACACTTTTTGTATTTATACTATGCTATTTATGATTTCTAAGAAAAACAATCCAAACAGGAGGTATTCCCACTCTCCAAAGATTTTATCCTCTGATTTTGCAACTCCTGCCCCCACAGGTAGACACCTATTAAAATTAGGTATCGTAACAAGTTCTAAACCTCCCAGTTACATTTTCCTGTGACGCCAACCTTATCTCAGGTATTCCCATTTTGCTTTTAACGTATTATTTCATTTCAGATTCTTATAAAAATATTTAACGTAATGATTCACTACCTATATCACGCGTTCTTTTTGACATGTGGTCTTCTTTTTTTTTGTCAAACAGGACGCGCAGACCTTATTGAAAACAAGTATCACAGCTCTTATTCTATTTCGCATTCGTATGTTGCAGCTGACTCTATAGAGATCCGCGGTAAGGTCACTGACTCTGCCGGAATGGCCATTGCAGGAGTGGTCGTTACTGAAAAGGGGACATCAAACAGCGGATTAACAGATCAAAACGGCGAATTTAAAATTGCAGCAGATCCTAACGGGATTCTGGTTGCTATAAAGTCGGGGTTTAAGAATAAGGAAGTCCATGTAAATAATCAGAAGCTCGTAGAGGTCACCTTATCCAGCGGTAAGGCTGAGGCCGAAACAGAAACAACAACAGATTCAGTACCACAGCAGCCAGACTCTGCTAAAGTCACGGTCGCTCCTGATTCTACCGGGACAGTAAAACCAAATATAACAGACAGCAGTGTTGTTAAACAGGATAGCAGTAGCAAGATTGTATCTGGTACACAAGCTTCGGTATCCGGAATTGTCAACGGCCCTAAAGGACCCTTGCCGGGAGTGACGGTTACCATAGTAGGAACTAATCAGGCTACGAATACAGACGAAAGTGGTAAATTCCAGATAGCTGCCGGCCCGAAGAATAAAATAAAGTTCTCATCGATTGGTTACAGATCCCTTACGCAAACAGTTGGCAACAGAAAGGACATACGGGTTGTACTGAGCAGTGAAACGAATGTGCTTGACTCTGTCCAGGTGGTAGCAGTAGGATATGGGACGATGAATCGTGCTACCTTACCAAGTGCCGTATCGAGTATCGGGGCCAATGAAATCAAAGACGAGGTACTTCCGAGTATTACACAGGCTATACAAGGTAAGGCCGGAGGTGTTCAGGTCACGCAGAAGTCTGGTTCACCCGGAGGCGGTATCAGTATCCGCGTAAGGGGTACGACATCCATTAATGCCAGTTCGGATCCGTTGTATGTAGTCGACGGGATTCCGGTTAACAGCACAACAAATTTTACTGGTGGTTCTACCTTTGATTTTGGGGGAGGTACTCAGGGTATAAATGTGCTTTCATCTATCAATCCTTCCGATGTTCAGTCTATTGAAATATTAAAGGATGCAGCATCTTCCTCTATCTACGGTTCACGGGCTGCTAATGGGGTTGTACTGATTACGACCAAAAAGGGTGTAGCCGGACAAAGTGAATTTAACTTCAATATGTATGAAGGATTTTCACAGGTGCCACGTGAAAGATACTATGATCTTATGAATACGGAACAGTATCAGGATTATATGAAGGACTATTACAAAATCCTGCAGGAAAAGGATCCGAATGCAACTATTCCGGATCAGATATTTTCCAATTCCAATGTTAACACGGACTGGCAGGATGCTATTTTCAGAAATGCAGGTACCCGTAGCTACGAACTTTCTGCAAGAGGAGGAAGCGAGAAGACACAATATTATACTTCCGTAGGGTATATGAAACAGGGTGGTGTATTGTTGGGATCAGACTTCAATCGTTTAAGCGGTCGTATAAATCTCAATCATCAGCACAATGACAAACTTAGATTTTCTACGGCAATCAATCTGACAAGAGCAGTTAACAAACGTGTTCAGGAAGAAAACTCGAAAGAAGGAGCGACCAAAAGCGGAATCTTTTCTCCTCCGAACTTAACGGTATATGACGCTTCCGGTAATTTTGCATATGACCAGGTTCGGTTAACGCGTGAAAATCCTGTAGCCATGCTCACACTTCCTACCAATGAAGCTGAAACTTTTCGTGTATTGGCAAACGTTGGTGCAGAATATAACATCATTCCTGAGTTATTACTGAAAACCAGTTTTGGGACAGATATTAGTTTTATTGATGAGACATTTTTTATGCCGCCTGTGGGACTTCGTTCGTATGCCAGTCAGGGTGGTATAGGTGCCCGTCGCAATACCCGGGATCAGCTTTGGATCAATGAGACGACGCTGACTTATGATAAAGTGTTTGGTGATCATGCCCTCAATGCATTGGCAGGCTTCTCGGTTCAGGAGTCCAGACTTGAGTTTGTGCACGGACAACGTTCCAATTTTCCGAATAATGATATTCCTTATATTACGGCAGGAGGTGTTGTTACAGGTGCAAATTCTTATCCTGAAGAATGGGCTATCGCATCCGGGTTTGCCCGTGCAACTTATATCTATAAGGACAAATATATCCTGAATGCAAATGTTCGTTCGGATGGATCATCCCGTTTCGGAGCTGACAATCGTTGGGCAATATTTCCTTCCTTTGCGGGAGCGTGGAGACTTTCGGAAGAAGAGTTTTTGAAAGATTCCAAAATATTGAATGACCTGAAACTTCGGGCGAGTTGGGGAATTACGGGAAACCAAAATATTGGTAACTATGCCAGTCGTTCTCTGTATTCCGGAAACAGCAATTACCTGGGTATGGCTGGATTTATACCCAATGTACTTGGAGACCGTGATCTGAAATGGGAAACTACCCGTCAATGGAATGTGGGTATTGATGCGGGCTTCTTAAATAACCGTATATCGCTGTTAGCTGATTATTATTATAAGAAAACTTCTGATCTGTTAATCGGATTACCAATTCTGACCAGTTCCGGTTACATCAATATATTTACAAACTCCGGAGATATAGAAAATAAAGGTTTTGAGTTTGAGTTGACAACCAAAAATCTGGTTGGCGAGTTTAAGTGGACGACATCCCTGAATATGACCTTTAACAGAAATAAAGTATTGGCACTACCTGAGGGACTGAATGAAATGAGAGGCGGTGTGGGTGATCTGAATCGTGCCATTGTAGGACAACCTCTTGGTGTATTTTATGGATGGCAGGCTAATGGTGTAAATCCACAGACAGGTATGATCGATTATCTGGGACAAGATGGTTCTGCTGTCTCTCCTACGGATTATAAAGATCAAAGGATGATTGGCGATCCTAATCCTTCATTTTTCGGAGGTATTACCAATAATTTCGCCTACAAAAACTTTGATTTAAGTATTCAGGGGCAGTTTACTTACGGAAATGATATCTTCAATTATAATCTGGCTTCCGGATTGGAAGGCTTTAATCCGAGTTCAAATCAGTTTGTTGACTTTGTGGACAGATGGCGTGCTCCGGGTGATATTACGGATGTTCCGAGACCAGCTCCGGGTGATCTGAGTAACGGAGCAGTATCTTCCAGATTTGTAGAGGATGGTTCCTTCTTCAGACTTCGGAATATCACGTTGGGTTATACATTGCCGGCGACAGTTGCTGAGAAGATCAAAATGAAAAAACTTAGATGGTATTTCACGGTACAAAATGCATATGTATTCACTAAATACAGAGGTTATGATCCGGAGGTAAGTTCAAGCCACGGAGGAGCTAATACCGGTTTGATCTATGGATATGACTACGGTAGTTATCCGCAGCCGCGTATATTCACTACTGGTATTAACATGACGTTTTAATTTCCGAAAGCTGTAAACCTGAAATCATCGCAGTTCAAAGCCGGCAACGATCCTGGCGGAGTGCCGAAAATATGACTGCGATAGATTTTGACAAAAAGTATAATGATGAAAAATAAAATAATATTAATCTGTTTGGTTACGATGATAGTCACTTTGAGTACATCGTGTAATAAATTTTTAGATCGTGACCCGATGGGGCAGATCGCACAGGATCAGTTTTTTAATTCGGAGACCAATGCAAATGCCGCTGTTTTAGGTGCTTACCGTACGATGATGAATTCCTTTTCATTTGGTCAGTCGATCGTAATCGTTCCGGAATTTTCGGCGGGACATGTCAGACATTCTGCGAGTTTCCCCGAGTATCAGAATTTTGCAGAACATAAGATACAGGCTATAAACCCCTGGACGGCCAACATGTGGCAGGCGGTCTATGCGACTATAAATGCAGCTAACCAAATTATTGAAGAAGTTCCGAACATGACTCCTGCCATGATAACCGGGGAGAAGAAAAATATATTCGTTGGTGAAGCTAAATTTATCAGGGCATTGAATTACTTTTTTCTGGTTCGGGCTTTTAATAAAGTTCCCTTAAAGCTGACCTATACTAAAGAAGGTGATAATTTTGATATTCCCGAATCCGGAAAAGAAGCAATCTATACACAGATTGTTAACGATTTAACAGAGGCTGTTGCTGCGCTTCCTCAGGCTAATCCTAACACCGGTGATGCTGCCAAAGGAAGAGCTTCTTATTGGGCAGCTAAAGCTTTACTGGCAAAGGTATATTTATATCAGGCCGCTTTTACGAATGATTATAAGAAAGCTGCAGATCTCGCTAATGAAATCATCACGACAGCCGGATTTGGTTTAGTAACAGATTTCAGTACAATCTGGACAACACAAAATACGAATGAGGCTATTTTTGAGATTCAATTTGATGATCAGGCCACAAACCCGCTTGCTGCAGTGGCCAACGATAATGCCAGTGTATTGTTTTTTGCTAAAGATTCTACTATTCAGGATTTATACAGTCCGCAGGACAAGCGGAGAGCTTTCACTGTAAAAAAGGGAAGCAAGAATAATTATTTTATGGGCAAGTTCCCGAATTTCTCTCCTGCAAGTCAGAATCTGACGGTGATTCGTCTTGCTGAAATTTACTTAATCCATGCAGAAGCTCAGGCAAGGGTAGATAATAGTGTCAGTACCGCTGCGTACAATTCGCTAAAAGCTGTGCAGGATCGTGCAGGTGTCACTGTGCCCATTAGCACCTATAGCAATCTGGAAGCATTTATTACAGCTGTGCAGGAAGAAAAGGAAAAGGAGCTTATGTTTGAAGGAGAAACCTGGTTTGATTATAGCCGGACAAAGCTGGCTCTTAGAAAATATGATACACTGACTGATGAAAGATACCTTTTGTATCCGATTCCTTCCGCTCAGATCGCTTTAGGGACAGGACTTACACAAAATCCGGGATATTAACTCTGAATAATAAAGGATAGAGAGTATAAAAAAAGCGGGTTAACCCGCTTTTTTTATACTCTTTTATTTATCTCGTCCTGTAACTGACGGCGTAATTTCTGTTCATTTTCCATTGATTTTTTACGCAGTGTCTGCAATTCATCCTGCAATTGATCTGTGGTCTTTTTGTGGTCTACCGTATCTACTTTTGCTTTTCTGAATGAAGCCAGCGTGATCAGGAATAACAAAGCCAATACAATTATAATTGCCCACACCATAGTATGATAGGTGGCTTTGGAGAAAGGTATGCCGATAAAAGAGATGCTATCTGTTTTTGATCGTTCTTTTTCCAGTTCCTGTGATACATTTTTTACAGAGTCCTGGAGGGCTTTGGTACTGGATGCAAAATTGGTAGAAGAAGATTTTAACGTGTTGATTTCCTGTGAAAGGCGGGCAATACTGTCCTGTACATTTTTCTTGATGATATCAAGATTTTCTTTCCTTATCAGTTTGTAAGGATCCTGTGTGCGGGAAATATAGTTGAGGTGTTGAAACTGACTTTCTATCGTCCCTTTTTTTAATCCGTCATTACTGTATTTAAAAGCAGAGGTCTGAGCGGTACTCCCCGACGGGAAAGATAGAATGGCAAAAAGTAGAGTTGCCGAAATATAACAAAATAGTTTTTTGAAATTCATACAATCTGTTGTGTTATAGATAAGTTTCATATTCATATTTGGTAAAGATGACGCCTATATTTAGTTGCGATTGCTACTAATATACAAATAAATCAATAAACCTTAATTCAAAATCAAGAGAAGCATTATTTTGCTTTTTCCGATATACCTTTTTCTCAGCAGTACTTTGCATTTGTACTTTTAGAACATACATGACAGCGCATAACAGTTCGCGAAGTAAAAAGTTATAATTTGCGGTATCTAAATAATATCAAATATAACCCTATAAATTGTATGAGCTGGATAGCCGGTGTTTTTTTTCATTTTATTGGCGGATTTGCGTCCGGGAGTTTTTATGTACCCTATAAGCGGGTCAAAGGATGGTCCTGGGAGGCGATGTGGATCCTCGGAGGAATATTTTCCTGGGTACTTGTACCACCTGTAGCCGCTTATCTGACAATTCCTAACTTTTTTAAGATTATCACTGACACGTCTTCTTCGATTATCGGCTATACCTATTTATTTGGGTTGCTGTGGGGAATTGGCGGACTGACGTACGGTCTTGGAGTACGCTATCTGGGCGTATCTCTGGGCAGCAGTATTATATTGGGACTGAGTATGGTATTCGGAGCACTGATGCCTTCGATCTATTACTTCTTTAATTCTGTTCCGGGCAAACATGGCATCGATTTCTTTTTTACTACCAATTCAGGGATTTGTGTAATGATCGGACTTTTGATCTGTATCGTGGGTATTTATCTCTGTGGCAGAGCGGGAGTATTAAAAGAAAAAGGGCTGATGAATCTGTCGGGGGCTGTACAGTCTGAATACAAATTTGGCTTAGGAATTACGGTCGCTATTGTTTCCGGAATTCTGAGTGCATGTTTCAACTTTGGAATCGAAGCGGGTAAACCTATGGCCGATGTGGCCAATCAACTTTGGAAAGCTGCAAATCCCGGTCAGGGAGAATTCCTCTACCAGAATAATGTGACGTATATCGTTATTCTATGGGGCGGTTTTACTACCAATTTTATATGGTGTCTGTATCTGTTGGCCAGAAATAAAACATTTTCTGATTATACGAAATCCTCAGCACCGCTTGGCAAAAATCTGCTGTTGTGTGCACTGGCCGGTACAACCTGGTATCTGCAGTTTTTCTTCTATGGGATGGGAGAAAGCAGATTGGGTAACGGAGCCAGCTCCTGGATACTGCATATGGCATTTATCATTCTTATTTCTAACGCATGGGGCGTTATTCTGAAAGAATGGAAAGGTGTCAGTAAACCTACTTACCGCGCTATTATTGCAGGTATTGTGACTATAATCCTGTCGATCTGTATCGTTGGATTTGCTAAAACTTTAGAATAATAACTATAAAAAATATATAAAAGGTGAAAACATATAAGCACGTTAATTACTTGTGGGATGATGAAAAGGCTAAATCTTTGGAAGGAGATGAAGTTGGATTATTACTGTATCGTTCCAATTTATTAGGATCCGATCTTAGAATTACCAACTATGGGGGAGGGAATACCTCATGTAAAGTCGTCGTGAATGATCCGTTAACAGGATCTGCAACAGAGGTCATGTGGATCAAAGGTTCGGGAGGTGATATTGGCACATTGACTAAAAGTGGTCTTGCCGCTTTATATGTAGAACGACTGAGAGGATTGAAGAGTGTATACCGGGGTATCGAACATGAGGATGAGATGGTAGAGCTGTTCAATCACTGTATTTATGATCTGGCGTCTAAAGCGCCTTCTATCGATACACCGTTGCATGGATTTCTTCCGTTCAAACATATCGATCACTTACATCCTGATGCAGCTATAGCAATAGCTGCAGCCAAAGATGGTGAAAGGATCACACAGGAATTGTTTGACGGCACTATTGGCTGGGTGGACTGGCAAAAACCAGGATTTGATCTGGGCCTTCAGCTGAAAGAATGTCTGGATAAGAATCCTTCAATACGCGGTATTATGTTAGGTTCTCATGGGTTATTTACCTGGGGAGATACAGCCTATGAAAGTTATGTCAATACCTTAGATGTTATTGAGCGTTGTGCAGCTTATTTAGAAGATAATTTTGGTAAAAAAGGACCTGTATTCGGAGGTCAGCAAATAGAAAGTCTGGCTGCGGAAGAACGTGTCAGACAAGCTGCAAAACTGGCGCCGGTATTAAGAGGATTCTGTTCGAGTAAACGCCATATGATCGGCCATTTTACAGATGATGACCGTGTACTCGAATTTATAAACTCCAATGATCTGAAACGTCTTGCACCGTTAGGTACAAGCTGTCCCGATCATTTTTTACGCACTAAAATTTCACCTCTGGTACTGGATTTGGGAAAAGATGAAGATCTGTCCGATACAGAGGCTCTCAAGGCACGGCTTGCTCCGGCTTTTGAAGCTTACAGAGCAATGTATACTGCTTATTATGAATCCTGCAAACATCCAAACAGTCCGGCCATACGCGATGAAAATCCGGTAATTATACTTTACCCGGGCGTAGGTATGTTTTCATTTTCAAAGGATAAGCAGACTGCACGGGTAGCCGCTGAGTTTTACATCAATGCGATCAATGTGATGAAAGGAGCGGAAGCAATTTCATCATATACTTCTCTGCCGCGTCAGGAAGCATTCAATATCGAATACTGGTTGCTGGAAGAAGCGAAATTACAACGTATGCCGAAGCCTAAAGCACTATCGGGTAAAATCGCTTTGGTGACTGGCAGTGCCGGTGGAATAGGTAAAGCTATAGCTAAGAAATTTGTCAATGAAGGCGCTGTTGTCGTGCTCAACGACATGAATGCAGAGCGTTTGGAGGCTGTTGCTGAAGAATTCCAATCTACATACGGAAAAGATGCTTTTGCGACAGTAGTCCTGGATGTGACACGTGAAGATCAGATTGAACAGGCATTGAGTCAGTGTGCACTGGCATTCGGAGGAGTAGATATTGTTGTGAATAATGCAGGTTTGTCTATTTCCAAAACTATAGAAGACCATACAGAGAAAGACTGGGATCTATTGTATAATGTATTGGTCAAAGGACAGTTTTTTGTAACCCGGGAAGCTGTCAAAACAATGAAAAAGCAGGCTATTGGTGGTGATATTATCAATATTGTAAGTAAAAATGCTTTGGTAAGCGGACCGAATAATGCGGGATATGGAAGTGCCAAATCAGCACAGCTTCATCTGAGCCGCTTAAATGCAGCTGAACTTGGATCGGCTGGTATCCGTGTCAATGTGGTCAATCCGGATGCCGTTATTTCTGATAGTAATATCTGGGCGAACGGTTGGGCAGAAGGTCGCGCGAAAGCATACGGGATTACGGTGGCTGAATTGCCAGCGTACTATGCAAACCGTACCCTGTTAAAAGAAATTATTCTTCCGGAAGATATTGCCAATGCCTGTTTTGCTTTCGCAGGAGGCTTACTGAACAAATCTACCGGTAATGTGCTTAATGTCGACGGGGGAGTCGCTATGGCATTTGTAAGATAAGTATGACATTCAAGGATTCGGGGGAGAGGTATGAGAATCCTTTAATATATTTGATTTTGCAAGAATTACTGATTATAAACAAACAAACCGAACCATGTTAATTAAAGATAGTTTAATAGAGGAATATAATAACCTGCATCTGGATGCACATAAACGCAGGTTTACATTTTTAGCCGAGACCCTTTCCAATACGGAAGAAATATTACAAAAATTAGGTGTCTTTCAGATCGCTATTCCAAGCTGGGCTTTAGGCACAGGTGGTACCCGTTTTGGACGTTTCTCCGGACAGGGAGAGCCAGGGACACTGGAACAGAAAATCGAAGATGTGGGATTATTGCATAAACTGAACCGTTCGAGCGGAGCTATTTCTTTACATATTCCATGGGATATTCCGCAGGATGCGGAAGCGATCAAACAGCTGGCAAGTTATCACGGACTGGTGTTTGATGCAGTTAATTCCAATACGTTTCAGGATCAGAAAGACCAGAAATACAGTTACAAATTTGGTTCTCTTCATCATGTAGATCCCCATGTACGGCAGCAGGCTATTGATCATAATGTGGAAGTGATCCGTCATGGTATTGCATTAGGATCGAAAGCTCTGACTGTGTGGCTGGCCGACGGATCATCATTTCCGGGACAGTTGAACTTTAGAGAAGCATTTCAAAATACACTTTCTTCATTGAAAGAAATCTACAAGCATCTTCCGTCAGACTGGAAGCTGTTTGTAGAATACAAAGGTTTCGAGCCGTTTTTCTATTCCACCACTATTGCAGATTGGGGACAATCTCTGCTATTGGCCAATAAATTGGGTGATCAGGCCTATACATTAGTAGATCTGGGACATCATCTGCCCAATGCTAATATCGAGCAGATCGTATCTCTGCTGTTAATGGAAGGTAAATTGGGCGGTTTTCATTTCAACGATTCCAAATATGCAGATGATGATCTGACAGCCGGAAGTATAAAACCCTATCAGCTGTTTTTGATTTTCAATGAACTGGTCGAAGGTATGGATGCGAGAGGTATGGATCATGCCACTGGTTTAGGCTGGATGATCGATGCATCACATAATCAAAAAGATCCCCTGGTGGATTTGCTGCAGTCTGTAGAGGCGATTAAGATTGCATACGCTCAGGCCTTGTTAGTAGATCGTGCGGCGCTGAAAGAAGCACAGCAACAGAATGATGTTGTAAAGGCTCAGGAGATTCTGCAGGATGCATTCCGTACAGATGTCAGAAGTATTGTTGCCGAATCCAGACTCCGTGAGGGCGGTGCATTGAATCCGGTTGAATTATATCGTCAATTGGGGGTTCGTAATATCCTGACACAAGAACGCGGTACTGCCAGTGTTGCTACAGGGTTGTAAAAGCAGTAATTTCATAAACTCAACTGTATGAAACCCATACCCGTTATAGCCGTATTTGATGTGGGTAAGACGAACAAAAAACTGTTCTTATTCGATGAGAATTACAGGATAGTATTTGAGCGGTCTGCCCGGTTTTTGGAAACTGAAGATGAAGATGGCGATCCCTGTGAAAATCTGGAAAGCCTGAGACTTGCTGTTTTCGATTCGTTGCACGAAGTATTCCGTAAACCTCAGTTTGAGGTAAAAGCTATTAATTTTTCATCTTACGGAGCAAGTTTTGTCTACCTGGATGAAGATGGCCGGCCGTTGACACCTTTATATAATTACTTAAAGGATTATCCGGACGCATTAGCACAAAAAATATATGACCAATATGGAGGGGAAGAAACGTTTTCTAAAGAAACTGCTTCTCCTGCATTAGGAAGTTTAAATTCGGGGTTGCAGCTCTACCGAATAAAGGAAGAGAAGCCCGGGATTTTTAAGAAAATTAAGTATGCCCTGCATTTACCACAATACCTGAGTTTTTTGTTGTCCGGACAATATTACGCAGACAGAACAAGTATAGGTTGCCACACCACGTTGTGGAACTTTAAAGATAACGGTTATCATAGATGGGTTAGTAGAGATGGTGTCATCGATAAGATGGCACCTATTTGTAACTCTGACGAGGTCTTCAAATCTGCATTTCCGGGTAGTCCGTATGTGATCGGGACAGGACTGCATGATAGTTCTGCCGCTCTGATCCCTTATCTCTTCAATTTTCAGGATCCTTTTATTCTGATTTCTACCGGAACCTGGAGTATTTCATTCAATCCGTTTAATCACAGTGAACTTACTTTAGAAGAGCTGCGGGCAGATTGTCTTTTCTATCTGAGTTATAAAGGAACTCCGGTGAAAGCATCCCGTCTGTTTGCCGGGTATGAACATGAATTGCAAAGCAAAAGGATTGCAGCCCATTTTCAGGTATCTACAGCCAAATTCAGAACAGTGACGACCAACTGGAAGACCATAAAGCAGTTGAAGTCTGTGGATGCTGTTAAAAGTTTTTCAATTAAGACTTTTTCTGAACGAGATTTGAGTATCTTTGAGGACTATGAAACTGCTTATCATCAGTTGATCATGGATATTGTCGAGGTTCAGTATATCGCCACAAAGAGAGTAATGGATGAGACAAATATTCATCGGATATTTGTAGATGGTGGTTTCAGTAAAAACCCCATATATATGAGCCTTTTATCTGAAAAGTTTGAACACCAGGAGGTGTTTGCAGCTTCTATGGCACAAGCCACAGCTATCGGTACGGCATTGTCCATTCATCGCCACTGGAATAGCAATCCTATTCCTAATGATCTGATAGAACTGAAATTTTACGCAAAGAATAACTTTAAAACTGTCAGCTAATCCATGGAAAGTCCTAATTTACTAAAATACGATCCTAGATATCCTTCAGTTGCTGATTTAAAGAAAAGAGCAAAACAGCGTATTCCTAAATTCGCCTTTGATTATCTGGAGGGAGGATGTAACGAAGAAGTCAATCTGAGAAGAAACGAACGTGACTTTGAAGATATTCTGTTGAAGCCAAGCTATCTGCAGAAGTATAACGGAATCGATATGTCTACCACGATTTTCGGACATAAATATGATGCTCCTTTCGGTATTTCTCCAATCGGTCTGCAAGGACTGATGTGGCCTAATGCTCCGGAAATTCTGGCGAAGGCTGCGGCCAAACACAATGTACCTTACATCCTCAGCACCGTTTCGACAAGTAGTATAGAACGTATTGCGGAAGTATCCGGTGGTAAAGCCTGGTTCCAGTTGTACCATCCGACCGAAAACAGATTACGTGACGATATTATCAAAAGATTGCAGGATGTAGAATGTCCTGTGTTAGTTGTTCTTATAGATGTACCTTCTTTCGGTTTGCGTTACAGAGAAATCAAAAGTGGTCTTTCAATGCCGCCTAAAATGAATATCAGCAATATATTTCAGGCATCTATCCGTCCCGTATGGGGTATTGAAACGCTGAGACACGGTATTCCGGGTTTCGCAACCTTACAGCCATATATGGAAAAGGGGCTTAATATGAGTCAGCTGGGACAGTTTATGAACCGTACATTCACAGGACGTGTAGATATTGAAAAGATCAAAGCTATACGTGATATGTGGAAAGGTAAACTTGTATTGAAAGGAGTTGTGACGGAAGAAGATATGAGAGCCTGTATAGAGATGGGTGTAGACGGAGTTATCGTTTCGAATCATGGCGGACGTCAGGTTGATGCCGGAGAATCATCGATTGCATCATTACAGCGATTAGCGAAGGATCCGGAATTTACAAATAAGATCACTATCATGATGGATGGCGGACTTCGCTCAGGTCCGGATATTGGCCGTGCTCTGGCAAGCGGTGCCGAATTTGCTTTTATGGGAAGGCCATTTATGTATGGTGTGGGAGCTTTAGGAACCAAAGGAGGCGATCATACTATTGCCATGTTTAAAGCGCAGCTTAAGCAGGTGATGGAACAGATCTCTTGTGAAAAAATAGTAGATTTTCCGCACTCTCTGATCAAATAGTTGTAAACATATTACAAAATATAAAAAGGCTGATTCATCATTTGAATCAGCCTTTTTTAGTTGATTATCTCCCTTCTGTAAAAGTAATGTGACGGAGATCGAAATTCAGGATGGTGCAGGATGCTGTTTTATGCAAGGTGGGTTATCTTGCGGTAAATAACCAATCAAAAAATTGATACAGCAAAGGAAAAATGGAAACATTGTTTTTTGCTAACAACTGGTAAACCGGATTTTCTAATGATTTACAACAGAAAGAAATTTTTAACACTTTTTGCACAGACACTTGGGTTGATCGCTTGTCATACTACAGTGCTGGGACAAATCTCTGTTTTAAAATTAAGGGAATCAGCCTTTTCAAAAGGATTGAAATATATTGGCCGTGCATTGGAACTGGAAGGCTACTATGTGTGGTGCAGTTCACCGATCTATGCTAACGATGGTCAGGTGCATATATTCTTTTCCAGATGGAAGCAGGAATTGGGAATGGGTGGCTGGCTCAAAGGATCAGAGATTGTACATGCGACAGCATCTGCACCGGATCAGCCTTTTGTTGTAAAAGAAACAGTACTTGCTCCGCGTGGAGCCGGTTACTGGGATGCTACTACTTGTCATAATCCGTCAATAACCCGGTTCAATAATACGTATTACCTCTATTATATGGGTAATTCTAACGGTAAGACCAATACCAAAAGAATAGGTCTGGCCACCGCTGAATCATTGGATGGACCGTGGAAGCGTACAGATCAGCCGATTTTAGAAGCAGGGGAAGAAGGGAGCTGGGATGACCATTGTACAACGAACCCTACAGTAATACAAACAGCGGATAAAGCGTATTACCTTTTTTACAAATCCTGGAACACAGCCGACTATCTGGCAGAGAAAGGGGCCATACGTGGTAATCGTAAATATGGATTAGCCGTTGCATCTTCTCCGGAGGGGCCTTTTAAAAAATATGCGCAGAATCCTGTTATTGATTTCTCTGCAAAAGGAGGGAATGCGCAGTTTGAAGATGCTTTTGTCTGGATCGAAAAGGGAGTATTTTATATGATTGCCCGGGATATGGGTGTTCAGAGTCACGAAGACGGATTATTGATGCGGTCTGCTGATGGTAAGAAGTGGTCTGAACCTGCACTGGCTTTTAAAGCGGTGACCACTTATACCAAAGAAGGGCCTTATCCGGCATCTCTCAAACGTGTCGGCCGGCTGGAACGTCCCATGCTGCTGTTAAATAAAGAGAATCAGCCCGAATGGCTGTTCGGAGCGTCTCAGGGAGGAAAATATAATACTTCTTCCGCAATGGTTTTCCGTTGTACATCAAACCAAATCTGGTAATTTTTTCAAATCGTAACCTATTAAAACAACTATATCATGAACGTATTCAAATGTAATCCGAGAGTCCTTGCTCCAAAAGCCATGCTGATGGGCATCCTTTTGGTATTTGTTTCATTCACAGCTTTTGCTACATCAGACCCGGGCTGGGTGGACAAAGTAGGCGCAAGAAATTTTAAAGTCGGGAAAGCTGTTGTATATGCCAACGACTTTGGAGCCAGGGAAGATGGAAAGACCATAAGCACAAAAGCTATTCAGCAGGCTATAGATGCCTGTGCAAAAAAAGGCGGAGGTAAGGTGCAATTCCGTCCGGGCAAATACCTGACGGGTTCTGTTTTTATCAAATCCGGTGTATTTCTGCATGTAGATGAAGGAGTAGAGCTCTTAGGTAGCCAGTCTTTGGAAGATTATCCTCAAATCAATACCCGTGTGGCCGGCATAGAAATGATCTGGCCAGCGGCTCTTGTGAATATCAACGGGCAGCAAAAAGCCGGAATATCAGGAAAGGGAATTATCAACGGACAGGGGAAGCCATTCTGGGATGCGTACTGGAAGCTGAGATCGGAATATGATAAGAAAGGATTGAGATGGATTGTAGATTATGATGCACAGCGTCCGCGCACTGTGATTGTAGACGGAAGTGAAGATATCATTATCAGAGACGTGACATTGAAACAGGCAGGTTTCTGGACGGTTCATTTGCTTTACTCTTCATATGTCACCGTGGACGGGATTATTATTAAGAATAATATTAATGGTATCGGTCCGAGTACAGATGGTATTGATATTGATTCCTCCAAATGGATCCGTATACAAAATGCAGACATAGATTGCAATGATGATAATTTCTGTATTAAATCCGGTCGTGACTGGGATGGCCTGCGGGTCAACAGACCGACCGAGTATGTCCTTATCACCGATTGTATATCCCGTAAGGGAGATGGTCTGATTACCTTCGGCAGTGAGACTTCCGGTGGTATGCGCCACATTATTGCACGTAATCTCAAAGCACACGGTACTAAAGTCGGAATTCGTCTCAAATCAGCGCGAAACCGGGGTGGGGTCGTGGAAGATATTCTGCTCGAAAATATACAGATGGACAGTGTCAGAACGGCATTTGAGGTTACTCCAAACTGGAACCCTTCTTACAGCTATTCCAAACTTCCGGCCGGATATGACATCAATAAAGTACCGGAGCATTGGAAAAAGATGGTGACTCCTGTAGAGCCTGCCAGCAAAGGAATTCCAACATTTCAGAATATACAGATCAAAAATGTCTTTGTGAAATTTGCACAGCGTGCTATCAATGTAGACGGTTTACAGGAAAACCCCTTACAAAAATTCAGCCTTGAAAATGTAGCTATCACTGCAAAGACTGCAGGCGTGATCCGCCATGCCAAAAACTGGCAGCTGAAAAATGTAAAAGTAACTGCTCAGGATGGTACGAAGGTCGTACTTGAAGATACAGAGAATATTAACCTATAAGCCCGTAATCTAACATGAAGAATATATTTAACCTCAATATCATAGCCGTTGCTGTCTGCATGCTGATCATGCACACTGCATCTGCACAGGAAAAAGTCTGGACCGATGTTTCGCAGCCCTTACAGGAAATCGAAGCATTGCGAAAAATCATTGTCAGACCTACATTTAAAAATAAGGATTACAATATTGCCGACTTCGGGGCGAAAGGAGATGGTGTGACCAAGAATACAGAAGCATTCCGGCTGGCTATAGAAAAATGTCATGCTGAAGGCGGAGGCAGAGTTGTGGTGCCTAACGGTGTTTTTCTGACAGGTGCTATTTACCTCAAAAGCAATGTCAATCTGCATCTCACAGATGGTACTACTATTTTGTTTAGTCGCGACAGTTCGGATTATCCTATTGTATTTACGCGTTGGGAAGGGATGGAATGTATGAACTATTCTTCCTTTATCTATGCGTATGGGGAAGAAAATATTGCGATCACAGGTAAGGGAACATTAGACGGAAACTCGGATAATGATAATTGGTGGTGGTGGTGCGGAGCCCGTAAATATGGATGGAACGAATCCAGAAGCGGAGAACAAAAACCTGCAAGAGCCAGACTGCATACAATGATGCATCAGGAAGTCGATGCTAAGCAGCGTGTATTCGGAGACGGACAGTACCTGAGACCCAATTTTGTACAGCCTTACAATTGTAAAAATATCCTGATCGAAGATATCAGGATGATTAATTCGCCGATGTGGAATCTGAATCCTGTATTGTGTGAAAACGTAACTATAGAACGCGTTAAAGTGATTAGTCATGGACCAAACAATGACGGTTGTGATCCGGAAGCCTGTAAAAATGTACTTATAAAAGACTGTTATTTTGATACAGGAGATGATTGTATTGCGATCAAATCCGGAAGAGATGAGGACGGACGCAACATCGGCCGTCCCGCTGAGAATCATATCATTGAAAATTGTATTATGAAAGACGGACACGGAGGTGTCGTTATCGGTAGCGAAATCGCTGGCGGAGCCCGTAATATTTATGCGCTGAATAATAAGATGGACAGTCCTAATCTGGACCGTATCCTTCGGTTGAAAACAAGCTCCAGCCGCGGAGGTATTATCGAAAATGTCTTTATGAAAGATGTAGAAGTAGGAACATATAAGGAAGCTGCTGTCAAATTCAATATGTTTTACGAAAAACCAGGTGATCATATCCCTACAATCCGCAATGTATGGGTAGAGAATATGCACGTTAAGAAAGGCGGCAGATATGCATTGATGTCAGCAGCATACGAAAGTTCACCCATTAAAAATTTCCGTATGGTCAATTGTGATATCAATGGTGTGAAAGAACCGTATAAAGTGGATTATCTGGACAATATCATATTTGAAAATGTAATTATTAACGGCGTAAAAACAGAGGCTCCTGCAGGAAAGTAGAGATGAGATTCAGAAAGATACATATTGTTGGATTATTGGTGACGGGGGCTTCCTTGTGGGCTCCTGTTGCCTTTAGTCAAACAGCAGATTACTGGCACGGAAAAGAACGGACCTTACACTACCGCCCTGATGGTCAGGATATCGTACTGGTAAAAGGTACACGCAAGTTTAATCGTGCTTTGTATGGTACGAATACGGCCTTTCGCGTAGAAGCAGGGGATCGTCCCGAATTTGCCTTGTATATGCCCGGTATGGGGGGCAATCTGCAGTTTGTGCTCCAATCGGGTGACAAAATGATCCGGTTTGATGACCTTCAACTGGCAGATGTGCGTTATGCTTCCGGAAGCATGGTCTATACGATCAATGACAACGCATTGCGCGGAGGGCAATTGCAGATCACCGTATTGGCTCAGGCGGATGAAGAGGGGATGATCGTGGAAGTGAAATCCAAAAATGTGCCTGACGGAATAGCCTTGATCGCTGTATACGGAGGTGCGAGCGGAAAGACATTCAGTCGCGCAGGAGATATAGGAGCAGATCCGGAATCGAGTTTTTATCTCTTGCCGGAGTACTGTGAACACAATACCTACCAGATCAATAAAAATAATTTTCAGGTATCCTACCCCAATAAAAAGGGTGAACTGCAATATCTGGCCGGATCTTTTTCCGGAAAACCGGAGATCAGACTGATCAATGCTTCTGCACTGAAAGATGTAAACCAGTTGTGGACCAGTAAGGCCTCAATAACTCCGGCGATAGCCGCAAAATATAAACTGAATCAAACTTCCACTACTTATATTGCTATCCAACGTGGACAAGGTAAGGGGGCAAAAGCACCACAGATCTCTCTTCAGAAACTATTTGATCACAGTAAAAATAAAGTACAGACATTAGCCGGACGTATACGACTGCACACGCCGGATGAACATATCAATACGTTAGGAAGTGCGCTTGCACTTGCCGCAGACGGGATTTGGGAATCGCCAACCTATTTGCATGGAGCCGTAGCCTGGCGGATGCGTCTGAATGCCTGGAGGGGAGCATATGTGGCCAATCCGCTTGGGTGGAATGACCGGGCAGAGACCCATTTCAGAAGTTATGTCAATTCACAGGTTACAGAACCCGCAGTAGGAAAAGTTATAGCAGATACAGTCCTTAATATGGCCCGGCATCTCGAGAAAATGGGTACAGCTATGTTCTCAAGCGGCTATATCTCCCGTAATCCGAATAACAATACAGTACCGCATCATTATGATATGAATCTGGTCTTCTTTGATCAGCTGTTTACACATTTTCAGTATACCGGAGACCGAACCTTTCTGAAAGAAGTCTGGCCGGCTATCAAGAGACATCTCGCCTGGGAAAAGCGGAATTTTGATATGGACGGAGATGGATTATATGATGCCTACTGTGCTATCTGGGCCAGTGATGGTTTGCAATATTCAGGAGGAGGAGTTACCCATACTTCGGCTTATAATTACCGGGGAAATATGATGGCTGCCCGACTGGCAAAAGTAATGGGAGAAGATCCAGCTCCATATGAACGGGAAGCGGAGAAAATCAGACAGGCTTTGCTGGCAAAACTTTGGATCAAAGACAAAGGTTATTTTGCAGAATTTAAGGATTTACTAGGTGAACAATTGCTACACGATCAGCCCGGAGTATGGACGATCTATCATGCACTGGATGGTCGGTTTATGGATTCGTTTCAAGCCTATCAGGCATTACGTTATATAGACGATTATATCCCGCATATTCCTGTTCGTGTGGCTGATGTGAAAGATCAGGGCTTTTATACCTTATCCACAACAAACTGGCAACCCTATACCTGGTCAGTCAATAATGTGGCTCTTGCAGAGAATCTGCAGACAGCACTTGCCTATTGGCAGGCCGGGAGAGAAGGGAAAGCCTTTGAACTCTGGAAGAGCAATCTTGTAGAAAGCATGTTCTACGGAGCCAGTCCGGGTAATTTTCAGCAGCTTTCTTTCTATGATGCAGAACGGGGTGAATTGTACCGGGACTTTGCAGATCCCATCGGAGTAGCTTCCAGAACTCTTTTTGAAGGCTTGTACGGAATTTTACCGGATGCATTAGCAGATACGCTGACTATACAGCCGGGCTTGCCTGGAAGCTGGGAGTACAGTACATTAGAAAGTCCGAATATTGATTTTGACTTTAAACTCCATAACAATGTGGAACACTACACGATCAGACCTAAGTTTCAGCAGAAAATGAATCTAAAACTGGTCCTCAAAGCCAGAAAAACCGGCATCCTGTCGCTATCTGTTAACGGAATAGCAACGCCATGGAAAATGGTTGAAAATGCTGTAGGAGCAGCCAAAATAGAAATTGCTCCGGCAAAAGCGGATCATTATGATATTCAGATCCGATGGGCAGATCAGGCATTCGAAAATATCAGTTATTCGCAGACATCTTTAGCAGAAACACATCTGTCTTTACAATCCGGTAAAGCACAAATTCTCGAGGTAAATGATCCGCAGGGACTGCTCGGGAGTCAGGATATAAGCAAAGGTGTATTCCGGATTAAAGGGAAGCGCAATCGGGGAACTTTCTTTGTAAAGGTGAAACAACAGGATTTCAGCTGGTGGCAACCTGTGGATGTGCGTATTGCTGAACCATTGGCGCTCACCGTAAGAGAAGATCCGGATCAAACATCTGTAACGCTGACGCTGACAAATCAATCCGGAAAAGCGGTTGAGGGAAGTTTGTTTATAGATCAGAAACAAGTACAGTCTGTTCAACTGGCCCAAAAGGAAACCCGCAGTATAGTGTTGCCGATGACCATATTCCAATCAGGGACAAATACCCTTCAGGTAATGGAAAGAACGGATACACTCGGATCCGTTCAATATAGCAATTGGACGTTGCCCTTAGCAGCTAAAGTTGAGATTGTCGATCTGAAGCCTTATTTTAACGATGCTGTTACGCAGATTTTCCAGAATAAATACTGGAGTCCGCGGCCGGCCTCTCCTACATTGCAGCTGCCTGTTCAGGGTATCGGAAACTGGTGCTATCCGAATACAACAGCAACTATTGATGATGCCGGATTACGCGCTGCATCTGTGAACGGAGTATTTAACCTTCCAAATGGATTGGCTTTCGGCATATCAGCTGCTAAAGAAAATAATATCCTCTTCACTTCACAGTGGGATAATTTCCCGACAGAAAAAGAAATTCCGCTGTCAGGCAAGGCTAAACATGCCTACTTCCTGATGGCCGGTTCGACCAATCCTATGCAAAGTCAGCTGATCAACGCCGTCATACAGATACAGTATACAGATGGAACGACAGCAGAACTTGCCTTGCGTAATCCTGAAAACTGGTGGCCCGTAGAACAGGATTTTTCAGAGGATCCCTATGCGTTCGTATTGAAACAGGAGCGTCCGCTCAGGGTACATCTGAAAACGGGAAAAGTAGTAAAAGGTGGTGAAGCGAAATATGTAGAAATAAAAGGATTTACAAAACGGGGCATTGACGGAGGAGCTGCAACCGTACTGGATCTGCCCTTAGATGCAAAAAAAGAACTTAAAAGCCTCAAACTGAAATCGATTGCCAATGATGTCATTGTGGGATTGATGGGGGTAAGTCTGTTGCGCTAAACCATCAGCTCCGCAGCAGGATACAAAATATAAAACTAAAAAATGTTAAAGATAAAAGCTATGAAAATCAATTTGGGGATAATGCTGTCAAGACTGACTACAGCAGTCGTTTTGATGACGGTACCTTTTGCTGTACAACATACCGATGCACAGCAAAAGGATACCAAAATTGATCGTAAGAAAGTGGTTATGCGCCACAATGTTCAGAATACACAGTTCGATACTTTATCTTCTCTCACTATTGGTAACGGTAAATTTGCCTTTACCGTAGATGCTACAGGATTACAGACTTTTCCGGAATTGTATAAAGGTGGTGTATCATTAGGGACGCAGTCAGAATGGGGATGGGATACTTTTCCGAATAAGGGTAATTATAAATTTGAAGAAACGCTAAAAGCCTATGACTTTAATAATGAAGGCAGACAGGCGCTCTATAGTATCCAATGGAAAGATGGCGGAAGAAACAGTGAAGCCACTAATTATTTTCGGGAAAATCAGCATCGTCTGCAACTGGGAAATATAGGATTAGAGATTACAAAGAAAAACGGACAACCAGTGCAAGCATCAGATATCACATCGATCCGGCAAGAGCTGGATATGTGGACTGGTATTGTTTCTAGTTCTTTTGAGGTAGAAGGAGAGCCTGTGAAAGTATCCACTGCTGCGCATCAGGATCTGGATCAGATCGCTGTGAAAGTCAGTTCCGACCTCGTTAAACAAGGCCGTTTGAAAGTGTTCATCCGCTATCCGTATCCAACAGCCAAATTTCTGGATGAAGGTGCATACTACGGACAGGAAGACCAGCACCAGACCAGCATTAGCCACAGCAATAATACCGGCGGAGAGATTCGTCACCAGCTTCAGGGAACAGTATACCAGACCGTATTAGCCTATTCTAAAGGAACTGTTAAAAAGGGTAAGCAGGCACATTACTTTGTGTATGAGCCAGTGAAAACTAACAGTACTTTTGAATTTAGTGCAGCATTTGCGCCGCAAACGATTAAGCATGTTCCGTTATATAAGGCTACAGAAGAAAGTAGTGTAAAAGGCTGGAATGCTTTCTGGAAAAGCGGTGCAGCAATAGATTTTGAAGGTAGCACGGACACGCGGGCCTTTGAATTGGAAAGAAGAGTCGTGCTGTCTCAGTACCTGACTAAAGTACAGTGTGCCGGCAACTATCCGCCTCAGGAAACCGGACTGACATTCAACAGCTGGTATGGTAAACCGCATACGGAAATGCATTGGTGGCATGCAGTTCATTTTGCGCTGTGGGGACGTGTGGATCTTATGGAAAAGAGTTTTGGATATTACCAGAATACATTGGAAAAAGCGCGTGAAATAGCCAGAAGACAAGGATATGAAGGAGTAAGATGGCAAAAAATGTCTGATAACGAAGGAAATGAAAGCCCTTCATCCGTAGCTGCTTTCCTTATCTGGCAGCAACCCCATATTATCTATATGGCAGAACTGGCTTACCGGGATAAAAAGAATCCGGCAATCCTTGAAAAATATAAAAATCTGGTTTTTGAAACAGCAGAGTTTATGGCTTCTTATCCGACCTACGATAAGCAGAAAGATCAGTATAATCTGGGAAAAGGAGTCATTCCTGCACAGGAAGTATTCCGGGCAGCAGATACGCAGAATCCGACCTATGAATTAGCCTATTGGGACTGGGCCCTGCGGATCGCACAGGAATGGAAAGTAAGACTTGGGCAACCCAGAGATCCGAAATGGGATACAGTCATCCAAAAACTGGCACCTCTGCCGGTACAGGACGATGTATATCTCGCAAATGAAAGTGCAACCGATTCGTATACCAATCCACGTTGGCTGACTGATCATCCCGCTGTACTGGGCGGACTGGGAATGGTTCCCGAATCGCCAAAATTGAATAAGGTAATTATGAAAAATACCTTGGATACGGTTTGGAAAGTATGGTCATGGTCAGATACCTGGGGTTGGGATTTTCCGATGACAGCTATGAATGCTGCCCGGTTAAATCTGCCGGAAAAGGCTCTGGAAGCTTTATTTATGCCGATACGTACCAATACGTATTTGCGTAACGGACATAACTTTCAGGACGGGAGACTTCGTATTTATCTGCCGGGAAATGGAGGTGTACTGACGACTGTGGCGATGATGGCCGAAGGATGGGATGCCAGCACCGGTGAATTACCCGGATTTCCGAAAGACGGGACTTGGAAAATTAAGAAAGAAGGGTTTCATAAGATGCCTTAATCAGTAACCAACGATCAGAAAAAGTGTTATGAAAGGTTATAAAGCCGCCTTATTGTTGTTACTATTCATACATAGCGGATATGTGATGGCACAACGCGCTATGGAGTATCTGGACCGCGGATTGTCCCTCACCAATGTGGATCCTCAGCATGTATTGCTGAGTTGGAGATTGCTGGGAACTGATCATCCAAATACCGGATTCAATGTGTTTCAAAAACAGACAAACGGCAAAGATATACTCATCAATCCGACACCGATCACAAAGAGCACTAATTTACTTGTACCTGTCGCAGCAGATCCTGCCACTTTCTATGTCGAAACATTAAGGGAAAATAAGGCTAATGAGTACTCCGGAACGATTACCTTCCATCCCGATGACCGAAAGAATTATACGAGTATAACACTGCAGCCTTTGGATGGCTATCGGGTGAATGATGCCAGTGCAGCCGATCTGGATGGAGATGGAATTTACGAATTGATTCTGCATCGTACAGGAAGGAGTAAGGATAACTCGCAGGAAGGAATGACAGATCACCCGATCCTGGAAGCTTATAAACTGAATGGCACTTTTCTCTGGCGTATTGATCTGGGAATCAATATCCGGGAAGGAGCGCATTATACCCAATTTATGGTGTATGATCTTGACGGAGACGGACGGGCTGAACTTGTTTGCAAGACAGCTGACGGAACAAAAGATGCAAAGGGTAAGATAATAGGAGATGAAAAAAAAGACTGGCGCAATCAAGTAGGCAGGATATTGGACGGACCGGAGTATCTCACCGTATTCGATGGTCTCACCGGGGCAGAACAGCATACTGTCGGTTATATCCCGGATCGTTATCCGGTAGACGGATGGGGAATCGGCAGCCATAATGATAGTAAGGGAAATCGTGCTGATCGTTTTTTGGCTGCGGTAGCTTATCTGGATGGTGAACATCCAAGTGTATTGATGTGCAGAGGATACTATGGTCGTGCAGCGATTGTGGCCTGGGATTTTGTAGATGGAAAACTCCGCCAGCGCTGGAAATTTGATTCCCGGAATGGTGACAGTCCCTATTCAGGACAAGGATTTCATAATCTTAGTGTTGCAGATGTAGATAATGATGGTCGGGACGAGATTGTATATGGCTCAATGACTATAGATGATAATGGCAAGGCTTTATACAGCAGCGGATTAGGACATGGAGATGCGAATCACGTCGGAGACTTTGATCCGGACAGTCCGGGTCTGGAGATCTTTACGATTCACGAACATCCCAAAGAAGATAAACCGGGTGCAGTACTAAGAAGAGCATCTGATGGCAAAGTGTTGTGGGCAAAAGCTTATGGTGTAGATGTAGGGCGTGGAGTAGCGGATAATATTGACGACTCGAATCCGGGAGCAGAAATGTGGTTTTCAGGAGACAGAAATTTATATAACAGTGCCGGCAAACGGATCGGCCGGGCGCCTAATTCTGCCAATTTTCTGATCTGGTGGGATGGCGATCTGGAAAGAGAACTGCTAAACGGTACTGCAGTTTCCAAATATGGCAAAGGAGAAATTTTCAGAGCACAAGGCTGTGTATCGAACAACGGAACTAAATCAACTCCGGTTTTAAGCGCAGACCTGTTCGGAGATTGGAGAGAAGAAGTTATTTTTGCCAGCGAAGATCAAACCGAGCTGCGCATATATGCAACACCACATCTAACCCATCACAGGTTGTATACCTTGATGCATGATCCGCAGTACAGACTGAGTATCGCCTGGCAGAATGTAGGATATAATCAGCCACCTCATACCAGTTATTTTGTTGGTAAAGATATGGCACCTATCCGGCAGCCGAATATTACAATTGTAAAACCTGTATACCCGAAAGATGAAACGATCAGGCCTTAATATCTGCATTTTCGCAGTCTTCCTCATGGCTGTATCTTTTACAGCTCCGCAACGCAGACCGGTCATCTTTCTGATCGGAGATTCTACCGTGAAAAATGGTAAAGGAAAAGGTGACGCAGGACAATGGGGCTGGGGAAGTGTTTTGGAACAATATTTTGATACGACGAGGATAGATATTCAAAACCGGGCATTAGGAGGCACAAGCACGCGTACATTTATCAGTAAAGGATTATGGAGAAATGTGCTCGATCAGCTTAATAAAGATGATTATTTGGTGGTACAGTTTGGCCACAATGATGGTGGTCCTTTAGATGATACAGCAAGGGCAAGAGGGACGATCAAAGGAATCGGAGATGAGGTAAAGACCATTTATAATCCTTTACTCAGGCAGGAAGAGACCGTTCATACATATGGCTGGTATCTGACAAAGATGATACAGGAGGCAAAACAGAAAGGTGCGCATGTCATTATCTGTTCACCGATACCACGAGACAGATGGAAAGATCATAAAGTAGAGCGGGCTGAAGGAAGTTATCCCGCATGGGCTGAGCAGGTGGCACAAAATAATAAGGTTCCTTTTATTGATCTTCATAATCTCGTAGCGGATGAATATGACAAAATCGGCAAAGAAAAAGTTGCAGCTTATTTCACTGCTGCAGATCATACCCATACCAGTTATGAAGGTGCTCAAAAAAATGCACAAATCGTGGTACAGGCAATAAAAGAATTAAACCAAACAGAATTGAGAAATTATCTCCTGCCTTAAAAACACAAAAAGTAAAACAGAAGAACTAAACATATGAAGACGAATTCGTTGAAGAGCCTATTTACTATTTTATCCGTTTTTTTTCTGACTGTTCAGGTCAGCGGACAAAATTTTACGAGCAAAAAACAAGTTATTAAAGATCTGCGACTGGCCAATGATTATTTTATGAAAAAATGGCCTGATCCTACAAAAAATATTATTACCAATAAAGAACGTACTTCTAATATCTGGACAAGAGGAGTGTACTATGAAGGATTGCTGGCATTCTATGGCATTGACCAGCAAAAGCGTTATTATGATTATGCTGTAGAGTGGGCAGACTTTCATAAATGGCTTCCCGTAAGAGGAGAGCGATACACACGTCATGCAGATAATCAGAATTGCGGACAATCCTATATTGATCTCTACAGAATTGATCCTCAACCTGTCCGTATAGCCGGAATTAAGGAAAATATAGATTCTGTGATCCGCAGTGGTCGTGTCAATGACTGGACCTGGATAGATGCTATACAAATGGCAATGCCCATTTTTGTCAAACTGGGAGTGACCTATAATGATCCGTCCTACTTTGATGCCATGTACAAATTTTATCATCATATTAAATACAAAGAAGCACAGCACGGACTTTATAATCCGAAAGATCAGTTGTGGTGGAGAGATAAGGATTTTGTGCCTCCATATAAAGAACCAAACGGAGAAGATTGTTACTGGTCGAGAGGTAATGGCTGGATAGCAGCTGCTCTGGTGCGTGTACTGGAAGAACTTCCAAAAACAGATCCACACTATCAGGAATATGAGACGGATCTGAAAAATCTTTTGGCGGCTCTTGTTCCTTTACAACGAAAAGATGGATTCTGGAATGTAAGTTTGCACGATCCTGATCATTTTGGAGGGAAAGAAGCGTCAGGTACAGCATTATTTGTCTATGGTATGGCCTGGGGAATCAATAATGGCATTCTGGATAAGAAAATATATCTGCCGGTAGTACAGAAAGCCTGGACTGCACTGCGCAAAGAATCTTTACATAAGAACGGATTTTTAGGCTATCTGCAGGCAACCGGAAAAGAACCGAAAGATGGTCAGCCTGTTACTTATACCAGTGTGCCGGACTTTGAAGACTATGGATTAGGATGTTTCTTATTGGCCGGAACCGAAATATATAAGTTAGTTAATAAATAGAATGTTTATGAGTTTCCGATAGGGGAATTAAATGATTTTTTCAGTAGGTGAGTTATGATTTTTAAGAAGATAATTACTGCAGCAATCATGCTGGGGACGTTTTCTCTGGCGCAGGCACAGGGGTCAGACTGGCCTGTAGTGAAAAGCAGTATGAAACCCTGGGTGAGATGGTGGTGGATGGGAAGTGCAGTCTCTGACGCAGAGATATCCGCATTACTCCGACAGTATCATCATGCAGGATTAGGAGGTGTGGAGATCGCTCCTATCTATGGTGCTAAAGGAGCCGAGTCCGCATTTATTCCACATCTTTCACCGACATGGGTAGATCGTCTTCAACATACTTTAGCTACTGCTGATGAAATCGGTATGGGCGTAGATCTGACAAACGGTACCGGCTGGCCATTCGGAGGTCCTCAGGTAACAGAAGAATATGCCGCCAGCAATATTATTGTCAACACATTTAGCGTAAGCAAAGGCCGGAACACTCTGGAGATTAGCTGTAAAGATCCGAAACAAAAAGATCCGCCGTTAATTTCGCTACTTGCTTACGGTCCTGAAAATCAAAAGATCGATCTTCTGAAACAGGTCAAAGGAGCAAAACAATTGAACTGGACGGCTCCTGCAGCCGGATGGACTGTCTATGCCGGATTTTTGGGTAAGACGCGTCAAAAAGTAAAACGTGCGGCTCCCGGAGGAGAGGGTTATACCTTAGATCATTTTTCGGGGAAAGCACTGCAGGCCTATTTAAAACCTTATCAGGAAGCATTAAAAACACAACCTCGTCATCCCAGAGCCTACTACAATGATAGCTACGAAGTATACGGGGCAAACTGGACAGCAGAGCTTTTTGATTATTTCCAAAGGATAAAAGGATATGACCTTCGTCAGTACATCGGAGAAGTATTCGGAGATGTGAAACATTCGAATCGGGACAGACTCAAAGCGGATTACCGGGATATCGTATCACAGCTGTTATTGGAGAACTTTACCAAAAGCTGGACCTCATGGTCTCATACAATGGGTTCTGTTACGAAAAATCAGGCTCACGGATCACCGGGCAATCTGTTGGATCTGTATGCTGCCGTAGATATACCCGAAACAGAAACATTCGGATCCAGTTATTTTCCGATTCAGGGATTAAGAAGGGATAGTGCCGATGTCCGCAAAGTGGATCCGGATCCGATGATGCTGAAATTTGCATCCTCAGGAGCACATGTATTGGGAAAAACACTTGTCTCGGCAGAGACATTTACCTGGCTGACCGAACACTTCAAAACATCATGGGCACAATGTAAGCCTGAAGTCGAACAACTTTTTCTGTCCGGGATCAATCATGTATTCTATCATGGTACGACCTACTCTCCGGCAGATCAGCAGTGGCCGGGATGGCTGTTCTACGCATCTGTCAATTTCGTTCCGACGAATAGTCTGTGGTCACATCTGGACGGACTGAATGCTTATGTAACCCGTACACAGTCCATACTGCAATCTACAGCTAATGATAATGAAGTATTACTGTACTGGCCTGCACAGGATATATGGAACGATGATAAGGGAACCCTTAAATCCTTGACCATACATAATATTGATAAGTGGCTGCATCCCTCTGATTTTTATAAGGAAGCAGTACATCTGCAAACGAGCGGTTATTCCTTCGATTTTGTTTCGGATGAGCTCCTGAAAGGCATGAATGCAGATGGAGACCAGTGGAAGTTAAAGAACAGCAATATGGATTTATCCTATAAAGTACTGATCATACCCAAGGTCGAATACATGCCGGTAGAGACATTGGAGAAAATAATAGAAATCGCAGAACAGGGAGGGAAAGTAATATTTCATCAGTTACCGGCAGATGTTCCCGGATTTAAAGATCTGGATAAGCGACGTCTGATCTTTAATAAGATACTAGGTCCCTTGAAAAATAAGCGCCGGATAGTTATCGGGAAAGGGGAGATTGTGATTGGTAATGATATCGTAAACAGTCTGTCTGAGATGAATATAAGAGGAGAATCTCTTATTCAGAAAGGGTTGAAATTTATAAAACGCAAAAAAGGAGATCAAACCTACTATTATGTCGTCAATCATTCGGATCATACCATTGATGAGCAAATTATCTTTCAGACAAAAGCCTCATCATGGAAAATAATGGATCCGTTGAGTGGACAGGTAGGCAAAGCTCAGTCTGATAAGGCAAATCCAAATCAGGTCCGAGTGAAAATCAGGTCTGGTGAAGCACTGTTCTTTGTAGCAGATAAGGCTGTTCAGCCTGCCCTTGCGGACTGGAGCTATCTGGATCATCAAAAAGGTGAAGTACAGCTGAATAATAACTGGTCCCTGCAATTTGCAGAAGGAGGACCTGTTATTCCGCAATCAAAGCAACTCTACAAATTACAGCCATGGACTTCTCTTTCGGATTCTATAGCAGATAACTTTTCCGGAAAAGCAGTGTATAGCAGTCAGTTTGAAATGACGGAAGTGCTTGCGGACAAACACTATGTGCTACAGTTAGATACCCTGTACGAATCTGCGAAGATCAGGATCAACGGGCAGGATGCAGGACAAATATGGAGTTTGCCCTATAGTCTGCCATTAGGTAATATATTAAAAAAGGGAACGAATACAATCGAGATAGAAGTCGCTAATCTAATGGCAAACCGTATTCGTCAAATGGACCGGAACGGGCAGAAGAGACAGGACTATTATGACACTAAATTTGTCAATATAGACTATGAACCTTTCCGTGCTGATACCTGGTCTGTCATGCCTTCAGGGCTTGCAGGACGTGTCATTATCAAAATATATGACTAAAAAAACAGGAATGTAAACCCGATAATTGATTTTGAATCAATATATTTGTTAGACCTTTTATCTACACTATATATGCGATCTAATCACCTACATGCCGTATTACAACTTGATAAGACGTCTGCTGCGCCGAAGTATCTTCAGCTGGCCAATGCGATTATGAAAGCTATCCGTGTGGGGGATTTATCCAAAAATGATCTTTTGCCTTCCATCAATGAACTGAGTGCTATACTGGATTTGTCACGTGATACTATAGAAAAGGGATATCGCTATCTCAAGAAAAACGGGATTATCCTATCCGTACCTGGCAAAGGCTATTTTATTGCACATACAGATCTGGATAAAAAAGGCTATATAGCTTTGTTTTTCAATAAATTGAGTGCACATAAAAAGATTGTGTATGATTCCTTTGTCAAGACAATGGGCGAAGACTACGGCATTGATCTTTTCGTATATAACAATGACGTCAATTACTTCAAATCCCTTCTCAAAAACCTTAACAAAGATTATCAGCATATAGTTGTGATCCCTCATTTTATCAAAGGAAAGGACCAGGAAATAGATATTATCCGCGAGATCCCGAAGGATAAACTGATCGTGCTGGGTAAAGAATTACCCGAACTGCAGGGAGAGTATGCATGTGTATATGAAAACTTTGAAAAGGATATCTACAATGCCCTTAAACAGGCTAATAAAAGTCTGGCCAAATATAAAACACTCAAACTTATCTTTCCAGACAATAGTTATTTTCCAAAAGGAATTATCAAAGGGTTCTATAAATTCTGTCAGGAATTCAAATTTGAACATCTTCTGGTCAGCAATATTCAAAAGGAGCAGATCAGTGCAGGAGAAGTATATATCAATCTTATCGAAGAAGATCTTGTTCGTCTTCTGGACAAAGTGCTCTCGCTGGATCTGGAAATAGGAAAAGATGTAGGAGTGATATCCTATAATGAGACACCACTCAAAAAATTTATCCTGAGCGGCATTACAACCATTTCTACCGACTTTAAGGAAATGGGTAAACTGGCTGCAAAAGTAATCCTTAACAAATCAAAGGATAAGATCGAAGTTCCTTTTTATCTGAAGATGCGAAATTCTCTATAATCTGTTTTTCCCGGAAATACACTATGCGGAACACTTCGTTCCCCGTTGTTTTTTTTCTTTTTCTGCTTTTTTCAGTTTTTGCCGGTATCAGAGCACAAAACAGAATAACTGCGTTTAAAGCCTTGCTAATAGGAATTACCTCTTTTTTTATGTCCGAAATATAGTCAGGATAGGGCAGGATGGTTGTATTATACGGGCTACCTATTTTTACAGAACCAGAACATTAAACTTAAATAATAACCAATTAGACAAACAAATTAATCAGGAGATATTCTTGTATAGAAGCAAACTATTCGGACACTCAGTGCAACCGATTGCTTAACGGAATTTATCTTATGAGGAAGTGTTGTCGACCAGACAAACTAATATTAAACCTATGCAATCCGCTATGAAAAAAGTATACCCTTTTGTATGCAGCATGTTTCTGATCATGTTCTTTTACGGCTGTAGAAAAAGTGAACTGGTGTCGCACTATGAACGCCCTGACTGGTTAAAAGGTAATGCGTGGGAATTGCTTTCCTCCCGCCCTGATCAGCAGCTCTTTTTATCTGCTGTGGAAAAAACGGATATGAAGGGAGTACTTATAGGAAACGGAATTTCGACTGTTTTGGCTCCCACTGATGATGCTTTCCGAAATTACCTCAATAAAAAAGGTTATGCAGGAATTGATCAGGTTCCTTTGAATGAACTCAAAAAAGTGATCAACTATCATATTGTCTACTACGCCTTTGATAAGCTGAAGTTTACAAATTATCAGCCACAGGGTGTAGACAAAGTAGAGCCTTTGCGTGCCGGACTGTATTACAAGCACCGCACCAGAAGTAAAGATGAAATCTCTACATTGCCTGATCCGGTAACGGGAGCAACCCGTAAAATATTTCATAAAGACCGCTTTTTACCTGTGTTTTCCAATATGCATTTCGCTACAAAAGGTATAGATGCTAAATCAAACTATGCGTATTTCTATCCGGAAAGCACATGGAATGACGGTGGATTCAATATGTCCAATGCACGTGTACAGGAATATGCTATACCTACAGATAACGGATATGTCTATATTCTTGATGATGTCATCGAACCCTTAGAGAACCTACATACTGTCCTTGAAAAACAAACAGATTATTCAGATTTCCTGCATACCTATGACCGTTTCAGAACCCTCTGGTATGATGCAGAGGCAACCAAAAATTATGCGGCAGCGGGCGATTCCCTTTTTATTGTAAAGCATGGAGCACTGCCGCATATTTCTTCCGAATGGTCCTATAACGGGGAGGGAGGAATCGCAGATTATGCCAATCTCGGAGAATTGGCTTACACCGCATTCAATGTGTTTGCACCCAAAAATGATGCTTTACAGAGCTTTTTTAATAGCTATTGGCGTAACTATTATACAGATCTCAAATCTGTAAACTTCATGCCTTTAGCTCTGTTGATGGCTAATCATGTCTATCAGGAAAATATTGTTTTCCCCCAGGAAATCACAGGGAGCAAACAATTGAAAAGTACGTTTGGCTCAGTCATCAAATTTGATCCTAATCAGGATGTCGTCTCCAAAGGCATTGCTTCCAACGGAGTCTATTACGGATTGAATAAAGTTATCGTTCCGGATATGTTTTACAGTGTTACCGGGCCGACACTGCAGAACCCCAAATACAAGATATTTCTTCAGATGCTGGTCAATACCGGCCTGATCAGCACATTGATGAGCCGCGATCTGAATTATACCCTGTTTATACCATCAGATGAAGTGATCCTCAATACCCTTTACGGAGATAGTTACATTTTCTGGAATGAAGGAAATCCGCTGGTCTTTGGTGATGAAGTGGTAGAGGTAGAAAATACGGAAGGTGTAAAAGTCGCCATGAGCAGACAAGCTCAGGAGTTGTTTATTTCTAATCATATCGTGAGTAACAATGTAACCCAGATAGCAGGTAAACAAGTGTTCCGTACACGTAATCCGTTCAGCTATGTATATGTAAAGAATGAAGGCGTATCTTCTTCCAATGCCTATAATATGAATACCAATATCAAGGCCTCAAAAATCGCGGGGTCATGGTTTAACGGATCCGCTTATGAAGTTGAAACAGCCTTATTGAGAGAAACAGGAACCATCAAATTTACCTTATCAGGAGCAACAGCAGCAGGCAATACATTAAATGAGTTTTCTGAATTTTCCAAGCTGCTGGTACAGGCTGGTTTGATGGAAACCGGAAGTCAGTTGTCCTTTATGTTTGGAAACAATTTTGTCCTGTTCGCTCCTGACAATGCTGCAGTACTTGCAGGAATCAGCAGCGGTAAAATACCAACGGTAAAAGCTGATCTGGCCGAATACCTCAAATATTACTTTGTTTCAGTTCCCGATAATTCGCTCAATGATTATCCGTTTCCGGGATTTCATGTTGAAGGATCCTGGATAACTGCGAAGCGCAATGGACAGACCTTCCGGACGCTGACTGTAAAAGATAGCGGCACAGCCCTCAATCTGACAGCTTATAATGGCGAAACTGCAACGGTCACAAGTGAATTTCCAAAGATCTTCAGTGACGGAGCTGTGTACAGGATCAATAAAGTATTTACCAAATAATAGGAGACGGGATTCAACAATATCAATTAAACCTACCGATTAAGAACGAATTTTATGAAAATTAAATATTTACTTTTCCTCTGTTTGATAAGCTGTTATCTGCATTCATCTGCCCAAAAAAGTCTGGTATTGACGGGAAATGTAAAAGATCAGTTTGGAAAAGCTGTTTTAGGAGCAACCGTATTTGTCGAGAATCAGGAAAAAAGAAATCTAAAAGGATCCTCATCAGATGCAAATGGTTTCTACCGTCTGGAAATACCGGATCAGGACAATCTGACTATTGTATTTTCAAGTATAGGATATAAAACCCAGCGTGTAGCCTACCGTAAGCAGAAAGTCCTCAATATGAGTCTCACAGATGATGAAAATTCCCTCGATGAGGTCATCATCAGCAAAGAAAAACCGGCAGATAAAAATGCAATGGGAATCAGCTACCGCAATCAGGTATCAGCCACCGAACGCTTTGATATGAAAGAACTGGAAATGATGCCCTTTGCTTCTATAGAATCAGGATTGCAGGGACGACTGGCCAATGTCGACATCATTGCCAGTGCAGATCCGGGAGCAAAAAGTTCTATTCGTATCCGCGGTACATCTTCCCTGAATGGAAACTCTGAGCCTCTTATCGTCGTGGACGGAGTGCCTTATCCTACACAGATATCAGATGATTTCAATTTCTCTACAGCTAACGATGAAGATTTTGGAGCCCTGGTCAATATCTCACCAAATGATATAGAATCTATAGAAGTCCTGAAGGATGCTGCAGCTACTGCCATATGGGGATCCAAAGGAGCAAATGGTGTACTTCTCTTTAAAACTAAAAAAGGAAGATCAGGAAAAACACAGTTTGCTTTTTCCAGTAAAATAGATGTCAAGAAAGAGGCTTCTACTATTCCGATGCTCAACGGTTCACAATACGTCAGTCTGATACAGGATGGCGTATGGAATACCGTCAATGACCTCGGATATCAGAATTCAACAGCCTATCTCAACTTATTATTCAATACCAATGAAATCAAATTTGATCCTTCATGGGTGTATTTTGATGAGTATAATCAGAATACAGATTGGGTAAAAGAGGTATCTCAGGTTGGTCATTTTGAAGATAATTCACTTTCTGTCAGCGGAGGAGGAGATAAAGCGACTTACCGGGTCTCTTTAGGTTATCTGAATGATATCGGTACTACGAAAGGAACAAAATTCAACCGTTACAATTCCCTTGTAAGTGTGAACTATAAATTCTCCAACAAGCTGAATGTAAATGCGGATATGTCTTATTCCCTGAGCGATCGTAATAGTTTCTGGACAGAAAACAAGTTGGCAACGCCCAGAGGAATGGCAATGACCAAAATGCCCAATATGAGCCCCTGGGTTATCGGCGAAAACGGATTGCCAACGGATCAGTACTTTACACCCAGACAAAATTTTCAGGGGAGCTATTCAACCGACAAAAGTTACAATCCTGTAGCTATGGTCAATGAATCTGTGAATAATACCAAGGGTGAGCAAGCCCGTGTGGTTTTCAGATTGACATATGATGTGTTAAACGGACTTCAGTATACCGGTACAGTAGGTTTTGATACCCGCTCTACTAAAAACAAAAAATTTCTGCCGCAGTCCGTCACCGGTGTGATCTGGACAGACCCATACTTTAACAGAGGGTCGGATATGATTTCAGATGACTTATACCTTAATACGGAAAACAAATTTATCTACAACCGCACATTTGCAAAAGACCATCAGGTCATTCTGAGCGGACTACTTCAGACCAATGAAGCCCGTCGTTTCAGTTATGCAAGTGAGACTTCCGGTAATGCATCCTCTTCTCTGAGTGATCCTACAGCAGGAGCATCCGTATTATCAATGGGATCAGGTAATACCCTGACACGTAGTCTCGGAGTGATCTCCAACGGACACTATACCTACAAAGGAAAGTATATCATCAGCGGAGGATACCGTTGGGAATCTAATTCCAGCTTAGGTAAGAATCAGCGTTGGGCAGGATTCCCTTCGATCGGAGTTGCCTGGCAGGCCGGAGATGAGAAGTTTATTCAGGATCTGAATATTTTTCAAACCGCCAAATTCAGAGTGAGTTGGGGTCAAAGCGGAAATGCACCTTCAGGAGCATGGCCATACTTAGGGGTGTTCAAACCGATTACCCCGGGATATATGGATATGACTGCGATTTCACCTTCTTCCATACAACTGGAAAATCTGAAATGGGAAACCATTACAAGTACAGATATCGGGGTGGATTTCTCCCTGTTCAAAAACAAACTGAACATTACAGCAGAATGGTACCATCGCCGCACCACAGATCTGTTGCAGAAAGATGTGGAATTACCTTCTTCGACAGGATTTTCACAAATCAGTTATTTCAATTCAGGAGAACTGACCAACAAGGGATGGGAAATTATGTTTAACTATGACGCAGTCCGGAAAGAAGATTTCAAACTTTCCTTTAATATCAATTTTTCAAAAAACAGAAATGAAGTGGTCGAACTTCCTGAAAACATGCAGTTCGAAAATTATGAATTTGGAAATGGAAAATATGCACATAAGATCATTGAAGGCAATCCTATTGGCTCATTTTACGGATACCGCTATCTCGGAGTTTATCAGAATCAGGATGAAACCTTTGCTCGGGATCTGAGTGGTAATATTATGTATAACCTGAATGGAGAACCTGTCGTCATACAGAACGGACCTCGTAAAGTATATGCCGGAGATGCAAAATACCAGGATATAGACGGCAACGGAGTTATCAATCAGTATGATATTGTATATCTGGGCAATGCAATGCCACTCTTTACCTCAGGAGCAGGATTCAATATCGGCTATAAAAATTTCTTACTTACAACCTTCTTCCATGGTCGTTTTGGTCAGAAAGTTGTCAACAGCACCCGCATGGATACCGAAAATATGAGAGGCACAGGCAATCAGAGTACCGCTGTGCTGAGACGCTGGAGACATGAAGGAGATAACACGGATATCCCTCGTGCACTCTATGGTGAAGGATACAATTATCTGGGATCAGACCGGTTTGTGGAAGATGCTTCCTATGTCCGTCTTAAAACCGTTTCGCTTCGTTATTCGCTGCCCAAAACTTTAGTAAAACGATACGGTCTGAGCAGATTTGATGTCTTTGCTACTGTACAGGATTTGTTCACGTGGACCAAATATTCCGGACAGGATCCGGAGGTTTCGTTGTCCAGCAATATTTATATGTTGAGTCAGGACAATGCGAGTACACCACGTCCGCGCAGATTTGCGATGGGTATATTATTAAACTTTTAATGTAGATATCATATGAAAAGGATCATTTTTATTCTTTTTGCCTTTATAATAACGTTCAGCAGTTCATGCAATAAATGGTTAGATGTAAAGCCCGAAAACGAGCAGATCAGCGACTCCTACTGGTCCAATAAAGAAGAAGTAGAGGCCGTACTTGGAGCTGCATATGTAAAGATGCAGCAGTCTGTACAATTGATGCTGGTCTGGGGAGAAGCCCGCGGAAACGGATTATCATTAGGTGGTTTTATCAATAACGATCTGCAGCGTTTCAAATCATTCGACGTTATCCCTTCCAATTCATTTGTGAAATGGTCTAACTTCTATAGTATTATCAATTACGCCAATATGGTTATCCGCTATGCACCGGAAGTAGTGGCAAAAGACCCTTCATTTAATGAAGCAACTATGCGGTCTTACCTGTCAGAAGCTTATTATCTGAGAGCATTGGCCTATTTCTACATCGTACGTAATTTTAAGGATGCTCCACTGATCCTGGAACCTTATATGGATGATCAGACTTCTTTTGAAATCGCAACCTCGACCTCCGCTCAGATCTTTACACAGATTATTTCCGATCTGCAACAATCCATCGGTAGCAGCAAAGAATTTTGGCCAACGGTATGGGAAACCAAAGGACGGGTAACCAAATGGGCAGTATATGCCACATTAGCAGATGTATACCTTTGGACAGAGCAGTATGATCTGGCCATCGAAGCCTGCGATAAAGTATTAAACTCCGGACGTGTAGGACTGATACAGGGAAAAGTAAATACCAAAAATAACTGGTTTACCATCTTCAGTCCGGGTAATTCGAACGAGGGAATTTTTGAAATACAATTTGACTTTACAAAAAATCAGACCAATAGCCTCGTTAGTTGGTTCGGCTCTTCCTACAACTGGATTATCTCCCCGTTGATGGTTGCCAGATTTCAGCAGAATCCGGATGATATACGTGGTCTTGGAGCATCTTATTCAGGTGTTGATTTCAAGGTCTGGAAATATCTGGGTTCGGAAGGCGGAACGACCATTCCACGTCAGAATAGTGACCAGAACTGGATACTCTACCGTATGGCTGATATCTACCTGATGAAAGCAGAGGCATATGTGATGAAAGGAGCCGGCCATTACCAGGAAGCGTTGGATCTGGTTTCAGCCGTACGCGCACGTGCCGGAATCACACAGCCCCTCTCTATTGCATCTAATCAGTTGGAGATGCTAAACATCGTATTAAATGAAAAAGCTCTTGAATTTATAGGCGAGGGAAAAAGATGGTACGATCTGCTGCGTGTCGGTAAAAGAAACAATTACGAATATAAGGATTACCTCATCGAACAGGTGCTGTTGGGTACTGCGGGAGGTTCATCCCCGATAATACGGTCCAAATTATTAAATAACAATTCGCACTACCTGCCGATTCATATTGACGAGTTGAAATCAAATCGCTTATTGGTGCAGAATCCCTATTACGATAGCTTAAACTAACCAACTTATGAAACGAATTTACAACTTACACCGAACGATACAGGCGTTATTGCTGTTGTTTCCGCTGTTGCTGGTCAATAGCTGTAAAGATGGCTTCGAAGATAAAACCTTCACGGCTTATGATGAATTTCCGATTTCAGTATACCTCAATCAGCATCCGGATCAATTCTCCCGTTGGGTAGAAGTATTGAAGCAGGCAGATCTGTATAATACCCTTAATCTGAATGCAAATTATACCCATTTTGTGCCGGTTAATGAAGGCGTTGACCGCTATTTAAAGGCCAAAGGTTACACAAGTGTGCAGGATATGTCCAAAGAAGATGCCGCTTATCTGGTCCGCTATCATCTGATCGCAGGAACAGTTATTGATCTGGGGCAGTTTCAGAGCGGAGCCATTGACGAACTTAACGAAACAGATGACAATCTGAGTATAGAGTTTAGAGGAGGAGGACTTGAGGCCGTATATCTCAACGGACTTTCCCGATTCAAAAAATTTGATGTTAAAGCTACTAACGGAATTATACATATTATCGAAGATGTACTGATTCCGTTGACCGAAACGATCACCGATCGTCTTCAACAGGAGAAGTTCAGCATTTTCTATGAAGCCGTGAAAATGGCAGGCTATGAAGAACGTCTCAAAACGGTGTATACACCTTCTACAGATGAACAGGGCAACCCTATAGAAATAAGGTATCGGTATACCGCATTTGCAGTAGCCAATCAGACTTTTGCTGCCGATAATATCAGGAGTATCACAGACCTGATCACGAAATTATCTGCTAATAATGGTCTGCCTTATACAGACGTCAGGAATCCTCTGAATCAGTATGTCGCTTACCATCTTCTGGGACAGTTGAGAGATTATGCCAGTCTGGGGCAGTTCCCTTCAGGACAGCGTAAGATGAATATCAATACTCTGGCAGATAAGCAGCTGATCAAAATGTCGGAAGGACAGGGAGAATTATTATTAAACAGTAATGCGGCCAATACCACAGGAATCAAATTTGTAGAATTCAATGTTCTGTGTAAAAACGGGGTTTTACATGAAGTGAATAACTGGATGCCGGTATTTACACCGGAGCGGGTATCCGTGATCTGGGAGTTGTCCGACTATCCGGATGTAGAAGCCAATGTGACTCAGTTTAAGAAAGCAAATCTGAGTGCACAGTATAACAAAACATTTGTTACCGGAGATCTCAAAAGTATTATCTGGAGTGCGCGTCCGGAGACACGCAGCAATGTGCTGATATACCGTAACAGCCGGCCGGCAGACGGTATTTATTACAGCGATGTACTGAACTACGATCATCTGCGGGTTACCTTGGGTGAGTCAGGTTGGATAGAAATGAATAGTCCGGTCATCGTCAAAGGGAAATATAAAGTGACCTTCTTCTGGCCGAGTCCTATTCAGGCAACTTCCACAGGTATCTGTTCATTTATTCTGGATGGCGTATTGATGCGAGACAAACATACCATCAGCAACACCCGGACAGACAGACAACTTGAACAGTCGCTTGGCAATGTCACTTTTGAGGAGACGACATCTCACAAACTGCGTATACTTTCCTTAGACGGAAAACTGATTACGCTGGATTATATACGATTTGATCCTATAGACTAAATACTACGATTATGAAAAGATTAATTTTTGCTCTATTGGCAGCAGTGATCTGCTTTTCGAGCTGTAAAAAAGCCTGGGAGAGCCACTATGGAACGACAGATGGTACGACTACCGTATCTCCGTTAAATCTGTTGGACTACCTGAAGTCAAAACCAGAGTATAGCAAATTTGTCGCAAAACTGGAGGAAACAGGACTGGCACAAGAGCTGCAAAGAGACCAGTATCTCACTGTGTGGGCTGTCAGTAACGAACAGATGGATCGTCTTGCACAATTAAATCTGGATGAAAAATATGTGATGGGGTATCATATCAACAATCTTACCTATGATGTCTCTAAACTCAAAAAAGGATTACGCCTGAAGACATTGAATGGAAAGTATCTGTCCATTAATCAGGATGCTTCAGGTAAATATCAGATAGGAGATGCGGCGATCGTAAACGGTAATCAATTATGCAAAAACGGAGTCGTCCACGAGATTAACGAACTCATGAAACCGGATGTAAGTATCTATGAATACCTGGAAGGGCTGGGATCAGATTATTCCATTATCCGGGATACCATTCTGCGACTCAATGATACTATTTTTGATCTGGCAAACAGTGTCCCTATCGGTGTGGATCCTACCGGAAACACCGTTTACGATTCAGCCTATGTAATCAAGAACCCGATTTTCGAAAAGGCGAATATCCGTTCAGAATTTGTTCAGGTCAGTATGTTTTTGCCAAGCAATCAGGTACTGAACAATTGTTTTAATGATTTGAGAAGTCTATATGCTCAGTTTGGGAAAACATTTGAAGAGGATGATTATCTCAAAGCTATGTCCTGGATCAAAGAAGCTATTTTTTATAATACACTGGTCGATGATTATGGCAGTGAAGAAAATATCTATTCGGCTTTCAACAAACTTTGGAAAACAAGTGTGCAACAGGTAAACCCAGTTTACAAACGCATGAGCAATGGCAGAATATTTGAAATTTCAAAGTTGAAAGTGCCGAATAACGTACACATCGATATGATCAAGCAGTTTTTTCACTATTGGGAATACGTACCGGATAATGAAAAAGGAAATCTGTTTACCGTACTGAATGCAACAAGTGTCGTACCGACAGATCGCGATAATGCAAGTTTCCCGACGCTGGGACTGGAATACAAATACCGCACACTGGTACTCAGAGGTGCAAAAATCGCAGGAGCTCCGCTTTCTATAGACTTTACCCCAGTACTGACTGTTCGCAACAGCGACGGGTCTACAGGTTATAAAGTGGTAGAAGTACCTCCCGGAGAATATAATCTGTATATGGGATTCCGGTCATCTACCCATCCTTTTGTAAATATCTATATCGATGGCAAACTGATCAAAAGTGCACTCAATGTAGAGCCGTCCACACCATGGAACTATGACCGTTCAACAAATACGGTTGGCAGCACCAAATATAATGGTTGGGGAGGATTGGTTGGCCCGGTCATTATAGATGGTAATCAGGTGAGACGATTTAAAATAAAAGTAGAATTTGCCGGATTAGGTAAAGGAACGGTTGAACAAATAGAATTATATCACTGGGCGTTGATTCCCACACAAAACAATTATTAAAAAGAGTAAAGCAGTTTTATAATGTTTTTAAAGAATGCTTATTGAACAGTTATGATAAAAAGGGTGAATATATTATATAAAATTTTGCTTGTAAGCTCGGTTATAGGTTTGTGTAGTGCAGAGCAGGCTTTTGCACAGCGGATAATAAAAGGAAAGGTACTGAGCTCCTATAATAATGCTGCCGTAGCAAATGCAATTGTTTCCATAAAAAACAGTGCCGCATCAGCACAAACCAATAAAAATGGAGATTTTTCATTGAAGGTTGATGATGTCGGTACCTCCGCCCTTATTACCGTATGGAGTCCGGGATTTCATGAACTGCAGGTCAGCACACTCAAGCGGGATTCTATTGTTGTAACGTTGGTTCCCGATACACGATTCAGATTTGACGAAGTCAAAGAAGGTATTTTTGCCAATAAAGGAACCTCTGTGTTATACAATCAGGACTTCAAGGACGGTGTGTACAACATTGAAGATGTGCTGGCCGGCGAATTTTCAGGACTGAATGTGATCAATAAAAGTGGAATGCCAACGGAGGGAAGCGTGCTCAACTTTCGCGGAATCAGAACCCTGAGTGCCGACAATTCACCGCTGATTATTCTCAATGGAATGCCATACTTTCCGGACAATGAGACCTCAACTATTATCGGTGGATATTCCAGAAGTGTATTTAATGCCATCAATCCGCAGGATGTCAAGAGTATCAGATTGATCAAAGGTCCTGAAGCTGCGGTATACGGATCATTAGCTTCCAACGGTGTACTCCTCATCGAGACCTCCTCTGCAGATGATCTGGAAACAGTTATTGAATTCAAAGGAAACTATGGCATAGGATACAATAACAAACGTATCCCGGTATTGCAGGGAAGCGATTTCAAAAACTTTATCGGAGATGTGGGAATGTCCCAGTTTGCGGATATGAATGATATGATCAGCTATTTCCCGTTTTTAAGAGATGATCCGAATTACTATTACAATTTTCTGTACAATAATCATACAGACTGGCAAAATGAGATCTATACACCGGCATTCGTAACAGATAATCACCTTCGTATCAAAGGAGGAGATGCCATTGCCAAATATGACCTCTCTCTGGGTGTGATGGATCAGAACGGAACATTGGAAAACAGTAAATCTACACGCTACAGCACCCGTCTTAATTCAACCCTTACCTTAGGAAAGAAATTTGATCTCTCAGCCAGCGTAGCATTGACATATGCGACAAATAAACTGCACGAGCAGGGAATGCTTCAGGCGACTAACCCAATGTTAGCTTCCTTGTATCAGGCGCCGATACTCAGTCCTTACCGCAAAGATGATCAGAATAACATATTGCCGGATTACGATATCGTGAGACAATTCAATGTGTCCAATCCACTGGCCTTACTCAATACAACTACCATCAATTCGGATATATATGATGTCTTTGTCAATGCAGGTGTCAGGTACAAAGCCACCCGGGATATAAATGTGTACGGTACATTCGGACTATTCTCCAGTTATAACAGACAATCTACCTTTATTCCCGGATTGTCCAGCCGTACCATTCTGCCTTTGGAAAATGGTGTAGCACTCAACTCAGCCCGTTCCGGATCAGGTAAAAACTCCAATATCTATTACAAGATAAATGCAGATTACACAAAACAACTGGATGAATCCAATATTCAGGCAGGTGTAGGATTTCAGGGGGTGATCACCGATAGAGAATATGATGCCGGATTCGGACGCAATACCAGCTCGGATTTCTATCGTACCCTCAATTATGTAAATGCTGCAGGACGTGCTTTTGAAGGCTATAACGAATCCTGGAACTGGATGAGCTTTTATGGTTTTGTACAGTATGACTGGCGCAATTTAGTAAAAGCATCTACTTATCTCTCATCCGACGGAGCATCCTCTACAGGAGTAGATGTGAACCGTTTCGGATTCTATCCCGGAGTTGACCTGTCATTTGTGTTGTCAAATACAAGCGTATTCAAAGATATTAGCAACCTGGACCTGCTGACATTGAATGCCGGATATTCCAAAACAGCAAATAGCAGGTATTCATCCAAACTCAGTCAGGCCTATTACAGCAGCCAGATTTATCGTCAGTTAGCAGGTATTGTAGTCGGCAATATTCCCAATACATCTTTAAACAGAGAAGATGTCAGAAACTGGGATGTCAGTCTGATCGCCAGTCTATGGAAAAAAAGACTTAATATAAGTGCCTCTTACTATCATACAACAGCTAAAGATGTTGTACAGGCTGTGCCGGTCACACCCATTGCCGGTATCGAAAATATGTATGTCAACGGAGCTACACTGCTCAATACAGGATTTGAGTTTGATGCCAACCTGACCCTTATAGAGAAAAAAGATTTCGGATTTACGATCGGAGGAAATCTGAGCACCTTGAAAAATGAAGTGAAAAGTCTGAATAATATAGACCAGAAGATAACCACAGCGCCGTATGGCATGACACTGATCACACAGGTCGGAGGTTCACCATATGATTTTTACGGACATCAGTTCAATGGTGTAATCAGCAATGCGGCAGAGGCTTCACGTCTGAATCTGACAGATTTCAAAAATCTGCCTTTCGAAGCCGGAGATGCTATCTTTGAAGATATCAATAAAGACGGAATCATTGATAAAGATGATCGTAAGAGTTTGGGGAATGCCTTACCAAAATTTTATGGATCCGGATTTATAGATGTCAGATTCAAAAAACTGACCTTACGCGGATATGTCACCTTCTCTAAAGGCAACAAGATGTACAATGCCGTTCGCCGGAGCCTGGAAGATATGAGTAGCTATAGGAATCAGTCTACCGCTATCCTCAACAGGTGGCAGGAAGAGGGACAGGTTACAGCAATTCCCAAAGCAACTTATGCTGATCCGATGGGTAACAGCCGTTTTTCAGATCGCTGGATTGAAGACGCTTCTTACCTGCGCCTGAGTAATGTAGTTCTGAAATACAATTTTGGAACTCAAAAAATCAAATTGCTCAACAATACCGAAATCTATATTTCCGGGGAAAATATATACACCTGGACCAAATATTTAGGCCTCGATCCGGTGACCGCTTATAGCTATGATGTCAGTCTGTTAGGAGCCGATTATGGTAAAATACCATTACCACGTACATTTAAATTAGGTGTTAACCTGAAACTCTAATCGTTGAAGAGATGAAGAAAAATTATTTGAAAATAGCAGCAGCCTGTGCCGTCTTGTTTTTCACAGGTTGTTCAAAATACTTTGAAGTAGATACCAATGATATCCTGAAAGATGAAGATTATGTAGGTAATGCCAACGAACTCTATTCCGGTTATATGGGAATAGCTGCAAAAGTTCAGAAAGTTGCTGATCAGGCTGTTTTTCTGGCAGACCTGCGTACAGATCTGCTGGAACCTACTAAAAATGCGCCTCAGGATCTCTGGGATCTCTATTACTATCGTGAAAAACAAGGTAATGAATTTGCAAATCCGAAAGGATTCTATGATATTATTATCAATGCAAACAATTACCTCGCAAAGGTCATAGAGTACCGAAAGAAAAATCCGAAAGCAATAGAAGAAGCACATTACAACTCCATTATATCCGGAGCGATACGATTCAAGGTATGGTCATATCTGATGATCGGTAAACTCTATGGTAAGGCTGCTTACTTTGATGATAAAAATTTAGATATCAATAAGGTCGGAGAAATTCCGGTACTGACATTAGATCAGCTGATTCCCAAATTGATTGACCTGATGGAGTCAGGTGTAGAAGGAGTCAACGGCAAAAATGTACTCGTATGGGGAGATGTACTCTTTCCCGGAGTCAATGCGTCCGAACAGGACCTCGTGTGGAACATGATTTGTCCTTCGCCCGAACCGCTGTTGATGGAGCTGTATCTGTGGAATAAGAATTACAGCAAAGTGGTAGAAGTCGGCATGCCTTTTATCTATGATAACGGCGGTGGTCGCTACAAAATAGGTAACGATGATTATAACGGAGAATGGATTCAGTTTTTTACCCGCAGTCCCGTTACAAAAACCAGAGGACTGATCAATGTGGTACCCTATGATTTTGAACGTAATCAGACCAATAAGTTAATCTCTTATTTCTCCAATACCCAGCCCTCTGTATATTATCTGAAACCGACAGAAGCTGCAATGAAACGTTATAAAAAGCAATTGCGCTATGATGGTAATACACTTGGAGACCTGTATCGCGGAGAAAACTATACCTACTATATGCAAAATGGTGAATGGGTTATCCGTAAGTTTTCCAGAGACAGGGAAAGTGCTTCAGAGATCTACAAAAACAACGTCCATATTGTCCTTTACAGAGATGCTGATGTTCACTTCTTTATGGTGGAAGCCCTCAATAATCTTGGAAAATTCAAAGAAGCAGAAGCTTTTCTCAATGATGGTATAGAATTATACCTGTCCCGTAATGCAAATAACCTCCAATATCCGCTGAATAATGCTGTATGGAATGTGGCTTTAGCCAAGAATTGGGGTATCCGGCGCCGGGTCAATCTGTCTCCTGTATATCCGGCGGGGCTTTCAAAGGATAACTTGAATACTCCCGAGAAGATAGAAGCATATAAGAAAGCAGTAGATGATCTGATCATTGAAGAAACATTAATGGAAAGTGCCGGAGAAGCAAAAGCTTATTTTGCGATGATACGGATCGCCTCCCGCTGGAATGATCCGGCTATGCTCGCCAACAGAGTCAGCGAAAAATACACCGGAGCCTATCAGCAAACCTTTAAACAGCATCTGATGAATCCTGTCAACTGGTATGTCAACTACCCATTGTAACAACAGAAACACACATTAAGCAGCATATAAACAATATTTATTCTAATTCTTTAACCTAAAAACAATACAACCAAAAGAGAGACCTGCTAGGAAAGAAAGAACACACCAAGTGTTCATGGGGTCTCTCTTTCGGTTTTTAAAACATTTAAAATCAATCATTACCGGTATATGTAAATACCTGTCTGTAGATATTCTTATCTATATTTCTTCTGTTTAGCCCTTCCGGTTTCTGCCTGTTTTGAATACGTTTCAGGATAGGTCAGGATAGTTGTGCTTTTTGGTTTTACTAAGTTTGGATTAACCAATCTATAATTTCGTAATGGAACCAACAAGTATAAACCGGAGTGAGGTCGTATATGCTGATAATTATTGCCGTCAGTACCCTTTCCCATTTTCTTATTATTGAAATACAACGATGAGACAGCAGCCAATGTTGATTTTTCATTGTGCTGACAGTTAATGTCTTATCAGGGTGTATACAATAAATTAGAATAGCGTAAAATAAAAGAGCTATATTTTAGCTCCTACAGAAAAATAGAAACCGAATACCAGCTTATGAAAAATATGCTTTTTTTAAGAGCGATCTTATGTGCCTTGCTTGCGTTTGTAATGACAGGAATAAGTGTTGCACAAACCTCAGATATTGTTACAGGAAGAATTGTCGATGAGAAGAATCAACCCATCGGAGGAGCCACAGTTGCCGTAGTAGGCACAAATGTAGCGGTGACAACCGGCAGAGATGGTAAGTTTTCCATTCAGGTAAAGCAACAAAATGCCAATCTCCGATTTACATACGTAGGGTTTGAAACAAAAGATGCCGTAGCGAATACAAAGAGTCCTATGGAAGTAGTCTTGCAATCTGCCAACAATGAACTTGATGAAATTGTAGTCATCGGCTACGGTACCGCCCGTAAACGGGATCTTACAGGAGCAGTCGGAACGGTAAAAAACAGTGATATCCGTAATGTCCCCGTGACTACAGCGGCACAGGCAATTACCGGTAAAGTGGCAGGTGTCAATGTGGTGACTCAAAGTGGCGCTCCCGGAGCTGCAATTAATATTACCGTGAGAGGAGGAACCTCTATTACAGGATCGACCACGCCGCTCTATATTGTCGATGGTTTTGTCATGGAAGATGCCCTGATGAAGATCGATGTAAATGATATCGAAAGTATTGACATCCTCAAAGATGCATCAGCCTCCGCAATCTACGGTTCACGTGGGGCTAATGGTGTTATCCTGATCTCTACCAAATCCGGAAAAGCCGGACGTACCAATATTGATTATAACGGATATGCAAGTTTTGAAAAGCTCAGTAAAAAACTGGACTTACTGAATATCGAAGATTACGTGAAATACCAGTATGAATTTCAAACATTAGGAGGCAAACAACAGCAATTTGCCAATATGTTCGGAGGAGATGTCAATACTCCGGAATTTGCTTCAGGCGCTTATGCCAGAATTCAGCGTGATTATGGCAGCAGACCGGGTATCGACTGGCAGGATGAGGTCTTTGGAGGACAAGCTATCTTACAGAATCATAACCTGAATATCAACGGAGGTAATGAAAAGACAAAACTCATGTTGACCTTTAATAATACCAGTCAGGATGGTATTCTGGCAAAATCCGGATTTCGCAGAAATAGTGTTCGTGCAAAAGTAAATCACGAATTGCTAAAGGGGGTCAATCTGGACTTTAACTCCTTGTTTCAGGATACCAATACTGATGGAGACGGATCTCTTGGAGGGATGTTAAAAATGTCTATCCTCCAGCCTGCAACCGGTGGAATTCGTTTTACAAATGAGCAATTGATCAATTCAGATATTGCTGAAGATCTTCAGGCACTGGATTCCCAGTACGATATTTACAATCCGATTATTACGAACGATGCCATCACCCGTAATAAAGTAGCTCGTCTGGCTAATCTGAGTGTAGGGCTTACAGTAAATTTTCTGGAAAATTTCACCTTTAGAAGTTCAGGCGCATATCAGTGGAATCAAACCCGTAAAGATTATTGGGATGACGGACGTACCGTAACCGCACGCAACAATGGAGGACCGTATGGAAGCCGTTCCAATGCAGAAGGTTACCAATGGCAATTGACCAATACCTTATCCTGGATGAAAACATTTGGTAAGCACAATCTTAATCTGTTGGCAGGACATGAGATTCTGTATTCCAAGGATCTGAGTGTAGGACATACTTATTACGGATTCCCTTCCAGTAATTTTGGTTTGAATGATGTCTCTTTAGCATCCCGTATCGAAAGAGCAGATACGGATGAAGGACGATACGGTCTGGTTTCAGGTTTTGCACGTGCTATGTATAATTATGACGATCGTTATTTAGTAACCGGAACAATCCGGGCAGATGGTGTATCCCGATTCAGAAAAGGAAATCAGTGGGGTACATTCCCTTCCGTATCTGCCGCCTGGAATATTCATAATGAAAGCTTTATGAAAGATGGAAGTTTCTTTAATCAGTTAAAACTTCGTGCAGGATATGGATCTACCGGAAATGATAAGATCAGTAATACCAGCTATGCCACTCTTTACGGATCTACAGTTGTAGCTGTAAATAATACACAGGTTATTGGTCTCAAACCAGGAACAACATTAGGAAATCCGGATTTGGTATGGGAGAAAACACAGACCAGCAATATCGCATTGGATATGTCATTCTTAGATAACAGAGTCAATCTGACAACAGACTTCTATAATAATGAGTCCAAAAATCTGTTGGTTAGAGCCAATATTCCTACCTCTACAGGTTACTCGTATCAGTTTCAGAATATAGCTGCATTGAGAAACAGAGGAGTGGAAGTAACACTGAATACCGTTAATATCAAGAAAGCAGATTTTCAATGGCAAACCAGTTTTAATATCACATTCAACAAGTCAAAAACAAAGGCTTTATTCGGAACCAGTGGCAATGATTACCTCATTACAAATCTGAGTTCTAGAGTAGACTTTATGACGCAGGTAGGGGAATCTGTAGGTAAATTCTACGGATACAAATACGATGGTGTATATACAACGGATGATTTCAATCAGAATCCGGACGGATCATACAGTTTAAAAAACGGAGTGGCTTCACTGAAAGGTAAAAACCGGGCAAATATCAAACCGGGAGATGTTAAATATTTGCCAACAGCAGGAGAGACAGATGCCAATGGTAACCCGGTCTGGTCTACTAATGACAGAACAGTTATCGGTAATCCTGAACCAAAATACTTCGGGGGTATGAACAATGCTTTCTCTTACAAGAACTTTGATCTGAGTGTATTTGTCAATTTTGCGTACGGCAATCAGGCATTCAATATGAATACACAACGTTTTATGGGGCCATACCTTCCTAATCAGAATTCGCTGTCAACAATGGCTTCCCGCTTTACACTTATAGATCCGGCAACAGGGTTAGAAACCAAAGACCTGAGTCGTCTGGCAGCATTAAATCCGGATCAGCACAGTAAAGATCAGGTATGGAGTCTCAACTCAGGTAATAATATAGCCATTAGCGATGCCCTGGATTATTATCTGGAAGATGCTTCATTTCTACGGATCAATAATATTACGTTCGGTTACACTTTACCGGCTGCGGTTTCCAAAAAAGCATTTATCAATAAGATGCGGGTTTACCTGACATTGAATAACATCCATACGTTTACCAAATACTCCGGATATGATCCTGAAGTATCCGCAAGTTCTTCTATCCTGACAAGAGGGGTGGATAATTCAGCTTATCCGAGAGCAAAAAGTGTGGTAGCAGGAGTTAATTTAACATTTTAAGATTTAACGTCATGAAAAAATTAGTCTATATAATCAGTATTTCCGCGGCATTATTCTCCACTTCATGTAAGGATTGGTTAGACTTGCCTTCGCAAAGTGATTTTGATAGTTCCAATATATTTGAAAATGTACCCCGCGTCGAAATGGCTGTGTTGGGAGCATATACAAGTACATTTAATAACGAATTGTATTATCAGTTTGGAATGGGTACCGACGAATGTTTCTCTACAGAAGGAGAGACAAACTCCAAAAATCAGGTTTCTAACTATGTGTATAACCCGGCAACAAGCCCCTCTTCAACGTATACGGCTATGTTTTCGGGAGTTGAGCAGGTCAATGTCATCATTCGTAATATTCCGTTGATGACAAACGTTGCTGAATCTGAAAAAACGAAACTGAATATGCTACTGGGAGAGGCTTATGCCATACGTGCAAAAAACATGCTGAATGTAGTACGTTATTTTGGAGATGTACCATATCCTAAGATTCCGGTTATAGAAGCCGATAGTTATTCATCTTCACGTGTGAGCAGAGATACTATCATGGACGGATGTATCGAAGATCTGCAGAAAGCCATAACACTGCTGCCATGGAAAAGCGAATCAGGAGTTAGCTCTGAGCGTATCACCAAAAATGTCGCTTACGGTCTTTTGGCACGTACAGCCTTATATGCAGCCGGGTATTCGTTAAGATGGGATCTGAATTCCTATTCACCCGGAAGTGTACAACTGGCCCGAAGAGCAGATACCCAACGTATCCAGCAGCTGTATCAGATTGCACGCGATGCATGTGAAGAAGTCGTTAAGAGAGGAGAAAATGATCTTATAGATTATGAAACCGTATTCCGGGATCTGATTAATGGCCGTTACAATAGGGAATCCATGTTAGAATACGGTCAGCTAGGCCTGGACCGCAATGAGGCACAAGTAGGGTATACCAATGGAATCTTTGCACACCAGAATTCATTCTATGGTAAAGCGCAACCGGCAATGGCCGTGCTTCCGACTTATTATTTTGATTTCAAAGAAGGAGATACCCGCAGGGATGTCGCGATCAGTAATTATGCAATTACAGCAGATAATCTGCATCAGATGAATACATATGCCAGTAATACCATTGGTAAATTCAGAGTAAACTGGAAATCCGAAAAGGGACCTGCCGTTAATAAGAGAGATATCAACTGGATAGAACTGCGTTATTCGGATATATTACTGATGTATGCTGAAGCCGAAAACGAACTGAATCAGGCGCCGACAGCTACAGCAAAGCAAATGTTGGAAAAAGTCAGATTAAGAGCTTTTAAAGGCGACGCAGGCAAGATCGGAACAACTCCCGGTTCTTATCAGGAATTTAAAAATGCTATTATTGAAGAAAGAAAACTGGAACTGGGTTTTGAAGGATGGAGAAGAACAGATCTGATTCGATGGGGTATTTTATTTGAAAAACTAACAGAAACCAAACAGCAGGTACTGGATCTTGCCGGAAAAAAAGGACGTTTTGCAAATGTAGATCTGTACAGAGCCTATAAAAAGACTCCTGCTACCACATTCAATGATCCCTTGGTGGCGTGTACCTATATTTCTTTCAAGACAGCACCCACTGCTGCAGAAAGAACTCAGTTACAAAATGAAGGATATACGATCCTGGAGATGCACAGCAATGTTGCAGCGTTCTTTGCCAATGCGCTTACACCAACAGCAACATGGGTGGGCAACTTATACAGAGGATTGGAAAAAAATAAAGTAGAACTTTTCCCGTTGAGTACCAAGACTATAGACGATAATCCGGGATTGCGCGGACAGCAACATCCGCTTTACTAATGCTTAACATGAAAACCACTGTATTAAAATATGCGCTGAGCTGCCTTGCATTAGTCCTGCTGGATATTTGTAAGGCAGATATCAGGCTGCCCGCACTTCTGTCTGACAATATGCTTTTACAGCAAAATACGAAAGTCAGACTGTGGGGAAGTGCAGATCCCGGCGAGCAGGTAACCGTAAGGGCATCATGGACGGCAGACAACTTTATAACAACTGCAGATTATGCCGGAAAATGGATGCTGACAATAGAGACTCCAAAAGCATCTGACAAAACATATGAATTGCTGTTTAACGGAAAAAATGAGATCCGCATTCGTAACATTCTGGTGGGGGAGGTATGGCTCTGTTCGGGGCAGTCCAATATGGATTTTCCGGTTGCAAAATCAACAGGCTGGAGAACCGGTATTCTGGATGAAGAGCAACATATGAAAGAAGCAGATTTTCCGGAAATCCGTTTATTTCATGTCCGGCAGACATTATCTCCTAAAGTACCGTTAGAAGACTGCGAAGGAGAGTGGATGATTTGTAATCCGGATAATTTAAAAGAGTTTTCAGCTGTAGCTTTTTTCTTCGGTCGCAAAATACACAGACAGACCAAATTACCCGTAGGACTGATACAGACAACCTGGGGAGGGACACATGCCGAATCGTGGACGCCAATGCCGGTGATGCAGCACAACCCGCTTTACACTACACTGATCGAAGAACAAAATAAAGCCGAAGAAAGCTATCCACAGGACAGCCTGATCTACCAGAAGGAACTTAAGGACTATGAGGAGGCAAGAAGCAAGGGACAGCAACTACCCAAAAAACCAAAAGAACCTTTAGGAATATACCACAATAAGGCACTGAGTACATTATGGAATGGGATGGTCAATCCGCTTGTCCCATATACTATAAAAGGAGTCATCTGGTATCAGGGAGAATCCAATTCGGTCAGATATCAGGACTATCAGCAGGTTTTCAGCAATATGATTCAAAGCTGGCGGACAGCATGGAAACAAAAAGATATGCCTTTCTATTTTGTACAGATCGCTCCGCATTACAAACAACCACCAGAGATCAGAGAAGCACAACTGAAGACCTGGCAGTCTGTGCAACATACAGGCATGGTCGTCATTACCGATGTAGGAGATTCTACAGATATACACCCCCGCAATAAACAGGTGCCGGGAGAAAGATTGGCAAACTGGGCTTTAGCTAAAGAGTATAAGATTCCGGTAGCGTATTCAGGACCATTGTACAGGAAAAAGAAAATACAGAAGGATAAGGTCATTCTTTCCTTTGATTATGTCAGCAAGGGATTCTTATCAGATGGCAAAGCAATAAAAGGTTTTGAGATCGCAGGGGCAGATCAGCATTATTATCCTGCCACTGCTACTGTTCAGGGAACTCAGTTATGGGTAAGCAGTGAACAGGTAAAACAACCGCTATATGTCCGATACGCCTGGGGAAAATATAAACCAGGAAATCTTTACAATGCAGAAGGATTACCGGCAAGTCCGTTTCGTACAGACAATTAATAAAAAAAACAAGTTTATGAATAGAATAGGTATGCATCTGCTGATCGTATTATTGCTGGCGGGTCCTTTCGTCTCAGCACAAAAAACGTATCAGAAGTTTGCTGACTCCGAGATAAAACGATTTCCCGAAGCCTGGCAGCTGGATCATGGCAAACGCCTTTACTTCGGATATGGTCAGGGACTTGCCTGTCTGGCGATGTTAGAGGTCTGGACTGCGACCAGAGATAAAAAGTACCTGGATTATGTAGAAAAATGGGCGGATACAATTATCAACGATAAGGGGGAGATCCACCTGTATAAAGTCGAAACCTATAACCTGGATTATATCAACCCGGGAAAGATTCTTTTTGAACTGTATAAGCAAACTGGTAAAGAGAAGTATAAGTTAGCTATGGATCGGTTGATTCATCAACTGGAGGTCCACCCCCGTACATTGGAAGGTGCATTCTGGCACAAGCTGACCTACCAGCATCAGATCTGGTTAGACGGCTTGTATATGGCTTCTCCTTTTTTAGCGCAGTACGGAAAAGAATTTAACAGACCTGAACTGATTGATGACGCTATAAATCAATTTCTGATCTGTGCCAGACATACCTACGATCCGGCTACAGGATTATACTATCATGGTTGGGATGAGAGTAAACAACAACGATGGGCAAATAAAGAAACAGGCCAGTCGCCCAGTTTCTGGGGAAGAAGTATAGGCTGGTGGTTTATGGCACTGGTGGATGTGCTGGATTACGTGCCTGCCGATCACCCTAAAAGAGCGGAATTATTAAAAATAACAGACCAATTGTCTGCTACACTGGTTAAATATCAGGATACACAGGGACTTTGGTACCAGGTCATTGACAAAAGTAAGCAAGAGGGAAATTATCAGGAATCATCAGTGTCTTCTATGTTCATGTATGCTTATGCTAAAGGAGTCAATAAAGGATATATTAATTCACGTTATAAAGCTGTTGCTGAAAAAGCTTATAAAGGCCTGATGGAGCAGTTAATCGTTACAGAGTCTAATGGCAATCTTACGCTGACCAAATGCTGTGCCGTGGCAGGTTTGGGCGGGAATCCTTACCGGGATGGTAGTTATTCTTACTATATTAACGAGCGAATCCGGGATAATGATGCTAAAGCCAACGGGCCTTTTATCATGGGTTGCGTAGCATTGAACAAATAAAAAAAGAGGCGTGATTATCATTGATAATCACGCCTCTTTTAGTCAATACTTTGTATAGACCTTATTTTTTAAGTTGAAGAGGATATTGTTTCATAATACCTGATACAACTTTTGGAAGTTTATTGATAGCTGTTTCCGGATTATCAATCTCGTTAGAACCTCTGGCCTGCCAAACAACAGTATTTGTTTTTCTGTCTATCGCTTCGATAATCAGGTGGCTGTAACGGTAGCGTTCTTTTCCAACAGGATAAGAATATCCGCCATAAAGTCCCCATGGTCTGTAGAATCCCCAGGGACCACCCCAGCCCCATCCCCAGCCCATTCCCCAATAAGAGCTTCCGTATACCAGACGGCTTTTATTGTTGACAATGGTTACATAACGAAATAAAATGTCCGGATTCTCTTTGCTGTAGGTAAGACCTCTTGCTTCGATCTCTTTATTCGCAGTACTCATAATATTGCTCTTTGCAATATCATTATTATAGTAATTTTTTGAAAGAGAATCGATCGGAGGTAACCATCCGTACGTTTTGTATTGACTGAAATCTAAGTCTTGTACTCGCGTCGTATTGTACTTATACGATGAACAGGATGCAAACACAATAATGAATCCTAAAGCGAGGAAATATAATAACTTTTTCATAATAATAACACTCAAGTATCTGTAAGACAATCTTAGTCTTAAAAGGTTTAATTATAAACGATTAAAAAGAATATTTTGCGACAAGAGGCATAGATCTTCCGCTTCCGAATGCTTTCGGACTCACCCTTAAAATAGGAGGTGCCTGAAATCTTTTGAATTCGGCATTGTTGACCAGTTTACTTATCCGAAGCACCAAAGCCTCATCAAACCCTGTTTTGACTACTTCAGAGCCTGATTTTTCCAGTTCAATAAGCTGAAATAAAACAGCATCCAATATATCATATGGCGGTAATGAATCCGAATCTTTCTGATCAGGACGCAATTCTGCTGATGGTGGTTTGACAATAGTATTCTGCGGAATAATCTCCCGCTCTCTATTGATATATTTTGCCAGATCGTAAGCCTGAGTCTTGTACACATCCCCGATTACACTGATAGAACCTGCCATATCTCCGTATAAGGTTCCGTAACCAACAGCCGCTTCACTCTTATTGGACGTGTTAAGTACGATATGTCCCAGTTTATTTGAAATAGCCATCAACAGCGTTCCTCTTGTACGGGCCTGTATATTTTCTTCGGTCGTATCCGGCTGCAATCCTTCAAAAACTTTGCTAAGTGTACCTTCAAAAGCCTGAGCAACATCCTTGATCGGAATAATATGATGCTGACAACCCGTGTTTTTCACAAGATCCAAAGCATCTTTGAGCGAATGATCTGAAGAGTAGACGGATGGCATCAGTATAGCCAGCACATTTTCTGCTCCGATGGCTTCGCAGGCCAGAGCAGCAACAACTGCAGAATCCAGCCCGCCCGAAAGGCCGAGTGTTGCTTTTTTAAATCCGGATTTCAGGAAGTAATCACGCAATCCGAGGATCAGCGCTTCATGGATCAATGCAATTTCTGTATGTCCGCTTGTGATAGAGCTGTTGGCAGATGCTAAGTCGCCATTTTCAAATGTTACAACCTGCAAATCTTCTTCAAACTTTCCAAGTTCACGTACAATTTCACCACTCTTATTCAGAGCAAGAGAGCGTCCGTCAAAGATAATATCCATATGGGCGCCGACCTGGTTGACATAGAGTAGCGGACAATTAGCTCTTGCCACCTGCTTACGCAAAACCGTTAAGCGATTCTCAAAGTGTGTATACGAAAACGGAGAAGCAGCTATATTGACGATCAGGCTGGGATTTTCACGAAGCAATTCTTCCATAGGATCACCAACATAAGAATTAGAACTGTCATCATCCCACAGATCTTCGCAGACCGTGAGTGCTATAGTTTCTCCCTTAAATTTGAAGCAGTTAAAATTACGGGAAGGTTCGAAATAGCGATATTCATCAAATACATCATAGTCCGGTAATAAACCTTTTTTGCTGATATGCGATACTTTACCATCTTGTATAAATACGGCACCGTTATAAAGTGATTTTCCCTCAGGGTCGGTATTGCGGATCGGTGCACCTATAATGCAGGCAATATCATGACAATGTGAAGCGATCAGCTCGATCGCATCAGCACAGTTTTGGATAAATACGGCATTGCGGAGCAAATCCTTGGCCGGGTATCCTCCGATAGCCAGCTCGGCAAAAATAATCAGATCTGCCTGCTGTTCTTTTGCCCGGGTAATGGTATGTATAATCGCAGAATTGTTTTTTTCGAAATTCCCGATGTGATAATTCAGTTGAGCTAACGCTATTTTCATAAAATTGAAAGATCTAAAAAAGTAAGCCGAGATTTAATCCTAAATATGAAGCCTTTGGTTTTCCCTCATTAAAAGCTTTAGTAAAGCCATTGTTATAAGAAAGACCGGTAATAATGGAAAGGTTGTTGTCAAATCTCCATTCCAAACCTCCTCCGATCAGTAAACCCAATCTCAATAAGCTGGAACCATCTACTCCGGTAGTTTTATCCGTTCCGTCAAGAGACTCTTTACTGGATACTTTTATACCAGTAGTAAAACCAAATTGTCCGTAAAACCGACGACTGTTTATATCAGAAGTCTTCATCTTTAAGGTCAGAGGGATTTCTGCATATTGTAAACGGACATCCTTGTTTGGAAAAGATGAATTCTGCGGGTATTCCAACCGGCCTTTGATAGTATTGATCTGTAATCCTGTTGAGAAATAGTAATTGCGGGCGAAGCCGATATCAGCAATAAGTCCATAAGAAAATCCGGCTTTGGATTTTCCGTCCACATTGCTGTCTTCATCAAACCGGAACAGACCCATATTGGGGTTTACAGTAAGACCTAATGAGATATTTCTATCCCCATATCCCTGAGCAAATGCTCCGGAGCTGCATAGAACGAATAAACTGATCAATAAGTAACGGAATGTAAATGTCATATTCAATACAGAGTCGGTTTTGTAATTATTTATGCTTTATTTTGAAAAAAACTAAAAATTAGAGAATAATGCTGAAATTCCCTCATTCTACACAAATCTATCTCTTTTTTTTCATACTTACTTTTCTTTCCTGTAAAGAACGGGCCGGTAATGATATTGATACGTCCAAAATTGACATAAATATTAAAATTGAACGGTTTGATCAGGATTTTAGTCAATTGGATTCTACCCGGGTACTCTGGCAAAATGCCGGATGGCAGAAAAAATACGGTCAGTTTTACGCAGATTATATTCAGTTGATGTTGCATGCAGGTAACCCTTCAGATTCTCTATCTGTGCAGCGCAATTTGCGAACGATTTCCCGTCAACCTGATTTTAAAGCACTGAGCGCTTCCGTTGCAAATGTATTTCCGGATTTGAAAAAACAGGAAGAAGGATTGACAGAGGCTTTCAAAAGAATGAAATACTTCTTTCCCGAATTACATATCCCTCGCTTTATCTCTTTCTATTCCGGATTTGAGGTACAGACCCCCATCGGAGAAGATTATATCGGAATTGGATTGGATATGTTTCTGGGAAGTAACTCCGAATTCTATCCGGCTCTGGTATCGACTATTCCCTTGTATATTTCGAAAAGATTTACCCCTGAAAATATTGTTCCGCGCGTGACAGAGAGTTTTATTCGAGAGGAACTGTATCCCCAGCAAGAGGGAGATGTAAATACACTTCAGCATATGATCTATCAGGGTAAAATCCTGTATGCAATGGACCAGGTAATGCCAGATGTCGCAGACAGCCTCAAAATCGGGTATAGCGCACAACAGATGAAATGGGCAGAGGCTTATGAAAAGGAAATCTGGGCCTGGTTTATACAGGAAAATCTGTTGTATAATACCGATTATCTGCGTATCCAAAAGTATTTTGCAGAAGCTCCGTTTACCCCGGAGCTCGGTGAAAACAATGAATCTGCACCAAAACTCGGAAGCTATATCGGATGGCAGATTGTCCGTAAATATATGGACAAACATCCCGAATCAGACCTCAAAAAACTGTTTGCGATCAAAGATGCTCAGCTGATTCTGGATGAGTCAAAGTACAAGGGGAATAAATAAACAAGGAAGCCACATTTTAATGTGGCTTCCTTGTTTATTTCAAAGCGGATAAAAGATCTTAATCTTTTATATCCAACACTTCTATTGTAAAATCAAGCGGAGCATCTTCAGGGACTTTTCCAACAGACTGATGTCCGTAAGCCCATAAGGACGGTGTTACAAGACGAATTTTAGCCCCCTTTTGCAATCCGTTTACGGTAAGACCATTCAGGTTATATTCTCCTATTTTCTTAGGGAAAAAAGCATACAACCAGGCATTGATAACGGACTTGGCGCCTGTATTCAGATTCGCTCCGACGAGCATATTCATACCTGTATCAGCTGGAGATTTATCGATCTCCACGCCATTTGTAAGGCGTACTGAATATTTTACGTTTACATTAGCCTGTATAAGTTTTGAATTTGCGGTGTCTTTTACTTTATAGGTATAACTTCCTGCAGTTCCGCTTTCCAGTACCTTATACCAGATTCCGGTGACGCTATCGTATACAGCTTCAGGAAACTTTTCAGTCACATACGCTTTGATAATGGGTTTTTCCTCTTCAAAACGTTTTTTGGGGTCAAAGAAATCACCGTCATCCATACAGGAAGTAAATCCGATAATGGAAATCACCATTAATAGTATACCGTGTCCTATTCTTCTCATGGAGGGACTTATTTGATATCTATAACTTGGATCTCATATACAATCGGAGAATTTGCGGCAATCTTTACATTACCATCTTTATCTTTTACCTCTTTAGTATCATAGACCCATGGTGAAGGGGAGATAAAGCGGATTTGAGAGTTTTTCTTTAATCCATTAGCTGTTAATCCACCAATTTTTACATCCTGATTGTTGTAGGAAAGTGTTTTTGGTAAAAATGCCGTATGCCATGCATATGGACGGTTAGATAACAGATATGTAGTCGTTTTATCCGTTTCAGTCTGATCTGTTACAGTACCATTGATTAATTTCTCTTTAAATTTAACAGTTACTTCAGGCGCTACAATTCCATTCCCCATAGAATTAAATCTATACGTATAAGAACTTGCTTCGCCTTCTGTAATGACTTGATACCATATTCCTGTCGCTGTATCTAATTTAGCATTTGTGAAATTTGTTTCAGCATATGATTTTAGCTGAGGTGCCTGATTTGCAATTATTCCTTTAATTCTTGCATTTTCAATAGAATCTTTGATTCTCTGCTCTTCAATTAATCTGTTCCAATCTGTATCATCACTCTTGTTACAAGATGCAAAAATAAAGGTCCCCACTAATCCGATAGCGATAATTCTAAATACATTTTTCATTGTGTTGTTGTGTATATATTTTACTAATGTGTTTGGTTATTTACTGTCTTTGTATTCCATTTTTATAACTTCTATTGTGTAGTCCAGCGGTGAATTAGCCGGTACCTGACCTACAGTCATATTACCATAGGCATAATAAGATGGGGTTACAAACCGGATAATACTTCCGGCTTTCAGTCCGTTGCGCGTTAATCCTCTGATCTGTGTAGTCACTCCGCTTATTTCATAAGGTAGAAATGCCAATTGCCATGATGCAGGCTGTTGTGCGAGAGAAACGGCAATGCCTGTCTCTGTCTGGTTGTTTTGTACCACAGATCCGGTCAATAGTTTGCCGGTAAACTTCACAGTAACAGTAGGTGCAAGTGCCCGTACGACCGATTGGCCTGTATTCGGGTCCGACACAGTTTCCGTCTTATACTGGAAATTTTCTCCTTCACCTTCTTCAATCAATTCAAACCAGATGCCGGTTGTATCTTTCTTAGCTGTAGGGAAATTGGTTCTTATATAATTCTGGATATCAACGGATTCTTTTTGATATTGTTCGTAGTCATTAAAGACATCATCATCTTTGATACAGGACGCAAACAGGCTTATTGTAGCCAGTCCCATGATCAGTAATTTTCCTAAACTTTTCGCAGTCATTTTTTTAAGTATAATAAGTCAGTCGAAGCCTTATCGATTAATTAGACGTAAGATACCGAATTATTGCTACATTAAATGTTAAAATTATTTAACATATTTTAATAACTCTTTGCTGCTGAGGTATTTGTTTGTGTTTTTTTTGATCGAAAAATCATTTTTTAACAGAATTAACTGAGGAAAAATGAGTTTTTTACCGGGAGGATTGAAGAGTAAAGCCACTTCATGGAAATGTCCGGAGACTTTATGTTTGGAAGTATTTTTAAGCACCTGGCCGTCGAAATTTACAGGGCTGATGCTTTCTGCATCAAATCTGACAGCATAGTAATGTGTATTAATGTAACGGACAATGTCAGGATTCTGAAATCCTTCTTTCATCATTTTATGGCAGTAGGAGCACCAGTCCGTGTAGAAAAATAACAAAGTTTCTTTGGGCTGAGCATTTAAGGAATCGGAAAGTTGCTCAAAAGTAAGCCAGTTAATTTCTTGTCTGGCCTGCGCCTGTGCGCTGACCAAACAAGAAAGGAATAAAATATTTAAGAGTACTGCTTTCATGTCCTTTGTAAGGATGGTTTTGAAATTTACAGGTTTAATGAAAATGGCCTATTTTGACACCTATCGTAAAGGTGCGGGGTCTGGAAGGGCCATAAATATATTCGGAATCCCGTAATGCTCCGCGATCAAAATCTTTTTGATAAGCATTAAATATATTTTGTACACCACCGCTCAATTCCAGATTCAGATCTTTTTTCAATGAGAAGGTATAACCTAGTCTGAGATTAATTTCCATAAAGTCCGGACTTTTAGTCATGATCATATATTCTCCGTCTATCAGATGCGGAATATCCATTTTTCCGGTATATACTCCGGTCAGGTCGACAGCAAATGCTTTTGAAGCCTTAATATTACTATTGAGGTATCCGTATACTCTTGGAGCCCGTACAAAATCGGTGATGTAGATTTCAGACTGGTCATTCTGAAATAAAAGCTGCGATTTCTTGTAGCGTGATCGTTGAATGGTACCACCTGTCTGGATGGTCAGAAACGGAGAGGGAGCCACGTTAATTTCAATATTACTGCCATATACTTTTGCTCCTTCACCATTGATCATCTCTTCGATCAGTACACCATCTGTTTCGCTGGAAAGTACATTGGTAAAAGGATTTTGTAAATCTGTATAAAAACCCTCTACCAATACATTGGCCTGAACATTACCCAGGCTTGGGGAATAATTCAGGGAGGCAGTATAAGCATTGGAGTATTCATTTTTGAGATTTTCCGAAAGCAATACAAATACCTGTTGTCCGCCTATAGAGGTTACGTGCATATCTTCATTAAAGGCCTGAGGAGCACGGAATCCGCGTGCATATCCTCCTCTGAATTGAAGATTGTCCATCACATCATACAATACAGTAAGTCTGGGGCTGAATGTTCCAAAACTTACATCAGATTTCCGGTCAATATTTTTCAGCTGATACGTTCCGTCTACAATACTGTAATCGTACCGGACACCGGCCAATGTTTTGAAACGGTCAGTGGGCTTCCACTCGTACTGAACATAAGAACCTATATTCTGTGTTTTCTGATCAATACGCCTGTTGTAGCCGGGGATATCATCCTTGGTCTCATTGCTTTGATACTCGGCCCCCACAGTGAACACATCCCGTTCAAAATTATGCACGTATTGTGTACCACCGACCATTGAAAGGTCTGTGGTCTTTCCGTAAGCATTGGCAGCAACAAGGCTGTCTGCTGCCGTTCTGTTGCCACCTAGTCCGCCATAGAAACTATCCCGGTTGCTTTTCTGGGCTGAAAAATAGGCAGACCATTTACGCTTGAAATCTTTTGAATAGTGGTCATAGGTGAGACCTCCAATAAAAGAATTTGTCTGCAGCTGTTCCGTAATATCCGTAAAATGAGGGGCAATGTCAAGCTGATCACCCCCTCGTCTGAATTCATGTAGCGTGCTGAAATCCAATGTTATTTTGTTGAATTCAGAGGGTTTCAGAAAAGCCTTGGCACCAAATGTCGTGTTTCTAAGTTTGGTCATTTCCGAAAAACCGTCTCCGTTGGCATCAAAAGCCTGTCTGTTGCGGTTCATTCCGTAAAAAGTTACCCCCGACATCAGCTCATTATCTACAAAAGATGTGTTGAAATCAACTGTGTTGTCCCATTTTTTACCATCAATAAGCGAGTTTGTACTTTTAATCTGCCAGTCATTTTCAACAGGATCTTTAGTGATGATATTGATCGTTCCGGCAATCGCATTGGATCCGAATAATGCAGATCCGCCACTTCTCACCACTTCAATGCGGTCTATCATACTGGTAGGAATCTGATCCAGTCCGTAAACACTGTTTAATGCACTGAATACCGCGCGACTGTTGATCAGAATCTGCGAATAAGCACCTTCCATACCATTGAGTCTGACCTGAGAAAAACCGCAATTCTGACAATTGTTTTCCACGCGTACCCCCGGTTGATAGTTCAGGGTCTCAGACATCGCTACGGACTGTGTAGCATTAAAGAGTTTCGGGCTCAGTACGCTGACAATCACCGGCGCTTCCTTTCTGTTCATTCCATAACGGGAGGCACTCACTACCACTTCATTCAGGTTCAGATGATCTTCCTGCAAGGTCAGGATGAGCACAGAATCGGTAGACGAAGGGAGAATATTCTTTTTGAGAGGTTGATATCCTACTGCCCGGATCTGAAGAGTGAACGCGTGGGGCGGAGGATTCAGTAGTGTAAACTGTCCGTTGTCGTCAGATGCGGTAGCTTGTTTGGATTTGTCTACCTGAATGGTCGCATGGGATACAGGCGCACCCTGTGTATCCTGAATAACTCCTTTCAGCGCCTTTTGGGCATAGGTATCAATAGAGGCTAATAATAATATACAAGCAGTAATGTAACGTAAATACATATAGATCAATAATGTTAAATGGCGTAATAGCGTTAGTGTGGAATGTTTGCAATAAGGAAATACCTGCACTAAAGCTTTTCCCGGCATTTTATTGCGGGAAAAAAATAAATTAGAATAAGAAGTAAAAGATTACGCCAGATATGGAGGTCCCCGCAGAAAATTGTGGTCTGTGGCGGTAGAAACTTCATTTACGATGAGGGGTTTATACCCGCTGATCGTCAGACTGCACAGAATCGCAGAGGTAAATACGATCATGTCCGAATCGATAAATGTACCTTGATAGACTACATTTAAGAATTGGATTTCATCGTCAGATTCGTGGTGTTTTTGTTTTGATTTATTTTTCGTGAAGTCGTAAGGGTGGATGTGTGTCACAATCTCACCGGTAGAGGTGACTTCTTTGTGCATAAAAATCACACCGCTGATGATAATCATGCACATCCATACAGCAAGTAAGGAGGCGATTATGCGACGATATGAACAGGTAAAATGCACGTTTATAAAGTTATAACAAAAAAAACGTTACTGCAAATGCAATAACGTTGCAAAAATATAAAAATTTTTTAATGTAACAGAGAGGGTTACATTATTATTTTATCAATTTATTGTTATCATCCGGGAATACCAGAGTCGGGATATGTTTCCGGGCTTCTTCCATTTCCATTTGAGCATATGAAATGATAATGACGATATCTCCTACCTGCACCAATCGTGCTGCTGCTCCATTCAGACAAATTGTTCCGGAACCTCTTTGACCAGGAATGACGTATGTTTCAAGTCTTGCTCCGTTATTGTTGTTGACGATCTGTACTTTTTCGTTGGCAATAATATTTGCCGCATCCATTAAGTCTTCATCGATCGTGATACTACCGACATAGTTTAATTCGGCCTGAGTCACACGTACACGATGAATTTTGGATTTCATTACCTCAATTATCATAATGCAAAGTTAGATTTTTAAATAAAAAAAACAGCTACGGGGTTATTTTTATGACAATTAATTCAAAATCATATTATCAATAAGTCTCACTCCTTCTACCCATGCCGTTACCAGAGCTACGTATTTTTTATCTGCTTCTATCGTATGTGCTTCATGCAGAGTCGTTGTCTCACATATAGCAAAATATTCCACTTTTACACCTGCTGTCTGCTCAAGAATGGCAATAGCTTCTTCCTTTAACTGATCAGGAGAAGTCTGCGTGAATTGATTACGCACATGGCGCAACGCTTTTGAGAGTGCCAGAGCTGTTTTCTTACCTGCTTCGGAGAGGCGTGCATTTCTGGAGCTCAGTGCCAGACCATCTTTATCTCTGACAATAGGACAGATAGCGAGCTGTATGGGAAGATGCTTATCCTTTATCATTTTATTGATGACCATTACTTGCTGAAAATCCTTTTGACCAAAGCAGGCAATGTCAGGCTGTACTAATGTAAAAAGCTTGTACACAATCTGTGTCACACCCTGAAAGTGTCCGGGACGGTGTTCTCCTTCCCATATGCTGTCCAGGTCGCCCAGGTCAATATGCCATTCTTCATTTGTACCGTACATTTCTGCTGTAGAAGGCATGAATAAGATATCGCAATTTGCAGATTCCAGCATCCGGATATCATGCTCAATAGGGCGGGGGTATTTCTCCAGATCTTTCGGATCGTTAAACTGAGTCGGATTGACAAAGATGCTGCATACCCGTATATCGGCAATGGGTTTGGCGTATTCGATCAGGGAAATATGTCCTTCATGCAATGCCCCCATCGTTGGTATAAGTGCTACTTTCTGTTTAGCCTCACGAGCTGCAGACAGATAGTCCTGCAGCTCTTTTTTGGTTTTAAATATCTCCACTTTTTAAAACTTTTCTGAGGGGCAAAAATGGGGAATTATTTTGTGATTCTAAAGCGATGATCTGTAGTGAATTGCGAAAGTCATAAATTATCTGTATCTTTGTGGACCGATTTTACTGTTCTATTAAATAACTAAATAACTGGAGATGGCTAAAACGAAGATATTGTTTGTAACCCACGAGATGTCGCCTTTCCTCGAATTAAGTAAAATTTCTGAAATTACACGCCAACTACCTCAAGCAATGCAAGAAAAGGGTTTTGAAATCAGAATCCTGATGCCTCGCTTTGGTAATATCAATGAGCGTAGAAATCGTCTTCATGAAGTGATTCGATTGTCAGGAATGAATATTGTGGTGGATAATAACGACAATCCATTGATTATCAAGGTGGCATCCTTACCTGCAGCACGAATGCAGGTGTACTTTTTGGACAACGAAGATTATTTTCAGCGTAAAAAGGTTTTCAAAAATGAAAGCGGAGAATTTTTCGATGATAATAATGAACGCTCTGTCTTCTTCTGTAAGGGGGTTTTGGAAACGGTCAAAAAATTAGGATGGTCTCCTGATGTGGTACATTGCCATGGATGGTTCTCTGCACTGGTACCGGCGTACCTGAAAACAACTTACAAAGATGATCCCGCATTTAAAGGTGCTAAAGTCATGTATTCTTTATACAATGAAGATGACTTTGGAAGTTCTTCTTTGCATGCAAAATATGCTGAAATAGCTCCTGAAGGAAGCATGACAGCAGAAGATGCTGCAAATTACGGTAGCGGAAGTTATGTTGATGTATACAAAGGTGCGTTGGCTTTTACAGATGTAGCTGTTATCGCTGATCAGGGTGTTTCGCAAGAGATTATTGATTTTGCAAAGAGCAGAGATATTCAGATCTTCGAACCAAACGGAGATGAAGACTATGAAGCTTTCAATGATCTGTTCGATCAGTTTGCTCCTGTAGAAGAGGAAACAACGGTTTAAGTCGGAATTAATACCGGTTTAATCACTTTTAAACGTATAATATAAATCTCTGTCAGTCAAACTGACAGAGATTTTTTTATGTACTTATCTCCGGAAGATAAAAGGGCGCTTTTATTAAAAGCGCCCCGATTATCAAACTGCGGATGAATCTACAGGTAGGTTCTCCACAATTTGATACTATATATTACCACCCATGAATCCAAAGCCGTGTTAATCAGCATCTGTTAATTCTTAAAATCTACATTCGATATCCAGCTTCTTAGTATTCCTGCTCCGGCCACCGCATCATGTCCGTTACCGGTGATGTCCTTAAATGTGTTTCCTGCTCCTTCATCCATAGGCCAATAGCCGATTAAGTCCGGATTTTTGGCATTGATAGCAAAATACATGTTGTTTTTGATCTGATTCTGTGTAATAGCTTTTTTCCATAACCGGACCTGAGCCATCTGACATCTGTCCCTGAAGTAGGTACTGCCACTGGCGATCATCTGTAGTGCATCAAATCTCACGCTTCCGCCATTCGGTGCAGGTGGCTGAAACTTGACGTCAAGCTCTCCGTCGCGGTATATAGTCAAGGTGTTACCGTCATATACAAATGCCCAATGGTACCATTTATTCGCTTCCAGATTAGATGCAGTCTGAATCTGTCCGCCCAGTGTTTTGATCTGCAGATAATTGTAAGGTCTGTTGGCATCTCCGAATCGGATGTAAATCTCATGATCACTGCTTCCGGTATTGAATATGGCCTGATTATTAATGCTGTAGGCAGACATTTTAGTCCAGCATTCCAGGCTCCATTGAATTGTGCTGATGCCCCATTTATCTGCCGGCAGTGCATTTACCTGAGTAGTTGAGCCAGACATTTCGGGTACCGATACCCGTAAAGGTTTTGCCAGCAGGTATATAAAACGGGATTGTGAATTGGAATTCGCAATATTGCCTTTCAATACATTTCCTAATTCCACTCCCAATGCATACCTGTTACCATTTGTTTCAAAGTCTTCTACCCGTATCGTATAAATGGCACTTATTTCTCCGGCAGGAATAACCACCTTTGCATTTGCAGGTAAGGAGAAATTGGGCACAGGTAAATATTCAGAGCTGGTCTCTTTATTATAATTATCTAACAAAGAGGGGGTAAGCTTTACTTCCACTTCTACATCTTCAGAAACTTTTTTCGCAAGACGCACAAGGATGTTAATATCCGCACCATTATTCATGGTAATAGTCTCTGCTTTTTCAGAACTATTTGCGGCACTGCTGATATAGATGCTGTTATCTATAATCTGATATTCTGCATTTTTACAGGAAAGAATCAGACAGCTCAGACTTAATAGGATATATTTCAAGGTTTTCATTTTCATTTGTTTAGGTTACATTTATTTTTGGGCTTTTCGCTCATTGAATATCCGGTACAGATTGGTAATGCCTTGTCTCAGGAAGTAATATTCAGGAGATCCGTCATAGTCTCCCTTACCTTTTGGCATATAATCAAATCCGGAACGGTATAAACCACAGCCACCAATCTGTTGATCAAGACCGTCAGCTTTATATATAAATTGAGACATAGACAGAAAACCTCCTCCGGTGTTGGCGTAGGACTCAAAGTTTTCAGTAAGAAGTGTTCTTCTTACTACTTCATCTGCTGTGATTCTTCCAGCAGCTATATGTGCACTCATATCATCAATTACCCCTTTTACTCTTGATGTCTGATTCGCTACAGTAGTGGATCCATATGCCTGCAGAACGAAATAATCAAAATATTGGGATTCCCAGTCTTTATCCATTCGTCCTCTTATCCCTACCTCTCCATCAATAATCAGTAGCAGTCCTGGTTTAGCTGGTTTTCTGCCATCGCGTTCAGTACGTTGAGATCCCGGTCCAAACCAATACCCTAATTCTTCTACGAAAATGCGTCGCTGTACCCGGTTTGTCCATAGGTAACTTCCGCCTATACCTCCGCCCTGTGGTTCATAATCCCAGTCAAATCCATCATATCCCGCTCTTATTACCGCATCATAGATAGCTTCACCATATTTTCGTATTGCAGGCCGTACAACAGCTTCATCCGAGCTGTTGCCAATATTGTAAATTGCATCTGCAGGCATATCATCACCTATTTTTGCAGAAAACAGCGTGACAACTACTTTTGTCCCTTTTACTTTCTGTACATATTCCATGTCTGCTTTTCGCTCCGGACTCAGGTCAAACTTGGGATGCCCGCCCCAGTTGGATGCGATTGTAATGGAGTCTGGTAATCCTCTCAGACTATTTTCACCAGTAGGTGCCACACCTGTCCAGTTATCAAACCAGACAAAGGTCTGCGGCAATCCGGGAGTATTCTTCCATTCCCGGAGGGCGGCATAATATTCATCCGACTTGACAGTCGCATTCAGATCAGTAGAATTATTATTAAGTGACTCGACCTCCGTCCATTCTTTACAGGATTGGAAGGTCAGGACATATAATGCGGTTATCAGTATAATATGTATATTTTTCATAATGTTGTTCATAAAGAATAGAGTTTAGTTTTTCTTTGCCCACCATAAATCTGTAGAGGCCACATCATCGCCACCTAACAGCGATACGGCCTGTGTCACATTTGCTCCGTTGCTTCTGTATTGTGCCTGCGGATAGGGCAGGCGTCTTGCCAGACGACCGGATGTATTAACAACGTTGCCTATAAAACTGCTGGAGCTGAGGTTGTTTACTGCCGGGAAAAACTGTGGAAATCCGGTACGTCTGTGATCTGCCCAGGCTTCCATACCATAAGGGAAATTAGCCAGCCACTTTTGCGTAATAATTTTTTCCAGTTTGGAATTCTGTGTACCCGTGACATCATCCCAGTTTACAGTGATACGGTTGGGAACAGAAATGTTAGATGCACTCAGAAAAGGATTTGTATAAGCCTGAGGAACAGTTTTGCCTGCCAGATAAGTGCCTATTACGACAGCATGCTGGCTCATAGAAGTCTGGATGCCGCTCTCATAGAAATTTTTGGCTTGCGCATCACCGCCGGCGATCCATCCTTTGAGTGCCGCTTCAGATTTCAGAAAAGCAATCTCAGATGCACAAAAAACTAATATTGGTGTATTTGCAGCAAATGCAGGTTTTGAAAAGTTAGACGCATTGCTGTAAGTCGTCTTATTGATATTCTGGATGCCCGTTCTGACCCCCCGATACTGACCATTGGATATTGCCGTCATATATTTTGGTCTGCGGGGATCTTCAAAGCCATTCATATAGGAAGATAATACCGCATTGATGGCCAGATCACCCCAATTCACTGATGCTTTGTAGTAAGGATTGTCGTCTGTCGGAATCCAGGCATTATCCGCATTTGTTTCTATGGCTCCGGCCTGCATAGCCTGCAGGAACATACCTTTTGCATAATCTGTATCCACTGAAGAGATCCGCATAGCCATACGCATTTTTAAGGAATTTGCAAATCTGATCCATTTTGAGAAATCACCCTTGTAGATAACATCATAGGTAGACATAGGATTATCTTTCGAATTATTGGTCTCCTGAACAAAATTGTTCAATGTGTTGATGCTGCTGTTTAATTCCTCAAACATCAGATGATAAATAGTTTTTACATCATCGAAAGCTACATTGTCATCGTTGGATTCTCCGATTTTGGAATAAGGGATAGGACCATACATATCTGCTACACGCAACATGGCTGCCACCCGGATAATACTTGCCCAGGCATAGATATAGCCCTTACTTTCCGTCACTCTTTTGATCTTAATAAAGTTGGAATTGAAATCGACCATAATATCTTTGAAAGGGACTTCTACCCAATCCAGTGCCGGATTAAAGGTGCCAAAGTTTGTTCCCTGCCAGTTATTTGTCGTAGCAAAGTATCCTCCGTACTGTCCTCCGACCATCTGTTCTATATGCTGACTCTTATTTTCCTGTGCGTAGTGCATGGTGGCAATAAGGGACGGAAATAACGTTCCCAGTTTTTCCGAATTGGTCAGATCTTTTTCCGTCGGATTTGTAGGATGTGTATTGAGACTCTCAAAATTTTTGGTACAGGAGGAAGCAAAGATCATAACTGCTACTATACCTACACTGTATATATATTGAAATGTTAGTTTTTTCATAATTTTTCGAATTAGAATTGTAGCTTAAGGTTAAAGCCTATATTTCTGAGGCTGGGTTGCATAAAGAAATCAACTCCGGTATAATAGGTGCTCGATGCTGAGGGCACTGATTCCGGATCAAACGGAGCTTTGTTATAGAGCAATGCCAGATTATTCCCTACAATTCCGATGGTTGCATTTGCTATATTTCCCAGGAACCTTTTATTGATTGTATATTCTATGCTCAATTCCTGTAGTCTCACATTGTCAGCTTTATAAACATACAAATCAGACTTGCCTGTTCCTTCAGCTACCACATTCATATAATCCTGTGCTGAGATTTCATGTCCGAGAATATTAATATTCCCCTGACGGCGTAAGTTGGCGCTATATTCAGATACACCGTACCTATCCAGAATAGCTTGTGTATTGGAAACTACTAATCCGCCAAAGCGACCACTTAGTACAACATTCAGGCGTAAATCCTTGTATGTAAATGAATTTCTCCAGCCCATATGTGACTTCGGTAACAGGGATCCTAATTTTCTGTAATCGTTCGTATTCAACGTTTCCATTGACGGTAACAGAGTTGAAGGATTTAAGTAAATGTAACCGTTGTTATCCCGTTTAAAATCGGATGTAGAATAGATATCACCCATAGATCCACCTTCTCTGAGGCGTACTACCGGCGAACCGATACTTCCTAATGTCGCTTTATCTACATAGTTCTCCAGTGTAGGATTATCTCTTAATACATCAGCTCCGTAAAGACTTACAATCTTGTTTTTATTGAAAGAAAAGGTCAGATTACTGCTCCATGCGAATTTGTTCCAGGTATTCTGGTAGCCAAGTAACAACTCAACACCATTATTCCGGACATTTCCTGTTTGAATGATTCTGCCTGTATATTCTGTGCCGCTTTCCAGGATAGTATGTGTCTGATTTTCTGTATCTGAGCTATAATATGTGGCACTGAGTGATAAGCTGTTTTTTAGAAACTTCATGTCCAGACCGAATTCATAAGAGGTAGTCAGTTCGGGCTTTAAGAAAAAGTTAGGACGGATCTTAGCAAGAGCATAGGTATTGGTCTGTGCATCATAGATATACTGTTCTGTTGTCAGATAAGGATCGTATGAGTTACCAACTTTGGTGTAGGAACCCCGGGCTTTAAGATAAGAGAACCAGGTTGGAAGTGTAAATGCCTCACTCAAAACTGTAGAAAGGCCTATGGATGGATAGAAGAACGAGCGTTCCGGAGATTGTGACCAGGCTAAGGCTGAATCCCAATCGTTTCTTCCGGTCAGTGTAAGGAAGAGGTAGTTTTTGTACCCGATCTCGGCATTCGCAAAAACGGACTGTGTCTGTCTTTTGAGTCCGTCCTGATCGGTCTTAAATGTACCTACAGCTCTGTTCATATTCTCTATACTGAAATAATTTATGATCTGCTGCAGATCGCCTTCAATAGTATAGGCATTCATCCGTTTGTCTTTAATGGATGCCCCTGCGTTGATATTAATATTAAAGGGATCAAAATTCTTTGTATAAGTAGCAATCAGATCCGCATATACCTGTCTCTCTTCACGTGTTGTAAGGTTATGTCTGCCTTTAGGACCTGCAAGTGCTCCCAAAGTGCTCGCATATCGGTTGTCTGTACTCTGCAGGTTCATATTATCGACATTGACACGTCCTGTGATATTCAGATCGTTAGAGAAGTTGTACTTCAGGGAAGAGGTCAGCATGTATCTTTTGCGATCTGCATTTCTGTTCATGCGGTACATCGTCCAATAGGGATTCTGGATAGATAACCCCTGGTCTCCGTAGATCCAGTATTGTTTGTTTACCTCTGTTACAGGATCGAAACGTTCGAATAACTGAACATTTGAAAAGTCTTCGTTTCTTGGGAACAGATACAATGCAGGTAAAGGGTTAAAATATTGTCCCTGTGCTACCATATTTCTGTTGTTTTGGATGATGTAGTTGACACTTGCATCCAGCACCAGCTTATTGTCCAGAAATGTAGTGGTGTTCCGGTAAAGAAAATTATATCTGTTGTATTTGTTGTTTGGTATAATCCCATGTGCATTATTTGCGCCTGCGGAAAAATAATTCTGGCTTTTTTCATTACCTGTAGAAAGTGCGACTACATTGTTGACATTTGATCCGGTATTGAAAAAATCTGAGGGTTCATAGCGCATAGCGGTTTCTTCTCCCCAGCTCATAACAGATCCGGCCACGTTGCCATATGTATTCTGGAATTTGGGCAATAATAAAGGATCTGAGAAAGTAGTACTATGGCTCAGCGAAAGCGTGGTTTTGTCTGCCGACCCTTTTTTGGTGGTGATCAGGATCACACCGTTCGCACCCTCAAAGCCATATAACGCCGCTGCAGAAGGACCAGTCATGACTGAAATGTTTTCGATATCATCCGGATTTATATCCGCAATACTCTCTGTTCCGGGCTGCGCTGTCATTTGACCGTCCCCGCCACCAGAGATAAAATTATTCATGGGAACTCCGTCTATTACATACAGCACATTATTGTTAAGTGAAATAGATTTATTACCCCTCATGACTACTTTTACTGCTCCTCCGGGACCTGCAGAGCTGCTGTTAATCTGTGCACCGGCTACTTTGCCGACTAGCGAATTGACAAAGTTTGAATTTTTTACAGTGGTCAGATCTTCGTTTCCTACTTTCTGAACCTGATAACTCAATGTCTTTTCTGAACGCTTAATCCCTAAGGCTGTAATAACAACCGTTTCGATCTCCTGCTCCTGGGGCATAAGTACTATTCGTATGGCAGAAGACGATTTCACTTCATAACGCTGGGTATGATAACCGATGTAAGTAATCGTTAATACATCTCCAGGCTTGCCCTCCAGATTAAATGCTCCGCTTTGATCTGTTGAGGTACGTTTCTGATTTGCATTGTTCAGAATAGATACACCTGAAATAGCCTGTCCCAGCGAATCCACAATTGTACCCGATAGTCTGGTCTGGATCGTTACACTTGTCTTTATTGCTTCAGCTTCAGGAGTTTTGTCTTTCTTCTGGCTGATGATAATGTATTTCTGATGAATCTTGTAATCAAGAGGCTGGTTTTTAAGCAATGCCTGCAGAGCTTCTTTCACAGGCTTTCCGTTCAAAGAAATATTTAGTTTTTTGGTGTCCCTGAGTACATTTTTCTCATATACAAACGTGTATTCCGATTGCTTTTCTATATGTTCAAAAGCATCCTCCAGCCTGGCATTCTTTAGGTTTAAGGAGATGTTTTGAGAATAGCCCCGACTAAAACTCAATGTCAAAAATGACAATAACAACAATAAGGATAACTTCATAATGAGGAAGGCCTTTGTTTTAATACTATTTTGAAATAAATAAATATTACTTTTTTCAATATTGAAAAAAATCATAAATTAGATGGATTAGGTTTAAAATCTTGTTTACGCTCGATGGAAAAGCTATTCACTTTGCCGGTTTGTTGGCGGACAAACCGGTTTTTTTATAGCTATGTGTGTGTTTATTTTTTTGTCTTCATAACTTTTAATGTTTTAAGGTTTAAATCAAATTTTACTTCTTCGGTTAGTTCAAGTACTGTAATAAGTTCTTTTAAGCTGATGTCTTTTGGTAATTTCATTACAAATTCAGCCTGTATCGGTTCGGAATAAACAATGTCCACACCGTACCATCTGGCTACTTCAGCCATCAGCGCATTTAATGAAATTGATTTTTTAGTGAAGTACCCGTCTTTCCATGCCATGATCTGATCCAGATCGACATTGTTTTCAAGTTTCATCATATTAGCTCCACTATATTGCAATTGTTGCCCCGGTAAAACAGTTTTTTTTAGATTGGACTTGCTTACAGCCACCGCACCTTCTAATACTGTTGTATAGATTGCGGACTGAGGAGAATAGGAGTTGATATTGAAATGAGTCCCCAGTACAGTGACTTGCATATCATTGACATCTACAATAAATGGTTTGGATTTATCTTTTGCAACTTCAAAGTAGGCTTCACCCTTTAGTTGTACTTTCCTGCTGCCGGAGGTGAATGAAGTCGGAAATTTTAAAGAAGAAAGTGCATTCAGCCATACACGGGTTCCATCAGGCAGTAATATCTGATAAAAACCTCCTACAGGTGTTTCGATTGTATTGAATGTAAGCCTGGAGGTTGAGGCAGAGCGCACACTGTATGTTACCTGTCCATCATTGGATTTCGTTATCCGTATATTTCCTTCTTCTATAGCAGCGCCCTCAGATAAAGAATCTAATATTACTTTGTTTCCGTTTGATAAGGTAAGTATAGCCTTGTTGCCACCCGCGGGAATATCGTAAGTAGTCGCATCCGTAATAAGAGGTTGTGGTGTATGATTCTGGGAGAAAAAATAGATACCTAAAACAATCAGTATACTCGCAGCGATGGACAGCGGTTTGATCCATCTTATTTTTTTAGATGTGGCTACGGAAACAGGTTTTGTGGCAAGTATGGATTGTATTACTGCATGAGGGTCGATTTGTGGCAGACTGTTATCCTGAGCTTCAAATTCATCATTGTAATGTAACAACAGCAGTTCTTCAGCCTTTTCTCTGTTGTCCTGATTTGAAAACCAGTGGAATAGTTGCTGACGCTCTTTTTCTGACGCTGTTTTATCGTAATACTTACGGAATAAGTCATGTATCTGCTCGTCTGTCATTGGTCTATAATAAAAGATAAAACTGGTTATATGCTATAAAGACATATAACCTTAAAAAAGTGGTAATGAAAAAAATATTTTTTTTAAAATCTTTGGTATACCGCAGACAGGATGACCAGAAGGATTCCTCCTTCTTTACCTTTTAATCTGGTTTTCAAGGTCTGATTGGCCAGATACATATGCTTACGGACCGTTTCCACTGAAATATCGAGCATCCGGGCGATCTCCTCATATTTCATTTTTTTTAGTTTGCTCAGACGGAATATTTTCTGTTGCTGCAGAGGAAGATTATCAATTTCCTGTTCAAGAAGTGTGTAGTAAAGTTCCAGATCGGCCTTCTGTTCTTCTTCCTCTTGCGGGATCTGTTTAAAGTTTGCTTTTTCGTCCAATGATTCAAATAGTACACTCTTTCTGGATTTTTCATTCAGGAGATTGTAGACTCTGTTTCGTGTGATGATAAAGAGATAATCTTTAAAATTAGTAATCGTATGCAGATTCTCCCGATCTGTCCATATTCTCAAAAATACTTCCTGCAATACATCTTCGGTCAGAGAAATATCCTCTAACAATTTAAAAACATAATTACCAAAAGGCTTATAGTAGTGCAGAAATAAGGTCTCAAAGCTTTTATGATCCCCATTACTAATAGCGACTAATAAAGTATGTTCATTATCAAGACTGGTTATTTTCAAGTTTAACATAAATGTTACACAGCACGAATATAGGATATAATAGGCTTTGTTTTTAGTAAGTGCGTTACTAAAGTATGAAAAAGATATATTATTTAACCTCTTGGAATAAATTTAACTGTTAGTGTTAAGCTAATCTTTCTTTTTTTCTGGAATGGAGGAGGCTTATTCTTTCTGTTTAGAGCGGTATGCGCGCAATGCGTTTTACACAAAAAAGGCTTCTATACAAACGTATAGAAGCCTTTTTGATTATTTTATAAATTTTCTTATGGTCTTGAACTGGCTTTCGGGCGGCTGGATTTACCTGGCTTAGGAGCTTTTCCTGCTTTAACACGTTGATTGGCTGCAGGTCCAAACACATTACCAACCATTGTCATTGCACATCTGAATCCGGTCATCGCATTCGACTGATCCTGTTGCATAAAACGTCTTGTAGCCGGATTCAACCAATACGCTCTGTCATTCCATGATCCTCCTTTGTATACACGGGAGTTATTATTGACAAGTGTTGTATTTCCATAAAGTTTAGGGTCGATTTCGTCATCAAAACCACGGGCGTCGTTGTTATAAGAAGAGATACCGGTAGTTGCTGAGCTGTCTCCACTGTTTTTAGCGGCTTGTAGTTCTGCCCAGGTTTGTTTTCTCGGCGCTTTTGCCGGCACTTTTACTGGACGTCCGTATTTATCCTTTGCAAGGATGCGTTGTTCAGCATCATCGTATTTTTTATCTGTAAATACATTTCCACGGAAAGGATTGAAATCTTCAAAATCTTCAAAAGATAATTGTCTGTACACATCGCCTACCCACTCATTGACATTACCTGCCATATTGTAAAGACCGAAATCATTGGGTGCATAGCTTGTAACAGGCACAGTAATATCACCGCCATCATTCAGATTGCCGGCTACACCCATATTGTTACCTCCTGTGATCTTGAAGTTGGCAAGCATTTGTCCCTGATTTTTTCGTTTATCCGAGCGTACACCAAGTCCGTTCCAGGGATATATTTTACTTGTATTGATATTTCCTTCTTCTGTATTTCCGATCAGACCTAATGCCGCATATTCCCATTCTGCTTCTGTAGGCAGACGATAAGGTTGTTTCAAAATACCGTCTTCCATACGTACCGTGCGTTTCGCTCCTGCAGCAGCACCCGGACGTGCATCGGCAGGCATATTCTGTCCGTCATAACCTTCTCCTTTCAGCTGGCCATTAAGGTACATATCGGTATTGAATTTACCTCCCGCATTCTGATTTTGGGAATTTTTCTGATAATCGACCAATATACCACTCTGACGTAAAATGTTTTCATTTACACGGTCCGTTCTCCAGGTACAATAATCATTTGCCTGATCCCAGGAAACACCTACTACAGGATAGTCCTGAAATGCCGGGTGTCTGAGGTAAAGATTGACATAAGGTTCATTATAGGAAAGCGGATTTCTCCAGACCAAAGAGTCCGGCAACGCATTGTAATACATTTCACCGTCTTCGGGAAAACTCTGTGCAATCCAGTGCAGGTATTCAAGCCAGTCAGCATTAGATACTTCCGTCTCATCCATGTAAAAAGATGCAACTGTAACACGCCTTTTCAAATTGTCATGAGAGTAGGCCAGATCTTCATTCAGACTGCCCCCCATAACAAATGTACCGCCCTCAATCGCCACTAATCCAGGACCGGGGGATTCCTGTACCTTTCGGTTGATATGAAGCCCTCCGTTATATGGATCGTTGTACGCAACACCGGTTTTGGAAGAGACGTCTTTCTTACCTTTATTTGAACTGCAGGAAGAGATCAGAACTACTCCGGCCACGATAAATAAAAGTTTTGACAGACTAAAATTTGAAACGTTCATTATTAAGGTATATGTGTTCATATATATGTCTGTCAAAAGTAGTAAATATTTTTTTTAAAAGTTATAGACAAATAGATTGATTCGTAGCTTTTTAACTACCATAGGAGATTTTACACGTAATATACTGTTTTAGTAGCAGTTGTTCTTTGTAATAAATATTCAGAAATAGGTTTCATAATTCACAAAGCTTCTTGTATTTTCGTCAATATATGAAAATGAAAGTTGGTTTTGGTTTTGATGTACACCAATTAAAAGAAGGGCATCCTTTTGTTATGGGAGGTGTCACATTAGAACATCATGCGGGAGCATTCGGACACTCTGATGCAGATGTACTGGTACATGCAATTTGTGATGCAATATTAGGTGCTGCAAATCTGGAAGATATTGGATATCATTTTCCTAATACAGACGACCGGTGGAAAGGTATATCCAGTCTGGTCTTGCTTCAGCAATGTATTGTGCTTATTAAGGAGAAAGGGTGGACACTGGGCAATATCGATGCGATGTTGTGTCTGGAAGCACCAAAAATCAAACCTTATATTCCCGCAATGAAGCAAAAGATAGCTGAAGCTGCAGGAATAGAGGAAGAAGATATATCCATCAAAGCTACGACCAATGAAACCATGGGATTTGTCGGCAGACAGGAAGGTGTAGTGGCCTATGCCGTATGTCTGATTCAAAAATAAGGAATACGAACCTGTACCTTAAAATATAAAAAGCCGGCAATAGGATCTATGTTTTACGATTCTGTTGCCGGCTCTTCTTTTTTATTAAAATAAAGAGCCGCAATACTTACCGCTATTAAGGAAAGTACGGAAGCCATCATAAAGGGTGCTCCCGGAAAATAAGCACTATGCTTATGATTAGTGAAAAATGCAAATATATTGCTCATCAACGGCGGGCCAAAGATGGCCGTAAGGCTGACAATACTGGTAATCCCGCCCTGAATCTGTCCCTGTTCATTATTTGGAGTATGGTTGGAGATAAAACTCTGCATGGCAGGTCCGGCGATACCTGCAAATACGAAAGGAACACTGGCCGCGAACAACATCCAGGGTTCAGATGAAAAAGCCATCAGCGGAAAGGATATGACGTACAGGCTCAATCCGATAACAATACTTTTAGGGAGACCGAGTTTAGGAATAATAATCCGTAATAATCCGGCCTGTACAATCGCAAGAAGTACACCAATAAAACCCATCGAAATGCCAACCATACGCTCATTCCAGGCATATCTTTCCATGGTGTAATAGGACCATGTGCTCTGTACTGCATGAGCAGCGACATTGATCAGAAATATACATACAATCAAAGGCTTTATCTGCGGGTACTTGGCGATATATCTAAATGCACCCACAGGATTGGCATTTTTCCATTGAAAAGGTCTTCTGTTTTCGGGTTTTAAAGACTCCGGAACCATAAAGTACCCGTATACAAAATTTATAAAACTAATGGCTCCGGCGGCAAAGAAAGGAACTCTCGGACCGTAGTGTCCCAGTAAACCTCCTAATACCGGACCAATGATAAATCCGATACCAAATGCAGCACTTAGCAACCCGAAATTCTGAGCTTTCTTGTCAGGTGTGCTGATATCTGCTGTATATGCTGCTGCTACGGTCATGCTTGCGCCGGTAATGCCTGCCACAAAACGCCCGATAAAAAGCCATAAAATAGAAGTCGCGAATCCCATAAGCAAATAATTGATACAGAATCCCAGAAGTGATAACAACAGAACAGGACGCCTCCCGAAGCGGTCACTTAAATTTCCAAGGACAGAGGCAAATACAAATTGAGTAATAGCATAACTAAACATAAGCCAGCCACCATATTCTGATGCTTCACTCAAGGTACCCCCTGTCAGTTCTTTGATAAGGGTGGGTAATACCGGAATAATAATGCCAAGACCTATAACGTCAATAGCTACGGTAATGAATATAAAAAGAAGACCTGATTTTTTTTGTACCTGCATATGATTATCAGAATAAAGGTAGTATTTTTATCAGACTAACAAAATCAATTTTAATGTTCGCTGCCTTAGGATAAAAGACTGTTAATTTCCTTCCGAATCATTAGTAAAAGACCAGAAATTATAAACAGAGATGACTTCTTTCCGAGGGAAAGTATGTGGAGATTTGTTTCCCTGATGTCCTTAATATTTCTACTAAAAATTTAATTTTTAGATTTATCAAAAAGTAAAGAGCTTAAAGTGAGGAAATATTGATATTTTTGCTAAATATAGCATCCGTGTGTTTTCTGTAATTAAAGTAACCATATTTTTTAGGTAGCTAAATGATAATCAACAAAAAAAGCTTCATTTTGAAATCCTACGTTCGACCAGTTTTTGCCGTACTGTTGTGCAGTATTTTATTCTATGCCTGTAAGTCCGGACAAAGAAGAAATAACCGGAATGTGAAAGACGTGGAAGAACCTCAATATAATAAAGTTGAGAATTTTACTTCTAAATATAATATTCTGTATAATGCCAAACGTATGATGGCGGATGAACAGAAGGCTATCGCACGGCTTAAAAAGGAAAACTACCAGATCAATCTTACCGTTTTTGATGAACCGACCGCACAGGGAGATCCGCATCAGTTAATGGATTCTTTGGTTCAGAAAGCTTATAAAATCATCAATTCAAAACAAGAAAGTAAATATGTCAATGAGGCCTATCTGATCGTTGGCCGGGCGAACTATATGAAAGGGTCATATTATACCGCTACTGAATATTTTGAATATCTGAAAAAGAACTCAGCGAAACAGCCTGAATACAGACCGATTGCCTACGCATGGAAATCCAGGTCATTGCTTCAGATAGGGAAAGTAGAACAAGCTATAGCTGCTGTGGATTCTGCCTTTATGTTTTTGGATGACAATGAATCTACCCTGTCTCTGGTCAATGCGGCCAAAGCCAATTTACTGGTCAGAACCGGTAAATCTATAGAAGCAATCCCTTATCTGGAACTGGCTTCAGAATCTGCGAAAAGTAAGGTAGACCGTTTAAGATGGAAATTTCTATTAGCTCAATTGTATAAACAGAAAGGTGAAAAAGAGAAAGCTTATCAGTATTTCTCTAAGATCGCACGAAGCAATGTCTCCTATGATATGGCTTTTGAGGCAGATCTACAGGCTGCTTTCTTACAGGGTGAAAAGGGAATGAAGTTTGAAGATCGTGTGAAACCATTGAAACGAATGTTGAAAGATGGTAAAAACGAAGATTATAAAGATCAGATCTATTATGAGATCGGTAATATGTACTATGCCGAAGGGAAAGAAGATGAGGCTTTAGCATATTACAAATTATCCTTGCGCCAGCTTCACCCAAGTCAATATCAGACAACTGAAACTTATCTGACCATGGCAGATCAGGCTTTTGACAAAAAGCATTACCGGATAGCGCAAAACTATTACGATAGTGTCGCTACGGTGCTGCCAAATGATTACACCAATATAGATCAGTTAAGAAGAAAGCTGATCTATATGAAAGATCTGACTCAGGTATATGAGGAAGTCGCCTGGCAGGATACGCTTCTCGGACTGGCAGCTCTGAACGATGCTGATCTGCAACAAAAGCTGGATGAATACGCTTCTAAAAGCTTAAATGATAAACTTTTAGAACTGGAGCTGCAAAAGAAAGAAGCTAAAAAGGGTAAGAAAGGTGGAGAAAGTCAATATAGAAGGACAAATCTGAACGACTATCAGGTGAATAAAGATTCTTACTCAGACGGTAAGTTCTATTTTAACAATCAGGATGCTATGCTGTTAGGCAGTTCCGAGTTTAAAAGACGTTGGGGAAGTCGCCCGCTTTCGGATAACTGGAGATACAGTCAGTCTTCGGCATTAGATCTGGCAAGCAGAGCGCAGAAAGCAGAAGTGGATACCATGTTGTCGGAGCGTAAGAAAGATAAGAAAGAACCCGAATTTGACCGGGAAGCCTGGGTGAATAATGTTAAAAACAGGTATGAAAAGGCTATCCCCAAAAATCAGATAGCTTACGATTCCATACATCAGATTGTTCATGATGATCTTATCAAAATAGGTAATATTTACCGTGATTACACCAAAGATCCGACAGAAGCTATTAAAGCTTATGAAAACTTTCTCGATCGCTATCCAAATACCCCGGCTGCGGCGGAAGTGTATTTCTCCTTATATCGTATGTATGAAGGAATAGACAAAACGAAATCTCTGACTTATAAAAATAAACTCATCACTTTATTCCCGAATACTATACATGCACATGTTGCACAGGATCCGTATTATCTGGATAAGGTAAAACGGGATAAGGAAACGCTTGATAAAGCTTACGCCCGTATCTTTGATCTGTACGCAAACGGAGACCATGTAGCTGTTATACAGCAGGTGGATCAGGAATTGCAGAATACAGAAGATAAACAGAGTATTGTTGCCCAACTCCGTTACTTGCAGTCCCTTGCAGTCGGACGGGTAGGACGTGTGGACGATTTTGTGAAATCCTTGTCAAAAATTGTAACAGACTTTCCAAACGACAGTCTGGTTACTCCTCTGGCAAAAGAGAATATTTCGTTTGTAAACAAGAACCAGGACATGTTCTACACGCGTGTAAATGCCTTGCAAGACATAAAAAGTGATCGCATAGCTTTTGTGGATGAACCTTCCATGACCCAGTGGCCTGCACTTTCTATCGATGGTGATTACCGTACGGGTGTCGCATTACCGACCAAGAAACTGCCGGAGAAAGAAAAACCCAAAGAAAAGGTTGTTGCCAAAGTAGAGGAGAAGAAGATTCCGGAAAAGAAAGAAGAACCAGTAGTGAAGGTGGAAGAGAAGAAACCTGTGGAAGAACCTAAGATAGAAGAACCAAAACCGGAAGAAAAAGTAGCGGTCACCGAACTCAATTCGGGTGAGGTAAAAACTAAGGTGGGAGTCAACGGCGAGATTAATACCAATGTGGAATTAAAGGGATTGGATGTCAGACCCGGACAGGCAAAGATTGATCTGGGACCAAATGATTACCGTGACAAACAATTGTTGCCGGATAAAGGCGTTTACTTTTATGTGATTAACGTGGAGAATGCAACCGTCAATCTGGCGCCAAGCCGATATGGTATAGGTCAGTTTAACAGAACAAGATATAATCAGGCTCGTATAGAGCATATTCTGAGAAATATCAATGGCGAAAATCAATTAATTTTTGTCGGTCCGTTTAATTCATATGAGGAAGTAAAAGCTTATGAAACAAGAATTTCACCTTTGATTCCGGATATTATGAAGATACCTTTCGAAATTTATAATACTTTTGTAGCGACAAAAGAGACGATTGGCACGTTAACTGATGGTATTCAAATTAAAAATTATCAAAAAGTTTATTCGGAACAATAGGATCTGCTATTGGAAATATTAGTATGAGAAGAGTATCAAAAAACAGTAAACTCACTGAAGAGGATATTAAGAAGTATACCCGCAATTTTTGGACGATTATTATTGCTTGCGTAGCTTTTGGATTTTTGTTTATCCTGAGTGTAAGGTTAGGTGTATTTGGAAAATTGCCTTCTTTTCAGGATTTGGAGAATCCCAAAAGTAATCTTGCTTCCGAGGTGTTGACCGAGGACAATAAAGTATTGGGCACGTACTATGTTCAGAACAGGTCTAATGTAAAGTATAGTGAGTTGTCTCCTTATCTTGTACAGGCACTGATAGCTACAGAAGATAAGCGCTTCTATAAACATGCCGGTATTGATTATTGGCGTACCATGACGGTGATCTTTCATACGATGACGGGAAATAAGCAGGGGGGGAGTACAATTACCCAGCAGCTGGCTCTGAACCTTTTTTCAGACGGCAGAGCAAAAAGCTTTTCCAAACGTATTTTTCAGAAATTTCAGGAATGGGTAACAGCTGTTCGACTGGAACGCAATTACACCAAGGAAGAAATTATTACCATGTATTTTAACACGGTAGATTTTGGTGCTTACAATACTTTTGGTATCAAATCCGCTGCACGTACATATTTTAATACCACTCCGGACAAACTGACTGCCGAGCAGGCGGCCTTGCTGGTGGGTATGCTAAAGGGGCCGGGTGTGTATTCGCCGGTGAGATATCCGGAGAATGCTTTGGGACGCAGAAACGTTGTACTTAATAATATGTACAATGAAAGTTTTATCACTAAGGCTGAAGAAACCGAAAGTGCAGCCAAGCCACTTGGACTGCAGTTGAAGATCTCCAATTACGGAGAAGGGCTGGCACCTTATTTCAGAGCTGTATTAAAGGAAGAGATCAAAAAAGAGTTTGCCCGCCTGTCTATTACCAAATCGGATGGTACTCCCTATGATCTGGACAGAGACGGACTGAAAATATATTCGACGATCAACTATACTATGCAGCAATATGCTGAAGAAGCACAGAAAAAAGCAATGAAGGAATTGCAGGGAGCCTTTGATCGTCAATGGAAAGGAAGAACGCCTTTCTCAGGGAAGAATGCGCAACTGTTGATTTCGGGGATGAAACGTTCAGATCGCTACCGTATGATGAAAGATATGGGGGCTTCTGAAGAAGAAATCAAAAAGGCATTCAATACCAAAGTTCCGATGAATGTCTTTACCTGGAGAGGAAGTGTGGATACAGTTATGACACCTATGGATTCTATCAAGTATAACAAGTTGTTTCTCCGGAATGCTATGATGTCTATGGAGCCGCAGACAGGTCACATAAAAGCATGGGTAGGTGGAATTAACTTTGAACACTTTAAATATGATCAGGTTAAGTTGGGTACACGTCAGGTCGGTTCCACTGCAAAACCATTTACCTATGCAGTCGCTGTGGATAATGGCTATTCCCCATGTTACAGTGTTCCGAATTTTCAACAGACGTATGGCAACTGGACGCCAAAAGGAACAGTGCAGGGCGGCAATCCGATCACACTCAAGAAAGCACTGGCTTATTCGCAAAACTATGCTACTGCTTATCTGATCAATGAAGTAGGAGCAAGTGCAGTGGCAAATCTGACACAGAAAATGGGAATTACCTCTAAAGTACCTTCTTATCCGTCTATTGCATTAGGCGCATATGAAGCTTCCGTATTTGATATGGTAGGTGCATATTCCGCATTTGTAAATAGCGGTACATGGGTAGAGCCGACTATGATCATGCGTATAGAAGATAAAAGTGGTACAACGATATATGAAAAAGCACCTAAAGTTGTTAAAGCGCTGAATAGCGAAACGGCTTATATCATGGTCGATATGTTAAAAGGTGTGGTGGACGGCGGTACCGCTACCCGTATCAAATGGTTCTATAAACTCAACTATCCTATAGGAGGTAAAACAGGTACGACAAATGATAACTCAGATGCCTGGTTTATCGGAGTGACTCCTCAATTGGTGACAGGTGTATGGACGGGAGCAGAAGACAGAGGTATAAGTTTCTACAGTACCAACGAAGGGCAGGGTGCGCGTGCTGCGATGCCTGTGTTTGCCTACTATATGCAAAAAGTCTACGGAGACAGTAAACTGAAATATACAAAAGAAGATTTCCCGCTGCCGGCAGGAGGATTGACCCGTGAACTGGATTGCGGTAAATACGCTCCGTTTAATGGTACCGGGCCTGCTACAGATGAAAATCTGGATGATGATCGGTTAGGTTTTTAATTATTTAAAATTAGATACGATGCCAACTGTCAGATTTTTCCGAAATTTGATAGTTGGCATATTTTTTTGAATGAGCTCATTTGACTATAAAGAAGAATTAAAGCGTATTCCGCATAAACCGGGAGTTTATCAATATTTTGATAAGCAGGATGAGCTGATCTATATCGGTAAAGCAAAAGATCTGCGTAATCGCGTTGGGTCTTACTTTGTCAATGATAATCAGCTTAGCGGTAAAACGAGAGTACTTGTACGAAAAATTAATCGTATTGCTTTTACTATTGTAGATACGGAGATCGACGCCTGGTTATTAGAGAACAATCTGATAAAAAAGCATAAGCCTAAGTATAATGTGATGCTCAAGGATGACAAGACTTATCCCTGGATTGTCATAAAACAGGAACGCTTTCCCAGAGTATTCTGGACAAGAAAATATATCAGGGACGGTTCGCGTTATTTCGGGCCATATGCCTCAGTCGGTATGATGCACACGGTACTCGATGTGATCAGAGAATTATTTCCGCTGCGTACCTGCAATCTGTCGTTGACGGACGATAATATTCGCACAGGTAAATTCAAAGTCTGTCTGGAATATCAGATTGGAAATTGTAAAGGGCCGTGTGAAGGTTATCAGTCAGAAGAGGATTATGATCAGAATCTGGATGATATCAAAGATATTCTGAATGGTAAGATTGCCGTGGTCACTAATCGCCTCAAACAACAGATCGATGCTGCGGTTGGAGCACTGAACTTTGAATTGGCTCACGCGCTCAAATCCAAACTGGATAAGCTGGATTATTATCAAAGTAAATCTACAGTCGTCAATTCTTCTATTACGAATGTGGATGTCTTCAGTATTGCTTCGGATCAGAATTATGCCTTTGTCAACTTTCTGAAAGTAATGAATGGGGTGATTATACAGACGCAGACTTTAGAAATGAAGCGTCGTCTGGATGAAACCGATGTCGAACTGCTGGCGTTGGCTATTCCGGAAATTAGAAATCGTTTTAAGAGCACCTCCAGAGAGATTATCGTGCCTTTTGATATGGATATCGAAGGAGATGATAATATCAAGTTTACGGTGCCTAAATTAGGTGAAAAACGCAAATTGCTGGACTTATCACTAAAGAATGTAGCTTATTTCAAAAAAGAACGCTTACTACATTATGAAAGATTAAATCCGGATCTCAAAACAGAGCGTATTCTGACTCAGATGCAAAAGGATCTTCGGATGAATGTTCTTCCTCAGCATATCGAATGTTTTGATAATTCCAATATACAGGGTAATTTCCCCGTGTCTGCGATTGTGGTATTTAAAGATGCGAAACCTTCCAAGAAAGATTACAGACATTTTAATGTGAAGACTGTCGTAGGCCCAAATGACTTCGCGACAATGGAGGAGGCCGTTTTCAGACGATACAGAAGATTATTGGATGAAGATCAGCCATTGCCACAGTTGATTATTATTGACGGGGGTAAAGGACAGTTAGGTGCAGCATTGAAAAGTCTGAGGTTGCTGGGGATTGAGAAGCAGGTGACAGTCATTGGTATAGCCAAACGTCTCGAGGAACTGTATTACCCCGGAGATCAGTATCCGCTTTATCTGGATAAAAAATCAGAAACACTCAAAATTATCCAACATCTGCGAGACGAAGCGCATCGCTTTGGGATTACTTTTCACCGGAATCAGAGAAGCCGGAAGACTTTTGTCTCCGAACTGGAGAATATCCCGGGAGTGGGCAAGACTTCTGTTGACAAGTTACTGAAAACATTTAAATCAGTCAGAAAAGTCAAAGAGGCGAGTGACGAGGAACTAAAAAAAGTGCTTAACCTGAAACAGGTAAAAGCACTTCGTGAATATTTTCAGGACGATACCCCTGATTAGTCGTCATATCCGAATCTTTTCAGGTAGTTTTTCTTACTTCTCCAATCCGGGATGACTTTGACAAAGATTTCCAGAAAGACCTTGCCTCCTATAAATTCTTCTATATCCTGACGGGCATATGTACCTACTTTTTTGATCATTTCTCCGGCTTTTCCGATCAGGATGTTCTTTTGAGAATCGCGTTCAACAATAATTTCAGCTGCGATTCTGGTGATTTTTGGTTCTTCTTTGTAAGAAGTAATAATAACCTCAGTACTGTAAGGAATCTCCTTGTCATATAGTTTGAAGACTTTTTCACGAATCATCTCAGAAACGAAAAAACGCATAGATTTGTCTGTCAGCTCATCCTTTTCATAGTATGGAGCATGTTCCGGAAGCTTCTCTTTGATGTAGTCCATAATAGCCACTACATTGTGCTGGTGCAGTGCTGAAATAGCGAATATTGTGTCCGGATTTAATTTTTCTTTCCAAAACTCGATTTTTGCTTTTACATCTTCCTCTGTAGATTTATCTATTTTGTTAATCAGAACCGCAACAGGAGAAGAAGTTTTTCTTAATTTTTCGATGACATCATTTTCATCATATTTTTCGTTGATGTCCGTAACAAAAAGAATAATATCCGCATCAATTAGTGATCCCTGGACAAAATTCATCATAGATTCTTGTAAAGAATAGTTGGGTTTGATGACTCCGGGAGTGTCCGAAAAGACAATTTGATGGTTTTCATCGTTGACAATACCCATTATCCGGTGTCTTGTTGTTTGAGCTTTTGGTGTGATGATTGACATCTTTTCACCTACTAAAGCGTTCATTAGCGTAGACTTACCTGCGTTGGGCTTACCAATGATACTTACGAAACCTGCTTTGTGCGACATTTTTTTTAAATTATATTAGGAATACAAAGAAACAAAATATATCTTTGTACTCCAATTAGAAAAGGACGTTATATTGGTTTCTGAATATAAGAACCCAATTTTGAAATAAAATATATTGCGGGATGGAGCAGTGGTAGCTCGTCAGGCTCATATCCGCCAGCTGGCGGACATCAGTTCGAGTTTGACATAGAGGTTAGCTCATATTCTTTGAATTTGCAATAAGATATATTGCGGGATGGAGCAGTGGTAGCTCGTCGGGCTCATAACCCGAAGGTCATCAGTTCGAGTCTGGTTCCCGCTACTAAAAAGGGTTAGCGCAAGGCTAACCCAAAAATATTAATCGCATATTGCGGGGTGAAATGTTCTTCAGAACATAGGACTCATATCCGCCAGCTGGCGGACATCAGTTTGAGTCTGATCTTCACTTAATGAGTTAGCTTCGAGCTAACTAAATTTGAAATAAGATATATTGCGGGGTGGAGCAGTGGTAGCTCGTCGGGCTCATAACCCGAAGGTCATCAGTTCGAGTCTGGTCCCCGCTACTCATTAAAGCTTCAGTTTACGAACTGAGGCTTTTTTTGTTTTCAATAGTATTGATTTCTATGTTTACGGTTTATGTTCTGTATTCCGGTGTTTATGATAAGATTTATATCGGTATGACTTCAGACCTGCCGGGTCGTCTGCTTTCTCATAATGAATTAGGGACGAAGGGTTGGACAATCCGTTACCGGCCTTGGGAATTGTTGTATACAGAAGAATATGCGACGAAATCGGAAGCACTGAAGCGGGAACAGGAATTGAAAAGTTATCAGGGTCGGTTATTTATCCGGAGTTTACTAAACAAATAATGTTGTCGGGCTCTTATCCGCCAGCTGGCGGACATCAGTTCGAGTCTGGTCCCCGCTACTCATTAAAGCTTCAGTTTACGGACTGAGGCTTTTTTAGTTTTAAGTAGTATTGATTTCTATGTTTACGGTTTATGTTCTGTATTCCGGTGTTTATGATAAGATTTATATCGGTATGACTTTAGACCTGCCGGGTCATCTGCTTTCTCATAATGAATTAGGGACGAAGGGTTGGACAATCCGTTACCGGCCTTGGGAATTGTTGTATACAGAAGAATATGCGACGAAATCGGAAGCACTGAAGCGGGAACAGGAATTGAAAAGTTATCAGGGCCGGTTATTTATCCGGAGTTTACTAAACAAATAATGTTGTCGGGCTCTTATCCGCCGGCTGGCGGACATCAGTTCGAGTCTGGTCCCCGCTACTCATTAAAGCTTCAGTTTACGAACTGAGGCTTTTTTTGTTTTCAATAGTATTGATTTCTATGTTTACGGTAAGATCAGTTAAAAGGGTTTAGTTTTTCGTGTTTTTAAGGATATTGCCATATAATATTTTGTTAAATATAGAATTTGAAATTTATTTATTAACATTTTGGATTGAAATTCAACTGTTACAGAATAATATTTTTGAGTATTTTTTATAAAACGCTGGCATCTAGTTGTTTTTGGTTTTTTTTAGCAAATAATATTGAGCAGTTTTTGCTAAAAAATACTTAGTGTAAAAGTTACGCAAACGTTTTCGTTTAGTTAACACTTTCTTAACAGTTTCAATTGACCTATTATTGTGGAACTAAACGTACATACCACATATTCTAAACTTATAAGTTTCATGGATATGAGAATAAACTAAAAAAATATGATCAAGAAGTTTTCAATTAAAGCTCCTTTCAAACCGATTTTTCTTTCTTTACTTCTAACCGGAACAGGTTCTTCGGCTCTTATTGTAAAGGCCGGAAGTATGGGTAAGATTGATTATTCCTATGCAAGACATTTGCAACAGGGAATTAAGGGAAAAGTGACAGATGGTACTAATCCGCTAAGTGGAGTTACTGTAATTGTCAAAGGAAGTGCTAAAGCTACATCTACTGATGCCTCCGGAAATTTTAGTATTGATGCTAAAGTTGGTGATGTTCTGACATTTTCAAGTGTTGGGTATGAGCCTCAGGAAGTTAAGGTTGTCGGGGCGACTGTTTCCGTTCAGTTGATATCAGATAATGAAGCATTGGAGGAGGTTGTAGTCGTAGGTTTTGCAAGACAGAAGAAAGTGAATCTGACTGGTGCTGTGCAGGCCATATCTTCCAAAGATCTGGAAGATCGTCCGGTAACGAATGTTTCCTCAGCTATTCAGGGGAAATTTGCGGGTGTAACAATTAGTCAGAATTCAGGACAACCCGGAAAAGATAACGGGACAATCCGGATCAGAGGTCTGGGAACTATTAATAATGCCAATCCTTTGGTTATCGTAGACGGAATTGAGAGTTCTATGAATAATATCAATCCTAATGATATAGAAAATATATCAGTTCTAAAAGATGGCCCGAGTGCCGCTATTTATGGTTCAAAAGCGGCAAACGGAGTTATTTTAATCACAACAAAAAAAGGTGGAAACGGCAAACCTCAATTGAATTATACAGGATATGCGGGTATACAGGATCCTACCAGATTGCCTAATTATATGGATTCATATGATCATGCCGTTATCTTGAATGAGGCTTTGACTAATGAAGGTAAAGCGATTCGTTTTTCAGAAGCCGATCTTCAGGGATTTAAAAGCGGATCAGATCCTGATAAATACCCTAATACGGATTGGCTTGATTTATTATATCAGGGTTCAGGATTTCAGCAGTCTCACAACTTACAGGTTACCGGTGGTACAGATGATGTCAAGTATATGGCATCAGCAGGTTATCTGGGACAGAAAGGTGTAATCAAAATTGCAGCATCAGATCGTTATAATCTGCGGACAAATATTGGGGCTAAAGTTTCAGAGCGACTGAATCTGGATTTGGGGTTGGCATATAATTATCAACGGATTGATGAACCTGTGAATCCCTATACAGGAGATATGGCACAGATATTCAGACAATCAAACCGTATTCCTTCTTTTATTCCTTATAAATATTCAAATGGCTACTATGGTTATTATGGGGATGGAAATCCAATTGCGTGGTTGGATATGGGATCTGTCGATAAGATGATCAATAAACATACGCAAGTGAATTTTTCAGGAGAATTTAAGATCCTGGAAGGATTAAAATTCAAACAGGTCGTGGGATTTCAGCCGATTGATAATCTTTCTTCGAAATTCGTAAAAGATATTCAATACTATGATAATACAACTGGAGCTCCAACAAGTAAACAGGGACCAAATAATTTAACTGTCTATAACTTTCAGTCCGAGCGTTTAACATTCCAATCTTTACTGACTTATGATAAAAAGATTGGACAACATCAGCTGAATGTTTTAGGAGGTTTTATGGATGAGACATTTAAAGCCGATTATTCCAGCTCTTACAGACAGAATTTTTTAAATAATGATCTGTCCGAAATAAATTTAGGAGATGTCGATGGCCAAAGGGCAGAAGGTGGCGCTAAAAAGTTAATATTAAGATCCTGGTTTGGTCGTGTGAATTATGTATTTGCAGATAAATATTTGCTTGAAGCGAATGTGCGGCATGACGGTACTTCCCGGTTTTTAGGTACTCACAGATGGAGTACTTTTCCTTCTTTCTCAGCGGGATGGAGAATTTCCCAAGAAGAGTTTTTTGCCAATTCAGGTTTAGCCAATTCAATATCTGAATTTAAATTAAGAGGGGGATGGGGAAAACTTGGTAATCAACAGCTTGCCGCCACGACAGACAATAATTATCCTACAGATGACTCCTATTACCCGGGTGTTTTCGTAATAAGTCCGGGATATAATTATCCTTTTGGCGGTGTTACAAATCCCGGAGGAGCAATTGTTAATTCCGCAAATCCGGTTCTGGCCTGGGAATCTACTCAAAGTACCAATATTGGTTTTGATTTGAATTTCAAAAATAATCTGGGTATTGTGGTGGACTATTTTGATCGTATAACGGATGGAGTATTATTACAGTTACCTGTATCTTCCTTGTATGGTCTGCCTGCTCCTACACAAAATGCAGGAAAAGTTCAAAATAATGGTATTGAAGTTCAGTTAAACTATCAGGGAAGAGCAGGAGAGTTAAAGTATAGTTTCGCAGTAAACGGTTCATACATAAATAACCAGATCAAACAATGGAAAAATACAGCAGCTGAACCCAACGGTACATTTTATGTCTATCAGCAGGGATCACCTATCCGTTCATTCTATGGTTATGAGACATTAGGTATTTACCGTACGGATGAAGAATATAAAAACAGCGGTGTCAAAGGAGTAAACAATAATGTGGGTGCAGGAGACCTTATTTATAAAGATCAGAACGGAGATGGTAAAATTGACGGGAATGACCGCGTATACTTGGGTTCTCCGGATCCTAAATACATCTTTGGTCTGACATCAAATCTAAGCTATAAAAATTTTGATCTGAGTCTGTTTTTCCAGGGTGCGGCTAAAGTGCAGGGATATCTTTGGGGTGAAGCAATCGGAAGTATTTCAGGATCAGATAAGCCGACTGATATCTATGCCGACAGATTCAATGCAAATACAAATCCGAACGGATCAATGCCAAGAGCACTGACAAGCTGGACGCAAAACAGTCCATCAAGTACACCTTCAGATTTCTGGATTCAAAATGCAAGTTATTTAAGGCTGAAAAACATCACAGTAGGTTATACTATTCCTAAGCGTTTTGTAGATAAAATAGGAATCAAAGGAGCCAAAATATATTATAGCGGACAGAATTTGTTGACTTTTACAGGTTTTGCCAAAGGCTTTGATCCGGAAACACCTGCGGATTCAAGAGGTAACTTCTATCCACAGGTAAAAACAAATGTTTTTGGGTTGAATGTGAATTTTTAATTAGAAAAGTTATGAAATTTAATACATATATCGCAGTTGCATTAGGACTTACATCTGTTTTGTTTTCCTGCCAAAAGCTGGATCAGGATCCTTTGGATGCAATAAGTGAAAGTAACTTCTGGAATACGGAGAAAGAAACATTGTACGCTGTTACAGGTTTATATAGTGGTAGAAGAGGAACAGACGGTAAATTAGTCGCCGGTTCATCCTGGGAAGATGGGAGTCAGATCTTCTACATGGATTGTACATCCGATAATTCTAACAGTGATTTTCCCTGGGAAGGATTTCAGGCGCTGGGTAACGGGAATGCAACTCCTACAGATGCCGGAAATGCTACAACACGATACAGCTATGAATTGATCAGAAGAGCAAACTGGATTTTGGAGAATATAGATAAATCTCCTGTTTCCGAAACGTTGAAAAACCGGTTGAAAGCCGAAGTCAGAGTTATTCGTGCTTATCGTTATCTGGATATGGCCACATTGTTTGGTGCAGTGCCGATTCTGACAAAAACGGTCTCGATAGAGGAAGCGTATGCACCTGCTAATACCCAAAAAGAAGTTCTGCAGTTTGTGGAGACAGAATTAAAAGATGCAGCCGCCATATTACCTGTAAAGTATGACGCAAGTAATGTAGGTCGCATGACTAAAGGAGCGGCCTTAGGATTGCTGGCTCGTTGTTATGCTTTTCAGAATAAACACGAAGAAGTTATCAGTACTACGGAGCAGATAATTACTTCCGGCACATACCAGTTGTTTGGTGATTATGCAAATCTGTTTGAAGAAGCAAATGAAAACAACAGTGAAGTGATGATGGATATCCAGTATGTGGCTAATATTCAGGGGTACACAGATTTAGGGATTATGATGCCAAATCTGTCTGGCGGCTGGAGTTCTATTGTTCCTACACAGAATCTGATAGATGCTTATGAAACAAAAGATGGAGAGCCTATCGGTGAATCTGCAACATACAGTGCTGCTCAACCCTATACGAATCGTGACCCGAGACTTTCAGCGACTGTAGTCTATCCGGGAGCATTATATAGTGGCAGATATTTTGATCCCTTGAACCCAAGTTCAAAAGATCATCCTGCAGCTGCTGATAATGCATCCAGTACAGGCTACAACTATAAGAAATACTTGCAGAATCCATCCTCATACAGCAATGTCTGGAATGTAGGAGTTAACATTATTGTGATGCGTTATGCTGAAATACTCCTGCTGAATGCCGAAGCTAAGATCGAATCAAATAAAATTGATAACAGTGTATATGAGCATTTAAATACGGTACGTTTACGGGCGGGAATGCCAAAAGTAAACGAATCCGTTTATAATAATCAGACGAAACTGAGAGAATTGGTTCGTCGGGAATTCCGTGTAGAGTTTGCCGGAGAAGGACGACGTAGATTCGATATTATCCGCTGGGGTATTGCTGATGTTGTGATGAACGGGCCGGTTTACGGAAGTTTATCAAAGGGTAGTGTAAATCCTCAAACCGGAGAAGTGACGTTTACTAATCTTACAGATCGTTTTTTCGTGGAGAACAGGATCTTTACTAAAGGCAAAAATGAATTATGGCCTATTCCACAGGTCGTAATTGACAACAGTAAAGGGACGTTAACTCAAAATCCGAACTATTAAAAATTTCAATCCGATTATAAAAGGTCACTTCATGAAGTGACCTTTTTCTGTTTTTAACTTTAGCATCGGATCTTAAAGGAGATGAACTCAATTGAAGGCCTAAAAAATGTTACTGGCGGATTCGCTGCTATAAATATGAAAACTATAATTGATTCTCCGTCAAATTTAGTATATTAATAAAGGATAATCATTCCTTATTCCGTATCTTTGTTCCCTTAATAATTTAGAATAACTGTGCGGTTCGTCATAAATGAGCCGATTCAAAATAACAAATATGGCAAATATTGTTGCAATCGTAGGTCGTCCAAATGTTGGAAAATCAACTCTTTTTAATCGTCTTACGGAAAGTAGAAAGGCTATTGTGGATGACTTTAGTGGGGTAACTCGCGATCGTCACTACGAATCTGCCGAGTGGATAGGGAAAAAATTTACTGTTATCGATACCGGAGGTTTTGTGCACGGATCAGACGATGTGTTTGAAGAGGCTATTCGTGATCAGGTATATATTGCCATTGAAGAGGCATCCGTTATTATCTTTATGGTGGATGTGACTACCGGTATCACCGATCTGGATGATGAAATAGCTGATATTCTGAGAAGAAGTACAAAGCCCGTATATGTTGCTGCCAATAAAGTTGACCATGCGAAACTGCACCATGACTCTGCTGAATTCTATGCTTTTGGTCTGGGTGAAATTTATAATATTTCTTCAGCTACAGGTTCCGGAACGGGAGAATTGTTGGATGCTGTTGTTTCTACTTTTGAAGTTGAAGAAGAAGAAGAGTCTACACTTCCTAAATATACTATTGTAGGTCGTCCGAATGTAGGTAAATCCTCATTGACCAATGCACTATTGGGAAAAGACCGTAATATCGTAACGCCTGTTGCCGGAACGACACGTGATTCTATCCGTATTCACTATAATCAGTTTGGTCACGAATTCTTATTGATTGATACGGCAGGTATGCGTAGAAAATCCAAAGTAAATGAGGATATAGAGTTTTACTCTGTTATGCGTACAATCAAGGCATTGGAAGATTCAGATGTTGTTATTCTGATGCTGGATGCTCAGGATGGTATTGAAGCGCAGGATATTAATATCTTTCATTTGGCAGAGAAGAATAAGAAAGGTGTCATGATCGTGGTCAACAAGTGGGATTTGATCGAGAAGGATAATAAGACTATGAAAGAATTCGAAGCTCGTATCCGTGAAAAAATCGCCCCTTTTACAGATGTTCCTATTGTATTTACATCTGTAACGGAGAAACAACGTATCCACAAAACACTGGAGGTGGCTGCGAAAGTATATCAGAATAAAACCAAAAAAATCCCTACTTCTAAGTTGAATGAAGTCATGTTGCAGGTGATCGAAAACTATCCTCCTCCTGCAATTAAGGGGAAATATATCAAAATAAAATATGTGACCCAGATTCCGGGAAGATCCCCGATGTTTGCGTTCTTCTGTAATCTTCCTCAGTACATCAAGGATCCTTACAAAAGATATGTAGAGAATAAGTTGCGTGAGAATTTTGATTTTGAGGGTGTTCCGATTCAGTTATATTTCAGACAAAAATAGATTCCCATTCTTATAATTTTATGGAAAATAATCTGGTTCTTTATAATACAATAAGCAGAAAGAAAGAGAAGTTTAATCCTATTCACCCTTCCATGGTAGGGATGTATGTGTGTGGACCCACAGTGTACAGTGATGTGCATTTGGGAAACTGTCGTACATTTGTATCATTTGATCTGATATTCCGTTACCTGTTGCATTTGGGCTATAAAGTGCGTTATGTACGTAATATTACCGATGCGGGACATTTGGAAGGTGACAGAGATGAAGGGGATGATAAATTTGCAAAGAAAGCCAAGCTGGAGCAACTGGAGCCAATGGAAATCGTGCAAAAGTACACTATTGGTTTTCATGATGTACTTCGCTTGTTTAACACGCTTCCTCCAAGTATTGAGCCTACAGCTACAGGACATATTTCAGAACAGATTGAGATGATCAAACAGATCATCGATAACGGTTATGCTTATGAGGTGAACGGTACTGTTTATTTTGACGTAGAGAAATATGTTCAAAAATATGATTATACCGTTCTGACCAACCGTAAACTTGAAGATCTGTTAAATAATACACGCGAATTGGGCGGACAGGATGAGAAAAGGGGACGTTTGGATTTTGCGCTTTGGATCAAAGCAAAACCTGAACATATTATGCGTTGGCCGGCACCCTGGAGTACAGGCTTTCCGGGATGGCATATCGAATGTTCGGCTATGAGCAATAAGTATTTAGGCGCACAGTTTGATATTCATGGTGGTGGAATGGACCTGGCAGCTACTCATCATACCAATGAGATCGCTCAATCAGAAGCCTGCAATCACACCAGCCCGGCGCGTTACTGGATGCATACCAATATGCTGACCGTAAACGGAGCCCGTATGTCCAAATCCTCCGGTAACGGATTTTTGCCTCAGGAGCTGTTTACAGGGAATCATCCGCTTCTGGAAAGAGGTTATTCTCCGATGGCGGTTCGCTTCTTCATGTTGCAGGCACATTACAGAAGTACATTGGACTTCTCAAATGAAGCTCTGGATGCTGCAGATAAAGGATTTAAGCGATTGATGAATGCAATCGCACTATTGAATAAAATCACACCTTCTAAAGCTACATCCGGATTTAATCTGGAAGATATACGAAAGAACTGCTATGCAGCGATGGATGATGATTTCAATAGTCCTATACTCATTGCAGAGCTTTTTGAAGTTGTGCGTATCATTAATTCGATTTATGATGGTAAATCGACCATTAATCAAAAAGGATTGGATGAACTCAAAGCCTTTATGAAAGACTTTGTTGAGGATATTCTGGGATTGAATGATGATAGCAATGCAGGTACAGATAATATGGATGAGCTGATGAATGTGATTATTAATATTCGTAATTCAGCCAAACAGAATAAGGATTTTGCAACATCTGATCGTATCCGTGAAGAACTATCTTCCATCGGCATACAATTAAAAGACAGCAAAGACGGAACACTTTGGAATAAGATTTGATATTAGTCCGTTGTAAAAATATAATTAATGAAATTTTGGACAATAGTAACTGTAGCCACAGCTTTAACTTTTCAAACCTATAACAGTCAGGCTCAATTGCCGGATAAGGTCGGAAGTCTGATTACGGTAGATCGTGATGCAGCTAAATTATCGCAATCCAGTAACCCTCATCAGGCTTTTTTGTCAATTGTAGATAAAGAGTCGGTCTTTTTTACACCATCTGCAGTGAATGCCTTCAATTATCTCAATAACAGACCTAATATTGCAGATGTTATGAGCTGGGATCCTAATTTTGTATTGGTATCCCGTAGTCAGGATTGGGGCGTGACCAGCGGAGCTATGGAGTTTCAGAAAGTTGGCGCCATAAAGCGTTATGGTCAGTATCTGACGGTCTGGAAAAGGAATAAGAAAGGTGTATGGAAGGTTAATCTCAGAGCTGAAGTAGAAAATTATGGCAAACAGACAGCTTCAGATCTGATCTATTATGAACCGGACGACAACTGGTACCTTAAACATCGTTCAAAAGTAAGACTAGGGCAGCGTGAAGATGTCGTCATGCAGAGTGATAAACTATTTTCCACAGTTTTAAAAGCAAATAATCCGACGGCATACGGAGAATTCCTGACAGATGACGTTAAGTTTTTGTATCCGTGGCAGGATCCCATGGAAGGAAAGAAAGATGTAATGGCGTTTCTGAAAAAGCAACGCGTGGAGATCCATACTAACCCGACAAACGTAGGTCGTGCATACAGTGGTGAATATGCCTATACTTATGGTACGGCAGATGTAATCACTAAAGATAAAACCGTTAAATATAACTATATCCGTATCTGGCAGCTGAAAGATGACTATCAGTGGAAAGTGATGATTGAGATGATGTTTGAGCGTTAACAAACACCGTTTACACTATTATTCGGATACCAAACAGTATAAAACATAAATCGGGCTTCAACATCATCTGTTGAAGCCCGATTTCCTTTATAAGGATAAGTACTTATTTCGCAATATTTGCTGAAGCATTTTCTATCGGCTTAATCCAGATTTTAAGATCATCGCACTTGTGAAAATCTTCATTGATAGCGATAAATGTATTGGTTCTTCTGCTCTCAAACCATTCGCTTAACTTTCTTCTGGTTTTATCTTCCGAAGCAGCCTCTTTTATTTTTGAAAAATCCTGATCAAGGTTGGCCTTATGTGGAGGTATTCTTGTCTTCAGAAAACTGATGCGGTAACCGCTTTTGCCTGCAGGACCTTCTTCCTGAAAAAGGGTAGGTTGAGAATATTCCCCTGCTTTTAAAGGGTCGATGGCCGTAAATACACTTGCTTCCAGTTTATTAACAGGGATTAGCGTAGATCTGTTCTGATCAGTCACCATACCACCATTAAACTTGGTTTCCTTATTGTCTGAATATTGTGTAGCCGCAGTATAAAAGTCTATTTTCTTATTGATCAGCTTTTGGTATAAGCTGTCCATTTTTACTTTTGTGCGCTCCAGACTTGCATTAGTCGGTTTGATAGAAACCAGAATATGCCTTGCACGAACCTCTTCCCCTCTTCTCTCCAGAACCTGCAGGAAGTGAAAACCATATTCTGTCTCGAATACCTGAGAAATCTCTCCCGGTTTCAGTTTAAAGGCAACTGCTGAAAATTCTTTTACGTAATTATCACGAGTCGAAAATCCAAGATCTCCACCTGCAACAGCAGATCCCTTATCCTCAGAATAAAGTCTTGCTATTGTTCCGAAATCCGAACCGTCCACAATTTGTTTGCGAAGATCTTCAGCCCGCTTGCGGGATGCTTCTTTTTCTTCTTTGGTGAGTACCGGGTACATCACGATTTCTCCGATTTCAACTTCCGTATCAAAATAAGGAAGACTGTCTTTGTTCAGACCCTCAAAATATCTTTTGACCTCCAAAGGAGTAACATCTATTTTCTGAACAATATTCTGCTGCATTTTCTGAGCTTTCAATTGCTCTGCCACACTTGTGCGCATTTCTTCTTTATACTGTAACAGGGATCTGTTCAGAAAACTTTCCAACCTTTCTTTTCCTCCTGCCTGACGGGTCATCACATTGAGGCGGTTGTTGAGATTATCATCTACTTCAGATTCGGATACTTCAATCGAATCCAGTACTGCCTGTTGGGCAAGAAGCTTTTGCGTTAATAACTGCTGAAGAATATAGCATTTGAAATCTTCGTTAGGACTCATTCCCTGAGCTAAGTTTTGAGAATACTGCATATCAATATCTGATTGCAATATGATATTAGCTCCCACTGTAGCCACCACTCTGTCTACTATTTTGCCCTGTGCGAAAGTGAGGTTTACACTTCCCAATACACAAAATAGTAACACATATAACTGTTTGATCATTCTTAGTGAAATTGAATTACGTTGTGAATATGATATTTGACTATCAAAATCTTATACTCATCTAAACTAACGCAAAAATATCAGATTAAATTAACTTTTTGATGTTTTGGTCAAAAATAATTGCCATATAACATCGAGGAAAGTTATCTTTATCCAACGTTAGTTTTTACAAAAGGCTAAATTACATATTTGGTTAGGATGAGTCATTGACATTTAACCAATTTTAACAAATCATAACTTATGAATACTTTAAGAACCTGTCTGATACCGATGATCTTTTTATGTACGCTATTAATGCCTTTTCCTGGAATAGCCCAGACAAATGTTCCGCTTTTTGTAGGAACATATACGCAGCCCGGAAAAAGTAAAGGGATATACATATACGATTTTAATCAAAAGAGCCGGCAAGCTAACCTGCTTAGTACAACTTCTTGTAACAATCCATCATTTTTAGCAAGAAGTAAAGATGGAAAGACCCTTTATGCGGTGAGTGAAAAGAATGATGGTACAGAAAACCTTTCAGCGTATCATTTTGATGGAAAACAATTAACGTTTTTAAATGAAGTAAATGTCCGGGGAGCGGATCCTTGCCATGTTTCCCTGAGCAATACGGACCCTATCGCTGTCGTTTCGAATTATTCAGGCGGCTCTTTTGCAGTTTTCAGACTGAATACCGATGGTAGTATTGCTGCCAGAGATACTCTTGTGCAACACAGTGGCAAAGGTATAGATGCTTCCCGTCAGGACAAACCACATGTACATTCTGCATTTTTCGCGCCGGATTTTAAAACAATCTTTGTCCAGGATTTAGGCACGGATAAGATTAGTATTTATCCGGTAAAACAAACAAATGGCATCTATGGAGTAGGCACTCCATCCATCATCCAGACTCCTGCCGGAGGAGGACCACGTCATATCGCTATTACCAAAGATGGGAAGTCTTTTTATGTGGTCACGGAGATGACTGCAAAAGTTGTTGCATATGCAAAGAAGAAAGATAAATGGGAACTTATACAGGAAATAGATATCAATAGAGCCGGATTTAGCGGAGGAAACGGTGCCGCGGAAATAAAGCTGTCGCCAGACGGAAAATTTGTGTATGCTTCCAATAGAGGAGATGCAAATGTAATCACTGCTTTCAAAGTTTTAAAAGATAGAACGCTAATAGTTGTTGATACATATAATGTGGGAGGTAAGGGACCACGTAATTTTAATTTTTCACCTGACGGCCAGTCAATTCTGGTCGGAAACCAGTATACAGATAATATAACGCTATTTAAACGTGATATTGCCACAGGTTCGTTACAAAAATTAGAGTCCGATATAAATATTTTTTCTCCGGTCTGTATTGTTTTTTGATTGATATTTGCTAGCTTGCTTTAACAATTGTTAACAACCTGAATATTTTTGAAGAGGGATTATGAAAAGAGAGCCTAACGAATATATATTCAAAAAATATTATCCTCGCCTTTGTCATTTTGCGTGGAAGCTGCTTGGAGTCAAATCTCAGGCCGAAGATGTAGTGCAGGATGCCTTCTGCACTTACTTTGATCAGCAGGAAAATGTGTCAGGTGAAGAGCATGCTGTAAAAAACTTTCTATACACAGCTGTACGTTTTTCCTGTTACAATATTCACCGGAGAGAAAAAATTCAGGAACGTTACTGGATGCTCAATCCGATAAAAGAAGAAGAAGAGAGTCAGGTGGAGCATTCCCTTATTTTTTCGGAAGTAATTGCAGATGTATACCGTGTTGTTGCCGAGATGCCTAAATCTTGTCAGCATGTTTTCCGTATGGGCTACCTGGAAGGCCTTTCCAATCTGGAAATAGCCGAAAAGCTTGATATTAGTATCAATACTGTAAAAACTCAAAAGCAAAGAGGAATGAAAACACTATTAGCCAAACTGGATCCAGAACTTTTGGCAGTTTTTATTATTTTGTTCAGTATTAAATAATCCTTTATTTAATTGATTAAGTCTTGTTTTCCCTGATTATATTCCGGAAATAGTATTCTTGTTTACATACCTCTAACAAAAAATTAAAATTATTTTAACTTCTTGTCACCCTTTTATGACATGAATGTTTCTATATATATACAACGTTATGAAAAGAAACCATTTTTACACCAGCCAATTAGTCAAAAAGTACCTCAGAAACCAGCTTTCTGAGCAGGAAACTATTGATTTCAGAGACTGGCTGGCTTCTGATCATAAGAACAAAGATCTTGTTGAGAAATTTAAAAATGCCGGTGCAATAGAAGAAGACCTCAATTTTTTGCATGATGTTGATGTAGACGCTGCGTGGGATAAAGTAAATGCAAAGCAGGGAAAAAAGCGTAAACCAAACTATTACAAGTATACCGCTGCGGCGGCACTTATGGCTATGTGTTTCTCTTTGACATGGATTTGGCTAAATCAACAGTCTGATACCGTAGCACATAAATCAATTGTCGCTGATACCACAGGAAAATATAAAAATGATGTTCTTCCGGGTACGAGCGGAGCACATCTTATTCTCGCAGACGGAAGTCATGTGGATGTATCGGATACAAAGACAATTTCTAAAGATGCCAAAGTAGAGGGAAGTAAAGACGGAATACGGTATGTAGATCAGGGAGCGACAAAGGCTCTTATTTATAATACCCTTGTTGTACCCAAAGCCAGTTTTTTTAAAATCGAACTTTCGGATGGTACCAAAGTTTGGGTCAATGCTGTTTCGAAATTGAAATTTCCTGTACAGTTTTCAGGTAATGAGCGAAGAGTATATTTAGAAGGAGAGGCCTATTTTGAAGTTGCCAAAGATGCATCAAGACCATTTGTTGTAGAGGCTGGTGGAAATTCGATAAAAGTACTGGGTACACACTTTAATGTGAATTCTTACTCCAAAGCCGTCAAAACAACTCTGGTAGAAGGAAAAGTAGAGGTTTCTAACGGTGAGATGAGTGCTTTATTATTGCCGGGAGAATCCGCTTTATCAACAGATCAATCTGTTAAAAAGTCGAAATCTGATTTTAGAAAAGAGCTTGCCTGGAAAAACAATGAGTTCTATTTTAAAGGAGATAATATAGCATCAATAGCAGCCGAATTATCCCGGTGGTATGATTTGGATGTTGCGTTTATCGGTCATATAGAATTTGATAAAGGATATTCAGGAAGTATAGAAAGAAATGTCAACCTGAGTCAGGTATTAGAAATGCTTCGTTACGTCAGTCATCTTGACTTTGACGTCGATGGAAAGAAACTTACAATTATTAACAAACATATAAACAGAAAAACTATGGAAAAATGATACGCTCTAGGTTACAAAAAAACAGGGATGTTGCAGCACCCCTGTCCATGAATTAATTAGGAACTGAAATTTAAGTGAACTAACCCAAATTACCCAATTACTCAAATGTATGAAAAACTTATTATTTCGCAAACAGCTTGATTCTCGTCAGGAAAAAGCCCGTTTGCGCCAATTATTACTAACCATGAAAATTACGGTTATACTATCATTGGTTTTTATGACTTGTGTACATGCTGATAGTGTGGCTCAGAAAGTATCCCTGTCATTGAAAAACGCAAAATTGGAGGAAGTATTTTCATCCATCTCTAAACAAACTAAATACAGATTCTTGTATGAAGATGAGGTGATTAAAAATGCTAAACCTGTAAATGTAGAATTGAAAGGTGCTTCTGTAGAAAATGCACTTTCTAACGTTTTGAATAGTGCAGACTATTCTTTTAAAATAATTGCAGGAACAATTACTGTAAATAAAATTACACCAGTAGCAAGTCGGAACCTTGATATTCAAAGACCTGTTACCGGAACCATCAAAGATGAGAACGGCAGACCGCTTGCAGGAGCAACAGTTTCTGTAAAAGGGTCTTCGACTTCAACAAGTACTAATGATCAGGGATATTTCTCTATCAATGCCGCATCTAATGCAACTTTAGTTGTTCGATTTGTCGGATTTAATCCGAAAGAAATCAGTGTTTCAGGACGTTCATCAATAGAAGTTGAATTGACTGGTGCGGATAAGGCATTAGAAGAAGTCGTCATTACAGGTATCGGATCCAGAATTGATAAAAACCTTTTTACCGGAGCAACAGCTAAGGTAAACATGAAAGATGTCGAAATTGGAGGTATGGCAGATGCCAGTAGATCATTAGAAGGACGTATAGCCGGGGTCACTGTACAGAATACAACAGGTACATTTGGTTCTGCTCCTAAAATCAGAGTACGTGGTGCGACTTCTATTTTTGGAAGTTCTAAACCATTATGGGTTGTAGATGGAATTATTATTGAAGATGTTTCTGATGTTTCTTCAGATGATTTGTCCTCCGGAGATGCACTAACGTTAATCAGTTCTGCTGTAGCAGGGCTTAATGCTAGTGATATTGAGTCATTTACAGTATTGAAAGATGGTTCTGCAACTTCTATCTATGGTGCCCGTGCAATGGGAGGGGTTATCGTTATTACTACGAAAAGAGGTAGAGCCGGATATAATTCTTTCAATTACGTCGGAGAATATACTTCAAGAGCAATTCCTTCGTATAATACTTTCAATATTATGAACTCGCAGGAACAAATGTCTGTTTACCAATTTCTTCAACAAAGAGGTTGGTTGAATTTATCAGATGTTTCTGTAGCTTCAGAAAGTGGAGTTTATGGTAAAATGTATCAATTGATTAATGCCGGACAATTAGAGAATACAGAAGCTGCACGTAATGCCTATTTGAGACAGGCTGAATATAGAAATACCAACTGGTTTAAGGAATTGTTCAGTACAAGTATTATGAATAACCATTCATTAAGTATTTCATCCGGTACTGATAAGTCTCAATATTATACATCTGTCAGTGCTCTTGTTGATCCGGGATGGGCTAAGCAAAGTAATTTTAAAAGATATACAGCATCATTAAATGCTAGTTATAATTTATTAGATAACCTTAAGTTAGATTTATTGACAGGTGGGTCATATAGAAATCAAAGAGCTCCTGGTACTTTAGGACAAACAATAGATGTGGTTTCTCTAAATGTTAAGAGAGATTTTGATATTAATCCGTATGCTTACGCATTGAATACGTCAAGAACATTAGATCCTAATGAGTTATATACAAGAAATTATGCTCCATTTAATATTCTTCATGAATTGGAAAATAACTATATGGACATTAATGTTTCAGATGTAAAATTCCAGGGAGAATTAAAATGGAAATTGTTTAATAAATTAGAATTGGCAGCATTAGGGGCTGTAAGATACCAACAGACATCTCAGCAGCATCATGTAAAAGATGATTCTAATCAGGCTACTGCTTACAGATGGATGCCAAATACGATCATTAGAGATAAGAATCCATACCTTTATACTGATCCTGACAATCCTTATGCTGTTCCTGTTTCAATATTGCCTTCAGGAGGTATATATAACAGAACAGATAATAAAATGTTAACTAATGATTTTCGTTTTACATTCAACTATAATGAAACATTTAATGATGTTCATAAGTTGTATGTATTTGGAGGAGCATCTGTAAACTCTGTTGAGAGAAATAATAACTGGTTCAGAGGATGGGGATTGCAGTATAATCTTGGAGAAATTCCATTTACAGATTATAGAATCTTCAAAAGAGGTCAGGAAGAAAACTCCAATTATTTCTCAGTCGACAGAACTAAAGACGGAGGTCTGGCAAATATAAGAAGTAGAGAAGTTGCTTTCTTCGGTCAGGCTAACTATTCATATGATAATAGATATTCTATCAATGGAACATTACGCTATGAAGGAACCAACCGTCTAGGCAGGTCTACTTCAGCAAGGTGGTTGCCGACGTGGAACGTCTCCGGTTTATGGAATGTGCATGAAGAGCAATTCTTTAAAGACTGGGAATCTCCCATCAATAACTTATCATTCAAAGGTTCTTATAGTCTGACTGCTGACAGAGGACCTGCTTTTGTGACGAATTCTAAAGTTATTATCAGAAGTTATAACCCTTGGAGACCAAATACGGCAGATAAAGAAACCGGATTGGAGATTGCGGATTTAGAAAACTCAGATCTGACATTTGAAAAGAAACACGAATTGAATATTGGAGCTTCATTAGGTTTATTTAATAATAGACTTGCTATTGATGTAGATTGGTATAAACGTAATCAATTTGACCTTATAGGAATTGTTAATACACAAGGACTTGGAGGACAGATTACAAAATACGGAAACGTCGCTGAAATGAAATCTAATGGTTTGGAGATAAGTGTTTCCGGAACAATTATTAAAAATGATAATTTTTCATGGGTATCTAATTTCATCTATACCAAAACAAAAAATAAGGTTACCAAACTAGAAAATAACCAACGTGTTTTAGATTTAATTACAGGTAATGGTTTTGCATTGGAGGGATACCCTGTAAGATCTTTATTCTCAATTCCTTTTGCAAGAATTCAGAATAATGGATTGCCAGTGTTTGGTTACTTGGATAATGCAGAAACGACGACCGGTATCTACTTCCAGGATAGAGACAAACTAGGGTTTTTAAAATATGAGGGGCCAACTGAACCAACTGATTTAGGAAGTTTCGGAAACATATTCTCGTACAAGAATTTCAAACTTAATGTATTCTTTACCTACTCATTTGGTAACGTTGTTAGATTGGATCCTGTTTATAAAACAAAATATTCTGATTTAACAGCAACTACTCGTGAGTTCTGGGATGCCTGGACGGTGCCTGGAGAAGAAGGAAGAACTAATGTTCCTGTAATATTGGATAACCGTTTTATCCGGAATAACAGTCAGTATGAATATGCTTACAACGCCTACAACTATTCAACTGTAAATATGGCTTCAGGTGATTTTGTACGCTTGAAGGATGTTTCCTTATCTTATGATTTGCCAAAGACTGTTGCTAATTCATTCAAGCTATCTTCATTAGGATTGCGTTTAAATGCTACTAACTTATGGCTGGTGTATGCTGATAAGAGATTAAATGGTCAGGATCCGGAGTTTATCAATTCAGGAGGTGTGGCTTTACCTATACCTAGACAATATACATTAACCGTTAAGTTAGGCCTATAATTTTAAAATTATGAAAAGAAAATATTTAAATATAGTATTAAGTGCAGGCCTGCTATTAGGTATAACATCATGTAATAAATACTTGGATGTGCTTCCTGATAACAGAGCAGAACTTAATAACACAGATAAGATCGCTAAAATGCTCGTATCTGCTTATCCGGAGAATTCATATCTGCTGGCTGCGGAGATATCGTCCGATAATGTCGACGATTATGGTGTGACAAATCCTTATTCTTCCAGATTCTTGGAAGAGATCTTTAACTGGGAGGCAAGCACTGAAACAAATAACGATGGTATTGATAGAGTCTGGAGTTCGGGATATGGTGCAATTGCAAGTGCGAATGCTGCACTGACAGCGATAGAGGAAGCCGGTAGTCCTGTTAATTTAAATCCGCAAAAGGGAGAAGCTTTAGTTGCGCGTGCTTATAACCATTTTTTATTGGTTAACCTGTTTGCACAGCACTATTCTAAAACTCATTCAGCAACGGATTTAGGAATTACATACATGACTACTTCTGAGAGCACATTAGATCCAAAATACCAACGTAATACCGTTGAAGAGGTGTATAACTTTATTGTTAAAGATCTGGAAGAAGGTATACCTTTGATTAATGATGCATCTTATGCAAATAGCAGTGTTTCCAAATATCATTTTAATAAAGCTGCTGCAAACACTTTTGCTGCACGTGTTCATTTGTTTATGGGGAATTGGCAGAAGGCTGCGGAGTATGCTACATTAGCGTTAAATAATAATCCTACAGAAACACTTAGAGATTATGTAACGATTGCATCTTTTGCAGCAAATCTGGGAAATATCTCGCGGGAGTATAATGCAAGTTCTGTTAAAGCTAATTTCTTGATTTCTACAGCGTATTCGGCTATGGGAACTACATTCGGAGCTTACTATACCAATTCCAGATTTAGTCATGGAGCATTTATTGCCCGTTCTGAGACAGCTTTATCTAATACGCCTTATGGAAATATTACATCGGACGTTGCATACAGAATCAGATTGTACAGATACTCTGGGACAAATTTAGATAAAGCTATTTTCCCAAGAGCTACTTATATGTTTGAGTATACTGATCCGGTTGCTGGAATAGGATTTTCAAGGGGAGTTTTTGCCCCAATAACATCTGAAGAGGCGCTGTTGACGAGAGCAGAAGCTAATATTCAGTTGAAAAAGTATTCTGATGCTTTAGCTGATATGCAAATATGGGTTAGAAATACTATGGTTACAGTACCGACTCTAACCGAGGCTGGTATTAATACATGGGCTAATAATTTAGCATATTTTACCCCAACAGCTCCAACGCCTAAAAAGAAATTCAATTCAGAATACAATATCGAAACGGGTACACAAGAAAATATGCTCCATGCTGTGCTATTTATGAGAAGAATCCAAACTCTTCATACAGGCATGCGTTGGTTTGATGTGAAACGCTATGGTATAGAGATTACAAGAAGAACAATTGCCGGTACTGCAGTTGGAACTGTGTCAAGCAACACACTTGCTGTTCGTGATAATAGAAGAGCGATGCAATTGCCACAGGATGTAATTAATGCAGGTTTAACTCCAAATCCTAGATAAAATGAAACACCTTAAATCAATATTTTTTGCTTTTATCCTTATTTCTCTTGCGACATCTTGTAAGAAAGAGAAATTGGATTCAAAAAGTGTCTTTACTGATACGCAAATCGAACAAAACGATTTAGACAAGTATATTTATAAAAATTTAACACAGCCCTATAATATCCAGATTCTGTACAAATATGTAGATAGAGAATCAGATTTAAATTATCATTTGGTACCTGCACCTTATGAAGGATCAGTACGTATGACTAAATTATTAATTTATTTAGGATTAGAACCATATGATAAAGTTACAGGAAGCAAGCAATTCATCAGAAGTTATTTTCCTAAACTCTTAAATTATATTGGTACTGTTGCTGTTCGTAATAATGGTACTGTAGTATTAGGTACTGCTGAAAGTGGAACTAAGATTACAATGTATAATTTGATTAATCTGAATGCTACAAATGGTAATAGTCCTTCATTTTTGAATACCTATTATTTTAAAACCATACATCACGAGTTTCAGCATATCCTTAATCAGACCAAACCCTTTCCTTCTAACTTTAGAGAGATTACAGGTACAAAGTATGTTGACGATGCTTGGAATACTGTATACACAACAACTGGAGCAGCAGTAGCGGATGGTTTTGTTTCTCCTTACGCTTCTAAAAGCGGGGAGGAAGATTTTGCAGAATTATTCTCTTTTTATGTAACGAGGTCTCAGGCTGATTTTGATGCTATATTGAATTCAACCGGTTCTACAGCTGCAGGAAGAACTATTGTTAATACAAAACTGAATGTTGTTAAAAATTACATGAAAGGTGAGTGGGCTATAGATATGGATGTATTGAGACAAGAGATGTTGACAAGATTTGCAAACCTGAGTTCTTTTGATCAAACAACTTTAAATTAAAGACAATGAAACTAAAGATATATTCCTTATTGATCACATTGCTTGTATTAGGTGCAAGTTGTGATAAAAAAAGAGATAGAGTATTTGAAGAGAGTCCTACTGAAAGACTTAATGTTAGTGTGGATCAGGCTTATAGCATATTGAAATCTCAGTCAAATGGATGGTTGGTAAAATACTATCCTAGTAGTACTCTGGAATTTGGAGGATACACCTTATTTGCAAAATTCTCTTCAAGTACTGAGGTAAACTTACAAGGTGACTATACTACAAATAATGCTACAAGTATGTACACAGTATACCCTGGAGCAGGGCCTATCCTGACTTTTGATACATATAATCCAGTTATTCATTATTTCGCTTTGCCAGGTGCATATTTTAGCCCTCAGATAGGAGCTGTTGATAGTGGGCATAAGGGGGACTTTGAATTTTTAGTAGTTAAAGCAACTCCTGATTCTGTTATACTTCAGGGAAGAAAAACAATGAATAAAATTGTTATGCTTCCTATTTCAACTACTGAAGCACCTACAATTGTAGCAAATTACAAGGCTGCGGTAGCTAAATTTCACCCAAGAGGCGCTTATAAAGTAGAAGTAGGGGGAGAGTCTTTAACGGCTACATTCTCAACTGCTGCTACTAAAAGAGCATTTACAGTGACTGGAAGTACTACAATCTACTCATATAGATATACAGATAAAGGTCTTGACTTTTATAAAGAGTATGATATTAAGGGAGTTAAATTTAAAGAATTGACTTTTGTTGAACCAACTGGTTCCTATACCAGAGGTTACTTCGAAAATGCGGAGAAAACTTTAAAATTAGTACCCGGAAGTTAATTAGAATAAAGCTTTCCTGTTGTTTTGAGTCGGCAGGAGAGTTTTATATGTTTATTAATAATGGCCTTCCCGGATTTATCCGGGAGGGCTTTTTTAATAAATATTCATTACATTGTAATACTTACCAATTACTGATAATTATGGAAAATCAGACATATCTGAAAGAAAGAGAAATCCGGAAATCGAAAGTAGTGTTTTGGGTTTCTGTAGCCATACTAATCTTTTTTGCAAGTACAGTCTTCGTTTACGGATCACTTTTATATTTGCCGGAATGGATCATTGTATTGCATAGCATAGCGGATCAGCTCGTCAGAATTCCTGCTATTCTGGCATGTTTTGTTCTTTTGGGAATCTCGGGGTACTATATCCTATTTAAAAGACAATATTATTACCGCTGGTATTTTAATGTGCTGTATAATATTTTCAGTATAGCTCTTATATTTTTCGGAGATTATTTTATGATCTGAATACATAAAAAGCAATCTTACTCAATTGGGAATAAGAAATAAATAAACTACAGAATTGATCAATTAACATCATCACATACTGGAATTTCGTCCTTAATACGAAGTGTTAAAATGACAGAAAAGACAAATTCTAATTTTCCTCCTCTTCACCTTTCAACTGATGGGTTTCCTCATCATATTTTCCTTCAAGGTCATCTATAATTGTACCTTTCCATAGCTTTGCCCCGGTAATGTAGGCTGCTCTGCCTATCATATGTGCAGCCACAGGAGCTGTTAATATCAGGAAGAAGGTAATAGCGATAGCCTTGGTTGTCACCGATACATCCGGAAAGATAATCGCTGCACATAGCAGGAAAAATCCGACCCCCAATGTGGCCGCTTTTACGGTAACGGAGAGACGTAAATAGAAATCCGGCATACGCAGGATGCCGATAGAAGCAAATAAAATAGCTAATGCACCAATAGTGCTGAATATGGCTAAAAATATATCAGTCATGATGATCTTTTTTTTCAAGGTAATATGAAAATGCTACTGTGCCCAAAAAGGCAATCAGAGCAAGTATAATAGCGACATCCAACAGCACCTCCTGTTGTGTACGTATACTGTAAACCGTAATAATCCCGATACCAATGGTGATAATCAAATCTAAGGCAATGACCCTATCTACTACATCAGGCCCCTTAAACAAACGAATAAACGTTAAGATGACCGAAATAGTTAAAATCGGGAGGATTACATAATCAAAATAAGTATTTAGCATCATCTGATAATCTCTAATAGTCGTCTTTCAAATCCATTCTTAAGCTGAGCGATAAATTTATCTTTATCCTTGAGGTACATCACATGAATATATAAGGCCGATTTATCGTTGCTTATATCCAGAATCAGTGTTCCCGGTGTAAGAGAAATAATCGTAGCCAGCAAGTTTATCTCAAAATCTGTTCTCGCATTTAGCGGATATCGGATTATACCCGGTTTAAAAAAATATTTAGGGGTAATTACATCATAAGCAACCTGAATATTGGCGACAATCATCTCATACAGAAAGTACAGGACAAAGCCTGCCGTTTTGGGTACACGGTAGAAGTATCTTTGATCCGTTTCATTGATATTCATGATCCACAGGATAAAGAATCCCAGCAGAAAACCAAAAAGAAAATTTAAATAATACATCGAACCTGTCAGTGCTATCCATATAAAGCAAAGCAGCAGGTTCATTAAAAATTGTTTTATCATATCAATTATCTTTTATTTGCCCAGTACAGCCTGTATGTACGGACGCGTATCTAACATTTCAGTAGCAATCTTATCCGAAACCTTTATAATATCTTCAGCATTGAGGCCAATGTATAAAGATACTCCTGCCAGAATCGCTATCGGAGCGACCAGCAATATCTTTTTGTATAAAGGTAAAGGTTCAAATTTATCCTCCACCTCCGCTTCATTATCCGGCTTCTTCCAGAAAACCTCGGACCACATCTTAGCAATGACGTACAGCGTAATAAAGCTCCCTAAAATGATGGCGGCAATAAAAGCATAGTTTTGCAGACGGAAAGCATCCTGAATAAGATAAATTTTAGGCCAGAAACCAGAAAGGGGAGGAATACCAACCAGAGAGAAAAGTACAATGCCGATCAGCAAGGATATCTTTGGATATTCTGCATACAGACCACCGATCTTTTTCATATCCATCGATCCCCTTAATTGCCTTATCAGTCCCGCAATCAGAAACAGATTAGTCTTGACCATAATATCATGGATCAGATAGAATACAGCCCCCATCAGAGCGAGTTTGCTGAACATCGCCAGTCCTCCCACCATAAATCCGATATGACACACAATCAGGTATGAAAATAATCTTCGGATATTGGTTTTTGTCATCGCCCCTAAAGCGCCCGTTACGATAGTCAGAATCGCCAATGTAAGAAGCAGATTCTTCATAAACGGACTGGGTATAAATATCAGACTGTAAATGCGGAACATGGCATAGATACCGACTTTAGTCAATAATCCGCCAAATGTTGCTGCAACAGCTGACGGAGGAGTATGGTAGGAGGAAGGAAGCCAGAAATACAAAGGAAATACGGCCGATTTGATCCCGAATCCAATAATGAAAAATGAAGATGTAATACCTACAAGCGTCTGATCTTTAACATTCGGGATTTTTAGCGCCAGGTCTGCCATATTCAGAGAGCCCGTGATGCCATATAAAATGCCAATCCCTGTCAGGAAAAAAGTTGAAGCCAGAATATTCATTGCCATATACTTTACGGCACCTTCCAGCTGAGCCTTTCGCCCGCCCAAAGTCATCAACACAAAAGAAGAGATAATAATCACTTCAAAATAAACATATAAGTTGAAGATATCTCCTGTCAGAAAAGCTCCGTTAAGGCCCAGTATCAGAAAATGAAAGATAGGAAAATAACCATAGCGTATACGTTGGCGACTGATACCAGTCGCAGAGAATATGGATACTGCCAGGCTGGCTATAGAGGTCAGAAGTACTAATGTCGTACTCAGCGTATCTGCTACAAACACTATTCCGAAGGGTGCATCCCAGTTTCCGGCGCTCATCGTTAAGATAGGACCATCATAGACTCTTGCGAAGAGCTTGATAGCAGCAGACAGTCCCAGGGTACTGCCCAAAATACTCAATACACGCTGTGTCACTGTCTTTCGCCAGAATATAAGCTGCACTATGGCGGTAAACAAATGAATAAAAACAGGTGCTAGTATGTAATTGTCAATCATATATCGTCTTCTTCTGGCGTATTTAAATCATCTAAATCATCACTGTTTATCAGGGCGTATACTCGTTTGAGCAATACAATGGCAAAGGCTGTAAGACCAAAACTGATAACGATAGCTGTCAGGATCAAAGCCTGAGGTATAGGGTCTGCATAGATATCATTGAATATACTCAGATCCGGATCAATCACCGGAGGCTTTCCTTTCGTGATGTTTCCCAATAGAAAGATCAGAATATTAGTACCATTGCCTAACAGCATAATTCCTAATAATAATTTGACCATGCTTCTTCTCAGGATCATATATACTCCTGCTGCGTACAGCAGGCCGATCAGTACAACAAGTATCAGTTCCATATCAATCTGTATTTAAAGCTATGGTAAACAAAATAGTCAATACTACACCAATGACGACCAGATAGACTCCAATGTCAAAAAATAGAGCCGAGCCGATCATTCCGATAACGGGAATCTTCTGCTCAATCCAAAGCCCCGTCATAGGAGGTTTTCCAAAGAGCAGAGGCGCTACCATACTTAGACTGGAGATTCCCAGGCCGATTGGAATCAGAGAAAGTGGCTTGTAACGAAGTATCTTCATAGTTTGTTCTGTTCCGTAAGCAAAGCTATGCAGGACAAAAGCTATCGAGGCCACCAGACCGCCAACAAAGCCTCCTCCGGGAAAATAATGACCTCTCAATAAAAGAAAAACAGAAAACAACAATAAGATAGGAAGCAGGTATTTGGATGCTGTCTGTAAAATTATACTTTTCATATCTATTCTTTTTCTGAAGATTTTAACCTTAATTTCAATAAACTGTATACACCAAGAGCCGCAATAGCCAATACTATTGTTTCAAACATAGTATCAATACCCCTGTAGTCGACAAGAATCACATTCACCACGTTTTTTCCCTTTGCCATCAGATAGGCATTTGCCCCATAAAAATCACTTACGACAGTATCTACCGGTTCCTGGAGTACCTTGAGCGCAATCATAGAAAGTAGTGCGCCAAAAGAAAGGGCTACTATCGCATCACGGATAAGAACTTTTGACCCCATATAATTCATAAATACGGGTAGCTTATAGAGAACCAGAACAAACAATACGGTAGATAACGTATCGATCGTAAATTGGGTCATTGCGAGATCCGGAGCACTATAGATCACAAACAGAAGACAGATACAATATCCGATAACACTCATAGACACAACAGCTGTTAAGCGGGATGAAGTACTTACTACAAGGTAAAGGGCGCCGATCAGGATAAGTACGATCGAGACTTCGTATATACTTATAGCAGACAACTTGCTGTAGTCTATATAAATCGGTCCGCTCAGATACAGTTTATAAGCGAGTAAAGCCTCCGCAAACAAAATGATCTTTAGATGATAGGAACGCAAAAATCCATTATGCAGCGTCTGCGTATAGCGATTTGAAAAGGCCACAAAACCGTTTCCAAAACGGGTGAATAGAGTCTGTGGTGCCAGTACATTTAGTTTTTCAACTTTTAATAACTTACTGCTGCTGGGTTTGTTGATCAGGTAGAGAATCGTACCCAACGCTAAAGTCAACAGACTCAGAATAAGAACAGTATTAAAGCCGTGCCATAGTTTCAGATGAACTTCCACATTATTTCCGAATATACTGGATGCAGTCTGTTGTGTAAGTATATCTCCGATCCATTTTGGATAGATACCCAACAGTAACCCTAAAACGGCTAATATCAGCGGAGGTATCCACATCGATTTGTAAGGTAAATGCAGATCTTTAAATTGATCCGGAAGTTTTCCTGCAAAAGGTTTGATTCCCGCCATAAATCCGGCTGCAACTAAGCCAATATTCGTGACTACAGCAGCTATCGTTACAAAAAGAGCTAATTGGGTATCGAATTTCAACGTAGCATCATAAATAAGATCTTTGCCGATAAAACCTAGGGTAAGTGGCATTCCGGCACTGGAGAGAGAAGCTAACAGCCCTGCAACGGCTACCGGCAGTAATACCTTTCTTAATCCCTGTAACTTACTGAGATCACGTGTGCCGGTTTCGTGGTCGATAATACCTGTAATGAGGAATAACGTCGCTTTGTACAAAGCATGTACCAGCAGAAACACTGCAGCAGCTATAATGGCTTCTTTTGTACCCATACCCAACAGAAAAGTCAATATGCCTAAGGCTGAGATGGTGGAATAGGCCAGTACACCTTTCATATCGACTCTGAAGAGCGAATGTATCGCACCGTACAGCATGGTAATTCCACCGACTATAAGAAGGGGATAAGTCCAGTACTCCGTACCACCCAGAATAGGGAAGAAGCGTGCCAGCAAATAAATACCGGCTTTTACCATAGTTGCAGAGTGTAGATAAGCGGAAACCGGAGTTGGAGCCTTCATGGCTCCGGGTAGCCAAAAATGAAAAGGGAATTGCGCCGATTTGGTAAAAGCACCAATAAATATAAGACCCAGTATAAGGGGGTATAAGGGATGCTCTATAAGTAGAGATCTCTTATCGACTAATTCAGAAATAGTATAAGTGTCTGCAATATTTCCAAGTAAGGTCAGTCCGGCCAGTAGAAACAATCCGCCCAGTCCGGTAATGCTGAGTGCCGTCAGCGCACTTTTCCGGGAATCACTCTGCTCATTATTGAAGCCGATCAGAAAAAAAGAGCTGATACTCGTTAGTTCCCAAAAGATAAATAACAGGAAAATATTGTCAGAGAGTACCACACCCAACATGGCAGCCATGAAGAGACAGAGAAAGCCGAAAAACCTGTCAAAATTGGGGTAGCCTTTAAGGTAGGAGCGGGCATACAGAAAAATGGCTGTACCGATCCCTGTAATCAGAAATGTAAACAGCAGGGATAACCCATCCAGCCGAAACTGAAAGTCAACTCCAAGGGAAGGTACCCATGAAATGTGCTGATGAATAATATTTCCGTCAACTATTGCTGCTGTATATTGGAGGAAATATAGAAATAAGATGCAAGGCAAAAAAGCGAGAATAAAACCCCATTTGGATTTCAGAAATCTCCCAAACGGAACAATAAGGCTCGATGTTATTAGTCCTGATAGAACGGCAAATAGCATTTAGTCTTTGTTTTAAAGTATTACTAGGGAAACAAAATACTAAATTTTTGTCGAAAAATCAGGCTTTTATTGGGTTTTTTACAAAAAAGCGAGACAATATTTGTTGTCTCGCTAATTTTTGTACTATTTCTTAAGTTTTTCAGCTCCCTCTACAATTGTCTGGACAATACCGGGATCCTGTAATGTAGAGATATCTCCGAGATTGGATACTTCACCTTCTGCTATTTTGCGAAGGATACGTCTCATAATCTTTCCTGATCTTGTTTTCGGAAGTTCAGGTACAAACTGAATAATATCCGGTTTGGCAATTGCTCCGATGATACGTGTAATGGTTTGCAGAATATCCTGACGGGTACTGTTCTCGTCAATATGATGATTTGCGATAACGAATGCATAAATGCCCTGTCCTTTTACCGGATGCGGGTATCCCACAATCGCTGACTCCACTACATCAGAGTGCATATTGATGGCGTTCTCTACTTCTGCTGTACCGATGCGGTGTCCAGACACATTCAATACATCATCGACACGACCCGTGATTTTGTAATATCCTTCAGGACTACGGTAACATCCGTCTCCCGTGAAATACATGTTTTCGTAAGTAGAGAAATACGTTTGGCGACATCTTTCATGGTCACCCCACGTTGTACGAAGCATACCCGGCCAAGGAAATTTGATACACAGATTTCCGGAAACATCATTTCCTTCTATCTCATTTCCGTTTTCGTCTACCAGCACCGGCTGTACGCCCGGTAAGGGCAACATGGCATACCCCGGTATTGCAGGAGAGATGCCGGCAATAGGAGCAATAAGGTGTCCCCCGTTCTCCGTTTGCCACCATGTATCTGCGATAGGAGCTTTCCCTTTTCCGATTTTATCGTGAAACCAGTGCCAGGCCTCTTCATTGATCGGCTCACCTACTGATCCCAGTTTTTTAATAGAAGAAAGGTCTTTATTGTCAACAAACTGATCTCCGAATGCCATCAGCGAACGGATTGCTGTCGGAGCAGTGTATAAGATGTTTACTTTGAATTTGTCCACAATATCCCAGTATCTGCCGGCATCCGGGTATGTAGGCACACCTTCGAACATCAGGGAAGTAGCTCCCTGAGATAATGGTCCGTAGACGATGTAAGTATGCCCTGTGATCCAACCGATATCTGCTGTACAGAAATATACTTCTCCCGGTTGGTACTGGAACGTATTCGCAAAAGTATATCCTGCATATACCATATAGCCACCTGTCGTATGGACGACACCTTTAGGCTTCCCTGTAGATCCGGAGGTATATAAGATAAATAAGGTATCCTCTGCATCCATTTCTTCAGCGGGGCAAGCAGGATTTCCCTGTGTTTCTACTTTTTTTATTTCATCTTCCCACCATACGTCGCGCCCTTTGATCATAGATACCGGTGTGCGGGTTCTGGTCAGTACGATTACTTTTTCTACAGACTTGCACTGCATCAATGCGTCATCCACAATACTTTTCAGTTCGATGGTTTTATTTCCACGGAAACTGCCATCAGAGGTAACGACCAGTTTACACTGTGCATCCGTAATACGATCTGCAATAGACTGAGCAGAAAATCCTCCAAATACAACAGAGTGAATGGCACCTATACGGGCACAGGCTAATACAGCAATCACCAGCTCAGGAACCATAGGCAGATAGATACAAACACGGTCGCCTTTGCTGACATTGTTATTCTTAAGGACATTCGCAAATTGCTCTACTTTAGCAAGCAATTGTTTGTATGAAAGGATTCGGTGTGCTTCATTCGGATCATTTGGTTCCCAGATAATAGCAGGTTTGTCTCCCAGGTTGTAAATATGACGGTCCAGACAGTTTTCTGTGATATTTACCTTTCCTCCCTCAAACCACTTAATCTTTGGCTCCTTAAAATTCCAGTCCAGTACATTTGTCCATTTACGTTTCCAGAAGAAATTTTCGGCAACCCCCGCCCAGAAATCTTCCGGATTTTCTACACTTTGTTTGTAGACATCCTGATATTCTTCAAATGATTTAATTTGTAGACTCATATTATTTTTTGGTTTATACTTAATTATATTTGTCACTTATCGGAATCAGACAAATATTTATTCAAATTGTCCATTTTGGATAAATGAAGCACTAATTTACTTTTTTTGCAACGAAATATCAATTTTTAAAACCCTTATGCCGAAATTTATGTGTCCTTATAACACGATTGTTATAGGTTCATTAAGAAACAGGCAGAGCCTTATGAAATTTATCAGACAGCTGTTTTATATATCTATCTACACCAATCTGCTTATTGCATTGGCAGCGATGGCACAGTGTGCGCTGACGTATTATGTCTTCAGTCAGCCGATGAACTATGCTATTATTCTGGTAGAGGGGGCAGCCACCTTAATGCTTTACAATTTTAGTTTGTTATGGTCGAGACCTGAAAATCCGCAAGAATCCAGATTTGCACGTACAAGATGGGTGTTTGGAAATGAATGGGTATTATGGCTCAATACCATTATAGCAGCGGGAATATTGCTGTACTGCCTTTTTCAGATACACTTTAATTCCTTTTTATTTTTGGGTGTTATTGGTCTGCTGAGTGTATTATACGGTTTTCCGGTATTTCGATATCAGGGGCGCAGAGTAGGATTAAGACAATTGCCGGGGGCAAAGATTTTTCATATCGCATTCGTGTGGGTCTGCAGCAGTGTCATCCTTCCCTATATTGAATTGTTTAGTGAGGGGATTATGATCAATACACGATTGTTAGGAGCATTGGCCGTATTAAAATTTCTTTTATTAATTATCTGTACGCTGCCTTTCGATATCCGGGATATCGCACAGGATTCGTATTATCATCTCAAAACATTACCTAACATGTTGGGAGAGAAAAAGGCAAAAAGATTATGTTATACCTTACTTCTTATCCACATTACCTTGATAGCTGTTACAGGATATAACCCCGGAATTGTACTGGGCTTGTTGCTGACGGATATACTGATTGCTGCTTTTTTAAAGTTTTTTGTTTTCCGCAAGGAAGGCCATTATCACTATGCGTATCTGTTGGATCTTAGCCTGATACTACAGTTTGTGCTGGTATTTTTAACGGTTAACTTGCTCTAATGCTTATTTTAAGAATGTAACTACCTTCTCCGCAACGACTGCAGATAGTTTATAATAACTCTCAAAGGTCCAGCCGGCTACATGCGGACTTACCAGTACATTTTCCCGACTCATCAGATCCGCAAACCAGGGTTGTTCGCCAAGGGAAGGGAATTTCTCTACCGGTAGAACATCAAATGCTGCGGCAATGATCCGGCCGCTGTCAAGATTTCTCAATACCGCCGGAATATCAACAATACCACCTCTGGCGCCCATCAAAAAGAAAATAGGCTTTCTGAAGTGGAATAAGTATTCCTCGTCTACCATGCCTTTGGTTTCTCTGGTCAATGGAATATGAAAACTCAGAACATCTGCATATTTAACAACCTCCTCCATGGAGACCTCTCTGGCGTATTCATCTGAAAACCCGGTTTTATATTTGTCGTAAGCAATTACATTGACATCAAATCCGGATAGTTTTTTTGCCATTGCCTGTCCGTTATTACCATATCCGATCAATGCTACCGTTCTTCCCTTCAGTTCATAACCGCGATTTTCTTCACGCAGCCATTGTCTGTTCTTTATCTGCTGATGGCTGCGATTAAGATGGTTCATAAGACTAAGCAGCATGCCGGTCATATGTTCACCTACAGCATCGCGGTTTCCTTCGGGTGCATTGATCAGTGTAATGTTGCGTGAAGCAGCGTAAGCTTCATCAATATTGTCCATACCAGCTCCTGACCGTGCAATAAAAGAAAGTCCGGGTGCAAGATCCATAAAAGCGCTATCCACCTGAAATTTTGAACGGATCACAATTCCAGAGTATTCACTTATTTGTTTTTCAGCCTCAGCTCTTGTTATATCCGGTTGGTAATCATATGCAATTCCGGCATCCTGTAATTTTTCCAGTAGAACTTCATGTACGTCATCGACGATTAAAACTTTCGTACTCATCTTTTATTATTTATTTCCATGAAATCAACATTCAATAACTTGTTCAGTTTGTATTGCTGAAGATTCTCCGGAAGAATTTTCATTAAAAAATTTCGGACAGCGATCAGAGCCGGGTTTTGCCATTGTGCTATTTTTCCGATAGTCCAGGACGTTTCTGTAATATATCGTGTTCTGGACAATCTTCGTTTTTCGAAATCCACAAAAGCCTGTGCTATACTTTTGTCTTTCTTCAGTTCGTCTATAAGTACAGCAACATCCTCGATTGCCTGGCAGGCGCCTTGTCCCATATTCGGAGTAGTTGCATGACCAGCATCACCCAGTAACAGTATATTTCCGAAAGCAAGCTGATCCAATGGTTTGATATCAATAATATCGTTCCATATAAGCTGCTTATCTTCTGTTTCATTTAATATCTGAGGGATAGGGTAATGGTAAGAAGCAAAATGTTTTCGAAGGTTTTCTATATTCCAGTTGCGGTAAAGCGGATTATTGGCTCTCGTGTTGATACAGGCATACCAGTAAATTTTGTTTCCCACCAACGGAGTCATACCGAATCGGCCTTTTGCTCCCCAGGTTTCAGATCCTTTGTCAAGTTGTATGGTCGAATTGTCGATTGTAGCACGCCAGCAGGTGTAACCGGAGTATCGTGGGGAGGAAGAAGGAATCAGTTGTTGCCTTAATGCCGATTTGACACCATCAGCGATCAGCAGATAGTCCGTCTCGATAGTGTGTCCGTTATCAAAAGTAAGGATAATCTTTTCCTGATCTTTTTGCAATTGGACTGCCCGATAACCGAGGTGTAACGAGGAAGAATCTATTTTCGAAAGCAGGTATTGATGAAGATCGGCACGATGGATAGCAAAATTGTCCTGCTTGTAGCGTTGCGAAATGGAGGAAGTATCCGGAGCAACCAGTATCTGTCCTTTTTCATCCAGAATATTATAATCCGGAAGCAGATGACCCAGCACCATTACCTCAGATTTAAGTCCAAGATATTCCAGTGCTTGCATGGCATTGGCCGCAAGACCGAATCCGGCTCCGATTCCTTTGAGTACAGGAGCACCTTCATACACATCAGCCTGTATACCGATTTGCTGCAGACCAATGGCTGCGGTCAATCCGGCTACACCTCCGCCAATAATTGTAAAGTGCTTCATAAACCAGTTTTTTAATTCACAGCTGAAATTTCATTAGTCAATTGGACAAAATCTTCTACAGATAAGCGTTCAGCCCGTAATTCATACAACGGATTGTCCGACATTTTATCTTTTGGAACGACTCCTGAAAGGGAATTACGCAAGGTCTTGCGTCGTTGATTAAACCCTGCTTTGACTACCCGCCAAAATAGTTTCTCATCACAATCCAGCTCTTCTCTCTCATTCCGTGTCATGCGGATAACACCGGAAAGAACTTTGGGAGGAGGAGTGAATGCTCCAGCTTTCACTGTAAAGAGATATTCTACATGGTAATAGGCTTGCAGAAATACACTCAAAATACCATATTCTTTACTGCCCGCTTTGGCGGTACAGCGTTCAGCTACTTCTTTTTGAAACATTCCTGTCATTTGTACCACACGCTGCCGCTCATCCAGGATCTTAAAAAGAATCTGGGAGGAGATGTTGTACGGGAAATTTCCGATTACAGCCATTTTCGGGCCGAAATATTTTGAAAAATCCAATGCTAAAAAGTCACCGTGGATCAGGCGGTCCCCTAATTCCGGATACTTATCCGCAAGAAATTCAATAGATTCGTCATCTACATCGATCAAATAAGTCTGATATTCTGGTTTTTGAAGAAGAAAATCGGAGAGCACACCCATTCCAGGACCTACTTCAAGCACCTGTGAAAAGCCCAATTTAGGATCCAAGGCATCCACAATCTTTTGTGCTGCGTTTTTGTCGTTTAAAAAATGTTGTCCTAAATGTTTTTTTGCTCTTACTGTACTCATATTGATCTCTTTGTGGCAAAGATAATCATCTTAGGGATGTGATAGGCCAAAAAACGTTTTTATTAATAGGGTTAGTGTAGTCGATTTATAAAGAAAAAGCCTTTGGCGGATAACCAAAGGCTTTTTTAAGTTAACTGGTGGAGATTACCGGATTCGAACCGGTCACCTCTTGCCTGCCAGGCAAGCGCTCTAGCCAAATGAGCTAAACCCCCGATTGAGAGCCCAAATGTTAGAATTTTTTGTCGATTATCCAAATTAATTCCTCAGTTTCATTCATTAATACGAATTTGAGAACCGGAGAGATCAGAACAGTTTATTTCAGAAGTGATTCTAAGTAATCCTCACTGACAGATGGAACATTATAGTTTGGATCTTTACTATGTTGTTCAGTATATCGGTTAGCTTCCTCTATACTGGAAAGAAATATTGTGTAGATTTCTTCGGAAATCCCGATTTCAGCTCCACTTTTAGCTCTCAACGTCATTTTGTTGTTGTTGGTGATGATATTGGAATAAAGTCTGTAAGCAACGGCCTTTATTTTTTTTCTTTCTTCAGATGAAATCCTGGGGTTCTGGAGGGACGTATTTTGTTTGAAATAGTTAGCGTCAATATTTATAAAATCATTCCCTTTCGCCAGTTTTTCTAATTCCGGATCTATAGAAGTCGCTTTATTAGCCGTAATATCGATTGGAATTAAGCCAAACGAAGGATTAGTATCGTCTTTTGTTTCTTTACAAGAAAAGACAGCAAAAAGAAGAGGTAGCAGTAATGAAAATAGACGGTTCATAATATTGAAATTAAAAAATTTATAAATACGGCTACCACGTAGCCACAAATGATATAAAAGCGGCCGATGACCCTGTGCTTATACTGTAGTTATATACTAAGGGAGGGGTTCCGAATATGGAGTCACTTTTGTTTATAGTCATTCCGGGAAATATTACACCTCCTGATAACAGTGAAATTCTACTTATTGAATACGTAACAGGAAGTATATTGAAGTTGGAAATGGCAATTGAAATGCTTTGTCCACCATTAAATTGCCATGAACTAGAGCTGTTGGGAGGATTTATAAGGCTCGTGCTAGCTCTTCCTCCCAGTGACGAACGACATGGATGCCATGAAGGTAATTCGTATATAGGTCTGCATTGTCCTCTATCAAATCCCATTTTATACGGGCAGCGCTGTATATACCATATACCTCTTGCACATATGTAAAATGTACGGCAATCCCAAGCATCGGTCATAGTGTCTCCGGTTTTACAATCTGCCTTTGCGGATTTAAAAATAAAAACACTCACAACCAAAAGGGCGAAGTAATATGTTTTTGAGATTAATTTTTTCATACATCTGTAGCTTTAGGTTAAATAATTGCGTGAATCTCACTACTAATATACAGCGATTGTTTTTAAAACAAAAACATTTACGAAAAATAACGAAATATTTTTTCGTAAATGTTTTTCTGATGATTTGACAATGTATGCTGATGTTTTTTCGTTATTTTTGAAGCATTAAAGTAAATAATTATGCGTGAGAAACTAAAGATTGGGATTTCTATTGGTGATGTTAACGGAATTGGCCTTGAAGTAATTATCAAGTCGTTGATGGATAATCGGGTTTTAGAATTCTTCACTCCGATTGTTTATGGAAATACTAAAGTCGCTTCTTTTCATCGTAAAGCTATCGGAATAAACGACTTTAGTTTTAATGTGATCAATGAGCCAGATCAGGCGAATCCGAAACGTGCAAATATGATCAACTGCTGGCAGGAAGATGTAAAGATTACGCTGGGAGAAGAAAATGAAACAGGTGGTAAATACGCTTTTTTATCGTTGGAAAAAGCTGTTGAAGATCTGAATGCCGGAAAAATAGATGCTTTAGTAACTGCTCCGATTAACAAGCACAATATTCAACAGGAAGGATTTCACTTTCCCGGACATACAGAATACCTGCAGGCAAGGACAAATGCAGATGACGTATTGATGTTTATGATCAGTGAAGAGCTTAGAGTAGGAGTAGTGACAGGTCATATTCCGGTTCATGAAGTTTCTGCTGCTATTAAAGAAGATGCTATCCTGCATAAATTGAGGATGATGAATGAGAGTCTGAAAACAGACTTTTGGATTCAAAAACCCAAAATTGCCGTCTTAGGACTTAATCCTCATGCCGGTGATAACGGATTGATCGGTACAGAGGATCGTGATATTATCCGTCCTGCAGTAGAAAAGGCAAATGAAGAAGGAATTTTCTGTTTCGGACCTTATCCGGCAGATGGCTTTTTTGCAAGTGATACCTATACCAAGTTTGATGCTGTGCTGGCTATGTACCATGATCAGGGACTTATTCCGTTCAAACATATTGCATCAAGAACCGGAGTTAATTTCACAGCGGGCTTGCCGATTGTTCGGACTTCTCCGGATCACGGCACAGGATATGATATTGCAGGTAAGAATGTGGCCTCCCATGATTCCTTTATGGAAGCACTTTTTACGGCTACGCATATTGTAGAACGTCGCCGCGAACAGGCTGAGCTAACGGCTAATCCGCTGGCCTTCCGTAAGCTGAGCAAGGACCGCGACTAATATTTTTGACACTGACTTTATCAATACGCTTCGTAAACACTCTTGTTTGCCAGGCGTGCTGATTTATAATAAAATTCCTTACTTTTGCAGACTTAATGGTTTTTGAGAACCGTGGCAAGCTATGAGTGACAATTTACAACATCCGATTTTCTCCCTTATCAAAGATTTAGCACAACAAACAAGTACCGAATGTTATGTCATTGGAGGGTATGTACGCGACCGAATAATGGGGAGACCATTTAAGAATGATGTGGACATTGTTGTGATAGGAAGCGGAATAGAGTTTGCCGATAAACTAGGGGAGAAGTTGAATACTAAAGTTACCGTATACAAAAGTTTTGGTACAGCAATGTTGGTATATGACGGATTGAACGTTGAATTTGTAGGCGCGCGTAAAGAGTCTTATCGTTCAGATTCCAGAAAACCAATCGTAGAAAACGGAACGCTTGAAGACGATCAGAATCGCCGCGATTTTACGATCAATGCCATGGCTTATTCCTTGAATGCGCATAACTATGGAGCTTTATTGGATCCTTTTAACGGTATAGAAGATATTGCACAGCGTATTATCCGCACACCACTGGCCCCTCAGGAAACGTTTTCTGACGATCCTTTAAGGATGATGCGTGCTATTCGTTTTGCATCACAGTTAGGGTTCAAGATAGATATTCATACGATAGAAGCGATATATAATACCCGCGAACGCATCAGTATTATATCAAAAGAACGTATTACGGATGAGCTGAATAAAATTATTCTTTCCGAAAAACCTTCCGTTGGTTTCAAATACCTGTTTGATACCGGACTTCTGGAGCTTATATTTCCGGCCATGTACCAGTTACATGGTGTAGATGTTGTAGAGGGAAAGGGACATAAGGACAATTTCTACCATACACTGGAAGTCCTGGATAATGTTGCCGAATACAGCGATGATCTGTGGCTGAGATGGGCAGCGATCATGCACGATATTGCAAAGCCTGCCACCAAGCGATTTGATAAAAAGTTAGGCTGGACTTTTCATGGTCATGAAGATAAAGGTGCCCGAATGGTTCCAAAGTTATTTGCAGAACTCAAATTACCATTGCATGATAAAATGAAATTTGTGCAAAAACTGGTGCTTTTGCATTTGCGTCCTATTGTTTTGGCCAAAGATATTGTTACAGATTCTGCGGTAAGACGTCTGTTGTTTGAAGCAGGCAATGATATTGATGCGCTCATGCTCCTATGTCATGCAGATGTGACAACAAAGAATGAGTACAAGAAGAAAAAGTACAGAGAAAACTTTGAGCTGGTCAAGCAAAAGTTAAAAGATGTAGAAGAACGCGATCAGATCCGTAATTGGCAGCCGCCTATTACAGGAGAAGATATTATGACTGTATTCAATCTGGGACCGGGAAGAGAGGTCGGAAAAATCAAGAATGCAATCCGGGAAGCTATATTAGAAGGTGATATTACGAATTCCAAAGAGCAGGCCTATTATTTTATGTTAGAGCAGGCAAAACAAATGGGTTTGGAAGCTAAGCATAAGCTAGTACTATAATCTCATTTTTATTCAGAGAAATAAAATTGTAATTTTAAACTGCAATTTAGTATAATACAAATTAAAGATTTCATACAGTTACAGCAATGGCCATATACAGATTTAGAGTTACATTTGAAGACTACGAAGATGTTTATCGTGAGATTGATATGCTTTCCAAGCAGAGTTTCCTGGATTTACATGACGCAATACACAAAACTACAAATTACGAAACAGAGGTTTCGTCTTCATTTTATGTCAGTAATGATCAATGGAAAAAGGGAACCGAAATCGCCCTTCTTCCTTCAGAAAGAAAGATCAGTACCGACGTATTGTTGATGGAGAATATCCGCCTGAGTAAATTTATAGATGATCCTCATCAAAAATTTTATTATATCTATAATTTTGACCGTCCGTACGACTTTCATGTAGAGTTAATCAAGATACTGAAAGAAGAAGACGGAAAAGAATATCCGGTTGTATTCAAGACTGTAGGAGCAGCTCCTAAACCATTGGGTGCTTTTGCAGCTCCGACTACTCCGTTGGATGAGGATGATGATACCGCAGATTACGAAGAAGAAACACAATATGGAGTAGATGAAGAAGACGACTACGACATGTTCGATGATGAAGAAAGTGAAGATGGCGGAGAAGAAAAAGGCTCAACAGGAGTCGAAGACGAATACTAAGTGAAGCAAAAGACATTAATAGCCATAGTAGGTCCCACCGCAGTCGGAAAGACAGCTATGGCTATACAAATTGCGAAATATTACAAGACGGAAATTATCTCCGCAGACTCCCGGCAATTTTATAAGGAAATGTGTATCGGTACAGCTAAGCCTTCAAAAGAAGAGCTTGCAAGTGTACCCCATCATTTTGTGGACTCTCATTCCGTAGGTGAAGAATATTCTGCAGGAGATTTTGAAAGAGATGCGCTGGCCAAACTGGAGGAACTGTTCACACATCATGATGTAGTTGTACTGGTGGGAGGTTCTGGACTGTTTGTAAGAGCCGTATGCGAAGGTCTTGATAATCTTCCTAAACCTCTTCCCGGCATTCGGGAAGCATTGAATGAGCGGTTGGAGGCCGAAGGTATAGAAATCCTGCAAAACTATCTTCAAGAGGTAGATCCTCTATATTTTTCTGAAGTCGATATCGATAATTCACAACGTATTATCCGTGCTTTAGAAGTATATGAAAGTACAGGAAAACCATTTTCTTTCTATCGCCAGCACACTGTTGCGGATCGTCCCTTTAACATTATTACGGTTGCTCTGAATACCGATCGTACGCAGTTGTATGACCGGATCAACAGGCGTGTAGATCTGATGATACAGGCAGGATTGGTAGAGGAAGTGAAAGGCTTGATGCCTTATAGGGATAAACCCGCTTTGTTAACCGTAGGCTACGCAGAAATATTCGATTATCTTGCCTGTAAAATCTCATTGGAGGAAGCAGTCGATAAGATAAAACAGAATTCACGCAGATACGCCAAACGTCAGATTACCTGGTTCAAGAAGGATACAGGCACAAGATGGTTTGAGCCGGATGATCAGGAAGGAATCCTCAGTTATACTGATTCTCTATTGCCCGGGTAAAAAGTTGTACGAATCTGAACTAAAAAGGAAAGGGAGAAATCATTGATTTCTCCCTTTCCTTTTTAGTTGTAGTCTTCTGATTAAACAATCAGATTCCAGCCAAACGGATCTTCAATTTTTCCATAACGAAGATCATTCAGATAGCTCAGTACCTTGTTTGAAAACTCACGATTCTCGACTGCAGGCAGTTCATACAATTCACCGTTAAATCCGATAGTAGATATCGGTGTTAGTGTAGCTGCTGTTCCTGCAGCGAATGCATCTGTAACGATTCCTTCTTTGATTCCGTCAATCAACTCCTGTACAGAGACATGGCGTTGTTCTGCTTTATATCCCCAGTGTTGAGCCAGTTCAATAATGGTACGTCTTGTTACTCCATGTAAGATGGTGTCATCATGAGGAGTAATAATGGTGTCACCTATACGGAATACCAGATTTGCCGTGCCAGCTTCTTCGATATACTTATGTTCTTTGGCATCTGTCCAGATCAACTGATCAAAGCCTTCATCATTCGCCAATCGGGTAGGATAAAGAGATAATGCATAGTTACCTGCATTTTTTGAAAATCCCACACCGCCTTGTGCTGCACGGGTATAATGAGTCTCTACCTTTAATTTCAGAGGTTTATTATAGTATGCTCCTACCGGGCAAGTAATAATGATGAATTTATATGTAGCAGACGGGTGAACACCTAATGCTGCTTCTGTACCAAACATAAAAGGTCTGATGTAAAGGGAAGTTCCTTCTACATTCGGCACCCAGTTTTTGTCTACTTGTAATAGTTTCTTTAATCCACCTATAAAGATTTCTTCCGGTACCTCCGGCATCTCCAGTCTGGCAGCTGATTTATTGAAGCGTTCCCAGTTCTTTTCAGGACGGAAAATACTGACAGTTCCGTCTTCAAATTTGTACGCTTTGATTCCTTCAAAAATAGCTTGTCCGTAATGTAATGCCGACATTGAAGGGCTAATGGTAAGGTCACCGAATGGGACGACACTCACATCTGTCCATTCTCCGTTTTCATATTCAGCCACTAACATGTGGTCTGAAAAATATTTTCCAAATTTTAGATTGTTAAAGTCTACCTGCGAGAGTCTTGATTGTTGTGTTGGCTCTACGCGAATGGAATGTGTTTCTGTCGCGCTCATCTTTAAAATTTATTTCTTAGGCTAATGTAAGGAAAAGAAACACAGGATGAAAGTTATGGCCCTGAAAATTTTTGAGAATGCAAGGAACTATACCCTTTGGATTTAATGTTCAGATACAAAAAATATTATTTTTTAAAACAAAACCGAATCTCCGTTGTTACATTTCAGCATAGCAGGTTCTGATTTATCAGAATCAGTTTGTTTTATAGAAGATCTGGCTGAAGGATCACAACTATAACATCAATTATTAATGCCAAATAATTCATCTATGAAAAACAATACAGATAATAAAATAGAGCAGGTCGGGATGATCCGGTTTATTTTAGGCTTTTTTGTCTACCTCTATCGGGTAGCTATTAAACCTTAATTAGCTGTGTCAGGTTTCCCAAACTGGCAGAGCAGAAATTAAATATTTCTTATACAACGACCTTTAAAGAAATGAAAATTAATCTTGTATAAAAGATTAAATGTTTATTTTTGATTGTAACCTATTGATAGCTAATATGGTAAATCGGGAAAACAGTCGAAGGGACGCTCGTGATATAGAGCTTTCCTTTAGAGATTCACCTATCAGAAGCACGGTTCTGATACTGAAATTTATATATGGTTTTTTAACCTATCTGGTTGCGGTCATTTTCAGACGAGCCTGAGGTTATTTTCCCATTAACTTCAGTATAGGCTCCAGATATTCTCTGTTATTAGATAGTCTGGGTACTTTATTCTGGCCACCAAGTTTATCTCTTGATTTCATCCATCCGAAAAAGGTGTTTTGAGGAGCATTATGGATGATCGGGAAGGATAAGGCCATATTTTTGAATCGTTTCGCCTCATAATCTGAGTTGACAGACTTTAGTGTATCATCCAGTATCTGACAGAAGTGCTCGAAGTTATCCGGTTGCTGCTCGAATTCGATGATCCACTCATGTGCACCTGCTTCTCCGTCTTTGAAATACACCGGTCCGGCGGTGTAATCCTTTACAATAGCGTGTGTCCGTTCACAGGCTTTGTTGACAGCCATTTCTGCATTATCAACGATGACTTCTTCTCCGAAGGTATTGATATATTGTTTGGTCCGGCCCGATACCTGTATTCGATATGGAGATAAATCCGTAAACTTGATTGTGTCTCCGATCATATACCTCCACAATCCAGCATTAGTAGAAATAATAAGCGCATAATTTTTGCCGATTTCTACCTGATCCAGACTTAATGTCTTAGGATGTTCATCATGAAGATTCTCAATAGGCAGAAATTCATAATAAACCCCGTAATCAAGCATAAGTAACAAATCATCTGAGTCAGAGCGATCCTGAAGAGCAAAATAGCCCTCAGAAGCATTGTAATTCTCCAGATAATACATGTTTTCTGAAGGTATCAGTTTTTTGAACTGTTCACGATAAGGTTTAAAGCTGACTCCGCCATGGCTGTAGAATTCCAGATTAGGCCAGACTTCCAGCAAATTGCTCTTTCCGGTGATTTCCAGTATTCTTTTGGCCATGACCACATTCCAGGTCGGAACTCCGGCCAGACTTGTTACATTTTCCTTAATCGTGATATTAGCAATATTTTCAATTTTTTCTTCAAAATTGGGATTAAGAGTTACCTCGGTGTTTGGTGTACGCTTAAATTCGGCCCAGAAGGGGAGATTTCGAATCAGAATAGAGGAGAGATCCCCGTAGTAAGAATCCGAATTGAAGCTGTTAATCTGAGAACTGCCCCCCAATACAACAGATTTACCTGTGAAGAGCTTGTTTTCCGGTCTGTTGTGACAATAGATAGAAAGCATATCCTTTCCACCCTGATAGTGACATTCTTCCAGAGCTTCTTCACTGACCGGGATAAATTTACTTTTATCGGCTGTAGTACCTGAAGATTTTGCAAACCACTTTATATCGGATGGCCAAAGGATATTTTGCTCTCCTTTGATCATTCGGTCTACATATCCTTTGATCGAATCATAATCCTGTATAGGAACTCTTTCCTTAAATTCCTCGGGTGTAAGAATACTTTTATAATCATATTTCTTGCCCCATTCGGTTGCTTCGGCAGTTGAGATCAGGCTTTGAAACCACTCTTCCTGTACTTCATGCGGGTATTTGATAAAAAGGTCTATCTGATGCATCCTTTTCTTTAAAAACCAGGTGAAGAGTGAATTTAGTAATGCCATAGTCTATATCAGCGATTTAGAATATTATAGTTTTTTTCTTCTGAGTTCGAAGTGGCGGCCGAGGTAGAATTTACGTGCCAGTTCATTATCAGCGATTTCTTCTGGTGTACCGGTCAGCATAATCTTACCTTCCGTCAGGAGATAAGCTCTGTCTGTAATGGATAACGTCTCCTGAACATTGTGGTCAGTGATGAGGATTCCGATATTCCGGGTTTTCAGTTTGGAGACTATCGTTTGGATTTCTTCTACCGCAATAGGATCTACCCCTGCAAAAGGCTCATCCAGCAGAATAAACGAAGGATTAGCAGCCAAAGCACGGGCAATCTCTGTCCGTCGGCGCTCTCCTCCGGAAAGCAAATCTCCTCTGTTTTTGCGGACACGGTGCAGGCTGAACTCCGAAAGAAGTTCTTCCAGTTTTGCCAGACGCTCTTCCTTGTTAGGATAATGGATCTCGAGGACAGCCAGAATATTATTTTCTACAGACAACTTTCGGAATACAGAAGCTTCCTGAGCCAGATACCCTATTCCTTTTTGCGCTCGCTGATACATGGCATCGCTTGTGATTTCCTGATCATCCAGAAATACATGCCCTTCGTTAGGTTTTATCAGCCCTACAATCATATAAAAAGAGGTCGTCTTTCCGGCACCATTAGGGCCTAATAAACCAACGATTTCGCCTTGTTCCACATGAAAAGAAACATCATTCACAACGACACGTTGCTTATACTTCTTGATAAGATGTTCTGCTTTTAAGATCATGAATGTACGTATTTCAAAACTGATGCTTTACAAATATATTTAATATCGTATTGCTTTTATATTTAATTGCAAATTCTTCTTGCCTCTCCAGTTGTTCTCTTCAATGACGTAGCAGATATCAAACGGTTTTCCGCTATTGATATGCGCAATATGCTCGGCTAATCCAAAACCTATACACTCAAAGGCTGCGGAATCTTCCTGACGAATGGTCATTTTGATATGATTGGTGCCTACAAGATACGCATTTCCGATAACAACAACTTTCTTAGTCAGAAAAATAGGAGCGTCATTTTGGGGGCCGAAAGGTTCAAATTGCTTTAAAATTTTGAAGAATCGGGATGTTATTTCCGTTAATGGAATAGTAAGTTCGATCAGAACTTCCTGTTGCAGCATTTCGGGTTTGATAAGCGTATTGACGACATCTTCAAATTTTTGCTGAAATGAAGTGACGTTTTCCAGCTTCATGGTCAGTCCGGCAGCGTATTTATGTCCTCCAAACTGATCCAGCAGGTCACTGCATTCGCTCAGGGCCTCATAAAGGTCAAATCCGATGACCGATCTCGCAGATCCGGCAACATGTCCGTTGGTCTGCGTCAGAATAATAGTAGGTCTGTAGTATTTTTCGGTAAGACGGGATGCTACGATCCCTATGACGCCTTTGTGCCAGTCTGATTTGAACAGTACAGTTGATTTGCGGGCTTTTAGATTTTCACTTTCATCGATCAGGGCTAATGCTTCTTCCGTGATCCTGAGATCAAAATCCTTGCGGACATTGTTTTGATCGTCAATGCTTTCGGAAAAATCTTTTGCTTCCTGTAAGGATTTGGAGATGAGTAGTTTGACTGCATCTTTGGCATGATCTATTCTTCCGGCTGCATTGATACGCGGACCGATTTGAAAAACAATATCATTGACGGTAAAAGTCCCGGTTTTATTTGAAGACAGATTGATCAGTGCCTGTAAGCCACAACAAGGGTTGGTATTGAGCTTCTGCAATCCGAAGTGAGTCAATATTCTGTTTTCACCGGTGATAGGTACAATATCTGAAGCAATACTGACGGCTACCAAATCCAGAAACTGATAACATTGCTGAATATCCATTCCGTTTTTTTGGATAAACGCCTGAATGATCTTAAATCCTATCCCACATCCGGAAAGTTCCTTGTAAGGATAAGGGCAATCCTCACGTTTGGGGTCCAGTACTGCTACGGCATTCGGGAGCACATCGCCAGGTAAATGGTGATCTCCGATAATAAAATCAACATTTCTTGCATTCGCATAATCGATTTTATCATTGGCCTTGATACCACAATCCAAAGCAATAATTAAAGAAAATCCGTTTTCGGCTGCATAGTCAACACCCTGCATGGAAATACCATATCCCTCAGCATACCGATCAGGAATATAAAACTCAATACGGGAATGAAATTCTCTGAAAAAATTATAAACTACCGCTACTGCAGTTGTGCCGTCTACATCATAATCTCCGTAAATAAGAATCTTTTCATTATTGCCGATAGCTTTTTCAATGCGGGAGATTGCAATGTCCATGTCTTTCATCAGGAAAGGGTCATGGAGCGCTTCTAAGGATGGTCTGAAAAAAGTACGTGCCTGATCGAACGTTTCGATTTCACGGGCGATAAGCAATTCGGAAAGTACAGTACTGATACCTAATTCATCACTCAGTTTTATGACTTTGTTATGTTCAGATTTAGACTTCAGTACCCACCTTTTTTGCATATCTTTGCCTTGATTTAACATGTAAATATACGTTTTGAAATGCTACTTACCTAATCTTTGGACAGTAACTCAAAATGTTAAAATCATAACTTCCATATTTCCAAGTATATAAATATGATACAGGCAAATTCGCTTTTTGAAGGCTCTTTTTCAGTCGATTCCTCTAAGAAATTTATTCCGTTTGATAAAAATAAGGACGATCCCAAAGACAGACCGGGATCTATGTTTGTCCATGTTCATCCCTTTCTGATCGAGTCTTCGGCAGGCTTGATTTTGTGTGATGCAGGATTGGGACAGACAGACAATGCCGGAAATCTGATCATTCATAATAATATACGCAGACTTGGTTTTGAACCATCAGACGTAAAATTTGTGCTGATGTCTCATCTCCATAAAGATCATACGGGCGGTATGGTGGAATTCAGAGACGGCGTTGGCCGCATTGCATTTCCTGAGGCCGAGTATATTGTGCAACGCGGAGAATGGGAAGATGCCTTTAGCGGTAATTCTTCCTCTTACAAAACAGACATCTTTGATGTAATTCAACGGAGTGGAAATCTGGTGTTGGTGGAAGGAGATGGGATCGTGAATAATGAGATCAGCTATGAACGTAACGGAGGGCATACTCCTCATCATCAGGTTTTTCATATTGAAACAGGTGGTGAGCATTATTTCTTTGGTGGTGATGTGCTTCCTGAACCTGGAGAAATTTTTCATAATTATATCGCAAAGTATGATTATGACGGAAGAAAAGCAAAAGACTTACGTCAGGAATATTGGGAAGAAGGTGCTCCGAATGACTGGGTATTTCTGTTTTATCACTCCAAGAGTATCGCTGTCGGAAGAAGCCAGCAGAAAGATGACGGGTCCTACAAACTGGTAGAAGCCAGATAAGCGGTTTTATCCATAACAGAGTCATTTTGATGTTTTTCGGGGTGATCCTGCGCTATTTATCTTTAATTTTAAGCATTTTTTGGTTATATTTGTAATAAACGGGTCTTAAGTAAATGCCGTTTTATTACTTTTTTTTATCCCTAATCATTTACATTATGTCAATTGTAAGAGAATCTGATCTTATTGGTATCGGTAAAAAGTATCAAATAGAAACGGATGCTGGAGACAGTATGGTTGTAGTTATTCATGATGATGGTCGAAGAGAACTTTATCGTTATGATGCGGAAGAGAATGAGTCTCGCTGTGTGATGACCCTTACCGATGAAGAGTCAAGACAGGTTGCAGGTATTATCGGAGGATTATCCTACAAGCCTAAGGCTTTGGAGACTATTGAAGTCGCATTAGATGACTTGATTATAGAATGGTACAAAGTCGTAGGGACAGATGTGAGCTGTAATAAAACAATCGGAGAACTGGCTGTCCGTAAAAATACAGGAGCCAGTATTATTGCAGGTATCAGAGATACAGATACTGTTATTAATCCGGGACCCGATTATGAGATCAGTCCGGGTACCACTTTGGTTATTGCCGGAAAACGAAGTAATATCAAAGCCCTTAAAGAAATACTACATTAATCACTAAATTCACTCTATGCTATCTACTACCCTTATTTTAGAAATCGGTATCGCTGTTGGTCTTGTTGCAATTGTTGGTTTTATTGCAAACAAGTTGAAGTTCTCGGTTATACCTTTTTTTATATTGATAGGGATGGTATTAGGGCAGCATGCCCCCCAATTCGGAATAGTGGATCTGACATTTACCGAGAGTAAGCCTTTCATTGATTTTATGGGGCGTCTTGGTGTGCTGTTTCTCTTGTTTTATCTGGGTTTGGAATTTTCGGTCGGGAGATTGATCAAGTCGGGCAAATCCATTGTTACCGGAGGGACAGTATATGTACTGCTTAATTTTGTATCCGGATTGCTTATAGGATGGCTGATGGATATGCCTTTCAAAGAGACAATGGTTCTTTGCGGGATTATGACCAGTTCTTCTACTGCTATTGTAGCAAAAGTATTGACTGATCTGAAGCGTACCGCCAATCCGGAGACGGAGGTAATTATGGGTATGATCATGTTTGATGATCTGTTTATAGCCATGCATATCTCGTTTCTTTCGGGATTGATTTTGACAGGAAGCAGTTCATTCTGGACTGTAGCCGGTACTTCTCTGCTGGCGCTGGGTTTTATTCTGGTATTCCTCATCGTAGGGCGTAAGCTTGTACCTGCAATTGATAAGTTGTTGCAGGTAAAGTCCTCTGAATTATTTATCCTGCTGATCTTTGCATTACTGTTTTTGGTTGCGGGATTTTCAGAAACAATCCACGTTGCAGAGGCTATCGGAGCATTAATGGCCGGATTGGTACTGGCCGATTCGCAATACATCAAAAAAATCGAAGCCATGGTGCTGCCTTATAAAGATTTCTTTGGTGCAATGTTCTTCTTTAGTTTTGGACTGTCAATAGATATGATGTCGCTGGGAGGAGCAGTGATGTGGGCTGCTATAGCAGCAGTTGTTACGATAGCGGGCAACTTAGTCTCCGGATATTTTGCTTCTAAATTTTCAGGAATGAAACCACGTGTTTCGTTTGATATTGGTTTTACCTTATCTGCAAGAGGAGAATTTTCTATTATAATGGCGAATATTGGTAAAGCAGGGGGATTGCTGCCTGTTCTGCAGTCTTTTGTTGTTGTTTATGTACTGATCTTATCCATTGTTTCTCCTTTATTTACAAAGGAATCCAGAAATATATGGAACAAATTATTCGGTAAGGATCAGATACAGGCTAAGCCTGTCAAGAAACTAAGTGATCTGGAAGGGAATCAGGAGGCATAAGACAAATTGTCTTATGCACTGCTATAAAAATCCCAGTTCCAGTTTTGCTTCTTCAGTCATCATGTCTTTAGTCCATGGCGGGTCAAAGGTCAATTCTACCAACGCTTCTTTTACACCTTCTATTCCGGCCACTTTGCGTTGAACCTCATCCATAATTTCTCCTGCCACAGGACAACCCGGAGCTGTCAGTGTCATGACGATCTTAGCGGTACCGTCCTCTTTTGTGATAACTTCATAGATCAATCCCAGATCTACAATGTTAGCTGGTTTCAATTCCGGATCATAAATGGTCTCCAGTACCTTCTGAATTTCCGGACCCAGATTTAATCTGTCTAAAAAAATGATACTCATACTGCAAAGTTACGACTAAATTGCTATAAGGTTTTGATATTCTGAGCGCAGTTTTCTAATCACAATGTCACGAGTGAAATGTCTTTCATATATCTCATAGGCCTGTTGCACCAGATCTTTGTGCTGCTCTGCTGATAATAGATTAAGCTGAGCTATGCTTTCCAGTATCGATTCTGCTGTTTGCGGATCAAATAAAAAGCCTGTTTCTCCTGGTTTTATAATATCCGGAATAGCCCCGATATTACTTGCCAATACAGGTGTGTAATAGCTCATGGCCTCTAATATGGTAATGGGTACACCACCTTCATAACATACGGAAGGAACCATTAATGCTTTGCATGTTGCCAGCTCATGTGCTATTTCGGGTTTACTGAGTAAGCCCAGATAAGTCAGATTGGGATAATGAGCTACGAGCTCCTGCACCTCAGGTAACTGCGGGCCTGTACCTGCAATTTTTAATTTCACGGAGGTTCCGGAAAGTGCCTGAAGCAGATTGATAATGCCCTTTTCAGAAGACAGACGACCAATATAAAGAAAGTGATCCTGTCTGTTTGCTGGCTGTGTAAGCGTTAGCGGATCAAAGAAGTTTGGTTTCACTACAAACTTGTTATGATCCACGGGTAAGGTGCTGCTGATAAACAATTTTCTTGAGAATTCAGCCAATACCATATAGCGATCTACCAAATTCCATGTTCCCGTCTTGCGATGAAGCCAATAGCTGAAGGCTGTCCAGAATGTCTTCAACAGGGAATGATCCAGCACTTTATTCCGGACCGCAGTCCAGGGAAAATGCTGATTGATACTATCCGTGAATAATCTGTTTCTGTAAAAAAGAGTAGCTGAGGGGCATAACAATCTGAAGTTATGCAAAGACATCACCAGGGCTTTTCCACTTTTTTTTGCATAGCGTATGGCTAGCGGACCACATGCGTATTGTGTATTATGAAAGTGGATAATATCCGGATTTACTTCTTTTATTTTCCTCTTTACTTTCTGTGCTGCAAAAATATTCCAGGGGCTCAGCAGAAATTGAAATAATCCTTTTATACCTTTTTTATTAGTAAAGGTCAATGTGAATACATCATCGGTCTCCTGCAGTGCCAACGCTTCCTGATGGAAGACCGTGTCTTCTCCGCCAAGATCCTGATAATGATTATGAATAATTAGAATACGCAAAACGATGGAATCAAAAGTTAAAATTAAAAATTAAAATCCGGACTACAGGTGTTTGCTATAATAATTCTGTAAATGGCGGCATAGTCTATGTGCTGCCGGCTACCTAATACTGCTGACTAATTATTATCTTCGCAAGGACAACGAAAAACTATGAATACAACTTTAACTCTTTCACGTTACGTTCAAGAAGCACTTACCGCTGCGGTTTTTCCGCAGGAACCTGCTAATATGTACGATCCTATCCGTTATATCCTGACTTTAAAAGGTAAACAGGTGCGGCCTGTACTTACATTGATGGGGGCTCAGCTATTCGGTGAAGAAGATATGGAAAAGGTAGTTCCTGCTGCTTTGGCCATAGAGTATTTTCATAATTTTTCACTCATCCATGATGATATTATGGATAAAGCTCCGCTGAGAAGAGGACAGCTGACCGTACATGAAAAATGGGATGATAGTGTCGCGATTCTTTCGGGAGACGGCTTATTGGTCAAGGCTTATGAACAAGTAGCCAAATGTCCTAAAGAGAATCTGTTGGATCTGCTTACAACCTTCAATAAAGTAGCGACTGAAGTTTGCGAAGGACAGCAACTGGATATGGATTTTGAATCTTTGAATCAGGTGACGGAGGCTCAGTATCTGCATATGATCAGGCTCAAAACTTCGGTATTACTCGGAGGAGCACTTCGTATGGGGGCAATCATTGGACAGGCTTCGGTTGAGCAGCAGGAATTAATTTATGACTTTGGGGTAAATGTAGGTATTGCCTTTCAGCTTCAGGATGATATTCTGGATGTGTATGGAGATCCCGAAACATTTGGTAAACAAGTCGGGGGAGATATCATTGCAAATAAGAAGACATTTTTGTTGATTAAGTTACTGGAATATGCTTCTGAAACGGATCTGCCTCATATTCAGAATCTTTTGACTGCAGATCTTGAACAGGAACCGGATAAGGTAGAATTAATGAAACAATTTTACGCTAAATACGATATTTCGACGTTAGCTAATAGAAAGAAAGAATATTTTACAACGCTCGCTTTTGACACATTAGCAAAAATCAATGCACCTTCTGAAAGAAAGGCTGAGTTGATCACATTAGCAGAGAATCTATTGAACCGAATTCAATAACATAATTTTTAATTATGATAAACCGGCTATTTTTACCATATTGTAAAACAATCAAATAGTTAAATAAAGCGCGCATCGAAAGGCATACATGGAGACAATAAAGATTACTATTTTTCAAGCATATTTATTTTGGGAGAATGTAGAGAAGAACCTTAACAACCTCGAACTCAGGTTATCTTCACTACGTGAGAAGACGGATTTGATCTTATTGCCGGAAATGTTCAACACAGGATTTACAAATAATGTAGAAAAATGTGCGGAAACCATGGATGGACCTACTATGCACTGGCTTTATGAAATGTCCAAGAAATTTGATTGTGTAGTTGCAGGATCTCTTATTATACAGGAAGAGGGAAAGTATTATAACCGGTTTGTATGGATGTCTCCGAACGGAAGTTTTGTCAAATACGATAAAAGACATCTTTTCGGAATGGCTGGCGAAGATCAGTATTTTGAACCCGGCAATCAGCGTGTTATTTTGCAGTTAAAGGGTTGGAAGATCTGTCCGATGATCTGTTATGATCTTCGCTTCCCGGTATGGTCTCGTAATCAGAATGAAGCATACGATTTATTGGTATACATAGCCAGCTGGCCGGATAAGCGTTCGGGACATTGGAGAAGTCTGATCCCGGCGAGAGCTATTGAAAATCAAGCCTTTGTGATTGGTGTCAACCGGGTTGGTTATGATGGCAATGAAATCTATTATTCCGGCGGTTCTATGTGTATTTCACCAATGGGAGATGTGGTCTATTATAAACCTGAAGATGAGGATCTGTATACATTCACACTCAATCCTAAAGATCTTATTACAGCCAGAGCTGAATTTCCGTTTCTGAAAGACGGAGATGATTTCTTACTTAAATAAACTGATTTCAGAGCTTATTGATAAGGTCTTTCCAGTATAGCTTGCTGGATTACGGCCTGTCTGAGGTCAAAAACTACTTTTTCTTCCTTTGATGCTGATACAGGAATTGGTACCTGTATCTTTTTATCCGATTTCAGACGTTCCCTTTCTTCTCTTAACTTCAATACTTCTGCAGGAACCTCATTACTCTCCCGTACAACCTTCTGGTGGCTCATGGTGCTGTATTTTTCTTTTTTTACAACGGGCGGATGAGGTGGTGTCGCAGGAACAGGTTGTGGCTTATGCTGCTGCTGTACAGGTCTTTTTTGCTGACGCATACGTTGCTCGGCTTCTTTTTTTTGCTTGTTAAAATTCTCATAAATTTTATAGGCAAAAACAGCTAAACCAATCAGTAAGGGAAATAATTGCTCCATATATCTTTAAAGATAAGAATATTAGATGTAATAAAAGTAATGTTTTTAATTGCTATTGTAAAACTGATTTGTTTTATTTGCATAAACAACTTAAACCAAACCAAAACCATGATTACCAATGAGGCTATTTACACAGAAGATTTTTTTAATTTTCTGACGGGTAAGGCGACAACCGCCCTTACCAGAAGACTGCAGCAAAACCTGAAAGAATCGGGGATTAATATCACCGCAGAACAATGGAGCATTCTTTACAACCTGTGGCAGGAAGAGGGCCTGACACAGCAAGAACTGGCAAACCGCACCTTTCGGGATAAGCCCAGTGTGACCAGGTTGATCAACAATCTGGAAAAACTGAATTTAGTGATCAGAGTGAATGACAGGGGAGACCGAAGATCTAACTTAATCTACCTGACTAAATCCGGTCGTCAAATAAAGCATAAGGGACTGGAGCAGGCTTCAAAGACGATTTCTGAAGCATTGACGGGGGTATCGCAGGAAGCGATTCACAGCGCTCACGATACACTTTCCAAGGTATACGTGAACCTCAAGTAAAACAAAAGCCCAATTCCTACGAATTGGGCTTTTGTTTTAATTAGTTGAACACTTTAGGCGCAAAATCAGTATGACTGTTGATCAGCTTTCCTTCCGATCCAAAATAGATCTCTTCAAAACTCATTGTGGTTCTGTTATCCACTTTACGGAAAAACTTGTCTGCTGAAACATCGTTTAATGTTTTGAAACCACAGGCCTCCATAATTTCAACAGTTGCGCGTAATGTATTGCGATGGAACTGCGCTACACGCACATATTTATTTTCTACATCCAATCCTTTGTAAAGATTAGGTTTTTGCGTTGCAACTCCTACCGGACATACGTCCTCGTTACATTTCAATGCTTGAATACAGCCCAGGGCAAACATCATTCCTCTGGCGCTGTAACATGCATCTGCTCCCAGAGCAATAGCTTTGAGTAAGTCAAAACCTGTTACAATACGACTCGAGACCAAGATCTTGATATGTTTCTTCAGACCGAAGGCAATCAATGTCTTAGTGACAAATGTCAGTGCATCATATAAAGGCATACCAAGGTTGTCGGTGAATTCCAGAGGTGCAGCTCCTGTACCGCCTTCGGATCCGTCGATTGAGATAAAGTCCGGTACAATCTGAGTAATCTGCATAGCGTGACAGATATCAATGAATTCCTGCTTATCACCTATACATATTTTAAACCCAATTGGTTTACCATTTGAAAGATCGCGCATGTGCTGAATGAACAACATCATTTCTTCCGGTGTGGTAAATGCACTGTGCGCTGGTGGCGACATTACATCTGTACCCGGTATGACATGACGAATCGCTGCGATCTCAGGTGTGTTTTTGGCTGCTGGCAATATACCTCCGTGACCTGGTTTAGCTCCCTGAGATAGTTTTAACTCAATCATTTTGACATAAGGACGATTTGATTTTTCTTCAAAAAGCTTGTCGTCAAATTTACCGTCCTCATTACGGCATCCGAAATAACCTGTTCCAACCTGCCAGATAAGATCTCCGCCATTCACGTGGTACTCGCTGATACCACCTTCACCTGTATTATGTGCAAAGTTTTGTAGCCCGGCTCCTTTATTCAGTGCAGTAATGGCTGTTTTGCTCAATGCACCGTAGCTCATGGCAGAGATATTAAATACGCTAAGACTGTAAGGTTGTTTACATTGTGAGTTACCAACTGTAGTGCGCAGGTCGTGATTGTTGATGTGGCAAGGGAAGACGGAGTGTGCTACCCATTCATTGCCAATGGCATTGGGATCACTCTGCATTCCGAAAGCTACAGTCTCCCGTTCATTCTTTGCACGTTGATATACGATAGAACGCTGACGTCTGCTGAAAGGACGACCATCGGTATCTGATTCCCAAAAATATTGTCTCATTTCCGGACGAATAGATTCGAAGAAAAATCTGAAATATCCAACTAATGGATAGTTTTTCAAAATAGCATGTTTAGTTTGGATCGTGTGGTACACAGCGATCAGTAACATTGGAAATGGAATAATTAATAACCAAAACCAGTTGGAAGTGAAAATCAGTCCAAAGGAAATGATAATGAAATTAACTAAAGCAATGGTTCCGATGATTAGATTTCTAACAGGCATAATCTATGATGTTATAAAGTTTTTTATTGTTATAGCAAATAGGGTGCTAAGATTTACGCTAGCAAGTTGTGGTGTAGAATTATAAATGTTGGTAAAAGCATAAATTTTTAAAATTGAATGCTAAAATAGCAACATTATAAGTTGCTATTCCTTCAATGAATAACGCAACAAAATTAGAAAGTATACTGTTCAAAAAGAAATATTTGAACGGTTATGAAAAGATTTGTTTGATTTGCAATGAAACGATTACTTGTCTCTTCTTTTGGCAATTTCCAATGTCAATTGTTGATAGATTGTTTGCAGGGGAGGATTCTCTCTGAGAAAGTTTAAATGCTTATTTATCGTAATATTGTCATTTCGTATTGCCGGCCCGGTTTGCCCGTCAATTGGCGGCTTATTTTGTACTTTTTTAGCAGTCTCCTGTATAATCGGAAGCAGAAGTTCGAAAGATAAATTATTATCCTGCATCATCTCATAAGAGAGTTGATAAAGAATGTTTGAGAAGTTATTTACGATTACTGCTGATACATGCAGGGCCATACGCTGCTTACTATTACACTCGAATGCCCGATGCGATAAGGCTTTCGCAATTTTCCACAAGCTTTCCATAGTACTGGTGCTGCTGGCTTCTACTCCAATAGGAATCTGTGTGAAATCTGTTTCTATATTTTTAGAAATACTCTGTACAGGATACAGCACTCCTGAATGCATAAATGCCTGTAAAATGCTTAAGTCTGTAGCTCCGGATGTGTGAACGACTATTCCGTTGATATCATTGGACAAATGTACTGCCACCTCAGGAATGGCTTCGTCACTTACAGCAATCACATAAAGATCTGCAAGCGGATCAACAGTATTCAGATCATCTGTAGCAATTGCATTAAAGCGTAAAGCCAATGCTTGAGCATTGGCTTTATGACGACTATATACCTGTACAATCTGATATCCTAACTGATCAAAGCGAAGAGCAAAATGGTTAGCCACATTGCCACTTCCGAGGAGTACGATTTTCATGCTTTAGCAGGTTGTTTTTTTACTTTTTCGTCTTTGATTCTGCGATAAATTGACATAATGAAACCAATGGTCATGACAATCGTTCCGCACCAGAAAAAGTTGATATACGGAAACTTGATCGCTTTGAATACAATCCATTTTTTCTCAGGCAGAGGTTTCTGGTAGACCATGATCTCCAATTTATCCTGTTGCGGAATAATATTGGTAAACCGGAATCTCAATCCTTCTTCTTCGATATCTTTATTGAAGTCAAATGTATTTCCACCTTTAATCAGGAAAATCGGTTCGGCTTCATATTTTTTGTCGTTCTTGGATACCACCTTAATTTTAAGTCCCACAAGTACGTCATCCGGAGCCTTTGGAATCTTATTTAATGTTGCATTCTTATTGACCCCTTCGATGACGAAATATCCATTCCGGTAACGTAGTGTATCGCCGATATTGACCTGATAAGTTGCCGGTTCTTCGTAATCATCGAAGCTGGATTTTTCTTCTTTATCTTTGCCGGCAGCCTGAGATTGGGTGTCAGCCTGTGCAGCTGTGATCAGCGTATAAATATCATGCGTGATATAGTGCTTGGTCGAAGGTGTACCGATCAGACCACCCATTTTCGGATTGTTCTGTGCAAACGGCATCAGTACAAATTCTTCTTTTACTTTTCCTGTCTCTTCGTCTAGTTTTTCGTATTTGATCTTATAGAAAACATTGGGACTGGCTACACTATCACCGACATACGTCAGCCTGTATTCTCCCATCTGCACGGGCTCACCTTCCGTAAGGAAAAGATTTTCTCCGGGTTTTTCAACTTTGTCAAATCCGGCAACAGCTATATAGCCACTGTTATTTACTGAAATTACCTGATTGGTAGCAGCAGCTACCAATGCTCCTAATATGAGTAGTGCAAAACCTATATGTGCAACTGCGGATCCGGCTAATCTCCATTTTCCTTTGAAAGCATCTCCAAGAATGCGCAGATTGGCAAGTACGCTGAATATGCTGGCAAATGCAATCAGAATATACATGAAATTGCTGTATATTTTAGTGACATAGACAATACCGGCTGTCAGCAATAATGCAATGATCAGAGAGGCAATAGTTGCTGCGAAAAATTTTCTGGAATCTGTACGTTTGTATTTAAGAAACTGTGTGAATGCCGTAAGGATCAGTACGACTACTGCAAAAGCACCCTGCCACTTGTTGTAGTGAGGTATAGGATCAATCGGAGGTGCTACGTCAGTCTTGAATATCGCATTGTATACCGGTATGGAGGTAGTGGAGATAATCTGTACACAGGCCACAGTTAGCACTAATGCTCCTATAAATAACCAGAATTCGCGTGAATAAATATCTTCTTCTTTTTGTGAGCTCGGCATTTCTTTTTTGCGCACTACCAGTAATATGACCATGATAGCTAAGAATGCCACATTGAATACTATAAGCTGACTGGACATCCCCAGACTGGTAAAGGAGTGTACAGATGTTTCGCCCAAAATACCGCTTCTGGTGAGGTATGATGCATAGATCACAAGTACAAAACTAACCAAAGCTAAAAAAGTGGCTGTAAAGTAAGAATGGCCCGAGTTTTTATAGGCAACCATAACGTGTACGGCAGCAATAAGGGTAAACCATGGAATAATAGATGCATTCTCTACCGGATCCCAGGCCCAGAAACCTCCGAAATTAAGGGCTTCATACGCCCAGAATGAACCCATGATAATACCTACTCCAAGAATCATTACCGCAAACATACCCCATGGCAGTCCTGGTATGATCCATTCTTTATAGCGTTTGGTCCAAAGTCCTGCTGCTGCATAAGCAAACGGAACGATCATGGACGCAAAGCCCAGAAACAGGGTCGGAGGATGAATAACCATCCAATAGTTTTGCAGAAGCGGATTCAATCCATTCCCGTCAGCGATCATCGAAAGATAATTAGGGTCGCTAAAGATGGGAGCTTCAAGTGCATTTCTTAACAGGATGAAAGGGGAGCTTCCTACCCGGTAGCCAAACAATTCTATACCTAACAGCATAGAGGCGAGAAATGCCTGACAAAGCATGACAAAGGTCATAACCGGACTTTCCCATGTCTTTGCTTTAAATAATAGTATGCTGGAAAGAACAACTTGCCAGAATGTCCATAGCCAAAAGCTTCCTTCCTGACCTTCCCAAAAGCTGGAAATAATGTAATGTGTGGGAAGTGCTTTGGACGAATGTGACCAGGCATAATGGTATTCAAATAGATGGTTGTAAATAATATAAAACAACATCGCTCCGATAGCGACAACAGATGTGGCATTTATCCAGACTCCTATTCTTGCTATTTTTTTCCATGAATTGTCTTCAGGATTACGCGTAGAAAAATAATAACTTATAAATGATAAAAGTGCTGAACCAAAAGCAAGGATAATAAAGAATTGTCCTATTTTGCCGGGTAGTAGATGTTCACCAACGTAATTTACGTCCATTGTTTAAATAAATGTTACTGCTAGTTATTGTATATATGCTGTTTTCGGAGTAGCCGCAGATTCAGTTACTTCGATCTGATCCTGATTGTATTTAGATGGACATTTCATAAGTATTTTACTCGCATGAAATACGTTTCCTTCCATTTTTCCTGTTAATACAATTTGTTCTGAACGTTCGATATCCTGTGGTTTTGCTCCGTTAAATACGACCTGACATTCGGTGCTGTCATTGTCATACATATAGAACGAAAAGTGATTTGCATCTTTAGTCGGCTCGTAATGGAGTTGCTTTTCCTTATTCAACACTCCGACAACATACAGTTCTGTCTTTTTCTCTTTCGCTTGTGTAAACGTAGAATATGTACTGGAATCTGTGTAAATCACTAAGATCATGGCTATTGCTATCGCAATGATGATAATTAATATGATCGAACTCTTTTTCATTTTTAAAATGCACTAAATCAACTGCAAAATTACGAAATACGAATGGAAGTAAGTAAAAAACCAAATTCTGGACCTTATTTAGAATTATTTTAAACAGATTGAATAAAATGCTCTTTTTTTAACACTTAGGTGATATTCTAATTTAGATAAAATATTTAACTTGCCTTATTAGTGGACCTATATCCGAAATATTACAATGCTTTTTAAGATTAATAGATTTATTTGTCGCTTTTCTATCGGGTTTGTTGTGTTCACCATGTTTCTGTCATCTGCATTTTCGCAGGAACGTCTTCCACATTTGTTGGAATTTCAGAGTGATAATGATGTGTATCTGATGAATGGACAGGATCGGTATTATACCAATGGATTGATTGTTACTTACTCCGTTCCGTTACAACAGAAAAGTGACCGAAGGACGGATATCCTTTCCTTTCAGCTGGGACATCAGTTATACAACGGCATTGAAGTGCAGGCCGGCAATTCTTTATATTGGGACAGACCTTCTACAGCCTATTTATTTCTGAACGGGGAGTTTCAGCGTGTTTACGGAGATGAATGGGTGTGGACGGCGAAAGCAGAAGTAAATGTTATAGGCAAAGGTGCCAAGGGCAAGGAGGTTCAGAAGTATGTCCACCGGTTGCTGTCCATGTATGAGGTGGAAAGCTGGGCATCTGAACTGAATACTTCTGTAGGGGCGGATGTGGAGAGTAAGCTGTCTAAAAAAATATGGAGAAGTACTTCAAATAAGCTTGAGCTGTCAGGAGGCGGTACATTACGTGCCGGGATGGCATTTTCACATGCCTCCGCTCAGGTCACCTTACGCTTTGGAAAGCTGGCGGACTATTATACCTCGCATTTTACAAAAACTGGCGGATTTTTAAATACGGATAATGAGTATTACCTTTTCTATACACCATCTTATACCTATCAGCTTTATAATGCAACTATTCAGGGAGGTCCTTTTTCCCGGGATAAGCAAAAATTTTATGAGATTGAACCTTATATTATGAAACACTATATTGGAGGTGCATGGTCTAATAGAAAGATCTATGTAGATGCGGGATTTGTATTTAATACAAAAGAAGGAAAGAAGATGTATTCTAACCATCAGTACGGGACGATACGCTTAGGTCTCCGGTTTTGACCGGGATTTCGACCTGAATACCTTTAAACTAGTCCTACAATTATTTATTGCAGATTCTGATTTGTAAATTTCTCTCCTGAAAAGCGGGTAACGAGCATTGCTGCCATAGTATCTCCTGTGGCGTTCAGAACTGTTGCCAGCGGATCTACTAATGTTCCGATAATCATTACGGCCGGAATAGCTTCCGTAGGTAATCCGTAGACTGATATCATCAGCATTTCTCCGATATATCCGCCGTTGGGTATACCACCTGCTACAATACTTACTAATACGGTGATCCCTACAGCTGTAATCAAGGTTGCAGGATCGAAAAAATTCCATCCCATCAGCACAAAGGCTACATATATCTTCAGAATAGAGGACAGGGCGGAGCCATGTTTATGTAATGTAGTCCCTAACGGAATCACTACGTTTGCGACGGAAGGCGGAATTCCCATTTTGGGGGAAGCACTCAGGTTGACAGGCATAGTGGCCAGGCTACTACAGGTAGATAGTGCTGTAAAAGTCGGCAGTATATTGTTTTTCCAGTAAGAGCTTACTCCTTTTCTGCCATTGGCAATAAAAGTATAGATGGTGAAAAACAAGAAGAAATAGATAATGCCATATCCATAATATATACCCATGGGTTTGGCATAGATGTCGAATAATTTAGGACCCAGATCATAGACCTGAAATGCAAAATAAGCCCCCAGGCCTACAGGAGCTAATTTCATAATCATAATCAATAAATTCTTCATCACTTCATTACCTGCATTGAGGAATACAATAAAGGATTTGGCTTTTTCGTCTGCTTTTCTTGCCGCTATTCCCACCAGAAATGAGAAAATCACGAAAGCAAGCATACTCTGGCGTGATAACAGGTTCGAAAATTCTCCTACGGTGAGGAAGCGTACAATACGATCTCCCCAGGATTCTTTATTGTCCATCAGCGGAGATGTGGCTGTGGGATCCGAACTTACAACCTGTTCGATAGGAAAGAGTTTCAGCACAATAATCATACTGATCGCTGCAAAAATGATGGTGATTAGAAATACTCCAGCCATGACTCCCATAATGCGTCCCAGTCTTTGGTTGCCCTCAATATTGGCGACAGAGGAAGAAATAGCAAAAAAAATCAAAGGTATGATAGAAACAAACAGCAAATTCAGAAAAATGTCTCCTAAAGGTTTGATATAGGGGACAATGTCTTTAGCAAAGATGCCAATAAGGCAACCGATTATAATGCCTAACAACAGCAAAAGAATGCTGCCATAATTTTCTATAAATGATTTATTTGCGTTTTCCATTAGTGTATGGAATAAAAATAGGTTTTTTTTGTTTTAATTTTGTTAAAATTTTAGAGAAATGGATTTTGTTATAACAGGAGACGGTTCGAAAACATTATTTAATGCAGAAATAGGAGAGTGTTATCACTCTAAGCATGGAGCACTGCAGGAAAGTAAGCATGTATTTATACAAATGGGGCTGGATTTCTATGTGAAACATACCGGATTGCAAAAAGTGTCTGTTCTGGAGATCGGATTTGGTACAGGATTGAATTTTCTTCAGACAGCTGAGTATGTTTCTGACTCCGATATTCATGTAGACTATGTAGGAATCGAAGGATATCCACTGCCTTTGGAAGTCATTAAGGATACTGGATACAATGCTTACGTTGATCCCTTGATCTGGCATTCTTTTACAGATAACTATGACAAGTCTTTCGGCAGTAGTCTCCCTGTAATAGAGAAGATGAATCTGCATATTGCCCATACCTTATTAATGGATTTTACTTCTGAAAAGCAATTTGATATTGTTTATTTTGATGCTTTTGCGGCTGTTCATCAACCTGAAATGTGGTCTGATGAGGCTTTGGGACATATAGCCAGGTATATAAAACCGGGAGGAGTATTTGTAACCTATGCTATTACCGGTAATCTGAAGCGAAGTATGAAAGCTTTAGGGTTTAAGATCGAAAAAGCTCCGGGTGCTCCCGGGAAAAGAGAGATGTTGAGAGCGATAAAGTATTAGATGCGCTGCGATCCTCTGTAAAACATAACGGGCCTGAGTTATTCAGGCCCGTTATGTTTTATTCCGAAGAATTAGTGGCTGTGTGTGCCATCCGGACCATGTGAATGACCGTGAGACAATTCTTCTTCTGTTGCCGGGCGAACAGAAAGGATTTCGATTTCAAAATGCAAAGTTTGACCTGCCATCGGGTGGTTCAAATCTGCTACTACAGCTTCCGGAGTAACTTCTACTACTACAGCACGAAATTGGTTACCCTGATTGTCCTGTAAAGGCAGAACTTCACCTACCGGAGGCAAACCTGTTTCTTTGAACATGTCAGCTGGTAATTGTGCGACTGCACGCTCGTCTTTTTCGCCATAAGCGTCTTCCGGAGCAAGTTCAAAATCAATTTTATCACCAACATTCAGACCTGCAATATTTTCTTCAAATTTTGGAAGCATCATGCCAACACCATATAAGAAATCCAAAGGATTTTCATTGCTGGTTTGTTCTACGAAAGTTTTTTCACCGTTTTTCACCGTGTGAAGTTTGTAAGTTAATGTTACAACGTTGTTTGTTGCTATTGCCATTAGAGTTAAATTATGGGAAACTAATCATTCCCGTTATCATTGAGTAAATTCAGTATTGATGCAATCGAATCCTGTGGAAGACTGCAGGTTTTGTTTTTACAAAGGTATGCTTTTGATCCAATACCTTGTCTATTTAATAACAAAGGAAGTTTACTTTTTGTTCCGCCTAATGTAATTTTATTTGGAATATAGTGCTGATCCAGCTCTTTTCTCCAGATAGCTGCATATTCACCAACAAGAGCAATTTCATTACTACCGTATACTTCTTCAAGCAGGTAAATGCTCCAGTTGGAATAAGCTGATCCATATGTTTTGAGTTGTGGAAATACATTTGCGAAAAGCTGATCAGCAATAGCAGTATAATCTTCTTTATCAAATAACAGCCCTAATTTTTTGAGTTGAAGGACGATGGCCGATGTTGATGCCGGGATCACATTATCCATAATCTCACTTTTACGAGCAATGAGTTCTCCGGAAGAGTCTGCGGTATAGTAAAAGGTTTTTTGATGGCTGTCATAGAACAATTCTAATGCTTTGTCTGCTAATTGCCTGGCCAGATCGAGCCATTTTTCATCAAATGTGGCTTCATAAAGCGCAATGAAAGCTTCTGTCGTAAAAGCATAATCATCCAGAAAGCCAAATATTTCCCGATTGGCATCCTTTGGCTGGTGAAGTATACGTCCATCACTTTTTATTAATTCATCAATAATAAAATGAGCATTTTTTATTGCAGTATCCAGATAGGAGGAATTATCAAAGACACGGTAAGCATCTGTTAATCCTTTTAACATTAAAGCGTTCCACGTGGCAAGTTGCTTGTGGTCGAGTCCGGGCCTTATTCTGGTCTCTCTGTAACGGTATAGTTTTTCTTTGGCTTCAGCTAAACAGGTTTCCCATTCTTCCGCTGAATATCCGGCTTCCAAAGCCATCAGATCAGCATCGGGATCAAGAATGGGAATATTGGTTGATTCCTCAGTCCAGTTTCCTTCCGCTGTTATATTAAAGTAGGAGATGAACAATGGAGCATCTTCACCCAGTATTTTCTCTATTTCACTTTTAGAAAAGGAATAATATTTTCCTTCCACTCCTTCACTGTCAGCATCCAATGCGCAATAAAAACCATTATTAGCGGCCAGCATCTCCCGATTAGCCCAATGTATAGTTTCCTGTACTACACGTTTATAAAAGGGCAATGGTCGCTGTTGATAGGCCTCTGAAAACAGCGATAGCAGTTGTCCGTTGTCATACAGCATCTTTTCAAAATGAGGTATATGCCAGTATGGATCGACAGAATAGCGTGCAAAACCTCCGCCAATCTGATCATAAATACCACCGCAAGCCATTTTTTGTAAGGTAAAATGCACATGATCGATGATCTTCTCATCTCCTGCGAGTACGCCGTAGCGTAAAAGGAAGAGCCAGTTATTGGGTAACGGAAATTTTGGAGCACGGTTATATCCTCCGTCTTTGGTGTCAAATAATGCTACCCAGGGTGTAATGATAGCGGATAAATCTGCTGTGTTATACTGATCCGGAATAGGATTTATAGGCAATCGCTCACTTTGTTGAATTCCGTCGGTTAATTTCGTCGCATATTCTATAGCAACCAGGGGCTGTTGTTCCCACATCTGTGCGATCTGAAGTAGAATATTCTGCCAGTCATGAGGCTTGAAATAGGTTCCCCCATAAATCGGTCTCCCGTCGGGCAGACAGATACAATTCAGGGGCCATCCACCGGCATTGGTCATCAGCTGTACTGCAGTCATATAAATCTGGTCTATATCAGGACGCTCTTCCCGATCTATTTTAACAGACACGTAAAACTTGTTCATGGTCTGTGCAATAGCATCGTTTTCGAAACTTTCGCGTTCCATGACATGACACCAGTGGCAGGCTGAATAACCTATGCTGATAATAATAAGTTTATTTTCTGTTTTCGCTTTTGTGAGGGCTTCTTCTCCCCACGGCATCCAGTGTACCGGATTATGGGCGTGTTGTTTTAAATAAGGAGAGTGCTCATATTGCAGTTGATTCGACATAGCAAGCTAAAGGTACAAAAAAGAATTAATCCAGAATCCGGGTTAGTGTGCCTGTATTCATACTTAGATTGCTAAAATCAAAACCTTCCGGCAATGTGATTTCTGCAACATTTGCAGTTTTTAGCATTACAGGTCTATCTGTTATATAATCAACAGCATTTGATAAACCAGGATTGTGACCAAATAGTAAAACGGTATGTATTGTTGCCGGTACCTGATTAATGACCTCTAAGATATTAAAGTGGTGAGATTCATATATGGAGTCTTCCAATTGGATCATATCTCTGCGATATCCCAATACATCTGCAAAAATCTGGGCTGTCTGCCAGGCGCGATTAGCTGTAGAAGATATGAATAGTGTCTGCTCATCTATTGTTATAATATCTTTTAATTCCTGTGCAATACGATGTGTACGTTCTTCGCCCTTTTCAATAAGATTACGATCGAAATCCTGTTTGGCAAAAGAATGCTCTTCTGCCTTTGCATGACGTATGATAAAGAGGGTTTTAAGTTGCATATATAATACGATTAAGGTTAGCAATTTAAAAAAAAATAAAATATAACCTGTGGTTGTAGGAAATGATTGTTTAAGTATTGAAATTTGTGTTTAATTTAAATACTATAAAAATTAAGAAATTAATTTTAATTGGATGTTTGCTTATTGCTATATCATCCTGTCAAAAAGAAACTATTGTAAATAGTGAAGTTAAAAAAAAGGAATCAGATGAAATTTCCAAGGAAATAGAAGATCTAAAGCTCTTCTTGGGAGAAAGACTTTCAATTCCTGTTAGTAAATTTAAGTTTAATGAGTCGGACAGTACTCTATATGTAGAAAATACAGCAATCAAAGAAAAAATTTCGGTACTGAGAAGATTTAATAACGTTATTAACAAGCCAACTAACTAAACATATGAAAACTTTATTTTTTTTATTTTCCTGTCTTGTCTGTCAGGTATTATGTCAAGCCCAAATCTCAACTGTAAAAGTTGATGCGTTTGAATTATATAAATCAATATCATATGAAAATCAGGTAATCGTTGACCTCAATTTACCATATAATGAAGTAAAAACAGTTGTTTACATATCAAGAGACCTTATAGGACCTGATTATAACAAGTATGAGGATGTTGATTTAAAAATTGATCTTATATATAGATCATCTAGTAATTCAGAAATTATTTTGTCTTCTATCAATTTTAATAATAGTTCTTTTACTACATCAAACATTTATGCAGAAGCGAGCTTATTCGGCAATCTGTTTTCAGAAAATATTGCCTTAAATTTTCAAGGAAATCCTCAAGGGAATCCAGTTGGAGAGATTTTAATTAAGGTTACAAATAGAAAACAGAATAATCAAGAGTCTTATCCGGGAAAAAGATATTCTTTGATCAGTAAAAGTAAAATTCCATCTATTTTTGAGAGAGAGATGCCTGCAGAATGGAAGAAAGCTTTTATAGAAGGGGGGCAGAAAATAGGAGAAATGCCTTTTGTTGATATGAGTGTGAGTTTTTATGCAAGTGATGTCACTCCGGTGTTAACATCCGAGCCCGGGAAAAATAGAGTATATTCTAAAAATGGAAGATATTGGTTAGAGTTGCAGGATGACGGCCACCTTATCTTGTATGAAAAACTGCCGAATTTTACAGCTAAAATTAAATGGCAGAGCAATTCTTATCAAAGCCAAAGAGGTTTGTATTCCTTAGTTTTCCAAAGTGATGGAAACTTAGTGATTTATAGAAAAAATGTAGGAAGTATTTGGGCGGCAAAAATAACTTACATTAAACCTTATGTCCCAAATGCTGATAATTATGTTTACGGTTTTTGGACTTTACAAGATGATGGAAATTTTGTTTTGTATTACCCTTACAAGCCTTCCATCAATCAGTATCGAGCTATATGTTCAACTGGTTCCGGAATGAATGGAGTATCTAAACATTTTGGGCTTATTAAATAAGCTAAAGTAAAAAATTAAAAGGCAATTTTTAAACAAAAAGATATTGCTTAACTGGCGTATTTCTCGTTAAATTCTATTAGTCCTATCTCAATCATTGAGATAGGACTTCGTATTTATACAATGTTCAATTTGATTAAAGTATTGTCAAAATAATAATGTAAATCTTCACATTTGACAGTTTTGTCAAATTATAAAAAAGAATATCAGATATCAGGGATTTATTCTATTTTCGACAAAAAAATAGATGGTCTGATTTCTATGTTAAAGATATAGAAATGATCATTTGAAATAATAAAATTTTATTAGCCATTGTCAAAACATGTGGAGAAATAATTTCTTGGCCCTGTTGTGTTGTGCATTGTTTTTTGCATGTACTAAATCTGAAGACTCATTTTATGCGGAGGATGTACCTCCACTACAGGCTATTATTCCAAAAGTAGATACCCCTGACTTTCTGCTGGATATCGGAAAGATTAACATACAGGTTACGGCAAATGGGAATTATGCAGGAAGTTTTGAATCCGCATTTTTCAAAGATATATCGGGAACCAATCACAGTTACTGTCATCCGGACGTACAATACTTTCCGAATGGCTTTAACGGGTATAAGTACTGGATGGTATTTACGCCTTACTTCGGGTACGTGGGTACTACTCAGGAATCCAAGCGATATGAGAACCCTACTGTTGTAGTTTCCAATGACGGATTAAACTGGGTCAGTCCGTTGGGAATTATAAGCCCTTTAATGCGTACACCTTCGGCAAGAGAAAGTTTCCTGGAAAATAAACAAGATCCAAGACAGGGATTCTGGTCTGATGTAGACTGGGTATATGTCAATAATAAATTCTATCTGTATTACAGAGGAAGCTTTATAACAGCACAGACTTTTAAAAATAAATGTGTAAAAAGTAAAAATAACACAGATAAATTAAAAACGAATGCACACAGAACAATTGTGCAACAGACTTCTGTAGATGGTATTCGCTGGACTCCTCTGGAAATTGCCTATACTAGCAATGCTCCATATTCGCCACAGAACAATCATTTATTATCACCAACAATGATTCATAATGGAAGCAGATTCATGAGCTATGAAGTGGAGTTAAATACTGGAAATAAGAATTTTAAAGGTAAAGAGCTTTCTTATATTGTCCAAAGGACTTCTAATGATGGCCTTAATTTTAGTCTGTTTAAGCAAAGTAAGATAGTGAATTTTGTGAATATGCCCTGGAAAAAAGTAGATGAAAATTATGCTCCGTGGCATATTCAGGCTGCTTATGTAGATGGGTATTACTTCTTATGTCTGGCAGTGGGGAATGTTAAAAAATATACTGCTGACGCCTTATATCTGGCTTATTCTAAAGACGGAATTAATTTTGTTGTTCTAGCTAAACCCATGGTAGAAAAGAATGTATACCGTTCAGCTATATTTCCGATGAAAAGTGATGATGAGGCCATTGATTTTGGTGCTGTAATAGGATTTAAGTCCGGTGAATTTAAGTATCGGGAGTTCAAACTTAATAAACAGAAACTGGAAAGTGCTTTAAAATAGATCCTGTTTAAGGTTTTAAGTTTGTATTTTTGGTGTAATCTTAAACATTTGTGAATGGTCAACACTTCAAATCATACTCTTGTTTCCATAATTATACCGATTTATAATGTCGATGAGTTTTTAGACGAAACTATTCAAAGTGTACTGAACCAAAGTTTTCAGGAATTTGAGTTGATATTAATAAATGATGGGAGTACAGATAGATCTGCATTGATCTGTCAGGAATATCTAAGCAAAGACAAGCGTATTCAATTTATAAATCAGGAAAATTCAGGAGTATCTATAGCCCGTAATAATGGTTTGCTTCTTGCAAAAGGAAAATATGTATTTTTTATGGACTCTGATGATACTTTGGATTCAGATTTTATTAAAAGTTCTTTTGAAGCAGCAGAGAAAGACTCCAATAATATTACAATAGTCGGAGAAGAGTATTGTAAGCGGTTGCCAAATGTAACAGCTTTACCAACCTGTGCACAATTTCTGAAAAGGAGTTTTTTAGTTGATCATCCGGAAATAAGATTTCCAGAGCATATTCAGCCATGCGAAGATGGATTGTTTTCTCATCAGTTACTGGCATTGACTACAGCTGTAGGAGTGAATTTGCAGGGTAATTATCATTATCGTAAACACAGCAGTCAAAACCATGTAAAGATTAATGAAAATAGCTGGAAGGTACTCCATCAAATACCGAGTTGGTTTTCTATATTATCCAAGTTTTACGAAAAGAACGATCTTTTTTACTCTCATAGCTTTCATTTGGCATTATTCGTAGAGCATGAACCCTTCGAAATAAGATATTTAAGATTAACCCTTGATGAAGAACAAAAGAAATATTTATTTGATTTAATAAAGGAATTTATGAGTAAATATGTTGATCCATATTTATCCAATGAAAATAGAGATTTGCTTAGCAAACCGTTTTTGTATTTTTTAAGAGCTGAGAGCTATTCTGATTTTGATAATTTTTATAAAAGGTACTTAAAACAGCGCGCAGCCAAAAGAAAGATATTACTTTTTCTGGTGAAACTAATCCCTTTTTCAAATTTAAGAAGAGGGTGGAGAGAGAATATTCGTGCAAAATATTGAGGTATGAAAATTTTATTTATACAACATTTACACTTCTTAAACGGATCGGGTGGAACTGAAAAAATCTGTTCTTTTTTGGCAAATGGATTTGCAAAACAGGGACACCAAGTAACTATAGCTACTAATCAGGATATTATCGGAAAGCCTGTCTTCGAAATCGATAGAAATATTGAGGTGGTAAATATCTACAACCCTCGTGTGATTCAGAAAGAGTTGAAATCATTATATAATTATAAGGGGCGTAATCCAATTATATGGCTTATATCAAAAATCAAAAAGAAATCTGCTAAAATTTATAATAATGTACTTCGCAAGGATCTAGGTGGTGATGCTGGAATATATAAATTTAATCTTTCTAAACGTGCTGAACTTTGGAATGCATATATAAATGAATTATCTCCCGATGTAATAGTTACCATGTCCATCAGTTCTTTATTAGAGGTTACTTATAATAATAAAATTAATATTCCTATTGTAAATTCTGTAAATGGAAGACCGGATTATGATTATAGAAATATATTTGGAAGAAGAAGTGACTTTGAAATGCAACTTCTTGAAGAATCTTTCAAAAATCTCTCTGGTATTCAGGTACTATTTAAAAGTTACTGTAACTTTCTCCCATCAACATTTAATGGTGGACAATACGTTATTCCTAACCCGGTTCCTCAGACGACAGAAAGTGATGTAGTAAACCATCTAAAAACTAAAGGAAAATATCGTGTCATTCACATAGGAAGATTAGATGATGATTGTAAACAACAAAGTATAGCTATAAAGATTTTTAATAAAATCGGTTCAGGATTTCCTGAATGGGAACTGGAGTTTTGGGGCATAGGTCATGATCATAATATGCTTATGCAAATGATTAGTTCGTATCGTTTGAATAATCGGGTTTTTTTGAGAGGTTTTACGGAGAATCCATTAGAAAAGATAAAAGAAGGAGATATTTTTATATTCCCAAGTAAATATGAAGGTTTTGGACTTGCCTTAGGGGAAGCTATGTCTGCAGGGTTACCTTGCTTAGGATTTCAAAGTTGTTCTGGCGTGAATGAGCTTATCGAACATGGGGTAACTGGCTTTTTAGCAAAGGATGAAAGTGAAATGCAAAAGCATCTTGAAGAACTTATGCAAAATAGAGCGTTAAGAAAAGAAATGGGATTTCAGGCACATCTAGCTATGAAGAGATATAGTCCTTGTCATGTCTTGGATGCCTGGAAGAATTTGATTTCAGATATTGTTGTAAAGTAAGTCTAGTTTGCTCAGTGAAAAATATGTCAAAGAAAAGGGTTTTGTATTTTATGCCAGATAATCCCATGAATGGTAAAGGGGGGAATTTGACAAGATGTAATCAAATGTTACAATACTTTCAATCAAATAGTCAAGTATTGGAGGTTCATTTTGTATCTACATTATATTGGGACAGTATAAGTATAGATAAATTCAAATTTACCTATCCAGACATAATCTTGCATGTTTTGGAACTGAGAATGTCAAAGCAAAATCTCTGGAAATATCTTTTTGAAGATAAAATACCCAGAAAATTGAAAGGGATTTGCGATAAAGGAGTGTTGGATAATTCAACTCCTTATTTGAAAAGTAAATTCAAAGAAATCATTCAACAAAATAGATATGATATTATTTTAATTAGTTATTCGACTTGGGGAAATATTATTGATTATGCTGAAAACGCTTATAAAATAGTCGACACTCATGATTTTATGACTCTTCAATATAAGACAGAAAATGAAAAAGAGGGATATATGAAGGTTGGTGAAATTTTTCAGGAAGAGATAGATACACTAAGTAAGTACGATGAGATCTGGACTTATTCAGTAGAAGAAAGGTATATTTTTGAACAGTTTACAAATAGTAACGTTACTCTTATACCCGTTTCATTCCCATCGAAAAGATTGGAGCCTGATAGAAGTATTGAATATGATATTTTGTATGTCGCAAGTGATAATCGACATAATATCAAAAGTATTAAATGGTTTTTAAAGTTTGTTTTTCCTCTCTTAAATAATGTTAAGCTCTATGTTGTTGGGAAAATCTGTTCGGCTATTGATGATACCCCAAATATTATCAAGCTGGGAGTGGTGGAAAACTTAGATGAAATATACAAATTTAGTAAAATCTGTATTTGTCCTATGATAACGGGAACAGGTGTTAAAATCAAAGTCCTGGAATCCTTATCTTATGGATTACCAGTGGTGACGACTAAAAGAGGTGTTGATGGATTAGTGAATAAATCGCAGAATGGATGTTTGATAACTGATGATCCTGAAGGTTTTGCGAATTATATAAAACAACTTTTATCAGATCAGAGTTTTTATGCTAAAATTAGTGAACAGGCAAGATTATATTTTGAGGAAAATCATAATGAGACTCAGGAAATAAAAATTTTAAATAATATTTTTCTCAAATAACTTTCTGTCTGCTAAAATATAATAGTTTTTTTTGTCGTCCTGATCTTTCACAAAGATCAGAATTTTCTAATTAGCAGTTTTATACTTTATCGATACCATGGATTGTCCAGATTGATTTATTTTTCTTTGTTTGGCGTCTAATAGCATTGTTAAGTTCCCAATCTCTTTTATTTACATAGCCCCTTGCATGATCTAAGTGAATGCATATCGCCTTATAGCGTATTTGAATTGGTAGAATAGAATTGTTTAAAAGCCTTTCCCCCATTTCTCTATCCTCACCACCATACTTCATTCTTTCGTCAAACCCGTTAATTGCTAATATATCTTCTTTCCATCCAGAAGCATTGTGACCATTCCAGGTTGGTTTGGTGGTAGTCAAGGCATTCAAGATTCTTAAGAAACCCTTATAAGTTGATAACTTTTGATTCTTAAATGAATAAGGTAGTTTTTTCTTTCTTAACCATTTTAAATCAAAACAGTTTTGAGTTTGGATATCATAAGGAGTAATATCCTGCGAAATGCTAAGAGGAAGCTTGAAATATCCTCCGGATAAAAAGTGCTTTCTTTTACGGTTGCTAATATGCGTTTCTACGAAATCTTTCCTTGGAATACAGTCTCCATCAGTAAAGATTAAGTATGGACTTGAAGATGCAACAATTGCTTTGTTTAAAATTTCACACTTTCTAAATCCATTATCTTCATGCCATACATGAATCAGTGATGTAAATATATTTTTAAATTCCTCAATTATAACTTTTGTGCTATTATCTGAGCCATCGTCTGCGATAATAACTTCAAAATCTTTATATGTCTGAATTGAATACCCTATTAATACTTTCTTTAGCCATTCAGGAGAGTTATAGGTGCTGATGATAACAGATGCTAACATTATTTCAAATACTTGTTAATCCCATTCTCCGTAAAGGTCTTATTTTGAGAAACGGTAGATTTATAAATACTATCATTTACTATCTCTTTTTCCCGTGAAGCAAAAGGATGCCATATATGATACACAATGCCGGAAAATTTTAAAAATCTCTTTTTTAGACCCAAATTCCTCAACCTAGCAACAAGTTCTTTATCTTCACTACCCCATCCATGCATAGATTCATTATACCCATTTACTTTAATAATATCATCTTTCCAATAAGCCATATTGCAGCCTCTGGTAAAATCTCTATATCGACCATTTACTTTATACTTATCTGCGAAAATCTTTGCTAAAAAAGGGATATGTAAACTATTAAGAATGTTCTTACTTTTATATCTTAATGTATGGAGATCAGGTAATACTCCGCGCAATAACATTTTTTTTGAAAAATTTTCATCTAAATTCACTCTGCTACCTGTTATAAAAGCATTTTGTTCAGAAATTATTAAATGATCTTGAATAAAGCAAGAATGTAAAATTACATCACCATCTATTTGAATTATATATGGGTTTGATACTTGGGAAATAGCTTTATTTCGTATCTGTGAGAGTTGAAAACCATTGTCTTCATGCCAAATATGTTGAATAGAAATATTAGTTCTTAGACGAAATTTTTCAATTTCCTCTCGTGTTTCCTCTCGCGAACCATCATCTGCTATAACAATCTCATCCGGAAGTATCGTTTGTAAAAGAATACTTTCCAAACATAGATGTAAGGCTTCAGGCCAGTTATATGTTGAAATAAGAAGAGATATTTTTGTTTTATTTGTCATGTAGCTCAATATAAGCCAAAGTTATTTATTTGTTTTTGAATCTATAAGAATTCTCAATTTGTTAATTATTACATCCCAGCTATAGTTTTCTTCTACATACTTTCTGGATTTTTCTGAGATTAATTCTGTGTCTTGTGTATTCTTCAAAATATTGTTTAATCTTTCTAAAAAATCTGATTTGGAAAGATAATATTGACAAGCAAAATTGCTGTCTATACAATGTTGTTTCATTACATCACTTTTCCCATTTACTAATGAAATTTTCCCCAGTTGCATTGTTTCCAGTAATAAGAGGGATAAACTTTCTTTTGAAGATGGATTTACAATTAGCCTAGCATTCTCGATTAATGCTGTTTTTTCAGATTCTTGCACAAAATCTGTATATATAATATCAGGATGTTCATGTTTTTTCATGAATAACCTACCTGTTAAAACCAATTTAATGTTATTTTTGTTACTCTTTTTAAAATCAATAAACCAGTTGATTAAATTTCCTATTTTTTCGGGAGCAATTCTTCCAAAATACAAGATATATTCATCTGGCAGATTAAACTTTTTGTAAATATGCGCTTTTGTTTCTGGTTTTGCAATATCTACCCCCACTGCTACAATACTGTTGTCAGACATGCGTTTACCAAAAACTTTTGTACATAGTTTTTTTTCTGCTTCTGTATTAAATGCTATATGATTGACAGTTGTGAATAAATGAGTTTGCAAAGATCTGAATAAGTCCCCTTCATTATGAGCCGTAGGGATTAATATACATTTATTGGAATAAATTTTATTAGTGAAATATGTGTTAGGGTAAGGGTATGAGAGTAGAATTAATTTTTTATATGAATTAATATTTGTACTCAGATATGTTAGAAGTTCTGAAGAATAAAAACCATGCGATTTCAAAACTTCTTCTTCACTTTTGACGCTAATATTCCATTTTGGGAATACATTTGCAATGAGTTCTAATAATCCAACTCTGAATAACATTCTTCTTACTTTTCTACCTAATTTACTTTTACGTCGAATAGTCTCGTGATAGAATCTATCGAATGGATTGGATTTAAAACGTAAGACATTTACACCATTTATTGACTCCTTTCCCTCTTTATAATAAGGTTCAAATGTATTGTAGTTTATGATTGTAGACGTTAATACATCAACGTCATAATAAGGTGTTAAACGTTCAGCCAACATTTTACAATGAATCTCCGCTCCTCCGTTAACTTCATTTCCATATTGACAGACAATAAAACCTATTTTTTCCATATTATTACGTATTGAGGAAATTCTTAATTTAATATTTGATAACGACTCTATTTGTAATTTTGCTACTCTAAATCAAATATTCTCCATTTTATCAATAACCATTTCAGGTGTTACCAAATCTATTGCTTCTATGCCGTCACAGTCACAAGGTTTATTACCATATACTGAACCCGGACGATTGGGGTGATCGACCTGAATACAATCCTCCAATACTTGCCCGTAACCTAAAAAACCTGCAAACGGATGTGTTGCTCCCCATATGGACAGGCATCTGATACCCATCAGAGATGCCATATGCATACCCGACGAATCCATACTGATCATCAGATTGAGGTTAGAAATAATAGCCAATTCTTCCTTTAAAGTAAATAATCCTATGGTATTATGTACATTTCTAAATTGACTTTCCCATTGTGCTGCTATCTTTTTCTCCTCGTTGCCGCCCCCGAATATAAAAGTCTCGTAGCCTTTTTCTGAGAGGGTTTGAATAACTTTACCCATCTTAGCTAACGGAAATACCTTGTAAGGATGTTGTGCAAACGGGGCAATTCCGATTTTAGCAGTTCCTTCATCAGCAAACATAGCTCTGGCCATTTGTGGAAGCTGCTCTTTTCGGGTAATCCTTGTATGAGAAAGGTGTACGGTAAAGCCTAACTTTCTAAAGACATCTGCATAACGCTCTGTTGTCTGTCTTAGCGGTTTTAATACTTTATCAACCGTCCTTGTCAGTTGTTTTTTTTCTTTCCGTCCCTTATCCAATCCAACTACACGGGTACCTGACAACCGAAATAAAAAACCAAGTATCCGGGATCTCAGGTTGTAATGAAGATCTGCTACAGCCGTAGCCTGATACTGATCCAGTTCTTGTTTTAGTTGTCGTATTCCCAAGATTCCTTTATGCTTACCTTTCGGATCGAAAGGGTGAAATGTAATCTGGGGGATCTCCTCAAAAAAAGCTCGGAAAAAAGGTCTGCTGACCATAATTAATTGTACGTCGGGATATTGCACGCAGAATTCCTTCAGTACAGAAGCAACCATAGCGACATCACCCATTGCTGAAAAGCGGGTTACAATTATTTTGGAGGGCAGAGGCATCATATTATTTTCCTGCAGTATACAGCACGGGGTTAAGAGCAGGATCGTTATACATCTTCATCTGCTTATAAACTTTCATGTATTTATGGCCTTGCTCTATATCATTTAATAGCTCATCGATGCTCACGGAAAGATCCTTACGTTGTTCCAAAAGAATGTTGAGCTTTTGCTGACATGCTTCAATATGCTCAGCAGCTGCATCTGAACGCAAAGTTTCCTGCTCCATATGGTATATTTTCAAGGCCAGAATAGATAAGCGGTCAATGGCCCATGCAGGACTTTCTGTATTCACCTTTGCATCATCCAGCGGTTGTATATCTGCGTATTTCTGAAGATAATAGCTGTCTATATATTCAACAGTGTCTGTACGATATTGGTTTGATTCGTCGATGCGGCGTTTCCAGTACAAAGCATCCTTCGGATCGATTTCAGGATTCCGGACCACGTCTTCCATATGCCATTGTACAGTATCAATCCAGCATTTGAGATATAATAAATGTTCCAAAGATGTTTTATCATAAGGATTCTCAATAGGATGATCTATGGCATCATTTACGTGATAATCTTCGATCGCACGTTGAAAAATCGGATTTGCAATTGCACTTATCATAATGCAAATATAAGATATTAAAGAATAGATTGGAGGGTCAGATTACAGCAAACGATCTAATAACATATCCGGGAATATCCCCAAAATCAGGATCAGAAATGTACATATTACAGCAATAACCAGTAGTGTAGACCATTTCAAGGGCTTAGTTACTTCCTGTTCAGCTGTTCTTAAAAATCCCTGCAATGGAATTTTGAAATAGAAAAATAAGGAAATAACAGCTGTCAGTGCACCCACTATCAAAAGGATCATCAGCAGGGCATAGTTGTCCTGTTGATAGACTTCAAAAACACTGGAGAATATCAATAGCTTCCCGATAAACCCGGCAGTCGGTGGAAGCCCTATCAGGGATATAAGCACGATCGTGAAACTTACGAATAATACAGGATACACTTTGCCGAGACCGGCATAGGAAGTAATTTCAGTATTACCGTTGATGCGTTCCAGCTGGTCGATAAAGATAAAGGACGCCAGATTCATCAGCGTATATACGATAAGGTAATACATCAGTACCTGAGGCTGATGCGAAGTATAGACCAGTACCATCATCAGCAGAATACCTGTGTGGCCAATAGAAGAATAGGCCATCATACGTTTGATGTCTGTCTGTCTTAAGGCTGCTAAATTACCAATCAGCATGGTTGCTATTGCTGTAATAATCAGGATGTAATAGAAGAAATCCGAAAAATAAAAAGGAGTATCTGACCAGGCTGTGTAAATACGGGTCAGGAATACAACTACTGCAATTTTAGGAACTGTTGCCAGAAAAGCTGTTACCGGGGTAGGAGCGCCCTGATACACATCTGGACTCCAGATATGAAAAGGTACAAAACTAAGTTTGAAGCCAATCCCTGTGAAGATAAAGAGCAGAGCAATACTTACGATGGTTTCAGGCGCATCGATCAAACCTTTGATATGATCCGTAGAGTTGAACGTCAGGCTTCCTGAAAAGCCATAAAGTAATGACAATCCATACAACATGACAGCGGCACATACTGATCCGAACAATACATATTTCATTGCTGCTTCAGACTCTTTCCGTTTCTGAGAGAGAAAGCCAACCATTACATAAGATGCAATAGATAATATTTCTATACTGATAAAGACTAAAAGCCAGTTATTAGTAATTGTCAGCACATTCATTCCGATCATACTGGCAATCAGTACAGGATATATATCGGCAGATCTTTTCCGATAAGAATAATAGCTGAAATATTGTTGGATAAACAGCAGAAGAACAAGAGAAGCTACTGCAATGAGCAGGCGTGCATAGACGGAGAACTGATCGATGCTAATCATTTCAAAAAATGCAGGTGGTAATTCCTGTCCGCTCTGTTGACACAGAGCATAGATTGCACAAGCTATTCCGGCAACGCTGATCGCAAAAGAAGACTGTCTCCAAATCCGGTCTGTAAATAAGGACGCACAGATACTGAGTACAAAAGTCAGAATAAGTGCAATTTCAGGCCCTAATACAGAGACACTGCCAATGACATGATCCAGAATATTGCTCAGATTGTTACTTTCCATATTAACCGATATATTGGTGAAGAATGGATACAAAATGAAGAACAGAGGCATTCATCTTATCAAAAATTAGAAACGGAAAAATTCCGAGGACCAATGCCAGTGCAATAGTCGGAAACAAGATGATCTGTTCTCTGAGGTTAATATCTGTCAATTTCGATACCCAGGATTCACCACCCTTCAGACGGGTTTGTCCGAAAAACATCCGTTGTAATGTCCACAGGAAGTAGGCTGCACTTAACAGAATTCCTATAGAACCTGCGATAGCCATCCATCTCGGAAGAGCCGACCCTATACTGGCCGCATTGAATGTCCCGATGATCACAAATGCTTCTCCGATAAAAGCCGAAAATCCGGGCAGACCAAGAGAGGCAAAGAAAGCTATAGCCACAAAAGCCGTATATTTCGGCATAATGGTCGCCAACCCTCTGAAATGATAGATATAACGGTCATGCACGCGGTCATACACCACACCCACAAGAAAAAACAGAGCTGCGGACAAGAATCCGTGACTTATCATCTGAAACATAGCACCCGAAATCCCTTCTGCTGTCAGCGAAGCAATACCTAATAATACAAATCCCATGTGCGATACCGATGAATAAGCGATCATACGCTTCAGATCTTTCTGGGCCAAAGCATTCATTGCACCGTATAAAATGGATATCACGCCTATAAGTCCGATCCACCAATTGGTCTGTGCTGCAATATCCGGGAAAATACCATAGCAGATACGGATTATTCCATAGCCACCGATCTTCAGCAATATTCCGGCAAGGATGATGGAGATAGGAGTAGGAGCTTCTACGTGCGCATCCGGCAACCAGGTGTGTAAAGGCACAATAGGTACCTTGATCCCAAATGCAAAAAACAACACGATAAAGCCTACAAGCCGCGTAGACCATCCAAAGATAGTGGAAAGGCTGTCAGGGGAAAAGAATCCTCCTTCTACATAATTGTCTGGATTCATCATAGACAACATATTGAAGGTATATGCACCTGTCACCGGATTGGTAACTGAAAAATAAAGACCCACAATGACCAGTAGCATGAATACCGAACCAAACAGCGTATAGATAAAAAATTTGATTGCTGCATATTCTCTTCGTGTTCCGCCCCATATTCCGATAAGAAAATACAACGGCAGGAGCATCACTTCATAGAACACATAAAAAAGGAAAAAATCCAGTGCACAGAAAATGCCCATTACTGCCATATTGAGTACCATCAGTAGGGCAAAGTATCCTTTAGGACTCTTCTGTATATTCCAGGAAGCGCCTATAGCCATGAGCATCACAAAAGCACTTAGCAATACAAGCGGTAAAGAAACACCGTCAAGCCCAAGGAAATAATCTATTTCTAACTTGCCAATAGTGCCAAGATCAAGGCGGATCCAGGAAAGCTGTTCGACAAACTGATAGCCTTCTTCTGTATTAATCCCTGTTCGTGTAGCATCAAAGTGAATATACAGATAGCCTGCTATGAGTAACTGGACAACTGTAAATGCCAGAGCAAGGTATTTGTATGAGTTGTTCCATTTTGTCGGAAGCAGCAGTATCAAGGCTGTTGCGATTAAAGGAAGAAATATGATGAGCGTAAGTAATCCCATTTTATTTTATGATCAAATAAACTAAACCAATCAAAACCACGAAAAACACCGAAAACAGATAATACTGCAGACGACCATTCTGTATATGACGAAACACATTTCCAAGCCAATAGGCTGTTTTAGCCACCAAATTAACAAAGCCGTCCACAAGTACCCGGTCAATCCAGGTAATGACAGTTGAGAAACGTAATATAACAATAGAAATCAGGAGAACAATACCATCCACGACATTTCGATCAATCCAATAACAAATTTTTGCCAACTGTACAGTACCATCCACGAAAACAAATGTATACAGTTCATTTAAATACCCTTGTTTTAAAGAAGCCTGTATTAACCGGTGTTGCGGATTGAACGGATATTCATTTTTGACATACCACTTGTAACCGACCCACCAGCTTCCTAAAGCGCCAAGCGTAAGGATAACCGGAATAACAAGGTGTGCTATTGGGTTGGTAGCATAAGGATATTGATCCAGCAACCCGTCCACAATCCAGGCATGATGGTAAGACAGCGGATTGAAGGAGAAAATTGGGAAGAAACACCATAGTGCCAGAAAAAACATGGGAATAAGCATCATCTTTGGTGCTTCATGCACAGGTGCTGTCAGCGATGAAGGCACCCGTAGCTGTCCGAAAAAAGCTTTAAAAATTAATCTGCCGATATAGAATGCTGTCAGGATACTGACTACGATTAATACTACAGGAATAATATGATAGACTGCTCTATGTGTACTGCTCCATTCGAATGCTGAAATAACAATACTGTCTTTGGACAGATAGCCCGATGTCAGCGGGAATCCTGATAAAGCGAGAGAGGAGAGTGCCATAAGTGCAAATGTCTTAGGCATATACTTGCGGAGTCCTCCCATATTTCGAAGATCCTGCGCATCAAAATCCTGTTGACTTTTTTCTTTAAGATGCACCATTTCATGGATTACCGCCCCTGCACATAAGAATAGCAGACATTTAAAAAATGCGTGTGTCGCCAGATGGAAAATTGCCGCATCCCATGCGCCTATACCTATACCCACCATCATATATCCCAGCTGAGAAATAGTAGAAAAGGCCAGAATTCGTTTGATATCATATTGTGCCAATGCAAAATATGCCGCACTTGCTGCTGTCAGGGTTCCAATTACAGCAATGACAAGTAATACCGTTTCATTAAATAAGGGAAACAGTGTCGCCATTAAAAATACGCCGGCTGCAACCATAGTAGCCGCATGAATAAGAGACGATACAGAGGTAGGACCTTCCATCGCATCCGGAAGCCATACGTGTAAGGGAAATTGAGCAGATTTAGCCATAGCTCCGATAAAGAATGCTATCCCGGCTGCTGTCAACCAGCCTGCAGGCATAGTATTCATTGGAGATATCCATTGGCCATCACTTGATATGGCCTGATGGGCCAAACCATCGGAACCAAATAATTCCACGAGATTTAATGTGCCAAACTGACTGTATACAATAGCAATACCGGTTAAAAAGCCCAGATCACCGATCCGGTTAATAATAAATGCCTTTTTGTTTGCCTGAACTGCTGACTCTTTTGTAAACCAAAATCCGATAAGCAGATACGAGGCAAACCCGACCAGCTCCCAGAAAATGTACATCAGCAGCAGATTGTTCATCATCACCAGACCCAACATGGCAAAGCAAAATAAGCTCAGATACATCCAGTAGCGATGAATACCTTTATCCCCGTGCATATATGATCTGGAGTATAAATGTACCGGAAGTGCTATAACAGGTACAATCAGCAGCATCAGTGCAGTGAGGTTATTAAGCAAAATACCTACTGTAAATGTTTTATTGCCTATTGTAAACCAATCGGTCTGAATGTGTAATGTACGGTAGTTCCAGATTTCAACAAATGTCAGAAGACCAAAGAGAGCGCTCAAGGCTATTGCAATAGCCGGAATAATACCGGACTGTGCACGTTTTCCTAAAAGTGCCTGGTAGAGAAAAGCCACAAAAGGCAATGCTAAAGTAAGCAGTGCAGTGGTAACGGGCGATATGTCAGCAAAATAATTCAATACTAATCTTTTAATTCCTGTACCTGATCCGGATTGATGGTGTTATAATGGCGATAGACATTCAGAATAATCGCCAGACCTACAGCTACCGCTGCAGCTGCGAGCACGATAGCAAATAATGCGAAAACCTGTCCGCCGTAATTGATTTTATCATAACGACCGAATGCTACAAAATTAAGAATCGCGGCATTGATCATCAGTTCAATACCCACGAGAATCATAATCGCATTCTTTTTCGACAGGACTGCATACAGACCAATACAGAATATACAGGCACTGACGATCAGGAAATGAGTCAAAGTAATCAAAATTTATCCTCCTTTCTCGACAAATGAGCTGCACCGATCAGTGTCATCATAAGGAAGATACCAATGAGCTCAAAAGGAAGAATATATTGTGTCATAAACTTGAATCCAAGTTGTTGAATATTATTGTCCGATGGACGGATGAAAGTGTTGTTAATTCGTGCCTGCTCAATCCATGCAGGTACCTCGGACTGCCATTCTACTACGGCTGTGATCATAATAATCAAAAAAGCCGAACTAAGAATCAAAGACTGCCAGTTAGGCAAAGTCAGAAACTTACCGGAAGCATGTTGCAGATCTTTGAGCAATTCCTTGTTGGACAACATGAATGCAAAGATCATCAGGATCAGTACACCACCTACGTATACCATGATCTGAGTGATCGCTACAAAATCTGCAAGAGCAAAGAGGTAAAGTCCGGCCATAGCAAACAAGACAATGAAAAACAAGAAAAGTGCCCTTGCGGTATTTTTTAGGTTAACAACCAACAGCGCCGAGCCGATAGCCAGTGCTGCGAAGGCATAAAACAAAAGTTCTTCAAGTGTCATGATTGTTTTTTCGCAGCCTCCTTCTCTGCCTGAAATTTGGTCCACTCTTCTTTACGTTGTGCTACTTCTGTGTCTGACATATCCGAGAACCCATAGATAAGGTCAGTCAGTTTGGATGTGCTGCGGTCATACTGATTGGTCATGGTGATGCACTCTGTAGGACATACAACAGTACAAAGACCGCAATACATACATTTGGCCATATCGATATCGAATTTCTCCGCGTAAAGACGTTTTACACTTCCGTCGGAAGTTTTTCCGATTGCTTCAGGTGATTTAATAGCCAGGATATCTATACAATCCACAGGGCAGGCTTTGGCGCAAAGATCACATACGATACAATCGTCTATCTCCACCTCCAACTGATAACGGGCGACTTCAGGAATAGGCATTTTCTGCTTTGGAAACTGTACCGTAGCTACCCCGTCCTGCTTGTCAAAATAATGATCTTTTGTGATGTCGAGCTCATGACGTGCACGACGGGCACCAAAGAGGTGTCTTACAGTCAAAGAGAGTCCTTTGACAGCCGTGAGTAATGCATTTATGGTCGTCTTTATCAACATCATATTAATTCATAACAACTAATCTCCATATTCCTGATATCGCTATACAGACAAATGTTGCAGGGATCAGTATTTTCCAGCATAAGGCCATCAATTGATCTGCTCTGAGTCTTGGCAGTGTCCATCTGATCCACATCTGTACACCGACGATAAGCAGTGATTTGGCCAGCGTCCAGAAGATTCCCCACCATAATCCGGTGGTCCAGGTCGCCAATTTCAGTGCTCCGATATTAGGCAGAGGCGTATTCCATCCGCCAAGGAAAATAACAACCCCCAGCATGGCTACTAAAAACATCATGGCATATTCCGCAAGGAAGACAAATGCAAATTTGATTCCCCCGTATTCGGTATGAAAACCTCCGATCAGTTCAGATTCTGCTTCCGGAATATCAAACGGAGCTCTGTTACATTCTGCTAATGTGGCTATAAAGAAGATAACATAAACCACTAAGAGGTGCGGAGCCTGAAAGATGTTCCATGCAAATATTCCTCCGACTGTATTGACTTCCCAGAATCCAAGAAACTTAATGTTTTCTGAAGACAGGATTCCCTGGTTTATACCGATTTCATTGAGATTCAGCGTCTGCGTAATCATCACAGCTGCAATCAGAGATAATCCTACCGGAATCTCATACGATACCATCTGTGCTATGGCGCGGATAGAGCCTAATAAGGAATACTTATTATTTGATCCCCAGCCAGCCATAAGTATACCTATTGCATCAATAGAAACAACCGCCATAATAAAAAACAGTCCGGTATGTGTATCAGCAGGAATAAATCCCGGAGCCCAGGGCATTACACTAAAACCAATAAAAACAGCAATAAAGATAATAACAGGAGCTGCGGCGAACAATATTTTGTCTGCTGCAGAGGGAGTAATAAATTCTTTTTGGAGGAGCTTCAGAATATCTGCTATTGTCTGCAGGCTTCCGAATTTTCCTGTTTCCATAGGGCCGAGACGATCCTGTACAAAACCGGCAATTTTACGCTCCGCATATACCGCAAACAGCGTGAAAATAGCAATAAAACTAAAAATTGCTACAGGTACCAGTATATCGATTAACAGGTTGGTCAAGTTTTTTAGAATAATTCTTAATTAGATTGCAAACATAAGGAAAACTCCCCATTATTTAAGCATCTAACCGTGAAGTTATACTTATTTAGTAGATTTTTTTTGAACTAAAAAAGGCACCCGTAGAGAGTGCCTTTTAATTCTATATTCAAAATGAATTATTTTCTGTTTTTCAGCTCTACGTAGTCGCGTTTTTGTGAACCTGTATAAACCTGTCTCGGACGTCCGATAGGTTCTTTGTTTTCGCGCATTTCTTTCCACTGAGCAATCCATCCCGGAAGACGACCCAAAGCGAATAATACAGTGAACATTTCCGAATCGAAACCTAATGCACGGTAGATAATACCGGAATAGAAATCTACGTTTGGATATAATTTTCTGTCAATGAAGTACTGGTCGCTTAATGCAGCTTCTTCAAGGCGTTTTGCGATTTCCAGGACAGGATCATTAATACCTAGCTTTTCTAAGATATCATCACATGTCTTTTTGATAATCTTAGCACGCGGGTCGAAGTTTTTATATACACGGTGACCGAATCCCATTAAACGGAAAGGGTCATTTTTATCTTTAGCTTTAGCCAGATATTTATCTGCATCACCACCGTCATTTTTGATCGCCTCAAGCATCTCGATTACCGCCTGATTAGCTCCTCCGTGAAGCGGACCCCATAAAGCGGAGATACCTGCGGAAACAGACGCATAAAGATTCGCATTGGATGAACCTACGATACGTACAGTAGAAGTTGAACAGTTTTGTTCGTGATCTGCATGAAGAATCAGCAATTTGTGCATCGCATCAATGACGATCGGGTCTATAGTCACATCTTCCGTTACCTGACCGAAAGTCATGCTTAGGAAATTGTGTACATAGTTAAGATTGTTTTTAGGGTAGATCACCGGATGACCCAATGATTTTTTGTGAATCCAGGAAACAATTGTCGGCATTTTTGCCAGTAATTTTACAATTGTCAGGTTGTCTTCTTCTTCAGAAGCATTAGGATTCAGGGATTCAGGATAAAAAGCAGACAGGGCTCCAACCAAACAGGACAGTTGTCCCATTGGGTGGGATTTTGAAGGGAATCCGTCAAAGAATTTCTTCATATCCTCATGAATCAGTGTATGCTTGCTGATGTCATGTCTGAATTTTTTCAAAGTCTCGTCTGAAGGTAATTCACCAAAGATCAATAAATAAGCAACCTCTAAAAATGTAGATTTTTCAGCTAATTGTTCAATAGGATAACCTCTGTAGTGAAGAATACCTTTTTCACCATCTAAGAAAGTAATGGCACTTTTTGTAGCTCCTGTGTTTTTAAATCCCGGATCTAAAGTTATATACTCGGTTTGATCTCTTAGTTTGGAGATGTCAATAGCTTTTTCATTTTCAGTTCCTGTGATTACAGGAAGCTCATATGATGAATCGTTTAAAGTAAGTTTAACTGTTTCAGACATAGTTTGAATATCTTGTATTATGCAAATGTAAATAAATTGAAATGTAAATCAATATGTCCAAATGAATTAAAATGCCATATTTAAGTCATATAGGGACAATTTGATATAGGGTTAAAACTAATTTTGCGTTGCGTTAACAATACTTTCCAAAATATTCAAAATAATCAGAAAATTCAACTTTTTTGAAAAAAAAACGATAGACAGAATAAAAACTTAAAATCCTGTTGTGTATTCAGAATCAGCTCAAAACGGGTTATTTTAATATGTTTAAACATGTGTAAGTCTCTTATTTACAGGTTTTCATGAAATTTCAAATTCCTTTTTCCCATCGATAGTTTAAAAGAAAAGCATTATATTTAAATAGCCGATCTTCGCAGAACAAAATTTGTTCTAATGCACGACAGAGCGTATGGAGATAAAAAAAATATGGACAAAGAACTAATCAGGAAAATACAGGATAGAAAGCATTATTATGAACATGTGGAAGCATTGCAAAAGCATCTGGATGAGTATTTCGAAAGTGAGGACATGACTGTTTTTCACGAGATGCTTTCTCTGGACTTTCATCTGGATGTATATTTTATTCAGCCAAAAGACAAGGAGTTTAACCTGCTGATCACTTCCGGTATGAGTCTGCTGGAAATGAATGTTCCCGAGACTATTCAGGATAGAGCGGATTATACATTTGCCGAGCTAATGCTGTTGATTCCTAAAGACATAAAATTTAATAAAACCTATCCGAGCGATGATAAAAATGATTGGATAATAGGTATGATGAAAGATATGGCGAGATTTCCGCATCATCAGGATACCTTTTTGACCGAAGGACATACCTTGCAGGCATGGAATGATATAGCTGACCCATACGATAAGCATACACTTTTTACAGGTTGTATATTATTGCCTTCCGCTACTTTCGGGGAAGATTTTATGCAGATCACCTGCGAAGACAGAATAATAAATTTTTACAGTCTGTTTCCATTATATAAGAACGAAATGGAGTATAAAATACAGCATGGTTACAGCAGATTTTTTGACCTGTTAATCGAAAATGATGTAGCGGAAGTGTTTGATGAAAAACGTGAGAATTTACTTGCAGTATAAAGATTAGGATGAAGCAACGTTACCTGTCGGTTTGTAAGGATAGAAGTGAATATGCAAAAATGAAAGTATCTTATAAAAATGAAAGTTTCTGAATTTGAAGATAACCTAAAAACTATTCACCAAACATTGTCTAGTATCAGGCTGAATGAAGACCGCAATACGGCAGGAACATATGTCGATGTGCTGTATTCTTTTAATAGTGCCTTACCAGAGAATAGTTATCCTTTTTTAGCCTATCTGGAGGATACTATCGACAGCATAGAATTTAGTATATACGGCCGGAATGCAGATCTGTTTATGTTGAGAAAGAATGAACTGGAAAGTGATAAAGATCCGATCCCTTATATCAAAGGCAAGAGAGAATGGGAGTCTTATGAATTTACGCTCTCTACTTTACTCCTTACAGAATATACAGATTGGTTATCAGAGCAGGCAGAATATAAATTTGAACTTCAATTGCCAGGATACGGGATATATGTGCCTGTTAAAAAATATTGGAATCAGTTTTTTAATCCTTTTTCCTATCCCAATAAAATATGGCTTGGAAAGGATCATAAATCGGTCTTATATATCCAGAATGAAAGTAATATGCTAAAATGTGTGGCTAATAATGCGGAGGATTTGAGATTTGCGGAAGAAGTTTTATGTGAAAAATAAGTGGTGCCCTTTTTTGTGAAAAATATAATGGATTGGCAGAATATGATAGGAAATAACGATCTGAAAAGTGCTAATATATCCGGGAAGATTGCCTGGATAAAGGAATTGACGTTTCAACCTGAAAATGAAAATTTAGTCTTGTTAGGATTTGAGATAACACACTTTAATGATGCTGGCAATATCGTTAGGTGGGAAGTATACCATAGCGATGGACGACTGACGAAAACCTTGACCAAAACATATAATGCTGACCAGATCATGGTAGAAGATACGCTAAAACAAAGCGATGGTAAATATTTCAGTCAAAACATTTACGGAGAAGATGGGGCATTATTGGAAAAACAGTATGATTACGGACAAGGTATTTCTTATAAAGAGATTTACGATAATGATGGAAATGTTATCAGAAATTTTGAAAATGGGATTGAGTTGGAAGTCGATGAAGCCGTAAATGAAGATCCTTATAATGAAAATTGGGATAGTAAAGAAGTCATTGACCAGTCCGGAAAAAAAATAAGAACTACCCGCTACTATTCATTTAACCAGCTTTTCGATATTACTCAAAGTACATTTGATCAGGACGGTAAGCTTATGGATGAAAAAGTGTTTGCATCGGATGAAGAATTGGAAAAGGATAATTATATAAAAAGGGATACTTACACCTATGATACGTTTGGCAATCTCACGAGAAAGGAAAGCAACAACAAATCCTATAATGGTGGAGATTGGATAACCATACACATCAATACATATCATTATGATAGTCAAAATAATTGGGTCGAGAAGCAGGAAGTAATGAATAATAAAATAACGGACTTCAAAGATAAATTGCAGTTTGTCCGAAAGAGAGAGATTAAGTATTTGGACTAAGTGACATAATAATAGATAGTTGTGTTAGATTGATTGCTGGTTTTTCCAAGGATAAATTTAAAGTAATAAAGCTAAATGTAATGGATAGTTACCTTGAAGAATTAATGCAGCGGGAAGATATACACCGGATTACTGATGAAGCCGGTAACCTGTATGGTATCCGGGTTTTGGGACGGGGTGAAAATTTGCTCTTTATAGAAAATGAGAAGGGATTGATCTGTACGATAGATGCGGAACATGGTGCTATATTTACCAGATCGGTAAAAAAATGGGATAGTTCTGATGAAAAGATGAGCAAAAAGGAAAGACTAAGAGTTGTAGGTCTGATTGAGAAATATTACAGGAAGTTTTATAATCCGGATGTTATTCTGATAGATGATTATTAGAAATGTATATGATATTTGAAAGTCAGCAGATTGTTTACAGTCTGGAAGATAATTGGGATGAACTGGTCAGTATTACATTTGTTAATGCTGAGAATTATCTTTCCCTTAGTTCTTTAGCATATGAAGATGAAATAGGGATAGAGATAAATGATCAGACAAATTGTATAAGTGCACTTAAAAGTGGTTTTAAGTACGAATTTGCAGAAACTTCTATTCACTTTACGATAGAAAATCCAATAATTCAAAACAACGTTCCGGATCTGAAATTTGTTGTAAACTTCAGCACCAAAGATGCAGATAAATTGAAAAGTGCAGTAAACGCATTGGTCGGAAAATAGTAAATATATGATGCAATATTTCGGCTAAATGCACAGAAGAAATAAAAGAATCCGACATACAGATTATTGATTTAAAAAATAGAAACCATTATAAGTAGGGTGTATTGCTCCAGGATATATGTATAAAGTAGCATTTAAGGCAAAATTTGCCTATGCTTCCAAAGAGGAAGATGAGGAATATTTTATGGTTGGTCTTTCTGAAGATGAGTTTGACTATGAGAAGTACATTCTATTTCAGAAGTCATATGATAAGGAAGAGTCAGAAGACATTTTTATTGAATGTAATGGAGACCAATGCATCAATTGTTGTACACATATATCGATCAGCAATACGACAATGATATTACATATAGAAGAGAGTGAAATATCTATAGACATTGAGCATGTCATATTGCCTGAGAATTTTATAAATTATTTGATGCAGATATTCGGTGATATCTTGCAGGTAAAAGACTGACAGGGGATAGGATTAATCTCCATAAAATCATTTAAAGTATACAAATAGTAATTCACAAGTAAAAGTCAGAACGAATGAAAGATGCAGAAATATCAGAATGGTTTTGGTCCCTCATTAAAAATGCAAATTTAAACAGGGATACGCTTAGGGGACTTTTAGCTAATTTTTCAAAAGATGATCTTATAAAATTTCAGGAAGAATTTATTGATGCTTCAGTAGAATTACAGGAAGCTCCTTTTACAGATTATATGGAAGAATCTGAAGATGGAGTTGAGGATATAGCAAACTGGATTGTAAGTAATGGAAAAGCATTCTATTTTCATATCCTCAACAATCCCGGTGAAATACCAAATAATGTTAACGATTTTACCGATCAGATTCTTTATGGAATAGCAGATGAAGTTTGTGTGGAAAAATATGGGGAGTCAACAGGTATCTATTAATACTAAAATATAATGGTTAATTCTTTCTTTACGAATGCAGTGGCAATAAAATCATGTGCTATCATAGAAGAAGCACATCTTAGATGTTATATAGAAAGTAGTAATCAGAAATGTGGATCTGTTGATTTCATTTCAGAAAAGATCAATTTTAATATTTCAGGTAAGAACATCTTTTATAAAGGAATGGAAAGCATTAAAAATATACGATTTGATTATAAAGATGAAATATTGGTTTTTACGTTTAGCAATAACAAGAGCATGTCTTTCAATTGTGGTATATATGAGTTTGAAAAAATCAGTGATCATATCAGACAGTATGAAAATTTTGGTGGTAGCCAGGATCTTAAAGCATCCTTTTTTAAAGACTAAACTGCATTAGGGCAAGAGCTGAGAAGCATCCAAAAATCAATAATTAAAAGATATCAGAATTTTGTAACTATAGGAGAATGAGTGGAGAAAGTGGTAAAATACCCTGTTAATTTTTAAAATTAACAGGGTATTTTATTGTTAATAGGAGCTATTATACTTCAAATCCGTATTTCTTATAAATAGCTTTAGCTACAGGAGACTGCAGGTATTTCATAAATGCTGCAGCAGCTTCCGGATTCTTTGCTTTTTTCAGTTTTCCGGCCATATACTTAGCGGTAATATTATGTTCTGCAGGTATTTCGATACCGTCTACCGGATGGTTGATGAGCTTCTGAAATATAACTTCTGAATACCATACCGGGGCGACATCAGCTTTTCCTTCCAATATACGCAAAGGACTTTCCCTGTGGTGAATGCGAGTCAGATATGTACTTTGATCTTTTGTTTTTATATCCATTACAGCAGACACCAGCTGTTCTCCTCCTGCTTTTTTATATGCTGTCTTGATCTGTTCACCTACACCTTCCCAGGCCGGATTTGGCATGCTTATCCGTACATCTTTGCGTTGCAGATCTTCTAACGTCCGGATATTTTTGGGGTTCCCTTCCGGAACCATAAGGATGAGTTTATTACGGGCATATTCAATAGTCTGATCGAAATAATCAGCCATTTCAGTAATGCGTCTTTGTCCTGCAGTATAGATGTCTGCTGTATGGGTGAGTTTCAGATTGCCTATAGTCAGTGAACCACCCTGTATTTGTTTGGCGAGAATTCCGGGAGGTAGTGTTTCTACAAAAATGCGTTCATATTGAGGATATTCTTTTTTGAACCCTTTGATCAGATCATCAATTACCATAAACTGATTGCCTGCAAAGAAAATCACCAATTGCGGATTCTCTATTTCACCGTACAGATCAGGAATATTGTCTATTCCGGGGATGGTGAAATTGACTGCGGATTCAGGAGGCGTATTCCACGGAGGATCAAAGCGGTGATCCTGCGCCTGCGCATTAGAAAGGATAGCGATAAATGCGGATATGTAAATAACTAACTTGTGCATAAGAATAAAATTAAGGTTTAATAATTGTCCAGCCTTGCAGAGAACGGATAATCAGTTCTCCGTTTCCGCTAGGTACATAAGCAACGAAATCAAACAGTTGATCTTTACTTAGGTTACGTTCTTTTAAAGAATTGAGACACTGAGCCACAATAACACCACGTTGGATCAGTTTTTTTAACGGTTCCTCAAATTTGGACGAGCTTTTCAGATACGCTTCCGTTCCCCCAGAAAAAGTGATCAGTTCAATCTGAAGTTTACCTTGCAAACGAGGATCATCCAGTGCATTATTGATGTTTCGGATAGCTTTTTCAATAATCTTGGGATCATTGCTGTCCAATTGATAGATAGCTTTATAGCTTTTAAGCTGCGCTTCCGCACCCGTATATTCTTTGTTGTGTTGTAAAGAATCTTTGCTTTGGGCATACACAGTCGTTATACTTACCAGTATAAGCATCATCAACATTAGTTTTTTGTTCATCATTTTAAAAGTTATAAGGTCCATATTTATGTTGTAATTGACTTATTTGATCATTGAACGGAGGATAAGGCGAATCTTTAGGCTTCTTCTCCAGATTAGGATAATCCTTTTCTTTATTTGCCTTTACCGGTCTCGGAAAGGAGTTGATATACGCCGCCACATCATAAGCTTCTTCATCCGATAAGACAGGTGCTTCATAAGTCGCGCCCAATGGCATATTCGCTTTAATAAATTTAGCTGCAGTCAGCAATCTGGCCATTCCTGCACCGTCATTGTACGAATCCTCACCCCACAATGGCGGATATTGATATCCCTTATTATTTGCTAATTTGACACCCTGCCCCGTATTTCCGTGACAACTTTGACACTGTTTCTGAAAGATGACAGCTCCCGTCTTTGGATTAGCGGCGCGTTCAGGGACGACGATTTTCACAAATCCCTGTCCTGCGATTCGCTTGCCTATGGGCGCTTTTGTGCTTATTTGTTTGATATAAGTCACAATAGCACGCATTTCCATACTGTTTACATCGATAGCCTGTCCGTTCATACTGCGTTCAAAGCATCCGTTGATACGTTCTTCCAGCGATTCAATCTTATCTTCCCTGCCGATGTATATTGGAAATACTCCGCTCAATCCTATATAAGGAGCTGCAAATGCTTTTGTGCCGCCATTCAGATGACAGTTGGTACAAGCCAGCCGGTTACCGATCTTTTGTCCATCCTTATAGAAGTAATTGTAGGTTTCCTTAATCAGTTTTTCACCTTCAGCAGCCAGCTTGCCTTCCGTATTATCCCCAAAGGAGATTCCTTCGTACTGATCAACATGGGTCAATATACTATCCGGGTGTTCCGTTGCCATTGCCTGAGATATGGGCGGATGAATAGTGAAATACAGACTTAGCACAATGAAGCAGACCAGTATGATGCTTAAACCGATCACATAACGGATTATTCTTCCTGATTTTCTTAATTCTTCCTCCATAATTATTAGATTTTGTACAAATCTAGCGGAACAAGTAATGGAGTTATAATATCATATTATTATATGGTATAATGAAATGTTATGAGTAGATGTGGTTTTTATGCTTCTGTATATACTTTAAAAATGTTTCAGGAAGCCCTGTCAATCCTCCGTGCAAATGTGTGATGTAGAAATTACGTTCTATATTCAGATCTGTCAATTCTATTATTCGGAGCTGATTAGTATTTAGTTCATTGCTGATCGCATGAATAGATACAAATGCTGCAGCCTTGCTGTATTTGAGGTATTCCTTAATACTTTCGGTAGAAGAGAGTGTAATCTCAATCCTCAGTTTGTGAGTCGCAATCCCTTTCTGACGTAATCTTTCTTCGATAATATCTCTGGTGCCTGAGCCGGTCTCCCGAATCACCAACGGGATATAATAAAGGTCTTTAAGGCTGAATTCTTCTTTATTGAATAAGGGATTTTGGGTGTTGGTGACCAATACGATCTCATCTTTAAGAAAAGGAGTGAATTTTAAGGAGCGGTTGTCTGTAAGTCCTTCCGTGATTCCGAGGTGTATTTCTTTTCGAAGTAAGAGTTCTTCAACTCTTTTAGAATTATATTCATATACCTTGATATCATTCTGCGGACAGGAAGCAACGAATTGCGCCAGTATTTTGGGAATGACGTATTGAGAGATAGTTGTACTGATACCTATAAATAAACTGCCGTTTCCTTTTCCGATGATTTTGTTGATTTCATATGACGCCTGATTATATTGTTCAAATATAAGTTGAGTATGATGATAGAGTATAGAACCTGCCTTGGTCAGTATCAGCCGGTTACCTAGCCGTTCAAAAAGAGGTGTACCTACAGTATTCTCTATTTCCTGAATATTTTTACTTACAGCAGGCTGTGATATGAACAATTCTGTTGCTGCTTTTGTAAAATTCAACGTATTAGCAGCTACGTAAAATACCTTAAGTCTATAATCAAATTCCATATATGCAGAGTGAGCTTAGTCAAATTAATGAACGCAAAGCTATCAAAAATAATCAAAAATTAAGTCAACCGATAATATTGTTATAATAAAGATAATAAATAGACTTAGTAGAGTATTATGGAGATAGCAGATACTTTGTTACAATTATATCTCTCTTAAAAGCAAGCTATGATGCTATACAAACCTGATTTTCACACGCATTTGAAAAATATTTCTAAAATTATCGTTAATCTACGAATATTTCGTAAAATTGTGTTGTGTTTAAATCTAAAATCACAGATATGGAAAAATTAACGATTCAGGAAGAAGAGGCTATGCTATCTATCTGGCAGCTGAATGGCGGATTTATCAAAGAGGTGCTGGACAATATTAAAGGTTCTGCAGTTCCGTATACCACACTGGCTTCGACAATCAAAAATCTGGAGCGCAAAGGTTATGTAAAGGCTGTAAAATATGCGAATGCCAAACGTTATGAACCATTGATCACGGAAGAAGAATATAAGAAACGATTCATGAGCGGATTTGTAGGTGATTATTTTAAAAATTCTTACAAAGAGATGGTCAGTTTCTTTGTAAAAGAAGATAAGTTATCCGCCTCCGAGCTGGAAGAGATTATGGATATGATCAAGAATAATAAGAGCTAGTGCCATGGAAAATCTACTTTATTATAGTATACAGATCAATCTCCTGTTGATCATTGTATATGTAAGCTACATCGGATTGTTAAAAAATCTTACTTTCTATGCCCTGAACAGAGTATATTTTTTAACGGGTATTATCTTTTCTTTTAGCTATCCCTTTCTGGATATCAAGAGCTGGTTTTCAAAGCCAATCATAGCAATAGGCGACTATATCACGATTCTCCCTCAAATGACGGAGTCTACTGTAAAAGAGCTGAGTCTGAATGATATCATTATCGCAGTTTTAGTGGCCGGAGCGAGCATGCTGCTGATACGTTTTCTTGTGCAGTTAGCAAGTCTTCTACGTATACATATGTACAGCCGGCCTGCGCAGTGGAGAACATTTATCTTCAGGAATGTGTGGATACCTATTGTACCTTTTTCATTCCTGAATAAAATCTATGTCAATAAGAGCCTTCATGAAGATTTGGAACTGGCAGATATCTTCCATCATGAAGAAATTCACGTCAAAGGAAAGCACAGTTTTGATATTTTACTGAGCGAACTGACATTGATCTTGTGCTGGTATAATCCGTTTGTCTGGTTGATGCGGAAAGCCATTCGTCAGAATCTGGAATTTCTTACCGATCAGCAAGTCCTGAATAATGGTGCTGACCGTATGACCTATCAGTACAGTTTGCTGCATGTTACCAAACAGGGGGCTGCTATTGGTATCAGTAATCAATTTAATTTCAAGACGCTAAAGCGAAGAATTATGATGATGAACAAAAAACGCTCTTCAAAATTGCAATTGAGCAAATATGCGTTCTTATTACCTGTGTTTATTTTTGCAGGCGCAGCGTTAACCGTTAATCAAGCAGAAGCCAGAATCGAAAAGATTGTATCAGTGACTAAAGCGACAGCTTTAGATGTTAGCCTTCCGGCACTTAAGCAGGACACTATAAAAGTGATGAAAATTGGAACAGGTAATACAGTCCGGGAGAAAGTGATCATTAATAAAAAGGATACCACCATCAATAAGATTATTATTCGCTCGGCTTCGTCAGGTAAACAACCTATGTATATGGTGAATGGTAAGGAAATTACAAAGGAAGATGTAGATAATATCCGACCGGATGATATAACCACTATTAATGTATTGAAAGATGCTTCTGCTACATCTCTTTATGGTGCGAAAGGTGAAAACGGAGTCGTAATGATAACACTTAAAAACGGCAATTCCGGGGTTATTAGTACAGGTAATGCTTCTACTTTTAAGAAAGATAGTGTGGATAAGTTCGTTAGAGGAAAAGTAACAGGTGCGACGATTTTAAAAAGAAGTGACAATCAGGCTGGAGGAGCTTCTCAATTACACATCCGTGGGTTGAAGGAAGGTAAAGACCCCCTGGTAATCATTGATAATGAAATTCAGGAAGGCAGTAAGAGTTTAAAGAATCTTGACCCTAATTCCATAGAATCCATTGAAATTTTAAAAGATGCTGCAGCAACTGTATTACATGGAAACAAGGGGGAGAATGGAGTCATTAAGATTACGACCAAGAAGAGACAAATAGAAGAAGAGACGGAGAAAAAATAGAGGTAGGGTAAGCCTGTTCTGCTATTGCCATCACATAAAAAAGACCGGAAATTCTTCCGGTCTTTTTTATTTATTCATATTGGTCATGGTCAGTTCTATACCAATATTGATAAAACTGTTGGCCATCTGTACAGAGCGTTCTATAAGAGCCGGTAATTCCTTCTGCTCATCATTATCAAATGGAGCGAGTACATAATCTGCCTGACGCCCCTTTGGAAAGTTATCACTGATTCCAAAGCGAAGTCTTGGATAGGCTTGTCCTCCGCAAAGTGCTTCTATAGATTTTAGTCCGTTATGTCCCGCACTGCTACCTTTAGGTTTGAGACGTATGGTGCCAAACGGAAGTGCCAGATCATCCACTATAACCAGAAGATTAGCGATCGGTACTTTCAGTTGCTGCATCCAGAAATTGACAGCTTTACCGCTAAGGTTCATGTAAGTCGTTGGTTTGATAACATAGACGTTATGTCCGCGTTGCTTATATTCAGCATAATATGCATGCTTCAGTGTTGAAAAAGATCCTCCGGCCTGAGCCACCAATTCATCTGCGACCATAAAACCAATATTGTGACGTGTATCCTGATATTCACGTCCTATATTTCCCAAGCCTACAATTAGATAATTCATTTCTTTCTTAAACTTTGTCTGTAAAAATAATAAAATCCTACTTTGAAAGTGGATTTTCTGCTATAAACTATAGGATTCGGGTGGAATAAAGATGAATTCAGATGGTAAAGAAAAAGGCATCGAAATTTTCCGATGCCTTTTTGCAATATGGTTGATAATCGTGTTAACGATTATTTTTTACCACCTTTAGCTGCCTTAGCCGCTTCCTGCTCTGCCTGACGCAATGCACGTGACATAACAACTGAAACGATAGTATCATCAGAGTTGTTTAAGATTTTAGCATCTTTCAACTGAACCTGAGCAACACGTACTGATTTACCTACTTCTAAAGATTCCATAGGAACTTCGATAGACTGAGGCAAGTTGTTAGGAGTAGCTTTAACGCGAAGTTTACGCAGTTTTTGAACTAATTTACCCCCCATTTTAACACCTGGAGAAGTACCAGTCAATGTTACAGGGATATTAACAGAAACTTCTTTATCATCATTCAACTCTAAAAAGTCAACGTGGATAACTAAATCTGTCAAAGGGTGGAATTGAGCGTCTTGAACGATTGCTTTAGATTTTTTTCCGTCGATGTTTAATTCTACGAATACAACTTCCGGAGTATAAAGCACTGGTTTCAAATCAGCTGCGGATACAGATAGGTGTGTCTGAGTACCACTACCATAAAGAACTGCAGGTACCTGACCTTCGTAACGCAATTCTTTTGCATCTCTTTTCCCTACGTTCTGTCTTGCAGAACCGCTAATAGCAATTGATTTCATGTTTTAATTTATTAAAATTTGAGGTGCAAAGATAGAAATTAAAAAATTAAAAGTCAAAATTAAAAATTCAAAATGCCTGACTTACTGTGTGTCGCAGGAATCTGAAGATCTGATAATACTTTATTTTCCCTCCTTATCTTTTGCTCCGGTATATCTTAGTCTACCTGAAAAAGATCAGATATAGAGCTGTGCTCATTCACATTTTTGATTGCATTGGCAAACAGGTCTGCTGTAGATAATACTTTGATCTTGCTGCAAGTATTCATTTTATCAGCATCCAGTTTGATGGTATCTGTCACAATCATTTCTGTAAGGACAGAGTTTTCTATGGTTTCGTAAGCCTTTCCTGAAAGTACTGCATGCGTACATACCGCACGTACGGATTTTGCTCCGTTTTCCATAATCAGAGCTGCTGCTTTTGACAGAGTCCCTGCTGTATCACAGATATCATCGATCAGTACCACATCCTGTCCCGTTACATCCCCGATGATAGACATTGATTCAATCTCATTAGCACGTTTACGGCGTTTGTCACAGATGATAACTTCAGCGTTGAAGAATTTAGCAAATGTACGTGCACGATACGAACCACCCATGTCTGGTGATGCAATTGTCAGGTTGGGAAGATTCAATGATTTGATATACGGTACGAAGATCACAGATCCGTCAAGATGATCTACCGGAATATCAAAGAATCCCTGGATCTGTGCAGCGTGTAAATCCATTGTCATAATACGGTGAGCGCCTGATGCTGTGATCAGATTTGCGATCATTTTAGCGCCGATAGCTACACGTGGTTTGTCTTTGCGGTCTTGGCGGGCAAATCCGAAATAAGGAACTACTGCAGTAATGTAGTGAGCGGAAGCTCTTTTTGCAGCATCAATCATCAACAACAGCTCCAAAAGATTGTCAGTAGGCTGATTGGTAGATTGGATCAGGAAAACATCGCTGCCACGTACTGATTCATTGTAGAATGGCTGGATTTCTCCGTCACTGAATTTTGATAATGTTTTGTCCCCAAGAGGTTTTCCGTAAGATTTTGCGATTTTTTCTGATAATTCCTGTGTGCCGGAACCAGCAAATAATTTTACGGTGTTAAATTGCAAAGGCATGGTGAGTGTTTTTGTATAAGGATTAGAATAGAATTTACTTCAATAAATTTCTTTATAATGTACTTAAAGTTGTCCCACCTGGATTCGAACCAAGACAAACAGTACCAAAAACTGTCGTACTACCCTTATACTATAGGACAATCGTGGCAAAAGCGCTTGCTGATGTTGGGGCAAAGTTATGTAAATGTTTTATAATCGCAAAGATCACGTTATGCAAATTTAAAGTATTCCAAAAAAAACCTTTAAAAATCAATTTCAGAGATGGCTGTACGTATGAAATTCGAAGGAGTGGAGGAGCAACGCATAACAAAAAAAGAGAACCGTTTTTGCGATTCTCTTTTTTTGTTGTCCCACCTGGATTCGAACCAAGACAAACAGTACCAAAAACTGTCGTACTACCATTATACTATGGGACAAGCTTATCAGCATAGCTTGCTAATATGTGTCAAAGATAGGCAAATGTTTTAAATAATCAAAACTAAACCGGATCAAAAAACTGTCTGTCGGAGCTGTAGAGGGGATAAAAAAAAGAGAGAACTGCTTTTGCAATTCTCTCTTTTTTTGAGTTGTCCCACCTGGATTCGAACCAAGACAAACAGTACCAAAAACTGTCGTACTACCCTTATACTATAGGACAATCACGTCTTGAAACGTTGTTTTTCATTTTGACGATGCAAATATACGTGGCTTTTTTATTTCTCCAAAACTTTTTTTGTGAATTTCTATATCGGGTCTGATTTTCAGTAAAATAATTTATTTCATTCTTTGTCGAAGATCTGATTTGAGGATGTACTGAGTCTAATATAGCCTTCAGAAATTGAAATTTTGTGTTAAAAAAGCATAATATTGTTCCTAAGTCCGTTTGTATTCCTTATTTTCGGAGCGTATTATCAAAATACCAGCATAAATTTATGAACTATACTAAAATTAATAACCTGCTAGGGTGGCTGTGCGCTATTATTGCTACAGTAGTGTATGTGATGACCGCCGAAAGAACGGTGAGTTGGTGGGACTGTGGTGAGTTTATTGCCTCAGCGTACAAACTTCAGATCGTTCACCAACCTGGAGCTCCTTTATTCTTAATGCTTCAAAACATCTTCTCTAACCTTGCAATGGGAGATACGATGCGGATTGCATTCTGGATGAATATCGGTTCTGCAGTTTCCAGTGGATTGACTATTCTGTTTTTATTCTGGACAGTAACGGCTTTAGCCCGTAAAGTGCTGGTCACCCAGGGGGAGGAGATATCTTCGGTTGCGTTGATCCAGATTATGGGGGCTGGTGTAGTAGGAGCATTGGCATACGCATTTACAGATACGTTTTGGTTCTCAGCTGTAGAATCTGAAGTATATGCCATGTCATCCCTGTGTACTGCAGTAGTATTTTGGGCTATTTTGAAATGGGAACATCATGCAGATGAGCAGGGTGCAGATAAATGGCTGGTATTTATTGCCTATGTAATGGGACTTTCCATTGGTGTTCACTTATTGAATTTATTGGCTATTCCTGCTATTGCATTAGTAATCTATTTCCGCAGGACAAATAAAGCGACTTCTAAAGGAGCAATCTCCGCCTTGTTATTAGGTGTTGTGATATTAGGACTTATACTTTGGGGAATTATACAATTCTCCGTTAAATTCGCAGCATACTTCGATCTGTTCTTTGTCAATACATTAGGACTTGGATTCGGTTCAGGAGTTACATTCTTCCTGCTATTACTGATCGGAGCTTTGGTCTTCGGAATCTGGTATTCTATCAAAAAAATAAAACCTTTATTAAATATAGCATTGCTATGTACGGCATTTGTGATCTTCGGATATAGTTCATTTGCCATGATCATGGTACGTGCAAAGGCAAATCCTACATTGAACAACAGTGATCCGGAGAATGCGTTTACATTCCTGAGTTACCTTAACAGGGAACAATACGGAGATGAGCCGCTGATGAAAGGTAAATATTTCGATGCACAGCCAATCAGTTCCAAAGAGACAGGCAATGTATACCGGAAAGACGGAAATAAATATGTAGTGGCTAAGAAAAAAGTGGATTATGAGTATGACCGGGAAACAATTTTTCCACGTATATACAGTGACCGAGGTGGCCATCCCATGTATTATCGTGATTACCTTAATTTAGGTGAAAATGAACAACCTACATTCGGAGACAATCTTAAATTTTTCTTCGGTTACCAGATTGGTCATATGTACGGCCGCTATTTCCTTTGGAATTTTGCAGGCAGACAGAATGATCAGCAGGGTAACGGTACATTTACGGAAGGTAACTGGATCTCAGGTATCAAGCAGCCAGTAGATCAGATGCATGTTGGTGGTCAGAAAGCTTTGCCAACCTCTGTAATTACCGATCCGTCCTACAACAAATATTTCTTCCTACCACTTATCATTGGTCTGATCGGTGCATTCTGGCATTTTGGCAGAAGACAACGTGATGCAGGTATTGTAGGACTTTTGTTTTTCTTTACAGGACTGGCTATTGTACTTTACCTGAATCAATCTCCATTGCAACCGCGTGAACGTGATTATGCATATGCAGGATCTTTCTATGCGTTTAGTATATGGATAGGATTGGGTGTCGTGGCTATAGCTGATTTCCTGAGAAAGAAAGTGAATCCTAAACTAGCCGGATATATTGCCACAGCAATCTGTATCATTGGAGGTCCGGTTATTCTTATTGCACAAAACTGGAATGATCATAATCGATCAGAAAAGTATCTGGCCCGTGATATGGCCCGCAATTATCTGGAGTCTTGTGCGCCAAATGCCATCTTATTTACCTACGGGGATAATGATACATATCCGTTGTGGTATGTACAGGAAGTAGAAGGATTCCGTACAGATGTAAGAGTGGTCAACCTGAGTTTATTAAGCTCGGATTGGTACATGAAGCAGATGATGCAGAAAGTAAATAATGCGGATGCTTTACCGATGAATATTGATCCCGAAAAGATCAAAGACGGTGTCCGTGATATTATTTACTATCAGGATGCCGGTATTCCGGGATATGTAAATGTTAAAGACTTGTTGACAATTATGTTGTCTGACGATCCTCAGTATCAGGCGCAGTTACAGAGTGGGGAGATGGTCAACTATCTGCCAACAAAGAAAATGTTCCTGCCGGTAGATAAACAAGCGGTACTGGCTAATAAAGTCGTGCCTCAGGACTGGAATGAAGCCATTACAGATTCACTCGTGTGGACGTATAATAAAAATATCGTTTCCAGAGCAGAACTGGCTATGATGGCCGTGATTGCCAATAATAATTGGAAGAGACCTGTCTACTTTACTATTACTGTTCCTGATGATAACTATATGGGATTAGACCGGTATCTGGTTTCAGAAGGATTTGCACTTCGCCTAATGCCTGTGGATATGGGTATAAAAGAAGGAGGAGGCCGTGCACTTATAGATCCTGCAGCTGTATATAATAATGTACTGAATAAATTTAAGTGGGGTAATATTGCAAATGCATCTTATATCGATCCGGATTCTTACCGCTACATTTCGTTGTATGTAGGAAGTATCTATGGTGATGCAATCTCCCGTCTGGAGGCGCAAGGAAAAATGGCTGAAGCCAAAAACCTGGCATTAGATGCATACAAGAATATGCCTAAACGTGTCTATGGTATGCCGGAGACATTGAGTTACTGGACGGTAATCGAAGCATTGTACAAAACGGGTGAAAAACAAAAAGCTGATGAGATCCTGTCACGTAACCTGAAATTCATTAAAGAGAATATCGCTTACTACCAGGCTATTGCGGAAACAAAACCGGATCTGGAAGGACGTAATATACAATACGGATTCTATGCGTTATCAAGGTATAAAGATATATTAGCAACACAAGGCAATAATCCGCTGGCAAAAGAAGTAGACGGCTTGATCAATCAGTTGACACAGCAGTATCATATACAGCAATAGCAGATTGTCAGAATGATATTTTGACACTTTATTAATGAAATGGAAAGACCCGGATTCCTAAAGAATCCGGGTCTTTTGTTATTCAGTTCGATCTCACTCTCTAAGAGTGTAAGTATGAAAAGGATTTACATGATATCGCTCTTTGTGATCACAGCAGCCAACTTACGGAGTTTAAAGCGGAAAGGAGAATATCCGGTATGAGAAAATAAACTAAAGTTGGAGATTAATTGCAGAATATTTGTAAGTTTAGTTCCATAAACCTACGAAATGAAAAATCAACTGAAGCTCTGGGATGCTGTCATGATCGTTATGGGATCAATGATCGGTAGCGGTATTTTTATTGTCTCTTCTGATATTATGCGACAACTGGGGTCTGGTTGGTGGATGATTATTGTATGGCTGATCACAGCTGTAATGACTGTTGCAGCAGCGATCTGTTATGGCGAATTATCTGCACTATTCCCTAAAGCCGGAGGACAATATACCTACCTTACTGAAGTTTTTGGGAAAATGACCGGCTTTCTATATGGATGGAGCCTGTTCACCGTTATCCAGACAGGTACTATTGCAGCTGTGGCTGTGGCTTTTGGTAAGTTTACAGCCTATCTGATTCCGGAGTTAAATAATGCTGCTCCAGTATTGCAGTATGGAGAGATTAAAATTACCTGGATTCAGATTATAGCGATCTCTATTATTCTTCTGCTTACCTTTATCAACACAAAGGGAGTGCAGAGCGGAAAAATTGTACAATCTATCTTTACGAGTTCCAAGATACTGGCTTTAGTCGTCCTGATTGTTGGAGGCATCTTTATGATCCGGCAAAACTTTTTTGCTGAAAATCTGGCATCTGGTCTTCAGGCATTTCAGAATCTTAAAGGAGAGGGGTGGAGAGAGATTTCAGGGAGCCTGGTTATGGGTGGAGTGGCAGCAGCCATGGTGGGTGCGGTATTCAGTAGTGTGGCCTGGGAAAATGTGACATTTGTGGCCGGAGAGATTGATAATCCCAGGCGCAATGTTGTCCGTGCAATGGTTTTGGGTACGGCATTGGTAATGGTGCTTTATTTGTTCTGTAATTTTATCTATCTGGCGGCCTTAGGGCGCGATGAAATAGCCTTTGCTGAGAATGACAGGGTTGCGGTAGCAGCAGCTGAAAAGATACTGGGCCATAGTGGAACAATTATCATGGCGATTCTGGTTATGATCTCTACATTCGGCTGTGTCAATGGTATCGTTCTTTCCGGTGCACGGGTATTCCAGACTATGGCCAGAGACGGTCTTTTTTTACGTCTGGCAATCTCCAATAATAAGCATGGTGTTCCTGAAAAATCACTTTGGATTCAAGGGATATGGGCTTCCTTATTGTGTCTGAGTGGACAATATGGAGATCTGTTGGATATGATATCTTTTGTGATTGTGCTATTCTATATGCTGACTGTATTTGGAGTCATGTGGTTAAGATGGAAAAAGCCAAATCTGGAACGACCTTACCGAACTTTCCTTTATCCGTTGACACCTGTTTTATACTTACTGATAGGAACTGCTTTCTGTATACTGTTGATCGTTTTCAAACCACAGTATACCTGGCCGGGATTTATTCTGGTATTAATCGGTGTACCGGTGTATTATTTTATTAACAGACGCAAAAAAGTGGATGTCGGATAAGTGTAACCTTTTTACAGCGATTGATTTTATGCAGGAAAAAACAAGAGCAGATTCCTCTTTTTCCAAAAAAAATGGTAGGTTTGCCTAAATATTCCTTTAATGAAACAGTCGATTTTATTAGACGGTCCCAAATTTCAAATTACAATCAAGAGACTTTGCCAACAATTGATTGAAAATCACGGTGATTTTTCAAATGCAGCATTGGTGGGTATTCAGCCCAGGGGCACGTATTTAGCTAAACGTTTATCCAAAGAATTGGAAATTATGTTGGGCCATCCGGTTCCGACGGGTATTTTGGATATAACATTCTTCCGTGACGATTTCAGACGCGAAGGTTCTAACCCACTCCTTGCCAACAGTACAGAGATAGATTTTATTGTAGAAGGTAAAAATGTCATTTTTATCGATGATGTGCTATGGACAGGGCGTACCATCCGCTCTGCTATGGATGCTATTCAGGCATTCGGAAGGGCCAAAAGAATCGAATTACTGGTATTGGTAGACCGTCGTTTTTCCCGTCAGATTCCTATCGAACCCGATTATATTGGTATACAGGTCGACTCTATCGACTCGCAGAAAGTTGCAGTAAACTGGGAAGAGGTCGACGGTATGGACAGCATTACGTTACTGACAGAAAAAAAATAAATATTACAACTCTATAACTTGATATAAATGTCATCTTCAGCAGAACAACTAAGTACACGTCACCTCTTAGGAATAAAAGATCTGAATGAAAAGGATATTAATTTGATTCTCGATACCGCTGCGAACTTCAAAGATGTCCTCAACCGGCCTATTAAGAAAGTGCCTTCTCTTAGAGATATTACTATTGCCAATGTGTTTTTTGAGAACTCAACACGCACAAGGCTGTCGTTTGAATTGGCGGAAAAGAGACTTTCTGCTGATACGATCAATTTTGCAGCTTCATCTTCATCCGTAAGTAAGGGAGAAACACTGATCGATACAGTCAATAATATTTTGGCGATGAAGGTCGATATGATTGTTATGAGACATCCTTATGCGGGGGCTGGTATATTCCTGAGCAAGCATGTGGATGCACAGATTGTCAATGCCGGAGACGGAGCACATGAACACCCGACACAGGCGTTGTTAGATTCGTTCTCTATTCGTGAACGTTACGGAGACGTTGCCGGGCGTAAAGTGGCGATTATAGGAGATGTACTGCATTCCCGTGTGGCCTTATCTAATATCCTTTGTCTTCAGAAACAAGGTGCAGAGGTAATGGTATGCGGACCGACGACATTGATTCCTAAATATATACAGTCTTTGGGCGTAAAAGTGGAACATGATCTTAGGAAAGCCCTCAACTGGTGCGATGTAGCCAATATGTTGCGTATACAGCTGGAACGTCAGGATATTGCTTACTTCCCATCTCTGCGTGAATATTCCATGCTTTACGGATTAAATAAAGAAATTCTGGATTCGTTGGATAAAGAAATTACCATTATGCACCCCGGTCCCATCAATCGCGGAGTAGAGATTACATCTGATGTGGCAGATAGTAAACATTCTATTATCCTTGATCAGGTCGAAAACGGAGTTGCAGTACGTATGGCTGTACTCTATTTATTAGCCGGAAAAAGAGGATAGTAAAACTAAAACTAACGATATGATCAAACGCCACTGACCTGAAGTCAGTGGCGTTTGATTTTACAGATATACAACTTATATTTTCTACCATCTTAATATCAGCTTTTCCCAGCATATAAATACACCGTTTAAAGGGTAGTTAATCCTGTGACTGTCTTTACATAGAAGGCGATAGGGGAGTTGGAAAGGAAAAGAAATATACAGCCGGATTTTTTTTGAGAAGGTATATTTTTTTTGTTAAAAGTACGTTATAGTATCAGTTCCTAACAGGTGTTAATAACTTTTGAGGAAAACTTGCTTATGAAGTTCTAATTTAGTATTTTGAAATAGGTGTATCCCGTAAGTATGTGTTCAGAAAAAGTATACTTTTAAAGCCGTATTTCACCCGCAAAAAAGAAGATTTAATAGAAAAAGATTACTTCGTTATTATGAATAAAAATATTTACAAAGTAGGTATTGCTCTGAGTTTAATGACCACGCCGGTTTTTGCGCAGCAGACGGCCTGGCAAGATCTGAATAAAGCCTTCAAGTCCGGTATGGAGCTTTTTGAAAGAGGAAAATTCAGTTCAGCAGCCAAACAGTTTGATAAAGTGGAAGAGATCAGGACCAAATCTACTTTGCAATTAGACGAAAATGAGGAGTTGACTCTGCTGAAAGAGAATGTACGCTACTATCAGGCAATCTGTGCCTTAGAGCTTGGAGACTCTGATGCTGAGGGAAGATTTTTAAAGTACATCAAAGATTATCCGGCGAGTCCTAATTCCAAGGCCGCATACTTCCAGATCGGTCGTTCGTATTACGCAAAAAAAGACTATAAAAAAGCCATTGAATGGTTTACGAAGATCGATGGTAAAAATCTGGCCGGAGCCGAAAATACAGAGTACCGTTTTAAATTAGCGTATTCCCGGTTTATGACAGAAGACTATACTTCTGCAAAACCCGTATTCGAATCACTGAAAGACCAGAAAAGTGAATATCAGGAAGCATCTATCTATTACTACGCATACTTGTGTTACCTGGATGCGGAATATAAAACTGCACTTAACGAATTTGAACGCCTTCAGGGATCAAAAACCTATGAAAGCAGTTATCCGTATTACATCACTGCTTTATACTTCCTGGACAAGCGATATGATGATGTACTGAACTATGCGTTACCTATTCTGCAGACAACGAAACAAGATAACGAAACAGATATGTTCCGTGTTATCGCAGCAACGTATTTTATCAAGGGTGATCTGAAAAAATCTAAAGAATATTACGATAAATTCCAGTCTCAGGATCAGGGTAAAACACAGAATAATCAGGACAGTTACCAGATCGGTTATATAAATTACAAGCTAGGTGATTATGACAAGGCAATCACGGAGCTGGAAAAAATGACCGAACCGGATGCCTATTACCAAAGTGCGATGATCACATTGGGAGATGCATTCCTGAAAAAAGGAAATAAACAAAGTGCCCGTAATGCTTTTTTCCGTGCATCGAAATTAGACTTTGATCCGCAACTGAAGGAAGAAGGGCTTTTCAATTATGCTAAGCTGTCTTATGAACTGGAATTCCATCAGGTTGCTTTGGATGCCATTCAGGAATATATAAAGACCTACCCGAATAATGTGCGTAATGAAGAAGCACAGACATTGTATGCCGAGATTCTGTTGAGTACCAAGAATTACAGAGCTGCGGTGGATGTGTTGGAGTCGGTTAAGAAAAGAGGTAAAGAAGCTAATGCAGCTTACCAGAAGGTAACGTATTACCGTGGACTGGAATATTACAATGAGCGTGCTTTTGAAAATGCGATATCCATGTTTATGCGTTCTGAAGCGAACCGTTATGATGAAGAGATCAATGCATTGGCCATTTACTGGAAAGCAGAAGCCATGTATGAAGTCAGAAAATATAAAGAGGCAACTGCTAACTTCAATAAGTTTCTGAGTCTTCCTGCAGCCAGAAATACCGATGTCTATAATTATGCAAATTATGCCTTAGCGTATGCTGCTTTCAGAAATGAAAACTACAATACATCGGCAAACTACTTTGAACGTTTTCTTTCCATGGGCGGCAAAGAGGGGATCGAACTTAATACCCGTAATGATGCTATTGCCCGTCTGGCAGATTCGTACTTTTCACTAAAGAATTACGGCCGTGCTATGACTGAGTATGACAAGCTGATCAATTCCAAGGCACAAAGCCAGGATTACGCTTTATTCCAGCGTGGAATTATTCAGGGATTACAAGGGAATAGCAGCGGTAAGATTGCTACCCTGCAATCTGTAGTACAAAAGTATCCGAAGTCAAACTATGCAGATGATGTGGCTTTTGAGATTCCGTACACCTACTTTACACTGGGACAGTATGATCATGCAATTTCAGGACTGCAATCGATGGTGGAAAAATACCCGAGAAGCAGCTATGTTCCACGTGCTTTGGTAACTATCGGTCTGGTACAATATAATCAGGATAATAACGATGCCGCTTTAAAAACGTTCCAACGTGTGGTAGATCAGTATTCTACTACGGACGAGGCTAAGCAAGCGATGCGTTCGATTGAAAATATTTACCTGGATAAAGGAGATGCAACAGGATATATCCGTTATGCAACAGGTACTAATATCGGAGATCTATCGACATCAGAACAAGATTCTCGTGCATTCTCTACGGCAACTACACTATTCTCCAGAGGTAATTATCAGGGAGCGGTGGAAGCAGTGAATGCATATTTTGATAAATTCCCGAAACCTATTCAGGAGAAATATGCTCGATTTATCCGTGCAGAAAGTAACGCAGCTTTGGGTAAAAATCAGGAAGCATTGCACGATTACAACATTATTCTGAATGACTGGACAAGTGCTTATACAGAACGTGCATTAGTTAGTGTTTCTCAGTTGTACTTGAAGCAAAAACAATATAATGAAGCCGTACAGCAATTGAAAAAGCTGGAACTGACTTCAGAATACAAATCTAATTATGCGTATGCGATCAACAATCTTTTGATTAGTTATTTCAACATCGGAGATTACAAAGAGACATTGAACTATGCTGCGTTGGTCAAAAACTACGAAAAGTCCTCAGAAGAGGAAATCGCTACTGCACATCTTTATGCTGCAAAAGCATATCTGGCAACAAGCAAGCCTGCTGAAGCAACTAAAGAGCTGAATCTTGCTGCGTTGAAAAGTAAAACAGCAACAGGAGCAGAAGCGAGATACCTGGTAGCTGAGCAGCAGCTGAAAGCGAAAGAATACGATAAAGCAATTAAATCTGCTTTTGATATTTCAGATACGTTTTCTTCGTATGACTATTGGGTAGCAAAAGGATTTATTTTGATGGCAGATGCATATACCGGTAAAGGAGATGCATTCCAGGCAAAATCAACTTTAGAAAGTATCATCGATAACTACGAAAATAAGGAAGATGGTATCCTGAAAACTGCTAAAGAAAAATTACAAAAATTAAATACAACAAAGAAATAGGAAATAATGATGAAGTTGCAAAATACTGTGTTTAAGAAATGTGCCGTGGTAACCTTGTTATTAGGCGCAGGTTTTAATGGATTTGCTCAGCAAGAGCCTACAGACAAAAAACCAGTAACGATTGATTCGTTTGATGTTGTGCGTGATTATAAGCCTATTCTTGCGGATGCGGTGAAAATCCGCCGTAGTCCTGACATGACCAATAAAAGAAGCTACATGCCAAAATTAACATATGGAAATGTGGTAGATAAAAAATTGGACATCAATACTGGTCTTTACAAACTGGATGTAAAGGAAACTCCTTTTTCTCAGATTAATGATCAGACCAGCAATTATGTGAAATTAGGTATCGGTAATTTTAATACTATTCTTGGAGAGGGGTATTTCTCCTACGATCAATACGAAAATGTAAGAATCGGTGGTTTTGTGAAGCATCTGAGCCAAAAGGGTGATATCGAAAACCAACGCTTTTCAAAACAAGAAGTAGGTGTATTTGGAAGACGTGTTTATGATGCATTTACCGTTGACGGATTGGTCGGATATAATCGCTATGCAACCCGATTCTACGGAAACCCGTTAGATGTAAATGGTGTATCACTGAATCCGGATCCGGAGAAACAGGCTTTCAATGATATCTATTTTACCGGAGAGCTCACCAGCAACTACGATCCGAACAATGAAAATGCACTGAGCTACTCCGCAAAAGCAGATGCTTATACATACAAAGACCAGTTTGCGGCTAAGGAAAACTCTATTGCATTGTCTGGTTACCTGAACAAAAGAATGCGCGCATTCAATATCGGAGCCAATCTTAGTGTAGATGTAAATAGCATTAACGGTACAGATAATGTAGATGGAAAAACAAAGAATTCCGTTGCTAGTATCAATCCGTACATCAGCTTCAAAGGAGATAATTATGTAATTACATTAGGAGCTAATTTAGTTTCAGAGTTCGGGGATTCTTCCCGGTTCAATGTCTTTCCTTCTGCGGAAGTAGACTTCTCCTTAGTTCCGGAATATATTCATCTTTTCGGGGGTGTAAATGGAAATGTTAAAAAAGCGTCTTTGCGCTCATTCACCAATCAGAACCCTTACCTGAGCCCGGATCTGAGTATGATCAATACTATAGAAAGATTGAATTTCTTCGGAGGTATCAAAGGAAATGCCGGAGCAACATTTGGCTATAAGGTACAGGTAATGTACAAACAAATCGAAGGACTTCCTTTATTTGTCAATAACAGAGAAACACCTTACCGTTTTGATCTTGTTTACGACGGATTGGGAGAAGATGCTGCTAAATATTTCGGCTTACAGGGAGAGATCAATGTTCGTTTATCGGATGTGGTCAATTTAGGTGGTCGTCTGAATATTGATCAGTACACTATGCAACAGGAAGAAGAAGCATGGCATATGCCTAAAATGAAACTGGCAGCAAACGCACGTTTCAATATCTCTGAAAAACTTTATATCGATGCAGAGGCATTGTTCCAGGGAGATACATATGCCCGTGAATATACTTACACCGTCAATGGAAGTACAGTAGATATTTCTCAAGGATATAAGAAAGTGACATTACCATCTTTCTTTGACCTGAATGCCGGAGCAGAGTACCGTGCAACTAAACATTTAGGAATCTTTGTGAAAGCAAATAATATATTCAATAAAGAATACCAACGCTACCAGTACTATCCGCGTTTAGGATTTAATATACTGGGAGGGCTTAATTACTCCTTTTAATTTAAAATAGTAACTTTGCGTCCCAACGATATTGATAAGGATGAATTTAGGAAAAAGCATAAATCATGTACTGAAAAGACACACCGAAGTAAAGGTGGATGGAATAGGTGTCTTTAAGCGAAAACATACTCCTGCGACTTTTGATCAAAGTCGCAATGCTTTTTTACCGCCTATCAATTATCTGGAACTGGATACGCAGGCGGATACCGGCTATGACTTTGTCACCTATGTACAGCGTCAGCAACAGGTAGACCGTAATCAGGCAGAGTCCATTGTTCAAACAGAGGTTAACAAGATCAAAGAAGAGTTGTTGCAATCCGGTCAGGCCAAATTGGATGATCTTGGATATCTGGTAAACTATGGAAATACCTATGTATTTAAGCCTTTAGACCTTACCGGATTTCATTTCGAACCCATACAGGACGTAGACGATAAGATCCGGAGTTTAGAAAAGGAGATTATTCCGTCGCAGGAGACAATACCGGCAGAAGTACTGCCTCCGGCAATACCAGTACCGGAAGTACCTGTAGAGAGAGAGCAAACAAAACCTGTAGTACAGGAGCCTGTAAATACGATCAGAGAAGAGTTTGTATTTGAGGATGAGCGAAGATCGAGTAATACCATTTGGTATATTATTTCAGCAGTAATAGCAATTGGTCTGATAGGAGGACTGTATTATTGGGATACTTATTATAATAAGCCGCAAGCGCCCGCTCCTGTTGTAAATCAGGATACATTGAGAGAGACAACTCCTTCGACTCCGGTAAAAGATACCGTTGCAGGATTAGTACCCTTAGATACAACGGTTCATGAGCTGCCGGCGAAGGATAGTGTAGATATACATCCCGGAGAGAAAGAACCACAAGCTGGTCATGAATACCAGATCGTTATCGGATCACATGCGGGATGGACAATGGCAAAAGAACAGGTCGATGCCATGCATAAGAAAGGATATACACAAGTCTATATCCATGAAAGCAAGAAGTCCAAGAAATGGAAAAAAGTAGTCTGGAAATCATTTTCCACACTTGAAGAAGCACAGAAGGAATTGAAGCATGTTCAGGAGACAATTGAACCTCAGGCCTTCTACGAACGGATAAAGAATTAAACTGAAAACTAGAACATTAAATATTTAAATAGCATTATGTCATTGATTCAAGACACAGCATTAGCATTAGACTCGTTAGGTCAGGCAGCACAGCAACCTATACAGATGGCGACACAGGAAGAAACAAATCTGATCCAGCTTTTGATGAAAGGCGGATGGATTATGTGGCCTATTGCCTTTTTGTTTTTCTTGGGATTGGTCATCTTTCTGGAACGTTATATTACCATTCGTAAAGCGTCTAAATTTGATAACGGATTGATGTCACAAATCAAAAGTAACGTGATGTCAGGTAAACTGGATGCCGCTGTAGCGGTGTGCCGTTCGAGTAATACACCATTATCAAGAATGTTGCAGAAAGGATTGTTACGTGTAGGTCGTCCTATCAAAGATATAGAAGGAGCTATCGAGAACATCGGTAAGATCGAAGTATCTAAACTAGAGAAGAATATCAATATTTTGGGGATTATTGCAGGTATCGCACCGATGCTTGGTTTCGTAGGTACGATCTTCGGGGTAATCCAGATTTTCCGTGATGTAGAGGCTGTAGGAGGTATTGATATCGGTTCGGTATCAGGAGGTCTTTATGTTAAGATGATTTCATCCGCATCCGGATTGACAGTAGGTATCCTGGCATATATCGGATATCATGCACTTAACATGATGGTAGAGCGTTTGATCCTTAGAATGGAAACGGATGCAGTAGAATTTATTGACTTATTAGACGAACCGGGAGCATAAGTTATAAGGCTCTTATAGAAAGGATTTAATTATGAATATTCGTAATAGAAGGAACAGACCTTCTGCCGAGGTACATACTGCAGCATTGAATGATATCATGTTCTTCCTGATGTTATTCTTTCTGTTGGCCTCTGCCGTGTCCAATCCTCAGGTCGTGAAATTACTTTTACCAAGATCAAGTGCGGGGGAACAGTCCGTGGCCAAGAAAACCATGACAGTATCCATTACAAGTGATTTGCAGTATCATGTAGATAAACAGATAGTTCCATACGAGAGTCTGGAACCGTTAATACAATCAAGAATGGCATCGGGAGAAGAATTGACTATTATGCTTTATGCAGACAGCAGTGTTCCTATCCAGAATGTAATTTCTGTCATGGATGTAGCGAACAGGTTAAAAATTAAGTTAGTATTAGCAACAGAGCCGAGAAAAGATAAATAGTATTGTTACTTATTATCTGGTCAAAAGGCCTGATTTTTGACTGTTTAATTTTGATTTTTTAATTTTGATTATATCATGCATTATCATCTTCAAGAAGAAAATAACCTCCCTAAAGCATTAGGAATATCCTCCATAATCATGGGGATATTAGTTGCTATCGGTTTTTTCATTGTGTTCAATAAGGAGTTGCCAAAGATTGGTATGGGGGGTATTATAGTCAACTACGGTACTTCGGAAGAAGGGATGGGAGATGATTATATGAGTGTAGAGGAACCTTCCATGGATCCAAACGCTAATAATGTAAAGCCGGATAAAATAGATCCGACTGAAACACCTACACCAACTCCTACGCAGCAGGTTTCTGATGATGCTGTAGCGACACAGGATATAGATGATGCTCCTGCTATTACCAAGACAGAGAAACCTGTAAAAGTAAGAGCGACTGAGACAACGACGGAGAAGAAAAACAGTACCCCAGCTGTCAACCCGAATGCCTTGTATAAAGGAAAGAAAAATAATGGAACAGGCTCTGGTGATGGTACCGGATCCACTCCCGGTAATCAGGGAAGCAAGTTAGGTGATCCTCTGGCACCCAATTATGGTGAAGGAGGTTCGGGAGATGGCAATATGATGTTATCGATTGCCAACAGACGTTTCGTTGTAAGACCAAATATAGATGACAAAGGTCAGCAGTCCGGAAAAGTTGCCGTAGAAATTCGTGTAGCGCCTAACGGTACGATTACATATGCACGTGCAGGCGTTAAAGGGACTACTTTACCTGACCGCTCGCTGTGGGAGAAATGTGAAAGAGCTGTACGTGGTGCCCGACTGAATGAATTGGAAAAAGCCCCGGATTCGCAGACAGGAGTTATTGTATTCAACTTCAGAGTTAGATAAGTTTCATTTGCTATGAAAGCATATAAAGAGGTAATCGAGTATCTCTATACTCGATTACCTATGTTTACCCGTGAAGGTGTTTCTGCCTATAAGAAAGACCTTGATAATACCATCGCACTTTGCCAGGCGTTAGGCAATCCTCAGGACAAATTCAAATCTATACATATTGCAGGTACAAACGGCAAAGGCTCTTCCTCCCATATGCTGGCTTCGGTATTGGCATCAGCAGGATACAAAACCGGTCTCTATACCTCCCCGCATTTAGTTGATTTCAGAGAGCGGATCCGGGTCAACGGAGAAGTTATCCCCGAACAGAATGTTATTGAATTTGTAGAATCACAGCAATCTCTTATAGAAAAAGTACAGCCTTCATTTTTTGAAGTGACAGTCGCCATGGCATTTGATTACTTTGCAAAAGCTCAGGTAGATGTCGCCATTATCGAAGTAGGATTAGGCGGACGTCTGGACAGTACAAATATTATTCGTCCGGAGCTATGTCTTATTACAAACATCGGTATGGACCATATGAATCTTTTGGGAAATACCCTGCAGGAAATAGCAGGGGAGAAGGCAGGCATTATAAAGGCAAATACCCCGGTTGTTATTTCTGAAAGAGACCCGCGTACAGCACAGGTTTTTGAAGAGATCGCTGAAGAAAAACAGGCTCCGATCCGGTTTGCATCGGATACAATGGAAGCTACGATTACGTCCCGCCATCCTGTCGGGATGAAGGTATCTGTCACTGACACAATGAATTCTCTGACAGAACAATATGATCTGGACCTTACAGGCTCATATCAATTAAAGAATGTAATAGGAGTTTTGACGGCCGTTGAAGAGTTAAACCATATAAACTTTACTATTCCTTCTGACCGGCTGCGGGAAGGTCTCAGTCATGTTCAGCAGTACACAGGATTGCAGGGAAGATGGCAGACAATCTCTACAGAGCCGTTGATCATCTGTGACACCGGACATAATGAAGATGGTATTCGTGAAGTTCTTAAAAATCTGCAGCTTACGCCTTACGAGGTACTTCATATTGTAATGGGAGCGATGAAAGATAAAGACCTGGAACATATTCTGCCTTTACTTCCGAAAGAAGCAATATATTATTTCTCCAGCCCCGATATGCCCCGAGCGATGCCTGCAGAAGAACTGTCTGCTGCGGCTTTAAGCTATGGTCTGAAGGGAAAACCTTACCCCAGTGTGATGCAGGCGTTCACTGCTGCAAAACAGGCTTATCAGGCTGGGGATTTGGTTTTTATAGGAGGTAGTAATTTTGTGGTGGCAGAGGTTTTGACTGCTCTTGAAAATAAAGCATAAGAAAAGGAGTTGCTACACAAATAGCAACTCCTTTTTAAGATATCATCGTATAATTTTCCTAATCATTTACAGTCAACTCACCCCGGATATCTTTTTCTATCCAGTATGCTACATCTTTCTGATCTTCAAATTCTCCCTGCAGATACATAAGTTTGGTTACTGCTGCTTCAAAGGTCATGTCATACCCATTCAGCACTCCGATTGATTTCAGACCCTGACTTGTTTCATAGCGTCCCAGTTCGACAGATCCCACTTTACATTGAGAGATATTCAGAATATTTTTACCCTTATCTATCGCTTCCTTTAACAGGTCGAGAAACCATTCATCTGTAGTCGTATTACCGGATCCAAAGGTTTCCATGACAATAGATCTGACATCCGAATTCAGGATGGTACGGATAGTATTGGCATTCATTCCGGGGAAGAGCTTCAATACGGCCACTCTGTCATCCAGTTTCGTGTGCAGGATAAATTGTTTATATCTGTTATCTAATAGGGCCTCATTGTTATATTTAAGGTGTATACCAGCCTCTACAAGTACAGGGTAGTTTGGAGAGCGAAAAGCTTCAAATTTGGCTGAATTGTATTTGAAAGAACGATTTCCTCTGAACAATTTGTTGTCAAATAAGATACAGACCTCCTGAATAAGGGAAGTCCCGTTCACCTGAGCAGATGCAATTTCCAAAGCAGTCATCAGATTTTCTCGGGCATCAGTACGGATTTCCCCGATAGGAAGCTGCGATCCCGAAAGAATAACCGGTTTTTGTAATCCCTCCAGCATAAAACTCAATACAGAAGCAGAAAATGCCATTGTATCTGATCCGTGAAGAATCACAAACCCGTCATAGTGTTCATAGTTTTGCTTCACAATATTGGCCATCTCAATCCAAACTGTTGGATTCATATTAGACGAGTCAATGATTGGTGTGAAAGAATGTACCGTGAGTTTATAATTAAGTCTGCTCAGATCCGGCAGATTCCGGGCAATCAGTTCAAAGTCGAAAGGTACAAATGATCCGGTCTGCTCATCTTTGACCATTCCGATAGTACCGCCTGTATAGATAATAAAGATATTATGCATGTCTTATTTTATATTCCGAATATACGTTTTGAATTTGCTGTGGTGACAGCTGCTACTTTTTCGATGCCGACTTCATGTAGATCGGCTACTTTCTCAGCTATATAATGTAAATAGCTGCTTTCATTTGGCTTGCCCCTGAACGGAACTGGAGCCAGATATGGAGCGTCAGTTTCCAGGACAATATGTTCCAGATCGATTTCTTTTACCACAGCATCCAGACCCGATTTTTTGTAAGTGACTACGCCACCTATCCCTAATGCAAATCCAAGATCAATAGCCCTTTTGGCCTGATCTAAAGTGCCTGTGAAACAATGTAAGACACCGAAGAGCTTATCATCTTTAAGTTCATCGAGTAACTCAAATAATTCATCAAAGGCTTCTCTGCAGTGTATATCTATAGGCAATCGCAAATCTTTGGCCCATTGTACCTGAATACGGAATGCTTCTTTCTGAATATCCAGTGTCGTTTTATCCCAATATAAGTCAAGTCCGATTTCGCCTATAGCATATACTTTATGTGTGGATAATGCCTTTTCAATGGACAACAATTCTTCTCTATAGTTTTTCTTTACATCGCAGGGATGAAGACCCAGCATTGGAAAACAGTTTTGAGGATAAGCATGCACTGTATCCATTACTTTTGGAATGGATTCGGTATTTACATTCGGTAAAAATATACGTTCAATACCACGGTCGAAGCATCGTTGCATCTGTTCCTCCATTAGCGGAGTTCCAATATGATAATAAAGATGGGTATGTGTGTCTGTTAAAATATAAGGAGTAGGCATGTTAAGATGCTGTTAAATCGGACTAAATTTAGCATTTTGTGAACAGAAGACCTAATTATAAACGAAAAAACACGATTTGGTTAACCAAATCGTGTTTTTATTAATAAAATTTTAAATTTCTATTTTGTTTTTGGAGCTGCCTGTGTAGCAGGAGCACCATTTATAGGGGCTGCCTGTGCAGGTGCCGGTTCTGTTTTAGGTCCCGGTACAACATCTACTAACTCTACTTCAAAAATCAAAGGAGCATATGGAGGAATAGCACCGCCACCACCACGCTCGCCATATCCTAATTGAGAAGGAATGATGAAAGTAGCTTTACCACCTTTATTCAATAACTGCAATCCTTCTGTCCAACCCTGGATTACCGGATCATGACCAATACGGAAACGGATGGGTTCGTATTGGCGCATTGCATTGTGAAGTTTGTTCTTTTTAGCCGTTTCAGCATTGTTTGTGTCAAATACTTTTCCTGAAGTCAGAGATCCTGTGTAGTTTACAACTACAGTATCACCTATAGCAGGTTTAACACCTTTACCCTGATCTTTGATTACGTACTGAAGACCGGAAGCAGATTTCTTAGGCTCTAATTTGTTAGATTTGATGTATCCGGCAATTTTACTTTCCTCAGATTTTTTCAAACCTTCCAGTTCACCTTCAAAGTATTTGTTGATTTGTGCGTAAAGAGCAGAATCCGTCAGGGTACCCTTTTTGAAATGCTTTCTGACATTGATTGTGAATGTTACATATTTATCTGCAAATTCAACTTTAGGCTGGTTTGTTTTAGCTGCCATAGTGTCTACATTCAGACGGAATACTGCACTGTCACCTTCTCCTAAGAATTTGAACATGGAGTTGTAATCTCCTTTGTAAAGTCCAGGGATACTATCTGGTGCAATAGTTATGATTTGCGGTAAACCTAATTCGTACGTACTGTTTAATACAGAGTCTCTGTCAGAAGTAACGACTATATCTACAGATAACAAATCACCTGCTTTGGCTTTGTCGCCAGCGTTGTCTTTTACTATTTTGTATTCAAGACCACCGTCACCTTTTTTAAAGTTCTGGCAAGCAGTTGATAATAATGCAACTGCTGATAATAATAGAATTGATTTCTTCATTTCTGTTTATTCACTATAGTTATTTTATTAATATTTCGTTGTATTCAGTTAATATGGATTTAAACTTATGTACTACACTTTGCAAATCTCCCTCGGAACTTCCGCCTGCCGCATTAAAGTGACCGCCTCCGTTGAAGTGTTTTCTTGCGATCTCATTGCAAGGCACATCACCGATTGAACGCAAAGATAATTTTATTAATTCAGTTCTGTCAATAATTAATGCAGCTAAACGAATTCCTTTTACAGAAAGGGCATAATTAACCAATCCTTCGGTATCACCAGTTGTTACCTGGAATTGCTCAAGGTCTTGCTTTGAAACCGCAAAAAGAGCTGTATTATACTCATGAATGACTTCTAAACGGTTCAATAAACAATGTCCCAAAAATTTTAATCTGTTTTCAGTAGAACTGTTATAGATCTGTTCGTGGATTTCCCAATTGCGGGCGCCTGAGCGGATCAGTTTGGAAATGATTTCATGTACCTGCTCTGTGGTCGATCTGAATCGGAAAGAACCGGTATCTGTCATGATCCCTGCATAAAGACAGGTTGCAATCTCAGGAGTAATTTCGGAAACTTCATCAACACAATCTTCAATAAATGTATAGATTAATTGAGCTGTCGCAGCAGCCTGAGGGTCCCATAACCGGTAATCATCAAATCCCTCAGGATCTAAATGATGATCGATCATATATTTTTTTGCTGTAGATGCACGAAGTACGCCTTCCATAACATTAGTACGTGAAAGCGCATTATAATCCAGACAAAAGATAAGAGAAGCCTCATCTATAAGAGATTGACACAATGCCATATCATCGGGATAAATCAATACCGCATCCCGACCGGGCAACCAGTCCAAAAATGTAGGGAAGTCAGATGATACAATTATATGGACATCATGATTTTGGCTTTTTAACCAATGGTATAATCCTAATGAAGAGCCTAGTGCATCTCCGTCGGGTTTATGATGGGTCGTGATAATTATTTTATCTGATTTGGATAGTATTTCCTTATTCTCGTTTCGTGTCAGCATAGCCAATTTAAGATTGCAAACCTACTATAAAAAATTAGTATTTGGAACTATTTTTTGAATGATTTATTTGATTTTAACCTTTTTTAATAAATGAATTTAAAATAATGGAAATCAAATTATTAAAAAGGAAAAGCGTACAACTTATGATCCCGTTTTGTACAGAGTAAAAAGTTGCCGCCGGCATAGTTAATCTTGCCAAAATAAAAGTTTGGTAAAGCCTCCAAAGGAAACCCTTCCATCAGATTTCCGTTTTCATTAAAAAGGCCAATCAGATAGTTATTCCGGGAACCTATACCCAATGTAAACCTATCCTTTTCCAGAGGAAAAAATAATGGTCTCTCCTCAATGTCTCTGGTGAATGTATATTGAAAATACATCGTCGTGTCTGTGGTACTGTATACCGCCAGCTTATTCTTATCAATGATAATAACATCGGCTTTACTATCTGCAGTGATATTTCTTATATCGGCATAATATTCGGATGACCAGTCACCTATTTTTCTGCTTTTAGCATCTCCGTTAAGACTGAATGTCACCAAATTACCACCCGCATCTGTTGCCATTACCAGCAAATCATTACCATCAGCACTTGCGGTGATGTGTATAGGATTCCGGAAAGAAGACCCGGTTGGGTTCTGCATCTTTTTAATAGTTTCTCCATTTTTCCCTATAAAGTACACCGAACCTGTTTTAGTGGAAGTAATGAGGTAATCTGTGTTTTTGAAATGTATAGTTTTGATGTCAAACAATAGTTCTCCATCCAGGTCCACATTTTTCCAGTTTGCTAAACTCTTTCCTTCCAGGTCATAAGCCAGAATGGTGTTTCCGGCAGGAATAAGCAGTATATTATTGTCAAAACTTGCTACTGAAGGTCCGTCATTTGCCTGTTGAGGGATGCCAAGCGAAAAACCTTTGTGTACTTTACCGGATGTATCAAATCTGTATAGCCTGCGGTTGTCCGTTACCAGTACAACTGACCGGTCAGGAAGCTGAATAGGAGAGCCTATTACACGCCCGGATAAGACTGCAGACCATAGTTTTGTGCCTTTAGGATGAATAGCATGTATAGTATGATTTTGCTCCTGTGCCAGAATCATCTTGCTGGTATCCGAATGTTCAAATACCCAGGGGTGACCAATCAGCTTCCCGTCAAATTGATAAGTCCAGTCTGGTGTTCCTCCAAGAGCATTTTTGCTTTTATAGATACCATAGATGCTGGATTGAAAGCTTCCGTTGTTGCCACCAAGCTGTATGGACCAGGAATAGAAATCCTGAAATCCAAAATTCTCTTTTTCTCTGTAATTTTTTAAATAAGAGGAGGCCAGAGAATTAGCGATAATACCGCTGGCATTTTTGCTATGCAGAAAAAAGGTAACATTAGCTTTGTTTCCCTGAAGCTTTTCAAAGTTTTTGAAACCAAGCGTTCCCGTAAGCAGGCGTTGTGCATTCCATGATCGCAGATATTCCTGCAGATTAGATTGACTATTGGCAAAGACAAGTGTACGTTTATCAATAATGGTAAAGTAGGGCCGCTGAAATTGTTTAAAAGCGTCTCCGAAAGCAAAATACAGCGTGTTGGAAAAATCTAACTGATAGATGGAATCTCCTAAAGCTTTGCTCAGCCTGGAAATAGTCTTGCTGAAAGATACGGAATCTGCAATCTGAACAAATCCCAGCAGATCTCCATTGTCAAGCTCTGCTGTTGCAAAGTCTGTTCCCCAGATCTGTCGCATATCCTTTGCGTAGGTCAGTTTCGTGTTGCTTTCTATATTCCGGATATGGTTGTTGTATTTTTTTACATCATCCTTCTTCTCAAAGAACTTCATGAGTTTTTCACCAAAGGAAGCGGTATCACTAATGGAATATTCGATATATGTAGCCGTGTTAGCCGGGAAATAGTTGTATAGTGTCTGGTCTGTTTTCGATTGACTTGCGAATACAGCGAGATAGCTAGAGTCATTGGTTATTTCACTTTCTCCGACAAGCATGAGGGCATCATTCTTATAGTTGATGTTCCAGGCTGATTCTCCTCTCAGATCAGCAAACATATTCACATAAAATCCTGATTTTCGATTTGTCAGTTGTTTTGCGATAGGATTGATCTGTCTGTGGTCAAAATACACACTCATTGGTGAGTTCTTAGAATTGTGTTTGATAAAAAAGTCAATCTGGTGTTGATCCATTTTGACGACCTTATCATCCAATATGGTCGTTATCAGTTTTTTCGAATAACTTGCAAATACAATCTGATGATCATACGCTGCATACAATACCGTATCCTTCTTTCCTTCGTCAAAAGCATAAATGGTCTTACCAAGTGTATCTTGTTTACTTACACGAAATTGTTTGCTGAGTCCGCTGAACAGGGTGGATAATTCTTCTTTTTTCAGGTCTGCAGAGAAGGGAATAATAAAGACAGGTTTGATTTCTTTATCTTCAGGATGCAGAGAAATATAAATTTCTTCATTCAGCGTATACGGCTGTATGGAGGCGCTTCTTAATAATACGTTTTTTAATTTACGGATCTCACCGGTTTCTTTCTTTCCCAATAGCGCATCAAAGATTTCGAAATCCTTGAAAATATTATCGGTAGTTTCATCATTTTTGAAAGAGCTGATCAGATAGGTTTCCTTAGGTAAAAATTTGAGCGGTTTTACTGCGTCTTTATGATCCTGATTCAAATCTGAAAAGTAATATATAGACGCTCCGATCACGGCAATGAAGAGCAAGACAGTAACAATAATCGTATTTCTCATGACTAAACAAACCTACTAAAAAAACATTCAAATAGAAACTTTTATGCGTTGACGGGGCTCTCTTCCTTTTATTTCCATAAAAAAATCAACATTGTGGAGTATATTTTATACTTTTATAAACGTAATACTGAGCATAAAAATATTGACTTAAACTCATGAACAAACAAATTATTCTCACAGCGTCCTTTTTTGGATTAATAGCTGTGGCATTGGGGGCTTTTGGTGCGCATGGATTAGAGGGGAAAATCAGTGAAGATCATATCGGTACATGGAAAACCGCAAACCAGTATCATTTCTACCATACTTTTGCGCTCTTATTCCTTTCCACATTTTCCAGAGCTAAAAATACATCTATACGCGTTGCTTTCTTTGCATTTACAATTGGTATTTTACTTTTTTCAGGCTCTTTGTATATATTGAGTGTGCGTGAAATAACAGGTTTCGGAAATCCTAGAATATTAGGTCCCATTACACCATTAGGAGGACTCAGTTATATGATAGGATGGGTTGGACTCTTTGTCGCAGCTCTGAAAAACAGATCATAGAACCTTTTTGATAATAAAATATCAAGCCCCCGAAAGCATGTCCTTTCGGGGGCTTTTTTGTATTTTTGCAATATGTCTATGGACCCATCTTTATTTTCAGCTGTACGCAATACGTGTTTTGTGAATGTTATCCTGCCTTTGGCTATTTCCAAGACATATACCTATCGTATCCCGCATGAGTGGAGTGATAAGATCGCTGTAGGTATGCGTGTTATTGTACAATTTGGAAAGAATAAAATCTATTCTGCCATAGTAAAGGAAGTCACTGAAATGGCTCCTGAACGCTATGAAGCAAAATATGTATTGGATATTTTAGATCAGCAGCCTATTGTAGACGGCGCACAGCTCAAGCTTTGGGAATGGATGGCATCCTATTATATGTGTACGCTGGGAGAAGTGATGCAGGCCGCTCTTCCGGCAGCGCTGAAATTAGCCAGTGAAACTAAAATCATAGCTTCAGATCAGGAAGGATTGGATAAAAGCCAACTTTCGGATAAAGAGTATATGATTATGGAAGCGCTGGAGATTGCCGGAGAATTACGCGTGAGCGATATTGTCAAATTGCTGGGGCAGAAAACGGTATTTCCTATCCTCAAGCAACTTTTCGATAATGGTTTCCTGATGATTTCCGAAGAAATCTCCGAGCGGTATAAGCCGAAGAAAAAAAACTACCTTATTCTGAATGCAGAATACACAGATACAGAAGGGAAACGGGAACTGCTGGATTCGCTGAACAGAGCCCCGAAACAGCAGGATGCGGTGTTGGCTTATCTTCAGCTTTCCAAAACCAGTTCTGAGATTACACGTCAGGCCATTATGGAGGCTGTAGGCTGCGGACCTGCAAGTATTACGGCACTTATTGATAAGGGTGTCTTTCTGGTAAAGGAGAAAGTCGTCAGCCGTTTCGAAGGAGAAGATATTGAACTCACAGCTTCTTTTACCTTTAATGAAGGACAACAGGAGGCCTTTGATCAGATCAATAAGTTATTTCATAATAAAGATGTAGTGCTCTTACACGGAGTAACGGCTTCCGGTAAAACGCAGATCTACATACGTATGATTGAGCAGGCTATTGCGGAGGGAAAGAGTGCACTTTATTTATTGCCCGAAATTGCGCTCACAGCCCAGATAACAGAACGGCTCAAGTTATATTTTGGCGATCAGCTCGGCGTTTATCATTCCAAATTCAATGATAATGAAAGAGCAGAAGTATGGCATAAAGTATTGAAGAATGAATATAAAGTTGTTATAGGTGCCCGCTCTTCCTTATTTCTCCCTTTTCATGAGCTCGGAATAGTAATTATAGATGAGGAGCATGAGAGTTCTTACAAACAATATGATCCAGCTCCACGGTATCATGCCCGTGATACAGCGATATACTTAGGTTATATTCATCAGGCTAAAATACTTCTCGGTTCAGCTACGCCTTCTATCGAAAGTTATTACAATGCAAAAGCCGGAAAATACGGGTTGGTTCAGCTCCTGAAAAGATATGGTACTGCACAGTTACCGGAAATAAAAATTGTGAATATCTCCGAAGAAAAGCGGAAAGATAATATGCACTCTTATTTCAGTGGTATTCTGCTGAAAGAAATTGCAGAAACTATAGCACGCAAAGAACAGGTTATACTCTTTCAGAACAGAAGGGGACATACGCCGATTATTCAGTGTAATACATGTGGATATGTAGCGAAATGTGTAAACTGTGATGTCAGTCTGACCTATCATAAGACCACAAACAGAATGCATTGTCACTATTGTGGACATCATGAAGCTCCACCACAAATTTGTCCTGCCTGTGGTACCACACATATGGAAAGCCGCGGATTCGGTACCGAACGTATAGAAGAAGAACTGGAACTGTTGATGCCTGATGCCCGTATCGGAAGGCTGGATCTCGATTCAACCAAAGGAAAGCATGGATTTGATAAGATTATAACAGCTTTTGATGAACATGAATATGATATTCTGATAGGAACCCAAATGATTGCAAAAGGACTGGATTTTGGAAAAGTAAGTCTTATCGGAATTATTAATGCAGACACTATTATAAATTTCCCCGATTTTCGGGCATATGAACGTGCATTTTCGCTGTTCTCGCAGGTGTCCGGAAGAGCTGGCCGGAGAGATTCGGTCGGTAAAGTAATTATACAAACCTATACACCCAATCACAGGGTGATAGAACAGGTCGTGGCACACGACTACGATGCTATGTTTCTGGAAGAAGCAACAGAACGTAAAAATTATCAATACCCCCCGTTTTACAGGTTGATTAAGATTGATGTCAAACATCCGGATATTCAAAAGTGTTTTGATGCAGCAAGGGATCTCGCTTCGGGATTGAGAAGTACACTGGGTAGCAGAGTCATTGGTCCGGAACCACCCCTTGTAAGCCGGGTACGTAATTATTTTATTCAAACAATCACGTTAAAGATCGAACGTAATAATGTCAGTATAGCTAAAGTGAAGGAACTCATGCAGCAAGCTATTCTGAGTTTTGAACTGGACAAATCTCATACAGGAGTTCGCATACAGATCGATGTGGATCCTTCCTGATTTGGTATTCCTTTGAGTGCAAACATTTTGCATTTAAATAGCTTAAATATGCGTTTTTAACGGTATTTTTGGACAGCAATGGCGTACAAATTCGTAGATAATTACAGAGAGAGAGGAGCAAGGAAACAACTTGTCAAACATTTAGAAAAACGAGGGATCGAGGATAAGCAGGTATTAAAGGCAATAGGTAAAGTACCCCGGCATTTTTTCTTTGATGAGACATTTTGGAATCAGGCTTACCGGGATATTGCTTTTCCTATAGGTGATGGTCAGACGATTTCCCAACCTTATACTGTTGCATACCAATCCGAATTGCTCCACGTGAAAAAAGGAGATAAAGTATTGGAAATAGGTACAGGATCCGGTTATCAGACCTGTATTCTGATGGAGCTAGGCGCTGATGTCTATACAATAGAACGCCAGGAAAGTCTTTACAACCGTACCATACAAGTACTGCCTTATATGGGATATAATCCAAAGTTCTTTTTGGGAGACGGTTCAAAAGGTATTCCCGGAAATGCTCCCTATGATAAAATCATTGTGACTGCAGGTGCGCCTTTCGTTCCGGAGATTATGCTGAAGCAACTGAAGATCGGAGGAGTTTTTGTGATCCCTGTAGGAGATGAGAAAGCCCAGAAGATGGTGACCATTCTTCGGGTAGGAGAGAATGATTTTGAACGAATAGAATTAGATACATTTAGATTTGTTCCTTTAGTAGGAGATCAGGCTTGGTAAATTCCAGGCTTTTTTTATAACTTGACGCCTTATGGATACATCGATTTACTCCACGTATGCAAATGCTGTGGAGCAGACAAAAGTCGCAACACAGATTTTAGATAAAAAGATTAATAGTAATAGTTTTGGCCGGTTGGCCGTTATTCTGGGAGGAGGAGGGCTTCTTTTCTGGAGTTTTCAGCAGAAGCAGATTTGGCTGGTATCCCTTCTGTTTGCTCTTATTATTTTATTATTTGCCTTTCTTATCCGAAGACAAAGCCGTCTGGAGAAAGAGAGGGATAATCTCAAGGCTTTTTTGCGGGTCAATGAGAACGAAATCCTCCTGCGTGACCAACGTATAAACTGTTATTCAGAAGGTCAGGAGTTTGAAGATGGGCGGCATCCCTATCTTTCTGACCTGGATATATTTGGCCGGTATTCACTGTTTACATTGGTTAATCGTGCTGCTACTAAGCTGGGAATACAACAGCTGGCGAAATGGCTCTCAGCCCCGGCAGATAAGGAGATTATTCAGCAACGCCAGGATGCTGTAAAAGAACTGTCCGCCGAACTCCATTGGTGTCAGCAACTACAGACTACACTTATCTTTAATCTGGATCAGCAAATTGAAGTCAAAGCGTTTCTTCGTAAGTATTTTCAAAGCGGAGACTTCTCCTTTGGCAATGCCTTTATGCGGATTTATGTGACAATAGTACCTTTTGTAATGCTTGCAGGTATTATCCTTGCATTATCAGGAGTCAAAGTTATTGGCTATGTCTTTATTCTTGCATTAGTACATATTTTCTGGACATTAGCGATGGCTGGCAGGGTATCTGTATTTTCCAGCAAGATCGACAAAGTAGGTGGAATACTAAATGCGTACGCTGATGGAATACGTTTGGTAGAAGAGCGTCAGTGGTCATCCGCACTTACGAATTCATTACAGCAAAGAGTATCAGTACAAGGGAATAAAGGAAAATTATCTGCAGCATTTAAAGAATTGGGAGGATTAATCAATAAACTGGATGCACGCAATAATATTCTGGTAGGAACAGTTCTTAACATGTTTCTGTTGTGGGATTTCAAACAGGTGATGGCTATTGTCAAGTGGAAATCCAGGTATGAAGAGAATATTCTGGAAGCTTTTGATGTTATAGCCGAATATGAAGCATTACTGAGTTTTGCGACATTAAAGCGTAACTATCCGGACTGGGCTTTCCCGGTGATTCTGGAAGATACAAAGCAAAATAAAATTACAGGTGAGGCTATCAATCATCCCCTGATTAATGAAGCATATGCTGTCGCCAACAATTATGATGCAAATGAACACAGGATAGCCCTTGTGACAGGCTCCAACATGGCCGGCAAAAGTACATTCCTGCGGACGATAGGTATTAATGCTGTGCTGGCATATTCCGGAGCTCCTGTATGCGCAAGCTCTCTAGAGCTTCCTATTTATAAACTGATTACGTATATGCGGATCAAAGATAATCTTAATGAAAGTACCTCCACATTTAAGGCCGAACTTGACCGTATGAAATATATCCTGGATACAGTTTACCAGGATAAAGACAGTTTCTTTCTGATTGACGAGATGCTTCGGGGAACCAATTCTGTAGATAAATATCTGGGGTCACGTGCAATTATTAAAAAATTGATCAGCATGGATGGAAAAGGAATGGTCGCTACGCATGACCTGCAATTATCTACATTGGAAGCAGAGTATCCCGGTATAGTCCGGAATTATCATTTCGATATTCAGGTAAAGGAAGGAGAAATGCTATTCGACTATAAACTGAAAGATGGAGAGTGTAAAGTATTTAATGCCTCCATGTTGCTGAAAGGCATAGGAGTTGAGATCGAAAACTAATTTATTTCAATATTCACAATAACTAATACATGACTTTAGAAGAACGTATAAATCTAGCAGAGACCCGTGTTTGTACAACTGTTTTTCCATTTCTCACCAATCATCATGACACACTCTTTGGAGGAAAGGCAATGGCCATCATGGATGAAGTTTCTTTTATGGCAGCTACCCGTTTTTGCCGTAAAACCCTGGTAACCGTTTCAACAGATAGAATCGATTTTACAAAAGCTATTCCTTCCGGAAGTATTATTGAAGCCATTGCGCGTGTCGATAGCATAGGGAGGACAAGTCTAAAGGTGAAGGTAGAAATCTACCTTGAAGATATGTATAAAGAGGGACGCGAATTGGCTATCAGCGGATTATTTACATTTGTGGCTCTGGATGAAAATAAAAAACCAGTGCCTGTCCTGCAAGGTATCGCCATTGAGGCTTAATACTCAATATCATATTATATTATTCATTTCGAATTACAGGAGCTAGTTTATCTAGCTCTTCTGCTGTAAAAAGCCTGTAATGAACTTTGAATGTCTTACCTAAAGGTGTCTCGAGTGAGAATCCACCCGGACCAAATCCATCCAGTACATCCAGGGTGAAATGTGAGTATTGCCAGTATTCAAACAAGTCCCGGTCAATCCAGAATTCATATCCTTCCACCAGTCCGATCATCGCATCATTCATCCGGGGAAAGAATCCTCCTTTTTCAAAACACTGAGGCTGTGTTCCCTCACAGCATCCTCCTGCCTGATAAAACATCAGATCACCATGTTGAGCAGCAAGCTGTTTTATAAGTGCTTTTGCTGTATCCGTTACATCTATTCGATTTGTCATTGCTGAAGAGTTTTGTAAAGTAAAAAAAAGAGGGATGAAAAATGGCCACATCCCTCTCCATAGGTTTAACCTGCAATATCTAATACAATTCGTCCGTCTATTTTTCCGGCTTTCATCTGATCAAATACACTGTTGATATCTTCTAATTTTGCAGCTGTGACAGTCGCCTTAACGAGGCCTTCATTTGCAAAATCCAAAGCCTCCTGTAAATCTTTTCGTGTACCAACAATAGATCCTCTGACGGTAATACGCTTGAGTACAGTTTCAAAGATAGGTAACTCAAATGACCCGGGAGGAAGTCCGTTGAGAGCAATCGTACCTTTGCGTCGTAAGACATCTATCCCCTGCTTGAATGCGATGGGAGATACAGCAGTAATAAGCGCACCGTGTACTCCACCGATTTCTTTCTGAATATATTGGCCCGGGTCTGTAGTTTTTGCATTTACTGTAATATCAGCCCCGAGTTTTTTCGCCAGATCCAGCTTATCGTCGGCTACATCTATTGCTGCCACATGCATACCCATAGCTTTTGCATATTGTACAGCTACATGTCCCAGTCCGCCGATTCCGGATATCGCTACCCATTCACCAGGTTTTGTTTCCGTTTCTTTGAGTCCTTTGTATACTGTCACTCCGGCACACAAGATAGGAGCAATCTCTAAAAAGTTGACATTGGATTTTAAATGGCCTACATATCGGGCATCCGCAATAACATATTCAGCAAATCCTCCGTCAACACTGTATCCTCCGTTTTGCTGAGCTTCACAAAGGGTTTCCCATCCCGTAATGCAAAAGTCGCAACATCCGCAGGCACTATAGAGCCAGGGCACGCCTACCGCATCTCCTTCCTTTACATTCTGCACATCCGGACCCGTAGCAACCACATATCCTACTCCTTCGTGCCCCGGGATCAGTGGCATTTTTGATTTTACAGGCCAGTCACCTTCGATGGCGTGAAGATCTGTATGACAGACACCACATGCCACTACTTTGACTAATATCTGATTTCGCCCAGGTTGTTTGACCGGAACCTCTTCTATACTTAATGGCTGACCGTAACCTCTGGCCACTGCCGCTTTCATGGTTTTTGGAATCATAATTCTTTATTATCAGATAAATAAAAAAGAGCCTAATTTTAAAAAGCTTCTTAAAAAAAACCTAATTTCTCTTTGCTGTAGGAGATTAACATATTTTTTGTCTGTCTGTAGTGTCCCAGCATCATTTTGTGGTTTTCGCGACCAACACCAGACTGCTTGTAGCCTCCGAAAGGAGCTCCTGCAGGATAACTATGATATTGATTGACCCATACCCGTCCGGCCTGAATCGCTCTAGGTATCTGGTAGAGCTGATGTGCATCACGTGTCCATACACCCGCACCCAGTCCGTATATCGTATCGTTTGCTATAGCAATCGCTTCGGCCTCATCTTTAAAGGTGGTGACAGCCAGTACAGGACCAAAGATTTCCTCCTGGAAAATACGCATCTTATTATGACCTTTGAATAGTGTAGGTTTGATATAATAACCGTTTTCAAGATCTCCGCCCAGATGGTTTACATCCCCTCCAGTCAATACTTCAGCACCCTCTTCTTTACCAAGCTTGATATACGATACGATCTTATCTTTTTGTATCTGTGATGCCTGTGCACCCATCATTACTGTCGGATCAAGCGGATTTCCGACCTTGATTTTATTCACACGGTCAATTACTTTTTCAATAAATCTGTCGTAAATATCTTCCTGAATAAGGAGACGGGAAGGACAGGTGCAGATTTCGCCCTGATTGAGTGCAAACAGAACAGCTCCTTCAATGGCTTTGTCCAGAAAAGCATCATCTTCATCCATAACCGAACTAAAGAAAATATTAGGCGATTTACCACCCAGTTCTAATGTTACAGGAATAATGTTTTCAGTGGCGTATTGCATAACAAGACGTCCGGTTGCTGTAGATCCCGTGAAAGCCGCTTTTGCGACTTTTGGATTAGTCACAAGAGCACGCCCCAGTTCAGACCCGAATCCATTTACAATATTAACAACTCCGGCCGGCAACAAATCTCCGATAAGCTCTAATAGTACCAGAATAGAGATAGGCGTACTTTCGGCAGGTTTCAGCACCACACAGTTGCCGGCTGCCAATGCTGGAGCCAGTTTCCATACAGCCATCAGAATAGGGAAATTCCAGGGAATAATCTGAGCAACCACACCGATCGGTTCATGTACAATCAGTGATACCGTGTTTGCGTCCAGTTCCGATAACGAACCTTCTTCGGCACGGATTACTCCTGCAAAATATCTGAAATGATCAATAGCGAGGGGAATGTCCGCATTTAGCGTTTCACGAACAGCCTTACCATTATCAACTGTTTCAACAGCGGCAATGTAATTCAGGTTTTCTTCTATACGATCCGCTATTTTGTTAAGAATAATACTACGTTCGGTAGAAGAAGTTTTACCCCATGATTCGAATGCTTTTGCTGCGGCATCTACAGCCAGCTCCAGATCATCTTTAGTCGAATGGGCGGCTTGTGTAAAAACTTTACCGTCTAAGGGAGAGATAACATCAAAATATTTGCCCTGAACGGGAGCGGTAAATTTTCCGTTAATGTAGTTGTCATAGCGCTCTTTGAACGCAGGTCTTTCTATTACACTCATATTAATTATGATTTTAAATAAATACTTATATTTGGCTATTTTCAAATATATAAATATGGTATTCAGTGTTTTAGCATTATGCTATCATTCTTTAGCACTATGCTATCATCCGGAGAAATGTATGGTATAACAGAAGAATTTTAATTAAAGAGGAGGGAAGATACGCTGATCTTAAAATCACTCGGTCGGGATACCAGAGTTTGGTTTTGATCGTTATTTTAATTAACTTGTTATTCTTGGATTATAAATCTTACAGGCATGAAACATCTTCTCAATCATCTGCCATTTACAGATAAAAAAGAAATTACTACTCTGGTAGAAAACAGACGTGCCTTCACCTTAAATAATTTTGAGTTGAATGTATATGAGACATATCAGGAAAGTAAGCTTGTGCCCCTTAAATTTAATGATCTGGTGATTATCAATATGCTGAAAGGTAAAAAGGTAATGCACCTTTTTGATCGTCCTCATTTTGATTATCTCCCGGGCGAAACGATTGTAGTGCCCCCGTCACTGTCAATGAAGATTGATTTTCCGGAGGCTAAGGAAAGTGATCCTACCCAATGTACAGCTCTGGCCATCGGACATCAAAAAATACAGGAAACGATTAACTACCTGAATGAGTATTTTCCAAGGCAGTATGGTGAACAGGAGTGGAGATTTCATTACGACCAATATCACTTTTATAATAATGCCGAGCTTGCTTATCTGACTAATAAACTCTTTGATATATCTTTAAGTAAAGAATTACACAAAGATGTACTGGCCGATCTGACACTTAAAGAACTGCTAATCCGTATTATGCAGACCCAGAATCTGTTGGTCGTAGACGGGCCCGTTTTGTCTTCCAATAACAGGCTTCAGGCAGTGACAGAATTTATTCAGAACAATATTCACGAAAATATTACGGTAGAACACCTGAGTAAAAAAGCGAATATGAGTAAGCCTAGTTTTTACCGGACCTTTAAAGAGGAAACAGGTATAAGCCCCATGGAATATGTCATCCGGGAGCGTATAAAGAATGCTAAAAAGGTACTGCAAAACTCAAAAAGTATTAAAGAAGCCTGCTATGCAAGCGGCTTCAGTAATATCAACTATTTTGTACGTATGTTTAAAAAACAAGAGGGTATCACTCCGGGAGTTTTTTTAACGATGTCGTAAGTTCTTATCTTTTCATAGCCCGGTCAAGCTCGCGTTTAGCATCTCTGTCTTTGATCGTGTCACGTTTATCGAAGTCTTTTTTACCCTGTGCCAGTGCGATTTCCACTTTTGCAAATCCTCTTTCATTTACAAAAATACGTAAAGGAACTATAGTAAATCCTTTCTCATCACCTTTTGCTCTGAGCTTTTTGAGTTCTCTCTTTGTAAGTAACAGTTGACGATCGCGCTTTGCTTCATGATTATAGAATGAGCCATGGGAGTATTCTGCAATGTGCATATTGCGGATGTATAAGCCTTTTTCGAAAAAAGCGCAGAAACTGTCATTAATATTTGCTTTCCCTTCACGTATAGATTTAATTTCTGTGCCCAGGAGTTGAAGTCCTGCGACATATTTATCTAATAGATGATATTCGAAAGATGCTCTTTTATTTTTGATATTTATATTTGCTGCTAATGTCATTTTATTTTGTATATTGCTTATTAATTGCTTTACAAAGGTAATCAATTACGGCCTAACCGTTTCGAGACCTGACGAGATTATTTATGTACGTAGTGTTAAAATAAAATTAAATTTATGATATTTACATGTCAAAAAATTGTAGTTACAAACAAGGAATGCTGGATTTAGTTTCGTATGTTTGCACGAGTTTTTGAGTTCCTTCAGGGAGCTCCGTTCTTTTTAATTTATTGATAATGAGGGTTTTAAAGAGGGAAATGTCATTATTTTTTGAGATTTTTGTTTCAAATAAACTGTTTTATTTGTTGAACATTTGTCCAAAATGGTAAATTATCAAAGAGAAAAATAAGAATTATATAGATTTTACTAAAATAGAAAAAGCCTTTTATTCGCATGAGCAAAGGAAAGTTAAGCGAGAGAATTTCGCATTTTAATATTGTCGAAGAGCTGAAGTCGAAAGGTCTGTATGCTTATTTTAGACCTATCCAGTCGAAACAAGATACAGAGGTGATGATTGACGGCAAAAGGGTGCTGATGTTTGGCTCCAATTCATATCTGGGATTGACAATTGATCCGCGTATTATAGAGGCGGCTCAAGACGCTCTTTCAAAATATGGAACAGGTTGTGCCGGATCTCGCTTTTTGAATGGAACACTGGATATTCACATTGAATTGGAACATAAATTATCTCAATTAGTGGGTAAAGAAGCTTCCATCCTTTTCAGTACAGGATTTCAATCCAATCTGGGTCCGATCTCATGTCTGATGGGACGTAATGATTATATTTTGCTGGATGAGAGAGATCACGCATCTATTATTGACGGTAGCCGTCTGTCTTTCTCCAAAGTAATAAAATACGGTCATAATGATATGGACGATCTTCGTGCCAAATTATCACGTCTTCCTTCAGAAAGTGCTAAACTTATCGTCACTGACGGTATTTTCAGTATGGAAGGTGACATCGTCAACCTGCCTGAAATGGTCAAGATTGCTGATGAATACGATGCCGCTTTAATGGTAGATGATGCGCATAGTCTGGGTGTAATCGGAGAACATGGTGCAGGTACAGCTTCTCACTTCGGGCTGACAGATAAAGTTGATCTGATTATGGGAACGTTTAGTAAGTCGTTAGCTTCTCTGGGTGGTTTTGTAGCCGGTGATGCAGATGTTATTGATTATTTAAAGCACAATGCACGTTCTGTAATGTTCAGTGCAAGTATGACTCCAGCTTCTGTTGCTTCAACGTTAAAAGCGTTAGAGATTATGATCAGCGAGCCGGAGCATATGGAAAATCTTTGGAAAAATACAAATTACGCGAAACAACAATTGTTAGAGAGCGGTTTTGATCTGGGAGCAACGGAAAGCCCTATATTGCCGATCTTTATCCGTAACAATGAGAAAACATTCTGGGTGACTAAAATGTTGCAGGACGACGGTGTTTTTGTTAATCCTGTAGTATCTCCGGCTGTTCCTTCAGAAGAATCTTTAATCCGGTTCTCCCTGATGGCAACACATACTTTCGATCAGATCGATGAGGCCGTAGAGAAAATGGTTCGCGTTTTTAAACAGGCAGAAATTGAATCTTTAATCTAATCTCCTATGATTCAGATTATTCCCGTTGAAACAAAGAAACAAAGACGGATCTTTATTGATTTTCCGCATGATCTTCATGCGGAAGATCCAAATTATGTCCCCGAGATCTTTTTAGGTCAGGAGGACTTACTCACCCCGGGCAAACATCCTTTCTACAAACATTCACAGGTTCAACCATTTTTGGCGTATCGCGATAATAAGCTGGTAGGTCGTATAGCTGGGATATGGAATGTACGTAACAATGAATTTAACAAAGTAAACGAAGGCGCATTTGGTTTTTTTGATTGCATCAATGATCAGGAAGTCGCTGATAAGTTGTTTGGTGCCGTTATTACCTGGGTGAAAGAAAAAGGGGGTGATTGTATTGCCGGACCATTTAATCCTTCTACCAACGATGTTTGTGGATTGTTAATTGAGGGCTTTGACCGTCCGCCGATGGCCATGATGCCTTATAATCCTTCCTATTACATCGATCTGATTGAAAAGGCCGGACTTTCCAAGCGTGTAGATCTTCTTGCGTATTACATTAATACTGCAGAAGCAGATCAGCGATCAGTACTCTTGCTGGATAAATTGGAAGAGCGTTTAAAACGGTCAGGTATTATTTTGCGCCAGATTAATCTTAAGGATTTTAAAAACGAATCAAGCAAAATAAGAAAAGTCTATAACAAAGCCTGGGATCAGAATATGGGATTTGTACCTATGACTGATGATGAATTTGATTATGTGGCAAAAGACTTGAAAATGATTGTTGATCCCAGATTTGCATTAGTAGCCGAGAAAGGGGATGAACTGGTAGGGTTTGCAGTGGGAATTCCAAATATCAATGAAATTCAGATCAAGGTCAAACGTGGAAGATTACTTCCTACTGGTATTTTCAAACTCCTTTTTGGAAAAAGTAAGCTTAAAACTCTTCGCGTACTGATGTTAGGTGTTTTAGATGATTACAGAAAAATGGGTATTGAAGCCTGTCTGTATGGACGCATTATTAAAAATGCATCACCTGCAGGTATCAAAGGAGCGGAATGTTCCTGGATGTTAGAGCATAATTACATGATGAATCATGCCATTGAGCAAATCAATGGTAAATTATATAAGCGTTATCGTTTTTACGAGAAAGCGATATGAAAGAAAAAGTCCTAATAACCGGGGCTAGCGGATTTGTCGGGTTTCACTTAGTTGAAGCAGCCAAATCCGCCGGCCTTGAGGTTCATGCGGCAGTACGTAAATCCAGTGCCGTTTCCCAAATCGAGCATGCTGTTGACAAATTCGTTTATCCGGATTATGAAAATACAGACGAATTAGTAGCCTTGTTGGAAGAACATCAATACCAGTATGTGATTCATGCCGCGGCAATGACAAGAGCTAAACAGGAAGAAGACCTGGTCCGGGTCAATAAACAATACACGCTAAACTTATTCTCCGCTGTTTTCAAAGCAGCTATTCCTTTAAAAAGAGCTACCTTTGTAAGCAGCCTGGCTGCGGTTGGACCTATTTCTATCGAACAAGGTCTTATTTCTGAACAATCTCCGTATCATCCTGTAACTGCATATGGACGCAGTAAACGTGAATCTGAAAAGGCTGTGAAAGAACAATTCGGAGATAAACCATTGACGATTATCCGGCCTACAGCAGTTTACGGGCCCCGGGAAAAAGATATATATGTTCTTTTCAAGACATTAAACAGTGGAGTAGATGCTTATATCGGACGATCTCCACAGCAACTCAGTTTTATCTATGTGAAGGATTTGGTACAAGCCATCCTTCAATCCTGTTTTGCAACTCATGCGCAGTTTAAAATATATAACATAACAGATGGTCAGGTTTATGATCGTTATGAAATGGCTAATATTTTTAATAATGTACTGCAAAAGAAAACCTTTAGGATTCATCTTCCTAATAGAGTAGTTGGATTAGTGGCACGATTATTTGAGTGGGCATATAAACGTTCTGCAAAAATACCAGTCTTATATCCGGAGCGATTGAACGAACTCACGGCTGCAAACTGGGCTTGTGATATTACGGCAGCACGAAGAGAACTGGGATTTGATCCGCAATTCGATTTGAAAAGAGGATTGGAAGAAACATTATTTTGGTATAAAGAGCATAAGTGGTTATAATTTGAGGTTGTATGAGTGAATTGAAAATAAATAAAAAATTGTTTCAGGATCGTAAGCGAACAAATATTCTGAGCGATCCTGAACAAAAGTTGATTACCTATTTAGTGCCTAAAATACCTTCCTGGATTTCTTCTGACATGCTGACGGGTATAGGGACATTTGGATCAGCACTCATCTTACTAGCCTTTATCTTAGCCAAACATATTGCTGTTGAATATTTACTGTTAGGAATTCTGGGTTTTATGATCAACTGGCTGGGCGATTCACTGGATGGACGTCTGGCATTCTACCGTAACAAATCCCGCAGATGGTATGGCTTTTCTCTGGATATTATTATGGATTGGATAAGTACGGTCATGATAGGATTCGGTTATATTATATATGCAACCGGTGTTTTTGAGGTGATCGGCTATATTCTGGTTGCCTGTTATGGCTGGAGTATGATTATTTCCCAATTGAGATATAAGGTCACCGATAAATATACGATAGATGCCGGATTTGTTGGCCCAACTGAGATTCGTGTTATTATTAGCCTTGTGCTGGTACTTGAAGTTGTATTTCCTGGAGTAATCAATTATCTGGTTGCAGCTATTTGTGCGATTCTGGTATTTATTAATTTCAGAGATACAGGGTTGTTGTTAAAGATGGGGGATGTGAGAGACATGGAAGAGAGAGCTGCCAAAGAGCAGCAGGAACGTTTGAAAAAGGTTGATTAATCCCTTCTGTTGGAGATGAAACAAAAAATAGGAGCGTTTATTAAAGCGCAGGCATCAGCTTTTATCGGAGGAGCATTCGATTATGCTGTCATGGTTTTTTGTAAAGAAGTAATCGGTATTGATGTCAAGAATGCTATTCGTATATCCGGAAGTCTCGGAGCAGTTGTCAATTTTACTTTAAACCGGTATTGGGCATTCAAAAAGAGCGACAGTCCTGTCGGTAACCAAATCTGGAAATTTATTTTGGTTGTATTAGGTAGTATCTTTCTTAAATCCGAAGGAACCCCGTTAGTTTCTAATCTACTCCATATTGATTATAAAATCGGAAGATTGGCGGTAGAGCTGATCGTTTCTCTAGGATTTAATTATCCTTTGCAAAGATTCTGGGTTTTTAAATAATGCAGGATTAAGACATAATTATACAAAGAAGAGCGGGGTTAGCCCCGCTCTTCTTTGTTATAACGTATTTTATAGCG
>NZ_GL379773.1 GCF_000143765.1 Sphingobacterium spiritivorum ATCC 33861 | reverse complement strand
ACGTGTCAGGCACAGGCACAAGCATCGCTGCGCTCATGCTTGCGCCATACAAATGACAGCGATTTATCGGGAGAGAGGTTAAAGACCGATATTACAATTGCATGTTCTGTTACTTTTTAGGCTAATCCACTTCTATGCTGTTGGTTGGGACATCAACAGACGCGTCAACTGCGTTTGCCGATATCCCTACCGGCAATACGATCCAGGCACAAGCATCGCTGCGCTCATGCTTGCGCCATCCAAATAACAACGACTAAACCAGATTAATTCTCTCCTTTTCAAGGTGAGATCCCGTTTATCGGGAGAGAGGTTAAAGATTGCTATCTTATGTGTATACTTCTGTTATCTCTATGAATTACAGATAAAAGCATAACAAAGAAAGCCGTTGAAATATATATTTCAACGGCTTTCTTTGTTTAAGACTGGTTTACATTAATCTTCTTCGTAGAATTCAATTAAGGAAGCCATATATGGGTTAGTCCAGCCCTCTGCAATATCGTCAAATGCCTCATCAGGAATATGGAGGTGATTAACTTCAAGAGACGTTCCTTTTTTATGTTCATGTAGTTTTAGTGTAACAATGGAAGGCTCTTCCTGTTCACCGAAATACCATTGCTGTACAATCTTTTTACCTGGTTCTAAGCTGATAAACTTTCCTATGATCGCTCCGTCCCACATCGAAAATTCTCCGCCTTCTACAGGATCTATAGATGCTTCGTCGCCTGTCCATAAGCGTGCAGTAATCTCTGTTGTAAGTGCCAGATATACCTCATCCGGAGTTGCGGGTATTATAAAATATTTTTTAAAATCTTTCATATCATTATTTCTGCTACAAAGGTAATGATTTATTACTGATGTCACTTTTGTAATTATGTTCTGCACTTTTTTTGAGAATGATTAACTTTACTGCTTATATAAGATAAACAAGATGAGTAATATTCTGCCCAATTCCTTAATCCGCAAATTAGGTGCTAATCCATTGTTTGATGAGCAAGCTTTTATCGATATTCACGAGAATGGGGAAAGGCAGAGTTCAATCCGCATCAATGAAAAGAAAATAACAACAGCTCCATTCGCTCATGCAGAACCGATTCCATGGTGTGACCGTGGCTTTTATCTTGTAGAAAGGCCTTCTTTTACTTTAGACCCTTTATATCATGCTGGATGTTACTATTCTCAGGATGCTTCATCTATGTTTATTTCTCATATTATCCAACATCTTAAACTTGATGGTGAGCCACTTAAAGCATTGGATCTATGTGCTGCACCCGGAGGAAAAACCACTCTTTTAAATAGTTACCTTCATCCGCAGAGTCTTTTGGTGGCTAACGAAATTATAAAGACACGTGTGCCAATTCTGATGGAAAACATGGTTCGTTGGGGTAATTCCAATGTTGTAATAACGAATAATGATCCCAGTGCTTTTAGAAGACTGCCGGGATATTTTGATTTGGTGCTGATTGATGCCCCATGTTCCGGTTCAGGAATGTTTCGTAAAGATAGCGGAGCTATAGATGAATGGTCCGAGGCTAATGTAAAGCTTTGCAGTGAGCGCCAACAGCGAATTCTGGCTGAAGCGATGGGTTGCCTCAAAACGGATGGTATTCTTTTGTATTCAACGTGTTCCTATTCGCAGGAGGAAAATGAAGATATTGCAGATTGGTTAGTAAAGGAGTATGGACTAAAATCTATTCAGATTCCTGTTCGTGAAGAGTGGGGAATCGAAGAAACAAAATCTGATATTTCAACATGCTTTGGCTATAGATTCTACCCGCATAAAGTTAAAGGTGAAGGTTTTTTCATCACTGCATTTGTCAAAACAGCATTTCAGGAAACATTTAACAGAAAAAAGATCAAACCTGAAAAATCGGATGTCCCGAATGGAATTATAGAGCATTGGTTAAATAATGCGTCGACACATACGGCTTTTCTTCATCATGAGAATGTACATATATTTCCTAAAGACTATGAAACAGACCTGAAGATTCTGCAGAATGTACTTTACCTGAAGAATGCCGGAACAAATATTGGTAAACTGGCTGGTAAAGAGCTTATTCCGGCACATGGACTTGCATTAAGTACAGCTATTAAAGCTAATTTTCCCACTCTTGAGCTCACATTGGAGGAAGCACAGAATTACCTGCGGAAGGAGAATATTGATCCGGAGCATAATTTGAAGAATGGCTGGACATTGGTCACCTATAAAAATGTAAAATTGGGGTGGATAAAGATCCTGGCGAACAGAATCAATAATTATTATCCGAAGGAAAGTAGAATAGCTTATTTATAAGCTCAATTTGAAGGATAGGGATGCCGAATGATGATATTACAGATATCTTTGGCGACCTCCTGTTTAGTTTTTAAAGAAAACTCTTTTAAGGTTCCGTCTTTAGCAATAATCGTTACTTTATTCGTATCTGTAGAAAATCCGGCGCCTTTATCTTGCATAGAGTTGAGGACAATATAATCCAGATTCTTCTTTTGCAGCTTGCCTTTTGCATTCTCGAGCTCGTTATTTGTCTCCAGCGCAAAACCAATAAGCACTTGTTTGTCTGTTTTTCTCTTACCTAAGGTTGCCAGTATATCGGTCGTCTTTTTGAGAGGAATAGCAAAAGTATCTTCTTTCTTTTTGATCTTCTGATCTGCCACTGTTTCAGGAGTATAATCTGCTACTGCAGCACTCATGACGATAATATCAGCCGCGTCAAAATATGTATTTGCAGCCTCCAGCATTTGACTAGCAGAAATAACGGAAATCCTGTTTACATCACCTGGTGCACTTAAGTGTGTAGGTCCGGATACTAATGTGACCTGAGCGCCCAGATTTTTCAATTCTTCAGCAATTGCATATCCCATTTTTCCGCTGGAATGATTACCGATAAAACGGACAGGGTCAATAGCTTCATGGGTGGGGCCTGCCGTAACTAATGCTTTTCTGCCTGACAAGGGTTGGCTCCGTGTAAAATAGTTGCTTAGGTACGCTAAAATCTCCTCCGGCTCGGCGAGGCGGCCTTCGCCTGTCAGACCACTGGCAAGTTCTCCGTTACCCGGATGTATGATGGTATTGTTATAACTCTTTAACAATGTAATGTTGCGCTGTGTCGCCGGGTGCTTCCACATGTCCAGATCCATAGCAGGAGCAACAAAAACAGGACATTTGGCGGATAAATAAACAGCTGTAAGGAGGTTGTCACATTGTCCGTTCGCCATTTTGGCTAAAGTATTAGCCGTGGCAGGAGCGATCAGTAAAAGGTCGGCTTCCAGCCCGAGGTGAACATGATTATTCCATGAACCGGTTTTCTTGTCAAAATAATCGACCAGTACAGGTTTGTTGGAAAGAGTGGAAAGAGTGAGCGGGGTGATAAATTCGACCGCATCCGGAGTCATAATGATCTGTACGGCTGCTTTTTCTTTTACAAGGAGTCTTACGAGAGTCGCAATTTTGTATGCGGCAATACTGCCGCATACACCAATTACAATATTTTTGCCTTGTAAAGACATCAGAATAAGATTATTCTTGTTCTTTAGAAGGGTTTCTGAAGTACACTTTATCGTGAAGGAATTCATCGATAGCTACAAGAGTAGGCTTAGGCATACGCTCATAGTGCTTAGAAATCTCGATCTGTTCGCGGTTTTCGAATACTTCTTCCAGATTATCGTTGTTACTGGCAAATTCAGCAAGCTTACCGTTCAACTCTTCTTTCATGTCAACAGCAACCTGATTAGCTCTTTTGGAAATGACAACGATAGACTCGTACAGGTTATCAGTACCTTTATCCAATTGTCTCAAATCACGTGTAACCGTTGAATTTGGAAGACTGTTATTATTTGTTTGACTCATATCAAATGGGTATTACTTATTTCTTATTTATTTCTTTACTTCTTCAGTACTTTCACGTTGTTGGTTAACACCCAACTCTCTTTCTTGTTCTTCAATAGATTTTTTGATCTCGTTCCATCTTTTGATAGCTACGGCCATATTGGTTTCTGAATCCTTTCTGATATCATCTACTTCTTTACGGTGTTTGCTTTCCGGATAATCATCCACAAAATCCTGATAATAATCAATTACCTTGCTGTAACGCTCTTCCTGTCTGCGAGGCGTACTTTTTTCGGCATATCTGAATTGCGCTTTGATAATCAGATAATTGATCTCTTCAGCATACTTTGTATCCGGATATTCTTTAAGTACATTCTCCAATGCGATAACAGCGGCTTTGTAATCATCATTAAGCCCCATATCGTAATATAGCTTAGCATTTGAAAATGCTTTTTTCTCCAGTTTGTCTCTTAATTGCTGAATCAGATCTGCGGCTTCTTTTGCTTTCTCAGATTCCGGATAAAGATTGACAAACAATTGTAGCTCATCAATAGCTTTACGTGTATTTTCCTGATCCAGTGAAGACCGCGGAGAATCCAGGTAAAAACAATAAGCCGTCATAAACCTACATTCTTCAGCTTTTGCACTGTTTGGAAAAGTCTGTGCAAACTGTTTGAAATGATAACGGGCAGAAGTATAGTCTTTTAGACGGTAGTTTGTATATGCTGTATAGTAATATAAATCTTCCGCTTCGGCCTGTCCTCTGTAACGTTGCATTAAGTCGTCAAATAGGGCTAAGGCTTTCGTATATTTCTTTTTTTCGTAAAACTTGACAGCTTCCTGGTATTTTAAAGCCAAATTATTGCTGGCCCGCAACTTCTCAAACTTGCTCTTACAGCCACTAATAAATACAATGAGCAATAATCCGGCAACAACTGCCACTAAACGCCTATTTAAAAACATTTTACAAAGATAAGGGAATTTGATATAATAGTCAATTAAATTTTGATGTGCAATATAAGGGAAAGATAAGTTTTGAACAATTCTATCTTTGAATTTAACAAACTTTAACGAGAGTTACTGACGACACAGAATAAGTATATTTTGTCATACTGTTGTTGAAAAATTAAGGTAACCTTGACAAGGTACGATAGAATTCTGAATAATTCACTATATTTACAAATCATAAAGATTTAACTAATTAAAAATGACGTTACACGAGAGAGTTGAACAGGCCTTAGATACAATTAGACCTTATTTAGAGACAGATGGAGGTAATGTAAGTTTAGAGGAAATCACACCCGAGAATGTGGTGAAACTTAAATTGACAGGTGCCTGTGCATCTTGTTCGATGAGTATCATGACATTTAAAGCAGGATTAGAGCAGGCGATCAAAAAGGCAGTTCCTGAGATCACTTCGGTTGAAGCTCTGAATATTACAAGTGCGGATGATCCGAATGCAACTACTCCTTCTCCAAAGGTTGTGTAGCAAATTACTGACTTTTAACTATTAACACATTTTAACAGCCGTGTAGCGCACAAATGTGTAGTTTTGTGAGTATGGTAAAAAATCCTAAACATATTGTTTTCACGATCTTGCTTATCTGTTCTTCCTTTTTTTCCTTTGCTCAGGAAAAAAAGATTGTTCAGTTTAGCGGGATTATTCATGCAATAGGTTCTGAACTTCCAGTACCATTTGTTACAATCCGGAATGGTGATCGTCAGGATCAGGTTTTTGTTGCCAACCATGAAGGTTTTTTCTCCTTTGTAGCACATGTAGGTGATACAGTACGTTTTTCTTCAATCGGATATGACCCTACAGAATTTGTGGTTCCGAATACTTCAGAAGATAAATATACAGCGGCCATCCAAATGAAGAGTCTTGTCAAAGAACTTCCTATGGTTACACCATTTCCCTGGGCTAGTATAGAAGAATTTAATATGGCCTTTATGGCACTGCGTGTTGGAGATGACGCCATAACCACTGCACGCAGAAGTGTTTCACCAGAAGCACTGGCTGCTTTAGCCAGGATAACGCCAAGAAGTGCAGAAGAGATTCAGAATTTTAATTCTACACAAAGACATATTGGATTGACAAATAAAGCTATTAATCAAAAATATGCCAACCCTTTACTTAACCCTTTTGCATGGGGAAGTTTGATCAATGATATTTTCAAGGGTGACGATAGCCGGAAGAAGTTAAAGTATTAATTGGTTATATTTCGACATCGTATCTACAGAGAGGTTCTATAGAATTATTTAACTCTGTTTCCTTTAGCTTAGTGTCGTATTTCTGGTGGTAAACAGAAATATACCTTTGATTCCGCAAAAGACCTTATTACCTCTTAATTCTGATGTTCTACTCACTGCTTTCTGCTTTGAGATCTCCTATTGCTTTCACACTTAAAAGTGATGATAAGTACGATATAAGTACAGAAGCTAATAATACAGTTAAAAAGACCAACAGGAAGTCACTGAGCCTTATATCTACCGGGTAAGCATCAATTATACTATTATTGCCTTCACCGGTACGGATGAATCCAAAAGTATCCTGCAAAAAGCAAAAGACATATCCTATAATAATACCGCTGACACTTCCGATAAGCGCAATCAACATTCCTTCATTATAAAAGATACGTTGTATCAGGGTGTTTTCAGCTCCCAGACTTTTCAGAATAATCATATCCTGACGTTTGTCAATGACCAGCATGGTCATAGATCCGATAATATTGAATATGGCAATGATACCGATAAAAGTAAGAATAAAGAATACTGCCCATTTTTCCGTGCTGACGGTTTTATAAAGTGTTGGGTTTTGTTCTTCACGATTTAAGACTTTAAAACCTTTACCGAGCTTGTCCTGAATCTGTTTTTCGATTTCTGCAAGTTTTTCGGGTTGTCTGGTGTACATTTCTATCGCAGATACCTTATCATACTCGCCGAGTGCATCTCTGGCAAAGTCAATAGGAGTGATCACCAGATCGTCAAATCCTTGCTGATATTTGAGTACTCCTCTCGGACTGATTCCCCTTTGTATAATATCATCTGCAGGATTAACAGCGTTGGTAGATCCTTTCCTGGGAGAATTGATCAGCATTGTATTTCTCAGACCAACTATAGGTATTTGTAAATTTGCCTGCACATTTGCACCGATAATGGCGTAGCTGACATCCTCTTTGAAAATTTCAAATTCTCCTGCATAAAGCATGCTGTCAGAAGCGTGTTGATGGAGACTATTTGGTTCTATACCTTTCAGTTTGCCAATAAACTGATGATTGCCAAACTGTAAAAGGGCTTTCTCTTCAAGAACTTCACTGTAACTTTTGATATCTTTGCTTTTACGAAGCTCTTCAAAGAGCTGGTTTTTCGTAGAGAAAAGCTTGCCTTCTGCAGGTTCAATACGAAGTTCCGGGGAAAATGTACTGAACATCGAAAGAATAAGCTTTTCCATTCCATTATAAAAAGATAATACGATAACCAGTGCTGCACTACTAACCAACACACCTATAACACTAATCATCGAAATAATGTTAATAGCATTAACCGATTTTTTAGAGAACAGGTATCGTTTGGCAAAAAAGTAGGACAGATTCATAGTATGGACTTTCTTTTATGCTCTTATAAAAGGATTGGTTCTTTTCTCATCTCCAATAGTAGTTGAAGGTCCATGCCCTGGATATACGATGACATCTTCCGGTAGGGTGTAGAGCTTTTCCTGAATACTTTTTAGTAATTGGTTATGATTTCCTCCAGGTAAATCTGTTCTTCCGATACTACCTCTAAAAAGCGCATCTCCCCCTATTACGAATTTTTGGGATTCATGATAGAAGCATAAGTGTGCAGGTGAATGGCCGGGAACGAATATCAGTTTCAAAACATTGTCTCCAAAGCTGACAGTACCTTCTTCAGGTAAAAAATATTCTCCAATAGGAGAAATATCATAACGTATGCCCATTTGCGGGGCATAATTCTGTACTTCTATCAGTAATGGAAGTTCTCCTTCATGAAACTGAGGTAAAAGACCAAAGTGCTCATGTATAAATTTATTGCCTAATACATGATCAATATGACAGTGGGTATTCAGCAGTACAACAGGATTTAGTTTATGTTCTTCAATAAATGATAAGAAAAGATCTTCTTCTGCTTTCCCATACATTCCGGGATCAATGATCGCACAGAAGCCTTTATCATCATAAAGTACGTACGTGTTTTCCTGATAGGGATTGCAGACAAATTGCTTTAAATGTACCATAGTCTTCAAAAATACGATTTATTTCCAATGTATTGTTTGGATGATACGTTCAATATCCGCATTAATAAAATCTAAAACCGGTTGTATGGAATCGAGGTGCGGTTTTTCATTGAAATATAACGCTCCTCTTAAATAATGATGGATGCTGTCGGATACAAAAAACTGATCATTGGATGCTGTATTTCCCCGGATAAGGTATTGTACACCAAATATACGGCGATCCTCCTTATTGATCCTTTTTTGTTCTATTGCTGTAGCTTTCACGGTATGATTGAAAGCAAATGTTCGTGCATCTTCGCTTAACTGCTGAAAAGAGACATTCTTATTAATATCAAAATAGCTGAGGTGAAGACGCGCATTGAATTGAGGGAAATCGAGATTCAGCCAACAGGGTTTGGCATCTTTTTCCCGATCCTTATCCAATGTAGCATAGGCAGGTATTTCGAAATCGAAAGGACAACCTGTCTGCGTCATCTTATACTTTTTATCCGGAAATTCAATTCTGAAATAACCTCTTGGCTTCGGGGAATAGTCTTCATGGCAGGCTGTAAATATAGCGCTGAATAAAAAGGCAGATAACAAATATAAAACAAAATACCTCATTACACTTCGTTCCAGATAACCCAGTTTCTCTCCGCCTGAAGTAAAAGCATTTCATAGCCGTTTTTGATTTCGGCACCTTGTTCCTGTCCTTTTTTGAGAAATAAAGTGACTTCAGGATTGTATACCAGATCATAGAGTAAGTGCTCTTTTGAAATACTCTCATAAGGGATATCCGGGCAAGTATCTACATTTGGATAAGTTCCCAAGGGTGAACAGTTGATAATAAGAGTATGCTCTTTTATTATTGTATCATTGAGTTCCGTGTAAGTAAGATTGGTGTCTGTTTTTGTCCGGCTTACAAACTGATAAGGGATGTCTAATTTCTCCAGAGAGAAAACAACTGCCTGTGCAGCGCCACCGTTGCCCAGAATAAGTGCTTTGCTATGATGAGGTTTGAGTAGGGGCTTCAGTGATTCTTCAAAACCGAATGCATCTGTATTAAATCCCTTTAGATGATATCCTTCTCCATTTTTCTTGATCTGGATACAATTTACAGCATTCATTTGCTGTGCTTCCGGAGATAATTCATTCAGAAAAGGAATAATTGTTTGTTTATGAGGTATGGTGACATTTACGCCATAAAGACCATCAGTTTCCTGATAGAGATCAGGAAACTGATGGATGTCTTCTAACGGATATAAGTTATAATCAATGCCCCGGATATGTTCTTTTTCAAATTTTTCTAAATAGTACTTTTTGGAAAAGGAATGACCTAGCGGAAATCCAATGAGCCCTAATTTTTTCATGTTCGTTATAAAGCGTATTTTTTTATGATATCAACAATAATTTTGTTTCCCTGCAATTGAGGCAGGTATTCAAAAATAATATAGTGTTTCTGCGGATCTGTAGCGAGTCCTAATTCCAGAAAGTTTAACGCTTCATTATACTGACCGTTTGCAAATAAATAAGCAACCATTCGGTAGTACAGTTCTGCTGCTTCCGGATTGTTGTTGATCGCATCTGCTATAGTATCTATGGCTTCTACAAATTTGCTTTGCTCAAAGTAGATAGACGAAAAGTCTAGCCATGCTTCAACATCTGTGGGGTTGAGCTCGACTACCTTTGCATATGCCTTTTCAGCTTCATCCAACTGTTTTAACTTATAACGCGCATCTGCAATGGCAAACCAGTAATCCGGATTCTGGTCGTCTATGTCAAGTGCTTTTTTGTAAAAATGAAGCGATTCGAAATAACGTTCTTCAAAATCTAAAGTCACTCCTATACCAAACCAGGCATCACCCATATTACTATCCAGCTTTACTGCTTTTTTGTAATATTGGCGGGCTTCGTCCATCTGTTCTAATTTTTCATAACACTCTCCAATAGCACAGTATGTTTCAGCACTCGGCGGTTCATACTCGAAAGTATGTTTATATACCTCGATGGCTTCCTTGAAGCAATCCAGATTAACCAATGCATTGCCTTTGTTGAAGTAGGCTGAAGAGAAATTCTCTTTTATTAAAATGGCATAATCGTATGCATCTATAGCTTCTCTGTACTGACTTAGTTTATGATAAGCATTACCCAGATTGTACCATGCGGCATATGAATAGGGGTCATTGTCAATATACTGCAGATAAAAAGCGACGCTTTCTTCCTGTTTATCCAGTACATCATAACAGAATGCCAGTTCATATAGAGCATCCTGATTTTCCATATTCAGTTCCAAAGATTTCCGCAGGTAATATACTGCCTTCTCATAATCTCCCTGCGCCTGATATAACCCGCTTATCTGATAAAATACCTCATCTTTACTATCTGTCAGTTCGAGTGCTTTCTGTAAGTTTTGATGCGCTTCCTCAAAGTTATTCAGCGACCCGAGTATACTTCCTTTTATAAGGTAAATATCCCCTTCTGAAGGTTCCAGAAGTTCAGCTTTATCCAGTGATGCCAGTGCATTGTGAAACTGATTTGTCGCAGCAAAGAGCTGCGCTTGTTTCAAAAAGAAATTGGTTTCAAAGGGGTGCTGGTTGATTGCATAGTCGACAACCTGTAGGGCTTTTATAGGATCATTCTTATCCATATAATAGTCGATGATTCCCTCAAAAGCCTTCGTGTCAAAGAAATACTGATCTTCATTTCTGATCATTTCTTCATAGCGGTCAACCGAAAACTTCTGTTCTTCAGGAGAACCAAATTCGAATTCTTCTTCCATCGTATTCCTTTCTATTTAGAAATCATAATCCCGTTCACTAATCTTAAAAGAAAAATAAGACTTTTTGTTGAATATATGATGTATATGTTTTCCACATTTTATGGAAATAATAGTACAAAGGTACAATAAATAAAATAAATGTGTTTAAAACACAAAAGCCTTCCCGAATTTCGGGAAGGCTTTGTATGTTAAATTATTCGGATTAAGAATAATTATTTTTTGATCTCAACACGACGGTTTTGGATACGACCTTCTTCAGTTGCATTAGATGCTACTGGGTTAGCTTCTCCGTAACCGTTAGCTGTAACTTTAGCAGCAGTAACACCAGCGTTTACTAAGTATTGTTTAACTGCGTTAGCACGGTCTTTAGAAAGAGTCATGTTGTAAGCTTCAGTACCTTCTGCAGATGCATAACCATCTAAAGTTACTGATGAATTGTTATCACGCAATTCTTTAGCTAATCTGTCTAAAGTAGAGTAAGATTCAGTTTTCAATACAGAGCTATCGAATTCGAATTGGATGCTACCGTACTGACCTGTAGAAGCAGTGTAGTTGTTAACAACTGGCTCTGGGAATTTGATTGGACATCCTGAACCATCTACTACTGTTCCAGCAGGAGTGTTAGGGCATTTGTCAAATTTATCAGATACACCGTCACCGTCAGAATCTTTACCTAACTGATCAACAGTTCCTTCTAAAGTAGATACGCGTTGTTTAAGAGCCTCAACTTCGTTTTTCAATGAAGGATCTTTCAACTCATCGTACATTGTTGCAACTGGGTTAGTGAAAGTAAGGCTTTGTTTGTCTCTTGAACCTAAAGTGAATTCTAAACCACCGTATACGTTAGAGAATTTACCTTTGTAGTCAGTTCTAGCTGGACCGTATAACAAGTTATCATCAGTGAAGTTCATTGTGTAACCTAAGTTCAAGGCAACAACTTCAGATAATTTGAATTTAACACCAACACCAACTGGTACGAAAGCGCCTAATTTGTTATCTCTGTCACCAACTTTCTCTCTGTCACCAAAGATTTCTTCACCCCATTTACCTTTGTTATTGTAAACTTCAGCACCAGTGAAATCGTTATTAGCATACTGGATAGGGTTTGAAGCCATTACTCCTAAACCTACTTTAGCGTAGAAATTAACTGCATTTTCTCTTCTCAAGAAGTCGATAGTACCCAATTGGAATACACCATTTAAGCTAGCAGCCCAGTTTACATCAACTTGTGCAGATCTTGCTCCGTTTGCAGTTTCAGCAACAGGACCAGATACATCATGGTTGTAAGTTTTGATCTTACCTCTGTTACCTTCTAATTCTAAACCGAAAAGGTGAGAAAATTGTTTACGAACAGTTAGTCCGTAGTACTCACCAACTTTATTTTGGAAAAGACCTACTTTTTGACCGAATGCATTAGATCCACCTATAAGTACGTTAGGAGTAGTGATACCACCTTGTACACCGATAGACCAAGTTCTGTATTGTGATCTTCCACCAAATACTGTTGGTTGTTGCGCCTGAGCAACTTCAGCGTAACCTAGAGCGGCTACTAATGAAGCAGCGATAGCTGTTTTTTTAATTGTAGAATAGTTCATACTCTTGTTTTTAAGGTTATTAAAATTTTAATTGTTTTCTTTAACTTTATTTAACACTAACAATCTAAACAATAACTGTACCAAAAATTTAAAATGCTTTAAAAGATTTAAATCTTCATTACCTGATTACTTTCAGATTTTCAATTTAGCGTGTAAATGTACCTATTTTGAACTTTATACACAAATTTTTTAATATTGAATTCATCGAATTACAATAAAACGGACATAATTGTAGTCTTTTAACTACGATTATAAAATATAATGGATGATTGCCAGCGTGATACCACCCAATAGTGCTGAAACTGGTATAGTCAGGATCCAGGCCCAAAGAAGGCTGATCGTCACTCCCCATCTTACAGCTGAAACTCTTTTCACAATTCCTACACCTATAATAGATCCGGTAATTGTATGTGTAGTAGAAGCCGGGATTCCGAAGTGTTCGGTGATACCCAATGTCACTGCTCCGGCAGTTTCGGCACTTACGCCTTCCAGAGGAGTTACTTTGGTAATCTTGGTTCCCATTGTTTTTACGATTTTCCATCCTCCGCTCATTGTTCCGGCAGAAATGGCTGCATAACAAGTCAATGGTATCCATTCCGGCATATGGCTTGTGTTTTCAATATAACCACCTGCAACCATTGCGACTAAGATAATACCCATTACTTTCTGTGCATCATTACCTCCGTGTGCAAAACTCAATGCTGCAGAAGAGATCAGTTGTAAAAATTTAAACCATTTTTCTGCTACGCTTGGCTTACTTTTCTTGGCCAGATTGATAATGATCAGTGTGATAATGACTGATATGATCATCCCTATGACCGGAGCGAGGACAATGAATGAAATAATTTTTAATGTCGCATCGATATTGATTGCGTGGATAGGATCTCCTCCCATAATATAGGCATAAGCCATTCCCGATCCTGCAAACCCGCCTATAAGGGTGTGCGAAGAACTTGAAGGTATACCATAATACCAGGTGAATAAATTCCATCCGATAGCGGCAACAAGGCCGGCGAATATTACTTCCAGTGTAATGTATTCTTCAATAACTGTTTTGGCTACTGTATTGGCTACTTTATGGTCAGTAAAATAAAAGTAGGCTGCAAAATTGAATATTGCTGCCCAAAGTACAGCCATAAATGGTGTTAATACTTTTGTTGAAACTACTGTTGCAATTGAGTTGGCTGCATCATGGAAACCATTGATGTAGTCAAAGGCAATCGCTAAAATAATAACAACAACTAATAAGGTTGAAATCATTGTGTCATTGTTAAAACTTAAATCCTACCCGGATTTAAGCATTCTTAACTAAAATACTTTCTAATACGTTTGCGACATCCTCGCATTTATCTGTAGCATCTTCCATTGCAGACAGTACTTCTTTATATTTGATAAGCGTGATTGCATCTTTTTCATATTCAAAAAGTTCAGCTACCGCTTTATCAAAAATATAATCTGCTTTATTTTCAACACTGTTTATTCTTACACATGAATCTGTGATATTGCGGATGTTTTTCAGATCTCTTAGTTCATATATCGCTTTGGCAACGTGTTCTGTTGCTTCCAAAATCAATTCAGTGATCTCGATCATGGGCTGACTTGGCTCAAGAACTTTGTATAGTTCCATACGGTTAGATGCTCCGTGAATAAAATCGGCAACATCATCAAGCGAACTTGCTAATGCATGGATATCTTCTCTATCGAATGGTGTGATAAAGTTTTTACCCAATTCTAAATGGATTTGATGGGTAATGCTATCTCCTTTGTGCTCTAAATCCTCAATTTTTTTGGTGATCTCTTTGCGGGTTTCAAGGTTTGTTGAGTTGACATTTTCTTTCAACAATTTGGCCATCTCGATCAGATTGCTTCCTGCTTGTTCGAATAGCGGGAAAAATTTTTTGTCCTTTGGAACAAAATAACTGAAAATACTATTTAACGACATATGTTAATATATAATTTATGCAAAGATATAAAGCCAATGTTAAGTTAGTGTTAATTTTGCCCTTACTTAATATTGACTGGCATTCAATGTTAATGAGATGGATTAGTTTTTGGATTTTTCTAATGTAAATCCAAATGTTGTTCCTATTCCCTCTGTACTTCTTACATTTACATTCTGCTGGTGTGCTTCAACAATATGCTTTACAATCGCTAATCCCAGCCCTGATCCGCCTATTCCTCTGGAACGGCTTTTATCCGTTCTGTAGAAACGTTCAAATACTCTTGGCAGATTTTTTTCTTCAATACCTTGCCCGTCATCCGTTACTTCAACAAGAACTTGTTCGAATAATGGGAATATACGTATATCGGTACTTCCTCCTGTTTTGCCGTATTTAATAGAATTGTCGATCAAATTGGTTAGTACTTGTTGAATTTTCTTTCGGTCTGCTTTTACAAAAGTCACATTTTGATACTTTTGTTTGAATACAATGTCAATTTTTTGTGATCTGGCTTTATCATCCAGATTTTCTATTGTTTCCTTTATCAACTCGGAGAGGTCAAATTTTTCAATATTCAGCGAGATTCTTCCGGATTCGAGCTTTGAAATTTCGTCCAGATCATGAATCAGATAGCTGAGACGATCAAGATTTTTAGAAGCTTTATCCAGAAAGCCTTTTGCCATTTCAGGATCTTCTTCTATCAGTCCGTCCTGTAATGTTTCAATGTATCCCTGAATCGCGAATAAGGGTGTTTTGAATTCATGGGATATGTTAGAAAGAAATTCTCTGCGGAATTTTTCCTGACTGCGGAGTTTGTCTATTTCTGATTTTTTCTCTTTGGCCCAGTCTCGAACCTCGCGTTCAGCATCTGTGATGGGGTCATCACTGACGTATTCTCCCAAAGCATCTTTGAGGTCCTTACCTAATTTGAGATTGTGTATTAGCTTATAGATGGTGTTGATGCGGCGATAGATATATTTTTCAAAGAGAAAATAAAATACCACAAAACTCACAATCAGAGAAATGCCAAAAATGATGAAAGCGGCTTTAATATCGTGCTGATAATAAAAGCTGACAATAGAAATGGATAATCCCACAGCTGCGGCATTAATCAGTACTAACAGTTTAAAATTCATAAAAAAAGCTTCGAAATACTTTCGAAGCCTAAGATAAGTAATGCTTTATTAAATCTATGTTAAAATCTTCCGATTATGGTTTTTCCACCGACGACCTTGTCTTCCAGTTTGACATCGATCCTGGTTCCAAGCGGAAGGAATAAGTCAACACGTGAGCCGAATTTGATGAAGCCAAATTCATTTCCCTGTGTTACAGCATCGTTTTCTTTTACATACCAGACAATACGGCGGGCTAATGCTCCTGCAATCTGGCGGAAAAGTACTTCCTGACCTGACCTGGACTGCACTACAACTGTGGTACGCTCATTATCTGTAGAGGATTTCGGGTGCCATGCAACCAAAAATTTTCCGGGATGATATTTGAAATATTTTACAATACCACTGATAGGATTGCGATTAGAGTGTACGTTGACAGGTGACATAAATACAGATACCTGAATACGTCTATCGTTAAAATATTCTGTTTCTTCTGTTTCTTCTATAACGACTACTTTTCCATCTGCCGGACAAAGAATCACACCATCATCAATTGTTATTTTGCGGATAGGGCTTCTGAAAAACTGTACAATCGTAATAAACAGAAATGCTGAAACTATATAAATGATCCACTTGACAACAGTAGGGGCGTCATAATAATCAGCAAGGGCATTCGCAATGAAAATAATCAAAACGACAATTGCCAAACTTGTATAACCTTCTTTGTGAAATTTCATTATCAAAAATATTGTGCAAATATAGTATAATCTTCAAAAAGGAGAACTATTCTTCTGCAGGACGTTTAATGGATATGGAATGTACATCTATCTCTCCGGCCTCATTCACCTCTAACCGACCAGAAACCACGATAGTATCATTGACGGGAAGATTGTTTTTTAGCGAAGGAAAATAATACGGAATTACCTCTATGATAGCTGATAATATATTTTGTGTTTTAGCATCCTCTATCATTTTTGTAAATGTGATTCGGGATGGTTTTCCTGCCTCAGATAATTTAGCTGTGTACTCAAAATTTCCGGGCACTATTTTAAATGTCAGCTTTACTACATCAAATGACTTTTCAATTTTTTCACTCAGGTAGTTTGTGAAGTTGCTGTAATCATCGAAGTTGCACTTTTTGAACACTAAGTATTCGGCTCTTACAAAGTATTCTACCGGTAACACCGGAAAATCAGATTGGGAATAGCTATCCTCTGTGAAATAGTTGTCTCCTCTTTTAAAAACCCCACCTGAAAAGTATTCATCTGCTGCAAGGACACTATTATTCTTTTCATCTACGAAATAGACTTCCCATCTATCAGCAGGTACACCACTTTTCACTCTTCCCCTTCTTCGAAGCATCGGATAGCCATACTCGGAATACCCTTCAAAAGGAATAGAGAAATCATACAGGCCTTCCCCATCTTTAACAATCTGTTTACCTTTTCTATCCCATTGTGACATGATACGGACTCCTTGCTCATAATTTAATACCATCATGGGCCGGCCGTCCGGATAATAGAATTTCCAGTCATTAACAGGTTGTCCGTCTGCAAAAGTGGCTTCCCATTTGATCTTGCCATTAGGGTGATAAGCGATAAACGGACCTGTTTTTACTCCATTGGTATGAGTTCCTGTTAAAATAACATGTCCTGTGGGACCAAAATCCTTAAAATTTCCTTCAAAAGTATTGGTTTCTTTGTTAAATCCGGTTACTCGTTCTATGGATTTAAACGGACAATTTTTTTCTGCCAGATAATAGTAATTGTCAAAGTAAAAGCGCATCAGACTATCTGTGACTTTTTCAAAATAGACTAATTTATTTTCCTGCGCCTCTGTTGAAAAAAGCAGAAATGCAAATACACTTAACAAACAGATTTTTTTGAAATTAATCATAACACAAAATGTTTAGTGTGCTTCCAGCCAATTTTTTCCTTGTCCGATCTCTACTTCTATAGGTACCTGCAGGGGGATCGCTGTCTTCATTCTGTTTTGAATGAGTGTCTTGAATTTTTCCACTTCATCCAACGGAACATCAAATACCAACTCATCATGTACCTGCATGATCATTTTACCGGACAGTTGTTGTTGTTCAATATCTTCCTGAATGCGTAACATTGCTACTTTTATCATATCAGCAGCGGAGCCCTGTATAGGTGCGTTAATGGCATTTCGTTCTGCAAAACCACGAACGGTCATATTTGCCGAATTGATATCTCTCAGATAACGTCTTCTTTTGAGTATTGTTTCTACAAATCCATTTTCTTTTGCAGAGGCTATCGCTTTAGCCATATAATCCCGGATTCCGGAATATTGTTGAAAATATTGATCTATAATATCGGCGGCTTCGCGACGGGGTATACCTAAACTTTGCGACAGGCCAAAGGCTGATTGACCATAAATGATTCCAAAATTAACGGCTTTAGCATTTCTTCGCTGATCGGAAGAGACTTCATCAAGTTCCAGTCCATATACCTTTGCTGCTGTTGCGCGGTGAATATCATAACCTTTTTGAAACGCTTCGAGCATATTTGCATCCTGACTCAACTCAGCCATTAGTCTTAATTCGATCTGGGAATAATCGGCAGATAGAATCACGTTATTTTCGGATCTTGGTATAAATGCTTTTCGTACTTCACGGCCTCTTTCTGTACGGATCGGAATATTTTGAAGATTAGGATTTGTCGAGCTTAATCTGCCTGTTGCAGCGACAGCCTGATTATAGCTCGTGTGTATGAGTCCTGTAGTTGGATTGATCAGACCGGGTAATGCATCCACATAAGTTGATTTCAACTTCTGAAGCTGTCTGAAGTCCAGAATATCCTGAACGATGTCAGATTTGTTGGCGAGTGTCAGTAATACATCCTCACCTGTTTTGTATTGTCCGGTTTTTGTTTTTTTAGCTTTCGGATCGAGCTGCAATTTGTCAAATAATACCTCTCCTAACTGTTTGGGTGAAGCAATATTGAATTTGACTCCGGCTTTTTCATAAATACTGGCTTCCAGATTACGGACATCTTCTTCTATAGTTTTGGAAAACACAGAAAGCACATCCACATCTATTTTAACACCATTTTTTTCAATTTCAGATAAAACATATACAAGTGGAAACTCGACTTCCTGTGCTAATTTAAGAGTAGCTGTTTCTTCCAGTAAGGGTTCGAATTTTTCTTTTAGCTGCAGGGTGATGTCAGCATCTTCAGATGCGTATTCCTTTATAAGTTCAATTTCTACATCCCGCATATTCCCTTGTTTCTTACCTTTTTCTCCGATGAGTTTGGTAATTGAAACAGGGATATATCCCAAATAATTTTCTGCCAGTACATCCATCCCGTGACGGGTATCCGGATCGATCAGGTAATGGGCCAGCATAGTGTCAAATAACGTCCCTTTAACTTTTACGTCATATCGGGACAGCAGTAAGATATCATACTTGATATTCTGACCTACTTTCTCAATGTTTGCATCTTCGAGAACGGGTTTAAATATGTTTACAATCTCCAAAGCCTGTTCACGTGAATCGGGAGTCGGGACATAGTATGCTTTGCCTTTTTCAAATGCAAAAGATAGCCCCACAATATCTGCGACTAAGGCATCAAGGCCAGTAGTTTCGGTATCAAAGCAGAAGCTTTTTTGCCCAGCCAGTTCTTTTGCCAGTTTTTGTTGTGCTTCGCTGCTATCCACGAGAATATATTCGTGTGCTGTATTATCAATATTGTTGCTTGCTACCGGAGGAATCTCTTCCTGTTGCGGAGTCAAGTCATTGACTGTCGTGCTGAACAGATCCATCTGACCGGAAGAGTTTTTTCCCGTCGTATCAGCGACAGAAAAATCTTCACCAAAGACACGTTTCCCTAATGTTCTGAACTCCAGTTCGGCAAACAGAGGTTCCAGTACTTCCTTATTCGGATCTTCAAGGAGCAGTGATTTTTCATCAAATTCGATCGGAACATCTAATTGTATAGTTGCCAGACGCTTAGAAAGAAGACCTTGTTCGGCAAAAGTTTCGACGTTTTCTTTCATTTTGCCTTTCAGTTTATCCGAATTGGCAATAATTCCTTCTACTGAACCGAAGTCCTGTACCAATTTTTTTGCTGTTTTCTCTCCGATCCCTGGTATTCCGGGGATATTGTCTACAGCATCACCCCATAGACCGAGAATATCGATGACCTGTGATACATCCGAAATTTCCCACTTCGCCAGTATTTCGGGCACTCCTTGTGTTTCTGCACCATTTCCCATTCGGGCTGGTTTATAGATAAAGATATTATCAGAGACCAGCTGACCAAAGTCTTTGTCGGGTGTCATACAATATACCGTAAATCCTTTTTGCTCTCCTTCTTTGGCTAAAGTTCCGATGATATCATCTGCTTCATAACCATCTTTTGTAATGATGGGGATATTGAATCCTTCTATCAATCGGAAGATATATGGAATAGAGGCAGACAGGTCTTCAGGCATTTTTTCCCGATGCGCTTTGTATGACTCAAACTCTATGTGTCTGTTTGTAGGTGCATCAATATCAAATACGACTGCAATATGAGTGGGCTTTTGATTTTTCAAAACTTCCAGTAAGGTGTTTGTAAATCCCATTATTGCGCCGGTATTCAGGCCATTTGATGTGAGTCTCGGTGTTTTGCTTAATGCAAAATAGGCTCTGTAAATGAGCGCCATTCCATCTAGAAGAAATAGTTTTTTCACAAAATCTTATTTAACGGTGTATTCACAAAGGTAATAAATTCAATACTTCCGAAGATTAATAAATTTTTACGACTTTTGTCACATGGAGCAAATGGCTGAAATCATTTTTGATAGGGTATGAGAGGTTTGGTGACAAAGTCTACAGGGAGTTGGTATCTGGTGCTGGGGGATGATGGCCGTCGTTATGAATGCCGGATAAAGGGCAAGTTTCGTACCCATGGTATCAAAAGTACTAATCCTGTGGCTGTTGGTGATTGGGTTGAATTTGATCTGGAGCCGGACCTTGATAGTGGTGTGATCAGGCATCTGGAGCCTCGCCGCAATTATATTATCCGCAGATCTGTCAATCTTTCTAAACAAACACAGATTATAGGTGCTAATCTGGATCAGGCTCTTCTGGTGGTTACACTGGCTTCTCCTCCGACATCACTGGGGTTTATTGACCGCTTTTTAGTGACTGCCGAAGCGTACAGTGTGCCTGCTATGTTAGTTTTTAATAAACTGGATCTGTTCAGTGATGAAGGTCTGGATATTCTGAAGGAATATGAACAGATCTACGAATCTATCGGCTATCCTTGTTACAAGGTCTCAGCTCTGGAAGGAATCAATGTGGAAGAACTAAAAGATCTGTTGAAAGATAAGGTCACGCTGGTATCAGGGCATTCGGGTGTAGGCAAATCTACGTTAATCAATGCGTTGATTCCGGAAGCCGGATTGAAAACAGGAAGTATCTCGGACTGGTCAGATAAAGGGAAGCATACAACTACTTTTGCGGAGATGATGGATCTGCCCTTTGGTGGCAAACTCATTGACACACCTGGTATACGCGAACTGGGAATCGTAGATATAGAACCGCAGGAATTATCTCATTTTTTTCCTGAAATGAGGGCTTTGCTCAATAAATGCCGCTTTAACAATTGTCGTCATGTGAATGAGCCGGGTTGTGCAGTGATGGAGGCTGTGGAAAACGGAGCTATTGAGGCCTCCCGTTATGATAGCTACCTGAGTATCTACCATAACGAGAATACCCGCAATTAATTAATAAAATCCCGTAAATAAGAACACTCATTAACCGCGATCTGGTAATATTGTGTCTTGGAATAGTTGTTTTTTAGTTCTTTAAAGTATGGATTGTTAAAGCTATACAGATAGAACGGAGACTGTGAGAAGAATTCATAATATTTCCATCGCTCTTCATTTGAATATTGAAATTCTTTTTGCTGGCATTTTGCAAGCATGAAAGTACAACGCGCTTTGAATTCGTTGTCTTTACTTAATGTACGCGCTTTTTCATACCAACGCTTTGCCTGTCTTCCCTGCAGATAGTCGTATTCCCAGTCTACCTCAGGCGCAGTGTATGGATCATAACAGCTCCAATTGTAGCTTATCAGCATCCATCCATTTCCGAAGGTAGAGGTTTGATACACTCCATTTGCCATCATAAAATAGATATTTGCCTGTTTTTGTGGATCTTTTTCCGTTTTGAGTTTTTTCTCTAACTGTAGCATCTGTCTGGCGAAATCCAACTTGTCGAATACATCAGTGCCTCTCTCTTTTGGGTAATCGTTATTCATTGTAATGAAAGGATTGGCATATACGGTCTGATCTGAATACCAGTCATTATAGGATTGATAGGTGTATGTATTCGGAAGCTTTTCTAAAGTTTTGACGGCATTTTCGTAATCATGTGTACGGAGATAGGTCGTTCCTAAAAGCTCTGTGATTGCCATCTGATCAGTATTGCTGATTCCCTGAAGCAGATATTTGACTATGCCTTTCTGCTGCTCCGGATTTTGAAGATAATTCTGTATTTCTATTATAGATGAAGAGGTTAGATATTTCTTCCAGAATATGTCTGTAGAATAGTTGAAATTCTTTTCAAGCGTATCCTGTACATAGTTGTTATTGCTGAATATATCCGCTTTTAATGCCGCCAGGCTCGCTAAGGCAGTGTCGCCTTTTGCCAGATACTGAGGCACCAGAATATTGCTTAAGATGTTTTTGCCGATAAGGCTGTACGGGCTTCCTTCATAGCCGTAATAATACTGATCATTTTCTTTACGTTGCTCTCCCTTAGACTTTTCAGAAAGCCAGTCGAGCGTGGAGACCATTTTATCTTCATTAACTTCACGTCCTTTTTTCCAATCGGTGAGTTGGGTCAGCATATCGGTAATACGGAATTGGTCGAGAATTGGTTCCGGAAGTTTTTTAACATTTATTTTTTTCAAATATCCCTGAGCGGCTTCATTTTCGTTAATCAGCCAGCTGGTATAAGCGGCGGTGAGAAGTCCCAGACTCTTTTGTTTTCCGGATAGCTGGAGTGCGAAATCACGCAGTTCGTGAGCATGTTTTTGTGATTTTTCTTGTTCTTCAGGACTGCCGAAAGGATTGTAGTATGTCCAGTTTAAGGAATACGGTGTGATCAGAGCAGATTCCAGCTTGTTTACTTCCCGGGTTAGCAACATACCCACTACTTCATTGTTATGATCCAATGTATAGCAAGTTCTCAAATATTCCATTGTCATGTCCGACGCGGAAAAACCCAGCAATGCTGCAAGACTGATCTGATCCTGTTTTGTCTTGGATAAGGCTGTGACTTCTTCATCAGGAATATCTATATAGTGGAAGTTTTTATAAGCCAATACTCTTCTTTCCGGGTTGGAATAGAAAACTTTAGCATATAAAAATGCAGCTTCAGCTTTTTCTCCGTTCCATCTTTTTGCACCGGCATAGTTGGATAATGCCCAACCCATCAGTGCACTTTTAGATTTTACAGGTGCGATATACTTTTCATATATCAGGATAGATTTATCGTATTCTTTTGCATACAGATACAATCTTGCTGCCTGGTAAGAATATCTTAATCTCAAGAAGCTATTCGCAGGAAATGTTTCGATTTTTTCTTCAGCTTTTTCGGCAATATCCAGTATAGAGGAATAATCTACCGGAGCAGGATCCCAATAATTATAAGGAACGAAAGTTAAATTTTCAGCCTCCTTTGTGAGGCTGAAATATTCTTTTGCAGCTACTGATTTTGGCTCCAATAGTTTTATGGCAAATGTGTTTCCTGATAAGGAGTCCGGTAATTGTTTCTGATCTGTAGCCGCCAGGAATGAAACTACACTCGCACTGTCTGCTTTATACATCAATGCCTGTACATCTTCTGGTTTTACGCTTTTCCCAAGGTAATCTGTCCATTCTCGGATATTAATCACGGCTTCACTCTGAGGTTCTTCTTCTGAGTAAAGAAATCTATAGGGTATATATTGAAAGGCCGAATAGCTTCCTGCCTCTATATTAGGCAGAAAATAGGATGTTTGATTATCGTAAGGATCCATTTCCGGACCACAGGCAATATTCACTGCAATTTCACCAAAATATGCCGCCAGAAACAGACTAGAGACGATTAATGATTTTTTGTAAAGTTTCATTCGGGTATGTTGATAGTATTGTTTTGTCCAGATGATAGAACACAATGTTTCGATCTTCTTTCTTTAATTCTTTCTTCAAAAATGAAGCCGTTTTTGACAGGTCCTCTTCAGAAACAAACTCATATCTTATGATATCATTTTTCATCAGTCCTTTTTCAGGAAGATCCTGCTTCAATACATACAGATTTGTGTTTGGATTACGGGTAAATAAGCTGGTATTATCCAGATTTTCTTTATTGATTTTTTTGGAAATTCCCGCATACTCCTGATTGCGGAATACAACGAACCATTCGAACAGAGGTAGTGCAACATCGAGCTTGAGGGGATAGTTTCCTAAATGATCTTTGAGATACAGATTAAGATCTTCCTGATTCAATATGGAGTTTTGGGTTCCGAATTTTCGGAGGTTCCCCATGTTATAGCACATAAGAATAGCTCTCGATACAGGAGGTATACCGCTGGTTTTGATGTTTTTGATCTGGTGGAGTCTCAGGGTGGAAGTGAGTTCTACATTTGCCAGCTCCGGAAAAGTCTTCATAAATTCGATCAGATAAAAGAATTTGTCACGGGACGAGGCTGTCCAGTCACAGTCCAGTTGTAACTCTCCGAATGTAGTATTGCCGCTCTGTTTTACTTTTTCAATCACAAATGGCACGATTTTGTGGGCTAACCCTCTTATTGTAAGACTGTCCATGGATTGAAAGATTCGGGTGTTGATAAAAACTACCGGAACGATCTGCATATCTGCCGGAAGAGTATCTTTGAAAGTAATAGGCGAAATGGGTATCGGTTCACGTCCGTTTTCCTGCATGTCTATATCCATAATCCTTACATACAGTTTGTTGGTATGGAGCTGGTTGAGACTGTTTTGAATAATCGAGTCGGATGCGTATGTTGTTTTCCAATAGTAAAATGAAACCTCTTTCTGAGGACTCTGACAACTCACAGCTATCAGTAACAACAGGGCGAAGAGACAAAAATATACGTGTATGTTCTTATAAATCATTTAGAGTAAAAGTAAGATATTTATACGAGTGAAGCCAAAATAATATACAGTCTTAAAACATAATAGCATACGCAGTTGTTTTATGACGGATTGATAATTAAATAAAAGTAAAGATCATTATAAATTTAAAGGATGAAGCCAGTTTGGAAATGGGTAATCGGGGTAGTTGCATTTCTTATCATTGCGGTAGTAAGTGCAAGTTGGTATCTAAGTATACATTGGAAGCCCATTGTAGAGGATCAGTTAAAGGAAGCAATTAAAGATGCCAGCGATAGTCTTTACACCTTGAAATATGATGATCTGGATATAAATCCCGGTCTTGGAAATGTGGTTGTCAGGAATGTGGAGCTTATCCCGGATTCCAATGTCTATAAGCAGATGGACCAGCGCAAAGAGGCGCCTAACAACAGGGTTCATATCAAAGTTTCCAAACTTAAAATAGTGAGCTTCAATATTATTGATATTTTAAAGAAAAAGAAGCTTAAGATCGAATCTATCGAATTCGAAAGTCCCAAGATTCATCTGATGAATGAATACCATGCCTACAATGATACGGTGTCTACCAAACCGCAAAAGACGCTGTATGAGAGCGTCAGGAAATTTTTAAATACGATTCAGATCGGAGGTATAAAAGTTGAAGATATTTCCTTTAAATATACGCAGCTTGACAAAGGCAGGTCATCACATATGGAGATTGAAAAGGTTAATCTACGGGTGAGAGATGTGCTAATTGATTCGACATCAATCTCAGATTCTCTTCGCTTCTACCATACCAAAATGATCGAACTGGAGGTGCCGAAATTTGAGTATCCTCTTCCTAACGGATTGTATAAGGTCGGATTTGAAAAGCTGAAGATCAATACGGAAGAACAGAATATCCTGCTGACTAAAGTCTCTTATGTTCCGCAGTTAAAAAAGGATGCTTTCTACAAAAAGAAAGGATCCGGAGGCTCAATTGCCTCGCTGCGGTTTGATACTGTTCGTTTTGAAAATCTGGACTTTAAGAATCTGATGCGGAATAAGCAACTGACGGCCAGACGTGCGCAGATCAGAAACGGATCTGTTGTAATTTCATCGGATAAACGATATCATAGTCCATCCGAAAACAAGATAGGGCAGTCTCCTCATCAAAAATTGCTTCAGTTAAAGGGGCTGCTTCGGTTAGATACGGTTCTGGTTGAAAATGTCGATGTGACTTATTCAGAGTTTAGTAATAAATATCTGAAAGAGGGTTCTATTTCTTTTGACCATACCAGAGGTTATCTGACGAATGTAACCAACGATTCTTTAGCGCTTAAGAAAAACAAATGGATGATGGCCAACCTGAGTAGCAATATTATGGGCTCCGGACTGTTAAAAGTCGAATTTGGATTTGATATGCTGAGTAAGCAGGGTGAACATACGTATAAGGGTTCGGTAGGAGCGATGAATGCTACGGCATTTAACAGAATCCTGCGACCGCTGCTAAATGTGGAGATTGCATCCGGGAATATCAAAAGAATCAATTTTGATTATAAAGCCAATGATTACCGCAATTGGGGAACGTTCAAATTCGATTACAATCATCTAAAAATAAATATCCTGAATGAGCAAGGCAAAGGTGAAGAGAAGGTCTCTAAGCGTGCTATTTCTTTTTTAGTCAATAGTTTTATTCTGAATGACAGTAATCCTGATGCAAATGAAGTCTATCATGTGGGAAATGTTAATTACAAGCGTGTTCCGCAATATCCTTTTTTCAAAACATTATGGCAAAGTCTGCTCGCAGGAATCAAACAATGTGTCGGTATGACTCCTGAGCGTGAAGCGAAGCTTATGGGGAAGGCCGAAACGGCAACGGAAACAATCAGTAAGACCAAGAAATTCTTCAATTCCATCTTCAAAAAGAAGGATAAGAAAGAAGAAGATAAAAAGGAAAAGAAATAAACGAAAGGAGGTGGCTATCTTTGCTACCTTACAGTTGCAGCAGAAAAGAGGATGTTAGGTTTCTTAAAGTTTATTTTTAAATACAAAAACAAGATAATAGACATTTGCATGTTCTACGTGAGCATGATCTGTGCATTTGCTGTTATTTTGCATGTGGGATATATAACAGATCCTAAGATTGCGAAAGTATTCGAAGTTGTTATACACGGAATGTTCTTTGGTTTGTTCCTGTTAGAAGGATTTCGTACCGTATCATCGATATTAGTTCAAAAGAGAATCGGGGTTTCCAATATTTCAGGACTTGTAATCATTGGCTACTTTTTCTTTATCACCCTTGCCCGGCTTTCCGGACTTGAATCACTTTCATTTTTTAATAAAGAAGAGTGGATATATCTCGGAATATACCTCATCTTTTTATCTGCACTATCAAAAAACAGTCTGTTTTTTGATAACTTTTACTTTAATCCTACGATTCTTTTTGTCATCAGTTTTTTAGTGCTGATCCTTATCGGCACTTTGATTCTTATGTTGCCCCGCACCACTTTAGTCGCTCCTTTGACTTTTATAGATGCCTTGTTTATGGCGACTAGTGCAGTTTGTATTACAGGACTTTCAGTGACAGATATATCTTCTAATTTTTCCATGTTCGGACAGACCGTGATTCTGGTTCTTATCCAGATCGGCGGATTGGGAATTATGACTTTTACTGGTTTTTTCGGGTACTTCTTTTCCGGTGGATTTTCCTTTAAAAATCAACTGATGTTTGGGGAGATACTGGAAGAGAATAAACTTAACTCGGTAATCAGTACTTTACTGACGATTATTTTCATTACACTCTTATTCGAATTTATAGGTGCTGTTTCTATCTATTTTACGTTGGATCCAACCCTGTTTAATTCTATTGGTGATCAGGTTTTCTTTTCTATTTTTCATGCTGTCTCTTCGTTTTGTAATGCCGGGTTTTCTATTCTTCCGGATGGGATACAGCATGCGGATTACCGGTATAACTATAACTTTCAGTTAGCGCTCGCCATGATATTTGTTTTCGGAGGACTAGGCTTTGGAACAGTTTACAATTTTTATACCTATGCAAAGACAAAGGTTCAGGCGCTGTTTTGCAAGCTGATCTTAAAGCGCAGTTATGTTCATAAACCCTGGCCTTTTAGCTTTAATTCTAAATTTATACTGATTTGTAATCTTATCCTAGTCGTGTTGGCGACCAGTTCTTATTTTCTGTTTGAATACAACAATACGCTGCAGCAGGATGAGACCTGGTATGGCAAGATCGTATCCGCTTTTTTTATGACGAATGCTTCCCGCTCTGCTGGTTTCAATAGTGTAAATCTTAATTTTCTGAGTGGTCCTACTGTGATTATGGTGACATCCTTGATGTGGATCGGAGCTTCTCCCGGGTCTACGGGAGGAGGTGTGAAAGTGACGACCGTAGCCATTGCGTTATTGAATATTTTATCTCTGGCAAGAGGAAAAGATTCTATAGACATTTTCAAAAGAAGAATCATTCCCGAATCTGTAAATAAGGCGTTTGCCATTATATTGCTTTCGGGAGTTACGATTGGAATTTCTTTTGTTTTGCTCAATTTTTCAGATCCCGGCAAAGGAATGAAAGAGCTTCTTTTTGAAACGGTATCCGCTTATACGACCTGTGGACTTTCTTTGGGTGTCACTCCCTCTCTGAGTCCGGCTAGTAAGATTATCATTATCTTTACCATGTTTGTAGGGCGTGTAGGCACGTTAACGCTGCTTGTTGCATTTATAAAAAATATGCGGAATAGAAATTATGTCTATCCGAGTGAAAAAATATTATTCTAATTTATCAGCATGAAATATATCGTATTAGGTTTGGGACATTTTGGGAAATCGTTGGCTATACACCTCACCGAGTTGGGACATGAGGTAATCGGTGCCGATAAAAATCTTACGATTGTCGAACAACTGAAGGACAGGGTGACTCATACGGTATGTATGGATACTACAGATCGCGATTCTGTGAGCGCTCTGCCACTAAGAGACAGTCATGCTGTTATTGTGGCCATTGGTGAAGACGAGGGCGCCTCGATGCTTACTACAGCCTTATTGAAGCAGCTTCACGTGAAACGTATTATTGGTCGTGTAGTGTCTGATTTACAGAAGACAGTTATGGAAGCAATGGAAATCGATGAATACATCATGCCGGAGGAAGAGGCTGCGGAACGACTAGCCATGCGCCTGGATAATATTGATATTGTAGATTCCTTCAAGATCTCGGACAAATACAGTATTGTAGAGACTAAAGTACCTGCAAAATATATCGGGATGACCTTGGAACAGGCAAATCTCACTAATAGTTACGGGGTGATCGTACTCACAACTGTCAATCAGCGGGATGTGCTGGAAAAAGGTAAAAATGTGAAGATAAAAGAAGCAACAGGAATTGCCAAATCTGATACCATGCTCAGGGAAGAGGATTTACTCGTCTTATTCGGAGAACTTTCGAATATTAAAAAACTGATCCAAAAGGGCGAATAGCTTACAACTTCTGAGCATGTAGTGCCGAGAAAAGGATTTCATGTCATACAACACTGAAATCCTTTTTTGTTATTCTGACGAATTTTAAAATGATTTGTATATTTTTGGAGCTTAATCATTACATACAACCTATTTAGAGTAAATGAAAAATTGGTTTAAGGAAAATGCAGTACACTTTACGATTGTCGGAATCTTCATCGTTATGGTGTTTTTTTATTTTACACCTATATGGCAGGGTAAGACTTTGGCACAACATGATGTGCTGCAGGCAGAGGCAAGTCAGAAAGAATTATTTGATTATAAAGCCAAGGACGGACATGCGCCAAACTGGACAAATTCTATGTTTGGAGGTATGCCCACCTATCAGATCTGGGCGGAGCATAGCAGCAATGTCGGCACATATATATCCAGAGGTTTAAAAACAGTTTTTCCAACACCAATAGATGTTGTATTGCTGTATCTTATAGGAGCATATTTTTTGTTCTGCGTCCTCAAGGTAAGACCCTGGCTCGCTGCTGTAGGAGCGATAGCTGTCGCATTTACATCCTATAATTTTATTTATATAGAAGCCGGACACGTGAATAAGGCTTATGCTATTGCCTATATGGCACCGATTATCGGGTCAGTTATTCTGTGCTATCGGGGCAAATTTCTCTTAGGCGGAGCTATTCTGGCCTTGTCAATGGCTTTAGAAATTCGTGTCAATCATATTCAGGTTACCTATTACCTGTTTATCGCTTTGTTGGTACTGGTCGGTATCGAACTGTACCATGCGATCAAAGAAAAGAGAATAAAGGGGTTCGTACAGGCGACGGGCGTTCAGTTAACAGCGGTTATTCTTGCTGTACTGGTCAACGCATCTGTATTGTATCCTACTTACGAATACAGTAAATATTCTACCCGTGGTAAGGCCAATATCATCAAAGTCGATGAGGCAAATGAACAAAAAGGGCTGGATAAACAGTATGCATACGACTGGAGTCAGGGTGTGGGGGAGACCATTACATTTTTGATCCCTAATGCTTACGGAGGTCGTTCACAAGGAGTTCTGGATGAAAATTCACATGTTGCCAAACTTTATGAATCGAAAGGTGCTTCTGCAATGCAGGCCGCACAAATCGCAAAACAAATGCCATCCTACTGGGGAGAAAAACAATTCACTGCAGGTCCCTGGTATTTTGGCGCAAGTATATTATTTCTGTTTGTCCTGGGACTATTCATAGTTAGAGGGCGCATTAAGTGGTGGATTCTGGGAGCTACAGCACTTATCATCTTCCTTTCATTTGGCCGTCATCTCCCTTTTATTTCGGATTTGTTTTTTGACTACTTCCCGATGTATAATAAGTTCAGAGCTGTAGAATCCATATTGGTCATTGCGGCATTGCTGATCCCTATATTGGCGATATTATGTATCAATGAGTTGATTAACCGTTCTTCTGAAATCAAAAATCTGGATAAGAAAGTACTTTACACTTTCATAGGTGTAGGAGGTTTGTGTCTTTTGATTGCGTTAGTTCCGGATATGTTCCTGAGCCTTCGTAACTCTAAGCATCAGGATCTTGTGGAAGTATTCACGCAGCAGATCGGAGATCGTACTGTTGCAAATGAAACCGTGACAGCATTGGTGAAGGATCGTGCTTCGCTTGCAAGTAAAGATGCCTGGCGTTCATTCTTCATTGTTGCATTGACATTTGGTCTGATCTGGTTTTACCTGAAAAAGAAATTAAATTATACTGTATTAGTTGTTGCTTTGGGAGTGATCTTCCTTGCAGATCTGTGGTCTGTGGATAAACGCTACCTGAATGATGATTCTTTTGCAAACCCTTCTTCCACCCGGATTCCAGAGCGTGAGGTTGATCAGCTGATTCGTCTGGATCAGGATCCAAGTTATCGTGTGCTGGATCTTACAACAAATGCGTTCTCAGATGCTACAGCATCTTACTTCCATAAAAATCTAGGAGGCTACCATGCGGCCAAAATGATGCGCTTTCAGGAGATTCTGGAACATCAGTTTAACGGGGCTTTAAATGAAGACGTACTGGATATGTTCAATGTTCGCTACCTGATTACAGCAGATCCTTCAAACGGAGCTCAGAAAGTAGTTCGAAGAAGTTCTGCTCCGGGCAATGCCTGGTTTGTTGATAAAGTGACATTTGTGAAAGACAATGCACAAGAGATGCAGGCTATAGGTAGTTTTGATCCCAAGAAAGAGGCTTTTGTCAATCAGGAATTCAAGGATAAGATTGATGCGGGTCGCTTAGGTTTGCCAGTCAATTCCTCTATTACACTGACTTCGTATCATCCGGATACCTTGAAATATGAATATACAGCACCAAATGATGCATTCGCTGTATTTTCTGAAGTATTCTATGATAAGGGATGGAAAGCCTATATCGATGGTAAAGAGACACCGATTATCCGTGCAGACTATATTTTGAGAGCATTGCAGGTACCTGGAGGAAACCACAAGATTGAATTTATCTTTGCTCCGGAATCGGTCAAAACTACGAATCTTCTTTCTGGAATAGCGTCAGTTATTCTGGTGCTTGGGTTAGCAGGTGCGGTCTGGTATGGCGTACGTCAAGATAAGAAAAAAGGTCCGGAACCGGAAAAACCGAAACGGACCAACTAAATATTTATTAAATAAGATTTAAAAACCTTTAGAATAATTTGAGCTGCGGATCGGTTATTCTGAAGGTTTTTCTGTGATGTGGCGTTAGTCCGTATGCAAGTACCGCATTTCTGTGTTTGACAGTAGGGTAGCCCTTATTCTGCAACCAGTCATAGGCAGGAAAATCGCAGGCTATACTTTCCATATACTCGTCCCGGTAGGTCTTCGCCAATATAGACGCAGCTGCAATGGAAAGATATTTCCCGTCCCCTTTGATAATACAGGTATGTGAAACTTCCGGATAAGGAATAAAGCGGTTTCCGTCTACAATAATGTATTCAGCCTTTACTTGTAGCTGATCCAATGCACGATGCATGGCCAGATAGGATGCATTGTGTATATTGATTTTGTCAATTTCTTCAGCAGAAACACTGGCTACTGCAAAAGCAAGAGCTTCCTGCTCAATAATGGGACGTAAAGCCATTCGTTTCTTCTCACTTAATTTTTTGGAATCATTAAGAAGATCATGATGATAGTCTTTTGGAAAAATAACTGCAGCGGCAAAGACGGGTCCCGCAAGACAGCCTCTTCCTGCTTCATCACAACCGGCTTCTATACGTTCTATCTGAAATGTGGATAATAGCATGGTATTCAATTAAACTTCAAAAGTAATATTTCTTAAGCCGGGATGAAAATGTAACTTCTCTGTGATTAACCCGCTTTTACAGTAATTAACACTTCTTATCAGTTCTTTTGTAACGAAAACGAATAGTGAACAAACCTTTGGCAATTCTTTACGTCCAATCCCTTGTTCATCACGATTACCGGTTTATGAAGAAAATTCTCATCATATGTATATGTTTCCTGATTTCAACGTCCGGCTATGGGCAGAAGAAATCAAAACAACCTGTTGTAAGTCTTCCTGCAATTGATAATGTAGTGATAGACGGACAGCTGAAGGAATGGTCAGGGAAACTTACTGCTGTTAATCAGGATTCTTCCTGGAGCTATTCTGTTGCCCGAAACGGAGAATACTTGTATGCAGCGGTCAAAATCAAAGATAAAGAACTACAGAGAGATGTCGTGCGCTGGGGTATAACGTTGGGAGTACATGGTAATGTAAAGAAAAAGGATGGAGCCGAGTTGATATATCCTGTTGCTGACCGCGAAGATATACGGGAACTGGCACAATCTGATGAATATAAAGGCCAGGATATCAGACAAGTGTTGCTTAACACAGCAAGAGGATATCAGATTTCAGGGTTTCAGTCATTAGTAAATGGAAATCTTTCTTTCTCAAATAATTATGGAATTCAGGCGCAAATACGGATCGACGAACACGATAATCTGTGCTATGAGGCTGTATTGCCGGTTTCAAGACTAGCCATAGATAAGGATAAAGGTCCTGTCGGAATTCAGTTACAGTTAAATACAATGTGGTCAGTTATGGCCAGATCGGCCAGGGCTAACAAGGGAAGGGCCGTTGCCGGCGGAAGATCATACGCTACACCACAAATGCCTAAAAATCAAAGTAAAGTACAAACAGAGGTGTGGATATTGACCATACTGGAACAGAATTAATAATTATATACATATGAAAATACTTCAAAAGTATGCTGCTTTTTTTATCGTCTTCTGTATAGCGGCTACCAGTGCATTAGCGCAAACAGGTAAAAGCGTACAGGGTTTTCTAAGGGACAGCAAATCCCGTGTGGTGGCAGGAGCATCAGTCACACTGATTTCAGATAAAGATTCGGTGGGTACCAGCTCGTCAATGAGTGGTATGTATTCTTTCAGCAATGTAAAGGGAGAAAAGTTTAAAATCAAGGTAAGCAGTATAGGTTATGAAACTTTTGAGAAAGAATTTGCCTTCCAGGCGGGACAGAACAGTCTGTCCATTCCGAGTTTTGAGCTGATGCCTACCAGTACCATGCTGGAGGAAGTCGTAGTCGACGGTGTTCCGACGGTGGTGGTGAAAAGTGATACACTGGAATATACTACACGCGATCTGAAATTACGGGACGGAGCACTGGTAGAAGATGCCTTAAAAAAACTGGAAGGTGTAGAAGTAGATAAAAATGGAACAGTGACAGCACAGGGAGAGCAGATAAAGCGTATCCGTATCAATGGCAAAGACTTTTTTGGAGGAGATGTGAAGACTGCAACACAAAATCTGCCTGCAGATATTATTGAGAAGATTCAGATTATTGATGATTATGGAGATGTGGCTAATCTGACAGGTAATAAAACTGGGGATGCCGAAAAAATCCTGAATATACAGATCGACCCGGCAAAAAATAAAGGATATACGACTACATTACGACTTGGTTACGGAACTGAAGACCGTTATCAGGCTACAGGGATGATCCTGGCGATGAAAGAAGGTATGCAAATTTCCGCGTTAGGAAACCTGAACAATATCAATGCCCCGCTATTTGACTTTAATACACAAGGTGGCGGAGCCAGAAGACGCCAGGGTGGCGGTGGTGCCAGAGGTGGCGGCGGTATGTTCGGCGGTGCTAACGGAATTACTAATACAGGATCATTCGGATTAAACTACAGGCAGGATTATAATGATAAGGTGACTGTATATGGTAGCTATAGCTATGGTCACGATGACAATGATGTCATTTCCTCCAGTCTCAACAAATTTTTATATCCCGATTCTACATTAGACAAGAATACCGAGTCTACCACAAATACAATCGGGAATACCCACAGATTTGAAGCAAATCTGGAGTGGAAACCTTCAGCAAAGGATTTTATTAAAATTTCACCTCAGCTAGGCTATGGAAAAACAACGACTGACACATACAGTCACAATGAAAATCTCTTAAACGGAGTGCTGTATAATACTGAATCCAACAACTCGTACAGTTCTTCAAGGAGTCCGAATGTGGGCATCAGTGCTTTGTATAACAGACGTCTGAATGATAAGGGTAGAAATATTTTTTTCAATATGAACATCAATTCTTCGGGAACCAAACAAGATCAGGACCGTATTATTGAGACCTTAGTCGGCGATCCCAACAACAGCACCATTACCATGGATAGTATTTACAGAAGAACGCTGGCTGAGCTTGACAATAAAAGCTGGAACGGAGGTGCAAGTGTATCCTATATAGAACCGTTGAGCCAGTTTGGCAAATTGGAAGTCTCGTATGATTATAATGTCAATACCTATGACAATAACCGCAATCAGAAAGCATATAACCTTGACGGATCAGTTCTGGATGACGATGACTTTAATTTTGAGCGTATGTATGATTATTCCTTTAGTACACATCGTGTAGGAGCCAACTACAGCTACAATAATGATAAAATCAAATATGCTATCGGGGCTTCGGTACAGCCTTCCATATTAGATGGAGATGCGATAGTGGACGGGAATAAAATCAATATTCACCGCAATGGGTTTAATTTTATCCCGATTGCCAGATTCGAGTACAAATTCAATCGTCAGAAGAATTTGCAGATCAACTATTCCGGAAATTCCAATGAGCCATCTATCACACAGATACAGCCATTCACAGATAACTCTAATCCGACAAACGTGGTTACGGGTAATCCGGATCTGGCAGCTGAATTTCGGCATAATCTGAGATTCCGGTTTAATTCCTCCGATTTTCAAAAAGGAAAAACATTCTTTGTGATGCTGAACGGAACATTGACGCAGGATAAAATTGTGTCCAATAATTTCAGAAGAACTGATCCGGGATTGGGTATAATACAGGAAGTTAATTACCTGAATGAGGACGGAGCATTTAGTCTGAATGGTTTCTATCATTACGGACGGTCATTCAAGAGTAAGACTTATAGTATAAACTTTATGGGAGGTCTGACCTATAATAATAATCCGTCATATACGGACGGAAAGCTGAATCTTGCTAAAAACTGGGCCTTAAACCAAGGGGTGATGTTCAGATATAACCCTTCCGAAAATCTGGAGATAAATCCGGGTTTCAGATACTCGTGGAATCATACCAACAATACCCTTAATAATACAACAGTCGTGATGCAGTCTTATGCACCGACTTTGATCGGATCTGTTAATATTTCACCATCGGTTATTTTTGGCGCAGATCTGTCCAAGACATTCTATCAGGGTAATGCGTATAACGAAAACCCGTTTGTTATAAACACATATGTGGAGAAAAAATTTATGAAGCAAAACAGAGGTACGCTCCGTTTACAGGCATTTGACCTGCTGAATGAGCAGACGAATATTTCAAGAACATTTTCAGATATTCAGATCTCTGACAGCCGGACCAACAGACTCGGCCGTTACTTCATGCTGATGTTTACTTACAAGTTCTCCAAGTTTGCAGGAGGTGTAGGTCCGCAGGAAGATAATAGATTTCCAGGAGGAGGACGTCCACCCAGAATGTAATTTTATACCTTTGAAATCGACAAACGGTTGTAGTTCTGTAAGACTGCAGCCGTTTTTGTTTTATAATTATGTAGTTTTGCACAATCCTATACATCGTAGGTATTGGAATACGAAGTATATTGAACACCCATAATATTTTTAGATGACTACAATGGAATATGAGATTATTCGATTATCGAATGGCATTAGGATAGTTTTATATCCCCAGCAAACTCCGATCACACATACCTGTCTTCTTATCAATGCCGGTTCCCGTGATGAAGAAAACGGAAAATTTGGCGTAGCACACTTTATAGAGCATCTGCTATTTAAACAAACGGAACGAAGAAATACAAATCAGATCTTAAACCGGTTGGAGACGGTAGGAGGAGATTTGAATGCCTATACTACGAAAGAGTATACCTGTATTCACGCTTCTGTCTTGAATCCGTATCTGGACCGGGCACTGGACCTGTTTGAAGATATTATATTTCACTCCACTTTTCCTGATATTGAGATGGAAAAGGAAAAAAGCGTCATTGTAGATGAAATGGCATCCTATCTGGACAGCCCTGAAGATGCTATTATTGATGATTTTGAAGATATTTTATTCGCAGATTCCGGCTTAGGGCATAATATTCTGGGAATAGAAGATCAGTTGATCGGCTTGCAAAAAAGCGATATACTTCGTTTTATGCAGGGGAATTATAATACCAATGATATTGTTATCGGTATTACCGGAGATTATAAAAAAATGCAGATAGAAAAACTGGTCAATCGTATTTTCGGGCAGATCGAGACAGCTGTTATTCAGAGAGACAGAACGCTTGTTCCGGTGCATGCTCCGCAACATATTCGGGTGGAGAAACCCATAAATCAGGTACATTATATGCTGGGTACGCAGGCTTATGGTATACGGGATGAACGAAAAACCGGTCTGTTATTATTGAATAATATGCTGGGAGGATTGGGTATGAGTTCTATTCTGAACTTATCTATCCGTGAAAAGTACGGTATCGCTTATACGATTGAATCAAATTATTCCATGTTTTCGGATACAGGGATTTTTTCCATTTATCTGGGAACCGATGAGGAGAAAGCAAAAAAGGCGGTATCCCTTGTTTTCAAAGAATTGAATAGACTGAAAGCGCATGGTCTTACAGCGGCACAACTTCAAAAAGCAAAGAATAAATTTAAGGGGCAGATTGCGCTGGCAGAGGAAAACAGAATGAGTATGATCATTGCTGTGGCAAAAAATATCATGGACTATGATCGGGTAATAACGCTGGATGAAGTCTTTCAAAAAATTGATGAGGTGTCTGCAGATGCTGCCAAAGAAATATTAGAAGATATCTTTGATACGGATAAGATGACCTCTCTAAGTTTTGTGCCTTCGGAAGAGGATTAGGGATATTTAAGTATATTTGTTCCATTAACAATCAAGATAAAATATGAAAACAGCTTACGTGTTTCCGGGTCAGGGCGCTCAATTTGTAGGAATGGGCCAGGATTTGTATAATTTGAATGATGAAACAAAGGCTCTGTTCGAACAGGCTAATGATATTTTAGGATTTCGTATCACCGACATAATGTTCAATGGTACGGATGAAGAGTTGAAACAAACCAAAGTAACACAACCTGCTATTTTCCTGCATTCTGTAATCCTTGCGAAAGCTTTGGGCGAAAACTTCAAGCCGGATATGGTTGCAGGACACTCATTAGGTGAATTTTCAGCATTGGTCGCTGCAGGAGCACTTACTTTTGAAGACGGTTTACAATTGGTAGCCAAACGTGCGAATGCTATGCAAAAGGCGACTGAAATCGAGCCCTCAGCAATGGCTGCGATTTTGGGTCTTGAAGATGCCATAGTCGAAGAAACATGTGCTAAAGTAGAGGAGACGGTTGTCGCTGCGAATTTTAACTGTCCCGGACAGGTGGTTATCTCGGGTACAGTAGCAGGAGTGGATAAAGCTTGTGAGTTGTTGTTGGCTGCTGGTGCTAAACGAGCTTTGAAACTTAACGTTGGTGGCGCGTTCCACTCTCCTTTGATGGAACCTGCACGTGTAGAGCTGCAGGCGGCTATCGAGGCGGTAGACATCAAAAGCCCTGTTTGTCCGATCTATCAGAATGTAGATGCAAAACCGCAGACTGATCCTGCTGTAATTAAAGAAAATCTTATTGCACAATTGACAGGAGCTGTTCGCTGGACTCAGACAGTACAGCATATTCTTAGTGACGGAGCAGAAGCATTTGTAGAAGTAGGTCCGGGCAATGTGTTGCAAGGACTGGTGAAGAAGGTAGATCGTCAGATTCCAACTTCAGCTGCAACAGTATAATTGATATAACATAAAACGAAAAATCCCATTCAACCGAATGGGATTTTTCTATTTGTCGCGGAATATCGTATAATGATCTTTTATTATAATATCGATAAACTCTTCCGGATTTCTGTCCCGCTGAATACCTAATATCTGTTCAAGTCTGGCGGATAAAGCCCAGATAATATTGTAGTCCTTACGCTTAAATCCCTTATTAAAAACATCTTTTATAGTGTTGGCATCCTGATCGCTTAATTTGACGACCTGTGGATACGTAACAGCTCTCTCTGCTGTTATTTCTGCAAACAAAGTATGGCTGAGCTGCGTATTCGTCTGCGTGCTGATCACTGTGGTATCTGCTGCCAGATCTCCGATACGCTGTCCCTTTTTAGATAGAATAATACTGCTCATTCCCAATGCTCCCATGCAAAGGAAAATATCGACAATGGAACATACCCAACGAATAAAATACTGATAAGCAGTAGCTCTTGTGCCGTCAATTTTGACAACCTTGATTTTCATTATCTTTTTTCCTAGTGTCTGCCCTGAAAGGACGGTTTCCATGACAAACGGATAAAAGAAAGCCGGAAGCATAAACAAACTATAGAGCCCCATTGTCGTCCATGAATCTGATAAAAAGGCTGCTCCGGAATACTTCAAAATAAGAACGGCAAGAATAACATAAGCTATAACAATAAGCTGATCTATCCCAAAGGCAATAATCCGGGCACCTAAAGTGGCCAAATTATATTCAAATTTTACGTTTTGAGGGGTATTTATTAAGAGCTTATTCATATATTTGAGTACATGCGTCGATTATTTTAATTATGCGAGAACCTTCATTCATAGACCGAAATAAAGAAAAATGGGCAACTATTGAAAGCAATTTAGCAAATAAAGCTGATATTGATCCGGATGAATTAGCCTCTAACTATATCGAACTTACGAATGATTTGGCATATGCGCAAACTTTTTACCCGCAAAGTAAAACAAAGCAATATCTGAATGAATTGTCTCTTATTGCACATCAGAAGATTTATAAAGATCAGCGAGCCTCAAACAATCAGTTTCTGCATTTTGTAAATTATGAGATTCCTGAGGCTATCTGGAAAATCAGAAAACAACTGTTCTACTCCCTGTTGATTTTCTGTCTTGCTGTAGGCATTGGTTTTCTGTCGGCACACTATGACGAACAATTTGTACGCCTGATATTAGGAGACGGATATGTGGACTTTACAACAGAAAAAATAAAAGAAGGAGATCCTGCTGCCATCTATGATGAAGGAGGGATGTTCGGATCTGCCTTAGCGATCACGATCAATAATGTAAGGGTAGCATTTTACGCCTTTATTTTTGGCATATTCTATAGTATCGGCTCCGGTTATATTCTGTTTTCTAACGGAATTATGCTGGGGGCATTTCATTACATGTTTTTCAAGTACGGAGTCATGCAGGAGGCGATGTCTGCCATCTGGATCCATGGAACTATAGAGATTTCGGTGATTATCATTGCAGGAGGCTGCGGACTCACATTAGGAAACAGTATGCTGTTTCCAAAATCATATACCCGGATGGAATCTTTTAAACGGGGAGCCAAGCTAGCCAGCAAAGTACTCATCAGTACTGTTCCGTTTTTCATCATTGCAGGTACATTAGAAGGGTTTGTGACCCGTTTTTATCAGTCATCTTTAGCCATGTGCTTAGCTATTATTTTTGCGTCCTTATTCGCGATTGTATATTTTTATATTTGGAGACCGTATCAATTAGCCAGAAAATTTGAATGGAGTTAAACTTTGAGTTCAAAAAGGAACGTAAATTAGGAGAGTTTGTACAGGATTTTGTGGATTTGCTGAAGATCGTTATCCGGCATTTCTGTGCAACGTTGTTTCGGCTGGCGGTTATTCCTCTTGCTATTCTGTTGCTACTGGTCTTTTATCTGACGACTAAAGTAGATTTTAATGCAGACTTCAGTGCCGGAGATATGATGCAGATATGGGGTCTCTTTATTGGTATAGTCTGTGCACTTTTACTCCTTTCTACTCTGTTTTTTGGCATAGCTATAGAATATTTTATCCTGTTGAAAAATCAGAACAATCTGGATTTCGGATCAACGGAAGTATGGAACAATTTTAAATCAAACTTTGCGAAGTATTTTAGGTTTTTCGGCGCATCTATTCTGGTGATGTTAATCATGATCATCCCGTTTTTCTTTGTCTTGATTATTGCTTCTTTTATTCCTTTTGTCGGTAACATCGTGGCAGGAGTCCTGATGTCCCTGATTGGAGTGTGGTTGTTCTGTGCTTTTATGTTATATAGAGAAGGTTATTATTCTCTTGGCAGCTGTTTTAGTGAGGCCTATCATTTGCTGAAGAAAAAAGTATATGATTATGGTGTATCCTCTTATATTGTCAGCGCCATCTTTCAGGTTATGCTGATGATGATGACCCTGATCCCTGCATTGATCCTGGGACTGATTGCTTATAATACGGTCGGGTTCAACGATAATTTTTTTGATACCTTTTCCGGAAAACTGATTGTTTCGCTGGGTGGAACTATTTTCTCACTGGTAACGATAACCAGCTATATGTTCTCTGTACTCATATCCGGATTGATATATGAATCCGCTAAAGAGTTACGGTTCGGAGAGAATATTTACGAGACAATAAACAATATTGGAAAGGAGGCAAATGGCCACTAATTTTCGTACCATTATTCTTTCCATTTTCTTTATTACAATATCTTATCTCAGTTATGCTCAGGAACAGGACACGCTCTATACAGATCCTGATACAGCTACTTACGATGAGCCGATAGATGCAGCAGAAGAACTTATTACCAAGAAGAAACAACATCCCTATTGGGAAGAAGGATATTATAATAAGGTGCCGAGAATACATGATATCCCGGCAGTAGATACCGCAGAATTCAATAAAATGTTCAAAAAGTATCAGAGTGAAGAGTTTCTTTACAATGAAAAGGTATTGGAGAACATAAATTTTTTGAAGCGGTTAAAAAACAGGATTAATGACCTGCTCTCCTCTATTTTGCCGGATTTCTATTTTGAAAATCCGGAATGGATGTATAAACTTATCGGTGCTGTATTCGTCGTACTTCTGGTATATGTCCTTTACCGATTAATATTTACAGGCAAAAAACTCTATACCGTACAGGAAAAGGAAGACGACGAAGATGCGAATGTGGCATTTGTCGAACGCAATCTTCTGCAGGTAGATGTGCATACATTTGTAGAGCAGGCGCTAAAAGAAGAGAATTATTCCCTGGCCATTCGTTATCTCAATCTGTTGAATATTCAGACGCTGGCAAAAAAAGAATTGGTAAAGTGGAATTATACCAAAACCAATATTGAACTGATGAATGAAATGGACAACACAGAGCTGCGAAAAGAGTTTGAGGCTTGTTCCAATGTATTTAACTATGTGTGGTTCGGTAATTTTCCGGTAACGAAGGATAATTATGAACAGTATGCTACACTATTCCGTGAATTTCAAACTAAATGGTCATGAAAAGCACGGGTAAGTTTGGAATTATAGTGTTGCTGATCGCGCTGGTATTGATTGCAATAATTGATGCAACCAGTCGTAAGCCTATAGACTGGCGCAAATCTTTTGATCAGCGGGACAAGATACCCTACGGATTATATGTGCTGCATCAGGAGCTGGGAAACATCCTTGGAAATGACCGCAAAATCGAAAGTACCAAAAAATCTGTTTATGAGACTTTAGAAGAGGATTCCTTGCACGCAAAAAATACTGCTTTTGTGTTTATAGGTGACTATATAGACATTATGGGAGCCACCGCCACAGAAAAATTGCTGCAATTTGCAAAGGAGGGAGGAGAAGTTTTCATATCAACAAATTATTATTCCGCCAATCTCTTAGACACACTTAATCTGTCATCGGCCTATCTGGATGTGAATAAGTTTTCGGGATTTTCGTTATTAGGTGATATAAACTATTCCCTTGTCAACAGTCGCAAGACAATAAAATACGATAAGATAGAACAGACATCAATCTTTGATCTTATCGATAGCACCAATATTTCCATTGCCGGTAATGCGTATGCCGGGAAGCATGCCGTACCCAATTTTGTGGAGGTATCCTGGGGCAAAGGCAAGCTCTATTTACATCATACGCCGGAAATGTTTACCAATTATTACATGCTGCAGCACCAAAAATATGATTATGCAGCTTCGGCATTGAAATTAATAAAAGCGAAACATATCATATGGTGTGACAATTATTACAGGGAAGGACAGCCAAGTACACCGTTGCGTATGATTCTTTCCTATGAAGGACTTCGTGAAGCATGGTATCTGTTATTATTTGGTCTTCTGTTATTTCTTTTGTTCCGAAGCAAACGTGAACAACGTGCTGTAGAGGTGGTGACTCCTGAGCCAAACCTGTCTAAAGAATTTGCTAAAACCATTGGAACGCTATATTATGAAAATGGCGAACCCGGAAATATGATAGACAAGAAAATAGATTATTTCCTTTTCGATATCAGAAATCATTTTCAACTGGACACACTCCAGTTGAGTGATGAAAAATTTCTCAACAATCTGTCTCTGAAAGCAGCAATTCCACTTGCTGAAACTGAAGAATTGATGAATTTGATAACGAGGTACAGGAATAGAAAAGATCTGTCTACTCATGATCTCAAATTTATAAATAGTAAAATAGAAGAATTCAAGACTAAATCTAATATGATATGAACGAGTTAGAAAAATATATGCCCAACTTTGAAAGCCGTCTCGATCTGACAGAATTACAGGATAAGATGGAATCGGTGAAAAGGGAAGTGAAAAAAGTAATCGTAGGGCAGGACCAGGTCATCAATATGCTGTTAATGTCTATTCTGTCATCCGGACATTCCCTGATTGAAGGTCTGCCCGGAGTCGCCAAGACGTTGACAGCAAAGTTGATTGCCAAAACAATCAACAGTACTTTTCGACGTATCCAGTTCACCCCCGATTTGATGCCTTCAGATGTAACCGGATCGTCTATTCTGGATCTGAAATCTAATGAATTTGAGTTTAGAAAAGGGCCCATTTTTGGAAATATCATTCTCATCGATGAGATCAACCGTGCCCCTGCTAAGACTCAGGCATCTCTTTTTGAGTGTATGTCCGAGCGTCAGGTGACAGTAGACGGAAATACCTATCCTATGGATACACCTTTTATTGTTCTGGCGACCCAGAATCCAATAGAGCACGAGGGGACGTATCGCTTGCCGGAGGCACAGCTGGATCGCTTCCTGTTCAAAATAGTCGTTAACTATCCCGAATTCAGTCAGGAGTTAACCATATTAAAGGAACACCATGCACAGAAGGCCGGGAACAAAGAGTCGTTGGTTCAGCAGGTCGTTTCGAGTGAAGAGATAGTACTCTTCCAGTCGCAGGTCAAGCTGGTCTTTGCACATGAAGATGTCCTGAATTATATAGCGCAGATTATTGTACAGACCCGAACTAACCCGAACCTGACTTTAGGAGCTTCGCCGAGAGCTTCAATCGCGATTCTTGAAGCGTCAAAAGCATCTGCAGCACTTCTTGGACGAGATTTTATTACTCCGGACGATGTCAAATATGTAGCTCCTGCCATTCTTGGTCACAGAGTGACCCTGACTCCTGAAAAGGAAATGGAAGGATTCACTACAGAATTTATTATCAAACAAATTGTAGACGGCGTAGAGATTCCAAGATGATCAGGCATATAAGAAGACTTTATTTTACCAATCAATTTTTCTATTCCTTATTAGGAATGGCTCTTTTGTTTACGGTTTCCTTTTTTGTGAAGGGAATGTTTCTGGTATCAGGTATTGTCTTCTGGCTGCTGTTGATCTGTTGGGTATGGGATCTTATGTTTTTGCATTTTGGTAAGAATAGGGTTGAGATTGAGCGACATTATCCGGAAAATTATCCAACGGAGATGACAATCATTTTAAGCTTGCTTTTATAAGTCACTATCCGAAGAAAATAAAAGCCAGAGTCCTTGAAGAATTTCCGATGCAGTTACAGATTCGTGAAAAGGAATTTGAAATAGAGCTGGCGCCTTTAATTCCAAAACATGTTGAATATGAATTGAGACCGACTAAAAGAGGTATATATGAATTCGGAAGATGCCATGTACTGGTCCGGAATTTCGGGTTCTTCGAACGGAAGTTTCTTTTGGAAGAACCCTTAAAGATACCATGTTACCCGTCATTTATTCAACTGCGAAAATATCAGCTTATGGCGACAACAGACAGACTGAAAGAAATGGGAATCAAGCGGATCCGTAAAATCGGCTCGACACTGGAATTTGATCACGTGCGGGAATATGTAAGAGGAGATGAATACCGTTTTATGAACTGGAAAGCTTCTGCCAAACATAAAAAGCTTATGGTCAATCAGTATCAGGAAGAAAAATCTCAGCCGATATACTCCTTTATTGATACCGGTCGTGCTATGCGTATGCCGTTTAACGAGATGACTTTACTGGATTATTCGATCAATTCCGTACTTGTTTTGTCCAATGCCGCAATACTGAAGCAGGACAGAGCCGGAATGCTGACATTCTCAAACGGAATAGCAAATCATATTCCTGCTGAAAAGAGAAATAATCAGATGCAGAAAGTATCGGAGGCATTATATAGTATTACTACGCTATTTGAAGAATCTGAATTTGGAAAGTTATATGCATTTGCCAATAAGCATATTAATAAGAGATCTCTGATTTTTGTGTATACCAATTTTGAGACAATGGATAGCCTGAACAGGCAGATGCCTTATCTCAAAATGATCAATAAGACTCATATCGTTGTCGTCGTCGTCTTTAAGAATACCGAACTGATCCAAATGGCAAAGGAGAGTACACATTCTACAATAGATATATATAATCAGATCATAGCAGAGAAATTTGTTTATGAAAAGAGTCTTATTATTCAGGAGCTTAACCGTCAGGGAATTCAGACCATTTATACTGCGCCGGAACAGTTGACTATCAATTCAATAAACAAATATCTTGAAATAAAAGCACGTGGATTAATCTAACTGCGTATCATGCACGAGTACTTTTGTCCAGTTACTGCTGAAATCTTCTATTGCCTTCAGATGAATGGGATGAGTCTCATAAGTATTGATATATTCCATCTTTTCAAATACAACAATCAGATTATATGTCCAGCTATTGTCTACCACAGGTCGTTTACTTGTTTCAGCAGGACGTCCATAGCGAAGACTTTTGATATTAGGTACTTTCCTCAAGGCTTCGAAAAACTTAGTAAAGTCTTTAACCTGCTGGGCTGTTAGTTCTTCTTTCAGCCAAAAATATACCGAGTGTATTATCTGTCCGTTTTCTACAACCGCAAACGAGGATTTTGACTGTGCAAAAGCTGATACAGCTAATGCTGAAGTTCCGATAGTCGCAGCTGAAGACTGGAGAAATTTTCTTCTTTTCATAGTATGTTTGTCTTGATCGTTTTAAAGATAGTAATAATTACAGACGGATAAAACAGAAAGGGCTTATCACATCTTGATAAGCCCTTTCAAATTTTTTATAAAGTCAAAGCCAGTTAGATATTAAATGCGGCTTTGATTTGATCTACAAAATCTAATTTTTCCCAGGTAAACAGATCTACTTCTACCGTTTTTTGTTCACCATTGCTGTTTTCAAAAGTTTTGGTTACAGATCTTGGAGTACGTCCCATGTGACCATAGGCCGCAGTCTCCGAGTAGATCGGGTTTCTTAAACCAAGACGGGTTTCGATTCCGTAAGGAGTCATATCAAATAACTCCGATATCTTTTGTGCAATCTGCCCGTCTGTTAAGTTTACCTTGCTGGTGCCGTAAGTATTTACATATACACCCATAGGATCTTTAACCCCGATAGCATAAGATACCTGTACTAATATTTCTTCTGCAACTCCGGCTGCTACCAGATTTTTTGCAATATGACGTGTTGCATACGCTGCAGAGCGGTCTACTTTTGAAGGATCTTTTCCTGAGAAAGCACCACCTCCGTGAGCACCCTTGCCTCCGTAGGTATCCACAATTATTTTACGTCCTGTCAATCCTGTATCTCCGTGAGGACCTCCGATTACAAATTTTCCGGTCGGATTAATGTGAAATTTGATCTTATCATCAAATAAGGATTGCAATTCTGGCTTTAACTGAGCTTTTACGCGAGGGATCAGGATTGCTTTAATATCTTCCGTAATCTTATTCAACATTGTTGATTCTTCATCAAAATCATCATGTTGTGTCGAGATTACAATCGTATCAATGCGTACAGGCTTGTGGTTGCTGTCATATTCTAAGGTCACCTGAGACTTGGCATCCGGACGCAGATACGTGATTTCTTTATTTTCTCTGCGCAAATCTGCCAGTTCGTAAAGCAGACGGTGCGAAAGATCAAGCGCTAAAGGCATGTAATTTTCGGTCTCATTGGTCGCATAACCAAACATGATACCCTGATCACCGGCACCTTGTTCTTGTTTTGTTTTGCGGTCTACCCCCTGGTTGATGTCTGCAGACTGCTCGTGGATCGCAGATAATATGCCACAGGAATTGGCTTCAAACATATATGCCGATTTGGTATAGCCGATCTTTTCAATGACGGAACGTGCAATTTTCTGTACGTCCAGATATATCTTGGATTTCACCTCGCCGGCAAGTACGACCTGACCTGTAGTGACTAAAGTTTCGATTGCTACACGTGCATCCTGATCCCAAGCAAGGAAATTATCTATTAATGCATCTGAAATTTGATCGGCAACTTTGTCAGGATGTCCTTCCGAAACCGATTCTGAAGTAAATAAATAAGCCATAAGTATTACTAATTAATGCGGACATACTCGCTTATAAGAAGGTAGAAACACAGGCAAGTGGAAAAACACCGAATGAAATAGTTTTAGCACTTTTTTACTGTGGTTGCAATCTCCTGTTACTGAGCTTCTGCCCGTAACGCAAATCAGTCCACAAATTGTTCGGCAAAGCTACAACTCTTTGACGAAATATAAAATTCAATTTTATACTCTACAATTAAAAATGAAAATTCAATGATATTAAAATTAACATTCATTATGTATACGGGCTTTTGTCTATCTTTATCCGGAAAAAATACAAGTAAAGACCTTTATGGCCGAGAGAAAGCGAATATTATTTGTCGTCAATCCTATTTCAGGAGGCAAACGAAAGACTGCGTTCAATAAGCAGGTTCTTGAGGTATTAGATCTTCAGAAATTTAATCCTACTTTTCAACAGACGAACCATCCTAATCATGCTTATGAACTTGGAAAGCTGGCAATTGAAGAAAAATATGATGCAGTGGTGGCGGTTGGAGGAGACGGGACCATCAACGAATTGGGCTCGGCATTGGTGGGCTCGGATATTCCTTTGGGAATTATTCCCGAAGGTTCGGGAAACGGGCTGGCCTTATATCTGGGTATTCCGATGAATGAAGCTGCTGCGCTACGCAGGCTAAACCGATTTGAAGCTGTAGAAGTAGATTCCGGTCTGATCAATGACCGTAATTTTTTCAATATAGCAGGTATTGGGTTTGATGCATCAGTGAGTGACCGCTTTGCCAATGAAAATATAAGAGGCCCTATCGGCTATCTCAAATCAGCCATTAATGTACTCAGCAATTATAAACCCTGCACGTATAAGCTGACCATTGACGGTGTGCAGTATGAGCGGGAGGCTTTCATGATCAGTGTGGCCAATTCACCCCAATACGGAAATAATGCGTATATCGCTCCACAGGCCTCAGTTAATGATGGCGTGCTGGATGTTTGTATAGTGCACAAATTTCCGCTTTACACATTACCAATGATGGTATTTCATTTGTTTAATAAATCTGCTGATCAGTCCGAATATGTAGAAATCATTCCGGGTAAGGAAATCACTATTGAACGTGAAAAAGATGGTGCTGCACATGTGGATGGAGAACCGTTTGAATTGGGCAAAAAATTAGATATACGAATCTTACCAAAATCACTTCGGATAATTTGTTAACTTAGTTCTATGAATAAGCATAAAAAACAACGTTTTGAAGGAATCGTATATTCCACTTCTGACGATTTTGATTATCAGGAGAGCGATATTACAGAAGAAGCGGAGACTTTGCCGGCTAATAAGCAGTTGCTGAAAGTAATGCTTGACCGCAAGATGAGAAAGGGAAAAGTTGTTACAATTGTAACCGGTTTCATAGGTTCAGATACTGACCTTGAAATCTTAGCGAAAAAATTGAAACAAAAATGTGGAGTGGGCGGCACATCTAAAAATGGTGAAATTATGATTCAAGGTGATTTTAAACAAAAAATAGTTGACTTGTTGAACCAGGATGGCTATAAAGTCAAAGTCGTTGGCGGATAGTTGTTTACGCATCGATTATAACCTGGACAGTAACTTTTTGTAACAGAACTGATGCAATAACTCTGATAATTTGACGTTTAAAAAACACTTAGTTACAAGAGTACCCGTGTGAGTAATCACTTACTTATTTTTAACACTTAATGATTTATTAATTTGCATATCAAAAAAAAAATGGTTTTCATTGTAAAAAATTACAGCATTAAGCATGATTTTGACATGATAAGAATGACGGGCAATGATTCTGCTGATGTATTGTTCGTTTTAAAACGTGAAAATCAAAATGAAAATTTAGAAAATCGTATTTTAATGCAACATTAATTTTATTTTTATTACAAAATGCTATATTTGTTTCTCACATGAGTAACAGATATAGATCTAGATTGCACATAATTGAATTAAACATTATATTAAACAACAGTAAAAAATCTAAAATTTAGTAAAAATGGCAAACGCACCAAAAACAACTAGTCCTGCAAAACAAGAGAGCGGAAATTCAGGTTCCCTATTTGCAAGTTTAGCAATCATCATTTGTTTCATTGTTGGTTTCGTAGTATGGAAATATGTAATGGGATCTCCTTCTAACTTCCAGGAAAATAATCCGGAAAACCAACCTCTTCCAGGAAACTACTTAGGAATGGTATACCACGCAGGTGCTATCGTACCTATCCTTATCGGTTTATTCTTGATGGTGTGGGTCTTCTCTATTGAGCGCTTAATCGTAATCAACAAAGCTTCAGGTACTGGTAATGTTGGTAACTTCGTAAGAAAAGTACAAACGTTAATCAACGGTGGTAACATTGACACAGCTATCGCTGAGTGTGACAAACAAAAAGGTTCTGTTGCAAACGTAATCAAAGCAGGTTTATTGAAATACAAAGACGTTTCTGCTAACCCAGGTCTTGATTCAGAAAAATCAGCATTAGCTATCCAAAAAGAAATCGAAGAGACAACAGCATTGGAAATGCCTATGTTGGAGAAAAACTTAAACGTTATAGCAACATTAGTTTCTATCGGTACGCTGACAGGTCTATTAGGTACAGTAACAGGTATGATCAAGGCCTTCTCTGCATTAGCAACAGGTGGTGCTCCGGATTCAGCAAAATTAGCAAACGGTATCTCTGAGGCCCTTATCAATACAGCAACAGGTATCGCGACTTCTACATTCGCTATCGTAATGTACAACATCCTTACTGCAAAAATCGATAAATTAACTTACTCAATTGACGAGGCTGGTTTCTCAATCGTACAAACGTACGCGGCTAACCACAAATAAGAATCTGATGTTTTTTATGATTCTTTTATGGAATCATAAAACTAAAAGCATCATATAGTCAAAGTATATTGAGTAATTAATTTTAGAAGTAAAGAAAAATGGGAAAAGCTAAAGTAAAAAGAACGAGTACGTCCATCGACATGACAGCCATGTGTGACGTATCCTTCTTGCTTCTTACATTCTTCGTATTGACATCTACAGCACGTCAACCGGAAGCATTCCCTGTAGATACACCCGCTTCTACCACGAAAGATAAATTGCCGGATACTAATCTTGGTATTATCACAATCGGGGGAGAAGGAAAAGTGTTCTTCGGAGTGAAAGAACGTGAAGTTCGTAAAAGAATGTTAGAAAGAATGTCGGCGAAGTACAATATTCAATTCTCTCAAGAGGATTACCAAAAATTCGAATTAGCTGAAGATTTTGGTGTTCCGATTAAAAATCTGCGCCAGCTTTTGACACTTGACGTGAGTCAACGTGTGCAGCCGGGAGTGCAGACAGGTATTCCTGTTGATAGTACAGAGAATACTACAAACGAATTGTATCATTGGGTTCAGTCAGCAAGATTAGCAACAGCTGAGATTACAAAAGAAAAAGAAAGCGAGAAGGATTTTGTTGATCCGGGACCGATGAAAATTGCAATCAAAGCAGATGCTAACGAGAAGTATCCATCAATTAATTTAGTAATTGAGACTCTTCGTAACCAAAAGCAGAACAAATTCAGTTTTGTAACAGGTCTAAAAGGTAACGAATAATTAACGTCTCATTTTAATTAAATAGAAGAAAATGGCAGAATTAAATCAAGACTCCGGTAAACAGGGGAAAGGTGGCAAAGTAAGAAGTAAGAAAAATGGTGGTAAAGTCGATTTGACAGCCATGGTTGATCTTGCGTTCTTATTGATTACTTTCTTCATGTTAACTACGTCTTTAAACAAGCCTCAAGCGATGGACGTTGCAATGCCTGATAAGAATAAAATGGACGCTACTGACAATCTGGAGATTGCAGATAACCGCTCTATCACATTATTATTAGGTTCTGACAATAAGATTTTATGGTACTACGGACAATTAAAAAGTCCGATTACGCCTCCTACAGCCATAGATTATGGTAAGGACGGTCTTCGTAAAGTCATTACTGAAATGAAAGCAAGAGTTCCGGCTGCTGCTGGAGGAAAGGATTTGATCGTAGTAATCAGACCTAGTGAGAAATCTGTTCAACGTAATCTTGTCGATGTATTAGACGAGATGAAAATTGTAGATATCAAACGCTATATGATTTCAAAAATCACTCCTGAAGAAATAGATGTGTTAAAGCGTGAGAATTTGTATAACGACTAGTTTTATAAAATTTTAAACGCAAAAAAATAAGAAATTATGTTTGGTTCAAAATTAGATTTATTCAAAAAGGAATGGCTAGACGTTGTTTTTGCGAATAGAAATAAGGAATATGGAGCTTACCAGCTTCGTAAACTGGCACCAAGAGCGACTAACGTTGGTTTAGCAGCTGTTATAGGGTTGGTTATCCTTTTGAGTATTCCAAAGATTTTCAACATCAAGTTGATTCCAGATAAGCCGGTAGAACCACCTCCAGTAATCACAGAAGTGACTCTGGAAGATTTGGAGATCCCGGAGCCGCCTAAAGAGGAAGAAGAGCCTCTTCCGGCGGAAGAACAACCACAGCGTATCGCTCAGGAACCACCTGCTGAAGACCTTATCCGTTTTCCGGAGCCTAAAGTAGTTCCTAAAAATCAAGTGAAAGAAGAAGTGGCTGCTCAGGAAGACTTTAAAGACGACAAGAAAACTCCGGCTCGTATTACACTTAAAGGTACTAAAGGTGCATCTGGTGTTCCGACAGGAGAGTTTGGTCCTAAAAAAGTCGATGGTGCTGTAACGGGTACAGAAAAAGGTTCTCCTGATGGTACCGGTTCAAATGAAATCTTTACTGCGGTAGAGGTGAATCCAGAGCCACCGGGCGGTATGAAAACTTTCATGAAATGGATCGGTGATAACTACCAATACCCTTCTGCTGCATTGGAGCAAGGCGTAAATGGTGTGGTTCAGGTGTCATTCGTTGTAGAGAAAGATGGTAGTCTTACTGACATCAAAGTACAACGTGACTTACAATATGGTACAGGTCAGGCTGCCGTAACGTTACTGAAAAAGGCTAAAAAATGGTCTCCAGGTATACAAAACGGACGTCCGGTACGTGTAGCATATACATTGCCAATTCGATTAAACACTATTAATCAGTAATTTGTGACAAGTAACAAATTTAACAATAGTACGAATAGTTACAGACAGAAATCGCCTTTAAAGCGATTTCTGTCCATTTTAGGACTATTTATGTTTGGCCTTTACTTTGTACTGGGGCTTCTTATCATCTTCTGGAATAACTTTCCGTTAGAAATTAATCCTACCTATCGTACTTTTTTCGGGATTTTGCTTATTGTCTACTCTTTCATGAGATTTGCGAGACTTTGGCAAAATAATTTCAGGGATTAAAACATATCATTAATCTTTTTAGTATTTATCTAATCTATAGCTGTATGAACAAAAAGGTAAGCTTTCGGATTTTTATGTTGGCAGTTGCCACAAGCCTGGCTGTGTTTACATCTTGCAGCAGTCGTAGTTCTAAAGATGGATCCGATGAGGAAAAGGCAAAGCATGGCGATATTTTAAATGGAAGACTATCTGTAATAGTAGATGAAACTCTTTTGCCTATTATAGAAGAGCAGGTAGATGTTTTTCAGAATTCTTATAAGGACTCTAAAATTGAATTAGTTTCAGCTCCGGAAGTGAAAGGAATTAATCTGTTGTTGCAGGATCGGGCTAAGACTGCAATCATGACAAGAAAGCTGTCGGCAAGTGAGGAAGAGTATTTTAAAAAGAAATCTATTTCTCCCAAAGTCTTTCAGATAGCTACTGATGCGGTCGTTTTTATTAGTAATACGGGCCGTGCAGATACAAGTATTACCGTTGAAAATGTGGTAAAAATATTAAAGGGTGAAAATATCGGACAGAATTATTCGTTAATACTGGATAATGTCAATTCGAGCACACTACGTCAATTAAAGGATATTGGCAAAATTGAAAAAATTTCGGGAAAAGGATTGAAAGCCATGGAAAATGGAGAAGAAGTCCTTTCTTATGTGGCCGAACATACAGATGGAATAGGGATTATTAGCTATGATCAATGGCTAAATGCAAAACGTTCTTTTCAGAATAAAGATAAAATTCGTACCTTAAGCGTGCAAAATTCGTTAACAAAAGAAGGGGATAATAAATTTTATCTACCAAATCAGTCAACTTTGGCAGAGGGTTTGTATGTATTAAGTCGTCCGGTGTATATTTTAAACTATCAACCGGATATGGGACTTGGGGTAGGCTTTTCTGCTTTCCTGACAGGAGACAGAGGTCAGCGAATTATGTTAAAAGCCGATTTGGTGCCTGCAACAATGCCGGGCAGAGAAATAATTATTAGGGATAAAGTAGAATAATTCGTTATTTAGAAAATATAAATAGAACACAAATAGATTATGACAAAAAGCAAATTATTTTTAAGTCTATTATTTGCAGGAGCTGTAGGAACAGCGAGTGCGCAGAGCTTGAAGGATGCTCAAGCTGCAATGGAGGCCGAGCAATATGATAAGGCGAAAGGTATTTTGGAGAACTTGGTTCAGAAAAAACCAAAGGATGGAGACAATTACTTTTACTTAGGTCAGATTTACCTGGTAAATGATAAAGTGGATTCAGCTGCTATTATCTTTAACAATGGTTTGACTAACGACCCTAAGTCGCAGTTAAACAATGTTGGTCTGGGTATTGTTGATTTAAAAAACAACAATAACTCTGCTGCTGAACAGAAGTTTACAACAGCAACTTCAAACTTAGGTAAGAAAGATTACTTACCATTATATTTTTCAGGTCGTGCTTTGATCGATGCCCCTAAGCCGGATTTCGCAAAAGCATTGGAGTATCTGACTCAGGCAAAAGCTAAAAATGCAAAAGATGCATTGGTACCTTTGGCGCTGGGTGATGCTTATGCAGGAATGAACGAATCCAGTTTGGCTTATGTTCAGTATCGTGATGCGATTTCTCTTGATGAGGCATTGATCCGTGCGAAAATCGGTCAGGCTGTGATTACACGTAGAGCACAGGCATATGATGTAGCTATTGAATCTTTGACTGCATTAAGTCAGGAATTCCCTAACTATGCCCCTACTTACCGTGAATTGGCAGAGACTTATCACCTTTCTTCCCTGAAAATTGATGATGAGGCAAAATACAAAGAGATCAATAAACAAGGTGTTGATGCATATAAAAAATATATCGAACTAACTGGTGATAAGTCTTTAGAGGCAAAAATCAGATATGCAGATTTCCTTGTATACGCTCGTGAGTATGCAGAATTGAAAGCTGTTTCTGAAGAATTGGCTAAAAATCCGGATATCGATCCTAAAATTTACCGTTACTTAGGTTATATCGCTTACAATCAGGATAAAAACTACGCTAAATCAGCAGAGTACCTTAATTCATTGTTTACTAAAATGAAACCTGAACGTGTAATCTCCCGTGACTACTTGTTCGCTGGTTTGGCTAATATCGGAGTTGCTTCTGCAGATACAACCGGAGCTTCATCTGCTGCTGCAGATAAAGGATTGGAATTCCTGAAAAAAGCAGTTGAATTAGATAAAGAAGAATTATTGCCTGAAATTGCTGAAACTGCATTTGCAAGGTATCAGGATCGCGACATGGTAGCAGCTGCTAAGATTTTCGAAATCCCGGGTTCTATGCCTGAGTCAGAATACTACTATGATGCTAACTACTACATCGGAGAGATCAACTACAACTTAGGTCAGAAAAAAGTATCTGCTGAGCAAGATGGTAAGCCATTCTTTGATAAAGCAGATAAGGCTTTCGGTATCGTTATTGGAGCTACCAAACAAGAAGTTGTTGATAAATACCTAATTCCTGCTTTATACTACAGAGGCTTTGCTCAGTTAGGTCTGGATAATCTGGAAGAACCAGAGAAAATGCAAGGATTGTTTGTTCCTTCATTCACAAAATTGATTGAAGTGATCAAATCAAAACCGGCAGATCCTAAAAACAATGATTATTTGGTTGATGCAAACAACTACTTAGGAGTATTCAATTACGCAAAAGGTAACAATCCTAAAGCAAAAGAATTCTTCCAGGCTACTTTAGCTATTAATCCTACGGATGAGTTTGCTAAATCGTATATGGAAGCGCTGTAATTCAGCTTCTGAACAATACATAAAAGGTGGTCGATTTTTCGGCCACCTTTTTTATTATCTTGGATTTTAGCTTATAAAATGCTAATTTTAAAACATAAATAACCAAAAAATGTACACATGGAAACAGTAAACCTAGCCAGTGCACCCGTCGACTATTTACCTATATTGATACAACTGCTTGTGGCAGTGAGTTTTGGTGTAGGAACGATCATCATTACCCATATGATAGGTCCCAAAGTCAGGACCGAGAATAAACTTTCTTCCTTCGAATCCGGAGTCGAAGTAAAGGGAAATGCCCGTCAGCCTTTTTCCATTAAATACTTTCTGGTGGCTATTCTATTTGTCATTTTTGATATAGAAGTGATCTTTATGTACCCATGGGCGGTTAATTTCAGATCGTTTGGTATGCAAGGTTTGATAGAGATGTTTGTCTTTATGGGACTATTACTTTTAGGCTTTATTTACATTATTAAAAAGAAGGCATTGGACTGGGATTAGAATAATTCTAAATAATTTTTTGATTTACAATAAATTATATTTTACAGTACCTTTAGGAAGTAATCATTTTTATAAGCGAGTCAATATAAACAATAAGAACTACTATTATGAGTAATGTCAAGTTGGCTGAAGCTCCTCCGGGAGTAGAAGGGTCAGGATTCTTTGCGACAACTTTAGATAAAGCCATCGGTTTGGCACGTGCTAATTCGTTATGGCCATTACCTTTTGCTACTTCTTGCTGTGGTATTGAGTTTATGGCGACTATGGGATCTACTTATGATCTGGCACGTTTCGGGGCAGAAAGACCGAGTTTTTCACCCAGACAGGCCGATATGTTATTAGTAATGGGGACCATTGCTAAAAAGATGGCTCCTGTGCTTAAGCAGGTATATGTACAAATGGCTGAGCCGCGTTGGGTGATCGCTGTCGGAGCATGTGCTTCCAGTGGCGGAATCTTCGATACATATTCCGTATTGCAGGGAATCGATGAGATCATCCCGGTAGATGTGTATGTTCCCGGCTGTCCTCCAAGACCCGAAGCTATTTTAGATGGCGTACTACGCCTTCAGGAGATTGTGAAGAATGAATCTCTCAACAGAAGAAATACACCTGAATATAAAGCATTGTTAGAAAAGTACGGAATAGCAACTGATAATGGATAAACTTACTAATATACAACTGTGGGAGCGTCTGCAAGAGCATTTCGGAGCTAAAGTCAAAAATGCGTCCGAGTCTTACGGTCTTTTGACCATTGAGACCTCAAAAGCAGATATCATAGATGTGCTGGCTTTTATAAAAGATGATACTATCCTGCAGTTTATTTATCTGACGGATATTACGGCGGTACATTATCCTAATCAGGAAGAAGCTTTTGCCGTAGTTTACCATGTGCATAGTCTGGTTCATAATGTACGTATCCGTATCAAAGTCTTTATTGACGGACAGCACCCTGCTATTCCGTCCGCAACTGTACTCTGGAACGGAGCTAACTGGATGGAGCGTGAGACATATGATTTCTTCGGAATCCAGTTTGAAGGACATCCTGATCTCAGAAGAATTTTGAATGTGGATGAAATGACGGTCTTTCCGATGCGAAAAGAGTATCCACTGGAAGATCCGAACAGAGTAGATAAGAAGGATTTTTATTTTGGCCGATAACTAAATATTTGAGATGAGCGATTTTATAACCAAGATAACCCCCAATAGCCCCGTTTATTCCGATAACGATCCGCAAGATGAACTGATAACCCTGAATATAGGCCCTACTCACCCGGCGACACACGGTGTGTTCCAGAATGTAGTGCAGATAGATGGTGAACGCATCGTTAGTGGTGTCTCTACTATCGGTTATATACACAGAGCTTTTGAAAAAATTGCAGAGCATCGTCCATTCTACCAAATTACACCTCTCACTGACCGGTTGAATTATTGTTCATCTCCTATTAATAATATGGGATGGCACATGACAGTTGAAAAACTGCTGAATATAGAGATTCCCAAACGTGTGCAGTATATGCGTGTCATCGTCATGGAACTGGCGCGGATTGCAGATCATATTATATGTAACGGTATCCTTGGTGTTGATACAGGAGCTTTTTCCGGCTTTTTGTATGTGATGCAGGAGCGTGAGTTTATATATGAGATCTTCGAAGAGATTTGCGGGGCGAGACTGACGACCAATATCGGGCGTATCGGCGGTTTTGAAAGAGATTTTAATGATGTCGCCTTTTTAAAGATAAGAGAATTTTTAGAACGCTTTCCTCCGGTTCTGACAGAGTTTGAGGAAATGTTTGTTCGCAACAGAATATTTATAGAGCGTACTTCCGGAGTGGCGGCTGTCACACCAGAGCAGGCTTTGAGTTATAGTTGGTCGGGTCCGATTCTTCGGGCTACAGGTATCGATTATGATGTGCGTGCCCAGGAGCCATATTGCTCTTATGAAGAGTTTGATTTTGAAGTGCCTGTAGGAACTACGGGGGATGTGTACGACCGTTTTATGGTGCGTAATGCTGAAATGCGGCAATCTATGCGTATCATCGAACAGGCTCTGGAGAAAATAGCAAGAGAACCTGCTGATGTGTTCCATGCCGATGTTCCGGAATTCTATCTTCCTCCAAAAGAACAGGTATATACGAATATGGAAGCTTTGATCTATCACTTTAAAATAGTGATGGGTGAATGGGAGACTCCGAAAGCAGAAGTTTATCACGCTGTAGAAGGTGCGAACGGTGAATTAGGATTTTATCTGATTCATGACGGAGGCCGTACACCATATCGTTTACATTTCAGAAGACCGTCGTTTGTAAATTATCAGATGTTTGCTCCTATGAGTAGCGGTATGTTAATTTCGGACGCTATTATTAATATGAGTAGTTTAAACGTAATCGCAGGAGAGTTAGATGCTTAGTGTTAAAGAAAGTCAGCCCGTAGAATTTTCTGCTGAACTTTTGCAAAAGTTCGGAGAAGTGGTGTCCCGTTATCCGGAAGGTAAACAGAAATCTGCATTATTACCTGTTTTACATTTGGTTCAGGCTGAATTTGGCTGGCTGAGTGTGGATGCAATGGATAAGGTAGCACATTATCTGGATATACAACCTATTGAAGTATACGAAGTGGCCACGTTCTATACTATGTATTTTCTGGAGCCTAAAGGAAAATATGTTCTTGAGGTATGTCGTACAGGACCTTGTTGTCTTGTGGGAGCGGAGAAAATCATGACGCATATTGAAAACCGCTTAGGGGTAAAAGAAGGAGAGGTCACTCCTGACGGACTTTTTTCATGGAGAGGAGTGGAATGTGTTGCTGCCTGCGGGTTTGGTCCTGTGTTACAGATTGGTCCGGATTATACATTCTATGAGAATCTGACCGAGGAAAGCGTGGATAAGCTCATAAACGAATTGAAAGAAAAAAATTAATTACCTAGGAGATGGCTCGTAAGTTATTACTAACACATATAAATGTTCCCGGTATCCATACATTCGAAGTATACCGGCAGCAGGGCGGATATCGTGCTGTTGAAAAGGCATTGAAATCGATGTCTCCGGATGATGTAGTAGAAGAGGTCAAGAAATCCGGACTTCGTGGTCGTGGCGGAGCAGGATTCCCTACGGGTATGAAATGGAGTTTTCTGGCAAAACCGGAAGGCGTACCCCGCTATCTGGTCTGCAATGGTGACGAATCTGAACCAGGAACATTTAAAGATCGTTTCCTGATGACACATATACCTCACGCACTTGTTGAAGGCATGATCGTATCCAGCTATGCATTGGGAGCCAATACTTCTTATATCTATGTCAGAGGAGAAATGATGCCTCAGATCCGCATTCTGGAAAAGGCTATTGCTGAAGCAAAGCATGCGGGATTTCTGGGAAAGAATATTTTGGGTACGGGATATGATCTGGAGATTTATGTACAACCGGGTGGTGGTGCTTATATCTGTGGAGAAGAGACTGCTCTTTTGGAATCCCTTGAGGGTAAAAGGGGAAATCCACGTATTAAACCTCCGTTTCCGGCGGTAGCAGGTTTATACGGATGCCCTACTGTAGTTAATAATGTCGAGTCTATTGCAGCGACTGTTCCTATCATCAATGATGGCGGAGAGGAGTATGCAAAAATCGGAATAGACCGCAGTACCGGAACAAAACTGATCTCTGCGGGAGGTAATGTAGCCAAACCGGGAGTATATGAGATCGAATTGGGATTGCCTGTTGAGGAATTTATTTATTCCGATGAATATTGTGGTGGTATCGCCAACGGTAAACGATTGAAGGCCGTGGTGGCAGGAGGTTCTTCTGTTCCGATTTTACCGGCAAACCTTATTACTAAAACTATTAATGGAGAAAGCCGGCTGATGAGCTATGAATCATTGGCTGACGGAGGTTTTGCAACAGGTACGATGTTGGGGTCAGGAGGTTTTATTGCTTTTGATGAAGATCAATGTATTGTACGCAATACCTGGAACTTTACCCGTTTTTATCATCACGAAAGTTGCGGACAGTGTTCGCCATGTCGTGAAGGAACCGGCTGGATGGAAAAGATCCTTCATAAAATAGAAATAGGTAAGGGATCTATGGCAGATATTGATCTGTTATGGGATGTACAGCGGAAGATTGAAGGAAATACAATCTGTCCGTTAGGAGATGCCGCTGCATGGCCTGTGGCAGCAGCGATCAGACATTTCAGGGATGAATTTGAGTGGCATATTACCAGCGCCGGTGAAGCGACAAGCCGAAATTACGGCTTAGCACATTATGCAGATCCGTTAACACCGGTTGTTTAAAATATTAAAGGAAAGTAGAAAATGGCAGAAGACGTTAAATTCAAGGTTAGCATAGATGGAATTCCTGTAGAAGTAGCTCCTGGAACAACTATTTTGAATGCTGCCCGTCAGATAGGAGGCGATATTGTTCCTCCGGCAATGTGCTATTATTCCAAGTTAGAAGGAAGTGGCGGTAAATGCCGTACATGTTTGGTAAAAGTAAGTAAAGGATCCGAGAAAGATCCTCGTCCTATGCCTAAACTGGTGGCTTCTTGTCGTACAACAGTTATGGATGGAATGGAAGTGCTGAATATCACTTCTCCTGAAGTAGTGGAAGCAAGAAAAGGTGTGGTCGAAATGTTGTTGATCAATCATCCTTTGGATTGTCCTGTATGTGATCAGGCGGGAGAATGTAAACTTCAGGATCTGGGCTATGAACATGGCAGCGAAGGAACCCGTTATGAATTTGATCGCCGGACTTTTGAACGTATAGATATCGGAGATAAGATCCAACTACACATGAATCGTTGCATTCTGTGCTACAGATGTGTATTTACAGCAGATCAGATTACGAATAATCGTGTGCATGGTATTCTTAACAGAGGAGATCATGCTGAGATTTCCACCTATATTGCTAAAGCTGTAGACAATGACTTTTCGGGAAATGTCATAGATGTATGCCCGGTGGGAGCATTGACAGATAAGACTTTCCGTTTTAAAAACCGTGTGTGGTTTACAAAACCGGTAGATGCACATCGTGACTGCCCGACCTGTTCAGGTAAGGTGACCTTATGGAACAGAGGTACGGAAGTACTGCGTGTAACGGCTCGTAAAGATGAGTTTGGTGAAGTGGAAGAGTTTATCTGTAACACCTGCCGTTTTGATAAAAAGCATACGGATGACTGGATACTGGAAGAACCAACACCGGTTGATAAAGATTCGGTAATCGGTGCAAATCATTATCCTGAGTTTAATCCGCCACCGGTTATTAAGCCGGATCTGGAACTGCAGGAGGCAAATGAAGAACAATTAGCAAGAACTGAAAAACTAAAATAGTATAAAATATAAGCATGGAAACAGCTTTCATTATAGAGAAGTCCGTTTTAGTCGTCATTATTTTCGTAGTGACACTTGTCATTGCGATGTATTCTACGCTGGCAGAGCGGAAGATTGCGGGATTTATGCAGGATCGGTACGGGCCGGATCGTGCAGGTATATTCGGACTATTGCAGCCTTTGTGTGATGGTGGGAAGTTCTTTTTCAAAGAAGAAATAATTCCGGCAGGTGCACATAAAGCTCTTTTTATTCTGGGGCCTACTATTGCTATTATTACCGCTTGTATAAGTTCGGCTATTATTCCCTGGGGACAGACGCTCACAATAGGAGAACGTACCATCTCTCTTCAGGTTGCAGATATCAATGTCGGTGTGCTTTATATTTTCGGAGTTGTTGCCTTAGGAGTATACGGTATTATGCTGGGAGGATGGGCCTCAAATAATAAATTTTCCCTGATGGGAGCTATACGCGCAGCATCGCAGAGTATCAGCTATGAGATTGCTATGGGATTATCCCTGATCGCTTTACTGATGGTGACACAAACGCTGTCTATCGGTACTATTGTTGCGCAGCAAACAGGTTTTGTAAATTGGAATATCTGGGTACAACCTCTGGGATTCTTACTGTTTATGGTTTGTGCTTTTGCAGAATGTAATCGTGTGCCGTTTGATTTACCTGAGTGTGAAACAGAACTTGTGGGTGGATATCATACAGAATACTCCTCTATGAAACTTGGGCTGTATATGTTCTCGGAGTATATCAATATGTTTGTGTCGTCTGCATTGATGGCAGCTCTGTACTTCGGAGGGTATAACTTTCCATTTATGAATGATCTGGGATTATCCCAAAACTGGATTACTATTATTGGAGTTATCGTATTTTTTCTTAAAATATTTGGCTTTATCTTTTTCTTTATGTGGATTCGCTGGACACTTCCGCGCTTCCGCTATGATCAGTTGATGAAACTGGGCTGGAAAATTTTGATTCCGTTAGCTATTGCCAATATTGTGTTGACCGGTATTATTACGATAGTCAAGGACACGTATTTTTAGGAGTGTGTAGGGATTATTTAAACTAGAATCAGGATGCAATCATTATCAAATAGAAAGAAAGTACTGGAGCAAAAGCCCATGAACATTTGGGAGCGCATGTATTTGCCTGCCATCGCCAAGGGACTTGCCATTACTTTACGACATTTTTTCAAAAAAATTCCGACGGTTAAGTATCCGGAACAAATCCGGCCTTATTCTAAGAATTTTAGGGGACAGCACTCACTGAAACGTGACGAGCAGGGAAGAGAGCGCTGTACAGCATGCGGACTTTGTGCACTTTCATGTCCTGCGGAAGCGATTACAATGACTGCCGCCGAGCGTCAAAAAGGTGAAGAGAATCTGTACCGGGAAGAAAAATATGCAGCAGTATATGAGATCAATATGTTGCGCTGTATCTTTTGCGGATTGTGTGAAGAAGCCTGCCCTAAAGAGGCCATCTATCTGGATGGTCCTCACGTAACGGCTTCCTACCTGCGCAAGGATTTTATATATGGAAAAGATAAATTGGTAGAACCTAAGTTTGATATAACTCAGCTTCAGCAAAAGAGTATAACCTAATTAGCAGATGACGATATTTTATTTTGTAGCTTTTTTGTCTATTTTCTTTGCGTTAATGACCATTTTCACAAAGAATCCTGTACATAGTGTTCTGTATTTGGTTATTACGTTTTTCACCTTTACAGTACATTACATTCTGTTGAATGCCCAGTTTCTGGCTGTAGTCAATTTCATTGTCTATATGGGGGCGATCATGGTACTCTTTCTGTTTGTCCTGATGCTCCTCAATCTCAATAAGGAATCCGAACCCATGCGGTCCGGAGTGGTGAAGGTTATGGGCGCAGTAGCAGGAATGTGTCTACTGGTCGTGGTTCTCGGATCTTTACGGATCATTGAAATTGACAATGGTGATGTAGTCGCCCAACCGTCTATCGGACTGGTGAAGCAATTAGGAGAGGTTCTGTTTGATAAATTTTTACTGCCTTTTGAAATTTCTTCTATTCTGTTGCTAACGGCAATGGTAGGAGCAGTTTTACTGGCTAAAAAAGATACTAAGAAAGTAAATGGATAATATTGTTCAACATATACAAGGGGTACCATTAAATCATTATCTGATTTTTTGCAGTATCATTTTTGCAATCGGAGTGATTGGTGTTTTGATCAGACGCAATGTCATCATTATCATGATGTCTATTGAGCTGATGCTGAATGCTGTCAATCTGTTGCTGGCCGCATTTTCTTCTCATCACGGAGACCCCAGCGGACAGGTATTTGTATTTTTCATTATGGCACTGGCTGCGGCAGAAGTGGCTGTCGGTCTTGCGATTATTATTATGGTATATCGAAATACCAAATCAGTTGATATTGAATCGTTAAGTCGATTGCGTTGGTAACATTTAGAAGATTAAGGTATTATAAGTATGATTGAATTAATTTGGTTGATCCCTCTCTTACCGTTAATTGGTTTTTTAATCAATGGAATCGGTCAGCATATCCTTCCCAAGTCTCTTATCGGAGTTATTGGAAGCGGAGTAGTGCTGGCGTCTTTCCTGATCAGTTGCGGAATATTCTCGACCGTATATGAGGCCAGAGTTGCCGGAGACGCAGCCGTATTTACACAAGAAATCTTCAATTGGATTAAAGTTGGCAATTTAAGTATTTCCCTATCTTTCTTAGTGGATCCTCTGAGTTCTATTATGTTGCTGATCGTTACAGGAATAGGCTTTCTGATACATGTATATTCTATCGGATATATGCATAAGGATAAGGGCTTTGGTAAGTTTTTCGCTTATCTCAATCTGTTTATCTTCTTTATGTTGCTATTGGTCTTAGGCTCTAACTATTTAGTCATGTTTATTGGCTGGGAAGGTGTAGGTCTATGCTCCTATTTGCTGATCGGATTCTGGTATACTAATGACTCCTATGCATCAGCAGCAAAAAAAGCATTTGTAATGAACCGGATAGGGGATCTTGGTTTTCTTTTAGCTGTTTTCTTTATCTTTTATGCCTTCGGGTCATTAGAGTTTGCTTCCGTATTTCCTAAAGCAAAAGAACTGGCTATGGGTGACACCTCTTTGCTTGTCATCACGATCTTATTATTTATAGCTGCCACCGGTAAATCTGCACAAATCCCATTGTTTACGTGGCTGCCTGATGCCATGGCAGGACCAACTCCTGTATCGGCACTTATCCATGCCGCAACTATGGTTACTGCGGGTATTTATATGATAGCAAGATCTAACATTATGTTTACGCTTTCACCGGTAACGATGCAGATTATTGCCATCATTGGTGTGGCAACGGCTTTATTGGCGGCGTTTATTGCACTGACTCAGAATGATATTAAGAAAGTACTGGCCTATTCAACTGTTTCCCAGCTGGGTTATATGTTTTTAGGTTTGGGTGTAGGTGCTTTTACAGGTGCTTTCTTCCATGTTCTGACGCATGCATTTTTTAAAGCACTATTATTTCTCGGAGCAGGATCTGTCATTCATGCGATGAGTGATGAGCAGGATATGCGTAAGATGGGAGGACTTCGTAAGAAGTTACCTGTGACTTATTTTACCATGCTCATTGGTACGATTGCGATAGCAGGTATTCCTCCTTTATCAGGATTCTTCTCTAAGGATGAGATACTGGCCTTTGCCTTTGCCGAGAATAAACTGTTGTGGACAATAGGATTTATTGCCGCCCTTTGTACTGCCTTTTATATGTTCAGACTGTTGTATCTTACATTCTTTGGTACATTCCGTGGAACAGAAGAGCAAAAGCATCATCTTCACGAGTCGCCTGTTTCCATGACTCTCCCCTTAATTATATTGGCAGTTCTGGCAGCAGTGGGTGGACTGATGAATATTCCTGAGGCTTTGGGTGGAGGACATAAGCTTGCTAACTTCCTGGCTCCTGTATTTGCAGACAGCCAATCCATCAAAGGAACTTTCCATATTGATCATCAGACGGAATATATTTTAATGGCTGTATCTGCTTTAGCGGCAGTGATTATGGCTGTAGTGGCATACGGACGATATGTAAAAAGAGGATATGTACCAAAATCTGATGCTTTGGAAGATAGCGGACTGCATAAATTATCTTATCACAAGCTGTATGTAGATGAGCTTTACGATAGTGTTATTGTAAAACCTCTTAATGCATTTTCAAGATTCTTATATAAAGTAATAGATCGTTCGGGTATAGATGGTATCGTTAACGGTATCGGCAATTTGTTTGTCTCTTCAGGAAAAGGAATCCGTCAACTGCAGAATGGTCATGTTGGATTCTATATCTTCATGATGGTCGTTGCTGTGGTTGTATTGTTTGTATATGGAATTTTAAGCGTTTAATGAAAATAATTGTATAGATGACTAACCTTTTTATACTACTTTTATTACCACTGATTAGTGCTGGTGTTCTGGCATTTGTGAAGAATTCGCAACCTGCTAAGATCATTGCATTGACTTTGTCTTTACTGCAATTAGCTTTCACGATTCCTTTTTTGTGTCAGTTTGTCCCTGATGCCAGTGTTCAGTTTGAACAAAACTATAGCTGGATTGAGAGTTTAGGGATACATTTTCATATCGGACTGGATGGAATTAGTTTGCCTCTGGTTTTACTGACAAATGCACTTATGCCTTTGATCGTATTATCAACGTTCTCTAAAACGTACAAGGGTAATCTTTATGCTTTGGTCGCTTTTATGCAAGCCGGTCTGGTATTGGTATTCACTGCATTAGATGCTTTTACATTTTATGTAGGATGGGAGATTGCATTGATTCCGATTTACTTTATCTGTGCACTTTGGGGCGAAGGTGACCGTATACGTGTCAATCTTAAGTTTTTTGTTTATACTTTCCTCGGAAGTATTTTTATGTTGGTTGCGATCATCTATTTGCAACAACAGACTGTCAATAAGGATTTTGAATGGAGTTCTTTTGCTGCACTTGATCTGACCGGATCTGTACAGCGCTGGATTTTCTGGGCATTCTTTCTCGCTTTTGCCATTAAGATTCCTTTGTTTCCGTTTCATACATGGCAACCTAATACTTATACCAATGCACCGACTGCAGGTACGATGTTACTGGCGGGTATTATGTTAAAAATGGGTATTTATGGTTTGATCCGCTGGTTGATTCCGATTGCACCGGAGGGTGTCGCCGAATATGGCCATATTGCTATGATATTAGCGGTTATCGGAATTGTATATGCTTCTATTATTGCTATTCAGCAAAAAGATATAAAACGCCTGATTGCGTATTCTTCTATCGCACACGTGGGGCTGATCAGTGCAGGGGTGTTTGCATGGAATCTGCAAGGATTACAGGGAGCGATGATACAGATGATCAATCACGGTATATCTGTTATCGGGCTATTCTATGTGTTGGATATTATAGCCAGTAAGACCGGAACCAGATCTCTGGCTGATCTTGGGGGATTAGCCAAGCGTATGCCGAATCTGGCCATATTCTTCCTGATCATTGTAATGGGGGCTGTAGGGCTGCCATTAACAAATGGTTTTGTAGGAGAATTTTTATTGTTGATGGGGGTCTATAAATACGGGTTCTGGTATGCTGTATTTGCCGGTCTGACACTGATTTTAGGGGCGGTATACATGCTGCGTCTTTATCAAAAATCTATGTTGGGCCCCTTGAAGGAACAAAATAGTCATGTTACGGATATCAACGGGCATGAAATAGTATTGTTGAGTATTGTTGTGATAGCCATTATTTATATCGGTGTGACTCCAAATGGTTTATTGGGCTTGTCAGAAGCTTCTGTACAACAATTGCTTCAGCAAGTGAAATTTTAGAATTATAGCGACAAAATATTAGAACGATTTATTTATGGGTGCGATTATTACGCTGTCTTTATTAGGAATATTAGTGTTATACATGGGACTGTATAAGGCTAAAAATGCCTTATTGCCTGTTACACTGCTGGGATTGGCCGGTGCATTGGTTTTTCTAATACTGGATTGGAACAAAGTTGCCGAACCGCTTTACAGCGGTATGATCATATTCGATCACTTCGCTATAGGTTTTTCTGTACTTTCTATTCTCATTACGGCATTAGTACTGTTACTTTCCAAAGAATATTTTTGGTCTATCAGTGAGCATGTTGCAGAATATTATGCTTTAATTCTGTTCTCACTGACTGGAGCTATATTAGTCAATTCCTATCATAATTTTGCTATGCTTTTTATCGGTATAGAGATTATGTCGGTCGCATTATATATTCTTGTCGGTATCAGAAAGCAGGATTTTGCTTCGAATGAAGCTTCTTTGAAATATTTCCTTATGGGTGCATTCTCAACCGGATTTTTGCTGTTTGGTATTGCCCTGATTTATGGAGCGTCAGGATCTTTTGATCTGGAAGTAATTAAAGGATATGTGATTGCTCATCCGCATGATATTTCTCCGTTATTCTATGCCGGAATTCTATTTCTGATTGTAGGATTATGTTTTAAGGTAGGGGCTGCTCCATTCCATTTCTGGACACCTGATGTCTATGACGGAGCACCTATTTTGATTACCAGCTATATGAGTACTGTCGTCAAGGCAGCTTCTTTTGCCGGTATGTTACGTCTTTTCAGTTCGGCTTTCGTTCCGCTAAATGAGTACTGGACACCAATTTTACTTACGATTGCGATTATAACACTGTTTATTGGTAATATTTCAGCTTTGATGCAGCACTCTTTTAAACGTATGCTTGCGTATTCCAGTATAGCGCATGCAGGTTATATGTTATTTGCTGTTATCTCGATTGGAAATCAATCAGCGAGCGCGATTTTGGCATATGCAACAGCTTACTCATTAGCATCCGTTATTGCTTTCGGTGCATTGATCCTTGTAAAACGAGAGGTTGGTTCGGATAACTTCTCCGCATTCAACGGTCTTGCAAAGCGTAATCCCTGGCTTGCGCTGGTCGTGACAGTGGCCATGCTTTCACTGGCGGGTATTCCATTGACAGCAGGTTTTATCGGTAAATTTATGATGTTCACTATAGCGATGAACAATTACCATATTGTATTGTTGATTCTTGCAGCAGTAAATGCGGTGATAGGTGTATTTTATTATCTGCGAGTGGTGGTGGCTATGTATTTCAGAGAGAGTGAGCAGGATTCTTCAAAAGTGAATATTCCTGTTAATTATTCTTTTGTCTTCCTTATCGCAGTTTTGATAACAGTCCTGATCGGTATTTATCCTGATTGTTTGATAAAGCTTATCTGATTGTTATAAATAGAAAAAAATGAAATGCATGGTAGATTTACCATGCATTTTTTTGTTATAAGTTTTATTCTCAGTTTACAAATTGTATATTTATACGGGTGCAGGATTTAAGAATGATATACAATAAGAAACTCGATTATATTTTACTTGTTGGATTCCTACTACTGATGACTTGTCCTGCTCTTGGTCAACTGACGATCAAAGGAAGGGTTGTGGACAGGAACACAGGACATGGAATTCCTCGTGCGACTATCGTATTAGCTCCGGGAAATCTGGGTACTTCTACCGATACTTCGGGTAATTTTGCTATTCTTGCCAACAAAAATCAGACTTCTATCCAATTCAGGGCAATGGGTTATACAGCTGTTAATTTGCCTCTTACTCAGGATTCTTTGCAGCAGCTTAGTGTCGAGTTAGATTACGCCGATAATATGTTGGAGATGGTGACCATCTCGAAAAGATCTAAATCAAAAAAGGATGACCCGGCTTTGGAGTTAATTGATCTCGTCATAAAGCATAAAAAAGATAACCGGCTTCGTTCGCTGAATCAGGTGCAGTTTGAAGAGTACGAAAAAGTTCAGTTCGGACTTGTAGATCCGCGAAAAGCGATGGAGAAGCGGATGGGTAAGTTAAAATTTATTTTTAAGAACCTGGATACTGCATCTATAAAGGGGAAAGCGCTTTTGCCGATGTATATGGAAGAGAATCTTTCGGATGTCTACTCACAGACAGATCCTTCAAAATATAAAAAGCTTATCAAGTCTCACAAGAAGACAGAATTTGATCCCCGGTATATCAATAATGCCAATATTCAACAATATCTCAATTATCAGTTCCGTCCGGTTGATATCTATGATCCCAGTATTTTTATTATCAATAAACTGTTTCTGAGTCCGATTGCAGACGAAGCAAAGTTGTTTTACAGGTTTTATATACAGGATACTATACAGACTGTTGACGGGACATTTGTGGAGCTGGCATTTGAACCCAAGAACAAACAGGACCTGCTGTTCAGTGGTACATTACAGGTCACGACAGATGGCCGCTATGCTGTAAGACAGGCTGAACTCACAGTGGGCAAGGAAGCGAATCTCAACTGGATAAACGATATTCTGATCAGCTTGCATTATGATCCTAATGCAGATGGATTTATGTTCCTTCGGAAGTCAGACCTGCTGATTCTTTTCGGAGGCCGGAAAGATGACGCTTTATTTGGTCGCAGAGTTGCTTTTAATTCGAAATGGGATTTTAAAACCCAGATCCCGGCTAAAGTATTTGAGGGAGCTCCTACCGAAATGTTAGCTTCAGCCAGTCAGGATACAGCTATTTTGGAGCGACAGCGGCCTATTCCGCTCAATAAGATCGAGCAGACGGTGTATTCTAATACTGACTCCCTCAATAATATGAAAAGCTTCAAGCGCCTGATGGCTATAGGCTATTTACTGGCGCAGGGTTTTCATAATGCAGGTCCTGTAGAATTCGGACCTCTTGAATATACCTATAGTTTTAACGAAGTGGAAGGAAACCGTATACGGTTTGGGGGAAGGACTACCGGACAACTTTCAGAAAAAGTGTATATGGAAGGTTATCTGGCGTATGGTGTCAAAGACCAGCAAATGAAGTATTACCTGAGATCCGCATTCTCGCTCAATAATAAGTCTGTGACGACTTTCCCGGCTCACTACCTTGAGGGAACTGTACAGCATGATGTCATGGAACCAGGACGTGGGATTGGTTTTAAGAAAGGAGACAGTTTCTTTGCTTCCTTTAGCGGGACTAAACCGGAGAAATTCTTATTCAATGATGCCTACAAACTAAATCATGTCTGGGAATTCGGAAACCATATCAGTATAAGTACCGGATTTACTTATTTCAAACGGGAAACTGCAGGTACACTTGTGTTTAACAAAACAGGCATTCATGCAGGTGAGACACTGCCACGTATAGTGACGAATGATGTGGATCTGCAGCTGAGATGGGCACCTAATGAAAACTTTTATTATAGAAATCTTACCCGAACTCCTATTATTGATAAATATCCTGTATTTACCCTTCAGTATAATCAAGGGATAAAAGGTTTTCTCGGCGGAGAGTACAATTATAGTGCATTGCGGCTGGCAGCATCCAAACGACTTTTTCTGAATCAACTGGGCACTGCAGATCTTACACTAGGCGTAGGTAAAATCTGGGGAGCATTACCTTATCCTTTATTAGAGATACCGAATGTCCAGATTGAACAGGACAGGCACACAGTGGACTATTTTATGATGAATAGTATGGAGTTTGCAGCAGACCGGTATGTGAAGTTTGCAATAGACCATCGTTTGCAGGGATTTTTACTGAATAAGATCCCACTTATAAAAAAATTGAGGTGGAGAGAGTTGTGGCGGCTACGAATGTTTTATGGTGACCTTTCTCCGCGCAATAACCCGTACATCAGTAATGAAGTTGTTTATTTTGATAAAGATGATGACGGAAGAATCGTAACGCGCACGATTGATCAGACACCATATATGGAAGCAACAGTCGGGGTAGAGAATGTTCTTAGATTTTTTACCGTTGAATATGTCAAAAGACTTTCTTACCGGGAGTATGATAATGTCCGGAGAGAAAAAGTTCGTTTAACAGTACACTTTAATTTTTAATGAGATGAATACACTTGAAAATCTTTTAGTAAAAAAACAAAGTCATATCTGCTACATTACTTTCAGCCGTGAGCAGCAGTTGAATGCACTCAATACAAAAACATTTGAGGAGTTGAGTACCGTATTAGATGATATTGCTGCGGATCAGGATATCTGGGGTGTGATTGTCACAGGAGCAGGATCAAAGGCTTTCATTGCAGGAGCAGATATTAAAGAGTTTCAATCGTTAGATGAAAAAGAAGGCCGGCTATTAGCGACTTCAGGACATGGGGTGATGGATCGGATTTATAATTTTGACAAACCGGTCATAGCAGCTATTAACGGTTTCGCATTGGGCGGAGGACTGGAACTGGCACTAGCCTGCCATATGCGTGTCGCTGCTGTATCAGCCAAATTGGGCCTTCCGGAGGTTTCTCTGGGGTTAATACCGGGATATGGGGGGACACAACGTTTAACTGATCTTGTAGGACGGGGGAAAGCTATGGAAATGATATTGTCTGGCAATATGATTACCTCAGAAGAGGCTTTATCATGGGGCATGATCAATCACGTTACGGAAGTGGAGGATCTTCTTTCTAAGGCGGAAGAGATATTGGGGCATATTTTTTCAAGATCCAAGACATCTGTCAAAGCCGCTATAAGAGCCATCAATGCCAGTATTTCTAAAGAGGAGAATGGTTATGAAGTGGAAGTGGCTGAGTTTGGAAAATGTTTTGGCCAACCTGATTTCACTGAGGGGGTATCTGCTTTTGTAGAAAAACGCAAGCCAAAATTTTAGTATCGTATACTGTCTTAATTTATTCAATAGCATATCCGAGCATATACTCCCCGAATTTTTCATAATACACGTTATATGTCTTGCGGATCTGATTGACTTCTAATTGTAGTTTTAAAACGCCTTGTGCCTGATATTCGAAAGGGAGTATAGTCATGTTATTCAAGAAAGAAACGCCCTTATTACCCTGTAATTTATATATGGCTTCCTTTGCACACCAGCAGGCGTACAACTGCTCTGTGCTTTGTTCTCCCTGTATGAAAGCAAGTTCTTCCGGTTTCAGAAACTTGTGTTTGATTCTGATGACTTTATCTTTTACAATTTCCAGATCAATTCCTACTTCTCCTTTAGCACTTATCAGCACTGCAGCATAATCATAGGAATGGGTAAGGGATATTTTGTAGGGGAAATTTGTCAGATATGGTTTTCCGTTTTCATCTGACGGACAGTCAATATACTGATCTGTTTGCAGGAGATAGCGTAGCAGAACACGTGTTGTCATCCAGTGAAGACTTCGTTTGCCTTTACCGAAAGAATCCAGAAGCGCTCTCTCACGGGTATCCAGTTGAAGTTTTGCTAACAATTCTTCAGCAGACTCTTCTATCTTCCAGATAGCAAGTTTAGTATGTTCATCTAATTCGCGGAGGTATGCTAAAGCCATCTCAGTACAGTATGATCGTTGATTATACTGCAAGTTACGCAGACCCTGACTAAAATCAAACAGATCTGTCACAATGTTTAGGGCTACAGACAGTATAAAGTATACGGGCTAAATAAAATTCGGAATATATGGTCATAATTTTGAGGCAAAACTGTATTTTTGGAGGCTGACAATGTGGGGGTTATCCCGGTCAGTCTATTTTTACAAAACATGATTTTATCGGACAAAAGAATACTGGAAGAAATTGATGCCGGAACGATCGTCATCGAACCATTTGACCGCACTTGCCTGGGGACCAATTCATATGATGTGCATCTGGGCAAATATCTGGCAACATATAAGGATCGTGTGCTGGACGCAAAGCAACATAACCAGATCACACATTTTGAGATCCCGGCTGAAGGATATGTGTTAGAGCCTAATACCTTGTATCTGGGTGTAACACTGGAATATACGGAGACACATAAGCATGTTCCTTTTTTGGAAGGAAAATCCAGTACAGGACGTCTGGGAATTGATATCCATGCAACGGCAGGAAAGGGCGATGTGGGTTTCTGTAATACATGGACACTTGAGATCTCTGTAGCACAGCCCGTTCGGGTGTATCCGGGTATGCCTATCGGACAGCTGATCTATTTTGCAGTTGAGGGTGATATTGAGACCTTATATAATACTAAAGGTAATGCCAAGTATAATAGTAAAACGGTACGTCCTGTAGAGAGTATGATGTGGAAGAACTCTTTTTAGAGAGAGAAGACTATATAAAACAAAAGAACAGGGAATTATCCCTGTTCTTTTGTTTTATATGCTTTATACTTACCCTCCGAATTCCATCAGATAAGCTTTCAGGAACATATCAATATCCCCATCCAATACGGCTTGTGTATTTGATGTTTCTACGCTCGTTCTCAGGTCTTTAACAAGTTTGTAAGGGTGCAGGACGTAATTTCGGATCTGCGAACCCCATTCAATCTTTTTCTTTGATCCTTCAATAACTGCAGTAGCTTCCTGACGCTTACGCATCTCTATCTCGTATAGCTGTGACTTTAAAAGGCGTAGTGCATTCTCTTTATTTTGTAGCTGCGAGCGGGTTTCCTGGTTCTTGATAATAATACCGGTCGGTTTATGGTGCAAACGTACAGCGGTCTCCACTTTATTTACGTTCTGTCCACCTGCTCCCCCGGAGCGGAATGTATCCCATTCGATTTCGGAATCTTTAACATCGATTTCGATATTATCATCGATCAGCGGGTATACATACACCGATGCAAATGAGGTATGTCGTTTGGCATTGGAGTCAAAGGGAGAGATACGTACCAGACGATGTACTCCATTTTCGCCTTTCAGATAACCATAGGCGAAGTTTCCAGAAAACTGTAGTGTAACAGTCTTAATCCCTGCGACATCCCCTTCCTGAGAGTCCTGCTCCGTCACTTTACAACCATGCTTTTCTCCCCACATAATATACATCCGCATAAGCATTGCGGCCCAGTCACAACTCTCTGTTCCGCCGGCTCCTGCTGTGATCTGTAAGATCGCATCAAGCTGATCTTCTTCAGCACTGAGCATGTTTTTAAATTCAAGCTCCTCAATGTCCTGTAAAGCCGTTTGATATTGACTTTCGAGTTCCTGTTCCGTTGCGTCGCCGCTTTGGAAAAACTCGTACATAACTACTGTATCTTCTACCGCTGATGCGACCTGATCAAAATGTTCAGTCCATACTTTTTTTGTTTTGATAGCGTGAAGTATTTTTTCGGCAGCTTTGGAATCATCCCAAAAAGTGGGTGCAAGTGTCAGTTCCTGTTCCTGATTGATCTCTTCTTTCTTGACATCAATGTCAAAGATGCCTCCTCAGGGATGTTACACGATCCCTCAAGTCTTGAATATGTTCTTTGGTCATGTATCAAAAGTAAAGATTTAAAAGTACTTTCTCATCTTTCTGGCCTTTTAACTTTCCTAAACCTTGTCTTTTTCGTTTTTCAGCGGGCTTTGAGAAAGGGAAATATGTTTGTATTTCACCTGATCGGGAGAGGGAATTTATTATCTTTGAATAAATACAAAAGTTATGTTACCAAGAATAGATTTTACGCAGACAAATGCATATAAATATCTGACAGATCATTATATCACTATTAATCAGGAGAGCCTTAAAGAACTTTTTCAGAAAGACCCTCAGCGATTTGAGAAATTTTCTGTTCAGCTGGAAGATATCTTAGTTGATTATTCTAAAAACAGGATCAATGAAGAAACAATAGCTTTATTGATTCAAATGGCTAAAGAATGTCAGTTGGATGTGGCTATCAAGGCCATGTTTTCCGGAGAAAAGATAAATGAAACGGAAGGGCGTGAGGTATTACATACAGCATTGAGAAATCAGAGCGGTAAGCCTGTAATGGTTGACGGCAAAGACGTGATGCCTCAGATAAATGCTGTATTGGATCATATGGAATCCTTTACAAATGAAATTCTTTCCGGATCGTGGAAAGGATTTACGGGCAAAGTGATCACAGATGTCGTGAATATAGGTATCGGTGGATCGGATCTCGGACCGGTAATGGTAACAGAGGCACTGAAAGCCTATAAAACACATCTCAATGTACATTTTGTATCTAATGTAGACGGTACGCATATTGTTGAAACTCTGAAGGGCCTTAACCCCGAAACGACTTTGTTTCTGATTGCTTCCAAAACATTTACGACACAGGAGACTATGGCAAATGCCGGGTCTGCACGGGAATGGTTCCTGAACAGCGGAGCCAAAGAATCGGATATTGCCAAGCATTTTGCGGCTTTGAGCACCAATGCTGAAGCTGTATCTGCCTTTGGAATTGATACACGTAATATGTTTGAATTCTGGGATTGGGTCGGCGGACGTTATTCTTTATGGTCGGCAATCGGACTGTCTATTTCTCTGGCTCTTGGCTTTAACAATTTTAAGGAATTACTGAAAGGTGCTTATATCGCTGATGAGCATTTTCAAACAGCTCCGTTTGAGGAAAATATTCCGGTGTTGCTGGCTGTGTTAGGAATATGGTACAATAATTTTTTTGATGCTGAAAGCCATGCAATTCTTCCGTATGATCAATATCTGCACCGCTTTGCGGCCTATTTTCAACAGGGAGATATGGAGAGCAACGGTAAATATGTAGATAGAAACGGCAATCGTATAGATTATCAGACGGGGCCTATTATCTGGGGAGAACCGGGAACGAATGGTCAGCATGCATTCTATCAGTTGATTCATCAGGGAACTAAACTGATTCCTTGTGATTTTATTGCTCCGGCAGTTAGTCACAATAAGATCGGCAACCATCATCAACTGCTCTTATCCAACTTCTTCGCGCAAACGGAAGCATTGATGAACGGCAAGTCTGAGGAAGTAGTCGTTGCTGAGTTTGAAAAGGCGGGAAGATCTCCGGAAGATATTGAGCGTTTAAAGAGCTTTAAAGTATTTGAAGGTAATCGTCCAAGCAATTCTATTCTGCTGAAAGAGATTACACCCCGTTCTCTTGGAACGCTGATCGCTCTCTATGAACACAAGATATTTGTTCAGGGGATTATCTGGAATATCTTTTCATTTGATCAGTGGGGAGTAGAATTGGGTAAACAATTAGCAAATCAGATCTTACCTGAACTGAAGGGTAATGAAGAAATCAGTTCTCACGATTCTTCTACAAACGGGTTGATCAATCAGTATAAGGCCTGGAGGTAGAACCCGTCCATCCGGAATATTAAAAAAGGGTCATTTCATTACGAAATGACCCTTTTTGGTATATACTGATTATCTTATGCTTCCGTTGTCTTCGGTGGAAAGTTTTTGTGTTTCCGTTTGCTGATTTTTTCCAGATTGACAGGTTGCGGTACTTTTACATAATATCCTGTTCCGTCATAAGGGCGTTTCCTTGGGTGCTCCTTACATTCCGCTGAGCAACATCCTTCCAGTTCCCAACCACATTCATCACATTGTGTGAAATGTTCATTACATTCGGGATTAGCGCAGTTGATCATTTTTGGAGTCGTCTTGCCACAGTTTTTACAGGTCGAGACGATTGTCGGATTTACTTCATTGACATCTACAGTAAGACGGTTGTCAAATACATAGCACTTTCCTTCAAAATCCTTTCCTCCGGCTTCTTTTCCGTATTTGATAATTCCTCCGTGAAGTTGATATACATCTTCAAATCCTTCTTTCAGAAGTAGTGCAGATGCTTTTTCACATTTGATACCACCTGTACAGTATGTAAGGATCTTTTTGTCTTTGTATTTCTCTAATTCCTTGATTTTTTCGGGAAATTCACGGAAGTTTTCGATATCCAATGTAATGGCATTTTTGAAACGTCCTACACTGTGTTCGTAATTAGAGCGTACATCTAATATGATGACGTCCTCCTGATCTTTCATTTCCAAGAAATCCTTAGGTTCCAGATGAATTCCTGTCTGACGATTGGGATCTATTTCTTTTGGATCACGTAGTCCCGAGTGTACGATCTCTTCTTTATAACGGCAGTGCATTTTGATAAAAGAAGGCTCATCGACCACATCGATCTTAAACTCCGTCTTATTGAACCGTCCATCTGCATAGATGGCTTCCATATAGGCTTTACAGGCTTCTTCTGTTCCGGAAATTGTACCGTTCAGACCTTCGTCTGCAACAATAATACGGCCGACAAGGCCAAGGGAATTACAAAATTCTAAGTGATCTGCAGCAAATTGTTCTGCGTTCTCGATAGGGCTGTAGCAATAATACAGCAATGTTTGATATGTCATACTATTCATTGATACCGCTGCAAACGGCGTTTAATGCTAATTAAATTAATGGGACAAAGATAAGGAAAATAAAATATCCTCCATTTTGATTCTCATCACTTTTTTATCAGGGGAGCCAGCAGATATTCCAGACCATTGAGTTTGATCTCATAGAGGGTAGCAAGTTGATTGCCCAGTTTTCCTTTGGGAAAACCTTTTTGCCGGTACCAGACGATATAAGATTCGGGAAGCCTGCACAGAAGCACACCTTTATATTTACCATAAGGCATGGGTGTATTGGCCAGTTCAGTTAAAATTTCGGGATTGAACATTAATCTTGAGTTTTTCCGTTTTTTATACGGTATAGTAGAAGACGGGCAGCGATAACTGCATGATGAAATATATTGGGTATAGTGCCGTAATGTTTTTTGAAGATAGCATAACGTTCTTTCAGACTTTGTTTATGCCTTTTTTGCGACATACCACCCACAAGATATTTAGCAACATAATGATGCGTGTTGACTGTTGTCCTGGCTTTCTTTGCTGCGCGGATTACCCAGTCTATATCTGCACTGAGCTGGTAGGAGGTATCATAAGGCTCTGTAAGCTCTCTTTTTATATAGATCGCCTGGTGGCATACATTCATACCATATCTGAAACTTTTCCAGTCAAAATGCTCCGGAATGCGATGTCTGCGATCGCCCAGGATACGGCGATCCTCATCTACGAGTTTTGTTTCACCATAATAGATATCGGCCATTTCGCAATTTTCAAAAATATCGCTCAATGTAGAGGGCGAGAAGAGTTCATCTCCCGAATTTAGGAAAAGAACATAATCTCCGGTCGCAAGAGCCAGCCCTTTGTTCATGGCATCATATATCCCTTTATCTTTTTCAGATTTCAAGACATGTATATGAGACTTGTATTGATCGATAACAGCTAAAGTTCCGTCCGTTGACAAACCGTCAATAACAATATACTCAATATTATTATAGCTTTGAGTGGCCACAGAATCTAATGTATATCGGATGTCCCGGACATTGTTATACACAATAGTTATGATTGATATTTTAGGATGCGCCACGTGATTATTTGTTTAATTTGTTGATTCTTTTTTTTGCAAAGCGAATTCCGCGCTGGAACAGCGATCCTTTCCGATGTGCGTAGAAATCTTTGATGTGTTCATAAGCAACTGCATTTTCTTCAATTTTTTCCGGGAAAGATGTTGTTTTTTCCTCATTGAGCCGAACCTTATACGTCTGTTCTGCATCGGAATGCGTTCCGGAACCATCTGTACCTATATTCTGAATGTAGGAATGACGGGGATACAAAGTTAAGCCCTTTTGCAGAAAAACAGAGAGATACCAGCGGATAGCCCAGGAATTTATTTTACCTTTTCTGAACTGCTGTACCTGTCTCCAGAAATTTTCTTTTCCTTCTATACTGAATTGATAAATCTGTTCCTGGTTCAGTTGTTGAACCATGCTTTCTATATCCGGATTAAAATGTTTCCAGGCTCTGTCCCAGGTTGCCCATCCCCAACTGTTCGTAACTCTGAAAAAGAAGGTTTCGGGGAGTGTATCAGCTTCTTTCAACGGATAGTTGTATCCGCTCACAGACATTACCTGTGGTTCGGACTCATACTGATTCAGGGCATCATTAAAATATTGAAGTGCATTTGGAGCGGTTTTGAGATCATCTTCCAGAACGATGACTTTACCGTATTTACGAATAATAGTGGTTACACCGTCAATAACATTTGGCGCTAATCCCCAGTTTCTATTCCGTTGTATAATAGTGACAGAACGGAATGGCCAGACTCTGTGTATGATTTTACTGACTGCAGCCACCTGAGTTTCAGCTTCCTTATTCCTGGCGCCATCTGCATAGATGAAAAGATCAGACTCAGATGCCAGAAGATTTTTTTCCAGAGCAGCTAATGTCTGTTCCGTATGGAGAGGACGATTGTAAACAAAAAGAACAACAGGAGCCAGTTTTTTTTCCATAAAGATTGCCAAAGGTTCAACAAAGATAAAAGATTAAATAAAATTTCTTCCCGGATTCTTTGTTTGCTTGCGTACCTGAGTTACTTCTGATGTTTTTGCCAAAAGCTTAAAAATCATTTTATAATAAGCCCAGCATAATTTCAGATCTCCTTTGAAAAAGGCTTTAATACTTTTGAGTTTTGCTGCCAGAATGCTTTTTCCGAAGGCTTTGCCAAACGTATAATTGATATTAGCATATTCAGAAAGAAAATATACGTATTCTGCACGTTCTGTTGCAGCAAATGAAGGCTTGCGAAAGGCTCTGTCATGAAAGCCGATGGCAGATGAGGTATATCCGAATTTACAATGGTGGAATTTAAGTCTGTTTGCATAGTCCTTATCTTCTCCATAATGATAGAAAAGAGGAGAGATGCCGCCTACTTTACGGAGAATGGAAACCGGAATAAACCAGAAAGCTGCATTTATAAATTCGACAATCCGGGTTGTTTCATCCTGCTTTACCTTTTCCAAATCTCTATTCCCGATATAAGTTGCAAATCCATAGTCGAGTTCATTTCCCTCACCAGTCAGGTGAACAGGAGAAATAATACCTTCCGGGAGATCCTGCTCAATATGTTGTATCATATTACCGATGGAAGGCGGAGTGATCCAGGCATCCTGATTGATCAAAAAGACATAATCATAATGTTCTTCAATGGCAATAGTGAGTCCGATATTATTTGCTTTTCCAAATCCCAGATTCTGATCATTGGCGATAAGACGTACACTTGGATATTCCTGACGGATGCGATTTATGGTCTGATCCTGGGAAAGATTATCTATCACCAGTATGTCAACAGGCTCATCCGAACGGATCAGACTTGGCAGGCATTTGTCTATCCATTTTTCAAAATTATAAGTAACAATGATTGCTAAAATTTTCATGCTGTTTTGCTTTTGAAAAATTTATCAAGTTTAAGAAATGTAATACATTCTTTAACCAGTTGCGGACGAATAAACCAGACAAGTGTTGTATATAATAGAGCTGTAAGGACTATTTTCAGGATAAAATGAATGTACAGGTGGAGTGTCAGATCCATAGTGATAAGATAGGTCCCGGCTATTGCGACCGATGCAATCGCTGCAAATAAAAATACATCAGAAAACAGATACTTCCATTTGAGCCCGATCTGGTTAGAAACAAAATAATGCCATACAAATAGCCAAAGGATATTTGTAATGACATACACCAGGATCATGCTGGAAATACCGTATGGATATACCAATAAGAACAGTACGAGCTGTGTCAGACTTAATGCAATAACATTCCACATGTAAATGTTTGATTTTCCTTTACTTAGAGCCAGATTAGCATAAATGTCAGCCAGGGGAACAAAAGCTCCGCCTATACACAGCAATTCTAAAAAGTAGGCACTATTCTGCCATTTGTTTGTAAGAAAGATCTCAATAAATTCTTTTGCCACAGAGGACAGACCAAATATAAGCGGGAAGGTCATAAAAGCTGTAAAGCTCAGAATCTTCCGGAAAACTCTTAGCTGCCTCTCTTCTTCTTCGTGCACACTTGTCAGAATGGGTTGAGCGACACTACGTGACATACCCAACAGGACAGATTGGCCCATAATATTCCATTTATTTGCCTGATTAAAAGCTCCGGCGTCACTTTTGGTATAGAATTTCCCTAAAATGGTGGTAATAATATTGGTGTTGAATTGTAAAAAAAGGTTGGTAATCAGCACTTTGCTGCTGAATGCGAACATCTTCTTTATGGGGCTGAAATCAAAATGAAAAGTTGGTCTGAAAGAAGAGAATATCCATAGAAAAGTCGTATTGACCAATACATAAAGTACGGTTTGGGTGGCAATTCCCCAATATGCCTTGCCGTTGTAAGCCATCACGACTCCTGTGATTCCGGAAATAATGAGGGCAATAGTTGTTCCGATTGCACGCTGTTTGACTTTCAGATTTCTGAAAAGGTAAGCATTGTGTGCCGTACCCATACTGGATATTAAAAAACTGAGGAATAAATAGCGTGCAAGCGGTGTTAATTCCGGCATATCATAGAAATAAGCGATAAGCGGAGCACAAAAGAAAAGGATAATATATAAGGATAATCCGATAAATCCGCTAAACCAAAAGACTGCATTGTAATCTTTATGTTCTACCTGCTTTTGATTTGTAATAGCACTTACAAAACCACTCTCTTGTAATGTGGAAGCCAAAACCGGGAAAATGAGGAGTACAGCTACAGCGCCATAATCCTCCGGAGTAAGGATGCGACTTACATAAACACCAAAAAATGCACCCAGAAGCTGTTGGATAAGATTGCTCATCCCTCCCCAAAGGAGACCTTTAGCAGTTTTTTGTTTTAAAGAAGGTTCTTCTCTGGTATTGTTATTTTCCTCCCGCAGCGATTCCATCTAACTCTTTGATACGCTATTTTAAATTACTTTTATCGTTTTAGCGAACTCCTTTAAAGATGGGTGGTCAGGTGTCAAATCTGTTACTAAGAATGAAACGTCTCTTAATGGAGCCACCTTCATTTTCTGGTTAGAGTTCAGTTTTTCCGCAATACTTAATATAGCTACTTTATGCGAGCATTTGATCATCGCGCGTTTGATCTGTACAACTTCCCAGTCTGAATCTGTAATCCCGTCATCAATAGAAAGACTGTTTGTCCCCAATATGCAAAGGTCTACTTTGATTTCAGAAAGTTCATTAATTACCTGCGCTCCGGTTACAATGTTCGTATTACGGGAAAGTTTACCTCCTATAGAAATTACCTCTATATTTTCCTTTTCGGCCAGTTCCAGTGCGACAAGAGGACTGATAGTGAAAAAGGTACATTGTATGTCTTCAGGGATGATCCGTGCCAGTTCTATAACTGTCGTACCACCGCCGACCAATACCGTCATACCGTTTTGGATGAGTGATATTGATTTTCTGGCAATTTCTTTTTTAGACTCTTTAGCATATACATTTCCATCCTGAAACGGGAATTGAAATGACTTGGAGAGTGCTCCACCATACACCTTTAATACCTGTCCGTTTTCAGCAAGCTCATTAAGATCCCGGCGGATAGTATCTTCCGAAACATTAAGCTGGACACTGAGATCCGAAGATAGAACTTTATTGTGAAGATTGATTTGGTGTATAATGTAGGCTTGTCTTTCTTCTTTTAACATATTTATAGCTGATTATTGTTATAAAGTTAAGGCTTTTCTTCGCATTCTAAATTTTTTCGCTAAAAATTTAGTCTTCAGATCTTTGGTTGTCATCATTTTTCTGAATCTTTGTTACCCCAGCTTTGAATTTGGGTCTGAATCCCAAAGGTTTAGCGGGAGCCTGAGGAGCTTCTTTGTTGTCTTCTGCAGTTGCAGAAGAAGGTATTTCTATAGCTGTGGATTCTGTCTGTGGATTTTGTTCCTCTTGTTCTTTTTTGACAGTTGTCACCCCAGCTTTGAATTTGGGTCTGAATCCCAAAGGTTTAACGGGAGTCTGAGGAGCTTCTTTGTTGTCTTCTGCAGTTGCAGAAGAAGGTATTTCTATAGTTTCCTTGTTTATAGTTGCGGATTCTTCTTGTGAAGTTTGTTCCTCTTGTTCTTTTTTGACAGTTGTCACCCCAGCTTTGAATTTGGGTCTGAATCCCAAAGGTTTAGCGGGAGTCTGGGGAGCTTCTTTGTTGTCTTCTGCAGTTGCAGAAGAAGGTATTTCTATAGTTTCCTTGTTTTCTATAGCTGTGGATTCTGTCTGTGGATTTTGTTCCTCTTGTTCTTTTTTGACAGTTGTCACCCCAGCTTTGAATTTGGGTCTGAATCCCAAAGGTTTAACGGGAGTCTGAGGAGCTTCTTTGTTGTCTTCTGCAGTTGCAGAAGAAGGTATTTCTATAGTTTCCTTGTTTATAGTTGCGGATTCTTCTTGTGAAGTTTGTTCCTCTTGTTCTTTTTTGACAGTTGTCACCCCAGCTTTGAATTTGGGTCTGAATCCCAAAGGTTTAGCGGGAGTCTGGGGAGCTTCTTTGTTGTCTTCTGCAGTTGCAGCAGAAGATATTTCTATAGTTTCCTTGTTTATAGCTGCGGATTCTTCTTGTGAAGTTTGTTCCTCTTGTTCTTTTTTGACAGTTTTCACCCCAGCTTTGAATTTGGGTCTGAATCCCAAAGGTTTAGCGGGAGTCTGAGGAGCTTCTTTCGTGTCTTTTGCGGTAACAGCAGGTGTTTCTGTAGTTTCCTTGTTTTCTATAGCTGTGGATTCTGTCAGTGTAATTTCGTCCTCTTTTTTAGAGGCTGTAATTCCGGCCTTAAACCGAGGCTTAAATCCTGCAGGTTTATTAGCAGTCTCTTGTGTGTTGTCGTTTTCGGAAGAAGGGGATTCTTCCGGATCTGTTTTACTGTTCGTAACTCCCGGTTTAAAACGAGGTTTAAATCCTGCAGGTGCGTTCGAAGGTGCTGGTTGAGGAGCTGAGCTTTCTTTTTGCTCTGCATCCGCCGGAGTGCTATTACTTTTAAATCGAGGTGTAAATCCTGTTGCCGGACGGGCTTCTGCTGATGTTGATTCTGCAGTAGGGTTATTATCAGCAACTGGTGGAGCTGCAGACTTGAATTTTGGTCTGAACCCTGCTGGTTTAGATGCAATGCCCGCAGATGCCGAAGAGGCGACCTGTGTTTCTGTCTTTTTGACGACTGCAGGACTTATCTCCTGTTCTGCAAGTTTATAATCCTTACGAAGACGATTAAACCAGAATTTCTTTGTATGATCAAAGCTCTTCTCTCCCATTAACATATAATGCTTTTTGAATTCATCATAAAGAGCCGAGTTTGAATGCTGTAATGCACTCAAATCAATGTTCTTTTTTACAAAAAATTCTTCAAAGGTCATATGTTCCCGTTTTTACAAATGTACCGAATTTACCAAAATGAAAAAAGAGAGCGGAAGCTCTCTTTTTTCATTTTATAAGAAATAACACGTATTGTATTAGTCCATATTGTGATATACAGCCTGTACATCGTCATCTTCTTCAATTTTATCGATAAGTTTAAGAACATCAGCTGCTTCTTCCTCAGAAATGCTGGAATGGGATAGCGCAATGCGTTCTAATTTTGCTGATTTCACTTCTATGCCTTTTTCTTCTAAAAGACGTTGCATATTTCCAAAATCTTCAAATGAAGTTTGTACTACGACAACATCGTTTCCTTCTTCATCAGCTTCTACATATAGCTCTTCCAGACCTCCGTCGATAAGTTCCAGTTCTAATTCTTCTACATCCAGATTTTCCTGAGCATCAAATCTGAAGATTGATTTTCTGTTGAAAATAAAATCTAAAGAACCTGTCTTGCCTAATGTTCCTCCCGCTTTTGTAAAATAACTGCGGATATTAGCTACCGTTCTGTTGGTGTTATCAGTTGCTGTTTCGATAAGAATAGGCACACCGTGTGGGCCATATCCTTCGTATACATATTCTTCATAACCTTTCGCATCCTTCTCTGAGGCACGTTTTATTGCCGCTTCGATACGGTCTTTAGGCATGTTTACGGCTTTACCGTTCTGGATTGCTGTACGCAGGCGAGAGTTGGTTTCGGGGTGAGGTCCACCTTCTTTTACTGCGATAGCGATTTCTTTTCCTAAACGTGTAAATTGGACAGCCATTTTTGCCCAGCGTTTAAATTTGCGCTCTTTTCTGAATTCAAAAGCTCTTCCCATTTTGTCTGTTATTTGTTTTTAAGGTTTTGGATCATGTCCGCCGTCATTTCGGTTAAATCGAATTTCGGTTTCCATTCCCAATCTTTTTGGGCATATGAGTCATCAATACTTGCAGGCCAGGAGTCTGCAATAGCCTGACGGGGATCATTGTCCGAATAAGTGATGGTAAAATTAGGAAGAATTTTTTTAATTTCTTCAGCAATCATCTTCGGTGTGAAGCTGATACCTGCAAGATTATAGCTTGACCGGATCGTTAACTGTTCTTCCGGAGCTTCCATCAATTCGAGCGTGCCCCTTATTGCGTCATCCATATAGAGCATTGGCAACGCTGTGTTTTCGGAAAGAAAGCATTCGTATGTACCATTCCTGAGTGCTTCAAAAAAGATGTGTACGGCATAATCTGTAGTTCCTCCTCCCGGTTCTGTTTTCCAGGAAATAATACCCGGATAACGTATACTTCTTACGTCCAAACCATATTTTGCGTGGTAATATTCACACAGGCGCTCTCCTGCCAGTTTACTGATGCCATAGATACTGTTTGGATCCATTGTGCAGTATTGCGGAGTATCCTGCTTTGGAGAATGGGGCCCGAATACAGCGATTGAACTCGGCCAGAATACGCGTTTTACTTTAAACTCCAGCGATAAGTCCAGTACATGAAGTAAACCATTCATGTTGAGGTCCCATGCTTTTTGCGGGTATTGTTCACCGGTAGCAGATAACATGGCTGCAAGGTGATAAATCTGAGTAGGTTTATATTTATCAAAAAGCGCTTTTAAAGCTTCTTTGTCTAATACGTTAATGATTTCAAAAATCTCATTTTCGGCTAAGGATTTTGGTTCACGAATGTCTGATGTGATGACATTTTCATATCCAAATTTTTGTCTTAAGGCAAATGCTAATTCGGTTCCGATCTGACCGTTTGCACCTATAATAATTACGCGCTCTTTCATCGAAACAAAGATACTCATTTTGTAACCTTTGTCAATAGTGGGATGCAGGCGAGGCTAAGACAAAACTCCCTCTGAATGTCCTGTTGAAGCCCTGATTGTCATATAATTCAACTATATACAAGTAAATTCCCGGAGGTGCCGGGGAACCGTTTTCTGTCCGGCCATCCCAGGTAATCTGTCCCGATGAACCTATACTTTTATTCCGAATCAATCGATTGATCATGTGGCCTCTGTCGTTTACTATACTAAGGCTGATCATGGCATTTTCGACTTGTATTTCATAGTTGATGAGGAGTAAATCTTCAAATGAATCTCCATCAGGAGAAAAGGTACGGGAGCTCAAAAAAAAATTATTTTTTTTGAAAATTTTATCACTGTATCTGCTGTTTTGATATCCGGGAGTTGCTCCTTCTGCTGATGTTGCGGCAGAACGGAAGTTTCCGGGAGTATTTGTGTCTTCTTTGTAGTGTTGCCGTTCCAATGAAATTCCTTTTTTATCTGTTATAAACGGGCTGTGCATATTTTCGGTATAATACAGACTATCTACCGTCAGATCGTTCTTCCGGAGTATAACTACTCCTGATATATTATTATATGCCGGTAGTGCGCGTAACTGCATGAAATTATTCAGGTCTGCAGCAGGATAATGTTGTTTTACAATTATGCTATTTGTAGTTAGCAACCTATAATGGCCGGATGGAAAGGAATGGGCAGAGTCTGAAATGGTATATTTTCCTATCTTCCAGCCTTGAAGATTGATGTCTTCTTTACTGTTGTTATAGATCTCAACAAAATCAACCCCGCCAGGTTTCGGATTAAAGAGTATTTCATTAATGATAATATCGTGTTGCTTTACCTGATAAGCAGGAATATGTGAAAGTAGTATCGTAGTATCCAATGTTATTTGCCGTCCTGTGAAGAGAGCACCTTTGTTAATATTAATCTGAAAAGTTTCCTTTTCTAAAGAATTCTTGAGATGGAGATATACAATTGAATCCTGAGTAGTCACATCCCTGATTTCTTTCAAAGGACTAAAGGAGTAATTGGGATGTTGGGACATGAATATGGTATCCAAAGGAGCGGAGAACAGAAGTGATATCGTATTAGGATTAAGGATGGCTGATCTTTTAACAGATAATTGATCGGTTGATGCGTAGGCTTTGAGCAGGATATAGTGGAAGCGAAGTGAAGAACGACGGATTGGTGTAAAATAAGCTGCGAGACCAAAATCTGGCTGGAGGTTGTAGACCATGTCTTTTACCTGAGGCTGGCCAGTCGTATTGAGGAGAGAACGAAATGATTTTTGCTCATACTCTTTCACTGCAATACGCCAAATCCCGTTCTGATCCCGGGTTATCATTACCTGAGCAGATAAGTGTTCTTTTTCATTCGGAAGAGAAATGCTTTGGAAAATAATGATTCTTGAAGTCCCGTTTTGACGATAAAGTTTATAGACATGCTGATCTGCTGTGCCGTCCACCTGAAGGTGGTAACCTTGATGCGCAAGAGAAGCTGAAGGTTTATTAACGGAAAGATAGAAGCGGAAATAATTCGCTGAAGTAAGCGGCATTGTAGTGGTAAATCCGATTTCATATTGCATGCCAGCCTTGGGTATTGTACTGCTATAAAGATGTGCAGGAGAAGAGGATTGCGGACTGATTTGTAAAATATTACTTTCTACGATATAATCTGTGGTAGGCTGCCATTGACGGAGGTGGCTGGCCTGAAACTGATCCAGGAATAGTGCTCCCGTTGTGTCAGAGGGAGAAAGTCGGCTCTGCGCATAGGAGGATGTCTGTAGATGGATAAGGTAGAGCAGGCCTGCTAACCAGTAGCCTAAAAGTTGTCTTTTTTCTATTAATATGCTCATAATTTATATAAATTGTCAATATTGGTGTATAAAATTTATAAATTTTAAAATATCTCTGGTTTGACGTCTCTTTAATTTGTATGTTTGGCATTCTACATTAACATGCAAGTTAAGTAAAGATTAATAAAATTTATAACAATTTAAAAAACAACAGATTATTATGAAAGTTGCAGTAGTTGGCGCAACAGGCCTTGTTGGGTCAGAGATGTTGACAGTTTTGGCAGAGCGTAATTTCCCGGTGACCACCTTGATTCCAGTTGCTTCAGAGAAGAGCAAGGGTAAGGAAATTGAGTTTAAGGGTAAGAAGTACGCGGTTGTAACCGCAACAGAAGCTATTGCACTGAAACCTGATGTTGCTCTTTTTTCAGCCGGAGGCAGTACTTCTACAGAATTTGCTCCTTTGTTTGCAGAGGCAGGTATTACTGTTATTGACAATTCATCCGCATGGCGCATGGATCCTACAAAGAAACTTGTCGTTCCGGAAGTAAACGGAGATGTATTGACTGCAGAGGACAAAATTATAGCAAATCCTAATTGTTCTACTATCCAGATGGTAGTGGCCTTGAAGCCTTTACATGACAAGTACAAAATCAAACGTGTAGTGGTATCTACTTATCAGTCTGTGACGGGTACGGGAGTTAAGGCGGTTCAGCAGCTTAACGATGAGCGTGCTGGTATAGAGGGAGAAAAAGCGTATCCTTATCAAATCGATTTGAATGTAATTCCTCATATTGATGTATTCCAGGACAATGGATATACAAAAGAGGAAATGAAGATGATCAAGGAGACAAATAAGATCATGCAGGATGATTCTATCAAAGTGACAGCGACTACGGTTCGTATACCGGTAATGGGAGGACACTCTGAATCTCTTAACATTGAATTTGAAAATGAGTTTGATCTAAAAGATATCAGATCTGTACTGGAAGCACAAAGTGGTGTAATTGTAGTGGATGACCCGGCTAATCTGGCATATCCGATGCCAAAGGATGCACATGGTCGTGATGAAGTCTTCGTAGGCCGTATACGTCGTGATGAATCACAGGACAAGACATTGAATATGTGGGTTGTGGCAGATAACCTTAGAAAAGGAGCTGCAACGAATGCTGTTCAGATTGCAGAGTTATTAAACAAGAAAGGACTGATTTAATCAGAACACTTTACTAAGTATATGAAGAGCTGCTTTCATAAAGCAGCTCTTTTTTTATGAACTTATCTCCCTTACTGTACCATCCCGTAACCTGAGAATGTACTCTTACGGTAGAGATGGAAAGGATAAGTGTTATCCGACATTGTATATTGAAAGGTCTAAGTATGAGCTCCATACAGAGAGGATGACCTTTAAAACAGAGACAAAAAAAGAGCAACGAAAGTTGCTCTTTTTTTATTTTGTGAACAGGTGTATTCTTATCTCACAGGAATGAATTCCCAGGTATCATCAAATTTGAATGTACCGTTAGCACCTGTTGTGATATATCCTTTTCCGTTTACAGAGAATGCTGCTGCGCCTTCACGTGCAGATCCCTGGAATGCCTGATGTTTGCTTTCCCATGAATCACTTGAAGGGTTGTATCTCCATGTACTGTTCAGGATAGAAGATTTTTTACCGCCTACAACAAATGCTGTCTGACCTACTGTAAAAGCAGATGCACTTTGACGTGTTACATCGATATCATCAGTTTTGATGTCTTTCAGACGAGTCCATGTTGTGCCGTCAAATTTGTAGAAATCTTCAGGGAAAGAGTTGTTGTCAAAACCACCGCCTACATAAGCAGTGTTGCCGATCACAAAAGAAAATGCATTCACTCTTTTGTTAGCGAAGATAGTACCTACTGAAGTCCATGTATTAGTTGCAGGATCGTATTTGTAGAAATCTTTAAGTGTTTTTTCAGCTTTAGTTGAACCTAAACCTACATATCCGAAACCTCCTAATGAGAAAGCTACAGCTCCGTATCTGGCTTCACCTGGCAGAGGTGCAATTGCTGTCCATTTGTCAGTTGCTGAATCGTATTTGTAAAAGTCATTCAACGCATCTGTTCCGTTGTAACCTGTACCTACGAAACCAACTCCGTTGATCGCGAAACCTACAGCTGCATTACGAGCGTCTCCGATAAAGTCCGCTTTTTTGGACCATGAACCTTTTTTGGAATCGAATAACCAGGTATCTTTTACTCTCTCATTTGTTCTCAGGATACCCGTAGTAATAAAACCATTATCTCCGATAGAGAAATAGGCTGCTGCACTGCGTGGATCTCCGTCAAAAGCCGAAGTTTTAAACCATTCGGCCGGGCCTGTATCTGTGTTGCTATCTGTATCATCACTTTTTTTACAAGAATTGAAGGACGTTAAAGCGATAGTACAGGCTAAAAATAGGATTAGCCAATTTTTCTTGTTCATAAATTGTTAAAATTTAGTATATACGATGTTTAATTTAACTTTTGGCTTGTTATTTTCTTTTGCGATTTCAAGCGTATTCGCTGTGGAGAACAGGCTTGGAGAAGCAACAGTTAAAAATAACGAAGTATCATAATAATTTACAGTATTAATATTTTTAAGATATGCAATCAGATCAAATACATATTTACCATTTGCTCCGGTATCATTTCCTTTGCTAAAACTTACCTGTTGTATTGTGGTCGTAAAAGGAAAATTTACTGCTGTAACAGGGATTCCGTTAATATTCGCTACCATCAGCATTACGGACGGAGGTACCGGGTACATTCCTGTATTTGAATTTGGTGTTTCGATAATCAACTCCGCCTTATTTATGGAAATCTTTTCATCCAGTATAAATTCTCTTAACGAGGGAATCTTAATGTTCGCTACAACACCTGTACCACCCTGAACAAATACTTCCTGATTAGTTTCCGAACTTTTAAGCTCTTTATTCGTGTAATTCAGGGATGCATATGGAGTACCTGTACGATCAAATGTAATATTGTTATGTTGGTAAGATTTACTGTCAATGGTAAAAGTTTTTGCAGCCTGAGTTTTAAATCCGTCCGATCCGATGTAAGAATAGTTCACTTTAACTGCCAGTGTATCGTTAAATCCGAGTACAACCGTATTGCTTGCTGCAGGGACAATGACCATACCTTTGAAAAACTCCTGAAAGTTGGCATTGGAAGATACCTTGATATCATTATTCTTGAAAAGATTAAATAATGTATTTCCAAGATTCTGGTCCAGACGTACAGATAAAGTATCTAAGGATTTAATACGTGGGCTGAATGTTAATTCACCCAGAGGCGTGCTGTTATAATTAAACTGCTGCTTTCCGAAAAGAGTAGGACCTGTGACAAAAGCCGGAGTCAGATTATTATCAATACCTGTAGTAATGTCTTTTAGTATGATATTTTCAGTGACTTCATGTACACTTATCTTTTGATTTACAGTAGTATCTCCGTAATAGTATCTGGCCTGATTAGGTTTGATAACCAGGGTCAGGGAATCAAATGTTGCACCGTCTGGTATGGTAGCAGATACATTTCCTAAACCTAAGCGAAAATAGCTGCTTGATGAGATACTTCCTGTCTTTGCACTATTTGCCTTACCTACCAGAATAGTACCTGTTGCTGCAGTAGGAAGATTGTCCATCTGGAAGGTGGAGACATTTACAGTAAATGAATCGGTAACACTAAGACCAAGGTTGTTATCGGAGCCATCAAGTGAAATACTGATATCCTTATTACAGGAAGTTACGACAGCAATGAATAAAATTGGTAAAATATATCTTATATTTCTTCTTTTAAAAAATCGACTCATGTTGAAAAATTACGCAATGACGCAAAAGTAATGATTGCCTCCTGTTAATCAGTGTTATATTTTGTTAAATTAGGTTAATTCATAACCGTGGAGCAAAGCTACTAATTTAAATTTGTTTTTTAATTATGGTGAAAAGGTATAAATTGGTAATAACAGTCATGATCCTGACGGGTTTGGGCGTTATTCTGGTGTTGTCTGGATGGCTTTACGGCAGCTATCAGAACAGACGGGATCTGTTTCTTTCTTCTGCAGAAAGATCAATGTTTAATGTTATACAGGAAGTATATCAGACAAAGATCAATGTAGATGATTCTCTTCGTTCCGCTCAGGCCAGAGGACGGAAATCATTTGTCGGCTATCTGCAGGAGAAATTTCCAAAAATAGACTTTGATTCTTTACGTAAGAATTTTGAGGAAAGCTCAGGGAAATCTTCATATATGCAAGGCTTCCGGGATAATGCAACCCGAAAGGGAGAAGAGCGTAATGACGAAGGGCCTTCACAGATTATTCCGCCTTATCTGTTCAAAGATTTTGATTTCGATAAAGAAGTGATGGACACCGTCTGTCACAGACTGAAGACCACATTAACAGATAAAGGTATCTATACAGATTTCAAGGTAGAGTTGCTGCAGCTTAGCCGGGAAGAAGTGTCGACTTTCCGTGCAAATACGAAAGCCCAAAAGCTGATGTGGACCAGACCTACATTAGTCAATCCGGACCGGGGACAGTTTGTGGTGGTCAAATTTGAAAATACCTGGCGTTATCTTCTTTTTGGTATGGGATGGCAATTGCTGGTTTCTATTGTTCTGGTGGCTTCTCTGGTAGGATCTTTTCTTTATCTGATGCTGACGATATTCCGGCAGAATAAAATGGCACAGCTGCGGAAGAATTTTGTGAACAATATGACGCATGAGCTCAAGACCCCGGTCTCCACTGTGATGGCTGCCGTAGAAGCGATTCAGACCTATGGTGTCAAAGATGATAAGGCTAAAATGGAGTTGTATCTTCAGGTTTCCAGGAATGAGCTTCAGCACCTTTCGGATATGATTGAAAAAGTTTTGCAGATGGATATTGATGAGGTAAAGGGAGTCAATTTACAATACACAACATTTGATATTGCAGACTTGCTGGAGCGTTGTATTAGGATTGCAAAGCTAAATTTTAAAAAGGAGATTGAGATTGTCTTTGATTGCGAAAAGAGGCCGGTAATGATATCGGCTGATGAAGCGCATTTGAAGAATGTGTGCAGCAACCTGCTGGATAATGCAATCAAGTATTCCGGAGAGAAGGTTTTGATAACGGTTGCTCTCAAAGAATTGGCGCATTCGGTAGAGGTTAGTGTGAAAGATAATGGGAAGGGAATTGCTGCAGAATATCAAAAGGATGTATTTGATGCTTTTTTCAGAGTTCCGGAAGGGAATCTTCATGAAGTAAAGGGCTTTGGTCTGGGATTATCCTATGTAAAACAAATGATTACACAACATGGAGGGACTGTTTCTCTCATCAGTGAATTAAATAAAGGTAGTATATTTACGATCAGTATTCCTAAAGCGTAGTTATGATCAGTATTTTGTATGTAGAGGATGAGGCGGGGCTGGCCATGATTCTGTCAGATACTCTGAGGTCTCATGGGTTTGCGGTGACACATTGCGATAATGGCGGAGAAGCATTTTCCACTTTTCAGGAGCAAAAATATGATCTTCTGCTGATCGATGTGATGATGCCTGTGATGGATGGTTTTGAGCTGGCAAAGAAGGTAAGAGGAATGGATACGGATGTACCTATTATATTTCTGACAGCACGGACCCAGACGGAAGATGTCGTTGCGGGGTTTCATCTGGGAGCCAATGATTATATCAAAAAGCCATTTAAGATAGAAGAGCTCATTGTCAGGATAGAGGCTTTGTTTAAATACTATAACCGGGCACAATCTGTTCCTAAACTGCAAATAGGAAATTATATCCTGGATCATGTGAAGCATCTGCTGACATTTGAGGACATGGAAGAGAAGCTATCCTTTCGGGAAAGTGAATTGTTGCGCAGATTATTTGAAAATAAGGACAGAGTAGTTCCCAGAGAAGAGATTATTAAAGCTTATTGGAGTCAGGACAAATACTTTACGGGAAGAAGTCTGGATGTGTTTATCAGTAGAATGCGAAAGTACCTTATTAAGGATGAACGGATCAAGATTATTAATATCAGAGGGATAGGTTATATGTTAACCATAGATGAATAACGATGAAAGCATTAATTATAGTGGATGTGCAGAATGACTTTCTGCCGGGAGGATCGCTGGCGGTAGAACACGGGGATGAGATTATTCCTTTGATTAACCGGCTTCAGTCAGATTATGGACTTATTGTAGCAACGCAGGACTGGCACCCTGTTCATCACAAAAGCTTTGCTAAGGAACATCCTGGTAAAAGCGTCTTTGAGGTGATTGAACTTAATGGTCTGGAGCAGCGACTGTGGCCTACCCACTGTGTGCAGGGAAGTAGTGGTGCTGCATTTCATGAACAACTGGATATGGACCGGGTAGAAGCTGTGTTCCGAAAGGGAATTGATCCTGAAATCGATAGTTACAGTGGTTTTTTTGATAACGGACGCCGGAAAAATACAGGTCTTGCCGGATATCTGCGTGACAGAAATATTGAAGAAGTTCATGTATGCGGTCTGGCAGCTGATTATTGTGTGTACTTTACGGCTAAAGATGCGTTGTCTCTTGGCTTTAAGACGGCAATCCTTACCGATGCTACAAAAGCAATAGATCCGGCTCAGTTTGAAAAACTTGCCAGATCATTTGAAGAAGATAGCGGAAGGTTGATTTAGCGGTTTCCTCGGCTTCTTCCCCGTTCTCCTCGCGAATTAAACGGTCCGCGGGATCCTTTGCTTTCCTGTCCGCCGAATTTGCGTAAATGGTATGTAAAACTCAACAGAAAATAGCGGGTCAGTGTGTTGGACTGCACGTCTGAAATGGAGAATTCATCTATACGCCTGTTGACATTTTTTGCTTTATTGAAAATGTCAAACGCTTTTAAAGACAATTCCGCATTTTCTTTCTGAAAGAACCTTTTGCCTATGGAGGCATTCCAGATGACAGTCTGGACACCGGAAGTATTCTGTACACCTCCGTTAAGCATGTAGTTTATATTCGAAGTCACAAACATTCCTTTCCAGAAATCTACAGATGCATTATTGTTGATGGTATGGTTGTACACATTATATTTTTTGACCTGTAATGACGGGTTTTCAGTAAAGGTCAGGTTGCCGTTGTAGGAAAGTCCAATTACTGTCTTTCTACCGAAGTTACTGGATACTCCTACCCGCTGACGTATACCATAGGATCTGGAATTTAACAGGTCCTTATTTAGTATAGAGTAGTTGTTATTGAAGAAAAGATTATTATTCAGATTGACATTCAGTTTCCATTTTTTGATCGGTAAACCCAGACTGTTTGTCATCCTGACGGAGTAAGCTCCATTAACATTCTCCGGTCTGATGTACTGTCCGCCAGCACCTAATATAATCTCGTCTGTGATTTGTACAGCTGTATCTGTCAGCAAGATCGAATTGACGATCTTATCTTGTATGTATTCAAAGTTGAGACTGGAGTTAAAACTTCGTCCTGTTAATTTTTTGATATCTCTGAACTGAAAACTGATATTATGTTTATATTCCTGATTCAGATCCGGATTACCATTTTGAATACGTAAGGCATTCTGATTGTCTATAAAGTCTTGCAACTGATTTATAGAAGGGGCATTAGTTGCGGTATTGTATTTTAATTCCAGCCGCTTTTCTTTACCGATATGATAAGTGATATTCATCTCCGGCAAAAAGCTCCTGAATCCGGAAGTAGTAATGACATTTTTAGGAAAAGTCTTATCATTTTTGCGGGAAGCATATTGATAATTTGCCCCAATCTGAAAGGTTAGACTGTCTTTTTTAGAGAATAAATAGGATATCCCACCGCTGTGAAAATCAAAATCATTTCTGAATTCATTTGACAGTCTCTCGTTCAGCTGACCCAGTTGTCCGGTCTCTTCCAGGAACTCAAAAGTTTTGCGGTCAGAATAATTTGCCGTGTTGCGGTAACTGTAATTAGCCTGTAACCGGCTGAATCTGGATATATTTTCAGTGAACGTCAGTCTTCCGTTTATTCCGTTTCCATAGCCTTCAGATATATTCTGATTATTATTGGTGTCGATACGATTTAACAGCGCATCTTTATAATATTGATTGAGCGCATTTGTGCGTCCCTCACTGTTATTGGAGGAATGATTACCATTTAGATTGACAGATAATGTCCTTCCTGGCTTATTCAGTCGTACCATATAAGTAAGTGCGCCTGATATATTAAAGTTGTTGCTATTATTCCGATTTCTCCGGTCCGATGTGTTAATGGTATCCTGAAGCTGATTAAGTGTTGTACTTATATTAAAATTAGTGCGGTCATTGGAAGAATAGGACAATTTCGGTACAAAATCTATGCGTTGAGTGGAATCTATATCCCAGTGTAGCCTTGCTCCGGCATTGTGACTTACGGATCCGTTATCTGAATTTTGAGTCTGTTTTCTTAACTGGTTTGCCCTTGAACCGAGTATGTAATTGGTTAAGGAATTTGTAAAGGTATTGGTATTTGTCGAATTAAAATTGTAATCTGCGCTTACCTGCATTTTTTGATTCAAATAGCTGTTGTTAACGCTTGTAGCTACTGCGTATGTCTTGGACAGGCCGCGCTCAACATTCGAATTTCCTCCTCTGTTGCCTCCGCGTCCCTGTTCTCCAAAATTGGTCTCATTGGTATTATTGGCCATTGCTGTAAGGGAATAACGTTTGTCATTCTGAAAGCCATTTATATTGATATTGGTCGCATACTTTTCATCATTTCCCATACTGCCGTTTGCTTTTCCGAAATATCCTCTTTTCCGATTGGGCTTGGTAACGATATTGATGACCTTGTCCCGTTTACCATCATCGAATCCGGAGAATTTAGCCTGTTCAGATTTATCATCGATGATCTGTACCTTGTCTATGATGTCTGCAGGGAGAGATTTGAGCGCAATTTTAGGGTCGGTGCTGAAGAATTCTTTGCCGTCTACAATTATCTTCTTTACTACTTCTCCGTGGGCATTTACATTGCCGTCTTCATCAATTTCTACTCCGGGAATCTGCCTGATCAGTTCATCTGCATCCGAGTTTTTGGCTGTTGCATATTTATTGGCATTAAATTCCATTGTATCACCTTTCAGTGCAACTGTTTCGGCCGTAATCTCTATTTCATCTAATATGATCTCTGAAGATTCCATCTGAAAATTGACAGTTGCAGCTGTGCTTCCCAAGGTAATTTTTCGCATATCCTGTTTATACCCCATGTAGTTGATATTGATAACGTAGGTGCCTTGTTCCAGGTTATTGAACGTATAGTTGCCCACCTCATCACTGGGAGCTTTCAGGGTCGTTGAATCTTTGCTGCTAAGAATAGAAATACTGGCCCCTTTGATAGGTTGGGATGTTTGTTTATCTGTGATTTTACCGGAAATCCGGATTTGACCAACAGCCGATAAGGAAAGGAACAGAAAGATACTGACAAACGCAAGGTGTCTCATTGAAATTTAGGTTGATGTAATAGCCTTTTTATAGGAATACTGTTTGTAAAAAAAATAATGACAATCCGTTATCCTCTTCGACTATGCCTGTGCGAATATAAAAAGATTAGGTATATTTGTAATATTTATAGCAATAAAGATACATGAAAGATAATGCGATGAGTCGCAAGGAAAGGATAATGAAGGAGGCTCTGGCTCTCTTTGCTGAGAAAGGATATGCGGATACTTCGACAAAAATTATTGCTCAAAATGCAGAAGTTTCAGAGGCCTTGATTTTTAAGCATTTTGGAAATAAAGATGCGCTGCTTTTTCATCTGATCAAATCCGGATACCGTAGGGTGCTGATGTACCATAAGGGTATGATGACTTACAAAAATCCAAAAGACTTTCTCAAAAATATGATCTTTCTGCCAAGTAAACTGGTGGCTGAAGAGCCTATTTTCTGGAAGCTGCAGGAACGTCTGTCTCATAATTCTTTTTCGCGTCAACAACACGAACAATTTATGAAACCTGTACAGCCTATTATTAACCGGGCATTTGAGGAACTCGGATATGAAAATCCGGAACTTGAAACACAGTTTTTATTAATTGTTATTGACTCGCTCTGGAAAAAAGAAGCCAGCGGTGAGATTGACCAATCCCTGGATTTGGCTATTCTTTTAGAGAAAAAATACGATCTGTTATAGGCTATATTTTTTTGTAACAATTTGCGTTTTTGTGCATCTTTTTTGTTGCAATACGCACAAATAGTTTTAAAAATCAATTTTATTTGACGTAATTCGTGGTACCTAATTAATTTTAAAGCATATGATATTTAGAAAAATGGTTTTAGGGCTTGCCTTTGTGGCTGTTTCACTTGCCGCTAAAGCACAGTCTAACCCAAATTTTGTTGCCTTTATTAATCAAAAGCACGCCTGGGTTGATTCTGTATTCAATACTCTCTCACCTAAAGAGAAAATAGGACAATTGTTTCTTGTTCGTGCACATACGAATCTGGGCCAGAAATATATAGATTCTGTGGCTGCCGTGATTCAAAAAGAACAGTTGGGTGGTCTGGTTGTCTTTCAGGGCGGACCTGTGCGTCATGCCAATATGTTTAACCGTTATCAGGCTGTTGCCAAAGTGCCATTGCTGATGACTTTTGACGGTGAATGGGGGCTGGGTATGCGTATGCCGGATTCTACAATTTCTTATCCTTATCAAATGACTTTGGGCGCGATTCAGGATGAGTCTCTGATCTATCAGATGGGTAAAGAGGTGGCTAAAGATTTTCACCGTATCGGCATGCATTTTAATTTTGCGCCGGTAGTTGATATCAATAATAATCCAAAAAACCCGGTGATCAATTTCAGATCGTTCGGTGATAATAAATACAATGTCGTTAAGAAAGCAAAAGCTTATATGGACGGTATGGTTGACGGAGGAATTATTGCGTCATTAAAGCATTTTCCGGGACATGGAGATACGGATGTGGACTCACACCATGACTTGCCGCAGTTGAAATTCAGTAAAGAGCGTCTTGATACGTTGGAAATGTATCCCTTCAGACAGTTGATCAAAGATGGTGCACCAGCGGTCATGGTTGCGCATATGAATATTCCAAGTCTGGATCCGACTCCTAATATGCCTTCATCTATCTCCAAACCTGTGGTAACAGGACTTTTGAGAGATCAGTTGGGCTTCAAGGGGCTTACGGTTACAGATGCCATGGATATGAGTGGCGTGAAGAAATTTTTTCCAAACGGAGAAGCAGATGTTCAGGCTATTATTGCTGGTCATGATTTGTTGGAAGTCTCTGAAAACAGTGGCCGTGCTATTGGGTTGATCGAAAAAGCAATCAAAGATGGCCGTATCAAACAAGCCGATCTGGATGCCCGTGTAAAGAAGGTTCTTGCTGCAAAATTGTGGGTTGGTCTGAACCGTAAGCGTGTAATCAGTACTAACTATCTGTACGATGACCTGAACAGAACGAGTTCAAAACAACTGGTACAGCGATTAGCAGATGCATCCATTACACTGCTGAATTCTAATAACCGTCTTTATTCCTTTCAGCCAAAGCAGAAAACAGCCATTGTAAGTATAGGTGTGACTGCTGCACAGGATTTCGAAAAAGAAATGAAAGCCCGTCTTCCGGAGTCTGATATATATTACATCAAAGGAGATGAAAAAGAAGAAGCACTACAGGAGATCTTTAAAAATGCGAAAGGACATAAGCAGTTGATCGTAGCTATTCACGATGATCGTTCACGTCCGCGCAGTGAGGTTCCTTTTAGCCCTGAAGTAAAAGAAGTGATTGCGAAATTAGCGAAGAGAAAAGCGATTACCTGTCTGTTTACGAATCCTTACGCATTAGCTGATCTGCCGGGTGTAGAGAAAAGTCAATCTATACTCATGGGGTATCAGAATGACTGGTTTATGCAAAGAGCTGCAGTCAGAGCTATCTTCAGAGAGATCAAGCCTAAAGGTAAACTGCCGGTAACGATCAACGAAAATTATAAATACGGAACGGGAATTTAAGGTTTAGCGTATTAAAAAAAGTGGCGAATCAGGTAAGAATGATTCGCCACTTTTTTATTGTATTACGGGAGTATGACTTCCCGGATATTAGAGATACTACTTTCATTCTTCATTCTGTCAATAGCAGTCACTACATAAAAATAATGTCCTCCCGGTTTTATAGTATTGTCTGTATACTGAAGGTAGCTGTCATCGTAGGATATTTGCAAGATACGTTCTGCATTTGCTGTATTGACATTTTCTCCTTTTTCAAAACGATAAATGATGTAGCCATAGATCTGTTCATCGTTCGGCTTTTGCCATACAAGTGTAGTTGACTTTCTGTTTGAAGACACATGGGCCTGTAATCCGTAAGGGGATTGTGGAGGAATACTGTCTATCCATGCCATCGTTGGTGGAAGTGCTTTGTAGCGATAGAGATCATACTGCATGGAATCACGCAGGCCTGCCAGATTGTCCATCAACGATTTAGAGCTGAAGTAAATACTTCCCTGTACCTCATGTTGATCCCGCAGATGACGCACCTGTTTTGGAATTTGTCCCTTATCGGTCCATCCCGGACGTTTTTCAGTTACACGATATGCCCCATGTCCTACATAGAAATGACGTCCATACGTATGTTTTTCCCACCATTCCAGTAATATTTCAAATGCTGCGGCCCTGTTATTAAACGGGAAGTAGATTTGTGGATTGATATAATCTATCCAGCCCTCTTTCATCCACTTTACTCCATCGGCATACAGCGTGCGGTAGCCGCTGAGTCCGCTTGTATTGGAGCCATCCGGGTTATCTCTTTTATTGTCCCAAATCCCAAAGGGACTGATTCCATATTTGATAAAAGGCTTTTCCTTTTTAATTGCTATTCCGAGGTCACGGATCAAAAGATCCACATTGTTTCTGCGCCAGTCGTGTATATTGGCAAAGCCTTTTCCGAATTGATGAAAGGTAGGTGCATCAGGTAGTGCAGTATTTCTGGCATCCGGATAAGGATAGAAGTAGTCATCGAAGTGAATCCCGTCCACATCATAGTTTTTGACGACATCCATGATGACGTCGATAATATATTGCCTTACTTCAGGCAATCCAGGATTGAACAGGTATTTTCCGCCATATTTAAAAAACCATTCCGGTTTTGTCCGGGTAATATGATCTTTGGAAAAATGGGCAGGATTCAGTGTGGTAGATGCGCGGTAAGGATTGACCCATGCGTGCAGCTCCATTCCTCTTTTGTGTGCTTCTTCAATGACAAACTCGAGCGGATCATAGAACGGGGAAGGTGCTTTACCCTGCACACCCGTAAGATATCTGCTCCAGGGCTCTCTTCCTTTTGCATAAAATGCGTCTGCAGCAGGTCTTATCTGGAAGAATATTGCATTCAGTCCCGCACGTTGATGTGCATCCAGAATATTGATCAGCTCTTGCTTTTGCCGTTCACTACTTTCATTGTCTCTGCTTGGCCAGTCAATATTGGCTACCGTAGCGATCCACACCCCCCGAAGTTCCCTTTTCGGAGAATTTTGGCTGATGGCCTTATACGGGAAATGACTGATGAAAAGAATTAGAATGATTATCTTTCGAAAGTGCAACATGTTTTTTGAATCCCCCCAACTATTAGGCCTCAAAGATAGCAAACAGCGGGTAACTGACTTGTTACGTACAGGTATGAGGGTGTTAAATAGTGTTAATTTTTCGGAATGTGTGGAGGGAAAACCGTTGTTTATAAAAATGACAATAATTCGTGTTGAAATAACCTTTTCAATATGATATTTGTAATGGAATATATCATATTTTTGTGACGATTAAATTGTTGATCTAAAAAATGGCAAAAGAGCAGATTTCTATATTTGATATGTTTAAGATTGGGGTAGGGCCTTCCAGTTCGCATACATTGGGTCCATGGCGTGCTGCACAGCAGTTTACCAAAGTCTTAGAAGATAAGGGTGTGTTGGGTGATGTAGAAGCTGTCAAGATCTTATTGTACGGATCACTGGCAAAGACCGGAGTGGGGCACGGAACCGATATTGCCATCCTGTTGGGACTGAGCGGAGACGATCCCGTGACCTGTGATGTGAATCAGATTACTCCTAAGGTCGAGCATATCAAAGCAGCTCATGAGCTGGTACTTGCCGGTAAACATGCTATTCCTTTTTATTTTAAAGAAGATCTGTTGTTCTTATTTCAGGAAAGTCTTCCTTTTCACCCTAATGCGGTAACATTTCAGGCTTTTTTAAAAGGTGAAAAGGCGGTGAGTGAAACCTACTATTCAATTGGTGGCGGTTTTGTTGTTCAGGAGGGAGACGATTCGGGTTTCCTATCTGAAATAGATTTGCCTTTTCCGATTGATACTGCTCAGGAGCTTATGCTGGCCTGTATGCGTACGGGTTTGAAGATTTCTGATGTCGTCATGGAGAATGAGAGCGCCTGGCGTAGCGAAGAAGAGACTAAAGCCGGCGTGCTTCGTATTTTTACAGCTATTAAAGAATGTATCTACAGAGGTTGTCATACTTCGGGTGTCCTTCCGGGCGGATTGAATGTAGAACGACGTGCTGCAAAACTGAATAAAAAACTGATCAACGACCGTAGTTATGTCGATTTTGAGAGTTGGGTACAGGCTATACGTGAAGGAGGAAAAGATTTTGATTATATTCTGGATTGGGTGAGTTGCTTTGCTTTGGCCGTAAATGAGGAAAATGCTTCATTTGGACGTGTCGTTACGGCACCTACAAACGGAGCTGCGGGGGTAATTCCGGCGGTGCTTCAATATTTTATTACTTTTCACAATGGATTTGATGAGAGTAAGATTATTCAATTTATTGCTACAGCTTCTGAGATCGGTTCGATTTTTAAAAAGGGAGCAACTATATCTGCGGCAATGGGCGGTTGTCAGGCTGAGATTGGGGTTTCCTCTGCAATGGCTGCCGGGGCGCTGACCGAATGTCTGGGTGGATCTCAACGGCAGGTACTGATGGCATCGGAAATTGCCATGGAACATCATCTGGGACTGACCTGCGATCCGATCGGTGGGCTTGTGCAGGTGCCTTGTATAGAACGGAACACCATGGGGGCAATTAAGGCAATCACTGCTGCCCAGCTAGCGCTGCGTTCTAATCCGGATAAGGCAAAAGTAAGTCTTGATGCCGTGGTGAAAACGATGTGGGATACCGCACAGGATATGAATGTAAAATATAAAGAAACGGCAGATGGTGGATTGGCTGTACATATTCCGCTTAGTCTTCCTGAATGTTAAAGGCATATGATCTTGCCGGATATTTTTTAATTTTGTTTTGAATGAAGTATAGTGCTATAGCATCAGGCAGTAACGGTAACTGCTATTACGTGGCGAAGAATGATTCTGCGATTCTGGTTGATGCCGGGATAAACAGTAAGCATATTCATCTGCGTATGGGGAATCTGGGTATTCAGCCTGATACTATAAAAGCAATTTTTATAACACACGAACATACCGACCATATTCGCGGGCTTTCGGTTTTTAGCAAAAAATATAATCTTCCGGTGTATATTACTGAAGGAAGTTATCGCGGAAGCCGGTTACATCTTCCTTCTCATTTGGTACATGTTATCAAGCCCGATGATAAGGTAGAGATAGGGGAGTTGACGGTGTATGGTATTCCCAAATATCATGATGCGAAGGAACCCTGCAGTTTTCTTGTTTCTGACGGACAATATAATATCGGTATCCTGACAGATATCGGCCGGGCTTGTGATAATGTCAGATATGTTATTCAGCATGCGGATATTCTGCTGTTAGAATCTAACTATGATGAGGAAATGCTTCGTACGGGGCGCTATTCTTATTATCTGAAAAACAGAATCAGTAGCGGATGGGGGCATATCTCCAATACTGTTTCTCTGGAAATTTTCAATAATTGCCGCAGTAGCAGGCTGAAGCACCTGATATTAACTCATCTTTCGGGAGAGAATAACAGTGTAGAGCTGGTGGAACAGACATTTGCTCCGCATTGCTCAGAGATCAAACTGTCTATAGCGACCAGGTCTGCGGAGACTGAATTGTTTGATCTTCATGCTTTGCTCCTGAAAGAATTAATTTAGGGGTGTTGCGGAACTGAAATATTTATATCAGTTCCATATGGAACAGGTCTGCCAGATGGTTCTTTAATCTGTCTTTTACTTCGTTGATATCTACTTCTCTGCCAAGTTCACGCTGCATAGAAGTCACATCTTTATCATCTATTCCACATGGAACAATGTTTCCGAAATAACTCAAATCTGCATTTACATTGAATGCAAATCCGTGCATAGTGACCCATCTGCTGGCGCGCACACCCATTGCACATATTTTGCGGGCTTTGTCATTATCCGGATCTATCCATACGCCTGTATATCCCGGGTATCTGCCTGCCGGAATTCCATAGTCTGCGAGGGTCAGAATAATAGCCTCCTCCAATGTACGGAGATACAGGTGGATGTCGGTGAAGAAATTGTCGAGATCCAGAATCGGATAACCTACAATCTGTCCGGGACCGTGGTAGGTGATGTCTCCTCCGCGATTTATTTTATAGAAGGTGGCTTGTTTTTCTTCAAGGCCCTGCTCATCTAATAAAAGATTGTCGGGGTGACCGCTTTTTCCTAAGGTGTATACATGAGGATGCTCAGTAAAGATGAGATAGTTACTGGTCTCTGTATGTGCTTCGTTGACACGATTATCATGCTTGATGTCCAATATACTTTTGAAAATCTCTTCTTGTCTGTTCCAGGCATCCTGATAATCCTGCAAACCCCAGTCGGCGAATTGTACTTTTTTGTTCATATGATGTGCGTAGGCAAAAGGCTGTAAGCTGTTGATTGACTGTTTTTTTGCTTAATCTGTAACGTTTTGTTTTTATTGGCAGAGGGAAATGATGATGTGGGTTCAAATCCCTCCTTGTTAAATTATCGCTTACGGCCTTTCACTAATACAACAAATTATTATATGGATATCGGGCATTGTGCATTTTGACAATAATGTCGTAAAGCTTTTGCTTGAATTCCTCTACATTCGTTTTATTGGTTGCTGAGATAAAGATGGCCGGATCTGAATTTTTTCCCATCCAGCTATTTCGGAATTCTTCCAGTGTTACTTCTCTTTCTTCACCTTCGTCTCCTTCTTCAACTGCCGGTTTGTAAGCATCGATTTTATTGAATATAGTAATAACCGGTTTGTCTAATGCTCCCAGATCTTTTAACGTCTCATTAACGGCGTGAATGTGATCCTCAAAATTGGGGTGAGAAATGTCTACGACATGAATCAGTACATCTGCTTCCCGTACTTCATCTAATGTGGATTTGAAACACTCGACCAGGTGGTGAGGCAACTTGCGGATAAACCCTACAGTATCGGACAACAGGAATGGCAAATTATCGATTACAACCTTTCTGACTGTTGTGTCCAGAGTTGCAAAGAGTTTGTTTTCGATCAGTACGTCAGATTTGGAAATCATATTCATAATGGTTGATTTTCCAACGTTTGTATATCCGACTAATGCCACTCTGATCATTTCTCCGCGGTTTTTACGCTGCGTCTCATTCTGTTTGTCAATGGATTTGAGACGTTCTTTGAACAGAGAGATCTTATTCAGAATCATCCGTCTGTCGGATTCTATCTGAGATTCACCCGGCCCACGCATACCGATACCACCACGCTGACGCTCCAGGTGCGTCCACATGCGTGTCAGTCGGGGAAGGATGTATTGAAGCTGAGCCAGCTCTACCTGAGTCTTTGCCTGTGCCGTTTTGGCGTGACTGGCAAATATATCCAGAATCAGATTGGAACGGTCCAGAATCTTTACTTTGAAAAAGTTTTCGATATTGCGCAGTTGAGAAGGGCTTAATTCATCATCAAACACCACCATATCGATTTCTTCTGCATCTATGTAGGATTTGATTTCCTCCATTTTACCACTTCCGATAAAAGTTGCCTTATCCGGATAAGCGAGTTTTTGAGTGAAAATACCGTTGGTAATTCCTCCGGCAGTCTCGACCAGAAATTGCAGTTCTTCGAGATACTCACGGGCTTTAGCTTCTGTTGTATCCGGAGTAATGACAGAGATCAGTACTGCAGTTTCGGGTTTTAAGGCGGTATCGTATATTTTGGTTCTAGCCATATAATAGTATTAAGAATAAGAGCGACAGGAGATTTGAAAACAGGTATATTATTAACAGATTCCTACGCAATTTTGTTTGCCGGAAGCATCTTGCTCAAAGCATAATGCAAAGATAGGGGTTTTTTAAGAGATTTTGTCCCAGGAGATACCGGGAGCACGTTGTTTAAGGTAAGCGCTAAGTAAAATATTCTTCTCAGACTGTAGAGCAGGGTCTTCTTTGAAAATGCTGATCACTGCATTCCGGGCTTCTGAGAGAATTGCCTGATCGCTGGCCAGATTGGCAATCTTCATGTCCAGTACACCGGATTGTTGTGTTCCGGAGATATCTCCGGGTCCGCGAAGCTGTAAATCGACTTCTGCGATTTCAAATCCGTCGTTGGTTCGGACCATTGTTTCCAGTCGTAAACGACCTTCTTTACTTAGTTTGTTGCCAGACATAAGGATACAGAAGGATTGTTCTGCGCCTCTTCCTACGCGACCGCGCAGCTGGTGAAGCTGGGAGAGTCCAAAGCGTTCGGAATTTTCGATGACCATGACAGATGCATTGGGTACATTGACTCCTACTTCGATCACTGTCGTGGCTACCATGATTTGTGTTTCATGCTTTATAAAACGCTGCATCTCGAAATCTTTATCTTTTACCGGCATTTTTCCGTGAACGATACTGATCTTGTATTGTGGCAAGGGGAATTCACGTTGTAGATTTTCAAGACCTGCTTCCAGATAGAGCAAGTCCAGCTTTTCGCTTTCCTTAATCAGTGGAAATACGACATACACCTGTCTCCCCTTTGCGATCTCTTCTTTCATAAAGCCGAACATGCGCAGCCGTGAACTTTCAAAAAAGTGCACCGTCTTGATCGGTTTACGGCCTGCCGGCAATTCATCAATGACCGAGATATCGAGATCGCCATACATGGTCATCGCCAATGTTCGCGGTATAGGTGTAGCTGTCATCACGAGCATATGCGGAGGTATGACATTTTTACGCCATAGTTTGGCTCTCTGCTCTACTCCGAACCGGTGTTGTTCATCAATAACTACAAAACCAATATTTTTGAATCGTACCTTATCTTCGATGAGTGCGTGGGTACCTATAAGTATATCCAGTGTTCCTTCTTCCAGCTCCTGATGGATAATCCGACGTTCTTTGGCAGGTGTAGATCCGGTCAGCAAGCGGACTTTTGCAAATCCCTCGCCTAACAGTTCACTTACGCTGGCGTAATGTTGTGTAGCAAGAATTTCTGTGGGAGCCATCATACAGGCCTGAAATCCATTGTCTATGGCAAGCAGCATACTCATCAGGGCTACAACAGTCTTCCCTGAGCCTACGTCTCCCTGAACCAGCCTGTTCATCTGGGCGCCGGTATTGGTGTCCTGACGAATTTCTTTAATTACTCTTTTTTGCGCATTGGTCAGTGGAAAGGGGAGTTTTTCATTGAAAAATGTATTGACCTTTTCTCCGACCTGATCAAAGCGGTGACCTTTAAATTTGAGGGTATTAAGTTGCTTGTTGTTTAAGAGACGAAGTTGTATAAAAAACAGCTCTTCAAATTTCAATCTTCGGATGGCCTGATCGAGTTCCTGCTGTGATTTTGGAAAGTGTATAGCAAGTAAAGCCTTCGGATATTCGATTAAGCGATGTTCCTGTATGAGATAGACCGGCAGCATATCTCCGATACTACGGTATACTGTTTCCAGGGCGGTCTGTTGTAAACGCTGTATTCCTCTTGTGTCGAGGTTGAATTTTTTGAGCTTTTCTGTAGAGGAATATACAGGTTGCAGACTCTGGTTTCCGATCTTTTGCTCCTGTGCATTATACAGCTCCATCTCCGGATGTGTAATGGAGATATGTCCGTTAAATTCGGTTGGTTTCCCATAGAGAATATATGGAGAGCCGATTTTAAGTGATTTCTTCAGCCAGGGAATACTTTGAAACCAGACAAGCTCTATTGATCCGGAATCGTCTCTAAACTGACCGACAAGTCTTCTCCCTCGTTTTTCACCGACTTCCTGCAGGCCGACTAATCGTCCCAATACCTGGGCGCCGATCATATCGGGGTGTAGCTTATGAATTTTGTGAAACTGAGTGCGGTCTATATAGCGGAAAGGGTAATATTCCAGCAGATCACCTATAGTAAAAACCTGCAACTCTTTTTTGAGTATGTCGGCCTTTTGCGGGCCTACGCCTTTGAGATATTCTATGGGTGTTATTAAAGATAAATTAGCCACTGCAATTACATTTCTGCTAAGTGGCTAATTTAAGAAAAATGCTTTAAATACGGTTAGTATTGTATGACTGGTTTTCCATTTTCACAGCTTACTCCTTTTGCGGGCTTATCATTTTGATTGCTGCAGGGAGGGGAGGCCTGAAGTTTTCTTTTCTGTGCATACAGACTTTCATACTGACGACCTTTTTTGTAAAACTCTTCTCCTCTGATGTTTTCATTGTAGAGTACAGCGATATATTTACAGTCTTGCCGGATATATCCTATTCTCCACAAATTTGGATTAGTACAAGGATCATTCTTATGGAAATCCACTATTTCTGTAAAATATTTTGGTAGTTCCTCCTCAATTTCCTGCAGTGTCATATCCTTAGCATAATAAAGCTCAGCTTTATTATTCTTGCATCGTATTCCGATCGGCGGATAGCTTTCTATATAATCTAGGTAAGGAATCGGAGGAGCATCCGGAGCATTATCAGCGCGCTTACGACGAACATGATATTCTTCTACAAGTTTATTATAGCGCTCTTCAAAACTTGGGTGTACCGGAAGATATACCGGCCCCAGTTGGTAAATAGTAGCGATCTTCCAGACGGATGGATCTCCGCATGCTACACTTTGTGTCAGTTGTACTATTTCCTGATACTTTTCGTCTGCCAGACGATTTAATTCTTCGTAACCAGGATCTTTTTTACAGCCCAAAATCAGGATCCCGGACAATAAAAGAAGGGTGCTTAATACTCTTTTCATAATTAGTTTTTGGTGTTGTTATAGATTAATGTTGCTTTCCCGTTCTGACAAATGATTCCTGATGGCTTTTGATAAGCCATGCAATTTATAACAGGAGCGACCATAGGCGCATATATTTCCATAATCTGATTATGGTTGTAGATCAGCTGCTCAAGTTTTGTCCTGTCCAGGCTTTTGTGATAAACAATGTGTGATAATCCGCATTCTGTGCGAATATCGGTCATATTCCAATCTGTAGGGTCGCTACAGGGGATACTGGTTGTTAACTCATTTATCTTTTTGTAAGAATCTGTTGAAAGTTTTTCTAATTGTTCCTGACTAAAGTTTTTGTACGGATTGGGAATATCAGGAATACAGCAGTCTTTTCTTTTACAACTAAAAAAGATCAGGATTACCATAAAGACCAGCGATGCTGAAAGTGCTCTATGTTTCATAATATACACTGATTTAGTATTTAACAGCAGGTTTACCATTCTCACAAGCTACTCCTTTTGCCGGTTTATCATTGACAGACGGGCAATTCATAGACTTATCCAAGACTGTTTTGCGATAATACAGGTGAGCATACTCTTCCATTCTTTTAGAAAACTCTCTAAATCTGTCGGTCTGTGTATAGGCTATTGACACAAATTCACAATCTTTGCGTATCGTAGTTACATACCATCCTGTAGCCGAACTACATGTCTCCTCTTTGAAAAAGTCTCTGATTTCCGGAAAAAGTTTCTGTAAACGATCATTGACCTCTGTCAAGTCAAAATCATTGGCGGTGACCACTTTTATCTTGCCTTCTGTACAACGTAATCCAAAGTGAGGCGGAAGGACGGCCATTGACGTCCTGGCGGTATTGAGTACCGGGCCTTTATAGAGCTTACCGGCTCTTGTGAAGAGTTCGTTTGCTTCTTGTACTAATTTTTTGTAGTCCTGTTCAAAACTTGGATGTACGGGAAAATAACCATAGGTATAGAGGGTGTCTATGCGCCATTCATTCAGATTGCCACAGGAGCGATCTTTGGTAAGTTGTATGGCTTCCTGAATTTTGAGATTGGCTAATCTGCTTAGCTCTTCATAGGACTCTCCTTCTTTCTTGCACGCCATGAGTGTGAGAATAAGGATAGAAAGTATCGAGATCGATACGGCTTTGATTTTCATAACAATAATAATATGGTTTTAGATAGAGACGGGGATTGTAGTAGTTTTGCTACAGCTGTATTGTTATTTTAATAAAAATAATAATGCCTCTGATCAATAAGATCAGAGGCATTATACAGAGATATGAATAAGGATTTTTAGAAATTTCCTTGTTCTTTGTCCCACCACAGACGGGTGCCCCCGTTGTCTGCACCACCAAGTAACTGTATGGCTTTTTGCACTTCAGCACCATTGGCATTGTATTCGTTTTGTGGGAAAGGCAATCTTCTGATCTGTACAGCCGTACTGATCGTGCCTCCGCTGTTGTTGACTACAACAGGGAATATTTTCGGATATCCTGTTCTTCTGTATTCACTCCATGCTTCCTGTCCTTCAGGGAATATGGCTAGCCATTTCTGTGTGATGATACGTTCCAGCTTTTGTTCATTGCTTGCTGACTCATCCCATTTGATGGTGATTGCTGTCATGGCCTGGGCGTCATTTTTTGAATTCTTGGGATCTGTATATTTGACAGGTATATTCGTGTTATCCTGAATGTAGTTGCTCAATTGAGATGAGACATTCCATTGCTGGAAAGATAGATCTATTCCTTTCTCATATAGCGACTGTGCTGTGCCACCTGCATTTGCCCATCCCCGGAGCGCAGCTTCTGATCTCAGGAAGTATATTTCAGCAGCAGTCATGAGTACCGGAGCTGTAGTCGCAGTAAAGGAAGGATTGCCATCGGTTGTATTCAATGATGAATAAGATTTATACTTATCTTTTTCTATACCGTCAGCACCGGCGCGTATCCCTTTGTACTGTCCTGCAAATGCAGAATCAGTGGCTTTATCCATGTATCTGGAGATACGGGGATCCTGATAACCTATCATAAATGATTCCAGGGATGCATTAATACGGGTGTCCTCCCAGTTTTTTGCAATAAAGAATAATGGGTTGGAGAAGTTAGCATCTGTTGGAATATTGATCTTGAAATTATCGGTATTTGCTTCTATTACTCCGCCATTTGCAGGGTTAAGGGCTTTCTCAGCTTGTTCACGTGCTAATTGCGGATTTACTTTTACAATACGCATCGCTAAGCGCAGACGAAGGGAATTGGATAATTTGAGCCAGTTTCTGAAACGTGCGGTATTGTCAGCTCCTTTATAAACCAGGTCAATATCATTAATTTTATCCGGAACAGGACTCGCAGATGGATTCGCGATGTAGTCCTGCAGTATTTTTGCGGAAGCATCCAGATCGCTGAAAAAACTGGTGTAGATATCTGCCTGACTGTCATATGGAATATCTCCTGTAATTCCGGCTTTGCTGTAAGGAATCGGACCGTAAATATCGGTTACACGGCTGGCTGCTGCAACTTTCACGACTAAAGCAGATCCCCAGAGTGCAGGATACGTTGTAGCCAGCTCATTCTTCTCAAGCTTGTTCAGCGAGTTGAGTACATTGACGTATAACACTTTGAAAGGCTCTCCGTTCCACCCGTTTACTAAAGCATAGTTAAGATTGTTCTGACCGCTGTTGAAAGGTGTCGGAGACATGAAGTATCCTGAAAATACGTCTGCATTCAGATTCTGTTGTACCTGATAGGAGTTTGGATCGCCCCCACCTGAAAAATTGTAGATGGCCATTTGTGCCTGACGAAAGAATAAGACCAGATCCTGTCCGTCAAGTTTGAGGTCTTCATCTGTCACCCCGATATTATTTGTGTTATATTCTTCAAAATTTTTGGTACAACCGCTTAGTACTCCGGCTGATAACGAAAGGAATAATAAATAGCTTCCGTATTTTTTTATATTAATTTTTTGCATGATAGTCCAGATTAGAAAGTCGCATTTAAAGTAAGTCCGTAGTTGCGTGTTGCAGGCATCATAAAGATATCTACACCGCTTAGTGTATTTCCTGTAGACATAGTAACCTCCGGATCAAAAGGTGCTTTTTTGGAAATATAGAACAGATTACGTCCTACAGCAGAAACTTTTAATTTCTTAATAAAGCCTTGTTTGATATTGAAGTCATAGCCTAATGTCAATTCTCTCAGTCGGACCACTGTACCGTCATAGATATAGTTGCTGGTAACGGGACCTATACCACCAGTCGAAGTATACCATTTATTTGCATCGATGCTGGTAACAGGCACTCCGGCTGGTGTAACACCGTTGATCGCTACACCTCCTGCTTCACGTGCATCTCCACTGGCTTTGGATACCCCGTATCCATCCAGGACAGCCTGTGTCACGGACATTACTTCGTAATCAAACTTACCATCGATCAGGAAGCTAAGCGATAGATTTTTGTAACTGAAATTATTATTCCAGCCCATTTGCCAAAGCGGATTGGCATTTCCTAATTTGGTATAGTTTGAATTTTTTTGAGGTATACCATCGCTGACAATGATTCTACCCTGATCATCTTTCTGGAAATCCTGCCCGTAGATGTCTCCGAATGAGCCACCAACTTCGAATTTAGAAGCGTAGTTATTACGGCTTTCTCCTGTAAGAGAGAAATCTTTGATTCTGTCGTCCAGTTCAATGATCTTATTCTTATTGTAAGAATAGTTGATGCTTGTCGTCCAGTTAAAATCTTCTGATTTAACGGCATCCAGACTGATTAATGCTTCTATACCCTGATTCTGAATATTTCCGGCATTGATTGCATATTGATTGTAGAATGATGCCTGACTGGCTGCGATCTTAAAGAACTGATTTTTTGTGTTCGTTTTATAATAGGTCACATCTACACCCAGACGGTTATTCCACATTCTCCATTCTGTACCGATCTCCAGAGAGTTGGTCATTTCCGGTTTCAGTTCTCTTAAAAATGCGATGTCATTTAGTGTAAGGACCGCATACGGATCTAATCTGTTGGTGAGCAGCGTTGTGTATGGCGGCAGATCATTACCTACCTGCGCAAATGATCCGCGGATCTTCGCCATATTAATAAACGATGGCAAGTTCAGCTTGTCATTCAGCACAACACCCAGACCGGCAGAAGGATAGAAAAAGGATTTGTTGCCAGTAAAAGCTAACGTGCTTGACCAGTCATTACGTGCTGTAAGGTCTAAGTATAACCAGTTGTCATACGATAGATTGGCACTTGCAAATACAGACTGTAATTGTCTTCTCATAGCGGAGAGTGTTGAAGGACGGGGAGTTGTTGAATTCTGAAGTGTAAATACATTCGGGATCTTCAGACTTTCCTGTCCGCTGTTGTAATCAACACCTTCTGTTTTCCAATCGGTGATACTGGTTCCTACCACACCGGAGATCTTGAATTTGTCTGTCACATCGAAATTGACATTGGCAACTAAGTCTGCATATTGTTGTGTGATAGTGGTATTGGTGTAATCGTATCTTCCGTTTGGTCTGGAAAGGATGCTTTGCGTTCCTGCGTATACTTTTCTTTCATATACTTCGCTTGTTCTGTCGAGGCTACCGCGAGCCTGTACAGATAACCAGGGAGTAGCGGTATATTTTGCACTACCATTCAGAAGAAGGCGGTTTCGTACAGAAGAATTCTGATTACGGTTGACAATCCACCACGGGTTTTGCTGCGTGGTCTCATTATCTGTTATAGAAAACCAGTTTTGGTCGTATAGATTTCTTGCCGGGTTGAATTTTTCGAACTCTTTATAGGGTGAGATATCAATACTTCTCGGAAGAAGATAAAGCCCTACAATAGGGTTGAAATAAAAACCGGTCTGAGGCGCATTTTCTAGCTTCTGTGTAATATAATTTGCTCCTCCTTCTACTTTTAATTTATCATTGAAGAAGTTTGCAGATTCTTTAAAGTTGAAGTTGTGGCGGGAAAGGTCATTATTTGGAGTGATTCCCTGTGCCTGTGTATTAGAGTATGAGAAGTAAGTTTGATTTTTTTCGTTTCCTCCGGATAAGGTAATGGAATTGGTAAAATTATTACCTGTCCGAAAGAACTTACCTACATTGTCGTAGTTCTGTCCGGAGATTTCCTCTCCCCAGCTGGAAGAACTTGTCGTACTTGCGACTCCATTGGAGCCCTGTCCATACTTGTTTTGGAATTCAGGCGTGTAAGCTGGTGATTCCAAAGTTGCGCTGGATGAAAAATTCACTACTGTACGGCCTTGTTTTCCGGATTTCGTTGTTACGAGGATTACACCATTTGCGGCCTGGCTACCATACAAGGCTGCAGCTGATGCACCTTTCAGGATGGATATATTTTCAATGTCTTCCGGATTGATAAGTGCAATCGGATCTCCCGGATCGCGCTCACCTCCGAAGACATTGCTTGGCTGCGTTCCGAGTGTACTGTTGTTGATCGGTACCCCGTCAATAACATAAAGAACCTGATTGTTTCCGGATGCGGATTTGTTACCACGCAGAACTACTTTCGCAGAACCTCCGGGACCTGAAGAACTTGGCGCAATGTTGACCCCGGCAACCTTACCGTTTAAGGTATTGATCAGATTGGGGCTTTTTACGCGGTTTAACTCTTCCGAATTTACCTGTTGTGTGGAATAGGTCAATGATTTCTGCGCACGGTTGATACCCAATGCTGTTACGACTACGCTTTCCAGTTCCTGCATGCTGGGAGTCAGCACGATGGTTACCTGTGCTCCGTTTGCCGCAGCAGTTGCTGTTTTGGTTTCATAGCCCACAGAAGATACACTTAACGTGTTTGATGTGGAAGTCGTACTGATTGTAAATGTTCCGTTCTGGTCGGAGGAAGCTGCCTGCTCTGTCCCGACCAATTTGATAGTAGCTCCTGCGATTGGAGATTGATTCTGTCCGTCAAGGACAAGCCCTTTGATTTGCCGTGTCTGTGCAAATATCTGGCTGCTGCCCAAGCTTAATAGCAGTACTATTAAAGCCGCTTTGAGCAATTCATGAAATTTGATAGTAGTAAGACGCATATATTGGTGATTTTAAGATAGTGTATTATCAAACGATATAATTGTTTATTGTTTTTATTAAGTCAGTGTTGAATATCAGGTGGGATGTGTCTCGTATGAAAAAAATTGTTGCACCGTTTTCTTACAGAAAGCGGGATATAGCAGGTTACAGTTTTTGAAGGAAAAGGAACCACTAATTAAGATATAACCGGATAACGGATAAAGTGACAATTACAGTTTATATTTTGTGTGTTAAAAGCATTTAGCAACGCTAAAAAGCGAATACTAAGTAAATACACTTTAACGACTTTTTTGTTTTATTATTGTCAGTTTTTGAGTAAAATTTTATTCAGGGATGTATTTTTAACCTTTCCTAATTTTTGTCAGGATCTTTGAATTGAAGAGTAGCAATGCTACAATAAGCAAACCATAGGCCCAGAATTTGTGCGGATCGACCTGTTCTTTGAAATAGAATACGGCTAAGAGGAACGCTATTATCGGGTTGATATACAGCATTATGCCGACAGTTGATGAGGATATTTTGTTGAGTGCAAACATGCTCAGATACAGCGGAATGATCGTAAATAACAGCGCTATAATGAATGTCGTATACCAGAATACCGGTGCAGTGGGCAGAGCATGATGATTGAATAATAATTTAGGTACGACGATAACCATACACAGCAGCAACTGTATCGCCAGAATATTTAATTTGTCAAATCCTTGTACGACCCTTTGTATAATAAGGTAGAAAGCATATAATCCACCTATCGCTATAGACCATAATACTTCAGTCAAGGAGCCTGTGGCTAGCATAATGACACTGCATAGCGCAAAGAATAAAGCTGTTTTTTTGATCAGACTTAATTCTTCCCTGAGAATAAAATGAGCCGCTGCTGTGGTAATTAGAGGGCATAACATATATGCAAATGCAGCAGCCTGAATACTGATATGATTGATGCAGTATATATAGGTATACCAGTTCCCAAAGATAAATAAAGAGGCCAGTATAGTGAGCCAGACATATTTTTGTTTGTCTTTTTGAACCAGTTCTTTATAATGGTAAATATCTTCCTTTAATTTTTTTCTCCGGAATATGAGGATAAATATCCAAAGGATAAGCATGGCCGTCAGTATGCGAAAATAAAGGATATCTTCAGCCGGCCATCCACGTATCCAGCGAACAGGGATAGACATAAATCCCCAGATGAAAGGGGCTAAAAAAGCCGCTAAGAAATACTTTCCGCGGCTTTCTGTAGGTTTTATTTCGTTATTCACTATGCTTTCCAGGCAATGACTGATATTTCTACGTTTACATTTTTGGGTAATGTAGCTACTGCAACACATTCCCGTGCCGGCTGAGCATCTACAAAATACTGAGCATATATTTCATTGACAGTAGCAAAATCGCCCATATCTTTTAAAAAAATAGATGTTTTGACGACATCCTTAAAAGAATATCCTGCGTGACTTAGAATAGCCTCTACATTTTTGAGAACCTGGTGTGTTTCATCGCGGACACCTGATGTAATGAGTTCCATGGTCTCAGGAATCAAAGGAATCTGTCCGGATACATATAATGTTTTATCTGCTTTGATGGCTTGGTTGTAAGGCCCGATAGCTGCAGGTGCTTTTTCAGTGTTTAAAATAATTTTTTCTGACATGCGTTTAGCGTTTACTTAAAAAAGAAATGTTGGATAACCTTGAAAAGAATAGCCAGTACGAAAATCGTGATAGCTATAATATTGATATTGCGCATCAGTCTGATATTCGAATTGACAGGTTTTTCGCTGTCTTTTTTGTTAAAAGAATCCATTAAGCTAATTTACACACCTTCATTGACATTACCAATCCTTATCTTTATATCTCTCAAAATTCAGGCATCATGCATACAAAAACTGTAATTGTAAACGGGCGTATCTTTACAGGTACCGAAATATTATCTGACCGTATCATCGTATTGGAAAATGATAAGGTTTCTTCTATTATTCCTTCAGATCAACTCCCGGCTGGAGCAAAGGTTATAGATGCAAACGGAGGACTGGTGAGTGCGGGGCTGATTGATCTTCAGATCTACGGAGCCGGTGATCAGCTGTTTTCCGCAGAGTTGACCAGTGATTCGCTGGCTAAGATTGAGGATACGCTTTTGAAACAAGGATGTACCTCCTACCTCTTGTGTCTTGCTACTAATACGATCGGTGTATTCAAAACGGCTATCGCTGTTGTTAATAAATATGTGCCCCGTGTAGCTTTGGGGCTCCATCTGGAGGGACCTTTCCTGAACGCAAAAAAAAGAGGCGCACATCCTGAAGAGCTGATCATAAAAGCTACGGCAGAAGAGATCACACATTTATTGAATGATGACCATAAGGCGCTGGTTAAAATGATGACTGTGGCCCCCGAATTACTGGATGCTGATTGTCTGTCTCTTTTGCTGGAGAGAGGTATTCTGTTGAGTGCAGGGCATAGTAATGCGACTTTTGAAGAGGCTACAGCGGGATTTGATAGTGGTATACAGACGGCAACACATCTTTTCAATGCGATGTCGGCTTTCCATCATCGTGAAACAGGTCTGCCTGGTGCTGTTTTCAATCATCAGCGAGCATGTGCTAGTATCATTCTGGATGGTATTCATGTGAATTATGAAGCTGCAAAAGTGGCTAAAAGACAAATGGGAGAACGTTTGTTTATGATTACAGATGCTGTCGCCAGATGTGATAAAGGAATCTATAAACATATCCTGAATGTAGATCACTATGTGTTGCCGGACGGGACATTATCCGGTTCTGCGCTGACGATGTTGCAGGCTGTAAAGAATGCAGTATTACAGGTTGATATTCCTCTGGAAGAGGCTTTGCGTATGGCGACTTTGTATCCGGCGAATCTCATCGGACGTACAGATCTGGGAAGGATCGAAGCAGGGGCGACAGCCAATATAATTGTGTTTGATGATGCGTTCGGATTACAGCAGGTGGTTTTTGAAGGAGAACTGATCGACATTAAAGGCTAGAAAACGGCAATAGCAGTGATTAATTTTTCGTTTAATCTTAAAAGTGTAGTTTTGTCGTTTATTTTACGATTTATGAATAGACAGTTATTTTACGTTATAGTATTGAGTTTTATTTTTGTTGGTATGAGCGGATGTTCTTCCAGGAAAAGAATGAAAAATCAAGTGTTGGTAGCTCCTTCCGTTGTTGTGCAGGTGGATTCTGTACCGGCGGTCACTCCGCAAATAGAAAAACCGCAAACCAAAGCAAAGGAAAAGGAAGAAGAGCTTAAGGTGGATTTGCCACAGGTACCACGTGAATTCAGGGCGGCCTGGGTCGCATCTGTTGCTAATATAAACTGGCCAAGTAAAAATAACCTCTCCACAGAGGAACAGAAGCAGGAAGCCATATCCTTACTGGATTTCTTAAAGTCAAATCGCTTTAATGCGGTTATCTTTCAGGTCAGACCTGCTGCTGATGCATTATACAAAAGTGAATATGAACCCTGGTCTGTATTTCTGACAGGACAACAGGGTAAAGCTCCGTACCCCTACTATGATCCCCTGGAATTCTGGGTTGAAGAGGCACATAAAAGGGGGCTGGAACTTCATGTCTGGTTAAACCCTTATCGTGCACATCACAGCGCAAGCGGTGTGGTCACGGAAGCATCTATGGTAAAGCGAATGCCTGAATCTGTACTGAAGCTGAAACAAGGCTATTACTGGTTTGATCCTTCTAAAAAATCTACTCAGGATCATGCTTCACGTGTCGTATTAGATATTGTAAAACGATATAATATAGATGGTGTTCACTTTGATGACTATTTCTATCCATATGCAGAATATAACGGAGGGCAGGATTTTCCGGATACGGAAAGCTGGAATGCTTATGTCAAATCCGGAGGTAAACTTACCCGTGCGGACTGGAGAAGAAATAGTGTAAATACATTTATTGAGCGTATCTATAAGGAAATCAAAGCTGAAAAAAATCATGTAAAATTCGGAATCAGTCCTTTTGGTATCTGGAAACCGGGGTATCCTGCCGGAATACAGGGCTCAAGTCAGTATGATCAGTTGTATGCTGATGCCAAGCTATGGTTAAATAAAGGTTGGATCGATTATTTCGCTCCGCAATTATACTGGCCAATTGAACCGGCTAAACAAAGCTTTACGACTCTATTGAGATGGTGGCAGAGTGAGAATACATTAGGTCGTCATGTGTGGCCCGGTATTAACACGGTTGGAAGACGATCTGCAGATTATTCAAATGAGATTGTCCGTCAGATAGAGGTGACGCGTAAGGAAATTCCTAATAGTATAGGTGCCATTCACTGGAGTATTGCCGGGCTGACTAAAAATGCGGCTATGACCAGAGCGGTTGCTGACGGACCTTACCGTACGGAGGCACTTGCACCGAGAACACCCTGGCTAACTTCTTTCTATCTCTCCGCTCCATTTGTAAGCGGCGATACGCATAAACAGAGCGTCTTTGTCAAATGGTCGCATCCTCGAAAAGAGCAGGTAAGTAAGTGGCTGGTGTATACTAACTACGGAGGGGAGTGGAAATATGAGATTGTAGTACCTTCTATACTGAGTAAGGAGTTTGCGCGTGAAGAAAACGGCAAAAAACTAAAAATGGTCATTGTAAAAGCTATAGACCCATTAGAAAATGAAGGAGAAATGGGGGTGTATAGGGTAAAATAGGATTTGCGTATTCTTGCGTCTTGTTACGTGAATGCATTATGTTTTATTGAAAAAAAGGGTTTGAAATAATATTCAAACCCTTTTTTGTGTTTATTTTTAAATATATTTCGAAATATCATGCATAAATGTGTTATCTTCGGTAGAGATTATTAACCTAAGAAGAACCAAATTTTATAAACAAAAAGTAGACAGCTACCTCTCTGTTTTTTCAGAATTATTGACCAGGTCATTAATCTGATCGGACTTAACCTATTGAAACTAACCTAATTTTGAATCATGAAAATAAAATTTCTCCTATTAATGCTGGGGGTTGTTTGGAATTGCGCTATACTCTTTGCGCAGCAACAGACAGTAACCGGTAAAGTAACTGACGATGATGGAAAATCGTTACAGGGGGTTACTGTTATGGAAAAGGGCAAAAGTAACCAGGTAATTACCGATGGAAGTGGTAATTATAAAATTACGGTGTCTCCCCGCGCTACTCTTATCTATCGCTACGTCGGCATGAATACTGTAGAACAAGCTGTAGGCAGCAAAACCAATCTCAACGTAACTTTATCGAGCTCATCCTCATCGATTGATGAAGTGGTGGTCACGGCCTATGGTATTGACAGAAGTAAAAAATCTTTAGGCTATTCAACTCCTGTCGTGAGTGGTGATGAAGTTTCTGAAACACAGCGTGAGGCCTTTTTTAATGGTCTGCAGGGGCGTGTTCCGGGATTGTCCATCAATTCGACCAGTGGTGCGCCCGGAGCTTCCGCACAAATTGTACTTCGCGGGTTTGTGTCTGTGTCCGGAGACAACAGTGCACTGATTGTTGTGGATGGAGTTCCTATTGATAATTCGACACTTAATGAAAATGATTTGGCATCGGGTTCTGCAAACAGAGCGTTGGATTACTCCAATCGCGGAATGGACCTGAATCCGGAAGATATTGAATCGTACACGATCATGAAAGGCCCTGAGGCAACGGCTTTGTTTGGTAGTCAGGGAGCCTCCGGAGCGATATTGATCACTACAAAGAAAGCAAAAGCCGGCAGAACAGCTGTAACATACAACTTTTCGGGACGTATGGAGACTGTTAATAAATTTCCTGAAGTACAGAACATATATTCAAAAGGTACTAATGGATTATATGACGGGACTTCACCATATTCATTGGGACCTAAATACAAAGAAGGGGTCCAATTGTATGATAATATCAGAAGCTTTTTCAGAACAGGATATAATCAGAAACATAATCTTTCTTTTGAAGGAGGAAATGAAGCATTTACCTACAGATGGTCTAATGAATACAATGATAATACCGGTATCACACCGAATACACGTTATACCCGTATTTCATCCAGACTTGCAGCCACCGCAAAGTTTGGCGAGAAACTAAATATTAATACCTCTTTCAGCTATACCAATTCGGATAATGATAAAGCCAGAAAAGGTGCAGATGGGTATATGGTTACTTTATTACGATTCAATCCTATGGCAGATGTACGTCAGTGGATAGATGAAAAAGGGAATCGTGTCCTGCACTCCGGTACTATATACAGCGAATTTGACAACCCGTTCTGGGATGTTTACAGAAATACTTCTTTCGATAAGGTGAATCGTATGATGGCTAATTCCAATATTATGTACAGACCCTCTAAATGGTTGTCTGTTAATGGTATTCTGGGCTTAGACTATTCTTTTACACATGGCGAGAGTGTTTATCATAATCAGTCCTACTTAGGTTCGGGGTCAGAAGGCGATCCTACCGGAGGGCAGATAAGTGTATATGACAGAACTTCACGCATCCTGACGGGATCATTGACGGCAAGGTCGAGTCACAAGTTTGATGATTTCTCATTGCAGGGCGTATTGGGCGCCTCCTTTAATGATTATAATTATGTGACCAATGCACAGTATGGCAAAAAATTCTTTGATCCGGATTTTTACAGTATAAACAATACTCTGCCGGAAACAAGATTATCCAAAAGCACCATTAATAATTACCGGAATGTTGGCTTTTTCGGGCAGGCAGTACTTGGGTACAAAACGATATTGTACCTTACATTGTCAGGACGCCTGGATGGCAGTTCACGGCTAATGCCGAATAATCCGTTCTTTGGTTACCCTTCCGGATCTATAGCTTTTAACTTCTCCGATATTAAAGGATTCCACGACATGTTCCCTTTTGTGGATGAAGGAAAGTTGAGATCTTCAGTGTCACTCACTGGAAAAGAACCTTGGCGTACCTATTACACTAAATCTTCTTTTGAAGGACAATATTCTACCGGAGGAGGTTTTGCATATGGTGTTAATGGCGGTAATCTGGATCTGAAAGTAGAACGTACAAGAGACTTTGAGACAGGAATCGAGTTCTCGTTGTTTAAAAAACGTGTTTCATTTGATTTTACTTATTATACCCGTTTAAGTTCGGATCAGATTATTCTGCCACGTCTCAGTTATGGAACAGGTTATATTCTGAAGATGCTGAATGGCGGAGAGGTTAAAAATCACGGAATAGAGATTCAGACAATGGTCAGACCTGTTGAGAAGCGTGATTTCAATTGGGATGTTACGTTCAATTTTACTAAAAACAGAGGGAAAGTACTTTCGCTGGCCGAAGAGTTACCCGAATTATATGAATCTGATACCTGGGTGCTTTCCGGATTGCGTACTTCAGTACATCCGGGTTATAGTATAGGAGCATTGAGTGGTACGAGATTCAAGAGGAATGCGAATGGAGATGTGCTGATCAATACAGCTACAGGACTTCCTGTGACAGGAGATGGTGTTTATTATCCTATCGGCGACCGTATACCTGATTTCACATTGGGTACGATTAATAAGTTCAGATATAAAAGTATCTCCTTATCCTTCCTTTGGGATCTGCGGGTAGGAGGTGATGTGTTTAATGGTTTAGAAAACCGGATGTTTAATCTGGGTGTTTCAGCGAAAACACTTAACCGTGAACAGCCTCGCGTTATTCAGGGTGTCCTGCAGGATGGCCTAGAGGAATCTGCTAATCCGACAATTAATAATATTGCTGTTACTCCGTTTTATAATTCCAACTATTACTTTACAAATGTCGAACCGTCTATGTTTATCGAGCGGGACATCTATACTTTCCGTTTACGGGATATCTCTCTGGCTTATGAATTGCCGAAAAGTCTTACCAGCAGAATCGGTAAAAATACAAGTATGAGTGTATTCTTTACCGGGACAGATCTGTTGTTATTTACAAACTATACCGGACTGGATCCGGAAAGTAACCTGAATACACCGGGTGTGGGAGGTATAGGTGGTTACGGTATTGACTATGGTAATATGGCTAAGCCCCGTGGATTTAACTTAGGATTGCGGTTAAAATTATAATTTTATGAAAAGCACAAAAATATTGCTGGTAGTGCTCATAGTGGGCTTACTGACCAGTTGTAAAAAATATCTGGACATTAATGATAACCCGTCATTTCCACAGGATGCAAAAGCTGAATTGCTGCTGGCGCCGATTGTCTATCAGATGGCTAATGGTTATTCGCAGGATGCACGTATTATAAACAAGTTTACGCAAGGGATTGTGGGAGGTAGTTCCGATTTTAACTCCCTGGTATGGGAAAGGCACGGATATATTGGCGGTGTAAGTGATGTAGGAGGTGTGATGTGGCGAATGGTCTATTATAATCATGGGCACAATCTGAGGGTGATGCTCGAAGATGCTATCAAAAATGAGAAATACGAGTATGCTGCAATTGGCTATGCGATCAAAGCATGGGGTTATCAGATGCTGACAGATTATCATGGTCCTGTAATTCTGGATGAAGCTTTGCGCAATGATTTATTAAAATTCAAATATCAGGATCAGCCTGAAGTGTATGCTAAAGTGCGTCAGTGGTGTGATTCTTCGCTGTATTATATGACGCTGAAAAGTCCGCTTAATTATTCTGCTAATCTGAATTCTGCATCCGGTGATAACCTGTACAGAGGGAATATGGATCGCTGGAAAAAGTTTGTATATGGAATTTTGGCTTTGCAATACAGTCATCTGGTTAACAAACCGGAGTTTGCTTCTCAGTATGCTGATTCTGTAATCCGTTATGCAGATCTTTCCTTCACTTCTGCGGCGGATGACGCCGGAGTAAAGTTTGGCGGGAAATCACCGGAAACATCAAATATCTTTGGGACAGATGGCGGATATCTCAACTCTACGTATTACAGTAAAGCGGGCTTGCCGATTTTACGGTATTTAACAGGAGGTGTCAGAGGAGATTTTGAAGAGGCAGCGAAGACTTCTCTGGATCCCAGATTGTCAAGAATGCTGAACTTTAGACTGCCGGATAGTACATTTATTGGAGGTACACCCAATATTTCTAATTCGACTGTTCCGTCTGTTGTAGGTACCGGGGGTAAATTTATATTTAAGAATACAGTAGACTTTCCATTAATGACGTATTCACAACTGCAGTTTGCCAAAGCAGAAGCGATGCTGATAAAAGGTGATCGGGACGGCGCGTTTGCTGCGTATAGAAACGGGATAACCGCACATATGTCGTTTGTAAGCCGATATGCTGTAGCGGAAGCTTCCGGAGAAAAAGAAATTACAGCAACTGAAATTGGGCTATATCTGGCAAGTACAGAGGTCGCACAGACTGCAGCAGAACTGACCATAACCGATATTATGGGGCAAAAGTATATTGCGCAATGGGGATGGGGATCACTGGAACAATGGTGTGACCTGAGAAAATATCATTATGATGCAACTGTTTTCAGACAATACCAACAAATCGATCCCTCTACATTGGTCTATAAGAAATACGGATACCGGGTGCGCCCCCGCTACAATTCAGAATATGTATGGAATGCAGATGAATTGGCTAAATGGGGCGGTTTAGAGCCTGATTATGTCACAAAAGAATTATGGTTTTCAAAATCTACGGATTGAAATTTTTGAAGTTATGAAATCAATAAAACTAATTATATGCATGCTTGGTCTCGTATCGTTATTCGGCTGCGAGAAGTCGGTCAAGGATTACGGAAATCTGGAGTTTATGACCAATGATGATGCTATTGTCAAGATTAATATGGCAAGTGTGTATCCGGATGACAGATACATGTATGTCAAATTTAATGATCAGCGTGTGACGCCCCTTATTCGTGCTCGTGAACCGTATCCGGGTGGGGGATGGAATACAAGAGGAGATTCAAGAGCGGATTTTCTAAGAATCAAAGCCGGCAATGTAAATGTCAAACTGGGTCTCCCGAAGAAGAAGGATGATGGTACAGATTCGCTGATTCTTTATGAAACAAATATTATGTTAACAGCAGGTAAACGTTATACACTCCATCTGGCAGATACTGCAGCAAATACCAAATCGCTTCTCACAGAAGAAGATTTCTCTGTGCCGGACTCGTTATATGCGCGCTACCGGTTTGTAAACCTAATGCCTAATGTGCCGGCAGTAGATCTGTATTATGGGTTTTTCTCTACTACAGCAGCGGGCCAGGTTGCTACTCAGGACTCATTGGTGGCTAGTAATATTAAATTTATGGAGATGAGTGAATACTTTGTACTGAACAGAAGCGTCTCCAGAACCTGGAAAGTCAGACCTGCAGGGGCAGCAGTGACCAATGCGACCGTTATTGCTTTTTATGGCAATGCAGGTACTATAGTCAATCAGCGAACCTATACTGCATTTGCATTAGGCTATAATGGACAGACGAGTACCGCAATGAAGCCTTATCTTTCATTTTTTAACATACGATAAATGACCACGCTATGAAATCAAGTTTAAAATTTTTGTCATTGAGCGTTGAACATTCGTTGAAGTTTGTTGTGACTTCTATGTTTATCGTTTCAGCATTTACATCCTGTAAACAACGGGATGACTGGCCGGTATTTGAGAAAAAGGAAGTTGTAGTGGAAAAAGATACCATTCCTCCTGATAATCAAATCGGTGCATTGACTCAAAGTATTATTTCAAATACCGATATTATCAAGACATTTCGTCTGGATTCGACTACAACTGTTGCAGACGGAATCGTTCATACACACATCCGTTACCTCAACAGGTTGAATCGGCCTGTGAGTATGCATGTTCTGGAAATAGATTTGTCCAAACCTAAACTTACCGCTCAGGCACTCGGTCCGTTTAACGAGGTGCTTTATGCTACGCAGATTTTACCTGAAATGGCTAAGTATAATGAGTCGGGATCAGGTGGTAAGATGATGGTTGCTATCAACGGAGATGCTGTATTGACTTCCGGAACAACGATTAATGCACCATCCGGATCCTATATCCGATACGGAAGGCAGATCAAAACAAATACCACTACTACAACAGCGTTTACTATTCCGTATTTTGCCGTTACAAAGGCCGGAGTACCCTTTATCGGAAACAGACCGGCTGCAACTTATCCTGCTGAACCGGTTGATCTGAATACTATTTATCATTTAGTATCCGGAACAAACTGGCTTGTCTTTAACAATAATCTGATAACATCTACGAATGCTACAGTATCAGCGCGTACTGCGATAGGAATTAATGCAGACAAAAAAGTTATCTGTGTGGTAGTGGATGGCGGAGATGACGCCTTTTCTTCAGGAATCACACTGAATGATCTTGGGCTAGTTATGAAAACCTTGGGATCCAGCAGGGCTTTTTTTACAAATGGAGGTAATTTCTCTGCTGTGGTTAAGAGACAGGAAGACGCAAAAGGCCCGCGTTGGGATATGCTGAATAAACCCGTTAATAAAACCGGGTCTGCAACAGCAAATGGGATCGGATTTGTGCTGAGACCGTAATAATTTTGGAGTTAATAAAGAAGCGGGCAGAATATCTGCCCGCTTTTTTTTGTTGAAATATGCTGCTACATTCCTGTTTTTGCGTTTTATTGCGGATCTTATGGTTCTGTTTGGTGTTTATTAGTGTTATTTTATCTTGAATTTAAATAAAAGAAGCAAAATACTGCAATTTTAGAAAATAAATTGCTAAAATTGTAAAGGACAATGTCCTGTTATACTGACCAGACCATATTACATGCTTATTATCTAAACTTATTTATAAATCATAAACAAACTGTCAAACATGAAGAGAAAATTACTCTTATTATTCTTTTGGCTGATGCTTATTTCAGTCAATTTGATGGCGCAGCAGAAAACGATCTCCGGGAAAGTTACCAATTCCGCAGACGGGGCGCCGTTGTCCAGTGTGACTGTTCTTGTCAAAGGAAAGTCTGTAACCACAAAAACGGATCCGGATGGTAGCTTTACAATCCAGGCAAGTCCCGGCGATGTACTGATCTTCCGTTCTGTAGGATCCAAAGAAGTCCAGCAAGCAGTGGGGGCTTCAAATACGGTCTCTGTGTCTATGTCCGGTTCGGAAGAAGCTCTTGAAGAAGTAGTGGTAACGGCGATGGGGGTCAAACAGGAAGTAAAGAGTTTGGGTTTTGCATTACAAAGTGTATCTCCGAAACAAATCACAGAGTCGAATCAAACCAACGTAGTTAATGCTCTTCAAGGTAAAGTTGCGGGAGTTCAAGTAACCAATTCAGGAGGATCTCCCGGGGCTTCAGCAAATATTATGATCCGTGGGGGAACTTCTTTAAGTGGAAATAATCAACCTCTATTTGTTGTGGATGGTATTCCGGTAGATAATACTACCCCGGTTTCTCAGGGCGGTTTAGCTGCGGGTATAACACCAGCCTCCAACAGAGCCATTGATATTAATCCCGAGGATATTCAGAGCGTAACTGTTCTGAAAGGACCTGCTGCTGCAGCTTTATATGGAATAAGAGCAGCGAGTGGTGCTGTGGTTATTACAACTAAAAGAGGTGTGAGTGGTCAGGGTGGTATTACTTACTCTAATACGTTTTCTTTTGATAAAGCAAATAAGTTCCCTGAATTGCAGTCGTTATATAAGCAAGGCGAAAAAGGTGTATTTAGTGCAGGTTCTTATCTGTCTTGGGGCCCGAAATTTAACGAAGGTGAGAACGTCTATGATAATATCCCTGCTTTTTTCAAAACAGCTTTCACTCAAAATCATGATTTGTCTGTAAGTGGCGGAACGGATAGGTCAACGTTCTATGCATCAGCATCATTATTTGATCAAGGAGGAATAGCTAAAAACACAGAGTTTAATAGGAAGTCTTTTAGGGTTAATGCAGATCATAAAATTAAGGATAATTTGAAGATAGGGGCTAATGTTAATTATGTTAAGACTGATCGCACTTATTTTTCTCAAGGTAGCCAGAGTGGCATAATGGGAGCATTGTTCTGGCCAAGAAATGTCGATATGACAGATTATCTGAATCCCGATAATACACAAAAGGTATTAAGTGAGAATTCTGAATCTGCATTTGATAATCCCTACTGGACAATCAACAGAAAGCCTGTTTTTAATGATATTAACAGAGTTATCGGAATTGGTGAAGTGGTATATGATCCTTTATCATGGTTGAATATTACTTATAGAATTGGAACGGATTACTATGGGGAAAATTTCCAGAGTGTGACAAGTCCAAGTTCTCAAACAGGTCTTACCGGATATTTAGCGGAAGCTGCCACAACGAATCAGGTAACGACTTCAACTTTTTTAGCGAATGCTAAAAAATCATTTAATGACTTTAATATAAATTTTACATTAGGTCATAATGTTGAGGCGACTTACAGAAAGACTGTGACATCTACTGCAAGGAATTTTATTGATCCGGATTTTATTGGTATTAATAATACCCTTGCAAGTGATAGAACCGTTTCAAAAGGGATTTCGCGCCGGCGAATTGTAGGAGTTTTCGGAGATCTGAATTTGGATTGGAAAAACATAGTTTATTTGAATTTCAGAGGAAGAAACGATTGGTCTTCCACATTGCCAAAAGCTGAAAATAGCTTTTTCTATCCTTCAATCAGTACTTCTGTTCTAGTAACTGATTTAATCAAGGAATTAAATGGAGATCAGCCAACAGGTTTTTTGTCATTTGCAAAGTTGAGAGGGGCGTGGGCTCAGGTCGGAAAAGATGCGCCATCTCACGTATTGCAAACAACCTTGGGGACATATATCAATGATTTTACTATTAATCCAAGAGGCTTTATTACAAATATTACAGACTATTTTGGGAATCCAAATCTGAAACCTGAATTTACAAATTCTTATGAAGTAGGGGCAGATTTGAGATTCTGGAACAATCGTATTGGGTTAGATCTAACCTGGTATAAGACGCTGACAGACGATCAGATTCTTGGAACAAGAACTCCTCCTTCTTCAGGTTCTTTTCTTGCCTATTTGAACGGTGGATCTATTGAAAATAAGGGATACGAAGCTATTCTGAACTTTCAGGCTGTTAGAAAGCAGGATTTTAACTGGAGTATAGATGTGAATTTTAGTGCTAATAAGGCAACCGTAAAAGATCTGCCTGGAAAATTGGACAGAGTTGAAATTTCTGACTCTTGGATTGCTAATTCAATTGCACAGGGAGCCGCGTTTTTGAATGGCACTCTTTTCGGAATCAATGGACAAACCTGGAAAACGAATGCAGATGGACAGTTGTTGCTGACAGAAGCAGGCTTACCTCAGGTTGTTTCTACTATGTCTCAAATTGGAGATAGAAATCCGGATTGGATAGGTGGAATCACAAACACATTTAAGTATAAGAACTGGGGAATGTCCTTTATGTGGGATATAAGAAAAGGAGGAGATGTATTTAATGCAACATCTTATATGTTGGTACGTCAGGGGCTTAGTCCATTAACAGCAGATCGTGGAACTACAGTTTTGCAAGGGATTGTTGAGAAAACAGGAGCTGCGAATACCAAATCTATTAATCTGGATCAGGATTTTTACCAAACATACTACGCAGCGAGAGGGTCTAACTTTGTAGAAGACGGATCTTGGGTGCGGTTAAGATACGCCAGTCTGACTTATAGCTTGCCTTCAAATGTGGTTAAAAGCTTGAGGTTATCTAATTTACAATTTACCTTAACCGGCCGAAATTTATTGTTATTTACGGATTATTCAGGTGTTGATCCGGAAGTTTCCGGAAGCGGTGCTGGTGTTGGTGGATCCGGCTCTTTTGGATTTGATAATTTAGGTGTTCCAGCAACAAGAGGATTTGATTTTGGTTTGAAACTAACTTTTTAACGCGATCGATGATGAAAAGAAAATTTAAAAATTACGGCATATATTTAATGGTTACACTAAGTGTTTCAATAACTTCCTGTACAAAGTATCTGGATGTTAATGAAGATCCTAATAATCCATCAAAAGTTGAGGCTGCAAGTCGTGTTGCCGGAGCAATTACAACTTCTAGCGGAGCAGCACAATGGAGAGGAACCAGGGAAATTGCAGCAGTGATGCAATATACCGGACTCCAGACGATTAATTCAGGAGGATATGCAGCAAGCAATTGGCGCTTTACTTCGGGATACTTTTTGTGGCAGAATGCGTATGTCAATACGATGCCAAACTGTGTAGATATTATTAATCTGGCAACTGAAGAAGGTAATCCTCATCTTGTAGGAGTTGGAAAGACATTATTGGCACTTAATTTCGGCCTTTTAACTAGTCAATATGGTAATATCGTTGTAGATGATTATTATACGGGAAAAGATCAATTGGTTTTGGAACCTAAATTTAATGATCAGAAGACTGTTTATGAGCGTATCCAAAAATTGTTGGATGAGGCTATTGAAGCATTTAGCTCTACAGCATCCCAGCGTAGTATTAACGCGAAGAAAGGTGATTTACTTTACCAAGGTGATGTAGAGAAATGGAAGAGATTTGCTTGGTCATTGAAAGCTCGCTATATGAACCATTTGTCAAAGAAAAGTGGCATCTATAATTCCGCAAAAATTATTGAAGCATGTCAGAATGGTTTCAATGGAGATGGAATGGATGCTGAATTTCCATATTTGGCAGGAGGCTTATTAATCGATGAAAATCCATGGTCAAGTTGGGGTGGTTTTGAAAGTGTTGCAAATCCCCGTTATTTCTCCTGGTCTCAGTTTTTTATAAATATGTTGACTTCTTTTCCTGTCACAAATACAAGTTATGAAGATCCACGTATAAGTAAAATTATGGTTGGAGCGGCATCTGACGGAAAGTACAGAGGGCCTGCTGCAGGAGCTTTTATTGCAAATGGTCAAGGGACTCTCGCAAATGGTAATCCCGGAGATGCTACAAAAACCGCTCCTGATGATTATGGTAGATTTAGCAAGAGTGGTTATTATACTAAAACGGTGTCTCCTTTTGGTTTTATAACCTACTCTGAAGTCAAGTTTATAGAAGCAGAGGCGAAGCTAAGATCAGGAGATGCTGCTGGTGCATTAATTGCATATGAAGAAGGTGTAAAATCCAATATGCGCAAACTCGGAGTAACACAAGAGGGAATTAATGCGTATTGGACAGCTCAACAAGCTGATGGATTAAGTACACATTTCAGCTCTTTAAATGGAGGTTTGAGTCATATCCTTCGACAAAAATATATTTCATTGTGTCTCAATCCTGAGACATGGGTTGATATGCGCCGTATGGATTATGCTTCGACGATATACGGACCAAGTTTGAAAAGACCAGCTAACTTGAATACAACCATATTTGAAGCGGGTAATCCTAATCAATGGATTCAGGCAATGGTTTATGAGAGTAATGAGCAAAATCGCAATCCGGATAATGTGGGAGATAATTCAGAGAAATATCGACTTACTACGCCTTTGTGGTTTAATGTTGCGGAATAATAAAAAGCCTGTCATTAGACAGGCTTTTTGTATATTAGAATCGAATATGAAAAATATAGTACTGACCATATATCTGATTATGGGTTGCCTATGTGTTAAGGCGCAAGATTTAAAAATCATTCAAAAACCAATAACATGGAATGCTGAGCGTGAACAATTATCGCTGGAATACCTGAAAGTCCGACATGGGTTAGATCAGAAAAAAGCTGTTATAAAACCTCAGATCGTGGTCGTTCACTGGACCGCAAATAACAGCGTAAAATCTACATTCAATGCTTTCAATCCTGTGCAGTTACCAGGCAGGCCCGAGCTTACCAAAGCCAGTAAACTCAATGTTTCTTCTCAGTATGTCATTGACAGGGATGGTACGATCTATCAGTTCTTGCCGGATACCGTATTTGCCAGACATACGATAGGTCTTAATTATTGTGCCATTGGTATCGAAAATATCGGAAGTGAGAAAAATCCGTTAACAGATGCACAGCTCAAAGCTAATACACAGCTTATTGATCTGTTGTCGGAGAAATATCCTATTGAACTCGTCATTGGGCATCTGGAGTACAAGCAGTTTAAGAAAACTAAATGGTGGAAAGAAACGGATCCAAATTATATCACCGGAAAATCAGATCCTGGTCTGGATTTTATGAAAAGACTGCGTTCAGGATTGAAAAATACAACCCTTAGAAAACTTTCCTTTTAAGCTTAAACTGTTACTGTAACATAAAAATTACCTGAAAGTGTCTGAATGACACTTTTTTTGTTTTCTCTTCTTTCCTTTTTTGATTCAAATAATAAGATTTTAAACACGTTAATGCGGTTTTGTGCGCATTTTAAATTATGCGTGATTGCTGTTTAAAAACTTGTTATATACTATTTTTGTAGGTTCCGGCCGATTTTAATTGATGGTATTGTTTTCTAAACTCAAAATCTTTATTATTTTTATCACGTTTTGCCAATTAACCGACATGAAAACGCAAAACCAATTTAACAACTACTAAAGAATAAACTAATTTTTTCACTATGAGAAAACATCTACTATTGCTGCTGGCAATGCTAGTGTGCCTTTTGGATGTGGTAACTGCTCAGGAGCTAACAATTTCTGGTTTAGTCACATCGCAGGAGGATGGAAAACCTATTTTGGGCGCTTCAATTAAAGTCGTAGGTACTGCTGTAGGAGCAGTGACCGATGCAGATGGTAAGTATAAGATCAAGGCTGCTAAAGGGCAGACTCTTTCTTTTAGTTACATAGGGATGTTGGCCGCCACACGCGTGGTCGGCGAATCTTCTACTATAGACATTGCTTTGTCGCCCGACATGAAAGGTCTGGACGAGGTAGTGGTCACAGCAATGGGAATTGAGCGTAATAAAAAGAGCCTTACCTATTCCGTACAGACTGTAAAAGGAGAAGATCTCCGGGATGCCAACCAATCGAATGTCCTGAATGCATTACAAGGGCAGATCGCAGGAGCGCAGATCTCATCTTCCGGAGGTTCTCCGGGACTACCTACAGAAATTATTCTTCGGGGATCGAGTACACTTACAGGGGACAACCAGCCCCTGATGATCGTGGATGGTATCCGTGTGAGTAATTCTTCTGCTAATGGAACGGTCAACCGGATTGCGGACTTTAATCCTGCTGATATTGAGGATATCTCCATATTAAAAGGAGCGGCTGCAGCAGCATTGTATGGTATTGATGCCGCTTCCGGCGCAATCATTATTACAACTAAAAAAGGTAAAGCCGGAGCAATGCAGATCAATGGATCGTACAAAGCATTTGTCGAGACCATGGGACGTACACCTCGTCAGCAAGGTATTTATACTACCGGAACAGGAGGAGTGTATGATGAAACCTCAGGAAGTTCATGGGGTCGAAAATTCAGATATGATGAGACTGTGTACAATAATATAGATCGTTTCTTTCAAACGGCTGTAACGCATGATGTCAACCTGAATGTCAATGGAGGTAGTGAGAAATTAAATTACTACATGTCCGGAGGATACCGCAATGCAGGATCTATGGTGCCTAATACAGAGCAGGAGAAAATCAACTTCCTGTTAAAAGGAACAGCTAAATTAAGTTCAAAACTGGAACTGACAACTTCTGCAAATTACATCAAAAACAATATTCAGGAAGGTCTTGGAGGAGTAAACTCAGGAGGATGGATCAATAGTATTCTGACTTATCCGCTCAGATACGATATTCTTTCGTATCAGAAACCCAATGGAGAGCCCTTGTATTCGTATATTGAGGCAGAGGATGATGGACGTAATGCAATGATCTCACCTATGTGGGGTGTTATGCGTAATCCGCGAAACAACGATGTAGAACGTTTTGTGGTCAATGGAAGAATTGATTACAAAGTTGCAGACTGGGTGAGACTTTCGTATCAGCTGGGACAGGATTTTACAGCATCCAAGTACCGTATTATCACCACGCCGGGAACTCCGGGAACTTATTTTGATGGCCGGGTTTCAGAATCCAACACGAATACAAAGTATACAACATCGATATTCAATGCCACATTTGACCGTAAATTCTATAATGACTTCCGTGCAACGTTGATCTTGGGAGGGACAAGTGATTACTTTGATAGTAAAGGCGTTGGTTATATGGGTGAAAGTCTGCTCGTAAAGGATATCTTCTCTCCGAATGTCGTGGAGCGTGAAAACCTTAGCCTTACAGATACATGGTCAAGACGTCAGCGCTACGCAATCTATGGAGATTTCAAACTGGAATACAAAAACATCGTTTCTGTTGGGGTAACCGGACGTAATGACTGGTCTTCCACTTTACCTAAAAATGCACGTTCATTCTATTCGCCATCCTACTCCGGTAGTTTTAGCTATAGCGAACTGTTTGATCATGATTCCTGGTTTGGTAAAGTACGTGTGAGTTATGCCAAAGTAGGTAAGGATGCTCCTATTTACCGTACCAATACCAATCTGGTACAGGCACAGACACAGGGAGGTGGATTCGTGACCAGTGCTACAGGAGGTAATCCGGATCTGAGACCGGAGAAAACCAGTGAATTTGAGATCGGATCAGAATTAAGTTTGTTTAAAAACCGCCTGAATCTGGATTTGACCTACTATGAGCGTAAGAGCATTGATATGATTATGACTCCACGTGTGCCTCTGCCTTCAGGATATGTTATTATGACTTTCAATGCAGGTTCACTGCGTAATCGTGGAATCGAAGCCTCACTTAGCGGAACGCCAATTAAGAAAGATGATTTTACATGGTCATCAACACTAAACGCATGGCGTAATACTTCGAAAATGTTAGAATTTGCGGGAGATATCGTGACATTCAAATACACCAATGCACAGCTTACTGCCGGTACAGCCGCGACGACGCTTAATGATGCTGTGTTGGGCATTGTGGGTACTGATTATAAAAGAACAGATGAAGGGTATGTCGTTGTAAATGCAGATGGTTATCCGATTATTGATTCTAAAGAAAAGTATATCGGTAACCGCGAACCAGAATTTAATATCGGCTGGATGAACAAGTTTCGGTATAAAGATATCAGCCTTTCTTTTCTGTGGGATTTCAGATTCGGAGGAGATATTCTGAATGCCAGCCGTCAACGTATGATGTCTGTAGGTACAGCATATGATATCGGAGAATGGAGAGATAAAGAGTTTGTGTTCAATGGTGTTGTACAGCAAAATGACGGAACGTATGTCAAGAATGAGAAATCCGTCGTGATGGATTACAGTTACTTTGCAAACAACTACTATCAGGTAGGAACCAACTTTGTTGAAAAAGTGAACTGGGCTCGTGTGCGTTATATCACATTAAGCTATGCATTACCAAAGATATGGTCCAAACGATTGGGTGTAAATAACCTGAGTCTGGAACTGTCTGCACAGAATCCGTTTGTCATTACCAATTATTCCGGAGGAGATCCGGAGGTAAACAGTGCGGGTCCAAATGCAGGTGGCTCCGGAGCCAGCACGATGGGGGTAGACAATGGAGCTATTCCATTGCCTAAATCCTACTCTTTTGGTTTTAATATTTCTTTATAAGCATCGGATCATGACTAGAATTTTAAAAAACATAACAACAGTACTTGCCCTGGTCGTGGTAAGTTCATGTAGTAAACTGGATATTAATGAGAACCCTGTGAATCCGGTAACGGTACCTTCTACACAGCGTTTGGCCGCAATAGAAGCCAATCTGGCCTATTCGTTGTATTCTCAGGCACGTTGGGGAGCCTATCATAGCTATTACCTGACGACAAGAACAGGAAATAGTAATGCACAGACAGATACCTGGAATTACAACAGTATTACACGTCTGGGTGCATGGAGGTGGCATTACTTTGATGTCGGTAGTAATATTATCGGACAGGCTGGTATGATTGTCCGCGCTAAAGAAGAAGGGTCTAATAACTACATTGGTGTGGGCAAAATTATGCTTGCATTGAGTTACCTCAGTGCGACAGACGTATTTGGAGATATGCCAATGAAAGAAGCATATATAGGCTCTTTTAATCCGCTGTATGATAGCCAGGAAGAAATTCTGAAAAATATACTTACTCTTCTGGACGAAGGTGTGGCTGATCTGAACAATGTAAGTGATCAGGCCTTATCCATGAATGCTAAGACAGATATTATCTATCAGGGAGATCTTAATAAATGGAAAGGTTTGGCCGAAGCGGTAAGGGCTCGTGTAAAATTGAGAACAGCTAATTTTCAAAACGGTCATCAGGAGTTGCTGACAATTGTAAATAACGCAATTGCTAATTTCTCGGATGCCCTGTATACCTATCCGAAAGGATCGACATCATCCTGGCAGCGCAATCTTTGGGGTCCTTCAGGTCCGCCTCCTGCCGGAGAAGCATTTCAGTTTGCTGATATCAAAAGTGATCTGGAAACCACTCTTCCAACGGATGTGCTTATGAAATCACTGACAATAGACGAAGTAAATAAGGTATATGATCCTCGTTTACTGAAGCTGACAACGCCGGGAGCAAATAACAAATATCTGGGAGCTAAAATGTCTGAAGGTCTGCGGGATGTTAATCTTCCGACAGGGACTGTATATCAGGATTTTGCAAACCTGCGAAACGGATTCTGGACATCAGATGATTCTCCTTATCCGATCCTGTTAAAAGAAGAGCTTTATTTTATCAAAGCGGAAACACAGTTTTACTTAGGAGATACAGAAGGTGCGCTGGCTTCTTACCATACGGGCATAGATCTGAACCTGAGAAGACTGGGTGTAGCTGAAGGGCAGATCATTAGTTATATGGGGTCAGCTAAGGTTGCACAGAATGCTTCTGCACTGACTATAGCGGATATTATGCTTCAAAAATATATAGCACTCTACCTGCAGGGAGAGACCTGGACAGATATCAGACGGTACGGATACAGTAAAAAGGCTTATCCGAATTTATACTACCCAAGATATGCACTTACAGAATGGACAGGGAGATATATTCAGCGTCTGCCGTACGATCCGCAGACAGAATATGTCTATAACCCTAAAGAGATCGCACGTTTGGGTGCGTCAGCCAGAGACTGGGTCTTTAAACCGGTTTGGTGGGCAGAGAAGTCAACATTAAAAGATTAAAAGAATGAGAAAGATAACGAACATACTATATGCAGTAGTCTTAGCATGTGCTTTGATTTCTTGTGAGAAAAATGATCCCATTTCAGAATTGGGAGAAACAAACGGTCAGTTTGCTGCCCAGTTGAGAGTGTCGTATAATAATACACGGCCGGCAATCGGCGATACCTTACAAGTGACAGCATCGACCTGGCAGCGTGATGATAAATTTTCAGAAGTGAGGTTTATGGAGACTATAGTCGAAACATTCGGTATTAATATGAGTCTTAAAAACGGGACGCAACTATTGACAAAAGGAGAAACTGAGTCTACGCTGACCGTTATAGATTCCATTGCAAAAGCAAATTCATGGTTGAAAGTTGCTGCTGCCGATATGGATAAATACTGGGTAACTGTAACCAATAATTATGTGATGGTAGGAAGGTATCCGATGGTTATTAAAGAAGGAAAGTATCCGAATAACAGTAGCTTGATTACGAAATTGTCTGATCAGGAATTTGAGATATTGAAAGGTTTGCTGGCTTACACGATTACCAGAGCAGATTATCTGGTCTTGTATCCGAGTGCTCCTGCCAGTCATTTTACGAATGGCGGAACTTATGTGTTGTCACAAACGGGTATTAATAATCTAAAGCAGACATTGACAAAAACACAGTTGCTACCCGTTGTCAACAGCATTAAAAAAGTAGGAAAATACAGTGTGACTATAGATGTAGCGGCAATTACTTCAACAGGTACTGCTACCGTAGCGACCAGAACATTCGAAAACAGTTTATAATATGAAGACAGTTAAATTTTTATATCTATTTATCGGCCTTGTCATATTAGGCTGTTCAAAGGATGAGATAACCGGTATCGGTCAGCAAGGAGAGTATATTGCAAACTTTGATTTTCCGGAATATGCTATTACTGCTCCGGCAAAAGTGGTGCTGACAAACCGTTCAAAGAATGCAGACAAGTTTCAATGGCAGTTTGAAGGGGCAAAGATTATCGATAGCAAGGGTAAGGTACAGGATGTGACCACATCTGAAAAGATGGTTCCGGATACTATTTTTTATGAACTTCCGGGTGAATACAGTGTCAGTCTGACTACCTGGCAAGGCGATCAGAAAAAGGAGATTACAAAGAAAATCGTTATCCCTAAAATGCAGCCTAAGATCAATGTCCCTGAGAATATAGCCGTTTATACAGATGTACAGTTCTCCGCCAGCATATTCACATATCCCGGAAAAACGGTTACCTATAGCTGGGATTTTGGCAACGGAGTAGTTTCAGATCTCGAAAAGCCTGTTATTAAGTTTACAAAAGAAGGTAGTCAGATTGTGAAACTGACTGTCAATGACGGCGTAGAAACGCTAACAACAGAAGTTGCAGTAGATGTCAAAGGTGAACTGGCCAAGACCATTTATTTTACGGATGTCATTACCAAGAAAATCTACAAATATAAACTGACGACTTTAGCGCCGTCTACCGTAGTTGATCTTGGAATTACCACCGGTGTCAGTCCTTTAGGTTTGTCTATAGGTAATGGCAAGGTGTATCTGTCAGATGCCGGTCTTGGATTGCGTTTTAGTACCGGTACTAATGCAAACGGAGATGGTTTTGTGAAATATTTCAATCTGGATGGAACAGGCGAGACCTTCCTGACAAAGAGAAGTGTTGTCGGAGCATCCGAATATAACCTGGATCCATGGATGAACGCAGTAGATTCGGACGGTAATGTCTGGTGGACAAGTCGTAATAACGGTGTGTATGTAGCTGCCGGAGGAGGGGTAGAGATTCCTTATCCTAACTTTAAATTCAGACCAACAGCGACCAATATTCCCGGTTTTTCTTCTTCCACACATTTCTATAGCGGAATTAAAGAAGTGAATGGTGAAATCTGGGTTTCGTTTACCGGTACTGCAGGTGTCGGAATTCATAAATTCAGCAAAGCTGGAGCGTTTATCGGCTCCCTGTCAGGAACTATTAAGTCTTTAGGAGTACGTCAGTTTGTCGTAGATCAGGTCAATAAGCAGATTTATTTTGCGATCAACAGAGGCGGAACATATATACCGGGAATTTACCGTTCGGATATGGACGGCAATAATATTGTTGCCGTTTATAATGATCCGGCTGTAATGGGCTTTACTGCTACAGGATTTAGTGATCAGGGCTATGTAGCACCGGACAACACAAATGAGACCATCTATGTAACCGGTATGGATATCGATGTAGATGAGACCGGAAAAGGTTATCTATACTTTGGCTACCGTAATAAAGCTGATGCAAGTGGAGCAAATGCGCCACAGACAGTTGGATCCGGATCTAAATCCGGAGTTCTGAGATATAAATTAGGAACAAGTGAAACTCCTGAATTTATTATCAAAGGATATGCGCCTTATGGTATCGCTATTGATCAGGTAAAACGATAAGATATAATCTGCCCCTGTAGAAATGCAGGGGCTAAATAAAATGAATATGAAGAAATTTTTAATATTGGGTATAGCCCTTTTGGTAACACTGGTATCCTGTAAGAAGGATGTTATCTGGGTACCGGATGGTTACGGAGCAGATCAGTTTGTCAAACCGACAACTCCTTATCAGCCAGATCTTTCATTTAAAACGGTTGTTTATTTACCAAGCTATCGTACCATTGCCGCTATAGATACGACAGCGTTGGAAAGTCTGACACATGTGATATACGCGTTTATGCAGCCCAAGTCCGACGGATCATTGGTTTTGCAGGGAACAAAGGAAAACATGCAGGCTGCGGTCAGGTTGGTAAAGCGTCACAATAAGAAAATTGTAATTGCGATGAACGGTGTGGATTCGGTATTTACGACGATTGTTTCCAATCCGCAGTTGCGATCTAAGTTTATTGCAAATATAGTGAGCTTTACGCTTCAGAACCAGTTCGATGGCGTAGATATGGACTGGGAATATCCAAGATCCAATAAGGCGAATGATGTTACGTTCGGAATCTTTATGCAAGAGTTAGGTGCCGAGCTTCACTCCTGGCACCGTACACTCAGTATGGCTGTGACCGCAGGAATCTTTGCAGGGACTGTAAAAGAAGGAATCAGCAAAGAGGCTATCGATGCCTGTGATTTTGTCAACCTCATGGCCTACGATGGTATTGGAACAGATTCGGCCAATCCCAATCATCATGCAAGCTATGGTATGGCAGAACGTGTGCTCAATATCTGGATAACAGAAAAGGGACTTCCGGCAAATAAGGCTGTTTTAGGATTGCCGGCTTATGGAAAAACGGCTGCCAATGCAGCAACTCCATATCGGGATCTGCTGGCAATGGGAGCGAATGCAAATGCCGATGAATTTACAAAAGATGGAAAAACCTATTATTACAATGGGGAAAATACCATCAGGCTGAAAACACAGCTGGCCAGACAAAAAGGAAATGGAATTATGTTTTGGGAATGGGGCCAGGATGCTGTTGGCGCACAGTCTTTAATAAAAGTAGGTTTTGCTGCGGCAAAGTAAGTATCCGCCAACTTAATCGTTTTTAAATGCCGGCAGTAAAGTGCCGGCATTTTTTGTTATAAACGCAATTGTATCGTAAACGTGACAAAACAGTGTATTTATTACACTATGCTTTTCTTCATTAAATAGCAGTCAATCTGATTATTATGCGTTTTTGTGCGCATTTTCAAAACCTTAATTGCCTGTTTTTGCTTTTTATAAGAGCTTAAATAAGAATTATTATGGTGCAAAGTAAGTGTTTCCTCACTTTATTTGTTAATAAATGTTAATTATATCCATATTTCTTGCATACTTTTATCCTGATTTAAAACAAAACAAACATAAACAGGCAAAACTTTTTAAAATCTACTTTAAAAAATAAGCTAATTTAATCTAAAAAAGTATGAGAAAATTTCTACTATTTTCTGTTGCTCTAGGGTTATCCTTACCATCTCCGGAAGCACATGCCGGAAATGTAAAAGGTAATACGCTCGTCCGTGAAGCAACTTCGTACATGAGTTCAAATTTACGAATGGAGCAGGGGACGGTTCAAGGGACAGTATCCGGTCCGGAAGGACCATTGGCGGGTGTTACTGTCTCTGTGGTGGGAACCACTACTTCTACACAAACGGATGCCAAAGGGCAGTTCCGTCTTACAGCTCCTATCGGAGCTAAGATCCGTTTTTCAAGTGTAGGATATACATCTAAAGATCTGACTGTTACATCCAACACATTAAACGTAACCCTGACGAGTGATGAATCTACACTGGATGAGGTCGTTGTTGTAGGATACGGTAAACAGAAAAAAGGAAATCTTACAGGAGCTGTGTCTACCATCAATGTAAAGGAAAATCTGCAGAGCCGGCCTATTTCTGACGTTGGTCGTGCTATACAGGGTACAACTCCCGGCCTGAGTGTTACCATACCTAGCGGTGAGGTTGGTTCTGATCCAAGAATCAGAATCCGTGGTGCTATTTCTTCTATGCAGGGAAACAGTAATCCATTGATCTTATTGGATAATGTGGAGATTCCAAGCATTCAGTATGTCAACCCGGAAGATATCGAATCGATCTCCGTATTGAAAGATGCTGCTGCATCTTCTATTTATGGAGCAAAAGCTGCTTTTGGTGTTATTCTCATTACAAGTAAGACCGGCGGGACACAGGAAAAAATCAATATTAATTACTCCAACAACTTTTCTTTCCAAAATCCTTTCAAAAAATATGAAATGGGTCGTGTCAATGCATTGAAATATACAATGGATGCATTAGACCGTATCGGAGCTGTAGAAACAGGAGCGTTTTATAAAGTAAACCGCGAGAGCTATGAAAAGGCGGTAGAATGGGATAAAAAATACGGATCCACCATTGGTGCAGATGATCCGACTGTATATGGCCGCGACTGGTATGTGAACCCTGGAGATCCGACTAAGAAATACGGTATACGTACATACGATCCGTATGATTATATGATCCGTGAATGGGCACCTACACAGACACATAACCTGTCACTGAACGGTAACCTGAATAAAACCAAGTATACTATGTCTTTTGGTTCGCTGAATCAAAGCGGGATGTTGAAACCTGGTGATTCGGATAAATTCAAAAGATACAATGCAGCCTTACGTGTGAGTTCGGAGCTGAATAAATACCTGACTGTACGCGGAGGTGCCATGTTTGCGCAACGGAATAAGACGTATCCGTATGCCACTAACTCTACCACAGCCGATCCATGGTTGTACATGTACAGATGGAGTTCTTTATATCCGATGGGAAATGACGAAAACGGAAATCCGATTCGCAGCCCATGGAGCGAAAACTCTGTTGCAAATGATGCCAGTATGCTGCGCAATTATATTAACTTAAATGCAGGTGCAACTGTTAATATCATGAAAAACTGGAAAGTAGATATTGATTATACTTTCACAAATGAAGACTACAGCTGGAGAAAAAACGGAACCCGTTATACTGCAGCCAATTCATGGGTTGCTGCAAAACAAAGATTTGATAAAGATGGTAAACCGGTATATGTGAATAGTGACGGACAGACTGTCGCGTCTACAGATCCGGGAGCGATATTGGCATATGATCTTTCAAAAGATACGTATACTGCTAACGGGTCCGCTCAGGATCATATCTATATGCGGTCTGAAAATGAACGCAGACATACTGTGAATGCATTCACCACCTATCAGCTAAATCTGAATGATGCACATGATTTCAAATTTATGCTGGGACTTAACAGAGTGACTACGGATGGACAATACCACTGGACACAACGTGCTGACCTGATCGATATCACTAATCCTCAGTTTGACCTGGCCGTAGGGCAAGTTACCGGTAGCGGAGGCGAATCATGGGATTCCCAACTCGGATATTTCGGACGTGTCAATTATGCCTTTAAAAATAAATATCTGGTAGAAGCGAATCTGCGTTATGACGGATCTTCTAAATTTCCAACGGATTTGAAGTGGAGATGGTTTCCATCCTTTTCTGCTGGTTGGGTAGCTTCAGAAGAAAGTTTTATGGAATGGGCTAAGCCTGCATTAAGTAATCTGAAGTTCAGAGGATCCTGGGGTATTATCGGAAATCAGGCTGTTCCTTCCGATCTGTACATTGCAAATATGACTGCGGGACAGACGGGTTGGATTGCTAACGGTGCGTTGACCAATTCGGTGGGAACTCCTAAGCTGAATGTACCTTCAGTAACCTGGGAAGATCTGGAAACATTGGATTTTGGTGTGGATGCACGTTTCTTCCAAAACAAACTGGGTTTAACATTTGACTGGTATCAGAAGAAAACAAATAATATGTTTGCTCCTATGGAGGGAACGACCTGGACCTTAGGTGCTGCTGCTCCATTCGGAAACTACGGTACATTGACAACTAAAGGTTTCGAGTTGGCTATTGACTTCAATCACCGTTTCGAAAACGGATTGGGGATCAATTTAAGAGCTAATTTAGATGATGCGAAGTCAGTGTTTAGCGGATACACTTCACAAAGAGGTACAGGGTTAAATTACGATGGCCGTGTATACGGAGATATCTGGGGATATGAGACAGATCGTCTGTATCAGTATGATGACTTTGTGTTAGATGGTAACGGAAAACCTCAACTGGTTAGCCTGACTCCTGATATGTCTAAATATAATACCAGCGGTGGTGGTAAAGCATACTTGCTGAAAGACGGACCAAACGGAGAAAAAGCTGTTTATCAGCCGAGATTCCAGAATTCAACGAATTTTTACTTCGGTCCCGGTGATGTTAAATTTAAAGATTTAAATGGTGACGGTGAGATTGATAACGGCAACGGAACAGTAGAAAATCCGGGTGATATGCGTATCATCGGAAACTCTACTCCACGTTACCAGTACGGATTCAGAATAGGAGCAGATTATAAAGGGTTTGATCTTTCTGCATTCTTCCAGGGAGTGGGACAGCGTAGTGTATGGGGAGTTGGATTCCTGGCTATTCCTGGTTTTAACGTCTCTGACGGAGCTATGCCTGCATCTTTTGTTAATGATTACTGGACACCGGATAATCAGGATGCATTCTATCCTGCAGCATTTAATAATGCAGGGACATTAAATGTAAATAATATGCAGATTCAATCGCGCTATCTGCTGGACATGTCCTACCTGAGAGTGAAAAACCTGACTTTGGGTTATACCATCCCAAGAAATGTGCTGGAGCGTGTTAAGATTAACAATTTAAGAGTATACGTTTCTTTAGAAAACTTCTTTACATGGGATAAGCTGAACGGATTGCCTATTGATCCGGAAGAAGTAGAGGGAGAATCTATCTTTAATCCGACAAGCAGCAGAAATCCAATCTCATTTGATGCGAATAGTTATAACGGAGGAAGAACAGGTGTCGGTACTCCAAGCTTTAAAAGTGCATCTTTTGGTATTCAGTTGAATTTTTAATGTGTCAAAAATGAAAATAAGTAAAAAAATCATATATACAATGCTTGCTACTACAGTTGGTTTAGCAAGTTGTAATAAAGATGTTCTGGACAGACCTGAGAAAACAAAAGTTATAGATAAAGATTTTTGGAGAAATCAGGGGGATGTAAAGTTATACGCCAATGACTTTTACACCAATTACTTTGTGGGTTACAACTCCGGATTCGGAACTGCGTATGCACCCATGACTGGTTATACAATGGCAGATGATTTCACATCAGAAGGAACGCAGACCGGATTTGAGGCGACCGTTCCTGCTACAAGAGGTTCTACGTCAGAAGTTCCTGCTATTCTCTCTCAGCAATACGGCGGAGGGCCTAACTGGAATTTTGCGTGGGTTCGCAAAGCTAATGTCATGATCAACAGACTGGACAATCAGGCTAAAGCAAATCTTTCTCAGGAAGAGTATAATCACTGGATGGCAGTGGCGAGATTCTTCAGAGGTTTTGAATATTCGAGATTAACCAGTGTCTTCGGAGATGTTCCATACTATGACGCACCGGTGGATCCTACAGATCAGGCCTCTATGTATAAAGAACGTACGCCTAGAGGAGAAGTAATGGATCGTGTGTACGATGACTTTAAATACGTGCTGGCTAATATGCGTCTGGACGATGGAGCACAGTATGTAAACCGTTATGCAGCGGCAGCACTTATTTCTAATATGATGTTATTTGAAGGGTCATGGCAGCATTATCACGGGTTAGATGCGACACGGTCTAAAAAATATCTGGAATTAGCTGTTGAAGCAGCTCAGTTTGTAATGGATAGTGGAAAGTGGCGCTTTAACAATGACTTTAAAAGTCTCTTTGCGTCTGATAATCTGGCGACCAATACAGAAGTTATATTTTACAGATCCTATGATGATGTGTTGAAAGTAACACATGCAGTATCTTCTTACAGTAATGGTACTGAAGGTCAGCCTCGCGGAGCCAATCTGGATCTGTTGAAAGCATTTATCTGTACCGATGGTCAGATCTGGCAAAATTCTACCGTCGCGAATGCAAAGGATTTTACACTGAAAAATCTGGCAAAAACAAGAGATCCGCGTTTCGAAGCTACATTTATGGATACTGTTAATACGGCATCTTCCACGATGGCATATGCACACAAATTTGCAGGAAGAGATGCATTGACCTATATCGGTAAGACCTATCCTGCTAAATGGGGTAGTAATACAAATGTCAGTGATGCACCTATTGTGCGCCTTGGAGAAGTGGTTCTAAACTGGATAGAAGCAAAACAAATCTTAGCAGAAAAATTTGGAGGCCCGGCAGTGACTCAGGCAGATCTGGATAAGTCGATCAATGCCATCCGTAATCGTCCTTTAGATACAGAGGCAACAAATAAAGGGGTAAAGAAAACAGCTCCTTTAACTTTGGCCAATCTGCCTAATGATCCTACCCGTGACGGAGATGTTTCCCAATTAATGTGGGAAATTCGCAGAGAAAGACGTATGGAATTTGTTTATGAATACGCGCGTATCAATGATATCAGACGGTGGAAGAAACTAAACTATATGAATTTTGTAAAAGAAGATTACAGTTTGGGTCCATGGGTAAATGTGAAAAAAGATTTACCAAACCGATTGACAGCAACTTATAAAAATGTACTGAAAGTAAAAAATGCAAACGGACAGATTATTACATATGACGGTACCAACGCAGATGCGCTGGTCGGGTATTATGTAGTTGCGAGATTTGCAAATCGTGTTGCCTTTACAGACAGAGCTTATTTAGCTCCTGTGGGTTTAAATCAGATACAACAATATACGGAGTTAGGCTATACACTGGCTCAGACACCAGGTTGGTAATTATTTAAACAATTATAAATATAATAACACCAAGAGAACCAAATCTCTTGGTGTTTTCTACTGCTTATGAAAAAACTATTTACATTATCACTTATCACTGTGGTACTGATGCAGAATGCCTGCACTTCAGCTTCAAAACAGGCCGCGGTAAGAAATGACTCTGTTGCACAAACCATTGTTGCTTCATCACCTCTTCCCGGAGCTGATCAGCTATCTGCATATCTGCCCTTGTTGAAAGGCAAGAAAGTAGGTTTGATGGGGAATCAAACATCTATCGTCGGAAAAGATAAGGAACATCTTGTAGATGTGCTATTAAGAGAGAAGGTAAATTTGAAATTCGGATTTGCTCCTGAGCATGGTTTCCGCGGAAATGTGGAGCGTGGTGAAAAAGTAAGCAATGATGTAGATCCGAAAACAGGTCTTCCGTTGTATACCTTATATGGAGGTAATGAGAAGCAGGACTCCATTGTGAAGTCTGTAGATGTCATGATATTTGATCTGCAGGATGTGGGCGCCCGGTTTTATACGTACATCACTTCTCTGCATCGTGTGATGGAATTATGTGCTAAACATAACAAAGAACTGATCGTACTGGACAGGCCTAATCCGAACGGAGATCAGGTGGATGGTCCGGTCAGAAAAGATGATAAATTCAAATCTAATGTCTCTTTTCATAAGATTGCTATGATTCACGGGCTGACAGTGGGTGAACTCGCTCATATGATCAATGGAGAGAAATGGCTGGAGAAAGGTAAGCAATGTAAAGTAACGGTCATTCCGGTTAAGAACTATGATCACAAAACGATGTATGATCTGCCTGTTATTCCATCCCCAAGCCTTCCGAATCATCTTTCCGTACGTTTGTATACTTCTCTGTGTCTGTTTGAAGGAACAGATATTTCAGTTGGTCGCGGCACAGACTGGCCTTTTCAGGTGGTAGGATATACAGATCCGGTATATGGTCAGTTTACATTTACCCCAAGTGAACGCGCCGGAATGGTAAAACATGTGGAAGGAAAAGGAGCGACTAATTACGGTCTTGATCTTAGAAATCTAAATGCAGATGAGCAGAAGTTTACACTTAAATATATCCTTCACTTCTATAATAAGATGCCGGATAAATCTAAATTCTTTGTGCGCGCAGAATTTTTTGATAAACTGGCTGGTACCGATGAATTAAGAAAGCAGATTCTGGCCGGAAAATCAGAACAACAAATCCGTGATTCATGGAAACAGGAACTGAGTGATTATAAAAAGATGCGTAAGCAATATTTGCTATATCCTGATTTTGAATAAAAGCCTAAAAATGAAAAACATGCCTACTAAATCTATATTTATTGCTCTTTGTCTTCTTTTTGCACAAAGTCTTTCTGCTCAATCATTCAGATTTGCACATGTGACTGATACGCATGTTGGAGGAGCAACAGGAGCGGATGACTTGCGTCGGACGGTTAAGGATCTGAATGCGCAGCAGCAACTGGATTTTGTTATTCTCTCGGGCGATATAACGGAATTTGGTGCAGATGCAGAATTAAGATTGGCTAAGCAGATTTTGGATAGTCTGCAGTTACCCTGGTATGTAATACCCGGAAATCATGACGGCAACTGGTCCGAAAATGGCGCCAATACATTCAGAAAAGTATTTGGAGGAGAGACATTTTTTTTCAGACATAAAGGCTATATGTTCATGGGGACTAACTCAGGACCCAATATGCGTATGAGTCCCGGCCAGATCCCAAGAGAAAATCTGGTGTGGATGGATTCCGTTTTTAAAGCAAATCCCGATACGCAGACGCCCCTCATATATATCAATCATTATCCGCAGGATTCATCGCTCAACAATTGGTTTGAAGCAATAAATCGTGTGAAGAAAAGGAATGTACAACTGGCATTTTGTGGTCACGGACACGCGAATGTAAAATACAACTGGGAAGGTATTCCCGGTATAATGGGAAGATCTAATCTTCGTGCAAAGGATAGTATTGGAGGATACAATATAGTAACAATAGGGGACGGAAAAGCGGTTTATCAGGTAAAGAAACCGGGGCAAGCCCTGGAATCTGCCTGGGCAACTGTAGAATTGAAAGATCATCAGTTTGCGACCGATAAAACAGTCTATCCCAGACCTGATTATACAGTCAATACAAAGTACAGCGATAAAGTAAAAGTGAATTGGGTATTTGAAGATGCCGGTGATATAGGTGCAGGTATGAACAGCTATAAAGATCTTATTATTACAGCCAATACACTTGGTGAAATCATAGCCTTAAATAACAATACAGGGAAAAAAGTATGGACTTTTTCTACAAAAGGAAAAGTCTATTCTACTCCTGCCGTATGGAAAAATACGATTGTTGTAGGATCATCGGATCATACCATTTATGGTATTAATGCCGACAACGGAAAGCTGAAATGGAGAGTAGATACAGACAAATCTGTATTAGGATCGCCTGCAGTCCATAATGGGATGGCTTACATAGGTGGGTCTGATGGAAAGTTCAGAGCTATAGATATTAGCACCGGAGCTGTAAAATGGACTTTTGACCAGGTAAAGGGATATGTTTCGACGCTGCCTACTCTGTATAAAGACAAGGTTATCTTCGGATCCTGGGGAAATGGCTTTTATGCCTTGAATATTGCAGATGGAAAATTGGCCTGGGAATGGAACAACGGGCATGCTAACCGTATGTTTTCTGCTGCAGCCTGCTACCCTGTCGCTATTCACGATCGTATCTTTGTGGTTGCTCCCGATAGATTTATGACAGCATTGGATGCTTCAGACGGGCATATTATATGGAGAGCTAAAAAAGATCCTTATCGTGTAAGAGAATCTATGGGCTTATCAAAAGATGGTCAGCATGTATACGTTAAAACCATGGATGGGCAACTGTTGGGTGTCTCAAGCCGTGCCGATAGTATGGAGATTGACTGGCAGTCAAAGTTACAATTGCCTTACGAACTTACTCCGTCTGCAATCGTGTCAGCGGGGCGTTACGTGTTTGTGCCAAGTCAATCAGGGCTGGTTTCAGCAATCAATGCGAAGTCCGGGGAAATAGAATGGCAATATAAAATTTCAAATGGTATGGTTAATCCTATATTAGTAAGCAAAAAAAATAGTATTATTGCAAGTACAATGGACGGTAAAGTTGTTTCGCTGTCATATCAACCTTAATCACTGAAAATATTAAAGATGACGTTAACACATAAACATATGCAAAAATTCATGCAGACAACCATGCTGTTTTGTGCTGTTTTGTGTTTTAATCTTGCTAAATCACAAGAAAAATCCTGGATTCGTATTAATCAGATAGGCTATACTCCGCAGGCCGTCAAGGTAGCTGTGTGGGTTTCAAAAGAGCAATCGGTACCTCAAAAATTTGAGTTGATCAATGTGCGCACACAAAAAACAGTCTTTAAAAATAACAGCGGCAAAAATTTCGGAGCTTACGGACCGTTTCTCCATTCCCTTCGTTTAGATTTTTCTGTGTTCCGGGAAGAGGGCGAATATTATATTAAGGCAGGTAAGACCGTCTCCCCTACATTTAAGATTAATAAAAATGTCTATAAGGGCACTGCAGATTTTGCTCTGCGTTATATGAGGCAACAACGTACACTTTTCAATCCGTTCTTACAGGATAGCTGTCATACCCATGACGGATTTACGATGTATGCCGGAAAAGCCGGGATTCCGGATAGTACGCATATCGATGCAGGAGGAGGCTGGCATGATGCGTCCGACTATCTTCAGTATTCTACGACTTCTGCTAATGCAACATATCATTTGCTGGCTGCTTACCGTGATTTTCCGCATGTTTTTGAGGATACAAAACAAGCCAACGGACTGGTGGGTAAAAATGGCATTCCCGATGTTCTGGATGAAGCAAAATGGGGGCTGGACTGGCTCCTGAAAATGCATCCTCAGCCACATCTGATGTTCAATCAGATCGCTGATGACAGGGATCACACAAATATGCGTATCCCCAAAGAAGATCCGTTTTATGGAAGAGGATTCGAACGTCCGGTTTACTTTATTGACGGAGAACCACAGCAACGCGGGAAATTTATGAACAACACTACCGGTACAAGTTCTACCGCAGCTAAGTTTTCCAGTGCATTTACATTAGGCAGTACCTTATTTCAGTCTGTTGATCCAACCTACTCCGGCACCTTGCAGGACAAAGCAACATCAGCTCTGGAATATGCTTATATAAAACCGGGAGTAACACAGACCGTTTCTGTCAAATCTCCTTATATCTATGCAGAAGACAATTGGGTAGATGATATGGAGCTGGCGTCAGCTCTGCTGTTTTCCAAAACAGGAGATCAGACATATGCGAGAAAAGCATTGGATTTCGCAGAGCAGGAAAAAGTAACTCCCTGGATGATCAGAGATACAGCGAGTCATTATCAATATTATCCTTTTATTAATCTTGGGCACTATGAATTAGCTAAATCGCTAAAAGGTGATGAGCAGAAGAAAGTGATAGCATTCTATAAAGAAGGTATAGATCAGGTGTGGTCACGGGCAAAGGAAAATGCCTTCTACCGCGGCGTACCATTCATCTGGTGCAGTAACAATCTTACCGTTTCTTTTGCTATACAATGTAAATGGTATCGGGATATCAGTAAGGATTCTTCCTATGCCGCTTTAGAGCAGGCCAATATCGATTGGTTATTTGGTGTCAATCCATGGGGTACAAGTATGGTATACGGTCTCCCGGCTGATGGAGATACCCCGGTTGATCCGCACTCCGCATTTACAAAGATTGGAAACCATCCTATAGATGGAGGATTGGTAGATGGTCCGGTATATTCTTCAATATTCAATAATCTGATTGGAATTAAACTGAATGAAGAAGATGAATATGCTGAGTTCCAGAGCGAACTGGCGGTTTACCATGATGACTATGGCGATTACAGTACAAATGAACCAACAATGGATGGAACGGCTTCGCTGGTGTATTTGTTAGCAGCTCAGGAAGAGGGTAACCATCATTTGGTAAAAGATAATTACGGTGCGATTATAAAAGGTGATCCGGCCAAAAAGAATATTTCATTAGTCTTTACAGCAGATGAATTCTATGATGGAGCGACTTCCATTCTGGAAACATTGAAAAAAGAAAAGATTCAGGGCTCTTTCTTTGTTACAGGCCGGTTTCTGGATAATCCGGATACCGATGGTATCACAAAAGAGATTGTTAAAAGGGGGCATTATCTGGCGCCTCATTCTGATCAGCATTTGTTGTACTGCGACTGGGAAGACCGCCAGCATACACGGGTCTCAAAGGAGGAATTCACGCAGGATCTGAATAATAATTTTCAGAAAATGAAAAAATATGGAGTGAAGAGAGATGTTGCCAGATATTTCTTACCTTCATACGAGTGGTATAATACAGACATTGTTTCATGGGCCGAACAGGAGGGGATTCAGGTTGTAAATTTTACGCCAGGGTTAAGAACGGCTGCAGATTATACGTATCCGGAAATGGGCAGCCGTTATCTGGAATCGGAAACTATTTATAGTCAATTGATTGAAAAGGAACAAAAAGAAGGGTTAAACGGATACATTATATTAGTACATTTGGGGACGGATCCGAAGCGAAAGGACAAATTTTATACCTTGCTCCCTCGTCTCATTAAAGAATTAAGAAAAAAAGATTACCATTTTAAAGTGATAAACGACATGCTGTAATGTAGCACAGCATATACAAGTGATTAAGACAATGATAAAGATGATTAACACCACGGAGAAAGAATCCAACTATCAGGACCTGGACAAAATGTCTGTACACGAATTGTTAACCAATATAAATGCAGAGGATAAGACTGTCCCTTTAGCTGTAGAAAGAGCAATTCCTCAGATTGAAAAGCTCGTAACGGCTACTGTAGAGAAAATGAAAACCGGAGGCCGTCTTTTCTATATCGGAGCAGGTACCAGTGGTCGCTTGGGTATACTGGATGCATCGGAATGTCCTCCAACATTTGGGGTTCCGTTTGACTGGATTATCGGGTTGATCGCTGGTGGTGATACGGCTATACGTAAGGCTGTAGAATTTGCAGAAGATGATATTGAGCAGGCATGGAAAGATCTGGAAGAATATGGTGTAAATGAAAATGATGTAGTGATCGGTATTGCTGCATCCGGAACTACTCCGTATGTCATTGGTGGATTGACTACAGCTAATGAAAAAGGATTAATCACAGGATGTATTGTTTGTAACGGAGGATCTCCGATCGCCGCGGTAGCACAGTTACCAGTCGAAGTGATTGTAGGCCCTGAGTTTGTAACAGGATCTACACGTATGAAAGCCGGTACTGCACAAAAGCTGGTTCTCAATATGTTAAGTACTTCTATCATGATTCGTTTGGGACGAGTCAAAGGAAATAAAATGGTCGATATGCAGTTGTCTAATCACAAATTGGTAGCCAGAGGAGTTCGTATTATTATGGATGAAACAGGCGCTGATGAATTAACGGCATCAGAACTACTGGAAGAATTTGGAAATGTCCGGAAGGCAATTGAGAATTATGTAAGTAAAGGATAACGAATACTAAAACAATCAAACTAAACACATGTCACCTTTAATATTATTAACCTTTTTATTGGTTTATTTCGGACTTTTGCTCGGAGTAGCCTATTTTACATCCAGAAAATCATCTGACAACTCTACATTTTTTGTTGCTAACCGCAATTCTAAATGGTATATGGTTGCTTTTGGAATGATAGGTACAGCGCTGTCCGGAGTTACATTTATCTCTGTTCCGGGTGCAGTAGGTCATACTAACTTCAGCTACTTCCAGTTTGTCCTGGGTAATGCTGTAGGATTTGTGATGATTGCATATGTGTTGTTGCCCTTGTATTATCGTATGAATCTGACTTCCATTTACACCTATTTAGAAGAACGATTCGGGCATAAAAGCTATAAAAGCGGGGCAATGATATTTCTGATATCCAGAACTATAGGTTCGGCGTTCAGACTTTACCTGGTTGCTATCATTCTGCAGAAATTTATATTTGATTCGCTTCAGGTTCCATTCGCAGTAACGATTGCGATCTGTCTCATCCTGATCTGGATGTATACAAATAAAGGAGGTCTCAAGACTATTATTATCACTGATACATTGCAGACATTCTTCCTGTTGCTGGCAGTTGTACTATCCATTTATTTCATGGCAGATGGCCTTGGAATTTCAGTAGTAGAAGCATTTGAAAAAGTAAAAAACAGTTCATACTCTTCTATATTCGTATGGGAGGATCTGTTGGGCGATAAGAATCACTTCCTGAAGAATTTCATTGGGGGTATATTCGTTACCATCGCTATGACCGGACTGGATCAGGATCTGATGCAGAAGAATTTAAGTATGAGCACGATCGGCGAAGCACAGAAAAACATGTTGACTTTTACCAGCATATTTGTTGTTATCAATTTGTTTTTTCTCGCAGTAGGAGCCTTATTGTATATCTATGCTGCAGAAAATAATATCGACGTTTCCGCTTTGCGTACACCGGATTATTTATATCCCGAAATTGCACTGAATTATCTTTCTCTTGCTCCGGGTATTATCTTTATGATGGGGCTTACTGCTGCGACATTTGCAACAACAGATTCTGCTTTGACAGCGCTGACTACATCTTTCTGTGTGGATTTTCTAAACTTCAATAAAAAAGCAAATCCGAATGATCCGGCTTTAGTGCGCCAGCGCAACTGGGTACATGTTGGATTCTCCGTACTGATGCTTGTTGTTATCTTGATTTTCAGAATTCTCAACGATGATTCAGTTGTTACAGCAATTTTCGTAGCAGCGAGCTATACATATGGTCCTTTGTTAGGATTATTTGCTTTAGGTATTTTGACAAGATATCGTGTCAATGATAACTTGGTTCCACTTATTTGTGTGCTCTCTCCGGTTATATTATTCTTGATCAATTACTTTCTGATTGTACCGCATACAACTTACAGAATTGGTTACGAATTGATCGTGTATAACGGATTCCTGACTGCCCTGATGTTGATCATTACATCACCGGGTAAACAGCATGCTGATACCAAAGCTCTCTAATCTACCTATGAATACCATTTGATACTTGTGCGTGCAAAAAAAATGCGTTAAGTTTGAATTTAAACTTTTTTTTGCACGCATGTATCAATCTATAGAAGAAACCGTATCATTTATCAAAAAACGAATAGGAGACTTTGTTCCCGAATTCGGTATTATCTTGGGGACAGGATTGGGAAAACTGGTCGATGAAATTGACGTCGAGTTCCAACTCATGTACTCGAATATCCCTAACTTTCCAATCTCCACTGTAGAGTTTCATTCCGGAAAACTAATCTTCGGGACTTTAAACGGCCGCAAGGTCGTAGCTATGCAGGGAAGACTTCATTATTATGAAGGCTATAGTATGCGTGAAATTACTTTTCCAGTGCGCGTTATGAAAGTATTAGGCATACAAAAACTATTCGTGTCCAATGCTTCAGGGTCACTCAATCCGGAGATCAAAAAAGGGGATTTAGGAATTATAGATGATCATATCGATTTGTTACCGGATAATCCTTTGCGTGGAGGAAATGAAAATGTATTCGGCCCGCGTTTCCCTGATATGAGCAGACCCTATGATCCTACCATGACCAAACAGGCATTGGATATAGCTGACAAACTGGGTTTTAAAGCGCATAAAGTTGTGTATGTATCTACTCCGGGACCTAATCTTGAAACGCGTGCAGAATATCGCTATATGCGTATTATTGGAGGAGATATTGTCGGCATGAGTACCGTTCCAGAAGTTATCGTAGCAAATCATATGGGATTACCTGTGTTTGCGATTTCGGTAGTGACAGATGAAGGATTTCATGATGAACTTACACCCGTTTCACTTCAGGAGATTGTAGATGTGGCGGCAAGATCTGAACCCAAAATGACCGCGATTATGAAAGAATTAATTGCACTACAATAATTTTGTTTTTTAGCGTTATTTTTGAGGCAGGAAACAACAAAATAAATTTCGAAAGATTGTAGATGAGAATTTTACTCCGCGTTTTAGCATTAATATGCTGTGTCAGTTTGGGAATTGGGCAAGCGCACGCTCAAGAAGGGGAAGAGTGGAGTACTGCTCTGGACTCTGCACGTGCAAAAGAGGATAACAAAAAAGATTCGGTAGAGTTTACGGCAAGATATGTTCGCTATGCTACATTAGAGATGCTGAAGCAAGCAACATATACCGTACAGATTGATACCTCGCATCGAAATTTTCAGTACTTCAATAAGCAAAATTTACCATGGAATCCAAGTATAAACCTTGGGTCTTACGGACTTGCATCACGTGATCTTCTTTTCAATCCGAATAAAACCATAGGATTTCAGAGTGGATTTCATGCTATGGAGCGTTATTTACTGCGGCCCGACTCTATACAGTATTACAGAGCACGAGCCAGATATTCGGAGTTGTATGCTGTAGGATTTTTCTTTGATGATCAGGTTTTTAAAGCCAAAATTGCACAAAATATTACACCACATTGGAACATCGGGGCAGAATATCACGCCACGAATACAGATGGTTATTATAAAAACCAAAATTACAGTGATCGAAAAGCGGCTGTGTTCTCCTGGTATGAGTCTTCCAACCTGCGGTATAATATGCTCGTCAATGCTGTCTTCAATTCCTTAGATGCCACGGAGAATGGTTCGGTAGTGAATAATAATATCTTTCAGGATACGACAGGCCAGGCCAAGTATACTTATGAAACAAAGCTGAGTGGGCAGACAGCAAACAGGCCCTATAATAAATGGAAAGATAATTCATTTTTTCTTCGGCAGTCTTATTACATAGGTCGGCTGGATACGATTAATGCAGGGACGCCCGAAATGGAGATACATCCGACGAATGCTGTTTCTCACAACTCATCTATCCGCATGCAGAAATTTCTGTTTTTTAAGAACGAAGCCGATTCATACGATGCCTTCCCGGTAGGAGGAAGTGTACTTACACGAGATACGACTTCAATTACCAATATATCTAATGAATTTACGTATACATTCTATTTAAGACCGGGAGGAAAACTTAAAAATGAAGCGAAGCTGGATCTGGGATTTAAAAATGATCTGATCTGGTATTCTGGCTCAAAAGATACACTTGGTAGTGAGTTTTTTCAGAATAGCACCATTTGGGGTACAGTCGGGTATAAGTTTAGCGACAGGGTCAATTTTCAGGGAAGAGTTGATCAGATTATATTGGGGCGTAACTTTGGCGATTATCTGTATGAAGCAAAAGCGGATGTACTGTTAAGTGAAAATGCCGGAAAGATCAGTTTAGGTGCTTATAGTCAAAATAAGTCACCGGAGATGATATTTGACCGCTTAAACTATACATATCATAAATGGAACAACAACTTTGATAAAACAAAGACACAGAATCTGTCATTTGCCTATAAAAACAATAAAATAGGATTTACAGGTAAGGCAGAATACTTCCTGATCAGCAATTATCTCTATTTTAAGGAAATAGACAATCCAAGTAACAATGCAGAACTCGCAAGGCAAATTGAACCCGCACAATTTGGAAATCTGAATTTACTGAAAATATCTGTAGGGCAAAACTTTAAGTTTGGGAACTTCCATTTAAACAATTTGGTTGTGTATCAAAAATCCGATGCTGCTGGTATTTTAGCGATTCCTGAAATATACACATGGCATAGCTTTTATTACAACAATAAATTATATAAAGTGTTGGATTTTAATCTGGGAACGGATGTGAAATTCAATACACCATTTCGTACGCCGTCTTATTCGATCAATTCGGGACAGTTTTATAATGATAATGTGGGCATAGAGTTTTCTACTTACCCGATTGTCGATGTGTGGGCTACAGCTAACATAAAGAGGGTGAACTTATTTATCAGCTATAATTTCATCAATCAATTCGTTTACCCTAAAGGATATTATACCGTGAGAAGGTATCCGATGAACGAAGCAAATCTTCGGTTCGGTGTGAGTTGGAAATTCTATGATTAACCAGAAGAATTTATGTGGTTGTTTTTGAGTGAATTGTAATTTAATCAATAAAAATATATTACAAATTGTTTTGTAAATCGAAATAATCGCCTATATTTGCACACGCAATCAGGAAGAACGATTGTGTTTTTTGAGAAATCAAAAAACAACAGACATAATAAAATCTGTAAAAAATACAAGGAGAATTAGCTCAGCTGGTTCAGAGCATTCCGATACAAATCGGAAGAGTCACTGGTCAGCAAGGAGTAGGCGGTATAAAATCCGTTAAAAATACAAGGAGAATTAGCTCAGCTGGTTCAGAGCATTCCGATACAAATCGGAAGAGTCACTGGTCAGCAAGGAGTAGGCGGTTTAAAATCCGTTAAAAATATAAGGAGAATTAGCTCAGCTGGTTCAGAGCATCTGCCTTACAAGCAGAGGGTCACTGGTTCGAATCCAGTATTCTCCACACTAAAGTAAAAAGGAGGCTTAGCTCAGCTGGTTCAGAGCATCTGCCTTACAAGCAGAGGGTCACTGGTTCGAATCCAGTAGCCTCCACCAAAGCATCCTCGCGGATGCTTTTCTTGTTATTACCTGATTATGTATTTCCTATACATTCTATATTCAGTCCAAGCAGACCGTTATTATATTGGTGTGACGCATGATCCTGAAGGTCGTTTGCGTCGGCATAATTCGCATTATAAAAAGGGTTTTACCGGAAAATTCATGGATTGGTGTATTGTCTATCAGGAGTGTTATGAAACGAAGAATGAAGCATTAATTCGTGAACGCCAGCTTAAATCCTGGAAAAGCCGTTTAAAAATAGAGGAGCTTATTAACAAATCAGACTAGCTGGTTCAGATCATTCCGATAAAATCGGAAGGGTCACTGGTTCGAATCCAGTAGCCTCCACCAAAGCATCCGATAGGGTGCTTTTTTTGTTATCGCCTGATTATGTATTTCCTATACATCCTATATTCAGTCCAAGCAGACCGTTATTATATTGGTGTGACGCATGATCTTGAAGGTTGTTTGCGTAGGCATAATTCGCATTATAAAAAGGGTTTTACCGGAAAATTCATGGATTGGTGTATTGTCTATCAGGAGTGTTATGAAACGAAGAATGAAGCATTAATTCGTGAACGTCAGCTTAAATCCTGGAAAAGCCGTTTAAAAATAGAGGAACTTATTAACAAATCAGACGAGCTGGTTCAGATCATTCCGATAAAATCGGAAGGGTCACTGGTTCGAATTCCAGTAGCCTCCACCAAAGCATCCGCGAGGATGCTTTTTTTGTTATCACTTAATTATGTTTTGTATATTCCTCAGGTATCAGATAACACCTCTGATATCTTCACTTAGATATACTTTAATTATAAGGAGGTTCTTTTTGCTTTTCTCAGGATGAAGTGGCAAAGGCATTCTTCCCTTTTTATTGATTCTTATACTTCGAGGTAATGAATCGCGGTCGAATAGAAGCAATTTGTAGTTGCTGGAGCTATCTATAACAATTCCCGGTAGATTTTTTACATCCGCAATAGCAATCTTATCTTTGGTTTTGATATCAAAGAGATTGATTGCAATCGCTACTTTGTTCTTCCCAATTTCTTCGCTTTGAACATGTTTAATATTATACTTTCCCGATAGACCTAGCTTTACTGTTGTAGAGCAACTTACCATAGAAGATGTAAAAATGATGGCTATAAATGTTATTAATACTCCTGTGCGCATTTTTATTGATTCTAGTTTTTTAACCTTAAGTTAGTGATTGTTTTTAAATTACATAGTTAGTATCTCACTTCCAAAACCAGCTGATATCGATTTTCCGCAAACAGAAAAGGCATCCCTCGCGGATGCCTGATTACTAAAATAGAGGGGAAAGGAATTAGAATTTGTACCCTACAGATAAACCATAAGTTTCATTTCGGGCACCCAGATCTTTATTTCTTTTATTCAGGCCGTAATTGAATCTCAGGTCAAAGGTGAATTTTTCAACATCAGCACCAACATTTATTAATGCATCATAGGACAGCTGTTTGAAAGATGTGGTAGCAGTTGCCTTCACTTTTTTCAGATCATAGTTAAGTTGAGGTCCTGCAGATACGCGTAAGTTCAGATCATCTTTTTCAAGGACTTTATATCCCACCTGCAAAGGCAGATTTGCCTGATAGAATTTTGGTGTGTATACCTTGCTTTCGTAAGTATATTTTGCTTTAAACATGGAGAAATTCAGTTCCGGTTGAAAGTATAGTTTTTCAGTTGTGCGGGCAAATACTCCAATATGTACACCTATTTTTCCGGCTTCGTCTTTAATTGATTTATTTCCGTATGAAAAGCTGCTGTACTGTGCTCCGGCTTTGATGCCATATTCAACTTTTTGAGCATGTGCAGTTAGAGTCAATCCCAAAGTAAGTGCTAATAATGCAAATCCTGTTTTTAAGTTCTTGTTCATCTTTTTTGATTTTAGTAGATAATGAAATTTTTATTGTTGTTTAGGAATAAGACAGAGTAATTGCATTATACCCTTGTCGCATTTTAATTTTTTTTTATTTCCATCTCCGGTGTGACCATAACCAATAGGAAGGTGCCTTTATAATGCTGTCTTCCAGTTTCCGGGTATAGTTTTGAGTTATTTCACCTACGGAAGTCTGGCTTGCGGATTCACAGATCAGATCTAAACGAAGCGTCCAGTTATAATCACCTGTGGGAAAGAATTCCCCGTATACTACATATGCATTTAAAGTCTTTGCAATTTTTTCTGCTCCGCTAAAGGCATAGGTTTGCTGGTTCAGAAAAGTAACAGCATAGCCATTCTCAGGCCCGGGATATTGATCGGCAAGAAATACTGTGATATGTGGGGAATTCTTTTCCTTTAATAATGTTCTTAAGGCCTGTGAGGAAGGAAGAAGCCGCAGTCCTTCACGTGTTCTTGATTTTTGTGCAAGGCGATCAAAAAGATTGTTTTTTAAAGGTTTGTAAAGAGCCTGTACAGGTCTGCTTAAGAGGGCCGGCAGACGATTCAGCAGTTCCCAGTTGCCATAATGACCCATCAGAATAATAATATGTCTCTTTTCCCGGTAAGGCGTGTCCAGTAGCTGGGTATTTTGCACATGGAGTTTGGGCGAACGAAATATACCGGATAGTTGCTCAATCACAATTCGGCCAAGTATACAATAAAAATCATGTGCGTGATGTACAATTGTGGTATACGACATGTCGGGAAATGCTCTTGCGAAGTTTTGAATAACGACATTGTATCGGTAACGGAATATCCGACCAATCATAAATCCCATAATGCGGTACATGCTGTTCATATGCTGAAGGCTAAGATTCTTTTTATTGTTCTGTTTCTGCGCTTTCATGTATAGCATTTATAAGAATATAAAGCATCCATAGGAAAGAAATAAAAATTAATCCGCAGAGAATAAAAGAGTAGATGAGGAGGCCCATGTTTAACATTGTTTTTTAATAGTTTTGACAATTGGTTTGGCTTTTACCCTTAAAAAGATTAGAAAAGTAATTGTGAATACGGTATAAAGAAAAAAAGCAGAAAAGGATGAGGGTAAATGATTTTTGGGTTGTCTTAGCTATAAATTGAAGAATAAATAACGTATTTAAATTATTTCGATGTTAGCAGGTATTGAACATATTCCGCTTCAAAAGGAACACAAGTTTGAAATGATCTTCCGAGAACATTTCAAGGATCTCCATCGGTATGCATTTCGTTTCCTGGAGGATTCAGCCATTGCAGAAGAGGTGGTGCAGCAGGTATTTATGCGGCTTTGGGAGCGCGACTGGGAGACAGATATCCATACTTCATTAAAAGCCTATCTCTATCGGGCAGTGTATCATGAAAGTCTCAATACACTTAAGCGCGAGCAATTAAAAAGAAGGTACCAGGAATACCAGCTCTTGCATGAAAAAGATACAGAATATATGGATCAGGGAGATTCGGAGTTAAAGAAACAATTGCATCAGGCACTGTTACAGCTGCCGGAGAAAAGCAGAGCGGTGTTTGAAATGAGCAGGTTTCAGGATTTAAAGTATAAGGAGATTGCTGATCTGCTAAACTTATCCATTAAGACTGTAGAAGGCCATATGAGCAAGGCGCTACGTCATCTGCGTGTACATCTGGTAGATTATTTAACCTTTTTAATCATCTCTTTACTATTTGGGTTATGAAAGACGTGTTAGTGACAAAATATATTGTAGGAGATGCTTCTCCGGAGGAGGTTCTTGTCGTAGAACAATGGATCTCCAGTAATCATGAAAATGAAAAAGTATATCAACAAATGAAGAAAGCCTGGGAACTGAGCAAGCAAACAACTGTTCCGGAAGATATCGATATCGATCGGGTCTGGGCAGATTTTGTAAGGAGAAAGAATGAACGGGAGGAAACGCAGGTCAAATACGAAAAACCTTCACGTGTCTTTTCGGTTAAATGGATGATCGCAGCTGTCACCTTGTTGTGTTTGGGTATTTCTCTTTATTTCTTTGCAACGCAGTCCGCAGTAGATAAGCAATTACAATCTTTTGCGGATGTTCGAAGGGATCAGCTCCCTGACGGAAGTGTGGTCACATTAAATAAATATTCGGAGATAGCCTATTCTGAGTCCTGGTTAAGTAAAAACAGGTCGGTGAAACTTACATCCGGAGAAGTATTTTTTGAAGTGAAAAGAGATGAAAAGCATCCATTTGTAATCGATGCCGGCAAAACTAAAATTACTGTTCTGGGGACCAGTTTTCATGTAAGACGTGGTAATGGCGAAACAGAAGTAATTGTAGCCTCCGGCTCTGTAAGTGTACGCAGTGCAGATCAGGAGGTCATCTTAAAGCCGCTGCAATCTGTTCTGATAAACGATACGCTGAAAAATAGGCTTAGGGTAGATACCGTTCCCGATCAATTGTATCGCTACTATGTACATCAGGAGTTTGTATTTGAGAATACACCATTGCCACGAGTACTTGAAATACTAAATAAGGCTTACGATCAGCATCTGGTATTGAGCAATCCGAAGCACAGACAACTTTTGCTTACCGCAACATTTGAACAGCAGCCGCTATCTGAAATTATCAAAGTAATCCTGGAGACCTTTGATCTGAAAATTGAGAAAAAGGGGAATCAGTACCATATCAAATAAAATCATGTCTAAAAACTACCTAATATACTTGTCAAAAATGCTGTTTTGTTCACTTTTTGTTGCATTGTGTATGTGTACATACGCTGGTGCGCAGGAAAAATTAGCACAGCAGATCAGAATGCAGGCATTCAAAAATACATCAATACGTGAAATCTTTGAACAGATTAAATCATCCAATCAGATTCTTTTCTCTTATAACAGTCAGCTCATCAATCAGGACAGCATCGTCAATGTGCCGGCGTACAATGGTGTGCTGGTCGGTTATCTCGAAAATCTGTTGGGAGATCAGTTCAGTTTTAAAGAAACCATGTCTCACGTTATCATTGCCTATTCTCCTCAAAAGATGGATGTCGATGTTCATATCCCCGCTCAGATAAATAACAGGGTTATGATAACAGGCTATATAAAAGATATCCGTACCAATAAAGCTATTCAATATGCAAGTATCTATGATAAAAATGCATTTGTATCTACACTAACGGATAAAAACGGGTATTTCGAGCTTGATATCAAGAAGCCTGAACAGCTGATTGCTATATCAATGAGTAAAGAAAACTACAGAGATACATCCATTATTCTGTTGTTGCCCATAGAAGCTACCAAATTGGCAAAAAAAGGTAAGCTGGGGTACTATTCTGATTATAACAAAGAAAAGGGAATATTTACCACATATCTTGGGAACTTGTTTTCTAACTCTTCCCGCAGGCTTCAGAGTCTCAATCTGGGAGGTGTATTTGCATATAGCCCCTTTCAGGTGTCGATGACACCCGGACTGAGCACACATGGCTTTTTTGAATCTCAGGTTGTCAATAAGTTTTCTCTTAACGTATTGGGGGGCTATACTGCCGGAGTAGATGGCTTTGAGATTGGTGGGGCATTCAATATCAATCAATACAATATGCGTGGTACACAGATCGGAGGTCTTGTAAATGTCGTGGGTGGAAATGTGAAAGGGTTACAAATGGCAGGGGCAGGGAATGTAGTGGTTAACGACCTGTCAGGAGTACAGATTGGAGGACTATGGAATAAAGTAGATACCGTAAAGTCAGGATTGCAGCTTGCAGGTGCACTTAATATTGCCAATTCTTCACAGGGAAGCCAGATTGGCGGACTGGTCAATGTATCGCGATCAGAAGTGAAGAATCAATTGGCAGGAGCTGTCAATGTGGCCAAAAAAGTAAAAGGCGTGCAGATCGCCGGTTTGGTTAATATTGCGGATAGCAGTGACTATCCGATTGGTCTTTTTAACTTAATAAAAAACGGCTATAAAGAATTGTCTGTCAGTGCGGACGAAAGCAAGCTAGTAAGCCTTAATTTCAGGTCCGGAGGACGTATACTGTACAGTCTCATCAGTGCAGGGTATTATTGGGACAATCCGGATCTCAAGTATGCTTTAGAATTCGGAATAGGAGCAAATATGGTCCGTAATAAAAACTTCTCTCTGGCTGCTGAACTGATCAGCAGAACAAGCTATGATAAGGATTTCAAGAATGACTATTTAAGAGCGGGTCTGCGGGTAATCCCAAGATTTCATCTGTCAAAACATCTGGCTATATACGCCGCACCTTCTTTCCATTATTCAGAACATATAGTTCCTGATGCAGACAAAGAGCCGCTTAAATGGAAGTTTTTCGGTTCAGACAAAAAAGCTGATACCTTCCATGGAGGCGGTTCAGTGGGGCTTGTATTCAATTGGTAATCTGAACAATTAAGATCTACAGATCAGAGGTCATGATCGAGACCTCTGATCTGTTTAATAAATTTTATATCTCCCGTATTTTAATATTGCGGAATGCTACAGAGTCGGTATGATTCTGAAAAGCAATTTTGCCTTCAGTAGTCTTCGCGAAATCAGGATGTACCTTCAGATTACTTTGTTGCACTTTTGCTTTCCATGCAGGGCCACTCAGATCTTCTTCTGCAGTAAGTGCACCGTTCAGGTAAAAGCTCACTTTACCGTCTTTCTGAACAATTCTTGACGAATTCCACTCCCCGAAAGGTTTTGGTTTGGATTGATTACCAATACAGCTTACATCATAGATACAGCCCGCCCAGTGTGTGCTGTCTTTTTGATGCCGTGGCTCAGCATTTGCATTATCCAGAAGTTGCATTTCCACTCCGGTCGCAAATGTTGCGCTATACTTAGGGTCTTCCTGCACATTGATAAATACCCCGCTGTTACCCCCTTTGGCAATACTCCAGTCAAAAGCTAATTCAAAGTTTTTATAACTTTTATCCGTTGTAAGGTCTCCGAATATACCGTCCTTCTTATGAGGGGAGCAGGCCAGGACTCCGTTGTTTACGATCCATTTTGAATCTTTTGCTGCGCTATTAAAAATATGCCACCCTTCGGTATTCTCTCCGTTAAAAAGAAATTGCCATCCTGCCTTTTGTTCAGCATCAGTAAGGGATTTAGAAGTAGAGTTGGAATTTGAACAGCTTTGGAAGATAATAAACAGCAATGGAATAAAAAGGAGATGTTTGTTGATAAAGTACATATATATAATTGTTGGTTTTTGGTAAAGATATAAAAATTATAATTTCTTAATTGTCTGAAAATGATTAGTTAATATAGTTTTATCTTTTTTGTAAAAACCAATCTGCATATGAAGCGAGAAGTCGATTTAGTCATTCTGTCTGATGTCCACCTGGGTACATATGGATGCAGAGCTCAGGAGCTTTTGCAGTATCTGAGGTCTATAAAACCACGTAAACTTATCCTGAATGGTGATATCGTAGATATCTGGCAATTCAAAAAAAGCTACTTCCCAGATTCACATTTACTGGTTATCAAGTATATTTTTGAACTCGCTTGTCAGGATACCGAAGTCATTTATATCACAGGCAATCACGATGAGATGCTTCGCAAATTTGCAAATGTGCATTTCGGAAATATTCTCCTCACCAATAAAATAATTCTCAATCTTGGCGGCAAGCTGGCCTGGATCTTTCACGGAGATGTATTTGATGCATCCGTTCATCATGCCAAGTGGTTAGCAAAATTGGGCGGATGGGGATACGATAAGCTTATTCAGCTCAATAATCTGGTGAATTGGGTGCTGAGCAAAATGGGAAGAGAGAAATACTCATTTTCAAAAAAAATCAAAAACAGTGTCAAGAAAGCGGTGAAATATATCAATGATTTTGAGGAAACTGCTTCAGAGCTGGCCATAGAGCAAAATTACGATTATGTTATCTGCGGACATATCCATCAGCCACAGATCCGGACGGTCAAAACAAAGAAGGGAGAGACGATTTACCTCAATTCAGGAGACTGGGTCGAAAACCTCACCGCATTGGAATATCATGAAGGCGAATGGGAAATGTTTGTATATGAAAACAGTAAACACCTCTTGGGTAAATACCCGACCCCTGAAGTTTCATTTAAAACCTCTGTAGATCAGTTGTTGGAAAATATTCTGAAATCCAGGTAAGGGATTAGAATTGAATAATTTCGTGGATTTGTTCCTGTACAAATTTCACAGTTGTTGACTGAAACAACTGTTGGTCTTCATTCAGTTCAGACTGGATATGCGGGATATGAATTTTGAGGGGTAATACATGCATGCGGAGGTAGTTACATACTCCTGTAAAATGATCTACTCCTCTGATGTTGCCATATTTTCCACTGGACACACCGACCAAAGCCACTTTTTTGTTGAAAAAACTCACCGGGAAGGTACAGGCATCGATAAATACCTTGAGCACTCCGGGATAGCTGCCGTTGTATTCCGGGATAATAAAAATAAACTTTTTGGCGGCGGATACCTGCTCCTGAATAACGCTGAATGCTTCACTCCGGTTGTTGTAGAGGTCTGATACGATGATGTTTTCGGGAAGATCTCCTAAGGATAATAAACCCCATTCTTCTCCTTTTCGGCTAAGTTCCTGTTGATAATATGATGCCACCTTTAGGGAGTGACTACCCACTCTGTTTGTTCCCGATATAATTAAATTCATTGTCGTCTTGTTACTTACAAAAACCGCCCCGTGCAGGAGTTACGATATCATTGATTTTTTGTATCTTAGCGGTCTGTGGTTTAGTGGACTAAACTGCTATCAAAAGTACGAATTTAACATCATTTAAGCATTTTATTCATAAATCGTCAGTAAATTTGTCGTTTAAGCAGAACAAAAGCAGGTTTTTTGATGGTTTACTTGAATTAAGAAGCATATAACGTTTTAGATTATCATTCAATGGGTAAAATTATAGCTATCGCAAATCAAAAGGGAGGAGTAGGGAAAACCACTACTTCTATTAACCTGGCTGCGAGTTTGGCCGTGTTAGAATATAAAACACTTCTGGTCGATGCTGATCCTCAGGCAAATTCAACGTCTGGTATCGGTTTTGATCCAAGAGGGATCAAAGCAAGTGTATATGAGTGTCTGGTCAATGACCTGAGCGCCCGCGAAGCTATTCAGACCACCGAAACGCCAAATCTGGATCTGCTGCCTGCACATATTGATCTGGTCGGAGCTGAGATCGAGATGATCAATATGCACGAGCGTGAGTATAAGATGAAGAAAATTCTGGATGAAGTCAAAGATGATTACGATTTTATCATCATTGACTGCTCCCCTTCTTTAGGACTGATCACGATCAATGCCCTTACCGGTTCGGATTCGGTTATTATACCGGTACAATGTGAGTACTTTGCACTGGAAGGACTTGGTAAATTATTGAATACAATCAAGATCGTTCAAAACAGATTAAATACAAATCTGGAAATTGAAGGGATCTTACTCACCATGTATGATGTACGTCTTCGCCTGTCAAACCAGGTGGTAGAAGAAGTGCGTACACATTTCAATGACCTGGTATTTAGTACTATTATTCAACGTAATACGCGTTTGAGCGAAGCTCCGAGTTTTGGTATCTCCGTAATTATGCATGATGCTTCCTGTAAAGGAGCAATTAATTACCTGAACCTGGCGAGAGAGATTCTGGAAAAAAATGGAATGGTTAAAGAGGAAAAGCAAACGGTAACTGCATAATATGGCTGCACAACAACGTAAAACAGGGTTAGGTAAAGGACTGGGGGCATTGCTCCAGAATGAAAACATTGAAGTATCCAGATCATCGAGTGTATCGGAGTCTGATGTAATGGAAAAAGGAAAAACTTCCGGCAGCATTAACTTTATCAAAGTAGACGAAATCACGGTCAATCCTTTTCAGCCGCGTACAGATTTTGACGAGCAGGCGCTTCAGGAACTATCCGAATCTATACAGCTTCAGGGATTAATACAGCCTATTACCGTTCGTCAGGTAGGAGACAATGCTTATCAGCTGATCAGTGGAGAGCGTCGTCTGCGTGCTTCCAAACTGGCAGGTATTACCTCCATTCCGGCATATGTACGTACAGCCAATGACCAGCAGATGCTGGAAATGGCACTTATTGAAAATATTCAACGTGAAAACCTGAATGCCATCGAAGTGGCGCTGAGTTTTCAACGTATGATAGAAGAATGTAACCTTAAACAGGAAGAATTGGGGGATCGGGTGAGCAAAAACCGCTCTACAGTGACGAACTATCTGCGCCTGTTGAAATTGCCCCCTGTCATACAGGCGGCCATTCGTGACGGACAGCTTTCTATGGGACATGCCCGGGCACTCATCAATGTAGGAGAAGTGGATAAGCAGTTGTATATCTTTAAAGAAATCATTGAAAAGGGACTTTCCGTACGTAAAGCAGAGCAATTGGTACGTGAGGTACAACAAGCTGTTGCACGCAAGAAAGCTCCTTCAGATAAAAAAACGGCACTTACTTTTCAATTTCAAAAAATAGAAGATGACCTGGCAAGTAAATTTGCTTCAAGGGTAAAACTAAACGTTAAGTCATCTACAAAAGGAAAAGGAGCTATTGAAATTCCTTTTGAGTCAGAAGATGATCTGAGCCGGATCCTGGAGTTATTGGATTGGTAATTTATAGTATGATGATAAAGTACCTGTTCACTCTTTTTGTTCTGATTTCCACTACAGTAGCCTGTTTTGCCCAAAAAGCGGACACTGTAAAAACTATTCCCGCAAAGAATACAAAACCGGAAATAGAAAAAGTCGTGACTCAGGATACAATAAAAAAAGAAGAATCCCGAAAAGAACGAAGAAAAAGAGAAAAGGCAGAGAAAGAAGCGAAAGAAAAGTCGGAAGAAGTCTTTAAAGACTCTGCCCGCCTGGCAATAGAGCACAAGTCCAAAGTAGCCTGGAAAAGATCTCTTATCCTTCCCGGATGGGGACAACATTACAACGGAGGACTATGGTGGATCAAAGTTCCTGTAATATACGGAGGTTTTGTGTCTACAGGTCTAATTATAGAATTTAACCAACGCTATTACAGCCAGGTACTTAAAGAGCTTGATTTTCGTATTTCCACAGGAGATACAGAACGAAAAGATCCTGAACTAAGAGGCATGTCCACCACAGGGCTGATACAGGCCAAAGACAATTTCAGAAGAAACCGTGATTTGGCTATATTAGGGACGCTGGGTTGGTACGGATTAAACATTGTAGAAGCCTATGTCGATTCTATGCTCAAGAACCGATGGAATATAGGAGATGCCAAAAATGTAAATATCCGATTTTCTCCTACAATCATATCTAATAACAGTTATGCTTTCCAAAGCGGACCAATTCGTCCGTCTGTTGGTCTAAAAATGACTATGCAATTCAAATAATACACGCAAACCTCTTTATAAATCCATTTAAGTCATTAAATTAGCGTGGTAAATATTTTGACTTGAAGAAAAAATCCTGATAATACGAAATATACCTGAGCCACAGACCGTACTAACGGAAGTGGATATTATTCAGATATTCCATATTGCAGTTAAAAAACAAATTATATCCATATGAAAATAGTCCTTTTAGGATACGGCAAAATGGGCCAGCTCATCGAGAAATTCGCACAAAAGCGAGGTCATGAGGTGATACTTGTTGTTGACCAGCATAATAGAGAAACATTGACCGCTCAAGATATACAGGATGCCGATGTCGCCATCGATTTCAGTGTGCCATCAGGAGCTCTGGAAAATATCAGTCTCTGTTTTGAAGCATCTGTACCACTCGTTGTGGGCACGACCGGATGGTACGATCATCTGGATGAGGTAAAAGATATTTGTCTGGAGACAGATCAGTCCTTATTATACGGTTCTAATTTCAGTATTGGAGTAAATATTTTCTTCCATATCAATAAAATGCTGGCAAAGGCCATTCAACCTTATCATCAATATGATGTGCAGGTAGAAGAAATTCACCATGTACATAAGCTGGATGCACCTAGCGGGACAGCTATTACTATTGCAGAAGGTATTTTGAATAATAGTGATATCAAACAGCAATGGGTAAATGAACTGGTAGATGACGGAGACGGTATCATTCCTAAACCTAATGAATTGCTGATCGAAAGTCTGCGTATTGAAGAAGTTCCGGGTACACATACCGTACTCTATAGTTCTGAAGTAGATCAGATCGAATTTAAGCACATTGCACATAATCGGGAAGGTTTTGCGCTTGGAGCTGTTATTGCAGCAGAGTGGCTTCAAGGTAAAAAAGGGTTCTATCAGGTAACCGAAATGTTTGACTTTAATAAGTAAATCATATGATCAGTATTATTGTATTTATAGTATTAACTATTGTTGCATTATTCGGACTTTGGCAGCTCTTTGTCAAAGCAGGAAAACAAGGATGGGAATCCATCGTACCTTTTTATCGGGAATATGTATTCGCACAATTAACGGGAAAGCCAACATGGCAGGTGTTTCTATTGCTGATCCCGATCGTTAATATCTTTATTTTCTACGGTCTGTATCTGGACTTTATCAAATCCTTCGGTAAATTTAGATTTTGGGAACATGCTGCGGCAATATTAGTTCCTTTTATCGTATTGCCTATGTGGGCCAAAGATCCGAAGGTAAAATATCTGGGATTGTCTGCTACAGAAGAATTCAAAAAGAAATATCCGTACAAGAAATCTGTTGGAAGAGAATGGGCAGATGCGATTGTCTTTGCTATCGTTGCCGCTTATTTTATCCGGAGCTTTGTGATAGAATTATATTTCATCCCGTCCGGATCAATGGAAAAAAGTTTAATGACCGGAGATTGTATCGTTGTTAGTAAATTTCACTACGGCGTTCGTCTTCCTATTACACCTATTGCATTTCCTTTGGCACATCATACCATGCCGCTTTTAGGGACAAAAGCCTATTCGACTATAATCCAATGGCCGTACCGCCGATTACCTGGATTACAGGAGATCAAACGGAATGATATATTTGTATTCAATCTTCCTGAAGAAGCTGATCCGCCATTAAGCCGGCCTATCGACAAACGGGAAAACCTGATCAAACGTTGTGTAGGACTTCCGGGTGATATTATCACACTTAAGGAGTCTGTACTATTCGTCAATAATAAACCCGGCTTTGATCCGCCGGAAGGAATGATGGACTATTTTGTTTTTACGGACGGAACAGGATTGAATCCTGATCGTATGTTGGAAAAACGTATCGAGTTTTATTCCGCAGGTCAGGAGCCCTATCAGGTGTTTTTGACTAAAGCAGAATTGGCCGATATGAAGACCTGGCCGAATATCAAGCAGATCATTCCTAATATTGCCAAACCTACCGATATAGATCAGGGAGAGGGTATATTTCCGCATAATCCCAAGTACCATTGGAATGTAGATAACTTCGGACCGTTGCAAATCCCTAAAAAAGGATGGACAGTGCAGCTTGATAGCATGACTATGCCACTTTATGAGCGTGCAATCCGTGTATATGAAGGAAATGAAGTGGAGACTAAAGCGGACGGTATTTATATCAATGGAGCCAAAGTAACAAGCTATACCTTCAAAATGAATTATTACTGGATGATGGGTGATAACCGCCACAACTCCAGAGATGCCCGCGTATGGGGATTAGTTCCTGAGGATCATATCGTAGGAAAACCTCTTTTTGTATTATACAGCAAAGATAAAGATGGCTCAGGATTCTCAAGTTTCAGATGGAATAGAGTATTTAAAAGCATAAACGATTAAAGAAGCGAAGGACACAACTTCATGTGGTATATTATATTTGGAATAACAGCTCTCCTGTCAATATATGGGATATGGAGATTGTTTGAAAAGGCAGGAGAACAAGGGTGGAAGGCTATTATTCCATTGTACAGAGAATATGTGATGGCGCAACGTACCGCCAGACCGACATGGACGGTTTTGCTTCTCCTTGTACCTATTGTTAATGTCTTCGTGTTCTACGGAATATGGTTCGACTTTATCAAATCTTTCGGTAAGAGGCGGTTTTGGGAGCATGCAGCGGTTGTATTAGTTCCTTTTATCATTCTGCCGGTGTGGGGACACGATGACCAGGTAAAATATCTCGGGGCATATAATACAGCTGAGTTTAAGAAACGATATCCCTATACCAAATCCTTCGCAAGAGAATGGGCAGATGCTATTGTATTTGCTGTTATTGCGGCATCATTGATCCGGGGATTTTTGATTGAAGCCTATATGATTCCTACCGGGTCAATGGAAAGGAGTCTGTTAGTTGGCGATTTTTTATTTGTAAGCAAGTTGAATTACGGGCCCCGTATTCCTATTACTCCTTTGGCTTTTCCCTTTGCACACCATACCATGCCGGTAACCGGTGGCAAAGCTTATTCCGAATGGATTCAGGTTCCTTATAAACGACTCCCCGGGTTTCAGGATATCAAGCGCAACGATGTAGTTGTTTTTAATTATCCAATGGAAGCAGATGCCCCCTATAACCGGCCAATAGATAAAAGAGAAAATTATATTAAACGATTGGTCGGAATGCCCGGAGATAAGGTAGCAATGAAAAACAAGAGATTGTTGATTAATGGAGAGCCGGCTTTCACGAATGAAGATATGCAGCACGGATATCTCGTCTTTACAGACGGATCAGGTCTGGATCAAAAGCAATTGATTCGTAAACGGTATGAGGCTACCGACAGTTTTACAGAACCCTATCTTCTGCATATTACCCCGGAAGAATCAGAAGATGTTAAGAAATGGGCGCACGTGGAACAGGTTATTTCGTTTCAGAATCAGAACTCAGCATTTCCGCATATCGATAAATGGGACTGGACATTTGATAACTTTGGACCCGTTGTCGTGCCGTCAAAAGGCTGGACGGTTCAGCTTGACAGCATGACTATGCCCCTTTATGAGCGTGCTATCCGGGTGTATGAAGGAAATACACTGGAAGAAAAAAAGGACGGTTTTTATATCAATGGAGCTAGAGCAACAAGCTATACTTTCCAAATGAATTATTATTGGATGATGGGCGATAACCGCGACAACTCTGAAGACTCCAGAGGATGGGGATTTGTACCGGAAGACCACATTGTAGGCAAAGCCCTATTTGTATGGCTGAGCTGGGATAAGGACGGTAGTTTTCTTTCAAAAATACGATGGAACAGAATATTTAAAGGAATAAAATAAATATCCTTAGGAATACTAAAAATCCTTCCCGGAATGTTACTCAGGGGAGGATTTTTTTTGGTATTATAAAGTCCAATTTCTTCCGTTGGTAAACTCTACTTTAGAGCGGCTAAATATCGCTTTATAGTTTCCTCTAACCCCAGATATAGTGCATCTGCTATCAGGGCATGTCCAATGCTTACTTCCAGTAAACCGGGGATATGCTGATTAAAATAAGTCAGATTATTCAGATCCAGATCGTGACCTGCATTGATGCCCAGTCCTACTTCGTTTGCTTTTTGAGCAGCCTTAAAATAGGGTTGTATTGCCGCTTCGCGTTCGTCCAGAAATGCAGTTGCATACGCTTCAGTATATAACTCAATACGGTCAGTACCCGTTTCGGCAGCGGCTTCTACCATTTCAGGATCGGGATCTACAAATATAGATACCCGGATACCATGGTCTTTAAAAAGCGTACACATTTCCTTTAAATAAGCCTGATGCTTAATGGTGTCCCAACCATGATTGGACGTAATCTGTCCTTCTTCGTCCGGAACAAGAGTCACCTGAGCCGGCTTATTGGCCAATACAAGATCAACAAATTTTTGTTCCCTGCAATTGCCTTCAATATTAAATTCTGTCGTAATATTTTCTTTCAGATCATATACATCTGTGTAGCGGATATGGCGTTCGTCTGGTCGGGGATGTACGGTGATGCCCTGAGCGCCAAACCGTTCACAGGCTAAAGCAGCAGCTAATACGCTTGGGTTATTGCCTCCTCTGGAATTACGAAGAGTGGCGATCTTATTGATATTTACAGATAATCTAGTCATAATGAGATGTAATTAGAGTATGCGTATACAAACATAAATATAAAGAGAGACTTCCGTGCGTTTTTGTCAATTATTAACACACATCTTTAGTCGATTTTTTTTAACTTGCGGATATATCAATTTTAAATGGATTCGAGTTTCTTAAGTGGTTTCAGGCTGTTAGATATTGTGGACATCTTGCTGGTGGCCATTATTATTTATTATGTCTACAGCCTGATAAGAGGCACCATTGCCGTCAACATTCTCATAGGCGTAGCGCTGTTTTACGGTATATATCTTATTGTCAAGCAGATGGAGATGCGTTTGCTGACAGAAATCTTTGGCGGGTTTATTTCAGTGGGATCCATTGCACTGATTGTCGTATTTCAACAGGAAATCAGGCGTTTTTTGCTTCATGTAGGTAAGAATATATCCATGAAACGGAAAAAATACCTGTGGTCATTCCTGGGGAACAAAAAAGCTGTCGCCAGTGAGAACACCGAATTTCTGAGACCGATTATCGACGCATGTCGCAGTATGTCGAAATCCCGCACCGGAGCTTTACTGGTTTTCGCCAAATATTTTGATGAAGAATACTATCAGAGTAGCGGAGAGCTTATTGATGCACATATCTCCAAGCGATTGATTGAAAGTATATTTAATAAACTAAGTCCTTTACATGATGGGGCGGTGGTGATTGTAGACAACAAAATTATGTCTGCAAGTTGTGTATTACCGCTTTCTGATAGTGAGGATCTGCCTTTGCAATTTGGATTGCGTCACCGGGCAGCGATCGGAGTGACGGAGATCAGTGATGCCATAGCTGTTGTCGTGTCAGAAGAGACGGGTGAAATCTCTTTTGCCAAGGACGGGAATGTGAATATGAATATTACACACGAAGAGCTGGAAGAGCTTCTGAAAGCGGAATTATAACCTAACCAATGCATAACATATTTAAGAACCTAACCTTTCAAGTTCTTACTGCTATTATTTTAGGTGTCCTTGCAGGCATCTATTTTCCAGGTTTTGCTGATACGGCAAGAATCATCAGTGAGACCTTTATCAATATGATCAAAATGGTCATTGCGCCTATTATCTTTTTAACCATAGTGCTCGGCATAGCCAGTATGGGAGATATGAAAAAGGTCGGACGCGTAGGCGGTAAAGCACTTCTTTATTTTGAAATAGTAACCACATTTGCACTTATTATAGGCCTTTTTGTTGCTCACTATACTGAGCCGGGAAGAGGAGTCAACTTTAACCATGAAGGGGTCGCGGATATTCAGAAATATAAGAATGAGGCTGCAGAAATCAACTGGATAGAATTTTTTACCCATATTGTTCCTTCAAATGTGTTCAAAGCATTCACAGATGGAAATATCCTGCAGGTCTTATTCTTTTCTATATTATTCGGACTTGGACTGACAAAACTGGGTGAACAGGGACAGCCTTTGCTGCGGAGCTTCGACCGGTTTTCAAAAGTACTCTTCAATATTATGAAGATGATTATGAGGTTAGCTCCCTTAGGTGCATTCGGAGGAATGGCTTATACAATAGGAACACACGGAATAGAAGCACTGGCGCCTATGGGTCGGCTTATGCTTTCGGTATATGCCACCATGATTCTATTCATCTTCGTATGCCTGAATATTATCTGCCGTATGTATAAATTCAGCCTGTGGAAATACCTCAAGTTTATAAAGGAAGAAATCCTGATCGTACTGGGGACCTCATCTTCGGAGTCTGTGTTACCCAATATTATGCAAAAGATGGAGGACTTTGGATGTTCCCGTTCTGTCGTTGGATTGGTAATTCCGACAGGTTATTCCTTCAATCTGGACGGAACGACTATTTATCTGTCCATGGCTACCATATTTTTAGCGCAGGTTTTTCATGTGGATCTGAGTTTTGCGCAACTGTTAACCATTATCGGGATACTGTTAGTAACCAGTAAAGGTGCTGCAGCCGTTACAGGGGGTGGTTTTATTGTTCTGGCCGGTACATTGACGGCACTCAAGGTTATTCCGGTAGAAGGAATGGCCATATTGCTTGGCGTAGACCGCTTCATGAGTGAAGCAAGGGCTATCACTAATCTGATCGGAAATGGTGTTGCTACAGTTGTCATCGCAAAAAGCGAAAAAGAATTCGATGAGGAAAAGTATGAAAACGCCATTTCTGAATTATAGGAATACACTTAGATAGATTTCATAAATCGTTGTATCTGTGGATTCTGATTGCTTTTATCCCATACCGCAAAGATCTGGGTACGCTGTGGAATCGATTTAAGTTCGATTGCTATTACATCTTCGGTATGAAGCTGAGCCAAAGAAGTAGGGATAATGGAGATCCCCATACCGCATCCGACCAATGAAAATATAGTTGGACCATGAATAGCCTGGTGAGTGATTCGGGGGTAAAATCCGCTGTCGCTACAAAGATTTATGATCTGCTGAAAATAAAATTCACTTTTAGCATTCGGAAATAAAATAAAGTCTTCGTCCTTTAATATACTCAGATCTTTAAAATGGTAGTTTCCGAACCGGTGATTCCGGGGAAGAATAAGTGTGAATGTTTCTTCAAATACCCGTAGAATGTGCATCTGGTCTCTGACCTGATTGGAACGCATAAAACCAATGTCAATGTCTCCGTTTTCCAGTGCAGGTAATTGTTCAAAATTGTTCATCTCTTCAAATCGAAGATGTATCGCCGGATAGGCTGTATGAAATTTTTTAATTGCCTCCGGGAGAAAAGAAGACATTGCAGATGCCACAAACCCGATCTTCAGTGTGCCTGCTGATCCTGTATGGAACTGATCCAGACGTTCCATACTACGTTCCACCTGTTGTAAAATGTGAATGGCTTCCGCGTAAAATAATTCACCCGGATCGCTTAATGATATTTTTTTGTTTAGTCTGTCGAATAAAGATACTCCCAGTTGTTGCTCCAGCAATTTGATCTGCTGGCTCAATGCCGACTGTGAGATGTGTAATTTATCTGCAGCCTTATGATAATGTAATTCTTCCGCCAAAGCCCTGAAATAGCGAAGCTGACGTAATTCTATCTGATTAGTTTTGCTTATCATTATTTAAGTTTTATTAATCATTACTTATGATGAAAATAGGTAAATTTGATCAAATGGTAGTACTAAAAGAGCAATAACATGAAATTCGAAGAAAATAAACCTTTAGATATCGTTCTTAACGATTTATTCGAGCATTACAGAAAGAATGTAACTGCAGTAGGGCAGATTACAGATGCTTTATTGCAGAAAGGTGTTGTATCCTCGCAGGAGGATATTGTAAATGATCATATTGCTTTTCGTACGCTAGGAGTTCCTCATTTGGGTATAGCGTCATTCGAGAAGATCTTTCTGGCCTATGGATATAAGAAAATGGATCACTATTATTTTGAAGGGAAAAAACTGGATGCGTACTGGTTCAAACCTCCGGGTACTGATTATCCTCGAATATTTGTTTCAGAACTTATCGTATCTCAATTGAGTGAAGAGGCTCAGGCTATCATTCATAAATATACAGATGGAATTACAGCAGATCCTGTTGATACGCTAAACCTGGAAAACGGTCAGGAAACTGCTGATTTTCTTCAGAAACCTTTGTGGAAGCTCCCCTCGTCTTCAGATTATACACGTCTGCTCGAAGAGAGTGAATACGCAGCCTGGGTTATTTTCAACCGATATTATCTGAATCATTATACTATCAGTATCCATGAACTTAAAGAAGGATATAATACATTGGAAGAATTTAACAATTTTGTAGAAGGATTGGGAATCAAGCTAAATACATCCGGTGGTAAGATTAAGACCAGTGAAGACGGTTTACTGAGACAGTCCAGTACAGTTTCGGCACTTTATGATGCAAAATTTTCGGATGGCGTCACATTACAGATTGCCGGAAGTTATGTTGAATTTGCCGAACGAAGTGTATTGCCTGAATTTAAAGATACGCCCAGGGATCAGATAACAGCCGCACAACGCAGAGATGGATTCGAAACGAATAATGCGGATAAAATCTTTGAAAGTACCTATACCACTCAAATAAAAAACAAGTAATATCTCTTTCGGTATAACAGATTAGCATATGGAAGAAAAACTTCGGAGATTAAGTGAAGTACTCGAAGGAGAGTTGCTGTGGGATAACCAGACAAAGATTCTCTATGCAACAGATGCCTCTGCATATCGGGAAATGCCGACTGCTGTGGCCTATCCCAGGAATGTGAAAGATCTGCAGGAGTTAATTGCATTTGCCAGCGCAGAAAAAAGTGCATTGATTCCCCGTACTGCAGGCACTTCTCTGGCCGGACAGGTTGTGGGGAATGGCATTGTTGTAGATGTATCAAAATATTGGACAAAAGTAGTAGAGATCAATAAAGAAGAGTCATGGGTACGTGTACAGCCCGGAGTGATACGTGATGAACTGAATATGTATCTGAAGCCTCACGGACTTTACTTTGGGCCTGAGACATCAACGGCTAATCGTGCTATGATCGGCGGTATGGTTGGTAATAACTCCTGTGGCTCCAATTCGCTGATCTACGGAAGTGCAAGGGAACACTGCATTGCAATTAAAGGACTGCTGAGTGATGGCTCGGAAGTTGAATTCGAACCGCTGACATTTGACCAGTTCATCGCCAAAAGTGAACTGGATACGCTGGAAGGCAAGCTTTATCAGCAGATCAAAACCATGCTTGGTGATTATCACAATCAGGAGGAAATACGAAAAGAATTTCCCCGGAAAAGTATACCTCGCCGTAATACGGGCTATGCCCTGGATCTGTTGCTGGAAACGGATCCTTTTACAGCAGGTACTGAACCATTCAACTTCTGCAAACTGATTGCCGGTTCAGAGGGAACACTCGTTTTTATTACGGAGATCAAATTGCATGTAGATCCGCTGCATACAAAAAAAACAGGTTTGGCCGGCATTCATTTTAAGACTTTGCAGGAAGCATTGAGAGCAAACCTGATCGCTTTAAAGTATCAACCGCGCAGTTGTGAACTTATTGATCATTATATCCTGGAATGTACCAAAAATAATCTGGAACAGCGTCAGAATCGCTTTTTTATAGAAGGAGATCCGGAAGCAATTCTGGTTGTAGAGTATGACGGAGATGATGAAGAAGCCATTCTGCAAAAAGTCAGGGTTGTAGAAGATGAAATGCGGTCACAGGGTCTGGGATATCACTTTCCCGTTATTTTCGGAAAAGATATGCAACGGATCTGGGCGCTTCGAAAAGCCGGTTTGGGGCTGCTGAGTAACCTCCCTGGCGATGAGAAAGCTGTCGCCGTTATCGAGGATACGGCTGTAGATGTTGCTGATCTGCCCGAGTATATTCAGGAGTTCAATACTATACTGGCCAGGTACGGGCTCTATTCTGTGCACTATGCCCATGCAGCTACGGGTGAACTGCATCTCCGGCCAATCCTGAATCTGAAAACGAAAGAGGGAAATAAACTGTTCAGAACGGTCGCACAGGAGATAGCCGTACTGGTAAAAAAATATAAGGGATCATTAAGCGGAGAGCATGGTGACGGAAGACTGAGGGGCGAGTTTATTGCTTACATGATCGGTGAACATAATTACAATCTGCTAAAGGAAATAAAGAAGACGTGGGATCCTGATAATATTTTTAATCCGGGTAAGATTGTCGATACTCCGGCTATGAATACCATGCTTCGCTATGAGCCGGATGCACCTGTGGCAAATATAAAATCGGTATTCAGATATCCGGGACAGAATATTCTGCAGCATGTGGAGCAGTGTAATGGTTCCGGAGATTGCCGTAAATTACATATTTCGGGCGGTACCATGTGTCCGTCTTATATGGCAACCCGAAATGAACAGGATACTACCCGCGCAAGAGCCAATATCCTGCGGGAAATGCTTACCCATTCTACAAAGGAAAATCCTTTTGATCATGAAGAGATCAAAGCGGTCATGGATCTCTGTCTGAGTTGTAAAGGATGCAAGAGCGAATGCCCTTCAAGTGTCGACATGGCTAAATTGAAAGCAGACTTTTTACAGGCTTATCATGATGCCAACGGCGTGCCGTTGCGCACACGTATGATCGCCAATATAGATCAGGTATCCAGATTGGGCTCTTTCTTACCAGGACTTTATAATTGGTCTGTATCAAATGCCTGGGTGAGTAAGCTGATTAAAAAGGCTGTGGGCATAGCTCCGAAACGCTCTCTTCCGACTATTGGCTCTGTTAGTCTCAGGAAATGGTTTCTGTCGCGGGAAAAACCTCTTTATACGAAAGAAATAAGGGGTACTGTCTATTTCTTTTGTGACGAATTTACAAACTATAATGATGTGGAGTTAGGCAAGAAAGCCATCCGTCTGCTGGAAGGTTTGCACTATGAGGTCTTGATGATTCCTCATCCGCAGAGCGGAAGAGCTCTGATGTCTAAAGGTTTTCTGCGTGAAGCAAAGAAAATAGCGGAGCAGCAGATCCGTATTTTTAAATCGAGGATTACAGCCGAGACTCCTCTGATAGGGGTAGAACCGTCTGCAATATTGACTTTCAGAGATGAGTATGTCGATCTTGTAGATGAATACCTGTTGGAAGATGCGCAAAAGGTAGCCGCTAATGCTTTAATGATTGATGAATTTCTATTGAGAGAAATTTCATCTGGGAAAATCTCCAGTTCGGAATTTTCGGAGGAGCAACGTTCTATCAAACTTCACGGACATTGTCAGCAAAAGGCCTGGAAACTTCAGGCAACATCTGAGAAGATACTGAGTTTTCCGGCGCATTATGATGTCGAATTGATCGCTTCAGGCTGCTGCGGGATGGCTGGTTCATTCGGGTACGAAGAAGAACATTACGATGTGTCTATGCAGATCGGTGAACTTGTACTGTTTCCGGAGGTGAGAAATAAAGCCGCACAGCAGCTTATTGCTGCTCCGGGGACAAGTTGTCGCCATCAGATTCAGGATGGTACGGGTGTAAAAGCGATGCATCCCGTAGAGATACTGTACGATGCCTTATTAAATAAATAATGCCCGGATTTCCGGGCATTATTATTTGTGCTGGTGTGCGCAAATATTATTTTTTGGCGTTATTCAAAGCCTGCGTATTTAATTTGATATATTCATCATTTTTACCCGCTTTAGCCATATCAATACCTTGTTGAGCAGTCTCTTCAGCGCCCTTTTTATCTCCGGATTTTAACAGGATCTGTGACTTCCAGTATTTAATCCATGGAGCCTCTGTGTTTCCCTGATCTGCAATATTTACCCATTCAACAGCTTTTTTGATATCCAGATTGTTGTTGAAATAGTATAATGCAGCTTGAAAATAAGGTTTCTTCTCACCCTGCATAGCCTGATCAATAGAAGCTAAAATTTCTTTTGACTGATCTACCTTGATATTGAACTGTACTGAGACTTTATCCCATGCAATGCTCACTACACCGGATGTCGTCGTTACCTGGTCAAAACTGATGGTAAAAGTTTCTACTTTATTCGCTAATGTAGTTGGTTTTACATTGAAACGCACAAGATCTTCTTCTTGTTTGTACGTATACGCTCCCCATTGTTTGCTGTTCTTGCTCAGAATAATTGTCCATTCATTTTTGTTAGGGATGGTGAAAATCCCATAAGTACCGGCAGGAACTTTTGTTCCCTGAATAGTGACCTCTTCTTCAAATGTCAGTGTTGACACGGTATTAGCTCCGGTACGCCACACTTGTCCGTAAGGTACAAGATCACCGAAAATAGTACGTCCGTTTGTATTAGGGCGGCTATATTTCAATACCACATTGTGAATCCCGATCGCCTGCGTTACTTCAGTAGCGCTGCTAGGCTGAGGTATTTTCAGTTGCGCCTGAGCTCCGAAGGCTAAAGCTGAAGCAACTAATAATGTTAAAATTGACTTTTTCATATCTGTTTAGTGTATTCTTAAATATTATAAGCTATTCAGGTATTCACGTGCTTTTATTACCTGATCGTGAATCGTATTCTGATGGATATTCTTATTATTGAATTCCTGAATAACAGACTCTAATTTGTTAAGTTCGGCAGTTTTGCCTTCCCCTTTAAGCTTTTCACGGATAATTCTGATTTTCTCTGCATCCTGTATTCCTTCAATGAGTTTTTCAAAACGGATTGAAGTCTTTACATCCGGATAGATAAACCATGCATCACCTGCCAGCCAGGTCCCGAAACGCGTATCTAAGTTAGGATTTTTGTTCCAACAGTCAAAGGCCCATCGGAGATATCCGTCAAATCCGCGCTGTACACTGTTCCAGGGCAGCCAGGTGGCTTCACTGTAGCCTGAACTGGTAAATGTATTCGGGAATGGTTCGGTACAGCAGGTGTAGTAAGTCGTGGTCAGCCCTTTTGCTTTTCTGCTGGCCAGTACTTCTTTGTCCATGTCTTCCTTCAGCGTAATACAGTAATCTGCCAGATCGTCTGATAATTCTTTATGGTATGTTCCGGCCAGCGAAATTTTGAAAGAAGGATCAGCTTCTTTGATAATAGCAATAGCACTTTGCATCTGATCCATAGGACGCTCGTCCATCGCAATAGTTGTACGGTCAAAATTACCGGTCTCTTTTAAATGGCGTGCAAAATCCTTCAACATAGGAAGCCAGTGTTTTTTGTACTCCTCAGATGTGGGAGCTGCCTTTAGGAAAGTGGTTTTACCCGTAGCTTCATCTTCATAATAGAATTTTGGATCCCAGGGAATCATGCTGTAGCAATTAATGAACTTACCCATGCCCAGACCGGTCATGAATCTGACCCATTTATCAAAGTTGCTATAGTCGTATTTCCAGCTGCCATCTTTCGTTTTGATCCATTTGATCATCGTTTGATATTTATCATACGTCTGTCCGTTCCAGGGATCATGAATGATGCTGGCCGTAATACTTTTTTGTCCGGCACTGGCTAACTTTTGCATATATGGCTTTAGTATTTCCAGATGCTTATCTGAAAAAGGTTCTACGTTGTAATAACGGGCGGTAGAGAACGGATTCTGCCAGAGGTCCAGATGAAACTGCCACTGGTCACTGGTTGGTAGCGTATGATTCAGAACCTCTATACTGTAATTGATTTCCTGAGCTTTATTGCCGCTTTTTGCGATGACCTTACCTTTGTAGATGCCAGCCTTGGTATTCTGCGGAATATCCAGAGATATCCATATCGGTCGGGTTGTGTTTTTATCATACCGGAAGTGCTGTTCATTTTCAATACGGTCAGCAACTAAGATAGAATCCAGTTTTCCGCTGATACCACAACCTGATTTGAGGTTTCCGATAAGATCCGACATCACATAGCTCACATAACTGATAGAGATATGATCTGCGCTGATGGTGTTTTTAGAATCAGAGGTAAGGTCTGTTGCAGAAAGTTCGATATCCTGAAAATCTTTTGAAGACCATAACACAGCTTGTATTCCGACTTTTTCACCTTTCCAGGCTTTCTGAGACCAGGATGTCTTCAATACCTGCTGCAGAGAAGGAGTGGTTTTGGAATGACTAAAATTGGTCGATGAAAAGGAAAGATTAATGCCGGGACTAACGGTTTTCCAATTAGCAGAACTACCTGGTTTCGGATCAGCAGACTCATGTCCGATCTGTCCGAACAATAAGGTGGAACAAAACAGGGTTAAACCTGTTAAAAAGGGTTTAATGCTCATAGTATTAAGTTGTAATTATGCTAAAAAAGCAATTATAATACGTGTTTATAATTGCTTTTTAAAAAGTTTAAATGTCAAAGATTGAATTTATGCTTTACCGGCTTTATGTCCTTTGACTGCAAAGAACAGAATGTACAGGTAAGCAGGAACCATTGCATATAAGAATGCGTGTTGGAAATCAATATGTAAATGATCTTTTAAATATCCGTATACCAGAGGCCAGATAGCACCACCCGCAATACCCATGATCATAATAGCAGATCCGACCTTCGTAAATCTGCCTAATCCTTTGATGCCAAGCGGGAAGATTGCCGGCCACATTAATGAGTTTGCAATACCAAGAAGAGCAACGAAGATGAAAGATGTAGTGCCGGTAGTCAATACAGAGATAAGAGTAAAAATAATACCAACGATAGTACATACACGTAAAGCCATCTGCTGGGTTACATATTTAGGGATAGCAATGATACCGATAACATATCCGACCAGCATACAGGATAGTGTAAAAGTGGTCGCATAGGTAACAAAAAAGCTGTCAATTTTCAATTCACGGCCATATACACCGATAATGTCTCCGGCCATAACTTCTACTGCAACACAGAAGAATATGGCTAATGATCCCAGAAACAGGTGAGGAAACTGAAATACGCTTTGTTTCTGATGAGTATCAGAAGCATCCAGTTCGCTGCTTTCTTCCTTGTCTATTTCTACATCTGGTAAATGAGCGAATCTGATAATAATGGCAAATACTACAAAAATAACCGCTAATGCAATATAAGGTGCATGAACTCTTTGCAGTAAATCATCCAAAATCTGATTTTTTACAAGCTCATCTGTTGTAGCGGCCAGTTTTTCTGTGACTTGATGAGCATCTTTCAAAAACAGAGTTCCGAAGATAATAGGAACTGTGATCCCTGCTCCTTTATTAAATAATCCGGCTATTGATATACGTTGCGCCGCACTTTCAATGGGTCCTATGATACTTAAATAAGGATTGACAGCAGTTTGCAATAAAGCCATTGCTGCCCCCTGTACAAAGATTCCGGTAAGGAATAATCCGTAGCTGCGGCTATCCGCTGCCGGAATAAAGATTAATGAACCTAATCCAAGAATTACTAAACTGACGATAAGTCCGTTTTTGAAACCGATCTTTTTCAGTATCCATGAACTTGGTAAAGCCAAAAAGAAATAAGCGATATATGAAGCAAAAGCAACAAAGAAAGCCTGTAGGTCAGTTTCTAAGTTACATGCAATTTTCAGAAAGGGAATTAATGTACCATTGGCCCAGGTAATAAAACCTAAGATAAAAAAGAGGGCACAACAGATTATCATCGGCCCGAAAGTAGATTGTTGATTAGTTTTTTGTGGTTCCATGTTTAGGATTATAGATTATTTTATTGTTGGAAAAAATCTTTATTACAAGGCTACTGAAATAATTTCACTTTTTAAATGCAAATGTTTATGCAAACGTTTGTTAAATCGATAGACAGGTTAAAAAATCTTATAATATTAATAAAAAAACTTCAGTTTTATATTAATTATACTAAGGATATTACAAAAGAAGAGCGAATCCAGGGGGTGGAACCGCTCTCAAAACCTAAACCGTATCACAAAACCAAGAAAATGGTTTATATACGTATTAGACAATGTATTTTTAAAAAAGTTTTGTAACAAATTATCTTTTTGGAACTATGGCAACGGTAAGTCTCGATATGCAAAGCAATTGCCCGCGATGATTATTAATCCGGATATCCCATACATGCGTAGTTGCACCGATATGTAAAGGGCTGCATATAGCTGTTACCTCTTTATCTGTTGCTGATCGTATATGATTAGCATTGATCTCCAACCCTACACCCATATATTTTTCATCGTTGACAACCATGTTGGAAGCAATACTTCCGACAGATTCCGCTAATACTGCAGAAGCCCCTCCATGCAAAAGGCCAAATGGTTGTTTAGTTTTTTCATTAACAGGCATAGTCGCTGTAATGCTGTTCTCTGTCAGTTCTGTTGCTTTAATACCCAGAAAACCGGTCATATTTTTTGCAAATATGACGTTTAGTTCATCCAGATTATATTCTTTAAACCATATACTACTCATTGTCAGGATTAAGGTAACGTTCTTGTATGATAAATTTGTGGTGATTCAAATGGCCGGCTACAATATAAACAAATGCACGGACACTGATCAGACGATCAGAAGCCATCCCTTTACGGCTCAGTTCAGTTTCATTAAAGGTGTGGAACAAAGAAAGGTTTGATCGTCTCAGATAATTGAATTCTTCGATTATACTTTCCAGTGTACGTTCGTTGTGTCGTCCGTTTTGTACAAACTCTTCCTGTTCAAAAGCAGGCAATGAAGTCATGTCATTTCTTGCAAAGCGTAATGCGCGGTAAGACATGACACGTTCTGCATCCAGAATATGGCACAATACCTCTTTGATGGTCCATTTATCCTCTGCGTATTTGTACAGCTCCTTTTCTTTGGGGATAGATGATATAAAAGCAGGAAAGGTGCTGAGTTGATCTTCAAGGACTTCCATTACATCTCCGACAATGGTCTCAATGTAGTCAGCGTAGATTGCCGGATACTCATCCGATTTGAGTGGGTTCATATCTTAAATTGCTCTTTAATACTATTCTAAATGTTGTTCCTTTTCCTATTTCGGATTCTTTGACAAAAATCTGTCCTTTATGATAGTCTACCATACGTTTGGTCAGGCTTAGTCCCAACCCCCATCCTCTTTTACGGGTTGTAAATCCCGGTTGGAAGACAGTTTCAAAATTTGATTTTGGAATTCCTTTTCCCGTATCACTAATGTCTATAAAAATTTCTTCTTTTGCAATGTTTTCTGAAATGTTAACACTCACGAGTCCTTCTGATTCAATAGCATTCACTGCATTTTTGAGTAAATTTTCAAGTATCCAGTCAAACAGGGGTGCATTGAGCTTCGCTTCTATATGGGTATCGCCTGTCAGGGTGAATGTAATTTTATCACTTGTCCGTACTCTGAAATAATTTATAAAATCATTTACTATCGTGTAGACATTGTAGTTGGATAAAGAAGGTATGGAACCAATCTTGGAAAACCGGTCGGCGACAATCTCCAGCCGTTTGACATCTCTTTCCATTTCGTTCAGAATATTATCATCTTCTGCATCAAATCTCATTCTGACGAGCTCCAACCAGCCCATTAAGGAAGAAATAGGCGTACCGAGCTGATGTGCTGCTTCTTTGGCCATACCTACCCATACCAGATTTTGCTCTGACTTCTTGATCGAATTGAATACAGTATAGGCTATTATAAGAAAAATCGCAATAACGGAAAGTTGTACATAGGGAAATATCCGGAGCTGTATCAGTTCGTTTGAATCCTTATAGAATACCTGCCATTGATCTCCATTGTCCAGGTTAATGGTAATGGGCGGATGACTGCGCTTCATCTCTTTCAGCTCTTTCTGAAAGTATCCGGGATCATAGACAGGGCTGTTTGCTGCAACAGAATCCTGTTCGCTGTGCCTGATATTGGTTTTGGTTGAATCCAGATCCCTCCAGAATATAATGTTATCTTTCTGATCTGTGATAATCGCCGGTAGTGCCAGACTATCTCTTACGGCATAGATGAAGGTGATAAACTCGTCATCCACATCGGGCATGGTAATAATGCTTTTGGTACTCATGGCCCATACCTGTGCCTTTGTCCGCTCGGATGCAGACAGATTTTTGACCAGATTATTGGTATAAAAGAGAGAGGCTCCAGCGATGATCGCTGCAAAAATCAGTAATAAAAATTTCCAGCGTTGTTTGTTGTATTGATAAGGATTCATGCGCCGACTTTGCAAAATGATGCCGCAAAATAGGGAAAATAGATGAGTTGTGATAAATATGGTCAAACTTTAACAGAAGATAACAGTTGTCGCAAATAAAAAATTTTATGGTAATTTTGCAGCATGAGTTCTCAAAAAAGAGTTAGGGTGCGTTTTGCCCCCAGTCCTACCGGCGGTCTGCACTTAGGTGGTGTACGTACAGCCTTATTTAACTATTTGTTTGCGCGTCAGCATCAAGGTGAATTTATCCTTCGTATTGAGGATACCGATCAGACAAGATTTGTCCCGGGAGCTGAAGAATATATAAATGAATGTCTCGCCTGGTGCGGAATAGTACCGGACGAAAGTCCTTCCAAAGAAGGTGCCTACGGACCATACAGACAGAGTGAGCGTAAGCCTTCTTACCGTCAGTATGCGGAACAACTGGTAGAAAAGGGATTTGCCTATTATGCGTTTGATACAGCAGAGGAATTGGATGAACAAAGAAAGATTCAGCCTAACTTCAGATACAGTCATGAAAACCGCATGAATCTTCGCAACTCGTTGAGCCTTCCTGCGGAAGTAACGCAACAATTGCTGGCTGAAGGCCATTCACATACTATTCGTATCAAAATGCCTCAGGACGAGACTGTTTCTTTTGAGGATATGATTCGCGGAAGAGTTAGCTTTGAGACGGGGCTCGTGGACGATAAGGTATTATTGAAAGCCGATGGTATGCCTACTTACCATCTGGCCGTAGTAGTCGACGATAAAGCAATGGAAATCAGTCATATTTTCAGAGGTGAAGAGTGGTTGCCGTCTGCGCCTGTACATATATTGCTTTGGGAATACCTGGGCTGGGCTGATGAAATGCCTCAATGGGCGCATCTGCCGTTAATCCTTAAACCGGATGGAAACGGTAAACTGAGCAAGCGTGATGGAGATCGTCTTGGGTTTCCGGTGTATGCCATGAACTGGACCGATCCTAAGACCGGAGATCTGACTAAAGGATTTAGAGAATTAGGTTTTTTACCGGAAGCATTTGTTAATATGCTGGGCGTATTGGGTTGGAATGATGGTACTGAGCAGGAATTGTTTTCGTTAGCAGAACTGATCGAAAAATTCTCTGTATCACGTGTCAGCAAAGCCGGAGCTAAGTTTGACTTTGAAAAGGCAAAATGGTTCAATCATGAGTGGATCAAACGTACTGATGATGTAACCCTTTTACCTAAAATAAAAGAAAATATAGAGCAACATGGAGTAGATACTTCTACACAATCGGAAACGTATATGTTGAATGTATTGGGAGCTGTCAAAGAGCGCCTCACCTATGTTGAAGATTTCTGGACACAGGCGTCGTTCTTCTTTGTAACCCCTGAACAATACGATGTGGAAGCCGTAAAACCGAAATGGAATGAACAGAAGACTGCATTTTTTCAGGAAATAATAAACGATTTTGAGCTGCAGTCTGACTGGACTGCAGCAGTATTAGAACCCTTGTTTAAAGAAAAAATAACAAGTTCAGGTCTGAAGATGGGTGAACTGATGATGCCATACCGTATTATGCTGGTAGGCGGAAAGTTTGGCCCCGATGTGTTTCAGATTACAGAACTTTTGGGTAAGGAAGAGGTTATTCGTCGTATTGGCAAAGCATTGCCTTTATTTAGCTAGAGAATAATCTTAGTCCTAAAGGAATGGGCCCGTCCGGAATATAGATATTTCCGGACGGGCTTTTTTTATAACAGAAATGATAGATTAATCGTTTTACGAATGGATCTCAAATAGGTACATTTGAAAGATCAACCATCCCTGTTGCGGATGTAAAAACTACTAATATGAGAAATATAAAATTCCTTATTTGTGCACTGATCGCACTAACGACAGTATCGGTCCACGCTCAGAAAAAAGCAGCAGCATATCCGGAGAAGAAATTAAACTGGAAGCTGGGATCACAGGCTTATACGTTCAGACTGTTTACCTTTGCTCAGGCTTTAGATAAGATTGACAGTTGTGACCTGCGGTATGTAGAAGCTTTTCCGGGGCAAGATATCGGCGGAGGAATCGAAGGAAAAATGGACTATAATCTTTCCGAAGAAGGTAAAAAAGCTGTGAAAGCTCTGTTGAAGAAGAAGAATATTTCCCTTCAGGCCTATGGAGTGGTATCCGGAAAGAATGCTGCGGAATGGGAGAAAATATTTGCTTTCGCAAAATCAATGGATATTCCGGTTATTAATTGTGAACCAAAGGAAGCAGATCTGGAGACCGTATCTCAATTGTGTGATAAATATGATATCAAAGCAGCTATACATAATCATCCTGATCCTTCTTTCTATTGGAATCCGGATAAAATCCTGACTCTATTGAAAGGTAAGAGTGCAAGAATGGGCGCTTGTGCGGATGTGGGACACTGGGCGCGTTCGGGACTTAATCCGGTAGAATCGTTGAAAAAACTGGAAGGACGTGTTTTTCATGTGCATTTTAAAGATCTGAATGTGTTTGGAGACAAAAAAGCCCATGATGTACATTGGGGAACAGGTATTATCGGTATGAAGGATATCATCAATGAACTGAAAAAGCAGAAATTTTCAGGAATGATCTCTGCAGAATATGAATACAACTGGGAGAACAATAAAGAGGATGTGAAAAAGAGCGTAGCTAACTTTAGAAAACAATTGTAATCCTTAGTAAAAAGCCTTCTGTATTATGAGGTCATATACAGAAGGTTTTTTTTATTTATCCTAAGAGTTCTTTCAGGTCTTCCTGTGACAGCGACTTAATGAAGCTTTCTTCGGTAGTGATGAGACTCTTGGCAATTCCTCTTTTTCGGTTCTGCATTGCCAGTATTTTCTCTTCTACGGTATCTTTCGTAATGAATTTGTAGATAAATACACTGCGGGTCTGTCCGATGCGATGTGACCGGTCCACTGCCTGCTGTTCGACAGCAGGGTTCCACCACGGATCAAGAATAAATACGTAATCCGCTTCGATAAGATTTAGTCCTACACCACCCGCTTTGATGGATATCAGAAACAGCTTGGTATTTTTATTCTTTTGAAATTCAGCTACTGCTTCAGATCGGTTTTTTGTGGCTCCGTCCAGGTAGGCATACTGAATGCCTTTCTCTTCAAAATAAGTTCTGAAAATACTTAGCTGTTTGACGAACTGAGAAAAGATAAGCACTTTATTTCCGACATGAAGCACGGATTCTAAAGTCTCCAGTACCAGATCAAATTTGCCGGAGTTTCCTTCAAAATCATCATCAATCATTTTTGGATGATTGGCCAACTGGCGTAATTTTGTCAATCCCTGCAGCAATGTTATCTGTGAAGTTTTTGCTTTATCTTCTGTATTAACATTTAACAAAGCATTGCGGTATTCGGATTTTACTTTTTCATAAGTCTCAGATTGATCTTCTGTCATTTCACAGTAGATGATCTGTTCCGTTTTCGGAGGCAATTCTGTAGCTACCTGATCTTTTGTTCTTCGGAGGATAAAAGGTTTGACAATAGACTGTAGTTTCTTTGCACGCTCTTCATCTTTCTTTTTCTCTATAGGTTGCACAAATTCCTTTTGAAAATAGGTAAAAGTGCCTAGTAATCCCGGATTGGTAAAGTGCATCTGAGCCCAAAGATCCGATACTGAGTTTTCAACCGGGGTTCCGCTTAAGGCCAGCTTATGTCTGCTCTTTAGACTTTTGATAGCCTTAAATGATTTGGATGCAGGGTTTTTGATATTCTGACTTTCATCCAGAATAATATAGTTGAAGTAAAACTTTTCCAGCATTTGCTCGTCACTTCGTACAATACCATACGTGGTGATCACCAGATCGAAATGTGAAAGAGAGAAATTGTCCTTGATCCTGTTTGTTCCGGTGTGTAGTAAGATTCTTAGTTTGGGTGCAAACTTGGATGCCTCCTTTTGCCAGTTATAGATCAGTGAAGTCGGTAGAATCAAAATAGAAGTATGAGGCTGCCCATCCTCTCCGGCGTCTTCTTTCTGTTTTTGAAGCAAAGCCAGCGTTTGAATAGTCTTTCCAAGTCCCATGTCGTCCGCCAGAACTCCTCCGAATTTATAATGTTGCAGAAAATGAAACCAGTTATATCCTGCCTTTTGATAAGGACGTAGCTGACCTTTGAAATTTTTAGGTTCTGCAACATCACTTATTTCCTCAAAATCAGCAAGTTTTTCTAATTTTCGAGTGAAAGTAAGTGCGGTATGTTCGCTGATATCATTAAGTACGCCAATGTGTACCTTATTCAGCTTAAGTTCATTTTTTGTGGAAGAAAAGTGAAACAGGTGCTGGTATTGTGCGAACCATTCTTCCGGAATAATCGCAATCTCTCCGTTGGGAAGCACAAATTCCCGTATATTATTCAGGATATTATTCCTCAATTGTATAAAAGGGATTTCATATGGCCCGAACCGGGCTACTGCTTTTACATCAAACCAGTCATTATCTTCTTCCACAGCAATGTCAAGAACTGTTTTTCCGATAAAGTACCGCTTTGCTGATTCTTCCTGAATAACCTGAAATCCGGATTCAAGCAATTGTTCCTGATGTCTGGAAAGCCATTCCAGGGTGTTTGTCTCTCCGCCATTCTGCCCGTTTGGAATAAGATTGCTGAATAATTTGTCAATTTTCTCCAGTCCAAGTTTTTCTAAGAGGGCAAATTGCTTCTCTTCCCAAATAAGAGAACGTTTTATCCGGTGAAAAGTGTAGAGATCTTCAGATTCATCATAGGTCATTCTTACTGTGACACGATGTTCACCTCCTGACTCAAAGAGGTAAGGGCCATACTGAAATAACAGTTGTAATTGTGATCCTGTATTGAGATGCACCAGTTTGATGATAGGCGTGGCTTCGTGCTGATAGGTTTTGATATCAAATCCTTCTGCGTAGACATGGTATTTTTCAATAAGTCCGCATACGAACGTTTCAAAATACTTTTTCTCCGTTCCCCTGGGAACTGAAATATATCTTTTATTGAGAAAAGGGCTTAGTTTTTTTCCCTCCACAGCCTGATCAAAATGATAGAGTGTGTTTCCTAATAGCAACCAGGCTTGTTCATTGATGATAACCTGCGCATCTTTAAACATAAATTCTATGCGGTTATCATCGTACTTGATTGTGGGAAAATAGCGTGTTTCCTCTTCACTGCGACGAAAATGGAATAATACGGATGCCGGAAGAGGGGCAATGTGTAGCTGCTGCTCCGCCGGATATCCATCCTTGCTCATTAAAAATAAAGGCTTATCTCCGATAAGATCCAGTACCTTCAGCATTTTGTTGTCTAATTTAGGACGGATATAATCGTAAAGTTTCTTGTCAAATATTTTGGCAAAGAAATCTATTGGCCGGACAGCTTTTTTGTGATAGCGTTTGATGACATGTGTTTGTTCTGTTTCATCTAACAGTTTGATGAGCTTATAGTCTGTTTCATCAAGTTTGTCAGCAAATTCATCTACTGTATTGCTGAACACCCGTTTATACTTGAGCGAGTAACTGCCGTTTGCATTTAGAAATACAATGTGCGGTTCGATCAGGTACCCCAGGTAAGGATGTTCCCCTAAGGAATAAACAAGTTTGTAACTCAGATTATCTTTTGTCTGCTGCATTTAAAAGCTAAAATCACTAAAAAAGGTTTCTAATATAGTGATTATTATGGTTTTTTTGGTGGTTTGTGAGATAATCTACTTTTTATGTAGATAAATTTTGTGTTCCGGTTTTAGATATTTCCTTCAAAAACGTATTTCGCCGGACCTTTTAGATAAACTTCTCTGAACGTAAGCCCTTTTTTAAAGAAGCTAATGTAGAGCTGTCCGCCTAACACACGAATAGGAATTTCGATCTGTCCTTCCATATTTTCTTCGATGGACATTGCCATGGCTGCTGCTGTAGCGCCAGTGCCGCAGGCTAATGTTTCATCTTCCACACCTCTTTCAAAGGTGCGCACAAAGTATCCGTTTTCTTCTTTTTCAACGAAGTTGACATTGATGCCTTCATTTTTATAGGTAGCGTTATTGCGTATGGTATATCCTTCCTTATATACATCCATATTTTTGAGATCGCTTACTATTTTAATAAAATGCGGAGAGCCTGTGTTGAGGACATATGCTGTTTCATCTTTCGTGATCTGATCGACATCTATCATCTGCAGATTGACCTGATTGTCATGTATTTGAGCCTGGTGAGGGCCGTCCACTGCCAAAAAGGCAGCATCCTGACGAATGATATCAAGGTCACGGGCAAACGCGACGATGCAACGTCCGCCATTACCACACATACTGCCTTCTCTGCCATCAGCATTATAATAGACCATCTCAAAATCAAAATTTTTCGTATCTTGAAGGAGCATCAATCCATCAGCACCGACTCCAAATCTCCGGTCACATATTTGTTTAATAAAAGCTTCATTAGCACGCTCAAAGGCCCCATTTCGGTTGTCGATCAGGATAAAATCATTGCCTGCTCCCTGATATTTATAAAATTTGATTTGATCTGTCATTTTTGCTGAAATATGCTACAAATTTAATATTCTTGTTACAATAATTTGGCCAATCGTTAAATCTTGTTAAAATCTTCTGAATATGCTTTATTGTTAACACTTTTTAACTGACATGACTTGACAACAGCTGCCAAATGGTATTACATTTGAATATAAGATTTAATAAATAATGAGTGTTAACGTTTTTTTGGTAAATTAATAACAGACACAAGATGAAAGATAATATGAAAAAAATCACTTTAACATTGATGACAGCAGCCTTTGGTGGGGCGATTGCCATCGGAGGGTATAAACTCTTCGAAAATCAACGTTATGACAACATGTCTTTCGAAGAAAGACAAAAAGTTTACTATGCAAATAACCCCGCTGGTGAAGTAATGGCTTCAACAGGTAACCCTGATTTTACACAGGCAGCTGCTGCGGTATCTCCGGGTGTAGTACATATCCGAACCACGTATTCAAATAAAGGTTCAAGAGGAGGAGAGTCCGGATCACCGTTTGATATGTTTGAAGAATTTTTTGGAATGCCGCAGGGCCGCAGATCACAGCCCCGTGCTCCGCAACAAGCTTCAGGTTCGGGAGTGATTATCTCTGATGACGGTTATATCGTCACGAATAATCACGTTGTTGAAGATGCTGATAAAATAGAAGTGCAGTTGACGGATAAGCGTACTTTTGAAGCTAAAGTCATCGGACGTGATCCCAATACGGATCTGGCACTATTGAAAGTTAGTGCGACAAAGCTCCCTATCGTTAAATTAGGTAATTCGGATGATGTACAGATCGGTGAGTGGGTATTGGCAGTAGGGTATCCGCTGAGTCTGCAGTCTACAGTGACAGCTGGTATTGTGAGTGCTAAAGGTCGTCAGATCGGTATTCTCGGTGATTCTCAAAATCAGCAAGGATATCCCAGAGGTTACGGACAGCAATCAGAAGAGCCTATTATTAATACCGCTATTGAATCTTTCATCCAGACAGATGCAGTGATCAACAAAGGAAATAGTGGAGGAGCCTTAGTAAATGCCCGTGGGGAGCTGATCGGTATTAACTCTGCTATTGCATCTCCTACAGGAGTGTATGCAGGATATGGCTTTGCTATTCCGGTGAATCTGATGAAAAAGATCATGGATGACTTTGTGAAGTTTGGATCCGTAAAAAGAGGTTTGATTGGTGTTACATTTACAGAGATGTCACCTGAACTGGCTAAACAAAAGGGATTGGATGAGCTGAATGGGCTGTATGTACAGGATGTGGTCGCCAATGGAGCAGCTAAAGCAGCAGGCATCAAGCCTGGAGACCTGATTACGAAGATCGAAGACAAAGTTATTTACTCATCATCAGATCTTCAGGAACGTGTGGCACGTCTTCGTCCTGGAGATAAAGTAAATCTTACCGTCAAATCAGGTGGTAAAGAAAGAAATGTAACGGTTACACTGAAGGCAGAAGAAGATACGAAGAAAACCGCTTCAGGCTCAAGTAAGAGCGCAACCGAAATTTACAATAAATTAGGCGCCAGCTTTGTACCCGCTTCATCTGCACGCAAAAAAGAATTGGGCGTCAATTCGGGAGTTGTGGTAGCTCAGGTGAATCGTGGCGGCCTGTTTGAATACTTCGGAGTAGAAAGAGGTCTGGTCATCACTGAAATAAATGGTAAACCAGTAAACAATGTAGATGATATAGAGTCTGCATTAGGAGATACCGATCGTAATATTATCCGTATCAAAGGTGTGCCGGAAAGAGGCAGTACCGTTATGTTGAATGTTCCGGTGGAATATTAAACGATAACTGTCATGATAAGATCAAAGGGTTGCCATACATCTGGCAACCCTTTTTTGATTGTAATATTTAATAGTAATTTAGGAGCATGAAAATTCTAATGGTTTGTTTGGGGAATATTTGCAGATCTCCTTTAGCACATGGTGTGTTACAACATTTAGTAGATGAGCACGGTTTAGGCTGGGAGATTGACTCGGCCGGCACAGGCGACTGGCATATCGGACAGGCTCCGGATCATAGGTCCATTGCTGTGGCAGCAAAATATGGAATCGATATCAGTAAGCAAAAAGCGCAACATTTTAACCCGACCCTGTTTGATAGATATGATTATATCCTGGTGATGGACAATCAAAATTATAAAGATGTAATCGCACAGACAACTTCTGTGGATGAGCGTGAGAAAGTAAAATTATTCATTCCGGACAATGCTGTTCCTGACCCCTATTTTGATGCTAAAATGTTCGATCCTGTCTACAAAATGATTGAGAAACGTTGTGCAGAACTGATTAACGAGCTCAGGTAAAGAACTGTTGTTCATAGGCAAGCTGTTAGAAAAATAAGTACCGTTTATTGTAAAAGGTTTTTACCTTTTTAATTTTTACTTTTGAGTTTATAGATATGAATGCTAGTCAAGTGAATAAGAGTTGGTCTGTGCTACAGGGGAAAATGGCAGAAAGTTTTGATATGGATATACCGGATATCAAAGTTATGCTTTTTCTGATAGGAGTACAGGAATTAGGTAAGGGGCCTCAGACATTCTCTAAAAGAGAAAAGGAAGAACTGATGCATATCGCTACCTGTAAGCTTTTCAGTGCTATGGGATTTTATGAATTACAGGGCATTGATCAGGAAGGTTGGCCACACTGGGAATTAGTCAAACCTATTCCGAATTATACATTATTAGAACAAGAACTAATTATAAAATCTTTAATAGTCGATTATTTCCAGGAAATGGAAATGATGTAGCTTCTGCTTATTCTTTTATGATGAGAAAAATAATCTTACTGTTTTTTGTAATGATATGCAGCCTGTATGTCCGGGCTGCTAAACCTGAATTTAAGTATGTTAGTATCAGTACAGACAAAGGCACATGTTTGTTGAGATTGTACAATGCTACTCCGCTACATCGGGACAATTTTGTGAAACTGGTACGTGAAGGATATTACGATAGTCTGCTGTTTCACCGAGTGATTAATCATTTTATGATTCAGGGAGGAGATCCGGATTCACGACACGCTGCAAAGGGACAGGCTTTTGGAGAGGGAGGTCCCAAATATACAATCAATGCGGAAATCCGGGATACTTTGTTCCATAAAAAAGGAACAATAGGAGCTGCAAGAGATAATAATCCTGCAAAAGCATCTTCCGGATCTCAGTTTTACCTGGTTGAAGGCCGCGTTTTTACAAATGCAGGGCTGGATAGTCTGGAACAGTTTAAATTAAAGGGCCGTAAGTTTACGGATGCACAACGCAAAATTTATACTACTGTCGGAGGAACTCCTCATCTGGATGGTAATTATACTGTTTTTGGGGAGCTTTTGAATGGGATAGAAGTGGTGGAGACAATCGCTAAAGTGAAAACCGATGCTCTGGACAGGCCGGTAGATGATATAAGGATGTCTATGAAAGTGTTAACCAGAAGAGAAGCGCTGAACCTCGAACTGGAGCTCAAAGGACAGAAACCTAAAACAGGTTTTCTAACCCGGTTTTTCGATATCTTTTCAGGAAAGGATTATTAGTGCCTGAGGCAGAATTAATCTGTCTGAACCTGTATTTTAATTAAGGATTTACCTTTTATTTTTTTCTCGTGAAAATCATTACGTATAATGTTAACGGCCTGCGTGCTGCTCTTAAAAAAGGTTGGCTGGACTGGCTAAAAAGTACGAATGCAGATGTGATCTGTCTTCAGGAAATAAAGGCTACACCGGATCTGATTCCTGAAATAGCTTTATTGGAGCAATTGGGGTATGAGCATTACTGGTACCCTGCACAGAAGAAGGGGTATAGCGGAACTGCAATATTTACAAAGGTCTCTCCTAAACGTGTGGAATATGGATGCGGACACGAGTTGTATGATTTTGAAGGAAGAATAATCCGCGCTGATTTTGAAAAATTCTCCGTTATGAGCACTTATTTTCCTTCAGGCACAACGGGTGAGACACGACAAACTTTCAAGTATCAGTTTTTAGATGATTTCCAGCAATACAGCGATCGTCTCCTTAAGGATATTCCTAACCTTATTGTATGCGGAGATTATAATATCTGCCATCGTGCAATAGATATTCATAACCCTAAGTCTAATGCGAATACTTCCGGATTTTTACCGGAAGAACGGGAATGGATGGAGAATTTTATTAATTCCGGGTACGTAGATTCTTTTCGTCACTTAAACCCGGAGCCTCATCAGTATTCATGGTGGAGCTACAGAGCGGGTGCCAGAGCAAGAAATCTGGGCTGGCGTATTGATTATAATATGGTATCAGCTCCGTTGGCTAGTCAGATTGAAAAATCATATTTACTTAATGATGCTGTACACTCCGATCATTGTCCTGTTGTCGTAGAAATCAGCGAATAAAGAATTTTTTTGAATGCGTAAAGGCGACTATTTTCATTGTCTGGATAAAGAACACATTGATGTCAGGCTATTAACAATCATCCGAAAAGGCTAACCTTGATGTTGGATAACCAAGGTTAGTTCATTTCGAACTCCTTTGGTCTTTTAACTTAGTGTGCGCATTGTTAGAATACTTCACTGCTGCGGTATTTATGAAGGTATACCGCTTATTCCAAATTATATTATTGGTTTTTCCGGTAGGAAATCTTTCGGCGACATTCCAAAATGATCTGCAATCATATTGAGGTGGTTTAAGTTGTACTTAGCTCTGCTGTTTTTACTTTCCACACTTGTAATAAATGTTCTTTCCACATGCAAAATTGTTGCAATGTCTTGTTGCGTAAGGTTTTTTCTATTCCTTAACTTAACTACAAAATCAATTACAGATTGCTCAAAAGGAGTAATATTCGTTTTTCCTTTCATAGCTTTAAATTGTTAAAAAAATGAATTGATAATGCTATACATGTACCACATATTTTATGCTAAGCTCAATGATAATGGTTAATAGCAGTTATGAAATAATTGCAAAATCTATGCTAAGATTTTAAGGGGAAGGAATGGTAGTTCAATTCATATAAATAATGAGACATATATAATCTCCGGATGTTTCCTCCGCATCTTTCAGCGTGATACTGTAATTGCTATTTTTTATTCTGATTAAGTATATGCTTGAGTTGTTCTGCTGTTAGATTCGAAGATTTTAAGAAATCAACATATTTCTTTAAGGATGTCACAGTCTCACTTTCAGGATACAGTCTCATCCCCTCCGCCAGAATAGTTGTGTCCGATTTAAAATCATACTCTGATTTGAGTAAATTTTTAAGATAATATTCATATGCCTCCTGACTTTGGGTGTACTTATTAAAGTCATGGAAAGACTTTTTAACGCCATTTATATCTTTATTGCTGCCAGCTAATTCGATATTCATCTTATAGTCACTATAGCTATATGGTCTTTCATTAAACATAACCTGACTATATTTATATGCAGAATCTAATTTTCCCAAATTGGAATACATAAGCATTTTCATATTATCATCATATACCGTGTATGGGCTTACTTTGTCATAATCCTTTAAGATGTCAAGCATTTCCCGATATCTTTTTTCAAAGTACAGGTATTTCGCTTTTTTAAGAAGCAAGGGTTCGCTGTCAACACCGAGATTAGGAACAGATCCGGATAACATTTGTTCGACTTGCTGATAGGTATATTTTGGGTGTGGATTTGAATAGTCTACATTGTCTGAATCGGTATCTATCAGATATTGCGCTTTATATGATTTATAATTTATGTAATTAATGAAAAACGTGGCTATTCCCAGAATAAAGATGAAGATGTAGATGTACTTGTAAACGGGTTTATAACTTGTTGTGTCTGCTTTTACTTTGACACTCACATAATTAGCAATAGTCATCGCTAGTAGTAATACGAACATAATATTCATATTGGGACGTGCCAGAGGAAAGTTAAAGACAGAATCAATAAAGTATCCGATTATTCCGCTGAAAATCAATATTGCGGCAAATTTTCTTTCCTGACTATATTCCTTTTTGAAAAGAATTTTTAATGTGTAAATAAAGGCAAAAACAAACAGACCAAAATACAAAAGTCCTGTAATTATGCCACTTTCGAAAGCGACCTGTAGAAAGTCATTGTGATTATAGCGGTTGAAGACGTTAGATGTATAATATTTTCCTGTAATTCTTGACGATTCTATTTTATAATTCCCTAACCCATAGCCGAATAAAGGGCGCTCTATTATGCCTTCTAATGACGCTTTCCACATAAAAAGACGAATGTTCGTTCCTGAGTTGTCAAAATCCGTAATTGTCTGAGCACGTTCTTCAATAAAAGAACTGCTCTGGGCCTGTTCAGTATTAATTTGCTTATCAGATCCGACTTTTGAATATTTCGTAAGGGTCTTGTCAACGATCAGAAAACTGATGATAAATAAAGAAATGAGTACTGCATTATGGAGTAGTGTGCTGTTCCTTTTCTCAGATTTCCAATACAGAATAGTTGTACCTAGAGCTATGAATAAAATAATAAGTGTCGAACTAATGTAAATAGCTCTGGCACTAATAAAAAACAACGTCAGCAGAGCAATAAAATAGGTTAAGAGGGCAATGTATCTGAATATACCTTTCGAGCGTAAAAATGTATAGACTACAAAGCAAAGTTTAACGATCAAAGTCGCGCCAAAGATATTCTTGTTGCCAGTGGTCCATTTGATATTCAGTATTGCCTCCCATAACGGAAGTGTTTTAACCTCACGTATGAATTTATACAGTTCGGCGCCTGACTGATATAGAACAATACAGGTAACTATAATGGAGATGACCTTAATATTATCTTTTGCCAGAAATATTAAGGTGAAAATATTAAGGAATGAGATTAATGTAGTCGTATAGGCCGCATACTCCAACAGACCTTCAACTTTGTTGATCCCGGCAAAGATGGAGATACCTGACAGCACAAAAAAGGAAATAAAAAGTATGGGTATGATTTGTCTAAAAAATAAAGAGACTTTAAAACCAAAACCCTGCGAAAACTTCCTCAGTATATAGATAATCGCTGAAATATTAATGATATCCAACTGTATTCTTTGCTGGCCTGCTGTATCAATAATATCCCCACGTGGTATAATATCAACAATAAGATAAAGTGCAATAAAAATAAGATAGACATAAGCGCTTGCATCAAATTCTTTATGAGGTAATGATTCGTTTATATCAGCGGCTATTTTGTTGCCATTTTTCAGGACAGACTTCTTATGAACTTTTTTTGATTTTGTCATTTTTGGACGTGATCTTCATTCAAAACTAAACGAAAATACATGTTTTTTAATGGGTTTTCACAATATGCCTAATTATAGAAAAATTAATTAAGAAATTATCGGTTTTTAGCTACAAACCCGCTCCTTTCTTCCTGTACACTCTTGTTAATTATTGAAAATCATTAGATGTTTTCTATTCAGGAATTTTATCAACGTATACCTTCCGGATCTATTGCCTCAGCGTCATTATTTAGGAAAGAATTAACAGTTAAATGTAGTTGATTGTCTATAAAATTTTAAGGAATATATGTAAATGCAGGTGTTTTGTAGCGTGATGTCTACATCGTAGAAATAAAAAAAAGTAGCCTATTGTAGCTTTATTAGTTTTGCAGCCACGAGTAGTTTATATCGTGATCAAACGGATTTTCTATGTATTCAAACATAGAAAGTTGAATTGAGAATAACTGAAATGCAAAATATAATTTACATAATATGAAAAATCGTCTGGCTCTCTTTCTCCTATTTTTCGTTGTATCAGTAGGATCTGTGTATGCTCAGCAGAAAATCAGTGATGGCTCTACAACCGGAGAATCTGCTCTTCCGAATAAGGATGCTATGCTAGAACTGGAAAGTAAGTTCAAAGGACTTCTGTTTTCTCGTGTAGAGTTGATTTCGACAGCGAATCCGGCTCCATTACAGGGGAATAAACATGTTGCAGGTATGATGGTATATAATACCGTGTCCTCCAATGATGTGAGACCTGGTATATATTATAACGACGGAAGTAAATGGGTGGCAGCAGGCAGTTCAACAGGAGCAACGAACATTACTTATAATCCATCCACTTACGAGATTTCTTATATAGATGCAAACGGTAATTCTGTAATTATAAATCTGGCTGAGGTAGTTAAGAAGAATGAAACGCTAACTACATTAGTCAATAACGGTAACGGTACCTATACGTATACTTCAGAAAATGGCACAAAGACTACAATCAATGTACCTGCAGATGTTATCAACAACTTCAACAATATCTTAGGTGATACCAATGTTACCAATGCAATCACTAACCTGATCAAAAACATCGGAGGTAATGTGTACTATGATGGCTCTAACTTTACATATGTAGATGCAAATGGTACAACACAGACGATCAACATCTCAAACATTGTAAAAGCGAACGAGACCGTTACGACCTTAGTCAATAATGGAAACGGTACCTACACATATACCTCAGAGAACGGTACTACGACTACCATCAATGTACCTGCAGATGTTATCAACAACTTCAACAATATCTTAGGTGATACCAATGTTACCAATGCGATCACAAACCTGATCAAGAATGTAGGTGGTAATGTATATTACGACGGTTCAAACTTCACATACCTGGATGATAACGGTACAACACAGACGATCAACATCTCAAACATTGTAAAAGCGAACGAGACCGTTACGACCTTAGTCAACAATGGTAACGGTACCTACACATATACCTCAGAGAACGGTACTACGACTACCATCAATGTACCTGCAGATGTTATCAACAACTTCAACAATATCTTAGGTGATACCAATGTTACCAATGCGATCACAAACCTGATCAAGAATGTAGGTGGTAATGTATACTACGACGGTTCAAACTTCACATATTTAGATGATAACGGTACAACACAGACGATCAACATCTCAAACATTGTAAAAGCGAACGAGACCGTTACGACCTTAGTAAAGAATGCTAACGGAACGTATACGTATAAGAATGAAAAACAACAAGAGGTAACTCTGGATCCTAGTATGGTTAATGTATCTTTTGCAAACGGAGTTTATACTTTTAAAGATGCGGAAGGAAATGTATTGACTACAATCAATACAAATGCAGATCATATTACATATAATAACACGACTTCAGGACTTACTTCTAAAGATGTACAAGGTGCGATCGATGAATTACTTGCGACCATAAAAACTATTCAAGGAACAAAAGGAGATTTGACAGCAGCAGATGCATCAATTGCAGTTGGTAACGGAACCGGAGCAACATTAATCAATGCTAATGTTAAAGTTGCAGACTCAGGAATTACAACAACCAAAATAGCAGATAAGAATGTTACAGCTGCAAAATTAGGCGCAACAGCGGCCGATGCCGGAAAAGTAGCTACTGCAAATGCTGATGGTACAGTTACCTATCAGGCTATTTCTGCTACTAACTTATCCGATGCTAAAAACCTTACTGCAGCATCAGGAAACAGAATTGTTGTTACAGACGGAACGGGTACTGTCCTTAAAAATACTACGCTTGATGTAAATGAATCTAATCTAAGATTACAAAATATTGGCGGGGCGTTAAATGCAAACCAGGTTGCGGGCGGAACTTCAGGACAGGTAATGACTGTAGGTGCAGATGGCAAAGGAACATGGGTTGATAAAACTACAATCTCTCCTGAAACAACAAATACATTAGTAAATAATGGTACTAATACACTTACTTCTACAGTAAACGGTAAAGTTGCTACAGCACCGGTTGTAAATGGTGTGAGCAATACGATTACAGGAACAGGACTTGTAACTACTGTAAATGGAGTTGCTTCTGCTTCTGTTGATCTGAAAGATGCAATTCAATCTGCTCAGAAAACAACTACAGTAGTTGCAGGAAGCAATGTGTCTGTTACACCTGCAGCACCAAATGCAACAGGAAATACAGCATACACGGTTAATGTGTCAACTGCAGCAGCGAATACGTTGGGGGTTGTAAAACCAGGAACAGGTTTATCTGTTGATGCAAACGGAACATTAAGTGTGAATACAGGTACAAGTGGCATAGGTAAAACTTTGTCAGCAGGAGACGGATCAATAGTTGTAGGTGCAGGAACAGGCGCAACCTTAGTAGATGCAAATGTTAAAGTTGCGGATGCCGGAATTACTTCTATTAAGTTAGCGGATAAGAATGTTACGGCTGCAAAACTAGGAGCTACGGCAGCTGATGCTGGTAAAGTAGCTACAGCAAATGCAGATGGTACAGTTACCTATCAGGCAATTTCTGCCGGTAATCTGACAAATGCAAAAACTTTGTCAGCAGGAGACGGATCAATAGTTGTAGGTGCAGGAACAGGCGCAACCTTAGTGGATGCAAATGTTAAAGTTGCGGATGCCGGAATTACTACCATTAAATTAGCAGACAAAAATGTTACAGCAGGTAAGATTGCACCGGGAGCAGCGAATCAGGTGTTAGTGACAGATGCTACAGGTGCAAATGCACAATGGGTAGCACAGTCTACATTGGCAGATAATACGACTGCAGATAATGGTTTGACAAAAACAGGAAATAATGTACAGCTTGGCGGTAGCTTAACAAAAGCTACAACTATAACCGCAACGGCAACAAACACACTTGCTGTGGCAGGATTGCAAAATACAGCAGCAGCAGCTTATAACGGAACAAATGGAGTAAGTACAGATAGAGTAGTCGTAGCTGATGCAAACGGAGTATTAAAACAAGTCAAAGCGACAATGCCGAAATTCTTCTATATGCCGTCTATTATCGTTCCTACAGCAGCAGATCAGTTTGTAGCGGAAACAGGTGTATCTGGAGAGTCTTTTGGAACAATCAATCTTTACGATCGTTATAAAAAACAATTCGGAACACCAATGGCTCAGAATGCTGCAGTGACAACGGCTTTACCTGTTTTACCTTCAGGTGAGTTAGATTACTACATTACATGGTACGACACAAATGTATTTGCAAGTGTGTCAGTAAGCAATACAGGTATACTGACTTATACAATAAAAGCAAATGCTGATGTAACAATCGGATCATTTATGAATATTGTGTTTGCTGTAAAACCATAGTAAAAATGACACAAGTAAATTTGAATACGCACAACATTACATTCAGGGCTGTCTTAAAAATGACAGTCCTGGCTATTGCATTCTTTTTTATGCAAAAAAATGCGGATGCACAATTTACAATAACAGAGAATTTTAAAGGAGCGGTAAGTCCGGATATTATTCTGGGAGATGACGCAAAACTTACATCCGGTCAGGAAGATCCTGTAGGGGCAGGCTGGTTGAGGTTGACTCCGGACGATCAGAATAAGAAAGGGTACGCTTTTATAAATAAAACTTTCCCCTCATCGTTAGGTATTATTGCAGATTTCGAATATAAAATCTGGAGAACCAAGGATGGTCGCGGTGGATTAAATGATGGTGGTGACGGATTTTCAATTTTTCTTTTTGACGGAACGACTACAGCTTCTCAGTTTGCTCTTGGCGGATACGGAGGTTCATTAGGTTATGCCCGTAACAAAGAAGCTCCAAGTAATAATAACGGACTAAAGAACGGTTACATCGGTATCGGTTTTGATGCTTTTGGTAACTTTACAAATAAAAATGCTCCTGATAAATTTACCGGAGCTAATCAGGCTGTACCAAACTCCATTACATTAAGAGGGAGTACCGGTACTGCCGATAATGCCACATCAAATCCGTTTCTGAAAAGTGTGAATATCTCCGGAACGGGTACCGGAACAAAAACGGACGTTCCCGCTAATTATACAGGAACACTTGGTAATGGCTGGCAAAATCATATTGATTATAACAAAAGTTCGGGTACAAGTGCAGGGTCATACCCTACATCCAGACCTACGGATGGGATATTCTACAGGAGAGTACAATTAGAGGTGATTCCAGTTGCAGGAAATAAGTATAATATTACACTGAGATGGAAACGCGAAGGTCAGACAGATTTTGAGGAACTGATAACATACACAACAACAGAAGCTCCGCCGGCAATCTTGAAATTAGGTTTTGCAGCATCTACAGGATGGGCTGTTAACTTCCATGAGTTGCGTAATTTGTTAGTAACAACTCCCGGAAATCTGCGGGTAGTGAAAAGGGCGGATAAAGACGTGTTAAGAAGTATCGCAGGAACCGGAAGTGAAAATAAGGTAACTTATACCATAGAAGTTGTTAACGATACAGATGCTGACCTGACAAAAATTGATTTTAAGGATAAGATAACAGACGGAGACGGAAATCTGGTTACTCCTGATATGTTTACAATTAACAGTATTTCTTATTCCGGATTTTTAGCTGGAACCACGCTTCCCTCAACTTCGGCAACGAATGAATTTACAGGATCGCTAAACTTAGCAAAAAAGACTACCGGAAGAATAACGGTTACTGGGACATTGAATAAAATTCCGGCTGGAAATATCCTTACGAATACGACTAACGTGATGCCTACAGATATTACCGATCAGGATCTTGAAAACAATACCTCAGTCGTCAATACACCGGTAATAGCGGAAAATGTGGATCTTACCCTGTTAAGTAATGCCCCTGATGCGTGTATAGATCCCGGAGCAGGAAATAATTTTGAAATCAAAGTTGTTAATAAAGGTAATCAGGCAACAACAACAGCGAACAGAATTGTGGTGACAAAAGTGATTCCGGCAAATGTGACATTTACACAAAGTGCATCTGATTATAGCGGATGGACTCGCTCGGTATCAGGATCTACTTATACCTATACAGCGACATTAAGTCTGGGATCAGGAATCGTTGCGGCTAATCCGATCAGGTATAACCTTAAACCTAATAGTGGAGTAACGGCTTATACGGATCAGACTTCTGTTAAATATCTCTCAGGAACGTCTACAAGTACAACAGAACTGGAACCAGTAGCAAACAGAGGCAATAATAGTCTCGTTATAAATATGGTTGCTCCTCCGGTTGCGCCTGTTGCCACTACACCAGTATATTACTGTATCGGTGAAACGGCCGTACCTCTGGCAGCAACAGCCAGCGGATCGAATACCCTCAGATGGTATACGCAGACTACAGGTGTTCCTTTGGCTAATGCGCCTACTCCTTCAACCGCTACTGCAGGGACATTTACATACTACGTGTCACAGACAAACGGGAATTGTGAAGGACCAATGACACCTATTCAGGTGATTGTTCAGCCTGTGCCTACTGCTGGCAGTATTGGTACAGATCAGACTATCTGTGAAAATTCGGTGCCTCAGTTAATTACTTCCGTTCAGAACGGTACAATATCAGCAAACACAACACTTACATATCGTTGGGAACAATCCATAGACGGAGGCTCCACATGGAATAATGTTGCCGGAACTTCATCAACATTACAACCTGGTAAATTAAATAAAACCACGCAGTTCCGTAGAATCACAGTATCTTTGTCTGCTGGACATACCTGTGAATCCGGATTTACAAATTTCGTAACTATCCGGGTGAAAAACTGTAAAGTAATAACTAATCCGATATTGATCAATAAAGCCCGTAGGCAATAAGTGTATGAGAAAGATTTTATTATTTATTCTGATTTGTAGCTTTTTTGCTCAGCATAATGCTTTAGGGCAGTGTACCCTTCCTGCAGGAAAATTCGCTACAGCAGCCTTTGCTACTGGTGGAAGCAGTATATATAAAAATAATGTACTTTGGTTGACCTGGGGTGCGCAAGCCGCAACTGATACATATGGAAAACATAATCAGACACTTAGTAACGGATCCGCTTCTTATGCTTCTATTAATATGGGAGGAGGACGTTATTTATGTATTCAGGCCACTATTTCTAATTTGGTTGGACTGATTAATAGTTATGCTCCCGGAAATTATAGTGGTGACTCGATGGATGATATGTATAATATCGGCGGGACCGGATCTAATAACAAACTGGTAAGCGGTATTCGGAATACTACTGATGCCGCAAGTGTTAGTTTTACATTGACCTGCAAAGCTACTATTGACGGAGTACCGGTGCGACTTAACGGAATGGTGCTTGGAGATGCAGAGTCACTGGCGGCTGGTGAAAACTTTACAGCGACAGCTTCCGGAACATGGTCTATAGTGGATTTGAAAAAGAATACATCTGTCACTGGAGCTTATGAAGTAAGAAAAGATAATCTGACAGGAAATAAACAGAAATTATCCTTTCTACGGGGAAATGATAATAATACCGGCGCAGTCGCATTCCTTACCTTTAATGAGCAGGCTTTTCAGGGAACTGATCTTAGCGTATCTTTTGATGTAACGCTAAAAGGAGGTGGTCTAACTGCAATTTCTTTAGGGCTTTTACCTCCGGCTATAGATGGCGGTGATGCACCAGAAAGCTATGGAACTCCACTTCATATGATTGATGCGCTGAACGTGAAATACGATAATATCCCGGTAAATACAGTTGTAAATTTAAATACAACTTCCTATCAGGTAGGTGGACTTGAAGCTCCTGTGTCAGGTTTTCTTGGAACAACGGGGCCTGATGCGGACAACAAACCGCTATATAGTAAAGATGCTATGGGAGATAATAATGATGGAATAGCCGGTGTCAATGAAGAAGATGCATGGCCTGCACAATACAAGAGCTTCTCTTATAAGTTGTATTATAACCCAAATCAAACTATAACAGTAGCCATTCCTTATAAAGCCTACAGAGACGGCTATATTGCCGGATGGATTGATTTTAATCAAAATGGCGTATTCGAAGCTTCAGAAAGAGCTGTTGCCACAGCTACGGCTTCCGGTACCTCCGTAAATCTGATATGGACCGTTCCGGCAAATCGTGTGATACGTAGCACATACGTTAGATTACGATATGGCTATAACCTTAATGAACTTCAACTGCCTACAGGAAGTGCTGTCGGAGGAGAAGTAGAGGATCATAAAATATTTATACAGGGTAGTGCAATCACAAATCCGATGTTGCCGAATAAAGGCAAGAAATAAGAAGGAAAGAATCATTCAAACAAGAACTGATATGATCAATAAGATAAAAATATTTTTGTTAATTCTGATGTTGCCGTTCGGGCTGAAAGGGTTTGCGCAGGATGGTAAAAAAAGTTTGTTTTCAGACAACGGACGTATGGTTTTAGCTGAAGGAACTTCAGATGTTGTGTATTCGGAGAGTCTGTATATCGGTCCTAATGCTGACTGGCAGATCAACGGTGACCTGTATGTATATAGTAAACAGATCTGGATAGCACCTACTGCCAAAATTCGTGGAGCAGGTAAACTGATACTAAAAGATCCGGGAACTAATCCATATTACACAGGTTGGGGTAATCAGGCAACACTTATTGACGGAAATAATGGAGAGTTTATTGCTGTGAATATTATCATCGATAACCCTTCAAATATTAAACTGGTCGATATAGCCGATCCGGGATACAACCTTAAGGAGAGCGCAGATAATATTGCAGCCCTGAAAGTTGCTTCCAATATAGATTTCAATGTCAAGGGAGGTGATATCCTGCTGAATGGTTACGAGCTTGTACTGGGAGCCGAAGCACAGTTGCTGAACGCAGGTAGTATTAACAGTCCTAATCAGAATATAAACGGATATGTGGTTACAGGCAATATCACGAAGAGTCTTTTGATAAAAAGTTTCAAAGCAGGGGAGAAATTCCTGTTCCCGGTAGGTATTGATGAGAGTAGTTATACACCTGCAATCCTGACTCCTCAGGGAGAGACCAGACTCTATGTCGGAGTAGTAGATTATGAGGCTGCCGGTGCAAATATAGAGCTTAAAGATAAAGAAATCGGTATGGACAGAGTATGGCATGTGTTCGCTGATAAAAACCTGCTTTCAGATTATACACTGATCCATCAGTCCATCACTAATGGTAAAATGTATGTTGACAAAACAGCTGAAATCATGCAGTATACCGGCAATGGCAACTGGGTTGGAGATGTGACTAAACTGGAATCTACAGGTGTACACACACGGCAAGCTCTTCAAACGTATGCTGCACGTACCATTTCCGGAACATGGATGACGAAACTGAGCTTTAAAGGGCCAGTCGCGAATGACGATACCTTTGACCTGCCTTATGCGGATGAGTACACAAAAAATGAAAATATATTCCATATCCTGCAGAATGATGATGCCGGAACAAGTCCGATTGTGGTATCCTCTGTAACGATAGTAATCCCTCCTTCACATGGTAAGATTACAGTGAATGTAGACGGAACAGTAACTTATATTCCTGATCCGGGATTCGTCGGGGTGGATGAGTTTGAATACAGTATCACAGATGAAAACGGATTGTCCGATACGGCTAAGGTGACAATTAATGTCACTGCACGTGATCTGCATATTCCGAATGTGTTTACCCCTAACGGAGACGGAATCAATGACTACTTCGAGATTATCGGTTATGAATATTATGATCGTATCGGAGTTACTATTGTGAACCGATGGGGGAATGAAGTATATCGCAATAACAGCTATGACAACCGATGGGAAGGTAGTGGCCTTAATTCAGGCACCTATTTCTATATCATCGAAGCAGTGAAAGATGGTAAAAGCCGCATCTTCAAAGGCGATGTACTGATCAAACGGAATTAGAATAAAGAAATAAAAGAATCAACATCAAAATATAGTTGAGATGAAATACGGAAAATATATACTGATGGTTGTGGGTATACTGGGCCTGCGTACTGTTGAAGCGCAGCAGAGTATCCAGTTTACGCAATATATCTTCAATTCGATGAGTGTCAATCCTGCTTATGCCGGATACAAGGAGGAGTGGTTTGCTCAGGTTGGTCTTCGCAGTCAGTGGACAGGTTGGGAAGGTGCTCCTAAAACCGGTACGGTTTCTATCGATGGGGTGATAGACCCTGTATCCAAACGTCATGGTGTTGGTCTCAATATTACTGCCGACAAACTTGGCGCACAGGCTGCAACATCTATATATGGTAATTATGCTTTCCGTCTGCAACTGGATGATGAAGACACACAGCGATTAAGTCTTGGTATTGCAGGAGGTGTTACTCAATATAGCCTTGATGGAAATAAACTTGATCCGAATCAACCTGGTGACCCGACAATTCCGACAGGCAAGATCTCAGACTGGGCACCGGATATTCGTTTAGGTGTATATTATTACAATCCCCGCTGGTATGCAGGAGTTTCAGTTCAGGATCTGTTCAATGGAACAAATTCAGGTTCAGATTACCGGTTCAACCAGAATACCTCAGAGAGTTTGTATCGTACAATTAGTGGTTACCTGATTGCAGGAGCTTTATTCGAGCTAAGTCAGGGAGTACATCTGAGACCGAGTATGTTGATCAAAGAAGATTTTAAAGGACCTACTTCGCTGGATGTAAACGCTATGTTTGTATTCAACAGTAAATTCTGGATCGGAGCGGGATATCGTACCCGTGCTAAGATCTTCAACCGCACCTATCAGGATCGTACTGTAGACAAATTAAGTGCTATGAATGCGATTACAGGTATTGCGCAGTTCTACGCAACAGAGCGTCTTCGTATCGGGTATTCCTATGATGCGATGATCAACAGAATGAGTGGATTGCAGAACGGATCACATGAGATTACACTTGGACTTACGTTTGGCCGCAGAGGAGCAAGCCAGTATCTGAGCCCGCGTTTCTTTTAGTAAAGGGTTATAGCGTTAATAGGAGTATAAAGTTAATAAGGCTAATAGCGTATAGTATCACCATATAACAGAATAACATACAAATACAATGAAGGTAAAGAATATATATCGGTTGCTCGTTATTGCCATATTGATGACGGGCGGGCTAACTTCTGTAAAAGGTCAGGAACAGCTTAGCCTGCGTTCTACAGCAGATAAACTGTATTATCAGTACGAATATTATAATGCTTCGAGGATTTATGAGAAACTGGTAGATACAAAGAAACCTCGTGTACAGGATATGGAACGTCTTGCGGAATGCTATTACCGGATTAATGATTATACATTAGCTCAAAACTGGTATGCCCGTGTGATAGATGGCGGTAAGTTTTCAGATCAGTCTCAGCTGAACTATGCAGAAACTCTTAAGAAGAACGGGAATTATGCAGCGGCAAAAGAGCAGTTTACACAATATGGTACACGTACCGGTAAGATTGCTGAAGTATCTCTAGCCATACAGGGAGCAGATTCTGCGGTAGTATGGATGGCAAATCCAACACTTCATAAACTGAAGAATGAAGAAACAATCAATACGCGCTATTCAGAGTTTGGTACGACACCTTTGTACAACAGTGTTTTGTACGTCGGAGAACCAAGTGGATGGGATGGGAAAACGTCTGGGATGACAGGACGCCCCTATCTGCGTATTTATTCATCCAGCAAAGAAAATGATGGTATTACGTTAAAATATCCAAGCATCTTACCGGACGTATTTAATAATGCACCCTATCACGTAGGGCCTGTAGCAGCTAATAAAGAAGAAAATATATTATTCGTAACCCGTACTCACCCGGGAGAAGATGCGGAGAAACAGCGTTCCGGTAATTATCGGTTCAAGAAACACAATCTGGAGCTGTTGATCTATACACGATCCGGGGATAGCTGGACCGAAGTTACATTTCCTTATAATAATGTAAAGAGCTATTCAGTAGGTCATGCTGCCTTAAGTGACGATGAGCAAACACTTTATTTTGCTTCGGATATGCCGGGAGGTAAAGGAGGAGTAGATATCTGGTATTGTATACGCCAGGCTGATGGAAGCTGGGGCACTCCGGTCAATGCCGGTGAAGAGATCAACTCTGCCGGTGACGAAATGTTTCCTTCCGTTTTCGGTAGTAAACTTTACTATGCCAGTAATGGTTTTGCCGGAATGGGCGGACTGGATATATTTGTGGCAGACGGACAACAGCATACATTCCGTAACAGACACAACCTGCGTTTTCCTGTCAATTCAGCGTCTGATGATTTTTGCTATGTAATGGTGAGTGACAGTCCTGAGTCCTTTTACGGATATGTTTCTTCAGACCGTAGCGGAGGTAAAGGGCTGGACGATATTTACTCCTTTTCGTACGATAAACCAAAGATACGTATCCGCCTGGAAGGCCAGACACTTAACAAGGTGACTTCAGATCAGATAGAAGATGTACAACTTACATTGCTGGATGATAAAGGGCAGGTCATTTTAAGAAGATTGAGTGATGCAAAGGGAGCATTTACATTTCCTGTGGATGCCCGCACCAATTACCGCATAGTAGCGGAGAAGGTAAAATTTCATGGGGATTCTATTGCTGTACCGGCATTCTACCCACAGAAAGATACTACGATCAGACTTACTCTTCGCTTACAGCCTGTGATAGAAAAAGGAACAAGTTTTGTGCTGGAAAATATTTATTACGATCTGGATAAATACAATATCCGCGAGGATGCCAAACCAATATTGAATCAACTTGTAAGAACTATGCGGGATAATCCAAGTTTGAAGATTGAGCTTTCCAGTCATACGGACAGTCGTGCTACAGCAAGATATAATATGAAGCTTTCGCAGAACCGGGCACAGGCCGCTGTAGATTATATTGTAAGCAGAGGCATAGCACGTGACAGGATTGTTGCGAAAGGATATGGGGAGAGTAAACTTGTCAATAAATGTGCAGATGGCGTACAATGTTCAGAAGCCGAACATCAGGCGAATCGCCGCACCGAAATAAAAGTATTAGAGTATTAATAACTACCTATTTATTAACCTTGAAGGAGTCCGCTTATCATAGCGGACTTTTTTGTTTTTGTAACTTTTTTGATATTTATAAGTGAAAACATATATTGCTTATACAATAATTGCTTTTGTTACGATTTTTTTACATTCCAAAATGTAAAATACGACTTGTTAAATTTGTGTTAAAAATTTTGTTAACAAGTGTTAATTATGTCTTATGTTCTGTTTTTAATTATATATTCCAAACTATATTCTTTTTTTCCAAAAAAATAATTATTGCCTTCATATTCTGAAAATAATGAAACGGAAGGCGCATAATGTTAAAATACTTGCAATAACAACAGTGCGTTTATATATTTGCTCACCCCAATCAGAATAGTCTTCATTATATTCTCTACCATTTATTCGCTTTTGCGGATCTGATAGAATCGATTTCAAATGACTTACGTTGGTGTGTATGGTTTTCACTCATCTGATGACCATTATTATAATAAGTTGGATGCATTTTTATACATCATATAATTAATTAAAACACAACAGATGAAACAAAAATTACTCAGTTTTCTCGTTGGTACAGTGATACTGACTTCAGTAGCATTTGGCCAGGAGAAGAAAATTAGTGGTAAAGTAACTTCCGCTACAGGACAGGCTTTACCAGGTGTTACTGTTGTTGTACAAGGTACAACCCTTGCTACACAGACAGATGCAAATGGTAATTACACGCTAAATGTTCCTGCAGGAAAGACACTGGTATTTCGTTCAATTGGATTTAACGAAAAAACTATTGTTGTATCGCCTACAGCGACCTCATTTAATGTGTCATTAGAAGATCAGGACAATGCACTCGCAGAAGTCGTAGTGACAGCAAATGCAATTAAGAGAGAAAAAAGAACATTAGGATACTCAGCTCCGACATTAAACAACGAAGAGCTGACCTCCGGAAAAAATGCAAGTGCAATCAATTCATTAGCCGGTAAAGTAGCAGGTGTCAATATCACGTCTACATCCAATTCGCCGGGAAGCTCTTCAAGAGTTGTGCTAAGAGGGGGATCTTCTATTGCCGGAAATAATCAGGCACTGATCGTTATTGATGGTGTACCAATTGACAACTCAAGTGTAATTGGGGGAGCTTCTTCTTTAAGCAGCGTCGATTTTGGTAACAGAGGAAATGATATCAATCCGGATGACATCGCATCAATGACAGTATTGAAAGGCCCTGCTGCAGCTGCTCTTTACGGATCACGTGCATCGAACGGTGCATTGATCATCACAACGAAAAGCGGAAAACAAGGAGCCGGTAAAACGGAGATCACGTTCAGCAGTACCAATACCCTGTCTTCTATCCTGAAACTTCCTGATTTTCAAAACGAATATGGCCAGGGATATTCTTACTATGATAATGCTGGTAACGTATTATTCGAAAATGATCCGAAAGAAAACTGGTCATGGGGAGCTCCTTTTACGGGAGAGACACAAGAATGGGGGCAGGCCATTAACGGAGTCCGTCAAACGAAACCATACTCAGCTGTAAAAAATAATGTAAGAGACTTCTTCGATCTGGGAGTAGCGTCTGATAACAATCTGAGCTTATCCGGTGGTGGTGAAAAGACAACATTTTACTTAGGTCTGAACTCGCTGAATTCAAACGGTGTGTATCCGGGTAAAAAAGATACATACAACAGATACGGAGTTCGTTTCAATGGAACGGCAGAATTTTCTAATAAATTCTATGCCGGAATCTCAGCTAACTACAATAAAATCAACAGTAACAATATTGGAGGAGGACAGGGGGGGGGATCTGTTTACAATAATTTGTTACAGACACCAAGAGATATTCCTGTATCGGATATGAGCGATCTTACTAACCCATACAACGGCTATGGTCAGGTAAGAGATGCTGCCGGCAACCTGAGAGAAGATTTATACGGTTATTACGGCGCATATTCTATGAACCCATACTGGGTGTTGGATAATTACAACAACTTTAATGATGTAAACCGCATTATGGGTAATGTAAATGTCGGGTACAAACCATTTGAATGGTTGGACATCAAAGAACGTATTGGTGTAGACCATTACTCTGACAGACGCAGATCCGAATCTCCTAAGTTTACGTATTCGCCTGCTGATAATACAACCGACAACTATTCGCAATCAGCTAATAAGCAGACAGAAGTAGGTCAGTATCGCATAGACCAGTTTAATGTTACGGAAATCATTCATGACTTCATGGTTACAGCTAATCATAAGTTTAATGATGATTTTGAGGCATCTTTGATGTTAGGTAATAACATCCGTCAACGTCAGACCACTAATAACAGTACAGCGACAAATGCGAGTGCCGGATTAGTAATGCCGGGATGGTATAACCTGGCCAACAGTAACGGACCATTGGATCTGATCGAAGATTCATGGAGTAAAAGAAGATTAGTAGGGGTATATGCTGACTTAAATCTATCTTATAAAAACTATTTATTCTTACAGGCAACAGCTCGTAATGACTGGTCTTCAACACTGCCAAAAGCTAACAATTCATTCTTCTATCCGAGTGTAAGTGGTTCATTTGTCTTCTCTGAACTGATGTCACCTGAAGCAAGACAAATCTTAAGTTATGGTAAATTAAGAGCCAATATCGCAAAAGTAGGTAATGATACAGATCCTTATCAGTTGATCACAACATTCTCCAGAGGAGAGATTAATGGCGGATTTGGTACGACAACATTCCCTTTTGGTAATGTATCAGCTTTAATGTCGGGCTCTACAATCGGTAATGCGCTATTGAAGCCGGAGATCACGACTTCATATGAGGTAGGTACAGAGTTAGGATTTTTTGCTAACAGATTATCTGTAGACTTCTCTTATTATAAAAACAGTTCGAAAGACCAGATCTTAAGTATTCCTATTCCTAACTCTACAGGATACGGATTCAGCGTTATCAATGCCGGAAAAGTGGAGAACTCAGGTATCGAATTGTCTTTAAGAGGTACTCCTGTTAAAACAGCAGATTTCTCATGGGAACTGATGGGTACATTCACTAAAAATAACAGTAAAGTTGTCGAGCTGATGGAAGGCGTGGATCAGGTTTCTCTGGGTGGATTCAGCGGGATGTCTATCGTTGCAGCTAAAGGAAAACCTTATGGTGAATTCTATGCCGTAACAAATGCTACAGATGCACAGGGAAGAACTATTGTGGATGCTGAAACAGGTTTACCGGTAATCACCGACGAGCCTCAGTATTTGGGTAGTTACAATCCTAAGTTTCAGGCTTCATTGGGAACCAATGTAAACTACAAAAACTGGTCATTGAATGCTTTATTTGATATGAAACATGGTGGTGTATTCTTTTCAAGAACAAGAGATATAATGGCTTTCACAGGTACTTCTGCTGAAACTGGTGGCGATCGGTTTGGACAGATTTTCCCTAACTCCGTATACCTGGATGATGCAGGCAACAGTATCGAGAATACTTCAGTAAAATATGATAAGGTGGATTACTACCCATACAGAGAAGCAGGATTAAATGTGGTAGATGCTTCCTATGTCAAATTGCGTAGTCTGGCTATCTCGTATAAATTCACGAAAAATCAACTGAAAAACACGCCGTTTGGCAGTGCATCAGTAGGATTATTTGGAAATAACCTGTTTATCTGGACACCGAGTGAAAATAAATACGCTGATCCTGAAGTAAACTCTGCAGGTGCTGGTAATGCACAAGGTTTTGATTACACAGCTCAACCGTCGCTGAGAAACTACGGAATAAATGTTAAAGTTTCATTCTAATAAAAAGAATATAATGAGAAAAAATATTAAAACACTGCTTCTTGCCGGAATAATTGGATCTGTGGCATTGGTGAGCTGTAATAAATATCTGGATATTAATGAAAATCCTAATAATCCTGAAAAATCTGATCCAAGCCTTCTGTTACCTACGGTAGAGGCGGCATTAAGTCAGGTTGTAGGAAATCAATTCCAGACCTATGGAAATATGTGGTCGCAGTATTGGACACAAAATCCTTCATCCTCTCAGTATCAGACTATCGATCAATACAATATGAGAGGTACAAATTCTGACCGTGCGTGGCTTAATCTGTATCGCGGAGCGTTGAACAATGCGGAGATCATTATTAATACGCAGGGACCTGCACATGCACAATATCGTGCTACAGCGTACATTCTGAAAGCATATGCTTTTCAACTGGCGACAGATGCATTCGGGGATGTTCCTTTATCTGAAGCGCTGAAAGCAGGAGATAATCTGAATCCGGCTTATGAAAAGCAACAAGTAGTATACGATAGTATCTTTAACTATATTGATAAAGGTGTAAGTGAATTAAAGTCGTTAAATACATCTATTGCCAATAATCCGGGAGAGCAGGATATGTTATTCAAAGGGGATGCGCAGCAATGGATTGCTTTTGCAAATACGTTGAAATTGCGTGCATATCTGAGAATATCCAATGTTGATCCTGCGAAAGCAGAAGCAGGTATCAAAGCATTATATGCGACCAATCCTTCTTTTGTTTCTAAAGATGTTTCAATTGCATATACCACTACAGGTGGAAATGAAAATCCGATGTATAATGAAATGGTAGGTTTGGGACGCGTGCAGAATGTCGTTGCCAGTGGTACAATAATCAATGCTTTCAAAGCAAACAACGATCCGAGACAATTTGCGCTCTTTGAGAAGATTGAAGGTCAGGATACGATTGCCTGGATTGCTCAGGGTGGCTACAGAGGAATGAACCGCAAACTGGTATCTCCTCCAGCAGCGGTTGTAGGTGCAAATGCTAATATTCCAGGCTCAGCCCTGGCACCTGTCAAACTTATTTCTAAAGCAGAGAGCTACTTTCTGCAGGCAGAGGCTGCTTTAAAGGGCTGGGGAGCCGGAACGGTACAAGCGCTGTATGAATCAGGTGTACGCGCAGGTTTTGAAGCTTTGGGACTTTCTTCGGACGCTACGGCATATTTAGCTTCAGCTCCTGATGCACAGCTTGGAACAGGTCAAGAAGCGCAACAGAAAGCTATTATTACACAGAAATATTATGCAATGTGTGGCTTTCAGGGATTCGAAGCCTGGAATGAATGGAGAAGAACAGGATATCCTACATTCTTCACTGTTTCAAAAGAATCTATAATCGAAGCAGGTTTATTTCCGATAAGAATGGTATATCCTAATAGTGAGGCAACCACTAATGCCAAATATCCAGGTACCATCAGCGTTTCCGATCCAGTGTGGTGGGACGTTAACTAATAAGATCTCAGGATACCTATAATAAAAACGCAAGCAAAGCGGCTGTAAATTTTACGGCCGCTTTTTTTGTTACATAATTATCGTTGGTTCGACATGTTTATTAATAAATTGTTATGTCTGCATTGTATTTTTAATAACTTATAATCAATTAGTTATGTTCGTTTTTGTAGTTGTTCTAAATTAGTTTTTTATGCAATCGTTTGTTTTTATGATTTTAAAAATTATTTTTGTTTTAACATTTTTTAACAAAGTGTTTTTAAAGTACGTTACTAACCCGTTTTCTAGCTATGATGTATCTATATCTTAGAAGACAAATATTTTCTGCTTAACTAACGTCTCTTCGGAGATATTTATTAATAAACACAAACATATGAAACAAAAATTACTCAAAGTTTTTCTTGTGTGTACACTTCTGGTAGGAGTTGTTTATGCACAGAATCGTCAGGTGAGTGGTAAAGTTACTTCAGCTTTAGACGGCTCTCCTGTACAAGGTGTGTCTGTTGCAGCGCAAGGAACCTCAACTGCAACCCAGACAGATGGATCAGGAAATTATTCCATTAATGTAGCCGGAAATGCTACATTAGTATTCACGTACGTTGGATACCAACGTCAAACAGTTGCAGTTGGCAACCGCTCCACCATCAACGTGCAACTAACAAGCGATGAAACTTCGTTGGAAGAAGTTGTTGTGACTGGTTATGGTGTGAGACAGATTAAGGATTTAACGGGCTCTCAAGGTACTGTTAAAGGAGAAAAACTTGCGGCAGAGCCGATATTGAGTTTTGAACAGGCTATGTCTGGAAAATTAGCGGGTGTACAGATTGGTTCAACAGGTGGTACACTTGGAGATGGGGTTTCTGTACGTATTCGTGGTGTAAACTCTATATCAGCTAGTTCTTTACCTCTTTATGTGATTGATGGAGTTCCAATGAACACTGTTGAAAATGTTAATACATTTAATAGTGGTGACGGAACTCGTTTTAACCCGTTAGCTATGATAAATAGTAACGACATTGAATCTATTGAAGTATTGAAAGATGCTGGTGCTGCTGTGCTTTATGGATCCCGTGCTGCTAATGGTGTAATAATCATTACAACTAAGAGAGGTAAAAAAGGAGTATCTAATGTCAGTTTTGAATCAAAATTCACTTCAAGTAAAGCATCTAAGCTTGTTGATTTATTAAATGGTGATCAATTTATTGAGATCAGTAATGAAAAAGCAAAAAATGCTGCTCCTCGTTTTGGAGGTGTAGTGACGCAGATTGCAAAAGAAAGTGATATCGATGGAGATGGTGTAAATGACAGGACTAACTGGTTAGATGAAGTTTACAGAACAGGTTATGGTTACGATAATTCTCTTTCTATTTCTTCAGGAAGTGAAAAAGGAAATTTCTTTGCTTCAGCAAGATATTTAGATCAAAAAGGAATTATCTTACAGAATCAGTTGAAGATGGGACAAGTGCGTATGAACGGAGATATTAATCCTACAAAATGGATGAAAACAGGTATCTCAGTTTCATATTCTAAAACTGCAAATGATGGAATCTTAACTGACAGATATATTGCAGGTGCAACTGTTGCTGCATTAAACGCATTTCCAACTGTTGCTGTGTATAACAAGAATCAGGCTAATGGTTATAATCTAGGTAGCAATGGATATTTGGGAGCTGGAAATAATATAACTAGTTTACAGTCGACTAATCTTTCCGGAAATATTGCCAATCCACTTGCAACTCTTAATCTTCAAAAGAATCAAAACACTCCGGAGCAATTATTAGCTAATGGTTATATTGAAATTCAGCCATTACCAGGTTTAAGAGCAACGAGTAAGTTTGGAATTGATTATTTAAATAATTATGAACATCAATATAGTCACCCAAAAATTGGTGGATTAGGAACGGCTTATGGTGGTCTTATTCAAGATAATTTCAGAAACAGAAATCAATGGGTATGGCAAAACTATATAAACTATGATAAGACTTTTGCTGGTGTTCACCGCTTCTCAGCCACAGTTGGTACAGAATATCAGTTTACAAAAGAAAAACAAGTCTATGCAGGTGCTAGTAATATAAGTGATCCATTTTTTACTGATATTATTGATGGTACGTTTACAAGTACTGCTCCCGGATCAGAAGATGTATTGGGCTTAACTGGTGGTACAGTTTTTTCAAATGGTCTTCAGTCTTACTTCTCAAGATTGGGGTATGTGTATGACAATAAGTATTTAGTAGATCTTGCTTTTAGAGCAGATGCGTTTTCAGCATTTGGAGTGAATTCAAAATGGGGATATTTCCCGTCTGCTTCTTTGGGCTGGGTGGCATCTGAAGAGGAATTCCTGAAAGATACAGAATGGCTTTCATATTTGAAATTACGTATGAGTTATGGTAAAGTCGGAAACTCAAGAGGTATAGCTTCTTATGCTTCCAGAACTCTTTATACAGGAGGTTCATATGCTACTCAGAATGGTTTTTCTGCATATCAGTTAGGAAATCCTGATCTGCAATGGGAAACTTCAAACAAATATAACGTTGGGGTAGATTTCAATATTTTGAATAATAGATTCAACTTTGTTATCGATTACTTCTATAATAATATTTCTGGGTTAGTATTGCAAGCGAAACCACTTTATACAGTAGGTGTTCCTGCTGCACTCCCAAGTGAAGCGGGTGCTATCTTTACAAACATTGGATCGATGTCCAACAAAGGATTAGAATTTACTGTAAATGTTGAGACAATGAAAAGAGGAGATTTCACCTGGAATACTTCTTTGAATTTTACAACAATCAAAAACGAAGTTAAAGAGTTAGTTACAGGAAATGTTGATATTATTGAAGGAAACTCTGTTGCAAGTGTTGGCCGTTCATTAGGAACATACAAATTGACTCGTTGGGCTGGTGTAGATCCTAATACTGGTAACCCGATGTTCTTAAGTGCGGATGGAACAAAGAAGATTTATGTTCCTGAAACAAGAACATGGAGACTGGAAGACGGAACTGCTACATCTGCAATCTCAGGAAGTGATGCGGTTTATACAGATAAGAGTGGTTTGCCAAAATACTATGGTGGTTTAGATAATAACTTCACATATAAGAAGTTTGATCTGGGAATATCAATTGTATACACTGGTGGATTCTACATCTATAATACAACAAGATCAGGTTTATTAACCAACTCATTCCTTAACAACAGTACGGAGATTTTGGATCGTTGGACTACAATAGGTCAACAAACAGATGTACCTAGAGTATTCTTAAGTGACAATGCTGCAAACCAGGCATCAACCAGATTCTTGGAAAAAGGTGATTTCTTAAGATTTAGAACAATTAGTTTAGGATATAACTTTGGTGGTGAAACACTTTCAAGAATCGGAATAAATAATTTACGTGTATTTGCCCAAGTCTATAACCCTTTCATAATTACAGGTTATTCTGGTCAGGATCCCGAGGTTAATACAAATAGAAATAATTCAAATATTGCTATAGGAGTGGATAACAGAGCAGTGCCTCAGCCTAGAACTTATACATTTGGATTGAATGTTTCACTATAAAATATTTTGATAGAAATGAAAAAAGTTAATTATATACTATTCGGTGCATTGATCATTGGATCTTTGTTTTCATCGTGTGAAAAGCAGGTTTTTGAAGATCCATATGCATATTTACCTCCGGAAAGTGCTTTTTCGACTCCAGAGAGAATTGAGAAAACAGCTACTGGGATGTACGACGCTCTGCAAAACAGAGAATTTCTGGGAGGACGTGTTTTAATTTATGCTGATATTAGAGGTATTGATGGAGGAGTTCCTACCTTCTTTACAAATGTTCCGAATTTTGGAAACCTTAATTCCAATGATTTAACTGTAGAGAGGGCTTTTGTTGGGGCATATAGAACTATCTATGAAGCTAACCTTTTTCTTAAGAATATAGAAAAATACGCAGGTGTTGCTACTCCTCAGAACGAAGCTAAATATAAAGCAGAAGCTAAATTTATTCGTGCATTAACATATTTTTATGTGGTGAATCTGTGGGCACAGCCTTATAAATTTACTGCTGATGGATCTCATTTGGGAGTTCCTTTGGTTCTTACAGCAACTGATCTTCCATTTGATCCAGCGAACAGAGTATCAAGAAGTACAGTAAAACAAGTATATGATCAAATTATACTTGATTTAACTGAGGCTTTACCAAGTCTTCCAGATGTAAATCCAACTACTAGAGACTTTGGTAGTGTCGCTCGTGCAAATAAAAATGCTGTTAATGCTTTGCTTGCCAGAATTTATCTGTATCAGCAAGATTATCCTAAAGCTTTAGAATTCGCAAATAAAGTAATAACTACAAATAACTATACTTTAAATGCTTCACCTAAAACAACGTTTACAGAATTCACAACTAAGGAGAGTATTTTTTCTGTAGCGCATAATGGTAGTGATAATCCAAATACGAATAATGCATTGGCGCAGCACTATGCACCTAATTTGAGAGCTGATATTCAGGCTTCTTCTGAGTTGGTAAATTTAATGAAGCCAGAGGATTTGAGAAGAAAAGATCTGATTACTATTGCTCAGGGTTCATTTTGGAATGCCAAATACACCAATATTGGAGATTGGGCACCAATTTTACGTTACAGCGAAGTTCTGTTAACAAAGGCTGAGGCATTAGCAAATATTGCTACAGGAACCACTGTCGATGCAGAGGCTCTTGCATTGGTAAATCAAATCAGACATCGTTCAGATCCTTCTACTACAATAGTAGCAGCAAATAAAGCGGCATTAATTAGTGCTATATTGACTGAAAGAAGAATAGAGTTGGCATTTGAAGGTCACGGAATTTTCGAGTTCTTACGTACCGGAAGAGATATTCCTGCTCACGGAACAGTTCCTTTGCAAGCCTGGGGATCACCGCGTGTGGTTTTCCCATTTCCTTTTGCGGAAACTCAGCAAAATCCAAATTTAGTTCAAAATCAGGATTACTAGTAAGTAATCTGAATTTCAACAGAAATGCCTCCAAAATTTTTGGAGGCATTTTTTATTACATTTGGAATTGGAAGATCTGTATATAATATTTGATTTGTAGCTTAAATCTAACCTTTAGGACTATCATATGGTGTCCAAATTTTATTTACAAAGGTTCTCCCGGATCAATAGGACTTGTTCCTCCCGAAGGTGCTATATAAAAAGTTTTGTTTCCTGAGCCATTTCCACAATCGCTTGTATACTGCAGGCTTATACCTAAATTATTATATGTTTGAAATGGATTTGGATCTACTTTTACAGAAATATTATTGGTACCTTGTCCGGAAAGAATAATTCCTCCGGTTATATTCCAGCTAATAGATGTTAATGGATAATTTTCTTCTAAATGAAAGCCATAAGTTGCTCCTCCCTGCATATTACCGCCTGCATTAGATAGAATATTTAAGGACGATGGAATTCCAACTAAAATATCTTTAGTATAAGTTTTTCCCTGAAAAACCGCTTTTAAAGTAACAGATCCAGCAGAATTACCAATTCTGTTTATTTTATAAGAGTTATCAGCAATTTTATTAAGTGTAGCAATATTTGCAGAGTTCTCTAATGTTAAATTACCTGGATTAACTATATTATAAACTCCTTCTGTACAAATAAAGTTTGGGCCGGTAAATACCGTGCGGGCTAAATCAATTGTTTCATACTTTTTATTATGTATAAACCATTCTTTATTGTGTGTCACGGCCGGAGCCCATCCGCTTTGTGTCAGATTTGGAATATTTGCAGCCGCATCGAATTCATATTTGTATCTCAATTCTAAATGACCTCCACTCATACTTCCTCTCCCGACATTAAATTCAAACGGTTTGGCAATAGAGATCTGCGTCATGACTCCATTTACCATAAAGTTTGACTTATAGAATTCCATTGATGGGGCAGAATGCTTAACGACTCCATCTTTATCTATAAAGACTACCTGAGCTATTATTTTGGTAACATAATTTTTATATACACCGGAGACAATCATTCCACATGTTCCGGATATTCCTACAGAATTTGCGCCGAAAGCAGAATCGAATTTAATTCGTCCGTTAACGAGCTGATCATTGTTAACGTTAAAATTTGTAGGATAAATCAGATTACCGTTATCATCCTGGGCACTGACTGATTCTATAACAAGCCCGATAGCCAGGATAATTAAAATAAGAAGCTTTTTCATAATTATTGAATTTGATTAAGGGTTGGCATAAAAACTTCGAGTTTATACGGGCTGCAACAATAAGCTTTGTGCATATAGCCTACACTATCTGGTATGTAGACAAGGCTGTCTTTGTTAAAGCCGAGTACCAGAGCCATCTTTCGTCTTACTTCGCTTTCCAGATATTCTTTTCCTTCGAAAATAATCTTGTAATCCTTGCTTTTAATAGAGCTATCCTCTTTTTTACATGCTGTAAATCCTAATCCTGTGATTAGAATGAAGTACATTAATTTCTGTTTCATAAATCTTTATTTTTTGTTATTGATTAGCTTATATAGCTCTTCTATATAATGTGTTAAATTTATTTAATATAAACAACATTTTATACAACCATAGGTTGTATTTAAAAAAATATTTAATCGATTTGAAAAACAGTATATCTATTTATATGTGCGTTATGATTATTGGTCTTTAGGAAAGTTCTAATAATTGAAGGGCTTCTATGAGAGGGATTGTGGAGATAATCTTTAAGGAGAATATCATTCTGATTTACATCATTTTAATTGTATATATACAGTTTCTATATTTACATGTCACAACGGTAGTAACACAAACAATTAATTTTTATATATTTTGCTAAATTGTTTTTTTATTATCTATTTATAATCAATAGCTTATAAATAGATGTAGTGTAGACAGTAATAGTTTTTTATGCAATTATTTGTTTTTTTCGATTTTAGCTATATTTTTGCGCTTAACTTTTTTTAACAGTTGCTGACGACGACCTCATTAACTACTCTTTTCGATTTTTTTTGAATATAAATTCTCAAAGGGAGCCAACTTTCGTTGCTTAACTACCGTCCCCTCGTGGACATTTTTTTAATAAACATAAACATATGAAACAAAAATTACTCAGTTTTATTCTTGTGTTTACTCTTTTTATCGGAGTTTCACACGCACAGGATTTTACAGTAAAAGGGAAGGTCACCTCTTCCTCCGATGGCTCGGCTATCAGTGGAGTATCCGTAATAGTACAAGGGACTAATAAGGCTACACAGACTGATGCTGATGGTAACTACAGTATTTCTGCAACTGCCAATGCATCTCTGGTTTTCAGATTTGTCGGATTTGCAAGTCAGACCATCAAAGTCACGCGTCAGATGCAACTAAACGTCGTCTTGAATAACGATGAGCATGCGCTTGAAGAAGTTGTAGTGGTAGCCTATGGTTCAGCTAAGAAGGAATCTTTGACTGGTTCTATTTCTTCCATTACTTCTAAAGATCTTGAAAAAAGACCTATTACAAATGCTTTGGGTGCTTTGGAAGGATCTGCTGCAGGTATACAGATCAATAATACCTCAGGTCAGCCTGGTTCCGAACCAACGATCAGAATCCGTGGATTTTCATCTCTGAACGGATCTAATGATCCTCTATATGTTGTTGATGGTGTGCCTTTTGGTGGAAATGTATCCGATATTAACCCAAATGATATAGAAAGTGTATCCGTATTGAAAGATGCTTCTTCATCTGCTTTGTATGGTAGCCGTGCCTCAAATGGTGTGATTATTATCACTACCAAGAAAGGAAAACTTGGACGCTCTCAGATAAATGTGGGTACAGATCAGGGATTTTATTCCAGAGGTATAGCTGAGTATGACAGATTGAATCCAAATCAGTTTATGGAAGCCATGTGGCAGGGTTTCAGAAATAACCTTTTGACAAGTAATCCAAAAGATTATCCGACAAAGGAATTAGCCGGAGCACAGGCTACTAAGGCTCTGATCAGCGATTATTTGAAATTGAATATTTACAATAAGCCGAGTGATCAGTTATTTGACAGCAATGGTAAAATGGTAAGTGATGCACAGATATTACCAGGCTATCAGGAAGATTTAGATTGGATGGATGCTGTAGATCGTTTAGGTCACCGTCAGAATTACAACATTGACGGAAGCAATGCTACAGAAAAAAGCAATATTTATTTTTCTACCGGATATCTGAAAGAGAAAGGCTATATAAAAGGGTCAGATTTCTCCCGTTTTACAGGACGTGTCAATGCCGATCTGAAAGCTAAGGAATGGTTTAAATATGGAATGAACCTCTCCGGTTCTCATCAAAATTCAAATCTGATCCCTGCGACAAATGATGATGAAAGTTCCTATTCAAATCCATTTAATTATGCCAGAAGTATAGCTCCGATTTATCCTATTCATTTGCATAAAGCCGATGGTTCATATGCACTGGATGCGGCCGGTAACAAACAATATGATGAAGGTTCTGATACCCGTATGCAATATATGGGGCGTCATAACATTTGGGAGAATGAACTGAACAGCTATAATACTATACGCAGCACCTTGAATGGTCGCGTATACTTAGACTTCTATTTTCTAAAAGATTTTAAATTCTCCGTAAACGGGGACTTAAACTTAAGAAACTCGGAAGACCGTAATTATTATAATGCCATTATCGGTGATGGTATGGGGAATAAAGGCAGAGGAGTAAGAAGAATCTATCGATATAAAAATTATACTACTCAACAGTTATTGTCCTGGGATAAGGATTACGGAAAGCATCATATAGATGTGTTGGCTGGTCATGAAAATTATTGGTACAACCGTACTTATCTGTATGGATTTAAGACTACAGAAACATTTGCAGGTAAGCCGGACCTTAATAATTTCACAAATATTACCAACTTATACGATTATCAGCAAGAATACAGAACGGAGAGTTTCCTTTCAAGAGCGCGTTATAACTACGATAACAAGTACTTTGCGGAAGCATCATTCAGAAGAGACGGATCTTCCCGCTTTTCTCCTGAAAACCGTTGGGGTAGCTTCTGGTCATTAGGAGGAAGCTGGTCTATCTCTAAGGAAGACTTCTTCAAAGATGCTCTTAACACGGTAAACAATTTGAAATTAAGAGCTTCTTATGGTGAAGTTGGAAATGATGAGAGTGCTGATTATTATGCACACCTTGCATTGTATAGCATTGCACAAAATGCAAATGTAGCGGCTTTATACCTTTCTCAGAATGCAGCCAAAGATTTGATCTGGGAAACGTCGAGTTCATTCTCAGCGGCTTTAGAAGGTAGACTTTTCAATAGATTGAACTTCATGGTGGAGTATTTTGATAAGCAATCACAAAATTTGATTTTTGATCTTAATCTTCCGCTTTCTGCAGGAGCAACGTCCAATACAAATGCAGTGTCTACTATTACCAAGAATATTGGTTCGATGTCTAATCGCGGAATTGAAGTGACCTTCGATGTGGATGTAATCAAAAATCAGGATTTCAGATGGAATATCGGAGCGAATGCGACCTGGTTGAAAAATAAAGTATTGGCCTTACCTGAGGAAAACAGAAAGAATGGTATCGTAACCGGAAACTTCAAGTGGATGGAAGGACATGGCCGGTACGATTACTGGTTATGGCAGTTTGCGGGTGTTGATCAGATGACTGGTCAGTCCCTGTATCTTGCAGATACCGAACGTTTCAATGTGAATGGTTCTGCTCCGGGAAAAGATCCTATTCCTGCTGCTGATCTGATTGAGATCAATGGTAAGTACTATGTTACTAACCCATCTTCTTATGGTAAAAGAGACTGGTCAGGAAGTGTTATTCCTAAAATGAATGGTAGTTTTAATACGCTGTTTACCTACAAGAATTTTAGTTTATCCGGATTATTTACCTACGCCATCGGTGGTAAAACTTTTGATGAATCATACAGAACATTGATGAGTATGTCAGGTACACCAAGCTCGCTGCATGCCGATCTGTTAAACTCATGGAATGGTACTCCGGAAGGAATGACTTTAACATCTGAAAACAGAATTGACCCTAACGGAATTCCGGGTATTAACTTCTCTCAGAGTAATTTTAATAATTTCACGTCCACTCGATTCCTGAAGGATGCTTCTTATCTGGTTATCAAAAATATAGCAATTAGCTATTCACTTCCAAAGACACTTGTTAACAGATTTGATTTATCTTCAGTTTCGGTAAATGCCGGAATCGAGAATCTGGCCACTTTTACAAAGTTAAAAGGAATGAATCCGCAACAACAATGGAACGGAGTTAGTACCAATGCCTGGGTGACTCCAAGAACAGTATCAGTAGGAGTGAAAGTAGGATTATAATACAAACGAACATGAAAAACACAGGTTTTATAAAAATATTAGCTTTAGGAGCGTTGTTCCTGGCTTCTTGTAATAAGGATTATTTAGATACCGTACCTACAGAAAAAATAGGTACACCGACCGTATTTGAGACAACGGCCAATGTAAAGCTTGCCGTAAACGGTCTGGCAAAAATGATGACTTCACAATATCTGGAATCACAAGGTTTTAATGGTGAAGGAACTATAAAGATGTATTATGGTAATTATCCGGGAAACCATTTCTTTGTCAACTTAGGTGGTTGGGCCGCTATTATCAATGCCGGATATAATGAGAATGTAACAAGCATTTATTTGTATTATCCATGGTATTACTACTACAAAATAATTGGTAATGCCAACATCATTATTCACTCTGTGGATGCTGCTACAGGTCCTGAAAGTGAAAAACAATTTCTTAAAGCACAGGCCCTGACTTACAGAGCCTACAGCTTTATGATGCTTGCTCAGATCTACGGATACAGATGGAGTGATTCTAATAACGGAAGTACTTCGGGATTGATCTTACGTACTGATATGTCAACTGGAGATAAAGCATTATCTACTTTAGGAGAATCCTATGCGCAAATATATGATGATCTTAATACTGCATTAGCATTATATGAACAGTCCGGATTGAAAAGAACCAAAAACTTTGAAGTCAACAAGGATGTTGCATATGCTATCTATGCACGTGCAGCCTTAAACAGACAGGATTATATTAACGCTGAGAAATATGCAAAATTAGCCGTTCAGGATTATCCGTTGATGTCTGTAAATGACTACAAAGCAGGATTCAGCACACCGAATGCAGAGTGGATCTGGAGCAGCTATGGAGCGTTGGATGAGAATTTACACTTTTATTCATTTTTCTCTTACATCGGCTATAATTCGAGTGCAGGTGCAGTAAGGAATACCCCAAAATGTATCAGTAGAGAGTTGTTCAATAAAATCCCTGCTACGGATATCAGAAAAGGATTATTTTTAGATCCTAAAACAGACGCCTATACGACGAGTACAGGTGTTGCAGGAGCTGCTCTGAAAGCAAGAGCTTTTCAACTGTTTCCGGCTTTGCAATCAAATGCTACAACATATGCTTATATGCAGTTTAAACTTAAAGCAACGGATATGCCGGGTGTAGGTAATTTGAATCATTTCCGTTCATCTGAGATGTATCTGATCGAAGCAGAAGCTAAATACTTCCAGAATAAACCCGCTTCAGAAGTGCAGACCGTGTTGAATAACCTGACTGCTAAGTCCGGAAGAGATGCACAGTACAATGCAACTGCCACAGGAGAAGATCTGCTGAAAGAGATTAAAAAGTATAGAGCAATCGAATTATGGGGTGAAGGTTTCGACTGGTTTGATATGAAGAGATGGGGAGATTCTATTGACCGCAAAATATACGCAAACGGTGGAAACTTTATAACCGACCTGGCAAAAGTTATCACACCGGAAAAAAATAACAAATGGACATGGAGAATTCCTCTTCGTGAGTCAGATTATAACGGTGCTTTAGAGTAATCTATTGACTGATAGGATTTTTTAAGGCCTTTCGGAAAACTCCGGAAGGCCTTTTTTTTGAGTCTTTAATAAGTCTTGGTAATACCGTCCAATGTTAACTGAAAAATAGTTTACAAAAACTTAATATTAAAAGAAGAGTCGCCATATAATAAGTATTATTTTTTTTGTTTAACTTACCTTGAAATTAAGTAAAGTTTGGATATGAAGGCATTAAAGTATTTTTCAGCTGCGCTGTGCACTTTGTTTATATTAAACAGTTGCTCTACTACCTATTTAACAACCATTGATAGTCAATCTCTTTCCAAAGATGAAAAATCAGGGAAATTTGTGTTTGAGAATGATACGATTAAAATAGAGTATGGATTTAATGGACAAAATACCAGTGTACATACCCGTATTACTAATAAGTTGGGCGTGCCTATTGCTGTGGATCTTGGAAGTTCTGCATTAGTGGTAAACGGTCAGGCCATCAGCTATTTAGGAAATGATGTTAAATTGAATGCACGGCTTAACGCAAGTTCCTGGACAAGTGGTTATGATCTTGGTAACGGCCACAGCGTAGATTATTCTTCAGTAAGCGGAAATGTCAATGGAAGTGCAACATTACCTAAAAGTATGCTCTTCGTTCCGCCCCATTCCTACATTGAAAATAACTTCCTGTCTTTAAGACGTCAGTTTGGGTCACTTTATAACAAACCCTTATCTCAAAAAGTGAATATTACGACTATAGACGGAAACCTGATGCCTGCACGTTTTGATTCCTTTTCCGTAGATGCTACGCCCATGAACATGGAGAGTTACCTCACATTTGCAATCGTGGATAAGGTCAATAATAAGGTAGAAACAAAGACTACAACTCAAAAATTCTATGTTTCCAGATTAATGACAATTAAAGGAGTAAGTCAGCTGAATATTCCCGAAATATTTACGCGACGTAATGATGTGGCGACAAGTGGCGATAAAAGCGGAGGAAACCAATCCGTTCTGGGAGGAAGCCTGGCTAATGATAAACAGCCAACAACAGCTGTAACTTCATCATTTGAATAGTTTGCTTACGAAAATCACAGATCTATTTCAATAGACTCATTTTCTTTTCGAATGCGGTTATGTAGGCAATGTATACCTGATTTTCAGTAATAAATTCCTGTGGCTTGGCGTCAAAGTGTGCATAAGCATAGAATTCAAACATTTTGATCAGAGAGGTGAAATTAATAAAACGGGATTCTACATTTTTATTCTCGTAATTGTCGGATTCCATAAACACCTTTATCTGACTGTGATTGAAGCCCAGATAGGGGATACTATTACTTTTGTCCGTTTTATAATAAAAAAGAGGCGTTTCTATTTCATTTACAAATAAGCCGATACCTAACTTCGTTTCAGCAGAATAGAATGACCGGATGGAAACCGTATAATTGCCAATAGCTCTTTGATATACATCATATATGATATTGATTCTTTCCATAGAATTTTCAGCAACTAAAATAGGGAAGTCAGATGTATACTAAAGTTAACAAAATATTTTATTATCACCAAACTTACCGGCCTGATAAAAGTGCCTGTGTCTGGTGATAATAGAGTAGGTGAAGACCGTTAAACATTAAGCCGGGCTTATTAATGTCGTGCCAGTTCAATCGATAGCTGCTGTGCAGTCCGTCCTGCAATATCCAGGAAAGCTGCGCTTACGGGATCATCTTTATCCAGTAATATAGGAAATCCATTATCACCGGCATCCGAGATTCCCTTTACCAGAGGTATTTCTCCGAGAAAAGGAACATTATTCTCCTGTGCTAATCTCTTTCCTCCATCTTTTCCGAAGATGTAGTACTTATTATCCGGTAATTCGGCAGGTGTGAAATAAGCCATATTTTCGACTATTCCCAATATTGGAATATTAATGCCTTCCATCATAAACATGCCTATACCTTTTATCGTATCTGCCAGCGCAACCTGTTGAGGAGTAGTCACGATGACCGCTCCGGATATAGGATACGTCTGTGCAACGGTAATATGAATATCGCCTGTTCCGGGAGGCATATCTACAATCAGGTAATCCAGTTCACCCCAGTCAGCGTCATTGAATAATTGTTTAATAGCTGATGTGGCCATAGGACCTCTCCAGGGAATAGGTTGATTTGGATCTGTGAAAAAACCGATGGATAATAATTTAAGATCAAACTTCTCAATCGGTAAAATTTTTGTTTTACCATCTGCTGTTTGTACAGATTGAGGCTTGGCTCCTTCCAGGCCAAACATTATAGGCACCGAAGGACCATAAATATCCGCATCCAGAAGTCCTGTTTTTGCTCCTTTTTCAGCTAAGGCAAGAGCCAGGTTTGCAGCAACAGTAGATTTTCCTACGCCACCCTTTCCGGATGCAACCAGAATAATATTTTTGATACCTGAAAGCTGATTGCCTTCACGACTCGCCACATTGGAGGTCATATTGATGTCTACAGCTATATTTTTATCCACAAACAAGGCTATCGCATTGCGGCAGGCATGTTCGATATGCCCTTTAAGCGGACAGGCAGGTGTAGTCAATACAACATCAAATTTTATCTTATCCGGAAATATCTCGATATGCTGAATCATATGAAGTGTTACGAGATCCTTTTTTAAATCCGGCTCTTCTACATGACTCAGGGCATTTAATATCTGTTCTTTTGTGATCATATCTATGGTATCAAACTACAAAACTAACTATTGCAAAACATAATCCTGTCATTTGGATGTTTTTAAAGTGCAAATTTGATCTTACCTCATTCTTTTGGGGCGTGTCGATACAGATGAAAAGTAAACAGAAGGATATGGCGCAGTTCTGAAATGGATTAAAAATCAAAGAAACTAGTTTATTTTCCTGCTCAAAGAATGCCTTAATTTGCCTATACTTGTACTGTATAACAGATAAGAAAACAGGCTTTTTTTCGTTCATTTATTATGCTCAAAAAGTTTTTTAATAAAATTACTCCTACACAGAAGCGATGGATCATCGGGATACTATCCGGCATTATATTGTTGCTGGTTGTCGGTGTTTCCTATGGGCTGAGTAAACGGGATGCCATTTTACAAAAGGCAATCGCTTCTGCCAAAGAGAAAATGGATAAAAAATACGGGGTTGATCTCAAAATCCAATACTACGGCTTCAAGGGATTAGCAACAGTTGTTTTCAAAAATGTATACGTTACCCCTAAAGGAAAAGATCAGCTTGCACATATAGATGATTTTGCGGTATCTGTTCGTATATGGCCTTTGCTATTCGGAGATGTAAAGATCGGACAGATCGAAATGAATAAAGCCAACTTTACCCTGATAAAGAAGGATAGTATAAGCAATTATGATTTCCTGTTTAAAAAGAAAAATAAAGACTCTACAGATACTCCTAAAGCAGAAAAGAATCTGGCGTCCTTAGCAGACGGAATTCTGAAGCAGGTTTTCTTTAAAATCCCCAGAAATATGGATGTTCAGGATTTTGAAGTGTCTTTCAGAGATGACAGTACCTATCAGCGCTTACGAATACCGCGTGCAGAGATCAGTGGAGGTGATATTGATGCCGCTCTGTTCTTAAATGATAACGATGCACAATGGAATGTGGCAGGATATGTAAACCCTGACCGGCAGGAATTGAACCTCAAACTGTCATCCGAACAGAAGGATACGGAATTCCCTTTTTTAAAGAGCAAATTTGGTGTGCGACTAAGTTTTGATGAAATCGAATTTGATTTGAATAAAGTTGACCGAAAGGGTAAAGAGATGTTGACCCTGCGCGGAGACTGGCATTTTAAAAATTTAAAGGTACATCACTGGAGATTGTCCGATCAGGATATTAATCTACCGGAAGCCACTCTGGAAGGAGGGGTCAATATTGGTGCCCAGTCTATAGAGTTGATAGAAGGGAGCAAAGTCAAAGTCAGAGATTTTGAATTTAGTCCGAAAGCAAAGTATATTCATAAACCTCAACAGATCGTTGCGCTTGCTGTGCATACAGGCAAATTTGAAGCACAAAAGTTCTTTGATGCTATTCCAAACGGACTTTTTGAATCTGTAGAAGGAATACAGGTTTCAGGACAGATCCAGTATGATCTGGACTTCGAGGTTAATCTCAAAAAACCGGATCAGCTTAAGTTTTCTTCCCGAATTGATGATAAAGACCTTAAGATCGTCAAGTGGGGAAAAGCGGATATCAGTAAACTCAATTCTCCGTTTGTATATACTGCTTATGAAGATGAAAAAGTCATGCGGGAAATCGTGGTGGGTCCTCAAAACCCCAAATTTGCATCGTATGAAAGTATTTCCAGGTACATGCGTACCACATTACTGAATACTGAAGATCCTTTCTTTTTCAAACATAACGGATTTCAGGAAGAGGCTTTCAAGCTCTCTATTGTTACAAATATAAAAGAAAGAAAATTTAAACGGGGAGCAAGTACCATCTCCATGCAGTTAGTGAAAAATGTTTTTCTGAACAGAAATAAGACACTGGTTCGTAAACTGGAAGAGATTGTACTCGTCTGGCTCATGGAATCTTCTCATCAGGTGAGCAAAGAACGATTGTATGAGGTCTATCTGAATGTAATCGAATGGGGGAATAATGTGTACGGCATCACAGAGGCTGCAAACTATTATTTTGGTAAAAAACCTTCTGAAATCACACTGGGTGAAAGTTTGTTTTTGTCAAGTATTGTTCCGCGTCCCAAAAAAGGATTGTACGCCTTTGATTATACAGGGCATCTGAAACCGCAGATGTCGCGCTACTTTAATACATATGGCAATATCATGGTCAAGACAGGGCAACTGTCTAGAGATACTACTGTGGCTAACTACGGATTTTATACCGTGGTACTCCAGCCACACCTCAGACCATCAAGACCTGCCGGAATGCCTGTAGATTCCTTGCAGAATATGAATATGGACGATGAGCAAGAAGAAATGATCAAGGAACTGGAAAGCGAAGAGAAGGAAAAAAGAAGCCTCTTTGATAAGATATTAGGAAGAAAAAAAACAGACGAAGAGGAGAATAAATAGTATGAAATACCTTACAGTAGATAATCTGGAATTTGAGATTATGATTGATCATGATCAGATACAAAAACGTATACGTCTGATAGGTATCGATCTGAATATGCGCTTTGAAAATAAGCACCCTGTATTTATTGGGGTATTAAACGGGTGTTTTATGTTTATGTCAGATCTGATGAAACAGGTTGTCATTCCCTCCGAGCTTTCCTTTGTTAAACTGGCTTCCTACAAAGGTGTGGAGCAGCAAGACATTGCGGAACTGATAGGAGTAGGAATGGATCTCACAGGCAGAGATGTCATTATAGTGGAAGATATTATTGATTCCGGTCACTCGTTGAAGCATACAATGGAAGCTTTAGAAAAACTGGGCGTGGCCAGTATTTCAGTTTGTGCATTGTTAATGAAACCGGCCAATCTGCAGGTACAGTTTGATAACATTATGTATATAGGGTTTGAGATAGAGAAAGAGTTTGTCATTGGATACGGGTTGGATTATAACGGGCAATGCCGCAATCTTCCAGATATTTACCAACATATTCCTTCGAAATCTTAACGATCTCTGAAGGAACATGTGACGATATGATCATTTACCATACCTACGGCCTGCATATATGCATAGCAGATCGTTGTGCCAAAGAATTTTACCCCTCTTTTCTTTAAATCTTTTGCTATTGCATCTGACTCCGGAGTACTGACGGGTACATCGCTCATAGATTTTACTTCATTGATGATCGGGGCATTGTCTGGCATGAAGGAATACAGGTAATTGTAAAAGCTGCCGAATTCCTGCTGTACTTTCATAAAGATCTTTGCATTCTCGATCGTACTCTTTATTTTCAGTCTGTTGCGGATAATGCCCGCATCCTGCATTAATTCCTCTACATTCTTTTCTGTAAACTCGGCCACTTTCTTATATTCAAAGTTGGCAAAGAGACGACGGTAATTCTCCCGTTTTCTCAAAATTGTGATCCAGCTCAAACCCGCCTGTGCAGATTCCAGTACCAAAAACTCAAACAGTGTCTTTTCATCCTTTACCTGTTTACCCCATTCTTTGTCATGGTACTGGCTGTATAGTTCGTCTGTTCCGCACCAGGAACATCTGACAATTGATTTTGGCATATTGATTATGTTTAAGTGGTCTTCTGATTTTTTATTTTAACTTTACATCTCGAAAAAAGAACTATGTCTATGTCCGCGAAGCAATTCGTTATTTTATGTTTGATAATCGTAATGGGGCTTTTGTTGCCGCATCGTTCGGTAGCAAATATAAGTATACAAACTGACTCCTTGTATGTAGATACGGTCTCTTCTCTTCAAAAGATGTATCCGCTTATTGTGCCGGATCCTGATCGCGGAATTACCATTCCCCAAGAGATAAAGGATAAAGTGATTGTTACAAACGGAGACTTTATCAAATGGTTGAAGTTTGCTGAAACGTTAAAGAAAGATCGTCCGGATGCTGTCAGATCCGGAGATGCCAGAGAAAATCGTCCGGTATGGATTATCAGTATTATTATGATACTCGTATTTGCCGTAGCCTTGGTACGCTTGTTTTTTCCATTGGATTTCAATGTCATTATTGAAGCTTATTTTAAAGACCGGTTGTTACAACAGGTCAGTAAAGAAGACAATATGGCTACTTCCTGGTCTTATATCTTTTTATATATCATCTTCAGTTTCACCCTGGGACTTTTTTTACTGATGTATGATGCTTATATGTCAGGCAACGGCTATTCGTTGACGTTAAATAATTTTCTCAAAATTTCGCTGATCGTAGGGGTACTGTTTATTCTCAAAATTCTGTTTATAAGATTCATTTCTTTTGTGTTTGAATTGGATAAACTGGTCAGGGAATACATTGCCGTTCTATATTTAGTTTATTTTAACAGTATGTTAATTCTGATGCCGACAGTCTTGGTTTTGAGTTTATTGCCGTCTGCTTATTTTACATTCGTCATATCCTTCTCAATAATTTTAGTTTTTATTTTGTTTATATACAGGTATTTACGCACTGCTTTCCACCTGTTCGGCAATCTTAGGTTTTCTCTTTTTTATTTAATTTTGTACCTTTGCTGCCTAGAAATCGCACCGATATTGATATTAGTGAGAACGTTGAGCAAATAAATGAACAATATGCAAACTTCTGATGTAGAAAGAGCCAAGAAAGTAAAGAGTATTCTAGTTACTATTCCAAAACCAGATAATGATAAGTCTCCTTATTTTAATTTAGCTGAAAAATATAACTTAAAGTTAGATTTCAGAGGCTTTATTCACGTGGAAGGGGTGCCTGCAAAAGATGTAAGAAGAGACAAAATAAATCTTTCCGAGCATACTGCAGTAATCTTTACCAGTAAAAACGCTGTTGATCATTTTTTCCGTGTTTGTGAAGAAATGAGATTCGAAGTTTCGGCAGAGATGAAGTATTTCTGTATTACAGAAGCCATTGCTCTTTACCTTCAAAAATACATTCAATATCGTAAGCGTAAGATTTTCTTCGGCAAACAGACCGCAAAGGATCTGGAAGATGTGTTGAAAAAACACAGCAAAGAAAAATTCCTGTTCCCATGTTCGGATGTGGCAAATGAAGAAACACAAAACTGGTTGCAGGTCAACGGATATAATTTTACTCCTGCAGTTTTGTTCCGTACGGTAATCAGTGATCTTTCGGATCTGAAAGATGTATTTTACGATATCATTGTTTTCTTCAGTCCTTCCAGTGTGCAGTCTCTTTATGAAAACTTTCCGGACTTTAAGCAGAACAACACCCGTATCGCTGCTTTCGGAGCAACTACACAACAAGCATTGCTGGATCATGGATTGATTCTGGATATTCCGGCACCCACTCCTGCTGCTCCAAGTATGACAATGGCTGTTGAGCAATACATCAAGTTGGTAAATAAATAGAATAAAAAAAATCTTAATAGGAAAGGGTGTCTGTGATGACACCTTTTTTGTTTTCTAGGAAGAACAGAAAGCCGGATTCTATGTTAATTATGTAGGGCTATACTGACAATAAAAAAAAAATTAAAGAGGAAAACGCTGAATATTGATTAAACGTTGTATTTTTACACATTGACCGTCAATAAAATATTGTTATTGAGGGCACTGAATTTTGATCTGCTTATTTGTTCAATTGCATAATTAACAATGAATTATAATTTATTTAAAGTTCTTACTCTTGCTGTTATGGGCTCTCTGCTTATCAGTAGCTGCAAAGGTCCCGGTAATAACGGAGAGTTACTGGGGGTGAGATTAGATAAACTGAAAGCCAATAAAACGCCTTATGGAATGGTACTTATTCCCGGAGGTACGTTTATTATGGGACAGTCCGATGAAGATATTACCTTTTCGCAGGTGTCTCAAAACAGACAGGTGACTATTGCACCTTTCTATATGGATGATACAGAGATATCTAATAGTGAGTACCGCCAATTTGTGAACTGGGTGCGTGACTCCATTCTTATCACCAATTTTCTTGGTGATGATTCCTATTTTATTCAGAATCAGGGTACAACTCCTACTTCCGGAGAACGTCATATTGACTGGAATAAAGTTCAGAGTAAATCTCCGTGGAAAACAAAAGATCAGACCCAACGCGAACGTGTGAACAGCATGTATTATCAGGGTGAGGACCGTATCTTCGGAAAAAATGAAATCGATGTAAGATTGCTTAAATACCATTATGAATGGTATGATCTCCGCAGAGCAATCGCAGCTAAGAATGATCCTTCCCGCAGCAGATCAGAATTTATAATGAGAGATACTATCCTGGTATATCCGGATACAACAGTTTGGGTAAGCGATTTTAGTTATGCACAAAACGAGCCTATGGTGGAAGGATACTTTTCTCATCCTTCGTTTGATGAATACCCTGTAGTAGGTGTAACCTGGAAACAGGCACAGGCATTCAATACCTGGAGAACCCGTCTGTTTAATAATGCTGCGGCTAAAAACAGAGAAGTAGAACGCATGCCTTATCAGCTTCCTTCGGAAGCGGAATGGGAATATGCTGCGAGAGCCGGAAAAAACGGTATGCAATATCCGTGGGGAGGACCTTCGGCGAGAAATGCAAGAGGTTGTCTGATGGCCAATTTCAAACCGGGGAGAGGTAACTATATTGATGATGGTGCAGCTTATACTGCTCCGGTATATTCCTACTGGCCAAATGATTTCGGATTATATAATATGGCAGGTAACGTGGCCGAATGGACACAATCGAGCTATGATGAATCAGCATATTCTTTCGTTCATGATATGAACCCGACTTATGCTCACAGCGCGAAGGCGAGTGATCAGAATGCAATGAAACGTAAAGTCGTACGTGGCGGATCATGGAAAGATATCGGTTATTTCCTGCAAAACTCTACCCGTCAATATGAATATCAGGACACCGCAAAATCCTATATCGGATTCAGATCTGTGACACGATATACAGGTGTGACCAAATAAAAGTGAACTACTAATTTTAAGAAAGACATAAATTATTTTTAAGAAAATGGCAACAAAACGTAAGTTTAAATTTGGTATTAACACCTTGATCAACTGGGGTGCTACTGTCGTAATCATTGGATTAATGTTTAAAATTCTCCATTTTAAAGGTGGTGAGTGGATGATAGGTATTGGATTGGCTGTTGAAGCACTTTTGTTCTTCATAATGGGTTTTTTGGCAAGCGAATCAGAAGTAGACTGGACAAGGGTATATCCTGAGTTGGACGAAGATTATAACGGAGAGTTGCCAAAGGCGGGTGCACGCCCGGCTATAGCAGCAGCTCCTGCAGCAACAGGCAATACTGCGGCATTAGACAAATTATTGCAGGATGCTAAAATAGATGAAAACCTTATTGGTAATTTAGGAGACGGACTACGTACATTCAGCGACAAGGTAGCTTCAATCTCTAAAGTAGCAGATACCGCTACTGCTACCAATCTGTTTGCAGATAAACTGAATGCGGCATCAGCAGGTGCTGCAAATCTAAGCTCAGCATTTGACCGCGCAGCTGCGGATTTGAAAACATTTAATGAATCCTCTACTGATATGCAACAATTCAAGGAGCAAGTGAGTACGTTCAACAAAAACCTAGCTTCTCTAAATGCGATCTATGGAAATATGCTTTCTGCTATGAATCCAAACAAATCATAAGTAATCTTTTAATAATCAAAGTTTATTAATTAAAAAATTACATTATGGCAGGTCATAGAGAAACACCCAGACAGAAGATGATTGGGATCCTATATTTGGTTCTACTAGGATTAGTAGCGCTGAATGTAAGTGATTCCATTTTAGATGCATTCAAAAATTTAGCAAACAGCTTAAGTACATCAACCCAGAATACACAAGCTGGGATTGATAATATGTTTTTGTCATTTCGGGAGACAAAAATGAAAGAAAACCCGGAGCGTGCCAGACCTATTTTAGAAAAAGCAGAGAAGGCACAACAGTTAACAGCAAAATTGACAGCTTATGTTGATGAGCTGAAGACACTTTTGGCACAGGAAGGTGGCGGAGAAGATAGTGAAACGGGAGATCTGATCAAAAGGAATAATACCGATATCGCTTACCGCCTGATGATCACTGAGAAGCGTGGAAAGCAATTGCGGGATATGATCAATTCAACAAAAGATGAATTAGAGAAATTGACCAATAAGGAAGTAAGTTTCAGTCTGTTTGCTCAGGATCCGGCGCCACGTGCAGGAATCAAAAAGACCTGGGAAGATTCTAACTTTGGCGATGGTATTCCATTGACTGCAGCGATCACAGCATTAGAAAAAATCAAAGCTGATGCTAAGAATACAGAATCAGCTGTTGTAAAACATATTTTCGGTAAAATGGATCAGGCAGTTGTCAATCTGGATAGATTCTCTGCTGTTGCAGTTGCTCCTACTTCATATCTGATACAGGGACAACCTTATACCGCTAAAGTATTTTTGACTGCTTATGATTCCAAATCCAATCCAAGTATTTCAGTAAACGGTGGTGCACTGAATGTAAAAGATGGTCAGGGACTTTATTCGGTCAATACCTCTTCTGTAGGCGAATTTAAATGGCAAGGTAAAATCCTTGTAAAACAGACCGACGGAACAATGAAGGAATATCTGACAGAGCCAATGACTTATCAGGTAGCCAAACCATCTGCAGTAGTATCTCCGGATGCTATGAACGTATTGTACATTGGAGTTTCAAATCCAATTTCAGTATCTGCTCCGGGTATTCCGATGAGTAGTATCCAGGTGGCAGGAAACGGAGTAACGATCTCCGGATCAGGAGGTAAATACTCTGCTAAAGTGACTACTCCCGGAAAAGCAACAGTAAGTGTGTCTGCTAAGATTGACGGTAAAGTACAGCAACTGGGAACAACTGAGTTTCGTGTAAAACGCATACCGAAACCTGCGGCAAGAGTGGCAGGAAAAACAGGAGGTGCTATTTCGGCAGCACAACTTAGAGGTCAGAATGTAGTTTCAGCAGCATTGGATAATTTTGAGTTTGATGCTAAGTTCAGCATTACTAAATTTAATATGTATATCCTGAAACCAAGAGTTGATCCTATTGGCCCTTATCAATCTTCTGGTTCGAGCTTCTCGGCACAGATGAAAACAGGGCTAGGGGCAATTACTCCTGGTACGTTAGTTGCGATTTATAATATTGTGGGTGTTGGTCCTGACGGAGTGGCACAAAATCTGGATCCTATTTCATTCCAGGTTACAAATTAATACAGGGTTATGAAGCTATTGCGATTTTTCAAAATCCACAAGAGGATCGGAAATCGGAGAGTGACATAGCCGTTTAAAAAAAATATATACGGATGAAAAAGTTAGGTGTTTTATTGCTGTTGGCTTCTGCTTATACGCCATTTGTGTTTGCGCAACAGGAGAACCTCTCGAATAGTACAAAGCCTATTCAGGTGGAGGAACCTCCTGTGGACGGATATGCTGTAAAATCCGATATTGCAGAAAGAAAAGTAATCCCATATGCAAATGTCAGACAGACTGATATTGCATATAGCAAACGGGTATGGAGAGAAATCGATCTGCGCGAGAAGATGAATAAAGCATTTGCATCGCCTAAATCCAGATTGATTGATATTATCGTGGATGCTGTGATGAAAGGCGAGTTAACGGCATATGATCCTACTCCTACAGAAAATGATCCAAACGGTGACAGCTTCAAGAATGTACTTCCTGTGGATCAGGTAATGTCCCGTTTTGGAGGAGACAGTACTTTGGTAGAAGAGTATAATGAAAATAATGAGGTTGTCAAATCACATTATGAAGCAAGGAAATTCAGTGGCGAGAATGTTGTCAAATTCCGAATAAAAGAAGACTGGATCTTCGATAAACAACGTTCTGTATTTGAACCTCGTATTGTTGGTATCGCACCACTGATCACTCCGAATATAGAAGGTCTGGCGACTACACCAGTTCTTCCGGGCAACTCTACTGCAGCATCAGGCGGTAATCCTTTTGACCCGTTTGCAGTACAACCAGAAACACCGGCCGCAGAGACACCTGCATCAACAGCATTGCCTGCACAGGAGAATACGTTCACACCTCAGGTAGATGCGACTCCTGCTTTCTGGATCTATTTCCCGGAAGCAAGACATGTATTTGTAAACAAGGAAGTGGTAAACAGACATAATGATGCCACGGGACTTAGCTATGATGATGTATTTATCAAGAGAATGTTCTCCAGCTATATTGTTAAGCAATCTAATCCGGAAGATCTGCGGATAAAAGATTATATGGCGGAAGGTGTAGACAGACTATATGAGTCTGAACGAATTAAGAAAACATTAATGGACTACGAGCAGGATCTGTGGTCATATTAAGATAAAAATGTGACCTCTGTCACCCTTATTTAGAAATATTCTTATTAACTTGTCTCCTCAGTTAGTGGTCTTATAAAAGGAAATATTATATCACTACTCAGAGCACTTAATAGGAATATTTTTTTTTAAGTTTGTATTTAGAAGATAAATTATACAGTCAATCTTGTGAAATTAAAACCAGTCAATAGTATCTCAGGAATAGCTCCAAGTGATTTTATCAGAGATTACTTGAAAAAGGGTCAACCTGTCATTATAAAGGACTTTATAAGTCCTGAAAGTGCATGTTGGAAGAAATGGAGCTATGACTATTTCAAGGAAATAGCCGGAGACGAAATGATTTCTGTATATGGGAAGGAAGAAGAGTCACGGGATCGTGCTGCAAGCGCACCGGTAGGAAAAATGACGTTTGCGGAGTATTTAAATCTGATTACTAAAGAACCCACAGAACTACGTTTATTCCTGTTTGATTTGTTAAAACTCAGACCGGAACTGAAAAAAGATGTCATCTATAATGACGTAACCGGAGGAAAGGTATTACAGTGGCTGCCGTATATGTTCTTCGGAGGTGAGGGATCATCTACACGTAATCACTTTGATATAGATATGTCGCATGTCTTTATTTCTCAGTTTCAGGGTGTAAAGAAAATATGGTTGTTCCCGAATAACCAGTCGGATCTGATGTATAAGTTGCCTTATAATTTTCATAGTATCGCTAATCCGAAATTCAGCAGTCTGGAAGAATATCCGGCGCTTAGGTTATTGAACGGTTACGAAGCTGAGATCCATCCCGGAGATACATTATATATGCCGGCAGGTTGGTGGCATTATATTCAGTATGCTACAGAAGGTTATTCTATCTCAGTAAGAGCATTGCCTTCTTCATTTAGTGAGAAGCTAAAGGGAGCCAGAAATCTGTTTATTACGCGCTATTTTGATGATACTATGCGTAAAATATTTAAAGACAAGTGGTTTGATTACAAAATCCAGACTGCTAAAGTCCGTGCAAACCGTGCAATGAAAAAATATAAATAATAAGTATCCACATGCTTATTATAGTAAAAGGCTTGATCATGTTCTCTATATGATCAGGCCTTTGTACTTTATATCTTTTCCCCAGACTACTTGCTTACTTATGCAATTTCCTGCTGGCGGGCAAAATGAAAAGCGCCCGGGTTGTGAAAAAGTTATACTATTGCGTCAGTTGTTATCCTCGCCAACTGTTATACAAAACACAGTTAATTAACAGGCGCTTTATGTCGTCATTAACGATTTGTATGGCGAGAATATGTAATTTTCGCTGTGCTGACTTACTCTGAATGGCACCTGTGGATCAAACAATTCCTGAAGCTTACTGGCCAGCAAATGAGCGAACCGTTCTTTTTCTTCAGCCAGAAAATCTCCGGAGAGATCCTGATCTGCCTTTTTTACCTTATTCTTATCGTCTGTAAATTCCACTTTCGTCTGAAATAGCGTTCCACCATTCTTCATCTTCCTTACTACATAGAGATTTGGTTCTACATTTTTGATGTTTTTCGCTTTTTCAAATACATACGTGTAGAATAATGTTTGTACCAAAGCTTTATTCAGCTTTTTGCCATCAGTATTAAATGCCTCTTCCAGACTTTTATAATCCAGTTCGTCACTTCCGGTTTTATAATCTACTATCCGTGTTACACCGTCCTGACCGATATCGACACGATCGATAATGCCCTTCATGTGAATGACCTGTTTCCGGCCATTGCTATCGTTAAATTCAAAAGGAACAGTCATCTCTTCTTCCATTTGAAGAATAGTAAAAGGTGCAGCGCGCTCATCATGATCCAGAATAATATGAATATATTCTTTAACAATGGCCATTATGACCCGTTGTATACCTGTAAAATGTATTTTTTTGGTGTTTTCAGGATAAAATTCTTTAATAAAATTATGCTCAATCAGTTTACTAAGCTCTTTTCGCTTTTGCGCTATACGTTCCGGACTGATAAAATTACTCTCGGCTTTCAGTTGATTATAAAAATCTTCCATTGTTCCATGTAATATGGTTCCGAGATTATTGGCCTCTACGACTTCATTGACTTCTTCAGGTTCACTGATCTCTGCAACATACTTGTAAAAGAAATCAATAGGGTTGGCAATATAAGTAGTAAGTGCAGAAGCAGATAATGTCCGTTCGCCGGATAAGTATAACCCTAATTTATCCATTATTGCTGTTGTCTTTGGTATTACCAATTCCTGCTGATCTTCTACTTTGATTTGCAGATGTTGATCCTGATAACGAAATTCAAAATTGCTTTCAAACTCTAATTGTTTCAAAAATCTGCTGGGTTCTCCGGTATTACTTTCGTCTGTCAGGCTGTTGTATACAAAGCTTAATTTTTTCGCACGTTGTACCAGTCTGTAAAAGATATAGGCCGATATAGCATCCTGATTTTCGAGTACCGGCAAGCCATAGGCCCGCCTTAAGCTATCCGGTATAAAGCTGTTTCCGACACTATTCTGCGGGATGATACCATCGTTAAGACCTAAGATCACTACATGATCAAAATTAAGGTTACGTGTTTCCAGAAGCCCCATCACCTGCAGGCCGCTCAGCGGGTCACCACTTAGCGGTACGGATATGGCTTCCAGTGCTTTCCGGATCAGTGCTGCCGCAAATCTGGGTGCAAAGTTGTTGCCGGAGGTCTGTATGTGTTGCGCCAGAGTGTCGTGCATTCTGTTTAACTCCTGGATCGTTTTAACAAATAGTTCTGCATCCAGTTGCCGTAAATTTTGTTGTTCCAAATGGCGTTTTGCAAGATATTCCAGCAAAGATTTTAGTTCCCTGGTCAGGCTTAATGGATCTGTTACTTTTTGGAAAAAGAATTGGAATATGCCTTTTTGCTGAACTAACCGTTCTAATGGAATGACCACCAATTGCTCTTTTACAAAGGCAGCCAGTACCTGTGTGCGTTTTTTCTCATCGACAGCAATGAGGGGATGTGTCAAAAACTTTTCTACAGTTCTGTAAGGAACATTCAGTTCTTCCGCAGAGCGGGTATTCATCATATCTACCTGATGAGACAACCACAAATCCGCCAGTCCGAATAAGGAGGAAGAGGTATAGCCCAGGCCCATGGTTACATTCAGATTGACCTGTATACTTTGTTCATCCGAAGGGATAGTCTGTAGGGTAGGTAATAATAAACTCTCATCGGCCAATACAATCACAGTCTGACCATAAGAAGGATCTTGTTTTAATTGCTCATAATCTTCAGACAGAACCTGGTTGAGAATTTTAGCCTGTGTCGTCTGCCCCTGTACTTTATATACAGTAGTCGGTGTAGTCAGCTCATTGATCAAACTGCGTTGATTGTTCAACTCATTTTTTAAACCGTAAAGATCGATGTTCTTTCTCAAAAATAAACCTGCTTCGTGGAGCGGATCGTTGAGATAGTAGCTGTCTGTATCAAAATAAAAGAGTGTTTTGCCCTGATCCTGCCATCTTTTGAAAATAATAGCCTCCGTCTGGCTTAAGGCATTAAATCCGACCAAAATAATCCTGCCTTTATCAAAGTTATTGACAAACTGTGGATTGGAGCAGGTTTGATGAGCAAGTTGTCTGTAGATCTGCCCCATAGTGGTCAGACCTTTCGCTTTTAGTGCATCATGAAATAACCGGTATAAAAGAGGCATTCTGCGCCACATGCGAATAAAATTCTCCTGTTGTCTTTTATGCTTACCTTCTGTATAAGAAGTCCAGAATCTGGACAGAAACTGATGCTGCTCTTCGGTCAGGAAATCAAATTGTTGATTAATAACAGCAATATCCTCCAACTCCTTAAATAGACGATCGGCCTCCACATTGTCCATATCGATCTGTCCAAAGTCACTAAGAATTGTTTTGGCCACCGGAAAGAACTTGTCCATCTCTATCTGTTTCCCTGATTCTTTGATTAACAATTCATTATACAGATTGAAAAGCGTGAAGAACTGGGTGTAGAAATCAGCAATGTTCAGATTGGTGGATTGTGCAAAGAATTCCTGTATAGTGAATACGGAAGGGCTCCAGAAAGGCTTTTGATATATTTCTGATAAATATTGATTGAGATAGGTCGCCGGTCTTTTGTTATTAAAAATAATGGCACAATCCTGAAGGTGATCTCCAAATTTGGCTACTAAATCTTCGGCTACTTCTTTTAAAAATGGTTTCATACTCCGAAATTAAATAACAGGTTTAAGTGTATTTGTGGTCGCATAGAATAAATATCCTTCCACATCTTTATAGCCCATTTTACCTAGAAGATCCATATAGATACGGACTTGGTCCAGGTGTTCCGGATGCTCCTGAAATGTAAATTTATAATCGATAACAGCTACAAAATTATCCTGAATCAGTATTTTGTCGGGACGATACACATGTCCTTCTGCACTGACAATAGATCTTTCCGAAAAATGCTGCTCTGCTTTACTCAATAACTCATTTAACTGTTCATGTTGTAATACACGTGTTGCTTCCTGCAGAAAGAAGGTTTTTTCATCCTCCATAATTGCTCCTTCCAACAGGAGGCTGTCCAGATAGGATGGAAGCTCGGCTAAAGATTTTATATCAGCGAGTATGGTGTGAAGTATACTTCCTTGTCTTCCGGCCTGTCCTACATGAAGGACGTGAGCAGCATTTTTTTCCTCCCGGGGAATATAGATATCAGATAATCTGTCAGAAGTAGGATAGGCATGCATGCCTATCGTTTGAGGAGAATCCTGTTTTCTATCTGCACGGACAGGTTTTTCAACATTATACACGTCTTCAGATTCAAAATGCTCTGCTAAAACAAGCTGGAAAAGATCGCCGGTATTGCTTAGCTTTTTCAAATCTTTCTTTTCCTTGATGCCGATATACAGATAATCTTTTGCCCGTGTGGTGGCCACATAGATCATGTTAAGCGCATCGATATGGCTGTACAAGTTCTCTTCAAAGTAATAGTTTGCCACACTGGACTTTGCTAATTCATCCTTGTACTTCAGTGGTATACTTTTCAGTGCCTCATATGGTGTGTTAATTGCGGGAACCCAGAATATTCCATTTGTCTTTCCGCCCAGATCCAGATTACAGAACGGGATAAATACGGCGCGGAAAGCGAGCCCTTTGGACTTATGGATAGTCATGACCTGTACAGCATTCGCCGCATCAGGAGATGGCAATGTTTTTCGTACGCCATCTTCTTCCCACCAGTTCAGAAAACTTAATATCCCTTTTTCTCCCTGCTTTGTTGCATTTGCGGTAATATCCCGGAATGAAAGGAGATAGGCCAGATATTCCTGTTTCTGGTCCAGACCATATGCATGGATGATACGTTCCACAAGTTCCGGCAGAGGCAGTTGCATCCAGTTATTAGCTTCTTCGCATAAGGCAGGAGGGAGTATTCCTGAAAGCTGTGATAAGCTCTTTCCTTTGATCGTCAGGAATATATCAGGGTCAATTGCAATGTCCCGGATCTTATGATAAAGCGAAATACAATTAGCCTTATACAAAGATGTATTTTCATCATATCCTACCAGAATATACAGGGTGTTGATGATCAGTTTTATAGCTGTGCTGTTTGCTATCATCAGCGCATCTCCCGATACAACGGGAATACCTGCAGCCATCAGTTCGTTGACAACGGATTCTGCCTCTCCATTAGTTCTCACCAGTACACACATTTCACTGTAGGTATAATGGAAATCCTGCTGTATACGCCGGATCTCTTCAATGGTGTCCTTCAGTGCATATTCTCTGAATACGGAATCACTGAACATGCGCTCCTCATCTTCCTGTTTACTGAATTTGCTGATTTTGATAATTCCCCCATCCGGAGTTCTCGGGGTCGTATTCTGCCTTACATTTTCAAATATCGAGTTGATAATATCGTGATATCCTTTAGCTACCCACCAGTCCAGTAGCTCTGTCTTTTCGGTTTCTGAAACTAATAAATTGAGTTTATCCTGCAGAAGACGGGGAAAGGAAGCGTAAAGGAAGTTATTAAATTCAATAATAGCCGTACTGCTTCTATGGTTATCCTCCAGATTGTCATCTACAATATGATGACTTCCCAAATCTGCTTTGGCTCCGCTTTCGAGTATGCTCCAGTCGCCATTGCGCCAGCGATAAATAGACTGCTTGGTATCACCTACAATAAGATGATCTATAAATTCTTCGCTGGGTGCAGAGATTGCATTCTGCACTAAGGATCTGAAACTCTTCCATTGGGAAACGGAAGTGTCCTGAAACTCATCAAACAGAAAATTGCGGTAGCGGTTGCCTATTTTTTCCCATATAAAAGAAGGATTATCTCCGGCATCTTCCGTAATTCCGGTTAATAAATGCTGCGCATCGCTGATTAACAAGTTGCCACTTTCCTCCCGATATGCCCGCAGTAAGAGTGCAAGTTCCTGCATGAGACGGAGGTAGTACACATTGTTCTGGAATTGAGTGGCCAGAATATAGGATCCTTCTTGATGTTGAAAATAAGTACACAGATCTTTTAATAATGGATTGATGGAATAGAAAGGACTGCTGTCGGTATTTTTCTGGAACCATTCTTCCGGTGTGTCAATCAGTCTATGAAGGGAGGAAATCTGACCAAAGTCCTTCTCTGTGATCTTTGTTAATTTCAACAGGGGGTTGCGGGATTTACCCTTGAGGTCATCCGTTGAGAGATTACTGTCCCGGAATGCCTGCAAAACCGACTGCGCTTTTGATACCAATGCCTCTTCGACAGATCTGATATGCTGTTTGGTCAATTGTACATATTTCGAAAATTCCTTTTCTATATTTGAATAGCCAATTTCATTAAGCCCTGTCTCAAAATCAGCAAAGCGCTCTTTGAATATCTCGCGTGTAAGGCTAAGGAGTTCTCCCTTATAATTCCAGCTTTTGTCATTATCAATACGTTCTTTCGCAAGATCGACAATCCATTCTACCAGCTCCGGTTTATCGTCTAATTCCACATCCAGTCTGTCGACCAACTGATCCTGTACTTTGTCCAGATTCATTTCAAGGCTATAAGCGGCATCAAGTCCCAGCTCAAACGCAAATCCTCGAATTACCTTTTGCACGAAACCATCAATAGTGCTGACGGAAAAATGGCTGTAATCATGCAGGATACGACGGTATATTTTCTGTGCCCGTTCCTGTAGTTCGATATGGGAATACTGTGGATAGGCTTTTAAAAGCAGCTGTCTGTAGTTGTCCGTGCCGGGAGAAGGGTCATTGTTTGCCAGTCCTTTTAATACATCCAGAATCCGGGTTTTCATCTCCTCAGTTGCTTTGTTGGTAAAGGTTACAGCTAATATTTCCCGATATTTATATTCGTGATGAAATAACAGCGTCAGATAGTGCACGGCAAGGCTGAATGTTTTACCTGATCCTGCTGAAGCTTTAAGTATTTTTAGAGGTAAGATCCCTGACATAAATGAATGCATATGTTTTACAAAGGATGAAGTTACATATTATTTGGCAAGAGCCCTTCTCCTAATCAAAAAGTAAGACAGCAATTCGTTTATGAAGATTCTATAGTCTGAAGACAGATGAATTTAATTCCTTGATTAGATAAGAGTTGACAATCCGGAATAATCTTTTTATCTTTGCGTCCCCTCTTACATACAGTACGGGGGATATGTTGAATACATAAAACAAAATTAAAACATGGCAACTAAAATCAGATTGCAAAGACATGGTAAAAAAGGAAAACCTTTTTACCACGTAGTAGTAGCAGATTCACGTGCACCACGTGATGGTAAATTCATCGAACGTCTTGGTTCTTACAACCCTAACACAAATCCTGCTACAATCGTTTTGGATTTCGAAAAAGCGTTAGATTGGATGAACAAAGGTGCTCAACCTACTGATACTGCTCGCGCTATCCTTTCTTACAAAGGTGTATTGTACAAAAAACACTTAGAAGGTGGTGTGAAAAAAGGTGCTTTCGATGCAGCAAAAGCTGAAGAACTATTCGCAGAATGGTCTAAAGAAAAAACTGCTAAAATCGATGGTAAAAAAGATAGCCTGACTTCTTCTAAAGAAGAAGCTAAGAAAGCTGCATTAGCTGCTGAAGCTAAGAAAAAAGCTGACAAAGCAGCTGCTATCGCTGCAAAAAACACTCCTGCAGTAGAAGAATCTGCTGAAGAAGTAGAAGCACCAGAAGCTACTGAAGGCGCTGAAAACACTGAAGAAACTGAAGGATAATCACATATCACGAAGTAAAAAATTAAGCCGCCCCGAAAACCGGGACGGCTTTTTTGTAAAAGATGGAATTGGATAATCCGTCTGAATCTTTATTTTTATATTTTACCTTACATCATGACCATAGATCAGAGTTTTTATATCGGATACATCAGCAAGACAAGAGGACTGAAGGGAGAACTGCAGCTGTTTTTTGAATTTGAAGATTATCAGGATCTGGATATTGATGTACTTTTTGTGGAGATCAATAAGAAACTTGTACCCTACTTTGTAGAAAATATCAAGTTACAATCGAATAGTACAGCCTATCTCAATCTTGAAGATGTAGATCATATTGATAAAGCACAGCCTTTGGTTCACAAGAAACTGTACCTTCCTAATGATAAGATGCCAGAGCGTGATCCTGATGATTTCAGGCTGACTGATCTCAAAGGTTTTCTGGTTATAGACGAAGTACATGGTGAACTGGGTGAGATAGTAGAGGTTCAGGAACTGCCTCAGCAATTTATCGCAAGGGTTGATTTTAACGGAAAAGAGCTGATGTTTCCGTTAAATGATGATCTGATACTGGGGATTGATCCTGAAGAAGAGATTATTGAAGTAGATTTGCCGGAAGGATTGGTAGAACTATACAGCGAATAAGAAAAAGCTGCTCTTTCCAGAGTAGCTTTTTCTACTTATATTCGGGAGCCAAAACTGAATTAGCTGCAATCCTGTATTATGAAGTATATCCTTTTATTCCTTTTGCCTTTATTTATCGGATCGTGTACCGAAACAATCCAGCTCCAGCCGGGGAATTATCAAATGACATGCGGATATAAAGAGTCTGTCTATAAGGCTATGAAAAAGACAGATAGGGGGAGTGTAGGCTGTAAAGTTGCCTGTGATCATGAAATTTATCATCGTTCTTTTATTGCGCTCAATAAGGATAAAACTTTCGTATTGGCCATCGAGGATGTACTTATGCACGGAAATTATGAATTGGTAAAGAATAAAGTTAAGCTGAAAGACAGGGATGGATCAGAATTAATTTTGGAGATCAAGGAGCAGCGACCGGATTGTATTCAGCTTTTGGGTGTTTTTGATGAGATTAGCAGCCGTGCAATATCAGCAAATGAGCGTCTGTATTTTAATTTTACTTTAGATAGTACCAAATCCGTTGAGACGGATAGTAAATTTTCATACGAAGTCAATACATGGAGAATAGCTCCGATGGACAGCGAATCGGATGCTGAAATCAAGACAAGATTATTGAATAATCTGGATTACGTCTGTGCATATGTTCAGCATGTACTTCATTCAGGCGTTTATCACGGATACAAAATGGACGGAATCCCCACTCCGTTGCGTTATCTCGAAAATGGTATTGTACTCCGTGAATGGGATGATGTACCGCAGAGCTGGAAAGATATCTTTTATGATGAATCTGATGCATACAGAGCTTATGAGATGATGTATGAAACATTTAAGAATACGGAGGCCAACCGATATAAAAGATCGGGTCTTCTGGTGGTTTTCTATTACCTGAAAGATCTCCGGAATGCCCTAAGTGACAAACAATAAATAAAGATAAGTGACAGGTTTTACTTTTTTAATTTTGACTTTTCACTTTGAATATCGATATTAGCTTCGCTTATAGAGAAAGGCAGAGGGACTAGACCCAATGAAGCCTTGGCAACCTGTCTTGGAGACAAGGTGCTACATTCTACCCCACCTAAAAAAGGGAAAGATAAGCGGAAACACTGAATACCTGGTGTCTTTCTCTACGAGCCTTCATACATTATTTTATTATTGAAATTAAAAAAAGTGTCAACATGAATGAACATGTTGAAGTTTGGCCGGCTAAATGAAAATTATTGACCATATTCAAAACGCTAAAGGTAAAACCTTGTTTTCCTTTGAGTTATTGCCTCCTGCGAAAGGACAGAGCATACAGAGTATATATAAAACCATGGACGAGTTGATGGAATTCAAACCTCCGTTTATAGATGTCACCTACCATCGCGAAGATTACCTGTATAAAGAACATGCAAACGGACTGCTGGAAAGAGTATCTTACCGTAAGCGGCCGGGAACAGTAGCGATCTGTGCTGCTATTATGAATAAATATAAGGTAGATGCTGTTCCTCACCTTATTTGTGGCGGATTTACGAAAGAGGAAACTGAAAATGCATTGATCGATCTCAATTTTCTGGGCATTGATAATGTGCTGGTGCTACGCGGAGATGCACGGCGGGGAGATGCAGATTTTATCCCGACAGAAGGAGGACACTCTTTTGCGACAGATCTGCTGGAGCAGGTGGCTAATATGAATCAAGGCAGATATCTGCATGAGGATATCGAAACTTCAGAGAAGACCAATTTCTGTATAGGTGTTGCCGGGTATCCGGAGAAACATTTTGAAAGCCCGAACTTTAATACGGATTTCAAATTTCTAAAGAAAAAGATAGAGATGGGTGCCGAGTTTATTGTAACCCAAATGTTTTTTAACGTTCAGAAATACAAAGATTTTGTAACCAAATGCCGGGAGCATGATATTAATGTGCCTATTATTCCGGGATTGAAGCCAATTACTTCCAAGAAACAGCTGGTGACTTTACCGCGTGTCTTTCACCTGGATATTCCTGAAGAGCTTAGTGATGCCATAGCAGATTGTCATACTAATGCCGATGTAAGGCAGGTAGGACAGGAATGGCTGGTACAACAATGTAAGGAACTGATCGAATTCGGAGCTCCGGTGCTTCACTTCTATACGATGAGTAATCCGGGACCTACCAAAAAGATTGTAGAACAATTGTTTTAAATGTGTTTTAAATCAACAAAAGAGAAGGCCTGCATATTACATATACAGGCCTTACTTGTTAAATAGGTTGCTGGGGGTTAAAAGATATATTTGAGCCCGAATTTGACTCCGTTTTGAAATCCTGAATTCACACCGATGTTAAAGTCATTTGCTGTTTCTCCATCCTTAGGTTTTACCGCTGACCAGCCAACCAATCCGAACGATGCTTCTATTGAAAAGTGACTGCTCATAAAATAATCTATCCCGGGAGATAACTGTACACCATATCCGGTGAATTTGCTGTCTGTTTTGACTCCATTTGCGTCAATGCTATTTTTGCCGAAGGTCAGAGGAACTGCTGCCTGACCAAAAATCAAAAAGTTGTCCGTGATACCCCAATATTTCCGGGCCAATGGTTGTACGATGAATGCCTCTTCTTTGCCGACAACATCAGGGACAGTTTTATCTTTCTGCCCTAAATATCCTACCCCCAGACCAATTGCAGTCGTAGGTGCAACGAATGTACCTACAACCGGAAGTACACTGTAATGCTGGATATTACCATCCGATTGAGTGGAATAACCAGCCTCACCCATGATAAACCATTTTCCTTTGAATCCCTGAGCCTGAGCAACTGTGGCGCCGATAAGTAACATTGCAATAATTGAGAATAATAACTTTTTCATAGCATATAATATTTGTTTAACTACTTCAAATCTAAGTAGCACAGGAGCTTAAAAATATGATCGGAATCAGGAATTAAAATAAGTGCAGAGACAATTTTGTGTTTTGGAAAAGGAAAGAGAATAATGCAGATAGGTAGCATGAAAAAGTCCTGTTCTTCTTTCGCAGAACAGGACTTTTTTTTAAAAATGTATAGATATGGTTATCCTTTTTTTACTTCTTTTGCCCAGGAGTCTTTGAGGGTAACAGTGCGGTTAAATACCAGCTGATCCTTAGTGGAACGGGTATCTAATGTATAATATCCTAATCGGATAAACTGATAGCCTCTGCCTAATTGCGCATTTGCCATATCAGGTTCTAAGTAAGCTTTAGGAATAATTTTAAGACTGTCTGCATTGATGGTAGATTTGAAGTCCTCTTCTGCAGCAGGATTTTCTACGTTAAACAGACGGTCATAGAGTCTTACCTCAGCTTCTTGCGCATGTGGTACTGACACCCAATGAATCGTTCCTTTTACTTTAAGGCCACTCGTATCTTCTCCGGATTTTGAGTTTGGAATATAGTTACAGTGAATTTCTGTTATATGACCATTTTCATCCTTCACAAAATCATGGCATTCCACGATATAAGCATGTTTAAGGCGTACAGATAATCCCGGTCCTAAACGGAAGAATTTTTTTGGAGCATTCTCCATAAAGTCTTCACGTTCTATCCATAGTTCTTTGCTGAACGGAATTTTACGTGAACCTTCCCCGCCCTCTACTTCCGGATTATTCTCTCCTTCAAGTTCTTCTATCTGTCCATCCGGATAGTTGGTGATGATCATTTTGACAGGATCTAACACTGCCATTCTGCGCCATGCTGTCTTATTCAGATCTTCACGGATACAGAATTCCAGCAGACTTACATCGATAATATTTTCGCGTTTAGCAATACCAATACGCTCACAGAAGTCTACGATACTGGCAGGTGTATAGCCGCGACGACGCAGACCGCTGATGGTAGGCATACGTGGATCGTCCCATCCTTCAACATGTTTTTCATTTACCAGTTGCAGCAATTTACGCTTGCTCATAACTGTATAATTCAGGTTCAGTCGCGCAAATTCATACTGTTTTGAAGGGTAAATCTCCAATTTGTCTATACACCAGTCATACAGCGGACGGTGAGGAATAAACTCCAGTGTACACAAGGAGTGGGTGATCTTTTCAATCGCATCACTTTGTCCGTGTGCAAAGTCATACATTGGATAGATCGGCCATGTATTGCCTGTACGGTGATGATCAGCAAATTTGATCCGATACAAAAGCGGATCACGCAGATGCATATTCGGATTAGCAAGATCAATCTTTGCACGTAATACTTTTTCACCTTCTTTGTATTTTCCGGCTCTCATCTCTTCAAAAAGTGTGATGTTTTCCTCTACTGTACGATCCCGGTAAGGTGTAGGTACTCCGGGCTCGGTAGGTGTGCCTTTTGCTGCTGCAATTTCTTCAGCAGTGCTGTCATCTACATAAGCCAATCCTTTTCTGATCAGCTCGAGTGCAAAATCATAAAGTTGCTGGAAGTAATCGGATGTATATAGTTCCTGGTTCCATTGAAAACCAAGCCATTGGATATCTTTTTTAATACTTTCTACATACTCTGTGTCTTCAGTCACAGGGTTAGTGTCGTCAAAGCGAAGGTTTGTTTTTCCATTATACTTCTTTGCTAATCCGAAATTCAGACAGATGGATTTAGCATGTCCGATATGAAGGTAACCATTCGGCTCAGGAGGGAATCGGGTCAATACACGACCATCGTGCTTGCCTGTACGAAGATCCTCCTCAACGATCTCTTCAATAAAATTTAATGATTTTACTTCATTTTCCATGTTACAAAGTTAGCTATTAAGCATGATATTTTTATATGCTAATCACAGCACATAAGACCCGTATTTCAAAGGTTTTCCTATCTTTAATTCCTTAATTGACAAGTATTGATTATGATCAGATTTTCAGGCATTTTGCTCGCATTGCTTCTTCCCGTGTTATCTTTTGCTCAAAAAACCAAGAAACCGACATTGTTAGTTTATGGAAATGACATTGAAGCATTTTTTTCGGCCATACAAAGCGCAAAGTCGGGAGTTGCTACTTTGTGGGTTGTTGATCAGCAGACATTAGTTCCTTCTCTCACCGAAAAAAGTATTACGCTGGCCGGTCAGCATAATCTGGATGCCGGATTATGGAGATCTCTGCTGTTTGCTACCAACCCCGCTCTTCCCAAAAATGATTCATCAGCCCGGTTATTACAGACTGATACCAATCCTCAGCTTTTTAAGAATGGTATTGAACGAATGATCAGCGGCGAACCTAATCTCCGGGTGATTAAAAATCAAAAGATTATATCCTTAAAACGAGCTGGTAAACGGTGGGATATTGTATTAACTGATAAAGCTAAATATGAAGTGTTGTCTGTAGTGGATCTTTCTGCAGGAAATGAGTTGTCAGCATTAGCCGGACTGTCTGTTGCTAATACTACAGAATGGTTGTCTCTGGATGCATATACTCTTCAGGATCAACGGACGATTCTCGCCAGCGGACGTCTGTCTGAAGAGACTTTGTCTGTTCCTATGAAAGTATTTTTGCAAAGCCAGAAGGATAATTACTTTCAAAATCCGTTAATCAGCAAACTTAAGTCCGCTTCTGCAGATGATATCCCGTTTAGAAGTGCCGTTGGGCAGACGCTGGGTGCTATGGCAGCATATTGTGCATTTTTCAAAACGGATGCAGGTCAAATAGATATCCGGAAGTTGCAGGATGAATTACTACAGTATGGAGCCAAGATCATTCCTTATGAGGATATTCCGGTGGACGATGTGCATGCTTCGGGTTTACAAAAATTTGGTCTTGCAGGGATATTAAAAGGCGAATTCAAAGAAGGAAGATATCTGTTAAACGGAGAAGATAGCGTACGGTTTGAAGAAATCAAACCTGTATTTAATCAGTTGTATTCCCGAAGTCAGATCTGGTTTTTGGATAATGGTGGAGATATTCTAAAATGGAAAGACCTTTTGAGTCTGATTAAGTATGTCAGTCAGAGGGGGGATGAACTGGATAAACAGATCATACAGGACTGGCATAAAAAATTAAAATTTGAAGGAGAGTATGACGGTAATAAAACTGTAAGCAAATATCAGTTTGCTGTTATTGTAGATAAATACTGTAAACCTTTTGTGGTACGGACAGATCAGTCAGGTAAAATAATCAGGTAATAAAAAAGGAGATCCGATTCGGATCTCCTTTTGATTTAGTTAAGAGTAGGCAAACACTTTTCCTAAAGATTCATTGTTTGTGAATGTGGTGTCAAGATCGATCAGCTCTCCGGAGCCAATATTGATGACCATACCGTGTACGGCTAAGTCATCACGTTCTTTCCATGCATTCTGTACAATAGATGTCGTACAAAGATTGAATACCTGTTCTACAACATTGAGTTCAACCAGACGATTTGTTTTTTGTTCAGGATCCTGGATTGAATCGATTTCAGCAGCATGTAAACGGTATACATCCTTGATATGGCATAACCAGTTATCTATGACACCAAATTGTTTACGGCTCAGAGATGCTGCCACACCACCACATCCATAGTGACCTGCCACGATTACATGTTTTACTTTAAGAACATTGACGGCATAGTCTAATACGCTCAACATATTCATATCAGAGTGTACACATACGTTGGCAATGTTACGGTGCACGAATACTTCTCCCGGTTTTGTACCGGTAAGCTCATTAGCTGGAACACGGCTATCTGCACAGCCTATCCAGAGAATTTCCGGATTTTGTCCTTTTGCCAGTTGTTGAAATCGGCCGGAGGTGTCGTTTTTAACAAAGTCCATCCACTCCTTGTTGCCATCTAAAATTTTGTCGAATCCTAACTTTAAATCTTTATTTTCCATTGTTGATATTTGAAATTACTTCGTGAAAATTTACCGCTTTGATATATACAAATCTCGGTAATTAAATGTTTTATTTTTTATAAACTATATCTGTTAATTGAATATCCCGCCCTTTACTAATCGCATTTTGCTGGAAGTCTTTAATGACCTCAATGACGTCTTTATCAATGAATTTACTTTGTGACCCATTAATTTCGATTTTATCAATGTTCTTGGGTAAACTGTATAATTTTTGCTGAATCGGCACTTTATTGAGAAACGTAACTTCTTCGGCAAGTGTAATTACAGCCTTCTCGTTGTCATCCTGTTTGATAATATCAAATTTGAATGCATTTTTCATATTTGCTTTCAGGATATAAAACGTTGCTACTACGATACCTACACCAACTCCGGTCAACAAATCTGTAAATACCACTACAGCGATTGTCATGAAGAAAGGAATAAACTGATCCCAACCTTTGACATACATCTCTTTGAAAAGAGCCGGCTTTGCTAACTTGTAACCAGTATGCAATAGAATAGCGGCAAGACAAGACAGTGGAATCATGTTCAATACAGTAGGTATGGCTAATAAGGCTATAAATAACCATAAACCGTGTAACATCGCAGACTGACGTGTGCGTCCACCTGCATTTACATTGGCAGAAGAACGTACGATTACCGAAGTCATAGGAAGACCACCCAGCATACCACTGGCCATATTACCTACACCTTGTGCAATCAGCTCCCTGTTAGTTGGTGTATTGCGTTTGAACGGATCTATTTTATCTACAGCCTCTATGCTAAGGAGGGTCTCCAGACTGGCAATGATAGCAATTGTAAAAGCTACGATCCAAACCTCTTTATTTACGATCTGAGAGAAATCCGGTAGCGTAAATAGGCCTGTAAATTCTGAAAACGACCCTACAACAGGTACAGTCACAAGTTGTGCCTGACTTAACTGAAAGGAAGTGCCCTGAAATGCCATCGCTAAACCAAGTCCCACAGCTACAACTAACAGAGGTGCCGGAATTTTGTTTACCTTCGGAAGTTTAGGCCAATAGATCAGAATCGCCAATGAAAGCAGACAGATGATCAATGCGCCATAATTAATAGAATCCAGTAATGTATCTGCAAACGCAGCAACACCTCCACCGTTATCCATTTCAAAGGCATGTTTTTCCGTTAGTCCCATCGCTAATGGAATTTGTTTGAGGATAATAGTGATACCAATTGCTGCAAGCATACCAATGATAACAGAGGAAGGAAAATAATTTCCGATCATACCTGCTTTCACGATACCCAGAATCAATTGTATAATTCCGGCAATTACTACAGCTAATAAGAATGTCTCATAAGCGCCCAGTTGCTGGATTGCACCAAGTACAATCACAGTCAGACCTGCGGCCGGACCACTGACACTAAGAGGTGATTTACTGATGGAGGCTACTACAATACCTCCGATTATTCCCGTCAAGATGCCTGCAAAAAGAGGTGCTCCCGATGCCATGGCGATACCAAGACATAATGGCAAAGCCACTAAAAATACGACAATACTTGAAGGGAAATCATATTTTAAGTCTCTTTTCGATAGTTTTAGAAAAGCAGACATACGTGTACCAAACATAAAAATGGTGTTTTACTGTTAAAAAAATCTAATGATAATAGCCTGAGACCCGGATACAGGTGCTCAGCTCAACTAATGCGATAGTTGATTAACAGTTAGGCGGAGGGGTGGGTACAGAAGGATGAAAGGCACAAATGTGTTTTTCATCCCAAAAGTGGAATTCATTGTTTTTAACAACAGTCTCCGGGCAGGAGAATGTTGTAATGTCAGCAGTTCCACTGAAATATTTAGAACCACTATCCTGATGATCTTCTGCCTGAGAAGGCGCTTTTGCGTTATTCTCAATCTCAATCTGTAGTACGACTTGCAGGATGTGATCTTTGTCAACAGAAGAAGAAAAGATAGGTGTAGCAGAAATCACCATCTTCGTGAAGAAGATGAAAAAGCAAATTAATGCTGATACTTTTCTGTGCTTTCTGCTAAACATTATGGTTCGTGTTACTTTATACTAACAACACAAAAATAGGCGAAAAAAATAAAAAACAAAATTAAAGACTAAATAAATCACTTTTTATAACATAAATTTTGCAAAAGATGACTTTTCAGATACAAAATTCTATTGGAAGCTTTTTGCACGATCTTTGATATAGTCCGTAAACTATCTTATCTTCACATAATAACCGGAGATAGAAGAATAGAATTTTTATGGCAACAAAGGAACAATTTATTGAAAAGATTACAGCCTCTTATCAACCAAAGGGAGCTTTTATTTTCCTGGGGGCAGGAATTTTCAATGGAGAGATCGTCGCTGAAGCAAAAGTAAACCTAGCGCTGAAGATGATGAACAGACATGGTCTGATTGCAGGTGCTACAGGTACCGGTAAGACAAGGACCTTACAACTCATTGCAGAGCAACTTTCCAATGAACAGGTTCCGGTATTTATGCTGGATGTGAAAGGAGATTTATCAGGCTTTGCTCAGGAAGGAAAATCTAATCCTGCACTGGAGGAAAGAGGGCAGGCTATTGCTTACCCTTTTCAACCGCAAAATTTCCCCGTAGAACTCTATTCTCTCAGTGGCAATAAAGGGATTCCGATGCGGATCACTATAGAAGACTTCGGGCCGGTACTTTTGTCCCGTATTCTGGATCTGAATGAAACACAGTCGGGTGTATTAGCGGCCATATTCAAATATGCCGGCGATAAGCAAATGCCGTTAGTAGACCTTGTTGATTTGAAAAAATTACTTACTTATCTTTCAGATGGACCAGGAGCAGCAGAAATCAGTAATGATTATGGCCGTATCAGTTCAGCTACCTCAGGTACGATATTGAGAAAAATAGTTGCCATCGAGCAGCAAGGATTGGCCCATATTTTCGGAGAGAAGGAATTTGAAATTCAGGATTTGTTCCAGAAAATAGACGGTAAGGGCGTTATCAGTCTTTTGAATATTTCTGATGTACAGGATCAGCCTTTGTTATTTTCCACATTTTTATTAAGTCTCCTTGCACAACTTTTTAAAAATCTTCCGGAAGTAGGTGATCTGGACAGACCAAAACTTGTATTTTTCTTTGATGAAGCTCATTTATTGTTTAACGGTGCTTCTAAAGCATTCCTTTCTCAGGTAGAGCAGATTATAAGGTTAATACGGTCAAAGGGGGTAGGTGTATTCTTCTGTACGCAGGCTGCAACTGATGTACCGGAAACAGTTCTTGGTCAATTGGGAAATCGCGTACAACATGCTCTGCGGGCATTTACGCCTAATGATGCCGAAGCACTGCGGAAGACTGTAAAGACATATCCGCATTCTGAATTTTATGAGATAGATAAAATTCTTACTTCTTTAGGTACAGGACAAGCCATGATCACTGTATTGAATGATAAGGGTATTCCTACGGAAGTAGTCGCTACACATATGATAGGTCCGCGCTCTGTAATGGGACCTGTAGATCCACAGACCTACACGGACATTATCAATAATTCGCCTTTACTGCAAAAATATAAAGAGTCTGTCAATAACCGGAGTGCTGAAGAAATCATTGAAGAAAAAATGGAAGAAGCACAACGGGCTAAGGCTCAGCAGGAGGCTGCCAAAGCGCAGTCAGCATCGGGGCGTCCAGCTTCCAGAAGACAGACACCACTGGAGGCAGCACAGAAAACAGCCACCACTACATTGGCCAGAGAAGGAGTAAAGTTACTAAGTAAACTGGCTAACGGACTTTTAACAGCTTTTCTAAAGAAAAAATGATAGAAATTGTATCTTTGCAACTTTCAGTAACACTGTTATTTTCAACTTGTAAACTATAATAAAAAATATGGGTAAACCAACTTTATTGATATTAGCTGCGGGAATGGCTAGTCGCTACGGTTCTTTAAAACAAATTGATGGTTTTGGTCCTCACGGCGAGACTATTATTGATTATTCTATCTATGATGCGATCAAAGCCGGATTCGGAAAAGTCGTGTTTATTATCAGAGAAGAATTTCTTGATAAAATGAGAGAAGTCTTTGACGCTAAGTTGAGCGGTAAGATTGAAGTTGATTACGCCTTTCAGGATTTCGATTTAAAGAAATTTGGAATAGATAGAGAGATAGAGCGCTCTAAACCGTGGGGTACGGCACACGCAGTATTAAGTGCAAAAAATCAGATCAATGGGCCTTTTTGTGTTATCAATGCGGATGATTTCTACGGAACGGATTCCTTTGTGAAGATGGCGGAATTCCTTACAACAGAAGTGACGGATAAGCAAATGGCTCTCATGGGATTCCGTGTAGATAACACTTTGTCCGATCACGGATATGTATCCAGAGGTGTCTGCGAAGTCTCGGACTCAGGTCATATGAAGAGTGTGACAGAGCGTACAAAGATCTATTATAAGGATATCGATGGGGAGAAGAAAATCGTTTTTGAAGAAAACGGAGTAGAGACAGAGCTGGATCCGAATAGCCGTGTTTCTATGAACTTCTGGGGTTTCACACCATTAGTATTTGAGCAGGCTGAAAAAATGTTCCATACATTTGTGGAAGAAAATGCGGATGATCCTAAATCAGAATTCTTTATCCCTTCTGTAGCAGATGCACTGGTACAGACAGGACAGACAGACTTTAAAGTAATTCCGACTTCATCCAAATGGTTTGGAGTAACATATAAAGAAGATAAAGAGATCGTTCAGGAAAGCATCTCTAAGCTTGTAGCGGACGGAGCTTATCCGGAAAAATTATTTTAAGCGATAGATACGATTAATAGAAATCCCGTGACAATATGTTGCGGGATTTTTTTATGTTTGATAATAAGTTAACAATCTCTAACACGATAAGCCTGTGCTCAGAAAAATGTTTAAAATCCTGATGATAATTTTCGGTTCTATCATCGCCATTGTATTAGTTTACTGGTTAGCAGAACGTATTCTATCCCGGATACCCGCCCGTGCGGCCACATCAGATGCACCAAAGACCATCACGGTATACATTATGTCTAATGGCGTACATACAGATATTGTACTTCCTGTAAAGCAGGACAATATGGACTGGGCAACTATCTTCCCTTACAGTAATAATGTAAGTAAAGATACAGTCTATAATTTTGTGAGTATAGGCTGGGGAGATAAGGGATTTTATCTGAATACACCGGAATGGAAAGATCTTAAAGCTTCTACAGCTTTTGTGGCAGCAACAGGTCTCGGAGAAACGGCATTGCATGTAACCTACTATAAGCGTATCGTGGAAGATGAACTCTGTTATAAATGGATGATCGATACAGTGCAATATCATGCGCTTATAGATCATGTTAAGGAAGCATTGGATTATGATAGTCAGGGAAACCCAATTGTGATACAGACAAAAGCTCAGTATACAAATTCAGACGCCTTCTATGAGGCTAAAGGTGCTTATAGTATGTTCTATTCCTGTAATACCTGGACCAATCAGGGATTAAAAAGAGCAAATATGCCTGCCGGTATATGGGCAACACTGGATAAAGGAATATTAAGTCATTATAAAAAGTAAAGTTTATTTGTCATTATGTAATGTTTGTTTTACATTTGTTTTAATAACAAATGTAAACCCTAAACTCATTATGAAAAAAATTCCTTTATTACCCCGGTATTTCCGTTGGATAGGAGTGATTTTATTTACACTCACTCTGGTTCTTTATGTAATTGATACAATAGAAAGAGGAGGAGAAGGTATCTATACCAAATCTTTTGTTCTTATCAATGATCCTTTTATGAGTGAAAAAGGATTTCTGAAGTTTATGGAGGTGGAAATTACATTGACTTTGTTTCTTAGTTTAACTCTTTTTGGTCTGGCAGCCATCGCTTTTTCAAGGAATAAAGTTGAGGATGAGATGATTAATTCAGTCCGGTTGTTTTCGTGGTCCTGGGCTATTATTTATGCCTTGATTTTTTGTTTTATAGCTACTGTTTTTGTTTATGGTACTACGTTCGTTAGGATCATATCTTTATTTCCTCAGGAACTGCTGTTATTTTATATTATCATTTTTCATATTAGTATTTTTAAATTAAACAGGAAAACTGCAGTTGAAGAATAATATTAAAATAAACAGGGTGATAAAGGGCTATTCTCAGGAGCAATTAGCCATTTTGGTAAATGTGAGCAGGCAAACCATTAATGCATTAGAAGCAGGTAAGTATGTTCCTTCGACAGTACTTTCTTTAAAAATATCGCAGGCTTTGGATAAGTCTGTTGAAGAATTATTTGAACTGGATGAGGGAGATTAGAACTTCAAAACAAAAGCCCGAAGGTATTACCTTCGGGCTTTGTTATGTAAAAAGGAGGTTGTTATTTTACCTCTTCGTAATCTACGTCAGTTACATCATCTGCTCCGCCTTGATTTCCACCTGGCTGGCCTTGTCCGGCATCACCCTGAGGCTGTGCACCATTGTTAGATGCTGCATACATTTCTTCAGAAGCAGCATTCCATGCAGCTTGTAATTCTGCTGAAGCAGTATCGATATCTGCAAAGTTTTTAGCAGCATAAGCAGTTTTCAATTTCTCTAAACCAGCTTCAATAGTTGCTTTTTTGTCTGCAGAGATCTTATCTCCGTATTCTTTTAGTTGTTTTTCAGTAGAAAATACTAAAGCATCTGCAGCATTGATTTTATCTGCTTCTTCTTTGATTTTCTTATCCGCATCCGCATTTGCTTCAGCTTCCTGTTTCATTTTTTGGATTTCTTCATCAGACAAACCTGAAGATGCTTCAATACGGATATTTTGCTCTTTTCCGGTTGCTTTATCTTTTGCCGAAACCTTGATGATACCGTTGGCATCAATATCAAATGTTACTTCGATCTGAGGCACTCCACGAGGAGCTGCAGGGATATCATTCAGGTGGAAACGACCGATTGTACGGTTTTGAGCAGCCATTGGACGCTCTCCCTGAAGAATATGAATTTCTACAGAAGGCTGATTGTCAGATGCTGTAGAGAATGTTTCAGATTTTTTCGTAGGAATAGTTGTATTCGCTTCGATTAATTTGGTCATTACGCCACCCATTGTCTCGATACCCAATGAAAGAGGGGTAACATCTAATAACAATACATCTTTTACTTCACCTGTCAATACACCACCCTGAATTGCAGCACCTAATGCTACTACTTCATCCGGGTTAACACCTTTTGAAGGCTCTTTTCCAAAGAAGTTTTTAACAGCGTCCACAATTGCAGGAATACGAGTCGAACCACCTACCAGGATAATTTCATCGATGTCAGATTTACTGTATCCGGCATTTTTCAATGCAGATTCACAAGGTTTGATAGTACGTTGGATCAGATCTGCAGCCAAAGATTCGAATTTAGCACGTGATAATGTACGTACAAGGTGTTTCGGACCTGTAGCATCAGCTGTAATATATGGCAGATTGATTTCTGTAGAAGTTGTGCTTGATAATTCAATTTTTGCTTTTTCAGCAGCTTCTTTCAGACGTTGCAATGCCATAGGATCTTTTTTCAGATCAAAGCCATTATTTTCATTTTTAAATTCGTCGTTCAACCAGTTGATGATCACATTGTCAAAGTCGTCACCACCTAAGTGTGTATCACCGTCAGTAGATTTTACTTCAAATACACCATCACCTAATTCCAGGACTGAAACGTCATGTGTACCACCACCACAGTCAAAGACAACGATTTTCATGTCTTTATGCGCTTTATCCAGACCGTATGCCAATGCAGCAGCAGTAGGTTCATTGATAATACGTTTTACTGTCAGACCTGCGATCTCTCCTGCTTCTTTTGTCGCCTGACGCTGTGCGTCATTAAAGTATGCAGGTACAGTGATAACGGCCTCTGTAACTTCCTGACCTAAGAAATCTTCAGCGGTTTTCTTCATTTTCTGAAGAATCATAGCTGAAATCTCCTGAGGAGTATACTTGCGGTCGTCAATTTCTACACGAGGTGTATTATTATCACCTTTTACGACTTTATATGGTACATGTTCTGCTTCTTTAACAGATTCATCATAAGATGTACCCATAAAACGTTTGATAGAATAAACCGTTTTGTGTGGATTTGTAATTGCTTGACGTTTTGCAGGATCACCTACCTTGCGCTCTCCTCCATCAACAAATGCAACGATAGAAGGTGTAGTACGTTTACCTTCGTTGTTGGCTATAACTACTGGCTCGTTACCTTCCATTACAGCAACGCATGAGTTCGTAGTACCTAAGTCAATTCCTATAATTTTAGACATATCTTGTATTTTATTTATTTTTAATGTTTCGCAATACTATTATCAACCCTTATGCCAATTGGCAGCTTTCGTTCAAAATCGTATAAATATGATCTTAAACGATATTTTGCGTGACAAACTGTCATATCATTGTTTTAATGCACTGTCTTTATTGCTTTGGTTTATTTATTTTGTCACATTTGCACTCTCAAAAAACATTATAGAAGGCAGATCATGAAATTTGAAGCATACTTAGCGTATTTCGAAGACATTCTCCATAATCCAGCAGCACATGCAGCATATCAGGATGAAGAATATTTTCACTATACCAAAATGAACTGGAGCAGAATGAGCCGTTGGCTGAAAAAGTTTGAACCTTCAGTAGAAGCAAAGGCTTTTTTCGGGACTATTACGACAAAGCAACATTGGATTCTGATTACTGAACCCTGGTGCGGAGATGCAGCACACTCTGTTCCGATGATCTATAAGATGGTCAAAGACAATCCGAATATTGAATTGGATATTCAGTTGAGGGATACAGCTCCTTTTTTAATTGAGCAGTATCTGACCAATGGGGGAAAGTCTGTTCCAAAGCTGATTATTCGTAATGAAGCCGGAGAAGATCTGGCAGTATGGGGTCCGCGACCTGATGGATGTACAGCCGTATTTATGCAAATGAAAACAAAAGGAGCTGAGTTTGAAGAAATCAAAGAGGAAATCCAAAAATGGTACAATCAGGATAAAGGGGAAGAGATTCAACGTGAACTGATCAAGCTGTTAAGTTGATTTGTTTAACGGTACATTATATAAAACAGAAACGTCCGGCAATTTTGCAGGACGTTTCTGTTTTTCAACAGGTAGGTTGAATATTTTGAAGTCTATCGTTTGCCAGCATTTTCCAGGACCTGCGCAATAGCGGTATATCCTCTTGCTTTGGCATGTTCCAGAGCTGTTACATTATCTTTGTCCGGAATGTTGATATCGCAACCGGCTTTTACCAACGTATTCACGATTTCGACATAAACTTCACTGCCATTTCCGAGGACTATGGCTTCCATTAAAGCTGTCCATCCAAGTCTGTTAATATGATTAATGGGAAATTTCGGAGTTCCGGACAGTAATTTTACAACATCCAGATGTCCTCTTTCGCAAGCAGGGATCAAAGCGGTGCCATGGTAGCGGTTGTATATATCGAAACGGGCTCCGTGTTCAAGAAAAAGCTGTACTAATTCCGTATACCCTGCAGCTCCGGCATAAAGAAACGGGCTGTCGAAAATATCATCCTGCAGATTGACATCAGCACCGTTGTTAACCAGTAATCTCGCCATCTCTATGTATCGGGATTGGGTGGCAATTAATAACAAAGATTTGGCATTTTTATCTTTTGAATTGACATCGGCCCCGTTTTTAAGAAGGGATTCTACTTCTGCCAGTTGATTTGCTTTAACAGCTTCTACAATAGAAGTCTGAAGTTGTGATGACGTTTCGGTTTTCATATCTGCCTCGCAAGCGTTTAGAAAAATGATGGAAAAAAACAATAAAAAATGATTCATAATGATATTAATAAATAATATTACCCTGATGAATTAATGATTTGACAGGCGATATCCGCGCTACAGCTTCTGCGGAGCAGCTTGCGTCTACCAGAATAGCATCTGCCTGATCGTTGATCTGAGGCCATTGTCTGCTGCCCTGATCATCGAGTGGAAGAATATTATGAGTTGCAATCTTTAAGCATCTTGATAACTCAAATTCTGTTGAGTATCCATATAACTGAGCCATTAGATTGGACTTCTGAAGAATACTGCCCGATCCGAATGTGTTCCAATGATCTATGATGCTGTCATTACCTGTACGTACATCTACACCATATTTGTAAAGTGTAGGGATAGGCATAATAATACCTCCAAACGGAACAGTAGATATAATGCCTACATGAGCATTTGCTAATTTTTCGGCAGTCTCCTGTAGTTTCTGATTCTCTAATTTAGCCAGCACAAAACAATGACTTAAGAATGTTTTATGCTGTAATGCCGGATTTTCCATAACCTTTTGAATAAGGTATTCTACCGTTTTGAGCCCGGACTCTCCTCCTTCATGAAGGTGTATATCTATACCTTTATTATTGTCCAAAGCCAGTTGTACAATAAAGTCAATACTTTTCTCGATACTTCCGTCAATAGAGAACGGGTCTAATCCACCGATAAAATCTATATCCATAGTAGCGACATCTTTCATTAATTGTTCCGAGTGCGAATAGAATATCCCATGTTGCGGAAAGGCAACCAATTCTGTACCGAAAGAATCTTTTTTGTTCTCAATAGCGACCTGTAGATTTTTTAAGGAATCAAGTTTGGACGCAGGCTCTATATTGACATGACTTCTTGCAAAATTCACACCATGAGACTGTAAGAGTTCGATCAGCTTTTCTGCACGATAAGTCGATGATGGCAAGAGTTGAGGCATCAGCTTCTGTTCAAAGACTATCATATCTTTGACTGATCTGTTTTTCTTAGATCTGGCTTTCCACGGTCCTCCGTAATAAGTTTTGTCCAGGTGAATATGCATATCCTTCATTGCAGGCAGCATTAATAATCCTTTTGCATCTATAGCTTCAGTATCAGGCTTGTTAGGAAGTATGGCTTTTATTTTTCCGTTTTCAAATTCCAAAGTAAACAAGTCTGTTTTGGTTCCAACTATTTCCTCATTTTCGTATTCAAAACCTGTTTCCAGTCTGACGTTTTTGAGAACTAATGCTGAATTTTTGTGTTTGCTGGTAGTTTCCATCTGAATAGCTTGTTTTGCAGGAGAAGCTTCTCCCATTAAGACGCTGCCACCTGCCAGCAGCAGAGACGAACTCTTTATAAAATCTTTTCTTGATATTGAATGCATAGGACGACTTGAGATGTGTTTAACAAAGTTAAGAACCTTCGAAGCCGAATTAATGAGAGATTTATTCCAGAACTTGTGAAAATTATAACTGCTCCCGAAATTGACGTGGAGAAACACCTGTCTGCCCTTTAAAGAAATTGGAAAAGTAGGCGATATCATTAAATCCCAGCTCAAATGTAATCTCTTTAATAGATTGCTGTGAACTGTGCAACAACCTTTTGGCTTCGAGAGTCGTACGTGTCTGTATAAGGTATAAGGCTGTTACCTTAAGATTGTTTTTGCACAGAATATTTAGGTAATTGGCCGAAATGTTTAGTTTATCTGCATAGAAGGTGACTGTTTTCTCTTCTTTGAAATGATAATCTATTAAAGAGTGGTATCGCAGCAGAATGGGGTTTGTCCGGTATAAGGAGATGTCATCAAATTTGCGTTCAATCTCCCGGTTTACCAGTTGGGTTATGAGTTTACTTCTGGAATATACAATATCCCAGTAAACAGGATGCAAGGCAAGTTCTCGCTTCAAACTCTCATATTCAAAAAGTATATCATGAAACAGAGGCTGGGAAAGCTGAAGGACCGGATGGCTCTGGTACAAGAGAAAAGAAAACTGCATGGATGTAGAGAATGTTTCAAACACACGCTTGCTGATCATCAATTGATATCCTGAAGTTTCTTCTCCGAGATCCCACTTGTGAATCTGATCCGGAAATAAAATATGAATCTGAAAATCCGATACAGGATAATCTACAAAATCTATGCTGTGTATGCCATTGCCTTTTTCGATTAAAAATAGGAGATAAAAATCATGTTTGTGTGCTTTCTCTATTTTATTCCTGCCGTGTGAGCCATGGTAAAGCAAGCTGTAATCTGATCTGGGATCAAATTGAAACTCTTTGAGTTCTAATGTTGCAAAGGTTTCTTTTGTTACCATATTTGGAAATTACAAAATATTCCGTTAAATCTGGTAAAAAAATGACCGGTGGAAAATAGGGAAACCGGCCATTTTTATGAGAGCTATTATTTATTTGGTTTAGCGTGAGTGGTCGGTGTGTGTATAATATCATAATACACGGTGCGATCACTGCTGTTTGGGTATAAGCGGTAAGTGAATTCTTTCGGTGTCAGTACTAAAATATCAACAACCCTTGTAAATAGCACGGCTTGTGTTTCGGGATTTTTGGCGACCAGGGTTCTGGTTTTACCATCTGCTGAAACAGACCAGTCTCCCTGAATCCGGAATACATCCTTCAGATCATAGATAATAAAAGTACCCTTAATGTCGTAATAAGCATAACCAACAGCTCCTGCAACATTAGCATCTGTCAGAGCTACATTTTCTCCTTTGTTGTTTTTTGCTCCTGTCGTTTCCCAGGCTGTACTTGCCAATATTTCGCTTGGTGTGAGTACTGGTGTGACTTCTTTGTCATCATCACTGCAGCTGAATAATAAAGTTGTACTTACAAGAGTCAGCACAATTAGTCCTAAGTTTTTTAAAGATCTCATAATCATTTATATTTAGTGTTCTGCAAAATTATCTCTCCCTTAACTCCCGTTATTGTGAAAAGCGAAGATAAACTTGTGAATTTTATTAGTAACAGTTGGAGATGGTTAGAAGAGATTCTTCCATAAATAAGCTGCAAAACCATTATAATAATATTCAGGCTATAAGTTTCAGATTTAATAGTTAATTTTAGCATTCAATTTATACAGGTAATGAACATCGAACAATTACGGGAATATTGTATTTGTAAAAAGGGAGCAACTGAAGAGCTGCCTTTTGGCCCGGATACCTTGGTTTTCAAAGTCGCAGGTAAAGTTTTTCTGCTGGTCGGACTGGATCAGATTGATAAGTTGTCGTTCAATGTCAAATGTGATCCCGAATACGCTGTAGAACTGCGTGAAAAGTACGAATCTACTGTTTTACCTGGTTACCATATGAACAAAAAACATTGGAATACGGTCTTTGCCAATCAAGTTCTTTCGGACAAAGAATTATTTGTACTGATAGATCATAGCTATGACCTCATAGTAAAAGCCCTTCCTCTGAAGATCAGAGAGACGCTCTCTTTATAAAAAAGAAGTCTGTCTGTTTAAAGCAAGCGGTTCGGATTTAAGAAAAGAGGTTACCGCTTATCATTTCAGCAATTATTTGGTTTTATAACCTGAATTTTCTTTGTCATAAATGTATTCATTATCTCATGAATTGGTGATTTCTGCTGACGCTTAGTTGTAGAAATATAATTATTTGTTATATAATTTTATTGAAATGCTGTGTTTTTGTATGTTTTATAATATGTTTGTGAAAATAATTTAAAGAAATGTTAAATAAAATTGTAATTATAAGTATAGCGGTAAGCATGTTCTTACTCAATAGCTGTATTAAAGATGAGCCATTAAATATGGAGGCGGACATAACTGCGGTGTATCTGGAGCAGGGTAGTTTGATCACGGAGCCTCTTATTACGAATAATTCGGTAACCATATATGTCAAACCAAAAGAAGCTGGAAGCCCTGATTATAAGTTGAAATTTGACCTCTCACCAGGAGCGACTATTACAACTGATGTGGGACAGAATACTGATAAAGTGGTAACATATAAAGTAACCTCTCAGGATAAGCGGTTTGAGAAAAAATACTTGGTTAGTATTATTGAGGTGACGGATGGTTTTGTGCCTTCTAAATTTGATTTTGAAAACTTCAGAACGGATGAAACCAATAAGTACCATGAATTCTTTGATATAGTAAATAACAATTCGTTTAATAACTGGTCATCGGGAAATCCAGGTTTTGCAATTTCTCTGTTTGGAGAAAAAAAACCGGAAATGTATCCTACAAGAGCCACCGATAAAAGCAGAAGTGGAAAGTCCGCAGCTCTTTTAGAAACTAAATCTACAGGACCTTTCGGGGCAATGTTCGGAAAACCAATAGCTGCAGGAAATCTTTTCATAGGAGTCTTTGATGTAACAATGGCGTTGGCTTCTCCACTAAAAGCTACTCGTTTCGGATTGCCATATAATAATGTCCCAAAGACGTTTGAAGGTTATTACAGATATACTCCCGGCAAACAGCTGATCAACAGTGCGTCCAAACCTGTGGAAGGTGAAGATGAGTGTACCATCTATGCAGTCTTTTACAATATAGATGATTTGATGAAGGAAACTCAAAAAAGCTATCTCAGTGGCGAGAATGTCTGGACAAGTAAAAGTGTAGTGGCAACAGCAAAGTTAGAAAGTGGAAAAGCTACTGCAGGTGAAGGTTTTACTAAGTTTAGTATTCCATTTAAGTATGTAAAGGATGTTAATATAGCTGATGTTAACAAACTCAAATACGGGATTGCAATAGTGATGTCTGCGAGTAAGGACGGAGATAACTTTCAGGGAGCAATAGGAAGTACTTTAATTGTTGATGATGTACAAATAATTACAAAATAATGAAACCGATATACCATATATTAACAATCTTGTTTGTTATTCTTTCAATAACAGCAAAGGCAGAAAATCATCTTCCTGCGGATAGTGTATCCGGCAAATTTGGGTTCTCTGTGGATTTGGGTACGAAGATCGGAGGTTCTGCACCCCTATCTTTGCCTGCTGAGATCCGTAAAATCAGAAGCTATGCTCCGGCTCTTCCATTTTTTGTGGGGGTAAAGACGTTATATAATATAGATCATAAATGGGGCATAAGTCTGGGGGTGACCTTTGAAGGCAAGGGCATGAATACGGAGGCAACAGTAAAAGGATATAAAACTACATTTAATGCCAACGAAGATCCGGAAGAAAATATCAAAGGATACTATACAGGTGATATTGAGACTAATGTAGAAAACCTGTACCTCTCTGTACCAGTACAGGCAACTTTCAGGCTATCACAAAAATGGGATTTTCAGGCAGGACCTTATTTCGCATTTGCAGTAAAAAAGAAATTCACCGGTACAGCGACTAATGGATATATGCGCAAGGATGATCCTACAGGAGATAAAATCAATGTGGACAAGGCAGATTATGATTTTAAGAGAAGTGTTCGTACGTTGGACGTAGGAATGAGCCTGGGCTCACACTATAATTTTTCCAGACGTTATTTTGCACTGGCACAATTTGACTACGGATTTAATAATATAATGAAAACAGGATTCGAAAGTATAAGTTTCGGTCTTCATAACATTTTCCTGAATGTTGGAGTAGGAATAAAATTGTAGAGTTTGTATAATGTTATAATTCCCATGCGTCTGCTAATTTTAAGAGTTGGCGCATGGGGATTTTTTTATTTCTTTTTCAACGTTTTGCCCTTCACGCTGTTTTTATGCAGAGCTTCATTTTTCAGGGCTTCTTTTACGCGATTCTCAAAAGCGGAAAGATCCTTAAGCGGAGGCTCTGTAGCCAAAGGAATTTCATTTGCAGTCTTGACTGTCGGTGTATATCCTCCGCTGGACATATAGAAATGCTTTGCATTACGCGGAGATACTCCTTGTTCGTAATCGACCCGCTGGCCTTCCTTACCATCCGTATTACTGAAACGAACTTTATTAAAATTGATCCATTTACCTGATTCATTTTCCTTGCCCCATGCATTGAAGTAATCTGCTTCACGGCGAAGCTGACCATTCGGATATCCATAATTTTCTAAAAAGGAATGAAAACCGTTAAAATATCTGTTTTCTTTTGGAGCACGCCAGGAGGCAATATAATTCCATTGCTGCTGAGAAGCAAGTTTATACCATGCAGATAAGATCACAGAATTGTTTTCCTGAGGCAGTACATTCATTAGGAAAGCTACAGTTTCCCCGGTTTTCCAGTTTGCAGATTTGACATAAGATTGCCCTCCTGTCCCTTCTCCACCAAATGAATTGACAGTAGTGGTCTCCGACCGGTCTACAAGAGATACATAATCATGTTGAGTAGTCGTTGCATCATGCTCTGCATCTTTGCTGTCCCATACTGAAAACAACACTCTTCTTTCTGTTTTGCTATTCGTCTGCATGCCGAGATAGCCTCTGTAGAAACCGATAGCCATATAGAAGGTATGAAGCGGGCTGCACCCTGTGGTACATTTACTTCTTCATAAAGCCAGTTGTATGACTTAGTCGTAGCCGCTGCTGAGCTAAAGTTGATATGAACGGAAGGTGTGGATTGATAGTCGGTATGATTGACATGTGCATTATCGGTTGTACTTTTGAAGATCAGGTTATGAATGACTATAGCATTTGAGGGCTCGGATTGAGGAGAAAGCTCATACTTATAGTAGCCGGTTTGATTTATCAGGATACTTCCTGCTGATGTCCGGGTTTGTCTGCCTTGCCCTTTAAAGACAATTTGTGTTTGAGACGGCGAGATTTGCAAAGGAGCGTAGCAAGGGCTCATTTTTAAATTAAACGTCAGATTTTTACCTTTTGCGGTGGTATTGTCGAAATCCAGGTAATAAGTACCTGCAGTCTGATAAAGATACCAGACAATACTGCGGTTTTTGTTTGTCCAGTTCGAAATACTACCCTTGTCTTCAGGGTAACCCACCGGAACAGATACTCCTACTTCCTTTTCATCAGGAGTGTAAGGAACCGCATAGGCTTTGTTTGCGGGAATGGTAAATGTTTTTTCCTGTGCATTTAATGTCTCGCAAAGGAATATGAACAGCAACAGTGGGCTGATCCTGAAAAATTTTAATATCATGTTTAGCGATTGGTTATGATGTCAGGATCAAAGTTATTTCTTTTACTGTATAATAATAAGATTATGAGCAGGTTGTGCAATCGATTGATTGCTGTAAAACAAAATAAAAAAGGAGGAAATCCTACATTTCCTCCTTCAAAAGTTACTTTTATCGGGCTGAGATTACATCTTTAAGCCAATTTCTCTTAACCGTTCATCTAAATACTCTCCGGCAGTATAATCCGGGTATGCTTTAGGATGTTTTTCATCAATACAGGATGAAAGACAAGCCAGACTCATGGAAGATTTAGGGTGTAAGAAAAACGGAATTGAAAATCTTGAAGTTCCCATTTTTTCCAAAGGAGGATTGACAACTCTGTGTGTTGTGGATTTTAGTTTGTTATTTGTCAATCTTTGCAACATATCCCCTACATTGATCACAATATCTTCTCCTTTAGCTTTAATCGGATACCATTCGCCATCTTTAGTCAATACTTCCAGACCATCTGCACTGGCTCCTATCAAAAGCGTGATTAGGTTGATATCTTCATGTGCTCCTGCACGTACAGCATCAGGGGCAAGTTCTTCGGGATGTAATATCGGAAAATAGTGAATCGCTCTCAAAATAGAATTTCCGTTGATAACATATTGCTCGAAATAATTTTCTTCCAGATCAAGATAAGTGGCGATCGCTTTCAATAACTGACGTCCTGTATCTTCCAGTTTTTTATATACTTCTGCAGTGATCGTATTGAAACGAGGTAACTCTTTGACTTCAGGATTATCCGGAAAGTCTGTTTTTGAGTATTCTTCTCCTACAATCGTTTGGCCTCTTTGCCAGAATTCTTTCAGATCCGGAGTTTTAGAGTCTTTAGCCTTTTCGCGGCCTTTTGTAGTGTAGCCACGTTGTCCTGCCAATTCAGGAAACTCATATTGATATTTGGTGTCATCCGGAAGAGCAAAAAATGCAGGAACCACCTGATACAATTCATCAATCAACTCTTTGGAAAGACCATGATTGGCGATCGTCACAAATCCGGTTTCATTAAAAGCCTTACCAATATCCTGAATGAATTGTTCGCGTTGTTCTTTAGAACCTGAAGTGTAATTCAGTAAATCTAATCTGGGTATGTTAACTAATGCCATACTATTTCTGTTTTTGTACGAACAAAGGTAATTGAATTAATTTTGAATTTTCTAACACCCGTGTGAATAAGTGCAGGCGTTTTGATCTTAACTTATTGATTTGTAAAACAAAAAAGTTTTCCACATTTTTAATATGCCGGCTTATTCTCCGGCATTCTTCTGTGTATGGGTTTGAATGTCTTCCTGAGGCAGTTCTTCTAATTCTTTAAGATAATAGTGCAGATCCACCAGCATATCCTGATGTGGTTTTGCGAATTTTTTAAAACTATAAAAATGTATGAAATAGAAAATCAGTCCAAGAATGAAGAATCTTAAAATTACATCACCCGAAAACAGAGATGGTAAATCAAAGGACTGTATGTTTTTTAAGGATACAGCTATTGCTAATATTACAAGAATACTTCCTCGTGCTGTTTTGTTGAATTTCAGGTATTTTCGAATCAATTCCTGTATTTGAATAAACCGATCCGATAACGGAAGATCGGTTTCAAAGCTTTCATGAATTTTTTTACGCAGTTTATAGGCGATATAGGTCATTCCGGCTTCTACCAATGATCCCAGAATAAAATACCAGCCCCAGAACGTGTTGTCATAATTATACAACAGAATGCCGGTGGCTACAAGAATGAACAGCGACCGGTAGCGGATATTTTTCTTCAGGTTTTCATCTATTGTATCGAGCAGATTAGTCGGTTTCTGTGTTGTTAATTTTTCAATTGCTTCTTGCGGAAGAAACAATAGGGCAGATGAAGTAGTTGGACTATTCTGTCTGTTGTTATATTTAAGATCTTCTAATTTCATAATGATAGCTGTTTTTTACTGAGGTCCTTTAATTTTTCTTTGATCCGGGATATTTTTACAGCCACATGATTGGCCGTCATACCCATTGTATCTCCGATTTCTTTATAACTGTAGTCTTCCAGATAAAGGGCAACGAGTGCCTTCTCGATTTTTGAAAGCTGACCAATCGCCCGATACATAGCCAGAATCTCTTCATTCTCCTGATAGATAATGTCGCAATAGCTTTCCTGTGTAAACTGTAGCTCTGCATCCATATGTTTACGATCCCGTTTTATGTAGGTGATTGCCGTGTTCAGCCCTACACGATATAGCCAGGTCTGAAATCTGGAATCACCTCTGAAGCTTTTGAAAGACTTCCAGCTTTGCAGTATTATTTCCTGAAACAGGTCTTCTCTGTCCGTTCTGTTGTCCACATACATGCAGCATATACGATGGATAATGGCCTGATTGGAAGTTATTAATCCGATAAATTCTTTTTCGATGTCCATGTTATAGTTGGATGCCTTCTTTAAATTACTTTATCTGTTAGTCTTGAAAAAGGTAAAAACATTACAATTGATAGTAAAAATGAATAAAATCTGTCCTGTGCTTGTTTAATCTATTTTTGAAGTATCAGAATCAGACAAAGATTTATCGAAAAATTAACAGATGTGATTTGGAATGTCCAAATAAATAAATTAAATTTGTTATGCTTGCATAGTAAAATAGCTAAAAATAAATTATGAGTCAGGATAATACAATTGATTACTTCATGAAAACCGGTTGGCAGACTGTGGCCAATAAATACAATACGATCGCATCGCAGTACGGTTTTACGCAGGCTGCCGGGTATATCTTGATAAATATACACAAAGAAGGCACTCCTGTTTCACAAATTGCAAATTTGACAGGTGTAAAAACAACGAGCTTGTCCAGAGTGTTAAATAATCTGGAGACCTTAGGTTTTATTTACAGAGAAGCGAGTGACGTGGATAAGCGGTCTGTCAAGGTCTATCTGACAGAGTTGGGTAAAGAGAAGCGAAAAATTGCTAAGGATGTGGTGCGTAGCTTTAATCAATACCTGGAAGCAAATATCAGTGCCAGAGAACGTGCTCAACTGATTAAGACACTCATCAAAATAAATGAACTGGCAAAAGACTATCAGGAAGAAGTACAATCAAACGCTGCGGATAATATTGCCGCAACATAAAATATAAAAGGATGAATAACAGAAGTATTAAAAAAGTAGCCGTTTTAGGTTCTGGAGTGATGGGGTCAAGAATCGCCTGTCATTTTGCCAATATCGGACTGGAAGTTTTGCTTTTGGATATTGCGCCAAAGGAATTGCTGCCGGCAGAAGAGGCGAAAGGCCTTACTCTGGACAGCAAACCGGTACGCAACCGCATCGTCAACCTCTCGTTGGAGACTGCAATTAAATCCAATCCGTCACCTATTTACAGTAAGTCATTTGTCAAAAGGATAAAGACCGGAAATTTTGACGATGACATGAAGGAAATCGCACATGCAGACTGGGTGATTGAAGTCGTTGTTGAACGTCTGGATATCAAAAAATCCGTATTTGAAAAAGTAGAGCAATTCCGTAAAGAGGGAACGTTAATCACTTCCAATACATCCGGTATTCCTATTCATTTGATGACGGAAGGAAGAAGTGAAGATTTTAAAGATCATTTCTGCGGAACACACTTTTTCAATCCGCCACGTTATCTGCAATTATTAGAAATTATTCCTACGCCTCATACCAAAAAAGAGGTCGTAAACTTCCTGATGGAATATGGTGATAAATTTTTGGGTAAAACTGTGGTTTTATGTAAAGATACACCCGCTTTTATCGGTAATAGAATAGGTGTGTATTCCATGTTGGCACTGACCCATCTGGTCGAACCTTTAGGCCTTACAGTCGAGGAAGTTGATAAATATACAGGTCCTGCAATGGGTCACCCCAAATCAGCCACTTTCCGCACAGCAGATGTGGTAGGACTGGATACATTGGTAAATGTTGCCAATGGTTTGGCGCAGAATGCGCCGGAAGACGAAGCTAAAGGAGTCTTTCAATTGCCGGGTTTCATCACTAAAATGGTTGAAAACAAATGGCTTGGAGAGAAAACCAAAAAGGGTTTTTATGAAAAAGTAAAAGATGCCAAAGGTAATTCCGAAATACTTTCCTTAAACCTCAAAACACTGGAATTCGGATCTCAGCAAAAAGTGAAATCGCAGACACTGGAGGCGACGAAGCAGGTAGAAGATATCCGCAAACGCATGAAAGTCTATGAACAGGGTAAAGATAAAGCAGCGGAGTTGTTCAGGGCGATGCACTATCCATTGTTTGAATATGTGTCTAACAGAGTTCCGGAGATTACAGATGACTTTTTCCGTATAGACGATGCCATGCGTGCCGGCTTTGGCTGGGAAATAGGTCCTTTTGAAGTATGGGATGCATTAGGCGTAAGAGAGACGATTGATAAAATCAAAGCGGAAGAAAAACGTCTTCCGGGACAGACCGGTGAGGTTGCAGCCTGGGTTCATGATATGCTGGATGCCGGACATGAATCTTTCTATAAAGTTGAAAATGGTGTAAGACATTATTATGATATTGCATCCAAATCTTATAAAGCAATCCCGGGTGCAGAAGATCTGATTGTACTGGATCATATCCGCGAAACAAAAACAATCTGGAAAAATTCAGGAGTTTCGATTATAGATCTTGGTGATGGTATCATCAATTGTGAATTCCATACGAAGATGAATACCATTGGTGGCGATGTTATTCAGGGACTCAATAAAGCCATTGATCTGGCCGAAAAAGAGTATCGTGGATTAGTGATTTCCAATGATGGAAAGAACTTTTCAGCAGGTGCCAATATCGGGATGATCTTTATGATGGCTGTTGAACAGGATTATGAAGAGCTGAATATGGCTGTGCGTGCTTTTCAGAATACTTCTATGCGTATCCGTTATTCTTCGATTCCGGTCGTGGCAGCTCCATTCCAGCTTACTCTTGGTGGCGGCTGTGAATTTTCTATGCATGCAGATTTCGTTCAACTACATGCCGAAACGTATATGGGACTGGTTGAATTTGGAGTCGGTGTGATTCCGGGAGGAGGAGGTTCCAAAGAATTTGCATTGCGGGCTTCTGATGAATATAGAGATGATCAGATCGTTCAGAATACATTGAAAGATCGTTTCCTTACAGTCGGTCAGGCAAAAGTTTCAACTTCTGCCGTCGAAGCATTTGAGCTGGGATATCTTCAGGAAGGCAAATATGCCATTACGATGAACCGGGCACGTCTGCTGGCAGATGCAAAAGAGAAAGCATTGGAACTGGCCGATGCCGGATATGTACAACCTGCTCCGCGTAATGATATTAAAGTTCTTGGTAAACAGGGGTTAGGTATAGTATATGTTGGTGCAAGCTCCATGCGTGCCGGTAATTATATTTCAGATCATGATAAGAAAATTTCAGAAAAATTAGGCTGGGTGATGTGTGGCGGAGATCTGTCTGCACCGACGGAGGTGTCAGAGCAATATCTCCTTGATCTGGAAAGAAAAGCATTTTTGGAATTGTGTGCTGAGCGAAAGACACTGGAACGAATTCAGTTTATGCTGACCAAAGGCAAGGCATTACGAAATTAGTATTCTCAAAAAAGGTATTGATGAAATACAAAAATCTGTTATAAACATCAATGCTTTATAAAGAAAAAAATAATTAAAATAAAAGGATTGGTGAGGATAGGTGTCGCAGTAGGCGATACCAATAACTCATTACTAACTACTATAAGAATATGGAAGCTTACATTGTAGCAGGATATCGTACCGCAGTCGGGAAGGCTCCGAGAGGAGGATTTCGATTTACACGGGCAGATGATTTAGCGGCAGATGTTATCAAGCATTTGGTAGCCTCAGTGCCCAATCTCAATAAAGAAGAAATAGACGATGTAATCGTCGGTAATGCAATGCCTGAAGCGGAGCAGGGACTGAATGTAGCCCGCCTGATCTCGTTAATGGGTTTGCAGACAGATAAAGTTCCGGGTGTCACCGTTAACCGTTACTGTGCATCAGGATTAGAAACTATTGCAACAGCTGTGGCAAAGATCAAATCCGGAATGGCAGATTGTATTATTGCCGGAGGAGTGGAAGTGATGTCGGGTATGCCGTTCGGAGGCTGGAAAATTGTGCCGAATCCGGAAGTTGCAAAAGAAAATCCGGACTGGTATTGGGGGATGGGGCTTACGGCAGAAGCTGTTGCTAAAGAATATAATGTGAATCGTGAAGATCAGGATAAATTTTCTTTACGATCGCACCAGCGCGCCGTCGAAGCAATCAAAAACGGCCATCTGAAAGATGGTGTTGTTCCTGTTACTGTTAAAGAAAACTACCTGAAAGATGGTAAGATTGCCACACGCGAATATGTCGTAGATACGGATGAAGGTCCTCGTGCAGATTCTACACTGGAAGTATTATCCAAATTAAAACCTGTATTCGCTGCAGACGGCTGCGTGACAGCGGGGAATTCTTCACAGACATCTGACGGCGCAGCTTTCGTACTGGTTGTTTCGGAGAAAAAGATGAAGGAATTAAATCTGCAACCTATCGCACGTTTAGTGAGTTATGCTGTTGCTGGAGTGCCTCCCCGTATTATGGGGATAGGTCCGATTTACGCCATTCCAAAAGCTTTGGAGCAGGCAGGATTAAATCTGCAGGATATTGATCTGATTGAACTGAATGAAGCATTTGCTTCACAATCTCTGGCGATCATACGTGAATTGGGACTGGATGAAGAAAAGGTCAATGTAAATGGAGGAGCTATTGCATTAGGACATCCGCTTGGTTGTACCGGAGCAAAGCTAACCGTGCAGGTACTGAATGAACTGAAGCGTCGCAACAAAAAATATGGTATGGTTACCATGTGTGTGGGTACAGGACAGGGAGCAGCAGGAATATTTGAGTTATTATAGTATAAAATAAGAATTATAAAAGTTGTAGGATGTATGTCCGGACGGAGGAAACGATCGCAATATACACTACTAAAATCTGAATATTATGAGCAAAGCAATCAAAGGCGGTGAATTTGTGATTAGAGAAACACCGTATACAGATATTTTTATTCCGGAGGAATTCGATGAAGAAGCAAGGATGATTCGTCAGACTTGTCTGGACTTTCTGGATACTGAAGTTCTCAATAAACTGGAACGTATAGATGCACAGGAAGAAGGCCTAATGCCAAGTCTGATGGATAAGGCCGGCGAACTGGGATTATTAGGCGTGTCGATACCCGAAGAATATGGTGGTTTTGGTAAGAATTTTAATACGTCAATGTTAGTTGCAGATGCCGTCGGTTCGGGTTATTCATTTGCTGTAGCTTTGTCTGCCCATACCGGAATTGGTACTCTACCGATTCTTTACTATGGAAATGCAGAGCAGAAAGCAAAGTATATTCCTAAACTGGCTTCCGGAGAATGGAAGGCTTCATACTGTCTGACAGAGCCTAACTCCGGGTCGGATGCGAACTCAGGTCGTACATCGGCTAAACTGAATGCAGAAGGCACTCATTATATTATCAATGGTCAGAAGATGTGGATCACCAATGGTGGTTTTGCAGATATCTTTATCGTATTTGCTAAGATTGATGATGATAAAAATCTGACTGCATTTATTGTGGAGAAAGATTTTGGTGGTATCACCATGAATCCTGAAGAGCATAAGTTAGGTATCAAAGGGTCGTCTACGCGTCAGATCTTTTTTAATGATTGTGCCGTTCCTGTAGAGAATATGCTTTCAGATCGCGAAAACGGGTTTAAAATTGCAGTTAATATCCTGAATATCGGACGTATCAAACTAGGTGCAGCGACTATCGGATCGTCAAGAGGTGTATTGACACAAGCCATAAAATATGCAAACGAACGTGTGCAGTTTAACCTGCCTATTTCTAAGTTTGGAGCTATCCGCTATAAAATTGCAGAAGCCGCCATTCGTTTGTTTGCTGTAGAATCAGCTACATACCGTGCCGGACAAAATATTGATGATGCCTATGATGCTTTGGTTGCAGGAGGAATGGATGAGGCAAAAGCCAAACTAAAATCTGTGGAACAGTTTGCTATCGAATGTGCTATTATCAAAGTCTGGGGATCAGAGATGCTGGATTATGTTGTAGATGAGGGCGTACAGATATACGGAGGTATGGGCTATTCGGCAGATGCACCAATGGAAAGAGCATACCGTGACTCTCGTATCAATCGTATTTTTGAAGGAACAAATGAGGTAAACCGTCTTTTGGTGGTAGATATGCTATTGAAACGTGCGATGAAAGGGGAATTGGATCTGATGGGACCTGCGACAGCTGTCGCGGGTGAACTGATGTCTATTCCTGATTTCGGAGATGAAGATGAAACACCATTTGCAGCAGAGAAAAAAATATTGGCTAATCTCAAAAAAGCAGGGTTGCTGATTGCAGGTGCAGCTGTTCAGAAATTGATGATGTCCCTGTCCAAAGAACAGGAAATCCTCATGAATATTGCAGACATAATCGGTTACGTATATGTATCCGAATCTGTCCTGTTACGTGCCGAGAAGATCTTCCATACACAGGGAGCAGATGCAGCAGCTTATGCTACCGATATTGCTAAAGTATATCTGTATACAGCGATTGATAAAATAAATGCTGCAGGTAAAGAGGCACTTTATTCTTTTGGAGAAGGAGATGAATTAAAAATGATGCTGGTAGGTCTGCGCAGATTTACAAAGGCAGAACCATTTAATGTTAAAGATGCCCGTCAGCGTATTGCCAAAAAGCTGATTGAGGAGAATAAATATTGTTTTTAATCTTTTATTGTTTTAGGTTGTTAAGCCAGCGTGTTTATGCACGCTGGCTTTTTTTATGATGTAATTTCCATTATTGACTTTACATTACCATCGGTAACCTAAGGCAAATTCCAGACATTCCGCGGTATTTCTCTGAATTCCCGATGTGCCTTTCAGATAAGCAAAATTAAACTTAAACTTTTTAATATTCAGATTCATTCCTGTTGTTATATTTTGATTGCTGTGGTAGAGCGCAAACAGTTGAAAGTTTGGGTTGAATGCAACAGCTCCACCCAGATCCAGGACATCATTATCATTTAATAATTTCCGGTAAGATACCTGAGGAGAAAACCGAAGACGGCTTGCTGTTTCTATTGTATAGCTGACACTGCTGAAGAGCCTGCTTTTATTGACCAGAAAATAAGTGGTCTTCTTCGCCAGAATATTATTGACAGAGAGCTGTATATCAACATCCGAAACGCTGTATGCAACACCCAGATCAAGATCCAATTTATTGGTTCTTCTGTTGAAATCCAGTAATGTCGGATCATTGGTCTCTCCCTCAATCTTTTTGAGATCGATATTTTCACTTGTATAACTTAGTGAAGTCCCCAGACTCAGCATATGCCCCGGATTATCAAACAGTAAATGGTGGGCATAGGAAGCCTGTAAACTGGTGTGTTTGAACGATCCTGAATTTATATTATGTATTCCTGCACCAAAACCATTTGTATTATGGTTCAGGTTTAAATTTAGTAATTGCTCATTCTGGTTTGCATGGTTGTTCGCCACATTATTACGGATGCCAAGCAGCAGCGAGTTTTCAGCAGAAATGCCATACTTTGCCGAATTTTGGAGGTATTTGTCTGTAAAAAATCCCGAGGCTAAAGGTACTTGTTGTGCAAATCCTAAAGATGAAAATAACAGTATGATAAAGGTTAAATAACAGGAAATAATATACCTGTTGATTTGATATGAGTTCATAATAAAGGTTATTGAGGGTTTACGATATCTAAGTAGCCTGCATATTCTTTTTTATTGAAAATGACCTTATACATATAGGTGCCATTCGGCAGAGGGCTCGAATTGGATATTCCGGTCCAGTCATTTTGGTAATCCCGTGCAGAAAACACTAATCTCCCGTTTTGACTATATACATATACTTCATTTTCAGGATCAGCTTCGATATTTTTGATCAGCCAGTAATCATTGATACCGTCATTATTCGGTGTAATGATATTATTGATCTTCAGCTGATAAGTCGATTCGATCAGATCCAACTGTAATGATGCCGTGGCAATACAACCATCTGAAGATTTACCGGTTACTTTATAGTTGATTCCTCTGCCGGCATTTAGGGTTATACTGTTGCCTGAACCTATGGAACTTTCGTTTGCAAACCATTCGTAACTGTAATCAGCAGACGGATTTACCACATTGAGTGTTACAGGTTTGTTCTCTAACAGAGGTCTGCTGTTATCATATGCGATCTTTAATTCTGGGGGAGAGGTGGCTGTAATATTGAAACTTTGGGTATAAGAATCTATTCCTCCGTTATTTGTTCCTCCATTATCTTTGACGGTAACGTTGATACGGGTTGTCCCTGCATATGTCTCTTTTAATATAATTCTGATGGCTCCGGTAGAAGATGTGGTTTGAAGTATCTGCAGCTCATCAAAGAGATCTGCCTGATCTGCCTGAATGGACAGCGTCGTCTGCTGACTGGATTCTTTTCCCGGAGAAATTCCGTTTATCAGCACTTCATATTCTTGCCCGCTGTTGCAATATGTCAGGTCAGCGATGTTTTGAAAAGTCGGAGCCTGATTGACAAAATTGATGTTTATAGTCAGTTCCGTTTCTTCACTGGTTTTGCGATCATTGTCTACAGTAGTGGTAAATTTAATACTCTGGGTCAGGCCATAGCTGAAATCTGCAGGATCCAGAATGCGTACCTCGCCTGAGCTTGTATCCATTTCGATTGCCGGAATACCATTCTGATTGGGATCATCGGTTTTGAGGAGTTTCCAGTTTTTTAAAGGACCATTTAAAGGATTCGTAGCCTGCAATCTGGTCAGGATATTTCCTTTGGGACTTCCTTCATTTACAGTTATCGGAACGACCTGTACAACGGGTCTGGGTAGCTCTTCAGTAGTAAACTTACCAATATTGCTGGAAGCCTTTTCTGTATCCCGGAATGCTTCTACCTTCCAGTAATAACTCTGTATGTATTCCAGTTCCTCAGGAACCGTAAATGTAGCCGGTCTGATGTGGTCCGCAATTTTGATCCAATCATCAGTTGATTTACCCAGAAAAACACTGTAGGTTTCTTCATCACTTCTCCATTTAAAGACAGGGTTAAGTGCATTTTGCAAAACAGCATCTTGTGCAGGAGTAATCAATACCGGAGGAGCTACAGGAATACCGGTCGCATACAATTGAGAAATATCTTCGTCAGACAAAGCATAGTTGTAAAGCTTTACTTCGTCCAGTTGGTCTCTGTATATTTTATTTTCGGCAGAATTACCGATAAGCAGGTCTACATTATCCTGTCCTATATTTTGTGCGAGCGCAGAGGCAGTTTTGATAAATTTTCCGTCAATGTAAAGGGATATCTTGGCATTTTCCACATCCCGCACGGCAACAATATGATGCCATTGATTATTGAACAAATTGTTGGCCGCTATCCCCGTGGTCACTTCGTTTTTACCACGTCCGCTGACGCTGGAATCGTCATCAATAGCAAAAACAAGATTACCGTTATTATTTAATTGAATACCATACCATCTTCCTACACCCGAAAAAGTACCCTTTTGTATCAGGTAGGCATTTGTTGCGGAGGTCGTGTAGGTATTGCTGCTGCCTTTCATCCAGAGGGATATGCTGAAGGAGTTGTAGTCAAATTTGTTTTGTTCTCTCGCCGGTATAACGATTGCTTTAGTTGAAGTTGTTCCGTTGGCTGTTTTAAATTCAACAGCACCATTACTTTTTCCCGAAGCCACAAAAGGCGATGCACTGAAGGAGCGTGTTTTTCCGTGATTTGCATATTTGCTGTAATCGTATCCGACTGCCTGTTGATCATCAAAAGAATAATAACCTACTAATTCACGCTTATTCGGATTCGCTGTAAAGCTCCATACTGGACTTTCCTTACTCACCCCGTTGTTTTGTACGATGACTTTCCAGTAATAAATGCTGCCGGGATCAAGTAATCGGAAGGTAAAGTTCTTTTCGGTTGCGGGTAAGGATGCTGCTTTATGAAGCTGATCTGCAGACGTGCCAAAGTAAATATCAAAAGAAGTTGTATTTTCTCCACCTGACCAGCTGACAGTTGTCTGATCTCCTCTTGAAGAAATACCTTTATCTGTAGGAAATGGAGTATGTGCAGCCAATAGTCCGACATGCTCTAAATAATCCCTTTGAATGGCCGAGTCTGCTAATGCATAATTGTAGATTTTCAGTTCATCGAGTTTGCCGAAATATGGTGCAGAGTTGAGATTGTTCTGTTTTAAAAACTCCAGTTCTCCTATATTTCCGATAATCAGGTCGGATAATTCACCTATGCCGCTTGTTGCTTTACTGATCGTTGCCTCCACATTCAGTTTCCCGTTGCGATAAAGCCTGATTTTTTTGTTTTCTGTATCACGGATTACGGTTACATGTGTCCATTGTCCGGTGTAGAAATCTGAAGTTTTAGCAGTGATCTCATCCTTTCCAAGGTTGTCGTTATCGATTGCAAACCGAAAATTTTCTTCTTTTACTTCTATATTAAATCGATTGCCGGTAGCGCCTGTGGTCGTATTTTTGGTAATTGATCCTTTGCATAATATATAGGAGCTATTCGTAGAAGTCGGACGATCTTCCTGAGCGGCTTTCATCCAGAAGGTAATGGTGAAAGAAGAGTTGTTGAGGTATAAATGATCCTTATGTGGTATACTGGCAGAATAAGTGGAGGGATCGGCTTTCTTCAGATCCAGCGCTCCATTATGCACACCTTCCGTGCGGAGTGAAATCCCCAGATCTGAAGTGCGGGACAGCTCACCGTGATTGGCAAAAGCTGACTGATCAAGTAAGGTTGTTTCCAGTTCTTCTGTTGTCTCGTCAAAATTCCAGTGTCCGACAAGCATTTTTGGAAAGAGCTGCTCCGTCCTGAATGTCCAGACCTCACCGGTTGTGATTCCTTTGTCATTACTGGCGTCTACCCGCCAGTAATAGGAAGTGTTATTTTCCAAATCGGATATCACAATCCCGGGTCTTGCACTATAAGCGACTTCCTGTTTCAAAATAAGATTACCGGCGTCTTTTCCGAAATATACCGCGTAGGTTTTGGTGTTGCTGCTGCCAGTCCAGGAAAGGTCTATAGCACCTTCATTCAGAATCACATGGTTATATAAATGAACCGGAGAAGGTTGTGCAGCAGGAACAGGAGCAGTAGGTATGGCTGTTGTACGATGAGATAAAGCAGTGCTGAATACCGATTCTTCCTGATTGTGAATTGATTTCAACCGGTAATAATAAAGGGTGTTAGGTTTGAGGTTATCGTCGTTAAAAGTATTTTTATTGATGTCTGTAGTGGTTACCGGAGTCCATTGTATAGCATCAACAGATCTTTCAATATGTGTTTTTACGTCAGGCGAATTATTCTCCCAGGACAAGGTAACGACACTTCTGGCAGGTGTCTCATCATACGAGAGACTCGTTGCTTTGATGTTTTTTGGAGGCCTTACGAAGTCAGTGGGTTGCTCATCTGTGAGCATATTGATATATACCTCAATATTAAGATAGGGAGCATGAGCACTGCTTTCCTTTAAGGCATCTGACGGATCATTTTTATTGAGTCCTAACCGTTCTTCCCATTCATCCGGAATACCGTCATTGTCAGTGTCCGCAGGAAGTTGTGCCGGATAGAAGTCTCCCAGACCTCCGTTGCTTAGTCCGTTATCCGTTTCACGGTACATGTATTGTGCTGATTTGCCAATACTCATCAGATCAGCGATCATACCTGCATCTACCTGATCGCGATTGGGGAAGGTTGCTCCTACATTAGATACGATCCATTGGTATGCTTCGGAGGCAGACATGCCAGGGGCTATCGTTGGATAGCTGGAATAATCCTCTGCATTTTTAAAATTTTCAGGCTCAATTCCCGGATACCAGGTGCTGTTGGCTTGCATCTCCGTGCCATTCAATACCCCATCATAATTGCGGTCATAGTAGTTGCCTCGCTGATACAGGTTGAAATTACCATTTCCTCTGGAAAATGGGGTTGATTTAGATTGTGGAGTTGCCGGACCGGCAATAAAGTAATTGTTTAATAAGGTCACATTCGATTCTCCGGAAGATTCTCCTCCAAGGATATAAGCATCTGCCGAAATGCTGTGATCGGCATAAGTGGTATTGGCATTTCCAAAATTGTAAACGACATTATTGACAAACTCATTTATACCTTTTACTTTGGGGTTTCTGGTCTTATTGCTCATGTAGAGCGATTTCAGTATGCTGATTTTTCCACCTGTCTGAATCAGTCCGCCTGCAGAGTGATTGTGCCGGTGTAATCCCTGTCCGATAATAGAGTTTTGTATAGTAATGTTATCAGGTTCACTACCTTTATTGTCCCAGTTGATTGAAAATACTTCATCCAGTCCCCAGGAAAAGGACATATGATCAAGGATGATATTCGTTCCGTTGGCAATACCGGAAGCATCATCATTTTTTCCGGCGCCTCCGTTGACACCCAGTCGTATACGAAGATGACGGCTAATCGTATTGGACGCTCCGCTAAAGGAAACTCCGCGTCCGTAGAGTACGACTCCGTCGCCGGGAGCAGTCTGACCTGCAATGGTAGTGTTGGCGGCCACTTGAATTTTACTGCTGAGCGTGATGATACCACTAACTTTGAAGATGATAAATCTACCGGGTTGACTTACGGCATCTCTGAAGGATCCGGGACCACTGTCATTAAGATTCGTTACAAAATATACCGATCGGGAGCTATATCCCCGTGCTCCGGTAGCATATCGGCCGAAACCTTCTGCACCGGGAAATGCTAATGTTTGTGCTAAACTGTTCTGAAGATTTTCGAGCGAAAATAGCAGGCAGAACAACATGCAAAGAACATACTTTCTTTTCATATCAGATGTTTGAGTTTTACAATTGGTTAATTTTCAGGAGTATCCCATAGGAAGGAGACCCTTTTGCAAATTTTACCATTAATTGTGAGATGACTGACCTGAACTATCCTGTTCCGGTATAGGGGATAATCTTAGACTTAATTAGCCTGATTAAAGTCGTGAGAATACCGGATTGAGCCACTTAAATGGAAAGAAGAGTTGGGGTAGAGAAGAGTTGGTGCTTTGATAGGGAGGGCTGAAGAAGTTAAATGCTGTTTACAATCGGAACCATTGTGTTAAGAAAATGATAGTACCTGACAATGTCCCGAATGCTATCCGTAAATGTTTTAAAGCTTTCGTTATCTGATTTTCTACAGAACGTTTTGAGATTCCGAGCTTTACTGCAATTTCATCATTACTGAGATTTTCAAAACGACTTAGTTGGAAAATTTCCTGACAACGAGGCGATAATTTTTTCAGAACATCCCCAACTGAAGATTTGATATCTTCCTGTTCCATCTTTTCAAGTACTAAATTGGAAACACTTGTTTCGGTTGTGACTTCCTGATATTGGTTGAATGCAATCTGATTTTCTTTTGAATCTTTCAGCACTTTATAAACATGATATCTGGCACATGTCCGAAGGTAAGCCGAAAATGAACGAATCTGAAGATATTGACGCCTGTTCCACAGATTCAAAAATATATCAAGTGTTATTTCTTCACTTTTTTCACGATCATTCAGATAGGAAAATGTTGTTGTGTAAATAAGAGACCAAAACCGATCATATAATGTAGAAAAAGCTATCTGACAATCCTCAATTTGAACGGTCACCCATAATTGCTGATCTGTCAGCAATGTATTCTGATAATATTGCTTCTTACGTAAAGGCATCGAATCTGCTTTATAAGCGTGATGGTATCTGATTTATAGTTGGTTTTTTGATGGATGAGTAATGATTATGTCTAACCATTACCATATACAATTATAAAAAATAAAATAGAAACAAAAAATATTTTTGCAGGTGTGTTACACTTCAGAAATACACTCTATAGAAATAGAAACCTAAATAGAGGAGAGTATGCTAACCAAAGAAGAATATATCCGGTTATACGAAAAATATCAGCAGGGACTCTGTACGGAAGAAGAATATATTATGCTGGAATCCTATGAGGATAGTTTTGAGTTGGAGGAAACAAACTGGAATGAAATGCGCATGGGAAAAAAAGAAGATGTGAAAAGAAGAATCCATGGCAAGATAAAAGACCATATTAAAATTTCGCATTTCAGAAAGTATAAAATTTTATACAGGGGTATTCAGACTGCGGCAGCCGTTTTAATTCTATGTTTCGGAGCTTATTGGTTATGGAACCTGAAAGATGATTCCGGAAATAATCTTCGGGCTAAAGTCGTCAATAAAAAAATACTTCCGGGAGGAAACAAAGCTACTCTTACATTGGACAATGGTACTGAGGTGGATCTCAATGCGTTGAAAACCGGTGATTTAACATTTGAGGGTCAGGTAGTGGCGAGTAAAAATGCTGAAGGGCAGCTTACGTACGATCAGCCTAGCTCAGTAGCTTCAAAGATCAGTTACCACGTTTTGCGCACGCCACGAGGCGGGCAATATCAGATCGATTTGTCAGACGGAACCAGGGTATGGCTTAATGCGGAATCGTCTGTACGTTTTCCTACTTCTTTTACGGGCGAAGAACGAGTCGTTGAAATTACAGGTGAGGTCTTTTTCGACGTACAGAAACAAAATGGAAAACCATTTATTGTGAAGACAGCAGATCAGAAAATCACAGTACTTGGTACACGGTTTAATGTGAATGCTTATGTAGAAGAGTCTTCAGTACAAACTTCCCTGATTGAGGGAAAAATTCTTTTGGATGTTAATAGCAAGAGGTACAATCTCAATCCCGGACAACGTACGACTTATGATAAAGGAAGTAAGCGTGTAGATACAGAGACATTTAATCCAAAAGAGATCCTGGCCTGGCAAAGTGGTAATTTTTTCTTCGATGCAGAAGGAATAGAAAGTATCATGCGCAAAATAGCGCGATGGTATGATGTGGAAATTGTCTACCAGGGTGATATGAAGGACAAAATATTTTCTGGAACTATTTCACGTTTCGGAGAAGTGCAGGATGTGCTTGATATGCTTGCGCTTACAGGATCAGTAAAGTTTAGAATAGAGGGAAGGAGGATATACGTTATGGGATAAACTCTATTTAAAATCAGATAACCGGAAGCGATTGCAGCGCTCCCGGTATTGAAGCTAATACAATTAAAACCTATTTAATTACATTAAACCGTAAACCAAATGTACAAAAATTATGATGTGCAGACAAGACTGTATGGTCTTTCAAGAGGCACAACAATCTGGAGAATCATGAAACTATTAGCATTTTTTATGGTGCTTGGGGCGATGTCTGCGAATGCCGCTGTTCACGCCCAAAAGGTAACATTGGCCATTAAAAAGTCAACACTGGAAAAAGCGTTGCTTGAGATCAGTGAACAAAGTGGTCACCATTTGCTCTATAATCCGCGGATGCTGCTAAACAGTAGCCCTGTATCAGTGAATCTTAAGGATGTGTCACTGGAAGAGGCCTTAAAGCAGTGTTTTATTAATCAACCGGTGGTATATACAATTAATAAGAAGACTATTGTTGTACAGGAAAATTTACACAATTCCTCTAAAGATAAGACGATCCCTCCTAAGCAAAATGAGGCCTTACAGACCTCAATAAGTGGTACTGTGACAGATTCTGTCGGTCCTGTTGCAGGTGCAACTGTTTCTGTAAAAGGGGTATCAGGACAAGGAACAACAACAAATGAACAGGGACAGTTTAAAATACAAATACCAGGTTCCAGGGCTGCACTGATTATTAGTATGGTCGGCTATGAAACACAAACAATAGCAGTACAGGGCGGATCTGTCCTTAACGTCAGACTAAATCGCAAGAGTACGGATATTGAAGAGGTAGTAGTGGTAGGCTACGGTACACAGCGCAAAAGTGATCTGACAGGATCAGTAGCCTCTATTAATAAAGCGCAGATCAGTGCTTTTCCACTGGCCGGCACAGCACAGGCGCTGCAGGGACGTGCACCGGGTGTTGCTGTATCCAGTACTAATGGCGAACCGGGAAAAGCTCCCCGTGTTCGTATACGTGGGGGTACTTCTATAAATGCCAGCAGCGATCCTTTATATGTTGTTGACGGGTTTCCAGGAAGTACTCCGCCAGCTCCTGAAGATGTAGAATCCGTAGAAGTATTAAAAGATGCTTCAGCGACAGCTATTTACGGATCCAGAGGAGCAAACGGTGTAATAATGATTACAACTAAAAAAGGAAAAGTAGGTAAGCCGGTTATAGAATTGAATAACTCTTTGGCGACACACAAAGTGGGTAAAAGACTCGAGTTGCTGAATGCATCAGAATTTGCATCTTATATTAATGATACCTATATCAATTCCGGAAACAATAATATTCCATATCCCAATCCGGAGAGTTATGGAACAGGTACAGACTGGCAGGATCTGATCTTCCGTACAGGAAATCTGCTCAATAATCAACTCGCTGTTTCGGGTGGCTCGGATAATATTCGTTATTACACAGCATTAAATCATTACGGACAGAAAGGAGTAATTATTAACTCTAATTTCAGAAGGTTATCCGGAACATCAAATATGGATATTACTTTTTCTGATCGGGTAAAAATGGGAACACGACTTATGTTTAACAGAAACTACTTAAGTGGTGTCCGTACACAGGAGGCCGGTAGCGGTACGACTACAGCTGGAGTAATAGCTGCTGCTCTGCGCTTTGAACCTACCCAGGGAGTATATGATGCTAATGGCAAGTATACATTGAAACAGGTAGGCGATCCGCATGATAATCCTGTAGCAGTTGCTACGGAACGTCAAAATAATGTAACTACCGATCTCTTTCAGGGAAATACATATATAGAATTGGGTCTTCTGAAAAACCTGATTTTCCGAAGCACACTTGGCATCCAGATAAGCAATGAGCGTACAGGTAATTACGCCTCTAAAGCACTTGTTGAAGGGAGAAATGTCGGAGGTATAGGATCTATATATGCAGCGAAGAATACGAATCTTATTAGTGAAAATTTCCTGACCTATAATCAGACATTCAATGATATACATAACCTTACTGCGATGGCAGGGTACTCCTATCAAAGTTCGCGTAATGAAGCCTGGCAGGCCAATAATCGTAATTTTATCTCAGATAGCTTTTCTTTCTGGAACTTAGGTGCCGGATCAAGTTATCAGAATGCATTTTCGAATCTGGAAGATTGGCTGATGTCTTCCTTTTACGGACGTGTCAACTATAATTTTAAAAGCCGGTATCTGTTTACAGTCACAGGTCGTTATGACGGATCTTCGCGATTTGGGAAAAATAATAAATGGGCATTTTTCCCATCAGGAGCATTTGCCTGGAATGTTAAGCAGGAACCCTTTATGCAATCCTTAGAGGCAATCAGTAATTTAAAGATCAGAACAAGCTATGGTGAAACCGGAAATTCCGAAATAGGATCTTATCAATCACTGGCTCGCTTTTCACCAACATTGACTACGATAGGTGGAATGCCGGTGAATGCTGTCCGTCCCACGAATGTAGCTAATCCGAATCTTACCTGGGAAACTACAAGACAGACTGATGCAGGGCTGGACATAGGGTTTTTGGATAACAGAATAAACCTGACAGTAGATTATTATTATAAAAAGACTGTTGACCTGCTGTATCAGGTTCCGTTACCTATTTATTCCGGATTTACCAATTCTCTTCAAAATGTGGGTAGTGTACAAAACAAGGGATGGGAATTTGCATTGCAAACTGTTAATCTGAATGATAAGATAAAATGGAATACTGATTTTAACATTACATTCAACCGCAATAAAATCCTTCAACTTCCTAAGGGTGATATCCGTTATAATAGTATTCCGGCTCATATGTTATCTACTGAATCACAGATTCTACGTGAGGGAGAAGTTGTCGGAGCCTTCTTCGGGTGGGTGTTTGACGGGCTGTATCAACAGGGTGACGACTTTAGTGCACAGCCCGGCAAGAAACCGGGAGATGTCCGGTATAAGGATATTTACGGTCGCGATGCCTCTAATAATCTGACAGATGGGCCGAATGGTGTGGTCAACGCTGATGATCGTAAGGTCATCGGAAATCCTCATCCTGATTTCACATTTGGATTCAATAATGACTTGAAATACAAAAATTTTGATCTGAACATCTTTATGCAGGGGTCATATGGGAATGATATGCTGAATATAACCCGTATGGAGCTGGACTGGATGGCAGGAAAAGGAAATGCAACCAAAAATGCCTTGCGGCGCTGGACTCCTCAAAATACCAATACGGACATTCCCCGTGCAAATTCGGCAAACAATCCTGAAGTCTCCTCACGCTGGATTGAAGACGGATCTTACCTCCGTCTGAAAAATCTTGCCCTGGGTTATAATTTTACTGAAAAATCTCTTCAGAAGATCGGTGTAAAACGCCTGCGTGTATTTTTCAGTGCTCAAAATATATGGACATGGACAAAATATTCCGGATATGATCCGGAAGTAAGTTTTCAGGACTCCAATCAAAACATAGGTCTGGATTACATGAGTTATCCGAATATCAAATCATTCACTTTTGGTTTTAATGCCGGATTTTAATCTTGAAATATCATGAAAAAGAACACATTATTCAGAATTTTAGTATTAACGACACTTCTCGTTACTAGTTTTTCCTGTACAAAGCTTGATGAAAAAGCTGTCAGCATTCTGACACCGGAACAATATTTTAAAACAGAAGCCGATGCAGAAGCCTCTGTAATGGGAATTTATAGTTTACTGGCAAATGCAGACAGCTATGGACGGCGTCTGGTGATGGTACTTCAACTGTTGGGAGATGATTGTGATATTGGTGATATTGGTACACAATCCAGTCGTATCCAATTGAACAGTTTTAGACATGACTCCAGCAATCAGGATGTTCTTGCGGTGTGGCGTACGGCATATCTGGGTATCGGAGCTGCAAATGCAGCTATAGACGGTATTCCGGCCGTAACTATGAATGACACAAAAAAAGCCGCATTGATAGCTGAGGCACGTCTTTTAAGAGCTTTATATTATTATCATCTGGTACAACTCTTCGGAGACATCCCGTATATAGGTGAATATGTCAGCGACCCTTCCAAAGTAACGAACATTAGTAAAACATCTGCGGAAAAAGTCTATGAGAATATTATAGCTGATTGTGAATTCGCTATCAAAAATCTTCCGGACACATATTCGGGAGCTGTGAAAGCGAGACCAACTAAAGGTTCGGCACATACATTACTTGCTTCTGTATATATGATCTTAAAACGTTGGCCGGAAGCTGCTGAACAGGCCGAAATCGTTATAAAAAATGCGTCTACTTATCAGTATGGGTTGGTACAGGACTATCAAAATCTGTGGAAAGCGGATCTAGGCTATCAGTCCGAACATATATGGGTTGTAGATTTTGCAGGTAAGATGACGGGAGAAAATAATGCAAATGTTGACTATACAGCACCAATGACAGGGGTGAGAGATGCGGATATGCTGGGGTGGAGTGACCTTCAACAGGAATGTATAACAGTGTCTCTGATGAAGACTATCGGAAAAAAGTAAGTTTTCTTACCCAGACACCAGTCAAAGGCGTTATGACCTCTTATCAGAAATGGAAATGGCCGAGAATCCATATGGCTAAATGGTGCCTCTATCCGGGGAAAAATGCCAGTGCGGAAGGTTCGGATTCAGATAATAAATATGTAATCTTCCGTTATGCCGAGGTGCTCCTTATGGCTGCAGAAGCAATAAATGAAGCAAACGGAGGCCCGACTTCTGCAGCGTATAGCTATATCAATGCTGTTCGTGCGAGAGCTCGCTATACCCCGGAAGGAAGTCGCTCTTATCCCGCAGATTTACAATCAGGTATGAGTCAGGATGCTTTCCGTCAGGCTGTACGTGAAGAACGTAGAGTAGAGTTAGCTTTTGAGTGGAAACGCTGGTATGATCTAAAGCGGTGGGGAGTAATTGTCGAGGCATTTAATGGGGCGACAGCTTATGAAAGTCAGCCAAATGTGAAGTCTTTTCATGCATTGCTTCCTATACCTCAGGAAGAAATTGGTCGCAATGCTAATCTGTTGCCTCAAAACCCGGGTTACTAAAATTATATCCGTAACAAAAAAATATATAATGAAGGGATTAATTTCAATTATAGTGCTGATGTGTGTATCGGTAATACTCACTGCACAAACCAAAACAGGGCAGAATAAAGGAAAGTTGCACTTACCTGCGACATATGTAGATACACAGCTTAAGGATGCTGTGAAACAATATAAGTATATGGCCACAAGACTGAATGAACCAGGTCGTCTTCCTAAAACGTATTATGCAAATAAGGATTCTCTGGAAACAAGCGGACCGGAATGGTGGACATCAGGATTCTATCCGGGGACATTACTATATCTTTATGAATATGCAGGAGATTCTGTATTGAAAGCTGAAGCAGATAAAGTGCTCCGGATACTTGAAAAAGAAAAGGACGATAAAACTACACATGATCTGGGCTTCATGCTCTATTGTAGCTTCGGCAATGCCAATCGCCTGCAGCTAAGTGCACATTATAAGCAAATCCTGTTGACAGGTGCTGAATCACTGATCTCACGTTTCAATAGCAAAGTAGGCTGTATCAAGTCCTGGGATCTTGTCAACAGTAAATGGCAATTTCCGGTAATTATTGATAACATGATGAATCTCGAATTCCTGAACTGGGCCTCTCGTGAAAGTGGTGATCAGAAATATATCAATATTTCTAAAACTCACGCAAATACAACTTTGAAACATCATTTCAGGGACGATTACAGCTCCTATCATGTTGTAGATTATGATTCCATCTCAGGTGAAGTGAGAAACAGGCATACAGCTCAGGGAGCCAGACATGAGTCCGCATGGGCGCGGGGGCAGACATGGGGATTGTACGGTTATACTATGATGTATAGGGATACCAAAGATGTAACTTATCTTAATCAGGCCATTCACATCGCAGAGTTTATATTAAATCATCCCAATCTGCCTAAAGACGGCATTCCTTACTGGGATTTCAATGCTGATAATATTCCGGATGCTAAACGGGACGCTTCTGCAGCGGCTATCATGGCCTCAGCTTTGCTCGAGCTACAGTCATATGTCAACAAAGAACAGCAGGAAAAGTATCTGCTGGCTGCAGAAAAAATGTTGAAAAGTCTGGGGTCGAAAAATTACAAAGCGGAAAATGGTACTAATGGAGGTTTTATATTAGAGCATTCCGTAGGCCATATTCCTGCTAATTTTGAAATAGATGTACCTCTGACTTATGCGGACTATTATTATGTAGAGGCACTGATGCGCTATAAAGCATTGTTATAGTATTAGAAAGCCAATCTTTCATTCAGTAATTTATAGCCGGTACATATTTTTGTACCGGCTATTTTTTTGTCAGCATTTAAGTGATAAAGCAATTCCTGACCTAAGAAGTGTTTATATATTTAAAATGAATTGTAACTTCCTGTTTACATGCTTTAATAAAAGCGAAAGAGCATATAGAGAACTTTGCGTCTACTGTAAAAAAGATTACTTTTGTGATTCGTTATTTTTAGATTCAGCATTATTTATTGATCAATCTGCTAGTTAGCGGTCATTGTAGAACGAACAAGTAAAATAAACAGACTGACAAAATGAAAATTGAAGAACACAATCTAAACAACATTAAAATTGCCGAAATTTTATCTGCTGCAAGAATCATAAATACAAGTCAAGACGGGTTAGATTTGTTAGGAAATTTATATTATCAAGGCTTTGACAAGATAGTAATTCATAAAGGTAACATAACACCCGATTTTTTTTGACCTGAGAACTGGAATAGCAGATGAAATACTTCAAAAATTTTCTAATTATCGAGTTCAGTTGGCAATAGTTGGTGAGTACTCAAAATACAATAGTAAAAGTTTAACGGACTTCATTTATGAAAGTAACAAAGGCAGACATATTAACTTTGTTAATTCAATGGAGGAAGCGTTAAACGTTCTTTCAAGTAAATAAATCTAAAAAAAATAACATAATATATGGACGGACGAAAATTTGCAGAAGAATGGATACATTCTTGGAATACGCACAATCTGGAAGACATATTATCTCATTACTCAGATGACATTGAAATTACAACCCCAATGATAAAATTGGCTCTGGGTGTAGATAATGGTTCGTTAAAAGGGAAAGACCTTGTAGCAGATTATTGGCAAAAGGCGTTAAATAAATTGCCGGACCTTCATTTTGAGTTATACGATGTAACGGTGGGAGTTAATTCTGTTGCTCTATATTACAAATCAGTGATGAATAAAAAGGCAATTGAAGTTATGTTTTTTGACGAATATGGGAAGGTAAACAAAATGTTTGCTCATTATACAGGGTAAAAGCAACGAATCCCTAACCATCACAAATTAATCAACCTTAAAATTATGGACAATCAAAAATTTCAATTTTCAGAAGACTGGGTAGTGGTCATTTTAGGTCTGGGAATTATTGCTTTAGCTTTATCGGGAATCATTATTCCAACGCCAAAATTTTCCTGGTCAGATCTCTCGTCTCTGCAGCATGATGTCCTGAATTTCGAAAATATTAGAGCCATATTTTTTCAGTTTGCAGCAGTTTACGGAACGGCAATTGTTGGAGCCATATTGCTGTCCAAACCTTTAAAAGCATTGTTAATTGTATTTCCGGTAGTCTTTGTGTTGACTGTATTAGCGCTAATTGCTGCGGGCAATGCTGTTGTCAAGGATTATAATCTGGAAGCCGTGATTTTTAGTTTAGTGATAGGCCTTGTGATCAGCAACTTCTTTAAATTACCCCAGTGGTTTAAGGATGCATTAAGCACAGAATTGTATGTCAAGATAGGTTTGGTATTGCTGGGAACTACTGTCATCTTTGGTGATATCCTTAAAGCAGGTTCTTTGGGACTAATACAGGCCCTTGTTGTCGTTCTTTCCGTTTGGTATTTTGCGTTTTGGCTGTGTAAAAAATTAAAGATAGATAATGAAATGTCTCTGATGATCTCCAGTGCCGTTTCTATTTGTGGAGTTTCTGCAGCAATTGCTACGTCCGGAGCCATCAAAGGAGACAGTAAGAAGCTATCTTACGTTATCTCACTGGTATTGATCACAGCTATACCGATGATGATTTTTATGCCTTATATGGCCAGCTGGATGGGACTTTCACAGGAAGTCACCGGAGCATGGCTTGGGGGAAGTATCGACACGACGGGTGCTGTGGTTGCATCCGGATCACTGGTCGGAGAGGAGGCTTTGAAAATAAGTACCATCGTTAAGTTTTCGCAGAATGTATTGTTAGGGATTGCTGCTTTTGCAATCAGTATTTACTGGAGCTATTCCAAATCCGTCAATGAAGAGACAAAACAGGAGAAGCCTACATTAAAAGTTATCTGGGAGAGATTCCCCAAATTTGTAATCGGTTTTATTTTTGCTTCCTTACTTTTCTCTTTCGTCATCTCACCGGAAAAAGTGGATACTGTAAAAGGAAGTTTAAAAAGCCTTCAGGGATTATGGTTTGCTCTGGCTTTTACCTCTATAGGTTTAGAAACCAACTTTAAAGATCTTTTTAAACAGGATAATAAAAAACCGCTTTACGCATTTTTGATCGCACAGACTTTCAATATCATAGTGACGCTGCTAATTGCGCTGGTATTATTCCGGTAAATCAGGATTAGTGACCGGTTATTTTTCCATTTTTTTGTATGGAAAAATGTACCTTAAAGCATCAATACCAGTGAAGGAATAATTTATTTATGACAGAAAGGGAACTTTTACAACAATATCGTGCCAGCGGCGAACTGGATGTATTGGGCAAGTTATATGCTCCTTATATGTCGCTTTTGTATGGTGTATGCTTTAAATACCTGAATGATGCAGATCGCAGTCAGGATGCAGTGATGCAAATATTTGAAGAATTGATCGACAAATTGAGAATTCATCAGGTGGACAACTTCAAAAGCTGGTTGTACACGTTTTCGCGTAACTATTGCCTGATGCAACTACGTAAAGATAAACGTGTGCAGCAGGTGGACATTGAGGACCATCTCGCAGAAAGCGAACACTTTTTAGATAACAGCTCTGATCAGTTATGGGATGAAGTCCATTTTGAAAAACTGGAAACCTGTATGTTAACCCTTAATCCGGAACAGGAGCGCTGTATACGTTTATTTTATCTGGAACAAAAGTGTTATAAGGATATAGTAGAAGAAACCGGGTATGATATGAATAAGGTGAAAAGCTACATTCAGAATGGTAAGCGCAACCTTAAAATATGTATGGAGAAGAAGTAAAATGGAAAATAATTATCAATTATCACGTATTCACAACTACATCAATGGATTGATGAGTAAGGATGAGATGTTTCAGCTGGAACGTGAAGCGCTGGAAGACCCTTTCCTGCAGGATGCGATCGATGGATACCGGATGCAGAATAAGGTGGATATCGGAAAGCTGAGTTTGCTACAACAACGACTGAATAAGCGGGTAGCGGAGCAACATCAGGAAAAAGGAGTTCGCTTTTTCGGGTGGCAAAGACTTTCCATTGCCTCAGCAGCAGCTGTATTATTCGTGGTATCACTGGTGTTCCTGTGGATGAAAAATTATATGGTTCAAAAGCAGTCACGGACAGTAGATGTAGAGTTAAGTGTGGGAGAATACAGTATTCAGGTTGAACCTATCATGAACGGAGGAGAAGCGGTGCCGGCAGGAGGCTGGAAACAACTGGATAACTATATACATAAAAATAATCCCGGTTTGGAGGTTGGGGGAAGTGTAACTGTTTCTTTTGAGATAGATGAGAAGGGCAAACCTTATAATATCCGCATAGAACAAGCGGATAATGACCAGATCGCAAACAGCTCAAAGACATTACTGGAAAAGGGACCTAAATGGGAAGGTAAAGCTGCTACACTCCGTATAGTGTACCCGTCAAGATAAAAAAGAAAGGATGAATCAGAGATTCATCCTTTCTTTTTTATTATTCTTCCCAACGGATTTTTTCTGTTATTGGTGTACGGATCGGCTCTCTGCTCTCTGCCTGATGATGACCCAGGTAAAAGATACCGATACATTTTTGATTCTCTTCCAGATTCAGGAATTCTCCCAGATGATTGATTAATCCAGGACTGGCCCAGTAACCACCCAACCCAAGAGAGTGTGCTGCTAACCAAAGGTTTTCTATAGCACATGATGTTGCAGCCAACTCTTCCCATTCAGGCAGTTCGCCTGTATAATTGACAATAAGCGCAATAGCGACATTGGAAGACGTTGCTTTTTCGCCCATCGTGATCTCTGTTTTTTCCTGATATTTCTCTGCAGGTGTAACCGTTTTATAAATACGGGAAAGCTCTGTTCCCAAACGTTGTAATCCTTCTTTGCGGAAGATTACAAAACGCCATGGTTGTGTTCTTTTATGTGTAGGTGCAGCGTTTGCAGCTTCCAATATCGTCAGAATATCTTCACGGCTGACTTCCTGATCTGTGAAATTGGCTTGAAAAACTGCTCTGCGTGTTTGTATTGCCTCGATTACTTCGTTCTTATTGCTCATATTGTATATAGTCAAAAATTATATTTTAGAATTTATGCTTTCTCTTCCCATAATGCTGCAATATGCAGAATAGTGATGACCGCTTTCTGCATATCCTGTACAGATACCCATTCCTGTTTGCCATGAAAAGCATGTCCTCCGGCAAAGATGTTGGGGCATGGAAGGCCCATAAACGATAGACGGGATCCGTCAGTACCTCCGCGGATACTTCTTCTTTCAGGAGTCATGCCTCCTCGTTTGATAGCTTCCATCCCGATTTCCATGATCTGCGGATACTGGTCAAGCACCTCTTTCATATTACGGTACTGTTCTTTTACTTCTATTGTAAAAGTAGTTCCGGGATATTGTGCGATAACAGATTCCGCAATCGCTTCCAGTTCATCTTCGTGTTTTTTGAGATTGGAAGTGATATGGTCGCGAACGATAAAATGAATAACCGCTTTTTCAACAGTTCCGGATACACTTGCAGGATGTATAAAACCTTCCTTTTTACTGGTGCTTTCTGGTGAAAGTCTGTCCTTGGGAAGTGCATCGATAATAGCTCCGGCAATTTTGACCGCGTTCTGCATTTTGCCTTTGGCAAATCCCGGATGTACAGATACACCCTGAATCGTGATTGTGGCGCCGTCTGCAGAGAATGTTTCATCTTCAATTGTTCCGGCACGCTCTCCATCCATAGTATAAGCAAAGTCTGCACCCAGTCTTTTGAGATCTGCTTTATCTACCCCGCGGCCAATCTCTTCGTCCGGTGTAAATAAGATCTTGATATCTCCGTGTTTGATTTCAGGATGATTCATGAAGAGTCGGGCAGCATCCATGATCTCAGCTATTCCGGCTTTATCGTCTGCTCCCAGCAAAGTTGTTCCGCTTGCGGTGATCACATCATTGCCGATTTGATTGGCAAGATCCGGATGCTGATCAAATTTGATGACAATAGTTGTATCATCCGGTAATACCAGATCCTGCCCCTGATAATTGCTGTGTACCAAAGGCTTTACATCTTTACCTGATGAGTCAGGAGAAGTGTCCATGTGTGAGCAAAAACAGATCTTAGGAACATTCTTATCTGTGTTCGAAGGAATAGTAGCATATACATAGCCATTTTCATCTATTGCCGCATCTGTAATACCAAGGCTCAGCAACTCTTCTACAAGTAGATTGCCAAGGTTTTTTTGTTTTTCAGTGGAAGGGCAGCTAGGTGATTCGGCGTCTGATTGGGTGTCGATCTGTACATAGCGCTGAAATCTTTCGGAAACCGAAAAATCTGTTATGCTATTGATATCAAATGTACTCATGGTGAAAATTTACGCTTTAAAAAAATGATAAGCACAAAATTACGAAACTATAAAGGTATTGACGAATTTTAACTGCCATTCCTCTTTTTATTTGGTAATTGCCTTATTTTAAGTTACTTTTATGTAAAATCTTAAATTTTGAAAAACAAAGCGCTTCCGTTTTATAAGACCACATTTGTTATATTACTACTTGTGCAGGCTTTCCTGATTTTTAGTGATAACGAAATTTGCTTTAGAACAGGCTTAGGGATATTGCTGAGTTACCTGCTGATTCCAATATGGAATCTTTTGCTGAAAAGAGGCCGGAAAAATATGCAGATTCTTTTTAAACTGTATATTATTATCTGTGGATTATTTTTTATCATGAGTGGTGCTTATCTGTTGGCTACGCATATTATGATCACAGATTATTTTATGCTGAGTCTGGCTGTAAAGGGACTGCTAATGGGAATAGGTGTGGTTATTATCTTCAAATATCAGGAACTGACAGAGATGTATCAGGCTTACCTGGGCAGGGGTATCAAGTCCATACAATTATAAAGACATACTGCTTTGATGCTGTACAAAGCAGTATGTGTGATAAGTTTTTTATTTTTGACCGTCAGCCCACCCGAAAACCTTCTGCAACAGCGGCGTTGTGCGTGCACCGCCCAGATTATTTCTGATTTTTAGTTCCTGATCTGCTACCTTGATAAAAAGACCGTCAATTGCTTTTTGTGTGACATAGGCATTCAGATCTGTATTTACTTTTGATAGCGATAAAGGAAGAGAATTATAGGCTGATGTCAATTGTGTCCAGTAGGTACTCACATTATTTTTTCCTAATGCTCCTTCGACTATAGGGCTGAATTTGGAGGTTAACTCCGGAGTTGTTGTTGTTTTGAAAAATGTAGTAGCGGCATCCTGTTTTCCACTCAGAAGAATATTATAAGCATCCGTAATGGTCATTTTAGATAAGGAATTGGCAAATACCGGAGCAGCTTCTTTGACCGCTGTTTCGGCAGCACCATTCAGACTGACAATAAACTGATCACACAATTTTCCCATGCCTACACTTCGAAGTGTTTTTTCTATTTTCTGTGCTTCAGGTGGCATTAAAATTTTCACAGCAGCATCCCCAAGAAAACCATTTTTTGCGGACAGCGAATTTATACTGGATGTCAGTCCATTGCTCAGCGCCTGTTTGAGTCCGGAATTCATTTCCGTACTGCTCACCGTTGTCTTGCTTGCAGAAGTATCTTTTGGTTGTTGCTGATTTAGCTTTTGAGTTACTTTTTTAAGAATTTGAGCATGAGTCTCTTGTGTGAGTGACCCGGCTAATAATGATATAGCGAGAGTAAGGTAAATGTGTTTTTTCATGTCGTAAAAATCTGTTACAAAGATAACAGTATGATTGCGAAAATCGTGTAGCGTTTAATCTACCGCTGAAAAAGTAGGAAAAATAATGGAAAGGCAGGTCTTCAGCTAAAGAAGCAAGCTGTCGTTGGGAAGTAGAAATTACTGACTCCTGGAATCAGAGTCAGTAATCGGTATGCCGGTTCAGTGTAGCAGAATGAACCTTAATTCTGTACCAGATCTACCATGACAGGGAAGTGATCTGAAGGATATTTTCCAACATAAGTATCCGTCAGGATTCCATATTTTTTAACAGAAAACTGAGGCGTGATAAATATATGGTCTATACGTTCTGCAGGTTTAATGCTCTTGCCAAAACCATTGAAGGTAGAGTTTGGAGCATATCTGCTGTCAATTTTGCTGTAACTATCAGCGACAATACCACTGTTTGCTAATGTAAAATACGCTTCATCTGTTTCCGAAACATTAAAATCACCGGTAATAATGAGTGGTAAGTTTCCTGCAAATTCTTTGGCTTTGGCCATCATCAGTTTTGCACTTTCCTTACGGGCTGTGACACCGACATGATCAAAGTGAGTATTCATAAGGATAAATTGTTTTTTTGTTTTTTTATCCTTGAATATTCCCCATGTGCAGATCCGTGGCAAAGCGGCATCCCATCCTTTATTTGGTTTGCTGATATCTGTGGCCGAGAGCCAGAACGTTCCACTCTTGGAGACTTCAAATCGTTTAGTGTCGTAGAAAATTGCGGAGTATTCCCCTTTTTCAGCGCCATCATCACGCCCTACACCAATGTATTTAAACCCGGGCAATAAACGCTCCATGTCAGCTAGCTGGTCATTGAATCCCTCCTGTGTTCCGAATATTTCAAACTGATGAAATTTGATCAGATTCGTTAATGCTTCTTTTCGTTCATCCCACATGTTACCTGTATCGTGCGTGTTTTTCTGACGAATATTGTAAGTTGCGATACGGAACTGTTGTGCATATGTCATCGTACTGACAAGCGCAACAAGGACAGTAGCTATAATTGTTTTTCTCATTTTTTACTTTTTAAAAGTTCAGCTAACAACTCAGGATTATCTGTAGTCAGATAGTCTACCTTCTGATCCAGCAAAATCTGCATTTCTTCTTCTGTATTTACCGTCCATGCATTTACTTTAAGACCCAGATTCTGAAGTTCTTTTATCCAGGTTGGATTTTTCTTATAAACCGAGAAGTGGTAATCGGCGCCTGTCATTTTATCGTTCTTCAATTCCTGAGGGCTTTTATCTCCCATCAGATAATGAACTTTTGCTTTTGGATTGAGCTCTACAAATTTTTTACAGGCATTATAATCAAAAGCGATATATTCTACCATCTTTTCTCCTTTTAACTTTTTGACAAGCTCTACAGATTTCTGGGCTGCTAATAAGGTACGATCCAGACCCAGTTTGTTTGTTTTGAGTTCATAGATCAATTTTGTTTTTTTCTGTTTCAGACCTTCTTTCAGATATTCTTCTGCAGTAGGTATGGATTCGCCGTTCGGGTGTTTCTTCTTTAACAATTCATCGTATGTAGATGTGGCAATATCCAACCCATAGAAATCATTGTCGTGGTTTACAACCAGAACATCATCTTTTGTAAGATGAACATCAAACTCGGAGCCAAATACGCCTTCTGTAATTGCCGCATCAAGAGAAGCGAGAGAATTCTGAGGTAAGTTTGTGTTCTTCCATGCACCACGATGGGCAATAATAGGATTCTTTTGGGCAGATACAGCAGAAATACTTGCTCCTAAAATGAGCAGACTTAAAACCAGGTTTTTCATATATGTTTAATTTGTTGTTGATCGCTTATAAAACTAAAATGGCATTTGCTACAGCTCTTTCTCCTTCATGATCAAATAGCTTGTTATCTGTGGGATAATTTACAATCCCATTTTTACCTTCATCTTTTATGTACAATGTTGTAGATCCGCCACCGTCCAGATTAAGGGCATCTTTTCCTTTTAGCCATTTCATCACATTCGAAAGCTCAATAAGAGACATACCATAGGCTTGTGCATTGCGGCCGTCAACGGTGATCAGAATTAGTTTGTGCTCTGTTGTTAATGCTATTGCGCTGCGTGGATGACGATTGTTATTGAAAGCATTACTATCAAGATATGCACGATGGGATTTGTGCAATAACAGCGGTCCACAGGTCATCACATTGGGCATTTTTATTTTTTTATCCCATGTGCTGTCTCTGTCATCACCTTTGATAATAACGATTTTTTTAGTGTCAAATGCCAATGCTGCATTACTCCGAAAGCTTCTTTTAGGAGATTTACCTTCTTTCAGTACAGTTTCGTTGATGAGCTGTTTGTTGATTCTGACCAGTGTGGTTCCACCGCCCGTTTTAGTATTGAAAAAAGCACCGTTGATGGCTGCGAGCGCATTGGCTTCCGACGCAAATGTTGTTGTATTTTTAAATCCAGTTTGCAGGCCTGCAAGCCGGATCGGTTGTTTTATTTTCTGAAGATCAATTTCAATGAAGTTGATCTCCTGTTCAGCTTTGAAGAGATTATCAAAATGACCCTGTTTCCATATAATACCGGGTTTAAGCTGTTTTTCTTTCCATTGCTTATTTGATACAAGTAAAGAATCGCTTTCCTGCGCAAAAGAAAACTGGAATATACATGTGGATAAAAGAACTATTGCATACGCAAAACGATTCATAGGAAATTAGTTTGTGACTACTAATTTACCTATTTAGAATAAAATAACGGTTAAGTAACTGTTATTTTACTCCTTCCCATTCTGCATAAAACTGTTCCAGAAATTGCTCCATATATTGATGTCTTCCTTCTGCCATTTTTTTAGCAGTAGGTGTATTCATCTTATCTTTCAGTAACAACAGCTTTTCATAAAAGTGATTGATGGTGGGGGCAGTTGTTTTCTTATACGCTTCTTTATCCATATTTTCCATTACAGGAATGTTTGGATTATGGATCTCCCTGTTTTTAAAACCACCATAAGTGAAGGCTCTTGCAATTCCTATTGCTCCTATTGCATCCAGACGGTCTGCATCCTGAACGATCTCCAGTTCTTTTGAATGAAAATTGCGCTCTCCCAGACTCGCTTTGAATGACATGTTCAGAATAATCGCCTGTACCTGTTCTATGATTTGAGGATCTACACCTTCGCTGCTTAGAAATTCTCCGGCTATACGAGGGCCGATTGTTTCATCGCCATTATGGAATTTACTGTCTGCAATATCGTGCAAAAGTGCTGTCAATTCACAGATAAGCTCATCAGCCTCTTCATGTTGAAGAATCATACGGGTGTTATTCCACACCCGTTGTATATGCCACCAGTCATGACCGGATTCGGCCTGCTCAAGACTTTTTTTAACAAATGCTACCGTTTTTTCGATGATATTATTCATAAATTACTTTTGTCTTATCGCGTGTGCCTTCATACAGATCATATTCCAGCAATCTACAGTCTAATTTACCATTATAAAACTCTGTTCTTCTGGAAGCCCTAAGTCCGATCTTTTTAGCCAGATCAGGATTTCCTGTAAAAATATAGCCTTTATATCCTTTACAGTTCTGCTTCATGAAATCACCCATACGTTTGTAGGTAATTTCCAGTTTGGTATGCGTCCCCAATCGCTCTCCATATTCCGGGTTGAATACAACAACTCCTTTTTCGTCAGGGACAGATGTTTCTGCAAAATCACATACTTCAAAATGGATCAGTTGATCCACGCCGGCAGTACGTGCGTTCATTTTCGCAATTTCAATAGCTTCTTCCGAAATGTCGGAGGCAATTATTGTTGGCGTATTTTTTTTATTCACCTGCTCTTTCAGGTTTCTTCTTTCCTGAAAAAAGACCTCTTCATTATACCCGATAAAATGCATAAATGAGTAATTCATGCGGTATAGTCCCGGTCTGCGGTTTGTCGCTATAAGTGCAGCCTCAATGGCTAAAGTACCCGATCCGCACATCGGATTGACAAATGGAGACTTATCATCCCATTTAGTCGCAAATATGGTACTTGCAGCCAGTGCTTCCAGCATAGGAGCTTTTCCCGGATGCTTACGATAGCCATGTTTTGCAAGTGTTTCTCCCGATGTATCCAGAAAGATTTCGGCACGGTCATCCTTCCAGTAAAGGTGAATTACAGCCTTATTAAGCTCCGGTCCCGTATTCGGGCGGATACCTTTTTTCTCTTTGATCCGGTCTACTATCGCATCCTTCACTTTTACATTCGCAAAAAGTGGTGTCGTAATTGTCTCATTACTTACATTGGATGTTACAGAAAAATAACTATCAAACGGGATCAGATTTTCCCATTCGATTTTGACCAGTTCGTTGTATAATTCTTCCGGATTAGAGGCCTTGAATTCCTTTAAAGAATACAAGATCTGTGAAGCCGTACGCAGATTGAGATTAAGCTTAATAGATTCGTTTACAGAGTTGTATAGTTCTACTCCTGTGTTGAACGTGCGTTTGATCTCAAAGCCTAAGGCCTGAACTTCTTCCTGCAGATAAGGAGAAAGTCTCTTATTGCAAGTTATAATGATTTTATTGGGGGTGTTGAAAACTTCCATAGTAATTTTGACAAAGTTAGTTAATCTTGTACTCAAAAATTGCTTATTTTTACGGTTTAATATTTAACATTATGGAAATTAGAGGAAAAGTACATGAAGTTGGGGCAACTCAGCAGGTAACAGAATCATTCAAAAAACGTGATATCATCGTTGCTTATGCAGAAAACCCGCAATTTGTAGAATATATTCGTTTTGAAGCTACGCAGGATAGAACGTCCATTTTCGATAACCTTACAATTGGTGAAGAAATTGAAATTTCATTTAACCTGAGAGGTCGTCCCTGGACAAATAAAGAAGGTATCACTACATACTTCAATTCTTTGGTGGCATGGAGAGTAACAAAATTAGCTGGTTCTTCAGCTGCGGCTCCGGCTCCCGGATATGCAGATATGCCTGCACCGGTTGATATTTCTTCTTCAGGTTCAGATGATGACGACTTGCCTTTCTAATCTGATCAGCAATTAAAATATATAGCAAGGGCAACAATGATCATTGTTGCCTTTCTTATTTTTATCCGGAAACATACTTTCCGTAAGGTATTTTGCGTATCAGATAAATCAGTAGCATACTTCCCAACAGTGTAGCGATAGTAGCCAGAGGAACTTTGATCCAGATCTCATCCGGTAACCGGGGATGTACATAGTTCAATATCAGAATGTGAGCTAAGTAAATCCCAAAACTATATTTGTCTACAGCATCCATCCATCCCGGGATATTCCGGGTAGAAGAAACCGCTTTCAGAAAAGTGAAAATGCCTGCAGCAGCAAGTGCGGTATTAGGGAGGACATAACCGTAGAAAGAGGGATCATACTTTTGTTGAGCTATGCTGAGGTGATGAGTTATATAAATTGTAAAAACACATGCCACAGTAAAGATGAGCAAAGAAAAAATCTTTTGCCGGCTGAAGTCTTTGACCGAAAGATAATAGCCAAGTACAAAATAACCAATGTATCCGGAGAAGAAGGTGAGATCTATCTTCAGGAAATATTCCTCCCATCTTTTATTACTGATGTACAAAGAAGCAAACCAGATCACAAGAAAAATTTCTATTTCCCTTAAAGAGGCTGATCTGATCATCTTTCTTAAAAAGGGAACTGTAAGATAAAGTCCTAATATCATATACAGATACCATAGATGAGCATTAGCACCTGTTCTCATTTTTTGCCAGGATATAGTGACAATTTGCTGAAACGACAGCTGATCAAACGAAGTGTAACGGGAGAAATAATAGACGATATAAACGATAGTCCAGAACAAAAACGGCGGGACAATTTTTAATAGTCTGTTTTTGTAAAAATCTGTAGTGCTTTCATCCTTCTGCAAAAGCAATGCACCTGATATCATTACAAACAAAGGTACTGCACAACGGGTCAGCCCGTTTATCCAGTTCGCATAATCCCAGTTAAACGATCCCACGGCTGCACTTTGTAGATATCCGGTAGTGGCATGGATAAAGATTACACCTATGGTAGCCAAAATGCGGATATTGCTGATGTAAATAGCGCGGGTAGCCATGGCTTGTGATAAAAAGGTGTGGATGATTTACAATTCCCAGCGTTTTTTCGGAACACAGGTGATGTCTTGTTTTTTATGGAGTACTATTGGACGCTGATCAAAGCGGTTTTCCAGAATGAGAGTATCTTTGCTGTATTTAGCAATTTTGAATCTCGGCAGATATTGTCCCTGCTTGTAACAACCGGATAATTTCTGTTTTCCGTTTTCCTTCGTATAAACTCCCTCTACGATCATACTGTCTCCTCTTACTACATAGACAGCTTTGGCATATTCTTTCCAGTTGCCGTTTTGATAGCAGCTATCTGACATGCGTTGTACAGTTGAATGCACATCCATGGTCGTATAAATGGAGTCGCAGGTGATTTTGAAGGAATGCAAAGTATAGGACAGCATCTGATCCTGATGTGGTATACTATCCTGTTCCCAGATGCCTTGCAGATATTCTGCACCCTTTCCCTGGATATCAGAGCGCCGCTGGCAGCTTCCAAAAATCAAAAGCATACCTGCTAAAGGCAGCAGGTATGCTTTTAAAAGTGAAGAATTTGATTTTTTAATCTTCAGCATATTATTTCAGGCTTCCCACCATGTCTTCAGGTTTCACCCATGCATCAAAATCTTCAGCAGTTACATAGCCCAAACGAACGGCCTCTTCTTTCAGAGTAGTACCGTTTTTATGTGCTGTCTGTGCAATTTCCGCAGATTTGTAATAACCTATTTTAGTGTTTAAAGCTGTTACCAACATCAGGGAGTTGTCTACAAGTTCTTTAATGCGTTTGTAGTTTGGCTCGATTCCACTTGCGCAATGTTCATCAAAAGATACACAGGCATCACCCAATAAGCGTGCAGACTGAAGGAAGTTTGCCGCCATCAGAGGCTTGAATACGTTAAGCTCATAGTGACCTTGCGTACCACCGATAGTGATAGCTACGTCATTACCCATTACCTGCGCTGCAACCATAGTCAGAGCCTCACATTGTGTAGGGTTTACTTTTCCCGGCATGATAGAAGATCCCGGTTCGTTCTCCGGAATAAGGATTTCTCCGATTCCTGAACGAGGACCAGAAGCCAGCATACGGATGTCATTTGCAATTTTATTTAATGCAACAGCAAGTTGTTTTAGTGCTCCGTGTGTTTCTACAATGGCATCATGAGCGGCCAAAGCTTCAAATTTGTTTTCTGCTGTAACAAACGGGAGACCTGTAAATTCAGCAATATATTTAGCTACAACGACGTCGTATCCGGCAGGAGTATTTAATCCTGTACCCACTGCAGTACCACCTAATGCCAATTCGGATAAGTGAGATAATGTGTTTCTCAACGCTTTCAAACCGTGATTTAACTGAGCTACATATCCGGATAACTCCTGACCTAATGTCAATGGCGTAGCATCCATTAAGTGTGTGCGGCCTATTTTTACTACATTCTTAAATGCTTCTGCTTTTTTCGCCAACGTATCGCGAAGTTTCTCTACACCGGGGATGGTTACTTCTGCCACAGCTTTGTAAGCTGCAATATGCATTCCGGTAGGGAAAGTGTCATTAGAAGATTGAGATTTGTTGACATCGTCATTTGCTTTCAGGACAGGTTCGCCTTCGCCAATCTTAAAACCGGCAAGCACCTGAGCACGGTTAGCAACGACTTCGTTTACATTCATATTAGACTGTGTACCTGAGCCTGTCTGCCAGATCACCAACGGAAACTGATCATCCAGTTTACCGGCAAGGATTTCATCACATACAGCACCGATAGCGTCACGCTTTTCAACAGGTAATACACCTAATTCATGATTAGCATAAGCAGCAGCTTTTTTTAGGTAAGCAAAGCCTGCTACAATCTCATGAGGCATAGATGCAGAAGGTCCGATTTTGAAATTATTGCGTGAGCGTTCCGTTTGTGCCCCCCAGTATTTATCTGCAGGGACCTGTACTTCGCCCATAGTATCTTTTTCGATTCTAAATGACATAGTATTTATATTTATTGTTATCTCACAAAGTTAATGAACTAAACCTTAAACCGAAAATGATATCTGTCAGATTGTAAGGACGGCTTATCATCCGCAGATCATTTTGTGTATACTGTTTTTATATGGATTATTGCGGATACCGGCAGATACAACTGCTAATAGCCCAGTCTTCTCGTCAGCTGTTCATTCACATGATGATATAGCTGTTTTGGTTTCAGGGTACGCCATGGCATCTGATCGAATATTCCGCCGAAATTGATGTAATAGTCTATATTATGAGACTTAAATTCTTCGATGACATGTGACCTGAAGTTGAGCCCTGCAATCCATCCGTCCTCTATATTTTGAAACCATTCTTCATAATAAAGATCATCGGAAGCATGGAAATTGAGCACATTTTCACCTATTAAAATGAATTTGTTAATTCCTTCATCGATCATCAGGTCTATTAATTCTCTTTTCAGCAGCATAATGTCATTATAGATGGCATCATTCCACTCTCCGATAAATTCAATAATAGTATATCCCTTGTCGTAATCTACATACAAAACCTTGAGGTACAGGGTGGAAGAGCCAAAGTGATCCCACTGCGGATGAAGTAAAAAATTATAAATCTGTTTGTCGTATTCAAACTCGTTATAGATCGTTCCGTAAAAAGGGGACAGTTCATCTTCAGAGGCAATATAATAGTCTCTCCAATTATAAAAAGGCTCGATTTCGTGCATGATATTCTGTTAATTGAATTCGATTATCGTTTTGGTGTCAAAATTGGTAAAAAATCCTGATTAAAAACTAAATAAAGATAGATTTGTTACTATAATATCTCTTACATATTAACTCAAAAGTTTAAAAAACTCGTTAATTTTGTGTCGGAAAATCTAGACATGCAAAAAAATACAAGGCGGAATATTTTTGTGGCGGCGACTTATGGTGGTGTGCTGATGCTGGGTCTCATTTTAGGTCAATATTATTCAAATGAACAGCGAACTGCTGCCGGTGGAGTTTTGGATCCGCTGGGGGTGGATAACTCGTATAAAATTCAGGGGATGATGGATCTGATATCGAGCAGCTACGTAGACAGCATCAATATGGACGCGATACAGGATGATGCCATTTCGCATATTTTGTCACGTCTGGATCCTTATTCTGCATATTTGCAGGCTGCCGAAGCCCAAAATCTGAATGAAACATTAGAGGGTACATTTGAAGGAATAGGACTTGAATATTTTAATTTGAATGATACACTTCTCGTCGTAAGTATTATTCCGAACGGTCCTGCGGATAAGGCCGGTTTCAGAGTCGGAGATCAGCTTCTGCAGATTGACACAAAGACGATCGCAGGTGTCGGTATGCCACTGAGTGAAGTAGACAAAATGATCCGCGGTAAAAGAGGCAGTGCTCTTCAGGTGCTGGTAAAACGGGAAGGATATATGTTGGGTAAGCCCATAAAGGTAATCCGCGATCAGGTCAATGTGAGTTCTCTGGATGCAGCTTATCTGATCCAGCCTACAGTTGCCTATATCAAAATCCGGAGATTCGGATTGAAGACTGCCGAGGAGTTTAAAAAAGCACTCAAAGAACTGGAAAAACGCGGTGCCAGAAGTATTATAGTCGATCTTCGTGAAAATGGAGGCGGTTATCTGCATGCCGCTATACAGCTGGCAAGTGAGTTTTTTAAAGACAAAAAGCTTATTGTGTATACCAAAGGATATAATGAGCTTAGAAAAGATTACTTCTCTTCGGCTGACGGGGTATTTCCTGACGGCAAAGTTGCTGTGCTGATCAATGAGAATTCAGCTTCAGCAAGTGAGATCTTCGCCGGAGCGATACAAGATCTGGACCGGGGTACCATCGTCGGAAGACGTTCATATGGTAAGGGATTGGTACAGGAGCGCTTTGAATTACCGGACGGATCTACAATCAATCTGAGTGTAGCCCGTTACTTTACTCCTTTAGGCAGAGATATTCAAAAAAAATATACACTTAATGCATTCGTAAGTCCTACTAGTGCAGAGCCTTTGTGGCTTATGGACAGTACTTACGTGCATGAGCAGGCTTTTGTCACCAAAGGCGGGAATCAGGTTTATAATGGCGGAGGAATCTATCCGGATGTGGTTGTTCCAATTGATTCAAATGCATTGAGTCTCAAATATCAGGAAATCAATTCATCCAGTCTTACTGAGCAGTTTGTGTATGAGCGTTTCACCAAGAAGTCTCCGGCATATTCTATTGAAAACTTTATTCAGGGCTATCACCTGCCAGATAAAGAGTATGCAGACTTTATGACTTTTCTGAAAAATAAAGGAATTGTTTTGAGCAAAAAACAGGAAAATGACTTGCACCAATTGATACAGACTGATATTGAATCTCTGGTTGGACGATTTTATTTTGGAAGGGATGCGTATTTCAAAGTGCGCAACAGGCACGATGTATTTGTAGAAAGAGCGGTCAATGTATTGGCTCCGATATTAAATTAATTCTTCAGCTGCACATCGGCCCATATCGGGTAATGATCTGAAAGTTTTCTTTTGACAATCTGATAATTCAGAATGTTGAAATCCTTGCTTGTAAAGATATAATCAATCTGAAATATAGGAAGCATTTCATAGTGAGTAACTCCCCAGCCCGAACCTTTTTTCTGAAACGCATTCTGCATGCCTTTACCAATCAGATTCACACTATAGGACATCGGGGTATCATTGAAATCACCCATTACCATATAGGGAATCTTAGCCGTTTCTATATGTTCTTTTAAAGCTTCCGCCTGTTCACTTCGTGAAGCAAAAGCCTGTTTTAATTTGCGGCCAACCCGTCGGGTAGCAGTTTTGTTGCTTTCTCCGGAAGGGTTCTGAATGAAATCCTTGTCCTCGTTTTGTAAGGCAAAGGAGCGAAGATGAACATTATAAATCCGCATGCTTTTTTTGCCTTTCTCTATATCTGCATAGATAATACGATTTATCCCATACTCATTCTTGACAATAGTTCCCGAATGGATAACAGGATATTTAGAAAAAATAGCTTGTCCGTAGGCCTCGTAATCATTGACAGATGCAGGTTCGAAATACCAGTATTTATAACCAAAATTTTCGCGCAGTTCCTTTGCATACACATGCTTGCCTTTAATCTTGCTGTAGTATTCCTGAAAACAGATGACGTCCGGTTTGATACTGTCAATAATTCCCAATACCTCCCGTTTGAAGTCTTTTTCTTCTCCTTTTTTTGCTGTTTTGAAGAGATGTACATTGAAACTCAGTACACGGATGCTGCTATCTGCAGCTGTGATCTCCTGTGTATGGTCACCGCTAAAATTCCAGTGTTTGGTAAGAAGATTCCAGCCGATCAGGATCGTTATAAATGAGATCAGAGCATGCTTTGGCTTTCGCATAAGCCAGTAGCCTACAAAGCCGATGTTGATCAGTAAAATAGGAAGATAGCCCAATCCGAAAAATGCCAGTGGCCAAAAGGTCTTAGGATTAATAAAAGAGGCGGAATAGCTCAGAAGCAAAGCGACCACAGCCAGCAAATTGGCTATGAAAACAGTCTTGCTCAGAAAACCCAGCTTTTTTTTTAACAGGTGCACTTTTGCCATTCCCTCTAATCTTGCTTACTCGCTTTGAATAATACTTCCTTTTCCCGTGAAGTTAAACTTTCATAGCCAGACAAAGAAATTTTATCTAAGATCTGATCAATTTCTTCCTGATTGGGGAGGTCATTGATCGTGGAATGAGAATATTTAGCGTATTCGACCTTCTGATGCACCACCTGTAGTCTGCTGATCCGTTTTCTTTTTGCAGCGAACACCTTGCTCCAGTCTTTTCCGTTTTGTAGTGAACGGATAAACATAAAGCTCCATAGTATAATACACAAATATGCTGCTGCAGCAGTTTTATTAATTAATGCATAAAATATAACTTCCAGCCCGAGGTATACATAAGCAACTGTTTTTAACTTGATGTTTCCCAGAAATAAAAGGCGCATTTCTGTGTAAGGTACCAGAGATGCCGTTGCTGTAATGACTCCTGCGATAGGAAGGGATGCTGTATTGAGCAAGGTCTGCGGACTATTTGCCAGATAAGGAATCTGACCCAGAGCTAAGTAGAATACACCTCCTAAACATAAAGACGAAAGATAGATATACCAAAGCTGTCTCCTGTTGAGAAAATTCAGAAACAGATTGCCCATCCAGTATAACCACAAGCTGTCAAACAGAATGCGAAACAAACCTGTATACACCAATGAATAAGAGAAAACAGACCAGGGTTGTTTCAGAAAATGTTCAAAACTGACCGGCAGGCTAAGATATTGCAGGGTCTTATCGTAGAGCGGATAATGGATTACTTTTAATTCTGCAAGCAGATCAAAAAGGTGAATAATCACAAAAAGAGCTACTTGTCCCACAATAACAATGGGAACCGGAGATCCTGATTTAAAAGTTTCTCTCCAAAAGGATTTAAACTCTTTTTGTGCCATTTTCACAAATTTAACTAATATATACCTTTTCTAATACCCCACATTTTCAACAATATAAATGCAAACAGCGCACCGCCTACGTGTGCCAGATGTGCGACAGAATCTCCCGGCCGTGAGAGACTCAGGTAAATTTCTATAACGATTAATCCGCCGATAAAGTACTTTGCTTTGATCGGTATAGGGATAAATATCAATTGTAGCGGAATGTTTGGAAATAAATAGGCAAAAGCAAGCAGAATCCCATATATAGCTCCGGAGGCACCCACTAAAGGAGTGTAGTTGATTTCTTTTATAAAGGCAATTTGTTCAAAAGACAATGCATTCATGTCTATACCTTGTCTTACCGGAAAACTAGTGCCTACTAACTGGTAAAGCTCGATCGCCTGTATACCGTATTGTAATACCAAAGCACCTAAACCGGTGAAGAGGTAAAAATTAAGAAAACGTTTTGATCCCAAGACCTGTTCGATCATAGGACCAAACATCAGCAAGGAAAACATATTAAAGAAAATATGTGTAAACCCGCCATGCATAAACATATACGTGATGATCTGCCATACTTTAAAATATGGCGAGTCCGGATAGAAAGCGGCTAAATACTCATAAGATTGTGAGACCAGGCTTGATCCAATAAAGAAGATAATATTGATGATCAATAGATTCTTTACTACCGGTGATAAATTTGGAAACATATGTAATTCTCGTTTACTAATTAATTTTTGCCAAACTTTTCCAGAAGTTCAGACATTGTAAATGTAATAATTATAGGTTTGCCATACAGCGAAATATTCGGTGATTCGCAGGCAAACAGTCTGTCAATCAGTTCTGCCATTGCTTGATTGTCCAGAAGAGTCCCGGGTTTGATCGCTGCACTTTTAGCAAGACTACGAGCCAGATTTTCCCGTTTGTTTAATTTCAATTCGGATTTGTTATGTTTAAAGTCTTCCAAAAGCCGTTCAATAATTGCCACTTCATTGACATTACTCCCCAGATCGGCAGGAATTCCATCTACAATATACGTTGTTTTTCCAAAAGGACGTAATTGAAAACCAAGGCTTTGAATTTCGGGTAATATTTCTTCCATCAAAGCATGATCAGCGCTGTTCAGATCTATTGTTTGCGGAAACAGACTTTGTTGACTGATACCCTGATTCTGTTCCAGATGAGCCTGAAACTGTTCGAATAATATACGTTCATGTGCCGCCTGCTGATCGATAATCATAAAACCAGAGTGGATCTGTGATACGATAAACCGGTTATGCAACTGGAAGAATTGTTTGCTTTGTTGTACGCTGACTTCCGGTACGTTGATATCAATATCTTCTTCTTCCGGTTCTGCAGGAAGTAGGGGAAGCTGAGTGGAGGTGGTTGCCTCGCTTTCAGTAATCTGATAAAGGGTATCCCAGTTTTGCGGTATTCCGGCTTTTTTCTCAAATCCGGATGTATAATTGTCTGATCTCGATTTGGAAGCTGATTCTTTATAGCCCGGTTCAAAAGGATTGAAGTCCGGATTAAAATTGATCGTAGGCGCCTGAATTTCATCGAGAGGCTTTTGACTGATCATGTTTGAAAAGCCTGTCTCCTGATCAAAGTCCAGCGTTGGTGCAATATTATAGCGGCCCAATGATCGCTTTATGGCAGATCGCAGAATGGCATAGATTGCTTTGTCATCCTCGTATTTGATCTCCGTCTTTGTAGGATGAACGTTGATATCAATCTTGGCCGGATCTATGTCAATAAAAAGCACATACAGCGGGTAGCTATCTGCTGCCAGTATTTCTTCGTATGCATTAAGAACAGCATGATTTAGATAAGGATCCTTTATAAATCGTTTGTTCACAAAGAAAAATTGTTCACCCCGGGTCTTTTTGGCAAACTCAGGTTTACCGATAAAACCATTGATAGTAATTATGGAGGTCTCTTCTTCCACAGGTACCAGTCGTTGGTTATAATTGTTGCCCAGTAAGTGGACAATCCGTTGCTTCAATGTTTCCGCCGGAAGATGGTATACTTCATTACCGTCACTGTGCAGACTGAAGAAAATTTCCGGATGCGCCAGAGCCACACGTTGGAATTCATCAATAATATGACGCATCTCTACAGCGTTGCTCTTCAGAAAATTGCGTCTTGCAGGAATGTTGAAAAAAAGATTCTTTACGGATATACTGGTTCCCGGAGACAAGGCTTCAGGGTGCTGATCTGTGATTTTGGATCCTTCGATTTCAATAACTGTTCCGAGTTCATCTTCTACACGTCTGGTTTTCAGTTCTATGTGTGCGATGGCCGCGATAGAAGCCATCGCTTCACCACGGAATCCCATCGTGCGGATGGCGAAAAGATCCTCCGCTTTACGTATTTTAGAGGTAGCATGCCTTTCAAAACATAATCTGGCATCCGTCACACTCATGCCACACCCGTTATCAATGACCTGTATCATTGATTTACCAGCATCTTTTACGATAAGTTTTATTTTGTCTGCCCCGGCATCAATCGCATTTTCAATCAATTCCTTTACCGCAGAAGCAGGTCGTTGCACGACTTCTCCGGCTGCAATTTGATTCGCAACAGCATCTGGCAACAATTGAATAATATCTGACATAATCTATGCGAAGTTACGAAAAATTGATCCGAAATTTTAGTGTAGATTAAAGTGAAGAAAGAATGACAATATATCTTTGTTAAACAGTTTACAAGATGTTCGTTATTAAAGCCTTTAGCCGGTGAATCCGGATGATGTGCCTTCTCAGATTGTAATACAGAAAAGGAATAAGGCAATGAAGGATATAAGGAGCAATATTTTCAGGTGATAATACCGCTCCTTAATTTCTGTTTATTTCATTTCCAGTTTTAAGAATCGTGCAGTTTCACTTTTCTTATTCTTGATCAGTTCCTCCGGTGTTCCCGCAAATAATAACTGCCCGCCGCTGCGGCCACCTTCAGGTCCCATATCGATTACCCAGTCAGCAGTTTTTACCACATCCAGATTGTGTTCAATAATCAATACGGAATTGCCGCGATCTACCAAACGGTTGATCACCCCTAACAGTACATTGACATCTTCGAAGTGAAGTCCTGTTGTCGGCTCATCCAGGATGTAAAATGTTTTTCCGGTATCTTTTTTAGAAAGTTCAGTCGCCAGTTTTATACGTTGAGCCTCACCACCCGAAAGTGTAGTTGAAGATTGCCCCAAAGTAATGTAACCCAAGCCTACATCCTGCAGCGTTTTTATTTTTCTGTAGATTGAAGGAATATTTTCAAAGAATGCAACTCCTTCATCCACACTCATATCCAATACATCCGATATAGATTTTCCGCGATAGCGTACTTCTAAAGTTTCTCTGTTATAGCGTTTTCCGTGGCATGTTTCACAAGGAACCTGTACATCCGGAAGGAAGTTCATTTCGATGATCTTCATTCCTGCACCCTGACAGGTCTCACATCTTCCGCCTTTCACATTGAAGGAGAATCTGCCGGGCTTATACCCGCGTATTTTAGCCTCCGGAAGCTGTACAAACAATGTTCTGATATCCGAAAATACACCCGTGTAGGTAGACGGGTTGGAACGGGGAGTACGACCAATCGGACTTTGATCGATTTCAATAATCTTGTCAATATGCTCCAGTCCCTCGATGCTTTCATATGGAAGAGGGACAGCCTTCGCGCGGAAGAAATGTTTGTTGAGTATAGGGTATAGTGTTCCTGTGATTAAGCTTGACTTGCCCGAGCCCGACACACCGGTAACCAGGATAAGTTTTCCCAACGGGAATTCTGCCGTTACATTTTTCAGGTTGTTACCTGTGGCTCCTTTGAGGATCAGTGACTGACCATTCCCCGCTCTGCGGTTTTCAGGAATAGCGACTTCCTTACGGCCATTGAGATAAGCTGCTGTGAGCGAATCCGCCTTCAGAATTTTTTCCGGTGATCCTTCTGCCACGACTTGTCCGCCATGAAGACCTGCTGCGGGCCCCATATCGATCACATGATCCGCGTTGAGAATCATATCTTTATCGTGTTCAACAACCAATACTGAATTGCCGATATCACGCAGGTTTTTCAAAGATTTTATAAGCCTTTCATTATCCCGTTGGTGTAGTCCTATGCTGGGTTCATCCAGAATATATAAGACATTGACCAACTGTGATCCGATCTGTGTAGCAAGTCTGATCCGCTGTGCTTCTCCGCCGGAAAGTGTTTTCGATGTGCGATCCAGTGTAAGGTAGGTTAGTCCCACATCCAGCAAAAATCCAAGACGTGCCCGGATTTCTTTCAGAATCTCAGTTGCAATTACCTGTTGACGTTCATCCAGTCTGGATTCCAGATCAGTAAACCACTCCATAAGAGAAGTGATATCCATCGCTGCAAGTTCACTGATATTCTTTTGATCTATTTTGAAATGCAGTGACTCCTTTTTCAGCCGGGAGCCATGACATACCGGGCAGGTTACTTTAGTGCGGAAATCTTCCAATGATGTGCTGTCATCCTGCTGGCGTCCCATCTGTTCTTCCAGCATTGCAAAGATACCCTGGAAGGTAACTTTGTGTTCGCGTACACTATAACTGCTATATTCTACCGTAATAGGAATCGGTTCTTCTGCACCAAACAGTAAGGTGTCAATCTGCTCTTCCGTAAGTTTTTCTACAGGAGTGGTTAGCGAAAATTCAAGCTTCTTGGCTACTGCTTTCAACACCTGAAAATTCCAGGATTCACGGGCAGGGCCCAACGGTACAATAGCACCTTTCTGGATACTCAGCTTACGGTCCGGAATAACGGCCTGTTTATCTATTTCGAATACATAACCCAGACCGTCACATTTCGGACAAGCACCATAAGGGGAGTTGAACGAAAAAGTATTCGGTTGAGGCTCATCGTAAGAGATACCCGATTCGGCATCCATCAGATAGCGGCTGAAAAACTGTTCTTTATTCTCTTTGTTTGTAATCTTGATAATTCCTTTTGCTGCTTTCATTGCCTGCATAACAGAGGTATATAACCTTTTTCTGTCTTCAGCTTTTACAGTAAGCCTGTCAATGACAGTTTCAATATCGTGGATCTTATATCTGTCCACCTGCATTTTAGGAGCAAGATCTACGATTTCTCCGTCGACACGTACTTTAGTATATCCCTGTTTGCGGATCTGCTCGAAAAGTTCGCGGTAGTGACCTTTACGACCCTTGACAATCGGAGCCAGGATATTTACAGCCTCTCCGTTGAATTCATCCAGGATGCGGTCTACAATCTGATCTTCGGACATACGCTCCATACGTTTGCCGGTCACATAAGAGAAAGCTTCACCTGCACGGGCATAGAGAAGGCGCAAAAAATCGTAAACTTCTGTGATTGTACCTACAGTAGAACGAGGGTTTTTGCTGGTTGTCTTTTGTTCAATAGAAATAACAGGACTTAAGCCCGAAATTTTATCTACATCCGGACGCTCCATTCCTCCCAGAAACTGACGGCTGTAGGCACTGAATGTTTCCATATACCGGCGTTGCCCTTCGGCATAGATGGTGTCAAATGCAAGGGAAGATTTTCCACTCCCGCTTAGACCTGTGATGACAACAAGTTCATTTCTTGGAAATGTAACATCAATATTTTTAAGATTATGAACACGTGCCCCAAAGACCTCTACTTCGTGTTGCTCGCCTAAATCCGGAGTTGTTTTTTTTGTCATGAACCTGCAAGAGTTAGCTTTAAGCCGTTCAGAAAACAGCAAAGTGCAAAGGTACAGAATTTTAAAAGATTATGATTGACCTGATGGTAAAGAAGTCGTGAAATTTGATTTTAAAATGATGCTTTTGATAAGTTGGATTAATCTTTGTATTTTGTTTCTTTAAAAAACTACTCTATTGGAAAAAATTGACGTAAGCAAGCAGGAAAAGGAGACGTTGGATTCTGCTATCACCCATTGGCAGAAGCATGGATACGTGAATGAACAGGTAGCGGAAGAACTTCGGAATTCGATGGAAGTTAAGAATTTTGAGTGGGGAATGCTGGCCAAATATGCTTTCTGGATTGCACTGGCTTCTCTGGTGTTTTCTGTTCTCTCTTTATTTGTAGATGATACTTTTCTTGACTTTGTAAAACGGTTTTACGAAGCTCCGAATATCGTGTTTTTTATATTCTTTGCCGCACTTGCAGTGTTGTTTTATTTTCTCGGATTCAGGAATAAAGAAAAGTTCCCTGAAAAAACATTTTCCAACGAGACATTAATGCTGGCCGGAGCTTTTTCAACAGCTACCAGTATAGGATTTCTGGGGCAGGTACTGGATAGAAACGAACTGCATTTCTCCTTGCTTTTTTTATTATCTGTAGCTATTTACGGTATTCTGGCTGTCAAATTGGATTCCAAATTGATCTGGACATTTACACTGATCAGTCTGGGAATATGGTTTGCCACAGAAACAGCCTATCATAGTGACTGGGGATTCAGGTTCTGGGGGATGAATTACCCGTTGCGGTTTACTATTTTTGGAGTGCTGGTGACAGCATTTGCAATTTTTGTACAGCCTCGTTTTAAGAAACTGGTTGAATTTCAATCGACTTCTTATGTGATTGGGTTGTTGTATACAATGATTGCTCTCTGGTGTCTTTCCATCTTTGGAAACTACAGCGACTTTGAAGCCTGGACACGTGTAAGACAGTTCCATATTTTTTATTGGGGACTGTTATCCACATTAGTATCAGCAGGACTGGTGGTTTACGGACTGAAGACCAAAGATAATGTAACCAGAGAGATTGGTTTTGTATTCTTTATTCTTAACCTGTATACCCGGTTTGTGGAGTATTTGTGGGATAATATTAATCGTACTATTTTCTTTTTGATCCTGGCTGTGTCCTTTTGGTTTGTTGGTCGCTGGGCCGAACGGATCTGGAAAAAACGGGAGAATGGGAAATAGTATTCACGTAATAAGTTAAGTCATGAAAAAATCTGTCTTTACATTGGTCATCTGTCTGTGTGCTGTCTTTTTAATAAGCTGTAGCAAAAATGAAGACGCTGAAATCCGGAAGAGTATAAGTGATTTTTTTAATAAGAAAGTTCGTTACGGAGCTGTCGATCGTAAACTGATTAGCCCTGATCTTGATTCTTTGATTGGCAAAGCGATAGCCCGCGAGAAAGATGATGCGGAGAAAGTCGCCAAGAGTGATCATCCAGACGATAAACCCTTGATGATAGAAGGAGATATTTTTACAAGCGTGTATGAAGGACAGGATACGTTTCAGATTGACACAATAAAGGTCAAAGGTGACAGTGCATTTGTAGTAGTACAGTTTGCAAATACAGGTTATAAGGAAAGCTGGAAAGATGAGGTCGTACTGATTAAGAAAGAGACCTGGAGAATAGATAATGTTTATTTTGGAACAAACAAAGACTTAAAAAGTACAAAAGATATATTGAAACAATTGATCAATACGCCTGATTAACCTAAAACTGAATACATCTTACTGTTGACATCAACAAGGAGAGATCCCGGTTTATCGGGAGAGAGTTTGAAGTTGTCGGTTATCTTAGTGCTAATCTTTCGTTTGAGTTTTCGGCTAATACCGTTGAATTTAAGAAACCTAACCCTCGCCTTTTTTAAGGCGAGGGAATATGTAGTAGTGCTATTTCATTGAGGGGCTAAAAACTATAGTTTTCATCACACTTTATATCTCTGTGGCTTTCTCAAAAATCGGAGACCGACCTTAATTGATCTTAATGCTATAGGTGATATTCACGCCTCCTGCTGCTAACATATCATGTACGGAACAGTATTTTTTGACGGCCAGTTCAGCTGCTTTTTGAGCCTTTACTTCATCAATATTACCTTTCAGCGTAAAACTGATATGAATATCTGTAAAAATATTGGGAATCTGTTCACGACGTTTACCTTCAACATCAACATGTATATCTTCGATTTCCTGACGTTGTTTATTCAGAATGCTTACCAGATCAAACACACTGCAGGACCCTAAGGCCATCAATACCAATTCCATTGGTCTTACACCCTTGCCTTCACCACCGATTTCTTTAGACCCGTCAATGTGAACTTTTACATCTGAAAGTTCACTGTTTGCTTCAAAGTGAACAGCTTTATTTACCCGATTTAATGATACTTTCATCTTTCTTCTCCTTAGATACAAATTTAGCTAAACTTTATGGATAATAAAAAAGCCGTCCCGAATTTCGGGACGGCTTTGTAAAGATTCGTTTTAAGATCTATTTTTCAGGAAGTTTCACTCCTCTGAATTGTGATACATCTACTTTTGAGACAGATGATCCATATTTGCTGTTGATAGCATCGATAAATACATTGGCTACGATTGCATTTCCGATAGGAGTCAGGTGGATACCATCCAGTGAAAAAGCATTTCCTGTAATAAACTTATTGCTTACAGCCAGGCCGTTGATGCGGATACCATTTTTTACAGAAGTTAAAAATGCATTCACATCTGCTACCGCAAGACCTTTTGCTGTTGCGATAGACTTGATAGCTGCATTAAATTCATTGATACGGGTTACGACCTGTGCTGCTTCTGCTTCATCCAATACAAAATTGTCTGCTACAGGATTTGCCGGGTGCAGACCATATGGGATATTAGCACCGTTTGGTTTGCCTAATAATCCTGCTGAAGAAAAAGGGAGAACAAAGTAATCCTTATCAGTAGCAGCTCTTGGAGTTGTTTTGGTTGCAATATAGATATCCTTAATCTCCGGTGCATTTGGATTTGCCGCTTTAGCTGCTGCATTCGCTGCCGCTAAAAGAGCCGCTCTGGTAACTGTTGTAAAGAAAGGTACAGCGGTTACATCCGGGATAGTAGCTACGACACCCTGAGAACCTTTGGCTGTCAATCCATTTATAAAATTCTGGTATGCACCGGTGAAGGTTGCCAGATCCGTTAGTTTTGTTGTCGGGTCAAGCGGGTTGTATACCGCACCGTTTGTTGCATATCCAAGTGCATCATTATTTCCAAGCCAAAAGCTGAAGAATGTATGATCATGCTCTGTGGCATAGGTAAAGTATGTTTTTTTGCCAACCTGATCATCCGGTAACAAGCGTTCGAAATACATGTTCAGCGAACTGAATTGTGGTACAAAAGCGAGATCCAGACGCATACCCGGTACGCCGAGATTCTGAATAGGATCTGTATACTTGGTTAATAACTTAGGGCTTGCAGAACGATAAGCCAGGTTTTCTGTGATCTGTTTCATCACAGGCTGACCGTTTACAAGCGATTCTAACTGAATATAACCGGATCCGTTGGCTTGTGCTTCACTGAATAAAGGTGTGGTAAATTCCCCACCGCCAACTTGTTTAAATTGTTGAGCCATCAGGTTGGTAAATGCCACTTGCTGGCCTTCCCGGTATAGTCCGCCATCTGCAAAACCAGATGTCAGTGAATTACCAACGGCTATATATTTACTAAAGTTTGCTGTGCCACCTGCGGCAGGTGTAAAGTCTTTGATCTCCGGTTTACAGGAAGCTACTCCCAGAACCAGTAATGCTAACCCTACATATAGTTTATTTCTTTTCATGACGTATTCTTTTTAGCGTTTGAAAAAATTACCATTTATAGCTTACGGAAACCCCGGGAGCGAAAATGTTAGTTTTATAGGTTCCGGACAAATGACTCTCCACATTATTTGCTTCTCTCGGCATAATACGTTGATAAGCAAAAGAACCTGTTACATCAAATTTCTTGGATGGATGAAATGTGAATCCTCCTGAGATCAGGTAACGGGTATTGTCAGGTGTCTCCGGATATACATAATTTGCCTGTACAGGGGTTGCCATATAGCCACCACCTACACGTAACTGCAATTTTTCAGATGCCAGATACTCAAGTCCTGCTTTTACAGAACCTGCATTTACATAATTTTTGGCTGAACGGGTATCCTGCAGAGCAGCAGTATTCTCTTTATAATCGAAATTAAGCTCTTTGTAGATCGAATAACCGATTAATGTACCGTCTACAGCCACTTTGACTTTTTCAGACAACGGGAATGCTATACCCAGTGCAAAAGTTGAAGGAAGTGGTAGTTCAGAAGTAAACGTATTGCCTTCAGGGAATGAGCTTCTTACAGATTCAGGTACATCAAACAGGGCATCTCCGTCTTTTAATTTGGTAACGACTTTAGAGCGGTAACTCAGAGAGATCGCAAAATCATCTTCAAGGTTGTAATGCACACCTACATTATATCCGGTACCTGTGCCTGTACCTTTCAGGGTGGCTAATCCCGGTCTTCCGTCAGGAAAGAATACAGGAACAGAGTTTTCCAAATCCACACTTCCAATGTTGTACACAAATCCCCCTCCGATACTGAAGTTGTCGGTCAGTTTAAAACTTAAAGTAGGCTGTATATAAATAGCTCTTAAGGAAAGGCTGACAAGACTAAATCTTCCGGCCCATTCTGTACCCCAGTCTACACCGCCTCCATAGGGAGTATATACACCGATACCGGCTTTCCACCAGGAGTTTTTAGGACCGAATGCTGCAAAAAGTGAGAAAGGAGGTGATATCTGAGACTTGGTGTGATTGACAACCGAACTCCCGGATTCGCGAAAAGCAGATTTATACATCACTGCATTTCCGGCTACCATTACTGCATTATGATCCATTTTTGCCAATGCTCCAGGACTGTAAAAGATGGAGGCTTCATCAATAAAATAAGCCGAGCCAGCTCCACCCATACCGACAGATTTTGGACTTTGTAGGTTTACCTGAGATCCCTGTGCCCATAGTAAGGAAGGGGAAGCACAGAGCAAAGCGAATAATAATTTCTTCATACCTGTATAATTTGGTTAGTACTTTTCCTTGCATAGTAAAAATACAATGCTAACATAATAAATTTTTGGCGAAAAATAATAAATCTTGTGTAATATTTTTATTGGTCGTATCTTTAGTACTATTAAGTAAAGCGTATCAAATAATATATTAAGACAATAATTTATGGCTACAATTACATTCAAAGGAAGTGATGTACATACACAAGGTGACCTTCCGAAAGTTGGTTCACAAGCTCCTGATTTTAAATTGACTGCAGGAGATCTTTCTGATAAATCACTTACTGATTTTAAAGGAAAAAGAGTGGTTTTAAACATTTTCCCCAGCATTGACACAGGTACCTGTGCTGCTTCAGTCCGTGCTTTTAATAAAGCAGCTGCGGATCTGGATAATACGACCGTATTGTGTATCTCCAAAGATTTACCTTTTGCACAGGGGCGTTTTTGCGCTGCAGAAGGAATCAGTAACGTTCTGACGCTTTCGGAATACAAAGACTCTTCGTTTTCTGATGCTTATCAGTTGAGACTTACGGACGGACCTTTAGCAGGATTATTGAGCCGTGTGGTGATTGTACTGGATGAAGAAGGAAAGGTCGTGTATGAAGAGCAGGTTTCCGAAATTGTAAACGAACCTGATTATGATGCTGCTTTGGCAACATTAAAATAAACAGATCAAATAACATAAGAAAGGCCGCATTTGCGGCCTTTCTTATGTTATTTGGTTTTATCTAATGCTTGCAGGATATCTCCGATGATGTCCTCTTTATCTTCAAGACCCACCGAAAGGCGTATGCTTCCCGGCCGGATTCCAAGATTGAGTCTTTCTTCTTCGGTTAGTTTGGAATGCGTCGTTGATGCCGGATGTGTAGCAATGGAGCGTGAATCTCCAAGATTGGAAGTGTACAAAATCATTTCCAGCTGATCCACAAAAGCTTTTGCTCTTTCGAAGCCGCCTTTTACGACAAATGTCACAATCCCGCCTCCGGCTTTCATCTGTTTCTTCGCCAGTTCATATTGTGGATGAGAAGGAAGAAAAGGATATTTCACATCCTCTATTTCCGCATGATGCTCCAGAGCTTCCGCCAATGCGAGCGCATTACTGCTGTGTCTGTCCATACGTAACCCAAGGGTATCCAGACTTTTGGAAATTACCCATGCATTAAACGGTGATAATGCAGGACCGGTATGGCGGATAAAGAACATTAGTTTATCAATTAGTTCCTGCTTTCCGACCACAATTCCTCCAAGAACACGCCCCTGACCGTCCATATATTTGGTTGCAGAGTGGATGACCAGATCAAAACCGTATAAAATTGGTTTTTGAAGATAAGGTGTTGCAAAACAGTTGTCTATTGACAAAATGATATTCGGATATTTTTCCTTGAATTTGCCCAGCCATTCCAGATCAACCAATTCCAGACCCGGATTAGAGGGAGATTCCAGAAAGATAATCTTGGTGTTAGGTTGTATTGCTTTTTCCCATTCTTCCGGATGAGCAGCATCGACATATGTAGTCGTTACTCCCCATTTCGGAAACAGCTGGGTAAATAATTGATGTGTAGAACCGAATATCGCACGGGACGAAACAATATGATCTCCGCTTTCTATAATGCCTGCAAAGGAAGCAAATACGGCAGCCATTCCGGAGGAAAAAGCCAGACCCGCTTCAGCCTGCTCCATAATGCACACTTTATTGATCAGTTCGGTAGTATTAGGATTGGCATATCTGGAATACACCATTCCTTGTTCTTCTTCTGCAAAGATAGCTCTTCCTTGCTCTGCACTATCAAAAATGAAACTTGAGGTTAAGTATAAAGGAACCGAATGCTCACGTTGTGCTGAACGATCGGCTTGTTCGCGTATGATTTTAGATTGATCTTTATTCATGATGGTTCAAATGTACATAATTGTTTTTTTTATATTCTACTTGAATGGTAGATTTATTATTTTTTTAGTATCACAAGACATTACTCCTGATGCTGAGGAGGTTGGTCGTAATAGCGCTCGTTTGTGATAAGATTGAAACCGATCGAAAATAAAAACAACCTTATTTAGAATAATTATAAATAATGTGCTACTTTTGATTAAAACAATAAATTTATGGCAGCTAAGACAAAAAGTAAATCAGGTCAGTTTGAAGCCAGAGTAGTCGAAAAGATCTATTTGACTCCCCATCTGATCCGGATTATTTTAACATCAGAAGACGTTCCTTTATATGCAGATGCGACAATAGGCGTTAATAACAAAATCTTAATTCCTCCTGCCGGAGTCGATGAGATCCATTTTCCGACATTTGATTTTGAGACCGGAAAGTGGTTGTATCCCGCCCCTGAAGTAGCCCCGGTTGTACGAACGTATACCCACCGGGCGATTGATGTGGAAAAGAAACAACTGGTGATCGATTTTGTAGCACACGGAGAAGCTGGCCCCGCGTCCAGATGGGCTATTCACGCCCAAAAAGGAGATTTGCTGGGTATTATGATGCATATGGATCCTTCTGTTCTTTATGCAGAGGCAGACTGGTATTTTCTGATCGGAGACGCAACAGCTATTCCGGTTATATCCGCTATTCTGGAAGATCTGCCTGCTAATGCACATGCAGAAGTACTTCTGGAAGTACATGGCAAAGAAGATGAAATCGAACCTGAAACTAATGCGTCATACCGCATCCACTGGCTACACAATATAAATCCCGAAAAGAGCAGTGATCTGGCTTCCTTTGCAAGGAGTATTGAAATACCACAGGACGTGCGCAAATTCGCTTATGTTGCAACGGAATACCGTACCGTAAAAGAGCTGCGCAATTATTTCCGAAAAGAACTGGAATGGACCAAAGATGAACTGTATGCGTATTCCTACTGGAAAGCAGGACAGACGGAAGACGGGTCTGCCGCAGACCGACATGAGGAAAGCTACGGTAAGCAATCCAATTAATGTAAAACAAAAGGCCCGGATTTCTTTCGAATCCGGGCCCTTTTCAATTGCATGCAATTGAGATTTGCTGCATCTTATTTCTGTGGCATATGTTTACTCAATTCGGCCATATCTAATCCCAGTCCCTGTGCCACTCCTATACCAAGGTTGATATCTGCTCTGAACCAATGACACAATTGACGGTTGATGATTTCCATCTTTTTAGGCCCTTCAATACCTGACATTGCACCCACAATATTATTGATCAGATGCTGTTTTTGTTCAGCATCTAACAGTCTGTAAAGATCTCCCGGTTGTGTATAATGATCGTCTTCTCCAGGAGCATTACGATCATAATGATCACCTATAGTACTGTCTAACTGGATTGCAGGTTCTTTGTAACTTTGATCTTCATAATGACCGTCAAAACTATTCGGGTAATAATTCGGGTCTGATCCGCTGTTTCCATTGACCGTCATCAGTCCATCTCTTTGATAGTTTGTCACCATAAAAGGACATCTGTTTACCGGAATTTGTTCGTAGTTTCCTCCCAGGCGATACCGTTGAGCATCGGGATACGACAGGATTCGTCCCTGCAGCATTTTATCCGGCGAAAAGCTGATACCGTCAACCACATGTGCCGGAGCAAAAGCAGCTTGTTCCACATGAGCAAAATAGTTGTCCGGATTTTCATTTAACTCCATTACACCGACTTCTATAAGCGGATATTCTTTCTGAGACCATACTTTTGTCAGGTCAAAAGGATTCCATCGGAATGTTTTGGTTTGCTCTACAGTCATGACCTGTATATATAGTTTCCATTTCGGGAAGTTACCGCTGTCTATCGCTTCCACCAGATCGCGCTGTGCATAGTCCGGATCTTCACGTCTCATGTCGGCGGCTTCAGCATCGGTCAGATTCTTGATGCCTTGCTCTGTACGGAAATGATATTTTACATAAACCAATTCATTATTGGCATTGATCATTGAGAAAGTGTGGCTTCCAAACCCGTGCATATGACGGTATCCGTAAGGTGTTCCTCTATCTGACATCAGAATAGTAACCTGATGCAAAGATTCCGGATTTAAGGACCAGAAATCCCACATCATTGTCGGAGATTTACAGTTGGTATACGGATCACGTTTTTGTGTATGGATAAAGTCAGGGAATTTTTTTGCATCCTTTACAAAGAATACAGGAGTATTGTTACCTACTAAATCATAATTTCCGTCTTCTGTATAGAATTTAACCGCAAATCCGCGGGGATCACGCTCAGAATCAGCAGATCCTTTTTCGCCCCCGACTGTAGAAAAGCGAATAAATAATCTCGTCTGTTTACCGACCTCATTCAAAAATTTTGCACGTGTATATTGCGTAATATCATTGGTCACGGTAAATGTACCATAAGCACCCGAACCTTTGGCGTGCACAATTCTTTCCGGTATGCGCTCTCTGTTAAAATGCGCCAATTTCTCATGCAGAAAGTAATCCTGCAATAAAACCGGGCCCCGTGGGCCGGCTGTCATTGTGTCTTCATAATTTACTACAGGGGCACCGGATGCAGTTGTAATTTTCTTTTTATTTTCTTCCATAACCTTAATTATTATACATTTCTCTCTTTAGTTTACTCTTCAAAAGTAGGGACATCTATTAGATATAACACATTCTAAAAAATAATGTGTTATAAATAAATTCTATATAATTAATCAGATCCTATATATTATATTTATGTATTTTTTCTCCGGAAAAACTGTATTTTACGGTTTTGTTTTACTTACTACCAAATGAAGTTTACCAACCTAATAGGGGCATTGTTGTTGCCCGCATGTTTAATTGCACAGCAAGAGCCAAAGCCATATGGTGCTATCCCTTCGGAGAGACAATTGAAATGGCATGAAATGGAGATGTATAGTTTAGTACATTTTACGCCTACAACTTTCCAGAATAAGGAATGGGGATACGGAGATGCACCAACTTCTCTGTTTAATCCCTCAGATTTCAGTGCCGATCAGATTGCTCAGGCCGCTGCCAGTGCCGGATTCAAAGGGCTTATCAGTGTGGCCAAGCATCATGATGGTTTCTGTCTGTGGCCTACTGCTACTACAACATATAATATAGCTTCTACACCCTGGAAGAACGGGAAAGGGGATATGGTCAAAGAATTTATGAATGCGACTCATCGCGCAGGAATGAAATTTGGAGTATATCTGTCTGCCTGGGATCGTAACGATACCCGCTATGGTACTCCGGCATACGCTGATGCCTATCGTGAGCAACTCCGTGAATTGATGTCCAATTATGGTGAACTGTTTACCTCATGGCATGACGGAGCAAATGGTGGCGACGGTTATTATGGTGGCAGGAATGAGAAAAGAGTCGTCGATCGTACTACCTATTATGCCTGGGAAGAAAAAACATGGCCTATCGTACGTAAGCTGCAGCCCATGGCTATGATATTCAGTGATGTAGGTCCGGATATGAGATGGGTGGGCAATGAACATGGATTTGCAGCAGAAACTAGCTGGGCGACTATTACACCTAAAAGTCTGGATGGGAAAAAACCTGTACCCGGAGTCGTAGATGACAGCAATCTGCCTACCGGAGATCGGGATGGTAAATACTGGATTCCGGCAGAATGCGATGTGCCTCAGCGACCGGGATGGTTTTATCATGCGGATCAGAATGATAAAGTCAAGACGCCTAATCAGCTTTTTGAGATTTATCTGAAAAGTGTAGGGCGCGGTGCAAATATGAATTTGGGTCTGGCTCCTATGCCGTCCGGACAGCTTCATGAAAATGATGTCCGTTCATTGGCGGCTTTCGGCAAGAAGATAACAGAAACGTTTCATCATAATCTGATTCAGGGAGCAAAACTAAAGGCATCCAACGTACGGGGAAAAGCTAAGTTGTTTAAACCGGAGAATGTACTGGATAATGACCGTTACAGCTACTGGGCAACAGAGGACAATGTGCATAACCCTACTCTGGAGATCGAATTGCAAGGTGAAAAGGAGTTTAATCTGATTCGTCTGCGTGAAAATATTAAATTGGGGCAGCGGGTGGATAGTGTGTTTATTGAAGTGTGGGCACAGAATAAATGGACTCCACTTGCCAGAGCGACCAGTATAGGATCGACGCGTTTAATCAAACTGGACAAGCCGGTCAAAGCCGGCAAACTCAGATTACATCTGTATGCTCCTGTCGCTCCCGCGCTGAGTGATTTTGGATTGTTCAAAGAATTTGATGAACCGTTTACATTGTCAGCGGCGGCTGTTAAAACGCTTTCCGCTACACAATACACTGTTCATCCTGCTGCAGGACTGGATAAAGCTTTTGATGGTAATCCGCAGACATTTGGCGTAACCAAAGACGCTGATAAAGGAATAATATTTGAAGTAAATGCTGCCTTATCCGGATTGGGGTATCTTCCGAGACAGGATGGCAGTACAGAAGGGTTACCGACTAAATATGAGATTTATACAAGTGATAATAATAAGGACTGGAAACTAATCCAAAGCGGAGAATTTGCGAATATCAAAGCGAATCCGATTCTGCAAAAGATATTTTTTGATAAACCTGTACACACGAAATATCTTAAATTTATACCTAAAGAAACGTTAGGTAATACATTTTCAGCAGCAGGATTTGAATTGTATACTCCATAAGGTGTACCTGTAGTACACTGACAAAAAAGATACCCTTGCCGATTGCTCACCTTCAGCGGTCAGCAAGGGTACTTCATAACTATTATATGCTCATGAGAAAAAAAATCCTTATTCTGGCCTGTACATTTTTAACTGGTTTTTCAACTGTTGTTGCACAATCCAATTCCTTAAAACTATGGTATGATAAGGCTGCAAAGAGATGGGAAGAAACATTACCATTAGGAAACGGATTGATTGGTATGATGCCTGATGGTGGAGTTCAGAAGGAGAAGATTGTACTCAATGAGATATCCATGTGGTCCGGAAGTGAAGAAGATCCCAACAATTACACAGCTTATAAGAGTGTGGGGGAAATTCAAAAGTTGTTGTTCGAGGGCAAAAATGATGAGGCTGAACGACTCGTCAATAAGAATTTTGTAACCAGTGGCAAAGGAAGCGGACACGGGAATGGGGCAAATGTACCTTTTGGATGTTATCAGAATCTTGGATTTTTAAATCTGCAATTTACGGGGACTAATCAGCCCACAGGCTATGAAAGATCCCTTGATCTTAAAGATGCTGTAGCGCGGACTCACTTTACCATCAACGGCGTAAAATATACCCGTGAATATTTTACATCCTATGATCAGAATGTGGGTGTAGTACGCCTTACGTCAAGTAAAAAAGGAGCATTAAATTTTTCTGCATCGCTAAGCAGAGAGGAACGGGCACGGTATACTTCAAAAGGTAATGAATTTTCCATGTCAGGAGTATTGCCCGATGGAAAGGGAGGTGACGGAATTTCTTTTTCATCCAAAATCAGGATATTCCACAGAGGAGGAAAAGTCGCAGCTTCGGATACAGCACTGACTGTTTCTAAAGCCTCAGAAGTATTGATCTTCTTTGCGGCAGCAACGAGTTACTTTCATCCTGACCCTCAGCAATACGTAAATGAGCAATTGAAACTGGCGTATGATACACCTTACCCGCAACTCTTCAAGCAGCATCTCTCCCGATATGAATCTGTTTTTAACCGTGTAGATTTACAGCTGGAAGATGATATTGATAAGTCTGACATAACCACAGATAAACGTCTCAGAGCCTTTTATGATAATCCTGCACAGGATAACGGACTGGCAGCCCTGTATTATCAGTTTGGGAGGTATCTTAATATTTCAAGTACTGCACCGGATGTAAAAGGAGCACTTCCTCCCAATTTGCAGGGCCTGTGGGCACATCAGATACAGACCCCATGGAATGGAGATTATCACCTCAACATTAATGCACAGATGAATCACTGGGGGGTGGAAGTCAATAATCTTTCGGAGTATCATACTCCCTTTATAGAGCTGATCAAAAAAATCGCAAAAACAGGAGAGAAAACAGCCAGAGCCTATTACAATGCTCCGGGATGGGTGGTGTATATGATGACAAATGTATGGGGATATTCTGCTCCCGGAGAACAGGCTTCCTGGGGGGCAAGTACGGCCTCCGGCTGGTTATGTAATCACTTGTGGGAGCATTATCAGTTTACTAAAGACAGTGTATATCTCAAAGAGGTATATCCGGTTATGCAGGGTGCGGCCCGTTTTTATGCACATACCATGGTGACAGATCCCAAAACCGGATGGCTCGTAACCTCACCTTCCGTATCTCCTGAAAATGCTTTTCGGATGAAAAACGGAAAAACTGCTGCTGTAGTGATGGGGCCGGCTATAGACAATCAGATAGTCAGAGAACTATATAAGAATCTTATAGACGCAGATAGTATTTTAGGTCAGCATAATACTTTCACAGATACGCTGCGTACGCAGATTCAGCAACTTGCACCCCCCGTATTGATTAGTAAGAGTGGCAGAGTACAGGAATGGCTGGAAGATTATGAAGAAGTAGAGCCGCAGCATAGACATGTTTCACATCTATATGGGTTGTATCCGGCCAATTTTATATCACCACAAATCACTCCTCAATATGTGGATGCAGCTAAAAAGACACTTACTGTAAGAGGAGACGAGGGGACAGGATGGTCGAGAGCATGGAAGATTTTGTTCTGGGCAAGATTGCAGGATGGAAACCATTCTCTGGAGATCCTCAGACAATTGTTGAAACCTGCCTATCGTGATGATACGGATTACCGTGCCGGTGGCGGGACCTATCCAAACCTCTTTTGTGCACATCCGCCCTTTCAGATCGATGGTAATTTCGGAGGATCGGCAGGGATTGCTGAAATGTTGATCCAAAGCCACTCCGGATTTATTCATTTATTGCCCGCTTTGCCTTCCGCATGGAAAAGCGGACAGGTGAAAGGTCTCAAAGCGAGAGGCGGTCATACTATAGATATGATCTGGAAAGACGGACGCGTCCTGGAATATAAAATCACGGGAGGAACAGGATATACACTTGTATTGGTCAATGATGTGGTCGTGCAGCACAAACTGGATTAATAAAGGGAGGAAGGCTGATTTCCGTTTTGCCGGTAAGGCGTAAAGGTATGACTGACTGCTGAATTCCTCCTCATTTTGTATATTTAGTAACAGTACAGGTTTTGTTCCTGATTTGCGATAGCATAAATTTATAACCAAGTATGAAAAAATATCTTTTCTGTATTCTTCTTATAACGGGATTGTTATCCTGTACTTCCAATCCTAAAGATAAGCCTAAAACGGGAGGTGTTATCAAATATAAAATCACAGGAAAGGTCGCTTTTAATGAAGGACAGCAGGTATATCTGCAGAATCATGACAATCAGTTGCAACAATTTCAGAAGACAACTATTCAAAACGGGATATTTGAGCTGGAGGGAGAATTGGCCAGTGATGGTATTTATGATCTGATAGTGCGCGCAGATAAGGGAGAAGGGATCAAGCCCTTCAAATATGTATTACCTGTGTTTTTAGAGAATGATTGTACTTATGATTTTGAAGTGATCCGTTATAAGGACAAAAATATCATTCAGGAAGCAGCTATAAAGACAACTTCGCAGGCATCAAATGATCTTTTTGCATTTAATGAGGCTGTAGAAGGAAAACAAGCCGAATTAAAGCAGAAAATTAATAGTCTTTCGAATGAAAGAAATCAGTTAAACGAATTATTGCTGACGCTGGGGCCGGGACAAGATGCGGCGTATGGGCGTGCAGTAGACCGTATGCATGCAGCGCAGGCCGAAAGCAGGGCATTAGCTGCACTGGATCCTAAAATTGAGGTCAGTGCAGCTTTTGTAGTCAATCCGGTACATCGTGCCTCTTTAATGACACCTTATCTTTTTCGGTTTATAACAATCAGAGAGGATAATTATGCGAAATATGCTGCAGTCCTGGATAGTCTGGAACCCGTTATCCAGCAGCATCCGCTGACGCTGGCTGCACGGGAAAAAGTAGACCGTGTAAAGGATTTCTATGAAAATATGCCGGCCTTCCCGAATATTACACCACGTAACGTACAAGGTGATTCTCTGCATTTATCCCGGTTTAATAAAGATAAATTACTGATTGTAGCGGTATGGTCCAGTAAAGACAGGTTTTCCAGGATGGATATTCCGGAATTGCTCCGTAAAGAATCTCAGTTGAAAGCACTTGGTGTACCTGTTATCTATCTGTCTGTAGAAAAGCAATTTGAAGAATGGCAAAAGGGAAGTAAGACTTTAGGAATGGGGCTGAATAATTATCTGTTGAATGTAACAGATAAAGATTTTATCATTAATAATTATAATGTAACTCAGTTTCCCGCATATCTATGGGTAAATCCCGCAACTTTGAAAGTGGTGAATCTAAGAGGAGCAGATCCGGCTACCCCGGAATTTATGACAACACTGAAAAAGGAACTTCAAAAAATGTAAAGCTATTAGCTTTACATTTTTTGCTTAAAAAAAACCTTATATTTGGACAAATGAGCAATATTAGTTTTGTTATAGGTAAAAAATGAGAATTGTCCAGTTTACAGTTCCGGTTCCGGATCAGGGTTCTGTTTGTGTTCAGGAAGATATTCTGCCTGAATTTTATGGAAATTATCATAGACACAAAGAAATCCAGCTAACCTATATTCTGAAAGGGAAAGGTACTTTTCTGATCGGGAATTTCTCCCATCATTTTCAGGAGGATGAGATCTTTATTGTAGATGCTGATGAACCGCATATGTTCAAGAAAGCCGATATGGTGTCCGAACAGGCCAATGAGAACGGCATCCATGCGATTCATATCTTTTTTGATTACCATAATTTTACAAGTTTTCTGAATCTTTCCGAATTTGATAGTGTAAAGTCATTTCTGGAACATATACAGGGCAGTAAAAAACTAACGGCTGACTATGCTGTCCATCTGAAATCCAGATTTCTGGATATCAATGCTGCGGAGGGCACCTCGAGGCTTTTACAATTTTTGGATCTTGTGGATTATCTGAGCAAAAAGATAGAGCTGTGGACCTCCCTCTACACCGGAATTCCACAGAAAAAATATTCGGATGCGGAAGGAATACGTATCAATGATATCTTTCAGTATACCTTTAAGCATTTTGCAGAGAAGATCTCTCTGGAACAGATTTCCTCTATCGCGCATATGACTCCACATGCTTTTTGTAAGTATTTCAAAAAACATACACGTAAGACATATGTAACTTTTCTAAATGAAATCCGAATAGAGCAAGCCTGTAAATTACTGATCAACGGACTGTCTGAGAATGTGGCCGATATCGCTTTCCGTACCGGATTTAATAATGTTGTGAATTTCAACAGAGTATTTAAGAAAGTAACCAAATTATCACCAAGTGACTATCTGACTACCTATAAAGCCAAAGGATTATAAACAACTAAGTAACATGTATATATTAAGAGCCTTCTTATTATTGGCTATCCTGTCAATTGTTAACCTCTCCTCTGCTCAGCAATACAGGATCGATACGTTACAATATCAGGGCACTAATAAGCATATTGTGAACATGGTTATTCTGGCAGATGGTTATACTGCAGCTGAGCTGGATTATTTTGTGGAAGACGCCAGGAGATTTAACAGCTATTTTTTCAATACAGAACCCTTTCGTCAATATACCAGTTACTTTAATGTGTTTGCGATCCGCACACCTTCGGAAGAATCGGGAGCTATTCACAAGGGAGTGAGCAATGATTGCCCGAAAGAAGACCACGGACATGGAAATATGCCCGTTCGTTTCAATCAGTATACCAGAAATACAAATGTTCCTGCCTCCAATCCGAAAACGATCTTTGGAAGCAGTTTTGATAATATGGGATTACATCGTTTGGTCATACCACATCATGAAGAGGCTATTCAAAAAGTATTGAAAGACCATATTCCAAATTACTCTCAGGTTGTGATTCTGGTAAATTCACCTTACTACGGAGGGTCGGGAGGAAAATATGCAACTGCTACAGTCAATGCCGCAAGTAATGATATTGCCGTACATGAGATAGGCCATTCCTTTGCTGTGCTGGCAGATGAATACTGGGCCGGAAACCAATACGCTATAGAAAGCCCGAATCGTTCTCAGGAAGGGAATCCTACTAAAGTAAGATGGAAAAACTGGATCGGTACAAATGGAATTGGGGTGTATGCGTACGGATCTAAAGCTTCGCCCTCAACATGGTTCAGACCACATGAATTTTGTAAGATGCAATATCTTGTAGCGCCATTTTGTAATGTTTGTCAGGAGGCATTTGTCGAAACCATTCATAAACTCACTAATCCTATCAAAAATACTTCTCCCCGAACTACGCAGGTACTGTCTGCGGATACTGTCAATAAATTTTCACTAAGTCTGATCAGGCCTTCTCCTAATACACTTGATGTAAAATGGATATTAAACGGAGAGCAGATAGATGCGGATAAGGAAGCGATCCATATCAATAGGGGAATGTTTCATGCCGGTACGAATGAACTCAAAGCTGTCGTGTATGACAATACGAAATTGGTGAGAACAGAAGAACATGCCAAACATATATACACTGCGGTCTGGAGTATACATGCCGAAAAAGAAACTGTGCTGACAGCGCCTGTATCTACCTGGGGAGACACATTGGAAACATGCTTCAATGGTTATCAGTCACTCTCGGTCAAAAATCCTCAAGCCGGGATTGCCTATCAGTGGTATGAAGTGCCCTACGGTGGAGAACTTTTGCGGTCTACCGCGAATTTTGTTGTTCCGCGTTCAAAAGAAAGTAAAACGTATTATGTGGAGAGTACATGGAAGGGGCAGGTATCTGCCCGTACAGCTGTGACTGTGCGAATACTTCCTGCAATAGATCCGCCGGGGAAAGTGGTCATTAAAAAAATAAAAGAGTCGGGTAAGGTATTGCTCCTCGTAGATGAAAAAGATGATGAACGATATAACTATATCTGGAGTTACGAAGACGGTAAACCCTTATATGAATTTGATGAATTGGGTGGCGAATTTGTAAGGCCAACAGGAAAGAATAATACACTGACCATCAAACAGCCTCATAAGCCGTTGCGCATATTTGTACAAAAGGTAGATAAAGAGACAACCTGTGTAAGTGAGCGGTTGCAGATAGTAGTCAGATAACATAAAAAAGAGCAGTCATTGACTGCTCTTTTTTATGTTAGAGGCTTATATTAACTTTTTTAATAACGTGTTCCAGCCTGCCAGATCACTTACTATTCTTTCCAGATCAGCAATGGCTACACGCTCCTGCTTCATAGTATCGCGATCACGGATCGTAACGGTATTATCTTCCAGAGACTGATGATCTACTGTGATACAAAAAGGTGTACCGATAGCATCCTGACGACGGTAGCGTTTACCAATAGCATCTTTTTCATCATATTGTACATTGTAATCCAGTTTTAAAGTAGCCATGATCTCACGTGCTTTTTCCGGAAGACCATCTTTTTTGGTCAACGGTAAAATAGCTGCTTTAACAGGAGCAAGAGCCGGCGGGAATTTCAATACTACACGGGAATCCTGCTTTTCATCTGTAGAAAGATCTTCCTGTACCAGTGAATTACACAATACAGTAAGGAATAAGCGGTCAAGTCCTATAGAGGTCTCGATCACATATGGAATATAGTTTTGATTGATCTCCGTATCGAAATATTGCATTTTCTTTTTAGAAAATTCCTGATGTTGTTTCAGGTCAAAGTCTGTACGGGAATGTATACCCTCTACTTCTTTAAAGCCAAACGGAAAATTAAACTCAATATCTACTGCAGCATTTGCATAATGTGCTAATTTATCGTGGTCATGGTAGCGGTAGTTGTCCGGATTAAAACCAAGCGCTAAATGCCACTTCAGACGTGTTTCTTTCCATTTGTTGTACCATTCCATTTCAGTTCCCGGTCTGCAGAAAAACTGCATCTCCATTTGTTCAAATTCACGCATACGCATGATAAACTGACGGGCGATCACTTCATTACGGAAAGCTTTACCAATCTGAGCAATACCGAACGGAATCTTCATACGACCTGTTTTTTGTACATTAAGGAAGTTCACAAAGATACCCTGAGCAGTCTCAGGACGCAGGTATACCTGCTCTGCACCATCAGCCATAGCGCCCATCTGAGTCGCAAACATCAGATTGAACTGACGTACTTCAGTCCAGTTTTTGGTTCCGGATACCGGACATACAATATTATGTTCTTCGATGATGGTTTTCAATCCTGCCAGATCATCAGCATTCAATGCTTTGTTCAGATCCGCTAATAAAGCAGCTGCTTTATCTGTTTTTCCGTCAGCTTCGTAACGAGCTATTTTATCCTCGATCAACTGATCCGCGCGGTAACGCTTTTTCGAATCCTTATTGTCGATCATAGGATCATTAAATCCATCTACGTGACCGGAAGCTTTCCATGTCGTCGGGTGCATGAAAATGGCGGCATCAATACCGACAATATTTTCATTCAACTGCACCATAGATTTCCACCAGTACGTCTTCAGGTTATTCTTTAATTCAGACCCTAACTGGCCGTAATCGTATACAGCGCTAAGGCCATCATATATTTCGCTTGATTGGAATACAAAACCGTATTCCTTCGCGTGTGATACTACACTTTTAAAAAAATCGTCAGTCTGTTTGCTCATAAGAGGCGAATATAAGAAATATTTGATACTTAGTATTCAGATAATATCAGAGTTAGACTTAGGATGTTGTTGCTTCTGTAGGATAGCAGCATCCGTGTTGTCCCCCTGTATCTTTATTATTTGGCGTAAAGATCCCGGATCTGTTGCGAAGCATTTTTGTTATCTACCTTTTTGATGATATGTTCAATATTTCCTTTTTCATCAATAACAAAGGTTGTACGGGCCGTCCCCATATATTTTTTACCGTACATGTTCTTCTCTACCCATACCCCGTATTTTTCTACCAGGCTCTTATCCTCATCTACCAATAATTGAAAAGGAAGCTCATGTTTAGCTGTAAATTTCTGGTGTGAAGACTCCGTATCAATACTGACGCCGAGGATTTCAAAACCCTCTTTTTTCAGTGACTGATAATTATCCCTGAAGTTGCAGGCTTCTGTTGTACAACCAGGAGTATTGTCTTTTGGGTAGAAGTATAAAATGACTTTCTTCCCTTTGAAATCCGAAAGATGAACTGTTTCTCCGTTTTGGTTTCTGGCACTGAAATCCGGTGCTTTGTTTCCTGTTTCAAGTGTTGACATATGTGAAAAATTTAAGAGTTAAATGTAAATAATATAATGCTGATCCACGAATAATGCCGGAATATTATGCTTCTTATTCCGGGACATAGAAGTTCTTTCTCTTTGCTTATTTAGTAAAAGTCGCTTCGTATATTTTTGTGTTATCTTTCATGTCTTTTACTTCCAGTCTGAAGGTATGTTTACCTTTAGACAGCGAGGGTTCAAATGTGTGCCATACATGACGATTTTTAGGATCATATTCCATCAGTACCCATTTGTCGTCAATATAAGCGTTGAAAGTCTGTATACCGGACAGATTATCTGATATGGTAAAATCTATCTTAGATTGATTTGCGAGATTTTTACCGTTTGTCAGATTTCGTGCCGTGATGACCGGAGCCACCGTATCTACAGCAATATAGTAGCTTCCCATATCACGAAGTGAAGTTACAACCCAGCCATTTTCATAGCGTCCTCCTTTGGACCGGCCCCTTTCATCAACAATTATAGCTTTACTCTGTAATGAAACCGGTAGAGTAGCATCCGGTTTGATACTCAATTTATAATTGTCCAGCAACGGGACCATATCGTTGTGTACACGCTGCAGAGTAGAATATCCTCCTCTTGGCTTTGCTCCCTGAGAATAGTTCAGATAAAGATCATTATAGAGCACTCCCTTAGGAACAGTTATACGGACATTGTCCGCCGCATAATTGTTTTCCTGACCGTATTTGAATACAGTTGTCCCGGTCTGCGGTTTACGGCTGATATTGAACGTGGGGTTTTGCTGTACATTAAAACTGATCCTGCTGGTATTACCATGCACATCTTTGACTATATAATCAACTTTATGCACATTGTTATCCTTTAATTCGATAAAGCCCAGATTATTCAACTGCTTGTAGATCGGTGCGGTATTATTCGGATCCTTAAAGCTTTTTTGAATTTTTGCCTGCGTCTTCATAAAATAGGGGTAATCTATATAGGAATTGAGCGCCCGGGAAGTTGCAAACGATAATTCCTCAAAGACGATCGTACTTACAGGAGCATCATCCAGCAAGAGTTCAATGGAATATACACCAAAACTAAAATTAGTTCCTGAATGTCTGTCAATCGTATTGATGCCCAATCCGAATTTTCCATTAACCGGTATAGGAGCACCTCCTGCTAAACCGTAAGTGCCACTTCCGATAGTTTTTATACCCTGATGCCTGCGCGGAGTATTTTCATCAAATACATCATTCCCTATATCGTACACTGTAATTCCACGGATTACGGGAGATACATTATCTTCAAAGTATAAGCCAAAGAGTTGCGAGTTGAGCGGGTTTTGGGTTTTGGTATCTCTTATTTCGAAATGAAGATGAGGTCCGCCTGATCCTCCGGTATTGCCGGATTTACCTAGAAGCTGTCCCTTTTTCATGACAACCTTATTGCGGGGGAGGTCTATATCCACATCAAAGCTTTTCTTTTTATACTGTTCGGCTTTAACAATTTCACTTAGCTGATCATTGAAGCTGTCCATATGCAGATATACAGATGTATACCCGTTGGGATGATCAACATAAACCGAGTTGCCGCCTCCGCCGATCTGTACACGGACTCTCGATACGTAGCCTTCGGCGGCACTATAAATCGGGATTCCGATTCGCTGTTGTGTCCTGTAATCGTTTCCGGCGTGAAAATGGGTTCCTCTTAGTTCTCCGAATCCTCCCGAAGCCTGCGGAGTAATATCCATAGGCTGTCTGAAATAATTCTGCGGATATGTTCGGGATTTGATAATATTTTGAGCAGATACAGACGTTGCTGTCAATGCCAGTATCCCCAGATATATACTTAGTTTCTTCATTTAAATTATTTAATCTGACAGGTAAACATGCTTTTTTCTTCCATAAATCCTTCAAGTCGATCTCCGATGGAGACCGGCCCTACTCCTGCAGGCGTTCCTGTATAGATAAAATCTCCTTTACGCAAAGTAATGTATTGTGATATAAAGACGATCAGCTGGTCATAGGAAAAGATCATATCTTTCGTATGTCCGGATTGCACAATTTCTTTGTTTTTCTGCAGACTGAAGCTGAGTTGAGCAGGGTCTGAAAATGTGTCCTTCAGGATAAAAGGGCTTATGACTGCCGAACCATCAAAGGATTTGGCCAGTTCCCAGGGTAGTCCCTTTTCTTTATGTTGCTGCTGTATATCCCGTGCAGTAAAGTCAATACCAAGACCGATTGCATCATAATATGTATGCGCAAATTTTGGAGATACATGTTTGCCTTCTTTGCATATACGAAGTACAACCTCGACTTCGTAATGAATATCTTTGGAAAACTCGGGATAGTAAAAATCCTTGTTGTCTTTTAACAGTGCTGTATCCGGTTTCATAAAGATGACAGGAGTTTTCGGTACAGGATTATTGAGTTCTTTGGCATGGTCAATGTAATTGCGACCTACGGCTATTATCTTCATATCAATTGAGGTATAGTGCTAAAGTGTTAATGTGCGTATACTCAACAAACTTACCCAAACTTGCTTTTTTTCACAAGTATTAGTTTTGTTATGTAGACAGAAGTCTTTTATCCGGAGGGAAGACTTAAATATCAAATCTTTAGTTTACCGGATCAAAAACTTTAGCTTTGTATCATGAACAAATTTAAAGCTGTATTTTTTGATCTGGACGGGACACTTATAGATTCGGAGTATTTTTATTTCCAAAACTGGCAACCTATTCTGGCGGAGGATTTTGCTATCCATATTAATTTTGAAGACTGGATTGTACATTTTGCGGGTCACACTTTAGCAGTCAATATTGAGACAATGAAAAGAGTGTGGAATGTAGATACAACAGATGAATATATGTGGAAACGTACCAGAGCGGCTTATGCACAATCGGATATGCGGACTATTGCACTGATGCCATATGCAAAGGAAATACTGGAACATCTGAAAGCGCATCAGGTCAAAATCGGATTGGTTACTTCAAGTTATCAGACTACTGTCGATACGGTACTGGGCCACCATGATCTGCTCTCCTACTTTTCGCTGATTGTGACGAGAGACCATGTACAGTCACCAAAACCTGATCCTGAACCCTATCTTCTTGCCGCTAAGCAATCCGGATTAAACCCGAAAGATTGTGTAGCCATTGAAGATACTATTACAGGAACGAAAGCAGCTAAGGCTGCCGGTTTGTATTGTATAGGAGTTACCAAACAACCAGTAGAACGGGAAAAACTAATTATTGCTGATCAATTGTTCACAGATCTGCAGGAGGTCTGGGACCACCTTAAAAATAACATCTCATAAAATAATCCAGAATGTCTTGAAATTATTACTGGCTTTAATCGATTTAGCTTTTTGATTTTTGTTAGAATATTTCTAATATTACAAATTATAAACATCATGTTATGAACCGAAGGACTGCGGTAAAACAACTTTTTATTATTGCTGGAGGGCTTGCGTTATTGCCTTCCTGCCTGCGGGAGCAGGGTGGAACGTCTATAGATCTGCATACCATCAGGTTATCTGCTAAGGATGAAGAATTTCTGGCTAATCTGGTAGATGTACTTATTCCTGAGACAGATTCTCCTGGAGGTAAAAAGTTAAATCTTCACCTTTTTGTAATGAAAATGGTAGATGATTGTCATTCACCTGAAGATCAAAAAGCTTTCCTGGAAGGCCTGGAGAAAAACAGATCTGATCTGGATGGTGCTGCGGCAGATAAGATCGGAGCATATTTCAAGTCGGAAGAAGAAGCAAAGGAAAAGAGTGCTTTTTATAAGATATTCAAAAAAAGAGCTACTCAGGGATATCTCAATTCGGAATATGTCATGAAGAATAAACTAATTTATGAATTAGTTCCCGGCAGGTACAATGGTGCAATGAAAATCAACGCATAATAAAGAATCAAGGAAAATGGCAAATATAAATACGGACAGCGTAAAGAACAGAACATACGATGCTATCGTCATTGGTTCGGGAATAAGTGGTGGTTGGGCTGCAAAGGAGCTTTGTGAAAAAGGATTAAAGACTTTGGTATTGGAAAGAGGCCGTGATGTAAAGCATGTCAAGGATTATCCTACCACTAATCTTTATCCCTGGGAATTTGAGCACCGCGGAGAGATGCCGTATAAGGTGCAGCAGGAAAATCCTATTGTTAACCGTTGTTATGCATTTCATGAAGATGCGGCTCACTTTTTCGTAAAAGATCAGGAGCATCCTTATGTACAGGAAAAACCATTCGATTGGATCCGTGGCTATCAGGTTGGTGGAAAATCTCTGCTTTGGGCCAGACAGACACAGCGTTGGTCAGACTTTGATTTTGAAGGACCTGCACGCGATGGGTTTGCTGTTGACTGGCCTATCCGCTATGCAGATCTGAAGCCGTGGTACGATTATGTCGAACGTTTTGCCGGTATTGCCGGAGATAAAGACGGTCTTCCTGAGCTTCCGGATGGTGAGTTTCTTCCGGGATATCCGTTGAATGTGGTGGAGAAATATTTTCAGCAAACAATGAAAAACAAGTATCCCGAACGAAAAGTGATCTCGGCTCGTTGTGCGCATTTATCCAAGCCTAATAAAATTCATCTCGATCAGGGACGTGTACAATGTCAGAATCGTACACTTTGTCAGCGAGGCTGCCCGTTCGGAGGTTATTTTAGTTCTAATGCATCCACACTTCCGTGGGCAGCGAAGACCGGAAATATGACACTCAGACCTTTCTCGGTGGTCCATTCTATTCTGTATGATGATACGAAGGGAAAAGCGGTAGGTGTTAAAGTCATTGATACAGAAACTAAAGAGGAGATGGACTTCTTTGCAAAGGTGATCTTTGTAAATGCTGCGGCATTAAATACGAATCTGATTTTGCTGAATTCCAAATCCAGGCGCTTCGAAAACGGTCTGGGCAATGACAGCGGTGTGTTAGGTAAATATGTTGCTTTTCACAATTACAGCGCACGTATATATGCAGAGTATGAAGGTTTCATGGACTATACTACCGATGGCCGTAATCCTGCCGGAGGAGGATATATTCCTAGATTCCGCAATTTACATAAACAGGAAACAGATTTTCTGAGAGGATATGCAGCAGGATTTGGAGCTTACCGTTCAAAGAGTGCAGATCAGTCCGGATACGGTGAATCTTTCAAAAATAATCTTCTGAATCCAAAGTATGGATTATGGGGCGTAGGATCACATATGATGGGTGAGACGATTCCGAAAGAATCCGGTCAGGTCACACTGGATAGTTCTCAAAAAGATGCCTGGGGAGTTCCGTTGCTGAAAATTGCAGTTGAATATGACGACAATGATGCAAAAATGAAAAAAGACTATCTGGAGCAGATGACAGCAATGTTTGAAGAAGCCGGATTTACCAATATAAAGCAAGACGACCATGGTCAGGCACCCGGACTGGATATACATGAAATGGGAGGAGCGCGTATGGGGAATGATCCTAAAACGTCTGTCCTCAACAAATGGAATCAGATGCACAGCGTTCCGAATGTATTTGTGACAGATGGAGCAGCCATGACTTCTACTTCTACTCAAAATCCTTCCCTAACCTATATGGCCTTCTCTGCCAGAGCGGTTGACTATGCGCTGCAGGAAATGAAGAAGGGAAATATTTAGACTAATGCGAAACCTTTTGTGACAGAATCATATCAGGTTCCTGCCTGAAAACGCTTCCTGTCTCCAGATCTGACACAGATTCTTTAAAATCTACACAAACCCCGTTTTAATATATATTAAGACGGGGTTTTTTGTTGTTTTTACTTATGAAATTTTAATAAGTACTTGTAGCATAGGTTATATGTTATATTAAAAACTGAAAAAAGATCAACGGTTTTTAAGATTTAAATCTTAACTTTAGAATAGCCATATGAAAATAAACCGATTTTAATTTTTTCTTGTATACGTGAATGCTGGTTCTTTTTGCACCACGAAGTAAAACGTTTTAGTAAAAAAGAAAAATCACCTTATAAATTGTAAAAATTACCTGTTCAACATAGAATGATTAAGGAGGTATTGCTGTTGCCCTTTATTGTGTCTATTAGGTAAAACGTTTTAGTAAATTTTAACTAATTATAGATTTTTCAAACATATACTAACTAAACATGAATTATTACATTAAACCTTTACGGCCTGCGGGCCGTCGAGCGAAATGGTGGGTAGTCCCGCTATCCCTGCTCGCATTAAATTATGCTTATGCAACAGACGGTACAGCAGAAAGCCGCTTTGTTCATGACAAAGTAACCTATTTAAACAAATCCGAACAGGAAACAGTAAGCGGAAAAGTAACAGACGCGGAAACAGGTACTCCACTGGCGGGGGTAACCGTCAAACTGAAAGGTTCGGCTGTCGGGACACAAACCGATCAGGATGGTAATTTCAGCCTGGAAGCCAAAGTCGGGAGTACGTTGATCGTTTCCTATATCGGTTTTTCGCCTGTAGAAGTACCTGTCACGGGCACTTCCGGTATCGCTGTCAAACTAAAGCCGGAAAGCGAATCATTAGAGGAAGTCGTAGTAGTAGGGTATGGTACACAGAAAAAGAGTGAAGTAACCTCAGCTGTACAGACAGTAAAGGAAAAAGATTTTAATCAGGGAGGGATGCGTAATCCTATGGAACTGGTGCAGGGAAAAGTAGCAGGTCTTAACATCACCAGAGCACAGGGAAGTAACCCAAACTCGGGAACTTCTGTACAATTGCGGGGTATGGCATCTTTGAAGGGTTCCAATTCGCCTTTGATCGTTATTGACGGTATCCCGGGAGGTAGTCTGGATCTGGTCAAGCAAGGAGACATAGAATCCATAAGTGTGCTCAAGGACGGTTCGGCTGCGGCGATCTACGGTACCCGCGGTAATGGAGGGGTCGTATTAGTTACCACCAAAAAGGGTAAACCCGGAGCTCCTCAGTTTGAATATTTTACCTACGGACAAAAAGAATTTGTCGCCAGTAAACCGAATATGCTGACAGCGGATCAGTTCAGAGAGTATGTAGTCAAAGGTCTTAATCGTCCGCAATCTGATCTCGGAGCCAGTACAGATCTGTTTGACGAGCTGATCGACAAGAATAATTTTTCGAATTTCCATAATTTTATCGCGAGTGGCGGCGGGGACAAATCCAGCTACAGAGCTTCTATCAACTATGAGGATGCGAATGGTATTGCTAAACAGAATGGCAGAAAGCAGTTTGGAGGAAGATTCAGTTTTTCTCAGACAGGATTGAAAGATAGGCTTACCTTTTCCGGAAATATAGCCGCCAATTTTAACAAAGCTAATATGTTGGGAGGTAAAAAGGATGAAGACAGTGAAAATGTACCGGACTTTGAACAGGCTATCCAGCGTAATCCTACCGCACCTATCTATAATCCGGACGGGACATTCTATCAGACGCAGGAATACAACAACTATAATCCTATGAGTCGCCTGGCATATCGTATAGATGAACGGAATCAGCAAACTTTTTCAGGAGATGCAAAATTAAAGCTGAAAATTATTGATCCTTTAAGTGTTTCGGTGTTCGGATCCTATGTCCGTGACAACTGGAATGACAGGCGTTACCGTTCTACCCAGGATTGGGATCAACGTCCCAATACAGATTACAGAGGTACAGCATATGCCTACAAAAGGAATGAACTGAACTGGACCAGAACCATTGAATCTACTATTGACTACAACCAGACCTTTAATGAAAAACATACCATTACCGGATTATTGGGGTATAGTTATCAATATACAGGATATGAGCGTTTTGAAATGTCTAACAACGGATTTACGACCGATGGTTTTCTGGATTGGGATATGAACTCCGGAACGGCTCTTACCAATGCACAGCTTCCGAGACCGACAATGGGATCTTTTAAGGAAGATAATACCCTGGTGGCTTTCTTTGGACGTGTTAATTATAACTATGCGGACCGCTATTTTGTAAGTGCTATTTTGCGCAGAGAAGGTTCGTCCAGATTCGGGGCGAATCATAAGTGGGGTAATTTTCCTGCAATATCAGGAGGATGGACGATCTCAAATGAAAGTTTCTTCGGTAATAAAGAAGTGATCAATGATTTGAAATTAAGGGTTGGTTACGGAGTGACGGGGAATCAGGGTATACCGAATTATCAGTCCATTCTGAGACTGGGTACTGGAGGAGTATATCCGCAGGATGGTATCTATTATCAAACCTATGGCCCTGCCGCTAATCCAAATCCGGATCTGAAATGGGAGCAAAAAGCAGAAACAAATATCGGAGTGGACTTCGGATTTCTGAATAACCGGATCACAGGTTCCATTGATGTATACAACAGAAAAACAAAAGATCTTATTGATGAATACCGGGCACAGCAGCCGGCATATGTACAATCTAAAATATGGTATAATGTCGGGCAGGTGGATAACAAAGGTATTGAGCTGCAATTGTCAGCAACAGCTGTTAAGAAAGAAAACTTCTCCTGGAATGTAGATTTCGCTGGTAATTACCAAAAGAATAAACTGGCAAAGTTGTCGAATGAGATTTTCCAAAGTAACTGGCTGGAATTCGGAGGACTTCCTTCACCGGGAAATCTGGGGAATGCCATACGTCTGGAAGAAGGAGGAGAAGTCGGCTCTTTTTACGGTAAACGATATGCGGGGCTGACAGATGAAGGGAAATGGTTGTTCTATAAAGCTGACGGAAGCACCGGTACAGCTGCAGAGATTACCAATGATGACCTGACCTATATCGGTAATGGTGTTCCTAAGTTCAATGCATCTCTAAGCAACCGCTTTTCGTATAAAGGATTTGACCTCACCGTATTTTTCAGAGGTAAGTTCAAATATGATATTCTGAATACGGCAGATATGTTTTTCGGAAATCAGAAATGGCTGCCGAATAATGTACTGGAAAGTGCTTTTACTAAACATGCCAATATCAAAGACGATCCGCAATATTCGGATTACTATTTAGAGAACGGAAGTTTTGTGAAGCTGGATAATATCACATTGGGCTATAATTTTAAATTGAAGACCGATTATATCCGTAATCTGTATGTATATGTGACAGGTCGCAATATCGCTACGATTACCAGTTATAGTGGTCTTGATCCGGAATTGCAGGATACAGGATTTGCCTCAGGAATAGATTCTAGAGGTTTCTATCCGCGTACTAAATCATGGTCTGTAGGACTTAATGTTGGATTTTAATAGGAAATAATCATGAAATTACTAAAAAATAAATATCTGGCGTCTGCCTTTGGGGTAGGAGTAGCGCTATTCGGATTGCAAGGCTGTACCAATCTGGACGAAAATCTGTACAGTACCTTGAAAGAAGAGAGTTTCTATAAAAATAAACTGGAAGTAATGCAGGCCGCTTTACGTCCGTTTACACATATGCAGGCCTGGCTGGCTCCAACCGGAGGCAACGGTTATTACTATCACTCCGAACTGAGTTCTGATCAACTGGCCTGGCCGCAGAAAGGACGGCACGGATACGATGGCGGAGATCATTTTCGGCAGCATTATCATACCTGGACCATTACTGAAAACAGATTATTAAGCGCATGGGAGCTGCTGTGGGGAGGAGTAGGTTATGTCAATAATGCACTGAGTGATATCTCTGCGCTGGATATCCGGAAAGTAGGGATGACGCAGGAAGAGATGAACTTTGTACTGGCTCAGTTAAAAGTACTTCGTGCATTCCATTACATGAAAATCATGGATATGTGGGGAAATGTTCCTATCGCTCTTGAAGTCTCTCAAAGTCCTTCCAATCTGGCGACTAAACCCCGTAAAGAGGTATTTGATTTTATAAAGAAAGAGCTGGAAGAAAATGTACCCAAACTGCCGCTTACTTCCGGACAGAATATCGGGCAGGTATCTAGGGCTGCCGGATATGCCATGATGGCCGAACTGTATCTCAATGCAGAAAAATGGAGTGGTACCCCTATGTGGGATGAATGTATTGCTGCATGTGATAAGATCATATCCGGACAGGCGGGGGGTATCGGAGGTGCTCCGAAGCTGTCTCCGGATATTAATACATTATTTTCCAATACCAACAGTGCCAATCCGGAATCTTTATTCCAGTTTCAGTATAGCCGGAAAGCCGGATTTACTTTTGACTGGGGAGGATTCTTTATGGGGTATGATTATATGAAAGAAGCATTAGACGTAGGTTATGGAGGCTGGAATGCATTTGTGGTAATACCTACAGCATTCGATGCCTATGCAGCTAATGATATCCGCAGGAAAGACTGGTTCCTGTTTGGACCGCAGTATAAATATGGAACAACTACGCCTGTGTTGGGGACAGAGGAATATTCCGGTAAACCATTATCATTTGTTAATTCTATCCGTAGAGAAAGTGAAGGAGATCTGACCAGTGAAGGAGGAATGGATAAAGGGGAAGAGAATTCGGGAGCACGCTTTAATAAATACAAAAGCGGCCGTCTGAGCGATGTCAACTATCAGGAGAATGATTATATTCTGTATCGCCTTACCGAGATCTATTTTAATAAGGCGGAAGCATTGATGCGCAAAAATAACGGAACGGCAACAACAGAGGCTGTCTCGTTAATCAATGATTCGAGGAAAAGAGCCTTTTCGGCTGCGGATTGGCCTGCAGCTCAGTATTCTGTTGCTACCCTTACATTGGATGAATTGCTGGCTGAGCGGGGAAGAGAATTTATCTTCGAGGGAAAAAGACGTACAGATCTGATACGCTTTGGTAAATATACCACGGCTACCTGGTGGGATCATAAACCTGTAAACGATGCCAGCAGAGAGTTATATCCTGTACCTCAGGCACAACTGGCCATTAATCCCAATCTGCAACAAAATCCGGGATATTAAATAATCCCGGATTTTGTTAAAAAAGATCGGGTACCTGAGCAAATAGCGCAGGTACCCGATTTTAATTTATATTCTTATGCTCAAGTATGCAAAGCATTTGCTGCTCACCTGGAATACGAAGTTGAGACAAACCAGTAATTTTCTTACAAGCTTTTTTCAACAAGTGCCAATGCTTTGTCCAATTGTTCTACCGTAACCGTCAGATGCGGGCGGAAGCGTATACTTTTGTCACCACAACCCAGAATAAGAAGCTTATTGTTCATGGCACGCTTTACGAATTCATCTCTTTGCTGCTCAGTCTGGAAATCAAATGACGCCAGAAGTCCTTTTCCTCTTACATTGGAAAGCTGACTGTGACGCTTAGCGAGCTGTTCCAGTTTTTCCAGTAAATATTCGCCCAGACTTTCGGCCTGTTGAACAAGATTTTCCTGTTCGATGACCTCCAGTATTAATTTGAAGCGCATCATGTCTACAAGATTTCCTCCAAACGTGGAATTAATACGACTGGATTCTTTAAACACATGTTTTTCGACACGGTCAAATTTCTCACGGTGCGCCAGTACGCCACAGACCTGAGATTTTTTTCCAAAGGAGATCAGATCTGGTATAATTCCGTAATGCTCATAGGCCCACATTTTACCCGTCAATGCCAGTCCAGTCTGTACTTCATCCAGAATCAACAAAATATCATGATCATCACATATGCGTCTCAATTCCTGAAAAAATTCCGTACGGAAATGGTTGTCACCGCCTTCAGCCTGTATAGGCTCCAGGATCAGACAGGCTATGGCATCCGGATTTTTAGCGATAGCAGCCTCTATTTCCTGAATAGCCTGTTGCTCTGCTTTTATTGTTTCAGTAACACTTTCTTCTGTTAAAGGAAAGTGAAGTTTGGGATTTGTAATCCTTGGCCAGTCAAATTTCGGGAAATACATGTATTTCCTTGGGTCTTTCGTATTGGTCAGGGATAAAGTATATCCTGTACGTCCATGGAAAGCCTGTTTAAAATGTATAACCTCACTGGCTTCCTGTTGTATACCACGCGAAATATTCAATCTGGTCTTCCAGTCAAAAGCAGCTTTCAGCGCATTTTCAACAGCAAGTGCACCTCCGTCAATGAAAAAGCAATAACTTAATTCCGCAGGGATGGCTACACGCTCGAAGGTATCTACAAAATCTGCAAATTCTCTGGGATAAATGTCCGAAAGTGCCAGCTTATTGATGGCAACTTTTTTTAACAGATCGCTATTCTTAACGATATGCGGATGGTTATAGCCGATAGGCGAAGAGGCAAACATGCTGAACATATCCAGATATTCATTACCCTCGATATCTACGATATAGGAGTCATGTGACTTTTCCAGGTCTATCACTAACGGGAGTCCGTCGGCCAATATATGTTTTGCTAATCTCTCGTGTACTGTCGCTTCTTTTATCATAATCAGTATTTAAAATAGGGTTATTCGTTTATAGATCGAACCTGATGCCTTGTGCCAGCGGTAGTTCAGTTGTATAGTTAATCGTATTTGTCTGTCTTCTCATGTAAAGTTTCCAGGCGTCTGAGCCGGACTCACGTCCTCCTCCTGTTTCTTTTTCACCTCCGAATGCCCCCCCGATTTCGGCTCCCGAAGTTCCGATATTGACATTCGCAATACCACAGTCTGATCCTTTGTTGCTCAGGAATAATTCTGCTTCGCGCAAGTTGGAAGTCATGATAGCTGAAGAAAGACCCTGTGCAACATCATTTTGAAGCGCTATAGCATTTTCTACACCTCCGCTATATTTGATAAGATAAAGTATAGGAGCAAATGTTTCGGATTGTACAATATCAAAGTGATTTTCTACTTCTGCGATGACAGGCTTTACATAACAGCCACTTTCATATCCTTTGCCCGAAAGTACGGCACCCTCTACCAAGATTTTACCTCCCTGTTCTTTTACTTTAGCAATAGCCTCTGTATACATATCTACAGCCTGCGTATCGATCAATGGCCCCATATGATTCTTCACATCCAGCGGATCTCCGATTTTGATCTGTTTATAGGCTGCAACCAGAGCGTCTTTTACTTTTTTGTAGATATCTTCGTGGATAATCAGCCTTCTTGTGCTGGTACAGCGTTGACCTGCAGTTCCGACAGCTCCGAATACCGCGCCTATGATAGTCATCTTCAGGTCCGCATTTGGCGTTACGATAATCGCATTATTACCTCCCAGTTCCAGTAAAGATTTTCCCAGACGCCCGGCTACTGTTACCGCTACGGCTTTACCCATACGTGTAGAGCCTGTTGCTGATACCAGTGCCACACGTTTATCTTCGCTGATCCACTTTCCGGTTTCAGCATCTCCGCTCACGACAGATGAAATACCCTCCGGAAGATTATTCTTTTTCAGAATATCCGCAATGATATGCTGACAGGCAATCGCACATAGAGGTGTTTTTTCACTCGGTTTCCACAGCACCACATCTCCGCATACCAGAGCCAGAGCCGCATTCCATGCCCATACCGCTACCGGAAAATTGAAGGCCGTAATGATTCCGACGATACCTAAGGGATGATATTGATCATACATGCGGTGTCCGGGACGTTCGGAATGGATCGTATTGCCATAGAGCTGACGGGACAGTCCAACGGCAAAGTCGCATATATCGATCATCTCCTGTACTTCTCCCATTCCTTCCTGGTATGATTTCCCCATTTCGTAGGATACGAGCTTGCCCAAAGTAGGTTTTAAAATACGTAACTGCTCACCCAACTGGCGGACGATTTCCCCACGCTTTGGTGCCGGGATATCTTTCCAGGCCGATGCGGCTTTTTGTGCCGTTTCAATAACTTTATCGTATTCTTTACGTGTTGTTGAAAGTACTGCAGCAATCTCTTTACCGTCTACCGGGGAGAAAGATGTGATTTTATTGCCTTTGGCAAACCATTTCGTCCCGGTAGAAGTGCCCGGATTTTCAGATTTTATGCCTAACAGGTCTAATTCTTTTTTGATCATGGATATAATTGTTATTCGTTTGTTTTTTAAAATTAGGGAATTATTTTCTGAATTTATAATGATTTCATGAATAATATTTGTTTCTAAAGAAGTCTTAATATTTCATATCTTTATTTTTATATTCATTTTTCAAACTATGAAATATCCATGTACTGCCGACTGTACAAACACCAATGAATATAGTTTGGATATTCCATATGGCCATTGAAAATCAAATTATAGACATATGAAAGAGGTCGATTATTTTCAGATAGACGAGTTACTGTCAGAAGAACAGCTGATGATACGGAATACTGTTCGCGAATTTGTGAATAAGGAGATCCGGCCGGTCATAGATGAGGCTGCACAGCAGCATAAGGATATACCCGGCCTGATGCAAAAACTGGGTGCAATAGGTGCGCTCGGACCTTATATCCCACAGGAGTACGGTGGAGCCGGACTGGATCAGCTTTCTTACGGACTGATTATGCAGGAGCTGGAAGCCGGAGACTCGGCTGTCCGCTCTGCAGCTTCTGTACAGTCTTCTCTGGTTATGTTTCCGATTTACACCTATGGAAGCGAGGAACAGAAGCGTAAATTTCTGCCAAAACTTGCGACCGGAGAACTGATAGGAAGTTTTGGACTTACAGAACCCAATCACGGCTCTGATCCCGGAGCAATGGAAACCCGCCTGTCCAAAGACGGGGACGGATATATACTCACCGGAGCAAAGATGTGGATCACCAATGCTCCCGTGTGCGATCTGGCAGTCGTGTGGGCAAGGGATGAGGAAGGGAAAGTAAAGGGAATTATTGTGGAAAGAGGGATGAATGGTTTTACCACACCCGAGACCCATAATAAGTGGTCGCTGCGGGCTTCGAAGACAGGAGAACTTATATTTGAAGATGTACGTATACCGCAAGCGAACATACTCCCCGATGTCAGTTCTATGAAAGGACCTCTTTCCTGTCTCAATTCAGCCCGCTACGGTATATCATGGGGAGTTATTGGAGCAGCTGTAGACTGTTATCAGACTGCTCTTCGCTATAGTCTGGAGCGACAACAATTCGGAAAGCCTGTTGCATCTTATCAGTTGCAACAAAAGAAACTGGCGGAATTCTTAACTGAAATTACAAAAGCACAGTTGCTGAGCTGGAGATTGGGTGTACTTAAGAATGAAGGAAAAGCGACCCCACAACAAATATCTATGGCCAAACGTAATAATGTGAATATGGCACTGCAGATCGCCAGAGAATCCCGGCAGATGCTGGGTGCAATGGGAATCGTGGGTGAATTCCCGATCATGCGACACATGATGAATCTGGAATCGGTTATTACCTATGAGGGTACACATGATATCCATCTGTTGATCACGGGGCAGGATATAACGGGGATCAGTGCTTTTTAAGAGTTTTAGAGTTAATAAGGTCTATAGAGTTGATAAGGTTTATAGAGTTAATAAGGTTTATAAAGTTATAAAGTTATAAAGTTATAAAGTTATAAAGTTATAAAGTTATAAAGTTATAAAGTTATAAAGTTATAAAGTTATAAAGTTATAAAGGTTAGGTATACCTGCGTATGTTGCTGTTCTCACTTCAGTAGCCACCGCATCAGTTGCCACCGCGTCAGTTGGCGTCCCCGCCAACTGTTAGTGATGGTTGGGATAAGAACTGAAGAGTCATTCAGCTAAGCAGGAATAATTGTTATCTATCAGGATGTACCTCATATCTGTCTGCTGACAATAGGACAGGATATAACCGGGATCAGTGCTTTTTGAGAGTTTTAGAGTTAATAAGGTTTATAGAGTTGATAAGGTTCATAGAGTTGATAAGGTTATAAAGTTATAAAGCCAGGTATACCTGCGTATGTTGCTGTTCTCACTTCTGTAGCCACCGCGTCAGTTGGGCGTCCCCGCCAACTGTTAGTGATGGTTGGGATAAGAACTGAAGAGTCATTCAGCTAAGCAGGAATAATTGTTATCTATCAGGATGTACCTCATATCTGTCTGCTGACAATAGGACAGGATATAATAAGAATCAGTGCTTTTTGAGAGTTTTAGAGTTAATAAGGTTTATAGAGTTGATAAGGTTATAAAGGTTAGGTATATCTCTTCACAAGCAGTAAACTGTGATCCCTGATTGTAATGGAAATTAATTATTATATTACATATATGAAACGATATTTTATTTTAATAATGCTTGCTTCATTGTTAAGCTCTGTAAAGGCTCAGGTTCAGCAGATTGAGGATTTTAAAGATTTGTATATGCCTGATCCGGAAACCTTTTTAACGGGATTTATACCTGCAGGATTTACTCGCATAAGTCATATAGAAGCACTTGATGTGATTGATACTTTTTTTATGGAAAGATCTGGTAAACGGGCGATTTTTGGATTTACTTCTGATCAAGTTAATTATTATAAAAAAGGTAATATTGTAATGTCATGTAAGATATATAATGACTCTATCAAATGGCATATTCAACAGGATATCAGGGTTCAGGAAATGGAAGGCTCTCCGGGTACTACACAACCTGTATCTGTGGCAAAGAAATACTGGAATCCATACAATAGATTTAAAGGCACAGGGGCTTATCTGGTGGAAGGCTATGTTCTGGATGCTTTCGGCTTGCTGGATCTGGAGGGCAAAATTTGGCCGGGGATGACGAGTGAAAAGCGGACTAACAATACATTGGAGGTTGCCTATGCATATCCCACCATAAGTCCGATGCGATTGTATCCGGTACTGGTTGCCTTTGATAAAGGATACAGATATAAGGTCGAAGTACGTATATATACGGTCAACAGCAATCGGCAGGAAGCTGTAGATAATCTAAAATGGATTGCCGGGCATATGGAGATTGGCATAGATCTGCCGGAGTAGTTCAGGCAGTGACATATGTAAATAAGAGGCAACAATATGAAAAGATATTTTATTTTAATAATACTTGCTTCATTGTTAAGCTCAGTAAAGGCTCAGGTTCAACAGATTGAAGATTTTAGGGATCTTTATATGCCTGATCCGGAAACCTTTCTAACCGGATTTATACCTGCAGGCTTTGTTCGTATTACTCCTGCACAGGCTCTTGGAGTAATTGATACATTTTTTATGGAAAAATCCGTTAAAAAAGCAGTATCTAACTATACAGGTACTGAAGTTAACTATTATAAAAAAGGTAATATTGTAATGTCTTGTGGGGTATATAATGATTCTATCAAATGGCATATTCAGCAGGATATCAGGGTTCAGGAAATGGAAGGTTCTCCGGGTACTACACAACCTGTATCTCTGACAGAGAAATACTGGAATCCTTACAATGGATTTAAAGGATCGGGTGCTCTTATGGTAGAGTCTTATCTTTGGAAAGCTTTTCAACTATTAGAAGTTGATGATAGTAAACCCATCTCTCATCGACCTGAACTAAAGTTAATGGATGGATGGATTAGTGAGACCAGAACAAGTAATACACTTCAGATAGCCTATGCATATCCATCAGTTAATCCGATGAGAATGTATCCCGTGCTATTAGCCTTTGATAAAGGATATAGATATAAGATCGAAGTACGGGTATTTACAGTCAACAGCAATCGGCAGGAAGCTGTAGATAATCTAAAATGGATTGCTAAGCATATGGAGATTGGCATAGATCTGCCGGAGTAGTCCCAGACAGTGACATATGTAAATAAGAGGCAACAATATGAAAAGATATTTTATTTTAATAATGCTTGCTTCATTGTTAAGCTCAGTAAAGGCTCAGGTTCAACAGATTGAAGATTTTAGAGATCTTTATATGCCTGATCCGGAAACCTTTTTAACCGGATTTTTACCTGCAGGATTTACTCGCATAAGTCATATAGAAGCGCTTGATGTGATTGATACTTTTTTTATGGAAAGATCTGGTAAAAAAGCCGCGCCTAACTATACGGGAACTGAAGTTAATTATTATAAAAAAGGTAATATTGTAATGTCTTGTGGAGTATATAATGACTCTATCAAATGGCATATTCAACAGGATATCAGGGTTCAGGAAATGGAAGGCTCTCCGGGTACTACACAACCTGTATCTGTGGCAAAGAAATACTGGAATCCTTACAATGGATTTAAAGGTACAGGGGCTTATCTGGTGGAAGGTTACGTACTGGATGCTTTTGGTTTACTGGATCTGGAAGGCAAAATCTGGCCCGGGATGACGAGTGAAAAGCGGACTAACAATACATTGGAGGTTGGCTACGCATATCCGACAATAAGTCCGATGCGATTGTATCCGGTACTGGTTGCCTTTGATAAAGGATACAGATATAAGATCGAAGTGCGGGTATTTACAGTCAACAGCAATCGGCAGGAAGCTGTAGATAATCTAAAATGGATTGCTAAGCATATGGAGATTGGCATAGATCTGCCGGAGTAGCTCAGGCAGTGACATATGTAAATAAGAGGCAACAATATGAAAAGATATTTTATTTTAATAATGCTTGCTTCATTGTTAAGCTCAGTAAAAGCTCAGGTTCAGCAGATTGAGGATTTTAAAGATTTGTATATGCCTGATCCGGAAACCTTTTTAACCGGATTTATACCTGCAGGATTTACTCGCATAAGTCATATAGAAGCACTTGATGTGATTGATACTTTTTTTATGGAAAGATCTGGTAAACGGGCGATTTTTGGATTTACTTCTGATCAAGTTAATTATTATAAAAAAGGTAATATTGTAATGTCATGTAAGGTATATAATGACTCTATCAAATGGCATATTCAGCAGAATATCAGGGTTCAGGAAATGGAAGGCTCTCCGGGTACTACACAACCTGCATCTCCGACAAAGAAATACTGGAATCCTTATAATGGATTTAAAGGTACAGGGGCTTATCTGGTGGAAGGTTACGTACTGGATGCTTTTGGTTTACTGGATCTGGAGGGCAAAATCTGGCCGGGGATGACGAGTGAAAAGCGGACTAACAATACATTGGAGGTTGGCTACGCATATCCGACAATAAGTCCGATGCGATTGTATCCGGTACTGGTCGCCTTTGATAAAGGATACAGATATAAGGTCGAGGTACGTATATATACGGTCAACAGCAATCGGCAGGAAGCTGTAGATAATCTAAAATGGATTGCTGAGCATATGGAGATTGGCATAGATCTGCCGGAGTAGTCCGGAATAATAAGAAGTATAAATCAATATGAATACCCCCCTGCGTCAGTTGGCGTCCCCGCCAACTGTTTGGATAATAATTTAGCCATTGAACGGATATGAAAGATATTTTAGGAATCGAAAGGTTTCGCAAAATGGTAGCCTGTTTACAACAGAAGCATCAGAAAACGACTTAATTTCTGTCTTAAAGTCTTTATCGCCTTCCCGAGGTGTGCTTCTACAGTCTTTTCTGAGATGTCCAGAGCGACGGCAATCTCTTTTTGAGACATATGTTCTTCCCTGCTCATGCGAAAAACAAGCTGGCATTTTTCCGGCAGATCAGAAATACTTTTCTCAAGAATATCTTTCAGATCCAGAAAGGCCAGCCACTCCTGAGTAGAATCATCGAGAAACCTGGAAGTCATACTTTCCGCATACTTCTGCTGATGGTAATGCTTATCCAGTACCTTTATAATTCTGTATTTTACGGAAACAGCCAGATAAGCATGGAGTGTGGTGCTGATTTCCAGTTCTTCCCTGCGGTTCCACAACGATACAAAAATTTGTTGCACGATTTCCTCTGCCTCTTCAGGGTCATGTAATTTCTTTGCGGCAATATAAAAAAGACGTTTCCAATATCTTCTGTAGATTTCTGTAAAAGCAGCATCATTGCCCTCGCGGAGAGCATTGATCAGTTCAGAATCCGTATAAGCTGTATAATTGGTCATGATCTTATATGATCTATTTCAATAACGGAAGAATAAATCGATATGCGAATCTCCATAATATTTTGAATATAAGTATAAAAAATCTTAAACCTGATTCCGTCTCATTTTTTTGGAAACCTAAAGTGTATTTCGCCAATGTAAGGAAAAAGTTAAAATAATTTTAATCCGGACTAAGGGATTTGTATTTCTGAAGGTACATAGTAGTAAATAAGCCTGAATATGTACAGCCCTGAAGACAAAGAAAAATACCAACAGCTGGCCTCTAAATGGTTGGATAAAACCATTACCGAAGAAGAACTTCAGGTATTCAATGCCTGGTATGAAAGCGATCCGGACGGAATAATAGAGATTTCGGAATCTTTCGCACAGACGGAGGGACAGTTAGCGGAGAGGATGCTGAAAGGGATCAACAGCCGGATTCATAAAACACGCGTTTATTCGTTGTGGACACGTATCAGTGTTGCCGCATCCGTTCTCCTGTTACTGGGCGCAAGTTTTTATGTCTACAGATACAGTACAACCGAAAAACAGCATTCCCGGCAAGTACAGTCTCAGGACAGTATAGCCCCGGGAAAGAGCGGGGCGACCCTGACTTTAGCCAATGGCAGGAAAATACGTTTGTCAGATGCCGCTGTGGGAGAACTGGTCACGGAATATGGTACACGTATTTCAAAGACTGCCGATGGAGGGCTCCTGTATGATGAAGAGTCGGCCGGTAAATCTTCCACTGCTCAGAATACGCTGAGTACAGCCAAAGGCGAGATGTATATGATGACATTGCCGGACAGAACTAAAGTATGGCTCAATTCGGGCTCTGCTCTGACCTTTTCACCAACATTTAATGAGCAAAATTCCAGATCTGTGACCCTTACGGGGGAGGCTTATTTTGAAGTTGCGAAAGATAAGAGGCGCCCCTTTGTTGTGACTACAGCTAAACAGAAGGTAACAGTATTAGGCACACATTTTAATATCAGCAGTTATGCGGATGAAAAAGAAGTAAAAACCACATTGATAGAAGGGGCAGTAAAGGTTCACAATCTGCAATCTGGTACTGTACTCCTATTGAAACCTGATCAGCAGGCTGTCGTCAATGGAGAAAATCTATACATGCAGCAAGTTGATGTCAATGAAATAATAGCCTGGAAAAACGGGGACTTTGTGTTTGGAACGGAAAGTTTTGAGGCATCCATGCGTAAGATAGAACGCTGGTATGATGTAGAGTTTGTCTATAAGGAATCCGATATAAAAGATATCAGACTCGATGGCTGGATTGCAAGAAGCAGCCGGCTCTCTGATGTCCTTCATAAAATAGAACTGGCCGGAAATATAAAATTTGAAATAAAAGGAAGGAGGATTTTACTGACAAAATAAATACAAAGCGTATATAAACTATAAACAAAAAAACAGGCCGGGAGTGCTGGAAACACCCCTGACCATAGTGTACGATTAATTATTAACCTCAAAACACTTAAGCTTCGAACCTCTTCGTGTTTTGACACAACTAACCAATACCTGAACAAATGTATAAAATTTACACCTTAAAACTGATTTTTATGCGCCTGACCACCGCCATAATTTTCCTGTCCTTTATGCAGGTCTATGCTGCAACATACGGACAACGGGTAAACCTGAATGAAAAGAACAGTTCTTTCAGGGATGTACTGTATAAAATCAGGCTACAGACCGGATATGATTTTCTGTTTGACAGCTATCTTGCAAAAGATATGGGTTCTGTCAATATATCGGTCAAGAATGCCAGTCTCGATGAGACCATGAAAATCCTGTTTACCAATACCTCTCTGACCTATACCATTACAGACAAATTTGTGTCTATCAAAAAATCCACGCTTTCGGTTAACGATAAAAAGCCGGAGAATATACAGCAGATACATGTACGCGGACGGGTGGTGGATTCTCTCGGCAACCCCTTACAGGGAGCTACTATTGCCGTAATTATTCGGATTTCATCTGAAAACAAAGAAACCGGTGATTTTTCGATGACCGTTAAGGGACGCAAGATTGCGGCTGTTACAGACAGCAACGGAGAGTTTGAATTGAGCGATATCAGCAAAGAAGCGTATTTATCTGTTTCTTATGTCGGATATGAGTCTTACAGCGTAAAAGTCGCTTCAAATCTGGGGACTATACGTCTCAAACCCGCCGGACGCCTGCAAGAAGTAATTGTAAATACCGGTTATCAGAGTATCTCAAAGGAGCGCAGTGCAGGCTCTTTCGCAAAACCGGATATGGAAGTGCTGGCCAACCGGGCTACCAGCACCAATATCATTCAGCGTCTGGATGGTCTCGTACCGGGCCTGGTAATCAATAACTCCCCGACTTCTAGAAAACAACAGTTTCTGATTCGCGGATTAAGTACTTTGGTCACCGGGAGTAACTATACCAATGCCTCTCCGCTATTCGTAGTAGACGGTATCGCAGTGGCTGATGTGTCCAGTATCAATCCGCAGGATGTACAGGATGTAAGCGTACTCAAAGATGCTACGGCCGCTTCCATATGGGGTGCTCGTGCTTCTAACGGAGTAATTGTGATCACCACAAAAAAGGGGAATAATAACCGGAAAGTGCGCATTACATACGATGCCTTTGCCAGTTTTCAGGGCAAACCGGACATTGATTACTTTCCTGTATTGAACAGCCGCCAGTTTATACAGGCTTCCAGAGAGACTTTTGACCCGGTCTCCACCACTTATAACCCCGTTTACACTCCTGCCGTCGGAGATGGAGGCTACTCCCCCGACAGGCAGATCATGTGGGATTTCAATCGCGGATTGATCTCCGCCGCACAGCGGGATGCCAGACTGGATAGTCTCGCAGGGATCAGTAACCTCAGTCAGATGCGGGATATATTTTACCGTCCACAGATCCTGACTAACCATACCCTGTCTCTTGCGGGCGGTACAGAAAAATTTAGTAATTATACATCTCTGGCCTATACAGGAGACCAGGACTATACGCCCGGGAACAAAAACAATACCTTCAAGCTGAATACCCGCAACGATTATACCTTTAACTCCTGGATGAAAGCATTCCTTATTGCCGACCTGACTAATCAGCGTATATCCTCAAACCGTGCAGTCTCACCCGACAACCGTTTCCTGCCTTATCAATTGTTTCAGGATGAGTCTGGTAATAATCTGGATATGTCCTATCTTGGTATTATGCCCCATGAATCCATGGTTAAGATTGAACAACTCACAGGACGCAGCCTGCGTTACAATCCGATCAGTAATGCCCTTACCGGTACCAGCAGTAGTAATGGTTTGATAGCGCGTCTTACGGCTGGACTCACGCTCAGTCTGTACAAGGGGCTGCGCTATGAAGCTGTGCTTGGTTATATACGCGGAAACAACCGCAGTACAAGTTACGATGACAATACCAATTACGATCAGAATATACAGTTGCTTAGGTTTGCCAAGGTGGATAATGGAACAGTTAAATATAATCTGCCCAATACCGGAGGCAGGTATGGGACATCCAATATAATCGATGAGAACTGGACAATCCGAAACCAGTTAGTGTATGATTATACCTCAGCCAATCAGCTCCATCAGTTGAATGTGCTGGCAGGTTATGAGCAACAGGAGCAAAAAAACATCATCACAGGTAGCACGGTTTACGGCTATAATGAAAGTGCGCAGACCTTTACCGCATTGGATTACGATTTTTTGAGAACAAAAGGTGTAGTGGGAATCATCCCTGCGTTAGGAGGTTCCGCTACATTTGGAGAAAATCCTTTTTCGCAGCAGGAGATAATGCTCCGCTTCCGCTCTTATTATGGCAACCTGGGTTACACCTATGGGAATAGGTATACCTTCAATGCGAGCTGGAGGCAAGACAAAAGCAACCTGTTCGGTGTTGATAAATCCGCACAGCGCAAACCGGCCTGGAGTGTAGGAGGTAAATGGCTGTTAAGCAGGGAGTCCATTATGCAGGATGTGAGTTTTATCAATGAACTGTCGGCCCGCGTTACCTATGGTATAGGTGGAAACTCTCCTTTACCCGGTAAGAGTTCCAGTCAGGATGTCCTAAACCCTTACCAAAATCCATATGTGCCGGGGGGACAATCCTATCTTATTACTACACCCGGTAATAAAAAACTGACCTGGGAACAGACCCGTACGCTGAATATAGGACTGGATTTTGCATTCCTCGATCGCAGACTGAATGCTTCTCTGGATTACTATCAACGCAAATCAACGGATCTGATCGGGTCACTCAAAGTAAATCAGCTCACTGGTTTTCCATCGATCGTAGGCAATGTAGGTAACATGACCAACAAAGGCATAGAGGCTTCGGTGAACTCGGTGAATATCCAAAAAACTGATTTTCAGTGGACCAGTTCCTTTACCCTTTCCTACAATAAAAATAAGGTGACCAAAGTAAATCTATTGAATCCCGTTACCACAGGACGTAATCAAATGATGGAGCAATATCTGGAGGGTTATGCCGCTTTCTCAGTATTTGCCTATGATTACGCAGGCTTAAATGCAGATGGAAATCCCCTTGTAAGACTTGCCAACGATACGGTATCCTTAGGTATTGACAATGACGGTCTGCCCAAGGCAAAGGATGTCCTGCTGATGGGCGTATTTCAGCCGGTGTGGAACGGAGGATTGTCCAATACATTCAGATATAAGGACTTTTCACTCAATATTAATATGATTTATAACCTGGGGCATGTGATGTTCAGGGATGTAAACAGTACGTACATGGAAGACTTTGCCGGGCGGGGCTTTTCCGACGTTCAAAATTTTCAAAGCGGTAACCTGCATGCCGAGTTTGCCAACCGCTGGCAGAAGCCGGGGGATGAGAACATAACCGATATCCCCGCATTCACAAGCGCTAACAATAGCTCGAAAAGGAATACCGATTATTACGTTTATGGCAAGCAAAATGTGGTATCTGCTTCTTATATAAAAATAAGAGATCTCACATTTAGCTATGCATTGCCACGATCGGTTACCGGCCGATGGAAGATCGAAGGCCTGAGTGTACGTGCAGGTATGTCTAATATTATGCTATGGAAGGCCAATACATATGGCATAGATCCTGAATTTCAGAATGCGAAATTTGGGTCAAGATCTCTTCGTATGGGGCAAAATGCGGTCAATCTGGGTGTTCATTTAACTTTTTAAATTACAAAGACATGTTTTACGCTAAAAATATATTTAAAATAGCCGTTTTGGCGGTATTAATCACCGGCTTTTGCTCTTGCCGGAAAGATTTTCTCGAAGTAGTGCCAAAGGGTGCGGCCATTGCCAGCAAGACATCTGATTATGAACGGTTATTGAATCATAGTTTTCTTTCTTCTATGTACCGAAGCACTAATGTGGTGATGTCCGATGAACTGGCGGCTTATAAGCCTTTTCTTATTTTAGGAAGCGGATATACGGTAATCTCTGATCTCAAGGCATTTGAATATCAGGATGATATATACCTGCCAACCGAAGAAGATTCTGAACTGAGCGATTTGGTACAACAATTATATACCTATAATAAAGTAATCAATGAGGTGATGGCTTCCAAGGAAGGTAATGAGCAGTACAAAAAAGCGCTTCGTGCCGAGGCACTGGCCGGAAGAGCCTGGGTAAATTTTACACTGGTTAATTTTTACGGTAAGCCCTATAATGCGGCTACTGCAGCTGTAGATCCGGGTATCCCTCTGATCACAGTAGCTGATGTCACACAGACAGTCTTCGAACGGCTCTCTGTACAGGCGGCCTATGATCTGATCATAGCCGATCTGACAGAAGCTATCCCCAGCCTCTCTCCCCGTATTATCAGCAGGTTTCGTATGTCTCAGTCTGCAGGAGAGACTATACTCGGGAAAGTGTATATGAATATGCAGCAGTTTGATAAGGCTCTTCCGCTGTTTGCTTCCGCTATTTCAAAGTTATCCAATGCGGATATTCCGGTCAGGTTGTATGATTTTAATACTACTTTTGGCCCCGGAGGAGCCTTTTATCCCATTAATCCGTATACCGGACCAAACAGGTTGAACCTTGCTATAGATGAAGAGGTGTTATACTTAAAAAGACAATATGATTTCTATAACTATTTCTTATCTGGTTTCCCGATCAATCCACAGACCGTGAAACTGTATAGTCCGGCAGATCTGCGGCTTAATTTTTTCACAAAATCGCCTTTTGGGGCACCCGGAGTTACCTATCCGCTTAATATGATGCGCGGTTATGGAAGATTTAATAATATGGGGGTAAGTGTACCGGATATGATATTGCTAAAGGCAGAATGCGAATCCCGTGCAGGCAGTCTCCCCAATGCTATTAATGATCTGCTTTCTTTACGAAAGAAAAGAATGAAGAATACGGTAGCAGGGGCTGCGGATATCCCGTCAAATGTGGCAGGGGATAAGGTTGCACTTACCAAATATATCTTAGAGGAACGAATCCGGGAGTATGCCACAACGGGTCAACGCTGGTGGGATATGCGCCGCTTATCAGTGGATGATACCTATAAATCGACTGTAGGGATGGTACATCATGTATACGATACAGCAGGGAATATTATCAAATCATATCCGCTAAAGCCGGAGAGGTTGACCTTTCGTTATCCGCTAAACATTATGAATTCGAATCCGAGTATGCCGCAAAATCCATAAAAATGAATTAAAAAAGATTAGTACAGATACAATTAGGAAAGTGTCCGGGTGTTATTGACAGCAGCCGGACATTGCGACATAGAGGATGAATCATGAACCCGATAAGTCAATATAGCAATCAAAGTGAAAAAAATGATAAGATGAAAAAACTCATAACAATAGTTCTGCTCTGTGCATATGTCAGTGCCATATATGGACAGGCAAAGAAAACCCGGGTACGTGTAGAGGTGAGTCCGCTGAAAGTCGATTCTATGTGGGTCAATGTTTATGAAGGAAAGACAGAGCCAAAAATATTAAAACCGGATGCAAACGGAACATTCACATTTTCGACAATTGTAGAAAAGGGTACAGATGCGCGGATTTCAATAGATAATCCCATCAGTGGAGAAGTCCATCTGTATCTGGAGCCGGAGGACGATCTGCTGATCAGGACAGATTTCAAAGAAAATACGATTTTTTCCGGAAAAGGAGGGGGAAACTCCAGCGTTATAAACGAGCTGATGAACATGTATAGGACTAATTACGGTAAGTTAGATGTGACAAAGACTTCGTTAGCTATTTTTTATGAACAGATTGCAGAGGTCAATAAGGCGAATACGGATTTTCTGGATGCAAACAGATCCCGGGTGTCGAAAGAGTTTTATGAAGATCAAAAGGTTCAGTTTTATTATGGAGCATTGGGAGAAGATATACAAATGCCCTATCTTTTAAGTCTGGGGCTGAAAAAGAAATTAAGTGAAGTATTTCCATCAGGTTATATAGACATGTTCAAAAAAATGAAATTATCTGATTCGCTGCTCATTCATAAGGGTTATACCAATTTTGTAAAAGATTATCTGCCTGCGTATCTAAGAATTTGCCGTATGTATCAGTTGGGACGACTGGACAGCGTTTCCACGCAGCCTGAGACAGAAAAGCGTGCCATGGAGTACGAACAGGTAAAAGAACACCTGACCGGTCAATCACGTATTATGGCGCTCTTTGGTATCATAAATAATACACTGCAAAGAGCTAAGAATGTAACTCAGTATAAAGGCTATATTCAGCAGTTTGCTGCTGATGGTGGGAGTCAGCAGCAGGTGGATGAGTTGCAGCGTGCGTATGATGAGGCCTTGAAACTTTCTGCTGGCGCAGTACCTCCTCCTTTTACGCTGGATGATCTGAATGGCAAACAGGTTTCTCTGCAAGATTTCGCGGGTAAGGTAATTTACATCGATTTCTGGGCGAGTTGGTGTTCTCCCTGTCGCTACGAGATGAAAAATGGCAGCCCTAAGCTCCACGCCAGACTTGCAGACAATAAAGATGTTGTGTTTCTATATATCAGTATAGATGATAGCGAGGAGAAATGGCGTCAGGCTATACAGGAGGATAAAATAGAAGGAATACATCTGTTGTCAAAGGGAGGTATGAAAAGTGTAGTGGCTAAGGCATTCAATATTTCAGGTATTCCCCGTTATGTGATTATTGGTCGTGACGGAAGAATCGTGGACAAAGATGCTACAAGGCCCAGTCAGGATATTACATATGATAAAATAATGGATGCAGTTAAAGCTAAATAAAATGAAAAAAAACATTATAATTCTTTTTTTGTCCGTTTGGACAATACTTGCATACGCACAGCAAAAAGGGGCGACTATAACAGTGGACGTTAGTCCGCTAAAATTGGATTCGCTCCGTCTCTTTAAATACGACTATGATGACATTTATGCGAAAGTGGATAAAGACGGCAAGTTTGTTTATAACCTGACAGATGGTCTGCCAAAAGAAGTTATACTGGTAGGGCCACAAAATAAAATGGTCTATGTATTTCTCGAAAATGGTAACCGGTTGAATATCAAAACGAATTTTGAGCAAACGACCTATACCGGCGAAGGGGCAGAAAACTCGGAAGTTTTTAATCATATCATGAATACTGTTGAAGCAGCTAAGGTGAAAATCGATGCGAGCAAAATGACCGCAAAAGAGTTTTTTGATATATTAAATAATACCAATCAAATACCGATAGATCTGCTTAATCAGAACAAACAAAGGATAACTTCTTCATTCTACAATTACGCAATGACCAGTTTTAGTTATCAAAAGCTACAGGATTATATGTGGTATGGCTATTATTATATTCTGGGTAAGAAGGGGAAATTTGCTGAAGAATCTCCTGCGGATTTGTGGGTATTGGATCAACAGGTTCAATATGATGATCAGTTGCTGGGTAATCGTGTTTATGACGCCTTGCTTTTATACTTTTATCCTCCCTATCTGCGTAGAAAGGAGCTTTTTTTACAAGGAAAGTTAGACAGTCCGCACGAATTGCAGGATGCTTTTACGGATTATCAGATGATCCTTAAATATTATCCGGAGGGTAAGGTAAAGAATGAGGCCTTGAGTAAAACTATAGTGAGTGTACTTGATCAGGCCAAAGAACTGAGTGTTGTAAAGCCCCTTCTGGATGAGCATATTGCGAAATACGCGGATGATTCTACAGCAAAAATACTGAGAGAAAAATATGCTGTAATGGACAAGTTATCAACCGGCAAAATGGCTCCGGACTTTACCCTAAAAAGTCTGGAGGGTAAAGATGTCTCACTGAGGGATTTCAGAGGCAAGGTGGTATACATTGATTTCTGGGCCAGCTGGTGCGGGCCATGCAGAGGAGAAATGAAGCACGGTTCACCTAAGCTACATACAAAATTCAAGGATAACCCGGATGTCGTGTTTCTGTATATAAGTCTGGACAGTAAAGCAGATGACTGGAAAAAGGCGATAGATGAGGATAAGATAGAAGGTATCCATTTGCTTTCGCAGGCCACATCAGGTGTAAATACCCCGGTGGCTAAGGCTTTTAATATTTCGGGGATTCCACGCTATGTAATTATTGACCGGGATGGTAGGATCGCAGATAACGATGCACCAAGACCCAGTCAGGATATTACGCAGGATAAGATCAATGAGGCACTGGCTAAATAAACATCCTGTTGATGTATACGAAATATTACTATAAATTATTTATGCTGGAAATGCTCTAAAAATATTAATAAATGTAAGTCAGATGCGCCATTTGACGCATCTGCGAAAAAACACATACATATGAAATACCTCATAAAATTAATGCTATGCCTGCTGGTAAGTGCAGGATATGCTCAGACCAAAGAAGTCAGCATCACTGTTGATATTACTACTTTTCCCAAACCGGACTCTATCTATGTCCTCTATAATGGTCTGACACAAACATTTGCAAGGCCGGATCAGAGTGGAAAATATGTATTTCGTATCGCACCCGATCTTGACCCTACGGTTATACTTTTAATGGATGAATCTAAACCAGCACCAATTGTTTTGTTTCTAGAGAAAGATGATAATCTGCTGATTAAGATTGATAGCGGAGATATGCCCGTTTTTGGTGGCCGGGGTGCTGAAAATAATAGGGTAAATTATCTGCTCACGAAAACAGAATTAGACTTCGATATGCATAATAAACAAATCAATAGTCAGAATCCCGCTGATTTGTCTGGTAGGGTTACTGCCAAGTGGCGGCCGATATTGGATATTCTGGAAAGAAATAAACAAAAGGTAACCCCTGGATTTTATACATATAAGTCTGTTTCATCAAAATACAAGGAACTGGATGAAATGATGAGAATTCCTTTTACCTGTCAGGCCTTGTCCGGTAAGAAGTTGTCCGAATGTATTCCTCCGGATTATTGGGAATTACAAAAGCGTGTTAAAGTTGATGAAAACTTGCTGAGTAACTTCTTCTATAGATCTTTTATGAGTTATTCTTTCATAAAGTACCTGAGAAATAAGGAAAAAAATCGGTTAGGTATGCTGGATAGCACCTTTTCTCAAGAAGCCAATGTGAGACTTGACCTGCGTAATATGGATCAGATGTATACGGGAAAGTCTAAAAGTGCGGCCAGAAGAGATCTGTTGATTACATCATTAACAGAAGCTAAAGATATTCAGGTTTACAAACCATTGGTTGATATGTATTTAGATTCTATGAATACGGAAGATGCCCGTTTGGTATCCGCCTCTTATGAAAACAACAAAAAAACAGCACTGGGAGTAGTTCCGCCTTATTTTGAACTGAAAGACCTCAATAATAAAGTAGTGACTTTGAAAGATTTTGCAGGTAAAGTCGTATACATAGATTTCTGGGCCAGTTGGTGCCAACCCTGCAGGGGAGAAATGAAAAGAGGAAATCCTAAACTTCATCCCAAATTTAAGGACAATAAGGATGTAGTCTTCCTGTATATCAGTATAGACGATAATTATGCTGACTGGAAGGATGCAATAGCTCAAGATAAAATAGATGGAATACATCTGTTGTCAAAGGGAGGCATGAAAAGTGCAGTGGCTAAGGCATTTAATATTATCAGTATTCCCCGTTATATGATCATTGATCGTGATGGTCGTATTTTTGACAATAATGCACCAAGACCCAGCCAGGATATTACGCAGGATAAGATCAATGAGGCACTGGCTAAATAAACATCCTGATCAAAAATAAATACAGATAAAAATGAAAAAAATAGCAACACTAATTTTCCTTTGCATATACGTAAGTATAGTATGGGGACAGGGAAAGAAAACCCGGATACGTCTAGATGTGAGTCCTCTGAAGGTGGATTCTATGTGGGTTTCCCTAGATGACGGGAAAACAGAGCCGCAAAAATTAAAGCCGGATGCAACAGGTATGTTTGAATTTTCGACGTTTTTAGAACGAGGTACAGATGGACGTGTATCAATAGACAACCCTGTAAAAGGATCAATACCGTTGTATCTGGAGCCGGGGGATAATCTGCTGATCAGGACAGATTTTAAAGATAATACCAGCTTTTCGGGAACAGGGGCAGAGAATGCCGGAGTATTAAAGGAGCTGATGGATCTTTATCTGGCAAATTATAACAAACTGGATGCGACAAAGATTCCGTTAAATGTTCTTTATGAGCAAAACGAGCAGATGAATAAGGCAAATCTGGATTTTCTGGATAATAATAAATCTAAAGTATCCAAAAGCTTTTATGACCATCAGCGAACCAAATTCTATTATGATGCGTTGGGGATGGAAGTAATAATGCCTTACTTACTGAGCCAGGGACTGAATAAAAAATTTAGTGAAACATTGCCTCCGGGGTATATGGACCTTATGAAAAAGGTAAAGTTTTCCGAAGCGTTGTTAGCTCATGATACTTATAACAGGTTTGTGAGAGGTACTTTACCTGTTTTTTTACGGTTTCGTCGTTTGAATCAATTGGGACAACTGGATAGTGCTTCCACTCTACCCGAAGCAGAAAAACGTAAAATGGAATACGAACAGGTAAAAGAACACCTGAGCGGTAAAATACGTAGTTTGGCTTTGTTTGGTATTGTAAATAATATGTTGCTCAGTGCTAAGGATGTAAATCAGTGCAAAGACTATATAAAACAGTTTGCAGCTGACGGAGGCAGTAAAGAACAGTTGGCCGAACTGCAGCGTGTATATGATCAGGCCTTAAAACTTTCAGCAGGCGCTGTGCCTCCTCCGTTTACGCTGAATGATATAAATGGGAAACAAGTTTCTCTGAAAGATTTTGCAGGAAAGGTTATCTACATCGATTTTTGGGCGAGTTGGTGTTCTCCCTGCAGGTATGAAATGAAAAATGGCAGTCCTAAGCTGCATGCTAAACTTGCCAACAACAAAGATGTTATATTTTTATATATCAGCATTGATGACAGCGAGGATAAATGGCGTCAGGCTATAGCGGAAGATAAGATAGAAGGAATACATCTGTTGTCAAAGGGAGGTGTGAAAAGTGTAGTAGCCAAGGCATTCAATATTTCAGGTATTCCCCGTTATGTGATTATTGGTCGTGATGGAAAAATCATTGATAATGATGCTCCAAGACCTAGTCAGGACATTACGTATGACAAAATAATAGACGCACTTAAAAGCGAATAAGAAAAAATAGGACTAGGGACCGGTTCCGTTTTCTTAAACGGGATCGGTTTTTAAACATATTAGTATAGTATTAAGTGTTGTGATGATGTGTACATAAGGGACTGGTTATTTTTTCAGTCCCTTATTTTTGGAGGATACATCCGGTTTTTTGTATTTTAGGCCGACCCTTAAAAACAAAACCTGATGAAAAGAAATCTATTCCTGTATATATGGATCGCTCTGTTAACGACCGGAGGTTGTTCTGTAAAAAAAGCTAAAGAAAATACAGATACAACAACACAGGAATGGAAATCCCTGTTCAATGGTAAAGATATCAATGACTGGAATGTTAAGATTCACCATCATGATTTTGGAGTCAATTATGGACATACCTTTCGTGTACAGGACGGTATGATTCAGGTCCGTTACGATGAATACGGCGATTTCAATGAGCAATATGGTCACCTCTATTATAAAACACCCTATTCCTATTACCACCTCAAACTTGAATACCGATTCGTAGGGGAGCTTCATTCCGGAGCGCCTGATTATACCTTACGTAATAGCGGTGTGATGTTTCATTCACAGGATCCGGCGACTATGCCCAGGGAACAGGACTGGCCGATCTCTGTAGAGATGCAGTTTCTGGGCGGGTTGGGAGACGGAAAACCCAGACCTACCGGTAATATGTGTTCGCCAGGAACCCATGTGATCTATAAAGGGAAGATAGCTGCTTCACATTGTCTCAATTCTACTTCTAAGACATACGACGGAGATCAATGGGTGAGTGCAGAGCTGATTGTACTGGGGGATTCGCTGATTACCCATATTATTGAAGGTGATACGGTATTACAATATTCCAAACCACAGATAGGAGGGGGAGTTGCCAATCGCTATGACCCGGGAATCAAAATTGACGGACAGCTTTTGAAGAGTGGCTTTATAGCACTCCAAAGCGAAGGACAACCCGTAGATTTCAGAAATATCCGTATAAAGGATCTTTCTTCTCAGTACAGGCATTAGCAGGATATTGCACACCTAAAAAGATTTGTGACGGCATTATATAGGTTGTATTTATTGTTCAGGGGCTAATTCTTTAATTTTATAACGCATGTTATCAGCGTATTAAGTTCAGGTAAAGAAAAACATTTCCATTACATTTGGAAGTAATGTGATTAAAGTTCTACCTTTGCACCACTCCGCAAGGGAGGGATAGTTGTTTCGCAAGGGATGACTACTGAAAAAAGGAGGTTTAGAATAACGGGAGGGCATATTTTTTGTAAAAAAGATTTGTGCAATTCAAAAAAGATTTCTACCTTTGCCATCCCTTACGGGAGCTAAGCCGAATGGTTTCGCATAGCGATCAGGAGGTGAAAAAG
>NZ_GL379772.1 GCF_000143765.1 Sphingobacterium spiritivorum ATCC 33861 | reverse complement strand
TGCTGCTGTCCCTACCGGCAATACGATCCAGGCACAAGCAGCGCTGCGCTAAAGCCTGCGCCAGAGTTAGTGATAGCGATATATCCGGAGAGAGGTTAAAGATTGCTATTCTAAAATGTATACTTCTATTACCTTTTATGGTTAAATACAGATTGTTATGAATCCTCTTTTGTATCTTTGCAGTTATGGGTACATTATTGGATACTGGACAGAAACCTTATAATCATTACGGCTCTTATCTTAAAGAAAAGTATGACGGACAGCGTGTGTTTAAAGTAATTGTGGATGGTAATTTTACTTGTCCTAACCGGGATGGAAGTAAGGGTTACGGTGGATGTTCGTATTGTAATGTAGATTCCTTTACTCCGGAATCCGCACGTAAATTGCCTACTATTAAAGAGCAGGTCGAAGCAGGTATAGAAAGAGCGCGTAATGGATATAATGCAGAAAAGTTCATTATCTATTTTCAGCCTAATACAAATACTTATGCACCTACACATCTATTGAAGATGATGTACGATGAGGCGATCAATGTATGCCCTGAACATACGGTAGGGCTTTCCGTAGGTACACGTCCGGATTGTATTGATTTCGAAAAGATAGCCTTATTGGAGAGTTATACGGACCGGTTGGATGTAGATCTGGAAATGGGTATGGAATCTATCTATGACGAAACACTTACCCGTATCAACAGAGGATGTTCACACCGTGAACTACAAAAAGCATTAGCTCTGGTACAAAACAGTCCTTTGGAAATCTGTGTGCATACTATCTTTGGTTTCCCGTGGGAAACAAGAGAGATGATGTTGCGCTATGCTGATGAGATCAATAAACATCCGCAGATTAAGTTTGTAAAGTTACATCACCTGCATATTGTAGAAGGCTCTATTATGGGGGTACAATATAAACGGGAACCTTTTCATGTTTTTTCTATAGAAGAATACACCGACTTCTTGTGTGAATTTATTCCTTTATTACGTCCTGATATTATCGTTCAGCGATTGTTCGGTCTGGCGGATAAAGAGTTGTTAATAGCGCCTAACTGGGGGCTAGGTAAATCAGCTATTCAAACGTATATTGATAAAGGCCTGGAGCAGCGAAATGCGATTCAGGGCAGCAGATATAAAATATTAGCATAAAATAAACGGGGAGCAAATCATATTTGCTCCCCGTTTATTCTTATGAAGCATTGAACTTATTGCTCAATAATAGATTTTAAATCTGCAGGAGAATAGTAAATCGATTTCAGAGTTTTATTATCACCTTCTCTAAATACCAGAAACAGGCCGTCAACTTCCTTATAATAACTATCTACACCTTTTTCTTCTTTGTAATACTTCATCGTTTCTTCTGCTTCTTTGACGGATTTACATGCTTTGCTCATATTAGAACGTTGCACTTCTTCGAAAAGAGCATTAAATTTATCTTTTAAACCAAACTCCAGAACTGCTCCGGATAATACGTATTGGATATCACAAAGTGCATCGGCTATTTCTACCAGGTCTTTGTTTTGGATGGCTTCTTCCAATTCTTTTAACTCCTCAGCGATAAGCGACACGCGTAGTTCGCATCTTTTCTCAGCCGGAATAGTAGGCTGATCTAGTATAGGATGTTGAAATGTTTTATGAAATTCTGCTACAGAAGTCAGTGTTTTTGGATCTGTCATGATATTTTATATTTTTGATAAAATTAAAAAAATAAGAAGAGATAACTGCACTAAAATATAAAAAGCAGCGGTTAAGCTGCTTTAAATTTTATAATCGGGTTGATCTAGATCAGGTGTTTCAACTGAATCAACTCTTTTTCTTCCAGATATCTCCAACGACCTCTTGGCAGATCTTTTTTCGTAAGATTAGCATATACTACACGGTCCAGTTTTACGACATCGTATCCTAAAGATTCGAAAATACGTCTTACAATACGATTTTTACCACTGTGAATCTGAATTCCTACTTCACGTTTACTACCGCCCTGTACATAACTCAGATCGTCAGGTTTTACAAAACCGTCTTCCAGTTCAAGTCCAAAAACAATTTTGTTGAAATCGCCTTGATTCAGACTTTTATCCAACTCCACATTATAGATCTTGCTGATATTATTCCGGGGGTGTGATAATTTTTCTGCAAGATTACCGTCATTGGTCAACAGAAGCAGACCAGTGGTGTTTCTGTCTAAGCGACCTACAGGATATATGCGTTCTTTAGTCGCGTTTGCGACCAATTGCATTACAGTGCGGCGTTCCTGTGGATCATCAGTAGTCGTGATATAATCTTTTGGTTTGTTCAAAAGTACGTACACCATTTTCTCTCTTTTCAGACGCTCTCCATTGTACTTTATTTCATCTTTAGCCGGATCTACCTTACTACCTAATTCGGTAACCACTTCTCCGTTTACAGATATAACACCTGCTGTGATTAGCTCATCTGCTTTTCTACGGGAGCATATACCTGCATTAGAGATGTAACGGTTAAGACGTATCATGCCGTTATCATCATAGTCAGATGTAGCTTGCTTTACCGTTCTGCTGCTTGGTCTGCGTTTGGCAAATGTTCTTTGTTCAGCATCTTCGCTTGTTTCGAAAGATTTTTTATATGGCTTGTCGAATTTGCGATTATCTCCGAAGTCTCTGTTTTTATCTCTGGGTCCGCTTTTGCTAAACTTCTGGTCACCAAATCTTTTATCAGATCCCGGTTTTCTATCTCCGTATGCTTTTTTATCACCAAATGGTTTTCGGTCACCAAATGCCTTCTTCTCTCCGAAAGCATTTCTTTCACCAAAAGGTTTTTTATCTCCGTACGCTTTTTTATCGCCAAATGCCTTCTTCTCTCCAAAGGATCTTTTTTCTCCGAATGATTTCTTTCCGTCGAATGACTTTTTATAGCCTCCGGTTTTACTACCTTCAGTTTTTTCGAAACGATCAGGACGATCATTAGAGTCTGATGATTTTGAGAATGATTTTCTAGGAGATTTGTTGTCATTGTAACCAGAAGACTTTTCTGATCGGCTGCTGTTGCCTTTTGATTTGAAGTTTTCTGAGTTACTTCTTGATCGTTTGGAGTTGTCGTCACGACTGTTCCGATTTCTGCTGAATGGCATATTTTACTTTAAAAAATGTGAACTACAAAGATAGCTATTATATTTATTCTACCACCAGAATAATGCAAATATTTTATGAAAATCGCATACAATAAAGCTGAATTTCAACGTTATAGATCTGGTCGGATTTGTAACTATTTGTTTTTTAGCATAATAGTGTGTATCTTTGCCACCTTGAATTTGTACCAAGCTATTTTTTGATCGATATTATCGTGGATAGGATAGCAGTAAGGGAGTGAATGATTAAAAAGAAAGTATTATGTTGTGGCTTGATTTTGGCAGGGATGTTACTGTCGAAATTGTATTCAAGCACTAAAGAAAATGCGGTCGCAGCCAATGTCAGATATGACGATGCCAAGACGCTGAACATCAAAAACAGAATAGTAAACAAAGCGGCTTTATCTGACCATAATGGAGATAAGGACAATGAAGGAGAACACGATTATCTGATATCGATCACCTTCGCAGAAGAAAGCCTTCCGCTGGACCTGCCTCAGGTCGAAAGGAAGCTCACACAGTACTTAAGTCGTTTTTCTTTTAGAAAGCAACAGACGTACAGTTTACACAAGCAAGCAGAGAAACACCTACCACAGATTGCTGCAATCTTAAAATCACATGGTATTCCGGAAGATTTTAAATATATACCACTTGTTGAAAGCGGGATGGATAGTCGTGTGGTGTCCAGTAAAGGTGCAGGTGGCTATTGGCAGTTTATGCCGGCAACAGCACGTCTTTATGGATTGAAGGTGAGCGGTAAAGTAGATGAAAGACTTAATCTGACAAAATCTACGCATGCAGCTGCGCGTTACCTTAAATATCTCTATCGCGAATTTGGAGACTGGACATTGGTTGCCGCTGCCTATAATGTAGGTGGAGGAAGCCTTAGAGGAGCCATCCGTCGTCAAAAACAAGACGATTATTATAAGTTGAAGCTCAATAATGAAACAGCATCATATGTTTATAAATTAGTCTCTGTCAAAGAGATTATTGAAAATCCTTCCAAACATGGGTATACCAGGTATGCGAAAGCACCTGTAGCTGATGAGGAAAGAGAAAAGAATATGCTGTAATCCATCATATCAAAAAATGTAGAAACGGACTTAAATATTTAAGTCCGTTTTTTTTGTTTTAAAGCCTGGCTTTAAAGACTCTTGCTGTGCCCGAAAAGTAATATAAATCACTTTTTAAGCCGTGATATATCATTAGAATGTCATGAATTAAGAGATAATTTTACCCACAGAAATCAACACAACAAGTAATGCAGTTAGAGCAGTTTAATTACGACAATAAGATTGTCAGAAATTTCGGGTTAGCCACCATTATATGGGGCATCGTTGGAATGTCCGTGGGATTATTGGTAGCATTGCAACTGGTATGGCCGGATATGAATTTCGGAATACAGTATACGACTTTTGGTCGTGTTCGTCCTGTTCATACCAATGCTGTCATTTTTGCATTCGTAGGGAATGCTATTTTTATGGGCGTTTATTATTCGCTGCAACGGGTACTCAAAGCGAGGATGTTCAGCGATATATTAAGTAAGCTCCATTTCTGGGGATGGCAACTTATCATTATAGCATCCGCCATTACGCTTCCGATGGGATTTACTTCCAGTCATGAATATGCGGAGATGGAGTGGCCTATTGACGTGGCCATTACTTTGATTTGGGTGGTATTCGGTATCAATATGTTCGGTACTATTATCAAACGCAGAGAAAGACATATGTATGTCGCTGTATGGTTTTATATTGCAACATTTGTTACAGTAGCTGTACTTCATATTGTCAACTCCATACAGTTACCTGTTACATTCTGGAAAAGTTACTATGTCTATTCCGGAGTACAGGACGCATTAGTCCAGTGGTGGTATGGTCATAATGCTGTTGCTTTCTTTCTTACCACTCCTTTCTTAGGTATGATGTACTATTTTTTGCCTAAGATGGCCAATCGTCCTGTATATTCTTACAAATTGAGTATTCTGCATTTCTGGTCACTGATATTTATATACATCTGGGCAGGACCGCACCATTTATTATATACATCATTACCTTCATGGGTACAATCATTGGGCGTCGTATTTTCCATCATGTTGATTGCTCCTAGCTGGGGAGGGATGATCAACGGTCTGTTGACATTGCGTGGCGCATGGGATAAGGTTAGAACAGAGCCTACCTTGAAGTTTATGGTCGTTGCATTGACGGCTTACGGTATGGCTACATTTGAAGGCCCTATGTTATCCTTAAAACAGGTAAATGCGATTGCCCATTTTACCGATTGGATCGTGGCTCACGTACACGTCGGTGCACTTGGATGGAACGGTTTTATGACGTTTGCGATACTATACTGGCTGGTACCGCGTATCTATAAAACGGAGCTGTATTCTAAAAAGCTGGCCAATGCGCACTTCTGGATCGGTACATTAGGTATTTTATTCTACGCTATTCCAATGTACTGGGCAGCTGTCGTACAGGGCTTAATGTGGAAAGAATTTACACCTGAAGGTGTACTAAAATATCCGAATTTCCTGGCTACTACATTAGAAATTCTTCCTATGCATATGATGCGTGCGGTAGGTGGAGCATTGTACCTGTCCGGAGCATTACTGATGACATTCAATCTGGTCAAAACAATGGCTAAAGGAAAACTGATGGCTAATGAGCCGGCTGAAGCTCCTGCTCTTGAACCAGTGACTAAGAATGAACGGGAGACTCACCGCCGTCTGGAGCGTAAACCTATGTTGTTCATGGTGCTTGCCCTTCTCGCTATACTGATAGGAGGAATTGTGGAGATGGTACCTACTTTCACCATTCAATCTAATATTCCTACTATAGCAAGTGTCAAACCATATACTGCTCTGGAGTTACAGGGAAGAGATCTCTATATTAAAGAAGGTTGTGTAAACTGTCATACTCAAACGGTAAGACCATTCCGTTCGGAGACTTCCAGATACGGAGAATACAGCAAATCCGGAGAATATGTATACGACAGACCATTCTTATGGGGATCCAAACGTACCGGACCTGATTTACATCGCGTAGGAGGAAAGTACCCGAACAAATGGCATTTTGATCATTTGCTTGATCCTACCATTACTTCGCCGGGTAGTATCATGCCGACTTATCCATGGCTGATAGATCAGAAACTCGATAATAGTATCATTAAAGAGAAAATGAATGCGATGCGTGTATTAGGTGTACCCTATTCACATAAGGATATTGAAAACGCACATGCTGATATCGCTAAACAGGCAGAAGCAATAGCCAAGGATCTGGCAGCAAATCAGGTTAAGGTTGGAAGTGACAGAGAGATTATAGCGATCATAGCTTATTTGCAACGATTAGGAACGGATATTAAAGCAGAGCCTGCAGCAGCGGCAGCAAGTAATGTGGATAGTCAAAATTAAACTGTAAAACGATGTTCAAGCAAATCACAAACTTAAATGGCGATGAAATTTATCTGATCACATCGCTGTGGATATTCCTGGTATTCTTCGTTGCGGTAGCATTGATGCTATTCTGGATGAAGAAAGATCATATTCAGTATATGAAAGAATTGCCTCTCGATGGTCAGGACGAACAAAATGGTCAAACAACAGAATAAAAATAGATTATGAAATTATTTTTAGTAGCAGATTCTACTGCCGTAAGTTCAGGTTGGAACATGAGTACCGGCAATATATATAATGATATCCTTATCATTCTGTTGGTGGTGGTATTGATCGTACTACTCTTTACTGCGCTTTCCGTTAGTAAAGCGATAAAATCCATTTTGAAGATTACTATGCCTGAAGTGCTTTTGCAGGAACAGGCGGCAAAAGTTGCTGCAAAGCAGGCCCGTAAAATCAAATGGTCTAATAACTGGAAAAAGATAATGGGACTGAGACCGATCTCAGAAGAAAAGGATATTGTGATTGATCACAGTTATGATGGTATCAAAGAGCTGGATAATCCGATTCCGATCTGGTTTAATGCCTTATTCTATTCTACTATTACATTTGGTATTATCTACCTGTTGGTGTACCATGTCTTTGGATGGGGATTGAATCAGGATCAGGAATATGTGAGGGAAGTTGCTCAGGCTGAAAAGGCCAAACAGGAGTATCTTGCTCAGGTAGCAGATCTTATTGATGAAACATCTATTACGGTAGATGAGACGGGTGCTATGGCTACAGCCGGTAAAGCTATCTTTGCCGCTAACTGTTCTGCATGTCATGGTCAGGCCGGAGAAGGGGGAATCGGACCCAATCTTACAGACCGGTTCTGGTTGCATGGCGGAGAGATTAAAGATGTTTTCAAAACAGTGAAGTATGGTGTACCGGATAAGGGTATGGTGCCATGGGAACAGACATTGTCTCCGGCACAAATAGCAGAAGTAAGTAATTACATCGTTTCGATACGGGATACAAAACCGGCTAGTCCTAAAGAACCGCAGGGAGCAGAAGTAGAGTATGCATCAGCGGAGAAAGATGCCGAAGCCGAAACAGATACCACAGCCGTACAATAAGTATATAATTATGCAGGTAACAACGAATATTCAGGATATCAATCCTCCGAAATCTAAAAAGAGAAATTGGATCTATGCCAAGAAACCTTCCGGCAAGCTCTATAACTATCGCCAGTGGTTTGGGTATTCGTTGTTGCTGTTTTTATTTGCAGCTCCGTTTATTAAGATCAAAGGAGAACCTTTTTTGATGTTTAATATCATTGAGCGTAAATTCTCTATTTTCGGAAATTTATTTTATCCTCAGGATCTTCATATTTTCGTGTTCGGTATGCTGATCGCGATGGTATGTATTGTGTTGTTTACTGTAGTTTATGGACGGGTCTGGTGCGGTTGGGCCTGTCCGCAAACTATTTTTATGGAATTGATATTCCGCAAGATAGAATATTGGATAGAAGGGGACTGGACACAACAGAAGAAGTTAAATGCTGCCGAAAATTCTTTTGAGAAGAATAAGAAAAAGATATTCAAGCATACGATATTTCTGATTATATCTTTTTTCATTTCTAATATCTTTCTGTCTTATATTATTGGTGCTGATGCGCTCATTAAGATTATTACGGATCCATTGGACGCACACATTGCGGGTCTGATTTCCATTTCTGTTTTTACCTTGGTTTTCTATGCTGTATTTTCTTATATCCGCGAGATTGTCTGCATTGCAATCTGCCCTTACGGAAGGCTGCAAAGTGTATTGCTGGATGATCAGAGTACAGTCGTAGCGTATGACCATTTCAGAGGCGAACCCCGGGGTAAGCAAAGAAAGGATGACCATAAGGAAAGGGGAGACTGTGTTGATTGCAATTTATGTGTGCAGGTATGTCCCACAGGCATAGATATACGTAAAGGATTACAGATGGAATGTGTCAGTTGTACAGCATGTATAGATGCCTGTGATGGTGTCATGAAAAAAATAGGAAAACCAAGTCGCCTTATTGGTTTCTATGCTATGGGCGAGATTGAACATAAGGATGATTTTAAAAAGAACAATGTAAGAGCCATCGCTTATTCCATTGTATTAGCTGTATTGATGGGAGTCTTTGGATATATGATATTCAGCAGAACGCAAGTTGGTGCTACACTGCTGAGAGCCAAAGGAAGTACTTATCAGTTAAGAGAAGATCATACTATCTCGAATCTTTATTCGCTGGAACTGATCAACAAGAGTGGTAAAGAAATGCCTTTTACACTGGAAAGTGAAGATCACAAATTAACATTACAACTGGTTAATAAAATCAATAAACTGAATAAAGATGGCAGTGCTAAACTCAGTTTTTTTCTGATTATCAATAGTAAGGATGTGGAGCATTATAAATCAAATGTCAGAATAAATATTATGTCCGAAGGGAAAAAGATAGAAACCCTGAAAACGACATTTATTGCTCCTCCTGGAATGTAGTATAAAAACAACGAAGTATGAATTGGGGTAAAAAAATAGTAGTCAGTCTTGCCGTATTTATGTCAGGTATTATAGGTGCAGGAATATATATGGTGAGTCATAATGCAGATACATTAGAAGAGGAAGACTATTATGAAAAGGGATTAAACTACGATGATACCTATAATAGAAAATCAAATGTGATCAGAGATCATGCAGAGCCTGTTATAAGAGCAGTGAATGATACTCTGTATATTGATTTTCCACATCCGCAAAATAAAGGTAAACTGGTATTCAAGCGTCCTTCTGACAGTCATCTGGATATTTCCTTACCGTTTGCTACGGCTTCGACAGGATATCGTTTGCCTATACAATCTTTTCAGAAAGGACGCTGGAGTCTGGAAATACAATGGGAGGGTAATGCGGTTCCTTATATTTTTGAAAAACATATATTCCTGTAGCATATGACGTATCATTATCTGGCATTTTTTATGGGTTTATTAGGTAGTCTGCACTGTGCAGTGATGTGTGGTCCTTTACTGATGGCTTTTCAGGGAGGTCAACAAATGTCCTGGACTGTAGTACTTAATAAAATCCTGTATCAATCCGGCCGGATATTGACTTATGGGCTTTTGGGTGTTGTCCTGGGGCTGTTTGGTAATCTGGCTTCTATACAAGGCTGGCAGCAATGGATGAGTTTGTTGACAGGAGCTATTCTGATAGGAATTGGTCTTTTCCATCTTTATGGTAAACAAAACAGCAAATTTGCCAAATGGCAGACAACCTTTATCACGCCTTTCGCTAAACTGATGGGAAGATGGCTGTATCGTCCGGGAGGAAGTTTTGTAGCTGGAATATTAAACGGGTTGCTACCTTGCGGTATGGTTTATATGGCATTGGCTGCTGCTTTGAATGCAGCTACTGTTTCAGGAAGTTTTATGTTTATGATCCTTTTCGGTACCGGTACTCTACCTTTACTATTTGCAGTTTCATTTGCAGGCCACTTTCCAAAGAAAATATTTAAGTTCAATTTTAACAAATTGCTGCCCGCCCTCTATCTTCTGATGGGCATCTGGTTTATGCTGAGGGGTGCTAATCTGGATATTCCCTATCTTAGTCCATTGATTCATATGAATGGTGCTGCACATTGTGCATAGCCGTATTCTCTTCTTTTATTTTTCTTAATCCTGATAAAATAGCCTAAATTTATTCCAGACCCGTTTGGAGGTCGCTTTAAATAAAAGATTTTTCTTCTGATTGCTGTGTATATAACAGCTGTTATTATAATCAGAGCAATGAAAATGCTATGGAAGTGCTTGCTATCGAATCACATCATGTCAATATGGTATGGGAGTTTTTAGTACAATGGTACTGGATACCACTCTCAATCTTATACATTGGTGTTATTTCTACTATTCTTATTGAAAACCGAAATCCCAGCAAGACTGTATCATGGGTAATGGTAATCGTTTTTCTTCCCGTTATCGGGCTTATTCTATATTATCTGTTTGGACAGAAATTTCAGAAGATCCGTAAATTTCAGCGCATGAGCCAGCAACAGGCTGAGCTGCTGGAACGGGAATGGAATAAACTGGAGCCCGAGATGGAACGCGATCTGGAAACGATCGAAGAGTGGATAGGCTCTGCGCACCGTGTATTTACTTTTCTCAAGAATGAGCGGCTATCTTCTCCCTCACTGCGTAACCGGGTCACTCTGCTGACGAATGGTGAGGAGAAATTTCCTGCTTTTCTGAAAGCAATCCGGGAAGCGAAGCATGCAATTCATGTAGAATATTACATTTTTGAACTGGATAGCATAGGACTGGAAGTCTTAAATGCATTGGAAGAAAAAGCAGCCGAAGGGATCAAAGTACGTTTGATCGTAGATAGTTTCGGATCGCCCGACTTAGTCAAATATCTGGTTGCAAGTAAAAAGAGCAAAATAGAATTTCAACCCTTTCTGCCTGTGACTTTTACCTCTCTGGCCAATTCCAATTATCGTAATCACCGTAAGATAGCAGTGATAGACGGACATATTGGTTTTGTCGGGGGAATTAATATTTCGGATCGCTATATCAATTATCCGGGACAATCTGATGCCGTTTTCTGGAGAGATACTTCTGTCATGATCGAAGGTGAAGCTGTAAATATGTTACAGGTAAATTTTTGGATGTCCTGGAACCAGACTGACGGCGATCCTTTTATGATTACCCGTGAATATTTATGCAGCAAACCTTTTCAGTTTCCCGAACAGGCTGCAGTGGCTTTCACATCCAGTGATCCGGGATCAGTGGGACCATTTAATATGGAAGCAATCTTACTGGCTATCAGTGAGGCTAAGAACAGAGTGCAGCTTTGTACTCCCTATTATATTCCCAGTGATGAGCTGTCTACCGCTTTGCAGGTCGCTGCTGCTTCAGGAGTTGAAGTTGAATTAATGATGCCAGCCAAATCGGATTCGTATTTTGTGCAGCATGCCAGTTTTTCTTTTCTCAAGTCTCTCTTAAACAGAGGAGTCAAAGTGTATCTGTATAATAAAGGTTTTATCCATGCCAAGACATTGTGTATTGACGGTAAAGTCGCCTTTATAGGGACTACTAATCTGGATATACGTAGTTTCTATATCAATTTTGAGATTTCTGCTATCATAAGTGATTTGCAACTATGTGTTAATCTGGAAAATCAATTTGAATTGGATAAAGCCGATTCGGACTTGCTCACATTGAAGATCTGGAAAAATCGTTCCAAATGGAAAAAAGGAGTGGATTCGCTTTGCCGGTTACTGGCTCCATTGCTTTAAGGAATGTTAAATTTCGGGGGTTTCTATGCTTGTCTCGCTAAAAATGGATATATTTAGCATTCTGAAAAATACGACGCTATACATGAAGTCATTAAAATTTCTTATTGCATTACTAATTGCCACATTTGCCTTTCAGGCTAAATCTCTGGCACAAGATAAACCGACTATTCCGATTAATACTGTTGTAGAAAAAGCACAAAAGCTTTTTCAGGTCTATCCGATCGAGAAAGTTCATGTACACTTTGATAAACCGTATTATGCTGTAGGAGATACGCTTTGGTTTAAAACTTATCTAAACAGGAATCTGTTTGAATACGATCCTTCGAAGATCACTTATGTTGAGGTGTTGAATAGCCGGGATTCACTTATTCAGACTTTTAAAATTCCATTGAAAGAAGGTGTAGGTAACGGATATTTTGTGTTGGATCCTCAATTTATGGTCAAAGACAATTACCGTTTCAGAGCTTATACCAAGTGGATGGCCAATTTTGACCCTGTGTATTTCTTTAATAAGATTATACCTATAGGAGATGCTATTAATAATAAGGTCATTACCAATATTGAATTCAAACCAAATGACAACGGTACCAAAACACAGGCAACTGTTCAGTTTAAAGATAAGACAGGTAAGATATTAAGTCGATCCAAGGTTAATTGGGAAGCTATATCGGGATGGGAAACCATCAGTAAAGGAAAAGGTGAAACCGATGACATGGGACGCATCACAATGAATATTTCTGCCAAGGATCGTGAAATACTTCAAAGCGGAGAGCTGACGGTGAAGGTCGATGGAGAGAAAGGTCAACCCCCTTTAGTGGGAAATTTTTTGCTTAAAAATGCAGTTTGGGATGTGGATGTGCAATTTTTTCCGGAAGGTGGAGATTTGATTGAAGGATTAGCAAAGAATGTAGGATTTAAAGCTGTTGGTTCGGATGGAAAAGGACAGAAAGTAACAGGCCGGATTGTAGATTCAAAGAATACTACTATAGCAGAATTTAAAGATCTGGGCTTGGGAATGGGGGTCTTCTCCATGCTGCCTATTGCAGGCGAGAAGTATAAAGCGAGTGTAAAATTTGAAAACGGGCAGGAACGTACCTATACACTTCCGGATGTAAAAACCGAATCTGTCAATCTGGTATTCCATAAGGAAGCAGATACCACTATTCAAATGGGAATCGTGACCAACGATACCTACTTTCAAAAAGTCCAGAATCAACCCTACTATATTCTGGCTGTATCCAATGGACAGTTGTGTTATGCGGCACAGGCTACACTGAAAAATCCATCATTTTTACTTACCATACCAAAAAACCGTTTTCCAAATGGGATTGCTCAGATCACACTCATGAAGCCGGATGGTACTCCAATCAGTGAACGATTGATCTATATTCAATCTGATAAATTACTGGACATAAAAGTAACAGCTGATAAGCAAGCCTACAAACCCAAAGATCTGGTCAAACTGAAACTGGCGATTGATAATAATGGTCAAAAATTTCCGGGTAGCTATTCAGTCGCTGTCGTAGACGAAACGAAAGTACCATATGATGATCAGGAAGACCTCTCTATTGTGAGTAATTTTCTGCTTACCTCGGATATCAAAGGTTATGTAGAGAAACCAAACTATTATTTTGATGATAAGGTAGCAAACAGATTACAGGCTCTGGATGCATTGTTAATGACACAAGGGTTCAGAAGGTTCTCTTACACAGATATCTTAGCAGATAAATTGCCTGCAGTTAATTTCCTTCCTGAACAAGGAATTACTATTTCCGGAGTGCTGCGTATGAATACGGGTAGAACTGTTCAGAATGCAGGATTACTTTTAAAAATCCCGGCAGCAGGAGTCAGCAAGGATGCTTACACAGATGTAAACGGTAAATTCAAATTTGAGAATGTTGTATTCCCGGATTCTTCAAAAGTGACGGTAAATGCCAGAAGCAATGAAAATTACAGAAGTCTGGTTATCAATATGGATCAATCCTATTTTCCGGGTATTGATAAGAACAATCCCTACGAAAGTAACAGGATTGACAATATAGATCGTTCAATTGCGCCATATCTGGATAACAGTCGCAAGGAATACCGTACTTCTATATTATTGGATGAAGTCGCGGTAACCGGAGTGGTGAAAAAAGTAGTATCAAGTAAAGATTTTCCGTCTTTGTCCGGATTATCAATGCCTGAGCACAGAATCGAACCATCCAGACTTTCAGGATGTAATATTCTTACCCAATGTCTGACCACTGTATTGACAGGTATCACGTTCGACACCCAAACGTTGAAGTATTATGTAAGCAGGGACTACAATGCCGGAGGACGTATCCCGGTACAGTTTTTCTTAAATGGTATGCCTATAGATGAAGCCAGTCTTAATTCGATCAATGTTCCTGATATCGAAGGGATCGAGATCTTTCTTCGGGATGAGTTAGGTACAGTGAGCAGAATGTATCAAAATAATGGTGTTGTTTCTATATATACGAAGAAAGAGAAGAAACAACCTCGGATGTCCCTTGCACAGATTGAGAGCATGTTGCCAAAAACAAATGTTATTGATATGTATCCGCTGGGGTATATTAAAGAAAGACAGTTTTATCTCCCTAAGTATGATACGCCACAACGTAAAGCTACGAATGATCTTCGTACGACAATTTACTGGAATCCGAATGTAAATGTAACCGAAGCAGGTGAAATCGAACTGGAATATTACAATGCAGATGGCAATGGTAATTATAAAGTCGTTGTCGAAGGAATGGATAAAACAGGTAATGTAGGGCGAAAAGTATTGATATATCAAGTCAAATAATGCAGACCGTAATATAAAAAAACGAGGGCTTCGGATTTAGAAGCCCTCGTTTTTTTTATATTCCCTTAAATCTGTAAATAAACAGATTTAAGAAAGAGTCTGATTTAATCTTTTTCAATTTCGGATACATTCATAGGTACTTCAGGAGTACTTTTGGAAATTTTACGTTGTCCGGTTTCTACATCTATTTCCAGTTCTGTCTGTTTGACAAGAACTGCAAATGAGGTCGGACGAATTCCTTTACCGTAACGAATAGCAATTTCTTTAGTAAACTCTGCTCCGAAGTATAAAATCGCTGAGGAGTAATACACCCAACCCAATAATACGATAATAGATCCTGCGGCTCCATATGCACTTGCTGTCGCGGATTGGGTGATGTACAAAGAGATAGCGTATCTTCCAAACATAAATAATAAGGCGGTAAATATAGCTCCTCCTAATATATCTCTGAACCTGACTTTGGCATCCGGTAGGAACGAAAATATAAAACCGAATAAAGCCGTAATAACCGTAAATGTAATTCCGGTATTAATCCAGTCGAGCATAGGCAGGCTTATATTTTCAAAATACTGACCAAAGTAATTGGTCAGTGCTACGATAATCCCGTTGATCATTAAGGAGGCAATCAGTAGAAATCCCAGACCCAATACCATGGAAAAAGATATCAGCCTGTTGATAATCAGTTTGAGCCAGCCTTTTTTTGCTTTGGCTTTCACTTTCCATATTGTATTTATAGAATCCTGTATATCTACAAAAATGGTTGTTGAGGTAATGATTAGTGTGACGATTCCGACAATAATTCCAATGTTAGATCTGTTTTCAAAGCTGATCTTTTGGATTGTTGACTGTACCTGTACAGCTACATCTTTTCCAAAGAGTTCTGAAAATTCCTTAAACACTTCATCACGTGCACCCGTGGGACCGTCTAACTGTGTACCATAGAAAAATCCAATACACCAGATAATGATGATGATAAGCGGACCTATGGAGAATACAGTGTAATAGGCCAGTGAGGCACTCATTTTCATACATTTGTCATCCAGAAAACCATTGATGACATTCATCATGAGTCCTCCAAAGTCTTTTACTCTGGCCTGAAACGGAATCTTTGACATAAACTGTTAACTTTTACTTCCTGTTTCTTCATAAATACCATTGATGGTATCTTCGAATTTCTGAAGAATAATTTTACGTTTTAAACTTAGTTTTGGTGTGAGTTCGCCGCTGTCAATACTCCATTCTTTATTCAGCAATTTGAATTTTTTAACCTGCTCCCAATGTCCGAATCCCGCATTTAACCGATCTATTTCACTTTGATATTTCTCGATGACTTTAGGATCTTTGATGATTTCATCTTTGGAGGTATAGGCTATGCCTTTGTGTTTACACCATTTTTCCAGCTCTTCAAATGCCGGAACAATCAATGCTGACGGGAATTTACGGTTTTCTCCAAGCACCATTACCTGTCCAATTAACGTAGATTCCATGAATTTGTTTTCCAATACCTGTGGCGCAACATATTTACCACCTGCAGTTTTGAACATCTCCTTCTTACGATCGGTGATTTTCAGGAAGCCATCCTTAGATAATTCGCCTATGTCTCCGGTGTGAAAATATCCTTCTTCATCAATAGCTTCTTTAGTAGCCTCCTGATTTTTATAATATCCGGCAGTAATACTGGGGCCTTTCACTAATATCTCTCCATCCTGACCGATTTTCACATCCAGATTACTTAATACTTTTCCGACTGTACCGAAACGAACTCCATTAGGTTGCCAGGTGTTGACCGCAATAACCGGTGAAGTCTCGGTCAGTCCGTAACCTTCCAGTACTTGTATGCCGGCAGCCCAGAACACACGGGCCAGACGCTCCTGTAAGGCTGCTCCTCCAGATACAATTAGCTTGATCTCGCCGCCCAATGCTTCTTTCCATTTGGAGAAGATCAGCTTGCGGGCAATACCCAGTTTAAAATTGTAAAAGGCTCCGTTTTTTTCAGGTTCCTGATATTTATGGCCAAGTTCCAATGCCCAGAAGAATAAAGCTTTTTTGATTCCAGTAAGCGCCTTACCTTTTTCTACAATCTTGTCATACACTTTTTCCAGTACACGTGGTACCGTCGTAAATGCCATTGGCTTTACTTCATTGATATCTGCCACGATATTGTCCAGATTTTCTGCATAATATATCTGAACACCACGGGAGAAATACAGATAAACAACCATACGTTCAAAAATATGGCAGAGCGGAAGGAAACTTAATGCCTTATTGTATTCTGTCTTCAGGAGGTGATTTGAGGCATTGACATTACTCATGACGTTTTTATGCGTCAGCAATACCCCCTTTGGTTTCCCAGTCGTTCCTGAAGTATAGATAAGCGTCAGCAGATCGTCTTCAGATACCGCATCCTTATAGGGCTTCAGGTCGATATCCTGCTCTTTTCCGAATGCGATCACATCATCCAGTGTCGGCAGGTCATCTATTTTTTCGAATGTAAACAGGTTAATTTCCAGATTATTCTCTTTCAGCGCTGTTTTGACTTTAGCTGTCAGCTCCGCATTGCTTACAAAAATAGAACGGACTTCAGCATCTGCTATTATATAGGTTAAGTCCTGACTGGAAAGCGTAGGGTATAAAGGTACAATAGCTGCCCCTATCTGATTGGCTGCGAAATCTACAAAGTTCCATTCCGGACGATTGCCGGACATCAGCGCTATGCGATCTCCTTTTTTCACCCCTCTGGCCAGCATAGCCTTACTTATATTATCGATGATCTCAATAAATTCGTCGGTTGAATATGTCTTCCACTTGCCTTCCCTTTTTCCGGCAACCATTACAGGCTTGCTAAATTCTTCTTTATAACGTGTGATAAAATCGAATACTCGTGTTAATGTGTTCATAGTTACAATTTAACGGGTTTATAATAGGATAGCATGTTTACTGATACCAATATAATCATTTTCAGGGTTTATTTGTATCAAAAGCTTGTCAAATATATACCAAATATCTTTTTAAACCGTTAAAATCATGTTACATTTGACATTAATATTTATAAATTTTTTTAAATGAAAAAAGTATACTTATCCGCTCTTATTATCGGCATACTAACGTTGTTTGCTATAGATGCCAAAGCTCAATTGACCAGTGATCATGCCATAGGCGGACGATTTGGTTCTGCTCAGGGTATTACCTACAGATACACTATGCGTGAAGATCGGGCCATCGAAGGAATTGTCAGTATTCAGAGTAATTCTACTTCAAGAAGATTCAGAGTGGTAGGTTTATATGAGTTTCACAAACCTTTGACCGGAGATTTTACCTGGTACTACGGATTTGGGGGAAGTGTGGGAGGATATACACGTAAGCCGTATACAGATGGAAACGGAAATCGTTTCAGCAGATCTTCTGAAGCTATTATCAGTGTGGATGGTATTGTCGGTATAGAATACAGCATTCCGAATGCTCCGGTTTCTATTTCTCTGGATGTCAAGCCTTATCTTGATTTTATTCAAAGCAGTAGCCTTAAGTTGATTGACCCGATCGGTTTTTCTATCCGGTATAAATTTTAATCTAACAAAAAAGACCTTGATCATTCAAGGTCTTTTTTGTTATCTGCTATTCAGCCAATACTGAGCCAGTTGTTTCTGTGCTGCTGTTGCTGCAGGCAGAGGGGATATTTTAAGTGATTTTTTGTTACTGATCCCTATCATAATCTCTAATTCCCGCATCAGACCATCGCGTGCAACGAGAATAGTTAATGTATCTCCCGCATTACCGGAGTTGAGTGCATATTCGAGTTCGCGCCCTGCAGGATCGAGTCTCACGCCATTGATTGCGATAAGTTCATCCTTTACGCTTAATCCTCCGGCCCAACCTGTGCTGCCGCGTTCCACATGAGTGATCATGACGCGTTGATCGTTTTTACTGAGCACGATACCCAGACTATGGGTCTGTGTGTCTGCCAGCGTATCCAGCATTTCGTAACCTACAAGATTGAAATAGCGGTTGTAGTCCAGTTCTTCATGAGCATATACGGCCTCGAATATTTCCTGAAATTTCTGACCTGTTACTTCTTTAGTTAGTGTTCTGAATTCCTCTTCTTCAAAACCTCTTCCTTTTTCTACATAAAACCGCTGATATGCTGCTCTGATGACGTCATCCAGGCTCTGTTTTCCATTGCTGTGCGCTATAATACTGATATCAAGAGCGCAGGCCAGCATCGCACCTTTGTTATAATACGAGATGGAGGTATTAATACTGTTTTCGTCAGGGCGGTATTGTTTGATCCAGGTGTCAAAACTGGACATTCCTACAGATTGCAATTCATAGCCTGGACGATTATAGACGGTATTGAATTCAGCTGCCAGCAGTTGTAAATACTCGTCCTCTGAAGTAAATCCGCATCTGCGAATGATATGATTATCATAGTAAGCTGTAAATCCTTCCATAATCCAGAGACCAGTAGTATAATTCTCTGCTTCATAATCAAATGGACCGAGAGCTTTTGGACGCAGTCTTTTGACATTCCACAGGTGAAAGTATTCGTGTGCGGCGAGACTTAGAAAATTTTTATAGATTGTTTCCTGATTATAACCATTACGTGTAGCCCCCAAAACGGTAGAATTGAGATGTTCCAGACCTCCGCCACCTGAGTAATAATTGTGTGTGATAAAGACATAACGATCATTAGGATTGGTTCCCCAGATACGCGTCTCTTCTTCGATGATAAGCTTAAGATCCTGCGATAAGCGCTCTTTGTCATAATTGCCACCGCCGACCATCGCAAATTCGTGCGGGATATCAGCTGCTTCAAAGTACCAGATATCCTGATTTCCTATTTCTATCGGACTATCAAACAGAATATCAAAATCCGGCGCATAATAAGTATTTGTCTTATCAGGGACAGCCGCTAATCCGGTCGAAATTTTATCCCAGTTCAGATAAGGAATTAATGTGACTTCAGAATCATGATCCAGATGGCCGTCAATATAGAAAAACGTAGCTGCAGGTACTATAAATGCATGTGTGTCATCTACAAAGTTTGTTCTTACGGATACTTCAAAACAATACACCCTGTAGTATACATGGATATCCTTTTTGCCGGCAAATATCCGCCATGTATTTTTAGACAGTTTTTCAAATGTTAAAGGCTTATCATCTGTATCTGAAGCACAAAAAGACTCCAGATTTTTAGCATATTCACGTATCAGATAAGATCCGGGTGTCCATACAGGCATCTTTACATCAATGTAATCCTGATTAAAGTTTGAGACAGACATTTTGATATCGGCATAATGCGCCTGAGGTTCAGAAAAGGATACTTGAAATGCTATGGATGTTTTTGCCATGTGTTACGATTAAGTTGCAACTGATAGTTATCGTGAATTTGTTACAAATGTAAGGGTATGTATTTGTTAAGCCAAATAAATCCGGATGTTATTGATTGTCTGTCTGCGGAATTCCCGATTAAGTTCTTTTTTTGATTCTGCTTTTTGCGTATATTTGAAGTTAGGGGATCTCCCACTTTTTGAATAAACACATATGATATTAGTTGCAGACAGTGGTTCGTCAAAATCAGATTGGATTTTGGATTTGCCGGATAGTAAACCGTTAACCTTCTCTACAAAAGGATTAAATCCCTTTTTTGTGAGTGAAAAAGAGATTGAAAGAGTTTTGAAGGAAGTTCCGGAGATTATTCCGTATGCTGATGAAATCAAAGAAGTATATTTTTACGGTGCCGGCTGTGTGACTCCGGACCGCCGTGAATTGGTTTCCAATGCGCTGACCCAATTGTTTCCTTCTGCTTTTATATCCGTTGAGTCTGATCTTCTTGGTTCTGCTCTGGCGACTTGTGGTATGAATAAGGGCTTTATTGCGACTATGGGTACAGGATCTGATGTTAGCTTTTTCGATGGAGAGCTTTTGCTAGCCAGTCACAATGGAAACGGATATGTATTAGGCGATGAAGGCTCGGGAGCGTGGTTTGGAAAACAGTTGATTACCAGTTTTCTTTATGGTAAAATGCCAGTTGATCTGGCTGGTAAATTTGAAGAGAAATATCGTATATCAAAAGATGTCGTCATTAAGAATGTCTATCAGAAAGAAAGACCTAATACTTATCTGGCCAATTTTGCCGAATTTATGGATGCAAACAGACTACATCCGTTTATAGATAGTCTGTTACGTAAGGGAATGGATGAGTTTGTCAAAACAAATATTCTTACTTATCCCAAATATTGGGAGTATGAATGCCACTTTGTAGGTTCTATTGCCTTTCATTTTGATTTGATATTAAGAGATGTCTGCAGAATCCATGGGGTTCGTGTAGGATCGATCCTTAAATCTCCGATTCAGGAAATTTTCAGTTTTGTAATAGAACGGGAAAAAAACTCTATCTTAGATATTTAAATGTTATAACTATGATTTTAATGACTTTAATGGTGTGTATGTCGATGATTACGAATACCCCTACAGTGTATGATTACAGTTTTAAAGATATGGAAGGGAAGACAATCAATCTTTCGGATTATAAAGGAAAAAAGATACTGATTGTCAATACAGCTTCCAAGTGTGGGTTTACCAAACAGTATAAAGATCTTCAGGCTCTTTCTGAGCAATATGGTGATAAAGTAGTGGTTATAGGCTTCCCTGCAAATAACTTCGGAGGTCAGGAGCCCGGTTCAAATGAAGAAATTCAGGACTTTTGCGAAAAGAATTTCGGAGTGACTTTTACACTTTCTGAAAAGGTAGAGGTAAAGGGAGATCAGATTGACCCCTTATTTAAATTTCTGACTAATCAGGAGAACCCGGATTTCAAAGGCGAGATTAAGTGGAATTTTGAAAAATTCCTTATCGATGAAAATGGTAAACTAATTCATCGCTACCGTTCAGCAGTGAATCCTTTAGATAAATCCATTACATCGCAATTATAAGACTGTAAAAAAATAAGAGAGCCGGAATATTATTCCGGTTTTTTTGTTTTATATCAAAAAGAAGCGACTCCTGTGGGGCAGGAGTCGCTAACTAACCAATTATAAACCTAAATTATGAAAAGTATTTTGTCGCTTATTACTAAGCTATCTTATTTGCTATATAAGGTATATATCAAATAGTTTGCCAAAATTATTTTTCAATATTAATATGATGTTAAGATTTTGTTAATTTTAATGTTTAATCCAGATTGTAATAGCATGAACGGCATCTGGGCTCATAACTTTCTTTTTCTCCTAATAAAACCTGCTTATCATTATTGGTTAAACGGTAAGAATAATTAGCAGGAGCACCACACCGGACACATACAGCATGCACTTTTGTCACGTGTTCTGCTACAGCCATAATGGCGGGGATAGGGCCAAACGGTTTTCCTTTAAAATCCATGTCCAATCCTGCCACAATGACACGTAATCCTTTGTTTGCTAATTGTACACATACATTAGGCAATTCATCATCAAAAAACTGGGCTTCATCTATTCCTACAACACGGGTGTCTGCGCTTAGCAGTAAAATGGCTGAAGAGTTAGATACCGGAGTAGAGGAGATACTATTCTGATCATGAGATACTACACGCTGTTCATCATACCGGATGTCTACAGAAGGCTTAAAAATCTCTACATTCAGTTTTGCAAACTGTGCTCTTTTAAGCCTTCTGATCAGTTCTTCTGTTTTACCGGAAAACATCGATCCGCAGATCACCTCAATACTTCCGTAGGTCGCTCTTCGCGCTCCAAAATTATGTTCAGAAAATAACATCTCTTAAAAAAATATGTGTCGAAATTATAAAATATAAGGGCTTGAAAAACGTTAGAATATTGACGTTTAACCGATATTACAGGACGCTAATATCGAAATAAAATGTTAGATTTGACATAGACAATTAGAGAGTCTTTCCGAAATTGGTAATTATCAATAACTTGAATTTCTAATTGTTCATTCCTTCGTTTGTATAAAAACATAACAGAAAAAATATCAGGATGGCAGCTACAAAACAAGACATCTTCGCTAAAATCGGCGATCTACTTTTAGAACTAAATGATCAATATGCTACTTGCAGTGAGCATGAAAACTGTGACTTGATTGAAATTTCACTGTTAGAAGCCAAAGCCAGGTTTCTGGCAGATCATATTAATATTTTAAAAACATTGAACCTGCAGGAGACTACCACTAACAACCAACAGCCGGTACATGAAGTGACTGAAACCTACAAAGTCAATTCGGAGGTCGAGAAAGTTCCTTTTGAAACATATTTTACACCTTCTTCTCAGGTCGAAAAAGAGGAAGTAGATGAGCAGCCTGTGCATGAAGAGATTGTTGAAAATATGCCGGAGACAACGAATATCGTTCAGGAGGAATCAGCGATACAGGAAGAAACAATTGAGGAATATACAGAAGCTAATGATACGGAGCAATATCATAATGATATTACAGGCGAGTCAGAAGAGGAACTTGTACAGAACAGTGAACCGGAAGAAATAGTAGCCGATAAAGCAGAGCCACAGCCTGTACAGGAAAACATTCGCTTTGAAACACCAGTTTCGTTTTCCCAACCGGAATCCGCTCCCGTTCAGCCGGCACCTGTTTCAACAACGCCTGTACAACAGCCTGAGCCACTTAATGAGCCGCCGATTGCAGAACCTGTAGTAAATACTGTTATTATTGAAGAAAAATCAATTGTTGTGGAAGAGTCTGTAGAGGAAAAACCCTCCAGACCGTTAACCCTGAACGAGCTGATTTCTCAACAGAAAAAAGCAGGGTTAGGACAAGGTAATATTTTTCAGACTTCACAAAACGGTACGGAAAGAATCAGTGATCTGAAAGTTGCAGTAAGTCTTAATGATAAACTGTTATTTATCAAAGACTTGTTTAATGGATACAGCCTTGCGTACAGTGAAGCTATTGAACTATTAAACAGGTTTGATAATCTGGCAGAAGCGGATGCATTTTTGCAAACAAACTATGCGTTGAAAAATGGCTGGAGTGATAAACCGCAGACAGTAGAAAAGTTGTACGCCATACTCCGTAAGAAATTTATCTAAAGAACTAACGGGATTATATAAAATAAGAGCAGGCATTCCAGATGGAATGCCTGCTCTTATTTTATCCCAGATCAAAGTTGATCCAGTCAACGCCATGATGACCAAAAATAAAATATTTGGGCTGTATGATCTCTGCCAGTATTTCCAGTTCCAGTAAATAATCTTTACCCGGTACATTTGCGAAATCATCTTTTTTAATAATATAGATTTTATTATTCTTAATAGCAGGAATACTGCTCCATTCTTCCTGTTGAATAAACTGGGGCAATTGTCCGTATAGTAAGAATTCGTCCTGCTTGATCAGGAGAATATCAGCATCCTTATATTCCTGAATCTCTAGAGGTACTCCACCAGCAATACGAATGCTCTCAGTTATCAAGGCAGACTGAAGAGGGGAGGCTGGGTCTATATTTTCAAGTAAGAGTACTTTTGGACGTGTCTCTGTCGGTATAAATTTTAGCTTGTGAACCAGTATATCTACCTCTTCTTCCAGTTCTTCTGCAAGATTACTGGCGGGCGTATGCATATGTGTAAATCGTTCAATGAACAATTTGAGGTCTTCAAAGGAAGCGATATCTTGTGCGGATTGTACGAGTGCAGGTTCAATGCTGATCGGTTGCAGATTTAATTTTTCTACCAATTCATCAATCAGTGCGTTTTTATATTCAAGCATGCTGCAAAGGTAATAAGGATCAGGATAACTACCTAATTCCATTGGTTTGCCACAAGTAAATTTGTTATTTCAGCGCTGTATTTTGTAAATTGCATCTTCAAAACAGCTAAATAAATATATAAAGATATGTTTGATAAACTTTTCGAAGCCCAACAAAAGGCACAGGAGATTAAAAAGAGACTGGATAATATTTCTGTTTTTGGCGAAGCAGAGGGAGGTGTGATCAAAGTGGTGGCCACAGCAAATAAAGAAATCAGAGAGATTACTATAGATCCTGTTTTTCTGGATAATGCAGACAAGGAAGAGTTGGAGGAACTATTGATCGTTGCGCTCAATAAGGCCCTTGTACAAGCCGAAAATGTCAGTCAGTCTGAAATGCAGGCTTCTGCCCAGGATATGCTGGGTGGTTTTGGTGGATTGGGTAATTTGTTCAATAAATAAACGGTACGCTATATGAAAATTACTTATTACGGTCAATCCTGTGTGTTATTCGACTTTGACGGACATCAGGTATTATTAGATCCTTTCGTTACATATAATCCGATTGCAGAGCATGTCGATGTCAATGCACTTAATCCTGAATATATATTTGTCAGTCACGCACATCAGGATCATGTCGCGGACTTGCTGACGGTACAAAAGAATAGCAATGCTATCGTTGCTACAGTCGTGGAAACTGCTGCATGGGTAAGAAAACAAGGTGTTCCTGACGATAAAGTTGTGGAGTTCAATCTAGGAGGTACTATTGAGACGACTTTTGGAAAAGTCAAAATGGTAATCGCTATTCATACCAACAGCACTCCGGACGGAGCATATGGGGGCTGGCCTGTAGGTTATGTATTTTTTGCAGGAGATAAAAAAATCTATTTTGCAGGGGATACAGCATTAACATACGATATGAAATTATTGGAAGATTTGCAACTGGACTGGGCATTTTTACCGATCGGAGGTCATTATACTATGGATGTAGAGGATGCTGTAAAGGCAGCTCAGTTTATTAACTGTAAACACATTGTAGGTATTCATTATAATACATTTCCTCCGATTACAATTGATGTAGAAGTAGCTAAGCGTAAGTTTAGTGACGCCGGATTGCAATTGTCTTTGCCGGGAATAGGAGAGACAATCTCACTTTAGTACAGGGTTGGGAAATGCAAAAAACATGTAATATAAAAAAAACCGGAAAATTAGTTTTCCGGTTTTTTTATGTTTAATTCTTATTTTTTTGCTGCACGGTTCATGTGGAACTGTACCAGATCATCGATTGGAGAACGCAGGATTTTTCCAACTTTCATTCCATATTGACCAGCTTTTTCTTCCAGTACATTGCGGAAATTGTAACCCACAGAACCGATACAATTGAATGTATAGCTCTGGTAGTCTGGATACTTACTTACCAGGTTGCTGAAGAAGGCCTCAAAAGAGTCTTCTACAATTTTGCGGGTATATTGAATATTGACATTGTTGTCATATACGAATTTGCTAAAACTTGCACAGAAACGGTTAGCTAACGGCTTAGTGTATACGCTGTCCATAATTTCATCAGGTAATAGCTTATAAGTTTCATAAAATACTTTTTTTACATCTGCAGGCATAAGATCACGGATATAATCTATCAGTAATTTTTTACCGATGTAGCTTCCGCTTCCCTCATCTCCTAATATATAGGCACCTGAGTCAATGTTTTTTGTAATCTCTTCACCATCATATATACAGCTGTTGGTACCTGTGCCTAAAATAGCTGCAAAGCCAGATTCTGTACCTAATAGTGCTCTTGCTGCCGCAAGCAGATCGTGACCAACTTCAACTTTAGAATTAGGGAAAACCTGCTGAATAGCATTGACTACGATTTGAGCTTTCTCCTGATTGTGAACTCCTGCTCCGTAATAGTTTACTTCAGAGATTTTGTCAAATGGTAAGTCAAGAGGAAGTCCTTTTTTTAATGAATTAACGATGTATTCACTATCCACAAAGTATGGATTGTATCCTTCAGTATTAAAGTAAATTTTCTTGTTGGAATCATCTAACAAACACCAGTTTGTCTTGGTAGATCCTCCGTCAGCAATTATAATCATTATGTATGAAGTTAATTTGTGTTTATATTGTTTGTTTGTTGTTTCTTGTGCTAAAATGATATGTTTATCTCTCCGAAAATACGTTTTTTATGCATAAAACAATAATATTTAGATTGTTTATTTTGAATAATAATGAGTCGGTCATTACTTTTTAATAAAAAACGCCGCTTACAGTGCTGTAAACGGCGTTTGTGAATTTCGTCACAATTTTATTCAATAGTGTACTAAATACAATTAGTCATTCAGTTTTTGCTTAATTAATGACCTCCTTCAGCTTCTATTTCATCAATATTGATTCCTTGTTTCTTTAAGAATCCTCTTACCATTATGGCAAAGATGACAATATAAACGAAACCGAATAGTGGTAATATATACGAATTGTGGATACCGATAATGTCCGCCAGTTTCCCCTGAATAGGAGGTATTACACCGCCACCTAAGATCATCATGACCAGGAATGCAGAACCTTGAGCCGTATATTTGCCTAATCCAACGATGGATAAACTGAAAATAGACGACCACATAATAGAACATGCAAGTCCGCCGGCAAGGAAAGCATAAATAGCTACAACACCTGAAGTCAGCAGACCTGTCAGCATCGCGCCGATTCCGAATAATCCGAAGATAATCAGAGTACGCACCGGTTTTTCTTTACTCAGGAAGAATGCGATGATCTGAATCGCTATACAAACAGCGTAGAAATAAAGGTGTGACATTTCAAATCCAGCCAATGTATTGACTCCTATAATAACAGAGAATGCTATAAACGGAACAATGATCAATAATAATTGCTTAGTAGATTTTGCCAGTTTAAACGCACTGATCGCTCCGGCCCATCGTCCTATCATCATACTTCCCCAGTACATAGATACATAAGGCGTGATTTGCGAGGATTGCAGACTGCCGAATTCTTTCAACGTCAGCAACTCTCCCAGATTACTTCCGATTGCAACTTCTACACCTACATATAAGAATAAGGCTAACATCCCCAATACTAACTGAGGATATTTCATAGCCCCCCAACCTTCTGCATTTTTCTTAGCACTCAGATTAGAGTATAATAAACCTCCTACTACCACTATAAATGCACCTGCCAGCCACATCATTCTTGTTTTTTCAAGAGGATGGGAGATTTCTGCAATTTGTGCCTTTAACTGGTCAATAGCAGAGACGTCTGTCAATGTTTTGAGTTGTTCGCGCAGGCCTTCAAGCTGAATGGCTTCATCACTTTTGTAGCTTAGAAATACAGGTGCAAACATGGCAAATAACAGGATGGTCATGATTATGAGCGTTGTCAATGCTTTACTTGCTTTTTCCATAGGTTCATCACTGATACCTGCAGGTACTTTTTTAGAGAAATGGAACAATGCTGCCGCCAGAACAAATAATAAGCCAACACCTATATATAGAATGATGACTTTATCTAAGGGAAGATTCGCAATCTCGCTGTCAGATATGGTTTCGAATGTTCCGAAAAGCGCAAATCCAATAACCAGAGGGCCGATTGTTGTTCCGAAAGAGTTGATTCCTCCCCCAAGATTTACACGCGAAGATCCGGTTTTAGGATCGCCTAAAAGAACAGCAAACGGGTTGGCAGCGGTCTGTTGTAGGGAAAAACCCAAAGCAACAGTAAACAGCCCCAGTAACATTCCTACATACAAGTTGACTTCTACAGCAATGATCATAGCTCCTGCACCGAGTGCAGAAAAAAGCAGACCATAGACAATACTTTTCTTGTAGCCCCAATGGCCAACCAGATCTTTACCTTTTACTGTGCTGAAAATAAACAACAACAGGGCACCAATGTAATAAGCCGTGTAAAAAGCAAAGTCAATGAGTTGGGATTGAAATTGATCTAAATGGAAATAGTTTTTACAAAAAGGAATGAAAACACTGTTTCCAGCAGCAATAAAACCCCAGAAAAAGAATACCACTACTAACGTATAAAGGGCAGGGTAATTAGTTTTAATTTCGTTTTCTTTCATGAAAGGTGATTTTAAATAAGACAGCTAACATACAAAGAATTCAAAACAAATCTCCATAATTTAACCAAAAAAGTTATGTTAAAGTGTTTAGTAAAACGATTTACTTAGAATAGGATTATTATAATTTGGTTTTTTTTGCATTTTTTCTTTGAAATTAGAATACTTATGTTTTTCTTTGTGGCGGTTCTCAAAGATTATCCGTTTCTGGCATAAAAGAATTCACTCAGTTCTGGAAGCCAAACATTTTAACACATACAGCATAAGTTGATATTGTTAAAACTAAATGGATAGTTTTCATGTTAAGTAAAAAATCCTATATCTTATAATACATATAAAAATTAATGGATGTTAATGAATTGAATGCAAAGCTCGTTTCCGAATTGCGCGAGATTGCCAAAGCCATTGGTATAGAAGATGCCGATAAATTAAGAAAGCAGGAACTCATTGATAGAATTATCCAGACCGGAGATGACAATAATGCTGAAGCTGCCTCTTCAGAGCCTTCTTCTATTCAAGATGATGCATCTGAACGACCTAGACGCCGTACCCGCACTGTAAAAGCTGAGCCGGTAACTATCCGTAGAAGATCAGATGACGATGTTGAAACTCATGATCATCCTGAGAAAACTACAGAAGCAACAGAAGATATAAAGGTTGCAGCAACTCCTAAAGCTGCTCCTGTAAAAACAGAAGCCGCTGTTGTACCTACAGATTTTGATAATGTTATTGTAAATGAGGGGGTACTTGAAATTATGCCTGACGGATACGGTTTCTTACGCTCCTCTGATTATAACTACCTAACTTCTCCAGACGATATATATGTTTCCCAGTCGCAGATCAAACTTTTTGGTTTGAAAACTGGTGATACTGTCCGGGGTAGTATACGTCCACCTAAAGAGGGTGAAAAGTATTTTCCGTTAGTACGGGTAGAGGCTATCAACGGCCAGAATCCTGCTGAAGTACGGGACCGTGTACCGTTTGATTACCTGACTCCATTGTTTCCGACAGAACGTTTGAACCTGAATATGGGCGCGAATAATTATTCAACCCGTATTATGGATCTGTTTACGCCTATTGGTAAAGGTCAACGCGGACTTATTGTCGCTCAGCCTAAAACAGGTAAAACAAATTTATTGAAAGAAGTGGCAAATGCAATTGCCAAAAATCACCCTGAGGTATACCTTATTATTCTTTTGATTGATGAGCGTCCGGAAGAGGTGACAGATATGGCCAGAAGTGTACGTGCAGAAGTGGTTGCTTCTACATTTGATGAACCTGCTGACCGTCACGTTAAGATTGCAAATATCGTATTGGAAAAAGCAAAACGTATGGTAGAGTGCGGACATGATGTGGTGATCCTCCTGGATTCAATCACTCGTCTGGCGCGTGCTTATAATACTGTAGCTCCTGCATCGGGTAAGATTCTATCCGGTGGTGTGGATGCAAATGCTTTACACAAACCAAAACGTTTCTTCGGTGCTGCCCGTAATATTGAAAACGGTGGTTCATTGACGATTCTGGCAACAGCGCTTACAGAGACAGGTTCTAAAATGGATGAAGTTATCTTTGAAGAATTTAAAGGTACAGGTAACATGGAATTACAGTTGGATCGCAAATTGGCTAACAAACGTGTCTTCCCTGCTATTGACCTTACAGCTTCAAGTACTCGTCGTGACGATCTGTTGTCTGATAAAGATACTTTGCAGCGTGTCTGGGTGTTACGTAATCACCTTGCGGATATGAACTCCAATGAAGCAATGGAATTCTTGCTAGCTCAGATGAGAGGTACGATGTCCAATGAAGAGTTTTTGATCAGTATGAATGGGTAAAACCATTTAAAATGTATAATTTTAAGCCATCTTTGAAGATTATGATCTTTCAGAGATGGCTTTTTTAGTTATTTACTACATGAAAAAATACATTCCGAATACGTTGACCTGCCTGAATCTTTTTAGTGGATGTGTAGGTGTCCTGTTTGCTCTTAAGGGAGAATTTCAATATACCTTTTACTGTGTGTTGTTTTCCGGAATATGTGATTTTTTTGATGGTATGGCTGCAAGAGCTTTGCATGTCAAGTCCACTATCGGCAAAGAGTTAGATTCTCTGGCGGACATGATTAGTTTTGGTTTCTTGCCGGGAGCTGTGATCTACTTTTTATTAAAGGAAATCAATACGGAAATGTCTTTTCTGCCTTATCTGGCATTTGTGATGACGGTATTTTCAGGATTAAGATTGGCAAAATTTAATGTGGATGAGCGTCAGTCTACCGATTTTATTGGTCTTAATACACCAATGAATACCTTTTATATTATTTCTTTGCCTTTTATTGCGCAGATCTATCCGGAGATCATTATGAATAATGTATTCCTTTTGGTTACAGTCGCGGTATCCAGTACATTGTTAGTCTCCGAATTGCGGCTTTTCTCCATGAAATTATCTTCTTTAACCTGGAAAGCTAACCAGTTTAAATATCTGTTTCTGATCCTGAGTATAGTGCTGCTGGGCTTGCTGAAGTTCCTCGCAATCCCTTTTATTCTTTTAGCCTATATTGTATTTTCTATTATTCACTTCCGTACCCTGCAGCAGGATAAAGACTAACGAAGGGAGTTCAGGTAGTGTTGCAATTCCTGATATAAATCCTGTAATTGCTTTTCCAGTATAGCAAATTCATCTTTTATCAGATTTATATCTGCCTGCTCTTTGGCTAAGGATTCTATTGTGATGATCCTGTCTTTTAAGGCAAATGCTCCTATATATTCCATTGTTGGTTTGATATGGTGTGCCTTACTTGCTATTTCATTCAGATTGTTATTTCTTATTGCAGTTCTTAGAGCTTCTTCATCCACCGGGGTCTGAGCCACATAAAGTGTTATAAACTCACGTATAATATCACTGTTGTCCATCATCGTAGACGAGATTAAACTCGGATCAATTAGGTTATACATAATCTATTTATTTAAGGATGTTAACAGATAAAGAGTCTTTGCAGTTTTGAAATAGTACTAAATTAGTTTTATGCAATACAGGGTGTTCAAAATCTGCTGCAATCTCGGCTAAAGGCGCCAGTACAAAGTTTCTTTCCTGAATGTAGGGGTGAGGGATTGTCAGGTTTTCCTGATTTATACAACTGTTGTTGTAGTATAGGATATCGATATCAATCAGGCGTGCACCCCATTTTTCATGACGTACTCTGCCGAGATTGGTTTCGATTTGTTGCGTTTGTTTTAAGAGGTCATCCGGAGAGAGTATAGTCTCCACTTTTATTACCTGATTGATAAAATTCGGCTGATCCTCAAGACCCCATGCTTCACTTTCGTACAGGCCGGATGCCTTTGTCAGCCTGCCGATGTGATGCTCGATCTGTATGCGCGCTTCTGCCAGCTGTTCAAGAGGCTTTCCAAGGTTGGCTCCCAATAGCAGATATGTCTGATTCATTTATAAAACTATATTTTGATTTACTTGTATAATATATTGTATTAAATAATTTATTGATTTACATTTATGACAGCTTACAAAAGTTAATTCAAATTATATACGCACAAACATGAAATCATTTTTAAAATACGTACTGGCGACTATTACCGGTATTGTCATTGCAACGATTATTCTATTTATTGTCATTGCAGGGATAATAGGATCTTTGATCAGCAGCGCATCTACAGATGCTGCTCCGGTTGTTGCCGATAATTCTGTTCTTTATATTACGTTGAATCATGAAATAAAAGAACGGAGTGAAACAAATCCGCTTGAAGGTGTCGACATTCCGGGATTTGGTACTACGAAAACCCTCGGGCTGGACGACATTCTGGAACGTATTCAATCCGCAAAGAGTGACAGCAAAATTAAGGGAATTTATTTGAATATATCCGGTGCAAATACAGGTTTTGCAACTTTACAGGAAATACGTGATGCGCTGATAGATTTTAAAGCCTCGAAGAAATTTATTGTATCCTACAGTGAAGGATATACACAAAAGGCGTATTATCTGGCTTCTGTAGCGGACAAGATTTATTTAAATCCGGAAGGAAGTCTTGATTTTCGGGGGTTAAGTACTTCGATCATGTTTATGAAAGATGCCTTGGATAAGCTGGGAGTAGATATGCAGGTTGTCAAAGTTGGTACATACAAAAGTGCTGTGGAACCTTTTATGTTAAACGGTATGAGTCAGCCCAATCGTCTTCAGGTCGAATCTTATTTAGGAAGTTTGTATACCACATTTCTGGATAATGTATCCGCGAGCCGTAAGGTACCTGTAGACTCTTTACGTGCTATAGCAGACCGGTATGCTGTGCGAGATGCAGAAGATGCCGTCCGTTTGAAACTGGTAGATGCAGTGCTGTATAAAGATGAATTGATAGATGAGGTAAAGAAAAGATTAAATATCAAAGATAAGAAGAAGGATTTTTCAACGGTTTCTATTCTTGATTACCGTGCGAATTCCACTACTTCTGAGGGTGAAGGACGTGTTGCTGTATTGTATGCCGAAGGGGATATCGTATCAGGTGAAGGAGAAAGTGGTCAGATTGCTTCCGATAAGGTTTCACGTGAATTACGTAAACTGCGGGAAGATGACAGGGTTAAGGCAGTGGTTTTTCGTGTGAATTCACCCGGAGGCAGCGCTTTAGCCTCAGATGTGATCTGGAGAGAGGTGGTTCTGACAAAAAAAGTAAAACCAATCATCGTTTCTATGGGTGACTATGCTGCTTCAGGAGGTTATTATATCTCGGCTGCAGCCGATTCAATCTTTGCAGAAAAGAATACAATTACAGGTTCTATAGGTGTATTCGGGCTAATTCCTAATTTTAAAGGATTGCTGAATGATAAACTGGGGATTCATTTTGATGGTGTAAAAACAGGTACATACGCTGATCTGATGTCTTCTCCTGATCGTCCATTAACAGCGGAAGAGCGTAATATTATTCAACTGGAAGTGAATAAAACTTATGGTTCATTTACAAAAAAAGTAGCTGAAGGACGGAAACTGTCAGTAGCTAATGTAGATAGCATCGGACAAGGCAGGGTGTGGACGGGTGAACAGGCCGTTGAGATCGGACTGGTAGATCGTATTGGCAGCATTGGTGACGCGATCCGTTCTGCTGCTAAAATGGCCAAATTAAAGGATTATAAAGTAGTTAAATACCCTTCACTTAAAGATCCGTTTTCTTCTATCCTCTCGACATCTAAAGAGAAGATTAGTGTCTGGTATATGAAAGATCAGCTGGGTGATCAGTATCGATACATTCAGGAACTGAAATCAGTAACCCAACAATCGGGTATTATGGCCAAATTGCCGTATTCGATTGAGGTTCACTAATATTTTGATAAAAAGGGAGTGTATTTTTTTAAGAAACACTCCCTTTTTTATATATTTATTCCCTCAACTTGAATCAAACAGATTCGACGCTCAAAATTTAAGTTTTAAAAATATCATGAAAACGATTGACGATTTGAATTTCTCAGGCAAAAAAGCCTTAATCCGTGTAGATTTTAACGTCCCTTTGGACGATCAATTTAATATTACAGATGATAACCGTATTCAGGGTGCAGCTCCAACGATCAAAAAAATATTAAAAGATGGTGGATCTGTTATCTTAATGTCTCATCTGGGAAGACCAAAAGATGGACCTACAGATAAATATTCCTTAAAACATATTGTTTCCCATCTTTCTAAAGTGTTAGGTGTAGATGTACAGTTTGCTGCGGATTGTATTGGTCAGGAAGCTGTAGATAAAGCTGCTTCTTTGAAGTCAGGTGAAGTTTTATTGCTGGAAAATCTTCGCTTTTATAAAGAAGAGGAAAAAGGTGATGTTGCTTTTGCAGAGAAGTTATCCAAATTGGGCGATGTATATGTAAATGATGCTTTTGGAACTGCACACCGTGCACATGCCTCAACAGCTGTTATTGCTCAATTTTTCCCTGGTAATAAATATTTCGGATATCTGATGGCTGCTGAAGTGCAGAATGCAGAGAAAGTATTAAATCATCCGGAGCGTCCTTTTACAGCTATCATGGGCGGAGCAAAAGTGTCTGATAAGCTGGAATTAATTGAAGCTTTATTAGAAAAGGTTGATAACCTGATTATTGGTGGTGGTATGGCCTATACTTTTGTGAAAGCAAGAGGTGGAGAAATTGGTCAGTCACTGGTGGAACTGGATAAACTGGATCTGGCTAATCATCTGGTGAAAAAAGCAGAAGAAAAAGGTGTCAATCTGGTACTGCCTACAGACAGCCAGATAGCAGACAGATTTGCTAATGATGCTGAAGTGTACGATGGACCAAATGATCAAATCCCTGCTGATAAAATGGGACTGGATATCGGTAAAGAGTCCGGAGAACATTTTGCGGAAATTATCTCTGCTTCTAAAACTATTTTATGGAACGGCCCTATGGGTGTATTTGAAATGGATACTTTCGCTAAAGGAACCAAAGCTGTAGCGGATGCAGTTGTAGCCGCAACAGAAAGAGGTGCATTCTCCCTGATTGGTGGTGGTGATTCGGCTGCTGCGGTATCTAAATTCAAAATGACAGAGCATGTAAGTTATGTGAGTACAGGTGGTGGTGCTTTGCTGGAATATATGGAAGGAAAAGAACTTCCGGGTGTAAAAGCTATTAACGAATAATAAGGTTCTTATAATACAATGTATACTAAAGGCCTGTCTGATGAAGACGGGCCTTTGGTATTATATGGAGAATATAAATGAATTTAATAGGTATATCCAAGACTAAAAGCTGTGACTACCTTTTGTCTTGCTGTAGGATCATTGATATAGGTGAATTTGACTCCGCAATCAAAATCAGGCAGGACATACCGCAGGAAGTTGACATCCGCAGATAGGTTTAATCCGAATGTTTTAGGAGCAACGCTGCTGTTGTGAACATTCTGATAATCTGCGAAAAATCCACCTTTAAACCGTTTGATATAAGCTAATCCGCCAATAGTCCAGTCTGGATAAGCTATCGGGAATCTATAGTTAAATAGTAAGGTGTTTGTGACCCGTGGTGAATTGAAGAATCCGTAACCACTTACTACAGGGATATCCATACTGTATTGATATATATTTGAAGCCTTCTGAGCCCCGAATCTGACTTGAAATCCATGATTGGAGACTAATCCCGGTAAGTAAAAATTGCTTCTGAAAGAAAGCAGAGTGCCACTCACAGCACCTTCGAAAGGAGAATGGCGATAGGTCACACTGAAGTTTTGTCCCCATTTTGGTGCAAGATCCATTCTGCTTTGCATTGCATTTCTGTTGAAATAAGCCTGGTAACTTAGCGGGAACTTTAATTCTCTTCTGAAATTAGGGATATTCTGAAGGCTGGGATTATACCTGTTTTGATAATATGTCGCTATGTTGAACCCGAAGCTGTAGACCTGATTGTGCCGGTATATGGTCCAGGGCAGGCTCATCTGAGCAGTAATCAGGTGCTCCTGCCAGTCAAAGGATACCGAACTGTCTGGCTTATTTATAAAGGATGCCCGGCCAATCTGTCCTTTATTCTCGTATCGGACCGTGAATTTTGGGAAATACTTCTGGTACTGGATCTGTGCAGAATAAATTCCTTTATCCAGATCGGTATCGTACTCGTATCCTAAGCTGATCTTAGTTGTGTTCAGCAAATTGTTGGAAATCCAGAAAATTCCCGGCTTATAGTTGTCAAAACTTGAAAAATCAGTACTGCTGATGGTTAAACTATGGAAGTTGACTGTTCTTTTTATTCCGGTATAGGGTTTAATTTCGAATGCTGTTGTATCATATAGAGCTTCGTGTGCAGGAATTCCGGCCAGTGAAGGTTTGTAATAATGAATAAACCGGTCGGGAGTTTGCCGGATATCTTTTGCCTGTACACTATTCAGTGAAATTTGGGCCAGTTTGTATCCGTCTACTGCATAATCATTGAAGAATAACTGATTGGTTTTGCTGTCTACAAAGGGTGAAAAAGCACCGAACCGTGCATTTGTCAATGCAGAAATTTGTTTGTCGGATCTTGTATATCGGTAGATATTATCTGTCCCGTTATAGTGGGCTTTAAATATAACGTCATTTTGGCTATACACAGGGCGTTCAAGTTGCTGGTTGTCCCAATCTGTCAGTTCGCTCCAGTTATTGTCTTTAAGACTGTATTCTACAAGGCAAGTTCCTTTTTCACTTACTCCGATCATTACAATTTTGTCTCCTGAAGCATCGAACTGAGGTTGTTGGAGGTGAATGTGATGAGGAGAAGCGACTGTTTCCATCACTTGACCAGTCTCACTATCCAGTATTACAAGGGTTGCTTCATTAGTCATATTTACATCTATGCATACAATCTGATCTCCAGAATAGCTTAGCGCAGGTGTATAATAGCGCGTTTTTGTCGTCAGTGTTTTTGTCTTTTTTGTGTTCAGATTGTGAATATTGATGACGTTATAGCTGCGCTTGACATACCTTGCATCTCTTCTGTATTCATCCCAGACAAGCAAATTGCCTTTCAGATCGAAGTAGGGCATTAGCTGAATTCCGAGGTTTAAAATAGTCTTTTGCGAACCGGACAGGGTATCGATCTGTACGATTTGAGAAACATTCTGAGGGGATTGGTAGAGGCTGTAAAGCTGTCCGTTTTGGTCAATCTGAGGAAGCATCCAGTGCTGCGGGTATCTTGATTTCTGAGTTTTTAAATGAGTATAGCTATTCGGTTGAATTTGATTTTCCTGATTTTTCCAGTAGTCTCCAAGCTCTTTTATTGTGCTTTTAAACAGACGGGACCCGGTCATGTTTGTGTGTTTTTTTAGGGCTTTGTTAAAGCTGTAAGGTCGTAGCAAATGATGTCTGATGTCGGTCAGTATCTTTTGCTGAATGTCTTCTCCGAAATCATTTTTCATCTTGGTTGCCATGAAATATCCAATGGTATAATAAGAGGGTACGATGTCCTTAAATGATCCTAATGTATACTTCTCATAGCTGTATTTTTTGCCTTCCAGTATATTTGTCCGTATAGGCATTTCCCATGAAGGGAGCCTTCCGCGGCCACCTTCAGAGAGTACAGTTTCTGTATATACGGCGTCTCCTTCAAAGTACCAGCTCGGCAGATGGAGGCCGTATAAAGCTAAGCCTAATTGTTCGAAAAGAGGAGCCCGGAAAGAGCCTGTCAAATTGTCAAACTGAAGCACGTGCCGGGACTCGTGTAAGGCAAGGTTATCCAGCCATGATTGGTTTGATGCAATACCTGAAGGTGTTGCATACAACTCCGATTTTCGTGGTGCGAGTTGTACATAACCATTCTGGTCAAGTGTGTTTGTCTGGATAATAAATGAAATTTTTCGGGGCTTTCGTTTGAAATCCTGTCCTACGCGATGGATGATTCTGGTTAGCTGATGAGATAGGGTAGAGGCCTGTTTGTGGAATTCATGAGGGAAAATCAACTGGAAATCTTTGGTGTTGATTTGCTCCCATTTTATACCAGGAGGAGCCTGGGTGTCATCAAAAATCTGAGCTGATGATATAAGTGGATATATAATTGATATAATTAATATTAAAAATCTGTTTTTCATTATGTTATGATTAACAAAAGTGGCTAATTTCGAATTTGCTAATATTTTTAGTTTAAATAATGTAATTTATATGCTTTTATTATTTATATTATATAGTTTAATAAACTGAATTTTAATTATTTAAAATAATTTTTAAAACACGTTAAATAATGCATTTTTATATGTATTTATGCTTTTAAAGTTCCTTTTATCTTATAGATTTCAGGATGTGGATACTGTAAAATACAGATTGCTAATGTACATTTTCTTTTGCTAATTTCTAATAGGAATTAAGGATTTGATATTCGATCCTGTACAGGATGTGAAAAATAACAGATGCCTCGTTTTCTTCTCTGCGGCGATGAAGATTATGAATTTATGCTTTTCTGCTGAGTAGGGGTGCAGCCGGGAGATACCTGTAAAAACCTGTGCTGCCTGGTCGCATTAAAGTATATGTGTTTTGATGAGAACTTGTATTCAGAATGGAAGTAGATGGTGCAGATAATGTTGGTTTTATTTTAGTGACATTTTGGCGTTTTTAGTATTTTATAAATAAGCCTTCGCTTCTAAAAATGTAGCAGATAAAGTGAGGGACAACTGTGAAATTTCGATTGATGACCCGTTCTTAAATTCACTCTTTCTTTTCAAAAAATGAGTGTTCAAACAATTATTTTTAGAGATGTTATTTTAGGTTATAATATTCCATCAAAAAAAACGATTTTTGCAGAACTAAAATAATTACCCGAATGTAAAATTCAAAAATAAAGTAAGGCCCGATATGGAGAATTTGGAAATGCAGGTGGAACGCGTAGAGCAACTTTTCGAGTCGCAAAACTTGGAGGAGCTTGCCGAATATTTGAACGAACTGAACATCTCAGATGTTGAAGAGTTAATAGATGAATTGCCCGAACACGCTGCCCTTTTTCTGGAGGTCCTTAGTTTGAATCGCGCAGTAAATGTATTCCGGATTTTAGACTTCCCCACTCAGGAGAGAGTCTTCAAAAAACTTCCCCCTTCGAAAGTTCGTGAAATCTTAAATGAGATGCCCCCGGATGACCGGACTTCGTTTTTCAGTGAGCTGAAAGGTGATGTTGTAAAACAGCTGATCATCATGCTTACTCCGCAAGAGCGGAAAGAGGCACTCTCTTTACTTGGCTATCCTGAAGATAGTGTAGGGCGTCTGATGACACCCGATTACATCACGGTAAAGGAGTACTGGAATATGCCAAGGGTTTTGGATCACATCCGTCGGTATGGTAATGCATCGGAGACTATTGATGTACTGTATGTCATCGATGGAAACGGTAAGCTGATTGATGACCTTCGGATCCGGGATGTTCTCATTGCAAAGGAAGATGCTGTAGTAGGTGATCTGATTGATAACAGATTGATTTCATTAAAGGCGAATGATCCGCAGGAAGAAGCGGTTACTGTGTTCCGTATGAACAATCGTGTGGCGCTCCCTGTTGTCGATGATCAGGATATCATGTTAGGGATTGTGACGATAGATGATATCCTTTGGGTTGCAAACGAAGAATATACAGAAGATATGCAACGCTTCGGAGGAACAGAGGCACTTGATGAGCCTTACCTTGATGTAGCTATCTCTCACCTGGTTAAGAAGCGGGCGGGTTGGCTGGTAATCCTTTTTCTTGGCCAATTACTGACGGCGACAGTTATTGAGCATTTTGAGGCACAATTGGCTACCGTCATTGCATTATTCGCGCTGGTGCCTCTCATTATGTCCAGCGGGGGTAATAGTGGTTCACAGGCTTCGACATTGATTATTCAGGCTATGGCTCTCGGGGAGGTAACATTGTCAGATTGGTGGCGGGTAATGAAAAGAGAGTTTTTGTCCGGATTATTTCTCGGGCTTATTCTCGGGACGTTGGGTTTTATCCGTATCGCTACCTGGCAGAGTTTTTCGCATGCCTACGGTGATCATTGGGCAATCATAGGGGTAGTCGTGAGTCTTTCATTAGTGTGTGTCGTGTTATGGGGTTCTCTTACTGGATCCATGCTTCCGTTTTTACTGAAAAAACTTGGAGCAGATCCGGCAAGCTCTTCAGCACCTTTTGTATCGACATTGGTCGATGTAACCGGCCTTTTGATCTACTTTACATTCGTGACCTTATTGTTGAGCGAAGTCCATCTGTAAAAGATGAAAATTATTTCGCTTGAAAGCGAGGTAGTTGATATGTAAAATGAAAAAATATTTGCACGTTTCAGATAAACTTCCGATACTTGCATCACTTTAAAGGGAAGCCAATAAAGTAACAGTCATTCCTGAATAGCTCAGCTGGTTAGAGCATCTGACTGTTAATCAGAGGGTCGCTGGTTCGAGCCCAGCTTCAGGAGCAAATGGAACAAAGCCTTTCAGTATAAAACTGGAAGGCTTTGTTATTTTATATTGTTCCTCAAGTATTTCTTTGTTTATGTCAAGCGGCCAAATGTATTCACAAATCCTTTTATTGTATGCTTTCCGTTTACAGATATATCCACAGGTAACTGGATAGCTAAGAAGATTTTTTAGTCGTAATATTTAATCTTGTCTTTCTTCCCTCTATACATACGCCTCCCGTTCTGACATTCCGGTACAATCAAAAAAAATCCCGGATTTGAAGAAAGATTCTTATAGCTATAGCTTGTCCTGAAGTAAGAAAGTATTCTGATGGTTTATCTCTTTTACTTATTTCCGTTTTAAAAGATGATGTGTTTGTTGCCATTGTGAAGTTACCCACGCCAGGGAAAACTAAACCGTTTTATTCCAAAATACAAATGTCCCTTTAAATCCGTCATTTTTGTAGGATTTAATTTACATAACATTTAAGTGTTAAAAAATGTGAAAATTACGCAAACGTTTGAGTTTGTAAAGACAAACGTTTGCATAGACAAGCATTAAAAAACGCATGATCTGGACGGTTTCTAAAATGTAGCATTATTACTACCTTGGCCGAAACATGTGGTTTACATGTAGCTAACTAAATCCATATTATGATTATTAAGATTTTCGAACTTTTTAGAAGGTCAGGACCTTTAGTGTTGACTTTGCTATTTTCCTCCTACTTTTATTACAGTGCTGCACAAACAGGCGTTTCCGGTAAGGTAACTTCAGGGACAACACCTTTAGCCGGTGTAACTGTAAATGTAAAGTCTAATCCCAAAACAGCTTCAGGGACTGATATTAATGGTCAATATAGCATTAATGCCGGACCATCTGATGTTCTCGTCTTCAAGTTAATCGGGCATAATTCTGTAGAAGTCTCCGTAAACGGAAGAAGCCGTATCGATGTGGTTATGGAGGAATCTTCTGATGAACTAAGTGAGGTTGTTGTTACAGGATATACGACCATTAATCGTAAAAAAGCTACGGGTTCTATAGCTTCTATTACATCAAAAGATATTGAGAATTTGCCTGCGGCTAGTATTGATATCTTATTGCAAGGAAAGCTTCCGGGGGTCAACGTGCAGAATTTCACTGGTCAACCCGGTGTTAAGACTTCTCTGGTTATACGTGGAAATACCAAAATTTCAAACTCTACAGAAGGTTTTAACACAGATGACCTGTATAGTAATCCGCTGTACGTTATTGATGGGATACCGGTATCTGATGACGAAGTGAAGGCATTTAATACAACCGGAACCAATTATCTGGCGAGTTTAAATCCCAATGATATTGAATCTGTTGACGTTCTGAAAGATGCATCAGCTGCAGCATTATATGGTTCACGGGCTGCAAACGGTGTAATACTTATCAAGACCAAGAGAGGTTCCTCCGGAAAACCACGTCTGAGTGTGAACACTTATCACGGTTATATTTCAACACCAAGTAAAGTGGGTACATTAATTGGTGCAGCAGAAAGACGTAAAAAGCTGGATCTGATTTATCAGTATGCAACTGATGCACAACTGCAAAATGGTTTACCACAGATGTTAACGGACAGCTTAAACCCATCTTTTAACAACAGTAATGATTATCAGGATTTATTTTACCAGTCCGGAAAGGTTCACAATGCGGATATTGCAATTTCGGGTGGAAACGAGAATTTGAATTACCGTGTCAGCGGAGGATATTACGATGAAAAAGGGGTGGTACTTAATACAGGACTGAAACGCTATTCATTTACTTCTAATATTCTATTCAAAATCAATAAGGATCTGGAATTGCTAACCAATTTAAGAGCTTCCACGTCCCGTCGGTTTGATGGAAAGGGAAGTACAGACTTTAGTAAAGTAAATAATTACCGCGATATCTTTACCGTTAGTCCCGTGAATATGCCTTCTTCTTTACTGCAACTAACGCAGAAAGATCTTAACAGTATTCTTAATCCGTATGAATATCAGCGTGATGATAATGTAGATGTGAGTCTCAATGGTGTTGGAGAATTGCGCTATACTTTCCTGAGAGATTTCCGGATCAGTACTCGTAATATCATCAGTTATTCGACTGCCAAAAATGATTTTGCTTCACCTTCTGAAATAAACAGCGATGGTTTAGCTGTTGCGAAGTCAAGTTATTCTCAATACAAAAAATATGTATTGACAAATAACCTGATGTGGAACAGAACATTTGAAGATAAGCATGCATTCAGTGTAAACCTGATTCAGGAATTTGAAACGCGGAGAAATGAATCTATGTTCCTGTTGGGACGCGGTATTCCAAGTGACAATATTCAGGTGGTCAAAGGTGTACAGGGTACTAATCTGCAGGGAAATACTAACTTGTCTACTTATTCCAAACTTTCTTTTTTAGGAGCATTGCATTACGATTATAAGAGCAAGTATCTTTTTGATGCCGTATGGCGTGCAGATGCTTCCTCCCGTTTCGGTAAAAATAATAAATGGGGATATTTCCCTTCATTGGCCGCAGGTTGGTTATTGTCTGAAGAAGAATTTGTGCAGGATCTGGGTTGGGTGAATGAGCTGAAGCTGAGAGCCAGCTGGGGACGTACCGGAGACGAAAGTTCTATTACTGATTATGACCGTTACAATGCATACTTAGCCGGTAATGGACGCTATCCGGGATCAGAAGCTCCTTCTTACGGCGGAGTAGCATCGGTTATTCCAAACTATAATGGGATTACTAATGATGATATCACGTGGCAGGAATCAAATGAATGGAATCTCGGATTGGATGCTTATCTGTTGAATAACCGTATCAACCTGAATGTCGATGTGTACAAACGTGAGACCACAGGACAAATGCTTCGTATTTTGTTTCCGGAATATACAGGTTACGACAATACATTTACGAATGCTGCAGGTGTCAGGAATACCGGGTTAGAAATCAATTTACTTGGAAAGGTCTTTAGCCAGTCCAGTGCTTTTCAGTGGAATCCTTCCATCAATATTTCTATAAACAGAAATATGGTTACCCAGCTTCCTAATGGAAACAGAGATTTGTACTACGGGTCTGCTGTATATGTTGTAGGCATGCCATTAAACATGTATTATGGTTATTTAGTTAATGGAGCTATTTCTTCTCAGCAAGATATCATTACGAATCCATACACGGGTGCTGTAGGTTCTACCAAATGGGGGACTTTGAAACCAGGTTACCCGAATTGGGTAGATGTCAATGGTGATTATAAGATTTCAGACAATATTGGTGAAAATGATATGACCTTCTATGGTAATGCCAATCCAAAAGTAACAGGTGGTCTGACCAACTTTTTCAGCTATAAAGACTTTACGCTTCAGGTGTTGACGACTTTTACATTCGGACGTGATATTATGAACAGGACTTTTGCACAAAGAATGTCAAATGGCTTTTTCTATGGCAACCCTGAGGATTTTGCCAAAGCTTCTGTCGTCGATCTGAATGCTTACGACTTCTGGCAAAGAGAAGGCGATCAGGCGAAATATCCTGCAGCCAATCCATACATGGGCTTATATGTATGGAGAACCGGACAATCTATGTTTATGGAGCCGGGATGGTACATCCGTATCCGTAATATCAGCTTAGCGTATAATTTCAGACCGGCAAATCACGAGTGGATGCAAAGACTTAAGCTGAACTCCTTCAGGTTGTACGGAAATATGGATAATGTTGCTTTATTCCAGAAGTTTTCAGGAATCGATGCAGAGCGTGTGGACGGACAGGGAAATGACTACGGAGACGGGTATCCGATTCCTAAAAAATTCACTTTAGGACTTCAGTTTGACTTTTAATAAATATTGCCATGAAAAGACTTTTAAAATTATATAGCACCAAATATACCATCCTTCCTATGCTTGCAGCAGTAGTATCATTGAGCTCTTGTGAAAAGGATCTGGAGAATAAACTTCGTAATGATACGTATGCAGATACTTATTGGAAGAATGAACGTGAAGCCAACAGCGCTTTAGCCGGTACTTATTCGCTTTTTCGTAAAGCACATGTAACTAATCAGGCATTTTTTATCTGGGGAGATGGCCCGATAGGTATCATGACTTCAAAAGAAAGTACCAACTATACGGGCATCTATACTGGAGGCAATTTTGTTACACCATACCGTGAAGAAGGTGTGCACAACTGGAAAAACTGGTACCGGATCGTAGATGCTTCCAGTGCGGCTATTGAGAATATTCCAAAGATCCCGGATGATCAGTTTGAGCCCGGCCGTAAAAGTTATCTGTTAGGGGAAGCGTATTTTCTACGTGCGCTGGCTTATTTCTATATGACTAGGGTATGGGGAGATCTTCCTTTACAAACAGAGGCTACGACAACGGCGGGACAGGGAGTGTTAAAAGGGCGTACTTCTACTGAGGAAATCCTCAAGTTTATAATGACTGATGCCCAAAAAGCCTCTTCTTTGTTAACCTGGGAAGGTATAAATACCGAAGGCAGGAGAAGAGCGAGTAAGGCTGCTGCTCTGGCATTGCTGGCGCATACTACTGCATGGGAAAATGATTATGCAAAGACAATTCTTTATACCGATTCAATTATCAACCGTGCGGATTATTTTGCGTTGCAAGGCCGCGATGCTATTCGCGATGTATTTAAAGATGCCACAGCACGTGAAAATATTTTTGTCATTACCAATAAAGATGCAGAAAATGAATCCAGTGCTTTTAGTCAGGCATTAGGAACGGATAATAATAACAGTTGCTCGGTAGGTTTCCTGACAGTCAGTTCTGATATCATCCGGAATATGCCATATGCTGTGCCTACCTATTTTGGGGAAACACCAAAACTGGATTTACTTTATGAAGTAGTGGCCAATCCTAACGATATCCGCAGAACTCAGTTTTTCAGATCTACCAATACACCAGATGTCAACTCCCTGATGAAGTATTCAGATGTTGTTTATAAAAATCCGGCATCAAGTTCTGATCCGAGAACGGAAAGTAATATGGTTATCTTCCGACTGGCGGATATGATTCTGTTAAAAGCGGAGGCACTGGAAGCAACAAGCAGACCGGGAGAGGCTTTGATCGAGATGAATAAAGTCCGGGCACGTGCCGGTGCAAATCCTGTCTCCTCTACAATAAATCTGAAACGTACTATCCTGCAGGAAAGACAGCGGGAGTTGGTAGGTGAGGGGCAAAATTACTTTGATATTGTCCGCAATATCCGCATATCAGGGAATTATACCTTGGTGAGTCTGCTCACTTCATGGTCAATGGACAGAACACGGTTTGAACAAAAAGGCTATCTTTTCCCGATTCACAACAACAATATTAATACAAACAGACTGATTACACAGAATCCATATTGGATGGGTCGCTACTAAACGCTAAATAAAGAACTCATGAAAACGAATATTATCCTCATATTATGTACCATTGGTCTATTTGCGGTATCTTGTAAGAAAGATCCGGTAATTGACGGAGGCATACATCAGGCTAAGGTCAATATGACGACCTATGACTTTTTGAAATCGCATTCCCGGAATATGTTTGATACCACTATTCTGATTATAGATAAAGCAGGGCTTAAAGACCTTGTGAATAGCCGTGGTACTTTCTTTGTGCCTAACGATTATTCTATTGCTAACTTTCTGGCGCTGAAACAGGCTGAAGTACGCAAGAAAGATGAACGTCTCAACTATACGTTAGATTCCCTGTTTAAATACTTTACACCACAAATGTTAAAAGATTCTATAGGTCTGTATTTTATTCCCGAAAGACAGGTTAACTGGCCGGATTTGGCACAGACCTGGAGTGAATATAAGACTTCGGTGTCTAATCTTACCTTATGGGTCAACGTGGAAAGTCTGGATGGATACAACGGAAGCGGTATATTCTCTGAAAAACCTAAGGTAGTCTACCTGAATAAAGTAGTAGGTGAAAAAGACCTTCTTGTCAATGGCCGATATGAAGATCCGACTAAAGATCCTAAAAAGCTGGATTTGCGTTCAGTCTGTCAGACGTCAGGTATAGAAACAACTACAGGAATTGTGCATGTGCTTGCGAATACACATATCTGGACTTTTAAGACAATTAACTAATGACAACCATGAAATCAACAATAAAATTATGGACTATGGTCGCTACAATTGCGGCAGTAGGCTTTGGAAGCTGTAAAAAGGTCGAAACTGGATATCTGAGTGACAACATTCGCTATGCTTCCAATCCGGTTACAGTAGAACAGGGTGTGTTTGTTATTACACAGGGTATAATTCCGGATGCTTCTACACCGCCATTTAAAATTACACTGCTGGATATCCGGAATAAAGAAACAGGAAAACGTGAAGAAGCTTTTTACAAAGATTATAATGTCACAGTATGGAAGCAGCCTTACAATCCTAAAACGGATACAACATTAGCCTTAATTACTGCCAAGCAGGGAATTGAGAAAAAGGCAGCTTTTTCTGTTCTTGAAAAAAGCGGACAATTTCTCTTTACTCAGGCTACGGATAGCATCCCTGCAGGGGATTATCTGGTCGATATCAGGGTTGAAAATCCGAGAGGCGTGAAAACGTACGAAGGTGTTACAACTATACGCATTAAGCCCGTTCAGCAGTATACCTATGAAAATGTTCCTTACTTCCTGGCATTACCTGCTAACAGTGAGACCGCGATTCGTTTTCCATACGATGATCAGTGGTTCAATCCGGATAAAGGACAATCTGCTTCTATGACACTGAAGATTACCCGTGTGGCTGATGGTCCTAACCAGATTGTATTGAAAGTGGTGGATAAAAATGGGAAAGTATTCCCGGGTAAAGCATTGGAACGCAGACCAAGTGGTAACAGCTATTTAAATACATTATCGACTTTTGCCTATAAGACAACTGTAACGGATACGGCTGTGCTTTACGATTATGCGCAGGCCAGATTCCCTGATGTGTACTGGGATACGCAGACCAATGGTATAAACTGTTACTACAGGATTTACGAAAAATGGCTGGCATCCGTGGATAAGGTGGACCCGGCTTCCTGGAACCCGCCAAATTCGGTGGATTATCTAACATATACCGATCAACCGGTCAAAATCAATATTCGATTCAACACCAAAATTTATAAGCCCGGTAAATACATTTATGAAATGAAACTTCGGGCTACTCTGAAAGAGGGTGCAAAATAATTACTAGTAGTATTACTATATACAAGGCCGTGACTGTTCAGTCACGGCCTTTTTCGTAGCAGATATTTGCTGTCTGATTGGATTTAGTCATTAGGGGAGTTTTATCCCGACTGATCAAAATACCATTTAAGATGGTTGATAATGTCAGAAATAAAGGATTTGTAAGCTGGTCTGCAGTCTTCAAAAACTGACTCTGTATGCATTGAAGGCATTATATAGATGTTTAACAGCAGTTATTTTCAAATAATAACTTTGAAAATCAGGGAAATACCGCTTTGTTTCACTAATTCCACGTGAAATATTTGTAAATTTGTAGAAAAGCCGTATTTTTGTATCGCTTTGAAAAACAAAGATAATTTGTTTGAGAAGATGAAATTCCTGAATAGCTCAGCAGGTTAGAGCATCTGACTGTTAATCAGAGGGTCGCTGGTTCGAGCCCAGCTTCAGGAGCAAGAATAGAAACCGGCTATAAGGCCGGTTTTTTTGTTTTGGAATATTAAACAGCAACTATGAGTTTAGTAATTATTGGTACTGTTGCGTATGATGCAATAGAAACTCCATTTGGAAAAACAGACAAAATTGTAGGTGGTGCAGCTACTTTCGCAGGTATGGCTGCATCTTATTTGTACGACCATGTGAAATTGATCTCTGTTATCGGAGAAGATTTTGGAGATACAAACCTGAATCTTTTAAAAGATAAAGGTATCGATACAGAAGGAATTCAGATCATCAAAGGAGGGAAGTCTTTCTTCTGGTCCGGCAAATACCATAATGATATGAACAGCAGAGATACATTGGCTACGGAGCTGAATGTGTTGGCTGATTTTGATCCTATTGTTCCTGAAAAGTATCAGGATTGTGAATACCTGTTATTAGGAAATCTTACTCCACAGGTTCAGCTGACTACCCTTGAACGTCTAAATCACACTCCAAAACTGGTTGTACTTGATACCATGAATTTCTGGATGGATGTGGCTCTTGACGATCTCAAAGCTGTACTGAAGAAAGTCGATGTGCTGACGATCAATGATGAGGAAGCCCGTCAGTTGTCCGGAGAATATGCATTGGTGAAGGCTGCGGAAGTAATCCTGAATATGGGGCCTAAATACCTAATCATTAAGAAAGGTGAGCACGGAGCCTTACTCTTCGGAGAAAATCAGGTGTTCTATGCTCCTGCATTACCGTTGGCAGAAGTTTTTGATCCGACAGGAGCAGGAGATACATTCGCCGGTGGATTTGTAGGGTATCTGGCGAAAGTAAATACAGTAAACTTTAATAATATGAAAAATGCAATCATTTATGGATCTGCATTAGCTTCATTCTGTGTGGAACGATTCGGTACGGAGCGTTTGCAAAATCTGACTCAGGAGGATATCAGCAAACGTATTCAACAGTTTATAGCATTGTCAAAATTTGAGATAAGCGAATAATAGCTTATCTCAAATTTTTTTATAGTTCCAGCTTCCCAATAACCGGAAATCTTTTAAATACCTCATCTGTATGTGGCGCATCAGCAAGCTCAGCTGTCAGATCCTGACCTGCCCAATGCTCATAGTGCTGTCCTTTACGCCACAGGCGACTGGTTGATACATCATATATCAATCCATTATAAGCTACCCATATTTCTGGTCGATCCTGCCCGTTTCTTAAGGCAAGCCGCGATTTTGTAAAAAAAGGAAGGTTATTGTCTTCGATCATTTTACAAAAGTAATAAACTTCATAGGCGTTTCCAGCAGATTGTGACTACTTGTAGGCAGTCAGCGTTTTTTTCATTGCTTTACGTGCAACATGGATCCGTGTTTTGACAGTACCTATCGGTATGTTCAAATGGTCGGAAATCTCATGATACTTATACCCTTCAAAATACATGCTGAAAGGGATATAATATTCGTCAGAGAGATTGGTCAATGCTTTATTGATGTCTTCCATAATGAATTTGTTTTCACCGTCATTGTGGGTAGCAGATACGAACAGGTTCGCACTGGTAATTTCTTCTTCTTTGGTAATAAAAGAATTGGTCTTTACAATACGTCTGTAGTTATTGATAAACGTATTTTTCATGATGGTGTATAACCAGCCTTTAAGATTAGTTCCTTCTTTGAAATTTCCAAAGTAGGTGACAGCTTTTAATAAGGTGTCCTGTACTAAATCGTTGGCGTCATCTTGGTCTCTCGTGAAATTTTTAGCGTAGAGTTTGAGAGAACTCGCTTGTTGGATAACCATTGAGTTAAATTCGAATTTAGTCATACTAGATCTGTTTTTTTAGTTTATACACAGTAGTGTATAAAAGTTAACACTATGATATTCAGATACTCTATTATATATGCACTCTTCTATTTATTTTTCCGGAAATTTTAAACCAGAGCTACGGTTTCAAGTCTAATGGTGCAAATACTATGCTAAAAAGTAAAGATATTGAGATTCAATAAGGAGGTAGCTAAGATTCTACTGGGAGTTAATATGAAAGAATAGAGCCTTAAGGTGGGATGAGGCTCTATTCTGGATTTTTTTATTTACTTTATGAGGGTGTAATTTAACTTAAAAATAATATTGAATTTTATAAAATGTTTACTTCGCGCTCCAGTCTGATGCCGAATTTTTGATACACATCGTTCAAAATTGTGGACGATAGGTTATAGATTTCTTCACCCGAAGCGTTATCTGCATTGATCAGTACCAAAGCCTGATTATGCCATACACCCGCGCGACCCAGTTTTTTTCCTTTCCAGCCACATTGTTCTATCAGCCAGCCGGCAGCCAGCTTTACGTGTTCCTCATCTACATTATAATATACAATCTCTGGAAAGTCAACAATCAATCTGTCCAATATGTTTTTGGAAATGATAGGATTTTTAAAAAAACTACCCGCATTGCCTACTGTACTGGGGTCAGGAAGTTTTTCGACACGTATATAGGATACTACTTCTGCAATATCTTTTATGGTAGGGTTGCTGATCTGTCTGTTGCTGAGTTCTTTTTCAATAGCTCCATACGAAGTATTGAGCGGAGCATCCAGATTTAGTTTATAGGTAACTTCGACGATAATATACCGGTTTTTATGTTTGGATTTAAATACACTGTCTCTGTAAGAGAATTCGCAGTCCTCTTTTGCAAAGGTTACAAACTGTCCTGTCCTTGTATCAAAAGCTACACAACTGTAGAAGATATGCATCAACTCAGATCCGTATGCACCGATATTCTGTACAGGAGATGCGCCTACAGTTCCGGGGATTAGCGCCATATTTTCCAGTCCCGGAAAATTGTTGGATACGCAGTGCCATACCAGGTCATTCCATATTTCGCCTCCCTGGGCTGTTACAAAGACAAAATTTTGCTGAATGGTATTGTGAATGCCTTTCAGTGCTATTTTGATCAAAAGTCCTTCATAGTCTTTGGTGAAAAGCATATTGCTGCCTCCGCCCAGGATCAGGAAATTATCATTGAAATACCCCTCATTGTATATTTGCAGTAGTTGTTGTCTGTTTTCTATTTGTACAAAACGCCTGGCTAAAACGTCTACTCCAAAAGTATTATATGATTTCAGTGAGATATCAGACTGTATGAGGTTATTCATTTTTTTGACTCTTGTTTTCAAATGTTCAAAAAAAAACATTAATTTTATCAATGATTTAAGGGGATAAAGATAGTACATAGCATTTACTTAGAAGAATTAAAAAGAAGAAATGGCAAACGCAGATTTGAAAAGAACGAAAATTTTAGAGGCGGCAACGAGGAGATTTGCGCATTTTGGAATGGCTAAAACAACCATGGCAGAAATTGCTAAGGATTTGTCATTCTCTAAGGCATTACTATACTATTATTTCCCGGACAAAAACAGTTTGTATTCCGCTGTATTTGAATATGTGATGGATGAAATGATGACCGAAATAGGTGATTATATCAGTAAATCGGATAATTACGAAGATGCTATGATGTTTACGCTGGATAAGCGAATTGAGCTGATTAATAAATACTATAGCTTGTTTGAGCAGTCCACGGCTTTGGTGAAAGAGATGCCTGCTGAAATTGAAAAAGTAATTAAAGAATGTTTTGAGAAAGAGGCTACTCTTCTTGGTAAAGTATTGCAGATAGGTATTAATAAAGGCCAGCTTGAAGTGGATGATCTGGAGGATACTGCTAAACTGTTACTTTACTCTCTGTTCGGTATGCGCATCGGTATTATGAAGGATATGAAATGTCTGATCTTCCCGACCAAGGAAGAGTTTGATTTTATATTGACGCTGCAAAAGAAAATGGTGAAGATATTCCTCAACGGTTTGAGAAAGTAAGCCTACCTGCCGGATGTAATATGATTGATAATTTGAGTAGCATGAACCCTTGAATTCTCAATAAACCACAGGTGCGTATTTAATCCTCCGCAGACTACGCCTGCAAGATATATTCCCTTCATATTCGTTTCCATGGTTTCTTCGTTATGCTCAGGAATCATAGGAGATTCTTCCGGCACATTTATTCCGATTTTTTTCAGAAAGCCAAAGTCAGGCCTGTACCCTATAAGTGCCAGTACAAAGTCATTCTTGATAGTAATCAGCCCCTGAGGAGTGGAGACTTCGGCAGCTTCTTCGGAGATGCTGTGGATATGACTGTTGTATAAGACATCAATCTCTTTAAAAGCTATGCGGTTTTCAATGTCCGGGCGTACCCAATATTTTACTCTTGGACTGACTTCATGGCCACGAATGACCAGTGTTACCTTAGCTCCTTTTCTGTAAGTCTCCAACGCGGCATCTATAGATGAGTTACTGGCTCCGACAACAATGACATGCTGACCTGCATAGTAATGGGGGTCATTATAATAATGCCTGACTTTTGGCAAATCTTCGCCAGGGACATTCAATAACATCGGAATATCATAAAATCCTGTTGCGACAATGATATGCTTTGCGCGATAGGTAGCCTTATTCGTCGATACGATATAGGTACTGCTTTCTGCCGGATCAACGGTTAAAACCTCTTCAAAAAGATGTGTGTTTAATTCAAATTTCTGACAGATGCGTCTGTAGTATTCTAATGCTTCCGCCCGCTTAGGTTTTGGATTTGTCGTTACAAATGGTGTCTCACCAATTTCAAGACGTTCGGCTGAAGAAAAAAATGTCATATTCACAGGATAGTTATACAGCGAATTGACCAGGCATCCTTTTTCTACAATGATATACGATAGATTTGCTGCTTTTGCTTCGATTCCACAGGCCAATCCTATGGGGCCTGCTCCGATAATTAAAATATCTAAATCAACCATTTTGTACTGCTTCCTGCTGAAGATCGAGTTTTGCTTTCTCTTCAACGTCTATTATTTGAATTACTGATTTTTGTAAATCTGAGCAAATCTTATTCAAAAACTGTAATTGTTCTGTAATTAATTTAGATTCTTCAGATATTGCACCCTCTTCTTCTTCTTTTGGAACATTGTATTTGACCGGATAGAAAGTATCTGTATCCGATTCATCCGTGAGCAGTACTATTACATTTTCCAGAGAACTTAATGCTTTTTTCACAAGTTTGAGGTGTTCATTGTTCAGCTCCGATGCATCAGCTTCCCACACTCTTCTGGTTAAAGTGGCAGAGTAAGAGGATAGGATATGATTAAAGATTACAAACCTGTTCACTTCTTTGGTGTTCTTCTGTTTCCTTTTGGGCTCAGTCAGCATACGTTGAAAAGTTGACCCCATATTGGCTGTTGCAATATACACTTGCTTACGGGCCAGCTTGTATTCCGTAATAGTAGGTTTCTGCCCCGAAATAATGGCAATAATCTGTGAGATATAATTGTAATTGGCAATAATCAGTTTCCGCATATTACCACGGACCTGCGTGCTTTCCCAATTCGGAAAAATAACATAACTGGAAACAAAGGCCAGCATCCCACCCAGAAAAGTATCAATTATTCTGTTTTGAGCCATTTCCATCGTATTCATGCCGTTGAAACTAAGCATGATTAATACATATGGAGTCATAAACATGACCGCAATAATGTAATTGACACGGAATAAGCTGTAAGCTGTCAGGAAGAAAAAGACAAGCAGTACAAAGCGTGTCGTATCATCCTTTATAGTGATCAATATAATCGTTCCGATAATTCCCCCGACAACAGTTCCGATGAGACGTTGTACATTTCTTTCTTTGGTCAGTCCGAATCCGGGTTTGAGAATGACCATAATAGTCAGCATGACCCAATAACTGTTGAATTGTCCGAAGCCCAGCATATGGGTCAGTACATATCCGAATGTCATGACAATAGACATGCGTAGGGCATGTCTGAAAATTGTGGATTTAAGGGTAAGGTTTTCTTCAAACTGACGAAAATCCAGATTAACCTTATTTACAAACTTGTCCGCATCTTCAATGTCCGAATTTGTAATTTCTTTGGGAATAGCGTATCCGAAGCTGTATATGCGTTCCAGATGCGATACGATATTCTTTATATTGATGACGACCTTTTTGAGTGCAATGGTGTTATATTGATACTCTTTTTCTATTTTATCAATGGACTCCATCAGGTGGTCCACATCGGTTCGGAAATTGTAAAGTGGTTTGGGAATCTTGTTTGCATTGAGTTGGTAAGCAAGATGATCCAATTCGTTTGTCACTTTCAGAATAGTGAATTTGAATTCATTCAGTATTCCTGTATGGCCGAATTTTTCACTGACAGCATTGTAATCGTAGTGTGTAGCCATACTTTGTTCAAACAGATCGACGATATCCGAAAATACCAGTGTGAGATATCTGCCTGTTTTGGTGGTGTCTTTTATGGAGCGCTTACTCTGAAATAAATGATCCCGCACATTTTCCTGATGTTCATGTACAAGAATCTGCTGTTCGATCAATTTGAGATAATTACTGTCATTATCGATTTTTACGTCGTAAAAATTCGCTTTAATACGAATATAGTCCGCTACTTTACGAATCGTTTCCGAAAGCTCCTGCTGTGCCAGTCTGTAAGGTCTCACCTGGGTCAGGGAGAGGCTGATGATGATGTACCATAATGCCCCGATAATGAAATAAAGGAGATGAAAGGCAAAATCTGTAAACGACTCAGAGACATCGATATGGATGAGCAACATCAGTATACCCATAGAGCCTATATTTGCCGCCCTTGAGTTAAAAACGGCAAGCATAGCATAGAGAAAACACAATGAAGCAATCACAATGGTCGTGAGGATCAGCGATCCGGCAGACAGGTAAGTGACAATATACGTAAAGACCGTAATGCCCAGACATGCAAACATCCCGAATCTGCGGTGTGCAGGAGCTCCCGGCGTATCTGATAATCCGACAAGTAAAGCTCCCAGGGAAATAAGTGTTCCGGTACGGAAATCACCCAGTGCCGCACACACAAAAATAGGGACTATACAGCCAATGGTAATCCGTACGCCATCTGCAAAGTATTGACCGTTAAAGAAGTTTGTAATTTCCTGAATTATTTTCTTCATAATCTATGCAACGCAAAGATACAGATAGATTTAGGATAAGTGTTGAAAAAGATAGCAAAAAAGACTGCTGAACAGTCTTTTTTGTAAAGAGTTATATAGCTTTTATGCTGACTTCGATATTCCCTTTTGTAGCTTTTGAATAGGGACACACTTTATGCGCTTTATCTGCCAGTTTCTGAGCTTCTTCAATGGATAGGGAAGGCACATGTATTTCTAATTCGGCTGACAGAAAGAAAGAATGATCTTCTTCATTAAAGGAAGCTTTTACCGTCACTGTAGCATCTTTCAGATTCACATGATCTTTTTCTCCTACAGCGCCCATTGCTCCTAAGAAGCAGGAACTCCAGGCTGCAGCAAATAGTTGCTCAGGATTAGTTGCTCCGCCTTTTCCACCCATTGCTTCGGGTTTGTGCACCTCAAAATCAATTATTCCGTCCGAGGACTTTACAGCACCGTCTCTTCCTCCTGTAGCGGTGACTTCTGCAGTATATAGTTTATTGCTCATGGTAGTGTGTTATTTGTTTTTCAATAATATAATAACACTAAAGTCGGTATAATGTTGTTGTTAAAATTTTAAAATTTTGAAGTTTTGTATTTAAAATTTACATTATAAAGGATATTTGAGTATAAATTTTATATATTTGATTTTCGGAGGTTGAAATCAACTAAATCAAACAAACAAAACACACAACCTCGTGTTATTTCAAAACCATGAAATTAAGTCAAAAAGAAGCTACCTTTCAAAACGAGGTGTTGACCCGTTTTGAACTTTTCAAGAGTTTATTCCTTACTTTACCGTTTCAGCGCGTAAAGCATACGGGTACATTATTGCCTTTTTTTACTACACATTGTGAGAAGGGAGTGGAAGAGCATCTCGCTCCGGAGGAGATCATAGATAGTTTTTTTGGACAATATGAGCAATATGTACAAGAAGAGGACCGTGTTGATCTTCTTTTCAGAATCGTACAATATGTAGAGCGTCAGGTTGTTTTATTTGATGCCGTAGAGGATTCTTCTTTTCAGTCTATAGGGCGTGCAGATGAAGCGGGTCTTTTGGAACCTCTTTTCCGCCAGACGGAAACAAATAGCAAGCTCAGAAAACAAATTGTCAACAAGCTGAAAGATTTTTCTGTTCGTTTAGTCCTGACAGCACACCCTACACAATTCTATCCAGGAGCTGTACTTTCTATTATAAATGACCTTATTGAAGCAATTAAGGACAATGATATCAATAATATCCATTTACTTCTTCAGCAACTGGGTAAGACTCCGTTTATCAATAAGCTGAAACCTACTCCGGTGGATGAGGCAGCGAGTCTGGCCTGGTATCTGGAAAACGTATTCTATAAAGTGGCTTCCGAAATTCAGGCAACAATAGATGATGAACTGGAGATGCCTACTGAAGATGTGAAACAACTTATTGAACTAGGATTCTGGCCGGGCGGAGACCGTGACGGAAATCCAAATGTAACCGTCGAAAGTACCCGTAAAGTGGCGACAATGCTGCGGACTATTTTGTTCAGATGCTATTATCGCGATTTCAGAGTCATCAAGAGACGCATTACGTTCAGAGGGGTGGAACAGTATATGGATACGCTGCAGGAATTGTTCTATGAAAACAGTTTTAATCCGGTAGAGAATCCTAAGGATGAAACGGATCGTATCCTCACGAATCTGAAAGCTATTAAAAAAGTACTGATTGAAAAACATAATAGTTTATTTATAGATGTAGTGGAAGACCTGATCCGTAAAGTCGTGACTTTCGGATGCTATTTTACGACACTTGATATCCGTCAGGACAGCCGTGTATTACGGAATACCCTAACTTACCTGATTACCAAGGATCAGAAAAAAACAGGATTAACAGAAGATTTTGAAGGATTGAGTGAAACCGCCAAGCAAAAGGGTTTTCCTTTCTCAGAGTTGGATCTTGAGGTTGGAGAGGATGCTGCCTTGTTGGTAAAAGATACTTTGGAAGTCATTCCTTTATTAAAAAGTATTCAGAATGCAGGAAGTGAGCGGGCAGCGCAACGCTTTATCATCAGTAACTGTCAGCAGGCTTCGGATATTCTGGGATTGATGCAGTTGTTTCTGTGGTCGGGTTGGAAGAAGAAAGAGCTGACTATAGATTTTGTGCCTTTGTTTGAAACAGTGGACGACCTGATCAGAGCAGGAGATGTCATGAAAGCATTGTACACACATCCTGCGTATGTAGCACATCTCAAATCCAGGGGTAACAAGCAGACGATTATGCTTGGATTCTCAGACAGTACAAAAGACGGAGGATATCTGATGGCAAACTGGTCTATATATAAGGCCAAAATGGATCTGACGGCCATTGCCAGAGATTACGATGTAGATCTGGTCTTCTTTGACGGTCGCGGAGGACCTCCTGCACGTGGTGGTGGTAAAACGCAACGCTTCTACGCTTCAATGGGACGTGAGATTGAAAATAAACATATCCAGCTGACTATTCAGGGGCAGACGATCAGCAGTCAGTATGGCTCACTCGATACAGCTAAATATAATATTGAACAATTGCTTCATGCAGGTATCATCTCTGAAATAAGACAAAATGAAGGCGATACACTGACTGCAAAACAAAAGGATGTGATCGATCAGATGGCTGAGGTGAGTTATGAAAAGTTTATGTCTTTGCGTAAGGATCCTTTATTCCTGAATTACCTTGAAAATCTGAGTCCGCTTAAAGTGCTCTCCACCATCAATATCAGTAGCCGTCCTGTGAAGCGGAATTCGGATAAAGAATTGAAACTGGAAGATCTGCGTGCCATCAGTTTTGTGACTTCATGGAGTCAGCTGAAACAGAATATTCCGGGATTCTTCGGGGTAGGATCTGCTTTGCAATTTGCAGAAGAAAATAACCTTTGGTCTTATGTCCGGAATCTTTATGAGCATTCGGGGATGTTTAATACTATTATTGATAACTGTATGATGTCCATGACAAAATCCAATTTTGACATCACATCTTATATGCAGTTTGATGAACAATACGGAGATTTCTGGAAAATGCTGCATGCAGAATACGAGCTTACTAAGAAATATGTCCTTAAATTGAGCAATACAAAAATTCTGATGGAAAATTATCCGGTAGAACGGGAATCTATTCTGGCAAGAGAAAAGATTATTCTGCCTTTATTAATTATTCAGCATTATGCAATCAGAAAGCAAAAGCAGCTGGAAACAGAAGACCCAAAATACGATGTATATTCAAAACTGATTGCCAGAACAATATATGGGGTTGTAAACGCCGGAAGAAATTTAGCATAATCACAGAAGAATAGGGAATTTAGCATATTATTTATATTTTTGTGGTCGTAATCAAAAGAGAATATGAAACTTAATACTTTATTTGTAGTAGCAGTTATCGGAGGTAGTACATTATTTGCTTCCTGTAGTAATAAGACAGCTGAGCAGAATCAGTTGAAATATACACACACTTCATTGGTGGATGGTGATGCATACCGCTTTTTCCAGACAGTAGGTGAGAAGGTTCCTTATGAATTAGCTTATGCGGAATATGCAGCGAGTGTCTCATCTGATGCAAAAGTGAAATCGTTAGCCGCTAAAATTAAAGAAGTTTATGGATCATTAGTTCCTCATTTGGATAGCGTAGCTACAGAATTGCATGTTGACTTCCCGATCAGAGGAGCACAGGCATTTCAGGCACCGGCTCAGCAAACTGCAGCTACAGACAGTACTGCTGTTACTTCAAAAGTTGCAAGCTACTCGGATGCTGCTTTCCTGAAACATGCAGAGCATGAGCAAACCCTTATCAAAGAGCAATTCGACCGTGTTTCCAGAAATACAAATGTGAAATTGCAAAAATTTGCTGCTGATCATGCAAAAGCTTTGGAAGAAGTGTATCACGCTGCCGGAGTAAAACATGATGAGCATGCTCACCATTAATAATTAAAATAATACTGTATGGCTGTAAAGCAAGTAGTTACAGGAATATTATCGTATGGAATGTCCGGAAGGGTGTTCCATGCGCCGTTTATAGGGGGTAGTGAGAGCTTTCAGCTGAAGGCTATTGTGGAACGTAAAACCAAACAGGCTCACCTGGATTATCCGGGCATTATAAGCTATTCTAGTGTGAAAGAATTACTGGAAGACCCGGAGATTGAACTTGTCATTGTCAATACGCCCAACGATACGCATTTTGAATTTGCCAAAATGGCTTTACTGGCAGGTAAACATGTCCTGGTAGAAAAACCTTTTTCTCCGACTGTTAAAGAAGCAAAAGAACTTTTTGCGCTGGGACGCAAAATGAACCGACATGTACTTCCTTACCATAACAGACGCTTTGATTCTGACTTTCAATCCCTGAAAGCAACATTGGAATCAGGAAAGCTGGGTAAGCCTGTTGAACTACATCTTCGATTTGACCGGTATAAGACTGAGATTGGTGCTAAAAAATTTAAAGAAACCAAACGTCCGGGAAGTGGTATATTGTATGATCTGGGATCACATCTGCTGGACCAGACAATTTCGCTGTTCGGCAAGCCCAAATCAGTAACGAAGATTCTGTCTAACAACCGCCCTAAATCTAAGGTAGACGATTATGCCTGCCTGCTTTTGAATTACGGGAAAGGACTGAGTGTATTTATTACCGTCAGCCTAATGGTTGCCAATCCGCAAAAAAGCTTTGTCTTACATGCTCTGAAGGGATCTTTTGTAAAAGAGAGAAGTGATGTACAGGAGCAGCAGCTGCTGGCAGGAATGTCTCCGAATGACATCGCTTACGGAATCGAACCGGAAGGGAAAGAAGCTTTACTTACCTTAGCAGATGACGAAGGAAATATGCAGACCGAATCTTTGATCGCTGAGAGAGGGGATTATCGTAAATTATTTGAGGCTGTGTATCAGACTTTACGTCACGGAGCTCCCTACTTTGTAACTGAAGATCAGATTTTATTGCAACTGGAAATACTGGCGCCATCAGGTTAGCATAGATTTAAATTAAGAAAGTGTTAATTATTTCTTAACGAATAATTAACATCAAGTCTTTAATATTGGTCTGAAAAATATTAAATTTAAAGATCTAAAATCTTACTATTTTGAGCGACCAATTTCCCGTCCTTAATCGCGAGCTTAGCTGGCTGCAATTTAACGAACGTGTGCTTCAGGAGGCCGCAGACGATACGGTACCTTTGTTGGAAAGATTGCGTTTTCTGGCTATTTATTCCTCCAACTTATCAGAGTTTTACAGTGTTCGTGTAGCCATTCTTCACCGTATGGTGGAAAATGAGTTGAAGAACAAAAAAATAGGATTTAAACCTAAAAAAGTGCTGAAACAAATTCAGCACAGCGTTTTGAAGCTGGACAAAAAGTTTGATTATCTTTTTGATCAGGTGTTAATGAAACGTCTGGAAGAAGAAAATATCAATATTCTGGAGGCGGACGATCTGAGGGATGATCAGCGCGAATATCTGCATACTTATTTTCAGGAAGAAATTCTAAAATACCTTATCCCGATCTGGGTCAATGATCAGTTCTTTCCAAATATCAATGGCAGAAGTCTGCATTTTATAGTAAAATTATCCCATAATGATCAGGAAAGGATTTCTATTATAGAAATGCCTAAAAATGTTATCAGCCGTTTTCATCATGTGCCTAACAGTACAGGACAACATGAGATTATTCTTCTGGATGAAATCATCATGATGTTTTTGGAAGATATCTATACGGCGGTGGAATTTGATGAAATATCCGGTTACCGCTTTCAGATTACGCGTGATTCAGAGTTAGATCTGGATGTAGACCGCAGTGACAAATTTCTGGAAGTATTAAAAAAGAGTTTGATTGACAGACAGACGGGAAAAGTCATTCGGCTGGAGTATGATGCCAATATGCCTCCTTCGTTATTGAGTTATCTGGACAATCAACTGGAAGTAGACGATGACGGGTTTATCCCTATGAATCGTTATATGATCTTCAGTGATTTTATTAATTTCCCTATAGGAAACCGTTCGGATCTGGCGTATGAACCGGTAGCGGCGCTACCAGTATCAGGATTGGATATTAACAGGAGTCTTTTCAAACCGATAAAGAAGAGAGATTATCTTATCCATTTGCCTTACCAATCCTATGACTATGTTTTGCATTTCATACGGGAGTCGGCTATTGACCCTACTGTAGAAGAGATTAATATCACCTTATACCGGGTAGCGAACAATTCTAATATTATGAATGCACTTATCATCGCCGCCAAAAACGGAAAACGGGTCAATGCATTTTTAGAAGTGAAAGCCAGATTTGATGAAAAAGCAAATATCTACTGGCTGACAAAACTGGAAGAGGCGGGAGTGAATGTTTTTTTAGGAAATGTCAATATTAAGCTTCATGCTAAATCATGTCTGGTATTCAGACGTGAAGGTAAAAGAAGAGTAGCCTACACATATTTATCTACCGGTAATTTTAACGAAAAGACAGCCAGAATATATTGTGATATTGGATTATTTACCTCCAACAAGCTCATTACACGGGATCTCAAACGTCTGTTTACAGGGTTAAAGAAAAGTGTATACCATGACAATTATAAGTCACTGATCACTGCGCCTCTGGCTATGCGGGATATCTTCTATACGAAGGTCGATCAGCTCATTAAATTAAGTCAGCAAGGTATAAAAGTATCTCTGATTCTGAAGATGAACAGTCTTACGGATGAAGATATTATTCAGCGTCTTTATCAGGCAAATAATGCCGGTGTAAAGATTAATCTTATTATTCGCGGAATGTGCTGTCTGATCCCGGGAAAAGAAGGTTTCAGTGAACATATCCATGTGACCAGTATCGTTGACCGTTACCTGGAACATGCACGGGTATGGATCTTTGATTACGGAGATACGAAAGAGATCTATCTTTCCTCAGCAGATCTGATGACACGCAACCTGAACAGGAGAGTGGAGATCGCCTTTCCGATTGAAAATAAAGACCTGATAGCCGAAGTATATGATCTGATCAAGATTCAGCTGGCCGATAATACGAAGGCAAGGATTATCGATGCCCAACAGAAAAACAGATATAAACGTAGCCCGGTAAATGCCTCTAACCGTGCTCAGGTGGATACTTATAATTATTTAAAAAATAAAATCGAAATTTTGTGAGATACGCAGCAATAGATATTGGGTCCAATGCTGTCCGGTTACTGATAGCCGACATTGACCAAACCAAAGAAGAAATATCGTTTATCAAAAATACCTTGTTGCGTGTACCCCTGCGCTTAGGCGATGATGCTTTTATCCAACATCATATTTCTGATGTGAAATTTAAAGATATGGTCAGTACAATGACTGCATTCAAAAATCTGATGGATGTATACAGAGTGACTGATTATATGGCATGCGCGACCTCAGCGATGCGGGATGCCGGAAATGGAAAGGAAGTCGTGAAGGCATGTAAAAAGGCCGGAGTGGATATTCAGATCATAGATGGCAGTCTGGAAGCAGAAATCATCTATAACAGTCATCTGGAGCAGGATATGGATAAGGATAAGGTGTATCTGTATATTGATGTAGGTGGTGGTAGTACGGAATTGTCTTTGTTCGCTAATTCCAGGCTGGTCGCTTCCCGTTCGTTTAATCTGGGGACTATCCGTATTCTGGATAATCAGGATCAACCGGAGACATGGGATGAACTGAAAGATTGGGTGAAGACACATACACAGATGTATAAGCAGGTGTATGGTATCGGAACAGGTGGCAATATCAATAAACTGTCCAGACTGGCCAATGCAAAAGAAGATAAACCTATGTCTTATTCTAAGTTAAAGGCAATCTATAATCATCTTACTTCTTATTCGCTCAAAGACAGGATCAATGTATTGGGATTGAAACAGGATCGTGCAGATGTTATTATCCCTGCAGCAGAGATTTTTCTTACGATTATGAAGATCGGTCATTTGAAAACTATTGTAGCTCCAAGGGTCGGTCTAGTCGATGGAATTATCCAGACGCTGATCCGCAGAAATCTGAAAAAAAACAACTAGCATTGCACTAAAAGATGATTTTTAGGTTGCAGGTTCCGAAAAAAGGATTATTTTTGCAACTCAAGATGCCCAGGTGGCGAAATTGGTAGACGCACCATCTTGAGGGGGTGGCGCCTGAATGGGCGTGGCAGTTCGAATCTGCTCCTGGGCACTTCAGCAGCCATATCTTTAAATCAAAGATCTGGCTGCTTTTTTATGGTTTACTTTCCGGAAAAGAAAAAGTACGTGTTAAATATTATTAAGAATATGGCCAGAAACCGGATATTACTTCATCAGTTACATTGTTTTTATACAGATATAGTCCTCTGTACATAAATACATAATCAGATTCTTCAGCATATCCTTCTTCTTCAATCTGTAAAAAGAAGGAATAATTATCCTTTTCCAACTGTTCATAATAATAACTTTTGGGTTGGATAAGACGAGGCTCTCCTCCGGCTTTTAGAAATAAAAAATCACTTTTGTTTATTGCAGAATACTTACTTATGGAATAGATCCCAAGCGAGGAAATAATCTTATCTGTTCTGTCTCCAATTTCCGAGTGCTCATGTTCTATAACCTGCACAGCTATGTTGGGATAAATATTGTTTTCTAAAAGCACATCAAAATTACTGTGTATGAGTATAGAAAGCATTTTATCTGGTTTTTCCGGATGATGGATAACAGCATAAAATTTGTAATCATCAGGAATACTGTTTTCAATTATTTCAGGAGGTTTACCCCCTATTCTTGCATGTAGATTGTTGTCATATGTCAACCAAGATGCATAAAGTTCTTTAATACTGGTTATAATATCTTTTAATCTGATTTAGAGCTTTGTACATAATGCACTTCAAATTTCTATCCTAATTTAATGAATTTAAGGAGTTTTTTTAGAAAGATTAATCTTCAATAATTCGCTGTTTAGATATGTAGTTTATTTTGCGTAATTTTTGTAGAATATAATATTCGGCAGGAGTACTTTGTTAAGTCATGTCGAAAAACAAAAGCATGTTATGAAACAGAATATTTATGATGATAGTGGATTCTTTGATGAGTATGGAAAAATGCCACGTTCTAAAGAGGGGTTGCATGCCGCCGGAGAATGGCATGTTTTAAAAATGATGTTTCCTGATTTTGAGAATAAAAATGTGCTTGATCTGGGCTGTGGATATGGCTGGCATTGCATATATGCTAAGCAGCAGGGAGCAAGCAATGTAATTGGAGTCGATCTCTCTGCAAAGATGATACGTAAGGCAAAAGAGAATTCTGCAGGACTGGATATTGATTACCGGCAGATGGCCATTGAACATGTTGATTTTGCAACGGAAGAGTTTGATATAGTAATAAGTTCATTGGCTCTTCATTATATAAGAGACCTGGAGAACGTCTTTCATAAAGTGAATCATTTTTTGAAAAGAGGGGGGAGCTTTATCTTTTCTATGGAACATCCGATATTCACAGCAAGAGCGGAGCAGGATTGGTATAAGAATAAGCAAGGTACACGCTTGCACTGGCCTGTGGATCATTATCAACAGGAAGGCAGAAGAAATGCAATGTTTCTGGGGCATGAGGTCATCAAGTATCACCGAACCATGGAGACGTTGTTAAATGGAGTTATTGCAGCTGGATTTACGATTAACCGAATAGCAGAACCGAAGCCTTCAGATGTGATGTTAGAAGAATTTCCTGAGATGAAGGATGAATCCAGAAGACCTGTTTTTATTCTTATCTCTACGACAAAGAATTAAAGGGATTGAGAATTTTTGTGAGTAAAGGTTGGTGTGAGGAAAGAGCTTGTATAACAGGCAGTCCTCAAAGACTGCCTGTTGATTAAAGTTTATTTGCTTTGACCGTGATCTCTGCGATATCCAGGACCTGAATCTCGGCTTCTTTATCTTTTATTTTGACGCCATCCCGAAGCATGGTCATACAGAACGGGCAGGCCGCTGCTACTATCTGAGCTTCAGAAGCAATTACATCTTCTATTCTTTCAATATTGATATCTTTATTTCCCGGTTCGGGTTCTTTAAACATCTGGGCTCCACCTGCACCACAGCAGAGACCATTGCTGCGGCATCTTTTGAGTTCCACAAGCTGGCTGTCCAATACTTCCAGAACCTTGCGCGGAGCTTCGTACACCTCATTTGCTCTTCCCAGATAGCATGGATCATGATAGGTAATCTTCTTTCCTTTAAACTCATGTCCGTCACTTGGCTTTAACCTTCCTTCATCAATAAGAGACTGAATCAGCTGGGTGTGATGTATGACCTCGTAGTTACCTCCTAATTGCGGATATTCATTTTTAATGGTATTGAAACAGTGCGGACAGGCCGTTACGATTTTTTTTATTTCATAGGCATCCAGTACCTGAATATTGGTCATGGCCTGCATCTGAAAAAGAAACTCATTGCCTGCGCGTTTGGCCGGATCTCCTGTACAACTTTCTTCAGTCCCCAGAATGGCATATTTAAGTCCCACATGATGCAGAATCTTACATATATCTCTGGTGATACGTTGTGCCCGTTCATCAAAACTTCCTGCACAGCCTACCCAAAATAATATCTCGGGAGCTTCGCCTTTGCCGGCCAATTCGGCTACAGTAGGTATGTGTAATTGATCTTCCATAGTTGTTGAGTGATTTATTGATTCGCCCAGTTTGCTCTGTCAGCCTGTGCATATTTCCATGGAGCACCATTGTTTTCCAGATTACCAAACATGGCATTAATACTGGAGGGAGCCTGAGATTCTTCCATGACAGCATACTGTCTGAGCCCCATGATGATCTCCAATGGATTAATATTAACCGGGCATTGTTCTACACAAGCATTACAGCTAGTACACGCCCATATTTCTTCTCTGCTGATATACGTATCAAGCAGTGATTTATTATCTTCTACAGCGCTTCCGTTCTTGTCTATACTCTTACCTACTTCTTCCAGACGATCTCGTGTATCCATCATAATCTTACGTGGAGAAAGAAGTTTACCGGTCATGTTTGCAGGGCATGCAGAAGTACAGCGTCCACACTCAGTACAGGTATATGCATCCAACAGATTCTTCCATGTCAGGTCCTGCACATCTTTCACGCCGAATCGGGAAATCCCGTCAGCAGCAGGAGGAGTAAAAGAGGGATCAAGCATAGCTTTGACTTCATTGGTTACAGAAACCATATTTTCAAACTTACCCTTAGGCTCCAGCTTGCTGAAATACGTATTCGGGAAAGCCAGTATGATATGCAGATGCTTTGATATAGGCAAATAATTCAGGAACAACAGTACACCTATAATATGAAACCACCAGCAACCTCTTTCAATAGCTATCAGCGCAGAAGGATTATCCGGAAGTATACCCATTAACCAGGAACTAACAGGAAATGAACCTGCCTGATGATAGTGGCTTACACCTGCCAGTTGAAGCTTGTGATCTGCTGCATTCATAAAAAGAAAGGCTGCCATTAAAAGTATCTCTGTAATAAGAATCAGATTTGCATCTGTCTTTGGCCAGTTATTCAGTTCCTTTTGTTGAAGGCGTTTTATTTTTAATACATTTCTGCGGATAAAAAAGACCACACAAGCAGCTAATACACTAAATGCTAATAATTCGAAAGCATAGATCAGAAAATTATAGAAGCCTCCCATGAAAGAAAGAACACGATGTGTACCGAAGATACCATCGATAATAATCTCTATCATCTCGATATTGATAATACAGAACCCGGCATATACAAAGAGATGAAGCAGGGCAGGAAGGGGTTTTTTGAACATTTTCTGTTGTCCAAAAGCAACCAGTAACATTGTTTTCAACCGCTCACCCGGACGGTCAAAGCGATCTACATTTTTCCCCAAACGTATATTGCGCCATATCTTACAGGCATTGCCTGTGAAGAAAACTATAGCTGCAATAAAAAGAATACTAAAAATGATTTGACTGATCATAACTATTCAAAATCAGGTGTAACACAAATATAAAATAAATTAAATACTATGCTTGCATAATATTTAATTTATAATGGTTAAAAATAGAAGCCAGTTGCAAAGATGACTTTGCAGGTATTGAAAAATAAAAACAAGAATATATGAAAAATAGTTTTGAGATATGGATTTGAATCTTTAGTTTTGAATATTATTTTTAATGAGTCTAAATAAATATAACAAAGTATCCATGGAATTTTATCCTGTTCCTGGTATCAGGGAGATACTGTTTAGGAGGACCGGATATAGTAGAGACAAAAGATATTTTTAAGCATATGTGTCAATCCATCTTATTGAGTGAAAAAGGAACTACGCATGTAAGTCTATGCAATAAGTGTCAAACCTTTTACATTTGGCAATCTTCATTCGTACTGACTTTCACAAGACGTCAGTTTGAGACTTTTGTAGAAACGACGCTTAGTCAGGGTAATGATCATTGTTTTGTTAATTTTCCCGACGGTGAATTCAGGCTGTTATTGAATACTCCTTGTCCGGAGATTGTTTTCAATTTCAGAAAAGAAGAATGGGATGACTTTGTAGAGGCGCTGACAGAATCATTTTATATGCAGGAAGTATATAGTATGATCGAAAAATCTTAAAAAAAATTAAGTCCTGGGCTGCTTTTTTTATCATCGTGAGTGAGTTTTACAGTATCCAGGCACAAATGTTCAGCACAGCTTCCTTACTTATACTGATCTGATTAGATTGTTGTTTTCTCTCTCTCTTTGCAACAATTGAATAAGCACCACGATGAGTATTTAAGTAGGGGGGATGGCGCTGAGAAGGGTAGGTTGGTAAATGGCAATAGTTCTAAACAAAAAAGACAGCTCATATTTATGAGCTGTCTTTTTATTATACGTTTTTACGTCTTATTTTTTTGCCGGTGTTGTAGCTGCAGGGGCTGCAGTAGCAGAGATTCCCAACTTGGATTTTACATCAGTAGTCAGGTCATCACCACCTGCAAAGTAAGGAATATTAGTGCTTGATATATCGAATACGTAAGCATACCCTTTTGCTTTCGCGATATCGTTTACTGCATTCATTACTTTTCTTTCGATCGGTTGGTATAGTTCTTCTTGTTTTTTACCCACTTCTTCCTGCGCCAGACGTTGCACTTCATTGATACGGGTTTCGATATCACGAAGTTCTGTACCTAATTTATTTAATTCTGCATCCACAGTTTCTTTATTAGCTTCGCTGCGGTTGCGCATTTTCTCATTTGCATCAGTTTGTTTCTTTTGGTACTCTGCGTACATACCTTGCAATTCTTTTGTTTTGCTGTCATTCAACGTTTTAAGTTGATCCTGAGCAGCTTTGAATTCTGTAGTACCGGAGATAATTTCTCCAAAATTAATATGTCCGATTTTTTGTTGAGCATTTACCAATTGAGTTGAGAAAAGCAATCCCGCTGCCAATGCTGCACTTTTTACTAAATTTTTCATTCTTTTGATTTTAATCTTTGGTCTTATCCAATTATGGGAATAAGATAATTGTTTATTTTTTTAAAAATTATAATACCTTTTAATTGTCCGTCGCAATGATAGTAAAAAAAAGTTATTTTACAAGCGCTGCGTCTGGTTTAAATCCTAATTTTGTAATTACTTCATTACTTTTATCCAGTTTTGGATTTGCATACAGGAATGTTACTTCATTTCCCTTATCCAATATAATGTCTAATCCCTGATTACTGGCAAGATCCTGAATAGCTTTCGCTACGCGATCCTGAATAGGTTTGATCAGACGGATACGCTGCTGATACAACTCTCCCTCATATCCGAATTTCTGACGCTGGAATTCTTTAGCTTCTTTTTCTTTCTTAACGATCTCATCTTCTCTACGGCGGCGCATGTCCTCGTTTAGTAATACCTGATCATTTTGATACGCTTTATACAGTTTTTCAATTTCACCATATTTGGCATCTACCTGTTCCTGCCATTGTACAGAGAGATCATCCAATTGTTTTTGTGCGGAAACGTATTCCGGAATATGTTTTAGAATATATTCCGAATCCACATATGCGAAACGTTGAGCAAATGTAGCAGTCGTAGCCAACGTTAAAAAGGCGATAATAGCTATTATTTTTTTCATTTTTATCTAGATAAATCGTTAAACATTTCTCTTTGTTGTTATGGACAATATTTATTCCAAAAAGTTTAATGGAATTAAAATCCTCCCATATTTTGCATGATGCTGAATGTAAAATTCTGTTTCCATGAACTTTCAGGTAATCCCGGGATCGGATCAAATGCATGACCGTAATCTATACCCAGCATACCAAAGATCGGTAAGAAGATACGCGCACCTACACCTGCAGTACGTCTTACTTTGAATGGATTGAATTCACTGAATTTGTTCCATGTGTTACCTGCTTCCGCAAATGCCATTACGAATACTGTAGCCTGATCATTTAACATTACAGGATGTCTGAGCTCGATCTGGTATTTCGTATAAATAGGACTACCCGAGTTGATAGCGATTTGCTGGAAGTTGTTAGGTGTACTTTCAGGAATGATTACACCATTGGCATATCCTCTGAGAGCGATAATCTCAGAACCCTGAAGGAAGTCAAATCCTTGCATACCGTCACCCCCAAGTTTGAAACGTTCGAAAGTAGAAGTCTCGGTTTTGTTGGTGTAATTTCCTAAGAATCCAAACTGTGCCTGTGTTTTCAGGACAAGTTTACCTGCAATTTTGATATACCACTGTGAATCAAATTTCCATTTGTGGTATTCTGTCCATTTGTATTTCTCTTCCTGAGGAGCTGTTTTGTAATTAATATTGTTCCATGCAGAGTATGGAGGAGTCAACTGAACTGAGAATTTGATATTCGAACCTGATGTAGGGTAAATAGGAGCATCCACTGAGTTACGACTGATTTCCTGCGTGATGTTCATATTGTACGCTGTACCGTTTGAGAACAGGAAGTAGTTACCGTAATTCTGTAATTTGTAACGTTGGAAAGACAGTGAAGTGTTGATCTGGAAGTAGTTATCAGGCCATTCCAGACGCTTACCTAATGTCGCAGTTACCCCTGTCATCCAGATACGTTGCAGTTCAGAATCTTTAACCATTTGCTCTCCGGTATAGTAGTTGAATCCACCATATGAAGAGTTAGATGTATAGGCACTCAATCCAAAATAAATAGGTTTTTTACCCCCTAACCATGGATCTGAAAATGAGAAGCTATAGGACTGGTAGCGTTTACCGGATGTCTGTCCACGAAGACTTAACTTTTGTCCGTCACCACGAGGCAATGGTTTCCATGAACTTTTGTCAAAGAAATTACTAGTAGAGAAGTTATTAAAGGTCAAACCTAAGGTACCAATAATCTGTCCTGCTCCGTAACCACCAGATAATTCGACCTGGTCGGAAGGTTTTTCAGTTACATTATAAAGGACGTCTACTGTACCTTCAGCATGATTAAGATTTGTAGGTACAGGATTTGTTTTCTGTTCATCGAAGTTTCCAAGCTGTGCAATCTCACGTACACTTCGCATAATCAGATCTTTTGAAAACTTCTGACCCGGCTTCGTATATATCGAACGTAACACTACTTTATCATTTGTTACGTCATTTCCTTTAACAATTACATTATTGATCGTGTACTGCGCTCCTTCGTACATACGGATCTCAAGATCAATTGAATCATTATATACTCTGGTCTGAACCGGATCTACTGAGAATGTCAGATATCCGTCATTCATATATAAGGAAGAAATGTCATCACTGTTACGTGTAGGACCAGAAAGTTTGGTTACTAACTTTTCTTCACTGAATACGTCTCCTTTTTCAATACCAAGGATCATATTCAATACGGAGTCTGAATATTTAGAATTACCGGACCAGCTGATATTACCTACATAGTACTTCGGACCTTCATAGATTTCCATATCAATGGTTACTTCGTTGGCATCGAATTTTTTCACAGAATCACTGATGATCTCTGCATCGCGGTACCCTTTGTCATGTAATTTGGCTACTAATTTTTCTTTAGCTTCCTTGTATTTTTCATCTTTGAACTTACCAGGTCCGAAGATGCGGTACCATTCCCTTTGTTTTACTCCTTTCAGCGCTTTTCTTAAAGCACGTTGTGAAAACTCTTTATTGCCGGTAAAAGTGATCTTACGTACTTTCACCTTTTTATTGCGTTGTACATCCACCACAAGGATCTCATTATTTACCTGTGCGGTATCTTTAAGTGTTTTTGTAGTGATGTCCGGATATAAATACGCTTTTTCTCTCAAGAAGCGCTGTATGGTAAAACGAGTGGTGTTGATCAGGTTTTCGTTTACGATTTTACCCGTGTTGCTATTCAGACGTTTGCGAACTTCTTCTGTCTGACTTTTACTCAGACCATTGATATCAATACGTGTCAGACGCGGACGTTCCTGCACTCTGATATTAAAGAATATATTGTCTCCGTCTATGCGATCAGCATATAGTTGTACATCATCAAACAGACCCTGAGCCATTAAATTTTTGATTACATTGGCCGTAGCATCACTTGGCACTTCGATGTGCTGGCCGACAACCAGTTTGGATATGGTGATCAATACATCATTATCCAGATACTGAGTACCTGAGATTGTAACACCTCCAATTACGTAATCTCTGGGAGTTAAATAGCTAATTTCATCAGGGTTACTTAAATTAATTGGTTTATTGCCGGTGATTTGCGCAAGGGCAGAATAAGAATAAACCGAAGAAATAAAAGTTATTAAAAATACTATACGCTTCATCTATGAATTTTTATCGATGCTAAAGTACACCAATCTGTTGTTAAATTTTGTTAAAAGAAAATATTGCTAAATTATTATCTAACAATGGTATTTTGCGTGCAAAGTTAAGAATTAAGATTATAATTGCTCACTTGTTTTTCCGAATCGTCTTTCCCGTTGCTGATAGTTATACACACATTCATAAAGATCTTCCCGGGTAAATTCCGGCCACATTTTAGGCAGAAAACTCAATTCAGAATAAGCGATTTGCCAAAGCAGGTAATTGCTGATACGTTGCTCACCGCTGGTTCTGATCAACAGATCGGGGTCTGGCATATTCCTGGTATATAAATGATTTGCAAAAACCTTTTCATCGATCGCATCAATATCGAGATTGCCCTGCATAACCTGCTTACAGATTTCTTTTGTGGCATCTACTATCTCTTTCTGTGAGCTGTAGCTTAATGCAAGAGTAAGCACACAGGTCGTGTTTTGAGCTGTTAATTCCATAGACTCAATAAGTTTCGCACGACAATTTTTAGGCAGCTTATCAATATCTCCTATTGTATTGAGCCGTATTCCGTTATCCTGAAATGTTTTGATTTCTTTACTGAGGGTAGTGACCAGCAATTCCATCAGAGCAAGTACTTCTAATTTTGGACGATTCCAGTTTTCTGTAGAAAAAGCATACAATGTGAGGTAGGGTATACCCAGTTCTACAGCGCCCTCCATTGCTTCCCGTACTGCTGACACCCCGTTCTGGTGGCCAAATATTCTTAATTTACCTAATCCTTTGGCCCATCTTCCATTGCCATCCATAATGATAGCAACGTGTTGTGGCAAATTATTACGGTCAATTTTATCTTTGATATTCATGTTTTTATTGAATTGTGCCGGCTTACCACCAGTAACATTTTTGGCTGATAAAGGTATAGGTTACCGTTAAACCAAAAGTCATATATGCATCATGCGGACGACCATCTCCGCGAAGTTTTCCTTTATTTGCTTCCCAGTTTCCGGATCTGTCAGCAAGACTTTCCCAGACAAGGGGATCTATCTGTTGCTCGATACCCTCTTTCATACTGGTCGCATAGTTTCTGTTTACGTTATCAATATTATCGGACAATACTACCCGATAATTCAGTTCCGCACCTACACTCCACGGACCTTTAATATTGTATTTAAAGCCTGCTCCAAATGGTATAGCTAGTGCAAATTTACTGTATTTTCCGGGATTATTAGCTGCATCGTATTCCAGTTGCAGATCGCGGAGATCATATTTTTCTCCTGTGCTGAATTTGACATACGGATTGTGATAGATCGCTGCTACTCCTGCGAATATATAAGGTGTGTAGGCCAGTTTGTTTTTACCGGGCACGAATCTGAAGAAATTGAATTCACCAATGGCCGAGATTTCGACTACTTTATTTTGAAAAGCAAGATTTCGCTGGATCTGACGTTCGTTGCTGCTATTGGCATCTGATCCGAACAGGTGCAGATAGTTGATGCCTCCTTTTACTCCCCATGTTGGATTAAAGTTATATTTGCCGGTCAGGCCGCCGCCGAGACTTCTGAAATACAGCGGATTATTGGGGTTGATATCGCCCATATATCCTGTTGTTCCCAGATTGGCACCCAATTCCCATTGCTGGGCGGAAAGGTTACAAATTGGAAAAAAACAAATCAGTACTAATAAGCTATAGAAAAGTCTTTGCAAAATAGTTTTTTTTGCGGTAAAGATAATGTATTTCAATCAATAGCATTGTATAAAAAGTTGTTAAAATACATTAAAACAAAAGACGAAGCTGCATATACTCCTAATAATTTCGCACATCTATTCCCCAGAGCAACTTTTCTCTTAAGGTGCTGAAATAGCCTTCTTTATCTAACCGGATAAGGTTAATAAAGAAAGGAGCCTTTTTTATTTTCAATTTTGTAGTAGAGGATAGGGTGACACTTTGTGAGTCACAGCTTAAAATGTATTTTCCGGTACGGCTCTCAATTTCGAGGTCCAGCTCAAAATCTGAAGAAATGACAATTGGTCTTACGTTGAGGTTATGGGGTGATATGGGGGTGACGACAAAATTGCCGCTTCCGGGCATAATAATCGGACCACCACAACTTAGCGAATACGCTGTAGAACCTGTGGGTGTAGCAATGATTAATCCATCTGCCCAATAGGAATTTAGCAGTTCTCCGTTGATATGGGCATTGACCGTGATCATGGCTGAACTATCGTATCGAAAAACGGTGATATCATTCAAGGCGAAGTTTTTTCCTTCAAAAAGTTTTTCTTCATCAGATTCTACAGTCAGCAATGCTCTTTTTTGTAATGTATAGGCATTATTGAGAATCTGAATCAGTGCTTTTTCAATATCGGTTTTATTGATGGTCGCTAAAAATCCCAGACGTCCAAAATTAATACCTGCAACGGGCAAACCTGAATCTTTTATAATGGAAACGGCTGAAAGCATAGTCCCGTCTCCCCCAAGACTCAGCATAAAGGCTACATCTTTGGGAATATCTTCGTGGCTGGTAAATGTGCTGAGATTATCCTGACAGGGGAATTTGCTTTTTAAAAATTCATAGAAATCTGCATAAATGCATATCTCCAGATCCTTTTTGTTTAAAAAATCAAACAATTGTTGTACATACGACAAAACCGAAAGGTTAAATTCTCTTCCGTAGATCGCTATTTTCATACTTATATTTCTGCAGCAATACGGGATTGCTATTTATTTTTTTTCAAAGATGAGAAAAAAGTACGCGAATACTAAATATTAAGGTAATTCATAAGCAAATCGTATCGCTGTTGCATATCGTTTTCACCATTTCCATCATTAAACGTAGCCTTGACCACATAGTCAAATCTCCAAAGTGTGGCGACCAGGGACGAAATATTTGTTTTGTTGACTTTTATTGTCAATTCAAGTTTTGATGAATCCGGTAATGTTTTGACAGCGGTGCTCAGAATGCTGGCATTATCTGACTCAATGATATGTGCGATATGAGAAAGGGCATTATCTTTTGCGCCGATCTCCAGAACGATTATCGCTCCTGTTTCATTATTTGATTGTAAACTGTTAAGAGCTTGCAATACGTCCTGCGCTGTAATAATGCCTATGTAACGATTGTCTTTATTCAAAATCGGTAACAGCTCGATTTTGTAATTAGTAAGATACAGCATTGCATCATATATGTGCTGATACTCATAAAGATACAGAGGTGCCAGATTTAGTTTGAGATTTTTGATAATATCTGTTTCGTCTTCATGATTCAGAAGTTCATCTTCATTAATCATTCCGATGTATTCTTTATTTGAAACAACCGGAAGATGGGACAGGTGAAATTCACCTATCTTGTCTAGTCCCTTCTGAACAGTATCTGAAGGACTGACTTCACAAAATTTTTGAGATAGTATTTCACCGATGTACATATGCCGTATTGCTTTTCTATATTAAACACTCAAAAAAGGAAAACGTTTAATCTTATCAAGGTATTTGTACGAAGTTAAGCAATATGTAAACATATGCAAATAGTATGAAGAGTATTTAATAAGGTATTTAAAATTTATGTGACGATATAAAAGAGCGTTGGATTTTCACTATTTTTACATTTCATTAGCGTATCGACTATAGCAATTATATGCAGCAGGAAGAACATAAGAAGTTTATTGAAGTAAGAGAAGTAATTCGTAAAAAGAGTCCTAAACTGGCTAAATGGATTCCATCTCCTTTTATCCGTTATCTGGAAAGAGTGATTCATGAAAATGAGATCAATTATATCATGAATAAATTTGAGGATCGCTACGGATTAGATTTTGTAGATGATTTGCTGGAAGAGCTTGGTGTGGAGGTAGTGTTGGAAGGAGAGGAGAATATTCCGCTTGAAGATAGTGTGATCTTCGCTTCTAATCATCCTTTGGGAGGATTGGACGGGGTAGCTTTTATGCATGCTGTAGGAAGATATCGTAGAGATGTCAAATTTTTGGTCAATGACATCCTTTTAAATATTAAAAATTTGCAGCCACTTTTCATTCCGGTTAACAAATTGGGGACGCAGGGTAAAAACGGAATAGAGATGATTGAAAGGGCCTATGCAGGAGATGATGCCTTGCTGGTGTTTCCTGCAGGACTGGTTTCCAGAAAGCAAAATGGAAAGATTATGGATCTGGAATGGAAAAAGAGTTTTATAAACAAAGCAAAAAAATATAAAAAGGATATTATTCCTGTGTATATTGAGGGAAAGAATTCCAACTTTTTTTATAATTTTGCTCTACTCAGACAGAAATTGGGTTTGAAAGTGAATCTGGAGATGCTGTATCTTCCGGATGAGATGTTTGCCCAACGTAATCACCGCGTAACTATCAAGATCGGAAAAAGAATTCCCTACACGCATTTTGATACATCAAATAGTGAGAAAGTGTGGGCAGAAGAAGTGAAACAGTTGGTCTATAAAATGGCTGAGTTAAAAAAATAATCTATGCAAGAAATTGTTGCTCCTGTTGACAAAGAATTGATAAAGGCTGAACTTACTAAGGAGGCTTTTGTACGCTTTACCAACAATGGAAATAATGAAGTCTATATAATCAATCATCATAATGCACCGAATGTTATGCGCGAAATTGGACGATTGCGTGAAGTAACGTTCAGAGCGGCAGGCGGAGGTACAGGTTTATCTATAGATATTGACGAAAATGATACAAGTGAGGATTGTTATGATCAATTGATTGCCTGGAATCCCGAAGAAGAAGAAATCATTGCCGGATATCGTCTTATTAAATGTTCGGATGCAAGCTGGAAGGATGGAGTGATCAATCTTTCGACAGCTCATTATTTTAATTTTTCTGAAAAATTTATTTCGGAGTATCTTCCGTATACAATAGAATTAGGGCGTTCCTTTGTGCAGCCACGTTTTCAGCCAGCAATTGATAATCGAAAAGGTATTTTTTCACTGGATAATCTCTGGGACGGACTTGGGGCTTTGGTCATGCTGAATCCGGAGATCAAGTATTTATTTGGTAAGGTAACCATGTATCCGCACTATAATGTGGAAGCAAGAGATTTGTTACTCTATTTTATGGAACACTACTTTCCGGATCCGGACAATTTAGTAACGCCTATTCGTGCTGTTGGTTATAAAACAGATATGAGCCAGTACGAGGGAATGTTTGACGGATTGGATTACAAAGAAGGGTATAAGTTGCTCAATTCTAAAGTGAGAGCTATGGGGGAAAATATTCCTCCATTGATCAATACCTATATGAATTTATCGCCGACAATGAAGTCATTCGGTACTGCCCGCAATGATGAGTTCGGAGAGGTGGAAGAAACAGGGATTCTGGTTACACTTGATGATATTTATCCGGTTAAAAAGGAAAGGCATATGTCTACCTTTGAAAGGGATAGTGAATATGGTAATCCCAAGAAAAAGAAATAAAAAGAAAAGCGCTTGTTAAAAGCGCTTTTCTTTTTTAGTGAGGTTTTCTCAGCATCTCAATATGTGGAATACCATCTTCCAGGTATTCTTCTGAGGCTTGCTGAAAACCAAAGCTTTCATAGAATGCTTTCAGATAAAGCTGTGCACCGATACGTATATCTACTGCTCCGTATTGATCCATGATATTATCTACTGCTCTCCGCATCAGCTCGCGGCCAATTTTCTGTTTTCTGTAGGCCGGATTAGACAATACCCGCCCGATGGATACCTCTTTAAAAGATACGCCTGCAGGCACTATGCGCGCATAGGCTGCGATATCATTGTTGATCATAGCCCACAGGTGGTCACATTTCTGATCTTTATTATCACAATCCAGATACGGGCAGTTTTGCTCCACCACAAAAACTTCGTTGCGAAGTTTCAGTATCTGATAGAGCTGATTGGTCGACAGTGCATCAAATGTTTTATAAAACCAGACTGTTGTCATATCTGAACTATTTTGGAATATTAAGAAAGTAAACTTTTGACGACTTCAGAAATCGTTCTTCCGTCTGCCTGACCGGCAAGTTTCTGATTGGCTGCGCCCATGACTTTACCCATATCTTTAACAGATGAAGCTCCCGTTTCCTGAATGATCTGCCTGATGATGGACTCTACTTCCGCACGATCCAGTTGTTTTGGCAGATACTCTTCGATTACGTTTTGTTCTTCTACTTCTATCTGATACAGATCTTCGCGATTTTGTGTTTTATATATTTCTGCAGATTCTTTACGCTGTTTTACGAGTTTCTGAAGTACTTTGATTTCGGTGTCTTCTGATAAATCCTCACTACCGCCTTTTTCAGTTTTGGCGAGTAGAATAGCAGCTTTTATTGCTCTAAGACCACGAAGTTTTGCATTGTCTTTCGCGATCATAGCAGCTTTGATATCCTGATTTATTTTTTCTTCTAATGCCATATTATGTATGTTTTATTTTTTTGTATTTGTTATTCTCCTCTGTGTACGATTGTACCTGTTGCCTGTGCTGCAGGCATGATCAGCAGATCATTGATATTGACATGTGCCGGGCGCGAAAGCACAAAAGCGATGGTCTCTGCTATATCTTTTCCGGAAAGCGGTGTGATATCTTTGTATACTGCAGCAGCACGGTCTGTATCTCCGTGGAATCTTACTTCTGAAAACTCGGTTTCTACCATTCCCGGATTTATTCCAGTCACTTTAATGCCTTTGGACAACAAATCTATTCGCATTGCTTTATTCAGTGCATCTACGGCATGTTTAGTCGCACAATATACATTTCCGTTAGGATAGACCTCTTTCCCGGCAATAGAACCTAAATTGACAATATGACCTTTTTTACGGGCCTCCATGAAAGGGACTACTGTACGTGTCACATATAGCAGACCTTTTATATTGGTGTCTATCATCCGATCCCAGTCTCCTATATCTCCATTTTGAATCGGATCAAGTCCCTGGCTGAGTCCTGCATTGTTGATCAGTACATCAATGTTTTTCCATTTCTCGGGCAGATTGTTGACAGATAACTGTACTTCTTCAGCGTTGCGGACATCTAATTTGAAAATATAGATGTTACAGTCCGGATATTGAGCGGAAATATGCTGTTTTAATTCCTCTAATCTTTCTATTCTTCTTGCACATAGCAGAAGGTGGTAGCCTTCTTTTGCTAATACTTCAGCACAGGCAGCGCCGATTCCGGAACTGGCTCCTGTAATAAAAGCGATTTTTTCCATTTTTATATTATTGAAAGATCAAACTAAAATATATGTTGCGGATCAATGTTTTGTCCAGCGGGCGCATAAATTTGTTATTTACGGCCAACGGATGGTTCTGATCAAGTACATTGCCAAAACTCTGGGCGAATTTAATCTCAGGAGACACTTTGAAGTGTGTAAAGAAAATATCTGCTCCTATGCCGGCTTCCCATGAAAGATAATCCGGTTTGATGATAATAGGGTCGGGTGATTGCTGATTGCTGGCCATCAATGCATCATAATCGTTGCTGAGCTGACTCCATTTTGTCCATTTCACACCGGCTATCATATATCCTCTGTATCTGTTGAACTTATTTTTCAGAATTTTCTCATCTGACCGGAATTTGAGACTTAACGGGAATTCAAATGAATTAAAATTTGTCCCTCCCTCTGATCGTGTGGTATGTCTTGTTCTTCGGGTCAGGCTTTTCTGTGTAGTACCGTCGTCATTTGTTCCGGTATAAATGATACTTGAATTGTTTATGAAAACAAATGTCGGACTTAGGGTGGTATAGAGGTTGTCTGTGATTCTGAGATGAATCGGAATTCCTACACCCATACCGTGGCCTACTCCGGATTTGATGGATCGAAGATCTTTGATTTCATTAATGTTTCCCTCAGGATAATCTAACGGGTACCCGGACCAATCTTTTTTTAATCCCATGACATATCGTGAATTGACGTAGGAGTATTGTATACCAAACAGGAGTGTGGCATCCTCATCATATCGGGATGAAAAAGGCAATGAGATGGATTGTGCACTTACTAAAAAGGGCAGGGTAACCAGACCAATTATAAAACCGAGCTTTTTTATCATTTTGTAGAAACATAAATGGTACATACACCAAATGTCTGCGGACGTATGATTGTTTCAGAAAATCCTACTTCTTTCATGATGGTCGCAAACCTGTTTCCATCCGGAAACTTAGCCACAGATTCAGGAAGATAAGAATATGCACTGTTATCTTTCGAGAATAATTTGCCTATTAATGGTGTGACATTATGGAAATAAAAATTGTACAGCTGTTTAATCGGGAAGGATTTGGGGTTTGAAAATTCAAGAATGACCGCTTTTCCTCCCGGTTTGAGTACCCGACAAATGTCTGCAAGCCCCTGTTCCAGGTTTTCAAAGTTACGTACTCCGAAAGCGACTGTTACTGCATCAAAAGTATTGTCTTCGAAAAGCAGTTTTTCTGAATCTCCAAGTTGAACTTCAAATTGTTGCTGCAGACCTTTGCTTTTGATCTTTTCCTGCGCTACCTGTAACATTCCTTCCGAAATATCTACACCTATGATTTTTTTTGGATTTAATATCTTGATGGATTCCAATGCAAAATCTCCGGTTCCGGTTGCTACATCCAGCATGATTTGAGGTTGGATAGATCTGAGAGAACGGATGGCTTTTTTACGCCAGATAATATCAATACCTAAGGACATAAAGTGGTTCAGAAAATCGTAAGTCTTGGATATATTGTTGAACATATCTGCAACTTGTGTTTTTTTGTCGCCTTCTGCGTTTTTATATGGCTTTAAAGTGGATGATTCATTTGTCATAGTTTACAAAGATACAATATTATCTTGCAGCTAGTAAGGTCCTGTTTTAGAAATATTTTTTCATTAGTATTCTATAAGTCATTGACTGTTAATCGCTACAGAGATTAGCTGTATATGGTGCTTTAATTAGGCGAAATCGGTTTGTGTAATTTTATGTTGTTAACAAACGCTAAAGTTATCCACATTTACATAACAATTTGATAATTTAGCAGTTATAATAGTAACTCACATTTTATTCACACTTGCTGTTGATAACTAAGTCGCCTTAAGCGGTCTGTACCAACAGTTTTTAGTATGATTGTTGAGGCAACTTTTAAGGCTGTGTACAACTCTTTGTTTGGACCAAAAGTATTTTTTATACTTTTGTTATCCCCAATGCGAGAGTAACTGAAATTCTCAACAAAGGAATTCAAAATATTTAATCATCGACAAACAAACGTAGGTCCTCAACATGAGCAACGAAAACGAATTTTCAGGCAATAAATTTGACAGCAATAAGCGGGCAAATTACGGAGAGCGTCGGACGCGTCTCAATAATCTGGTCAGTGGGTTGGGCAAGTTGCCTCCGCAGGCAATTGATCTGGAAGAAGCTGTTTTGGGAGCTCTTATGCTGGAGAAGAATGCGTTGAGTGAGATCATTGATATTCTGAAAGCGGAATCCTTCTACAAGGAGGCGCATCAGAAAATTTTTGAAGCGATCTTCAATCTGTTTCAGAAAACTTCACCTATTGATATTTTGACAGTGATCACGGAATTGCGTAAAATGGGTGCTCTGGAGATGGTCGGTGGTGCGTACTACATTACGTCGCTTACGGATCGTGTGGTATCTGCTGCAAATATTGAATACCATGCCCGTATTATATCCCAAAAGTATATTCAGAGAGAGCTGATAAAAGTTTCTACTGAGATTATCAATAGCTCTTACGATGAGACGGCTGATATTTTTGATCTTCTGGATCATGCGGAGAAGAGTTTGTTTGATATCGCACAAAACAATTTAAGAAGAGACTCCCGTAAGATGGATGACATTATGCGTGAGGCGATTTCTTCTTTAGAGCTGTTAAGAGATAAGACTGACGGTCTGACGGGTGTTCCTTCGGGTCTGACGGCTTTAGACCGTATGACCTCAGGGTGGCAGCCTTCGGATCTTGTTATTATTGCGGCTCGACCGGCGATGGGAAAGACGGCATTCGTCCTTTCTGTAGCGCGTAATGCTGCTGTGGATCATAATAAACCTGTGGCGGTATTTTCACTGGAGATGTCTTCTGTTCAACTGGTGAATCGTCTTATCGCAGGTGAAACTGAAATTGAACAGGAAAAACTTAAAAAGGGTAATCTTGCGGATCATGAGTGGCAACAGTTACATTCCCGAATCGGGCGTTTGACAGAAGCTCCTCTTATTATCGATGATACACCTGCCCTTAACGTTTTTGAATTCCGTGCTAAATGTCGTCGTCTGAAAGCGCAACACGATATTCAGATGGTTATTGTCGATTATCTGCAGCTGATGCATGGTAAATCTGAAGGTAAGGGTGGAGGTAACCGTGAGCAGGAGATCGGTAGTATCTCCCGGGCACTGAAGTCTGTCGCCAAGGAGTTGAATATTCCTGTGTTGGCTCTTTCGCAGCTAAGTCGTGCGGTAGAGTCCCGTCCGGGAAACAGTAAACGTCCAATGCTCTCCGATTTGCGTGAATCGGGATCTATCGAGCAGGATGCGGATATGGTACTCTTCCTGTATCGTCCGGAATACTATGGTCTTACAGAAGATGAGGAAGGGCGTCCTACAGCGGGTGTAGGTGAGGTTATCATTGCCAAACACCGGAATGGTGAAACCGGTATTGTGCCTTTGCGTTTCGTTGGTAAATTCGTAAAGTTCGTCGATCTTGAAGACGAATTCTCGGGTATGGGAGATGCTGGTGGTTTCGGTGCTGAACCAACTTCGTTTTCTTCATCAGCCATGAATCCTTCAACTTCATTTGAAGGTTTTGGCGGCGGCGGTATCACAATGCCTTCACGTATGAATGATATGCCGGATGACGCTCCGTTTTAATCCTTTTTGATTGTACTGAAATTTTAATTCCTCAGGCAGACTGAATTTTAATATTAATTGTTCGGTATGATGATTTATGATTAAGGCTGCTCAGCAACTTCTTTCGCTTTTTGTAGTGCCTGAGGGAACGTCTTATTCATACTTTCTGTATATTCAGTCAGTGTATCTACTTTCACTATAAGCGTAGTCTTTTGTCCTTGCGGATGAAGTTCGTATATTTCGTATAACTCTCCCCATTCCGGATCGTGATTGGGTACTTCTTCAAAATTGACTATTTCACCGAGATGCTGAAAGGATATATAGTCCGGATACTCAAGCTTGTTGATCAGACTGTACATCCCGTCTCCGCGCGGAGTCAGAAAATGAATGGTATTTCCTTCTTTAAAATCTGAAATCTTATAATAACTTCCCTGGCTGAATACATTTGTCCAGACCTTGTAGTTTTCCTGATCCCAAAGTGTTTGCCAGATTTTTTCTGGAGTTGCATTGATTTCAATGCTGTAAGTCAGTGTTGTCATAGCGAAATGTGTTTTTCAATTTGATCTATTCTACCGGAAAGTTGAAGTATTCATTTGGATAAGGTTCATCTTTAAGGGTATAATGCCACCATTCTTTCTGGTAAGATTTAAAACCGTACTTTTCCATTATTGTTTTGAGAATCTGGCGATTTTCTTTCTGGCTGCCTGTGAGATCATCATAATCGTGATGGGAAGGTGTGCCGAAATAGTCAAACGGGCTTCCCATATCCAGTTCGATTTTGCTTTTGATATAGATAAGTGTAAGGTCTACGGTGCTGCCTCTGCTATGTCCTGATTTTTCGGCGATATATCCTGATTTAAAGAGGTCTCTTTTGTCGATATCCGGATAGAACTCCTGCTTTGCAAGGGTATCTTCTATCATCAAGGCCCACTCTTTGAAATTATCTACTGCTGTCTGAGGACGGTAGGCATCGAATATTTTGAGTCCCAATCCTTTTCTGTTCAGTTCCCGCTGAACATTCTTCAGCGCCCGGGCTGCGGGCTTCGAAAGAATCGCTACTTCTTTATTATAGCTGTTGATCTTTTTTCCTGTAAAGTTGTGGTTGCCGGCATAGCGAATGTCATACTGAATATTGGGAATCAGTTTATGGATATACACAAAACCCTCCGGAAGCTTTTGAACAGGATGTATGGAGGCGAAGGAAAGGGTGCCCAAAAGAAGCAGACTAAGTATAATGATCTTTTTCATTTTGATATCGGTGAACATAAATTTAAGAACTTAATGGTGAAAATATCTTATTTATAAACAAACAAAGGCTCCGTCCACAAGTGACGAAGCCTCTGTATTATGCTGTATGAAGAATATTAGCCTAGATTAGCGAGACTTTCTTCCAGGATTTTGATTTTCGCTTGTGCATCATCCTTTTTGTTTTGTTCATTCTGAACAACTTCAGGTTTTGCATTTTGGACAAAACGTTCGTTAGAAAGTTTTTTGTCTACTGAGATCAGGAAGCCTCTAAGGTATTCGATTTCTTTGCTTATACGTTCACGTTCTGTATCCACATCGATATTGTTCTCCATTGTAATATAACATTCATCACGTCCTGCAAGGAAACTCACAGCACCAGCGATCTTTTCTTTTACAAATGTCAGTTCCGATATATTAGCAAGTTTGATAATGCTGTCCTGATATTTTCTGAAATCAATATCATTTGCATTTATTGCCAGTGGCAGTGCTACCTTCGGTGAGATCTGTTTGGTATTCCGCACATTTCTTACTTCAGATATAACTTGTTTTACTGTATTGAATTCTTTGATAAGCGTTTCATCAAAAGCTGCAGTTTTAGGGTATTCCGCTACGATACAGCAGTCTTTAGCCTCGCGCGTGCCGAATAGTTCGTCGTGCCATAGCTCTTCAGTGAGGAATGGCATAAACGGATGTGCCAGTGTCAATACGCGCTGGAAGAATGTCTTGACCGTTTCAAATGTCCCGGCAGGGATCGGAGATCCGTAAGCCGGTTTGATCAATTCCAGGTACCATGCACAGAAATCATCCCAGATGAGTTTGTATGTCGCCATCAAGGCGTCTGATAATCTGTAGCTTGCAAAGTGTTCTTCGATTTCTACCAGTGCCTGGTTAAATCTGGATTCAAACCATGCTGCAGAAGTTTTGTCTGCTTCCGGTGCCGGTTCATTTGATATTTCCCAACCTTTTACCAGACGGAATGCATTCCAGATCTTATTAGCAAAGTTACGTCCTTGTTCGCAGTAGGACACATCAAACATAAGGTCATTTCCGGCAGGGGAGGACAGCAGCATACCTACACGTACTCCATCAGTACCATATTGTTCCATCAGTTCGATAGGATCCGGAGAATTTCCCAGTGATTTAGACATTTTACGGCCCAGTTTGTCGCGTACGATTCCGGTCAGATATACATTCTTGAAAGGAGCTTTTCCAGTATAATTATGTCCCATGATCATCATACGTGCTACCCAGAAGAATAGAATTTCGGGAGCCGTCACCAGATCGTTGGTCGGGTAATAATAGTTGAAATCTTGGTTTTCAGGATTACGTACACCATCAAATACAGACATTGGCCATAGACCAGAAGAGAACCAGGTATCCAATACATCATCTTCCTGACGTATGCCAGCCGCCGATTTGCCGTGGCTTGTGAATTCCTGAATGGCTTCTTCTTCCGTTTTTGCAACAACCCATTCGTTTTTATCATTATACCAGGCCGGAATACGTTGTCCCCACCATAGCTGACGGGAGATACACCAGTCTTTGACATTTTCCATCCAGTGTTTATAGCTGGCTGTAAATTTGTCCGGTATCAGGTTGACTTCACCGCTGAGTACATAATCCAGTGCCGGTTTGGCCAGTTCATCCATTTTGCAGAACCATTGCATTGACAGCTTAGGTTCGATGGCTGCATCTGTACGTTCGGAGAATCCGACCTGGGATTTATAATCATCTATTTTTTCGATCTGATCTGCTTCTTCCAGTAGTTTTGCTACTTTTTTACGGGCGATAAAGCGATCTTCACCAATAAGGATAATGGCTTTCTCGTTTAGCGTACCGTCATCATGGAGGATGTCTATTACTTCGAGATTGTGTTTTTGTCCCAGTTCGTAATCATTAAGGTCGTGTGCAGGTGTTACTTTTAAACATCCTGTACCGAATTCCATATCTACGTATTCGTCTTCGATGATTGGTATCTCACGGTTTACCAGAGGTACAAGAATTGTTTTTCCTTTTAAATGCTGGTAACGTTCATCATTCGGATTGATACATATTGCTGAATCTGCCATGATAGTTTCAGGACGTGTGGTCGCAATGACAACGTATTGGTCTGAATCTTTTACCTGATAGCGGATGTAGTATAATTTTTGGTTAACCTCTTTACGGATTACTTCTTCGTCGGACAAGGCTGTCTTTCCCTGAGGGTCCCAGTTGACCATACGTACTCCACGGTAGATATATCCTTCTTTATAGAATTTGATAAAGGTATCCAATACCGCTTCAGAAAGATCCGGATCCATTGTGAATTTAGTGCGTTCCCAATCACATGATGCCCCTAATTTTTCCAGCTGCTTCAGGATGATGCCTCCGTATTTTTCTTTCCATTCCCAGGCATATTTCAGGAAATCTTCTCTGCTGATCGATTTTTTATCAATACCCTGTTCTTTAAGCATAGCGACGACTTTAGCCTCCGTAGCAATAGATGCATGATCTGTTCCGGGTACCCAGCATGCATTTTTACCCTGCATACGTGCACGACGGATCAATACATCCTGAATCGTATTGTTCAACATATGACCCATGTGTAAAACTCCGGTGACATTAGGAGGAGGCATTACTATTGTATACGGTTCACGTTCATCTGGAGTCGAACGGAAAAATCCGTTATTCATCCAATAGCTGTACCATTTCTCTTCAGCTTCTTTAGGATTGTAAGTTTTCGCTATACTCATTTTTGTAAGTAAAAAATAAAAGAATACAAAAATAAGCATTTGTCCTTACTTATTTGAAGATTCCGTTTGTAAAAGAGTCATCATACTTTGATAATATTTTGTTAATACAGAATTAACTCACTGAATTTAGTGTACTTTTGCACCATTATTTTTATTTGACATTAACAATGAATGATATAACTAATGAGGTAAGGGCTCTGGTTCAATATTTTTTGTTTTGGCTTCTTATCACTTTTGTGGATCGCCTGTTATTCATCTGCTCTTTTTTTGAGAAGATAGGCTTTAATCATTTCGCTGATATTTTCCGGATTTATTATAACGGACTTTCATTAGATCTGTCTGCAGTATCCTATATTGTAGCGCTTCCTTTTTTGTTCTATAGTGTACTTTCTTTTTTTCCTAAAGTGCGCTTTTCGAGAAGATGGATAGATATCTATACCGTCAGTGTACTGACTATATATGCTATAGTAACCTTTATTAATATTAATATTTACAGGGAGTGGGGAGATAAAATTTCGCGGAGAGCTATTGATGCTTTCTGGGCATCTCCATCAGGAGCAGTTGCATCTGCTGAATCTACTCCTGTTTTTGTCCCTATTCTGGGGATGGTCGTTTTTATTTTTGTAGGATGGAAATTGTATCGGTGGATGCTGGGTAAGGTCCATTATTTTAACCTGAAGAAAGTATTACCCAATGTATTAAAATTTGTTGTCTGTGTTTTTATTCTGTTTACGTTTATACGCGGTGGATACGGACGAGCGACCTTAAATCCAAGTAAGGCTTATTTTTCGGAAACAACATTTTACAATCATGCGGCAGTGAATACGCAATGGGCACTTTTGCGGGATTATTTCAAAAGGAGTACTAAACTGAAGAATCCGTATAGTTTCTACGCGGACACGAATTCCCTGACGAAAGCATTGGAACCTGCTTTCGTTGCAAATCCGGATTCTACGGTGGAAATACTGACCAATAAGAGGCCTAATGTGGTGCTTATTCTTCTGGAAGGTTACGTTGGTGATCTGGTTGCTTCTATGGGCGGGGAGAAGGGTATTTCTCCAAATTTTGAAAAACTTATCCGCGAAGGGATATTCTTCGATCACATCTATTCTGCTTCGGATCGGTCCGATAAGGGGATGGTGGGTACGCTGAGTGCTTTCCCTGCTCAGGGACCTGAAAGCATTATCAAATATATAGATAAGCATGAGAATATGCCGGCTATAGGGCAGGAGCTGGATTCTGCGGGTTATCATACCTCTTTCTATCACGGAGGTCAGAGTGAGTTTTATAATTTCAAATCTTACATGTATATGCATGGGATTGCTAAGATTGTGGATAATGCCAATTTTGATAATCATGTTGACCGCGCTTCCTGGGGAGCGTATGATCATGAGGTGTTCAAACGTATGCTGTCTGATTTTGATAAAGAAAAAAGACCTTTCTTTTCGACGATCTTTACACTGATCAATCACGAGCCGTTTGAACTGAAGAACGGATATAAGTTTGGCAATAAGACGAATGCTGATAAATTCAGAAGTACCGCCTACTATACGGATTCGGTGATGTACGATTTTATTACAAAAGCTAAGCAGAAAGAGTGGTATAAGAACACACTTTTTGTGGTGATCGCAGATCACGGACACCGTTTGCCATCTGAGAAATGGGATCTTTCGCATCCTAATCGTTTTCATATCCCATTATTGTTTTTCGGAGATGTCATAAAACCGGAGTATAGGGGTAAAATTTACTCCCGCATAGGTAATCAGACTGATCTCGTAGCGACTTTATTGCAACAGATGGGGATATCCTCTCATCGCTATCACTGGAGCAGGGACTTGTTTAATAAGACTACTCCGCAGATTGCGTTTTATAATTCTAAGGATGCCTTTGGGGTAATTACTCCGGAGCAGGTCTTAAGTTTTGACAACATTGGTAAGATCATCAATTACAATCAAAACAGATCTTATCCTGTTGCGAAAAATGATAGTTTGTTAAATATAGCTAAAGCGTACTATCAAAAGGTTTACGATGAATTTTTGAAGTATTAGGTATGAAAGTATTGACATTAAAGCATCCGATAGCTCCTTTTATAGCTGTAGCGCTCCGTTTTTTACTGCTTTTATTTATTTATACATTATTGCGGATTGGTTTTTACTGGATTAACATTGGTTTGTTTCCTAATGTAAGCGCAGGTGAACTTTTTACCATGATGAAAGGTGGTGTCAAGTTTGATGTTGCTGCTTTGCTTTATCTCAATATTCTTTATATTCTACTCTATATTATTCCTGTTTCTTTCAAGTATAACAGTACTTACCAGCGGATAGCGAAATGGATATTTGTTATTACAAACAGTATCGGGATAGCGCTTAACCTGATCGACTATGCCTATTATCCTTTCACATTAAAGAGAACTACAGGTACTGTAATTGATCAGTTTGCCAATGAAAGTAATCTGCTGAAACTTACTTTTGATTTTTTGCTGGGCTACTGGTATCTGGTTGTGTTATTTGTCGGACTGGTTTATCTTCTGGCGAAGACGTATGACCTTATCAAGGTTGAAAAGCCTCAGGTGTTCAGCTGGAAAACAGCAGGTATTCACCTTATACTGATGTTGTTTTATGCTTTTCTGTTTATCGGGGGAGTACGTGGCGGATGGGCACACAGCACACGGCCTATAACCCTGAGCAATGCCGGAGATTATGTCAAAGTGCCTGAGGAAATGAATATTGTGCTGAATACACCTTTTTCAATATTGAAGACACTTAAGGCTGTCAATTTAAAGCCTGTTCATTACTTTGCAGATGAGGAACTGGATAAGATTTATCCGACTATTCATCAGCCTGCAGATACGGCTTCATTCCGTAATCTTAATGTAGTTTTCCTGATTTTGGAGAGTTATGCAAAGGAGCATATTGGCGCTTTGAACAGAGATATTCAGAACGGACAATACAAAGGATATACTCCGTTTCTGGATTCGCTGATCGGACAGGCTTATACTTTTGATCATTCTTATGCAAACGGGCGTAAATCTATAGATGCTTTGCCTTCTGTGATTACGGGCATTCCTTCGGTTGGGGAACCTTTTGTACTCTCTATCTATTCGGGTAATGAAACAACGAGTATTGCAAAACTGCTGGGTGATAAGGGCTATGAAACAGCATTTTTCCATGGTGCTCCCAATGGAAGTATGGGCTTTTCAGCATATACCCGACTGGCTGGGATCAAGAATTATTTCGGTAAGAACGAATATAATAATGATGCGGATTTTGACGGAATATGGGGAATCTGGGATGAACCGTTTATGCAGTTTATGGCAAATAAGATAAACACCTTCAAACAGCCTTTTTTTGCCAGTTTCTTTTCTTTGTCCTCACACCATCCTTTTAAGGTTCCGGAGAAGTATAAAGGTGTTTTTCCAAAAGGACCTTTAGAAGTACAGGAGCCTGTGGGATATACGGATCATGCCTTGAAGGAATTTTTTACTACAGCATCAAAAATGCCCTGGTACAAAAATACATTGTTTGTAATCTGTGCCGATCATGCTACTGTAAGTTACCTTCCGGAATATAAGACATTGCCAAATGCATATGCAATCCCGATTATATTCTATTATCCGGGCGGAAATCTCAAGGGGCGCTCATCAAAGCTCATTCAGCAAACGGATATTATGCCAACGGTACTAAGTTACCTTCATTATGATAAACCTTATTTTTCATTTGGTTTTAACGGATTTGATGAACAGCAGCATGACAACTTTGTGGTCAATAACAATTCGGGATCTTTTAATTTCTATTACAAGGATTACTTTATGACCTATGACAGCAAAGGTCCGCTGACGTTATTTAATCTGAAAGAGGACCGGTTTATGAAAACCGATCTGTTTAAGCAACATCCTCCTGTTCTGGATACAATGGAAACCAAAATGAAAGCCTTTATACAGCAATACAACAATCGTATGATCGGGAATAAGCTGACATATAAGAAGTAAATTACTGTTTGTTTACTTTTTATTTACACGAATAGCTCTGTTCAAAAGATAACGCAGTGTAAACATTTGCTGGTTGTCTATCCGGCCGGGAGTAAAATGCAAAGCGAGTTTGAGTGTACCCTGAATATTGGCCGATTGAATTGGAGACCATCCCACATCAAGCCGGTCATATGTACTGTATCTGTAATAACTGTCTGCATAAGGTGTATTTTGACTTCCTCCTTTATAGAATGTATTTTCTAATGAAAAGGACTTAAAAGCCATATAGACATTAGCAATGAACCCTTTCTTTACTCTAAAATCATATTGGGATCTTATCCGGTCTATACCCATCATTATACCGGCATCTATTATTAAAGAATCTAAAGGAGTTTTGTTTGTCAGATTGCTTCCCAGTTTGAATATGCCGACGCCATTATCCTGAATGTGTTCATCAATATTACTATTCGCGGAAAGAGCATTATGCCATAAAATGAGATCGTCCGAAAAGTAAAAATCGCCAACTGTTACTTTTCCATTCATACCGACCAAAAATTCTTCACGGTATTTGTCAGATTGTTTGCTGGTCCAGTCTATAAATAGCCTTTGCTGAAAATGATCGTTTCTGTACGCCAGCATCATTCCTTCAATATTGGGTCTGAAGTAGATGAGGGTGTCATTGAGAATAGCGCGTGGGGTATTCTTCATCAGATCGTAACGTGGAATATGGCCTATGGAGAAATCAAAGTTTTCATTTTTGTAATTATAGTAAATAATGGGTCTCAACATGGGGTTTTTATGCTCTCTTTCTCCGAATTCCTGAGCTACATGTATTCCTCCATGTACAGTATGATTGTCGCTCAGTTTGAAGTAGAGTTCAGGCGATATACGCGTTCCGAAGATTGTTTTGGATTCTGTATATGGAGCTTTAAATTCTCTGTTATCAGCGTATCCCAGAAAATCTATTTGATAACCAACATTCTGCGCATTGGAATTTGTATATAATAATAACAAGAGGAGTGACGTAATTAATCTTCTAACCATAAGTGTAGAGATTTTAGCAAGTAAGAAAATAAGGAACGGAAACAGGCTATAGTGTTAGTATAGCCTGTAGTATTGTTTTATGGAATGTGACTAAAGAACTATACTTCTAATAGTAATCTAGCAGGATCTTCCAGTAATTGTTTTACACGTACCAGGAAGCTAACAGACTCACGTCCGTCAATAATACGGTGATCATATGATAATGCGATATACATCATCGGACGGATTACTACCTGTCCGTTTTCCGCAACAGGGCGTTGGATGATATTGTGCATTCCCAGGATTGCAGATTGAGGAGCGTTGATAATAGGAGTGGACATCATAGATCCGAATACACCACCATTTGTAATGGTAAATGTTCCTCCTGTCATTTCTTCAATAGTCAATTTGTTGTCGCGGGCTTTACCTGCTAATTCTCCGATTTTTTTCTCGATTTCATGTAGAGAAAGAGATTCTGCATTACGGATGATCGGTACAACTAATCCTTTTGGTGCTGATACAGCGATAGAGATATCTGCAAAGTCAGAGTATACCAGTTCGTTTTCTTCGATACGGGCATTTACTGCAGGCCACTCTTTTAGTGCTGTTGTAACTGCTTTTGTAAAGAATGACATAAATCCAAGACCTACACCATGTTTCTCTTTGAATGTATCTTTGTATTTAGCGCGCAGATCCATGATCGGCTGCATGTTGACTTCATTGAATGTAGTCAGCATAGCTGTCTCGTTCTTCACTGCTACCAGACGTTTAGCAATGGTTTTACGTAAAGAAGTCATTTTCTCACGACGCTCGTTGCGTGCACCGGCAACCGCAGGAGCTGGTGTAGCAGCAGGAGCAGAAGTTGTTGACTGAGCTGCTGCAGGTTTAGCACCGGCCTGCGCTTTTTCAGCATCTTCTTTTGTGATACGGCCATCTTTTCCTGTACCTTTTACAGCAGCAGGATCGATTCCTTTTTCTCTTAATATCTTAGCAGCAGCGGGAGATGCAGTACCTGCAGCATATGAATTTTGATCTTCATCGTCTGAAGCCGCTGGCGCAGATGTAGATGCAGCAGGCTGTGCAGCAGCTTTGGTTTCTTCTGCTTTAGGGGCAGCATCACCACCGGCAGGTGCAGATCCTTCTTCGATTGTACATACTACAGCACCAATTTCTAAAGTATCTCCTTCTTGTGCAATTATTTTCAAGATACCGGCTTTCTCTGCAGGTAATTCGAATGTTGCTTTATCAGATTCCAATTCGGCGATGTTTTCATCCATTTCTACATAATCGCCATCTTGTTTCAACCATTGTGCTAAGGTTACTTCCGTAATCGATTCACCTACGGCTGGTACTTTGATTTCTAAGCTCATATATTCTCTTTTTGTGAACAACAGCTGATGCCAGGATCAGCTGCTGTTTATGTTTTATTTTTTTAATTCGAATGCTTTATTAATAATGGCAGCCTGCTGCGTAGCGTGTTGCTTCATATACCCCGTTGCTGTACTTCCGCTTTCTTCTCTTGCGATAACAGTCAGATTGAGATCTGAACCATTGAATTTACGCAAATAGAATGGCCATGCCCCCATATTTTCGTTTTCTTCCTGTACCCAGATAAATTCTGCTTTCGCATATTTTTTACGCAATGCTGCGATCTGATCAAAGGCCACAGGGAAGAGTTGTTCTATTCTAACAATCGCCACGTCATTTCGTTTGTCTGCTTCTTGTTTTTCCAATAATTCGTAGTAGATCTTACCTGAACAAAGGATAACACGTTTTACAGATTTCGCTGTTACGTTTGGATCGTCGATTACTTCCTGGAAAGCTCCTTCAGTGAAATCTTCTAATGTTGATACCGCTTTTGGATGACGAAGCAGACTTTTAGGGGTAGCTTCTACCAATGGTTTGCGGAAGTCTCTGTGTAACTGACGACGCAACAGATGGAAATAGTTTGCAGGAGTTGTACAGTTCGCTACGATGATATTATTGTTGGCACACAGCTCCAGATAACGTTCAATACGTGCTGAAGAGTGTTCAGGTCCTTGTCCTTCATAACCGTGAGGCAATAACATAATAAGGCCATTAGAACGTCTCCATTTTGTCTCTGCACTGGAAATATACTGGTCAAAGATAATCTGAGCACCATTTGCAAAGTCACCGAACTGTGCTTCCCAGATGGTCAGTGAATGTGGATTGACAGAAGCATATCCATACTCAAATCCTAATACGCCGTATTCTGAAAGGTGCGAGTTGTAGATGTTGAATTTGTCACCACCTTCGATATTTGCTAAAGGCACATATTTTTCTTCCGAATCTTCCAGTGTCACTACGGCATGACGGTGCGAGAATGTACCACGTTGTACGTCCTGACCCGAAATACGGACACGGTTTCCTTCATTCAGAAGTGTAGCATAGGCCATCAGTTCTCCCATTGCCCAGTCATAATTGTTATTTTCAATCATTTTGAGACGATCTTCAAACACTTTCGTGATTTTACGGAAGAATTTTTTATCGGATGGAAGTGTGCTGATTTGTTTGGCAAGTTCCAGAAATTTCTTCTTGTCTACTTTTGTATTTGCAACTTTGAAGATATCATTGGCTTTTGCCTGACGAAGTCCTTTCCATGCTCCTGAGAACATCGGTGTTTCATCATTTAATTTCTGAGATTCCTTAGCTTCATCCAGACGACTCTGTAGCAGGCTGCGGAATTCTTTTTCCATTTCTTTTGCCAGATTGGCATCTACACTGCCCTGATCCAGTAATTTTTGTGCATAGATCTCACGCGGATTGGCGTGTTTTTCTATCGCTTTATAAAGCAAGGGTTGTGTAAATTTAGGCTCATCAGCTTCGTTATGACCGAATCTTCTGTAGCACAACAGATCTATAAATACATCTGTTTTATATTTTTGACGGTATTCTACTGCCAGATTGATAGCGTATACCAATGCTTCTACATCATCTCCGTTCACATGGAATACAGGAGATAATGTTACTTTAGCAATATCGGTACAGTATGTTGATGAACGTGCATCTTTAAAGTTGGTTGTAAAACCTACCTGGTTGTTGATAACAATGTGGATCGTTCCCCCGGTTTTGTAACCATCCAGTTTGGACATCTGGATGACTTCGTATACGATACCTTGTCCCGCTACAGCTGCATCTCCATGAATCATAATCGGAGCGATCTTAGATGAATCGCCTTCATATTTCATATCGATCTTGGAGCGTACCATACCTTCGATGATAGCATCTACTGTTTCTAAGTGAGAAGGGTTTGGAGCAAGGCTTAAGTGTACGGATTTACCGTCATCAGTTTTTACATCGGATGAGAATCCCAAGTGGTATTTCACATCACCTCCAAAGTGGATTTCAGGATCCTCCTCTAACATCTTGCCTTCGAATTCAGAGAAAATCGTTTTGTACGATTTACCCATGATATTGGCCAGTACATTCAGACGGCCACGGTGAGCCATACCTAATACAAATTCCTGTATTCCGATTTCTGAACCTTTTTCAATGATAGAATCCAGTGCAGGTATCAGACTCTCTGCTCCTTCAAGAGAAAAACGTTTCTGACCCAAAAATTTGGTTCCCAGAAAATTCTCAAAAATTACAGCTTCATTTAATTTTTTAAGGATACGTTTTTTCTTATCCAAAGAGAAGTTTGGCGTACTGCGTTCTACTTCCATTTTGTCCTGAAGAAACTTGATTTTCTCCGGGTTACGGATATAACGAAATTCGGCACCGATAGATCGACAATAAGTGTCTTCGATCAGCTGACGGATATCTCTGAGTTTCGCAGGGCCTAAACCTACTTCTACACCGGCATTGAATACAGTATCCATATCAGCCTCTGAGAGACCAAATGTTTCTAATTCTTTACCTGGAAAATATTTACGACGTTCACGGACAGGATTAGTTTCGGTAAACAGGTGACCACGGTCTCTGTATCCGTTGATCATGTTCAGTACATTGATTTCTTTTAAGAAATGTTCCGGTGCAGCACCTGCTTCTCCTGAGATAGCACCTTTTTCTTCTGTCAATCCAAAATCAAATCCTTCAAAAAACTTTTGCCAACCAAAATCAACGGATTGCGGATCTTGTTTATAAGCTTGGTACATACCGTCAATATAGCTTGAATCGGCGTTGCTCAAATATGTTAAATTGTCCATTTAGAAACGTAAAAGTATAATTTTGCCAAAGTTAGGAATTATAAAAGAGTTTTGGCTAATCATTTGTCAGAAAATAGTATGTTTTTAAAGTTCATAATGAGAGTATTGACCTTTTCAACGCATGTTTTCGAAAAACTGTATTGCTCCGGTCAAATACTTTTTAAATCTGTCGGTTTTGACTCTTTTGACTTTTAGTTTATTTGTTTAAGCCACAATATTTTGATCAAAGAAAGGGATTTCCAGTCCGTTCGGATAACTATTCTTCATTTGAACTTCCCAGGATGCCGGAGTATTGTTTTTAATGCTCGTTCCTACGCCTGCATAATGTGCCCAATATCCGTATGTGGTAGCAGGAGCATAGTCTATGAGCATATCCTCAAAATAGGAAGCACCTTTTCTCCAGTCTCCCTGATATTCCTGAACAAAAAACAGGCTGACTATTTTTTTGATGTCTGACGGCAGATTGCCTGTTTGTGACAGAAACTGCATGGCTTTATCAATAAATTCATAGCCTGTCTGGCCGGATTGCCACTTTTTCAGATCTTCCGGGTTGGTTTCGACATTTGAATATTCACTCTTGCCTGTTCCGTTTTTCTTAAAGAATACATTCGGATATTTTTTAAGCATAAAACGGAAGTAGTCTCTCCACAGTAGCTGTGCAGTCAATTTTTCTGTTCTTTTTTTATTCAGGACAAGTTTTGCATCTTTTATTTTATGATAAAGATATATAGGGGATAGTGCACCTGCAGCAATGTAAGGTGACAGCATCATATAGTCCAACTGCTCATTGAATTGTCCTGATAGTACTTCTTCAACTTTTTTGAGGGCTTCATCTTCTCCTCCGCGCAGATGGATGGGGTTATTATTTGCAGTTTGTATTTCCTCGGTCGTATATCCCAGTTCCTCCAGTGTCGGTATAGTCGTTTTTTCCAGATGTGGGTGCGTTACCATTACTTCCGGAGTCGGGAAGGGTTGCCTTACTGTACTTTCTCTTTCTATTTTCTTTTTGAATACCATGAAATCATTGGGGATATCACGGATAGGAAAAGGAAGGTCTTCTTTGTGGTATAAGGTGTGTCCGATAAAATGTTTTAGATTGATCTTGAGTTTCCAGAGTGCGGTTTCTACGTTTTCAGAAATTATGGTTTCACGTGATGCGACCTCGCGATGGTGAAAAACTTCATTGACTTCGTATTTGGCAGCGAGTCTGGGGATGATTTCTTCAGGATAGCCGACAAAGCTCATTAAATCACAACCCATCGCCACAAATTTTTCCTTCAACTCTCTTACCGCATCCAGAATAAAGCGTGCTCTGTGAACCCCTGTCTTCCGATGACCACTTGATTTTTTGGAAAAATAACGGGGATCAAAGCAATAAACAGGAATAATAATAGGACTTTTACTGACTGTTTCAAAAAGAATCTCATTGTCATGAAAACGAAGGTCGTTTCTAAACCAAATAAGAGTCACTTTACTTTCCATAAAACTTTTCTTAAACACTCCAACAAGTTATGTTGAATCTTTCTAAATAACTACAAATATACATTATTTATTAGGTTATAGAGGCCAGTTTTAATTCAATTGTGCTATAATTGACAATATTCGGACATTTTTTTGTACGGGTAGTTTTTGAAGGAGTTTTGTAACATTTAAAGTTTTCCTAAACATAAATAGCCTACAGATGTTCCTTCTTTAACAAAAACTGATTGAGGAACATTCAACTAAACAAATTCAAACCGGAATGAAAGAAGTGCTGATATGCGGATTGAACAATTATCTGGGAAAGAGAGCTGCTGCACATCTTGCTAACCAAGAGCTGCATGTGACAGCTATAACCCGTAATACGGAACTCTTTTATTCCCGAACACCTGAGCCGGTGACGGCAGAATTGTATCCTGTAGACCTGATACGCAGAACAGGGGATTATGATCATTTCCAGATCAAACATCTGGATGCTGCAATTTATTTTGCTCAGGTCCCAACCTTGAACGACGCTGTCAATATAAAAATGGAAATGGTAGCCCTGCGTAATTTTATAGAACTGGTCAGAAGGCAGAGTTGTTGGCGTATTACGTATGTAGCACGTCTGATGGACAAAAAACATCTTCGTCCAATAATAGATCTTTTCAATGCACAACATATACAATATACTATTGTGCTGAATAACTGTGCGGTAGGAATGGGGTCTATGCTGGATAATATATTCAAAGTACTGGAACAACAGAAAGTGGTTGCTTACGTCGGCCGGATTGCTAAAATCCGCTTTCAGCCTATTGCCGCTTTAGACGTAATCCGTTGGTTGCAAAAAATGTTGAAAATGGATGTGTTTACAGATAAAGTAATCGAACTGGGAGGCCCTTCCGTTGTCAGCTTCCGTGACTTTTTTAATCTTTATGCACGCTTTAGCCCGGATAAGGCTCCTCCTCGAACGTTGATACTTCCCAAGCCTTTGGTCAAAGCGATATTTACAAAATTATATGATATCAACGGGGAAGATTTTGAGGAATTCAGGCAGGTTATCCGCTATGAAGATATTGTCGATAATCAGCATTGGCAGCAGTTGATGCCGCTGGAACTCACTCCGCTGGAACAAGCGATCGAACAGGATTGCTAAGTTGTCACTGTTATTTTGATAATTCTGTCAAAATAAGCCTTTACTTGGTATATTCTGCTATTTTTGTAATCTTCAAGATACGACAGTTATGGGATATAAAAGTTTAGCGGAATGTGTGCTAGATCTGGAAAGACATGGCCACCTGATACGAATAAAAGAAGAAGTAGATCCTCATCTGGAGATGGCAGCTATTCACATGCGTGTGTTTGACAAGGAAGGACCAGCTTTATTTTTTGAACGGATTAAAGGTTCTGAATTTCCTGCCGTTTCCAATCTTTTCGGTACACTGGAACGTTCAAAGTTTATGTTCCGGGATTCTTTGGATCACCTCAAAAAGCTTGTGGACGTCAAAATGAATCCTGCTGCTGTACTTAAAAATCCTTTTCAATATGTAGGTTCCTCTATGACTGCACTGGGTGCTCTCCCCTGGAAACGCAAGAGCGGAGCCCCGATTCTGTATGGTAAAACGCAGATCAGCAAGTTGCCGCAAATAGTGAACTGGCCAATGGATGGAGGTGCTTTTGTCACGATGCCTCAGGTATATACCGAAGATGTAAGCAAACCTGGTATTATGAATGCTAATCTGGGTATGTATCGCATACAATTATCCGGAAATGAATATGTACCGGACAGGGAGATTGGTTTGCATTATCAGTTGCACAGGGGAATAGGTGTACATCAGACTAAGGCAAATGAACTTGGGATACCTCTGAAAGTAAGTATCTTTGTAGGCGGACCGCCGTCTCATCCTTTATCTGCCGTAATGCCGCTTCCCGAAGGATTATCTGAGATGATTTTTGCCGGTGCCCTGGGTAACAGAAGATTCCGATATTTCTATGATGAAGAAGGCTTTTGTATCTCTGCTGATGCAGATTTTGTGATCACAGGTACAGTATATCCTAATGAAAACAAACCTGAAGGTCCGTTTGGAGATCACATTGGTTATTATAGTCTGACACATCCTTTTCCGTTGATGCGTGTACATAATGTATACCACAAAAAAAATCCGATATGGTCGTTTACTGTGGTAGGAAGACCTCCTCAGGAAGATACAAGTTTTGGAGCGTTGATCCATGAGATCACCGGTTCTGCAATTCCGCAGGAGATCAATGGATTGCATGCGGTGAATGCTGTGGATCCGGCAGGGGTACATCCTTTGCTGTTTGCTATAGGTTCTGAACGGTATACCCCTTATCAGCAAGTGGATCGCCCGCAGGAAATCCTTACTATTGCTAATCAGATACTGGGAAAGAATCAATTGAGCCTTGCTAAATATCTTTTTATTTCTGCTTATGAAGATAATCCGAAGCTGGATATCCACAATATCCCTCAGTTTTTCGGACATATATTAGAGCGTATAGACCTTACACGTGATATTCATTTTCAGACGAATACGACGATTGATACGCTGGATTATTCGGGAGATGGGCTGAATGCCGGGTCAAAGGTGGTATTTGCCGCTGCCGGAACAAAGAAAAGAACGCTGGCTACTGAGCTTCCGGCCGGATTTGAGCTGGCAAGACCTTTTCAACATGCACGTATGGCGATACCGGGAGTGCTGATGGTGGAAGGCAGTGCATTTACAAATTATGAACAGGAGCAATCCGTTATAGAGGAGTGGTGTAATCAGGTCACTCATCTGGACTGGACTGGTATACCGATGATCGTATTGACAGATGATGCCGGCTTCGCTGCAGAGACAGTCAATAACTTTGTGTGGGTAACTTTCACTCGTAGCAATCCTGCCTATGATATTTATGGTATCGGTAGTTTTACCAGATTCAAGCACTGGGGCTGTGAAGGTCCGTTTATTATTGATGCGCGAAGTAAACCTCATCATGCTCCTGCACTGATCAAAGATGAAGCGTTAGAACGCAGAGTCGATACATTGGGTGAAAAGGGAGGATCGCTGTACGGTATTATTTAAATTAGAGATATCTGTTAAGGATATGTAGAACATTAATATTTAAGAACTGTGAAACGTGTACTCTTAATCGATGACGAGCATAAATTGCGGACACTGCTTGCCCGTATTATAGGGCTTGAAGGTGAAGGCTATGAAGTGACTGAGGTGGATAGTCTCAAACCTGCACTCAAACAACTGAATAAAACAGATTATGATGTGGTGCTGTGCGATGTCAAATTGCCGGATGGGGATGGCGTAAGTTTTATTCCGCAGATCAAAGCTGTGCAGCCATTTGCAGAGGTAATTCTGCTGACTGCATATGGTAATATTCCCGATGGTGTGAAAGCGATTAAAAACGGTGCATTTGATTATATTACCAAAGGGGATGATAATCACCGGATCATTCCGTTGCTGAATAAAGCATATGATAAGGCGTCTCTGGCAAAACGTGTTCATCAACTGGAGCTTAAGATTGAGAAGAAGTATTCTTTTGAAAGTATTATCGGAAAATCCAAAGCTGTATTACAGGCGGTGTCTTTAGGAAAGAAAGTAGCTCCTATGGACACGACGGTCTTGCTGCTGGGAGAGACCGGGACCGGAAAGGAAGTATTTGCGCAGGCTATCCATTATGAGAGCAACCGAAAGAACAAGCCTTTTGTGGCTATTAACTGTTCTGCATTTGGAAGAGAGATTCTGGAAAGCGAACTGTTTGGTCATAAAGAAGGATCTTTTACAGGTGCAACCAAAGATAAAAAAGGTCTTTTTGAAGAGGCAAATACCGGCACTATATTTCTGGATGAAATAGGAGAGATGTCTGTAGATTTGCAGGCAAAGCTGTTGCGTGTGCTGGAATCCGGAGAGTTTTTGAAAGTCGGAGATACTAAACCTACACGAGTAGATGTGCGTGTACTGGCTGCTACTAATCGTAATCTGGAAGAGGAGATAGCAAAAGAACATTTCCGAAGCGATCTTTACTATCGGCTGTCTGTATTTACGATTACGCTACCTCCTTTGCGGGAACGACAAGAAGATATAGCATTACTGGCGAAGTATTATATGCAGATATATGCCCTTAAAGCCAATTTAAGTACGATGACATGTACACCGGATTACTTAGCTGCGCTGAAGAATTATTCGTGGAAAGGCAATATCAGAGAATTAAAAAATATTATCGAACGGAGCGTGATCGTATCAGATGGAAATGTGCTGGATATGACCTGTCTGCCGGATGAATTTAATAGAATAGACAGACAATTGCATCAACAGTCGCCCTTCTCTATGGCATTGGCGGAGCAGGCACATATCCAAAATGTATTACTCCATACACATGGAAATAAGGCTGAAGCTGCCCGGCTAATGGGGATCGGTATTGCTACGCTCTATCGTAAAATAGACGAGTATAAAATCAGTATATAAGATCTGTTCCGGAATATATAACCCATTTATGAAGCGTCTGTTGGGCTTTCAAATACTTACTGATCTGGGACAGTAATAACAGAAGATCAGCATACTTCCTGTACAGGAAGAAATAAATTAATCCTTCCATTTTAATAATGAGCCTATCATTTTGATAGGCTTTTTTATGTCTTAAATTTTGACAAACTCATTTTTTTAATTGATTTTCAATTGGTTGTATTTTTTATTGTTCGGTTGGTCTCTCTTTTGGCATAAGGGATTTCAAATCAGATAACATAAAATATAAATTTTATACCGATGAAAATTATTCACAAATCAGATCTGCTTCCTCTTATTTCGGCCGAGATCCCCGAAGTCAGTGAGGAAGTTAACAGACTTAGTTCGAGGGAGAATATCGCAGGTGCTATTCAGATCGTAGTCACTTTTATGAAAGATATGCTTCAGCATCATAATCTGCCTCGTGTGCGCTGGAGCATGATGTTTATGGGATGGCTTTACGGGAGAAGTGATGCTGCGGTGAAAGAGATTATCGAAAATCTCTTTGTACGTTCATTCAATGGAATGAAACGTATCTGTAATCCGCAGGAATGGCAATCGGTAGAGACTAAGATCCCTTATTCATTGCGTTCAGTTTATATCCGTCAACTTTCATCATTATAATCATGAAATCCGCATGTACTTATCAGGATAAGAGAAAGATTGTTGGCAGATGGAGCAAGGTCAGACCCTTCCGTCTGTTGATCTATCTTTTTATTTACATAATCCTGGTCGGTTCATCTTACAGATTTATGTGTCAATATCTACACTTACCCATGCTTACAGTCTTATTAATTATAGCAGGCATTATATGTTTTGCGCTGTTCTATAAATCCATCAATTTTTTTGATAAAATCTAATTATTCATTCGCGATATGGAAACTAAAGTTATTAAAACAATCCGTGAATGGCTTCCACAGGTTATCCATGAGCAGATCTGCGATGATTACACTGCTTTGCAATCACTGGCAGGTTATTTTTTGCAGCATATTCATGGTGATGAAGACCAACAGGCAATGGCTATTGAAGCCGCCCAGATTGTCAATATTCTATATCTGAACGGAAAGCTGCACGATAAAAATGCTATTGAAAATGAGTTTCTAAGCATTATAGCAAATGAGGAAACTCCAAAAAGTCTGAAGAAACACCTGGCATTTTTTCCAAAAGAACTGAGACAGGTGTATTTGAAAACAATAATTGAAAATTAACATGGCCGCATTATTTATTATCTCGATTCTGGTATTTGTATACATCTGTTATGTGTTACTCAAACCAGAAAAATTTTAAGTCAGTATTTACAGTTTGTATGTCTTATTACGCAGCAACAAATAATCTAAAACAATAATATGAACACAGAAATTTTAGGTATAGTCTTTATGTTTGCCCTGACGGTCATTCTGGCTATACCTTTTGGAAAATATATCGCTAAAGTTTTTGGAAATGAAAAAACATGGCTTGACCCTGTTTTCAATCCGCTGGAGAGATTAATATTCCGTACCAGCGGTATTGATCAGCATCAGGAAATGAACTGGAAACAGCATATGGCTGCATTGCTGACCATTAATATGCTTTGGTTTTTGGTGGGTATGCTTATCCTTATGACACAGCAGTGGTTACCTTTAAATCCGGATAACAATCCCAATATGTCAGCACATCTGGCTTTTAATACCACTATCTCTTTTGTCGTCAATTGTAATCTTCAGCATTATTCGGGAGAGACTGGTGTGAGTTATCTGAGTCAATTCTGGCTGATGTTTCTGCAATTTGTAAGTTCAGGTACAGGTATGGCTGCCGGGGTTGTCCTTTTCAAAGCATTCCGCGAAAAGAGAAGTGATACACTGGGTAATTTCTACAACTTTTTTGTTAAATCCTGTACGCGTATTCTACTTCCGCTATCGATTGTCGTGGCATTGATCCTGGTCTTTAACGGTACGCCAATGACATTCAACGGAAAAGACAGTATGACTACGCTGGAGGGCAAGACTGTAGAGGTGTCTACGGGTCCGGCTGCGGGTTTTATTGCTATCAAACATGTGGGAACTAACGGAGGTGGTTTTTTTGGTGTCAATTCTAATCATCCGTTTGAAAATCCGAATTATCTGACCAATATCACAGAGATGTTTGCACAGATGATCATTCCGTTAGCGATGATCTTTGCCTTTGGCTATTTTATACGACGGAAAAAACTTTCCTGGATGATTTTCGGGGTTATGACTATAGGATTCTTACTGCTGGTCATTCCGAATATTATAATGGAAGCAAAAGGTAACCCGGCAATAAGCGGAATGGGTATTGATATTTCTTCCGGTAATACGGAAGGAAAAGAAACCCGGTTTGGGGCCATTGCTTCCGGTTACTGGAGTATTGCGACCACGGTGATCTCTACCGGATCTATCAATGCTATGCATGACAGTACTATGCCTCTCAGTGGTATGAATGAATTGTTGGCAATGATGATTAATGCCTTCTATGGCGGAAACGGAGTGGGACTGCTGAACTTCTTTATTTTTATTATTCTGGGTGTGTTTATCAGCGGTCTGATGGTCGGAAGGACTCCGGAATTTCTGGGTAAGAAAATTGAAGCCCGTGAAATGAAGATTGCTATGATTATTGCGCTTTTGCATCCTTTCCTGATTCTGGTGGGAACAGCCCTTGCAAGTGCATTCCCTGCTTACGGATTAGCAACATTGAACAATCCGGGTTTTCATGGTTTCAGTGAAATGCTCTATGAATATACGTCTTCAGCCGCGAATAACGGTAGTGGATTTGAAGGATTGGGTGACAACACGTTGTGGTGGAATGTCAGCACCGGGTTTGTATTGATTCTGAGCCGTTTCCTGCCCATTATAGGACCTGTAGCAATTGCAGGACTGCTGGCCTCTAAAAATTATATTCCTGAGGGTTCCGGAACATTAAAAACAGATACTGCGACATTCGGACTGATGGTTTTTGCGGTAATCGTTATTGTCGCAGCCCTTGCTTTCTTTCCGGCATTGACACTGGGGCCTATCGCCGAACATTTTTCACTAAACTAAGCTATGGCTCATTTATAAATATGAATAACAATATGAACTCAACTAATAAATCTTTGTTTCAAAAAGATCTGATGAAAGAAGCTTTTGCTCAATCTTTTGTCAAGCTCAATCCTAAGCTTATGTTTCGAAATCCGGTGATGTTCACTGTAGAAGTCGGTACGCTGGTGATGCTGGTTGTCACGGCCTGGACATTGAGCGGAGACCGTTCACAGGGTAGTTTTGGATATAATGCAACGGTGTTTGTGGTCTTATTTTTTACGCTTTTGTTTGCCAATTTTGCTGAAGCTATCGCTGAAGCAAGAGGAAAGGCACAGGCGGACAGTCTTCGCAAAACCCGTGAGGAGACTCCTGCAAAGCTGGATAATGGAACTACTGTCTCTTCTTCTTCACTGAGAAAGGGTGATATTTTTATCTGCGTGGCCGGAGACGTGATTCCGACCGACGGGGAGATTATTGAAGGACTTGCGACTATTGATGAAAGTGCTATCACCGGAGAATCTGCCCCTGTTATCCGGGAAGCTGGTGGTGATAAAAGCTCTGTAACCGGAGGTACCAAAGTCCTGTCGGATCATATCAAAGTACAGGTCACTACACAGCCCGGAGAAAGTTTTCTGGATAAAATGATCGCTTTGGTAGAAGGTGCAAGTCGCCAAAAGACACCGAATGAAATTGCACTGACGATATTGCTTGCAGGATTCACACTTGTATTTATTATTGTAACGGTGACATTGAAACCTTTTGCAGATTATGCAAATGTATCTATCACTATAGCTTCTTTTATTGCCCTGTTTGTGTGTCTTATCCCGACTACCATCGGAGGACTATTATCCGCCATCGGTATAGCCGGAATGGACAGAGCACTTCGTGCGAATGTCATCACCAAATCGGGTAAAGCGGTAGAAACTGCCGGAGATATTGATGTCCTGTTATTAGACAAAACAGGGACTATTACGATCGGTAACCGGAAAGCTACTCAGTTCTATGCAGCGGATGGAATAGAAGAGAAACAACTTATCCGGGCTGCGGTTCTCAGCTCTATGGCCGATGATACGCCTGAAGGAAAGTCTATTCTAGAACTGGCTAATCCGGATCCGTTGACACTGCAGATAAAAGATCCGCATTATATCAATTTTACTGCTGAAACAAGGACTTCGGGTGTGGATTTTACAGACACACGTATCCGTAAAGGTTCTACCGATGCGATCCGCAATATTGTGCTGAAAGCCGGCCATACCTTTCCTCAGGAAATTGAAGCACGCGTCACACAGATTTCCAGTAACGGAGGCACACCGCTGGTCGTATCCCAAAATGAAAAAGTAATGGGTGTAATAGAATTGCAGGATATCATAAAACCGGGAATACAGGAGCGCTTTGAGCGGCTGAGAAAGATGGGTATAAAGACTGTAATGGTGACCGGTGATAATCCGCTTACCGCAAAATTCATAGCAGAGAAAGCAGGCGTGGATGATTTTATCGCTGAAGCTAAGCCTGAGGATAAGATGAATTACATCAAACAGGAACAAGCTGAAGGACGGTTGGTCGCCATGATGGGAGACGGTACAAATGATGCTCCGGCTTTGGCACAGGCGGATGTCGGTGTAGCTATGAATAGCGGAACACAAGCTGCTAAGGAAGCCGGTAATATGGTTGATCTGGATAATGATCCCACCAAACTGATTGAGGTTGTGGAGATCGGTAAACAACTCCTGATGACGCGTGGTACATTGACAACGTTCTCCATTGCAAATGATGTGGCCAAATATTTTGCGATTATTCCGGCATTGTTTATCACCGCTATTCCGGCCTTACAGGGACTGAATATTATGCATTTGGGAAGCCCTCAGAGTGCTATTCTGTCTGCCGTGATCTTTAATGCAATCATTATTCCGGTATTGATCCCGTTGGCATTAAAAGGAGTGACTTATAAACCTATCGGAGCCTCAGCCTTATTGCGACGCAATCTGTTTCTGTATGGTTTTGGCGGGGTGCTTATTCCTTTCGTAGCCATCAAACTCATAGACCTGGTTGTATCTCTATTTATATAATATTGAGGTTCTATCATCATCGTTTCATAATACATTGATAAAGTTAATCATCATGAAAACACATATTCTACCAGCGATTAAGCTGACTTTAGGAACACTTATTCTATTCACTGTCCTTTATCCTGCACTTATCTGGGCTTTTGCTCAGGTCAGTCCTAATCAAGGTAAGGGTGAGATTATCAACTATAATGGCCATACCTATTACAGCAATATCGGCCAGTCATTCACGGAAGACCAGTATTTCTGGTCCCGTCCTTCTGCTGTTGATTATAATGCTTCCGGATCTGGAGCCAGCAACAAGGGGCCATCTAATAAAGAATATCTGCAGGTTGTCCAGACGCGTATAGATACTTTTATGCAACACAATCCCGGTATTAAAAAATCGGATATCCCGGTAGACCTGGTTACCGCAAGCGGAAGTGGTCTTGATCCGAATATGTCTGTACAGGCTGCTAAAGTACAGATTCAGCGGATAGCTGCAGTCAGAAATCTGGCGCTATCCGAAGTGGAACAGCTGGTGGATCAACAGACCGAAAAACCTTTGTGGGGACTATTCGGTCCGGAGAAAATCAATGTTCTAAAACTGAATATAGCTTTAGATCAACTGAGTAAAAAATAACTCTACCAACTGTTCTGACATAATACATCTATAACATATGAATACAACTCTAAAATTAATAGTTATGCTGACGGGCATTTGTCTCTCGGGGATAAGTGAGATGGTCTTTGCACAGACTAATGCGCAAACAAATCCACTGCGTTTCGGGGGGTACGCGGAAGTTTACTATACACAGGATTTTAACAAACCTGGTAATCATATCCGACCCGGGTTTTTATATAGTCACAACCGGTCTGATGAGATCAATCTGAATCTTGCCTATGTGAAAGCTTCTTATTCTGCAGATCGTGTACGGTCCAATCTGGCATTGGCTGCCGGGACGTATATGAGTGCAAACTATGCTGCAGAAAATGATGTTATGAAAAATGTATATGAAGCTAATGTGGGAGTGAGGCTTTCTGCAAAGCATGACCTGTGGATAGATGCCGGTATAATGCCTTCTCATCTGGGCTTTGAAAGTGCAGTGGGTAAAGATAACTGGGCATTGACTAGAAGTCTGTTTGCCGAGAATTCTCCTTACTTTGAAACAGGAGCGAAGATTACGTACACTACAGCAGACGGACGGTGGATGATGAGTGCGCTCATCCTGAACGGATGGCAGCGGATCAGACGGGTTGACGGAAATAACACGCTCTCTTTCGGACATCAGCTGACGTTCAAACCTATGGAGAGGTTGACTTTGAATAGCGGTTCATTTGTCGGAAATGATCAGGCTGACAGCATACGGCAGATGCGTTATTTTCATAATCTATATGCTATCTATCAGGTCAGCGAACGATTTGGGCTGACTGCCGGATTTGATATAGGTGCGCAACAGCAGAAGAAAGGATCAAAGGATTATGATGTGTGGTATACTCCTGTTTTGCTCGCGCGCTATGCTGCATCAGATAAGGTAAGTCTGACAGCAAGAGGTGAATATTATCAGGATAAGAAAACTGTGATCATTGCATCGGATTCCCCAAATGGATTTCAGACCTTTGGATATTCTGCCAATATAGATTATCATATTTTGTCTGATGTGATCTGGCGTACGGAGCTCAGAAATCTGAACAGTAAAGATGCTGTTTTTACAGACCGGAATCAGCGTATGACAGACAATAGCTTTACGGCAACCACTGCTTTGGCTATTAGTTTTTAACATATTTTGCAATAAAGTATATCAACTACCGGACATGGAAAGTGAAAGAATGAATGCAGAACATTTTCTCTCTCTGATCAGGAAATCAAAACAAGGGAAGTTTAAAATCTACATCGGTATGAGTGCCGGTGTAGGTAAGACTTACCGGATGTTGCAGGAAGCACATTCGCTGCTGCGAAATGGGATTGATGTAAAGATCGGCTATGTAGAAACACACAACAGGGTGGAAACGGTAGAACAATTAAAAGGTTTGCCAGTCATTGCACGACGTACTTCTTTCTATAAAGGCAAGGAACTTGAAGAAATGGATGTTCAGGCTGTTATTAATCTTCATCCGGAGGTCGTGATTGTAGATGAGCTGGCACATTCTAATATTGAAGGGAGTAAGAATGAAAAACGCTGGCAGGACGTGTTGGAAATCCTGGAGGTCGGCATTAGTGTGATCAGTGCAGTCAATATACAACATATTGAAAGTCTGAATGAGGAAATAAAGATGATAACTGGAATAGAGGTGAGAGAGCGCATACCCGACCGGATTATTGCACTGGCGGACGAAGTCGTTAATATTGATCTCACTGCGGAGGATCTGATCGCACGCCTGAAGGAAGGGAAAATATATCCATCTGATAAGATACAGGCTGCATTGAATAATTTTTTTCAAAGTGATCACATTCTTCAGCTCCGGCAGCTTGCACTGAAAGAAGTTGCAGGACATGTGGTGAGACAGGTAGACCATGTGCTGCATAAAGGGATGATGGTCAGACATGATCGTTTTCTGGCATGTATAGGGAGTGATGCGAAGAAAGCAAAGAATGTGATCCGGAAGACGGCACGTCTGGCAAGCTATTACGGCGGAGAGTGGTATGTCTTGTATGTGCAGACTCCCCGGGAAAGTGTGGATAAAATCGCTTTGGATAAACAGCGTTTGCTGATCAATAATTTTAAATTAGCAACCGAATTGGGCGGGCAGGTATTGCAGGTGAAAAGTAAACAAATCCCCAATGCTATTCTGGAGCAGGTGAGTAAAATGAATATTACGACCGTCTGTATAGGTAAGCCGAAGTTGACCTTATTTGGGATTATTCTGGCAACAGGAGTGTTCAATGAGTTGTTAAAAAAACTGTCATCAGCAGATATTGATTTAATTATTTTATCTTGACATCTGTTATGTCAGGGACTGAAAATATTTACAGGATATGAGAACTAAAGAAAAACTGACGTTTGGAGTAGGTGTTTTATTTCTTCTGATTGTGTTGCTTGCGGGAGTAAGTACCTATTATGTGAATAGCCTGAAGAAGGATACCAAGAATATTCTGCTCGCCAATTACAATACATTGGAATATGGGCGCAATATGTTGCTTGCGTTGGATAAACTGGATTCAGATCCGCAGGCTTTAACAGATTTTGAGAAAAACCTGCGGCTACAGCGGGCTAATGAAACTGAAAAAGGGGAGAAGGAAGCCACGGAACAAATCGTAGTTCATCTGGATGAATTGAAAAAAAATCCGCAAACTGCTAACCTTAAGGACTTGATCCGCGAAGATATTGCAGAGGTCATGCGTTTAAATATGGAAGCTATAGGACGTAAGAGTGATATTGCGAATGAAACGGCCGCTTCTGCTATCATCTGGATATCCGTGACGGGAGCGCTTTGTTTTCTGATTGCCTTTGTGCTGTTTGTAAATTTGCCTGGCAATATTGCCGATCCTATACGCGAACTCACCGGTAGTATCAGGCAGATAGCCGCTCAGAATTACAGCGAACGGGTACACTTCGAAGGGCATAGCGAATTCGGTGAGCTGGCCAGATCTTTCAATACCATGGCGCAGAAACTGGAGGAATATTCAAACAGTAAACTGGCCACTATCCTTAAAGAAAAAACAAGAATCGAAACACTTATCAATAATATGCACGATCCTGTCATTGGCATTGATGAACAGAAAAAAATATTATTTGCCAATCATGAGGCTCTTAAGGTTACAGGATTGGAATGGACTGCTATACAAGGCAGGCAAATACAGGATATTGCTGTGAGTAATGATCTTGTAAGACTGTTGATCAGAGATATGATGAATCCGGGACAGGGTTCTGCCGAACCGGTCAAAATAGCTGCTGACGGAAAACAACAATACTTCGAAAAGGAAATCATTGATATAAATGTTGTTCCGACAGGAGAACAGAATTCAGAGCTGATCGGCTATGTCATTATGCTGAAGAATATTACTCCTTTTAAAGAACTTGATTTTGCAAAGACCAATTTTATTGCTACTGTTTCACATGAGCTCAAAACGCCTATTTCTTCTATCAAAATGAGCCTTAATATTCTGGCACATGAACGTACCGGTACGCTGACAAATGAACAGCAGCAATTACTGGAAAGTATCGGAGATGATAGCGAAAGATTGCTGAAGATTACGTCCGAACTGTTAAATATGTCTCAGGTTGAAACAGGGAATATTCAGTTGAATATGCAGGCTAATGACCCTGTGGAAATTCTGAAATATGCGGTAGATACGACACGTATTCCGGCAGAACAGAAAGGATTGTCAATTATACAGCAGGTGCAGCCTGACCTTCCCTTTATACAGGTAGATGCCGAAAAAACGGCATGGGTGCTGACTAATTTTATTACCAATGCTATTCGCTATTCTTCGGACCATAACGAAATCATTGTGTCACTATACAAAGAGCAGGACAGGTTGGTCTTTGCTGTACAGGATTTTGGTCGCGGAATTGATTCCAGATATCAGGAGCGTATATTCGAACGTTACTTTCAGATTCCGGGAAGCGCCAAATCGGGTACGGGACTAGGGTTGGCTATCAGCAAGGATTTTATAGAAAATCAGTCCGGAAAAATAGGAGTGGAGAGTAAGCCGGGTTTAGGAAGTACATTCTATTTCTCATTTCCTGTCGAAAGTTAGTTTGTGAGCAGGTGTCACAGATCATTAATCCGTCTTCCTGTCAGCGCAGAGAATCTTTTGTTTTTAGGTTCACCTATCATCTGCTTTCCGTAAATACTTGTGTTTCCGGAAAACAGGTAGGCCAGTATGCAGGCAATGGCGATATAGACTGCAGCCTGAGCGCCGAACAGTTCTATTCCCATGATACTGCAGGCCAGTGGCGTATTAGTGGCACCGGAAAATACAGCAACAAATCCCATTCCGGCTAATAAACCTAAGGGCAGCGGAATAAATAAAGATAGAGCACTTCCCAGAGTTGCTCCGATAAAGAAGAGTGGAGTAACTTCACCTCCTTTGAATCCTGCAGCTAATGTGAGGATCGTAAAAACCATTTTCAATGCGAAATCATAGGGTTGAGCTGTTTGCTGAAAAGAGGCCTCTATGCCCGGGATACCAAGTCCTATGTAGGCTGTAGTGCCGATACACCAGACAGCTGCCGCTACTATTATCCCACCGATAAAAGGGCGTAATGGCGGGTAACTGATATAAGATTTGAAAAGCTGGGCAGTTCGCTTCAATGTCCGACTGAATACAGTTGCACATAGCCCGAAAAGAATCCCGGCAAATACGGCTAGTGTAATGTGCCAGAATGTAAGTTCCGGAACGATGTCTATATGGTAATGGGTATGATGTGCATTCCACAGTTTAGTAATAAGATCAGCACAGATCGCAGAAGCAAATGCCGGAAAAATAGCATTATAACGAAGTCGTCCGATAAGGAAAAATTCCATTCCGAATATTGCTCCGGCGAGCGGAGTACCGAATACAGAACCAAACCCTGCTGCAACAGCTGCAATAATTAATATTTTTCGTTCTTCGGCGTTGAGTCTGAATCGTTTGCTGAACTGATCAGCAATGGCTCCTGCCATTTGCAGTGCTGTACCTTCTCTGCCTGCTGATCCACCGAATAAATGTGTAATAATGGTACCTAAATAGACAAAAGGAGCCATTTTAAAAGGGATAGTTTGTTCCGGTTTATGAATGGTATCAATCAATAGATTATTACCGGCTTCTACATCTTTACCCCAATAATAGTACAGTAATCCTACAGACAAGCCACCGACAGGAAGCAGGGCGATGATCCATTTGTGCTCCTCCCGATAATTAGTCACCCATTCCAGTGAAATAAGAAACCCTGCGGAAGCGGATCCTATGCATATCCCCAGAATAAGACTGATAAATACCCATTTAAGAATATAAGGCATTGTCGGATAGTTCCGAAAGAATAATCGGGTCCGGATCTGAGTTTTTTGACGAATGGATTTTGGTTGTTTCGTAAGCATAATTATTCCTGATTAAATAGTTTAACATTTATCAATCAGGCGTCATCAGCTTGCTAAAGCGGTTTGGTTAAGGAAGAACACCATTTCCTTTTTAATTGTCTGTGAGCAAATCTAAGAACTATCTTTCAGGAATACAAGATATGTATTTGTTTTTACAGGTAATAAGATGGTATAGTACCTGCAGACTAAACTCTCCTCCTGATAAAATCGGGATTTCTCCTTAAAAAGGAGAGAAAAAGGCCTTGCATTCTAGTTTTCTCTCCCTTTCAGAAAGTGCGGTTAATTTGGGATACATAGACAGTGAAAAAGTCTTTGCTTCAATGTTGCTGCTCAGGACAGCAGCAAATGTGTAATCAATACTGATACAAATACGGCATAACAACTCCTGCGTCAGTTGGCGTCCCCGCCAACTGTTATCCAGCCGCTCTGTATTAAAATAATACGTCTTTTATCTCCGGTGACTTGTCAAATACCGATTTGGCAAATGGACACAAGGGTAATATTTTGATATGGTTGGTACGGGCAAAATCAACTATTTCCAACACAATTTTTTTCCCAATAGATTGCCCTCTGTATTCATCGTTTACATCTGTATGATCAATAATGATTTTGGTTTCACCGGCATAGGTATAAGTGATTCGTCCTGCTTCGATATCCTGATCCATCATTGAAAAGTATCCTTTTTGTCCTTCCTGTACGTGTTTGATTTCCATTTTTTTTATGTTTTTATAAGTTACTGATCTGTATTGCAAACCTTCTACTGATAACAACCATCAGTTTTTGGTTTTGTTTTGTAGGACAAAGCTATTGCTTCAGGAAGAAGTAAACATTGATGCATGATAAGAAAATCACAAAGGTTTGAAATTTCGGGTAGCCAGATCTTTCCGTACGCGACTCAGACTTTCAGGCGTTATTCCGAGGTAGGAAGCAATGAGCGTCTGTGGAACGCGAAGTGTAAGGCTGGGATATATTTTGATAAAATCAAGATACCTTTCCTCTGCAGTAGCGCTAAGTAATAGTGTAATCCTCTTTTGTAAATGACGGATATGATTATGCAGATTCTTATTGTTGAATTCCAGAAATGAGGGGTTATCCTGTGAAAGTTTTATAATAAATTCTTCCTCTATAAGCATGACCTTGCTGTCTTCAAGTGCCTGGATGTAATAATGGGATGGAAGACCGAAATATACACTTCCTCTGTCCGATACAAACCAATTTTCCGGAGCAAACTGAAGGATGTGTTCTTTGCCTTTTTCATCTATGGAATATTGTTTAAGCAGCCCCTGTTCTACAAAATAGGTGTATTTACCAACCTCACCTTCCCGAAGAAGATAATTTCCTTTTTTGACGGCTACAGTGCGGCAATGGGATACCAGTTGTTCGACACTTGCTGTATCTATTTCAATGTTAGAAGTCAGGTAGCTTACAAAAGAAAAATTGTTCATGCGTCAATAGATGTTTATGATTTAAACTTAGACATTTTTTTTAGATCTTAATAAACCTGATAAGAGTTTAGTGAAAAATGGATGTTTAAATAGATATACATTTATCTATAAATATAGTCTGTTTAAAAACTAAATGTTACAGGTTTAGACAAGTTATACTTAAAATTGATTCTATTTTTTAATATGAATGTTTGATTTCTATTTTTTGTTTCAAAGGGATGTTTATATTGATTTTTTTTAAGGTGTTTATTTTCAGTTATTTATTATCTTTTGCTGTATTGTCTTAATGAATTGTATAAAACAGAAAGATTTAAAAAAATAAAAGTATGTTTACAACCTATTATTATTTAATTTTGAGTACTATAATTTAGCAAATAATGTCTATGATACCTAAGAACTTGTTGATTCAGGTCATCGATCAACTGGATGAATATTGTGCACAATATCCTGAAGATCTTACATATGAAGGATTTGCATCTTTTGTACATGTGAACCGTCTTTCTCAAAATACAGTTACCCGACAGGTGGGGGGGGACTATGTGCCCATTATGGAACGTGATATGCCAGCTGAAGATATCGGAAAACTATTGGTCATGTTGTACAGATATGCCAAAAATTATATAAAAATAGCATTTGCGGGTACGCCCTTGCAGACTCCTGAAGAATTCACCTATCTGATGGTTCTGTTTACCTATGACAAATTACCGCAATCGGAATTGATCCGTAAGAATATTATGGAAAAAGCCTCCGGTAATGAAGTGATCAAGAGACTGATGCGGATGGGAATGATCATGGAAGCTGAGCGATCCGGTGATAAGCGATCCAAACCGATTTCGATTTCTCCTATGGGACGGAAAGTGCTTATTGATATGCTGCCTAAGATGAGAATGGTGGGAAATGTCGTGTCCGGGAATCTTAATCAAACAGAACGCCAGCTGCTGATTTATCTGCTGGCCAAACTGGATCATTATCACCATGATCAGTACGGACATAAAGACAAGCAGGAGCTTGAAGATTATCTACACAAAGACAAGTAACTATGCTTTTACTCCAAAAAGCTCTTTAAGAGCATACAGTGAAAAAAGGAAAATCGGCAACTTGACGAAAAGTTTTAATTCTTCCAAAAAGGAAGTGTCGTTATTAAGAAAGCGAAAAACCCGGGCGGCATCATTTCGCTGAAACATACTGAATAAAATACGATGGCCTTTTTCAGGCTGATCTTTTAGGATACGTAATAATATGCAGTCATAAAAATGGAACCTGTCAAACGTTGAAGATAAAGCGTATTGATCCAGGGTTTCATTTTTGAGATGTTTAAGTATCTGCCCGATCTGCTTCTGTATAAAGTAAAAAGTATAACCAGTAGAAGCCTTACTGCATCCTGCAGCAGTACCGAGATATATAATATTTCCCTTACGTTTGGGAAAACGATATGAAGTCATCGGGATTTTGCCTTCTTCCGTTTTCGTTATTTCATAGTGATTACGGCCAATGTGCTGATCCAGATATTGTCTTAAATTTCTTTCAAAATACTCAGGAGGTTGTAAAATAGGTGTAAATAAGGTGTATTCTATCAGAGCGTTATTCGTAGCGGAAGGTAATGTATAAAAAAAAGCAACATGATTCTTTTGTTCGCCTCTGAAATCCATAATATCTGCTACCTCCTCATCGAAAGCCGCGAAATCAGTTTTAACAAAATAACCCTGAAATTGTTGCCAGAGTGTATTGACATTTGATTGCTTTAGCATATCCGGATCAAAGCGGCTGTCAAATACATAGTTGGTCATGAATCTGCCGGATTTTGTTATTACTATAAGCTCTTCTGCTTTAGATTGCATAATATCGGTTACATCATCCGTGTGCATTGTGATTTGAGGATGCGACTGAATGATATTAAAACAATAGGATCTGAAATCTTCTGAGGATACAGACTTGTATGTAAAGGGATTTGTAGGACTGATAATCTGTTTTTCATCCACATATAACCTTAGTTTCTGCCAGCGTGTATTACATAAGAAGTCAAAATTACCATGATGTTCCTCCCAGAATGACCATGTTCTGTTGGCGTAATCTTCAAAGCTGCGGTCTATCAGTAATAATTTTTTACCTGTGGAAATGAGGTAATCCTTTAGCGCTGTGACAAGACTAAGGCCGGAGAGACCGGCACCTATCACAATATAATCAAAGCTATTTTTGTGGGCTTCGGTTTCTTTCATCATCTGCCTTAATCTTATTTCTATACTTTTTTTCTACCCACAAAAATCCAAATGATTCACCGGGATCAGCATTTAAGTGCTTATGATGCATCTTGTGTCCCCATCTCATCGCTCTAATATAACTGTTTTTGGAATTTCTGAGCCATTTGATACGTTGATGGATAATAATATCATGTACGAGAAAATAAGCAATCCCATATAATAGAATTCCTGCAGCCACATAACTCAGCCACGGAGTATCAGTTGAATTTCCGCGTTCAAAGAGGATAATACAGGGTACGGCAAAGATCACCGCAAACCAGTCATTCTTTTCTAATGCTCCGGGAGTCGTCTGGTGATGGTCTTTGTGAAGGAACCATAAGAAACCGTGCATTACATAGCGATGTGTCAGCCAGGTAATGACTTCCATTAGACAGAATGTAAAGAGTGTAAGAAGAATACCCAGAATCCAGTGCATGATGTTAAGATTTAGTATTTAAATGATCCATATAATGCTGGAAAATAATTTTGAACCAGATTGTAAACGATTGAGGTTCCTGTTGTATACGGGAAGAAATGTCATCCAGAGTCAGGTAGGTGTAGGAAGATACTTCATAGGGATCAGGAGTGATAGTGCCGTCATAGATGCCCATGAATATATGATCCATTTCATGTTCTATCATGTCGTTGTCAAGATTGGCAAAATATTGGAATTTATAGAGGTAAGTTAATGGACAATTGAATCCAAGTTCTTCCTGAAGTCTTCGATGTGCAGCGTCTATAGTGGTTTCATTCGGACGTGGATGACTGCAGCAGGCATTTGTCCACAGCCCCCCGCTATGATATTTTTGATCTGCTCTTTTCTGTAAGAGCATTTTTCCTTCTGTGTCAAAGATTAATACCGAAAAAGCACGATGCAATATTCCCAGACGATGTGCTTCAGATTTGGATATTGTTCCTGTCTCTTCATCGTTGTTATTGACCGTTATTAGTTCTTGTTCCATAGGTGTTATCATGATTCTATCATATAGCTATGCCAGATTAGTGGCTAATCTGCTCCCCAGACTTATTCTAAGTAAAAGCAATAATTTTTGATAATCAGGTACTCTGATTCTCTTATTTAAAATGTTTTCGGGAGGTAATCGTTTTATTTTTTCGAACAGACACAGGTAGTAACGATAGGCCAGTAATACCCCATATCTGGATTTGGCAGGTAGTTGCATCAATCCGTCGAAGGCTTGTTCAAAATCTTTTGTGATCTGTTGTTCAATTTTGATTTTGGTATCCTTATCGAATTGGTCCATCTGTATATCATGAAAATATCTTCTCCCCAGATCGTAGGTGTCTTCCCGAAGATCCCGCATAAAATTTACTTTTTGAAAAGCTGCTCCCAATGCCTGTGCCGAAGGGGTTAGTTTTTTGATAAGTTCCTGATCTCCCTCACAGAAAATATGCAGACACATAAGGCCCACCACCTCTGCTGACCCGTAAATATAAGCATTTAGTTCATTTTGATCTTTCCAGACCTTCTTGTCCAGATCTGCATACATACTTTCAAAAAAGGCATGTATATAATGATGGTCAATATGGTATGTATTGACTACCCACTGAAAGCTGTGCAGTACAGGATTTATACTTACTCCGGACTGTATCGCCCCAAATGTATCCCTTTTGAAATCGTCCAGCAAACTCTTTTTATTATATCCGTGAAAGCTGTCCACAATCTCATCCGCCAATCTCACAAATCCATAGATGCTGTAAATTGGTCTGTGCAGATCAGCGTGTAACACAGATATCGCACTGCTAAAGGATGTGCTGTAAAGTTGGGTAACCTTTTTGCTGCACAGGCGGGATAGTTCATTGAAGATTTTGAGATTGTCCATGGGTAGATTTTTATTAGATTTTGGGGGATGATGTCTTGCTTAAATATCGGGCAACTTGATCTGCAACTATTTTTCCGGAAAGTAAAGCCGGAGGCACGCCCGGCCCGGGGACAGATAGCTGGCCACAGTATAACATATTGTCCACTTTTCGGTTTTTAAGGCTTGGTTTACCAAATGCAGTCTGGCCAAGTGTATTTGCCAGGCCGTAGGCATTCCCCTTAAAGGCATGATAATCGTCTTTGAAATCTTTAATGCTGTATTTTTTTTGATAACAGATATGCGACATAATATCGGTCTGTAGTCTTGTTTCCATTCTCCTGATTACATTTTCAAAGTAAAAGGATGCAATTTCTTCAATACCTTCCTCTAATCCTGATGCCAGAGGAATTAATACAAAAAGGTTCTCATGTCCTTCAGGTGCTACAGAAGGATCCGTAACAGAAGGAGCGCAGACATAAAACATAGGCTCTTTTGGCCACTCTTCCTTATCATACAAAGAGCGTGCATGAGCATTAAAATCACTGTCAAAAAATAAGGTGTGGTGGGTAAGGGGCAGTTTTTTGTTGATTCCCAGATAAAAGATAAGACAGGTAGGAGCCATTTGACGCTTACTCCAATAGGCCTCATTATAATTGCGGAGATGTGCAGGAAGCAACTGTTCCATGTAATGGTAGTCACCACTGGCGATGACAAAGTCAGAATGAATGATCTTATTATTAACTTTTAATCCTTTTACATGTCTTTCTTCTACATGCAACTCATTGATGTCATGATCGAAATAAAAAGATACACCCAGTTCTTTTGCTAATTTATATTGCGCTTCTATAATATTATACATTCCTCCTTTAGGATACCATGTACCAAGAGAAGCATCAGCATAATTCATCAGACTGTACATGGCCGGGATTTTATCCGGCATAGCTCCCAGGAAAAGCACCGGAAATTTCATGAGCTTCTGTAAATACGGATTTTTGAAATACTTATTGACATGAGTATCCATGTTGGAAAGCAGATCAAGACGCATCAATGCTTTGAAAATATCCGGTTGAACGTACTCCATGACACTTAAAGAAGGAAATGTAGCGTATTTCTTAAGGCCCATCTCATATTTGACAGCTGCATTTTGCATAAACTGTCTTAGTTTTTGTTTACTGCCCGGCTCTATAGATTCGAATAGATTTTCCAGTTCAGTCATATCAGCCGGTACAGGTAACTCCATGTCATCAAAGATGATCGTATAGGACGGATCTAAGCGTTGTAATTCATAGTAATCTGAAACTTCGTGACCAAAATCCTGAAAGAATGAAGCAATGATATCCGGCATCCAATACCAGCTCGGGCCCATATCGAATACAAATCCTTCTTCCCGAAATTGACGGGCACGGCCTCCCGCTGTGCTGTTCTTCTCAAAAACGGAAACCGTGTGACCTTGCTTTGCCAGATAGCAGGCTGCAGCCAGACCTGATATTCCTGATCCTATTACTGAAACATTCATATAGTTTGATAAAATTCAAATCTTATCAAATATAGTATTTTTTAATTCTATTTTTATTGATATTTTAATTTAAAAAGTTTTAAAACAAACATATTTTAATAAATTTAGTTTGTTATCATATATTTGGTTTTTATGTAATGGAGTGTTTAGAAGAAGTTAGATGCTTTTTAATAGGGTTTGTGTAGATAGAAGAATGATGACAGAGTAGAACAATGAGATACAAACAGGACAAGATGTATTTTTCTATATGGAATCAGCGTTGATTCAGAGAAAATAGATGGGTTGAAATCCGGATGATATTGATTATCGTAAATAAGGAAAAACAGAAGAAATTAAACTATGTGCTGCATCGCCTTTTTATGGCTTTAACTTATAATGAAACCTTTATTTAATATAGTTTATAGTTAGTGTAGTGGAGTGGTAAACGTAAGTTTACCACCCATTCTTATTCAACGGAATAGTTCCATTCTTCTTTTAGCATAGAAAACACCACCAGATCCAGGAATATACCATTTACAAGTTCGGATTGCCGTAAAATGCCTTCCCTTTGAAAACCAAGTCTCTGAGGTATAGCCTGACTTTTGGTATTTTCTACGGCTGCTTTTATTTCTATGCGGTTTAATCCAAGTTCGTTAAATGCAAGATCAATAATCTGCCTGCAGGATCTGCTGATTATCCCTTCTCCTTCCATATCTCTGTTCAGCCAATATCCGATAGCAGCACTTTTGTTCTGTTGATTTATATGATGTAGTCCGATTCTGCCTACGATCGTCTGGCCGTAGAGAATAACGAAACTTATCTCTTGTCGTTGATCGTACAGATCCATACAATATTGTATATACTGATCAAAGTCTGCCACTTCCTGCATATTGCCTACCCATGGTAAAAATCTGGAGAGATGATCCCGGTTCCGATCGACAGCTTCAAGGAGTCCCTCCGCATGTTCGGGAGATGTTTGTTGCAGTTTGATATGTTCATCTATTCTAATTTCCATTTTTGGCTAATTTTTTCAGTTGTGTTTGTCTTATATTTTTATGGAATTTATATAATTTTATTCGGTTTATTAGAAAAATATATTACTTTTCGATCAGGAATTATTATCTGCAGCAGGATCTTATTTTGATGTTATTAACATAAAGAAATGAAGAAAAGAAATTTTTGGATTTGTAGTGTTGTTTTGCTTCTTTTAACGTCTTGTGCTTCGAGTCGTTCAAAGACTATAAACAGCAATATTCTGACATTGAGAGACAGCTACTGTAAGTCCCCTTTTATCTATGATTATAAGAATGTAGTACCGTCTTATAACTCAGATTCTATTCTGAATGCCAATATTTCGCTGCGTAAATCATTCTCTGATCAGAGTATCTTAATATTAAATGCCTTAGGGAATTTAGATGAAGTGGAAGCCATTATAAAACTGAAAAGTGATTCGACAATGGCATCTCAGTTGAAAATTCTTCAGCTCAAAAATGTAATTAACAATAAGATTAGTATTTCATTGACAGAACTCGATGCTGTTGCTGCTGAATATGACTGTGAAGGAGAACGTGTGGCGCAGATGGGAAATTTTGTAGATAATATAAATGCCGGTAAATCCAATAAACTGATATTATATTCCATCGTAGCAGGAGCTGCAACCTCTATTGCAGGCGGAATAGTCAAAAATGATATGTGGAGTGATATTATAGGTATTGGCGGTGGCGTGTTGGGAGCGGGGTTTGGATTGGCAACCTTCAATCCTAAGGGTAGAAAAGTGGAATTTATACATGGAAGAAATCTGCTTCGTGATGTATGGCATGAAAAGCTGGAATCCCCTAATTTTCCTCCTTTTATCTGGTATATGTTTACGGAAAAGAAATTTTCCAACAGGGGTGAAAAATCGTTGATTCAGAATATGAAAGACCGTTGGTTGAAATATCAGTTTGCCGGCGATACAGAATCTGCAGATAAATCAGTTATCTTTAGTGACGGAGGTCAATACCTTGCGGAAGACTTACACAACAGAGCGACGATGCTTAATCAAATGCAATCAGCTACACGTACAATTAATCAGAATATTAGTTATCTATTGCTGGAACTGGACAAACTGATTATTTAGAATAGTTGTATATGACAAGAAAATTTGTTTTCTTGTCATATGAAAAGCAAATCAGACAGGGATGCCATTATATTTGGTTACTGTTAACAATAGAAATTAATCTAATATAGATAAATAACACATATGTCCTTTCAAGCTTATATAGAAAATATTGAGACCAAAACGGGGAAAAGTCCGGAAGATCTGCAAGCCTTAGCCACAGGAAAGGGTTTCGTAGAAAATGGAAAACTAAAATCTGATGTGAAAGCTGCACAGATAATAGAATGGCTCAAAGCAGACTTTGATCTTGGACATGGACATGCGATGTCTATATACGCTTATTTTAAAGGAAAGAGATCTTAATCTAACTTAGGTTAGGGAGGTGCAGGTTTTCCCAAAAAACCTGCTTATTAAGGAGATATTATACTCCTATGAAAAACAAAAAAACCGGCAGTAGCATCGTAAATCGGATGAAGCTGTCGGTTTTGATTTTAATAGAGTTTGTTGTTCATATAAACTGTAATTTTGCTTCGATATTTTAAATGTGATTCCAGCTATGTACAGTTTTAAAAATGATTACTCAGAAGGTGCGCATCCCCATATTATTGATCAGCTTGTCCGGACCAATCTTATTCAGCAGAACGGCTACAGTGGAGATGATTATTGTATCGAAGCTAAAGAAATTTTAAGACGTGAACTGGATAATCCAGGTGCTGCTATTTATTTTGTATCCGGCGGTACACAGGCAAACCTTATTTCTATAGCTTCCTTATTACGTACTCATGAGGCTGTCATCAGTGCGACTACCGGACATATCTTTGCTAATGAAACAGGAGCAATAGAATCTACAGGACATAAGGTAATTGCTGTAGATAAATCGGATGGAAAGCTAGAGCCTGCGGATATAGAGCGGGTGCTATCCGCACATTCGCTTGCTCCGCATATGGTCAAACCCAGACTGGTTTATATCTCTAATTCAACAGAAATAGGAACACACTACACGAAAACAGAATTACAGCAACTATCGGTATGCTGTCGCAAAAATAGTTTACTTCTATATATGGACGGAGCCCGGCTGGGTCATGCACTTACTGCAGCTGAAAATGATCTGACACTGGCGGATATTTCCCGTCTTGCAGACATATTCTACATCGGCGCCACTAAAAACGGCGGATTGCTGGGAGAAGCGATAGTGTTGCCGGATCCTACTCTTCATCCGGATTTTGACTTTGTGATCAAGCAAAAGGGAGGGCTGCTTTCCAAAGGCAGGTTGCTGGGAATTCAATTTAGGGAACTGTTCAGGGACGGGCTATACTTTAGGCTGGCGCAGCATGCTAATGCTATGGCAATGAAAATAGCTCATGCGGTGAAAGAATGTAAATATGATATGCTTACGGTATCATTCACCAATCAGATTTTTCCTATTCTTCCTTTACATGTAATCGAAGAACTTAGTACGAAGTATGATTTTTATGTATGGAAGCAGATCGATGAATCACAGTCGGCTGTCCGACTGATTACCTCGTGGGCTACAGAAGAATATTATGTAGACGAATTTATCAAAGACCTGAAGCGTATATCATCATAATACCAGAAGAATGATATAATACGGATATTCTTGATGTGTCCGGAACTTGTTTTCGGACAGCACTACAACTTGTAACTTCTTTTTCCTTGGTTAGCGCAAATGATACCAGAAATGGAGTTGATTTTCATAATCAAAAATCTCTTTTGCTTCAAAGCCCAGTTTTTCCAGCACTTTTTTTGAATCCAGATTATTAATGTCTGATATGGCGTGGATAGAATAGTTTGTCAGGTGCGTTTTGGCATATTGCAAACAGGCTTTTCCGCTTTCTGTGGCATATCCTTGGCCCCAGGCTTCCTGAACAAAACGGTAACCGATATCCAGATAGTCAATATGATTATTCGTCATTACTTTGATCAGTTTAAAACCAGACCATCCGATAAATTCATTTGATTCTTTTTGAATCACAGCCCATCTTCCGATTCCATGTTCCTGATATTGCTTTCGTATGAAGGCAATAACTTCAGATGCCTGTTTTTCGGTCGTCAGTGGCTTCCCTCCGAGGTACCTGTGAACTTCCGGATTGGAATCTAATCTGAAAATACCTCTGCAATCAGAATCCTCCAGTTCCCTGATTATTAACCTTTCCGTTTCAATTATTACTTTTTCCATGTTAGTTATGTCCTAAATTAAAAAAAGTCTCGCTTTACTGCAATACACAGATTTCAAAAAATGAAAGATTAATGTGAGTTTTCTTAAATATGGGAGTAATAGTCTGTAAATAAAGGTGGAAACGTTGTTAACATACCTGTTGCTGAAGAAATATGTTACGCTTAGCTGACAATTTTTTGCATTTTCCATTGTCAGAAGATAATATAATCTGTTAGTGTCTGGGAGAGGGCATGATTTGATGAAAACAGGTGGGATTAAAGACAGCTATGGCTTATAATCACCCTTGTTCCATAGCTTATCTGTTATTTCCTTGATCCCGTATTCAAAGTAGTTTCCGTTTTTATCCTTGTTGCGCTGAAAAAGTCTGGGATCATAGGATTTGAAATTTAATTTTAAGAATTTATCGAAGTATCCGTTGCCAAAGGTAAGATGTAAGTGGAACGTAGACCGGAATGAATTTGTACTGTCCTCATACTCTTCATAGGTCTTTAACCGGCGTACTATTTCGGAAAGCTCTTCCATAGTTATATGATCTGTTTTTTCAGGATCCGGAAGGCTGATATCAAAAGCCAATGCTTCGGCTCTGCTTTCTTCCCACCATTCCCAGAGATTGAATGAAGACATTTCTTTGCCGGTAAGAAGGTGTAAGTGCTGTTCAAGCCTTTTGTATTCAACCAGTTCTCCATCTCCATGCTCATCGCAATAGTCTGTGTAGTCTAGTATGAGTTTTAGTACTTCCGGATAAAGTTTTTCTGCGATATCCAGACGGGGCTCTATTTCTTTTCTCAATTCCATAAATTCAGGATTTAATCTTTAATGATATTACCCGATAAGAATTCTTTCACTATCGGAATATCCGCTTCTGCCCAGTCATAGTTCATTAATTGTTGTCTGGAGACCCATATAGCCTGTGCATGTTCCTGAGGTGTAAGTTCTCCGGCTATTACTGTGCACACAAAGGGAAATAATTGGAGGGAAAAATCAATATAATGGTGCTCCACCATTTGCAACGGCTCATTAACCTCAATATCGAGATGAAGCTCTTCTTTTATTTCCCGTATGAGACAGTCTTTTTTACTTTCTCCGGCTTCTATTTTTCCTCCGGGAAATTCCCATTTTAAAGGTAGTTTCATCTTCTCTGACCGTTGACAGATCAGAATTTTCTCCTGATGGATAATGAGTGCACAAGTAACATATAACATATGAAGTGAAGATACACAAATCTGAATGCAGGGTCAATAAGAAAAGTATGGAATGTAAGAGGCTGAAGAGAGGGAAGGGGGGATTGTCTGAAAATTAACAGACCATGTACAACGCACTTAACATGGTCTGTTAATTCTGTTTATTTTTTAGCGTGATCGCGTTCAAATTTACCTGAAGCCTCATTCACACCATTCGCCATTACTTCGAGCGCATTGTTGATGTTATTTAGTAACTGCTGTTCTGTAGCCGGATCCTCTTTTTTGTTTTTGCGCAGATCAATTAGTTTAGGATAATCTTCTGCAACAATTTTTTTGTATCCTTTTAGTCCTGTAAGAATTGCGGTCTGCAGGTTGGCATCTCCGTTGAAGTCTCCAATTTCCTCTACTTTTTTGATGTCTTTATCCAGAGCTGTGCTCCATTCCTGTTGTACTTTTCCTGCTTTGTCGAAGTCTCCCGCCTGCATTGCACTGTTCATTTCTGTGATGTTTTTTTCCCCTCCATTGATGACAGTCATGAGCTCATTGTTATACTCTGCAGGATCTTTTTTTGCACCACAGCTCATAATCAGCAGAACCGGTAACATCAGCAAACTTTTTGAAATAATGTTTTTCATGTTTTTTAAAATTAGTTTATACATATGATAGCCTCATTCATTCAGGCACTTTACAAAAGTAGAGCTAAATGAAAAAGGATAGTATCCCCAAAATCAGTGATTTTGATTATGGAGATATTATTTTCTGATCAATCCGTATTCTAAAGCTAATCCGATAACTGAAGCTATGTTTTTTACCTTAAATTTTTCAATCAGATTTTTCCGATGACTTTCTACGGTATGTGAACTGATAAAGAGTACATCTGCAATTTCTGTTGAGGTAAGACCTTTGGCTGCTTCCTGTAGTATTTCTTTTTCCCGACGTGTTATTTTAGGGACATTGCGCAGACCCTCTGCTGTCTTCTTATCCATGATCAGCTTTGATTGCGCACATAGAAAACGCCCTCCGGCATATACCGTCTGAATGCCTGTAATGATTTCGGCTCCGGAAGCATTTTTCTGAATATAACCCGATGCACCTTCGGTCAGCATACTGTTAATAACTGCAAATTCGTTATGTACACTAAGAGCAATAATCTTCATGTCCGGGTGTGCCGATTTGAGCCTGGCCACTAATTCTATACTGTTGATATCGGGAAGATTAATATCCAGCAGCAGAATATCCGGTTGTTTTTCTTTCAGTCCGGCTACCAGAGATGCTCCGTCGGTGAAGCAGGCTGCAAGATTCAGATCTTCTTCTGTAGCCAGTACATTTTTCAAACCTTCCAATACCATTGGATGGTCATCTGTGATCATAATTTCTATCATACGTCTTAAGTGTTGGAATCCAGTGGGAAATCCAGTTCTATTGTTGTACCTATATTATGTTGAGAGTGAATATTTATTTTTCCTTTTAAAAATGAAAGCCGGGTTTCTACATTATGCATACCTGCAGATTTTTTTCCGTTTAGTTTTTGCGGATCAAATCCTTTTCCATCATCTTCAACAGTAATGTGTAGTCTGTTGTCATTTTCGGATAGCTGCACGATAATCTGACTTGCTTCTGCATGTTTAATGGCATTATTGACCAGCTCCTGAATAATTCTGTACACCAGTATCTGCCGCTCCTGATTAAGTTGAGTAGTACAATTTACAAACACTGCTGAAACCTCCAGTTTTTCACCTGACATTCGCTCCGTATATTCTGTGATTGTTTCCTGCAGACCGTATTTTATCAGCAATTCCGGCATAAGGTTATGCGCTACCCTTCTTAGCTCCTGTACTGCAATATCGATCTGATCCAGAGAGGAGTTGATCGCTGTTTTGAGTTCGGGTTTTTCAGCTTTTTCACTTGCACGGGAGAGTCCTATTTTTGTTCCGGACAACAGCCCTCCCAGTCCGTCGTGCAGATCTCTTGCTAATCTGGATCTTTCAGCTTCCTGGCCTTCCAGCATGGCTGTCAGATTGGATATTTTACTGTTTTGTTTTTCTCTGGCCAATTCCAGCAAATGCATATTTTCGTTTTGTTTCAGTGTTTTTGATCGCTGTCTGTATGCATATAACAGAAGGAGGGCACTAATGAAAAATGCGCAGACTAACAGGAAATAAAACGTATTGATCCGGTTTTTATAGTCCAGTTGCTGTTTAGAAGAAAAAAGTTCATTAGCTCTTTGCTGTGTTTCAAGACGTGAAAGCCGGAGTTCCTGTCCTCTTTTTTCAGCTTCCAGCTGTACGACCTCCAGTTGCTGCCTTTGGTTTTCTTCATTCAGCTTCATGTTTTCCAGTTGTTGCATTTGCTGTCCGGACAGGGCGTGCATAAGGGATAATTGCTGTTCCTTTTTGTCCGCCTGCAACTGCATCTGAATAAGTAATTGCTTCTGCCTTTCTTTTTCAAACTGAGCTTCCAGACGGCGGCCCTGTTCCATTTTTTCAGTATTGTATACGGCTTCGAAAGCTGCAATGTATTGCTTGTAGTAGTGTATAGCCTGTTTGTAATCTCCTTCTTCTTCGTAGAGTTCAGTCAGCTTATGAAACAAACTCATAGCCACACCCTGATCGATGAAATTCTCCTTCATTAATGCTGCTAACGATGCCAGAAGGTAATCTTTAGCCTCGTCACGTTTATTGGCCTGAAGGCTGAATTCCGAAAGGATTCCGTAGGCTGCTGCGACATGTGTGTACTGCTGCGTTTCCTTCCCTTTTTCCAGGGCCATTTTTGCATAATTCAGGGATTTTTCTTTATAGGAGTCCGGGTAAAACTCCATATACAGATTGGCCAGATTTATAGCTGCAAAGGACAGATCTGAAGGGATCGCCATTTTATTTTTTTGCTGTTGATAGGTGTTAATGGCAGAGAGGTAGTATTCTTCAGCAGCTTTTAATGCTTTCTGATCTGTACGATTTTCCTTATGTTGTTGCTCATACATATATCCCATCAGCATATAAGCATCAAAGATACTCATGGGATCTTGTCTTATCTTGGCCACCTCAAGCGTTTTTTCAGCATACTGTTTTTGAAGATCATATGCTTTCCAATTCGAGTAGATGGTACACAGTTCTTTATATATCGCCGTTTTGCGGTTAAGGACCAGTTCTGTATCAGGTGCTTTGTCAAGCAACGTTAATGCATTCTGAAAACTTTTCACAGCTAAAGCCTCCTGCTCATCCCGCACTTGCAACCAGCCTTCACAATATATCACATATCCTTTTGTAATGATATCGCTGGTCTCATTGGCATAGTGTTTCGCTTTTTTAATATATTGATCTGAAGCTGTTTTATTGTTTAAGATCCGGCTGTTCATTGCCGCTATACTATTCAGATATGCCGCATACTGACCGTCTTTCTTCTTTTCAGCCACACGTATATTTTTTTCCAATAAACGGAAAGCTTCTTCCTGACGATTATTGAAGAAAAGTGTCTGGGCATATTTTCCGGCCAGCATAAGTTGCTCTGTACTTTCTGGAACAGCCTTTCTGTAACGGATTTCAGCTTCATCTATTGCAGATTGTGCACCACATATATGGGATACAAAGAGTAAGAATATACATAATATACTACTGACAAGATAAATAGAAATCGATTTGTTCATTACGAAACTGGCTTGACTGTCTGTTGAAACGGTTAAAATATAAAAATGACGTGATTTTCGGGTAAAGAAATCTTAAAAATAAGAAAATACCCAACATTTGCTTTGGAAGACAGTGTCTTATTTGAACAGACAGAAATTATCTGTTATTGCCTGATCCGGGAATACAATACATGGCTTTACCGGTTGTAAAAATGCTGTGATTCTATTTTTTGTCCTTCTTAGATAGTTTGATTCTCTTTTTAGATCTGGTTTCCTTAGAAGTTGGATCATAGGTACGTAGTGAATCTGAATAGTTAACCATTTTAAACGGATTGAAACTGTACTTTTTCTGATTAGACGGAGATATTTCCGGAAGCAGTAAATTACTCTGCAACAAATTCAGTGAACCATTCTCATGTAGTGGGTAAACTCCCTGTACTACTGAAATAGTTCCACTGTTCATATTGATAATATGACTGCCATGTATTGCAGAAATTGTTCCGTTTGAATTTACAATATGATTTCCATGGATTGCAGAAATGCTGCCATCTGAACTGATGATATGGTCGCCATGGATGGCAGAAACGGTTCCGTTTGAATTTATAATATGACTTCCGCTTACAACAGAATGTGTTCCGTCAGGATTGACTACGATCTGTGCAGACACTGTAGCTAAGCATGTAAGTAATAATCCGGTGAATATGAGCTTTTTCATAAGAACAGACTTTGATATAAATATAACATATTTTTCTGAGTTTCTGTTTTTCAGCTGCTTCTATGATTTACTTTTTTTGCAAAATATGTGCTGTATTTCATTTCTCTTTTGCTAAAATTGTATTTTTCATTTACCATATCATATAGCATGAGCGATACCCTAATATTACGTCCGGCCGGAATAGCAGATACAGATAGAATCTGGGCCATTTTACAACAGGCTATTGAATTGAGAAAGCAGGACGGAAGCCGTCAATGGCAGGATGGATACCCTAATCCCGATACGATCCGGCAGGATATTGAATCCGGATATGGGCACGTTTTACTGCTGGATAATAGTATTGTCGGTTACGTTGCCGTTATTTTTGACGGTGAACCTGCGTATGACTCATTGGAAGGCAAATGGCTGAGTGAACAGGAATATGCTGTCGTTCACCGTCTGGCGGTAGCACAGGATATCAAGACCAAAGGTACTGCAACATTTATAATGCAGCAGGTCGAAAGTATTGCCACTGGCCGTAAAGTATATAGCATCAAGGTCGATACGAATTATGACAATCTGGCTATGCTGCGTATTTTTGAAAAGCTTGATTACAGTTATTGCGGTGAAGTATATTTTAGAGGAAGTGCGCGAAAAGCATTTGAGAAATTGCTGCCGGTAAATTAGAGCGTGATTGAAATTTAGATAGTCATTAATTTTGAATATGAAGAATATCAGGATATTGTTGTTTGCCATGTTGGTCTGTAGCGTGCAGTTAGGATTTGGGCAGGTTAAGTCGGGCAACGAAAAGGAAACATATGAGAAACCCTATCATCCGGAAGCGGATGCCCGGAAAGACATAGATGCTTTAGTTGTAAAAGCACAAAAAGAGGATAAGACCATTATCATTCAGGCCGGTGGTAACTGGTGTATCTGGTGCCTGCGCTTTAATACCTACATTCATGAAACCCCGGAGATCAAAGAATTGCTGGATAAGAATGTATTGTATTATCACCTTAATTATTCCCAGGAGAATAAAAATGAAGCCGTATTTCAGAAATATGCTCCTGAAGGCAGTAAATTGGGATATCCTTTTTTCATTGTACTGAATAAGAATGGTCAGGTGTTGAATGTACATGACAGCGGAAGCCTGGAAGCCGGAAAAGGATATGATAAAGAAAAAGTCCTGACTTTTTTCCGGAAATCAATTAGCCAGTAATCGGGTTGCTGTTACTTTTTAGTACCCGGCCTTTTTTTCATTATCGCGAGATAGCTTGAACTAAAGGCTGCGGCACTTTTGTAGCCCACCATATGTGCGATCTGCTTGAGTGTATATTTTCCGGAATCACTCCATTCTATACTTTTAATGACCCGTATCAGCTGAATGTATTTCTGTACGGTAATCCCTGTTTCCTGTTTAAAAATTCTTTCTAAAGTACGTACGGACAGATGAGCGATCTCGCTCAATTGCTGAATCTGTACCTGTTCATGGAAGTGCATATTGATATACGCACATACGGGCAGTAAACGTGTGTCTGAAGGTATGGGAATCTGAAGACTATCAGCTTCTTGGCAAAAGTAAGGGAGACTAATGAGCAATGCATTTAAGAAAGCTTCTTCCTCCTGGTCGGGAGCCATTTGCTGACTCCACTTTTGTGCATACAAAAGCATTTCCTTCAGAATAGCTGGGGCTGCAAATACATGAATATCTTTGTAAAACGCTTCGGTCTGCTTTTCATGGAACAATATTGTCATTAAATTGACTGTCTGTGCTGCAGATGTGGTGCGATGACTGATAGAAGAAGGAATCCACATTACGTGATTCTGTGGTAACAGATAGATTTTCTGTTCCAGATGAACATATTGGTATCCCTCTTCAACATAAAGCAATTGGGCACGGCTGTGAATATGCTCATAATCATCATGTTTCCAATCTTTTTCATACCAGACATATGCATGCTTGCTGATTGTGTCAGACAATTCGCCCTGCTTTTGCTCCAATAAGCCACATTTCATGTCGTTTTGCATATCTTTTTTGGCAAAATTAATAAAAACGTCTGCTTTATCTTTGCATCATATTTTTATTTTACAAACAGATTAAAGAACAAATTGTATTAATATGAGAATAGCAAGAGTGGTTTTCTTAATGATATGGGTTATGATTATGACTAATGGTATAGAAGCACAACAGGACAGGACGAAAGTTTTGGTATTATTCTACTCTGATAGCGGAGGGACGTATGAATTAGCTAAAGAAGTCGCTAAAGGTATAGAAAAAAACGGTCAGGCGATTGCCGTAATCAAACAGACAGCTGTTTCTGCTCACCCGTTATTAAAGGATATTCCGGTAGCATCTGCAGATGAACTGTCTGCTTATGATGGTATTGCCTTCGGCTCGCCGGTTTATTTTGGTAATATCAGTACGGGTATGAGTGCATTTCTGTCAAAGACGGTAGACATCTGGCAACGTCATGCCCTCGAAGGTATTCCTGCGACTGTTTTTATGTCTGCAGGAAGCGGAGCCGGGAGAGAGCTTGCTATTCAGGGGTTCTGGAATAGTCTGGCCGTACATGGGATGATTATTGTACCCAGCGGTATCCGGGGTTATGAACATATCGATAAAACTACTCCTCAGGGAAATACGGTGCTGGGTACGACCAGTCTGGCTTCTCTGAAGAATGTGGCAAGACCCAGTGAAAGTGAACGTTATCTGGCGCAGTTGCAGGGAGAGGCTATTGCAAAGGTCGCATCTGCAATGAAAGGAACATTTGTGAAGGCAGAAAAAACATTGCCGGTAGCTAAAGCTGACCATAAAAATATGTTGAAAGATCTGGGTATTATCCTGCCTGAGGTACCTGCTCCGGCGGGCAATTATCAGCCTTTTGTAAGATCGGGCAATCTGATATTTATTAATCAGGTTGCTTTACAGGATGGAAAGATAGTACATCCGGGCAAAATAGGTGCAGATATAGATGAAAATCAGGCCAGGCAGGCCACAGAAGTGACCATGCTAAATGTATTGGCCGTATTGAATAAGGCTGTTGATGGTGATCTGAAAAAAGTAGTCCGTTGTGTGCAATTAACTGGTATTTTTAATACAAAAGAGGGATACAGCAAGCATGCGGATCTGATGAATATAGCTTCAGATCTTACAGTCAAAGTATTTGGAGAAAGAGGAAAACATGCGAGAGGTACCTTGGGGGCGTCGTCTTTGCCGGTCAATTCTGCTGTGGAAATACAGGCGATATTTGAAGTTGAGTAAATTCCTGTTACCCGGTTTAAAAAGTTAAGATTTCTGTATTCTGCTCAGATCCTGTAAGGTCTTAGCAATACGATCTATTTTTTCTGCTTCTTTTTTAGCAGAACAGATTCTGGTAATAATGGATTTTCTCTCTTTTTCGGGAAGATCCATAAAGCATTTGTATAGATCAGGTTCATCCATAAGACAGTCTTTAAGTTCTTCCGGAATTTCTAATCCCGAACTATCCCGAAAGAGTCGGATATGTACCTGATCTCCATCTTTTTTGTTTATCTTTTTTCTAATATCAGCTTTAACGGGTAAAAACAGTATACCGTTTCCCATGGCCTGAAGATTGTAGTTTCTGATCTCATAATGATCAATAGTACCCCTAACGCTGACCCAGCCAAATTTAGCATTTCGGTCCTGCGCTATTTCCGGAAGACGTACATAATACCAGCCACCTTTTCCTTCAAATTTTTCTATAGTATATACTTTGTCAACAAGAAGATCAGAACCTCTTTTGCTTGTCTGTTGATTTTTGGTCATTATGCAAATGTAAAGATACTTGTGACAATACTATGTCAACAGTGAAACCGAAGGTAAACAAAAAATGAAGATAACAGGAATGTGGAAAATTGATAATTAAAATGTTTTGATATAGCTAATATAATTAGTAATATTGCTAATATAATTAGTTTATGTCAGATCGGATAAAACAAAAACTGGAAATACTGGCCGATGCTGCCAAGTATGATGTAAGTTGCAGCTCCAGTGGAAGTAATCGTAAAAATACAAAAAAAGGATTAGGCGATACCGGAGCTGGTATTTGTCATACCTATACCGAAGATGGAAGATGTGTCTCTTTGCTGAAGATATTGCTGACCAATCATTGTATTTTTGATTGTGCGTATTGTGTTTCCCGAAGCAGCAACGATATCGAAAGAGCAGCTTTTACGGTACAGGAAGTTGTGGATCTGACCATCAATTTCTACAGACGTAATTATATAGAAGGACTTTTCCTGAGTTCCGGTATTTTCAAGAATGCTGATTATACAATGGAACGACTTACAAAAATTGCAAAAAAGCTAAGGCAGGAACACAATTTCAATGGGTATATCCATCTTAAAACAATTCCCGGAGCTTCAGATGAACTGATGTTTGAAGCAGGCTTATATGCAGATCGTCTGAGTGTCAATCTGGAAATACCCACAGAACAGGGGCTCAAACTTCTGGCTCCTGAAAAGAACAGAGCAGATATGGATAAGCCAATGGGCTATCTCAAAAACGAAATCATCCGTACCAAAGAAGAAAAGAAAATCATCCGTGCTGCACCCAAATTTGTTCCTGCCGGACAGAGTACGCAGATGATTATTGGTGCATCCGGAGAATCTGACCTGCATATTATGAAGACTGCGGATCATTACTATCAGCAATATAACCTGAAGCGTGTTTATTATTCAGGTTATGTGCCTGTTTCCAATGATAAAAGGCTTCCGGGGCTTGGCTCAGAAGTTCCGATAATGCGGGAAAACAGACTGTATCAGACAGACTGGCTGTTGAGATTTTACGGATTCAAGCGTGAAGATATCCTCAATGAAACACATCCTCATCTGGATCTGGATATAGATCCCAAGCTTGGATGGGCATTGCGGCATATGGAGCAGTTTCCTGTGGATATTAACCGTGCATCGTATGAGATGATTATGCGCGTGCCGGGTATAGGTGTGACATCCGCAAAGAAAATCGTAGCTGCAAGAAGATTTGGGGCCTTACGCCTGGAAAACTTACAGAAAATAGGAGTATCCGTTAATAAAGTTAAATATTTTATAAGCTGTCAGGGATTTGTACCCATTCGTTCGGACAAACCGGCAGAGGTGATCAAACACTATATTCTGACCTCCGGTAAATCCAAATATGAAAAAATGTTCAATCAACAGTTGTCTTTATTTTAAAAATATGATAATCGTACAGTATGATGGAAGCTGGCCTGGATTAATGTCATTAATCTTTGAGGTATACGAATTTAATATGGAAGTTCACGCCATCTGTAAAAGCAATGAAATAAGCCAGCAACATTTATTTGGTGAGACACATATAGTGTATACAGATGGGAATAAGGCTGAGCGGGTACTCAAAGGAATTGCGCTCAAAGCAGGTAAAAGTGTTGTGCAGGAGCTTTACTGCGCTTATCTTTCAGAACAGAATGATATAGAATTACTGATTCTGCGCCTGGTTCAATATTACCTGGGATCAAAGGTTAAGGTATCTGCTAATTACGGACATGAAGATGTGTTGAAGCTCAAGCAAATTATCAAGTCTGTATCCCGTGAACGTCATCGGTTTAAAGCCTTTGTAAGGTTCAGACAGATGGAGGATGGATTGTATATGGCCAAAATAGAACCTGATTTCAATATTTTACCGCTGATCAGTTCTCATTTCAAAAACAGATATGCAGATCAGTTGTGGCTCATCTATGATGTAAAGCGAAATTATGGAATTTACTATGACAAGTCAGAGGTGACGGAAGTTCAGTTTGATCTCATCCCTTCAGATCAGCATGTAATAAATAAGGCTCATGAGAGTGAAGTTTTATATGACGATTTGTGGAAGCGATATTTTCAGAGTGTAAATATTAAGGCGCGTAAGAATATGAAATTACATATACAACATGTTCCCAGGCGATATTGGAAATATCTTAATGAAAAATCGGTAGCTTTGGGGTGACGAATTCAGGATATTCAGTATATCCTTGTTTTCTTATGTATGTTGAATAATTTCATTACCCAAAGTTATTTTAAAAAGCGTTTGAAATCTATTAAGCAGTAACTATATTATATTTTAATGTGTATTTCCATGATAACATTTGACATTATACCTGCATATGTAAATGCATTTATTTTTGTTTTTCTTGCTGTTCTGCATGTATACTGGGTTGTGGGTGGAGAGTGGGGGATAGCGGGTACGATACCAACAGATAGTAATGGGAGACGAACATTTATACCCAGAAAGGGAGGTACTTTAGTCGTCGCTTTGGGGCTTTTTTTGTTTGCTGCGATCAATCTGATGTATATCGGTCTTCTTCGTGTAGATATCGAACAATCTATATTACGTTATGCCATTATCGGAGTCGGAGGCCTCTTTTTACTACGAGCAATCGGGGATTTTAGATATATAGGGATGACCAAGCGGTTTACACGTACTACTTTTGCGGTCAGGGACAAGTGGATTTATATTCCTTTATGTTTAGTGCTGGTGCTGGGACATGTATTGCTGCTGATGTGACAGTTACTCTTTGCTAAATCAAATGGCCCCGTCAGCAAGATCCTGACGGGGCCATTTGATGTATAAGATCTGTGTTGTCAACAAGGTTGATTTATTTCATTTCCAGTAACTGAGAGAATGTTTTTCCGTTCCAGATATAGGTTTCCTGTTTTTTTGTAATTGTCATTTTAGAATCTTCTTCCTCTGATTCGTACCCCTCACCCTCTTCAATTAGTTTGTATACCAGATTCGGGGCTTTTTTATGTTCTGAAGGAAAGAGTATTTTCTCTTCATGGTAGAATATTCCTCCGTCACTTACTGTATAACGATTTGGCATATCAACAAAGTTACTCCCGTTCCAGCCTACATAATAATACTCAGTCGGAATACCACAAGCCTCACCGGCAAATTGAAGTCTTAAAATGTTTTTCAATCCCTCCAATCCCATATTAGGTAAAAGTTTGCTTTGAAAATAGCCTTGATCAAGGTAATCATAGTGAAAATTATATTTACTGATCAGTTGTCCTGTTTTATCCAATAACTTGACATCGCAGCTATAATACGCAGGAGTTTCATTGCGTTCGGGAACGAATCTTTCAAAACCAAAGATATACCGATTACCTTCATTATCTACCTCCTGTCCCAATGCGAGTAATCCCAGCCAGATAAATCCTTTCTTTGTTTCGTTATTCTTTTGATAGGAAACTTCATGCCAGGGAGCATAAAAACCTTTTATTTTATTGCCATTATAACCAGGGCTCAGGATTTTTACAGCTGTTCCCATAGTCACCGAATCTATCAGTTTGGCTGTGGTATTCGGATAGGAGCGTATGTATGCCTGATCTGCTATTACATATGCTGTAGCTCCTTGCTCGAGATTCCAGAAATTATACTCGCTGGCTAATGCATATGCAGCAGGCTCCTGAGCATTACTTTTTAATGAAAAGATTAGAGTAAGTAAGAGTAAAATATAATTATTCATGCCGTGAAGTTAGGATTTAGTTTTTAGAATTAAGAAAATATATATTTAGGTGCTGTGTGGAGCGGATATTTCTTGTGTTTTTAATTTTAGTGAAAGTTGTCTTGGTTAAGAAAGTACGGCAAGTAATCCTTAAATCTTATATTTTTGCGGGTAAAGGATTTATAACAATAATACTATGGAAAGTCAGCCTATACGTATTGAGCAGGTGGTAGCCCCGCGTACCTGGAATATACGTCAACGTATTCTTTATCCGGATGGATCATTGAGAGATGTACAGATTGATGAAGACTTCGAGGGAACACATTTTGCGGCTTATCTGGATAACGAGATTATTGGAGTAATCTCGGTTTTTCGTGATGGCGAATTATTTCAGTTCCGGAAATTTGCGGTACTGGAAGATTATCAGCAAAAAGGTACAGGCAGTTAGTTACTGCTGGCTGTTTTTGAATTCTGTCGGCGTTTTGATGCTGCAGGTATCTGGTGCAATTCCCGTATTCAGGCAAAGACCTTTTATGAGAAGTTTGGTATGCAGCAGGTTGGGGATCCTTTTGTCAAGAATAATATTCAATATGTTCGAATGCAGTTAGCGTTCTGATAGCTTTATATGGAGTATTTTCAGGTTTTGAATACATAAAACTTTTATCTTTCATCATCCGGATGCACATTCACACGACTGTGCATTATTCTTTACAGTATATGATATTCATCATATACTGATTATTCTTTTATACTTCTAAAACATTTTTACAGTAGAAAGGGTTAACTTAGTTATTATCCTATTATTTAAATAAACTATATTACGAAGTATGGAAAACAAAAAAATATCAACATTCGGACGTCAATTTCAGTTAGCTTGTATCGGACTGGCCTGTGGATTATCTCTTTTACCCTCATCACTGGATGCATGTACACGACTGGTTTACAAAGGACCTTCTAACACGGTAATAACGGCCCGCTCCATGGATTGGAAAGACGATATTCCGGCTAACCTCTGGATTTTTCCAAGGGGGATGAAGCGAAACGGTGAAATCGGACAATATTCGCTGGAATGGACATCCCGTTACGGTAGTTTGATAACCAGTGCCTTTGATATTGCGACCACCGATGGAATGAATGAAAAAGGATTGGTCGCTAATGTGTTGTGGTTAGTAGAATCCAAGTATGAAGCGTTTAATCCGAAAGACGGCAAGAAAGGATTGGCTATATCTGCATGGGCACAGTATATGCTGGATAATTTTGCTACCGTACAGGAAGTTGTTGATGCCATGCGTAAGCATGAATTTGTGGTGGTGTCGGATGTAATTCCCGGAACGGATAAATTTACTGCTTTACATTTGTCTGTTTCAGATGCGGGTGGTGATAATGCTATTTTTGAATATATAGATGGTAAACTGGTCATCCATCATGATCCGTCTTATACCGTTATGACCAATTCTCCGGTGTTTGATCAGCAGTTGGCCCTGAGTAATTATTGGTCATCTATTCCTGGTAATATTATGTTGCCAGGGACCAATCGCGCTGCTGATCGTTTTGCCAGAGCCAAATTCTATCTCGGAGCTATACCGCAGACAGATGATACTCGGGTAGCTGTAGGAAGTGTAATGAGTGTTATTCGTAATTGTTCCGTTCCGTTTGGAATATCTTCCGAACAAGAGCCTAATATATCATCCACACGATGGAGATCGTTGTCGGATCATAAAAATCTGGTTTATTATTTCGAGACTGTGCTGACTCCAAATACATTTTGGGTAGATATGAAAAAGGTTGACTTTAGTGAGAAAGGTAAAGTATTAAAGCTTTCAGTTGCTCATAATGAAACGTATTCAGGTGAATCTTCCGGTTCATTTAAAGTCACTGCTCCGTTTAAATTTGCGGGTGCAACTTTTTAATATAAATTTACATTCTACTTTAGAATAAAAAAGCTCTCCATATGCAATTATGGAGAGCTTTTATCACTTTTTTTGTTAACCTCTTATTTTGGAAGTACGGGCTGCTTTTTGAAAGCAGTCAATGCTTCTTCAGCCTGCTTCATCAACCATTCATAAAGCTTGGCCCCGTGACTCAGTCTTTTGACTCCCAGTTCTCCCAATTCATCGAAGTTAGGAAGATTAGGTGTCAGAAAAACATTCAGCGGTAAGGCTACTTCAGTTGTAAATTGTTGAATATCTGTTTTTGTTTCTATAACTGGTACAAATATGCCATCTGCTCCGGCCTCCTGATAAATCAGTGCACGTTCTATAGATTGTTTGAGTGCATCTTCCTGTTTGGTTACATAGGTGTCGGTACGGGCATTGATGTAAATATCCGTTACAGATTTGATTGCTTTTATTTTGTCTGCCAGCAATTGTGCACTTCCAAGACTACGTTTCCCATTTTCAACCTGACCATCTTCCAGGTTGATCCCCGCTACACCAATATCGCTAAGTTGTTTCACATACCTGGCTACAGTTTCCGGATCATCAGCATATCCGGCTTCAAAATCTACGGATACAGGAATTTTTACGGCTTTAACAATTCGTTGTACAATGAAAAATAACTCTTCAAAGGTTATATTCTCTCCGTCTTCATAACCCAGAAGGTTAGCGATAGCATGACTGGAAGATCCTAAAGATGCGAATCCTGCTTTTTCTGCAAGCTGAGCGGAATGTGCATCCCATACATTTCCTAATAGAAGAGGAGTAGACTGTTGATGTAATTGTTTGAATAAGGGTTGTGACATAGACTTTTAATGTTGATAATACCTATTAAACGCCTGTAGGGTACTAATTGTTTGGATAAAAAGCGAACGGAGCTTATGGATGTGTAAATTATCGCTATCAAAATCAGACTAAACAAGATCCCGGTTTTACGCTCAAAAGCGATCATACATACCCAAAAAACCGGTCAGTCCGCCAGTATGAATAAGTAGAATACGGGATTCCGGCTTAAAATAATCCTTTCTGATGAGATCGTCTATTGCGAAAAACAGTTTGCCTGTGTAGGTAGGTTCAATCATAATGCCGGTATGGGATACGAATGCACGTATAAACTCCAGCAGCTCCGGTTTAGTTCTGGCATAACCACCAAAATGATAATCTGTATGTAGTATTATCCCTGAAGGATCTACAGCAAGGTTTTCCACTTCCTTACGAATAAATGCTCCTCCCTTCAAAACCGGTACAGTGTGTAATGTTGTCTTTAGGTTAGCTTTCTCGAGTCCCAGTTGTAATCCGGCTACAGTAGTACCTGTACCTGACGCACAACAGATATGGTCATAATCTTGCTGAAGCTCTTCGATAATATGAGCACAGCCTTCTGCAGCTTCTCTGCTGTATCCACCTTCATCAATAAAGAAGGTATTGTCCGACTGTTCACCAAAATAGTGCAGAAAAAGTGATGTTTTATCCTGATATTGATCCCGGCTTACAAAATGAAGTTTCATGCCGTATAGACGACAAAGTGCGAGTACAGGATTATTGACTTCTTCACCGCGTACCATACCATGAGTCCGGAATCCGAATTTAGCTCCTGCACAGGCTGTTGCCAACAGATGATTGGACCATGCACCTCCGAAAGTAACCAGGATCTGTTTGTTTTGCTTCAGCGCTTTCCGGAGGGGATACTGAAGTTTTCTCCACTTATTTCCCGAGATATAGGGATGAATAAGGTCATCCCGTTTGACATATATCCTTACTTTTTTTTCAATATAGAGAGGGGATACTATTTCTTCTTCAGGGCTGTGAAAATTGAATGTCAATTCCATTGTAAAAAATTAAACCTTATCTGTAGCGTCAAATGACTGACATATTCGGTTACTTTTACAAAAGTAAGAGGATTTTGTCTTAATTCAGTTATTTTTGTATGATGGCAGAAGATTTAGCATTACAGGAACAGGACGAGCAGGAGTTGTTCGAGCATTTGAGAATTGAGGTAGACAAGGGACAGGCTTTGCTGCGTATTGATAAGTTTTTAATGAACAGGGTCGAAAACGCTTCCCGCAATAAAATTCAGAATGCAATAGATGCTGGATCTGTGCTGGTCAATGACAGCGTTATCAAATCCAGCTATAAGGTGAAGCCATTTGATATTATCTCAGTGGTATTACCCGATCCGCCAAGAGATACGGAAGTATATCCGGAAGATATTCCGTTGGATATCATATTTGAGGATGATGAAGTGATGGTTGTTAATAAAGTTGCGGGCATGGTCGTTCATCCCGGATTTAATAATTATACAGGAACACTGGTCAATGCATTGACCCATCATTTCAATCAGTTGCCGACTATGCCGGGTAATGCCGGCCGTCCGGGATTGGTGCATCGGATAGATAAGGATACAAGTGGTCTGTTGGTGATTGCCAAATCAGAATGGGCAATGACCTATCTTGCTAAACAGTTTTTTGATCATAGTATTATGCGAAAATATGTGGCTATGGTATGGGGAGATATCGCAGAAGACGGTACAGTAACCGGTTATATAGGTCGCAATCTGAAAGACAGGAGAGTGATGACGATGTATGATGACTCGGAGAAGGGTAAATGGTCGGTGACTCATTATCGTGTATTGGAAAGATTGGGTTATGTAACGCTGATCGAGTGTCAGCTTGAAACCGGACGTACACATCAGATCCGCGCACATATGCAATCCATCGGACATCCTTTATTTAATGATGTTGCCTATGGCGGAGATCGTATTCTGAAAGGTACGGTATTCAATAAGTACAGACAGTTTGTTGAAAATTGTTTTGCTTTATTACCGCGACAGGCGCTTCACGCACAGGTTTTGGGATTTGAACATCCTAAGTCAAAAGAATTTTTAACATTTGAAACACCATTACCGGAAGATTTCCGTTTAGCATTAGAGAAGTGGCGTGGTTATTCCACAACATCAGGTCAGGAGATCAACTAATTTATATTTAGAATTTTTATGTCTACAACATATATTAATTGCAACGGGAAGATTGTGCCCGAAAGCGACGCTGTGGTGTCGGCAGACAACCGAGCTTTCCGGTATGGTGACGGTCTCTTTGAGACTATGCTTTGGAAAGACGGAGATATCCGGTTTTTACCCTTTCATATAGAGCGTTTACAGGAAGGACTCCGGATGTTACATATGGAAGACACGCATCGGTTTGATGCCTTTTTTATCAAATCCAAGACGGAAGAATTGATCCGTAAGAATAATATGCTGGGGCAGCAGGTACGGGTACGTTTGATCGTCTATCGTGACGGGGGAGGATTATATGGTCCTGAAACTAATAAAACGGCTTATGTACTTCAGATTGCACGTATACCAGAGTCGCTAAGAGATAAGAAGGTTGGCCTTATTGTAGATCTGTATACAGAATATCGTAAACCTTACAGCGATCTTTCTAAATTGAAATCCAATAATGCTTTGATATATGTCATGGCAGGTCTGCATAAACGAAAGCACCGTTTTGATGAAGTATTGTTACTGAATCAGGAAGGCTATCTCTGTGAAGCCTTGTCTTCGAATATATTTGTGTTTTATGAAAAGGTATTATACACCCCTGCGATTTCAGAAGGCTGTATAGCCGGGGTAATGCGCAGAGTCGTGATGGATATGGCTACGGATGAAGGTATAGCTGTAGTAGAGGCCCAGATCAGTCCCGAAATTATGAGCCAGGCAGATGAGATCTTTTGTACCAATGCCGTGCACGGCGTACAATGGGTAATGGGGTACAAGCAAAAAAGATACTTTAATAAAATATCCAGAATACTACAGGAAAAATTGCTGACCTGGAATTATCAAACTGAAGAGTAGAGGTTTATAAAGTTTCTGACTTTTTCTTCATTGTGTTATAAAAAAGCTGTCTTACCATTGGTCAGACAGCTTTTTTATTTACCTGGCTAACCAAGTTTCAATTAGCAATTTAAGTTTAGGGTCACTCGGTCTTGGACTGTCTGTCGTAATGATATTTCCTTTTTTATCAATCAGCATATAACGTGGAATACCGGTTACTTTATAGGCTGCTGAAAGATCATTTCCAGGGCCGGCATGTAGTTGTATACCTTTTAGATTTTTCTCCGGTACATATTTATCCCATGCTTTTTTATCCTGATCTACCGATATGCCGACAAAGGCGATATCTTTCCCTTTGAACTGCTCATTCAGCTTTTCCCAATAAGGTTCTTCCGCTTTGCAGGGACCGCACCATGTTGCCCAAAGATCTATCAAGACCAGCTTTCCTTTCAGGTCGGCCAGAGAAACTTTTTTACCGCTTATGTCCGGATAGCTAAAGGCAACCGCCTGCGTGCCTTCTTTCGTATCTGCCAGCTTAACGGCGATAGCCTGTGCGCGTTCCTGTTGCTCTTTCAATATAAAGTATTGCTTGTATTGATTATACAATTCCTGATATTCGCTATAGGAGCGGGTTGCTGTAAGTCGGGCTAATACATATTGTCCTTTTATGACATCTGCAGGAATAGCTTCTACCTGTTGTCCGAAGGTCGGTTTACTCGCCAGATCTATTTTTTTATACACTAAACTGGTCATGAAACGATCTCCATAAGGGAAGTTTAGCAAGTCTTCTGAAAGAAACGGATCTGATTTGAACTGGATATAGTAATCAGAAAGTTCTTCTTTGCTTGGATGTGCAGAACGAGGTGTATAGAGATAGCCGATAGCCAGATTGGCAAAATCAAAATCAACTATTTTTGGAAAAAAGGCATCAAATTTGGTGTTTCCCGTTTTATTCCGTGATTTGATTGCATCGAGTTGAGTATACATTTCTTCTACTTCAGGAAAGAAATCCATGTAGGTACTTATTGTGGTCCAATAGACAGATTTATCCAATAGCGAATAAGATGCCTTGAACCAGTCCGTCAGTGCAATGTTTTCAGGACTATTGTTTCCGGAAAGCGAATAATTTGCTTTTTCTAAGCGAATGTTCAGTTCGTCATTTCCTTTAAAATAGAATTTAAATACATGACGTAGACTTAGGGCATCCGATCCGCCGACCGCGTACAATCCCTGATATTCAGGCGTGAATTTGAAAGCAAAACGTTCGGATGAGTCAGGCGTAGCCGTAGCTATTTCCACCAGACGGCCATTCAGTACCTTGTAAAGAAATACTTTTGCATAGGCTTTCTTATCTGCAGTTCCGTTTATAATAGTGGCATTTTGGGCCATCAGGCTACTGGTCAGCAGACTCAGTAACAGAATGATTAAGGAAGTTCTCATATGATTTATAATATTATTTTAGTTTAAGGAGTAAGGAATCGTAGTTAATGCGTTGACTGGTTTTAACGCCATTACTGTATTACTTTTGATCGCATTTTCCAGTTCCGCGATTACTTGTGCGGAGATCAGCGGGTTTTCCTCTGCATTCATCTGATTCTTTTTTAATTTCAGAATCTGATCCATAGCGGCTTCTTTATGTCCGAGATATGCCTTGATCAGACTGTATTTATATTGATCAGCAGCGTTTGTTTTCGTGTTTGTCAATGCTGTACGGTATTTTAATTCCAATGCATTCAGGATATCAGTATGCTGTTTCTGATCAATAATAAGCTGTGCATATGCATTACTTTCTGCATCCCATGATGTGAAAGGTTTAAATTGTGCTATGAGTTTTAGGTAATCCGTAGCATTACCACCATTTTTGTAGTAATCTGTAATAAATATGGGTAAATATACAGACCACAGGCGCTCATTGTAAGCAGGTCTGATATAATCCAGAGTGGCCAATAAGCTGTCTTTTTGATTGTTTTTACCAAATCCCGCAATATTGGCTTTTGCTATTGAAGTAACCTTGTTTTGTAGAATGGATGCACCATATCGTTCCAGTAATTCAGGAAGATGATTGTATACAAGCTGATTGTAATGTGAGATATTGGAGTTCAGAATACATACAAAGGGAACCTCAGAAAGCGGATCAGATTGTTTATCCAGATATTCCTTTACTACTGAAGATTCAAACTTCTGTCCGGTCATCATATATCGGGCAGAATAGAAATCCGGATAAGATTTGTTCAGATCAGTATCGAAAGCTCTAAAAAGACCTTTAGATGCTTGCTCTTTAGCTGTCTCTAATAATGCTGCAAAACGATCAACTGCATAAAAGCCGGATTCCATTGTAATTAATTTTCCTGTTGCATCCAGCAATAAGAAAGTTGGGAAGCCACTCACCGAATATTTGCGGGACAAAAGCTTACCATCAATTTCTTTAAATACATCAGTTTTGAAAAGCAGGTAACCTTTATTTAATAGGGATACGATCTTGGGATCGGGAAAGACTTCGTTGTCCATTTGTTTGCAGGGCATACACCCCTCAAAATAAAGATCAATCAGAATAAGCTTATTTTCTTTTTGTGCCTGCGCCTTTAGTTGCTCAAATGAACCTTTGAAGATTTGAAGTTGCTGTGCAAATGATCCTGTACCGAACAATATCAGTATAAGGAGTATATAAATTTTACTGGTATATGTTTTCATATTATCGGCTAATGGTGTATGATTTTTTAACAGTATCAGATGATGATTCTACAGTAATAGAGGTGCCTTTTTCCAGATTCAAGATGCTCTCCAAAGCAGCCTTATCCTTTAAAAAAGTATGTGTCGGAATGCCGTTGATACTCGAGATGGCTGCTCCGGTTGCTAATTTTACTTTTTCATCCTCCGCACCAACTAGACTGAGTAAGCGTAATTTACCTTCCGAATCATAACCGAAGAGATAACTTCCGATTGAAAAATCCTGAGGATATGGATACAAGTGATTAGGTTCGAGATATATCTCCCGGTTTTGGAGATTGATTGTGAAATTATATCTGCTGATCAGGCGTACGCCAATAGATCCGTCAAATTCAGGTTTCCAGTTCTCATTGTTAGCGCCGCCAGCCATCAGGGTTACGGGCAAATCCGGCACTGCAGGCAGGTGTGAAAAAGAAAAGCTGTGACTTCTTCCTGTAAAAGTAGGTGAGACCATACCCATGCTCGCTGTGGTTCCCTGGTACTCCGGTTTAAATCCGCTGACCAGCAGTCTGTTTGTCCGTACAAAAGGTCTGAAGCATATCAATGAGTAAGATGCTCCTGTATCAAAGACAAAATTTCCGGGATAGGCTTTTCCGGGACGGATCTCCAGATTCCCCGGAATAATAAGCAATCCTGCAGGCATTTCAACAGGGATTGCATGTCCTTGTTGTTCGTACTGATAATCTCCAAAATCGTAGAGCAGCAATTCGCATTTGTCATAGTCAACTTTTGTGATAAATCGCTTTACCAGGCTATTGCCGATGATGCCATCTGTCTCTCTGTGCATCTCCGGGAATATCGCAATACCCTGACCCTGCAATTTCAGCGTATCTAAAGAAATCTTATTATTATCAGATACCTGAATCTGCATATTTCCTCCCACTACAGAGGCATTATTCTGCCGCGTTACTTTGAGTCCGATTTCATCCGCAAGTTGTTGGCTGACGGCCATACCGTCTGCTCCTGTGTCAAATAATAACCGCAAAGGGCGTTTAAAATCATTAATCTTTACAGACAGTATTATTGTCCCGTCGTGATTCTCAAATGGTATTTTAGCCCGTAATCGAGACGTTTGATAACGATTCATGCCGTAGAGCTGATCAAAAAGATCCATATAGAGTATACGATCTGCTGAGTCGGTATAAAAGGCTGTCTGTACAGTGCTCTTATCTGTTTTGCTGATCTCTATTGCTACCTTATGTCCTGAGTTCTGCTTTTGCATGGAGATGAATCTGACATTCTCAGCAGCATAGCTCGAGAGGATGTGATCCAGATAGCGTACTGCTCCTTGCTGCGTGTTGCCGGCAATAGAAAATGAGGGCGCTAATGCTGCTTTCAAATTAGCAGAGTTCTTGTCCTTAAAGGCTTGCCGGATTTGCTGTACAAGTTTGTGATCCTGTTGTGCAAATGCAAAATTTAAACATAGCAAGTGCAGGAAGATCAATATTGATCTAAAAAAAATACGATTCATATGCTTTCTTGGTATTGATAAATCAATACCGTCTGAAAAGAAGATTTTACTTTTCAGACGGTGTAATTATCAGGTTATTGTTGCAAAATTTTGTTTAACAATGTTTTCAACTCCGGATTAGAAGGTCTTGGAGAATCTGTTGTGACAATCTTTCCTTCTTTATCAAAAATCATAAAACGCGGAATGCCTTTAATTTTATAGTATTGTGCCAGATCGCCCCATCCTGAAGCAAACAACTGAAGGCCACCCAAATTTTCATCCTTGATCATCTTAGCCCATTTAGCCTTATCTTTAGCCTCGTCTACAGAGATACTTACAATCTGCAGGTTTGTTCCTTTCATCTCTTCTTCAAGCTTTTTCAAATAAGGAATTTCGGCTTTGCACGGGCCACACCATGTTGCCCATACATCGATCAGGACAACTTTGCCCCGGAGATCTTCAAATTTTACAGTCTTTCCGTTAGGGTCCGGATAGGCAAAATTCAAACCCGCATCTCCGGCTTTCAACTGAGCAAGTTCTGCCATAATATCCATATTACGTTTCTTCTGACTTGAGGTAACTATCAAAGAGCCATATTGATCCATAATTTCTTTATAAGCTTCAAATGTTTTCAGTCTGCTCACCGCATCTAATACAGCATCTCCCTTAAGAGTGTCATTTGGCAAAAAAACAAATTGATCTTTTACACCTTGTATTCCCTGAGCATATTTGATCTTTTCCTGCTTCATATTGAGCATTATAATACCCGAGAGCAGACGACGTCCCCACGGATTTTCGTAAACCAGTTGCGTGGTTGTTGCAAAATCCTTTGCTTTTATTGTTTCATAAAAGGGACTCAATTCATCCGTAGCCGGATGTGCTGATCTTGGAGTACTTAAAAAATTAGTAGCATATAGCGCCAGATCACTGTTCATGTAGCTTTTAAGATGTTTGTCGAATTTAGGGTTGCCGGATAATTTACCTTGTTCAAATCCTTTTGCTTTTTCAGTAATGCTTTCCAGATCAGGGAAGAAATCAACGAAAGTACTCTGCACTTTCATGAAGTTGATTGCTTTTTGTTCTAAGGGGAAGACCAGATCATGCCATTGGGTTAAAATCTGATTTTCTTTACTGTTTTCAGTTCCTGTCAATACATAGCTGGAGTCTAATAATCTTACTGATAATTTGTCTCCGGATTTGAAATAGAATTTATAATTATCATTCGGACTGCCTGAGTTTCCTGTTCCTAAAGCATATAATCCTTCGTATTGAGGATAGAAAATAAAACCAAATTTACCTTCACCCTGAGGAGTGGAAGTTGCGATTTCTACAGCATTTCCTTCCACAACTTTAAAAAGTTTGACTGGTTTAAGAAATTCTTTTTCCAGGCTACCTTTTATTTCTACCGGAGATTGGGCAAATGCTGCTAAACCGGAAAGGGCTGATATAAATATTAAGAGTGTTTTTTTCATGATAGATTAAATTAGGAATTAGGATATGTGTTTTCAGCGACTCTTGGCGAAATATAGAGGATGTTTTTCGGCGAACCTTTTCCTTCTAATGTTTGAAAAGGTGTAGATTCCAGATTGCCTGAATTCTTTTTGAACATTCTGATTTTATAATTTGACCCTATTTTAGATCCGATGATTACAAAATTGAAGTTAAAAGCTACATCAGCACTGTTAGTATATTTTAGATGTCGGATGAATGTAACTTCCTCACCAGCGGGAAGAGCATATTGTAATTGTTCAAATTTGTTACTCAGATTATAACTGTATATCTGCTGATTGCGGTTAGCAAAGTACAGCAAGTTTTCATCTTCAGTAAGTAAACTGTAATGAATCGCATTAAAGATCTGTCTGGAACTGGCAATAGTGTCATTTGTGATTTTTAATACCAGTTTGTCCTGTTCCAGATAAGATATGGTTTTTAGTGAAGGATTTGTTTTGTCCTGAAAAACACCATAACCTTTTACCAGATAATAAGAGCTTGGAGAAGGCAAATACACGGAATTTTTGTAACCCATATACAATGCTGTTTTATTATTATTCTTAACAGGTACCGGAGCATTTGCTGATGTTGAAAAATTTGTCAGAATAGATCCTGAGCCATTAGCCTGAGTAACGAATGAACTTGAAATATTGTCGAATAATATGGGATCAGCATTCGTACTGGTACAGAAGAACTTTGATAATTCGTATGTGGAATTGTTTGCATCTATCATTATCCTGTTTCCGAATTGTCCGGAGTTCGGAGAGAAGGCGTTAATATTATAAAGCTGCCCTTTGTTTAATACATGGTTAGCAGTAGAGGCTATGAATACAGCGGAAGCAGGTCCGACATCCTGAGCACCTCCTAAAAAAATATCCTCCTTATTACGAATAGTTTTGAGTGTATTGAGATTAATCGCTTGTATGTCTTGTTCCGTGGAAATCATGATCGCCCGTGTATTGCCTAACGTTCCTGTCACTGTACTTTTGTAAGCTGAGAAGAAACTTAAGGAAGTGGCTTTGCCGTCTATCTTTTTACCATTAACAAGACTAAATACATCTTCAACTTTTTCTTCCGCTTTGGCACTGGCCGGGGTTAGGAAAAGATCAAGGTCAGATTGAGTTCCATCGTCTTTTAACACATACCATCCACGGGTAAATTGTGTATTAACTGTGAGTGTAGAATTCTTGTATTGGGTGTATCCGGTCTTTTTGTTGCGTACCATAAATACCAGTACCCAGTCTTTGGCATCCTCCCTTACATAATAATTCAGATCTTTCGTCCTGCCAATAGTATCTAATGGCTCAATGCGCCCCTGAACATTCGTTTCATAAATCCCCCATCTGTATTCAAATTCTCCTTCTTTATTTGATCGTGCAGTAGGAGTGAGTTTTAATGTGTCTTTCTGGGAGATGAGAGAATAGCTATCCCGGATTCCCTCAATAGTAATCAGTTCTCCATCTGTATAGTCGTAATTACTTTTGTCTTTTGCACAAGAGAACAAGAGTAATCCTCCTATTATATGTAATAAAAAAATAGTTGTTTTCATATTCAGTAGATTAAGGAAAGAAAATAATTACACCGTTTTCATCCTTTAGTGGATTGTTAGGATGCTCTTTATTATAATTGATTAAGGCGGTCGCTAAGAACGATTTATAGTAATTAATAACATCCAGCGGAATGTTTGACATAAATGGCTGATCCCATCTTTCATTAGTTACTTCAATCATAAAGGCATGTTTTACCACACTGTATGGTCCCAGGTAATACTGACTATAGGAAGCTGTCCAGGCATCGGGTTTACTTAGCCGGTCTGTAAAACTAAGTTTACGCCATAACTTCGTTTGTTCACCAAACTTGAAATTGTCATTTTCCTGAACAACGATTCCCAGATTCAATGTTTTAGATTTTAATTCAGGATCTCTTTTAAGGATTACCGGAACCTGAGCATGTACAGAATCTGCTTTGATAACATAAAGTCGCTGAACAGAAGGATCATCAAAGGCAACATAGTGTTTACCTGGTACAGCATTCTCGAGACCAGCCAATTGCATTTGTTGGATTTTGTAAACACGATCTGTGTTTTTGATGCCCCCGATGGTGTAAATGTCAAAATATACTGTATCCAATTCTATATGATTTTCATCATAGTAAAAGGTCGCAGATTTACTGGTGTCTGCGTATTCTGAATAAATAGTTTTACCCGTATACTGCGGCGGTCCGAATTGAATTCTCGCTACATCATTAAAATAATAATACTGATCCTTCTGACAGGAAGCAATAGTTGCCATAACAAAACAAGCAACTATAAGAAAGTATGTATAGTTCTTCATTTTTCTATTGATTTGTAATTTCTACCGTTGGCATTGGTAGAAGGTAATTGACTGTAGCTGCCGTTGGAACAAATAAAATTTGAGATTTGGGAGCATTTGTACGTTTGAATGCAAAGAAGGCCTGTCCTTCAGCATAGAATTCTTTTCTATACTCTTTGAGAATTTGGTTATTCAGTTCCGGTTCATTCTGCGGTACGGCCAACTGTGAAATATTACGAGCAGCACGGAATTGTTTGAAATATTCTATGCCCTGTGCAAATGGTGCGGCTTCAGCTGCAATCAAATACATCTCACTGATACGTAGCATGGGTATTTGTTTGTAGTCGTTGTCGATTGAAGTTGCAGTGAGTTCCAGGGGCATGTACTTAGAGATAACATAATATTTGGAACCGTTAGTTAATGTTATTAAAGACCATAGCGATGCCTCACGCATATCAGTTCCTGTATTTCCATAGAGATCTCTGCTGATGGTCGTAACTGTTGTTCCTTTACGGTACATACCACTACCAAAATAATTAGTATAAGTTTTATTCATATTATTTTCATACAGTCCGAAGATATGTTCACCGGTAAGCACAAAATTCTTTGCCGTAAAATCGGCACCGGTCCCAAGTTTGAATTTCTGAGCGCCGTTTGAATCTTTTGCTTCGATCACTTCACTTGCTGCGGCAAAAGCCAGATCCTTTTCTCCATACCATAGATGAGCTCTTGCTTGCAGCGCTTTCACAGCATAGTAATTCATACGTAAAGGTCTGTAGGCGAAATACGTATCGTCCGGAAAGAAATCCCCGGTATTTGGTCTGCGGAGCTCTGTGAGACTATACTTAATAATTGGATCGAAAGGCTTTAGCAATGTTTCCGCGTCTTTCAGATCCTGAAAGATTCTTAGCTTAAACTGATCGTAAGGAATATGCTCGTTAATTCCTTTTCCAAAAGTGGTGACATATGCCAGTTGATTACCTTTTGAAGGCTCAAGAGGCATTGGGCCGTAAAGACGAATCAGATCAAAATGTAGATATGCACGAAGAGCCAGACACTCAGCTTTTACAAGCTCATACATGTTCTTTGTTTTTAGCACAGCCCTCTTAGATTCCAAATTTTCTAAAATCTGATTGATATGAGCAATAGTTCTGTATTGCTGACTGAAAGTACCGTTAAATACTGCTGTAACTTTTTCGTCCTGATAATTGAACAGACCCATCTGCTGTTCAAGTGTGCCTGATGAGACATCCCAGCTGGAAATAAGACTTTCTATTGCTCCGTAGCTTAATTGTCTTCCATATATGTTTTCATTTTTGGCATTGATATATACACCGGCTAATGCATCTTTAAAACCTTGTTCTGAATCAAAAAGAGCTTCTTCCGGTATTTGTGTCTTGGGTAGAACATCCAGATACTTATTGCAGGAGCATACCAGAAATGCTGCTGCTATACAGGTGATTATTAATTTCTTTTTCATTTTTTTAGAATGTTGCATTAATACTTAAGGAAAATTGTCTTGAGAAAGGGTAGGATGTACCTCTTTCTCTACGTATAGTTGACAAGTACACAGGCTCGGCTACATCGGCAGAAATATTTATATTCTCGAAACGCATTTTTTTCAACCATGTAGCACCTGCAAAATTGTATTGAATATTAAAATTTTGCATGATAAGTGTGTTTTCATCCTGAACGAAACGTGAAGATTTGTAGGTCGGAGTAGTATTTGTAATCCCTTTAAACGGAACATTATCTCCTGGTTTTTGCCATCTTTCAAAGAATACCCGTTCATCCATATTGTACTTATAGTTGGAGGTTTCTACCCGCTCTACCAAAGTATTGTTATATTGTTGTGCACCTATTCTATAACGAAAGGAAGTATTGAACACAAAACCTTTGTAGCGGATCATAGTACTGAAATTTCCAAATAAATCCGGATCCGTGTTACCTACAGCGATTACATCTTTCCCTCTCCAGGTGTAAGTCGGATTACCATCTGCACCCAGATAAAGCTCCTTGCCTGTGCTTGGATCTATTCCTAGAGATGGTACTACCCAGATCGCATTACTGGAATAGCCTTCAACATACATTTGTCTGGCATCTGACTTCATATCTTGGATAGCTTTTTGTGCTTCTTTCAGCGCTGCTGAAGTCTCTATAACTTTGTTACGGTTCTGTAGTAAAGATCCTGTGACAGACCACATAAATCCATCAGCATGTTTTTTAAGAAAAACTGTTGCCCTGACTTCAAAGCCCTTATTGCGTAAACGTCCTATATTAGCTGTGTAAGATGAAAAACCGTTGGAAGCAGGTGTATTTACAGAGGATACCAAATCGCGAGTAGTCTCTACATAATAATCCGTATTTATCAATAGATAGCGATTGAATAGCTCTATATCCGTTCCTATATTCATTTTTAATGCCTGCTGCCATTTAAGGTCTTCATTGCCGTAGCCTAATAAATATGCTCCGTTCCAGTTGAAATAACGGTCATCCGTAAAATATGCATAGGTGGTCAGTGCCTGATAGGAGTTGAAATTTGTGGAACCTGTAGTTCCGATAGATCCTCTTAATTTTAATCGGTTGATCTTAGGATTTTCCTTAAAAAAGTCTTCTTCATGGATATTCCATCCCAGACCTGCAGACCAGAAAGGGGCAAACCGCTGATTAGCTCCAAACTGTGAGGAACCATCTCTGCGATATACAAAATCTGCAAAATAACGATTGTCGTAAATATAGTTTAGATTCCCTACAAAGCCTATTGCTCTGTTGAATTGCTCATTTCCTGTAGGTTTTCCACCTTTGGCATATTGTAAACCCATGGTGATAAAGTCAAGGTTAGCATTGGGAAAACCTTCAGCAATAAAACTGTAAGCTGAAGTCTCGTCTTGTCGCATATTCAGACTGGCACCTGCATATATCGCATGTAAATCTTTAATTTTTTTGTTATAATCGACATTCAAAGATCCGTCATAGGAGAATCCATTTGCAATGGAATACTTATAATCACCTTTTCGTATCAGGTCAGCTCCGGAATAATTAGCAAATTCTGTGTGTTCAGCTGGTCTGAACCGATCTCCCTGGATATTCTGTTTGGTAATTCCGAATTGTGCCCGTAGGTTTAATTCAGGGATAATACGCCATTCAACAGAAGTATTATTAGTAATCGTATTCGAATTGTTTTTATCGTATGTGTTTAGCGTTGCATTGTACAATGGATTGGTTGGTAATGCACTCCAGTATTGATCGTAGTCCCGATTACCCGGATTTCCAAGTAACTTATTTACATTGCCGTTTTCATCATATGGACGCCAGTAAGGATTTTGCTTTACATATTCTGAAAATTCACCATAAGGAGATTCACTGCTTTTAGCATTGTTGATATTCAGGTAATTTCTGAAGAGTAAATTTCTATAGGTGTAGGATAGCGTAATGGTACCGTTGAATGTGTTTCTGTCGGAACCTTTCATTACTCCGGAAATATTGTTGTTTTGTACTGCAGCTGAATACCTGAACTGACCGTCACCACCTTCCAGACGAAGGTTGTTTCTTAATCCATATGAAGTCCGCAGAGGAAGAGCAAGCCAATCTGTTTCGACACCACTGTTTACTTCATTCAGAATAAAATTATAATAACGTTTTAATGGAATATCATTACTGGCATTTACGTTATCATAATATCCTGCTAAGCGTTCGAGTTCCAGTTTGTCTCTGGATTTCAATAAGTGATATCCACCCAAATCAGCGTTTTCCACATTAAGGTTAGAACCAAAGCTCACTCTTAATCTGCCTGGTTTAGGCAATTTGGTGGTGATGACAACTACACCATTTGCACCTCGCGAACCATACATGGCAGTTGCCGAAGCATCTTTTAAAATAGTGATGGAAGAAACATCATTCTCATTGATATCTAACAGTGTTCTTAAGTTAGACTGGAAACCATCCAGAATAATTAAAGGGGTATTCAGTTGTGTATTAGATTCATTCTGAATTTCTCCCACATTTGGAATACTGGAATTCCCTCGAATCTGTATTTCCGGCATCCGGTTAGGATTGGATCCGAAGGAATTACTTTCGATAATATTAAAAGAAGGATCAATATTTCTGAGTGAAGTAACTAAATTACGGTTGCCAAATTGCTTGAGTTCTTCGGAAGTAACTGTTCTGGAAGATCCCGTAAAACTTTTATCTTCCTTTTTGAAGATACCGGTCGATATGACAACTTCTTGCATGGTCTGTTCCAGTTTTTCTAGGCGGACTGTAATCGGAGATTGGTCCGTAGTTACCTTTACTTCAACAGACTTAAAGCCAAGATAAGAAACGACCACGGTCTTATGATCTGCAGATAATGGCAGAGTGAAAGTGCCATCATCCTGAGAAGAAACAGCTTTCTGAGGATCTGACTTTAATCGTACTGATGCCCCGGCTATCGGTTTTCCGGATTCGTCTACGACCTTTCCTCTGATATAAGTCTGTTGAGGTATCGATATGACAATGCTCTCATTCATTACAACCTGAGATCTCTGGACAGGTTTTTTCTTCAAAACCACCGTTTTATCAAAAAATTCATAACCGAACCCTGCATCCTTCAGGACCGTGTTTAATGCCTGTCTTAAAGGCGTCTTTTCCAGATGAACGGAAAGGTTTTTTACAGTATTTACATCCGTCTTTTTATAGAAAAAGACGTAACCGCTTTGCTTCTCAAATTCTTTGAGTGTACTTTCCAGCGTGATATTATTCTGCTTTAACGTAATATTTTGTCCATACGAATTAGCATGCACCTGTAATAGCCCTATCCCCATCAGGAAAGCTATAATTTGCACTTTCATAACTATAGTCGTTAGTGTTTTATTAAAATGCATTTTGCTTAGCTGATGAAAGAGACTGGTAGGTAATATATCGCTCTTGCCTCGCTGTACAGCAGGATGCATTTCGTCTTTTTTTGAAAGACGGTTTAGATTAATTTTCATTAACTTTGTTAAGTTTAGATGTAAAATTTAATTATTCGATAATTAGAAAAAACAATTGCCACTGTTTTTTTCGCAGCTAAACGCATCGGTCCGGATCGTGTTGGCGCACTTTCCGGATTTTTTGTTTTACTGCACTTTCCGGATTTAGCCGTGTTCGTAGTTATGATCTATTCTTTTCATTTTTAGTTAAGGTTAGTTTATGATTAATTTTCGTTTGTTTTGTTGATTGGTAACTGCCTGTACGTTTATATCTGCGTACTCCAATAGTTTTATAAGTTTATCAAGGGATAGATTTTTAGGAATCTTTCCGCTGTAAGTGATCGCATTTTTGTTGGCATACTCGATTTCTACATCATACCAGCGCGCAATTTGACGGAGTACCTCCTCAGAGTTGGTGCCGTCAAAGCAAAACTGTCCTTGTGTCCAGCCTATGGCATAGCTGGCATCTACCTGCTGACTCAGCATTTTATTTGCTTGTAGTACAGTTTGTTCATCAGGTTTTAAGGTGATTGGAGTAATGTTTTTGTTGTTTGGATTTACCCGGACAGATCCTTCTGCAAGTGTCGTCCTGACGACAGGTTCATCCTCGTAAGCATTAATATTAAACTTTGTCCCCAGTACTTCTGTGGTTTGTTTTGCGGTCTTTACAATGAATTTGCGATGCTGCGGATCTTTGGTTACCTCAAAATAGGCTTCTCCCTGCAGCGTGACAATACGATCCGTATTTCCAAATGTTTCCGGATAAGATAAACTGGATTGGGCATTAAGAAATACCTTGGTGCCATCAGAAAGCACAATACTGTATTGCCCGGCTTTAGGTGTTTTTAGTGTATTTAACTTATCCGGATGGGCAGTTGTAGTTTTATTGAAGTAGGTAATCCGGCCCGAAGCATCTTTGATAAACAGTCCGTTGCCCGCTGTCAGGGACTGTTCTGTATCCAGCTCATTCAGATCTATTACTTTTCCGTCCGCCAGTGTTATAGTCGCTTTATTTTCTCCCGGAGTTATAGCCGCGATTTCCTGAGCATCCATGGGACTGAAGCTATTGCGGGCACTAAAATATGTATATCCGAAATAACCGATCAGTAATAAAGCCGCTACTGCACCGAGTTTATACCACAGTGGTTTGATAACAGAGGATGACGGATTGATTTCTTTCAAAAGTTTTGCTTTTGTCCGTTTCTGAGAAGATCCGGGATCAGCATCTGAATGCACATGATCGAGCTCATCATACCATTTGTACAATGCCTGACGTTCCTCAACGCTTTCTTGCCTGCGCAAATATTTAGTTAGAATATGACTGATCTTCTTGTCTGCTTTCATAATATACGGCTGTTAGCTAATGACTTTACAGTTCGCTTGTATATATGTAGTGAGACTTGCGGGGGGCAGCACCTACTCTTTTTTTTATTTTTTTTGAAATATTAAAGAAAGAAATGAAAAAAATGACGTGTGACAGATTTTAATCTCTTGATAGCCTTATTGATATGGTTTTCTACAGTAGATTCAGAAATATCAAAATCTTTGGCTATCTCTTTATTTGTCTTGAATTCCTCTCTGCTCAGTCTGAAAATCTGCTTACATTTTTCAGGCAGATTCTCTATTTCCTGCTCTACGATATCCAGTACATAACGATAATGTAAGCGTTCCTCAAGAGGTTGTTCTTCCAGCAGAAGATCATAATCTGACAAATCATCATAATATTCTACTGCCGTTTTCTTTTGGTAGTAAGCAATGACTAGATAACGACAGGAAGAGTACAGGTAGGCAGGAAGAGATTCAATTTTTAATAAATTTTCCCTGTTTTTCCACAAACTCAGGAAGAGATCATGTAATAAGTCTTCGGCAACAGTGCTGTCATCAATTTTTTGGAGGATATGACGGGATAAGGAAGGGTAGAACAGATCATACAGTTCAGAAAAAGCATGCTCATCATGATTAACTATCTTAGCTAACAGAGGCAGGTAGGTATGTTCTGTACTTGTATTCATGTGTTGGGTGCGGGCAAATGTAATAAATTAGTGGCATTTAGTACAATAGATGCGCTTAAACTAATATATGAAGGATAAACTAAAGGTTGCTCAAACAAAATTAGGATATGTATATTACACTTTATTCTGTCAATTATTTTTAGTGACTTCATAACAGAAGATTAAAGCAATGACACCTACGGCTTACTTAAAAAATACATTCAGAATTTGTTTGCAAAGAATTCCTAATAGTTAGTTATATATTTTGTTGATATTTATTTAAAAATAGCAGAATCTATCTGATTTTAAAAATCTTTTGTGGAATTCTGTTGCTATATAATTGGATATTTCAGCGGAAAACCGAGTTTTTTTGACAATAAAAGATCTCCGTACAGGAGGGTGTTTACATCGTCTGTCTCAGACTTTTTGCCAGTTGATCCAGCTCATCCAGAAGATTGCTGATGGCTTGTATTCGAAGGTCAAGTTGCTGTGATTTTACTGCAGATTGATATTGTAATGTAACATTGATCGATAATCCTACGATCAGTGAATTGATACGATATGCAAGAGCATGGAAAGTATTCGCATCAGACCAATCTTTCTTTTTATTACCGGGTTCGTGTTGCAGCTGTGTTATTGTGTCTGAAAATGAAGCTAGTGCAGTCTGTGCTTTTTTTCTTGCCAGACGAATCTCGTATATATCCGGTTGATGATCCTGAAGCTGGCTGTCAACGACCTTAAAATATTGCTTATTGTGTTGAACGACCAAATCAGCCAGATTCAACATGCCGCGTTTCTGCCTTATCGGAACAAAGAAATAGCCTGCCACAGCCAGCAGACATCCGATCAGCGTAAATATAATACGGCTTCCCAATATGCGGTCAATATTTCCCTCATAACTATTTAAGGTAATGACAATCCCCGCTGTAATAAACAGTACACTAACCAGATAATTGGGTTTATTGAACAGAAAGAAACCATAAAGGCATACAGCTGCTATAATAAGTAGTACAGGTATATTAGAAATCAGATTCAGAATTAATATGCCTAATAGAATACCTGTAAGCGTACCCGTAATACGTTGGAAATTACGACGCTGAGTAGTTGCAAAGCCTGGGCGCGCCACAATAGCAATAGTCAGCAAGATCCAGTAGGTGTATCGGTATTCTGGCAGGATCATACCGAATAATCCACCTAATCCAAATAAAACCGCCAGTCGCAAGGCAAACGGAAATATGGTGGAATGAAAGCTAAGTTGATTTTTGACAGCTGTCCATCCTCTGGGTGGCAAAGAAAGAAAATGCTGGTATTCATTTTCCTTTACCGAATTGTATACCTTCGCATCCGATGTTGATCGGATACGTGTAATAAAATCAAGAATCAATTGGATGTTGCGAATAGTGGCATTTAAAATGGAGTACGCTTCGCCCTCCTGCTGATCCCGTATCGTGGTAAGCTGATGCAGCAATGGAGTAATCTGTATACAATTAGTATGCTGATCAGCGATCTTTTTTGATGGATTCGCTGCTAATAGATCTATCTCGCGGGCGATCATAATGATCAGCTTGCGGATATGTTCTAATGCTCCTGTAGGTTCCAAAGTCTTGCGGATAGACTCATAATCATGATCAAGAGCCATTAATAACTCGTACAGATCGATCAGCTGATAGACCTGATCCAGCCAGATTTTTCCATCTTCAGAAGAGATCAGTTTTTTTTCCCTTAGTAAGAGAAAACGTATGGTCTCTTGCTGATCACTTACCTGGATATGTAGCCTTCCGAGCTCTCTGTATGCTTTTTCTAACGGGATATGCTCATCATAACACTTTGCTTTGGCCTGAAGTAATACAGCCATACTTCGGAAACCGTCTGCCATAGCATGACGTAATGAACGGTAAGGTACGATATAAGCCTGCAATATACTGATCATATAAAACCAGACAGCACCTAAGGTAATTTCTATACTGAAGGACAGCGGGTGAGAGGGCCATAAACCAACTACAAAACTGATCAGAATAAGAGTTAAAGTCCCGTTAATCCCGACCCGCAGACCGAATACCGATAGCATGGCACAGACAAAGCCCGATATTATCAGTATGGGTAGAAGGAGCCAGGCGGAAGAAATTGCATAAGCAGTAGCAAATGAAGCAATAAAAAATAAGGGTATACACCATTTTGCGGATTTCCATTTATCCTGACGGTTGCCGGGAAGATCAGTCAGAGAGGATAATAATGCACCCATACCTACCGTAATGGCTGTGTCCAGATGACCGGTATAAAAGATTATAATGCTGGGTACTAGCGTTGTAAAAATGTTGCGGAAAGCATCGCCACTGTTTTCCCCTGCGATAAACTGGAAAACAAGTCTTGAGATGGAAGAAATGCTGTGCTTAAGTGCATGGAATGCCATATAATCAGACATTTAAATTTTGTGCAAAAATATAAATATTTATGGATCTATTATGCGTGCATATAAAATCAATCCTAAAAATGACAATGTAATCCTGAGATGCCGGAGGGTCACAGGATGAAAAAAATATTTGGCTGAACACCGAAATAAATAATGGAAATACCTACATTTAAAATATAATTGTCGGAAAATTTACTTTTTTATGAATTTCAGTATGTTTTAGTAAGAAATCCTTTTTTAGTACTGAACATTAAATTAGTTAGTAATACTATTTAAGAAATATCCCCCAACAATCGTTGATCGTTGTCTAAACCGCCTTGAGAAAGTTTTGGATTCGGAGACCTGACTTTTTTGTAATAGGGAAATTAATATTGAATAATAAACCGTAAGAGAGAATGCTCACAGAGGAACTTAGAAGTCTGTCAGTCGAAGAGGTATTGTTACCCATACTTAATGGCACCACTCATGGTATGATTGTATCACGTCCTGACGGCAGATTGGTTTTCTGGAATGAGAAGGCGGCGCAAGTCCTGAATATAGACAGAGGATCCACTTCAGTCAGGAATGTTTATGATTTGTTTGCCAATTTTTGTGATGAACATTTTATCCCTTTTACAAGTGAAAAATTTCCGGTTAGAATTACTGCAGAAACGGGCATAGCACAACAGGATGTGATTATGGTGTCGATGCAGCAGGATAATCAGATGTTTTGGCATTCGCTGAATGTCTCGCAGATATGTATCCAGGAAGTTTCTTATATCCTGACTTCCTTTTCGGATGTAAGCCGGATTATGAAAGTAAACCGCAAGGTCTTGGATAATGAAAAACAGCTTCATCTGTTGGTTGCATCACTTGATGATATTGTTTTCGAAGCTACTGCTGAGGGTATTATTCTCAATTATTGGGTAAATGACCTTAAAAGTCTGTTCTATATTCCGGATTATTTTCTGAATAAAAATATAGCGGAATTATTCCCTGCTGATCTGGCAGCCTCTTTCCTGTCTCTTATAAAAAATTCTTTGAAAGACAGAACTTCTAATGAACTGGAATATCAATCGCCGTTTGATTCCCACAAAGACAACTGGTACAGAATACAGACCCGTCCTATCCGACTAATGCAGGATCGTGTAGCTGTGATTGTTTCTGATATTACTGAACGTTTAAGACGGGAGGAAATGACACGAATAAATGAACAAAAATTCAATCAGGCTTTCCAGTATTCAGGCATAGGTATGGCGATGGTAAATCAGGATGGGGTATGTCTGGAAGTAAATAAGACACTATGTAAAATACTTGGGTATACAGTCTCCGAGCTGACTACTATGAGTTTCCATGAATATACGCATCCTGACGACCTGAATCTGGATGTGCAGAATATGGAAAAACTACGATTGGGCGAAATAGAAAGTTATACGATGGAAAAACGGTACAGGCACAAAAGAGGACATTTTATCTGGTGCATGCTCACCCTTTCCAAAGTTTCGGATGCAAAGGGGATTCCTGTTTTTTTTATAGCACAGGTGCAAGACATAAGTTTGTCTAAAAAGAATATGGAAATACTGGAACGTCAGAAGAACCAGCTGAAAACAGCCATGTTTGATCTTGAAACTAAAATCCAGCAGCTTGAAGAGTTTAACAAGATTGTAGCCCATAATCTGCGAGGACCTGTAGTCAATATAAAAATGCTTGTTCAGGAGATTCTGACAGCAGAGAATGAAGATGACAGAGAAGAATATCTGCAGCTGCTGGAGTTAAGCAGTGATGGTCTTACAGAGATCTTACAGGAATTAATTGAAGTCCTTGAAATTCGTAACCCACAGACTATTCCTTTTCATTACTGTGAATTTGATCAAATATATAATAAGGTTTTTCAGCAGTCCATTGTTGAGATACAAAGTAAAGAAGCTGTAGTAACAACGGATTTTGAAGTCAGGGGGATTTACTACTATAGAATATATTTGGAAAGTATTATGCTAAACCTGCTGAGTAATGCGTTAAAGTATTCTGTAGAAGGCAAACATCCTCATATACATATTCGTGCTTATCATGACCGGAATAATGTATGCCTGAGTTTTGAAGATAACGGCGTTGGTATAGATCTTCTCAAATATGGTAATCAGTTATTTAAATTCAGAAAAACATTCCATAGAGGATTTGATAGTAAAGGAGTCGGTTTATTCATGACTCGGTGTCAGATAGAATCGCTCGGAGGGAAAATCACCGTCACAAGTGAGCCCGGTAAAGGAAGTATATTTACTGTACATTTTTATTTACACCAGAATGCACCTATTCTAACGATATGATAAAGACCTTCCGTGTAGCTATTGTCGATGATGATATTATATTCCGCCTTATTTTCAGTAAAATGCTGGAAAGCTTTCCGGAGATATCTGTTCAGGTTCAGGTATTTGAAAATGGTCTGGAGGCATTGAACTACTTTCGGTTGTATCAGTATGAGAAGGATAAACTCCCGGATATCCTCTTTGTAGACATTGATATGCCCTTTTTATCCGGATGGGAGCTGATGGACGAAATGATGCAGGAAGGAATAAATTTTGTATTGCATATTCCTGTGTATATCCTGAGTTCATCTACCAGTACTGTTGACAAACAGAAAATTCACAATTACGTGTTTATTAATGAGTATATAGAAAAGCCTATCACAAAGGACAGGCTTTTCGGGTATATCAAAGAATATTTATCTGAAAATCACTAATGATCAGGATTCCGTCTGATTAGCTTGCCGTTTCTTGACAATCAGATATCCAAGATAGAGCAGAATCAGCCATATAGGGATAAGTTCTACAGAAATCTTAAGACCTGTGATCCACATCATCGCTAATATGCCGACAAGAAAAATCAGGCAGATATAGTTACTGACCGGATAGAGAAAGGAAGGGAACAGCGTTTTCTTACCTTCTTTAATTTTTTCCTTTTTGAAGTACAAATGCGTAATGGATATCATCAGCCAATTGATGATCAATGCGGATACAACCAGAGACATCAGAATACCCAAAGCCTTTTCCGGTATCAGTTTATTTATAATAATACAAATTGCAGCAAATGCTGCAGAAACCAATATTGCCATAATAGGCACATGATTGTTGTTAAGTTTGAGCAGGAAACGGGGTGCATTGCCCTGTTTTGCTAATCCGTAGAGCATACGACTGTTACTATACACGCTGCTGTTGTATACGGACAATGCAGCCGTCAGTACAATAATATTGAGTGCATTGGCAATGATGGAAGTAAAGTAGAACGTACTTCCGAAAAGCGAAAACTGAAATCCTTTGAGGTTCTCAAAGATCATGACAAACGGACTGCTACCGGCTGTAATATTCCGCCATGGCGACAGGGAAAACAGAATAATCAAAGCCCCGACATAGAAAATCAATATGCGGTAAATCACCTGATTGGTTGCCCTCGGAATATTTTTCTCCGGATTTTCAGCTTCTGCAGCAGTAATACCAATAAGCTCTAACCCTCCGAAAGAAAACATAATCAGCGCCATGGCTGCCAGTAATCCCTGAAATCCACCTTTACCATCTTCTGATAACCAGCCCTTGGGAAAGAAACCGCCGTCATTCCATAGATTTGTTACAGATGCCTGCTCACCTCCTGAACCGCTGAAGAGCAGATATGTTCCGAAGATAATCATGGCTACTATAGCCAGTACCTTGATTATAGAGAACCAAAATTCAGCCTCACCATAAACTTTGACTGAGGCCAGGTTAAGCGCATTGACAACGATGAAAAAGAATAAGCTGGATTGCCATAATGGAATTTCAGGCCACCAGAATTGTACATACACACCAATAGCAGTAAGTTCGGACATGCTGACCAGAATATACAGAAACCAATAATTCCAGCCGGAAGAAAATCCTGCAAACGGCCCCATATACTTATTGGCAAAATGACTGAAACTACCCGAAACAGGTTCATTTACCACCATTTCGCCCAACTGGCGCATAATAAAAAATGCAATAATCCCTGCTACTGCATATCCCAGGATAACAGCAGGGCCGGCTAATACCGCAGCGGGACCTATCCCTAAAAATAAACCGGTACCGATTGCGCCACCTAAGGCGATCAGTTGAATATGACGGTTTTTTAATCCTCTGTTTAACTCTTTTTTTTCTGAAGTGTTTTCTTCCACTGCTGTATGATTATTTACGATTATTAATACTGACTTCTCCAAAACCCAGAAGTTCATCCCAGAAGGTTCCTATTTTACGGTTGTAGAGAAGGATCTGATAGTTGTTGCCCGTCTGATAAAAGCTTCCTGAAAATGCATCAGTGATAACTTTTCCCGAAGGGTCTTGCAGGACATATTCGTAGTCATACAATCCTTGTTTGAGCGGCAATACCACCTGCCACAATTTGAGATTTTCATTATAGTGCAGTTTACCTGCTGATGTGCGCTGATAATTATTGAATCCACCCACAATATAAATGTCACCTTTTACAGTCTGATCTGTCTTTAAAGAGAAGGTGACCTGAGCATAGTCCCCTTCTAATGTAGCTTCCCGCTGATCCATATTACGGATATAGAATTTTCCGTTTTCATCAAATGTGGAAGCGTATGTCGAGGTACTGTTGTCTTCGTCCGGATGCAGGTCCACTCTCACCAGCGAATCAATACGTATACTGCTGACCCGTTCGGATCCCAATTTCAGACTGCGTAAGTCCACATATCTGAATTCATTATTGCCTTTGAAGTCCAGTGTCTGACTGTTGTTGTAGTTGATTTCTGATCCTCCGGCAAACATAGGGTCAGAAAGACTCATCATATTATCTGTACGTTGATTCTGTAAAGCGACCACACGCAGATCTCTTTGGGGATTGGTAATCGTAACGGCTCCGGTCTTTACAAATACATCCAGTTTCTGATTTTTATTGCGCAGACTTACTATTGTTGATGGAGTTACTTTGGCCGATAAGCTCATCAGCTTGCGGATCACATAGAACTTACGGGTCAGAATGAGTCTGCTCTTGTCTGCATCTTCATACACTTTCAACAAATAATTTCCGGGGAGCTTAGGCCCTACGTATTCATCCGGAAAATTGACCTGATAATTTGTGTAAGGCTGAAAAGTAGCTTTTGAACTGGAGTAATTATCTATACGTCCCTCATTGAAACCTTCTGCATATTCCAGAGGAGATAGTCTGCTGGGCATCCAGTTTGCGTCGCAATGTTCAATACTAAAATAAAAGTTACGGATATCAGCTCTCAGATCATCAAAGCTGAGCAACAATTGATTTTTTTGTTCCAGATCAATAACAGGAAGTGTAGACTCAGCAGTACCCGGATAGAGCTGTACCGATTGTATGGTAGGCAGGTAATTGATATTATCGTATATAAGCTCCTGTTTTGGGGAACGATCCGAATCATTATCTTTTTTCTTCTTTTTCTTCTGCCCATAGCTGATGCTGGCAATAAGGAAAAAGACCACACCTAGCGCTATACATTTGTTCATGCCTGCAAAAATAAGGACTTAAAGGTTTAAAACTAAAAAAACCGCTGTAAACATACAGCGGTTTTCTAAGATAATCATTTTTTAATAAATATTCAGTTGCTTATCTTTCGGATATTTGATCGTGTATCCGAATCTGACTTTCTTGGTTGTGCCCGAAGGAACAGTTATTTTCCATCTGAGTATTCCCGTCTCTCTGTTTACTTCTGCAGCACCGTCATCATCTAATGTGATTTCCATAGACTTGTCTGTAGAGATCGGGAATTGATCTTCCAGCAGAATCGTTTCACCGGTTTTCTTATTGTTTTTGATGCTTATCTCGTATACGAAGCTTTGTTTTTTACTGCCTCCAAATACTTTTGTCTGGGACAGATCATTTACTTTATCCCGTTTGATGCTGATCATTTTGTCTCTGCCCATACTTAATTTCAGGGTATCCGATGTATTGTTTGGGTTGATCGTTGTTTTACCCACCATCATATTTTCAAACATGATGTTTGCTGATCCCGGCATCAGATTCAGTTTTTCATAATCTGTAAGCTCTGCCATCAGATATACAGTCGGATCCAGACGGGGAACAGCCGTATATGTATAATTAGCCGTGTGGCTGTATTCTTTCAGGGATACACTATGCGGTTTACCATTAGAAGCAATGTCATACGGAATAGCAATATCGAAAGTGGTATTAAGTTGATTTTCGACTTGTTGCGTATAAGCACTGATGCTGCTTTTCGCTTTTGCTTTTTTATCATTCACGACAACCACTTCCTCAAGCTTATTCTCATCCAGTGCGATGCCAGCTACCCTTCCTCTGAGTTGAGCAGAATAACCGGGTAACGGCATATTGGATTGGTAATAAAGAGACCAGGGTTGTAATGTTGGGATCGTGCCATATTGGGTGGGGCTACCTGTTGCTAATGTAAGATGTACCTGTTTCCAATCCACACCTGTCAATTGTACGACATTTGCTTTATATATAATCTGTAAAGGTGAACTTGTATTTGCGGCGCGCAAATCATAAGATGCATACCATGATGCATTCGGACTTTGGTAAGTCACGTCAAAGGGCTGATTGCCGGCTTTATTATTTAACACCTGTACAATAAGCTGACCTCCAGAACCTGTATTCTGCCCTTTTACTTCATCAAGCTGAATTTCGGCTTTTTCCACTATCTGCTTCTGCTTCGTAATCTTGTCATCCAAAGCAGAAATATTATTTTTTACTTCCAGGTATTTTGTTTTGTAGTAATCTGCCATTTTAGAAAGCTCCAGTACAGACGTATTGCCATTTGTTCCGGCTATTTTTTGATTACTTTCCAATAATTTCAAAACGCTTTCTTCAGTAGACTTCTGATTCTGCAATGCTTTTAATATATCTTCCTCTTTTTGATAAGCCTCTTCCGCTTTTACGTAAGCATCAGTTTTTATATCCGTCTGTATATAGTTTTGGGCTGCACGTACAGACATGACAGTGACGTCCGGAGAAGTTCCGATCTGTATGCTGTTTTCATCTATTCCGTTAGCTACATGTGTAAATACAATCTCACTTGTCCCCGTGGGTAACATCAGGTCTGCATGATGATTAAGTTCTGCTGAATTAATATACAAGGTGACGTCTTTTAAATCAGCTTTAACAATTTTTGATTGTTGTGCGTTTGCTCCCGAGATTGCTAACAGGCAAGCAAGAGTGGTTTTTATTGTTGTTTCGATCTTCATAATAGTAAAATTTGGACAAGGATGCAGTACTCATCCACATTCCACAAAAAAATATTTCAATTTTTTCAAAATATTTTTTTTCGATATGCAGAGGGCATAGGGAAAGGGGAGTATATGCGTTGGGCTGTGTTGTGAAGGTATGGAAACAGTGGGAGGGATGTTATAAAAAAAGGGAGCTAGTACTTGCTCCCTCTGTAGATTCTTATTGTTGCTTTGCAGACTCGTTTACGTTGCAGCAGGCTCCTTTGGAGCATCCGCAGCCTCCTTTGGATGAACCCTTCATTTTGCGGTATAGAAAGATTACCGCTGCAATAAAAACAACTGCAATAATACTGTATTGTATAATTTCATTCGTCATAATCGTCTATTTTAAAAGTTGATAAGCGATGAATGCTGCTATATATGCAAGTCCTGTCATCATTCCTGTTTGTAACAGTGTCAGTTTCCAGGATCCTGTCTCTTTTTTGACAATGGCAATGGTACTCATACATTGCATAGCAAAGGCATAAAAAAGTAATAACGAAATTCCTGACGCAAAATTGTATGCCGGCAATCCGGTATTTCTATTAATCTCTTTACGCATCTGTCCCTGTATGGTAGATTCGTCTTCTGTATCACCTAAGGCATAGACCGTGGCCATCGTACTCACAAATACTTCGCGTGCCGCAAAAGAGGAGATCAGACCTATACCCATCTTCCAGTCATAGCCTAATGGTGCAATAGCCGGTTCTATAGTTGTACCCAATATACCTAAAAAGGAATTTTCCAGCTCAAATGATTTGATATGATTTTCCAGTTCTTCTTCTGTCGCATTAGGATACTGCTGATTGACTATTTCTTCAGCGCGATTGAATTTGCCGGGACCAAAACTGCCCAGTACCCAAAGAATAACGGACATCGCAAGAATGATTTTACCTGCATTAATAATAAAACCGGAAGATTTTTCCCACACATTCATGGCTACATTTCTCCAGTCCGGAAGTTTATAGGTAGGTAATTCGAAAATAAGGAAGGTCTTATGTTTGCTCTTCAGCATTTTGCTTAATAACCAGGCCGAACCCAGTGCACTTATTACACCGAGGATATATAGTGCAAACAAAGTGATACCCTGGATATTGAAGCCCAGAAATTTGGTGTCCGGGATAACAAGCCCTATAATAACAATATAGATCGGGAGTCTTGCAGAACAGGTCATGAATGGGGTCACCAGCATGGTGATCAGCCTTTCTTTGCTGTTTTCAATATTTCGTGCCGACATAATAGCGGGAACGGCACAGGCTGCTCCGGACATAAGCGGAATAACGGATTTGCCATTAAGACCGAATGGACGCAACCATCTGTCCATGAGAAAAACCACACGGCTCATATACCCTGTCTCTTCCATCAAGGAGATAAACAGGAATAAGATGGCAATCTGCGGAACGAAAATAACAATACCTCCTATACCAGCGATGATACCATCCGTAAGAAGACCTGTGAGAGGCCCTGCAGGAAGCAATTCCTGAACGTATGCAGAAAGTGATGCAAAGGTCTCATCAATAAAATCCATCAGTGGAGCAGCCCATGCAAATATGGCCTGAAACATTAAGAAAAGAAGACTGAAGAAAATAACGTACCCCCACAGCGGATGTAATAATATACGGTCAATGCCATGTGTTGCACTTTTTTTCTCCTGATGATTATAAGAGATAATGCCTTGTAACTTTTCATCAATCAGTTTATGCCGGATCAGAGATTCACTTTTTTGAAGCATAGCTGTATCGAGATTATATCTCAGGCGTATATCGTTTAATGCGGCTCTTTTGTCGTTGGATAAAAAGTCAACATTATTTTGAGCAAGAAACTGCCAGGTAGAATATTCTGTTTCCAGCGGGAATAGCTTTTTGGCTTCATCCAGTGCGGGATGAAACTGTTCATCAATTGCTAAACTGCCAAAATAATTTCCGGGTATAGATTTAAATTGTTTGATGACTTCATTTATCCCTTCTCCGGTGCGGGCATTGGTTTGATAAACTTTAGTCTGTAAGTATTGCTCTAACTTTGGAAGATCGATATGTATGCCTTTAGTTTTGGCTTCATCGATCATGTTCATTACAAAAATAGCAGGCAAACCAAGCTCTCTGGCTTGCTGATAGAGTACGATTGATCGTTTCAGATGCGTAGGTTCACTCACAACGACGACCAGATCCGGAAAGTTGCTTCCTTGTTTGTTATGCAAGGTGTTGAATACAATTTCCTCGTCAAGAGAATTGGGAAACAGGGTATAAGTTCCGGGAAGATCGATAACACGGTAGGTTTGGTTTGCATAACTCACCGTTCCTTCACGTTTTTCTACTGTAATACCGGGATAATTTCCGACTTTTTGATGTAACTTTGTAATTTTGTTGAATAGGGATGTTTTTCCGACATTGGGATTCCCTAAGAGGGCTATTATAGGGGACTTCATGCTATTTCTCGACAATTATATGTTTAGCTTCGGATTTGCGTAATGCAATAAGGGCGTTATTCTGAAGAATGTTGACACAAATTGGACCATTGAACGGAGCAATATGTTTTATTTCAATATCAATACCCGGAAGAAAGCCTATTTCAAAAAATTTGGCAGGGATATCTGTAGAAGTATAACTAAGTATTTTTGCTCTTTCGCCTTTTTTTAATTTATCCAAGCTATTATTGTGCTGCATTTTGTATATTTAAAGTTAATGAACAATTAAACCCCAAATATAGTAATTGTTTTGAGGAAATGGGGGGAGATCATGTCATTTGAGTGTATTAAATTTATTTAGACTAATTATGAAGATTGAGGAAGAATTAAAAGTCAGACAGTTCAAAAGCGAGTGGCATAAAGTGACGGTTAATCTTGTTTTTACTGCGAATAAATTGACCGAGATTCTGGAAAAGCGGGCAGAAAAACAGCAAATTACTTTGCAACAATTCAATGCGCTGCGTATTCTTCGTGGGCAATATCCGAATCCCGCGACCAATAATTTGCTGAAAAGCCGATTGTTAACCAATACACCGGATATTTCGAGACTGATGGATCGTCTGGTTGCGAAAGATCTGATCTCAAGATGCAAAAGTTCAGGAGATAAGAGGTCTGTAGATCTTCTGATTACAGATAAAGGTTTGCAGGTTCTGGAAGAACTGGAAGAGGTCATGCTGCTTAATGACATTCTACCTAAGAATTTTAAGGAAAAGGATTGTGAAAAACTCAGTGACCTGCTGGATAAGCTAAGAGGCTCGCTCTGCTCCGGAGAAGAATAGAAGAAATAACAGCTTATAAAAAAAGTGTCATTTGTCTGAAAACGAATGACACTTTTTTAGATACCTGCTATTCAGGATATCTTTTTACTAATGCTGATGATCATGCTGTTCGGTATGATCATGGCCTTTATGGTCTGCGTGATCATGACTGTCAAATAAGAAGTTGAACAGAGATACCGCTACCCCCAAAGCTACAGCAATCATTTTTTTCTTGTTAAAATGATGATGATCCGCCGAACCGGATTCAAACAGTATAGTCGTAGAAATGTGTAAGAATATACCGATAACAACGGCCATGATCTTATCAAAGTACAATTGAATATTTCCTACTTCACCTGCACTGATACCCTTGCTTAATAAAAAGCCCAACGGTGTCATTGCTGCAAAAATAATGATGAACACACTAATCTTTGTTTTGGTCAGTTTGGTGTTTAGCAATAGACTTCCCAAGGCAAATGCTGCAGGAATGTGGTGTATAGCGATACCAAATACCAGCTCGCTCTGATGTGCGGATGCCAGCGGCATTCCTTCCAGAAAAGCATGCAGACACAGACTTATCATAATCCCGATCGGGAATGCCTGATGTCCGTGATTGTGAATATGCCCGTGTTCTATACCCTGAGAAAACTGCTCCAGTACAAGCTGAAACAAAAATCCGCCCAGTACATACAGCCCGATAATTTCGGGATCGGTATTGGAAGCCTGATACACATGAGGTATCAGATGAAGTACAGTGATCGCAAACAGATAAGCCCCGCTAAAGGAAAGTATCAGTTTGAGGTTGCTGGTATTGTCTCTTTTGACAAAAAAGACAGCGATTCCGCTGGATAAAGCAGAAATAAATAAAATTGCTATGATAAGGGTTGCGCTCATTCAGTAATTGGAGAAATCGAATTAAAAAAGTCCGGCCTCAGTTTTTTGAACAGATTTCCGGTCAGTAATCCGATGCAAATTCCCAGAAGTGCCCCGCAGAGGACATCAAATGGATAATGTACACCGACATATATTTGAGATACACTGATCAGTGTAGCCCAGGTAATCGCCAGCCAAAGTGTATGTTTCCATTTTCTGCGGAAAAGTACAATCCAGAAAAAGGCCATTGCAAAATGATTGGTGGCATGTGAAGAAGTAAAGCTAAAGCCGGAGCCACACCTGACCCGGATATTGACTTCTTCTTTGAATTCAATGTCATTACACGGACGTACACGTTTCACCGTTTTCTTGATCAGATGGGAAGATACGGCGTCCGAAATACCAAAGTTTGCAAGTGTAAAAACCACGATCAGAATTCCCATTTTTCCGTATGTCTTGATAAAGAAGATCACCAGGAATAAGTATAAGGGCGCCCAGGTATATGGATTTCTGAGAATAGGAAGTAACCAGTCAAAAAAGGGATTACTAAGTCCCTGATTAATGGCTAAAAAGATAGCCTGGTCAATTTCAATAAGTTGTTGAATCATGTTTTCTATTTAATGATGAACAGTGTCTGTATGAGGTAAACCAATATCAAAAGTAAGAATAATTTATACCTACAGAAATAATTCCATCAAATGAAACTTTGTTGCAACAAATATACGGTTAGTTCAGCAAAAAAGAAATAGTTAATTATAAAATATACAGCTATTCTCTTAAATTTACCCGGTAAACATAATTTGAGATGACATTAATAAAATCAATATCAGGTATTAGAGGCACGATCGGCGGTCGTGCAGGAGAAGGTCTGACTCCGATTGACATAGTTAAATTTACAGCTGCATTTGGCAAAATCATTGTCAAAAAAAGCGGAAATAATAAAATTGTTGTAGGACGCGATGCCCGTATTTCGGGAGAGATGGTCAGTAATCTTGTGATCGGCACCTTACAAAGTATTGGTATTGATGTGATAGATCTTGGATTGTCGACTACACCTACTGTAGAAATAGCGGTTCCCAAAGAAAATGCGGGGGGAGGAATTATCCTGACTGCTTCCCACAATCCGGGGCAATGGAATGCCTTGAAGTTATTAAATGATAAAGGGGAATTTATCAATGATGCAGAAGGTAAAGAAGTTCTGAGCCTGGGTGAAAGCCTTGATTTTGACTTTGCTGAAGTAGGGCAACTGGGTAAGGTCGAAAAGAATGATTCTTATCTGCAAAAACATATCGCTGATGTATTGGCCTTAGATCTGGTTGATGCAGAAGCTGTGCGTAATGCGAATTTTAAAGTAGCTGTGGATGCGGTGAACAGTACAGGAGGATTATTTATTCCGGCACTACTGGAAGCTTTGGGTGTACAGACAGTATATAAAATCCATTGCGAGCCAAACGGACAATTCCCACATAATCCGGAACCTCTTAAAGAACATCTTACTGATCTTTCGAAAGCTGTAACCGAAAATGCTGCTGATCTGGGTATCGCTGTGGATCCGGATGTAGATCGTCTGGTATTTATGATGGAAGACGGAGAGCTGTTTGGAGAAGAGTATACTCTGGTCGCTGTTGCAGATTATATTTTACAGCATACAAAGGGTAATACAGTATCTAATCTTTCTTCTACCCGTGCCTTGCGTGATGTAACTGTCAAACATGGTGGAGAATATTTTGCAGCTGCTGTAGGTGAAGTGAACGTGGTGACCAAAATGAAGGAAGTGAATGCAGTGATCGGTGGTGAAGGTAATGGAGGAGTCATTTATCCGGCGTCTCACTACGGTCGTGATGCACTGGTCGGAGTAGCTATCTTCCTTACGCACCTGGCCAGATTAGGTAAGAAAGTGTCTGCGTATCGTGCAGAACTGCCTCAGTATTATATGTCCAAAAATAAAATTACATTGACACCAGAATTAGATATTGATAATCTGCTGGCTAAAATGGAAGAAAAGTATAAACACGAAGATCATTCGACTATTGATGGATTAAAGATAGATTTTGCCAATGAATGGGTACATCTCCGTAAATCTAATACCGAACCTATTATTCGGATTTACTCAGAGGGTCCGACAGCAGATGCTGCAGAAGCCATTGCGCAGAAGATTATCAGAGAGATTGAAGAAATTATTAAATAATGGAAAACGGGCACTGAAAAGCGCCCGTTTTTTATTGCAGCAGATTAGTCTTCACGGCTCCCGTCATCAGCCATTCTTACAATTTTTGGTGAGAAAGTAGCCAGTACATCGATCAGATCTGTCTGTGCTTCCATCACAGTATGGATATTTTTATAAGCCATAGGCGCTTCATCCATTCCGGCACCAAGCAAAGTCACTCCGTGATCCTCCAGCATTTGTTTCCATGCTTTTTTGGATAAAGTCTTGATGGCCTGTGTACGTGACATCTGACGTCCTGCTCCGTGGGAAGCAGAATTAATAGCGTCTTGTTCACCTTTGCCTCTTACCAGAAATCCTGGTGCAGCCATGGATCCCGGGATAATCCCCAGTACCCCTTTACCTGCAGGAGTTGCTCCTTTTCGGTGTACAATGACCTCTTCTTCATGCCATTTCTCTTTCCAGGCAAAATTATGGTGATTTTCTACCTTTGCCAATACTGTTGCCCCCAGTGCTTCAGCCATTTTTGTGTGTATGATCTCATGGCAGGCAGAAGCATAATCACCCGCAAGATGCATCGCCAGCCAGTATTCCTGTCCGGCCTCACTGTTCAGATCCAGATAAGCAAGGTTGCTGGCCGAATACGGTAATTTACATAGCTCTTTAGCGATCTTTGTGTAATGACCGGCAATCGTTGCACCAAGACCACGGGATCCGGAGTGTGTCAGTAATGCGACATAAGTACCGGCCTGAATTCCTGATGTCTTATCAGCCTCTTTGAATTCAATAATTCCGAATTCCACAAAATGGTTACCTCCTCCTGAAGTTCCCAATTGAGACCAGGCTTTATCCTTTAGCGTACTGATCAGAGGATGCTCATCAAACAAAATATTGTCCAGGACAGCATGCTCACTTCGCTGATATTTTAAGAATCCTTGTCCGGCACCAAAACGTGAATTGTCAAGTACCGCTTTCTGAAAGATTTCTTTGTTTTCCGTTAGCTTATCCGCTGGTATATCGTAAACAGATAAAGCCATTCTGCAACCTATATCTACACCTACACCATAAGGGATGACTGCATTTTTTACGGCAAGTACGCCACCTATGGGAAGACCGTATCCCTGATGCGCATCGGGCATCAGCGCACCGGCTACTGTTACCGGCAGCTTCATTGCGATATTCATTTGATGTTTGGCTCCGTCTTCGATTTGTTCTGAACCATAAATTTTATAGTCCTTCGGATCTTCATTCAAAGGAATCGTTTCATCGGCAGGTTGGTTGTTTTCATCTATAATCACCTGAGCCAGCGGAGAAAAAATAGGGTCACTCAGAAAAGATTCCGGATCTCCCAGAATTTCTTTATAACGGTTTAGCATTTCCTCCCTACTTAATCCTAATCTTTTCTTGTTGATCTTGAGCGCGGTACCTAATGAATAGTTTTCTTTATATCCCAGGGCAAGTAAATCATTGCCATTAATTCGTTGTGTCATATCTGTAAAATGCAAATTATTAAAAATTTTGTTGTTTCTAACCGGCGCTTTATGCCTTTAAGCTACACCTCTCGCAGGTGACAGGATTCCAACCTGTATCTCAGGATCTCCTCAAGTCATCGACCTGACAATACAAAGATGCAAGAGGTATGACGCAGTGCTTTTGCGTAGATAGGTGTTATTTTGTTTTAAAGTATTAAGTGTATGTTTGTTAGTATTTTAATTTTAAAATTCAGATTTCATAATCTATTTATTTGCTTTATTGCGCAGTTTGATTGCGTAGATGTAGTGCGAATTGATTACTTTTAAAAATCAAAATAAACGATAACAGTCTCATTCATTAAAAAACCAGGTAATATGGCAACCAACAAGCTCGCGCTGATACGCTATAAAACGATTGATGATTGCCTCCGAAACAGGCACCGAAAATGGACATTGGATGATCTCATCGAAAAAGTAGCCGATGCCCTGTACGAGTATGAAGGAATTACAAACGGGATTTCCAGACGGACGGTACAGGCGGATATTCAACTCATGCGAAGTGATAAGCTGGGATATAATGCCCCGATTGTCGTTACAGACCGCAAGTTTTACAGTTATTCGGATCGGGAATACAGCATCAGCAATTCTCCTGTGACAACTGCCGATATGGACAAAATGAAAGAAATAGTCGATGTACTGAAGCACCTTAATGGCTTTTCTTATTTTGATGAAATGAGCGATTTAATTGCCCGGTTGGAAAATAGTCTTCATAAAACAGGCAAAACAGAAAGAAGTACCATACAGCTGGAAGGGAATAAATTGCTGCGGGGTCTGGACTGGATTCCTGTTATCCATCGGGCTATACGGCAGAAGATTCCGTTGTTGATCGGTTATCAATCCTTTAAGTCTCAACATCCTACAGAAAGTGTCTATTATCCGTATTTACTAAAGGAATATCGTAACCGCTGGTTTATGATATGTAAACCCCGGAAAGGAACAATGTTACTGACACTGGCACTTGATCGTATGAAAGAGATACAGGAAATGGCAAAGGATGGTTTTGTGGAATATGACGGTGTGGATTTTGAAAGATACTATTCTGATGTCATTGGTGTCACCAAGACGGAGAAAGACAGAGGACAGCGGGTCATCCTGGAAGTGGATGCTTACAATGCAGATTATGTGCTGACCAAACCCATACACAGTTCACAGCAGTTGCTGGATCGTAAAGAAGACGGAAGCATATTGATTCGTCTGGATGTGGTACTCAATTTTGAGCTGGAACGCGAAATCCTGGGTTTCGGCGAATGTATTAAAGTACTTTCTCCCCGTAATCTGCAGACCCGGATTGCGAGGAGAATCAACAAAATGAATGAACTTTATAGCTCAGCCGATAAGAGGTAGTTTTTTTGTAAACGATTTCATTTGAAGAGGCAGGGAAGTCTGACAATATTAAAAAAAGCCGCTGTTTTTATAACAGCAGCTTCAGTTTTTTTATTAAACCTTTAAGACCATCTCCAGGCCAGGATACGACTTATCTTATTTCCTTGTTCCATTTTGATGATTTCAATATCTTTTGCTTTCTTAAATTCAAGAACTGCAACCAAAGGCTTCAGATTATCTTTGTTCGCGACCAATGTTGTACACCAGCCCAGTTGTGCCTGGTAATCCATACTTTCATAGATCATTTTACGGATAAAAGCTTTTTCACCGCCTTCATACCACAGTTCGTTGGCATTACCTCCGAAATTCTGAACCGGAAGAGCTTCTTTATTCTTATTGACATTCTGGAATTTCTTTGTTGTGCTTTTCCAGTTCTCTTCCCGTGAACCATAAAAGGGAGGGTTGCAGAGCACCAGATCATATTTTTCACCCGGTAATATCACACCTGTAAATACATGTGCCTTATCTTTCTGTTCTCTCAAAACGATTGATTTTTTCAATGCTTCGTTTTTGGAACTGTTCATATAAGCATGATGCAGAGACTGTGCATCAATATCTGTACCTACAAAGGACCATTTATATTCCTGATGTCCGATGATCGGATAGATCAGGCTGCTTCCGGTACCGATGTCCAGCACTTTTACCTGAGGGCCACGCGGAATATTTCCATTGTGGTCTTTCGCCAGTAAATCAGCGACATAATGTATATAATCCGCTCTGCCCGGAATTGGCGGACAAAGACTGTTTTTGCCAATTTCCCAGTGCTGCAGATCGTAATGTAAGAGCAATAATGTCTTGTTAAGTTCAAATACGGCCTTTGGATCTGCAAAATCGATAGTCACCTGTCCTGCCGGATTGGTGATTAAGAATCCGCTGAGTGCCGGATTTTTTTTCGTTAAACGCTGAAAATCGTAACCCGAAATATGTTTATTACGCGAATGAAGGGTCTTTTTTATTTCTTTTGGGGACGGTTTCATATGATGATTTTTAAAAAAACAAAGGTAAGATTTAAATCCTTACCGGCATGTATAAAATTATAAAGCTGTTATTCATCGTCAGCAGCTGCAGATTCTTGATCTCACGGAAACAAAAAGATTACATTTTGTTAAACTGGAATTCTTATTTTCACTGTCAGAATAATACCTGTGAAATATTCATATCGGCAAGGCTGTACAAATACAAGTGAAATAATAGTTTCATACGTTCTTTACCCCCGGTTCGGATATTCCTGTAATCCTTAAAAATAAACTACATACATATGAACACCTATTGCAAGCTGTTTCTGACACTATTTCTGTTTACCTGTTATACTATTTCAAATGCTTTTGCACAGAAACTTCATACACAGAATTATAAAACGGTAGCGGATATGTACAAGGCTTTTCAGTATGCACCTGGAAAAAAAATAATAAGCGGACATCGGGGGACAATAGAGCAGGGACTTCCTGAAAATTCTATTCCGGCTTTTGAGGCAGTGTTGAGACATACGCCTGCTATCTTTGAGATTGATCCCCGGCTTACAAAAGACAGTATTGCTGTGCTGTTGCATGATGCTGAGCTGGAGCGGGTCACTAACGGCAAGGGAAAGGTATCAGATTACACCTGGAAGGATCTGAAAAAGCTGAAACTTAAAGATCATGCCGGTAACCTGACTCCTTACCGTATCAATACACTGGATGAAGTCATAGAATGGGCCAAAGGAAAGACAATCCTAAATCTGGATAAAAAAGATCTTCCTATTGAAATGACGGCCGGTATTATCAAAAAACATAATGCCTATAATTGGGTCTGGGTCACAGTACATCATGTAGATCAGGCTAAATTTTATCGGGATAAAAATCCTGATCAGTATATGTCCATGCATATCAAGGATCAATCGGCACTGGACAAGTTTAAATCGTCAGGATTGCCTTATAACCGGATGATAGTGTATATAGGTCCTGAAATAAAAGAAGCAAATCAGCAGATGTACGCCTTTTTTCATGCCAAAGGAGTCATGTGTATGATTTCTACAGCGCCGACTTATGATAAGTTGAGCAGTAAGGAGGCCAGAGCAGAACGATACCGCGCTGTCTTTGAAGACGGAGCTTCTATACTGGAATCTGATCTGCCTATAGAAGTTGTGCAGGCTTTGAGATAAGGAAATGTTTAATTCATTGCTTAAAATACCAAACCTGTAGCTCTTTTTTTAAGCTCCCCGTTAGCTTTTTGGTCTATTATTTAGAAATTCAATTATATTTGAATTATGACCTATAAGCCGAAATTAGTATACTTTCTTTTTTTGTTGCTGTTATTTCTACCTGATGTATTGTTTGCTCAGTACCGTTTTGACCATTTATCTGTAGCAGACGGATTATCCAACAGTACCGTACTTTCTATCGGGCAGGACCGGAGGGGTTTTATGTGGTTTGGGACACGGGATGGACTCAATCGTTATGACGGTCGTACTGTCTCGCATTACTCTAATACTGCCGACGATCCCACCACACTTATTGACAATGATTATATCTACAGTATTAAAGAAGATGATACCGGTAATATCTGGTTTGGTTCACAGAAAGGACTAAGCTACTATTCACTGGCCCAAGACCGTTTTGAACAGATCAATTATCAGGTAGCAGGCAAAAGCAGACCGCATTCATTTGCTATACTTTGCATTTACATCACAAAAGATAAAAGAATATTTTTCGGCACGAATGAAGGCTTAAGTTATCTGGAGAACAACAAATCCCGGAAATTTATTCATATAGGTGATAAGGAAGGGCTTGTCGGTCAGCAGGTGAATACAATCTGTGAAGATGCTTCAGGGAATATTTGGGTAGGGACAGATAAAGGACTAAATAAAATTCAAATCGGACAAAACCATAAAATTGCAATAGAGCAGGCTCAGCTACTGCAACCTTCCGGACCTTACTTTGTCAGAGCATTGGCATGCGTTGATGATCAACTCTACACAGGAATAGATAATAAGGGAATTATAAGGTATGACCTCAGGAAAAGTACGCTGCATAAGTATACAAAGGAGAATGGAAAATTAAGCAATAATATTATCCGCAAAATTATCTATTCCAAAAGATCCGGTAAATTGTATATCGGCACAATGAGCGGATTGACGATAGAGGACCTGAAAAGCGGTCGTATAGATCAGATACACAAAGATCTTTCCAATAGCAGCAACCTTTCAGATAATTCCATTAAAGATATTTTCGAAGATAAAGACGGTTCTATCTGGCTGGGAACCAATTTCGGAGGTGTATCTGTATTCCATCCAACCAAATCCTATTTTAAGATATACAGGGCTAATCCGTACGTCAATAGTTTAAGCGGAGATCTGATCAGCCAGTTGAAGGTAGACCGCCTTGACAACCTCTGGATAGGGACAGAAGGAAACGGTCTGGATTATCTGGACCGGAAAACCCAGCGGTTTACCAGTATATCCGGGACTTACAGGCAGATTCGTTCTTCCACAGTCAAATCCATATGGGTAGATACAGACCGTATATGGATTGGTTTATTTGACGGCGGAATAGATGTGCTGGGGCAGAATGGAAATAATATACTGTCCTTATCTCCCGGTTTGCATAGTCTTAATCAGGGATATATAAGCAGTATACAACGGCATCCGGACGGGAAGTATTGGATCGGCACCGCCTCCAACGGAATCAATATTTATGACAGCATACATCAGCGCTTTTCTTATATCAACGATACCTCCAAAGTTCGTTTGTCCAACAATTATATAAAGGATATACTGATTGATCAAACTGCGAATGTTTGGGTTGGGACAGTTAAAGGATTAAATGTCCTGTGGAAGAATACGACCCAGTTTGAGCTGTATGAGATAGGAGAGGAAGGGTTGACATCATCTTATATCCATTGTATCCGGGAAAGTCCATCCAAAGAAATATGGATAGGCACCTACAAGGGAGGCGTCTATAGATTTGATAAATCCACACATAAATTTGATCGCTGGAGTACACAGGAAGGGCTGCCAAGTCCTAATATCATGTCGCTTGAATTTGATGAACAGGGAATGGTATGGGTAGCAACGGATAAAGGGTTGGCCAGACTTAATCCCAAAACCGGAAATATCCAGCTTTTTGATACACATGACGGATTGCCCTCTTCCGAATTCAGTCTTAACGCTTCCACCCGTGCGCATGACGGTCGTTTGTATTTCGGGACCTATAAAGGACTTGTGGAAATCAATCCACAGCAATTCAGCGGACAAACTAAGAATCCCGAAATCCGGCTTTCAGCACTCAAGCTGTTCAATACCATTGTACACCCTCATGATGCTACCCATTTGCTGGATCAGGATATAAGTCTGATGCCCGGGCTCACCCTTAATTACGACCAGAATTACTTCACTATAGATTTTATTTCCATTGACTATATCAATCAGTTTAAAATAAAATATAGGTACAAACTGGATGGTTTTGATCAGGAATGGAACAATGTAGACCAACCTGTGGCCAGTTATACTAATCTTTCCCCGGGTAATTATACCCTGCTGCTCAATGCGACAAATGCAGATGGTAAATGGGGGGATAAACCGTACGAACTGACCATCAAAGTTCGGCCCCCGCTATGGCAGACCTGGTGGGCTTATGTGCTCTATGCGCTGATCTTGCTTTCCGGAGGATATCTTTTTGACCGCTTCAGACGCCGGCAGATCCAATTAAGCAATGAACTGCTCTATCAGCAAAAGTATGCAAAGGATCTGGATGGTCTCTATCAGGCAAAACTAGACTTCTTTACTAAAATTTCACATGAAATCCGTACACCACTGACACTGATTGTCGCTCCGCTGGATAAATTGATGGAACAACTCCGGGAAAAAGAAACGGGATCATATTACCTCAGTATCATCAAAAAGAATGTAGATCGCCTCTTGCTGATGGTCAATGAATTGCTGGACTTCCGGAAAATAGAAGAAGGTAAAGTGGAGTTAAAATTACAACAAGTCATGTTGTTGCCCTTTATACAGGAACAGGTTGAACTGTTTCAGGAGGCTTTTCATACGGGTGAGATCCGGTTCACTCTGAAATGTACCGTTACAGAGCCTGTTTATCTCGATCCGTATCAATTCAGTAAGGTAATGTCCAATCTGCTTGTAAATGCGATCAAATTTACACCTGCAGGCGGATCAATCAGTATAGTGGCAGAGAGACAGCAAAGTCAGGTGGCTGTCGTCATAGCAGATACAGGTATGGGGATCGCTGAGGAAGATCTGGGTAAAGTATTTGCCAATTTTTATCAGAGTGACCAGGTGCGTGAAAAAGGCTGGGGAATAGGGTTGTCGCTTTGTAAAGCCATCGTTGAACAGCATGGAGGAACAATCCGTGTCCAATCTACGGCTCAAAAGGGAACCGCATTTACCATTTTACTGCCAGCCTCCTTACCGGACTTAGGTGCTGTAAATCCGGAAAATACAATATTCCGGCATGACAACACGGAGGTCAGTGCTCCGTTTGCCGGGCAGACCCTCATACATCCTAAGTTGAAAAGAAGCCTTCTGATTGTGGAAGATAACAGAGATGTCGCTGACTTTTTGCTCAAATCACTGGAGCTTGAATATGATGTATATACGGCAGCCAATGGCGAAGAAGGTGTGCAGATGGCATTAGAGATCCTTCCCCAATTGATCATTTCTGATGTATCTATGCCAAAGATGGACGGTGTGGAGCTCACGCGTATACTGAAGTCTGATCCCGCAACCAGTCATATTCCTGTAATTCTCTTAACTGCAATGGACAAAGAGGTACAGATCACAGCGGGATATCTGGCCAAAGCCAATGCATATATTATCAAACCATTTAGTATACAGGTATTATTACTGCAGATAAGCAACCAGCTGGATCATGTAGACAGGTTGAGAGAAAAATATACGGAATCACTCTTAAATCCTTCTTCAGAAGAAACGTATACGGATTTGGATGCTGTTTTTCTGAAAGAATTGAAATCACATATAGAAAACAGGCTGGAGGATGCAGATCTGCGTGTCACGGATCTCATAGCACATATGGGAGTTTCACAAACTGCCTTTTATAAAAAAGTCAAGGCACTTACCGGACTGACGATAGGTGATTTTATAAAAATACTACGTCTCAATCGTGCAGCGGCATTATTACAGGAAACAGATTTGCCGGTGTCGCAGATTGCCTATAAAGTTGGTTTCAACGATCCTAAATATTTCAGTAAAGAGTTCAAAAAATATTTCGGAAAGAACCCTACGGATTATTCAAAAAAATAGCTTCTAAAGCATAACAGAAGCATATTGTAAAATTTTCACCCTAAAAAAGTAAAATATTACCCCGTTCAGCTCTCCGGATCTTTGAATATTTGACTATCGGAATGCAGATACACGCTATACCGATACGACCAAATTGTAGATAAACTTAATATGTGATCAATGGGAACCTTGAACCAAATTGTTTTTCTGTTCACCTTATTCATGCTGACAACAGGATCTGTTAGCGCGCAGCAGCGTCCTAATATTATTCTTATTCTGTCAGACGACGGAGGATACGAAGACTTTGGCTGCTATGGCAGTCAGGATATTCCTACTCCACATATAGATGCCCTTGCTAAGGGCGGAGTTCGTTTTACTAACAGCTATGTAACGGCTTCTGTATGTGCACCCTCACGTGCAGGCCTCTTAATGGGACAATATCAACAACGAAGTGGATTTGAACACAACGTTTCTGATTTACCTGCAGATGGCTATCAGATGCAGGATATCGGTTTGTCTGATACCGTTCGTACCATTGCAGATCAGATGCAATCAAACGGATACGAAACAATGGCTATCGGGAAATGGCATCAGGGAAATGAGACAAAGCACCATCCTCTCCACAAGGGGTTTAATCATTTTTTTGGATTTATAGGTGGCCACCGAAGCTTTTTTCCTATCCGAACCGCTATTAAGCAGGAAGAAAAGATCCTGAATGATTATACTGAAGTAGATGAAAAAGATGTCTATTACCTTACAGATATGTTTACGGACAAAGCCATATCCTACATGCGCCAAAAACGTGATAAACCATACTTCATATACCTTTCCTATAATGCAGTGCATACCCCTGTGGAGGCAACTCCTCAAAAGTTAGCACAGTTTGCACACCTCAAAGATGCTCAGCGCCGGAGTTATGCCGGACTTATGTCCGCTATGGATGACGGTATAGGACGTATCGTAGAAGAGCTAAAGAAAACCGGGCAACTGGAAAATACTTTACTTATTTTTCTCAATGATAATGGTGCTGCCACCAATAACGGCGCAGATAATGGTCCTCTGAGAGGACTTAAGGGATCCAAATGGGAAGGCGGAATCCGTGTTCCTATGATTATGCACTGGCCGAAACAGTTACCGGCAGGAAAAGATTACAAGGGCTTAGTCAGTTCGCTTGATCTGGTTCCTACCTGCGTTGCTGCGGCACAAGGAACAGTAAGATCAGACATGCAGCTGGACGGGGTAAATATTTTACCGTTTCTGACCGGCAAAAATAAGCAGGAACCTCATGATTTTCTCTGCTGGAGAAGAGGAGTTGCAGCCGCTATCCGCAAAAAACAGTGGAAACTTATTCAGGTCCGGGGAGAATCACCCTTATTATTTGATCTCAACTGGGATAAAGGGGAGACTAGAAATCTGGCAGAAACCCATCCCCAAAAGGTAAAAGAACTGACTGCACTCCTGCAGCATTGGGAACAGGGACTGGACAATCCGCACTGGACAAGTTCCTATGGAGATTATAATCAGATTATGAAACATAAAATGGACGTCATCGGAAGAAAGATGGAACGCCAGTATCCTTAATAATATTCACTTACCTATGAAATACCTACAGATAATTATGTGCTTTCTTGTGCTGATACTGACCAAGTCAGTATCAGCACAGGCTACCTATCCTTTTGGAACAATCAGCAAACGTATCGTTGATGATCACCTGCGAACGGATGCCGGTGCGGATAAGCGGGCAGAAGATATGCTGGCCAGAATGAGTAAAAACGGAAGCTGGGAGGATATCGATTATGCAGATGTCGTCTTTACAAAATGGACACCTTCTGATCATCTTACACGGCTGTCGCTCCTTATTCAGTCCTATATCAACAAGGATGGAAAACATTACAATGATCCTAAGTTTTATAATGCTATCGTACAAGCCTATCAATTCTGGTATGATAAAGACCCAAAAAGCGGCAACTGGTGGCACAACGAGATCAGTGTACCACAGCAACTGGGAGTGCTGTTGATATTATCCCGCTACGGAGCGGAAAAACTTCCGGCAGATCTTGATCAAAAGTTGATAGAACGCATGAAAAGGGGAGATGCTGCCGCAAAGACCGGTGCAAATAAAACAGATATAGCCATGCACTATTTTTACAGATCACTGCTTACCGAAGATAAAGAACTTCTGAGCTATTCTCTGAGTGAGCTGTATCAGCCCGTGCAATTAGTGGACGGAGAAGAGGGATTGCAATATGACTACTCTTATTTACAACACGGTCCTCAACTCTATATTTCAGGATATGGAAATGTGTATCTGACCGGATTATTCACGATTTTAAAATACGTTTACAATACACCTTATTTTATTGCTGAGGATAAGCTGGCGCTTCTTACAGGTTTCTATCGTCATACTTTTCTCAATATGCACCGCGGTAAATACATGGATTTTAATGTTGAAGGAAGAGGGGTAAGCCGCAAAGATATCTTGCTGAAAACCAATGAACCTAAACGTCTGGATATCGCTATGCAGATCGATAGTAAGAATGTAAAAGCCTACGAATCAGAGAAAGCTAAATTTGAAAACCCTTCTAATCTTTCAAAGGAGGTAAAACCAGTTCACCGCTATTTCTGGAAAGCCGATTTTACTCTTCACAATCGTCCTGAATATCATGTGTCCGTGCGGACAGCAAGTGACCGTACCAACAGAAGTGAGGCCGGGAATGGGGAGAATTTATACGGAAGATATTTGTCAGACGGCGCCATGAATATACAGCAGAACGGACCAGAATACATGAATATAATGCCCGTCTGGGAATGGGATAAAATCCCGGGCACAACATCTCCTGATCACAAAGAAGATAAATTGATGGATACCGAATGGGGGGTACGCGGCAATAACCAATTTGCCGGAGGAGTATCCGACAGTCTGTATGGAGTTACAGCTTATCAGATGAATTATGATGCAGTACAAGCCAAAAAATCATGGTTTTTCCTGGATCAGGAAATTCTGTGTCTGGGTGCTGATATCAACAGCGATCTGGATGTTCCGGTTACGACTACCATCAATCAGGCCTGGTTACAGGGGCCGGTTCAGTTAGATGGCAAAACGACTGTAAAGAAACAAGCTCCTGCGCAGGTTTCAGCTTCACAGTTGTGGCATAACGGATCAGGCTATGTAATTGCAGAAGGGCAGCGGACATTTCTTTCTGCTGAAACACAGGAGGGATCCTGGAAACGCATCAATAAATCAGTAGAGGCTGCCCCGGTCAAGGGAGACGTATTCAAACTGTGGATAGATCACGGAATACGTCCTAAAGATGCACATTATGAATACCGTGTATTGCCTGCTCTGACCAATGCCAAAGCATTTGCTAAGATAAAGAATCCAGCTCAAGTTATCGAAAATACAAAACGTGCTCAGCTAGTCTATCATTCCGGAAGTCAGCTGCTGATGGGAGTCATGTACGAAGCAGGAAAAATTGAGCATGAAGGATTGATATTTACAACAGATAAACCCTGTGTTTTTATGTTGAGAAAAACAGGAAATCAGGTGATTCTGGATATTTCGGATCCGCTTTATAAGGAAACGCAGATCACCGTTAGTGCAGGACTGGGGACAGCAGGACAACCCCGGACGATATCCCTTCCGCAAAAGGAGCTGCAAGGCTCTACGGTGAGACAGATTATGAATTAAAACCCAATAAACCACTATAAACCAACTATATTTATGAATAGTATTCGAATAATAAGCCTGTTCCTGATGCTGCTTATATGGCAGACAGGATATGCCCAATCCGGCAGGACCGTTACCGGGACGGTCTATGATGAGGAAAACCGGCAACCTTTACCCGGGGTGTCCATTTCCCTGCAAAATGCAAAGGCAGGAACAGTCACCGACACACAGGGTAAATTTAACTTAACGATATCCGGCAACGATGCTGTATTAACGTTCAAATACATAGGATATGAGTCAAAAGATGTCAGTATTCCCGCTACTGGCGCTATGTCTGTGACTATCCGTAAAGACAACCGATCTTTAGATGAGGTCGTTGTCATAGGCTACGGAGAAGTGCAGCGTAAAGATGTGACAGGATCTGTAGGTTCTGTCAAAATGGAGGACATCAAAAGGGCGCCGGTAGGTTCAGCACTTGAAGCTCTTGCAGGACGGGTTGCAGGTGTACAGGTTACATCTGAAAGCGGCAAACCGGGATCCGGAGTTAATATCGTCGTACGGGGAGCCAACTCACTTACACAATCCAACGAACCACTCTATGTTATCGACGGATTTCCGATGGAAGATGCCAATGCCAATGTGTTGAATCCTGCGGAGATCGAATCCATAGAAATCCTGAAAGATGCTTCAGCTACCGCCATATACGGAGCCAGAGGAGCTAACGGAGTTGTACTGATCACTACCCGAAAAGGTAAGGAGGGAGCACCCGTTATCAATTATTCCGGCTATGTAGGTGTGCAGCAGATTATCAATAAAATGGAGCTGATGAACCCTTATGAATTTGTGAAATTGCAAAGGGATATTGACTCTGTCGGAATCAAACTCACCTATTTCAGAGATGGGAAAGGACTTGAAGATTATCGTAATGCTGCCGGAAATGACTGGCAGGATCTGCTTTTCAAAACAGCGACGATGCAGGATCATTCCTTATCGGTAATGGGTGGAAATAAATCCACTAAATATTCCTTTTCCGGAAACGTATTCGATCAGGACGGTATTATTATCAACTCCGGTTTCCGGAGATACCAGGGTAAGATGACCTTAGATCAGACGTTCAATAAACTCAAAGTGGGCGTTAATGCAATGTATACGGCAACCAGGACTTCGGGTACAAATCCATCGGCACCGGATGCTACATATTCAGCGATGAATTACCTGATGTACAGCGTCTGGGGATACCGCCCTGTCGGCTTCGGAAGTGATACCGATCTTGTTAACTCCCTGATAGATCCGGATGTAGATGCCAGTAACGATTATCGTATCAATCCAATTATGTCTGCTGAAAATGAATACCGCGCCAATTTTAACAACAGGCTGATTGCTAATGGTTATGCTGAATATGCTTTTACCAAAGATCTGAAGCTTCGTATCAACGGAGGTATCAATAAGACTGACTGGAGACAGGAGTCTTTCAATAATTCCATGACACGCTATGGTTACTGGGCCAGTATCAATAAAGTAAACGGCTCTATAATGTATACAGATAGCTATACCTGGCTGAATGAAAACTTGCTGACCTATAATAAGAAATTTGGCAAAGATCATACACTGAATGCCGTAGCAGGTATCACATTTCAGGAAAATGTATGGAAGCGATATGGTCTGTCAGCTATCCAGCTTCCCAATGAAAATCTCGGGCTTGCCGGATTAAGCCAGGGTATTGCGCAACCTGTTACCTCCCTGAATACAGAGTGGTCACTGATGTCTTATCTGGCCCGTGTAAATTACAGCTATCAGAATAAATACCTCCTTACAGCTTCGTACCGCGCTGATGGTTCTTCCAAATTCAGAAAAAACAACAGATGGGGATATTTTCCATCGGCTGCATTCGCATGGAGACTGATCAATGAAAGCTTTATGAAAGAACAAACCCTGTTTTCAGATGCGAAAGTACGTCTGGGATATGGTGTGACGGGGAACAACAGAGTCAATGAATATGCGACCTATGCGCAGTTGAGTTTTGACAATACCGGACCGGCAACAAATGGCTATTATCCCTTTAACAATACCATTACGCAAGGGGTATATTTAAGTTCCATTGCTAATCCTGACCTGCGTTGGGAAAGTACCAAACAATCAAATATAGGTGTTGATCTCGGTCTATTCAAACAACGTTTGTTAGTAACGGTAGATTATTATAAGAAAAAGACTACGGATCTGCTGTTGAATGCCAGCCTGCCCCTAAGTACAGGATATTCTACTGCTTTCAAGAATATAGGTGCGACTACCAATCAGGGTCTGGAGATTAGTTTGTCGGGAGATGTTATCAAGAAAAGCGATTTTAACTGGAATTCATCATTCAATATCGCCTTCAATAAAAACCGTGTGGTATCATTGACCGAAAATCAGGAAAGCATTACAAGTACAGTGCCGTGGGATCAGAACTATACCTCTATTCCACTCTATATAGCGAAGATCGGACAGCCAATCGGACAGATATACGGATTCATATGGGATGGAGTATATCAGTATGAGGATTTTAATCAGTTGCCTAATGGGACTTATGAGCTTAAATCCGGTGTGACGACAAATGGCAATTCCAGATCCAATATCCGCCCGGGAGATATCAAATACCGTGATCTGAATGGCGACAATGTAGTAGATAACTATGATCGTACAGTGATCGGTAATGCTTATCCCATTCATCAGGGAGGATTCTCCAACAACTTCAGATATAAAAATTTTGATCTGAATGTCTTTATGCAGTGGTCATATGGAAATGATGTAGTCAATGCAAACAGACTTTGGTTTGAGGCCGGAAATAAAACCAATCTCAATCAGTTTGCAACATTTGAAAACAGATGGACTCCCGATAATCAGACCAATGATATGTTTAGAGTCGGAGGAATGGGGCCTTATGCCTATTCATCACGTGTAGTAGAAGACGCATCTTATCTCCGCCTGAAAACAGTGTCATTTGGATACAATTTTGATCCGAAGGTATTAAGTAAATTAAAAATCAGAAGTCTGCGGGTATATGCGACCGCTCAAAACCTGTATACGTTTACAAATTACTCCGGCTATGATCCGGAGGTAGCAGTATACTACTCGGCGCTGACTCCGGGATTTGACTATTCGTCTTATCCTCGTCCTAAGACATTTGTATTTGGTGTAAATGTAGGTTTGTAAGACTATGAAAAAGAAAAACATGAAAACAACGATAAAAAATATTCCTTCAACAGCGTTTTTGCTACTGTTGATGCTGATCGTATTCCTGTTGCCGGGATGTAGTAAGTTTCTCGATAAGGATCCTACTTTCATTGTTAAAGAAAACTATTATAAAACGGAAGCTGATGTACAGGCCGGACTTACTGGCGTATATGATATACTGGGTAAGGAAGAAGTATATGGCAGCAACCTGTCGGTTTACCTTCCTATTTCAGACGAAGGTGTGTATTACCGGAGTGCTTATGTGACCGGATTATCTGTCTATAATTTTGATGCTTCGGAAAGCAATGTACGTGCATTGTGGCGCTATCTCTATGAAGGTATTGAAAGAGCAAATACACTGCTCTACCGGATCAATGAAGTACAGATGGATGAAACGGTCAAAAAAGTGACGATCGGAGAAGCTAAGTTTTTGAGAGCCTATTATTATTTTCTGCTGGTTAGCCATTGGGGAAGTGTTCCGTTGAAAACATTACCTACCGCGTCTGTAACGGATGTCAATATCGAAGGCACCCCGCCTAAAGATATTTATGCCTTTGTGGTATCCGAAATGGAAGCAGCAGAAGCCATGGTCAAGAATATCAATGAATACGGATATTCAGGTCGTGTAACCAGAACTGCTGTACAGGGTATTCTGGCACGTGTCTATCTTAAGATGGCGGGCTTTCCGCTCAATGATGTGTCCAAATATGACAAAGCATTAGAGTGGTCCGGAAAAGTAGTACACTCTTCAGGCTATCAGCATGCGCTGATCAGTGATTATGCCAAACTGTTTAAAGATATGGCATCAGACAAATACAACATTCAGGAATCTATATGGGAAGTTGAGTTTGCAGGCAATCGTGCTGCAGATTTTGAAGCCGGACGTCTGGGAAATGCGATCGGAATTCAATGTAATGATGAGGCATATGGCTATTCATACGGATTTATAGCAACCACTAAACGGCTGTATCAGGCATATGAAAATACAGACCTGCGCAGAGACTGGAATATCGCTACCTACAAATATTCTTATGTGAATAACAAAGTAACAGATTCCGTGTATTATGCCGCTACAGATATTGAAAACCGGCATGCTGCCAAATACCGCAGACCATACGAGCGGGTATTGCCACGCAATAAAAACTATACGCCTATTAATTTTCCTTTATTACGTTACTCCGATGTACTGCTGATGTATGCGGAAGCTGAAAACGAAGTCAACGGAGCTACAGCAGAAGCCAAAGCAGCCGTTAAGCAGGTACGTGATCGTGCAAAAGCATCTGATAAGAGTACAGCTATAGGTACTAAAGATGATATGAGACAACTCATCCGCGATGAGCGTTTCCGCGAATTAGCGTTCGAAGGTATCCGTAAGTATGATCTGATTCGTTGGGGAATCTTTCAGTCAAATATGAAATCTCTGGCAAGCGAGATCGAAACCTCTGCACCTGCAGCAGTCAGATACATGGCTTTGGCAGGAAAAAATGTAGCGGAGAGGGATCTTTTGCTTCCTATTCCTATTGCTGAAATATCATTGAATAATGCTATTAAACAAAATCCGGGTTGGTAATGATCAGTTGATACTAATATGAAAAAGATAGTCTATATATTGTCACTATGCTATATTCTGGTAGCATGTGAGAAAAGAGAAAATTTACCGGTATCCCTATCGGTCAGTACAGAAAAAGCAAATTATAAAGTCGGTGATACCGTTCGTTTTACATTAAGCGGTAATCCGGATCAGTTGGTATTCTGGTCAGGAGAAGAAAGTCACCGGTACATCTATCGTGACCGGACACGTGCTGAGAGTGAAGTTATCCAGCTTTCATTTGCGACAAACAGACGATATGGGGCAGATGCCCAGCAGCCGGGTTCTTTGCGCTTACTTGCTACTCAGAATTTTAATGCAGTATATGATGCTACAGGTATCAAACCATCCGATTGGGTGGATATTACAAGTGCTTTTACACTCTCACCCATTCAGTCTAATGATGCTACATATGCACCTTCAGGTACAGTCAATATATTGGCATTACAACAGACAGGTCTGACTGTGGATGTTCAAAAACCAATCTATTTTGCTTTTAAGTATACCGGTGTTACAGGATCTACACAGCCCCGCTGGTGGATCAATGCATTTAATATCAATACCATCACCAGTGACGGACAGGTGCTTGCCGTATCAGGGATCAAAGAAGCCGGATGGAAGTTCGTAAAGGTGCTGCCATCTTCTCAGGTTACCTGGATTTTCGGTACAGATAATATCCTCAAATATGCCGGAGGAGCCGCTGCAGTCGGAAGCAATCAGGTGTGGGCAGTGACCGCAGGTCTCAACCTGACAAGTGTAAGTCCGGATACAGGAGTTCCACTCAAAAATATGGCCACCCGTATGGATACCTATAGTCATGTATATACCAAACCGGGTAAATATACCGTGACCTTTGTGGCAGCCAATGCCAATATATACGGACAGGATCAGGTTACTAAAGATGTAACGATTAATGTGGCGGAATAAGAACTTAACCGAACTCAAATCATAAAACAAATTATATATCTATATGACACTATTATTTAAAGCCACAGCACTATCCATGTTAGCCCTTACGCTGGCTTGCTCTTCCACTTCAGGCAATTTTGTTGCGAAAGATTTCGAAAGGGCTGAAGAGCAGTATACTTTATTACTGAACAATTCCAAGGATATCACCATTTTTCCGCGGACATTGGATTCTGCAGGTAATGTGAAAGGTACAGATGTGTGGGACTGGACAGGAGGATTTTTTGCAGGAAGCCTTTGGAATATATACGAATACAGCAAAGATCCCAAATGGGAAGCTGCAGCCATAAAATGGACAGAGGCACTGGAAGAAGGAAAATTTCTGACGCAGCATCATGATATCGGCTTTGTCATGTATTGTTCTTATGGTAACGCTATAAAAAATCTGAAAGACACAGCAAAAATCAATGCATATAATAAGATCCTGATCCAGTCCGGCGAATCGGCTCTGACACGATATAATCCGAAGGTAGGGTTAATCAAATCGTGGAATTCAAAGATGTCATGGGACAAGAAAACACTTTGGAATTATCCGGTCATAATCGATAATATGATGAATCTGGAAATGCTTTTTTATGTAAGCAAACTGACAGGCGATGATAAATACAAAAAAGTAGCCATCAGCCATGCTGATCAGACTATGAAATACCATTTCCGTCCGGATTACAGCACTTACCATGTGGTTGATTATGATACCACCTCCGGTAAAGTATTACATCAGCAGACCAATCAGGGTTTTGCGGACAATTCTACCTGGTCCAGAGGGCAAGCCTGGGCAGTATACGGATATACAGTGATGTATCGGGAAACCAAAGATCCGAAGTATCTGGCGACCGCTGAACATGCAGCAGATTTTTTTCTGAATCATGCTAATTTGCCGGAAGATAAAATACCATACTGGGATTTCAATGTGAACCAGGAAGGATATAAACCCGACTGGGCATATGATTCAAAACGATTTGATGTCATACACCGCGATGCTTCTGCTGCTGCCGTTATTGCCTCAGCACTACTTGAGCTCAGCGGATACGCAGAGGAAAAAGGAAGAACATATCTGAATGCGGCTGAACAAATTCTTAAATCTCTTTCTTCAGATGAATATCTGGCCCAAAAAGGCACAAACGGAGGCTTTCTACTTTTACATTCTGTAGGCAGTATGCCACATAACAGTGAAATCGATGTCCCGTTGACATATGCAGATTATTATTTTCTGGAAGCACTCAACCGCTATCGCGAACTGAAAAAGTAAATAAAGATTAGTTGCTATAATAAGAATCAGTCGTACTGTTCAGACTGTAAATAAAAATACCCTCTCTTTTTTAAGGAGAGGATATTTTTTCTGTTTTGAGCTGTAGTCAGTCGTCTCTCTTATCAGCATAACACATATCTCGTTTTTTACTATTAATAACTTACTTCGTATTTATACAGGCATTTTTCTGTGTCATCACGACTAAAATCAAAACTTCATACTACAAATAAATAGACCCTGAACACTTGATTACTCAGAGGTAGATCGGTTCAGGGTCTTATTTTATTTGAGCTTATATATCTTTTGAAAATTAATAATTAAGCGACAGGCCGGCACCGAATCCCATATCACTATCATAGTGTGTCCGTATACTCATATTCTTTGTCAAAATATAGTTAAGTCCCAGCATATACTCCTGATCCGTATTGTACATAAAATCACCACGCAATCTTTTAGATAGCGGAATATCCTCACGCATCACTGCCAGACGAACAATACCATCATGGTATACCTCTGCCTGAAAATTAACGAGCATCGGCAAGGTGTACATAAATCCTAAACTGACTGCACTTCTATTGTCTTTCTTATTGGTCTGTCCGAATATATTCTTTTCATGTTCATCTTTTCCCATTTTACGGTAACGCCAGTCAAAACCTACAAAAGGCATCAGCCACTGCATTTTCCCGAGATATCTGCCGACATGCGTTTCTACTTCATAGCCATGCATGTCATTATAGCCCAGTCGCCATTCCGTTCCGACACTCCATCTTGCATTCTGCAACATCGCCTGACCGTCATTACCATTTGTGGCAAAATCATTCTGCGCCATAAAGTGCCACATATTACTTTCTTTTTGCAGCATTTTATAAGCTCCTGCCTTGTCAGGCAGGATAGGATTTTGATAATCGCCGACTTCAAATACTCTGTTCATCCCGGACATCATGTGGTATAAGATATGACAATGGAAAAACCAATCCCCTTCCTCATTAGCCAGAAATTCAATCGTATCGGTCTCCATTGGCATAATATCCAGTACATTTTTTAACGGAGACTTATCACCCTTACCATTAATCACTCTGAAATCAAATCCGTGCAAGTGCATAGGATGTCGCATCATAGAGTTGTTGTACAGCGTAATGCGTAGAATCTCTCCTTTTTTTACCGGTATTTTGTCTGTTTCTGAAAGGACTTTGTTATCCATACTCCATACATAGCGATTCATGTTGCCGGTCAGAACGAATTTCAATTCTTTAACAGGGGCATCCTTCGGAAGTCTGGTGTCGTAAGGAGAGGACAACATGGAATAATTGAGAGTCACGATATCACCTAAAGCATTTGCATTATAGCGGTTCGAATCAGCATCCATATTGTGCTTGCTATGATCTTGTTTTTTTGAATTACTTCCTGTAATTTCAGGATACATGACGACATTCATATCCATTTTATTGAGACTCATCTGCATACCCATATCATCCAGATCGCCATTCATCTTCATCATATCATTCATCATCTTCATGCCTTCAAAATACTTGAGACGCGGAAGAGGAGAGAGCAGTTGTTTGACACCATTACCGATAAAATAACTGGACGAATTGGTACGGTCTTCTGTAGTCGCCATAAATTCATAGGCTATACCATCTTCCGGGATAGTCAGGACCACGTCGTACGTCTCAGATACAGCTATAATCAGCCGATCTACTTCTACAGGTTCTACATCATTACCATCATTAGCGACCACAGTTATTTTTCCTCCGGCATAACGGAGCCAAAAGTAAGAAGATGCGCCCCCGTTAGAGATACGAAGCCTTACTTTATCTCCGGCTTTGAGCGGTTTGCCGTCTACGCTTTTGAGATCCGTAAATGGATTGCCATTCATTAGTATCTTATCATAATATACATCACTGACATCCATTGCCAACATTCGCTTCCACTCATTTTTAAGTTTGATTTTCAGCTTTCCCTCTTTGACTGCTTCAGCATAGGATTGCGTTGCACCTTTCTTTATTGCAGCCCAGTCATTTGCATTGTGCAGCATCCGGTGTACATTATCCGGATTCAGATTCGTCCATTCACTGAGTATGAGCGGTACAGCAGGTAAGTCGTCAATACCTTTTCTGAATGTTTTGTCGTTTGCTCTTTTTTTCATGATAAAACTTCCGTACATACCGATCTGCTCCTGGAGTCCCGTATGGGAATGATACCAGTGTGTCCCGTTTTGAATAATCGGAAACCGGTACGTAAATGTGGTTCCGGGTGCGATCTGGGGTTGAGTCAGATAAGGTACGCCATCTTCCTTATTCGGAAGAAACAAACCGTGCCAGTGTAAGGATGTATTTTCTTTGAGCTCATTATGAACTACAATCTCCGCAGTATCACCTTGTGTAAATTCCAGTGTAGGCATAGGTATCTGCCCGTTGACGGCGATTGCCCTTTTGTTTTTGCCTGCATAGTTTACGATAGTATCTCTTACATACAGATCATAACGCTTGACTTGCTGAGCTCCTGATTCCTGCAGAATGAACAGAGCGAAAAGAGATATAAAGATTAATCTTAGTTGATGTTTCATTTAAATTTAAATTATGAACCGTTCGCGGAACAGTTCAAAATGAAGTTGTTATTTGTCGTTTTAGCATAGTTTACAGTTTTTCTTCTTTTATGATCAATTCATTAAAATAAGAAATCAGTTTGTTACGCTCATCTTTCGAAAGCGATCCATGTATCAGACTGTAAGAAGTCAGCGGCATGCTTCCATCTTCGAGTACCTGAATTATGCTGTTGAATTTAGTCAGCTTCTTACGTTTTCTGTATGTAGTAAACTCATCAAAATTCAACCTTTCTTTTCCTTCAGTTATATGTGCAGACATCATATACTCTATCGGTTGAATACTTGTATACCAGGGATATTCAGTATAATTGCTGTGGCAGTCAAAACAAAAGGTTTTTAACAAACTTGTTATATTTTCCGGCGGTAAAAAATGCGTTGTAAAATTAAAACTGTTGTCCTCACGGGTATTTTTAGGAGTTGCAGGAATAAACTGGAGGACAACAAATATCCCTGTAATTACACCTGCAACTATTCCCCTGGTTTTCATTAGTTTAGAGTTTCTGTCAGTGTTCCACAGACCTTTTTCTCTATTCCAAGATATGGATTTTGTACCTCTCTTGTATCCGATAACCAGGTCTGAGGTTTACTACTCAGCTTACAATCAAATTTGTAAAGGGTATGTTGTATACCCACTAACTTGATATAGTCATATATATCCTGGCTAATGATTTCATAATGCTCTCTTTGATGGATAAGATTGTCTTTACTGTCAAGAATATGTTGAATATTTTCAGTTGTATTCTCCAATATATCTTTTATATCTTCCCTTGAATTTACATTTGTCTCGTCCGGATGTTGTATTTTCAATATTTGAGCAAAGAAGTTTGCCGCTTTCATGATTTTATCCTGATCCTGAATATAGAGCGATTTTCCCAGATCTAAATACGCGGTAACGACAGAACTGGAAGAGTCTGTGCCCGAAGTCTCTGCCGAATATGCTTCTAATGAATCTTTCAGCGATGAGGCTGAATCTTCAGGATGGCTTTTGTTTGATGTGGTTCCGGATTGGCAAGCCATCAACAATAACGGAGCCAATAGTAATATGATCATTCTTTTCATAATGTGAACTGATATATGCGTTAACTATTCTGATATCTTATTTAATGGTCTCTTTTGTTGATCCGCATGTCAGCATCTGTGATCCATAATATGGATTCTGTATTGATTTTTCTTTGCTTAACCAATTGGCTCCCTTGCCGTCATTGAACATCGGACAATGATTATAGTATACAGTATAAGCAGGATCGGTAGCCTTGATCAGTTTATAGATCTGTTCTGAAAGCGACATGAAAACTACGCGTTGTTTTTCCAGTCCTTTTGATGAATGAAGAGCAGCAGTCTGTTTCTCAAGATCTTTCATCACCATCATCCATACATCATGTTCTTTTGGTTGAAGTTCGCCCATTTTAATTGCTGCAATTGCCGTTTTTAAGTTTGCAGCACCCGCTGTTACAGCCTTGCTGTCACCTTTTATGAATGCATCTTTTATTGTAAAATAATTCTTGTACAAAGATTCAAGTTTAGACTCCTTGGCAGTATGTTCGTTGGTACCCTCTGTGGTTGAATGATCCATTTTAGAATGGTCCATTTCTTTTGATGCATGATCCGCCCGCTTAGCTGTTTTGATGGTACCTTTATACTGACATTCAGGGCTGAGTGCCTGATAAACATCAGTAGGTGCAAGATACATTTCATTGTCGAATCCAGCCAAAGCTATACGTTTCAGAATTTCATCTTTTGATGTTTTCTGACTGTTATAAGTGAGTTCAGCTTTCTTTGTATCTGTATTCCAGTCAAGTTCAGCTTCACCTTTTTTACTTCCCGCTTTTTCAATCAGGGTTTTACAGGCTTCTGAATTTCCTTCAATGCGGATAGATTCGGTTTTTGCATTTTTGATCTGTGCAGCCGCCAGCACAGGCGTAGCTGCGATTCCTGATAACAAGATCAGTGATAATATATTTTTAAATGATTTCATGTCAATATTGTCTTTTGATACCCATGTTTCCAATAAGATTCAGGGTATGATGTCCATATAGATTAATTAGTATTATAATGTCACGAGTAGATAGAATGTTTTAGATCTATCCGTAATGAGAGAAGGTACCATCCTTGCGGATAGGGCACACTTCTGGCTATACATTACCTTTTAAACTAGTCGCGGCGGCTGCCAGATGGATAAGACAACAGAGAGTATCGACATGTCATTTTTCCAGAATACGGAATTACTAATGTCGAAAAGCTGAGGATTGAATGTTAAATGGGATGATGCAGAAAGATCTACCTTTGCCGGAATGTGGCAAATTTGGTTGCTGCATTTCTGATCGCAATCTTTTGTTTCGTCATGTTTTTGCTGATCATCACAACAAGACTTTTGGGACTTGCTGTTACGATCGCTGTTGCAGCTTGAAGATGATACAGGCATATGTTTTGCCTCGGACTCACAGGAGAAAGCCTGCTGCGGTGAGAAGATCATACCGAGCCATAGGATAGAAAATATGATATACCACGTTCTATACATCAATACAAAATTAGTGTATAAAGGTTTAAGAATAAAATCAATCTGTTATATTATTACAGAAAAGATGTGTAGAATTATAGCGACAGCCGCTGTGACTTACAACCCTTAGTAAAAGCGTTGTAATTAAGGTTTTTAAGATGTTTTAATCTTTTTAGTATTAAAATATTGAAGGATCATCCTGCCGGAATCTTCGAAATTCTATAACCATTATCCGAAATAATATAACTCCGATCGTCCTTAATTGAGCATTTTTGTGCCGTATATGAAAAAAATATTTCTGCTTTTTCTTTCTTACCTGTATCTGATGTCAGCCTTTGGTGTGGCTATTCAGACACATCTCTGTAAAAAAGAAACTGTTCAGGAAACGAGCTTTTTCACCAGATCCATTCCTCCGGAGGAACCTTGTGCGATCTGTGTAAGTAAAAATAAGGGACAGACCAGGAAAAAAGATGGCTGTTGCCAGCATGAGACAAAAGTACTCAAGTTAACAGATGAGCAGCAGAAAGTTGTCAAAACGGATTTGTCTTTCAAATTCTGGAACGAAGCCATTCTGCACCGGTTCTTTGGAGCTGTATTCGAATCCCCTTCAGTTCATCTGATCTCTGCCTTTGATCACTATCCTCAACCTCTTCTTTCTGTACAGGCAACTCCGCTGTACATTTATCATTGTGTATATCGTATTTAGACAATAATCTCTTCGGATTAACAGTCTCCTTACATTTTTAAGAATGTAAAACCCTGTCAGCAGATGCTGTTACGGGCCGGACTCTATTTATTGTCTACTTTTACTTTATATGATATGTATCTAAAAATAATAGCATCAGGGATACTGTGTCTTGGATTTACTCTTGTACAAGGACAGATTCTGACACTCCCGGATGCAGCAGAACGATCCGTTCAAAACTATCACAAAATCAAGGCTAAGAAGTCTTTAACAGATGCCGCTTCGGAAAATGTATCTTTCCGTAAAAGTATGTACCTGCCCGATGTAACGGCTATGGTACAGCAGTCATTCGGCTCTGTGAATGCACAGAATGGTCCCCTGTACGCATATGGCGGGTTGGGTGTGGCATCGACGTCTATGCCTTTGGCCGAGCAGAATTGGAATTCAGCATTCGGATCCTTGTATCTGGCGAATATCAACTGGAATATTTTTACTTTCGGCAGACTCAAAAGCGAGCTTTCCGCGGCACGCGCCGGTTATCAGGTACAGGTTTCCGATTTGGACCAGGAGATTTTTCAGCATCAGATCAAAGTAGGTGCCGCTTACCTCAATCTTGTAGCCAGTCAACGTCTCAGATATGTTCAGGAGCGCAACCTGTATCGGGCACAGGTATTTTATGAAATGACGGAAAGCCGTGCAAACAGCGGTTTGATTCCGGAAGTTGATGCTTCCTTAGCCAAAGCAGAAGTATCCAACGCGCGTTCTGCGCAGATCAAAGCGCATGATAAGGTGTTGGCGTATTCCACAGATCTGGCTGTGTTGATGGGCGAACCTTTTCAACATTACAGCATAGATAGCCTTTACTATACTTCTGAACCTCCGGCAGCATTGGTATCCGGGCTATCGGCAGGACAACATCCGGCACTATTGTTTCAGCAACATAAAATCGATGAAAGTGTGGAGCAGGAAAAAGTAGCTCTTGCCACAAAAAGGCCTTCATTGTCTGCATTTGGTGTCATTCAGGGAAGGGGTACAGGCTTTGACTGGAACTATGTCCAGGATAATTCGGCTTATTCCTCTTCTTACTGGAAAGGAGCAGGTATAGACAGAGGCAATTATATAATTGGGTTCAATCTGAGCTGGAACATCAGTAATATCTTTCGTAATGACCACAAAAAGAAGCAACAACAATACCTTACACAAGCTTTCAGACATGATTATGAGCGGATGAATGAAGAGTTACTGGCGCAGGAAGCGTTGGCAAATGCACAATACGCGAATGCCAGAGATAACCTCAAAGAGACGAAGGTTCAATTAGAGTCTGCGACATTAGCGTATCAGCAACACAGCGCACTTTACGAAAATGGATTAACAACTCTGATTGACTTTACACAGGCACTCTACACACTCAACCGTGCCGAAATAGAGTATGAGATCGCAAAGAATAATATCTGGCAGGCCCTGCTGTTGCAGTCGGCCGCAAACGGTGATCTCAATCTGTTCCTTTATTCACGTTCAAAATAATTCCGGAAAATGAATCTGATACGTTTCGCATTAAGAAAGCCTGTCTCCATTATGGTAATGGTAGTGGGACTTTTATTCTTTGGAATCAAGGCCACCAAAGAAGTTCAGGTCGATATACTTCCTGAAATGGACTTGCCCGTAGTCTATATTGCACATTCCTTTCACGGATATACTCCGCAACAGATGGAAGGATATTTCACTAAAATGTATGTGAATATGATGCTTTTTGCCAATGGAATCAAAAGCATTGAAACTAAGAATACGCAGGGACTGACCCTGATGAAAATAAACTTTTATGAGGGTACGGATATGGGAGAAGCTATTGCTTCCATCAATGCGCTATCCAGCCGTTCGCAGGTATTCCTGCCGCCAGGGGCGCCTCCCCCGTTTATTATTCGTTTTGATGCCTCTTCGCAGCCCGTAGGGCAACTGGTATTCAGAAGTGATACGAAAACTAATAATGAGCTGCAGGATATAGCCAACTTCAATGCCCGGCCATTTCTCATCGCTATTCCTGGATTGACTACAGCACCGCCTTTTGGCGGCAGTCCCAGGACGATCGAAATCAATATCGACCCCAATAAACTGAGAACACACGCGCTGTCTCCAGAACAGGTAGTGGAGGCTATCAGCAGACAGAATATTACCTCTCCGTCCGGAAATGTGTATATCAATGATATCAACTACCTGACCCCGACCAATAATACCCTGAAGACGGTAGAAGAATTTGGAGATATTCCGATTTTTAAAGGACAGGTTGATAATGTGTATATCCGGGATGTGGCTACGGTAAAAGATGGAGCAGATATTACGACCGGCTATGCATTGATAGATGGCAAACGCTCTGTTTACATCAATATCGCTAAGTCCGGTAATGCTTCGACCTATGATGTCGTGCGTAATCTCAAAAAAGCGATTCCGAATATCCAGCGCAATTTGCCTGAGGGAGTATCGATCTCCTATGAATTTGATCAGTCTGTCTATGTGATTAATGCCGTGAAAAGCCTGGTCGTGGAGGGTGTATTGGGCGCGCTACTAACCGGATTAATGGTCTTGCTTTTCCTGAGAGACAGACGTGCTGCCCTGATTGTAATCCTGACTATCCCTATTTCCATTATAGCAGGTGTGCTGTTTCTAAAGCTATTCGGACAGACTATTAATATCATGTCGTTATCCGGACTGGCACTGGCCATCGGAATATTGGTAGATGAAAGTACGGTTACCGTAGAGAATATCCATCAGCATTTTGCAATGGGGAAATCCAAAGCACAGGCCATCTGGGATGCATGTAAAGAAATAGCATTTCCCAAACTGCTGATTCTGTTGTGTATTCTGGCTGTATTTGCTCCGGCAATAGTGATGACCGGGATACCGGGTGCATTATTTATGCCACTTGCATTAGCCATTGGGTTCTCCATGATAATATCTTTTCTGATGTCCCAGACTTTTGTGCCAGTAATGGCCAACTGGCTGATGGTGAATAAACAGGAACATGAAACGAAAGAAAATGGATTTGACAGGTTTAAAGTACGGTTTTTACACTTTTTAAGTCATCTGATGCAGCGGAAGAAAATTATCTTTTCATTAAGTATGATTGCTGCAATGATAACGGTTTCTTTTATGTATATCCATATCGGAAAAGATGTATTGCCATCGGTAAATTCCCGTCAGTTTCAGGTACGGATCACTGCACCAGAGGGTACACGTATAGAAAAAACCGAACAAAAGATCAAAGCTGTGTTAGGAGAACTGGATACTTTACTGGGTAAAGACAATGTGAGTATCTCATCCACCTTTATCGGACAGCACCCTTCGACTTTTGCCGTGAGTCCGATCTATCTCTATAATGCCGGACCGCATGAAGCCCTGATGCAGGTTGCCCTTCGGTCGGTAGAAGGGGATACAGATGCTATGAAAGATAAAATCCGAAAGCATCTGCAGAAGCGAATGCCTGAATTGAAATTATCTTTTGAACCTATAGAACTGACCGAAAAAATACTGAGTCAGGGAGCAAATACCCCTGTTGAGATCCGTGTTTCGGGAATGATGAAAAAAATGAATATGATGTACGCCAATAAGCTTCTGACTAAGCTTAAGGAACTGGACTACATGCGTGATCAGCAGATACCTCAGTCTATGAACTATCCGGCTCTGGAAATCCAGATTGACCGTACGCGCGCTGCTCAACTGGGGTTAGATGCTCAGGATATTGCCAAATCATTGGTTGCGACTACAGCTTCTTCCCGCTATACCAGTAAAAATATGTGGGTAGGGGGGATGATGCATATTGCATATGATGTACAGGTACAGATGCCTCAGCATCTGCTGACTTCCGGAGATGAACTTGCCAATATTCCATTATCTAAAAATTCGGACAGGCCGGTACTCGGAGATGTCGCAACGATCACACCTGTCAAAACAATGGGTGAGAGCTACAATGACGGAACAATGGGATATACTACTGTTACCGCTAATCTACATCAGGCCGATCTGGAAAGAGCGAAAAAGGATGTAGAACTTGCGATCGCATCTTTGGGCGAACTGCCTAAAGGAATCAATATCAAACTGGCCGGAATGGCTCCTGTACTGGATGATACATTCAACAGTCTGCTGAGCGGATTATTAATAGCTGTCATCGTGATCTTTTTGATGCTGACCGCCAATTTTCAATCCTTTAAAGTTTCATTTGTCATCTTGACTACAGTACCTTTCGTGGTACTGGGATCATTATTACTACTTCGTCTTACCGGCTCTACTCTCAATCTGCAGTCCTTTATGGGTATTATTATGTCGGTAGGCGTTTCTATTGCCAATGCAGTCCTGCTGATCAATAATGCAGAGACCCTGCGCCTGCAGACGGGAGATGCGGCCACATCTGCATTACAGGCTGCTAATCTGCGCATGCGCCCTATTATAATGACAACCCTGGCGATGGTAGCCGGCATGTTGCCGATGGCTATCGGATTCGGAGAAGGAGGAGATCAGGTATCACCGTTAGGCAGAGCCGTTGTAGGCGGACTCTTTGCTTCCACATTTTCCGTACTCATTCTCCTGCCATTACTATTCAGTTGGATACAGCAGAAGAGCAGCATCACTTCAGTATCCCTAGATCCTGAAGATGAATCCAGTATCCATTATTCACCCTCCCATACTAATCTTTAATCATATGAACAATTTAATATATATGTTGGCTTCGGTCATCCTGTTTACCTCCTGTTCCGGCTTTAATAAAGACGAAAAACAAACCTCAGAAGAAAAGGCTATGCCAATGCCCCAAAACCTGGAGACAATCGCTATTCAAAAAAGTAATCCCCTTGTCCGGCTGAAGCTGGCAGGAGAGCTGTCGCCAGATCAGCAAACGGATCTGTACGCAAAAGTCAACAGCTATGTAAAAAGCATTCGTGTGGATATAGGCGATCGTGTCCGCAAAGGGCAGATTCTTGTAATTCTGGAAGCACCCGAGATTCAGTCTCAGCTGGCTACTGCAAAGGAAAAGTGGAAAGGGCAAGAAGCAATTTATGCGGCGACAAAAGCTAATTATGATCGTATGCTGAAAGCGAACGAGACAAAGGGAGCTATTTCACGGGACGCACTGGATCAGATTACGGCCAAACGTCTGGCTGACGAAGCACAGCTCAATGCGGCCAGAGCAAGTTATCAGGAATTGAAAAATATAGAAGACTATCTGCTGATCCGTGCACCGTTTTCAGGAGTTATCACCGATCGTAATGTAGATCTCGGAGCATACGTCAGTCCAATGGGCAAAGGAAGTGAGAAACCACTGCTTACCATACAGAATACGCAAAAGCTGAGACTATCCCTGTCCGTTCCGGAAGCAAATACGGGTTTCCTGAATCTGGGTGATACCATTCATTTTACCGTACGTTCCCTGCCACAGAAAAAGTATTTCGCAAAGATATCCCGTAAATCAGGAACGCTGGATCTTAAACTTCGTTCTGAAAAAATCGAAGCTGATTTCGATAATGTACGGCAGGAACTAAAGCCATTTATGGTGGCGGAGACGCTCATTCCTTTGCAACATGCTGAAGCGACCTTCTTTGTTCCGAAAACTGCATTGGTAGAAAGCAATCTGGGACTATACATTCTCAAAGATGAAAATGGAAAAGTAAGAAAAGTTCCTGTTTCCAAAGGACGCAGCCTACCGGACCGGGTAGAAATATTCGGGGATCTGGAAGAAGGAAACCACATTATACGGAAAGCTTCTGAAGAAATTCAGGAAGGCACAACAATTTCAAATATAGAAAACAAAAAATCATGAAAATTTTAAAAATGTTAAGTGGATCAGTTATGCTGCTGATCCTGTTATCAGGATGTCAAAACAATAATACTCCTGCCAAAGAGACAATTGTAGAAGAGAGCAGTCCGGCTGAACCAATAGCGTTGGCAGAGACGGTTAAAAAAGGAGACCATGTGCCTTCAGAATTAGTCTGTATGGTCAATGACGCTTATATGGGTAAAGAACAGATTAAGGTAGATTTTGAAGGAAAGACCTATTACGGATGCTGCAATATGTGCAAAGAACGGATACCAAAAGACGCTGCTGTACGGACAGCTATAGATCCGCAGACTATGAAAAGTGTGGATAAGGCTTCGGCTTATATTGTCATGATCGGCGATAACGGAGAGGTAGCCTATTTTGAGAGTAAACAGACTTATGATCAATTTCTGGAAAAGCAGCAGAACTAAGTCTTAGTGCATGAATGACCTATAACTGTCAACTGTATCACAATTTCCAAAAGCCCGTCAGGGCTTTTGGTTTTTAAGGAAAGAAATGCAGGTTTGTCCCAAATTATACGTCAGATTTTCCAATTTTGAAAAAATCGCTATATTTGCAGCATATTTTTAAAAACACACATCATCATGTGGATAGTTGCACTATATAGAATTTACACCTTTCGTGACAGACTTGTCGCCTAGCTGGGTATAGGATTTCTTTTTAAATTCTATCACAATGTTTCAGTTCCGGAGCATTGTAAATCATTTTTTTATTTTTATTGATCGGAGTGTGCCTTTTGGGGTATTCTCAAAATTATTTTATATGCAAAATTCCTGGAAAAAGAAATTTTCTATTATATGGGTGGGGCAGTTTATCTCCCTGTTAAGCAGTACAGCAGTCAACTTTGCTGTCATTATCTGGTTGAGTCTGGAAACAGGCTCTGCTGAAGTATTGGCATACGCAGCTATTGCAGGTCTGCTTCCGCAGGCGATTATCGGTCCGATAGCAGGTGTCTATATTGATCGTTGGGACCGTAAGAAAACAATGATGTTTGCAGATGGTTTCGTCGCATTCTGTACACTGATTATGTCGGTCAGTTTTTATATGGGTAATGAAAGTTTGTTGTTACTCTATGTTATGCTTGCACTGCGTTCTGTAGGTTCGGCATTCCATATGCCGGCTATGCAGGCTGCGATTCCTATGCTTGCACCTCAATCTGAATTGTTGCGTATAGCAGGTATTAATCAGATTATACAATCCGTTTCGAGTATTGCCGGACCTGCACTTGGAGCGCTGGCAATCGGATTTATGTCTATCGGCAATGTGTTGCTTCTGGATATTGCCGGAGCAGTAGTGGCTATTGCCTCCTTGCTGTTTGTGCATATTCCCAATCCGGAAATCGCAGAGAAGGCCAAAGCAAGTGTACAGCAGGTGTGGAAGGATATTAACCTCGGATGGGAAGAAATACGTAAAAACAGAGGACTTTCTTATCTGTTTTTATATTCGGTCATAGCTACTTTTTGTATTATGCCCGTTGCTGTACTTTTTCCTCTGATAACCATCAATCATTTTGGTGGAAATAAAACTGAGATGAGTATAGTTGAAATGGCCTGGGGCGTGGGTATGCTGGTTGGCGGCGGATTGTTGGGGATATGGAAACCTGATATTCATAAAGTCATTATTATTAATATCATGCATATGCTGCTTGGTATTAGTCTGGCGATATCCGGCTGGCTTCCGGTTTCCGGATTTATCCTGTTCGTCGTGCTTACGGGTATCGGTGGATTAGCCGCTTCAGTATACAACGCCAGTTTTATGACGGTACTGCAGGAAGAGGTAAATCCTGCCATGATGGGACGTGTATTTTCTATGTTCTTTAGTATTGTGGTGATTCCTTCTGTAATCGGGCTGTTAAGTACGGGTTTTGTAGCAGATACCATAGGTGTGAATCTTACCTTCATTATCCTCGGACTGGTCGTGGTAGGAGTAGGATTGCTTTCTTTCTTTACGCCATCACTGATGATGTTGGGTAAAGTGAAGGAAACGACACACAAAGAAGCCGAACCGTCAGAAGAGGTCTGATAGCGGTCTGTATACAAGAGGCTGTGTGAAAGGTACTGTAAAACCAGAACCTTCCAGACAGCCTCTTTAATTTTTATATCTTTTTACTGAATCACTTCACTGATCTGTACGACCGGCATGACATTGGTATATTTAGGGAAATCGGCTGCAAAAGTTTCTCTGTTCTTTTTTAAACCTTCTTCATAAGCGGCTATATTCTCAAAGTATAAATGCCCTATCGCCATATAAGGCGCCGGAGTATCCGGAGATCCGCCTCCGATTCCTTTATCTATCGTAAGACCTTTTAATGCATTGCCATACACCCGCTGAACTAAAGGCATATGCTTGTTGATATAATAATCCATGTCAAAAGTTTTGCCTTCCCCGTTCGGATAGAATATGGTCACTTTAATCATGCCTTTCTTATGAAAGGCTAAAGATGGAGCAGAACTTTGCTGACAGCTGATCAGCAGAGCCAGCATAACAATCAGTAATCCGGTTTTTGTTTTCATAATGTTTGATATGACAAGAGTTTATAATCTTTATTGGTTAAGATTTACGAATATAAAGATGCTGATTTTTCATTTAATTAAATGACAGAGAATTTGAGCTGGAACAATTCCTTCTCTTTAGAAAGGAGAGGGTTAGGGAGAGGTTTTAATAAAAAAATACCCTCTTTAAGCTAAAGAGGGTATTTCTATAATATACGTCCGAAAGACTATTTTTTATTTTCAATCCATTTGCGGGCATTGACAAATGCTTCGATCCACGGAGATACTTCATCTTTGCGACCATTCGGATAATAAGCCCAGTTCCACTGGAACGCCGAACGTTCGATGTGTGGCATCGTTACCAGATGACGACCGGTTTTGTCACACAGCATAGCCGTATTGTAATCTGAACCGTTAGGATTTGCAGGATATTGTTCATAAGCATATTTCGCTACGATCTGGTATTGATCTTCAGATTGCGGCAGATTAAATTTACCTTCTCCGTGTGAGATCCATACCCCTAAAGTTGATCCGGCAAGCGTAGATAACATAACTGAATTGTTGTCCTGAACTTTTACAGATACAAAGTTAGACTCATGTTTCTGTGAAGTATTGTGAAGCATTTTTCCATGTACCTCATGATCAGGATTTATCAGTTCCAGTTCCATAAACAACTGACATCCGTTACATATACCTACAGATAAAGTATCCGGACGGGCAAAGAAATCTGTCAATGCTTTTTTCGCTTTTTCATTGTAGAGAAACGCACCTGCCCAGCCTTTGGCCGAACCTAAAACATCAGAATTAGAGAATCCGCCTACTGCTCCGATAAACTGAATGTCCTCTAATGTTTCACGACCTGAGATCAGATCGGTCATATGTACATCTTTTACATCAAATCCGGCAAGATACATTGCATTTGCCATTTCACGCTCGGAGTTTGAACCTTTTTCACGTAATATCGCTGCTTTTGGTTTAGGACGGCTGTTATCAATAGTTGGTTTTCTGCCATCAAAATGAGCAGGAAACACATATTTCAACGGCTGGTTTTTGTAGTTGTTATAACGTTCCTGAGCCATTCCGTTCTTAGATTGTCTGGAATCTAAGAGGAATGATGTTTTATACCAGGTATCTCTTGTTTCTGCGACGTTGAATGTAAACAGATCTTCATTATTTTTGAATGTTACAGCAGCACCTTCGACAGCTTCACCGATCTTCACCGCTTCAATTCCGTTTTCCGTTAATGCTTTTTCAAATGCAGCATCGTTTTTAGCCTGAAGGACAACAGCGATATTTTCATTAAATAATGCTTTTACGCTATCTGTTTCCTGTAGTCCGGACAGATTATAGTTTGCTGCAAGATTTACATCTGCAAAACACAATTCAAGTAAAGTGGTTACCAAACCACCTGAACCTACGTCATGCCCTGCTGCGATCTGATCCGCTTTGATAAGATCCTGAATTGTATTGAACGCTTTTCTGAAATAAGCTGCATCCGTAATTGTCGGTACTTCTGTACCTACTTTATTTAAAATCTGGGCAAAAGAAGAACCGCCTAATTTGAAAGTGTCTTTTGAAAGATTGATATAGTAAACAGAACCTGCATTTTTATTCAGGACTGGCTCTACTACTTTATTGATGTCTGTACAATTTCCCGCTGCAGAAATAATCACAGTTCCCGGAGCAATCACATCTCCGTTTGGATATTTTTGCTTCATGGACAGGGAATCTTTTCCCGTAGGGATATTAATGCCCAAGGCAATAGCAAAGTCTGAACAGCTTTGTACTGCTTCATACAGACGGGCATCTTCTCCTTCATTGTTACAAGCCCACATCCAGTTGGCCGATAAGGATATACCTGACAGTCCGTTTTTGATCGGAGCAAATACAATGTTGGAAAGTGCTTCGGCAACAGCCGTGCGTGAAGCTGCAGCCGGATCTACCAATGCAGCAACCGGCGAATGACCTACAGTCGTGGCAATACCTTCAGCAGATCTGTAATCCAAAGCCATTACACCGACATTGTTCAGCGGCAATTGTAACGGACCGGCACATTGTTGTTTTGCAACACGCCCTCCTACACAACGGTCTACCTTATTTGTCAGCCAGTCTTTGGAAGCTACTGCTTCCAGTTGCAATACCTGATTCAGATAAGTAGGGATATCGTTTTTCGTATAATCCAGTTCAGCGTATGTACGGTTAACCGTGCTATCGTTCATAATGGTTTTAGGAGAAGATCCGAAGAAATCTTCCAGTGCAAAATCCATTGGCTTTTCTCCCGAAGTTTTAGATTCGAAAGTAAAGCGATGATCGCCGGTGACATCTCCGACAGTATACATCGGTGAACGTTCCCGATCGGCTACTTTTTGTAAAGTAGCAATGTCTTTTTCACCGATTACCAGTCCCATACGCTCCTGAGATTCATTACCTATGATCTCTTTTGCGGATAGAGTAGGATCCCCGACAGGTAATTTGTCCAGGTCTATCAATCCACCGGTTTCTTCTACCAGTTCAGAGAGACAGTTTAAGTGTCCGCCTGCTCCGTGGTCATGGATGGATACGATCGGATTGTGATCCGATTCTACCAGTCCGCGGATGGCGTTGGAAGCCCGTTTTTGCATTTCTGGATTGGAACGTTGAATGGCGTTCAGCTCGATACCCGATCCGAAAGCTCCGGTATCTGCAGAAGATACAGCTGCTCCTCCCATACCAATGCGATAGTTTTCACCACCCAGGATCACTACTTTATCTCCTGGCTGTGGCTTATGTTTTTTTGCCTGATCCAGCTTGCCGTAGCCTATACCTCCGGCTTGCATTATTACTTTGTCATATCCGATCTTACGGGCATCTTCTTCATGCTCGAACGTCAATACTGAACCTGTAATAAGCGGTTGGCCAAATTTGTTGCCGAAATCTGAAGCTCCGTTGGATGCTTTGATCAGGATATCCATTGGTGTCTGGTACAGCCAATCTCTTTCCTGCATTGCTTTTTCCCATGGACGCTCTTCATTGAGGCGGGAATAAGATGTCATATAGATGGCTGTCCCTGCCAGTGGCAAAGAACCTTGCCCACCAGCCAGACGGTCGCGGATCTCGCCTCCTGAGCCTGTCGCAGCTCCGGAGAAAGGTTCTACTGTAGTCGGGAAGTTGTGTGTCTCTGCTTTTAAGGAAATCACAGATTCAAACTCCTTTTCTGTGTAATAATCAGGCTTATCAGCAGATTTTGGTGCAAATTGTGTCACAACAGGACCTTTTATAAAGGCCACATTGTCTTTATATGCTGAAACGATATCATTAGGATGTGTTTCAGAAGTTTTTTTGATCAGTTTGAATAGAGAAGTCGGTTTAGCCTCACCATCGATCACAAATGTCCCGTTAAAGATTTTATGACGGCAGTGCTCTGAATTGGCTTGCGAAAATGCAAAAACCTCAGAGTCTGTCAGCTTACGACCCAGTTTTGCGGAAAGGTTGTTGAGGTATTCTACTTCTTCAGGATTTAGTGCCAGACCCTCCTGCTTATTGTAAGCAGCAATATCATCCACATCCATAATAGGCTCAGGAGTAATGTTGATACTGTACATTTCCTGTGTAAGTGCACTATACTTCTGGGAGATCATCGGGTCGAAGTCGGTGAAATCAGCTGTCACCGGTTGAAATTCTTCAATGCGAATAATGCCTTCAATGGCCATATTTTGGGTGATTTCGACCGCATTGGTACTCCACGGAGTGATCATTGCAGCACGAGGGCCTACATAGTAATCATCAAGAGTGGTTCTTTCAATTTTGGTTGCGTTGCCAAATAGCCAGTTGAGTTTAGAGATATCTTCGGTTGATAAATCTTTTTGAGTTTGAACAGCATAAACAGTGTTCGATTGGTTCACAAAGAAATGAATCATTACTATGAAATTGTTGTCTTGTAGAATTAAAGTACAAAAATACGTTAATCCTTTGACTTAAATAGCATAACAACGTAAAAAATGGAAGTAAGTATGGAGATATTTGTATTTCGCAGTCAGAGCAACAAGCAGGGGTAAAAAAAGAAGGCGAGTTGCCCCGCCTTGAATGTTTGCACAACGGAATAATCCTTATTGTGAATTGCTTTCAAGACAAAGTTAATAAATATTTTTTATTTGAAATACGGAAAACCGTAATTAGGATGTATTTTATTTTTTATATATTTAGGAAACTATAATTGCGAATAAATTATGAAACATATACTTTAGGTGTAGGATGAAAAAGGCTACTCAAAATAGAGTAGCCTAAAATAAAAAGCAATTCACAACTAACTCTGCACGATCTAAAATTTTATGAAATTTTAAGTTTGTGTACAGTTATTTGTTTGGATATTGAAATAGTTAAATGCCCTTGGGGAGCATTTATGATAAGTTTGGACCTTACCAAGCTCAACTCGTCAGTCAAGCTACTAAACCAATATCTATTGCAAATATAAAAAAATATTTTAAATTTGTGCAGAGTTATGAAATTTATTTAAAAAAAATAATTCATTTTTAAATTTCATACTATAAATATATAAACAAAAATGACTACTTCAAATGGATTGGTTTCAGAAGCAGTCTTTAAAGATTACAAATTATGAAACATATACTTGGACTTGATTTAGGGACGAATTCTATTGGATGGGCGTTAATCAAACAGGATTTTGAAAATAAACAGGGAGAAATCCTCGGAATGGGCAGCCGTATTATCCCAATGTCACAGGATATTTTGGGGGATTTTGGAAAGGGAAATTCCGTTTCTCAAACCGCTGAACGTACCAAATACAGAAGTGTAAGGAGATTACGTGAGCGGTTTTTATTGCGTCGGGAACGACTTCACCGGATTCTGAATGTTTTAGGTTTTTTGCCTGAACATTATGCTTCACAGATTGATTTCACTAAGAGATTTGGAAAGTTCAAAGAAGAAACGGAACCAAAATTAGTGTACAGTAATGAAGGATTTATTTTCAAAAAATCTTTTGAAGAAATGCTTTCGGATTTTAAAACTCATCAGCCACAGCTTTTAGAAGATAACAAAAAAATCCCTTATGACTGGACTATTTATTACCTGCGCAAAAAAGCATTGAGTCGAAAAATAGAAAAAGAAGAATTAGCCTGGATTCTTCTGAATTTTAATCAGAAACGTGGGTATTATCAGCTTAGGGGTGAAGAGGAGGAAGAGAACCCTAATAAATTAATTGAGTTTTATTCTCTTAAAATTGTTGATGTTCTGGCAGATGAACCGCAGAAAGGAAAATCAGATATCTGGTATTCATTGATTCTGGAAAATGGATGGATATACCGACGTTCGAGCAAAACACCATTGTTCGACTGGAAGGAAAAAACAAGAGATTTTATTGTAACGATTGATTTGAATGATGACGGTTCTGTAAAAACAGATAAAGAAGGTAATGAAAAAAGAAGTTTCCGAGCACCAGGCGAAAACGACTGGACTTTGGTTAAAAAGAAAACCGAACAGGAAATAGATAGCTCGCGTAAAACTGTTGGAACTTATATTTATGAAACGCTTCTCAAAAATCCTAAACAAAAAATAAAAGGAAAGCTGGTTCGTACCATTGAGCGGAAATTTTATAAAACGGAGCTGAAACAAATTCTGGAAAAACAAAAAGAGTTTCATCCGGAGCTAAGACAAGATGATTTATACAGCGATTGTGTCCGTGAACTCTATAAAAATAATGAAGCGCATCAACTGACATTGAGCAAAAAAGATTTTGTCCATCTTTTTATGGAGGACATTATTTTTTATCAGAGACCATTAGGAAGCCAGAAATCATCCATTTCCAACTGTACTCTGGAGTTTAGAAAATATAAAGATGAAAATGGAACAGAGCATACACAATACCTGAAAGCTATTCCAAAATCCAATCCATATTATCAGGAATTCCGTATCTGGCAATGGATGTATAACCTGAATATTTACAAAAAAGAGGATGATACGAATGTTACAAAGGATTTTTTGAACACCAAAGCCGATTTTGAAAGTCTGTTTGAATTTTTAAACAATAGAAAAGAAGTTGACCAAAAAGCGTTGCTGAAGCATTTTAAGCTCAATGATAAAACGCATCGCTGGAATTATGTAGAAGATAAAAAATATCCATGTAACGAGACGAAGACAATGATTTTATCAAGATTGGATAAGGTCGAAAATATTTCTGATGATTTCCTGACAAGAGAAATGGAGCAGAAAATCTGGCATATTATCTATTCTGTTAATGATAAAGTTGAGTACGAAAAGGCACTGAAATCTTTTGCCGGCAAAAATAATCTGGAAGATAATTCTTTCTTCGAGGCTTTCAAAAAGTTTCCACCTTTTAAAAGTGAATACGGTGCTTTTTCTGAAAAGGCCATTAAGAAATTGTTGCCATTGATGCGAATGGGGAAATTTTGGAATTACAATAATATTAGTGAACAATCAAAATCCCGAATTCAAAAAATTATTACAGGAGAATATGATGAAAATATTAAAGATAAAGTAAGAGAAAAAGCTATACATCTCACCACAGAAACCGATTTTCAGGGGTTGCAATTGTGGTTAGTACAATATATTGTTTATGGAAGGCATTCAGAAGCAGCAATGTTGGGCAAATGGAACTCCGCTGACGATCTGGAAGAGTTTTTAAAAGAATTTAAGCAACACTCACTTCGGAACCCAATTGTAGAACAGGTAATCACAGAGACACTTCGTGTAGTGAAAGACATCTGGCAGAAATATGGAAACGGCGCAAAAGATTTCTTCCGTGAAATTCATATTGAACTGGGAAGAGAAATGAAACTTCCTGCTGAAGAAAGGGAAAGGCTGACCCGACAAATCTCTGAGAATGAAAATACCAATTTCCGCATCAAGGCATTATTAGCTGAAATGATGGATGATAATTCAGTAGAAAACGTCCGGCCTTTTTCACCTATGCAACAGGAAATTCTCAAAATTTACGAAGAAGGTGTTTTAAATTCTGATATCGAAATTGAAGATGATATTCTGAAAATAAGTAAAACTGCACAACCTTCTTCTTCTGATTTAAAAAGATACAAACTCTGGCTGGAGCAGAAATACAAATCTCCCTATACCGGACAGATTATACCGCTGAATAAGTTATTTACACCGGAATATGAAATTGAACACATTATTCCGCAAAGCCGTTATTTTGATGATAGCTTTACGAATAAGATTATCTGCGAATCGGCAGTAAATAAGTTGAAAGATAATTATATAGGTCTGGAATTTATTAAAAAGCTGGGTGGTAGTATTGTAGAATGCGGAAACGGAAAATCAGTTGCTATTTTAAAACATGATGCTTACGAGGATTTTATAAAGAAACATTACGCTAATAATCGAAGTAAAAGGAATAAACTGCTTTTGGAAGATATTCCTGAAAAGATGATTGAGCGGCAGATGAATGATACACGTTATATCAGTAAGTACATTTCGGGGGTTCTTTCCAATATAGTAAGGGTAGAAGACGGAACGGATGAAGGCGTGAATTCTAAAAATATAGTGCCGGGGAACGGAAAAATTACCACACAGCTTAAACAAGACTGGGGGCTGAATGATGTCTGGAATGATTTGATTTTACCTCGTTTTGAACGGATGAATCATTTGACAAATTCTACAGATTTTACTGCCTGGAATGAAAACCATCAGAAATTTTTACCAACCGTTCCCGTAGAATTTTCAAAAGGATTTTCAAAGAAAAGGATAGATCACAGACATCATGCCTTAGATGCATTGGTGATCGCTTGTGCTACAAAAGACCACGTCAATTTATTGAACAATCAATCGGCTAAATCAGATACGAAACGATATGATTTGAAAAAGAAACTGATGAAGTTTGAGAAGGTAGCGTATAATCATCCCCAAACTGGTGAAAGAATAGAGCGTGAAGCTCCAAAACAGTTTCTGAAACCCTGGGAAACTTTTACAATTGATGCTAAGAATCATTTGGAAACCATAATTGTGAGCTTTAAACAGAATTTGCGTGTTATCAATAAAGCGACCAACTACTATGAAAAATATGTAGAAAAAGAAGGTACGAAAGTAAAAGAAAGGGTAGAACAAAAAGGAACAAACTGGGCGATAAGAAAGCCGATGCATAAGGAGACGGTTTCAGGAAAAATTGATTTGCCACGAATAAAAGTACCGAAAGGAAAGATATTGACAGCAACCAGAAAAAGCCTTGATACCTCTTTTAACCTAAAGACGATAGGAAGTATTACAGATACAGGGATTCAGAAAATTCTGAAAAACTATCTTCAATATAAAGACAATAATCCCGAACTGGCATTTTCTCCTGAAGGAATTGAAGATATGAATAAGAATATCGAAAAATTTAACAATGGAAAAGCTCATCAGTCAATCAGCAAAGTCCGAGTTTTTGAATTGGGAAGTAAGTTTCCTTTAGGACAATCGGGAAACAAAAAAGAGAAATATGTAGAGGCTGCAAAAGGAACCAATTTGTTTTTTGCCATATATCAAGATAAAAACGGAAAAAGAAGCTACGAAACCATTCCTTTAAATGAAGTTATTGAAAGACAAAAACAAGGATTATCAGTTGTTGATCTAAAAGGAGTGGATGATTTTTATCTGTCCCCAAATGATTTAGTGTATGTTCCGTCAGAAGATGAATTGGAAAATATTTCAATGATAGATTTTAATAAGATGTCCAGTGAAAGAATATATAAAGTGGTGAGTTTTACGGGAAATCAGATTTTCTTTGTGAGACAGGATATTGCAACTTCTGTTGTTAATAAAGCTGAATTCTCCACATTAAACAAAATGGAACGAGCGATTGATGGAACTATGATTAAAGAAACCTGTGTAAAATTACAAATAGATCGTTTAGGAAATATTTCAAAAATCTAAACCATGATCAAGCGTACCTTGATGTTTTCTAATCCGGCTTATCTGAGTCATGCTAACAGGCAATTAGTTATTGATCTTCCCGGAGAAGATAAGAAAAGGACAGTGCCTATTGAAGATATTGGTGTGGTTGTTCTTGAAAATCAACAGATTACTATCTCGCATGGTTGCATTGCGGCTTTATTACATAATAATGTAGCGGTGATTTCATGTGACAGCACATATATGCCTACAGGTCTGATATTACCTTTAGATGGGGGACAAACACAATCCGAACGCTTTCGCTATCAGATAGAAGCATCCGTACCCTTAAAAAAACAGTTGTGGCAACAGACGATTCAACAGAAAATCTATAATCAGGCCAGAGTATTGGAAGATACGGGCCTGCAAGTGGATAATATGTATTACTGGGCTAAATCTGTACGTTCCGGCGATCCCGATAATTACGAAGCACGAGCTGCCGCTTATTACTGGCAACATATCTTTCGTGAATTTTTTGATTTTAACCGGCATCGTACAGGAGACCCGCCTAATAACCTGCTTAACTATGGTTACGCTATATTACGGGCTGTAGTAGCCAGAGGATTGGTTTCCTCAGGCCTCCTGCCGACCTTTGGAATTTTTCACCGTAATAAATATAATGCATATTGTCTGGCTGATGATATTATGGAACCCTATCGGCCTTATGTAGATCGAATGGTTTACAATATGTTGTCAGAAGGATTGAATTGCAATGAATTGGATACTGCATTAAAAATGAGACTGCTGCAATTACCCCAGGTTGATGTACAGTTTGAGAATATTACAAGCCCGTTATTAGTCGCAGTTTCCAGAACTACGGCTTCATTGGCGAGGTGTTTTGAAGGAGTTGTCCGAAAAATCAATTATCCTACTTTATAAATAAGATCAGTCAATTAATGTTGTGAACCGTTTAAATCAATATAGAGTTTTGTGGATATTAGTTTTTTTTGATCTTCCTACTGAAACGAAAAAAGATCGTGCGGTTCATGCCCGGTTTCGAAAAGAAATTATGCAGGATGGCTTTACTATGTTTCAATTCTCTATTTATCTGCGACACTGTAATAGCAGGGAAAACGCTGATGTACATGTTAAAAGGGTTAAGCGATTACTGCCTGAAAAAGGACATATAGGGATATTAACGATTACAGATAAACAGTTTGGTGATATAGAACTCTTTATAGGTAAAGACAAGAGTAAGCGACCTGATACACCACAACAACTCGAACTGTTTTAAAGAACAGGATTTAAAAAACGGTATCAAATAAAAAAATACGGATCATATTGATCCGTATTTTTTTATTCTAATTTTTGATTTAACTAATTGATTTTTATGAATTTACGGTTCGGTATGTTGTTGTAAATATCATTAAATCAAAGAATGAAAGCAATTCACAACCTGATATGAAAATAAACGATACCTTAGCTTGTTGTTGTAAATATCATTAAATCAAAGAATGAAAGCAATTCACAACACTTGTTCATCAATTACACCAGGAATAGCCGTTGTTGTAAATATCATTAAATCAAAGAATGAAAGCAATTCACAACTAGGAATAATTAACTGAAGTGAGGGGGAGCGTTGTTGTAAATATCATTAAATCAAAGAATGAAAGCAATTCACAACACTATATAAATAGTGTGGCACAAGAGATGGGTTGTTGTAAATATCATTAAATCAAAGAATGAAAGCAATTCACAACATAGGATTAAAAACAATTCACAGGCCACCCGTTGTTGTAAATATCATTAAATCAAAGAATGAAAGCAATTCACAACAAACCACTGCTAAACTAAAAAATTATTATAGTTGTTGTAAATATCATTAAATCAAAGAATGAAAGCAATTCACAACCTTCGGAAGATGAAGCAATTGAATACGCTGGTTGTTGTAAATATCATTAAATCAAAGAATGAAAGCAATTCACAACTAACGGTGGTACTTGTTTCACCGAAATGCGTTGTTGTAAATATCATTAAATCAAAGAATGAAAGCAATTCACAACTCAAAATGTAACAACTTATAATAGATCACAGTTGTTGTAAATATCATTAAATCAAAGAATGAAAGCAATTCACAACTGCTAATACTAGGATAGGTAGGGAAGGACTGTTGTTGTAAATATCATTAAATCAAAGAATGAAAGCAATTCACAACCATGACAAGTTTATTTTTTAATTTTAGTAAGTTGTTGTAAATATCATTAAATCAAAGAATGAAAGCAATTCACAACTGGTGTAAGTCATTCCAAAGCCTCGGCGCAGTTGTTGTAAATATCATTAAATCAAAGAATGAAAGCAATTCACAACGACCTAAGTATTGGAGGCAGGAACTATATAGTTGTTGTAAATATCATTAAATCAAAGAATGAAAGCAATTCACAACAGTCTCAAGATTAATTGTCATATAAACTATGTTGTTGTAAATATCATTAAATCAAAGAATGAAAGCAATTCACAACCGGAAACTATCCAAGTGAGGAGCAACTTGAGTTGTTGTAAATATCATTAAATCAAAGAATGAAAGCAATTCACAACCACCGGTGCGCCCTGGTGTGCATTCTTTACGTTGTTGTAAATATCATTAAATCAAAGAATGAAAGCAATTCACAACGCAGCGGTGACGGCGTCGTGAAGACCTTGTGTTGTTGTAAATATCATTAAATCAAAGAATGAAAGCAATTCACAACTGCCGCCCAATCTTTAAGCGCGTCGATCGGGTTGTTGTAAATATCATTAAATCAAAGAATGAAAGCAATTCACAACTATGAATCGATGGGAGATTTAAAAAATGCCGTTGTTGTAAATATCATTAAATCAAAGAATGAAAGCAATTCACAACTGGTAAAATGAGCTGAGCAAACATCATTTGTTGTTGTAAATATCATTAAATCAAAGAATGAAAGCAATTCACAACAAACCACATATAGCACTGCTGTTGTATGTAGTTGTTGTAAATATCATTAAATCAAAGAATGAAAGCAATTCACAACTCGGCATGAACTGAAAGACAATAACGCCCTGTTGTTGTAAATATCATTAAATCAAAGAATGAAAGCAATTCACAACGAAACAGGAAATACTAGACAGCATACGTCTGTTGTTGTAAATATCATTAAATCAAAGAATGAAAGCAATTCACAACCCCCTGGCTAAGATAGGTTCCAAACTCTTCGTTGTTGTAAATATCATTAAATCAAAGAATGAAAGCAATTCACAACGATGATAAGATTAACAGAAAACCTATTCAGGTTGTTGTAAATATCATTAAATCAAAGAATGAAAGCAATTCACAACAACAAATTACAACCACAGCAGTACAACAAAGTTGTTGTAAATATCATTAAATCAAAGAATGAAAGCAATTCACAACAAGAAGGTAAAGAGGTACATTTAGATGTCAGTTGTTGTAAATATCATTAAATCAAAGAATGAAAGCAATTCACAACGACTCAGATATGAATCTCTCATTTTCCCAAGTTGTTGTAAATATCATTAAATCAAAGAATGAAAGCAATTCACAACTTGGAGCGTCTGAATCCAGAAAAGCCACCGGTTGTTGTAAATATCATTAAATCAAAGAATGAAAGCAATTCACAACCAGGTTATGAAATGTTTTCTTTAGGATCAGGTTGTTGTAAATATCATTAAATCAAAGAATGAAAGCAATTCACAACGAAAGAAGCGCGCAATTTTCTGGAATCCAGTTGTTGTAAATATCATTAAATCAAAGAATGAAAGCAATTCACAACATATATCTACTGTAAAAGATAGATTTTTAAGTTGTTGTAAATATCATTAAATCAAAGAATGAAAGCAATTCACAACGTACAATTCCTTTTTCCAAGAACAACCGAAGTTGTTGTAAATATCATTAAATCAAAGAACCGACCGCATGGGAGCTCAGCCATTCCATTAAAGAACAAATCATTAATGGCTAATGAAAGCAATTCACAACCAGGGCAGCTTGTTGCCGGAATAGCTGTCAGTTGTTGTAAATATCATTAAATCAAAGAACCGACCGCATGGGAACTCCGCCATTCCAGTAATGTACAGTTTGTAATAAAACAATATTTGAATTTACTCAAAAAATCATTCATTCCATCTATAGAGTTATTCAAATTTTACCGGTTGCGGAATCCGTATTTCGTTACAAAGTTCTATCTTTGTGCTTCATATAGATTAGACAATGAATATTTCATATAACTGGTTAAAGAATTTTGTTGATATAAAGGATAAGACTCCTGAGCAAATCTCTCATATTTTGACAGATATTGGTCTGGAAGTAGAAGTGCTGGAAACCTTTCAGAGCATACCCGGAGGATTGGAGGGTCTTGTTGTAGGTGAGGTGAAGACTTGTGAACAACATCCTAATGCGGATCGTCTTCGTGTGACTACTGTCGATGTAGGACGAGAAGAATTGTTGCACATAGTCTGCGGTGCACCCAATGTAGCTGCCGGACAAAAAGTAATAGTAGCTACTGTCGGAACTACTGTTCATCCACTGGAGGGAGAGCCTTTTAAAATCAATAAATCTAAAATCCGTGGTGAAGTATCAGAAGGGATGATCTGTGCAGAAGATGAAATCGGTCTGGGCAAATCTCATGATGGTATCCTGGTACTGCCGGCTGATACACCGGTAGGACAGACAGCCCGTGATTATTTTCACATTACGGATGATTACCGGTATGAAATCGGTCTGACACCCAATCGTGCTGATGCCGCTTCTCATCTCGGAGTAGCGCGTGATCTGGCCGGTTTTTTCAGAACCTCTTTTACATTGCCGGATATTTCTGCATTTCAATCTGCTGAAAGTGCTGTGCAGACAACAGTTTCTGTTAGAAATACAGATGCTGCGCCCCGTTATACCGGTGTGAATATTTCAGGAGTGACAGTAAAAGAATCTCCGGATTGGTTGAAAGAAAAGCTGAATGTTATCGGTATTCGTCCGATCAACAATATTGTGGATGTTACCAATTATGTTCTTCATGATCTGGGACAACCACTACATGCCTTTGATGCCGATCAGATTGCCGGTCAGCAGGTCATTGTGCGTAATGCTGCAGAAGGAGAAGCTTTTACAACATTAGACGGAGTTGCACGTACCTTGTCAGCAGAAGATCTGGTTATTGCAGATGCAGAAAAACCAATGTGTATTGCCGGAGTATTTGGCGGATTGCATTCCGGAGTAAGTGCCTCTACCGTAAATGTATTTTTAGAAAGCGCATATTTCAATTCCGTATCTGTTCGTAAAACAGCAAAAAGACACGCTTTGAAAACGGACTCTTCTTTCCGTTTTGAGAGAGGAACAGATCCGAATATGACAGCGTTTGCACTCAAACGTGCAGCATTATTGATTCTGGAAGTTGCAGGTGGTACAGTCAGTTCAGCGATTACAGATCTGTATCCTGATCCGGTAGCTCCGTTCGAGTTTACCGTGAATTATGCAAATGTACAACGCCTTATCGGAAAAGCGATTCCGACGGAAGATATTCGCTCTATCATTACCTCTCTGGGAATAGCAGTTGCTAAAGAAAATGAACATGAACTGCTGGTACAGGTTCCTCCTTTCAAAGTGGATGTAACCCGTGAAGTGGATATTGTAGAAGAAGTTCTGCGTATATACGGTTATAATAATATAGAGATCAAGCAGCAGATCAATGCCTCTTTAAATACTTCGGAAAAACCGGACAGAGAAGTCGTGCTGAATCAGATTGCGGATTTATTGATCGCTAACGGCTATAACGAGATTTTATCGAATTCATTGACTAAATCCGAATATGTGGATGATGTGGATACAGCTGTCAAATTGTTAAATCCCTTAAGCAGTGATCTGGACACCATGCGTCAGAATCTGGTGTTTTCTGCTTTGACAGCGGTTTCTTACAACCAGAAGAGAAAAAGTACCGATCTGAAATTCTTTGAATTCGGGCGTACTTACCACTTACTGGAAGAAGGTTATCAGGAAAGACAGCATTTTGGACTCGCTCTTGCAGGAAGACAGACTGGCGAAAAATGGAGTGGAGAGGCGAAGCTTGTTACATTTTACAACATTAAAGCCGCTGTGGATACTATTATCCGCAGATTGAATATACAGGGACTGGAAGTCACAGATACAGACTCTACTTATTTTGATTACGGATTATCGTACAAAAAGGGTCAGAAAACCTTAGTTGCATTTGGTGCAGTAGCACAGACTAACCTGAAAAAAGCGGATGTAGACGGACAGGTGTTTTTTGCTGATTTTGACTGGGATCAGGTCCTGAAAGTAATTCGTAAAAACAGCATTAAATACAAAGAAGTTTCCAAATTCCCGGCTGTTCGCCGTGATCTGGCATTGCTTGTTGATGAGGCTGTTACATTTGATAAACTACGACAAGTGGCAGTTAAAACAGAACGTAAGTTGCTTACAGAAGTCAATATTTTTGATGTCTATAAAGGCGATAAACTGCCTCAGGGTAAGAAATCATATGCCTTGAGCTTTGTTTTGCAGGATGAAGAAAAAACTTTGGCGGACAAACAAATTGACGCTATAGTTCAAAAATTAATTCTTAACTTTGAGAAAGAATTAGGCGCAGTAGTGCGCTAATAGTGGAGTATAACTTTAATTGCAGTAAATAAGTATGGCATCTTTATCAACACAAATGAATATTATCGTTGAGAAAACGAAAAATTTAATTCAATTGTGTGAAGCCTTGCAGGAAGAGAATGATTTACTTAAATTAGAAGTGCAATCGTTACAGGTGGCTTTGGATACAAGCTCCGAAAAAGTAAAGCAGGCAGAAGAAAAGGTAAAAGCCCTTGCTGTCGCGCGTACTTTGGAAGATCCGAATGTAGATAAAGACGCAATAAATGAGAAAATACTTGACACGAAGCAAAAAATTAACGATTTTGTTAAAGAAATAGACAAGTGCATAGGCTTATTAAAGTAAGATACGGAGATAAGGGATTACAAAAACAGCATTTGTTTACTATAAGCTCAAAGAAAAAATGGGAGATATTTCCATAAAAATAAATATCGCTGATCGGGTATATCCGTTGAAAGTGGATGCAGGTGAGGAGGAAATTATCCGTCATGCAGCGAAATTGGTTAATGAGAGAATAAAAGAACTACAAGACAACTATGCAGTTCGGGATAAACAGGATTTATTGTCCATGTGTGTCCTGCAATATGCAACAGGGATGCTGAAAGCCGAAAAAAATGCGCAAAACCACGAAGAAGGGGTGGAGCAGGCTGTTCATGAACTGGATCAGTTGCTGACAGGTTTCTTTAATAAATAACAAAATCGTTCTTATACAACGCTTTGTAACTACGAATTTGCCGCAATTAAATTCGGGTTGTCACTATTTTAAACTTAACGCTTCAATATCACGGGCGAAAAAAAGATGTAGACCATTTTGCGTAAGCCATCTAGGTCATGATCAATCGCTTAATCATGTGTAATGGAAGTTTAATAATACTTGGTACCCGTTTATATTTAATTGCGGTTTTTTTTTGCAAAAAATTTAAATCAAAATATATAGAAACAATTTTTATCAACTAATATAACATACATAAAAACAAATGAATATACAGATCATAATAGCAATCATAGTTTCCCTTATCGTGGGTGTTCTGATTGGTCGTTATGTGCTGCAAATGTTGTTTAAAAGGCAAGAACAAGCTGCACATGAAAACGCCAGGAAAATAGTGAAGGAGGCAGAACAGGAAGGGGAGCATATCAAAAAGAAAAGACTTCTGGAAGCAAAAGAGAAGTTTTTACAACTAAAGGCTGAGCATGAAAAAGAAGTAAATCAGCGCAATAATACCATTGTCCAAAAAGAGAATGCTATACGCCAGAAAGAGCAATCTGTTAACCAGAAACTGGAAAACCTGAACCGTGAGAAACAAGAACTGGACAATACCAAAAAACAATTGGAAAAACTTGTCGAGCTGAATGAGAAGAAAAGCGAAGAAGTGGACCATTTGAAATCTCAACAAATCAAACAACTTGAAAATATTGCCGGAGTAACGGCTGAAGAAGCCAAAAATCAACTGGTTGATTCTTTACGGGAAGAAGCCCGTTCTCAGGCGATGATTCAGATCAAGGATGTAGTTGATGAAGCCAAACTGACGGCAACAAAAGAAGCTAAGAAAGTCGTTATTCAGACTATTCAGCGTACAGCAACCGAATCGGCTATCGAAAATACAGTTTCCATCTTTAATATTGAAAATGATGAGATCAAAGGACGTATTATCGGTCGTGAAGGTCGTAATATACGTGCGCTGGAAGCTGCTACCGGGGTTGAAATCATTGTAGATGACACACCGGAAGCTATCATCCTGTCCGGTTTTGATCCGGTACGTCGCGAGATTGCCCGTCTGGCTTTACACCGTCTGGTCACAGATGGTCGTATTCACCCGGCGAGGATCGAAGAGGTAGTAGCGAAAACAAGAACACAGATCGAGGATGAAATCGTCGAGATCGGTGAGCGTACAGCTATAGATCTGGGTATTCATGGGCTTCATCCGGAACTTATCCGTATGGTAGGACGTATGCGTTACCGTTCATCTTATGGACAAAACCTGTTGCAGCACTCTCGTGAAGTGGCCAATTTTGCAGCAACGATGGCAGCAGAATTAGGACTGAATGTGAAACTTGCAAAACGTGCAGGTCTGTTGCATGATATTGGAAAAGTGCCTGATGATAATCCTGAACTGCCACACGCAATCTTAGGGATGCAGCTGGCCGAAAAATATAAAGAACATCCTGACGTATGTAATGCAATCGGAGCCCACCACGATGAGATAGAGATGACTTCATTGATCTCTCCGGTAGTACAAGCCTGTGATGCGATCTCAGGCGCCCGTCCGGGAGCTCGCCGTGAGGTGGTGGAAAGCTATATCAAACGTCTGAAAGAACTGGAAGACCTCGCGCTGTCGTACCCAGGTGTAGAGAAAACATTTGCGATCCAGGCCGGACGTGAATTGCGTGTTGTAGTCGAAAGTGAAAAAGTAACAGATGCACAGGCTGAAATTTTGGCTGCAGATATCTCTAACCGTATTCAAACGGAAATGACTTATCCGGGACAGATCAAAGTAACTGTAATCCGGGAGACACGTTCTGTGGCTTACGCGAAATAAGATAATAGTAAATTAAAAAGGAGAGCTGTCTGAGAGAATTATTCTTTCAGACAGCTTCTTTCTGTTAAAAGAGTCTCATGAGTAATAAAAAGAAAAACAAACCGAGCCCTGCTCCTCAGGAAGTCTTAAGACCGGTAGATATTTATTTTAAAGAGTTGTCAGCTATATTTGCAAATCCTCAAAACAGAGGATTGTATGCTGTTTTTTTAACTTTATTTTTCTTTGGGCTAATGGGACTGATCTGGATGATTCCATTTCCGCAATTTGATTTTATGATCAAAATGGGGTGGCATACTTTTCTTAACTGGGGATCAATTTTTATTGCCATTATTGTTTATTCTTATCTCCGTCTTGCTCCTACGCTGTCTTATGCTATGCTGATTGAGATCGGTGTTATGAGTTTTTTTATTGTTCAGCTGGAATATCTGGAAAGAGCAGGAGGGCCGGCAGTATGGCTGGTAACAGGACTGATTATGCTGGTTTCATTGGCTGCGCTGATTGCAATCTCAAAAAGAGAAACAGGTACGGTATCGACCAGTAATCTGATCAGATTGATCACAATAGGACCGATATGGTTGTGGAGCTTTGTTTTTAAGAAACTTAAGCTGAAGTTTTAGTTTTTATATCCTATAAAAAGTATACACAAAGAGAGGATGGCCGTCAAGCTATCCTCTCTTTTGTTAGATGCCGATTTATTTCTTATCTCTCCGCGTCAATTGACATCCCTGCCAAATGATAAAACAAGTTTCCATGCAATGTGGAATATCTTTTTTTATAATGCCGGTGAGAACAGCAGCAGACGCAGTTATGAAGAATTACTGATGTCTATTTGGCTACTGAGTAATTCAATTAAAACTCTCCGCGTCAATTGGCGTCCCTGCCAAATGATAAAACAAGTTTCCATACAATGTGGAATATCTTTTTTTATAATGCCGGTGAGGACAGCAGCAGACGCAGTTGTGAACAATTATTGATGTCTACTTTGCTATTGAGTGATTTGATTACATCCCTTAGCGTCAATTGGCGTCCCCGCCAATTGCTAATATAAGTTTCTATGCGACGTGGAATATCTTTCTTTTGTAATGCCGGTGAGAACAGCAGCAGACGCATACGTATATAATTACGCGTCAATCCGGCGCACAACCTAAACAATTTGATACCTTTTATTGTCTTATACTAAATGTAGCATAAGAAAGGAAGCCTGGGATTATATGAAACTACTATCTGTGACGAGCAAAGGTCTGTATTGTAAACAAGCTAATATTTATATTGATCCGTGGAAACCTGTTGATAATGCCCTGATTACTCATGCTCATAGTGACCATGCCCGCTGGGGAATGGGACACTACTGGTGTCATCCGGACAGTATTCCGATACTGCGTCTTCGTCTTGGAGTTGAAAACAATGTTACAGGGATGGAATATGGTCAGGTAATGTCTGTCAACGGGGTAAAGATCAGTCTGCATCCTGCAGGACATATTATCGGCTCGGCTCAGGTACGTCTGGAATATCAGGGAGAGATCTGGGTATTTACAGGTGACTATAAATGGAGTGATGACGGTCTTTCACAACCTTTTGAGTTGCTGAAATGTGATCATTTTATCACAGAATCTACATTTGGACTTCCGGTATACCATTTTCCTTCTGCATTTGATGTTTATGAGGATATCAACCGCTGGTGGAAGCAGAACCAGAATAAAGGATTGAATACAGTATTGCTGGGATATTCGCTGGGTAAAGCACAAAATATCTTAAAACATCTGGATACCTCTATCGGTGAGGTGTACCTGCACGGAGCAGTAGCGAACGTTAATCAGGCACTACAGGAGGTGGGGTATCAGTTTCCGGGACAACGGATTCTTGCGGAGACGGATCGCTCAGCTATAAAGGGCGCGCTTATTGTCGCACCGCCATCTGCAATGGATACACCCTGGATACGAAAACTAAGACCTTACAAGATCGCCATGTGCAGCGGTTGGATGCAATTGCGCGGAGCAAGGCGAAGAAGGGGAGTCGATCAGGGATTTGTCCTGTCTGACCATTGCGACTGGACACAGCTTAATGCTGCTGTACAGCAAACAGGTGCCCGTCATGTGTATGTGACACATGGTTACGAAGCTGTATTTTCAAAATGGATCAATGAAAATCTGGGCGTAAAAGCTTCTGTTCTCAAAACACTGTTTCATGATCAGGAAGAGGAGGATATGGAATGAAAGATTTTGTAGAACTTTTCGAAGCGCTGGACAGTACGACGCGAACAAATGAAAAAATAGACGCTATCCACCAGTATCTGATAAATGCAAGACAGGAGGATCAGTTGTTTGGTATCGCGCTGCTTATGGGTAATAAACCAAAACGCCCTGTCAAGACCAGTCTGCTAAAAATCTGGGCTGCAGAGCTGGCAGATATTCCGCTATGGCTCCTGGATGAAAGCTACTATATAGTGGGAGATCTCGCTGAAAGTCTGGCTCTGGTATTACCAACGTCCAATACCGAAGCCCTATTTGAATTGCATACGATCTATCTGCAATTAATAAACCTGTACGGACAGCCTGAAGACGTACAGAAAGAAGTGATTTTGGGATATTGGACACAATTATCCGGAACCGCGCTTTTTCTTTTTAATAAGTTTCTGACCGGAAATTTTCGGGTTGGAGTGTCCAAAAAGATTGTAGGAAAGGCGCTGGCCCGTTATCTGGAAATGGAAGAACCCGTTGTGGAACACAGGTTGATGGGGAAATGGAGTCCACTTACTGAACAAATGGACTCTTTATTTTTCAGTGATCTGAATGCAGATAAGCATTTCCTGCCATATCCTTTTTATCTCGCATATGCTATTGATTCTCCGGTAGAAGAGCTGGGAGATCTCGAAGACTGGATATTGGAGCCTAAGCTGGATGGTATCCGCGGACAGCTTATCATCCGGAAAGATGAATTGTTTGTCTGGAGCAGAGGAGAGGACCTGATGACAGAGAAATTTCCGGAATTTCATAAATTAAAGGATTTGCTGCCCAACGGTACGGTGATCGATGGAGAGGTAATTCCGTGGAAGGAGGGTGTACCACTTGATTTTAATGTTATGCAGACCCGTATTGGTCGTAAAAATCTATCTGCTAAAACATTGGCAGATGCTCCGTTAGTGATGGTGTGCTATGATCTTCTGGAATGGGAGGGAAAAGATCTGAGAACTCTTCCATTGGAGGAAAGACGCAATCTTCTGCAATATGTGCTCGATACAGCCGGTGTGTCGGATGTCCTGTTGCTGTCTCCGGCTTTACAGTTCAGGGATTGGGAGGAAGCGGCATCTTACAGAGTACATGCGAGGGAACATAATGCTGAAGGACTTATGATCAAACGGAAATCGAGTCCTTATGAAACAGGAAGGAAGAGAGGGAACTGGTGGAAGTGGAAAACAGATCCTATGACCATAGACGGGGTATTGATTTATGCGCAGTCCGGACATGGAAGAAGAGCAAATTTGTTTACAGATTATACTTTTGCGGTGTGGGACGGAGAGCAGTTAGTCCCTTTTGCGAAAGCATATTCCGGATTGACCGATAAGGAGCTGATCAGTATGGACAACTGGATCAAACGGAATACCATTGAAAAATTCGGGCCTGTAAGAAGTGTCAAACCGGAGATGGTCTTTGAGCTGGCTTTTGAAGGGATTAATCTCAGCAGCAGACATAAATCGGGTGTCGCTTTGCGGTTTCCCCGGATTCTGAGATGGCGAAAGGATAAATTACCAAAGGATGCGAATACAAAACAAGATTTGTTGGACTTAATCGAATCGTTGAAATGAACCAGTTTGCAGAGGTATGGTTTCATAATCAGGGATGGAAGGCTCACGGTTTTCAGCAGCAAACCTGGAAAGCTATCCGTGAAGGACATTCCGGATTGCTGAATGCTCCTACCGGATACGGGAAGACATTTGCTGTATGGTTTGGGATTCTGGATCATTATTATGCGCATCATGCAGGTGCAAAGAATAAGAAATTACATACACTTTGGATAACACCTTTACGGGCTTTGTCCAAAGAGATATATAAAGCTGCTAATGCAGTTTCGGAAGAACTGGATCTGGATTATACCATTGAATTACGTACAGGCGATACTACTGCATCGGTCCGGCAGCGACAACGTAAAACTCCTCCTCAGGCCATGATCACCACGCCGGAGAGTGTACATCTGCTGCTGGCTTCCAAAGATAGTACAGCGTATTTCAAATCACTGGAATTTATCGTGATTGACGAATGGCATGAATTATTAGGCAGCAAGCGCGGTGTATTGGTAGAGCTGGCTTTAAGCCGGCTAAAGGCTATCAATCCCCGGCTGAAGATATGGGGTATTTCTGCAACTATAGGTAATCTGGCCGAGGCTAAGGAAATCTTGCTGGGGGTAGAAAATACCGGTGTGATGGTCAAAGCGGATATCAAAAAGAAACTTCATATCGAGACCGTTCTGCCGGATTCACTGGAGAAATTTCCCTGGGCCGGACATTTGGGAATCCGGTTACTGGATAAGGTCATTCCTATCATTAACGCACATCAGTCTACTCTGATCTTTACCAATACAAGATCTCAGGCTGAAATATGGTATCAGCAGATTATTCTGAATTACCCAGAGTTTGCAGGATTACTGGCAATCCATCACGGTTCACTGAGTGATGAGATCCGTTTTTGGGTGGAAGAAGCATTGCATGAAGGTCGCTTAAAAGCCGTTGTGTGTACCAGTAGTCTCGATCTGGGGGTTGATTTCCGTCCGGTGGACTGTGTGGTACAGGTAGGTTCTCCAAAAGGCGTTGCCCGTTTTTTGCAGCGGGCAGGCCGTTCGGGGCACAGGCCTGATGAGACCTCAAAGATCTATTACGTTCCTACCAATTCGCTTGAAATTATAGAAGGAGATTCGTTGAAATATGCTGTAAAAGAGCATATAGTCGAACAACGTATACCTTATATCCGAAGTTTTGATGTGTTGATCCAGTATTTAATGACACTGGCGGTGGGAGATGGGTTTGATCCGGATCAGATCTTTGCAGAGATCGTGCAGACACATTGTTATGCGTCGGTATCCAGAGCAGAATTTGACGAATGTATGGCGATGCTTATCCACGGGGGGAAATCACTTACAGCATATGATGATTTTCACCGTTTGGAATATACTGACGGATTATATAAGGTTACATCCCGCAAACTGGCTATGCGACATCGGCTCAGTATCGGTGCGATTGTATCGGATGCCATGATGCGGGTTCGGTTTATGAACGGCAAATATCTGGGGTCTATAGAAGAATCCTTTATCTCCAGACTGAAAGAGGGAGAAGTGTTTTGGTTCTCCGGAAGACAACTGGAATTGCTGCATACCAGAGGAATGGATGTGACCGTTAAACCATCTACAAAAAAGAAAGGAGTAGTACCGTCGTGGATGGGTGGACGCTTTTCCATTTCACCCGATCTGGGAGATGCGATCCGGCATAGTTTTCAGCATATTCAGAAAAGAAGCTATCAAAGTGAAGAGATTCGTTTTTTACAGCCTCTTTTTAATGAACAGAAAGTCCGCTCTGCTTTGCCGTTAGAAGACGAATTGCTGGTCGAGTATATGGAAACCCGATATGGGCACCATTTATTTGTTTATCCTTTTGAAGGTAAGCTTGTACATGAAGGAATGTCTCAGGTCATCGCTTACCGGTTAGGTAAGATTCAGCCCGCGACCTTTAGTATTGCGACGAATGAGTATGGATTTGAACTGGTCTCTGAGACGAAATTTGATATTACTCTTCAATTATTACAAAAAGTGTTTTCACCGGAACATCTGCATGCCGATCTGTCAAGCGGAATTAATGTGCAGGAAATGGCTAGAAGGCGTTTCAGAGATATAGCCGGTATCGCAGGACTGGTTTTTCAGGGATTCCCCGGTAAGAATGTGAAAACAAAACATCTGCAGGCTAATTCAGGATTGTTTTTCTCTGTATTTCAGGATTACGACCCAAACAATCTGCTGCTGAGAGAGGCCTACGATGAAGTGTTTGATTTTCAGTTGGAAGAAGGGCGAATGCAGACGGCTTTCAACCGGATCAGCGGGCATCGTATTATATTGACGCATCCTGAAAAGCTGACTCCGTTTGCTTTTCCTGTTTTCTCCGAGTCTTTTCGCGAACGCTACAGCAATGAAGACTGGCAAAGCCGTTTGGAAAAACTGAAAATGCAGTTAACTTTGGAATAATGGCAAAGAAGATTGTATTGAATGGATTAGATTGCTTTTTACTTCCCCAAAAAGTCCTGTATATTCCCTTCTATCATTTGTTGGTCGTGTCGGACTGGCATTTGGGTAAGATGAAGCATTTCCGGAAGGAAGGACTATTTGTCCCTCCTGTAGAAGTTGAGGAAGAAATCAGCCGGCTGGAATTGCTGTTTCAGGAACTGACAGTAGAACGGGTGATACTGCTGGGTGATCTGTTTCATTCAGACTGGAATGAGGACTGGACCGCATTTGCCCTGTTTACGCATCGTTATCCGAACATCAGTTTTTTGCTTACCCGCGGAAATCACGATATTTTGGTAAATGCACACTGGGCTGAAGCTCGTTTACAGATTATTCCACAATATATTCTGGCTGAAGGGCTGCTGTTTTCACATGAACCAGTCGCTGATCTGCCCGCCTATATGTTCAACATTGTAGGGCATCTGCATCCTGGATGTGTCGTCCGGGGAAAAGGAAGGCAACAGTTCCGGCTTCCATGTTTCCATTTAAAAAACAATGTTCTGACATTGCCAGCCTATGGCAAATGGACCGGACTGCATATATTGCCGAAGGAAGATAATGCCCGTTTTTTTTCTGTTATTTATGATGAAGTTGTGGAAATAAAGGAATTTATCTAGCCCGGATACAGCACAACGGAGCCTTGCAGAACAGCTTAATATACCTGTTAAATCTTTCTTTTGATATGCTGCAAAAGTGCTATCTTTAATCCATATAAACTTGAAAAATATGGGATTGTTAGATAAAATCAGAAATGAATTTATAGATATTATCGAGTGGGTGGATGATACCAAAGACACCATTGTCTGGAAATTTCCCCGCTACCAGAATGAGATAAAAATGGGTGCGCAGCTTACTGTGCGTGAAGGTCAGGCGGCTGTATTTATGAATGAAGGCCGTATAGCCGATGTATATTACTCCGGCCGATACGAACTTTCAACGCAGAATATGCCTATTATGACGACTTTGCAAGGTTGGAAATATGGTTTCAACAGCCCCTTCAAAGCAGATGTATTTTTTGTGAGTCTGCGACAGTTTGTGAATCAGAAATGGGGAACCAACAATCCTATTATGCTGAGGGATGCTGAATTCGGCCCGGTACGCCTGCGTGCATTTGGTAACTATGCTTTCAGCGTCAAGGATCCCGGCTTGTTTATCAAGACGATTTCGGCGACCAATCCTACATTTACAGTAGATGATATAAATGAACAATTGCGTAATATTGCGGTTACCCGTGGTATGGATGCTGTAGCCGAATCAAGGATTCCGGTTCTGGATCTGGCCTCCAATTATGATGAGGTATCTGGTCTTATTCAACAGAAGATAAGTCCAGAATTTGAAGAGATCGGGTTACTGCTTAATAAATTCTTGATTGAAAATGTCTCTCTTCCCGATGAAGTCGAAAAGGTATTAGACAAACGCAGCAGTATGGGAATCGTAGGTGATCTGGGGGCATATGCGCAGTATCAGGCGGCTAATGCAATGGAAAAAGCTGCTGAGAATCCAAGTAGCGGCGGATTGATGGGTGCCGGTATGGGCGCCGGACTTGGAATGGGAATGGCCGGAAATATGGCCGGAGTCTTTCAGGAACGTAAGTTTGAAGGTAATCAGCCTGCTGCTCAGGAAGGAGCGGCAGTGCCGCCGCCGCTTCCTGTACAGGTCGCGTATTATGTTGCTGTCAACAATAAGCAGGAGGGACCATTTGATATGACGCAGCTTAAAGATATGATTGCAAGTGGCAAACTCACTTCTAATATGCTGGTCTGGAAAGCAGGATTTGATAATTGGATAGCGGCATCACAGACTACAGACCTTGCCCTCTTGTTCCAGCAGACTCCTCCTCCGATACCAGGCGCCTAAGCAAATTCAATCATTGTTCATGGCATTTGAAGAAAAAACTGCTGAAATAAATAAAACATTTAAATGTACCGGATGTAGTGCTCCTCTGGCCTATAAACCCGGTACAGATTATCTGTTATGCCCGTATTGCGGAACGCGTAATACGATAGCGCAAACTGCGGAGAATGCTCCTCCGCTTACCTTTCCTATAGATTATGAGCATTACATTGCTTCTATAAAAGATGTCAATGACAACAGGTACGAAGAGCTGCAGGAAATTGCGAAATGTACAAACTGCGGGGCATCAACAACACTCCCTTCGCATGTGGTTGCTGCAAAGTGTGCCTTCTGTTCATCACCTCTTGTTATAGATCATCATACTGAACATATTGTAAGACCCCAGGCGCTGGTTCCTTTTTTTATTGATAACAAGCTCGCTTATCAGCAATTTAAAATCTGGGGAGGTAAGCGCTGGTTCGCCCCTAATGATTTTAAACGAATTTTTGATACATACTCTCTGAATGCATTGAAAGGGGTGTATATTCCTTTCTGGGTTTTCAATGCAAATACAGTCACCGATTATACCGGAGAGCGGGGAGATCATTATTATGTGGAGCGGACGGTAAGAGATAAGGACGGGAATACAACCACGGTACAGGACCAACGTACACGCTGGCGATATGCCTCCGGAAGAGTATCTGTAACCTTTAAGGATATTACGATATGTGCTTCTCAGTCACTTTCTCAGGCTTCCAGTGACAAACTCGGACCCTGGCATCTAGAGAGACTCGTTCCTTTCAATGAACAGTATATCAGCGGATTTTCAGCACAGACCTATCAGTTGGATCCGCAGGCAGCTATGGCTGAAGCCAAAGCGGTCATGCAGTATCAGATCAGGGGATATATAAAAGACGATATAGGTGGTGATGAACAACGTATTGATTCTGCAGATACATATTTTAGTAAAGAAGGGATACGGTATGTGCTGTTGCCGGTATGGCTGACTTCCTACAAGTATAACGGAAAGTACTATCAGATCATGATCAATGCCTTCAGTGGAAAGGTGTACGGGGATCGTCCGTATAGCACATGGAAAATTGTTGGTGCTATTTTGCTGGGAATTATTATTCTGTATATTATTGGTCTGTTTTTAGGAGTAGGGTAGATGTGAATATTCCATAGTTCAGGATTCAAATTCTGTACTATGGAATGCTTGAAAGACCTTAGAAATCCCGGTATTCGTCAAACCATTGACTGGCTTTTTCAGTTGAGATTGCTAAGGAGGACGATTGTATAAGCTGATCTACAGCCAGACCTGCGTCTTCACGCTCTGTGGTCTCTATATCCTGCAAGGTATTGATAACCCGGATTACTTTACCAATAGATACTTTCACTTCATCTTCCGTTTTTGCCTTGCAGATTTCCTTTAACGCTGTTTTGTAAGCTTTGGTCGCCGGTTTTGCATTCTTATCTGCCCAGCCGGCAAACGGGATTCCGTATTCTGTTGTAAACCAGATCTTTTTCTTTAGTTTGGATACTGAAGCATACGTAAATACTTTTTCTTTGCTGAGTTGCTGGAGTTCTTTCTTCAGTACTTTTCCTGCCTCTTCCTCTATATTCCATCCGATAAAATACGTTAGTTGAGGCCATGTTGTGAGTGCCGGCATAGCTGCCAGATCAGGGACATATCTCAGTTCTATAGATTTCAGGTGTTTCAATTCTTTCAGTGCATGAAGGTTTGTCAGATTTCCGCTCAGGCTTAAAGACTTGAGATTTGCGAATTGCAGAAGACTTTCACAGTCAAATGCCTGACCTACAGGAGGGACATTTACGTCTATGTGCGGTACTTGCTCAAAATTCCTGAATACTGGTAGCTTATAGGAGATTATCTCTTTCTTTGCTGTGTCCGGAGAGAAATGCAGGTAGGGAATCCGGGCAGACTGCTTTATCTGGAACTTTGCCAGATTGCCGGACAGATAGAGTCTTCTGATCTTGCTTCCCAATGTTAATTCGACCTGTTCTCCTGATGAATGAACATGAAAATTTCCTATATCGGCTTTTGTCAGATCTGCCGAAACAGATTCATATGGAAACCAATGAAAATCTTCAACAGGTCTTTGATCTGACCATCCCACAAATCCGTTATCATTACCCGCATAATACAAAAATCTTGGCCAGCGCGATCCTGCAGGTGTACTGAATTCATCAAAGCAATTCCATTGTATCACCTCTCCCTTTTCTACCCAGGTATCATACTTACCTTTGGAAATACCTTTAGTACCTATAGAAAAGCTTCCCTGTCCTGCAGGGATAGTTATTTTATGACTTTGAGCTGCGGTTAATGAAATACAGACAGGCTGGTCTTTTTGCATAGGAGAGAGGTTTTGTTCACGTTTATACAAAGCAGATAGTGCTGCAAAGTTTGGACTCTGCAGCACTATTCTTATTTAATAATCCTTTTGATCTTATTCGATTTTTTGATCAGTTTGTACAGCTCATCATAGTCTTCTTCTTCAATGGCCTGATGCAGCAATTGCAGCTGTTTGATATGTTCATCAAGTACTTCCAGTACATTTGCCCTGTTTTGTTTGAATATCGGCGTCCACATGTCCGGCGAACTTTTAGCCAGACGTACAGTAGATTCAAATCCCGAACCTGCCAGTTCAAAAATACGCCCCTGTGATTTTTCTTTCCCCAATACCGTGAGTGCAAGAGCAAAAGAAGTGAGGTGTGAAATATGGGATACATATGCCGTGTGTACATCATGTTCATTGGCATTCATATACGAGGTTTTCATCTCCAACTGCTCGGTAATGGAGTCTGCAAGTTCGAAGGCATCTTCGTCCGAACGGAAAGCTTCAACATATACCATCATTTTATCTTTAAAAAGATTAGGTATAGCCGCTTCAGGACCAGAATACTCTGTTCCTGCCATCGGGTGTGCAGCTACATAGCGTCCTCTTTTAGGATGGTTCTCTATAAGTTTGAGAATATTTTCCTTTGTAGAGCCCATATCAATGACAACCTGATCTGTGACCAGATCCAGGATTGTAGGTGCAAGTTGTAAAATTGCATTTACCGGAGCAGCCAGAATAATCACCTTACAGCTTTTTACAGCTTCTTCCAGAGAGGCGATCTCATCAACCAGATGAAGCTGAAGAGCTTTTTTCTGATTAGATTCACTCTTGTCAACTCCTATTATTTTAGAAAAATTTCCTTTTTCTTTCAATCGGATGGCTACTGATCCTCCGATCAGTCCGATTCCGACAATTGCTAAATTCATTAGAAAATGATAATTAAAACGTAAAAATTAAACAGACGTTACACATCAGCTTTTGTATCGCTTGTATGTACCGGCTGTTTTCAAGCTATCCCCTGATCCGTGCTATTGCTTCTTCAAATACAGCTTCTGTAGCACATAAGCTGACGCGTATATAACCATTGCCGGCATGCCCGAAAATTCCTCCGGGAGTGATAAAGACACGAGCCTTATTTAAGACTTCATCGCTCAGTTCATATCCGTTGGCATACTTTTCCGGAACTTTGGCCCATATAAACAGACCTACCTGATCTTCACGGTAGCTGCAATTAAGCAGGTTTAGCAGTTCCAGAGCTTTATCTTTCCTTTTCTGGTAAGCTGCATTCAGTTCTGTGTACCATGTGCTATCCAGGCTAAGGGCTTTAGCTGCGGCAAGCTGCAGGGGCAGAAACATTCCTGAATCCATATTGCTTTTGAATCGCAGAATCTCATTGATGCGTTCTTCTGCTGCGCATAGCATACCTATTCTCCAACCGGCCATATTAGACGATTTACTTAGTGAATTAAGTTCTATAGCTACATCTTTGGCTCCTTCTGTCTCCAGAATACTCTGCGGATGATCGTTCAGAATAAAGCTATACGGATTATCATGACAGATCAGGATATTATGTTTTTTACCAAAGGCGATCACAGCTTCAAAAAAAGAAGCTGTGGCTTTAGATCCGGTCGGCATATGCGGATAGTTGATCCACATAATCTTGACTTTGGACAGATCTGTTTGCTCCAGCTCTTTCAGGTTGGGCAGCCAGTCATTTTCCGCTGTCATCGTGTAGGGAACAGCTGTTGCACCACTGAGACGTACAGCCGCTGCATAGGCCGGATATCCCGGATTAGGGATAAGGACTTCATCTCCATCCTGCAGATAGGTCATACAAATATGGACGATGCCTTCTTTGGAGCCGATCAAAGGTAAAATCTCTTTTTCAGGATTAAGATATACGCGATAATATCGTTCATACCAGTCAGCAATAGCTTTGCGTAATACGGGGCTACCTTTATAATTTTGATAACCATGGGTATTTGGCAAGCTGGCTTTCTCATGAAGGGTTTGAATAACTTCGGGATGTGGAGGCAAATCGGGGCTTCCAATTCCCAAATTGATCACGCGGGCTCCGCTTTTGTTGAGCTCGTCAATCTCTCTCAATTTTTTAGAGAAGTAGTACTCTTCGGTCTGTTGCAACCTTTTGGCAACGTTAATTTGCATTTTAATTTGTGTTTTGAAAACTCTAAAGTAAAAATAATGAACCTATTTACGCTAAAATATAATAAAAAAGCGAAAGGAAAGTGGCGGATAAAGCTATTTACTTTTTGGAGCACATTTCCTTTTTTGTACATTTATCATTCATTCAACATCAACCAACTAAATGAATACATCGGGCAGAAGAGAGTTTATCCGCACAGGTAGTGCAGTTCTGGGTGCAATGATGATACATCAGCTGCTGTCCGCAACCGCAGTAAAGGGTAAAAGAATAGGGATTATCGGTCTGGATACTTCCCATGCAGTCGCCTTTACCAGGGCGATCAATACAAATCCAGCTGCGTACAGAGATTATCATGTTGTAGCGGCATATCCTTACGGAACAAAGACTATCCCTTCAGCAACAGACCGTATTCCTAAATATATAGAAGAAGTAAAAAGTCATGGAGTGGCCATTGTAAATTCAATAGCAGAATTGTTGAAGAGGGTGGATGCTGTACTGCTGGAAACGAATGACGGACGCTTACATCTGGAGCAGGCTACTCAGGTTCTTAAAGCCGGTAAACCTGTTTTTATTGATAAACCTATCGCTGCCTCCTATGCAGATGCTTACAAGATTATGAAACTCTCCCGTCAATATAATACCCCGATGTTCTCCACATCTTCGTTGCGGTATATTGGTGGAATGGAAGAAATCACCGGAGGAACATATGGAAAGGTATTAGCTGCTGATGTTTTTACACCTGCAACGCTCGAAAGTACACATCCTGATTTTTTTTGGTATGGCATTCATGGTGTAGAAATGTTATTTGCCGCAATGGGAACAGGATGTAAATCGGTATCACGTGTACATACTACAGATTCGGATCTGATCGTAGGGGTGTGGGAAGGAGGACGTATAGGTACAGTACGTGGTATGCGTATCGGAAAGAATGATTTTGGCGGAATAATTTTTTGTGAACAGGAAAATGTGAAGCTGGGGGAATTTAAAGGCTATGAGCCGCTGCTGCATAAAATTGTTGATTTTTTTGACTCAGGAGAACCCCCGGTAGACGGGGCGCAGACATTAGAAATCTGTGCTTTTATAGAAGCTGCAGATATCAGCAAAAATAATAACGGAAAGGCCGTCGAACTGTCCGGAATAAGCGCTGTATCTGAATAGTTAAATTGGCGTTAGCGAATTAAAAAATAAGCGGTATTCCTGTCTTAATTGTGTAACATTGTTTATTATAATGTTCAACTTTATGCGTAAGGTTGACAATTTTACTATTTTTGTTGGCTTATAACATTAAATGAAGACTTATTTTAGACTACTTTCATTTGCCAAACCCATTGAAAAATATGCGATCCCGTATATTATATGTACATTGGTCACAGTCATATTCAGTACGCTCAATCTGGCATTGTTAGCTCCTTTACTGCACACGTTATTCAATACGGAAGGAGAAGTAAAGGCCGCTTTAGTCGAGCCGGATGGTATGTTTGATATTCTGGGCTATTTTAATTACTACGCCAATTGGGCTAATCAGGAATATGGTCCTTATGAAGCACTAAAGATTGTGTGTATCGTGATCGTCATCTCGGTGCTGATCAGTAATGCTTTCCGATATTTTTCTCAACGAATCATGGAAAATTTACGAATTCACACGCTGTTGAATCTTCGTAAAGCTGTATTCGGGAATGTCATGGATCTGCATCTTGGATATTTCAGCGGACAGCGTAAGGGCGATGTGATCTCCAAGATAGCTTCGGATGTACAGGTGGTACAGTTTTCAGTTACAGGTACACTGCAGGTAGTGTTTAAAGAGCCGTTGCAATTGATCGCCTATCTGGTCATGCTATTTGTGATATCGGCCAAGCTGACTTTATTTTCCATGTTAGTGATCCCGGTCTCTGCATTTTTCATTTCACGTATTGTTAAGACATTAAAAGCTCAGGCACAGGAAGGACAACAGTCTTATGCCAATATGATTACCTATCTGGATGAAGCATTGTCCGGTGTCCGTATTATCAAAGCATTCAATGCAACAGATTTCGTAAAGAACAGATTCAATCATGAAAACCACCGCTATGCGAATATTATGCGACGCATGGTTCGCAGACAGCAGATGGGATCTCCTGTATCTGAATTGCTTGGGGTAGTCATGGTAGCCGTCATTCTGTTGTATGGGGGGAGTCTGGTGTTAAGTGGAAGCGGTGATCTTCCGGCAGCAGATTTTATAGCGTATATTGCTATCTTCTCTCAGATTATGCGTCCTGCAAAAGCGATTACCGATTCATTCAGTAATATTCATAATGGAGTCGCCGCAGGTGAACGTGTATTGGAGCTGATCGATGAAAGAAGTGAAGTGGTGGATAAAGCAGATGCAGTGGTAGTCGATAATTTTAATTCAGATATCCGTTTTGAACATGTGGATTTTGCTTATGGCGAACACAAGGTGCTTTCGGATATTAATCTTACGATTGAAAAGGGAAAAACAATTGCGCTGGTGGGTCCGTCTGGTGGTGGTAAATCCACATTAGTCGATCTGATACCGCGCTTTATGGATGTGACCGGAGGAAAAGTATTGTTCGATGGTAAAGATCTCCGGGATCTCAACCAGGAATCCCTGCGCCGATTAATAGGTGTGGTGAATCAGGATTCCATATTATTTAATGATACGATCTTTAATAATATAGCTTTTGCCAACGAATCTGCCTCACAGGAGCAGGTAGAGGCCGCTGCAAAAATTGCGAATGCGCACCAGTTTATCCTGAATACGGAAGAGGGCTATCAGACCAATATCGGTGACCGTGGGGCTAAGTTGTCCGGAGGTCAGCGTCAGCGCCTTTGTATTGCGAGAGCTGTCCTGAAAAATCCGCCGATTATGTTACTGGATGAAGCGACTTCAGCATTGGATACTGAGTCCGAAAAACTGGTGCAGGAGGCGTTGTATAAACTTATGGAAAACAGGACTACTGTGGTCATTGCACACCGGTTGAGTACCATTCAGAATGCGGATAAAATTGTCGTTGTGGAAGGCGGTAAGATCGTGGAATATGGTACACATTCTGAACTGCTGGTTAGACAGGGACTGTATAAGCGCCTTATTGATATGCAACAGTTTGGCGAATAGTAATCTTTTTGTAAACTGAATGTTTTAACAAGAATCCGCTCGCATTTTTATTCTAATATTGGTACATTTGTCTAATAGGAGAAGAGAAATGGAAGCTAGACATAAAATAGATTTTTTAATCAACGATAGCCGTTTAGACCCCGAATTGCGCCGCATTGCAGAGAAAGTTGTAGCAGGAGAGCGCATCACATTTGATGAAGGGGTATTGCTCTACGAAAAGGGAGAATTAAGTTACCTGGGGGTATTAGCAAATTATATCCGGGAGAAGAGACACGGTGATATCACCTATTTCAATCGAAATTTTCATATCGAACCTACTAACGTATGTGTATACGATTGTAAGTTCTGTTCGTACTCACGCATGATCAAACAGCGTGAAGAGGGATGGGAGATGGATGTGGATGCTATGATCGATATTGTCAAAAAATACGATGATGAGCCTGTCACTGAAGTGCATATCACAGGAGGTGTTGTACCCAAGCAAAACCTCGAATTTTATGCTGATTTCTTCCGTAAGTGCAAAGCGCACCGTCCGGAATTACATATCAAGGCATTGACACCTGTTGAATATTATTATATCTTCAAAAAAGCTAAATTAAGCCACTTTGATGGTATGAAATACCTCAAAGAAGCGGGGCTGGATTCTATGCCGGGAGGCGGAGCCGAAATCTTTCATCCGGAAATCCGAGAGCAGATTGCACATGATAAATGTACTGCTGAACAGTGGCTGGATATACATGAACAGGCGCATCTGCTGGGTATGAATACCAATGCAACCATGCTTTATGGGCATATTGAGAAGTTCTGGCATCGTGTAGATCATATGGAACGCCTGCGCCAGTTGCAGGATAAAACAGGAGGATTTCAAACATTTATACCGCTGAAATTCAGAAATAAAGAAAATCAGATGTCTGATGTAGATGAGGTTTCTGTGATTGAGGATTTGCGCAACTATGCCGTTGCCCGTATTTATATGGACAATTTTCCACATATTAAAGCATACTGGGCTATGATTTCCAGAGACACGGCACAGATGTCTCTGAGCTTTGGTGTTGACGATATCGATGGTACATTAGACGATACGACCAAAATATACAGTATGGCCGGAGCGGAAGAGCAGACACCTGCGATGAGCACGCAACAACTGGTCGAACTGATCAAGAATGTAGGACGCCATCCAATAGAACGGGATACGCTATATCATGTAGTTACGGATTATAAGGATCATGTATTTGATGATGAGTCTGCAAAGAAGAAAAACTATTACGCTTTGCCGGTTCTTAACAGCTGATTTTTTTGAAAAAGACATTTTATTTTATACGCCACGGACAAACAGATCTCAACCTCAAAGGGATCGTACAGGGAAGGGGAGTTAATTCTCCGCTTAATGATAACGGAAGAAAACAAGCTGATGCTTTTTATAAAGCTTACAAAGATGTACCCTTTGATAAGGTATATACTTCGACTTTGTTGCGTACTCACCAGACAGTAGCGCCTTTTATCGAGCAGGGATTAGACTGGGAACAGCTTATCGGACTGGATGAGATCAGTTGGGGAATTTATGAAGGTCGCGAACAGACTCCGGATATCATGTCGGGATTTGAAAAGGTTATACAGGCCTGGCGCAGCGGAGAACTGGATCTGAATATTGAGGATGGCGAATCGCCTAATCAGCTGGTGGAGCGTCAGAAGGAAGCTATCGCATATATGTTGGATCAGCCGGAAGAAAAGACTGTTCTGGTCTGTCTGCACGGACGTGCTTTGCGTATTCTGATGTGTGTCCTTACGGATACGGATGTATGTATGATGGATGATTTTCCACATACAAATACCGCACTTTATATTGTTGAATTTGAAAATGGCAAATTCAATGTCATAGATTATTATAATACCAAACATTTGGAAGAAATAGCCGAGCATGAATAAAATAAGAATATCTGCCGTATCCTATACCAATACATTGCCTTTTTTAAACGGAATTAATCATTCCGATATCAAAAATAAAATAGACCTTCGCGTAGACCATCCGAGTGCCTGTGCACAACGTGTGATTGATAATGAAGTGGATATGGGAATTATTCCCACAGCAGCTTTATTGAGTCTGCCGGAATATTATATCAATACGGATTTTTGTATCGGTACCGAAGGTGCGGTAGATTCGGTATTTATCTTTTCGCAGAAGCCTGCAGACCAGATTTCTTCTATTCTTCTGGACCCGCAGTCCCGTACTTCCAACGGACTCGCGCGTATTCTTTTGAAATATCATTGGAAACGGGATGTGGAGATTCTTACCGAAGGAGAAGCAGATGCTTATGTACTGATCGGTGATCGTACATTTGGTAAAAAAGGTACAGTTCCTTATGTATACGATATGGGATTGGAGTGGAAAAACTTTACGGGTCTGCCATTTGCTTTTGCTTTATGGGTTTCTAATAAGAAACTTCCGGAATCCTTCGTTGAAGAGTTTAATGAAGCCCTGAAGTATGGCGTAGAGCATGCAGAAGATGTGATAGCCGGTCTTCCTGTTTACGAAGGCATGGACTACAGACAATACCTGACGCAAAATCTGGATTTTCATTTAACAGATGCTAAACGTGAAGCAGTTGATCGCTATCTGGAGCTCTACAGATCATTATAAGCTAATGGTTATATAAAAGAATAGAAGGCTCCGGATTTTAATCCGGAGCCTTTTTAATTAGTTTCTCTCTCCTTTGTAAGGAGAGATGCCCGTAGGGCAGAGAGGTTTTGGTGGAATTCTAAAGACTACAGCGGCACAAGTAAGATTCATCTTAAGAAATAGATCAAAATCTCCATATTACAAAATGTTGGCGATGACGCCAACATACGCTGGTTGAAGCAAATGGATCAGCTTAACAAGTGTTTTGCAATATGCTCACCGTGCTGCCGTGCACCGCATCTTTCTCTCTCCTTTGTAAGGAGAGATGCCCGTAGGGCAGAGAGGTTCTGGTGGAATTCTAGAGATTGTAGCGGCACAAGCGGACGCTTGCGCCATAGAAGTGACACGGATCAAACCAGATTAATTCTCTCCTTTTCAAGGCCAGAGGTTATTGTATCAAAAGTTTGACGGTAACAGCTAACTGAATTTTAGTATTTTAGAATAACCAAATACGAAGTACTAAACCGAATATGATGAATGACACCGATTTTGATGTGATTGTAGTGGGCTCAGGTATCAGCGGAGGATGGGCTGCAAAGGAATTTTGTGAGAGGGGATTTAAAACGCTGGTAATCGAACGTGGCCGAATGGTCAAACATATCAAAGATTACCCTACAGCCAATACGGATCCCTGGCAATTTCCGCATCACAATGCCAAAACCCGTGAAATGATTGAACAAAATCCGGTGATCAGCAAACACTATAATTACAGCGAGGCTACACAGCATTTCTATATTAAAGATAAAGATCAGCCTTATATTCAGGAAAAGCCTTTTGACTGGATCAGAGGATATCAGGTCGGAGGTAAATCCTTGTTGTGGGCAAGACAAACCCAACGTTGGAGTGATTTTGAATTTAACAGGCCCTTACGTGACGGATTTGCGGTAGACTGGCCGATCCGTTACAGTGATTTAGCGCCATGGTACAGCCGTGTAGAAAAATTTGTAGGAATTTCAGGTGAAAGAGACAATATAGATAGTCTGCCGGATAGTGAAGTAGTCGGTGCATTTGAAATGAATGTGGTAGAAAAATATATCAAAGGGAAAATCAACACGCACTTTAAAGACAGACATGTGATAATAGGTCGTTGTGCGAATCTCGCAGAGTTAACCGAATTTCATCGTCAGCAGGGACGTATGAAATGTCAGGCACGCTCCCTTTGTGAGCGAGGATGTCCCTTTGGCGGTTACTTCAGTTCCAATGCTTCTACGTTGCCTTTTGCCGAGAAGACCGGTAATCTGACTTTAATGACAGATACCTTAGTGGAGTCAATTGTATATGATGAAGTGTCGAAGAAAGCTACTGCAGTACAGGTAATTGATGCCAGGACAAATCAAAGGAAACAGATTACAGCCAAAGTTATCTTTCTGAATAGTTCGACCCTTAACAGTAATCTGATTCTTATGAATTCGAGATCTGCAGCTTTCCCCAAAGGACTGGGAAACAGAAATGATATTCTGGGACGTTATATTGCTTTTCACAATTACAGAGGACGTATCTCTGCTACCATAGACGGATTTGAAGATGCATATCATTACGGCAGAAGACCAACCAATCTATATGTGCCGTCTTTCCGGAATCTGTACAGCAGAGATGCGGATTTTCAGGGAGGTTATATGATGACACTGGGGGCTTCCAGGTCGGGATGGAGCCGGAGTCTGGAAGGGCAGGAGTTGGGTGCAGCCTATAAAGATGCTCTGACTCAACCCGGCGGATGGTCTGTATATATGTCTTTACAGGGGGAGACCATTCCCATTTACGAGAATCATGTGCGCATCAGTGATACGGAAAAGGATCCTTATGGCATCCCTCAGCTTATTACTTCTGTTGCCTATACGGAGAATGATGACAAAATGATGCATGATTTCTTTAAGGAAGGGGTATCTATGTTAGAAAGAGCTGGTTGTAAGAATATTCAGCCTACAGATCATAAAATAACCGGTAACCGCACTCCGGGTCTTGAAGTGCATGAGGTGGGAGGTGTACGGATGGGACGTGACCCGCAGACTTCTATGTTGAATGCAAACAATCAATTGCACCATTGTCCGAATGTGTTTGTGACAGATGGCGCCTGTATGACTTCTATGGGGGTTCAGAACCCTTCATTGACCTTTATGGCGCTTACGGCAAGAGCAGCCAACTTCGCCGCAGATCAGCTTCGTGAAGGTATATTATAAGATGTTAAAATGCTTTATCATTGATTAATGTCACGGCTACGTTGGTCATCATACGTACACTTTCGGGAAGAATATCTTCATCGATATTAAAATGGGGATTGTGCAGTTCAGCTGTCAGATTCTTTTCCGGGCATTTTGTGCCGATCAGATAGAATGCCGCCGGATAATGCTTAGCATAATAGGCGAAATCTTCTGCAGCCATCCATAGATCCGTCTCTGTAATCTGCTCTGGAGCGAAAACTGAAAGGGCAGCTTTCTTTATTTTTTGAATCAGTAACTCATTATTGAATAAAGCCGGGTATCCTCTGCGGATTTCGACCTCTACTTCCGCACCCAGTGTTTGTGGAAGTTCTTTGATGATGTTTTCCATCAGGCTGAGGGCTTTTTCGCGCCAGGATTCATCCATAGTTCTGAAAGTACCCTCCAGATGGACGGTGTCAGGTATAACATTCGCAGCGCCGTTGGCAATTACCTTTCCAAAAGAAAGTACCGTGGGGATAGCCGGGTTGGCATACCGGGATACAATCTGCTGTAAGGTTACAATAAGTTGTGCAGAAATACTTACCGGATCTATATTCAGATGCGGTTGTGCACCATGGCCTCCCTTTCCTTTGATATCGATATACAATTCATCACTCGAGGCCATAAATTTTCCGGCACGGTACCCAAACTTTCCTACTTCAATTTTCGGAGAGACATGTTGTCCGATGACACCAATCAGGTTAGGTACATCCAGTACACCTGATGCGATTACAGCCTGTGCACCTCCCGGGATCTTTTCTTCCGCAGCCTGAAAGATCAGGATAATGTTGCCGTCTAACTGCTGTTCCATTTTCTTGAGTATAGTGGCTACACCCAGTAAAGTTGCTGTATGGAAATCATGTCCGCAAGCATGCATGATTCCTGTATGAAGTGATTTATAGACGACGTCATTTTCTTCAGTTATCGGCAATGCATCTATATCTGCACGTAATGCCAGTGTCCTGTCACTCTTGCCGTTTCCATTAATAAAACCAATGACACCTGTCTCCGAGACTGAGCGAAAAGGAATAGCTAATTGGGTGAGCATATCCGTGATATAACGGGTAGTTTCGTATTCCTGAAAAGAAAGTTCAGGATGTTGGTGAAGATGTCTTCTCCAGGTTACTATATCATCTGTTAATGCAGCTAAATGGATGTTTATCTGGTCTTTCATGTTGTTTAGGTTCAGGTAGAGGGTATCCGTCTCCGGGCTAAAAATATAATTATTTATGGAGATATGCTAAATAAACCTAATCATTAGCGCAATCCAGCCAATAATCATCAGTAATCCTCCAAGAGGAGTTACGGGACCTAAAAATCTTAAATTTTTCTTCCAGTACTCTGCAAAAGAAAGGAAGTAAATGCTTACCGAGAACAATAGTGTACCGGCTGTGATGGTATAGTATGCTGTTCTCTCGGATGGCAGATCAAAAGAAAGATTAAAACCAAGAATCAATAATGTCAGTGCTGCATACATCTGATAACGTACACCTGTCTCAAATGAAGCTAATTTTTCTTCACTTAATAATTTTTTAAAGGCATGCGCACCAAATGCACCCAGGATAATGCCGGATGACCCCAATATTGCTGCAGTAATAATAACCAGTTCTTTCATCTGTTTTGGATTTTTATGCTATCAAAGGTAGTAAAACCCTCTTATAAAGAATCAATAGAATCGTGCAGTTGAGGTGTTTTATTGTTTTGATCCATAAAACTGTATTGCAGATCCAGTAACTCTTTTTTAGCCGCAAAGTATTCAAATGAGATCAGGCTGGAATATAAAATTATACTATTCATGAGCAGATCTAAGTTTTCGTCGCTGTATGTCACACCGTTAAAATAAGACATCTCATCCGCCGAACTGTATTTTTCCAGTGTTTCTAATGTTTTTCCTGAAAATTCTTCCCTGATCATAGGGTTTTCGAGCAAGGTTTTGATCTCTTCTCTTAGTCTCACCTCTTTTCTGCTCAGGTCACTCAGTCTGGCAGTTATTTCTTCAAAAGGAGTCTGTTGAAAGGTGAATTTAGTGTCCTCTATAAGCTGCTTGTAAAAATCATATTTATCATTGAAGAGCTGATCGAGTTTGTAGAAATCATTATACTTCTTTTTGAGAACCGCTGCCTGTCCTGTTTCTTCTGCCTTCTTAATAAAGAATCGGTAGACATTCTTGTTGTATCGGATTATTTCTGCTTTTTTCTCTTCAATCTCCTGATTGATGCGTTCGATGAGTTGTGGTATATCATCAAGTGTGTATTTTGCATGATCGTAGTCAAAGGTTTTGATTGTATGCACTTCCTGTAATAAACTTTCGAGTGTAGCTTTGTCATTTTCAAGAGCTACGAGTTCATAGGTTGTATTGGCACGGGCACTCGAAAACAACTCTTCCGGTGTATATCCGGATTCCGGTTCTGTCCCGGCTTCTGCATCTTCAACCAGGGGGTTATTGTAATCATAAAATCCATTGTAGATCTTTTGGAAGGTATTGCGTTGATGTTTTTTGCAAAACTGTTCCATGAATTCATCATGGCTGAGGGTCGAAGTGACATCCGAATAGCTGACCCTGTCAAACAACTGCTTAGTAATTGTTTCACTCAGTTGTTCACGTTCTTCCAATAAGAGAAATGCAGGGCTGTTGACTGTATTCTCTTTATGGATATTGAGTTTGTCCAGAGCTGCTGCACGTTCCTGCATACTGGGGTGAGAAGCCCACTGATCTTTGATGTTTAATTTGGATTTGTTGTATTTGGTAGTGTCTTCCATCGTAATATGCGGAAGATCATGTTCAAATATGTAGTTGTTTTCTTTTCCCAGATATTCCATTACTCTGGCCTGTTCACTAAAAATATTCTGACTTCTGATATTGTCCGGTATTTTGGCGTCATAAAAAGTAAATACACTGTCCAATGCAAAATTGGCAAATTCCAGGCGCAGTAGCGAATGTTTAAGTGCTTGTGATCCTGCAACATTTGCGGCGATCTCGTCAGCATGAAATTCCATTTCACGGGACAAGGCCATGTAATTGATGTTGATATAGGTATACATTTTTTTCAACACCCACTGGATCCCGACAATGATACGTACAGCTAAACTGGTGAAAAACGCAAAATATCCGCTTGCATTGGACCAATTCTGAATCATACTTTCAAAGCCGGTATTGTTATACAACATATTATAAATGATCTGGTTGACATTGTACACGTAGCTGCCAACCTTCATGCTCTTTTGTGAAAAATGACCGAATTCATGGGCTAATATTGCTTTAAGCTCCTGCTGAGTCACTGCATTGATCAGTCCCACACCGATCTGCAAATTCTTTCTGATAGGAAAAAACATACTCCAAAAACTGGAATCATAAAATACGGAAGCATTTACTTCTGTAGACAGGTACACTTTTTTGGGAGAAGGGCTCTCTACCTCGGCTACTATTTCATCAATCATACGGAACAGTTGCGGATATTCTGTTCGCTTGATTTCTCTAAGATGACTCCGGTCTGTTTTATTGCGGATAAATATGAATTTGATAAGGAAAAAAAGTACCATAAAACCAATACTACCCAGGCCTATTCCGACCATAAATGTGAATATCATTGGACGGAGTACAATAATATAGATGCCTCCTGCCACACAGGCTACTGTCAATGCCACAGCAGATAATAAGAGAGCGAGATAAACAAAGGAGAAGAATATAATGGAGGTAATAGATTTTTTTCCGTATTTTCTGAAATTAGGAGAAACCTGTACATTCATAATGCTGATACAATTGATTTAAAACCCAAAATATACAACTTTTTTAAGTTATATGAAAATGATGTTTTAAATTTATTGTTACTTCCGGATTGACAGCATAAAAAAAGCGGAAGTATTGTTCTATACTTCCGCTTTTATATAACTAACTATTTATTTTACTGGTATCCCAGTAACTTCATTACCTGTTTGGAGTTCTGTTCTTCACCAAATACCTCATAGTTGAATGTTTCATCCCGGTTACGTCTTACCAGTACATGTTTGGGTGAAGGTAGTAAACAGTGATGAATACCGCCGTATCCACTCAATACATCCTGATATGCTCCCGTATGGAAGAAACCAAGGTATTGTACTTTACGTGTTTTTGGCATGAAAACGGAGTTCATATGCGCTTCCTGATTGTAATAATCCTGTCCGTCACAAGTGATACCTCCCAGATTGACACGTTCGTATTCTGAATCCCAGTTATTGATCGGCAATAAGATATATTTCTGATTCAGCGCCCATACATCAGGTAGATTGGTAATAAATGACCCATCGATCATAAACCATCTTTCACGGTCATTCTGTTGTTTACGGCCTAATACTTTATACAAAATACCGGATGCTTCAGCTACAGTGTATTTTCCGAATTCTGTAATAATATCCGGTTCCATAACTTCGTGGTGTGCACAGATCTGTTTGATACGGTTTACGATTTCATTGACCATGTACTCATAATCAAAGTCATGTACCAAAGAATCTTTGAAAGGCATACCTCCGCCGATATCCAAAGTATCCAGTTCAGGATTTATTTTTTTGAACTTACAGTAAAGTGTAACGTATTTCTCCAGCTCATTCCAGTAATAAGGGGTATCCGAAATACCTGAATTAATAAAGAAATGCAGCAGTTTAACTCTGAAATTCGGATTATCAGCGATCTTATTATTGTAAAAATCAATGATGTCTTCGCTGCGGATGCCTAGTCGGGAAGTATAAAACTGAGAATCCGGCTGTTCTTCCGATGCAATACGGATACCGAGGTTACAAGGCTCATCCAGCTCGATTTCATCATCATATAAGTTGAATTCTTCCTTATTATCCAATACCGGAATAATATTCTTGTACCCGTCATGAATCATATCAATGATATACTGTTTGTACTGATACGTTTTGAATCCGTTACAAATAACCGTGATATCTTTTGTCACCGTTCCTTGTCTTTCAAGTGTATCGATCATCGGCATATCAAAAGCAGATGAAGTCTCCAGGTGAATGTCATTTTTCAATGCTTCTTCAACTATATGCTTAAAATGCGATGATTTGGTACAATAGCAATATTTATATGAACCGCGGTAATTGTGTTTCAGAATTGCTGTCTGAAACAAGATTTTCGCTTGTTGGATTTTTTTGCTGACAATAGGTAAATAAGTAAAACGTAACGGTGTCCCGTACGTTTCTATCATTTCCATGAGATTCAGATCGTGAAAATACAATTCGTCGTCGATGATTTCGAATCCGTCTTGCGGAAAACCAACACTTAGGTCAAGAAATTCCTGATAGCTCTGCATTTTTTATTATTTTTGGCAAAGATATGCTTTCAATGCGAATACCTGAATAGTGAAGGCTATTTATTTATCGTTCAGTATCAGAAAGTTGTAAATATTACTTAATCATTACATGAGTCAATTCATAGAAAAAGCGCTTATAGACCATACGGTGCAAGCAGTACATGAGCTTTATCAGGCCGAAATCCAGCCTTCCCAGATCGCGTTACAGGAAACACGTAAGGAATTTGAAGGCCAGATCACTATTGTGGTTTTTCCGATCACTAAATTTTCTAAAAAGTCTCCTGAACAAACAGGAACAGAAGTAGGTGAGTTCTTACAATCCCGAATTCCGGAATTATCAGGATTCAATGTGATCAAAGGATTTCTCAATGTAAGTCTTTCGGATAACTATTGGATCGACCTGTTGAATTCAACACTTTTAGCTTCTGATTTCGGCTGCTTTCCGGCAAACGGCAAGAAACTGATGGTGGAGTATTCCTCGCCGAATACAAATAAACCTCTGCATCTGGGGCATATACGTAATAATCTTTTAGGTTATTCCGTCGCTGAAATACTCAAAGCTTACGGTTATGATGTGATCAAGGCTAATCTTGTCAATGACAGAGGTATTCATATCTGTAAATCTATGCTTGCCTGGCAGAAATTCGGAAACGGAGAAACGCCTGCATCTTCCGGATTAAAAGGAGATCATCTGGTGGGTAAGTATTATGTGATCTTTGATAAGGAATATAAAAAGCAGATCGACGAGCTGAAGGCTGAAGGACAGACAGAAGAAGAAGCGAAAAAGAATGCTCCTCTGATCCGTGAGGCACAGGAAATGCTTCAGCAATGGGAAGCCGGTGATCAACAAGTCATTCAGCTGTGGTCTACTATGAATGGTTGGGTATATTCGGGATTTGAAAAAACGTACAATCAGCTTGGTGTTGATTTTGATAAATATTATTATGAATCCAATACCTATCTGTTAGGTAAAGATATTATTCAGGAAGGTCTGGACAGCGGGGTTTTCTTTAAAAAAGAAGATAACTCGGTGTGGATAGATCTGACTGACGAAGGGCTGGATCAAAAGCTGGTATTGAGAGGTGACGGTACTTCGGTATACATTACACAGGATCTGGGTACAGCACAGCTGAAATATGACGAGTTCCATATGAATGAGTCCATATACGTTGTGGGCAATGAGCAGGATTATCACTTTAAAGTGTTGTTTCTGATTCTGAAAAAATTAGGTAAACCATGGGCTTCAGGTCTGTTTCACCTTTCTTATGGAATGGTGGATCTGCCTTCCGGCAAGATGAAATCCCGGGAAGGAACTGTTGTAGATGCGGATGATCTGATGTCCGAAATGGTTGAGACGGCAAAAGAGCGGACAGAGGAACTGGGTAAAACAGATGGTTTCTCGGAGACTGAAAAAGCTGAACTGTACAATACAATCGGCATGGGAGCACTGAAGTATTTTCTGCTGAAAGTAGATCCTAAAAAACGACTTTTATTTGATCCGAATGAGTCTGTCGACTTTCAGGGACACACAGGACCATTTATTCAGTATACACATGCGCGGATTAAATCGGTGTTAAACAAAGCTGGCTTCTCGGAAGCAACTCCTGTTACTAAACCGGCTTCTATCTCATCCTATGAGCGGGATCTGATCCAGGTATTGGGAAATTTTCCTGTTGTTATCGAGGCTTCTGCCACGGAATTCAGTCCTGCACAATTGGCCAATTATATCTATGATGTGGCTAAACTGTATAATAAATTTTATCATGAGGAAAGTATTCTGAAAGCAGAGGTGGAAGAAGTGAAAAATTTCCGTCTTCACTTATCTGCAACGGCAGCCAGAGTCATTTCAAAAGGAATGAATCTGTTGGGAATACAAGTTCCGGAAAGAATGTAATCAATTTGTATATGAAGCTCAGTTACTCAAAAGAGGGGCTTCATATACGTTCTGTCAAGGCAAGATCCCTGGTGTCATGTCTGCAGGAAAAATATAATGCGTATCAATAATTGTATTCAATGAAAAAGATTGGTGTAGGATTAGTTGGATTTGGGATCTCCGGTCAGGTGTTTCATGCGCCTGTAATGCGGGGCGTAGCGGAATTGGAACTGCTCAAAGTAACAGCCCGTAAACCTGAACAACAGGCGATTTTACACGCTAAATATCCGCAGGTAGAGATTGTGCAGACAATAGACGATATTTTAGCTGACGACCGTATCGAACTGGTGGTCATTGCCACGTCCAATGATATGCATTATCCGTTTGTAAAGCAGGCACTGGAAGCCGGGAAGCATGTTGTTGTAGAAAAACCGTTTACGAATACAACCGTGCAGGCAGACGAACTGATTGCACTGGCAAAATCAAAAGGATTGCAACTGGCTGTGTATCATAACCTCCGTTTTAATTCCGATTACCGTACGGTTGAAAAGGTCGTTAAGAGTGGTGAACTCGGACCTGTTGTCAATTTAGAGAGTCGTTATGACCGGTTCAGAAACTATTTGCGACCGAATGCATGGCGTGAAAATAATCTTCCCGGATCAGGGATATTCTATGATCTGGGGGCTCATCAGATTGATCAGACGCTACAACTCTTTGGAAAACCAACAGGAGTTTTTGCAGACTTAGCCATTCAGCGCACCGGAGCACAGGCTGTTGACAGTTTTGATCTGTTACTGTATTATCCTAATCTGCGGGTATCATTAAAGGCGTCCATGCTGGCAAAGGAAGAAACGACCCGCTACCTCATCTTCGGTCTCAATGGTACTTTTACAAAGAATGGTTCGGATCCGCAGGAAACTTTGCTGCGCGCCGGGCATTTTCCGGATGAAGATCCGCATTGGGGAGAAGAAGATCCTTCCATCTATGGGAAACTGAATATATTGAAAGACGGGGAAGATATTTCTAAAATCATTCCCTCCGAAAAGGGAAGTTATCTGGATTTTTACAGAAATGTTGTGGATGCTATCCGGGGTGCTGCTCCCTTGATTGTACAGCCTGAGCAGGCACGTGATGTCATCCGTATCATTGAGCTTGGCTATCAAAGCCAGCAGGAAAGACGTGTGATTCCTGTCGAAGATCAGCTGATCGCTTACTAATTATGCAATATGATGCTGTAATTATAGGAGGGGGTGCCTGCGGACTGATGTGCGCTGTACAGGCAGGTTTATTGGGTAAGAAGACGCTGATCCTGGAGCGTAACAATAAACCCGGAGCCAAAATTCTGATTTCAGGCGGAGGTCGTTGTAATTATACCAATCTGGGAACTACTCCTGCTAACTTTGTAACACAGAATCCGGACTTTTTACATGGCATATTCAAGCGCTGGACTGTAGATGATACGGTCCGTTTTTTTGAGTCTTATGGTATTTTCGGGCAGGAAAAGACATTAGGTCAACTTTTTCCGATCACTAATAAAGCTAAAGATATTGTTGGCGTATTTACAAATCTTATGTTTGAGACCGGACAGGATATCTGGCTGGATAGCCTGGTAAAGTCTGTGGATCAGGCAGACGGAGGTTTCCGTATCTGTGTCGATACACCTTCAGAGGAAAAAACTTTGAAAACTGCGAAGGTTGTTATGGCCAGCGGAGGACTTCCGGTACAGAAGCTGGGTGCATCTGATTTTGCATTGAGGCTGGCACGTAGATTTGAATTAGCTATTGTTCCCACAGCTCCGGCATTGGTTCCCTTGACCATCACCGGCAAAGATGCTGAATGGTATGCCTCCCTTTCGGGAAACAGTGTTTTCTCAAGAGTATATAATAAAGAGATCAGCTTTGAGGAAAACATCTTATTCACACATTGGGGCCTGAGTGGCCCGGCTATTCTGCAGATTTCTTCTTATTGGCGGGCCGGACAGGAATTTACAATAGATTTGTTGCCGCAATTCAGTATGGAGCAAATCATAAAAGATGAGCGCAACAGCGGTGGTAAGCGACTATTGTCTCAGGTGCTGAATGATTATTTTACCCGCAAGATGGTAGATGCTTTTGGTAAATTTTTGCCGTTGACGACCAAAATTGCTTCTTTGAGTAAGGCAGATGCAAAGCTGATTGTAGAAACGATTCACCGTTTTCAAGTGAAGCCTGCAGGTGACAAGGGATATGACAAGGCTGAAGTGATGCGGGGCGGGGTGGATACAAATGAGCTAAATTCATCCACTCTGGAATCAAAGCGGATTCCCGGATTATACTTTGGCGGGGAAGCTGTGGATGTGACAGGCTGGCTTGGCGGATATAATTTTCAATGGGCATGGGCATCAGCCTATACCATTGCTCAGGCGATCTGACCGCAGGGTTCAGCTTTTCGGTTAGTATGGATAAAAATCACTGCTCTGATTTTTTCTAATACTTACTTCTTCTTAACGATTCCTCATTTAAAAGTCTTACTTTTGCTGCTGAAGCAAACTGGTTCTATCGCTGTTCCGATTATTCGGGAAAGAGGAAAGTCCGGGCAACACAGAGCAACTCACTTCCTAACGGGAAGGCTCCGCTCAGGCGGAGACAGCAAGTGCCACAGAAAATATACCGCCTTGTCTTTGACAGGTAAGGGTGAAAACGTGAGGTAAGAGCTCACGGTATTGCATGGCGACATGGATTACGGTAAACCTTGAGTGTTGAAAGACCAAATAGGTTACGAAACCCGAAGGCTGCTCGTCTTCTTTTACTTCGGTAAAATTCGTAATGGGTAGGTTGATGGAGTCTGTCAGCAATGGCAGATCTAGATAAATGATAGAAAACCGATTTTTCGGTGTACAGAACCCGGCTTATAAGGTTTGCTTCCTTTTTTGAATATTGCCCCTAAATTCTTAATTTGTACACGACAATTAGATAGAAGAGAGTTACCTCATATGACTACAATATTAATAATAGACGACGAACGTGCAATAAGAAGTACGCTGAGAGAGATTTTAGAATACGAAGATTATAAGGTTTTTGATGCAGATAATGCTCTTGACGGTCTTGAAATTCTTAAAAAGGAAAAAATTGATCTGGTACTTTGTGATATTAAAATGGAAAAAATGGACGGTCTGGAGGCGCTTACATTTGCGCAGACACTTAAGCCTGAAGTTCCTTTTATTATGATATCCGGTCATGGGACAGTGGAAACTGCAGTGGAGGCTACTAAAAAGGGTGCGTATGATTTTCTTTCTAAACCACTGGATCTGAACAGAATCCTGATTACGGTGCGCAATGCGCTGGAAAGAGGATCTCTTGTAGAGGAAACCAAAGTTCTGAAGAAAAAAGTATCCAGTTCCAAAACCAAAGAGATACTCGGTAGTTCGGATACCATCTCCAAGATTAAAGAAACGATAGAACGTGTTGCGCCTACAGAGGCAAGAGTATTGATCACCGGAGAGAATGGGTCGGGTAAGGAGCTTGTTGCCAGATGGCTGCATGAAAAATCCAATCGCTCATCCTTACCGCTGATCGAAGTCAACTGTGCTGCGATTCCTTCTGAACTTATCGAATCGGAATTATTCGGACACGAAAAAGGCTCCTTTACCTCTGCGGTAAAACAACGTATCGGTAAATTTGAGCAGGCCAGTGGCGGAACTTTATTTCTGGATGAGATCGGAGATATGAGCTTATCAGCTCAGGCAAAAGTATTGAGAGCTTTACAGGAACATAAGATTACACGTGTAGGAGGGGAGAAAGAGATCGATGTCAATGTACGTGTGATTGCGGCGACTAATAAGGATCTGTTGAAGGAGATTGATGCCGGTAACTTCCGAATGGACCTGTACCACCGTCTGAGTGTGATCCTTATCCATGTGCCGCCTTTGTCTCAGCGTACTGATGATATCCCGACAATAGCAAACAGCTTTTGTGAGGAAATCTGCGGCGACTACAATATGCCGGTCAAGAAGATCACCATGGAAGCTATGAAAGCTCTTCAATCTCTACCGTGGACAGGTAATATTCGTGAGCTTCGCAATATGGTGGAACGCCTGATCATCTTAAGTGATAAGTCGATCACAGATGCAGATGTACTGACTTACGCTAATCCATCTATTGTCAATCCTGCTAATGGTTCTTCTGCAGGAAATGAAACGGGTAAAGCGGTTGACTATAAAGGCATATTCGAACGTTTTGAATCTTTTCAGGACTTTAAAGATCATGCTGAAAAGGAATTTATCAACTTCAAACTGGATAAAAACAGCTGGAATGTTTCCAAAACGGCTGATGATATCGGTATCCAGCGAAGCCATTTGTATAGTAAAATAGAAAAATTCGGTCTTAAAAGAGACTAATACTTATACAAAAGGGGATCAAAATAAAATTTGATCCCCTTATTGCTTGCAAATAATGAATGGAAATTTTAATCGTTAAATCTCCGCTTTTGCTTGTTATAAAGTGTAAAAACAACAACTGCTATAAGTATAAGACCAATAACTAAATATCCTAAGGTGGAATGATCTTGTCTATCCGTCTCATGCTGAGCAAATACGAAATTTGCTATTCCCATCATTAAAATTAATAACCACGCTCTCATAATAAAATTTAGTTTGTAAACGTAGGAATTTACAATTTTAATGCCATACCTGCAATATTGAAATTGTAACTTTTTAGATACAATAAAAATGCGCCTTTTACTTTTATAAAAGACGCATTTGTAAAAATGGTTACTTCCATTTCGGAAGTAACGGGTTGGTTTATGGTGAGTTGCCTCTTATGCGATTTCAGCTATGAATACACCATCTTTTTTGATGTCATTCAGATGAGTTATAATGTGCTTAAGATTGATCTTTCCAATAACATATTTGAAGTTATCAGCATAATAACGCTCACTGATTGAGCTAAAGTTTAATTTGTTAATAAGTACATCGTCTTCATATCTTAAATATATGTTCAATTCATAGTCAGTACTGTAGGAAAGTTCCTGAGCCTCGAGGTGCTTCTTATACTCGTATCTGTAATCATAACGCAGTGCAGTAATGTCTGAGAGTACTGCTGAACCTGTGGGATGACCACCAGCACCTTTTCCATAGAAGAATTGTTCGTCCGCAAATGCTGCTTTTACCAGTACGCCGTTGTTTTCATTCTCGACATTGTATAGCATATTATCTTTACCAATAAATTTTGGCAGAACATATAACACTACCTGTGCATTATTGATCTCCTTGGCCAATGGCACAAGTTTCAGTTTGTAGCCCTTCTCTTTTGCAAAGCGGATATCCTGCTGATCCAGTTTATCTATGCCGATATTTAAAATATTATCCGGTTTGATATATAGTCCGTAAGCATGTGAAGCTACAATAGCAAGTTTGTATTTAGGGTCATATCCTCCTACATCGAGTGTAGGATCTGTCTCTGCAAATCCCAGTTCCTGTGCTTTTTTTAATGCTGTATCATAACTTTGATTTTCGTTAAAAATCTTGGACAGAATATAGTTGGATGATCCGTTGAAGATGCCACTTACCGAATGCAAAAGTTCATTGTCATAATATTCTTCCAGGTTGCGGATAATAGGAATACTTCCGCAGACAGCTCCTTCATAAAGCAGACTTGTACCTGTCTGTTGCTGGATCTCTGTAAGTTCTTCCAGATGTGTTGCAATCATTTTTTTATTTGCTGATACCACATTTTTTCCGGACTTAAGCGCTGTCACTGTAAACTGGTAAGCAGCTTCTGCATCGTCAATTAGTTCGACAACTGTATTGATCTCCGGATCGTCCAGTATGGCAGCAGGATCTGTTGTAAATAATTCTGCAGGCAGAGAACGTTTCTTGTCTGCGTTTTTGATCACAAATTTTTTGATCTCTAAATTTAAATTCTTCGTTTTTATTATATCATAAAGGCCTTGTCCTACTACCCCAAACCCAAACATGCCTAGTGTTAATTTCTTACTCATTTGTTTTTAATAATATCTTTTAATCTTATGCTGTTGTTAATTCTATTGATTTATCTTCTGCAAATTGTGCTGCCAGGAATCCGGAGATGATTTGAGAAAGTGTTTTTGTCTCTATCAAAAAGCCATCATGTCCATACAGGGAATCCAGCTGATAGTATTCGGCTCCTGTAATGTGCTGCGCAATGAATTGTTGCTCTGCCGGTGGAAATAATACATCTGTCGTGATACCGATGACCAGAGTTTTTTGCTTTAATTGCTGCAATGTCTGTGTGGCAGAAACACGGCCGCGTCCCAGATGATGACTGTCCATTGCTTTAGACAAAAACCAATAGCTGTAGGCATTGAAGCGGTTAACCAGTTTATCTCCCTGATAGCTTTGGTAAGAGGAAGCCTTGTACTGCTCTGTTTTTTCAATATCAGATTCTGCCTGTGTTGCTGCATAGGTATCATATGAGCGATAGGATAGCAGCGCCAGGCTTCTGGCTGCTTTCAATCCTTTGGATCCGCCATCAGGTTTGTTGGCATAAAAGGTACGGTCAGCAGTGATCGCCAATCGTTGACTTTCATTATACGCTATACCCCATGGTGAATGCACGGCATTGGTCGCGATGACTATAAGATGGGAGATGTCGATCTGTGCGGAAGCTGCCCATTCCAGTGCCTGCTGTCCTCCCAGTGAACCGCCGATGAGGATGTCGATCTTCTGTATTTCCAGATGATCGGCCAGCAACTGATTTGCCTGAACAATATCGCGTACTGTAAACTGTGGAAAGGATAAGTAATAAGGCTGGTCTGTCTGTGGATTGACAGATAAGGGGCCTGAAGATCCATAGTGGGAACCCAGTACATTGGCACAAACAATAAAATAATCCCGGGGATTGAAAAGATCGTTTTCTCCAAATAGTCCTTTCCACCAATCAAACACATCGGAATTTGCCGTCAGGGCATGGCATACCCAGACGACATTATCTCTATCCGCATTTAACTTTCCATAGGTATGGTAGGCAATCTGCAGATCATCGATCTGCCTGCCATTCTCAAATACAAATGGTTCCGTATATTTAAAAGTTTTGCTACTCATGTATGCTTTATTGTATTGTCCCCTGTGAAGGGGATTACATATTATCCGAAAAATAGATACTTTACAGACCTGTAGTAGTCTGTACGGTCTTTTTATTTAATCTTTTCAAATGCTTGCTGAAGATCCGCTTTGATATCATCAATATGTTCGATACCGACAGAGATTCTCAATAAACCCGGATATACTCCGGCACCGATCTGTGCTTCTTCGCTCAATTGCTGATGTGTAGTGGCTGCAGGGTGAATAATCAGGGATTTGGTATCTCCGACATTGGCCAGGTGACTGATCAGCTGCAGACTGTCAATAAATTCGTTTGCTTTTTGAGGATCTCCTTTAATCGCAAAGGAAAGTACGCTTCCGAATCCGTTGCGTAGATATTTTTGTGCATTGTTGTGGTACGGAGAGCTTTTTAATCCCGGATAGCTTACTTTTTCTACCTGAGGATGTGCTTCCAGCCATTGTGCCACTTCCAGTGCATTATCTACATGGCGTTGTACACGCAGAGACAATGTTTCAAGACCCTGTAACAATAAGAAGGAATTGAAAGGAGAGAGTGCGGGACCAAAGTCGCGAAGACCTTCAACACGTGCGCGGATCGCAAACTGGATGTTTCCGAAAGGACCATCAGGACCAAATACATCTGCGAAAACCAATCCGTGGTATCCTTCAGAAGGTTCTGAAAATTGTTTGAATTTACCATTACCCCAGTTGTAATTCCCACCGTCAACAATGACACCACCAATACTGGTACCATGTCCGCCGATCCATTTCGTAGCCGATTCAACGACTACATGTGCTCCGTGCTCCAATGGTTTGAACAGGTAACCTCCCGCACCAAATGTATTGTCTACAATCAAGGGAATATCATATTTCTTGGCTACTGCTGCGATTTTTTCAAAATCAGGAATGTTGAAACTCGGATTACCGATGGTCTCGATATAGATAGCTTTGGTTTTGTCGTCGATAAGTGATTCGATGTGTTCAGCTTCGCTGTCCTGTGCAAAACGAACGTCTATACCTAATCTTTTAAAAGCAACTTTAAACTGATTGTAAGTCCCACCGTAAAGATTGGATCCGGCAACAAAGTTTTCTCCGCTTTCGAGAATATTATTCAGTGCAATAAACTGAGCTGCCTGTCCTGATGCGACTGCGACAGCTGCTACTCCGCCTTCTAATGCAGCAATACGTTTTTCAAATACATCTGTTGTCGGATTCATGATACGGGTGTAGATATTGCCGAATTGTTTCAGGGCAAATAAGTTGGCACCATGTTCCGCGTTTTCAAATACATAAGATGTGGTCTGGTATATAGGTACTGCTCTCGATCCTGTAGTCGGATCTGCTACCTGACCTGCATGTACCTGTAGTGTTTCGAATTTTAAGTTTGTATTTTCTGACATTTCTTTGGAAGTTTAAAATTGTAATGAAATTATTAATTAAAAGAATACACTTGTTGCTGCTCACTCCTGTGTCTGAGGCGTGAGATAGCCGTGCTGAGGGATAAGAGAAAACTTAGCAACACATCATATTGTACATTCGCATTCGGTTGGAAAACAACACAGAATGGTATGACAAACGATTGGTATCCTGATTACAGGATGTTCCGAATGATGTGAAATTGTAAAATGTAATGTTCATAGCCTTTTCATTTATATGCTCCAAAGCAACATTGCTTTGGACAGGAATTGGCACCTTTTCAAACGTTTTTTGAAGGTTGCCAGTGGGTCATTGAGCCAGTCTCTCGCCACTTCTTTATAAATCAAAACCCTACGATATAGAGAGGTAATGATTAGGTTGTCTTCCGCTGAAGACTCTGCAAATATATCTTTTGATTTTTAATCTTGCAAATATTTGCTCGAAAACTTTTATAAATAAAGTGCTGAAATGTCCGGAATGCAGAGTTGCAGGAGGATTTTAGGACAGCTGAAACCAGCCTTTAAAAGAGCAGAAAACGGATTTTTTTGATGCGGTAGACTATATATGTTTGTGAAGTAAAATCAAGGTCATATAAGATGAAAGAAATAGACGAATTAAACTGGAATGACATTACTTTAGCGTTACATAATAAGGGATATGCTCTGCTTTCGGATGTTCTTACTGATCAGGAATGTGAAGATCTGAAGGCAAATTATTCGCATCCGGATGCTTACCGAAAAACTGTAGTGATGGAGCGTTATCGGTTTGGAAAAGGAGAGTATAAGTATTTTGATTATCCGCTTCCGGATCTTATTGAAAAAATCCGTAGAACGGTTTATCCATATCTTGCAGCCGTGGCTAATGCCTGGAATCGTGCATTACATATTGAGGTTGAATTTCCGGCTGAACATGAAGTGCTTTTGAAACAGTGCCACGATCAGCAACAAACCAAAGCCACTGTACTGATCCTGAAATACGGACCCGGTGGATTCAATACGCTGCATCAGGATTTGTACGGAGAGATTTATTTCCCTATGCAGATTCTTCTTTTTCTTAGTGAACCGGAAGTGGATTTTACAGGAGGTGAATTTGTATTGCTGCAGCAGATACCCAGAGCTCAGTCACAGGCTATTGTGTTGAAACCCAAAAAAGGAGATATTCTGATTTTTACAACCAATTTCAGACCTATGAAAGGAACAAGGGGATATTACCGTGCCAATATGAAACATGGTGTAAGTGAGGTGTATAGTGGCGAACGCTATACACTGGGTATTATTTTTCATGATGCGCTAAGCTGATGCTAATCCGCCATATCGCATGTGTAGATGCGGAAATAAGAAGTAAAATCCGGACTTCCGAAATATGTTTTGCGGGTAATCGTAAATTGAAAATCTACGGTAAATTGTCGTGCAGATCGGGCAAAAGGATGCTTCGCCAGAACAGGGTTTTCTTTGCTTCTGAGCAGCAGGCTCTGTTAGGCGGATACAGACCGTGTGGACATTGTATGAGGGCTGAGTTTGTGAAATGGAAAAATACAGAGATGCGTTAAATGTAAGTATACCTGCGCAGGACAATGCATATATATTCAACGATCAGCTTATAATTTTGTGGATGGCCATTTCGATTATATCAATAGCTTCTTCGATTTCGGTAAGATTTAAAGAGGCAAATCCGAATCTGAAAGCATTTAGTTCTTCGTTAAGTACCTTAATCTTTATACCGTTTCGAAGTAAAATTTCGTGTAGTTGGCGGACAGGAATCTTTTTGTCCAGCTGAATCCACATGGCCATTCCGCCACCCGGCAGGCTAAGCGAAACATAGGAGCCAGCTTTTTTGGTAAGAAGATCATAAAGGCGGTCTCTTCGCTGATGGTATGCTTTCTTTGCTTTTGTAATATAACGTTTGAGTTCTCCCTCCTGAATAAGAGAAGCGAGTGCATCCTGCATAAACATATCTCCGCCAACATCTATGGATTTTCTGAAATCTGCAGCATGATCGATAAAATTGCCGGGAGCAATCATAAAACCTATGCGTATGGAGGGTGCCAGTATCTTAGAAAAGGATCCGATATAGATCACTCTTCCTTCATGATTGGCACTTGCAAGAGGCAGATAGGGTGCTGAATCGTAATGGTAATCATAGTCGTAATCATCTTCTATAATCACAAAATCATATTGTTTAGCCAGCTCCAGCAGGCGCATTCTGCGTTCTGTAGTCAGTGTTACTGTCGTCGGATAATGGTGATGAGGAATCACATACAAGAAATGAATGGTCTGGTGGGCACAGATCTGTGCTATTGCATCTACGTCCAGGCCATATTTGTCAACCGGTACTCGGATCACTGTTGCACCCATATCTGTAAAGACCTTTGTTGCTGTGGTATATCCGGGATCACCTACTATTACCTGCGTATTTTTATTGATCAGAAGATGGGCGGCAATATAGATACTCATCTGTGCGCCGTGGGTGATGAGTATATTTTCTTTGCCAATGTTTATTCCTCTTGTTTCGGAAAGCAATAAAGCCAGCTGATCGCGCAGACGCGTAGAACCGCGGGCATTGTCTTCCTTGCTCTGTTCGATGTTATTTTTCTTAGTTAAAATAAAACGGTATGATTTTAACAATGTATCAATAGGAGAGAGGCGTACATCGGGATATCCGTCATCGATAATTAATTTCAGAATCGCCATATGATCTTTCTTTTTGGCAGGCTGCATCATATGTTCGCCCGGGATTTCCAAACGATATCCATAAGCATTAAGCATGCGTTCGCTGTTCCATTTTTTAGGTTTCAGTAACGGCAGTTGTTCGGATACATAAATTCCTTTTCTGGGAATGGCTTTGATATAATCCTGAGCAATAAGTTCCTCGTATGCAGCAAGTACCGTTTTGCGGTGTACCACTAGTTTCTGCGCCATTTCCCGACTACCGGGTAGGGCTGCTCCGGGCTTCAGTATACCGTTGCGTATAGCATTACTGATTGCGAAGGCGATCTGCAGGTAAACCGGATTTTTGTGTGTTCTTTCTATAGTTATGATTGACTCAAACGGAAACATACTGGACTATTTGTTGGTTTTGTTGTGGACTACAAAGGTAGTCCAAATAACGCATATGTTTGTTGTAAATTAATAACAAATAATAGGAATATGAATTACAACATTAAAAAAGTGGTCCTCGAAGATCTGGATCAGGCAGCAGAATTATTTGATCTTTACCGTGTTTTTTACCGTCAGGAATCGGATGTGGAAAAGGGGAAGAAATTTTTGCGGGAAAGAATACTGAATGATGAATCGCATATATTTTTGCTGTTTGAGGATGAGAAAGCGGTGGGATTTGTACAGCTGTACAAATTGTTTCACTATACCAAACTCCAGAAGCAATGGTTGTTGAGCGATCTGTATGTTCACCCGGAGCACAGGGGAAAAGGTTATTCGGTGGCTTTGATTGACAGATGTAAGAAGTGGTGTGAACAGACAGACGCCTGCGGACTGATGCTGGAAACAGAGAAAACTAATGCTATCGGCAATACATTGTATCCGCGCTGCGGATTTGAGTATGACGGATTGCATAATTACTATTATTGGTGGAAGTAAAGTTTACGTAATAGAATAGTACATGAAGCCCCGGTAAAATTGAACTGCCCCCTAAAAGTTGGACAAAACTTTTAGGGGCTTTTATTAATTATCAGATATGCTGATCAATAAGAATTGGATTGCCGTCCGGATCCACAATAAAAAATCCCGCCGGACCTGAACTTTTTATATCAACTTCTTCAAGTGGATGAATGCCGGCTTCTTTTAGTGCCATTTGTATAATGCGCACATCATCAAAGTTCGTGAGTAGTTTGGCGTTGGAATCCCAACCCGGATTGAAAGTCAACAGATTTTTGTCAAACATTCCCTGAAACAGTCCGATTAGTGTTTCCTCATTTTTCATAATCAGATAGTTGCTTTCCAGACTTCCTGCAAAAACTGAGAAACCTAATTTTTCGTAAAATTCTTTTGAAACGTTAATGTCTTTTACATTGAGACTTACAGAAAATGCACCTAATTTCATAATACTTCTTTTTAAAATTATCAGGATCGTTTATAACTCTGGTTTTATCTTTACAAGGTAACAAGATAGTCCTGTCCGTACAACTTTTATTTACTTAACATGTGCACTCCTTTTAATTTCAGGTGTTTAGTTGATTTTAATTGTGCCTGGGCTTGTGTTTTTGTGTTGTGTCTCTAGCTGTATTGTTTAAATTAGCTGTTTTCGGGGATTTTAAATAGCCGTTCGAAGAGATACTTTTGTTGAAGTTATTCATCAAAAAAAATATCATGGACAGAAAAACGACTGCAATTATCTCTTACATTACTCTTATTGGTTGGCTTATAGCTTATTTTCAATACAAAGATAAAACGAAGGACGCATTTGTAAGTTATCATCTTAAGCAATCCCTGGGTATTACGATAATAAGTATCCTGCTTGGATTGGTATTGAATATTGTTGTTATAGCTGTACCTGCCTTAGCTGTACTTACCTACGCCAATATTTTTATATTGATCTTATGGATTTTGGGGATTGTTAATGCTGTAAAAGAGGAAATGAAACCGGTGCCTGTTGTAGGAACTATATTCGAGCAGAAGTTTTCCTTTCTTGATTAATGTTTCGTACCGGATTTTGTAATACTATTGACTTAAAAAAATAATAATTATGCAAAAGATTGGTTCATTTATGGTTGTTATCGGCATTCTGGCGATAATACTTGGTTTCTTTAATTACGTACCTAAAATATTGATGTGGATCTACCAGTGGGGAGAGGGAGTGGCCTGGACTATTAAAATCGGTCTTATTGTTTTAGGCGGACTATTGTATCTTTTGGCAGGAAAGAGCCCTGAGCAAGCAGAAAGTTCTTCTGCAGATCAGAATGATGCCGCACAAAATTGATTGGTTTTATTGTTGTTTTTAAGGTTTTGCAGATATAGAGCCGGTCTTTATAATGCAATACTTCAATTAGAAATACGCCTTCGGGCGTATTTTTTTTGTTAGGCTATGTCTGACTCCCTACTTCATTATAGTGAAGGTAACTTTCATTGGTAAAATCCCGGAAGTCAAAGATTTCGAAAACTATTTTCCCTATTGTATAGTGTAACCGGGATAGGATTTGTTGCTTTTCTCCTTTCAGAATTAATGTGAGTCTGGTGCCATTGTGATCCGATTCAAAACCTGATTTCAGGAGATGATGTATTTGAAACTCATTCCAAACATGTTTTTCCAATAGTTTCTTAATATGAGGTATCGTGACTTTAAGTGTTTTTCGGGAATATGTTATGTTGAGATGTATATTTTCCTGCTTGTTTAATATCAATTTTAAATCTTTAATACTATTTGCTAACAGTTTTTCAAGTATATGCTGAAATAGATCAGGATCCTGTTGAATGGGTTTGGAAACAGGTTGAAGATTAAGTTTTTCAAGCTCTTCTTTTGATTTATGCAGGCTTTCTTCAAAGTATTCCTTCGCGTACAGGAGCTTTTTATCTTTCAAAAGCTTTTCATAGAACCGGATATTCCTTTGCTCGTGCTCTTTCTTCTCGTACAAATTATCTGTGAGCTTATACAGGGTACGAAGTCTTTGATTGAGACGACTTAAGGCCCGGCTATGGTGATGGGCTTCAAGGTATTCCATTTCTTTCACACAATTCCTTATGAGCTTTTGAAGTTTTTTCTTTTCTGCTTCATATTGGGAAATCAAAAGTTCGGGAGAATGTTCCATGCTATTCGTGCTTGATCTGTTTTAGTCTCGGATTCGTTTAAATATATATGTATTTGTGCTTTCTGATTTTTTTAAGAAGTTGTCTGTAAAGTTGAGCATGCCGTTACATTCATAGATAAGCAGTTTATCAGCAGAAACAGATATTTCGCAATAGGGTGCATGATGATCATCATTTTCTGCGGGCAGAATAAGTTTATCACCTTTGATAAAGGCTTTATATGCATCTGTATGTTCAGAAAGAGATCTGTCTTTTATTGTTTCCATTCCTCCTGTCCAGTCATTAATCAGGACATAAGTTAAAGTGGAATCGTAGGAAATGCTTATGTTCCGGTTGTTGGTCTTGTCTCTCCATATACCCTCATATATCTTTTTTGAATTCGCTATATCAGTTTTACTTTGGGCATATGCACTCTGCGAAATACATAGCAGTAATAAAAATATATTTCGGATCTGAACGGCCATGCTATCTACAACTTTTAGGGTCATTTTTGACTAAAAGTAATGAATTTTTCCGGTCAATGGAGCGTTATATGTCTAAGCTTATACGTGTTTTTTACAAACAGGGCAATCGTCTGTCCGAATAGGGGAGCATAGGATTTCTTAAAGTGATGTGTCTTCGCGCTTTAATTTAACAACCACATGATGATCACCGGCTTTCAATATAACAGTCTGTTTCTGAAAATGATCTTTTTGAAAATTTAATTTCACCCTTTTGCTGGTGCCGATAAATCCGCTTCTTATTTCGTAAAACTCAAACTTACCGATGGAATCTGTAAGGTATGGTATATTGCCATTTCTGCTGTTAACAATTACATATTCAACCTCAGGAAGAGGTTTTCCTGTCTGTGCATCCGTTACAATTCCGCTGACTCTTACCATCATGTCACAGGAGGACAGGGATAATGTCAGAAGAAAGGCTGTATAATATCTTTTCATAACGTAATGCATTGAATATATAAAAATACAGAAATCGTTATACGCATACATCACTGTTTTCAGGGATATTGCAGTATGATTGTCTATGTTAAGAATAATCCGGATCTATTTTGGTTGTTGCTGTGTGACACAATGGACCATCCCGCCATTTGCAAATAAATTGCGACAGTCTATTCCGATAACTTTTCTTCCCGGATAGTGCTTTTGAATAATAGCATTGGCGACTGTATCATTGGGATCGTTATAGTTAGGTACCAGTACTACAGTGTTGCCAATATAATAATTGATGTAGGAAGCTTTTCCGACATTTTTACCATATGTGGTTGTTACATCATTTTTAGTAAGTGGTACATTGACAAAATTGTAAGGCTGACCATCCCTGTTAACGGCCTCATACAATGTCGTGATGTCATGCTCCGGTACCTGCCAGTATAAAAGATCATCATCTGCCATTGTGATAATAGTAGACTTATCGGCAAATCTGGCAAATCCGTCAATATGAATGTCCGTGATATCGAGTCCTGCTTCCCCTTCCAGCCAGATAAAATGTGTAGTTCCCAGATATTTGGTAAAGATACTTTCAGCCTGCTGCTGTGTCATACCGGGATTCCGGTTTTTATTGAGGACCGAGCTCTTACAGGCCATTAAAGTGCCGTTTCCATCAATTTCCACACTTCCGCCTTCATTGATCATTATATCATTGAGATTTATGGATTGCATATTTTTGTCTGCAGCCAGTTGCGATGGGATACGCTCGCAATTTTCATAATCCGCTTTTTCTCCCCAGCCATTGAATCCCCAGTCTTCAACGAGGAGTTTCCCATTGTTATCTTTTACATAGATCGGTCCATTGTCACGAATCCATACATCGTCGGTACGTGCGATTGTAAACTCCACATAAGCAAGAGAGATCTGCGCTTTCTTTAGTAATGCGCTGACTCTTTCCAGTTCGATATTGTCATACACGATGATATGTACCTTTTCACTGTTTACAAGCGCTTTGGTCATGGCGACCCAGGTTTCATCCAGCCTGTCGCGGAAAGTTCTGCCATATAGGTATTCGTGAGGCCATTGCAGCCAGGTGCCTTCATGTAAGGCGGATTCTTCGGGCATTCGGTACAGGACTGCAGAATCGACAGGAGAAACCGGATTCATCATGCTGCTTTCTTTTGAGCAGGATAGAAATAGGGTGGATAAGATCATTAGTGTGATTGCCATTTTATACATCATTAATATTATAAATTTTGTTAAGGCAAAACTACGAGCCTGAGAAAATAGATTGTTGTCCAAAATTGACAACCTTATTTTTTTAGTCCAAGGGTAACCATATGTAGGTTATCTGCTCTTCAGCTGAGTCTGTATTGTCCGGGTGTTTGGTATATTTCTCGATAACTGGCGTATGACTGAACCGGAGTCCTGCTGTCAGTATCCAGCCGGAATATATCTGGCTGTAGGTGTCTTCGATGGTTTCATATCTGCCATAATGGGTAAACTGTGCATATTTGCCTCCGCCAATTGTCTTGGAGGGAAGCCTGCTTGTCAACGACTGCAGCGATGAACAGGTATCGTATCTGCAGTTTAGATTCTCCCTGATGAGCGGCTCGTCAGCGACAATTCCGTAGAACTCATTTCCTTGCTCAGGAAATTTGTGTTGCAGGAATGTATCCCACTGTGATTCGATCTCTGTATCTATATAATTGATAAAGGAACTCCTGTAATAAACTGTCATGGGACGGACATAGATAATCTGCAGTTGGAGAATCTGTGTCGCTTCGACCGGTAAAATATCGGCTTTCGTAAACAGGGGAGTCTTCCCGGCTCTGGCTTCCTTCGGAGAGATTAAAAAATGTTGTTTAAATGCCTTTGAAAAAGATGCTACATTCGAAAATCCTACTTTTAAAGCAATTGCAGAAATATTCTGATCGCTGTAGAGCAACATTTTATATGCATTCTCTATGCGCAACCTTTTCTGGTAAGCACCGATAGTTTCCCCGCAGGTATAGCTGAATATCCGCTGAATATTTCTGTATGAATAATGGGAAATATCTTCCAGCTGCTCAATAGAAATAAGCTGATCATAGTTTTTTTCTATAAAGCTCAATGTGTTATACACACAGGTTAGATTCGAAGAAATATCCTGTTTCATCCGGATTTTATATTATCTGTCAAAGATACCGGAATCAAACTGCGTTTTGAAATACCGGAATGTACGCAATCCTCTCCGTATCTTTGAGCTATCTATGCAAACAAAATTCAGTATTTGTTGTTCTAAGTTCATTCAGATTTAATAGCTGACAGCGTCTTTGTATAATATTACCTGACCATAAATCCTGGCATATGAAAGCAAAAAAAATATGGGCAAACTTTAGTGTTAAGGATGTAAACCGTACCCGCGAATTTTATACACATTTGGGTTTTACGCCTAATAAGTTTAGTAATAATCCTCAACTTGTCAGTTTTCTCTTCGGGGAAAATGACTTTGTTATTCATTTTTTTGAACAGGGCTCACAAATAGATAGGTACTTGTCTCCCGAAATACAAAACAGTGAGATTATATTCACACTTTCTGCCGAAACGGCATCGGAAGTGAAAGAATGGTCGGATAGAGTGAAACAAGCCGGAGGTACTGTTTTTAATGAAATGAGCAGGGATGATTCCAATTATTATGGTTTTGCCTTTGCGGATCCTGATGGTCACAGATTTAATATCCTGTTAATGGAGCCGGGAATGTGACGTAACCCGCAACCTTCCTTTTATTTTGAAGTTTTATGCCCTTTTCTGTTTTTTAAAATATTTAACAAAGAAAAAAAGTCAGGGTAATAATGCCTGCAAAAGTAAATATCCCATATTAGCGCATCGGCAGAAAATTGAGTTGACTCAGCAATCATTCCTGTTGATAAGGACATTACCAGAGCGTTGGAAAGATAGGTGTCTGATATTTTAAACTATATTCTTAAGGTAACCCGTAAGATCTGTTTCCGAATCCAGGTTAAACTTCTGTTTGAGACGATACTTGGTCATCCTTACACTTTTAGGTTCCACATTCAGCAAATGGGCAATTTGTTTGGTTTCCATACCGAGGTAGAGATAAGCACAGTATTTAAAATCAAGGTTTGTCAGTTTCTGTCTGGATCTGTCATTGAGATTCTTAAAAAAATCCGGATGCAGCTCCTGTATACTGAATTTGGCCTTTTCAAATTCATGGTCCATGCGGTACTCTTCTTTGACTACCTGCCGGATATTAATGTCTTTATCATCGGATAATCTGCTTTCCAATTGTTGAAGTACTTCGTTTTTATGCTGCAAATGAAGCTGGTTTACCAGTGCTTCGCGTTGAAGTTGTTGTTGTTTTAATGTAAGCAATTCCTGTTCTGCTTTTAGCCTTGCTTTCTCTTCTTGCTCAAGTTTAAACTGAATTTCGGCCTCATGTTTTTCGGTGATCAGTTTTTTCTCACTTTCTAAAGAAAAACGAAGTTTGAAATGATAGGAGCGAAACATAAAAAATGCACCTATTAATCCAATGATACCTAATCCTATATACAGTAATTTTTCACGCTTAAGGCTTACGGCCCTCTGTGTTAATGCCTGAAATTCTGTTTCTCTTTTTTGCGCCTGATACTGTGCTTCCAGTTTTTTTGCAGTAGCAGCCTGGTTTTCATTATACAACAGGTTGTTGTATTCCGTTGTTTTGGATTGATATTCATAGGCTTTCCGGAAGTTTTTCTGATCCGCATACAGCTTTGCCAGATCGCTTACAATATTCAGGAGTGTATAATAATAAACAGGTCTTTGAGTCATCGCAATAGCTTCAGCCTTAAGTAAATACTGTTCGGAGAGCAATACATTATTGTCCTTCATGGCCAGGTTGCTCAAAATACCAAGAGCACCTGCCTGAAGAGGCTGACTGTTGGATATATGCCGGGTAAGTTGCAGTATTTCATTAGAAGCGCTTTCAATTTCCCTGCGAACGGAAGGTTTGATTACCGGATACATCAGATTATAATTAGCCAGGTTCAGTAAAGATAAAGCATAGGTATAATCTGAAATATGTCCCGGAAAGTGATGGTATAGGGCTACAGCCTTTTGACACATTTCAACTACAGCATCCAGATCTTTGATATCTCCTGTTTTCTCATATTTATATGCATAGCATACCGCTAATGCAGAATATGCAGAGCTCATCATATTTTTATGTCCGGACATTTCAGCGAATGTTATTGCTTTTTTCGCATATAAGGTTGCATTTTCAGCATCGTTCCATTCTGAATAAATTCCGTATAGAATATAATTGAGTTTGGCCTTTAACAGGACTTCATCAGGCTGTTTTTCTATTTCGGGTAATAGGACCTGTGCCAGTTTTATAGCATTCTCATATTCTCCCAGTGTGTTGTAATAATATATGCGGAGGTAGCTGGCATACAGCTTTGTTATTGGAGTACCGGCTTTTTTTGCAGCCCTCTCCGCTGCATCCAGATCTGTCTGAAACTTATCATATTCTGATTTATTGAGTGTAATTACTCCTTTTTGGACCAATGCTTTTACTTGTTCTGTCTCATTATGCGTATTCTTTGCTAACAAGAGTTGATGCTGTACTGTTGTTTCAGCTAAAGGATAATTGTCATTGATCCGGTACAGCTCAATAAGTTCATTATAAATTCTGAATTTTTCGGTAACAGAAATGGCATTCTCTTTCAACCTGTTTTGCAGGCTGTCGGTCAGCATATTCTGTGCATCACAGTATGTCGCTACACAAAGTACAATTATAAATAGACAACAAAATCTGATTTTCATGCTGTTAAAGTACAAAAATTGTAAACATACAGCAACGATTTGCGCAGGTTTTGAAATAATCAGTTGACGGTTAATTTATTGACATTTAGATTGTTATTTTGTTTTGTAGTCGTTTTGTAGTTGCCTGTTTTTGTTGCAGTAGCTGTTTTGTAGGAATTCAAAAACAAATTTTCTTCCCAAATACCTGCAACTTTGACTCAACGAATTTCAAAACAAAATTTAAACTTAATCAAATACATTATCATGGACAACAAGACAATTTCAATCCTATCGTACATTACATTAATCGGATGGCTTATCGCTTATTTTTCAGGAAAAGAAAAAGCAGACGATTCTGCAAAATATCATCTGAAACAGGGGCTTGGCTTGATCGTTTTTTCTTTTGCGTTGAGTATTGTACTACAAATAGTCATGAGCATAACGCATATCTATGCGCTAAGTTACATCAGTGTTATTTCTCTGGTACTTCTTATTATCGGAGCGATCAATGCCTCAAACGGGGCTAAAAAACCACTTCCGTTTATTGGCAGTTTCTTTGAAAATAAATTCGCCTTTATCAGCTAAGTCTTTCTTAAGGGAGAAATCAAAGAGACAAAACCGGATTAAGGAAGTTTTCAGACAGATTCAGTTTTATTCAGGTGCAGTTTTATTAAATGGATGTTTTAGCAGTGTTGTGATTGACTTAAACAGCCATCCCATTATCCGGCAATCGGAACTGTTTTTATTTCAGGAAGCAGTGCCTTTTGCGGATATTGAAAATTTTAGCCCGTAAAGCAGTTTTTTGAAGAACAGATCTTGTTGTCAGCAATTACTATTAAAAACAGAATAATAATGCAAGCATACACATATCTTATACAGGACGATAATAGTTATAAACTGAAAAGTTTTATTTCCTTTTTTCATATTATTATTGTAGTCTGGTGGCTTATCGGGGCAGCAATAATCATCTATAGCGATCACTTCAAAACAGGTGTCAGCATTATAATTTTAACTTCGCTGATGCTGGCATTTCTATTTATTAGGCTATCCAAAACCAGAATATTTCCTAACGAGAGAAAGTTTAAAATTGATACGGGAGTAAGGGGACAGGCCCCTTTGCTCTATAGCTTTTCGGAGATTGAAAGGCTAGAAATATATGTTATAAAATGGATTTTCGGAATACCGATCCACGTCACTTTATACGTGAGATTCAGATTTGCTGATAAAACGAAGCGCTTTGAGCTGACTTCTTCACTAAGCAAGAAGAAGATTCAGCTCCTGTATAACGAACTGGAAGAAGTCTTAAATCAATAAAAACAGCGTAGAAAAAATGAAAAGAATATATTATATAGTATTTATCCTGAGTCTGTGTGTAGTTTCCTGCGGACTGGGTGAAAAAAGTTACCCTGAAATGGTTTTTGAAAAAGTAAAACTGAATAGTAATAAAATTCCGGATGGTTTTGAACTGCATTTTACGGAGATTCGGGGACAACTGAAGGTAGGAAACCTGGTTATTGTTACTCCTCAAAATGAAGTGAAAAAGGTGAACGCTACGGAGTATGTGCAAAATCGCTATGTAAATATGTTTGATGCCGATATCCGGGATATAAAAGATCTTAAATCCGATGAGGAAACAGCTCCGATATTGAAAGCTGCTTTGGACATGTTTCAATACGCAGATGATATTTATAAAAATGATTTTCCACGAATTGCCGGAATGATTGATGAAGGCAAGCCTGCTGCTGAAATTGATGCCGCTATTGCAGCACTGGAAGAAACAAAAGGTGCTTTGGTCGATGAAAAATATAATAAAGTACATGATCTGATCATGCCCTATGCCGACAGGCATGGAGTGGAGTACAAAATGTTGAATACACCGGGATTTGGTAAATCTTCAAATAAATAAACCGCTAAGGCAACTTTTCATAAATATCAGTATAGATCAGATACCTGAAAACAGAAAATAAGCAAGTGAAAAAATTTACAAGAAACGGAAACGAATACAAACTAAATACACAATGGGGACTATATATCCCTTTGGTTGGATCCTTTGTATTACTAACTATTGCCGGCTTTACAGCGATACCTGAATCTTCCTTTAAATGGTGGATGATAGGAATAGTGGTATTGTTAATTCTTTCTATTCTCAATAGTTACCTCATCATAGATGTAGATAAAAAAGAAATCCGTACCAAAACAGGGTTTATAAAAGTCTCCAGGACTATTCCTTTTGCGGATTTAAAGGGTTTTACAGTTCATAAAACACTCCAGTTTGGTTTTATTACCACCAATGTAGGTCTCGTTGCTACCTATGGGGATAACAACGGGAAGAAAAAGGATATACAGTTGGCACAGAGCTTTTTTGCAAGACCTATACAACACATATTAAACGAAATAGACGAAATAATAAGTTATGAGCATCAGAGATAGACTCAGATTTGAGCATGCACCTTACGGTATCTCTCTGCAGCCTAACCGCAGAATTATATCCTCATTAATGTGTTATGCCGTAGCAGTGGTGATCTCTGTTATTGTGTTGATTCTGTTTGCTCAGCAGCTAGGTGAGGGTGGCAGGATCTTATGTTTAGCTGTAATCATTTACTTTATACTTCACGGCTTGTATGATATACTTTTTCGTTTGAATGTCAGGTACATTTTTGATAGGTACGATCGGGCTGTTTATCGTGAAAACTCTCCTTTTGGCAGACGAAAGCTGATGATGTTTGATGAAGCTGTGATTTTTATAAATGCTGATTCAGGTAGCTGGCACTATAGTCTGGGTATTAAAAGGAAACAGTTTTTAAAGAATTATAAAATCAGTCCGAATTATAGCAACGGAAAGATTTCTGAGAAGCATTCAATGGAATTTGAAGAAGAAATATTAGATCCATTAATACTGTTACTGGAGCCATAAACCTGAGAGCATTTATTTTTGACCTAAATTGTTGTTTTTTTGTTGAAATGAGGTTATAATACTATAATATAGGTTGTTAATTTTGTGTTGTGAATAAAATTAAGAGAATAACGCCTACAGATTTCAGAGGACAGTTTATGTCAGAAATGTCGACAGAATTTGCTGTTTTAAGAACACCTATTCAGATTCACGATATAGCAAAAACATCTGGTTTTATCAAAGTGCCTACACCCCTACACAGGCCGGAATTCAATTTTATTGTTCATATTACCGGAGGAAGCGCCAAACAGCAGGTAGATGCTAATCTGGTATCCCTAAAAAAAAATGAGATCTTATTTGTCAGGCAGGGTAATGTGACTTCATTAAAAGAGGTAAGTCCGGATGCTACCGGATATATGATTTTATTCGAAGATCAGACACTCAATCAGTTGTTATCCAAACAGGAACTTATTAAACTTTTTTCTGCCAATGTAGTTATTCAGTTACCTGAGGAGAGCAGCATATGGCTTAACTCATTATTTGAGCTGTTGAGCATCGAACTTTATCACCCCAATCCAAATCTGGGGATCTGCTATTCACTTTTTCAGGCTGGACTGCAAAAGATATTTACTTCCAGTAAGGAGTTAAATAAAAATATGAACCGAAGTGCTGAGGTTACTTTTAATTTTAAGGAACTCGTGTATAAGCACTATCAGGAACATAAGATCATCTTATTTTATGCTGCTAAGTTATCTGTTTCTGAAAACTACCTTCATAGATGTGTAAGTGAAACTATCGGTGAAAGTCCGAAAGAATGGATCAATAAGGTGAGCATCCTGCAAAGCCAGCTGCTGTTGCAGGATCTGACCAAAAGCATTTCCGAAATTGCTTTTGAACTCAATTATGGTGACCCCAGCTATTTTGGGCGCCTCTTTAAAAAAATAACCGGAATAACCCCATCGGAATATCGGATTGCTTTTATGCAGGATTTGTCCGAGTAAAACGTGATTTCGTTTTAAAGCACTGTTTGTTTTCAGGCCATCTTTGTATTAACAAAATCAAAGAAAATGAAAACATTAATAGTTATTAAAAACGGTGATATCGGCAGTAGGCTATCGGTCATCTCTAATGGTAAGTATAAAGCGCTGACCACATGTACACGTCTGTATCTGGTCGCTTTATTTTCTATCCTCTTTATACATAACAGTTACAGTCAGATTATTCAGGATATCGGTGGAATCGCAGTTACCAGTCATAATAAGACTACTTTTAAAGACATGCCCTTGGGCAGTTTAGATTCAGAGAATAAGTTTCAACTGAATACATATGATGCCTGGCTATCGGTTCCTCCTGTTAATATTGGTAAAACCAGCATTTTTACAAATATGAATTATCGGTTGATGGACTTCAATTATGATGACAATACGATCGATGATCCAAATCGTATCGGAAGGATTCAGGAAATAAAATCAACCCTAATTATCCAACACCCCATTTCGCGTAAATGGTCTGTCATGGCGATAGCTATGCCAACCCTTGCTGGAGAAAAGTCCGTCTCGTTTGATGATCTGATTCTGGACGGTATACTTGGGGTATCCAAAAAATTTGGTTCTGAATCAAATCTTGAGATCGGATTTGGCGTTCATGCACTGTATTCTTTCGGAGAGACATTGATTACGCCGGGAATAACTGTTGACTATCGCAGTACTAACAATAAATGGCTCGCACAATTTTACTGGCCCCGGTTAAATGTGCTCTATAATGTAAGTTCGAATACACAGGTCGGTTTGGCAGGCTCCATAGACTGGACACGGTTTAACCTGAAAAATTATCGCGGTTATAACGACAGAGAGATAGATTATGCTCAGTTCTCCACGATTCACGGCGGATTGCAAATACATCAACGGCTGATAGGAGGACTTTGGTTGCAGGCACAGGGAGGAATGGGACTTTTGAACAGTTACGAACTGTACGACACTAACCAAAAAACTGTGAATAAGTCCTCTATTTCTAATATGGCATACGGAAAAGCAGCATTGACTTATCGTATTGGCAGGAGATAAATAAATTAAAATCCATTCAAATAATCCATTGAAAATCATGAAAACTACAATTTTTACAGCTTTTCTCCTGTGTACATCAGTCATGGCTAGGGCTCAACAGGCAAAACTGAGTATCAATGTCACAAATGTTGAACCGGGTAAAGGCACGGTCATATTGAATATTTATGATAAAAAAGAAGATTTCCTGAAGAAAGTCTTCCTGAGTAAAACACTTAAAGCAGATGATTCAAATCTGACATTCGTTATTGAATTGCCCAGGAAAGGTATCTACGCCATCACTGTTTTTCAGGATAAGGATGACAATAAGAAATTAAAACAAGATTGGTTTGGTATTCCGCAGGAACCTGTTGGCTATGGAAATAATTTCAAACCATCTGCTAAGCCCGGTTTTAAGGACTGCTCGATAAGGGTAGACCGTGATCATGTAATCCAAACGATTAAGCTTTATTAAATATAATCCAGAACCGGATAACGGATTAATTCAGAGAGTTTTCCGGTTCTTATAAATTACTTATTATGAGAAATAGAAACTATATTCCGTCAGCTTTCAATTTACGTACGCTGGTGGCTGCGGCTGTACCTTCTTATGTATTTCCGGCCCTGATGTCTTTTTTATCTGGTTATTTTCTTCAAAAAACAGAACTAATGAGGGCAAGCTATACAACTATAGGTCTGTCTTCCTTATTATCAACGCTATTTAGCTTTATTATACTGTGGCAGTTTGAGTCGAGACAGATCTTAGTACAAAATAAGCTGATAAGATCTCTTATTGTTGTCTTTTTAATGATCAGCCTGGGAATATTTTGCACTTCCTTACTCAATTTACCATCGGAATGTTTTAACATCACGTTTTCAGCTTTTCTGGGTGCAGTCATATTAACGGCACGTCAACACATGAAAAATTATAAAGATGAAAAAAATTAGACCAACAATAGTTGTTTTTGGATGTACGGGTACGGTGGGAAGAGAAGTGATGCATCAATTAACAGAGTATGACTGTATAGTAAGAGGAGTGCTCAGACATCCTGACCGGATGTATCCCGTGCGGACAGATTCCCGGACTTCGAATATAACGTATGTAAGCGCTGATCTGAATTCAATAGAACAGCTTCAAAAAGCCTGTGTAGGAGCAGATGCTTTGTTTCTATTGACAGCAACATCACCACAGCAGGTGCAGTATGAAATAAATATAATAGATGCAGCCAAACAAAGTGGTATCAAAAGGATCGTGAAGTTGTCTGCTCCGGTCGTTCAGCCGGCTGCTCATGTCGAAGTCAGTCAGTGGCATAATATAATTGATGATTACCTTGTGCAGAACATGGATGAATTCTGTTGTCTGAGACCTCATTCATTTATGCAGAACTGGGAACGCAATACATTTACCATTCAATATTTTGGTAAAATTTACGGAACATTAGGAGATGCGAAGAGAAATTATATTGATTGCCGGGATGTGGCAACAGTAGCGATCCATTATTTATTAACTCCGGAACAAGTAAAGGAGGGATCTGTTATTCTGGCCGGTCCTCAGGCTATTAGTAATATAGAGATGGCCGACAAATTGTCTCATGTAACCGGACGTAAAATCGAATATGTAAATATTACAGCGGATGAATTTTTTAGTCTGTTAACCAGAAAAGCAAAATTGCCTGAATGGTTAGCCAGCCATATTGTAGAACTGGATAATCTGGCTCTTCATATTCCGGAACCTGAGTGCGATACGATCACCAACTTAATTTTAAGAAAACCCCGTATTATGGATGAATACCTCCAGGAATACAGATATCTTTTTAAAAGAAAACCTTTCTGGAAGTTGTTGATATAAATAAGAAAAGCCCAATCTTAAGATTGAGCTTTTCTTATTTAAAACTCTTGCCGGCAATCCCAGGCTTTCAGATAATTGATTTGAAGTGATTTATTAAAAGTAACTTAAAGAATGAAAATATGAATTGATTTACGTTACAAATTGTATCTTTCGGAACAAAAAGACTAATCCGTATTATTTGATCAACTGTCAGTGATTTTGAAGAACCGGTTGCTGAGCTTTGCAACGTTTTTACTTTTTTTGTCGTCATATATAAAAATGCAATACCTGATCCGAAGTCCTCAAATTACTATGTAATGAAAAATTTAGTCAAAACCAGTGTACTGTCCTTTCTTCTGCTACCAGTCTGTATCCTGATTACGCATATTAGTAAAGCACAAAAAATTACTCATTATGAAGGTAAGGTTGCTATAGATTCCCTAAAAAATATTATTGCTGCTTTTAATATCAGTTATCTGAATGGAGATAAAAATGAGCTTGACTTCTATCTCAATAAGAATGCGGATATTAAACAGTTCCGGTTCGGGAACAATTCTGTAGAATATACAATTGAAGGTGTTGTAGAAGATCTGAAAAGGATCAGAATTAAAAACACATTTCCCGAAAAATTTGTCCTGAATATCGAATATACCTATCCTCTGGACAAGATTGAGAGTAAGATATTTGCTTATAATCCCAACTGGATCGAATTAAGCCTTTATACAGGTTGGTTTCCTGTAAATATTGATGACAAAAACTACTCGTATCAGTTGAATTTTAAAGTACCCGAAAATTACGATATTATTGGTAATGGAGTGGTTAGAAAAAAAGGATTAAATACCATAATTACCAACACAAACAATCACTTTGACATTCCTGTTGTGCTTTCCGGAAAGTTCCAGCGATTTAGTACCCGTAATAATAAAATTAAGTTTTTCAGCGTACAGCTTCCTGCTGAAAAGATAGAGGAGATTCAGGAAACGTCTCTTGAAATGTACAACTTTTATGAAAGCAGATTTGGGAAAAGTGCTACCGACAACCTGATTGTGACAGTAAATCCCTTTGCACATGATATGTCTTATGCACGAAGAGGATTTATTTCATTATCATTACTGGATAATTATGGTCTTGTTGATAGAAAAGTCCTGGCACACGAAATAGCACACCTATGGTGGCAAAATGCTAAGACTGGTGTCTGGGAAGACTGGCTAAATGAATCTTTTGCTGAATTTTCCACTTTGAAATGGATGGAGAAAACGCTTTCTGATGAGATATTTCAGAAACAACTGAAAAAATATGAAGATGCATACAAAAAACCTGTAAAAGTTTCAAAGACGAAAACAGGAGATACTGACTGGCACTCAGTTGCTTATTTTAAAGGACCTTATATGTTATATCAATTGGAAAAAAATATTGGAGAGGAAAAAATGCTGCAATTCCTGAAGAAGGTCTACAAAGACAAGATCTCCACCACAGAAAAATTAATAGAATTGTTAAAGCATTATGCTGATGAAAAGTCCGTGAAAATATTAGAAAATGAAATCTATTAAATACCATAGCTGAAACAGTTGTTTCAGCCTCATGGATAAGAAAGGGTAGGGAAGGAGATCAGTAAATGATAAGGTATGACCAGATAAAAGCTCGGGATGTAGCAACTTGATAGTAAATGACTAATTACACGGGTTTTAGAATCCACAAGATTGATCTCATGAATCAAGTGCTTTAAAGACTAGCGACCAATCGATCCTCAACAAAAACAAATGGCAACAGGCTTTTAATTCCGTTAACTTTCAAAACTTCACCATTAAGACAATAAAACAACACTTGAATAGGTCTGTTCTGTTTCATTTCAAATTCGGCCATTACCTGTAGACAGGCTCCGCAAGAAGTTATGGGTTTGGTAATTTCAAAAGCATTTGTTTGAGCAGTAATAGCCATACTTTCTATTACTCCATCCGGATGCATCACTCCAATTGAAAAAAGCGCAACCCGCTCAGCACATAACCCCGAAGGATAAGCTACATTTTCCTGATTACTGCCTAAAAAAGTCTCACCTGATTCAAGTTGAATGGCTGTACCTACTCTAAATTTGGAATATGGAGAGTAAGAACTTTCCAGCGCTTTCTCGGCCATCTCACATAAATTTTTGTCTGTCTCACTTAACTCTTCAATATTGGCGTAATGCTCGTAAGTTATATTTAAATCGATCGATCTCATCTTAATGTCTTAACTAAAATATCCCCGATAATTTTAATATCGGGCAAACAAATTAGGGTAATTTATTGGATTATTCAAATAAATATGATGTTATACTAGATTTTGGTTGCCCGGCTACTGAAATATATAAATGTGTAGGTAAGCTGATGAAACCCGATCTAAAGAGTGTTTAGGTTCTGTAAATACTTAAATATGAGTATTGTGTCTGTATTATTGTTATATTTATTGAGATTAAGCTGTCCTTAAAATAATAGCGAAACAGATGGAAAATAAAGATCGGGTAATCAACAGAGTCGGCTGGGTAACCCAGATGAAATCTACTCCGCCATTAACGGGAGAATATATCCAAAGGCAATACCGTTTCTTTGAAAATCAGGTACATTTTCTGCAGGACAATGGGTTTACTACGCGCACTATTTTGAAAGCGGGTGAAAAAGCTACTAATGATTCACAAATAACCGTTGGAGATCTCACACCCTTAGGACTGAAATTTTACTTGTTTGGCATCAGACCCTGGACTGCACGGTATGACAGAAATAAAGACAAGGATAAAGCCGTCGATGATCTGAGTTTTATCAATAAAAAACTGACGGATTTTATAAAAATGAATGGTGTTAAATAGGGGATGAGGATAAATACAATGATAGAAAAAAATAGTGATGATTTCGGTTCTGTGGTTGCCGAATTTGGGAATCTGATTAGCGACTTTGGTTTCTCTTGTCCTGAGAAACTTTGGTATTCTAACCTTGTTTCATTGAGCAAAAATGTAGACGATATTTATTACTGTTATGTTATAGTCCGTGTGTATAAAAATGACGGTTCTTTAGAAACGACATTATGGGTAGGTCCGATAAACAGACCGGACGATGGTTTAGAGAACCTGTCCGCAAATATCAAAATGCAGATCGGTTACACTCAGGTATTAGACCCTCTTTTTTTTAGAAATTGTGAGTCAAAAATTATCATACTTATTGAAAGTGGTATTCTGAAAACTCTTTTAACAGCTTCCCAAAATGAGCTTAAGTACCATTCAATCCACAATTATTGTAGTTAATTCCTTTTCTCTCAGATTCTGATACTGTTAAATAAGAAAAGCTAATCGCAAGATTAGCTTTTTCTTTTGGTGATCCGGCTGGTTGGGAAATAGAATCAATTTTTCAAGGATTTAGAAAGTATTTTAGGTATATGTAATTAATTGTTGTGTTTTTGTATATTATTTTTCGCTTTCATATCAGCTGTGTTTTCGAAGCTGCCAAATTGGTACACTAAAATATATTATTATCTAATTTTTTCATTACAATATAAGAGGGTAAAGAAGATTAATGATAATGTGTTTATAAAATTCTAATGAAATATTAATTTACTACTTTAGTATGATTTAATTTAATGGATATCTATGAGGACAATATTACAGTCGATTAAGGATTCATATTGTATAAATAATAAAAGTCTAAAAAAATTGAGCGACAAACTTCTTCCAGTGGAAATCAAAAAAAAGACGATTTTAGTAAGCCCCGAAAAAATTAATAACAATCTTTATTTTATAGAGCGGGGGGTAGCAAGATCCTTTACGATAATGGATGGGAAAGAGATTACATCCTGGTTCAGTAAAGAAGGAGATCTTATCTACTCTACGAACAGTTTTTATGGTAAAAGACAAGGATATGAATCGGAAATGGTTCAGGTTCTGGAAGATTCTCTGTTTTATTATATTTCTATATCCGAAATCCATGACCTGTGCCTTTATGATATTGACATTTCAAATTGGTTACGTGTTTTGCATCAGGATGCCTTCGTAGATTTAGAGAGAAGATTAATTTCGCGTTTGTACCTGTCAGCAGAAGAACGGTATAATGATTTTTTTCTGAACAATAAAGATTTGTTCAATAGAGTGAATTTAGGTCATATCGCATCTTATCTTGGAATGTCGCACGTCACGCTATGTGCACTACGCAAATAATTTGATTTCTTTAAGTACTTAAAAAAGAAGCAGGGAAGAATGAACTATCTTCGTTATATAAATATTTTAAAAATGACGGAGAAAGACAAAATGCTTAATGGAGAGCTCTATGACTGTGGAGATAAAGAATTGCTTGAACGATGGCACACTGCGAAGCGCCTGCAAAAAGACTATAACCAAACCGATACAACTGACAGTGAGTCTCTTGATGAAATTCTGAAAAAGCTGCTTGGTTCAAGAGGTAAAAACGTATGGATTGCTGCCCCATTTTTTGTGGATTATGGAGAAAACATTCACATTGGCAATAATGTTGAAATCAATATGAACTGTATTTTTCTTGATGGCAACCGTATTACCATTGGGGATAATTCAGGCATAGGACCAGGGGTGCATATTTATACTGTTAATCATCCTGTGAGAGGGTTTGAAAGGCTTTCTTATGTTAAAGGAAATAAATTTCCGTTTTGGAAATCATTTACAAAGCCTGTTACGATTGGAAATAACGTCTGGATCGGTGGGGGATCTATTATTCTTCCTGGGGTAACTATCGGTGACAATACTACTGTTGGAGCAGGGAGTGTTGTAACAAAAGATATACCGTCGCAGTCTATCGCTGTGGGCAATCCATGTAGAGTAATACAACAAATCTAAATTTTCCTTATAACCAATAGAATCTATAATAACAATAAAACCATCATTTATAAAATGAAGAAAATATTATTGTTCACTCTTCTTTTTTTTGGATCACTAATGCTAAATGCTCAAGTAAGTATTATCCCTGCACCTGCTCATTTAAATGTAAGATCGGATAAAAAAGGACTCCATATTACCAAAGATACAAAGATTGTTGTGGCTTCTGAATCTATGGAAAAATCTGCACTTTTTCTAAACCAATACCTGAAGACCTATTTTGATATTACACTTGATATTGTAAAAGAGAAACCTAGGGAGAATTATATATTCTTGGTGCTTGACAAGAAAGCGAGTACTTTTGAAGATGGATATCGCCTGAAAAGTTCAAGTAGGGATATTTCAATTGCCGGAGTATCCAATGCCTCCGTTTTTTACGGAATACAGACTTTGTTACAGCTGTTGCCAACCAGCCTTACCCAAACAATTATTATTCCTTCTGTAGTGATTAATGACTATCCACGGTTTTCATATCGTGGTATGCATCTTGATGTTAGCAGGCATTTTTTTGATATCAAATTTATTAAACAATTTATTGATTACTTAGCATTACATAAATTGAATTATTTTCATTGGCATCTGACTGATGACCATGGATGGCGAATAGAAATTAAAAAATATCCTAAGCTGACTGAACTTGGGAGTTGGAGAAATGGTACTATTATCGGACTCTGGCCAGGGATTGGAAATGAAGATATTAAGTATCAGGTATTTCAGGACAAAATTTCCATAACGCCTGAAAACGCTGTTATAAAAACTGATAATGTTCGATATGGAGGATATTATTCGCAGGAAGAGATCAAAGAAGTTGTGCAATATGCTGAAGATCGGTATATCACGATTATTCCGGAGATAGAGATGCCAGCTCACAGCATGGCGGTACTTGCGGCCTATCCAGAACTGGGTACCGAACCCAATAAAAGGTATTCGGTGGCAGAAACCTGGGGAATCATGAACAAATATAATAATGTTTTGCAGGTTTCGGAAAGAACATTCCATTTTCTGGAAGATGTATTGACCGAGATACTGGATTTATTTCCTTCACGTTATATACATATCGGGGGTGACGAAGCGTCAAAAGTGTGGTGGCGACAATCTGCAGAAACCAAAAATTTCATGAAAATACATCGCATAAATGATGAAGCGGGCTTACAGAGTTATTTTATCCATCGCATTGAAAAATTTGTCAATTCCAAAGGACGGATCATTATCGGCTGGGACGAAATATTAGATGGAGGGCTTGCTCCCAATGCTGTTGTTATGAGCTGGCGAGGTGAGAAAGGAGGTATAGCCGCAGCTAGATCTAGGCAGCGCGTTATCATGACGCCTGAGGATAAGCTCTACTTTAATCATAGCCAATTTATCAAAGATGATAGTTTGACGGCCAATAAATTTCTACCATTAAAAGATGTGTACCAGTATGAGCCTATACCTAAAGAACTTGCTGCAGAGGAGCAGAAATATATTTGGGGTGCTCAAGGAAATTTATGGTCTGAATATATCTCTAATCCCTCTAAAGTTCAGTATATGCTTTTTCCGAGAATAGATGCCTTAAGTGAGGTTGTATGGTCGCGGAAGGAATCACGAATCTATTCAGATTTTACTCGTAGGCTAAAGAATCAATTCAAGAGGTATGATGGGTATACATTATAGTTCTCACTATGTCAAATAAAAGCACAGGATAAAATACTGTCAATTTCAGACAGACTAGAAATTTTATATAATAAAATCAAACCATAAAATATCAGGCTGTAAAAATTTGATATGGAGATTTTTTATGTGCAAAAAAAGAGAGACAACTATCAAATAGTTGTCTCTTTAAGTGATCCCGCTGGGATTCGAACCCAGGACCCATACATTAAAAGTGTATTGCTCTACCAGCTGAGCTACGGAATCCTTTCTTTTTGTGAAACTAATTCCGTTTCTGAAAGTGATGCAAAGGTAGGAATATAAATTATATATGCAAAGAATTCCGTTGTTAAAACATAAAAAAAAGTAAAACGCATTCATTTATAGTGATTTATTTTTTTTAAATAAAAATGCGTTAATGATAGTGCCATGCCATATTTCCCTTTTCTTTCCAGAATTAAACCCTTATTTTGTACAATATAAGTTGAACATAGCATGAAAATACTAATTGTAGAAGACGAACTCGAATTGCAGAGGAGTGTGCAGGAATTTTTGGAGGCAGAGCAATATGTTGTGGAAGTCGCTTCGGATTATTCTTCGGCTTCATCAAAGATTAATCTGTATACCTATGATTGTATACTTTTGGATATAAATCTGCCGGGAGGCAACGGGCTTACGCTGCTGGATGAATTGAGAGGAAAAGAGCAGCAACATACCATTATTATTTCGGCAAGAGATTCTATAGATGATAAGATAAGAGGGCTGGATCTCGGGGCGGATGATTACCTGACAAAGCCTTTTCATCTTTCCGAATTGAATGCGCGTATCAAAGCTGTATTGCGACGTAAGCAGCTTGCCGGCAACCCTGTTGTTCAACTTAATAATCTGCAGATCAATTACGACACACGCAGCATCTGTGTCAATGATCAGGATCTGCATTTCAGCCGTAAGGAATTTGATGTATTTTCTTTTTTTGTCCTCAATAAGAATAAGCTGGTGACGAAAACCGCATTGGCCGAGCATGTATGGGGAGATGATTCAGATATGGCCGATAATCTTGATTTTATTTATTCACAGATTAAAAATATTCGTAAAAAGTTGAAAGAGCATCATGCACAGCTTGAGATACAGGCAATCTACGGTATAGGATATAAAATGAGCGTATAAGATGAGACTGCTGAACCGAACTATGTTGTATCTTTCCGGAGCATTGCTGCTGATCCTGAGTGTATGGGCTGTGATCTTCTATCTGGATATGATGGATGAAGTATACGACAGCCTTGACGATGGTCTTGAAAACCACAAAATGCTTATTATACATAGGGCATATGAGGATGAGATGGTCTACCAGAAGAGGGATTTTGGGGAAAGTAATTACAGATTGATTCCTGTCCCTGAAGATATCGCCATCAGCGGTTTGGAAACTTATTCTGACACATCCATGTACATGGTTAATGAAGAAGATTTTGAAGTCGTGCGTATGCTGACAACCTATTTTCAGGATAACGATGGTAAATACTACAAGTTGCAGGTTATCTCCTCTATGGTGGAGGAAGACGATCTGATCAGCAGTTTACTGTACTCACTTCTTACGCTCTTTGTTGTCGTTATGACATCCATTTTTATTATCAATAAATTGATATTGAGTAAAATATGGAAACCTTTCTATCAACTGGGGCATCAGTTGAAAAAATTTGAACTGGGGAAAAGGAATACCTTTGTTGCTCCCAAAACCTCTGTGCTTGAATTTAAGGAACTGAATAATACAATCACCCAGCTGCTGGATGATAATACGGCCGTTTATGAGCGGCAAAAAGACTTTGTCGAAAATGCTGCACATGAATTGCAGACACCGCTGGCCATATCACAATCAAAAGTAGAAATGCTGTTGCCTCATTTTGAGAAAGATGAAGAAGTGTTAAATCAGCTGGCGGAGGTATTGCATCAACTGGACCGGATGAAAAGATTGAACAAATCGCTGTTGTTGCTGACTAAAATCGACAACCGGCAATTTTTAAATCAGGAGCCAACAGATTTCAATATGTTATGGAAAAAGCAAATAGAAGCCTTCAGAGAGCTTTTAGAGCATAAAAGCTTACAAATAGACCTGTTGGAAGAAGAAGTGCTTATACGCGATTTTAATCCCGATCTGGCGCAGATGCTTATTTCTAATCTGCTGCGCAATGCACATATCCATAACTACGAGGGTGGGCGTATTGTTGTGCGTATTTACAAGAATAGATTTACCATAGCCAATACAGGCAAAGAAATGGCACTTAATACGCAGCATATCTTTGATCGCTTTTATAAGGATGTGGAAAATCAGCAATCCACAGGTCTGGGACTGGCGATCGTCAGATCTATAGTGGATTCGACAAATGGTCACATTGACTATACATATACAGATCATATGCACAGCTTTACGGTGCATTTTGACTAATTAATCGTTTCTGAGATACTCTTCGTCTTCTGCACTCAAAGATTTGGCAGCAGGAGGGAGTGTCTCACCTGCATCACCTGTAATACTGTAGACAGAAGGGTGCTGGTCTTTTTTCTTTCCTGACCGCGCAAGGATCAAGCCTACAATAACACCCAGCAGAAAGAAAATAGCCAGAATAGCCAGTTTGGAGACGCTATGGTCACCGAAAATCCAAAAATTGACCGATTCTGTATTCTTCATCAGCACAATAGTGAGCAGAATGGTCAGTATTAATAAGAATATGGTCTTGATACGCATGTGACAACGAATTACCTGAAACCGAAAGTAATAAAAAAAGGAGATAACGCAAGTTATCTCCTTTATATTTTGTGTTGAATAACAGTATTATTCAGCTACTACTTCGAAAGGAACCTGAACTTTAACTTCTTTGTGAAGGTTCAAGTTAGCGATGTATTCACCAACTAATTTTGGTTCAGTTTCGAAAGTGATGCGGCGACGATCTACGTCAAAACCTTGCGCTTTCAAAGCATCAGCAATCTGAATGCTGTTTACTTTACCGAAGATTTTTCCTGATTCACCAGCTTTAGCACCGATTGTTAACTTGATAGCTTCTAATTTAGTCGCTAATTCTGTCGCATCTTTTTTAATTTTCTCTTGTTTGAATTGCGCTTGTTTGATGTTTTCAGCTAATACTTTCTTTGCAGAAGATGTAGCCAATACAGCGAAACCCTGAGGAATTAAGTAGTTACGACCGTAACCCGGCTTTACTACGACAACATCGTCTTTTTCGCCAAGGTGTTTGATATCATGTTTTAAGATAATTTCCATGTCGTATTCTCCTTATTTTAATGAGTCAGTAACGTAAGGTAATAAACCGATGTGACGGGCACGTTTAACGGCCTGAGCAACTTTACGTTGGAATTTCAATGAAGTACCAGTAAGACGACGAGGTAAAATTTTACCTTGGTCATTCACAAATTTCAAAAGGAAGTTTGCGTCTTTGTAGTCAATGTATTTGATACCGTTCTTTTTGAAACGGCAATATTTTTTACGGTTGTCCTCTACTTTAGGAGCAGTTACGTATTGGATGTTTTCGTTTGCCATTAGTTTGCTACCTCCTCAGTTTTAGTTTCTGCTTTCTTGTTGAATGCTCCGCTACGTTTTTTCTCACTGTATGCAATAGCGTGTTTGTCTAATGCAATCGTTAAGAAACGCATTACGCGCTCATCACGTCTCAATTCAATCTCAATTTTTTTGATTAATTCACCTGGAGCCTTGAATTCAGTTAAGTGATAAAATCCAGTTGTTTTTTTCTGGATAGGATACGCTAATTTTTTCAAACCCCAATTGTCTTCAGCGACAATCTCGGCTCCGCCTTCTGTTAAGATGTTTTTGAATTTCGCGATTACTTCTTTCGCAACATCATCAGAAAGCAACGGGGTAAGAATGATTACAGATTCGTACTGTTGCATTTTGTTAAATATTTTGTTAATTTAAAATCTCCGCACTTACGGAAGTGCAAAGGTATAAAATTACTTTTATTTATAAAAGAGAAATTTAGAATAAGTGACCTATTGTCAAAATCAAGGTACAAAGTATTCCCTGATGCAAATATTTAATAACTTTACTTCCTATGAAAACAATACAAAATTACTTTATAAGCCTTTTTCTAGTCTTTTTTATCAGCGCCGTTCCCTCTTCAGTTCAGGCACAAAAAGATCCGCTGGATGATGATGTGTTACGAATATTAGCTATCGGTAATAGTTTTTCAGAAGATGCAATCGAAAATTATCTTTATGAGCTTGCAAAGGCCAGTGGCAAAACCATGGTCATCGGCAATCTGTATATCGGAGGAGCGCCTTTGTCTCTGCATGTACGCAATGTGAATGAAGATAAGGCTGCTTACAGCTATCGCAAAATAACCTCCGACGGGAATAAAACCGTTACTCCTGATGTCCGTATATCGGAAGCACTGGTTGATGAACCCTGGGATTATGTCAGTTTTCAGCAGGCCAGTCCGCTTTCGGGTAAATATGAAACATATCAGACCGATCTTCCGGCTCTGTTTGCCTATGTAAAAGCACATGTACGGTATCCTTCTACAAAGTATATTCTGCACCAGACATGGGCATATCAGCAGGATTCCAGGCATGACGGTTTTGCAAACTACGACCGGAGTCAGTTAAAGATGTATGAAGCTATTGTACGCACTTCTCAGCAAGCATTCAAACTGGTTCCCTTTGACTTATTAGTTTCTGCAGGCACTGCTGTGCAGAATGCGCGGACAAGTTTTATAGGAGATCATTATACAAGAGACGGTTACCACCTTAATCTGGACTACGGACGTTTTACGGCAGCCTGTACCTGGTTTGAAACTCTTTTTCAGCAGGATGTCACAACGAATGTTTACAAACCGCTAAAAGTGACGGATATTCAGGCTGAAATAGCAAAGAAAGCGGCACACGAAGCTGTTTTACATCCTTTTACAGTAACGCCGCTTAAGGCATTTCAGATAATGGAAATGGCAAGGTAATCTGTGTATTAATCAAAAACCAACCTATAAGTAATGATACACCTTCAAAAAATCAGGCTGCTTACTGCTGCCTTCTTATGTTTGAGCACGATCGGACTACAGGCACAGGAGAGAAAGCCTAATATTGTGTTTATTCTGGCTGACGACCTTGGCTACGGGGATCTCGGTGCGTATGGACAGAAGCAGATACAGACGCCCAATATTGATCGTCTGGCTGCGGAAGGAATGAAATTTGAACAATTCTATGCCGGTGCATCCGTATGTGCGCCCTCCCGATCTTCGTTAATGACAGGCCAGCACACTGGTCATACCTATATCCGTGGCAACAGGGAAATTGAACCGGAAGGACAGCAGCCTCTGGCTGATTCCGTACAGACTTTTGTGCAGTTGCTTCAGAAGGCCGGATATGCTACAGGAGCCTTTGGCAAGTGGGGGCTGGGTATGGTCGGCACAACAGGAGCACCGGATCAAAAGGGTTTTGATGAATTTTACGGATACAATTGTCAAAGACAATCCCACCGTTATTTTCCTACCCATTTGTGGCACAATGATCAGCGTGTGGAATTGCACGGAAATGACCTTAAAAATAAGGTACAATATGCGCCTGCATTAATTCAGGAACAGACGCTCCGGTTTATAGATGTGCATAAGGATGAACCATTTTTTCTGTTTATCCCTACCGTACTGCCGCATGCCGAATTATCCGGCATTGACGATGAACATTATCAGAAATATGCTTCCCGGTTTCAGGAAACTCCCCATAAAGGCAATGATTATGGCCCCGGAGCTACCGTTACAGGATATGCTTCTGTTGAAAAGCCAAGAGCAACATTTGCCAGTATGGTCAGCCGGATGGATGCTTATGTAGGGCAGGTATTGAAAAAGCTGGATGATCTCGGACTTACAGAGAATACCATCGTTATATTTTCCAGCGATAACGGAGCACATCGTGAAGGAGGTGCAGATCCCGTTTTCTTTAACAGTTCGGGAGGTCTGAGAGGATACAAGCGGGATCTCTATGAAGGAGGTATCCGTACTCCTTTTATTGTTAAATGGCCTCATAAAGTAAAACCCAACAGTACAAGTGAATTTGCCGGAGCTTTCTGGGATGTGATGCCTACTCTTTTAGATATTACAGGAGCCGGAAAAGCCCGTTATACGGATGGCGTATCTTTAGTGCCTGCACTGCTGGGCAAAACAAAAGAGCAACAGCAGCACCCTTATTTGTACTGGGAATTTCACGAAGACGGTGGCCGCCAGGCTGTGCGCGCAGGAGACTGGAAAGCTGTCAAACTACAGGTAAAGAATAAGCAAAAGACCGTTACAGAACTATATAATCTAAAGAAAGATCCTGCCGAAAAAAAGAATGTCGCCGCAGAAAATCCTGAACGGGTAAAGCAGTTGGAAGGAATTATGAATCAGGCACACACAGCTAATCCTTATTTTGCGTTTTAGACCGTATAGAACCTATGAAAAGAAATTTATTAATTGCGTTGCTTTCAGGTGGGATTCTGATGAATATTTCCTTTGTACCGGAAAGTGCAACGGATAAGATGACAAAAGAAGGAGAGGAGAAGATCGTATTTGCATCCGGAAAGGACGGATATGAAAGCTATCGTATTCCGGCTATTATAAAGGCTGCCAATGGTGATATCTTAGCTTTCGGTGAAGGAAGAGTGGCTCATGCCGGAGATTATGGGGATATCGATATTGTCATGAAAAGGAGTAAGGATCAGGGACGGACGTGGTCTGCTCTCCAAAAAGTAGTGGACTTTGGAAACTTACAGGCAGGCAACCCTGCTCCGGTACTGGACATGACAGATCCGCAATACCCGAAAGGACGTATTTTTTTGTTTTACAATACAGGAAACAATCACGAGGGGGAAATCCGTAAAGGCAATGGTGTGCGGGAAGTCTGGTACGTCACGTCGACAGATCAGGGAGAAACCTGGTCTGCTGCAGTTAATATAACGACTCAGGTACACCGTCCAAATGCACCGGCATTCCACCCGGCCTATACCTTTAAAGAAGACTGGAGAAGCTATGCCAACACTCCTGGACATGCTATGCAGTTTGAGTCCGGCAAATATAAAGGACGCATCTTTGTATCTGCCAATCATTCTGCAGGTAATCCTCGGGCAGCTTTTAAAGATTATCAGGCACATGGTTACTATACAGATGATCACGGCAAGACATTTCATCTGGGAGCTACTGTACAGGCTGAAGGTGGTAATGAATCCATTGCTGCACAGATCAGCGGGGACCGGTTGCTGATGAATAGCCGAAATCAGCAAGGTCAGGTGCGTAACAGGTTAATAAGCGTCAGTACTGACGGAGGAACAACTTGGGATACTACTTACTTTGATAAGCATCTTCCGGACCCTGTCAATCAGGGAAGTATATTATCTGTGAGTGGAAAAAAACAGCTCCTGGCCTTCAGTAATGCAGCCAGTAAGACACAAAGAGACAGCCTGACACTGCGTATGAGCAAGGATGATGGAAAAACCTGGTTTTATAATAAGCGGATTGCAACAGCTCCTGCAGGATATAAGGGAGATTATGCTGCATATTCTGATTTGGTACAGCTGGATGCTAAGAAGATAGGTGTGCTTTATGAAAAAGATAATTATAAGAATATTGTATTTCTGCCCGTGAAGTGGCATTAAGAAATACAAAATAAAAAAAGACTCCCGTTATGGTTGTCAGACATAACGGGAGTTTTCAATTCCAGGTCAGGCTTCTTCTTATTATTTAGTGTGTGCTGGTCTTTTTCGAATCCTTACCTTTATTTTTTGTGGTATCCTGATTGGCTTTTCTCGCCATTTCGAACAGTGCAGGGTCAATATGGCAATAACCTTGTGGATTTTTGTCCAGATAATCCTGATGATAGTCTTCCGCTTTGTAAAAATTAGTCAATGGTTTTACTTCTATGGCCAGCGGCTTTAAATAATTTTTGGATAGTGCAGCTATACATGTTTTGATTACAGAAAGATCCTTTTCGTCTTTGTAATATATACCTGTCCTGTATTGTTCTCCGATATCATTACCCTGACGATTCAGACTGGTCGGATCTATCGTTTTAAAATAAAGTTCTATCAGTGTTTTGAGAGCTACCTTTTCCGGATCATAGCGCACTTTTACAGTTTCGGCATATCCGCTCTTGGTATGGGAGACGATATCATAGGTCGGATTTTTAGTCTTTCCGTTTGCATATCCTACCTCAGTGCTTTTCACACCGTTGATTTGTTTGAAAAAATGCTCCGTTCCCCAGAAACATCCTCCTGCAAAATAAATTTCCTGCGTATTACCTCCCTCAGTCAATGGATCTGAATTCGTGTTTTTGCTTCTGACAAGTCCGACACTCAGCGTGAAGATTATTAAAGTGATGATGCTGTATTTCATGGTGTTGCAATTTGATGTTAACAGATTTTTTAGTTCGTACGGACAGGGGATGGCAGATAAGGAAGCATAAGGCCAAATCCAAGCAACAGCAGATCTTTAAGGATAAAAAAGTCTGTTGTCGGAATACCTTCTCTGAATTTCCACATTCCCGAAGTGGTGAAAAGGAAGCTCAGGGTAAGCACAAATGTGATAATCATACCTACAGATGCTATTTTTCTCAATTTGATCCATTTTATACTCAGTACCAATACAAGTGCCAGTAACACTTCCGTAATACCTATGATGTTGGATACTTGTTGTATAGTAAAGATACTGTACATCCAGGAAAGTAAGGGATGTTGTTCCATCAGCGGTCTGATCGCCTCGGCCTCTACGGCAGTAAATTTATAAACTCCTATCCAAAACAGTATAAGAAAACTTCCTGCCATTGAAATAAAATATCCGGTTTTGTACATGACTGTTGTTCCGGTGCGGGATGTCGAAATTAAAGATTCCATGTCTATGATCAATTGATATTAACTATTCGTTTTATAGTTATATAGTCGCTGCCTGATCAAAATCCTGACACAGAAAGAAGTTATTTTTTTATGTTTTGTTTAACTTTTTCTATAAAGTCCTTGTTGTCAGTAAAATATTTTTTTGCATCCCCTTCATGCTGTTCGATATAATGTGTAATTGCATGCTCAATAAAGCCGGCTTTCTTTGAATAGCTGTTACAGGAACTGCAGGCTTTCAGATGTATGCTGAGCTGTATCTTCTTCCATATCGGAATATCCATATGAAATCTCTTTTCTACTAACAGTGTTGCCTGACTGCAGGAGAGAATGATGGTATGTATGATCTTGTCAAGCATTATTTGTGTTGTTAAACCATTTGATATCGAGACATTTTCGTAGCTGCATGCGGCTTCGTTGCAGGATCTTCCAGTAATTAGTCGTTGAAATATTTACTTCCTGACAGATTTCTTCTGCTTTTTTTTGTTGAATGTAACATTGTCTGATCAGAAATCCCCATTTTTGCGGAAGTGCCTGCAGGCATTCCTGAAGGGATTTGTTGAATTTCTCATTATCCAGAAGAGAGGCCGATGTGTCTGTGATGATATCCCAGTGATTCTGTACATCCAGATCACGCCACCCCCCGTTCTCATCAAAAAAGTAATCCATGCTGACCGTTTCATTACCTCTGTATTTGCGTCTGTAAAGATCAGCAGCTTTGTGGTTTAAAATGCCTTTAAGCCATGTCAACGGGCTGCTCTTTCCCTGATAGCGATCTTTCATCAGAAAGGCGGTCATAAAAACATCCTGTACCAGATCTTCCGCGTCCTCTTTGTTGGCCAATAAAAAATAAGCCTGTCTCAATAGCGATCCGGAATAGTTTTCGATCCATAGTTCAACATCTTTTTGGGAAGAACTCATAGGTATTTTTAATAATTGATTGCAAATATCAGCATCCAAAAGTATCAAATTGTCCGGATATATCATTATTACTTTCAATTTCCATGACTCGTTTGTCGTAAAATATTTAGTTTACCCTATTAAATGCTTTGATAATATTGCTTATCTTGTATTCGGATTATAAACCCTCAAGTTTGTGCATTCCAATTTATTAATCCTAAAATGCTAACCTATGAAAAGCATTGTGACTATAGCAATAGCAGGGCTGCTCTGTTATTTCATTTTCCGTTGCATCAACACTTCTGCTCAGGCCGGGCGAACCGCTGACAACAGGCTGCAGATGCGTATGCATGCTGCTTATATGTACTTTGGGTATTGCTGTCTGATGATTTGTGCTGGTATCGTAGGGGGCGTGATATATGATTATCCAAAGATAGATGCCGTAGCTGCAGTACTGGCAATTTCTATCTTTCTATTATTTGGCGTATTGGGAGTCTATAATCTAAAATTGTATTATGTGCATACAGTGCTTTATAATGAAGACCATATCACCTGTTATAACACCCGGGGAAAAGCAAAAGTCTTTTACTGGAAGGATATCAGACATGCCGTATACAATGGTTATACAGGAAGTATCAGACTATACAGCAGTCGTAAGGAACATATCATTATTCATCACGATCTGGGAGGTATTGATGATTTTTATCAGGAGTTTTACAGACAGAAACCCCATATAGCGCAAAAAGTAAAAATAAGAATATTGACCTGAGGGTTATGCAGATCAGAGGATATAATTTATCTGTTTTTTAATAGCAATTGCTTCTTTCCGCCCCCCAACAAACTTTTGTAATCTACACATATTAATTTTTTTTCATTTATTTAAAGCGTTATCAATCAGCTGTTTTACTGAGTTGTTATAAATGTGAAATTATATTTTTTATTTTTTTTTCAAACACACTAGCCCTTCACCCCAGGGATTGCCGTCATATACTAAAACCAGAGTATATAACCTTTTGAATGAAAAATCAGGAAGCAAAAGCGCTATTGGAAAAATATCGCAACAACAGATGTTCGGAGGAAGAATTGAATCTTCTGTATTCATGGTATATCCTTCATAATGCAGCACAGCCGGATAGTCTGTCGTACAGCGATTGGATCTCCCTTATGGATATGCAACTCACAGACAGATCATTAAACAGTAGGATCATAAGCCGGAAACGGATAGCCGTTGCAGCATCCTTAATACTTTTCTTAAGTGCAGGTCTGCTTTATTATTATTCAGGACAGCAAGTATCCATTCAGGAAGACCATCGTACTATTGTACAGTCAGTCGGGAATAAAGCCACGCTAACCTTATCAGGTGGTGAACAGATTAGTCTGGAAGATGCACAACAGGGTGATCTTGTCAGAAAATCTGGTATTAAAGTAACCAAAACAGCAGACGGAGAAGTCGTCTTTACGGTTGCGGATGCTCATGAATCAAAAGGTATAGCTGAGAATACCATTTCGACCCCCAGGGGAGGGCAATGGCAGGTGCGTCTAGCTGATGGTTCGCATGTGTTTCTTAATGCGGCATCCTCTATAAGTTTTCCCGGTTCTTTCTCCGGGTTAAAGAAACGGGTAGTCAAGCTCAAAGGAGAGGCTTATTTTGAGATTGCAAAAGATAAAGAACATCCTTTTATTGTCAAAACTGAAAAACAACATATAGAAGTGCTGGGGACACACTTCAATGTAAGCAGTTATCAGGATGATGAATATACCCGTACTACGCTGCTGGAAGGTGCTGTCAAAATACATACGGAAAATCCTTCCATAGAAGATGTATTGCTGAGACCTGGTCAGGGGGCTTGTTATAGCGGCAATACACTACAGATTGCAAATGTAGATGTGGAAGAATCGGTGGCATGGAAAAACGGAGAATTTAGTTTTGCAGATGAAGATATCTATGGCATTATGCGCAAAATAGCACGATGGTATGATATAGAAGTTGTCTATGTCAATAAGACAAATAAGGCAACTTTTGACGGCAAAATATCTGTCAACAGACCCCTGATAAAAACTTTACATCTGTTAAAGTCGACAGGCAAAGTTGATTTTCAGATAAAAGGAAGGAGGGTGATCGTGATATAAACACTTACAAAAAAGGCAATCAAAAGTAAACAAAAGAATATCCTGCCCGGGATACATATTGCTTTACTATTGATACGTATACTAAACCTCAATCACACTAACTATTAACCAGTCCCTGTTTCCAAAAATAGGGGATTTAAATTTAAATGTATGAAATTTCACCTGAACCATTTGGTTTCGAGTCGGATTCAGCAAATCTTGAAGACAAGATGTCTGATGCGCATTCATCTGACTATTTTTATACTCACTACATTTTTTGTGCAAATTAGCACAGCCTCTCTTGCGCAGAGAATCAGTCTGAATAAAACAAACGTACCCTTACAGCAGATATTTAAAGAAATAGGTAAACAAAGCGGATATGATTTCGTGTACAGTACTGAGCTGATGAAACAAGCTAAAAATGTAACTGTAAACGTAAGCAAAGCTTCTTTAAGGGAAACTTTAGACGTATGTTTTGACAGACAGCCTCTTGATTATGAAATTGATGATAACAGTATCATTATAAAAGAAAAACCAGTTGTCTCAAAAGCAATGATAGTTCATCAGTCAACACAAATAATAATTACAGGTTGGGTCACAGATGAAAAAAATAAACCTGTTTCCGGTGTAACAATCAGGCAAGCCAACAATAAAGTTACTGCCATTACCGATTCTTTCGGAAAATATAGTATTAAAATTTCGGATAGGAATGAAGAGCTGATCTTCACACACATAGCATACGAAGTATATAAAGTAAAACCGGGTAATGAAAATGTTATTGTAGTCATATTGAAACCCGGCAAAAATGAACTGGAGGATGTAGTCGTTACGGGATTGTTTTCGAGACCTGTTGAAAATTTTACCGGAGCGGCAACTACAGTTAGCGGTAAGGAACTAAGAGAAGTAAATGCGATGAATGTTTTGCAGGCACTGAAGGTGTTTGATCCTGCTATTCGTATGCCTGATAATATACAGATGGGAAGTAATCCTAACATACTTCCGCAAATCAGTTTACGAGGTACTAATAACTTTCCCGCACAGGGAGGTTCTGGAAAAATTCCTACCTCAGGAGCCGATTTTATGTCCGCTTATGTATCTAATCCCAGTATGCCACTCTTTATATTGGATGGCTTTGAGGTCAGTTTACAAAAAATATATGATCTTGATATCAATCGTGTAGCCAGTATTACTATTCTGAAAGATGCGGTAGGGACTTCAGCGTATGGCTCCAGAGCTTCAAATGGTGTCGTAGTGGTGGAGACTATTCGGCCTAAGGAAGGTAAATTACAGCTCAGTTATACTTCGACTCTGCAAATAACAGGGCCTGATCTTACATCCTATAAACTGTTAAATGCAGCAGACAAACTTGATCTGGAAGTGGCTGCAGGAATGTATAAGGATGCAAAACAGTATCCTCCAAGCCAACTCTATTATGACAGGTTATATTCTAAGAGAAGAGCAGATGTAGTCAGAGGAGTTGATACCTATTGGTTATCCCAACCTTTGCAGGTAGGCATTGGTAATAAACAGTCTCTGTATGTAGAGGGTGGAGATGAATTTATAAGGTATGGTGTGAATTTTGGATATACGGCAAATCGTGGTGTAATGAAAGGATCGTTAAGGAAAAACTACGATGGTGGAATGATGTTATCCTACCGAAAGAAAAGCCTGCTGGTCAGAAACCAGTTAAATATAAGTGCCAATCGTGCTGACGAATCGCCCTGGGGAAGTTTCTCGGACTATTCATCCCTTAATCAGTATTGGTCGCCATATGATGAAGAGGGGCGAATCAGAAAAATATTGGAAGTTATTTCAAACCCTAGTTATTTAGCTTATGAGGATGTGGTTTCTAACCCCATGTATAATGCCACCTTAGGTACAGCCAACTATGCTAAGTATATAGGTTTTAATAATAATACGATGCTGGAGCTACGGCTTGACAATGGTTTTAGATTAACCGGAAAACTCGGAATTATCAGTCAAAAAGATCAATCTGATCTCTTTCTGCCCGCAGATCATACAGAATTTGTCAAAATTACAGATTATAATGATCCGGAATATTTTAACCGGGGAAGATATAGCAAAACAAGTGGCAGTTTTTTAGCCTATGATGCAGGTCTCTTTGCTGATTATAGCCGAAGTATTAATAAGCATCTTGTTTTTGGTACATTGGGTGTATCGGCTGCTCAGCAAAATAGCCAGAGTTACGGCCTTACTGTCACAGGTTTTCCAAACACAAGACTGGACGAAGTATTTTTAGGAAACGGTTATCAAAAAGACAGTCGTCCCATCGGTAAAAATAATATCAGCAGGCGAGTTTCAGCATTTACCAGCTTCAACTACACTTATAACAGACGCTATCTTGCTGATTTTTCTTTCAATGTCGACGGGTCTACACAATTCGGAGCCCGAAACCGTTATGCGCCATTTTGGGCTGCAGGTGTGGGCTGGAATCTGCATGAAGAGAATTTTATGTCAGAGCTGAGTAAGAAAACTATCAATCGATTCAAGATAAGGGTGGGAATAGGCACTACCGGAAATCAGCAGTTTCCGCCTTTTATGGGAATAAGTACTTATCAGTACAATACGGCGCAGGACTATTTGGGGATGTTAGGCGCATCATTAATGGGCTATGGAAACGAATCTTTGCGATGGCAGCAAACCTTAAAAAGAAACCTGGGTGCTGACATTTCATTATTAAATGATAGAATCGGAATACGTCTGGATGCTTATCTGGAAACTACCAACGATATGTTATTAGACATTAATACACCTCCGTCCTTGGGTGTAAGCAGTTATAAGGAAAATGTCGGAAGGCTTCAGAATAGGGGTATTGAAGGGAACATCAATGTGTTTATTCTGAGAAATATGGAAAAATCTACCACCTGGAGTGTATTTATAAACGGTATTCACAACCAAAATAAAATATTAGAAATCTCCAATTCTTTGAAAAGGATGAATCGGGAAAATGATGCTGCCCGCGATCCTGACAATAAGTTGAAACAACTCCGACCCCAACTCCGATTTGAAGAAGGACAATCGGTGAATGCCATTTGGGCGGTACGTTCAGCAGGTATAGATCCCAGCAATGGCAGGGAAATATTTATTAAGAGAAATGGTGATATCACCTATGATTGGAGCGCATCCGATAAAGTGATTGTGGGGGATGCTCTGCCCAGGCTGAGAGGTAATATGGGTACGAATGTTAACTACAAAGGCATACAATTGGGGCTATACTTCAGTTATCAATGGAAAGGACAATTGTACAACCAGACATTGGCAGATCGGGTAGAGAATGCAAATATGTCTCGCAACGTTGATGAACGGGTATTGCTTGGAAGATGGCAAAAGCCGGGTGACAAAACTTTTTTCAAAGGCGTGGTTGATCTTAACGGAGAGACTGTTACCACACCAACCAATGTCACTTCAAGGTTTTTACAAAAAGACAATTTTCTCCAGTTGGAAAGTCTTTCATTGGGCTACCTGTTTCCAAATAAAACCACTGCAAAATGGGGATTGAAAAACACACGTATAAGCTTTCAGTCAAATACCTTGTTCAGATTTTCAACTATAAAGGCCGAACGTGGATTAGATTACCCTTTTGCCCGAAACTTTACATTTAATATCAGTACTTCACTTTAACGAGCTAAAGCTATGAAACTAAAAAATAAATATTTGTTCTTTTTCCTGCTTGCCTGCAGCCTGTATGGTACCGCATGTACAAAATGGCTCGATATAAGGCCTAAAACTGAGGTAAGTGAAATTGTCCTGTTTGAAAATGAACAAGGATTCAAAGATGCTATGACGGGTGTATATACCCAAATGGCCTCTCGTAATCTCTACGGACAAGAGGCGACAATGGGGCTTATGGAAGTCCTTGCCCAAAATTATGATGTTGACCTCAATACACATATTTATTATGAGGCCGGAAACTACAATTACCTAAATCTAATGACAAGACCTAAAATTGATGCTATCTGGAGCTCCTCCTATAAAGCTATTGCCAATCTTAATAACTTATTAAAACAAATTGATCAAAAACAGAATGTTTTTAGCGGAGTCAACTATCAGATCATCAAAGGAGAGGCGCTGGCATTACGAGCATTTTTACACTTTGATTTGCTGAGAGCCTTTGGTCCTGTACCTGTTGGTAATATGGATGCAGAAGCTATTCCATACCGAAGAGAGTTTGATATGAATATCAAGCCGTCGCTCAGTTTGAGACAAGTAACAGATGAATGCATCAATGACCTTAATGCAGCAGGCAAACTATTGGCTGCCGACAAAAATGTGTACTATGGACATAGTGACGTGTATAGAGCTTTTACCCGTAATCATATGAACTACTGGGCAGTAACCGGGCTAATGGCAAGAATATATTTGTACAGGGGAGATAAAGTATTAGCATACCAAAAGGCTAAAGAGGTGATCGATGCAAAACTATTCCCGTTTATAAACTCGTCTGCTATTAGCAACAGTAATTCTGCTCCTGACAGAATTTTCAGCACCGAACATTTGTTTGCGGTTTACGTAGCCAATCTAAGAGACATTAACGATGAATTATTCAGAGCAACAGTTGATGCCAGTGACATACTCACTAATACAACCGATTTTATCAACAGTCGTTTTGAAACCGGATCCGGAGGCAGTACAGATTACCGGTACCTGAATTTATGGAAAACAGATGGCCCGACAGCTATAAAATTTCCTGTAAAGTACAGGTTTGATGATATTGGCAGTAATGCTAACATTACTACAATAAAGAGGGTTCCTTTGATCAGGCTTTCTGAAATGTACTATATCTGTGCTGAGACAAGCAACGATAAAGATGAAAAAATAGACTTGCTGAATGAGGTGAGGACAAATAGGGGTTTACATGTATTATCAAAAACCTTAACAGGTGATGCTGTTGAAAATGAGCTCTTTAAAGAGTATAAAAAAGAATTCTATCAGGAAGGGCAGTTGTTTTACTATTATAAACGTAAAAATAAATTAAAGATAGACGGTTACGGGCCTGAGGTTACCAGCAAAATATACGTACTGCCAGTACCTGATGATGAAATAGAATATGTTACCGAATAAAGATCAATAAAATATATGAAAAGACATACATATCTGGTTATTGGCTTACTTTGTTTAATAAGTATAGCCTGCCAAAAGGATAAATTGATATCCTTTGATCAAAAACCAATGGTATATATCTACAAGACCAGTCAATACTGGGTGCAGAGCTTCTATACAAATGATAGCATCACTTACTCTTTTGCTGCCAGACCTGATTATATACAAACAGATACTATTTTTGTTCCGATCAGAATTATGGGCGATGCAGTAAATTATGAGCGAAAAGTAAATTATGAATTAATGAATACCTCTGCGGCTGATAAAGATAGCTACCAGTTATTACCGGCAGTAATTAAGGCGGACAAATTTGACGGGCATATACCCGTATTGGTAAAAAAAGCTACTTCCCTTAAGGAAAAGGAAAGCAGGCTATGGATCAAAATAACAGCTTCAGAAGATTTTGATCCAGGTATAGTCAACCAACTTACCTATCTTATTAAGATTAATAACCACCTTTCCAAACCTGCCACATGGACAGATTATTACCTCGGGAAGTATAGTAATACCAAATATTATTTTATCATAGAAACTACAGGATACATCAGCTTTAATGAGTTTAATGAAAGCGAAATGATTTATGTAGCCCAGACTTGTAAGAATAAATTGCTGGAATATGAATCCCAAAATAATGGTCCGTTAATGGATGAAAATAATGAACCTGTAGTATTTCCGTAATCATTTTAATCAAACAGAAATGAAAAAATATATCAGTACTATTTTAGGAATATGCTACCTTATAATTGCAGGCTGTTCCAAAGATAAAGGCAATTATGATCTGGTACCCATCAATCAGATAACTATCAAAGATGAGGTAACAGGAACTATTCCTGTCTTTCAATATGATAATCTGAAACTGACACCCAGTCTGGAGCAAACTATGGCTGTAGAGGAGAGTAAACTTGTCTATTCCTGGCTTGCATATGCAGAATCCAATCCCAAAACTTCTTATCCTCTAGGTAATACAAAAAATCTTGATGCGACAATAGAACTTTTGCCGGGTAATTATATCATACTTTACACTGTCAAGGATACACAAACCGGAGTGATGTTTTTCAAAGAATACAAAATAGCGGTTAGCACCAGACTGAGTGAAGGCTGGATGATATTGGAGGATATGCCGGACGGAAAACAGGAAATTTCTATGATTAATGCCAGTGATGAAGTGTTTCATAATCTTTACCAAACTGCTAATAGCGGTAAGAGTTTACCTGATAACACTCATACCATAAGGGTGGTAAATTCAGGACGTGGCAATGCACAATATATATATGTACTGGCTGATAATAATGCAATTGAAATAAATTATGCAGGGTTTAAAAAATTAGGCGAAATGAAAGACTGGTTTTTCTCTATGCCATCTGTTGTTAATGTTCAAAATTACAGTTATGGCAAGCTAGGGGCAGTAGCGTTTATTATAAATAATAGTGAGCTATATTCGTTAAGTCTAATGAGTGGTGATGACCCGATTTATAAATTTGGAGCCCCAATAAGGGGAGACTGGAAAATATCACCCTTTGTTTTTCCATTCACATTTGGCGACTATGCCCTGTTGTATGATACGAAAAATCAACGCTTTTTGGCTCACTCATACGCTTCCATATCTTCCCTTTCTAATCCACCGGGTTCTGCCTTTGATCCGGGAAATGTTGGTAAAGAAATGGTTTTTGGAGGAGGAGGTTCAGGCTTTGGCAGTTATTATAACTGTCTGATGAAGAATAATAACGAAAATAAGTTCTTTGTATATACAATAGATGCCAGCGTTTTTGCTGATGTTATCGCAGTGGAACAATATGAAGTTGAAGACGCACCTGAACTACAGAATGCCAGGCATTTCGCTTTTTCTGGGATGTATCCCCATATGTATTATGCCGTGAACAACAAAATTTACCTGTTGGATATATTTGCTCAAAAATCAAGGCTAGCTTATACCTTTCCCACAGGTACGGAGATAACAGCCATTAAACTGAAGCAATCAACAAGTATGGTAGTTGATTATCCTGACGATAATAAACAGTTAGTAGCAGCTACTTATCGGAGCGGTGAAGGTAAATTATACAAATTTGATATTAGCAATACAGGCGATTTTGAAGGTGATACATATGCAAAGGAATATACTGGCTTTAAGAAAATTAAATACCTTGAATATAAAAACAGGAAATGATTTCTGAGCAGGAATCTGGCGTGCTTTTTTGTTTGCTAAATTCTAAGAATAAGAAAAATGATAAAAAAAATCTTAACTGCAGCCGTTTTGGTCTTGTTGTCCGTGTGTCTCTTTGGACAACAAATAGCCGATCCCGTACAAATTAAAGGGGAACTAAAATTAAAAGCAGAAAATGTCCGGTTGTATAAAGTCAGCGAAGGCCGTATTGTAGAAATTGCAAATACAACAGTTGCAAAAAACGGAAAGTTCGGCTTTTTGTTTTTTCCGGATTACGAAGGTATATATGTATTAGGTACCGGAGATGAAAACCAACAAATGGGTAACTACAAGTTTTATTTAAAAAGTGGAGACCAGCTTGATGTTACGTTGACGGATACGACCTACCTGCTTAACGGTAATCTAAATTCGAAAGAAAACAGGATTATGAAACAATGGACAGATCTTACATATCCCCTCTTCTATAAGGCGATCTGTTTTATGAAAATTCATAGCACATATGTAGACTATTTTCCACAGCAGGAAGCCATAGTTGCGAAATCTAAAACTTTTTTTAATGGAAAAGTGTCTGGAAATCCCAAATTTGATAAGGAAATCAAAACCATTATGCAAATGGATCTGATCAACTATGCTGTGTCTTTTATTGGAAGTCCGCGCACAGTACATCCTAAGATAGAAGAATACAGTGCTTTTTATGCAACATTAAAAACAAAAGAATTGGCTGTATATACACAAGCAATGTACAACTATCCTTATGGTATGCAGGTTCTCTCTTCTTTAGTCTGGATGAATATGGAACAGGATAAAGTTGGAGGACAAGGATTAGGTAAAGCAATAGAGTATGTGCCAAATGATACGTTAAAAGGGGATCTTGTGTTGGAATATTTAACTCAAATCGACGATTATAAGAGTTATAAAGCTGTTACTGATAGATTTGGAAAATACCTGCTTACTAAAACACAGAAAGAAAAAAATATCAGCTTGATTGTACCTTTACTAAGCTACGAGAAGGGATCTGACGCGTTGGCTTTTAGCTATCCTGATAAAGATGGTAATGAAGTTTCATTTGCCGGTTTGAGTGGTAATGTAGTTTTGGTGGATGTCTGGGCTACCTGGTGCGGACCCTGCAGAGCAGAATTTCCTTATTTAAAACAACTTGAAACAGATATTAAGGGCAAACCTATCCAGATAGTGAGCATTTCAGTAGATGACAATGAAGACAAAGAGAAATGGTTAGCAATGATTAAAAATGAAAGTTTAGGTGGGATACAGCTATTTGCCGGATCAAAAGATAATTTTTCTGATTACTATAAAATAAACGCTATTCCTCGTTTTCTGGTCTTCGATAAGAATGGGAAAATTGTAACTGTAGATGCTCCGCGTCCTTCAGACCCTCAATTAAAAGAACTTTTATTTTCAGAAGCAGCTAAATAATAAATAAAAAACTTTTGTTACCCGATTCCCTCTCCTTTCTAAGGAGAGGGTTAGGGAGAGGTTCTGCACTTAAATTACTAACCTCTCTGCCCTTCGGGCATCTCTCCTTAAAAAGGAGAGAATGAATTATAATAACAGTTCTTTACATATATTAAGAAGAGGTTGTATTATGTACCTATCCTTTGACTCCTCCCAGTATACTAAAGGTGATAATAGCCAGTACAATACAGGTAATAATAATATACAAACGGTCTCTTTCCAGAACAAAGCCAAAAAGCGAGCAAATAATCCGTAGTATAGGGGTAGCGATAAGGATAACCACACCAAATTGAATGATCTGTGGCGCCTGAAATTTGGCTACACCTTCCAGAATACCGCTTATTGTGGTATTGACTTCCCCTTCACCAACAAAGTGCTGATAGTCCGGTACCAGTTGCTGCCCGTGAGCAATAAGGTAAACAATACCTCCTATGATCACTACTATTGAGGCAGAGATAACACCGATTCTTAATATCTGACCTACCAGTATCTCAATATCCTGATCCGCCCAGTAGTCTTTGGAAAATAATTTTTTCATATGATTAGAATTGATGATTAAGCCCATTGTAGATCATCTCGATAGCGACCAGTGTAATAGCTATGGCAAAGATGATACGTAGTATTTTTGGATTGATTCTGGTCAGTAATTTTGAGCCGGTAAAAGCTCCTGCGAGTACGCCCAGTATTACCGGAAAAGCGATTCCCGGATCCATATATCCTCTTTGCAGATATACTACGGCCGAGGCTGCTGCAGTTACACCTATCATAAAATTGCTGGTTGTCGTACTCACTTTAAAAGGTATACGCATAGCTCCGTCCATAGCCAGGACTTTCAATGCGCCCGAACCAATACCCAACAGTCCGGATATCACGCCCGCAAGTGTCATAATAGAAAAACCTCCGGCTACATTCGTCAGCTTGTAAGATACACTTTTGCCATTAACAGGGTAATCATTGTTGAGCTTGAGCTTTTCAGCCAGTTTACTTCCTTCTGTAAGTGCGCTCTCGTTTTTCTTTCTTAAAGTCATAGCCGCTGAAAAAATTAAAACGACACCAAATATAACTGCAATAGTATTTGTAGGGGTATAGATCGCTACAAGTGCTCCGATGACAGCTCCCAGCGTCGTAGCGATTTCCAGAAACATTCCGAGACGGATGTTTGTGATACCCTCCTTTACATATGCTGTAGCTGCACCGGATGATGTAGCAATAGAGGCGAGTAAAGCTGCACCAATAGCATACCGGATATCAACATGAAAATAGAGTGTAAGCAGGGGGATAACAATAACGCCACCTCCTAATCCGGTCAGTGATCCCAAAAGACCGGCAAAGTAAGCTCCCAAAAGCAGAATAAGTGAAAAGATAAGGATTGTCATTATGAATGATTATTAGTCAGGATATGAGCCAATACATGAAGAGCTTGTTGCTCGTCCTTAGCTTTGATAGCCTCAAACAACTGTGTGTGCAGATGATGACTCATCGCAAAGTAGCTGATCCCGCGAGGTTCACGTTCCTGAAAGAAATTAGAAATTAGATGTGTGAAATTCTGGTACAAAATATAGAATACATGATGATTAGCTGCAGATGCGATCCGGAGATGAAACTGGATATCTGCATGGATGCAGGCAGATTTATCTTCTATGAGAATAGCCTCTTTCCGAAGTTGCAGGTAATGTGCTATTTCATCAAGCTGCGGTGTAGTAGCATAAGTACAGGCTCTGCGTACGAGTTCTGTTTCTAATAGTCTGCGGGCATCATTTACTTCTTCAAAATTGGCCGTCCGTAGATGTTCATCGATAGCAGATTCTTCTGATAATCGTCTGATGTAAGTTCCGTCACCTCGTTTGACCACCAGTATACCAGAGCTGGCTAATGAATTAATCGCCTCCCGCACGGTGGAACGCCCTACTTTATAAATATCCATCAGTTCACTTTCACTTGGAATCTTATGTCCGGCAAGATATAAACCCTGCTGTATATCTGATTTGATTCGCTTATAAACCTGATCTGATAGTCTTTCTTTTTGTTTTATCATGATTTTACAGTAAAAAACAATGCAAACATATGATGTTTAATTTAAACATCATATGTTTTCCAGAAAAATAGAGAAAATTGTTACAAAGTACAAAAAGTAAACTCTGTAAAGTATATCAGGAAATCGGTGTTTATTGTATAATAATCAGGCTATATAATTGTATTATTTCAACATACAAATTCTATGGCTTGTGTTTGTTTGGACGAGTATGCAGTACTATTTTCTGTTTTTGCGTGTAGGAAGGTGAGAAGGTATGTGCAATTTGAAATCAAAAATCTGGGCTGGCTGAATTTCTAATGCACGACAAATAGCCACAAGACCACTTACAGACATATTATTGTCACCTCTCATTATTCGGTAAACCTGACTGTAACTGAATCCGGTACGGTCTTCTATATCTTCAAGTGTGATTTCTTTCGCTTTAGCAATCTTCCAGAGATTATGACGAATAACTCTTAATGTTTCTCTATCAATATACTGTTCTGCCATGTATATAAAAAGAGTACATATATGTGAATTTTATTATTCCAAATTTGGAATAATAAAAAATTATCTTTACTATTGTTAATAATGTTGATATAGTAAAAATAATTTTTTTAACGTTTTCTTTTCGTTATTGAAAAAATAACGTATATTGAATGAAAACATGAGTGTAAATTTTTTAAATAAAAGTAATTCCTGATCCTGTTTTGTTTCTTTTAAGCCGCAGGGTTTGCAAGTTCTTTATAAAAAGGTTTATTGAAGATTTTTTTATTCTTTTTCATAATTGTCGAATGCGCGCGCTGTAATTCCCCCCGCGACTCTGATCCGATTCCACTTCTATAATAAAGTAGTCGTAAATTACAGCGCAAGCGCTTCGATAAATTTAAATATTCTCTGACAGAATGATCACATTACATCTGAATATTTAGATTTTCTGTTCGCAGCTCACTTCACATTCCTTTAAAATAGTAAATTTGAATGTCTCCGGACGTACATTCGTACCTTATTAAATAAAATAAATCATTATATGGAAGAGTTATTTACCCAATTGTCTGCCAGACAAGCAACATTTGCAGATGTACTGGCTTATATTGCTGTTCACTATGATTATACACCTTCAGCTTTTCAAAACGGACTGCAACATAATGCTGCAACGGAAAACCAGGGAAGTGCAAAAGTATTTGCATTTGCTCTGGATCAGGAGCTTACTAAGGATCAGACATTGGCATTGTTTGCAGAACATTACACCGCTGTTCTACAAACACCGGAAGGTACCGATCATCAGAACATCCGGCAGTTTATGATTAATGGCTGGCACGGTATCCATTTTGAAGGACAGGCCCTGAAATTGAAATAAGATTACCTGTTAAATAACAAAGGGTAATGATTATATAATTATTACCCTTTGTTGTTGTTTTATTAATCCCAACCATCCAGTAACCTTCGGTGATAGTTGATCTGTCCGAGATGATAAGCCAGATGAGTGGTAAGGTGTACTAAAAAATACATTACCGATGCCTTTTGATCAAATACCAATATCGGATACTCCTTATAGAGATCCGATTCAGATAATGTATTCAGCGAATCGCGAACTGTCGTTATTGTATCATCCAGATGACGTATGAGTTCAGCTCTTGGAATATCCCGCAGAGAGAATTCCAGTTCCCGATGACGTATATATCCGGTTTTACCTATTTCATCCCCTATGTATGTATTTAAATTTCCGATAAGGTGGAGACATAAGTTTCCGGCAGAGTTTGCAATTCCTTTTTCAGCGATCCAAAGGTTTTCTTCATGTTTATACAGGAGAATCTCTATTCTTAATTTTTGAAGATCCCGCTCAAATAGTTTCTGCAAGGTATCTATAAGCATATGGAATATATTAATCTTTTTTATTTAAAGATACCTTTTTCTCCAGATTTTCAATAATTACAGTTGTGTAATCTTCTTCATTAAGAGCCGAAGCCTGAGGCAATGCACCGGGACTGAATACATTTATCTCCATGATCTTATTACCAACGATATCCAGTCCGACAAAGTACATACCGTCATGTTTTAATTTTTCAGCTACTTTTCCGACCAGTGTCAGTATCTCTGGAGTGATATGCGCAACCTGTGCTTTAGCTCCCTGATGAATGTTGCTTCGTATTTCTCCGGCCTGCTGTACACGATTGACACTTGCATATTTACCGTTAACAACTACAGGTTCACCATCCAGCAGGAAAAAACGGATATCTCCTTTCTGAGCTTCCGGCAGATATTCCTGTGCAATGAGATATCCGTCCCTGCAGATTACTTCAACAATCTGTTTCAGATTTTTGACCTCATTCTTATTCACCATAAATACATTCTTTCCGCCGGAACCTTTCAGAGGTTTGAGAATAATATGCTGATCCTGCTCCTCAAAAAACTGCAATACGTCTTCATAGCTTCTGGTTACCATCGTTTTGGGGCGTACTTCCTCCGGGAAGTTTTCCAGATACAATTTGTTTTCTGCGCCAATCAATGCGTGAGGGTCGTTGATGACCAGGACATTCTGTTTCTGTGCAAGCTGTGCAAACTGAAGTCCCATAGTAGCGGCCCACGGTCTGCCGATCATATCCAGTACCGGATCAAATCTCAGCCACATGACATCAATATGGTCCATCTCGATCCGTAGTTTGGCGGTAGAACGCAGGATATCCAAAAGTTGTTTAGTGTCTTTGATATCCGGTGATGGAGCTACGGATCTGGCATGAGCAGCGACCCTTTCTTCTTCCAGATAAACAAAATCCGCCAACCCGATATAGCAGATATCATGCCCGCGCTGCAGAGCCCGTAATGCCAGCAAGGTGGTCGTGAAGCTTGCCTCTTCTTTGTGTGTTTGATTAATAACAAATGCGATTTTCATATAATAGATAGATGTGTTTTAGAACTTTGAAAGATTGAAAATATTCCCGCCCTGTGTGATAGTACTGATATTGTGAAGATAGGGCTCTGAAAGATAACGGGGCTTGAGAACAGGGGCGAGGAGCAGGCCACGCTGTGTCAGTTCTTCTACAATAGGGATGTAATCTTCCCTTATTTTACCTACAGTCAGTGCAGACAGATTCCGTCCCTGACGGATATATTCGATAATACCCAATAATCCTTTGAGATAGAGGGCATCCTTTGTAAGGCCGCCACCGCGGTATACCCGGCTCGTCATGTGAAAAGCTGTTTCCTCATCAAACTCATAATCCTCGACAAGCAGAAAGAACGTATCAACAAAAGTATTTCCGGCAAGCATATGATGTACGGCTACCACCCGTGCAGCCAGAATACGAAGTCTTTCGGGAGTCAGTCCGCCGACCATAAATTCGGAAAAGACGGCCATCCCTTCCTGCAGCTGCTCATAACCGGGTACACCCAGACTGAATAATTTGAAGGGTTGAGATTTTCCGTTGAAATAGGTGACGATATGCGTCCCCACTTCATGTTGCAGAAGAGCCAGAGCGCGTGATTTTTCTATACGGTAGTGGGTGCTGATATTAAGTATTCCCCGATTGACCATGATACCAGAGATATCCTCCCGTACCCTGACCCCGCTTTCCAAAGTGGGAAGTTGATGCTGCAAAAAGCGAAGTTCTTCCCTTGCCAGTTTTGCAAATTCCTGTGCATTCAGCATTTCGGTACTTGTGTTTGCGGATTTGTTGACTCCTCCGTAAACGACCAGAATGGCCTTTGCCGTTTCCAGCAATTTATCATCTACGTTGCCGAATATTTGCAGACTGCCATGTAAGAATCCGGTATTGCCTCTATCCATGAGCATAGTCATCATCGCATCCAGTTCTTTTCGTTTATCACGAAACAGATAAGCAATCGTCGGATCATCCAGATCTTCTATACGCAGATTATACAGATTTCGCTTTACCAGTTCGGGATCAATCGGCATAGGACGATACTGAAACCGGGGTGTTTTCATAAATTTATCTTTTCTGAATTGTAACCAGGCTTCATGTGAATTGATAGGACTGACAAGTAATAAGAAATCAAACCGCTGACTTTCCTGTGCTAAAGCGCGATCGATCTCCCATACCAGAGGTTGCAGCTCCGTAGTTCCCAGCATCTTAAACTGTGAAACTTTCATCGAAGTGTGCATGCGTATAAATTCGAGAAAACTCTTTCGTATACTTCTGGAAAACGTATCCCGGTAGCTTCGCAGAATCAAAGGATAAGGTTTGCCTGTATGCTGGTCTATATATCTAGGTTTAATACTCAGACCAAGTCCCAGCAATTGTTTGAATTCCGGAGCCTGCGGATCGATAAGCGGTTCTGTACCTGCAGGTTTTGGGAATTTCGTTTCCTTTTGAAGATCTATGCTGAGATGGATATATGGATCATCGCTACCCTGCAAGCTTTTACGAAGTTTTTCAGCAATATTAAGAGCGGTTTTTTGAGACAGATGAATGGCAATATCCTGTTCCAGATCCTCTTCTCTCCATATTTCTATGAGCAGGCAGGCCCCGAATTCTTCTATAAGCTGACGCACCACAGGCTGAACTATGCTCTGAAAATTGATGTCCTTTTCTTTACCAATTAAAAACGAAACCTCAGATTTGGCCAGAGCCGATATCATCTGATCTTTTCCGGATTCAGGTATTCGGTATACCAGCAGAAAAGGATTGATCCGTTTGAAAACAAGTTTGCCTTCTCCGGCAAACTGAATGTGTACAGGCTCCTTTTGTTTGATCGCCTGAATAGCTTTCTGTATTGATTTAGCCTGTTCCATATATTAACTGATTTGATCGGGTACCATTAATGCGACAGAGCGTTCTAACAACTGGCGGAGTTCCTCCAGACGCTCAGGATACAGCTCACCCGTCCATTCGTTCATAAAATCTTTCCTGAATTCTATAGACAATACACATCCGTATGCCCCGTAGCGCTCATTGATCCATTTAGACAGATTGCCACCCGAGAATTTAACATTTTCACGTATATCAATTTGTTGTCCGTCAATCTTTTGTGTCTCTATGTACGAAATGAACGTGTTGATAAGAGGTCTCCACTTAGGATCATTATGAATAGTTCCGACATTGATCTGTGGATTTGTCAGTGTGTCAGTGATTTCATCCGGACCGGACCGCTTACTATTGTAACTATGGATGTCATAAATAATGAAATATTCGTACTGCCGGATAGTTTCTTCTATCAGTAAACCTATCTCGCTTAGTATGCTGTGATAGGCTTTCTGCATTTTAAGAATCTGTTCTGACTCAGGATGTGTCTTCCATACCTGTAAGCCCCAGGCTTGTTCAGGATGCAGGTAGATAGCATTTTCTAAAGGACGATTTAGATCAACCTGAAAGCGGGATGTACTTACTATAAACTGACTGGTATCGATAGCTGTGAGCATGCCTGTGTAAGGGTCTTCTTCACGCAGACGTTCTGAAGAGGAGAGTTGTAATAATTGCTGCAGATCCTCATGCACCTCATGGCCATCATGTACAGCAAAGGCCCATACAGGCCCGTCTTTTTTCTTCAATGTATAAGCAATATCCATATGCAGATCTATTCAATTTGATGTACCTGATATTAACAATCAGGAAAGTAAATGGTTTGGCAGGTTGATGATTCCTTATCCCTGAAAATGGCTATTTATACTCTTTAAGCAGGATCTTGGATCGATGTTTGTTATTCATTTGTGGCTGTTTCAAATGTAGATTTGCAGCCCGAAACTAAAATTTTTATATCTTTAACGGAAACACATTTTTATGTTAAGAAGAATTGTAAGTTGTATTATACTTTTTGTCGTATCTCTTTCGCTCACGGGCTGTCTGGATATCGTAGAAGAAATTGATTTAAAGTCCAATGGATCCGGAAGTATTCAGGCAACACTAAATCTGAGTAAAAGCAAGACAAAAGCATCTTCACTGATGATGCTTGACCAGGTCAATGGTATAAAGATTCCTTCCAAATCCAAGATTCAGACAGAGATCAATACCATCGTCAAACTATTAAAACAGACTCCTGGTATCTCCAATGTCAGCTCAAAGGTCGATTTTACAAATTTTATTGCCTCTATTAAATGTGACTTTACAGATGTAAAAGCCTTGAATGCATTTACAACTACACTCTCCAATCATTTTAAGGTTAAAGTATCCGGGCATACCAGCTATGCTTTCGACTCTAATAAAAAGGCATTTACGCGTAATTACAAGTTCTCTCCGGAAGGAAAAAAGGAGTTTGGAAAGCTGAATGCTGAAAATCAAAATGCATTTAAGGATGCCTATTATACCAGTATCTACAGGTTTACAGATCCGGTGAAAAATCAGGAAAATACCAGCGCTAAAGTATCTCCAAATAAAAAAGCTGTGATGCTCAAGACAGGTATCGTAAATCTGATCAACGGACAGATAGACTTGTCCAACCGAATACAATTGAATTAATACCACTATTTTTAGTAAAAACCCAATATTAATATATGAATATGAAATTTTTGCTTACAGTATTGATGACTGCTGCTGTCTCTGTAAGCGCTTATGCACAGGATCTGGTTCGTAAAATACCTGCTGATGCCAATCTGGTTGTCACTCTCGATACAAAGAAATTCTTTTCTTTGGCCAATCCTCAGGACTTTAATGAAACACTGCGAAAAGCAGGATTTTTCAGAAAGATGGATGAAAGCAATTTTAGAAATGTAAAAAACATCGAAGATCTTGGGATCAATCTTTCTTCTCAGGCTTATATTTATAACCTTAAGAACGATAGTATCAACTATATAGGTGCATTGATTCCATTGGCGGATGCTAAAAAATTCAGTGCTATGATCCCTGCGCATAAAAAGATCGAGATGGTAGATGGAATGCAGACATTCTATTCTAAAGATCGCGAGACACGTGTAAGCTGGGACAACAATACGTTGTATATGCTGACAGGAATCATTACAGATGAGTACTTTCAGCAAGATAGCATTGCAGAACGCTATGGTTTACAAAGCAGGGGACTGAGTCATCTGTATGATGATGTGGAGGTAGATTCTGCAATGGCAGATACTACTTATGCTGATATGTATGATGATATGGACGTGGATACTGTAATGGCAGAAGAGATGCCGGAAGTAGAAGCTATAGAGCTCACGGAAGAAAAGGTGCTGGCTGTTCCTGTATCTCCGCCTAAAGCTCCTGAAGTCATCGCTGTTCCGGAGATAGAAACACCACCAACCGGTGTTCCCGAAATCGTAATGGATGTACCTTATGATGACAGTGAAGAGGATGATGAGGATCAAACGGATTATTATAAAATGGTTGTACAGAATGATTCCATCAAAAGTGCCATTGTAACTCAGGCGATGAATCAAAGATTGTCCACAATAATCAGTTCTCAGGGTGGTAATAACTTTTCCAATACCGGATTTGCAAAACGTCTGAATCCGAATGCGATTGCTAATATCTGGGTGAAGAGTGTGCAAGGATTGTATAATGACTATTTTCCAAAATATTTCTTGTATCTGACGACAGGATTTGATCCGCTGTATGATTCCAAATTCAAGTTTGGATTAGGAGAGTTGACCGCTAATCTTGTTGTTGAAGGTAATAAACTGCAACTGGTCGCAGATATGGAAGTGGATAAAAGTCTGGTTCCTTACTATAAAAATATTTATAAGAAAAAACCAAACCCTAAGTTTTATCAATACGTTGATCAAAATGCACTTGGTCTGGTTTCTGCAAATATCAATACAGAAGCTTACCTGAAGTTTATGCCAAAGTATATAGAAGACTATTATGGGTCCCTTATACCTAACTACAGAGAAGCACTGACACTGGGAACCACACTGTTTGATATCCTGCTGGATGAAAAAGCAATAGCGAAGGTGCTTCCTGGTGATAATCTGTTCGTATTAAATGGTGTTGTGAAAGAAGAAGTGAAGTATACAGACTACGAGTATGACGAAGATTATAATTCAATTCCGGTAGAACGTACCAAAATGGAAGAACTTCCTAAGTTCCTGTGGATGTTCTCCTCTCCGGATCCGAGAGTTTTTGAGCAATTACTGAAATTAGGAATAAAAGAAAAGGCTGTACTGTACAATGATGGTGTATACGAGTTTGTACGAAAGAGAGGTCAGGATATTAATGCATTTGTACTTATCAATAACGGAATTGTATTCGTAGGGAATGATCGTCAGGAATTAAAAGATATAAAGGATAATAAAGTTCATAAAAAAGCAGGATCAACGTATACCAGGTTATTGAAGAAAAACAGCTTCCTTGCTTTTATGAATACCTCCCGTATTCCTCAGATATTGAGAGATCTGAATGTTCCTGTTATATCTGAAATGCAGGAAACAGTTAATGAACTGGAACAATATGGTCCGGTATATATTGCTTCTCCAGGCATTAAAGGAAATAAGATCAGCGGAGAGATGTCGGTAGAATTTCCTGCAAAAGGAAAGAATGCACTTTCATTTATCATGGGCACAGTAGATTCTTTTCTTAAAACAGCAAAATAAGGTAGAAGCGCATGAAAAAGGTATTCCTATGGATTTTAGTTGTAATTATTGTAGTGGTGCTGGGTGTGTGGGGGTATCTGACTGCGCGGCAATCGGCATCGGGAGATGCACAGATACACGTACAGTGTCGGGCTGTGGTCCGTATCTCTGTCGATCGGATGCTTACCTCCCTTGCAAAAAATGCATTGATTCATCCGGGTACTTACTTTGGTGGTAAAAAAGAACCAAAAAAGGATAGCCTGGAGCGGATTAAGATCTGGGAATCCGGATGGGATATCCCCGCCAATGTCTATCTGTTTTCAATGCGTAATGATCCCCATACTTACTATACTATTCAGTCACTGAAGGATAAGGAATCTTTTGCTAAATTTTTGAAAGTTAATTTTGCGCTGGAACCAGCCTTACTTGAAGGAACGCAGTTATACTTTGTCAAGGCGGAAAATCAACGGTCAGCAATTTTATTCAATCAGGACAGAATGGTATTTGCGTTCGGAATGGAAGCGGCAGAGCGACTCACTGTAATGCGTAGCTTGTTAGAAGATACGAAGAATCTGGCTACCGTAAAATCCATGCAATTAGATACTTTGGAAGCCGATCTGCTGTATACAGATTTACTGGATAAATCGGTTATCAGGACAAATTTTTATAATGGGAATATCAAAGTGGAAGGTACTGTCTATTCTGCATTATGGCATGCCCCTGAGCAGGCAACTGCGCGTCAGCTGGATACATCAAGTGTAGCGTATGGCTGGTTGAATGTGGATTTCAGACCAGTTTTAAATCAATATAAGGACAGTCTGGAAAAGCATAAGATTCCGGTGGATACGCTTTCCAAATACCTTGGCGGATATGTAGATCTGCAATGGAGAAGAGATCCTGTCAAACAGATCGATACTATTGTCACTTATGATCTGGATGACAATTTTGAAATGTCTGAAAAGAAAGAAGTACGTGAAGCAGAGGTGCCGGACCTGCAGTTTGTCATCCGGTCATCTCCGCATCTGGCGGCTTATCTGCCTGAGAAGATGTTCTATAAATTCAAAAAACAGGTGAAAGGAGATCTTATTGCTTTGAATACCGGAACTCCTTCAGATTTTACAAATACCAGGAATAATGTCCCGAATTACTTCTATCTGCATTTGCGTGCAGATAGCTGGAACAGAATGTTTGTAAAGAAAGATTCCGGATCAGCCTGGAATCATATCGATAATATCACTTTAAGTGCAACAAGAACAACAGCCGATTGGTCGGTATTGAAAGGGGAGATTAAGCTTAAACAATCTGATATACATGCTTTATATCAGCTGTTTTAAGTATATTCTACTCAAAATATGAGTTATGAGGCAAAAGAGTCTGAACTATGTTCAGACTCTTTTTTTATTTTAATATCTGTGTTTAGAGCTTGATTTACTGAGCAGTTATTTGTCTGTGAGATAAGTGCTCTTTTTCAAGCGTCAGTTGGTGTCCCCACCAACTGTTGAAATCTTGCCTGTGAAGATAGTATCAAATGCAAAATGCAAAAGGGGGAAATGAAAAATCCTCAAACACCGGGGTGATGAATGAGGATCTTATCAATTATTAACCTAAATTATGAAAAGTCATTTTTTACACTACTATAACGCTGTCAGAATCACTATAGTGTGTGTCGAAATGTTAAGAGATGTTAAAGTATTACATTATTCTCCTGCAGTGATCTTGCTGATATCTGCTTGCTGATGAGAATGCGGATCAGCAGTTGCAATTTTTGCTGATAGGCTTTCGTAATCTGTCCCGGGTTTCCTTCATCAAAAAGTAGGGGTTTTACGATAGGTACACTGAAGGGTACCGGCCAGGCACGCAGAGATTTGGCGATAGCATCCATAGCATTAATGCCTTGCAGTGCCTGTCCGCCATCAGCCCATGAAATAAGACCGATCATTTTGTCTGTCAGGTAAGGCCGCGGCTCCTTTGCCGATATTTCCAACCAGTCCAGACAGTTCTTCATCACTCCCGTCATACTGCCATGATAGAGAGGTGTAAGCCAGATATGTGCATCAGCTTCTCTGAATTGCTGCGTCATGATCTCTACAGCGACAGGGGTCTTAGAAAGAGTAAAATCAAATAAAGGTATGGCAGATCCTGCCAGATTGAATACGGTAGAATGGATCCCATTTTCTTCCAGTGTTTGTTGTAAAAATTGAATGATACTATGTGAGGTAGAAGATGGTCTTCTTTCTAGAGCTCCGTTAAATATTAGTATGTTCATAACCTGTATTATTTCTTGTAAATAACTTTTGGCATTCCCACCTCTCCGTACATAAGTCCGGATACCAGCGGTAATAACCTTGAAGTAACAGCCATATAGATTCCCTCAGGCACCCTGATGTCATTGCGGACAGCTACTTTTCTTCCTTTGAGCTTTGTAAAGTCAGCTGCTGTAATCGCGTTGATCCAAAGTGATTGATAATGATGATCCTGTTCTCCAAAGGATAGGCTGAATGCATAGGGACGAAGTAAAGTTGTCAGCAGCATGTATGCCCACTGAGGAACAATGGCATCGGAGGAACACATAATAGTGACAGCCTTGCCTGCGAATAAGGAAAAATCGAGATGCTGCAGTTTTTCCCTGAATTCCTTCTCCCTGAGCATCATGCCCATATACAGCATATCTTTGATGTCCAGTTGCACAAAAGATACCTGTGGTGCATAATCCATGAGATCAAGACCAATGATACCTGACTGTTGTACTTTGTTCACTAATGGTGCTGTCATGATTGTCTGTTACGTATAGCATCATAGTTGCGGGATACAGCTCCCCAGTCTAGTATACTCCAGAAAGCAGCCAGATAATCAGCCCTTTTGTTTTGATATTTCAGGTAGTAGGCATGTTCCCAGACATCTAATCCCATTATCGGAAATCCCCTGTCTGTGATATTGATATCCATGAGCGGATTGTCCTGATTAGGAGTCGAGCATATCGCAATACTGCCATTATATTTGACATACAACCAGGCCCAGCCAGAGCCAAAACGTGTCATTGTAAGCTGGCCAAACTGCTCCTTGAAATTGTCTAATGAACCCCAGTTGGCCAGGATAGCATCTGCAAGTGCTCCCTGCGGTTGCGTCCGCGCAGTTGGGGAAAGAATATTCCAGAATAATTCATGATTGAAGTGTCCTCCGGCATTATTGCGTACTGCAGGAGAATAGTTACTGATGTTTTCCAGTAAAGCTGTTAAAGATTCGGGTGCAGACAGACCGTCCAGAGCCTTATTCAGGTTATCTACATATGCCTGATGATGTATGTCGTGGTGGATTTCCATGGTTGCCTTGTCGATGAAAGGTTCTAATGCATCGTATGAATAGGGCAGAGCCGGTAATTGATAAGCCATAATTTTTGTAATTTTGTTTTTGTATAGCAAAGGTATTAACTTTGTTTATTAAACCAAATAATTACTTTGTTTATTATGAATAATAATTTGCCGGATAATGAAAAATCACTTTGGATACTCAAAACCAAAGGGGCACTTCCGTTGACTGCTTTGGCTAAAGAGATGGGAGTGACCACTGAAGGCGCACGTTTCCATTTGTTAAAACTGGCAAATGAAGGTCTTGTAGCGTCGACCACTGAATCAAAAGGAAGGGGGCGTCCGCAACAGATCTGGGAACTGACCCCCAAAGGACAATCCCGTTTTCCGGATACACATGCTGATCTAACTGTTAATCTTATTCGTACTATACGGGAGACGTTAGGTGAAAAAGCATTACAGCAGATCATTAAAGCTAACGGAGAAGAAATTCTGGATCGTTATACACAACATCTTTCAGGAATACGGGATCTCGAACCGCGTATAGAAGCTCTTGTCGATATTCGTCAGCGGGAAGGATATATGGCCGAATACAGACGCGAAGCGGATGGTGAATATCTGTTTATTGAAAATCATTGTCCTATCTGTGCGGCTGCCACACAGTGTCAGGGATTCTGCGATAATGAGCTGACCACCTTCCGGACAGTATTAGGTACGCAGGCAACGGTAGATCGGATCAGTCATATCGTGGCGGGCGCACGTCGCTGTGCCTATGTCATTAAACAAAAAGAGTAAGATTTCTTTACACTTTCTAAATCATTTGTTAATCTATTGGTGGTCATAAGTTAATACGCTACGACTATTTTAGCACCCATCAATCAACAATGTATATGAAAGGTTATCTACTTACTATTTTATGCTTATTGTTGTGGGGTCATTATGACGTCATGGCACAAACGACGCAAGCCAGTATTTCCGGAAAAATTACAGATGGGGCGGGACACGCAGTAGCAGGAGCGACAGTACAGATCAGAAACGAATCTACAGGATTCAATACCAAAACATCTACTACAGCTAATGGGGATTTTACATTCAAAGAACTTCCGCTGGGAGGTCCCTATATAGTACGGGCTACTTATGTAGGATATAGCGAGCAGGTTCGTAACGGATTTATGCTTAATCAGGGAGACATCGTTCGCGTTGTCATTCCAATGGAAGAATCCAGTAATACACTGGATATCGTAGATGTGACTGCTAATGCTATGAAAAATAAGATCGAGAATCTTGGAGCAGCCACAGCGGTATCCGCAAAAGACATCGCAAAGCTTCCGGTAAACGGACGTAATTTTACTTCTCTTATGGATCTTTCACCGTTAAGCAGAGGGGATAATCTTTCAGGACAATTGGGCTCTTCAACTAATTTCACCATTGACGGTATGACTGCAAAAAATCCGACTTCAGCGGGTTCTACAACCAGTCGTAGCGGAGCGCCGTATTCTATTTCAATCGAAGCTGTACGTGAATTCAAAGTGGTTACTAATCAGTATGATGTGACATACGGCCGAAGTGGCGGAGGTACAGTGAGTGCTGTGACCAAGGCCGGTACCAATACTCTGAGCGGGAGTGCATGGACCTATGCACGTGCAGACTGGTTATCCAGTCCGTATGATATTCGTGGTAACAAACGTAACAACAAGTTTTCTACGTATCAGTATGGTTTTACTTTAGGAGGTCCTATTATCAAAGATAAATTGCATTATTTCGTAGCCTGGGATCATCAGAGAGATGCACGCCCTCTGATTATTGCAGATGTACAATCTGCCACAGACGAAAGCCGCTTTAATATAACACGTGCTACGTTAGATCAGTTTGTCAGTATCGGCCGTAATAAGTATGGCCTGGGAGATGGATCTCAGTATGGCTCATTTGACAAGACCCGTGGTTCGGATGCTGTATTTGCACGTATAGACTGGCAGATCAACGAGAAAAATTTATTGACTATCCGCGACAATTATACGAACGACAGAAACAAATTAGGCCTGGAAGATAATACAGCCATTAATATGTTTGAATCGTATGGAAATGATAAAAACATAGATAACAGTTTGCTGGCAACTTTGCGTACATCCTTATCTCCGCGGCTGACCAATGAATTAAAAGTGCAACACCTGTACACGTATCAGAAAAGCAGTCCGGGCGATCAGCTTCCGGAGGCGAATATTCCAAGAGCTATTGTTGAAAATATCGCTTCACCTGTAGACGGAAAGTCTCTGGCTACTAATGTGCAGCTGGGAGGACATCGTTTTGCTCAGGAAGGATTTACTAATAATGTGATCCAACTGGTGGACAACGTGTATTTGAGTACAGACAAAATAAACTATACGTTTGGTATAGACCTGATGTATACACATGCAAAGTCTCTGTATGGCAGCGAGGTGAACGGACGTTTTCAGTTCAGACCAAGTGATCAGTTTACAGCATTACAGAATTTTGATAACCTGACTCCATATGCATTCTATCGTGAGGTTCCTTTAATGGCTGACCCTACCGTAACCGGTAATATTTTTAATGCCGGTATCTACGGGCAGATGCAGACCAAACTTGCAAGAGGACTGGATATGACAGCAGGTATTCGTCTGGATTACGGCCGCTATCCGACTTCGCCACTCAATGAACTGTTGCTTTCTGAAGTAGGAGTTCGTACAGATAACAAGCTGAAATCATTCGTAGTACAGCCCCGTGTACAGTTTACATGGGATGTCAATGAAAACAAAACTGACTTCCTCCGCTTCGGAGCAGGTATCTTTGCGTCAGACATCAACAACTATATGACCATCAATAACCTTACTTTTGATGGCAAGCATTTCGCGACAGTAGACGTACGCGGTGCGGATGTGCCAAGGCCGGATTTTAATGCTTATCGTCAGAACCCGGCAAGTATTCCCACATTGGCAGCTTTTCAGGTTCCTACCATCAATACCTATTCGGACAATGCAAAGATTCCGGTTGTATACAAAGCCAACCTTTCCTATACCCGATTCATCAATGATCGTATCAAGGTAGGTGTGACAGGTTTTGCGACATTAGGACGTAATAACTACATGTATGTAGACCGCAATATGGTAGCAGATCCGTTTTTCAGATTAGCTAACGAAGACAATCGTGGCGTATATGTGCCTGCTACTGCAATTGTAAATGGTGCTGCTGACTGGAAACAAGGGCGTATCAGTAACAAATTTGGCCGTGTGTTGGAATTGAACAGCGAAGGTAAGATTAATCAGTTCGCAGTAGTAGTAGATGGATCATATCAGTACTTTCAGGACGGTTCGGTATCCCTGAGTTATACCTGGAATGACACAAAAGATAATACTTCCTACAACGGTAACGTCGCAAATACAGCGACTCTTTCTCTTCCTGTGAAAGATGATCCCCGTGATCTGAGTAAGATGAGCTATTCAAACGGTCAGTTCAGACATAAGGTAGTTTTCTATGGTACCCTGCCTACATTCTACGGGGTGAGTGTCGGAGTCCGTTACTCCGGAATCGGCGGTACGCGATACAGCTTACTTGCAGGTGGTAATATCAATGGTGATTTTGTATCTAATACCAATGATCTGGCTTATATATTTGATCCGAATAGTCCGAATACAGCAGCCAATGTTGCAGCCGGTTTAAATGATCTTCTGAATAATCCGAATGCGAGTCAGAGCCTCAAAGATTATATCCTGAAATATTCAGGTAAAATAGCAGAACGTAACGGCGGAGTAAACGGCTTCTACGGAATAGTAGATCTGCGTGTAGCTAAGAAATTCAAGTTTGGCCGCACACAATCACTGGAAGTATCTGCTGATGTCTTCAATCTGGGTAACCTCTTTAAGAAAGACTGGGGTGTCAACGAATCATTGGGTTCACAGGCACTCTATGCATTGGGTATACCGGAGAATAAAGAAACCGGTACAGCTGCTGTACCTCAATTTGATGTGACAAAACAGCAGTTCAATTATCGGGTCAACAACTCCGGAATTGTCAATCCTTCAGGAAATCCATACCAGTTCCAGTTAGGTCTACGCTACGGATTCTAATCCTTAATGATATCTTATTAAAAAAGCACGTCCGTAAGACGTGCTTTTTTGTTTTACAGCTATACCCGAAACAGATAAGTAGATAAAAGATATACGTTGCTTATTGCTCTATTGCATCTTTAAGCAATTGCAGACGTACCCATGAGGGACATTTTTCTACATCTTTTTCCCACATATCTACGCATATAAAGCTAATTCTTAAAAATTCAGGAACGTTTGTCACCACCATGTGTGGTGCTATTCGGATTTCGGTAGGCAGTTCCCGGCTTGAAAAATACTGTTTTAATTCAGCTGCATCCATAGCCGCAAATATAGCCAAATAACCAATAGATATGCGTCAATTAATGTTCAATCTGCAGATTATATTTATCCAGTAATCCGGCTATTCCCGAAACTGAAAACCTCGCCTTTTTAAGTTTATTATTTTCAGGGTCGATCGAATAATTACAGGCCGACCGGAAATCTGCCTTTTCCAGATTAGTGTGGTAAAAATTGGCTCTGAGAAGATCACAATTCTCAAAAACTGCCTGAGAAAGATCACTCTCCGAAAAATCTATTTCCTGAAGAGAACATTCCTTAAAAACTATTTTCTTTAGAGAGAGCCCATAGAAAGAGGAATGATGCAGCTGACAGCGAGTGAATGAAAAAGCAAGTCCGAAATCCAGACAATTTTCATAGCGTATGCCAATCATTTTGCTGTCTTCAAAGATGATATCGCGCAATGCAGTTTTTTCCAGACGAACCAGGCTCAGATTACAATGCTTAAAACTACAGTCTATAAACTTGAATCCCGAAAGATCCTGTTCTGCAAAATTGCAGTTGATAAATGTACAATTATCATATTCTCCCTTTGCCAGAGCAAGAGAAGTATAGTCCATTCTTTCAAAAGTTTCATCCTGTGTATACTGTTCACTCATGAGATAGATTTGTATTAGCTTGATTTGTTAAATAGTTCTTTTTTCAATATCATATTCAGCGAATTCAGCATTTGCCCATTAGAGGATTCTATAATTTTATTGTTTTCAGGGCGGAATGAAAAACCGTTCTTTTGATAGCAGTGTATAGCAGCATCATTCCAGTCAAATACATTGAGTTCCACTTCTTCGGCCTGCAGATCGTGAAATGCATACCTGCACAAGGCCTGAATCAATGCGGACCCAAAGCCTTTTCCTCTGTCCCCTGGAGTTCCTATTAATACCCTGCAGATTTTGTAATGATTATGTTCGCTCTTATACAATTCTGCATGACCAATATATCGGTTTTCAGACAGTGTAAAGACAGCAAAAGCAAGTCTGTCAGGATCACTTAAATAGAAATCTAATTGTTGACAGGTAAGTGGAAATGAAAAAATAAAGCCGGCAAATTGTACCAGTAATTCTTCATCTGGCACCATTCGGATCAATTGCTCAAAGTTAGATTGTTGGAAAGGAACCAGCCGGATCATTTGCTTTAGTATTAAGTGCTAAAGATACAAATCCTTTTACAGCAGCCCAACAAGCTGTAAGTTTTTCAGTGAAGAAAATAGTTCCGTGGAGAAGTTTGACGTATTTTGAAGATTACATCAAAAAAGAAGATGCTAAAATAAACCCAAAATCAGGTAATGTCTACCCGTTATCAGATTGATTTTAACATCTTCAAGCATGCTGCTTTAGAAGCTCTATTAATTTAAATGCTGTTTATCATTATTTTCAACATCCCTTTGTGCAAGCAGTGAAGATTCACTGTTAAGAATATTGCTTTTATTCGCATAATTCTGATTATCGGCATAGATGTAAAGAAGAGTTCCCTCTTTAATCGTATTGATAATCTCTGCATTGAGTTCACGCGGAAGTGCAGGACATCCATAGCTACGACCCAGACGTCCGGTAGAGGCAATGACCGCTTCGCTACAATAATCCGCTCCGTGCATCACTACAGCTCTTTCCTTTGCATGGTCATTTATTCCTTCTTCCAGACCATTCAATACCAGCGAATAGCCGTTACCACCCTGATAGGTCTTTTCTGTAACATAAAAACCCAGGGAACTCTGGTACGAATTGTTGCGGTTAGAGAAAGAAGTCGCAAATTTTTCGCCGCTGTTGCGGCCGTGCGACACCAGACTGTGGTAAAGTACTTTTCTGTTTTTCAGGTCGAGTACGTACAGCCTTTTTTCCGTTGAAGGAAGTGTAAAATCAATAATCGTCATGGTGTCCCTGTTGTCCGTTGACAATATGCTGCGCCCGCGCATAGCTTGCTCAAAAGCCTCTAATTTGAGAATAGGCTCCAGATGCATGCTGGCGTACAGTTGTTGAACAGGAGATACTTTTTTAATTGGTTTTACAACGGTTTTTTTTTCAATATGCTTACCTGTATAAACAGATGCTGATGACGAGGTAAACAATACTAATGAGAAAATATACAAAAATCTAATCATAACACAAAATCACAATTTTCCACTACAAAGGTAGTAATAATATGATTTTCAAAATGTTAAATAACGTTAATCTATTACAATTACCAGTGCATTCATGGGTTTAGCCCAGTTATAGATGAATTTTGCATGTGAAGAAGCATTACGGACACACATATGCGACCGGGGAACAGTTCCCAGCGAAGAGCTGTACTCAATAATAGCTGTAGCCGGTTTGTTGACTGGTATTCCATGTATATACGCTCCGTTGGTAAAGCGGCTTGCATAAGGTGCAAAGCCGTCAATGGTAGTTGTTCCGTCTTTGTAATAAAACATTTTGGACTTGTGTTCCTGTATCATAAACAAGCCTACCGGAGTCTCCTGTGCATGAGGTGGTTTGTGCCTGCCGGAAGTGGCAGGATTCATACTCCGTATAGTCCAGTCCTTGCCGGAACCTTCTAATGTACATATATTCTGATTGCGCACATCTACTACTACCACATGATTGAAAGTCGTGGAATCACTTATAGCTTTGACATACCTTTTGGGAACATCCCAGGTGCCGTCAAATGAAATACCCTCTATTTTGACCATATCCAGTGTGTCACTGCTCAGTAACCTGACTAATGATCCGTCTCTTCCGTATCGGATCGGTTTGTCCGTTTCTCCGACAACATATAAAGGGGCTGATTGATAACGTTCCACACCCAGTGAATCGGATACGCGGGTATAAGCATTCCGCTCAAAGTGTTTGACAACAGGAGCTTCCCTGTTTTTGTTTTTATAGTTCTGAAGGATAGCATATTGTCCGGTTTTCTTTTGAAAATTAACGACATAAGCCAGCCGTTCTTTTATCTTATCCCATTGAAAATTGCGCGTAGTATCTTTATAAGGATAAGTATCTTCCAGACTATGTTTGTCATAAAGAAAATCTTTTTTCAGATTGATATCTGAAGCTTCGACGGGCTTTTGCCGCTCAGCCTCCTTTTGCATTTTTGCAACCTGCTCCAGCGAATCCTTTTTGTTGTTTTCCTGTGTTTGCTCAGGACTCTTTTTAGAGGTACATGAAGATAATAAGAGGATAATGTAAAAAGTTAAGTAAACCTGTTTTGTTTGTTTCATAATTTAGATAGCCGTTGCTAAGTCATCCTGATGTGCCTGTGTTTTAATCAATATACCGCCACTTTTGTTATATCAAAGCAAAATCAAATAATCGTAGTACATCAGGTATGTATTTGTAATAGCTCAGTTATACAAAAAGTGTGCTAAAGTGTCCTGATCAGCCTTACGATGTCCGGATTGTCGTATATTTGCATCATTTTTCAGAAAAGAAGTTACTGAGAACATAATAAAAGGCAGTATTAAGAGAATAGGCGATATGGATATATTGAAAGATCGGATTTTGAAAGACGGGCAAAGTTTTGCGGGAGGTATTCTGAAGGTAGATAGTTTTATAAATCATCAGATGGATCCTGTATTAATGAAATCGATCGCAGTAGAATTTGTAAGGCGTTTTGGTCACCTTCCGGTAAACAAGATTATCACCATTGAAGCAAGCGGGATCGCGCCGGCTATTATGCTGGGTTATCTGCTGGAACTTCCTGTGGTATTTGTGAAAAAGGCAATGCCCAAAACAATGCAAAATATGCTTGTATCCTCAGTTTATTCCTTTACTAAAGACAAGACATATGATATCTGTGTAAGCCGTGACTTTTTGGGGCCTGCAGACCGGGTGGTATTTATTGACGATTTTCTGGCTAACGGTAATGCCGCTTTAGGGATTTGCGATCTGGTAAAAGAAGCCGGAGCAACACTGTTGGGGATGGGATTTATCATTGAAAAATCTTTTCAGATGGGCGGAGAATTGTTACGTGCAATGCCGGATATACAGGTAGAGTCACTGGCAAAAATTAAAAAACTGGGAGACGGACACATCATTTTCGGATAGGAAATTAAGCGTATACTTTTTGATATAAAGAAGTATAAGGTAAAATAAACAGCCCGGACAGTATGCATACTGTCCGGGCTTTCCGTTTATGATATATTATTTGTACCTGTTATACTTGGTCGGACAAATAAATCTTTGGGTATATAACGGGAGGTTTATTCTGAATATTATGCGTTAAATACAATTTAACATAGTTTTTTGAACATGATATTGATTTTCAGAAGAATAAAAAGAATAGCTTATTTTTTTCTGTTAGCCACATGTTAAATTGCTGTTAATATTGGTTTTTTTAGCTCTTATTAAGCCTTTTAAGGTTGTATGCAGGACCCGTTTTTTGATTTTATTTATTATGTTTGAAAGAGACGCCTTAAAATGTGAAAATATTCTTGTAACATAGATTTCACAAACGTAAACAAATGCGAATGTAACTGTCAGTGGGCGAGCAGGTATTAAAAGTGAATTATACACAGATGAAAGATAACACCATATTCAAAATAAGTTCAAGAATTAAAGAAATCCGTAAAGGAAAGGGCATTACAATACAGGATCTGGCAGACAGGGCAGGCGTGAGTAAGGGATTGATTTCTCAGGTGGAGAATAACCGTACTGTTCCTTCATTACTGGTTTTGATCAATATTATCGGTGCACTTGAAATTGACCTTACAGAATTTTTCAAGGGATTTACATCTGATGGAGATTTAGGACCAGTCATTGTCCGCCGGAAAGAACAGTATGAATCCTTTGAAAAAGAACATGCACTGGGATTTATGTACAAAAGGATTTTCACAACTTCAATCGTCAATTCGACAATGGATATTGTATTGCTGGAGTTAGAGCCGGATGCAAACCGTCCTATGGTCACTACAGAGGCATTTGAATACAAGTATATTCTGGCAGGAGAGGTTGAATATATCTTTGAAAATGAGGTTGTACATCTCAAAGAAGGAGATTCTATACTCTTTGACGGAAGACTTTCTCATTCTCCACGTAATTCAGGCACACAAAAAGCAAGCATGTTGATCGTGTATTTTTTTGAACAGGATAAAGCCTGATCTTTAAGTGGCCATTAAGACAGCTATTCATTACAAAATCAGTATCGTTACTGACCGTAATCTCTTTCAATAATTATTCTGGCTAATCAAAAAAACTATATCCCATTGTTTTACTTCACTCGCTGCTCTCATCCTTCCGGATACAATTATTTTTGGAAAAACATTGATTTAACATTAGCTTAGCATTACAATTATAACTTTGTGCTGTGGATGATACAATAATTCACAGTTAAAAGAATACTTAAATTTGGGATGGAAAGTCATGAATACGTGGTCTGATAAAGAATTGTTTGATGTAATTAAAAACAACAATACGCAAGCCTTTTCGATTTTGTTTGACAGGTACTCGGATATTCTTTTTCGTTTTATTTTGAAAAGAACACATTCCGTTACGGATACTGAAGATATTTTGCAGGAAGTATTTCTATCGTTATGGAACAAACGTACAAAAATAGAAGTAGGAGATTCGATCTATCCTTATCTGTTCAAAGCTGCACGTTACGAAGTAATAGACTGGATGGTCAAAAGTGAAAAACGGGTAAAGCATTTTGAACAATTGCAGGTCAAAGCAGAAAAAGATATAATTTGTCTGCACAATACGGAGGATAAACTAATGGCCCAGGAACTTGCCAAATTACTGGAAGATGAAGTACAGAAAATGCCTTTCACCATGCGCTCCATATTTAACCTCAGCAGAGGAGAAGATATGTGTATAAAAGATATTGCCTCCCAATTATCAATCTCTGAGCAAACCGTCAAAAACAATATTTCCATGGCGATGTCACGACTCAGAATACTTGTCAAATAATATTTTAATTTTTTTTTATTTTTCTTCGGTACTTTTCTCTGTTTAGTCAGGTTATAAGGTTGTATGAATGAAGACAACCTGAATAAGCAGGCTAAAAAATTATTACAGAAATATCTGAATGGTCAATGTACTCCTGAGGAGGAGCAACAGGTAATAGAATGGTTTTATTCTTTTGGGGATGAACTGCCTTCTGCGGAGGAGGATAGTACAGATAGCCTCAAAAGGTCAAAGACGGTAATCCTTGATCAGATACAGCGGGAAGAAGATACACTAACATCTTCGGGATTCTTTACATGGAAGCGTATGCTTGTTGCTGCGGTTATACTAGTCGTCATGGGAGGATTATTGGGGATATATCTGAAAAGTAATAATACAACTCAAACTGTTGATCTGGCAGCTGTAATTCCGGATTCCAGCGGACAATATAAAAATGATATTATGCCCGGTTCTTCTTATGCTGTTATTACTTACCCAAATGGCAAACGTAAAACAACAGTAGATTCAGGGACTGATCAAAACCTGTCTTCTTCTGCAGAAAAGGGATTACTGACAATAGAGGTTCCGAAAGCAGGCAAATATAAGCTGACTTTGAATGATGGAACAAATGTATGGCTTAATTCTTCCTCGGTACTGTCGTATCCGACAGTATTTGATTCGGATCAGCGTATAGTAAAATTATCCGGGGAAGCCTATTTTGATGTTGCAAAGGATACGGACAGACCCTTCCGGATAGAGCTTAACGGATCCGTAATTGAAGTACTCGGAACCAGTTTTAATGTCAATGCGTATACAGATGAGATCAGTACCTCACTTGTAGAAGGAAAGGTGAAGATCATTACCGGTCAAAAGGAGACTTTCTTATCTCCCGGAAATGAAGCACTTATAAAAGGTAATGATGTAGCTGTAGCACCTGCAGATATTCAGAAAAATACAGCATGGCAGCGTGATGAATTTTATTTTGACAGTGATAATTTGTCAGAAATTATTAAGGAGGTGGCCAGATGGTACGATGTTGAAATCGTAAATGCCGGATCTTTGACCGTAAATACAACATACAAAGGCGCTATCAGCAGAGAGGCAAAGTTGTCTGAAGTATTGAATATACTCTCATCGGCAACACAACGCAGATTTGAAATAGACGGACGTAAAGTTATCGTAAAATAGTGAATGATATTAATGTTAACCCAAACCACAAAAATATGAACCAAACCTGACGTATCTGACTTAGTGCCTGGACAATAAAAAAAGGAGGTGTTGGAGCACCCCCTGTATTGAAAAAGGCAAATTTTTAATTGAAATGTGAATTCTATTGATTTATTAACCTTTAACAATTCAAAGTTATGAATTTTTTTTCTCCATTAATAGAACAAGTTGACTGGAGAGGTCGATCAAATCCGCTTGTTTTTAAAGTCCTACTAACTATGAAGTTAATTTGTATTCTGGTCCTGCTGTGTACGCTGGGAGCCAGAGCATCAGGATATGCGCAGGAAGTGAGTCTTTCTATGAAAAACGCAAAAATCGAAAATGTACTTCAGGAGATATCCAAACAAACGAAGTTGCGTTTTTTTTATGATGAAAAATTATTGGAGCGTGCGGGGCGCGTCGATGTATTTGCTTCCGAATCGGATGTAAGGGTTGTACTGAATCGTGCACTTAAAAATCGGAATTTAGCTATCGAGATTCTCGGAGGCACTATTGTCATCAAAGAAAGAAAAAAAACAGATAATGAAGTATCCGGAGTTGTCAGTGATTCGACCGGTGTCATGCGCGGAGTCACGGTATCTGTATTGGGAGTCGCCGGTCTTTCAACCAAAACGGATGCCAATGGCAGGTACTCTATCCGGGTTCCTGAAAAAGGTGTACTCTTATTTCGTTTTATAGGATACAAAGATCAGCAGGTAGTCGTAGCCGGCAAAAGTGAGATCAATGTGCGTATGGAAGCTGAGGAATCCCATCTGGAAGAAGTCATCGTAGTAGGATACGGTACACAGAAAAGAGTGAATCTTTCCGGAGCCGTTGATCAGATTGGAGAAAAATTCTTAGATAGCCGCCCGATTACAAATGTCGGAACAGCTTTACAGGGAGCGATGGCCAATCTGAATATTACGCCTACAAGTGGTAGAGCCAACAGTTCTCCGGAGATCAATGTGAGGGGGTATACTTCGCTTTCGGGAGGAGGGCCGCTGATTGTGATCGATGGGGTGCCAACTACCAATGACGAACTCAACCGGATGAATCCTATGGATATCGCAAGTGTAACGGTACTTAAAGATGCCGCATCTGCAGCAATTTATGGTAGCCGGGCAGCATTCGGGGTTGTATTGGTTACGACCAAAGCCGGAACAAGTACTGATATTAAAATTGCTGCAAATTCTATTTTTGCCGCAAAAGCAATTACCCGCTCCGTAGAGATTGAAGATGACCCGTACGAAGTCATGAAGTACCGGAATATAATGTCTGCGCCCTGGTATAATCTGTATGATGAGAAAATGCTGGAATATGGGAAACAGCTCAGTGAAAATCCTTCTTTGCCCCGTGTTATCACAGATCCGCAGAATCCAAATGCCTATATTTACCTGGGGTCTACAGACTGGTTTAAGGAAGTTTATAAAAGCGCACAACCCTCTTATACCAATAACATCAGTATATCACAGAAAAATGAGCGTTCGTCCTATTATATCTCCGGTGAATATTTCAGGCAGAATGGTATGCTCAGGATAAGTCCTGACACCTATGACCGTTATAACTTCAGAGCCAAGGGAGATTATAAAATAACGGACTGGTTTACATTATCGAATAATACCACCTATACAAATGATAAGTATGATCAACCCTCTGCAATAGATCAGGGGTATCTGTACTGGCACAACGTAAACCGCCAGCCTTCTTTGGATATGGTCTACAATCCTGACGGAACGTATACTCAGGCAGGAGTCAATATGATAGGTGCTGTTGCTGAAGGAGGGAGAAGTATCAAGCGGATAAATGACTTTCAGAGCAGTTTTGGTGCAAAGATAGATTTTATCAAAGGTATCTGGAGTCTGAATGGAGATGCTACATTCCGGAGAGTATCCGGTAAAAGTCATTTCTTTCAGTTACCACTGCAGTTTAGTACAGGCCCGGGAATTCTCAATCGTCAGAATTTTAACAGCTTTGCTTCCAATGGTAGCGATGAGACGCGCTATAATGTATATAACATTTATTCACAATACCAGCAGACCATTAAAGACCATTATTTTTCGGTCATGCTTGGTTTTAATCAGGAAGAGCGGATCTATGAATCATTTTCTGCAGGACGAGATCAGTTAATTTCCAATTCACTTCCAACTATTGGTTTGGCAACAGGCGAAATTCCTACTGTGGGGGCTTATGATTATGCCTGGGCAGTGAGAGGAGCATTCGCAAGGTTAAACTATTCTTATAAAGATAAGTATATTCTGGAGTCCAATCTGCGCTATGACGGGTCATCCAGATTTCCTAAAAAAGATCGCTTTGCATTTAATCCGTCTGTTTCAGGAGCATGGGTCGTTTCTCAGGAGAAATTCTTTGAACCCCTTAAAAAAACGGTTGATAATTTCAAGTTAAGGGCTTCATACGGATCATTGGCTAATCAGGATCTGAAGGATAATTATTATCCGTATATCGCTAATATGCCAAAGGGAACGGGTGTAATTCTGGATGGCAAACGTCCTCCTGTTGTGAGTAGTCCTGGCTTAGTATCTTCGACACTTACCTGGGAGACAATTACTCAATCCAATTTTGGAGTAGATGTCAGCCTGTTTAACAATCAGTTTTTCGGATCCTTTGATATGTATCGCCGGTATACAAAAGACATGCTGACAGCAGGTCGCGTTTTACCTATTGTACTTGGAGTAGACGTGCCTGTTGAGAATGCTGCAGATCTGATGACTAAAGGCTGGGAGCTGACGCTGGGTTTTAATAAAGAATTTATGGCCGGACATAAGCCTCTTTCTTTTTCAGCACGATTTAATCTGGCTGACAGCAGAGCATTTATCGAAAAATACAACAATCCGAAGAATAATCTGAATGACTACTATGTAGGACAGGAAATAGGCGAAATGTGGGGCTTGACCACTTTAGGGTTTTTCCAGTCTAAGGAAGAAATCGCCGCCCATGCTAATCAGTATGATGTAACTTCTTATCCAGGCACCCGCGGCCTCGAACCCGGCGATCTGAAATTTGCCGATATCAACGGAGATGGTAAAGTAAACCGCGGAGACTGGACGCTTGCTAACCCGGGCGATTATAAAATCATTGGTAATTCCAGACAACGATATACCTATGGTCTGGATTTGAGTTCGGCCTGGAACGGAATTGATTTGCGTGTGTTCCTTCAAGGCGTCGGTAAAAGAAACTATTATCCGTCAGGTGGAGATCATTACTTCTGGGGTATCTATGCACAACCCTGGGCCAGTCTGACTAAATTTAATCTGGATCACTGGACTCCGGAAAATCCTAATGCTTACCTGCCAAGACCAAAATCTTATGTTGCAGAGCAAAGTGGAATCGAACTGGCGGCAACGCAGACCAGGTATATACAGAATGCAGGATATCTCCGCATTAAAAACGTGACTGTAGGCTACACATTACCCAAATATCTGACAGATAAATGGGGAGTAGAGCGTATACGCATATTCGGAAGTGGTGAAAACCTGTTTGAATTTACCAAACTGATGGATTATCTGGATCCGGAAATCGTAGGAGACAGAACGGCTTATCCATTTCAGCGAACTTATTCTTTAGGCCTAAACTTTATTTTCTAAAAAAGGAACACGATCATGCAAAATATAATAAGAAAGATAATAGCAGGAGGGACTTTGCTGGGAATGCTGTCTCTGATAATAGGCTGTAATGATGAATTTATGGACAGGTATCCGACTACATCTATTACACCGGAAGTGTTTTTTACAAGTATTACAGATTTAAAGACATATACGGACGGTTTTTACGGATATCTGGATGCGCCTATTGCGGATTTAGGTACAGACAATCTGGCACATCACAATTCAGGAAGTACTATTGATGAAATAATGAGGGGAGGAGTTACGCCTCAGAATGCATCCGTATGGAGTTGGACCCGACTTCGGAATATCAACTTTTTTCTTGAAAATTATGGACGTGTCAAGAATGCTAAAGCAGAAGATGTTAATCATTATGTAGGAGTAGCCAAATTTTTCAGAGCACGGTTTTACATTGATAAGGTCAATACGTATAATGATGTACCCTGGTATGGAAATACTATGGGTACCGGCGATACCGAACTGCTCCATAAAAAGCAGGATAGCAGGGCACTGGTTGTAGATTCTATTATGGCCGATCTGGAGTTTGCAGCAGCAAATATCAAACCTGATGGACATAAATCAACTGTGACCAGATGGGGAGCACTGGCTCAGTTGGCACAGTTTGCTTTACAGGAAGGAACCTACCGGAAGTATCATACCTATCTGGGTCTGAAGGATAGCTATAAGAAATTTCTGGAGAGAGCAGTGTCAGCATCAGAAAAGATAATAAATGAAGGAGGGTTTCAGATCAGTAAAACAGGTGGAGTAAACCGTGCATACCGCGATCTGTTTATCAGTCAGAATTTGCAGGCTAATCCGGAGACAATTCTGTTTATCGATTACGATAAAGATCTGGGACGCCGGCGTAATGCACACACGGTGCTGGACTACGAATGGGCTTTAAGTCAGACACTCATGGAAAGCTATCTGATGAAGGACGGAAGCCGCTTTACTGATCAGGCAGGTTATAAAACAAAAAACATTGATGAAATATTTGTAAACAGAGATCCGCGTTTGGAACAAACATTTATGAAACCCGGATTTCAGGCTGTAAATGCAACTGCTCCTCATCGTCTGAAGCCGACATTAGGCGGGTACAATCAAATAAAATTCTATCCTGAAGTAGCAGATATGATAAGCTGGGAAGCTGCATATACAGATGCATTTGTATTCAGATATGCCGAAATCCTGTTGATTTTTGCTGAAGCCAAGGCTGAATTAGGTATTTTAAATAATCAGGCTGATTTGGATAAGTCTGTCAATCAGCTCCGCGCCCGTGTAGGTATGCCGAATATGATCCTTAGTCAGGTGAGTGCTTCTATAGATCCCAAACAGCAGGCTTATTACAGCAACGTAAATGAGGGTGATGTAGGTCTGATATTAGAGATTCGTAGGGAAAGACGCGTAGAGCTGGCATGTGAAGGTCAGCGATACAGAGATGTATTCAGATGGGAAGTAGGCGAGCGACTTGCAGATCAGCAACAGGGAATGTATGTAAAAGCATTGGGACCAATGGATGTGACCGGAGATGGTAAAGTGGATATTGCAATACTGGAATCAGCCAGCAGTACAGGACCTATAAGTCATCTTACTGAGGCTGAATTAAAGAATATTACCTTATACTATCTCAAGGATGCTAATGGTAATAATACCACCATATATCTGGAGAACGGAAACACTGGACATATCATGTTTACGATAGGAAGAGATAAAAAGAAAGAGTTTATTAAACCTAAATATTATTACTATCCGGTGGCGAATAGCCAGCTGGTGTTACAGGGAAGTAATCTGGTACAGACGTTGGGCTGGTAAGTGTTCACATAGATACAGGGAGTGATCCCGGATGAGTTTTGAATCATTTCCTGTATCTTTTAATACTATTTTAATTTTCTACAGCAAGGGTGTGATGACCTGTTTAGTTAATGCATATCCATAACAGTACTGTTATAGATATGCATTTTTTATATATGCGTGTTTAATTTTAGTGAACATTTGGATTTTTGTTGTGACTTGTAGATTTCTTTATCCTGTTTTTAAGCCTGTAAACACATTTTTGTGGATTCTAATTGTTTACAAATACTTAACAAAAGTTTAGTTTTTAAGTAATATTTGAATTTTACTTTTGAAATGCCGCCAAACGCTTTTTAAAGAAACGTTGGCTGTATAGATCTAAAACAAATATTAATAAAAACAAAGAATGGCAATTAAACTCGTTGTATTCGATATGGCCGGGACTACGGTCAGAGACAATAATTATGTAGGAAAATCATTTACAGAGGCTATGCGCAAGCAGGGCTATAATGTACGTGTAGAAGATGTAAACCCGATCATGGGGTATAAGAAACCTGTAGCCATACGTATGATGCTGGAAAAATATGAGCAGGATGCAACTAAAATTACAGACACATTAATTGATACTATTCACGAAGATTTTGTAGCGCTGATGCTAGACTTTTATCGAACATCACCTGATATCCAACCTTTGCCGGGTGTTGAAGAAACATTTGAACAACTACGCTCTTCCGGTATTCGTATAGGACTGGATACGGGCTTTTCAAAAGATATAGCACAGGTTATTATAGACAGACTGGATTGGAATGACAAAATAGATATCATGGTAGCCAGCGATGAGGTAGAAGCCGGACGTCCCTATCCTTATATGATCTATAGAATGATGAACAAATTTGGGATTCATTCTGCAGAAGAAGTGGCCAAAGTAGGAGATACCGAAGTCGATATAAATGAAGGGTTTCAGGCAGGTTGTAAATATGTAGTAGGGGTCACTACAGGATCCTTTTCGCGAAGTGAGCTGGAGCCGTACGGTCCTACACATATCATCGATCGTATCTCGGATATCTTACCTATTATCCGGTAATAGTTATGAAACTGCTCACGCTCTTCCGCACCAAGGCAGCAAGCTGGAATTATATAGCAGTATCCGTTTTTGCAGCTCTGGCAGCTTTTAGCTGCTACACCAGTATGTATGCTTTCCGGAAATCTTTTGCAGCCGCCACATTTCACGAAGCTGAATTTCTTGGACTGGACTACAAAGTCTGGCTCGTTGTTGTACAGATGTTGGGCTATATGTGTAGTAAGTTTTATGGTATCAGGTTTATTTCCGAATCAAAAGGTAAGAACAGAGCAAAGTATCTTCTGACTTTGATCGGTATCTCCTGGTTGGGACTTTTAGGGTTTGCACTTATACCTGCACCGTACAATATACTCTGTCTGGCCATAAATGGTTTTCCGTTAGGAATGATCTGGGGGTTAGTTTTTAGCTATCTGGAAGGACGTAAAAGTACAGAGTTTATGGGGGCTGTCATGTCTGTCAGTCTGATCTTTGCTTCAGGATTTGTCAAGACTGTAGGACGGACATTGATGGATTTATTTTCGATCAATGAGTTCTGGATGCCATTCTGTACAGGGTTGGTGTTTTTGTTACCTTTTCTGATCAGTGTATTTTGTCTGGAAATGATTCCTGAACCTACAGCTGAAGATGAGCGGTTGAGAACCAGAAGAGAGCCTATGAATGCACAACAACGGAGAAAATTTCTTATGGTGTTTCTCCCGGGTATCATTATCACCATTGTAATCTATGTGATGCTGACGGCTTTACGGGATATACGGGATAATTTTGAAGTTGAAATCTGGAAGATGATCCATGTTCAGGACAATCATATCTATGCTAAAGTCGATGGATTGATTTCTCTGGCTGTGCTGATATTAATCAGTCTGCTGATATTGGTAAGAGATAACCTCAAAGCTTTTCAACTGATCCATCTGCTGATTGTATGCGGGTTTGTGATTGCCGGATTGTCAACATATCTTTTTGACAGACAATATATAGGTGGTGTAGCCTGGATGAGTGCAGTAGGTCTGGGATTATATATGGCATATATCCCGTATAACGCTATTTTCTTTGAGCGTATGATTGCCAATTTTCATGTTAAAGGGAATATCGGATTTATAATGTACCTGGCCGATTCTATAGGGTATCTCGGCAGTCTGTCTATCCTTGTCATCAAAGAATTCAGTCCTGTCGAAATTAGCTGGGCTATGTATTTTAGTCAGCTGGTATATGTGATGGCCATTATCGGCGCCTGTTGTACCGTAGCTTCATGGATGTATTTCGTCAATAAAACAAAATCAAAAAAGAATATATTTATACAAACTCAGGATTTAAACGTGAATGAACACTTTAACCGAAGTGTCGTGTCTACTAAATTTTAATAAACAAAAGAATAATGGAACAGCAATCTTATGATTTAATTGTTATTGGTGGGGGAGTCTTAGGTACTTTTCATGCTTATCATGCCTTGAAACTTGGAAAAAAAGTCCTCCAATTGGAAAAAGACAATTTTCCGGTAGGCTCCACCGTACGCAATTTTGGTCAGGTAGTTCCTTCCGGAATGTCTGGTAAATGGTTTCAGAACGGAGTGAGAGGATTGGATATTTATCAGGAAATTCAGCAGGAATTCGATCTTTCTGTACGCTGTAACGGCAGTGTATATATTGCTTCTGATGAAGATGAGCAGACCCTGTTGCATGAACTCAAAAATTATTACGATACTCTGGGGTATACGCAGCAATTGTTAAGTAAGCAAGAGATAGCAGATAAGTATCCCGCTATCAAAGATTCGTATGCAAGAGAAGCATTGTTTTTTGCACAGGAAGTGAGTGTAGAACCGTTGGTAATGATCCGTAGATTACAGGAGTACCTCCAGGTTAAATTCAAAAATTATACATTGCGATTTGATGCACCCGTCATTGATTGTGCGGTGAAGGGCGCAACTGCGGAAGTCGTGTTAACGAATGGTGATAAATTGCAGGCAGAGAAAGTGATTCTATGCTGCGGATATGAATTTAAGCTCCTCTTTAAAGAATTATTTGAGAGCAGCGGGCAGATCATCAGTAAATTACAGATGATGCGTACCAAACCCTTAAAAGATATTGGCCTTAACGGAAATATTCTGACAGGTCTCACGATAAGAAGATATGAGAGTTTCACAGATAATTGTCCGTCTTTTGGTAGAATAGCTACACCTTCACATTATGACGAACTAAAGAAGTATGGAATACATATACTCTTTAAGATGGCTCCTGATGGAAGTATTATTATTGGCGATTCACATGAGTATGCCAACGGTTCCAGGTTTGATGATCTGGGATTCTCTTTAGATTCCTATATTAACGAGTTGATGTTAAAAGAGGCAGAGCGCATAGTGGATTTTGATGTCAGACAACTGGCTACCAGCTGGGCAGGTTTTTACGCTCAGCATGCAGATGGTATTCTTGAGTACAATATTGATGAACGTATCCATATACGCACATGTATAGGAGGTAAGGGGATGACAGCGAGCGCAGGATATGCTGAGGCAAGTATTGCTGGTATTTATCATATTTAATACCGCATCATCAGGCAAATATTGTATATCGTAAAATGCAGAACCTGAGTTCTGCATTTTGAGTTTACAGGAAATTCCGTTTCTGTTCAATTTTGTAGCTGGATAGCTACAACTTTTTGATTTACTGCACTCTTCAGCTATTTTAATTCCCCTAATCCTGGCAGGTAAGGTATATTTGTTATTCGTTTTAACAACATTTTGTTAAGCAATAATCTGAAAGAATGATAATGTAATCATTTGACGGAATATCGACCTGATGGAAATATTAACTTCTAAATTTAGACTGCAGAATTCTACTCTTTGCCGCGCTGTGTATCATTACGCTGGTGTGGAGAGTATTGTCTCTTATACAGACAGACCGTTTCTAAAGTGTAAGTTTAAATTCCGGATTTTTAGTCTGCTTATACGTACTCAATTCCTGATATGGGCATCATGATTTATATTGTGTATACCATACTGATGGCGTTGTGCCTGCTTTCCTTGCATCTCATCTACTCGTTGAGGGAACGCAGAGCATTTGATTGGGTAGGAGCAGGCTTTCTCATGGTGACAGGAATCCATGTGATACACAATTCTCTGTTCAGAAGTACATATGTGGATCATGTACTTATGTTTAAAATAGCCCCTTTTGAATTTTTGTACGGACCACTGTTATATCTGTTGTGCATCATTTCGGATACAAAAAAAATATCTTACTGGCACCTTTTTCATTTTGTTCCGTTTGGATTGGCTTGTCTGTGTTATTTTTTCATTTTGTTTTCAGCTCAAAAAACGTTTCTGAATATATTTTACGATCTCCATGATTATATTGTAGCCTTTTCATGGCTTATTTATTCGATTGCAATATGGATTCATATGGCACTGCATCAGGACAGCAGGCAATATCGCTCAAAAGGTTTGTACTGGATCGCTACTGCAGGAGGATTGTCTGCATTGACAGTGTTGGTAATTGATGTATTTGATGCAGATGACAAATCTAAGATGTTGCTTACAAATCTGTCTAATCTCTTGATGTTTGTTCCTGTTCTTATTACGGTAAGTTTTTTGTATCTGTATTATTTCAAATTGCTTTTCCTGAAAACTTCTGTTAAAGATAAAAAGCCTGCAGACGAGGAATATCTGAGTTACAAAAGTTCATCCCTTAACACTGCACAGATGGAGGCCTATGCAATGAAGATCACAAAATATCTGCGTACGGAAAAGTATCTTGATATTACATTTAGTCTGGAAATACTATCCAGACATACCCATATTCCGAAGCATCACCTTTCACAGGTTTTTACCCGATATTTTAAATGTAATTTCACCAAACACATTAATATGCTTCGAATCGATTATGCATGCCGGATTCTTGAGCAACAAGATTTTGCAGAAAATGTGGATAATCTGGTTGAAAAATGCGGTTTCAAGTCAAAAGCTTCATTTTACAGAAACTTTAATCTGCTGAGAGGGTGCACACCTTTGGAATATCGTCAATCCAGAATCGTCTGTCAGCCTGGTTCGGAATCAAGCCATAGTTATATAGGAAAATTGGACTAAAAACACATAGCTAATTCCAATCTGTGTCCTTATTTTTGTCCATCAGGTTTTGAACTGAAAAATCAATAAAATTATATACATATGAAAATACAAGGTTTAGTATTACTGGCAGTAGTAGCTATTGTCGTAATTGTAGGGTTAATGTTTGGTTTACCCAAATATTCTGTATGGCAACAGGAAATGGCCGGTAAGGCACGGCTTGCAGAAGCCACACAATCTCGTCAGATCCTGATAGAACAAGCAAGAGCTGAAAAGGAAGCTGCTGTTTTACAGGCTGAAGCAATCAAAATCATGGGGGAAGCTGCTCAGAAATACCCTGAATATCGTAAGCAGGAATTTATAGGAGCATTTGGAGAAGCTTTGAAAGCCGGAACTATCAGTCAAATTATTTATGTGCCTACAGAAGCCAATATTCCATTACTGGAAGCGGGCAAACGTAGTAATGTAACAGAATAATTTCATGTGATAAATAATTTTGGCACGCATATTGAATAATATCTAACTCATAATTTAGGTTAATAATTGGTTAAAAAGCCCTGCATCTCCCCGGTGACAGGGCTTTTTGTAATTATAAGCATTTTATATATTGAAGCTCGGCAATTGTTTGTGATTTAGTAAGTTGTAGAGCTCAGCAATATTCTTGACTCCCAGTTTTTTAAATAACCTGATTTTATAGGTGCTAACAGCAGTTTTACTTAAATTCAGTACTTTTGCAATATCTTTTATACTTGACCCCTTTAAGAGTAAAAACGAAACCTCCATCTCTCGGGGAGATAGTATAATGCTGATAGTCTGGGTTTCATTATTTGGCTCTTTTAATATAAACTGCTGACTTGTCTTTTCTTTCCTAAAGTGTTTGGAACCTGATAATACTGTCTGTATCACATTTCGAATATACTCTATCGATTGATCCTTGCATACATATGCAAATGTCTTTTTCATAAAGCTGGCGGAAGCTAGGAATTTATTGTCCTGTTTACTGAGGATAATGATCTTCAGATCTTTCTGAACACTGAGAATCTGATCTACAATCGCCACCCAGTTCCCGTTGGGTAATTCAATTTCCATAATAAGAAGATCATATTTAACGACGAGAAGCATAGATTGCAATTCCTCAAAATTGCTTGCAATATAAATATCAATATCCGTTAAGAATTGTTCTAACAATGTAGAGACACCTAATCTTGCGACCGGATGACTATCTGCAATTAATATATTCCTCGTTGACATTCTTTTAACAATTTTAATCGGTTCCTGTAATTCTTAATATTAAAAAATAAAATCGTTAACGATTAGAATATTCCGGTCAATTAAATTCCCTTAGCATAACTATATTTTGTAATGACTGTCAGTTCTGAAAAGCATCAGTACATTATTGCTAGTTATAGCAAAATAAGAGAAGAGAACAACTTATAGAATTGTTAATCCCTAATGTTTTTATTGTCTAAAATCAAGAATATGTTTCTCAGTTAGTGTGTGTGAGATACTTCTGCAACGTTACAGAATTTATTGAATAAAAGCAAGAATTGTTAGGTATAGAATTTTAGAACTTTTTATAGAATTTTTGATTTTAGTAAGATCGACTATTTTGATAATCTAAATTTGCAGATTGTACTCTCTTTGCGAAAAGATGTTTATCAATGGAATTTTATTTTTATATCCTCACAAAGGATTCTCCTTAGATATGCTTTTATCTCGGCAAAGTATCAAATAATATTAATAGAGCAGTAAAATCAATGCTGCAATAGTTTTATGTAAATGTTGTCTGATATGACGCAGTGCTATTGTAATCTGATTCTCCACTGTCCTTTGAGAAATTTGTAATCTTGAAGCGATTTCTTCATTCTTCAGATTTTCAAAACGGCTCATAATAAATATCTCCTGACATCGCTTTGGAAGTTTTGATAATATATTACGCAATGTACTATCCAGTTCTTCTGATTCCAGTTTATCAATTGCTGTATTTGAATTTGTGGCATTACTGACTACAGACAGGTCATCAGTAAACTGCAACAGAGATTTCTGTTTGGCTCTTAGATATTTGTATACATGATAACGGGCTGCGGCATGCAGATAGGCCGGGAATGCTGTAATTTGCAACTGATGACGTTTGTTCCAGATATTAAAAAAAATATCATGTGTTATTTCTTCACTTTGTTCTTTGTCTTTAAGATAGCTAAAAGCTGTCCGAAATAATAATGACCAGTATTTATCAAAAAGCATGGCAAAAGATGACTGGCAATCCTGAGTCTGGGTCGCTAACCATAATTCCTGATCAGTTTTAGTCGTGCTATTGATCATTGGCTTTTTGTTTAATTGCATATTTGCAGATTAAAGATGTAAAAGTTTAAATCATTACAATTAATATTATAAAGATACCGTAAAATACAGAATTAAGAGTATGAGCAAAAATAAATTAAATATTTATGTGTGTGTGACCCTAAAAATGTCTCTACATAAATAATAAGACACAATTTGTATATGTTTTATTAAGAAGCATAAAATATTTAAATATATAATAAAGATCTCTAACACTAACTGTTAACGTATGTCCTTAGGACTACCGGCCCGTTGTATACAACGGGCTTTCTTTTTATTTTAGAATTATCATTTCTAATCTCCTTCATTTTTCAAGATACGGGCTTGGGAATTTTATTCTAATCAATATCTTACGCACAGTGTATTCTCTTGCTGATCAGAGTGCTAAAAGATCTACCGGAATAATAAAAATAAAATAAATCAAATAGTTATGTGTGTAAAGACTCCGGATTGTCTCTATATACAAGGAACCTTACTTGAAAAACAATGCTATCCAAAGAACAATACATAGAATTATATGAAAAATATACAAATGGTAATTGCAGTAAAGAGGAGTTGCAACAATTGGAGACCTACAAAGATGATTTTGAATTTGTAAGGGTCCCATGGGATATTGATTCAATGGGCGAACCGGATGATGTACGAAAGCGTATTTATGACAAGTTGTTTCACGAGATCAACAAAAGCTCAATAAATAAACAGTATAGTTATCGTTGGCTTAAATGGAGCGCGGTAGCAGCCGCACTGCTGATTTTTATTGGATCAATATGGATAATAAAACGTAATCAGGAGGTTGAGTCACCGGAACAATCCATAACCGGGAATCTCATTAAACCGGGGAGTGATAGAGCCACACTTATTTTAGAAGATGGAAGCCAGTTAGATCTCGAAAAGATAAAATCTGGTGCAATACATAAGAATGGTAAATATGTAGCAGAAAAGATCAAAGGAGGGCAGTTGGCATATAAGAGTGGTGATAAGGAGACGGTTTCTGATGTAGGTTATCATATTTTGCGTACGCCTAAAGGGGGACAATTTCAACTTAGATTGCCTGATGGCACTGTAGCATGGCTCAATGCTGCCTCTTCTATTAAATATCCGACTTCGTTTGTGGGAGCAGAGCGTAGAGTAGAGATCAGTGGAGAGATCTATTTTGATGTGAAGAAGCAAAATGGTAAACCGTTTATAGTGCAGAGTGATGATCAGGAGATTAAAGTGCTGGGTACCAAATTTAATGTTTTTGCGTATCCTGAAGAATCGTTTGTGCAGACTTCGCTAATGGAGGGTAAAGTTCAGTTGGATATAAAAGGTCGTCAGCTGATGTTAAGTCCCGGCGTAAGTTCTGTTTACAATAAAAATGCAAATGAAATAAAGACACAGCGATTCGACCCTGAAGAAATATTAGCATGGCAGCATGGATATTTTAATTTTAATTCAGAGCATATTGAAAGCGTTATGCGCAAAATCGCCAGATGGTATGATGTGGAAGTAGTATATCAGGGAGATATGAAAGGGAAATTTTTTTCAGGAACGTTGTCACGCTCCAGCAATGTGCGAGATATTCTGGATATAATGGCTCTTACAGAGACTGTGAAATTTAAAATTGTAGAAAGGAGGATATACATTATGGACTGAAGGTCACCCAAAAATCCATGAGTAAAAAACCGGGAGCGATGACAGCGCTCCCGGAGATATAAGCTTATGTGATCAAATCAATTAAAACCAATTAACCACATTTTAACCTTGATTAATCAAATGTACAAAAAATATATTACAAAATCAATCCTGTATTGCACAGGAAGAGAGACGAAATTATGGAAAATTTTGAAACTCTCTATTTTATTTATCCTTCTGGGTACGGCTTATGTTAAAGCATCAGCCTCTATTCTGCAGATCAATCTTTCCCTGAAAAATGTAGCTTTTGAGAAGGCTCTTCGAGCTATCGCAAAACAAAGCGGATACGATGTACTCTATAGCCCATTAATGATGGAAAAAGCAAAACCCGTATCTCTGGAGTTGAAAAATGTCACTTTAGAAACAGCTTTGGAAAAGTGTTTTGAAAACCAACCTCTGACTTATTCGATTAATAAAAGGGCAATAGCTGTTAAGGAAAAACCTGTAAACTCCAATAGTTCTTTATCCATTCATGAACAACTAGTCGCCGGATTAAAAATACAACAGATAGCCATTAGTGGATGGGTACAGGATACAACAGGTGGAATACAGGGAGTATCAGTTTCAGTAAAAGGGAATTCCAGGATTGGTACAGTTACAGATGATAATGGTCAATTTCATCTCATGGTTCCTAAAAGTAATTCCGTGCTGGTTTTTTCCCGGATTGGTTATGAACTAAGAGAGATACCTCTGGAAGGTAAAACAGAATTAAGGGTACAGCTTAATACCATAAATACAGATCTGGAAGAAGTTGTTGTTGTGGGTTACGGAAGTGTGAAGCGTAAAGATCTTACAGGAGCAGTATCCAGTGTCCGAACTAAAGATCTTCCTCCGGCAGCTAATACTTCCATTGCACATATGCTTGCCGGAAGGGCAGCAGGTCTGACGGCTGTGCAGCAGAGTGCCCAGCCGGGAGGATCCGTTTCCATGCAGATCAGGGGACAATCTTCAAACAGAGCTCCTCTTGTTGTGATTGACGGATTTGCTCAGACAGGATTTGATGCTCCTGCAGATTCAACAAGGTCACAAGGAGGATATGTTGGAAATCCGGGACAAATCAATAGGGATTTGAATTCTATAAATCCGAATGATATAGAATCAATAGAAGTTCTTAAAGATGCATCTGCGACAGCGATTTATGGTGCGAGAGCAGCCGGTGGTGTAATCTTGATTACTACAAAAAGAGGAAAAGAGGGGCGGGCAGAAGTAAACTACAGAGGTACTCTTTCTACTCAACGCATATATGGTCTTCCAAAATTATTGAATCCGAAAGATTTTATGATCCAGTCAAATGAAGCGATCAAGGAAAACTGGATGCGTGACAACAAGGTGTACCCTTATGGTACAAAAACATTGGATCAGGCGATTGCAGAGGCTCAGGCAGCAAATAAACCCATATGGCAGACCCGTTATACCGATGCACAGATCAGTAATCCGCCTGCAGGTACGGATTGGTTAAGTCTGGTTACGCGCAACGGATCTGTTCAGGAACACAATCTCTCTGTCAGCGGAGGAACTGAAAACACCAAATATATGATTTCAACCGGGTATTATGACCAAGAGGGAGTCATCAGGAATAATGGTATGAAAAGATTTACAACACGGTTTAACCTTGATCAGAAATTTTCAAAATATATCAGTGCAGGTATCACGAGTAATCTCAGTCAGATCAAAAACAATAATGTTCCTCTTGGCAAGGGAGCAAGTGAGAACTCGGGAATAATTCGTGCAAGTATGCAGTTTAATCCGCTTCTTCCGGAAAAAGATGATAAAGGAAATTATATGATCAATCCGTTAGAAGGATATATTGTGAATCCTGCTTCTTTATTGGAGATAAAGGATAGATCGGTGACCGAACGGTTGCTTATGACATCTTATTTGCAGGTCAATCCGTTTGAAGGTTTCAGTGTGCGAGCGTTAGTTGGAGCAGACCGGAATCAGGGAAAGCGGAATTATTATCTTCCTACCACAGTACTTTTTGGTGCGCGTGAAGGTGGCTTTGCTTCAATAAATAATACCGCAAAGACAGATTATACTCTTAATGTGGTGGCTAACTATCTGAAAAACTGGGGAGAAAACAGTCTTTCTGTTATGGCGGGGGCAGAATATCAGAAATTTAACTGGGATGGATCTGGATCTTTTAACTCAAAGTTTCCATATGATGGTGTATTATGGTATAACCTCGCAGCAGGAGCAAGAGAAAGACCAGGTGTAAGTTCTTATGGAGGAAGTTCAGAGATTGCTTCCTATTTTAGTCGTGTCAATTATTCCTTTATGAACCGCTATCTGATGACTTTTAATTTCCGTGCAGATGGTTCTTCTAATTTTTCCGAAAATCACCGTTGGGGTTATTTTCCGGGAGTGGCATTAGCCTGGAAAGTGAATGAAGAAAATTTTATGAAAGGGACATCATCCTGGCTGTCGGAGCTGAAGCTTAGGGCGGGATACGGACAGACAGGTAATGATAATGTACCCGGGATATATACTTACTATGGTACAGGCTATAATTATATTATTGACGGCAAAATCACAAATGGTATCGGTCTGAATGCGTTGGGTAATCCCAATTTGAAATGGGAAACACAGACAGATATTAATGTTGGCCTTGATTTCGGATTATATGGACAGCGTATTACAGGATCAGTTGAGCTTTTTGACAGAAAGGTCAAAGATATAATCGCCGATAAGCGATTGATGTCTTATCAGGAAGTTAATACTATAAAGGCGAATCTTGACGCAGTAAAACAAAGCCGTGGAGTCGAATTTTCACTTCGTAGTAATAATATAAGCAAACCGGACTTCTCCTGGAATACTGATCTTACGCTTACCTATTACAGAGACAGATGGAAAAAGCGTGATCCTAGTTTCAGACCTGATATCAATATTGACTACAATGCGAGCTTCGAAGAGGTGTGGTCATTTCTATCCGATGGTATTGTAAGTGTAAATGATACAGAATATATTAAGAAGTTTGGTGCAATACCGGGAACAGTCAAGATTAAAGATGTCAATGGATACAAACTCAATACGGATGGAAGCCGGGTTGTGGATGCTGATGGCAGACCACAGTATGCAGGTGCGCCTGACGGAAAGATCGATAATGCAGATTTAGTTAAAATAGGAGTGAATGCACCCATTACTATAGGATTGAATAATAGTTTTATATGGAAAGGCTTTGATCTCAATTTATATTTTTATGGAATGTTTAACCGCTGGAGGGTGAATGATACACGTGCTTATTATAGTGTTGAGTCATTTCGTCTCAGGAACGGGGCCAATATGTTTGATGAAGTTAAGGAACGTTGGTCTTACGCCAATATGGATGCGAAATATCCTTCCATATTTCAGGCGAATGCCAGCTATGGAACAGGAGACTTCTATTTGGAAAAGGCCTGGTTCATACGCTGTCGAAATATTACACTTGGATATACACTACCGAAGTCAGTCGCAGCCAAGGTGCTGAAAAATGCCCGAATATTTATAGATGCTCAGAATCCTTTTGTGATTACTCCTTATTCTGGTACTGATCCTGAAACAGATCAGATGGCAGCATATCCGAATCAACGTACATTTTCTTTTGGAGTAGATGTTAAATTTTAACTATTTAAAACGTATAAAAATGAAAACAAATAAATTCTTTTATATAGCTGTATTTGTGTTCTTCGGATTGATGTCTTCGTGCGAATTGCAGCGGGAAGAATTCGATAGGATACTTCCTGAAAATTTTTACAAAAATGAGGAGGATATTAAATCTGCTGTGACAGCTGCCTATAATAACTTCCATATCAATAGTTACTCAGGAGGAGGGGTATACTCCAGCAGCATAGGCGGTATTAATATTTATACAGAGGTGTCTACTGATATCATGGATTGCCAGTGGGGAGATAACGGAAACTGGGAATTGTTTAATACGCATAGTTGGACAGCTGCTGATCCACGTTATTCAGAAAAGCTTTACGCGAAATATAAGAATGTAAGTCAGATCAGGAATATCATACTACAGATTGAAAAATCGGAAGTGAGGGATGAACTCAAGCAGCGGTACATAGGAGAGCTGAAAGCGCTCCGGGGATGGCTGTTATATTGTTTGCTGGATATATACGGTCCCGTTCCGATCGCGCCGGACGAAGCACTGAAAGATCCTGTTGTTGAGCTTATTCTGGAACGTCCTGCGGAGACTGAATATGTGGCTCAGGTTGAGTCCGAACTCAAAGATGCGATACGGATGCTACCCTTAAAGGGATCCGAATGGGGACGTGTTGGTGCAGGAGCGGCCAATATGATGTTGCTCAAGCTGTATATGCATCAGAAACGATGGAAAGAGGGGGAAGCGATTGGACGGGAGCTGATGAATGCAAAATATGGTTATAGATTGTTGGATAATTATTACGATTGCTTTTCGCTTAATACGGAGGTTAATAATGAGAATATATGGGTGATACCCTGTAACACTGAAAACTATGCCAACGGCTGGATATCGCATGTGCTTCCCGGAGATTATCCATATCCCAACCCGGCAGTTGAAGCCTGGTCCGGTTACAGAATGCCCTGGGATTTTTATCATACTTTTGAGAAAAAAGACAAGCGTCTTGCCAATATCATAAGCGAATATGTGTCCAAAGCAGATGGCACAGTACGTAACGAACAAAATCCTGCCGGAGAACTCATCAAAGGAGCCTTGCCGGTAAAGTATACGGTAGATCCTAATCAGAAAGGAGACAGGGGAGGAATAGACGTGCCTGTATTTCGCTATTCTGATGTATTACTGACATTGGCAGAGAGCATTGCACGGCAAGGAACAGTCACACAGGAATGTATGGATCTTGTCAATACTGTGCGCAGGCGTGCCGGACTGGAAAATCTGTCTCTGGCAAACTACGGAGATTTGAATAATTTCCTCGATATGCTGCTTCTGGAACGCGGTCATGAGTTGTACTGTGAAGGACACAGACGTACGGATCTCATCAGATATGGTAAGTATGTCGAATTCAACCGACGTGTGGCTAATAGCCATAGTGCAGATTACAAAGTTCTTTTCCCGATTCCTAATTCATATTTGCTGGAATCTAAAGGGAAAATAAAACAGAATACAGGCTATTAACTCTATTCTTATAAACAGAGTAAAGAGAGAATACAGTAATAATGCGTATTCTCTCTTTTATAGAATAAAAAATAATTGATCTTATTTTAATTTTAGACTGTTTTTTTCATATATCAAATGTTTCCAGTCTGTTATTTTTAATAATATGAGTAAACAATTAATACTGGCGATTTTTATTGTGTTAACATATTTAACACAACAACTTTATGCGCAGCAGATAATTTTTCGTACAAACCCGGAAACGGGAGCAATAAGTAGCTTAAAGATCGCTCATGATCATCGATCAATGAATTGGCTGATTGCGACAGATGGTACACAATATAGCTCTGTTACCCGTAAGTACGGTTGGGGGTTGGGGTACTTTACAGAAACAGTAAATGGTATACGAACATCAAGAACATGGGAGCTTCCTGTATTAAATAAGAATGCCGGAAAGCAGCTTTCATACAGGGCTGGCAATTTGCAGGTGGATGTCAAGAGAAGTATGACAGGAAATGATCTGATAGAAGAATTTGTTTTTACTAATCGGGGAAAACATACGGTTACTATTTCGGATATAGGTATCTATACTCCTTTCAATGACAATTATCCAAATGCAGAGACTTGTATTACTTCCCGAACTCATGCGCACATATGGGATGGAGGAAATGCAGCTTATATCAATGCCACACATATGGGAGCAAATGCCCCGCATCTGGGGCTGATAGTATTGGACGGAGCGATAGATCACTATGAAATCTGGGACAGGGATATGCAAAAAAGTATGTCAAATACACGAGGTATCATCTCTGTGACGATGCCGGAAATATCGCTGAAAACCGGAGAAAAGACATCAGTTAAGTGGCGAATATTCACCCATTCAGGTTGGGACGATTTTCAAAATAAGATACTGAAAATGGGAAATATAGTTGCTCAATGCAACCAATATACCTTTCAGAAAGGAGAAAAGGCACGAGTGGAAATACAGGGAAACGAAAATTTGCTGAAGCATTGTACTGTCACTAAAAATGGTAAACCTGTTCCGGTCAGTAAATTAGGAGAAAGGTGGGTTGTAGAAACAATTATGGATGAGAAGGGTAAGGTGAAATTTGAGATTAATTATGGAAAGGGTAAGCGTACACATATAGATTGTATAGTATTCGGTAATTATGAAAGTTTGATTGCTAAACGTGCAGATTTTATTATAGATCATCAACAATTGAATGATCCTTCAGACCCTCGTGACGGTGCATATATGGTTTACGATAATGAAACGGACAAGATTTTTATGAATAATACGAGTAGTGTGAGTCCAGCTGACCGTAATGAGGGTGCTGAACGTCTGGGCATGGGGGCTTTTTTAGCTAAACAATATCTGGTGACTAAAAATCAGAAAATCAGAGAATCTCTGGTGAAATATGTGAAATTTGTACGAAATAAATTACAGTATAAAGATTATACAACATGGTCTTCGGTAAAGAGAGATTCGAGAAACAGAGCATATAATTATGCCTGGGTAGCTGAATTCTATTTTCTTATGTATAAAGTTAGTGGTGATCCGCAGTATGCAACAGATGGATTTAAAACTATGAAATCGATGTATAGTCACTTCGGGCATGGCTTTTATTCTATCGGTACTCCTGTACGCCTGGGATTGAATGTTTTGAAAGATGCCGGAATGCAGGAAGAATATAAAAGCCTGTTAGCAGATTATTTGAAAATAGGAGATACATACATTGCTAACGGATTATTTTACCCTATTTCAGAAGTAAATTATGAACAGAGCATAGTTGCACCATCTATACAACTTCTTTGTGAACTCTATCTGGAAACCGGAATCCAGAAATATTTAGATGAGGCAAAAAGACAAATGCCCGTACTGGAAGCTTTTGCAGGTTTCCAGCCCAGCTATCATATGAATGAGATCAGTATCCGGCATTGGGATGGATATTGGTTTGGAAAGTATGAGTTTTGGGGTGATACCTTCCCGCATTACTGGAGTGCAATCACTGCAGCTGCATATCACTATTATTATCAGTGTACAAAAGATAAAAACTACCAGCAGCGTGCTGAAAATATTGTGCGAAATAACCTGAATCTATTTTCAGAAGAAGGGCGTGGCTATTGTGCTTATCTATATCCTCAACGTGTGGATGGAAAAATGGCAGGATTTTATGATCCTTATGCAAATGATCAGGATTGGGCATTAGGCTTTTATTATCTGGTGAATTTAGGACTATAGATCACTATCTTGAAGTAGATTTAGATACATATTTTCTGTAAATGATAGTTTAAAACGATGTTCGAATGATCTTATAGTTCAATAATAGATTGGACATACTAGCTATAGAACAAATGACTTTATTGAAAGGAGAAGGATTAATAAATATATTAAATGTATATGACCAGTATAGAATCTTTGAAATATCTGATAAAAGAACGTGACGTAACGCTTATTATCTCGGCTGCAGATATTACGCATTGTGTCTCTATGGGGGCACATACTGAATTAGTCCGAAGGAATGAGAAAGGATATGTCATAAAAAAAAATATTAAGACTGTGCTTGAAGAGTTGTCTCACCCTTACTTTATAAGAGTGAGCAGGTCCCTTGTGGTAAATCTTCAATATCTGAAGTGTATTCATAACCGGGAGAAACAAATAGAGCTGGAAAGTGGCATCCGTCTGGAGTTTAGCATTGCCGCTTTTAAGTTAACTCAGGAAGTAGAACATATATTTAAAAATGGCTCAAAGACATATTCTTTATATTAGTGAATCGCAATGATCATAATAATTTAAAAGAATGACTGGAAAAATAAAATGTGCGTGAAGGAGAGTAATCATATATTTTGTATGTATTGGTTTTAAAGTTCTTTGATTTTTTGTGTGAATTTCTGATGTGTATGATGAAACGGCTGAAATTTCAGCTATACGTGATAAATCAGATAAAGAACAGAAATGTCAGTAAACGATTCAATTTTCCCCGGATAATTTTTAATGCGGCTTTTATATGATTTTTTACTGTAGATTCGGAGATTCCTAATTCTTCTGCTATTTCTCTGTGACTTTTTGGGGTATTCCTGCTCATTGTATATACTTCCCGCATTTTTGGTGGTAATGCGTTGACAGTCCTTTGGATATATGCGGTGAATTCTGCTTCTACAATGTATTGATCTGTTGAACAATGGCCTTTATTTATAAATTCCTGAAGAGAATCCAGATATTTATTTTCTACTTTGCTATGTGCAAAATAGTCCAGTAAGCGGTTACGAAGTATAGTGTGCAGATAGGCCTGAATATTAATAATTTGTGGTAACGCAAAACGCCGGTCCCATAAATTGGTGAACAGTTCCTGAATCAGATCTTTTGCCTGCTCCAGATCTCCTGTTTTCTGATAAGTATGAGTGTAAAGCGCGAGTTTATGTCTGCTGTAGAGTATAGAAAATGCATCCTGATCATCGGCTTTTGTCAATACAATCAGTTCTTCATCTGAAAGAGTATGATACGATTTCATGATCAATATAATTGTACCAATGGTTGATTTGGTATAGTTAAGGTTGGTGGTTTGATTTTTGTGTTAATAAAACCATTGATCCCACAGTGTGATTGTTGTCTAAGTTAAGTAGTGCAATTGTATTTTGCAAGTAATAGCAAAAATGTTTAATAAGCCTAAACGTTAAATGGTATCAAAATTTAAATAATAACTGTATGAATAAAGTTTGTAAAGTAATATGTTGCTTATGGATCTTAGTCTTTGCAATGTCACTAAAAGCAAAGGCTATTGATGTGATTCCCCGGCCGGCTTCTGTTTTAGAGAAAAAAGGTGAATATCTGATCAAAAACAATATCGGTATCTATACAAATGGTAAGGTGGATAATGAGGTCACCTTTATTGCTGAAATTTTAAAAGATGAGCAAGGTTTGAAATCATCAAAAGTAACATCTCCCAAACAGGCCGGTATTCATTTATTAATCAATATAACATTGCGGCAGGAACTGGGGGCTGAGGGATACCATCTGGAAGTCGATAGATCAGGTATCCGGATAGAAGCACCGACTTCAACAGGTGTTTTTTATGGTATTCAGACGTTAAGACAATTAATAAAAAAAGAATCAGGCATTGCAAAGCTTGGGTGTATAAAGATCAGCGATAAACCACGATTTTCCTGGCGGAGTTATATGCTGGATGAGGGAAGGGCTTACAAAGGTAAAGATGTGGTAAAGACTCTACTGGATGAAATGGCTGCTCTGAAAATGAATGTATTTCATTGGCATCTTACTGAAGATCAGGGATGGAGACTGGCCATAGAGAAATATCCCAATCTTACCAAAATAGGTGCGCGGAGAGATTCAACCCAAATAGGTGGCTGGAATAGTGATAAGTATGACAGAAAGCCATTGGAGGGGTATTATACCCGTGCCGATGTAAAAGAAATTGTAGCCTATGCTAAAGCGCGTCATATAAATATTGTACCGGAAATAGAAATGCCCGGACATGCCAGTGCTGCAATAGCTTCTTACCCCTGGCTTGGTGTCACCAAACTTCCTATAAAAGTACCTGCGAGTTTTGGTGTGAAATATGATGTTTTTGATGTGACGGATCCAAAGGTAATCGGGTTTCTTCAGGATGTATTGAGCGAAGTGATCACTATGTTTCCTTCAGATGTGATCCATATTGGTGGTGATGAGGTTAAATACAATCAATGGAACGATTCTCCGGAAGTTCAGGCTTATATGAAAAAGCACGCTTTAATTTCACCGGCAGATCTTCAGATCTCCTTCACCAATGGCATTTCTAATTTTTTGGAAAAAAATAATAAGCGGATGATGGGTTGGAATGATATTATGGGCGCAAAGTTACATGACTATAATCAGGATGCTGCACCTGTCACGGGGACACTTTCAAAATCCGCTATTATTCAGTTTTGGAAAGGCAATGTCGATCTGATGAAAGAAGCAGCACGCAACGGATATGCTATTGTAAATTCTTACCATGAAGCGACCTATCTGGATTACAGTAATATTTCACTGGAAAAAGCATATAGCTTTGATCCGGTTCCTGAAGGCCTGGATAAACAGTATCATGCTAAAATACTAGGCCTGGGATGTCAGATGTGGGGGGAATGGATTCTTGATGTGAAGGATATGTATAAACAGACATTTCCTCGTATTGCTGCTTATGCAGAGGTCGGGTGGACTGATGTGGAAAATAAAGATTATGTAGGCTTTCAGCATGCGCTACCCTATTTCTACAACAGATGGAATAAAAAGCAAATAGACTTTAATAAATAATATTCTGATTCAAAAGAATTTAATAAGGAAATAATCTAAATAAATTATTTAATTTATAAAAACAAACCCACTGCAAATTGTTATATTGTAACATCATCATACTCTTGAAAATATACGTTTTCAATATTCAAGTGTCAGGAGAGATAGGAAATAATATAGAGTGATCAAAAAGAAAATATACTAAATACATAAGATTATGAGTATTGTAATATTTAAAGATCAGGCTTTTGACACTAAGAAATTAGTGAGCATTACCCTAAAAAGTGAACACCTGAAGTTTCTGGCTAAACTAAAACGTGTGGATACCGCTAAGTTGGTGTATGTTCACAGCAATGCGGAAGATGGTGTTGATGTTCCTGCATATCTGGATAATAAATATCTGGCTGAAGTATGGGAAGACAATAAATTTACAGGAAATGTTATTCTCATAAATGAAGAGAACGCTGACATAGAGCTTTTTGAGGAATAGCAAACTAATTAAAAGTTATTCCTAAAAGATTCCGGGGGCTGTATTTGTTTAAAATACAGCCCCCGGACTTGCTCTTTCAATTTATGTTCAGGCATTAGTATTCGGACTAATGCTACAAATCGAATTCAACCTTTCTTTCTAAAGTAGATCCCATAAATGCGGAATTATCCTTGACGGAAGAAAAGGTATAAAAGGTCGGAGCATCTCCGAAGGATCTGAATTTGTAAGTCTTTTGTTTCATAATTTCGGTAAACAACTGCAATCTTCCTAATGAAGATTGGAGCAGTTGGCTGAATCTCCAGTCTTCAGGTGTTCCAAAAAAGAAGCATCGAATGGTAGATTTGCTTAAAATATTGCGTTCAAATTCGGATAAACTATCAAAATTAGCTATAGCCTTATTCAGCATTGCCAATATTTCCTGTGACTGGTTACCTTCGATAGTTACGAAGCCATATCGGCCATAAGTAATGGAATTTATAAATATAGGCATGCGTTCCGCTTGTAAAGCACTACTAAGCTCTTCTTCTAAGAATTTCCAGCCCGATTTTGTTGTATCTATTTTTATGCTGTAATAATCTTGTCTGAAGAAAGCAAAAGTACCTTTTCCCGGGACAACGGCATTGTCTGTGTCGAATTCCAGTAAGCCTACACCCGGCTTAAAGCTATCCCAGTACATGTTAGACCTGTTAAAAAATACAGAATCTTTGACATCGCTAAAGCTGGAGAAAAATCCGGTTTTAAGGGATACATCTCCTACATGCTGATCAATGGTTGGCTCGCCGATTTTTCTCAGTATATCAGATTGAAACTGTTTGAGATTAGAATTTCGCAGTTCAATTTGCTTTCCTTCCGCGATCTTCACATTATTTTTTCCGACAATCACAATATCCTGATGTAGAGGCAACGTTTTTCCTTCAAGGGGTAATCCGGAGGAGAATATCCCTTCTTTGACAAATACATTTCCATTAAATACACTGCCTGTATACAGGTCGGGATATGTTTTTTGGTCTGCTCCGCCACCGGGTTCAAAAACACCAAATTCTTTTATACTATTTGCTCTTGAAACCTGAAAGCTTACTTTTGAACTGTCCTGATTCACCACAGGAGTTGATACCGAGTATCCTTTTTTTATAAGGTCATTTTTCAGCGAATCTACAATCTCTTTTTTTGAACGTACCTTCTGTTCAATTATGGGTGGTTTTTTGTCTTCAATAACATCTTTTTTGCAAGATACCATAGCGCAGACAGTCAAAGACAAAAGTAGATAGGCGAGTAATTTCATCATAGTACAGATATAATAGGTATTTATTATAAAAATAGAATAAAGAAATTACATTTAAAGAATATTTGTTGTTTTTTTTGATTAATAATTATTAAATAAGGTATAAGGTTGTTTGTATTGTAACAAAGCCCTGAAAATAAAAATGCAGTGTCCGATTCAGGTACTGTATTCTAAGCGGCTACCTTTTGTTTAAATTATTACCATCAACAGGTATATTTAGCATTATGTTTTTTGCAGAGAGACATCTATTTTACTTCTTTTCCTGATTTGTCTGCATAGAACTTTCTTCCATTTTCGACAACATCTCTTTCTGACAAAGTTAGAGGCAGGTGTTTTACTTTGCAATACGTCTAAAGGAGTATTTTTGCTGGCTGGAAATATAGTATTGCTTCAATTCCAGGCAAAGAATCCACTATATGTGAAATTACATTCTGACTAAGATTAAGCACGAAAACTTGATATCTCTTTTAATATTTTCTTAGGAGGACAGAAGCTCATTTTTAGATTGACACTAAATCTGAGCTATAGTTTGCTTTATATTTGTCCCGTTCAATTCATTTTATTAAGCATTATCAAAAAGATAATCGGTACTCATATTGATATTCGATTCTTATATCCGTGTGAAACAACTTAGACGTTATCGGATTATCTCCTGTGGTTCTCATAATAAATTGTTTTCTCTTAATGTATCATAAAAATCGCCATCACTTTCCATTTTTTTGATGATTCTTCCCATGAGTTCTTTGAAATTCAACTTAGGGGATTCTTGTCCAAATACAGGATGAATAAAGAAATTCAGCTCCTGAGGGTTGTCTTTTATCCATTTTTAGAAAAATCACCGAATCCACTTTGCTTAATGTTATTGGTATCTCGCAATGACTCAGGTAGGCTTCCATATAATACTCGTCCTGCCACAGTAGAAGTGTGCTACTCCCGGCATTATCAATAATTACCTGAAAAGTGTCTTCTGAAGTAATGGTAGTAAGAAAATTGCTTTCTCTTTTCGGGTAATTTGAATCCTGAATATTTTGCTTTTTCATTTCAACACTTGTTTTCATTTATTAATGATGAATAACTTTTTTCAGCATAACCCGTATTTCTGTCATGTAAATTTGTTGTTTTCTGAAAACTGAAAACGTTGTTATAAGCGGGTTGTTTCCTCCTCCATTTTCAATATTGTTATTGAGCTAAATACTTATATATGAAGATACAAAAAGGTTGTGAATTCGGATCATGCTGTGGTACCAACTTTATGAGGGACAAATCCGAAAGCGAGGTATAATAATGTTGGATTAATGCATACCGTAGAATTGGCAAGGGTTAAACCCGATTAATTCTCTCCTTTTTAAGGAGAGATCCCGTTTATCGGGAGAGAGGTTAAGAACCAATATTCTTACACTTCATTATAAAAAGGATAGCGGGTATCTAACCTGTCAATATCTTACCTCTTATTTATACTCCCTGTTATTTTGTGGTTTAAAGAATAGATAAATCACACATATCCCCATTATCATTGCTGCTATATAGCCGATAAATGCAATTGTTTCGGCCTGTTGTTCGGTTCCTTTTTGCACTGTTTCGATTAAAAATCCGCTGTTACCCTTGAATCCCAATAGCCAATGTGTTAAGTTCCATGCAAAATGAATTCCGATGGAGAGTGCAATGTTTCCTGTTCTCAAAGTCGCAAATCCAAACAGGATTGCGCCCAATCCAGATCCAACGAAGGCATTTACCACAGAATATCCACCAAAAAGATGTTCTATACTAAAAATAACGGTGACAATAATCATGGCAACTACAGGTCCGGTAATTGTCTTTAATTTCCAAAGCATATACGTTCTGAAGGCAAGTTCTTCACGAAGAGCAACAAAAAGAAAAAGGGGGATATGTAGGACAAGAATATTAGGGTTAAATGTTTGAGATCGGGTAAAAGTAACATTGCTGAATGTGATGGTAATTACAGCCATCAGCAGTACCATAATAAGGCCTGTTCCAAATCCGGATACAAACCGTACTACACTCTTTTTATCAAAGCCTAACCCGTTTTTGGAAAGTACACTTTTATCACTTCGTACAAACCAGTAAATCAAAATAAAAGTAAATATGGATGCAGTGATTAAAGACAATAAATCCGGTAAGGAACTTTGCTTTGTAAGGGCGGAGGAGCCGATAAAGATGAGCAATGTGAAGAGATAAAAAATAATTACCTTCAGGTAGCCGGATACTTTCTTCATTTCTAATTGGTTATTTTACATGAAGTTAGGGAATTACGTGCTAAAAGTAGCAAGTATAATTCATAAAAAAAACCTTCATCGAAAGATGAAGGTTTTGCGGAGAGGGCGGGATTCGAACCCGCGGTACCTTGCAGTACACACGCTTTCCAAGCGTGCTCGATCGACCACTCTGACACCTCTCCGTTAGGAGCCACAAAATTAATATCTTCCGGCAATAAACCAAAACATTTCTGCATAATACGGATAAAAATGTAAAAGAAAAGATAACATTTGTGGCAACTTGTTAATTATCACTACCTTTATTTTTGTTAAATCACATCATATGATTACCAAAAACAAATTATGGGCAGTATTGCCGGCACTAGCTGTGCTTGGCTCCTGCCAATCCAACAACAGTACATCGACGTCTGAAGAAGTAAGAACCAATTTTTTTGATGTCAGCGGTATGGATACGACGATTAGTCCGGGGGACAATTTCTTTCTTTATGCCAATGGAGGGTGGCTTAAGAAAACAGAAATTCCTGCGTCAGAAACCGGTTGGGGCTCTTTCTATGTCCTGCAGGATGAGAATACGGCCAAACTGCATCTTATCCTCGAAGAAGCCGCTAAAGCAAATAGCGCTAAGGGCTCAGATGCACAAAAAGCGGGAGACTTTTACGCCAGCGGAATGGATACCGTGGCTATAGAGAAGTTGGGAACTAAACCTGTAGAACCTCTGATCAGCAAGATAAATGCGCTGAAAGATATCAATGAACTGATTGCATTCAGTGCAGATGGTTTTAAAGAAGGGAACGGTGATCTCTTTCACTTCTATGTAGCTTCGGATGACAGGATTTCCAATAAAAATGCTGCGACTTTCGTACAGGGCGGATTAAACCTTCCGCAAGCGAGCTATTATCTGGATAACGATGAGAAGTCAAAAAAAATACTGGAATCCTATAAAGCCTATATTGTGAAATTATTTACATTAAGTGGCGAAGAGAAATCAGCACAGCAGTATGCGGATAATATCATTAAGCTGGAGACAGCTATTGCCAAGTCTCACCTTACACCTGTAGAGCTGAGAGATCCGGTAAAGAACTATAATAAATTTGCTGTAGCTGCTTTTCAAAAACAAACACCTGATATCAACTGGCAGGATATTTTATCCCGTCTGTTGATCAAAACGGATACCTTACTTGTTCAACAACCCAAATATTACGTAGCACTAAATACGCTTTTGAAGTCCGAACCTTTGGATGTATGGAAACAAAAGCTAAAATTAGACGCACTTAACGATGCGGCTACAGCTTTACCGAAAAGCTTCAGAGATGCCAAATTTGATTTCTACGGTAAAGTACTTAACGGGCAGAAGGAACAAAAAGAACGATGGAAACTAATGGTAAGTGCGGCAGATGAAAGTCTGGGTGAAATCGTTGGTAAACTCTATGCCGAAAAGTATTTCAAGAAAGAAGCCAAAGAGCGTATGATGACACTTGTGGATAATCTTCAGAAAGTCTACCGTACACGAATTGAAAAACTGGACTGGATGACACCGGAAACCAAAAAGAAAGCCATAGAAAAGCTGGAGGCATTTACAAAGAAGATTGGGTATCCGGATAAATGGAAAGATTACAGTGATGTAGAGATCAGCAAAGATACTTACTACGCTAATCTGAAGTCTGCAGAACGTCATGCGTATAAGGAAATGGTAAATAAAATGGGTAAACCAGTAGACAAGACGGAATGGTTAATGACTCCGCCTACGGTTAATGCCTATTACAATCCCCCATACAATGAAATCGTGTTTCCGGCCGGAATTTTGCAATTCCCGTTCTTTGATTTCAATGCAGATGATGCCATCAATTACGGAGCCATCGGAGCAGTTATAGGGCATGAAATGACACATGGATTTGATGATCAGGGAAGGCAGTACGATAAAGACGGTAATCTGAATGACTGGTGGACCAAAGCCGATGCAGATCAGTTCAACGTGAAAGCCAAAAAGGTAGCCGATCTGTACAGTGGATTTACATTACTGGACAACCAGCATGTCAACGGAGAACTTACACTGGGTGAAAACCTTGCAGACATCGGTGGTCTGAGTATTGCATTTGATGCTTTCAAGTTGACTAAACAAGGGCAAACCACTGATAAAATTGATGGTTTTACACCAGATCAGCGTTTTTTTCTGGCATTTGCACAGGTATGGAGAATTAAAACACGTGACGAAACAATGCGTCTCCGTCTGAAAATGGATCCCCATAGTCCTGAAGAATTCAGAGTAAACGGTCCGCTGTACAATATGGAAGCTTTTTATAAAGCCTTTAATATACAGCCAAATGCCAAAAGCTATGTGTTGCCTGCAAACAGAGTAGGGGTGTGGTAGAGAAATTTTAATAAAAGATGTTTGAAAATTGGAAAAAAGTTTATACTTTTGCCCTTCATTAAATAGAAACATAAATAATTTATTAACAATGTACGCAATAGTAAATATAGCAGGACAGCAATTCAAGGTTGTAAAAGACCAGTATCTTTTTGTGCACCGTTTACAAGGAGATGAAGGCGCTAGTATTGAATTTGACAATGTATTGTTAGCAGAAAATGCAGGTAAATTCTCAATTGGTACGCCAAGTGTAGATGGAGCTAAAGTTTCAGCTAAAATTTTGTCTCATTTGAAAGGTGAAAAAGTGATCGTTTTCAAGAAAAAACGCCGTAAAGGTTACAAAAAGAAAAACGGACACCGTCAACAGTTCACTAAGATCTTGATCACAGATATTACATTATAATTGAATTTTTAATCAGACATTAGTCTTAAATTAAGATAAAGAAATGGCACATAAAAAAGGTGCGGGTAGTTCGAAGAACGGCCGTGAGTCACATAGTAAACGTTTAGGTATCAAAATTTTTGGTGGTCAGGCTGCTATCGCTGGTAACATTATCGTTCGCCAACGCGGTACTCAACACAACCCTGATTTGAACGTAGGTATTGGTAAAGACCATACATTGTTTGCTTTAGTTGATGGAAAAGTAGTTTTCCGTAAAAAAGCAAATAACAAATCTTATGTTTCTGTAATTCCTGCAGAAGATAAAGCATAAGGCTTCGCCTAAAATCATTATAAAGCCTTTCGGGATTTCCGAAAGGCTTTTTTTTGTGTTATTTTAATGCTTTCCGACTATTGAAATCGACTTCTGATGATCAGGAGAGAGCTGTCAAAATCTGTACAGAGCTTGTTGCTGACCTTCGTCTGAAAGTAAGCAGGATTTATCTTATTTGATCATCATGCCGATGAGCTGTAAGGTTTTTTACAACAGCAGTATATTATCCTTTAGGGAGCTTCGGAGTATACAGCGATGTCAAAGCTTAAGACCGTACATCTATCATATTACATAAAAAAAGCAATAGCGTTGTTATGCTATTGCTTTTTTATCTTTTCAGCAGATGTTATTTATAAGGCTAAGTAGTATAGTTATATAGCTTCAAGGAGTTGTTTCTCATGCAGTTCATAGTATTCTCCACCCAGTGTCATCAGTTCCTGATGTGAGCCTTGTTCAACAATGCGTCCCTGATCCAGTACAAGAATATGATCTGCATTTTTGATGGTGGAGACACGGTGCGCAATAAAAATGGAAGATTTTCCTTTCATAATGCGGCTCAGGTTATTTAGAATTTGTTCTTCTGTTTTGGTGTCAACTGCTGACAGGCAATCATCAAAGATCAGGATTTTGGGCTCTTTGACCAGCGCTCTTGCGATGGAGACCCTTTGTTTCTGGCCTCCGGACAGGGTAATGCCACGCTCACCTATAGATGTTTCGAATCCCTCTTCAAAAGCAATGATATTATCATATACGGCAGCATCTTTGGCTGCCTGTTCAACCTGATCTGTTGTAAATGTATCGAGGCCAAAAGCAATATTATTGGCAATCGTATCTGAAAATAAAAAGACTTCCTGTGGTACGTAACCGATCTGTGAACGCAGATTTTCAAAGTTGAACGCCCTGATATCAGTTCCGTCATAAGTAATGGTTCCCGCTTCTGTATCAAACATACGCATCAACAGGTTTGCCAGTGTCGATTTTCCGGAGCCGGTTTTACCGATAATGGCAAGTGTCTTTCCGGCGGAGAGCGTGAAAGATATATTGTCAATAGCTTTGATGCCTGTTTCCGGAAAAGTGAAGCTGATATTTTTAACCGTTATATCTCCTGCCAATGTTTTCTCTGTGGTACCTTGTTTGATAACGGATTCAGTCTTCAGAAATTCATTGATCCGTTTCTGAGAAGCTGCCGCACGTTGCACCAGTGAAGTTACCCAAGCCAGTGACATAGCCGGGAAGGTTAGCTGATTGACATAAATAATGAATTCTGCAATATTACCTGCTGTGATGGTACCTTTATTTACTTCCAGTCCGCCGATGTATACCGTAATAATCGTGCTTAGTCCGATCAGGAATACAATTAAAGGAAAGAAGATTGCCTGAATCCTTACCAAAGACAGAGAAGTGTCTCTGTACACATTACTTTCTTTAGCAAAAGATTTCATTTTATCCTGTTCACGGTTATACGTCTTAATTACTCTGATACCCGAAAAAGTTTCCTGTACAAAAGATGAAAGCTGCGATAATTGTCTTTGTATACGCTCACTCCGTCGATTGATCACTTTGTTAATGACGAGGATAATGGCAGATAAAACAGGTATAGGCAATAGGGAATAAGTCGCCAATGTAGGATTGACATCATACATCGCGTAGATAATCATTATAGATAGAACGATCGTGTTGATGGCATACATAATACCTGGGCCGAGGTAATTTCGTACCTGATTGACATCCTCGGTAGCCCTGTTCATAAGGTCTCCGGTATTATTTCTTCTGAAAAATGCAAAATCGAGCTTTTGATAATGCTGATAGATTTCATTTTTAAGATCGTACTCAATATGCCTGGAAGTCAGGATCAGCGTTTGTCGCATCATAAAAAGAAAGATTCCTCTAAGTATAGCCAGAATTAGAACAATACAGCCGAAAAACAAAAGGCTGCTTCCAAATACCTGATAGACGATCTCCTGTCTGTCAAAACCTTCATAAAGGCGAAACAGATCAATGTTTTCTTTGACAAGATCAAAGGCTACACGGATCACTTTTGCCGGCAGAATGCCAAAGTAATTCGAAATAATAACAAACAAAGTTCCCGGAATAAGTTTCCAGCGATATTTGTAAAAATATTTATTGAGGTAAGCGAGCTCCTTCATAGTTCAGGAACAAAAATACAGTATTATTCAATAAACTTGGTGGCTCTATAGTTTTATTACTGTCATTAATTGGCAGAACGCATTTATTTGGCTTTTTTATCCAGTGGAGTGTAAATATTTTTCTACTTTTGTAAAAGTTGATTTTAACTATATTTAAGAGTTATCTGTTATGCAAAATAGTAATGCGTCGCTATTTGAAATGATGGGTCAGTTTGGCCATCAAAATTTATTGTTCTGTAATGATGAGGCCGTAGGTCTGAAAGCTATCGTGGCCATTCATGATACTACCCTTGGGCCTGCGATAGGCGGGGTTAGAATGCTTCCTTACAATACGACTGAAGAAGCCATAGAAGATGCGCTTCGTTTGTCAAAAGCGATCACTTACAAAGCTGCTGTAGCTGGCCTGAACCTCGGCGGAGGAAGTGCCATTATCATTGGTAATCACCGTACAGACAAGACTGAGATCCTGTTGAGAAGATTGGGACAGTTTGTCGAAGGACTGAATGGTAACTTTATCGCATCTATCGATGTCGGTACCACCCAAAAAGATCTGGAATATATTCACACCGAAACAAACTATGTAGCAGGTCTTCCTGAGTCACTGAACGGGGGAGGAGATACGACAATTTTTGCAGCAAGAGGTGTTTTTTATGGAATCAAAGCCGCTATCAAAGAGCTTTACGGAGATGATAGTCTGGCAGGCCGTAAGGTCGCTGTGCAGGGAGTTGGTAGCGTAGGGGAGCACCTGGTGGCTATGCTGAGAAATGAAAATGCACGTGTATATGTCAGTGATATGACTGAAGAGCGCAAAATGAAAATTGCAGCCAAGTATAAAGCAGAGCCTATCACCGATTCTACAAGTTTTGAGATGGATGTAGATGTCTATGCACCATGTGCATTAGGCGGTACTGTCAATACAGAAACTGTTCCGCGTATGCGTTGTAAAATAATTGCAGGATCCGCAAATAATCAGTTGAAAAACGAGCAGGAAACGACTCGTATGCTGAAAGAGCATGATATTTTGTATGTGCCGGATTTCCTGATCAATTCAGGAGCTTTGATAAGTTGTTATTCGGAGTTAGAGGGATATGGTTCAGAGCGTACTGAATCATTGATCCGTAATATATATACCATCACCAGAGAGGTGATTCAAAAATCAAAAGAAGAAAGTATTACTACGCTGGTCGCTGCAAATCAGATTGCAGAGCAACGTATCGCTGATGTAAAGAAAATCAAGCGTTAGTGTTTTCTGAAAATTTACAATCGTTCTTATATTAAAAATCGTTCTTTATAAATTATGTTAAATAGAAGACACCTACGGGTGAAAGTGATGCAGACATTGTATGCATACAGTTTGTCATCGGACAAACAGGTCAAAAATTATGAAAAGGCACTTTTGAAAAGTGTGGATGAGGTATATGAGATGTACATCTGGACATTGAATCTTCTGGATGAGGTTTCCGAGTATGTACTTATCGATGCCGAAGGCCGTGCGAATAAGTTTCTGCCTACAGAAAAGGATTTGTCACTGACTACACGGTTGAACAACAATACGTTCATCGAATCCTTGAGACAAAACAGAGATTATCTGGAAGGTGTCAAGAAGTATAAAGTGGACTGGAGTTTTGACCCTGAGATTGTACGCTCTATCTTTGCTCAGCTCAAGGAATCGGATATCTATCTGGAATATTTGCAGTCGGAAGACCGCTCTATCGCTACTGAAAAAGATATTATCAAACATATCTTTAAGAAAATTATCCTGAAGTCGCCTAATATTGAGCAGACCTTTGAGGATAAATTTATCAACTGGCCGGTTGATAAAGAAGTACTTCAGGCATTGATCGCCAAGACTTTTAAAAATTTCAGTAGTGAGATTCCGCAACAAAATAAGCTTGCAGAGTTGACACAAAACTGGCTTGATGACAGAGAATTTGTGCTGGACCTGCTGGCAAATACAATCCGTTACGGAGAAGAGTATCAAAGTCTGATCGCTGCTAAAACCAAAAACTGGGAAGCAGATCGTATAGCGTTATTAGATACTATTCTGATGCGTATGGCCATCTGTGAGCTGATCAATTTTTCGTCTATTCCGGTGAAAGTAACCATCAATGAATACATAGAATTGTCAAAAGTTTTCAGTACACTGAAAAGTAATACATTTATTAATGGTATCTTAGACAAAATATTGGCTGATCTGAACCAGCAGGGGCGGATCCGTAAACAAGGTCGGGGATTAAAAGATTAATACAAATGAAAATTAACAAATTAGCTTTTGCAGGTATATTGTCAATGGCTTGTCTGGTAAGCGCTTGCGGTAACGGTACTAAAACAAACGTTGCAAAAGCAGCACAGGGTGATAGTGTTGCCGGAGATACAACGCAGCAAAAGGGACAGGAAGCATTGGGTAAAATTGAATTTGAAGAAACCGCATTTGACTTTGGTCAGGTTAAGGAAGGTGAAGTCGTGCAACATACATTTACCTTTACCAATGTAGGTGAAGCTCCGGTTATTCTTTCCGAAGTGAATGCATCCTGTGGTTGCACTACACCTCATTACTCTAAGTCACCTGTATTACCAGGTAAGAAAGGCGAAGTAAAAGTGGCCTTTGACAGTAAAGGTCAGGTGGGTAAACAACAGAAGATCGTGACGGTCATGTCCAATGCAACCAATGGTATCTCTACAGTACAGTTAAGAGGTGAAGTGCAAAAAGCTAATTAATTTTTAAAACAGTAATAAAAATAAATAACACACAAAAATGATAAGTACAATATTCTTACAAGCCGGTGGATCAGGCGGTGGTTTTATGACATTTCTTCCAATGATCTTAATCATCGTGGTTTTCTATTTCTTTATGATCAGACCACAGATGAAGAAACAAAAAGATCACAAGAAATATATTGAAGAGTTAGGTGTCAACACTAAAATTGTAACTACTGCAGGTATTCACGGTCGTATCGTGGAAGTAAGCGAAACTACTTTCCTTGTTGATGTAGGTTCAGGAGTTAAGATCCGTTTTGATAAATCAGCAATTGCACTGGATGCTTCCAAAGCAGCTAATGATGCTAATAAAGAAAAATAGAAGTCACGAAAGTGTTCTTTGATAATAAAGCCGCTAAATATTAATTTGGCGGCTTTTTTAATGAAGAATACTGTTCATCTTCTGATCAAACGTGAAAAATGCTTAAGTTTGTGACATATGGCTTTGAGACGTTTTAATAAATCCCAGAAAAGAAAAATTTCCATCTTCTTAAGATGTATTCTGATTTCTTTTATAGCGTGGACTTTATTTGCCATTTCCAATAAATACGTTTACTCTATGAAGGCCGGCATTCAGTACGTGAATCTTCCGGACAATAAAGCCTTTCATCCGCTGCAGTCTGACACGGTCAGTCTAAAGGTCGAAATGAGTGGGTGGAAACTGTTGCTTTCACGCTTCAGACAGGATACGGCTAATATTCAGGTAGACCTGAGCGGATTGAAAAACCGCAACTGGATCGTCTTCTCCAATCAGATTGGCTTTATCAACAGGCAATTTCCGAATGATAAACATGTCGTATCTGTAAGTCCGGATACGTTATACTTTGATTTTTCTAAACAAACACAGCGCAAGGTACCTATTAAAGCGGTATACAGTGTGGATTTTGCAAAGCAGTATGGTATTATCGGCGATACCAGGAGCTTGCCTGAATATGTTACCATAACAGGCCCTCTGGAGGATGTGGCTAATATTGAATCCTGGGAAACCGACACTATCCGGGGCACAGGAATCAATGCCGATATCCGTACAATGGCTTATCTGGATCGTAATCAAAAAGCAAATATCAATGTATATCCTGCCTATGCGGAAGTGACTATCCCGGTGGGGGAGCTGACAGAGAAAGTCATGGAACTACCGATCAAGGTAGAGAATGCGGAAAAGTATACTTCTGTAAGAACATTGCCAACCAAGGTTAAAGTAATCATCCTTGTATCACTTAAAGACTATAATAAATGGACACAGCGGGATTTTGAAGCCGTGGTGGATATAGAAGACTGGGAAGAGAACAGAGTTCCTAACCTTCCTGTCATTCTGACGAAGATACCACCGTATTGCAAGATCGTGAGTGTAGAGCCCCAGAATGTAGACTTTTTCATTCGTAAATAAATAGTCCTGCTACAGGAATATTAAAACATAACAAACAAGCATATTAAGATAGTGATATGGGACTGAAAATAGGGATTACAGGAGGTATCGGAGCCGGTAAGAGTATTATCTGTAATATTTTTAAAGTATTGGGAGTACCGGTTTACAATGCTGACCAGGAAGCTAAAGATATTATGATCAAAAGCGAAGAGGTAAAGGCTGCATTGAAAGAGACTTTTGGAAACGAAACCTATTTTGAAGACGGTTCTTTAAACAGAGCTTTTCTCTCTTCAAAAGTATTTGGAGATGAGGCTCAGCTGAAACTACTGAACGGGATTGTGCATCCTGCTGTGATTCGCGCAGGGGAGGAGTGGTCGGAAAAACAGACTGCTGTATATTCTTTAAAAGAAGCGGCCTTGCTTTTTGAAACAGGTTCTTACCGTCAGCTTGATTATACCATACTGGTTACAGCTCCTGAAGATATCCGTATAGCTCGTGTCGTGGCCCGTGATCACACCGATGAGGCAAAAGTAAGGGACAGAATAAGTAAGCAGATGAGTGACAAAGAAAAATCTGAATTAGCAGATTTTATCGTAATCAACGATGGTATACAGCCTCTTTTACCACAGGTACTGCATTTGCATCAACAATTTTTAACATTTTAAATTCAAATTATGCCCGATATACTGGCCGATTTTTTAGTTCGGAGACCAGAAGGATATTATTGCCGTTACGGAGATTTTTATATTGACGCTTTAGAGCCCGTACGTATAGACGTAGTGTCACATGCACATGGTGATCATGCGACAAAAGGACATGCACAGATTATAGCTACTGAAGCTACGGCAGCTTTTATGCAGTACAGATACAGTAAGCAACCTCTGCATACCTTCCTCGTAAAAAGATTTGAAGAGTCATTTAACATTGCTGAAGTCGTGCTGACTTTTATCCCTGCGGGACATATTCTGGGCTCTGCACAGATATTAATGGAGTATAAAGGAGTACGGTATCTATACACAGGAGATTATAAAGTGGATGCGGATCCTACCTGTGAACCTATACATATTGTAAAAGCTGATGTGCTGATTACTGAAAGTACCTTTGCCAATCCGGAAGTGAGTCATCCGGATGCAGTGGCGGAGATCCTGAAGCTCAAGGATCGTCCTTTTAATATTTTATTGGGGTGTTATGCTCTGGGTAAAGCACAGCGGATTACAGCACTCTTAAATCAGCATTGTCCTGAGCGGCATGTACTCGTGCATCATAATATATTGCCTTTCCATCGCATCTACGATCAGCTGGGTAATTTCCCTATGAAGTATGAGCCTTACAACAGGCAGGTCATGAAACATGGGGAGCCTGATAAGGTTTATTTGGTGCCTCCGATGACGTTTAACAGTTATTTCAGAGCTACAAAGGTACAGCGCGCATTTGCTTCAGGTTGGAAGCGCTTGCAGCAGCATAATGATATAGAGTTGTATATTTCGGATCATGTAGACTGGCAGGATATTCTGGATTACGTAGATCAGGTGCAGCCCCGTCAGATATGGACCATACACGGAGACGGCAGACTACTTAAAGAATATTACGGAACTAATCTGGATGTCAGGGATATTCTTTAAGATTAGTCAATCAATCCTTCGTCCAGCAAATGTCTGAAGATGATCTCATCTACAGCTGAACACTTTTTTGCGTCTGTGGAGGACATAAAAGATAGCTCTTCTATTTCACTCATAGGCGATAATTCTCCTTCAAACAAGGCGGAATAACAAGTCATCCTCACTATTTTTCCTTCAGGATGGCTGTCAGCCTGTGCTTTGAAAATGCCACAAAACCGGATAGAAGAAGGGATGATGTCAACATCAAGCTCTTCTTTTATTTCCCGTATAAGTGTTGCAGTATCATCCTCTCCGGCTTCGCGCTTACCTCCGGGAATATAATACTTATCTTTTCCCTTTGAACGTGCGGTCAGAATCCTGCGATCCTGAATATATATCAGGGCAACTTTGTCTATTTCTGTCATGTAAGGGTGAAGTTAAGAAAAGAATGTGGGAAATACTGGGTTCGAACCAGTGACCCCTACCTTGTCGAGGTAGTGCTCTAAACCAGCTGAGCTAATTTCCCAATTGGAACATTTTAAAAAAGCTCCGGATCTATCCGAAGCTTTTCAGGTGTGGTGCCAGCTGGATTCGAACCAGCGACACAAGGATTTTCAGTCCTTTGCTCTACCAACTGAGCTATGGCACCTTACCAAGATTTTTATTTGAATCTGTTTCTTGTCAGATTTTGAGGTGGTGCCAGCTGGATTCGAACCAGCGACACAAGGATTTTCAGTCCTTTGCTCTACCAACTGAGCTATGGCACCTTTTGCAGCAGAGAATAATTTTTCTTTGCGTTGCAAATGTATGTTCTTTTTTTGAATTCCGAAACTTTTTGGTTCAATTATTTTACATCTAATCGACAAAGCATTGATTTTGATTAAGATAAAATTACACCAAATAAACACGCTGCAATTGAAATAAGCCTTATCTTTGCACTTCAATACGTTAAAATGAGTAAAAGAGGAAGAGTACTAGTAGCAATGAGCGGTGGAGTGGATAGTTCGGTCGCAGCCGTAATGCTTCACGAACAAGGATATGAAGTAATAGGGATCACGATGAAGACCTGGGATTATGCATCCTCAGGCGGTTCATCCAAGGAGACAGGTTGCTGCAGTCTGGATAGCATCAATGATGCACGTGCACTGGCTGTAAACTATGGATTTCCGCATTTTATATTAGATATCCGGGATGAATTCGGAGATTATGTAATCGACAATTTTGTAGATGAATATATTGCAGGTCGTACACCAAACCCTTGTGTATTATGCAATACACATATCAAGTGGGAAGCGTTGATCAAACGTGCAAATAAACTGGACTGCGAATTTATCGCTACCGGACATTATGCTAATATCCGTCTGCATGAAAACGGACGTCATGTTATATCCAAAGGAAGAGACGAGAATAAAGATCAATCCTATGTATTGTGGGGAGTGACGCAGGAGAACCTCGCACGTACCCAGTTTCCATTGGGAAGTTTTACAAAAAAGGAAATCCGTCAGATGGCTGCTGATATGGGACAAATGGAGCTTGCGAATAAATCGGAGAGTTATGAGATCTGTTTTGTGCCGGATAATGACTACAGAGCGTTTCTGAGACATAAAATGCCTGATCTGGATGAAAAGGTAGGTCCGGGGAATTTTATCCTTTCTGACGGGACCGTAGTGGGGCAGCATATCGGCTATCCGTATTTTACAATCGGACAGCGTAAAGGGTTAGGAATCGCATTAGGAAAACCTATGTTTGTGATCGAGATCCTGCCTGAGAGTAATTCTGTAATGCTGGGTGAAGAACATGAACTGGAAAGAGCACAAGCCTATGTGCGTAATATCAATCTGGTGAAATATGCCAGTATTTCCGAGCCGATGGAAGCTGTGACAAAAATACGCTACAAGGATTCCGGTGCATTGTCTACTATTACGCAACAAGGTGATATTATGAAAGTAGATTTTGAACATCATGTAAAGGGAATAGCTCCCGGACAATCAGCCGTATTCTACGAAGGAAACGACCTGATAGGGGGTGGTTTTTTAATGAAATAACAGTTTACAGGAAAAGAGGTTGTCTAAATATGTTACAGTATCCTGTTCCGGCGAAATCGGAATGGTGCTGAACAGAAGTTTGGCGACCTCGTTTCTTATCTTCAGTTGCCTGTTCAGAAGCGGCCCAAACGACAGAACAATACAGTCATCTGTTTGCCGCTACTGACATAAGACGGTTATCCGTTCCAAAGTAAAGCCTTACCGCTGCTTATATCCATACGCATGCGTTAGTCAGCGATCCTGTCATCTATTATTGGAATTATGGAATTCTTATTATTCCTGCATCTATAGTACGGATGATGAGGAAGTCTAAGGAAATCAAGTTATTTGGATTTATTGTGGTGATGTTGTGCTTCATCATCTATTATTCCTTCTTTAATTAAAAAAGGTCATGGTGCGATACCATGACCTTTTCTGTTATATTAAGGTGTAAACCTATCTAAGATTACGATAATTTACCTACTTCTTGTACAAGATCTACGATTTTGTTTGAGTAACCCCACTCGTTATCGTACCATGCTACAACTTTTACAAAGTTGTCATTAAGAGAGATACCTGCTTTTGCATCGAAGATAGAAGTACGTGCGTCACCTAAGAAATCAGTAGAAACTACTTCATCTTCCGTATAACCCAGAATACCTTTCAATTCACCTTCTGAAGCATCTTTCATTGCTTTTTTGATCTCTTCATAAGAAGCACCTTTTTCCAGACGTACAGTTAAGTCTACTACAGATACATCAGCAGTAGGAACACGAAGAGACATACCTGTCAATTTACCTTTCAGAGAAGGCAATACAAGGCCTACTGCTTTAGCAGCACCAGTTGAAGAAGGGATAATGTTCTGGTATGCACCGCGTCCGCCTCTCCAGTCTTTTGCTGAAGGACCGTCTACCGTTTTTTGAGTTGCTGTAACTGCGTGAACAGTAGTCATCAGACCTTCCAGAATTCCAAATTTGTCATGCAATACTTTTGCTACAGGAGCTAAACAGTTAGTTGTACATGATGCATTAGAAACGATATGTTGATCAGCTTTCAGTTCTTTGTGATTTACACCCATTACGAAAGTAGGAGTGTCGTCTTTTGCCGGAGCAGACATAACAACTTTTTTAGCACCTGCATCGATGTGTTTCTGTGCCGATTCCTGAGTAAGGAAAAGACCTGTAGATTCGATGATCACTTCCGCGCCTACTTCATTCCATTTCAGGTTAGCCGGATCTTTTTCTGCAGTGACACGGATCGTTTTTCCGTTTACAACAAGGTTACCGTCTTTTACTTCAACAGTTCCGTCAAATTTACCATGAGTTGAATCGTATTTCAACATATATGCCATATAGTCTGGCTCTACGAGGTCATTGATACCTACTACTTCTACATCTTGGCGATTGATCGCAGCTCTGAATGCTAAGCGGCCAATACGACCAAATCCGTTGATTCCAATTTTCATCTTTTTAATTTTTATTGAGATTTAAATAATATTTTACTAAGTTGTGAATGGGTTCTTTAATGATAGTCCCTATTTCCAGACCAAATTCATTTTCGCCAATATCTCTCAGCCAATCTGCATAATGTGTCGCCACAGATCCTGTAAAGTTGATCTTGTGATCAGGATAGCGTTCGCTTAGCGGTACGAGATATGTGTCGCAATACAAAAACAGCCCTTCTTTTATGATGGTAGACAAATAAGGTTCATCTTTGTTTTCCTGTACGAAATCAGCAAAAGAGGTCAGGAAGATATTGGGATTGGGATGGTTATAGACTTTTTCGAGGATGATCTTACGATCCAGATTGTAGCGGGACAACAACTTTTCGCGTATATCTACCGGCATGGTACCGCTTAGAAAATCTTTTAAAAGCTGTCTGCCTATCCAGTTTGTAGAACCTTCATCTGCCAGAATATAGCCCATTCCGAAATTGTTCTTAAGTATTTTTCTGCCGTTATAGTACGCTGCATTAGAACCGGATCCCAGTATACCGATGATTCCTTTTTCATCTCCGAAAGTAGAGATAGCAGAGGCCAGTACGTCATGATTGACTTTTACCTTTGCATTTTTGAAGAAAGATTCGAATACTTTTTTGATCTTGGATTGTCTCTCCAGAGACGATGCACCCGCACCGAAAAAATAAATGCGCTTTATTTTTTCAGCATAATTAATCAGGTTCGTATTCTTATTCAGGAGCTGGGTAATAAATCTTTCATCCTGAATGTAAGAATTGATTCCTGTGGTTCTGAAACCACTGACAACACGGCTCTTGTCGGCCAATCGCCAATCTGCATACCTTGATCCACTAAAAACGACTGCAATCATATTGCTTATAGATAATATGTCTAGATCGCCATGATCTGGGAGATCTCTAACATATCGTTACTTAATTTAAATTCCTTGTTATTAAGAGCTTCTTCCAGAGGAGTCAGGATGATCTCATTTCCTCGAAGACCTACCGTCATTCTGGTTTTTCCCTGAAGGAGGTGCTTTACAGCTGCATATCCCATTCTACTCGCCAGTACGCGGTCAAAACTACTTGGAGAACCTCCTCTTTGTAAATGCCCTAATATACTAACTTTTGTGTCATAATAATCAAATTTTTCTTTGACCCGCTTAGCTACATTGTACGCACCACCGTTTTTATCCCCTTCGGCTACGATAACGATAGTAGATGTTTTTTGCTTAAAAGCGGCTCGCTCCAAGAGATCAATCAGCTCGTCTATAGCTGTTTCCTTTTCAGGAAGCATGATGGCCTCGGCTCCTCCGGCAATACCGGCATTAAGCGCAATACAGCCTGAATCACGTCCCATTACTTCTATAAAAAACAGACGACCGTGGGAAGCTGCGGTGTCACGAATTTTATCAATGGCATCGATGACTGTATTTGTAGCCGTGTCATATCCTAATGTGTAGTCCGATCCGTACAGATCATTGTCAATCGTGCCTGGTATACACATTACCGGGATGTCGTATTCTCTGGAGAAAAAATCTGCTCCTGTGAACGTACCGTCACCACCGATAGCCACTAAACCGTCTATTCCCTGTGCTTTCAGGTTTTCATATGCTTTGGCTCTTCCTTCCGGAGTTCTGAACTCTATACATCTTGCAGTTTTGAGAATAGTTCCGCCTTTTTGGATAATATTGCTTACCGAGCGACTGTTCATTTCGACAAATGTACCGTCCAGCATACCCTGGTAACCGTGGTATATGCCTGTCACTTTCTTGCCTTCGTAGACCGCTGTACGGACGACTGCACGAATGCAGGCATTCATTCCCGGTGCGTCTCCTCCGGATGTAAAAACTCCTATATTTGATATTGTATTCACGTGTTTATTTCTTTAATCAGGTTTCACGAATATACAGTGTATTTTTTACACTATTAAATTTTTTGATTATTTTTTTTGTTACTTTGCTATATTTAACGGATACTTGTGTAGAAGGCATCTGTAAGTTCGTGCAGGTCTATCGTTTAGAAGTCTTAAACTAATAAATTATTGAGCATTGTTTACAAATTTTACCATTGACTGCGTCATATTTGGCTTCCATGACGGTTATTTAAAAGTTTTACTGACAGAAAGAAATGAATATCCTTTCAAGGATTGGTGGGCTCTTCCTGGTTTTTTCGTTAACAACGACGAGGAGATGGAAGATGCCGTCAAACGGATTCTGTACGAAAATACAGGACTGAAAGATATTTATATGGAACAGCTGGCTGCGTTAGCCGGATTGAAGCGACACCCGCAGGGACGAATTCTGACCGTAGCCTATTTTGCTCTTATGCAACTGGATCATGCAAAGATCAAAGTAAAACCTGTGACATCGTATATGCGACAGGCCAATTGGTTTTCTGTACATGAACTTCCGGATCTGGCTTTTGACCATAAACAAATTATAGAGCTTAGTCTCGAAAAATTGAAACGTAAAATCGGATATAGTCCGGTAGCATTTGAATTATTACCTGAAAAATTTACCCTTACACAATTACAACTGGTCTATGAAGCTATTCTTGGAAAGAAGTTGGACAAGCGTAATTTTAGAAAAAAAATGCTCAATTACGGCTTCCTGAAAGAACTTTCTGAGTTTCAGAAAGGTGTGTCGTACAGAGCTGCCAGATTATATAAACTCGATAAACGTAAATTCCATAAAGCATTTTCGCATGAAGATTAATTATTTCTTTCACAAGAGATAATTGTCATCTTAAAGTCTTTTTTTAATTGTTTTTTCAAGATTGCATCTTGAGAATTTGATTTTTATTGCTCTTTTTTTACTTTTGACCCTGATTTGCAAAAAGTCAAAAATTAAAAAATGGATAATACACAAAAGAAGAAAAATCAGATTGTTAAAGCGGCCCTCAAACGCTTTGCTCATTTCGGTATTCCAAAAACCACTATGAGTGAGATAGCAGATGATGTGCATTTGACAAAAGCTAATCTTTATTATTATTTTCCTGATAAAATTTCGCTGATCAAAGATTCTATTCTGGCTATAGTAGCTGAAATGGATGTGGTGGAGCGGGATGCCATGAATACGGAAAAGGGGGGAGTACTGGTACTGTTGAACAGATTGTTGGACATACGGGCCTTTTTCGTAAAGAAATACTATATGTTTTACATTTTTGAAAATGTAGACTGGATCAAAGATCCCGGCATTTCATTAGAAATAGACTCCCTTATTCAACAGGATGAAGACCAATACTGTGAAATCTTTGAAAAGGCTAAAGATAAAGGCGAATTGGCCGATCTGGATCCGCGCTATCTTGCCAAAAATTACAGCGATACTATGCGGGGTCTGGGATTGATGGGCAATGTGACTAATATTATACAGGGATATCCGAGTATTGATAACCTGGACGATATCCTGAAACGGCAGAAAGAGGTCACGGAGATCATGTTTCATGGAATGCGGAAAAAATAAACAAGACAACCACAATGGAAATACTAAATATAAATATGAATAGAATAAGCAAATGGTTAATGCTCCTGCTGAGTATCGGAATTTTCGGTTCTGCATATGCTCAGGAAGAACTGACACTCAAAGAGGCCATACAGTATGCGCTTCAGAATAAAGCTGATGCTAAAAAATCAAAGCTGGATGTGATCAATGCCGAAAACAAGATCAGCGAAGTCCGTTCGAATGCTTTGCCTCAAATTAACCTTAGTGCTGGGTTGACGTATAATCCGATTATACAGAAAATTGCTCTTCCGGATTTTACAGGACAGACTGGTGGAACAACATTAGTCGAGATGGGGCAGAAATGGCAGGCTACTCCTACCGTGTCGATGACCCAGCAGATCTTTAACCAATCGGTATTTACAGGTCTGAAAGCGGCCAGTACCACAAGAGCTTTTTATCAGGTAAACCATGAAATGACTGAGGAGCAATTAATAGAGCGGGTAGCAAATAGCTACTATGATGTTTATCAGGCAAAAATGCAACTTGAAACAATCGAGAGTAATCTGAAAAGTACCAGAAAAACACGCGACGTTATCTTTGGTTCGTACTCAAATGGATTGGCAAAAAAGATCGATTTGGATCGTACTGATGTAGCTGTCAACAATCTGGAATCATCTAAATTGCAAAAGATGAATGAAATCCAGTTAAAAGAGAATGCACTGAAATTTGTAATCGGTATGGACGTAAATAAAGAAATTCAAATGCCGAAAAGCACATTCAATATAGACCTGAAAATCGCTAATCTGGATACTGCCCAACTGGACAACAGAACAGAGATAAAATTATTGGCAACACAAAGACAATTGAACATATTCAACAAGAAATCTATTGAGGCTCAGTATTATCCGACTCTATCTCTACAGGCGAGCTATGGCTATGCCGGTTTCGGACAGAAATTCCCATTGGTTAACAACAATGGGGTATGGGCTAATTTTGCTTCTATTGGTTTGAATCTTTCCTTCCCGATATTCAATGGTTTTGCTACACGATCAAAGGTAAGGCAGGCACAGATCGATATTGATAAACTGGATGTCGATATAGCAGATCGAAAACTGGGACTGATGACTGAAGCCAACAATGCACAGAAACAACTAAAAAACAGTTTGTTAAATATCAACGTTCAGCAGGCTAATATGGAACTGGCAAAAGAAGTGCTGTCTAATGTGGAGAATAATTATAAGAATGGCTTGGCTACATTGACAGATTTGCTGGATGCTGAAAAGGCGTATGCTGAAGCACAGAATAATCATTCTACAGCTTTGTTGAACTACAAAGTTGCTGAAATACAAATTATTAAATCAAACGGGAATTTAAAATCACTTATCAACGAATAATTAACCACAGATGAAACGGACAATCATAACCATCGTAATTATAGTAGCAGCACTGGCTGGTATTATGTTTATCTTGAATAAGAACAAAGAAAAGAATAAAGCGGAAACAGAAATCGTAGCGCAACAGAATGCGGCTGTAGCTGTGCGTATTGATACTGTGGCAGTTCGCGAAATGAATGCTGAATATATTTCCAATGGTACATTTATGCCATTCAAAGAAATGAGACTATCTGCCGAAACTCCGGGTAGAGTGAAAACTGTACTGGTTGATGAAGGTGATTTTGTAACAGCAGGACAAGTACTTGCCACTGTAGTAGGAGACAAACTGAATGTGAATACACAGAATGCACAGGCTTCCTATAATACGTCTAAAGCAGATTACGAAAGATACAAAAATGCCTTTCAGACAGGAGGCGTAACACAACAACAATTGGATCAGGCTAAGTTGAAAATGGAAAGTGATCTGAATAATCTGAAAAGTGCGCAGTTGAATGCTTCTGATGCAACGGTCAGAGCCGGAATAAGCGGAACGATCAACGAACGTAAAATCGAACCGGGTACTTATGTATCTCCGGGTACTGAAATGTTCTCGCTGGTCAATGTCGGTACGTTGAAACTAAGAGTGAATGTTGATGAGAAGAATGTTGTAAAGCTCAAAGTTGGTCAGAATATCAAAATTACAGCAAGTGTATATCCTGACAAATCTTTTGAAGGAAAGATTACCTTCATTGCTCCTAAAGCAGATGGAAGTCTTAATTTTCCGGTAGAAATAGAGGTCAAAAACAATCCTAACAATGAGCTGCGTGCAGGTATGTACGGTACTGCAGTATTTGGTGCAGACCAGTTGTTGCCGGTACTTACCGTCCCTAGAACAGCATTTGTAGGTAGTGTGAGTTCCAATCAGATATTTGTCAATGAAAACAATAAAGCAGTCCTTAAGACGATCACTTCGGGACGCAATTTCGGTGACTATGTAGAAGTACTGGACGGTCTTTCTGCAGGTCAGATCGTTATCACCAGTGGACAAATCAACTTGCTGAACAATACGCCGATCAGCATTATTAAATAATTGTTTGAAACAAAAGATATTTCATGAAAATTTCAGAAATCTCGATAAAGCGCCCCAGTATAATTATCGTACTGTTTATTATACTTACGTTGGGTGGTTTATTTAGCTATAAGCTGTTAAGCTACGAGTTGATTCCCAAATTTGAAATCAATGTTATTACAGTACAGACTGTGTATCCGGGAGCCTCGCCTTCTGAGGTAGAAAATACCGTATCCAAGAAAATAGAGGATGCGATATCTTCTCTGGAGAACGTAAAACGTGTAGAGACAAAGTCATATGAGAGTTTATCATTAGTGATGATTACCCTTAATGACAATGCAGATGCCAACTATGCATTGAATGATGCACAACGTAAAATAAATGCTATCCTGAAAGACTTACCGGATGATGTGGATCCTCCTTCACTGGTTAAATTTTCTCTGGATGACATGCCGATCATGAATCTTTCCGTGACCAGTAAGTTGTCTGAGAAAGAACTTTACGATCTGTTGGATAAAAAAATACAACCTATCTTCTCCCGTATCAACGGAGTGGCACAGGTGGATATGATCGGCGGACAAGAGCGGGAAATCAAAGTGACTTTAGATCCTAAGAAAATGGAAGGTTACGGATTGAGTATTGCTCAGGTTCAGCAGGATATCTTGTCATCCAATCTGGATTTTCCTACCGGTAACGTCAAGACCAGAAGTAGTCAGATCCTGATCAGGTTGTCAGGTAAATACAGATCTATTGAAGATATGCGTAATCTGCCTATCACGGCTAAAGCATCCGGTAGCGGAGGACAATCGCTGGATATTCCAATCCGCCTGGGGGATATTGCAGATATTGAAGACGGACAAAAAGAAGTAGAAAAGATCGCTCGTCTGGATCAGAAGAATACTATCCTGATGCAGGTTAAAAAGCAGTCTGATGCTAATGCGGTGGAGGTTAGTAAACTCGTAAAAGCGACTATTGAGACTGTACAAAATGATTATAAAGATCAGGATATCAAGATTCTGGTGGCGAATGATACATCCGAATATACACTGAAAGCGGCTAACAACGTTTTGTTTGACCTTTTCCTGGCGATTGTACTGGTAGGTGTGATCATGTTATTCTTTCTGCACAGTTTACGGGATGCGGCAGTCGTCATGGTAGCCATTCCATTGTCACTGATTGCTACATTTATCGGTATCTATCTGATGGGCTATACGCTCAACCTGATGAGTCTTCTGGGACTCAGCCTTGTGGTTGGTATTCTTGTGGATGATGCGATCGTAGTTGTGGAAAATATTCACCGGCATATGGAGATGGGTAAGAGCAAGATCAGAGCTGCATATGACGGAGCTGCTGAGATCGGATTTACAGTAACAGCGATTACTATGGTAATCGTAGTCGTGTTCCTTCCTATTGCGATGGCAAGTGGTCTGGTCGCTAATATCCTCGCTCAGTTCTGTGTGACAGTTATTATTGCGACAGGATTATCTTTATTGGTATCATTTACTGTAGTGCCGTGGTTATACTCTCGTTTCGGTAAGTTAGAACATATCAATCCGCATACTTTCTTTGGTAAGATTATACATGGTTTTGAAGCAGGTCTGACCGCTTTTACACACAGTATTTCGGATTTGTTGAAATGGTGTATTGATTCCCGTAAAAATAAAGTGATCACCCTGTTTATCGTACTGGTTGTCTTTGTGGCATCCTTAGGTCTGGTAGGTGCCGGCTATATCGGTGGGGAGTTTTTCCCGTCTTCGGATAAAGGAGAGTTTTTGGTGCAGTTGGAACTGAACAAGGATGCTTCTATCGAATCTTCCAATTTTATGACGCAGCGTGCTGAAGCTTATATTTCTAAATTTAAGGAAGTAAAACGTACGATTACTACTGTCGGACAATCCAGTGATGGTATGGGAGGTACTACCGGTACAAAATACAAAGCAGAGATCCATGTTATTCTGATAGATCAGAAAGAACGAACCGAGAGTACGAAAGTCTTTGGTGCCAAACTGAAGAGAGGACTTGAAAAAGAACTTGTCGGTTCTAAAGTGAAAACGGTAACCGTTGGTATGATGGGAGCTGAACAGGCACCTATCACGATGACTGTAATCGGTTCGGATATGAAAGATGCCCTTGAATTTGCAAATAAAGCAGCGGATCAGTTGCGTAAGATCGAAGGAGCTACAGAGGTCAAGCTGACATCTGAGGATGGTAATCCGGAGATCAATGTACAGGTGGATCGTGATAAGATGAATTCACTGGGTCTGGGACTTTCTACAGTAGGTATGGCCATGCAGACTGCCTTCAGTGGTAACACGGATGGTAAATTCAGAGCCGGAGAGTATGAGTATGATATCAATATCCGTTTTGGAGAAGAAGACCGTAAAAATATTGAAGACGTAAGAAACCTGCTGTTTATCAATAATATGGGGCAGAAAATACGTCTGGAACAATTTGCAACGATCAGTTACAGCTCAGGTCCGACTTTATTGGAACGTCGTGACAAATCTCCTTCTGTATCTATACAGGCGCAGGTTATCGGACGTCCTTCCGGTACTATTGCAACAGAATGGGAAGCACAATTTAAGGAATTACCACGTAAACCGGGAGTGAGTTATATGTGGGGTGGTGATATGGAAAACCAGCAGGAAGGTTTCGGTACATTAGGATTTGCATTGTTAGCATCTATTATCCTTGTGTACCTGGTGATGGTGTCTCTGTATGACAGTTTTGTTACACCATTTATCGTGATCTTTTCTGTACCGTTGTCTTTTATCGGAGCTTTACTGTTAATGGCTCTTACCGATACGTCTCTGAATATCTTTACGATCCTGGGGATTATCATGTTGATTGGTCTGGTATGTAAAAATGCGATTCTATTGGTCGACTTTGCCAATATGCGTAAAGACGCCGGTGACAATACACATGATGCATTAGTAGCGGCCAACCATGCCCGTCTCCGTCCGATCCTGATGACTACTATTGCGATGGTATTCGGTATGGTGCCGATTGCGATAGCCACGGGTGAAGGTGCGGATATGAACAGAGGTCTGGCGATCGTGATTATCGGAGGATTACTTTCCTCCTTATTCCTGACACTGGTCATCGTACCGGTGGTCTATTCGATCTTCGATAGCTTGCAGAAGCGCTTTGGTCAGCATGAAAAACTTGATTATGAAGCATTGATGAAAGCAGACTACGAGCCGAATAAGGATTATGTAGACGAGATGTCTGTCAAACACTAGAATACCTTTATTTTACAATTTGTTTATATAAGCCATTCCGGATTCCGGAATGGCTTTTTTTGTTATGGAAAAATCTGCGATAATATAACCGGATTCATGTGCTTAAAAAATGCTTAAGTATTATAATCCAGGTACCGGTTAATCTGAATAGATTTTTCCGTTATGGTTTTCAGTTGTTGTTCTTGTGTCAAATTATTTAACAGTTAACTAACAAAAAGCTAGCTTGTTACGGTTTTGTTCTTAAATATGATGGGTGGTGTAAAAAATTTCTTTTGATTTAAAATATTTCATATATTAGGGCTGTTAATCTTTATTATTGGAATTGCAGATCAATTTTTAATTTCTCACAGTGGGTAGTTATGGGCATTTCTATTTTCTTATACATGATAGAAACCATTTACTCCCCATGAAATTCTCAGATCCGTTAAATATCATTTGAAAATGAAAAGAATCATTTGTTTTGCGCTGCTAGGTATGGCCATAAACGGGGTGTATAGTCAGCAGCAATTAATTATGGAGGATAGTAGGGGTATAGCATCCACTCCGGTTCACTATAATTTTAAACTCAAACCCTCTTTTAAGTACAATACAGATATTGGACTAAATGTAAGCGGGAATTATTCTACTGTTTTGGGCATGAGAGGTTGGTGGGATGATTCCGGAGGTAAAGCTCACGAACTCGCTTTTACTGATAATGATCTTTATATAAGGTCCGGATATGATAGCGGTTGGGAAGCATGGCGTAAGATGGTTACGGCAGACGCTAATGGCTATGTTGGAATTGGAACCAGCAATCCGCAAACATTTTTGACTTTGAAAAATCAAACAAATGATAAAGACTATATTTCAATTATAAGAACAGATGATAGTCCCAATATGGATATATTTTCTTCCTATAGTGGATCAGATGATATTCAGTCAGGATATTTTGCTTATGGAGTCAGACCTGTAGATGATGCATGGCAGATATGGAATAAAACAACGGGTATTAGTTGGGTTAATCTGGTTTCCGTCAAGGCAAATGGGAATGTAGGAATTGGTACAGCTACTCCGCAGGATAAATTAGCTGTCAACGGTAATATCCGTGCCAGGGAAATCAAAGTGGAGACTACCAACTGGCCGGACTATGTATTTGAAGAAGAGTATAAACTAACACCTCTTGCAGAAGTAGAGACTTTTATCAAAGCCAATAAGCATCTTCCGGATGTACCGTCTGCCAAAGAGATAGAAGAGGAAGGATTATCTGTGGGAGAGATGAACAAGCTGATGATGAAAAAAATCGAAGAGTTGACTTTGCATCTGATTGAGAAGGAAAAAACGCAGAAACTATATGAACAACAATTAGCCGATATGGCGGAAAGACTTAAAAAAATTGAAGAAAAGCAATGAAAAGTAAAATTATTAAAGTAACAGGAATAGCTCTAAGTCTACTTTTTACACACATGGCCTCTGCACAACAGGATTATAGGGTACAGATTGGTTTGGATGCACCTGCATATGGAACTAATTTATTGGTCAATTTCGGTACTTATTCCGGACCATGGGTAAGAGGGTACAGTATTTCTAATCATGACGGTTCAGCATCATTTATCCAGTTGGCAACAACAGGAGACCATTATTCAGATGGTACTTCCACTCAGCGGTATTCATATATCGGAGGCGGATTTTCCCGCGAATATATGGTCTTCCAGCCGGATGGAAATATTGGTGTAGGAACAAGAACTGTTGAGAATAGCGAAGGATAGGAAAAGGCATTTCAGATTCACGGAACTGATCATGCCAAGTTATTGGTAACTACTAATGCAGTGAGAACTGGTATGTGGTCCCACAACAGCGGATATTATGGAGCGGCTGCAGGAGGTATGGTTGGTACACATACCAATCACCCATTTTCTATTATTACAAACGGAGTTTCTAAGGTCACTGTTTTATCCAATGGTTACACGGGCATCGGTACAACTACACCAACGGAACGGCTGTCAGTCAACGGTAATATCCGTGCCAGGGAAATCAAAGTGGAGACTACCAACTGGCCGGAATATGTATTTGAAGAAGATTATAAACTAAAGTCTCTGAAAGAAGTAGAAACTTTTATCAAAGCCAATAAGCATCTTCCGGATGTACCGTCTGCCAGAGAGATAGAAGAGGATGGACTTTCTCTGGGGGAGATGAACAAGCTGATGATGAAAAAAATCGAAGAGCTGACTTTGCATCTGATTGAGAAGGATAAAACCCAGAAACTATATGAACAACAATTAGCCGATATGGCGGAAAGACTTAAAAAAATTGAAGAAAAGCAATGAAAAATAAAATTATTAAAGTAACTGGAATAGCATTAAGTATGCTTCTTACACATATAGGTTTTGCACAGCAGGATAATCGGGTACAGATTGGTTTTGATGGACCTGCATATGGTGTTAATCTACTGGCAGATTTTGGAACCGGGATATCCGGAGGATGGGCAAGGGGATACAGGATATCCAATAATGATGATTCAGAATCCTTTATTCAACTAGGAACTATGGGTAATTATGATATAACAGGAAAGTCCTTTCAGGCTTATTCTTATATCGGTAAGAATTATGATCGTCCGTTTATGATCTTTCAGCCGGATGGTAATATTGGTATAGGGATAACAACAGTTGAAAATAATGAAGGATGGGAAAAAGCACTTCAGGTTCACGGAACTGATCATGCTAAGTTATTAGTAACTACTAATGCAGTGAGAACTGGTATGTGGTCCCACAACAGCGGATATTATGGTGCAGCTGCAGGAGGTATGGTTGGTACACATACCAATCACCCATTTTCTATTATTACAAACGGAGTTTCTAAGGTCACCATTTTATCCAATGGTTACACGGGCATCGGCACAACTACTCCAACGGAACGGCTGTCAGTCAACGGTAATATCCGTGCCAGAGAAATCAAAGTGGAGACTAACAACTGGCCAGATTATGTATTTGAAGAAGATTATAAACTAAAGTCTCTGACAGAAGTAGAAATTTTTATCAAAGCTAATAAGCATCTTCCGGATGTACCGTCTGCCAAAGAGATAGAAGAGGAAGGATTATCTGTGGGAGAGATGAACAAGCTGATGATGAAAAAAATCGAAGAGCTGACTTTGCATCTGATTGAAAAGGATAAAGAGATCAGGGACTTAAAAGGAATAAAACAAGAAATTGTTGCGCTTCAGGAAGAAATACAACAGCTAAAAGAAAACTTAATGCGAAAGTAAGATGAAAAATACAAAAACGGCTTTTTGTATACTATTAATGATCTGTCTGGCAGGTACAAAATTAACTATACAGGCACAGGTGTATCGCAACTTAGTCGAATATTCTTATAATGGTGTCCCGACACATGGTGTGAAAATAAAAACCAATATTCCTTTTATGCATCAGGTTGATATGCCCACTGTTAAAATTCAGGGGTACAACTATGGAAATGGTGAAGTTATGGATTTAACTCTTGTGTTTTACATTTTTAATAATGATGCGAACTTACCTAAAGTGTGGGCTTCTTCTGTATCTACCGCAGGCTCATACACACCAAGAATATTCTTAGCTCAGGAAAACGGAAAGGTGGTGATTTTTATAGATGATAAAAACTATTTTCTACGTTTTTTCGTTGATGCGTTTACGCATGGTTTTAATAATGCTCCTGCATATTATAAAAGTTGGGCCACGGCCGATGAAGCATTAAGTAGCAATGAGATAGTACAGTTGGAATATAGAAACTCTTTTAATGGAAATGTGAGGTTTCCTGAAAATGGAGTCTGGAATACAAATGGTAATGTTGGCATCGGTACAACTACACCAACGGAACGGCTGTCAGTCAACGGTAATATCCGTGCCAGAGAAATCAAAGTGGAGACAAACAACTGGCCGGACTATGTATTTGAAGAAGATTATAAACTAACTCCTCTGGCTGAAGTAGAGACTTTTATCAAAGCCAATAAGCATCTTCCGGAGGTACCGTCTGCCAGAGAGATAGAAGAGGATGGACTTTCTCTGGGGGAGATGAACAAACTTATGATGAAAAAGATAGAAGAACTGACTTTACATCTGATTGAGAAAGACAGGCAACTCCAACAACAGAACACATCTCAACAAACACTTTTGCAGGATGTAAATATGCTGAAAGAAAGAGTAAGTCAACAAGCCAACGAAATCAGCCAACTTAAAACTAAAAGAAAATGAAAAGATTTGCCGGTCTTTTAATCGCCTTATGCTTATTTCCAATACTCGTATGGTCACAGAGCAGAAATGATGCGGGGCTGCGGGGTGATGCCGGAGCGACTTCAGGTTTTTTTGATGCAAATGAACCCGTCAATTTTCCAACAGGAGCGACAAATTGGTGGCACCTGCTGGATGTCAGGCACAGTAATCCGGCTAATAATTATGCCATGCAGTTTTCGGGAAGCTTTGGTGATCAGCAACTATACTTTCGCAAGACAGATAATAATCCGGCTACCCCCTGGAGTCGGGTATTGTTAGAGACGAATGGTAAAGTGGGAATAGGTACAGATAATCCACAGCAAAAGTTGGATGTAAAAGGACATATCTCTGCAGATGGTTCATTAATATCTACTGTTTCTGATCCGGATATCGGAGGAACTCTTACTCTTGGCAATCCTGCAAAAACTGCCAATGGGGTGGCCATGTACTGGAGAATATTTAACATGGCTGGTGTATATGGTAATAGTCTGCAGTTCTGGGCATACGACGCAATAGGGTGTACTACAGGCGGCCTTTGCACCAACAGGTTTACCATTATGGATAACGGGAATGTAGGAATAGGTATAACTACTCCGCGGGATAAATTAGCTGTCAACGGTAATATCCGTGCCAGAGAAATCAAAGTGGAGACAAACAACTGGCCGGACTATGTATTTGAAGAAGATTATAAACTAACTCCTCTGGCTGAAGTAGAAACTTTTATCAAAGCCAATAAGCATCTTCCGGAGGTACCGTCTGCCAGAGAGATAGAAGAGGATGGACTTTCTCTGGGGGAGATGAACAAACTTATGATGAAAAAGATTGAAGAACTGACTTTGCATCTGATAGAGAAAGACAAGCAACTGCAGACGCAACAGGAAGAGCTGAATACGTTAAAGACACAGTTCAGGACTTTTCAAAATAAATAGATTTTTAAAAATCTGTACAAAAAAAGTAAATATGAGAGCATTACTTCTAATCTTATGGATAAGTGTTTTGAACACTTTGGCAGAAGCACAGGTTGCTACTACCTCATTTTATGTAAACGGAGATAAGGATAAATTCTATCCGGTAATATTTCAGGATAATAACTGGGGAAACAGCGTGGCTACAGTAATCGAAATCGGACGGTCAGATACCCATTATGATGAGTGGTGGAGGGGTTCGATGATCGCACGTTTTCGTATACATAATATGCTTTGGGGACATGGTTCCCATTTTATTGAAACAGATATCTATCAGGGCAGGCATGGTTATGCCGAGATTGTACCCTTTATTGGCGGTTATCATGATGCAACTCTGGCAAGCGGCAATAGGGAATTTATTATATGGTTAAAGGGAGCTTCGACATATTTTTATGTCTCTAATGCTGCCCAATCCCCCCGAATATATGATAATGTTCAAAATATGTTACCTTACCAACAGGAAAACGGGGCCGCACATACGTTCAAGACCAGAGTGGAAGATTATGTGAATTCTAGAGGGTCCAATACCGATGGAGTTATTCATGTTATGGGACAGGCGACTAATTATTTTGCCGGAAATATCGGGATCGGTAAACGGGATGCTACCGAAAAACTGGAGGTAAACGGCAATATTCGTGCAAAGGAAATCAAGGTCGAAACAGCTAACTGGCCGGACTATGTATTTGAAGAAGATTATAAACTAACTCCTCTGGCTGAAGTAGAAACTTTTATCAAAGCCAATAAGCATCTTCCGGAGGTACCGTCTGCCAGAGAGATAGAAGAGGATGGACTTTCTCTGGGGGAGATGAACAAACTGATGATGAAAAAGATTGAAGAACTGACTTTACATCTGATAGAGAAGGAAAAGCGGCATGAAATACTGTCACAGCGTGTACATATGCTCATAGAAAAAGTAGATCAGCAAGCTAGCGAAATCAATCAACTAAAGAATAAATAATAATGAAAAGATTAGCAATACTTATAATGGTCATGAGTTTATTCCCGGTCATTGTCTGGTCGCAGATCCGCAATGATGCAGGTTTGCGGGGAGATGCCGGAGCAACTTCAGGTTTTTTTGAAGCATATGAACCCGTCAATTTTCCTACAGGAGCAACAAATTGGTGGCACCTTCTGGATGTCAGGCATTCTCGTCCGGATAATAATCATGCTATGCAGTTTTCGGGAAGTTTTTTTGATCAGTACTTATATTTCCGCAAGACAAATAATAATCCGGCTACCCCCTGGAGTCGGGTATTGTTAGAGACGAATGGTAAAGTTGGAGTGGGAACTTTGAATCCGAGTACGGAATTGGAAGTTAATGGTACAGCCATCATTTATAATAAGAATGGTAATAATTTTAATGAAAATTTGCGTCTTCCAAGTTCTCAATACGGTTCAGCCAGTATTGCCTTAGGAGCAATACCCGGAACATCGGGTACAGGGTATGGTCAATGGACCCTGCTCAAGTTTTCGGAAGAACAAGCATCAAAATTTAGTATAAGGCATTTTCATACCGGACATTTAACTATTCTGACCAACGGAAATGTCGGTATTGGCACTGAAGATCCGACAGAAAGGTTATCCGTCAATGGCAATATCCGCGCTAAAGAGATCAAAGTGGAGACTAACAATTGGCCGGATTATATATTTGAAGAAGAGTATAAGCTAAAATCCCTCTCAGAAGTAGAAACCTTTATCAAGACTAATAAGCACCTTCCGGATGTACCGTCTGCCAGAGAGATAGAAGAGGAGGGACTTTCCCTGGGGGAGATGAATAAGCTTATGATGAAAAAAATCGAAGAGCTGACACTTTATTTAATTGAAAAAGATAAAGAAATACAAAGACTGAATAAGCTGCTGATAAAGGATAAATAAAATGAAAAAGATGAAATATATTATAATGTCTGTCTGTTCCTTGTTTTTATGGAAACATATTGAAGCGCAGACCGTATTAAATTCTTCCGGTAATTATGTCTGGAACGCCAACGTCGAACCTAAAGTATTTAATAAAAAACTGCAGCTATCATTTGTTAGTGCAGCTGAAGGCTTTCCTGATTACGGAACAGTGCTTGCCGGAGGCGGGTACTGGGATGATCAGGATGGGGCAGCTTTTCAACTGTATGTACCGTACTCAAATTATTATGGAGGTAACGCTCCGCAGATCCGGATGGGGAAGTACGATAACGGAGGATGGACGGCGTGGCATACCTTTTATACTTCTGTAAATGCCAATAATAAAGATACAGATTGGAAAGCCAAAAATTTATTTATTGAGGAAAAAATCGGAATAGGTACCAGTAGTCCTGACTACAGGCTCGATGTAGTGGGTGCTGTCAGAGCTCATGAACTGCGTGTCGAAACCACAAAAACGGCAGATTACGTTTTTGAGGAGGGATATAAATTACCTGATCTGAAGACTACACAGCGATTTATTAAAGAACACGGACATCTGCCTGGTATTCCTTCCGCAGTAGAAATGCGGAGAGACGGTATTAATGTAGGGGATTTGCAGATTGACCTGCTCAAAAAGATCGAAGAACTGACTTTACATCTGATTGAAAAGGAGCAGCAGCTGCAGACGCAACAGGAAGAATTGAATGCTTTAAAAGTCCAGTTTAAGACTTTTCTGAATAAATAGATGTATTAGAATTATATTACTTTTAATTTCATTCTTTTTAAGAGTTCTACGTTACTGCCTTTACTGTTCCCATAACAGAAATTCTATCCTTTATCTATTGCTGCCTGTTTCGTATAGCATATCTATAAAATATAATTACTTTAAGGATCCGGAAATAAAAGCCCGGATCTATACATTGCTAAGAAAAAGAATACCTGCAATCTCCTTATGTCAATTTATTTAATAAATAACTAACACAGACTTAATACTTGGTTCTTGTTTGATTATTCATGATAAAGAAAATAATAAATTGCTTTTCGTTTTAAAAAATTTCTTATATTAGGGCTGTTAATCTTTATTATTGGAATTGCAGATCAATTTTTAATTTCTTCATTACGGTATTTTATCCAGGTATACGTTTTTTATTCAGATAAATAGAAATTTTACAGACCTAAGAGGAATCCTTCGATCTGCTCAACATTATTTAAAAATGAAAAAAATCATTTGTTTTGCCTTCTTATGTATGGCTATTTCCGTGGTATATGGACAGCAGGAGTTAAGTGTCGAGGATAGTAGAAGTATACCTACCGCTCCTCTGCAATACAATTTTAAACTTAAGCCTTCTTTTAAATTTAACACTGTTCTGGGCTTAAATGCTCCCGGGTTTTATTCTACCGTTTTAGGCATCAGAGGCTGGGAAGATGATTCAGGAGGTAAAGCACATGAATTAGCCTTTACAGATGCTGATCTTTATATAAGATCGGGATACGATGCCGGTTGGGAAGCATGGCGTAAGATTATTGCAGCTGACAATAGGGGCTATGTAGGTATTGGCACCAGCAATCCGCAAACACAACTGGAAGTGACACCTCCGTCTTCTAATATTTCCGCAGGTATATTTCATTCCACTGGCGGACAGGCCTGGGGACATGTACTAGCTTTAGCCACCGATTTTGGTTTTGGAGATAACCCAAAGCTGCTATTTAGTTATAGAAATAAAGCCAAACAATGGGCCATTGGTGGCGGGTATGCCTCAAGTAGTTTTAGTATATGGGAGGATGGCGGAGATGGTGTATATGGGAGTGGATTCGGAAATGCAAGGTTCACCATATTGCCCGAAGGAAATGTAGGGATAGGAACAGACGTCCCGACGGAAAAACTTTCCGTTAAAGGCAATATCCGTGCAAAGGAAATCAAGGTCGAGGCAGCCAACTGGCCGGACTACGTGTTTGAAGAAGATTATCTGCTAACACCCCTCCCTGAAATAGAAGCATTTATTAAAACCAATAAACACCTTCCGGAGGTACCATCCGCTCAAAAAATTGCTGAAGAAGGCCTTTCTGTTGGAGAAATAAACAAGCTCATGATAAGAAAGATTGAAGAGCTGACACTGTATCTGATTGAATTAAAGAAAGAGAGTGAACAGCACAAAAAACAGAATCAGGAAATGAAAATCCTTCTAAACGAAATCCTGACTAATAAAAATTTAAAATAAAATATCTTATGCTGTCCAGATTAATTTTGTTGTTTTTGTTCCTGTGTACGTTCATGGTTACATGGGGGCAGTCTTCCGGAATGATAACAATAGGCGGAGACATAACCAAATTTTACCCTGTTACATGGAAAGATGGAAATTTTGATCAGCATAAACCCACAGTGCTGAATTTAGGAAGAAGTAATATCCACGAGGGCGGGCTGTGGAAAGGTTCTGTGATGGCAACTATTGTTTATCATGTAAGTAACGGTGGGCATGAGTCTAATTTTCTAGATGTAAAATTAGGTACTTCAAAAAACAACAGTATCTACCAGTCATTTATTGCAGGATGGGCAGATGCTACACTTCAGGGAGAAGTAAATGAAATCGTATTGTGGATGCGGGGAAATACAAATTACTATTATAACGCTACCGCTTCAGTAGTACCTGTTGTATATGACGGGGTCCAGCATGCGTATCCTTACGTTACTGCAATCGGAGGGAAGGTTTTTGATATAAAATCCAATGAAGAAGATTATGTAATGCGAAATGGAAATACATTCAGTGAATCTCTGAATGTTCTGTCAGATCAGTCGAGTTATTTTAAAGGAAATGTGGGCCTTGGAAAACGGAATCCTGCAGAAAAGTTAGAAGTTAACGGCAATATCCGTGCAAAAGAAATCAAGGTCGAAGCGGCCAACTGGCCGGATTATGTGTTTGAAGAAGATTATCAGCTCACACCCCTCCCTGAAATAGAAGCATTTATTAAAGCCAATAAACACCTTCCGGAGGTACCATCCGCTCAAAAAATTGCTGAAGAAGGCCTGTCTGTTGGAGAAATAAACAAGCTCATGATAAGAAAGATTGAAGAGTTGACACTGTATCTGATTGAAAAAGATTGTATTATTAAGAAGCAACAGCAACAGTTGGATATGGTTCTTAAGCGATTGGATAAAATAGAAAATTATGAAAAAAAGAATTAGAATTTTGTGTACTGCACTTCTCAGTACAAGTGCTTCATGGGTAATGGCTCAATCAAATACGTTTCCAACTACCGGCTATGCCGGAATTGGTACACTTTCACCGCTGGCACCTTTAAATATTAATCTGGGAGCGGGGGGAATTAATGGGACTGTAGGGTTGCGTATTGGATCAGATAGCAATTATCCGAGTTTAGAATTAGGGATAGAAAATACTTATGATGCACAGATAAGAACATATGGAAATGATCTGAATATTTACTCCGGACATTTCAGACAACTGGGGGCAATTTCCACAGAGAACCACTCTATTAAATTCTTTACCAGTAAGATTAATTCTACAAATTGGAGTATTCCTAAAATGGTATTGAATGAAGAGGGTAATTTAGGAATCGGTATTACCACACCTTCAGAGAAACTGGCTGTTAACGGCAATATCCGTGCAAAGGAAATTAAAGTCGAGACAGCTAACTGGCCGGACTACGTGTTTGAAGAAGATTATCTGCTGAGATCCCTCCCTGAAATAGAAGCATTTATTAAAACCAATAAACACCTTCCGGATATTCCATCGGCGCAGAAGATCGCTGAAGATGGTCTGTCTGTTGGAGAAATGAATAAACTGTTACTAAAGAAAATAGAGGAGCTGACTTTACATCTAATAGAAAAGGATAAGGAAATCAGGGAATTAAAAGAAATTCGTCAGGAGATAAATGAACTTAAAAATAATATGAAATAACATGAAAATGCACATAAAATACTACTTACTTGGACTCTTGCTGTCTGGGTCATCGTCACTATGTTATGCACAGAATCTATTGGACCTTAATGACTGGAAAGCAGGAGAAGGTTCTGCAGGAATGTTTAATCAGAATGGTCAGACAATCGAAAATACAAGAGAATGGGGAGTAGGACCACATGCTAATCGGGTCATACTTTGGAAAGCGACTCCCGAAGGAAATGCTAACGACGACGGAGGCTGGAACAGTAATCCCGTAGCAATAGATCATAAGAAAATGTATCGTTCTTCTGTCTGGATAAAAAAAACAAATTCAAATGGTGGAACTACTTATTTTGGTTGTGTAGCTGTTGCGGGACTCGATAATGTGCCGGATAATAATCCCTATTTCTATCATGGAAGTCTTCCGGTACTGGACCGCTGGTATCTGCTGGTCGGATACATTCACGCTGCGGACGATCCTTCCACCCAACATTTTGGAGCAATTTACGATGGTACTACAGGAGAAAAAGTGATAGATATGGTTGATTTCAAATTTTTACCCGGCAGCACATATACCAATCATCGTACATACCTCTATTATGATCCCAATACTAACGACCGTCAATATTTTTATGCTCCGAGACTGGAGGTAGTAGATGGTAATGAACCGACTATAGAAGCACTGCTGAGCATAAATAAGGGACAGAGTGAAGTTGCATATTTCTCAGGTAAGGTAGGTGTCAGGACCAATAATCCGCGGGAGTACGATCTTGCTGTCAACGGTAAGATTCGTTCGCAGGAAGTCAAAGTAGAAGCCGCCAACTGGCCGGATTATGTATTCAAGCCTCAGTATAAATTGCAGTCTCTGGAAGGCTTGGAAAATCATATTAAGCAGTATGGCCATCTTCCGGATATACCGAAAGCAGAGATAGCTGAAAAGGAAGGAATATCGCTGGGCGAGATGAATAAACTGCTGCTTAAGAAAGTCGAGGAACTGACACTATATATGATAGAAGCAAATAAACAGATCAGTGAACAGGCTGAGCAAATACAACTATTGAAGTCAAAAGTAAATTATACCAAATAATCTCTTTATTATGTCAATATTCAATAAAAAATGCTTGATAAGCAGTCTTACAATTATTTTTCTGAGCCAACTTTGTCAGGCGCAGACAGGAGAGGATCTGGTGTCAACCGGAAGTAATTCATGGATTTTTCATACACCTGATGACGGTAGAACTACTCTTTATATTTCACCAAAAATAAACGGAGAATGGAATTGGGGAACGATGAGCGTGGAAAGCAACGGGACTTTACATACTTTAGGACTGGAGACACGAAATCTGATAACTTTACGCTATCTGCAGATCCTTCCTTTTGATGATAATTCATCTTCCTTATACCTGTATAAACCTAATAATGCCTATCATAGACTGTATAATGACAATACAAACTTTGGTATTTATAATTCGTTGACAAATACATCGCCTTTAGTTATAGATCTGCAGGACCGGATAGGTATTGGTACTGCCAGCCCTACAGAAAGATTAGCCGTCAACGGCAATATCCGTGCAAAAGAAATCAAAGTAGAAGCAGCCAACTGGCCGGACTATGTATTTAAAAGGGACTATGAATTAAAGCCACTCGCTGAGCTTAATGCCTATATCAAAGAACATGGTCATCTGCCGGACATGCCAGAGGCTGCGGAAGCCGAAAAGGAAGGAGTTTCTCTGGGAGAAATGAACAAACTTCTGCTGAAGAAAGTGGAGGAACTGACACTGTATATTATTGATCTGCAAAAACAAATAGACACATTAAAGAAAAACTAAACTTGAAAAGAATGAAAACTATCTTAGGAAAGTTAACCAGAACCGGAGTAATAGCTACACTGTATTATGCTGCAATGTCTGCACAGGGATTTGCACAGACTAATACCTTTCCGGCTTCAGGTCCGGTCGGAATAGGAACAACCTCTCCAAAAGCGATATTGGATATAGCTGCTCCTTATATTCATAATGGCCGATTGGGGACGGTTTTAGGTCGATTGCTTGAAGGTGATGTTACAGGAGAGGGCACCTTTCTGGGCGTGCGTGGATACGGTACCCAATACAGTGAGCAGTATGGATGGAAAAGTTTTGCTCTTGAACACTCCTTTTATGGATACATTAACAGTTCTATTAATTTTCTAAGAGGGGACGATGCAACAGGAGGTTTTTTAACCTTTAATACCGATAATAATACTGAACGTATGCGTCTGGATACAGAAGGAAAATTGTTATTGGGAACAACTGTATCCAGAGGTGAACTTCTTTCCGTCAACGGTCATATCCGTGCAAAAGAAATCAAAGTCGAAGCTGCTAACTGGCCGGATTATGTATTTAAAAAGGACTATGAATTAAAGCCACTCGCTGATCTTGATGCCTACATCAAAGAATATGGTCATCTGCCGGACATGCCAAAGGCTGCGGAAGCCGAAAAGGAAGGAGTATCATTAGGCGAAATGAACAAACTTCTGCTAAAGAAAGTGGAGGAACTGACATTACATCTTATAGAAAAGGATAACGAAATAAAAATATCCAATAGAAAGCTAAAGGATATTGAGAATAAGCAAAAGGAATTAGAGCTTCTTCTCCAAAAAGTAATTGACAATAAATAAAATCAACTGTGAAAATCTTAAATTTTTTAGTGAGTTTACTATTATGCGTAAACATTACAAATGCACAGACTAATACCTTCCCGGCTTCAGGTCCGGTTGGTATAGGAACAACCTCTCCAAAAGCTATATTGGATGTAGCGGCTCCTTACATTCATAATGACCGATTGGGTACTGTATTTGGCCGATTGGAAGAAGGAGATGAGACCGGATCAGGAACTTTTCTTGGAGTCCAGGGTACAGGAACAAATGTGATTGGAGGTAAGAGCTTTTCCCTTATCCATAGTTTTTACGGGCAGATCAATAATGCTATCAATTTCCATAGAGGAGTATCTGTGACAGGTGGATTTATATCCTTTAATACGAATAACAATACTGAACGGATGCGCCTGGATGAAAATGGCCATTTGCTTTTAGGAACGACTTCCGTGGATAATAACGAGGGTTGGGACAGAGCATTTCAGGTCAACGGAGAAGGGCATGCCAAGATGCTGGTGACTACAGGAGTGGTGAAGAGTGGTTTGTGGTCGCACGAAAGTGGATATTATGGAGCGGTTGCAGGCGGTATTGTCGGTACACATTCTAATCATCCTTTTTCCATTATTACAAACGGAGCTTCCAAGGTTACTGTTTTAGCCAATGGGTATACCGGTATTGGTACTGCTACTCCGACGGAGCGATTAGCTGTCAACGGCAATATCCGTGCAAAGGAAATCAAGGTCGAAGCAGCCAACTGGCCGGATTATGTATTTAAGAAGGACTATGAACTAAAGCCACTCTCTGAGCTTCAGTCTTACATCGAAGAACATGGCCATCTGCCGGATATGCCAAAGGCTGCAGAAGCCGAAAAGGAGGGAGTTTCTCTGGGAGAAATGAACAAACTTCTGCTCAAGAAGGTGGAGGAAATGACACTGTATATCTTGCAGATGCAAAAGAATAATGAAGTGCAACAAGCACAGATCAACCAATTATTAATTCAGAAAAAATAGAATATGAAAATCACACTTTACCTCTCTTGTTTTGTAGTCTTAATGCTACTCAGTACTAATATCCAGGCCCAAAACCTGATAAATCTCAGTGATTGGGTTCAGGGTACCGGAAGTACTGCTTTTTTGGAGGCTCATGGAGAGCCGGCTAATAGTATCCGGGAATGGGGTATCGGACCTTATGGTAATCGCGTTATGTTGTGGAAGGGTGTTGGAGGAATAAATGATGCCAATGCCGGATGGAGTTCTAAATCTTTTGAAATCGATCATCGGAAAATGTACCGCTTTACTATCTGGCTGAAGAAAACGAATTCAACAGATGGTCACAGTTACTTTGGGTGTAGGAATGTAAATACACTTGATAATGTACCTGATGCTAATCCTTATTTCTGGTATGGAGATTTACCCGAACTAGACAAATGGTATCTGGTCGTTGGCTATATTCATGGAAGTGCTGATCCGTCTACAACGTATTACGGAGGTATATATGACGGGGTTACAGGAGCCAGGGTAGCTGAAATACAGGATTTTAAGTTTCCTGATTTAGCCACCACAACTTTACACAGAACTTATCTTCATTACGATCCTAATCCAAATGATCGTCAGTATTTCTATGGTCCCAGAGCAGAGGTTGTTGATGGCAACGAACCAACTATAGAAGCGCTGTTGGGGATCAATAAGAGTCAGGCTGAGGTAGCGTATTTCTCCGGAAAGGTTGGTATCAAGACCAGCACACCACGAGAATATGATCTGGCAGTAAATGGAAAGATCCGTTCACAGGAAGTAAAGGTAGAAGCGGCCAATTGGCCGGATTATGTATTTAAGAAAGACTATGAATTGACATCGCTTTCTGAGCTTCGGGCTTACATTGAAGAACATGGTCATCTGCCGGACATGCCAAAGGCTGCGGAAGCTGAAAAGGAAGGTGTGTCATTAGGTGAAATGAATAAGCTTCTGCTGAAGAAAGTGGAGGAATTGACACTGTATATCCTGAAAATGGAAAAGAATAATGAAGCGCAACAAGCGCAGATCAACCAGTTATTACTTCTTAAAAAATAAAATATGAAAAATACACTTTACTTCTCGTGTTTTGTGGTCTTAATGCTGCTTAGCACTAATATGCAGGCCCAAAACCTGGTAAATCTCAATGATTGGGTGCCGGGTACCGGAAGTACTGCTTTTTTGGAGGTTAATGGAGACCCGGCTAATAATATCCGGGAATGGGGTATCGGACCTTATGGTAATCGCGTTATGTTGTGGAAAGGTGTTGGAGGAGCAAGTCATGCTAATGCGGGATGGGATTCAAAACCTTTTGCAATCGATCGTCGGAAAATTTACCGCTTGACTATCTGGCTGAAGAAAACGAATTCCACAGATGGTTACAGCTACTTTGGCTGTGCGAATGTTAATAACCTTGATAATTTACTTGTTACTAATCCTTATTTCTGGCAGGGAGATTTGCCCGAATTAGATAAATGGTATCTGTTAGTCGCCTATATTCATGGAAGTGCTGATCCGTCAACAACATATTACGGAGGTATATACGATGGTGTTACAGGAGCCAGAGTAGCCGAAATAGAGGATTTTAAGTTTCCTGACTATGTTACCACAACCTTTCACCGTACGTATCTCTACTACGATCCTAATTCAAATGATCGTCAGTATTTCTATGGTCCCAGAGCAGAGGTTGTAGATGGCAATGAACCGACTATAGAAGCGCTGTTGGGGATCAATAAGAGTCAGGCTGACATAGCGTATTTCTCCGGAAAGGTTGGTATCAAGACCAGCACACCACGAGAATATGATCTGGCAGTAAATGGAAAGATTCGTTCACAGGAAGTAAAGGTAGAAGCGGCCAACTGGCCGGATTATGTATTTAAGAAAGACTATGAATTGACATCGCTTTCCGAGCTTCGGGCTTACATCGAAAAACATGGTCATCTGCCGGACATGCCAAAGGCTGCGGAAGCCGAAAAGGAAGGTGTGTCATTAGGCGAAATGAACAAACTTTTGCTGAAGAAAGTGGAGGAATTGACACTACATCTTATCGAAAAAGAAAATCAGGTGCAGCAACAAAATAAACGTATTTCTGAAATTGAGCAACAACTAAACAGGATAAACCAAAAATAGAATATGATGAGACGTTTATGTAAAATAAGGAAAAGTATTTTTATACTGAAAATATTAATTTTTATGTTTTGTAATTTTACAGTTCTGATTGTAAAATCTCAAACAAATGACTATGAGAGGGTGAGGAATAATTTTGTTGTTTTTCCAAGTCCAAAATCATGGGCCTTTTCCAATTATGGTAATTATCCAATGTCATTATATACAGGTACTCCTGAAATAAAAATCGATTTATTTGATTTGAGGGTAAATCAATTTAATTTAAATGTTGGACTTTCATATTCTACATTAGAAAATAAACCATCGAACTTTCCTTCTGAAGTTGGATTAGGATTTTCACTTCAGGTTGGAGGGGTAATTACTCGGGTTTTAAAATCACTTCCGGATGATGATGTTAGAGGATATTATTTTAATGGAGGAAATATACAACAATATTATACAGATAGAACTTCTTATTTAAATGATGTGTTAAATACATCTCTGGATTCTGAACCTGATATTTTTCATTTTAAAATTTCTAACTACAGTGGAACATTCTATTTTGACAAAAATAAAAATATAATTCAGGATCAATTCAGTAATTATAAAATTGATCCAATTGTTGATGGACATAATTTTACAGGTTTTATAGTAATTTCTCCTGATGGAGTGAGATATGAATTCAAAGACAGAAATGTGTCTACGTATACTATCAATTCAATGGGAGCAAATTTTTATAATAGTGCGTGGTATCTGACAAGAATTACATTAGTTAGTGGACAACAAATAGATTTTGAATATTATCCCAACTCTTTGGACCTATCATCCGCAAATTACTTTTTAAGTTATGCAAAGACGCAAACAGGGGGAACTGTTATAGGTTTACTACCTAGTGATTTAAGTACCAGTAATACACATATTTTTACCCATTATGAAAAATATTTAAAGAAAATCAAATTTCCTTTGGGAAGTATAGAATTTGAAATGTCAAATAGAATCGATAGGGGAGCACAAAAAACCAAAAAATTAGACGCTGTAAATCTCCTTGATAAAAATGGCCTCTTCAATTATGGCTATAGTTTTGCATATATTGAGAACCAAGATGAAAGATTTAAACTCTCTGGTATTCTTAAAAATACCTCTCAAACAACTGAATTGTATAGGAATTTTACGTACAATTCTCAACTTTTACCTTGGGGGAGTAATCCAAACTATCCATATTATAGTAATCAGGTTGATTACTGGGGTTATTATAATGGATTGAATGGAGTCGATGGCGGTACGATTCCCCAGACTCTTTTCAAAGGAACATTATATGGAGATGCTGTTAGAGAATCAAATTATATATATGCCTCAGCAGAAGTGTTAAAAAGAATTTCTTATCCAACAGGAGGTTATACCGAATTTCGATACGAATTAAATGATTTTTCTCTTCAAGGAGACAGTTATTCTCCAAAAAGGAAAACCAGTGTATCTTCACATGTTTTAAGTTTTGAATATGAGGATGGAACATTTTCAGTTGATCCTTATTCCTTAGAATTTACGTTGGAAAACCCTACACTTGTTGAAGTCTCTAAAAATCTAAAGGGAGGAGGTCCTAACACTAAATGGATTGTTCCTTCATCAACTAATTATCAATTTTATTCGATGACATTATCGCCGGGTACGTATAATGCAGGAAGTATTCTAAATGCTAATTACTTATTACATTGGGAAAATTCTGATGTTGTTATGGCTTCAGGAGCCGTATCTTTTGGTTATATGGAGGCAGAGGAACTTACGGAAAATGAGAAGGCATATGGAGGTGGATTGCGTGTGGCTGAAATTATTAACCACGATGGACAAAATACCATATCAAAAAAATATTTGTACAAAGACTTTTTAACGTCACAAAATTCAAGTGGAATATTAACAAAAATGCCCACACATGTCATTTCTGCTGCATCACTAATTCCAAATGTGCAAGGAATTTTTTCCAGCTCTACTCCAATTTTAGGATATGATGAATCAGAAGTGTTAGGATATTCCAGTGTTATTGAACTTAATGAAGATAATTCATATACCAAATTTGTTTATTCGACAATATTTGATGTACCAGATGAAACTGCTTTATTTGAATTGGGTGTAGCAGATCCGCTGCTAAGTGCGAATATTTCAAGAAAGAGTAGCAGGGGTAAGCTGTTGAGAGAAGAGACATATAATTCAATTGGTGATCTGATTAAATCAACTCAATATACTTATTCTGATTTTGCAGATAACAGATCAAAATCAATCCAATATGTTTTAGTTCAACCAACATTTCCACTACTTGCAAATTATCCTGGAGGAGAGCTGCATACTGATAGATTGTCAGCTACTATGAATACTCTTTATACCAGATATTTTCCATTTACAGCATTAGTTAATAAAAGAACGATAAGGAAGGATGGCGGAAGTGAAAATATTCATTTAGAGGAGTTTAAATATGATAATTCATTCCATGCTCATTGGACTAGGAATTTTGTGTCAAAATCTAATAAAGATTCTTTTGTTACATATGTTACGTATCCTTTAGATTACAACTCAGGATTTGAATCATTAATTTCAAAAAATATTTTAAATGTTCCTGTTGAAACTGTAAATACTGTCAAAAATGAAAATCAAGAACATATTGTTTCTGGTGTACTTAATCAATATTCTGATAATGGAAAATTAAGTCAATACTCACAATTAGATATTTCTGAACCTCTAACTGATTTTAAATTTAGTAATCGACTTTCGGGGCAAATACCCCCTAATGGAGGAAGAGGAGCATTTATAGCTGATAGTAGATATAATGTTAAGTTAAGTGTGCCTTTATATGATACCTATGGGAATCCTCTGGCAGTAAAGAAAACGAATGGTCCGGTTACCAGCTACCTCTGGGGTTACAACGGGCAGTATCCTGTTGCCGAAATTGTCAATGCACAATATAATGACGTTGTATCGGCCATTGGTGGACAAAGTGTAGTAGATGAATTGAACAGCGGAACCGTCACAGCGGATTATATCCGTCAGAAGATGGACATTTTACGCTCCAACCTTCCCGGTTCTCAGATCACCTCCTATACCTACAAGCCCCTTGTCGGCATGACAAGTAAGACCGATGCCAGAGGGCAGACAGAGTATTATCAATACGATGGTCTGCAACGGTTGCAACATGTCCTGGATCAGTTTCAGCAGCTCAGACAAAGCTACCATTACCATTACCGTGCCCAATAAGTCCGATTATGAAAAGACCTCTTTTATCCACGATATTAACCCTATTAACCCTATCAACGGTTAGTGCACAAAATACAGATCTGATCCTGACCAGCTACAGTGGCCAGAGTCAGATCAAAGCCCAGGGCAGCATTACCCTGAAGCCAGGCTTCCATATCCCTTCAGGCAGTACGGTACGGATCTATACCAGCAGCAGCCTGCAGACACATCCTGTTTTACAAACCCAGCCGAGTGGAAACCAGAACTACATCCTGACGCGCACCTTTCGCAAGGCAGGGGTGACATTAGCCAACCTATCCCAGTCCCGCACCGTAGAAGAAGAAAACCAGAGTATCCAGTACTTTGACGGCCTGGGCCGGCCACTGCAGAGTATACAGGTCATGGCTTCCCCTACCCACAAAGACATTGTGCAGCATACAGAGTACGACGGCTTTGGCAGAGAGAGCAAAAAATACCTTCCCTATGCCACTTCCGGAAGTATGGACGGCAGCTATAAACCCACAGCCGGAGTGGATGTGATGAATTTCTATAGTCCCACTGTGGGCTGGGATGCAGCCGTAAAGAAAACAGGCTATCCCTATGCAGAGACACAGTTTGAGAACAGTCCGCTGAACCGGGTACAGGCTCAGGGCTCACCCGGCGAATCCTGGCAGCTGAGTTCAGGCCATACCGTCCGCACAGACTATGGCACCAATGAAACTAATGATGTGAAACTCTGGCAGCTTAATGCAGCCGAAAACGGCGCTACTGCCACTTATTACCAACCGGGCAGGCTGTACAAAACCACCATCAAAGATGAGAACTGGAGCAGTGGCAAAAGCGGCACCGTAGAAGAATACAAAGACTTCGATGGAAGAGTGGTATTGAAACGTGTCTGGGAAACAGAGAGCAAAAAACTGGAGACGCATTATGTCTACGATGACTTCGGCGACCTTCGCTATGTGATCCCTCCTGCAGTGAGTGTAAACACATTCAGTGAAGATCCTGCAGACCCCAACTACGATGCATACATCTATGGTTATAAATATGACGGACGCAGACGGTTAACAGAGAAAAAGATCCCCGGCAAAGGAAAAGAAGAGCTGGTGTATAATAACAATGACCAGGTAGTACTGAGCCGTGATGCCAACCGCAGAGCAGCCGGAGAATGGCTGTTCAGCAAATACGATGCATTCGGCCGGGTGATTATGACCGGTATCTATACCAGTACCGAGAGTGCAGTAACGCTTACTGCCCAGATCAACAGCAATGGCCAGACTATAGGCCGGCTCTGGGAAAATCCTACAACCACAGACCAGGGGTATACCAATGCTGTCTTTCCGACGAATATTGCGTATTACCATACGATCCACTACTACGACCGGTATGACTTTCCGGAGAACAGCTTTGGCGCTCCGACAGGGAATCAGGCTTCCGGAGCACGGGTCAAGACCTTATTGACCGGCACCAAAACCACCACACTGGGCACAGGTACTATGCTGCTGACCACCCACTATTATGATCTGGAAGGAAGGGTGATCCAGAGCAAGAGTCAGAACCATATCGGCGGTACAGATATCACCGACAACAGCTACAGCTTCACCGGAGAACTGGAAAGCAGCACCCGCAGACATACCGTTAACGGACAAACCACTACCATAACAACAACTAACGAATACGATCATGTCGGCCGTCTGGTCAACAGCAGACAACAGCTCAACAGTCAACCGGAAGTCACTTTATTGGCCAACAGTTACAATGAAATCGGACAGCTCAGGACAAAGACCGTAGGCGCAGATCAGCAGGGAAATAACCCGGTGAATACGACAGACTACCGGTACAATGAACGGGGCTGGATGACAAGCACTACCTCACCCCACTTCAGCCAGCAGCTCAGTTATCAGGATCCGGTCAAAGGAGCAGCTGCACAATGGAACGGCAATATCTCCGAACAGCAATGGGGGCAGACGACAACCCTCAACCAACACTTTGTATACAGTTATGACAAACTGAACCGGTTGACCAACGGAAGCAGCCCCACATCGGGCATGTCCGAATTACTGAACTACGATGATATGGGTAATATCACCCAATTGACCCGTGACGGATCCGGGATCAGCTACACTTATACCGGCAACAGGTTGAATACGGTATCCGGTGGTATCAATGGCAGCTACAGCTATGATGAAAACGGCAATGCAAAGACGGACCGTATGGGAATGAATCTGAGCTACAACCACCTGAATATACCTCGACAGGTGACAGGAGGAGGGAACACGATTACCTACCTGTATGATGCAGCAGGCAATAAGCTTCGTAAAACAGCCAGCACCAGCGGACAGCGGGATTATGCCGGCGGAATAGAATACCAGAACGGAGTAATCGAGTTGATCCATACCGCAGAAGGCGTAGCCTACCGGAATGCAAACGGCACATACAGCTACCGCTACAACCTGACGGATCATCTGGGCAATGTCAGAGCCACCATCTACCGGAACCCGAATACAAATGCAGTGGAAGTCTTACAAAGAGATGATTACTATCCGTTTGGCTTACAGAAATCCCCAAATCCGGTATATGGAAATAATAAGTATCTTTATAATGGCAAAGAGAAGCAGGAGGAGTTAGGTGGACAACTGGACTATGGAGCCAGATTCTATGATCCAGTGATTGGAAGATGGAATGTGGTGGATCCGTTGGCGGAGAAATATATTTCTATATCACCATATGTTTATGCGGCGAATAATAGCATTAAATTTATTGATCCGAATGGAAAGGAAATTTGGATTTATTATCAAGATGAAAATGGTGATGACCAAAAAATACAGTATTCTGCGGGAATGGATTATCAAGGAAGAAATCAGTTTGTAGCATCAATTGTGATGGCTCTTAATAGAATGAACACAGTGCAGATGGGAGAAAAACTTTTAGAATCAATAATTTCATCTGATAACTTTTTTAATTTCAAGAATGAACTTCCTAGAGATAGAAAAGGTAATTTAATTGATCAAGCTGAAGCGGCTTTTAAAAGAAATGAGAGTGGTGGAGGAGATATTTTAGCAGGCAATGCACTTAAATCTAATGAATACAGATTGTTGGAGAACGTTTCACATGAACTTTTTCATGGATATCAATATGAAAATGGACAGAATAATCGCGTTAGTAATGAAGTAGAAGCATATTTATTTGGTAGATCTATCTATCAAAACTATATGATGAATAATGACATGGGGTTTTCATCTATGCCTTGGGGAACCAGTACTGTTGCTGGTAAAATATATGAGGAATCTATGTCAGGTCTAATGTATGCACCCTCTTTTGATGTTAATATGTTTAAAAAAGCCGTTGACAATTTTCGAGGAGGAAGCACTGCAAACCAAGATGGAAAATATGGTTATGGTGCCCCAGTTCCTGTAACACAAAATCCATTAATAAAGTCCTTTTATCCATTAATAAAGTAAATATGAAAAAAAATGTATTATTTTCACTAATACCCTTCATCTTAGTAGTCTCATGTTATAGTCAAAAATATAAAGTTTCGTCATCGATAAACAATAAAGTTTCAACTGAAACATTTGTTAAGAAACGTTTATTAAAATTACCCGATAGCTTAGGTGGTAACTCAATTACTGGATATGCAATATTGGAGAGTAAGATAGTAACTAATACTAGTGAAATCGTTAAAGTTGAGATAATGAAACTACTAGTGAAATCTAAAGAAGAAAATAAAGAGGAAGTTGATTACTACCATGGTATTGATACAGTAGGCTATAGAAAAGATTATGATAATATGGTAAGGTTTAAACCTTTTTTAGAAGAGTCTTTTAGATCTTTAAAAGAAATAAAAAATAATCAATTTGATGTAAGAGGTGATACTTGTGTTTTTGGCATAAAGATAGAATTTTAAATCTTAATAAATAATGAATCTGATGACAAAAGTATCGGAACAAGTTGTTAGAGTTACAATCTACCGAAATCCTAATACTGTAGAGGTCTTACAAAGAGATGATTACTATCCGCCAGCTGGCGGATTACAGAAATCTCCAAATCCTGTATATGGAAATAATAAGTATTCTTATCAGCCAGTGGTGGACAAGTGTTGGAAAAGAGAAGCAGGAAGAGCTAGGTGGCCAACTGGACTACGGAGACAGATGACACCTGTCCGCCTATTGGCGGATGATCCAGTGATTGGAAGATGGAATGTGGTGGATAAATTTAATGAGGTGTATAGAGAAACTTCTCCTTATGGATATGCATTAGGAAATCCTATCAAATTTATTGATAAAGATGGGAACTTTATTGTTGATCAGTATGGTAGAATCATTGCTACTCCAAAAATTGAGAATGGAAGGATTAAACATGAGGAAATGAATGGAGCATTATATGCCGTTTTTACAATAAAAACTAATCAAGGAACAGATGTCGAAGCGTGGCGCCTTATTGGTCAAGGGACATCAAAATACCCAGTAGAAGATGGACAGACTTTGGATATGTCTTCAAATTGTTATGGTTTTGTCCTTACTGGTGGTGAATTTTATCTTCCTATATATGATAAGGCTAAAGATGAATATCAAGCTACACTTTTTTTGGAACAAATTTTAGCAGAAGAAGGTATTTCTGTAAATTACAATACTGAAGAAACAGCTTATTCTGCAAAGTTTAATTTTTTATCTGATGGTTTTTTGGAAAAATTGAATGGAGATCGAAGCTATGCGCATATATTTAAACGAAATTTTTCTATGTGGGAAGGTGATCATGGGTATTATGGAGTCTATCGTGGATGGAATTTTGACATGGCGGCAACAAAAGATGGACGTGATTTAGAAAATAGATCGTTTATTCCATATCAAGATAAGCGGCCACAAAAGCAATATAACGGAATATCAGTTGATCTTTCTACTTTAAAAGGGATGTCTAGTAGTGATTTTTGGAGTGAAATTAATAGGTTAATTAATAATTATTTAAAGTAATGATGAAAAAATATTATATATATATCCTACTGTTTATATGCATATTGTGTCAATTCAGGGTTTATGGTCAAAAAGCAAATGTTGTAGTCGAAAAAGTTAAATGTAATATAAATAAAGAAGGTTATTTTCTCCGAATAAATATAACCAAGGGATCAGAAAAATATATCAGAGAAACTAAAGATTATTTTATGCAAAGTGTTTTTGAGAAAAATATCAATGATCAAGACGTTTTGGAGGTAATGAAGCAATTGATTCCGTGTTTTGAGGACATTTCTCTTTCTTGTCAAGATGTAAAAAAATATTATATTAATTCTACTCAGTTAGATTTTCAAGATATGCCTGAGCCTAAAAGTAAAAATTATACAATAGCTGTTGATGCTATGTTTGCTATCAATAGATTAGTATTTAATGCAGGGCTTCATAAAATATCTACTTTCCCGGTAATGTTTGATAGTAAAACTATGAAAGAAGTAAATAGTAATCCTGAAAAGGTAAGTCATATGGCTCGGAGATATAAGATGTGGTATAAACTGCTTGAAAATGAATTGGAAACTAAAGGAAAAATAAATTGGTATAATAATAAAGTTGTAAGATATTTAAATCAAGGTACTGTTAAATGGTGGGATATGATTTTAGTCGAGAAAGGAATAAGAGCAAGTCTTTGATAGAATACATATGTAGTTTTCACATACACTGATGTCTATAAGAGACGGTCGGCTTTTTATTAAAAGTATCGGTTTATTTACGTGGTATATTTAAGTTGGAGGAAACACCGTTACATATACAAAATGGAAACTCAGTTACTACTGGTCATATAAATAACGTAGGAATAAAGTATTAGTAAACTGTTAGGTAATGAAAGAAATATCATAATTCTTACATCTATTTTTCTTCTTGTAACTTTTGTTTTATTTGTACAAAAATACACCTAAGAATGTCTTCACCAACGTCTGATGGTTATAGCATTGACACGGAAGTTAAAATAGATAGGTAGTTAATTACAAAAAATAGTATTAATAATAATCCTTATAAATACAAAATAATAAAAAAGAAAGTGAAGGTTGGATTTAGAAAAATAGAGATTTTATCTGTAAAAGCTCCTGTTTATAAGGTAAAGACAATATTTTTGTTACCAAATCAATATGTTCTAATTGAATTTTATACAGGAATTCAAAATACACAAAAAAAAACTGAATTTGACATTACAAATCAATTCAATCCACTTTATTATGAATGATTTTATAAAATGGGAACCTATTATTACTCCAATTCCTAAAGATTTGTATTTTGTGTGTTTATCGGATAGTAAAGGTATATTAACCATTCGGTTAGCAGAAATGGAGGATAATAAAGTATTAGAATTTAAAATTAAAGGAGTAATGGCGTACCGGGTTGTTGATGAGGGAGCTCGATTAAAAACATTATATGAAAACCCATCCTATAGGAGATTTGTAGCCTCTGATAATTCCAGTTATTTAAAATGGTTTCATATGGAAAGTAGGGAAATGTTTGAGGATTGGGGACTGAAACACTATTCGATAGGAAATATTAACAATATAATAGATATTATTTGTGGAAGTGATATAGTAGTGAAATGGAAATGATAAATATTGTAATTACTTTCCGATAATCTGGGAATTGGCTAATAAAAACAGGAGGAGTAGCTGCAGGCGCATGGACATCTGTAGATTCAAAGTCGTTGAGATGGATAGATCTGGTTGTTCAGGGTGTCTTGGTACTTATAAGTTGAAAGCCAAAGGTCTACTACACAGAGCGCTTGAAACCATAGGACTGGGGGCAGCTGTAGGCCGTGTAGTACAATATGCCGGATGGGTTATTACTATTACAGGCGTAAGTTATGAGCTTGGTAAACATTATGGTCTAAGTAAATGGTATGGAAAGCATGATACAAAATGGTTCAAATAATGGATACGAGACTAATTGATTTATTACAAGAATATAATTCTACTGATAAAGCTCTCGACGAAAACGTAAGGCTGTACCACGATCTAAATATCTATGGCGATGATGCAATTGAATTATTGAATTGTTTCGAAGAGCAGTTCAAAGTAGATCTTTCCAGATTCTGCTTTACCGATTACTTTCCCAGTGAAGGTGATTGGATATTACCAAGTCTTTTTCGTTTTTTGACAGGTAAAAAGCCGAAGGAATATAAGCAGCTTACTTTGTCTGATCTAAACAAAGCTATAAATATAAGCTATTTGGAATAAGAAGAATAAAACCAGATCTGTTAAAGGTTGGACTTTTTGAGGAATTGTTAGAAGAAGATTTAAAGTTTAAGCGTTCAACGATGTATAATGCACCAGGAGTAGCAAGAATTTTAAGAAAAGCTCTAATGAAAATATTAATATACAGTTTATTTATATGGCTATTCTATAGTTGTAACAACAGGAATCAGGATCGTGTGATAATTGATTCTCCTAAACAAGAGATGTTGCCAAAAAAAACATTGGATTCTTTATGTCGCAGAGCAATTAATGAAGGTGATTTTGAAGCCTATCATGTATTAGCTACAGAGTTTTTTGAACAAATAAAAAACTATGAGCTTTATTATTATGCATTGATAATGGCGAATAAATACCAATGTCCTGAAGCTTACGAAAATCTATATATCATCTTAAATACCTCAATAACAATAAATGGTATAAAGATGTATAGTAATGATCATCTTACCGAATATTTTTCTAAATTTTACCTCCTAAAGGCATATGAATTGGGATATGATAATGCAAAATATAGTATTCATGAAGCTTTTGGGGATGACAATATACCCTCGAAATCCTCTTTTTATCTGGAGAAAATAGAGGAAGAATATAGAAATATGCAAACAAAGGACTTCAACAGATAACTGGTTCTTTGGAATGAGCTATCAGAAAAATAAAATGTATTATTTAAACTTAAAAATAAGGATAATAAAGTATGAATTTGATTTTGATTATTTTAAAAACTATTACTCATCTGGAACATCGGAAGGTACATGGCGATCAGAATCAGACCGACCACTAATCCGAGAAAAATAATAATAAAAGGTTCCAGTAAATTGGAGATAGTGGAGGTACGGTATTCTACTTCTTCGGTCAATTGATCAGCTATTTTTTCAAAGAAAAAATCCAGTCGGTTTACTTCCTCTCCAACCTTGATAAGCTGTACGATCTTGGCCGGATAGAAAGAAAACTTACCTAATGACTGGTGTAGTGATTCTCCCCGCATAATAAGTGCTTCAGTCTGCCGTAGAGATTCTTCAATAGGATAGAAGTCCGCCATTTGCTGTACAAGCTGTATAGATGTTAGTAATGGCGTGTTTGTACTGACCAAAAGGCGCATAGTATTGGCAAATCTGGCCAGATGTATCTTGCGTATAATATCCCCGAATAGAGGTAACTTAAGAAGTACTTTGGCATAACCTTTTCGCCACCACAGCTTCTTACGGTTGACATAGGCTATAATCATTACTGTAAGAACAATCAGGATAAAACCCCAGAATGTCTGATCCAGAAAATTAGAAACCTTGAGGATAAAAGCCGTAATCCACGGCAACTGACCACCAAAGCGGGTGAAGACATCTGCAAACATGGGAACAACGAATTTCAGCATAAAGAATACAGCTCCTATAGAAGTTGAGAATACAATAGCAGGGTAAGTGAGCGCCGATACAATCTTGCGACGCTGACTGATCTTATTTTTGTAAAACTGAGCCAGCTCTTTCAGAACCTGACCTAATTTACCTGTTTCTTCTCCGATTCTGATGCTGTAGTATTCATAATCACTGAATTTACCTGTCTTACGTATCGCTTCAGAAAGTGCATCTCCTTTCAGTACTTCATCTTTTATGCCGGTAAAAATTTTTCCGTTTTTGGATTTTTCTTTTTCCAGTAATACCAGATCAAAAGATGTTCTCAGATCTACTCCTGACAAAAGGAGTGTACTCAGTTCAAGATAAAATTCTTCCTTTTTACGATCCGGTAACTGACCATCTCCGAAACTGATGTCCTTGTTCATAAAAGACCATATATTTGTTTCCTCATCAGTAACAGGTGATCCTGAAGTTGTCGTTTTTTTCTTTTTCTTGTATTGGGAGATGTCAATATTCGGCATAATCGTATTAATTAAAAGAGTATTGCAGATCTTCTATACGCAAGAGTTGCTGTGCTGTATAGTTCTTAAATAAAGATTGATTCCAGATGCGTTTTTCCTGTTGCAGCTGTAAAGAAAGTCTGTTGATCAGGCTTTGGACGGGTAATTCGGGGCCTTCGAATTCACCCTTGTGTTCCAGTACTTTCATCTGAAAAGTATCTGTACGAAGGTCATATTGGTTTCGTAAGATATGATTTGAGGAGAGTGTATATTTGATCTCTCCGCTGCTATCCTGTATTGTTAACAGTTCATCTTCCAGATAAATGGCTCTTGCATGGTCAAAATCCCGGACAAGCAGATGCTGTAAAAGCTCTGCCTGAAACTGTTCATTTTTCTTTTGCTGCTGTTCATGTGACAGATTCATAAACAGTTGAAACGTATAATAGCAGAGACCGATTACTACAGCTGCTATAAGCATTGCTATCGTAATCTCAATCAGGGTAAATGCTTTTAACTTATCCTTATTCATCTCTGTTCTCTTTTAATACGACTAAGCTGTCCAAAATAAGATCGTTGTGAGGATGTCGGGCAGAAGCTGTTATTCTTTTTAACCGGGGATAATCCTGACTGGTCACAATGCGAATAGTATAGGCAATACTGTCTCTGATAATATGTTCTTCCGTTGCGACAGGGTACTTTTCATATTCTTTTTGCAGGTCCTTGAGTTGCATTTTTATCTGCTGCTGTGTCTGGCTTCGGGATGCTTTGTTTATATTAGCGAATATAACCATTCCTGCTGCAAATACAGACATAATAATCAGTAATGCAATCAGCACCTCGACAAGGGTAGATGCCCGTAAGGTGATATGCGATGACCTGTTAATCATTGTTCAGCGACTGAAGAAGTGATGCAGAAACTGTTTTCTGTGAAGGATCCCATAAAAAAGAACGAAGGTGGTACGGACTTAATTTCTTGCGGTCCAGGGTCAGATCTATAAGGAAGTTTTCATAAATGGAAGCAGGTGTCCTGACAAGAAAACGATAGCAATAAGTAGTACCTATAAACTGTACAGGCTTTTCATACTGCAACATGCCGTATACAAGCATATCACCTGAAATTATAGATTCTTTTCCTACCGAGACAACAGCAGGTACAGGTGATCGTTTATCCTCATAATAAAAAACTGTTCCCTCGATATGACATTTCTTACCAATGCGTATCAGAGGTTGTAAATCCTCTTTTGGCGATTTTACAATCCCCAATACGGAGGGAAATTGAAGATTTACCTCATCCTCTACAATAATGGAGTCCAAAGCGAAGAATTGAGCACTACCCTTAAAACCTTTTTCAATGCTGATGGACCGCGCCACAATTATAGCATCGTGAATAACCGAATTAGCGGAGATATGTAAAGTGCTGTCCACTACTAAAATGACATGTCCGGATATACTGTCTGCAGTCAATGAAAGAGCTTCCATACTTCTGTATTGTGCTGCTGGCTGGTAGAAGGATTCCCTTAAATTGCCTGACGGAATAGAAGGCAAGTCTTCATTTTCAAGCAGACCATATAATTCCAGAATATGGTTCAGCCGTTTTTGCTGTAGCTTCGGCAATTGGCGTTCGCTGTCCTTCTTTTTTCCCTGTACAATATCTTTGTGTCCGGAATAATATTTGCCATCTACATACGCTGGCTGAATTCCGGCTTTAGGAAGCTGAACATTTCCTATAATACTGGTTTTGCCGCTCACTGATATAGGCCGGTCTTCATCCGCTACATACAGGACAAGACTATCCTGCAACGGTATACCCATCATAAAAGTTTTCTGAAGAGTATCCTTTTGGATATAGCTCCTGACATATCCGATATCAAATAATCCCCATTGCTGCTTACTCACCGAAATGGAATCACCGGAATACAATACAGAATGCAGAATACTGTCTTTGGCAGTATATGGAAAATCAAGAGTCTGCATAATAGTAATGCCGGCTTCCAGTTCCTGCTGCAGGAGATCATAGCGGTTAAACCGTGCTGTCTGATCTCTGAAAAAGAAGGCCAGATACAGCATAGATCCCAGAATAAGCGTTATGATCAGTGAAATGACTATTGCCAGATGCAATGCTGCGGCCTTCAGCATGATTACTTCTGTTTGGGTTCTTTATTTTTATTAAACAGTTTGCCGAATGTACGACCAAGATAACTGCCGGATTTCCGGAATAGATTGCTGTTGATGTATTCTTCCTCGGAGATGGATTTTCCTTCGTTGTAGTACTGTACGGATGTACTGTCTGATCCGGAAAATAGTTGGATAGCACCATGTAGCTTTCCGTTTTTCAGTTCTCCTTTCTTTTCCTGTTTGCCATCGGAGTTATATTGAACAAATGCACCTGTTTCTATACCTTCTATCCAATTGGATTCTTTAGTCAGCAGACCTTCGGAAGACCAGCTGCGCCATAAACCATTTCTAAGGCCAAACTTAAAAATACCTTTTTCAGCAAGATTCTTGTTTGGATAATAGCGGGTATATTCTCCATTGAGAAGTTTACCGCTGAATCCTCCTTCAGTCAGTGTTATTTTGTTGGAGGCATACCAGGAATATAATCTGTCTGATTTTGAATTTATTCTTTTGTCTTCAGCAAAAAAAGTCTGTTTAGACCCGTCTTCACCGTTTATGGTAAAACGGTTATATTGTACCTCTTGTCTTTTCTGCGCTCCCGAAGAAAAAGCTAAAGAAAGAGATAACAACGTCAAATATATGCTAATCTTCATTTTTATATATAATTTTGGATTCACCGTCTACCTGGACCTTTACGAAGCTGCTTTTGATCTGCAGTACCTTTACGCCTTGCAATTGGTCCCCTGTATTGACCATATGTTGTTTACCCTGAATAGCCAGTATGGCTGTTGCATTCCTGCCGTTTTCATTTTCGATATAACCCAGATAAGCTACTTTGGTCTGTGGAAGTACCGGAGCCGGAGTAAAATAAGGAGTCGGATTAGGGCTGGCTGCAGCTGGTGCATCTGTATTTTCCAGAGGAATGTCCATACCTCTCAGCATAGGGTCTTCATAATCCAGCGCTAACATTACATCATCCTTGATTCGGTAATAATTGAGGTTGACAGTTTCATTTTCTATTGTTGAAGCCCGTATAACAGCAGTTGTATTGTCTTCAGATACCGAAGCAAATATGGTGTAGATAATATAGCCCCACAATGCGATCACTACAATAATGAGTCCATATGTCAGTGCCTTATTTTTCATTTAATTCGTTGCCTTGATTTCCAGCTTGCGGTAGGTATAGATTCCTGCACTGCCATTATTTTCAGGTCGTACACGCCATGTGTAAGCTCCTGCTTTGAGTGATAATCTCGCTTTGTCTCCTGCAACCAGTGTATCGATAACATCGCTCCCAACCTTGTCAAAATCCGGACTTACTATCTGTAGTCTGTAAGCTTTGGCATCCTGATGTGTATCCCACCAAAATGTAATCAGTGTATCAGTAGTCGAAAAATTGTCCACAGGACCAAGAAGAGCGACCTGTTCTTTCTCTAAAGGGTACTCTATAAAATCAGCACATGAGCTAAACAAAGTTACAGCAGCGATAAGGAATGGTATCTTCATATTCGGGTTAATATTATTTCATAAAGATAAGAAATTTGATGAATAGAGGTGAATGATTAGAGGAGTTATTTTTTGAAATGTTGCACTTGTAAGATTTGTGATATTTTTACCATAATCGAAGTTTTATTTCTTTTGTTTTAAATTTTCTTTTGTTTTAATCGAAATTGAGTTATATTTGTTTTGTTTGGGTAAAATATTGCTGTAAGTGATGTCCATAAATCCAATGTGTATATCATATCGGCTTTAATATATCATATCGGCTTTAAAAGGCTAAACGGTATTGATTATGATCAATTATATCTGGATGTATTCTGACTTTGTATTGAAATAAATTATTAATTGCTATTATGTTAAATGTCATACTAAAAATGGTTTTAAAATCTATTTTATGTTATAATAAAGTACATATTTATCTACCCGTTTGTTTATTGATTTTATATTGTTATCCCATATATGCTCAACAACAAAAGGTTGTAAATCCGGTTTCTATTCCCCCTTCTCCGGATGCAGCAGCGTTGGGCGTATTCGGAGAATATAAAATGGATAATAATTCTGGCAAAACCAACCTCTCTATTCCTTTATATGAATTAAAGACTTCCAGATTCAGGTTGCCGATTACCTTAAATTATGTTGCATTTAATGGTGTCCGGGTTGATGAAAGATCAGGGTGGACGGGCTTAGGTTGGGTATTGGATTTGGGTGGAGCTGTCTCCAGAACAATCAACGGAGGTGATGATTTTGCGCCCACAGGATTCAAAAACATCGGACTCCGATCTGTGGAAAGTATAGTAAGCGAAGGTGCAACACAAAACAATCTGAATTACTTAAAAAGGATTGAAGAGGGTTATGAGGATACAAAACCGGATAATTTCTATTTTAATATAAATGGTCGGAGTGGCAAATTTATATTTACTCCCGGTGGTCAGATAGAGATGATAGAATCTAATGCAATAAAGGTAAAAGAAGATAATGGAAATAGTTTTGTCCTTACAGATGAGGATGGGAATGAATATCAGTTTTATGACAAAGAATACGTGTCGGCTTATTTTCGTGGGGATGTTGCTTTGCCCAGCGGGTATTCAACATGGTATCTTTCAAAAATGATATCTGCGGATAAAACGGATACTATAAAGTTTGAATATATAAGTGATTACTATCCGACACAGGAATATTCACATAGTTTTTCCCAAAGTTATCAGGCAGATGATAATTGTACCGGTATATATAACCTGGGACCTGAAACCAGTGGAATGACAACCCGGAAATACACTTCATTGAGACTTAAAAAAATCAGCTTTAGTTTAGGTTATATTGAACTTACATCTGTGGATAATCGTGAGGATGGCGGAGGAAGAAGATTAAGTAAAATGGAGGTTTATGCTGTAAACCCCAACTTAAGTAGTTACGAAAAGATCAGAACAATAGATTTTCATACCGATTATTTTACGGCAAATGAAAATGTGATGAACAGTTACCTGAAAAAAAGATTGAAACTGGATTCTCTTACAATAGATCAAAACCAGAAATATCGTTTTGGCTACAGCGAAATAAAATTGCCTGCAGTAAATAGTTTTGCTCAGGATGAGTGGGGTTACTATAACGGACAACTGACAAACACATCATTGCTAAAAGCAAGACAGGATATAGTGAATAATGTTATAGTTAATGTGGGATCTGCGAACAGAGATCTCTCCTCCGCCCATATAGAAGCCGGAATACTTAAGAAGGTTACTTATCCAACCAAAGGATATTCCGTATTTGAATATGCAAATAATCAGTTTGTCAAAAGTTACAGAAAGCAGACAAATGAATATATTTCCTGTGTAGCAAATGGAGATATGACTCCGGTCAATTCATTGACATTTACTATGCCGGAGAGTTTAACCGGCCCTTCTGTAATGACTGTTAATATCCGGAAATTTTCAGATTTGCCGGGAGTCAACAGCAGACCTTTTGTACGTTTGACTGATTTAACCACCAATCAGGTGATTTTTGTAATGGGTGGAGATCCTCACAATGATCTTTTGCGAAACGACGTAGCTCCATTGATAGCCGGAAGAAAGTATCAGCTTTATGCGGAGGCCATCGGAAACAGGAGAGCATTCGCTGAGATTACAATAAAAATCCCCGTTGAACAGGATGTCAAAGAAATTGGTGAGGGATTTGGATTGCGGATAAAGAGAGTAGTTAACTATAATGCTGATAATAGTGTAGCTGTAGCTAAAGAGTATAGGTATGGACAGAGGGAAGAAGGAACCGGAATAATTATTTCAGCACAGTTTAATAAAATGGGCTATGCATATACCGGAGAATATATTACTGGAAGCTCGGGAGGTTTTGGCGGATGTACAAGATGTAATACTACGAGAAAGGTTTATCTGGGAAATTCTTTTTATAATCTGAGTTCTTTTAGCGGAAATCAGATTTGTTATGAAGAGATAGCAGAATACACCACAAATATGAATAAAGCAAATGGTAAAATGGTTTCAAAGTATACTGTTTTTACGGATCGTAGTCTGCCTGTATCCGTTATATACCCTAATACTATATATCAGATTCCGTTTTCATGGCCAAATGGTAAAGTAGAATCTGTTTCTGTATTTAAGGAGATTAACGGCTCTTATGTCCTCACTAAAGAATCCCTATATGATTATGAGAATGTTGAAAAGTCTGTAGGAAAAGGAATTGAGATTGGAAAAGGAGTCGTCAGAGGGGGCTGTGCTGATCAATTTGTTTCCCTAAGAGATCAATTTTCAGATTATTATATTTTTGATTATCCTATCTATTCGGGTGTAAGAAGAGTAAAAAATATAACGGAGAAAAATTATGATAATCCCAGTAACCCACTAGCTTCCGGTACAAGTCTTTTTTATAATGATAAATATCAGGTCATAAAAAAGATTGTCAACCGAAGTAACGGAACAAGTTATTCGGAAGAGAATACATATACATCGGATGTAGAAGGAACTGGAAATAGTATAGTAAATAACATGATTCAGCGAAATATGCTGAATCCGATAATTGAAAAAAAGACCGTTTTTTCTTCAAATTTCATTTTGGATAAATATAATTACATTAATCCTTATCTTCAGTTTTTTGTTCTGGGTAACGTAGAGTCCCGTAATCTGAAAAATAATATTTATGAATCCATATTATCTGTTAATAAATATTCCGGGAATGCAAATGTGATGTCTTACAAAAGGAATGACGACACCTATACCATATATCTCTATAGTTACCGAGGTTCATATCCCATTTTTGAGATTAAAAATGCAGATATCAATACTGTAGTTTCTGTTATGGGCGGAAATGAAATTTTAAAAGATCTTGAAAATAAAATTCCGTCTGATCAGGAACTTAAATCTGTCTCTGATTTGCTACGTAATGATTTCAGATTAAGTAATTCCCAGATCATCTCCTACACCTACAAACCCCTTGTCGGCATGACAAGTAAGACCGATGCCAAAGGGCAGACAGAGTATTATCAATATGATGGTCTGCAACGCTTGCAACATGTCCTGGATCAGTTTCAGCAGCTCAGACAAAGCTACCATTACCATTACCGTGCCCAATAAGTCCGATTATGAAAAGACCTTTTTTATCCACGATATTAACCCTATTATCCCTATCAACGGTTAGTGCACAAAATACAGATCTGATTCTGACCAGCTACAGCGGTCAGAGTCAGATCAAAGCCAGTGGCAGCGTTACCCTGAAGCCAGGCTTCCATATCCCTTCAGGCAGTACGGTTCGGATCTATACCAGCAGCAGCCTGCAGACACATCCTGTTTTACAAACCCAGCCGAGTGGAAATCAGAACTACATCCTGACACGCACCTTTCGCAAGGCAGGAGTAACATTAGCCAACCTATCCCAATCCCGCACCGTAGAAGAAGAAAACCAGAGCATCCAGTACTTTGACGGCCTTGGCAGACCT
>NZ_GL379771.1 GCF_000143765.1 Sphingobacterium spiritivorum ATCC 33861 | reverse complement strand
AACACAATAATCCGTCCTACGGAACGGATTGGAGTTAGCCAATAATTTTTGTGTGTTTCCGAAAAAACACTTCTGCTATTCCTTTACAAAGTAAAGGAACAATCCGCTTTCGGCAATCGGACAAACACTGCCACTGAACGCCAAATGCTACCATAGAGAAATGAAAGGCTGATAAAAATTCGGATAGGGAAAACGACAGTATTGGTATCTGCATATATGAACAGGTATTTACACATATAAATAAGTACATAAACCTGTGTGTACGTTTGTATGCAAATATGCTTTTATAGTTATATGCCTTTACGCTTATATTTAGAGGCGTATCTACGTATGTACGTACATACAGGCACTCGAAGCAAACAGGTTCTCCCTCTTAAAATTATTTTCCAAAAGAAAAAAACAGAAAAAAAAGAAAGCCATTTTAACAAGGCGGACAGGCGGAAAAACCAAAAGGAAACGGAATAAGTCCCGAAAGGTGGCGAAGCCATTATGCCGTAGTCTTTTGGTCGGGCGGTGCGGTGGCTGTCCGCCTTATCTTTGCTACCTTTTTATTCTTTTTTGGGAATGGTTTTAATGCTTTAATAATCGTCTTATAGAAACCAAATGTCCAAATAAAACAATAGGTACTATAAATGTTGGCAACCAACTAAACGGAAAATTTAAAATAGCTATGTTCGGCTGTTCAAAAGCGAATTTCTGTATAGGAGAGGGAGCGGAGAAAAAAGCGTTTACGACAATGTTAATCAGAAGACCAAGACAGATAAAATTCCAAATCAAAATTGTCTTGCGATTAATCTTTTCTTTTACTAACCCAAAGTATGCAACTATTGGTGCGGTTATACCTGCTATAATATCTAAATTTCTTCCCTCGAAAGTCATTAATTCGGGAATAACTTTATTCAGAAAAAGCCAAAACAGTACAACCTCGACAGGTATTCTGACGATATTCAAATAAGTAATGTTTGTCAGGGATAAACTGTCAATAAATCTCTGTCCTTTTTTCATTGAGAACAAAACGGCAATTGCCAAAAGCGTTGGCAAAATCCCAAACAACAATATTTTGGGCGGAAATGAATTTGTATCTGAATTATAAACATTTTTAAGTGTCAAAACGGCTTGGATAATTAGCCATATTATCAAACTGATAATGATTATCGGTGAGTTTTTCCGTGTAGTTGGAGAGGTGGAAGTCTTAATAACCCAAGAGAATAAAAAAAGTGTTGCAACTGTTATCAGCCCGAACGTTAGGGGAATGTATATAGGTAAGTTTTCTAACATCTTAGTCTAATGAAACTGCAAGGTATAAATATTTCCCTTTTGTGATGCTTTCCATAAGACAAGAAATTGTTTGAAATTTTTAGATTATAATACAATATCTGGCAACTGAACGCCAAATGCTACCTCTGACTGCAACATTAGTAGCCCGACTTGCTTACCTGACTAATTTAGTCAGTACAAAACGAGTTAGGCGATGCAGGAGAGAAAAGAAATAGAAAAAATACCTATCGAGGAAGCAATGGAGCTTCTCCGTGAAATCGGTACTGACGTGGAACAGGAAACAGCCGAACTGATTATGGAGTTTTTGTACAACCTCACAATGATAATTATCCGTGAATGCTTTGACACCGAATGATTTATTTTGTAATTTAGCTAATCCCACACAAAGTCAATATCCACTTAAAAATGATTAGCTATGAAAAGAGCCGATTTATATATACGTGTTTCCACCGATGAACAGGCGGATAAGGGATATTCACAACGTGACCAAGAGGAACGCCTGAAAAGATATTGTGCGACCAACAAGATTACTGTCGGACAAGTTATTTACGAAGACCATTCCGCCAAGACCTTTAACCGTCCCGAATGGATAAGGTTACTGAACAGTCTTAAAAAGAGAAGTTCAAAGACTGACCTTATCCTGTTTACCAAATGGGACAGGTTCAGCCGTAATGCCGGCGATGCCTATCAGATGATTAGCACGCTCAACAAACTTGGCATAGAACCACAAGCGGTAGAACAGCCGTTAGACCTTTCCATTCCCGAAAACAAGATGATGCTTGCGATATATTTGTCCGCTCCCGAAGTAGAGAATGACCGCAGAGCATTGAATACGTTCTACGGTATGCGTAGAGCAAGGAAAGAAGGGCGTTTAATGGGTAAAGCTCCTTTCGGATATATCAACAGAAGCAAAGAGGACGGACGAAAATACATTGCTCCGAAAGAACCTGAAGCAACAGCTATGCTTTGGGCTTTCAACGAAATAGCCAAAGGCGTGTTTGCCTGTGACCAAGTACGGCAAAAAATGAATACGTTGCACAAAACAACGATAAGTCGAAGTGCTTTTCACGTAGCTGTCCGTAATCCGCTGTACTACGGTAAGATATTCATTGCCAAATTCAAGGACGAAGAAGCACAATTGGTACAGGGTCAGCACGAATCGCTTATATCCAAAGAACTTTTTGACAGAGTACAACTGATATTGGACGGAAACAAAAGGGTGGAACGTCCCAATACCAAAATACTTTCAGATGAGAACCTGCCCCTGCGTGGTTTCTTGGTATGTCCCGAATGTGGTCGCAACCTAACAGGAAGTGCTTCCAAAGGAAGAACAAGTCGATATTATTACTATCATTGCGTTTCCTCCTGTGGCTTCCGTCAAAAAGCCGAATTAGCCAACGATATTTTTGAAAAGAGTATGCGACAGTTTGCGTTGAATGGTACTTCTCAAATAGTGAAAAGACTGCTTTTGGACAACTACAAGAAATTCGTTAAAAATCCATTTGACGAAAAGAAACAGATTGCACAGGAAATAGATAAACTGAATGCGAGATTATCAGTAGCACGAAACAAACTGCTGTCTGAAATTATTGATGATGAGGAATATCTCGAAATCAAAGATGAGTGTAGGCAACGAATCCAGAGTTTGGAAGAACAGTTGAGTAAAGACGGTTCTGATACCAAGAAAATCAATATAGAAAAGTCTTTGGACAGGGCTTTGAAGTACATAGAAAATATTCCCAAAATGTACAGCGAGGGTGAAATCAGAACAAGGCGAGATATAATCGGTTCGATATTCCCCGAAAAATTAGAGTTTGACGGAAAAACGTATCGAACCACCCGAATGAATGTAATCGCAAACTATATCTTTCAGATAAACAGCAGATTACTCCCAAAAAAGAACAGGACAAACGAAAATCAATTTCATTTGTCCTGTTTAGTAGCCCCAAGCAGAATCGAACTGCTATCTAAAGTTTAGGAAACTTCTATTCTATCCGTTGAACTACAGGGCCATTAGTTATTGAGCGTAGCAAATGTAATATTTCTCTTCTTTCTAAACAATGTCTACGCATAATTTATAACGAAATGAGAATAGTAAAAATCTATGCAATCACAATTAAGATATAGATTTCAACAATTGCTTATTGACAATTGTAATACTTTCATGATGGAATAAGTCGTATCTTTGTAGCATAGAAAAAATTAAAAAACAATATATAATCATGAGCTTTACAGGTAAAAATTTCCCAAGTATTGCAGTAGATGCAATCGATTCATTAGGTGACAATTTAAGTATCAACATTTTTGAAAAAGCAACTCAGGAAGGTAAAAAAGTATTATTGTTCTGGTATCCGAAAGATTTCACTTTCGTATGTCCTACTGAACTTCATGCTTTTCAGGATGCTTTACCAGAATTTGAAAAACGCAACACTATTGTAATCGGTGCTTCTTGTGATTCTAACGAAGTACATTTTGCTTGGTTAAATACAGCAAAAGATAATGGTGGTATCGAAGGCGTTACTTACCCTATCCTGGCTGATACAAACCGTAACTTATCCAGCATTCTGGGTATTCTGGAAATCAAAGAAGTAGAGCACCCTGAATACGGTACTCTTGCTGAAGGATCCGCAGTATCTTACCGTGCTACTTACCTGATTGATGAAACAGGTAAAGTATTCCACGAGTCAGTAAACGATATGCCTTTAGGTCGTAACGTTAAAGAATATATCCGTCTGATCGATGCGTACACACACGTACAACAGCACGGTGAAGTATGCCCGGCAAACTGGGAAGAAGGTAAAGAAGCTATGCACGCAACTCGCACAGGTGTAGCTGAATACTTGTCAAACCTTAACTAAGTCTGGCTAGCTTTAGCGAAGACTAAAAACAAAAAAACAGGGGAAGTGTCTTTATTTCCCCTGTTCTTAACCACTTAAATAATAAAATCATGTTACAGGAATTAGAAAACGATACGCTACAAGAAATTGTGGACAATAATGATATTGTAATGGTACAATACTCAGCTTCATGGTGTGGAAACTGCCGTATCATGAAACCAAAATTCAAAAAGTTAGCTGGTGAGAATGAAAATGTTTCATTTATCATTGTTGACGCTGAGAAGTTTCCGGAGTCAAGAAAATTAGCAAACGTAAATAATCTTCCCACTTTTGCTGCATTCAAAAACGGTAAACTGATCAATCAGGTTCAAACTAATAAATTCGAAGGATTAATAGACTTATTCAATGAAACTACCAGTAATTAAGCATTTAACGGAATTTATCGAGCAAAATGATGTGGACTATGTACTGGAGACCATAGAGACACTGGAAGCACTGACAGAAGTTCCTTCCTTAAAAGATGAAGAACTGGACGTTATCGGAGAATTAATCTCTAATATGTACGGAGCTGTTGAAGTCGACAAATTGATAAAAGAAGGAACTCCTAAAAAAGAAGCACTAAATGTGTTTATGAAAAGAGTCCTTGGGTCTATAGATAAATAATACGCTAAGCATTGATCTAAAAGTAAGTAGATGATAAGGGAGAAGCACTTTTGCAACAACACATGTGCATAACTTCTTTTTTGTGGAAAATTTATTTTTACAGGTGTTCTGTCAATAGAAATAAAAAACACTACATTTACTATAATAAAGGTTACAATACTTAAAGTTGCAAACAACGGAAACCTGTTTAAAACTCAATTATTCGTCGCTAATTGCAGCTTTAGGTCAAAAAAAGATTTTTTAATTGTTGTTAAAAGGGATCTGTAAAATTTACAGATCCCTTTTACTTTTCTGCTACACGGAGTTACAAAATTATTTATCTTTAGTCCTATGATTATAAGGAATATCGCTATTGCTCTTTGCATGATCGCAAACACTCATCTATTATACGCTCAACCTGCACTACCGACACCTTCATCCGAAATCAAGCTCAAACTCGAGAAACTAAGCTCTCTGGGATCTGTACTCTATTTTGCCGCACATCCGGACGATGAAAATACAAGACTTATTGCCTGGCTTGCACAGGAAAAAAAATACAGAACGGCTTATCTGTCACTTACACGTGGTGATGGCGGACAGAATCTGATCGGGACAGAAATTGGCAAAGAACTGGGACTAATCCGTACGCAGGAACTATTAAAAGCCAGATCTATTGACAAAGGTGAACAGTTTTTCAGCACAGCATATGATTTTGGTTTTTCCAAGACCTACGCAGAGACCTTTGATTTTTGGGAGAAAGATGAAGTCCTGAAAGAAGCGGTGTGGATTATCCGTAAGTTTCAGCCGGATGTTATCATTACCCGCTTCCCCCCGGATGAAAGGGGAGGACACGGTCACCATCAGGCTTCAGCTATACTGGCTATAGAAGCTTTTAAAATTGCCGGTGACCCTAAAGTATACCCCGAACAGCTGAAATATGTAAAACCCTGGACAGCCAAAAGGTTACTCTGGAACACCTTTAATTTTGGCGATATAAAGACTACAGCCGATAATCAGTTTAATCTCGAGATCGGAGATTATAATCCACTCATAGGTAAATCATATGGGGAGATCGCATCGGAGAGTCGCTCTTCACACAAAAGTCAGGGCTTTGGTGCTTCCAGACAAAGAGGAAATAGCAGAGAATACTTTGAACTTCTGGGTGGGGAAGCTCCTGAAACAGACTTAATGGATGGTGTAGAAACATCCTGGAAAAGAGTAACAAATAACCCTGCTATACAACAAAAGATCACACAGCTTAATCAAAACTTTAATATCAGTCATCCTGAAGCTTCTGTAACCGGATTGACCGAGCTCTTACAACTGGTACAAAAAGTAGATGATGCTCACTGGAAAACGCAAAAGACCAAAGAAATAAAAGAGCTGATACTGGACTGTGCCGGCATATGGATAGAAAGTTATACCGATCAGCCGAAATTTGTCTTAGGCACAACAATTTCTGTTGCTAACGATGCTATCGTCAGAAGACCGGACGTTAAAGTCGAGCTTTCGGCAATAAACAATACCCCTGTTAATAAATCACTTCCCTATAACAGCATCTTAACCGAAAAAAACAACCAAACAGCGACACCAGTTTCACAACCTTACTGGCTTGAGAAAGAAGGTACACTGGGAAAATTCAATGTGGATGATTTAACTCTTGTCGGCAATCCTGAAAATCCCGATGCCCTGCACAATACTTTTACCCTCAAAATAAACGGGGTGTCAGTCACATTTGATCGTCCGGTATTATTCAAATACACGCATCCGGTAAGAGGAGAGGTATATGAGCCGCTAATCATTAGCCCTGCCGTGACGGCCAACATACAAAGCAGTGCGGTGGTGGCACGTCTCGGCGAGCCGAAAACGGTAGAAATCTTATTTCAGGCGCATACAGATCAACCTCAGACAGCAGAAGTATCATTCGATGTACCAAAGAACTGGACTGTATCTCCGCAAAAACTATCCTTAGATTTTAAAAATAGGGAGACAGAAGTCTCGCAAAAGATAATCTTAACGCCCTTATCAAAAGATGTCCGTTTAGATTCTTTACAGATCAACATCGGCAATAAGGCAGCCCTTTCTTATCATTCTATTGCATACGACCATATTCCGAAGATTACCTGGTTTCCGCCGGCAAAAGTCCGTCTTACCGGACTGGATATTAATATTCCTCAGAAAAAAGTCGGCTATATTGAAGGTGCCGGAGATCTGGTAGCTTCCAGCCTGAAAGATATCGGCATCTCAGTTACTCCACTGCGGGAGTCCGAGATCTTCAATGACCAGTTGCAGGACTATGATGCGATAATAGTAGGTATAAGGGCTTTCAACGTGAATAACAGAATATCTGCGTTAATGCCGCATCTTTTAAAATATGTGCGATCAGGAGGAACTCTGGTAGAGCAATATAACGTGAATAGTGGTCTGAAATCCAAAACATTTGGTCCATACCCGTTTCAGATCACACGAGACCGTGTGACTGATGAAAATGCAACGGTACAGTTTGACAAAGAAAGTCCGGTATTACAGACACCAAATAAGATCACAGCCGCAGACTTCGACGGATGGATTCAGGAGAGGGGATTATACTTTGCGTCACAGATAGATAGCAAATATGCGACTCCACTTGTGATGAATGATAAAAATGAATCCCCGAATAACGGATCTCTTTTGGTTGTTAATGAAGGAAAAGGTAAATTTGTATATACATCCTTGTCTTTTTTTAGACAATTGCCTGCCGGAGTACCGGGAGCTTACAGATTATTTGTAAATTTGCTATCAAAACAATCACAATAAATTAAAAATGGAAAACCACATCGAAAATACAGAAGAAACGGCATTAAATGTTCCTGGATTGATTATTCTAATTGGGGTAATTTTTGGCGCACTGACTGTTCTTGCCTGGAATCTATCCATTCTTGGTGCGATCGGTGGAGCAATCGGAGGCTTTATTTTTGCAGTCATTTTTATCAGTTTTCTTCTAAAAGGAAAGCCACATGACAGATAGGGGTTTACCCCCTTTTGTGCGTAGCTGGAGACAGTTTTATATTTTAGTTGTTCTCTGGCTAGCGCTTTTTATTCTGTTTCTTTACGGATTTACTCTGTATTTCTCATGAGTGCGATCGACTGGACCGTACTCTTTCTAACCCTTCTGCTCATTATCTGCTACGGCATATACAAAAGCAGAGGCATACGCAATATAGACGGCTACCTGCTGGGCAACCGCTCTATGCCCTGGTATAACGTGGGGCTATCTGTAATGGCGACTCAAGCCAGTGCAATCACTTTCCTTTCAGCTCCGGGCCTAGCTTACTCCTCCGGAATGAGCTTTGTACAATTCTACTTTGGGTTACCACTCGCAATGATTGTACTCTGTATCACCTTTGTCCCGATCTTTCATCGTTTACGTGTATTTACAGCATACGAATTTCTGGAGAAAAGATTCGACATCAAGACACGTGCCCTTACAGCCATTCTATTTTTGATACAACGTGGTATATCTACGGGTATTACCATCTTTGCACCTTCTATTATTCTATCGACCATTCTTCATGTAGATGTTACCTATACGACACTGTTTATTGGTAGTCTGGTCGTCCTTTACACAGTATATGGCGGAACCAAAGCCGTCTCGTATACACAGGCACTCCAGATGAGTATTATCTTTGGCGGGCTTCTGGTTGCCGGTTTTATGGTTGTGCATTTATTACCCGAAGATATTGGTTTTAGTAAAGCCCTGCATATTGCCGGAAAATCAGGAAAAACAAATGCCATTGATTTTACATTTGACCCCAACAATCAATATACGGTATGGACAGGGCTGATCGGTGGTTTTTTTCTTCAGTTGTCTTATTTCGGGACAGATCAAAGTCAGGTGGGGCGTTATCTCACCAGCTCATCTATCCGGGATAGCCGATTGGGACTTTTGATGAACGGATTACTGAAAGTTCCGATGCAGTTTGCCATTCTGTTGATCGGTGTACTTGTATTTGCTTACTATCAATATCATACTCCTCCGGTATTTTTCAATCAGCAAGAAATTCAGAAGTTACAGGGCAGTACGTATAAAGATGAATACAAGGCTCTTGAACAACAACACGTACAACTGTACGCAGAGAAACAGGCGGTCATCAATGAGTTGACAACAGCACTGGACAAAAACGATGACAAAGCAATAGAAGGTGCCCGCCTGAAGCTTGAACAATCAAATAAACAGGTACAGGGTGTCAGGGATAATGTGATTGCGCTGATCAAAAAGAATGACGGTAAAGCGGAAGTGAACGATAACAACTATGTATTTTTATCCTTTATAACTACCACATTCCCTAAAGGTCTTATCGGATTGCTGGTGGCGATTATATTCCTGGCTTCTATGGGTGCAACGGCCAGTGCGATCAATTCTCTGGCATCTACGACTATCGTGGATATCTATAAGCGATTTATGAACAAAGACGCCTCTGATCAGGGTTATCTCAATGCATCCAGACTCATTACATTTGCCTGGGGCATATTTACCATACTCATCGCGCTCTATGCCAGTCAGCTTGGCAATTTACTGGAAGCAGTCAATATACTCGGATCCCTGTTCTATGGAACAATATTAGGTATTTTTATAGTGGCTTTCTATGTGAAACGAATAGGAGGAAGGGCGGTCTTCTGGGCAGCAGTGATATCGGAAATCATTATTGTAGCCATATGGAAAATGGATGTTGTCGCTTTCCTTTGGCTCAACCTTATTGGTTGCGCACTTGTCGTTATCGTAGGGCTTATTCTGCAGCAAATATTACCCCGAAAAACGGAGAATTTAGCCGGCTAAAAACTGCAACAGGGTTACTCAACAATCAGTAAAGTCTCCAACAATAAGAAAATCCGGCAAATCTACAGCCGAATTATAAATGTATTTCATACCGGCTTCCTGAAGGTAATGCTTTTTACCTGGGCTTAATATTTAAGGTACAGATTATACAACACACTCTTGTCATACAGGGTAAGCTCCGGTCTGAGGTCATTCACAATAAACTTTCGTTTGAATGCTATGATAGCTGCAGACAGGTTACGGGTATCGTATCCGATTATTTTAAGCGCATCTACAGGGTTGAAATTCTCAGGAGGGGTCATGAGCGTGCGTTCATCATACCAGATCCCAAATCCCCGTTCAGCTAGCTTCTTCCACGGAAAAAATATACTTGGATCATTTTTGCGGGTAGGAGCAATATCTCCATGACCGATAAAGTTGGCTGCAGGGATATCGTAATTTGTCTTTAGCGTATCCAGTAAGGTTAGCAAGGCATTGATCTGTACCTCGGAGAATGGCTCTCTGCCATTATTATCCAGTTCAATTCCCAAAGACACCGAATTCATATCTGTAACGGATCCCCATTTGCTTGCTCCTGCATGCCATCCTCTTAGATAATCATTAAGCAATTGGTAAACCTCACCTTTCTTTCCGATCAGATAATGTGCACTCACTTTGGTATGTTCCAGGGTAAATGTACGCAGCGTCTGTTTGAGGCTATCCTGAGCAGTATGATGAATAATAACATAATTGGGTTTACGGATATCAAAATGAATTGCCCCCACCCAATCCAGGTCTTTACGCATTCCTTTTTGCTGCAGATTGGCGACCTTATCCACAGCCTTTACTTCCGGAACAGAGCTGTCTGCCGTTTCTTTTGCTCCGCTTGGTTGCGGAAGCTCAGCAGTCAGTGTAGATGCAATTTCTTTGACCTGATTCTGGTACTGTTTATTTGTCTTGGCATATTGATTGGTCTTACAAGCTGAAAATCCTATCACCACCACTAAAACTCCAAAAACGGCTTGTATGCCTGCTTTCATTACCTCGGCAAATTAAATGTAAGACCTAAAGCCAGAGATTCTGAAAACTGCAGTTTCGCTTTCGGGTTTTCAGGAGTAACATCATCGCTGTCATACAGCATTATCCCGTTTAAATTAACATTCACTAATCGTGTAATCTTAGCTGTCAGCCATACATCTAATCGATGACTGGGATCACCGATTTTCTCATAATTTGCAAACAGGTTGTAACGACTCTTCAGATTAAGATTCTTCGACAGATTCTTATCCAGATTTGCTGTTATCTGAAAGGCGAGATCATTTTTAAAGGTTTTTCCGGCCTTAACACCATATTTCTCCTGATCCTTAGTGATTGTTTGTCCGGGATACTTAATGGCGTATTGTTCTATTGTCAGCGGTTTGATACGATCGTCCAAAACAAAAGTCTGACGGGCAGTACCTGTACCAAGACGTACGGAAAAAGTATTATCAGGTTTATACTCCAAACCGAAAGATTCGGTAACATAACCCGGAGCCATAAATGCTGAAACAGTTTCTTTTATCCGCTCTACTCCATCTTTGGTCTCATACGTATAACCTACATCAAATTGGGATTCAAAAGTTAAGGAAGTAAAGAGTGACCAGCTTTTCGATAATTTATAAGACAGTTTGTTATCCCAGAAAATACGGTCATTGTTCTTTTTAGCCATTTGATCCTTATTCTTCACTTTACCATATCGCAGATCCACCTCCGTAATAAAGTTAAAATCATCCTTATTAAATTCAGATTTATGCCAGGCGTTTAGCCCCAGAGCTAATGAATTGACCCCCCCGCCTTTCCAGCTATCACTGAATGCAGCCTGATTCGCATTAACCCCAAACCGGCTCCAATGTTTCCAATAGTCCACTTCCAGCGCTAGTTTAGGAATAGGAACATTGATTGGTTTTATATTCAACTTTTGCTTATCCTGATTATTTGTAATAGAGTCCGGTTTTGCCCGAAGATCTTTTAAATCAACCTGAGCATGGGCTGTTTTGAAAAGCAGGCCCATCAATAGAAGAAAAGCGTAGTTTTTTATTTTCATAATAGCTGTTTTGTTAAACAATTATTTATAGGGTGTTATATCTAATGTTATGTCCGGCAACAAAGGTAAGCGTTTTAATGCAGGATTGCTTATATACTGTTCATAACTTGACTGAATATAGGATGTCATCTGATATTCAGTTGCCGAAATTACAAAAAAATATGATGGCCGGTACTGTGTCATAAAATCCTTCAACCGTTCATCCTTAAGACCTGTAACCTTTACAACCAATGCCTCTGTAAATTTGTAATCGATCATATTCTCTTTATAATCGTTTTCAATGAGGCGTGTCAATCGCTTTGCATTCTTTACTTCTTTGCTGAAAAGGCTGTAAATCGCATTGATACTTACACCCGCTCCGGTAGGTCCTACTGAAAATACACTGCCCGGATCAGCCAGACGATACGCCTTATTATAATTTTCCCGTTCCTGTTGCAGAATCTCTTCAGGTGTCTTCCTGCCTTTGACAGTGACCTCCTGCAGATAAATTGTAGCCCTCTTCAGATAGAACAGGATCACCGGACTGTCTTCTACCTTTACCGTATCTCCGTGGAATCCCTTAGAGGACGCTATAAGTATATCTCCTTTTTTGGCTTTGATCTGAAATTCTCCTTTGGAATTATTAAAAACCTCGCCTCCGCCGGATACATTCCTGATATTCACCTTCGCAATCCTTTGCTTGGTGTCCATATCAAAAACTATTCCTTCTATTTGTTTTTGCGCAAAAAGAGGGTTGATTTTCCCGAGAAATAAAATAAAAAATAGAATATAAAGGCGCGTTCTCACAAAGTAAAACTACATTATCGAACGCTAATTGTGAAATATTTAACAACTTTTCACTGTTTGTGAATTATTTTGAAATCACAAGCAATTGTCCTATAGAAACATCATCTGCAGTCAATCCATTGAGCTGTTTTATCTGTTCTACAGACACATTATACATTTTACTGAGTGCATATAATGTCTCCTTGGCTTTGACTTCGTGAATACGCATAGCCACCGGACTTTTTATCTGTTCAGGTACCACAGCAGCGGGCTCCTGTACAATACGTTGTTCTATTACTTTGTCTACCACTTCTTCACGTTTTTCTTTTTCTACATAAGTTTCCGAACGGTCGTAGCGATACAGTTCATACCTTTCGATCATATCGATCAGGAGTTCGGCATACCGAGGATTGGTGGCATAACCGGCAGATTTCAGCCCTCTTGCCCAACCTTTATAGTCGTCCTTATCGAGCAGGAAAAGTTTCTCGTATCGTTTTCTTAATAAAAATTGAGAGTGATCTTTAAAGGATTGATCCGGATTGTCATATACGCGGAAACAGTCATTTTCATTATCGTCCGGACGGTTGACACTTCTGCCGTTCCATACACCACCACACTTGATACCAAAGTGATTATTTGCCTCTCTGGCAAGATAGCTGTTTCCGCTTCCGGATTCGAGTAGTGCCTGCGCTAATTTTATACTGGCCGGAATGCCGTATTTGTTCATTTCAGAAATTGCGACACTTTTATAACGTTCTATATAGCTCAAACCCGACATACTGGTCGCTCCTTTGGCGGAGGACGTCTGGCTGCCCTGATTTCCCTTTGAAACAGAGGTTCCATTTTTGCCCTGTAAAACGGTGTGCCTTTTACTCGAACATGATGATGCAACCAGCATAATCATGATGGACAAATAGAAAATCTTTTTCATTGAATAATATAGAGTTTTGCCTTGTTATAAAATGCAATAATACTGAAAAAAAAGCTTATCTCAATTTTGAGGATGTTCCTTGTGAAACATCAGCATCTAATCTGTTGGCAATACGGGATTTATTCTCTGAAACCGGAGTATCCAGTTCGTCCAATCCGTATCTTTTGATCATACCCAACACCTGAGATTTCCAGCTTTTACTGTGTGAATATCCTGATCTTGCGATTCCGTTTATCCATTGCAGATAGTCATCTGAGTCGTATTTGTCAAAAAGTTTTTGAGTGGATGTTCTTCGTTTCAATAAGGCAACGAAGTCATGATATGAATCTAAAATAGAAGAATAGCCTTTGTAGGATGACCTGATGGTCTTGCTATTGTTCTTGCCTTTAATTCCGAAATGATTATTCAGGTTTTTGGCCACTTTGCTATTTCCATTTGCACTTTCATGCATAGCAATAGCTAAAATAACGGAGGCGGGAACACCCTGTTCGCGGCTCAGACGTTGTGCGATCTGCTTGTGCTCTTCGACATAAGATGTCGGAGAAAATTTCTGTGCAAAAGTAGTTATACTTAAAAAACACAAAAACAACACAAGAAGAACCTTCTTAAAGTTTTTTTCTTGCATAATAAATCATTTAGTCCACAAATCACTTTTTGCGTAACACAAAAAGCCCATCCCGAATAGGTAGAATTAATTTGTCTACCCGTTGATCCTTTGCTAACTGCTCGTTCAACCCGAGAATTTGTTTCGTTTGATTGTCCGGATCCTCCTGCAACACTTTTCCCTTCCATAAAACATTGTCGATCATAATAAGTCCACCGGACGGAACCCGATCAACGAGTAATTCATAATACTGAAGATTTCTCTTTTTATCAGCATCTATAAATATCAGGTCAAAATCTCCTGATATCTCATTTATCACTTCAAGTGCGTCCCCGATATGATACCGGATCTGCTCCTTATATAATGATTGATCAAAATATCCCTGCACACGTTCTTCCTGCTCTGCATTGATATCAATCGTATGGATCTCCCCATCTTTGCTAAGCCCTTCGGCCAGACAAAGAGTCGCATATCCTGTAAATGTACCGATCTCCAAAATGCGTCCCGGTCTTGCCATTTTACTCAAAAAAGAGAGTACTCTTCCCTGATAATGACCGGACAACATATGAGGCATAGTCTCCCGTAAATAGGTCTCTCTGTTGATCCTTTTTAGTAACGCAGATTCAGCGTCACAAGTATGTTCTAAGTACGTATTTAACAGTTCTTCTGACTGATACATGGATGCAAATGTAAATAAGGCTTTTGTAAATACAAAAACAAAAAATCATATTTCACTAAAAATCAAGACATTACATTATTTTGTTCGTCACAAAGTAAAGTAATGTCCGGATTTAGGAATTCTTAATAAAAGCGTGGATTTCTTTGATTAAACCAGACTGGCGGTAATTAATCTCAAAAATTCGGACCGTGTCACATCGTTTTGAAATGCACCGGTAAATGCGGATGTCGTTGTAACAGAATTTTGTTTCTGCACACCGCGCATAGCCATACACATATGCTTACATTCCATCACTACAGCTACACCTTGTGCACCAAGTGTCTCCTGAATACAATCCCGGATTTCATTGGTAAGACGCTCCTGTACCTGCAGGCGTCTTGCAAAGATATCCACTACTCTGGGTATTTTACTCAGACCCACTATATGTCCGTTAGGGATATAAGCGACATGTGCCTTTCCAAAGAAAGGAAGCATATGATGTTCACAAAGGGAGTATACCTCTATATCCTTTACTACAACCATCTGACTGTAGTCTTCCTCAAACATAGCACCTTTCAATACAGCTGCCGGATCCAGATCATATCCATGTGTCAGAAACTTCAATGCTTTGGCCACACGTTCAGGGGTCTTTAAAAGTCCCTCTCGTGCGGGATCTTCGCCCAGAGCCTGCAGGATATCGGTATAATGAGTAGCTATTCTATCAACGTGCAATGGATTATACTTGTCGATTTTAACATAGCCATCCATCTCTTCATGATCTAAACTTGAAGGGTTGCTCATGATCAAATTTTATTTTAAGATTTAATTGCCGAAATATTCGACATAGTTGTTTTCTGTTTCTACTAATTTCACACTATGCAGGATCACATTATGCTCCTCAAAAAGAGGATTCAATACGTTAAAGATCTCAATAGCCATGTATTCCGTGGAAGCCAATTTGCCTTTCATAAAGTCTACATCAAGGTTCACATTGCGGTGATCCAGTTTTTCGATAATATGATGCAATATGATTTCCTTCATTTTTTTTAAATCGATCAGAAAACCAGTCTCCGGATTTACCTCTCCCTTGACTGTCACAAACAACTCATAGTTGTGTCCGTGCCAATTGGGATTGCTACATTTTCCAAAGACATTTTCATTCTGCTCTGATGACCAGTCCTCTCGGTAAAGTTTGTGCGCAGCACTGAAACGCTCGCGTCGAGTAATAAAAATCATAATGCTGCAAAGATACTGCTTTACGGTTAGATTTGAGTAAATATTAGTATTATTGTAGGACAACGCTTGCTCGTATGAAGACACTTATTGTTGCCGCTACATCCTTTGAAATTCAACCCTTTCTGGAAAAAAAGCAGGATAATCCTGCCTGTGAAACCTTAATCACCGGAGTAGGCATGACCAATACGGCCTATCAACTCGGGAAACATCTGGCTAACAATCACTATAACCTCATTATTAATGCCGGAATAGCAGGATCTTTTGACAAAAATCTGATGATAGGAGAGGTGTTGGAGATCACAGAAGATCGTTTTGCAGAGTTAGGCGCTGAAGACGGAGCGACATTTCTTCCCATAGAAAGGCTTGGCTTTGGCCAATCTGTTTATTTTTCTACCACACCTCCCGACTGGAAGATCCGGCTTGATTCCTATAAAAAATGTACCGCGATTACAGTCAATAAAGTACATGGTCATGAACAGACGATTGAAGATGTCAAAAGACTATTCCCTTCTGTCTCTTTAGAATCTATGGAAGGAGCGGCCGTATTCATGGCTGCCGCGGAAGAAAACATTCCTGTGATTCAGCTTCGCAGCATTTCAAACTATGTGGAAAGACGTAACAGAGAGACCTGGAATATTCCGTTGGCAATCAAAAATTTAAACGCGCAACTTTTAGATCTTTTATCGAGATAGGTTTTATTTCCTCCTAATATTGCCATATCAGTCTCCTTTTTTTATCAAAAATGAGGCAAAGTCATATAATTTTGACAGCCGGAACCTTCAAAATATCAATAAATAATAGTAGTTTTGCGTATTAGAATTTGACACTATTTACAACTGATGAGAGAAATACAATTCAGAGAAGCACTTCGCGAAGCCTTAAGCGAAGAAATGCGTAAAGACGAAAAAATATTTTTAATGGGCGAGGAAGTTGCAGAATACAACGGAGCCTATAAAGTAAGTCAAGGTATGCTTGACGAATTCGGACCAAAACGCGTTATAGATACTCCAATCGCAGAGCTTGGTTTTGCCGGAATCGGTGTTGGAGCAGCCATGAACGGTCTTAAGCCTATTGTTGAATTTATGACATTCAACTTTTCACTGGTAGCAATTGACCAGGTGATCAACGCTGCAGCCAAAATTCACTCTATGAGTGGCGGTCAGTTTTCCATTCCTATTGTATTCCGTGGCCCGACAGGTAATGCCGGTCAGTTAGGTGCACAGCACTCTCAGAACTTTGAGAACTGGTATGCTAATACACCAGGATTGAAAGTTGTCGTTCCATCTAACCCTTATGATGCAAAAGGTCTTTTGAAATCTGCTATCATTGATCCGGATCCTGTTATTTTCATGGAATCTGAGGTAATGTACGGCGATAAAGGTCCTGTTCCTGAGGAAGAATACTATCTGGAAATCGGCAAAGCGAATGTTGTAAAAGAAGGTACTGATGTAACTGTTGTATCATTCGGTAAAATGATTCCTCGTGTTGTTCTTCCGGCTATCGAAGAATTGACAAAAGAAGGTGTAAATGTTGAATTGATCGACTTACGTTCTGTACGTCCTATCGACTATGCAACCATCGTTGAATCTGTTAAGAAAACAAACCGTTTGGTTATTGTTGAAGAAGCATGGCCTCTGGCCTCTATCTCTTCAGAGATAACATACAAAGTACAACGTGATGCTTTCGATTACTTAGACGCTCCTGTAACTCGTGTTACAGCGGCAGATGTACCTCTTCCATATGCACCTACATTAGTAGAAGCAGCTTTACCAAGTGTAGCTAAAGTGGTAAAAGCAGTAAAGGAAGTAGCTTACTTAAAGAAATAAGTTATCTTATTATAAATTCAGGAAAGCCTCTCAGTGATGAGGGGCTTTCTTTTTGACCACTTACTTAAATTCCTTTTATGAAAAAACACGCATTAAGCCTCCTTATCTTATTAGGTCTGGCATTGACCACTCAGGCACAGCAAGCCGTGACTTTAAAAATCAAACCATCCCTTAACAAACCTTCAGTGGTCAAAATGGATGTGAAGACAGATGTGGACGGACCACAAAGTGTATTAATGAATATGACCATGAAAATGGAAATGACCCCTAAAAGTATAGAAGGGGAAAAAATTACTATCGAAACACTTACCAAAACCATAAAAGCTGAAATCAATGCAGATATGATGACGCTTAATTATGATTCGGAAAAAGAATCTACAGACGAAATGGGAAAAATGCTGAGTGAACAGTTTGCACCCATACTTGGCAAAACAATCACGACAGTAATGACAAATTCAGGAAAAGTCCTGGATGTATCTTTTCCGACAGAACTGGGACAAGGAATAGATAAAAACTCTTTTAATAATATGGCAACAGCCCTGCCGGATCACCCTGTAAAGCCCGGAGATACATGGGATAGTGAAATAGAAAAAGGAGAGTTGGTTCCGAAGATCACAACGAAATCCACATTTAAAGAAATATCGGATAGCGGCTACGTTATTGATATCGCAGGAAATGTATTCGGAGATGATGACTCGCAGATAGGTACTATAACCGGAAACTATATCTTAGATAAAACAACTAATCTGACCAAAAGCTATATCCTGACAACAAGGCTTGAAGTTCAGGGAACAAAAGTGACTACGGAAGTCACGATGAATACCTTATAAAAAAACAAGGGACGTAACCGAATGGTTAGGCCTTTGTTTTTTATAAGCAAATGCCTTACGCATTGATTTCTTCTTTATATTGATCTGCAGACAATAACGCATCTACATCAGCAGGATTGCTCAATTTGACACGAATAATCCAACCTTCACCATATGCATCTGAGTTAACCAATTCAGGAGAAGCATCGATTGCTTCATTTACTGCTAATACAGTTGCAGTAACGGGCATAAACAGATCTGAAACTGTTTTTACAGCTTCTACTGTACCGAAAACTTCATTTGCAGGTACTTCCTCGCCTACTGTGTTGATATCTACAAATACGATATCGCCTAATTCGCGTTGTGCAAAGTCTGTAATACCAATTACGGCTTCATCTCCTTCAACACGAACCCATTCATGATCTTTCGTGTATTTTAATTCTGCTGGAAAATTCATAATCTTAATTTTTTCTCAAAAATAGAATTATAACATGACATTACAAAATATTAAAGATGCCCTTTATATATGATTAAAGTTGTATTTTTAGAATATGAATGCACAGATTGAAAAGTTGTATGCTCTTGCTCAAAAGCAGGAGCGGATGATTATAGGCTTAATGTCGGGAACATCACTGGACGGATTGGATATCGCGCTATGTAAGATCTCCGGATCAGGGAACAATACGCGTCTGGAACTTGTCGATTTTGAGACTATGGATTATGAACCTCAATTCCGGACGTATGTAAGGGAAGTGTTTTCAAAGCGTACAATTGATCTGCAAACCTTATCTGGTGTGAATGCCTATGTCGGTATCGTGCACGCTAAGCTTATCAATCAGGCTCTGCAGCAATGGCAGATGGATGCCTCTCAGGTGGATATTATTGCCAGTCACGGGCAAACAGTATATCACGCGCCTCAAAGTCTGACTCATGACACGCACCTTCCGAATAGCACACTGCAGGTAGGCGACGGAGATCATATTGCTGTAATAACCGGAATTATTACACTTTCTGATTTCAGACAAAAGCATATTGCGGCGGGTGGAGAAGGCGCTCCTTTGGCTGCCTACGGAGATTTCCTGCTGTTCACAGATAAGATTGAAAACAGAATATTACTTAATATCGGAGGCATTTCGAATTTCACTTTTCTACCTCATAAAGACAGTCCGTATGAAGCGTATGCTACGGATCTGGGGCCGGGAAATACCATGATGAATCAATATATGAAGGAACATTTTGATGAAGAAATGGATAGAGATGCACATGTGGCCCGTTCCGGAAAACCTGATCAGAAGTTATTGGCAGAATTAAGTAAAGAACCTTTTCTCCTCCTGGATTTCCCAAAAACAACAGGGCCGGAACTTTTTAATCTTCAGTACTTACAACATTTGCAGGAATTGTCTGGCACGACAGCCCTCTCTCATGAGGATGTGATGGCTACGCTATGTCATTTCTCTGCTGACACGATTGTCGCAGCGATTCTAAAACAGTGCACGGATCTTCAGCATGTTGCAGTATATATCAGCGGGGGCGGACTGCATAACCCCTTACTCGTAGAATTGATAAAAGACGGATTGCCCGATTATAAAATAACATCTTTTGAAGAGCTGGGTCTTAATCCGGATGCAAAAGAAGCGTGTCTGTTTGCGTTGCTGGCAAACGAGACACTTGTTGGAAAACCTGATCATGTCAATCAGATCAAAGATTCACCAGCTGTTTGCATGGGAAAAATAAGCCTTCCGGCTTAATCGTTGTCGATGGCCTGATGTATATAGGCTTTAAAGGCAAACATGCTATGTGCGGCTTCAATTACCTTGTCCAGCGCATCGGAAGCCATCAGCTCTTTATCTGAAAACTTACGATAGAGAATAAAACTCTTTAATTTAAGGATTTCTATCTCCGGATGCGAAGCATCATATCCCGCAGGAGGTCTTACCAGCTTATCTTCTGCGGACAGATCTGATGCCTTCCACTGATGATCTTGCAGTGCTTTATAGAACCCTTCAGCATTATAATCGATTTCCTGACGGATAGCATCCAGATGTTCTTTATTTGGCCTCCAGTACCCCACTCCCAAAAAAGACTTACCCGGTTCTATATGCAGATAATATTCCGGACCATCCAGCTTACGTCCGTCAACAGATATACCGGCACTGAACCAGGTCTTGTAAGGTGTCTTATCATTCGAAAAACGGGTGTCCCGATAGATTCTGAACAAACATTTGCTCTCTGAAATATCCGTGTGAATATGAGGATCGAAAGCAGATAATGCATCAATAATACCACGGATAAAAGCTTTTACATTAGCCAGAGAAGCCTCATACAGCCCCCTGTTCTCCTGAAACCATTCCCGATTATTATTTGGACGCAGTGCTTCCAAAAAAGAAAAGGTTTGTTTTTCAATCTTAGCCATAACGAAAATAGAGTTTATACTAATAACAAAAATATATAGACTAACGGAGCTGCGATAAGCACACCGTCAAACCGATCCAGAAAACCACCATGTCCGGGCATGATCTTACCTGAATCTTTTACGTCAAGACTTCTCTTAAGCATGGATTCGACCAAATCTCCCAATGTCCCGAAAACACCAATTGTCAGCGCCACAACGACCCATTGCCATTTCTCAATAGACCCGAAATACTGCTCCAGATTGAGCGCAACAACTACAGCCAGAAGCACTCCTCCGATAAATCCTTCCCAGGTCTTGTTCGGAGAAATCCGTTCGAAAAGTTTTCGCTTTCCAAAACTTCTCCCCGCCAAATAAGCTCCGGTATCATTAGACCACTGAAGAATCAGATATCCCAGGGGGATATAAAAATTGAATTTTCCGCGTACAAAAGCCAGACCTATCAGTGTCAGAAACGGAACAACCGTGTATACAATTCCGGTGATGGTATAGGATATATCGTGAAACGGAAATTTACGGTTTTGGTATAAAGCCGCAATATAGATCCATAACAGAAAGGGGACCACCAGCAGAATAATCCGAAAGGACCAAAATTCCAGATAAGCTCCTCCGCCTGTAACCATCAAAACCAGCCCCGTCAGCAATCCGATAGGCTTATCTGGCTTGATATCATCAGAGGTCACCAGCTTATAAAATTCTTGAAGACTTGCTACACCCAGTAATGCAAAGAAAGCCACAAATACCTCTTTACCTAACAGATGAGAACCTACAAGGATAATAATAAAGAAAACACCTGTAATAGCTCTTGTCTTCATGATTAGTTTTCTTCCGGATTAAGTTCATCAATCAATGCATTTGCCTTATCAACATCATTGACATTGACATAAAGCTCTATCTTACCAAACAGATAAGAAGAGTCTTGCTTATTAAGCACAACAGCATTAACCTCATTTTCTAAAAGCATCTGCTTTACAATTTCACTCTGAATCGCATTTGTATACGTCTTGATCTTTATCCAGTCTTTTTCCATCGTTAACCTTTCTTGAATAATTGTATAATATAAATAACAATACCATTGTTGCCGCTATACTCCCGATATAAATATACCATGGATAAGTTTCAGCAGTATTCATCTCCTCAAAAGTTTTCCCTTCTCTGGAATAGTAAAAGCCAAAAATTGTAGCGGTAGCATTGTTGATAAAATGTCCGAATATAGGGACCCAGATATTATTACTCCAGATCAGAAGATACCCGAAAAATGCGCCTAAAAGCATTCTTGGGAAAAATCCATAAAACTGAACGTGTATGGCACTAAAAATTATGGCCGTTACCCAGATCGCTAGGTGCTGATTTTTGAAAAGACGAAAAAAACTAGTTTGGATTACCCCTCGGAAAAACAATTCTTCACAAATCCCTGGTAATACCGCCAGAATGATAAGATTAATAATCAAGCCCCACCACGACGTTTTCATAACGATGCCGGACATCATGGAGGCCGCACTATCTTCCTGTTCGCGCATCCAGGATTCGATGCCTTTCAGGCTGTCCGGCAGAACCATCTTTGCATTCCATTCTGCAATCTGACTCATCAAAGGGATAAAAGCAATCATCGTGAGCAGCACCAGTACGAGATAGGTGAGGCGCCCCCGCCTCTGTACAGGAAAGTAGTTTATCTGACGTTGTTCAGCTTGTAAAAGAAAATAAGCAGGTAATCCAAATGTAGAAATACTACTTACGGCTAATAACAAATTGCTAAAAACCGGATTACTCATGATGGACGCCCCTGATTTGAGTACGTCAAAACTACCGGAATAAACAGCAAATATAAACATGACTATTCCCTGCAGCGTCAGACTGCAAGCCAGGCTAATAATAATCAATAATAGCATAGATACGACCGGCGTATTAATAGGCTTTGTAAATAGCATTTGTTATTGTAAAAATAATAATGATACTGTATTCTCTTAATCTCAAAAATTTGTTAAAGATAGGCAATATCAGTAGTTTGCACGTTCAATTTTACAAATACTGCGGATTTTTCCCGCAAACACCTAATTCTTATGGAAAATAGAAGAGATTTTATTAAAAAGGCCGCATTATTAACGGGTTCCTTTGGTCTTTTCAATAGCCTGCCGGGATCTATTCAGGCAGCACTAGCTATTGAGCCGGCTCCCGGATCAACATTCTATGACGCGGAGCATATTGTACTACTGATGCAGGAAAACAGATCTTTTGATCACAGCTTTGGCACATTAAAAGGTGTGCGTGGATTTAATGATCCAAGAGCAATCCAATTGCCCAATAAAAATCTGGTCTGGTTACAGCAAAACAAAGAAGGTAAAACTTATGCTCCGTTCCGCCTGGATCTGCAAAATTCGAACGCTGCCTGGACAAGAGATCTTCCACATTCCTGGGAAAACCAATCTGCAGCTCGTAATAAAGGAAAACATGATAACTGGCTGGAAGCCAAACGTTCAGGAGTAAAAGAACAAAGAGATATTCCTCTGACGCTGGGTTACTATTCCAGAGCAGATATTCCGTTTTACTATGCATTTGCAGATGCATTTACGATTTGTGATCAGCATTTCTGTTCTTCTATAACCGGAACGACTACCAACCGTCACTTCTTCTGGACAGGCAAATGTGTCCCTGAAAAGGGAGAAAAGCCTCTTGTACGTAATTCCGACATCTATTTTAATCAACTTGCACACTGGAAAACCTTTCCTGAACGACTGGAGGAAAATAATATCAGCTGGAGAGTCTATCAAAATGAGGTCAGCATACAAAATGCCCTGGAAGGAGAACGTGAACCCTGGTTAGGTAATTTTACAGACAATAATCTGGAGTGGTTTGCGCAGTACAATATCCGGTTCAAGAAAAGCCATACCGATTTTTTAAAAGTGCGTGTAACACAGTTACCTGCAGAAATTGCGGATTTAGAAACTCAGATAAAAAACACAAAGCCTGCTGATAGCCAAAAATTGCAGAAAAACTTAAAGAACAAAATTCAGCAACTGGAAAGCTATCAGTCAGCATTAAAAACATACAGTGCCGAAAACTTCGCTGCGTTAAGCAATTTTGATAAAGCACTTGTAACCAAAGCGTTCCAGACAAACGAAGGAGATCCGCACTATCATGAAATCGAAACGGTCTCTATGGATGACCAGGGAACATCAAAAGATATCACGGTTCCCAAAGGTGATGTATTATATCAGTTCAGAGAAGATGTCAAATCCGGAAAGCTGCCGACCGTTTCCTGGCTGGTTGCCCCACAAAACTTTTCAGATCATCCGAGCGCACCGATGTACGGTGCCTGGTATGTTTCAGAAGTGCTGAATATATTGACTCAAAATCCGGAAATCTGGAAAAAAACTATTTTTATCCTTAACTACGATGAAAATGATGGTTATTTTGACCATATCCCTCCCTTTGTTGCTCCTAATCCAAATGATCCGGCCTCCGGTCGAACCTCTCCTGATCTGGACTACAGTGATGAATATGTAACACGTGCACAGGAGATTGCAGCAGGTGTATCCGAGCAGAGTGCAACAGAAGGGCCAGTAGGGTTGGGATATCGTGTTCCGCTTGTCATTGCTTCACCGTGGTCCAAGGGAGGCTGGGTAAATTCCGAAGTATGCGATATTACCTCTACCATTCAGTTTATGGAAACATTCCTGAATAAAAAATACAATAAGCAAATCTTCGAAAGTAATATAAGCTCCTGGAGAAGAGGGATTACCGGCGATCTGACCTCCGCCTTCCGTCCTCAAACTAACAAGAATACCTCTTCACCGGATTTCCTTGACCGTAATGAACAAATACTGAGAATAGATAAAAGTAAATCGCTGGACTATCCTAAAAATCACCATGCGCTGTCTTCTTCAGAAATAGAAACCGCAAACAGATCTCCGGCTACAAGTCCGTTTTTGCCTAAACAAGAGTCCGGTATAAAAGAATCCTCCGCATTAGCATATGAGTTGTACGTAGATGCTGATATGTCTGCGTCTAAAATAAAACTCCGTTTTAATGCCGGAAAAAATATCTTCAGGGACAAAGCATTAGGTTCACCTTTCAATGTTTATTCCGGATCTTCATATAAAGACGGTGTAAGCTACTGGCCTTTTGCCACTTCAGCAGGAAATCAGGTGGATTTTGAATGGAATCTGGCAGACTTCAAAGACCTCTATGACTTACGGGTATATGGTCCTAACGGATTTCTACGAACCTTCAAAGGCGATCAAAGCTCAGCACGATTAACCGTAACCTGTGAATATGAATTAGATAAGAAAGGTATTCCTACCGGAAATATCAACCTCAGGATTAAAAATACTGACCCGGATAAAACGCTTCCTGTAATCGTATCTGCACAGATCTATCAACAGCTTCAGGAGAAAATAAGCTTGAAGCCCAATCAGGAAAAAATCATTCCTATCAATGGTAAAAAATCGTTTAACTGGTATGAGGTAAAGGTTTTATTAGCGGATAATCCAAATTTTGAACGCGGTTTTGCCGGAAGAGCCGAGACAGGGACTTCCTCGATGACAGACCCTCAAATGGGACGTGTTATTTAATTATAAGGGGGCTGAAGATAATCTTCAGCCCCCTTTTACTATTCTGTTAATTTACTCTGACCGGATCTGCCGGTTTACGCATCTGCTGATAAGGATATGTTTTCATCTCTTCTAACAAGATCTGTATAGTTTTCTCCAGTTGCGGATCACGTCCCTGCAGTACTTCTTTCGGTGTCTGCTCAACAAAAACGTCCGGAGCAACTCCTTCATTTTCGATAATATAATTCCCTTTCAGATCAAATATTCCAAAGTTAGGAGAAGTTACTCTTCCACCATCTAATAAAATAGGGTAGCCACTGATACCGACCAATATACCCATAGTCGTACGACCAACCAGTTTACCTAGACCTTTGTGACGAAACATATAAGGCATCATATCGCCTCCTGATCCCGCATTTTCATTGATAATCATAGCCTTTGGCCCATATATCCCATTTCCTGGTGTAGTGAAGCTCTTTCCGTCACGGATGCCCCAACCGGCTATCAGATCACGGGACAGCAAATCAATGACATAATCAGCTACCGATCCTCCGCCATTATTACGCTCATCCAGTAACAGAGCCTTCTTATCCATTTGAGAGAAATAGTATCTGTTGAATGATGTATAACCCTCTGAACCAGTATTCGGCATATACACATACGCTATCTGGCCTTTACTCAGTTCATCTGTGCGTTTTCTATTGCGCTCTACCCATTCTGTCTGACGTAAATTTACTTCATCACTGAAAGGAATTGGCTTTACGATCACCTCCTTTGCACCAACCAGAGATGGTTTATTATTCACCATAATGGCGGTTTGCCTTCCGGCTGTCTGATTGAATAAACTATAAATATTCATATCGGCAGTCAGTTCCACACCATTTACAGATACGATAAACATACCTTCCGAAACCTCTATACCCGGCTCAGCTAGCGGTGCCTGCAGATCAGGATTCCACTCCATACGTGTATAGATCTTACTTATCTGATAACGATTGTCTGCAATTTTATAATCCGCACCCAGCATACCTACATTTACAGACGGAGTTCTTGGCTGATCTCCCGGATAAATGTAACTGTGTCCTACAACCATTTCACCCATCATTTCATTCAAAAGATATGACAGATCCGAGCGATGATTTACGTAGGGAAGAAACTTCTCATATTTACGCTTTACTGCATTCCAGTCTGCACCATGCATATTCTCTACATAGAAATATTCCTTTTCCATTGCCCATACTTCATTGAACACCTGCTTCCATTCAGCAGCAGGATCTACGAGCTGTTTCACATTATCTATCTTTAGTTTACCGTTATCAGGAATAGGCTTTTGATTAGAATTCACAATAAAATATGATCCTCCTAAATAGTACATCAGCTTTTTGCCATCTGCACTAACCTCAAATCCGCCGGCACCCTCTACAAATACTTTATCTTCCAGCTTCTTTAAGTCATATGCTCCGATAGTACGTCCGCGTTGATAAAGCAGCATATCTTCTACTCTTCCATCCAGTTTATAATAGCCAGCAGGTAATGGTAAAGCAACAATACGATTAGAAATCTGATCAAATTCAACCTTGATATTTTTGACTTTAGGTTCTTCCTTCTTATCCTCTTTTTCTTCTTTTTTCTTCTCTTCTTCCTTTTCTTTATCCTTACCAACTGCTTCTTCATCACTTTCCAGTTTAAAAGGAGAAGGCGTGTCCTTAGCTAAAATAAAGGCATAAATAGTATAATTAGGAGAGCGCTCATAGGCGGACATATGTAAACCCGAGTTTGTCAGTCCGGTATTCGTACTGGCCGTAAAGAACAAATACTTTCCGTCTCTGCTGAAGGTCGGCTGATGCGTTTCAGACATACCGTCAGTGATTTGCTGACTTTGCTTTGTATCCAGATTATACATAAATACCGCCGATACAGTATTCGGCAATGTTTTGATGTAAGAAATCCATTTAGAATCCGGAGACCATGACGGTTCAAAATAATTACCTGTTCTGTTCGTGTGTGATCCCAGGACATCATCATCAACTTTTGTCACTTTCTTTGTATCAATATCTACATAATACAAGTTGAGATGGGCATCATTAAAGAACAATTTTTTGCTATCAGGAGACCAGATCGGATCAAAATAGAAATAATAATCGCCCAGTGAGATATAAATAGGGTCATTTTTGGCCATCTGATCTCTCAGCACCAATTCATATTTACCTCTTGCATCAGACAGATAGGATATCCATTTTCCGTTAGGTGACCAATTCGGAAAACGCTCATGAGAGCCTGGTGAAGAGGATATATTTCTTGCATCACCTTTTTCCTTAGGCACAGTGAATATTTCACCTCTCGCCTCAAAAATTGCCCGCTGTCCTGTAGGAGAGACATTCCAATTGCGAATTCCTTCGGATATATTGGAATAATGCGGACGCTTATAAAAGTTGTCTGCAAATATCTGAACCGGAATATGAGCTGTCTTTTTGCTTTTAATATTGAAGGTATAGATCTTGCCTTCAGCTTCATAAATAAGATCATCACCGAAGCCGTTCAATGTCCGGATGTCATATTCCTTGCTATTCGTAAGTTTCTCTGTTTTCTTCGTTTTTGTATCGTAGCTGAAGATATTCACGATTTTATCTCTATCTGACAAGAAGTAAATTTTGTCCCCCAGCCATATGGGTTTAACATTATTACTTTTTTCACCAGGTACGATTTCGATATCATTTGTTTTATTGTTGAAAATCCAGATCGAAGGCATACCTCCGCCTCTGTATCTTTTAAAAGCAACTACTTCACGCTCTGTAGGATCAGAATTTTTTAAATAAGCCCAATAATTTCCGTCCGGAGAAGGGGAGCCTTCAAAAGCTGTAGGCATAGGAAGAGCTTCATCTTTTCCTTTGTTTATATTGATCTTATAGAGTCTGGAACCCAATGAGTACTGAAATTCCTGTGTACTTGTAAAGTAGAGTTCCTGATTATTAATCCATCCTCTCATTACATCTGCTGCAGGATGATACGTAATTCGTTTAGGTTCACCTCCAGCCACAGAAATGGTATAAACATCTACATTACCATCATAATTACCTGTAAAAGCAATCTGCTTTCCGTCCGGTGAAAACATTGGATTTCGTTCTACATCCGGATTGACGGTAAGTCTTTTGGGATTACTGCCGTCTCTTCCCGCTATCCAGATATCGCCTCCATATACAAAAGAGATGTGATTTTGACTGATGCTCGGATTTCTCAATAAGAGTGTTTCCTGTTGTTGTCCCTGAGCTGCTGTAGCTGAAGCCAGAGTAAGAATGATACTACTGCAGTAGAATCTTAGCTTTTTATTCATAAAATAGGAAATATGCTGTTAAAATTTTATTTTAAAACAGCATGAAGATACAGGTATGAAATCTGATTTACAAAAAAAGCGCTGATATTATCAGCGCTTTAACATTTTTTATCTTAAATGGAAATTATACCATTTCGCCTTCTACTTCCAGTAAGATTCCTTCGTCAACGATTACACGTCCGCAATGTTCACAAATAATGATTTTTTTGCGTTGGCGAATCTCAGATTGCATCTGCGCAGGGATCTTGTTGTGACATCCTGAACAGCTGTCACGGTCAATAGAAACTACAGCCAAACCATTTTTGAATGAATTACGAAGTCTGTTATAGACATTAATCAAACGCTCTTCAATGTTTTTCTCTGCTGCTTCAGCATTCTTCAATAACGCATCTTCCTCTTTCTGAGTTTCTGCCGTAATTGTATCCAGCTCTTTTCTTTTCCCTTCAAGCTCTGTTTTGTTGTAAGCTAAAGTCTTTTCTGTGCTCTCGTATTGCTCAGTCTTGTTACGAATTTCAAACTCATATTCTTTGATTCGTTTTTCACAAACCTGAATTTCTAAGCCCTGAATTTCGATCTCCTTAGTGATAGCATCATATTCACGATTGTTTTTAACTTCGTTCAGCTGACCTTCATATTTCTTGATGGCCCCCTGAGCGTCCTTAATCATGTTTTTGCGCTTTACGATAGAATCTTCCAATTCATCCAGATCCGTTCTGATTTTCTCAATACGGGTTTCTAATCCTGCGATTTCATCTTCAAGATCAGCTACTTCGATAGGCAATTCACCTCTGATTTGACGAATTTTATCGACTTTAGTATGTATGGTTTGCAAAGACCATAATGCTTTCAATTTTTGTTCTACAGTTTGTTCCATTAACAGTAGTATTTTATTGGATTTGTGTCTGTTTCCGTTATTAGGACTGCAAAGTTAGCAAATTTATTCCGAATAATCTCTAACAATAATTCTTGCGTAAATTGTTCACTTTCAAAATGTCCCGTATCTGCAATGACGATCTGACCTTCAGCATCGAAAAATTCGTGATACTTATAATCTGCTGTGACAAAAAAATCTGCTCCTGATCTTTTTGCATCAGCAAGCAAAAAACCGCCTGCACCTCCACATACCGCCACACGAGACACTTCCTTTCCTCGCAATTCTGTATGACGAATGACGGTAAGATTGAGCTTTTCCTTCAAATATCGCAGAAAATCTATTTCACTCATTGGTTCGGATAAATTTCCTATCACTCCCGATCCTATTGTCTGATAATTGTTTTGCAATGTAACAATATTATACGCGACTTCTTCATATGGATGACTCGCATACATGGCTACAAGGATCTCACGCTCTTTTATTTGTGGATAAATGACCTCAATTTTAGTCTCTTCAACTCTTTCCTGCTGACCGATTTCACCTATAGCCGGATCAGCTCCTTCCAATGGTCTGAAAGTTCCGTATCCGGCACTGTTGTAGCTGCACTGGTCGTAGTTACCAATATTGCCTGCACCTGCTTCAAAAAGAGCATCACGGACAATCTCCACGTGTGTTCGTGGAACATATACGACCAGTTTATTTAAAAGATTTTTCTTTTGCTTCAGTATAGCCGTATTCTCCAGATGGAGTTTCTCGGCAATTTTTGAGCTGACTCCACCAAAGATATTATCCAGATTGGTATGAATAGCGTAAATCGCAATATTATTCCGGATGGCCTTGATAATAACCCGCTCTACATAGTTGGATCCGGTAAACTTTTTCAAGCCCCCGAATACAATAGGGTGGTGCGAGATAATGATATCACAGCCTTCAGCAATAGCTTCATCTACAACTGCTTCTGTACAATCTAATGAAATTAATGCACGGTGAATCTCATCCCCGGGACTACCCACTAACAGACCGGAATTATCATAAGACTCCTGATAAGCCAAAGGAGCAATACTCTCTAAATAATTCGTTAATTCAAATATTTTCATTCAACTCTTATTTGCTTTACTATATCCAAGAAAAGGAGCAATCCTTTATCCTTCATTAACCTCTTTTTCTACAAACTTATTGTGCTCTTTCAATAAAACTCTGTATTGATTGATCTTAACCCAATATGTAATGAAATAAATCAGGTTCATAATACCTGCAATAACAAGTATAAACGGTGGAAAAGGAATATTAATGGATAGAAATGTCCATGCATAAATCTGTCCTTCCTTACGTGTAGGATTTTCTTCAACCGCAATTTTACGGTCATAAAACTCGTTATTCAGGGAGTCGCATAATCTGCGAGCCACCTCAAAGTGCCAATAAATATTGAACAGCGGGACCGCTACAAACCAGGCCTGCGAAGGCAGGATATTCCTGTTTTCCGGAGCGATCAGATTTAATGTTTTCCGAATGGTATTGGCAAATAAAATCCAGCAAATCAGACGAACTGCAGATGCCGCCAAAATAATGTACAGCATTTCCATCGTCATCTTATCGGGTGTAAACTCTAACATTCTTAATTTTGAATTTCTTCTTTAAATATAGGCTGAATTATTCAAAACTTGATATTGATGAATAATATTTAGCACCTATCTGACAATATAACAACCTGTAAAAAGTTCTTTAGTTTTATTTTTCTGATAAAAATCAGTTTAAAAGAGCGTATTAAAAACACATTTTTCTATTTTTCATTCCTCAAAAATAAAGAAGGAAAATAGCAGGTTTCTTGTGAAAATCATCTTTTCTTTTCTTCCACTGATCTACCTTAAGTGTGAGAACAAATTCATCCTGTGCTGTGAGGTTACAAGCCACACATATTTTGGTTTGAGGCTTGCAGACCTTTAGTAATTCAGCAAATAATGTATTGTTGCGGAAAGGCGTTTCAATAAAAATCTGCGTCTGTTTATCTCTGTAAGCCTGTGCTTCCAGATCTTTTATCTTCCGGTTTCTATCCGATTTATCGATAGGAAGGTATCCCTGAAATGCGAATTTCTGTCCGCTGAAACCAGAAGCCATTAAGGCTAAAAGAATGGAACTTGGTCCCACCAAAGGAACAACCTTTATACCTTTGCTATGTGCTTCAGCAACAATATCAGCACCCGGATCTGCCACTCCGGGACATCCAGCTTCAGACATTAATCCCACATTTTTGCCTGCCATCAGTCCTTTGAAAAACTCTTGTTTGTTCCCCTGATCACGGTTATGTTTACCATAATCATGGATGATCAACTGTTGTTGCGGAATAGACAGACCGGCTTGTTTCAAAAATTTCCGTGCAGTTTTTTCGTTTTCTACAATATATTCATCCAGTGTATTGATGGTCTCTTGTAAATAGGGGGTATAGGAAGCCATTGCAGCGTCATCGCTCAACGGAACAGGAAGGAGATACAATATACCTTTTGACATATACAAACCTAGTCATTTATGACGAATATGATCAGACGAATACAAATTTATCTTGTTTGTCAGCATTTGAATAGGATACTTAATAGTCATTTAACAAACATTAACAAGCTCTGGTTCAGGATTTTTTCATTTTTACGTAATTTTATCACATTCAGGGAGTTGTTCTTTGATAATTTATAAATTATATTAATATTTGCATTAATGGTATCTCTAATAACAGAAGGTGTAAAGATTTCGGTAGAGAGTATTTATCAACCGGAATATTCTAATCCTGAAAAGGAACATTTCATGTTTGCTTATCGTATTTCTATTGAAAACGTAGGCGATTATACCGTTCAGCTATTGCGTCGTCACTGGCAAATATTTGATGCAATTGGAGAACACAGAGAAGTAGAAGGAGATGGTGTTGTTGGGGAACAGCCAGTTATACAGCCAGGAGAATCACATCAATATGTCTCCGGTTGTAATCTTAAAAGCGAAATGGGCTATATGGAAGGTACATACCAAATGTCCCGCCAGTTAGATGGAGAGATTTTTTATGTAGAGATTCCCCGCTTTAATCTTATTGCTAATCATCGCTTAAATTAGACTGTATTATATACAACACTGTCATAAAGAAGTACAATTCTTAGCTTTCCTGTAAATATTACTCACCTCAAACCCGTTTAATTCTGTATTTTTGTACCTTATTATGGATAAGACTGGCTATACCGCACTTGTTTTAGGCTCCACAGGCCTGATTGGCAGCTTTTTGGTCGAGATGCTTTTGGATAATACACAGTATTCAACGGTATATGCTGTATCAAGAAGCCCGCTGCAGTTGCAACACCCCGGATTTATCAATATTGTAGCAGATGCGGATTCAATAGCTCATCACCTGGAAAATATAGCTGTTGATCACCTCTATTGCTGCCTGGGAAGTACCAAAAGCAAAACTCCCGATCTGTCCGCATATTATAAGATAGATCATGATTATCCCTTATCAGTAACTCAGCAATTAAAAAATAAGGTGCTTTCTGCTGTATGTTTGGTATCGAGTATGGGGGCTAATGTATTATCCAATAATTTTTACCTCAAAATGAAAGGAGAGGTAGAACGGGATATAGAATCGCTTTCCATTGAAAGGACATTCATATTCAGACCCTCTTTATTATTGGGTAAACGCAAAGAAAACAGACTGCTGGAGAAGGTATCTTCAGTGGTTATGAATATTATAAATTATTTCCTAATAGGAAAATTAAAAGATTATAAAAGTATAAAAGCAGCAGACGTTGCCAGGTCAATGATGCATGTATGTTTATCTGATATGACGGGAACACATATCTTCAAGACGGCAAAAATTAAAGAATTAGCGTGAGTATATTATCTACAGAACAGGTTAGTCATTCCTTCAATGACAGATGGCTATTCAAGGACATCCATTTTGGGCTACAAAAGGGTGACCGAATAGCTCTTGTCGGAATCAATGGTACCGGCAAATCTACACTTCTCTCTATTTTAGCAGAAAAGGCAATTCCGACTTCCGGAAAGGTAGTAAAGGAAAAAGGAATTAAAATTGGTTTTCTTGCTCAGGACCCTGACTTTTCAGGATTACATTCTATCAATGATTTCATTTATAGTGCAGATAACGAACAGCAAACTTTAATCCGTCAGTATGAAGAACTGCTAAGCACAGATGAACCTGATCAGCAAAAACTGGAAGATCTTACTGAAAAATTATCTTTGCTCAATGCATGGGAATATGAATACAACATCAAAACTATTCTAAACCGTCTTAATATTATTGATTTCACTCAACAGATAGATAATCTGTCAGGAGGTCAGAGAAAAAGACTGGCCCTTGCAAAATTACTGATAGACGAACCTGATGTCTATATATTAGATGAGCCTACGAATCATCTGGATATCGAGACTATTGAATGGTTAGAAAAGTTATTGAATACAGGAAATAAAACGGTACTGTTAGTGACGCACGACCGTTACTTTCTGGATGGAGTTTGTACAGAAATCCGTGAACTTGACAGGGGAAATCTTCTTACATTCAAAGGTAATTACAGTTACTATCTGGAGAAAAAAGCAGAGCGGGAAGCCAATGATTCTTTACTGGTTGAAAAGAGTAGAAATCTGTTGCGTAAAGAATTGGAATGGATGCGCAGGCAACCTCAGGCACGTGGTACTAAATCCAAATCCAGAATTGAAGCCTACTATGATCTTGAAGAGAAATCTAAAGCAGCAAAGAAAAACGATATTGTACAGCTGAGTGTAAAAGTAAGTCGCCAGGGATCCAAAATACTGGAAATTGAAAATGCTTCTAAAAGTTTCGGTACAAAATCTATCATTGAAAATTTCAGCTATACTTTCAAAAAGGGAGATCGTATTGGTTTATCCGGTCGCAATGGCTCAGGAAAATCTACCTTCCTGAATTTAATCACCGGCATTGAAAAACCAACCTCCGGAACAATCAGTGTAGGAGAGACCACAGTATACGGTTACTATAAACAAGGCGGTCTGGAATTTCAAACCAACGAACGGGTAATAGACGTTGTAAAGAATGTTGCTGAATATATAGAGATGGCCAAAGGTGAAGTGATTACCGCTTCACAATTATTGACACATTTTTTATTCCCTCCGGAGAAACAATTTGGCATGGTTGAAAAACTGAGTGGAGGAGAACGCAAGCGTTTACAACTGATGCGTGTACTGATGCGTAATCCAAACTTCCTGATTCTGGATGAGCCATCAAATGATCTTGACATAGATACATTGAACGTATTGGAAGATTTCCTTGAAAAATATACAGGTGTACTTCTTCTTGTTTCACATGATCGTTATCTGGTAGACAAACTAACTGATCAACTTTTTATATTTGACGGAACAGGAAAGATCAACATTTATAACGGAAACTATGCAGACTTCAAAGCTGAACAAGACCTTTTGAACAAGCAACTCAAAGCAGGGAAAACAAATGTAAAACCTGCAGAAGTAAAAGAACAGCCAGGCAAGAAAAAACTAAGCTACAAAGAACAAAAGGAATATGAAGATCTCGAAAAGGAAATTACTTCTTTAGAACAGCAGATCGCAGAAAAGACAGAAGTGTTATCATCAACAACCGACCATATACAACTGGTGGAAATTGCTGAAGCTATCAAAACACTTGAATCAAAACTGGAAGAAAAAACGGAACGATGGTTATTATTAGCAGAACTTGCGGAATAATAAGGAAGCGTTCCACGTGAAACTATAGATAAAATAATCGTGAAGCAGTGATTGTTCCACGTGAAACTAAAATAAAATGTTTAAGAAATATAACGTAATTGTAGTAGGTGCCGGTCATGCCGGATGTGAAGCAGCAGCAGCAGCAGCGAACCTGGGATCGTCTGTATTGTTGATTACCATGAATATGGGTGTCATCGCTCAGATGAGCTGTAATCCTGCTATAGGGGGTGTAGCAAAGGGTCAGATTGTAAGAGAGATCGATGCTATGGGTGGATACACAGGTATCATAGCAGACAAATCCACACTACAATTCAGAATGCTTAACCTGTCAAAAGGCCCTGCTATGTGGAGTCCGCGATCACAAAATGACAGAATGCGCTTTGCAGAAGAATGGAGAATGCAACTGGAAGCAATCCCCAATCTGGACATGTGGCAGGACACCGTAAAAGAAGTCATTGTAGAAGGTGATAAAGCTGCCGGAGTCATTACTTCTCTGGGAATACGAATAGAAGCTGATGCAGTAGTTCTGACAAACGGAACTTTCCTGAACGGGGTGATCCATATAGGAGAAAAGAAATTCGGCGGAGGGCGCACAGGAGAGAAAGCAGCCACAGGCCTCACTGAACAACTGGTAAGTCTGGGTTTTGAATCCGGTAGAATGAAGACCGGAACGCCACCCCGTATAGACGGCAGATCGCTCAATTATGAGCTAATGGAAGAGCAATGGGGAGATGAGAATAAAGGAAGATTTTCCTATACGGATGTCCCTATTCCTACAGCACAAAGATGCTGCTGGATAACCTATACTAATGACAAAGTTCATGAAATGCTGAAAACAGGATTCGAAAGATCTCCAATGTTTACAGGAAGAATAAAAGGATTAGGTCCCAGATATTGCCCATCCATAGAAGACAAAATAAACAGATTTGCAGAACGCGAAAGACATCAGATATTTGTAGAACCGGAAGGATTCAATACTGTAGAAATATACGTTAATGGATTTTCTACTTCTCTTCCTGAAGATGTACAACAAAAAGCTTTGCAACTGATACCCGGATTTGAAAATGCCAGAATGTACAGACCGGGTTATGCAATCGAATATGATTTCTTCCCACCGATGCAATTGGATCTGACACTTGAAACACTGCGTATAAAACACCTGTTTTTTGCGGGTCAAATAAATGGAACTACAGGATACGAAGAGGCAGGAGCACAGGGATTCATAGCAGGTATAAATGCTCACCAGAGAATAAATGATCTTCATGAACTGACGCTAAAACGTTCAGAATCTTATATAGGTGTTCTGATTGATGACCTCGTCACAAAAGGAACTGAAGAACCTTATAGAATGTTTACATCCAGAGCAGAGCACCGCTTACTGTTACGTCAGGATAATGCAGATATTCGTCTTACACCAATGGCTTATAAACTGGGTCTGGTAGGAGAGGAGAGACTTAATAAAGTAAACGAAAAAATAAAAAATTCAGATGCTATTGTAGAGTATTTAAGACAAAACAGTGTGACAGCTGATCACATTAATCCGGTATTGGAAGATCTTAACTCTTCTCCGGTTTCGCAAAAAACCAGAATGTTTAATATATTAAGCAGACCGCAGATTAATATTTATGATATCAAAAAAGCGGATAGTGATTTTGAAAGCTATCTCAACCAGTTTGATAAAGAAACAATAGAGCAGGCAGAAATAAAAGTAAAATACGACAGCTATTTTGAAAAAGAAATGGAGATAGTCAACCGTATGAAAAAAATGGAAGATAAAGAGATCAATCCGAATTTCGATTACAATTCTCTAACTTCACTTTCTATAGAAGCCAGACAAAAATTATTAAAGGTCAAACCAAGAACACTGGGACAGGCATCCCGTATTTCGGGTGTTTCACCAGCTGATATTAGTGTTTTAATGGTGCACATGAGTTAAACTATTGTAATTCAATACATTAGCTATAAAAATAACAAGCTTAAAATAAAAGGATATAAGAAGATATTTTTAATTTTATGATACAAACATCCAAAAAAGATAAAAGTCGCTCAGAATCGATAAAAAACACCTTATTTCAAAAAGTGGTAATTTTCTCGTTTTTTTGTCTTCTTATTTTAAGTACGATTCAGTGCGCCAACATGCAACACCCTACCGGCGGACCAAAAGATTCACTTCCTCCAAAAATATTAAGTGAACTACCAAAAAATTATAGCCGGAATTTCAAAGCAAAAAAAATAGTTTTGCAATTTGATGAGTATGTCAAACTAAACAGTCAGTTTAAAGAATTCAGCATATCTCCGGATGTAGATACTCAACCAGAATATAAAATCAAGAAAAAGAATCTCGAAATAACATTACCAGATTCATTAGAAGAAAATACCACTTATACGATTCATTTTGGAAAAGGGCTTGTCGATTACAATGAAGGTAATCCGCTTCCCAACTATTCGTATGTATTTGCGACAGGTAATGAGCTGGATTCCCTGTCTATATCCGGATCGGTTCTTAACGGCTATACGAAGAGTCTCGATATGAAGAATGAGGACAAAGATGTTATGGTAATTCTGATTCCCACACGCCAGGATAGCATATTCGGAAAGCGTAAAGCGAACATATTTACAGCTGTAGATACAGCTGGTAATTTCAAATTCAATAACCTGAGGGAAGATACATACCGTATATATGCTTTGAAAGAGAAAAGCAGTAATCGCATATATGAAAGTACGGATGACTGGATCGGATTTCTCAATGACAGCATCGTATTAAGGAAAGATACCAGTAATATTAAGCTGGAATTTACTAAACCCTATCCTGATAAATTCAGAACCGGTGAAAAGAAACTGGAAAAGGATGGGGGAGTACAGTTGGTATTTAACCGGCCATTGCTTGACCCGGCTGTGAAAATATTATCTCCTCAGGAACTGGATGCATCCAAATATGTACGCTATGGCGTAAATAAAGATAGTGCCTTAATATACACTCAAAATACTGACTTTGACTCTCTTAAACTGGAGATACGTAATTATAATACGGTCATGGACACTGTATTAATAAAAAAAGGTGTTAATATGAAGTTTGAAAAAGAAATTCAACCGGTTCTCAATATAAATAATAAAGTAGATAAGATTACCCACATCACCGTTACTTCTAAAATACCTTTAGCGTCTATAGATAAGTCTAAAGTCAAACTAACAGAAGATAGCGTTGCCAGAACTAATTTCCAATTACAAAAGGATACCCTTAATGATCAGCTTTACCACATTCGTTTTAACTGGAAACCTAAAAGGAATTATACATTAGTATTAGAAGAAAAAGCCCTTACGGGATTATTCGGGGATCACAATAAGGAGCTCAAAACCAATTTTACATTGGATGAAAGCGAAAATTACGGTGATATAAACTTTAATTTTACCAATACAGACAGTACCATGCAATATGTGGTTGAACTTATTGATGACAAGAAAGAAAAAGTATTTAACAGGCAGATACTAGGGTCTAATAACACCATATCCTACAAGAAATTTCCGGGAGGCAAATATTCCTTACGTGTAATATTTGATGCCAACAGGAATGGAGTATGGGATCCTGCAGATGTAAAGACCAGAAAGCAGGCAGAGAACATATGGTATCTTAATAAAACATTTACGATACGTGCCAACTGGGAACAAAATGAAACTGTCAATATAAATTAACTGTTTTCAAACCAGGAACTATATAACACATAATTATGCGGTAACTGATGTAACATTTCTCTTTGTTCATCAGTTATCGCTTTTATTTTTTTAGCAGGTACACCTGCATACAGATAGCCTGATTCACAAATTGTATTTTCGAGTACGACGGCTCCTGCCGCAATAATAACTTCACTCTCTACTATTGCCTTATCCATAACAATGGCGCCCATACCGATCAATACATAATCTTTGACTATACAACCGTGTACCATTGCCTGATGACCTATATTGACATAACTTCCTATATCCGTTCCATTCTTTTGGTAAGTACAATGAATCACAGCACCATCCTGGATATTGGTATATGCTCCTATACGGATATAGTTTACGTCACCTCTGATCACGGCATTAAACCATACCGAACACTTATCCCCCATAACTACATCGCCTACAATGGTCGCATTAGGCGCTATAAAGCAATCTTCCGGATATTGGGGATATTTATCCTTAACAGGTAATATAACAGCCATATACGTTCTAAAATATAGTGTCCTTTAATACATCAGCATGATAAGGATAATCCGTTGAATAATGCAATCCTCTGCTTTCTTTGCGATCCTGAGCTGACTTAATAACCAAAAAAGCAACCTGAATAACGTTTCTCAATTCACAAAGTGGTACAGATAATTTGGTATGCTTATAAAACTCCTCTGTCTCATCATACAAAAATCCGAGTCTTCTGAATGCACGATCCAATCTGAAGTCAGAACGTACAATGCCAACATAATCAGACATCACTTTTTGTGTCTCCCGAAGATTGTGAGAAACCAGAATATCCTCATTCGATAAACTTGTATTGGAATCATCCCAATCAGGTATATTATCCTGAAAATCAATATCTTCTAATTTCTCTGCAGCATCCAGCCATATCCGGTGAGCATATACAGCCGCTTCCAGTAATGAATTGGAAGCTAATCTGTTAGCACCATGAAGACCAGTGGAAGAACATTCACCACATGCGTACAGATTATTAATAGTACTACGCCCGTATGCATCTACAAGAATTCCACCACATAAATAATGAGCAGCCGGAGATACAGGAATATAATCTTTCGTCATATCCAATCCTATGGATAAACATTTCTCATAGATATTTGGAAAATGCGCTAAGATATCCTCCTTACTACGCATCGTAATATCCAGGTATACATAATCGATACCTGACTTTTTCATCTCAGCATCTATTGCTCTTGCCACGATATCACGCGGTGCCAACGACCCGCGTTCATCATACTCCTCCATAAAGGACTCACCTGAAACACGTCGCAGAATCCCGCCAAAACCGCGTACAGCCTCTGAAACAAGAAATGCCGGATATTGACTGGGGTTATAAAGTGCTGTAGGATGGAACTGAATAAACTCCATATTACGTACTTTACCTTTCGCACGGTAGACCATAGCTATACCATCGCCTGTAGCTATAGTAGGATTAGTAGTACTGGAGTACACATGTCCCGCACCTCCGGAAGCCATTAAGGTAATCCGGCTCAAAATCTTTTCAATACGGTGATTCTTTGTATTCAGCGCATAAATACCAAAACACTTAATATCGTCTGATTTTTTATCCACAAATTCACCTAAATGGTGCTGCGTAATTAAATCGACTGCGAAATAATGTGTAAGTATCTCAATATTAGGATCCTGATGTACTTTAGCAAGTAAAGCACGTTCAATTTCATACCCTGTTATATCTTTATAGTGCAAAATACGGTGTTTGGAATGGCCACCTTCTTTTGCCAGATCATAACTGTCATCATCCACCTTATCGAAGTTAGTTCCGTATGCAATAAGCTCCGCAATACGTTCCGGTCCTTCCCTAACAACGTTTTCCACAATTTCCACATGGCATAATCCATCCCCAGCTATCTGAGTATCAAGTATATGCTTATCAAAGCTATCAGACTTATCCACAACGGCAGCTACACCGCCCTGTGCATATTTGGTATTAGACTCATCTTCATTAGACTTAGTGACTATCAATACTTTACCTTTTTTTGCAGCCTTCAAAGCAAAGCTCAAACCAGCAATTCCGGAACCAATAATCAAAAAATCAACCTTGCGATCTCCCATAAATACTAATGCGTATTAAAAATCAAGTTTTTCAGATAACAAATTAACAAAATATGTGGATAACGTGTAGATAAATGGTGAATTAAAAATGAAAACTATTTTTTATTCCACATTTCCACAAAAAATCGAGCCATTGTGAACAAATTATAACCACAACTTTACCCCATTATTAACAAAATATAAACAACAAACAATTCACACTGAAATATGGAAAACCAAAACGGACAATTTTCATATATCTGAAAATCAGCTCTATTTATAAACTTTAGATGTGAATAAATGTGGATAACTATGTTAAAAGTAACAATCGCAAATATAAATTCTCAAAACTTTCCCCATTTTCCACACACTAATAAACAATAAGTCTCCTTTTTATAAAAAGAGTTATTAATTATTGAAAAAAGGGAATGTGGATTTCGTTTCAAATTCTTTCGCTACTTTTGTGAAGTGATACCGTCTGAATCGTTGACTTAAATTTTATCAACACGGAAATGAATATTACTTATGAAAGAGATCTGGAAGCAAAAGGATACATAGATGTTGCTATTGATCCGACAATTGATCTCGTAGAAGAAATTAATCGCCTCAAAAAGGAAAAGAATGCTGTTATTCTGGCTCATTATTACCAAGAGTCTGAAATTCAGGATATTGCGGATTATATAGGCGATAGTTTGGGACTTTCCCAACAGGCTGCCAAGACAGATGCAGATGTGATTGTGTTTGCTGGTGTGCACTTTATGGCTGAAACGGCTAAGATATTATCCCCTTCAAAAAAGGTATTATTACCCGATCTGAAGGCAGGATGTTCATTATCAGATAGTTGTCCTCCTCATTTGTTTGCCAAGTTTAAAGAGAAATATCCTGATCACCTGGTCATAACTTATGTAAACTGTACAGCTGAGCTTAAAGCGCTATCAGACATTGTATGTACTTCCAGTAATGCGGTGCAGATCGTAGAAAGCCTTCCTTTAGATCAAAAAATAATTTTTGGTCCGGATCGCAATCTGGGTGCTTATGTTAAAAAGAAGACGGGCAGAGATCTGATCTTGTGGAACGGTGCATGTATGGTACATGAGATTTTTTCGCAGGATAAAATTGATGCTTTGCGCATTGAATATCCGGATGCTAAGTTTATTGCACATCCGGAGTGTGAGGATCATATTTTAGCAGGTGCTGATTATGTAGGATCTACTTCTGGTATGCTCAAATTTACAATGAATGATCCGTCGCAGGTTTATATCGTTGCTACTGAATCCGGTATTATTCATCAGATGCAAAAAGCGAGTCTCGAAAAGACTTTTATTCCGGCACCTCCGAATAATGCATGTGCATGTAACGATTGCCCGCACATGAAGCTTAATACTTTAGAAAAACTTTACAACTGTCTCAAGTTTGAATCTCCTGAAATTACACTTCCGGAAGACGTTATTTTACGGGCTCAAAAGCCGATTGAACGTATGCTGGAGATTTCAGAAAGATTAGGATTGTAAGCTTAACTGATATAATTTTTAATTTTAACATTACAGAATGTTTGAAAATACAGAAAGAACAAATCTGGATCAGATGGGTGAATTTGGTTTAATTGAACACTTAACCAAACATGTGGAACTGAACGAAAAGTCTACAATAAAAGGAATAGGGGATGATGCAGCTGTATTGGATTTTTCAAATAAGAAAACACTTATTTCTACTGACTTATTGTTAGAAGGAATTCATTTTGATCTGCGTTATGTTCCGCTTAAACACCTGGGATACAAAGCTGTACAGGTAAATCTGAGTGATATATATGCAATGAATGGTATAGCCTCTCAGATCACTTTTTCAATAGGATTATCCTCTAAATTTCCTTTAGAAGCAGTTGAAGAAATCTATGAAGGAGCATTGATTGCCTGTAAAAAATTCAATGTAGATCTTGTAGGCGGAGATACTTCAGCTTCTGCTCAGGGATTAATTATCTCTGTAACGAGTATAGGATACGCAGATGAAGACAGAATAGCTTATCGTTCAGGTGCTCAGGAAGGTGATCTACTTTGTGTTTCCGGAGATCTCGGAGCTGCTTATGTAGGATTGCAGATTCTGGAGCGTGAAAAGCAGGTATTTTTAGATAATCCTAAAATTCAGCCGGATTTGGAAGGAAAAGATTATATCATCGAGCGTCAGTTGAAACCTGAGGCCCGTAAAGATATTGTTCAACTATTAGATAGCCTGGATATCAAACCAAATGCTATGATAGATGTATCAGATGGTCTGGCTTCGGAGATCATTCATATCTGTAAACAGTCTGATAAAGGATGTAAATTATATGAAGACAAAATTCCGTTAGATCAGATGACATATGATACTGCCCGTGAATTTGGTTTAGATCCTACTGTTTGTGCATTAAACGGAGGGGAAGATTATGAATTGTTGTTTACAGTTCCACAGTCAGCATATGATAAACTTAGAAATCTTCCAGATATAACAGTTATCGGATATATTACCGAACCAAATGCTGGGTATGAAATGATTTCCAAATCCGGAAATGTATATCCTTTAACTGCTCAGGGTTGGAATGCTTTTAAAAAGTAAAGTAGTGATTACTATAGAAAAAAAGCAGCTGTTTCACATGAAACAGCTGCTTTTTTAATTTTCTTCCATTTCCAGTACTTCCGGATCAGGTACATTGGGATCTTTTTTTTCAACCCAAAAATTATTGTATCCCAATCCTACCTCAATCTCTAATAAGCGTTGCTGCAGCATTTCGAGAATAGCTAAAAAATTATAGACGAAATGAACTTTGTTTTCTGAACTCTTTCGGATACTGTTAAAATCCAGTTTCTCATTCATTTCTATCAATTCTTTAATTACTCTTTTTTGTTGTTCTATGGTATACGGATACTTAACAACAGTATGTTTGACTTCCTGTACACGATTAGCATAATGGTACATCATACGTTCATATACCATCATCAGTTTATAAAGATCGAATGAGGACAATTCTTCTCCGTCCTGTACAGGACGGTTAGTATTCTTCAGATCATAACCGATATTTCCTCTTAAATGATACCTGAGACGATTTTCTTCAAGTCCCTTTAAATCTTCACAAATATTTTTGAACTGTTTATAGAGTATCAGTTTTTGTACCAATTCCTTTTTAAGATCTATTTCATTTTCATTTTCATCCAGATCAGGACGTGGTAAAAGCATTTTAGCTTTGATACGCATGAGGGTAGAAGCTACAAATATAAACTCACTCGCGAGTTCTATATTCAAAGCCTGCATCTTCTGTATGTAATCCAGAAAATCATCTGTAATTTTAGAGATCGCTATATCATGGATATTCAATTCATCACGCTCTATAAAAAACAACAGCAGATCAAACGGACCTTCAAACTGGTCTAACTTAATTTCGTAACCCTCACTTGCATTCATAGATTCAAAAGTACATAATTATAAAAAATTATTAATAAATTAGTTTATTATAGAACCTATGTAAACCATAACAATTACGAATTGTTATATGATTTATGTAAATAAAAAATTGTTACTTTGTATCTTATTTTGAAATCGGAAAAACTATGCAGGTAGAAGCTGGAGAACTATTGCAAAAAATAAACTTTCCTTCAGATCTTAAGAAATTAAAGGAAGAAGATTTATTGCAGGTATGTAAAGAGCTTAGACAATATATTATTGATATTGTCTCCGTGAACGGAGGGCATTTTGCAGCAAGTTTAGGGGTAGTAGAATTAACCGTTGCTCTTCATTACGTGTTAAATACACCTTATGATCAATTGATCTGGGATGTAGGTCATCAGGCCTATGGTCACAAGATATTGACGGGGAGAAGGGATGTATTTGATACAAACCGGGTACTAAATGGTATTTCGGGTTTTCCAAACCGGAATGAAAGTGAGTATGATACTTTTGGTGTAGGTCACTCTTCTACATCTATATCAGCAGCTCTTGGTATGGCTGTAGCTTCTCATTATAAAGGAGAAGAAGACAGACAGCATGTAGCTGTAATAGGAGATGGAGCACTTACTGCCGGATTGGCCTTTGAAGCGCTGAATCACGCCGGAATAGAGAAATCTAATTTACTGGTTATTCTAAATGATAACTGTATGTCCATCGATCCGAATGTAGGAGCGATGAAAGAATATCTGACCAGTATAACGACGTCTAAACGTTACAACAGATTCAGAGATGATCTGGCTGCTGTACTTTCTAAAATCTCAGAGGTGGGACCAGATGCACTTGGGATAGCTAAGAAGCTTGAACGTGGGATTAAGGGATCTCTGCTGAAGAATGCAAATCTTTTCGAATCTTTAAATTTCAGATATTTCGGACCTGTAGATGGACATGATGTCAAGAAATTAGCCAAAACACTGGAAGATCTTAAACATATTCCGGGACCGAAACTTCTGCATTGCGTTACAGTAAAAGGTAAAGGATATGCTTTAGCCGAGAAAGATCAGACACTGTGGCATGCACCGGGTCTTTTCGACAAAATCACAGGAGAAATTAAAAAATCTGTTTCTGACAAGCCTGTTGCACCTAAGTATCAGGACGTATTCGGACATACGTTAGTTGAGCTGGCTGAGAATAATAAGAAAATAATGGGAATTACTCCGGCTATGCCGTCAGGATCTTCCATGAATATCATGATGAAAGCTATGCCTACCCGCGCTTTTGACGTAGGTATTGCTGAACAGCATGCTGTTACATTCAGTGCTGGACTGGCTACACAGGGATTACTTCCATTTTGTAATATCTACTCTTCATTTATGCAACGGGCGTATGACCAGGTTATTCATGATGTAGCCTTACAAAACCTGAATGTGGTATTCTGTCTGGACCGTGCAGGTGTGGCAGGGGCAGATGGTCCTACACATCACGGTGCATACGATCTTGCCTATATGCGTTGTATACCAAATATGATTGTGTCTGCTCCTATGAATGAGGAAGAACTTCGTAATCTGATGTATACGGCACAATTGGAGAATAAAGGACCATTTGTGATCCGTTATCCTCGCGGTGCAGGGGTAATGCCTGATTGGAAGAGACCATTTAAAGAAATAGAAATCGGAAAAGGCCGTAAAGTATCGGACGGAGAAGAGGTTGCTATATTAAGCATTGGCAGTATAGGTAACGAAGCTGTAAAAGCAATTCGTGTATTGAATGAAGAAGGTATTTATCCGGCACATTACGATTTGCGATTTGTCAAGCCTTTGGATAAAGAATTGTTACACGAGGTCTTCCGTAAATATAAAAAAGTGATCACCGTAGAGGATGGTTGTTTACAGGGAGGAATGGGGTCTGCAGTACTCGAATTTATGGTAGATAATGGTTATCAATCTCATGTTGTTCGTCTTGGTATTCCAGATCAGATTGTAGAGCACGGTGAGCAAAAAGAGCTTTGGAATTTGTGTCATTATGATGCGGAGGCTATTGCTGAGCAATGCAGAAAATTATCCACTATCCGTAAAACAGATTCTCTTGTCGGATAGATAGATTATACCATATTAAAATTTGAAAAAAGGAGTTGAAATTTTCAACTCCTTTTTTATGCTTTATACTTATAAAATTATCTGAAAATTTGCCGCGATTTTAAAACATAGTTTTCCACATTGATTTTTTAAATTCAATAAAAGTTACTAAATTGGGGGTATCGAGCCCATCATAAGAGCTGATGTTGAAAACTAAAATTTTGCCTGTGAATTTTAGTAAAAAATCTCTAAAAAATGATGTAAGTTATTGTTTATTAATACGTTGTGTATTTTTTTACTTTTTAATTTTTTAGCTGAATTTTTTTTGCCATCTTCGTTTTAAGAGAAAGTTATGAACAATTTTTTGGTCAGATATTGTAAATCAAGTTATTAACAATTTTAGAATGGAAAAAACGTACACAAGTGTTTGGAATAGTTGTCTTCAGATTATCAAAGACAATATACCTGCGCAAAGTTTCAAGACTTGGTTTGAACCGGTGAAAGCGGTGAAACTTGATGAGAACGTTTTAACTATTCAGGTGCCGAGCTTATTTTTTTACGAGTGGCTTGAGGAACATTATGTAGGTATCTTACGTAAAACGGTCAAAAAATTTTTGGGAGAGCAGGGAAGGTTGGAATATAATATTGTGGTGGAGAAATCTTCAACCAATATACCCTATACAACCAATATTCCGTCAAATGGAAACGGTGCAGAAGGAAAACGTCAATCGATCCCGGTGCCGGTCAATTTGAATAAGAATATTAAGAATCCTTTTGTTATTCCCGGATTAAAGAAGTTACAGGTAGATCCACAGTTGAATCAGCATTATACTTTTGATAATTTTATCGAAGGTGAATGTAACAGACTGGCAAGATCTGCAGGGTTTGCTGTAGCAAATAAACCCGGAGGAACTTCTTTTAATCCTTTGATGTTATACGGAGATGTAGGGTTAGGTAAAACCCATTTATCCCAGGCCATTGGAAATGAGATCAAGCGTAATCTCCCGGATAAGTTGGTTATCTATGTATCCTGTGAAAAATTCTGTCAGCAGTTTGTAGATTCATTAAAGAATAATACAATCAATGACTTTGTGAATTTTTATCAGGCAATGGATGTCATCATCATGGATGATGTGCACAATTTTGCCGGTAAGGAGAAGACCCAGGACATTTTCTTCCACATCTTTAATCATCTTCACCAGTCGGGTAAACAGATTATTCTGACTTCTGATAAGGCGCCTAAAGATCTGGCAGGATTGGAAGAACGATTATTAAGTCGTTTTAAATGGGGATTATCCGCGGATATACAGGTTCCGGATCTGGAGACAAGGATGGCAATCCTGAAGAAAAAAATGTATTCTGACGGTATTGAATTGCCAGAAAATGTAGTAGAGTATGTGGCGCATCAGATTGATAACAGTGTCCGCGAATTAGAAGGTGCCATGGTTTCATTATTGGCGCAATCTACCCTTAACAAAAAGGAGATTGACCTGAACCTGGCTAAATCTATGCTGAAAAACTTTGTGAAGAATACCAGTAAGGAAATTTCAATGGAATACATACAGAAACTGGTATGTGAGTATTTTGAAGTTCCGGTAGAAATGGTGAAATCAAAAGTTAGGAAACGTGAAATCGTACAAGCGCGTCAGATCTCTATGTATCTTGCAAAGAATCATACTAAATCTTCTTTGAAATCTATCGGTAACTTCTTTGGCGGACGGGATCACTCTACAGTGATATATGCCTGCCAGACAGTAGAAGATCTGATAGAAACAGACAAGAAGTTTAAAACGTATGTACAGGATATCCTGAAGAAGTTAAAAGCATCGTAACAATCAAAATTTTGAACGTAAAAAGGGAAGCAATTATATTGCTTCCCTTTTTGTTTTTACCTCTTTATTAATATAAACAGTTAGTCTTGGCTATTCTATTACCGTTTTCTTTGATTACATAGTAAACATTGGTATAATTGCTAATTTAAGTTTTATGCTTTAAAAAAATGCTTATTATAAAAAAAGGAGCCTTGTTTTTCAACAAGACCCCTTAATTGCTAATTTATGAAACCTATTATTGCTTTACTAGTTATTGTACCGGCTGCGCAGGTTGCTCAGTTGGTTGTTCAGTCGGCTGAGTTTGTTCTACTGGTTGTGCTGGCTCAACCGGCTCAGTAGTGGATGGCTCAGTTGCAGGTACTTCTGCAGGAGCTGATTCAGGAATTGTTACCGGAGCTCTTTCTGCTACAATTTTTTCAAAAAGTGGCTTTTGCTCATCTGTCAATACCTCAATGATTTTGGCATCAGTCTGTGCCTGAAGTTTTGCAATCTGCTCTGCTTTAGCTTCTTTAGATGCTGTGTTATCTGCTAATAATGCTTGTTCTGCTTTTGCATATTCCAAGGTTGCATTATATACAGTTGGTTGCTGCTCTTCTGTCAATGTAAGTTGTTGAGTCAATACAGTAACTACTTGTTTTGCATTATCTTCTGGTGACTGGGTTTGTTGCGCTTGCGCAAATGTTAATCCTAATGCTAAGAAAAATCCGATACCTGTTAAAACTAATTTTTTCATCTTGTTAAAATTTATACGTTTAAAACTCAATTATTAAATTCTTTACATTAATAACTGCTTTTTAACAGGGCTTAGTATATAATTGTATCAGGTTTGTTACTTTTTAACATTACTTAACATTTTCATTATTTGTAAATATTTGATAATCAATAGTTTAAATTGTAATTATTGTGTTACAATAAAACGCTGTATTTAGGGAAATCTGAACCAGATTACAATGGATTTAGGGACAATAGCTGTTCAAATGCCTTATTTTACTTAAAAAAGCAGAAAACATATGGGATCAGCCAAGTGAAAACAAGATGTGACCAACAGATGAATAGGTGTCAGACGTGAATATAAGGAAACAGGCCTGTCAGAGACCTAAATGACTAAAAATGCTTCTTTCTATATTTTGATAATCGGCTGTATCGAATGCTATCTGAATGGGGATATAGTAAAACGGGAAATGATGCAGACGTGTTCCATAAAGGCGCTGGAAGTCTTTTTCTGTAGTCAAAATAAGTTTATTTGATCCTGTAATAGCTTTGTACATCTCTTCTATTTTATTGATATCGGTCTCTGAAAAAGCATGATGATCCGAATAGGACATATGAATCAATCTGTTCACATTGGGTTGTAAATGATTGATCAGGGGATTAGGGTTTGCAATGCCTGTAATAAGCAGTACATCGGTTTCTTTTAGATTGGTATAGCATCCTGAACCATTCTTATCCATCCATTTATCATATTTGATTTTACTGAAATATATGGAAGCTGTCGGATTATGACGTGAAATCTTCTTAATGATTTTCCTTTTATCTTCTTCAGTTGCGTCTTCAGGGGTTTTGGTTACGATGATGATATTGGCTCTATGGCTTTCCATCATCATATCTCGGAAATTGCCGGTAGGGAGTAAAATAGCAGGTTCTGACAGTGAAGTATATTCAAACAGGAGAATGGAATAGGTCGGTTTTAATTTTCTATGCTGAAAAGCATCGTCCAGAATGATCAGATCATGCTTATCTTTTAATTGTTCTACGCCATAACAGCGATCTTCGCAAACAGCTACGGTTATCTCCGGAAACTTACGTTTGAACTGTAAGGGCTCATCTCCGGCCTCTGTTGATGTGGATTGGGTAGAAACGAATCTAAATCCCTTTGTCTTACGGCCATATCCTCTGCTGAGGGTGGCCAGCTTGATTTTGTCTTTCAAAAGACGTATCAAAAACTCTGTCATCGGGCTTTTACCTGTTCCACCTATGGCCAGATTTCCTATTACTATGAGGGGAATATTATAGGTTTTGCTTTTCAATAGCTGATAATCGTACAGACGATTTCTAAGCCATATAATGCTGGTGTAGATAATGGTAATTGGAAATAGAAACCATCTTAACAGTAGCATAGCCAAATTACTTTTGATTACGTTGGATCAGGTATCTGCGGTATCGTTGTAGTAAAAATAAAACAATTACTATCGGAAAAATATAGGTTTTGAATGGATGTTTTTCATCCATTACAAAGAATGAAACAGCACAAATAACAACTAAGAAAAGGTAGATATAACTAAAATTAGGATGGACTAAGATCTGGTTAAATTTATTCATAGTTATCTCTTTACAATTTTTATTCCCACATCATTGATATCTTTCAACGGGTTTTCGCGCATATTTTGTTCTATAGCAAAAGTGTAGACACCTGTATCTGGAAAGCTGTAATTTTCATGTATCAATGCCTGGTGTGCATATAAACTCCCTGCACTGTTACCTGTCCATCTGCCATCTAATTCGGCCAGTTTAAGTTCTCTTCTTTCCTTTTTACTGACACCTTTGGGATTTGTTTCATGTATACGGACAAAAATATTAGCGTATCTGTAATCTCCGTTGTGACGCAGATTAAGGTATACATCATACTTAGCATTTTTGTCCGTAATATGTGCTTTTACTTTTGGAATAACATTATACGGCCAGCTTTTGTCCGTAATGATGGTATTCTCATCCACTACGGTATTGGGATCACATCCGGCTAATACCAGTACATTTAAAAGAATAAAAGCGTAAAATAATCTTTTCATCTTGTTAACCCCTTATTCAGCAGGCTGAGAACCATTATTATTGTTTTTACCTTTATTACGGTTTCTGTTATTGAATCTCTTTTTAGGTTTCGGAGCATCCGTATTTTGAGGCTCCTTCGCTGATTTGGATTCCGTATTATCTTCCTTTTTCGCTTGTTGAACTTTCGGTTGCTGAGGCTTATTATTGTGTTTATTTACAGATTTTTTGTCCTCTGCTACTCCATCTGCTTTCTGTACCGTTTGTTTGTTTTTATTGCGGTTTTTGCTTTTGGATTTTTTCTTTCTGCGTTCATCCAATCGTGTCAGACTATCTTGGCCGACTACATTTTCATAATCGTAGACAACAGGTTTTTCCACTTCTTCCTGAATGTTAGGATTAACCAGTTCTTCCGGTTTTCTTCCTTCACGATTCATTTCGATGAATTCTTTTACCTTATCTACAGACAGTGGTATCCAGTTTTCCGCTTTCGGATAAGCATACCACATTGTCTTTTTGAAAATATCGGTTTTTTGAAGATAAGCGGTACCAATAACTGTTTCGATACGGTCTACATTATTCGGGATATCCTTTAATGCGTCCATATAGCTGTCCAGCTCATAGTTGAGACAACACTTTAGTTTGCCACATTGTCCAGCTAATTTAAGCGTGTTAAGCGAAAGATTTTGATAGCGTGCAGCTGAAGTAGATACAGTTTTGAAGTCTGTGAGCCAGGTGGAACAACAAAGTTCCCGGCCACAGGATCCGATTCCACCCAGACGACTTGCTTCCTGACGCATACCGATCTGTCTCATCTCTATACGTATCCTAAAGGATTCCGCCATTTTTTTGATGAGTTCCCGAAAATCCACACGACCCTCTGCTGTGTAGTAAAAGGTAGCTTTTGTCTTGTCACCCTGATAATCAACATCGGATATCTTCATGGAAAGTCCCAGATCCAAAGCTAGTTTTCTCGCTTTGTGCATAGTTTCCCATTCCAGATCCTTTGCTGCTTCGAATTTCTTTACATCCGCCTCGTTCGCTTTTCTGTATATCTTTTTTGTAACAGCATCTACAGATACATTATTTTTTTTCAACTGCAGTCTGACCAGTTCACCGGTCAGAGAAACATGACCAATATCGTAGCCACCTGTAGAAGGTTCCACGACGACCATTTCTCCCATTTCCAGGTAATGATTGTCTGTATTGATAAAAAAATCTTTGCGAGATCCTTTAAAACGCACTTCGACAATATCGAAGGCTTTATAGTTAGATGGCATATCCATATTGGACAGCCAGTCATATACATCTAATTTATTACATCCGCTGGTCATGCAAGAGCCATTGCTTTGGCAACCTGCCGGGGTAGCGCCTGCAACTGCAGTTCCGCTTCCACAACCTCCACCGGATGAGCAACTGCCACATCCCATATTTTTTCCTTATATATATTGAGTCCCTTTTGGGAACGTTTGATACTTAAATAATAAAACTAATTGCAAAGATAAATCTAAAAATAATATTTTAGGATTTGCATTGCGTTCTACACAATAATGTGTTTTTTCAAATAAAGATACAGCTTCTTCGATCTGATTCACAGTAAAAAGAGGCGCAAATTTGTTTACAAACTCCAATTCCTTCTCCGGAAGGAACACAAGATCATGCAATTCTTCCTTGATAAGGATAATCTGCCTCATCATATTTATGGCATACAAAAGAAAGCTTTTCTGATTCTCTCTTCCCAGTTTTGACAACTCATCGTCACATATACTGATCATATGCAGGCCTGCATCGCTGACAATAAATCGCAGCCACCGGATCAGTAAGTCCAGATGATTACCTGATTCTGAGAGCAGATTGAGCGCCTGTTGAAGATTCCCGTCTGCAATAAATGCAATTTCTCCGGCCTGTTCTTTCTGAATTCCCCTTTCTTCTACCAGATAATTTGTAATATCCTGATGCGGAAGTTTTTGAATTTTGACAAGCTGTGTACGGGAAATAATAGTATTTAATATGCGATCCTGATTTTCAGACACCAGTAGAAAAAGGGTTTTTTCCGGTGGTTCCTCTATTAATTTGAGCAGAGCATTACCCTGTGTATCCAGGTATTCCGGCAGCCACATGATAAGGATTTTATATTCTGCTTCAAAGGCTTTCAAACTTAGTTTTTTGATAATATCATGCGCTTCTGCTATATTGATATTCGCTTGTTTATTATCTGCTTCGAGCTGTCCTCTCCAATATTCAAGACTGAGGTATGGATTTTTCAAAAAAGCAGCCCGCCATTCTTCCATATATGTTACAGAAGTCTCTTCTTTTCCTTTTGCAAAAAAGGGAAAAGAGAAATGAAGGTCGGGATGAATTATTTTGGCATATTTCCGGCAGGAATTACACTGGCCGCAACTGTCGTCAGCAAGTTTGGCTTCACAATTGATAAATTGGGCATAGGCATGTGCTAAAGCCAGGCTTCCTGAACCCTCAGGACCAAGAAACAACTGGGCATGACTTACCCTGTTCTCCAATACGGTACGTACGAGATGATCTTTAATTTCCTGATGACCAATAATATCTTTAAACTGCATAATTCAAAGCCAGCATACAAATGTAACAAAATATATTTGCGGATAGGGTTTCACCTGTTGTATGATAAAACAAAATGTCGAAAACTATTCTTGATTAACGACAGGTCCATACAAAGAATATTGATTCTTTTCTGTATTATTGCAAGTATAAATAAGTATATTAGGAAATGAGATTTATAGTATCCACTTCAATTCTATTAAAACAGTTGCAAGCCATCAGTGGCGCTTCAAGTAGCAGTACTGTTCTGCCTATTTTGGAAAATTTCTTGTTTGAAATCAAAGATAATACGCTGACGATTTCTGCGACAGATTTGCAAACAAGTATGGTGACTTCTTTACAGATAGAGTCTAAAGAGGAGGGGCGTGTAGCTATGCCATCTAAGATTTTGATCGAGACCTTAAAGACATTACCGGATCAGCCTGTAGCATTTTCCGTTGACACAAATACGTTGGCTATCGAGATCAGTGCGGGAGATGGTAAGTATAAATTGAGTGGTGAAAATGCGGATGATTTTCCTAAGATTCCAACAGTAGACAATACATCTACAGTAAATATTCCGGCGCCTGTTTTGGCGGAGGCTATCAACAAAACCATCTTTGCAGTGAGTAATGATGAGTTGAGACCTGCAATGTCCGGTGTATTGGTACAACTGGCGGAGCAATCCACCACTTTTGTTTCTACAGATGCACACAAACTGGTGCGTTACCGTCGTACAGATATCTACACGGATAAACCAGCCTCTCTTATTTTGCCTAAAAAAGCACTTTCCTTATTAAAATCGTCTTTACCTTCTGACGATGTGAATGTGACTATTGAATATAATAATACGAATGCGTTCTTCCAGTTCGGTAATATCTTTCTGATCTGTCGTCTGATCGATGAGCGTTATCCGGATTATGAGGCTGTAATTCCTCAGGTAAATCCTAATAAACTGACCGTAGACCGCTCTTTGTTTTTGAATACATTACGTCGCGTTGTCATTTTCGCTAATAAGACTACTCATCAGGTACGTTTGCGTATCTCAGGTAGTGAGCTTAACATTTCTGCGGAGGATCTTGACTTTTCAAATGAAGCACACGAACGTTTGAGCTGCCAGTTTGAAGGAGATGATATGGAAATCGGTTTCAATGCTAAGTTTTTAGTAGAGATGTTGAATAACCTGAGCAGCGAAGAAGTAATAATTGAGATGAGTACACCAAACAGAGCCGGATTATTGATCCCGGCGATCAAAGATGACAATGAGGACATCCTGATGTTGGTAATGCCTGTCATGTTGAATAATGCCGGTTAATTAGAAGGCCTTGGAAGTTATATCATCACTTATTGATTTTATTCTCCATATTGATAAGCATCTGGTCGAGATCGTCAATGATTATCAAACGTGGACTTATCTGATTCTTTTCATTATTATTTTTGCAGAGACAGGTTTTGTAGTTACTCCCTTTTTACCGGGTGATTCCTTACTGTTTGCAACGGGAGCTATCATTGCCAAACCGGAGACGGACTTAAATATCTGGCTGATGTGGGTTTTACTGATGGTTGCCGGTATACTGGGTGATATGGTGAATTATCATATCGGAAAGTATATAGGACCCAAAGCCTTTAGCGGCAAGTACCGGTTTCTTAAAAAGGATTATCTGGACAAGACCGAAAAATTCTATGAAAAATACGGAGGGAAGACGATTATATATGCCCGTTTTGTTCCTATAGTAAGGACATTTGCACCTTTTGTAGCGGGAGTAGGATCTATGTCATACCGCAAGTTTGCTTCCTATAATGTTATCGGAGCGATTGTGTGGGTATCCAGTTTCTTATTTCTGGGATTTAAGTTTGGAGAGTTAGAATTTGTAAAGAAAAACTTTACGTATGTCATTCTTGGCATTATTGTATTCTCTATACTGCCTCCTGTAGTGGAAGTGATAAAAGAAAAATTTAAAAAGAAGGAAGCCTAAAAGCTTCCTTTTTTTGTACTATACGTATTGCTATGGATCTGATTGCACAGCTTTTTGATTTTATACGACATATAGATCGGCATATGGTAGATATTGTCAATGATTACCATACATGGACATATCTTATACTGTTTGTCATTATTTTTGCAGAAACAGGTCTGGTTGTAACCCCTTTCTTACCCGGAGATTCGGTATTGTTTGCGACTGGAGCTATTTTAGCCAAGCAGGAAAGTCAGTTGTCCGTATGGATTATGCTGGTGTTGCTGATAACTGCGGCTGTACTTGGTGATTTTGTAAATTATGAAATAGGCAAATACTTTGGTAAGCGATTATTCAAACCTGATTCTAAAATTTTTAAGCCTTCCTATTTATTAAAAACAGAGCAATTTTATGAGAAATACGGTGTTAAAACGATAATATATGCTCGTTTTGTACCTATTGTAAGGACATTTGCTCCTTTTATTGCTGGTGTGGGCAAGATGCCATATTCGCGTTTTGGATCCTATAATATAATCGGGGGAGTATTGTGGGTGTCTCTTTTTCTTTTGACCGGTTATTTCTTTGGTCAGATTTCCATTATACAGGAGAACTTTTCTCTCGTTATTTTGCTTATTATAGCTATATCGGTTATTCCTCCGATTATAGAGATTGTCAGAAATAAAAGCAAATAAGCAACGTTTATAGATTAAACTTTTGTCTGACTCTTCAGTCTTCATTATAAAATATGTCTATGAAATATCTGATTGCAGCGATTTTTTCGCTGGTTGCTCATGTTGCACAAGCACAACGTATTACCACAGAAAGAGATGAAGCGAAAGATGCGTATGTATTACTTAATGATATACGTAGTAATCCTTCTAAATACAGAAAGCAACTGGGAATATCCGATATACAAAATGTAACCCGGAAAGCATTGGTCTGGAATAAGCAATTAGCTAAAGTTGCAGAAGAAAGAGCCTATGATATGGCCAAAAGAGATTATTTTGACCACATTACACCTGATGGTGTAGGTGTGAATGTACAGATTGCAGACGGAGGATATACTTTAAACAAAGATTGGTTAAAGAATGTAAAGGCAAATAATTTTGAGTCTATAGCTGCAAATCATCCTTCTGCAGTAGAAGGAATAAGAGCGCTGATCATCGGAAAGGGATCACCCGGTTTTATGCACCGTAAGCATTTGCTAGGTATGGATAAATGGAACGGATCCCTTCAGGATATAGGTATAGGATATGTCAGGATCCCTTCGGGAGCGACTTATAAAAGCTATCTCTGTGTAATAATCGCAAAGCATGACTGGTAATAATTGCATTATCTTCTATAAAGCTCACTTTCACCGGTTTATTTTTTACTTTTTATTTTTTACTTTTCATACCTTTGCATATGATAAAATCAATGACCGGGTATGGTATTGGCACTCATGACAATGAAAAGGTTAAGTATAGTGTTGAAATAAAATCCCTCAATTCAAAATTCTTAGAGCTTAATATCCGTCTTCCAAAGGCGGTTTCTGATAAAGAGCTGACCCTTCGCGGAGAATGTGGTAAGCTTATTGAAAGAGGGAAAGTCAACGTGATGGTAAACGTTGAGTATACCGATCAGACAGCAAAAGCCTCAAATATTAATGCTGCTCTCTTAAAAAAATATTACAAACAACTTCAGGACATCGCTTTAGAACTTGGTGATAATCAAGCTTCCTTGTTTGCTTTGGCTTTGGATATGCCCGAAGTGGTGACTAATAATGATGATACGGTTGATGAAGAAGAAGGCAGTATATTGATGGCTGCATTTAAAGAAGCCGTAAATCAGTTTAATATATTCCGTGAAAAGGAAGGAGTAGTATTGCGGAATGATCTGGAACAGCGTGTGCAGTTTATCCTGGATTACCTGACTTCAGTAGAAGCAAAAGAAACTTCCCGTATTCCGTTAATAAGAGAACGGATCAGTCAGTATATGGATGAAGTAGTCGGCAAAGAGAATATCGATAAGAACAGGTTTGAACAAGAGCTGATTTATTATATAGATAAACTGGATATCACGGAAGAGAAAGTCCGCTTACGCAGTCATTGTAACTATTTTTTTGAAGCATTGAATGCGCCTGATTCGAATGGTAAGAAACTTGGTTTTATCTCTCAGGAGATGGGAAGAGAAATCAATACTTTAGGATCAAAAGCGAATAATGCGGAGATACAGCAGATTGTAGTCCGTATGAAAGAGGAATTAGAAAAAATTAAAGAACAGTTGCTAAACGTTTTATAGCCGCATGAAAGGTAAATTAATTATTTTTTCTGCACCATCAGGAGCAGGAAAAACAACCATAGTAAGACACTTATTAAATAAATATCCGGATAAAATAGAGTTTTCGATTTCTGCCAGCACCCGTGAACCACGCGGAGAGGAAGTGGATGGAAAAGATTACTATTTTATTTCGAAAGATGAATTTTTGCATAAAATCGCAAAACAGGAATTCATTGAGTTTGAAGAAGTTTATTCGGGTACATTTTACGGTACACTTCGTTCAGAGGTAGAACGTATCTGGGAAAAAGGGAAGCACGTTATATTTGATATAGATGTAGTCGGCGGTTTGCGGCTGCGATCCAAATTTCCGGATCAGGCACTTTCTATATTTGTACAACCACCTTCTCTGGAAGTGTTGAAAGATCGGTTAAGAGGTCGTGGCACTGATAGCGAAGATAAGCTAAAAGAGCGTTTTGCAAAAGCCGAACATGAGTTGTCTTTTGCGGATCGGTTTGATGTCATCCTCAAAAATTACGATCTGGATACGGCATGTGCTGAAGCAGAAAAATTATTGTTAGATTTTATCGATAAAGATTAAGTAAGGGTCTGCGATGAAGAAGGTTGGGCTTTTCTTTGGGTCTTTCAATCCGGTACATATAGGGCATTTGATTATTGCCAATTATATGGCTAATCATACTGCTCTGGATGAAGTATGGTTTGTGGTATCGCCTCAGAATCCTTTTAAAAAGAAAGCTTCTTTGGCAGATCCCTATGATCGTCTGGAGATGGTGAATATGGCTATCGAGGATACGGAAAACCTAAGATGCAGTAATATTGAGTTTAATCTTCCTGTACCATCCTATACTATAGATACGCTTGTACACTTATCCGAAAAATATCCGGATAAGCAGTTTCATCTTATTATGGGACAGGATAATCTGGAATCTCTCCAGAAATGGAAGAATATTGATATTATTCTGCGGGATTATCATATCTATGTATACCCCCGGCCAGGATATAATTCCGGCGATATGAAAGATCATCCTTCTATAACCCTTACCGATACCCCATTAATGGAATTGTCTTCTACATTTTTACGAAAGGCTATTCTGGAAGGGAAGGATATTAAATTTTTCACACCGGATAAGGTTATAGAATTTATTGACAAAAAAGGTCTTTATTCAAAATAGAAAAACATAGCCCATCTACCCAGATGGGCTTTTTTATTGCCTCAGCTGAAAGATTTAGTCTCCCTGTTTTATGGAATGGTCGATTTTAAAGCATCCTAAAGTTAAATAACCATTATTTAACTTTTAAACTCAAAGGTCATGGCAGAGCTAAGTCTTAAACAACAGAACACCGGTAAAAAGGAGCGGAGAAGTATCAGATCAAGGGCAATGCCCAAAGTAGATCTGACGGCTATGGTAGATCTGGCATTTTTACTGATTACATTCTTCATGCTGACCACATCATTGAATACTCCAAATAATCTGGCTGTTGCTATGCCGGATAAGGGACCAATTACAGAGCCGGTATTGATTAATGAGGATCGCACAATTAATCTTTTATTGGGAGATAATAATGAGATCACCTATTATAAAGGTGCTGATCAGCATCCAAAGAGCAGGCCTTTGAAGGTTTCATATGGTAAACTGGGACTGAGAGAGCTTTTGATAAATCTAAGAAAGGAGGTTTTCCAAAGTACAGGCGGACAGGATATGATCGTGCTGATCAAGCCCGGAAATGAGTCTGTGACAAAAAATCTGGTAGATGTTCTGGATGAGATCCAGATAGCAGATGTCAGGCGTTTTATGATTACAAAGATGTCAGCAAAAGAAAAGGAAATGCTCTAATGGGTAGGATACAAACTGTAAAATAAATGGCTTCCGAAAAGGGAAGCCATTTATTTTATACTGAGATTATCTTCCCATCCATCCGCCATCAACGGTAAGAATGGTACCGTGTACATAGTCAGATGCCTGAGAAGCTAAGAAAACGGCAGGACCTTTAAAATCTTCCGGTTGTCCCCATCTTCCTGCGGGAATACGATCTAATATAGATTTTGATCTTTCAGGATCATCACGGAGTGCTTCCGTATTGTCCGTTGCAATATATCCCGGAGCAAATGCATTTACATTGACACCTTTGGAAGCCCATTCATTGGAGAAAGCTTTTACAAGAGAACCTATGGCTCCTTTTGAAGCGGCGTATCCCGGAACATTGATTCCCCCCTGGAATGTTAGCAGAGAGGCTGTAAATACAATTTTGCCGGATCCTCTGGCGATCATCTCTTTCCCTATTTCGCGGGTCAGTATAAATTGTGCATTTTGATTGATTTCGATAATCTGATCCCAGTATTCGTCTGGATGTTCCGCGACAGGTTTTCGCAGAATATTACCGGCATTATTAAAAAGAATATCAATCTGCGGATGTTCTGCTTTGACCTTTTCAATAAAAGCATACAGGTCTTTTCTGTCCGAAAAATCTGCCTGATATGCGCTGAATTTTCTTCCGATAGCTTTAACGGATTTTTCTACCGCAGAGTCCTGCAGTTCTAAGGATGCAGATACACCAATAATATCTGCTCCGGCCTCAGCAAGTGCTTCGGCTATGGCTTTTCCGATACCTCTTTTACAGCCCGTTACGAGAGCTGTTTTCCCTGTCAGGTCAAACATTTGGGTTATAGACATAGTATATTTATCTTTAAAAGTTGTATGCTGATAACTCTTCTTTTAGTACAATTATTTCAGTGTAACCTTGAGCGGTTTGCTGATATTTTGTTGTTGCTGTTTTACATAATCAAACCATTCCTGTGCAGTTGTGATTTTTCCGGCTCTATCCCAGGCAGCACCGTTATAATAAACAAATTTCTTATTCCCGGGGATAGTCGTGTGCACCAGAAACTGTTTAGGGTCTGTAGTATCTAACGTTATTTTATCTTTTCCAAACAATACAGCTGTGCCGGTAGTTCCCTTATCAGCTAGTGTCGGTTCCCAATACGCAAGACTGTTGTCTGCAAATTGATAAGCTGGTTTTTCTTCACCTCTACGGGATAGTCCTATTACAACATCTGTAGAAGATTTCTTATTGTTTTTCAGCTCTACCTGTATTTTATTGAGCTGAGAACCCGCATCAATAGATATTGTTTTGGAGAGTTCAATTGTATTACCTTCTATTTCCTGAGGTTCGAAGATCAATCTGAATGTCGATCGGATAGGGCCATTGTCCAATACTTCAAACTTGCGGTAATGTTTGGTAAACTTTATGCTTCCATTGACAAATAAGGCCAGATCACCGACACCTAAAGTCTGACCTACTGAATAATAGTCCAGGCCTTTACCGTGATCGGCATGGTAATCACCCGTTTTGTACCATTCATCAATAACCAGTTCAGATGTTCTTTTAGACCAAAAATCAAACCCCTGTGCATCTTCACTTGTACCTTCTAAAGCTTTGCCATAGGCTCTGTATGCTGCAATATCATTTTCCCAGGCAAAATCATCCTTACGTTCAGGGACATAGCGGGCATAGGTCCGTACCTGAAAAGCAGTCCCTTTTTGAGGTTTTACCGTTAAAGTCAGTTCCTGTTGTTCAGCTACATTGACTTCCACCAGAACATTCTGCGGAAAAGACTGTCCCAGCTTTTCAAGTTGGTGTGCAACTTCCGAACCGTCAGCTGCATTGACAATTGTAAATACGGAATCAACTTTAAAATGCTTCGTAAACGATGAATAAGGGATACTTATCAGTTCATGACGCGAATGATTACCCGGATTTTTAACAACAATTTTTTGCTGTGCGGATAAAGAGTGTGCAAGAGCAAGAGCTACGAAAGCAGCTATAAATGTCTTTTTCATCTTTATTTATTTTAAGTCGTTTATTGCCACTTTGTCCATATCATCATAGTCCAGGTTTTCACCGGCCATTCCCCAGATAAAAGTATAATTACTTGTCCCGGCGCCAGAATGTATGGACCATGGCGGAGATATTACTGCCTGATCATTTTGCATCCAGATATGTCTTGTTTCATCCGGTTGTCCCATAAAATGACAGACCGACTGCTCCTGAGGAACTTCGAAGTAAAAATAGACTTCCATGCGGCGGTCGTGTGTATGTGCCGGCATCGTGTTCCAGACAGAGCCCGGCTGAAGCTCAGTCATCCCCATCTGCAGCTGACAAGTTTCCAGTACCGTATTCAGTAACATTTGATTAATGGTACGGTGATTAGCTGTTTCCAATGTTCCCAGTTCTTTTTTGATGGCCGTTTCCTTCGTTACTTTTTTCGTTGGGAAACTACGGTGTGCAGGCGTGGAATTCATATAGAATTTGGCTGGTTTTTGAGCATCCTCACTGCTAAAGAAAATCTCTTTATTTCCTTTTCCTATATACAGCGCCTCTTTGTAGTCCAGTTCATATACCGTTCCGTCAACCTCTACCGAACCTTTTCCACCGACATTGATAATACCCAATTCACGGCGACTCAAAAAATACTCTTCTTTCAATAATTCAGGAATCGTATCTAATTTGATTTTTCCGGATACAGGCATTGCGCCTCCGGCCATATAACGATCATAGTGTGTATATACAAAATGAATTTGATCTGCATCAAAGAGCTTTTCTATCAAAAAGTTTTTTCTGAGACCAGCGGTGTCAAGAGTTTTGCTTTCCTGAGGACCGATGGCGTATCTGGATTCAAATATTGTTTTCATGTTAGAAAAAATTTAATCGTAATGAGGGGTGAATAAATTTCTAAATTAACGGTTTTAGACGGGATTGACACATAATTCTACGAAAAGGTTTTCAATCATTTATGAAAGTAAAAATAAAGATTAAAGGGCAGATAAATGTAAAATATAAAGAGCTGATTATAAGAAGAGTGCTGTAGAATAGTCCTTCTTCCAAAACAAAATGGGGGCTGAGGTTGTTATCTTATTACATTCTCAAAATTTTTTAAACTAAAACAAAGGAGGAAAAAGATGAGTAAATTAACATGGGAAGGCCGTTGGAACGAATTAAAAGGTAAAGTTAAACAGTCGTATGCAGATTTGACAGATGATGATTTGTTGTACGAAGAAGGAAAAGCCGATGAACTGTTGGGCCGCATTCAAAAGAAAACTGGAAAAACGAAGGAAGAAGTAGAAAACTGGTTTAACAGTTTGTAATCCTTTAGTTATTGTAATAAGATCGTTAAGCGTTAGCTAATTTAGCTAGCGCTTTCTTTTTTTCTTTCTAAATTAGCAGTATGGTAAAAAAGAAGCCAACCATATTAGTGGTTAACGATGACGGTATAACAGCACCGGGAATAAAGGTGCTTATCGAAGAAATGCAAAAACTGGGACATGTGGTCGTCGTCGCTCCTGACAGCCCGCAATCGGGAATGGGACATGCGATCACTATAGGAAAACCTCTACGACTGGATAAAGTAAACCTTTATGAAGGAGTAGAAATGTACAAATGTTCCGGAACTCCTGTAGATTGCGTAAAACTGGCCGTAAATAAGATTTTCAAAGGTAAGAAACCGGATATCTGTGTATCAGGTATCAATCATGGCCTTAATAATTCTATTAATGTTCTGTACTCCGGGACAATGTCGGCTGCGGTTGAAGGGGCTATTGAATCTATCCCTTCTATCGGATTTTCTCTGGATGATTTTACATACGATGCTAACTTTGATCCCTGCAGGCCTTATATAGTGAGTATAACTCAACAGGTACTCAACAACGGATTGCCAAAGAACACCTTGTTAAACGTCAATTTTCCGCAAGGAAACGATATTAAAGGAATTAAGATCTGCCGTCAGGCAGGAGCACGCTGGGTAGAAGAGTTTGATGAACGTGTAGATCCGCACAACCGGGATTATTTCTGGCTTACCGGCAAATTTCAACTGGAAGACCGGGGAGAAGATACAGATGCACATGCTCTCAATCATGGATATGTATCTGTCGTTCCTACACAATATGACATGACTGCACATCATGCTATTCCGGAGTTGAATTCTTGGAGTTTTGATGTTTAATCGGAATCATGCAGAAAAATAACTTTTTGATCGGGATAGCATTAGGCATAATTGCTCCGGTGATCGCATATCTCTTGACAACCTATACCAGCCTGGAGACTATGCTGTCAGCCAATAAGCCTGCGATGTTGTATTTCATCGCCGGATTGGTCAATCTGGTTATGCTCCGTTACTTTTATAGAAATGACAAAGAGCAGACGGCCAGGGGTATTATGTTGGTTACATTTGCAGGAACAGTCATATTGATTTATACATTAAAAATATTTGGATAATGAAATTAACATTAGGTTTTTCTCCATGCCCTAATGATACGTTTATCTTCGATGCGCTCATTCACAATAAGATAGATACAGAAGGGTTGAGTTTTGAAGTGGAATACCAGGATGTGGAAACCCTTAATCAAAAAGCTTTTCAGCAGCAACTGGATGTGACTAAGCTGAGTTACCATGCCTTCGCCTATGCTGTAGAAGACTATGAATTACTGGATGCGGGAAGTGCTCTTGGATTTGGTGTCGGCCCTTTGCTGATCACAAAAGATGAAAAATTGGCAGAGCGACTGAAAGAATCTCTGGATACTAAAGGTACCTTAAATGCTGATCTGGCAGATTTGAGAATAGGGATTCCGGGAAAGTACACCACTGCAAATTTTCTTTTAGGCCTGGCTTTTCCACAATTGCAAAATAAACAGGAAGTCGTTTTCTCGGGTATTGAACAGGCTTTGATTGACGGCGACATTGATCTGGGCCTGATTATTCACGAGAATAGATTCACATATGAAGATAAGGGACTTCATAAAGTAGTTGATCTGGGTGATTTTTGGGAAAAGACGACCGGATACCCCATTCCGCTGGGCGGTATTGTGGTCAGGAGAGGGATAGAAGATGAGGTGAAACAAAAGCTTAACCGCATATTGAAGAAGAGCGTAGCCTTTGCTTTTGAACATCCAAAGTCCGGACTGGACTTTATCCGTTCGCATGCACAGGAAATGAGTGAAGAAGTGATGTACAAGCATATTGAGCTTTATGTCAATTCGTATTCCAGAGACCTGGGGACTGAGGGCAGAAAGGCTATTGCCTATATGTTTGATAAGGCTTTGGCATTAAAGCTGATCCCCGATACGGACAAGAAATTGTTTCTTTCTTAAAATCAATAAAAAAAAGCAGGTGATTTTGTAAGTTATCATATCTAATAACTAAATTTGCCCGATTAGTGTCAAATTGTCTGCAAAATAGTTTTGGAGTCATTATTGCGAAATGCTATAAATTGAGATAGATAAAAAATTATGTTAAAATTTTTAAGTAAATTATTTGGTAGTAAATCCGAAAGGGATATCAAAGGTATCCAACCTATTGTTACCAAAATTAAAGCTGAATACGAAAAGTTATCCAGTATAACCAATGATGAGCTACGCTCTAAGACAACAGACTTCAAAAACCGAATTAAAGAATACTTAGCTGATATCGATGAGGAAATCAATGCCCTGAAAACAGAGGCAGATGCTGATGATGTCGATATGATGCATAAAACAGAAATCTATGATAAAATAGATAAGCTGAAAAAGGATCGTGATAAAAAACTGGAAGAAGTGTTAATGGAGATTTTACCTGAAGCATTTGCAGTGGTAAAAGAAACAGCAAGACGTCTTTCCGAAAATGATCAGCTGGAAGTTACGGCTTCTGAGTTTGACAGAGAAATAGCATCCCGCAAACCGAATGTCATTATAGATGGTGATAAAGCGTTCTGGAAAAATACATGGATTGCTGCAGGTACAGAAGTGAAATGGAACATGGTTCACTATGATGTGCAGTTGATTGGTGGTATCGTATTACATCAGGGTAAAATTTCCGAGATGTCTACAGGGGAGGGTAAAACATTAGTAGGAACATTACCTACTTATCTGAATGCCCTTTCAGGACAGGGAGTTCACATCGTAACGGTCAATGATTATCTTGCTCGTCGTGACTCGGAGTGGAATGGCCCGTTATTCGAGTTCCACGGATTGAGTGTAGACTGTATAGACAAGCACCAGCCAAATTCTCCGCAACGTCGTAAAGCATACGCTTCTGATATTGTTTACGGTACAAATAACGAATTTGGTTTTGACTACCTGCGTGACAATATGACGCAGACCCCAGATGCACTGGTACAGGGCAAACTGCACTATGCCATGATCGATGAGGTTGACTCTGTATTAATTGATGATGCCAGAACACCGTTGATTATCTCCGGACCTATTCCGCGTGGTGATGAACATGAGTTCTACCAACTGAAACCACGTATCGAGAGATTGGTAAATGCACAGAAAAACTATATCAATACTGTTCTGAATGATGCTAAAAAAGCAATCAATGCCGGTGATTCAGATGTAGAAGGCGGAGGAATGTCCTTATTACGTGCTTACAGAGGTCTTCCAAAAAATAAAGCATTAATCAAATTCCTGAGTGAAGGTGGTAACAGACAAATTCTTCAGAAAGTAGAAAACTATTACATGGCGGAGCAAAACCGCCAGATGCCTAAGGTAGATAAGGAATTATTTTTCGTCATCGATGAAAAAAATAATCAGGTCGAACTGACAGATAAAGGGATCGAACTGATCACGGCATCAGGTGAAGATCCTAGCTTCTTTATTCTTCCGGATGTAGGTACAGAGATTGCTGAAATTGAAAAATCAACACTTACTACAGAAGAGAAAGTTCATAAAAAAGAAGAGCTGTTACGTGACTACGCTGTTAAATCTGAGCGTATTCATTCTATCAACCAGCTATTAAAAGCATATACGTTATTCGAAATAGATGATCAGTATATCGTTGATGACGGAAAAGTAAAAATCGTAGATGAGCAGACAGGCCGTATCATGGAAGGACGTCGTTATTCAGACGGTCTTCATCAGGCGATTGAAGCAAAAGAGAATGTAAAAGTAGAAGATGCTACTCAGACATACGCTACGATTACTTTACAGAACTACTTCCGTATGTACCACAAATTGTCAGGTATGACGGGTACAGCATCTACAGAAGCAGGAGAGCTTTGGGAAATCTACAAATTAGATGTTGTAGAAATCCCGACAAACAGAGCAATTCAGCGTGATGACAGAAATGACCTGATCTATCGTACAGCTCGTGAGAAATACAATGCAGTAGCAATGGAGATACAAAGACTGACAGAAGAAGGCCGCCCTGTACTGGTGGGTACGACTTCAGTGGAGATCTCCGAATTGCTAAGCCGTATGTTGAAGATGAGAGGTATCAAACACAATGTACTGAATGCTAAATTACACCAGAAGGAGGCAGATATCGTTGCTGAAGCAGGTAAGGCCGGAACGGTGACTATCGCTACAAACATGGCGGGTCGTGGTACGGATATTAAGCTTAGTGAAGATGTCATCAAAGCAGGTGGTCTGGCTATCATCGGTACGGAGCGCCACGAATCACGTCGTGTAGACCGTCAGCTGAGAGGTCGTGCCGGTCGTCAGGGAGATCCGGGTTCTTCTCAGTTCTTCGTTTCTCTGGAAGACAACCTGATGCGTCTGTTTGCCTCTGAGCGTATTTCTAACATCATGGTAAAAATGGGTGTGGAAGAAGGCGAAGAAATGCAACACAGTATGCTGACCAAATCTATTGAACGTGCACAACGTAAAGTAGAGGAAAATAACTTCGGCATCCGTAAACGTTTACTGGAATACGATGATGTGATGAACTCACAGCGTACAGTTATTTATACTAAACGTAAAAATGCATTATTCGGAGAGCGTCTGGATGTAGATTTGAATAACACTATTTTTGATGTTGTTGAGGATATCGTAGCTGAAGCAAAAGAAGGAGGATCTTTCGAAGAATTCCAACTTGAAGTGATCAGATTATTTGCTTTGGATCCGGAAGTTACAGCAGAAGAATTTGCACAAAGTAATATTACTACATTAACAGATCGTTTGTTTGATCAGGTGATCAATCATTATCACAATAAAGCAGTTCAGATCGGAAAGCAAACATTGCCTGTACTGTCGAACGTGTTTGCAGAGCGTGGTAATGTTATCGAGAATGTGGTTGTCCCTTTTACGGATGGTATTCGTGGTATTCAGGTTGCAACTAATCTGAAAAAGGCAATCGAAACAAACGGTAGAGAAGTATTCAAATCATTCGAAAAAGGTATAGTATTGGCGTTGATCGACGAAGCCTGGAAAGAGCATCTTCGTGAGATGGACGACTTGAAACAGTCTGTTCAGAATGCGGTATACGAGCAGAAAGATCCGATTATTATCTATAAAATGGAAGCATACTCTTTATTTAAATCGATGTTAGCTTCGATGAATAAAGAAATTGTCAGCTTCTTATTTAAAGGAGAAATCCCGGGTCAGACACAGGAAGTCGCTGAAGCTCGCCCTATACCTGCACAACCGGCAAGAGTGGTCGCTTCAAAAGCAGAACTGACTTCTCCGACCGGAGTGAGTGATGAAGATGTACAGGACACCAGAGAAAATGCGGTTACACAGCCTATCCGTAAAGAAGCTACTGTAGGCAGAAACGATGATTGTCCTTGCGGATCAGGTAAAAAATACAAAAATTGCCACGGCAAAAACAGTTAATCTTTTTGAAGAATAAAGTATTCACTATGTATAAAAAGGGATTAATACTATTTTTTTTGATGTTTGGATGTGCAGTGTTTGCAAAAGCACAGCAATCAGGACGGGTTGAGGTGTTTAAGGACTCTCTGATCTCGGTTCTGCAAGCCTACAGATCGGAAGAAGGTATTAATCCCTCTCTTGAAAAAAAGACTGTTTCTATAGGAAAAATCTCCGTAGTGGATAAATCCAAGATGAAGCGCGTCAAAGTTCGGGGATTCAGAGTGCAGATCTTTTCCGGAGCCAGCCGTAACGAGGCATATGCTGAACAGGGAAGATTCAAAAACCTATATAAAGAGTACGAGGCTTATGTCAATTATGACGAGCCAAACTACCGTGTAAAAGTGGGAGACTTTACAAGTCGCTCAGAAGCAAACAATCTGATGCGTATTTTAAGGTCTCAGTTTGATAATGTATTCGTCTTTACAGAAGACGTTTACGTCTATCGTTAAAGTTGCTAATCATGACAATTTCAAAGGAACAGGTACAACAGCTATCAGAAGAGTTTTTAAATGATATTATAGCTATCAGAAGACATCTGCATCAGCATCCTGAGCTTTCCTTTGAAGAATACAATACCTCTGCTTTCATACAGGATCAGTTAAGACAGCTGGATATTCCGTTTACAACAATGGCCAATACAGGAGTAGTGGCATTAGTAAAAGGAGATCTTCCCGGCGAAGAGGTGATTGCCCTCCGGGCAGATATCGATGCTTTACCGATTCAGGAAGTAGAAGGCAGAGCATATGGTTCATCCAATCAGGGTGTGATGCATGCCTGCGGTCATGATGCCCATACATCTTCTTTGCTGGGTGTTGCCAGGATTCTTCATCGTCTCAAATCTACTTTTTCTGGCACAGTCAAACTGATCTTTCAGCCAGGAGAAGAACGTCTTCCAGGCGGAGCATCACTGATGATCAAAGAAGGAGTATTGCATAACCCGGAACCCAAATCTATCATTGGACAACATGTAATGCCTTTTATCGAAACCGGAAAAGTAGGTTTCAGAGAGGGTAAGTATATGGCTTCCTGTGATGAGTTGTTTATGACAGTGAGGGGCAGAGGCGGCCATGGAGCACATCCTCACCAGAATATAGATCCTATCGTCATCACAGCACATATTATCACCGCTTTACAGCAGGTTGTAAGCCGTATGGCAGATCCGCGTACACCTACAGTATTATCCTGGGGTAAAGTACAGGCAAATGGTGCAACGAATATAGTTCCCAATGAAGTGTATCTGGAAGGAACTTTCAGAACATTTGATGAAAAATGGCGTGCAGAAGCACATGAAAAAATGATTAAGATGGCTGTTGGCATAGCCGAAAGCATGGACGCTGTCTGCGACTTTGAGGTACGTAAAGGCTATCCTTTCTTAATTAATGACGAATTAACAACCCGTCAGGCCAGATTACTGGCCGAAGATTATCTGGGGAAAGAGAATGTTGTTGATCTGGATCTGTGGCCTGCAGCAGAAGATTTTTCTTATTATTCTCAGGAAACAGACGCCTGTTTCTATAGATTGGGAACAGCAAATACATCCCGTGGCATTACCTCAGCGGTACATACTCCTACATTTGATATTGATGAGCAATCACTACGAACAGGTATGGGTCTGATGGCTTATATTGCACTTCGTAAATTAGGAAATTAATATGTCTTCTCACCACATTGTCCGTGAAAATCAAGAGCCGGCCTTATTGATAGATGTACTGGATGCTATCGATGAAGAATCCCTGGGTCAGTTACTGGAATGGAGCCCTACCCTTATCAGCAGTGACGCCAGTTATGATGTGCTCGAAAGTCTGGGTATTAAGGTAGATATACTTTTTCTGCATGATTCGGTGTATGATATCGATATACAGGAACACACCCGAATATTTCCAGTAGAACAATCTTATATAAGTAGCGCACTGCAGTATCTTGTCGAAAACGGACATCGCGCTGTCAATGTAATTACAGATCACATCCCATTTGAGTTATTACTTTCCTATGCAGACAATCTGGACATGGTGATTATATCCACCACGAAAAGAACCGTCTTGGTAAAGTCTCCATATGAAAAGTGGAAATCACAGGGAGAGATATTACGTGTTGTCGGTTCGGATCAAATTCATACATCAGGATTAACATTAATAGGAGATAATCGTTATAAAACTTCTGCCGAAGGATTTTTTAAGATAGAATTTGAGGAACCTACATATCTGTTTATTGAAGAAGAACGATGAGCATTACCATCCAAAAAGCAACTGAGCAGGAAGCGGAAACTATTGCTCAAATTGGCAGGGCCAGTTATTATACTACATACCCTGAAATCTTATCAGCCGATCAGATTGAATTTATGCTGGAGAAGAGCTACACAGCATCTGCAATCAGCCAATTGATGAAAGAAGGGCATTTGTTTTATATCCTGTATGATGAAGGAGAAGAACAGGGCTTTTTATCTGTCAGATTGAAACCTGAGGATAGTGCTGTGCTGCGCATAGAAAAACTTTATTTACTTGCTGTTGCGCAAAAAAAAGGGTTTGGAAGGAGACTTATTTCATTTGCAGAAGATGAGGGCATACGGTTTGGCTGTAAGGTATTGGAACTTAATGTAAACCGGAATAATCCGGCTTACCATTTTTATATAAAAGAGGGATTCCACGTCTCCGAAGAAGTAGATATCCCTTATTTTGGCTATGTGCTGGATGATTATGTCATGCAGCGGTTACTCCCGTAATTTCTCTACTCTTGATGGTGTCTGCTTACCGTTGACGATACCTGTAATACCAATGGCAATTGCCTCTATACTGGCTTTTATATTTTCGATATTCAGTGTGCTTACTTCATCTTTTACAGTATGGTAGTAGGTATCCTGATCCATCTGACTGGTTGAAAAAGAGTGAGCAGGTACACCTTGTGCAGCCAAGACAGCATTATCGCTTCTGTAGAAGAGATTCTGCTGCGGATAGGGATCCGGATAAAATTTGAATTTGGAACCTTTCAGATTTTTCTGCATCAATTCTCCCAGATTGGATTGATGATAGCCTGTAATGTACATCGTATTGGGTCCGAATTTGGAATCTTTACCAATCATTTCCATATTGATCATGGCCGTGACCTGATCCGGATTAATGTGTTGAGAAAAATAAGTAGATCCGTACATACCAAGTTCTTCTCCGGTGAAGGCTACGAAAATAAGCGTTCTTTCATTTTTATTTACCTTTTTAAAATGCTTTGCCAAAGCAATCATAGCTGTTACACCAGAGGCATCATCGTCAGCACCGTTGGCAATAGAATCCTGCCCTTCAGGGGCAAGGATACCGATATGATCATAGTGAGCCGAAAAGATAACATACTCACTGGCTTTGGATTTTCCCGGAATTATGCCCGCTACATTAAACAGCGGTATAGTTTCATAAGTGTTTTTTAATTCTACCTGATAGTCATCTGAAATCTGATGGCCCAGAATAAAGACAAAACTATTTGTGAAGACCGTATTGCCCTCTGCAACCAGACTTTCTTTTCCATATATCTTTTGAAAACGTTTAAACAGATCTTTAAAAGACGGATCTACCTGAACAATTGCATTTTGAATTCCACTTTGTACAATTTTTCTGAATTCTTCCGAAAAATCACTTCCAGCCTCTATTTTTAATACTTTTGCGCCACTTTTTGCATCCAGGTGCAAATCTTTTACGCGGCTCAGTATCATTACATTTTCTGGTGATACAGTGGTTTGATCAATAGATACTTTCGGAACGGACGGGCTAATCTTTTGTACCTGAAAAGTCTGGCGGTAGTTCTTTTCCGCGTATGGCTCCAGACCTATACTTTGAAATTCACCGGCGATATAATCGGCCGCTTTTTCTATGTCCTTTGTCAGGGCCGAACGTCCCCGCATCTCATCTGACGCCAGTGTATTGAGGATATTGGTGATATAGGCATTATCTACGACAGGAGTTGCGGATTTTTGTGCCGTACTATTCAGACTGGCAAATACAAACAAACCACAAAATAAAGCATTAATTCTGTTCATAATTAAAAAGGTATTTACATGGGCAAGATACGGATTTTTAATAAAAAGAGGTTTTACAGGTAACGTCCGCAACAGGAATCTGCCCGCAGACGGAGATAAGAAATCGTTTGGACTATCTTTTAACACTAAAGAGCAGTTCATTATTCCTTTTTCCTTGAAGCAAATCCTTATATTTGATTAAAATATTTAAAGAAATCATGAAAGAAGTATCCGTTGCTGAATTAAAGCAAAAAATCGATAATAATGAGGATTTTCAACTAATAGATGTTCGCGAATCCTTTGAGTATGAAGTGTCTAATCTGGGCGGACTTAATATTCCTTTGGCAGGTATCGTTATTGAGGCTGAGAAAATTTCGAAAGACAAGCCTGTTATTATCCAGTGTCGTAGCGGCAAACGCAGTGCACAGGCTGTAATGCTTCTTGAGCAGCAGGGATTTGATAATCTGGCAAACCTTAAGGGAGGTATTTTGGCCTGGAAAGAAGAGATCGATCCTGAGCTGGACGTTTATTAGTCTGCACATGAAAAATCTGGAGCATCAGACCAAACAGGCTTTTCTGTTTAGTCTTGCTTTTTATGTAATAGGCCTGCTGGCCTGTTTTATCAATATACAGTTTGCGACACTTATTATAAGTGTTTCCTTATTGATTTCCCTGATATGGGTATTTCTGGTTCTTAGAGAGATCTTTCTTTCGGGGAGGATTTCTAATGTTGAAAGATTGGGATTAGCTATTTTCATTGTAATGGGCAATATTCTGGCGGGAGCTGTATATTTCTGGTTTTTACGGAATAGAGTAATCCATTCTGCTGTGAAAAATAAGTTTAATAAATGAAGAAAGAGATTATTTATAATGTAGGCCTGAATGTTGGAATGATGTTGCTTATCATGATCGGATATACGGCATATAAGAGTGGGAATGCATTAATTTTCGGACTGTCTATTGCGCTTGGAGTTGTATTTATCTATCTGAAAATCGTCTTGTTGAAGCAGGTCAGAAGAAAGACACGAACACCTCAGGAGGTACCGGTGAAGACTAGTACAACAAAGAAGAAAAAGAAACGGGCTTAATTTAAGCCCGTTTCTTTTTTATTTTACAAATGGCGGTTTTGCCACTTTAGCTTTAATCTTCTGATTACGGATGTGGATAAAGATCTCGGTTCCTTCTTTAGCAAAAGCCTGATCAACATAACCTAATCCAATAGATTTTTTCAGTGATGGTGACTGCGTTCCGGAAGTAACACGACCGATAACATTTCCGTCTGCATCTACTATTTCATAGTCGTGACGGGGAATACCGCGGTCTATCATTTCAAAACCCACTAATTTTTGTTTAACTCCGGCTTCTTTTTCAGCTTTCAGATTTGCTGAGTTTACAAAATCCTTTGTGAATTTCGTTACCCAGCCCAGGCCTGCAGCTAACGGAGATGTATTGTCATCAATATCATTGCCATACAGACAAAAGCCCATTTCCAGACGAAGCGTGTCTCTTGCACCTAAACCTATCGGCTTAATGCCGTAAGCTGCTCCTGCTTCAAATATGGCATCCCACACTTTCTGTGCATCCTCATTGGCTACATAAATTTCAAAACCACCGGCACCGGTGTATCCTGTCGCTGATACCAATACATTATCTACGCCTGCGAAAGTACCTTTAGCAAATGTATAGTATTCCATCGGAGCAAGCTCTATATCAGTAAGGGATTGCAGAGCTTCTGCAGCCTTAGGACCCTGAACTGCAAATAGTGAAGTCTGGTCAGAGATGTTTTTCATCTCCACACCATATGTATTGTATTTGCTGATCCAGTTCCAGTCTTTTTCTATATTGGATGCATTGACAACAAGGAAATAAGTCTTTTCATCAATACGGTAAGTCAGAAAATCATCTACGACACCACCATTTTCATTCGGAAGGTATGCGTACTGTACTTTTCCGTCATATAATTTGGATACGTCGTTTGAAGATACTTTCTGAAGTAAATCCAGGACATTGTCTCCCTTTAAAATAAATTCGCCCATATGACTTACATCAAACACGCCGACACCGTTGCGTACAGTTTCATGTTCGTCATTAATCCCAGAATATTGAACCGGCATATTGAATCCCGCGAAAGGGACCATTTTTGCGCCCAACGCAATGTGATGCTCCGTAAGAGCTGTATTTTTAGACATAAACAACTTAAGTTTAATTTTGTACAAATTTATAAATTAAACCCACAAAAAATGAGGGTTTACGCTTTTTGTGCAATCGTTTACTTGGATAAGGTGAGTTTATATATTATAGCTTCCTCTTCATCATTATCACGGTCCTCACAAAGCAGAAATTGAACAGACTTCTGATCTTCTTCGTAAAAGGTAAGACCTTCGATCTTGTGTGTTGCAGAGATTTCAAGTGTACGCTTTATATCAAAAGTCCCGGCATCCATTACGCCAATGAGGGATCCTCCGATCTCTCCGTCGTGATAATTGGAATTCGAATCTTCTGCAGCAGCAATAAAATAAATCAGTCCCTGATGTAAGATTGCATCTGTAAAACCGGTACTCATTGTCTTAATGGCAGGCAGAGCAATATCTTTCCAGAGAATTTCCTGTTCCGGCTGCTTTCGGTTGATCTGGAAAACAACATTACGCTTCTGAGGTCCGTTGCCTCTGTTGAATAAGAGGATGCGGTCTTGATCTACAATAGCACCTTCAATATTAAAATCAGCTTCGCTGATGTTTGCCACCTTCTGTAATCTCGAATAGAGCGCTGTCAGATCAGACGGATTTACTTTAAATGAGTTATCCGGGAAGACCTCAAAACCTTTATTTCGTTTCGCTGTCGAACCAGAGCCATATATAAATAACGTGTTTTCATACAGACTGATTGCCTCAATGTCTGCTTTTTCTTTTTTAATAATATTTTCTCCCAGTATTTCGGAAGAAGTAAGGGGAAACTTCAGAAGTTGATTTTTTTTGAGGTGATAGTCATATATGTAATGGCTGTTATCAGCGATCAGATACAGATGAGACTGATTATAAACTAATCCTGACGCCGCACCGATGCCGATTATTTTACAGAAAACCTCTAATATAAATGTATTCATGACTACAGATTTGGTGACTCTAATTTTAAAATAGATAATACTCTTTCAAACTCCGGTTGTAAGGGAGCTTTTATGTGTACTATATTTCCTGTTGTGGGATGTTCAAAAGATAGCTGTGATGCATGAAGCATCATTGTATCCATTTCGAAACGTTCTTTCCACAATTTATTTTGCTTGTTGCAGCCATGCGGCCTGTCGCCCAGTATAGGATGGAAGATGTGGGCAAAATGCTTGCGCAGCTGATGCATGCGGCCCGTCTCCGGATTGGCTTCTACCAGAGAATATCTGGAAGTTGTGAAATTGCCTGTAGGAAGATCAATTTCAGACCGCGACAATGTCTTATAATGCGTTAGCGCCTCTTGCTCTTCTCCATTATCTTTTTTCAACGGATAATTTATCTGACCGTCATCTTCTGTATATCCTCTTACTACTGCCAGATAAGACTTATTCATTTTTCGATCCTGAAACAGTTGCTGCAATGACTTGTCCATTTCTTTTGTAAGCGAGAATAACAATATTCCTCCTGTTTTGCGGTCCAGCCGGTGGGCAGGATATACGCGTTGCTGAAGCTGATCACGCAGGAGCTGTAGTGCAAATTCAGAAGCATCCCGTGCTATAGGTGAACGATGTACCAGCAGACCATGTGGTTTATTGATAGCGACGATCTCCTGATCTTGATATAGGATATCCAGCATTATCTTTGGTTATATTTTTTTAAGAACTTTGATGATATCTGCTATTTTCTCGTCTATCTTACTGCTTAGCCATACTTTGCCGAAAGCACCAATACCGATTACGGTTTGTTTATTTTCCCAACGAACCTTAGTCGTAGAAAATAAAAAATAATTGTCTATCTGTACACTTCCTTTCATAAACTGATTGATCATCTGGTCTCCAAATATTTGCATTCCGAAATCAAATGCATCCTGATGCTTGTAGCTTAACTGCTCTTTTAAGATCTGCTTTGCTTTGTCGCGTATAATCTCTTCGTGTTTTTCGCGCGGAGGATTTGTTAAGAACGCGGTGATCATCAGAATGATCAGCACAAGTGCTATATATCTGCTTTTATTTTTCATGCTATCGCTTTATAAACAAAAATAGCGTTAAACTTTCGCTTAACGCTATTCTTAAAGAAAGATCTTTTTTAAAAGATAAGTTGATAGATCCATTCGGTAAGTTTCCAAAGGATGAAAATCATAATTCCGCAGATCAGCAGAAGTATACCCAGTACTGCGGCAACCAACCAAACACCTGAGCCCTGGTGCTTTCCTTCGTAATAATGTTCCCGTAAGATCTCCACATTGCGCTGATTAGACTTCTTAAAAAAGTCAAAGATATTTCCTAAAAACGGAATGGCGCCCAGTATGGCATCGATCATAATATTGATCAGCATCTTGACGACAGCTTTAGAGCTTACACCGTTTCTCCACATCACCATGACCAGCATCAGCGATGTTGAAAAGGTAACCAGATTGCCTGCAAACGGGATCAGATTAAGAAGAGGGTCCAGGCCAAACCGGACTCCTCCAATATTAAATTTGTTGTCCAGTATCCAGGATACTCTTTCTACCCAGGCAAAATCCTGCTTTAAGCGGAGTTCCTTTTCTTCGGGCAATAGAATTTTTGGCATGGATTATAATAATTCAAAAATCGCATCTATCTCCATATATATTTTGATAGGTTTGATATCGATGTCGAGACTTTCCTGTTCCGGTGCTCCGCCCATTGCATCCGCAGATTTGAATGACATAGCACGTACACTAGGCGCATAATTTGCAAAATTGAAACTCGTATTATCATTGATGATTAATACCTTACCAACTTTGTCACCAGCAGCAGCTGCTAAGATAGTTGCATTGCTTTTCGCATCATTAACAGCTTCTGTTTTTAATTGTTTCTCCAGCTCTTTTTTCCCTGAATAGTCGTATTCATTGATTGATGTGTTTTGAAGCCCTTTTGCATCTACATCATCAAACAGACTGTTTAGTTTGGAAAGATCAGTTACTTTCAGACGATACTGACGGGACTGCAGTAATTCTGAGTTTTTCTTTTTCTTAGGGTCGTTGTTGTTATAGCTCCAAATATTCTGAATGGTGAAATCTTCTTTTTTGATTCCATTAGCCATAGCAGCATCAAACAATTGTTTTTCAAGTGTTTCGATAGTTACTTTCTTTTTGGTATTTCCGTCCAGGTAGTATTCTTTTAAAGATACAGAAAGATAAATGATGTCCGGAGTGACTTCTTTTTCAGCCTTTCCTTTTGTTGATACCTTGCGCAGATTGTCTGTAACTTGCTGTTGTGCGTACGTGGTTCCCATAATTCCTAGAATTAAAATACCTAATATTATTTTCTTCATATCTGTTGTTTTATGCCTGAGACCTGTCAAAAACTTGACCATTTTTCAGGCAATAAGTAAAATATAGACGTAAAAAAGAGAATTTAGTTTAATGTTTTTTGCCGATTTTAAATAATTATAAATATCTTTAGGGAATTAAATATTATACAAAATGCAAGAAGGAGTAGTAAAATTCTTTAATGAAGCCAAAGGTTTCGGTTTCATCATCCCTAATTCTGGTGAAGGAGAAATCTTTGTTCACGTTACTGGATTAATTGACAAAATTCGTGAAAACGACAATGTTTCTTACGAAGTAGAACAAGGCCGTAAAGGTCTTAACGCGGTAAATGTAAAAGTTATCTAATTAATAGATTCAAGATATATTTATTGTGAAAAGAGCCGTTTTCCATATCGAAAACGGCTCTTTTTTTATCGGAATATTTCTTCAAGTATATATACAGAATTTATTTCCCCAAAATTCGCAACATGTATATTATAAAAGTCCAGAATCTTAGAGAGCAGTAAGGCACGCTCTTCTTTATTGATTTTAAGGGCTGCAGCAGAGGCATAGGTCGATCCGATAAGCTGATGAAATATTTCAGTATGCGGAGGCTGTAGTACATCACTGTGGGCCGGCAAAGAGCTGCTGAAGTTTCCTTCTCTCAGGTCAAAATAGGGCAGAACTTTTGTTCCCACATTTGGGAGAAACCCCAAAAACATGCTCAGTTTTATAAGAAAAGTAAGATGAAAGTTTGCCAGGCTATGGTCCGTTTCATCCAGATAGCGTATTGACTGAAAAATAAAATTAAACAGAAAACCGTCATGTTGCTGTTGCTTCAATGACTTGTACAGCACTTCATTAAGAAAGATAGCGATAGAGCTCTTTATAATATTGTAGGGCAGATCCAGCAAAGGAGGTGTCTGGTGTGCTTCAGAGATACGTTGCAGATTGTTATTATCCTTGTGATATACGATCAGCTCCAGCAGATGAAGGGGCTGAAAGAGATTTGCCTTTATCTTTGCTTTTGGTTTTTTAGCCCCGTTGACCAGATAGGACTGTAGTCCGAAACTTTCAGTATAGACCTGTACAACTACACTACTTTCAGAGTAGTTTGTCAGTTTGAGGGCTATACCTTTTGTTTTATGAAGCATGGTTTTCCGATTGAGGCAGGCAAAAATACGAATTTGACAGTTGTAATATTTACCTCTCTAATCTTTGTGTTGCTCTTCCTGTCGGGATTCCATAATGCTCTTTCTTTCTATCTTACGGATCAGACTGTAAATAATTGTTACAAATCCCCAACTGAAAACAAGGACCCCGAGAATCATGATAATCTTGTATAGATCAATCTCTTGATGCATCATCCAGTATCCCCCATAGGTAATCAGTATGCCGGATACAGAGAGTATAAGCCCTCTTCGTAAATATTTGTTCATTGTGAATTGTTGAAAACTATTTGATTAAAGATACAAAGTTAGATTAAAATAAAAAGTTATTTTTGCGCACTGACCTGTCCTGCATCATAAATATTTTAAATATTTCCCTTCCAAGTCTTGTATTTGCAAAAAGAAATATAGATATTTGCAAACTCTTTGCGAAAAGACATATTAGTAATATACAGACAACAATAAAAATCAGATATCATGTCAAGAATTTGTGATTTAACAGGCAAGACGGCATTAAATGGTTACCGCGTATCGAATTCGAACGCAAAAACCAAACGTAAATTTTATCCAAACTTACAAACGAAACGTTTCTTCATTCCTGAAGAAAATCGTTGGATTACGTTAAAAGTTTCAACTTCGGCGATTAAGACGATTAATAAAAACGGCATCACTGCTGCTATTAATACGTTTATTAAAAAAGGATCTATCTAATTAGGTCAGTCGCCTGTTGCATTAAATATTCTGAAATTCAATCCCCGTTAAGGCGGATATAAAATAAAGTAAAACAATGGCTAAAAAAGGAAATAGAGTACAAGTAATCTTAGAGTGTACTGAGCACAAAGAAAGTGGTCTTCCGGGAATGTCTCGCTATATCACCACAAAAAACAAAAAGAACACAACTGAGCGTCTTGAATTGAAAAAATTCAATCCGGTGTTGAGAAAAGTTACTGTTCACAAAGAAATTAAATAATCATTATCACAATGATCCCTTGTGGGATATTGAGTTAAAAAATATAAAAACATGGCAAAGAAAGCAGTTGCATCGTTACAAAAAGGTGGCGGTAAAGAATTTACAAAGGTTATTATTACTACTCGTTCTGCAAAAACTGGAGCTTATACTTTCAAATCAAGCATGATTCACAATGATAAAGTGAAAGATGCTTTAGCTGCAGCTACTAAATAAGACGAAACAGTAAGATATTCCTTTTTTAAAGTTTTTCTTTAAAAAATTCTCAAAAGCCGTTTTGGTATATTACCGAAAGGGCTTTTTTCGTTACATCTAAATTTGCGTATATTTGATGCGGATATCTGTTCTGCAAAGGGATAAAACCTATGCGACAGAATCATTTTACATTACACGGTTTCGCTCAGGACATCTATGGGATTATTCGATTTTTTCAAAAAGAAGCAAGAAACGCCAGAAGCACAGGAAGCGCTAGATAAGGGCTTAGAAAAAACTAAAGAGGGGTTTTTGTCTAAAATTACAAAAGCAGTGGTTGGTAAATCTACTGTGGATGATGACGTGCTTGATGAACTGGAAGAGATACTGGTTACTTCAGATGTCGGCGTGACGACTACACTGAAAATCATAGATCGTATTCAGGCACGTGTAGCAAAAGACAAATACATCAATACTTCTGAGCTTAATAATCTGCTGAAAGACGAAATACAGGCTTTGCTTGCAGAGAATAACAGCTCTGACTTCGAAAACTTTGAATACGGAAATCATAAACCCTATGTGATCATGGTCGTGGGTGTCAACGGCGTTGGTAAGACAACGACGATAGGTAAACTTGCTCACCAATTGAAAGCTGCCGGTAATAAAGTAGTATTAGGTGCTGCCGATACGTTTAGAGCGGCAGCAGTGGATCAGCTAAAATTATGGGGAGAACGTGTCGGTGTACGTGTTGTGGCACAGGCTATGGGTTCTGACCCGGCATCTGTTGCTTTTGATACGATCAAGTCTGCTGTTTCCAACGGAGATGATGTGGCTATTATTGATACTGCAGGTCGCCTGCATAATAAAGTGGGATTGATGAACGAGTTGGGGAAAATCAAGAATGTCATGCAAAAAGTTATTCCGGGAGCACCGCATGAGATATTGTTAGTGCTGGATGCTTCTACCGGGCAAAATGCAATAGAGCAGTGTACACAATTCACCCAGGCCACAGATGTCAATGCGTTGGCGTTGACAAAATTGGACGGAACCGCAAAAGGTGGTGTAGTAATTGGTATTTCAGATCAGTTTAAGATCCCGGTCAAGTATATTGGAGTAGGAGAGAAGATAGACGATTTACAATTGTTCAATAAAAAAGAATTTGTTGATTCTTTATTCAAAGAATCTGCAAGGTAATATGAAAACAAAATCTGTAAGATCTGCTGAAATTAAGCAGAAACCCCGTGTTAATGTGATCACGTTGGGATGTTCCAAAAACATTCATGACAGTGAAGTGCTGATGGGACAGTTAAAAGGGAATCAAATGGAGGTGGTACATGAGGCCTCTAATATTCAAAATAATGATATTGTGGTTATCAATACCTGTGGTTTTATCGATAATGCCAAACAGGAATCTATTGATACCATTCTTCAATACAGCGAGCTCAAAGAGCAAGGTAAAATCAATAAGGTGATCGTAACGGGTTGTCTGTCCGAACGTTATAAGCCGGAGTTGCAAGCTGAAATTTCCAGTGTAGATGCTTACTTCGGAACAAATGATTTGCCTGAGTTATTATCCAGTATAGGAGCAGATTACCGCCATGAATTACTGGGTGAGCGCATGCTGTCTACACCTTTACACTTTTCATATTTTAAAATTGCAGAAGGCTGTAACAGACCATGTTCGTTCTGTGCTATCCCGTTGATGCGCGGAAAGCATGTTTCCAAACCGATGGAAGATCTGGTAAAAGAAGCGAAATTCCTAGCCTCTAATGGTACAAAGGAATTAATTCTTATTGCTCAGGATCTGACTTATTATGGTCTGGATATTTATGGTAAGCGTAATCTTTCTGATCTTTTGCGTAATCTTTCTGACGTAGACGGTATAGAATGGATTCGTCTTCAATATGCTTATCCTTCCGGATTTCCAATGGATATACTGGATGCAATGGCAGAGCGATCGAATATCTGTAATTACTTAGATATGCCTCTTCAGCACATTTCGGATAATATGCTGAAATCTATGCGTAGAGGTACAACAAAACAAAAACAAATTGATCTGGTGAATCAGATCCGGGATAAAGTGCCGGATATTGCTCTTCGCACAACATTAATCTGCGGATATCCCGGTGAGACTGAACAGGACTTTCAGGAGATGTTGGAATGGGTAGAAGAATCCCGTTTTGACCGCCTGGGCTGTTTTACCTACTCACATGAAGAGAAAACCCATGCTTATTCGTTAACGGATGATGTACCGGAAGAAGTAAAAGAATCCCGTGTAGAACAGATTATGGAGGTTCAGCAAGGAATTTCATACGATATTAATCAGGAGAAAATAGGTAAGACCTATAAAGTGCTGGTTGATAAAGTGGATGGTGATTATTTCATCGGACGTACAGAATATGACTCTCCTGAGGTTGATAATGAGGTGTTAATCTCTGCAAAAGATACCTATGCCCGCATAGGAGATTTTGTTCAGGTAAAGATTGACCGTGCTGAAGACTTTGATCTTTATGGGACTATTGTCAAATAATAGAAGAAGGGCCTTTCATTCCCGCTAAATTTTTATTTTTGTTAGGTTCCCTATGGGACAAGTGTATTTTTTTTCGAATACACCAATAATTTAATAAGCAGGAATGAAAGCAACTTATATAGATTACCGTGATACCAACAGTTTTTCCAAGACCTTAATCGCTTATCTGGACAACCATCCGGAGCTACAGCCTTTTTATGGAAACCGACCTGATCTGGATGGTTTTGCAAAGCAAATTGAACACAAAAAGACTTTCACACACCGACCATTGCTGGTCGATCAGTTGCGGGCTCAATATACAGATCTGCTTGCTGATGCACCTGCCGTTGAAGCCAATATTACCGCCTTACTTGACGAAAATACCTACACCGTAACCACCGGGCATCAGCTTAATATATTCACAGGACCCCTTTATTTTATTTTTAAGATCATTACAGCTATCCGGTTAGCAGACGATCTGAAAAAGGCGCACCCGGATAAAAACTTTGTGCCTGTATACTGGATGGCTACAGAAGATCACGATTTTGAAGAGATAAATCATACACGTGTCTTTGGTAAAAAGATAAGTTGGGATACTCCGGCTGTATCTGCAACCGGACGTATGGCCACCGAAAGTATCGAAGAAGCGGTCAAACAGTATAAGGCAATATTAGGCCTTTCAGACAATTCCTGTAAACTAAATGATAAAGTCGATAAGGCGTACATTGAACATAATAATCTGGCAGACGCAACCAGAACTTTTGTACATAGTCTTTTTAAAGAATATGGTTTAGTTATTCTGGATGCCGATAGCCGGGAATTGAAAAAGGTATTTGCTCCGGTTATCAAAGAAGATATTCTTCAGGAAAAAAGTTTTAAGGCTATTCAGAAAACTTCTGAAGAACTGGAAGAGAAGGGTTTTTCTACTCAGGTGCATGCCCGGGAGATCAACTTTTTCTATTTAACAGATACGTACAGAGAACGTATTGTCAAACTGGATGACGGCCGTTATGAAGTTTTGCATCAGGATGTCTATTTCAGCAGGGAAGAATTAGAAATGGAGATTGACAACTATCCGGAGCGCTTCAGCCCGAATGTGATCATGCGGCCTATGTATGAGGAAATAATACTCCCTAATCTGGCCTACATCGGCGGAGGAGCTGAAATGGTATACTGGCTCCAGTTAAAAGCAAATTTTGATCAGTATGCTGTTGATTTTCCGATTTTGGTACCCCGTAATTCTGCCATGATCACCGATGATACTATTGCTGGTAAAATCTTTCGTCTGGATCTGACATTCAAAAGCATATTTAAGCCTGCAAATACGCTTAAGAATGACTATGTCCGCAGGCATACTACGCATCGCCTGAATCTTAATGATGAATGGATGGAGCTAAATGCGATTTTCGGTAAAATAAAGCTTCGTACACATAAAATTGACCCCAGTCTTGGGCCGAGTACAGATGCCGTCAAGGCCAGACTAAAAAAGGCAATAAAGAATCTGGAGAAAAAGCTTCTGAAAGCAGATAAGCGCAATCATAATGAAGCATTGACGCAGATTGAACGAGTAAAGGAAAAACTGTTTCCGGGAGGAGGTTTACAGGAACGCACCGAAAACTTTGCTCTGCTGTATGTCAAATATGGAGATGAACTTTTCCGTGAGCTTTACAAGCATTTTAACCCTCTTGATTTTAAGTTTAGCATACTTTATTAAGATATCGTTTGTTGCGGCAGAAAGACTTCTGCCATCATGCATCTAGCACTTCCTCCGCCACAGGTTTCAATTACGTTCAGTGGACTTTTAAGGAGTGTACCATATTGCGAGAGCATATCCCGCTGTATAGGGAGCAGACAGTCGTATGCCTGACTGCTCATCACGACAAACGAAGCTCCGGAGACGGAATGCACCTGTAAAATGTTTCCGGCAAATCTGCCCGCCTGCTCCTCAGTAATAAATACAATCTCTTTATTGTCCTGATGCAGGTTGTCAATCACCAGCTGGCGTTGCAATTTATTGTCTATTGCATCTGCACAGAGCACCGCAAAATGGTCTCCGACTGCCATCATCACATTTGTATGATATATCGCTTTACGAAGATCACCAACTGATTGAAAGGATTCGAACAGAACGGGTGTATAATCCATAGTCAGACAGAAACGGTGTACAAGATCACTATCGGCTCTTGGGGAGAGCGAGCAGTATGCTTTTCGGTTTACCCGATCCAGAATAAGACTTCCTGTTCCTTCTAAAAACAGATGCTGATTTTCTGATGAAGTGAAGTCCCGGCGATCAGTTACAGCGTATCCGGCTTCTTTCAGCGGAGCGAAAATATCTATTTTACGCTCATTTCTTCTGTTTTCAGCAAACATAGGATAGAGCACTACTTCTCCGTTTTCATGAAAAGATATCCAGTTATTCGGAAAGATACTGTCAGGTGTATCGTGTTGGCCGTCATCCTGTATGACAATAAGTCTGATATCATGTTGTTTTAATAAGGAGACAAAATTGTCGAACTCTTGCTGAGCGCAGGTATTGATACGCTCATCAGACCAACCGGGGATGGTATGTTGAAAATAATTATTGATTGATGTCTGCTCATTCTTTCTGAAAGATGCCGGCCGGATCATCAATAGCGTATCTGTTGTTTGTCTCATGGTATATGGGTTTACATCCTCCTGTAGTAATAAAATAGAACACCTGATCGGGCCTTCTTGTTTTCCGGTTTCTGCATAAGGAATTTCTTCCACGTGAAACTGGTGTCTATTAGCAGATTATTGGTGTTTATGAAATTGTTTATGAGACTATTGGAACCTGTCCTCATTATAAATATAGTAATATAAACAGACTTTTTGAGCCAGAAATTGTCATAATGAAAAAATAGGATCACCCTGATTCTCTTATTTATAAAAAAGCTCACAGGGAAGGTAAAATGATGTGTTACAAATGCGATGAACAGGTGAATATATTTTATTAAAATGATAGCGCAAACGGTTGTTTTACAGGGTACGTATACTTCGTGTGTCACAAGACAAAAATCACTTTTTTTAGGCTTTGAAAATATGTATCTTTGCACATCCAAAATTCGTCTGTTTTGTGAAGAAATAAAGCCCTATAAACCGAGGGCCGGTACTGAACAAAAAGCGGTAACTTTTTACATCCATGAGTAAAATACATTTTCAAGAAAAATTCGAAAGTCGTCACAACGGTCCTAGTCAGGTTGAAGTGAATGAGATGTTGTCAGCTTTAGGTGTTGACGCTGTTGATCAGCTGATTGATCAAACGGTTCCTTCTCAAATCAGAGCTAAAAATGCATTAAACCTGCCTGCAGCATTGAGTGAAACTGCCTATTTGAAAAGAGCTAAGCAAATCGCCGAAAAAAATAAGGTATTCAAATCCTATATTGGCCAGGGATATTACGATGTAATTCTTCCGGGAGTTATCCAGAGAAATGTATTCGAAAATCCGGGATGGTATACACAGTATACGCCATATCAGGCTGAAATTGCTCAGGGTCGCCTTCAGGCACTGTTGAATTTCCAGACGGTTATTACTGACTTTACAGGTTTGGAAATTGCGAATGCATCTTTGTTAGATGAAGCAACTGCAGCTGCAGAAGCAATGTTTATGTTGTACTCTGCGCGTAAAAATAAAGCAGCAAACACTTTTTTGGTTTCAGAAAAAGCATTTCCGCAGACGATTGATGTATTGAAAACAAGAGCAATCTCTTTTGGAATTGAATTGAAAATTGCATCTGTTTCAGAATCTAATCTGACAGACGATGTTTTTGCGGTTTTCTTACAGTACCCACTGGGCGACGGATCTATCATTGACTACAAAGCGTTCGCTGATGCTGTTCATGCAAAAGGAATGACAATCTGTGTAGCGGCAGACCTGATGAGTCTTGCCTTACTGACGCCTCCGGGAGAATGGGGTGCTGATGTTGTTGTCGGTAACTCGCAGCGATTCGGTGTACCAATGGGTTTTGGAGGTCCTCATGCGGCTTTCTTCGCTACAAAAGATGCTTACAAACGTAATATTCCGGGACGTATCATAGGCGTTACTTCTGATTCAAACGGTAACTACGCACTTCGTATGGCTCTGCAAACCCGTGAGCAGCATATCCGCCGTGATAAAGCTTCTTCTAATATCTGTACTGCACAGGCATTACTGGCTATTATGGCTTCTTTCTATGCGGTATATCACGGACCACAGGGGATTAAAAATATTGCAAGCCGTATCAACGATCTTGCACAATTATTAGATCATGCTGTTCAATCACTGGGTTATACTCAATTGAACAAAACATATTTTGATACGGTTCGTTTCGAACTTGGAGAACATGCCGGTTCATTAAAGGCAGAAGCGTTGAATAATGAGATGAACTTCAATTACAATGGTACAGAAGTAAAAATCTCTATTGACGAAACGACGACCTTCGAAGATATTCAAACCATCACAAAAGTATTTGCTAAAATAATCGGCAAGACACTGAGTGATGTTGATTTTGATGCTGCTGAGAAAGCGATTTCATCTTCTATTCCGGCTGAACTGGTTCGTCAGAGTGCTTATCTGACACATCCTATTTTCAATAGCTACCACTCTGAGCATGAGATGTTACGTTATATCAAATCATTAGAAGCGAAGGATCTTTCCTTATGTCACTCTATGATTCCGTTGGGATCATGTACCATGAAACTGAATGCTACAGCAGAAATGGTTCCTGTGACCTGGGCACAGTTTGGCGGACTTCACCCGTTTGCACCGCTGGATCAGACTTCGGGATATATGCAATTGATCGGTGAACTGAATGACTGGTTGTCTGAGATAACCGGATTTGCGAAAATGAGTTTTCAACCAAACTCCGGAGCACAGGGAGAATATGCCGGTCTTATGGTGATCCGTGCTTATCATGAAAGCCGGGGTGATCATAACCGTAATATCTGTTTGATTCCTGCATCTGCTCATGGTACCAACCCAGCATCTGCATCAATGGCGGGATTGAAAGTTGTCGTAGTGAAATGTGATGATTTCGGTAATATAGATGTAGCTGATCTAAAAGCGAAAGCTGAGGAACATGCGGCTAATCTGAACTCATTGATGGTTACTTATCCATCTACACACGGTGTATTCGAAGAATCTATTATTGAGATCTGTGAGATCATCCACGCAAACGGAGGTCAGGTATATATGGATGGGGCGAATATGAATGCACAGGTAGGCCTGACAAGTCCGGGTCATATCGGAGCTGACGTATGTCACCTGAATCTGCATAAGACATTCTGTATTCCGCATGGTGGCGGTGGCCCGGGTATGGGTCCTATAGGTGTCGCTAAACATCTGGTTCCGTTCTTACCGAACCATGAAGTAGTAGAAACTTCAGGTGAAGAAGGTATTCATGCTGTCTCAGCAGCTCCTTTTGGTTCTGCATCTATTCTGGTTATCTCACATGCTTATATTGCTATGATGGGCGGAGATGGTCTGACAAATGCAACTAAAACAGCTATTCTGAATGCAAACTATATCAAATCCAGATTAGAAAACCATTATCCGGTCTTATATTCCGGAATCAATGGTCGCTGTGCGCATGAAATGATCCTGGATTGCCGGAACTTTAAGAACGTAGGAGTGGAAGTTGCTGATATCGCTAAACGATTGATGGATTACGGTTTCCACGCACCAACGGTTTCTTTCCCTGTGGCAGGTACCTTAATGGTTGAACCTACAGAGTCTGAATCTAAAGCAGAATTAGATCGTTTCTGTGATGCATTGATCGCTATCCGTCAGGAAATTGCGGCAATAGAATCGGGAGAGATTGATCAGACAGAGAATGTCTTGAAACATGCACCACACACAGCTGCTGTGGTGACTGCAGATGAGTGGACAAGATCATACAGCCGTCAGACTGCTGCATATCCGTTAGACTATCTGAAAGCACATAAATTCTGGCCATCTGTAGGACGTGTAAATGAGTCTCAGGGAGACCGTACACTGATTTGCTCATGTCCTTCTATTGAAGAATACATGGAGGCATAAGCCTTTTATTATAATACTGGAAGAGGCATTACTTTTAAGTGATGCCTCTTTTTTTGTTAATTGCTTTACAGAAGTAAACATATCTTAGAAGAGCAGATGCATTCAATTTTTTCGAATCAGTAAAATGCTGTTTAATAGATTGTTGTATATGTGGCGGGATTTTTTATATTTGTTAAACAAATAAGTTATATATGAAAATCTGTGTGGTACAAGCCTCACAAATACGAATCAGTACAGTTTAGAATCCGCCCGTCGGTCTTTAAAAAACAAATTTTATACATATGAAAAGCTATTTCAAAATTATTTCAACTCTTACTTTGTCTGCAGTTTTACTATCTGCCTGTGGCGGAAATAAAAAAAGTGAAGACGGTGATACCTCTACAGAAGAAAAAGGAGGTATCACAGACGTAGTTTCTGGAGTCAAAAATCTGAATAATCTAACTGATGGTGCGGCAAAAATGGAGGAAGTACAGAATAAATTGAAAGGACTGACTCCGTTATCTAATGAGGAACTGAAATCTTTCTTTCCGGAAACATTGGAAGGATTGAAGAGAACCAGTATTTCGGTAGGGAATGGTGAAATGTATGGAAATATCGCTACCGGTAATGCAACATATTCAGATGAAGCGGGTAAAGAAATCACCGTAAAATTGATGGATGGTGCAGGGGAGCTGGGATCGGGCGTTGTTTCTTTGCTTGTGCTCGGTTACCAGGTGGAAAGTGAAAGTGAAAACGGAAACCGTGTAGAGAAAACCGGTGAATTTAATGGAAAACGTGGTAAGACGGAAGAAAGCAAAGAAAATGACGGAACAGCAGATTACTTTGTTTCTTCGGTAAGCTTTTTAGAAAAAGACAGATATAATGTTGAATTAAGAGGCCAGCATTTTTCTCTGGCTGAATTACAGAAAGCAATGGATAAGCTGAATTATGCTGCTTTAAAATAAAAAAATATAAATAAAAAGAGGGGCTAACTGTGCACTGCCCCTCTTTTATTTAGCTTTGTTGAAAATACACTTCTTCATACGGTTGGATCAGCACCCAGCCTTCTCCCTGAAACATCATTTGAAATTCTTCACCACTTCCACGACCCAGAATACTTTTGAATGATACATTGCTTTTCAATTCGGGCTTTAAGTGTCCTGCCCAGGCTACAGTCGCGTTCGGATCTGTAAACACAGGATTTCCAGGAGTTACCATCAGTGTAAGCGGATCACCGTGTGTTGTAATGGCGACATAACCACTACCCGTGAGCCGAACCTGAAATAATCCTCCGGAAAGCATTCCGGCAATACTCTTCAGCATTGTAATTTCATTTTTGATACTCTGATCGTGTGCAAGGATATCATTTCCATTTACACAGATAGACTCATTATTGAGTTGCAGGATCTGGACCTTTTTACCAGAATCTGCCACATACAGTCGCCCTGTACCCTGAGCTTTCATCAGCTTGGCTCCTTCTCCGGTAAGGGTTTTCTTAAGGAAGTTGCCAATACCTCCGGAAAGCATGCCTTCCCTTTCAAACTTGATAGTACCTACATATCCGACCATACTTCCGTTTTTGGTCCATACAGATTGATTATTCAGGTTGATCTCCAGCATTTGTGCTTTTTCCAACTCAAAATAATCATGTTCTGAATCATCCTGCCTTGTTTTTGCAATGAATGATTGTAATGAAAATTCGCTCATAATCGTAGTGTTGTAATAAATGTATTATTAATTGTTTTCTTTCGTTTAATAAGAGTATCTGTTGCTTCTATGCTAATTATGTGCCAGGAGGTTTGTGCGGTCTTTTATTTGGGCTGCAGGTTGTATATTTGTTTTAAAATAATGATTTATGAAGATAAAAATTTCTACGGGAATTATGCTGGCTTCTTTTGTAATCGCCTCCTGTTCTGGCGGAAAGTATGCCGCAACTGAGAAAGTGTACAAAAATAAAGCAAAAGAATTTGCCAAACTATATAAAGAAGTTCCTCCAAAAGATCAGGCTATTTCCAAATTGTATCCGGTAAAGGAGAAAGAATGGGTGGCTTCTATTAATTTTGGTATGCGTAAGCCCAACTATGTTGTCATCCATCACACGGCACAGAATTCTACAGATCAGACGATCAAAACATTTCATTCTGCCAAAGCAGGTGTTAGTTCACATTATGTGGTAGGTCGTGACGGTAAGGTGGTGCAGATGGTCAATGATTATTACCGGGCACATCATGCCGGAATTGGAAAATGGGGAAACGATACAGATCTCAATTCTTCATCTATAGGGATTGAGCTGGACAATAACGGTACTACAGATCCGTGGACTGAATCACAGATCAATAGCCTGATCGAACTGCTGACCTATCTGAAAACGAAGTACGGTATTCCACAGGCTAATTTTATCGGTCATATGGATCTGGCGCCTACACGTAAGAATGATCCGACCCGTTTTCCATGGAAAGCATTGGCTGACAAAGGATTTGGCTACTGGTATGATGATTTTTTAGAAACGCCACCTGTGGATTTTAATCCGGTAATGGCTTTACGTATTATAGGATATGATATCAAAAATCCGGATGCTGCTATCAAGGCATTTAAGACACACTATATCCAAAGAGACATTACTACGGCTACTCTTACGGATGAGGACCGTAAGATCATGTATGCTATTTATAAGAAGTTTTTGTAAAGGATACCAACTTATACAAATAAGGCCTTACTTGCGTAAGGCCTTATTTTTTATATTGTTTTCACAAATTTCGGATCGTAATTCTCGATATCAATAATATATCTGTTCTGTATCAGAAAGTCGAACAGTGGCTTCGCTTCCGGCGAAACTTTAAGATTCTGTGTTGTGATGATATTTTCATTTTTATCCATGTAAGGATAGACATACAGCTTTACATTTTTGCTAAACATTCCACTGATATAACCCAGTAATTCGTTTGTATAATGATCTTTATTATACTGATCCGAATTGAAGATATTTCTCAGGTTGGAGATATTGGACGCAATTCCAATATTACCCGGTTTGAACTGCGTGACATATTCTGCCAGGTGATTATTTCTGCGGAAATTGGATACCAGAATATTGTTACCGGTTGAGCAAAGGTATTCTGCACGTTCAGCGAAATATTTTAAATCCTCATTGGAAATATTTGAATCTTCATCCAGTACATTTCCCATCAAAACCTCTATCATAACGACCACATTTTCCGGATTTGCATTTGTATTGCGTTTGAATTGTTCTACAGCGAGGTTGAACAGGTCAAAGTTTGGAAGGGATTTCTGACGGTATTTTGTGCGGAGAATAATGATATCTTTTTTATACAGGTAATCTTTACTTTGTGCCGCTTTGCCATCCGGTTTGAAGATCGCTGCTTTTGAAAATCCCTTAGCTACAAGGTAAAGGTTGATCAAACGTTCATTGACACGTTCAAAAACCGGACCTTCTACTTTTACCAGATCTATTTCCACAGATCCTGCAGAGACATTATCTACGAAAGATTCAATCATGGACTGGATATCGTTGGTATAATAATATGCGGCATATACCAGATTTACACCGATCGTTCCCAGAACTTTTTGCTGCTGCTGGTTGTCATTGTCCAATAACCGGGTGTGAATGATGATCTGATTAATAGGGCCGTTTGTGACCGTCTGAAAACGGATACCAATCCAGCCATGGGGTTCATTTGTCTTTGTAAAATTGAGGGTAGTAACGGTATTTGCAAATGAGAAGAACTTTTTGGTAGCGTATTTTTCTCCGTGAAGACGCTCTGTCAAAAGTTCAAATTCGTGGTGGAGCATTTTGTTGAGGCGAGGTCTGCTGACGTATCTGCCGGACTCTTCGGCTCCGTATATGGCATCACTGAAGGCCATGTCATATGCTGAAATGGTTTTTGCAATAGTGCCCGAAGCAGCTCCGGCACCAAAGAAGTTTCGGGCGACTTCCTGTCCTCCTCCGATCTCGGCGAATGTGCCGTAAATATCGGGGTTCAGATTTATTTGAAGTGCTTTTCTCTTGGTTTCAATAATTTCTCTCGCCATGCGGCAAAGGTACAAAAAAGCCTACGGCTTCTAAAGTGAAATGATGTTTAGAGATAACAACATTCGTAGAGAGAAGGTTTATTCAGTGTTTGCTTCTTCCAAACTAAGCTTATACAAAAGATATTTCTGAAAAGCAATAAAAACCAGGCTTGCTTTAGAGCAGGCCTAGTTTACGGAAGGCATAGAACAGGGCTGCGGTATGCAGAGCCTGCCCTAATTTATTTTCAAACAAAAAAGTTTTAGCTTCTTCAATGGTCATTTCCACAACTTCAATATCTTCTGAGTTGTCGAGTTCCTGCTCCTGCACTTTTACGCCTCCTTGTAAGATGTAGGTATAGGTGAGATTGCCACTGGTAGCCGGATTGGCGTAGAGCTTACAGATCTCTTCTATTCCCTCGAACGCAAATCCCGTTTCCTCTAATAGTTCTCTTTTTGCCGCATCCCGGGGATCTTCTCCTTCTTCCACAACACCAGCAGGCAATTCGACCATAATCTGATCTGCACCATGACGGTACTGCCGTACAAACAGGATTTTTTGATCTTTAGTGATGCCGATCATGTTGACCCATGTCGGATATTCCAGCACATAGTATTCTTCTTTTATATTACCGTTCGGAAGCTCCATTTTGTCTACTCTGAGTGTAGCCCAGGGACGCTTGATAATGTACTCCGAAGCGAGTAATTTCCATTTTTCCATATTATCAGTTTATATAATATCGGCCATCATTTTTTCAACCTTATCTTCCAGACGCTGCGATACCGTTTGGTATTCTGCAACTGAGTTTAGAGGTTCTTTTACTGAACAGTAAAATTTGATCTTAGGTTCTGTTCCAGACGGGCGTGCAGAGATTACATCTCCCTCTACGGTGATAAACTGCAGTACATCAGATTTAGGAAGATCAATAGCCTTTTTTTCTCCCGTAGCTAATAGGATGGACACACTGTTCTGATAATCCCGGACTTCTTTTACAGTAATACCTCCCAATGTGTTTGGCATATTTTCGCGGAGTCTTACCATCATTGCTGCAATTTCTTCAGCTCCTGCTTTTCCTTTTTTAGTCAGTGACACCAGTTTTTCACGATAGCATCCGAATTCCTGATAGATGTCCATCAGTACATCGTAAACTGATTTACCCTTATTCTTAAAGTAAGCGGTCATCTCTGCTAGAAAAGCACAGGCATTTGGTGCATCTTTATCTCTGACAAGGTCGCCAACCAGGTACCCATAACTTTCTTCTCCTCCGGCAAGATATTCCTCTTTTCCAAGTAACTTTGTCATCAGCTCACCAATGTATTTAAATCCTGTAAGCGTTTCATAGTGCTTTACACCAGAATGTGCAGCAATATCGGCCTGAAGATTAGTGGTAACTATCGTTTTGACAATGTAGGCAGTTTCTGATAGTTTATTTTGCTCTTTTTTAGCACTTAATACATAATAAATCAATAGACTTCCGATCTGATTGCCGTTGAGCAATTCAAATTTACCTGCATTATTTTTTACAGCTACACCTACGCGATCTGCGTCCGGATCCGTTGCCAATACTAAATCTGCATCTGTGGCTTCACCTTTCGCTTTGGCCATTGCCATAGCATCTTCTTCTTCCGGATTGGGGTAAATTACTGTCGGAAAATTTCCATTTGGAGTTGCCTGTTCTTCCACAAGTATTAAATCGTCAAATCCCCATGCTCTGAGGAGCTGCGGAACGATGGTAATACCTGTACCGTGAATAGGAGAGAAGACTATTTTCAGATCTTTTTGTGCTTTTACAACCTCAGGATTGATACTGAGAGCCACATTGGCTTTGATATAAGCTTCGTCTATTTCTGTTCCGACCGGAATAATGTTTTCTGCGATAGCTTCAAATTTAATGTCATTGACAGAAGCAATAGCATTGACTTCATCAATCACATTTTTATCATGTGGAGCTGTGAGCTGGCAGCCGTCATTCCAATAGGCTTTATATCCGTTATATTCTTTAGGATTGTGGGATGCGGTCAGCATCACACCACTCTGACAACCAAAATGACGTATTGCAAAGGATAACACTGGTGTCGGACGTAATTCGGAGAACAGGTAAACTTTAATACCGTTTGCAGCGAAAACATCAGCTACCAATCTGCCGAAGGATTGTGAATTGTTGCGACTATCGTATGATACAGCAACTTTGATCTCCTGACCGGGGAACTGTTTTTTGAGGTAATTTGCCAGACCTTGTGTGGCTTTTCCGATGGTATATTTGTTCATTCGGTTAGATCCTACGCCCATAATACCCCGAAGGCCTCCTGTACCAAACTCTAGGTCCCGGTAGAAACTGTCAATTAATTCTGTTTCTTCATTTTGATCTATTAGTCTCCGGACCTGATCTACTGTTTCCTGATCATATTCAGATCCCAGCCATTGATTGATTTTGGCCTGTGTATTTGTATCAATAGTACTCATATGCTAAACTCTAATTGGTAGTAAATATAGTCAATCAATAATGAGATTGCTAAATAATTTTAAGCATTACAACATAATTTTAAGCATCACAGCTGCTGTATGCGCGATCTAATAGTGTGACATACCAGGCATTCTGATACCTGGTAATGTGAAATATTACAGATTCCTGTCCGGTTAGAATAACTCTGTAGCTCGTCTGCTCCAATGTTTTCATCTTTTGGATTTCTTCTGCCGGAATCTCCTGTTCTTCTACGCGGTCGAGAAAAGCGGCTAATGAGGAGAGCGTATTAGGGTGAGTGGTCGTATCTATAAACCAACCATCCTTACTCCACTTCTCATGTTCGCAACTATAGGTCGGAAGGCTGGCGAATGTGATTCCGTAATCATTCTGGAATGTAGGATAGGGATAAAACCCTGGTAAAGGATTTGCAAAATCTAATGTTGATATCTGTTGAAAGCGATCTCCTGCCCCGATTCTAAGAATGATGGTCAATCCGAGCTCGGGATGTATCAACGCATTGACCTTTGCTGAATCCTGACTTAAATAAGCACGGACAAAGCGGGTGGCAATTTCCTGAATTTCCACTTTCTGATCCGGTTGGTCAGATGTTGTCTTTCCCGAATCTGCTTGTTCTGAAACTTGCTGTGTTTCTTTTTTTGTCTTAGAGTTACAGCCGGCCAGTAGCAAAAGCATTATGGCCAGCATTAGGGGTCTTCTCCTCATTTATTTATTGTTTTTGCGGATGCTCTGTTCGATCATATCCCACATTTCTTCAGGTATTGCTTCAAATCCGCTGAATTGCCCGGCTCCCTGCAGCCATTCTCCGCCATCAATGGTAATAATTTCTCCGTTGATATAATTGGCAAAATCTGAAACCAGAAATGCAGCCAGATTTGCCAATTCCTGATGGTTTCCTACACGTTTTAGCGGTACCCGGTTTTTGAAATCAAATTTTTCCGCCAGATCTCCCGGTAATAAGCGATCCCATGCTCCTTTGGTCGGGAAGGGTCCCGGAGCAATGGCATTATGTCGGATACCATATTTTCCCCATTCTGCAGCAAGGGATTTGGTGAGGGTCAGCACTCCGCCTTTTGCGACAGCTGACGGGACCACGTATCCTGAACCCGTAAATGCATAGGTCGTGATAATATTGAGAACTGAAGCTTGCTGCTTTTTCGCAATCCAGTTTTTTCCGAATGTCAGCGTACAGTTAACGGTTCCTTTGAGTACAATATCAATAATCGTGGAGAAGGCATTTGCAGACAGACGTTCGGTAGGTGAAATAAAATTACCGGCAGCGTTATTTAACAGCACATCGACACGTCCGAACCGCTCTTCTGTTGCTGCTAGCAGATGTTCTACTTCTTCTATATTCCGGATGTCACAAGCTACTGGTAGAACGATTCCTCCTTTTTCTGCCATCATCTCCTTTGCGGTGATTTCCAGTACATCTATTTTCCGGCTTGTGATGACGATATTGGCTCCCAATTCCAGGAAATAAGTTGCCATTTTACGTCCAAGTCCTGTTCCTCCTCCGGTGACGACGATTGTTTTTCCTTTTAACGCATTTTCTTTTAAGGCTCCTTCTACTTTTGACTGTTCCATATTATGCTTTTTTTGCGGTTAAATTTTCAATAATTGTTTTGAGTACTGCCCGGGTTGCGGGGGCCCACCATTGCTTGAGTACCTGATCAATAGCAGCTTCCTGCTGTTGAGTGATACTTTCGAGTAATTCTTTTCTTAGATTCTGTTTGGTACTTCTCCAGGAGTTCTTTTCAAATTGTGTTACTGACTTTATCTTACGTAATGCTGCGGTTCGAATACGGTCCGGGTCGACCACTTCATCTATAAGGCCGACTTCAAGCGCCTTTTCCGGATTAAGTAATTTCCCTTCTAAGAGGTATTGATAAGCCAGACGTTGTCCGATCCAGAAACTGTACAGTTTAAAGATACTTGGCGGAACAACAATGCCCACCGGTACTTCATTAAGACCGATAATAAATTCACCACGGGCCATTACCCGGTAGTCGCAACAGATCCCAAGTACGCATCCTCCTGCGGGGCTATGGCCGGATATCGCTGCTACAGAAGGTTTGGAAAAAGAGGTGAGTGTATGTATCAATGTCATAAACCTGGACCAGAAGATCTTCATCTGCTCCTCATTGTATTGATACAGGGTGATCAGATCGAGTCCTGAGGTGAAAAAATTCTCTTTTCCATGTAAGATAATGCCTTCAATAGCGGGATCTTCCTCTGCTTCGAGGATAGCCTGTGTAAGCTCGTCAATCATTTCCATGTGCATGGCATTAGACTTTCCTCTGTCCAGTGTAATGTGTGTGATCCGTTCTTCGGTACTGATAGTGATAAACTGCATATTCTAATTATTTTACATCAAATTTTAAGACTTTTCTTCCAATGCGTCCCTTTGTATCAACGCCTTCAAGTGTAATTTGGTATGTTCCTTTTTCATCTGAAGTGAAGAATGAAAAATTTGTTCCTTTCTCATCTTTAATAAGAAGATTAGGCTCCCAGTGAATTGTTGAGCGGTAATCTCGGGCAAAAGCTTTTTCAGGATCATTGACTTCGTAATCCGGCTTAAAAAAGGTCTTGTTAAGGTGAAATCCTTTTGGTGTGGCTGTCGCTATTCCTTTTGGATCAAAATTGCTGGTCATGGAAGCTTTTCCGGTTTTGGATGAGATAACAATCAGACCTCCGCCTCCGTATGAGCCGTAGATAGCGGTGTACATAGGACTGCGGAGTACCTCAATACTTTCAATATCGAATGTATTAATCATACTGAGTTGATCAGCTTCAATGTACATGCCGTCATATACAACCTGCATAGGTACATTTCCCCGTGTATTGTATGGAATCCCTCCCTGAAAATAGACACCCATTAACCGGCCGTTAAGACACATTTCCAGAGTCGGACAGGTTTGCAGATCTTCTTCCGTCAGAATCTGATCCGCACGACCGGAGCCGTTGAGATTGCGGGAATTTTCGGCAGCTTTTTTCTCTACACGTCGTGTAATAGCGACTTCTTCCAGAAAAATAGTCTTTTCCAAAAGCCCTTTTTGCTGCATTTCTGCAAACATCCGCTGGTTTTCTTTTATAGTTTTTTGAAATGTAAAGTTTACATTGCTCGATTCTTCAGGGGCATTTTTATTTTCTTTTACAAACGGAGCGACGGTAGGATCAATATCGATCTCCACATTTTTTTTGCCTTTCTCATCTGTCGCAGAGATCAGGAATTTGACGCTGTCCGGAAATACGAGGTCATCGAAGTTGAATCTTCCGTCTGCATTCGCTGTGGTATCAATAAAATCCATAAAATTTCGCGTGGAGATCAATTGTAGTTTGGCATTCGGGACAGTCGCTTTGCGGGCATATTTCCTTACCACACCTTTGATAGACAGCATTTTTTCGGGTTCAAATGCAGGTTTAGTATTTGCTAATGAGTCTATTTTCTGCCATTCAATCTTTCTCCAGCCTTGTGTGATCATGAGATTGTCGAGATCCGTAATATTAATGCTGTCCGGATTTTCAAAATAGTATCCCGGACGTTCAATATATCCTTTTATATCCGAAGATAGCAGTAATTGGGAGTAGATATTCGGAGCATCTTTATCGTATGGCTCATTCCGGTTAAGGTTAATGACGGATGCCGAAAGACTGGCAAAATTGGATGCCTCCTGAATGGCGTCATCCAGACGAACGTTTACTTTACTGCGTGTTGTGTAATCGGTCTTGTCCGTACTTATTTTTAGCGGAAGGATGTTTTGCGGATTGGAGCTGAAGACCATTCTTTCGACAAGAGGCAGGCCAGCTTCAGAAAGTAATGTGATCTGATAGATACCGGTTGGCAGATTTTTTTTCGGGATCATAAAAAGCAATTCGCTTTTACTTACTTTTTGCTTAGCCACGTAAAGGAGTTCTCCTAAGTGCTGTACCAGCAGATAGACTTCTTTCTGATCTACACGATCGGGGGAAAAACTGTACTGTGCTGCAATACGGTCCTGCATAAACGGGTTTACAGCAACGCTGATACCGGAGCTCTGTGTTTCGGGAAGTTTTGCAGATGAGACGGATCCGTCTTCAAAAGTGACTTCGGCCATGTATTGCTGATCTTTGAACGGATTAAAAGTGAAGCTGCCTATACCGAGTTCGTTGGTTTCAAATTCAGCGACGACTTCTTTTTTATTGTCCATTACCTTGCCTTTGACCTTTATACCCATGCCGTTTGGCTTCAGGGCTTTGACACCGATCTTTGATAATGTATTATCCAGTAGAATTCCGCCCTCAGGTAAGAGTTGCAGGCTGTTGTCGGAAGGTTTCTGAAGTGGAATAATCTTCTTTACCGGGCGCTTGTCTGTAGATTCGAAAGTCAGAAGAATGTACCCTGAAGTGAGTTTTTTATCTGTTTTGAGTGTCAGATCTCCTTTATCATCTGTTTTTTCTCGGCCTTTGTCTTCTGTCTTGTCCCCCATATAGATGCGGTACTGTACATTTGTATTGATCAATGGGGCTCCTGCGAAATTTTTCAGATTGATCACATAGGTGTTTTTCTTTTCTGCAGGGTCTGAGGCAGGGATAAAAGAGGTGGTCGAAACAACATTGTCACTTCGGCCGTTTGATATTTGTATGGTCCGGTCGTAAAAGTAAGCATCATCATTATTGCGCATCCAATTGGTATAGGCGCGGATACGGTAAGAGCCTTCTGTCAGGGTATCGATGAGTTCAATGTCACCAATGCCAAGACCTGCAGTCATAGGAATGGTCAGGGATTTAATGATTTTCTTTTCAGGACCGATCAGTTCGACGTAACCCACACCACTCATATTTGACAGCAGGTTTTCTATTCCGACTGTAGTGTAGGCCTTAAACCAAATAGTCTCCCCCGCACTGTAATGTTGCTTATCAAGATGGAGATATATTTTTTCCTGAATATTGTTGCTTAGATAGGTGTCGAGTTTTTGGGTGACATTGTCAATGACTGCTGTTTGTGCCATCGCTGAGATTGAAAGCGATGTAAACAAACACAGGTAGAAATATTTTAGACTCATGATCGGTTTTTTTAGAAAATTAAGAAAAAATACAGAAAGTATAAAGGTTATTTGATAATTAGCAGATTAGACTCAAAAATATCCTCGCATTCCGGCCAAAACAAATATATTTGCGGTATGAATATCCTAATCATTGGTTCAGGCGGTCGGGAATCTGCCTTTGCATATAAAATTGCTCAAAGTAAAAAATTAGACAAATTATTTATTGCTCCGGGAAATGCAGGTACATTGGCCTATGGAGAAAATGTGCCTTTAAAAGTAACTGATTTTGAAGGACAGGCGCAGTTTGCGCTGGATAATAAGATTGATCTGATATTGGTCGGACCTGAAGAACCTCTTGTAAAAGGAATTCATGATTATTTTCTCAGCAGAGAAGATATAAAGCATATCCCTGTTATCGGCCCTCAGCAGGAGGGAGCACAATTGGAGGGGTCAAAAGATTTCTCCAAACAGTTTATGCAACGCCATCAGATTCCTACAGCGGCTTCCCGTTCATTTGATCGGTCTAATCTGGAAGAGGGACTTGCTTATCTGGAAACACAGAATCTTCCGATTGTACTAAAGGCGGATGGTCTTGCTGCAGGTAAAGGGGTATTGATATGCGAAAGTCTTCAGGAGGCAAAAGATGAGTTGAAAGCGATGATTGCGGATGCGAAATTTGGCGCAGCCAGCGATGTTGTAGTCGTTGAGGAGTTTTTGAAAGGAATAGAGCTGTCTGTATTTGTTCTTACAGACGGGACTTCATATAAGGTGTTGCCATCGGCAAAAGATTACAAACGCATCGGTGAAGGCGATACAGGACTCAATACAGGTGGTATGGGCTCTATTTCTCCTGTTCCGTTTGCAGATGAGATTTTTCTCAGCAAGGTGGAAGAACGGATTATTAAGCCTACGGTAGATGGTCTGAAGAAGGATAATATTCCTTACAAAGGATTTATTTTTATCGGTTTGATGAATGTAGGCGGAGAGCCTTTTGTGATCGAATATAATGTACGCATGGGGGATCCGGAAACAGAATCGGTATTGCCTCGTATTGAATCCGATCTGGTTGATTTACTTGAAGGTGTTGCACAGGGAAATCTGGATACCCGCTCGTATACTGTTTCATCAAAAACGGCTGTTACGGTAATGTTGGTTTCTGGTGGATATCCGGGTGATTACGAATCCGGGAAAGTGATATCAAACATAGAGAATGTAAAAGAGTCTATCGTATTCCATGCAGGTACAAAGGAGCAGAATGGCGAGGTGTTAAGTGCCGGAGGACGTGTTATTGCAGTGACTACTCTGCAGGATACATTATTTGATGCTTTGCAGCAGGCGACAGCTGATGCAGGCCGCATATACTTCGATGGTAAGTATTTTCGCCGTGATATTGGCTTCGATCTGATCTGATTTAAAAAACATTTTTCTCAGTCTCAATAGCTTACGTTGTGACTGAGAAAAATATTTTGGAAGCAATGAAAATCCTCTTATATTTGCATCACCAAAAAAATAATGGCCCGTTCGTCTAGGGGTTAGGACGCAAGATTTTCATTCTTGAAACAGGGGTTCGATTCCCCTACGGGCTACGAAAGCGACTTCAAAAGAGTCGCTTTTTTGCTTCCTTCCCTTTTTTACAAGGCATAATATTTTTATTTAGTAACGGATAATTTTTAAATACGGAGAATTAGGATGCTTATATTTTATTATTAAATTGCGGCTAATTATTAAGCTGGAAAATATAATCGAAATATGAAATCACTACTCTTACTGGTCTTCATTCTGGCCGGATCTATTTGCTGTGCACAGACTATCCGAAAAGAAAGATTAGACTCAGTACTCAACCATATTGAACAGTACAATCAGAGCCTTGGAAATGTATCTGTCTATAAGGACGGAAAGGAAGTGTATAACCGAAGTTTCGGACAGTCAAAAGTCAGGGATCTAACCTTTGATGAACATACAAGCTACCAGATCGGTTCTGTGACGAAACTGGTAACGTCTGTACTTCTCTGGAAATTGGTTGAACAAGGTAAGTTAAATTTAGAGGAAAAACTGAGCACCTATTTTCCTGATATCCCCAATGCAGATAAGATTCATTTAAGTCAGATTCTCAGTCACAATAGTGGTTTGGGAGATTATACAAGTATTGGAGAGGGCGAACCCTGGCTAATAGAGAAAAGATCTGTGGATACCATATTGAGTGTTATACGACATGGAAAACCTCTTTTTGAGCCCGGAACCGACATGCGGTATTCAAATTCAGGATTCTATTTATTAACGAAGATCATAGAAAAATGCTATAAAAAACCTTATGCAAAGATCGTTGAAAAGGAGATTGTCAAACCATTAAAATTGAAGGATTTCAGATCTTTTGACAATTATAATAATAACTATTTCCGGTCTTACAAATTTATTAAAGAGTGGATTGAGGTGCCGGATTTTTATCCTCAGAATATTATCGGTGTGGGGGATATTCTTGCTACTCCACGGGATCTGAACAATTTCCTTGAAGGGCTGTTCGCAGGTAAGCTGCTGAAAAAGGAAACGCTCGAAAAAATGAAGGCAGGTAAAGATAACAATGGTTTTGGAAAAGGGTTTATGTATATTCCTTATAAGAAGAATGTCTTTTTGGGACATGGAGGAGATACCTATGGTACGCACACCTTAGCGGGATACAATGTGCAGGATAAGATAGCTATTTCTATTACAATTAACGGTCAGCGGTATGAACATAATGCTGTCTATATTGCTATTTTGGGTGCTATCTATGACCCTGAACTTAAATTACCCGAATTTGAAACTAATGTTCTGAAACTTTCTCCGGAACAGTTAAAGCAGTATGAAGGACTGTATTCATCTGCAGATTTTCCACTCAAAATAAAGATTTTCCAGGAAGATGGAGAGCTGTACGGTCAGGCCGACGGTCAGGGCGCATTTCCGTTAACCTGTTATAAAGAGGACAAGTTTATGTTTGAGGCTGCTCAAATCTATATGGATTTTTCCCCGGCTCAGGATAGTATGTTCTATCGCCAGCGTTCGAATGAAGTCAATTTCAAACGCCTAAAAATAGAACAGGTTAAAGAGTAAATAATTAGTTCAACTATGTAAAAAGAGGCTTCTTATGAAGTCTCTTTTTTTGTGCTTTTATTTATTTCTGAGAATTTGATTCCCCTTTCTAAATTAAATCATATTTCTGTGATTTAATTTTTAAATTTTGAATGAAAGTTGTTATAATTGCAGTCATTGTTAATTATTGTATGTTTTCTGTTAAGAAAATGTAATGAATTTATTGTGAAGTAATCACAACGTTTTTGTTGTTTTTTTTCACGATATAATTTTGCAATGAATAACTGGTTTATTAAACTAAATATTATTAAAGGTCGTGAATTTATATCTGAAGCAACTGTTTTCGAAAATTAAATGTCTTATTTTAATTTATTCTTTTTTCTCTTTTAGTTTTAATCTGTTTGGTCAGACGGACCAATATAAAATCAAGCCGCAGATAGCTTCCCCTGATGTCGCAGCTTTTCTCATGTATGGAGAATATAATGTTGGTGTAAATACCGGAGTTCCGGATATAAAAATTCCGTTGTTTAAAGTACAGTCCGGATCTCTTTCTTATGACGTAGATGTGGACTACAATGCCTCCGGGATAAAAGTTTCTCAGGTCGCCTCTTCGGTAGGGCTGGGTTGGTCATTAAATTCTGGAGGAGTTATTAGCCGGTCAGTAAGAGCTTTGCCTGATGAGTATGCACAACGGGGATATATTGATTTGAATGTTAGTTATGAAGAAAAATACAGCTATACGACAAACCAACAAAAGCAAGTGTATGCGGACTTATTCTATGATGGAGAGCCTGATGTCTTTAGTTTCAGACTTCCTACAGGTGAAGGTGGAAAATTTATTTATGATGTCTCAAAAAGAAAATTTATCAATGATTTTGATCCCGGAATTAAAATCGATTGGATAAACAAATCTTCTTATCAGTCAAGTTCATTTGTGCTTACAACGACTAATGGCAACCGATACTTTTTTGAAACGACTCAGGTTACTTTTGATGATTCCGCCTGGGAAATACCATTAATATTAAAGTCTTATACTCAATCCTGGTTTTTGTCCCGGATTGAGAATATTAAGGGTGAATCGATTGCTTACCAATATGAAACGGTTTCTGCATATGCCTCACTTCCTTCGGGTTCTTCGGTAAAACCGGAATGGCTGGTTCAAAAATCATTTGTGAAGAAATTTCTGTATCAGGCTGATAGTAGAGATTATGGTATGCCAAGAGAGGTTTATGAGCAAAATTTGAGCTATTATACTCAGGTTGAGCCACGCATTAAGGAAATTACAATGAAATCAGGCAAAGTCCTTTTTAACTATACTGTACCCCGTTATGATTTCCCCGGTCATCAACTCAATTCTATTGATATTTACGCAGACCAGCAGATTATTAATAAGGTAGTCTTTTCATACGACTACTTTGTGGGAAATAACCCGGTTACGCAATTTGACTATCGATTGAAATTAAATTCTTTATCTATCGGAGTGTCTAATGATCAAAGATACGGATTCAGATATGACATGTCTCACCCTTTGCCGGCAACCAATTCAACCGCACAGGATTACTGGGGATATTATAATGGACGGATATCTGACTTTTTACCAAAAATAAAACCTCTTGCTTTACCGGGAATCGATACAGACCGCTATGTCGGAGGATCGGACAGAAGTGTAGATACATCTTTAATACAATCCGGTATTCTGAAAGAGATTGTCTATCCGACTGGAGGAAAAACAATATTTACATTTGAACCGAATTTTTATAGCGGGCAAAGTAATACAGAATTAAATAAAGTTTACGGAAATTTAAAAGTAACGGGTAAATCCAAAAGGATCCCGGTTCATGATACAGTAGATTTTGTTGTGAATGAGAACGTCCTGAATAACACAGGCTATTTAAAGATTTACTTTTCACCATTAAAACCTCCTGGACCATATTACTCTCCACCCGATATGCAGGTTGTTAGATTGATTGATTTGACAACTAATCAAAATGTTATAATAAAGAATAGAAGTACTAATTATACACAGTCAGAATCTCATAACTTACAGGTTTCGCTGATAAACGGTCGTATTTATCGTCTTATAACTACAGTTGTTGATGAACCTTCCGATAATTTATTTAACGCTTCCTATGTTGAGGCCTCTGTTAGTGGTAAATATCACGCTACTGCAAATCGTAATATTTTTGCTGATGGCGTACGTATTCAAACTATTGAAAATTTTGATCATACAGGTGTTCTTGTTAATATGGATAAATTTAATTATTCGGAAGGAAAAGTTCTTAGAGAGCTTAAAGAGGTTGATGATAATCATTATTTTCAAAAATTAAAGATTGATTATCAATGCGCAGAAATGATCCCTTGTGCCTGTTTCTATGACCGTAATTATCTGGTGTATACAGGACAGGCAAATATTCTTGGTCCCAATATTTTCGGAAGACATATTTATTATGAATCTGTACAAAAAATACAGTATAATAATAAAAGAGAAATAACCGGTAAAATAGGTTACAGCAAAAATCTGAGCTTAGCTGTTCCATATAGTTTCCATTCTCCTAATTCTCCTTATCAGAAAGAGTTTGTAAACAATATGGTATTTATCGGAAATGCACCATCGGAGTCTTATTATAAATGGGATAATGTTTCCGGGAAATTTATTCTCCAGCGGATGGTTGAACGTAAGTATGATCTTATCAGTAATCCATTACGTGTAATGAAGTTTTTCAGAACAAAGATATATGTCAATCCAACTTGTGCGGCATCTCAGGTATCTATTGATTCTGATTTGTTTGGTCAAACTCCATTCATGTTGTATATCCCTGTTTACAGACTTTCAAGAGAGACGATCTCAGAATATGATGCTAACGGCACTACTATATCCACCACAAATAGTACGGAGTCCACATATGATGATGTTTTTGGTCAGCTAAGGACGAATAAAATACAAACAAGTGATGGAAAAGTTAAACGTAATTATTTCATTTATCCCTATGATTATATTGACAGTACTCCATTTTTAGCTAAACTTCTTGAAAAAAATGTAATTGCAAATCCAATTGAAAGTGTGACGCTTGTCGAAAATGGAGGAAGTAAACGAATTTTGGGAGGTAAGCACTTTACGTATGATAACTTTAATCGTTTACATTCGATTTATGAACTCCGGATCAATTCTAATGGCATTGTTTCAAATGATTTTAAATTTAGTAATCGAATAAAAGGCGTTATTTTTCCGGAGGGTGAGCAAACAGCCTTCCTGCCCGATGAACAATATGAAAAACGACTTGAATGTATCCTTTATGATAATTTCAATAATCTGTCGGAGGTTCTTGAAAACGGAAGCCTTTCGACCAGTTACCTCTGGGGTTACAACGGCCAGTATCCAGTTGCCGAAATTGTCAATGCACATTATAATGATGTCGTTTCAGCCATTGGTGGACAAAGTGTAGTCGATGCACTGAACAGCGGAACCGTCACAGCGGATTATATCCGTCAGAAGATGGAGATTTTACGCTCCAACCTTCCCGGTTCTCAGGTTACTTCCTATACCTACAAACCCCTAGTCGGCATGACAAGTAAGACCGATGCCAGAGGGCAGACAGAGTATTATCAATACGATGGTCTGCAACGCTTGCAACATGTCCTGGATCAGTTTCAGCAGCTCAGACAAAGCTACCATTACCATTACCGCCCCCAATAAGTCCGATTATGAAAAGACCTCTTATATCCACGATATTAACCCTATTAACCTTATCAACGGTTAGTGCACAAAATACAGATCTGATCCTGACCAGCTACAGCGGCCAGAGTCAGATCAAAGCTCAGGGCAGTGTTACGCTGAAACCGGGCTTCCATATCCCTTCAGGCAGTACAGTTCGGATCTACACCAGCAGCAGCCTGCAGACACATCCCGTTTTACAAACCCAGCCGAGTGGAAACCAGAACTACATCCTGACACGCACCTTTCGCAAGGCAGGAGTGACACTCGCCAACCTATCCCAGTCCCGCACCGTAGAAGAAGAAAACCAGAGCATCCAGTACTTTGACGGCCTGGGCCGGCCCCTGCAAAGTATACAGGTCATGGCTTCCCCTACCCACAAAGACATTGTACAGCATGTAGAGTATGACGGCTTTGGCAGGGAGAGCAAAAAATATCTTCCCTATGCCACTTCGGGGAGTATGGATGGCAGCTATAAACCCACAGCCGGAGTGGATGTGATGAATTACTACAGTCCCACTGTGGGCTGGGATGCAGCCGTAAAGAAAACAGGCTATCCCTATGCAGAGACCCGGTTTGAGAACAGTCCGCTGAACCGGGTACAGGCTCAGGGCTCACCCGGCGAATCCTGGCAGCTGAACTCAGGCCATACCGTCCGCACAGACTATGGCACCAATGAAACTAATGATGTGAAACTCTGGCAGCTCAATGCATCCGAAAACGGCGCTACAGCCACTTATTACCAACCGGGCAGGCTGTACAAAACCACCATCAAGGATGAGAACTGGAGCAGTGGCAAAAGCGGCACCGTAGAAGAATACAAAGACTTTGATGGAAGAGTAGTCCTGAAACGTGTCTGGGAAACAGAGAGCAAAAAACTGGAGACCCATTATGTCTACGATGACTTCGGCGACCTTCGCTATGTGATCCCCCCTGCAGTAACTGTTAACACATTCAGTGAAGATCCTGCAGACCCCAGCTACGATGCATACATCTATGGCTATAAATATGACGGACGCAGACGGTTAACAGAGAAAAAGATCCCCGGCAAAGGAAAAGAAGAACTGGTGTATAATAACAATGACCAGGTAGTACTGAGCCGTGATGCCAACCGCAGAGCAGCCGGAGAATGGCTGTTCAGCAAATACGATGCATTCGGCCGGGTGATTATGACCGGTATCTATACCAGTACAGAGAGTGCAGTTGCGCTGACTGCCCAGATCAACAGCAATGGCCAGACAATAGGCCGGCTCTGGGAAAACCCTGCAACCACAGACCAGGGGTATACCAATGCTGTCTTTCCGACGAATATTGCGTATTACCATACGATCAACTACTACGACCGGTATGACTTTCCGGAGAACAGCTTTGGCGCTCCGACAGGAAATCAGGCTTCCGGAGCACGGGTCAAGACCTTACTGACCGGCACCAAAACCACCACACTGGGCACAGGTACTATGCTGCTGACCACCCACTATTATGACGACTATGGCAGAATAATCCAGAGTAAGAGTCAGAACCATATCGGCGGTACAGATATCACCGACAACAGTTACAGCTTCACGGGAGAACTGGAAAGCAGCACCCGCAGACATACCGTTAACGGACAAACCACCACTATCACCACCACCAATGAATACGACCATGTCGGCCGTCTGGTCAACAGCAGGCAACAGATCAACAGTCAACCGGAAGTCACTTTATTGACCAATAGTTACAATGAAATCGGTCAGCTCAAAACAAAGACAGTAGGCGCAGACCAGCAGGGGAATAACCCGGTGAATACGACAGACTATCGGTACAATGAGCGGGGCTGGATGACAAGCACGACCTCACCCCACTTCAGCCAGCAACTCAGTTATCAGGATCCGGTCAAAGGAGCAGCAGCACAATGGAACGGTAATATCTCCGAACAACAATGGGGTCCGACGACAAGCCTCAACCAACACTTTGTGTACAGTTATGACAAACTGAACCGGTTGACAAACGGAAACAGTCCCACATCCGGCATGTCCGAAATCCTGAACTACGATGATATGGGTAATATCACCCATCTGACCCGTGACGGATCCGGGATCAGCTACAGCTATACCGGCAACAGACTGCATACCGTATCCGGTGTTATCAATGGCAGCTACAGCTATGATGAAAACGGCAATGCAAAGACCGACCGTATGGGTATGAATCTGAGCTACAATCACCTGAATCTACCACAGCAGGTGACAGGAGCAGGGAACACGATTACCTACCTGTATGATGCAGGGGGTAATAAACTTCGAAAAACAGCCAGCACCACAGGACAGCGGGATTATGCAGGCGGAATAGAATACCAGAACGGAGTAATTGAACTGATCCATACCGCAGAAGGGGTAGCCTACCGGAATGCAAACGGCACATACAGCTACCGATACAACCTGACAGATCATCTGGGCAATGTCAGAGCCACCATCTACCGGAACCCGAATACAAATGCAGTGGAAGTACTGCAAAGAGATGACTACTATCCGTTTGGTTTACAGAAATCCCCAAATCCTGTATATGGAAATAATAAGTATCTTTATAATGGCAAAGAGAAACAGGAGGAGTTAGGTGGCCAGCTGGAATACGGAGCCAGATTCTATGATCCTGTGATGGGAAGATGGAATGTGATGGATCCTATGTCAGAAATGTATTCTTCTTATTCTCCTTATGCCTATGTAGGAAACGATCCTATTCTGTTTCATGATCCGAATGGCATGTACCGTGTGGATGCAAACGGTAATATAACCATAGATGATAGTGATGAAATTTCTTCGTTCTTCAATTATCTGAACAATACCAGTGGAGCTTCTATAAATGATATTTCTAATCATGTTATCAGTGCTGGAAATGGTTTTAGTTGGGAATTGGATGCTGTTAATGTAACGGGAACATCCTCTTTTGAGAGTGGGAGATGGCTAAGTAATGTACAGGGGCAGGTTAGTAATGCTGTTGGTATAATGGGAAATATTAAATCTGTTTCAACTGCAAACTTTGGATTTGAAGGCACTAAGTCAGCCTTAGATATGACAGGGGAACTATTAGGTGCATCGGAAATATTGGTTGCTCCTGGCAACAAATGGCTCGGTAAGAATGGGAAATACTATAATAGCTCTTGGGGTGGCAATCAATATGCGGGAAGTCGCTCAGGAGCATACAAAATAGCCGGGATGTATAAATGGGCAGGTAGAGGAACCGTCATTGCTTCTGTACTCGTTGGAGGTATAGAAACATACAGAGGGTACCAGATGGATGGTGAACAATTTGGTTACAATGCTCAAAAAGCAGCAGCAAGCAGTGCTGGAGGAATAGTTGGAGGATTGGCTGGAGCCAAAATTGGAGCATCTGCTGGTGCTGCTATTGGTGTTTGGTTTGGTGGTGTAGGTGCAGTTCCTGGGGCATTGATTGGTGGTTTTATTGGAAGTTTAGCCGGAGGATATATGGGTAGCAGTGCGGGAGAGCAGTCCGTTAATTATTATTATGAGAGGTAGTTATGGAGAAATATTTTAATACGCTACATTTTTGTATTTACAGAGCTTTTCATAAGGTACATTTGTTTACCGAAAGAATTAACCCTGCAAATCTTATACATAAATTGCCTTTTCAGAGAAAGCGCTATGAAGAGCTTGGAATTGACATTCATCAGGAAATCAACAAGGCATGGGGAGACAAGCGGTTTGGTCTTAGTACTGTCGCTGCGGGCGGTTTCCTTTGGGGTGGTTTGGCTCTCTTCTTTTTTTCTGTTCTGATGATGTTGAAAGTAAGCATATCCACATTGCTTATAATAGGCTGTGTGGTTGGCTCTGGCCTGATCTGTTATGTGTTTGTTTTCAGGCAGGATAAATATATAAAATACTTTGACAGATATGAAAAGTGGTCTAAGCAGGAAAAGCGTAAATATGGCTGGTTGACCGTGGGGTCAGTACTGTTTGTTCTGTTGTCTTTTTATCTTTGTCTGATACTTTGATATCGGATGATAAGTATAAACTACATAACCTAAAAAATATGACTGCGTTATTTATTGTGTATTAGTCGGAGAAATCGTTAACTAAGGGAATTTTCGAATCCATACAGTAAAATCCTGAACTAAACTATAGAGTAGTTGATAATAGAAATAGTAGAACTTTAAAGTCTATCGTTTAGACGATTGTAGATGTTTGGGATAAACTTTCTGAAAAAATGTAATAGGTAAGAAGTAAATTATGGACATATTTTAAGAAATTTATGAGTGAAGAATTTTCAGGGTTTTGATTTCTTTGTTAAATAGTATACGATGAAAGCTTATTTTAAGAAAATCGGCAATGCTGATTTATCTTTTGGAATATTGTATTGGAACTTATTTTTTGGAGGTCTGCCTTTTATACTAGTGGCAGCTATAGCCTCATTTGGAATAAAACCAGTGGCAGTAAACAATGTTTATTATGATGGAATAATAGGATTTATTATTCCTTTAATCAGCTTACCTATTGTTGTATTTATTTCGACGGTATTTATATGGTTTTTTCTTTTTGTTGGTAAAAACCTTATCCGCATTATTTTTTAAATCTTCTGTAATCTTATTTTTTTAAAAAAAGTACAGTCGCATAATCAAAAAAGTCAGGAGATTTTTATGTGATAAGGCAAACTGGTAAAAGACCAAATGTCGTTGGGGAACAATATTTAAAAATTATGAAGATTATTTTTAATGCATTCTGGTTAAGCTTATTTATAATATTGCTGGCCTGTAATGAGTCTAAAATTGATAATAGTCAATCGCAGAAAGAAGATTCGACAGTAATGGAGATCTACTATGAGAATGGAGATGTAGATGACAGTGGCTATAAGTTTCCAGACTTTGAAGAGGAACAAAAAAAGTACAGTTATTTATTTAGAGATCTAGGTCAAAAATATCTCGATGCAGCTTCTTTTGAATATCTGTACAACAATGTAGATAATGGGCCGTACAATAAATCTACGGAAGAAAGCATGAGATATTCAGGTGATTTCAAAATTTATATTCTGCTTAGAGGAATTAAAAAAGATAGTATTGTGCTAAATATTGATAATAATTTTTATTCCCTATCAAAGAAGCAGGGATTTCAGAATGATAGTCTGGCTTACCTGATTCGCAATACTATAGGACATTACAATATTTTAACTTCTGACGAGTTAACAGATTTTAAAGAGTTTCACAAATTTCGCAAATATATAAAATATGTGTACCAGTCTCCTGATGAAGATAAAAGTAAGCCTCCAACCTGGTTCTCTAAGATTATATTACGACCTGAAGCAAGCTATTAAGGAATAATTCCTAAAGAATTAGCCTCTCTTTGCTAACCCCGTCTCTGCAGACACTTAAAAATCCGTTCCTTCGGATTATTGAAAACAGGTGTATGCTCAGATCCATTGTGTGTCAGATTATCGATGACACTGTAAAGTGATCCGCCCACTTTCTTAAAACCTGTACCCCGGAAATCGGTAAGATAGATGTCAAATTCGTGTGGTTCAGGGTTTGACTCATAATCCCAGAACAGGTAGAGTCCATTTTCGCTGCTGGCAAAAGGAAACAATCGTTTTAACAATTCAGGGGAACCATCCGGTTCCAGTTCAAACCAGATATCATTGTTATAAACATCTTCGATATACGTGTTTTTGATTTCTTCCGATCGCACAAACAGGGAATCACCGTAGTCTCCCATAGGTATGTAAATAAGAAATTCTCCCAGAGCCACGCCATATCCATAGGTCAGCACAAAATTTTTGTAAGAATCCGGAAACCCTTTACCATTTGGGAATCTATAGGTTTCCAGTAATTGTGTATCCCCAAACGCTGTCGGAGTTCCTGAGAGTTTAAGGTCAAAATTTTGAGATTTCATAAAGCAACGTAATTATCAGAATGTGTAAATATAATCTCCCTTTAACCAATATCATTAAAAGAAGTAATCTGGTTTTTGTACAGATCTATTTTTTGATAAGCCCTGTTAAAAAACATCTTTTTATCTCGGGTGCCGGCAGTATTCAGAAGTTTGGAGTTTTTGAGCTGATGCTGAAAAAAATTAGAAACATGCTTGCAAGTATCTGTATCACTGGTGATAAAATATCCCAGCATGGTATAGGGCACAAACAAAGATTTACGTTGTTTGTCTGCCACGAGAACATTGTTATTCAGGATCAGCAGATCGTGATAATAGAGACGGTATTGTTCATTTTGTGCGGTACATTTTTTTTCCAGGGAAAATATCAGTTCTTTAAGATTTTCACAGAGGGATTTTCCGTTATCTGCAGTTAGAAGACCCGCATGAAAGAAATACATGATTTGCTGCAGAGTACTGTTTATCGTTGTATCATTCCAGATTTCATGAGCACTTATGGCAGAATAGAAGTGATTTAGTTTTCTGCTGTTATCCATAATCCGGGCATTTTTTTCAAAGGTTTCAAAAGAAATATCCAAACCTTCCATATTCAACATATTCAGCCAGACATAACGCTTGAATGTAGATAAGAGATCTGTATTTATCGTATAGAATATCGGAATGTCTTTAGCCGAATAATAGAGACTGGTCTTTGTATCGGGAAGGTAATCCATCAACGATTTGAGAGAGTTATCCAGATAACTGCTGAAGTCATTTAACGTCTGAATCTCTTTTGTTCTTTTGACCAATACATGCTCACCCCGCTGAAAAATCTGATCCATTGAAAAACCAAAGTAATTTGCCAGCAGAACGGTCTCTTCAATAGAAAACTTACTTTTCATTGATATGCGCCGGTGTGCAGCATCATAGCTGATGTCCAGAGCAGTAGATACTTCTCCGATCAGCGACTGATGCCTGCCTGTTTTTTTCTGGATTTCGCGGATTAACAGTTCCTGATACATCGTGTTATTTGTGATTTTCACAAAAATGCAAAATATTATTATTGATTGTCACAAATTTAATAACGAAAATCGCAATATGTTTGTGTTTACTAATATCAATTATATGGCCTCATCAATTGAAAAAGCAAACAAAGCGTTGCACAGGATAGAGACAGAAATCGGAAATATAATACATAGTATAAAAAATCGCAGACCTGCAGAATTAACGGTTGATTGCACACTTCCGTTATCTGCAGAAGTAAACAGGGAAGGGATGCTGCAGCGACACTCTTTTTTGCAAAAGATTACAGGGAAACAATTTCCCTTTCTGTCGGGAGAAGAGATCGGAGAGCCGGATCGGCTGAATGGAAATATAGAAAATTACATCGGGATGTCATGTGTGCCAACAGGAGTGATCGGTCCGCTGCGGATTATCGGTTCTGCGGCGAATGCCGATTTTTATGTCCCTCTGGCAACGAGTGAAGGCGCTTTGCTGGCATCTTATCATCGGGGTGCAAGAGCCTGTTTTGTGGCCGGAGGCATTACTTCAATATGTCTGATAGAGGGCGTACAGCGTAGTCCCTTGTTCAAATTTGAAAATGTAGGCGAACTGGGTCTGTTTGTGAGCTGGCTACTACCGCAGGAAGAAAAACTAAAGGAAATTACAAAACAAACCAGCCGTTTTGCCCGGTTAACCTGTATCCAGATTCAGATCGAAGGAAACCATCTCATTGTCACTTTTGAGTACCAGACTGGGGATGCGGCAGGGCAAAATATGGTCACCATATGTACAGATACTATATGTCAGTATCTGATAGCCCATAGCCCTGTTAAACCTAAACTGTGGTTTGTAGAAGGTAATTATTCCGGTGATAAAAAAGCAACGGCTCTATCTTTTACAAATGTCCGCGGCAAAAAGGTAACTGCGGAAATTGTGCTTCCGGAGACTATTGTACAGCAAGTATTAAAAACGACACCGGAACTCATGGCAGAATACTGGCGCTCTTCAACAATGGGCATTATCCAAAGTGGTGCTATCGGAGCTCACGGGCACTATGCAAACGGATTGGCGGCTTTATTTCTCGCTACCGGTCAGGATGTCGCCTGCGTGGCAGAGGCGGCGACTGGTATAACACGTATGGAGCTTAATAAGGATGGGTCCTTGTACGCAAGTGTAACCTTACCCAATCTGATGGTCGGAACAGTGGGTGGAGGGACTCATCTGTCCACACAACGGGAATGTCTTGAAATAATGGATTGCTATGGTGCAGGCCAGGCCAGAAAATTTGCTGAAATATGTGGAGGTCTTGTACTGGCTGGTGAACTCTCTATCGCAGCAGCGTTATCTGCAGGGCATTTTACAAGTGCTCACCAGAAATTCGGACGTAAAAAATCGATATAACGATGGACACTAAAAAAGAAAACATATGGAATGTGCCCAATGCCTTATCCATATACCGTATACTGGCTTTGCCTTTTATTATTTATGCAATATATGTAGGAGACAAACCGCTTTTTATCACACTTCTGTCCATCAATCTGATAACGGATATTCTGGATGGCCTTATTGCCCGTGTATTTCGTTTGCAAACGGAATTCGGTGCAAGACTCGATTCTCTGGCCGATATCGGTACCTACATTATGGCTTTTGCGGGAATGATAATGCTGGAGAAATCTTTTGTTATGGAGCATAGGATAGAATTCAGTCTGCTTATCGGGATGTGGCTGCTTCCTCAGTTAGTAAGTTTGATCCGTTTCCGCAGATTTCCGAGTTTTCACCTCTGGTCCTACAAAGTGACGGGATATGTGCAGGGTATTTTTATATTCACATTTTTCATATTCGGAGTAAGTACGATTTACTTTTATATTATGCTGGTCATCAGTCTACTGGCCTATATGGAAGAGTTACTTTTAGTATCAATTCTGCCCAAACTCCGCTCCAATGTGAAAAGCAGTTTATTCGTGTGGAACAAATCAAAGGAATGATGTTTTTAAACCTGATCTATATTGTTGTTTTATTTTTCGGAATTGGTGCTCTGCTTACTGTAATACTAAATAAAAGCAGCAATCCGGAGCAAAAAAGATCCCGGTGGATTAAGTATATTCTTTATTTACTGATCATCCTTATTACAGCCGGGTGCATTCAGGCCGGGCTGATGATTTTTTTGGCATCGGGGCTCATCTTTGCTGGATTTGTGGAGCTTCTTCTGGTGGGCATGCGTTCTAACCGGGGTGTAATTTTCAGTATAGGATCAATCCTTATTTATATCGGTATTGCTATTGGTTTCTATAGGTTTATTGTCAGCAGTACTCCTGAAGAATTGCTGTATATCTATACCATTATTTTTACGTTTGACGGCTTTTCGCAACTCTTCGGACAGTTATTTGGTAAAAGAAGGATATTGCCAAAGATCAGCCCGAATAAAACTGCTGCGGGAACAGTCGGAGGGAGCATTGCAGGCTATGCAACAGGCCTGCTTATTATTGCTCATGCGCAAACTGTTGATGGGTTTAGCCTGATTTTACCTTTATTGATTTGTATCTGTGCATTTGCCGGAGATGCACTGGCGTCCTGGTATAAGCGACTTTGTGCAACGAAAGATTACAGCAGGCTGATTCCGGGACATGGAGGGATACTGGACCGCTATGACAGTTTTATTTTCACCGGGTCGATTTTCGGTTTAGTTCATTTCGGGCGAATAATATGTTAACAGATATGGAAACAGGAATAGTTAATGCACTGATACTTTCAGGACTTTTTTTATCACTGTTTGCTGTTGCAGAACTGTTATATCACTGCTGTAAAGTAAGGGCTGAATTCACCCGTAAAATCGTACATGCAGGCACCGGGCTATTGGCATTGCTTTTTCCACTGATGCTGGATAATCATTGGTGGGTTTTAGTTTTATGTACTTCTTTTACCATTCTGCTGATATGTTCTGTGCATTTTCGTTTACTCCGGTCGATTCATGCTATTGACCGGAGATCTGTTGGCAGTCTGGCGTATCCGGTTGCGGTATATGGCTGCTATCTGAGTTATACCTTCCTGAACAATCAGTTGATATACTACTATCTTCCGGTTCTGATATTAGCGATTAGTGATCCGCTTGCCGCATTGAGCGGAAAGCGATGGCCATTGGGTGCTTATCAGATCAGGGGAGCACACAAGACAATGGTCGGTTCCCTTTTCTTTTTTATCAGTGCCTATTTGATTATGTTGGTTTCCTGCCTTATATTCCGGTATCCTTTGCAGGGACAGGAGCTGCTGGTATTAGCACTGCTTTCCATTATCACAGCTCTGACAGAGGCATTGAGCCGTGAGGGGTATGATAATGTCACGATCCCGTTTGCCGTATCTGCAGGTTTTTACATCTTTGACACTTTACCCTTGTGATAATTTATCTCTAAAAGATCATTGCCGGAATATGGTTGCTTTTCAAAATCAGTGTGTATCCAATGGTCTGAAAATGACGATGTACCTAATGTCCGTAATCAAGACACTAAGCACAAACCGCCATCTTCTATTAATTAACCAAAACCAATTCTTAACTATTATTCACCAGACATGGCTAATGTCAGATCTGTTTCAAAAGTCAGGCCTGTAGTGGTAACCGCTTTGATTATAAACTTATAACTTCCCGCTTTCAACGCATCATCTTTTTTGACAGTTACTACTCCGGTAGAGGCATTAACGGCAAAAGTGTTGTTGCTATCCGTAAAAGCTTTGCCATCCTTCTCTACAGAAACAAGACTGAATGAAGATTTGTATTTATCCGGATATAAAGTAGGAGCAGTAGACACATAGCCGTTAGATAAGCCAATATGAATCAGATTGAGCCTGATTGTCAGGTTGTGTTCCGGATAATACATCCCAAAGAAGAATTTGATTTGCGGAATAAATATAACCTGGAAAGGAGTTGAGGCAACTGGAAATCCATCTTTTAGCAAAGCGGGTGCAAGATCATATTTTTTTTCAGCTTGTTTGTGAGGGTCTCCGGCAGTGACGGCAAATTTGATATGATTGCCGTCTATGCTGACTGCCGTATCTCCATTCTCCTGCTTTGGCAAGAACCAGGAAGTACCGGTAGTGGGTATTTTCAATGCATCCAACTCAAAACTAGCTCCTTTATCATTGTATAAGACATAGGAAAAGGGAGTCTCGCCGTTGTTTTGGACTCCTTTGATGCTCACTTTGGCAGGAGAAACCTTGATTCCCACCGTTTGTCTGCCCACTAGAGTACCGTTAGCCGCAGTAGCTACCACTGTAACTTTGTAAGTATCCGGAATTTTGATGCCGTTCTTAATAGAAACGACTCCATTCGGGTATAGAACATTACTGTTAATGTGAATCTTGTTTTGATTCTTCTGGATGGTGAAGGCCTGACTTAGTTTATCGTGCAGTTTGGTTGTTCCCGAAATCGTAATATTCTCCGTTTCAGCGTATTCCAGTCGCAGCGAGACATCCCCGTGTTCTGCTAAGGAGCCGGGCAACGTCAGATCTTTCTCTTCGCCATAAAGCAGGGAAAGTTGTGAAGGTAATTGAAGTTCAATCTGAGGATCAGGTGTTTTTTCATCTTTTTTGCAGGCCGAAAACGTAGACAGCAATAAGGCTGTGGCGCAAGCAAAAAGTAAGGATTTAGAGTAATTGTAGCGTTTCATAAAATGTATTTTTTGACGAAGGTAGGAATATATTGCAATAAAAAGCAACATTGTTGCATTTAAAATTTGTTTTTATATTTTTGCATGATCATTTAAACATACTTCTCAACATAATATGAAATCGCTTCACTATCGCATTCCGTTAGTACTTATTCTATGCACAGGTATATTTTATGTTCCCTGTCTCCAGGCGCAGGGAAAAGTCACTCCTGATAGTCTGAAAAAGATCAATCTACCCACAGCTATTGTAACAGGAAGTAAATCCTCAAAGGGAAATGTGTCTGAACTCGGGCGTAAAGATCTGGATATATTACAGGCAAAGACGCTGGGTGAAACCTTAAGCCGTGTTCCCGGAGTACAGAATGCGAACTTCGGCCCGAATTCTGGAGCGCCAATGATCAGAAGTCTGAGTGGAAATCGTGTCAAAATCCTTACTAACGGATTATCTTACAATGATCTGTCCGGTATAAGTCCCAATCTGAACAGCAATGTTGACATGGATAATTTACTGGGAATAGACGTGTACAAAGGCAGTGCGAGCGTGCTCTATGGAGGCAAGGCAATCGGAGGAGCTGTGGACATGCATGATAACACAATTCCTGCGACATTATTTGCACAGCCTTTTGGAGGGCGGGTCACGGTGGAAGCGGGTACAAATAGCGGAAACAGACAAGCAGTCGATATCAACGGTAATCTCGGAAAAAAATGGGCCTGGCATTTGGGGGGAATGAATCAACATCATAATAATCTTAAAATTCCGGGAAATACTAAAGCTCCGATAGCGTATGATCCGCGGATTGACCACCTGACCGAAACAATGGCACAGGTTCATGTAGACAGAGAGACTATTCGCAACTTGAGTCTCTATCCTTACCTCAGCCAGTTTGTGCTGGATCATATGAATGACCCCAAATGGGGGCTTTCGGAAGCAGATCTCTATACTTTTGAATCCCATTCTGTAATCGGTACCGAACGCATGCCTAACCCCTCAAACGACAAATATATACCTGGACAAGATCCCAATACTCCTCTTTCGACGACTTTAGTACATGGGATTTCGGATTATGCACCCGTGACCAGAGGGATCATGCCCAACAGCCATGCGGAGAGCCGGGCGATAAATATCGGAACGAGTTATATTCAGGATCGGTGGCGGATAGGCTTAGGCTACCGTGCATTGGAGGGATATTATGGAATTCCGGGATTTGCGATGACAAGTAAACCGAAGCATTCACACGATGTGGTGGTGCCAATGCCAGACTATGCACCGATCAATACAAGGGCTCTGGCTCACAGTGCACTTTTTGAAACAGCTTATCGGGCTGATTCTTCTATTATATCCGCCTGGAAACTCAATTATATGATGCAGCGATCTGATGACAGAGAATTGGTGGGAATATACCAGGTCAATAAATTCAACAGCACCAGACACGCTTTCCGAACAGATATGGAACATCAGATTAAAAAATTCTGGAAAGGAACCAGTGGAATAGATTTTTCCTTTTTAAAAATTGATGGAACGGGGGCACAAAGATATTTACCCAATAATTGGAGCCGGGAGGTTGGCGCATTTACCCTGCAGCAATTTACTTTCCAACCCGTACTGTTGAATCTGGGGTACAGACATGATTGGGTCGTACGGCGGGCAGAACATGATGCCGGATATAAAACGAGTCGCGGGATGGCAGGAGGAAAGCTTTCCGACCGGAATTTTGATCTGAATCATTTTTCTGCTGATCTGCGCTGGAATATTTTGAAAACAGCTTTTCTTAAATTATCCTACAATCATGCTGAACGGGCACCTGACGTAAATGAACTTTACGCAGGCAATGATCATTTCGCAATTATGATTGAAGAAAACGGAGACGACAGATTACCAAAAGAGGTTGCTAAAACCTATGAATTCGGAGCCGGTTGGCAGGGGTACGGTTTTCAGGTGAGTGCAACATATTATGAAACAACGTTTGACAATTACCTTTATCTGGCACATACCGGAATATCCCGGTCCGGAGGTTTTCTGGTCAAGGAATGGAGATCTTCCGATACGAAAATTTCAGGTTGGGAAGCTGAGTTAAGCTACAAAGATTCCTGGACTAAGGACAGAACGTGGGAGATATCCTCTTTCTTTGATCTGGTCAAAAATGAAAATACAGCAGATGATAATATGCGTAAATGGGCTGAAGGGGATTATATGCCAAATCTTCCTACAAGCCGATACGGTCTTGCAGGATCGCTGCAGTTAGATAAGATCTTTTTTCATGCATCCTTTGACCGCTATCTGAAACAACGTTATTTAGGGAAAAATATAAATCCGGAGCCTCCAATGCCAGCTTATTCTCTGCTTGCGGGACGAGTCGGATATAGATTGAAGTTTATGGGACAGACAGTAGAATGCTATGCGAATGGTAATAATCTGCTGAACGTAGAAGCCAGACCCCAGAATTCCTTTTTAAAATATCTTGCACCTCTTCCGGGTCGGAATATCTCTTTGGGTGTCAAAGTGCTTCTGTAACAGTCACATTTATGAATAAAGATTGTTCGGAGCCGGTTTTTTGTGTAAGTTTAGTTGGTAAGATCTTGTAAATGAAGGTGGTTTGCTTTCGGGAGTTCTAAATAAACGATGCTATGCTATGGAAGAAATCAGAAATGGAGTTAAGGTGATATATGCTAAATCGAGGGCAGAATGGCGCCAGTGGCTCGCGGATAATCATCAGGCCGCTGATTCGGTGTGGCTTGTGGTTTTCAGAAAAGAGTCTGCTGTACGAAGTGTGCTGTACTCTGAAGCAGTGGAAGAGGCACTTTGTTATGGGTGGATTGACAGTCTCAAGAAAAAACGGGAACCGGATGGATGCTTTCAGTTTTTTTCCAAAAGGAAAGCGAAGAGCAACTGGAGCGCTGTAAATAAGAAGAAAATTGCATTGCTGATTGAGCAGAATCTGATGACGGATGCTGGTTTGGAAGTGGTTGATATGGCCAGGAAAAATGGTATGTGGGATGCATCAGATAATGCGGAGAACCTGTTGATCCCTCCGGATTTGGAGCATGCTTTTCTTATCAATAAAGAAGCATATAAAAATTGGGAAAGCTTTTCGCGAACTTCAAAAAAAGAAATTTTGAAATGGATCTATAATGCGAAAAGACCGGAAACCAGACAAAGGCGAATCGAAGAAACAATCTCTTTAGCCACTGAAAATAAAAGAGCAAAATAGTTTATAATTTGAATTTAAGGAATAGCAGGGAGAAAATAAATTCTTTATATTGGACGTTTATATATCAGCCATTTATAATTAAGAAGAAACCCTTTGTTTAGAAATTTACTACAAATCAATTATACAACTATATGAATCAAAAACCATCAAGTGCATTTATTGCTGCTTCCTGGATTGCTCTGGCAGCAGGAATTGCCGGCTTTCTTATCGGACTATGGAGAGCTGAAATGCTGTTAAATGAAAAAGGCTATTATTTCACTGTTTTAATGTTCGGACTTTTTGCTGTTATCTCCGTTCAGAAGAGTGTACGGGACAGACTGGAAAATATTCCGGTTACAGATATTTATTACGGACTTAGCTGGTTTTCGACTATTCTCGCCATTGTATTACTGACCATCGGGCTTTGGAATGCAACCCTGCTTCCGAGTGAAAAAGGATTTTATGCCTTCTCCTTTTTATTAGCTCTATTTGGTGCTATTGCTGTACAAAAAAATACAAGAGACAGTCAGCAACTGGCGAAGAAACAGGATAATCAGGATCCGAATTTCTAATAATTACTACCTATTCTTACTTATATATCGTGTGAGAAAGAATAGATTTTGAAACATGCTTCCTGACAAAAAATAATCAACTCTACTGACTTCTCCGTTGGGGAGTTGATTATTTGTCACAGAATAGATATACGCTATATGTGTGTATATAGAAATTTTAGAACTATTTTTATATACAGATACCTTTGAAAAACAATATGTATGTCAGGAACCGACATACATATTATTATGATAATACAAACGGCTAACCCATGAAAATCACCATCACATTGTTTGTACTTACTATCGGAACTTTGTTAAGTTGTCAATCCACAACAGATAAACGCACAAAAGAGCAGGTGAATGTGCAGGATTCATTATATCAGGTGTTTACGCTGGCAAATAATAAAGGGATGACGGCCAAATTCTGCGAAAACGGTGCAAGAATTATGAGTCTGCTGGTACCTGATAAAGATGGAAATCCTGTAGATGTCGTGATTGGATTCGAAGATCCTGCAGATTATGACACAGCTACTGAACCTTATTTCGGAGCAACAATAGGCCGGTATGGAAACCGGATTAATAAAGGTAAATTTTCACTTGAGGGTAAAGACTACCAATTGACGATCAATAATGGTCTGAATACATTGCACGGTGGAAAAACAGGATTTCAATATAAGAAATGGAACCTCGAAAAAGTTGGTGACAGCACACTTATCTGTACACTGGTTTCACAGGATCTGGATAATGGCTTTCCCGGAAATCTGACGGTCAAAGTGATATATACCCTTACGAATCATAATGAGCTGACGATGGAGTATGAAGCGACAACTGATAAAACCACAGTCGTGAATCTCACCAATCATGCTTTCTTCAATCTGAACGGATCCGGTAGTATTCTGAATCATGTCCTTCAGATAGATGCGGATCAGTATACGCCTGTGGACAGCTCATTAATTCCTACCGGAGAGCTGTCATATGTGGGAGGAACAGCTTTTGATTTCAGAAAGCAGAAAAAAATAGGAGCTGACATAGACAAAAAAAACGAACAGTTGAGCTTCGGCAAAGGATATGACCATAACTTCGTTCTTAGTAAAAAAACTGACGGGCCGGTGGCAACCATAAAAAGTACAGATTCCGGAATACAAATGCAAATCTATACCAGTGAACCCGGATTGCAGTTTTATTCCGGCAATTTCATGCAGGAAAAAAACATGCTCAGAAACGGTAAGGATGTTTACAGATCCGCATTTTGTTTAGAAACACAACATTTTCCGGACAGCCCCAACCATGCAAACTTTCCTTCAACTGTGCTTCGGCCGGATGAGGTATATCATACAAAATCAACCTATGCTTTTTCAACCGTTAAATAACTGAAAAACGTTTGGAAAAAAAGAAACAAACTAATGATTATGAAAAAAGTAATATTGCTGATACTGGTGGGGTGGCTGGCTGTTGCTCAGGTCTTTGCACAGAAGGAATGGAAAATAGTGCCCGGAAAAATTACCACAGAATGGGCTGCAAAAGTAAATGCATCTTCTCCCCATGCTGAGTATCCACGACCGCAATTAACACGTAATAATAACTGGAAAAATCTTAATGGCCTTTGGCGATACACGATTTTGCCTGATGCTGCTGATGCGCAGATTCCGGAATCTTTTGACGGAGATATTCTGGTTCCTTTTGCCGTAGAATCCGCATTAAGCGGAGTGGGCAGAGCTGTCGGGAAAGAGAGCGTACTATGGTACTACAGGGAGATTGAAATTCCTTCTTCTCTGCGGAAAGGGAAAGTGTTATTACATTTTGGAGCGGTAGATTGGGCAGCACAGGTCTATGTAAACGGGACAAAAGTCGGAGCACATGAAGGAGGATATGATCCGTTTTCGTTTGACATCAGCTCTGCACTGAATAAAGGCACAAAACAAAAGATTGCTGTTCGGGTCTGGGATCCGACAGACGAAGGGCCACAGCCTGCCGGGAAACAAGTCAACAAACCGGAGTCTATCTGGTATACACCAGTCACAGGGATCTGGCAGACCGTATGGGTGGAGGCTGTTCCTGAAACGTATATCCTGTCAACCCGTCAAACTCCTGATATTGACAAATCTCAGCTGCAGCTGACAGTAGAGACAAGTAATCTTCAGACGGGTGATCAGATAAAAGTAACCGCACTGGACGGATCAGTAAAAGTTACAGAGCAGTTGCTGACAGACGGAGAGACGACTTTATCTATTCCAAATGCAAAACTATGGTCTCCTGAAAATCCTTTTTTATATGATCTGAAAATAACGATACTACGCAAAGGGAAAATAATAGATGAAGTTGGAAGCTACTTTGGAATGCGTAAAATATCCATGTCTAAAGATCAGAATGGAATACAGCGTATGATGTTGAATAATGAGTTTGTATTCCAGTACGGACCATTGGATCAGGGCTGGTGGCCGGATGGATTATATACTGCTCCAACAGATGAGGCACTGGTATTTGATATTCTGAAAACCAGAGAAATGGGATTTAATATGATCCGTAAACATATTAAAGTAGAACCCGCAAGATGGTATTATCACTGTGATAAGCTGGGAATGCTGGTATGGCAGGATATGCCCAGCGGAGACAGAGGAGATAATAAGTGGTCTCAGCACCTTCGGGTCAAGATGCCTGCCGGAGAGAAAGTCGATGCTGATCACGATCTGATAGCGCAGGCACCAGATCTCAAATTTGATAAGGAGCGTTCTGCAGAATCAGAAAGGATATTCCGTAAAGAGTGGAAGGCAATCATGGACAAATTCCATAATTATCCGTCTATCGTTGTCTGGGTTCCGTTTAATGAGGCCTGGGGGCAATTCAAAACGAAAGATATCGTGGAGTGGACGATGAAATATGATAGCAGCAGACTGATAAATGCTGCAAGCGGAGGTAATTTTTTCGTGGGCTTGAGTCCAATACTTGATCTGCATTATTATACAGGACCTGCTATGCCGGATCCGGCTGTATATGGCAGCAAACAGATCCTCGTATTAGGCGAATTCGGAGGATTGGGACTTCCTGTCAAAGATCATGTATGGCTGGATAAGGGCAACTGGGGATATAAGTCCTATGATGACAAAGAGAAACTGCTGGTTGAGTATGCTAAGCTTATAGGGCGTCTTCCGGAATTGATCCGCGCCGGACTCTCTGCAGCGGTATATACCCAGACTACAGATGTGGAGATTGAGACCAACGGGCTTATGACGTATGACAGAAAAGTAATAAAGATTCCTGTAGACGAATTAAAAAAGATTCACAGCAAACTTTATAATAAATAATTGATTTACAGCACATGTTGTTTTGTAATAAGAAAGCTGTCTCTTTGAAGACGCTTTTCTTATTTGTTCTTTTCTGTTATCCAAAGAGACATATATTTAGTGCTTTGCAACGTGTGATGTTGCAGGATCTGCCCTACAAAATGAGTTTGCCGGTGTAAGGCAATGGCGCGCTGTAACTCAAATAACCTTTGTATAAATGTTTCCGCAAACTTCCTGCGGGAATACCGGTTATTGATAATGGAAATACCTTTTTTCTGCGCCTCATTCCAGATCTCCCTGTCCCGATAAAGGATAGTGGCCTGTTCTGTAAACAGGTTTACATCGTCTTCCACTGCGCCAGGCCAGTTAACCCGGTCAGCCATTGATTCGGCTCCTAGCGAAGAGGTAACGGAGGGTGTCCCGGTTTGCATGGCATCTATAAACTTACCTTTTATACCCGCTCCGAAAGGGATAGGTGCGATCAGCAGTCTGTGTTTCGCCATTGTTTCTCTGGCATCTTCTGCCCGGCCGGCTATAAAAAAACGCTCTTTAGGGTTATGAAGTTGTAAGACTTTTTGAGAAGGGTAGGCACCATAAATATAAAGTGAGGCTTCAGGCATTTTTTTACGAAGTAGCGGCCAGATGTTTTTCTTAAGATTCAGCACCGTATGCCAGTTGGGTTCATGCAGAAAATTGCCTATAAACATCATATCTTTTCTCTCTTCAAATGTCTTCCAGGATGCAGCTCTTTCATGATCAATTTCCTGTTCCAAAAAAGGAAGATAATATAGTATATCCGGGTCTATACGGAATGTGGAAGTCAGGAGATCCATCTCTGTCTCGGAGATAATCAGACTGATGTCAGATCGCAGGATAGCAGCGAGTTCACGTTTGGTGACATCGTTGTAAAGGTCGGGAGCAGCATCTGTCGTATTCTGCTGACGTGCGTGGCGGAGAAAATGAAGATCTTCGGTGTCTAGGATCTTTAGCGCATCCTGGCAGTGCTGTGTTACTCTCCATCCATACTGCTCTTCGATCATAAAGCGGTCAAATACCACCATAGCAGGATTCAGTTCTTGAATAAAAGTATCAAAAGAAGGATCATTCAGCAGTATCGGGGCTTCTTCTACTCCCATCGCAGCAAGATCAAGGCTGTATGCAGACTTTTGAGCAGCACAGGCAAAGACGACCTGTAAATCATGTTGAAGGAAAAGTTCTATCAATTGCCGCATCCGGAATCCTGCCGCTGAGGATGTCGGTTCCGGCCACACAAGGCCAATAATTAATACGTTTTGCTGTTGCATGAAGTCCAAAGTTAAGCCAATTTTAAGACGATGGTTAATTTTTTTTAACATTGCTTTATTGAGAAATAATACTACATTCGTTTCATCAATGAGGTTATAATGAACGCATTGCTCAAAGAAAAAATAAGGAGTTTTTCACCAAAGACATATTGGAAAGAGATCGTAGCCATCTTCGTTATCCTTTTGGCTTTTTTCTTTTTCCGTAGTGAACGTAAGGAACTGGCGTCCATTCTTCCGCAATTGCAGCAGGCTGATCCCGCCTGGCTTATTGGCGGAGTCTGTATAACCATACTGTATATTCTTCTTCAGGGCTGGATGTACATCCAGAGTTTCCGTACTATAGGAGCATCTCTTCATCTTTCAGATGCTATAGAACTTTTTTTAAAGCGTAATTTTTTAAGTGTATTTCTTCCGGCAGGAGGAATCAGCTCGCTCGCCTATACCACGGCACAGCTGCGCCGGCGCAAGCTCAAAGCTACACAAATCCATCAGGCTGGCGCGATTTACGGCTATGTGGGCCTTTTGACGGTATTTATTATCGGAGTTCCGGTTATTATCTACACAGTGTGGGATCATCGAAATTTTAATGATGCCTGGTTGGCCTTGCTGGCATTAGGTCTGCTTCTGGGTATTGCTTTTGCTGTTTTCTGGTCCTTTAGAACCAAAGGTAAACTTTACGGCCTCGTAGAACGGCGGTTTCCAAAAGTAATCCATCAGATAGACGAAGTCTTTTCAGGTAGTCTGGACCGTAAGCATCTGTTGTACACCGTTTTTATCTCTACCCTGATCGAATGCTGTGGTATTCTGCATGCTTTTGTGAGTATGTATGCCTTAGGTGTACACATCTCTTTCGAAGCGGCTGCGGTAGGCTATACGATTTCGGTAGTGCTGATGATAATTTCTCCTTTTCTAAGAGGACTGGGAGCTGTGGAATTTACGATGCTGTACATTTTTACAGCCTATGGATACGCGCATGATCAGGCTTTAGGAATTACATTGCTGTATCGGGTATTTGAATTCTGGCTGCCTTTGTTTGCCGGAATTGTTTCGTTTTTGTGGCGGGGAAAACAGCTTATTGTACGGATACTTCCGGCGGTATCTATTTTCTTCTTGGGGCTCGTCAACCTGATTTCGGTGGCCACGCCACCTCTCGCTGAACGGATGCGACTGGAGAAATTTTATTTGCCAGCAGAAGCGATGCATGCTTCAAAGCTAATGGTACTGGTCATGGGAATAGCGCTTATGGTGACATCAGCCTATCTCTTGAAGGGTCTTCGGTTAGCCTGGGTTGCGGCTATTATCTTTACTGTACTTTCGTTGTTCGGCCATCTTGGAAAAGCCTTTGACTATGAAGAATCCATCGTTGCCTTGCTCATTCTTTTCCTGTTAATGAGTAACAGAAGACAGTATAATATCAAGACAAATCTGAATTGGATCCGGATTGGCTTTATAACATTCTTTACGGTTCTGGCCGCAGTGGGTCTGTTCGAATTTCTGAGCTTCTATTTTATCGATAAAAAGCACTTTGGTGAAGACTTTTCCTGGCAGGAATCGCTATACCATACGATCCGCAGTTTTCTGTTGTTTTCGGATGATGAATTAGATCCGCGCACAAACTTCGGCCGCGATTTTCTCAATATCACCAGATTACTGGGCCTGTGTTCCTGGTTGTTATTATTATATACTATTCTTCGTCCCAAGATCGTGCACCCCGAAAAGATTCAGGAAGGTCACGAGTTGGAGAGAGCAAAAAATCTGTTGCAGCTCTACGGACATTCCCCAATGGATTATTTCAAGGTATCTGCCGATAAGCAGATCTATTTTTCAACACTGACAGATGGATTTGTGTCCTATGCAACAGCCAGTGAGTTTGCCATAGTACTGGACGAGCCTGTTTGTGAAGAAGAAGATAAGGAAGAAGTAATTGCCGAATTTGAAGAGTACTGTCATGGGCTCGGTCTGAAGACGGCATATTACAGGGTAGATGAAAGCAGTCTGGTGTATTTCATGGATATGAAAAAGCAGAAGATCGTAATCGGTCAGGAAGCTATCATGGAAACACGCTCTTTTTCCCTTAGCGGGAAAGACCGGAAGTCCTTACGAAACGGGCTTAATGCGCTCACAAAGAAAGGGTATAGTGCTGAGGTGCTGTATGCTCCCCACGGCTCTGATCTGGTAGAGGAACTACAAGCTGTCTCGCATGAATGGTTAGAATCGTTTGGCAAAAGAGAGATGATCTTCTCACAGGGCATGTTTGAAGCCGAAACCATACAATATCAGGATGTAATTGTCGTGAGAGATGAAGAAAAAAAAATACAGGCTTTTTTAAATATCATTCCCGATTATGCTCCTGAAGAATGTACCTATGATCTGATCCGTAAACGTGCCGAAGCTCCGGGGGGATGCATGGATGCACTTATCGTTGAATTAATAGGGTACGCACAGCAAAAAGATCTCAACTATCTTAATCTGGGGATGATTCCTATGAGCGGACTCAGTAATCCCGACAATCCGGCAGAGCAGATTATGAAGTTTGCTTCCGAGAAAGTGGGCAGTTTTAAGCATTATCAGACCTTGCGGAGTTTCAAGGAGAAGTATGCAACTATATGGGAAAATAAGTACCTTGTATTCAGTAATGATTTTGATTTACTACAATTACCTGTAGCACTGACAAAGGTAATGAAGCCTGGAAAGTAGGAGGGGTCTACATATGAAAAAAAATTGGGGTTTATTGGCAGCATTGATGATCTTAATGGTTGTGCAGGCTCAGCAAAATACGGTTCCTATGAAAGAATGGCAGGGAAACACAAAAGTTCCGTTTATCTTATTTTTTAGTGGGGATGGCGGATTGAATACTTTTTCGAGCAACCTTTGCAGTACATTGGCAAATAAGGGCTATGGCATTTCCGCTGTAGATTCCAAAAAATACTTCTGGAATAAGAAGAGCCCCCAGCAACTTGCTAATGATATGGCCGTATATCTCCATAAGATTCTGGACAAAAGACCTAATACACAGTTTGTCATTGCGGGATTCTCTTTTGGTGCAGATGCAGTTCCTTTTCTTGTAAACAGACTTCCGGCAGATCTCAAAAATAAATTGTATCGGGCTATAATGATAGAGCCTTCAACCTCTACAGATCTGGAAATCCATCTGGCAGATATGGTAGGCCGGAGTCGTGTCAAAAGAAGCCTGGATGTCATTGCTGAAATAAATAAAATAGAAAACACACAAACCCTTCTGTTGATGGGAAACGATACCCGGGATTTTCCTTCCTCACAACTCATCACAAAACACTTACGTATTCAGGTACTGAAAGGAGATCATCATTTTGACGGACATGAAGACGAAGTGGCGAATGCTGTGATCAGCGAACTAACATCGCATCATTAACAATCAATTTGACAATGCCGGTACTTAAAAGCGGCATAATATCCTTATTTTTATATTTTGAAAAGAAGAGGTTGATATCTGCAGATTATTAAACAGCTTCTACTATTTACTCTTTTTACTTTGTATATGTTAGGATTGAAATTATTAACGGATCCCCGTTGGGCAAATATTGCAGAATCTAATTTAGAGGAGATTCTTACAGATCACGCCTGGTGTGAACAAAAAGCAGCAACAAATGCTATTTCACTGATTACGTATAACTCTGAACATGAAGATCTTGTGCATGAATTGACGGCTATTGCCATTGAAGAAATGCAACATTTTCAGATGGTTATTGAGATTATCCGGGAAAGAGGGTATACGTTGGGAAGAGAGCGTAAGGATGACTACGTAGGCCAGCTGATGAAGTTTTCAAAGAAAGACGGAAGCCGTAATATGGCTTTTATTGATCGCCTTCTTTTTGCCGCGATGATAGAAGCCCGAAGCTGTGAACGGTTCAGAGTATTATCTCAAAATATCAAGGATCAGGATCTTGCCAGATTCTACCATGATCTGATGGTCTCTGAGGCGAATCATTATACTACATTTCTGAATTTTGCCAGAAAATATTCTACAGATGTAGATGTTGATAAACGTTGGAAGGAGTGGCTTACATTTGAAGGAGAATTGATTCAGAGTTACGGTAACAAAGAGCTTATTCACGGATAAGCTACACTAGATATTTTCATAACAAACGTTTCTTATCATACATCAATGCAGGAACAACCAATCTTATCTAATTTTGTTGATATAAAATGGAGAATATTATGGAATTAGGAATAGGAATGTTTGGGGATCTTCAAATAGATCCTGCTACCGGCAAGATACAGGCTCCACAGGAGCGTTTACATCAAATTATTGAAGAGGTCAAGCTGATGGATGAAGTCGGTCTGGATTTCTTCGGAATGGGAGAGCACCACCGTTCAGATTATGCTGTAGCTGCTCCGGAGATTATTTTAGCGGCGGCAGCATCCGTTACTAAAAATATCAAATTGGGAAGTGCAGTTTCTGTATTAAGTTCTGCAGATCCGGTTAAGTTATATCAGGATTTTGCTACCGTAGATTTACTTTCCAACGGTCGTGCTGAAATCATGGCCGGAAGAGGTTCTTTTATTGAATCATTTCCATTATTCGGGTTTAAATTAGAAGATTACAGTGAGCTTTTTGAAGAGAAATTAGACTTATTGCTTCGTATCAATAAACAACAAACGGTTAACTGGACCGGTAAGTTCAGGCCATCTCTCATTAATCAGGAAATTTTTCCGAGAGCTGTGCACAATGAACTTCCGATCTGGATCGCAGTCGGAGGTACGACTTCTTCTGTTATCCGTGCCGGTAAATTAGGACTTCCTGTTATGTTTGCGATAATCGGAGGAGCTGCAGAACAGTTTCAGCCTTTGTTCGAAATGTACCGCCAGGCATACGAAGATAATGGACATGATATGAGTAAATTTCAGGTAGGGGTACACATGCATGCCTTCTTTGGTGAAGACAGCAGAAAAGTATCGGAATACTACTATCCTGTATATGCTGCTCAGATGAACAGAATCGGTAAGAGTCGCAACTGGCCTCCTTACCAAAGATCACAATATGATTTTGGTCGTTCTATCCATGGACATTTGATCATAGGAAGTGAAAATGAAGCCATAGAAAAAATCCTTCATGTCCAGGAAATGTTTGGATTGACGCGTTTTTCAGCGCATATGGATGTCGGTAGTCCGGATCACGATATGATGATGAAATCTATTGAAATATTCGGTACAAAAATAGCTCCGGCTGTTAAAAAAGCATTAACCAAAGCCGAATAAATAAGTATACATTTTTCTTTTATGGAATTTGATCTGATGCTGCATCATGTCTAAAATTCAAAAGAAATGAAAAATGTACAACGAATCTTGTTAATAGGATCAGCAGTACTGATCCTATTTTCGTGTAATAGGGCTTCAGACACTTCTAAGGTCGCTTTGTCCGAACCCGATGCAGCAGCAGAGCCTATGGCGCTGAGTCTGGAGGATCAGAGTGAGCCGGATGCTGCCGTTGATGCCGCGGCAAATGAGCGTCTGATTGTGCCTCAGAAGAAAATCATCAAGACAGGATCTGTTTCCGTAGAATCGCGGGATGTGGCGAAAAGTAAAAAAGATCTCGATGCGCTGGTCAGCAAACATAAAGGGTTTTATGAAGAAGAGACACTTTCAAAAGGAAATTCAATAGCCTCGTATAATCTTAATATCCGGATTCCTGTACAAAGCTATGAAGCATTCATTGCAGAACTGGAAAGCGGAAAGGACAATATTACCAGTAAGAGTATTCAGTCTCAGGACATGACGGGTCAGTACTATGATCTGGATTCCAGATTGAAAAGCAAAAAAGCCTATCTCCAGCGGTATACAGAACTGCTTAGCAAAGCCCGGAATGTCAAAGAAATATTAGAGATCGAAGAGCAGATACGGGTAATTCAGGAAGAAATAGATGCGACCGCTGCTTCTCTCAAATCTTTAAATGAACAGGTCGCATACAGTACGCTTTCTGTTTATCTCTATCAGGAACAGTCTAATATTTCCATCGGGGCAGACAGCTTTGGCACCAAGCTGGTGGATGCGGTTCGTTTCGGGTGGACTGCATTAGAAACCTTCTTTATTATCCTGATTCGCATCTGGCCGTTTTTACTGATCGGAGTATTGGGATTTGTAGTTATCCGCAAATATAAAAAGCGCAGGAAACAATAAAATTTACGGTTGTCTTGTGTTAGAAATGATGCCGCTATATCTGGAAATAGCGGCATTTTTTGATAAATAAATAGCGGCAAAATGTATCTTATACACGTAAACGTTTTCGTAATTTTTTCGTTGTAAACGCAAAAATATTAGGCGTATAGATCATTATATTTGGTTGATACCAATCAAATAAACTACTTATGAACAATCTAAAAACACTAATCCTGGTGGGGATGTTGGGCATGATGTACGCTTGTCAGAAACCCAATACAACGGATACACTATCCGATTCCAAACTTTCCAATACAAATACTGTTGCCAGTCTCCCGGTGAATGCAGGTGGATTTGTATCAAATGCGAGGAACCTGAATATTATTTATTTTGTTCCTTCCGACAATCCGGCAGTAAGTGGTTATAAAGAGCGGCTGAGCGATTTGCTTATTCATTTTCAGGGATTCATCACTTCTGAGATGACGCGTAACGGATATGGGGGCAAAACTTTGGGACTTCCACTGGACAGTACAACCAATCGTGTAAAAATTATTACGATACAAGGTTCACAGCCTCAGGCAAGTTATCCGTACAGTACGACAGCTGCGAATGCCATTATAAGTGAAATAAATGCGTATAGATCCACGCATCCGCAGGAATTTTCTACAACATATCATAATCTGATTATTTTGCCTCAGCGTACGGACGGCGGAGGGCAGCCTTTCTTCGGCCTTGGAAGAAATTGTTTTGCTCTCGACAATCCTAATATCAGCCTGGCAGCTATGCCAACTACTACATCTGCTTATATCGGTGGACTGTTTCACGAGTTGGGACATGGTCTAAACCTGCCTCACAACAAGGAGAAAGTTTCAGAAGCTCCGATATTAGGAACCTCATTAATGGGGAGTGGAAATTCTACTTATGGTAAGACGGGCAAAAAGACCTTTCTTTCTGAAGGCGATTGTGCGATATTATTTCGCAATGAACTGTTTCAGCCGGCAGTCGTTGCGGGACAATATGGAAGTCTGACTACAAATGTATCTCTTACAGAAGCCTATTACAATACGGCAACATCAAAAATGGTTATTTCTGGAACATTTACCAGTAATCAGATATTGGCAAACGTCCTTTACTACTTTGATCCGGTCAGTAGTCCGACGAATACAGATCATGACTCTCCCATGTGGGTAAATGCTCCTTCCGGAAATACATTTCATATAGAAATGCCTGTCGGTGATTTACATTCTCTGGGTAATACATCTTATAATTTTACCCTGCGACTCCTTGCTGAAAACGGTAATATCAGCTCTAAAGGATATACTTTCAGTTTTGTAAACGGAATTCCAAAATTTGCAGGAAATACAACTACCGTAACGCAAAACTGTTCTTACGGAGGATATAACATTACACTTCCATATGGCTCTTATACCACAGCAGAGTTGTCCGCATTAGGAGTCGCAAACAATGATGTTTCCGGCATAAAAGTACCGATGACAGGCGTCAGGGTAAGATTGTACGATCAGGACAACTTTGCCGGAACTCCGCTTCTGATGACCACAAGTGCAGACTGTCTGGCCGGAAGTTATGGTTTTAATGATAAGACCAGCTCTGTCATTGTTGAGCCCTATGGTGGCGGGGGTTCAGCCAAATTTTATAAACATTGCAGTTATGGAGGATATGAGGTCGAATTACCGGTCGGAGGATATACAACAGCCGAATTAATCGCTAAAGGAATCTCCGATAATGATATTTCAGGAGCGTTATTGTCTCCGAATATACGGGTGACACTGTATGATCAGGACTACTTTAAAGGCAGCAGTTATGTATTAAATGCCTCAAACAGTTGTATTACATCATTTAATGATAAGGCATCTTCCGTGCTTATAGAATATGTGAATTAATAATGAAACAGGTGATTGATAGCAGGCTGCTTCGGAGACGGAGCAGCCTTTTTTGATATTGCCGTGGCATTAGAAAAGACGGATTTCCAAAATTAACCGTAACTTTGCGCCGTGGCAGTAAAAAGTAACATCATCGACATCAGAAGTTTAACACTCGATCAGCTGAAACAAAAGCTGGTTGAAATGGGTGAGCAGGGATTCCGCGCCAAGCAGATATATGAATGGCTGTGGCAGAAATCCTGTACAGATTTTGATGAGATGAGCAACCTGAGTAAAGCATTGAGAGACACATTAAAGGCAAATTTTGCTATTAATGCCGTGACTGTCAAAGAATCACAGGTCAGTTCGGACAGAACTATAAAAAGTTCTTTCTGGCTGTACGACAACAATGTTATCGAAGGAGTACTTATTCCGACTACCGATCGTATGACTGCATGTGTCAGTTCCCAGGTGGGATGTAGTCTTACCTGCAAGTTTTGCGCAACCGGATATATGGATCGCAAACGTAACCTGAATGCGGATGAAATATACGATCAGGTTGTATTGATCAGCAAACAGGCTGAAGAAAAATACGGACAACCGCTGACAAATATTGTATATATGGGTATGGGCGAGCCTTTGCTTAACTATGCCAATATGATGAAGTCTGTAGAACGGATCACCTCTCCGGATGGTTTGAATATGGCCGCTAAACGGATCACCGTATCTACTGCAGGTATCGCCAAAATGATCAAAAAACTGGGCGATGATGGGGTGAAGTTTAATCTGGCACTTTCTTTACATGCAGCTAATGATCAGAAGCGTAATGAAATCATGCCTATCAATGAGCAAAATACACTGAAAGCACTTGCTGAGGCACTGAAATACTTCTACCTGAAAACCAAAAGCCCGATCACCTTCGAGTATATAGTCTTTAATAATTTTAATGATGAGCTTGAAGATGCGAAGGAGCTGGCCCGTTTTTGTAAACATGTCCCCAGCAAAGTCAATCTGATTGAGTATAATCCCATATCATTAGCAGATTTTACGAATGCTGATGCTGATAAAATAGATGTTTTCGCAGAATATCTGCGTAGTCAGGGCATCATCACAAATGTACGCCGTAGCAGAGGTAAAGATATAGATGCTGCCTGCGGACAGTTAGCGATCAAAGAAGAAGAAGCTGTATAGCCGGTTTTTAGTTTTCATTTTCATTGGTTAACTTTAAGGGAACCAATGACTTGAATGTATGAAGCTGGCGTTCTATTGGAAAGATTTTCTATCCTTATTTTTTCCGGAATGTTGTTTTGGCTGTGGAGCAGGGTTGCTCTATCAGGAAAAATTTCTGTGTACCACATGCCTGTACCATTTGCCGCTGACCTGTTTTCACCTGGACAACAACAATGAACCTACACGCCAGTTAAGAGGAAAATGTGATTTTCAGAATGCAACGGCGATGTTGTTTCTGTCCAAAGGAACACTCGTAGAGCGTATTCTTTATCAACTCAAATATAACGGTCATCCTGAAATCGGTTATTTTCTGGGTATGAAATATGGTGAAGTACTCAGGAGAACCAGAGAATATGCTGATGTGGATCTCGTTGTTCCAGTTCCTTTACACCGTAAGCGTCAATGAAAAAGAGGCTATAATCAGGCGGAGTATTTCGCGCAGGGACTCGCAGCGTCAATGAGGATACCGTTGGATAGTGTCAGTATGGTTCGGACTGTAGAGACTTCGAGCCAGACTATGCATGCCAGACTGGATCGGTATGACAATGTAGAGGGCATATTTGACATTTTAAATAAAGAAGCATTGACGGATAAACATATACTCCTTGTCGATGATGTATTGACAACAGGAGCTACCCTGGCTTCTGCTGCCCGTACACTAACAGGCATCAGCGGAGTCCGGGTGTCCATTGCGACCCTTGCAAGAGCCTGACTTTATTTTCGCTTGCCTGAGTTCACAGAAGGACAACCACAGTCTTTTTTAAAGATGGAGCAGGAGCTAAGACATACCGTCGTGAGGGCAATCATAAGTGTAAAAATCCAGTATTTTCTTTTCATATTGTTCTTTTGTGATAGAGTAATGAATACGCAAACACACCCATTCCTATACCTACGGTGTCTGCAAAGATATCCCACCAGTCTGCACTTCTTGTCGTTGTAAGATACAGCTGTATCCCTTCCGTAAGAAAGGCAAAGGATACTGCTATTAGTATGATTATAATGCTTGTCTTCAGCTTGGTTGCCCTTCTTTTGGACTGTAAAACCGACCCGAAGTAAGACAGGACTGTAAATACAAAAAAGAAACCTGTGTGTACAAGCTTATCAAATCCCTGAAATGTACTGACGCCATCAAAATCATTGGACGGAAGGCTGATCAATATAAGAACGATTATGGACCACAAAATCGTCCATGAATAGTTTATTAAAAATCTCATTAAAATATTCTTTCATTTTAAGGAAGGCTAAGATTGCCTTCCATGTTTTAAAAATAGGGAAAAATAACCGGATAATAATTTTTTTAACTTTTTGAAGAGCAATCAAAAAAAATACAAAAAAAATATTTACCTGATTATAAGGCGATTATGTTCGAATATTTAAAAATTATAGTACTATGTATTGCAAAGTACAGGATAAAGCATATATCTTTGTATTGTTATGATAGCTGAAAATACACAAACACAAATGAGGAAAGGGATTCTGGAATACTGTATCCTTTCTATTATTTCCCGAGGGGAGATATATGCCTCAGATATTATCAGCGAACTAAAAAAGGCGCAGTTACTGGTAGTAGAAGGTACCCTATATCCATTACTTACTCGACTTAAGAACAATGGTTTGCTGAGTTATATTTGGAAGGAATCGACTTCAGGTCCTCCAAGAAAATATTATGAGATCACTGCAGAAGGTCTTCAGGTCCTCGAAAAATTAGATGTTACCTGGAAAGAACTGGTATTTGCAGTATCTACATCAATTGAAGGAAGAACAAACTAAAGGCTAACAATTAGAAACATATATCATGAATAAGACAATAATTATCAATATTAACGGGATCGTCTTCCACATAGAAGAGGATGCTTACGAGACACTCCGATCTTATATGATCGACATCAAACGCCATTTTGGTAAATCGGAGGACAGCAAAGAAATTCTGGAAGATATCGAAAACCGGATTGCAGAGATGTTCAGCGAGCGTATTGAGAGCGGACGTAAAGAAGTCATTAATAACGAGGATGTAAATGATGTGATCGCTCAGATGGGGAGAGTGAGTGACTTTGATACTGCGGATGAATCTTATGGCGAAGGATATACACAACAGGATTATACGAATAACCAATCTTTTAGTTTTGGTAAAAAACTGATGCGTGACCCTGATGATACGGTTATCAGTGGTGTATGTAGCGGTATCGGACATTATGTAGGACTTGAAGCTCGTTGGGTACGTCTCCTGTTTGTTTTGTTTGTCCTTCTGGGAGGTTCGGGTATATTGGCTTATGTGATTCTCTGGATTATTATGCCGGTAGCAATCACCCGCGCAGATAAAATGGAAATGAGAGGAGAAGCTCCGAATCTGCAGAATTTTAAGAAAAATTTTGAAGAAGAAATGAGTGGGTTTCGCGAAAATTTTTCGGGGGCCGGCGATTCTCTTAGTCAAGGAGTTCGTTCGGCCGGCGATGTTATCGTCAAGATCTTGACTGTGTTTGTAAAAGCAATAGGACTGGTGATCGCTTTTTCAATAGGGCTGAGTTTGCTGGGACTCTTGATTGCTGTAATTTTCTTCGCCTTCGGAATTTCAGGATTCAGCGATAACGGGATAATGTATCCTGTCAATTTCATGGAACCTAATCAGGCTTATATAGCACTTATTGCAGCTGCTTTTGCGATCGCAATACCGATGATAGCTATTTTTTACAGCATTATACGGGCGCTTTTCAATAAAGGTTCTATGAATAAATATGTATCCATTTCCCTATTCATTGTATGGTTGCTGGCTACAGGAGTGAGTATTTCCTATGGTGTCAATACGATGAAAGACTTTAAAGAAGAAAGTACAATCGTTGAGGAAAAACCACTTCAGAGACAGGCGGTATATCATCTTAGTGAGCGTGATGTAAGAGTGATCAAAGTAGAGGAAAGCAATACCAAAAGAATAATCAAGATAGACGACAGAGATCTTAGCGATTTTCTGAAAAATAATATCAGGGTGAGAGTTGAAAAAATAGACTCTCTGAAAGCTCCGTATATCAAATATGAATATTCATCAAGAGGTAAAAATTATCAGCTGGCTACCAATCGTGCCTCGCAGATCAGATATCAGGTGACTCAGGATAGTCTGGGCATACATTTCGACAGTCATTTTAAATTAAGAGAGAAAGAATTGTACCGAGACCAGGAAGTAACAGTGACACTCTACCTGCCTGTCGGATCTAAGGTAATCATTGACCGCTCTTTGGAATATAAATTAAGAGACATCTCTTACTACGATTGTAAAGTAAGATATGAAGAGGATGTAAAAGAGACAGAGTGGAACGTGACAGATCTGGGATTGAAATGTGCTATCGAACCTAAAGAAGAAACTCCGGAAAATCAGGAAGTTACTATTGAGCAGGATACCATTAATCACAATGATGATGAGACAAATGTAAATATCTCTAAAGATGGTATCAAGATCACAACGAAAAACTCAAAAGACACATTGGTGAATATCGGGAAAGATGGGGTGAGGATAGATACCAAACAGAAGGATAAAAAATAAAAAGCGAAAGCGGGAAAGGAATGCAACCTTTTCTTTCCCGTTAGCGTCTAACCTATATAAAACAGTAAACAGCAACAGGCCAACCGCCACAAACTGATCATCAATATATCGGAGTGACAGCTTATTTCGGAGAGAATTTTCCGGAACAGGGAAGCCTTATTTTTAAAATCTATGAAAAGACTAATACAATTATTAATTATTACAGCCGTATTCTATGTTGGGAAACTGAATGTGTTGGCGCAGGATAATAACCTGAAAGGAAGGATTGTGGATGAAAAGCAACAGCCCGTTGCGGCAGCGACTATGTATCTGTATGTTGCGGAAAAACAAGTGCTTCTGAAGTCGACAGTATCCAATGAAAAGGGAGAGTATGAATTTGTAAATGTTCCGGAGGGCAAATATATTATTGAAGCAAACAGTGTAGGATATGCAAAGGAAAAATCAGCAGTCACGGATATAAATGGTCAGAACAGAAGAGTAGCTGACCTTGTTCTCAAAAATTCTTCAACCGTACTTGCAGAAGTGCAGATACAGGGAAAGAAGCCTTTGATCGAGAATAAACAGGGAAAGTTAATTCTGAATGTAGAAGACTCACCATTGGCTGCGGGTAATAATGCACTGGAAATTATCAAAAGAGCTCCCGGTGTAAGTGTAGATCAGAATGACAATATTCAGTTGATGGGGCAGAGTGGTATCAATGTGACGATAGATGGCCGTCAGACTTATATGACCGGAGATCAGTTGGCTACTTTATTAAAGAGCACCGACGGTAATCAGGTGAAGTCTGTGGAAGTTATTACGGCTACTTCAGGTAAAGACGATGCAGAAGGATCTACGGGTACGATCAACATCGTGCTGAAGAAGAATAAAATTGAAGGCTTCAACGGAAATTTCAATGTATCTGCCGCTCAGGCACGCAGATTCAGAGGCAACACTTCCCTGTCTGTAAATTACAAAAAGAACAATACAAATGTGTTTACATCATATTCTTACTTCAATGAGCGCTATATCAACGATATCAATGTTGACAGAACTATTGCAAATAATGGAATAAACACTAATTTTTCTCAGATTAGTCAGATTGATGCACGGGACAGGACACATAGTTACAAATTTGGTGTAGAGCAGAAAACATCAGCAAAGAATACAATGGTACTGCAATTCATCGGTCGTAACAATAATGAACTGAATGATAATGGGAGTACAACGGAAGTGCGGATTGTGAATAATCCTGTTGATTCGATCGTAAGGTCAGTTTCAGATTATAAAGAGCGTTTCAATAACTATTCTGTCAATTTTAACAATGAATTTAAGATTGATTCTACCGGACGTAAGCTGGTACTGGATCTGGACTGGAGCAGATTCCGAAACAGCAAAGGAGCGGATTATGATAACAGAACTTTTCGTCCTGATAACCAGCTGATAGGTACAGCAGAATTGCTGCAAAGTGATATGCCGGTCGGGATTGATATTTACGTTGCAAAATTAGATTATTCTCATCCCTTGAATAAAAATCACACAATAGATCTGGGAGCGAAATATTCGAATGTGAAATCCGATAACGACCTTTTATTTGAGCAGTTTGAAGGGAATAATTGGGTAAATGATACGACCCGAACAAACCACTTTATCTATAAAGAGCAAATCGCTGCAGGCTATGTGGATTATTCGGGTCAGTTTGGCAAGTGGGGATTAAAAACCGGACTAAGAGCGGAGTATACGCAGTCTGATGGTAATTCCATTACAATGGGTAAACGCTCAAAGCGCGATTACCTGGATCTGTTCCCTACCGGTACACTTACCTACACGGCCAGCCCTAATCATATTGTGTCTGTAGGATATGCCAGAAGAATCAATCGTCCAAACTATAAGTATCTGAATCCGTTCGATTATTTCATTGATAAGTTTACATCAGAGAGAGGAAATCCGTATCTGAATCCGCAATATGCAGATGAATATAAGTTTAACTATACCTTATTGCAGAAATATAACATCGCTATGGGCTACACAGTCAAGAAAGATGCGATCGTGGAGAGTATGGGGCAGGATGCAACAACAAATACAACCTGGGTAACACGCGAAAATCTGGGAAGAAATAAAGAGGCTTACATCAATCTGAACGTTCCGGTAACCGTGACAAAATTCTGGTCGATGTATAATAACATGACAGCTGTTTACATGAAGTTTGAGGGAGAGGTTGCCAATAATGCATTAAACCGGCAGACGGTACTTTTTCAGGGAAATTCCATGAGTACATTTAAGATTTCTTCTTTGTTGTCTGCAGAGGCAAATGTGAATTATATGTCACCGTTCTCCTATAATATTTACAAACTGGAGTCTCGCTGGAATCTGGATCTGGGAGTTACCAAGACCTTTAAGAATCAAAGAAGCCTGATCAAACTGGCCGTAAACGATATATTCAATACGGGTAATCATAATCTGTCAACAAACTTTGGTGAATTCAATACCAGAATCCGTCAGACACATGACCGTCGTGTGGTGAGATTGACATACACCTATAAATTTGGAAACCTGAAAAATAATTTCAATAAAAAAGACACAGGCAACGAAGAGAAAAGCCGTGCACAATAAAAGATTGTTTCAATGTTTAGTTAGTTATGACCGTAAGCGCGCGAGGCACTTACGGTTTTTTTTATAGATACAACTTCTGAATGTTTTACGATTATCATTAACTTTAAAACGATGAAAAGTGTAGCTATATTTTGTGCGTCAAGTCCGGGATTTGATGAGGTTTATATGAACAGTGCTTATTTTGCAGGACAAAAACTTGCGGATGAAGGTTTGCGTATTGTGTATGGAGGGGGGCATGTAGGATTAATGGGAGCTGTTGCAAATGGTGCTTTGGCTCAGGGAGGTGAAGTGATCGGCGTGATTCCTGATTTTCTCAATAGCAAAGAGATCGGACATAAAGGAGTGACGCAGCTGCATGTCGTGGAAAGTATGCACGAACGCAAGCAGATGATGAATGACCTTAGTGATGGTGTGATTACGCTGCCCGGAGGTTTTGGAACAATGGAGGAACTCTTCGAGATGATTACCTGGGGACAATTGGGACTGCATTCCAAACCTATAGGATTGTTAAATGTTAATGGATTTTATGATCATCTTATTCTTTTTGTAAATCATATGGTAGAATCAGGTCTCTTATCTGCCGAAAATCGGGATATGTTATTGGTTAGTGATACTATCGAAGATCTGTTGGAAAAGATGAAAAACTATCAGGCCCCTCTACGACCGAAATGGCTGACGAAGGACGGCAATTAATTTTTTTTCGTATCTTTAAGATTATAAGCTCTTTATATTATGAAAAACACAATTCTAAGTCTTTCCCTTTCCTTTCTGTGCGTTACAATGGCAGAGGCACAACATCAATTAAAAGAAATCTGGCGTACACAGGAAGAAATGCCTGTTCCGGAATCTGTTCTTGCAGTACCTGACAAACAATTGTATGTGTCATTGATAGACGGAGGCGGATCAGAAAGAGACGGAAAAGGAGGTGTTGCCCTGTTGCATACGGATGGGACAGTAAAAGATAAAGATTGGGCAACCGGAATGAACGCACCCAAAGGATTAGGACTGCATAATAATAAACTCTATGTAGCGGATATTGATCATGTGGTGGTGGTGGATGCTAAAAGCGGTAAATTATTAGAAAAAATTCCAGTTCCTGATGCCACTTTTCTAAATGATATCGCAATTGATGCTAAAGGAACAGTATATGTCTCTGACACGCGTTTAGGAAAAGTATTCAAACTGACGAACCACAAACCTGAGGTTTTTCTGGAAGTAGTACAAAGTGCAAACGGACTTTTGGTTGTCGGGGACAACCTTTTGGTACTCGCCGGCCCGGAATTGTGGAGTGTAAATACAAAGACTAAAGAAAAGCAGATTATCGCAGAAGGATTTGAGCATGGCGGGGACGGAATAGAAGCTGTAGGTAACGGGGATTATATTGTTACCTGTTGGCCGGGAGTGGTATATTATGTGAAGGCAGACGGAAATTTTGAGAAATTACTGGACGTAGAAGGAGAGTTCAATACAGCTGATCTGGGCTATGACGCCAGAAAAAAAATCGTGTATATACCTACTTTTAATGGCAATAGCGTGATTGCCTATCAATTAGACTAATATTTTCCAAATCAGACGGATTATACAATTTGATTTTATAAGGAAGAATTATGCTCTTATTTGTTAACCGTTGACAGACTCTTGCATATAGTTACAAGTTTATCTAAGTTTGTGAAACAAATTCTTGATCATGACTATTGAAGCGCTATACGATTTATATTTACAACATCCATACGTATCTACAGATACCCGTAATATTTTGCCTGGCAGTCTGTTTTTTGCGCTTAAAGGAGCTAATTTCAATGGAAACAGCTTTGCCGATCAGGCCTTACAAACCGGAGCGAGTTATGTGATTATTGATGAGGCTTCATATGCCAAAGATGGCCGTTATATTTTGGTAGATAATGTTTTGGAAAGTCTCCAGAAGCTTGCTAATCATCATCGTAAGACGTTGAGTATTCCGGTTATAGGTGTGACAGGAACAAATGGTAAGACGACCACCAAAGAGCTGTTGCATGCTACATTATCGCAGAAATTCAAGACGTATGCGACAAAAGGCAATCTGAATAACCATATCGGTGTTCCGCTGACTTTATTATCTGTTGATTCGACTATACAAATTGCAGTAATAGAGATGGGAGCAAATCACCTCAAAGAAATAGCTTTCTTATGTGATATTGCAGAGCCGACACATGGTCTGATCTCCAATGTAGGAAAAGCGCATCTGGAAGGTTTTGGTTCGTTCGAGGGGGTAAAGAAAACAAAAGGCGAATTGTATGACTATTTGCAGAACCATAATGGTACGTTGTTTCTGCAGGCAGATAATCCACATCTGAATGAGATGGCTGCGACGCGTAAAATAAGCGAAGTGGTGACTTATGGATTTGCCGAAACAAATGATGTAATCGGCAAATTGCTAAAAGCGGACCCGCTTCTGCAGATCGAATGGAAGGAAAAAGATAAGCCCGACTCTTATACTGTCCACACACAATTAACGGGATCCTATAATACAGAAAATTTTTTAGCAGCAATAGCTGTAGGACTATACTTTGGTGTCAGTGCGGAGCAAATCAATACCGGAATTGAGCGTTACACTCCTAAAAATAACCGTTCACAGGTTACAAAGACAGAGCATAATACCATTATAGCAGATTATTATAATGCAAATGCCAGCAGTATGGCTGCAGCTCTGGATAATATTGAAGTGATTGATGCTTCCCGCAAAGTGATCATATTGGGAGATATGTTTGAGATGGGGGATGAGTCTGATGCAGAACATGAAAAGGTGGTGCAACGGGCAAAATCTATTGGAGCAGATCGTTTAATTTTTGTCGGAAAGGCATTCAAAAAACAAGCGTATCTTGAAGCGGAGTTTTATGAAACCTCCGAAGAGGCAAAGCAGGCGTTGATTGACCGGCCGGTAATCAATAGTACAATACTGTTAAAAGCGTCCAGAGGAATGGCATTTGAACATTTGATGGATGTATTATAAAACAAAAACGGCCGGAAATATTTCCGGCCGTTTTTGTTTTATCCTGCCCGACGCATTTCATCATCGTTTGCATTGGATCTGTTTATTTCCCGCTTTTTACCTTTTTTGAAATTATAGCGGACAGTCATGCTGACCTGCTGGCTATTGGAATATTTGTACCGTGTACGGCGAATATCATTCACGTAGGCATCATACTGGAAAGCTGCGGATTTGAACAAATCATTCCCGTTGAGTGAAATCTGCAGGGTATCTTTGACAGCCTGATAGGTAATGCCTGCATGCTGCACAAATCTGGCTTTGGTCTCCAGTACACTGGCATTGCTGGGCGAGCTGTAAGATGAATTTAAAGTCAGTACCAGTTTGTTGTCTGGCAATACCTGAATCTGTTGGTACAGACCGGCGGTTACGTTAAAGCCGCTCGTATCATCAATCAATGCCAGATCCGAACCTCTTTTATGTGCCTGAAAAGCTAACTCAGGGGACATTTTCCATCTTTTCCAAAGGTTGAAATCAGTACTTGCATACAGACTGAGAATATCCTGATTGACAAAATTATCTACTCTGCTTTCGCGCTGTCCGGTTGTAGTATCGATTTTCATATATTCAGCATAGACATTACGTGTAGAATAATAGCTGGCATAAAATGTCCACTTTTGCCTGAGTACATACATAAAGGTCAGGTCATTGCTGAAATAAGGTTGCAGAGAAGGATTTCCATGTGAGTACTCGTATGCATTGGTATACCAGGCAAACGGGTTGACCCATGAAAACTCTGGCCGCTGGATCTTTTTACCATAGGACAGGTTGAACGTATTGTTCTCATCCTTATTAAATGATGCACTGAAGGAGGGAAAGAATTTTGTATAATTCCTTTTTGTGATCTGTCCGTTAGTAAGGCTGCTGCCTTCTGTCTGGGTCGCTTCCATGCGAAGTCCTCCCTGCAGCTCCCACTTGCCTATAGTTTTATTTCCCTGAACGTATAGCGCCTGAATACGTTCTTTATACTTGAAATTGTCAAACTTATCTTCACTGGCATCCCAGTCGTTATTTACAAACTCATAAAACGAAGTCTCATTCTGATTTTTGTTGAAGATAAGTTTCCCTCCGACATTCATATTCACAATTTTGTTAGGTAGATCCAGAGCAAGATTGGCTGTCTGAACTGCTACATTTTGATTGTTTCCGGAAAAGAAGCGTTGCGTTTGTGTAGCGTTTCCATCTTTGATGACTGAATTTGTAAAATCCTGCTCCCTGTCAAACAGTGTAGATACCTGTGCATAGTCAAATGTCAGTTTTCTTTTGCTCTTTCCGAATGTATGTACGTAATTCACATTGTAGGAAAAATTGCTGTAATCCTGAGGGTTGATGCCTGTCGTTCGCAGTGTAGAATCCAGTATCTTCTGGATATTGTAGATAAATGATTGATTATACTCTTCTCCTGTCGAAGGGCCTTTATAATAAGAAAAAGAGGCATTGATTGCATTATTAGAATAGGGTACAAACTCAATTCCGGCAGTTGCGGACAGGCTTTTTTGGTTGGTTACCTGTTCATTTTTATCCTGCCATAGTCCTGAAGTATAAAAAATGTCATTGGTGCCGTAGGTCCAGTTTTTTCCTTTATCTACACCTGCAGACCCCCATGTCTGCCATTTCCCGGCTAACATATTAAAATTACCTCCTAATGAAGTATTTGCATATTTGGATTTTGTCTGGGTCACATACGTAGAGGCATTTACTCCCTTTTCTTTTAATTCTTTCAATACAATATTGATGACTCCTCCTTTGGCATCGGCATCATATTCTGCTCCCGGGTTGTGTACTATCTCGAGTTTTTCGAGCATGTTAGCTGAAAGAGTAGCTAGATAAGAAGTCAGTTGTTCTCCGGTCATATGTATTTTTCTGCCGTTTATTCGGATCTCCGTTCCGGTCTTTCCGAGCAGATTGATCTGTTCTTCCTGTATCTGCACTGTCGGGGCGATCTTCATGATTTCCAGTACAGATCCGGTTTCAACTACACTGGGACTGAATTCTAATTTCCCGTTTCTGAAAGCGACCGTTGGTTTGTACTTTCTGATCTCTATTTCAGCCAGCTCTTTGGATTTACCATCTTTTTCAACTGTGATAAGCCCCAGATCAAGTTGTTTTTCGACTGTTATTTCTTTTTGATAAAGGAGCTCTTGTAAAAAAGTAACTTTCAGCAAATAAGATCCCTTATCTGATGTAAGCTGGAATTCTCCGTTTTCATCTGTAGCTCCTGCTGTGATCATTTTACCTGCGCCTTTGCCTTGATACAACGTTACTACAGCCGATGAAACAGGAGAATCATTTGAATTCCGGATTTTACCGGAGATATTAATCTGTGCAAATGTGTGTTGCGAAATACCTATAGCTAAGGGGATTATTAACATTAACCGGTAGAGATTTTTCATGATAAATAGGTTTAAATCTGTACAGTAAAAATAGGATATTGTTTATTAGCAGGTTGTTAAATAAGGTTAACAAATGTTAAAATAGTTACAAAAAAAGCACATAGCGCTTGCGCTACATGCTTTTTTATATTTTGCTTTCTGATAGGGCTTAAGATCTGATGTCCAGATTTAGTTCTTTTTCTTTATTGATAAGATGTGCTATACTCGTATCATTGAGGATCTGCAGCATTGCATTGCGGACGTCGATAAATGTATCGCGTATACCACATACATGTTCTTCCGTACATTCATCACAGGAACGATAAAAGTTAAGACTCACACAGGGTAATAATGCAATAGGCCCATCGATAAGGCGCATGACCTGTGAAAGAAAAACATCTTCCGGAGCTTTGTTAAGGCTGTATCCGCCGCCAGCACCTTTTTTGCTGTAGAGGATACCTGCATTTCGCATTTCTAATAAGATCTGTTCCAAAAATTTTTTCGGAATGTTTTCTTCATCAGCTATTTTAACAATTTGCATAGGCTCTTTTCCGTAATTTCGTCCCAAAACCATCAAAGCCTTGATTGCGTATTTTGTTTTCTTAGAAAGCATAGTTTAACTCCATTGATAATCCACAAAAATAAGCAAATTAATTGCGATTTTCATAGGATGGTTTTATTGACCTAATACTTCCAGTATCGGCTTACCAATATTGCCATTCGGTTCAGTAATATGCAGTAAAGAAGAAATCGTCGGCGCAATATCTGTCATATTAACCACTCTGTTTGAAGCTCCCGGTTTGATTCCCCATCCCATAAATATAAGTGGAATATGTGAGTCATAAGGTGTCCACGTACCGTGTGTAGTACCGGTAGAGCGCGGAGATCCGTCATACCATTGTGGTTCCAGTACAATCTGGATCACTCCGCTTCTTTTCATGTTGTATCCGTTGATGATACGTTCACGAATAGGTTGCGGGATCGCCATATTGTCCCCTTTCTCTACATCCACAACATAGGCTATTCCTTCTTCTTTTTTCAATACTTTGATAATCTCTTCTTTTACCTTATCGACATCCAGATTAGATTTTTCGATCAGCGGGTAATTCAGGTGAACCTGATAGTTCATCAGGCTTTTGACCAGCTTCGTAACGCCGAATTTTGCGTTCAATGCTGCATCCAGATCTTTCATTACCTGACGGGAAAAGAAATAACCTCCATTTCCTTTCATGTCCATAAAATAGCGGGAGTTATAAGAAGCTCCATGATCTGCGGTCAGGAATAAAGTATAATTACCCTGTCCCACTGTTTTATCCAGATAGTTGAAAAACTCTTCCAGCTGTTGATCCAGACGCAGATAAGTATCTTCAATTTCAATAGCAGATAAAGAATAACGGTGACCTACATAATCCGTGGATGAAAGGCTTACACAAAGGAAATCCGTGTTTTTGGTCGGATTATTTCCCATTTTTTCATTTTCAATAGCTGCTTTTGCCAGATCCAGAGTCAACTGATTACCATATGGAGTTGTTTTGATCAGCTCATAACCTTCATCCTTCATCAGCTTGGAAGTAAGGTGAGGGAAAGTTGGTTTGTCCTCGCCAGCCCATTTTCCTTCATATACATTGTCATCAGCAATACTGGATGTATAGGTTGAAATATCATATAGCGTATTCCAGTCTTGTTTCAGGTATTTGTCGGCCAGTTTCCTGCTGTTAAAATCCTGTACCCATTTCGGCAGTTGATCCATATAGAAATTACTGCTGATCCAGTTCCCTGATTTGCTTTCGAACCAATAAGCGGCATTTGCAAAATGACCTGCAGGCAAAATTCCCCCTCTATCTTTGAGAGCAATACCGATTACTTTTGATTTGAAATTAGTTGCCAGGCGCAATTGATCTGTCACCGTAGATGTTAACAGATTGCGTGGAGACTGTTTCCCTTCTTTTTCAGTCGTTCCTACACCTGTAACGCTTGTATCTTGTGTACAGTACATAGATTCTCCGGTCTGTTCCATGATCCAGTCATTTCCTGCAATACCGTGAATAGAGGGTACACTTCCGGTGTAGACCGAACTGTGTCCGATAGCAGTGTAAGTAGGTATATAATTAATGTACGTATTCTGGCAGGTAAAGCCGTCATTTAACAGTCTTTTGAAACCTCCTTTGCCGTAGCGGTCAGCAAATCGGTAAAGGTAATCCCAGCGCATCTGGTCTACCATTAATCCGACAACGAGTTTTGGCCGTTCAGGTTGATTTTGTGCCTGGGCAGTCAATCCCAGTATTCCGACAGTGGCTAATATTAGTACTTTTTTTAGCTTCATAGTAATATTAATTGTTGTTTAAATGATTCTTTAGGTATTGTCCTGTATAAGATTCCTTGCATTTGGCGAGTTCATCCGGAGTTCCTTCAAAAACCAGCTGACCGCCTTTATTTCCACCCTCAGGACCGATGTCAATGACCCAGTCAGCAGATTTGATCATCTCCATATTGTGTTCGATCACCAGAATACTGTTACCTAATGCGATCAAAGCATCGAAAGATTTCAGCAATTTTTTGATATCATGAAAATGCAGACCTGTAGTCGGTTCGTCAAAAATAAAAAGGGTCTTTTTACTGTTGTTCCCTTTGATCAGGAAGGAGGCAAGTTTGATTCGCTGTGCTTCTCCTCCGGACAAGGTACTGGAAGACTGCCCCAGTTTTACATAACCCAGACCTACATCCTGCAGGGGCTGCAGTTTGGAAATGATTTTAGCCTGATCCTTGAAAAACTCAAGAGCTTCATCCACGCTCAGGCTCAATATATCGGATACATTTTTGTCCTTAAACTGTACATCCAGGACATGTGGTTTGAATCGTTTGCCTCCGCATGCTTCACATGGCAACACAATATCCGCCATAAATTGCATTTCGATTTTTACTTCTCCCTCACCCTGGCAGACATCACAGCGTCCGCCTTCTACGTTAAATGAGAATGCAGCAGGCTTTAAGCCTCCGGCTTTCGCAACCGGAAGATTGGCGTATAGCGCACGGATTTCATCCCATGCCTTTACATACGTCACCGGGTTGGATCTGGAAGAACGGCCTATCGGATTCTGATCTACCATTTCTACTTGCTCAATACTGTTGATATCTCCTTCAATTCCATCGAATATACCTGTCTGTTCCCCGGAATAGTTACCTATAGCCTTTTGCAAAGCCGGGAACAAAATTCTTTTCACCAAAGAGGTTTTTCCTGAACCGGAAACTCCTGAAACAACCGTAAATACATTTAGCGGGAAGGCAACATCTATACCTTTGAGGTTATTTTCTCGGGCACCTTTAATCTTGATGCTATCATGCCATTTTCTTCTTTTTGCAGGAATATCAATTTGTTGTGTTCCGCTGAGGTACTGGCCTGTAAGGCTTTTCTTATCCTTCAGAATCTGGGAGTAAGTGCCTGCAAATACTAATTCTCCTCCGTTGATACCGGCTTCAGGACCGATATCAATAAGGTAATCCGCAGCTTCCATCATTTCCTGTTCATGTTCGACTACGATCACGGTATTGCCAATGTCCCGAAGTGATTTCAGGACGCCTATAAGACGTTGTGTATCACGGGGATGTAGTCCTATTGACGGTTCATCCAAAACATAGATTGATCCGACTAATGAGCTTCCTAGTGAAGTAGCCAGATTGATGCGCTGAGACTCTCCACCGGACAAAGAGTTAGATAAGCGGTTAAGAGTCAGATAACTCAATCCTACATCGCACAGGAACTGGAGTCTGTTGTTAATCTCTGCCAATAAACGTTTCGCTACAATCTCTTCATTTTTAGTCAGTTTTATTTCCCGGAAAAAAGTAAGGGCCTGATCTAACGGTAAGAGTACAATATCAGTGATCGAACGATCAGCGACTTTTACATAAGTTGCATCTTTACGGAGGCGGGATCCTTTACAGTCCGGACAATCAGTTTTACCCCGGTAGCGGGATAGCATGACGCGGTACTGGATTTTGTAGGTTTGCTCTTCCAGTTCCTGGAAAAACTCATTCAGTCCTCGGAAATAAGAGTTCCCTGTCCATAGCAATTCCTGTTGTTCAGGTGTCAGGTCTCCATAAGCACGGTGTATCGGGAAATCAAATTTGAGTGCAGATTTGATAAGCACCTGCAGCCATTCGCCCATTTTTTCACCACGCCATGGTGCGATCGCACCGTCGTATACTGAGCGGCTCTTATCAGGAATTACCAGATCCGGATCTATACCTATAATTTTTCCGTAACCTTCGCAACGGCGACAGGCACCGTATGGATTATTGAAACTGAAAAAATTGGGAGTGGGTTCTTCAAATGTGATACCATCCAGCTCAAATTTATCAGAGAAAAAATGCTTAGCACCGTCTATATCGACAGTACAGACTCCTTTTCCTTCGAAAAAAGCAGTTTGCACAGAATCTGCCAGACGACTGATCGTTTCTTCCTCCTTATCTAACCGGATGCGGTCAATAACAATCTGTACTTCATCATCTTTGAAAGATTTGTTAGCAACACCTTTATCATCGATAAGCTGCTCTATCTTTTGCATTTTGTCCTGATACCATACACGGACAAAACCTTTTTGTAAGAGTAAAGAGAGCTCTTCCTTTAGTTTTCTGTTGTTCAGCGGAATTAAAGGAGCAAATATGGTAACGGTAGTATCGTCCTGTGCTTTCGAAATAAAATCTACAACGCTTGATACAGTATCTTTAGTTACTTCCTTTCCTGAAACAGGAGAGAAAGTCTTGCCTATCCGGGCAAAAAGAAGTTTAAGGTAATCATAGATCTCAGTAGATGTTCCTACCGTAGACCTGGGATTACTGGTAATGACACGTTGTTCAATAGCAATAGCCGGTGCTATACCTTTTATATAATCTACTTCAGGTTTGTTCATCCTGCCCATAAACTGACGGGCATAGGAAGAAAGACTTTCTACATAACGGCGTTGCCCCTCTGCATAGAGGGTGTCAAAGGCTAAAGAAGACTTGCCTGATCCGGACATTCCGGTAATGACCACAAGTTTGTTTTTCGGCAGACTGACATCAATATTTTTCAGGTTATTGACTCGTGCTCCTTTAATAAGTATATGGCTTTTAGGGCTGTTTTTTTCAGAATCTTGCATGCAATGGTGACTTATCACGCTGTTTTTCAGTGAATTTTCGAAAGCAGCATGGCAAATTTAAGGAATTAAAATATCTTATGATACCCTGATCGACGGAAACTAATTAAACAACAATATCTTTACACTTAGGTTATATGCCTGTCAGTTACTCCTCTTCGGGGTTAGCAGGCGCCTCAGCAGGGGCCAGATTCGCCAGAAGCTGGTTTACTTCTTCTTCTGTAGAAGTCAGTTTGGTACGACATATTTTGATCAGGAGAGCTGCCCGCTTGATCTTTTCGGACAATTCATCAATATTCGTGCTTCCTGAAGAGATATCATTGACAATTTGTTGCAGTTCGTTGAATGCATCTGTATAGCTGTAGTTAGTCTCCATATTGTAGGGTATTAGTGGCATGTACTGTACTGGAGATTTCTCCGTCCTGCACGCGTGTGCTGATGTTGTCTCCCGGTTTGACCTGTGTCGCTGAAGTCAGTAATTGCCCGTTTATTTTTGTTATTGAAAATCCGCGTTGCAGCAGATGTACCGGATCGGCTAACTGCAGCAGTTTTTCTGTGTTTTCAAGAAATGAGAACTTTTCTTTTACCTGTTGCTGAAATCCGGCTTTAAGATCCTTTTCCAGGATATGAATATTGTTTTTGGCCATCTCGACCATATGTTGCGTAGTCCATCTGATATCTGTAGCAAAGACATTCAGTTTCTGAGCTTGTTGTTCAAATATCAGACTACTGTAATTTCGGATTGTTTCGGTGGCGCGATCCAGCGGAATAGCAAAATTATGAAATTTTTGCAGGAGAAAATCAGCTAATTCACTTGGTGTAATTGCGTTTTTATAAGCCACCATTTCACTAACCGTGAGGTTTGTCGAATGTCCGATTCCGGTGAGGACAGGCAACGGAAATATAGCTATAGCTCTTGCCAGAAGATAATTGTTATAGCTGGATAGTCCGACTTCTCCTCCTCCTCCCCGGATTATGGCGATCACATCATATTTATCCTGATGCTCGGCGACTATACTCAATTGTTGAATAATAGAAGGCACAGATTTATCCCCTTGCAACAGAGCCGGATATAGTGTGCATTCAAACCGGTATCCCCAGGGATTCTGATGAATGATTTTGTAAAAATCCGATAATCCCTTACTTGTTTCAACGGATATGATAGCAATACGTTTGGGAATTACAGGAAAAGGGAGAGACTTGTTCAGATCGTAGATGCCCTCTTCTTTAAGACGTTGTATGCTCTCCAGTTTCTCTTTTTCCAGTTCGCCCAGGGAGAATGTCGGATCTATATCTACAATTTTGAGACTTAATCCGTACATAGGATCGTAGGAGATGCTGGCCTGAAAAAGCATGGTGATACCTTCCCGGAGCGGTTCGCGTACCGTCTTCATAAAATTTATATTGATCCGGTTGTAGTCAGCTTTCCAGAGGATAGAACGGATCTCTGCGACAATTTTACCGTCTTTTTTCTCAACCAGTTCGGGATAACAATGTCCGGAATGCGTGTAATGATTCAGCTTATTCATCTCCGCTTTAATCCAATACATACTCTTGTAACGATCCGCAATAGTCTTTTGAATACTTTTCGTCACTTCCAGTAAGGAGAAAATGGTTTTATTATCGATAACCTCTGGCATTAAACAAACTTAGGCAATCTTTCTTTGATAAAAAAGTGACGATTTTAGCAGATTCTCTGTAATATTTTTACTGGATTGGGATAAAAACCATATTTGATTGCGTGTTTGTGCATTTTTGAAAGTTAAATTTACAGCAAAAAAGAATTTATTCGTTACTTTTATCATCGTAAACCCTAAATTAAAGACATATGAAAATCCATAAATGGGTAATCGCAGCAACTGTTTGTAGTTTTTTAGGAACACTTCCTCTGTATGCACAGTATAAATCCGCTGTCAAAAATGAGAGTGTCCTGCTCCTTAATCAGGAGGGAATCATTCCTCTTAAAAAGCTGGATGATTATAAAATTGTTATTGCCAGTCCTTCTTCAGATAAGTTTACAGATTTTATTGTTCAGGCCGGACGTTACAGTGAATTTGAAATAAAAGGAGTGGAAAAGCTGGATGAGAGTATTAAATATGCCAATACCGTTATTATTCCACTACGGGATGCCGATATCACGGATCAATTAGTTTATCAACTGGTTCAGGCCCGTAAAAACAATAAAAAGATTATTCTGGCTGTTTTTGGTAGCGGCAGCGGGCTGTCGAAGTTGAACAATATCACTTTACCGGTTTTGTTTAATACAAATACAGATAGTCAGGCGCAGAAAAATGCGGCTATGACTATTTTTGGCGGTATGTCCAGTACCGCAAAGCTGGATAAGACCTATAGTTTTTATTTTCAAAAGGGAGCCGGTTTCAATACGAATCAAACCAGACTTCAGTATACAGATGGTCAGAGCAGCCCGCTCAATCTGAATAAACTCACTAAAAAAATAGATGAAATTGCTGCAGAAGCCATCACAAAGCAAGCTACTCCCGGAGCGGTAGTGATGATCATTAAAGACGGACAGGTTATCTTTGAAAAGGGGTACGGATATCATACTTATGACAAAAAGACTCCCACAACTATAGGTAACATTTTTGATCTTGCTTCCGTGAGCAAAATTGCAGGTACAACGCCTGTTATTATGCGTCTTACAGAACAGCATGTCATCAATCTGGATAGTACTATAGGAGACTATCTGTATCAGGCACAGGCAACTAATAAAAAGAACATCTCCTTACGAAGTGTGATGTTGCATGAAGCGGGATTTACTCCTTTTATTCCATTTTACAGAAATCTGAAACCCGGGGCCCTGGAACGTCGTTTTTCGGCTAGTCACCAGGTGAAAGTGGCGGATAGCTGTTATTTGCTGAACAATTACTACAGAGATGTGATGTGGCCTGAAATGCTAAATTCTCCCGTCAAGCCGGTAGGCAATTACGTATACAGTGATATCAGTATGTATGTCATGAAAGAAGTAGCAGAGCATCAGACGGGTGTGCCTATGCAGGATTATGTACAGAAGAACTTTTATAAGCCGCTGGGGATGAAGACTGCAGGATATTTACCAAGAGACCGTTTCGCTAAAGAAAGTATTATTCCCACAGAAAACGATACTTCCTTTCGTAAAGTCTTATTACAAGGTTATGTACATGATCAGGGGGCTGCAATGGCAGGAGGAGTGGCGGGACATGCCGGGCTTTTTGCTACTGCAAATGACTTAGCCATATATGGCCAGTTACTTTTAAACAGAGGCGAGTATGGCGGAAACCGCTATTTTACAGGAGAGACGGTAGATCTCTTTACCAGCAAACAATCCGCAACAAGCAGACGCGGACTTGGATTTGACCGCTGGGATCCGAATCCTAAAAATGAATACCCCTCTAAGCTGGCAAATAGTTCGGTGTATGGACATACCGGTTACACGGGTACATGTATCTGGATAGATCCGTCCAATCAGCTTATCTATATTTTCTTATCCAACAGAGTCCACCCGCAGGTTTCATCTAAATTGCTGGATCTGAATATTCGCAGCCGGATCCAGGATGCCATATATGAAACACTGAATGAAGTAAAGAAATAACAGCATCCGGTCTGTCTATGGCCAGAGACCTTATCCTAATGACTAAAAGATACTCCAATGATTAAAACGGTCAAACAGTTAACTTTCGGAATTACACTTATGAGTGCTTTTTCTGTAGTATCGGCCCAGGATTACAAACAAATCCATAAGGATCTGATTGTGGTGGATGGTCATAATGATGTGATTTATGAATCCATTTTCAAAGGAAAGGATATTGCTAAGCGGCTGACTACAGGTCATACGGATCTGCCCCGACTTAAAGAGGGTGGGGTGGATGTACAGGTCTTTGCTGTATGGTCGGATGATAAGAACTGGAAAAAAGGAGCTTTTAAACATGCGAATGATCAGATCGATGCGCTGGAAAAAATGATTTCGGGAAATTCGGATCAGATCGAACTGGCAAAAAGCTCGAAGGACATAGATGCGATCCTGAATAAAGGAAAGATAGCTGCTGTGATAGGTGTCGAAGGCGGGAATATGATTGAAAGCAAAATCGAGAATCTGGAAAAATTATATGACAGAGGAGTGCGTTACCTTACATTGACCTGGAATTATAATCTTCCATGGGTCACAGCTGCTGCTATTGAGGTCAAAACAAGCTCGGATAAGGGTAAAGGACTGACAGCGCATGGAAAGGACATTATTCGCCGGATGAATGAACTGGGGATGATGGTGGATCTTTCTCATGGTGGCGAAAAGACTTTTTATGATGTTATCGCTACATCTACCAAACCGATTCTGGTATCTCATAGTAATGCCTATACTTTAATGCCCCATTATCGCAATCTGAAAGATGAGCAGCTGGAAGCATTGAAAAAGAATGGGGGAGTAATCGGTGTGAACTTTTATTCCGGATTTTTAGATCCGACGTATACAGAACGGGTCAGGAAGCTATACAGAAAGCATTTTGGGGATAAAGGGAACTATAAATTATCGCCGACCCGTCAATATGAAAAACTGCCAAAGAAATTGCAACAGGAAGCTAATGCTCCGATGTCCAAATTGCTGGAACATATTAATTATCTGGTAAAGAAAGTCGGTGTAGACCACGTGGCCATCGGATCCGATTATGATGGAATCGAATCTCCTCCACGGGAGCTGGATGATGTAAGCAAATTTCCTTTATTAACAAAGGCACTTCTGGAACAGGGATATTCCAAAGAAGATGTTGGCAAAATTATGGGCGGTAATTTTTTACGCTTACTTCGTGAAAATGAAGCGCATTAGAAGTTTTTCTTCATAAATTCATTGTATTCTTTCTCCTCGATATTCATCTTATCGTACCAGTTTTTCTTGAGGATAAGCGAGGTTATTCCTAGGATCAGCATACTGGTAAACAACGGAAAGCCTTGCTTGATTACAATATACATGGGTATGAGGGTCAGGCTGCATTGCCAGATAATACCGATAACAATATTGAACATATCACGTTTGAAGTTTTTGTTTTCTTTAAGATCAGGGTATTGTGCCATTGCTTTTTGGATGATGGGTTTCCAGAATCCCCAGGGACGTACTTTGATATAAAAATCTATCAATACTTTTTCTTCTGTAGGTTTGGATAGCAGTGTTCCCGTTATACATCCGGTAACGGATACAAACAGGAGTACAGGGAAATAATAAAGAGGAAGTATATCCGGAAAAAACATCGGAGCAATCAAGGCTGCTATGATTCCTGAAAGCATCCCCCAGAAGAAACCGTTGCCATTGAAGCGCCACCAATGCCATTTAAGTACATTGGCAGCAATATATCCGCCGTATAATGCGGATACAATCCACTGTAATACAGAGTTAATGTTGCTGACATACATGCCAATAATGGTACTGATAATCACGACAAGAGCAGATACAATATAACTCACTCTGATCTGTGTCACGGCTGAAGCTTTTTTATGTATATATTTCAGAAATACATCATTTACTAAATAAGCCTGTGCGGCATTGACTGTAGAGGCAAATGTAGACATGAATGCAGATAAAAGTCCGGCAAGTAGGAGACCGACCAGACCCACATGTGCAAACTCATTAATCGCTCTGGGTAAAATGGTCTCAAAATCTATATTACTACCCATATTGTTAAAATCCTGACTGAAAAATACAAGAGCAAGAACCGTGAATCCCATAATCATAAGATATCGTGGAATTAACAGGATGACGGATACGGAGCCGCTCATGAGGGCTGCTTCTTTAGGGCTTTTGCAGGCTAATATCTTTTGCATATCATAGTTGGCTGCCGGACCTGCCATACTCATAAAGATTCCTTTGAAAAGCATCATCATCACAAAAATGGTAAACAAACTATACTGATCTTCGTTGATTTTGTCCATAATAGAGGGTATGAGGTTACTCCAATCCAGGTCCAGTGTCCATCCAAAAGAAGGAGAATCCCAACCTGCGGGAGTGTGGGCCGCAAGCATTTCGGGACTTACTTTGTTCATCGCGATTACGGCGATTATAATTCCGGAGATAGTCATAATACTGAACTGCACAACATCAGCCCATACAATGCTGTGCATACCTCCTAACATCACATAGAAGGTGGCAATTCCTGTAAAAAAAATGCCATAGACCTGTGCAACGGATGCTGTTTCAAGATGAAGCGGAATATATTGAGAAACAAATTCCCAGGGGAAGAATACTTCCATAAACTTGCCTATACCGATAAATCCATAGCTCAAAAATCCCAGTACACCCATCAGGGCGTAGAGGATCACAATAGTATGAGATAGATTAGCCCCCCGTCCATAGCCAAATCGTGTCCGTATCCATTCGGCTCCTGTAAGTACATTGGATCTTCGCAACCATACTGACAGATATATCATAAGAAAAACCTGATTAAATACGGGCCACAACCAGGGAATCCAAAGACTCTTGAATCCATACACAAATGCAAGGTAAACCATCCACATCGTGCCTGAAATATCAAACATTCCGGAAGCATCGGAGAGACCCAATAGATAAAAAGGAAGAGATTTACCTCCAAGAAAATAGGAGTCAAGATTTTTAGATGCTTTCTTTTTCAGCAATACACCGATGACAATCATTGTAATGAGATATACAACGATAATAAGAATGTCTATAAACTGGAGTTTCATTGGAAATCTGCTATCCTTTTGTATGTATCAACCGGAATATAATTTTTATGGAGCGGCTAAAGGTACATTTTTTCTATTTCTTTACGAGTGTTAATATAATACTCACCGGTTAATGATCAGAAATTTTTCTGAAAGCTGACCAGCCTTAGTAGGATTACGGGGTCAAATGTTTTATGTCGTTTGCTGTCCCACCCTTGTTAACGGTGGATCGTAAATAACAGTGCGATAAAGAGGCAGAATACACTAATCATGTTATTCATTCTGTTGTTTGTATATATTATTTTTGTCAATGAGTTCATTAATTTTTTTTATAGATTCTATTGTTCTTAATCCGTCTTGGGGGGTATGAAGACAATAATCCAGCAATTGATCTATAGTAGAAACGGCTACATGCATCCGGGTATCACTGGATGCGTAATAAATATATACTGTTCCGTTTTCATCTGCAATCCAGCCATTGGAAAACAGCACATTTGATACATCACCAATCCTCTCATCTTGTTCCGGAGCCATGAAATATCCTGCCGGCTCGGCGATCAGTATTTCCGGATTAGTCAGACTTGTGACGTACAGATAGAGTACATAGCGGAGCCCGGCTGCGGTATGTCGTACACCATGAGCCAGATGGAGCCAGCCTTTGGCCGTTTTAAGCGGAGAAGGCCCTTCTCCGTTTTTGACCTCTTTAATCGTATGATAATGACGTTTATTGATGATGATTTCGTTTTGTATTACGGCATGACAAATGTCCTCTGTCAGTGCCCATCCAATTCCGCCCCCATTTTTGGCCAAGATAAAATCATCCTGAGGACGTGTATACAGCGCATATTTGCCATTTACAAATTCGGGATGCAAGACGACATTACGCTGTTGATTGTCAGCCCTGATATTGGGAAGCCTTTCCCAATGCATAAAATCTTTTGTGCGGATAATGCCTGCCGAGGCGAGAGCAGAAGATAAATCTCCCGAAGAAGCCTTTGGATCATGTTTTTCGCTACAAAAGATGCCATAGATCCATCCGTCTTCATGTGCTGTAAGGCGAATATCATAGACATTCGTCTCTTGTTCATCATTGTCAGGAAAAGATAAAGGCCTTTCCCAGAATCGAAAATTATCAATGCCATTGGGGCTTTCGGCTATAGCAAAGAAGGATTTTCTGTCTACTCCTTCTACACGCACCAGCAGAAGATATCGCCCCTGCCATTTGATTGCTCCGGCATTTAAAGTCGAATTGACTGCAATTCGTTCTAAAAAATATGGATTCGTTTCGGGATTAAGATCATATCGCCAGTTTAACGGAATATGATGCTTGCTGATGACCGGATATTGATAACGATTTATAATACCATTAAAATCTGATTGTGGTATGTTGGTTCTTGTCAGTAACTCCTCGTGTCTGTCAAAAAGTAATGCTCTTCGCTGCTTAAAAAAGTCTCCCCTCATGTTGTTCTGCTGGCTCATGTGTAATCAATAGGTTATAGATTGTCCGGATATAAGGAAAGGCGTGTTACCCTATGAAAAGCGGTGTAGCTTGGGGAACTGATCTCCAGTTCATAGATGACTTCCTTGGTTTTGCCATCTATTTCGATGATATGGCCTCCGTTGCCTTTGTTGGTCACTGTCCCCATTCCCGGACAGAATAATATATTTCCGGTTTGGGCCAGGTATTGTACTCCTGAAAGTGCCTGTGAAAAGGTTCTTCTTCCTCTGTTTTGTCCATATGCCCACACCTGTTGTACAGTTTTTCTTACTTCATCGACCGCATATTCTACTACACGACTGTAGCTTTGGTCGGAGCTTAAGTCATTGGGTTTGAAATGGCGGTTGTAGCCATTATCAAAAACAAGGATATTGCCATTTGGCATCACTACAGGAGTATGTGGCCCCCATGGCCAGTCAAAATCAGGATGAGCGACCTCTCCGGAAATGACCTTAGGGTCAGTAACCGGCTGTCCCTGCTTATCCAGAGGCTGTAACAGATAGGGCTGATAGGCTGCGCCCCATCCTTTGTGTGGCGAAATAATCCATTTCAGCTTATTGGACGGATTAAAACTGGTAATCCCCTGATAACGCAAGGTGGCCAGAAGATCATTACCCCGCTCTGCAATAGAGTTGTTGTGGGCCCAGTTACTTGCTGTCTGGGCAAATTGCTGAGGCGTGTTAGCATCCGGCGTGTCATATCGCGCGCTGTCCAGCATAGTGACCAGGTCCCATTCATGGACAAGACTTCCGGATGTTGGATTAAGCTCTATAATATGATCATTGATTCTGGGTTTGCCATTATTCAGACGGGCACTGGATTTTGTCACTGTGATCAGGAAGTTTCCGTTTTTTGCCTCCGATACTTCATGATGGAAAGTGTATCCTAGCTTTTTGAGGTCCCACTGCCGTACAAGCTTTCCGAACAGGTCCAGTTCGACAATTCGGTTTTGGTACATATCTCCTGATAGAAAATTTCCGTTTTTAAGTCGTTTCAGACCAATAGAAGCACCTAAAGACTGCAGTTCCGGGGACTTTTTGAGAAGCAATATCCACCGTATTTCTCCATCGGCATCCAACATATAGGGACAGGAAGTGTCCAGTTCGCTTTCTCCCGGATAACTTACCAGATTTACTCCGGGCTCCATTCTGGCCGTTTGAGCGGTGATGATTTCAAAAGAGGGAAAAGAACTTATATCAAGAGGTTTTGTCTGGATCGATATAGAAGTGCGACCCCGTTCAAGACCATCTTTGTCCGTGAATACAAGTTCCACTTGATTATTATAATTGGCATAAAGTCCCAGTACAGGTACCTGTTGTCTGGGCGTCTGTGTCTGCAGTAAGTGTGTAATGGTGCCTTGTTCTCCGGATTTGCCTTTCACAATTACTCTGATTCTTCCCGTTGCGGGTAATAGTACATCTACCATAGCCGCGAGAGGATTATATCCTGTAGGATCCAAGACTATATCTTTTACGATAAAGTCGAGCTTAGTTCCTTTTGACGGAATAGTCAGAGAGTGCTGATCTGTAAAGGTGATTTGTGTAGACCATAGTTCGGGGGTTTCTTTGATCTCTTTGATAACAGATACCGGTACACTGACCTCTCCTGTTTCGAAATAAAAAACATAATATTCGGCACCCTTTATATACTTTTGGAGAAGAGCTCCCTTATCGATCATCGCTTCCATGGCGGCGTGAAAGGGAAGATCGGTACTTGTTGTGTCGGTCTTATCGTCCTTACAGCTTACCGAAAGCAAAAGGATAATGAACAGTAACTGTATAGTGAATCTTCTCCTTAAAAATTGTCCAGACATAATGTTTTGGGATAAAAGACAGGGAACATTTTACTGTCCCCTGTCTGGTTTTATGATTGCATTAGTACTTGTTCTTATTCTTATTATCTCCAGAGCGGATGTTGCTGGATCGCTGTATTTGTATTCATTTCTCCCTGTGGTATAGGAAGATAATAATGCCTGGCCTGAAAGTTTTCTGCACCTTGTTTTTTGTTGGTTACGAGTATCTGTTTCATCTGGTCGTAAGAATACCAACGTTTCAGATCAAAAAAGCGGTGACCTTCAAAGAAGAATTCCAGTTCATTCTGATGAATCATTTCTTTCCATAATTCATCAGCATTAGCCCAGGTCTTTGACGCCAGTCCGGCACGGTTTCGAATACGTGTAAGATCCGCTGCTGCGTCTCCCGGTTTACCCGTCTTGATGCAGGCCTCCGCATGCATCAGCAGTACCTCCGCATAGCGCATTACGCGAAGATTATTATTTTGGTTTTGTTGATTGTACATGCTGTTTGCATCGGCTTCATTTTTATAAAAATTGGTAAATTTTTTAATTAAGAACCTGCCTTTTACAGCATTTATGGTTGGGAAATCCGGCTCTCCGCGAAGGCGTTTGGTTGCACATGCTTCCCATATTTTGTCAAATGACATATTCCCGAACCATGCACCATCCGGAACAGTCGATTCGAAGTCCGAATGTTTCCAGAATAGGCTGGTGTACATTCGTTTATCAAATCGGGTGCTTGATCCCGCGGGGCGCTCTTCTGCTGTGAAGCTCTTGACAATGGAAGCGGTGGGCATCCATTTGAACCATCCTCCTGTTCCCTGCGGACCGACAAAGTTGGCAATTACAAAACCTTGTGTACTGGTCGATTCTTCAGATCCCCATGAACCGCTGCCGAAACTGCCGTCATAGATAAGTTCAAATATGGACTCTTTATTGAGTTCCTTATATTCGGTAAAGTTGTCTTCGAAGTTTTCAACCAGATCGTAGTTGTACGGAGCCTTCATAATAGTTGCCAGCTCCGCTTCCGCTTCCGGATAACGCTTCATGAAAAGATAAGTCTTACCTAAGTAAGCGATAGCAGCACCTTTGGTCACACGTCCTGCTTCTGCAGCCGGCCTTGTAACAGGCAGATATTCTTTTGCGGTCTTGAAATCTTCTGCAACCTGTTTCCAGACTTCTTCCTCGGGTGAAGATTTTTTCATGATTTCATCAGAGCTCTCACCTGCAGGGAGCAGGCGTATAGGGACATCCCCAAAGTTGCTGGCAAGTAGAAAATAAGCATAACCTCTCAGAAAACTGGCTTCTGCATACAGCTCATTTATCTTATTCTCACTCATTGGAACATTACGTATATTTTTGAGAACGACATTTGCTCTGTTGATACAATTGTATAATCTTCCGAAATCGCTTTCAGCAGTATTAGCCGTATTGGTATAGGTAGCCGGTTCCCAGTTCAGTATTTCTTCACCCAATATAAACCAGACATCATCGGCTCTGTTCATGGTATGCCATCCGGTGTATCCGCCAAAATATCCGTACATCTGTCCCCGTATAGGCGAGTAAACCGTTGCTAAGGCAGCCTGTGCATTGGCTTCTGATGTCCAGAATGTTTCTTCAACAGCCTGATTTGGATTGACCAGGTCTAAAAAGTCTGATTTGCAGCCGGATAGGGATAGTGCGACTATCGCAGCAAAAGATATATTTTTTAATATAGTGGTTTTCATGTTTTACTTTTTAAGGGTTAGAAATTCGCTTGCAGACCTATCATAATTGTTCTGGCTAATGGGAATCGTCCATGATCTGTGCCTCTGGACATCGTGCTTGAGCCTCCACCGTTCTGATCGTCATTCTGTCCGAGATCAGGTGTATATCCTTTGTATTTGGTCGACGTGAAAAGATTGTCAGCAGCAGCGAAGAGACGAAGGTTTTTGAACTTCGCTTTGCTTACCCACTGCGTATTGAAAGTATAACCGATTTCCAGTGTTTTGAGTCTGAAGAATGAACCGCTTTCTAACCAACGGTCACTGACTCTCCGGCTATTTTTGTTTTTATCCTCCTGTGTGAAACGAGGAACATCAGTATCTCTGTTCTGTTCGGTCCATGCATTTTCTACATTGGAACCGAAATTGGTAAATTCATTCATAGACTCCATCCGTGCCCGGGTATAGTTATATATTTTATTTCCCGCCATCCCGTCGAAAAATATACCCAGATCAATCCCCTTATAGGAAACATTTCCTCTGATTCCATAGTTGAAATCCGGAAACGGACTTCCCGCATATTGCCGGTCATCATCTGTGATCTTGCCGTCTCCGTTGAAATCTACAAAGCGGATGTCTCCCGGTTTTGCATCCGGCTGAATAAGTTGACCATTCTGAGTTGTATGTGCTTTTACTTCTTCCTCAGATTGAAACAGGCCATTGGTTTTTATCAGATAGAAGGCACCAATGGGATCACCGACTTTTGCCCAGGTGATAGTGCCTTCTCCCTGAGGATTATAACCGCCAAATTCCTGAATAGATCCGACAGTCACGGCCTTGACCTTGTTTTTTACGGTTGATGCATTCACAGCAATGTTGTAGTGTACTTCACCGACATTATTCTTGTGATTTAATAAGAGCTCAAATCCTTTATTCTGAATTACGCCTGCATTCATAGTGGGGCTTCCATTCATACCTGCAGAGCTTGGCATAGCAATGCTCAGCAACACATCATTCGTCTCCTGGACATAATAATCCGCATTCAAGCCAAACTTGCCGTTCATAATGCTTACATCCAATCCCACATTACTTGTTTTGGTCTCTTCCCATGTCAGGTTTTTAGGAGAAACCCAAGTCACGCCAGTATTGCTTCCCATCCACCATGTTCCTCCCTGGATGTAATTGATCCCGCTGGAACTGATATTCTGTGTTGCATAATTTCCGATTTCCTGATTTCCCAGAATCCCGTAACTGGCCCGTAATTTCAGTTCGCTGATTTTGTCTTTAGCCTGAGCAAAGAAACCTTCGTTCATGATGTTCCAGCCGACTGATACAGATGGAAATATTCCATATCTGTGGCCGTCTGCAAATCTGGAAGAGCCATCTCTTCGTACAGATGCAGTCACCATATAGCGTGAATCATAGCTATACATTGCTCTGGCAAACTGAGACAGCAAGGCATATTCCTGAAGCTGACCTGAAGTGGTTTGCTGTGTTGTAGAGCCTGCACCGATAGAGTTGGTTCCGAACGGAATATCACTACGTCCGGCGCCAAATCCGCGATTCGAATTTTTCTGAGAAGAATAACCTAATAGTGCAGATACGGTATGTTTTTCAAACGTATTGTCGTAATGCAGGGTATGTTCCAGCAGCCATTGATTTTCAAAAAATGCCGATTCGTTTAACTTTGACTGAACTGCTCCGGAACCGAAATCGTATGGCGCATTATAAGCATAGTTGCGTCCATTGTCTTTGTTATAACCAAAGTTGAGTTTGTATTTCAACCCTTTCAGCCACAGATCCACCTCTGCATAAGCATTGAATAATATTTCGGTACTATGCACTTCATTATCAAACAGGCGTGAGGCACCTACAGGATTGTCCATATTTTTCATCCAGGGTGAAATACCTGCGTATCCGCCAAGCTGATCTGCATCATAGACAGGCATCAGAGGGTTTTGACGAAGTGCATCCGTAATCGTTAATCTGTTGATATCTTTATTAGATGTTTTCAACAATAAGGTATTGCCTAATCTGAAATTGTCATTAAAAAAGGAAAAGGTGTTTTTAGACCGGATATTGAAAGCATCGTAACCGGAGTTGATCAGAATCCCTTCCTGATTGATATATCCGGCAGATAAGCTATAAGTAGCCTGTTGTGAGCCGCCGGTAATACCGACATTGGCTTTCGTTACGGGAGCTGTTCTGTATACTTCGTTCTGCCAGTTGGTTCCTGTACCCTGATAGTCTACTGCCTCCTGAGGGAGATAGCCCGATTGTTTCATTATTGTTTTCCACTGTTGCGCATCCAGCACACCTAGTTTTTTGGTAATATTCTGAACGCCCGAATAGAAGTTTACATTAATGGTGGGAGCCATTTCCTTTTTGCCGCTTTTGGTGGTGATGAGCACTACACCATTTGCGGCTCTTGAACCGTAAATAGCAGCCGCAGAAGCATCTTTGAGTACTTCCAGAGATGCAATATCTGCAGGGTCTACCATATTGATATCTCCGTATACACCATCGATGACATATAGAGGGGTGTTAGCTCCTAAGGAACTAAGTCCCCGGACATTGATGCTCATGCCTGAGCCGGGCTGCCCTCCTGTATTAGATACGGTGACACCGGCGATCCTTCCTTGCAAAGCTCCGCTGGCACTTTTTGCAACATCAGCCTGAAGATCTTTGCCTGTCACTGAAGCTACGGCGCCGGTCAGGTCACGCCTTTTGACTGTTCCGTACCCGACGACGACGACTTCGTCCAGCTGATTATCTTCTTCTAAAGTAACCTGTAAAAAGGATGCGTCTGAGACGGTAAGTTCAGATTTTTGCATGCCTACATACGAAAACTGGAGTATTTTGCCTTGAGGGATACTGATCGTAAAATTTCCGTCAATATCTGTTTTTGTGCCTTCGGAACTGCCTTTTACAGCAACTGTAGCTCCGGTTACAGGTTTGTTTTCTTTGTCTCTGACTGTCCCTTTGACAGTGATAGCCTGCTGCGCCCAAGCATATAGACTACAGACTCCAAGCAAGAGTATTAAAATAGTTCTTCTCATACGGTTTATAATTTTCTGGGTTGAGGGTTGTGTTCTCCTAAACAATCGGGGATGTACTAACTTCATGGTCTGTGTGCATTAGTCTATCCGGAGTGTTTTTGGAATTTGTCCGGAGCTAAACTACAGGAAAACATATTTTGTAAATTGAACTATTGCTTCAATCGGATTGAACTTTTTAATCTTTATTTGATGGGGAATTGTTAAAAGAGAGAGCAGGTGCTCTTATCTCTGCAAAAATTAGTGCTTATGCAGACAAGTTTTTATCATATTTGAAAGATTTGAATAAATTTTAAAACACTGACAAATAGCGTTTTAAAATTTATTTTATGTGGTTGTAATTGTACAATTAGCTCAATTTTATTGAACTATTCACTCGTATGGGAAGGTTGTTGTGTAGGAATGCAAAAATATAGCGGAAGGTTAGTAGCATTTAAATAATCAACTGCTGATTTTTGCTGTTGTCTCTGAATTCGGCAGGAGTAATGCCTTTTGCTTTTTTAAAGACCCGATAGAAATAAGAAATACTGTTAAAACCACAAAGACTGACAACCTCGGATATAGGTGCTGCATCCTTTAGTTTGCGTGTTGCCATATTTATTCTGAAATCCAGAAGGTAATCTGTAAAGTTCATTGCTGTATTGCATTTGATAAAACGGGCAAAAGTGGAACGGCTCATGTTTAATGCGTCTGCAGCTTCGGGAAGCCGGATTACTTCTGCAATATTAGTAGACACATAGTTTTGAAGTTTATGTAGCAAAATCTCATTTTTTGTCATTTCTATAGTGGTCTCGCTGGAGAGTTCGCGCAGGTCGTCCCCTTTTGACAATTCATAAAGCAGAATAAACAACTTCATTACTGCATAAAATCCGTCCTTTTCCATTGTAATGATCCGAAGTAAAGGGAGGACTTTTTCTATTGTGGCAGCACCAAAATGAACCCCTTTCGAAGCACGGGCGAACAATTGCTGAATACTCTGAAATTGCTTCTTATCCAGACATTGTTCAATTAAGGAGGGGTGAAACTGGATGGTAATCTCATGAATATTGGTGGATGTGCAGTCTCCGTCTTTCCAGGCATGTTTAAGCTCCGGATTGGCAATCAGTACCAGATCTTTCTCTCCGATATTCTCTATGGAATCTCCAATAATACGCATTGCTCCGGATGCCCCTTCTACATAGTTGATCTCATATTCCGGATGGATATGTACAGGAAATGTGAACGAGGATTTTCTGCGGTCAAATACGACAAAACAATCTTGCTCTGACAATGGCGATTTTTCTCTATAAATATCGGAAAGCATAACCTCAGTATTATTTTGGTTGATCAATTCCAAATCTAATGATTTTGGTTTTTGTTTTGATTGTTTTTTTCTTAATCTGTTTTTTTTGGAAGCAAGAATATTTGCTCATTTTATCAACGGTTTCAAAGCTGATTTTTTAGACTTAAACAATCTGATTCGCAGTTGAGCAGAGTTAGACGGCAACACTTATTAAGTATGCATGTTCTTTAATTTTGAATGAATAGGCTTTGTTTCTGCCACATCAAACGGTATGCGCTATCTTGCTGGAGTAACTGCTGATGATTTCCTTCTTCGATCAGTTTGCCGTCTTTGAGCACCATAATTGTATCTGCATGGGCAATTGTACTGAGACGGTGTGCGATGACAATCATCGTCTTACCCTGTGCTTTGAATTGGTTAAGAGTCTGTTGTATCAGAAGTTCGGATTCCGTATCCAGGGAGGATGTAGCCTCGTCCAGAATAAGGATTTCAGGATCTTTGTAAAGTGCCCGCGCCATAGCGATCCTTTGTTTCTGTCCGCCGGATAATACAGCCCCATTTTCGCCCAGATGTGTTTCAAAACCCTCAGGTAATTTTTCAATAAAAGGCAGGATACCCAGTGATGTGGTAATATCAACAATGCGGTTAAAGTCCGGAGAATCTTCTCCGAGCGCTATATTCTCAATAACATTTCCGGAAAAGAGATCTACCTGCTGAGGAACTACAGAAATGAGATTTCGGAGGGAATGCCTGCTGATGTGACTGATATTGCTGGAGCCAATGGATATTTTTCCGTTGTTGATCGGATAGATATGCTGTATCAGTGCTGCTAACGTCGTTTTTCCGGAGCCGCTTTCTCCTACAACAGCGGTTGTCTGTCCTTTTTTGAATGTGCATGAAAAATCCTTGAAAACAGGCGCGCGCGATCCATAGCTAAAGGATACGTCTTCTAATTTGATATCTCCTATGGAATCTGCGGATAAGTCCGTTTTCCCTGTTAACTCTTCCCGTTCCAGGTCCATGATCTCGAATAATCTGTCTGCAGCAATGAGCGCATTCTGTATGGCTTTGTTTGTGCCGATAAGTTGCGATACAGGCCCTGTAAAGTAACCAATCAAAGCATAGAATGATAACAATTCTCCGGGTGTGATGGAGCGATCTATTACATATCGCGCACCTATCCACAGGAGTATAATGGTAAAGAACTTAGATAGAAACTCTGAAGCATTTGTAGAGAACAGTGTATTCATCACAGAGGTGTAGATGGTACCGAGCAGTCTACTGAAGCTGCCCTCAGTTTTCTTATTTGCATAATTCTCTACTCCAAACTGTTTGATTGTGCTGATGGCGTGTAAGGATTCTACCAGATGAGATTCCAGATCAGCCGCATTTTCCATCATTCTTCGCTCTACCTTCTTATTTAGTTTATTGGAAACCCAGTAAATAAACAGGTATAAAGGAATAACCAACATAATAATAAGAGCCAGCTTCCAGTAATAGGTAAACATCAGTGTAAACGAAAAAAGGATAATAAATACGTTCACAACAATCTGAATGGATACATCGTTAATGAAAGTTCTTATTTTGACCGCATCATTCACCCGGGAAATAATTTCGCCGACTTTCATCGTATCAAAAAAACGCTGAGGCAACTGCAGCAGATGTTTATAATACCCCAGAATCAGATAACGGTCTATACGCTGGCCGGTCTTTAGTACCATGATACTTTTCATGGATCCTATAAAGAGCTGAAATATCAGGATTACAACCATGATTACGGAGAGCAGGTTGAGTAAGCGGAGGTTTCCTTCAGCAAGCACCTCATCGGTTATTTTCTGTATATAAATGGACATGGAAAGACCAAGTATAGTATATACCAGCGCGCCCAGCAGCGCCGGTATGGCCATGGTCTTATGTGGCTTGATCAGGTTCCAGAACCGGGAATAATTACCGATCTTCTCCTTCTTTTGTCGGAAAAATTCATTCGGCTCCATCAGGATAAGGACTCCTGTCCATAGTTCTGCAAATTCCTGAATGCTGAACTGCTCCATTTTTCCATGAGCAGGATTCATTACACTGACTTTGTCTTTAATCACCTCATAAATGACAACATAATGATGGAGTTTGTTTTTTAGAATAAGGTGTGCAATAGCAGGAAGCGGTATTCCGGAAAGAGACTGGACTGTTGCCTTAACTCCTTTGGCATCGAATCCCATACTCTGTAGCCCCTGTATCATGCCCAGAACATTGGTGCCCTGACTATCGGTGTGACAGATCTGCCGGATCTTTGCCAGAGGAAGCTCCAAACCAAAATGAGTACCTACAGATGCCAGACATGCAGCGCCACAGTCTTTGATATCATGTTGTTTTACCAGGCAGTTTTTTTTCATAGATGATTCTGTAGCAGATATATAGTTATGGGCTTAAGTTTTATATCGCGTCTGCCTAAGATATAGTTGCAGAAGAAATAAACAGGACTGTATCATACCTGTTAATTTTTTCGTTATAATGCTGAAGCCATGTATCAACAATTAGCTCTTTATCTACCGGAGCGTATAAAGCAGAATTTTTATTTGCAGGGAGAGTGATTTCTTTTGCAGACTGCGTTGTTGGAATGTTGATAAACGGTAACACCATAAACATGAAAAGTGAAAATATAATCTCAGTTAGGTATTTAATGTTCTTTTCGCGAAAAATCATAAATATCAGGTTAGCGGATCAATATACAAAAAGAAAATTTTTGTTTAACGGACAGTGATTATATTTTGAAAAAAATAATACATTCGCTTATACATTCTACATATGCCGGCAATATTTGATATATTACCTACTCCTGCAGAGTCGCCATGGTCATATACTTTGGTACCTGTCATTATTATCTGTAGTATTATCGGGTTTTACTATAAACCGTTTTTTTATAAACTACTCCTGCACCCGTATGAAATATGCCGGGGCAAAAGGTGGCATACCTTATTTACCTCGGCATTAGTTCACAGAAGCTGGATACACCTTCTTGTCAATGTGGTACTGATTTATGCCCTTTTATACGATCTGTTTGGATTGATAAAGCAAGAATACGGGACGAATGCAGCATATTTACTTTCTATTTTGATTATCTTATGCTTAGTTGTTATCCCAAATCTTTTTCAGACCTATATCAAAAAAGATGACTTTACGTATACAGCTGTCGGTGCTTCCGGATTAACTTTTGGCTTATACGGGTTCAGCTTTTTATACTTTCCTCTTCAAAAAATGAGTAGTTTCTGGATAGAAGCAATCAAAGTAAGCGCACAATTCTGGTTAGCGGTACTTATTGTTATTCTACTGCTGAGCTTTGTCCCTAAAAGTAAAGTTAATAAGGGACTACATATTTTTGCTTTTTTGTTAGGATCAGTATTGGCATTTTGTGTCAGGCCACCGGCTTTTTTAGAGTTTGTAAATTCATTTAAATCTATTTTTCAATAGGTTATCCTATTGAAAAAGCCATTTGGAAATGATATCCCACAAATCTTCTTGTTTAGGATCATTTCTGGATCCGGCATTGATAGTGATTTGTTCCTCCAGTGTTAATTCTTTTAATTCAACCTGAGATTCTGTTGTTTTTTTTTCTAAATTATTCATAGCATTTTGGGTTATTTAAATATTTAAACCAAAGCTAGATTTAGATGTGAGGAGCTACCACAACCCTAAGTTGTATGTTATAACTTAGCGTTGTAACTGAAGTTTTTCTTATAACCGTAGGTTATAATTTTTTATATTATTATATTTATGGCAGAATTAATTGGTAACGGATATGGAAATCGGAGAATACATTCGTATCAAGAGAGAAAACTTAAAAGTATCTCAGGAAGCTGTGGCATTTAAATTAGATATGTCACAGGCAGCTTATTCTAAAATTGAAAGAGGGGAGACCAAAGTAAAAGTCGATCAGGTTTATAAAATCGCCCACCTTTTTGGTATTAGTGTATATGAGCTGTTGCCGCCATCCCTCGCAAGTGATGTTACAAAAGAGAACACATTTGGTTTGATTTGGTATGCAATCAAATGGTCCTTTTACAAAATTAAGGGACTGGTAAAAGGTTGATTTTCTTTATTTAATTTCCATTTTTAAAATACGTGTCCATATTCATGCAGATCTTATTCACTGAAGTGGATGATTTGGCCGTTGGTGTATTTTATACCGTTGTATGGCTATTCAACCGGATACTGCTTAACCTTATTCCGCTATTATTTTCTTTCCTGCCGTTTGATAATCCCTGCACATGCCCTGATTATTTTTAGTAATTTCGTATAATGGCGAAAAGTAAATCAGCATATTTCTGTCAAAACTGTGGATATGAATCCCCGAAATGGTTAGGTCAGTGTCCTTCCTGTAAACAATGGAACTCATTTGTAGAGGAAGTGGTCGAGAAGGGTAATTCTAAAGTGCCCGAATGGCGGAGTACGACTACCACTTCTGTTTCCAAACGGGCGAATAAAGCAGCAATTATACACGAAATTATTTATCAGGACGAGTCCCGGATATTGACCCCTGATCAGGAGTTTAACAGAGTGCTGGGAGGAGGAATTGTACCGGGATCATTAGTGTTGATCGGAGGAGAGCCGGGTATCGGAAAATCTACATTGATGCTTCAGCTGGCACTTTCCATTCCTCAGGTGAAAACCCTTTATATTTCGGGTGAGGAGAGTGAACAGCAGATCAAGATGCGGGCAGAGCGCCTTTCCCAATCTTCAAAAGCTAATTGTTATATACTGACAGAGACATCCACACAAAATATATTTAAACAGATAGAGGCTGTACAGCCGGATGTTATTGTAATAGATTCCATCCAGACCTTACATTCCTCACAGATTGAATCTGCTCCGGGATCTGTATCTCAGGTAAGAGAATGTACGGCTGAACTTCTCCGGTTTGCAAAAGAAACCAGTACTCCTGTATTTATTGTTGGTCATATTACTAAAGACGGATCTATTGCTGGCCCAAAGGTGTTGGAGCATATGGTGGATACGGTTCTGCAGTTTGAAGGAGATCGTCATCATGTATACAGAATTCTACGGGCAGTAAAGAATAGGTTCGGATCTGCATCTGAACTTGGTATCTATGAGATGCAGGGGTCGGGTTTGAGAGAAGTTTCTAATCCGTCTGAGATTATGATTTCTCAGCGGGATGCACCTGTGAGCGGTGTTTCTATTGCTGCAATGCTTGAAGGCATGCGCCCTATGATGATAGAGGTGCAGGCATTGGTGAGTAATTCTGCATTTGGTACCGCACAACGATCTTCTACAGGTTATGATACTAAGCGATTAAATATGTTGCTGGCTGTTCTTGAAAAACGGTTTGGATTTCGTCTGAGTGCACAGGATGTCTTTCTGAATATTGCCGGCGGTTTACGTGTAGAAGATCCCGCTATTGATCTTGCTGTGATTGTTGCGATTATCTCTTCGCAACAGGATATGCCGATAAAAACAACGATTGCTTTTGCCGGAGAAGTAGGACTGTCCGGAGAAATACGGGCTGTAAACCGAATTGAGCAACGCATTGCTGAAGCAGAAAAACTGGGTTTTGAAGGAATTTTTATATCCAAGTTCAATATAAAGGGTCTTGACCCGAAAAAGTATAATATTGCAATACGGCCTATGGCCACATTAGAGGATATTTTCCGGGCCTTATTTGGTTAACGGAAAGTAGAGTCTTAGCAGACGTAGTCTTGCCGACCACACACCAGCTGCAGAGCATATTCCCGTAAACTACAATATCCCCTGAATTCGATGCAGGGGCTATTGTAGTATCTTGTTTTAAAGTTCTGGTATCTGTCTATTTAAGTATTTCTGCCAGTTTTCTGTCCAGCGCTTCTTTATGCAGATTCCGGGCTATTATTTTGCCGTTTGGATCGATAAGGACATTCTGCGGAATAGCTTTTACGCCATATAATGTTCCTACATCATTTTGCCAGCGTTTCAGATCTGAGACATGTCTCCAGTGTCTTTTATCCGCATGTATGGCTTTGGTCCATGCTGCTTTATCTTTGTCAAATGAGATTCCCAGAATTTCGAACTTATCGCTCTTGAATTTTTCATAGGTAGCGACCAGATCAGGACTTTCAACACGACAATCCGGACACCATGATGCCCAGAAATCTAACAAGACATATTTACCTCTGAAATCTTTTAGTTTAACAGGATTGCCGGTCGTGTCATTTTGAGTAAATTCAGGAGCTTGTTTTCCGACTGCAACAGTAGACAACACCCGTAAATATTCCTGAAATTCTTTTCCTTCTTTAGACTTCTTAACGTTTTTACTCAGGCCGTTGTAAAGTTCCTGCATTTCCTTATAATCAGGATCATATCCACCTACTCTCCTCAGAGAGATCAGACTGGATACGGAGTCCGGGTAGGCTTTGACCAGGTCTATATATTCTTGCTTGGTAAGTTCCTTCTTTTGTGATCCCTGCTGTCCGAAAGTGAGTATCGGAAGTGCAAGAAGAAGGTATAGGCATATTTTTTTCATGTGCTGATTTGTTTTCTACAAATATAAAGTAATCTATTAAACTAGTCGAGTAATATTATTGTCATATAATACTTTTACAATTCTGCTAAAGATTATTTATTCTTAACAATCTTTAACAGAATAATAAGATTTACACAATTATATTTGCTTTTTAACCTAATAGTCAATAGAATTTGTTGGTTCGTAATAGAGCATCATGATTTTTCAAATCTTTCAAAGCAGGGATAAAATGCATCTACAAGGTTTTGTATACAATAAACAGTTTAATACAAATGAAAAATCACGGAGCTTCACCACCTTTTTTAAAAACCATATTATACGGATGAAAAATATTCTCTCTTTTTTATGTTTAATGCTTCTATCCTTCTCCTTGTCTGCTCAGATTAAAGGTGTAGTAACCGATCAGGCAGGAAGGCCGCTCCCTTCAGTGTCTGTTTTTGTACAAAACAGTACCTCCGGAACATCCACCAATATGCTGGGACAATACGAGCTGAAAGTTTCCAAAGAAGAGAAGAATCGTACCCTTGTTTTTCAAAATCTGGGTTATAAGACACAGATCGTGTCGGTGCAGATAAGCGAGCAGCCCCATATTATGAATGTGCGATTGGAAGCAGAGGAGAGGCAGATCGGGGAAGTCGTCGTAACGATGAAGGGGGAAGATCCTGCTGTGCGGATTATACGGCAGGCAATTGCATCACGACAGGTTAATGCAGAAAAAAATGATAAATATACAGCGGACTTTTATTCAAAAGGACTGCTTAGAGTAAAGAAGCTCCCCAAAAAAATACTTGGACAAAAGATTGAGGATGATGAGCTTGCATTAGATACATCCCGTACAGGTGTGGTCTATCTTTCAGAAACGGTCTCTGAGATTAGTTTTCAGAAACCGGACAAGATAAACGAACATATTATCGCATCCAAAGTGAGTGGGGATGATAAAGGATTCAGCTTCAATACAGCTTACGGAACAAATTTCGATTTCTATGCAAACCATGTGACACTGGGATCAAGTATTGTATCTCCACTGGCTAACGCTGCATTTTCCTATTATAAGTTTAACAGGGAAAATGTTATTGATGTAGAACCAAAGATGCGTGTTCATAAGATAAAGGTAACTCCTGTGCGGGAGTCTGAACCGGTCGTCAAAGGTTATATTTATATTGTGGACGGAACCTGGGAAATATATGGGGTAGATTTTATTATTAAAGGTTCACAGATGAATCAGCCAATTATTGATACGCTGCATCTGACACAGCAGTATGCCTATAATGCCCGTGATCAAAAGTGGTCAAAGATGCTGCAAACCATAGATTTCCAGATCAGTATTTTAGGGATTGCATTCGACGGTCGGTACATACATAATTTTTCGAATTACAATTACGTCAATGCTTTTGAAAAGAAGACTTTTACCAATGTCATAGCTAAGATAGATCCGTTGGCAAATAAAAAAGGAGATGATTACTGGGAAAAGTACAGACCTGTACCGCTCACAGCTGAAGAGTCCGCTGATTATAGTAAGAAAGACAGTATTCAGCAGGTCAGAAATTCACCGCGGTATATCGATTCTCTGGATAGCAAAAATAATCAGTTTAAACTTCTGGATTTGTTGATCGGTTATACCTACCGGCATACACCGGATCATTTTGTATTCCGGTACCGAGGTTTATCCAACCTGTTGTCTACAAGTTTCAATACCGTACAGGGATGGAACTTTAATGCAGGATTTTCAGCAGCAAAAGGGGAGGTTGATAAAGGTAAATACAGTAGGGGTGAGATCTCTTTCAACTACGGACTCGCTGATGAGCAGCTGCGTGTGAAAGGGAAGCTTTTACATCGTTTTAATACGCAGACTTACGATATCCTGACACTGGAAGGCGGTCGGTCTGTAGAGCAGTTTAATCAGGCCGAGCCGATTGATGCGTTTTTTAATATGGCCTATTCCTTGTTTTCGAGGAGGAACTACATGAAGATTTATCAAAAAGATTTTGCTAAAATTTCATATTCCCGAAATGTGATAGATCAGATCGCTGGATCCGTATCTCTGGAGTATGCGGATAGAAAGGCCTTGTTTAACAACACAGATTATTCTTTTGCCGGAAGAGAACATCAGTATACATCCAACAACCCTTTATTGCCGGAGGATAATACTGTTCCGGTGTTTGATTCCCATCATTTATTTAAATATAATATTACGGCACGTATACGACCGGGTGTAAAGATTATTGAACGACCGGAGGAACGACTGTCGATTCAGGATCCGACTTTTCCTACTCTTTTAATAGGCTGGGAACAGGCTTTTGGGGCTTCCGAGAAGAAGTATGAATATCAGCTTATAAAGGGCAGACTGACACAGGATTTTGATTTTAACAATAAAGGACTTTTTGGTATCGCACTGAATGCAGGTAAATTCTTTAATGCTTCGGGGATTGGATTTGCCGATTTCAGGCATTTCAATGGTAATGAGACAAATATAGAGCGGGCTTCCCGGTATCTTAATAATTTTCTGATGTTGCCTTACTATACGCGCAGTACTAATGATGCCTATTTTGAGATGCATGCGGAACATAATTTTAAGGGCTACGTCATGAATAAAGTGCCTGTATTAAATCTGTTGAAGTGGAATCTGATTTTAGGTTATCATCACCTTGCTGTTCCGAGATTCAAACCATATCATGAATTTACGGCAGGATTTGACAATGTTGGATTTGGTAAGTACAGAATTTTTAGGGTAGACTATGTGCGGAATCTGCAGGGAGCATCTGCTGAAAACGGATTTATGATCAGCATCAAATTGTTGAATATGCTTAAATAAAAAGGCTTCTTTCTTTTGATCGGATAATTCTGTAATAATCTACTATATTAGTGGATATTTATCAGCCTTTTCATATGTCCATTGATATATCATCTAAACTCCCGAATGTAGGAACGACCATTTTTACAAGAATGTCTGCTTTGGCACAGCAATACGGTGCGTTGAATCTTTCTCAGGGATTTCCGGATTATGCTCCGGATCCTCAATTGCTGGCGCTGGTAGAGCAGGCCATGCAGGATGGTCATCATCAGTATGCTTTGATGACAGGAGTTCCGCTGTTAAGGGAGCGAATTGCTTCTAAAGTTGAACAGCTCTATCAGGTTAACGTTGATCCTGCAGAAGAAATTACAGTGACAGCGGGCGGCACACAAGCGATATTTACTGCTATCGCATCTGCGATAAGCCCGGGTGATGAAGTCATCATATTTGAACCTGCATACGACTGTTATAAACCTACAATAGAACTCTTTGGTGGTAAAGTTCGTGCTGTCCGTTTGTTCGCTCCGGATTTTCAGATAGATTGGGACTTTGTGAAAGAACTGGTGACGGATAAGACTAAAATGATCATTATCAATAATCCTAACAATCCAACCGGAAGAGTACTTCAGCCTGCAGATCTTACAGCGCTTTGTCATATAGTCGAGGGGACAGATATCCTCATCATCAGTGATGAGGTGTATGAACATCTGGTGTACGATGGAGGAGCTATCCATTCTTTACTGGAATATGAGCAATTGCGGAGACGAAGTTTTATTATTGCTTCTTTTGGCAAATTGTTGCATACTACAGGTTGGAAAATAGGATATTGCATCGCTCCGGCGGGGATGACAAAAGAATTTCGTAAAGTACATCAGTTTAATGTATTCAGTGTAAATACACCGATGCAGTATGCTATTGCAAAATATCTGGAGGATCCGAAGACATATTTGTCCTTACCTTCATTCTTTCAGGAAAAAAGAGATTTATTAGCTGAAGGTCTGAAAGACACGGGTTTTGATGTGATTCCTTCACAGGGGACTTATTTTTTAAATGTTTGTTACAGCAGAATCTCAGAACTCCCGGAAGAAGAGTTTGCTGTTCAGCTGACGAAAGATAACGGAATAGCCATGATTCCTGTGTCCGCTTTCTATTCTGTCCCGGTCAATCAGCAAGTATTACGTATATGCTTTGCCAAGAAAAAGGAAACTTTATCCAAAGCCCTTGATTTACTGAGGAATATTCGCTAATTTTTAATTTAATTATGTTGCTCAAACGATTGTTTAAAGGCAAAAAACGAGATAACCGACAAAATCTTGCAAAAAAGCGCAAACTTGCTGTGGTTAAACCGTAGAAATTATTAAATTTGCTATTCACCTTATCTAATACTCTATATCTAAAATGGCTAGATTAAATTTGTTGGAAGAGACACGCTTCGAAAAAGTTCCAGTAAGTGTGTACCCTGACCAGGATACGGCATCAAAAGTTGTTGCCAAACGTATCGCTGATATTATCCGGGCTAAGCAAGAGAATGGCGAACAGGCTGTTCTTGGATTGGCAACAGGTGCTACTCCTGTAAAAGTGTACGCGGAATTGATCCGCCTGCATAAGGAGGAGGGATTGAGTTTCAAAAATGTAGTAACGTTTAACTTGGACGAATACTACCCGATGCAACCAGATGCTGCACAGAGCTATGTGACATTTATGAATAATAAATTATTTGATCATGTAGACATCGATAAAGCAAATATCAACATACCTGACGGTACACTGGATGCAAAAGATGTACAGGCTTTCTGTGCAGCCTATGAGCAAAAAATTACAGATTGCGGAGGTCTTGATATTCAGATCCTGGGTATTGGACGTACAGGACACATTGGTTTCAATGAGCCTGGTTCTGCTCCGAATTCGGGAACACGTCTGGTTACATTAGATGATCTGACACGCCGCGATGCGTCAAGAGATTTTGGTGGTAAAGATAATGTGCCCCGCAAAGCGATCACCATGGGGGTAGGTACGATCTTCAAAGCCAGAGAGATTATTCTGATGGCATGGAGCGCAAATAAGGCCGAAATCATTAAAAAGGCTGTGGAGGGGGAAATTTCTTCTGAAATTCCGGCCACTTACCTGCAGTTATCGGATAGCGTAGAGTTTATTCTGGATACAGCTGCCGCTTCATTACTGACCCGTTTTGACAGACCCTGGTTAGCAGAAGATGTAGAGTGGACACCCGAACTGACTAAGAAAGCAGTTGTTTGGCTGGCTTTAGAAGTGAAAAAACCAATCTTAAAACTTCAGGAAGAAGATTATAACAGTCACGGCATGGCTAAGCTGGTGACCGAAGAAGGTCCGGCATATACCATCAATATCCGTATTTTTAATGAACTGCAGCACACCATTACCGGATGGCCGGGTGGTAAACCTAATGTAGATGATTCTCAACGTCCGGAGCGTGCTAATCCGGCAAAGAAAACATCTATTGTATTCTCTCCGCACCCGGATGATGATGTTATCTCTATGGGAGGAACATTTATCCGTCTTGCAGATCAGGGACATGATGTACATGTCGCTTACCAGACCAGTGGTAATACGGCTGTATGGGATGATGATGTCGTGAGATACCTGGAATTTGCAGAGGATTTTGCAAATGAAATGGGTATCGATGCAAGTAAAATCAAAGCTTTATATGATGAAAGCCGAGATATATTCGCCAGTAAAAAACCAAACCAGATCGATACAGACATCGTTCGTAAGATAAAAGCATTAATCCGTAAGGGTGAGGCAATCGCAGGAGCTCGTTTTGTTGGTCTTCCGGCATCGAATATTCATTTTCAGGATCTTCCGTTCTACGACAGACAGAAATTCTCCAAGAATGTATCTTTTGAAGACGATATCGTTCAGACGATGGAACTGTTGCGTAAAGTAAAACCTCATCAGATTTTTGCTGCGGGTGACTTTGCCGATCCGCATGGTACGCACCGGATTTGTTTTGACATTATTCTGGAAGCCGTAAAAAGATTACGTCAGACAGACGAGTGGACTAAAGATTGCTGGTTGTGGCTGTACCGTGGAGCGTGGCACGAATTTCCAATCCATGAGATCGAAATGGCTGTTCCGCTATCTCCGCAGGAGGTGTACCGTAAACGATTGGCGATATTCAAACACCAGTCGCAGAAAGACCTTCCGGTTTTCCCGGGTGATGATCCGCGTGAATTCTGGGTACGTGCAGAAGATCGTACAAGTGAAACGGCTTCACTTTATGACCAGTTAGGTCTTGCAGATTACGAGGCGATTGAAGCTTTTGTAAGATGGAAATTCGATTAATCGATTTATAAATATAATGAAAACGGCTCCCTTTGCAGAAAGGGAGCCGTTTTCATTATACAAGGCCAAGTTCTGTGATGGATATTATTTCATTATAGAAAAGGATAAGGGAATACCGGATAGTATTCGGGACGTAGCCGAAGAATTTTTTGAAAGCATTTGTAAAATGACTGGCATGTTTGTACCCCAGTTGATGACTAATAAAGCTGATGGTCAGTTCCCGTTCTTTCAACAGGTGCTGCGCCTTTTGCATCTTACATTCTGAAATAAAACTAAAGATGGTCTTACCATAGTACTGTTTAAAATGCTGCTTAAGGTATTGAACATTCGTGCCAACTTCTCTCGCCAAATGTTGAATAGTAAAATTCTTATTCAGGTTAGTTTCAATAATATACTTTACTTTTTTGATCTTTTCAATATCGGCTTCCCGTAATTCAGCCGGCTTTGACAATACCGTTCGCTGAATACCATCCATCAGGGACGATAAGATATAAAGGGATTTGGATTTATAGAATGCAGGTAAAAGTGTATGAGTAGCCTGTACCCGGATAAGATCAACGGCTTTAATATAAGTTCTGGAAGCGACTTCGCTTTCCATTTTTCCAACTTTACGGATTCCTGCATCTATATGGAGAATACTTTGATCTGTGATGTCCATATGTTTCAGGTAAGAAGGCTTGTATAATAACGTAAGGCATTGTGCATCCGGATGCCTGGAACTTACTTTTATATGTGTATCGTCAAGCCGAATGATCGTGCTGTCTCTTTCTTTCAGAATCAGTTTGTGATTTCCGGCGGATATTGAACATCCTTCTTTTATAGCTATCACCACCAGATAGCCTTCGTGCTCAGGAATAAGCTCGTATGGAGTATACGGATTGATCAATCTTATGCCGTAATCCTGATGATCATAATTAAGTGTACGTGTTTTCGTATTAAGCAATTTCATCTTTACAGAAATTTCCGATGTTATAAGTCTTATTTCCTATTGCGTTATTCGGTGATTTAGATTAACTCTATCTTCGTGCATTATTTATTTAGACTGAATCTAAATCAAATATAGAAAATTTTATACTTATTCAATTTAAAATATTAAGATATGTTAAAAAAATACTTTTCAATCTTATTCCTTGTATGGGTGTGGATGTACGCGACAGAGTCATCCGCGCAGACACATATTACGTTGGAAGGGCGTATTCTGGATCAGAAAAGTGATGAACCTATCAGTGGTGTGTCGGTTTCAGTGAAGGAAAATCCGCGTTCAGGAAGTGTAATTACAGGTTCTCAGGGTTCTTTCCGGATCCGGGCACATCGCGGACAGACATTAGTAATTTCTCATATTGGTTACATGGCTACAGAGGCTGTGGTTAACACCAGTCAGTCCAATCTTATATTTCGTTTAACGGAAGATCCGCATGAACTCAGTGAGGTACTTGTAACAGGAGCTTTGGGTATTAAAAGACAATCCAGAGAACTGGGAACATCTGCACAATCGGTCAACAATGAAGAGCTTAATTTAGGTAAAGTGGTCAATCCTTTACTGGCTTTATCAAGTAAGGTTGCCGGATTGAGAGTGAATGCTACGGATCTGACAACAGGTAAAACAGATCCGGGTATTCAAATCCGATTGAGAGGAACGCGCTCTCTGAACAGATCAAAAAATGATCCGTTATACGTTGTGGATGGTGTTCCTTTGCCGGATATTACCCGTATCAATCCAAATGATATACAGGATATCACGGTGCTTAAAGGCGCAAATGCCGCCGCTTTGTACGGATCTGAAGGTGTCAACGGTGCTATTATGATCACGACGAAATCGGGGCGATCGGAGAGAGGGCAGATCAATTTCAGTAACAGTACCACGTTTTCAAATGTGTTTTTATTGCCTCCGGCACAGACTGTGTTCGGGCAGGGACAGAATGGTGTATACAGCCCTGTCGCCAACGAGTCCTGGGGAGATAAATTTAATGGTGAAACGAGAGACTTCGGCTTACCGATCAACGGAGTGCAGCCTACAAAAGTGTATTCTGCTCCGTCAAAAGATAACCGCTTAGGTTTCTTTGATACCGGAATCACTGCTCAGAATGATTTGTCATTTTCAGGAGGAGATGAAAAGGGTTCATATTTTGTGTCTTTACAGGATGTGCGTATAAAAGGAGTAATTCCTGGAGATAAGTCCAGCCGTACAGGTGCCAGATTTAACGGATCCCGTCGTTTTAACAAGCTGAATACTTCATTTAATATGAACTATGTATTCTTTAAGAACAATACAACTAGTGACGGTCCCTGGTTATCGGTCTATACACAGCCTGCCAATATCGATTATAAAGAAGCAAGAAACTGGGAAGACCCGGCTTCTCCCAATCATCCGCTGAACTGGTATAATCCGGTAGCAAGCACAAGAAATCCGATTTTTATGGCGGATAATAATAGAAATATGTATGATCAGCATACTTTAAATTCAAAGCTGGAATTCAATTACGAGTTTACAGATTGGTTTGATGCTACGTACAGAACAGGTCTCTATTTCCAGTCTGAGCCGGGAAGGGTCACTAACCGCAAGTTGGTATCAAATGTTGCTACACGAAATATCAATGGTTCGGTAAATGATACACATCGTGGATTCACAAGGTTCAATAATGACCTGATTTTGAATTTTCACAAAAACTTCGGGGATTTTTCTACCAAATTATTAGTCGGACAGAATATACGAATGGATGATTCCAAGCTGATTAACGTAAGCGCTGCCAATTTATTGTTTGAAGATATATTTAACCAGGGTTCAAGAACAGGAGAGCTGACCGGCGGATCTACTATAACGAAATACCGTTCACTGGCAACCTATGGTGAGTTTACAGCGGGATACAGAAATTATTTGTTTTTGACTTTGACGGGTAGAAATGATCAGGTATCCGTATTAGACCCGAATAATAACAGTTATTTCTCTCCGGGGATCAGTTCATCATTTGTGTTTACAGACGCGATAGAAAGTCTTAAGAATAGCAGTATACTAAGTTATGGCCGGATTTATACCTCTTATAACAAGACCGGTAATGTAACCCTGGATCCTTACAGATTAAACCTGACGTACAGTCAGACCGGTGGGTTTCCATTTGGTAGCCTAGTCGGATTTACTCCCTCCTTATCGGAACCGAATTTATTAATCAAACCTGAATTTGTAAAATCATTTGAAGTGGGAACCCAACTCGCATTCTTTAATGACAGATTACGTACGGATATAGCCTGTGCGTATTCGGATTCCGACGGACAGATCTTCAATGCCGGGATATCGAGTGCTACAGGATTCAATTCTACTATTGTCAATGCAGGACAGATAATCAATAAGACACTTGAGGTCATGATTAATGGTACTGCTATTAAAAATAGAGATGTACGATTGGAGTTTGGGGTTAATTTCAGTTACACGGATACCAAAGCGAAAAATCTATATGCGGGAGATGAGTTTAATATTTTCAGACAGGCGTATGCCATCAAAGGTTTGCAATACCCTACCCTTCGTATGACCGATTTTCTAAGGGAGGACGGAAAGATTGTACTGGATAAAGACGGAAATGTTATTCCATCTACAGACGAGAAAGTATTAGGTACAATGGTTCCTCCTTATCTGTTTGGATTTAATACCAAATTCAGCTATAAATCCTTGACAGTAGGATTTCAGATAGATTCAAGATTAGGTAGCTGGATGTATTCTGAGGTAGTACCTCGTATGTATGCTGCCGGTACCCATCCGGAGACAGTGAAATATGACAGACAGCCGTTTATTATGCCAAACTCTATGGTTCGGCTGGCTGACGGCTCTATCGTTGAGAATACGAATGTATACTCTAAAGGAGATAAGGCCTGGTGGACTGCTTATGGAAATATTCAGACAACTACTGCCGCTAAAGGAGATTACTTAAAGCTAAGAGAGCTTTATATCGGATATGACTTGCCTGAAAAATGGTTAACCGGGCAGAAGCTGATAAAAAAGGCCAGCATTGGATTTGTAGGAAATAACCTCTTTATCATCAGACATTCTTCCAATACAATCGGCGATCCTGAAGCATTGTATAATCAAACGGATGGATACAACAGTTTCAGACAGATTCCTTCAGCAAGATCAATGGGCTTTAATGTTAACATGACTTTTTAATAACACGAAGATGAAATACAATATTATAAAAATAACTTTGCTGGCATTCGTTTCTATTACATTAACAGCATGTAGTGATTTTTTGGATGTAAATGTGAACCCCAACTCACCGATAAAGGAAAATTTAAGTTTAAATGCCAAATTGCCTGCTGCATTGGTTACAACAGCAGCGAATGAGGCCATTCAGTTAAACCAGATCGGTGGTTTGTGGGGCGGCTATTGGGGAACATCCAATGAGGGGGTTAGTTCATTTACATCGCTGAAAACGTATAATGGCCCGGCTATCCGGGATACCCGTGACGGAGTTCCGGTTTGGGAATCCAATTACAACAACCTGCTGTATTACAAGGAAATATTGGATCAGGCAAATACAGAAGATGCTAAATTTTATTCAGGGATAGCCAAAATTATGATGGCTTATCACTTTTTTATCCTTGTAGATTTCTATAACAATGTGCCATTCGATGAAGCATTGAAAGGTTCAGCTGTTCTGCACCCATCATATGAACCGGGTAAAGATGTGTATACCAAATCTATCAACCTGATCACTGAAGGTATTCAGGAAATCAAAGTTGCATCACTGTTGCCGACAAATGATGATGTTCTGTTTAAAGGGGATAAGGTTAAGTGGGCAAAGTTTGGAAATACATTAAAATTGAGAGCCCTTTTAAGACAATCTGAAGTTTCTGCACAGGCCACTTATATTACACAGGAGATTGCGAAAATTGTACAGGAAGGCTCAGGTTTTCTGTTAGAAAATGCAAGTGTCAATCCGGGGTATCTGAATACAGCGACCAAGATGAATCCTTTCTATGAGACATTCTATCGTAATAATGCAGGTGTGGCAGTTGCTAATTATGCAAATATACGCCCCACTCAATACCTGATCAGTAAATATAAGGAATTTAATGATCCTCGTCTGGCACAGAATTATACGAGTGTTGCAGGAGATTATAAAGGAGTTATTTTCGGAAATAATACGATTGCCAATGAATTTGCTGCGGCAACTACTTCAGCTTTCAAAGGTCCGACAGAAAATGCTAATCAACCGGCAGGGATTATAAAATCATTTAATCAGGTCAGTATGATTATTTCCCTGGCGGAAGCTAACTTTCTGCAAGCGGAGGCCGTAGAAAGAGGCTGGATAAGCGGCGTGGCAAGTCAATTGTATCAAAGCGGCATACAGGCTTCATTCAACTATTTGTTTAATGTCAACAATTATAATATACAGACCTATATCAATCAGAACAGCGTCAGTTATGCAACGGCTACAAATAAGATGGAACGGATAATAACTCAAAAGTGGCTGGCATTGAATAGTATTAATAATATTCAGGCATGGAATGACTTCAGACGCCTTGGCTTTCCAAACTTCCCGAATTCTGTATCTTCGCCTACAGCTGGAGCACATCCTTTGCGGTTTATGTATCCGGAAACAGAGGTTAATACAAATAATCAAAATGTAGTAGCTCAGGGAGAGAATGGAGTCCTTACTTCTAAAGTATGGTGGGATGCAAATTAAATTTATGCTGTCTGAATGCTTTCAGATAGCATAAACAGGAGTATAAAATAATTATGTCAGGTAATGCTGTAAAGCAACATTGCCTGATTTTTATTTGATGAATCATTAAAAAGAGAGAGAAAATGAATAAATCAAAACAAATAACGGCGGATTCAAAATGGCCGAAAATCCGTAAGTTTTTCAATGACCTTCACCTTTGGTTTGGTTTGATCAGTGGTATCGTTGTCTTGATTGTATGTCTGACGGGCACAATCTATGTATACAATACCGAAATCCGTGAAGCTGCGGCCCCGCATCTTTTTAAAGTGGAAAAGACTTCCCGGGAGGCAATGACAGCGGATGATCTTCTCGTTGCAGCGAAAAAACAAATTAAAGGCAAAATTTCAGGAATCCGGATTAGCGAAGATCCGGAGAGAGCCTATGCCATCCTGTATAGCAAACCTAAAAAAGAGGAAGGAAAACCTGAGGGAGAAGGTAAATCTGAGAAGAAGCCTGAAAAACCTGAATCCAAAAATGAGCGTAAAGAAAGTCTTGCTGAAAACGGAGAAGGAAAAAATAAAAAAGAAGGGCAGCAAAAAGAGAAAAAGGCTGGTCCTCCGGCTGGCGGGCGTCAAAGAGCTAATCAGATGATGATCAACCCTTATACCGGTGAATTATTGGGGGATCCGCAGGAAAAGGAAACAAAGACAGCTGCTTTTATGCAAAAGATGTTTAGTTTGCACCGTTGGCTTATGCTGAATGAAATAGAGAAACCTCTTATTGAAGGAGTGGAAAACAGAAAGCTGGGGAGCTGGATCACAGGGACAGCAACTCTGCTCTTTACATTAGGTGTGATCAGCGGAATAATAATCTGGTTTCCGCAACGTCTCAGAGGATGGAAGAACGGGTTAAAGATCAAATGGTCTGGGAAGTGGAAACGTATAAATCATGATCTGCACAATACATTGGGCTTTTACAGCTGTATTATTTTATTTCTGATGGGTGTAACGGGACCTTTCTGGTCATTTGACTGGTACCGGACAGGCTGGCAGAAGACCTGGGGGACCTATAAGGAAGCTCCGAAAGAAGGTGCAGCACCTCCAAAAGAAGAGAAGAAAGAAGAATCAATTTATCCAGGGCCGGAACATGCTCCTCTGCGTGTGAATCAGCTTCTGGCAATAGCGGATAAGGAATTTGTTTATCCGGGAGATTATATGGTCTCTCTGGCTTCCGATTCTGTTGCTACAGTATCTATATCCAAGTATAAAAAAGGATTCTTTGCGCCGTCCACTGCAGACAGATTAATATTAGATCAGTATTCCGGAAAAATTCTGAAAAAGGAAATTTTTGCTGAAAAACCTTTGAATGAACGCATATCCTCTTCTGTAAAGAGTCTGCACGTAGGGGATGTATATGGCCCGTTTACCAAACTGCTGTATTTTATATCCTGTCTTATAGCCACCTCACTTCCGGTGACGGGAGTCATGATCTGGTTGAATAAGATGAAGAAAACAAAAAAGAAAAAACCGGAAATGGCTTAAGCAGCGTTTGTAAACGATCTGTAATACCATTCTATAAAGGCTGTTGCAAATTATGTAACAGCCTTTATTAATGCCAAATGTTAGACTTTCATTCGTTGTACACGAACAGCGTTGAGAATCGCAGCCAGTGCAACACCCACATCCGCAATCACAGCCTCCCAGAGTGTGGCCACTCCCCCGGCACCCAGAATCAGAACAATGATTTTTACACTTAGGGCCAATATGATATTCTGCCAAACAATATTCCTTGTCAATTTACCTATTCGGATTGCCGCCAGGATTTTACGGGGTTCATCATTCTGAATAACCACATCTGCCGTTTCTACTGTAGCATCGGCTCCTAATCCGCCCATAGCAATTCCTACTGTCGCTAATGCCACTACAGGAGCATCATTTACACCGTCTCCCGCAAATGCAACTTTTCGGTTCTGATCCAGTAGTGCTTGTACATGCTTTACCTTATCTTCGGGTAACAGATTGCCGTATGCCTCGTCTATTCCTAACTTTTGAGCAACGTCATTGACAACAGATGACTTGTCTCCGGATAACATTACGGTGTGCAGACCGCTGTCTTTCATTTTACGTATCACTTCGGCTGCATCATCCTTTATCTGATCAGCAACAGTAATATAGCCTGCATATTGTTGATTAATAGCCAGTATAACAATAGAATCTACGATACTCTTAATTTCAGCGGGATAGGAAATTCCAAATTTCTCGAGCAACTTCGCATTACCGGCGAGAACCTCTCTGCCATTGACTATTCCTTTTAACCCATGTCCGGCAATCTCCTCCACTTGTTCTGCCGGTTGAACAGGTTCCTCATTATGATCATGCCGCATTACGGCTTTGGCAATAGGATGTGTAGACTGAGATTCAATCGCTTTGGCATAACGGAGCAATTCGGAAGGTGTAATATCCTGAGCAGATTTAACCTCTCTGACTTCAAAAACACCTTTTGTCAATGTGCCGGTTTTGTCCATTACAATGCTGTCTACAGTTGTAATTGCGTCCAGAAAATTGCCTCCTTTAAAGAGTATTCCGTTGCGGGAAGCAAGTCCGATACCTCCGAAATAACCTAATGGAATGGAGACTACCAATGCGCATGGACAACTGATCACCAGAAAGACAAGCGAACGGTAAAACCACTCTCTGAATATATATTCATCTAAAAAAAATGCAGGAAGCAGACAGACTGCGACTGCAAACCCAAATACAATAGGGACATATACTTTCGAAAATTTACTGATAAAGAGCTGAGTCTGTGATTTTCGGGCGGTAGCATCCTGTACCATTTCCAGGATACGGCTAAGCTTGCTGTCCTTAAAAGCAGCTCTGACCTGCACCAGACTCACTTTTTCCAGATTGATCATCCCGGCCAGGACCTCTTCATTTTTGTACTTTGTGTCCGGCTTGCTTTCTCCGGTAAGCGCCGCGGTATTAAATGATGCTGAATCGGAAGATAAGATACCGTCGAGTGCTACCTTTTCCCCGGCCTTAATACGGATGATTTCATCTATAGCTACCTGATTCGGATGTACAGCAAGTTCCTTTCCGTCTCTGATCACAGTGACTTCCTCCGGTCTGACATCCAGTAAAGCCTTGATATTTCGTTTGGCTTTGTCTACGGCACTATCCTGAAACCATTCTCCGATCTGGTAAAATACCATTACTGCAACTCCTTCTTCATATTCGCCGATCAGAAAAGCTCCTATTGTTGCGATCGTCATGAGTACAAATTCATTGAAGAAATCACCTCTTGAAGCCTTTCTTACAGCCAGATCAATGACAGGCCATCCAGCCAGAAAATAAGCAACCGCACTGAAAATGAGTTTTAAATAGGAGGCAATAATAATCCGGAAAGCATATTCTAGCAGGAGAAGGGTGAGTAAGATGATAAGTGCAATAAGCAGGTTTTTCTGCTCGATCCACCAGGGTTTTTCTTTGATCTCTGTATGATTATGGTCGTGATGATGTTCGCACATATCTTGAAATTAGAAGTCGCTATTTTGATTTTTTCTAAATTAGCAGATTAAAAACAAGAAAACGAAGATATCACATCATAAAATCTTAAAAACTAAAGTAAATCGCTGTAATAAACAATGCAAATATCTGAAAACAAAAACGGGATCCGATATTAAACCGGATCCCGTATGTATTGTAAACTTGGACAGATCAATTATCTTTTGAAGATCCCAAGATTGCGGATAATATCATTTCTACAATAGCGACAACGATTGCAAATAATGCTGCGGTCCAGAATCCGGATACATCAAATTTAGCTCCCATAATTTTATCACTTAACAATACCATCAGTACAGTAATAATAAAAGATACCAATCCCAAAGTCAACCAATTCAACGGAAAAGTAAATAAGCGAAGAATACTTCCTACAGTTGCATTTACAAATCCGATAACCAATCCGGTTACAATTGCCCAGCCGAAACCTGCAACATAAACTCCCGGAATAATCCAGGCTGATACAGCTACTACAACTCCGGTCAATAATAAACTAATAATAAATTTCATAGCAAAATGGTTTAAAAGTTCCGGGTAAAAACGTTCAAAATAAGTGCCAAAAACCATTTTAAACTCTAAAAAAGGATATTTTCAATTACTTTCTAAACTTTTAGTTATCCCATCTTGCACAGTCGTGCTATGCTAATGTGATAAAAAAAATAAAAAAAATGCTATGCTTGCATAATTATTTTTTTGTATATTCACTTTGGCAATTATAAACAGTAACTATCATGAAGAAATTAATGCTATCATTAATGGTGCTATTCGTAACAGTAGCTCTATTTGCTCAAACGGATCCTGTAATCGGTAAATGGCAGAATCCAAGTGGAGAAGCAAGAGTCGAGATCTATAAAAAGGGCGATAAGTTTTACGGAAAGATTTATTGGCTTAAAACTCCAAACGATGAATCCGGTCATCCTAAAAAAGATGTTAAAAATCCGGATGATAAGCTCAAGAGCAGACCTGTACTTGGCATGGAAAATCTGACCAACTTTGAAAAAGTAAAAGACAATCTGTATGAAAACGGAAAAGTATATGATCCTAAATCCGGAAAAACATATAGCTGTAAGATGACGCTTAAAGGAGATAAACTTGATATCAGAGGATATGTAGGTGTAAGTCTTATAGGTCGCACCGATACTTTTACAAGAGTAAAATAAGTCGGTTTCTAACATAAAGAACTTAGTAAATTAGATTTCATAAGGTGGTTTTTGGTTGAAAAGGCCTTGATATTTTATCAAGGCCTTTGTTTTTTGATTTTTAATCGATTAATTTGATATAAATAATACAATCGTATATGTCTGTTAATATGTCCTACCGCGAAAATGTCAAGCTTGCGCTGCAATCTATTGTAAGCAACAAGCTGAGGACATTCCTGACAGCTCTGATCATAGCGATTGGTATTACAGCTTTGATCGGCGTCCTTACTTCTATCGATGCGATCCAGAGTTCCCTGACGAATTCTTTCTCTTCCATGGGTTCCAATTCCTTTAATATTCGTAACCGGGGGCTTAATGTACGTATAGGCGATCAGGGAAGTAAGCCCAAAGTATATCCGGCGATTACGTATAAACAAGCGCTGGAATTTAAAGACCGGTTCAGCACAGATGCTATTGTGTCTATCAATGCAAATGTAACCTGGGCTTCTACTGTTAAATTTAAAAGTGAGAAAACTAACCCTAATATCGGAGTAATAGGCGGAGATGATAACTATCTGCAGACTTCGGGCTATAAAATTGCTGATGGCAGGAATTTTACAAAACAGGATGTGGAATTAGGAAGTGCTGTGGTGATTATCGGAAAAGAGATAACGACGAAACTTTTTAAAAATAATACAAATCCGTTGGGTCAGTATATTACTGTCGGAGATGATCGCTTTCTGGTGATTGGTGTACTGGAGAGCAAAGGTTCCAGTGCCGGATTCGGAGCTGATAAGGCTTGTTTTGTACCTATTTCAAAAGCAAGGATGATGATGGAAAATGCTAATCCTTCATATGTCATAACGGTTATGTCTCCGGATCCGCTCCGAATGGATGCTGCAGAAGGAGAAGCTATCCTTACTTTTCGTAAGATACGAGGGCTGAATGCCCGACAAACTTCTAATTTTGAAATAATAAAATCAGATGCTGTGGCACAGATGCTCATGCAAAATCTGAATTATGTGACCTATGGCGCCATTGCAATTGCTGCCATTACATTATTAGGCGCTTCCATAGGCCTCATGAATATTATGCTCGTCTCAGTTACCGAACGTACCCGTGAGATCGGGGTACGAAAGGCCATCGGTGCAACTCCGGGAGTTATACGCAAACAGTTTCTTATGGAAGCGATTGTCATTTGTATTCTGGGAGGATTAGCCGGGATTATTCTGGGAATTTCGATCGGAAATCTTTTGGCTGTAGCGCTCGGTGCGAGCTTTATTATTCCATGGAAATGGATGTTCCTGGGGATGGCGGTCTGTATCTTCGTTGGTGTAGTTTCAGGGTATTATCCTGCATCTAAAGCTTCCGGACTGGATCCTGTGGAAGCATTGCGCTATGAATAGTTAAAAATTAAACAATCGTTTCCACTGTCTTCTTTTTGTGTAATTTGGGTTAAATTTTCTTTAAACCCGCTTTCTGCGTCCCTTTCTTCAGAGATAAAACTGTATTTTTACGTGCTAAAATAGATTATTATGTATAAGACACTTCAACCTGCATTGCAGAAAGAGATCGCAGCCATTAAAGAAGCTGGTTTGTATAAAGAAGAACGTATTATCGTTACACCACAGGGAGCCGATATTAAAGTAAGCACAGGTGCTGAAGTTATCAATTTCTGTGCAAACAATTATCTGGGGCTTTCTTCTCATCCCAAAGTGATCGAAGCAGCTAAGCAGGCTATCGATTCACATGGATACGGTATGTCTTCTGTACGTTTTATCTGTGGTACGCAGGATATTCATAAGGAATTAGAATCCAAACTTTCGACTTTCCTGGGAACAGAAGATACGATCTTATATGCCGCGGCATTTGATGCCAACGGTGGGGTATTTGAGCCTTTATTTGGAGCTGAAGATGCTATCATCTCTGATGAACTGAATCATGCTTCTATCATTGATGGAGTAAGATTGTGTAAAGCGCAACGTTTCCGATATAAAAATGCGGATATGGCTGATCTGGAAGCGCAGTTGCAGGCTGCTTCAGGAGCCCGTCACAAAATTATTGTGACTGACGGCGCGTTCTCTATGGACGGATCCGTAGCTCCCTTGGATCAGATCTGTGATCTTGCCGACAAATATGAAGCACTGGTGATGATCGATGAGTCGCATTGTACAGGTTTTATCGGTAAAAACGGCAGAGGTACACACGAATTATATAACGTGATTGACCGTGTGGATATCATTACCGGAACACTTGGAAAAGCACTAGGAGGAGCCAGCGGAGGCTTTACTTCCGGTAAAAAAGAAATCATAGATATGTTACGTCAGCGTTCCCGTCCGTATTTATTTTCAAATACACTTGCGCCGGCCATTGCAGGTGCTTCGGTGGCTGTACTGGACATGCTGAGCCAGACGACAGAGCTTCGTGACAAGTTAGAGAATAACACCAAATATTTCCGTGAACAGATGACAGCTGCAGGCTTTGATATTAAGCCGGGATTTCATCCGATCGTGCCTGTAATGCTGTATGATGCTAAATTAGCACAGGAATTTGCAACAAAAATGCTGGAAGAGGGTATTTATGTAATCGGCTTTTATTACCCTGTTGTTCCTCAGGGAAAAGCCCGGATCAGAGTGCAGATATCGGCCGGACATGACCGTCATCACCTGGACAAAGCTATTGCTGCGTTTACTAAAGTCGGTCAGGAATTGGGGGTTATAAAATAAAAATTAGTGATGATGTAAAAATTGTGGTGTAAAATCGTTAACTTTGCACCCTCAAATTTTATATACAAACATTTGCTAGATGCAGAATATCAGAAACATAGCGATCATCGCACACGTTGACCACGGTAAAACCACATTGGTTGACAAAATCTTACACTTTACCAATCTTTTCAGAGATTCGGAAAACAAAGGCGACTTAATTTTGGATAACAATGATCTGGAGCGCGAACGCGGTATCACCATTGTTTCTAAAAACGTTTCTGTTACCTATCAGGGTGTAAAAATCAATGTTATTGACACTCCTGGTCACGCCGATTTCGGTGGTGAAGTAGAGCGTGTACTTAAAATGGCTGACGGGGTTATCCTTTTGGTGGATGCGTTCGAAGGTCCGATGCCGCAAACACGTTTCGTGACGCAAAAGGCATTGGGGTTAGGACTGAAACCAATCGTTGTTGTCAACAAAGTGGATAAAGAAAACTGTCGCCCTGATGAAGTATATGAAAATGTTTTTGACCTTTTCTTCAGTCTTGATGCAAATGAGGAACAATTAGATTTCCCTGTGCTTTACGGTTCATCCAAACAAGGTTGGATGTCAACAGACTGGAAAGAACCTAAAGAAGATTTCACAGACCTTCTGGATGCTATCCTGAAGCACATACCGGCTGCTCCGGTAGTGGAAGGTACGTTACAAATGCAGATTACGTCTCTTGATTATTCTACTTTCGTAGGACGTATCGCAGTAGGACGTGTGGCTCGTGGTCTGATCAAAGAAGGACAACCGGTATCGTTGGTAAAACGTGACGGTAAAATCGTAAAATCCCGTGTGAAAGAGCTGTATGTGTTTGAAGGATTAGGTAAAGCGAGAGTTACAGAAGTAAAATCAGGTGATATATGTGCTGTAGTTGGTATCGAAGGATTTGATATCGGTGATACTATCGCAGATTTTGAAAACCCGGAACAACTGGAGGTTATGCATATCGATGAGCCTACCATGAATATGTTGTTCACGATCAATAACTCTCCTTTCTTCGGTAAAGAAGGTAAATATGTGACTTCACGTCATATCCATGACCGTCTGCAGAAAGAATTGGAGAAAAATCTTGCATTGCGTGTTGTTCCTACAGAATCTCCTGATGCCTGGTTAGTATATGGTCGTGGTATTCTTCACTTATCTGTATTGATCGAGACAATGCGTCGTGAAGGATACGAGCTTCAGGTAGGTCAGCCACAGGTTATCGTTAAAGAGATTGACGGTGTGAAGTGTGAGCCTATTGAAGTAATGGTTGTAGATGTTCCTGCTGAGGTATCCGGTAAAGTAATCGAGTTGGTAACACAACGTAAAGGTGAATTGTTAGTGATGGAGACAAAAGGAGAAATGCAGCATCTGGAATTTGAAATTCCATCCCGCGGTATCATCGGTCTTCGTAACAACGTATTGACAGCTACAGCTGGTGAAGCGGTAATGGCTCACCGTCTGAAAGGTTATGAGCCTTGGAGAGGAACGATCCCTGGTCGTCTACATGGTGTATTGATTTCACTTGACAAAGGTACAACTACTGCATACTCTATCGATAAATTACAGGATCGTGGTAAATTCTTTGTAGATCCGGGAGTGGATATTTATGAAGGACAGATCTTAGGAGAACACATCCGTGATAATGATTTGACTATCAATATTGTGAAAGGTAAGCAATTAACGAATATGCGTGCTTCAGGTACGGATGATAATACACGTATTGCTCCTGCAATCAAATTCTCACTGGAAGAATCTATGGAATATATCCAGGCTGATGAGTACATCGAGGTTACACCAGAAAGTACACGTCTGCGTAAGATCTACCTGACAGAGAATGAACGTAAAATCAATGCGAAAAAATTCCAGTAATCGTATCGCATCATACATAGAAAAAGAGTTGTCAGATTTCTGACAACTCTTTTTTTGTTTACAGGAAACGTTTTATAAAATTGAACAGTTTTCTGGTTTTTGCAGTGTAGGGATACCAGAATATCCGGGATAACGGAAGGTTTTTGCTGCCTGAAACTACAGTTCTTTCATGTGAAAACGATTTGAAACCATATTGTCCGAAGGACTGTCCTATTCCCGAATGATTGACTCCGCCAAACGGAAGATTGGGGTGCATATACTGAATCAGCATATCATTTACCGCCGTAGAGCCGGCAGTTGTATTCCTGAGAACCGTATCCGTATAATGCCTGTTGTTACTGAAGATATAGAGCGCCAGAGGTTTTTCTTTCCGGGATACAAGCGTCAATGCTTCGTCTACAGTGTCATAGTAAACAACCGGTAATATGGGCCCAAAGATTTCTTCTGTCATTAAGCTGCTGTCTGCAGGCATGTCTGTCACTACTGTGGGAGCTATATAAAGCGATGTCTTATTTGTTTCACCACCTGTCAGTATCCGCGCTCCTGCTTGAACAGCTTTTTTGAGAGCCGTATCCAGGCGGTCAAATTGCCTGTCATTGATGATACGGGCCAGATCCGGCGATTGCTCTGCAGATGTTCCGAAAGCCATTATCACTTCTTCCGGTAATATTTTTTCAAATGTATCCTTCAGGTTTTTGTCTATAAGTACATAGTCGGGGGCAATACAGGTTTGTCCTGCATTTACGAATTTGCCCCATATCAGATTTCGTACTATCTGTCGCAGATTTACATCTTTATCTATAAATACAGGTGATTTGCCGCCTAATTCTAATGTTATATCTGAAAGGTGTGCAGAGGCTGCCTGCATCACGATCTTACCTACCTTTGGTGAACCTGTAAAATGAATATGGTCAAATTTGAGATTTAGTAAATGCGTAGTTTCTTCAGCTTGTCCGTTAATAACTGTAACATGCTCCTGTTTAAATACAGAACGGATAATTTCTTCTACTATCACATTGGTATGGGGAACGTATTCGGATAACTTCAGCATAACAGTATTGCCGGCAGCTATACTGCTGATTGTTTGCATCAGCGGAATCTGAAACGGATAGTTCCATGGCGTAATGATAAGAGAACTACCCTTTGGCTCATATTGGAGGTAGGAGCGTGTCGTGATATACATCAGGTTGTTCTTTACCTTTCGGTTTTGAGCCCATCTTTTTAGGTTCCTGCAGATATGTTTTATCGTAGATTGGACAACGTAGATTTCGGTATAATCTGTTTCAAAGGTATTCTTTCTGAAATCCAGATGTAAAGCTTTCGTAATTGCAGAATGATTGTTTTCTATTTGTTTACCCAAACTGCGAAGAAGGGAAATGCGTTGCTCTACGGATAGCTGTCTGGTTTTTTCCTTGTAGTCCAGTTGTCTGCAGTATAGAGAAGATATTTGTGCTAAAGGTGTACGGGGCGCTTCTGCCATAGTCGGGATATTTTATATATAAAACCATCAAATGCTAAACAAAGTTTTAATTAAAAAGGGTCCGACGATATGTCAGACCCTCAATTAACAATATTGTGGATCAGTTTATTTAAAACATGGGTACTTCTATCAGAAGAAGTTGTGCGTCTGCATTTGCTTCTATACTGACATTGCCTGAGTCGTGTATTCCTATTGCATCTCTGCGGCTAAGCTGTTCTCCTCCAACTGAAACATCTCCTTCCAAAACAAAGAGATAAATGCCGTTTGTCTGATTGTGTAAATGATAGGCTAACGTATTTCCTTTTTGCAGATCAGCAAGATTGAACCAGGAATCCTGATTTATCCATACAGCATTTGCATCTGCTTCATCTGGAGAGACAATGGTAATCCATTTATTCTCTTTGTCAAGATGGGCATATGATTTCTGATCGTATCTCGGCTCGATATCTGCTTCTTTAGGTATAATCCAGATTTGTAAAAATTTTACGTCATCTGTTTTACTTCCGTTGAATTCGGAATGCTGAATACCCGTGCCGGCACTCATGATCTGTACATCTCCGGTCTGTATATCTTTTCGATGACCCATGCTGTCGCTGTGAGCAAGTGTGCCTGATAACGGGATACTTACAATCTCCATATTGTCATGCGGATGGCGGCCAAATCCCTGACCTGCTGCTACATGATCATCATTTAGCACACGTAGTGCGCCGAAATGGATATTGTCCGGGTTGTAATATTGTCCGAAACTAAAAGAATGATAACTTTTTAACCATCCGAAGTCTGCATGACCGCGGTTTTCTGCACGATGGATTATTTTTTGCATGATTAACCTCCTGTATTTATATGTTTAAACATCAATATTTATGCCAATAACAATAACATACAGGGAGGTGTCAAAATGACAGATGGTCCTGTTGGGTAAGGGAAGTACACGAATCCGTACCTCATATTTTTATTAAATGCAGTACGGATTATGTTCTTATTGATCTATAGCAGAGCTGCTATTTTTCTGAAATTCTTTTCTTTCGTAGCATCCATAATCAGGAACCAGTCAATGATTGTCCAGATACCCAGACCACCACAAGTCAATAACTTTCCGATTCCGAGACCTGTATCTCCTATAATGAAACGATCTATACCAAATGAACCTGCAAAGATCGAGATCAACAGGGTAATCATAGGATCGTTGAAGGACAGCATCTGTATTTGTACAAACCGACTTTCATCCATTTGCAGCATTTGCTCTCTCAACAGATTAAGATGTTGAGGTGAGAAAAATTTGACCTGAGTTATTAAATAACTGTCCACTCTTTGTGCATCCATAGTTTTAGCTTAATAATGTTTTCAATCGTAAATATAGAATTTTAGTAAGAATGCGCAAAAAAATAAAATCGGTGTTATCCTGAAGATAACACCGATTTTATTTAATTACTTAGTCTTTAAGTTTTTCCGGAGCAACTGTCCGTATCAGTGCACGTGCAAGGATCCGATTGGGATCTACAAGCGGCAGACCTGAGATTTCTTTTTCACGAAGTGCCCCGGATAATTCTGTACATCCTAATATAATAACTGTAGCACCTTCTTTTTTGAGTTCGTGGATCGCAGCTACCAATTCTTCTTTTGCGCGGTTTGTAACAGGAGAGGAGCTGGCTTTGATTCCGTACTGCTCATCATGTATTGCCGCCTGGATTTTCTCCTGCCATTCCTCAGGAGGTTGAATAACTTTTAAGCCTTTTGCTGCAAATACGTGATTGTAAAGCCCTGTGTTACGGATTCCAGTTGTGGTCAGAATGCCGACTACAGGCGCAGTGAAATGTGCTGCAATATAGTCCGATGTTTCTTCTACCATATGCAGCAAACGTACTTTATGCTCTTTTTTCTGTAATTCATACCGGATGATATCAAATATGGGAACAGCATGTGCGGTATGACAGGGAATGCCAACTACAGTCGCTCCGGATTGTTCCAGTTCACTTATAATTTCCGCTATCGCATATGCCGGATTTGTGCGTGTATTATCAAGTAAATACTGCGTGCGGTCCGCGATACGATGAGGTTGCGAAGACAAAAGCACAGGCAGGTGATCCTGATCTGTGGATGCAATTGTTTCTTCCAATATTTTTTTGATAAGCTCCAGTCCGGCAAGTGGTCTGGATCCTCCGACGATTCCAATCATTTTGTACCTCCTAATCTTAATATAATCCGTACTTCAGATCGAAGTCCGGGTCTCATTAATTATCCAAAAATGAAGCCAATATATCTGTATGGGTTGCTAAAATGTGTTAAAGGAGTGTTGTATAGATTTTTATTCTGAAAAGACAGCATTATTAACATAATGTCTTTTACTGTAATTTTAATAAACAGATCTAAGAGTTATTACACTTCTTTTTCTTGGTGATAATCGTTATTTAGTTTATCCATACGTTTTTTGATGGATACATCTGTTCTGAAACCTTCCAGATTATCAATAGCGCTTTTCTCTACAGCGATACTTGTATGTGATTCATAGTCGTGAATCTCACGCTGACTTAACAGAGCCTGATCATAGGAATCACGTCCGCTCATAAGTTTGACAAATACGGGCAGACACTCAAAGAATATAAACAAGAGTGCAATGAAAAGTACAGCATTTTCTGTAGCCTGATCAACCGTGCCGTCTGCTTTAAATTTGAGGTTACCGAGGGCTGCATTACGATCTGCAAATCCGGCTATATTGACTGCACTGTCCAGGCTTTTATTGGAAAGTAGTTTTTGATCCAGTATACCCTCGAATGCCTTTCGGTCCTGCAGTACGCTTTCTTTTTGTTGAATGCGTGTGCGGAGTGTATCGAGATAAATTTCCTGCTTTTTGAGCTGGGCTTCTTTCATTTTGGCATAAGGTCCGTATCCCATGACACCGGAAGTCTCTGTTGTTTTGTTGCCAAAGATTTCGAAATTAAGTTTTTGCTTATCTGACTTTATGTTGCTGTCTAATGAGTCTGCCTGTTTTTTTAATCCGTTGAGCTGCCCGTATTCCGTTGCGTATTTATTCTCAAATGTCTGATTGAGGGTATCTATTTTTGCCCGCTGCTGGCTCAGATATGAACCTCGCAGATGTTCACGGATCTCTTTATCAAATATCTTTAACTCGAGAGGTCTGGAAATAACAACCCCGACAAGAATGGCCAGTAAGATACGCGGAAAAGCCTGAAGAAACTGCTTACCGCTTCCTTTAGTTTTATCAATACTCAGCACGATGTAACGGTCGAGATTAAAGATTGCCAGGCCCCAAATAAGTCCGAAAAGTATCGCATATACAACAGAAAGCGGATTCCCACTAAAAACAAAGTATAATGCATATCCGCCGGAAAGAGCTGCAAAAAGCCCGGTGAAGAATATCGTGGCCCCAATACTGACATATTTATTATGTTCTTCAGGATATTTTATCAGGGTGTCCTGATGTACGCCGGCACAGTACCAGAAGAAGCGAGATACACTATTCATCTTTTAAATTGCTAATTATTATGCTAATAGACGTAATATTTTGATAATAGTTACATCTGCGTATTTGTTTTACAAAAATCTGATAAATTTCTGAAAGTAAAGAGTCTTTGTGCTCACTGAAGACACTCAATCCGGGTGGAATTGTTAACTTTGTAAAAAACATTGAAAACAAATCAAGAAACGGAAATGAATAAAAAAAGCTTTTTGCCCATGTTCATGATCATTGCGGCAACTGTGGTCGGTTGTACTAATGAACAGAAGACAGAAACGACCAACCCTTTACTTTTAACCTATGATACACCTTTCAATGTACCTCCTTTTGACAAGATAAAAGATGAGCATTTTAAGCCTGCATTTGATGAAGCATTAAAACAACATAAACTGGAAATTGACTCTATTGTTAATAATATAGGCGAACCAACTTTTGCAAATACTATTCTGGCTTTAGAAAATGCAGGAGGTTTGTTGAGGCAGGTTTCCACTATATTTTCTAATCTTAATTTAGCAAATACGAACGACACTATTCAGGCTTTAGCCAAAAGTATGGCTCCTGTATTGTCTGCGCATAATGATGAGATTACATTAAATTCTACCCTTTTTGGCAAAATCAAAACGATATGGGAAAAGAAACAGACACTCGGACTGGATGCAGAAGATAATAAGTTACTGGAAGAAACATACAAAAGATTTATACGTTCGGGAGCGGGTCTGAAGGACCAAGATAAAGAAAAGCTGAAAAAAATCAATGCAGAGATGTCTGTACTGACCACTCAGTTTGGGCAAAACGTATTAAAAGAAACCAATGCATTCGAATTGGTTATTGATAAAGAGGCGGATCTGGAAGGGCTGACCTCTGATCTGAAAGCGGCTGCTGCAGAAGCTGCGAAGGCAAAGGGTCTGAAAGATAAATGGGTATTTACATTGAAGAATCCTTCAATCATGCCATTTCTGCAATATGCCAAGAACAGAGATCTGCGTAAGAAAATATGGGAAGCTTACAGCCTGAGAGGAAATAACGGAAATGACGCAGACAATAAAGAGATTGTTCGCAAAATTGCAAATCTGCGTTTGGAAAAGGCTAAATTATTAGGCTTCGCAAATCATGCCGCTTATGTATTGTCTGAATCTATGGCGGAGAATCCGGCTAATGTATATGATTTACTGAACAAGTTGTGGACTCCGGCGCTTGCAAAGGCAAAAGTGGAAGCTGCAGATATTCAGAAAGAGATCATTGCTGCAAAAGATACATTTAATGTAGCACCATATGACTGGAGATACTATGCCGAGATTATCCGTAAAAAACGTTTTGCGTTGAATGAAGAGGATATCAAGCCTTATCTGAGTCTGCAATCTGTACGTGAAGGGGCTTTCTCTGTAGCAAATAAGTTATACGGTCTCACGTTTGTCGCTTTAAATAATGTACCGGTCTATCACCCCGAAGTGGAAGTATATGAGGTGAAAGATAAAGATGGTTCACATCTGGGGCTGTTATATGCAGACTTCTTTCCGAGAGCTTCTAAAAAAGGCGGAGCATGGATGACATCCTACCGTTCACAATATAGAAAAGAGGGCAAGCGTGTCGCTCCTGTTATTTCTATTGTATGTAATTTTACCAAACCAATAGGGGATGAACCTGCATTGCTTACATTTGATGAAGCAACAACTTTATTCCACGAATTCGGACATGCGCTGCACGGATTATTGTCTAATGTTAAATATAAAAGTCTGGCCGGTACATCGGTACCGAGAGATTTTGTGGAACTTCCTTCACAGATCATGGAAAACTGGGCGGCAGATCCTGAAGTATTGAAAGTATATGCCAAACATTACAAAACCGGAGAAGCAATCCCGGATTCGCTGATTTCTAAGATGCAAAAGGCCGGCACATTTGATCAGGGCTTTGCTACTGTAGAATATTTGGCTGCATCCTTACTGGATATGAATTACCACACGATTACAGCTCCTGTTAAAGAAGATATCAATGCTTTTGAGAAAGGAGCAATGAACAAGATCGGACTTATCAACTCTATTATCCCGAGATATAGAAGTACTTATTTTGAACATATTTTCTCAGGAGGGTATTCGGCAGGGTATTATGCTTATATCTGGTCTGAGGTATTGGATTCAGATGCTTTCGCAGCATTCAAAGAAAAAGGATTGTATGATCAGGGCACTGCCGCTTCTTTCAGAAGAAATATTCTTGAAAGAGGAGGAACAGGAAACCCGGCACAAATGTATCGCACCTTCAGAGGTGCAGATCCGAATCCGGTCTACCTGATGAAGAAAAGAGGATTGAACTAATCACATCACAAAACAAAAGCGGGGTTTTTTATATAGAAAACTCCGCTTTTGTTTATAATAAAATTTTCAGCTCATACATCTGAATTTATCAGATACCGGCCGAATGGAATTGAAGGTCGTATAGTTTCTTATAGAATCCGTCTATAGCGAGCAGTTCATGATGGTTGCCGATCTCTTTGATCTCACCTTTATCGAGCACAATAATTTTGTCTGCTTTCTGGATTGTTGACAATCTGTGTGCAATGACAATGGCGGTTCTTCCTTTCATAAGGTTGTCAATAGCTGACTGGATCAGCTCCTCCGTTTCGGTATCTACAGAAGAAGTTGCTTCATCCAGTATCAGTATTTTAGGATCGTGGACCAGTGCTCTGATAAAAGAGATAAGTTGTGCCTGGCCTGCTGATAATGTCGCTCCGCGTTCCATTACCTCATAGTCAAATCCTCCGGGTAGACGCTGAATAAAATCATAAGCACCGACCTGTCTCGCTGCATCGATTATTTTCTCATTCGAAATGCTGTCTTCATTCAGATTGATATTCTTTCGGATGGAATCTGAGAATAGAAAAACATCCTGCAGTACAGTGGCAATAGTCTTGCGCAGGTAATTGAGTTCATATTCACGTATATCTATCCCGTCCAGGAGGATCTGTCCTTTATTGATTTCGTAAAAACGACTCAGGATATTGATTGTAGAGGATTTACCAGCACCTGTGGCACCCACAAGCGCAAGTGTTTCTCCCGGCTGTACTTTGAAGCTTACATCTTTTAATACCCAGTTTTCATCATTGTAGGCAAACCAGACATTTTTAAATTCGATTTCTCCTTTGACAGTTTCCGGTTTAAGTGTACCCGCATTGGGAGTCGCTTCATCGGTGTCCAGTACATCAAAGATTCTTTCAGCACTGACCATGCCCATCTGCAGGGTGTTGAATTTATCTATAAGCTCGCGTATAGGTCTGAATATCATATTTATATACATGATAAATGCTACTACTACCCCTGGGGATATCACATCTGCGATAATCTGTCTGGATCCGAACCAAACCAGAAGACCAAGTGCTATGGCCATGATGAGTTCTAATACCGGGAAAAATATAGAAAAGTACCAGTTGGCACGGATGTGTGCGTTGCGGTGGTGGGAGTTAATGTCTTTAAACTTATGTAACTCTTGTTTTTCCCGGGCAAAGTATTGAATAATACCCATCCCTGAGATATGCTCCTGCAAAAATGTATTGAGATTAGCCACCCACTTCCGTACATCCTGAAAAGCAGATTTCATCGCCTCTTTAAAAATGTAGGTCGCTGCCACCATCAGTGGCATAGGAATGAGCACGATAAGGGTGAGCTTCCAATCGGTGTAGAACATGACTATAAGTATCACCAGTAGTTGCAGCAGGTCCCCTATAATCTGTATAAGCCCTTCTGAGAAAATATTGGATATCGTTTCCAGATCGGATATTGTACGTGTGATAAGCCTTCCTATTGGGGTATTGTCGAAGTATTTGAGCCTGAGATTAGTGATGTGATTAAATACTTCAATACGTATATCTCTGATTACAGATTGTCCAAGAGTATTGGTCATTAATGTATGAAAATACCGGATGATGGTTTGTAAAACCAGAAGTCCCAACATCGCAATCAGCATGTTATTAAGTCCTGATGCGTCGTCTGTGAGAATATATTTGTCTAGGGTGTGCTCGATGAGCAAGGGTAGGGCGGGCGCTACGGCTGCAAGCAAAATAGTCAATACGACCGAAATCCAGAATACGGTCTGATAGGGGCGCATATATTTGATCATGCGCTTTAATAGCTTACTGTCGTATGTTTTTCCTGTTATTTTTTGATCGCTCACTACTTATTCTATTTACGTTTACTAATATAAGGATAAACCACTTCCGTTAAGTATAATCCATGCGCCGGGACAGATGTTCCGGCCTTTGAGCGACTCTTGCTCGCAATGACTTCCTGTATATACACAGGTTCTTTTCCTTTCAGGCCAATTTCTAACAAGGTGCCTACAATCGCGCGGACCATATTTCTTAGAAAGCGGTCTGCGGAAATATGAAAAACTAGATGATCATCGGTATTCCATAGCCATTCAGCTCTTGATATATCACAAAAATTGGTAAAAACCTGTGTGTTGGATTTACTGAAACATTCGAAATCCTGTCTTCCCAGGAGGTATTGACAGGCTTCATTCATCTTCACTACATCCGGAATATCTCTGGTCAGCCAGGAGGCATTTATCAGAAAGGGATCTTTTTTAAAATGCAGATGGTACTCGTAAGATCTGGATGTTGCATCAAAACGGGCATGAGCTTGGTCATCTACCGGTAAAAGCCTGTATACTGCAATATCGTGCGGCAACAAGGCATTGAGGGAATGAACAAATTTATCTGGCTGTAATAGCAGACCTTCCGGTATGGCATCGAAGTGAACAAATAACTGCCTTGCGTGTACTCCTGTATCTGTACGGCCGGCACCTATGGTTTCTATGTCCTTACGAAGTAAGGTTTTAAGTACATCATTTAACTTTTCCTGTACAGAAACAGCGTTATGCTGGATTTGCCAACCATGATATGCTGTGCCTTGATATGCTATCTCCAGAAAGAAACGTTTTGTTTTTAGTTCCACATTGCAAATGTAGTGATTTGGATGATTTTATGATTCAACTTCATTTTTTGACGGAACAATTTGACATTAGCATTGTTAATAAAGCAGATTAAACTGTTAGACATTCACTTTGGGATATGACAGTATATTTTCTCTGAAAAATTAGAGCTTTACGGCAGAGGAGAAACCGATAAATTAGTTTTATATACAAGTCAATAATATTGCATATAAAGGCAAATTTATCTAAGTTTGTTTGTTACAATAAAATAATCTTATGATACAGCGTATTCAAACGGTTTGGTTATTATTAGCGGGAGTGACTATTTTCGCATTGTTTCTGTTCCCTTATCTGCAGTATATCGATGTGGCGGGAATAGGAAGGAAATTATTAGTGTCAGGGTCTTATACTGCTGTTAACGGTGAATCTGTCAAAGAAGAATCTTTTATTTTGCAGAGTATTGCTACAGTGGTTTTAGGATTGATTCCGGTATATATCATCTTTAAGTTTAAAGACCGCAAAATGCAAATCAAACTGATTTTGTTACAGATGGTTCTGGTTGTTTTATTCTTTTTCTGGCTTTACTCTTTTTCCGGAGATATTTTATCCAAAACATCCCAATATCTTTCAGCAAGTAATATTGGAGTGGGATTTTTCTTATTCCCGGTTGCTATAGTATTCTTATCTCTTGCTTTCGGTGGTATACGTAAAGATGAACGCCTGATAAAATCAGCAGAAAGATTACGATAATGGACTATACGCAGCGAGAAAAACTGATTCGCAATTATGTAGAGGCCTACAATCAGTTGGATATAGCAGGTATGCTTGCGGATCTGGATGACGAAATCCGTTTTGTTAACATTACCGACGGAGAAATCAACTTATCTTTATTAGGTCGCCGTGCATTCTGGGATCAGGCTGTACAGGCTGCTGAGTTGTTTTCGGAACGTAAACAGGAAATTTTGGCTGTTCAGCATTCTCCTGAGCAGACTGAAATCGAAATCGACTATTCGGCCAAATTGGCTGTGGATTTGCCTAATGGTTATGAACGCGGGCAGGTCATCAGTATGAAAGGCCGGTCGATATTCAGGTTCGGAACGGACAAAATTATCAGCCTAACGGATATAAGCTAATCCGCAATTACGCTTTTAACCTCTCTTAACAGGTATTATTCTTTTTTTTAAGGTGTTTTTCCCCTCAACACTTAGAGCTTCTGTGTGTACTTATAGTAATTATACAGCACAACATCATGAAAGCTTACCTATATTATACTCTCTTATCTGCAATTGCATTTGGCTTAAGCAGTTGCCAGAAACCCACGTCCATTAAAAATGCGCCACTGACAGATTCGGTAGTATCTGCCTCGATATTGGATTACAATATTTATTTTGATGCAGAACGCTTTTTTATAAAAACTGTTGAAAGCGGACTTAAATTAAAAAATGCTTCAGAACAAGCTTTACAGATGGCCAGTTCGGATTCTATCCGCAATCTTGCATTGGCATTAAAAGAATGCCACACTAAAGATGTGGCACAGATTATAGCTTTAGGAGATAATATGAATGTGGCTATTCCGGAAGTCATGAATGTCATTGATGCGCAGCAAGTTTCAGATCTGAAGGAAGAAAAGAACAGAGATTTTGATTATAGATTTATAAAAATGGTTATTGAAGATTATGAACGCAGCATCCCTCTTTTCGAACAGGCTGTTTCGGATGCCAATAACTCAGAGATACGTAATGTGGCATCATCAGTTCTTCCTAACTTATATGCTCAGCTATCCAAAGCCAGAATTATAGAGCGTGTATATTTCAGAGACAAATTGATAAGTAAGCTGTAAACCTTTGTTAATATCCTGATGTTAGTATAGAAAGTATAGGATTATGGATAAATTGGCGCAATACCATAAGAAGCGTAATTTCAAGGAAACGGTGGAACCAAAAGGTTCTGCAAATTCGGAGAAACCTGAGAAATTGCGATTTGTTGTCCAGCGACATCATGCCAGTCGTCTGCATTATGACTTTCGTCTGGAGATGGGGGGAGTACTCAAAAGCTGGGCAGTACCTAAAGGTCCTTCTCTTTTTCCGCAGGATAAGAGACTTGCGGTGCAGGTGGAAGATCATCCTGTTGATTATGCCAGCTTTGAAGGAGAGATTCCTAAAGGAAACTACGGTGCCGGGACTGTTTCTATATTTGACGAAGGTTATTTCCACCCTTTGGGGGACGGTAACGAGGAAAGTCTGTTGGATGATGTGGAACAGGGTTCAGTTAAAGTTATTCTTCACGGAAAAATATTAAAAGGGGAGTTTGCCTTAGTCCGTATAAAAGATAGTGATGGTAAATCCTGGCTGTTGATCAAACACAAAGATAAGTTCGCCGTAGATAGACCGTACAATGCTGAAGACTATGTCAGTAAGAAGATAAAGGATCAAGGAGAACAGTATAAAAAGAAGTCTGCAAAGACATTAAAAGAGAAATCAAAATTGTCTGCTTCACCTGCTAAAAATGCAGAGGTTGAACTGCTGGAACCTCTTCCCATGTTAACCAGACTCGCTACGGATTTACCGGATGAAGAGGGGTGGTTGTATGAAAAAAAATATGATGGTTTCCGGATAATTGCTGTTAAGACCGCCAAAAAAGTTGTGTTGTACTCCCGTAATGGGAAACAGATGAACAAACTATTTCCGAGTGTAGTGAAAGCGTTGTCGGCTCTGGACCGCGATGTCTGGCTGGACGGGGAAGTTGTTATTGAAGATAAAAACGGGAAAGCTCAGTTCCAGCTTTTGCAGAGTGGAGAACCTTTGCCACCTTCTTTCGTAATTCGGTATTATATTTTTGATATCCTGAGTCTGGATGAAAATGACCTGAGTCAATATCCATTGAAGGAGCGAAAGGATCTGCTTCAATTACTATTAAAAGGGGTGAAAAAATCTGTAATAATGCCTGTTGAAGCTTTGACAGGAACGGTTTCAAAAATCAGGAAACAGGCTGAAAAGCAGGGTTGGGAAGGAGTCATAGCAAAAGATACGGAGAGTTTGTACCATGCCGGAAAACGGAGTAGCCAGTGGCTTAAAGTTAAATTCCGGAAAACTCAGGAAGCAGTGATCTGCGGATATACAAAGCCTCAGGGTAGCCGTTCCTTTTTTGGCGCTTTAGTGTTGGGATATTACGAAAAGGATCATTGGATATATCTAGGGAATTGTGGAACAGGCTTTACGGAGGATATTTTAAAAGATATTTTTGATATACTAAAGGATACGAAGAAGACCGATAAACCTTTTGATGCACACGTGGTAGTAGCTAAAGAAAAGGAGGTCACGTGGGTGAAGCCTGCTGTGGTGTGTGAAGTCTATTATTCGGAATGGACTGCAGACAGGCATCTTCGTCATCCTGTTTTTAAAGGATTACGTATGGATAAGAATGTGAAGGATGTACAGATAGAACGGGATGAACAAGAGTTGGTGAAAGATAAGGTTGTTACAGTCGACCGTCATCAGGTAAAGCTTACTAATCTGGACAAGATATATTGGCCCTCAGATGGATATACTAAGGGGCAGTTGTTAACATATTATGAGAAATACGGGGATCTTGCATTGCCCTATCTCAAAGATAAACCGATTTCCATGCACCGTTTCCCAAATGGTATAGAAGAAAAGAGTTTTTTTCAAAAAGATGTAGACGTAAAGCAGATTCCTGGCTGGTTGCGCACAGTTCCCATGTATTCGGAAAGTACAGATAAGGACATCGATTATCTGATCTGTAATAATAAGGCAACTCTGCTTTACATTGCAAATTTAGGATCTATAGAAATTAATCCCTGGCTGTCTACCTATAAAAAGAAAGAATATCCGGACTTTGCTGTGTTGGATCTGGATCCCAACGGAGCTGACTTTGAAGTTTTGATTGATGTTGCCAGAACTGCCCATCGTCTCTTTAAGCAGGCTGGTGTCACAGATTATATTAAGACATCCGGTTCTACAGGCTTGCACATATACCTTTATGTAAATAAAAAATATACTTATGATGTAGTCCGTGATTTTATACAGTTTATCGCAGAGATGATCCATGAGGAACATCCGGATACAACTAGTCTGATCAGGGATCCCCGGAAAAGGAAAGGTCTGATCTATCTGGATTATCTGCAGAACCGGCGGGGACAAACTATTGCAGCTCCATATTCTGTCCGTCCGAAGGAAAGTGCAACTATCAGTACGCCTTTGCATTGGAAAGAAGTGAAAGGAGGGTTGGATATCAGACAATTTAATATTACTTCTATTGCTGATCGTCTGGAAAAAACGGAGGATCCATGGGCAGATATTTTTGATCATCCTGCCGATATCAAAAAGGCATTAGAAAAATTTTAAGCTAAACTTGCCTTTAGCTGCGCTAGCAGATCTGCTGCTTTTGTATTTTCTACTGTCATCTTTCGGATAGTTGCCCGTTTGCCTTTTTCTTTCTGTTTGATGATCTTGAGCAGATCACGGGTATATTCATTTTTATATCCGGAGATATCAAAGCTATGGCTGTGTTGTTTGATAAGCTGTAAAGCCATATCCATTTCTTCCTTTTTGATCTTCGAGGCTCCCGGAATCTTTAATTCTTCAGCTGAGCGAATTTCTTCTTCAAAACGGAGCTTATTTAGTAAAAGCATATTCTGGTAGGGTTTTATAATGACCAGATTTTCAATATTGCGCATAACAAAGGATCCTAAGCCTGCAGTTTTGCTTTTTTCTAATCCTTTTAAGAGTAACTGGTAGGCTTTCTCTCCACCTTTCTGAGGCTCTAAATAATAGGGAGTATCAAAATAAATACTATCTATTTCTTCAAGTTTGACAAAGGACCGGAGATTGATCATTTTATTTTTTTCAGGACTTGCATCTTCAAAGTCCGCATCCTCCAGTACGACATATTTGTCTTTCAGCATATATCCTTTGACAATATTTTCCCATGCGACTTCTTTACCTGTCTTCTCATTCACCCTTTTGTACTTGATATTTGATTTATCTTTCCGATCCAGCATGTCCAGATCCAGTGAACTGCTTTGTGTGGCACTGTATATTTTAACCGGGATATTAACAAGTCCAAAACCTATTGCTCCTGTCCAAATTGCTCTCATACTAATATAAACAACGCAATGATCAGAAGGTTTCGGTGTATGCGGTTGATTTTTAATGTTTTGAATACGTTTCCGAAAGGCTGTTTTGTATTATTAAATAGACATTTAGAGCTGTGTACGTCTGTACCAAATTCTTCTCTATGTTTCAGAAGCCAAAATTTTCAATTTCATCGGGGTTAAATACGCGTATAAATACGTATCTGCCTTGCTGATAATTGGGCTTTTTAAACTCTATGGGGAGTGGTGTTGATTTAACCAAAAGTTTATAGGTATTTATACGTTTTTTGAAAGAAAAAAACCACTCTTTTTAGCATGCACTTTGAATAATGTCTTGCGATGATTCAACAAAATAGAGTTAACTGTAAAATGCTTCAAAGCGGAAATAAAAAATCTACTATTATGACTAGAAACGAATTTAATACTCAGGTTATGGAGCAAACTAATGAACTCCGGAGCTTCGCAAAACGCTTTACAAAAGATAATGAGGAAATCAATGATCTTCTTCAGGAGACGTTTCTCAAAGCTGTGACCTACTTTCAGAATTTTAAAGAGGGGACTAATCTTAAAGGCTGGTTGTATACTATTATGAAGAATACTTTCATTAACGGATACCGCAGAGTTTCTAAGACTCAGTCATTCATTACAACAGAAGAAGAAGTAAGTTCTTCTCAGATGTACTTTTCTGCTGTTCATAATTGGGGAGAAAATAAATTTGTGATGGATGATATACAACAGGCGCTTTCCGAATTGGATAAAGGTTGTTATGTTCCTTTTACCATGTATTTTGAGGGGTATAAATACTACGAAATTGCTGAGCATCTTAATCTGCCTGTGGGTACAGTCAAAACCCGGATTCATATGGCCAGAAAAAAACTGAAGAATGTTTTAGCCGTTTATCAATAATATATAATTATACCATTTTTCTTTTCCCTCAGGCACTGACTGTTTACAGTCTCTTGCTTGGGGGATTTTTTTTGCTTCCTCATCCCCGGATCACAATGAGGTGTATGTGCGTGAAATTTATGCCGAAGTAAGAGATAAAAGAAATTTTAAAAATGATTTTTCTGCAATTTCTGTCACCGACAGTTTGTCTTTACTTTTCTTTGCTATACGATTTAATACAGGTGCAAGACGCTGATCCAGATATTGATTCTGCAACTCCGGATGTATATAATAGTTACGGGTCACGGTTCGTGTATTTCCTAATTTAGATGCTACTTCATCTATTATGCGGACCAGATTCTTCTTTCTTTCGGTTTCAGTTTCCGCAACAGGCATCTCTGCCATGACAATCAATGCAAGCGTACAACCCGCCCATGTCCTGAAATCTTTGCATGTGTATTCGTCCTTCATGGCCTCTTTGAGATAGGAGTTAATGTCACCTGAGTCTAAGCGCACAATTTCACCATTCTTGTTATAATATTGAAAGAGTTCCTGTCCGGGTATATCTTTAATATTTTTCAACATTTTTACCAGTTTGGGTTCTTTAAGATATATCTGTTGGACGACTCCTTTCTTACCTTTGAATTTGAAAAAAACCTTGTTGCTCTGGATTTTAATATGTTTGTTTTTCAGGGTTGTCAACCCAAATGATCCATACTCCGCCTCGTATGCTTTATTACCTGCTCTGATATACGTGAGGCTCATAATATTCACAGCAATGGCACAAACTTTTTCCTTTGTGAGTTTTTTGCGTCTCAGATCTTTCTTTAATTGCGCGCGCAAAAGTTTCAGCTTTCTGGCAAATCCCTCCAGGCGATCAAATTTTTTCAGATTTCTGAAAGCAGACCAGTCATTGTGATACCGATATTGTTTACGGCCACGTGCATCTATACCTGTAGCTTGTATATGCCCGTTTGCCTTCGCACAGATCCAAACCTGCTGCCAGGCAGGAGGAAGGACTAATGCACGGATACGGTCTAATACCTTCTTGTCAGTTATTTTACCTTTATCGGAGAAGTAAAGGAATTTTCCGTTTTTCTCTTTTCGGGTATATCCGGGTTGCTGGTCAGATACATATCTAAGCTTTATATCGAGTGCCGCATGTGGCATAGCTGCAGAGGTCTTCATAAATTACTGCTTTGAAAAATAAGACCCCACATCTTTTAAAAATGCAGGGTCAAGGTTACTGTTGTGTTATTGTAATTGATCGATTTCAATGATTTCTTATAGCATCTATAAGTTTGCCTTTAGTCATGCTATGTCTTCCTTTTATTCCTATTTTTTTTGCTTCCGCCAAAAGCTCAGTTTTTTTTCGTTCATCAAGATTACTGCTTTTCCCTCCTTTTCGGCTGGCATCAGGCGTATTGGCAATACGGGCTGCTTTTTCTTTACTCATGCCTTTATTGCGCAGAGCTTCGTATTTTTCGTCATCTTTGATTTGATTTCCGTGGTCTTTGCTCATGATCTATACCTTTAAAAAAATCTATAAATCTATAACGGCAAGCGCGGATGTTTGTTTAGAAGACAACAGCGAACAGGTATTATTCCTGTGCTTTCAGGTATTTTTACTTCACAGAATCCTGCTGTACCCAGATCAATTTATTCAGGTCATAGCCAGCCTCCTTAGCTTTGACCAGATATTCTCTTTTGATTTGATCCGGAAGATTTGGTGTCCGTGACAGGATCCACAGGTAATCCAGGTTTTTGCCGGCTATGAGCGCATACTGATATGCGGAATCAAGTGCAATGACATTGTACCCTGAATAGAACGGACCAAAAAAGGAAACTTTTAGCATCCCCTGAGTCGGTTCATTTACAAATTTGGCTTTTCCGACAGCCTCCTTTTGTTTACGTTCCACTGTATCAAATCCTGTATTAACTACTTTTATAGAGCCATCTTTATTGAGCGAATAAGTGGCTGTCGTATTTTTGAGGTTTTTCTCAAATTTGAAGTCAAATCGTGCTATTTCGTACCATTTACCAAGATAACGGCTTTGATCAAAATTTTCGACAGCTTTCACATTTTCCGGAATGGTCTGGCATTGGACGAACAAAAAGGAAATAAGTGCACAGATGCCGGGCAGACTAAAGTAAGAGTGTTTATTTTTCATATGTATACGGTAAATATTTAATAAGATAACAATTGAGAATGTGAACAGGTTTTCCTGAAACATTAATTCTGGTTGTCCGCGCAATTTACGGAATCATTCTTGTTTACCCCAAAATACAGGATGAAGGTTTAGGTGTATAAGCCTTATATTTGCACTCATATATGAATTCTTTTCTCCAGTTCTTCGATTTTAAGCAAAAGGTAAATTACCGGGTCGAGATCCTTGCGGGTCTGACCGTCGCTATGACTATGATTCCGGAATCCTTGTCCTTTGCTATTTTGGCAGGATTGAGCCCTTTGACAGGTTTATATGCGGCCTTCCTGATGGGACTGATCACAGCTGTGCTTGGCGGCCGGCCCGGAATGGTTTCGGGAGGGGCTGGAGCCACAGTGGTGGTACTGATTGCTTTAGCCGCAACGCATGGTGTGGAATATTTGTTCGCTGCGATTATTTTAGGGGGAGTACTTCAGTTTCTGGTGGGGCTGTTCCGCTGGGGCAAGTTTGTACGGCTAATTCCGCAACCGGTGATGTATGGCTTTCTGAATGGTCTGGCTATCATTATATTTATGGCACAAATTCATCAGTTTAAGGTCGTGGAGAATGGAGTCAGTCACTGGTTGTCCGGTGCGGCTCTTTATACGATGATCGGACTGACTGTGCTTACGATGTTGATTGTCTATTTCTTTCCTAAACTGACCCGTACGATTCCAGCTTCATTGGTAGCAATTATGGTCATCTTTGCAATCGTTCTTGCCGGAAGTATAGAGACTAAGACAGTATCTGATATTGCATCCGTGAGCGGATCCCTGCCTGTTTTTCATATCCCTTCTGTTCCGCTGACATGGGATACATTGCAGCTCATATTTCCTTATGCACTGGTTATGGCCGGAGTAGGACTTATTGAATCTTTGCTGACACTTTCTATGGTAGATGAAATCACCAATACAAAAGGAAACTCAAACCGGGAAGCTATGGCTCAGGGTACTGCAAATCTTGTTAACGGTTTCTTTGGAGGAATGGGTGGGTGCGCTATGGTAGCGCAGACCTTGGTAAATCTGAATGCAGGTTCCAGAGCCCGGCTTTCAGCGATAATTGGAGCCGCGACCATACTGATTATTATTCTGATTGGCAGCCCTGTTATCGAACGTATTCCCATGGCTGCTTTAGTAGGCGTGATGATCATGGTTTCTATAGGTACCTTTCAATGGGTTTCGGTGCGGCTTGTCAATAAAATGCCCAAATCCGATATTTTTGTCGGAGTACTGGTAGCAGCTATAACAGTACTGCTCCACAATCTGGCTTTGGCCGTTTTGGTGGGTGTAATAATATCTGCCCTGGTGTTTGCGTGGGACAATGCCAAAAGAATCCGTGCCCGGAAGAGTATAGATGCGGAAGGTAATAAGATCTATGAAATAAATGGTCCGCTTTTCTTTGGATCAGCAGCTCATTTTGCAGAAAAATTTGATGTAGCTGAAGACCCTGATCAGATTATTATCGATTTTAAGGAAAGCCGGTTGGTAGATATGACTGCTATCGATGTGGTACATAAGCTGACAGCTAAATATGCGGAAAATGGGAAGCGGGTTATATTACGGCATCTGAGTGCAGATTCCCGTAAACTGCTTGCTGATGCGGCCGGCCTAATTGAAGTGAATGTAGAAGATGACCCTACCTATAAAGTGATGCCCGAATAGACACATTTATTTTTGATCCCCATATTCGTTTATTTATCTTTAAGAATTGAAATTCTAAAACAGGTAAGACAATGCACTTTACTGCGGTCATTGATAAAATAGGTATTAATCCGTTTGTGTTTGTTCCTGAGCTTGTTTTGCTGGAACTGATAACAGCTGCCGGCCAGCATAAAGGAAAAATTCCTGTATCTTTAACCATTGAAGGGATTGTTTTTACCCAGACTTTAGTTAAATATGCCGGCGAATGGCGCTTGTACATCAATGGCCCTATGCTCAAAGCTACAGGAAAAACTGTTGGGGATACGGCTGACTTTACTCTAGAGTTTAATGCTGAAAAACCTGAAATCCAGATACATCCGCTTCTGGCAAAAGCTTTACAACAAAATGTAGAAGCATACACTGTTTTTCAAAGTTTATCTCCATCCCTGCAATTGGAAATTGTGCGTTATATTTCTCATTTAAAGCAGGAAGATAGTATTGCACGCAATGTCGGAAAAGCGATACAATTTTTGTTAGGAAAAGAAAGGTTTATAGGTCGGGAGCCGATAAAAAAGGATTTCTGAAAGCTTGTTAATTACTGAGGAATATCAGAAAAGCGGATTTTAATATAAAACCCGCTTTAATCACAACTAAATACAGAATAGAATTATTCTGCCTTCGAATTTAAATTTGTGTCTGCAATGCCTGTTAAAGTTTCATCACAATTTTTTTCTTCTTCGAGTGTCATTAATAGAAGTTTTAAGCTTTCTTTATTGCCCAATACTTTTGCAAATGCAGCTAAGGTACCATATGTAGCAATTTCATAGTGCTCTACTTTCTGTGCAGCGGCAATGATACCTGCATCTCTTACATGTCCTACTTCTGTTTCTTCCATTATACTTTCACCTTCTTCTATGAGGCCAGCCATAGCGTCACATTTTTCGGCTTTAGCTTTTTTGCCTAATGTTTCAAAGCATTTTTCTAAACGGCTAATATGTTCTTCTGTTTCTTTGATATGCTTCTGAATCGCTTTTTTAAGTTGCGGAGAAGTTGCATTTTTATCCATTTTGGGTAATGCTTTGGTCAGCTCTTTTTCTGCCCAATAGATATCTTTCAGTCCGTCTTCAAACAAATCTGCCAGGTCTTTAGCCGCTCCGGATTTAGCCTTGATTTTCGAATCTTCTTTATTTGAGGATTTCGCAGGTGCAGTTTTTGATGCACTACTGCTTTTTGCTGATGTAGTTGCCATAATTATATGATTTATGTTTTTAAAATTTTAATTCATTCGTTAATAGAAGAACGAATTAATAATCAGATAGTTCTGCTCTTGCGGTTAAGTTTTTAATAATGCGTATTTCTACAAAGACACACGTATTAATGCTCAACTGTACTTGTCATGTAAACTTTGCTTATTGTCTCTTGTTATATAAAAGATGAAACTCTGGTTTAATTATAGAAAAATGTAAGATGAGTAAGACAAATTCGAGAGGCAGCGGCGTTGTTAAAGATTTCTTTTCCATTATAAAAACATCCGCTATGGGTTTTATAAATGAGGATTGTCTCAAGTATAGTGCTTCGCTGGCTTATTATACTATTTTTTCAATAGGACCTATTTTAGTCTTAATTATCTCTTTGGCTGGTGTATTTTTTGGTCAGGATGCTATCGAAGGCAAAGTGTTTACGGAGATGAAAGGTTTGGTAGGCCCCAGTGCAGCCCGGCAGATACAGGAAGTGATCATGAATCTCAAATTATCAGGTAAGTCAAATCTCGCTCTTGTCGTAAGTATTATTACGTTACTGATCGGAGCGACATCGGTATTCGGAGATATTCAGAATTCGATAAACAGAATATGGCATGTACGTGCCAAGCCTAAGAAGGGATGGGTAAAGGTTCTCAAAGACCGCTTATTGTCTTCGTCACTTGTAATCAGTCTGGGTTTTCTGCTAATGGTTACGCTAGTGGTAAATGGCGTCATACTTGCATTTACAGATCGTTTACAGCGATACTTTCCGGATATTACAGTCCACCTGTTGGACGCAATCAATTTTTCAATAAGTTTTGGAGTTATATTTATTCTGTTCGGAATTATATTCAGGGCGCTGCCGGATGTAAAGATTGAGTGGCGTACTGTACGTTCAGGAGCTTTTTTTACAGCTGTATTATTTGTAATCGGACGATTTGTAATTGGATTGTATCTTCAGACTTCGGGTACCGAATCTACTTATGGAGCTGCAGGATCAATTATATTAGTCTTGCTTTGGGTATATTATACGGCTGCCATACTCTATTTCGGTGCTATTTATACACGTGAATATGCGGCTATAAAAGGCATTCCGATACAACCCTCTGATTTTGCAGTACATGTCGAAGAGAAAGAAATTGAGAAAGAAGTCAAAGTGCTTCCTCCTCCTGATCACGACAAAACATAAGAACAGTAGTGAAGTTAATCTACCATATGCCGAAGTCTGATGACAACAGTTGTACCTTTGCCCAATTCGCTGAGGATATCGATTTTGCCGTTCAGTCTTTCGACAATCCGCTTTACAATGGCTAGACCTATTCCGGTTCCTTCATAAGAAGAAGCATTGGGTAATCTTTTGAAGATTTCATATACCATCTTCAGTTCTTCAGGAGCGATGCCGATTCCGTTATCCTGTATTTCGTATCTGATCCATTCCTCCTCTACCGTACTGCTTATGAAGATAAGCGGTTCTTCTTTTTTACTGGAATATTTCACAGCATTGTTGATGATGTTCATAAACAATTGGTAAAGCAATGTTTTTTCACCCCATACCGGAAGTAGTGTTCCCGTCTGAATACTGGAAGGGGGCATATTATAAATTTCCAGGCATTGCTGTGCAATTTGCTGAATGGTTGGTGCAATCTCGATGCACTCCGGTTTGAAGTTGTAGACCCTGGCTCGTGAAAATTCCAGAATCTTGGACATCATATTCTCCATTAGCGATACTGCATCCAGGATATTGGTAGATACTTTATTTAGAAATGCAGGGTCTATTTCCTTTCGCATCTTCATCAACTGAGCGGACAGCTTTATTGTTGAAAGCGGATTTTTCAGATCATGCGTTACCGTACTGGAATAGGTGTCCAGCGTATTGTTCAGGAGGATAAGTTCTTTATTCAGATTCTTGATTTCGACAGACTTGCGAAGCATGCTTTCTCTGATCAGTTGTCGGACGCGACGCATAAAATAGATGTCGTTTTTGTTCCATTTCATTGCAGTACCTTCTACCGCATCTTTCCAGACTTCAAAAGACATACGGGGAGATGGATAGTACTGGTCTTTTTGGGAGTCATATTTTAATACCTTTTCCGGTTTACCTGCCCATTTTTCTTCATATATATATTCTTTTCGAAACCAATAAATGCTAAAAGTACGGCTACTGTCAATATCAACTTTGCCAATTCCGGCAAAGCAGGGACAAAAGTTAAAGTGACGGCTATGGTTCAGAAGAAAATTATGGTCCTTAAATAGCTGCTTATCTGTGAATTCATTGATATATTGATGTATGCTTTCAAGTTCCTTGGCATTAGGGGCAAGCCCATGAGTGATAATCCGATCCGAATAGCGTATAGCAACTCCATCGGCATGTATAAGATCTCCTAGCGACTGAGCAGATGATGCCAATGCGGAAAGAATATCATTCTTTATAAGAAGCTTTTCTTTAAGTTCCAGTTCAAACGTATTGATCTCCCGCAGTAATTGTATATCTTTTTCCTTAACATTACTGAGGTATTTGGTTACAGCATATTGCGTTATTAAAACGGCCATGTGTCTTTGAGCGAGATCCACAGCCCTTGCTGTCCTGTGCTGACAAGTTACCAATCCCCAAAGTTTGTCATGTACAATAATAGAGAAGCTAATACTTGATTGCGCACCCGCATTTTCCAGATATTGTAAATGAACGGGTGAAAGTGCCCGTATAGTCGTGTAGGTCAGGTCAAAATCTAATTCACGTTTACTTATGATCGGAAAGGTCGGAGCTGAGATATCTGATGTCAGCCGTGCCGGATGTATAAGATAAAGTGCACGTGCCTGCTTCGGGATATCAAATTCCGGATAGCGCAACCCTAAGTGAGGTTCACAATCTTCTGCTACACGTTCGGCAATGACCTTTCCACTCCCGTCTTCCAGAAACTGATAGATCATAACCCTGTCAAACCTGATGACGTCATGTATGCTTTCGCAGAGCTCTTCCCATACCTTTTGATTTGAGCGGTCTATCTTTTTTGAATACGAATATAAGTTCAGCCAGGATGCAGGTGTATTTCCTGAAGCCTCAAATTCAAGATAGATGTAATCGTTCACCCTATATATACTAAGGTAATAGTTCGATGTTCCGATCTTTAGTTCTATAACGGAACGACCCTCTGTAGAGTGAGAAAAATATTCAAGACGTTCATTAATTTCTTCTATGTAATCAGCAAAATAGAAAGAAAGGAATTTAACAGCATCCTGTTCAAGGTAAAGATCAAGTTCCTCTTGCAGATAATTAACCCAATTTTCACTGATAGCTGATATAACGAGCCGCTGATCCAATATTAACAACAGGCCGAAATGTTGTACACGACCACATAAATGGATGGGTTCATTTTCACACAGAATCTGATTGGGGATCATAGATAGCGATTTTTTATAAAGTTAAACTTTAAAATTGATATTTCACCTTCCCCTAATGGAAGAAATGATGGATTTCAGGTATTCAGCAGATGTATGGATTACATTCAACGCCAGATTCTTATTTAATTACGAAAACATTACAATGGTAAATTTCATCCCGAATTAAGGAGATGCATAAAACAGGGAAGAAATACTTTAGCCAGTAGCTACTTGCTATAATTTTTTCAAATACACAAACAATTTAGGATAGAAGACCGTTCTAAGATAAAAAAATATCTTATGACCCTGAATGTTGTCAGAAAAAACATCTTTTTTAAGCCCGATTCCAGACGTGTATTAGCCCGTTATTTTAATCTAAGTGTAGAGCGATCCATCAAAATAGTTCAGCGTGTACTCAAAATGAGCAAGCAGGAGAAAGCCGATACCCTTAATCAGGTTCTTCGTAATTTTTCGAAGCGGCATCGGAGTGTGGTCTCCATTTTAGAGAAAAACTATAAGAGAACCGAAACGATTCTCAGGGAAATGAATATTAAGGATGAGGATGTCACATATAAGGAAAAGCTGTTGATAGGAGCCTATTTTACGATGGAATATTCTATTGAAGCAGCCGCGTTTTTCAATCCTTCGGTAGTAGAATCACCTGATCAGACACAATTAAAAGAAGGGGAAAAGCGAATTATTCTTAGTTTTAGAGCTACTGGTGAAGGACATGTATCTTCAATTGTATTCCGTTCAGCCATCATAGATAAAGATCTTAATATTCATCTGGATGAAGTTGGAACCTTATTGGAAAAGCCCAAGCAATTTAAAAGTCATCGTTATCAGAAAGAGGATTTTATAGACAAGCTGTTGCAGATGCACGATCCGGAGGAAGATGTGCTGACTGTTATCAGAGCCAAACTAACAGATTCCTTTACATATGAAGAGCTCCGTAGATTTGTCAGGGAAATGCAGCAGGAAAATGAATTGACACCGGACAGTCAGACGCTTATGTCTCAAATCATGTGGCTTGCTTCGTCTCATTATGAAATGACTTATTCTCTGGATACTTCTATTTCGGAGAGGGTTATCTTTCCCATCTCGGATACAGAGAAAAATGGAATCGAGGATGCCAGATTTGTACGTTTCAGAGGAGAGAAAAATCAACAGACTTATTATGCCACCTATACCGCTTATGATGGGTTCACAATTCTGCCAAAACTGATGTCTACCAAAGATTTTATTCATTTTAAAGTGCAGCCCATTAATGGTAAGATAGCAAATAAGGGGGCCGCTCTGTTCCCGAGAAAAATAAAAGGCAAGTATGCTATGCTATGCCGGGTAGATGGTGAAAACAATTACATTGCATTCTCTGAAGATATCAATATCTGGCAACAGGATATTACCTTATTGAAAGAGCCGGAATATCCCTGGGAACTGGTACAATTAGGTAATTGCGGGTCCCCTATAGAAACTGAAAAAGGATGGCTTGTACTGACACATGGGGTAGGGCCAATGCGGGAATATACTTTAGGAGCCATTTTACTGGACCTTGAAGATCCTACCAAGATTATCGGAAAACTAAATGAACCCTTGTTATATCCGAATGCAGATGAAAGAGAAGGGTATGTGCCGAATGTGGTATACTCCTGCGGACAGATTATTCATAACGGGCATCTTATTATCCCTTATGCCATGTCAGATTATGCGTCTACATATGCATCCGTAGAACTTAAGGAACTACTGGACGCATTGACATAGTAAGAATTCAGGAAAGCAGACGGCTGATGTTTAAATAGGCTATCCAAAAACAGATGGTGCTTTCTGCTCCCTGATTCAGATTTACACCGTGACTATCAAGGCCGTCACAACAACCTTTAGAAGATGCATCATAGAGCTGAAGACCCTGTTTGTTTTTCCCAAAAAACCACAAAAAAGAGCTTATCATACGCTGTTTGTATATTTTTTCGAGTGTAATATTATACATCTCTTCGTAAAGTAAGACAAGCGATGTAACTTCGATAGGCTGTTGGCCGTACATACTCGGATTTCCTCCTTCTCTATACCAGAATTCATTACCGATGATACACAAATAATTTTCCCGGAATAATATACTATCCAGAAAATGAAAACTTTCCATCGCAGTCAGTTTTAGAGATTCATCCTCCAGAACGAGAGAAGCCCTTAGCAGACTTAATGGTAATATAGCATTGTCATACGATATTATCTTTTCATACCAGGACCATTCACTGGTTGAATTTTGCCGGTATTCCTCCGCAATATATTGAGCCAGATGATGAATCAACTCTTTGATTCCTTCATCTTCCGGAGAACGTTCGGAAATATGTATCAATCCCAAAATGCTGTAACTTACAGCCCTGGGTGATCTTAAACTATAAACATGGGGTACCACACGATCGAAAAGTTCTCTCCCCGTTCGGTGAAAACTCGGGTTTACATTGCATTTTAGCAAATATCCCAATGCCCATATGGTGCGGCCCATTGCATCTTCTGTGCCTTCATCATCTAAAAAAACGTGTGAAAAAGAAAGGAAATTCCTGAATTTTCCGTTATCCAGCTGCATGTATTTTATATAAGCCAGATAGGTAGATATCAGCTGATTGTGTTCGTCGGAAGGCTCTTTTTCAAAGGCCATCAAAGCCAATATAAGAGCCCTTGCATTATCGTCAATACAATACCCGTGATGGTAGTTGGGAGTGATGTATGTGGCATGTTGCAATATTCCTACATGATTCGTTAACCTTTTTATATGACTCAGGTCAAAAGAAGGTAGTTTGTCTGCTAATTCAGTAGTCAGATCTTCAATAAGGTCAGCGCTTGCCGGATTTTCAACTTCATCCATTACTTTTAAATACGGCTTGTTCATTTTATTTATGGGGTTTACGAAGAGAGTCTGCTATTCCCCGTGGGAAACAGAGCAGCGATATTCTTTTTCAAATTGCGGCTATTGAATGAAATCGTTGGTTTGATATCCGTCTTTTTAAAGCTTTCCAATAAGGCTACATGTCGTTTACCAATATTAGTCCAGGACATTTCCTGTCCATATTGCTTCGCATTGGATCTGTATCTGGCCATGAGTAATGGCTCTTCCAGTAAGAGGTTGATAATAGTAGCTAATCCATCCGAATCTTTAAAGTCAAAAAGAATTCCGCGATCATTTGCCAACAGGTCCTTTGCATACCAGTAAGGAGTAGAAAGTACAGCAGCACCAGCACCAATTGCAAACGACAATGTACCGCTGCTTATCTGGTTTTCATTGGGATAAGGTGTTACATAAATATCACAGGCACTCAGATATTGAACCAGTAATTCTTCTGTAGCAAACGTGTCTACAAATTCAACTTTATCTTCTATACCCAGTTCTTTGACTTTATCCATCAGAGATTCTCTGTATATTTCGCCTTCATGGCGTATAATATTCGGGTGAGTAGATCCCAGAATAATATATTTGAAATCATTATCCTTTACTGAAGCTACTGCATCAATAGCCGTTTCAAACCCTTTACTTCTTCCAAGAAAACCAAAGCTAAGCATGACTTTTTTATCACACAATCCAAGTTTTGTTTTTGCAGCCTCCTGGTCATATTTGAAATCCGGCACCCCATGAGGGATGAGTTCAACCAGTTGAGTATCCACCTTATAAACGTCGCCCAACATTTGAATCGCCCGTTCAGTCATTACTGTTATCTTGCTGCTATACATAGACAGTTGTTGCAGGATATGCTGTTCATTAGGACTAGGTTGCTGAAGTACGGTATGTAAATTGGTAACAACCGGAACTTGCAATTTATACAGGAGCTCGAGAATAAATTCACCTGTATCTCCTCCAAAAATTCCGTATTCATGCTGAATAATACAAGCATCATAATACGAATTGATTAAGTGTGCTGCATGCTTATAACTATTCACATCGTTGCGGTCAATTACAAAAGCGACTTCATCCGGAAAAGACTCCTCTGAACCATCGGACATCGCAAATATACTGTGTATTTCAGCAGATGATTTTAGCATCGCTTTATATAGATCTTGTGTAAAAGTGGCAATACCGCACTGTCTGGGTGGGTATGTTCCGATGATAGCAGTTCTCATGTGTAGATAATGTTAAATTTGTCGGCAGCTGTTATGTGCTGTACTTATATAAACAGCTGAATCGTCATAATGTTCCATTAAAAAAGAGTATATATCATTAAAAGAGGATTAATTCTTTACAAGCAGGTATAAATACTTCTTAGAGAGTATTTTTACAGCCATTTTTCACGGTTTAAATCGTGTAAACTCTGATTTCCTGTGTAGAATAACAAAAGAAGGTCCTTTATAAGAAATATTATAGTCATTATAAGGCTATTTGCAACTTCAAAATGGGATTGTTGAAAGATTGCGCATACTTTTACTTTAGTTTTTTGCAGTTTAAATAGCTTAAGGCTATGAAAGAAAAGTATATAGGGTGAATTTTAGCTTTAGGAATCAGCCGTTCTAATATAAAAACGGTACAAATTTATATTTGTACCGTTGCCTATCTATTGGATTATTGTCTGGCACTCCATTCCAGCAGAGGTGCATATAAGGAAGCGATTCCCTTATCTTTGTGCTCCATATAGAGTTTTAACAGTTCTTCATTAAATTCTTTAGCCTTAGGGAAGCCTTTTTTACTGATCATCATGGTATTTACATTTTCTACCATTTGATTGAAAACGACTTGATCATCAGGAAACAGATCATGAGCATAGAGAAGGAAAAGTCCCCATGTCAAATATTCGTCGAAAACTTTTACAGGTGTTGGATAGTGCTGCGTTGATCTGTTTGTGCTGTCCACCCACTTCGCTCTGTTATCAAATATACTGTTGATTTTTTCTTTGTTATTTTCGCTTACAGGACCTACATAGTTGTGATCAATTTCTGTAAATATTATCCGTGTATTGATTGCTTTTCTGTAGTTTTCCGTCCATTCTTTATCTTTTTTAATGGTTGGCAAAAACAGTAAGGTCTCCTTGAAATCATTGTCTTCAAAGGTATGTGTAGCATTCATTCCGCCGATCAGAGGAGAGGTGAGCACCCTGTAGCTGTTTATGTTATAATCAAATTCCTTTTCCAGCCATTTCTTTTGCTCATCAATAGCCGCAAACGTATGATATTCCTTCTTTAAATCATTATAAAACCTGTTATGATCTTTATAGAATTTTCGAAATTTTGATTTCTTTGCAAAATCTTCCAGGTCATTTATATAGGTGATTATGGGATTTGTTTCGGCTTCAAATTTACCAACTCCTTTTGCCGGAAAATTGTAAATGCCAGTGGGTACGATTTTATCCTTCTCAAATCTGAATCCATATGCATTACCTGCCAGAATAAAATAATTAATAATATTTTCGGATAAAAGAGTATTGAATTTATGAACCACTTCATGGCCGGCATATGGTGTAAAATGAGCTATGATCTCACGATAGTATTCCGTACCCTGATCGGTCATTACCTTATTATTTTTTGCAATGTCTGTGAGGGATAGAATAATGTAGGCTAATTCCTGCAATTCATTAATCTCAATGGTCACTTTCTGATCATTTTGTTTCTTGTAGGCGGCATCAAAATTCAAATCTTTTTGTTGCCCGAAAACCGGAATAGAAGGATATAAGTACAGGATAGTGGTTAAGAATAAAATTATAGTTTTCATACTGTCTGATTGTTTCTGCATAGATTAGTACATATTTCTGACATGATTTCTCTCTATTCTCAGTCTTAGAAATACCGTTATTTTGCGGGTGCAAATATAGAACTAATTTATGTCTAACAGTACGAAAGGATTACAGATAACGCTGTATTTCAGATAATAATTCGGGTTTCAATGATGTTCAGGACTTATAATATACCCAACCTTCCAGGTGTTCCAGATCCTGTGGACGGCTCAGATCTATGAGCGTATTTATATTCAGTTTATAATGTAAAAGGCTCTCCTCATCTAATATCTTTAGCGGATAGAAGAGCGTGTTTTCATTGGGAAGATCAATGTTGCCGTGAAGCGCTATATATCCCTCCGCCAGTAAATTATCAATAAGAGTATCTGTAATCTTATTCAGATAGCGCATCATTTTGCTGATCCATTTCAATTCTTCCTCAACATAATCCGGGTAATGTTCTCTCACGAATCCCAGAATAATTTGTTCACCCTTCAAATCCAGTCCATCACGGATCATGCGCAGACCCATAGACCGGGCTTCTTCCTGATAGCAATCCTGACCATAGGAGAATTGAATCTCTCCTGCAATTGTACTTGCTTCGATCTTGGCACGTAAAGCCATCTGACGATTTCTCAATTCGTGAATATAATTGTATGTAGTATCCATAGTCTAATTGTTTAATCTTAATTTCTCATTTGGATATACGGTTAGACCGAAGCAAATAACTTAGCTTTTATCTACTGCTGTCTCTGAGGTCGCGTATGCGATCATGAGCCTGCAATTGTTTTTCAGACTGGCTTCTGATTATATCCACCACATTGATGGGAAGGTGCGGAGCTTCACGCAGTGCCTCCTGATAAGCTTTTTTGCTGGCATCCTCTCCGCGTTCACACTCCTCAAGGATGCTTTTACGGTCATGTCCGCTGAATGTAGCTTTGACATCTAACCAGAGACGGTGCAACTTGCCTGATGTACGTGTGCCAGTAGTTGGTTCTTCACCATTGATCACAACCAAAGGGTTCAGTTCGCTGTTGAATTGACGTGTTTGTTGGATATAATCTTCAAAAAGAGATCTGAGATCCAGATTCTCCTCGTCTTTAAGATCTTCTAATGCTCTGGTATATCCTTCAATTCTGTCGTTATTGATTTCAATAAGATCATTAACAATTTCAGCTGTTTTGTTTTCCGTAGTCATATCTTTTCTTTTTAATAATGAATAAATATCGATGTACTGAAGAAACGAAGATGTTCGGGAAAAGTTTAGTCTACAATTTTGCGTAATAGATTTAAGTTGCTGTTTGTTAGCAAGTTAATTATTTTTGAGCTGTGATATTGGGTATTAATTATTATTCTTTCCGTATAAATACGAATTATACTTCTTTATACCTGATTGCGATGACAGGTAAACTTTAAGGTATCAATAATTGTTTTTTAGACAGATCAGCATTCCATAATGGTCTGTAACTGATAAAGAATAAAAAAACTAATAGGAGATATAATATGAACACTGAACAAAACAGAGAAGAAAATCTGGACGGACAAAAGGCGTTAGAAAAAATAAGAGAAATTGTAGATGATGCCAAAACCTGCTTTTTCTGTACGGATATACGCACAGGGGTGCCACTTTCTGTACGACCAATGACAGTACTGCAGGTAGATGATAACGGTTATCTGTGGTTTATGACCTCTTCTCAGACTCATAAGGATGAAGAAGTCGCTAAAGATCCTTTTGTCAATCTTATGATGCAAAGTGGCAAGAGAGCCGGTTTTCTGAATCTATATGGAATAGCTGAAGAAATGCAAGACCAGGAAAAAATCAATGAACTTTGGAGTCCTGCATTAGAAATCTGGTTTGATGGTCCGGAAGATCCCCGGATTGTTTTGTTAAGGGTAGAGATCTTAGAAGGCCATTATTGGGATAATAAGAATATTGCTCCTGTAGCAGCTTTCAAAATGCTGAAATCTCTGCTGACCGGAAAACCGGATCACGATGGTATTCATGGCGATCTTACCGTATAGCTGGTATCGATGTATAAAATATAAATGCGGGCATCTCTATTTTTGAAATGCCCGCATTTTTTTAAGGATTAGAATTAAAGTGTTACTTCTTCCAGATAGGCTGTTACAGCACTATTGAAGAATTCGAGATCGTCAGGAGTACGGCTACTGATGAGATTGCCATCCTGAATGACTGCTTCATCTTCCCAGATTGCCCCGGCATTTTTGAGGTCGGAGCGGATATTACTGACAGAAGTCATTCTCTTTCCTTTTACATAATCAAGTTCTACAAGCGGCCAGGCTCCGTGGCAGATTGCTGCTATCAGTTTCTTTTGTTCGATAAAATGCTTAATAAAATCCAGTGCTTTGGGTAGCACACGCAAGGCATCAGGACTTAGTGTTCCTCCGGGTAAGATCAGGGCTTCATAAACGGCGGGGTCAGCCTCTGCAAGATGTACATCAATAGGATAAGAAGGACCCCAGTCAAAATGATTCCATGAACGTACAAATTCAATGTCTTTTGGCGAGACAATGTCTACCTGAAATCCCTTGTTCTGCAAATATATTTTTGGCGATTTTAATTCGATTTCTTTAAAACCGTCTGCAGCTAATATGGCTATTTTGTTCATAATAATATGTGTATAGATGTATTTAGTAAACAAGCTCATGTAAGCGATTGTTTAATGTACAGCATACATCGCGTATTAATCTGATCCGATCAGGTATATCACATAGTCCCCAACCCACAATAAAGGTTTCAAAACTTTCAGCATAGTATCTGTGTTCTATTAAAACAAATCATCATTAAAACTTAAAGACTATGGCTATTAAAAAGGAGAACGCAAAAGTTGGAATCATTAATAAGGACAGACAACCCAAAAAGCAAAAGACTATTACATCTGTAGTTGAAAAACGTGACAAGAAACAGGAAAAGGATGGAGAAGCAGGGGTAGATGCTCAGGTCGGGCAGCTTCATACTATGCCTGATATGCATACCTACCCTAAAGAGCCTAAGAAAAAAACGTCTAAAAAATAGTTTCTATGGACGGCTTCAGAAAGATCTTTTTAGAGGGAGTGGAATGGGGGTTTCTCGGAGAGATTGTTGTTCGCTCTGTTATAATGTTTGCTTTGATACTGATTATTCTTCGGTTGTCGGGCAAGAAAGGTGTGAGGCAGTTGACCCTTTTTGAAGTGGCGATCATCCTGAGTCTGGGTTCTGCTGCCGGTGATCCAATGTTTCAGGAAGAGCTCCCGGTGCTGTATGCGTTTGTCGTGTTATTTTCCGTCATACTGATTTATAAATTCGTGACATGGGCTTCATCAAAATCCGCTTTTCTCAATAAGATGCTCGAAGGCCGGGCGATGGTTGTGGTCAGAGCAGGCGAGTTTGATCTGAAACATGAGCATGACGGAGATTTTTCGAAGATGGAGTTTTTCTCTGAATTACGCAATCAATCCGTAGAGCATCTGGGCCAGGTAAAAATGGCAGTATTAGAAGTAGATGGCACAATGAGTATACTTTTTTATGCAGATAAGGAAGTAAAGTACGGATTACCCCTATTCCCGGATGATTACCGGCAGGTAAAGGAGGAGTTCCAATCTGGTCCTTTTGCCTGTATGTATTGTGGAAGAGTAGAGGAAGTAATGCCTGAAGGAGGTTTTTGTAGGCGCTGCAACCGTACAAAATGGGCGAAAGCGATGGATAGCACAAGGATTTAAATAAAAAGTCTTCCGGGGAGGAAGACTTTTAAAGAAAAATAGTTATTGAAGTGTATAAAAGAAAAGTTGTCGAATATTCTAATGTGGCTTATTCCTGTTTCCCTGGATAATATTGCTGTTTACTAAACCTTTAAGTAGTAGTTTCCATTGTGGAAATGAAGCGCCCAAACGTGCACCCATTCCTACGAAGAAATTGCGTAATTTATCAGTAAGTGCTTCCACATCCAGATTCATAAGTTCATTTCGGCCAAAATAATTTACATTAATACTATTATTAATCCGTTGAATCTGTAAGGTAGAAGTCGCTATATCCTTAAAAAAGTGCTTGATTTCATTATCGGACTGATCAATAGGATCCGTACTTGGGCGCAATGTTAATGTTAGCGTTTGAAGATTATCTTCATCTGTTTCATCAATGCGTTCGATTCTTACGAAATCAAAACCGCGGGTACTTGATAAGCCTGGACCCGGAATGTCAATTTTAATAAAGTTTCCAACTTTTGGTAAATCAGTAGTCTCCTGGCCATTTTGATCAATTTGTATGAAAGAAGCCATAGGAAGTTCAGCTAATGCATACCAGTTATCTATTCTAAGGAGCCTGTTACGAACTATTTCATAAAAATCTTTAGCATCCACTTTCTCAGGGAAGCATATAGATTCTGAAGCATCCATACTACGGCCAGTCTGCTGAATCGGAATTTCATGTTTCATAATATCAGAGATTAGATGTACTGTAAAAACGGTGACAAGATGATGATGTTTTATAATAATTAAAGTCAGGTATTTGTCGCAATTAAGCAGAAAAAAAGCAGCGTTAAATACGTAATTTATATAAATAGCATGGAAAATATAGCGTATCACTATATCTCTTACATACTTAACAATTATATTTAGTCCGATTTATTTTTATAGGAGGGGCTGGATACCACAGAGCGTTCTACTTTACAGAGTACGCAGCATCTTCTAATGAACCGCTTAAAAAGGTTTTAAGGAAATTCCCTTTAGATAAAAGCTATACTTAAATTATTAGGATAAGATGTAAAACATTTAAAAACAAGAGTTGTTGTATTACGACGGATACCATGAGAAAAAGGATAGTATAACTAATCTTAAAAGGCGGAATCATCGGAAATATATGAACAAAAAAATAGAGAACGGAGCAAACAACTTTAACGATCAAAAGAATGAGTCTGACTACATAAAAGGGCAGTATTCACTGTTCGAGGAAGATTTTGATCGGGACGAACTCTGTTTCGATATTTTTTTCAAAGAAGGGCCGTTTGGGATTATGCTTCTTGACCGGTATTTTCAAATAGGACGTCTCAATCAGAAGCTGGAAAAGATGCTGGAGTATAAACCGAAAGAAATGTTGGGGCGGCAGGTTTTTGAATTTCTGGCAGGAGAGGATGCGCTTAGTTTAAAATCTGTTTTACAGAATGGTCAGGCATTAAAGACTCCCTTACTGGTAAGTTTAAGATTTATAAAGGACAAAAACAAGGTGTTAATAACAGATACTTATGTTCGTAAGTACAAAACAAAGATTGGGGATGAGCAATATTGTTTGCTTATCTTTGATAAAGAGTTTAGTCCAAATGGTCAGTTGCTGGAATTAAAGCAGGAGATCTACCATACTATTATTGCTACTCAGGAACAGGAAAGACAAAATATTGGAAGTTTATTACATGACAGTACTGCGCAGCTACTGTATGCAATCCGGCTCAATCTTCAACACCAGACTCTAAAATCGGGAGAAAAAGATTGGATGCTACCTATGAAAGAAATGTTAAATGAAGCTATTTTTCAGATTAGGAATATATCCATGGATCTTGTTCCATCCGTACTGAATGATTTTGGATTGAAAGCAGCTATTGGTTCTATGTCTGAACGGATCACTATTCCGGATTTTCAGGTCATTCCGCTGGTACAGGAGAAATGCGAGGAATTATCTGAGGAAATGAAACTCGCAATCTACCGGATTGTACAGGAGCTCCTGAACAATTGCATGAAGCATGCTGTAGCCACAAGAATCCGGGTAAAAGTAACAATGAAAGATGATTGGGTAAATGTGGAAGTGGGAGATAATGGAAAAGGATTTAAAAAAGAGGTAAAAGAATGTATGGAAGAAGGGTCTGGACTGAGAAATATTCAAAACAGAATTAATTTCTATAATGGCAGTATAAAAATAAAAACACAAAACACCGGAACTACCGTGCTTGTAACATTGCAAGTAATATAAATATGAGAAAAATCAGAATAATATTAGCAGAAGACCACCTGGTGGTCAGAAATGGAATCAAATTATTGTTGGATTCTCAGGACAATTTTGAAGTAGTAGGAGAGGTGGGAAGCGGAAAAGAAGTATTAGATCTTTTGACTTCAGGAACAGAGGCCGATATCCTGATTACCGATCTGAGTATGCATAATATTGACGGTCTTCAACTCATGAAAGAGATAGAATCCCGTAATATTGCTCTTAAGGTTATTGTTCTTACCATGCTGGATTGTGATCAGCATGTCTCCAAATCTTTCCAAAGCGGAGCTAAAGCTTATCTGGTAAAAAATGTGGCTGCGGAAGAAATGATATTCTGCATCAATCACGTAGCGAAGGGAGGTCGATTCCTGTGTGAAGAATTGACAATGAAGTTTATTGATAAACTCATTGAAAAATCAGTAACACAACCTACAAAAATTGATCCTGCTGAACTCGATCTTTCCTCTCGTGAACTGGAAGTTCTGGAATTGTTGGGCGAAGGTCTTACAAATCTGGAAATATCCAAACGTTTGTTTCTGAGTAAGCGTACCGTTGAAGGACACAGACAAAGCCTCATTGATAAGACCAAATCCAAGAATACACCTGCATTGATCAAATTTGCTATTCTTAATGGATTAATTGATTAAAAATCAGTAAAATAGATCCCCCGTATAAATACGTAGAATTTCAGTATAAACACCCTTTATCGACACAGTTGTAAACTTACTGTTGATAAAGGGTGTTTTTATAGTATACAGATTTTTTACCCATTAAAAATCATAATGCTATGAAAAATACAAAATTAATGTTGATGTTTGCTGCAGGCTGTATGCTTTCTGTGGCTGCATGTGGAAATTCTAAAACAGATAATAGCGGACAATCGACTACTGTACCTCCTACAAATGGAGAAGATACCCGTTATAATCAGAATCAGGCAGACTCTTTAGTGATGCCCATCGATTCCAATGTAACCGATACCTCTAACACGGATATTAGATAGAAAGGGACGCCATGTTATTCAGAAAGAAAAAAGTAGCAAAGACTATTTTGGAAGAACCGGATGATCAACCGGCAGGATACGCGATATACTGGACTATCTTAATTGCAGTAGTAATTCTGGCAATACTCTATTTTGTCTTTTTTAAGGATAGATAGGGAACTAAAAATTATGCTATGGAAGAAATTAATAAACCCGTAAATCCTATTAATAAATATCCCGAGCCACCGTTTAGAAAACAGGAACAATATCCACCCGGTCTTGAAAAAGGATTAGATCCTCAGGCTGATCACGGAGAGAATTCGTATAAGGGAAATGGACTCCTGCAAGGCAAGAAGGCGTTAATTACAGGTGGAGATTCGGGAATAGGGAAAGCTATTGCCATCGCTTTTGCCAGAGAGGGTGCAGATGTAATAATCTCCTATCTCAATGAAGACGAAGATGCCATCGATACCAAAAACTGGGTTGAAGCGGCGGGAGCAAATGCGATATTAATGCCGGGTGATATCAGAGATGAGAGACATTGCCAGTTGCTGATTTCGAAAGCTGTAGAGGAATGGGGAGGAATAGATATTCTAGTAAATAATGCCGCTTATCAGCGGACTTATAAGGATTTCGACTCCATACCAGCTGACGAATGGCGAGAGGTATTTGACACAAATGTACATGCGATGTTTTACTTATGTCATGAGGCTTTGCCTTATATGCCGGAAGGAAGCAGCATCATTAATACGACATCTGTAAATGCGTATCACCCTAATCCGATACTGTTACCATATGCTGCGACTAAAGCTGCTATACAAAACTTTACAGCCAATATGGCGCAGATGATGCTGGAAGCTGATAATGGCATTCGTGTAAACGCAGTAGCTCCAGGTCCGGTATGGACACCGCTGATCCCTTCCACGATTCCCGATCATGAGAATTTTGGTAAAGATACACCTATGGGAAGACCGGGGCAGCCAGCTGAGATTGCTCCTGTTTTTGTGTTCCTGGCCTCAAGTGCAGCTTCTTATATCTCGGGAGCAACCATTCCTGCAACAGGAGGTAAAATAGCCTTTTAGTACATAAACTTAAAATTGGATATGGATATTAATAGCGATAAACTGAACTTTTGTGGCGATTATTTTTCTAAAAAAAATCTTAAACTCATACTTGCAGAAAGTATGACTGCCGGATTTATATCGTCCGTAATCAGTCTGGAAATTAACTCCGGAGATTACTTCTTAGGTTCAATTGTCTGTTATCATGATGATATGAAAATCTCGAGTCTGGGTGTTGATCCGGAACTTATCAAAAAGGCAGGTGCTGTATCCGAAGAGGTTACACATGCCTTATTAAATGGCTTGAGGGATAGGTATGATGCGCACATCGCTGTTGCTGTAACGGGATATGCATTTGAAGATAAGGCCATTAGTGATGAAAATCCAGTAGGAACGGTTTTCCTTCAGATCCAATATCAAAATTCATTTATAAATAAAAAATGTCTTTTTACAGGGGAAGCGCATGACATCATAACAGCGACAGCTAATGAGATTATTGAGAATCTGTACGAAATGGTGTTGCTTTCAGAGACGCAGGAGAGAGATAAGATTTAGCGTTGAAGCAATAACAGGAAACAAAAAAAGCAGTTCTTTCTAAAAAAAACTGCTTATGCAAAAAAAACTATAGTAGTAATTAGCTTAATCTCACATTGATAGCGTTCAATCCTTTTGGAGTGCGCTCTACTTCGTAGGTAACTTCGTCACCTTCTCTAACTTGGTTTTTAAGTCCTGTAGTGTGTACGAAAACATCAGCACTACCATCTTGAGGAGTAATAAAACCAAATCCTTTAGTTTCATTAAAAAACTTTACAGTTCCTGTATTCATTGTATTGTATTAAAATTATTTATACAAGAGTACGGTTTTATTTTGGTTAAATTTCGAAATACTTTTAAAAAAAGTTTTCATTATGGTAAAAGGCCTTAATTGTTGTTTTATGCCATTTTAACATATTGCAATTGTAACAAAAAAAACTAAAAAAGTTGAAAATCAAATCTATCTGAAAGGGAGACATTTGGATTATTGTCTCTGTTTTACTTAATCAGACAGGTTGTCTGTTATGCAAAAAGGTTCACGAGTCAATTTGCTATTAACATTTATTTAACTTTGAAAAGCATTCTCAGCTCTTTTATTTTGTTATCTTTGAACACTACATTCTGACAAGATCATTAATATCAGTGCTCTATTCGGAGCGTATTTTATCTGATGTCAAAAATAAAATTCATAAATAATGGTAGCTCATTATTTTCCAAAGATCTTCGTAACAGAGTAAATCAATATTTCGGTACAACTTCCAGAGAAAAGGTTGGAGATTTTCGTCTCTTTCTTAAAGCTATTTTGCTTATCGTATCAGCCCTGTCCATATACGTATTTCTTGTTTTTTTCTCCTATCCTGCCTGGTTAGGAATTATACTAAGTATTATATTCGGATGTAATCTGGCTGGTATTGGTTTCAATATTATGCATGATGCAGGACATGATACTTTTTCTGCAAATAAAAAAGTCAATCATGTATTCTCTTACAGTCTCAACTTATTGGGAGGAAGCATCTACTTCTGGAAACTAAAACATAATATTGCTCACCATACTTATACCAATGTACAGGGGCATGACCACGATATAGATGTCAGATTTATGAGATTGCATGATGATCAGCCCTTTCGCTGGTATCATAGATTTCAATATATATACTTTATTCTGCTTTATTCTATATCGTATATGGCCTGGGTATTCTATCAGGATTATGAAAAATATTTCAGAGCAACAATGAGTAAAGGTGGCGAAAGTTTTCGTTTTCCCATAAAAGAGAAAGCTATCTTTTGGGTCACCAAAGTTTTTCATCTGGGTATTTTCATTATATTACCTGTGTGTTTTGCCGGCTGGCAGGCCGGAATTACAGGTCTTGCCATTGCTTTTGTGAGCTGCGGTCTCTGCCTTGCATTTGTATTTCAGTTAGCGCATGTTGTTAGTGAAACCAATTTCCCTACTGTAGAGGAGCATGAAAATATAAAAGAAGAGTGGATGGTTCATCAGCTTGAAACTACAGCTAATTTTTCAACAAGCAATAAACTGCTTTCCTGGTTATTGGGGGGGCTTAATTATCAGGTCGAGCACCATTTATTCCCCAAGATTAGCCATATACACTATCCGGAGATCAATAAACTTGTAAAGCAGGCCTGTAAAGATCATGGTATAAGTTACATCGAATTTAAAAGCCTGAGGCAGGCTTTGTGGTCTCATATCCGACACATCCATAGAATGTCAATTAATGCATAGTGTCTGCAATAATTTTTTCACATTCCCGTATGCTATTTCAACTTAACAAGAGGATGATTTAACCCGTTTACTTCATTTTTTATAATTTCATATTTATCCAGGCTGTCTAATAGCTGCGTAAGATTTTTGAATCCAAAGGTGCGGGCATCAAAACTAGGATCAATTTTTCGTAGAGCCAGTCCTATTTTGGCAATAAAAGTTTCATCATCCTCATTTGTTGCAATCGAGAACGCCTTATCGATTTTGATCATTTCAGATTTGGGTAAGGTTGCTTTGGTGATTTTAACAGACTCCGGTTTTTTGTTAATCTTTTCAGCAATAGCTCTTGCCGGCCTTTTTTTGTTATCCGCAGGAATAGCGGCAATTTCTTCCACTTCTACCAGATTCTCTGTGAAAGTAAAAATCTCACAAGAGTTAACAAATGCGATAGGCGTAATCTTTCGGCCTATCCCCATTACAAAGAGCCCCTCCTCCCTGATCCGCTTCGCTAATCCCGTATAATCACTGTCACTGGATACAATACAGAAGCCATCCACACTCTTACCATGCAGAATATCCATAGCGTCTATGATAAGGGAACTGTCCGTAGAATTTTTTCCGGAAGTGTAAGAAAATTTTTGAATTGGATTTATTGAATATTCGTTTAATATATCTTTCCAGCTATTCATTTGCGGACTCGTCCAGTCTCCGTAAATACGTCTTATTGTCGCTTTTCCGTATTTGGACACTTCAGCTATCAATTCTTTAATCAGACTTGCCTGAGCATTGTCTCCATCTATTAGAACAGCGATATTAAATTTGGAATCGTTCATTTCTGTATATCCGTCAGGTGAATCAGGATATGGAATTGGTGTAGTATACATCCTTTTATCTCCATACCCAATAGTTTCTAATTTATAAAAATTTATTGAGTATACTGCATACCGGTATTGATCAGGCTATAATACTTTACGAAACAGAGTTTTGTTGTTTTTTGTGATAAATTACTATTTTTAGTGATTCATCCCGCAGCGTAATGAAGCGGGAGTTAAAACGTTAATAATAGTTATGAAGAAAAGTATAATATGTTACTGTATCCTTCTTTTGGGAATGCTGATCATTCCTGGTCTGTCTTCAGCCCAGGAGGCGGATACTGTTCCCGAATTAATCGATGATATTCAGGTAGATGTTAAAAATGTAAGTGTAGATGCAAAGACGAAAATACTTACACTGGATCTTTTTTTAATCTCCTATCAAAAGAATCCGAGAGAATTTAAGCTGAATACATTTGCTACTCAAGTGCTGGATACTAAGGGGCAAACCTATATGTATTCGACAATGCAGATGGGAAAGGTATTGATCAAGCTATCCGACAGACAGAATTACCTCCACTATTTTATGGAAGATGAAGTTCCGGTAGCCTTTAAGATTACGGTAGATAACTGGACGAAGGGAAATAAAGCAAAAGCTGTCAAACTCGTTTTTGAAGACAGCGCTGAAGCTGGTAAATTTATAGAAAAGGCTGTCAATTTGTAACTGACAGCCTTTTTTTTGTATTATCTTGAGTATCGGATTTGTTGACGGTCCATCATGCCCATCTGATCTTTCATCATCTTGATCTGCTCTGTCAGCAATTTATTTTTATCCGCTTTCTTCGCTTCCTGTAAGTATTTCTCAGCTTCCCTCTTATTACGCTTAGCCATAGCAATGCCTGCCAGACTCAATTTGGCAAGGGCAACATTATGATCCATATGAAGTCCCAGAGATAGCGCCTTCTTAAAGAATTTTTCAGATTGTAGCGGTGCTCTGCGGGATTCAATAAGTCCGATTAGCATATTGTAATATCCATGCTGCGCAGGGATCAGTTGTTTTTCATAGTTTGTAATTCTGTTTAACCACTGCTCCGCTTTATCCATTTTTTCTTTACGCATAAACCATTGAGCTAACAGCATATTTTCATTGAAAAATACCGTTACCCAGGCCAGTATAGTGATCAGAATGCCTAAAACTCCCCATCCCCACTGTCCAAACCAAAATAGGACAACGGTACCGACTAACAGCAGACAGCTGATGATAATTCGAATTAGATTTGACATGTGTCTTTGATTTTGTACTTTAAATTGCAAATATCCGTTAATTTAGCCGCAAGTACAACTTGTTGACGGGATAAAATTATAAAAATTGTAAATTTGAAATATGGAAAAGCGTTATGATGAAAGTTGGGACGTGATTTTGAAGCCGCTCTTTAAAGAACCTTACATGCGGTCATTGTCACAATTTGTACAGCAGGAACGGCAACGTTGCCTGATTTTCCCTCCGGAAGATCTTGTTTTAAATGCATTTAAACTGACTCCGCTGGATCAGGTTAAGGTAGTCATACTGGGGCAGGATCCTTATCACAATGACGGTCAGGCACATGGACTTTCTTTTTCCGTGCCGGATGGCGTTGCGCTTCCTCCTTCACTGCGAAATATTTATTCAGAATTGCAGACAGACATTCCGGGATTTACATATCCTGCTACAGGCAACCTGACAAAATGGGCCACACAAGGCGTGTTGCTGCTTAACGCCACTCTTACCGTAAGGGCGCATGAGGCGGGTTCGCATCAAAAAAGAGGTTGGGAATTATTCACAGATCAGATTATACAAAAAATCTCCGAACACTGCGAACACGTTGTATTCATTCTATGGGGTAGCTATGCTCAGAAAAAGGCTGTTCTGATTGACAAAAGCAAACACCTGATTCTCACTTCAGTGCATCCCTCACCTTTGTCTGTATACCGTGGCTTCTTTGGTTGTAAACATTTCTCCAAAGCCAATGAATATTTAAAAGATCATGGAAGATTGCCGATAGACTGGAGGATAGCGACTGATTAGGCCGATTGTTCTGCGGTCCTCGGAAATGGAAGTTCGCTGTTTGAAAGTCTCTTCACGTGTCTGATGTTGAGTTTCACACCGTGCTGGATGACTTGTGTTGTCAGGAGATGACTGTCATACGTGATTTGAAAAGGCTGCTCCGGATCCAAAGCGGGATCGGCAACTCCGACTACAGAATATTCCCACTGCCCGGTAGGCGTATAGCGAGAAACAATTATCTGTTGATTTCCCATTACGCGAAAGGCATACCATGCGCCTTCGCCTACTCCGCCCAGATATTGAGATTCTTCAGGAATAGAAGCGGGTTTACTGTCATATTCCATTCCACCAATGATAAGATCGTCAGGCAGCAAAGCTGCTTTTTTGCTCCGGACATTATCAGCCAGCTTGCTGAGTAGGAACAAAAACGATTGCCAGCGGCTCATTCTGAAATTTTTTAACCCGTTTGCCGGGCTATAGGAATAGACAGATCTGCAGTGATTTGCATTTACGACATTACTGATAGGACTGGACTTGATTGTTTCCGGAAAATTAATCGAATGCAACCATGTGTATTTTTGGGAGGAATTGAATAATAGTCTGGTAATAAAGCGGGAGCAGTTGTTGTTACCGCGCGCTACTGCTCCGTAAGGAGTAGATCCCTGAAGAACGATACGATCTGCATAATTTTTAGCCTGATCAAAGTTAATGTCTTCCGCTACCGAGAAATACAATTCGCCGAATCCCTGCATATCCTCTCGCATAGATTCAAAGTGATGGACAATATTTTCCAGATTGCTGATCTTTCCATGCTCATCAAACCGGGCTTTGAAGTTGATGGCTAATCTGGGGTCAGATTCTTTAGAACGGGCTCTGCCATGTCCTCTTGGAGAAATATACCTGCCAAAATCATAGTACAAGAGTTCGCCGGAGGCTGCGCTGATGAGTACAATACCTGTATGGCCGACCTTGAAATTTAAATTTTTTACAATTCCTATCTTTTTGAAAAACATCATCCACGCTTCATCGCCCCGTATTGTTGAATCGGGCCAGGCAAGAATCAATGCAAAATCTTTAAACTCCGGTATAGTCTTATCCATAGGCTAATATTCCAAAGGGATGATAGGCTCCTTTTTACTGGTGGACATGATCATCATCGTCTGGAATGTCTTTACAAAAGGGATTTTAGATATCTTTTCCATGATGACAGCTTCATAAGCTTTAATGTCTTTTACATACACTTTTAAGATAAAATCACAATTTCCGGTTACGTGGTGGCATTCGGTTACTTCAGGAATTCCCTTTACAGCTTCCACAAATTCAGGAATTGCATTATGGGTATGAAAATCTAAAGAAATCTGTATAAAAGATTTGATTCCCAGCCCAAGCTTCTCTTCGTCCACAAAAGCATGATAGCTTTTTATAAACCCGGAATTCTCCAGCTTACGTACGCGTTCCAGCGTTGGAGCAGGAGAAAGGCCAATGCTTGAAGCTAACTGCAGGTTGGTCACCCGACCGTTCTCTTGAAGAAGCTTCAAAATTTTTAAGTCAGTTTTGTCAGGCTGAAAAGGCATATTTTCAATTTAGTTTTACGATTAAATGTAAAGATAACAAAAAATATCCGAATAATATTTGGTTATAAGTTCTTTGTATAAACAATTATTCTTGACGTGAAAAGTTTTGATTTTTATTTAACTGGTTTATTTACAATATTTTAGATTGTTTATGCTGCGTTAGAATGAAGTTCCGAGGGGGAATAAAGAACAAAAGTGATCGAAGTCATATTTTTTGTCATAAATAAGCCATCTAACCGATTAAAAAGTATTTTTTTAGGTTCTAAAGTCGTACCTTTGTAGCTTGAAACTGAGTGATAATACTCAGAAGATTTTGATTAAGAGTAGAGATATGAGTACCAAAGATGACGATATTTTAAAAGAGCTGGAGCAGGAGGAGTATAAATACGGTTTTACGACCGATATTGAAATGGATATTGCTCCTACAGGCTTGACAGAAGATACGGTTCGACTTATTTCTGAAAAGAAGAATGAGCCGGAATGGTTATTGGAGTGGCGTTTGAAAGCTTTCCGTCATTTTTTGACGTTAAAGATGCCAACCTGGCAAAATTTTAGAAACCCGGATGTTGATTTTCAGGCTATTTCATATTACGCTGCCCCTAAAGCAAAGCCACAATTGAATTCACTGGATGAAGTCGACCCTGAATTGCTGTCTACCTTCGCAAAATTGGGAATCCCGTTGGATGAACAAAAAATATTAGCCGGAGTAGTAGCGGTAGATGCTGTCTTTGATTCTGTGTCTGTCAAGACTACATTTCGTGAAAAACTAAAAGAACAGGGAGTTATCTTCTGCTCATTTGGAGAAGCCGTACAGGAATATCCTGAATTAGTTAAAGAATACCTGGGAACAGTTGTTCCTCAGACAGATAATATTTATGCCGCATTAAATTCTGCAGTATTTTCGGACGGATCGTTCGTATACATTCCAAAAGGAGTCAGATGCCCTATGGAGTTGTCAACTTACTTCCGTATCAATGCGCAAAATACCGGACAGTTTGAGCGTACGCTAATTATCGCAGATGAAGGATCATACGTTTCGTATCTGGAGGGATGTACTGCACCTACACGTGATGAAAATCAGTTGCATGCTGCAGTGGTAGAACTGGTTGCTCAAAGAGATGCAGAGATCAAATACTCTACTGTTCAAAACTGGTATCCCGGAGATAAAGACGGTAAAGGCGGTATCTACAACTTCGTAACGAAAAGAGGGATATGCAAAGGTGACAACAGTAAGATTTCCTGGACACAGGTCGAGACCGGATCAGCTATTACATGGAAGTATCCAGGAGTTATTCTCAAAGGAGATAATTCTGTAGGCGAATTTTATTCTGTAGCATTGACCCGTAATATGCAGGTCGCTGATACAGGCACAAAGATGATTCACTTAGGAAAAAATACACGTTCTAAAATTGTTTCTAAAGGTATCTCAGCAGGAAAGAGCCACAACAGTTACAGAGGATTGGTGAAGATCGGTCCAAATGCGGACAATTCACGTAATTTTACACAGTGTGACTCTTTATTGATCGGTGACAAATGCGGAGCACATACCTTCCCTTATATCGAGAATAAAAACAGAACTGCAGTATTGGAACATGAGGCAACTACTTCTAAGATCGGGGAAGATCAGGTATTTTATCTGAATCAAAGAGGAATTGATTCCGAGAAAGCGGTAGGACTTATTGTTAACGGTTATGCCAAAGAAGTGCTGAATCAATTACCAATGGAATTTGCTGTGGAAGCACAGAAACTACTGGCTATTTCCTTAGAGGGAAGTGTTGGATAGTAGCAGGATCATAATAAAATTAAATATCGACAAAAATATAAGGAGCTGTCAGCAGAAGTAAAGCAATTTGCCAAACCGATGATGCCGATCTCCAAATGATAAAGAATATGTTAAGTATTAAGAATTTACATGCGTCTGTTGAAGACAAACAAATATTAAAAGGCTTAAACCTTGAAGTAAAAGCTGGAGAGGTTCATGCCATTATGGGACCTAATGGCGCAGGAAAGAGCACATTGGGAAATGTACTGGCTGGACGTGAAAGCTACGAAGTGACAGATGGTACTGCCTTATTGGACGGTGTAGATTTACTGGATCTTTCTCCTGAAGACCGTGCGCGTGAAGGCCTGTTTCTGGCTTTTCAATATCCCGTAGAAATTCCGGGAGTTTCAAATATTAATTTTCTGAAGACAGCTGTAAATGATATTCGCGCTTATAAAGGCCTGGCGCCGATGGAAGCTAAAGAATTCTTGCAGATGGTAAAAGAAAAACAGAAGCTAGTAGAGTTTTCTGCAAATCTTGCCAACCGTTCATTAAATGAAGGCTTTTCAGGTGGTGAGAAAAAACGTAACGAAATATTTCAACTCGCGATGCTGAATCCGAAACTATCTATTCTGGATGAAACGGATTCCGGTTTGGATATTGATGCGTTACGCGTTGTAGCAAACGGTGTTAACCAATTGCGTTCAAAAGACAATGCTTTTGTTGTGATTACACACTACCAGCGTTTATTAGATTATATTGTGCCTGATTTCGTTCACGTACTTTACAATGGACGTATTGTAAAGTCTGGTCCGAAAGAACTTGCTTTGGAACTGGAAGAAAAAGGTTACGATTGGTTAAAAGAATTAGACACACAAAATGCTTGAGGATCTTAGCGGATGGATGAAGTAGCAAGCAGACGGATAGATAATAACATGAGTACATTGATAGCAGATTCATTATTTCAACAATTGGTAGACGGATTTCAGGAGCAGAAAAATGCTTCCGAAACTGTAGCCTTGACTAAATTACGTCAGGATGCTTTTGACAAATTTCGTCAGGTCGGTTTTCCAACCGTGAAAAATGAAGATTGGAAATATACAAATGTTCACAGTCTGGTAAACAAAACGTATGTTTTGAATCCGGATGTGGATATTGATGGTTTGGATTTCAGTAAAGCGGATATTCCGGATCTTGATGCACATCGTATAATATTGGTAAACGGTCAGTATGTACTGGCATTTTCTTCACTTGAAGAAGAGATCGGTCTGACTGTGAAGCCTATTGATGATGCAGCTCAGGAAGGTAATTTTAGTGCACACTTTGCGCAATATGCGGATAAGACACAGAATCCTTTCGTAGCGTTGAACACAGCTTTGTATACATCCGGTTTATATATAGATGTAGCAAAAGGTAAAGCATTACAAAAGCCCATTCATATCGTACACGTAGCGACCGGAGCTGAAGATTTCTTCACGCAGACCCGTAACCTGATCGTACTGGAACCTAATGCAGAAGCTGAAATTATTGAATCATTCATCACATTAGACGGCTCAGCAAAAAACGTACAGAATAAAGTGACTGAGATTGTAGTACAGGAGAATGCAAAATTACAGCACTACTATCTTCAGGTTTCGGCATCTGTAAGTCATTATTTAAATCATACAGAAGTATATCAGGAAAAATATAGTTTATATAATAATTATAACTGTAATTTCCCGGGAGCATCTTTTGTCCGTAATGATATCAATGTAAGATTAGATGCTGAATATGTGGAAAGTCACCTATATGGAATCAATCTGACTGCTGATAATCAGTTTGTCGATAATCATACCGTCGTAGATCATATGAAACCACATTGTGAATCATACGAATGGTATAAAAATATTCCTCAGGACACTTCTACAGCAGTTTTTAACGGCAAAATCTTTGTTCGTGAGGATGCTCAGAAAACGAATGCTTTTCAGCAAAATAATAATATGCTGATTGGTGATAAATCGACAGTATATACCAAGCCTCAGCTGGAGATCTTTGCAGATGATGTAAAATGTTCTCACGGTTGTACGATGGGACAATTTGACAATGATGCATTGTTTTATTTAAGAGCCCGGGGAATCGGTGAAGAATCGGCTCGACTGCTTTTAGTACACGCCTTCGCGTTTGATGTAACAACAAGGTTTTCTAACCCTGTAGTTCGTCAATATGTAGAAAATCTGGTAGATGCCGGGTTGAGGGACTAAGAAATATAAAGATTGCATAAAAAAAGCGTTTAAGAATGTTCTTAAGCGCTTTTTTTATGGATTTCTATAGCCGGGTTCACCTTTAATAATTCACTTATAAATTGTTCATAAGTGTCAGGGCTCAGGTATATTTCCGCATATGTATGGTAGTAAATGATGATACCTTTTCTTGCTCCTGCAAGTTTAAGTCCCATCCACATAGTTGTATCGGTATCAATTCTCCTTATTGCATTTATTTTTATGCGTTCCTTATAAAATCCGGCTACGCAATCAATATAGTCCGGCCCGATGATATACTGTATACGGAAGGTCATCCAAAGTAATATCCCTATTGCTGTTAAAGCAGGAATAAGAGAAATAAGGATTTGAAACAGGGTAGCTCCTTCTTTGATATACATTATCAGTAAGAAGATTATTATCGTAATGCAACATGTGAAAATGACTCCAAGGACTAACGGATCTTTTCTGCTTTTGAAAATCATATCAGGGCTGAGTTTTTAGAATAGATTAGAATCTCAAAGTAAGAATTCTAAGGCTAAAGAGAAAATAAATTTTAAAAGAAAGTGTAGACAAGAAGAATATTATATAAAAAAAAGAAAGCCTTTGAAAATTTTCAAAGGCTTTCTTTTGAGCGAAAGACGAGATTCGAACTCGCGACCCCAACCTTGGCAAGGTTGTGCTCTACCAACTGAGCTACTTTCGCTTTTGGTAATGCAAAAATACGGTTTGTGCTTTATTCTGACAAATAAAATTTCAATTTTATAGTAATGATATGGCATTCACGCAGTTAATCCCGTCTATAGCAGCAGAAACAATACCACCGGCATATCCAGCTCCTTCACCACAGGGATAAAGTCCTTTTATCTGCGGATGCTGTAAGGTTTCCTTATCTCTTGGAATACGTACGGGAGAAGAAGTACGGGACTCGACTCCTACCAATATTGCCTCATTTGTGTAATAGCCTTTCATCTTTTTGCCAAATACAGGTAATGCTCCCCGTAAAGCCTTATATACGAAACCCGGAAGTACTTCATCCAGATCTACACTTGCTGTACCCGGTTTGTATGAATTAGATGGCAGATCTTTAGAAACTCTCTTCTCTACAAAGTCGACCATACGCTGAGCCGGTGCAACGAGATTTCCTCCGCCTAAGCGGAATGCCTTTTGCTCGATCTGACGTTGGAAATCCAATAAAGCAAAAGGGTCAGTGGCCGCATTGGGTACGTCTTCTAGATTGATCTGTGTAACTGTGCCTGAATTTGCATGTGGATTATTGCGTCTGGAAGGAGACCATCCGTTTACAACGATTTCATTTTCATCCGTGGCGCAAGGAGCAATTATGCCCCCGGGACACATACAGAACGAAAATACACCGCGGTTATCCACCTGTTCTACCAGACTGTAATAAGCCGGAGGGAGATTTTCATGACGTGTGCTGCAATGGTACTGTGCCTGATCAATAATTTCCTGCGGATGTTCGATACGTACACCCAGCGCAAATGCTTTTGCTTCCACTAACCAGTTCTTTTGACGAAACAGCTCGAAAATATCCCGGGCTGAATGCCCTGTTGCCAGGATCACATGCCCTGCTGTTAGTTGTGATCCGTTTGCAAGTGTTACACCCCTTACGTTGCCGAAAGACTCTTGGATATCAGTGACACGCTGGTCAAAGATAAATTCTCCGCCATATTCAAGAATGGTATCCCGCATCGCTTCAATAATATGCGGTAGTTTATTTGTACCGATATGCGGACGTGCGTCTACCAGAATATCTGATGTCGCTCCATGGTTGACAAAAATCTGCAAGACATTTTGCACATCACCGCGTTTGTCAGATCGGGTATAGAGCTTCCCGTCGGAATATGTACCGGCCCCTCCTTCACCAAAACAATAATTGGATTCCGGATTGACAGCCCCTTCACGTGTAATCTTAGCTAAGTCGCGGCGGCGTTCGCGGACAGGCTTACCTCGTTCGATAACGATAGGTTTGAGACCTCGTTCAATACATCTGTATGCGGCAAATAAGCCTGCAGGACCAGCACCTATAATGATGACAGGTTTGGCGTCTTTTACAGTAGTGAGGGTTGGGTGAAAAATGCTGTTAACAGGTTCTTCATCAATAAAAAAGATTACCCGGATGCGAAAGACAACATTTCTGCCCCGGGCATCAATAGAGCGTTTTCTTATTTTGAATCCTTTGATCCTACCTGCCGGCAGGCGCAGTTCTTTAATTCCTTTATCAAGGATATAAGCCTCATCCTGTATATACTCAGGAGCAATGGCTAATTCTATTTCTTTTTGCATGGTCTGGCTGGGTTTTTATCCCAAAACGATGCAAAGATAAGGATTCACTGACAATATTTCATCCCGGGAGAGTGGTGTTTTAAATAAGCGTAAAAAATATGCTATTGGTATGTGCTTTGCTATACCCATGTGGTATAAAAACATTTTAGTATATTTAAAAGTTAATTAGATTAAAACTTTACACATGAAAAGATTATTAGTAGCAATTGTGGGCTTATTCACAGCATTATCATTCAGTTCCTGCGGTTACAATACAATGGTTTCCAAAGATGAGAATGTAAAAGCAAAATGGGCTCAGGTCGAAAATGCCTACCAGCGTCGTGCAGATTTGATCCCTAATTTGGTTAATACCGTTAAAGGTGCAGCAAAACATGAGGAGGGAACCTTGACGGCGGTTGTAGAGGCTCGCGCCAAAGCAACATCTGTAACAGTAGATCCTTCTAACCTTACAGAAGAATCAATCGCTAATTATCAACAGACTCAGGATGCACTTTCTCAGTCTATCGGACGATTATTAGTGAGTGTAGAGGCTTATCCTGACCTGAAAGCTAATCAAAACTTTCTGGAACTTCAGGCGCAACTTGAAGGAACAGAAAATCGCATTTCTGTAGAAAGAAGAGCTTTCAATGAAGCTGTTCAGGATTACAATACAACGGTAAGAAGTTTTCCGAATAATATTATGGCGGGAATCTTCGGATTTAAATCAAAAGGAACATTTAAAGCTGCCGAGGGATCTGATAAAGTTCCTCAGGTATCATTTTAGTGAAAATCATACATAAGATGGACAGTCCGGATCTCAGATCCCGCTTGTTCATCTTTTTTTAATCTTGCAGATGCAGATATTAAATAGCGAAGAACAGGAAAAGATCGCTCATGCGATAAGTCTGGCGGAAAATATGACCTCCGGGGAGATACGGATTGTTATGGAACGTGTGTGTAAAGATAAGGACCCTATAAAAAGAGCAGTATCTTATTTCGGGAAACTGGAAATGCATAATACCGTTCAGCGAAATGGTGTCCTCATCTATATGGCTGCAGACGACCATGTCTTTGCTATCATAGGTGACGCAGGTATTAACGAGCGGGTAGAAGATGATTTCTGGGAGTCTACAAAGGAATTAATGGCAAAATCATTTAGGAAAGGTGAACTTACCAATGGTTTAATTGCCGGTGTACACAATGTGGCGAAAAAACTTCAGCATTTTTACCCCCGTCGTTCAGATGATATCAATGAATTGCCGAATGAGGTTTATTTTGGTGATAACTAATGACTCATATACGTATAGATAATATGTCTAAAATCAAAAAAGCATATTTAAGATCGATGTTCCTGCTTTCGCTCTTCTTTATGCTATTGTTGAGAGCAGGAGCTCAGGATTTTCCTGCAACTCCTAATCGTCTGGTTAATGATTATACAAGCACATTAAATAGTACACAAGTACAGGAGCTGGAACGTAAGTTGCTGGCTTTTGAGGATTCTACTTCCATACAGATTGCTGTAGTGGTGATGAATACAACCGGCGATTACGATATTGCGGATTACGCTGTTAGACTGGCGCAGAAATGGGGAGTGGGTAATAAGAAGTATAATAATGGTATTTTGCTGTTAGTTGCTTTGGGCGACAGGGCTGTGACTATACAGACCGGATACGGTATAGAAGGTACAGTACCTGATGCTATAGCTTACAGAATCATAGAAAATGAAATCAAACCCGCATTCCGGCAAAGGGATTACTATACAGGAATAGATCGGGCAACAGATGCATTGATTTCTTATACAAAAGGTGAGTACAAGAGCGATCCGTCTGACAGGACTCAGGGACAGCCATCAGGTGGAGGCATATTAAAGATTATTATTTTTGTAGTCATTGTCATTATTGTGCTGGTTGCCCGAAAAGGTGGCGGCGGCGGTGGTAATGGCGGCGGCCGTGTAATAGGTGGCCGCGGAGCCAACGATCTGATATGGTGGACACTGTTGAACGGAATGTTAGGCGGTGGCGGTGGTCGCGGCGGTTCTTCCGGGGGTGACTTCGGCGGCGGTGGCGGCGGATTTGGAGGTTTCGGTGGCGGAGGCTTCGGTGGTGGCGGAGCAAGCGGAAGATGGTAACAAAATTTTTTGTAATGATATCCGCAGAAAATACTTTAAAACCGTTATAATAGATAGCATACATAGATATTTAAACAAATACAATTAAATTATAATGAAGAAATCGATTTTTTTAGGACTTAGCCTTATTCCTGCGCTTGTGTTTGCGCAAGAGGACTTTACGGTTCATGGTAAGCTTGCCAATGTAGGAGATAAAGCCAAGGCATATATCCAATATAGAGATAATGGTCAGGCCTTTCTTGATTCTACAGCGGTAGTAAAAGGAGAATTTAAGTTTCATGGTACCGTTACAGAGCCGGTTCAGGCTTTTGTAGTTCTTTCTCCTGAAGGACTGGACCCTCAGTCTATTCCTCAACCGGATCTCACTGCTGTATACCTTTCAAAAGGAGTGGTGAAGATCGAAGGAGATAAAATCCTGAAGGATGCAAAAATCAGTGGCAATCAGATCAATGATAATCTTGTTGCTTACAAACAGGTGATTAAGCCTTTTGAGGAACAGTTTGCAGCCTTGAATAATGAGTACATGGCAGCTACTGCAGAGCAAAAAAATGATCAGGAGTTTGTAGGAGCTCTTCAGGAAAAGGCACAGGCTATTTTTGAAAAACAACAGGTAGTAAATGATGAATATGTAAAAGCGAATCCTAACAGCTTTATTTCATTAAGTCTCCTCGAAGAAAAGCTTGATCCGGAGTCCGTAAGTGAATTTGTAGAGCCTCAGTTCAAGTCTTTATCAGCAGAATTAAAAAACAGTAAAAAAGGAAAGGCGCTGGAACAGAAAATCGCTGATCTGAAGAAATTGGCTGTTGGATCTGTAGCACCGGACTTTACGCTTCCTGATACGACAGGGAAACCTTTGGCACTTTCTTCATTGAGAGGTAAATATGTGCTGGTAGATTTCTGGGCAAGCTGGTGCGGTCCGTGCAGACATGAAAACCCGAATGTCGTAGCAGCATTTAATCAGTTTAAGGACAAAAATTTCACAGTACTTGGTGTTTCATTGGATCAGGAAGGGAAAAAAGATGCATGGGTAAATGCTATTAAAGCAGATAACCTGCAAGCCTGGCCACATGTTTCAGACCTAAAAGGATGGGGATCGGCGGTTGTCGAACTGTATTCAATACGAGGAATTCCTCAGAATTTTTTACTGGATCCTCAGGGAAAAATTGTGGCTTCCAATCTAAGAGGAGAAGCTTTAGTAGCTAAGCTCTCTGAGATTTTGAAATAATACATCCAAAATAATAACCATACAAAAGGCTTTTCAATTATGGAAAGCCTTTTGTATTCATTCATAATCCTATTAGATGCGAATATTCTATTCCTTATTTATTAGTCTCCTTGTGATTTCAGCTTGCCAATCTCCAAAAAAAGAAGGAGCAGCAATTATCAATCTGGCAGCTCTGGCAGCTTTGCCATTGGATACTCCCATTGATCAGCTGGCAAAAGATGGCGAATTTATTGAAGTTAACCTCCCCGCAGAAGCGCGGATTGATCAGTTGTCACAGAAAGATCTATCCCTTTTGAAGGCTGCTGCATATAGATTTTATGGCCATGTCACACTGGTAAATAACCGGTATCAGGTCGATATCAAAGAGGGCAAGGAAATCAATGTAGAGGACGATGTTGTACAAGCCTATATCAAGGCTCTTGAAGAAACAAATAATTTTGCGGATTCATTGCAGAGAGAGGGGCAGGATATCAAACTGCCGGAGATAACAGACGCGTATAGAAATACACTTTTAAAATAATAAAGGAGGTGTATTTGCACCTCCTTTATTATTTTTATAGGGATAGAATTTCGACAATTCTTGTCAGATTGTCATCAATTTTATCAATATGTTTAATTGCTTTGCTGAACGGGGTATATTTGACCTCTCCGTGGATCAACCCCACCATTTCACCTCTTCTGCCTTCGATCAGGCCTTCTACAGCTCCCACACCTACACGACTCGCCAATACTCGATCCATACAGGTCGGAGATCCGCCACGTTGTATATGACCTAATATTGAAAGGCGAACATCATAGGAAGGAAAACTCTCCTTGATCTTATCAGCTACAACCATTCCACCCTCCTGATCTCCCTCTGCAACAATGATAATGCGGGAAGCTTTATTCTTACGTGTTTTATCCAGACGCGTCATAATGGCATCATAATCCACTTTGATTTCCGGAATTAATACGGCTTCAGCACCTGTGCTTATTCCCGAGCGAAGAGCTATTAAACCCGAATCACGACCCATTACTTCGATGACAAAGAGGCGATCGTGTGATTCTGCAGTATCTCTGATTTTATCCACAGCATCTACAACAGTATTGATCGCTGTATCGTATCCAATTGTAAAATCAGTTCCTAATAAATCATTATCGATAGTACCCGGTAAACCCATTACCGGAAAATCAAATTCTTCAATAAACTTAGAAGCACCGGTGAATGTCCCGTCTCCGCCAATCACGACTAATGCATCGATTTCGTGCTTTCTCAGGTTTTCATATGCTTTTTGGCGACCTTCAATTGTTCGAAATTCATCACTTCTGGCCGTTTTAAGTATTGTTCCTCCTCTTTGGATAATATTAGCTACGGATTTGGCATCCATACTGATAATATCTCCACTTACCATTCCATCATATCCTCTACGGATACCAAAAACATTTAAATTATAATAGATACCTGTGCGGACAACTGCACGGATGGCAGCGTTCATTCCAGGAGCATCTCCTCCTGATGTTAATACGGCAATATTTTTGATCTTACTCATATAATCAAAGATAATAAGAAATCTTATTTTTTGGCATTAAAAGCATCTAAACCGCTTTGTAAAAATTTGATATAACTGTCAATATTGTAATCCGCCCCGCTTGGTGGCACCAATACATTGCCTTCTGTATCGACAATAACATATAAAGGTTGTGAATTACTATTGAAGGCAGAGGCCTGAAAATCACTGTTTTTATTTCCTATAGTACGAATCTTTTTACCGCTGAATTTGGAAACGTATTGTTCTTCAGGAGCCAGTTCGGTCTTGTCGTCTACAAATAATTCTGCCATTACGAATTGTTCTTTTAACAGCTTGGCAACTCTCGGATCTGTCCAGACATTGGCTTCCATCTGTCTGCAGTTGACACAGTTCCATCCTGTAAAGTCGATCATTACAGGTTTGTTCACTTCTTTTGCGGTCTGAAGAGCCTGATCATAATCGTAGTACGGATCAAAACCTTTTGGTGTACCACGCTCATGGAAAATTTCCGCATATTTCTTTACTTTACCGTCATGTGCCGAAGGTCCTGCTGCCACACCTGCACTAAGATCAAAATCCTGTGTTGCGGAAGGAGGAAGGAAAGCCGAAATAGATTTCAGTGGAGCCCCCCACAATCCAGGAACCATGTAGACAACAAAAGAAAATACAATTATGGCTAACAGCGTGCGCGGTACAGACATATAAGCTAAATCACTGTCATGTGAAAATTTGATCTTGCCTATTAAATAAAGTCCCATAAGACCGAATATCACGATCCACAGAGACAGAAATACTTCTCGGTCAATCCAGTTCCAGTGATAAGCCAGATCTACATTGGAAAGAAACTTTAAGGCTAATGCAAGCTCCAAAAATCCCAGAACCACTTTGACGCTGTTCAGCCATCCGCCTGATTTTGGCATTGACTTTAGCAGAGACGGGAATAAGGCAAACAACGCAAATGGGATGGCCAGTGCAACCGAGAATCCTAACATGCCAATTGCCGGACCCAAACGGTCACCTTTAGAAGCAGCATCGACAAGTAATGTTCCGATAATAGGACCTGTACAGGAGAATGAAACCACTGCAAGACTGAAGGCCATGAAAAATAAACCTATAAGACCTCCTTTATCTGATTTGGAGTCGATCTTGTTGACAAATGAGCTTGGTAGTGTGATTTCAAATGCTCCGAAGAAGGAGGCTGCGAAAACAACCAGCAAAATAAAAAAGAAGAAATTAAAAAATCCGTTTGTTGATAAGGCATTCAGTGCATCAGAACCAAAAGTAATGGTGACCAGCATTCCTAATGCAACATAGATAACAATAATAAAGAACCCATACAACAATGCCTGTTGTACCGCTTTTGCTCTGCTGCCGGCTTTCTTAGTGAAAAAACTTACCGTTAGCGGAACCATAGGAAAGATACAAGGCATCAGAAAAGCCAGAAATCCACCTACCAATCCGGCAATAAAAATGGTCCAGAGAGATTTCTCCTGGTTACTGTCGGTTGTATTAGTCTGTGCAATCTGCTTTACGCTGGTGGTATCTTTTGTAATAGTATCTGTAGAAGATGCTTCATCCTGACCATCCGAAAACTCCAGATCTGAAGGGATCTCCGTGAGTACAGAGCTGTCAGTGGTGCTGCTGTCCTGTACATTCAATGCAAATGAAGCTGTTGAAAATGTCAGAAATAACGTAAGTAAAAGAAAATGAAGTTTTTTCATGTTTATGGATAAGAAATATCAAAAATAAAAAAAAGGCAGTAAACGAGTTTACCGCCAAAATTCATATTAACTTAAATTTTTTAAATTACTTGATCTGCGCAGTAAAAGCATATTCATCCGGAGGAAGACAACGGGAATCATCACAAACCATAAATTCTACTTTACCCTTTACTGCTGTCTGTCCTTTTTTAAGTTTGACCTTTTGTGCAAAAATAACTTCTTTCTCAAAGAATTTTACGTTCATTTTAAAGGCATCTTCATATTTTGATTTTGGAGTAGGCTCAACTGTTTTGCCGGCTAATGTAAAGTCTTTAGAGGGAGTAAAGCTAAAAGAAGTCGCTACCGGACCACCCTCACCAACATTTTGAGAATAAATGTGCCACCCTTTGTCAATAGTGGCTTTTATATACACAGTGGCTTCTGTATTGCTTGTTTTTTTTGTCGCAACGGACCATTTAACAGGATTCAGAATCTGTGCATGTGTACTCACTACTGTAAATAATATAGCAACGATTAATAAACTTAATTTTTTCATTTTCATCTTTTAATATGTTATATCTCTATTTATGATTACTACTTTCATTAAAAGGTTTAATTAACCTTGTACAAAAATAGCTTAAAAGTTCTTTCTTAAACTAATCTCAAAGTAAAATTATCGTTGCCTATAGCTGGTATGCGATCTCTTTTAAATTAAAAGAGACCAACTTTTTCCCGAAATCAACCCATAGCTGGCCATCCTCGTCCACTTCTGTAATAGTTCCTTCGACCTTTACATTATCAATGAGGAAATTGTGTTTTTCGCCGCGCCACATGAGCATTGAGTTATAGTCCTTTAATAATTCTGTGTTATCTCCGGCCTTTAGCCGGTCATACTGTGTTTCTAAATAATAGAAAAGCTCAGGGAGAAGGTTGTCTATAGAAATATCGTCCGGTTTTTGCAGCAATTTTTTTAAAGAACAGACTTTATGACTGATTTCGTCAGGAAAATCAGTTTGATTAATATTTATCCCCATTCCTATAATACTACTTGAAAAAGAATCTTTTTTAATTTGATTTTCGATAAGAATTCCGCAGACTTTTTTTTGGTTGCCCATGATGTCATTTGGCCATTTTACACTTATTTGTGCTGTTGTTTGGGTCTGTAGCCATTTTGCAATACCAATACTTATTGCCACGTTTAAAAAAAATTGTTTGGATACCTCTAAAAAAGAAGGGTAAAGTAAGAGGCTTAGGGTGAGGTTTTTGCCCGGTTCTGATCGCCAGATATTACCTCTTTGGCCTTTTCCCTGAAATTGTTCTGTTGCCATAATGGCAGAACCCTCGTCAAGTGGCTTGAAATTTGACAGTTGTTCTCTTAAATAATCATTTGTAGAAGCCACCCGGTCCAACTTTATTAAGTTTAGACCCATATAAAGTCGCAGAAATGTGTTATTTTGCACAGAAAAGAGGATTAAAGGATTAAAAGATCAAAACTATAATAATTTTTAATGGTTAAAAATAAAAATGCAGGATTATCCTCAAAGCTCGCCGAGATTGCTGTTCATGGAATGCAGGAGAAAAAAGGAAATGAAATAGTACGGCTTGATTTGAGAAATATTAACAGTTCCGTCTCCGATTATTTTGTAATTTGCCATGCAGACTCAACTACACAGGTCAACGCGATCGCTAAAAGTGTCGAAGAAGAGATTTTCAAAGCATTTGGTCAGGACCCCTGGCATAAAGAAGGTCACGGAAATGGAGAATGGATTCTGATTGACTTTGTAGATGTCGTCGTGCATATCTTCAAAACAGAAAAAAGAAGCCATTATGGCATAGAAGATTTATGGGGAGATGCCGATGTCAAGACTTATCAAAGTGCTTAACAGATTTTAGAACATAATTTCACAAACAAGAGAATATAATGAATAAAATACCCAGTAAAAAAGTAACACCCATGCCGCCGAAGTTTAATATGATGTGGTTATGGATCGCTATGATTTTGGGATTTTTTGGATTGCAGTATTTTTTAAACGGAGAGACAGCAAAGCAAATTACCTATAGCGAGTTCGAGTCGAAGATGCTCAATACGGGAGACGTGGAGAAACTCGTTGGCTATAAGAAAAATGATTTAGTTCAGGTCGAAGTATATATTAAACCCAATAAACTAAAAGAAGATAGTAAATATAAAGATGTCGCGCCAACACCGAATGCCCTTAAATTAGGGAACTCTCCTGGTCCGCAGTATACTTTTACAGATGGCTCTTTTGAAGCTCTAGAGAAGAAATTGGAAGTTTCTCAGGCTAATGTCGATCCGGCACGGCGAATTCGCGTTATCCCCGAAGATCGTTCCAATCCGTGGACAGGCTGGTTCGTAACTTTTATGCTTCCTTTGCTTATTATTGTCGTGATCTGGTTGTTCCTGATGCGCAGAATGAATGGCGGAGCTGGCGGTGCGGGTGGTGCTATTTTTAACATCGGTAAATCTAAAGCGCAATTATTCGATAAGGAATCTCAGGTTAATATCACTTTCAATGATGTTGCCGGATTAGAAGAAGCCAAGCAAGAGGTGATGGAAATTGTAGATTTCCTGAAAAATCCTAAGAAATACACGAATTTGGGAGGTAAAATTCCTAAAGGAGCTCTTTTGGTAGGCCCTCCGGGTACAGGTAAGACCTTACTTGCGAAAGCTGTAGCAGGAGAAGCACAGGTTCCTTTCTTTTCACTTTCGGGATCAGATTTTGTAGAGATGTTTGTCGGCGTGGGTGCATCCCGTGTTCGTGACCTCTTCAAACAAGCGAAAGAAAAGGCTCCTTGTATTATTTTTATTGATGAGATCGATGCTATTGGTCGTGCCCGTGGAAAAAATTCTATCATGGGCGGAAATGATGAGCGTGAGAATACGTTGAATCAGTTGTTAGTGGAAATGGATGGTTTCGGAACAAATCTGGGGGTTATTATTCTTGCTGCAACTAACCGTATTGATGTATTAGATACTGCGTTGTTACGTCCGGGACGTTTTGATCGTCAGATTTCAATTGATAAGCCTGATTTAATCGGTAGAGAGCAGATTTTCAATGTTCACCTGAAACCATTAAAACTTTCCGCTTCTGTTGATGCCAAAAAATTATCTGCACAGACACCGGGATTTGCCGGCGCCGAAATTGCAAATGTGTGTAATGAGGCGGCCCTGATTGCGGCACGTAAGGATAAGAAAGAAATCGATATGCAGGACTTTCAGGATGCGATAGATCGTGTGATCGGAGGACTTGAAAAGAAAAATAAAATTATCTCTCCTGAAGAGAAGAAAATTGTTGCTTATCACGAAGCCGGGCATGCTATTGCAGGTTGGTTTTTGGAGCATGCTGATCCTTTGGTAAAGGTTTCTATTGTTCCACGTGGAGTGGCTGCACTGGGTTATGCGCAATATTTGCCAAAAGAACAATTCCTGTATACAACAGAGCAATTGCTGGATAGTATGTGTATGACTATGGGTGGACGTGTAGCTGAAGACATTACATTTGGCCGTATTTCTACCGGAGCGCAGAATGACCTTGAGCGTATTACAAAACTGGCATATGCTATGACTGCTGTCTATGGTATGAACCATAAAGTAGGTAATATATCTTTCAGAGACAGTTCAGGAGAATCTCAATTCCAGAAACCTTATTCTGATCAGACAGCAGAACTTATCGATGAAGAAGTAAGAACATTGATTTCTGCAGTGTATGAGCGGACAAGAGAGTTGTTGCTGGCCAATCAGGAAGGATTGATCAAGATTGCGGAGAAGCTTCTTGAGAAAGAAATCTTATTCCAGTCTGATCTGGAAGAGATTCTGGGTAAACGTCCTTTTGTCAACAGAACAACTTATGACGAATTTGTAAATGGAAAGTCTTCCGGTGTGCCGCAGACCCAATTGCCGATTCCTCCTATACCGGAAGAGTCTGCAGAAGGAATTGCTGATCAAAAAAACCAGGATTCCCCTAATTCGTAATTAAATAAAACTGATCACGATGTACTGTAGCTTTGCTTACGGTACATCGTTTTTTATAGCCGTCAATACTTCTCAAATGAACATCAAGAATACGACCGCAAAAGAAAAAATGCTGAAAAAAATTCGGCAGGCTCTTTTACAGAAAAGAGAAAATCCCCATCCTGACTTTGAAGACTCACCGTTGTACAAAGACGAGGAAGAGTCTTTGGATGTAACCTTTGCGCGGGAATTTACTGCTATATCAGGAAAGTTTGTGTATTGCGACGGAGAGATTAACCTGATTGAAAATCTGATTGCATTTGCAGAGCAGCAGAATGTAACACGAATCTATGGTTGGGAAGACAGTGTCAAACAACTCCTGGGACAATACGGCTTTCCGCTAATGACAGATGATCAGAATTTTCAACAGGCGCAGGTGGGCATTACTGCTTGCGAAGCTTTAATTGCAAGGAATGGAAGTATTATGATCTCCAATGCAAATGCAGGGGGACGTCGGCTCAGCATTTATCCGCCTGTACATATCGTCATTGCCAAAGCCTCCCAATTGGTGATGGATGTAAAACATGCGCTTAATGGAATAAAACAAAAATACGGAGATCATCTCCCGACAATGATTACCACTATTACAGGTCCAAGCCGTACAGCAGATATAGAGAAGATGCTGGTATTGGGTGCACATGGTCCGAAGGAATTATATGTATTCATGTTGGAGGACAGATTTTAGCATGGAAAATATCAACTACTTTATACAATCACCTGTGGCCAGTGTGATTTTTATACTTACTATCGGACTTAGCCTTTATCTGTTCTCAAATCAGCATCTTTTTGGTAAATTGATGTTGCATCCTTACAGTGTATACCGTAAACATCGTGTTTATACGATCTTCACCAGTGGACTTATCCACAAAGACTGGGGCCACCTGCTCTTTAATATGATCACCTTTTATTATTTTGGATTCGGACTGGAATCTATTTTTGCGGGAATCAGTGTATGGGGGCATTTCTTGTTTGCAATCCTTTACCTGTTAAGTCTTATTCTGAGTGATATACCGACAATTGTACAGCAAAAGAACAATCCCGGATATTATAGTCTGGGTGCATCCGGTGCAATAAGCGCGGTATTATTTGGTTATATTCTGTTTGATCCTCAGGCTGAGTTGGGTATATTCTTTGTCATTCCTATGAAAGCTTATTTGTTTGCTGTACTATTTATGGGCTACAGTTACTGGGCTTCCAGAAAAGCAAATGACGGAATTAATCATAGTGCACATCTTTTTGGTGCCCTGGCTGGATTGTTGTTGACGGTTCTGTTCTTTCCGGATGTTATACAACACTTTATGCGTCAGTTCTAAAATCGGAATCTTTTGATTATACCATTATTTACAGCTGTAAAATCTAATTCACACTTATTATGGCAAAAATCATAATCCTGTCTTTTTTCTTTGTATTGCTACTGTCATCCTGTAATTCGGGAGGTTCAGGTGGAAGTGATAAATCCAAAACTAAAAATGTAGCTATTGCGCATAATGCCAAATCAGATGGTTGTACCGTAGAGGCAGTCGTCAGAAAGCTAAGTGAGCTAGAGGAGATCAAAGAGCAGAAAGCTGTTTTGGATTCTTTATTTGCTGATAAACCTAATATTTCTTTTATGGTAGACAGCGCAGATGTCAATGGCAAACAGGTGTATACAGTAACTGCTGGCTATAACGGTGAATTACGATACGAACCTTACTACCATTTCTACGTTAACAAAGCTACCTGCGGAGATATTGAGGTGATGGATGTGGTTAGTGGTGACTATCTCACTTTGGATGAGTGGCGTAAAAGCCGGGACAACTAACCCGCCCAGTTCTCTCTATCCAGGCTTCTGAAGTGAATAGCCTCTGCAAGATGTTCATTTCGTATATCTGCAGATTCCTCCATATCAGCTATTGTACGGGCTACTTTCAGAATGCGGTCATAGGCTCTTGCTGACAGACCAAGTCTGTCCATCGCTGTTTTGAGTAATTGTGTTCCCGTTTCATCCAGCATACATACTTCACGAACTGTTTTTGTGCTCATTTGTGCGTTACTGTGTATGGTTTGTAAATCAGCAAAGCGTTGTAACTGTATATGGCGTGCCTTTATGACACGCTCGCGGATAACGGCACTTTTCTCTGCGATCCGGACAGAGGAGAGTTCTTTGAAATCTACCGGTGTAACCTCCACATGCAGATCAATGCGATCTAATAAGGGGCCTGATATTTTGCTCAGATATCTCTTCACTATATTTTTTGCACAGATACATTCTTTTTCCGGATGATTATAGAATCCACAGGGACAGGGATTCATGGCAGCGATAAGCATAAAACTCGCGGGATAATCAACCGAAAATCTGGCGCGGGATATGGTAATCGTTCGGGATTCCAAAGGCTGACGCATAACTTCTAGTACAGAGCGTTTGAATTCAGGAAGCTCGTCAAGAAAGAGAACACCGTTGTGTGAAAGCGAAATCTCACCGGGTTGAGGATGTGCACCTCCGCCAACCAACGCAACATCGGATATGGTGTGGTGCGGAGCACGAAAGGGTCTTACTGTCATAAGAGATCCGGTGACAGGAAGTTGACCTGCAACAGAGTGGATTTTTGTTGTTTCTAATGATTCGTCAACTGTGAGTGGTGGTAATATAGTAGGAAGACGCTTGGCGAGCATAGTTTTCCCTGATCCGGGCGGACCGATAAGGATGACATTATGTCCACCTGCTGCAGCTATCTCAAGCGCACGCTTGATGTTTTCCTGCCCTTTCACTTCTGCAAAATCTGCATCGTAGTTATTAATATTCCGGAGAAATTCATCGTTGATATTGACATGAGTTGCTTCCAGCATCTTCTTCTGATCAAAGAAATCAATAACATCCTGAAATGATTCCACTCCCAATACCTCCAGTCCTTCTACAATAGCTGCTTCTCTGGCATTGGCTCTCGGAAGGATCACGCCTTTGAATCCATCTTTGGCTGCCTGTACGGCTATGGGAAGCGATCCTTTGACAGGTTGTATTTTCCCGTCTAGCGAAAGTTCTCCCAATATGACATATTGATCCATTTTGTCATCTGTCATCTGCCCGGAAGCGGCAAGAATAGCAGTCGCAATGGCCAGATCATATGAAGATCCTTCTTTGCGGATATCTGCCGGAGCAAGATTAACCACTATTTTTTGTCGTGGCATACGGTATCCGCTGGAAGATATAGCTGTTTCAATACGCTGAAGGCTTTCTTTGACTGCATTGTCAGGAAGGCCCACGATATAATACTTTACCCCCGGAGATATATTTACTTCAACGGTAATAGTGGTGGCCTGAATGCCATAAACGGCACTGCAATAGGTTTTTACGAGCATAATTTAGTTAGTGTGGTTTCTCTAAAGTTAATAAAACATTAATGAAACTGCAAGCTGTTGAGACTTTTAGAAAAATAAACTTGTTGAGAATCGATAAATTTTGTATTTTGAAAAGGAAGAAATTTCATCATAAATGAATTAAAAATCGGGTGTTTGGCAAACGATTTGCTATTTCACTTGTTTAGTAAGTAACACGTAGAATCATTAACAGCAATTAAAATTAAAAATCATGAATGATAACGGTAAAATAGTAGCTGCTTTGTTGGCAGGTCTTGCGGCTGGGGCAGTTTTAGGTGTATTGTTTGCTCCTGAAAAAGGTTCTGAAACAAGAGATAAAATTAATGAATCTCTTTCTGATCTTGGAGATGCTTTAAAAGAAAGAGCAGAAGAACAATTTGACCAATTGAATGACTTTAAAGATAAAGTTGTAGCAGCAGTCAAATCTAAAATAAATAAAGCCGGACACTCTGTAGAAGGAGAGCTGGAAGAGCATGCGTGAATATAAGAAAGCAGTATGCTTTTTTAATTTTATAAATTTTTAAGGAAGGTGTATGGTTGGTTACAAAAGAGATCCGGCTCGGGAATTTCCATATATTCTCCGGAAGTGTGATAAGGTAATTCTTTTTATAACTCTCATATACCTTTCTGTTAAACATTGAATGCATGGACGAAGAACAAAAATTTTCCCTTTCCGGTACTTTTCAAAAGTCAAAAGAATACCTGGATTCGCAGATAGAGCTTCTAAAACTTAAGGCTATTGCCCGCGGATCACGTATGCTGGGTAGTCTTATCTTAGATATCAGTAAAGTTGTATTGACGCTTTTTATTGTGTTTTTCCTGAGTCTGGCTTTTGCATTTTATTTAGGAGAATTAATGAACAGTAATGCGCTTGGCTTTTTGACTACTGGCGGTATTTTCATTCTTCTGGTAGTAATAGTACGATTGACGGAGACAAAACTGGAAGCTAAATTTATGGATCTTTCTATCCGAAAACTATTGGGAAAATGGAATGAAGAGGATGAGGAAGATGTAAAATCTGAAAATGGAAAACGTAATGAGGAAACCTTTAAAAATAAATAATCTTACCGAGCTAAAAGCGGAAATAGCACGGCTCAATGAGCTGAAGTTTGAGCAGGAAGCCTATTTAAAGGATCAGTATCATTTGCTAAATAGGAAAATTGAAGCGCCTGTACGGTTATTCAGGTCCATTACTTCCCGTATTCCCGGTGTTGATATTGTCACTCAACTGTTTTCAGCTTCAGGGCACAAAGGAACTGAAGAAGGAGAAGGGGGGGGATGGGCAACAAAAGCATTGCGAATAGGTGTTCCTTTTCTCTTAAATAAATTTTTTCTGAAAAGGGCAGGATGGCTTAAAAAAGCGCTTGTTTTACTGGCATCTGAGACAGCTATTGGTCAGGTAAACAAAGACAAGATATCTTCTGCAATATCCAAATTGTCTGATTACATCCGTCCCGGGAAAAAGAAAGAAAAGAAAATAAAACCAGTGATTGAGGAAGATGCGCCTCACTTTGGTATCCCTCCGAATAGTGAAACTTACTAATTACTAAGTTTCAATTCACTTTTTGCCTGTAAGATTTGACTTCTATGATTTTAACCTTATTTTTGCCCATATTTTTTTATAATGGGTAAAGATAAGTTAAGGAAATTTGCGGAAGTCTCCACGTTCAAAAATGTTGTACAATTGGATGAAGGAAAGGATTTAAAAGGCAAATGGGGCAGTCAACATTTTGGTAATAACAATCCGATTGTATTGGAACTGGCCTGTGGAAAAGGAGAATATACAGTCAATCTTGCCAAGCTGTTTCCACAAAAGAATTTTATCGGAATAGATTATAAAGGCAACAGAATCTGGAGAGGAGCGAAAACTGCTCTTGAAGAGGGTATCGACAATGTAGGATTTTTGAGAATCCAGATTGAAACCATACTGGAGCATTTCGAAGAGAACGAGGTGGATGAAATCTGGATCACATTTCCGGATCCTCAACCTCAGGACAGCCGCGAAAAGAAGAGACTAACGAATCCTAAATTTTTAGAACGGTACCAATATATTATGAAACCGGATGGTCTGATGCATTTGAAGACTGATAATGACGGTTTTTACGCCTATACCTTAGATCAGATTGATGTTCTTGGATTAACAAAAGAAGCACAGACTGATGATCTTTATCATTCAGAACTTGTGGACGATGTACTGTCTATAAAGACGTATTATGAGAAGAAGTATCTGGCACATAACAAGAATATCAATTATGTAAGGTGGACATTTAAAAAATAGTCCTGCATAATTTTTATAGAAATTGTAACTTTAAAGGAGGTAAATAATGACCTCCTTTTTTATTTCAGTATGAATCGTTTCCTTTTTCTTCTTTTTTTATTTGTCAGTCCTGTATATGCACAGGATTATGTTAATACGTATAAGCAAATTATTGATGAAGTAGATCATCACTATGAGGGATATAAAAATCTTCGTCAGATCACTTCAACAATCGGACATCGGCTTACGGGTTCTGTAAATGGCCGTAAAGCTGAGCAATATGTGTATGACCTGATTAAATCTTACGGTGTACAGGTAGAATTTCAACCTTTTGATGCCAGAGGCTGGAACAGAGGGGAGCTACATGTGGAAGTAAAGGTGAGTACTAAAGATTTCAAACCTGTAAAAGCAGTCAGTCTGGCACATGCTCCGGTAACCAGCGATGTAGAGGCATCAGTTGTAGATCTTGGAAACGGACTGGAAGATGATTATGTAAAAGCCGGAAACAGTATAAAAGGAAAAGTTGCTTTGGTTTATCTGGGCGTATTGCCTGGTTCTCCTGCTGGAACCGGTTCTCTGCATCGATCAGAAAAGACAGCCATTGCCTATAAGTATGGTGCTGCAGGCATTGTTTTTATTAATCAGGTTAAGGGAAATGTTTTATTGACCGGAACGGCCTCTGTTGATGGGGAGTTGATAAAAATTCCTGCTGTGTGTATTGGTTTGGAGGACGGTATGCAGTTAAAAGAGGAATTGAAGAAAAATGCAAGGGGCACGATGCGAATTCATATGAAAAATGAAGCCGGAATGATACAGGCACGAAACATTATTGCAACCTTCAGAGGTGCAAAATTTCCGGATGAAAAAATTGTAGTCGGCGGACATCTGGATAGCTGGGATCTTGCTACAGGCGCGATCGATAATGGAATAGGTGCATTTGCAGTATTGGATATGATTCGGGCATTTGCAAAATTACAACTGAAAACTGAGCGGACGGTACAATTTGTACTGTTTATGGGTGAAGAGCAAGGATTGCTGGGTTCTAAAGCTTTTGTCGAAAATCTGATTAAACAGCATGAGTTGGAAAAGGTACGTTATATGATTAATTATGATATGACAAATGCTCCAACCGGTTTTTTCAGTTCCCGTACTGAAGTAAAAGAACTATTTGCGAAGTGGGGAGAGTGGTATGCTAAAGCCGACCCAACATTTAAAAATATCTTTGTTTCGGGAGCATGGCTTCATAGCGATCATCAGCCGTTCTTGTTGAAAGGAATACCCTATGCAGGAGGAGCGGGGGATAAACTTCCCAATAATGCCGGTTTGTACTATCATTCCGACGGAGATGTATTTGGACTGGTTTCTGAAGAAGGAATGAAACAAACCACCAAAAACGGATTAATATTAGCGTATTCACTTGCTAATGAGGATAATCTGCCTGTGACAATATTGTCAGGAGATGTATTAAAAAACTACCTTATAAAACATCAACTTGAAATGCCTCTCCGGATTTCGGGAGATTGGATTTGGTAACAAAAAATAATAATTGTAGAAAGAGTTTATCCAAAAGATAAGCTCTTTTTCTTTCATTTACTTTTATTGTCTATGTAAAAGTTACGTTTATATAAACTTTTTATAAAATGTTAATTTGGATTTAATATTGGCTTAATATTAGAATCTAACCTTTGTGCTGCCTTAAAAATTGCTTTTTTAATATAAAAAAGAGCATTTATATATTTTACTCAGCATGTCACTCTCTTCAAATCAACACGATCGTATAAATCTTTTGACAAATTTATTTGATGAAAATGTCAATTGTTATTATATATTTGTTTTGAATAACCAATCAAAACTAAAAATAACCAAACGTAACTTTCAATAAAAGTAAACAAAACTAAATCCAATTTATACTATGAAAGAATTCTACATTTCGAATATGAAGAAAATTCTCTTTATTCTTCTTTTCTGTTTTGGAGCATTTCAGGACGGGATAGCGGAAGGGGTATTGGCAAATGCCATTCCTGTAAAAGCTGTGGAACAAGAACTCTTTGATATCAAAGGAGTCGTAAAGGATGCTGTCAATGGAAATCCGGTAGAGGGGGTAACTATACTGGCCGGTAATAAATCTATCGGTAAGACGGATGAAAATGGAAAGTTTAGCTTTTCAGTTCTGAAAGGAACACAGGTCTCGTTCCGTGGTATAGGATATACTACTCACAATCAAACGATCAATAAGGAGAATAATAACCTGACAATCAGTCTGCAACCAAATGAAACTGCTTTGTCAGAAGTTGTTGTTACCGCATTGGGGATTAAAAGGGATGAAAAAGCATTGGGATATTCCGCCACAGTAGTGAAAGGAGAACAATTTACAGATGCGCTTTCCAACAACTGGACGGATGCGCTTTCCGGAAAAGTAGCGGGTGTCAATCTGATGCGTTCCAACTCGGGTCCTACGGGGTCTACAAAGATTATTCTGCGCGGGGAATCCAATCTGAATGGTGATCCGGGTGCCTTGATTATCGTTGATGGTATTGTTGTAAGTAATGGTAGTGGGCGTAAGACCGCAATAGGAGGGGAGAGTGCTTACGGAACTTCAGCAGATAATATGCCGGCAGATTATGGATCGGGTATTGATGACATCAATCCGGAAGATATCGAAAACGTGACGGTACTGAAAGGGCCGGGTGCTGCAGCACTTTACGGAGCCAGAGGTGCCAGCGGTGCAATTATTATTACTACAAAGTCCGGCTCAAAAGGTAAAAAAGGAATAGGAGTTACCGTAAATTCAAATACTGCATTTGAAAGTGTAAACCGCTGGCCTGATATGCAATATGAGTACGGGCAGGGTTTAGATGGTTCGGATTATTACTCTTATGGTACAACTGTAGATGGTACAAGCACCAGCGGAACGAGTTCGGCCTACGGACCTAAGTTTGACGGACAGATGTTCTTTCAGTATGATCCTCTGACCAATACGACAGGAAAGGAACGTACGCCATGGGTACCTTATAAAAATCAAATCAGAGATATTTTCGAAGTAGGACGTACCTATACTAATTCTGTCAGTATAGATGGTGGTACAGACAGAACAACTGCCCGTTTTTCAGCAACAAATGTTAATAATTCCTGGATTCTGCCCAATACTGGTTTCAAAAGAAATACAGTAGCATTATCTGTCAATTCAAAAGTGAGTGATAAGTTAACCATTAGTTCCAAAATCAATTATACCAATAAATGGAGTGATAACCTTCCCGGTGCGGGGTATGGTAATCAGTCTCTGATGTACTGGTTTATATTCTGGCAGCCAAATGCAGATTTGAATTGGTTAAAAGATTACTGGCGCCCCGGCGAAGAGGGGCTTAAGATCAGGTATCCGTTTAGTTCTTATCCTGAAAACCCGTATGCTATCTCAAATGAGTTTATCAACAGGTCCAATCGTCAGGGGGTAACCGGAAATGTACAGGCTAGCTACCAGTTTAATAAAGAATGGAGCTTGCAACTGAGATCAGCTATTGACTTTGCTTATGAAGACAGAGCGCAGGAGCGACCATTTGATGCCGGCAGTAAGCTGACACAAGGAAGTTTCAGGACACAGAGCATCTTTTCTAATGAAAATACAATCGACTTCCTGTTAAAGTATGACAAGAAGATAAATAAGGACTGGAACGTGTCTGCTACTTTAGGGGGAAGCCGCATGCAGAATAAATACAAAAAAGAAGAGTTACGTGCGGATTCACTGACATTCCCGGGTGTGTATACGTTTGCGAATGCAAAGGGCCCATTGGATGCCCGTCCTTATTCTTCCAAATTTGAAGTGAATTCACTTTATGCATTGCTTACAGCAAGTTATAAAGACTATTTGTTCTTTGATGTTACAGGACGTCAGGATTGGTCAAGTACATTGGCTTCTGTGGATATGCCGGATAAAAACCTGGGGTTTTTCTATCCTTCTGTAAACCTGAGTTTTATCGCTTCAGAGTATTTTACACTTCCTAAACAGATCAATTATGCCAAATTCAGGGCCTCCATAGCTGGAGTTGGTAGTGGGGGTACAGATCCTTATCTGACAGGATACTCTTATGAAACAGCAGGAAGTCTTTACTCAGGTGGACTTCAAATGCCAACTACTCTTGGAAATGGCGGGTTGAAGCCTTTGAAAACAAATTCATATGAGATAGGTGCAGATTTAAGATTTTTCAAGAGCCGCTTAGGAATTGATGTTGCTTTATATAAGAGTGAAACAAAAGATCAGCACTTATTACGTTATGTAGATCCATCTACAGGATACAGAAGATACGTCATCAATGCCGGAGCAGTCAGCAACCGAGGATTGGAAATTGGCCTTAATGGTAAGCCTGTTCAGAATAAAGAGGGCTTTAACTGGAATATGTTTGCCACATTTACACGTAACACCAACAGGATAGACAATCTGCCAGATAGCTCTATAGTAATACAAACCGGGCCGGTAGCTGGTGGCCAGCTTGTTGCTAAAGTAGGTGGAAGTATGGGTGACTTGTATGGATACGGTTACAAACGCTCTCCGGACGGACAGGTTGTGTATGATGCAAATACAGGATACGCGTTATTGTCTGATGAGATTATCTATTTAGGTAATACCATTCCTAAGGGCAGAGCCAGTATCGGTAGTGATTTCAGTTATAAAGGATTTAAATTAAGTGTATTGTTTGATGCGCAGTTTGGAGGAGTATCTCATTCCCTGTCCCATTACAAACTGGCTGAACAGGGTAAAACTACGAATACTTTGCCGGGAAGATATAACGGGATCATAGGTAACGGGGTTATTCAGAATCCGGACGGGACTTATCGTAAAAATGATGTAATTGCTAAAAATATCGATGAATATTACCGCTCACATTATGGTCAGGATAATGCGGAAGGAAGTGTTTTTTCTACAGACTTTATTAAGTTCCGTGAAGCCCGTTTTGATTATACATTGAATAAAGATCTTACTAAGCGTCTGAAAATCCAGCGCGCAACAGTAGGGGTATATGGCCGTAATTTATTTATCTGGTCGGGCTGGCCGATCTTTGATCCGGAATTCGGAACATTGAGCGGTACAGATATAGTGAAAGGATTTGAAGTTGCTCAATTCCCTTCAACCCGCACTTTTGGTTTTAACATAGTCGTTGGATTTTAAGCATTAAAAGATGAAAAAGAACATTATTTATATCATATGTGCATGTGTTGGAATGAGTGTATTTTTCCAGTCATGTGATAAGAATTTTCAGGAGATCAATACGGACCCGAATAAATCGTTAGAGGCTTACCCGTATCAGTTTATGGCTCCTGCACTGGTCAATTCGGTGTCGTATAATATGAACCGCAACCGGGGCTTTAATAATGAATTAATGCAGGTGACAGTGAATGTCGGAGATTCGGAAGGAAAGGTATTCCGTTATGATTTCAGACGTAACTGGGCGGATTATATGTGGAACAATTTATATCCTGTACTCAACAGCTGGAGAGAAATGTATAAAAAGGCAGATGGAGGTATCAATGATAACGCTTCCTATCGTGCAATCTCGTTGATCAACCAATCATGGATATTTTCAATCCTGACAGATACTTATGGCGATATTCCATATTCACAGGCTCTTTTAGGAAAAGATTCGTTGATTATTGAACCAAAGTTTGATACACAAAAGGATATTTATGCCGCTATTTTTGCAAAACTCGACACGGCAAATGCATGGTTAAAGGCAAATAAATCTATTAATGCAAGTCAGGATCCTGTCTTTCAGGGGAATGTATCCCGTTGGAGAAAACTAGGGAATTCATTGTATCTCAGATTGCTGTTAAGAGTTTCTGGCAAACCGGAGGTCAGTGCTTTGGTGCAGGCTAAAATTAAAGAAATTCTGGAGACAAATGCTTCAAACTATCCGATTATGACGAGCAATGATGATTCAGCTATATTGCGCTGGACTGGAGTAGCTCCCTATACTTCACCATTTGCTACGGTACGTGAAGCAGATTTCAGACAGCCGGGAATTGCAAGTTTCTTTATCGACAACCTGGTTAACTGGAATGATCCGCGTATTAATACCTCATTGGGGACAAATGGTGTGAACCGATGGAGTATTGCTCCCTATCAGGGCGGATTTGTGGGGGTACCAAGCGGGTATGCTCCGGGAGAAGGATTTGACCGTAAAGCATATTTCTATTCAACAAATCAGAAAGTAGGAGACTATAATGCGACTACACTGATGACGGATCCAATGACGGGGATGATTATGAACTTTGCCGAACTGGAGTTTATTAAAGCAGAGGTGGCATTGAAAGGCTGGACAAGTAAGAATGCAGGTGAACTTTTTAAAAGCGGTGTTAAGAACAGTATTACCTTGTGGTTGCCAACATGGTCTGTTCCGATAGATGAATATCTGGACGCGGCAGATTTTAACTGGAGTGAGAGTGAAAGTTTTGAAGCTAAAATGCAAAAAATCCACCTGCAGAAATATTACAGTTTATTCCTTGTGGATATGCAGCAATGGTTTGAATACAGGAGAACAGGATATCCTGTATTGCCAAAGGGTAAAGGATTACAGAATAACGGAGAGATGCCGGCTCGTATGACTTATCCTGTATCTATACAATCGACTAATCCGACTAATTATAAGTTAGCTATTGGTATACAGGGGCCGGATGAAATCAATACGAAGGTTTGGTGGCAAAAACCATAATATTCAAGATATCAAAATATATACAGATGAAAAATATTCTAAACTATATTATTTTCGCCTTTGCTGTAACTATGGTATTTTCTTCTTGTAATAAAGATGGAAACTATCCGGGAGGTGAAATAAGTCCTTACTATGGGATATATGATTTGAGAAATCTTTATAAAGGGAGTGCTGTTGAGTTGAATACAGAGTCTCTTGAGGGTTCAAATATGCTGACCGGTGTCGTTACATCCGATCACAGAGAGGGCAATCTTCCTGCAGGTTTATTGACAATGCAGGACAGAAGACGCCTTAATAAACTGAGAGGTATTGCTATTAATCTGGGGGATGCTGCCAAAAACTATCTTCCGGGTGATTCAATTATTGTCAATGTAGTCGGCGGAAAGCTGGAGCGTGTGAATGGTATCTTACAGATTTCAGGATTGGATAATTCGAGGATCAATAAGGTTGCAGAAGGGGTCAACATCCCATTGAATCGCGTAAATATCAATGCTATTCTGAATAAACCTGATCAATATGAAAGTACACTCGTTGCGATTGTAAAAGGCATTTTTACGCCCGTTCCGGGGCCGGAAGCAACTCTTGCCGGAGATAAAGTTATCAACGATGGATTTGGCGATATGACGTTGAAAACTCAAGCGAATACATCCTTTTCAACAATGCGCCCTCCGGGAATGGCTAATTATTATGGTATTATCTTCAGTGAGCAGGCTGCAGACGGTACACTGAAGCCATATGAGGCGGTCAGAAGTGCAGCTGATATTGTGGTGCTTGGATCGGAGAAGGAAGAAACACCAGTAGTTATATCCGGCTTTGTGAGCGATGCCAGAGGTGGTGATGGAAATTATGAATACATCCAGTTTCTGGCTACTCAGGATATTGATTTTTCAGTAACTCCATATGCTGTTGTCGTAACAAATAATGCAGGAGCATCTCAGCCTATAGGTTTTCCTGAAAAAGGATGGGCTACAGGTAATCAACGTACATATAAGCTGAATCTGACAAAGGGAATTGCTAAAAAGGGTACATTTTTCTATGTCGGAGGTATTTACAAATTAATCAACGGATCAGCTTCCACAGATATTTCAGCTGCAAACTGGATATTAAACTATGACTATGTCAACAAAAATGGTTTTGACTTTGGAAATAAAACCGGAGGTCTTCTTGCAAATTCTGGTTTTGCATCAGGTATTGCTATTTTCAAAGGTACAACCGTTACAGAGGCTACTTATCCGGTAGATGTGATGTTTGTGATTGGTAGCGGAGGTAGTCTGAATGGAAATGGCAGGGGCTACCGTATTGCAAATTCGGATTACTATGATAAAATCAATCCTATTGATCTGAAGCCTCAGCCTTTTTATCTGAGCGGCAGCAATACTTTGGGGCTACAATATAATACGGCTGATCTGGGGTATTTTGTTATGCTGGGTGGTGAGTATAATACAAGACTCGGAAGATGGACAAAGGCCAGATCTCAGAACAATATTTTAATGACTAAACAGTCGTTGTTGTCTGAGATTGAGACAGAATTATCTACAAAACTTGTTGAATAAAATTCGGATATTTTATTATTGCAGAAGGGCAGTCCACAATGGGGACTGCCCTTTTTTTAGCTCTGTTTTCTAAAATAATTCTCTCTCCTTTTCTAAGGAGAGAGTTCGGGAGAGGTTCAATAGTATCTACTTGCGTACGTTGGTGTACCTACAAACGGTTTAGTAAGTGTTAAGTTGCCGGTGTCCCCACCGTCAGACGCTGCTTGAATTTATGAGGTTCTCGTTTATCCATCACAAAAAAATCCCCTACCACAAAGTGTGTAGGGGATTAAGTAAGGAAATGCTTTAAAGCATTTTATGTGCAATCGATTTACTTGTGCTTGAGGAAATCTACCATAATGTTGGCACTTTCATCCATTACATAGTCAAAATCTATTTTTGGCTGAGGTTCGCCTTCTTTCCATACAGGCTTACCGTGCAGTTTTAATTCCTCATTGATTCTGTTTCGATTTTTAACCTTATTTGCTTCACGTTCTTTTTTCAGCTTAGCTTCATTCAGCGTGACTTTAGGAACAGAGTCTAATTTGTTAAAGGTGTCGATATCTTCCAGTAAGAATTTATATTCCTGCGATTTCTCCATTCTTGCTTTGTGGATAGTTTCAAGTTTTTTGGTAACATCATCTAAGTTTGCAACTTTTTTGAAGTTTGTAGACTTGATCTGATCCCAAGGCAATGCTGCAGGTTCTGAACTTTCACCGAATTTTTCTGCGGAGAACTGGGTCGGGAAAGTAATGTCAGGAGATACACCTTTGTGTTGTGTACTGCTACCATTGATTCTGTAGAATTTACCCATTGTGATATTGATCTGTCCGAATTCAGGCGCACCGTTAGGGGTATCAGGATCTTTTTCACCTTCTGCCTTTAATAATAAACGGCTTGTAGCACTGATAAAACGAGACATATCTACAGCAGATTGTACAGTACCTTTTCCATAACTTTGAGAACCTAAGATCAATCCTCTGCCATAATCCTGAATAGCTCCTGCAAAGATTTCAGATGCTGAAGCCGAGAATCTGTTGATAATAACACCGAAAGGTCCGCTCCAGGCCATACCTGCTTCTTCATCATTATCTACTTCTATTCTGTTGCGCGTATCACGAACCTGTACTACAGGGCCTTTATCAATAAATAATCCGGTCAATTCGATTGCTTCCTGCAGGGATCCGCCGCCATTGTTTCTTAAATCCAGAATTACGGCATCCACTTTTTCCTGTTTTAAGGTATCCAGAATTAATCTTACATCACGAGTTGTACTTTTGTAGTTCGGATCACGTTTGCGATAGGCCTCAAAGTCAATATAGAATTTAGGAAGGTTGATCACACCTATTTTGTAGGTTTTGCCATCATCACCTTTGACCATTTTTATCTCCTTTTTGGCAGATTCCTCCTCCACAACGATTTTTTCTCTTTTCAGGGAGACAATCTTTGGCTGAGCGGTCATTTCCTGACCGGCAGGAATGATTTTTAATCTTACGATTGTTCCTTTAGGGCCTTTGATCTTCGCTACTGCTGCATCTAATCTCCATCCTATGATATCTTCGAATTCACCTTTTTCACCTTGTGCGACACCAATGATTTTATCATTCATATGAAGACTTTTGTCGCGGAAAGCAGGACCTCCCGGCAATACTTCCGAGATCGTGACGGCTTCATTGTCTATCATCAGTCGTGCTCCTATACCTTCGAAGGTGTTGGACATGCCTTCGTTGAAAGCTTGTGCAAATGAAGGATTATAGTATGTGGTATGCGGATCTACGGCATCTGTTAATGCAGACATGATCAACTGAAATGCATCATTAGCATTTGTTTTTTTTGCCTGAGAGATCAGATTGTTGTAGCGCTTACGTAAGGTTTCTTTTTGTTTAGCGGCATCATCTTCTTTTCCTGTGCTGCTGAGTTTAAGATTCAGGAGATCATACTTTACTCTTTTGCGCCATTGTTCTTTAGCTTCGTCATCTGTTTTGAACCAGTAAAGCTTTTCACGATTAGCAGTGTAATAATCATCCTGATTAAAATCCTGAGGAACATCAATCTGCGCTAATGCATAATTCATTCTTTCCAGATAGCGTTTTGAGTAAACATTGAAAATATGAAATGCAGCCGAAAGGTCTCCGCTTTTGAAATCCTGACTTAGTTCGTTTTTGTATTGCTTAAACTCATCAATATCCGATTGGAGCAGATAGTTTTTGGTCTGATCCATAGATTTAATCAGATTGTTAAAGACAAGATTAGAAAGCGAATCGTTCATCGGAACTTTCTTATAGCTGACATTCTCTAATAGATTTGCCACTTCTTTCGCTATAATCTCGTGCTGCATGGTGGGTTTTACGCCTCCTTCCCCTTCTTCCAGATTGACCCTTGGCTTGGCACCACAGGCTACAATAGAAACAATAGAAAGAGCAAATACTAGATTTTTAAACATAAATTTATAGTTGTTAAAATTCATTCGCGTGAAACAAAATTGATTGTTCGACTCTTAAACGTTAAAATTAAATAAAAATGTATGATGTATATGTTACAAGGACTAAATATAGTAACTATTTTACATCCAAAGTCAAATATTATTACAAATCTGTGTCTTAAACGGAAGTAACATTAGAAAAAACAAAATGAAAACATGAGGGTTAATCATACAGGAAGACAGCTAATTCAAATACAGATATGAAAACAATTTTTTTAATACTACTTACAATGGGAATGGTACAGACTGGTTTTGCTCAGCTTCAGGAAGTGGACTATAGCGATGGAGAACAAAAACTAAAGGGATTATTATCCGGAGCAGATCAGAAGAATAAACCCGGGGTACTGATCCTGCCTGCATGGATGGGGATTGATGAAGAAGCAAAGACAGCGGCTGAAAATCTGGCAAAAGCAGGATATACGGCTTTTATTGCTGATATATATGGTCAGGGAAATATACCGAAGACTTCTGCTGAAGCCGGTAAGATCGCAGGACAGTTTAAATCTGACTATGCATTATATCAACAACGAATTAAAGTGGCTTTGGATGAACTGGTAAAACAAGGAGCTGATCCGCAACGTATAGCTGTTATTGGCTATTGCTTTGGCGGAACCGGTGCATTAGAAGCTGCACGGGCGCAACTACCTGTTAAAGCTGTGGTATCTATTCATGGCGGCCTTGGAAAAGGAGACCGGGCGAATGGACCTGTCCGTACTAAAGTATTAGTATTACATGGCGCTGCAGATGCAAGTGTGCCGGCAAGTGATATTGTGGCTTTACAAAAGGAATTGGATGAGGCTGCCGCTGATTGGCAAATGATCTATTATGCCGCGAGCAAGCATACTTTCACTAATCCTAATTCACCGGATTACAATCCATTGGCAGCAAAACGCTCCTGGCAACATTTGATGATGTTTCTGGAAGAAGTTCTGGAGAAATAAATTAAGAAATCCTTATAACAGAAATCTCCCCGTTTTATCCTGAAACGGGGAGATTTTTTGTTTTCAAAGAATCGCTTTAATGTGTTTCAATTTTCTTTATTTGAAGAGTTCAGCTCGTAGCGCCCAGTATTTTTCGAGCGATTCCTTTGCTGCATTGTAGTCTTTTAATTTCATAAATAGCTCCCCGATTTTGTTTTCAATGGCCAATTGCAAAAGTTTATTATCTTCTTTTTCGGCTAATTTGCGGGCGTTTATAAATTCATTTTTAGAAACTTTCAGGTTCCCATCATCAAATTTGGATTCGGCGAGCATATATTCCAGTTCTGCCAGTTCTCCGGGCAGACTTTTTTTCTCTGCCAGTTCGCGCGCCTGTAAAAGAAACCACTGGGCTTGTGTATGCTTTTTCTGCATCTGATAGATCAGTGCAAGTTGCTCCCAGGCTAGTATTTTGCCTTCGTAAGAACGTGTTTTGTTGTATAGCGGGATAGCCTTTCTAATAATCGTCTGCTCTGCGGATTTAAAATCTCTGTCAAATGCCTGAATTGTCGCAATCTTAACCAAAGAATTCGCCTGATCCAGATATGTTTTATTCTGAATCGCATTTTTATAGTACTGCTCCTGGAAGTTGGCTGCCTGTTCAAATTTTTGATCAAACAGATAAAGGTTCGCCAGATTGAACTGAATAATAGACAGATCATTTTTGTTTTCTGTCTTTTGTACTGTAGATAATGCTTCTTCCAGTTGTTTCAATGCAAGCGGATAAGCTCCGTTTTTGATCGCATATAATGCGGACTCATTCAAAAGACCATACAGCGTATTCGTATTATCCGCATTGCGGGTCTGCTGAATAATAGTTTCCCATGCCTGCGGTGTTGCAGGGAGAGGGGAGATCAGATATTGCAGCTGGGCCGAATTGGAAGTCAGCTTGTAATCTATCAGAAAGCGTTGTAAGGTCAGCGCAATGGCAATGGTATCTGCGAAGGTCTGTTTGTTTTTATATGCATCATGTAAGATTTCTTCTGTGGTACGTGGTGCAGGGACAAAATAGACCGGAGGACCTATGCCGGCAAATTTAGGATTGTATTTGCTGATGTAACCGCTAGGATCTTCCTGATCTTTTTGCTGTGCAAAGGAAGTTGCAGAAATTGAAAACAGACCAATCGTTAGGAATAAGACTAATCCGGTAATATGCATTTTATATTTAGTCATAAAAAAAGATAACATCATATGTGAAAAACGGATCTCTTCAGCAGAGGTCCTTCTGTAAAGTTATTGTAATCCGTTGAAAGTCCATGAAAAATCTGCTAAGTTTGTTATTATCATGGCAACACGAATTCCATTAGCAGAACGAATGCGTCCCCGAAATATTGTCGGATATGTCGGGCAGGAGCATATTGTAGGAGAAGGTGCGGTATTGCGAAATGCACTGGAACAAAATAATATTCCATCAATGATACTCTGGGGGCCTCCCGGAGTGGGAAAAACCACTTTAGCATTGTTAATGGCCAAAGCATTGGACAGGCCGTTTTTTAGTCTCAGTGCAATTCAGTCGGGTGTTAAAGATATCCGGGAAGTCATTGAGAAGGCGGATCAACTGCAAAAGTTTAATCAGGAACAGCCTATACTTTTTATAGATGAGATTCACCGGTTCTCGAAGTCCCAACAGGACTCACTTTTGGGAGCTGTAGAGCGCGGACTGGTTACATTAATAGGTGCTACTACGGAGAATCCATCTTTTGAAGTGATCTCTGCACTCTTGTCCCGATGTCAGGTATATGTATTAAAGCATCTGACGGAAGAAGAACTGATCGGTATTGTAAACTCGGCTATATCTGAAGATGAGTTTCTGAAAGAAGAGAAAATAGAAGTTAAGGAATATGAAGCTTTATTGCGTCTTTCAGGAGGAGATGCACGTAAGCTGCTGAATGTGCTGGAACTTGTGGTAAATGCGTCCCTAAGCCTGAATAAGCCGATTACAAATGAATTTGTGCTCAAGCAGGTGCAGCAGAATATGGCGATCTATGATAAGACAGGCGAACAGCATTATGATATTATTTCGGCTTTTATCAAGTCGATAAGAGGAAGTGATCCCAATGCCGCTGTCTATTGGCTGGCTCGTATGATTGAAGGAGGAGAAGATCCTTCTTTTATTGCCCGCCGTTTGCTGATCCTCGCATCAGAAGATATTGGCAATGCTAATCCCAATGCGTTATTGCTGGCTAACAACTGTTTTCAGGCGGTAAATGTAATCGGTTGGCCTGAATCCCGCATTATATTATCCCAAACTGTAACTTATCTTGCCAGTTCAGCGAAAAGCAATGCATCATATGAGGCTATTAATAAAGCGCAGGCTCTTGTAAAGCAAACGGGGGATTTGTCCGTACCTCTTCATCTTCGAAATGCACCTACTAAACTGATGAAAGAACTTAATTATGGAACGGAATATAAATATTCACATGCTTTTCCAGGTAATTTTGTAGATCAGGAGTTTATGCCGGACAAGATCAGCGGCACATTACTATATGACCCGGGGAAAAATGCTGCGGAGGAGAAACTTCGTCAGTCTCTTAAAGAAAAATGGAAAAATAAATACGGGTACTAAAAGCTTCTTGTTGGAGGATAGGGTAAGAATAAGTGGTTTCGGTAGCTTCTGGCTTGATCAGCTCGTTAAATCAGATAAAGAACTTTATTTTAACCTTTTTTGGACACATCAAAGGCTCTTCACCATCTCTGCCTGTAAAATATCAACTGATGTCGGGAACATCTGTTAATTGTACGAAAGTTGTATATCCTACTAAGTTTATCTAGATTTGTAACCTACATGGCATTACAATCATTTATTGCAATAGATTTCGAGTTGGCAACTGCTGCTTACAATAGTGTATGTTCTGTTGGTATTGTACGTGTTGACCAGGGAGTAATCACAGACGAATTTTATAGTCTGGTCAAACCTCCGAAGAATGAATACATGTGGCAGACAACGCGTGTTCATGGAATCAAGCCCAAAGACACTGCAGATGCACCTACTTTTGAGGAGATCTATCCAAAGATTAAAGATCTTCTTCAGAACAGAAAGATGGTTGCTCATAATGAAAAGTTCGATCGGGAGGTGCTATCTAAAACAATGAAGGCATGTGGTCTGGATTATCGTGAACTTCATTTACCAGTCATGTGGGAATGTACAAGCAAAATCTATAGGGATAAGGGCTTTAAAAAAACAAAGCTTAATTTATGCTGTGAGATCATGGGTATAGACCTGAATCATCATGAGGCTTTATCAGATGCGAAGGCAGCTGCTTTCCTTTACCTGAAGCAAAATGAAGTCACTCAGGAGTTGTTAGATCGTGTATTTCCTGCGGAAGAATTATTGATTCAGCCGGATGAGATTGCTAAAAAGAGCGAGTCACATAACGGAAGTGATGGTGTCGTGTAGTAAGGTACATCCTAAACGCAGGTATTAATATTGCCGGATTATAGATTTCAATTGAATCAGAATATATGGATGCAAATCCCTTATTAAACAGTAAAATATATATTGCAGGACACCGCGGAATGGTTGGTTCAGCAATAGAAAGAGTACTACGTGCTCGCGGATATACAAATATTATTGGGAAAACCAGTAGTGAACTCGATCTGCGGGATCAGCAACAGGTAGGAGATTTTTTTGAAAAGGAAAATCCTCAGGTCGTGATTGATGCTGCCGCACGTGTAGGCGGAATACTCGCCAATAGTACTTATCCTTATCAATTTCTGATTGAGAATCTTCAGATTCAGAACAATCTGATTGATTTTGCGGTAAAGGGAAATGTCGAAAAATTTATATTTTTAGGCAGCTCTTGTATTTATCCTAAGTTTGCTGCGCAACCCTTGACAGAAGATTCTTTATTGACAGATACGCTGGAACCGACTAATGAGGCATACGCTATAGCAAAGATCGCTGGTGTAAAAGCCTGTGAAGCGGTCAGGAAGCAGTATGGTAAAGATTTTGTCAGTCTGATGCCTACTAACCTGTATGGAGTCAATGATAATTTTGACCTGAACAGCTCGCATGTGTTGCCAGCTATGATTCGTAAATTTCATGAAGCTAAGATATCAGGAGACCAGCCGGTTATACTCTGGGGATCGGGGACACCCTTACGGGAGTTTTTATTTGTAGATGATCTGGCGGAGGCCACGATTTTTGCTTTAGAAAACACCTTGCCGGAGCATTTGTACAATGTAGGAACAGGAGAGGATCTGAGTATCCGTGATCTGGCCATTACTATACAGGAAATTGTAGGACATAAGGGTGAAATTTTGTGGGATACAGAAAAACCGGACGGTACTCCACGTAAATTAATGGATGTTTCTAAAATGCATGCTTTGGGTTGGAAACATAGGGTTGAACTGAAGGCTGGAATACAAACTACTTACCAGTGGTTTTTAGCAAATACTGATCGCTATAAAGAAGTAAAATTGTAGTTTTGCTTTGTTAAAGTATACTTTGTAAACAAAATAAATCTATAAAATAGGGCTGTAAAGTAGCTTTAATGTTGCATTTAGTGTATAAAGGCAGATAAACATCGTAACGATATCACATATAACAGAAAAAACGGTAATTATATAAAGATGAAAACAGCATTAATCACGGGAATCACCGGACAGGACGGAGCTTATTTGGCCGAATTGCTTTTGAGTAAAGGGTATATGGTTCATGGGATTAAGAGAAGATCATCATTATTTAATACTGCCCGTATCGATCATTTGTATCAGGATCCTCATCATCCTCATCAGCGAATGAAGCTTCATTACGGGGATTTGACGGACTCCATGAATCTGACGCGTATTATTCAGGAGACACAGCCGGATGAAATCTACAACCTTGCTGCAATGAGCCATGTTAAGGTTAGTTTTGATACACCGGAATATACGGCCAATGCAGATGGTATAGGCACGTTGCGTATTCTGGAAGCTGTGCGTCTATTGGGTTTGGAAAAAAAGACAAAGATATATCAGGCTTCAACTTCAGAATTATACGGTCTGGTACAAGCTGTTCCGCAATCTGAAACGACTCCTTTCTATCCAAGATCTCCTTATGCAGTAGCAAAAATGTATGCATACTGGATTACTGTCAATTACCGGGAAGCCTACGGTATGTATGCGTGTAATGGTATTCTTTTTAATCACGAGTCTCCATTACGCGGAGAAACTTTTGTAACACGCAAGATTACAAGGGCTGTTGCTAAGATCGCCTTAGGTTTGCAGGATAAGCTGTATATCGGGAATCTGGATGCTCAGCGGGACTGGGGGCATGCAAAGGATTATGTGGAGGCGATGTACCTTATTCTTCAACAGGAAAAACCGGAAGATTTTGTCATTGCGACTGGTGTAACCACAAAAGTTCGTGAATTTATCCGTATGGCTTTTGCAGAAGTTGGTTTTCACCTGCGATTCGAAGGAGAAGGAGTAGAGGAAGTCGGAATTCTGGATCATGTAGACGAAGCTATAACAGGTGTTTTATTAAAAGATTATACTCCGACAGTCAAGGTTGGTGATGTTTTGATACATGTAGATCCGGCTTATTTCCGTCCTACAGAAGTAGATCTGTTAATCGGTGACCCTACAAAAGCGAATACGCAATTAGGCTGGAAACCTAAATACGACCTAGCTGGATTAGTACAGGAGATGGTGGCCTCTGATGTAGATTTATTTAAAAGAGACTGCGAACTGATGAAAGCAGGACATAAAGTTGTTAATCAGGCTGAGTAAGTTTTTATTTTTATAGCGCAAGCTTAAGAGAAGTACTGCTTGTGATCCGGCTGTTTAGTGAATTGGATACAAGCTGACGCTTGCACCATTAGAAGTGACAAGGACCCAACCAGATTAATGCTCTTCTTGAAAAGGAGAAATACTCACAGGACAGAGAGACTCTGGTGAAGTTATAGAGACTGTAAAGGCAAAGGTGGACGCTCATCATAGAAGTGGCAACGGTTTCACAAATTAGTTTTTCTCTACTCCTTTTTTATCGGGAGGGCTTAGATCCTGTTCATATCAACCTCAAGACTTCCGTTGATGAGAATACTAACAAATGTTTCTGGGGCGTTTGCCAGTCACAGGGAGACATTAATCAAGGATCGAAAAACCGTTGATGGGTACAGCAACGAAGCTTAAGCAGACCGATAAACGAAAGAGTATTTTTTTATCTGACTATTAGTGAATTAGCTCTAAGCAGATGCTTAAGCAAGATAGGTACTGTTTCACTTATTAGGTGGCCAATTAATCAATTCATTATTGCTAACTTTACAATTGAAAGAGATTAAATTATCTTTATTTATTAAATGCGTATATAAGGCATATAATTTGCTTATTGCTGTTGGACTTTTGATAAGTGGATTAGTATAAAGTGGTAATTTTATACTTTCAAAAGATGATATAAAATTAAAATGAAAGATATACAACATAAAGATGTCCGTATAGGCATCACATTTAGTGCATTTGATCTGCTTCATGCCGGTCATATCAAAATGCTGGAAGATGCTAAACGTCAGTGTGACTTTCTAATCTGCGGACTTCAGACAGATCCTACCATAGATCGTCCTGAAAAAAATAAACCTACGCAGACTGTTGTAGAGCGTTATATCCAGCTCAAAGGATGTAAATATGTCGATCAGATTGTTCCTTATGCTACAGAACAGGATCTGGAAGATATTTTGAGGGCATTCAAAATTGATGTTCGAATTGTAGGGGATGAATACAGAGAGCGTGATTTTACCGGACGTCAATATTGTGAAGAAAATGGTATTGAGCTCTATTTCAATAGCCGTGACCATCGCTTCTCGAGCTCAGGCCTCCGTCGTATTGTGGCTGAGAAGGAAGCACAAAATACACAGTCATAAGATCGTACAACCATACTTCAAAAGTCTTTTTTTGAAGTATAAAAATTACCATAATACATGGATATGCAGGATAGCATGAACATCGCTGTTATCGGACAGGGATATGTGGGGTTACCTTTGGCGCTGGCCTTTTCAAAGTATCATCAGGTTACCGGATTTGATATTAATGAAACCAGAGTTGCTGAGCTTAATAGCGGATATGATCGTACTTTGGAAATCTCTAAAGAAGAATTGCTAGCCCTGATTAATAGGGAAGAATCTTCTTCTATTACAGGTTATGTAGCCAGTAGTGATCTTACGGATATAAGAGATGCTCAGGTATATATTATTACCGTGCCTACACCCGTTGATGCTTTTAATACCCCAAATCTGCAGCCTCTTTTATCCGCGACTCGTCTTGTGTCAAGTGTATTAAAAAGAGGAGATATTGTAATCTATGAATCTACAGTTTACCCGGGCTGTACAGAAGAAGAATGTGTGCCTCTTTTGGAAAGAGAATCCGGGCTCACATTTAATAGAGACTTTTTCGTGGGATATTCGCCTGAGCGAATTAATCCGGGAGATAAAATAAATACCTTGTCTTCAGTAGTAAAAGTGACTTCGGGTTCAACACCTGAAATCGCTGATGTCATTGATCAGTTATACAAACAGATTATTACAGCTGGAACACATCTTGCTCCATCTATTAAAGTTGCGGAAGCTTCTAAAGCGATAGAGAATGCACAACGGGATGTCAATATTTCTTTTGTAAATGAACTGGCGTTGATCTTTGATCGCATGGGAATTGATACTAATGAGGTGTTGGAAGCTGCGGGAACAAAATATAACTTTTTAAAATATAAGCCCGGTTTAGTCGGCGGACATTGTATCTCCGTAGATCCCTATTACCTGACATACAAAGCAACACGTCTGGGCTATCATCCTCAGGTGATCTTATCGGGTCGTCAGGTGAATAATATGATTGCCACTTTTATTGCCAAAAAGTTAATAAAGCTTATGATCTCCAGAGAAACCGCTTTAATGGGTGCAAGAGTCTTAATATTGGGCGTTACATTTAAGGAGAATTGTGCAGATTACCGGAATACAAAAGTAATGGATATTATCCGTGAGCTGCAGGATTTTGGACTTACTGTAGATGTCTATGATCCATGGGTAGATGAGGAGGCATTTGAAAAAGAACATAATATCCGTATTTTAAAGGAGCTTCCTTCTCTTGTATTCTATGATGGAGCTGTATTAGCTGTTGCTCACCATCAGTTCGGGGAGATTGAACCCCGATCTCTGGTCAAAGAAAATGGAGTAATATTTGATGCAAAAGGATTTTGGGATAAGCAATCAGTAGATGCCCGACTGTGATTTCAATATATTAGAGAACAGGGAATCAAGTTGTGTTTTTTGACAAGAGTGTTGTTTTAATTATTAATTTTGACTAATACAATTTACATATGAAAATAGGGATTACATTTGGCGTTTTTGATTTGCTTCATGCCGGACATATTATGATGCTGGAAGAAGCAAAGAGAAATTGTGATTACCTGATTGTAGGATTGAATACAGATCCATCAGAGGTCTTTCCGGAGAAAAATAAGCCTACACAGACTATTGTTGAACGGTATATTCAACTGGAAGGCTGCCGTTATGTGGACGAAATTGTTCCTTACACCAGTGAACAGGATCTGGCAGATATTATCCAGGGAATGCCTATTGATATTCGTATTATCGGAGAGGAATATCGGGATAAGGATTTTACCGGACGTCAATATTGTGTGGATAAAGGTATTGAGATCTATTATAATAAAAGGACACACCGGTTCTCCAGTAGCGGGTTAAGAAAGGTAGTCGCAGAGAAAGAGTCGGATAAATAGGGATATAGTTTATACAGTTGAGAGGGTTTATATAGTTAATAATGGCGAGTCATAAGGATCTTAAAGTCTGGCAGGAATCAATGGATTTGGTTATGCTTATTTATGAGATTGTTGCTGTCTTTCCAAAAGATGAATTATTTGGCTTGACTAGCCAGATAAAGAGAGCGGCAATTTCAATTCCTTCTAATATTGCAGAAGGTGCTGGCCGTCAAAGTAATGCTGAATATATACGATTTTTATATATTGCTTTAGGTTCAGTGAGTGAATTAGAGACGCAATTAGAAATAGCATTCAGATTGGGTTTTATTAATGATGTAGATATGTATAACTCAAAGGTTCACTTTATCAAAAGTATGCTTTCAAATCTGATTAAGAATCTAAAATCCAGGAGTTAAAAGATGTTTAGGAATCTAATTAGAAAAAACCTTTTATTATATCAAATTTTCGAACAATATTTCAAAAATAGAATAATGTCAATGTTACTTACTTTAAATATCATAAACAAGAGATGTAACGAAAGTGTTAACACTATCAACCATATAAACTTTATCAACCCTTTTAACATTATTAATAATATAGTAACAACATAAACATGAGCAATATTGTACACGTTATTCTCTCTGGCGGAGTCGGAAGCCGTTTGTGGCCTTTGTCACGTAAGAGCTATCCCAAGCAATATCTGAGTCTTTTCAAAGAAGGTTCATTATTTGAAATGACGGTCAATCGTAATCAGACTTTGGCTGATCAGGTTATTGTTGTTGGTAACAGAGATAACCATCAGCTTAGTCGCGAAGTGATGGAAAATAATGGCATACAATATATAGATATAGTTGAATCCACTCCCCGAAATACGGCTGCGGCAATTGCTTTTGCTGCCTTTGCTGCTAAATCAGATGATATTCTGATCGTAACCCCTTCAGATCACGTGATTGTAGGCGAACAGGCCTATGAAGAATCGATGAAAAAGGGGATTGAAAAGGCCTCTCAGGGATATATAGTAACCTTTGGTATACAGGCCACACGCCCTGAAACGGGATATGGCTATATCGAGTATCAGGGCGATCAGGTTATCTCCTTCAGAGAAAAGCCAAATCAGGATACTGCAGAAGATTTTATTGAACGGGGAAATTTTCTGTGGAACTCGGGAATGTTCTGTTTCAGAGCAGATACTTTTCTACAGGAATTACAACAATTTGAACCAAAAGTATATGCTACGGCTTTAGCAGCATGGAAACATCGAAAAGACAACTTGCTAGATGAACAGTTGTCTAAGGAAATTCCTGCCATTAGTATAGATTATGCAGTCATGGAACGCTCAAAGAAAATTCGTGTTGTGGCGACTCATTTCAACTGGTCGGATCTGGGATCTTTTGAATCTATGTATGATTATCTAAAACAGACGGGTCATCCGGTAGATGAAAATGGCAATATGGTAATCGGTACTGATACCTATACTGCTTTTGTGGGATTAAAAAATACTATTCTGGTGTATACTAAAGATGCTTTCCTGATTTTACAGAAAGAAAAATCACAGGATGTCAAGAAGATTTATAATACTTTGGAAAGGCATCAGTCGAAATTGATAGATTGATAATTAAAGATTAATAGAGTTAGTAAATTTAAATAGTTGATAATTGCAGTACATAAGGATGTAAATTTATTAGATAAAGGAATTTTACTATATCAACCTTTTGAACATTATTTGAAACAAAAGAACAGAAAGATTTCCGGATTACTAATACTTTCATTTTCATCAATACGATGTATAAACAAAGTGTTAATCCTATAAAGCGTATCAATTTTCTTAACTTTATCAACCACGTATAACAACATCAACAATGAACAAAACTATTATTATTACGGGCGGGGCAGGTTTTATAGGTTCTCATGTAGTAAGAGAGTTCGTTATAAAATATCCGGATTATCATATTGTCAACCTGGATGCTTTAACCTATGCTGGTAATTTAGAAAACCTAAAGGATGTACAAGACCGATCCAACTACAAATTTGTAAAGGCAGATATTACAGATGCAAATCATATAATAGAGATTTTTAAAAATTATCAACCGGATGGAGTTATACATTTGGCAGCAGAGTCCCATGTAGATCGGTCTATTTCAGATCCAACAGCTTTTGTTATGACGAATGTTATAGGAACTGTTAATTTACTGAATGCTGCTAAAGAAATATGGAGGGATAATTATGAGGGAAAACGTTTCCATCATGTCTCCACAGATGAGGTTTTTGGCGCATTAGGTTCTACCGGATTATTTACAGAAGATACTAAATACGATCCACATTCTCCTTATTCAGCTTCGAAAGCTTCATCGGATCATTTTGTAAGAGCCTATCATGATACCTATGGTTTACCTATTGTATTGACCAATTGTTCGAATAATTATGGTCCAAACCATTTCCCTGAAAAGCTTATTCCCTTATGTATACATAATATTTTAAATAATAAGCCACTTCCTATTTATGGTGATGGTAAGTATACACGTGACTGGCTTTTTGTAATTGATCATGCTAAGGCCATTGATCTGGTATATCATCAGGGGAAAAGTGGTGAAAGTTATAATGTAGGTGGATTTAACGAATGGCAAAATATTGATCTGGTCAAAGAATTATGTAAACAGATGGATGAGAAATTGGGAAAGCCGGCAGGCACTGCGGATCAGTTAATTACCTATGTCAAAGATCGGCCCGGACATGACCTCCGTTATGCTATTGATGCAACAAAAATAAATCAGGAACTTGGTTATCAACCATCAGTTACTTTTGAAGAGGGACTTTCTGTAACTATCGATTGGTTTCTCAATAATCAGGATTGGCTGGACAATGTAACCTCAGGAGATTATCAAAAGTATTATGAAGAGCAGTATAGATAGTTACAAAGGTTAAGAGGTTATAAGGGTATAAAGTTAGAGGGGATAATATGTTACTTCGCATAAGGATTTAAAGCTGTGGCAAGAGAGTATGATACTTGTTGAAGATATCTATAGAATTGCTGCAAACTTTCCAAAAGAGGAAATGTTTGGTCTAACCAGTCAGATTAAAAGATCAGTAGTTTCAATTCCATCTAATATTGCGGAGGATGCTGGAAGAAGAGGAAAGGTCGAATTTATCAGGTTTCTTTATATTGCATTGGGATCGACAAATGAACTCGAAACACAATTGGAAATTTCTGTCCGTTTAGGATTTATGCAAAAGAATAAAGATATCTTTAAGCAAATACATTTTATTAAAATATGATCGCTAAACTTATCACGAGTTTAAATAATAAAGATGCTAATATCCTTTAACCATTTATCATTATAAGTTATATCAACAAATTAAATATGAAATCTACAGAAACAAAGCTTCAGGGGTGTTTTGTGTTAGAGCCAGATAAGTATGGCGATTCGCGTGGTTATTTCATGGAGAGCTTTAATGAAAAGACCTTTAATGATCTTACCGGTACAAGTACTCATTTTGTTCAGGATAATCAATCTTATTCCACAAGAGGGGTGTTGCGGGGATTGCACGCTCAAGCTGGAGATTATGCACAAGCTAAACTGGTTCGGGTTTTAGAAGGGGAGGTAATTGATATTGCTGTAGATGTACGTGCCGGATCATCTACGTTTGGCCAACACGTTGCAGTCAGACTATCTGCTGACAATAATCTGCAGCTATTTGTTCCGCGAGGATTTTTACATGGTTTTGTCGTGTTAAGTGAAACCGCAACTTTTTTTTATAAATGTGATAATTTCTATAATAAAGAATCTGAATGCGGAGTTCATCCATTAGATGAAGATTTAGCAATTGATTGGAAGATTCCTGTAGAAGAAATGATACTATCTGATAAGGACAAGGAAGCTAAAGGTTTTAAGGAGGTTTTTGGAGTATGAAAATACTAATTACCGGAGCCAACGGACAGTTAGGCTCTGAATTGAGAGAGATTTATAACGAAAGGCAAGATGTAGAAACATTCTTTCTCGACCGAAAGCAATTGCCATTAGAGCAAACAATGCTAATTCAGAATATACTGGCCATGTATGAGCCGGATCTGATTATTCATGCAGCAGCCTATACAGCTGTAGATCTCGCTGAATCAGAACCTGAACTGGCAGATGCGATCAATCATTTGGCTTCTGAACAGATTGCAGAATATTGTGCTATTCATGGGACAAGGTTGATCGCCATATCTACAGATTATGTCTTTGATGGTAAATCTGCTGTTGCATTATCAGAGGATTCTTCTGTAGGGCCGATAAGCGTATATGGAAAAACAAAGCTAAAAGGCGAACAGATTATACAAAGATTATGTCCGGATGCAATTATTATTCGGACTTCATGGGTTTATTCTGTTTATGGCAAGAATTTTGTGAAGACGATGATCAGATTGATGACGGAGCGAGAAGAAATAGGAGTGGTCTCTGATCAGATTGGTTCACCAACCGCTGCCAAGGATTTAGCAAGTGCAATAGTACATATTATAGACGCGGCAAAATGGGAAGGAGGAATTTATCATTATTCAAATGATGGGGAAATTAGCTGGTATGATTTTGCCTTAGCAATAAAAGATTTCAACCGATTGAGTTGTAATATACGGGCTATTTCAACGAATAATTACCCTACACCAGCTCAACGTCCTCAATTTTCACTTCTCGACAAATCAAAAATTAAACGTATTTTTGGGGTCAATGTACCTTACTGGAAAGATAGTTTGAGGCAGACGTTAATGCAACTTAATGAAATTAGATAACCATATTACTTTGTAACGACTTTACAATAAAATGAAAGGAATAATTCTAGCCGGAGGATCCGGTACACGTTTACATCCACTGACATTGGCTGTTTCGAAGCAGTTAATGCCTGTATATGATAAACCTATGATTTATTATCCTTTGTCTACATTAATGCTGGCTGGTATCCGGGATATTCTTATTATTTCTACTCCACAGGATTTACCTCATTTTGAAAAGTTATTGGGTGATGGTTTTCAATTGGGATGCAATTTTTCATATAAAGAGCAACCAAGCCCTGATGGATTAGCTCAGGCATTTATATTAGGAGCTGAATTTATCGGGAGTGACAAGGTCGCATTAATATTAGGAGATAATATTTTTTATGGATCAGGTATGTCGAAACTTCTTCAGTCTTGTGCAGCTATTGAAGGAGGCTGTATATTTGCTTATCCTGTGCGTGATCCGGAGAGATATGGTGTAGTAGAGTTCGATGAACAAAAAAATGTCATATCAATAGAAGAAAAACCTAAAGAACCAAAATCCAATTATGCTGTTCCGGGGCTTTATTTCTATGATAATGATGTTGTAGAAATTGCCAAAAATATTAAACCATCTTCACGTGGTGAATTGGAAATCACAGATGTCAATAAAGAATATTTAAGGAGAGGTAATTTAAAAGTAGGTGTTTTTGATAGAGGTACCGCCTGGCTGGATACAGGTACTATTCAATCCTTAATGCAGGCGGCACAATTTGTGCAGGTTATTGAAGAGCGACAGGATTTAAAGATTGGAGCTATCGAAGAGGTTGCTTTTCGTATGGGGTATATCAATAAAAATCAGTTAATAAAACTGGCAGAACCGTTGAGCAAAAGCGGCTATGGGGAGTATTTAATAAATTTGAAATAGAAAGCTAAATCATATAAATAATTCATGAGTAAAATATTAATTACTGGCGGCGCAGGTTTTATCGGATCAAATTTAACAGAATACTTTTTGTCAAAAGGTCATCAGGTTGTGGTTTTGGATAATTTTGCGACTGGGCATCGACATAATTTAGAACAGCATGCTCACAATACCAATTTTGAATTGATTGAAGGAGATATCCGAAATGTTTCTGACTGTGAAAAGGCAGTCAAAGGTGTTGATTATGTTTTGCATCAGGCAGCGTTAGGATCAGTACCTCGTTCTATTAAAGACCCTCAGACATCCAATGAAGTCAATGTTTCAGGCTTTTTGAATATGCTTGTTGCAGCCCGTGATGCGAACGTAAAACGTTTTATTTATGCAGCTTCATCCTCTACCTATGGAGATTCAGAAGCATTGCCTAAGATAGAAGAAAAAATAGGAAAACCTCTTTCGCCTTATGCCATAACGAAATATGTTAATGAGCTTTATGCAGAAATTTTTTCTAAAACATACGGATTAGAAACGATCGGATTACGGTACTTTAATGTATTCGGACGTCGTCAGGATCCAAATGGAGCGTATGCCGCAGTTATTCCATTATTTGTAAAGCAGCTTATGAAACATGAAAGTCCGGTTGTTAATGGCAGCGGAGACTATTCAAGAGATTTTACCTATATTGATAATGTCATTCAGATGAATGAATTGGCTATGAATACAGTTAACAGCGAAGCGGTGAATACAGTGTATAATACTGCTGTTGGTGACCGTACTACTTTAAACCAATTGTTAGCCTATTTGAAAGACGCTCTAAGTGAATATGACAGCGAAATAGCAAATGTAGAAGTCATTCACGGACCTAATCGTCAGGGAGATATACCTCATTCTCTCGCTTCTGTAGAAAAGGCTCGTCGTTTATTAGGATATGAACCAAGTCATACCATACGTTCAGGTCTCAAAGAGGCTGTAAAATGGTACTGGCAAAATCTGAAATAATTATTCTCAACTTCCATAAAATATAAAAATGAAAAAAATAGCTGTAATAGGTTTAGGATATGTAGGCTTACCATTAGCTCGTTTGTTCGCCACAAAATATCCTGTAGTGGGTTTTGATATTAATCAAAAACGCATTACAGAACTGATGAGTGGAAAAGATGTAACTTTAGAAGTTGAAGACAATATTTTACAAGATGTTTTGCAGGATAAAAACCCTTATTCTTCAAATACTAACGGTCTTTATTGTTCCAATAATCTGAGTGATATTGAAGAAGCGAATTTCTATGTAATAACAGTTCCTACCCCGGTAGATAAACATAACAGACCTGATCTGACTCCATTATATAAATCCTCAGAGACTGTAGGTAAAGTATTGAAAAAAGGAGATATCGTGGTTTATGAATCAACAGTTTATCCAGGTGTTACAGAGGAAGAATGTATTCCTGTATTGGAAAGAATATCGGGTTTAAAGTTTAATGTCGATTTCTATGCTGGTTATTCACCGGAGAGAATCAATCCGGGAGATAAAGAACATACCGTAGAAAAAATATTAAAAGTTACATCCGGATCTACTCCCGAAATTGGTGTAGATGTAGATAATGTTTATAAGTCTGTTATCACTGCCGGTACGCATTTAGCACCGACAATAAAAGTTGCTGAGGCGGCAAAAGTTATAGAGAACTCACAACGCGATATCAATATTGCCTTTGTAAATGAGCTTGCAAAGATCTTTAATATTTTAGATATAGATACTCATGCGGTTCTGAAAGCTGCCGGAACAAAATGGAATTTTTTACCATTCAAACCGGGATTGGTAGGTGGTCATTGCATAGGTGTAGATCCATATTATCTGGCACAGAAAGCACAGGAACATGGATATCATCCAGAGATTATATTAGCTGGACGAAGATTAAATGATAGTATGGGTGAATATGTAGCTTCTCAGGTTGTCAAATTGATGATAAAAAAAGGTATTAACGTAAATGGAGCAGAAATCCTGATGTTAGGGATTACATTTAAGGAGAATTGTCCAGATGTTCGTAATACAAAAATTGTAGATGTAATAAAAGCCTTAGAAGAATATTCGATGAAGGTAACGATTTTGGATCCATGGGCAAAACCGGAAGACGTCATGAAAGAATATGGTCTTAAAACAGTGAATGATATTAATTATACTGATATTACAAAAAATAGTTTTAAAGCAGTTGTGGTTGGGGTAGCTCATAAGGAGTTCTTCGAAATGGATTTATCACAGTTTTTAGAACAAGGTAATGGAATTATTTATGATGTTAAAGGTGTTTTTAAGAATTGTGATGGTAAATTGTGATGGATATTTTTTTGATAAATGCTGTTGCAAATTTTTGGATATTTCCTTTTAATAATACGAAGAAGATTGTCGTTTGCCTTTATAATGAGTTTGTGCTTTGATGTAATAATTTCATCTAGCTAGTTTCAGTTTGACGAAATTAAAGGATATTTATAATGGAAAATTCTTTTAAGAATAAGACAATTTCAGGTTTAATATGGACCTTTTTAGATAATTTTGTTGTCAAAGGTATTTCTTTTGCAACAAATATTTTTTTAGCGAAACTCTTGAGTCCTGAAGATTTCGGGTTAATAGGTATGGTAACTATTTTTATTGCCATAGCCAATACATTAATTGATGCAGGACTTACAAGTTCGTTGATACGATCTCAGGATATAGATAATAGCGATTATTCTACAGTATTTATAACTAATATTATTAGCAGCATTATTTTGTATGTATTACTCTTTGCATGTGCCCCTTGGATAGCTTCATTTTATAATATACCTATATTAATCGATATTTTAAGGATGTATGGACTTATATTTATTCTGTCATCTTTATATGCTGTTCAGATAACAATTTTGATTAAAAGATTAGATTTTAAAAAAATTACAATTTATAACATTCCTGGAGTTGTGATGGGATCTACTGTAGGAGTAATGGGAGGTTACTACGGATATGGTGTGTGGAGTTTGGTTTATTCTTATTTAAGTATTCAGATTGTAAATATTTTGATATTTTGGACACTTTGTGATTGGAAACCCTCTCTTGTATTCTCAAGAAAAAAATTTAAAAAACATTTTGATTTTGGTTATAAACTATTACTGACAGGTATTTTAGGAAATATCTTCAATAATATTTATAATATTGTTATCGGTAAGTTCTTTCCATTAAGAAGTTTAGGTTTTTTTGACAGGGCCAATACATTTTCTCAATACCCTTCAACAGTATTGATAATGATGATTGGGAAAGTTTCTTTTCCAATTTTAGCAGAGTATCAAAATGATGTAAATCAATTAAAAATAAAGTTTAAAAAATTTATTACTTATAGCATATTTGTTATTTCATTTATTATGATTTCTATCTCCTTTTGGGGAGATATTTTTTTTATTAAAATATTGGGAAAAGACTGGTCTGTAGCATCTACCTATTTTTCGATATTTTGTTATGCCGGTATTTTTCTGCCACTCCATTCTCTCAATACAAACACTTTAAAAATTATGGGGAGGACAGATTTGATATTAAAAATGGAAATCATCATGAAAATAGTTATTTCAATTATTGTTTTTATAGCTTATTTCAAGGGAATACAGGCACTCGTTATAAGTTTCTTGATCAATGCGGTAATACTATTTCTATTGAATATTTATTATTCAGCTAAGGTGATTCCATATAGTTTCTTTGAACAACTTATAGATGTTACAAAAATTCTATGTTTAAGTTTGTCTTTATTTGCTTCATATTATTTTTTTAGAATGATAATACCGAATATGAATTTGTCTTATTCTTATATGTTATTACTTACATTCTTTAATTTGATTTTATTCCTTTTTGTGGCAAAATTATTAAGATTCACACAAACAGATGATTTATTTGACATTGTAAAATCAAAAATGATAAAAAAATGAAAATAAGTATCATTACTCCAACATATAATAGAGGTGATTTGATAGAAAGAGCAATACAATCTATTTTGAATCAAAGTCATCAGAATTTTGAGATGTTAATTATTGATGATGCTTCAGCCGATAACACGAAAATGATCGTACAGAAATATACACATGATTCTCGAATTAAATATCATCAGTGTATAGAAAATAAAGGTGTAAGTGTTGCACGTAATATGGGGTTAAGTCAGATAGCATCAGATAGTGATTTGATAACTTTTTTAGATAGTGATGATGAATTTATGCCTACTGCTTTAGCCGATATGATCAGCATAATGGATGAACATGCGGAAATAAGTTGTTTCAGGTTTAGAGTGGTCGATAGCAGTGGTAAAGAAGCAAGTAATCCTATGCATAATAATAAGGTTGTAGATTTTGACTATTTTATAAAAAATCTTTTTAATATTGGGGAGTGGGTATGTACATACAGAAGACAGATAATTGAAAATGGGTTCCGATACAACGAAAACATTAGAGCATTTGAAGTGATTGCTTATATTGGATTAGCAAAAAAGGAAAAGCAATTTTTTTCTGATTCTATTGTGCGAACATATCACATTGGGCATGATAGTATATCAAATGAAAAAATGTCTCTTACAAAGATTGAGAATTCAATCCAGGGATATAAATTTATTGTTGATGAGTATGGTGATGATATTTTTAGGGTTAGTAAAAATATAATGGCTCGAATTGAATATATTTTATCATATTTTTATATACTAAAAGGACAGAAGAAACTAGGCTGGTATTATAATTTTCGGGGCTTTAGAAAGAAACCTTTTGATCTAAGATTTGTTAGAAATCTTTTAAAAACATTTTAAGTATGTGCGGAATATATTTAACTAATTTCAGTTGCAAAGAAGAACAAGTACGAAAGAAATTGAATTCGATTTCTTTTCGCGGACCTGATAATTTACAGATTAATAAAGTTAAGGAAATAATTTTAGGTCATTTACGTTTAGCTATATTGGATTTAGATAAAAGATCTAATCAACCTTATTCTTTTGAACAATTTCATATTGTTTTTAATGGCGAAATATACAATTTCAAAGACATAAGAGAGGAATTGATCAGTTGTGGATTTAGTTTTGAGACAACCAGTGATACTGAAGTACTTATAAAAGGCTATGCATATTGGGGAAAGGAATTCGTATCTCGTCTTAACGGAATGTTTGCTTTTGCTATTTATGATGAGGTAAAAGGTGAGATATTTTGTGCAAGAGACCGGTTAGGAGTAAAACCTTTTTTCTATTATTGGAAAGACGGGGCTTATGAGATTTGTAGCCAATTAAGACCTTTGGTAAATAAAAACCTTCAGATATCTAAAGAAGCAGTTTCCATTTATCTGGATTGTGGATATATTCCAAGTCCATTAACAATCTTTGAAGATGTATTCAAGCTTCAGCCTGGACATACTTTATCTATTGATTTAAATAATAAAACAAAAAAAATAGAAAAATATTGGGATTTAAAAGAAGTTGAAACCACAACTCTAACGTATGGAGAAGCAAAAGAACAACTACATGCTTTAATAATTAATGCTGTAAAAATAAGAATGCAGGCAGATGTACCCTTAGGTTCTTTTTTATCAGGAGGTATTGATTCGGCTTTAGTCTCTGCTATTGCTGCTAAGCATTCTTCAGTTCCTATCAATACATTTACAATAGCTTTTGAAGATCCTAAATATGATGAAAGTAAGATAGCACAGCAATATGCAAGTATTATAGGGAGTAACCATAAGGAAACGTTATGTAATCCGGAGCAGATTTTACAAATGTTAAAAGACTTTACTAAAGTCTATGATGAACCTTTTGCAGATAGTTCTGCTCTGCCTTCATTACTGTTAAATAAAATAACTAAAGATGATGTTACTGTAGCACTTTCTGGTGATGGTGGAGATGAAAGCTTTATTGGTTACTGGCATTTAATGTTAGTAGATAAATTCAAAAAAGTTGCTGGTATTCCTTTCACAATCAGAAAAGCATTAAGTAAAATACCTTATCATATTATTCTAGGAACAAGACCAGAAACGTTGAAAGGTTTTTTGTCTTCTAAGGACGAAAATGAGCTTATAGTGAAGATATTTACTTCATTTGATTCTTTAAATCTTAAAAAAGATTATACATGGGTTGACAAATATTATCCTCAATTTAGAAAACTATCAAAAGAACCTTTACAACGAGCAGCAGATTTCAATATAAAATTATGGCTTGAGAATGATAGCAATGTAAAGGTTGACAGAGCCAGTATGGCTTTCTCTGTCGAATCAAGAAGTCCGTTTTTGGATTATAGGATTATTGAGTTTGCCAGAACCTTACCTATTTCATACCGGTTTAAAAATGGAGTTACAAAGAGAATCATTAGAGATATTTTAAAAGAATATATTCCTGAAGAAGTTTTTACACAGCCTAAAAAAGGTTTTGCTATTCCATTAAATGCATGGATTCGAGGGGAGTTGAAAGATGATATTTTGTCTAAATTAAATGATGCATTCTTACATTCCGTTCCGAATTTAGATGTGTTAAAATTCAAGAAACAGCTCGGCGAGCACTTAGAAAATAAATATGATTATTCTTTTAGTATATGGAAACTATATATTTTAGCTTTGTGGTGTGAAGAATTTAATATATCATTTTAGATGATGCCAATTAATATTATAAATATTTTACTCTTTTTAATATCTCCTTTTTTGGCTTTGCCTACTATATTAGTAGGAATTATTAAGAAATCTAAGTTTGCGTTAACGCTGTTTATTGTATTTATAGGCATATTGAGCTATTTATACATTCCTAACTATTCAGATGATAAGTCAAGATATATTGAAATCTACGAAGATTTCAAAAGTTGGAATTATATACCTTTTATTCTTTACAATTTATCAAATAGTCAGGATTTTATTCTCCAGTTGCTATTTAAGATAGCATCTGATATCGGAATAAAGGTTCAAATAGTATTTTTTACTGTAACTATTATTGCAGTTGGTCTCCTATTTAATATATGGTCAGAGATAGTACTTTTTCTTAAATTAAATAGGAAAGAGTTTCTTATATCCTTGATATTGGTTGTAACGTCTATTTCTTTTTTGGATTTGTTTTCTGGAACTAGGTTTATGCTAGCTGCAAGTGTTACTTTATATGCTTATTTTCAAGGATTTTTTCTTAACAAAAAGTGGATACCAATACTACTTCTTCTCCTTTCTATAAATATTCATTTTGGGTTACTTGTTTTTGCTTTTGCTTATTTTTTTATAAAGTTCATCATTCATAAGCACTATTTGATTAAAGCTGCCTTTTTATTTTCTTTCCTTTTTCTATTATTACCAAAGGATTTTCTAATAAGTATCTTTAGTTCAATTGGTTTTGGTGGGGCATTAGCTTCAAAGAGTGACGCTTACATAAAGGCGGATAAGGATTTTGTAACACAAGGTATAAGAGAGGGTGGTTTTGGTGGGATGATGATATATTTGGTGCAGAATGTTTGGATCTATGCGATGTATATTTATCTTTTGTTTAAAATTAAAACAAAGCAACAATACCACTTGATTGCCTTTCTATTGATTGCCGTCTTAAATGTTTTTTATTCCATACCAACCATTTATTTGCGATATAGTCTATTTATTAAAATGTTTTTTGTAATTATCCTCATATTGGATATGCAAGCATCTAAGGTAAAAAAAGCACCTCTTTTTTTTATTGGATTTTTTATTTGTGTTTTAATTACTCAAATCATTGTCACCAGATATAATATTGAGAAAAGTTATATGGATGGAGATAGTTTTTTATTTTTCGACATTCTTTTTAAAAAACCAATGTCAAGTGGTGATTTAATATATTAATTTATGAAAGTACTCTTTATTATTAATGATTTGAATTCTGGAGGAATAGAAAACTATTTGTTACGATTTTTAAAATACTATAATAAAAAGCTAATACCTGTTGTACTTTGCAAAAGTGGTAACAAAGGAGCCTTAGAAAATGAATATCTTAAAATTGAAGATATCGAAATTGTTCCTCTAAGAATAGGTTTTTTGGATTTTAAAGGTATAAGTTCGTTTAGAAATTTTATGAAAAATAATAATTTCGATTCTGTGGTTGATTTTACAGGTAACTTTGCAGGATTAACTATGTTTATATCTTATCGTGTAGGAATAAAAAAAAGAATTACCTTTTATCGAGGAGCAACTAATCATTTTAAGGAAAACGCTATTAGATTATTCTATAATTTTCTTGTGAATAAATTAGTGTTGAGATTTTCCACAGATATTCTATCTAATTCTAAGGCTGCATTTAATTATTTTTTTAAAAATAATATAGATAATCGTTTTGAAGTTATTTATAATGGAATTGATGCAGATCAATTTTTGAATTGCAAAGATGATATTAGAGAGGAATTGGGTATCCCTAAGGATGGTTTCGTAGTCGGTCATGTGGGTAGATTGGCGAGAGAAAAAAATCACGAAACCATATGGGAAGTTGCAAAAATACTTTGCTCTCAACATAAGAATATCTATTTTATTTTATGTGGAAAAGGGGTAGATGATACTTACTCTGAAATGATTAAAGAGTTAAAATTAACAGATCAAATTATAGTTTTAGGCTATAGAAGAGATGTAGTAAAGGTACTTAATTCGATGAATGTATTTTACTTTCCTTCTTTATCAGAAGGACAGCCAAATGCTCTAATTGAAGCTTTGATAGCAGGTCTACCTTTCGTAGCGTCCAATATTGAACCAATTAAAGAGACTATACCAGAAGAATATCAGAAAAGTTTAGTAAACCCTCTAGATATCAACAATGCTGTTAGTAAAATTGAAGATATATATATAAACGGTGTGCAAGGAGATAACTTGAAAAAATGGGCAATTACAAAGTATAATCCTGAGGTCTTGTTTTTGCAATTTTTTAAAAAATTATAATTGGGTATGAATTTATTATTTATCACAGATGCGAGATTTATAAAAGGAAAAGGTGGAAAATATTATTCTGGTGAAGCATCTTTTTCAAATACTTTATGGGAGCGATATTTGAAATCCTTTGATGAAGTCCAAGTTATTGGTCGAGTGTTTGAAAATCCTTTGTTTTCAATAGAGGGGCATATAGTAAATAATGTTAAAATCCTACCAGTTATTCCCTTTGAATCAGTATTCTCTTTTGTTATACAAATTCGAGAAATAAGAAGATTAATAAAAAGTTATATTGTAGATTTTGAGGGAGCGATAATAATTCGTGGAGCTGGTTCTCTAGGATATTTGGCAGTTAAGATTTGTAAGGAGCTTGATATTCCATTTGCGCTTGAGCTAGTCGGTGATCCTCATGAGGTTTATGCTCCTGGAGTCATAAAGCATCCATTGCGTCCATTCCTGAGATATCTTTTTACTCAATATCAAAAAAAAGCTGCTTTAAGCTGTTCGGCGATTTTATATGTAACAAAGAATACTTTGCAAAGAAGATATCCCGTGAAAGAATCAGTCTTTAGTACTTATGCTTCTGATGTTTTTATTTCTGAGATATCTTTTGAAACGAAAGTACTCGTTCCTAATAAGAAGATTGAGCTAATTTCAATTGGTTCCTTAGATCAAATGTATAAAGCGCCAGATATTGCTTTAAAAGCGGTAAAGCTATTTAAAGAAAAATATAACAATAACATTCATTTGACTTGGCTTGGGAAGGGACATTTTAAGAATGATATGGAGATTATGGCTCAAGAATTGGGTTTAAGACATAATGTGTCATTTATGGGATCAGTATCTTCTGAAACAGTTAAGAAACTTTTAGCCGAATCAGATATATTCTTATTAGTTTCAAGAACTGAAGGCCTTCCTAGGGCTATTATTGAAGCAATGTCCTTCGGCCTGCCATGTATTGGTACAAATATTGGAGGTATACCTGAGCTCATAAATAAAGATTTATTAGTTGATGTTAATAATATTAATCAAATCGTTGATAAACTATATTTGTTGAGTCAAAGCTTTGATTACTATAGTTGTATGTCAAGTTACAGTTTAGAAAAAGCTAAGGAATTTTCTTTTTCTGAATTAGAAGAGCGAAGGAAGCTCTTTTTTGAGGAGATTAAAAAATTATGAGAAATGATGAAAAAAAAAGAATTATTAATACGATATAATCTTTTGTTATTAATATTTATAGTTTTTCCTTATTTGATTGTTTATGGTGAAGATACGAACTTTGTAAACGTTCTGGATTATGGAGCAAAAGGAGATGGAAGAACTGATGATACCCATGCATTTCGGAAGGCAGCCGAAACAAGAAAAAATATTATTGTTCCAAATACAGGAAAACCTTATTCAATTAGTGGACGAATTCGGCTTTATAGTTCAATAAAAGGAGAAGGAAATCCCACAATAAAAATGGACATTAACAAAGTTAATTCTTTTGTAATGCCAGAAAGCTATAAATACGGTAAATTTACAGTATTCCATATCGGTAACTATCAAGCTAATGATCCGTTGTATATTGAAGGATTGACAATAGATGGGGGGTGGAATGGTAAGCATTTCGGTTCTGAATATGAAGCAGGGATATATATTGCAAGTTCAAAGAACATTATAATCCGTAATAATGTAATTAAAAATACGCTAGGGGATAATATCTTACTTTATTGGTATAATTCTTCTTATGAAAAAAACACAAAAAACTTCTGTGATAATATACTTATCGAAGATAATAAATTATATAATCCTTATAGATGTAATGTGGCTGTAGTGTCTGGAAAAAACATTACAATTCGGGGAAACTCTATTCATAAAGAAAATGAACACGTTGCAGCAATAGATTTAGAAATGGATGTATGGGAAAAAGATGGCCAAGTTGTACAAAATATTAATATTTATAATAATAATATACAAGCTATCAAAACGAAATATGTAATATCCACACTAGGAATGAGAAATGGAGCAAATATTATTACAATAAAAGATAATGAAATTGTCGGTAGTACTAAAGATGGTGGAATTGGAGTCAATTTTGACGCAGCATATGGTCCTATTGAAGGAATTAACGTGGTTAGAAATAAAATCGATGCTGATTTATTCGTAAGGCTGATGGGAACTTTCGGAAATAAAAATGTTGTAATTGCAGAAAATAAAAGTTTCTCTTCTACACAGCATAGTGTAATAGTAAATGGAAGTTATATTAATGGGTTAAGCATAAATAATAATGAAAGCGTAGTTTCAAAGAATTTTTACTCAAATATAATTTTAGGAAAAAATGTGCAAAGAGTTTCAATTTTTTCTAATAATTTTTCCTCTTTAAATTGGTCATCTATGTTTTTTGTAGCAGATATAAATGGGCTTGATATTTATGATAATACAATAAAGAGCAAAGATGTTCCAATATATTTTGAACCTGCAGGTGACAATCAAATAAAGAATATTAGGATTTTTAAAAATAGAACTAAAGCATCGACTATTTTTAAAACAACGAAAAAATTATCAAAGCTAAATGTATTATGATGATTAAACCTAAATTTTTTATAATTACAACAATCTCTGACTCTTTACCATTTTTTAAAGGACAGTTAAATGTTCTAAAAAAGGAGTTTTCCATTAGCTTAGTCTCGAATCCTGGAGTTCATCTCCAAGAAATGAGTCTAGAATATGAAGTCAGTAAATTCCCGATAGAAATGGAGAGAGAGATTTCTCCTTTAAAAGATTTAAAGAGTTTCTTTAAGCTTCTTGTTTTATTTCTTAAGGAAAAACCTCAATTAGTCCATGCAAATACTCCCAAAGCTTCATTATTAGCAATAATGGCAGCTTGGTTTTCGCGTGTTCCTGCAAGAGTATATTATGTGCATGGCTTAAGATATCAGAGTATTCTTGGTAGAAAAAAAACCTTATTAATGCTGATGGAGCGAATAACATGTTGGTTTGCAACAGATATTATAGCTGTCAGTAATGGTATAAAAGAAACCTTAATATCTGATAATATAACATCAAAAGATGTTATTATAATTGGAAATGGAAGTGTTAACGGAATTGATACTTCTTTTTTTAATCCAGATAAAGTAATAAAGGCTAAGGATGACAAATTAAAACCAGACGATTTTGTATTTGGATTTGTAGGCAGACTGGTAAAAGATAAAGGATTAGAAGAGCTAGTTTTAGCTTTTCAAAAACTTTCAAAACTTTCTAAAAATATAAAATTACTTATAGTGGGAAGTTTTGAAGAAAATATGACATTAACAAAAGAAACCATAAATAGTATCTATAAAGATCCGGGGATTCTTTATGTGGGACCGCAAAAAGATGTTCGACCTTACTTTAAAGCGATGGATGTTTTTGTATTACCGAGTTATAGAGAAGGATTTGGAATTGTACTTATTGAAGCAGGAGCAATGAAAATTCCCTCTATTACAACAGATATTACTGGATGTAATGAGGTAATAATTGATAACCAAACCGGATTTTTAATAAAAAGTAAGGATATAAATGATTTATTTAGCAAGATGAAATATGTATTGGATAATAAAAATCAAATGACTATGATGAAAGAAAACGCGAGACATAGTGTTCATAATCGATATAGCCAGGATATTGTATGGAAAAAGGCAAAAGAAACTTATTTAGAAATATTGAAAAATCATGTATAAATATTTTTTTAAAAGATTATTAGATATTATTGTTTCAGTAGCTGTTTTACTATTAGCTTCTCCTGTTTTTTTCATTGTTTTAATATCTTTATTTATTGCAAATCAAGGAAAACCATTTTTTATTCAGGAAAGACCTGGTAAAAATGAAAAATTGTTTCGAATTATAAAGTTCAAAACGATGAATGATAAGAAAGATGAGGAGGGAAATCTTTTACCTGATGCAAAACGTTTAACCAAAGTTGGAGGCTTTGTAAGAAAAACATCCTTAGATGAGTTACCTCAATTAATAAATGTTTTTTTAGGGGACATGAGTCTGATAGGACCTAGACCATTGTTGGTTAGATACCTGCCTTTTTATAAACAAGATGAACGTATAAGACACTCTGTGCGTCCCGGGATTACGGGTTGGGCTCAGGTAAATGGCAGAAATACAGCTAAGTGGGATGATCGGTTAGCTTTAGATGTAGTATATGTCAAAAATATAAGCTTTGCTTTTGATATGAAAATTATATATAGAACAATATTAAAAGTAATAAAGTCTGAGAATATAGTCATCGATCCGGAATCTATTATGAAAAATTTAGATGATGAAAGAAGATATTAAAATAGATTTTGCAATTATTGATGATGTTGAGAGCATAGTCTCTTTGGTAAGAAGCTCTTTTGATAAATCATATTTAGAAATTTCCATATATAAATGTAAAGGAATAGCAAGCTTTATCATTACGGAGTTAAATAATCAATATTCTCCATATAAATATCTTGTTGCAAAAATAGGTGACAAAATAGTCGGTTTTGTAGAATTTAAGATGTTTCCCCACAACTCTACCGCTTTCCTTAATATGATTGCTACAGACAATACACATAAAGGACTTGGTATCGCAAAAAAAATATTCAGTTATTCTGAGAATTATTTCAGAGAACAACTGTATAGCAATATACAGTTAGATGTATTTCAGTCTAATGAAGTTGCCAGACAATGGTATGAAAAGATGGGATTTGTAAAAGAGGAATCAAGCTATTTTTGCCAGCAACATATAGGAGATGCGTCAAAACATATTCAAGATATATTGATTCTCAATTTATCACAATTCAATTGTTTATATGAAAAATTTGGTTTTTCTTTTCTTCAGATGTCTGCTGGTGAACAGTCTTTTACACTTGGAATTATAGATGAAAATATAATCATAAGAGAAGATAAAATTTCAGAAGAAATACTCGTGGCAGTCAAATCTTTTTTTAAGGATTACAATTTTAAAATGATATATTACAAAGGGCAAGATAAGAACCTTGAGAAATATAAGTATATAGGTGAAATTCACAGAATGAAATTAACACTACAATAAATGGGAATAACAAAAATTGCTACAAAAAAAAATATTGCTCAAAGACAGTGGACATATACCAATTCAGCTCGTGAGGCATGGAGTAATATATTGGATATCCTAAAAAAAGAAAATCCTCAATATAAGATATTATTGCCAGCCTATATCGGTTGGTCTCCTAACGAAGGGAGTGGGATCTTTGATTCTGTTAAAAACTCTTCCTTAGATTTCGATTTTTATAATTTAGATAGAAATTTAAAAATTGATTTTGATCATTTTAAAAATAAAATAAAGGAAACAAAAAGCTGTATTGTTTTATTAGTGCATTATTTTGGATTTCCAGATGTTCAGTATCAGAAAATTATAAATTGGTTAGATCAAAATAACATTTTATATATTGAAGATTGCGCACATTCATGGTTGACGGATCTCATCGGAGGTAAATGCGGTAGAAACGGACGCTTCGCTTTCTATTCTCTACATAAGATGCTGCCAGTAAGTGGGGGAGGAATTATGGTTGATAATAAACCAGATATTGATAATAAATCAGAAACATTTCAACCTCATTTTGACTTGGGTTATGATTTATTTACTATCTATCGTAAGAGAAGAGAAAATTACACATATTTAGTTGAAAAACTTAAAGGTATTCCAAACATAGATATCATACATACTGACTTAGAAGATGGTATTTGTCCTCAAACATTGCCAGTTGTAATTCGTAATTACGATAGAAATAAACTATATCAAGAAATGAATGATTTTGAAATTGGCATGGTAAGTTTATATCATACAATGATCGATGAATTAAAGAATTCAACATCAGAGGCAGCAAATTTTACTTCTAAACATATTATTAATTTTCCTGTACACCAGGATATTGTTTTCGGTGAATTAGATAATCTCATGGTTAAATTAAAGGCGATCTTAAATGTTTAAAATCTTAGATCTTAGTAAAAAGGAAGATGAGGATCTTTATAAATCCATAATAGAAGAACGCGATTTCCAAAGTGCTTATAATCGTTTAGAATACTTTAAGGTTTTTTGTGGAGGGACAAATATGTTAATCTGTTTTTTATATCAGGAGGGTACTAAGGTTATCTTATTGCCAGGATATCTTAAACAAATTAAGATTTACAGCTCTGTAAAAAATACATTTGATTTTAGTTCTCCTTATGGCTATACAGGCCCCTTTTTTTCAACAGATGTAGATGAGGATAATTTATCTTTATTTTGGGAGGAAGTGAAAAATTGGCAATTAAATAATAACGTTGTTTCTGAGTTTATCCGCTTTAATCTTTTTAATAATTCCAAAGGGTATAATGGAACTATTCAGAAAACTATGTTGAATATAAAAGGTGTTATCATCTCTGAGCCAGATCAATGGAGTTCATTTGAACCCAAAGTTAGAAAAAATGTAAAAAGAGCACAGAGAGAAAATCTAATAAGTAAAATCTATTATAGAAAAATCGAGCAAGAGTATATAAATGAATTTTATTCTATTTATATAGAAACGATGAGAAGGACTAATGCAACAGATTTTTTCTTTTATAGTCTGGAATCGTTTAATAGTTTTATATTAAATAATTCTGAATTATGTGCAATATGTACAATATACGATGATAGCAAGCCCATCTCTACAGAACTATTATTGATTTCTGATAATTCAGTATTTTCATTTTTGGGAGGTACATTAGTAGATGCCTTTGAAAAGAGGCCTAATGATTTTCTTAAATTTGAAGTAATTAATTGGGCAAGATCAATGGAATTTAAATATTATGTTTTAGGAGGAGGATACGGCTATGAAGATGGAATTTTTAAATATAAAAAGGCATTTTTTCCAGATGATGTAATAGAGTATAATACTGGAAGGAAAATTGTTAATGATGATTTATATTTAAGTTATGTTGAAGAAGTTAATAAAGCAAAAGAGAATTCAAATGAATTGGATTTAAATGATACATCGTTCTTTCCTTTATATAATAAACAATAATTATGTCAGATAAAATATGGTTGTCTTCTCCACATATGGGGGGAAATGAATTAAAATATATACATGAAGCATTTGATGCAAATTGGGTAGCGCCTCTTGGACCAAATGTAAATGGATTGGAAGAAGACTTAGAGAAATTCTTAAATAAGAATGTAAAAGTTGCAGCTTTATCTGCTGGCTCCGCAGCTTTACATCTTGCACTTATTGAGTGTGAAGTAGGTTATGGTGATGAAGTAATCTGTCAGTCTATGACATTTTCAGCATCCGCTAATCCTATAGCCTATCAAGGAGCAATTCCTGTATTTATAGACTCGGAACCAGACACCTGGAATATGGATCCGATACAACTTAAAGGTGCAATTCAAGATCGAATAGCCAAAGGAAAGAAACCCAAAGCAATAATAGTAGTCCATTTGTATGGGATGCCAGCCAAAATGGATGAAATTTTGACCATTGCTACAGAATTTGATATACCTGTGATAGAGGATGCTGCAGAAGCGCTTGGTTCAACTTACAAAGGTCGATCTTGCGGTACTTTTGGTCGTTTTGGAATCTTAAGTTTTAACGGAAATAAAATTATCACAACTTCAGGGGGAGGAGCATTGGTTTGCCATAATCAAGAAGATAAAGATAAAGCCGTATTCCTCTCAACTCAGGCAAGAGATAATGCACCTCATTATCAACATTCTCATATAGGATACAACTATCGTATGTCAAATATTTCTGCGGGAATAGGAAGGGGACAAATGGAAGTATTAAGTGATAGGGTAAATGCGCGTAGATCTATGCATGATTTCTATACTCATATTTTTAAGAACATAGAGGGTGTGACTGTGTTTTCTGAACCTACTGCAGATTTTTATTCCAATCATTGGTTATCAGCGATTACAGTTGATGCAACCATTACCAGCAAGACCCGAGAAGATCTTCGACTTGCATTCTTGGAAGATAACATTGAATCACGTCCATTATGGAAACCAATGCATTTGCAACCCGTATTTCAGGATTCACCATACTATGGAAAGAAAGTAGCGGAAAAGCTGTTTGATAATGGACTGTGTCTGCCATCGGGATCAAATTTGACTGATTCTGATCGTGAGCGTATTAAAAATGTCGTCGAACATGTATTTAAGTAGGGATTAGCTTTTGGAAATCAATAGTTATAAACTATATCATATACCGAAGGTTTGCCATTGTTAATGATTTTTGATAACTTGCTGATAGTGAAATAATCTTTCAATATCAGCAAGTTATGATGCAGTTCAGATTTTTTGTAGTTATCCTCCTTACTTTTCTATCCCTCAGCCTTTCCGCTCAACAGATAAATACATTTCAGCAGCGAAATGTAGATGCGACTGCAGACTCCACATTTACAAAATCCATACGATACTTACATAATAACGGATACAGGCTTACAGCTGTAGACCGGCCATCCGGTTTTATGCAGATTCGTACCTATATCAAACACAATAAGATTTTCTCTGCCAAGATGGGCGAATGGAGAACATTAAATTTTCTGATTCAGCCAGATGATTCTAACCGAGCTTTAATAACATTGAATATTTATCAGGAGGATAAGATCTTTGGAGGCGATATTCACAATAAAACAGCTTATGATGAAGATAACGGATTAAGTGATGATCCCAGATTATATCAGGAGATCTGGGATAAATTGTTGCCTGCATTAAGATAGTAATGAACAATTCCTCTTATATAGATACGTAAGATTTACACTGGCCATTTTTGCTAAAATCCAATATTTAAATTGAGATCTAAGAGTAACAGCACACAAACTAAAGAAATCGTGAGGAAGTATACAGGGTTAAGTAATTAACACTAATATAATATACAGTATTTTTATTTCTGTCAAAATGTATCTAACATTGTGACAGAAAAGTGTAGTAAAAATCAATGAAGCTAACGCAGCAACATATTGAACAGGAGATAGCTGGCCAATTCAGGGAATTCTATTTGGAGTATAAGGACAAAGTATATAGGTATGCCCTTATACATCTGCGGGAAGAAAGCCAGGCGTTAGATATTGTGCAGGAAGTCTTTTCTAAAATCTGGATCCGGTTTGAGGAGCTGGATAAGAATCAAAATATAAAAGCTTATCTCTATACCGTAGCCCGAAATACGGTATTTGATGAACTCCGGAAAATAAAAATTAAACATAACTACGCAAATACAGAAGGACAACGGCTCCCCGCTGTTGATAATTCCAATGCAGAACATATTGCCTTCAAGGATCTGGAAAAGGTATATCAGCAAGCTATTCTGCAATTACCTTCCGAACGTCAGCGGATATACCTGCTGAGTAAGATAGAATATCTTTCCAATGCTGAAATCGCAGACCAACTGGGCATTTCAGTCAACACAGTACGTGATCAACTCGTCAAAGCCAACAAATCTGTTCGTGCTTTTATACTCTCCCATTTTGAAATGTCTATTACCATTTTGATTTTCTTAAGAATTTTATAATCTCCGATCGTCTTCTTGTCAACATGATACGTATATGTTAATAGAAGTAACCTAGACGATGAATCAAATAGCGCTTAAAGCTCTGCATAAAAAATATTTGGAGGGAAATTGTTCGGTATCTGAAAAGCAGATACTCCTGGAAATACTTTCAATTACACCAGATGATCAATTAATGGATTTTGAAGAAGTCCTTGCGTTGACGGATCCTGATGTTCATATAGATGAGGATATATCCGAGGCGATTTATAATAAGATAGTTGCTGCCCAACCTCAGAAAAGATCAAATCATCTACTGGCATGGCAGCGAGCTGTAGCGGCTGCGATTGTCTTTATTACACTTTCTGTGCTGGCCTCTTATTTGTTCTGGAATAATGATAATAATCTTCCTACTTATACAAACCATACGAATTTTATTAAAGAAGTTACGCTTGATGACAAAAGTACAGTTCTTCTCCGACCCGGAAGTTCATTAAAGATCCTTTCACATTTTGATACAGACAGTATTCGTCAGGTTAAGCTGAATGGTGAAGCCTTCTTTTATGTACAGAAGAATGCGCATAAGCCTTTTATTGTAGCGGACGACAGAAATTTTGATGTCAAAGTCTTGGGAACAGAGTTTAATCTGATCTCAGATGAATCTGAGGCCATGCTGGTTCTTAATAGTGGATTAGTAGAAGTTTCCAAAGGAAAAATCAGAACAAAGATCAAACCTGGAGAAAAAGTGAGTTTTGAGGATCAGCATCAGATGTTTCGTGTTGAAAAAGTTGATACATCAGCTTATTCCGCCTGGAAGTATAACCTGATTTATTTTGATGCGGTCAAACTTTCCAAAATCATTGATGAATTGAAAGAAACCTACCCCGATCAATCTTTCCGCTTCAGTGAAAAATATGCAGACTACCATTTTTCGGGATATCTGCCACAACATGATCTGGATAAAACCATAAATCTCCTTAATAAGGCCTACAACTATACCATAATTACCAAATAACAATATCCATATGAGAAAAACCAATTACTATCTAAAACTTATGGGTAGCCTTTTGTTTTTGCAACTGTGTGTGCAAAAAACGATTGCTGCCGAAAATCAGCAAAACAGGGAAATCGGGCCTGTTATCTCAAAAATTGAAAAAAAGCTGAATATCCGGTTCGGTTATGATACAGGAATCGGACATCTGAAAATTAAGGATGATACGGATCTTAAAAATCTGAAGAAGGATAATTTGAATGCCTTTATTATGGAGATATCCTATGACCAGTTACAGGTAAGTCAGGTGGATAACATGCTATTTGTCCTTTCCAGAAAACATGAACAAAAGAAAAAGGGGACAAGCACAGGTTTTCAGAAAATTACAGTTCATGCTGATCAAAAAATTCTGAAGGGAGAAATTATTGATCAGGAAACCAAAGCCAAAATTGCCGGAGTAACGGTCAGGGTAAAAGGAACCGACAAAGTGACGACAACAGATAATAATGGTATCTTCTCAATAGAAGAAGTGGCTCCGGGAGCGATATTGGTGGTTTCTTCTTTGGGGTATCGTACCGTAGAGATTCCGGCAGATCAGGCAGCACAGATTGAACTCAACAGATCATCCGAAGAGTTACAGGAAGTGGTTGTAACTGCTTTGGGAATAAAGAGAGAAAAAAGAGCACTTGGATACGCTGTGCAGGAAATCAAGGGGGATGATCTGCAAAAGGTAAAAGGAGTAGACGTGGGTACAACACTTACAGGACGTATTTCAGGATTGCGGGTATTCAATAGTACAGAATTCAACAAGATGCCTTCTATTACTCTGAGGGGAATGGATCCGATCCTGGTTATCGATGGGGTACTTTATGAAAATATGAATTTACGGGATATTCCGGTAGATAATATTGAAAATATTAATGTACTGAAAGGGGCTACAGCCACAGCACTCTATGGCGAGCGCGGAGCCGGAGGTGCCATTATGGTAACAACCAAAAAAGGATTAAAGAGTAAAGGCACAGAGATATCTGTCAGTACCAACAACATGTTTTTTTCCGGATATCTGGCATTACCGAGTGTCCAGTCCTCATATTCAGCAGGCTATGGAGGTAAATTCAATACAGATGATGAGGTTTGGGGTGATAAACTGGATATTGGTCGTCGTTATCAGCAATGGAATCCGATAACCAAGCAATTGGAGGAAAGCGAGCTGGTGTCTAAGGGTAAAAACAATTTTAAAAATTTTCTGGAACCGGGATTTATCAGCAATAATAGTGTAAGCTTTACCAATCAGGGAGAGAATGGTAGCATTACCACTTCCATCAGTCATGTTTACAATAAGGGACAATACCCCAATACAAAGCTGAACATGACAAATATTTCCGTTTCAGGAGAGACAAAGATTACCGAAAAGCTTAATCTGGAAAGCAGATTTGGATATAATCGCCGCAATACACCGAATGATTTTGGAGCAGGTTATAATGCACAGGGGTATATTTACAATATCCTCGTCTGGACAGGGCCTGAGTACGACCTGAGTCAATATAAGGATTACTGGATTGTCAAGAATGAAAAACAAAACTGGAATTACAATGCCTGGTATGATAACCCTTATCTATCTGCATATGAAAAAATCAGTGCTGAATTAATCAATAAGCTGAATGCTGCTATTACCCTTAATTACCAGGTTACAGACTGGGGTAAGTTAGTTTTACGATCCGGGTATGATTACTATGGCAATACGCAGGAGCAGACCAATCCTATGGGTATATATGGTACCAGAGGAGGGTTCTCCGGTTATGATAACAGAGGTAAATACTGGACACGTAAACAGGATGGCTTTTCTACCAATAATGACCTGATATTTACTGCGAAAAAAACCTTTGGAGATTTTGGCATTGACGGATTATTAGGCGGGGCTGTTTTTTATCGTCGTAACAATACGCTAACCGCTTCGACCGTTAATGGTCTTGCTATTCCTGGCTTTTACTCTCTTCGTAACTCGGTAGGCCCGGTTTCAAGCGTGGAAAGTAAGATCAAGGAAATGACGAATAGCGTATACGGAAGATTGTCGCTATCCTGGCGTAATCTTATCTTTCTGGAAGCTACCGGTCGTAATGACTGGTCATCTACTCTTCCAAAAGAAAACCGCTCCTATTTCTACCCGTCCTTATCCGGAAGTGTAGTTGTGTCTGATTTATTCGAGAAGCCGCAGTGGTTAAATCTGTTAAAAGTCAGAGGTTCCCAGGCGGTGACCAAACAAATTCTCGATCCGTACGAAATCAATCAGGCTTTTACAGTGACAGCGAACGTCTGGGACGGCTTGTCAACGGGATCTTATCCAAATTCGATCAAAGACTTTTCCATATCTCCTACACAACGGAATCTGACGGAGGTGGGATTAGACTTTTCCGTTCTGAATAACAGATTGTATGGTGACTATACCCGTTACTACCGCAGAGAGCACAATGCCATTACTTCGGCTACAATCTCGGGAGCTACTGGCTTTACATCCCGGTTAATCAATACAAAAGAAGAGACAATGACAAAAGGACATGAGATCACTATAGGAGGAACTCCCGTGAAAAAGGAACACTTTCAATGGGATATCAGCGGAAACCTGTCCCAGAATCTGAAATATTATCATAAGCTGGATCCTGACTATTCTGCAGATGCCCTATATGTCAAAGTCGGAGAACGTACAGATCATTATGTGACACGCGACTGGGAACGTTCACCTGACGGACAGATCGTACACAATGCTTCCGGAATGCCGATCAGTGCGGTACATGAGTCGCGGTTATTTGGCTATACTGCTCCAAAATGGATATGGGGATTGACCAACAACTTTCGTTACCATGACTTCGCTTTATCTTTTAGTCTGGATGGTCGTATAAAAGGACTTTCCTATTCCAGTATGAATGCCCGTCTGTGGCAGACAGGTGCTCATCCGGATTCAGACTCTCCTGAACGATACGAAGAAGTGGTCAACGGAAACAAAACATATATTGGTCAGGGAGTTAAGATTGTCTCCGGAAATGTAACCTATGACAAATATGGTCAGATCGTGACGGATACACGTCAGTTCGCGGCTAATGATAAGACCGTTTCCTATGAATCGTACTGGAAGAGAGCATATTCAGGAACACGCAATATCTGGGATGAAACGTTTATCAAACTGAGAGAAATTTCATTGAGTTATTATCTGCCTGCAGAAGTTGCAGCCAGATTTAAGGCAAAAAGAGCAAGTGTAGGTGTGACAGGACAAAATCTGTTCTTATGGACGAAAGAATATCGTTTTTCAGATCCGGATGTAGGATCTGAAGACCTTAATTCTCCTTCTATGCGATACATAGGCTTTAATATCAATGTCAGTTTTTAGATTATCAAAGATCTTAACCACAGTTAAAATGAAAAAAATTTTAAAATATATCCTGTTGGGACTCGTCATAAGTAATTATTCCTGTTCCAAATTTGACGAAGTCAATACCAACCCTGAAGCTCCTGAAAAAGTGACTTCAGCAATGATAGCAACCCGTATTATTATAAATCTTGCGAATCAGCCAAGTCAGAAGGGTTTCTTACAACCTTATATGCTGAATAAGAATATTGTCTGGACAGAATTTGTCGAATCCTTCCAATATAATGGTTTCGGAGCATCCAGTCTGAGCTTCACATCCATCAACGATGCTCATTTTATGGGAAAATTCGCGGGTACCGAAAAACTGGCTAAATCATATGATGGCCTAATGTATTTTGCCAGGGCAGTGAAATTTTTCGAAGCCACCATGGATATGGGAGACATCCCTTACCAGGATGCTTTGAAAGGTGAGCTGGATAAAAATTATTTTCCGAAATATGATACTCAAAAAGAGGTATTTCTGGGTATTTTGAAAGAACTGGAAATGGCTGATCAGTTATTTGCGGAAGGGGAAAAATTCGTTGGAGATCCTATATATGGAGGAGATCCTGTCAAATGGCGTAAACTGGTCAATAGCTTTGCCTTAAATGTTCTGATGCAGTTAAGTAAAAAGGAAGGGGATGCCGATCTGCAACTGAAAAGCAGATTTCAGCAAATTCTTGCCGCTAAGCCTATTTTTACATCAAATGCGGACAACTATCAGCTGATTCGTTCGGATAAAAGCGGTCAGACCTATCCCTTTTATAAAGTGGGTAACAATTTTACCATTTACCCGATAATGTCCACTGAAGTCATAGACCGGCTGAAGACCTTGCAGGATAGAAGACTGTTCTATTATGCAGCCCCTTCTCCCGTCAAAATTACCGGAGGATTGACACAGAAAGATTTTGCGGCCTATGTAGGTATCGACCCTTCTCTTGTCTATGATAATATCACGGCAATAAAAGGAACAAAAGATTATTCAAAACTGAATGACCGGTATACTGAACTTGCTACAGGAGAGCCTACGCAACAACTTTCGTATGCTCAGGTTTGTTTTATAATCGCGGAAGCTGCGGCAAGAGGCTGGGTGTCTGATCAGCCGGTGGATTGGTATAAAAAGGGAGTAGAGGCTTCTATGAAGTTTATCTATGATAACACCCCTAATGCGGAACAATTTCATCATAATATGCCATTAGATGCTTCTTATGTAACATCATATGTTAATGGATTGGGCAGCACTTTTCCAGCCGGAACAGAAGCCCGTATAGAAGCCATTGTAACGCAGAAGTATCTGGCCAGTTTCTTACAGTCTGAATTTTATACCTATTATGATTATCGCAGGACAGGATATCCGAAATGGAAGATCAACCCTGCAAGTAGTCTCAATTCTGAAGCTCCGGATAAGATTCCGGTGAGATGGAAATATCCTTCCAGTGAATTTAACTATAATACAGCGAATGTAGATGCCGCCGTATTAAGACAATACGGAGGAATAGATGATATCAATAAGCCGATGTGGTTGTTACAATAAATAGTGAAAAGGAAAGAGCTGGATATTTCCAGCTCTTTCCTATTTCTAATTAGATTTTACATTCCACTCATTGCTGTAAAATCCGGCATCTAAGATACCCTCGAATCCATCTTTGAGCATAGCCAGTTTAAAGAACATATAATCAGGAAAGCCACTCGCTCCGGCAAAGTATTGATTAGCCGTTGCTGCCCGCATACCTGCGATTCCGGTGCCGGTAATTACTCCCACAGATAAAACATCTGATCCCGGTTTCTTCCAGTAAAAGTATCCGCCCAAATCATTTCCCGCATAGGTTTTCCCTCCGATATTGATTTTTCCGGTCTCCACCTGAATCGGACAATCTTTCATCAAAGTATTCCATGCGCTGTTTGTTTTTGCATTACCGATCAGAATAATATTTCGGCCAGCATAATTGGTTTCTTCAAAATCCCTGTCAGCAATGATATCAAATGCTCCATTACCCCGATAGTACCAGGCTTCAGCATCATACTGCGCCTTCTCCATGGCCCAATTGTTTTCTTCTTTCGTTCCCTGAGTTCCGTAAACATAGACCATTCTGTTATTAAAAGCCTCTTTGAATGTTCCATTTCTGTGAGGCCCCTTATGTGCAAGGCTTGGCTCATTGATTACAGTCCATGACGCTCCTTCTTTTTTCAGATAGACAAAAGAGTTTTCGGAGTCTGTCATGCGGTATTCAATGGTATTTAAACTGTCTAAAGTTACAGATAAAGGTTCTGCTTTGTTAAATCCACTCAGATCCAGACGAAGTGTCTGCACATTTGTTGTTTGTCCAACAATACTGCGCTTCGTTATATCGCGATCTAAGATAATACGGGAATAATCCAGTGGATGGATCTGCTGATAGACGGTTGCCCAATAATAAGATGCTGATATTCCGGGATTAGCAGTCATAAAATCGATATGATCAACCTCGCTATGTGTTTTTCTTTTGTGCCACTTGAAATAATCAAATAAAGGCTTCCAGTCTACGCTTTCGTTGCTATACCAATGAGAACCGCCGGGATATTCATAATAGCTAAAGTCAGGATGGAATCCACCCAGAATATTTCGCATCTGTCTTGCATAATCCACAGAGACGGTGCGGTCTGCATCCCCATGCAATATATATACGCCAAGTGGTCTGTAATTTGTTGCGTAAGCAATGACATCACTCTGATTCCCCGATTTAAGTAATACTTCTTCCAGTGCATTACGTCCTTTTTCGGGTACTAATCCATCTGCTGAACCATAGCCTTTGAGGGTAGGATATCCTGCGCAAGGAGCTATTGCTGCCCATTTGTCCGGATAGGTAGCTCCCAAAAACCAGGTGCCGTGTCCTCCCATAGAATGTCCGGTCAGATAGATGCGTTGTGTATCCGGCTGCAATTGAGTCTTTGCCAGACTTAAGACCTCCAAAGCATCTAAGCGTCCCCAGTCTTCCCAGTTAAATCCACGGGGACGACGATTTGTAGGTGCCACTAATGTTCCCCAGTCTTTAGATTGATATGCTTGCGCCTGACCCAGAGCTTCGACTCCTGCTCCGTGTACAGAGAAGAAGAGCGCATCCTGAGGTTTTTCTCCTCCTGTGGCTGGGTTGACAGCATAATATTGTACACTATTATCAATATTACTTACGAATGTAACTCTGTAAGCAGTTTTTTGATCTACACTTCTTAACTGAATCTGTGTATGACTAATAACTTTTCCATTCTTTAATAAAGATAATTGAGAAGTGATGTCTCCCGGTTGCTGAACAGTGGAGCCATCAATGCGTACAGCTATTTTTCTGGTGCTGTTTCCGTTAATGACAGGCACAGCACTAATCACTTTCCGGCCGTTTGTAGTACTTTGTACCTGAAGACCGGAGAGGTTTTGTGCGCTATTATTTAATAGTACAATTCCTATAGTTAGATCACTGTTATTTTTACCTTGTACGATATCCGGTAAAGTAAGATCATGAATCGAAAACCGTACGGGATGCTGCGGAAAAGTTAGATTCGCTGATACATAAGCTCCACGGACATAGAATTCATTAAGTCCTTTTTTTAACTGTACCGGAATGTCCATCCACCCCATTCGATATGGATCACCGAAGTGCAGTGCTCCGTTTACAAGTACCGCACTATTTCCCTTCACGTTGAGTATTGCAGTTTGTTCTTTGGAAGAATTGTAGGTCAGATACAGATAGCTAGGTCTTGGACCACGGAATTGTTGTGCAGGCCTGGGGCTTGTATTCTGTTCTGCTATTCGTCCCGGACCGGGAGGATTATTAGGCTGCTGGAGATTTCCTCCGTTTCCTCTTTGGGGTCTGAAGAAGCCTGTGCTGTCTGCAGTCGCTTTTATCCATTTATTTTGGGATAAAGAAAGTTCTAAGGTTTTGCCAGCAGCAGGTGTAGATAGCTTGTTGCTGTAGAGTTGCCATAATAATTCATCTGTGTACAGCGCTTCCCGACCATAATTCTGGGGAATCTCTACGTACAATCCTTCAGTAAAGGTATGCGTTTTTTGAGCGCCGGCACATAAGGATATAAAACTAAAGGATAAAAATAGAATGAAATGCTTCTGTTTAACGAGAAATAGGTTGTTTTTCATATGCAAAAAGGTTTAAGCACTGTAATAATAGCATATAAAATCGAAATTTTCGCCAAAACAATTTGATAATGTCGTTACAAATATGTGTTGAGAGCAAGTATTGTTAAGATAATCTGTATGAACAATATACAAAAAAAGCTACCCGTTTATGGAGTTGCTTTCCTAATATTGTTATATCCGTTTATCCTACCGCAATAAATTCTTTGCTTGGATTATTACTGGTAAGGAGTTCATGATTGCGAATCGGACAGGTTTTCAGAAGATCGCCTAACGGATATTTTGTAGCGACTTCTTTTATAGCTGCCAGATGTTTTTCGTGGTGAATATCTGTTCCGATAAAATCATATAACCCAGATTTTATCAACGTAAGCGCAGTTGTTTTTACATTACTGCCGTAATATCTGGACACTGACAGCAGATTAAGCTGAAGAGCACAACCGGCATCTTTGATTTGTTTAAAAATCTTAAAGTTCTGATGATAATAGTTATATCTCTCCGGATGGGCTAATATTGGTTTATAACCCATGGCCTGTATATCCATGATCGTCCTAAATAAAGACTTTGATTCTGCTAAATAGGACATTTCTATGAGTACGTAATCATTAGGCATCACGCATAATTTATTATCCGCTATGATGAGGTCAAGACCCTGATCAATCATATGTTCAGCTGCAAAGCTAAGCTCTACTTTTGATTCTCTGGAAACAAGTGTAGACTTAAGTTTTTGGTAAGCAGCGTCAATCGTTCGACTCGTATTGGCATATACACCATCCATGATATGGGGAGTACATATAAACTTGTGTAGTCCTAATTCCTGTAATCCCTCAATTAGTTTTACAGACTGGTCTACTGATTTACTACCATCATCAATACCTGGTAAAAGGTGATTATGCATATCAACCTCCATAAATGCCAGGGCATTATGATGAAGTGTATTTTCTTTCTTACGGAATAACTTTGATAGAAGACTCATATTGTTGTTTATACTGTACAATTATTAATCATAACGTTGTATTGATCCTATATGCTACAACAGAATTAAATAATTATCAATACAAAGATAAGTTGTTTAATTTGAAAATGTAGTAAAATATTTACTTTTATTTTCTTTTGACATATCTAAAATTAACGAAGCGTTGATTTTGTATTTGTTTTTCATATTTTTGAATGCTTGTTGATTATTGGACTTGCGTAAAGGGATAATAAATGTTAACTATTAATATCCATACATTTTTATAAATTTTAATGCTTATTTATACCTAATAATTTTATTATAGCAAAAAGTTGTCCAAATTTGGTTATTATCAGAATTGATGGTAATGTGGAATAATACTTGCATATTTGTGATCACAGAAAATGTGATATGTTGAATTTTATAGACCTAAAGCGAAGATTGAGAAAAGATAATCCCAGATGGGTTATTTTACTGATTGATATCTCAATTGTATTTTTCTGTTATTTATTCTCCAACTTTATTATTAACAGTTTTAAGGGCAGTTTTGAATTGGACTTAATGCTGAAAAAAGGTGTCCTGATTGTTCTGGTATATCTTTTCTTTTTTATCAGTTATGGTACATTCCGGGGAATTGTCAGACAGACGGGTATTCGGGATGCAATACGTGTCTTCAAAGTCATATGGCTAGCGATGCTGACCTTAATGGCTGCAAATCTTGGTTTTCGCTTTTTTATTTCCGAAGAATCGATTTTAGGCGATTATCTGCGCATGTCATACGCTGTACTCTTTATGCATGCATTTCTAAGTATGGTAGTACTGGTCGCTGCACGTATTTTCTACAGGACTATATATGAAGCATTTTTTCTTCGAAAAAGGAAACAGGTAAATGTCTTGATTTTCGGAGCCTCAAGACCGGGTCTGATGGCTTTATCGTTATTAAGAGATGATGTAAGGGTCAAATATTCAGTATTTGCATTTGTAGAAGACAAACCATCAAGAGTAGGCAAGCGCCTCGCCGGATTCAAAATTCTGGGATTAGACCGCCTGGACAAAGAATTGATTCATGAATATAATATCGAACAGATTATTATTGCAGTGGAGAATAATGATCCGGAGAGACTGGAACGTATTAGTGAAAAGGCACAGGATCTGGAACTGGAGATACGAATAATGCCTCCGTCCAACACCATGCTGAATGCCGGAAATCAACGGCAGATCCGGGCGTTGAAAATCGAAGATCTCTTAGGGAGAAAGGTTATTCAACTGGATAATCCGGCTATACAGCATGAGATGTATGGAAAAGTAATACTGGTGACTGGCGCTGCAGGGTCTATAGGTTCCGAACTGGCCAGACAGATTTCCTTACAGAATTATGATCAGTTAATTTTGATTGACCAGGCTGAATCTGCTATATATGATGTGCAGCAAACGCTACTCGCTACTCATCCTGAACGGGTGCACTATATAGTGGGTAATGTGAGAGACCGGCTTTTCATGGAGGAGATATTTGCACAGTTTCGTCCAGACCTGGTGTTTCATGCGGCGGCATATAAACATGTTCCGTTAATGGAACAAAATCCATATGAAGCTATCTTAACAAATGTTATTGGCACCCGGAATGTGGCGGATATGGCCGTTAAGTATAAAACCAAAAAATTTGTGATGGTTTCAACCGATAAGGCGATTAATCCGACAAATGTGATGGGAGCGACAAAAAGAGCTGCAGAGATATATGTTAATAGCTGTCAGCAACAGCAACAGACAGCCTTTATTGTTACCCGGTTTGGCAATGTACTGGGATCAAACGGATCTGTTATTCCTTTATTTGAAAGACAAATGGAAGCAGGAGGTCCTTTGACACTGACACACCCAGATATTACACGTTATTTTATGACCATTCCGGAGGCTTGCCAACTGGTTCAGGAAGCGGGTGTGATGGGTAAAGGCGGAGAAATATTTGTTTTTGATATGGGCAAATCTGTAAAGATCATAGAACTTGCGAAGCGTATGATCCGACTCAAAGGTTACCGCTATCCGGAGGATATTGATATCAAGATAACGGGATTACGCCCCGGAGAAAAGATATATGAAGAACTGCTGGCAAATAATGAAAATACAATCAGAACGCATCACGAAAAAATAATGATTGCAAAGATCAACAGTGAAGACCTGAATGAGAAAAGAATTTTGTTGGAGAAGCTTTGTGCACACATATTGGACAGGCGTTCAGGAGTAATAAAACCAATAGATTTGGTTCGGATTCTTAAAAATATTGTACCCGAATTTGTTTCGCAAAACTCCATATACGAACAGCTGGACAGTCAGCCTACTGTAGAAATAAATCGGGAATAAAAGAATTTGTTCCCATTTAGAAAAATCAACCACTTATGTATACGAATGGACAGACCGGATTTATCTTGAAGAGATATGTTCCCGAATAAAATAAAATTGGTCTCTTAGCTATATAATTACCAAATTTGCGAATACCCAATCGCTGATTTATGTACCTGAATACCGAAAGAATTTATAAACTTATTGCTATTGCCAGTTTTGTGGTTTTGATGATCTTACAGTACCAATTAATATCAAGTACGTATACCATCAAAAGCAATGACCTGTTCAAAAAAGAGAAAAATAAGCTTAAGGTATCGTATGAGAGAGCCATTATCAACGACAAGCTCTTTCCGGGGGGGCAAGCTATAATTGATTCCGTATTGTTGCCAAAAATGTCAACACTGGATAGTCTATATCACAGAGATCCTGAATTATTCAAAATGCGGGGCGCTGAAATCTATCATCAGATTGTCCGACAGCTTCAGGAAGGTTCTACGATGGACAGCTTATTTGCGGAGTTGCTCCAAAAGGATAATCTGGATACTCACTTTAAATATACACTGGTTCTGGATGGTATTTCTATTACTTTTGACGGGCACAATTTCATTGATTTGCTGGACTCCCGCCCAATGTCATCTCCGGATACCATCACCATCATTCAGGGAGATCCCCGGTTGATCAATCCCCATCAAATGGTTTCCAGTTTATTTATTTCTTCCCATCTGAAATATAGCAATCGGGTCGAATTTTCTTTGTATGCAGATAAAGACGGTAAAACATTAACTGTTCTCAAAAATATTCTTCCTTTACTTTTGTTATCAGGCTGTTGTTTGCTGGCTGTTGTCGGAATTTATTTTCTGACCTTCAACAATTGGGTTAGACAAAAGAAAATGAATGAAATGACGACAGATTTTCTTAATAATATTACCCATGAATTTAATACTCCCCTGGCAACAATACAGGTGGCGAGTAAAAATGTGAGAAGAGATATCCCTGCAGATAGCGCAGGCATGAGTACAATCAATCTGGATATCATCGACAGACAAGCGGGTCGGCTTGACAAGCTTATCAATCAGGCTATCAATGTGAGTAAGTTCAGCCCTCATCATGTAGAAAAAGATATCTATAATCTTCATGAGCTGCTGGACGAAAGCGTTACAGACCTGTGTATCAATTATGGGAAAGAGGTCGAAATTGATTATTCTCCCAAAGGTGAAGAAAAGAGATACCATATTGTTACTAACAGATTTATGTTTACGACGTTACTCAATAATCTGGTAGAAAACGGGGTTAAGTACAACAACCGGAAGGATAAACTTATCCAGGTATGGGTAACTGTGCAGGAACAGCTAATTGAACTTCATGTGAAAGACAACGGAAATGGCATAGACAAAGAAACGCTGACGCATATGTTTAAAAAATTTTTTAGAGGTAAGCCGGAGTATGCGAAAAACGGGGTGGGGCTGGGGTTGTATTATGTGCAACAGACCGTGGTACAACATGACTGGGATATTAAAGTAGATACTGTAATCGGAGAAGGGTCAGTATTTACATTAGTTATCCCTATGGTGGAAGTTAATTAACATACGAGTTATGAAGGGAAAGATTCTGATTATTGAGGATGATATAGATCTGGGTCTGGTGACGCAGCAATATTTGCAAACTTCCGGATTTGAGACTTTACTGGCGACATCCAGCCGTGAAGCGGAAGAGTTGTGTCAGAAACAACTTTTTGATCTGTTAATTGTGGATGTGCAGTTGCCGGATGATACAGGTTTTGATCTGGTTCGTCAACTATTAGAAACTCAACCTGAGCAGCGTTTTATTTTTCTGACAGCCCGAAATACAAAAGAAAGCAAGATCTATGGGTTAAAACTGGGAGGCGATGATTATATCACTAAGCCGTTTGATATAGAAGAACTTTCCTGGCGTATTCATAATATTATTAATCGCCAGCAGGTCAGACGATCTGCAGATCTGGCTATCGGAGATATTCGTATTATTCAGGATCAAATGATGCTGATTTTTGAGAATAATTATGAGGTAAAACTAACCGAACGAGAATTTGCTGTCTGGAAGTATTTTGCACTGAATCCTAACCGTGTGCTCAAACGTGAAGACATTCTGCTGGCAGTCTGGGGCGAGAACGATTACTTCCTTGGTCGAAGTCTGGATGTATTTGTGTCCCGCATCAGAAAGTTGTTGTCGCATTCTGCTAATGTGCAATTAGAAACCGTCTATAAGGTGGGTTTTATTTTTCGTATACCCCAGTCCTGATTTTTTTGTCATTAACAACCGGTTAACAACTTTATTAATTAAGGCTTTGTAATTTCGATATGCTAATCCGTTTTAGTGTATTAATTACCTTAATTTATGAAAAAGCTAACCAAATTTCAACAAGCATTTGTCCTCTGCGGGCTGTTTGCCTGTCTGACGGGCTGCGACAAAACCGAAGTCAGGCAATACGACCTCTTAGAATCCGAAAAGGAACCTGAAATGGACATTACAGCCTATGGCAACCTTTCGGTTAATCGTGAAAACTCGGGAGGGAAAACCGCAAATGAGGGATCTCTTAAAGTAGTCGACCAGGATTACAATACCAAATTTCTAATCAATCCATACTATGATGATCTTTACATGCAGCTTTCTTTTCCGGGAGGTATTTCTGTAGGGGCATACATTCTGGCATCTGCCAATGATGCGCAGGATCGTGATCCTAAAGACTGGGAACTTATGGGGTCTAATGACGGATCCGCCTGGATATCAGTAGACAGTAAACAAGGCTATCTGTTTACGTCCCGCAACCAAAAGGTACGTTTTGATATCAATAACAAAGAGAAATACCGGTATTACCGTTTGAATGTGAAAGCTATCCGGGGTGGGACAGGACTGTTTCAGCTTGCGGAGTGGAGAGTTATCAACGTGCCTGAATAAGCCATCCTATCTAATCAATTTCTAAACTAAACTAAACCAAATATGAAAAGAAAGTTACTCGTCAGCCTTTGGCTGCTGATCGGTACAGTCTGTATGTCTGCGGCGTTTGCACAGACAAAGTCAGAATTGGATATCACCGGTACAGTAAAAGACGAACTGAATAATCCGCTTGACGGGGTTACTGTCGTCAATACAGCATCTAAAAAGACTGTTGCTACTGATCCGTCAGGACAATTCAATATTCTTGCAGCAAGAGGAGATACAATAGTAGTTCGTTATATCGGTTATGAAGACTACCGAACCGTTATCAATACGACTATCAATCTTAATGTTACCCTCAAAGCGATCAATAACAGCATCAATGAAGTTGTGGTGGTTGGGTACGGACAGCAGAAGAAGATCAGTCTGGTCGGTGCGCAGTCTACTGTGAAAGTCGAAGATCTTAAAGTGCCTATCGCCAACCTGAGTGCAGCTTTAGCAGGACGTATCTCAGGACTCATCGGCGTACAGCGGACAGGGCTCCCCGGATCGGACGGAGCTGACCTGTGGATCAGAGGTATCTCGACCTTTAATCAGTCCGGAAATAATGCTTCCCCGTTAGTGGTGGTAGATGGTATTCAGGGACGGGATATTAATAGCTTCGATCCGGAAGATATTTCTTCCTTTACGATATTAAAAGATGCTTCAGCTACGGCAGTCTATGGTGTGGCAGGAGCAAATGGGGTAATTCTCATTACTACGAAAAGAGGGATGAGCGGTAAACCTGTCCTGATGTTCAATTACAATCAGGGACTGACTTCCTTTACAAAAAGGCCTGAATTGACGGATGGAGTAACGTATATGAAACTTCGGAATGAGGCCCGGATCGCGACAGGACTGGAGAAAGAATATTCAAATAATTATATAAACAATACCATTCTTGGTACGGATCCCTATTTATATCCTAATGTAAACTGGATGGATGAATTGTTCAGAAGTGTATCTACTAATAGAAGAGCCAACTTCAGTGCAAGAGGAGGATCTGAGTTTGCTAACTATTATGTGTCAGGAGCCTATTATGATGAAGAAAGTTTGCTACGTACAGATGCATTACAGAGTTATGATGCTACTACAAGATTTAAGCGGTACAATTTCACTTCTAATGTATCGATGAACTGGACCTCTACCACCAAATTTGAGTTGGGAATGCAGGGATATGTGGCTAACATCAACTATCCGGGGGTAAATCCGCAGGATGCATTTTCAAATGTCATGCAGACCAATCCTGTTTTATATCCGGTGATGTACCCGGGTAATCTGGTACCGGGAGTCAGCAGCGCAGGAGCACAGCCCAACCCTTATGCACTTGTCACACAGACAGGTTTCCAGAATATCTTCTCTAATCAGATTATGACTAATGCAAGATTGACACAGGACCTGAAATTTTGGGTTCCGGGATTGACATTTTCTGCTTTATATTCGTTTGATATCTGGAATTCGCACACCATTAATCGTGTCCGCAACAGAAGTACTTATCTGATCAACAGATTATTCCCATATGATGAAAACGGGAACCCGATATTGAATATCATATCACAGGGTACAGATGATCTGGCGTTCTCAAAGAGTAATGATGCAAACAGACAGTTCTATACCGAGGCATCTCTAAACTATAACACCACTATTGCAGAGGATCATACGATCAGTGCTATGTTGTTATTCAATCAAAGAGAGAAAACATTTGCTTTTGCCAATAGCGTAACTTCTTCATTGCCTTTCAGAAGTCAGGGATTAGCCGGAAGATTGACTTATTCTTTTGCTGATAAGTATTTTGTGGAAGGAAATTTCGGATATAACGGTTCTGAAAACTTTGCTCCGGATATGAAATTCGGATTTTTCCCTTCTTTCGGAGTCGGATGGGTTGTTTCTAATGAAAAATTCTATGAACCTGTAAAGGATGTTTTTGATTTCTTAAAACTACGTTATTCCAATGGTATAGTCGGAGATGGCGGAGCATTGGATATTAACAGTGGGGTGCGACGTTTTGGCTATCTGACTTTAGTTAATACCGAAGCAGGAGGCTATACTTTCGGTAACGGATCCAATAATGTGGGATATGGCGGAACGGCTATTACAGATTACGGTACCAATGTACAATGGGCTGAATCTCATAAACAGAATCTTGGTGTAGAGATCAAAACCTTAAAATCTAAATTATCATTGACAGTTGATTTCTTTAAAGAAAGACGCTCAGGCGTTTTCCTGCAGCGGGGTGCGCTTCCGGGCTATGTAGGATTGAACAGTTCTCCGTGGGGCAATCTGGGGATACTGGATAATAAAGGTATAGATGCAACTCTGGAACTGGCTCCCATTGCTATAGGCAAAGCTTATCTGGATATGAGGGCGACCTTTACCCATAATAAGGATAAGGTTATAGAAAATGATCAGCCGAAACAACCATTTGATTATATGGAAAGGCGTGGCGTGAATTATCTGTCTCGTTTTGGTTATGTGGCAGATGGCTTATTCCAGTCTCAGAAAGAGATTGCTGAACATGCCGATCAGAGTGCTTTAGGTGCGCAGCGAGTAGGAGATATCCGTTACAAAGATCTGAATGGAGATGGTATCATCAATGCAAATGATGTTACACGCATTGGTAACGGGGATGTTCCGAATACGATTTACGGTTTCGGATTTAATGTCACCTATAAGCAGTTTTATGTAGGTGCATTTTTTCAGGGAATTTCAGGAGCCGACAGACAGATTGCCGGAGATGGTATTATTCCATTTAATAACAGTACAGGAGCTGAGAGAAGTAACTTATTTGCTGTTGCTGAAGATCGCTGGACAGAAGAAAATCCTGATCCCAATGCTTTCTATCCCCGGTTGGCTTATGGAAATGCCGCAAATAAAAATAATGCTGTCAGTTCTACCTGGTGGGTGAAAGACATCGATTTCCTGAGATTAAAAACCATCGATCTGGGGTATAATTTTAAAAAGGGAACTTTTCAGAGTATAGGAATGAAAAATGCCCGGATCTACATCCAGGGAGTAAATCTGTTGTACTGGAGTAAATTTAAGCTTTGGGATCCTGAACTCAATACCAGCAATGGTACCCGATACCCGAATGTCCGCACAGTAACATTAGGTGTTCAGGCTAGTTTTTAACTCATCTATTAAATCAAAGATCATGAAAAAATCAATATATATCTTATTTGCACTGCTGACGATGTCGTGCTTTAGTGGCTGTAATAAGTATCTGGATCAGGTGCCGGATGATGTCATTACAGTAGAGGATATTTTTAAGTCCAAAGCCAATACTGATAAATTTTTGGCCAATATCTATTCTGTAATTCCGAATGAAATGGTTCAGCGGTTTGTGGCTACACAGAATTCTGGGCCGTGGACGGCTTCTTCGGATGAAGCCAAATACACCTGGGATTTTAATTACAGTAACAATATGATCAGATCGGTATGGAGTAATACGGATGGGACTATTGAAAGTTTCTGGAACAGCTACTACCGCGGTATCCGGAATGCTTCATACTTTATTCAAAATATAGACGGGGCAAATCCTGTAGAAGTAAACGACCTGATGAAGACGACTTACAAGGCAGAGGCGAGAGCACTACGCGCATTGTATTATTATTATCTGGTAAGAGCCTATGGACCTGTGCCGATCCTGGGAGAGGAGATATTGGATATCAACAAACCTATCTCCGATCTGAAACTGGCTCGTACACCATTTGATGAGTGTATTGCTTATATCGTGTCAGAACTCGATAAAGCATATACAGATCTTCCATACGAACCTAGTAATAATGAATATGGACGCATTACAAAAGGTGTGGTAAAGGCGTATAAAGTAGAAGCGTTGTTATTGAATGCAAGTCCGTTGTTTAATGGGAATACCGCTTTTGCGGGAGTAAAAAATACGGATGGTACTGCACTGTTCAGTGCAAATGCAAATCCGGAAAAGTGGAGAGATGCAGCAACAGCGGCTAAAGCATTTATTGACGAATTTGTACCTAATTATTATCAGCTGTATAAGGTGAACAATGCAGATCCTTTTGTTGCTGCATATCTGTCCTGTCGCAATGTGATGACAACAGACTGGAATCAGGAGTGGATTTTTGCCCGCTCCAACAGTAGTAATAATGCACAATATGACCGCACGCCCAAACATGTCGGATTTCCTTCGGGAGCACAGGGAGGAGGAGCTTTAGGAGCTACTCAGACAATTGTAGATGCTTACTTTATGAATAACGGCAAATCTATAACGGATGTAACTTCCGGCTACACAAAAGATGGATTTGTCAGCTTTAAAGCACCCTATGATGTGGCTTCCCGAACGACATTCGGAGCATATGTAAACAGAGAACCGAGATTTTATGTGGGCATTACTTATAATGGAAGTTATTGGCTAAACCAGGCGAACAGTAGCACGGCGGTACTTTCCCAATTCAATTACAGCGGTAATTCGGGAAGATCACAAAGTACTTCGGATGTGACTCCAACAGGATATACCGTTCGCAAAAATGTGTCTGCAAATGGGAATAGCCGCGGAGCACTTCTGATCCGGCTGGCCAATATTTATCTGGATTATGCAGAGGCACTCAATGAATCTGATCCGGCAAATGCTGATATCCTCAAATATCTCAATCTGATCCGCGAGCGTGCCGGAATACCGGTATATGGATCTGCCACTATCCCTGTTCCGGGATCTCAGGGAGCAATGAGGGAGGCAATACGTAGAGAAAGGCAGGTCGAACTGGCATTTGAGAATGTAAGATTTTTTGACACAAGAAGGTGGAAAATTGCCGAGGATACAGACGGAGGTGCTGTATACGGACTAAATCTGAATGCTGACGGAGATGCTTTTTATACCAAAACTCTTATTGAAACAAGAGTATTTAAAAAGGAGAGAGATTACCTGTTTCCGATACCGAATATAGAGATTTTGAAGAATGAAAAAATGGTGCAAAATGCGGGCTGGTAACAGGTCTTTAAACTTGAACAGCAAGATGCTGAACGCATAATTTACGAATGGAGATCTTGTGCTGTATGGATATAGTGCAAGATCTATTTACTTACAGAGCCGGAATACTGCTCTGACATATTGATGACGAGACTAATATATACCCATGAAAATAAAGAATAAATTATCAGGATTAAGCATATGCATATTTCTGGCAATTGGATACATAAATCCGATTCCTGCAGTAGCACAGAAGATCAATGGCCGTTCAATAGAACCTGTAGATCTGGTAAACCCTTTAATGGGTACAGATTCAAAACCATCACTTTCCAATGGCAATACTTATCCGGCTATAGGATTACCATGGGGTATGAATATGTGGACACCGCAGACGGGTAAAAATGGTGATGGGTGGCAGTATGTGTACGCTGCAGATAAAATAAGAGGACTCAAACAGACGCATCAACCCTCTCCATGGATGAATGATTACGGACAATTTTCCCTTATGCCTGTAACTGGAAAAGGCGTTTTTGATCAGGAAGGAAGAGCAAGCTGGTTTTCTCATAAGTCGGAATCTGCCAAACCCTATCATTATTCGGTGTACCTGGCTGATCATAATGTCAAAGCTGAAATAACACCTACAGAGCGTGCAGCAATGTTTAGATTTACTTTTCAGCCAACAGATAGTGCCTTTGTCGTGCTGGATGCCTTTGACAGAGGATCCGAAGTACAGATTATTCCGGAAAAAAATATGATTATCGGATATTCATCAAGATATTCAAGAGGAAAACTGCCAAATTTTAAAAACTACTTTGTATTGGTGTTTGATCAGCCTTTTGATAATTTTTCGACCTGGGAAGACAAGTCAAGGTTCAATGGTAAAACAAAATCAACGGCGAATCAGACAGGTGCTATTGTTGGATTTAAAATTAAGGACCGGTCAAAAACTGTTCATGTTAAAGTCGCATCTTCCTTTATAAGCGCAGAGCAGGCTCTGGTAAACCTGGAAGAATTGGGCAACAGATCCTTTGATCAGCTGGTGTCGGATGGACGGAATATATGGAATGCAAAACTTGGTCGTATTGCAGTAGAAGGAGAAAATATTGATCAGATGCGAACCTTTTATTCTACGCTGTACCGTACTTTATTTTTCCCGAATAAGCTTTATGAAATATCCCGGGAAGGTGAAGTTTTGCATTACAGTCCTTATAATGGAAAAGTTTTGCCGGGTTATCTCTATGGAGGGACGGGGTTTTGGGATACATTCCGGGCATTGTATCCATTTCTTAATCTCATGTATCCTTCTATAAATATTGAAATGCAGGAAGGATTGAAAAATGCTTATCTGGAGGGTGGTTTTCTGCCCGAATGGAGCAGCCCCGGATATGCGGACATTATGATCGGAAACAACTCGGCATCTGTAGTTTCTGATGCCTATATGAAAGGGTTGAGGGGCTATGATATACACACGCTTTATGAAGGTCTTCTGCATGGTGCAAACAACGAAGGTCCGATGACCGCTGTGGGACGTAAGGGAGTGGGCTATTATAATGAGTTGGGCTATGTTCCATACGATGTAGGCATCAATGAAAATGCTGCACGGACTCTGGAATATGCTTACGATGATTTTGCAATTTATCAACTCGCAAAAGCATTAAAGCGACCACAGAAAGAGATCGATCTGTACGCAAATCGTGCACAGAACTATCGTAATCTGTTTGATCCTTCAACCAATCTGATGCGTGGAAAAAATAAAGACGGAAAATTTCAGACACCTTTTAATCCGTTGAAATGGGGGGATGCTTTTACCGAAGGAAATAGCTGGCATTACTCCTGGAGTGTATTTCATGATGTGAAAGGGCTGATCGATCTGATGGGAGGGAAAGCAACTTTTGTACGGATGCTGGATAGCGTTTTTACACAGCCACCTGTATTTGATGACAGCTATTACGGAGGAACGATTCATGAAATCCGGGAAATGCAGATTGCCGATATGGGGCAATATGCGCATGGCAATCAGCCCATCCAGCATATGATCTATCTGTATAATTATGCAGGGCAGCCATGGAAAGCACAGTACTGGGTCAGGCAGGTTCTTGACCGAATGTATAGGGCTACACCAGACGGGTACTGCGGAGATGAGGATAATGGCCAGACCTCTGCATGGTATGTTTTTTCAGCATTGGGATTCTATCCGGTATGTCCGGCAACTGATCAATACGTAATAGGTGCCCCTTTGTTTCCAAAGGCAGTGCTTCATTTTGAAAACGGTCATAAAGTAGAGATTGTCGCAAAGAATGCATCAGATAAGCATATTTATATTAATAATCTGGAGTTGAACGGACAGTCCTATAACAAAAACTGGCTGAGTCACCATGGTTTAGTACAGGGCGGAGTCTTGAATTTTGATATGAGTACTACACCTAATCTGTCGAGAGGAACGGATGCATCTTCCGCTCCGTATTCAATGAGTGAGGAATGGAAAACAATAACAAAGAAATCAACCAAAAATAAAAAATGAAAAAAATGAAACGAATTTTGTGTTGCCTGCTATTAATGATTGGAACAGGACATGTTACGGTATATGCACAGAACAACTGGCAACACACGGATGATGATCGGAAAGAGGCTTTTGAAGTAGATACCATTAATAAAGGGAAATATTCTCTGATATGGATCAACAAACAGGCAGATTTTGATCCGGCCTTAAAACAAAAACTTATTGATACTTATTTTGTTAATTATCCGAAATTAGCAAAGAAATATAATAAGCATACTCGGAAGCAGGTCTCTTTTGTGATCGATCCGGGCTACAATGGAGTAGCAGCTACTGCCGGAGGTATTGTCCGGTATAGTCCGGGATGGTTTAAGAAAAATCCTAATGATATTGACGTCGTGACACATGAAGTGATGCATATTGTACAGGGGTATCCAAATGGTGCCGGTCCCTGGTGGATCACTGAAGGTATTGCAGACTATGTGAGATTTACGGAAGGCGTTGATAATGCTTCCGCAAACTGGAAGCTGCCTGACGTTAATGAAAAACAGAAATACACAGACTCTTATCGTATTACAGCCCGTTTCTTTTACTGGCTGGACAGAAGAGTAAAGAAGAATATTATTAAAGCACTGGATCAAAAGATGCGAACAAAGAAATATAACGACAGCTTCTGGAAGCAACAGACGGGTCAGGATCTGGATCAGCTCTGGGACCGCTATGCTGCTGATCCCTCATTAAACTAATCACTATGAATGTAAAGTTAACAGTCTCCTTTTTATCTCTTGTTCTTTTGGCGCATATTCCATTTGTAAGTCAGGCACAACAGCAAAACCTTATTCAATATGTCAATCCATTGATTGGAACGGCTAAAATGGGACATACTTTTCCTGGAGCAACCGTGCCTTTCGGAGCTGTACAGCTCAGTCCGGATACAGATACAATTCCTTATGCAGTCAACGGGAAGTACAATGGGGATGTGTATAAGTATTGTGCCGGCTATCAATACGATGATCCGACAATTGTCGGTTTCAGTCATACACACTTTAGTGGGACCGGGCATTCTGATCTGGGGGATGTATTAGTCATGCCAACACAAGGTAAATTACAGCTCAATCCCGGGACTGCCCAACGGCCTCAGGACGGATACCGCTCGCCTTACAGTCATCAGAATGAAATTGCTCAACCAAATTATTACAGTGTACTGCTGGATAAACATAGCATCCGGGCAGAGATGACCACTACTGCGCGTGTAGGCGTACATCGCTATACTTTTCCTAAATCGGATGCATCACATCTTATCCTTGATCTGACAGCAGGTATTTATAATTATGAAGGCAAGAATGTATGGACAGTAGTTAAAGTACATAATGATTCCCTCATTACAGGATATCGGCAAACTAACGGATGGGCACGTACACGAACAGTTTACTTTGCTATAAAAACATCTAAACCATTCAAAAACTATGGCGCACGTTATCTGGACGGGAAGCCGGTCTATAACGGTTTCTGGAGAAAATTCAATCAACAGGATAATTTCCCGGATCTGGCAGCACATAATATCCGTATGCATCTGGATTTTGATACAGATGATAGTGAACAGATCACAATGAAAGTCGCTTTAAGCCCGGTAAGTATGAAGAATGCTTTAGCGAATATGGACGAAGAAACTCCGGACTGGGATTTTGAACAACTTGTTCAGAAAGGACAACAGCAGTGGGAAAAGGAACTCGCAAAAATCGAGGTCGACATGCTCAATAAGGAAGATCTTGTTAATTTCTATACAGCGATGTACCATGCCAGCCTGATGCCGACTATCTATATGGATAGCAACGGTGAATATAAAGGTCTGGATCAGGAAATACATAAAGCGGAAGGCTTCACTAATTATACTTCATTCTCGTTATGGGATACGTTCAGGGCATTTCATCCTTTGATGAATCTGATCAACCCTTCCCGTAATTCGGATATGGTGGCCTCAATGATGGCTCACTATGATCAAAGTGTGTTAAAGATGTTGCCCATATGGTCGCATTATGCAAATGATAATTGGTGCATGAGCGGATATCATTCGGTATCTGTTATTGTAGATGCAATAATGAAAGGTGTATATAAAGGTGATGTGCAGGCAGCTTTAGCAGCTTGTGTGCAGACAGCCAATACCAGAAGATATGAAGGTATCGGAGCCTATATTGATCTGGGGTATGTGCCGGATGATATCTCCGGGACTTCTGTGTCCAATACATTGGAGTATGCTTATGATGACTGGTGTATTGCTCAATTGGCTCATAAACTGGGTAACAAGGAGGTCTATGAAACGTTTATAAAACGTGCCGGATCCTGGCGGAACCTGTATGATAAGTCAATAGGCTTTATGCGTCCTAAAGATTCCAAAGGAAACTTCAGAAGCAAATTTGATGTTCTGGATACGCATGGACAGGGTTTTATAGAAGGAAATTCATGGAACTACAGTCTATATGTACCGCATCAGCCACAGGAAATGATAACTGTAATGGGCGGAACCGAAAAAATAGAAACTTATCTGGATTCTCTGTTTACTATGCATCTTCCGGATCACTATTTTGCACAGACAGAAGACATTACGCGAGAGGGTATCATCGGTAATTATGTACATGGAAATGAACCTTCTCATCATGTTGCTTATCTCTACAATCTCACAAAAAGCCCATGGAAAACGCAGAAACGCGTACGGGAGATTATCCGTCATCAATATCAAAACGGAGAGGCGGGCTTAGGTGGTAATGATGATTGCGGTCAGATGAGTGCCTGGTATATCTTCAGTTCATTGGGCTTCTATCCGGTAGCTCCCGGTGATAATAATTACTGGATTGGCAGCCCTCTTGTCAAATCCGCTAAGTTAAATCTGGAAAATGGAAAAGTATTAGTCATTAAGACACAAAACCAGTCAGATAAGAATGTATATGTTAAAAAGGTATCTTTTAATGGTGTCGCAATAAAAGATTTTGTGCTATCCTATGAAAGCATCAAAAATGGGGGTGAACTTCTTTTTGAGATGAGTAACAAGCCTGTAAAGCGGTAGCTGCTTATAGCTGAAGGAGTAACACAGGCTACTGACAGGGTGTCTACATCAAGGTTAGTAGCTGAAAAATAATCAATTGGTGATTGATAAGGTGATCCGGGATTTATGAAACCATATCATTTGGATAATGATCCCGGAATAGAGCGCAGGAAACTGCGCTTTATTTTTTAAAATCGCTTTATTTGTATATTTTTTGCTTTGATCTGTAAGTTGAATGCAGGCGCTGTTGCTTTCTGTCCGATGGTGACCTTCATCGGATAGGAGTTCTGATCCAGATAGATATTTTCCGGGAAAGTACTTTCATCCATAAAAAAGATATATTCTCCTTCAGGCAGTAAAAGCGAATAGGATCCTTTTGTATCGGTTTGGGATTCAAATACGTGTCCATAGTTATCTTTTGCATAAACTTTATAACCCAACAGGTCGGTATCTACAGCTACACTACGTACCGGATCATAAGCAAGCTGGATAGTCCCTTCGATTTGTACGCTTTGCTGAAGTGGTACCGATAGCTTTGTCTTGCTCCTGCTGATGAGAATTTTTTGATTATTTGCCTGAAAACCTTCTTTCGGAGGGAAAACAACAGCTAGTTCTCCATACGGTATATTTTTGAAGGCTACCTGTCCCTGCCTGTCAGTCGTGAGCATCAGATCATTAATCAATAAAGTATAGTTAACAGCTTTGCTGTCGCCCGTATCAAAAATGCCATTATTATTATTATCATAAAAGCAGAAGACTTCAAGATCTCCATTTTTGGTTTGCTGGCCTGAGGAGACGTCTGACGGAAGATTCTGCCTTACACCAACCTGAATATTCCCGTACCCATTTGTATAATTGCTCTTGCTGTTGAGATAATAATAGTAGTATGAACTGCTTAGAATGGTATTCTTTAAGACACGGTACTGCAGAGAGGCATTACCTATATAATTCTCTCCGGAATAACTGCTGATATTTAGTATTGCTCCTACTGTAGCTGACATTTTTTTATTCCAAAACTGCTTTTGATAAGATGGGCTTATCGATACTCTGTAGTTTTGGTCATCAACACCAGATAAATTAGGAAGGGCATCATAAATATGAAAATTACCTTTTTGGAAATTACCGTACAGATTGAATGCATCATAGTTGTAAGAGAAATTTCCCCTGTAAATCCATGCATTATTTTCTATATTTTTTAACCGGCTTACGCCTGTTTCGAATGAAATATAAAAAGTATGTCTGTAATTCCGTGAACGTAAATAGAAGATATTATTTAATGTCCAGCTCTTAATACTTAATGTTGGATAGCTGTTATTAATAAAGCTATTCCCGCTTTCAGTAGTGTAGTTCGGCTGGAAAGAGTAAGTGAGCAGGTCATTGACTGCCATAGTAAAGTCTATATTTGCACGTGAATTTGTTGCTTCCATATTGAACAACAAGTTCCGGTTTAGATATTTAGGATTGTATTTATTAAAAAGGTATCCTGCTGTAATACTTACATTACCTAATTTACGGTTGATATACTGATTGAGTTGAATGCTTCCTCTTCTGTTTCCCGGATAGTACGCTGTACTGACATAATTGTCACTGGAATACGTAAATCCCTTTTGTCTTGTAAAGAGGCGTATTCCCAGAGCTGCAGAAGGTCTGGAATCATCTGACATTCCCGCTAACGGGTGCAGCCGGTTGGTTAATCCGACACCAATATCGGCATCAAGTCTTATTTTATCCTTTTGTGCCTGTTTGAAGAAGCCAAAAGTATTACTGAACAGAAAACTTTCCGTACTGTCATAAGGTGAATGATCATAGAATAAAGTCCCGGAATAATATTTTCTATCCGGAAGCTGATTTCCCAATACCGTCCGGACGTAGGCAGAGTAGCCCTGACCGGAAGTATTGCTGGCCAGTAAATCAAATGATTTTTCTGCTACAGCAGCTTCGAATGAATTGTTTTTAGCAGAGTCTGCAGTATAAAATTTCACTCCGCGGCCATAGAAAAACATATCGTAACTTTCCTGCAGATTACCTGCAACGATACCTTTATTATCTTTTTCTACATTGATCCAGGTATTTGTAATCTGCGGTTTTTCGGCTATTTTCCCATATGTAGTAGCATATAGATTATATCGCAGATACTTCGCTTTTGAAAGTTCATACTCCCCCACAGAACGGAGATAATACATACTGTTAAGCTCACCTATATTGTTAGCTATCCATTCAATATTATTTCGCGAATAGGTATTTATATCCGGATCCTGACGAAACATCTTGTCATAATTTCGCACAGAAGATACATTGTTAAATACAAGGGAAAGGTTGCCAAAGATATCATTGGAGGGATATAGCCCGTTAATATTGAGATTGTACCGTGGTAATTGCATCATGTACTTTTCAACGGTAAAGCTGTAGGTAACTAATGTATCCTTGCCGGAAGGTAAATCCATGGAAATGGTTTGAAAGGAACGGCTGCCTATTCTGTCCGGAGATGAAAATACTAAGTTGACCTTCTCGTCAGATGTCCCCTCATTTCGTATAAGTGCTTTGACATATACAATATCTCCTACACGCTGTAGCAGCTGAACATCGGTCATATTGTGGAGGGTAACAGCACGTTTCTCTGCAATATCCAGTCTGATCCGGACGGGAGCTGAAACGGCGTTTCCCTGTTGGATCGCCGTGATTTGTATCGCTTTGTCTTTCAGATTTGCTAATCCGGAACATTTAAATTTAAAGGATAGATATTTTTTTTTGCCTGCAGCAATTTCAATGGTATTCTGACTTAATAAAGAAAGATTGACAGGAGCATCGACTTTTAAAGATCCTTTGAAAATAGATGAGCCTGTATTTATAACTTCTATAGAGAGCTGGACCACACCTTCTTCTACATGCAGCGATGAAGCGGTATTAATCTGAATATCGTAGTGAGGCTGAGCTTTAGCTTCTATATGAAACATACAGCCCAGTAATACAATCGGTATGAGAAATAAAAAACGCTTCATGACAAATCAGCTTATTATCTTGGAGTCAGAACATATATTATAGAAGTTTGGTAGGCTCCGGACTTAATAGTTGAAAGTTTTTGCTGATCAAAAGATGCATTATACTGAATGTTAAAATATTGTGGTTTTTTCTTGCTTTTGTTTGCTGTCCCTATAAGATAAGTTTGTGCAGAAGTGCTTATCGGAAGTATGGGGTTGCTATATGTTTTGGAAGCATCGGTAGCAGGTTGCAATTGTATATTTAAAACCGAAAGGTCCAGTGTATTGTTGGCTGCATTTTTAAATTCGGGATCCAAAGCTTTGATATTGACTTCAAAGTCTGTGATGGAATTAATGCGGAGGCCATCCGGGTATTGTGCAGTTACTCCTCTCTTGTAGTCTGCATAGGAGATAAATTCCAATACTCCGTTTTTTGCATTCTCCATAATGGAGATACTGTAATCCGGTTCGGTAGATCCTCCCGTAAGGGTATTGTTGATCTGTATCCTGTAATATACATCTCTGCTCAGGATTGCCTCTCCTTTTTCATTATAAACGGTATACTGGACAGGAAGCCCGTAAACAATAATATTATAGGGGTCTTTATTCTTTAAGAGATCCAGATAATCACCGCCGGCAATCTGAAGTGTATAATAAAGCCGAAACTGCATATATCCGTTATATTGGCTTTGAAAAAATATGGGCGCTTTGGAATTGCGTATCATAAAGACCTCATTGCTTTGCTGCAAAGGAATTAAGGCTGTGGTGGCTCCGATGCTGGATAGATTGACGGACTGTGCATCGTCATGTGTAAACCTGAAACCGATCTTATCTGCCGGAAAAGGCTGGCCGGAAACATTATTGCCGCTTTCAGGTACAATAGGGGCTTTCACCCGGGCTGTTACAGACCAGTTTGGAATATTGATACTTGTGCCGTTATACGAAAAATGAAAAGTATGACTCCCGACTCCGCTATCATATCCGTTATATGAAGTTACATTGTGATATTGTGTGCTGTAAACATCAAAGCGCAACTGTGCCTGACTTTGGAATGGTATATTACCAAAGAGGAGAAATATGATAAGTGCAAACTGAACGTTAATTTGATTTTTCATAATTGAATTCAAGTTCTCCGATTTTTACAGCATCTTTTTCTCCATAGCTGATTAGAACGGAAGCGAGATAGGTTCCGTTCTCGAGTTCTTTAGGTAGGGGAATAGGGAAGATGCGCTTATCCCGTGGCATGGTAAAGAAGTTTGAAGAAGGTAATTCCGTTTTTTTTCCATTTTCCTGATTAAGTAACTCTACTGCAATCTGTCCGTCTGCCCAAATGTTACCTGTATTGCTGAAGTTAAGTTCAAGCGCCTGTGATTCTCCCTTATTATATTTAAGTCCTTCAATCTCAATATCCGCATTGTTTTTACCCGGCAAAGCCTGATATAGTTTAATTCCGGAACGAAGTGCTATACGAATATTAGCTCCTTCTTTGTTAACGCCGGTCTTTGGGTTCATCTGCGTAACAAACATCATGGCTGTACGTACAGGTACTGTATCGAGTGCCACATAATCTTTTGGTACGGAAATGTTAACATTGATCATCTTGGTTTCTTCAGGTTTCAGTGAAAAGTAAATCTCCGGTGTAGAAAGCCATGCTGCACATGATGTGGCTAATGTTCCCTTAGGAAAAGTCTGATTGTCTCCATATGTACTATACTGCCAGTCTTCAAAAGAAACGGCTAGTTCCATAGTATAATCTTTGCTTGGATTGCTGATAGAAATACGCTGTGTCTGTTGCTGGCCGGGACCGGCTACAAAATAAGTCCGCGGAGGGCCTACCGTAATACCTGTCTGAGCAAATACGGATGATGCAGATACCAGTAGCAGTATACTAATAAGCAGATTTTTCATAGTGGTAGGATCTTATAGAATGTCCTAAAATACAAAAAACTACACCAAGTAAGATGTAGTTTTTTGTATTTATAAATGTTCTGAGATTACTCTGCTGTGATTTCATACACAACATTTACAGTGTATGTCGTTTTTTGTTTGTTCAAAACTTTGTCAACATAAGCATTGTTTCCAGCTGCTGCATATGTTACATTTAATGACTCTCCTGAGGTAGCTGTTGACTGGTAAGCATCTTTACCGGCAACAAGATCACGGATATTGTTTGTATACGTTGTTCCTTTTCCTTCAATCTTAACGGTTACAGTGCTACCGTCAATGTTTTTTTCAGCTGCGGTAGTCGCTACCGGATTGTTAACGGATGACTTCGCTTTTATCTTATAACCTCCACCAATGGAAGTAACATATAGTTGATTGTTTACTGTTTTGGATACTCCGTTTTTGTAATCTTCAACTGTTTTGTATTCTAAATTTACAACGTCGTTTGAAGCGCCTTCTCCAAGAGAAATAGATTGTATTGGGTTAAGGATAACATTAACTTTTACTGCTGCTGTTTGTGCTTTTGCTGCTGTTACCATAGCTCCTGTAACTACAAGTGCCAATAAGAATTTTTTCATTTTCGTTTGTTGTTTAAAATTTGCTATGTCTCTGAAAATAAACTATTTGTATTTCTTTGACATGACAAAATTACTATGGAATAACGGATCCAAAAAGATGAAAAAGGAACAAAGAAATATGAAAAACTGTTGTAACACCTATTTTTGTAGACGGGTCTCTACAAAAGAATATTTACTTACTTTCGATGCTGTAGAGAATGGTGTTGGAGTAGGTTGTTTTCTCGTTATTTTTGATGAAATCTATAGCAGATTGCTGCCCTGTACTTTTGTAGATAACATCATAATATGTACCTGTACTTGGGTGGTCGCTACTTATTAAAGAAGCATCTTTAGTACTGAGTTGCTGAAGCTCGGTATGAACAGGAAATGTAGAATTAGTAGGTTGCGCAAAAAGCTCAAGAGAAGGTGATGACACAGATGCAGAAGTACCTGCCTGTTGCTCATTTTCCATGACCTGTACTTTTATAATATAAGGAGTAGTACTCAGTACTGTCAGGTGATTGTTTTGTGTTTTGGAAACACCCTCGCGATAATCTTTTACTGTTTTATATTCAAGGTTAGTAGTGGATTGTTCAGGATTGACGGAGAGGTGCTGTACTTCATGAAGGATAATGTTTAATTGTACAGGTCTGGCCACTTGTGCAAACGCAGTCTCTGCATTTGCAAAACTTATAAATATGAGCAGAAGTACTAACCATTTCATAGGGCCTCCTCAATAGGTGATACTGTAAATTTAACAAATCATACTTTAAAATCCGATTAATTTCTTGTGAAATTACAGGTTAATGAGTACGATCATTAATTTTTGTAATCTTAGTCTTTAGGCGGGTATTGGTTCCGGCGACGGTATATTTTTGGAGAGCAACCCACTTCTTTTGTAAACAGAGAACTGAAATTGTTCTCATCCTTGTATCCAAGCGCATAGGCGATCTCTTTAATGCTTTTTTGTGTATTTATCAATTTACGTTTCGCTTCCTGTGTAATATGCTCGAGAATAATCTCTTTTGGCGTTTTGCCTAAGGCCTGTCTTGTGGCAGCAGTAAGTTTACGGGAACTAACCTGCAACATATCTGCATAAAATTTGACGGATTTCTCTTTTGCAAGATGTTGTTCCAATAACTTCTCGAAATATCTGCTCAGAAATTCTTCAGAATTTTCGCTGTGAATATATTCAATATGATGCGGATTATAGATCATGCCAAGCAATAGTATCTGCTCTAATAAATTATGCAGAAGATCCTGATATATCTTCTCTTTATATTTGTCTCTTATATTATATAACAGATTAATCAGATTTGTAGAATATAAAATTCCTTCTTCAGATAACTGAAATAAATTGATATTCTCTTTGAAGAGTGGACTTTGTGTTAAGAAAAAGGTATCTCTGGATGTCTGAGCATAAAAATCTGCTGTGAAATAAAGGATGTGCATATGTGCATCTCCCTGAGGAACAAAGCGTGTTGCCACATTCGGATTAATATAGGCAAGTGTATGAGGCGCAAGCTCAACTTCTGAATCTCCGATATATAATCTGTAGGGTTTATCCTGAGTCAACAGAATTAGATAGAGATCCCTTCGGATATTATTATACGCTTGGGGAAGATGATTATGTATACTATCTGATAAATGTATTCCGAAATCAATAGGCATAGAACTCATACTTGTGTTACAGTTTTCCATTGACATATAACCACAACCCGAAAAGAGTTTGTACGATACTCATTTTTGTAGTGAATGTTTTTCTGACGAAACGTTGGTAGATGTCTCTGGTATTCCGGATGCTAATATAGCTATAGCGTATGGATAGTACAAGTTTTGACGAGGTTTATAAAGATAATATTTGCAGTATTTTGTGCTTTCTCATAGTCCTGTTTATCAGTTTGATGTTAACTGAAAAGATGTGTGATTTAGGTTTAAGTTTATTAGCTTTTTCTTTCGTATGTTTTTGATATATAGATGTTTGTGTTATTTTTTAGTTTGGTTGTAGAGTTTAGATGTAAATAAGTCCTGTCTATTTATTTGAAAAAAACGTACCTGCTTGTTGAAAAGAATTGTATTTTTACGGTTTATTGGGATAGGAATGGTGCCTTGGACTGATTATTGCTGTGCCAAAGCATTATAAAAACTTTTTAATACCATATCAATCTTTATTCAACAGAATATATGAATATCAATTTTTCGAGAGCTTTTTTCTTGTCGCTGTTTCTTCTTACCCTGGTCGGTATGTTTTCCTGTGGATCGCGCAAAGAGATAATTTATCTACAGCCTGACTCTACTCAGATCAGTACAATTTATCAACAGCATATCCCGAAAATCCAGCCCAACGATATTTTGGCAATCTCTGTTTCTGCTGCAGATATAAAAGCTACTTTGCCATTTAATCCGCAAAACGTATATCAACCAACAGCAGGAACAGCAACGGATATGGCTTTTAAACCCACCTATACTGTAGATGATAACGGAGATATTGATTTTCCGGTATTAGGGAAGCTTAAAGTAGGAGGACTAACACGTCTGGAAGCAATGGATCTGATCCGTCAGCGATTAAAGACCTATATACTGGATCCGGGTGTAAATATATCCTATAGTAATTTTAAAGTAACCGTAGTTGGCGAAGTCGCTAAACCCGGAACATATACGTTAAATAATGAGCGGGTAACTATATTTGAAGCCTTAGGACTAGCCGGAGATATGACTATGAAAGGAATGCGAAATAATGTACTGGTCATCCGGGAGATTAATGGAGCTAAGACTATGAACAGAATCGACCTGACAAAACAGGATGCCCTTAATTCGCCTTTCTATTATCTCGCTCAAAATGATGTGGTATATGTAGAGCCCAACGGTTCTCAGATCAGAAATGCAAACTATGGACAAAATACAAATATCATTATCTCAATTGCGGGATTAATTATTACCATTATATCCGTTATTGTACGTTAATATTATATGACTCCAAAACCCAACCATACTCTGCCTAATGCTTCTATGGAAAGCGAGGGAGAAGAATTAAACTTAAAAGCCCTATTTGAGCAGTATCTGTATTACTGGAAATGGTTTGTTATTTCCGTATTTGTAGTTCTTGCACTTGCCTTTTTGTATCTTCGCTACACCCCTAAACAGTATGCGGTTGATGCAAAGATTCTTTTACCGGATGAAAAGAGTGCAAAAGGAGAATTGGCCGGGTTATCTGATCTGGCTGAAATGGCTGGTTCATCAGCTACTTCCTCACAGGTAATGGATCAGATCGATGTCCTGAAATCCCGAAGATTAGTAAGTAAGGTCGTAGATAGATTAAATTTATCTACTAATTACAGTGTTAAAGGACGTTTGACCTCTCAGGATATCACAGAGCAACAGTCTCCATTTAAATGGGTGCTGTTAAATCAATCCTCAGAATACAGGGATTCAGTTAGCGGAAGCTTCATTGTAGAAGTATTGTCAAATACTAAATTTTCACTGAAGAATCTTAAAACAAAAGAAGTGGGAACCTTTGATTTTGGAAAGAAAATTAAAACTACTATCGGAGAGGTCTTGCTCGTTCCAAATGGTAATCAATTAGATCAGGCTAAGGATTTATCCTATGGAATCACTATCATACCAAAAAAGAAAATGGTACTGGATCTGATTAAGGGAATTAATATTACCCCTAATCCGGAAAAGCAATCCAATATTATCAACTTTTCCATGACTGCTAATTCAAAAGAAAAAGCAGAACAAATTGTTGACGAACTGATCAATCAGTATAATACGGATCTGACAGAGGATAAACATAAATTGACTCGTGCCACTTCTAAATTTATAGGAGATCGTCTGGCTATCATTACGGGAGATCTGATCGGTGTAGATAGGGAAGCCGAAAAATTCAAGGAAGGAAACCGACTGACGGATGTAGAGGCTGAAGCAAAGTTATATTTGGAGACTGCCAGTGAATCTGATAAAAAGGTAATGGAGCAGCAGACGCAATTAGGCCTGGTGGATTTTATGAAGGAATCAATTCAGTCTAATAATACAGAATTGTTGCCTACTAACGTAGGATTACAGGATGTGTCGATAGAAAAGACAATCGCTGAATATAATAAGATGGTATTAGAGCGGGATGATCTGTTAAAGTCTTCAACTCCTGAAAACCCTGTAGTAAAGAATCTGAATGATAATATCCGCGTACTCAATAATAACCTGCTTCGTTCCTTAAATAATTACAGAACCTCCGTTCAACTTTCACTAAACGCTGCAAAAGGCAAAAAATCAGAACTGCAGGGTAAATTGAGTAATCTGCCTCAACAGGAAAGAGGCTATCGCGATATCTCCAGACAACAACAGATTGTAGAATCGCTTTATCTCTTCTTATTACAGAAAAGAGAAGAAAACGAGATCAAAGCTGCTGCGACTCCTGATAATCTGAAAATAATTGATAAAGCATTTGGTTCGGACATTCCTGTTGCTCCTAAAAAGAGTATTGTATTGCTTGGGGCACTGGTATTAGGAATATTACTTCCTTTCGGGGTGCTCTACATCAAATTTTTGATGGACAATAAGGTGCATTCAAGAAAAGATATAGAAGAGAAGTTATCAGCTCCTATTCTAGGGGAAGTACCATCTGCTAAGGATCCCATCATCAGAGAAAATGACCGTAGTTCACTTGCGGAGGCCTTCCGGATTTTACGAACCAACATTTCCTTTATGTTGGGAAATCGCAAGGGAAGTTCTTCAGTTATGTTTATTACCTCTACTACATCGGGAGAAGGTAAATCCTTTGTGTCGACCAACCTTGCACGTATCCTGGCTATGTCTGGTAAGAGTGTGGTATTGATCGGAGCTGATATACGTAGTCCGAAGGTATTGGATTATTTAGGATTATCGCACCTTCAGCATACCAATATCGGAATTACGCAATTCCTCATAAATCCGGAGATGCCTATTGATAACATTATTATCAAAAAGCCCGGATCTTACGATTTTGATGTCATTTATTCCGGATATGTAGCTCCTAACCCCGCTGAATTACTGATGAACGGACATTTTAATGATGTGATCGAATATTGCAGAACACATTATGACTATGTACTGGTGGATACAGCTCCTGTGAGCTTAGTAACAGATACGTTATTGATTGCTGATAATGCCGATCTTACCATTTATGTGGCCCGGGCCAATTATCTGGATAAGCGTTTGCTAAATGTTCCAAAAGAGCTGTATGAAAAAGGCAAATTGAAGAATATGGCTGTAGTAATCAATGATGTGGACTTTGCCAGAGGTTACGGCTATGGCTACGGTTACGGCTACGGATATGGAGATACTGGTGAAGTGTCTTTACGTAAACGCTTGAAAAATCTGATTTTCGGAAAAGATAAGAACAGAATTTAATGAACTCTATTCTATAAAAGATGATAAGAGCGGGATGTTAAAATTGACATCCCGCTCTTATTTTTTGGTACAAGATCTGGGTTTATCTTGTATATTTGAGAAACACTTATTTTATATTATATGAAAAGACTTTCCATAGTATTAGCTTTTGTCTGTATGAGTGTTGCGGTACATGCGCAATATAAATCGAAGATCGAATTCGGAGTCAAGGGGGGATTAGCTTTTCCTACTTTTCAGTTTTCAGAGGGCGGAAATCCGAGGACATATTTATCCGGTTTTGTCGGAGGTTTTGTAGATCTGCCTGTTGCACAATATTTTTCAATTCAACCGGGTGTTTCACTGGTAGGGAAAGGGTATAATGACAAATTTTTCGAGAGTGAAACCAGTTACGGTAACCTGAAGACCAGACTTTGGGTAGTTGAAATCCCTCTTCATATCGTTGGTAAGATGTTGATCGGAAATGATCAGTTGCAATTTGGTGCCGGCCCTTATATTGGATTTAACCTTTCGGGAAAACAAAAGTTTGAAGGTCAGAGTGATGTTTATAAAAGCGGAAACATTGATTTTGACTTCAATGGTAAAGAAATGAAAAGACAGGATTATGGAATTAGCCTGATGGCTAATTATAAGTTTGAAAATGGCTTACTGGTTAATATGGGCTATGGTCTGGGCTTATCTAATTTATACGGAAGTAATATCGACAATACAGCCAAAAACAGAGTATTATCGCTTGGTGTGGGAATTCAATTATAAAAGATGAACTGTCTCCTGGTCTATTGGACTACAGGAGACAGCTTATTTATTCGCCGATAGCGTAATATTTAAAACCTAATTCTTCAAGTTGCGTCCGGTTCAGTAATTTTCGCCCGTCAAATACAAAGGCCGGTTTTTTCATAAGGGTCTTTATTTGTGCCCAATCATAGTCTTTGAATTCATCCCATTCCGTCAGGATGGCCACAGCATGTGCTTTATCTGCAGCTTCTGTCGGGTTTTGTACCACTTTTACCAGGCGTCTGTTTTCTTCAGGGCTACGGGTATTGAGGTAATCCAGATCGGCATATATTTTCTCCGCAGAGACCTTCGGATCAAAGACAACAATTTCAGCTTCTTCATTTAAAAGATAATCTGCCACATAGATGGCTGCAGATTCGCGGGTATCATTGGTGTCTTTTTTGAATGCCCAACCATAGAATGCAATTTTCTTCCCGGATACTGTGTTGTAAAGCGTTTGGATAATGTGGTCTGCAAATCTTCGTTTCTGATGATCATTCATCAGAATGACCTGTTCCCAATAATCAGCTACTTCATGTAGATTATAGCTTCTTGCAATATAGACAAGATTAAGGATGTCCTTTTGAAAACAAGATCCTCCGAAACCTACAGAAGCCTTTAGGAATTTGGACCCAATTCTGGAGTCCATGCCAATTGCTTTGGCAACCTCATCCACATTTGCTCCAGTTTTTTCACATAGTTCTGAGATAGAATTGATGGAGGAAACACGTTGTGCCAGGAAAGCATTGGCTGTAAGTTTTGAAAGCTCAGATGACCATAAGTTAGTGGTAATAATCTTGCTGCGATCTACCCATGTGGCATAGATTTCAGCAAGAGCTTCTATTGCTTCTTCGTTTTCGCCACCTATCAATACACGATCCGGATGTAACAGATCCTGTACGGCAGTACCTTCAGCCAGAAACTCAGGATTAGAGAGGATATGGAAATTTACTCCGTTACCGGTATTTTCCAGTATGTTTTTTAAAGCAGCAGCAGTACGTACAGGCAAGGTAGATTTTTCCACTACAATCTTGTCCGCTGTCGCTACTTCCGCAATCTGACGAGCGCAAAGTTCGATATATTTAAGATCGGCAGCTTTCCCTTTACCCTTTCCATAGTTTTTAGTAGGGGTATTGACCGAAATAAAGATCATGTCGGCTTCATCTATAGCCTTGTTCACATCTGTTGAAAAGAAAAGATTACGTCCGCGGGCTTCCTGTACAATAGCAGCCAATCCCGGCTCAAAGACAGGGAGATTATCCGGATTTATATCATTCCAGGCTTCAATACGATTGCTGTTCACATCGACAACAGTAATTTGAATGTCCGGGCATTGTTTTGCAATAACGGACATAGTAGGACCTCCTACATAACCCGCTCCGATACAACATATTTTCTTAACTCTTCTTTTCATACTTATGAATTGTGATGCAAAAATAAGGAATATTAACGGCAAATCTATTTGGTAAAGTCCCGGAAACGTAAGGTTTTTCTGTAATGTGTAAGCATAATCAGAAACTATAAATTTCCCTGGCCACTAAAGTATTTGCTACTTTGTTGCAAGTAATCATTTTGTCTACTCAATCCTATTGCCTAATTTTACTAACACAAAAGGAAGATGCTGTGATTAAAAAGGAAACGATAGATAAAGTGTTGGATACGGCCCGTATTGAAGAGGTCGTGGGAGATTTCGTAGACCTCAAAAAACGGGGAACTTCTCTGATCGGAAATTGTCCTTTTCATAATGAGAAAACACCTTCTTTTCACGTATCTGTAGCTAAAGGTATTTACAAGTGTTTTGGTTGCGGGGCGGGTGGTGATGCACTGAAGTTTGTGATGGATCTGGAGAAATATTCCTATCCGGAAGCTATCCGTTATCTCGCAAATAAATATCATATCGATGTCGAAGAACAGGAGCGTAGTCCGGCACAAATGGCGGCACAGGACAAACGTGAAAGTCTGTATGTGCTGAGCCAATGGGCAGGTAAATTTTTCAAGGACAATATGTGGCAGACAGATATGGGACAATCCATTGGTCTGGCTTATTTCAGGGAAAGAGGATACCGGGAAGATATTATTAAGAAGTTTGAACTCGGATATTCTCCGGATCAGTGGACAGCTCTTGTCGAAGCGGCCAAAACTGCTGGTTTTCAGGAGGAATATCTGAAAGAAATCGGACTCACTATACAACGGGACGACGGCAGTATGTACGATCGTTTCCGGGGAAGAGTTATGTTTCCCATTCAAAACCTTACAGGGCGAGTCATTGGTTTCGGTGGCCGGACACTGAAAACTGAAAAAAGTGTTCCGAAGTATGTCAATTCTCCCGAAAGCGAAATCTATCATAAATCGGATGTACTTTACGGACTCAACTTTGCAAAGAAGGCCATAGTTGATGCAGATAACTGTTATCTGGTAGAGGGATATGCAGATGTATTGTCTGTGCATCAGGCAGGTGTGGAGAACGTTGTGTCTTCCTCCGGTACTTCACTTACATCCGGGCAAATCAGGTTGATTTCCAGGTTTACAAAGAATGTAACTATTCTGTATGATGGTGATACAGCCGGAATAAAGGCCTCACTGAGAGGAACAGACATGTTGCTGGAAGAAGGACTGAATGTAAAAATTCTTCTTTTTCCGGACGGGAATGACCCCGATTCTTACGTACAAAAATTCGGATCAGATGCCTTCAAAAAATATATAGCCGATCATCAGGAAGATTTTATTTTTTTTAAAACAAATATCCTCCTTAAGGATGCCGAAAATGATCCAATAAAGCGTGCCGATGTTATCCGGGATGTCGTAGAAAGTATTGCTCTGATACCGGATGAGATCAAGGTCGCTGTATTTATACGTCAGTGTAGTAACCTGCTCGATATAGAAGAACGGGTATTGCTTTCCGAACTGAATAATATCCGGGTTAAAAAGGCAAAGGATGCGGATAAGAAAAATCAGCGTAATCCATCTGTTTCTTCGCCTCCTTTTTCTCCGTCTGAGGGAGACGGGCCACCTGCGGATTTCTTTATGACAGATGAGGAGCGGGGTGGTCCGGCTCCGGAACCCGAACATAAAATCACTCCTGAGATTCTTCAGGAGCGTGAAATCATTCGCATACTTCTCAATTATGGAGATTATCTGGCAACCTGGGAAGGCGACGGAGATATTCCTATTGCTCCATTGTTACTCGGTAGTATCGATGATGTAGAATTCGAAGATAAGCCAAGTGCTTATATCCTTGGTGTATATAAAGAATATGCGGAAAGATTTGAAATCCCTCAGGCTAAACAGTTTTTTTCTCATGAGGATAGGCTGGTTTCCGACCTTGCCATTACCTGTGTTGCCTCACCATATAATCTAAGTCCTAACTGGAATGACGATAAGCGAAAGATCTATGTCACACAGGAGTATGAATTGCTTAAAAATCTGGTAATACAGGCGATTTATCGCATCAAAAAGCGTAAAGTAGAATCTGAAATGCTCAGAATCCGTGAAGAGTTAAGGACAGAGCAGGATCAGGCTAATCTGGAGATACTATTGAGTAAATATCAGAAATTGAAAGAGGCGGAACGCGTACTGGGAGATTTTCTGGGCAATACTATTGTGAAGTAATATGGCAAAGCATCTGGAACAAGGAAAGAAGGGAGAGCAAATGGCTTTATCTCATCTGACTGCCTTGGGATACCAGATTTTAGCCCTTAACTGGAGGACTGGAAAACTGGAAGTCGATATATTGGCTTATGATGGTGATATTCTTGTTTTTGTAGAAGTGAAGACACGATCTTCGATTGCTCATGGTGAACCTGCTGATTTTGTAGATATACAGAAACAACGAAAATTGATTCGTGCAGCCCGGGCCTGTATAGAAGAGCGAGGGCATCAGGGAGATATACGCTTTGATATTGTGTCTGTTTATCTGGGTGAGCCTGCATATATCCATTTGATTAAGGATGCATTCTGGAGTGAATAATGAGTATCGAGATATACGATTTGTCCGGCTGGCCCGTAATGAAGTAGGAGCGAGGTAAATCTGTTTCAGTATCTTCTCAAGAAAGATGGAGAGTTAAAATATGTTATTGTGCTCCGGGAAATAAAAAAAATCCTTAAAATTGACAAATCGGAAGCGTATTTTAAGTCATATTGTTTCCGTAACTTTGAGTAATGAGGATACATTTTCGGTACAGAAAGCCGTAAATTGTATTAATAATTGTAGGAATAAATGAAAAAAATTATTGGCGTTTTTGCCGTTGGAGCAATGCTGCTAAGCAGTTGTTTTACAAAAAAAGGGAAGCTGGAGTTTGTATCTCCGGAATCCGGGAAAGTAGTTATTCTGGGACAGAAAGTAAATCTGAAGCTTAATTTTGCTTCTGCAGCTCTGGACTCTGTGGTCTATTCCGTGGATGGAAATATAATTGGCCGCAAACAGGATACCAGCAGCTTAGTTGTGGACTCTCAGACAATCGGATTAGGGAATAAAAATCTGACAGCCAAGGTATACGCAGAAGGTAAAGAAGATATGGCTTATTCCAATGTCCTTATTGTTCCGGAATCTGCTAAACAATATGGATTTGAAATCATTAATACATTTCCTCATGATACCTCGGCCTTTACTCAGGGACTCGAATTTGCAGATGGCATTTTTTATGAATCTACAGGCCGTTATGGTCTTTCATCCTTAAGAAAAGTTGAAGTCAATACTGGTAAAGTACTGAAAAAACTGGATCTGGATTCTAAATACTTTGGTGAAGGGATGACAATATTCGGCAATAAAATAGTATTGCTGACCTGGGAAAATAATATGGGTCTTGTATTTGATAAAGCTACTTTCAATCAGACCGGAACTTTCAATTATGAAAACAGTAAGGAAGGCTGGGGGCTTACAAACGATGGTCAGCGCCTGATCAAATCTGACGGAAGTAATAAATTGTACTTCCTGAATCCAGAGACTTACAAGGAAGAAGGATCAATCGGTGTATACGATGAGAACGGTGCGGTAGAGCAATTGAATGAACTTGAATATATAGATGGGAAGGTATATGCTAATGTCTATCAAAAAGACATAATCGTTATTATAGACCCAAAAACCGGGGCTGTGACCGGACAAATAAATCTGGTAGGTATGTATACCAACCCTCAGCGTCAATCTTTTGATAACGAATTAAATGGTATCGCTTATGATAAAGCTGGAAAACGTCTTTTCTTAACGGGTAAAAAATGGAATCAGCTATTTGAAGTAAAATTAGTAGAAAGATAGTTTATAACTATATTGAGTATAACAACAAAGGTCTCTTTTCGAAAAGAGACCTTTGTTGTTTATTATTAAATCAGATTGTGCTCCATAGCGGTTTTAATCAGCGCAGCCATATTCTTTGCTTTAAATTTGCTCATCATCCTCTTTCGATGAGTTTCGATAGTCAGCGGACTGAGGAACAATTCATCCGCTATTGTGGTCGTTGTCTTCCCCAGTGCAATGTGTTGTAAAATTTCTTTTTCTCGTTTTGTAAGCTTTGGAAGTTCGATCAGGTCATGAAGATGAGGTCGTGCTATGATCTCTTTGACATCTGAGCTGAAGGTTACTTTTCCGCTGAGTGCTTCATTAAGCGCATTTTTCAGTTCATGCAAATCAACATTTTTGAGGAGGTAACCTACAGCTCCGTTTTGGAGCATCTGAAGGATGATACTTCTTTCAATATGATTGCTGATGGCAATTATTGCAGCATCCGGTGCTACCTTTTTGATTTGAAGGCATAAATCTATCCCGCTGATATCAGGCAGGCTTATGTCTAAGAGTACAATATCCACAGGCTCTGTTTTGACGAAAGTCAGAAAATCATAACCATGTGTGAAAGTCCCGGCAATTGTATATTCCGGATTGCTCTCAATCAATCTGCTCAGACCTTCTAAAACGATGAGATGATCATCAACTATTGCTATCTTAATTGTTTTTTCAAACATATACTTCAATATTTACAGTGGTTCCTTCTCCTGTAGAAGATTCAATGTCAATATGACCATTCAAGAATCCCACTCTGTTTCGAATATTAGTAAATCCCATGCCTTTGGCGTTATCAAGGGTTTCTGTTTCAAATCCTTTTCCATTATCTTCCACGGCAATAGAGAATATCTCACCTTCCTGGCTGCACTGTACCAGTATTTCTGTCGCTTCGGCATGTTTAAGCGCATTATTTAGCAATTCCTGTATAATGCGGTAGATATATAGTTGCGTCTGCTCTGGAATATCTTTACGAATGCCGTATGCCTGATATGACACCATTATCTGTTCATGTGGTATGGTTTCGCAGAGATCCTTGATGGCCACTTCTAGTCCAAACTTAATCAGATTGGCGGGCATCATATTGTGTGCTATATGCCGCAGTTCGGATACGGAATTGTCGAGTTGCCTAATCACGGGAATAAGATCTGATACATAATCCTGATCTGTGCTTTCGGCTATTTTTCCGGACAAACTCATTTTTATACCGACCAAAGCTCCGCCTAATCCATCGTGCAGGTCTCTTGCCAGCCGCTGTCGTTCTATTTCCTCTCCGGCCATGAGTGCTTTTCCATAGCGGATTTTTTCTGTAAGCTGAATATCCTTAAGCTGCTGAAGATGATTGTTCTCTTTTTCGATCAGGAGTTTTTTATTGTTTCTGTAATATAAAAAAGAAATACCGGCAACGACTAATAAGAGCAGGCAAGTAATTAAGAGCGACCAGCTTGTCAGCTTGCTGTTCCGGGAAGAAAGTTCTGCTTCCCGCTTTGAAGCTTTAAGTTCTCCGATCTGCTTCTCTTTCTCTACAGTTCTGAACTTTGTCTCCAGTTCGTTTATCTTAATATTTGTCTCACTGTTATGAAGGCTGTCTTCGAAGAGATTATACTTTTTTAACCATTGGAAGGCTTCTCCTGTATTGTTTGTCAATTCATTGATCCGTACCATCTGATTATAGATTTCCTTTTTCGAAGAGAGATCCTGCAGTATTATATTACCAGGCTGACTTAAAGCCGTCAATATTTGTTTGGCCTCCGGATATCTTTTTTGTTCGACCAATACTTCATATTTCCTGAAATTTAGCATTTCCCTTAGGTGGAATTGATTGTTTCTTTGTGTAATTTCAATTCCTTTTTCGAGATTTTTTAGAGCTTCACCAAAATTTTTGTTGTATAGATAATAGGAACCGGCCTGATAATAATAGTAGGAGGCATTGACGGATTCCGGATATATCTTTAACAGTGATGCGGCTTTGTCCAGCAGTTTTTTTGCATTTGAAAAATCTTTGAGCTGTATATAATTTTCGGTACCGGTTAGATAAGACAACAGTAAAGTCGGAGATTTTGGATCTTTCTTTTCCAGAAGTTCAATCGCTTTCTTGTTGTATATCGCTGATTTATCAAATTGCCTGCTGTACATCATTATAGCTCCAAGTTGTGCATAATAATGTGCCCTCTTTTCATAATCTTCTGTTTTATCTGCTAAGGGAATAGACTTATTGAGTAAGATGTCAGTGACAAAGGTATCTCCTTTTTGTTCCCTTACCATAAGGGCATAATTATACCAGCATGCAGCACGGAGCAGATTTGCTTTCGGATGATTGTAAGCAGCTATTATCTTTTCACTTTTTAAGTAGGCATTGGCTGCCAGAGGTTTATTCCAATTGTAATAATGCTGACCCAGATAAAAATAGTAAAGTCCTTCCAGATACCTGAATCTGCTATCAAATTTTCCCTCTTTTGTGATTATTTGTTTTCCTTTTTCAAGTGCTTCTCTGCTTTGTAAAGTGTCCTTAAATCTCCAATAATCCGATATGAAAAAGTAAGTATTAGCTTTTACACTATCCGATTTGGTATTCGAAATTACGGTTTGCATACTGTCCAGAAACTTTTTCTCATCCATATGAGATAATATCTGTTGGGACCGGGCGGTAAACCAGCACATTAACATGAGTAAGAAGGTTAAAAATGTCCGGATATGCATAGGATTCAATGTTTTGATAGCAGAAGTATATTTACCTCAGTTCCTAATGTATAGATTTTTTAGAAATATCGGAATTATTAGAGTCAAAATTACCTGTTTGCAGGTATGAAATTTTACTGTTTTCAGGGGATTTGAAAAGGGAGCTTCGCGATCTAAATTTGTATATAACTCTCAATTATAAACCATAAACGAATGAAAAAGAATCTATTAAGTTTTTTGATTCTAATGTTTTTAGGATCTGCAACAGTACAGGCACAGGGTTTTCTGGATAAATTGGATCGTGCTTTGGATAAAGTAACCAAAGCCTCAAACTCAGCAGAAAAGGCGGCAAGTGCAGCCGGAAAAGTAAAAAATTCGGGAAATTCACTTCTTCAAAAGTCAAATACCGAAACTAACGGAGACCTCAACAAGACAACTATTAATATTGTGGGCACAGATATGGCTACTTTACGGAAGCTTAATGCTGCTATTGAGACCTGCGATATTGTGACAGATGCAAAATTGAAGTATAGTAGTAAAAAATCGTCGATAGAAGTGTTTCACAATGGTTCTACAGATGAGTTGCTGGAAGCTATCCTGAAGAAGGAAACCGGAATATTTACAGATAAGAATATAGAAGATTTGAAAGATGGCACTATTCAGGTCAATCTGATGCCACAAAAGTGATGATATTATTACAAAGACGCTATCCGGAAACTTCCCGGATAGCGTCTTTGCCGTGAATTAAGGGAGTACAGTTTTCGGAGGTATAGAAAACTCAATTTTATCCTGCAGAGGTACATATGGAGTTTCTGCCTGCTCTTCCAGTCGGTCTGTAAACAATATTCCATAGAGATGATCTACTTCATGCTGAAAGATCACAGCGGTAAATCCTTCAATATTTTCTTCGATTATATCACCGGTTTTATTTACGTATTGCAGGCGGATAGCATAGCTTCGTAATACATCTTCTTTTCTGGACGGAATAGACAAACAGCCTTCCGCTCCCTTGCGTGTGAGCTTGGACCGCCAGATAATTTTCGGATTCACATAGAACTCAAAAGGAGTATCTTTTTTGTCAAATCGCTGTACCCAGATTGCATTTTTATTGATTCCTACCTGTGGAGCAGCAATACCTACGCCTGAATGATCCGGGTCATTGACGGTGGCATACATACGTTGGGATAGTAAATCTAATAAAGGATCATCATACTTTATATCTTGAGAAGGAGCCTTTAAGATCTCCAGGTCATTCGGCTCAGTCACTTGTAATACATACATTATTTGTGAGGCAGTACCTGTATTTATTTTCTTTTTCTCAGCTTCGGTGAAGCCTTTTGCTGCGTTTTTGTTCACAGGTCTTTCATTTTTTGGTCCAACATATTTCTTTTCACCAGCTTCTACAGCCAGTTGCAAATGGTTTTCTGCAGGAGGTTGGGGACATCTGTATCCGTTGCTATAGGCACAATACGGGTTATATGCTTTATTGAAGTCGATCTCAATACTTTTGTTTTTAATATTTTTACTATCCAGATCGATATACCGACCTCCTTCATATGTCTGATTACCATTTGTCTGATCTAAAAATGGTAAAAATAAATGATCTTTATACGCAGGATTTTGAAATAATGCTGCACTTTGGTAAGCTGTAAGAGTTACTTTCTCGTTTTTAAGTGTAAAATGAAGCAATGCATATCTCTTATACTCATTACTGGTACCATCGTAGGTTGGCATACGAAAAGTAGGTTCGTTAAACAGGATTTCCACTGTGGCAATGACTTTATATTGCTGATCGGGTTCAAAATAGCGCAGATTAGCAATATCCTGCGGACGAAGCGGGCCAAATTGTTCTTTCGCCAATGCTGTCTGCTGATCTGATCTGAATTTGCTGATTGTAGAACTGTATGTCTGACCAAATGCCATCACACTTATCCAGCATAACACAACAGTCACAAATGTTAATTTCATATACAATTTGTTTTTAATAGCTAAATGGAATATCCTGTCTTCATTTGTTATGCTATACGGATATTTCATTTGGATTTTTTTAATATAGTCTAGCAAAATTATAGATTTTCTCTTGTATAGCTATTAATCTTTTTGTCATTTTGGAATAGTACTTTTGTAAAAACGAACAGATATGCGGTTAATGGCATTTGATTACGGGACCAAAAGAATAGGAATTGCAGTGACGGATCCTTTGCAGATTGTGGCAAATGCACTCACAACTGTGCATCCTGATGAAATTGTTGATTTCCTGAAGAATTACCTGCAAACAGAACAGGTGGAAACATTTGTAGTAGGCAAACCCAGACAAATGGATGGCTCAGACTCGGAGTCAGCCTCCCATGTGATCGGTTTTATCCGTTTGCTGAAAAAGCAATTTCCCGCAATTCCGGTTGCGGAAGTGGATGAACGCTTTACCTCAAAAATGGCTTCTGCCGTGATTGCTCAGAGCGGTATGAAAAAGGGAAAACGTCAACAAAAAGGACTGGTAGATACGATATCCGCGACAATAATACTACAGTCGTACATGGATAGCAGAAGTTTTTTATAAGATTTAAAATAATACAACATGAAGAATATTAATTTCTTTGCAGAGGATACTGATTTCAAACCTAAGGAAAAACAGAAGATACGCCAGTGGATAGCTGATACAATCAAGTCTGAAGGCTTTAAACGTGTGGGAGAATTAAATTTTATATTTTCTTCAGATGCCTATCTGCTAGAGATCAATAAACAATACCTGAATCATGATACCTTTACAGATATTGTCACTTTTGATAGTTCAGAGGAAGAAGATACGATTGCCGGAGATATTTTTATCAGTATCGAAAGGATTCAGGATAATGCAGAAAAATTTAAAGTGGCTGAGCGGGACGAATTACATCGTGTGGTGATACACGGCGTATTGCACTTATGTGGTTATCATGATAAGAAAGCGGAAGATAAGAAGCGTATGACTGAGAAGGAAGATGAGTATCTCTCAAAGAGAACTTTTTAAAAAGACTTTTTCTATAGTATCGTTCTTCACATTTTCTTAACAATGTGCTGATTTTGGGTTTATGCAGCAAATGTATTTTTGCGGAAACGCAAAATAGCTGTTATGAAGAAAATTTCGACATTTTTAACTTTTTTATCCATACTCTCAACCTTGCATGCGCAGGATGTGGTGAGAGGAACTGTATTTGCTGATGCCAATAAAAATGGTGTGCGTGAGCAGAAAGAGGCCGGCATAGCCAATGTGTCTGTCAGCAATGGTGTACAGGTAGTGAAGACCGATGCTAAAGGTAAATATGAACTTCCGTTGGGTAAGGATAATATTATTTTTGTTATCAAACCAACAGATTACAGCATCCCTGTCAATGCTAATAATCATCCTCAGTTCTATTATATACACAAACCGGAAGGAAGCCCGGCCAGTAAATATGCAGGTGTGGCTGCTACAGGAAAATTATCAAAACCGGTAGATTTCGCTTTAATTCCGGCAAAAGAAGACGTCAATTTCTCTGCTTTTGTTTTTGGGGACCCGCAAGCTTATACGCTGGATGAGCTGGAGTTTTTCAAAAAAGGTGTGATCGATCAGATCGGTGATAAGCAAATTGCAAAATTTGGTATCAGTCTGGGAGATCTTGTCGGTGATGATCTGAGTTTGCATCCGGCATATCAGACAACAATTGCCAAAATGGGCTTGCCCTGGTTTCAGGTCATGGGTAATCATGATATGAATTATGACGCTACTGCAGACTCTCTTTCTGATGAATCATTCGAAGCGACTTTTGGTCCTAATAATTATTCCTTCAATTATGGAAATGCTCATTTTATAGTACTGGATGATATTCTGTATCCGCATCCTGCAAAAGGGAAAGGCTATCTGGGTGGATTCCGGAAAGAGCAGCTGGATTTTGTAGAAAATGATCTTAAGTTAGTGCCAAAAGACAGACTTATCGTACTGGCATTTCATATTCCGTTGCTACTGGAGCATGATGATGTATTTCGTGTCGCAGATCGTCAACGATTATTTGATCTGTTAGCAGAGTTTCCGCATACACTTTCTTTGTCTGCGCATACCCATTTCCAGACTCAAAATTTCTACGGTGAGAAAGACGGATGGAAGCAGTCTAAGCCTCATCATGAATATAATGTGGGAACAACATCCGGAGATTGGTATTCCGGAATTAAAAACGAACTTGGAGTACCTGTATCTACTATGCGTGACGGAACACCAAAGGGATATGCTGTATTGAATATCAAAGGCAATCAATATACATTTGACTATAAAGTAGCAGGGAAGGATCCGCAATATCAGATCGCTATCTACGGACCTGAAGTTATTGCACAGAAATACTCCGGGCGCTACCCGATTTATGCCAATTTTTTTATTGGTCGTAAAGGAGATAATGTGCAGTACCGAATTGATGACGGAGTATGGAAGGCAATGGAGTATGCTGAAGAGGCAGATCCGGCTTATGTGTATTCGGTGAGCAGCTATGATCTGGCAAAAGAGTTGTTGGATGGAAGGAGACCTTCTGATGGGATCTCTTCCACACATCTCTGGAAAATGAAATTACCAAAGCTAAAGGCCGGAAATCACAAAATTGAAATTCAGGCTGTGGATATGTTCGGAAGAACACATACGGGAGTAAAGGAAATAAAAGTAGAGGCTTCTAAATAGATTAGTCACGTATTTCCAATAAAAAAATCCTTCCCGATTCCGGGAAGGATTTTTTTATTTTCTTTTCAGTCTGTAGACTAGAATCTTTCGAATTGAGAAAAGAAGAAGTTTCCTTCGATTTCAGCATTTTCATCAGAATCAGATCCGTGGATTGCATTTGCATCAATAGATTTTGCGTATTTATTACGGATTGTTCCTTCCGCAGCCTGAGCCGGGTTAGTCGCACCGATAAGTGTACGGAAATCTTCAACTGCATTGTCCTTTTCCAGGATAGCTGCAACGATTGGTCCTGAAGTCATAAAGCTGACCAAATCACCATAGAAAGGACGTTCTTTGTGTACTGCATAAAAATTTCCTGCAGATTCATTAGTCAATTGAATGTATTTCAATGCTACGATTTTGAAACCGCCTGAAATGATGTCGTTTAAGATCGCGCCGATGTGACCATTTGCTACTGCATCTGGTTTGATCATCGTAAAAGTTCTGTTAGTTGCCATTACAATATTAAAATTTTTGCAAAGGTATGAAATTTAGCAACTAAAAGGTGAAATGTAAGATCGAAAATATAAAATGAAAATGTCAGGTAATGAACAGGCCATAAGTACTGTACAAAGTTTTCCGAATGTAAATTATCATCTCCGGCCTATCAGATATGATATGTAATGCTTAGTTTTGTATTATGAGTAAAAATCTGACTGTAACAATAGATAAAGATTCCGGATTCTGTTTCGGTGTAGTGTATGCTATAGATATGGCCGAAGAGATTCTGGAAGAGGATGGTTATTTATATTGTCTTGGGGATATTGTACATAATGATGAAGAGGTCGCAAGACTGAAAGCAAAAGGTTTACGTATTATTAATCATGAAGATCTGCCTGCTCTTCAACATGAAAAAGTGTTGATACGTGCGCATGGCGAAGCTCCGGAAACCTACAAAATTGCACTCAAAAATAATATTACACTGATTGATGCCTCCTGCCCAGTGGTGCTTAAATTGCAGAACAGAATCAAAACCTCTCATGATGATGAGGAGAAGATTTTGATTTTTGGTAAACATGGCCATGCAGAGGTTATTGGTCTTCAGGGACAGACAAATGATGAAGCGTTGGTTTTTCAGGATATCACCGAACTGGACAATGTGGAGTTACCATCCAGTTTTACGCTATATAGTCAGACAACCAAATCCGTTGATAAGTTTTACGAGATTAAAGAAGAACTGATCAAACGCGGATATGATGTCAAGGCTAATGATACAATCTGTCGTCAGGTGTCAAACAGATACGAAGATCTGGGTGACTTTGCACGTCAGTACGATAAGATCGTGTTTGTCTCCGGAAAAAAATCATCTAACGGAAAAGTGTTGTTTGATGTTTGTCAAAAGGCAAATCCCAACAGCTATTTTATCTCCGGTACAGATGAGATAGATAGCAGCGTCTTTGCTGAAAATGACAGTATCGGTATCTGTGGTGCGACTTCTACACCTATGTGGTTAATGAAAGATGTACAGAAAGCGATAGAAGCACTGTAGTGTCCCGTCATGAAAGTTTCATATTCTCCCAATAAAGGCAACTCAACCTTTATTTATCCTTATTTTTGTTGGCTATGACTAAAAAAGCAACCAAAGGCATTCTTCTGGTTCAACTTGGAACTCCTGATTCTCCCAGTACTCCGGATGTTCGTAAGTATCTGACCGAATTTCTGATGGATGGTCGCGTAATTGATATTCCTTATTTCAACCGTATGTTACTGGTGAAAGGAATCATTGCACCTACCCGTGCACCCAAATCCGCAAAGGTATATAAGACAATCTGGGATAAAGAGACCGGATCTCCGTTAATGTATTACAGTGTACTGCAGGCGGAAATGCTACAGGAGCAGTTGGGAGAAGAGTACCATGTCGAGTTGGCCATGCGTTATCAGAATCCGTCTATAGAGCAGGCACTCAAAAAGATGGAAGGCATGTTTTTAGAGTCTATCCGGGTCATTCCGTTATTTCCTCAATATGCTTCTGCGACTACCGGATCTGTTATTGATAAGGTCATGGAATTAATGCGCAAGTGGCAATACTTTCCTGAAGTAAGTTTCGTTAGTAACTATTGTGATCATCCGTTAATGATAGATGTGTTTGCAGACCATGCTAAAGCATTGGATTTGTCTCAGTATGATCATTTCCTGTTCAGTTATCACGGACTTCCTGTACGTCAGTTGGGAAAAGTAGATCCTTCCGGTACCTTAAACTGTCCGGATACAGGTTGTGACTCATGTAAAGCAGAGGTGAATCCGTATTGTTATCTTTCACAATGTTATGCAACTTCCAGAGCCATCATACATAAACTTGGGTTACAGGAGGGAAGTTATACTATTTGTTTCCAGTCGCGTCTCGGTAAAACACCTTGGATACAACCCTATACTTCAGATGCCTTGCAGCGTCTGGCGAAAGAAGGTGTAAAAAAGCTGCTTGTATTCAGTCCGGCTTTTGTAGCCGATTGTATTGAGACACTGGATGAGATTCAGGTGGAATATGCACACGAATTTAAGGCCGCCGGAGGACAAGAAGTTCATTTGGTCGAAAGTCTGAATGATGACCCTAAATGGATAGAAGCGTTGAAAAATTTGGCAATCAATAACAAAAATTAAAGCAATAGAAGATGTTGATTATTAATGCCGTCATACTTTTTATATTAGATTTTTATATTTTTTTCGCACTACGTGCTACAAAAATTAAACTGGTACATAAGAAATGGTTTGGTTATGCCTGGTGGATTTATTCCATCTTGTTATTAACAGGCGTATTTATTGGTATGAAGTATAATATTCCGCTTACCTACCGTTCAGTTATACTGGTCGCGTTTTTTCTGACAGCTACCTGTAAATTCTTCTTTTTTCTGGTCATTTTGATTGATGACATCCGGAGAGGAGGCGTATGGATCTCGAGATTACTGAGACCCATCCGCAAAAAAGAACAGCTGGAAGATCGGATCAAAGAAATAGAAAAACCTTTGCCGGAAGAACCTAAGAAAGGGATTTCGAGATCAGAATTTTTAATGAAATCCGGGATTGTTATTGCTTCATTGCCTATCCTGCCTCTAGGCTGGGGAATAGTCTCCGGAGCGTATGATTATCGAATCCGCAGAAAAAAGCTGTATTTACCAAATTTGCCGGCCTCCTTTCATGGTATGCGTATCGCACAGATTTCGGATGTGCATTCCGGAAGTTTTTATAATAAAAAAGCGGTAACCGGCGGTATAGATATGTTATTGGGAGAGAAACCTGATGCCATCTTTTTTACAGGTGATCTGGTTAATAATGTGGCTTCTGAAATGCGGGATTATCAGGATATCTTCACCCGTGTCAAGGCTGATCTGGGTGTGTTTTCAACCTTAGGTAACCACGATTACGGAGATTATTATTACGGAAAGGAAGATTCGCCTGCTAAAAGAAAAAATCTCCAGGATGTGATCGATACGCATAAAGTAATGGGTTGGGATCTTCTGATGGATGAAAACAGAACTTTAAAGGTGGGTAATGAAGAGATTGCGATAGTAGGTGTCCAAAACTGGGGAACAGGCAGATTTCCTAAAAAGGGGGATCTGAAGAAAGCACTTATGGGTACTGAAGAACAACCTGTTAAGTTGCTGCTTTCTCATGACCCTTCTCACTGGCGCGCCGAAGTGTTGGATACAGATGTAGATGTTATGTTTGCTGGTCATACCCATGGTATGCAATTTGGCGTACGTACCGAAAACTTTCAATGGAGTCCGGTCAAATATATTTATAAAGAATGGGCGGGACTGTACAGAGAAAAACAAAATAAGCAACTCTATGTCAACGTGGGTTATGGTTTTCTGGGTTACCCCGGACGTGTGGGTATACTTCCGGAAATTACCATTTTTGAATTGGTCAAAGGAACTAAACCTGTGGTTTAGATTGGCTTCTGAAAAGGCTTATTCCGGAAATTATTTAATAAAGGATTATTATTTTTTCAGCAATTTATAGTAACTTACCTGCTCAACAAATTTGACTTTAAATCGAGGTGTACTGGTCAGATTATTAAGCAATTGTAAGTAAATGAGTAACCTAAACCTATCCTTTTCAGATATTCCGCACAGCAGAATTAATATGCTTACCGGAGAGAAAGTCTTGATTTCTCCTCACCGCAGCAAACGTCCCTGGCAGGGGCAGATTGAAGATTTGCCGGCTGACAACAGGCCTGCTTATGATCCGAAATGTTATCTGTGTGCGGGTAATGTACGTGCAGATGGAGCGATAAATCCACCTTATAAAGAAAGCTTTGTTTTTGTTAATGATTTTTCAGCATTATTGCCTGATGTTGCATCTGGGACTGAAAATGAAGAAGGATTATTAGTCGCTGAAGCAGAAAGAGGTATCTGTAAGGTGATCAGTTTTACTCCTCGGCATGATCTTACATTGCCGGAAATGGATATTTCATCGATTAAGGCTGTGGTAGATGTATGGCAAAGCGAATTTGATACTTTATCGCAAGAGGAGTGGATCCGGTATATCCAGATATTCGAAAACAAGGGATCTATTATGGGTTGTAGCAATCCACATCCGCACGGTCAGATCTGGGCGCAGGGGAGCCTTCCCGTAGAAATCCGGAAAGAAACTGAACAGCAACGCTTATATTTTGAAAAAAACGGTGTATCGCTGCTTGGAAACTATCTGCAACTGGAACTTCGTAAAAAAGAGCGCATTCTCATCAACAATCAACATTTCGTAGCGTTGGTGCCATACTGGGCAAGCTGGCCTTATGAAACCATGATTATCAGTAAAAGACATATACAGTCTATAGCTGAATTTACAGAAGAAGAAAAGCTGGATCTGGCTACAACGCTGCAAGAGCTCACGATCCGGTATGATAACCTGTTCAAAACATCATTTCCTTATTCCGCAGGAATGCATCAGGCTCCGGTCAATAGCGGAGACTATCCTGAGTGGCATTGGCATATGCATTTCTATCCTCCTTTACTGCGTTCTGCAACAGTCAAAAAGTTTATGGTAGGATATGAGCTGCTCGCTAATCCGCAGCGTGATATTACTCCTGAATATGCAGCAGAAAAGTTGAGAGAATTATCCGACATCCATTATAAACAACAAAGTAATTAAGATGAATATCCAGAATCTCCAAGATAATTTTTACAATCATTTTCAGCAACACAGTTCAATTATTGTTAAATCTCCTGGGCGCATCAATATTATTGGAGAGCATACCGATTATAATGATGGTTTTGTGCTCCCTGCGGCAATCAATAAGGCTGTGTATGTAGCCGTCGCACCAAGACAGGATAATAACATTTGCCTTTACGCCGCAGACTTCAGGGAGATGTTTCAGGTGTCTTCAGCAGATCTGCAGCCTGCTGAAAAGGGATGGCCAAATTACATTTTAGGCGTGGTGGATCAAATTCAGAAGCGGGGATTACATGTCGGAGGTTTCAATCTATTTATTGACGGAGATGTACCTGCCGGAGCGGGTCTTTCTTCCTCTGCAGCAGTAGAATGTGCCACAGCTTTTGCTTTAAATGAATTGTTTTCGCTTAATCTTTCGCGGATAGATATAGCCAGAATAGGGCAACTTGCTGAACATACCTATGTCGGTGTCAAATGTGGAATCATGGATCAGTTCGCTTCTGTCCTCAGTGAGAAAGATCAGGTATTCAGACTGGATTGCCGGTCTTTAGCATATGAATATTTTCCACTGGAGCTCGGTGAATACATGATATTGTTATTGAATACGAATGTCAAACATTCACTGGGAGACTCTCAGTACAACAAGCGTCGTGAAAAATGTGAACTTGGTGTTTCCTGGATTCGTGAAAACTATCCTGAGGTAAAAAGCCTTCGGGATGTTACGATAGAGATGTTGGATGAAGTGGTGAAGAAGAGAGATGAGGATGTATATATCAAATGCAGATACGTTGTAGAAGAAAATCTTCGGGTTGTGGCAGCCTGTCAGGCTATGGAAAAAGGGGATCTGGTATCTTTGGGACAGCATATCTATGCTTCACATAAAGGGCTTAGTAAAGCCTATCAGGTGAGTTGCGAAGAACTGGACTTTCTTGTCGATGCTACTTATGCATATCCTGATGTATTAGGGGCACGAATGATGGGGGGTGGTTTCGGAGGGTGTACTATCAATTTAGTGAAAAAAGACTTTTCAGATCAATTTATAAAAGAAATCAGTGAATCTTATCAACAGCAGTTCGGCGTATCGCTTACACCGTATATTGTAGAAACTGCAGATGGCACAACACGTATAGCCTGAAATTGTTAAATATTAAGATTTCGAAGACATTTCAAATCTATGAAATGTCTTTTTTTATAGTATTACTCCTATAATTTGGTTAAGTAAAATAAAATGCCAATTTTAGTTAAAAGAATATTCTTGTATCCTAAATTGATCAATCTATTAAGATGAAATTATGTTGATTTTTTATTTATAAAAGTGAAATGCATAAAACAACTTGTGAGTTGTTGTGCATAAAAACTCAAATTTCTGCCTCTAATAGGTGTGGCTTTACTACCTTCAAAAATAATTATTTACAAATGAAGATAAGACTCCTTTTTTTCTTACTGTTATGTACAGTTACCGGATGGGCACAGCTTAAATCTCCTTCTGAATTTTTGGGACATACTGTCGGCACCAAGCTGACTCCACACTGGAAGCTGATCAGTTATTATAAGCATGTGGCTGAACAGAGTCCTAAAACTGTTCGCATGCAACAGTACGGCACGACAAATGAAGGCCGTCCTTTATATGTTGCCTTTATTTCATCAGAATCGAATATAAATCGTCTGGAAGAGATCCGTCAGAATAACCTGCGACTGGCACATTCTTTAAATGACGGGAAACAGGCGGATGAACAAACTCCTCCGATTATCTGGATGAGTAATAATGTTCACGGAAATGAATCATCATCTGCAGAAGCATCTATGCTGACGCTCTATGATCTGGTTAATCCGGCGAATCAAAAGGCTAAACAATGGCTGGATAAGACAGTGATCGTTATCGATCCTTGTCTTAATCCTGACGGGACTGACCGGTATGTCAACTGGTATAATAGTGTCGTAGGTGATCAGCTGAATGCCAGACGAGACGCGCGTGAGCATCATGAACCCTGGCCGGGCGGTCGGCCAAACCACTATTATTTTGACCTGAACAGAGACTGGGCCTGGCAGACGCAGGTGGAAAGCCAGCAAAGGGTTGCTTTTTATAATAAATGGTTGCCACAGGTACATGTTGATTTTCACGAACAAGGAATTAATAACCCATACTTCTTTCCCCCTGCAGCAGAGCCATTACATGAGGTAATCACACCATGGCAGCGCGCTTTTCAGGAAACAATTGGACGGTTCAATGCCCGTTATTTCGATGAGAAAGGATGGCTTTATTTTACTAAAGAAAGATTTGATCTGTTCTATCCCTCTTACGGAGATACTTATCCGACGTATTCAGGTTCTATCGGTATGACGTATGAGCAGGCGGGTAACGGGTCTGCGGGTTTGGGAGTGATCACGGATGAGCTGGATACGCTGACACTGGTAGACCGGGCAATACATCACCATGCTTCCGGAATTAATATTGTGCAGGTATCTGCTGAGCATGCACCTAAACTGATCAAAGAGTTTAGAGATTTCTACAATCAGGCTGTAAATGGTAAACTTTCTTCTTATCAGTCCTACGTCATTAAGTACGAGGATAAACATGCTGCAAAGTTGAACGCCTTGCGGACTTTCCTGAAGAATAATGATATTCAGACCTATACTGCAAAAGGAAGTTTTAAAGGATATAACTATACCACTGCAAAAGAGGAAAGCTATGCCTGTGCTGAAAAAGATCTGGTGATCCCGGCAAATCAACCTAAAGCAGCTCTGATCCGGGTATTGTTTGAACCTCATGCAAAATTGAATGATTCAGTCACATACGATATCACGGCATGGGCGATGCCTTATGTATATGGATTGGAAGCATATGCTACCAAATCTGCTGTTGCGCTTGGTAAGCCTTATGAGAGCGATAGTATTCGCAATCAGTTATCCGCAACAATGGGTTATGCGATGAAATGGAATGGTTTTGCCGTTGCGCAGATTACTTCCGAACTGCTGAAGAAAGGCTATGCTATCAAATATTCGGAGGAACCCTTTACCATTGGCACTGAAGTCTTCCCTTCCGGATCTGTCGTAATTCTCAAAAAAGGAAATGAGAAATTCGCAAATACCATTGCTCAGGAATTAACGATGTTGGGAGACCGGTATCAGATTCGTATTCATAGTCTGCAGTCAAGTTATGTAGATAAAGGACGCGATTTCGGTAGTCCTTCAGTTGTGAAGATCAAAGCACCTAAGGTTGCGATGTTTACTGGCGAGGGGACCTCTTCCATTAATAGCGGCGAAATCTGGCATTATTTCGACCGGCAATTAAAGTATCCGATTACATTGATCAATGTCGGAGATTATGACCGTACAGACTGGTCAAAAGTTGATGTGCTGATACTGCCTTCGGGTAAATATCCGTTCCTGAAAGATAAAGCACAGTCCGAACAGTTTACAAAATGGATACAGGCCGGAGGTAAAGTAATCGCTATGCAGACAGCGGTTGATCAGCTCAGCAGTCAGTCGTGGAGTTCGATGAAATTAGTAAAGAAAGATACCATACTGCCTACTACACCTAAAACGACTGTCAAATATGGCGACAGGGAACGAAATGCACTGACAAACTATACTGCTGGTGCAATCTTCAAATTGACGATTGACCCTACCCATCCGCTTATGTTTGGATATGAAAGCTATTATACGTTAAAACAAGACGATAAGATCTACCAGTTTGCGGGAAATGATAAAGGATGGAATGTGGGATATATCGGAGAAAATGCCAGAACAAGTGGTTTCGTAGGGGAGAAGCTGACAAAATACCTCAAAAACGGGGTTGTATTTGCTGTACAATCCGTCGGAAAAGGATCAGTAACCTATCTGACAGATGATATTATCTTTCGAAACTTCTGGGAGAATGGTAAGCTGATGATGGCTAATGCCACATTCTTTGTCGGTAACGCGCATTAATAATCAGGGTTGCATATCCTGGTTGCCGCTTCTTTAATGGAATTAAGCGTTTGCTGTTTCTTTGTACAGCAGACGCTTAATACTATACTGAATATTTCCCTTGCAGATCTTATTTACTCATATCCCGTAAAAGGTCGAGTGCTGCACTAACACTGTAAATGTTTTCAAAAGCAATACGGAGCTGTCCTTTGACCTCTTTGAGATTACAGATTGTAGGGTTAGTTTGGACAAAAGCCAGTACTTTTCCAAACTGATCGGATTCAAAATAAGATGATTTCGGATTGTTAAGGAAAAAACCTTTAAGTGTGTTTTTCTTGTATGAAATTTTTTCGAGACCAATCTGCTTGCCATACCATTGCAGACGCAACGTATTAAACAATTCAAATACCTCACGGGGAATGGGCCCGAAACGGTCTTCCATAGAGCGTGCAAATGCAGTTAACTGTTCTTCGTTTTCCAGTTTGGACAATTCCGTGTACAGATTATAACGTTCTGAGATATTGGTTACATATTCATCCGGGATAAGGACTTCCAGATCCGTGTCGATCTGAGTAAAGGATACATATTTACGCTCTTTTTCGTCAGCAAAAAGGTCTGTAAACTCATCGTCTTTCAGTTCCTGTATAGCTTCATCCAGAATTTTATGATACATTTCAAATCCAATTTCAGCGATAAAACCAGATTGCTCGGCACCAAGCAGATTTCCTGATCCCCTTATATCCAGATCACGCATGGCCACATTAAATCCTGATCCGAGTTCTGAAAATTCTTCAATAGCGGATAATCTCTTGTATGCTTCAGAAGTAAGTGTAGATAAGGGAGGGCTTAATAAATAGCAAAATGCTTTTTTATTGGATCGCCCAACACGTCCCCGCATCTGATGCAGATCACTCAGACCAAACATGTGTGCATGGTTGATCATAATGGTATTGGCATTAGGAATGTCAAGCCCTGCTTCAATAATGGTGGTGGCTACCAGTACATCAAATTCATGACTGATGAATTTTAGCATCACATCTTCCAGGTCATCACCTTCGAGTTGGCCGTGAGCTACGCCCACGCGGGCTCCCGGGACTAACTTCTGGATCAGAGCGCCCAGTTGTTTCAGATCTGCAACACGATTGTGAATAAAGAACACCTGGCCTCCACGGTCCAGCTCATAACTGACGGCTTCCTGAATCAGGGTTTCGTTAAATACGTGAAGCTCGGTCTGCACCGGCTGTCTGTTAGGCGGAGGTGTGGATATAATGCTAAGATCCCGGGCTCCCATCAGTGAAAAATGAAGTGTACGCGGTATCGGAGTTGCTGTAAGAGTCAGTGAATCGACATTTGCCCGCATTACTTTGAGTTTCTCCTTGACAGAAACACCGAATTTCTGCTCCTCGTCAATGATCATCAGGCCCAGATCTTTAAACTTCACATCTTTACTGACCAGCCGGTGAGTACCGATAAGGATGTCTATTTTTCCTTCAGTCAGTTTTGCTAAGGTTTCTTTGATCTGTTTAGTGGTCTTGAAGCGGTTGACGTAGTCAATATTGCAGGGAAGGCCTTTCAATCTTTCTGTAAACGTCCGATAGTGTTGCAGCGCCAATATGGTTGTAGGAACAAGGACTGCGACCTGCTTGCTGTCAGCTACGGCTTTGAAAGCTGCGCGAATAGCAACTTCCGTTTTACCAAAGCCCACATCTCCGCAAATAAGGCGATCCATAGGATGCGGAGATTCCATATCGCGCTTCACGTCGGCTGTAGCTTTTTCCTGATCCGGAGTGTCTTCATAGATAAAGGAGGCCTCCAGTTCATTTTGCAGATAGGTATCCGGGCTAAATGCATTTCCGGTCTGAGCTTTACGCTTTGCATAGAGCTTGATCAGATCCCGGGCTATATCTTTTACTTTACGTTTGGTCGTTTTCTTTAATTTTTCCCAGGTATCGGTTCCCAGTTTGTTCATTTTGGGAACTGCGCCTTCTTTTCCGGAATATTTTGATATCCGGTTCAGGGAATTGATATTGACGTAGAGAAGATCATTGTCTGCGTATACAAGACGTATCATTTCCTGCGATTTGCCGTTGACATCTACTTTTTCCAGACCGGCATATTTTCCTACCCCATGATCGATATGGGTGATATAATCTCCCGGTTTCAGATCACGAAGTTCTTTCAGCGTAATGGCTTGTGTGCGTTCATAGCCTTTCTTACGCTTGTACTTATAGTACCTGTCAAAAATCTGATGGTCTGTGTAGCAGGCCAGTTTTAATTCATCATCCCTAAATCCTTCCCGCAGAGCTTTATGTACAGGGATAAAGGTGACTGTCTTATCCAGATCTTCTATGATAGTGAAGATACGCTCAATCTGCTTGGTCGAATCTGAAAAAATAAGATTCTGAATATGTTGTTTTTCGTTCTCTTTGAAATTGTGAAGAAGGAGGTTGAAATCTTTATTAAAAGAGGGCTGCGGATGGATATCAAAAGTAATGGTCTGATCTGCTTTGTAGAAAAACTGCTTCCCGAATTCTACCATTGGAAAATCATGGAGCATAGCTGCCAGATTCCGGTCATCACTAAGGCTATATTCAGGATTGATCCATTCCGGATTTTGTGTTTTTTCCTTTTCTGTCAGTGCTTTCCAGAATTGATTTGCTTTCTTAAACCCATCTTTGACAATGTCTGTCAGAAACTGAATATCCTTTACCCAGATAACGGTGTCCTGATCGATATATTCCAGTAATGAGATATGCTGAGCGCTCAGAAACTTAGCCTGTACATTAGGCACAATCGTGACTGTATGTATCTTGCTGACCGATAGCTGATCTTCTATATCAAATGTTCGTATACTTTCTATATCGTCCCCAAAGAATTCAATCCGATAGGGCTTGTCATTCGAGAATGAAAAGATGTCAACGATACCTCCGCGAATAGCAAACTGTCCCGGCTCGTAGACAAAGTCGACGCGTTCAAAATCGTATTCGGATAAGAATTCATTTATAAATTCTATGGAAAGCTTACTGTTTTGTGTTATTTCAAGTGTGTTTTTCTGGAGATCTTGTCTGTTAATGACTTTTTCCGCAAGCGCTTCCGGATAGGTAACCACCATTTTGGGTAGTTCAGAGGCGTGGTTAAGTGCACTAAGTGTTTCTGCACGTTGCAGTACATGAGCGGCGTCCAGTTGTGTGAAATCAAAAGCTTTGCGGAAAGAGGAAGGAAAGAAAAGGACCTGCTTGTCCAGCAAACTTTCCAGATCACTCAAAAAATATGAGGCTTCTTCATGTGTAGGCAGTATAAAGACGTAAGGGCGCTCCTGTAAATAATAAGACGCAACGGCTACCACTGCATCAGATGATCCGACAAGACCTTTGAGTTGAACTTTAGGATTTTTAGCCTGAATAGCTTTTGTCAGCGCTTGTGTTTGTCCGCTCTGACCATATTTTTCTAATATTTCTTGAATTCCCACGCGCGAAGTATTTTGACATCGCGAAGTTACTTAAAATGTAGGGTTTGACTAAATTTTCACTGGAAAATTAGTCACAATCTTCATTAATTTTACGTAAAACTATTCTTTTATTTTTCGGATGATCTGCTCATAATAAAACAATATAAACCCTATATCAGGCCTGTTTTACAGCTCAGTCTGTAGCTTAAGATCACGCATATAGCTATGAAGAGCACTTTTGGTAGCGACATCAAGGATACGTTGTAAATCTTCTCTGAAGTCAAACTGCAGATCCTCATGTAGCTTGTCATATTTGGTCAGTACATGCTTAAGGCGTCCGCTGATATATTTATGCAGTTTGTGTGCAGCAGACTGATAAGAAGACTGGAATAGCTCCGGATATCCTTCTATCGCTCGTCTGAGGATGTATATTCTGAATTCTACTTCGCTGACTTTGTCTTTAGTCACCTTTTCGTGCTCATTGACCATTCCGCTGGCTTGTTTGACTAATCTGTTGAGACCTGTGAAATTACTGAAGTTAGGAGAACCACCTACTTGTGAGGTCCCGGTATCAAATAGTTGCTGCAGCTGTGCACGCAAGTGGGTAATTCGATCCTCCAGATCATTTTCATCTTCGAGGAGTTGATAATGAAGTTGTTTGATCAACATTTTGTCCTTACTGATGAGCCTGACCAATAGTTTATCTTTTTCCTTTTGCGGAAGAGTGAGTACAGCCTTTTTGAGTTCGGGATCCTGATGTAGTGACATAATAATAAAGGTAGAGATAAATGAAATAAAGTGCTGTACTTTTTATCAATTAAGTACGTCTTGTCTGAAGTTTAGTATAAAATGAAAAGTATTGTAAGGGTAATCACTAATATTTATAAAAAAGGATAATATATTTGTATCTTCCTTAAGATTATAATATTAACCTGCTAATAATAATATGTCGTGAAGTTACTGTGTTTGCTTTTTCCTTTTTTGATAGCTGGTTTTTATGCGGAAAGTCAGGAATTAAAATTACAAAGTTTTACTACCCGTAAACAACAGCTTGAATCTATACTGGCTACAGAACATACACTTCCTGCGGATACGTCCCGGCTTAAGACCTATCTTCTTCCCATTATCCGGAAGGCAGATAAAGACAGGGATTCCAGTTTGAGGGCCGCCTATTATGGACTGATGGCTGATGGCTATGCCTTGTTCTATGATGATATCAATCCTAAGAGTACACAATTATACCTGCAATCTATACGTACAGCTTCTGTCAATAAAAAACCGGATGTAGAGCTCTGGGCGATACTCAATTATGCTCATTATCTGTATAATTACAGAGATATGTCTGCCGCTCTTCCGTTATTTATGCAGGCAATTGATCATATCGGTAAATTAAAACAGGAAAGCATTTTGATTCCCTGTGAATCATTCAGGCATATCGGTTATTTCCTGGGGACGATCGGCGATTATGATGAGTCGATTGTCTATCTGAAAAGAGCGGAAGAATATGCCGCCGCCCTGTCCTGTGACAGAGCTGCTCTTCAGGATAATATCGGCCAGTATCTGTTGAAAAAGCAGGATACCGTAAGTGCAGAAATGTATTTCAAAAAAGCAATGTATACGGCAAGGCGGGTAAATGATGAGGTGCGTCTGGGTAAAGCAATGGGCAATATGGCGCTTATCTATCAGGGAAGGGGAGAGATAGATAAGGCTATTCGTTTTGTACAACAGGATCTTGTCTTCTCGACCAAACATCAGAGTGATCAGAATACAATGTATGCATTGATATTGTTAGGTAAGCTGTATCTGGCCAACCACCATATTTCCGGTGCGGAAAAAGTGATCAGTGAGGCTGAAAAATACGCTGTGGCCAAACCTTATTTTAAGAGATCCGAATATGAGATTGTACGTCTGCGGCTGGATATTGCCTTGATACAAAAAGACGTACAGGAAGAGTTAATAGCACGCCGGAGACTGGCGGTGCTGGATGATTCTCTGGCCAATTCGGATGGGGATATGATCCTCAGGCAGACCAAATGGCTTGCGCAGAAAGAAAGATATGCGCACAATATCGAACTTGCACGTCAGAGTTATGAGAAAGAGAAGTTTAAGAAGGGAACTTATTTAGTTCTCGTCGTTATCTTATTGATCATTATTGCGTTGATCTTCAATATTTTTAAACGAAAGAATAAAGCACGGCAGGATAATTATGACAAGCGTATCCTTCAGCTTCAGGTTGAAAAAGTGCTTTCGGATCAGAGACTATTGAAAGCGAACGAGACTATGGTTTCTTATCGAAGTTATATGGCTGAAAAAAATGAACAAATTGATCTGCTAGCCAAAGAAATAAAGGAGATCAGTAAATCATCTTCAGCTTCTTTGAAACAGCAAAAAGGGCAATTACAATCCTTGCTGGACTCTCATCTGATGACCGAAGAAAACTGGACCAATTTTAAAACTGCTTTTCAAAGAGAATATCCCTTTTTTATTCAGCAACTACGTAAAAATTATCCGGAACTTACAGAGTCTAATCAGCGTATTATACTGCTGCTGAAGTTAGGCCTTTCCAATAAAGAGATGTCTAATATGCTGGGCGTTACTGTAGATGCAGTGAAAAAATCCAGACAACGGTTACGTAAGAAACTGGGGGAGAAATCAGACGATCTTTTCAATATTGTGTTTGATCGGGATACTTCGGATTCAGACAACAGCTAGCGTAATATTTTTGTTGATAACCATTCCTTTACAAGACAGACGCAGAAAATTTTCAGTAGAAATGAGTAGCTTTAGATCCAAAGCTGATCAATTGATATGAGAAAAATATTTCTTCTTTTACAGTTCTTTTTTACAGTTGCTGTATGGGGACAAGAGTCCAAAAATTTGCGTGTTCTTCAGTTTAATATATGGCAGGAGGGAACAGTTGTGCCGGGCGGTTTTGAAGCTATAGCAAATGAAATTGCACGTCTGAAACCCGATCTGATTGCATTTAGTGAAGTGCGAAATTATCACGATACAAAATTTAACGAGCGTATAGTCGAAGCACTTGCACAAAGAGGTCTTACCTATTATTCTTTTTTTAGCAATGACAGCGGTCTTCTGAGCCGTTATCCGTTGATTTCTTACGGACGTGTGGGTGATGACAGCAAATTTAAAGGGACTATACACAAAGCTGTTGTGTCTCCTTCGGAGGGAAAGACGATTGCATTTTACACTGCTCACCTGGAATATACCAAAGGCGCAAATTATCTGCCAAGAGGTTATCATGCGGATACATGGGCAAAACTTGAAGCGCCTATTGTAGATGCAGATGCTGTGTTAGCCAACAATAATTCATCCAGTCGTGATGAAGCTATTCAGATTTTCATGGAGGATGCTGCGAAAGAAATCAGTGTAGGGCATGAGGTAATCCTTGGAGGTGATTTTAACGAACCGTCTTATCTGGACTGGACAGCCCGTACCAAAGATAAATATGATCATAAGGGATTGATTATTACCTGGACGATTACCAAAATGCTCGCTGAAGGAGGGTTTCAGGATGCATTTCGTAAAGTATATCCAGATGAAGTAACTCATCCCGGTTTCACTTTTCCTTCATACAATAAAGATGTTGAGATCAGTAAGCTGGTGTGGGGAGCGTCTGCCGATGAGCGCGACAGGATTGATTTTATCTTTTACAAATCAGGCCAAAGGCTAAAGCCAGTCAAGGCTGCTGTTGTCGGCCCTAAAGAATCTATTCTGAGAGGAGAGAAAACAACCGAAATATCAAAAGACAAATTTATACTACCACTGGCTGTATGGCCGACGGATCATAAAGCATTGTTAATAGACTTTCAATGGAAATAATAAGCAAAGAGGCTGAAAAATATTTTTCAGCCTCTTTGCTTATTATCCGATTGGGTTTTCTTTAAGATATTTTTCCCATTTCCATGAACTGGACATCATTTCTTCAATACCTAATTCTGCTTTCCATCCCAGTTGCTCGGCAGATTTAGTAACGTCTCCCCATACTTTGATGATATCTCCTTCACGACGCGGGCCGATTACATAATTAAGTTTCTCTCCGGATACGCTTTCAAAAGCTTTAATAGCTTCTAATACCGTATACCCATTTCCGGTGCCTACATTGAACACATCATATTTGCCATTTGGATTACCTTTTTCAAGAAGTTTAATCGCTGCAACGTGTGCCTTTGCCAGATCTACCACATGAATATAATCACGTACGCATGATCCGTCCGGTGTGTCATAATCGCCTCCGAATACGGTTAATTTTTCTCTTTTTCCAATTGCTGTCTGTGTGATAAAAGGAAGCAGGTTTTGAGGTACTCCTATCGGCAATTCACCAATAAGTGCAGAAGCATGTGCACCTACCGGATTGAAATAGCGCAAGGCGATAATGTTGTAATTATCGTATGCTTTGGCCGTTTCTTCGAGTATTTCTTCCGCGATCTGTTTCGTATTTCCATATGGAGAAGTTGCTTTCTTGACAGGCGCACTTTCAGTGACAGGCAGGGTGTCCGGTTCACCGTATACCGTACAGCTGGAAGAAAATACAAAGTTGACAGGACTGTTGCGGTATGTCTCCAAAAGATTGATCAGCGAAAAGAAATTGTTGTGGTAATATTTCAACGGATCAGCGACAGATTCACCCACCGCTTTGGAAGCTGCGAAATGTATGATTCCTCTGATATCCGGATTCTTTTTGACAAATTCAGATACAGCATCTGCATCGCATAAATCAAACTGGTGAAATTCGGGTCTACTGCCCGTTATCTTCTCAATCTGATCCAGAATAAGGATGTTTGAGTTAGAAAGGTTGTCAATAATTACAGGTGTATATCCTGCGTTGAATAATTCTACTACAGTGTGCGAACCAATATATCCGGTTCCTCCTGTTACAAGTATTTTGCTCATTATCTATTATTATAGTATGTAAAATCTTTATGTTCTAAATGCGTTATCGGTAAAGTACGATAGTATGCTATGGTTTGTTCTAGTCCTTGCTTTCTGGATATGACCGGCTCCCAGTTTAACATTCTTTTTGCCTTACTGATATCCGGTCTCCTCTGCTTGGGATCTTCGGCAGGGAGTGGCTGATAAATAATCTTACTTTTGCTATTTGTAATCAGCAGAATCTCTTCTGCCAGTTGCTGTAAAGTGATTTCTTCCGGATTTCCGATATTGATCGGGTCTGCACAGTCAGCGTGCAATGTTTTGAAGATTCCTTCCACCTGATCACTGACATAGCAGAATGACCGTGTCTGCTGTCCGTCCCCGAATACTGTCAGATCTTCTCCTCTCAGCGCCTGAGCGATAAAGGCGGGAACTGCCCGTCCGTCGTTGAGCCGCATACGTGGTCCGAAGGTATTAAAAATGCGTACAATACGGGTTTGCAACTCATGGAAATTATGGTATGCCATAGTCATTGCCTCCTGAAAGCGCTTCGCCTCGTCATAAACTCCTCTGGGTCCCACGGGATTGACATTTCCCCAGTAATCTTCTGATTGCGGACTCACTGTCGGATCGCCGTAGATCTCTGAAGTGGAAGCCACCAGTATGCGTGCATTTTTGGCTCTGGCAAGTCCGAGTAAATTATGTGTACCTAAGGATCCTACTTTCAGTGTCTGAATCGGGATACGCAGGTAATCCACAGGACTGGCGGGTGAAGCGAAATGCAGGATATAATCCAGGTGTCCGGGAACATGGACAAATTTGGAAACATCGTGGTGATAGAATTCAAAATGATCCAATTTATATAAGTGTTCAATATTCCGTATATCTCCTGTGATCAGATTGTCCATGCCGATAACATGATAATCTTCCAGGATAAAACGATCACAAAGATGAGAACCCAGGAAACCTGCTGCTCCAGTTATCAGAATCCGTTTGCGATGCTTATTTTTCACTTCTATCCGCTAATTCAGAAAGGGTTTAATATCTTTGACCAAGATAAGCAATAATTTGCGAACATGCGTCTGATCTATTCTTTGGGAATCCTACTTTATGGCAGTATTTTACGTCTGATAGCGCCTTTTCATACGAAGGCGAGACTATGGACTGAGGGCAGGAAGGACTGGTATCTGCACATGAGTCAAACGGTTGAAACAGGTCAAAAACACATTTGGTTTCACTTTGCATCTCTTGGTGAATTTGAGCAGGGAAGAGCCGTTTTGGAAGAAATAAAAAAAAAATATTCTGACAAAAAAATTATCATAACTTTTTATTCCCCTTCAGGATATGAGATACGCAAGAATACAAATCTTGCTGATTATGTATTTTATTTGCCAGAAGATACTGCAGAGAATGCAAAACGGTTTACAGATCTTATACATCCTGAATTTGTGGTATTTACTAAATACGAATACTGGTATTATTACTTTCAGGAGCTGGCACAGCGGCAGATCCCGTTGCTGATGATTTCTGCCATTTTCAGACCTGAGCAGATTTTTTTTCAGCCTTATGGCGGTTTTTTCAGAAAAATTCTGGAATGTGTCAGCTATTTTTTTGTTCAGAATGAAGAAAGCCTTCACCTGTTAAAGGAGAATGGTTTTCGTAATGTCGGTATAACCGGGGACACCCGCTTCGACAGGGTAATACAGTTGCCGTTACAGAAAAAGGAGATACCTGAAGTGGCTCAATTTGTGGCGGATCATCCGGTATTGATTGCGGGGAGTAGCTGGCCGGATGATGAAATATTGTTACATGATCTGGCCGGCCAATATAGCGAATGGAAGATGATAATAGCTCCGCATGAGATTCATGATAAGCATATTCAATCTATTCAGGAGTTATTTCCGGCAGCCCTTAGATTTTCCGGTTTCTCTGCATATTCTCCTGAGGTTATCCGGAGTGCACAAGTGTTAATTATTGACAATATCGGGATGTTATCTTCGCTATACGGGTATGGAAATGTCGCTTATATCGGCGGAGGTTTCGGAGCAGGCATACATAATACACTGGAAGCCGCCACTTACGGAATACCGGTGATCTTTGGACCTAAATACCATAAATTTCAGGAAGCAAAGGATCTGATTGAATGCGGAGCCGGTTTTTCAATTTCCGGGACAGCAGAGTTACAAACTGTTTTTGCTGAATTTCAACAATTAGAAAAACGGGTGTTTGCAGGAGAGGAGGCCCGGAAGTACGTACGTCAGCGTGCGGGAGCGACAGCCGTCATCATGAAGTACCTGATCTGTAAAAAACTGCTTTGATCTAATTCTCTGATTTTATAAACCAGTAGTGAGTAGTTACGGGATATACATACTCACTACCGGACTATAGCTCAATATGAGTTACTGCTAATAGTAAACAAATCTTCTTACACCCGCAATATGTCTGGACAGGCGCATGACCTGCTGCGCATATCCATATTCATTATCATACCAGACATATAGTACGATACTATGACCATCTGCAGATACGATAGTGGCCGGAGCGTCTACAATAGAGCAGGATGAAGTACCTACGATGTCAGAAGAAACCAGTTCTTCATTAACAGCGTATTTGATCTGTTCTACAAGATCGCCTTTTAGCGCTGCGGTTTTTATCAATTTGTTCAGCGTCTCTACATCAGTTGTTTGTCTGGTTTCCAGATGTAGAATAGCGAGAGATCCGTTCGGTACAGGCACCCGGATTGCGTTGGAAGTAAGTTTGCCTGCTAATGAAGGGATTGCCTTGGCGACTGCACTGCCGGCACCTGTTTCTGTGATGACCATATTCAGTGCTGCAGCACGGCCTCTTCTGAATTTTTTGTGCATATTGTCCACTAGATTCTGATCATTGGTATAGGCGTGGATTGTTTCAATATGGCCTTTGATTATCCCCAATTTGTTTTCGATAATGTGCAATACGGGAGCGATAGCATTTGTTGTGCAGGATGCTGCAGAGTAGATTGCCGTTTTGCTCACATCGATTTCATCCTGATTGATACCGTAGACAATATTGGGCACAGCTTTGCCGGGTGCTGTAAGCAATACATTTGCTGTGCCTTTTGATTTGAGATGACGGCTCAGCTCTTCTGCATTACGAAAAGCTCCTGTGTTATCTATAACCAGAGCATTTGAGATCTGGTACGCTGTGTAGTCTATTTCTTCAGGTGCCTGTGCCGACAGTATATAGACGGTCAATCCGTTAATAACAAGGGCCTTGTTTGTAATGTCTATCTCTACCGTGCCTTCAAAATCACCGTGTATGGAGTCGTGCTGCAATAAGGCAGCTCTTTTGCGAAGTGTAGTTTCGTTGACCTGATCTCGGGTTACGATTGCGCGCAGACGTAGTTGCCTGCCGGAACCGGCCTTTGCAATGAGTTCACGTGCCAATAGTCTGCCTATCCTTCCGAATCCGTAGAGGATAACATCTCTTGGTGTGATCTCTTTGGTCTGATGCGCTTTGCAGAGTTTTCGAATTAGAAAATCATGAAGATCGGTCGGTGCGATGCCTTCATTCTTCATTTCCATCGCCAGTGTTCCTACATCTATCCGCGAAGGTGGAAGACGGAGATCTTGCAGGGTATCTGCCACTGCCAGACTATCAAAGATACTGATGTTGTTTTCTGCAAAGACTGCCGCTTCATGGTGAAGGTTAAGAATGTGACTGTTTTGTCTGTCAATCAGTTGATTTCTGAAAAGCACAAGTTCAATCGCTTGTTCATACCATAGCCGGCTGATAATATTGATGAAAGTTTTAGCCGCTTCCGTTTTTTTTGTATAGGAAGAGATTTCCTGTTCAAACAGAACTTTTGAGGACATAATTAGGGTTTGTTTTGTTTAAAAATATAGGGTTATTTATTGCCTACAAACCTAATAAATAATAGTATTGAAAATGATGTAAATTGCATATTTGATAAAAACGAATTGTTTTAAGAGGATATATTTTGTTATTTGTTAATAATATAGGCTTTTGTTGTTTTTATGATAATTTTTTATTGATTTTATGATACGCTCCCAATTGCAAAAAAAGACCCGTATCCAACGGAGTACGGGCCTTAACTAAACTAAACATATAACAGATCTTTACTCATCCCGGAGACTATTTGCAGGATTGCGTCTGATAGCTCTTATAGCCTGTATACTTGTCGTAATATATGCGATAAGAATACCTGCAATACTTGCCAGTATAAATACCCATGGACTTATGGAGATACGAAATGAAAAATCTTCCAGCCATTTTCTCATAAAATAAAGTGCAATAGGGGTGGCAATTACAGATGCGATCAGCACCAGCCATATAAAATCTTTAGTCAACAAGATAAAGAGTTGCTTGTTTTTTGCTCCAAGGATCTTGCGTATACCGATTTCCTTTGTCCTCTGATAGGAGGTCAGTGTGATCAGTCCGAATAATCCCAGACAGCTGATAAAAAGTGTAATCGTTGCCGAGATATTAATGAGTTTTGCAGTTCTTCTGTCATCTTCATACATATCTTCTATTTGCTGTTCATAGAATTTGTATTGAAATGTTTGATCCGGATAGCTGTTCTTCCATTCCTTTTTCATGACTTTAATAGCAGATTCCCATTCACCTTTATTGGCGCTGGAAAGTTTGATGCTGATGCTTAATAAATTGTCCGGCTTACCATAATAAAACGCAATCGGTCCCACTGTGCTTCTAAAATCAAACTGATTAAAATCATTAACGACGCCTATTATACGTATATCCTTATCTGATCCATCTTTCAGCAATTGTCCTACTGCTTCCTGTGGTGAATCAAAACCATAGCTCTGAACTGCTTTTTCATTTATAATGATGTGCCTTGAACTGTCACTCCGATCAATAAAATTTGAACCAGCAAGGATTTTGAGTTTATAAAGATCCAGATAAGTTTCATCGATAAACTTTAAGTTGATCTGTGTTTGTATTTTAGTGGTATCTACCATGCGGTAGTAGGTATTGCCCCACATCGAACTGCTGAATGGGGTGTGACCCAATGCTACTGAAGCAAATTCCGAATGTTTTTTAAGCGCCTCTGCATATGTGCGAGGGTTCGTGAGGTCTTTTTTGGAGAGTCTGTAAGGAATTTCCTGAATAATCACTGCATCATGATCGAAACCTAAGTTGGCATTAAGTGCATAATGCAATTGTTGTCCGATAATGATGGTACAGATAACAAATAGCTGGGATATTGTAAACTGGAAGATAATGAGAACTTTTCTTAACCAGATTTTTTTTCTGCCTTCACCTAATGAAGATTTAAGAATTTTGACGGTATTAACTCTCGTGCTGAGCCATGCCGGATATATACCGTTGATCAGTGTCAGCACTACTATAAAGACGATTATAAAACCTGTAATTTCTCCAGCGCTTAGAAAATCCGCTATATCTGTTGGAATAATATCTTTAAAGGTGTGATTAAAAAAGAGAGAAAGCGGGATCGCTATTACAATTGCACAGACCAGCGTCACAAAAGTTTCGGTAAAAAAAATCTGCATAATTTTATAACTACTCGCTCCGAGAGATTTCTGAATGCCTATTTGTTTTGCACGTTTGGGCAATTGTGCTGTGGTGAGATTAATATAGTTGATACAGGCCAGTACGATCAGAAAAATGGCAATACTTAATAATACGTATAGAACAGACCTATTTATAGAATGTGCCCCATTATTGGCTGAAGGAGTGAAGTGCTTATCTTTTAAAGGAAGCAGTTCAAACCAGCCCTCATATTTATATTTATTTTTTAATTCTTTTGTTTCTTTATCCAGTTTTTTGTTGATAGCCTGAAGTAATCTTTGTTTTTTATTTTCTGAATTTACCTTTACAAACAGTTGATGGTTAGAGTTTCTTGCATTCCAATCTGTACTTTTGAGTTCTTTTTCCGGAATCGGAAAAAACTCTTTTCCTTCAAAACTGGACGGATAATCCAGATCCCGGACCACTCCAGTTACTGTATATAGCAGACTGTCATTATAGACAAGCACCTTTCCTATAACCTGTTGCGGATCGGCATCTTTGAAATAGTAAGCTGCTCTGGAAGCTGTTAGTACAACCTCATTGGGAGACTTCAGGACATTCCCCTTGTTTCCGGCCAGCCATTTATAACCAACCAGATCAAAATAGGATCCGTTCGTTGAGACTAGCAATGTGGGAGATGTAGAATCTTCTTTATTTTTCTCCGTATTTACATTATAAAAATATCGTACGTATACAGGCACGGCCAGTTCTATCTCTGAACGTTGATCTTCGAGATAGGATGAGAGCGGGAGGGGAACTCCTCCGAAATTATTGCTGACACCCTCATAGCGGGAGTGAGACATAATCTGATATATCTGATCGAGATCCTGATGGTTGCGGTCAAATTTGAGCTCATAATCGATGATACGGGCAATGGAAAAACAGCCGGCAATTCCAATGGCCAAACCCAGGACATTCAGTACAGTAAACAGCTTTTGCCTCCAGAGTTGACGAAATGCTAATTTTATGGATAACCAGTTCATAATTGTAGTGTTAAAAGAATTAATTATTCGTCTCTCAGGTGGTTTACAAGTTTCTGATGTAGCAACTGTCTGGTCTGCAGGGACACAACCAATGCTGTAATGGTTAAAATTCCAATGGCTACAATCCCGAAAACCAGCCAGGATAATGGAATTCTATATGCAAATTTGTCCAGAAAACGCTGCATGATGTAGGTCGTAACAGGATAGGAGATAAGTATAGAAATACCGGCTATCAGCATAAATTCTTTTGAAAGAATACCTGTGATAGCGCGATTAGAGGCTCCCAGAATTTTACGTATTCCGATTTCTTTTTTCCTTCTTTCGATTTCAAAAGCTGTCAATCCAATAAGTCCGAGGAACGAAATAATAAGGGATAAAACGGTAAAAAATGACAGAATCTTGCTTAGATTCTGCTCTGTCCGGAATTTGGAATCATATTGCTCTGACACAAGTTCATATTGAAGCGGATATTCAGGAGAAAAGGTCTTGAATATTTTTTCGATTGATTTGATATTACTGTCTGTAGAATTGTTTTCATTCATCCTGACCGTCAGAATACCTAAATAAGAAGCAGGACCAAAGATGACAATCGGTTCTACAGGTTGATAAGGAGAATTGATAACGAAATCTTTTATCACTCCGACTACAGTCCATTTTTTGAAATTATCGTCGATGACAGCACCTAACGGTTCTTTGAGATTCATTGTTTTGACTGCCGATTCATTCAATACTGCAGAGGTGGAGTCAGCAGGATACTTGTTAATATCAATATCTCTTCCCTGTATAATGGTTGTACCTGTCGTTTTGGTGAAATCTTTATCCACCCCAAACCGGTAAATAGAGGTTTTGTCATTCTCCGGACGCTCCGGCCAGCTGATAGCAGTGGAGCTGCTCCATGTCCGGGACATCGGAGAACCTGTCCGTGTAATAGAAGTCGCCGCGCCGGATTGGAGGAGAGCATTGCTGATAAGTCCGGCTTTTTCCAGTTCGGATTCATTAAGGTATATGGTCAGTAGAGGATCTTTCTCAAAATTTAAAGGACGCTGTCCGGCAAATTCGACCTGTTTGATAATAAAAAGTGTTGAACAGATCAATACGACTGAACAGGTAAACTGAATGGTGACCAGAATACTTCTGGGTGTAAATCCGGAAGAAGTGGCAGAGCCCTTCAAAGCACGCTGTGTCTGCAGTGAGGAAAGATAGAATGCAGGATAACTGCCTGCCAAAGCACCGGTTACTATAATGAAAACCACTAATAGTATCCAGGGTAAAGGGGCCGTATAAGGAATAACAAATTGCTCCTCAATGATTTTTTCATAATGAGGGAGAAGTATTACAGTCAGTATAATGGCTATGATCGTTGAGAAAAAGACAATAAGAATGGATTCTATCAGAAATTGTCCTATAAGCATTTTGCGGGTTGCTCCCATAGTTTTGCGGATAGCGATTTCTTTTCTTCTTCTCTCGCTTCGTGCTGTACTCAGGTTCATAAAATTGATACAGGCAAGGACAAGTGTCGTTAAAGCTATAAACCCCATGATGTAGAGGTTGTCTATTCGTCCACCGTCATTCTTTCCGTTTTTGAATGAGTTATACAGGTAACTTTTCATAAATGGATACAGCACCACTTCCAGTGAAGAACTCTGGTCATGCTCTTTACTGATGTTTTGAATTTTAGTGTTGACTTTGTTTAGATCTGTTCCCTCTTTGAGAAGTACATATGTACTCACATAGCTATTGGTCCATGGTCGTGTCGATTGATCATTATATCCCAGACTTGTTCTGAGATTCCAGTCTGCCAGAACTTCAAAATACACAGAACTGTTTGACGGGGGATCCTTGACAACTGCGGTTACGGTAAGCGGATATTTACTCTGTATTAAAACGGTGCGTCCCAGTGGATTTTCATCTCCAAATAATTTGGTAGCGGTTTTTTGTGTGACTGCAACCTGATCAGGTTTGTTAAACGGGGTTTTGCTGCCGCTGATAATTTCAAAACTGAATATATCGAAAAAGGAAGAATCTACAAAAGTGACAGGTTGATTCAGAAGTCTTTCTCCTAATTTAAAAGTAAGGCTGTAACCGTTATCAATGCGGCTACTGGACTGGACTTCGGGATAATCCGATTGTAAAGCAGGACCCAGTGGTTCAGAAGTAGCGGACCCGATCTTTATTTCTCCATTAACATCCCTCTTATGCTGAGCAATATAAATCCGGTCTTTACGGGCATGGAACTGATTATAGCTTATCTGGTGTTGAATCCAAAGTCCTATTAATAAAAAACCTGTAATACCGATAGCAAGACCAAATATATTGATAAAGGTATAAGCCTTATATCTGGCAAGAAACCGAAGGGAAGTTTTGATATAATTTAGAAGCATATTTTTATAGCTGATGTATGATTTGATATATTATTCGTCTCTCAGACTATTGATAGGGTTGGAATTTGCTATTCTGATAGCCTGAAAGCTGACTGTCAGCGCAGTTATCAGAAGTCCGATTACAGCGGCAAAAAGAAATACCTCCCATCTGATCTCTGTTCTGTAAGCAAATCCCTGTAACCATTTTTGCATGATCCACCATGAAAATGGCGTAACTATTATAAGAGACATCAGTACGAGTTTCAGAAATTCGGAGGATACTAATTTTACAATCGAAAACATAGATGCACCAAGTATCTTACGGATCCCGATCTCTTTGACTCTCCTTTGTATCACTAGTGAAGACAGTGCAAATAAGCCCAGTCCTGATACTAGAATAGTGGCAACGGAAAACAAAGTCAGGATTTTTAGTGTGCGTTCTTCTGTGCGATAAAGTCCGTTATACTCTTCCTCGAGATAGTGATATTCAAAGGGTTTATCTTTGCTGAACTTTTTCCAGGTATCTTCCAGAAATCCCAGTGTTTCCTGTGTATGCTCAGTATCCTTTAGTTTGATCATCAATTTGCCAAACCAGCTGTATTCTACGAATAGCACGATAGGGCCTATTTTCTGGTGAAGAGACGCAAAATTAAAATCTTTTGAAACAGCTTTGATTTTGCCTTTTCTACCGTTAAGGTTGACAGGTTTGCCTATGGCTTCATCCGCTTTCAACCCTAATTGATCTAATGCGGTTTTATTAATAATAAAAGCATATTCAGACGCTGTATCTGTTGTGCCGGAGCGGGTAACATCACCTTCGTTAAAGCTTTCTCCTGCCATAAGTTTTATGTCAAAAACAGATAAGAAATCTTTTTCGACAGGAATACCGGTGATATTAATGCTTTTCGCAGATGAATTGATATTGGCTTCCAGAGTATAACCTCCATTAATGTTGACCGGAGAATCATAGGAAGCTGTTACTCCTTGTATATTATTGTTGCTTGCAAGGGTATTTTTAAAAGATATCAGATTAGGGACTGCAAGCTCGGAGGCATCCAGTACGATTACTTTTGAACGGGCTATCCCTGTGTCTTTGGATTGCAGATAACGCATCTGTCCGTTGACAATAAGTGTAGAAATAATAAACAGTAGGGATAAGCTGAACTGAAATATAATCAGAATCTTACTTAGTAAAGCTCCTTTTTTACTGTTCGAAATCTTTCCTTTCAGACTGTCCGTGGGTTTGACAGAAGACAATATCCATGCTGGTGCTCCGCCTGAAATAAAGGAAATGCACAGAAACAGGAGAATAATGATCAGGATGAACCACCCTCCCTTCCAGGATTCCAGACTAAGCTGTATTCCTGTATAACTGTTGAATACCGGAATAAGCAGAATCGCACCGACAGTACCCACTAATAAGGCAATAAAGGAGGTAAAGAAGGATTCGGTCACGAATTGTGTAAAAATGTGTTTTCTTGAAGCTCCTATTACTTTTCGTACGCCTATCTCATGAGCTCTCTCACTGGACTTGGTCATAATAAGATTACCAAAATTGATACAGGCAATCAATAGTAAAGAGATAGCAACTACAGAAAGGAGATAGATATAGATCTGTTTAGGACCACCCATTACCGTTGAATGCAGCCTTACATCAAGCAACTTCTGTAAAGGGAATTTCGCCTGATAACCTGCAGCAATCTCCTCTGCAAACTGTTCTTTCAGATAGTTGTCGATTTTGGACTGTACAGCAGCGATATCATTGGGAGATTTGAGCAGCAGATAGGAAATATCATTGGCGGCACCCCAGGAAACATTTTTAAATCTGGATAAGGAATGGTAAGGCCCGATAATATTGAACTGTATCTGGGAATAAGAAGGAATGTCTTTGATAACACCTGTCACTTTCCAAGGGATATTATTCATCGTCAGACTTTCTCCCAATGCTTCTTCCTCTCCGAAATAGCGTTTTGCTGTAGATTCGGTAATAACGATAGAATTTGGCTCCTTGAGTGCTAAAGCAGGATTTCCTTTTATAAAGTCGAAGCTGAAAACGTCAAAGAAAGGTTCGTCTGCAAAGACAAGTCCATCTTCGTTGAATACTTTTCCTTTGTACTGAACGGGTACCTTATGTTCTTCACTTCCCCGCTTAAAGAGCCGCACACCTTTTTCAACCTCCGGAAACTGCTCTGCAAATGCCGGTACAGCCGCATTGGGTGTCCAGGGTGTTTCTGTAAATTCATCCTCTGAAGGGGCTTTATAACCAAAGGACATAAAGACAATGCGATCAGCTTTTTTATGAAAACTATCAAAGCGGAGTTCGTTTATAATATATGTTCCCAGCAAAAAGAAACAGCATATTCCCAGCGCAAGACTTACAATACTGACGAATGAAGTCGTTTTATTCTTGAGCAGATTTCGCCAGGCGAGTTTGAAATACGTGTACAGCATGATCTTTAGAATTGAGTTTCCATTATTACTTCTCCGTCCAGCATACGGATGACACGATGTGCAAATTTGGCGTCATGCTCACTGTGCGTCACCATGATAATGGTCGTACCACTTTCATTGAGTTCCGTCAATAGCTGCATGACTTCATTACCATTGTTCGAATCCAGGTTTCCTGTAGGTTCATCGGCAAGAATAAGCTTGGGGTTGTTAATCACAGCTCTTGCTACAGCCACACGCTGTTGCTGACCTCCTGACAATTGCTGCGGAAAATGGTTTCTGCGGTGTGCGATCTGTACTTTTTCCAATACTTCCTCTACCCGTTTTTTTCTTTCTGCAGCGGGCACGTTGGTGTATATCAATGGCAGCTCAACGTTTTCATAAACGGTCAGCTCATCAATCAGATTAAAACTCTGAAATACAAAGCCTATAGCATGTTTGCGCAGGTCAGATCGCTTGCTCTCGTTGAATTTTGCAACTTCCGTTTCATTAAAAAGATAGCTTCCTTCTTCAAAATCATCGATCAGGCCCAGTACATTTAACAGGGTCGATTTGCCACAACCGGATGGACCCATTACGGCTACAAATTCACCCTCAGTTACATGGACATCAACATTATTAAGCGCTAATGTCTCGATCTCATCTGTACGGTAAAATTTCTTTAGTTGATGTATTTTAATCATTATTTAGATATTAGAGTGTTAATTACTTTTGAATTTTTAATTCCTGTACCTTGTCGTAGTTTTCATAACTCGAGGTAATCACTTTATCTCCCGGTTTCAATCCTTTGAGGACTTCATAGTATTCCGGATTTTGCCTTCCCAGCTGTATATCTGTGCGATAGGCTGTACTCCCATCTTCGGATAATTTAAAGATCCAGTTACCTCCTGTCTGTTGATAGAATCCACCACGGGATAATAACAGGGCTTTAGTCTCATCACTCAAAGCGAGCTTGATCTGTAATGTCTGTCCTCTGCGTATACCCTGAGGAATTTCTCCTACAAACTCCATGTCCACCTGAAAGCGTCCGTTGTTGACCTGGGAATATACTTTTCTGACCCTTAGTGTATAGGTCTTATTACTGATATTTATGCTTCCCTGCAGATCATTATATATTCTGGAAATGTAATGTTCATCGACATCAGCTCTTACCTTAAAACCGGTAAGCACATCGATCTGTCCCAGACGCTCTCCTGAATTTTTATTTTGCCCGATTTCAGAATCAAAAGAGGTCAGTTGTCCGTCTACAGGTGCCCGCACAACCAGATCATCTACTTTCTTTCGCATAAGCTCCAGGGCGCGCTGTGTACGTTCGTACATCTGTCTGTCTTGTTTTACCTTTTGATTGGTCGATAGCGAATCCTGCTGCAATATTTTGCGTGTTAATTCCATTCTTTCCTTTTGATAAAGATAATCATTGACTGTTTTTTGGTATTCCTGAGAGCCAATTGCTTTTTCTTCAAATAATTTTTTATTCAGCTGATATATCCTCTGCGCTTCTTTAAGCCCGTTGTCAACATCGGCCAGCTGATTCCGGTTATTGATCGATACTTGTTGTGCATTCGTCTGTGCGATCTGGGATTGTGTTAAGAGATTCAGAACGGATGTTTCCTGATTAACCAGGCTGAGTTCCTGATCTGTATTGGATAAGCGCATAATAGGATCTCCTTTTTTCAGAAAAGCTCCGTCTTCAACATATTTTTCTTCCACACGTCCTCCTACAGATGCATCAAGAAATATACTGTTAATCGGTAATACCGTACCGTTTAAAGGAATAAATTCCTGAAATGTATCTTCTTTTATTATCTGTATACTCAACCGTTCAGCCTTTACATTCAGATTACTTTTACCCCGGATAAGATAGACACTAAAACCGATTAAAAAAATAAGTAAGAAAATGCCGGCAAGCATCAGTAGTCTTTTGCCTGTCCATGTTTTCTTTTGTATGACTTTATCCATATAGTACGTTATCAATTTTATAATCCTGTATATTCTTTAGTAAACGATGTGCCAATATTGTAACTAATTAATTGTCAGTAATTTATTTGTTTAGTGAAATGTTTCAGGTGTTCGATATCGGTCAGTTTCTGTTCGCCAGCGCACATGTTTTGATTTTCTATGCTGTATTAAAGAAATAAGATGTTAGCCTTAAGCTAAAATTAAGCAAAACCAAATGTTGTAAATAGACTGCTTAAATTATATATTTATAACAATAATTGAAAATAATCTACAAAATGGGTAAATCTGATAAAAATAAAAATGCGGGATTTGATTTCGAATTTTTAGAGAAGCTGATCGTAGGCATAGGAGAAGTATCTCAGATTACCGGAATTCCTACCAGACAAATCCGGTATTGGGAAGATAAAAACATTATCAGTAGTCTGACAGAAGAGGAGGGAAAAAACAGAAGGTATGACTATAAGAATATTAAGAAGATGTTGCTGATCAAAGAATTGATGGATGAGGGTTATACACTGGATGCCGCTGCAGAGAAAGTCAGAAAGCGTATTGTACTTATTGACGAAACCTTCGGGAAACTAAAGAGTAAAGCAAAATAGACGTTATGATAAAAAAACCGGAAGAAGAATTGATTTTTGAAAAATTTGATCAGGATGATTTTGAATTATACTATTCATTAGTGCGTGATGAAAAAGTAATGGCAATGATTACAGAGCGGGCTATTCCTTTGTCAGAAGCTAAGGCAGACTATGAAAAGATTCTAGGGATAAATGGCTTACACTCTTCTTTCGGCTATTTCAAAGTTAAGACAGCTAAAGCTCGGGAATTTGTCGGGTTAGCTAAACTGGAGGTCGTAGCAGAGGACAGCAAGGAGGCAGAACTCGGTTATATTTTGCTTCCTTCTCATTGGGGAAAAGGCTTTGGAAATCAGATGGCCAGCGAGATGCTAATGATAGCAAGGAAAGAATCTCAAATCAGTAAGGTCACGGCCATTATTGATCCTAATAATATTCCATCCAGAAAAATTCTGGTCAATAATGGGTTTGTTTCAGAAGGGTTCAGAGATTTTGACGGACTTCCCGGAGAAATCCTGAGCCTGGTATTTTGACGAACTTTCGAAATTGTCGTCCGACTGTCCGCTAACGGACAGTTTTTGTCCGATGACGAACACTGTAATATTTTTATTTTGGCATAAGTTGTTGATTTTTAGTTGTTTATTCTTTTGGCATATGCTGTGTGTAAGAGGATTGTATTACACATTCTCATTACTTATACAGCATATTTATGCATTACAGATATATTGTTTCGGTATTATATTTTTTATTAGGGTCAGGTTTTGCTGCTTTGGGTCAGGTATGTAATCTCCAATCCTGTATTTCTCAGGCTTTGCAACATAATCTGGCCGTTCAGAACAGTGAGATAAAAGAGCAGCGTTCTTCTATTGCCTATACCAGATCATGGCAGGAACGCCTTCCTACATTGAATGCCCGTCTGGGACACGGAATTAATGAAGGAAAAAGTATAGATCCCTCTACTAATCAGTTTATCAGCAAACGTTTTACTTCCGGTAATCAGGAACTAACGACCTCGATGGTGCTGTTTGATGGACTGGGGATGTTGTATGATATACGACAGCAGTCGAAAAGATGGGCGGCTGATCAAAAGGATCAAGAAGGGGCTTTAATCGCTTTGAAACTGGATGTTATACTGGCGTATATACAGGTGCTGACAGCAAAAGATATTCTGCAACAGGCAGAAGTTAATATCGAAACAACCCGGGCACAGCTGCAACGATCAGAGACGCTACACAAACAGGGGGCAATTGCACCGGGAGATTACTTTGATATCAAAGGTCAGTATGCGGCAGAATCTTCATCTATTAACGGATTAAAGAAAACACTTTTCGACAGACGTGTCGCTCTTTCGGGATTGATGAATATAGCGGAGAGGGAATTGGGAGAACTTGCCCCTTTGGAAGAACAGACAAATGATATAGATGTATGGACAGCTGACGCAGAACAGTTATATCAGGAGGCACAAGATAAACTGCCCGACTTTCAGTCTTTACAGCTCAAAGCGGATGCAGCAGAATATGCTGTAAAATATGCTAAGTCGGCTTATTATCCACGACTTACATTTGGTGCCGGTCTGAATAGTCAATATGCAGGGACTTCCAGTGATTCTTATCTGCGTCAGATTGATAATAATCTGGGTAAATATATTGCATTTGGTCTTAATATTCCGATATTCAATGGATTTAAAGTTCGTAATCAGGTGAAACTGGCCCGGTTGGATCAGCGGAGTCAGCAGGTAGAGAACGATCAGAAACGCCTGGAACTTCGTCAAAATACCAGCAGAGCAGTTTTCGAATATAAACAGTCTTATGAGAATATTGCATTATTGAAAAGTCAGGTTACAGATTATAAGGAATCTTTCAGAATTGCACAGGTTAGGTTTGATGAGGGCGACATCAATTCAGTGACTTATATTATTGCAAAAAATAAATATGAACAATCCTTGTCACAGCTTACGGTATTGCAATATCAGGCTATATTGCAGCAATATACATTAGATTACTATCAGGGGAAACTTGGGTTTTAAGGTGATCTGCAGAGAAAACTGCGGGATTGTTTTTTTTCTTTTACTTTTTAGTCTTATTTTGAAATATGAAAAAGTCGACCATATTGGTTGTAGATGATGATCAGGATCTGCTTACAGCAGTACGATTGTTGCTCAAGCCTCAGGTAGGTGAAGTGATCATAGAACATAATCCGGAAAAAATATTATCCATATTGGCGAAGAAAAGTGTGGATGCCGTGCTGTTGGATATGAACTTTAAAAGCACTATCAATACCGGTAATGAAGGTTTGTACTGGTTGTCCAGGATCAGGGAAGAATATCCGGTATTACCCGTTGTCATGATCACGGCTTACGGTGCTGTAGATCTGGCGGTCAAATCTCTCAAAAACGGAGCCTCCGATTTTATTGTCAAACCCTGGCAAAACGAGACACTGCTCAAGAGTCTGGAGGAAGCACTTTCTGTAAATAAGGCAAAAAAAGCAGATGCAAAGGGTATCTTAAATTCTTATACATCGACTCAGCTGCTTGGAGAGTCTGAGATCATGCAGGATCTGTATTATAAAATAAGTAAAATAAGTCCAACGGATGCCAATATTCTTATTCTGGGAGAAAATGGAACTGGTAAAGATGTCATTGCACGGGAGATTCATAACCAGTCACTCCGATATCAGAAGAATTTTATAAAGGTAGATGTAGGGGCGTTGACAGATACGCTTTTTGAGAGTGAATTATTCGGGCATAAAAAGGGGGCATTTACCGATGCGCGTGAAGATAGGAAAGGACGGATAGAACTGGCTCACGAAGGAACATTATTTCTGGATGAGATTGGAAATATATCCTTACAGCAACAGGCCAAATTATTGACAGTACTCCAGAACAGGCAGGTTACGCCTCTTGGAAGTAATCATGCTGCAGATGTAGATATCCGGTTGTTGTGTGCCACAAATATTCCTATCCGGGAACTGGCCAACGAAAGCCAGTTTAGAAAAGATCTGATCTACAGGATCAATACGGTCGAAGTACAGGTTCCTCCGCTACGGGAAAGGGGAGAGGATATCATGCTGCTGGCCAGACATTTCCTGACCATATACGCCAAAAAGTACAATAAGTCTATAGCTGATTTTTCGGATGAATCTGTATACAAGTTAAATGGTTATCACTTTCCGGGTAATGTAAGAGAATTGCAGTACAGTATAGAGCGTGCGGTCATTATGTCTGAAACGGATAGGGTGGAAGGGAAAGATCTGTTGTTCTCTCCGTTAGAGAATTCAGTCCAACCTGTCGTATCCGGGAGCAGTGAGCAGAATCTGGAAGTATTGGAAAGAAATACAATCAAGAAAGTGATCGAAAAGTATAATGGTAATATCAGTAAGGCTGCCAGAGAACTGGGGCTTACGCGTTCGGCATTATACAGACGATTGGAAAAGTATAACCTCTGATTATGACACGCTTTAAATGGTGGATAGCATGTAGTTATGTATTGCTTATAGGTTTGGGAGCAATATGTTGCTTTGCCCTGATATCTGAATGGTATCTGCTGGCATCTCTGGCCGGTTTATTAGCTATTGTCACTTTCACTGCCGGACTGAAAGCACAATTTGAAATCTATGATGTATTTATGGATTTTGTACAGTCTACCAGACAGCGCGATTTCACACGCTATTACGTTACAAAAAAAACAAGTTCTACGAAGCGCAGAATTCACGAGACCTTCAATGAGATAAATGCTGCATTTAAAGAAATTACGGTGTCCAAAGAATTGCAGTATCAGTATCTCAATCAGATTGTGAATATGCTGGACACAGCTATCTTTACCTATTATCCGGATAAGGATAAAGTGATCTGGATGAATGAGGCTTTTAGGGTTATGTTTGATATTCCGTATGTAGGAAAGTTCACTTCACTGGAAAAGCGGAATAAAGAACTTTTCAAGATTATTAATAATCTTCAGACCGGACAGCAGCATATTGAAGCGGTATCTTCTGCTAAAGGGAAGGTCAAACTACTGATGCAATTGTCCGAACTGGTGACACAGGAGGGGCGGTGTCAGATTGTAGTATTTCAGAATGTCAACGAAGCTATTGATGAGACAGAGACTAAAGCCTGGCATAAGCTCTTGCGTGTGTTGACGCACGAAATTATGAATTCCATTGCTCCTATTTCGTCCCTGGCAGAGACGATGAGCCAGCATCTGGATCGCCTGAATCCGGCAGAGGAACTTGAAGATGTACGTATAGGTGTAGATACTATTCGCAACAGAAGTGAGGGGCTGTTGAAATTTGCCAAAAGTTACCGTACAATCAATAAGGTAGATAAACCACAACTACAGGAAATCATGGTCTCTGATCTGTTTGAAAATATTTACCAGTTGCTGGAGCCGACCTTTGTACAGAAGAATATTGAATTTGATGTGATACTGAAACCTACCCGGATTCAGTTATTTGCGGATGCCAATCTGGTGGAGCAGGTGCTTATTAATCTTGTTCTCAATGCTATGGAGGCGGTAAAAGATGTAGAAAAACCATACATCACCATGTCTGCAATAGAGAAAGGCGGAAATGTACAGATCCATGTCAGTGATAATGGAATCGGTATAGATACGGAACTCATGGAAAATATCTTTACACCATTCTTTACCACACGCAAAACAGGAAGTGGGGTCGGTCTGACATTGAGTAAACAGATCATGCTGATCCATGGAGGGAATATTCTAGTAGAATCTGCGGTAGGTAAAGGCAGTACATTTACTTTGCAGTTTTGATGGGAAAGCATGCAGCCACATTTTAGTAAAGTAACCGCTTAATCTTCTTCTTCCAGAAACAGCTCGGATGCGATATGGTCGGCAATAAGTTTTCCCTTTGCTGTAAGATAATAGTGTCCATCCTGCAGACGTACTTCTCCTTGTGCAATAAAGGGTTGGATCGTATTCGTGAGCTGATTAAGGGTATCTGATCCGAATGCTTCTTCGATTTTGGCAGTATCCATTCCCCACATAGTACGCAGCGAAGTCATAATATATTCATTGACTTTGTTTTCGAAACTCAGCTGTTCGACTTCTGCAACAGGTGTTTTTTCGGATATACCTTTTATGTACAATGCATTATTAGCAATATTCCAGGATCGGTTATCTCCGTTAAAGGAATGAGCGGAGGGACCTATACCGATATAAGTATCGCCTTTCCAGTAGCTTGAGTTATGTCGGGCATATCTGTCAGGTTTTGCGAAGTTGGAAATCTCATAATGCTCAAATCCGCTGTTTACAAGTTTATCTATCAGGATTTCAAACTGTGCGGCAGACTGAGATTCATTCATGGCCGGCGATTTACCTTTTTTGATAAAATGATCCAGAGCTGTTTGTGGCTCTACCGTCATACTGTAAGCAGAGATATGTGGGATTTCAAATTCCAGTAATTTATTGATATTAGCATTCCACTTTTGATCTGTCAGAAGCGGATAACCGTAGATCAGATCTGCTGTTATATTCTCAAATCCGGCATCCTGTACTCGCTTAATTGCCGCATCTGCTTCACTGGCATTGTGAGCACGGTTCATCCAGCTCAGATCTTCTTCATAGAAAGACTGTATGCCTATACTGAAGCGATTGATATCTGTGTGTCGGAGCTGCTGTACTTTTTTATGATCCAGATCATCCGGATTGGCCTCTAAAGTAATCTCTGCATCTTCTGCAATATCATAATACTCGGATACAGCATCAATGAAAGACTGTATATGTCCGGCATCCAGAATAGACGGCGTTCCTCCGCCGAAATACAGGGAGGTTAGCTTTTTGGTATCCCCTGACTGACTACGTAATTCCAGTTCCTGTCTCATTGCAGCCATCATTTCGTCCTTGTATCTGAGGGACGTAGAAAAGTGAAAATCACAGTAGTGACAGGCTTGTTTGCAAAATGGAATGTGAAAGTAGATACCCGGCATTTTTTGTATAAATCTTTTCCAAAGATAAGCTAAAATATAGCTTTGATAAGGACTAATAATAAATTGTCCTCGTTTTACATCCGGGAGCTTTTTTCTGTTGATTTGTACTGTTTAGCCCTTTCGGGAATGTTTATTTCCTGTCACCTATTTTATTATAAGCAAATTTTATCCTGTACATAAATGCTGTTCTATGCGTATTTATTAGGGATGTTGCAGCTCATTATCAAGCCGTATTTGCCTCATGATCTCATCTCGTATTGTTTAGCACAATCGATTGCTTAAATTACGCAAACGATTTCGTTGTTTTAGTATGCCTGATAATCCCAAATCTGTGTATATCATTGTTGCATCAGTTAACCTAGTAATCACCATTTCTTAATAAACGGAAGAGGGTGAACTAACTAATTAAGAATATAACCTAAGTATGCACTTATGATGAAAAGATTCTATTGCTTTTTAATCTTAGTTTTTCCTGTATCTTTCCTGCAAGCAGCCGATTTTCCGGAAGGATATACTGCAAATACTAACCGATATCTTTTACAGGATACCGTGAGTACCGATACGCTCCTTCTTCAGCGGCTTAATCCTACAGCTGTCAAATTGGGGACTGCTGATTCGGTACATATTCAGACGGTTTCTACATTTCCTTTCCACAGTGTAGCTCAATATCTCAAAGGGGAAGTAGCAGGTGTGTACGTTCAGGAGAATACCGCTGAACCGGGGACAAACAGAAATATTGTCTTACGCGGATTGGCAGCACCGTTATTCTCCAATAAGGATATCAACGCTTCCCAACCCACTATTTTTGTCAATGGCGTGCCGCTGACTCAGGAAAATAACTTTTCGTATGGTATTCAGAAATATGATTACAACAGACTTGGGCCGGGAACAGATTTCGCAAGTATCTTTAATATCAATTCGATAGAATCTATCGAAGTCATTAAAGATCCGGCCAAATTAGCTGCATTGGGACCATTGGCTGCAAATGGTGCTATCTGGATCACAACTAAAGGGGGTAAATCAGGACCGAGTGAAATCAGTCTTAATTCTTACTACGGATTGAATACCCGAAAATCTGTCACTCCGGTCAATGCACAATATGAGAACATGTTCAGACAGCAGTTCTACTCCAAATATGGAACTGAACAAGACCGGCTCACGTATCCTTCTTATCTGGGAGATTCCACAAATGTAAATTACTATGGTCCGTCAAACTGGTTCGAAGAATATTATAAAAATCAGCCTTTATATTCTATTGACTTATCTTTAAGAGGAGGTTCAGACAGGGCCAATTTTAACTTTCTGGGTGGTCATACCAGTAATACTTCCAGTGCGGATGCCGCTAATTTCAAGCGTTATAATGCGACTTTCAATGTCAATATGGCACCAGCTGAATGGTTTAATTTTACAGCATATGTCAATGCTTCCAGAGTAGAACGTAAGCGCAACCGTTCTTTACGGGACAGAATTTCAGAGACAGGATATCTGCCTGATCTGAGTATTCCGATGTCACCCAATCGTGATGTATATACGCGTTACCTGAAAGAATTTGATAAAAACGTGGACGGCAACGTCATGAATGCTGTGCAGGCTTTTATATCGGCAGATTTCTCCATACTAAGTAATCTTCGCTATACCACTAAATTCTCAATCGACTATAACGAGGGATTAAGAGATGTGTTTTATGCATCTTCCCTGATGGATGACAACAACTATGTTTCCAATTACAACGGTTATAACCAACGGTACAAATTTGATCATGCTCTAAATTACAAACTTGGAAAAGATACTGATCATCAGTTAGATCTGACTGCAGGAATGGAATATATGGAAGACCTTTACCGGTTTACATACACCAAAACGTATGACGGGCCTAATGATTTCATCAAGTTAAACCTTAAAGAATCTACTCTCCCTACTTACAGATATACGAATCGTGAGGACCTGAGAGTATATTCCTTTTATGGAAATGCGAAATATAAGTATAAAAATCTTTTGGATCTGAATGCTGTATTGCGCTATGATGGTTCATCTACTGTCCAGAAGGACAACAGATGGCTGTTCACGCCGGCAGTGAGTGCAAAATGGAATGTGAAAAATCAGTTCTTCACTACGAATGACGGGATTAATGAACTTTCGATCAAAGCCGGATGGGGAAGAATCGGAAAATTGCTGACCATCAGTCGTTTTGCAACCGGGCCTCAGTATGCAACCGACCTTAACTGGAGTACAGAAGCCGGACTGGTTTCATATAATGGCTTCGCAGCTATCTCAAGACCATATACATTAGGCTGGGTAGGCTATGATGTAGCATGGCCGTATACAGATCATTTTAATATCGATCTGGAAGGTTCATTCTTTTCAAACCGGTTATCTGCGGGAATATCGTTATACAATAAAAATGACAAAAATCAGATCGCATCCATTCCTGTCCCGGCTGAATACGGATATACAGGTCGTTATATGAATGGCCTGAATGTCAATAATAAAGGGGTGGATGTTGCTTTGGGATTAAATCTGCTGACCAACCCGGACAAACTGCAATGGTCAAGTTCATTTAATTTTAATATCAACAAAAATACCCTCAAAGCCCTTCCTAATAATCTGCAGACATTAATTGTAGGTGATCGCAAGCTTGAAGTAGGAAAATCTGTTGATCAATTCTGGATATATCAGAATGCAGGTATTTACAATGCAGAAAGCGAAATCCCGGTTAATCCGAATACAGGACGTAAAATAATGTTTCAGGGCGTCGAAATGAATGCGGGTGATGCCAAATGGATAGATCAGAACGGAGACTATGATGTAAATGAAGATGACAAAATATTGGCAGGAAATGCAATGCCTAAGTTTGTCGGAGGATGGAGTAACCAGTTCAGATACAAAAACTTTGACCTGGGTTTTCAATGGTATTTCGCATTAGGACATAAAGCATTGAATCAGCGTGTTTCCAATCGTTACGACTTCATCAACAACGAATCTAACAATACCATTAATTCTGTAAAGGAGATTTTTCACTGGCAGCAGGATTTTGATATCACAAAATATCCGATTTACAACCCATGGAGCAGCAGTGTACCTTACCGTGTAGATCAGGATCTTTTTCTGGAAAACGCATCCTTCTTAAAATTAAGATCTGTCTCTGTCGGATATGAAATAGCGGGACTTAAAGAAAAGGTCAAAAGACTCAGAAAAGCGTATGTGTATGTAACAGGAACAAACCTGCTCACCATTACCAAATTCACAGGTGTAGATCCTGAACTTATAGACTTTAATGGCTATTACTCCGGGTACGGACTTCCGTTATCACCGACATTTACGCTGGGTTTCAAGTTAGATCTCTAACCAATTGATTACGATTTTATGAAAAGATATTTTAATAAAAAGAATGTTTCCTGTTTTTTGATGTTGATGACAGGGTTGACAGGAATGATAACCATTTCCTGTGAAAATAAACTGGACATCGATTCTGCAAATGTTGCTTCTGAAACAAAACAATGGACGGATATTTCAGATACCCGCTCTTCGTTGATGGGGTTGTATGGCCTTACCAGAGCCGCATTACAGGATAATAATGCACATTGGGTTTATGGTGAGATGAGAGGTAAAGATTTTGTGTCTTACAAACGCTCTGATTTGGAGGCCGTTTACAAAAATGATTTAAAAGCATCGTATCCAATGATCTCCGCATTGTCAAACTGGAGAAGATTTTATGCTGTGGTAAATGCAGCTTCCATCTTCATAGAGCGTGCTCCGGAGGTATATGAAAAAGATGAACGCTACACAGAGTTGAATCTTAAATATGATATCGCACAGGCACGTGCTATTCGTGCATTTGCCTATTTCTACATGGTTCGTATCTGGGGAGATGTGCCTTTGCTGACCAAATCCTATGATGACGGTAAATTTACAGAATTCGGAAGGACAGATCAGGCTTCCGTACTGGCTTTTGCAAGTCAGGAATTGTTAAAAGCGGCAGAAGATCTGCCTTACCTGTACGGGGTGAATCTACAGACCTACTACGGGGTCACATCCGTAGAATGGAGAGGTGTATTGTTCAACAAGCTGACAGCGTATGCGCTCTTGGCACATATTGCGGCATGGCAGGGGAAATACATTGATGCAGATGTGTTTTCAAAATTTGTTTTGGATAATTACGGTAAAGTAGGCTTGTTCTATTCCAATATTTCTCAACTGACGGGTCGGACAGGAATTTTCTCTTCTTCAGAAAAATATTCGCAGTTGCTTAATTTTCAGTCCTCTTATGCCTTTAATGAGGCAACAGCTACCGGGCATATCGAACAGTTGACGCTGGCCAAGCCGTTGACAAACAAGACTATGCCGGATATTTTTGTCCCTAAAGACAGTGTGATTACCATTTTTAATGACCCTAATGATACCCGTTTCGGTATTGACACGATCTCAGGGCTGACAAGGACCAATTACTTTACAAACTTCAGTGGCGAGATTCCGATTTTCAGTAAGATCAAAGTGATCAGAGACGGAGACGGAGACAGTGATTTCAATATTTTCGGATCTAATCTGGTCTTCACCCGACTGGAAGAAATCACGCTGTTAAGAGCTGAAGCCAAAGCAGCCTTAGGGGAGATCAGTGAAGCCCGCACACTATTGAATGTGATCAGAACAAGCCGCGGATTACCGGCTTTTCATGAGGGAAGAACAGAGAATATTGTTGATGTAATCTTCGAAGAAAGACGCAGAGAGCTGATGGGTGAAGGCTGGAGATGGTATGACATCATTCGTTTCAATAAGCTAAGGAAAAAGGATTCCAACGTCGTAAAACTTATAAATGATGGAGGAATTTACTGGCCTATCGCTACAGATGTGCTACGGAACAATTCACAACTTGTACAAAATCCATATTGGAAATAAAGATTATAACCACCTCATATTATGATTAGAATTCAACATATCTGGTTTGTATTCGCGCTGTTTATATTGACTGCAACCGTTTCCTGTGAGAAAGGTGACGAATACTATAAGGATTATCAAAACAATACCAAGGTTTATGATGGTACTATACTGAAGTATCTGGAAAGCCAAAGGGGAACTTATGATTCCTTGCTTCTGGTGCTGGATCGTGCGCCCGGACTTCGCTCCAAACTGATGGGTACAGAAAAATTCACATTTTATGCGATGACCAACCGGAGCTTTGAGATTGCCGTGAAGGCTCTCAATGCGACCCGCAAATTGACAAATAAAGCGCCTCTATATCTGGAAGACGTAGATCAGTTGGAACTTGACTCCCTGATGGGAAGATATATCTTTGAAGGTGAAGTAACTACAGAAACACTGTACCCCTATATAGATGGCCTGAAAGCCAAAAGTATCTATGGATACGATATGCATATGTACTATAATGTCACAAATGCTTCCGGCTTTGTTTCCGGAGGACAACAGGAAATCGAGTTTAGCGATGTCAACAACTCCATTTTCAAAAGATATTGGCAAACTACGACGACCACTGCTGTCAATCTGAAGACAACTAACGGAGTCATTCATTTCCTGTCGGCAAGTCACGATTTTGGATTCAATAAGTTCACTTCTAAGTTTTCTCAATAATGTATATGAACAGAAATTATATAAGCAATACGATAAAAGGCACTTTAGCTCTGTTATCTGTTATACTACTCTCTTCGTGTAATAAAAATCTGCCGGATCATCTGGATGCATTGGATAATGATGTGACATACACTACCACTACCTATGAGCCGGTATTAGGCAGAACGACCCTGTTCAATAATAATGTGAATGTGGGTAAAAATTCTACCCTTCCTTTAGACTTTAAAATTTACAGTATCCGTACGGCAGACGGAGATCCTGCACCGGAACTAACCAGTAAATTTCCGGTCAAAGTATGGAAAAAAGCGTATACAGGAGCTGAAACTACATTGGCTGAGATCGAGAGTAAGCGTGAAGTGCAGTACAGACCTCTGTTAGAGATCCAGGAAAAATCCGGAGAGATCACGATGTGGAATCCGGGGAGATCCAGCTTCGTAAAGAATAGTCCTGATCCGGGTTATGTTTTCGATGTAGAGATAAGTAATACAGGAGGTCGCAAATTTGCAAGAAATCTGAAATTAAAGCCTTACAAAGAAAGACCTTACGAACCATCAACCATCGATCCTGCTACAGGATTGTCTCTTCGTCCGTATGTGTTTCCTTCTTTAATGGTGAATACCGTTGGCGAACGCACTGGGCAGTTTCTAGGCTTTGGAGATATGGTTGTTTATTTCTTTAAAAATGAAGAACAGGCCGGAAATTCCCTGACCTTCAGTTTTGTAGATTCTTTAAACAATTATATCAATCCGGATAAGTTTAATGCTACGAACTGGGAAAAACTGATTCACGGATTTGATATGGTCAAGACCAATCAGAAAGTAACGTATAAGGTTGCTTATCCTATTCCATTGATTAATCAGAGAACTGACTATACGAATATAGATGGTACAAGAGCCAGCGTGACCTTTGCATACAGACGACTTGGTTTCGGAGGGGGCAGTGTGCTGGCAAGACTAGGGTTAGATTTTGCAATTTTTGAAGAAGGCAATTGGGAAATTCAATTCCGTTTTACGGGCGAATCACCAAGATTTACTAATGAATAACCCCCAACTTATTAATCAGAAATTATGAAAAGTATATATATTATTTTATGTTTTGTGTGCACGTTCTGTAGTTCCGTTGCTTTTGCGCAGAATGTTACAGTGAGGGGGATTGTGAAGAATAGTGCAAATGGCGAAACACTAAGTGATGTCTCTATTTTGATAGAAACACCAAGAAGAGCAATCGGTACTTCCGGAAGAGACGGATCTTTTGCGGTGACTGTTCCTGCCAATTCCACATTGTTATTTACATTTCAGGGAACACAGGTTCGCCAGAAAATAGAAGCCGGAAGAACCGTCTACAATATCAACATGGCTATAAAGGAAAATGTGATAAACGAAGTAGAGGTCACCGTAGGATATCAGGCACGTAAGAAGACATCCTTTACAGGATCTGCAGTAGTCATATCCGGAAAAGAAATACAGGATCAACCCGCTGCAAACTTTACCGATTTACTACAGGGAAAGGTTGCCGGACTTAATGTACAGTTGAATAACGGTACTCCCGGAGTTCGCGGATCCATGGCTATCCGTGGTATTTCCAATATCAATGTGCAGGGATCTGGAGATAATGCTTTCCTGACACCCACATCTCCTTTGTTTGTTATTGATGGTATTCCGATCGAAGACAACGCAAATTACGAGTATGGATTTCAGTCGGCAGGCCCTGGTATCAGTCCTATAGCCATGATTCCTACTGAAGATATTGAAGACATTACCGTATTAAAGGATGCACAGGCAACTGCACTTTATGGATCAAAGGGTGCATATGGTGTAATCCTGGTGACGACCAAGCGCGGACGTTCTAAAGTGCCGATTGTATCTTACGAGAGTAAACTGTTTATTAATGCGGTACCGGGGCTGAGAAACGTAATCGGAGGAAAGGGTGAACGTTATCTTCGCTTGCAACAGATACTTGGTTACGATTCAACCTATAATTCAGCGTTGCAGCATATCAATGATTCGCCTATGCTGGCAGACAGTTTGAACGCTTTCTACAATAACTCTACAGACTGGCAATCCTATTTTTACAGACCAACTGTCAACAATAGCCAGAATGTGAATATATCCGGAGGAGATCAGGCCTTCAACTATAAAGTGAATACCGGCTATTATGATGAAAATGGTATTATTAAGAATACCGGATTTACACGCTATTCTCTTCAAATGAATATGCAATATATGCCTTCTTCTAAGTTTAGATTAATGGCATACCTGAACAGCTCTTTAGCTAAAAACAGTACCGGATCAGGGAATGCGCTGCAGCAGTCGGGTGTCGGCAGCTCGGCTAATACTTCTTCTCTGTTGCCATCACCGTCTTTATTTACGGGAAGTAGTGATGCACTGGCTGCTCTCAATGTCCTCAATGACAGTAAAACCGGTAATCTCTCTTCTCAGGTAGAAATTCAGTATGAGCCTATACCTGGTGTGCGGGCGTCATCTACGCTTAATTACAATTACCTCAGAGGGACACAAGATCGTTTTACACAAGGCGCTTTGAATGCGGATAAATCTGAAGTATACTCTTATAATGACAGGACCAATACATTGTACAATAGAAATCTATTGGCCTATAATAAGACATTTGCTGAAAAACATAATCTGAGTGTATACGGATTTGCTGAATTTGAAGTGGTGAATAAGAGAGGAGATGAAATGAGTATTACGGGTACACCAAATGATCAGATAACAGTCGGATTAGGATACGATACCCGCAATCAGAAAGGTGGAACATTATATAAAATCACACAGGAAAAAAGAACGGTCGGTTATGCCGGAAGTTTTTCATACAATTATAATGAAAAATACTATATAGATTTTACATACAGAGTCGACGGTACCTCTACTACAGGAGGACTGAACCCTTGGACATACCTTCCTACAGGGGGGCTTCGCTGGAACTTCAGTAATGAAAAATTTGCTGAAAACTGGGATTGGTTATCGCTGGGATCCATAAGAGGTACATGGGGTAAGAATATCATCCCCGTAGGTACCATTTATGATGTGTACGGTAAGTATTTTCAGGATGGCAGAACATACAATAACCAACCTACCGTATCTATTGATCTGGGAGCGATACCGAATGTGAACCTGCAGCCACAGACGAAAACAACACTCAATTTGGCTACAGACTGGGCATTTTTCAATAACAATCTGACATTCACATATGAGTATTATTACAGTCAGAGTGATAAGATGTTAAGAAAAAAGCTAATCTCTACAGAGAATGCGTTTGAAGCGGTTAATTCCAATGAGACCAGCGTTGTTAACAGAGGACATGAATTCCAGTTTAACTACAGACCACTTAATAACAAAACATGGTCTCTGTCCTTTAACGGAAACTTTGCCATCAATCAGGATATTACAGCAGCATTGCCGGATGGCGTAAGGCAGCTGTTGATCAAAGATGAATCCAACTATTATCAGGATATTCTTTACCAATTGGGAACGAATACATTATCCAACGTGTTATTTCACTACAGAGGTGTGTACAGAACAGATGATGATGTGCCTGTAGATCCGCGTACCGGAATGAAATACCGTACCGGAGGAATCTTTGGTGCAGACAGAGAGTTCAGAGCCGGTGATCCGATATGGACCGATCTGAATGGTGACTATATTCTGGATGAAAAAGATCTGGTTGTAGTTGGTAACTCGCAGCCTAAAGTAACAGGAGGTTTTGGTGCATTTATTAAATACAAACAATTCTCTCTGCAAACAAACTTTGTTTTCACAATCAAACGTGATATCCTGAACAATGCGCTGGCGGATCGTTTCAGAAGCTATTCTAATCCACGAGGACTGGTTACTTATGACAGCAATGGTAAACCAATTATGCCGGGAGCATTAGTGCCGCTTAGTCAGTATAATATCTGGACACAACCGGGAGATGATGCCTACTATCCGAATCCGTTTGATTTTATCCGAAATGAACTGAATGATTTTTACAGATATAACCAAACCCTGTTCCAGGAAGACGGATCATATCTGAAGTTCAATTCGGCAACATTTTCCTACAACTTTGACAGAGAGTGGACCAGACGTATGGGAATTTCAGGTGCCCGTGTTTATTTCTCCGGAAATAATATCTATACATTCTCGAAGTATTCAGGACCAGATCCGGAGTTGGTATCTGATTTAGGAAGAGATTCCTCTAAAGGATATCCGAGAGCGCGTAATTATACATTAGGTTTAAGTGTCCAATTTTAATTCAGAAAATTATGAAACGATTATTATACATAGGTTTTACACTGATTACCACATTATTTGTGACATCATGTGGAAAGGACTTTCTAAATGTAACACCAATCGATAACCTCTCCGGTAATAATTATTGGAAAACTAAGGCCGATTTTGAACAATTCACAGGAGGTATCTATTCCACTTTCAGAGAAGCGACAATGCGTCAGATCTTTTTTCCGGCTACCGGAGATTTCAGATGTGCCCCTATCAACAGGGCTCCCGGATCCAACGGTGCCGGTGCGACATTCAATCACCTGACCTATTTAAAGTTCAATGACCTCAAAAGCTTATTTGCACAGTATTATAAACCGGAGCGTGCCTTTGGAGAAAACAATGATTATTTTGGTTTTCAGCAGGTCCGCAAATGGAATAACTTCTTCCTCATGGTACAGAAAGCTAATATTCTGTACTACCAGTTAGAGAATGTAGGAAGCGGAATTCTGTCTGAGGCGGACATCAAAAAATATAAAGCTGAGGCGGTATTTTTACGTAATCTGGCCTACTTCTTTATGGTCAGAGTATGGGGAGACGTTCCGTATTATACACAAGCTTTTCACAGTACCCCAAGTCCCCGTGTAAATTTTGTAGAAGTATTACAAAAAGGGATTGCAGATATGTCTGCCCATTATAAAGATCTGCCCTGGACATACGAAGATCAATCTATCGTGGCAATACGGGCGATGAGAGGAAGTGCTATTGCGCTGATGATGCATATGAATATGTGGGTAGCCGGATTTTCATCTAACAAAACTCCGTTTTATGAAGCTACAGCAGCATTGGGAAAAGAAATAATGGAAGAAAACGGAGGTGCTTATACATTATTACCACTGGAAAGAACCAAGGAGATCTTTAAAGGACGTACTAAAGAAGGGTTATTCGAAATTGCACAAAACTTTAACTACGGAGAGTCTTTCCATTTGTCATCTACTTTTTCTGACTATGTATTGCGTGCACCAAATAAAGTTGTTACCCGGTCATATATCTATTACTCCAGTAAGTTCTTGGAAAAGCTTTATCCTCCCGGAGAGCGTGATCTGAGAAAATCATACTGGTTTGACGAATTTATGTACAATACAGAAGGCCAGTTTCAGATGTTGAAATTTGTCAATGTCTTTATGGAAGAAGGGGAAGATAACAACCCGGATGATAATCAGGTCGTCTTTCGCTATAATGATGCTATCATGCTGCGCGCAGAAGCATTGGCAGAGCTGGAAAGAGACGGAGAAGCCAAACTGGTTATTAATGAGGTGCGCAGAAGAGCTGGCGCAAAAGAAGCAGCTTCTGAGAATGGAAAAGATTTGAAAGACCTGATCTGGTACGAACGCGCCAGAGAGTTGATGGGAGAAGGACATTGGTACTATGATCTGGTACGTACAAAGAAAGTAATCAACGCCGAATATACAGAAGCGCCGATGTCTGTAGACGCATTTAATAGAGGAGGATGGACCTGGCCTATCGATCAATCTGCTTTTGCAAATAATCCTTTTATGACATACAATGCTTATTGGAACTAATCAGATAGAAATTATGAAACTAAAGAATATATTTTTTCCGGCCATTATTTTTATAATCATTGGTCTTAGCGCATGTAAAAAAGAATATTACGAAGAGACGGGGAAGCATGATCCTAAATACAATGGTACCATATGGCAATATCTGCAAGGCCGTAAAGACCTTTTTGATACCTTGACCAAAGTAGTGGAATATGCGGGGATGAAAGACATTCTTGACAAAGAGAGTGTTACCTTCTTTGCTCCGCCTGATATGAGCATTGTGAAAGCGATGAAAGAACTCAATGAATATCTTGTAAGCCGCGGTCAGGATACGGTAACATCCTACAAACAGGTAGATCCTTCTGTCTGGAAAGATTTTCTAGGGATGTATATCATTAAAGATAAATACGTATTAAAGGACTTTCCGCAATTGGATACAATTAACCTGGAAACTTTTGGTGGACAAGGATATACAAGCTACTCCGGAAGGGTGATGAATATCGGGGTATTGTATAATGATACCAAGACTGTAAATTCTAACGGCGATATACAGATCATTAAATATAGCGGTTACAGACAGCTTTACCTTAATTATGTGGAGAATTATTCGTCATCTAATAATCTTTTCAGTATGACAACAGGACCAGTTGCTACTTCAGATATTCAGCCGACTAACGGAGTGCTCCATGTTCTGCAGTTCAGCCGGCATATTTTTGGATTCCAGCGTCTGGATTTTGTACGAGCAGCAGTAGATAAAGGAATCAAACCTCTAAACTAATATTGACCAAGATGAAATACAGATATATACAGATTTTAGGAAAACTCCTTTTATTCATGACAATTAGTTCTATTCTAACTGTCGGATGTAGCAAAGACAATTTAGTCGGGGAGAATCCGTATGCCGGAGGGAAAGAACCGCTAGGCGTATCTTTCAAAAGTAAATATGCCGATCCCGAATCGGCATTTCCGGGAGATTTAGTGACATTTGAAGTCAAAGGATTGAAACAATACGAAGGAAAATTTGACTTTTTTATAAACAGTACAGCTGTTGGTATAGAAGAGCTGACAGACTCAACGGTCACGATCAGAATTCCTGAAAAAATCAGTTCAGGAGGAGCAACGATCAAAATAGGAGAGCAGGTGTTCTTTGGCCCTACACTTAAGATAGAAGGAAGCGTCTCTATAGATGCAACATTTGACATTATCAACGGATTCAATAATACTGTACTCGATATTCTTTCTGATGGTGGAGGATATATTATTGCGGGAGGATTTACTGATTTCGAAAAATCAGCGACAAAAGCTAATCCGATCAATGGGTTACAATTTTTGAACAGTAATGGTAAAGCCAGTACAAATATGACGTTCGGAAAAGGGGTAAATCCATTTGGGAATGTCAACTCAATACTGAAAATGAGAGATGGTTCCTTTATTATCGGGGGCAATTTTGTAAGTATGAATCAGAGAGAAGCGATGAAAATTGCAAAGCTTAATTCAAAAGGACAGCTGGATACCATGATCGTAGAAGTTATCAATTCGACTGAAGACAAAAAGAACGATGTTGATACTGTATCTACCTTTAATGGAGGAATAGAGTCCGGAACAATACTCAAAACATTCGTTACTGCAGATAATAAGATCATCGCAGTAGGAAATTTTGACCGTTATTCTAAAGTAGATTATACCTATTCATCCCGCAAAAATTATCGCTACGTCTATACACCTGTACGGAACGTGTTCAGATGTGATGCAAACGGAAAGCTGGATTCAACATTCGTATACAATAATAAAGGAGCAAACGGAATTGTAACCAGTGCAATTCAACAGAATGACGGAAAGATTGTTCTCGTAGGACAATTTACATCATACAATGATAAGCCTGCTAAAAATATTGTCCGTCTTAATCTGGACGGCACTGTTGACGAATCCTTCAATGTAGGGTCAGGGGCAGATAATAGTATTGTAGAGATAACATATGATTCGGCCAAAGATAAAATTGTACTGTCCGGTGTATTTAAAAACTTCAATGGTACAGTGGCTAATAATGTTGTTTTCCTCAATACAAATGGTAGCGTAGATCAGTCGTTCCGTATGCGTGAGGTTGAAGGTGGTGGTGTAGTATACGCCAAGATCCTGAGTTACGGAAAGGTGCTGGTAAACGGATCATTCAAGAAGTATGATGGTATTAACAGATCCAATCTTTTGATCCTAAATATGGACGGGTCTGCCGATCAGCGCTATAATCATATCGGTAGTTTCAATGGTGTCATTTACGATGCTGTAGAGACGACTTCTGCTCTTGGATTACCGGCAGTAATATTAGGAGGATTTATATTTTCTGTAGATGGAAAAGCAACAGGGAATATTGTAAAATTAGAGTTAAACCCAAATCTGAACTAACATGATGAAAAGTAATATGTTTGCAATCTACGCAAAAAGAGTATGCCGGATCGGATCTGTCATTGTTGCTTCTGTAATCGTAATGAGCTGTAATAAAGATTTTCCGAATCTGTTAAACGAGCAGCCGGTCAATCAGAATACGGAAGTCGGAAAGCCTAAGGTACTTTATATCATAGTGGACGGGTTAAGAGGAAATGCAGTACTCAGTTCAAATGTCAAAAACCTGACTTTGATGCAAAAAAATGCACTTTACACGTTCAATGGTCTTACGGATTATAAAACAAATCCAATGACCAATGAGATTGGTTGGGCATCCATGCTGACAGGCGTGTATCAGGATAAGCATAAAGTCACTTCTTCAGATTTATCAACAGTAGATTTAAAAGATTATCCAACCGTGTTCACAAGGTTGAAAAGCATAGATAAGGATGCAACTTCCAGTGTATTTGCATCGTCGGATCCATTAGTGACATATCTTGGAGGAGCAGCTACTGCTAAAAAGGGATTTGCAGGAAATGATGAGGAAATGAGTAAAGCCGGACTGGAAGAATTAAAATCCGGAAAATCAGATCTTATCGTTATGCAGTTTCACGGAGTAGATGATGCCGGCCAGAAGTCATCTTATGAATCGACTGATGCACAATATATCAGTGCAATAAATAAAGTGGATCAGAAAATTGGAGAAGCTGTAGAAATCATCCGCAACAGACCCAGTTACAGCAGTGAAAACTGGTTAATTATTGTCAGTTCATCCAAAGGAGGGAAAGTTCTTGATCCAACCAACGATCAGACAGTATTTGGGGATGCAGTGAGAAACACATTCACGATGTTCTATTCGCCAAAATTCAGGCGTAAGCTTATCGCCAAGCTGAATACCACAGATATGCCTTTTGTGGGTAATGCAGTAGGTCTTACTTATGGAGAAGGAACATCCACATTAGCTACACTTGAAAATGCTTCTCAGTATAATTTTGCAAATAACAAAAACTTTACTGTGGTATTCTTTTTTAAATATAATGAAGCCAATGCGGTCTGGAATTATCCTGTTTTCTTCTCAAAAAGGGAAGAAGGATTTGGCGGAGCAGGTTGGAATTTCTTTGGTGAGAGCGGCAAGTGGGGATTTAACTCCTCCATCGGAGGGCAGGTCTTTGGACCAGTCGTAAATGACGGGAACTGGCATGCGGTAACTGTTGTTGTGAATCGGACAACCGGATCTATAAAAGCCTATACAGATGGTGTATTTAACAGTACAGCTACAACGAATGGCAATAATCTGGATAATACAGCACCTCTGCGTATCGGAAAAATACCCGGTAGTTCTAACAATAGTGCAAGATTTACCCTTTCTAACTTACAGATTTATAATGTGGCCTTTACAGACGAACAGGTTAAAAATCTGTCAGGTATAACACAAGTCGATCCGACACATGATCAGTATGCCAATCTTATCGGATACTGGCCGGGATACAGTGATGTAGGTACGGCAAGATTGAAAGAAAAAAGTGGTAAAGGGGCAGATTTTGTATTGACAGGCAGATATGACTGGCTGAATTTCAGTGATAAGGTAGATTATTTCAGATCACCTCTGGGTGGGGATTTTTATCATATGGTTCCTAATTCTGTAGATGTGCCTTTTATGATCTATCAGTGGTTTGGAACAAGTGATATTTATCAGTGGTCGCTGGACGGAAAAGGCTGGACACCTAACTATATATTGGTAAGAGATTAAGATCTAATGCTAACGATTAAAGAACTTATTATGAAAAAGAGCAATATTAAAATATTCATAGCATTGTGCATAGGGACTTTATTATTGTCCTGTAAAAAGTATGGATATGATTTCCAGGATGGGCATCAGGATGGAGATCAGGATCCTTCAGCAATAGATACTACAATGTTTGTTGCAGACAAAAGCTTGTACGATCGTGCCCGTGTATTTCCGGGTCTGGTAGGCGAAAATGTGCCGCGTATCAAAGATACAGCTATCATCATAGACATGAATAAGAATGTCATTTCCTCCAGAGATTACAAGATCAATGTAGCTCCTCAGGCCATATACAGTACCGGTTTGTATGCGCCTCCCGGTGAAAATGTCAAGATCACCGTACCGGAGGGACTTATCGGACTGACTGTGCAGATAGGAGCACACATGGACAACCTGACTGGGAAGGAAACATTAAAACGGGATCCGGTGATCTATACTGTTAAAGAGCTTGCTCCGGGAGTCAACTATGTACGTAATCTCTATGGCGGTACAATATGGGTGCGTTCCAATGTGGCCCGTCCAAATCCTGTAAACTTAAAATTCAGTGGCCCTGTAAGAGCTTCAGATTTTGTTCACGGACAGAGCGACATTGCAGCATGGAAAAAAGATGTATTGGCGAATAATGTTCCGTGGTTAGAAATCCGGGGTAAACATATGGTGATGACAGTTCCGCGTGCGAATGTAGTTACTTTCATTAATCAGGGACGATTCAATGATCTTAATGAGGTAATGGCCGAATGGAATGTAGTATATGAGAAAGATTATTACGACTGGATGGGATTGAGTGCCACTGCTGCAGAAGTGAAAAACCGTTATCCGGAATTTCCTCAACGCGTTGTTTTGGATATACAACCTTCGCTGGGATATGCACATAGCGGTTTCCCATGGGTAGCACAGAATGATCTGCAGTGGCTGGATGAGCTGACCAATCTGACAACCATACACAATGGCAACTCATGGGGATCTTATCATGAAGTCGGCCACAACTTCCAGCAGACTTCTACATGGAGTTGGTCAGATCTGGGAGAAACATCCAATAACCTTTTTATTTTTAACGGAGGACATAGAAGAGGTAATGCAACTATCCTCAATTTTCACCCGGCACTGAAGACAGCTATACCTACAGCATTGACGTTTGCAGCTTCATTGACAGGAAAGAATTTCTCAAATCTGGACGGAGTAATTGCCGATGGAGAAGCACCGTTTTTCAGACTGACACCTTTCCTGCAGTTATTTGATAAAATACAGGGAAAAAACGGAGAATCCGGATGGGCATTTATGACCTATTTATATAATAAATCCAGAAATTCAGACTATCAGTTCTCATTGGATCAGGCTAAAAGAGATTATTTCTACCGTTCGTTATGCGAGTTTACAGGACGTGATTACTACCGTTTTATGGTAGCATGGGGAATGGCTGTCAGCAACGTAGCTAAGAAGGAGATGCGTGCCAAATACCCGCCAATGGAAATGACAACCTGGACATACGATCCTATTAATAAAACAGGGGGGAATTCTACCATGAATCCAAAATATGATCTGCCTTCAAGCTCTTTTGAGTATACCTCTAACATGGCTACAGCAACTAATGAAAGTACCGGGAAATTTACAGCTATCAATGATGGTAGCATTACAACTTACTGGCACACCTGTTACAGCAGTTGTAATCCTGTTACTTCACTTCCGGTTACCATTACGATAGATATGAAAACTGCCGGCGAAATCAGAGGATTTTTTATCCAGAACAGACAAGGGAATACATATGCAACACGTGTCAAAGTATATACCAGTACGGATAATATCAGCTGGACACAGCAGGGAGACTATAAGTTGGCACAATCAAGTGAGGCTACAGCACAACGAAATGCAAGAAGAGATTTTTATTTCCCTGCTTTAGTAGAACCGAGATACGTCAAATTTGAATTTCCGGATAAGAATCTGGGAGGTGAAAATCATGTGGCTTTGGCCGAATTGGGTGTTTTCTTTGATATTAATTAATGACTATTATGAACTGTAAAAATATATACATCTCTTTTGCAACAATAGCATTTGCTTCCTTGGCACTGCTTTTCAGTTGTTCAAAATATGACAATCCCGGGCCGAATTTTGAAGAATATGAATTGCCGCCGGATACTGTTGTGCAACGCAAGGTATTGTTGATTTCGATAGATGGTGCTGTTGGTAAGGAAATGAAAGAAATCATGCCCGAAACGATCAAATCTCTTATTCCAAACAGTAAGTATTCTTTCAGAGCAATAGCGGGAGAAAATACAGGTGATGCACCCACCTGGACGAGTCTGATGGTTGGTCAGACTTCAGCTACACATCATATCAGTAATGAAGATTATTTGCCTGAACAGGGAGAGGATGAACATGCGGAATTAGTTTACCCGACTTCTTTTATAAACAGAATTGAGAAACTAACACCGGAGAAAAAAACATATGCAATTTCTCAATCCACCGGTTTAGCCAATGTTTTGCTGCTGGATGCTGATGAAAGTGCTTTGGCAGCAAATGATGAAGACGCCAAAAATAAGGCCGTTGATTATCTGAAAAACCGAAATGTAGACATTATGGTTTTGCAGCTCACAGATGTGATCAAAGCAGGAGTAAATTCCTCTTTTTCAGCAAGCAGTCCGGAGTACGTAGCTGCGGTCAAAAAAGATGATCAATATGTAGGGGAAATTATCAATGCCCTCAAAGCAAGAGCTAACTATAAATACGAAGACTGGTTAATTATCCTTACATCCAATCATGGAGGCACCGGGAACACGTATGGAGGAAGCTCTTTCCAGGAGCGTAATTCATTCACATTATATCATAATCCCAATTTTGCTTCCTCAGAGCTTAATGGCGAAATGATCACTCCTGTCAATTTCTACGGATTCGATGGTAGTGAAACAAATTCACCGACAGAAGGAGTAAGAGCACGAAATACAAATATAGGCACGACAGAAGATGATTATAATCCTGCTAAAACAAAGCAACTGACCATTGCCGCTAAAATCAAGATCAATAAGAATAAAGCACGGGGTGATTATTATTTTGACGTCCCTCCATTCCTTAGTAAGACAAATGCCAGAACCGGGCAAACTCCGGGATGGTCATTCTTTAGAAATGGAAACGGTGTTTCTTTCTTTACAGCAGACGGAAGCGTAAAAAATGAAATGAAAGTGGATAATATATCACGTAACGGAGAGTGGGCACATATCACAGGAGTTATATATCAGGAAGGTGAAAATGTAGTGTCTAAATTTTATGTAAACGGAGTATTATCCGGCACGCAATCCAATAAAATGGATATTACAAAAGTATTATCCCCAAGTGCACTTACATTCGGCTTTCAGGGGTCTACTTTCTTTAATCAGTATGTAGATTTTTATATGTGTGACGTCATGATTTTCAATAAGAGTCTGGAAGAAACAGAAGTGCGGGCTCTTGCCAATAAAATGGGTATTGCAGAAAGCGATTCCTATTACGCTAACCTGAAAGGTTACTGGCCGATGCAAGACAATGACAAGAGTGGCAAATTTAAAAATGCTATTTCCGGAAAACCTGATATTACCCTTCAGGGTAAGTACAGTTATAAAGTTTCGGCCAATACCTTGCCTTTTGTCGATGCAAATAAAAGTATACTGTTTCAGGATATTGACATTGCTCCACAAGTCTATTACTGGATGGGAGTAAAAACTCAGGATACATGGAAACTGGAAGGAAGTGTTTTCTTAAACAAATTTGAAGTAGAGTTTTTAAAATAAACCATTATTAAAGAAAACCAATTATGAAAGCAGATATTCAACACCTATTTATTCTCTTTATTTCGGGGCTGCTCCTGTTCACTTCCTGTAAACAGGATGAGCTGATATTCCCGGATGTTGTTCAGACAGAGGAGACGGTTACGACCACAAGACCAACCGCTCGCCCCAATAATCTGACGCTGTTCAGCAATTACAATCAGCAGATAGAGATCTTCTGGCCAGCGGTGAGCGACAGAGTCAAAAAGGCAACAGTTACCTACCAGGAAGCATCCGGAACAAAGTCCGTAGATGTCGTGAGTTTCGACAAACCTACAGTACTGGCTGTGGAACAGGAAAAAGAATACAGTATTAATATTGTCTATTACACAGCAGACAATACACCGTCAAAAACCAGCACAATCAAAATCACCTCCAAACCATTTGAAAATGAATTCAAAGCAAAAGGAGTTACCATGCTGGCATCTCCGGGAGGAGTCAGGTTTATATTTCCTTCTACTACCGCAAAACAATTTGAGTACAAGATAAAATATCAGGTTGACGGACAACCAAAAGAAAAAACAGTTACCAGCAGTGAGTTGGATGTTATAGTTGAGGTAATGGGTTTGAATGATGAAACCAAAGCCTATGATTTCGATATTACGGTTACTGATAAAGTGCTTAATCTGACTTCCAAAAGCTACCCATACAGCCAGAGACCTGGTATTCTTCCTTACAAAGAAATCGCAGCTTCAGTGTCGATGTCAGGCTATTTTAATAAAGGGCAGATATTCTGGAGCAACGGAAGTGGTAAAAATGTCAATTTTGAAATCAGTTACCTTTTAAATGGTGCGCCGCAAAAGTTAACAATTCCAAATACAGCTGTTGAAAATGGTAACTATATTTTCGCTATTAATACTACTGCAACAGCCATAGCTGTTAAGGTCACCGGAGAAGAAGGTTTGAGTACCGTTGTCAACGGATCTGTTGCACCAAGTCAGCTTAAAGCATTCAATACTGCTGATGCACGTAAAGGCTGGACACCATATGCCTCCAATTCAAATTCCACATCCGAAGGTCCGCCATCCTTTATGCTGGATGCCAGCACATCTACCATATGGCATACACAATGGTCTACGACGACGACTTCTTCACATCCGGCAGATCAAAAGTATCCATTTACTTTGATTTTCACCTTTACAAAAACAAGAGCTGCTTCGGCCTCAGGATTGTTCAATGAGGCTGCACTCAGGACTCCGGCAGCGCCGTACGATCCGATTGTTGTAAAAGAGATATCCTTGCTTCACCGAAGTGCGAGTAACAGAGTCGTGAAAGATGTAAGAGTCTACGGAATAGATCTGCAGGGAAAAGAGATTGACTTTGGACAGTTTACATTATCAAATACCGTACAGGAGACCAAGCTGGCATTGAATAATAATGAAATTCTCAAAGCCGTAAAAATAGTTTGTCTGACTACATTCTCGACTACCAATCAATTTGCCAATTTCAATGAAATCTACTTAACAGGCTATCCTGAAAAATAGATCTGTTCTCAATAATCAGTTAAAAAGTAAGGCCGTAATATCCGGCCTTACTTATATCATAAGAGTTTGTAAAATCCAAATTGATAGCAGAGGGAGAAACTTTTGCAGCTCTCTTATTCTTCCGTTTTTAGATGTATTCATAAATCTGTAATTCAAGTATTTATTCCACTCTCAACATATCTTAAAATAACTTATAATCCTGTCATCTTACTGGAATCAGAAATAATATATACATAACATTGAGCTTATTCTAAAGATTCCAGATATGTAAGTACGAATTGATCAGCTTTTTGCAGAAAGATCTCCGTACGATCACATACAAGGTATAAATTATATCCATCGACTTCATAACTCGAAATGCTTCTGAATTGTCGGAGGCCATCACTTAGATTTTCTATTATTTTTCGTTCTTCCGGAATACTGAGACAGAAAATCTCCTCAGCAATGGGCGTTATACATGATATGAGGTCAAACAGATAGACCAGATCTTTGGCAGGAGGATAATATTTTAACAGAATAAGAATCATGCCGAGGCAGATCTGTTCCAATGCTAGGCTAAGCATTACAGCTACGGCTTCATCATATCCGCAACCACATCCCTGTGAAGCCGAGGCTAACAGTCCTTTTGCATTGTTGTAGCGTATTTTCCAGATCTGTTCATCTGTTTTGTGTAGCACAAGTTGTCTTATCTCGTATGGGGTAATATCAACAGGGTGTTTGTTATCCGTTACCCATTTTTCGGAACTGACTAAAATATGTTGATAAAAGGAATTGTTGTAATTTGATTCTTCTTCTAATTCGTCAAGAGATTCACAAACCAGTGTAACCCGGATATGCTCAGGAAGTCTGCTGTTGACTTCAGCCGGCTTTTGAAGGAATTCTTCTCTATGACTTTCAGTTACGACAAACAAGTAATAATGATGTAATTCTAGCCTTTCATGACGACTAATAACAGGGGTGCTTGCCTGTTGAGACCGGATAAGATAACTGAAGCAATAGATATATAGACTATCCATAGAAGAGCGGATGGCTTGTATAATAAGCTCTTTATGTGTAGAATTAGGGTTTTCAGAAGGAGTATTCATTTTGATAATAGATTGATAGTGGATAATGATGTCTGATGCAGAAATATATAGAGTCCCATCAGACAAGAGCCTGACTGCAAAAGAGGAGTACCTGGTAACCTCTTTGATAAGACAAATGATAGCCATAGCAAAATACTATACAGCATTCCTATCCTGTATGCCAGAACAGGACATATAGTTGTATGACATATGCAATAAGAAGGGAGGGCGTTGATCCGCTATTCGGGTCCGTAGACCAGGCGGATAATAAAGGGTATCATTGAAGTCCTAATAATGTAAATAGTTGGTGGGAGTAGGACTTATCTTCCTGAGGCATTCACTTGATCAAAAGTTTGATGATGTTGATATCTTTATTCCATTAGATTTATTAAGTTATACGATAGAGAAAACGAGGTAATGACAACAGAGAAATCTGACAGATTTTCTGATTGTTTGGATTTTAAGTTATTTTTTGTACTTTTCATGAATGAAATATTTTAACTGGTCTGAGAATTTGTTTCTAAAACTAAGTTAGGATATTATTTTATCTTTTTCAAATAAAAAGTCAAAATAATGACTAATATTAAAGAACGTATTTTGGAGATAGCGAAATTTAAGAAGATTAACAAGGCTGATTTCTTTAAAGACCTGGGACTTTCTTATGCTAATTTTAAAGGAGTACAAAAGAATTCGTCTTTAGGTTCGGATACTTTGGTTACTATTTTAGCTAAATATAGTGATATAAATGAAGCCTGGCTTCTCAAAGGAACCGGAGAAATGTTTAAGGATGGTATTGGTGTAGCGCTAGATGATCCGGATGGATATGTGAGTATGCGGCATATTGACTCCACCATTGAAGCACTGAATAAAGTGGTTGAAACTCAGGAGATCACGATCAGGTCACAACTAAAGACCATAGCTGCCCTGGAAGCACAATTAAAACAACTACAAAAAAAGAAATAAAAAAACAGGGCTTTTAGAAAAGCCCTGTTTTTTTATTTAACAGAATAATTCTTCAAAATTCCTACAGAATAGGAGTAATCGTAATGTTTCTGAATTCAATTGGAGCGTGGTCACCTTGAAGATAGATTGGTCCCGGTTCACCCTCTTTACTATCCAGTGCCCCTCCCGTGATACCAGGTATCTCCTGATTACTGATAATAGTTTTGCCATTAGCCACTATAGTTACCAGACGACCACGCAGAGTGATCTCATATTTCTGCCACTCATTAGGGCCTAAAGTCACCATCTCATTTGGAGCGATGAAGCCATATACACCACCGAAATAAAGTGCTCCAGGATGTTTGTCTTTCGGACTATCTTCAATCTGAACTTCATAGCGTCCCCGAAGATAGATACCACTGTTCCCACCTTCCTTATATCTGAATTCAGCAGTCAATTTAAAGTCTTCGAATTTTTGATCACTGATCAGGTTTGCACCCGCTTTTTCACTTGTCAGCACACCATCGATCACCTTCCATTGGTTTTCCGGTGCAGATGCCTTCCATCCAGTCAGATCCTTACCATTGAAAAGTGCTATAGGAGAACCCCATTTCACTTCCCCTGTACGATTCAGGTAAGGAGCTTTTACTCCGGTAAATGTAAACTTCTCATTCTTATTTGTCGTTACAGTACCTTTCAGATTGCCTGCGTCCAGTTGACCCTCTATTGTAAAATCACCTTCTCCGCCTTCCCATTGAGGAGGAATAGCAAAGGAAAACTTGCCATCTTTCAGAATAACATGAGAGACAGGGCGCTGACTTCCGCTGTCGCCAACATAAGCACCTACCAATGTATTGAATCCCGAAAGTTTAATCTCAATCCAGGAAGGAGCCTCCTTGCCATTTTTATCAACGGTAAGATCCCATCTTCCGATAAGGTCCTTGTATTCTTCCGGAATAGTCTGTGTCGCAGGGTTGTGCACTTCTTCTTTAGCTACTGAATCCTGAGTAGCAGAACCATCTTTAGCAGTTGGATTACAAGATACCAGACCGGCACTGATTGAAGCCACAGCCAGAGCGCTGTACATAAATTTTTTGATCATTTTTTATTGGTTTTTGGTCAACTAAAATTATTTAATGATGTATTCGGTTCCTCAGTCACGGATAGGTGTGCCGGATGAGGCCTTATACAAATCTACAAATTGCAGATGCCTTTTAATAACTTCGATCGTAACTTTTATATATTATTCTTCAGAATGTGTACGTCGCTACCATTAAATAAACATCGCCTCCCTGAGTATAGAAGAGGCGATGTCATCAGAAATTACGAACTATAATATATTGCACATATATCGTTAATGTTCTGCTATTTCAGGAGATTCTGAATAAAAGGAAGCATTTCAGGATGATCGAAATCAACAGCACCTATATGTTTCGTGACCATCTTACCCGATTTGTCAATGATAATCGTTGTAGGGATCGAATTAGTGCTGAACTCTTCAGGTAAATTACCCTCTACAATATAATTAGGCAGGCTAAAACCCTTTTCCTTGATATAGGAGGTAGATTGTTTTAATTTGCCGTCCACATCCATCATAATAAATACAATGTTGGGATTACTTTTAAGTTTATTGTAAAGATTGTTTAGAGAAGGCATCTCCTTTTTACATGGAGGACACCATGTGGCCCACATATTTATAAAAATTACTTTGTTGCGTATATCCTTTAATACAATTTTTTCGCCTTTAACATTTTTAAATACTGCATCAGTCTTTCCGATAGTCTGTGTCTCTGTCTTGCTGTCCGCATAGCCGGACTCCGTTAAAGGATTGCTATCTGTTTTAAGTTCGTTAATCTGATTGCCCAATGCGTAGAGGCTGATTCCTGTGATCAATACCAAAAAAGTCATGATCCCAAGAATAATATGGAATGTTTTTTTGTTCATATTAGAATATCAATCTAGTTGATTAATCAACGTAAATAAATAAAGTGAAATTATACCGGATGAAAAGTACGATTAGGCTAAATCAGCAGGGTACGGTTTAAGAGATAGGTGGGAGTGGGAGAGCTGTAGTATTCAGTTCCGGTTGTATATTGTTCTACCCGAATGTCACGATAAAGTGAGCCAATGTTGTGAAAATAAAGAATAAAGGATGGGGCAAGGAAAGAAGGAGAGGAATGACCGCTATGCGATCGTACCCGGGTCATATTTGCACAGGTGACAGAGACACTGCCCTTAGTCAGAGCGGTAGTTGTGCCGCCTGAAGGAAGAGCAATGTCTTCCTGTTCGCTGTTCAGCGCTTTGATAGCCAGTTTGAAAGGGCAGGAGCTGAATACACTGATAAATATGATAAAGACCATATAGATAATGATCTTTGCCATATTTGTGTATTGTCTGTTATCTCTTCCTGACATGATTATAAAGATATCAAACCCTTTATATAAAGACAAATTGTAAGCCCTATTTTACAAACAGAGCTTACAAAAAGCCGTTCGTTATTTTACTTCAAATACATTATTGGTATCATTGACATCAGCCAGACGGGCTGTTACATCAATGGATGCTTTTTTTACAGCTTTGGAGACTTTAAACGTATAAGTGGGTTTTGTCCAGAACCAGTCCTCCAGTACAGTTCTCTTCACACCCTGATAGACTGAGAAATTTTCAGCAGGTTTTTCTCCTCTCATCTCACGTAGTGGAATATAGAATAATTCTTTGCTGCCATCCTGATATTCGATCAATACATCCAGAGGCATTGCGAAATCCGATTTATTAATCAGGTTGATTTCATTGTTTTCTCCCGGAGTAATCGCATAGTCAATCTTGCGGGTCGTGTTGATAAACAAATTAAAGTACCACTTCAGATTAATACCAGACACCTCCTCCGCTACGCGTTTGAAATCATTAGGAGTAGGGTGTTTGAATTTCCAGAGTTCATAAAATTTTAAAAATGTAGTTTCCAGATTCTGTTGCCCTATGATATAGCCCAGTTGTTCAGCAAGTACCTGACCCTTATTGTAAGCCTCATTGCTGTATGCATAGTTGGTATTATAATAATCAGCTAACAAGCTGGCAGGCTCTTCCTTGCCGGACAGTGCCAGTTTAATATAGCTTTTGTATGCAGGAAGAACAGGGTTATCAGGCATAGGATTGGTCTTTTTGAATAAATGCTGAAAAGCCAATTCCTCGATATAACTGGTAAATCCTTCATCAAACCACTCGTCTACCGTTTCATTGATTCCGAAAAGATGCTGATACCAGGAGTGTGCTGCCTCGTGGTAGATAACTCCTACCAGACTCTCTAATGATCTTTCACCAGTCACTAATGTAGTTGTACCATACTCCATTCCGCCGTCACCACCTTGTACCACAGTATAAGTAGACCACGGATATGCACCAAACTTGCTGCCGCAAAAATCAAAAAATGCAGTTGTATATTCCATCGCACGAGTCCAGCTTTCAGTGGTTTTAGCTCCGGGTTTATAGACCAGGTATACATCCACACCACCCTTGCTGCGGGCATGATTTACTAAGAACTGCTTATCAGCTGCCCAGGCAAAATCATGAATATTCTCTGCTTTGAAGCGCCACGAAGCCTTCCCTTTTGCCGACTGGACTTTAGCATTTTTGACATATCCTTTTACCTGATCCGGATTCTGCAAAGCGCCCGATCCTCCGATAACGTAATCCTTGTCTATGTTGATGGTGACATCAAAATTACCAAAAGGCGCAATAAACTCACGTGCCACATACTCATCGAGATGCCATCCGAATTCGTCAAATTGGGCCATCTTCGGGTACCATTGCGTCATAGAAAGCTCTACACCCTCCTTTGAGTTGCGACCGCTGCGGCGAATTTGTTCAGGTACCTGCGCTTCCCACGTCATATCAAATGTAGTGGAAGAATTAGGTTGTATCGCTTTCGCAAGGGTTACTTCCAGTATAGTTCCATCAACTTTGTAAGTTGTACCTGCGCCGTCCTGAGTCAGAGATTTTATCTTTTGATAGCCAATCTGGTCAGGCTTTAGTGTCGCTATGCGGCTTTGGTATACCGGTTTTTCCTTCGTGCCGATATTGCTTGTCATCCGTGGATCCGGATCTGCAATATTTGCTAAACGATAATCCATCATACTCCCCGGCTGGAAAGCATTGAAATATAGATGAAAATAAACTTTCTTAAGTTCCTGTCCGGAATTATTAGTGTACAGCAATTTCATTTTTCCATCATATTGATAAGATTTCTCTTTAACATCAATAACCATGGTGTAATCTACTTTTTGGTCCCAATAACCTTTACGTTGAGCAAATGCATTGGTACATAGCAATGCAATAAGAAATAAGAAGTACAGTTTTTTCATTATAAATGATGAATCGATTAATACCGCCAAACTTACGAAAAACCATTTAATGATAAAGTGCAGTAGGCTTCAATATGTACAATTCTGACATTCGGAAGAGTAAAAGACAATCGGGGAGCGTTCACAGACTTTACCGAAATCCTTCTCTTACCCTTCAGGAAATATTACATATTATAATACTCTATATTATGATGTTGAATATATTGAATCATTGCCTGTAATTCATCTTCATTCTGAAAAAGTTTGTTTCTCCAGAAGCGGTATGAATGACCTTTGCGCTGATATATAATCAATAGGTTTCCGCCTGACCGGGGTAGATTGCGGATATGAGAGATATTCGCCAGTGGCAACTCTATATGTTTTTCACTTTTTATGATAGTCAGTTTCTGATTATCAAACGTCCAGTGTGAAGGAATACGGCTGTAACGTACTGCCAGAAAAATAACTAAAGGAATGGATACTAAAGTGATCAACACTTTGACGATTTCCCTAAAAGGAGTGAATGCAAGTAAAACAGCTACTAAAGTAATGCCGCCAAATATAAGAGCCATGTATTTGGCGCGGTGTAATGTTGAAATGTAATATGTTTGATCAGACATATGTCAAGTTACTTTGGACAACCCCTTAAGGAATAAAAAAAGTGCCAAGTTTATCGAATTGGCACTTTTCAGGCATTTTTATTTTACTATTCTTCCATATTCACGGTTTCACCTTTTTGATTGATATAGAAAGAATTTTCATATTCATCAGTGACATAGGCAACTCCATCGGAAAAAGCACTGGCCAGATGGTATTTAAACGGAATCAGCACCTTACCACTCTTATCTATATACCCGTGAAGATTATCCTTCTCAGCAACGATGATATCATTATCTATGCCGATTTCCAGATAAGTGTAACCTGATAACGTTGGATTTGATTTGTTAAATTCCTGAAGATAATACTTTGAATCCTGAATACCAATAAACAGGCCGTTCCTTATCTGAATAATACTTTCATAGGTAAATGGAAATACAATCTCATTTTTGAGATTGATAATACCCATTTTATTATCTTTCATTGCAGCAGTGAATTGTCCGTCAAATTCATTGATATATTCGTATTGAGCCGGAATAAGGACTTCCCCCTCACGGGTTAGACAGCCATAGAGATTATTTTCTGTGTATATAACAGGGCCTTCTGCCGTCCATAGTAAACTCTCATATCTGAACGGGATCAGTACCTTACCTGTCAGATCGATTGCTCCGTATTTTTCATTTGAATCGGATGCGATTAGAACATCTGCCCCTGTCACCATGAGTAGTGTATAAGCTGCAGGAATAACGATATTACCTTCCAGATCCCGCACACCAAACAATTCGGTAGTTTCATCCTGAAAAGAAACCAGTGAATCGCTAATATAATTGTCAATCATAGCACTGTCAATGGTTGCATCTATAACAGAATCATTCCTGGCTTCTGTTTGAGGATATACCTGTTCCTGCTCTGTATAGTTGGAAGGAATTTCAAATACTTTAGGGTCGTTTTTCACTTCCTTGACAACGGAAGCCAGCAAGCCAACTCCATTAATGGTCATTAAAAGCATTGTTCCCGGAATTTTCTGAAGATAGGTATTATCTCTCCAAAACAGGCGTGGAAGATCTTTGGTATACCATATTTCTGCTGTAGGGTCAAAGCCATCTAATTCGTTAATTCCGGAAAAATCAAAAGTAAGCGTGGCTTTGTTACATGTATATCCCAGGATCTCCTTTTGTTTCTTATCGTCCTCGTCAAAGGATAAGGTGCCGACTATAGGATAGGCATTGTCAAATGTTTTTTTTACAAAAGTTTTATATGTTGGATGTAATAAAACAGTTTCCTTTTTAGCAATATCAATAAGCTCTACCTTAGCATTTTTGTTTTTACCCTCAACCCGAATAAAATCCCTATTATATACGATATCATTTAGCAGATCTCCGTCATTTCCTATCATACTGATCGTTTGAACACTGCCTGATTCGTTTTCGGTTGATTTATTCTTTTTCTCTGCTAATCTGTTTTTAAGTTCTGCAGATATAAAAAAGTTATACCGAATGTTATATGTAGGTGACTGAGATTGTGCGGAATAGCTTAAAAGAAGCAAGGTTATTAATAAATAAAATTTATTCATGTAGTGTGGTTCGATTCTAAGCAACAAAAGTCTTGTTAAATCGCGATTAAAACAAACGTTTTCGTAAGCATTTGCGATATTTTATACCGCTAAAGTTACAGTTTCTGTAATCAAAATCGCATATTTGAAATATAATACCTAACCATGATGAACAGATACCTGCTAATTTGTTTTTTTATTTTGATCAGCTGCATCTCAAAGGCACAAAATAAACCGAATATTCTGATTATTATTTCAGATGACCATTCTTTTCAGACTATCGGAGCATATGGTTCTTCTGTAGCACGTACTCCGAATATTGATCGTATAGCGAAAGAAGGAGCTGTCTTTGACCGTGCCTATGTTACAAATTCGCTTTGTGGTCCCAGCAGAGCGACATTGCTTACCGGAAAGTACAGCCATAAAAACGGCTTTAAGGATAACGAAAATTCACATTTTGATCATAGCCAGTCTACTTTCGTCAAAGATTTACAGGGAGCAGGTTATCGCACAGCCTGGATTGGCAAGCAACATTTGGGAGCCAAACCACAAGGGTTTGACTACTACAGTATACTGGATGGTCAGGGGCATTATTTTAATCCCGTTTTTATTAATCAGGGAGACAAACGCGAACAGATAGAAGGATATGTTTCGGATATTGTGACCGAGAAAGCAGAAAAATGGTTGGATACCTTGAATAAAGATAAACCATTCTGTCTGATATTAGGCCATAAAGCTACTCATCGTTCATGGCTGCCTGATCCCAAAGATTTCGGGACTTATGATCAGGCTGAAATTCCGTTGCCGGATAACTTCTACGATCAGTATGACAAAAGAAAAGCTGCAGCTGTCCAGGAGATGAGTATTGCAAAAGATATGTTGCTGCCCTATGACCTGAAGATGTATCCTACAAAAGAAGATATGCGAAAAGATTATGACTTTTCCCGTTTTACAGAAAGTCAGTTTGAGAAATACTATGCTTACTACAAACCAATTCAGGACGATTTCTACGCACGTAAACTTTCCGGCAGACAACTGGAAGAGTGGAAGTATAGACGTTATATGATAGATTATCTTAATACTGCCGCTTCTCTGGACAGGAATATAGGCGAGGTGCTGGATTATCTTGATACGCACGGACTGAAGAATAACACGATTGTAATCTATCTGTCTGATCAGGGATTTTATATGGGAGAGCATGGGTGGTTCGATAAGCGTTTTATGTATGAAGAATCTTTCCGTACACCTATGGTGGCGCGATATCCGGGAGTGATCAAACCGGGTACACATACTGAAGCCCGGGTAATGAATATCGATATTGCTCCTACCTTATTGGAAATTGCAGGAGTCAGAATACCAAAGGAAATACAAGGGAAATCGTTCTATTCTGTACTGAAAGATGCGAAGAAGCCTTTCAGAAAATCCAGCTATTATCATTATTATGAGAACGGAACACACGCTGTATCTCCGCACTTTGGAGTCAGTGATGGTAAATACAAGCTTATCAGATTCTATAAAAGGGTAGAATCATGGGAATTATATGATCTGGAAAAAGATCCACATGAGATGCACAATATATACGCAGACAAGTCATCAGATTCAATTATCGGCCGCATGAAAAAGAAACTGCTTGCAGAAATCAGGCTGGTAGATGATAAAGAAGCAGAAGCTATTTTTGAACAAAAACTATGAATGTGAAACATATATGCTGTTACATCAGTCTGGCTGTTTTCCTCTTTGCAGGTCAGCAGGTGCAGGCACAGAATAAACAAAAACCTAATGTACTGATGATTTACGTCGATGATCTGGGATATGGTGATCTCAGTATCTATGGCGGTCAGGACATAGAGACACCTCATCTGGATGAATTGGCGACCTCCGGAATAAGATTTACAAATGCGCATGCTGCAGCCTCTACCTGTACGCCGTCCCGTTATGCACTAATGACCGGTAACAATCCTTATCGTGCAAAAGGTACAGGTATCTTACCTGGTGATGCGGCACTTATCATCCCTCAGGATAAGATCACACTTCCCAAAGTATTTCATCAGCAAGGCTATACTACAGGGATTGTGGGGAAATGGCATCTTGGATTAGGAGAACAGGTAGAAAAAGACTGGAATGGCAAAATTGCACCCGGACCATTAGAGGTTGGATATGATTATTCTTTTATCTTTCCGGCTACAGCAGATCGTGTTCCCACAGTTTTTCTCGAAAACCATTACGTCCTTGCAGCAGATGCTAAAGATCCTATAAAAGTAAACTACAGGCAAAAAATCGGGAACGAGCCCACAGGAAAAGAAAATCCGGAATTACTGAAACTGTATGCTTCTCCCGGTCAGGGGCATGATAATACTATTGTAAATGGCATAGGACGCATAGGCTGGATGACAGGAGGAAAAGATGCCAGATGGGCAGATGAAGAGCTTACACTGACATTCTTTGAAAAGGCGAAAGAATTTATCAAAACCAATCATAAGAAACCATTTTTTTTATGTTACAATGCCACAGAACCTCACGTACCGCGTATGCCGGCAACCTTATTTAAAGGCAAAAGCAAACTGGGGCTTCGGGGAGATGCTATTCTCCAGCTGGATTACACTGTAGGTCAGTTAGTACAGGAGCTAAAAAATAACGGTATTTATGAGAATACCATCATTATTTTTACCAGTGACAATGGTCCGGTTTTAGATGATGGATATGCTGATCAGGCCGTAGAGAAATCTGCTAATCATGATGCATTCGGCGGATGGAGAGGCGGCAAATACAGTGCATTCGAAGCAGGTTCACGTGTGCCCTTTCTGGTTAGCTGGCCTGCGGTCATCAAAGGAGGGCAACAGTCAGATGCACTGATCGGACAAGTAGACTTGCTGGCTTCATTTGCCGGCCAGTTAGGAGTTTCTTATCCCAAAGATCAGGCTGTAGATAGTCAGAACCAATGGAAAGCATTAACAGGAGCCGACAAGAAAGGGCGTACCTATCTCGTGAAAAGTTCAGGTACTTTTTCCATTATACAGGGAGATTATAAGTATATCAAACCGCGAAAGGGAGCCAAAATAGACAAAGCTGTAAATATCGAACTGGGTAATGATGAGCAACCGCAGTTATATAATCTGCGTACCGATAAAGCAGAAAAAGAAAATATAGCTGCTAAGCATACAAATAAAGTGAAAGAACTGGAGCAATTGTTACAATCTCAGCTATAATGATAGTTTGATTTCTGACATTGCAAAAATCTTCCCAACTTTGTGTCTATGTCCTTCTCAAAAAGATTAATTGCCTGGTATGATCAGCATGGGCGTGATTTGCCCTGGCGACATACACAGGATCCTTATATCATCTGGTTATCTGAGATTATTTTACAACAAACCCGTGTAGAGCAGGGAATGCCTTATTTTATGCGGTTTTCAGAGCAGTATCCTACTGTTCAGGATCTCGCTTCCGCAGATGAGGATGATATACTCAACCTGTGGCAAGGTCTGGGGTATTATTCCCGGGGAAGAAATATGCATAAGGCTGCACGAATGGTTGTTTCTGATTTCGCAGGAATTTTTCCAACAGCGTATGACGAAGTTATTAAGCTTCCCGGAGTAGGAGAATATACTGCAGCAGCAATCTCATCCATTTCAGCAAATCAGGCCAAAGCAGTATTGGATGGGAATGTTTTCCGTGTATTATCCCGGTATTTTGGAGTAGAAGTCGAAATCAATACCCCGGCAGGAAAGAAGATTTTTACCGAACTGGCAAATGAAATGCTGGATGCAGATGATCCTGCGCGGTATAATCAGGCTATTATGGATTTCGGAGCTATGCAATGCAAACCCAAATCACCGACCTGTGGCAGTTGTATTTTTAATCAGGAGTGCGTAGCCCCGAAAGAAGATAAAGTACACCTGCTGCCTCTGAAAAAGAAAGGAAAAGGTAGCAGAAACCGCTATTTCCATTATTTTATTATAGAAGAAGATGATAAGATTATGATGTCCAGACGCGGAGAAGGAGATGTATGGCAGAATCTGTATGAATTTCCGATGATTGAAACTACAGAACCACTTTCCGGTCTGGATATTCTGAAAGATGAACGTACAAAAGAATATTTTTCAGAAGATATTTCCCTTGAATTAAAAGGCAATGTAATCAAACATATACTCAGCCATCAGAATATTTATGCACAATTCTATAAAGTCAATAATCCTTCAGCACTAAAGTTGAAAAAAAAGTCTTGGAATTATGTATTCTTAAAAGATTTAAATAAATTAGCTCAACATAAGTTGATTTTTAGTTTTATAGAAACCAACATTAGCTAATTACTAAACACCTAAATTTATATCATGTCAGGCATTAACAAAGTTATCTTGGTTGGGCATCTGGGCAAGGACCCTGAAATCCGTTACTTAGAAGGCAACGTCAGCGTTGCCAGTTTCCCGTTAGCAACTTCAGAAACATTCAACAAAGATGGTCGAAAAGTAGAACAAACAGAATGGCACAATATCGTGATGTGGAGAGGCCTGGCCGATGTTGCAGCCAAATATTTGAACAAAGGGCGTCTGGTATACATTGAAGGACGTCTCAGAACGCGGACTTATGAAGATAAGGAGGGGATTCGCAGATATACTACAGAAGTAGTAGCTGAGAACTTTACTTTACTAGGTCGTAAATCTGATTTTGAACAGCCAGCTCAGGGCGGAACCACTGCTGCGGCAGCAGATAAAGCCGTAGAAAATAAAGAACAGCAGGTTGACTTTAAAGAATTGGATGATGACAATGACGGACTACCGTTTTAAAAGAAAACAGACGATATAATGTTACTAAAGGATTCTGCTAAAACAGGATCCTTTTTTGGTTTGTTTGTAAGATAAAGCATTATGCTCCGCAGGTGTAAATCTTCGGTTACCCTGATAATATGACAACCAGGTGTCGGTATTCGTAAAACTAATACACAATCAATGCTGATGTCATTTTAACTTTTTTAATTTTTGCTGTATCTTTGGCCTTATGTTGCAAGATAAAATAAAGCAGTATACTGAAGAGATCGAGCAGTTCAATCCGCAGACTTCAGCTGATGTAGAAAATTTCAGATTGAAATTTTTGGTTTCCAAAGGAATAGTCAAGAGTTTATTTGAAGAATTTAAGGCCGCTCCTGCTGATGAAAAGCGTGTTTTAGGTAAAGTACTAAATGATTTCAAACAACTGGCTGAAGGTAAATATCAGCAGGCACAGGAACAATTTGGTTCCACAGGACAAGTAAGTCAGGCCAAAGCAGAAGGAGATCTTACCCTTCCGGGCGATGGCTTTACCTTAGGTGCCCGTCATCCCTTATCTCTGGTTAGAAAAGAAATTGTTGAGATCTTCAAGAAGCTGGGTTTTATCGTTGCAGAAGGGCCGGAGATTGAAGACGACTGGCACAATTTCTCTGCACTGAACTTCCCGCCCGAACATCCGGCAAGGGATATGCAGGATACTTTTTTTATCAAAAAACAAGATGGTAATGATATTGCCCTTCGTACGCACACCTCTTCTGTACAGGTGCGTCTGATGGAGGCTGGTAAACCACCGTTCAGAGCTATTATGCCGGGACGCGTATATCGTAATGAAGCCATATCTGCACGTGCACATTGCTTTTTTCATCAGGTAGAAGGGCTGTATGTGGATGAAAATGTATCATTTGCAGATCTTAAGCAGACCCTGTATCATTTCGTACAGGAACTATACGGAGAAGGTACAAAAGTACGGTTCAGACCGTCTTATTTTCCATTCACAGAACCTTCCGCTGAGATGGATATTTCCTGTACCATTTGTAAAGGTGCCGGTTGCCAGTTATGTAAATACTCCGGCTGGGTAGAAATCTTGGGGTGTGGTATGGTTGATCCTAATGTGTTGGAAAACTGTGGTATAGATAGTACTAAGTATTCCGGATTTGCATTTGGTATGGGTATAGAACGTATTACGAATCTGAAATATGAAATCAGAGATTTACGTCTGTTTTCTGAGAATGATGTTCGTTTTCTGAATCAGTTCCAAACAGAAATTATATAAATGAAAGCATTGCTCAGACTTGGTATCGTTGCATGTATTACTTTATTAGTATACTCCTGTTCTAAGGGAGGTTGTAATGTTGTACCAAGTGTGAGTGTGCACTATCGATTCAGTCAGTCAAGCAATCCTAAGCTGTTTGCAGCTGGAGGAGCAGATGTGATTAATGGAATCGGTGTTGCAGGTGTCATTGTATACAATACAGGCAATAATACCTTTATTGCCTATGACCGATGCAGCACAGTCAATCCGGAACAGCGAAACAAGGTGGTGCTGGATGAAAATCCCAATGTTGTAAAAGATCCGGTGAGTGGTGCTAAATGGCTCTTGCTGGATGGCTCGCCGCTGGATATTGCAGAATGTCCGCTGAAGCCCTATTATGTGATGAAGCAAGGTGATACCTATATTATCCAAAATTGATATATGGAGCCTGAAAAAATAGTTACATCCATAAAAAAGGCTGCCAGAGAGCTGTTCAGACGATACGGCTACAACAAGACCAGTGTAAACGAACTGGCAAAAATGGCCAATGTTTCCAAGGCCACTGTCTATAAATATTTTGTCAGTAAGGAACTTATCCTGCACGCGATCCTGATGGATTATATCCGTGAAAATGTTAAGGACATCCTTGATAAAAATGTAAATCAAAAAGATCTTTCTACTTTTCTGGCCAATACCATTCTGCGTGTCAGTCGTTTGACGTATACCGTATGTAATGAGTTTGTCGGATGGGAATTTATACGGGAATCCGCCAATGCCCAGGAATATCTAAAAACCCTGTCGGAAGATCTGGAGTTTTTGCTGCTGAGCTCATTTATACAGAATGAGGCTATCGCCAGCGAAGTTCCTGAAGAGAAGTTGACCTTCCTTATTAAAACCAGTAAAAACGTTGTTTTTTCATTTGCTTTCACAGCGGTATCTGATGCTGACGTACGCAAAAATTTTATTTCTTTCCAAAAAGAAATACTCCCATATCTTGTACAGGCAGCACTGATCTAATCTGCTTCATGTTATGATCGCATTGAAGGTCTGATTATTTCCGGTAAAAACTGTATTTTTGCGCCTATCATGAGAAGAAGAATTCCACAAGAGAAAAAGTTTATTTCGGATATTGCTGTTATTGATATCGCTGAAGAGGGAAAAGGAGTAGGTAAAACCGATGAATTGGTGTTATTTATTGATAAGGCCATACCTGGTGATGTCGTAGATGTGGAATTGATCAGGAAAAAGAAAAATTTCGCTGAAGCGAAAGTCGCAGCACTTAAGAAGGCTTCCGAATACCGCATAGATCCCTTTTGTGAACACTTCGGGGTATGTGGCGGTTGCAAGTGGCAGCATATGGATTATAATGGCCAGTTGAAATTTAAACAACAGACTGTTGATAATGTGCTTGCAAGAATAGGTAAGGTAGATACTTCGATTATGGAGCCTATTTTGGGATCTGGTGAGACCGAGTATTACCGTAATAAACTGGAATATACATTCTCAAATAAAAGGTGGCTTACTTCTGTAGATGATGCTAATGAAGGACTGGAAATGAATGCCCTGGGATTTCATGTTCCCGGACGTTTTGACAAAATTCTCGATATAGACCATTGTTATTTACAGCAGGATCCTTCCAATGCCATCCGTAATCAGATACGTGCATTTGCAATAGAGCATCAGATTTCTTTTTATGACCTCCGCGAACACGCCGGAGCTTTGCGTAATCTTATCATACGTACAGCTTCTACAGGAGAATTGATGGTGATTGTCGTATTTGCTTATCCTCAAGAAGGACAGGTAGAGTTACTGATGAATTATATCAATAACAGTTTTCCGGATATTGATTCTCTGCTGTATATCATCAATCAGAAAAAAAATGATACCATCTTCGATCAGGATATTCACATCTTCAAAGGAAGAGATTTTATCTATGAAGAGATGGAAGGATTAAAATATAAAATCGGACCAAAGTCATTTTATCAGACAAATTCACTTCAGGCATACGAATTGTATAAGATTACAAGAGAATTTGCAGGATTGACAGGAGATGAGTTAGTGTATGATCTTTATACAGGTGCAGGTACTATTGCCAACTTCGTTGCCAAAACGGCACGTGAAGTGATCGGTGTAGAATATGTGCCTACAGCTATTGAAGATGCTAAAATCAATTCAGCTATCAATCAGATCGGCAATACAAAATTCTATGCCGGCGATATGAAAGATGTGCTCACAGCAGATTTTATAGCTGAGCACGGAAAACCGGATGTTGTCATTACAGACCCTCCACGTGCAGGAATGCATGGAGATGTGGTACAACGATTGCTGGAAATGGAAGCAGAAAAAATTGTATATGTCAGCTGTAATGCTGCTACACAGGCGCGCGATCTTGCATTATTGAATGAAAAATATACGGTGGATCGTATCAAGCCTGTTGATATGTTTCCGCACACGCAACACGTTGAAAATGTGGTGTTATTAAAATTGAAAAGGTAAGCGTATGGATTTGGAACAATTATTGAAAAATCAGGCCGGAGGAGACGGACAGAAAGAACAGAAAAGTCCGTTGGAAAGTCTGAAAGTAGATCTTGATTTTTATGCAGAATCGATCAAAGAAGTGGCTACAGAAATGCTGTCTGAAGGATATACCCTGTTTCCAATCTTTGTGGCCCATCAGCATCAGGTGAGTGTGGGAGAGGTGATATTAGATAAAACTGATCTGAATACCAATTGGAGTATAAATGCCTCTTCTCTTGAAGAATTTGTAGAAAGAGGATTGATAAAAGAGGATCGGAAAGCTTATTTTGAGCGTACCTACAAAAAACCGGAAGACTATATGTGTCTGTTTGTGATCGTGCCGGAAGGAGCCAATTTTGTATTCTATCCGTACAAATAATCCGGTATACTCTTTTAGGTATTTTTAACATTTTGATTTATTAAAGTATTGTTACTTTTAGCCTGTATGTATAAGTTAACAAAGTATAAGTTTGGATTTTATCTGTTGATTCTTTTCTTGGGATTCAATATCCAGGCATCTCATTCCCAGACCATGAGTCAGGTTAGTGGTTTGGTTATGGAGAAAGGAACCGGTACCAGACTCTCAGATGTTAATGTTACCAATCTGCGTACCCGAAGAGTGGGTATTACAAATAATTTTGGGGTTTTTAATATAGATGCATCTATAGGAGATAGTTTATACTTCTCAAAAATCGGATATGGATCAGTAAAGACAATTCTGTATAGTAAAGATGATATTCTGATTGATATGCAGGCCGGTATTAAGCTGGAGACAGTTATTGTCGAACGTATGACAAAGGAAGCAGAAATGAATAACATCATGCGCGATTATGAGAAGAAAGGTATTTATAACGGAGGAAAGAATAAGACGATGACCTATCTTGCAAGTCCTGCTACAGCATTGTATAATCTTTTTGGCCGTGAAGCAAAAAATGCAAAACGTTTTCAGGGATATATGGATAGAGAGATCGAAGAGGCCAAAGTGGACAGAGTTTTTACCCGGTCTACAGTCACCAATATTACTGCACTTCAGGGAGAAGATCTGGAATCTTTCATGTCTATATACCGGCCGTCCCCGGATATGGTGCAGCACTGGGGACAGTATGATATTATGAATTATGTCAAAAAATCGTTCGAAAAGTTCGAAAAAGATGGACGGCCAAAGCCCGAACGACTTCCTAAGTTAGCAATTCCTCCGCAGGAGAAATAAAAAAAATAGAATGAAAACCTTGTTAATTATTGATTTAACAAGGTTTTTTTGATTGCAGGGATATTTTACAAGTATTTTGGCATATGCTTTGTTTTGATAATATACACAACACACAGGATTGGAATTAGAAAAAAAAATGATTATGAAAGTAAATAAGAAAATAGCTGTTTTTGGTTTGACATTAGCTACCTCTGCAATGTTATTTGGAAGTTGTTCTACTATTCAGAACATGAACAGTACCACTAAAGGTGCCGCTATCGGTACTGCAGGTGGTGGTGCCCTGGGAGCGCTTATCGGAGGAAAAGCTGGTAATACAGCAGTAGGTGCAATTGCCGGAGCAGTAATCGGTGGTGCAGCAGGTGCATTGATCGGTAAAAAAATGGATAAGCAGGCAGCTGAAATCGAAAATACAGTAGCTGGTGCGGAAGTAATCAAATCTGATGAAGGTATCATTGTTAAATTCGATGAAGGTATTTTATTTGATTTTAACAAATCTGATCTGAAAGCTTCAGCAAAAACAAACATCAGCAAATTAGTTGCAACATTGAATAAAGAGCCTGATACCAAAATTTTGGTTATTGGTCACACAGATAACATTGGATCATTAGCAGCTAATCAGAAAGTTTCTGAAGCTCGTGCAGCAGCAGTAAAAACATATGCCGTTTCACAGGGATTGAATGGTGGTCGTATCAACACAGAAGGTAAGAACTACTCTGAGCCACTGGCAAGTAATGATACAGATGCTGGTCGTGCGGAAAATCGTCGTGTAGAGATTGTTATCGTAGCAGGTGATAAAATGAAACAAGATGCTATTAATGCAACAAAATAAATAATACTTTTTAAACTTTTACCGGAAGGGCATTGTCGCGAGGATAATGCCCTTTCTTTTTGGAATGTTAAATTTTAGTCAAAGCTTGTTTATCCTGCCAATATGTCACGTTTTGTGATTTTTTATTCCTAACTTTGTATTCTTTGAATTTTGACAATGATAGATTTATCACATAGCACTAAAGAGCATGACGAATCCCGTCAGGGAGAGGCTTTGCAGTTGGAGGCAAGCGCGGAAAATAGTAACGGAAGAAAGCTTTATATAGAGAGTTACGGCTGTCAGATGAACTTTTCTGACAGTGAAATCGTAGCTTCTATTTTAATGGATAAAGGTTTTGAGACGACGAAAGACTTCAATGAAGCGGATGTCGTATTTATCAATACCTGTTCTATCCGTGAAAATGCCGAAACCCGCGTGCGTAATCGTTTGAAGGAGTTTGAATTTGCAAAATCCAAAAATCCGGGCATGATCGTAGGTGTATTAGGCTGTATGGCTGAACGTTTGAAATCTAAGTTCTTAGAAGAAGAAAAACTGGTCGATGTCGTAGTAGGACCGGATGCATACCGTGACCTTCCCAATCTGATCGAACAGGTCGATGACGGGGCAAAAGCTGTCAATGTATTGCTGTCCAGAGAAGAGACCTATGCAGATATTAATCCGGTACGTCTGAATACCAATGGAATTACAGCTTTTATTTCTATTATGAGAGGCTGTGACAATATGTGTTCTTTCTGTGTCGTACCGTTTACACGTGGCCGTGAGCGAAGCAGAGATGTTGATTCCATCATTAAGGAAGCACAGGACCTGTTCAATGCCGGATACAGAGAAGTGACTTTATTAGGGCAGAATGTGGACTCCTATAAGTTTACTGCACCGGTTGCAGAAGGAGAATCTCCGGCAGAACCTGTTAATTTTGCTCAGCTACTGGCAAAAGTAGCAGATGTAAGCCCGCTGTTACGCGTTCGGTTTTCGACCTCCCATCCTAAAGATATTACAGACGAAGTATTACATACCATGGCCAGATATGAAAATATCTGCAATTATATACACCTTCCTGTACAGTCCGGTAATTCCAGAGTATTGGAATTGATGAATCGTACATATGACAGAGCATGGTATATAGATCGTGTTGATGCGATTCGTCGCATTCTGCCGGAATGTGGTATTTCTACAGATGTGATCACAGGATTCTGTACAGAGACAGAAGAAGAACATCAGGAAACGCTTTCCATGATGGACTATGTCAAATATGACTATGCATATATGTTTGCATATTCGGAAAGACCGGGCACACTGGCGGCCAAACGTTATGAAGATGATATTCCGGAGGAAATCAAAAAACGTCGTTTGACAGAAGTTGTAGCCAAACAGCGTTTACACAGTCATTACCGCATTCAGAATTTTGTAGGGAAAGTGCATAAAATACTGATTGAAGGATATTCCAAAAGATCAGATCAAGACTTTGCCGGACGTAATGATCAGAATGCAATGGTCGTGTTCCCTGTAGATAATCGTTATAAAATAGGAGATTATGTAAATGTAATTGGAGAGTCCTGTACTTCAGCTACTTTACTTGGTCGTATCGTAGAGTAACGAAACAAAATTAATCTTCAAATTTCTTAAAGAAATAAAACTGTGGATAATCAAGATATAAAAAACAGATTTGGTATAATTGGCAACTCTCCTTTACTCAACAGAGCAATCGATGTGGCCAGACAGGTCGCTCCCACAGATATTTCCGTATTGATTCAGGGAGAGAGTGGCAGTGGTAAGGAAGTATTCTCACATATCATACATCAGTTAAGTTCGCGCAAACACGGCCCCTTTATCGCCGTCAATTGTGGAGCTATTCCCGAAGGGACTATTGATTCAGAGCTTTTTGGCCATGAGAAAGGATCTTTCACAGGAGCACATGAAGCACGTAAAGGATATTTTGAAGTCGTAGACGGAGGTACCATCTTTTTGGACGAAGTGGGTGAATTACCTTTAGGTACTCAGGCACGTTTGTTGAGAGTTCTGGAAACCGGAGAATATATCCGTGTCGGATCTTCAAAAGTTCAGAAAACAAATGTCCGTGTAGTGGCTGCAACAAATGTGGATATGTTTGAAGCAGTAAAAAAAGGTAAATTCAGAGAAGACCTGTATTATCGTTTGAATACCGTTCCATTGCGCATTCCTGCGTTGCGGGAGCGTAAAGAAGATATTAATCTGCTTTTTAGAAAGTTTGTTGTTGATTTTGCTGATAAGTACCGCAGTCCGGGTGTACAACTTACAGATGATGCGCAACAGTCGCTCATGAACTACAGTTGGCCGGGGAATGTGCGTCAGCTAAAGAATATTGCTGAACAGATTGCGGTATTGGAAAAAGAACGTATTGTAAATGCGGTTATCCTTCAGAACTATCTTCCTGCGGAGCATTCAAATCTGCCGGTTTTCGTGCCTCAAAATGCACCAAAAGATGACTTTTCAGAACGCGATATCTTGTATAAGGTATTGTTCGATATGAAAAAGGATATGGTAGATCTGAAGAAGCTTGTGGTCGAATTAATCCAGAAAGGAGTTAACCCCAGTACTTTTGATCAAAATTCGCCTTACATCAATCAATTGTATCAGGAAGTACAGCCTGCATCATCCATGCTGGCTGAGCAATCCGAATCCTCATGGACGATCCATAATGCCCGTCCGGCTCATTCGCCTAATGTTGACTTCAACTCGTATGAGACACAGGATGTGGAAGAAGTGGAAGAATCTCTTTCATTGACAGAAAAAGAGTCCGATCTGATCAAGAAAGCGTTGAAAAAGCATAAAGGTAAGCGTAAAGCTGCTGCTCAGGAATTGGGTATTTCAGAGCGGACACTCTATAGAAAAATTAAAGACTTAAATTTAGATTAATATTCGACCCGATGCGTAAGTTAAAGCAAGTCTATCTAAATCTGATAATAACGGCAACTGTGATGCTGTTTACCGTTTCCAGTTGTGGTGTAAAATATAGTTTTACAGGAGGTTCCATTCCTGCGGATATGAAAACTGTAAATGTACAGTTCTTCGAAAATATCGCACCTATGGTGTATGCTACATTAAGTCAAAACTTTACAGAGGCTCTCAAAACCCGTTTTCGTAATCAGACCAGACTTAGTCAGGTCAACACAGGCGGGGATGCTATCTTCGAAGGATTTATTACAAATTATACAATTACGCCAGCTGCTGTTGAGGCTCGTACGGATATGGCAGCGTTGAACCGGCTGACAATCACAGTCAAAGTAACTTATACCAATCAGAAAAAACCGGAGGATGGTTTTAGCGAGCAGACGTTCACACGTTTCAAAGATTTTTCCGGAACGGTTCAGTCGCAGGAGGAAGGATTGACGAAAGATATTATTGAAATGCTGACGGAAGATATATATAACCGCGCATTTGCGAATTGGTAGCCTATACATTATGGAAAATACAAGTAAGTCTAAGGTTGAAATATTTCATCAGGCATTGGCAGATCCCGGACAACTTCCGGCTGAAGATCTGCAGCGCTTAGTGGAAGAATATCCTTATGCACAACCTATTCGTTTTGCATATGAGCGTCAGCAGTTTCTGTCAACAGGAACCTTGTCGCACAATTCATTAGCATTATTGTATGCTCCCAATGCAGCCTGGTTGTCCGAATATGTAAGCAGACAACCTCTCCTTGTACCGGAATTGGAAGCAGAGCCGGATGGCTACATTGCCTTTGAAGATGTAGATCAGGTATCTGCTGAGAAAGAAGAGGAATCAATCAGTATAGATAACGAATCCTATACTGAAACTAAGGAAGAAACTGTTCCGACCGAATATGTGGAGGAGGAAGTTATAGAAGAGGAGCCGGTGGAAGTTGCAAATGAAATGGAAGAGGCTCAGCTTGAAAAGGAGTATTTTCCGGAGTTTCAATTATCCGGTGAAGAGATTGTACCGGATCCACAGGAGGAAGAAACGGCGGAACTTGAAAAAGAATATTTTACTGAATTTCAGCTGTCTGGTGAAGAAATTGTACAGGTTTCTTCAGAAGAAGAAGAAGAAAGAGTCAGTCTTTATCATGATGATCTGATGCCTTATAGTTTTCTGTGGTGGTTACACAAGACACGCTTGGAACATGCCGGTACGTACCGACCATTTGCAGAAGTCAAATTGCCAAAGCCCCAGAAAGGTCAGTTTGATCCGTCCAAATTAGATGAACATATTCTGGATCAGCAGATTCGCGAGCATGTTTTCCGTTCACAATCACCTGAAGCCAAACTGAGCGAAGAAGTAAAGCATAAGCCTGTGCAACCCCTTCCGAAGAAGCTGGATGATGTTATTGAAAAATTTATTCGGGAAGAACCACAGATTAAACCTCCTCAGGCCGATCAGCTGAACATGGAGAACAAAGCCAGAAAAAGCGCCGAAGAACAATTTACGCTGGTCACCGAGACATTAGCAATTATTTATGCAGATCAGGGCTTGTTTCCGAAAGCGATTGAGGTGTATAAAAAATTAATTTTGAAATTCCCGGAAAAAAATGCTTACTTTGCTGGCCGCATTAAAGAATTAGAGCAAAAATTAAACTAAATAAATAATACAAAGAAATGCAAACATTATTAATTGTCTTGATCATATTAACCAGTGTACTGTTGGCACTTATGGTGTTGATTCAAAATCCAAAAGGAGGAGGTCTTTCTTCAGGATTTTCAGGAGGATCAAATTTGATGGGCGTAAAACGTACAGGTGATTTTCTGGAAAAAGGAACATGGACATTGGTCATAGCTTTAATGGTATTTTGTCTGGCTGTCAATATCCTGGGCCCGTCTAAAGGCGGAGCAGCTTCAAAGGGTGGATTAAGTGATCAGATTGAGGCTCCGGCTCAGCAAGGTCCTTTAAATCTGAATCCTGCACAACAACAACAACAACAACAACAAGCACCTGCTGCAGCTCCTGGTAAAACAGATTCTGCAAAATAATAGACTTTTAAAGAAAACAATATTCAAGCCCTATTCAACATGAACAGGGCTTTTTTTATGTCATCTGTGGCTGACATCATGACACTGAAAAAAACGCCTCTGTCAGAAATTTCAGACTTTTTGTGAAAAATTGACAACAAAACTTTAAAAACATCCTTTGGCATAATTGATGTTGACTTGTTCATGTAAACTTTTACATAAACAATCAATTAAAAATAATAGGAGAATAATATTATGGCATTAAACATTAAACCTATCGGAGACAGAGTGGTAATAGAAGCTGCTCCTGCAGAAGAAAAAACAGCATCAGGTATTTATATCCCTGATACGGCAAAAGAAAAACCTCAAAGCGGAACTGTTGTAGCTGTAGGTAGTGGTAAAGTAGACGAGCCTCTAACTGTTAAAGTTGGCGATAAAGTGTTATATGGCAAGTATGCAGGTACAGAGATTACTTACGAAGGAAAAGAATATCTAATTATGCGTGAAGCTGATATTTACGCTGTTCTTTAGTCTTTTAATTTAATAACAACATCAGAGTAAAAGGGATAATAAGGCAATATCTTCTTATCTAAATACTAATAATCTAAAATAAAATGGCAAAACAAGTAAAATATAACGTTGAAGCTCGTGACGCACTGAAAAAAGGTGTAGACACATTGGCAAATGCTGTAAAAGTAACATTAGGTCCTAAAGGTCGTAACGTAATTATCGAGAAAAAATTTGGTTCACCGGCAATCACTAAAGATGGTGTGACGGTAGCTAAAGAAATCGAATTGAAAGATGCGTTGGAAAATATGGGTGCGCAAATGGTGAAAGAAGTAGCATCTAAAACAGCTGATCAGGCTGGTGATGGTACGACTACAGCTACAGTATTGGCACAGGCTATCATTGCTCCGGGTATTAAATCTGTAGCAGCTGGTGCTAATCCAATGGATCTGAAACGTGGTATTGACAAAGCTGTAGCTACTGTTGTGGCTAACCTGAAATCTCAATCTCAGGTTGTAGGTCAGGACAACAATAAGATCAAACAAGTGGCTACAATCTCAGCAAACAATGACGAAGTAATCGGTTCATTGATCGCTGAAGCAATGGAAAAAGTAGGTAATGACGGTGTTATCACAGTGGAAGAAGCAAAAGGTACTGAAACAGAAGTAAAAACTGTAGAAGGTATGCAATTTGACCGTGGTTACTTATCTCCGTATTTCGTTACTAATTCTGATAAAATGGAAGCAGAATTGGATAACCCTTACATTTTGATTTACGATAAAAAGATCAGCAATATGAAAGAATTGTTGCCTGTATTGGAAAAACAAGTACAGACAGGTAAACCATTATTAATCATCGCTGAAGATCTTGACGGAGAAGCATTGGCAACATTAGTTGTTAATAAAATTCGTGGTTCATTGAAAGTTGCAGCGGTCAAAGCTCCTGGATTCGGTGACCGTCGTAAAGCAATGTTAGAAGATATTGCTATCCTTACAGGAGGTACGGTTATCTCTGAAGAAAGAGGATATAAATTAGAGAATGCTGAGCTTTCTTACTTAGGACAGGCTGAAAAAGTTGTTGTTGATAAAGACAATACAACTGTGATCAATGGTGGCGGAAATGGTGAAGATATCAAAGCCCGTGTAAACCAGATTAAATCTCAGATCGAAACCACTACTTCTGATTACGACCGCGAAAAATTACAGGAACGTCTTGCTAAATTAGCAGGTGGTGTTGCCGTTCTTTACGTAGGTGCTACTACTGAAGTAGAAATGAAAGAGAAAAAAGACCGTGTTGATGATGCTTTACATGCTACTCGTGCAGCAGTAGAAGAAGGTATCGTTGCTGGTGGTGGTGTTGCATTTATCCGTGCAACAGAATCTTTAGCTAACCTGAAAGGTGAAAATGAAGATGAAACTATCGGTATTGAGATCATCAAACGTGCTATCGAAGAGCCTTTGCGTCAGATTTGTAATAATGCAGGTGTAGAAGGCGCGGTAGTAGTACAGAAGGTAAAAGAAGGTACTGCTGACTTTGGTTACAATGCACGTACAGATAAATACGAAAACCTGATCGGTGCAGGTGTTATCGATCCGACTAAGGTTTCACGTGTAGCATTGGAAAATGCAGCTTCTATCGCTTCTATGCTATTGACTACAGAATGTGTCCTTGCAGATGAGCCTGAAGAAAATGGCGCTGGCGCTGGTGCTCCTCCAATGGGTGGCGGTATGGGCGGAATGATGTAATATCATACAGCTAAATATAAAAAGAGGGCGTTGCAGAATTTTGCAACGCCCTCTTTGCGTTTATTTTTTTATTAGTGACGTCCTCTGAATCTGCGGTAATAAATGTCGTAATCTTCCGGAGAATAGCTCTTTTTAGTTCCCCACTCCTGTAATTCGTTATTAAAATAGAATAACCAATATTGTCTGTAGATTGTTGTCGAATCTATGACAACTTCAGGTTGCCAGGTATAGTATTCATGAACCTCTAAGATGCCATCATCGTACTTTTTTGAAGATACAATAGCCCCGGGTTTACCTATTTGTTTGATTACATCCTCTTTAACCATGCCTACATGTATTTTGGTAAAATCAGGTCCTGATGCTCCGGATATCATTTTACAGCTTCCGAAAATAAAAATAGTAAGCAGTATCAAGACTGCTCTTAAAAAATTGAAGTTAGATAGTTGAATCATAATGTGTAAATATAATCGATGTTAATATAGAGTATATTTTCTGCAAAAAGTTTAATCTTAAAAAAATAATTAAATACTGTTTTTCTTGATTACATCTTTTAAATGATCCATAGTAATAGGTTTAATGATAAAGTCGCTCATTCCCATCTGAATATAGTTGGAACGGTCGATTTCTAAAGCATGGGCGGAACACCCAATGATTACAGGAACTTCTTTCTGACGTTGGTTGTATAGTTCTAAAATCACTTTGGTTGCCTCTATTCCATTCATTACAGGCATCTGAATATCCATGAGTATAATGTCAAAATGTTCCTTTTGAAGCGTCTCTACAGCCTCGAGTCCATTCTCTACAGCATGATAGGAATACTGTAGCTTTTCCAGCATTTTACAGAGCACCAATTGATTGATTTTATTATCTTCTACAACAAGAAAGCGTTTTTTTTTCATGAATGATAAGTCTGGGTTTTGTTGATATATTTTTTGGGGAATTTGGTTTTGTGGAAGTAGTACAGGCAGGCAGAAAGTAAATGTAGTACCGATACCATATACACTTTCTACTTCAATATGTCCGCCCAGTATATGCAGTAATCTTTGACAGATGGCCAGCCCAAGTCCGATTCCTTTATTAACCGGAATCTGTGGTTCTTCAATCTGTGAAAACTGATCAAACAGGCGGGCAATATTTTCTTTCTTTATACCGATTCCGGTATCCTTCACCTTGCATTCAAGGACATATTTATCATGGAATAATATGTAACTGATATATACTGTGATATTCCCTTTAAGGGTGAATTTTATAGCATTACTTAATAAGTTTAACAGAATCTGTTTGAAACGGGCCTCATCTGTAATGAGTTCTGGAGGCGTGTTTTCTGCAGTCCGGATATTCAGTTTTAAACCTTTACTTTTCAGCATGGGATCAACGACATGCTTCAGAGAGGTCAGGCTTTGATTTAGATTGAATGTGGTATAATTTATTTCGAACTTATTGGTTTCAATCCTGGAAATATCCAGTAAATCAGTAACCAGATCAGAGAGAATATGGCTGCTGGCCTGAAGATTTTCTATAAGTAATTGTTGGTTTTGGTCTAGTTTAGTTGTTTTCAGAAGATCGATAGTGCCGATAATACCATTAAGAGGAGTTCGTATCTCATGGCTCATCGTCATGATAAATTTTGACTTGGCCTTGGTTGCAGCCTCAGCCACTTCCTTAGATGCGATTAACTCTTTCTGTGAAAGTTTCAGCATCTTTTTCTGAAGGATCAATACTTTCTTTTCATAGTCATAGACTCTTTTGTAAGAGGAAATCATAATAGTGGATATGACCAGAGTCAGCACAAATGAAAACAGCAGATCCATATGTTTTTCCTTCTGGCTGGCATAAGGGACAATAAATTGAGGAAAAAAATGATCAATGATCAGACAAAAAAGAGAAACAATCAGAAAGAATATGCCAAACCGTAATCTGTAGGGGTCGGATAACGAAAGCAGACCTGCCATAAGATAAAACACAAAGAATAAGGGTATGCTACTGTCTAAGCCATTATTCAGCGCCCATATGACGGCAAGACATCCGGTTAAATAACAGAAATACCAGAATTTAATGCGTTCGGTTGCTTTATTCTGAAGGGCCAGTTTCAGAATATACAGATGCAGCGATATTACAGTCAGGATCAGAAGATTGATGCCAATCGGAAACACAATATTCAGATTGAAAATAATATTGCTTAGCCCGCTGGCGATAAGGCATATGCTCAATATCGCGAGTTGTTTGTTTTCTACGCTGATTTTTCGTGACCTGAAGTTATATTTCCCAAATAAATTCAACATGTTGCAATAGGTTGCATGAGTTTAGAGGTCGTTGATTATAAAATATTCCTCAAAATTGTGAACACAATAATACTGATACTAAGGAGGATCATCGCACGATAACCATACAGCCGGTTTCGCCATTTGAGCTGTCGGGCCGTAAGAGATGGCCTGGTAATAAAATATAAGTTGAGGAATAAATAGGGAACAGCAAAGAAAAAGAAGGGGTTAAAAGCAAATGCGGCTTTAAAATCGCCATGTAAAATCGCATGAATAGCCCGTTGGCTTCCGCAGCCGGGGCAATCAAAGCCCGTCAGACTTTTAACAGGGCACTTTGGAAAAAGAGCGTATTCCTGAGGGTCGTATGTTCTGTAAATATAGATAAATACGCCCCCCAGAAACAAGAGGATGGAAGCCAGTAAATATTTGTTAATACGAATAGTCACTGTTAGTATCCAATGTGGATCCGAAATAGGCCAAACCTCCGAATATTGCTATATAAAGTATCCAGAATACTACACACCCAATCAGCGAAATCATAATCCACTTTTTAGCACTGGCTGAATCGGCCTGTGCGCCTGCTTTGTCTCCTCTGTAGAACTTATTCTCTACTTTTGCTGCATAGACAATTGCAGGTATACCTAATGGCCAGCAACACAATACAGTGACAAGAATGGATTCAATAAGATATGTTTTGGGAGGTTGTTCAAATAAGGAAGATGTCGGTGTAAATTGAGCACCACTTCCTGCATTATGCTGAAAAGTCGGTTGAGCAGGAGCAGAAGGTAGCTGTGGCGGAGCTGAAAGACTCTGACTCTCCTGTTTCAAAAGTTCCGCCAGTTCTGGCAATTCACCGGCTTTTTTCCAGTCGGTCAATTCCGGAGTCCACACATAAGTGTCTGCAGTTATATTTTTTGTTTTAAGTTCTTCCAAAGAAAAAGGCCCGAAACTGTTAACCCCGTCGGTATAATGATATTTTTGCATATGTATTGTGGATCAAATTAATTAAGTGATTGAAGTTATAAAGATTAATTCTACTCTACAAGATTAAATGCGAAAAATAAGTATTTTAGCAGCATGCAGTATAATCCGGTCGTTGTTGTAATTATCATCTTTATAATAGGAGTAGTGCTAGTGTACTATGTCATGAAGAATGTGTCCAATAAGAAAATTGTTGTTGATAACCAATCTGTTAGTCTGGACGAAATTCAGCAAGTACTTCTTGAAGAAGTCGGGTTTTACAAGGGGTTGAATCCGGATGAACAACTTAAATTCTGCAACCGTGTTTCTTATTTTTTGAATACGACCAGGATCTCTGCCGAGAAAGGAGTACAGATCGTCAATGCAGATAAAATACTGGTGGCAGCAAGTGCTACTATTCCCTTGTTTCATTTCGAAAACTGGTCGTACGAAAATCTGGATGAAGTCCTGATATATCCGGGAACGTTTAGCGAAAAATTTGATACAGAAGAGGGAGATCGCAATATCCTGGGGATGGTGGGAGACGGAGTCCTGGGGCGAAAGATGATATTATCGCTATCTGCACTTCGGAATGGATTCCGCTCAGGGAGTGGTGAGAATACAGCGATCCACGAATTTGTACATCTGATCGATAAAGCCGACGGGGAAACTGATGGTATTCCGGAATATCTTATTCCAAAATCACTGATCCATCCCTGGCTGAAGGAGATGCACAAAACTATCAGCATGATTAAAAGAGATAAATCAGATATTCGCGAGTATGCAGCAACGAACGAGGCCGAGTTTCTGGCTGTAACCTCTGAGTATTTCTTTCAAAAACCAAAACTGCTTAAGGAAGATCATCCGGAGCTCTTTGAATTACTTACGGAGATTTACGAGAAGAAAGACGCATAATTTCAGTACCGAATCAGTCGGATAAATCTGTTAAGGAGAGGATCCCCGGATCATTTATTATGTAAAGCTGATAGAATATAAACTAAAAAAGGGAGAAGTAATTTTGCAATCACGTCTCCCGTTTGTTTTAAGAATTCCCAATTCTGATTAATAGCCTGTATTTTGTTTCAGATTAGGGTTGACCGCAATCTGCTGACTTGGAATAGGATATACCAATGTCTTTGGATCTGCATCTGCAGCTTTTTCCTGCCAGGCCAGTAGAAATTTTCCAAAGCGGATCAGATCCTGTCTGCGCCAGCCCTCCCAATACAATTCGCGGGCACGTTCATCCAATAAGGTATCTAAAGTTATCGTTGTAAAAGAGCTCACGCCTCGTTTCGTCCGTATACTGTTTACAAGAGCAAGCGCATCTCCCGGCGCTCCAGTGCCACCTCTTAGTATGGCCTCTGCCTGCATCAGCAGTACATCCGAATAGCGAAATACAACCCAGTCGTTATTTCGTTGTCCTGTAACTGCATAATCAAATGCATATTTCATAGGACGGATACCGGCTGTCTCAAGCGTTGCTCCGGAAGTACGTATGGTGACTTCACGGGTAAAGACGAGTGGCGCATTAGCCGGGTTTCTGGCCATAAGTGGCCTGTTTGTCGTCCAGTTATACTGTTGTCCTGCGAAGAATCCTACATTCTGGCGATGATAGCCTTTACTCTTGTTAGAGGTCGTATCGGCAGGATAATCATAGTAAATGCCCCTTCTTTCATCAGAATCTGTAAACTTATCATAATAGTCAGACAAGGTACACCAACCATTCCAGCCTCCGGGATTCATATTGTAATGAGCAATCGTATTCCATGTTCTGTCCACATTACCTCCTCTTTCGCCGTTTTTGTTAAACAGAGTATAAATATTCTCAGTAGATTTTACATCATTGTCGGGGGCAAAATTGTCAAAATATTTTCCTGCAGCAGATACAGTATAGGCGCCAGATGCTGTAATTTCTTTTGCCAGGCTAATGACCTGATTCATATCCTCTGCCGCAAAAGAAGGGGCCTGTCTGTTGAGAAAAGTTCCTTTGTTCAGGTAAATTTTCATCAGGAGGACTTTAGCGGCATTTTTATTCGCCACATAAGCCTCTCTTGGACCATTGGCAGGCAGACTGCTTATTATTTCATTCAGCTCTTTTACTATATAGTCTATGGCCGCCTGTGGTTGCAACACATCAGGCGGAATTCTGAAATCTTCGACCGAAGCTCCTTCACGTATAGGGACTACACCATACAGATCCAGCATATCGAACATAGCCAGAGCTCGGATAAACCGGGCTTCTGCGGCCTGCTGTGCACTGGGTTTGTAACGCAATACATTTCCTGCATTGTAAATCGTTGTGCCAAGGCTGACAAAGGTGTTGTTCATATAGCCATTGTCTGCATTCCAGGTGTGCAGATGGATAGCACGATGCATCCCGTTATCATCCCAGTCACCGCCCCGGGTAGGAGCCATAGCTGCATCTGTAGATACTTCCTGCATCACCCAGCGTTGTTCCTGCTGATAGGGGGTATTCAACGAATTGTAAGCAGTTACCAATAAAGCGCCGGGTTCTACATTAGACGTTCCTTCTTCCAGTTCTCCCTTAAATTCCTCATTGAGCTTTGTACAGGAAAATGTACCTGCCACCACTGAACCCGCGATTGTTATATATATTAAAGATCTTAATTTCATCTGTTTGTGTTTTTAATGATTATCAATTATGAGGTGATACATGTCTAAAGTGAGAAATTGACTCCAAAAAGAATATTTCTCGCCGGCGGATAAGGCAGATACTCAATCCCAAGAGATGGAATACCATTGTTAGCACCGTCTGTATTCACTTCAGGATCGAAACCTGTATACTTCGTTATAATAAAGAGGTTCTGTCCAGTTAAAGAAACATTCAGATTTTTTAATGTCTTTCCAATATCACCCACACGATAGCTCAACGTCAGATTGGCCAATTTCAGGTAATCGCCTTTTTCCAGAAATCTTGTTGAAGGTGCTGACGAATTGGATGTAGATTCTTTAACTGAAGTATCGAAAAATGCCGACCCGATATTTCTGGAAGACAAGTTACTTAGTCCTAATGTTGTCGCAGCTGTATTGTTGAACAGATAGTGTCCCATCGCTCCATTCAGATTGGCCGCCAGGGAAACTTTCTTGTAAGATACATTGGTCGAAATACCCAATAAAGTAGTAGGATTAGGACTATTTGTATAAAACTTGTTAATAGCCGGATCATTTGCACTGCTGATACTTCCATCAAGTCCGCGATACATGCTCATACCTGTTTGCGGATCTATTCCCTGATAGTCTGCCAGATACCAGACATTCAGAGGCTGTCCGTTAACCATTCTTTGTCCCAATACTCCTGAAAATCCTTGTCCTCTGAGTGCTCCGGTTTCATAATAACCGACCAATCCGCTTACGCTGTTTTTCAGGAAAGTAGCGTTTCCGGTAAGATCCCAGGTCCAGTCCTTACTCTTAACAATAGTTCCTGTTAATGAAATTTCGACTCCCTTATTTACGATTTCACCGTCCAGATTTACCCATATACGGCCTGCAGGCGCAGGTTGAGCCAGTGTCTGCTCAAATAATGCATCTGTAGTCTTTTTATTGAAATAATCAATTGACCCGTAAATACGATTACCCAAAAATCCAAAATCTATACCCGCATTGAAAGTAGTGGATGTCTCCCATTTTAAGTCATCATTACCATAATTGGCCTGACTGATGCTTTGATTACCAAAAATAAGTCTGTTTAATGAAGCTCCGGAAGGAAACTCCTGATTTCCCGTTTTACCCCATCCCAGTCTTAGTTTCAGCTGATTGAGATTTCCATTGGATTTGAGAAATTCTTCCTCCGCAATATTCCAGGCAAGTGCCAGAGAAGGGAACATTGCATATTTGTTATTTTCTCCGAATTTGGTCGAACCGTCTCTTCTTACTGTAGCGGTAAACAGATAACGATTCAGATAATTGACACCACCACGTGCAAACAGGGATTGCAGTTGATTAGTAGGGCTTCTATAAGATGATATCTCTCGTGTAGCAACAGGAGAATACTGCATATAGTCAAAATAATCAAGACCCAAATAGCGGAATCCTCCACCGAAAGATATGTTATTGTTAAAATTATAATCCAGGTATTCATAACCAACCACGGCATTCACATTCCAGTCGGAGTTAATCTGCTTGTTGTAAGAAAGCATATGAGTCATCTGGAGATTGGTCTCACCGTTATTTGAAATAAATGCCTGTTCATTATTTACAGCAGAAGGGTCAATGAGGCCGGCTCTGTACATTCCCTGGCGGTTACCGGTTTGTCGCATAGCACTATAGATGAACCGGTACTCCAGATCATCCGTAATTTTGTAATACGGAGCAATATTAACAACCATAGTGTTGGTTACTGCCACATCTTTAAATGCTTCAATACTTGTCAGAGGATTGCGGGTTGTTGTACTTACAAAGGTCAGATTTCCCTGATCATCCCTGATCGGCCGCGTGGGGTTCCATTGCAGCGCTTGTGATATTACGTTGCCTTCCGAACCCACCATGGCATTGATGGGTGCATACTTATTATCCATTTGGGTAAGGAAAACAGAAAAATCGAGTCCCAGTTTTTTGCTTTCCAGGAATCTGAAATTACCGGTAAAGTTGGCGGTATACTTCTTTAACTGTGATCCTTTTATGATACCATTCTGGTTTAAATAGCCACCGGAAAGACGGTATTTGCCATGCTCAGTACCCCCGGAAACATCTGCATAATAGTTTTGTGTTACAGCATTACGTGTAATTGCCTTAAAAGCATCCTCTTCTGCTCCGAAATCCGCATTTGCAGCTTCTGAAGGCGTGTAATAGTTTAAAGCTTCGCGGAATCTTGCGGCAGTCAATACATCCGGATATTCACGCATGCTCGAGATACCTGTTGAAGCACCGACAGAGACTTCCGGTGATCCTGTTTTTCCTTTTTTTGTAGTAATAATGACAACCCCATTGGCACCTCTTGACCCATAGATAGCAGTCGCTGAGGCATCTTTAAGAATGTCCATACTTGCTATATCACCCGGATTAAGATAGGTGAGGGGATTACCCCGGTCTGATGAAAAACCTCCGCGTCCTTCCGGCAAAGGAGAATTTCCGGACATAGGGACACCATCTAATACAAATAACGGATTATTGCTCGCCCGGATAGATGAATTTCCACGGATACGTACCGTAGTGGAACCTCCCGGTTGCCCGGTGTTATTGATCACCATTACGCCCGGAGTTTTTCCCTGTATCAATTGATCAGGGCTGGTCATCAGCCCCTTGTTAAAGTCTTTTGCCCCAATTGTTACCATAGCACCAGTCAGATCTTTTTTTCGGGCGGTTCCATAACCGATGACCACTACTTCATCGAGTCCGTGATCCGCATTTGGTTCCAGTGCTATTGTTATATCGTTGCCACTGATCGGCACATCTTTAGTAAGATATCCGATAAAAGATACTTCCAGAGCCTTTGCGTCAGTGGGAATTTCTATGGAGAAGTCCCCGCCCGCGTTTGAACTTGTAGCTACCGTGCTCCCTTTAACTTTAATCGTAGCACCAGCAAGCGGACTTGCATTTTCATCTACAACCTTTCCCGTCAGGACTCTTGTCTGAGCAACAACGATAAATGATACGAACAGTAATGACATCGTCATCATGAATTGTACAAGTAGTTTTTTTTTCATACATTTTTTGATTGATGGTTTAATTGAATACTTATCCTTAAGCAACCAGATGACATATCCTCCCAGATTGAATCAGGGAAATATATAGTTCATCTTTACTTTTTTATAATTGATTAAATACTACTCAGCAGATGTTCTGATCGGTTATTGAACAATACTTTCAATAATCAACACATCAAATGTGCATTCGAATTATGGTTATCCTTAAACTATTGCTACAGTCTTCTGTCAGCACCTAACGGATTGAAAAACAAATGCCCAGATATCTTCCGGTAAAATTTTACGGCAAAGCATACGTTTATATTTGGTTATTATATTTACATAAATATCAGCAAAGCAATGTTGTAAGTTCAATCACAGCGTCTCAATTTTATATCATATCGTATCAGCAAAATTATTTTTTGTCCTTTTATTGGTTATTTTAGCTTAAACGAATCTAAATTTGGAAAGACTTATTTTTAATTGTGTGGTCTATATGTTGCTTGTAATGAGTGTTGTACAGGCACAACCCACCTATTTTAAAAACTATCAGACAAATGATGGTCTTTCTAACAATACCATAACCTGTATTACACAAGATCAGCAAGGCTTCTTATGGTTTGGCAGCAGAAATGGTCTGAACAGGTTCGATGGTAACCGGTTTAAAATATTCAGACACGATGTATCTGATTCATTGAGTATAGGCAGTTCTTCTGTTCTGAGCTTACTGACCGACAAAAAAGGGCTGATGTGGGTAGGAACAACGCAAGGCGTCTATCTTTACAATCCTGTAAAGGAAAATTTCAGACTTTTCAATAAAATACCTTTAGGTGAGGTCAGACTCATAAAAGAATCCGATGGTTTTATCTGGCTTACATCCAATAACAAACTTTACAGGTACAATCCGGATAATGCCGCGATAGCACCGGTTGAACATGACAAAGGTGAAATTATCGCAGCTACATGTAACCCGGATGCCGGGCTCTGGATTGTCAATAGCAAACATGCTGTAAAGCGCTACAGCTCAAGTCTTAATAAATTCATAGAAATCAATCTTCAATCCATACACGAAAATATTCGTTCCAATATTAAAACAGTATATGGTATCAATGATTCTCGTCTGATTATCGGGACGACAAATACAGCTTATTTATTTGATTTGAAAAAAGGGAAACCGGTTGATTTGTTTGCGCAGGTATTCCCTAAAAAAGTAATTCAGATCAATAGTATCATCCATCAGTCTGCATCCGTATTCTGGCTCGGAACAGAGACCGGAATTTATACCTGTGATTTGGAGACAGGAAGCATTCACCATATAAAAAAAGATCTTCTTAACCCGTTTACGATATCAGATAATGTTATTGTGGACTTTTACAGAGACAAAGAAGGAAGTATGTGGACAGGTACTTTCTTTGGAGGCTTAAATCAATATATCAATCAATTTGACAATTTTAAGAAATATCTGTCCGGCTCCGGGAGATCTGCACTTTCAGGGAATATTGTACATGAGATTATTAAAGATAAGTATGGCAATTTCTGGATTGGTACAGAAGATGGCGGACTAAATAAAATCGATTCCAAATCCGGACTCATTCAGCATTTTATTGCGGATGGAAAGCCCGGAAGCATCACGCTCAACAATATTCATGGTCTGGCGATCATAGAGGATGAATTGTGGGTAGGCTCTACATCGCACGGGCTTGATATATTAGATGTAAAAACCGGAAAACTCAGGCGCCACTATAATGAGATCGGAGAGGGTGCCCTGCAAAGTAAGTTCGTTGTCTGTCTATACAGGACAAGAGATAATACGATGTTACTGGGGACAGATCGTGCATTATATGCCTATGATAAAAATAGGAATGGATTTAAACTTCTGCCTGTCAAGCCGGCGTGGATACAAGGTATTCATGAAGATGCAGACGGACTGCTGTGGATCAATACGTATGGAAGTGGTGTGTTGATTTATAACCGGAGATCCGGCGCTGTAAAACAGCTGTATAGTGAGCCGGGAAAACCGAATACATTAATCAACAACTATGTAAACGGGTTATTGGAGGACAGTAAAAAGAATATCTGGCTCTGTACAGAAGGCGGACTTTCAAAATATAACAGAAATGGTCATTTTACCAATTATTCGTCTGAGGCAGGTTTGTCTTCCAATCAGGTATTCAAAGCTTTGGAAGATGATAATAATACGATATGGATATCTACGGGAAAAGGACTGGTCAGACTGGAGGATCATAACTCAAAAAGTGTAATTTATACAGCCAGAGATGGTCTTCCAACAGAACAGTTCAATTACAATTCTGCATTCAAAGATACAGACGGAACATTGTATTTTGGAACAATAAAAGGAATGGTAAGTTTTAATCCGGCCAGATCCATTAAAAACCATTTTGTACCTCCGATATTGATTAGCAATATACAAATCAACAATGCGGATGTTCCCGTCAGAGCAGATGGATTTCTGAGACAATCTATCTCCATGTCAGGAGAAATCAGACTCACCTATGATCATTCCAATCTGAATTTTAATATCGCTGCATTGAGCTATGTATCTCCCGAAAGCAATGCATACCGGTATATAATGGAGGGATACGACAAGGGTTGGACGGAGATGACCGGTAATCAAAAGATTTATTATAATAAATTACCTCCGGGTTCGTATACATTTAAGTTCACAGGCGCCAATAATAATGGAGTGTGGAATGACGAGGTAAAAGAATTGCGAATCGTTGTTTCTCCTCCCTGGTGGTTTTCAGTCTGGGCATATTTGCTGTATATATTGACCCTGGGAACTATTATTTGGCTGGTTCTTAGATATTATTTTCTATGGATCAAAGCGAATAATACACGTAAAATGGATGTATATGAGCGGAGAAAAGAACAGGAGATTTATAACCTGAAACTGGAGTTTTTTACCAATCTTGCACATGAGATCCGGACACCGCTTACATTGATACGGATGCCACTGGAAAAGATCATACGCACACAAAAAAATGTAGATAAGGAGACTGTCAGGGACTTGAATCTGATCGAAAAAAACACATTACGCCTAATCCGTCTGACCAATCAGTTACTGGACTTTAGAAAAGCAGAAAACAATAATATGAGCCTTACTTTTACCAAAACGGATATAAATGCATTATTATCCGAAGTATTTAAAGATCTGAATTATCTGGCAAAGGACAAATCATTACAGTATGACCTTTCTTTACCGCGGATAAGTCTGACGGCTTATGTGGATGAAGAAGCATTTAGAAAAATACTTACGAATTTGATTCATAATGCAATCAAATATGCTGACAATGAAGTGGAGGTAAAACTTCTGCCTTTCAACAGTGATGATATCATGTTTAACATTGAGTTCAGAAACGATGGAAAGATCATTCCGCCAGATAAAAAGGAAAAAATATTTGAACCTTTCTACAGAATCAATGATACAGAAAAGGATACAGGTACGGGTATAGGACTACCGCTTTCCCGATCATTGGTTGAATTACATAAGGGTGTGTTGTCACTGGTCTATACGGAGGAAGACCGAAACCTGTTTTTGCTTTCCTGCCCTATTTTACAAGATCAGTCTCTGGATATAGAAGCTCTCGATGATGAAGTTACAGAACAGGAATACAGTACTTCAGATGACCAGGATAGCTATGAGGATACAGATAAGCCGGTTATTCTGCTTGTAGAAGACAATAAGGAAATACTGGCGTACCTGAATAAGGAATTAAAAGTCAGTTATACAATTCTGAGAGCCACTAACGGGGCTGAGGCTCTTGATATTCTCGACAGTAATAATGTACAGCTGGTTCTGACTGATATTATGATGCCTGTCATGGATGGTTTGGCGTTGTGTAAGCGGATTAAATCAGATATTCTTTACAGCCATATTCCGGTGATCTTTCTGACAGCTAAAAATGCATTGGATGCAAAAATAGAAGGAATAAAGACCGGAGCAGATGCCTATATTGAAAAACCATTTTCAATGGAGTATTTGCTTGTGCAAATACGTAATACGCTAAAAAACCGAATGATTATCAGAGCATATTTTACAAATTCCCCAACCTCAAAATTAACTGAAATCAACGTTTCCGCCAGAGATAAAGACTTTATCAGTCAGCTCAATACGGTTATTTACGACAATATCTCGGATATTGATCTTAATGTAGAAGAATTGGCTAAATTGATGAATATGAGCCGTCCTACTTTATATCGCAAGATTAAGGGACTTTCTGATCTTACGCCTAATGAACTGATCAATATATCCAGATTAAAAAGAGCGGCTGAGTTGCTTCTGCAAAAAGAATATAACATCAGTCAGATAGCGGCCATGGTTGGTTACAGCATACAGTCCAACTTTTCGCGCGATTTTCATAAACACTATGGCATGACACCAAGTATATATATTGCTACAAATGGTTCAGAAGATTCCGGATCATAAAACAGTCCTTATTTTGATTTTTTAAGTTGGAAAAATGACAGGTCCGATTGAAGTATCTGATAAGTACTGTTCAATTCTTTATCATCTGTTATGAAGCGTAAAGTGGTATCATTGACAATGTTCCACGTGCCTGAAAATTGCAGCGTATCATTAGGGCTATTTTTCTCGCCTATTGTTGATCTCCCATCTTTATGTCCATATTGAATGATCTTTGTAAGCCTGATTTTCCGGTCATTATGGAAATCCAGATAATTGAATTTACGGATTATCCCTTCAGGTAAACTATCAGGGCCGAAACTACGCAGGTAATTATCTGTATATTGCTCATACAAGCTGTAAAAGTTTTGAAATTTGGAGGTTGTATACGACTCTCTCAGTTTAGAATGGACCAGGTACAAGGTGTCCAGCTGCTTGTTTGCACTTAGCAACCATTCTCCCTGTAGTATTTTGGGTATATTAATCTTTTCATCCTTTTTCCTCAGATAAATATTTCCTATCTCCATTTTAGCACCTTTGCTTCTGCCGCCGCCAAATGTGCTGAACATTTCAATCGCATCAGATTCATATCCGGCTTTTTCTATGACCTCACCTACGCGCAGAGGCGGAGCTTCCATGTAAAACATTTCAGTAAGAAGAAAGGCATTGTATCTTCGCTCAGGCAGAATAAAGTTTCCCAGACTATCTGTCACGACTTCTCCCACATTACAGTCAGGGATGGGATTGTTATCGTAATCCATCACTTTTCCTGTGATCTCCGGTCTGCTTAATCTGGAGATACAGGAGGTTAGCAAGACAAAAGTCAATGCAGACACAATACATAACAGGCGCTTTTTGTTCATCTCGTTTTTATGTGTGAATATGTAAGCTCATCGTAGCAAAAAAAGATGCTACGGTTGTAAATTTACTGCTTTCAATTGCTGTTTTATGCTATTCCTGATAATAGGTTTTGAATTTTTGTAATTGCAAATCGTACATAATAGCCAGTTTTACATCTTCAGCCTGAAGAATAATTCCATCTACAGGAGCCGGTGTAAGACTTGCTGTATTCATAATAACTTTTGCTCCTTTTTTGAAAGAATTGACCTTCATTTTATCGGAATAATTCTCAGAGAATGCCAGATATTTTTCCTGCGTCGCTGTATTGGTACAAATAATAAGCAGTCTGCTTTTTTGCATTTCATTGTTATCCGTAATAATGGCGACATCCTTTTTGCCGTCAGTATCGAAATCACCAAAGCAAATGGTAGATCTGGCTCTTTCCGCATTTTGCGTAATGTTATAGGTGGTTCCGTTGCTGTAAGTTTCGGAAAGCAACAGCTTTTTAGTTTTCAGATCGAGCTCACTAAATGGTGAAAGAGAGAAATACTGTCTGTATTCTTCATATTGAGATTCCGAAACAAGTATTTCGCTATTTATGAGCAATGCTGTAGCGGAAAAAGAACCTGAAGATGTCCTAAGGTGGACAAAAGATTTTTCAGCATCTGAGCGTTCATCATTTACAAAGACTTTATCACCGAATCTGAAAGGACGTCCGTTAACTGTTACCGGTTGGATAACGTAGCGTTCACTGTAGGCTGTCGGTACTTCTTCAATTTCTGAAGGCGGAGGATTTTGTCTGATAATCTCTTTTTTAGTACTGTCAGATAACAATATGTCCCTCTTTAAACTGTCAGTTTTTTCCTTTTTTACTGCTGCCAAAGGCTTCCTGACGTTTTTACTATAGAAAAAATAACCGGCAGAGGCGCCTGCCAGTATCATCAGGACTATGACCATCACAATCCTTTGTTTATGATGGTTCTTATATGATAATATAGGTTTCTGTTGTTCCATAGTACTCTTTTTATTTAGGTATTTCTCTGATCATCTCCGTCTTGGCCTGACTGTCAGGTAGCGCATTTATAAATCCTTTTATTAAGGGTAAAGCATCTTTTCGGTTCGCAAATGTTTGTTTGAGTTTTTTTGCAATTTCCTGAAATGTAAGCGTCAGGAAATCGTCCTGAAGCAGATGTGCTGTATCTGTGTGGAGCTTTTCTGCATCAAATATGCTTGAAAATAACGCTGTCAACTCTGCGAGTAAAGATCTGTTATGCTGTTTGGACTTGTTCCATTGGCTTAGATATTCATCCAGAGCAAGATAGAATATTATTCTTCTTATTCTTTGATTTTGTGCGTAATCCTGTGTTTTTGGATTGTTACGCATCCAATTTTGTGCCATCGCTTCTGCCTGAACTTTATCCTTCAGCATATATTTTCCACATATTTTTTCCTCCTCACTCAAACCGGGGTATGCATAGATCAGCGACTCAAAATTCTTTTTGTACGCAGGTCGCAGCGGTAATATTTCATTCATACGATTTAATGTGCCGGTCCATGTTATTTCTCTCTTGTGCGCTGTATTCATGAGTGTGATATACAGATCTGTCATGCGTTGCCAGTCAGGATCCATAGGGATATTTTTATATGCTTTCAGGGAAATTTCGTACAAATAAGATTGATACAGATTGCTGCGCTCGTCATCCATATTGATATCCTTAGCAACTGCTGTAGTTATATCATACGATCTGAAGAATAATTCATAGTGTTCAATAGCTTTAGTCGGATCTCCAAGAGTCATATAACTTCTGGCATACAGACTTTGCACATCTGCCGGCAAAGGAATACGTGCATTGTCTAATATCTGAATACAGGCATTTGCTTTTCCGGCATTATTTGCATGAGAAGCTGCATTGAAGAGTGTGAGATCTGTCTCTTCTGTTTCCAGAGCCCGCCGGGCGTAGTCGTAAGCTCTTTCCCAGTCTTCAATCTTCGCGAAAGCAGCACTCAGATTTGTGAAATACAGCGCTTGCTTTTCCGGAGCGTATAAAACTGCCATTCTGAATTTTTCTTTTGCTTTCTGATAATCTTTAAGGTAGAAATATGTAGCCCCTGCATTGTTGAGATATCTGCCGTTTTTTGGAGCGATCTGTAACAGTTCCTCATACAAACGGGCTTTTAAAACATTATCCTGTTGTTGGGATGCGTTTTCTATTTGAGTTTCCAGAGCCTCCATACGTATACTGTCTTCCTTGCTGTATTGTGCAAAGACAGATGACAGCGTCATCATAAGTATATAGGTAAGAATCAATTTCATATAATACATGATAAACAAATATAAAGCCGCTTCTATGATGAAAAATGGACCAATCCATATCTGTTGCCTTCGGGTCTATATCTGTTATAATCTGTCCTTTATTTGATGGATATGCAAATATGATAGTATTTCGCACGTATATAAGGCGAAAGCCTTCAAATATTTACCTGTTATTCTTTCGGAAGTTTTCTATTTTTACTTTTAAATCAATTCCATATAAATTCGGTACAGAAAGCTAAATAATCTGAATACAGTTGTTTTTAGCTTAGTTATAACGTATTACTTATGATTGCAAGAAAAGCATATTTTATTTTTCTGATTTTATCTTTACTGTTTGTCTTTTCTTGCAGGCAAAAAGAAGAAAGTAGGCAGGATGAAAAGGTAATAGCGAATGCTATTCCTCAAAAAGATTATCTGTCTCTGATTATTGCGATGGATACATTATCCTCACTAGAATATAAAAAAGTGGTTAAGCGTGAATACGACCTGCTGAATCACAGTGCAGATACGGCGAATAATCCGTTCTACCATTATTTCAAGGCGAGAATGTATATGCAGGATAAGCTGCGGGACAGTGCATTGATGGAATATGAGAAGATGACCGGGAAAAGTACAGATGATGATATTGAATTATTGAAAAAAGTCAATATTCTGGATTATACAATCAATAATGGTGTGACTGTGAGTGCATCTGTTATGAAGAAGATCCTTAATGCACTGGAAGCCTCGGAGCGTCAACACAGTCGTTTTATATACCGTTTTTATGATCTGTTAGCTAAGGCTTATTTTCAGAATGATAATGAAAAGGAATCTTTGGGTTATGCGGAACGTTATTATGAAAAGCATCCGTATAAATCACATCCTGTAATTGAACAGCGCTATTATGATATTTCATTTCTGCTGGCCTCCGGCTTGGGAGATTTCGAAAAAATGAAACTGTATAATAACAAGGCCCGTAAGCTCGCAAAAAGTATACACGATAGCCTTGCTATAGCACGCACATATGACAATGAAGCCCAGGTATATGTACGCCAGATGAAATACGATAAAGCACTTGCCAGTAGCCGGACTTATTTTAATTACCTGAAGAAGACTAATAATCTGAATGATATTGCTTATAATAACCTGGCTACCAGTTTTATATATAACAGACAGCCGGATTCGGCAATCTATTATTATAAAGAAGCGATTGCTTTTGCTAAAAAGAACCCTTCCGGAAAACAAAAACCGGTTTATTACCGCGGACTCATCAATGCATATAAGATGATAGGAGCTCACGTAGAGGCACTGGAAGTGGCTGAACAGGCCTATGATCTGGAATTGAGTAACCTGAAAGAGATTGATGCTGTAAAAGTTGCAGAAATACATGAGAAGTACGAAGCGGAAAAAAAGGACCGTAATATCGCCGAGCTCAGTAACCGGAATGTGCTGAATGAAAAGATCATTCAACAGCAACGATGGACGCTTGTACTGGCATCTCTTGTGTTCATCGGTATATTGTCATTCCTGTATATTATCCAGCGCCAGTATCGCCTGAAAGAAAAAAACAAACTTTTGCAATCAGAAAATCAGCGATTGAATATTGAACAAAAGCTACTTCAGGTACAGCTTAACCCTCATTTTATTTTCAATGCCATTGCCAATTTACAGAGTCTCATTGCCACCGGAGACAGCAAGGAATCGGTACGTTACCTGACGGCTTTTTCAAGATTGCTCCGCAATGTACTGGAACAAAACAGACAAGACTTCATTAGTCTGGAAGAGGAAATCACATCGCTTCGGAATTATCTTGAACTGCAGCAAATGAGATTTGTCGGGCTTTTCGACTACGAGATCAGTGTTGATGAAGACACTTCTGCAGAAAATACATTTATTCCGCCAATGCTGATCCAGCCGTTTGTTGAAAATGCAATAGAACATGGTTTCAGAAATATTCCGTACAAAGGCTTGTTAAAGTTATCCTTTAGTGTGAGAAATCAGCAGATGCAGATTAGTGTGGATGATAACGGTACCGGATTTACTGAAAAAGGAAAAAGTGAGCATAAAAAACAGTCTCTTGCTAGCATTATCCTTAAAGAAAGATTAGAAGTGCTCTTTAAATCCAAAGGAGAGGAAGCAAAATTTGAAACACAGGATAAAAAACAATTTGGAGAAAATGGAGTAGTAGTACATATTGTGATTCCTGAAATGAAAGATTAACCTGAAAAAATTAAAAATATATGAAGCTTTATATTCTTGAAGACGAAACACGAATTCTGCAACATCTTTTGAAAGTTGTTCGGAACATCTCCTATGTACAGGTAGTAGGAACTTCTGCGGAAGTTTCCAAAGCAGCCAAAGAGATACCTGAACTTAAACCTGACCTCATTCTGGCGGATATCCGACTGAAAGACGGAGACAGCTTTCAGTTGTTTGATGAAATTGGAAATGAAAATTTTCAGGTGGTATTCCTGACCGCTTATGATCAGTATGCTATACAGGCGCTTAATATGGGAGCCTTTGGTTATCTGCTCAAACCTATAGATGAGATTGCTTTGGAAGAAATTCTGGATAGATGTTATCATCACCGTACACAGGAACATTTCGATCGGCAGCAACTGGAAATTGCAAGACATCATTATACAAATCAGGGCGTAGCGAGTACAAAACGTATCGCACTAAAAAGTGTGGAATATATAGAAGTCGTACCTATTGAAGATATTATGTATTGCAAAAGTGATAAGGGTTATACCACTTTTTTCCTGAAGGATAAGCGCGAAATCCTGGTCTCAAAAGGACTGATTGAGTATGAAGGAATATTGGTGCCATTTGGATTTCTCCGTTGTCACCAGTCCTACCTGGTCAATTTTCACTATGTGATCAAATATTACAGAGAAGGATTTTTGCAGATGCAAAATAATCAACAGATACCAGTGTCTAGCCGTAAAAAGGAAGAAGTACTGAAATATCTGGAGAATATTTTGTAAAATAAATTCATCATAGCTTAAGTCAAATCCAATCCAATTTCGGGAAGAAGCAGGGGAGATCTGAAAGGAGCGTATAGTCCTGAAAATCTTAGCAGTATCCTGTGCTTCTTCTTTCTGTCATTTGTCCTGATAAAACACAATCTTTTGCAGTTTTATACTGAGGCTATAAAACCATTTATCTTACAATTTTTAGGGCAGTCTCTCCTTTAGGAATATATAACAACATATCTACAAATGTTCTTCTACTCATGCCATTTTTATCATCTACGTACCCCAGCAAAGACTCGCCCTTATTGATTCCCTCTGTTGGTTCCAACCGAACCATTCTTCCGTCTCCGTAAAATCTTAAGACATAATTTTCAAGCGGAAAAAATGTCCTTGAATTTTGTTGTGAGCCTGATAACATTGTCATCACAGACTTCGCTTTTCTACCTTTTGTTGTTTGGAATCTTGTGATGATATCTTCGGAAAAATACATAGACTGATACCACTCCGCATCCGCCTTCATAAATTGCGAATTTAAAGCATCGTAATCATTTCTTTCAAACAATGATATAATCTGTTTATAAAAATGGAGAACCTGCTCTTCTAGTTGTTTTTTATCCAATTGGGTTAAATCTTTCCCATTCTTCCATCCCTCAAGCCGATAGGGAACAGAGGCATTAAAGCTGATATCTCTTTTATACGTTTGCAATTTCGTCAAATCAGTCGTTTCATCAGCAGTTTTATACGACAAAATTTCTTCTGATATGCTTTGGTAACCTTCTTTCCCCCAACCTGTTTTTTCTATTTTAAGGGAAAATTTACTTCCGTTTTCAAGGAATTGTTTACGCATGTTTTGCTGGTCATAACCTGGATAAAGCTCAACAGTAATGAGCTGCTTCCCACTTTTAAGAATATACGGATTGATATCCAGTCTTACCATTCCGGAGATTTTGTCAAAATTGGAATAAACAGGACAGCCATTTATCAGGATACTGAAGCTAAACAAACTTTCTACCTCAAGCTGATACAATGGTTCTTTGTTAAATCTGTCCACTTTTTCCAAAAGATAACTTATCCGGTTTGCGGTTGACAATACACTATCTTTTATCTCCTGTGCATATCCATAACCAGAGTACACCGTCAATAAAAACACTATAACTATTCTTATCATATTTTTCGTATTAAAATCTTATTGATCACATAGCCAAAGTACAAAGTAAAGAGCTATTTATCACTTTCAGGGAGTTCTTTTAAAATTCGTCGTAGTTGGTTTAATATCCGGAAAAACTCCACAAGCAGACTCCTTCGATAACCCTGTAGTCTCAGGCAGTCAAAGATTAAAGTGAAATAAACTGTCAGCCTTTGTATTTTGTTCAGAATAATCGGGGGTTTAAATAAAAAAGTGATTGTAAATGAAAAAAGCATCAATCTGATTTGATTGATGCTTTTTAGTAGCCCGTAGGGGCACATTGTTATTACAACGTATTTTTTAGATTTTCATATAATTACCTAACAATCAAATAGTTTATCAAACACCGTTAGGCAGAACAAGTAAATCGGAAGCACGGCAATGTATTGAATGTTGTACCTATATGTTGTACCCTTGTATCAATTAAAACATGTATAATATGGCTACAGTAAAGGCAGTAATTAGAGAAGACAAAATCAATGCAAAAAACGAAGCACCAATCTATTTAAGGATCACCAAGAACCGAAAGACCACATTCTTATCACTCCAAATTTCAGTACCTCCCCTTTATTGGGACAAAGAAAGGGAATGCATCAAAAAGAATAACAAGATAAAAGGCTACGTTCGGCTGAACAATTTCATAGACAACGAAAGGGTGAGGATGAAGAACCAATTGGTAGAAGCCGAGCAGTCGGACAGGACATTGTCCAGTAAGAAGATCAAAGATATAATCAAAGGAGAAGAAGAGCCTGATTTTTTTGAGTTTGCCGAACAGTATCAGAAGACTATAGAGAGTTCGGAGAGCGTAAGGCTCTACAACCAGTACAAAGCGATATTGAACAAGTTGGAGCGGTTCAATAAGTCCAGACAATTAAAGTTCTCAGAGATCACGGTATCTTACCTCAAAAGGTTTAGTGAACACCTAGCCACCGAGTGTAAGAACAGAACAAATACCATATCAACAAATTTGAAGGTAATCCGAAAGCTCTACAACCTCGCAACACTTGAAGAGGTAGTTCCAGAGGAAAGAAACCCATTTAAAAAATTAAAGCTTGAATGGGAGAAAACCAATATCGGCTATCTGACCAAAGAAGATATTGACAAAATCAGACATGTGGAATTAGATCCTATGGGGAAAGACTATCATATCAGAAATATGTTTGTCTTTGCAATGTACACAGGTGGTTTACGCTTTTCCGATCTACTTATGCTGCGTTGGGAAGATGTTCAAGATGACGAAAGAGTAAAAGTGTACACGCAGAAAACAAAAACTAACCTCACTGTAAAACTCACCAATGTATCACTGGCGATCCTATCGATATATAGACCATCTACATATACCAATGCTTCAGGCTTCATATTTCCTTTTCTGGACAACGATAAGAATTACAGTAACCCGAAGTATTTATATAGAAGGATCTCCTCTATAAACGCTGTAGCGAACACTCGATTGAGGGAGATCGGAAAGAAGTCCGGAATAAATAAACATTTGCATTTTCACATGAGCCGTCATACCTTCGCAACAAGGGGTTTGGAAATCGGAATGCCTTTAACACATATTTCCAAACTTATGGGGCATAGCTCAGTAGCGATGACAGAGAACTATGCTAAGTTAATCAATAAGGAACTTGACAAAGCAATGGACTTAATCGATAAATATGAAGAAGCCAATAACGATAGACAACTATAAGAAGTTACTCTTTTCAAAAATCATCTGTGATTACTACGCTGGACCGGGTGATGATAAAAATGTTTATGATATATTGATGCCTATCGATGACGAACTCACCGAGATTGAAGAAAGCACGATCTACTTCAATCAATTACTGCGTATGTTTGAAGGAATCAAAAAATCCCAAAGAGAAGACTTCGTAGACTACCAAGTAAAAAAATATGGAACCCTTTCTGAGGATTGGATGTTTGAAGTTTATAATTTTTTGGATGAATATGAAAATGACATTAACGCTATTCGCCCAAAAATGGCGAACGAGTTTAAAGGAGTTATTGATCAGAAACTGCGCAATAAAAAAAAGCTATTATCAAACTTAAAATGGGCGTCATCTGAAACTGATTTTGTCGTATTAACCAAAGCTCTCTTAACGAACAATTCCATAGAAAGAACCGATGGGAAAAAATTATATCAAAAAGAGCTTGATCTTGTTTTTGAACAATTCTTAAATGTAGAAATCAAATATAAAAAAGACTTATTAACATCTGCAAAGAGGATGAAGATCGAATCGAATAATTTTATTACAAAATTACGTGAAGCGTGGCAGACATACATAAATAGCAAACTTAAATAGGTAGAATACTCTTTCCATAATAAATGCCTTTTAGACAATCTAAGAGGCATTTTTCATTTTAATTCTACAAATCATATTCTACCTAATGATTAGTAGAAAATAAAACTGCATAGCTTTTCCTATCATTGCCCCATGATTAATAGTAATCAAAAAATAGAAGTCATTACGCTAGAGCATAGTGTATTTCAAGAGATCGTTGAGACCCTCCAAGCTATCAAAAAAAACATCGATAGCAACGACGGTACCGGACCATCAATTGGAACTTGGTTAACAACCGAAGAAGTAAGTAAACTTCTCAAGGTTAGCAAAAGGACATTGCAAAAATACCGAGATGAAGGGAAGTTAGGTTTCTCACAGATTGGCTCTAAGATCTATTATCGATCAACGGACATAGATGCCTTCCTCCTAGAAAACTACAATCCCATGTTTTAATCAGGTGGGTACAGGGGAGACATATATCTTTCCTGTGCCCTTATCGTTTTTAATCCCTTAGTTTTTTATTATGTTAGATAGAGTGAAATTAAAAATTTCTAATATACATGAGGATTTCATCATTACTACTTTTGACGAAGTGTATATGACCCCAAGTGGTAAAGATGTAAAGTTTAGGTATGGAACCTTTAGTGGAACATTTATAGCACGTCAGAATGCGGTTATCCTTACAGGTTCTCTTCATAAGTTCTTTAAAGGAGGCGAAAACTTTGACGACTTTAGTTATGAACAGGTCAAGTCATCATTAAAAATGATCTCGGATAAATTCAACAAGGAACTTAAGGACATACAGATCCAGTTTGTCGAGATCGGGGTAAATTTGAAAATGTCAACAGAGCCCGCAAATTATTTCAATTGTTTTAAGGCATTAGATAAAAATACCTTTATCTGCATGACCCCATTAACTGGGAGCAACCGAATAAACGGTATACGTTGCAAGTCAAGTACAAATGACTTCAAAGTCTATAATAAATCGGCTGATGCGAAAAAGAAATCCAAGACAAAGATATATGCTCCCGAGAATATTGTTCGAATCGAGATGGTTCTCTATTCTATCTATCTGAGACAACACAAAATGATTTATAATGCGGAACAGTTATATAATCCTCGTATTTTTAAAAGGTATGTTCAGGTCTTGGTCAAAGCGTTCAATAGGTCAAGCAAACTGAGTATCTATTCTGCGGAAGACTTAAAAGGGCTAACCGAAAAAGATATAAGGGATTACTGCTTTATTACTTCTGAACATTACCATATTTTTACCGAGACGTTAAAACGTTTAGGACGATCTATGAAAAACGAAATTGCAAGGCGGAAGAAGACTGTTGGAAGGATTAATAATTTAGAGATTAATATAGATTACGTTGAGGAACTCACCGAAGCCTTTCACAATAAGAGGAAACAACTGATGGACTAAAATATATACCTTTATTATACCCAATAAGGAGAAGGGTATAATAAATAGTATAGCCCCTAACAACCCTTAAAGATAAGATGCCATAGAAAGTAGCTAACCCAATATTTAGCAGGCTAGGATTTATAGGATAAGCCCCTTTTTCTAACTTGTATCTAGATACAAGTGCATTTTCAATTTTTTCAAAGTGTAAAATTCAAAAATTATGAATAGCCATAATGTGTTCAAAAACGCATCATGTACCTAATACAAGTATAGGAAATACCGAAAAACCATACACTCTTTTTTATACAAGGAGAATAATGGCGTATAATGCCGGGCAACCAACCTGCGGCGAAGTATTCGTACAGATGTCACTGTTACGTTATATTAGTTAAAGAATCATTTACCCTCTTAGGTAGGGTAGACTTGGAAAAGCAAAAGATAATTATGAGGGTAGATAAGTAATATGCATTTAAAGGAGTGTTGAAATACTAATATAGTTGCTGGAAAATATATTTTATATCAGCAAACAGATAAGAATATTTCTATTGACACTACTTTGAGCATAAATTGACTTAGAAATATGTTTATATTTTTCACACAATTTATTTAAAAGTATTGCCAAGGAAATTTATGAATGGAATATGACAGAAAGATTTGAAGCCACAACTTTAATTTCCTATTTTCGTGACATTAACAAACTAAAAAATAGAACAAGAAAAACGTAGACATAAATAATTAAGATATAACGTCTTTACCAAGAATCTCTGTCATCTGAAAAGTCGAAAATTCAACAGCACAGGAGAGGTATTGGGAAAGCGTTCACGTCAAAACGTGGGCGCTACTCTTTACTTTGTGCATAAGGGCTTCGACTCCCTCAGATGGCAAGTATTGTAGTAGTTGTCCACGTCTTTTTTAACACAATTATTTATGGCTATTATTATCTCTTTAATCTTCCTCGGTTCTTTAATCGGATTTGTATTAGGCTTAATCAAACCTAGCTTAGTTGTTAAGTTCAAGCTGCCTAAAACACGTTTAATTTCATCTGCTATTTATGGAGGTATAATGATTCTTAGTGGTATTGTGATCTCAAACATGCCAGAGGATAATACTCCAAATAATATAAATCATCGAAATGACTATCTAGAAAAATGGAATAATCTATCTGATAAAAAGATTACAGGTTATATAAACGAAAAAATCGTAGGAGAATGGCATTTGGATTTTGCGGTTTTTCAAGATTACAATACCGGAGAAATAACTAAAGTTAACCACCATAGCAGGAAACAAGGAAATCAAAGCGTTTATTTGGAAAAGTTTGAAGATAAACAATACTTAGTTTTTGAAGGTACAGGTAATGAACATCTTTCTCAATCTTACAAGACGCATTTCAACATAAAAGGAGATTCGCTATTTATCGATTTAACCGACAGATATAAAGTAATGTACATTAGTCCTAATCTTTTGGTAAGAAAACAATTTGATGTAAAAATGAATACTTCTATGATAGAAGTGTTATATAAAGATTCGACTAGCTTTAAAGATGAGCGAAATCAATATTTTAATTACTTAAATACCGAAAACAGAAAGCGAATGATTGAAGCAAATTTAATCATTGATAATAATGATTCTACCAACTTTGCCAATGCTCATTCAACAATCATCAATTGTCTAATCTCGGATAAGCTCAATTCTATCATCAATGAAAATGTTTCCAACAAGGGTAAAGATTCACTAAGCTCGGCTACCCAAATTAATCTGGATAAGATCGACAAGTATATAAATGAGTTTTGGTTTCTGAAATTTAAGTCTTTATTTGAAAGCGTTCCAAAAGAACCAGGTGGAGATATCTATATTGGTAAGGTCAACAATATTCTTTATCACTTAAATGCAGATATGGTGAAGAGGAAGATATTGAAATTGGACAATAAAATATACAGTACTTTGTATAATTCGAAATTGACTGAAATCGAAAAATTTAAAAGTGAATATAAAATTTATGGTGATGGTGGCGATACTTTCCTAAGATTAGCCGCAGAAGATTATATCGTCAACCATTTAAAGGATCCAAACAGTCTAAAAATTGTTGATGCTTATATCAATAAAAAGGCAAATGAGGGATGGGTTTACTACATTAAATATAGAGCAAAGAATTCCTTTGGTGCATATAATCTTGAAGATGCCTTAATACTTATTAAATACGATCCAAAAAGTAAATTATATTATGGTGTAAGGCATTGGTAACACTATTGCAAATAAGGTTAAAAAAAGACCTTCTTTTTTATGTCCTGTCTACGTTCTGTAATTAAAATTCTCAAACCTTGAATTCGCAAGTCAATTATAAATCTTACATAAAAGGCTAATACAACGCATATCTTTTATTAAATTTCATTCGAATTTTTGTGAAATAAAAATTTTGAGATATACATAATGGTTGATAGCAAAAATATCATTTTAATCCCTTAGGGAAAAATAAGAGATTACATTGGTGGAACATTCTGAAGCCTTCCCGTTTTTCAAACATTGAAAAAATATAAAAATACACATTAAGAAACTAAATATTCTTTAGCGTATAACTACGGGCTTAGTCCATTTAGGGCTGTATCTGGATGGTTTTCATTGTAATCAATCTGCCACTCATAAGCAATAGCATTAACTTCTGTTAGCGAATCAAACAGGTATGCGTCTAGTACATCTTCTCTAAATGTTCGATTCAGCCGTTCGATATAAGCATTTTGAGCGGGCTTTCCAGGTTGTATATATTGCAGTTCAATTCCGTTTTCAGTACAGAAGTCAGTGAAGACCTTTGACAGAAATTCAGGACCGTTGTCTGTTCTAATTCGCTTGGGTGTAGATCTATCGATGATCAATTCCTTTATTTTTTGTACCAGTCTACCCCCCGGTATTGAATAGAATGCTTCATTTATCAATGACTCACGATTATAATCATCGATGACATTGAGCACCCTAAACCTTCTTCCATTAGCCAGCGAGTCGCTCATAAAATCAATCGACCAAGTTTCATTAACTGATCCGGGAACTAAGAGCTTCTCTTTAATCCTAGGGGGAATGCAGCGTTTGCGTTTGATTCTGAGCTTTAAATTGATACTTCTATAAACCCGAAGTACCCTTTTCCTGTTCCACAAAAGACCTTCTAGACGTATCTTACCATAATAGGTCTGGAACCCGCGGGAAGGATAACGAGCCGCAAGATCCATTAACTTTGAAATAACCGTTTGATCGTTCTTTTTATGAACGTAATAATACATGCTACGACTCATGCAAACAATCTTACAGGCCCTGTGAATACTGATCCCTTGCTCTTTCATTTCCCCATCGACCAGCTCCTTACGTTCACAAAGCTTTAGAGCTTTTTTCAATTATATCTTTTAAAATACGGTGATCCAAACTCAAATCTGCAAACATCCGTTTTAGACGAGCATTTTCTTCTTGTAGTGCTTTTAACTCTTTAAGGTGTTGTGCATCCATACCTCCGTACTTTTGCTTCCCTTGATAGAAAGTCGGGACGGCAATACCATGTTCTCTACAGATATCCTTGGTTGCCTTGCTTGACTCATATTCTTTGAGAATATTGACGATTTGATGTTCTGAAAACTTGCTCTTTTTCATAATATATAACAAACTAATTTAACACTTTTAATTTGTCTGAAAAACAGGTAAGTCTACCAAACTGACAGATATGAAGTGGGGATGTTTTTCACCCCTCCCAACATCTCGTATTGTGAAAATTTATAGATTTGCCATACTTTAAATATCGTAAAGCAAAAAATTCCGAAGCTAATAATTAGGATTATAATTTGGGATGATTTTTTCATATTACGGCAGCATAGGATTGGTGTTGAGACGAGCTATCTTGGTTGTTTAGGTTTAACCGAAATACAAATATTAGCAGTCACTTATTTAAGTCCTAAAGATGTTAAGAAGTCTATTTTTGTATATGTAATTTTTAAACTATCCAAAATATTAGTTTCAAAATCTTTGATTGCATTTTCTCTCTTCTTCTCTTCTTTGTTTTTGGGTTTGCCATTAACCATAGCAACTTCATTAAGACTTGTCTTCATAGATAAAAGATGAATTTCACTGCCTTTTTGTTCAATACTGGGATTGGGAATATCAATATAAAATACTTTATCGTGTTTACGGTCAAATACCGGTCCATAATAAAAATATGGATTTTCTTGAGTTGAGAAATAAGAAGAATCCTTAGGTTCATTGTTTGCGTTAAATTTATTCAAAAGATTTAATAAAGTGTCCCTTTCCATATCAATACGATATTTTTTCGAATATACATTGCTTCCGGGGGACAATAGATCTTTCATAAAAGGAAATACCAGATACAAGAATATTCCAATTCCTAGTATCCAGAGATATTTTTGATTTATTTTCATCCTTCTTCCATTAATAAATCACCAAAATAAAGTTGAAACAGTAATAAGAAAAAACAATATGGTTATAATAATTGATAATGGTTTACTGTTAAAAAATAACGGTTTTCTATTCATGACTTCAATCCAATTTCCTTTGATCTCATAATGCCAATAGATAGAAAAACTTATAACAATACAAAAAACAAATTTTGGCCAGAGTCCAATATCAAAACTGAAAAAAATAAATGATATTATATTTACAATTTTGGTTATAAAAAAGACCAATACACGCTCCTAATGCCAGACTAGCACTAGTTTCCGGATCAATATCTTTAGGTAACCCATTGTAAATCCGGTAAAAGAAATAAAAAATAACATCAAACATAATTATCTCTAATTATTATTGCCGTTAACTAAATCTAATAATACATTTTCAGACAATTCGGGATCAACATCAATTTTAGAAACCGCTGCAATCACTAATTTTTTGTTTTGTTTTTTTATTATTAATCCAATATTTGCCTTTCCGTTAAAATTTATATTTTGATTAGGTTCCGTTTTAAAAACTACATCAGAGTAGGAATCACCCACGTACTTTAGTTTAAATCCACTTGAATTGGGGAAGTGATAACAAATTATTGAGTCGTTTTCTACTATAAGATCAATGATTTTGTCTTTTTCAATAATTACATCCAAACCATTTATTGCCTTGCTCGGTTCAGATAATGCATAATTAAATACTACGAAACTGCCTATTCCTGAGTTGCTTACTCCAGAATAAAAAATATTAGGACTATTTCCAACCTCATTTACAGGTTTTCCAATCTTAACTATTTTGTTTAAGGGGTTATCTTCCAAAAGATCAAGAGAGTATATAAAAATACCGTATTTATTATCATATACGAAGGAGGAAATCGTAGTTCTTGATTTTCGGATAACCGTAGATCCATTACTAAAATTACTTATATCCGGTCTAAAAGCTGACAGATAAGATGGAGGAATATTTTTTACCCCTCCCAACATCTCGTATTGTTGAAATCTATAGATTTGCCATACTTCAAATATTGTATAGCAAAAAATTCCGAAGCTAATGATTAGCATTATAATTTGAGTTGATTTTTTCATATTTATTTATTATTTACTTCGCCAATATTGGCGCGATAGCGGGAAACATTGCTCCTCTGGATAGTATCAGTATTGCTGCTGCTAAAGAATATCCTCCAGGCTTAACAGTCAAATTTGCTCCGGTCGCCACCGGGCTACCATTTAATGAAGAAGACAACCGAATTCCATATCCTTCAGTAGATACACTGCCAGAAAGGTTGTATGTAAAATTTTGAAGTGGTAATTTTGTAGAAACGTAAAAACCTTTATCACTTGTTCCAGCACCCAAAGTGCCTGATAATATAGACACTCCTTTCGTCAAGACAATTCCTTTAGGATCCAAAACATATTTAAAGGAGTTATATGCCTTTGCTTTTTTAACATTGAAATCCGAAAAAAGATCCACTTTAAGTTTATCGCCGAAATTTGATTCAAAATTTAATAAAGGGGGATCTTCAGTAACTCTTATCGTAGTAGAGATAAGTTCATTACCCTTCTCTTTTGCTTTTATTGCTAAACTTTGTTCCATCATCAAATTGAACCTGGCAGCCTGTTCTCTTGCCTCCATCGCAGCTCGCTCATTGTCCCATATTGCGGCGCTGTTAGCCAGCATATTTTGCATAAAAGCGTTATGTCTGGAGATTGTATTATAAAAGGCAGCGTTTCCAGCTGTAGAGCCTGTATTATTAATGTATCTGTTCACAGTCACTTCATCAATATAGCCCAGCCCTTTAATACCTCTGTTAACTATAAAATCAAAAAATTCTTTGGTAATAGTAATATATTTACTCCCTGCACGCACGACAGTACCTACTCTTAATCTCATAGGCCCGTTATCAATATCTATGGTATCCAGTCCAAGGGGATCAATATATGATAAGGGATTATTCATTACATAATTGTAGGGAGAAAGTCCATAATGATTATCCGAAAGGGGATCAGCAGCATGCCATCTGCCTATCGCCGGATCATACATTCTGAAACCATAATCATATAGTCCTGTTTCTTCCTGTAGTTCCTTTCCGTTATAAAGATATTTATTTTTCTGCCCACTTACAAAGGATAAACCCGGCATTGCCCCCCCAAAAGCATAAAAACTGTTGTACTGAAGGATTCTTGCCTGTCCGGGATTTGCAGGATCTTCATCAAAAGTTAATCTTGTATTTCCAAGATGATCCGTTAAATCATATTCTATTTTGAATAGCCCTGCTGTTTTACGAAGTCTGCCACCCGGTACTTTTGCAAAGTCAAATTGTAATGTACCATTATTAACGGAGGAATATTGGACACCGGCTATATAGTAAGTACTAAGTGTATGTATACTATTGGTAAAATCTTTCCTCAACCTCTCTCCTGATCCGGTGTAGGTATACACCAGTTTGTCTCCATTATTCCATATAACTGTATCAATAAAGCCAAACGCATTGTATTTGATCTGGTTGATTCCTTTGTTATCATCAGCCACAAGCTGGCCTGCAGAATTATAACGATATTCGTTATCTGCTTGTGAAAGTTCTGAAAAACCTACACCACTTGCAGCAGCAATATTATCTATGCGGGAATGAAGGTTATGGTCATATGAATAGTGCAGGCTGTCTATCCGTGTTCTGGCTCCTGATAGTGCTGCATATCTTCCTACTTTAGTAATATTTCCGCGTAAATCATACTCAAAACTTTCATTATACGCTCCTGTGGCAACTCCGGCAGAGGAGCTTTGTACGGCAGTGAGCCTGTCCAGGCCATCGTAGGCATAGGTTAAAAAGTCAGGTTGCTGTCCTACGCTGGGAGAAGTTCCATAAGTTTTGAATTTCTGTCCTCCGATTTTACCATCATATCTTGGAAAGGTGGCATCTTCTCTTAATAACTCATAAGCAAACAATTGGTTTGCAGAGGTGGCATTTGTATTGTTTACAGCTTTCAACTGTCCGTTTTGACTATAGCTATACTGCTGGGATTGAAGAAATGTAGTCCCTGCGTTTGTGGAATGTATCTTTTGCTCCACAGGATAACCCAGTTCATTATAAGAATAAGCCGATTTTATAAATTCAGGCTGTTGATTTATTTGTATATATTCTTTCATCAAACGTCCTCTGTGATCATATTCATAGCGTGTACGAATTTCAAAGCTTTCTCCTGCGATCAGATGCTGGGAGGTGGTGGACTGTAGTAGTCCGGCATAATCGTACGTACTTAAAGCTTTAGAAAAACCACCTTCATTATTTTGTTCATACCCTAAAAAAGGACGTTGATCTTTGTCATAAAATAAGGTATTCCAGAGATAAGTATTGGTGCCCAGAACGAGCTTTTTGGATGCAAGCGGCAGGCCCTGAGTGAGTTTAGAATAAGGCTCGGGTGTTGAAGGGAATGGGTTGTCCGCTGGAATTTCATCATAACTATCATAGTACAGGACATTATAAACCGTATAATCCGTTGTCGGATAGGTGAGGGATGTATACCCGGTAGTTGAGCTTAAATCTTTTTTTTCAAAATCTGAAGTAGAAGAGTTGACCAAATTTGTGAGTTGCTGATAGCTGAGAATACTCTCAAAAATTCCTGTAACTACAGGTCTTCCCAATTGGTCATACTTGTTGAATGTCCAATGGTTTTTCTCCCGTAAAAGAGCATCCTGAGTCAGCAGAGGCCTGTCAAATTTATCGTAAATAATATATGACCATCCTTTTTGCGGAAATTTGACCTGGGATACTAATCCCTGTTCATTATAACGGTATAAATAAAGGTATTTCTCCAATACGCCGTCTCCCTCACTTATCTGCTGGTATGGAGTATTAGGTGGAACCACTGCACACAGCCGATCATATTCATCGTATACATAAGAAGTTTCTGAATAAATAGTCTCATTCAGGTAGCTTCTTTCCATCAGAAGTTTTCCGTATTGATCTGTATAGGTTTCTTTGGTGCCGGTTTTTCCGGAAACCCAGTCTGCTCCTTTAAAAATCTGTTTAATAATTCTGTTATCATCATAACCCGTTCCTGTGTCAATATCGATACCATTTGAAGTGAGTTTCCATCGGACAAATCCGGGAGCACTGTCCTTTATAATCGCAGTTTCAATTTTTTGGGTATGCCCTGAATTTGGAATAGCGCTATTAAGTAACTGCCATTGGGCTCCGGTTCCGCCTTGTTCAGAAACAGACAATAATTCTTTTGTCTGACTCAAAGGATATGGATTAGTCGCAATATCCGAAGGGGGGGATGAATAGTAATTCAGTTGTTTCTGCTCAATACCAGTATATATTGTCTGTAGCCCCGCATCATTTTGTACAAAAGGAAGATAGGAAGTAGAAATATTTTTCGAGGCTGCTTCTCTTGGAGAGAATGCTACTAGATTTTTATGATTAGGTGCTGAGCGGAGTTCTATATTCAACCTAAGATTATTAAACCCATCTATATAACTTCCGGTAATATGGGTTTTTGAGGGGGAGGTGTAATTTTCGTACAATCCGGAAGCTCCATAGGGATAGTACGTTGTTATTTCCCTGTTGAATCCGCCCTGTATGGAAATATCGTTCCCCTGTGGTAAGCTTGCTTTGTTGACAAGAGTATCAGCTGGTATAGTAACCCCGTTTTTTCCTTTCGCAGCGAACAACCCAAAAGGAAGCAGGACGATAGTAAGTAGAATAAAAATAAATTTGTTCATAATATAAGGTCAAGAGGGTTATTGTGTCCAACGGGTGTATTCCTTTTCTAATGTTAGCTTAAGGTTCTTGTCGTATCTTTGGTACAGACGACCAAGGTTATCATATTTAAGCCACTCCAGATCGTGCCTGGAATCTGCAGACCGGACCACTCTATGTACTCCGTTAATCCGCTCATACCTGTAAGTCTTCATCTGTGATTCCTGAGGATGCAGGCGTAATTCGTCGATATAATAGTTTCCTGCTGCTGTCGGGTTTGACTGTAAACTTACCTGAATTGCATTTTTTATTGAAAAAGTAAATTTTTTGAAAAACATAGCTCCATTTGGTGCGTCCGGATTTACAACCATCATGGTGTCCAGAAGGGTATGGCTGCCTCCGCTTGTCACAATATGATAGCCCATTTCGGAGTGAGAGGGATTATCAATAGCACACCACAGGGATAATATATATGTTTTATTTACATCCAGATTCATACTTTCGCATTGATAAAATCGTGCACTTCCATACATAGGCATAAGAAACATACTGTTGGTCTGCAGGTCAGTAAAAGTCCATCCTGTATTAAAACTTTCTTCAACAACTTCAAAACCTGTGTAGGCAATATCTGACAGCTTGCCATTATCTACCTGACAGGTAAGCTGTCCTTCTTGCGAATACAGATAGCAACTTGCGATTCCGGCACGGTCAGAAACCTGAATGGGACGTCCTTTGGAGTCCATAAGTTCTACAGCATATGCTCTTCTGAATCTATTGTCTATATCCGGTGTATGCAGATTAAAATCAGGCATAGGAACATTAGCGGTGGCTCCCTGCGGAAGATAGTATTCGGCAATGGGATATAAGCCGAAAGTATCATCATAAACATAAAAAGATTGATTGGACGTTACCCAGGAATTGCCATTATCATTACTCCTGGATCCTGTATTAGAAATCTGTTTATTAAGAATACGCTTCTCAAGCAGGTTTTGTATAGAAGGATTTACAGAAGCATAATATTGGGGGGCATAGGTAATGAAATTTTCTTTTTTATATCTTTCAGTTCTTCCGGAAGAGAATAAATAGCCATTTACACTGGAATACGTAATATTTCCGTATATATCATAATCAAAGGATTCAAATGTTACAATTGAATCTGTTTGAGCCACAACCTTACCAGGAAGAAGGTAAAGTCCTAATATGCTTAGAATAATCAAAAAATAACGACACTTCATAATTTAAGTTTAATTTTGCCCGCCAAAAGATGTTGATTTTACGGACCGTAGAATATTTTTCATAAACTGGAAAACTGTTCCTCCTCCCTCAATACCGTAAGCATCCATAATATTGCAATCGGAGATCAATTGAGTTTCACTAAGTTCAAAAGCTCCTGCTCTGTCGTAGATATTACCCCAATTGAAGGCATTAAGTGCTATTGATACAAAAGAATCATATTGATATTCTTTTTTAGCTATAGGTAGAAACTGGTTATTCTGATAGGTGAATGACATTTCGCTCCTTAGTCTTGGTTCATTTCCTAAAGTCAACATACCTAACCATGTTGCGTAGGAAACCCTGTTCTCCATCTCTCCCAAAACATTATATGAATAGTTGATAAATTGACTATTGGATCTCTTAATTGTGCCGGGAACGTTAAAAGAATAAACTTTTTTGCCGATTATACCTTTAGGATCACTCGATTCTATAGTCACATGTTCGTGAAATACACCCTTATCCTCCATATATTCTTCCTCTTCATTTGCATAAACAGGGACATTAGAAATTCTGAAATTTCTGGCCAGACTATAATGATGCGGCTCAAGTTGCCACATTTGTGTGGTGCTATATCTGTAACTTTGGTGGAGAACGGCTCCCTCCTGAATGTATGCCCGCATTAGACTATTTTGTCTAAGTAGCGGATCAGATCCCACTTCAAAAGGAAACTGTCTTGCCTGGCCATAACTATATTTATCTATCAACACTGTGTCTCCGTTTGTATCCTTGGATAATCTCTGAGATAAACGGTAACCGGCACCATAATTTAAAAAAGTGTTATCATCATTTACCGGACTGACTTCATACTTATACTCTGTCTTTCCTCCCATTGGATTCTGTATGGAGGATAGCATATAGAAAGTCGGTTGCAGAGCGGTTTTAAAGCTTTCTGCAAATGTAAAATTACCCACTTCGAAATAGGGTTTGGATATTCTCTCCGAATCAGAAAACTTATCTACATAGGTAAAAAACGGACCTGTCGGGAGTAGAGATAAAATATTATCGGGACAAGGTGAAGGTAAGGGAGGATCACAGGATCGATAAATATAATCACCATATACATCTACAAAAAGATTTTTATTTTTAAAACTAAAGGAGCCATTGCCATCTGAGCCCTCTGTCAGATAAGACATCGTATAAATTTCTCCGTTTAGATTAACACTATTGAGTAATGTTGCATAACGGTCCTGGTAATAAGTCAGATCAACTTGTTTACCCAAAAAACTTATGGAATTTAACAGTATGCAACTGTCACTAAAACTATAGCTGAATTCAATGTTGTTGCCGTTAGACAATTGTGCATATGAAGGATAATAAATATACTTTTCGCCCATTCCCGGGGTGTCAATTCTGGTAATGGCATATTCTGATCCATTTACCTGTGGGGCAATATCCAAGGGCTCATGGATGGAAATTTCTATTCTTTTATGTGGACTCCTAATCTTACCCCTGCTGTAGGTAATGGTTAGTGTGTCATGGTTTGGAGCAATAATCTGTTTTAACAAAGACGCGTTTAGTCGCATCCCCTTCTCCAGCTTTTCAACAGGCACTTGGCTATCCAGCACTAATGTGTCTCCATAGATATATTGCCAGCCTCTGTTGTCTGTAATCTTTGAAAATTCTGGTGTAATTTCAGAAAAGGCAAAACTGTCGAAATTAGAAAGAAAATGGCTCTGTGGCCCATTAGTATTGTAAGGGTCATACATAAAACTACCACTCCCGTAAGGGGTACTAAATCTGAAAAAATCGTAACTTTGCCCATTCGTATCATCATAGAGTTCATGTGCACTATTATAATAGCTCTCAATTGGCAGATACTGAAAGCTCCTTTCCGATCTGGTAAGATGATATTGAAAACTGAAGCTCCAGCTATGCCCTAAAAGGCCGGGCAATTGTCCATATTTAGGAGGTTCATTCTGGTAAGAAATGGAAAGTGGGAGGGATTCTCCTCCAAAGGGTATACTCAGCAATTCAATGTTTATAGCATCGTGGCCTTTGGAAATAAATTGTTGACTATTGATTTGATACTTATTTATATCATTGACCAGAAATTGTTGAGAATACGAATGGATCTTGGGCAAGAAAATAAGGATTAAAAACACAATGCCTCTTTGTGATATCATAGTTTAAGTTAATTTGGTATTGGCGGATTAAATAGAAGAATATATCGCCGGTTCTAATATAGAATTATTTTTATAATATTAACAAATAAAAATATTAATTAATTAAACTATGGGTGCTTAACCTGACTCCTTCAAGATCTAATGTAATTATCAGGAAACAAATATAGTCCCAATAATAGAACAAGTATGTTAGCCCACTAAAGTAAATGATCAGTTTGAAAAGATATTATTTCAAATTAATTACGTAATTATGAACCAGTTTATTTTACATGGTTTTGGTTGTTCTTTCTTTAATGATTTAGCTTTTACAAAGTTTTACGCAGACAAAATATAGCTGACTAAGAGAATATTCGCACTTATAGGAAATAAAAAGTTACGAACAAAATACACGATCAATGAACTCTAAAAATAATGTGATAGTAATATGCTCTATTCAAAAAAACGTCAATACAATAAATGGCAAATGAGGATAGACAGGATGTGATTATATTTTATAGTCTGCCAGATATGCAAACAGAACAAAATTGGGAAAGAATTGACAAAAATATTATTTTTAAAGGTAGTATTTCTTTTGTGAACACAGTTTAGATAGAGATCTATTAGTACGACGCTTGGAAATAGCGAGGTTTTCACCTCGCTATTTGCTTTAAAATTTTTCTTTATAATCGCCCATAAAAATATTATAGCAATAACTATTGAAATCCATCTCGACCATTCCAAGACCGGACTAGACTTGGATTTTCAAAGGCTTTGAAAAATTCTTGTTCTTAGTCTTTTTCCGCTTGCATAGAGTGGTTTTTAAACTCAAAAAAGTTTTTAAAAAGTCTTTTTTGATAAATTGAATGTTTCATGAAAAACACAACGACTTATTTTATGTTATCACTGTTAATGAAATATATTTTAATACAAAATTTCAATAAACCAACCGCTCATTTTTCCTCTAAGGTCTCTGATCTTCTTTCTCCGCTTACAAGGGTCGTATATATAAAATCCGTCAATGTCACGGACGAATATGACCCAATGCCAACTGCCAGAATTATCGTAGTTCGTAGAAGCAATAGCAATCTTAGCAGGTATGTTTGACCATTTCTTAAATTTACGTCTCGGCATAGATCTAAAATTGAAAGAAGTAAGTATATTAGTAAGTTGCCGAAATGTAGTACCAAAAAATTCTGTATTATCGGATAACAAACCTTTGTATATTAATAGCTCTTTCATCTCGTGATAGGTTTGGTTGGCCAACATGGCAATACATGCAATACCGCATCCTGTATTATCATGTTGGTACACGTGTTTTACTTTCATTATTATTACTAAAATTTGAGTTCGTTAAATACACCATAGAACCGTGGCAGGTCTTCCTGCCTTATTACTTCGTCATTATATACTTCAAGCATTTGTATGCTTCGATGGCGAGTGTATTTGGATACTGTTAATAATTCTCCCTTATAACTTTTAATGAGTCTGGTTGTAAAGAAATGTCTAAACCCATGAGTAGTGCCATCTATACCAAGATCATTCAACAGACCCTTTATAATTGTCCGTATTGACTTTGTTGTCAATCGGTGATTTCTACAGAAGTTACTATTGCTCCGAAATAAAGCTCCGTCTTTAAAACGGGTACATTTCAAATATTCCTTAACCGCTTTAACGGTAAACGGATGTAACCAAATCAGTTCTTTGTCGTCCCGACCTTTACCGTGTACAAATGCACATTTGTTTTTTAGGTCAATGTCTTTTATGTCCAGTCTGCAAACTTCGATCTGCCTAAGTCCTTGAAACAAAAAAAGCGATATGATCGCTTTCAGTCTTAAATTTTCGGGAGTTGGTTGTAATGTCTTACAATGGTTCTGGAGGATGCTTATGTCGTCATCGCTTAGACCGTCTTTTTTATGTTGATGGTTTTGCTTAAATCCTTTGACATTTATGGTAATATCCTTTTCAAGATAATCCAGTCTATACAGTTCTCTTAAAAATATCTTTGCGGAAATAAAGTATTTGTTTTTTGTTGATACACTAAAATCACACTTAATTAATTGCCGTTTATAGTTTAATAATGTATTGTGGTTAAATCCGCTGCTGTTAACATAGTCTAAGAATTGACCAATACGGTATTTGTAATCTTTAATAGTTGATTGTGATAAATCTAATCCGGAAAATACTTTTTGAGAGAGTGTGTATAAATCTGAATGTTGGTCTTTGTTCAGTGTTATGAGTGGTACAAAACTAACAGTTACTATATCATGTTTCACATATTAAATATACAAAAAACAACCCAATAAAACAATAAATAATTGAAAATGAGGTGTTTGTAAAAAATATTTCACTGAATATCAACGTGTTGTACCTATATTGTACCAATACAAAAAACAAAACACTTAACTCGTTGTGAATTAAGTGTTTTGTTCGTAACTTTGTAGCCCGTAGGGGAATCGAACCCCTGTTTCAAGAATGAAAATCTTGCGTCCTAACCCCTAGACGAACGGGCCTTTTTGTGTTTCGGTGTGCAAATATAGAAACATCATTTTATTATGCCAAATAAAATTGAAAATATCTCACTATTTTTTTTAATTATGACCTCTTTAATCAATTTTGTGTATTTTAATGCGTTAAAAATCAATGATCATAGCGATAAAGAAATATGAGAAATAGAAATTGGGCAAGTCTGGCCGTAACTATATTGATGGGATGTTCCTATCAGGCACAGGCACAGGACATTGCTTTAAATAAAGCCTTGCAGGTGAATTGGAAGATTGATGATGCAAAGTCTGTTGATGAATCTTCCAGATCCATGTTTATTGTCAAAAATATTGGTAAGAAACCGGTGAATCTTAAGGATTGGACCTTAATGTTCAATTATTTGTTTTTGGTAAAAGAAGACAAAGGAAATACAAATTACAGGATAGAGCATCGCAACGGGGATCTTTATGCTTTACAGTTTCTTCAGTCCTCCTATCAGGAAATAAATCCGAATGACTCTTTAATATTATCCTTCGATGCCATTGCTCCGTTACGTAACACAAGTAAGGCTCCGGGAGGATTATATTTCATTAATCAGAAGGGCAAAATATATGATGTCCCTCAATATAAAGTGTTAGCACCTAAGCGTACAAACACTGAAGTGCTGGAGATATTAGGTAAGCAATATGAGTTCAATACAAAGGGCAATACCCAACAAGGGCAACTGATCTTACCGACTCCATTATCTTTAACCAAAAGTGCTGATAAAACATTTGCCTTGCCTTCAAAGCTGACTGTTAAGGCCGATCCTTCTTTCCGGACAGAAAGCAACCTTTTTGTTAACGATTTGAAAAATCTGGGCTATAAGTCTTCGCTATCTTCAGGAAATGATGCTGTTGTCCGTTTGGAGAAAGTAGAGGGTATGGAGGAAGAGGAATATACATTGACTGTCGATGGAAGTGGCATCCTGATCCGTGCTTCCTCTGCAGCAGGAGCATTCTATGGATTGCAGTCACTGAAATCCATACTTCCACCGGTCTCGAATAATGTGGGCATAACTCTGGCACATCTTCAGGTAAAGGATAAACCCCGGTTTAAGTATCGCGGATTTATGATGGACGTATCCCGTAATTTTCAGGATAAGAATATGGTGCTGAAGATGCTGGATGCTATGGCTATGTATAAGCTGAATGTTTTTCATTTTCACTTTACGGAAGATGAAGCCTGGCGCATTGAAATTCCGGGATTGCCCGAACTTACTGAAGTAGGAAGTCAGCGGTCAGCATCTTTTGCGGATGGACGCTCCTTACAACCTGCATACCGATCCGGAGCAGCAGGTAAAGGAAGACAATATTATACGACAAAAGATTACATTGAGATTCTTCAGTATGCCAAGGCCAGACATATCACAGTGGTGCCGGAAATCGAAACTCCGGGCCATGCACGTGCTGCAATCAAGTCTATGCAGGCACGCTATGAAAAATACATGAAGCAAGGCAATCAGGCAGAAGCTGAAAAATACCTGTTGTATGATTTGCAGGATAAATCCGAATACAATTCTGCCCAAAACTGGAACGATAATGTAATGAATCCGGCTTTGCCATCGACCTATACTTTTATTGCAAAAGTAGTGGATGAGCTCAAGGCGATACATAAAGCTGCCGGAGTAGAATTAAAGACTATTCATCTCGGAGGAGATGAAGTACCTGTCGGTGTTTGGGAAAAATCTCCGAAAATTGCGGAATTGATGAGTCAGGAAGGTATTAAATCTGTCAATCAGGTTTGGCCATATTACGTAAACAAGATCAACAAGCTGGTCCATGAAAAGGGATTGATCATGGAAGGCTGGGAAGAAATGGGAATGCATAATGAGGGAAAAGGAATGGTAGTCAATCCTAAATTAGCAGATCAGCGTATTCAATTGGACGTATGGAATAATCTTATTGGCGGAGGACAGGAAGACCTGGCCTATAAATTAGCTAATGCCGGTTATAAAGTTATATTTGCAAGTGCGAGTAACTTCTATCTGGATATGGCCTGGACACCGTTATTTGAAGAGCCGGGCCTGAACTGGGCAGCTTATATCAACCTTAGAGAAGCCTATTCATTCGCTCCCGAAAACTTCTTTTTAAATGTACTGGAGATTGCAAAGGGAAAAGCAAAAGGAGCAGCATATTTTAAACCAAAGGAAAGGCTGACTGCAGTTGGCAGAAAGAACTTCCTGGGTGTGAAGGGAGCTCTTTGGGCCGAGACAGTAGAAAGTCCTGCGCATTTGGAATACCTGATCTTTCCGCGTTTTATGGCGGTAGCGGAAAGAGCCTGGTCTCCGGAAAAAAAATGGGAAGTGACGGATACTTATGATGTCAGGGATTTTGACAAGGATTATGCTTCATTCTCAAAAAAGCTGGGTGCTGTAGAATTACCCAAACTGGATAAACTAAACGGAGGGTATCAGTATCGTCTGCCGGCAGTCGGCGTCAGGATCGAGAACAATAACGCATTGATAAATACAGAATACCCTACAGGAAGTGTTCGCTATACCACAGATGGTACAGTACCAACAAAGACGGCTGCTACAGTGGAGAATGGAATGCTTAAACTGGAGAAGGGAAAAACATATTCCTTACGAGTTTTTAGTTCGACAGGACGGGAAGGAAAAGTAATCCAGTTTACTTACTAAATGAAAATGGCTCTTTTAACAAGAGCCATTTTTTATGAGGAAAAGAATTTCGCAATATCTGCCATGTCAATATTCTCATGTGAGGCATTGTATAGTGCTTCAGTTCCTTTTATGACCAGTACCTGAGGTGATTCGTGTCTGATGTTCCATTTCTCGGCAATAGCATTAGATACATCCCGGTGTGCAATCAGATCCAGATAAAAAATGCTCGCACCTTCGGGCAGTAAATCTTCATTGAATTCCAGCGATCTTTTGGCCATACTGCTTACCGGGCATCGTGTGCTATGTTTGAATATCGCATGGACCTGATTATCCGCTATGATATCGTCCAATTGGGTTACTGATGTTATGTTTTTCCAGTTCATATGACAAATAAAGCTAAAGAGTTGTAAACTTTGATAATTCCATATCAACAAAAGCAGCTACCGTGCTGAATATAACACTTTTACTATTGTCGTTGAGTGATTTGAAAGTCGTAGGAAGAATCAGCCCGTCACCTATATCCTTAAAGTTGTCTATCAGATATTGTACGCTGTCATCTTCCGCACTGAGTTCCCAACGGCGAATTTTACCGCTTTCAGAATTAAAGAAAAGTTTGCCATTCAGCTTTACATTAAGATCTGTTGTAGAATTGACTGTTACAACGGTTAGCTTCTCGGCATCCACTATTTTTTGTTGAGCATCTCCGGTTTTGAATTGCTTACTTCCTAATACAGTAGGCAGAAAAAGCAACGATACGTCCTGTTTAAACTGCTTTGTAATCAAAGGGAAATTTTTAGCTGAAAAATTATCCAGATTAGTCTGTTCTACTTCATTGACATACAACTTACGTATCTTATTGGTTCTGTAATTAAATAAGAGTGTAATCTCATCACCTGAAGAAGTAGCTCCTTCAAATCTGCAGTCTCCGTTCTGTCTGTTGATCAGAAATTTACGTGGGTTTTCAATAAACGTAGAGGTATTATTACCTGCTGCCGAAAATAAAATAAAATGAGTTTCATCCCATTTGCTTTTTCCTCCGATTCCTTCCCACAGTTTATTTACAGTCGGGGTAGTATCCTGTCCGAAGCTATGTTTAGGAAATAGAGTTGATAAAAGAAAGATGGAGTATAATAATATTCTGAATGTTTTCATATTATATTCAAATTGAGCAGATGTGTTATCAATCATTGTAACAATTAATAACACATCCGTATAACCACAGCAAGGTGATTATCTTGTTCTGTGCTTTTTCTTAGGATAAGAACTATATGCGGCACATTGCTGTGTCGATGAACAAGAAGACAGTATAGTGGACCCGATAAACAGAATCCCAACTGCTAAAATAAAATAACGTTTCATCGTTTCTGATCTTTTAATTCACTATGCATACTTTGCACTGATATGTGCCATCTGGATAGCTGTAATCGCAGCTTCTTCGCCCTTATTACCATGAATACCTCCAGCACGATCCAGAGCTTGCTGAAGATTATCTGTGGTCAATACGCCAAAGATAACCGGTTTTCCATATTTTAAAGCGGCATTAGCCACACCATTGGCTACAGCATCGCAGATAAAATCAAAATGTCTGGTTTCTCCCTGAATCACACATCCCAGGCAGATAACAGCGTCAAAATCTTTATTTCTCAATAATATGTCCGCACCGGAGATCAGCTCATAGCTGCCGGGTACTTCTACAATCTCAATATTGCTTTCCAAAGCATTGTGCTTCAACAGTCCTTCCACGGCTCCGTTTAAGAGTGCACCAGTTACCTGAGCATTCCACTGAGATACTACGATCCCGAATTTAAATTGCTTTGCGTCACCGACCTGTATATGAGAAAAATCGGATAAGTTTTTAAGATTACTTGCCATATTAAATACAAATATAATGAAAAAGGCTGCTATTAGCAGCCTTTAAATTTTTAGTACCGGAGTTAAAGCCTGTTATTGCTCAGCTTTTACACGAGCGATCAGACCTTCGATCATAGCTGCTTCCTGGCTTTCAGGGTAGCTGCTTTTGATCTTGGTATAAGCTTCTTCAGCTTTTTTATTTTCTTTTAACTGCTCATATACCAGCCCTAATTTTTTAAGAAATAAAGGAGCTGTGTATGAGTTATCAGCTTTATCTGCTGCTTTTTTGTAGAAAGTAGCTGCTTTATTATAGTCTTTTTGCTCGGAATACGCATCTCCTAACATTCCAACAACAAGCGGATCCAGAATCTCACTGCCTGTATCAGAATATTTTTCAAGCGCTTCGATCGCTTCAGCAAATTTGCCTTCTCTCAAATACAAACCTCCAAGATATGCATTTGCAATATTAGCGGATTTGGTGTTGGAATATTCTTCAGCAATTTCTTTGAATCCCGGATAAGCTCCGTCTCCGGAAATTGCTCTTTTCTGTAACGAATCATCTGTAGAAGCAGCATATTCTTCTGCTTTGAAGATCTGGTTAGCAGCTTTTTCGGCACGGGGAGCCAAATAAAGTTTTTGATATCCAAAATATAACACTACCAATACAAGGATACCTCCAATTATGAAAGTAAGGCTTTTTTGGTTTTCAACGAAAAATGAACCTTTTTGAGGTTTATATGCAGATTCCGCTGCACGGGTTTGATTATTTGACATTTTCAAAAAATAAAATTCGGAACGCAAAATTACACTTTTAAAAATTATTTGCAAGTGTTTTAGATTTAAATTATTAAGGATGATTAAGTTATTGAATCTGAATATCCTTTTTGTCTAATGCCTCATAAATCGAGTTCTGACTTTTGAATTCCGGTACAATTTGCTTCATCTGTCTGACAATATTAGTCTCGTTTTGTGTCTTAATGATAGTGAAAAGAGTATCTAACTCGCTTTGTACAAATGCAAAATCATTTTCCCGTACTTTGGCGATCATAATCTTTTCATGATGTGTAGCCATTGTGTTTTCCAGATCATTCAGCAACTCTTCGTAGAGTTTTTCACCAGGACGCAGGCCTGTAAACTTTATCTCAATGTCCTGATTTGGTACAAAGCCGGACAACTTGATCATTTTTTCAGCCAATTCGACAATTTTTACAGATTTTCCCATGTCGAATACAAATATTTCGCCTCCGTTACCCATATTGCCGGCTTCAATAACCAGCTGACAGGCTTCCGGAATAGTCATAAAATATCTGGTAATCTCCGGATGGGTCACTGTTACAGGGCCCCCTTTTTCGATCTGATCTTTAAACCTTGGAATAACGGAACCATTAGATCCCAATACATTCCCAAATCTGGTCGTAATAAAACGGGTATGTTTCTTTTCTGATCTCTCCAGATGATTATTCAGGGATTGTACATATATTTCGGCTATTCTTTTCGTTGCACCCATGATATTGGTCGGGTTGACCGCTTTGTCAGTCGATACAAATACGAATTTGTCAACCCCGAAATCTACGGCAAGATTGGCCAGGTTAAATGTTCCCAAAACATTCGTTCGTACCCCCTCAATAGGATGGTTCTCCATCATAGGGACATGCTTATATGCTGCAGCGTGATATACAACATGTGGCTTGAACGTATCGAACAGATTCTTCATGCGTTCGTAATTTTTCACATCTGCTATAAAACTGTGATATATCTGATTTTTATACAAATCCTGAAGATCCAGTTGCAAATTATGAAGAGGAGATTCTGCCTGATCACAAAGAATAATCATTTGCGGGTCGTATTTTCCCAGTTGTTTTGAAATTTCGCTTCCTATAGAACCGGCAGCTCCGGTTACCAGCACACGTTTGCCTTTTAATTGCTCCAGAATATTATTATTCGATATCTTGATAGAATCACGCTCCAGCAGGTCTTCTATTTTTATTTTTTGAATCTGATTAGGATTAAGATCGCCGTTGATAATTTTTTGTACAGGAGGTAATGTTAATACATTGACATTATGCTCCAGACAAATATCCGTGATCTCATTCTTGCGGGTAGCAGGTATATTGGGAGATGCAATAATAAGCTCTTCCACATTCAGTTTGGGAATCAGCTTGTCCAAATCATCAGGCGAATAAATTTTGACACCATCGATTGATTTTCCGATTTTCTGGTCACTGTCATCCAGATAACCGATAATAGCATTTGCAGCTCTCAGATCATGATCCATCGTTCTTTTGACAGCGATACCTAAGTCGCCCGCGCCGAATACAAGAGTATTCTTCTTGCTGTCCTGTGCCACTTTGGTGTATTGAAAAAATACTTTTATAGAGGTTCTGTAGATGAAGAGACAGACAAAAGCGAATAACGAATACAGAATAATAAGATTAGTCGGTAATATCGTTGGTATACGCATTGCAATCAGGAATAATTTGATTGCAAACAGTATAATTACAATAAACAATACTGTCGATAAGAATCTGATGGAATCTACAGCACTTGTGTATCGGATAATGCCCGTATGTGTTTTGAAAATCAAAAAAGCAACAGCCGTAATAGACATGCAATACATAAACTCCATTGCCAGTGCAGGTCTGTAAAATGCTTCCAAAGAGAAGTTATAAAAGACAGAATATGCTAAAAAGAAGGCAAATGAAGCACAGGCAATATCAAAAAGAAAAATTATCCAACGAGGGACAATGCTCAGTTGATTGACTGAATTTAAAATTTTCATGCGTTAAGGGTGGGTAAAAATCTATACAAATCTACTTTTTTTTAATAACCTAATTACATTTTATGTGCTAATATTGTACCATCTTATTAAAAGCGAGCATATTTATTGTAATAAACCTTAATAAATACCTAAATTAGTGACAGATAATTTTTGAATAGATGGGTAGTATTTCCAAAATCGCTCAACAGGCAATGATGCAGCCTCAGGAGGCATTAATGGCTGTTGGCAAATCAAAAAACAGTCTTACAATAGGCATTCCGAAAGAAGTGTCCTTTCAGGAGAACAGGATTGCCTTGACTCCGTTGTCAGTTGCTTTATTGATTGAGAACGGGCATAAGGTCATTTTAGAGTCTAATGCCGGTGCGGGATCAAATTTTTTGGACCAACATTATAGTGAACAGGGGGCATTGATCGTCTATAGCAGCGAGGAAGTGTATAAGGCCGATCTGATCATTAAAGTTGCCAGTCCGACCTTAGAAGAGGTCAGTCTTATGAAAACAGGGCAAGTGTTGTTTTCTTCCCAGCAGCCTTCTATGATGGATCTGGCTGTATTACAATCACTGATCAAAAAGAAAGTCACAGCATTATCCTATGAGTACCTGCAGGATGAAGGATGTCATCTGACAGTGGTACGTGCAATGAGTGAGATTGTAGGGGCTACAGCCGTACTTATAGCCGCAGAGTATCTTAGTAATGTATTTGACGGAAAGGGACTTATGCTTGGTGGAGTTACCGGTGTCCCGCCTACAGAAATGGTTATTATCGGAGCAGGTACTGTAGGTGAATTTGCAGCACGTACAGCAATTGCGCTTGGAGCACAGGTCAAGGTATTTGACAGCTCTGTATACCGTCTCAGACGATTACAGAATAATGTGGGCAGCAGAGTATTTACTTCAGTTATTCAACCCATCGTATTGAATAAGGCGGTGCGATCCTGCGATGTCGTCATTGGCGCATTAAGAGCTGTAAATGGTCGCTCCCCTTGTATAATCTCGGAAGAGACCGTTTCGCAAATGAAGCCTAATTCTGTACTGATTGATGTAAGTATCGATCAGGGTGGATGTTTTGAAACTTCAGAAGTGACCAGTCATGATAAACCTGTCTTTCGTAAATATGATGTGATTCATTATTGTGTGCCCAATATCGCTTCAAGAGTGGCCCGTACAGCCACGTACGCACTTACGAATATTTTTTCGCCGATCTTACTTCAGATTGGTGAAGCAGGGGGGATGAACAAAATGATCTGGGCCAATCAGGGAATACGCAGTGCCATATATCTGTATCAGGGCAACCTGACCAATAAGGATATGGCCAATAAATTTAATCTCCCTGCCAAAGATCTGGATCTTATTATTGTTTCCAATCTGTAAGTCTATGAAAACCTTAATTGTAATAAATCTTGTATTGATGATTGCTCTGCGTGCCGTAGCTCAGGAAAAAATTCTCCTTTATCCGGAGGGAATTCCAAACAGTAAAGGAGAAAATAGTGAAGAGTATCAAAAAAATATTCCTGAATTATTTATCTATAAGCCTACTGTTGCAGATAAGCATGTCGGAATATTAGTTATTCCCGGAGGAGGATATGCCCATGTAGCGATCGGGCATGAGGGGCATGATGTGGCTCGTGAATTAAATAAAAACGGCTATACAGCTTTTGTGTTAAAATATCGGTTACCCAGCGATCAGATTATGAAAGATAAGAAGATCGGTCCCCTGCAGGATGCACAGCGCGCTATGCAGCTGATACGGGAGAACCAACAGGTATTGGGAGTTGATATTCGCAAACTCGGTGTAATGGGTTTTTCTGCAGGAGGTCATTTAGCTTCTACATTATCCACGCATTACAAAAAAGCATATATTGCAAATGACCTGAATACAGATCTCAGACCGGATTTTTCGATTCTGTGTTATCCTGTGATCTCTATGGATACCACCATTACACATGCCGGATCCCGTAAAAATCTGCTTGGGCCGAATCCTGAGAAAGAAGATGAGATTTTATTTTCAAATGAACTTCAGGTTGATAAAAATACAGCTCCAGCCTTTCTGATGAGTGCAAAAGATGATAAAGCTGTGCCTGTTGAAAATATGTACCGTTATCAGCGGGCATTACAAAAATATAAGATTCCCAATGAAGTGTTTACCTATGAAAATGGTGGACATGGATTCGGATTGAACAACAAAACAAGCGAAGTAAAGTGGTTAGCACCCTGTCTGACCTGGCTGGAAAAATTAAAATAACATGAAGCAACTTATTCTATTATTGATATTGACAATAGCTGTCCCTGTATTCGGACAGGAATGGAAAGTAAAGGTTGGAGAGCAAACCCCGGTTTTTGAATGGAAAGATAAAAAGGAAGAACGGAAAGACATAAGTATGCTGAAAGGCAAAGTTGTTCTGATCAATTTTTTTGCTACCTGGTGCCCGCCTTGCAGACAGGAATTGCCCAGAGTCGAAAATGAAATATGGGCGAAGTACAAGTCCCGGACAGATTTTTCCTTGTTGGTATTTGCCCGAGAAGAAGGTTGGGATAAGCTGAACCCTTTTATGAGCAAACAGCAATATACTTTTCCTGTTTTTCCGGATCTGAAAAGAGAAATCTTTTCCAAATATGCGGATACAGGGATCCCACGTAATGTTATCCTGAATAAAAAAGGAGAAGTAGTGTATCAGTCAATCGGTTATACTGAAGATGAGTTTAAACATCTGCTTACAGTTCTGGAGTCTGAATTAGCCAAATAATCAGAAGCTGATATACTTGTCAATAGATATTTCAACCGCTGCTCCTTTTTCGATAGTGGAAATAGGATAATCAACCAGCTGGAGAGATACGTGTTCATTGCCTACAGTGATTTCATTATAGAATCCTCTGAAACGAATATCTTTAACTTTCAGCAAACCGGAAGCATTTCTTTTGACTTTGATCCATTCCTGATGGATGGCGATTTGCTGTGTCGTCTGAATACCTAATGCAGTCGCCTGTTCCGAAGAAAGAAGATTACTCTTAGCCAGCAATTGTGCCGTGTAAGAATGTGTGGGGTGATAGTATAATTCTTCCGGACTTCCCTGATCTACAATCTTACCTTTTTTCATTACCATCAGTCTGTCTGATAGCGAAAGTACTTCTGCAGGATCATGGGAAATAATGATAATGGTAAGTCCTGTCTCTTTTACAATCTGTTTGATGTCCTGCTGCAGATTATCTCTGAAAGCGGCATCTACCTGATTGAACGGTTCATCCATTAACAGCACCTCCGGTTCATTAATCAGGGCTCTCGAAATGGCTACCCTTTGCTTTTCACCGCCGCTAAGATCTGCTACCCGCTGATTTGCAAGATGTGCAATCTTCAGTTTTTCGAGCACTTCATGTGTTTTATCCTGTTTGCGTTGAAGATTGGTATTGGAAAGTTGCGAAGCTACATTATCCCATACTTTAGCATACAGATTAAGATCATCGAAACCCTGTGAGACCAATTTCATCGCCGGATGTCCTGGTATTAATTTGTCTTTTCGTGTGGGGACGAGCCATCCCCGGTAACGTATAGATCCGGATTGTGGCTCCAGTAGCCCGTAAATCAGTTTAAGCAATGTGCTTTTTCCGCTTCCCGACTCCCCGATAATGGAAGTGATCTCACCTTCATTAACACTGAAACTGACGTGATCTACAGCAATTATCTTTTCTTTGTTCTCGAAAACACAGGAAACATTTTCCCCATATACCAAAGGTAGTCCGGGCTGTTGTACGTCTGAGGGAATAAATTGACAGGATGAAAGCTCTTGCATAAAATAAAAGTGTCGAATTTTAATTTAAAATTCGACACAAAATTACGTTTTATTTATGGGGTAATCAATTACATGAACAAGGTTAAGCCAAATGTGAAATTATTAAGACCTTTCTGATTCGGACTGTTTTCAAAAACATCATTGAAATAATACTTAGTGAAAAAGCCCACGTCCCGGAATCCGGCTCTTACGAAAGCACCATACTGAAAGGACTGAAGATTGTAATCATCACGGAATTTTTGTTTTCCGTTTTCCTCACTTTTCAGGCGTTGAGATCCTTTCAGTAAAACCCCGCCTATAGGACCGAATGCTACTTTTAACCGGTCTCCGTTAGCCATTTTTCTGCTTCTCAACTCAAATGTCAATGGAATTCGGAGATAAGTAGATGTTAGTCTGTTTTTCTCAATATTCACCTCATTTCTATCCAGTATTTCATAATCCAGAGGTGTAGTGTTCTTTTTTAATATGACGTTTTCTTTGAGTCGTGTGTAATTCCATTCAAAACCTGTAGAAATATACATTCTGAAGTTATCATTCATCCGTACGCCGAACTGGGCAATATCAAAGCCGAAATTAGTGGTCTTCCCTTTTTTATAATTCAGAAACTGGTTGTCATCTGAGAGTGTAAAACTGCCGTTATCTATCATTCTGGAAAACCCCCAATCTACCCGTGCGAAAGTAATTCCGTAAAAAGTTCTGGGATATACAATATGTGTTTCTTTATCACCTTTTCCTAAAGTATAGGAGTGTTTGTGCGTTTTAGCTGACGGGCGCGCTTCTTCTGTCTTTGTTGAATCTGCCTCTTGTGCCTGTGCCTGCATACCTGAAAATAAAAGGAGGCAACTAATGGTTAATATATGGATTGGTTTCATATGACGTGTGATTTATTGTTATTATTTATTTTTCTTTCTGTTTTTTGTAATGTATTGAATACTCAGAGACCCCTCTTCATCCGTATCAAAGTGTAGTTTTTTACCATCCGATCGGTCTGCCTTTCCGATCAGTGAATTGAGGATCGTTCCGATACCGAATGTTTTCTGCTTCTCCGGTTCATGGATTGCCATCATTGTCTCTTCTACTTCCGGACTCTCAATTAATGCCTTGAGAGGCGGTACATCGGTAACACTTGTTGTCAGATCAGGTAATGATATGTTGTTCGGTACGGTATCCATCTGCTGACTTAATGCCACCAGCTGAACACCTTCATTCGCTGTACTTACTTCCATCTGCTGCGGGCGCTCAGCAACCTCTCCTGGTATATCATCCCTTTTTTTACTTAGCTTCTCCTGTTCGAATGCGAATCTTTCATTATCCTTTCTCTCCGTCACAATCGGGTCTGATGGTATGGATTCAACATCCGGCTTACTCCGTTCTTTGTCATGAGAAGGTATAGCATGATGTTCGGTCAGATGTTCCGACTCTTGTTCACCCTGTTGAAAATACCAGGTAGAAAATATTCCTGTCGCCACGATTGCGGCTGCAGCCGTCCATTTCCAAAGCGGATAAATACTTGTTTTTTTGCTCGTAACTTCTTCTTTTGGCAGCTCTTGTTCAATCCTGTCCCATATGTCAGGACTTGGTGTTGATTCTGCATTTCCAAGCTGGTCCCTGAAGAGTTTATCCAGTTCTTTATCTGTCATCTTTCTGTTTCCTCCAGTTTTTGCAGTTTATCTTTAAGCCATGTACGGGCTCTTGATAGCTGCGATTTTGAATTTCCTTCACTAATATGGAGAGATTTTGCAATCTCATGATGTGTGTAACCCTCTATGGCGTAAAGATTGAATACCGTTCTGTAACCCACAGGTAACTGTTTGACCAGCTGCATAAGGTCCTGGTAGGCGGATTGATCCGTTCCGATAGAACTCTTTAGCATATGTGCCTGCAGATTTTCATCAATGTCACAGAAGCTAACTTTGTTTTTTCGATGAATCTCTATAGCCGTATTTACCATTACCCGTCGGATCCATCCTTCTAATGATCCTCTTTCGTCAAAGAGGTGATGTTTAGCAAATACTTTTATAAATCCAGTCTGTAGCATATCTTCAGCTTCCAGAGTGTCTACGGCGTAACGTATACATACAGCATACATTCTGGGAGCAAAGTGTTGATAGAGCAATGATTGCGACTTTCGGTCCCCCGTTTTACATTTTTTCCATACTTCATCAATGTCATGTTGTTTCAAGGTTTTTGTCGGTTTGTTATAAAGAAGACGTGGATTAGGGTCAAAGGGTTGCGTCAGGATATAAAAAAATCAGGAAATTAATTTAACAGCCTGATTCTTATTATTTTATTTTATCTCAATGTTGCGCATATGTCCGTCGATGGCCGCTATATGTATAGACCTGGCATCTTCCGGAAGCAGGTTAGGTATCTTTTCAGGCCATTCGATAAAGCAGTAATCACCGGAATAAAAGTACTCCTCATATCCCATATCAAAGGCTTCCTGTTCATCTTTTATTCGGTAGAAATCAAAATGATATACATTGCCTTGCGGATAGCTGTATTGGTTTACAATAGAAAAGGTCGGACTGGAAGTGCTGTCTGTGACGCCGAGTTGCTCGCAGATAGCCTTTACAAAAGTTGTCTTGCCGGCCCCCATACTTCCATACAAAAGAAACACCCGGGTATCAGCAAATGCAGAAAGTATTTGGCTGGCAGCTCCGGGTAATTCAGATAAGTTTTGAACATGCAATTTCATGTTTCAAAAATACTTATTTGGACGAATAGGTTGCAAACGGGATAATCATTTCTTCCAGAGAAATGCCTCCATGCTGGAATGTGCCATGGAAATAATTGACAAACTGATTGTAATTGTTAGGATATACAAAGTAGATGTCCTCTTTTGCAAATACAAAGGTTGAGCTTACATGCAACTTTGGTAATTGAGCATCGTGCGGATTTTTGATCACGAATACATCTTTGTCCTGGTAATTAAGGTTTTTCCCCTGTTTGTATCTCAGGTTGGTGTTGGTATTACGGTCGCCGATTATTTTACTTGGTTTTTTGACCCTGATTGTTCCGTGATCTGTCGTGATAATCACCCTTACATTACGTTGGGATAACCATTTCAGTGTCTCCAGCAAGGGAGAGTGTTCAAACCAGAAAAGCGTCAGAGAGCGATATGCCGCCTCATCATTGGCCAGTTCACGGATCATCGCCATATCTGTTCGTGCATGCGAAAGCATGTCAACAAAGTTGTAAACCAATACGTTCAGGTCATTTTGCATGAGGTTGTTGACATTTTCATAAATATCTTTCCCCTGCTCCAGTGTTAGTATCTTATGATAGGAATGCTTGATCTCCCGACGGTAAAGTCTCTTTATCTGATCTGCCAGAAATTTGTCTTCGTGCAGATTTTTCCCGCCTTCATCTTCGTCATTCTGCCACAGATCAGGGAATCTCTTTTCCATTTCCAGCGGTGTTAATCCACTGAAAATAGCATTTCGTGCATACTGGGTAGCTGTTGGCAGGATGCTGAGGTAATGATCTTCTTCATCCAGACGGAAATAATCCGTAATAATATCGTTAATGATCTTCCATTGATCATATCGCAGGTTGTCAATCAGAAAAAAGAAAGTCGGTTTGTTTTCCTGCATTCCGGGAAATACTTTTTTCTTAAACAGCTGGTGTGAAAATACCGGGTCTTCATCCGGATTTTTGATCCAGTCTATATAATTTTTCTCTATAAATTTTGAGAATAATGCATTCGCCTCGGATTTTTGCATGGTCAGAATTTCATGCATATTGGAATCTTCCAGTTTTTCGAGAGAAAGTTCCCAGTAGATCAGTTTTTTATATACATCTGTCCATTGGTGGACATCCAGATTATCATTGAGGATCATACCGAGATTACGGAAATCCTGCTGGTAAGCCATAGATGTCTTTTCACTCACCAGTCTTTTATTCTCTGTGAATTTTTTGATGGTCAGAAGTATCTGTTTCGGGTTTACAGGTTTGATCAGATAATCATCAATCTTACTTCCGATAGCATCTTCCATAAGGTGCTCTTCTTCATTCTTTGTGACAAGTACGGTCGGGATGGAAGGATTGATGGATTTTAATATGGCCAATGTTTCTAATCCGGTAAGTCCTGGCATGTTTTCGTCAAGAAAGACCAGATCGAAAGGCTCATTCCTGAAAGCTTCGACAGCATCGTGACCATTGTTGACCGTCTTTACTTTGTAATCCTTTTCTTCTAATAACAGAATATGGGGTTTCAGAAATTCAATTTCATCATCTGCCCAAAGTATATGTGTTTTTTGCATGAGAATTTTCTTAATTGATAATCACAAATCGAATACATAGGATTCTGTGAAGGATTCAAATTACTCCAAATGTATGTAGAATATAATCAAAATTATAACAATCGATTTGTCATAGGGTTACGAACTTACTGCTTTTGGGACTTTATTTGTTGTTTTTTAACATTTCTTAACGGGCAACTCCGTATCTTTGCACTATCTTAGCTCAGTAAGATAATAGTATCTGCATCTTCTTTATAATGCATTGGAGATGGTTAATTTTATTTCGCTCAGATTATTTTTTAAATAAGTATATACGTGCAATCTACATTGAATAAGAGAAAAATAGTCAACGATCCGGTTTACGGATTTGTAACCATTCCTTCCGGATGTGTATTTGACCTTATTCAGCATCCTTATTTTCAAAGACTGCGCTATATCAAGCAGGTGAGTATGACTCATCTGGTCTATCCGGGAGCATTACATACCCGTTTTCAGCATGCTATAGGAGCTATGCACCTGATGTCTCTGGCTATAGATACATTAAGGAGTAAAGAAGTCCGGATCTCTCTGGAAGAGGAAGAGGCTGCTTTGGTCGCGATCTTATTGCATGATATCGGACACGGGCCTTTTTCTCATTCACTGGAACATACTATTATAGAAGGTGTGTCTCATGAGATGCTGTCTTCTTTGTTGATGGACAGGATGAATGATGAATTTGGGTGTAAACTCGATCTGGCGATTACTATTTTTAATAATAAATACGAGAGAAAATTTTTTCATCAGTTGGTTTCCAGTCAGCTGGATACCGACCGCATGGATTATCTGAACAGGGATAGTTTCTTTACTGGGGTTTCAGAAGGAGTTATCTCTTTTGATCGGATTATCAAAATGCTAAATGTGCATAATGATGAACTGGTTGTCGAACTGAAAGGTATTTATTCTGTAGAGAAGTTTTTGATTGCACGAAGGCTGATGTACTGGCAGGTGTATCTGCACAAAACAGTGATCGGTGCAGAGCAGATGCTTATTAAAGCATTGAAAAGAGCGAAGGCTCTGAGTGATCAGGGAGCAGACTTATTTGCTACACCTGCATTCTCTCATTTTCTGAAAAACAGAATCACGAAAGATAATTTTTTACTGGACGAGTCACATTTACAGTGGTTTACTCGTTTGGATGATACAGATATTATGTCGGCGATTAAAACATGGGCAGATCATGAAGATAAGATCCTAAGTATGTTGTGCCGTAAATTGATGGCCAGAGATCTGTTCAGGACGGTTATGAGTAAAGAACCTTTTTCAGAAAAGACTGTAGAAGCGGTGAATCAGGCCGTAATCGATTACTTCGGAATTACTGAAGATGAGCTGGAGTATTTTGTCTTTATGCAGGAAGTGGAGAATAGTGCATACAGCCCTTTGCAGGGAGGTATAAAGATTGTAGATAAACAAGGAGAGCTAAAAGATATAACAGAGGCGTCAGATCTTTCCAATTTGGAAGCTTTGGCCCGGAAAGTACGAAAATTTGCTATTTCATACCCAAAAGAGGTTGGATATCCCTGGATAAAGTAAAAACTTAAAGAAAAATTAACAAAAAGGCATACATTTGTACAATGCAATTTTCTGCGCAACAAATAGCAACATTATTAAAAGGCAATATCGAAGGCAACCCGGATGTTGTAGTGAGCCAATTAGCCAAAATTGAAGAGGCGCAGTCAGGCGATCTTTCCTTTTTAGCAAATCCAAAGTACGAAAACTTTATCTATACGACAAATGCTTCGATTGTTATTGTAAATGCTGATTTTACGCCGCTAAGCGAAGTTTCCTGTACATTGATACGCGTCAGGAATGCTTATTCCTCTTTTTCAGAATTATTGTCCTATTACAATATGATGAAACAGGATCGTTCCGGACGAGAAGAACCTCTCTTTATACATGATACCGCCAGCATTGGTGAGCATGAATATTTGGGAGCTTTTTCTTATATCGGAAAAAATACTGCTTTAGGTAAGCAAGTGAAAGTATATCCTCATGTCTATATTGGGGATAATGTACAGATCGGGGATAACGTGACACTCTTTCCCGGAGTAAAAGTATATTCAGACTGTGTTATCGGTAATAATGTAATCATACATGCCGGTGTTGTGATCGGGAGTGATGGATTTGGTTTTGCTCCGCAGGAGGATGGTACGTATAGTAAGGTTCCTCAAATCGGGAATGTCATCATTGAAGATGATGTAGAGATCGGCGCTAATACGGTGATCGACCGGGCAACTATGGGATCTACTGTTATACGTCAGGGGGTTAAACTGGATAATCTGATTCAGATCGCTCACAATGTGGAGATCGGTAAGAATACCGTTATTGCTGCGCAGACCGGAGTATCAGGAAGTACTAAACTGGGCGAACAGGTTGTACTCGGCGGACAAGTCGGTGTGGTAGGGCATATCACTATTGCAGACCGGTCGCAGGTGCAGGCGCAATCCGGAATTAATCGTTCAATTACAGTAACTGACAAAAAATGGGGAGGTTCACCAGCAACTCCTTATCAATCTCAACTGCGTTCACAGGTCATTTATGCAAGATTGCCTGAACTGGAAAAAAGAATTTCAGAATTAGAGCAATTGCTGCAGATACAAAATATAAAATAACAAAAAGAAAACTCAATATTGCTTAATACAGAATGTTAGATATGAATGTAAAACAAAGAACCATTAAGTCTGAAGTTTCGATTTCAGGTGTTGGTTTGCATACTGGAAAATCTGTTACTCTTACGATCAAACCTGCTCCTGAATACCATTGGTACAAATTCAGAAGGGTAGATGTCGAAGGAGCTCCTGTTATCGCTGTAGATGCGGATAATGTAACAGATACTTCTCGTGGTACCACCATTTCTCAGAATGGCGCTAGTGTCAGCACTATTGAGCATTTGATGGCCTCTTTGGTTGGTTTACAGATTGATAATGTTTTGATTGATATTGACGGACCTGAAGTACCTATTCTGGACGGAAGTTCTTCTCCGTTTGTCAAACTATTTGAAGAAGTAGGTTTTCAGGAACAGGATGCTGACAGAGATTTTTATGAGATCAAATCTAATATCCATTACTCGGAAACAGATCGTAAGGTCGAGATTGTAGCAATGCCACTGGATGGCTACCGTCTCACCTGTATGATAGACTTTAATTCTCCGGTTTTGGGCAGTCAGCACGCTTCTGTAAGTAATATCGGTGAATTTGTAAAAGAAATATCAGCTTCACGTACGTTCTGTTTTCTTCATGAATTGGAGACACTGGTCAATCTTGGCCTTATTAAAGGTGGTGATTTGTCCAATGCAATCGTGATTGTAGACAAAGACGTCGATAAAGAAGAGTTGGATAAGCTAGCACATTTATTTAACCGTGATGATATCGATGTAGCGAATGAAGGTATTCTGAATAATATTCAACTACGCTATCAGAACGAGCCTGCCCGTCATAAACTTCTGGATATGATCGGTGATCTGGCTTTGGTAGGACGCCCTTTGAAAGGTCATATTATGGCTGCCCGTCCCGGACATGCAGCTAATGTTGCTTTTGCAAAAAAGATCAGGGCCGTTATTAATAAAGAGAAAAACCGTAAACATGTAAAGGTTTACGATCCGAATATGACGCCTGTATATGATACAGTGCAGATTATGAATATATTACCCCATCGTCAGCCGTTTTTAATGGTGGATAAAATTCTGGAATTGACAGAAAACCATGTCGTAGGACTTAAGAATGTAACCATGAATGAAGATTTGTTTATGGGACATTTTCCGGGATCACCTGTATTTCCGGGTGTTCTGCAGATTGAAGCTATGGCACAGACTGGAGGAATCCTTGTATTAAATACAGTTCCAGATCCTGAAAACTGGTTGACACTATTCCTGAAAATTGAAAATGCAAGATTCAAAAACCAGGTTGCTCCCGGTGATACTATTATTTTCCGTTGTGATCTTATGGAACCGATACGAAGAGGTATTGCGCGCATGAAAGGCATAGGAATGGTAGGAGAGAAAATTGTTAGTGAGGCAGAGCTAATGGCTCAAATTGTAAAAGTAAAGTAAGATGATACAGCCTTTAGCTTATATACATCCTGAGGCACGGATAGCCCAAAATGTTGTTGTAGAGCCTTTTACTACGATCCACAAGGATGTTGTAATAGGAGAGGGTACCTGGATTGGGTCTAATGTGACCATTATGAATGGGGCACGGATAGGAAAAAACTGTAAAATATATCCGGGCGCTGTTATCTCAGGAGAACCGCAGGACCTCAAATTTGAGGGAGAAGTTACGGTGGCTGAGATCGGCGACAATACTACTATCAGAGAGTGTGTGACGATCAACAGAGGTACAAAAGACCGCTATAAAACAGTGATTGGCAAGAACTGCCTTATACAGGCATACAGCCACATTGCCCATGATTGTATAATTGGCGATAACTGTATTTTTTCAAATTCAAGTACTCTTGCAGGTCACATTACCATCGGAGATTATGTTGTACTGGCGGGTATGGTAGCCGTACATCAGTTTGTGAAGATAGGTTCACATGCCTTTGTTTCCGGAGGTTCTTTGGTACGTAAAGATGTTCCTCCGTTTATCAAAGCCGCACGCGAGCCGATTACCTATGCCGGTATTAATTCGGTGGGACTTCGCAGAAGAGGATTCTCAAATGAACAGATAAATGAGATCCAGGGTATTTACCGTGTTCTTTTTATCCAGAATGGAAATCTTTCCAAGGCGCTGGATATTGTAGAAACAGAATTTAAAGCTACTGAAACCAGAGATGAGATCCTTACATTCGTTCGCAATTCGAATAGAGGTATTATCAAAGGCTTTGGCCAGGGAAGAGCAAGTTTGTAATCGTATAATAAAGTATAAAGTGTTTTGAAGATAACACTGCAAGACATCGGGAGAAGGTATAATCGGGACTGGATTTTCAGACATATCGATTATACCTTTTCTGTTGGACATAAGTATGCCGTACTCGGGCCTAACGGATCCGGTAAGTCTACCTTACTCAAAGTTCTGTGTGGCAATCTGACTCCTTCTGAGGGTAAGATTAACTATCAGCATGAGGATGCAGAAATTGCTGTAGACCGGATTTTTCAATATTTATCTATTGCGGCGCCTTATGTAGAATTGATAGAAGATCTCACTCTTCGTGAAATGATAACCTTTCATTTCAGGTTCAAGAATTTTCAAAATGGATTTGATCAGGATTCCCTGCTGGATTTATTAGGGCTCAATGCTTCTATAAATAAAGAGATCCGATATTTCTCTTCCGGAATGAAGCAGCGGGTCAAACTGGCATTAGCATGTTGCTCAGATTCAGCACTTGTATTTCTGGATGAACCGACCAGCAATCTGGATGAAAAGGGTGAAGCCTGGTATCTGGAACTTATAGAAAAAACGATTAGTGATGATCGCCTGCTGATTGTCTGCTCTAATCAGGCTAAAGAGTACAGTTTTTGTGATCAGCATATCAGCATCAGCGATTATAAAAAATAATATTTAACGGAGTCAGAGACTGTCCTAAATCCGTATACTATATAGATATATAATAAAAAGTCCTTTTCTCAAATCAAACTATTTTTCTTGTCCTTAATTTTTATATACAGCAAGAATTTTTGTAGTTTTGTCGTCTAAAAAAAACAAAAGAAGTAACATGGCAAAAGCATCTGACGTAAAAAGTGGAAATGTCCTTCGTTTCAATGGTGAATTAGTTGCTGTTGAAGAATATATACACCGTACTCCGGGAAACCTGCGTGCTTTTTATCAGGCAAGAATGCGTAATGTGAAAACCGGTAAATTGGTTGAATACCGTTTTCGGGTTGATGAGGCTGTAGAAATTGCGCGTGTAGAAACTAACGACTATCAGTATTTGTATGAAGACGGAGAATTTTATGTCGTAATGGATAACAGTACTTATGAACAATTTAATATTCCAAAATTTTTGTTTGGTACTTCGGCACGATTCTTGAAAGAAGGTATGAGTGTAATTGTGGCATTCGAAAGCGATGAAGCAATTATGGCGCAGGCTCCAAAAAGTGTTGAATTAGAAATTACATATACAGAGCCAGCAGTAAAAGGAGATACTTCTACCAATGCTTTGAAAAATGCAACTGTAGAAACAGGTGTAGAGATTAAAGTTCCTCTTTTTATTAATCAGGGAGATAAAGTAAAAGTTGATACGCAGAGCGGTGAATATATCGAGCGTGTCAAATAAATAAAGATTTTAGGTTTAGGTTGATTATTCGGTCTTGTTAGCTCCCAGCTGCAAGGCCGTTTTTTTTGAAAGTAACTATTATGACTAAACAAGAATTAAGACAACTTTACCGGTCTGAGCGTCAGCAATTGTCAGTTGACGAACTTCGGACATTTAACCATCAGCTTCTGGAGTACTTAAAGGGGATCGACTGGTCAAAATGTCAGTACTGTCATGTCTATTTACCTATAAACCGTAATCAGGAACCCGATACGCTGGCCTTTATAAGCTGGATGCAGGAGGTTTTTCCATCTGTGAGATTGGTGATCTCGCAGAGCCATGCTGACGACCGTTCTATGTCTCACTATCTCCTGGATAATACAACAACCTATCTGGAAAATAAATGGGGTATTCCTGAGCCTGACTCAGGCACTCCGGTAGATGAAAAGCTACTTGATGTGGTATTAGTTCCTTTACTGATCTGCGATCAAAGCGGAAACAGGGTAGGGTACGGTAAAGGATTCTATGACAGGTTTCTGAAGAAATGCAGACCGGATGTGCAGAAAACAGGACTTTCTTTTTTTGAGCCGGTAGAAAAGATAGCTGATGTAGATCCGTATGATATCGCTTTGGATTGTTGTATTACACCCCGGCATGTTATTTATTTTAAATCCGGAGGGTAATGTGTTACTATAAATTTTCACTTAGTAACTGGCCGGAATGTTAACTGATGCAGGGTTGAGTTAAAAAAGAGAGGGCTTCCAAAAGCCCTCTCTTTTTTTAATATAATATCCTGAACTTGATGGTATTATCTATTTTCTTGAGCTGTTTGATCAGATCCTTTTCATATTCTACATTCAGATCTGTGACCGCATATCCGATTTCACCACGTGTCATCAGAAACTGAGCAACGATATTAATGTTATTCTCTGCATATATATTATTAATCTGAGCCATTACGCCGGGTACATTTTTGTGAATATGCAGCAGACGATGTGCTTTGCTTAATTTCGGCAAAATTAGATTTGGAAAATTACGGCTCTGATCAGTATCCCCGTTATTGATAAAATCGGCCATTCTTCTTGGAATAAACTCCGAGTTCCTCTTTTTACCTTTTTTGTCATCAAATACCACAATGCCTTTTTCATTGCATATATTTTTGCTGATATGTCCTCTTATATCTCCCAAAAAGCCTATTGTTTTTAGCTTGTCAGCACGGCTCAACTGTTCATCTGATACATCTACGTCCGGTCCTAAAAGCAACATGCCGACATCTTTGGTGTACTTCTCTTCAAAGCTGTCTTTTATACGGATCGAAAATCCGTCTCTTTTCAGTATATGTGCAGCTATTTCAGGTACATCACCGACAATCAGGCACAAGATCCTGTTTTTAGGATATGATATTGCTCTGGGAAGATCATTCACATACAGAAACTCATCAAAACTTGGAGTTACATGGTCTGCCTTTTCGGTAACACTTTGTCGGGCTATATTTTCAGTGAATGCAAAGAATTTTTCAATGAGACCCGATTCTTTCAGCTGAAAATCTGAATAACCGTCACCGATACCGAAAATACGTCCGTCGATTTTTAATTCCTGCAGTAATTTTACCTTACCGCCTTCATCCGACAGCGGGTTGTTCTCATCATAGCCGATGATATTTCCTTCCTGATCAAATTTAAACGTGTTTGCGTAGATATTTTCCTTTTTGATATGGTAAGGGGTGACTACTGGTATAATAAACTCTTTAAAGCCTCCGGAGACGATCCATGCGGTGTCTGAATTCTGATTGAAAAACTCACGGTTACGGCTAAATGAACGGGAAACTTTCTTCTTCAGATGAGAGACGAGTTTGTCGAGGTGGCTTTTGTTGGCTTTCAGCAGTTTGATTCTTCCTGCAAGGCTTTCACGGAAGGAGATTTTACCTTCCATTGCCAGATTGGTATAACCTTCGATCTGTTGGTATATCTTTTCTTGATCAGGATGACCTTCTAGTGATATCCTAGCGAGTTCATCCAAGGCTTCGACTTGCGTAAATGTACTGTCAAAATCAATGATGTAATAGTTTTTCACTGTTTATTCGGTTTTAGTTTGATATGTTGAGGTAATTTCTTTGAGTGTTTCGTCCAGTGGCCTGAAGCTGTATTGAGTAGCTTCAATAATTTTTTTATTGGAATAAGCCAGTTTTGCGGATGACGCCCGTGCAGAATCTTTGGTGATTGCCGGTGGTTTATTGTTAAAGAAGGAAACGAATTTTGCGGCACGCCATGCGATACTCAGCAGCGTTGGCGATGCAGCGATTGTAGGCTCAGGCTTTTGCATCAGTACGCTGATGCGGTCCAGCAACGCTTTATTTGTCAGGTTCTCCGTGTTGATAATAAAACGTTCCCCGGAGATTTCGGTTTTATTCATAAGAATGATCATCAGTTTTGCGACATCTTCCACATCGACTACTCCCACACTTCCGGTCGGATAGACTTTCAAGCCTTTATCTACCAGAGAAAAAATCGCTCCCGAGCCTTTTTTACCTGCAGTGGCACCGATGATCACAGAAGGATTTACAATGACAGCATCCAGTCCTTCTACTACACCTCTCCATACTTCAAGTTCACTTTCATATTTAGAAAGCGAATATTTGGATATTTTCGAATCATATTCCCATTTGTCCTGCTCGGTTACGGGCTGCCTGGATTTGCTCGTACCCAATGCTGCAATAGAGCTGACATGCACAAGTCTGGCGCTGTGCTGCAGGCAGAGGTTGACGATATGACGGGTGCCTTCTATATTGACTTTCATCATTTGCGAAGCATCCTTTGGCTGATAAGAAATCAGCGCCGCACAATGAAATACATGTGAGATTCCTTCAAAAGCTTCTTCAAGCGCAAAATAGTCGTTAATGTCAGCGTCGACCCACTGAATAAGGGAAGATGATTTTAAGTATTCGGGAATGACAGATTCTGATCTTTTGGTCGCCACCACAGCGACACCTTCGTCGATGAGTTGCTTGATAAGTGTAGATCCTAAAAATCCTGTTCCTCCGGTTACTAATATCACGGTTTAAGGGTATTGATAAAATAATGTTTTCAAAAGTAAGCTAATAAATGGATATTTGCGAAATACTCCCTACATTGTTTCAAACAATTTGTTAAATATTGTAGGTAAAATAACAACTTTATGTCTTTATCCGTATTCTTTACTCCTGTTTCCGTTAATCAATTCTCTGCGAAAGATGGTTTTTACAAATCTCAGTTTGGAGACAGTATAGTCGCCTTTGAAGAAAATTTTCCGGAACTGGAAGGAGATGAAAAGCCTCAGTTGGTTATTTTCGGAGTAGAGGAAGAACGTGGAGCGGTGAACAATGCCGGGACTGCTCAGGCTCCGGATGAAGTACGTAAACATCTGTACCAGCTTTATCAGGGCGATTACAAAATAAAGATTGCGGATCTGGGCAATATTAAAGCAGGTAATACTATTCGTGATACTTATTTTGCGGTTAAATCTGTTGTTGAAGAACTGGTAAAAATGGATATAGTTCCCATTATTATCGGTGGGGGGCATGATCTTACCTATGCCCAATATATGGCTTATGAGAATCTGGAACAACGTGTTGAAGTTGCTATAATAGATCCCCGCTTTGATCTGGATCAGGAACAGGTTGAGGATACTCCGCTTAATTCCCAGACTTTTCTGAATCATATTATTCTGCATCAGCCGGATTATCTTTTCAACCTTAATAATATCGCATATCAAACTTATCTGGTCAGCAAAGAATCCGTCAATATGTATGACAAGTTGTTCTTTAATGCGACCCGTGTAGGTGCCATCGCTGGTAAGATGGATCAGTCGGAGCCATTGATCCGCGCAGCGGATATGGTAAGTTTTGATATCGGTGCTATCCGTTCTTCTGAAGCCTGTGGCAATGCCAATACCAATCCCAATGGTCTCTTTGGTGATGAGGCTTGTCAGTTGGCACGCTATGCAGGGATGTCAGACAAATGCAGTTCTGTAGGGTTTTATGAGTTTAATCCCAAATATGATCCGCGCGAACAGACCGCTATGCTGGTTTCTCAGATGATCTGGTGCTTTGTTGATGGTTATTATAACCGTAAACAGGATGCGCCTTTGGTACCGAAAGCATCCTATATTATTTACCGTACCACTTTGGAATCCATGGATCACGAGCTGGTATTTGTGAAAAGTAAAAAATCAGATCGTTGGTGGATTCAGGTGCCCTACTTTGGTTCCAAGTCTGTCAACGAGCGATACTATCTGGTTCCTTGCCGGTACGAGGATTATCAGTTGGCCGTATCCGGAGAGATGCCCGATCTGTGGTGGAGGACTCATCAGAAATTGCAGTAATTCAATTATAAAAATAATATACAAATCGATGGTCTGCAAAGGCCATTTTTTATATCAGGAAATAGTATGGAGTGGATGTTAGTGACGATCATAGCGCTGTTGGCAATAGTGCTTGTGGTCTTGTTCTTGAAGCGTAAAGAGGGTTCCGGAAAGGAAGATTATGAGCAGTTACGTCATCAGAAGGATGAAATGGCTCTGGAATTAGCCCGCAGTCAGCAACGGGAAGAAAATCTTATCGGCGAGCGTGCAGACCTGAAGGAAGAACTGGAGAAAGAGCGTTCCGAAAGATTAAAAAGTGATCGTGCGCTGGAGACAGCTCATGCCTATTTGCAGGCACAACAGGAGAAGCTGGAAGGGCAGAAGAAAGAAATAGAGGAGACAAAAAAACAATTTAATCTGGAGTTTCAGCATATTGCCAATCAGATTCTCGAAGAGAAGACCAAAAAATTTACAGAGACGAACCATAACAGTATCACGCTCCTACTCGATCCCTTGAAAGAGAAAATCAAGACTTTCGAGGAGAAAGTTGAAAAGACTTATCAGCATGAATCTGCGGAAAGAAATGTCCTTAAGGGCGTGGTCGAACAGCTGATGCAGCAGAGTATGCAGATCCGTAATGAAGCCAATAACCTGACAAGGGCTCTGAAAGGAGACAGTAAGAAACAGGGTAACTGGGGGGAAGTGATTCTGGAACGGGTGCTGGAGCGTTCCGGTCTGCTCAAAGATCAGGAGTTTAGATTGCAGGCTTCTGTCACCGATGAAGACGGAAAGCGTTTGCAGCCGGATGCTATTATCGATCTTCCGGATGATAAACACCTTATTGTAGATGCTAAAATATCGCTGGTTGCTTATGAGAAATGGGTGAATGCGGAATCAGAGGAGGAGCAAAAGATATTTGCCAGACAGCATATACAATCTGTAGAAAATCATGTACGGGAACTTTCTGCTAAAAATTACCATGAGTTATACCGTATTCAGTCTCCGGACTTTGTACTGCTCTTTATGCCGATAGAATCGGCATTGAGTATGTCTGTGCGGGAAAAGCCGGATCTGTTTAGTGATGCCTGGGATCGTAAAGTGGTCATTGTGAGTCCGTCGACCTTGCTTGCTACACTGCGAACGATAGCCAGTATGTGGAAGCAGGAACGTCAGACCCGGAATGTACTGGAAATAGCACGTGAAGCCGGCGCACTGTATGACAAGTTTGTTGGTTTTTTACAGGATATGCAACAGGTAGAAGGACAATTGCAACGCGCTATGGAACGTCATCAGGAGGCAACAAAAAAATTAGGAACCGGTGCGGGAAATATCATCAGACGGGTAGAGAACCTCAGGGAACTGGGTGCAAAGGCGAATAAACAGATTGACCGGAAGTATCTGGATGAAGAGGAATAGTTTATCTTTTAGGAATAACTGAATCCCCTTTAGCATATCTTATTACATATAATATGCTAAAGGGGATTGTTTTTAGTAGCCCATCGCTGTATCATCTCCCCGGGGATCTGCTCCAGTCTGGAGTTTTCCGTTAGGCAGTACAATAATATTTTCTACACGTCCTATTCTTCCCCGTGGAGAAATTTTATATCCGTCCTGCTGCAGTTTCTGACGCACGGCAGGTGATAGTGCCTCTTTTTCCACGTCGATCTGATCAGGCAGCCATTGGTGATGAAATCGGGAAGAATTTACAGATTCCTGTGCATTTTGGCCAAAATCAATAACATTCAGCAAGGTCTGAAATACCGAAGTCATGATCGTAGACCCGCCCGGTGTGCCGACTACCATATACAGTTTGCTGTCTTTCTCAACTATTGTCGGTGTCATGGAGCTCAGCATTCTTTTATTCGCCTGAACGGCATTTGCTTTTCCTCCGACCAGACCATAGATATTAGGAACTCCCGGCTTGACTGAAAAATCGTCCATCTCATCATTGAGCAGAAATCCGGCTCCTGCAACAAATACGCGTGAGCCGTAGGATGCATTGAGGGTAGTTGTAATTGAAACAGCGTTTCCGTATTTGTCAACGATGCTGAAGTGTGTTGTTTCTTCTGATTCATAACCCGGAAATTGAGCTGCCCGGACAACAGAGCTGGGGGTAGCTTTTGACAGATCTACACTTTTCATGCGATTGGTATTGAATGCGCTGTCCGTCAGTTCGGCAACCGGAACCTTTATAAAATCAGGATCGCCCAGATACCGGGTTCTGTCTGCATATATCCGTCGTTCGGCTTCCACCATTACCCTTACAGCAGAGTCGGATTGAAATCCCCATTTTGATAGCGGAAATTGTTCCACAGATTGTAATAAAGCGACGAGTGCAGGACCTCCGCTGGATGGAGGAGGCATACAGATAATCTTATTTCCTCTGTAGTAACCTGTAACCGGAGTGCGCCATATGGCTTCATAGTTTTGAAGGTCTGTATGGCTGATGATTCCTTTTCCACGCCCCATTTCCGCCACGATCAGGTCGGCAGTTTTTCCTTTATAAAATCCGTCACGTCCCAGATCTGATATACGTTGTAATGTTTCTCCCAGATCTTTCTGAACAAAAAGATCTCCCTTTTTCCAGATCTGTTCCTTCAGTATAGGGGCGCCTTGTGGGTTGTATTTCTGGAAACTACTTTTGTATTCATTGAATTCATTAGCCTGTTTCTCCGTGATACGAAAGCCTTTAGCTGCAAGTTCTATTGCAGGAGCCAGGAGGGCGGACCATTCCAGTTTGCCATATTTTTTATGGGCTTCTGCCATCCCGGCTACAGACCCCGGAACACCAGCCGCCAAATGTCCGTATACACTCAGATCTTCTATTACATTGCCGTTGGCATCCAGGTACATTTTTTCTGTGGCTTTGGAAGGAGCTTTTTCACGGAAATCCAGGGCATTAGTAGCGCCAGTATGATCTCTGTAGACCATAAAACCTCCTCCTCCGATATTACCTGCATTTGGATACACTACAGCTAGTGCAAATTGCACAGCCACAGCTGCATCTACGGCATTTCCACCTGCTTTCAGTATAGTTACTCCCACGGCGGAAGCAAGAGGGTGTGCGGTCACAACAGCGGCTTTTGAGAATGTATTTGCACGGTAAGCCTGTCGTGGAGCATGACATGAGGTTAAGATAAAACCCAGAATAAGGATATGGAGTATTCTTTTTTTCATCCGTTTGATATGTTATTTAAAAGGTGATGAATTTTTGGAGCATGTATGGCCTAATTGATAATATGATCTAAGGTAAGAAATTTTTAAACTGATCCGATAGGAAAAGAGTTGATGTTAAAAAAGTGCAAAAATATGCATTAAAACGCACGTTATTATTTTCATTTTCTATGAAAGACCTATAGTTATTCTTCTTTCTTAATCTTAACTAAACGAAAAGATAATATGTATCAAAAAATTAGTTAATATAAACTTCTTTACTTCGTGACATTATTAGAATCATAAATTTAGTTTGTATATTTAGTATTACTATACCAGTTAAATTTAAAAGAATTTAAAAACTATGAAAAACGAGCCTAAACCAGCTCTTGACCGATATTGGAATCGGTCAAGGATTGCTGTTGCTTCCAGCACCTGTTTTCTGTTGCTAAGCCTGTCATTTCACCCGGAACGAGCCTTTTCAAGCTCCTTTATCAGTGCTTCCGCATTTGTGCAGACACCTGTACGGGGAAAGGTAGCAGATAAAAGCGGAAATCCGCTTGCTGGTGCAACAGTAACAAATCAAAACAGCAAAAAGTCTGTTCAAACAGACGAAAGTGGAACCTTTTCAATTGATGCCCGCCCGGGAGATGTGCTTAAAGTATCTATCATCGGATTTGACGGACAACAGATTACTGTAGGGGAGAGCCGAACGGTTACATTTACCCTTGAAGACAACAGTCAGATACTGGAAGATGTCGTCGTCGTGGGATATGGCAGGCAGAAGAAAGTGAATCTGACAGGAGCTGTCAGTCAGATTGATTCCAAAGTCCTCGAAGACCGCCCGGTCTCCAATGTGACTCAGGCATTGCAGGGCGCTATGCCAAATGTGAATGTTAACTTCTCTAACGGAAGACCCGGAAGTGAGGGTACTGTGAATATCCGGGGATTTGCTTCGATCAACAGTAAGAATGCTTCGCCGCTGATCCTTATTGACGGAGTACCCGGTAGTATCAATAATATCAATCCGCGTGATGTAGAGACTATTACTGTACTAAAGGATGCGGCTGCGGCTGCCATATATGGTGCAAGAGGTGCGTTTGGTGTGATGCTCATTACCACGAAAAAAGGGAAAGCCGGAAAGATGAGTATCAATTACGGTAACAATTTTGCTTTTTCAGGACTTACCGTAAGTACAGATTTTATAACATCCGGATATGATGCTGCTATTCTGAATGATGAAGCTTTCATACGGGCAACGGGTAACAGCTACACCGGATATACAGAAGCGGACTATGCAGAGTTGCTCAAGCGCAAGAACGATCCTTCACTGCCGAGTGTGGTTATTCAGAATCGTAATGGCAAAGATCAGTATGTCTACTATGGAAATACAGACTGGTGGGATTATTTCTATCGGGATGTACAGCCTTCTCAAGAACATGCCCTGACAATGACCGGAGGAACGGATAAAATCGATTTTTATCTGTCTGGAAGATTGTATGAGAAAAAAGGTATCATGCAGTTTAATCAGGATAAGTTCAATTCTTATAATCTGAGAAGTAAGATCGGTGCACAGCTCTCCAAATGGCTGAGAGTAAGTAACAATTCACAGTTGAATTATAAGAATTATACCTTCCCGGGCTGGAACTCCGGAGATAAGCCTGAGGAGTCGAATAATAATTTTATTTCGACTACAGTACATGCACTGCCTTCCTATGTTCCGGTCAATCCGGATGGCACGGCAACCTATCGTACCGAGTTAAATAACTATACGGTAGGAGATGGTATTTTTGCCGATCTGCTGTATGGTAAATCACGCGGAGGCAAGAAAGAACATGAATTTGTCAACCATCTGGAAGGTGTGGCTACCATTATGGATGGTCTTACAGTGACGGGAAATTATACATTCAATTATAACCCTGTTCAGACATTTGTAAGACGTACACAGGTTCCCTGGTCGATTTTTCCGGGAGTGATTAATTACCTTGGAAATGATCGTTTGACAGAAAGACAGATTACCTATACCAAACATGCTATTAACCTATTCGCCAATTACAATAAGACAGTTGGCCAGCACAATTTTGGTGCTGTATTAGGATACAACAGAGAGCAGCAAAAATGGGATGCTATCGGTGGTGTCGTAGACGGACTGCTATCGGAAGACCTGAATGATTTTGATCTGGGATACGGTAATATGCAGACTACCGGCGGAAGCCGTACATGGGCGCTGGAAGGATATTTCGGAAGATTCACATATGATTATGCAGGAAAATATCTGTTTGAGATGAATGGCCGTTATGATGGTACATCCAAGTTTCCAAGTAAGCAGAGATTTGGATTCTTCCCTTCTGTATCTGCAGGGTGGAGAGTAACGGAAGAGTCGTTTGCGGAAAATCTGAAACAGTATGTAAACGAATTCAAACTCCGTGGCTCATACGGAGAGCTGGGAAATGCACAGGAAGCGGATGAATACGGCTACATCTCGTTGATGAACAGTGGCAGGTCCAATTATATCACAGGTGGAGGAAAGACCCAATATATATCTGCTCCAACGCCTATATCCAGTAATCTGACCTGGGAGCGTACCAATACCTTGAACTTCGGGACGGACATGGCTTTTCTCAACAGCCGTCTGAATGTGACCTTTGATTATTTTATCCGCAAGACGCTGGATATGCTGATTCCGGGGCCAACATTGCCGGCTGTATTCGGAGCAGCTACTCCTAAGATGAATGCAGGAGATCTGGAAAACAGAGGCTGGGAACTTGCTGTAGCCTGGAATGATTCCAGAACACTGGCAGATAAACCTTTTAAATATAATTTTTCAGTTGGTCTGTCTGATTCCAAAGCTAAAATTACCCGTTTTGACAACCCTAAAATGTTACTGAGTAACTATTACGTAGGGCAGACGCTGGGTGAAATCTGGGGATATCGCGTAGATGGTTTATTTGCTTCAGATGCAGAAGCTGCCAGCTGGAAAATCAATCAGGACTATGTAGATGCTGTTCGTCTGTCCGCTCCCGGAGAATGGTCTAAGCTCAAAGGCGGGGATGTCAAATTTGTAGATGTCAACGGGGATGGTATTGTGAATCAGGGGGATAATACGCTTAGTAAACCTGGAGATCAGGTAATCATCGGAAATGATCGGGCCCGTTATACATTTGGTGTAAATCTGGGTGCCAGCTGGAATGGATTTGATGTGTCGGCATTCTTTCAGGGGATCGGACGTCAACATTGGTATCCGGGAGCTAATTCAGATAAATTCTGGGGGCCTTATTCCCGACCATATTATTCCTTTGTGCCGAAAGACTTTGCAGACGATGTATGGACTCCTGAAAATCCAAATGCTTACTATCCGCTCATGAGAGGATATATTGCCCTGAACAACAGGGGATCGCTGAATGTGAAAAATGACCGTTATCTGCAGGATCTGGCTTATATCCGGCTGAAAAATCTGACTATTGGCTATAGCCTGAGTGATAAGCTGCTGCAACGTGTCAAAATATCAAGAGCAAGAGTATTCGTATCCGGAGAGAATTTCTGGACAGCGACCAAATTGAGATCCGATTATATTGATCCGGAACAGGCAGCGCAGGAAGTAAACGGCAGATCGTACCCTATTTCCAAGGCATTTTCGTTTGGTATTGACTTAACTTTTTAGGCTTAACATCATGAAACTATATTCATATATTTTAGTTGTTGCAGGATTGATTGCGGTCACTTCCTGTGAAAAAAATTATCTGGATCGCTCTCCGGAGGATAAACTGACTCCGGAAAACTATTTCAGATCAGAAAATGATCTGGCATTATACTGTAATTCGTTTTACAATGCTCTGCCTGATGCAGAGGGCGTATATAATGAGGATATTGATAATATTGTAAAAAATACCCTGCCGGATCAGGTCACGGGTAAGCGTCAGGTGCCGGTGAGTGGTGGTGGCTGGAACTGGGATAATCTGCGGAATATTAATTTCTTTTTAGAGAATTACAACCGAACATTAGCTCCTGAAATAGCGAATAAATACGGAGCAGTAGCCCGCTTCTTCAGAGCCTATTTTTACTTTGATAAAGTCAAGCGGTTTGGAGATGTGCCCTGGTATTCTAAGGCTATCGATCAAAACGATATGGAATCTTTATTGAAGAAAAGAGATTCCAGAACACTGGTAATGGATTCCATTATAGCTGATCTGGACTTTGCCATCGCAAATCTGAGTGCTACCAAATCATCAGAAAAAGTAACCAAATGGACAGCTTTAGCTCTGAAATCCCGTGTAGCTCTGTTCGAAGGTACTTTCCGTAAATACCACACAGACCTGAATTTGCCGGATTCCAAACGTTTTCTGGAGCTTGCAGCATCGGCTTCCAGACAGGTGATGGATGGCAACGTATACAGTATCTATCAGGGAACGGACAATATGGGGTATCAGCAACTGTTTTCGTCTGTCAATGCCATTGATGGTGAGATCATACTGGCCCGTAAGTACAGTGACGGATTGCAGATCTGGCACAATGTCAATTATTATACCATCACGGCTTCCTACGGTAAGCCGGGGCTGAATAAAGATCTTGTCAATACTTATCTGATGCGTGACGGTTCCCGTTTTACCGATAAACCTGGATATGCAACGATGTCCTTCTATCAGGAAACACAGAATCGTGATCCGCGTCTGTCGCAGACCATCCGCACACCGGGATATAAAAGAATCGGTGGTACAGCGGTGCAAACACCTAATTTTGGTAATTCGGTGACGGGTTATCAGCTGATCAAATTCGTTGGGGATGTCAGATATGATTCCTATAACCGTTCTGAAAATGATATGCCTTTGTTTCGTTATGCTGAAGTACTTCTAAATTATGCAGAAGCAAAAGCCGAACTGGACGATCTGTCTCAGGCTGATATTGACAGATCTGTCAAATTACTTCGTGACCGCGTGTCTATGCCCAATATGCTGCTTTCAAATGCAACAGCTAAACCTGATGCTTATCTCATGGCACAGTACCCGAATGTAAAGGGAAGCCAGGCAGGTGCCGTACTGGAGATCCGTCGTGAAAGAAGAATTGAGCTGGTGATGGAATCTTTCCGCTGGGATGATATAATGCGCTGGAAAGTTGGCCCAGTTCTGACACGTCAGTTTAAAGGGATGTATTTTCCTTCAACCGGACAGTTTGATCTGGATGGAGACGGCAAGATGGATGTGTGGATATATGAAGGAAATAAACCTACAGCCTCCGGCATTCAGCTTTTAAAACTGGGAAGTGAGATCATATTGGAAAACGGAACTTCGGGTAATGTAATTGTCAATGCACATATTGCAAAAGTATTTGATGAAAAGAAAGATTACCTCTGGCCGATACCGACTCAGGAGTTGCAACTGAATGAAAATTTGGTTCAGAATCCATTCTGGGAATAGCTATATTTGAATAACCTAAAAGACCGGTTTATAACCAGCCGGTCTTTTTGATACCTTAAATCTATTATGAATACAAGAAGATATTTTCTAAAATCAATGGGCGTTGCTTCGGCAACATTTGCGTTATCTGCTTATCAGCAGGCATTCGCACAGACTATACAACAACAGGATTTTAATTTTCGCGTCAGACCTTATCTGCAGGATCTGCAGGGAGATCGGGTGACAGTGATGACCCATATCAATCGTAAGGGCTTTACCTGGCTGGAAGTCAGAGCACAAGGCGAACAACAGTTTCGGAAAGTAGTGCAGTCCGAAGACGGACTTATTAATGCCAATACCCTCAGTACGGTGCTGACTATACACGGTCTTCAACCCGGAAAGACATATGAGTATCGGGTATATGCAAAGGAAATCCTCACATTTGAAGCCTACAAAGTCGTTTATGGCAAAGAGATAAGCAGTCCCTTATATACATTTAAAACCCCGGATGCAAATAGTCAAACTACATCCTGTGTAATTTATAATGACGTACATGGAAGAGCACATTCCTACGGACAGTTGCTGGATAGTGCAGGTAAACCGGAATTTGATTTTGCGATTCTGAATGGCGATATGTTTGATTACGTTACTAATGAAGAAGATCTTTATGATAAATTGCTTACTCCACTGGGAGAGCGGTTTGCCAGCGAAAAACCGTTTTTTATGTTGAGAGGTAATCATGAAACAAGAGGTGCTTATTCAAGAGATTTTAAAAACTTTTTCAGATATGAGGATAATACATATTACGGAACATTTCGCAGAGGGCCGGTCTCCTGGCTGATGCTGGATACCGGAGAGGATAAACCGGATACAGCAGAAGTTTATGCCGGCGTAGTGGACTTTGATCAGTATCGTATTGATCAGGCAAAATGGGCTGAAAAAATAATGGCTTCAGATGCATTCAGAAAGAGCACTTTTCGGGTAGTAGTTATGCATATTCCGCCGTTTTATTCCGGAGAATGGCATGGACCAATGGAAGTACAACGTTTATTTGCGCCCTTATTTGATAAATATAAAGTGGATGTCGTGATCAGCGGACATACCCATACTTACGGGTTTCATGAAGCTACGGCCAAGCACTCCTATCCTGTCTTTATAGGTGGCGGACCTAAAGAGGGAAACCGTACACTTATTCATGTTAAGGCGGATAACCGGAAACTGGAAGTAAATATGATTCTGGATAACGGTACCAACGTCGGGACATACAGCAAAACACGCTGATAAAAACTTTTTAAAAGCACAAAACAACGAAGGGATATCTGCATCAGATATCCCTTTTTTTATAGCACAATAATGATTACTGTGTTATTGTTATTTTGGTTTACTAATAACGGATTCCGTTATCTGATATTGTATAGCGGATATGAGGAATCTCAAGGAGTTTAATCGAATTGAATAATTTTTTATATTTTCTCTCTGCCTAATGCTTATTTAGTAAATGTATTAATACGATGTTAGCTGTAGTCTTTTTGTTTTAAATTACTATCTTTACCACATTCTATACTAAGTAGACATATCATCAAACCTTTATCCTAAAGGTTCTTTACAACTGATATATACAGTTGCGGTTTCCTATTTATATCATTTTATTTTTAATTGGGCGTTTTCTACGCAAAACTTAGTATGAGAAAAACTAATTTAATCAGTTCATCTATTGAACGTTTTTATAATAAAGCATCCGAAGAGGACAGACTTTCTAAAGGAATGGGCATCTTCGAATTTGAGAGGATTAAATCCCTCATGGAATTACATTTAAAACCACAATCTATCATTCTTGATATTGGTGGAGGTACAGGAAAATATTCCGAATGGTTATCAAAATTGCAACATCAGGTTTATTTGGTAGAACCTATTGACAAGCATCTTCATATTGCAAAAGAAAGATCCAGTAAGCTAAAGAATAAGTTTCAGGTTATCAAAGGCGAAGCCCGTAAACTGGAATTTCCGAATAATTTTGCAGATGTGGTTATCTTACATGGACCTCTGTATCATCTACAAAAGGAAGAGGATCGGCTTCTTGTGATAAAAGAAGCAAAAAGAGTTGTAAAAAAGGGCGGAATTATATTGGGCTTCGGGATTAATTTCACAGCTTCTACTTTAGCAGGATTATTAAACGGACTCATTTACAAACCCTCTTTTCTTGAAATGTGCAAAAGTGAATTATTGACCGGAATCCATAATCCTCCGGATGATTTTCCTTGGTTGTTGGCAGAAGCATTTTATCATAAACCCTCAGAATTTAAAAATGAATTTTTAAAATGTAATTTAAAGATTGAGAAGATATATGCTGTTGAAGGAATTATTTGGCTTGACAGTAATTTCTTTGCTAATATGTTGGATGAAGGAAGAAAGAAAGTGCTGAAAGAGCTTTTGTCAACAACAGAGAATGAAGAATTCTTATTGCCTTTTAGCCCTCATATGATGATTGTAACCACAAAAGAAGTTTAATTTTAGTAAGAAAATGGGTTGTATTCTTCATCAATGATGGAAAATCTCTAATGGAAAAGTGAATTTTCTATTAATGAAATTCCCGGATAAGTTCAGAATAATCGGATTTGAACCGGCGAATGTGAATGTTAGTAATCTTAGCCATTTTTCAAAAGCATTAATTTTTAACTCTCAAAAAAATAATGAGATTTTTGTAATTGATGATTTACCATTAATGTGGAATGTAGATCAAAATATATTATCCGGAACGCCAGATTTTTACTGGGAAGTTTATCAAAAGTTTCAAAATTTCTGGTTGAATAATACGGAAAAGAATGAAATTGCAAATTTTGATAATGATAGAATTTATTATCCAAATAAGTCTCATGGTGTAGATATGGTTAGGGTATCGGGCACGAATAATTACTATGTGCGATTAAAGACGAGGACAACTATTAATGCAAATAATGATTATCAGGATGAGATTATTTTGTATCCTATTAAATTAGCGGATATTCCAAAATACAAATTTACAACAGAGTTTCTGGTCAGTATACCGAATACAGACGGCGCACAGATTGGCCCTGCATTTTAAAAAAATCTAAAGCATGGATACATTCGTTTATTGTTGTATATTCATGCTTTAGTTTATATAGTCTCAAATGGTGTCGAAAGCGATAAAATCTCTTTATTACGTACTGTTACTACTGTTCTCTCTTACAGTAACCCGTACTGTAGTATCCGCGCAGAACAATATTGATATTTCTGTTTACCCTAAGGTCGATCTGATTAACAGCAACTGGTCTATCGCCGGAAATATGGAAGGTAAGAATCCGAATATTCTTTCGGAGCTGACCTGGAAGGATAATGTGGCATGGGGTGCAGGGGGCCGGTTTTCTGTAATTTTACACCCGCGAATTAAACTCTCTTTACAGGCCGAACATAGCTTTATTGTATCCGGTACTGTTCGCGATGTGGATTATTCCGGAGACAACAGAACGCTGGTCGATAGAGATATGACATACGATAGCGGAGAAGGGAATATGTCTTTTGCGACGCTGCAACTCAATTATTTGCTCTGGAGAGGCGGTATAGATGTGGAAGGTTATGTATTTCCTCAATATCAGTATACCTCATTGACGATGATCGATCCTACTCTGGATCTCAGAAGTACATATAAAAGTAAGCTGCTGGGAGGCGGTATAGGTCTAAAGTTGGGCAAAGTGATAAATCCAAAATGGAAAATGTCGTTAAGTCCGCAGTTTGCCTTAAATAAGTATACTGCTGTCGCCAATTGGAATCTGAGAGAGGAATTTGCCCATCCGGTGAGTTTTAAACACAAAATAGGTGCTCCTCAATGGTCCGGAGTATTTGATGTGACTTACAGCCCTTCGTCTAAACTATACTTTTTGGCTTCTGCACGATACAATAGTCTGCTAAATGCTAAAAATGGTACAGATCAGTTATTTTATTCAAATGGAGAATCGACACATACCCGATTAAATGAAGTCGGATCTTCTGTTGCTACATTTTCTTTAGGTGCCGGTATTTTGCTGTACTAATAAAATAAAAAGGGAGTTGTATATTGCTTACAACTCCCTTTTATGAAATAGATTCGGATTACTTTGCGTATTTCTTGTATTTAATAGTATAAGTCCCTACACTATTAGCTGCTACTACTTTTTCTGCCTGTAGTACATAGATTTCATCTGCTTTTTCTGAAAACTCAGAACCTTTATAGAAGACAACATAACGATTTTCAATTGATTTTACTTGATATGTGACTCCATGATCATAGCTTAACCATATAGCAGGATCAAAATTTGGCATTGGAATTTTGCTAAGATCAACCCCTATAGAACTGACTAACTCAAATTTGGTGTTTTTTAGTATGTCTAACGTAATGTTATCAATCGATGTTCCCGTTTTATCTAGATAACCAAGTTTATATGTATTAGGATGAGAAGATCTTAATGAGGCACCAAACATACCTGACAAATTAATTGTACTGTTAATACTATCTGTCTTAGTATTTGTATTAAGATTGTAAAATCCTTTTGCAGATGCAGATGCAACAATTGTAGCTGTTTGCACAGTTGCTTTACTGTCTTCGAGTACTACCGGTTTAATCTCTTTATCATCATCTGAACAGGAACTAAATCCAAAAGTTGTTAACGCTAAAAGTGAAATAGCAAAGCTATGTTTAAAGGTTTGAGTAAATTTCATTTTTTTAAAATTATTTAGGATAAGATATTTGCATTAAAAGTTTGTCCGAAAGAAGAAAAGGTTTGCTGAGCTGCAGTAATAGCTTCTTCTATAGCTGCCTCTTCTGTTACTTCCGCATTGATGATTCCGGTAAACTTAGCCCAGTTCTGGTGCGATTGTTCCCCATAACCATTGAAGAAATTAAAACCTGTTTCAATGCCTCTTTGTTGCAGCATTTTCACAATATAGGGTCCGCCCATAATGGATCCTTCCAGTACATATAGAGCGCCTATAGCCTGTGTTGCATTATGGAGAGAAGGAAGAACCACTGAAGGAAGTTCTGTCAGCGATCCGCCCAGCGCTTCAATATCCTGTGCAATATGAGATGCATTTCTTCTCACAGCATAATAAGGTTTCAGGCTTTCCGGTAGTAAATGGTCGATCTGCTGTTCAATCCCCGAAAAGAATACATAGAAATGCTTTAGCACATCAGCATAGTCTGCGTTGTTTTCAATAGCTTTTAGCTTATATACAACCGTTTTTTCTAATTCCTGGTGACCTTGCTTTGTCGCTTCTTTGATTTGCTCGTTTAACATATCGTATTAATTTTTAGAATAAATTACTTGGTTTTTAAATTTTTGGAACCGTCTTCCTGTACGAAATACTTGAATGTAAAGTATGGTGCAGGCCAGTTCAGATCAGTGACAGCCGGCGGATTGCCTTTATAGATATTGACAATCTGTAGTTTGGCATATTTCCCGTTTGTTAATCTGATCACATAAGTTCTGTTAGGTACTACAGCTACCAGATGATTAGTTAGATTATAATTATACCAGCCCTGAGAATCCTCATTTCCTATCATTCCGAAATCATTGAGTTGACTTTTGTCAAAGTCCGCATCACTGGGAGCCGTATTCACTCTGTCATAGGATTCTTTGACCAGTATCACCTTATGTCGTGATGTATTGCCAGCTGCGGGATTTCCATTTAACTGACCATTATTCACATACAGCGTACTGTTGTATAAGCCGGAGAAAGCAATATCCCAATCCGTGCCTTTGATGTATTTGGCTGAATCGGCTGCTGTCTTTAACCAGGTTTGTTTCTGATCCGAAAGGCGGAAGAGAAAAGTATGAAAATCACGTTTTTCCTTCCCGGGAGCACTGTTCCCTACGGAGGCATCTACATCTCCTGCCAGGTCAGTAATCACTGTACTGGTACCATCACTCAGTTCAACATTGGGGCCGTCATTGGATTTGGAACAACCTGTCCATAGGATCACTGCTGTAAAGCAAATAATAGCGTATCTGAATTTGTTCATTATTAGTGTTTTATTAATCTGTAAGATACCCCTGCAATCAGGGTCCTTCCGACCTGACCGGGGATGAGATAATTTATGTAGTTGGATAAGTTTTCCCCGTTCAGCCGGATTGTCAACGGTAGCTTATCAAATTTCTTTTCTATAGTTGCATTATAAAGGATATGATCATTGACAAATACATCATATCTGTCTATAAACTGGTTGCCGTTTGCATCTCCGAAAGGATAGCGCCCTCTGAAATTAGCTCTGAGGTTGAGGGTCAGATTCCAGGGTTTGAAGGTATACATAAGCCCCAGATTGAATTGATGTCTCGAGCGGTTTTCGAGTCCCCAATAATCCTTTGTAGTAGGAGCGTAGGAGTTACCTGTAGCTGGGTCGTGTATATTCTGATTGTAGGGCCAGTTCCCTGCACGAATACTGTCTTCTACACTCAGATCTTTAGCGATAAGGTATTGATAGCCGGCATTGACTGTCAGATTCTCTAAAGGTTGAGCTGTAACCGTTATATCAAAACCTTTGTTGACTGATTCTGGCAGATTCTGGTACGAATAAACGGCCATATTCCGTGTTCCGGTAGCGACCTGTATGCTGTTGATCTGGTTTTTGAGTTTATGGTGAAAATAACTGCCTTCTACCGTATATTGTTTACTGATCTGCCAGGTAAATCCGGCATTGAACGATGTATTCTTCTCTGCCTGAAGATTGCGGTCTAATTGATTGACTACATATTTTCTGATCTCCGAGATTTCGCCGGCTTCTTCCATTTTTGTCAATGTTTCCCGTAATACTTCATTACCTATGACATAATAGTTGGCCGCCGGGTTATAGAATACTTGATATCTTGATTTAAAGTCGGGCGCTTTAAAACCGCTTCCGATACCAGTTTTCAGAATTAGCTGAGGAACTACGGTATACTGAAGTCCCAGGCTGGGACTTAGTTTTCCGCCAAATCCTTCCGTATAATCATAGCGCAGTCCTGCTGTCAGCCTGAGCTGCTCCAGAAGTTCTTTGTTGCCTTGAGAATAAGCAAAGTAAGAGTTCTGGCTGCGTGCTGCAAAGTTATTGACAGCTTCCATATGTTCCTGATTAAATCCGGCTCCGAAAGTTGCATTAAAAGTTTCACTGTTATATGCTACCTGCTGTTCCAGTCGGTGGATGTACTGGCTAAATTTATCATTTGTCAGTGTTGCCTGCTGTTGCTGCGTCCTGACATTGATATCAGACTTATAGTAAGAAAAATAATAGGTTGACAATGATTTCCACTGTTCATTAAATCTTTTGTCAAAATAAACCGAAGTGTTGAAATCATATTCGCGTTGTCTGTCTTCTGTAGCATAATCCTGACTGTAGACCCGCGTCATATCCGAAGATCGGGTATTCAGTCTGGCATTCCATCCGATGTGCTGCTGATCACTTGCGACCTGATGGCGCACTTTTCCCTGGACAGCCATGTTAGTATACGGAGGAACGCTAGTTCCCCCTTCCATATATTGTTTATTGTTATTAAATCCATTGGTGTGATAATAATTTGCAGATACAAGAGCAGAGCCCTTACCGTTGTTAAATGATGTTTCTCCTTCCAGTGTGGCATCCAGAATCTGGAAACTTCCATAGTTGAGGCTGGCATGCAATTGAGGGGTGATCGCTCCCAGACGGGTAATAATATTAATGGCACCGCCCAAAGCATCGCTGCCGTAAAGACAGGAAGAAGCCCCTTTTATAATTTCTATGCGTTCGATATTGGCTACCGATATGCGGGACAGATCAAAATTTCCGGAGTTGCGCCCCAGCATGGGCTGTCCATCGATCAGGATCATAATATACTGACTTGAGAATCCCTGCATCTGCACACCTACAGAGCGTGCACCACCGGAAGTATTATTTACAATAGCAATACCGGTCTGTTCTTTCAGTATCTCATCCAGTCTTCTGCTACCCATCAGTTCGATCGTTTTGCGATCTATTACCGTTACAGGCATGGCCGCATTGGCAGGATCTATAAGCGTCGGTCTGGCTTTGTTAGTTTGTGTGATGGCGACCTCATCCAATACTTTGTTTGACTTTCTAAGTACAAATTCGCGCTGGCCACCACCTGTACCCGCTATGTATACCGACCCGGTATCGGTGACGAAACCAATGGCTGATATACTGTACTGATAGGTGCCCTGAAAAAGCTTGTTAAACCTAAATACTCCTTTTTCATCTGCTGAACTAACAATATGATCCGGCTCCAGAATCACAGATGCACGAGACACAGGATGACGGGATTCATCAAGGATTACTCCTGTGAATATGCCTTTTTTCTGGGCTTGTGCAAGCTGTATGTTTCCTGCAACAGACATCATAATGAGAATAAAAGAAATAAAATACTTCAATTTTTATTTGTAATAAATCTAAATAACTTTGCAAGTATCATCAAACTTTGGCATAAAGTATTTATGTTATCTGTAATTTTATTTGTTTGTTGTGTATTTTATTTTGTTCAAATCGTATTTTATTGTTTTGGGTAGAGGAACTTGTATTGTTTGTAAATAATTGTTTGTCAGTTTGTTATCATTAAAATTTAATTGTTTTCACATCCTCTTTCAGATGTATTCTTATGCAGTAATCTATTTGGAATTGGTTTAAATAAAGAGTTGCTTTGTTCTATTCAAATACATAAAAAATATCAAAATCATAGAAATATGCAGAGGTTAAACATTTTTTTTATTGCACTTATACTGGTGTTTTCCGGGGAGGTAAGTCTTGCTCAGCAATCTGTGCCCAAACGTATTGTCAGTCTCAATGGTACGCTTACAGAGGTCGTGGATGCACTCGGATTAAGTAAATCTATTGTTGCTACAGATGTGACAAGCGATTATCCTGCCTATGTAAAGTCTCTCCCAAAAGTGAGTAAGAACAGATCTGTATCTGCAGAGGGCGTATCTGCATTTCGTCCGGATTTGGTACTAGCTATAGAAGGTGAACTTAATCCTGATGTTCAGAACCAGTTAAAAGCACTGAAAATACGGGTAGCATTAATAAAGCAGGAATTTACGGTTAATGGCGTAGTGCAGTTAGTGAAATCAGTAGGCAGCGCTGTAAATATGAGTACGCAGGCTAATACTCTGGCGACACAATTGCAGAAGGATATCAATCAGGCCGTTGCCGCCTCGAAATCCAAAAAACCAGTAAAGACAATGTTTGTCTATGCGCGCGGTGCCGGAGCGATGAGTGTGGCCGGAGATAATACAGCCGTCGACGCTGTTATTAAACTGGCCGGAGGTCAGAATGCATTGAAAGGTTTCACCGGATTCAAAACGTATAACACGGAAGCATTAGTAGCAGCCAATCCGGATGCTATTTTACTATTTGACTTTGGTCTTTCCAGTCTTGGTGGAAAAGAAGGTATTCTCAAAATGCCGGGAATCAATCTGACAACAGCCGGTAAAAACAAACGGATTGTGACGATGGACGCCACATTGCTTAATAATTTCAGCATTCGTCTGCCACTTGCGATCCGTACATTGCACGAGAAAATATCGGCTAATTAGTATGTCCGGAATGAAATATATCCTGATTTACAGTTTGCTGAGTATACTGCTGATTCTGGTACTGATATTTTCCCTGGGTATGGGATCTATACGTATCCCGAGTCAGGATGTGGTCGTGATCCTCTTACAGAAGCTGCATCTTTTTTCCGACAGACCGATGGATGAACTGAATGCAAATGTTATCTATCAGATACGTCTGCCACGAATTTTGCTTGGTGTACTGGTTGGAGCAGCATTGGGTGTCAGTGGGGCTGCTATACAAGGTGTATTCCGAAATCCGCTTGCCGAACCGGGCCTTATGGGTATCTCTACAGGCGCTTCACTATTTGCAGCTATTGTCATTTCTTTTGAGGCTGCGCTTGCAGCAGCTGTATCTGCAACATTCAATTCGTATATGCTGGCTTTTGCGGCTTTTCTGGGAGCCTCATTAGCGGTGTTCTTTGTATACCGCATTTCTATTACGGATGGCAAACCTCATATTGCAACCATGTTATTGGCCGGAATTGCTATTAATGCATTTGCAGGAGCACTTACGGGATTACTGAGTTACCTGGCGACAGAGCAACAGCTTCGTTCCATTACCTTCTGGTCTCTGGGTAGTCTGGCCGGGGCAAACTGGGATAATATAAAAGTTTTATTTCCTTGTGTGCTCCTTCCCATACTAGCTTTACCCTTCTTCGGGAAGAAGTTGAACGTATTTGCCTTAGGTGAATCGCAAGCGGAGATGATGGGCGTCAATACCGGAAAGTTAAAGGTACTGGTGATTACTTTTTCTACATTGGCTGTAGGAGCTGCGGTCGCCTTTTCGGGCGTTATCAGCTTTGTAGGACTGCTGGTTCCACATGCTATACGTCTTGTAGGGGGAGTTGATAATCGCTATGTGCTGGTAGGTTCGGCACTGGCAGGAGCGCTGGTTCTTACTTTGTCAGATCTGGTCGCACGTACCATTATTCAGCCGTTAGAACTTCCTATAGGAGTGATCACGGCGCTGTTGGGTACACCTGTGTTTTTATATATATTGATTAGGGATAAAAGTAAAATGTAAGTATGATGATGTTGCAGGCACATTCTTTATCTTATCAGGTCAAAGGAAGAACCATTGTCAGGGATGTTGATTTTTCCGTTTCTGAAGGCGAGTTCTTAGCGATCATCGGAGCAAACGGGGCAGGGAAGACATCTTTGCTTCGTCTCATTGCCGGTGATCTGAAACCTTCGGATGGCGAACTGTTATTCAAAGGCAAGCCGGTAAAGAATTACAATTTGAAAGAACTGGCTTTGCACCGGGCCTTGCTTCACCAGTCGAATGCTATGAGTATGCCTTTTACTGTCGAAGAAATTGTAAGAATGGGGCGTTATCACCTGTCAACTTCAGTCGAACAACACGAGGTAGCGGTAGCAGAGACCATGAAAATATGTGCCGTAGATCATCTCGCAGATCGTAAGATCCAGCAATTATCCGGAGGGGAGCAGCAACGTGTACATCTGGCACGCGTATTAGCACAGGTATGGGATCAGAAGAATGTATTGCTTTTATTGGATGAGCCCATCAGCAGTATGGATATGCAGTTTCAGCATAAAACACTGGCTATTGCAAAGGCACTCACAAAAGTGGGGTTTACGGTTGTGGCAATTCTGCATGAGCTTAATCTGGTTGCGCAATATGCAGATCGTGTACTGATGATGAAATCAGGCCGGAAGTGGTGGGACGGGGCGCCTATGGAAGTCCTTACTCCGCAAAATATATTTACCATATTTGGCGTACATGCTCAGGTTTCTATTATCCCTGAAACCCTGACACCTCGTATAGATCCGCTGACAGTCGAATTTACGGCTACAGCATTCAATTCAAATTATAAACACTATCAAAATATGGAACTTAAATTAAAATACGAAGCATATAAAAAAGAAAACCCTAAAGCACGGATCTACGATTGTGCCAAAGCTTTGGGGGTAAGTGAAATGCAATTGTTGCTGACCCAGCTTTCGGAAGATGTCGTTCTGTTACAGCCTGAAATGCTTTCTATTTTGCAGGAAATAAATCAGCTTGGTTACGTGATGGCCCTGACCCGCAATGAAAGCTGTGTACATGAACGTAAAGGTGTATATCCCGTACCCACAGCGACAGATCATGTGCTGTTATTCAATGACGAAGATATAGACCTGCGTATATTTCTGAGCCAATGGCAATACGCATTTGCCGTACGGATGGGCGCACTCTACGGTTTGCAGTTTTTTGATCAGAACGGTACGGCTGTACACAAAATATATCTGACGGAGGAGAGCGATCATAAAGCCTACCACCGTCTGGTAGCCAGATTTAAAGCTGAAGATCAGCGTTACTTCACATTGGAATCAGAAAAGGAATATGTAGATGTTCATATCCCGGATACGGAAGTGGATGTAACTGGATTTCAAAAGGACTGGTTAGCTATGAAGGACAGCCATGAATTTTTTGGAATACTAAGAAAATATAATCTCAAACGTACGCAGGCTTTGCGTCTGGCTCCTGAAGGCAGAGCTAAGCAAATAGAAGTAGAGTATTTGGCTGAACGTATAGAATCTGCCAGTACTTTACAGGTGCCGTTGATGATCTTTGTTGCCAATAAAGGTTGTATTCAGATCCATACAGGACAGGTAGACAAGGTCGCAAAGATGGCAAACTGGTTTAATGTGCTCGATCCCAAGTTTAATCTTCATCTGAATATGGATCAGATCAAAGAGGTCTGGATCGTAAGCAAACCTTCCACAGACGGAGATGTACATGCCCTCGAGGCCTATGACAGTCGTGGCGAACTGATTGTTCAGATTTTTGGAAAACGTAAACCTGGTGTGGAAGAATTACAGTCGTGGCGGGATTTGGTAGCTGTCAGAGAGGGAAGTACGTATTAACCTCTGACAAGTTCACTCGGAAGAATTCCGTAATATTTTTTGAAAGCATGTGTGAAGCTGGCCTGGTGTTTAAAACCCACTTTTATCCCCACTTCATACATGTTTTTTTGTTCCTGTATAATTAAGCGCTTGGCCTCCTCCATACGGATACGTGTGATGTAATTGTATATTGTCGTACCGAAATGCTGCTTAAATCCGTTCCTGAGTTTAAATTCATTCAGCAATACCAGTTTTGAAAGTTGCTTGTGTGTAGGCGGGCTGACAAACTGATTTCTCAGTATACGCAATACTTCTTCCAGTTTCTGTATATCTTCTGCCCTGAGGCTGTCATCCAGCTTCCCTCCCACATGATTGAACTGCTCAAACTGCAGCATAATCAGTTCCAGTACCCGGGCATTGACAAAGATCTGCTTGAGCTCATTTTTGGTCGTTGTGGTGCGCAGATCTTCTATGATCTTGATCATCTCTGCAGTAGCAAAGAGATCATCCTCTACGATAGAAGTAACTGTTTTGCTTTTCATACGCTCTTTGAAAAGCGCATGTAAAGGACTCGGGATAGTCACCAGATTATTGTAAAACTCCGGTGTCATAATCAGCAGAAAATACAGGAATTGCTGTCCCGGCTCTACCTCATGTTCTTCGTAAAGAGAGGGAATATAACGAATATTATGCTTACTGAAGGTATAACCTCTTCCGGAATCATTTTTGGAAAGAATAAACTGGCTGACAATAGCCTCACTGTCAATTTCGGATATAATTTTGCTCTGTTGTGCAAATCTCATGTCGGCCTGCAGGATAAAGATACCCCGGCTTAAAATCTGATACGTAGAGATATCAATCGGGAACTTGTTGATGGCTATATGTTTTTCCGAAATTGCGGTCTGGGCAAGCGGATGCTCGGGCAGTTCCTCCCAGAATAACCATTCGTTATGTTCTTTTATTTTAGCCTTGATAACCATCCTTATCTACAAATATAATCTATTTGTATTTATTCTAAATAAATCCGGCTGTTAAAACTTTGTTACTTGAGCTTTTCGTTGTTTTTATGGCGGTCAGCATCCCGTATAGATTTCTTTTCCAGGTTCTTTTCCAGGGCATCCGTCAGATCTATTCCTGTTTGATTTGCCAGACACATAAGCACAAACAGGACATCAGCCATTTCGTCCGCCAGATTCACTTCCTTATCTGATTTCTTAAAAGACTGCTCTCCGTATTGCCTGGCCATTATCCGGGCCACTTCACCTACTTCTTCCATCAGCATAGCTGTATTGGTCAGTTCATTAAAATAGCGGATTCCTGTGGTATTGATCCATTGATCAATGGTCTCCTGTGCTTCTTTGATCGTCATGATAGTGTTGATTTAAAAATTCAATAATATCCTTTGTAAATAGTTTTGGTTGTTCAAAATGAATATTGTGTTCAATGCCCGGATACCTTTTATGTGTAACCCAGGGTTTGAACTGTTTTGTAAATATACGGTTCTCCTCATCGAATGGTAATGGATCAGTATCCGAACAGGCTTCCATAAGTAATACAGGGACACTCAGGTTACGATAGATAATCATCGGATCTATAGACGTTACAGAACGGGCAAACATGGGACTCTTGCTGGGTCTAAGCACTATGTTTTTGAAATCTTCTGCTGTGGAAAGCCCCAGAAACGGTTCCAGATCTTTATAAATAATCCACTTGTCCTGTTTATTTCTGGAAATCCAGGACAGGAGTTCAAATTGTGAGGACTGATCCGTTGAATCTTTTAAAAAATCAAAAGCAGCCTGTTGGGAGTCAAACTCCTGCAGGTAAGGATTGCTTTGTGCAGAAAGAGCAGTCTGTTTTTGAATAAGGCTGTCTAATGTAGCATCACTGAGTCTATGAAAGTAACTGTTAAAGGCGACAGTGCCCCCTTCTTCAAGAATAAGCCCGCGAACGCTGGAAGGATAACTGTCATAAAAGGCTGTCGCTATGTAAGCACCTCTTGAAAACCCGCCGATATACGCTTTTGAAATGTTTAATTCGTTCAGGAGAAAATGTACATCATCTGCCGCATGATAAAGGGATACTTCATGTGCCGGAATCGGAGTCTGCCCGTGTCCGTAATAATCGATCGCAATGACAAAATATCCTGCATCTGCCAGCTGAGGGGCGATAGACATCAACTCATATGCATTTGTCAGACTGCCGTGCAGCCATACGACAGCCGGATTCTTGGGGTCGCCCCAGCTGAGATAATGAAGACGTACGTTTGGAGTTTGTATATAATTACCGTGTCTGGCTTCATAGGCGGTATAAAGCTGATGTGCCTGAGTATATGAGCTCAGGCCAGTCTGTTGCTGAGCTGTGGCAACCAGATGAGCACATATCAGGGCCATGAACAGGAGTAAAGGCTTCAGACAGATCTGAGATGACATTAGAAATTATCTTTATCCTGTGTATTCATAATGATCGTCACTGGTCCGTCATTGCGAAGGTCAATTTTCATATCAGCACCGAAAATACCGCATTGTACTTTTTTGCCTAGCAGCCGGGAGAGAAAGGCAGACATAGCTTCGTACATCGGAATAGCTTTATCCGGACGTGCAGCGCGTATAAAGGATGGTCTGTTCCCTTTTTTAGTCTGTGCAAATAAAGTGAACTGGGAGATGAGCAAAATATTGCCATTAATATCCTGTACAGATTTGTTCATAAGCCCGTTTTCATCAGAGAAAATCCGCAAATTGACAAATTTCTGTGCCATCCATTTCATATCCTCTTCCGTATCTGCATCCTCGATACCAATCAGGATCAACAGACCCTGATCAATTTTTCCGGTGACGGCATCTGCTACTGTACATGATGCCTGTGTTACACGTTGTATTACTGCTCGCATCCTGCAATATTAATAAAAATCATAAGACAAGCATTCAAAAGAAACAATACCCGACGAGTTTTTAAACAAAACCCGACTAATCAGGGTATCTGATTGTACCTGCCTTCCAGTTTCCAGAAGTCACTCAGCTGCTCGATAGATACCGGTTGAGATTTCCATTCATTAAGGACAAGAGAGATTTCTGTTCCGTTTTGTTGAAATTTACCAATGAAAAAATCTTCTTTGCTAAAGTATAAGCCAAATTTGTCAGTCAGTGTATGAAGATTGTCGACCTGCAACATACCGAAGAACAGAATATTGTTTTCTTCATTATTAGCTTCTATATGTTTGGGAATAAAGTGACTGTTTTCTACAGCGAGATAATTTTCCTGACCGTAGAGAGGAAAGAAAATTTTGGGAATACTTTCCAGATTATGATGTAATTCTTTCGCTAGAAATACCCGTTCACGGGAAAGGAAAGGAATACCTGCTAAATTTTTTGGTGGAGCAATAGATGTATTTGCTTCAAAATAGTCGTTGAAGTTGAGAATTTCATTTACAGATAGCTTTTTGTCGATCAGATTGCTCAATGGTATGCTAAAATAATTTGCAATTTTGAGCGCAATGTCTATTTTTGGTTCAGCCCGCATTTCTTCATACGAGGAAATGTTACCTCTTGTTAAGTTAAACAATTCTGCAAAAGCCTGCTGACTGAGGCCTTTTACGTTTCTTAACTTTTTAATATTATAACCTATATTCGACATTTTTTGAAAAAATATGTAAAATTAATTTGCAAAATATTTTTGCATTATTTAACTTTATGCAAACAATATGTGCAATATATAAAAAATAAATTATGAGCTTCTCAAAAATTGAAAAATATATCACAGAAACAGGTTATAAGATTGTTCATAAAAATGAAGATGAAGGAGTCTTTGTTATTGAGAATGAATTGGATGGTATCCGTAATTTAATTGTAGGGGTAGCTATGCCGATTATCATTTTTGAACAATACCTGTTTACCATCCGAAATGAGAGTCTGGAGATGTTTAAGGAGTTGCTTGTAAAGAATCGTGATATTATTCACGGCGGGTTTGCACTGACGGAGGATGGTGAGAAAGTCATTTATCGGTATACCCTTCAGATTCATAATCTGGACCTCAATGAATTTCAGGCGGCATTGAGTTCTCTGAGTCTGTTGATGAGCGAATATAAAGAACAGTTAATTAGTTTTTCAAAACATTAAGATAATGAATATTTTTAAGAGAATTTTCCGGATAGGACAGGCAGAAATCCATTCGGTAGTAGAGAAGATGGAAGATCCCATCAAAATGACGGAGCAGGGTATCCGGGAAATGAAAGATGATCTGGCACAGGCTCTAGAGGCATATGCCAAAGTAAAAGCACTGGCTATCCGTACGGAGAATAATACGGACAAGAAGCGTGCAGAATCAGCTGAATTTGAACAAAAGGCAATTTTGCTGTTGCAAAAAAATCAAAAAGGAGAACTGTCCGCTGAAAAGGCAGAGTCACTTGCCAAAGAAGCCTTATTGTTGAAAAACCAACTGCTGGCTGAGGTGCGTGAGCTCGAAAAGCAGACTGTTATTCACAAAGCTTCTGCTGAAGAAATTCAGAAAAATGTAGATATTCTGAAGTTCAATATCTCTAAATGGGAAAATGAGCTGACAACGCTCAAGGCACGGGTAAAAGTGTCTGCAGCTACTAAGATGGTAAATAAGCAGTTGGCAAATATTGATTCCAACAGTACCATCAGTATGCTGGAACGTATGAAAGAAAAGGTAGAAGAAGATGAAGCACTGAGCCAGGCATATGGGGAGATCGCTAAAGGTAACAAAACGACTCGTGAAGAAATTGACGAAGCAATCGGCGATCCTGAATCCGTCAGCAATGAGCTGGATGAGCTGAAACGGCAGCTGGGAATTATACCGGACAATCCGGCATAGTATACAGGAGCCGTCTGCTGGCGTTGTTTCCAAAAAGATAAAGTAAGACCGGAATAGCGTATCTGCTGGAGAGGTGCGATCTGCCGGGATCACGTTTTGAAGGTTTTACTATCTTTTGGAAATAGGGTGAGTTAAAGATAAATTATAAAACGATGAAAGAAATTATTGACCTGCTTTTTAATCCGCTGTCCAATGCAATTATGACCGCATTGACGGGTATTTCTCTGATCTACTGGCTCTTTACCATGCTGATGGGTGACGGTTTTGATTTCGGAGACTCCCATGTCAATATGGATGTTTCGGCAGATGTGCCGGATACGGATGCAGCAGATGACGGTACTGTAGACGCCGATGCTGAACCTTCATTTTTCACAAAAATGATGGATTATATCAACATCGGAAAAGTACCGATAATGGTGATAGTCACGCTTTTTAAATTTATAGGCTGGATCATAACACTGGTTTCATCTCTCATTTTTCATCTTGCGGAATACGGAACCAAATCTGTTTTGATTCTGATTCCTGTATTTATTGTGACCTACTTTATCCTTCACTGGGTTTCGAAGCCACTGGTCAGAGTATATGCCAATGTCGGATACAATGGTGAAGAAGCACTTGACCTGATGGGAAGGGTAGGTAAGATGAAATCTTCTATAGAGGGAGAGCATATCGGTTCAGCAGAGTTTGTGATTCAGCAGGATGTCATCCGACTGAATGTAGTGAGTAACGACAAACAAAAGATCAGCTACGGAGACCGGGTCATTATTGTAGATGAGTCGGTAGACAAAAAATATTATTACGTAACAAAAGATATTAATTTAGATAACATTTAATCACTAAAACCAAATTAACCAATGACTAGTAATACACTTTTATTTATAGATGGATTGACTATGGTGGTCCTCCTGGGTATCGGTATAGTCTTTTTCCTGATCTTTGCCTTTTTCATTATCCTGAGCATGTTCTACAAAAAAATCCCGCAGGGGAAAGCTATTGTCAGGACAGGTATCGGGGGTACAAAAGTCGCTTTCAATAAGGGGATGTATGTCATTCCGGTCTTTCATAAGATGGAAATCATGGATATCTCTGTGAAGAAGATTGAGATTAGCCGTATGCAGCATGAAGGGCTGATCTGTAAGGATAATATCCGTGCAGATATAAAGGTTGCCTTTTTTGTCCGGGTCAATAAGTCCGTCGACGATGTGATCAATGTCGCGCAGAACCTGGGCTGTGACCGAGCCAGTGATCCGGAGACCCTAAAAAGTATTTTTGAATCGAAGTTTTCAGAAGCATTGAAGACTGTCGGGAAAAAGTTTGACTTTATTGAGCTTTATGAAGCACGTCGCGAGTTTAGAGATGAAATCCTTAATATCATTGGTACAGATCTGAATGGTTATATCCTGGATGACTGTGCGATTGATTACCTTGAACAGACGGAACTCAAGTTTATGAGTCCTGAGAATATACTGGACTCGGAAGGTATCAAAAAGATCACTGAATTGACGGCTAAACAAAATATGAATGCCAATCTGATTCGTCGTGAAGAAGAAAAGGTGATCAAAAAACAAAATGTAGAAGCACGTGAAGCGATCTTGGAGCTGGATCGTCAACTGGCAGAAAAAGAAGAACGCCAGAAGAGGGAAATTGACAATATCCGCGCACGGGAAGAGGCGGAGATCGCTAAAGTACGGGAAGAAGAACGCTTGAAATCCGAAACGGTCCGCATTTCGACAGAAGAATCCTTAGCTGTGCAGGAAGAAAATAAACTCCGTCAGATCATTATTGCAGAAAAGAATAAGCTGCGTACAGATGCTGTAGAAACAGAGCGTGTAGAGAAAGACCGTGCACTCGAAGAGACAGAGCGCCTGCGTATTGTGACATTGGCCCAGATTGACAAAGAGCGTTCTATTGAGACCGAGAAAAAAGGTATACAAAATGTCATCAAGGAACGTGTACAATTAGAGAAAGGGGTAATAGAAGAACAACAAGGGGTGAAAGATCTGGAAGTATTCCGTGAGGTGGAGCGTAAGAAACAAGCCGGTGTCATTCTGGCGTCGCAGGAAGCAGAAGAAAAATTAATTGCTACAGTAAAAGCTGCTGAAGCTGCTAAAATAGCGGCAGAACAGGAAGCAGAGAAAAAAGTCATCGATGCGGAAGCGGCACGTAAAATTGCAGAGAAAAAAGCACAGGAATTGCTGATTGAAGCGGAAGCTAAAAAAGAAGCGTCTTCAAAAGAAGCAGAAGCAAGAAAGATCATTGCTGAGGCACAGGCAAAAGAAGAGGCTGCAATCGGTCTTTCTGAGGCAGAGGTAATGATCGCTAAGGCCGAAGCAGAAGAGCGCCAGGGAACAGCTGCAGCGATGGTTATTGAGAAGAAAGCTGAAGCAATGCGTAAGGAAGGTTTAATGCAGGCGGAAGTGGTACGTGAGAAAGCATTGGCGGAAGCATCCGGTATAGAGGAAAAAGCTGAAGCGATGAAGAAGCTGGATGGTGTAGGTAAAGAGCATGAAGAATTCAAATTGCAGTTGCAGAAGGAAAAAGATGTTGAACTGGCGCATATCCATATTCAGAAAGATATTGCTGATGCACAGTCCGCAGTATTGTCTGAAGCACTCAAATCGGCGAAGATCGATATCGTGGGTGGCGAAACGATGTTCTTCGAAAATATTGTCCGTCAGGTGTCTAATTCCAAAGGATTTGATCATCTGATTGATAACTCCAAACATGCATTGGATATCAAAAACTCTCTGATAGGACCTGATGGTAACGGAGATCTGGCCGAAAAGATCAAAGGGCTGGCTGATAAATATGGTATCTCATCCAATGATATCAAGAATCTGACTGTTTCTGCGGCATTGATCAAACTGCAGCAGGCGGCAAAAGAATCCAATGATGAGGAAAATGCCGGGTTTATAAACAGGCTGTTTGGAATGGCCAGAAATCTGGGTATATCAAATAAGAAGCTGGGACTTTAATAGCATAAACATGTTGTATCCGAGGTGCATTTTTCTACGGAAGGGAGTGCCCGGATACAATCTGTCAACTCATTTAGAAAGAGGTTATTAATACTTTTTTATCTGGTGAGAAGACTCTTTATCAAAATGGTAGAGAAATAGAATTTAAAGAAATCAAATAATTCGAAGATTTCTACTTTAATCTTATGGAAGAAAAAAAAGATTTTCAACAACATACCAATACATTGGATTCAGGGGCTTACGAAATCATAAGAAAGCGTCTTCTGACTCAGCAGGAAGATCTTTCCGCGAGGTTGCGGAAATTGAATCAGGCCAGAAAGGAAGTTTTTAATTCCACCAGTTTTGTGTTGAAAGCCAATCAAAGAATCACGACCGATAATAATTGTGTGGCGCGCGGGATTATTGCTTTTGATAAGCTCTGTATTTTTGGCTATAATGTACATTTTGGATTGCGTACTGAAATACAACTGAATGATGTATTCAGTATATATCTCTTTGAGAATGATCAGTTCGTAGCACAGTCCTTAGATCTTATTAATGATCCTGATTTTGTGGCAGATTATCAGAATCTGTACAAATATTATCGGGATTCTATCTTTTCCAAATTCCGCCGTACAGAGAACTATCTGTATATGATATTTCAGACGAGTAAGAATGCGGACGATCTGAAAGCCTTTAAATGGCTGATCAAAGATGGAAAGCTGCATTATCAGGATGACAGAAGTATACATGAAGTCAAAAAGCCCGCTCAGCATGAATTTGAATGGATAAAAACTACACTTGAAGACAGAAGATTGGGGAAATTTCCTCATATCTCCATTCTGGATAAGGTCTTTATAGAAGCACTGCATGGAGATATTACCTTCAAAATAGAGAACAATACAGATAGTGGCAAAGGAATTTACTCGGAGAAAGTAACAAATCTCGATCAGCAGCTTGATGATGCAGAATACTATTATGCCGATCTGGGCAACCTGATTGCTATCCGTATCAAACCCTATCAGGAAGAATTCAGAGCCTTTATTTTCAACCTCAGAACCAAAGAAGTTGTCAATCTCAGGTCTCTCAATGAATCGGCCATCCTGCTGCCTGATAATCAGGGGATAATCTTTTCTAACGGATACTATCTGCAGAATGGAACAAACAAGACATTTGATGCACAGCTGGATGATGTACAATTTCTGAGAAAGATCGCTTCTCCGAACGGAGAAGATTTTCTGTATGTCTTTGTTCAGGATAAGAGCAATACTTATATCCTGATGTCGTACAATATCATACAGCAATCTGTAGAGACACCGATTATCTGTAACGGATTTACCATCTTCAAAGACGGGAGTCTCATTTATTTTCGTACCGAAGCCGAAGCTACCCGACATCATCAGGTGCAGATATGGGAAACGCCATATATGGCCGTACTGAAGGAAAATGAATCCCGTAAGGATGATCCTCTGTATAAAGTAGGCAATAAACAGATTGTACAGGCGATGGCGGAAGCTCAGGAAGTGGTACAACTGGTGAATAAGGAAGATTCTTACGAGGGCCTTTACGAAGATATTCTTAAAAAGTCTAATGCACTGCTGGATTCCTATTTCTGGGTACACGATGATGCATTGATGGATATAGGTGCACCTTTGACGCAGATCAGGGAAGTGGCCAATACCGCTATTGACGAGTTTGTCAAAGTACAGGCGCAGCGCAGGCATGCAGAAGAAGTCATGCTGGCGACTTCCGGGAAACTGGAAGAACTGATCTTTAGTGTAAACAGTACAGTATACGAATCACTGGATCAGCTCGTGTTACATCTGTCAAATGCGCGCAGACTGCAGGGAGAAATTATTGATCTCAAGAATGTGAGATACATTGATTTGGCTGCTGTCGATAAGCTGTCAGAAAAATTAGGGACAATTATTACCGACTTATCAGATAAAACTGTTGCTTTCTTATTGCGTGAAGAAGCCCTGGCTCCATACGAAGCAAAAGTCAATGACCAGAGAGTAAAAGTCGATGCTATCACAAAAGTGTTTGATGCACAGGCAATCGAAGAATCCAATGGCACGATCTCCGGAGATCTTGAATTATTGATTGATATTCTGAATAGTCTCAAGATAGAAGATGCTACGCAGACCACTAAAATCGTAGAGAAGATTTCGGTTATATTCTCTATGCTTAATGAGGTACGGGCACAGCTGACACGTAAGCTCAATACACTTAAGAGTCAGGAAGCTGTTGCCGAATTTTCGGCTCAACTGACCTTGCTGGAGCAATCCGTTGTAAACTATCTGGAGTTGTCTACATCTGCCGAAAAGGCAGATAGCTACTACACCAAAATAGTAGTGCAGCTGGAAGAACTGGAAAGCAAGTTTTCAGGCTTTGATGATTTTGCACTTAAGATAGCGGATAAAAGAGATGAGATCATAAAGGCGTTCAATACGAAAAAAGAGCAATTGGTCGAGCAGATCAATAAACGGACTTCCTCGCTGGAACAGATCGGCTTAAGGGTATTGAAAAATATTGAAAACAAATCAAAAACGCTAGCCTCCCGGGAGGATATTCTGAGTTTCTATGCATCAGATCTGATGATTGACAAAGTACGTCAGCTGGTTTCCGAACTGCATACACTACAGGATGTCTCCAAAGCAGAAAATCTGGAAAATCAGCTTAAAAAATCTCAGGAAGATGCGTTACGTACACTTCGTGATAAGTCTGAGCTATATGTAGACGGGGAAAATATCATTGCATTAGGTAAACATAAGTTCACAGTAAACAATCAATCTCTCAGTCTTACTTTACTAAGGAAGCAGAATGAACTGTTTTATCACCTTACGGGTACAGGATTTTATCAGCCGGTCAAAAATATAGAACTGGCCTCCTATCAGGATGTATGGGATCAGGAAGTGGTCTCTGAAAATGCAGTAGTCTACCGTGCTGAATATCTGGCTTATCAGGCGTTCAAGGCCTCAGGACAGCTTGATTTTAACGCGGAGCAGTTTATTAATCAGTATGTTGAACAAAAATATACGGAATCCTACATCAAAGGAGTACACAATGCGGATGCGCTGCAATTGTATACCGTCATCAAGCAGATGGATGACAAGCTGGACCTGCTGCGATATGATGTACATGTGCGATCTGTGGCCTGTATATTCTGGCATAGTTTAGCAGAAGATGAACTTCAGAAATTAACTGCATTGATCCATAGTGCAGGAACGGTGTTAAAGACATTTCCACAGACAAACCGCTTTCAGTCGGTGATCGATGATATCCTTTTCAGATTAAAAAATTGGAAAGCTCCTGTGGCATTAGAGCACGAAGAGAAGCAAAAGGTGGCTACTTATCTTTTTAGAACATTTGTCAGGTATGATAAATTTGCGATGAGTGAATCCGCTCACCTGTTGCAGCAGGCATTTGTACGGTTTCTGGAAGAGAAAAAACAGTTAAAAGCATTTGAAGCAGATCTGGATCATGCACAATTTAATCTTTTGGATCGTTTTTATCTTATCCTGAACTGGCTGCATTCTTTTGTTGATGAGCATGTCAAATTTGAGGCTGACCGAAAATATCTCGAAGAAGCGGCTACAATTCTGTTGTTTCCAAAAGAATCGTACGAATGGATTTATGCGAAAGATACAGCAGTGATCGCGGGATTAAAGGGCAATCATCCGATTCTCGATCAGGGGATCTATACCCTGGATTACCATCAGTTTATAGAGAAACTCGAAAATTTTGCAGCAGTAAGTGTTCCCCGTTTTGAAGCCTTTTCCAAGTGGAAGGATGAACTTGGGAAGTCGTATGAAAAACAACTGAAGATCAATGAATTTGAGCCGAAAGTGCTGACTTCATTTGTAAGAAATAAACTGATCAATGAGGTTTACTTTCCTTTGATCGGAAATAATCTTGCCAAACAGCTAGGTGCTGCGGGAGATAATAAGCGTACTGCCCGTATGGGTATGTTGCTGCTTATCTCTCCTCCGGGATACGGAAAGACAACATTGATGGAATACCTGGCGAAGATTCTGGGCTTACATTTTGTGAAAGTCAACGGACCGACTATCGGCCACTCTATTACTTCGATAGATCCTGTTGAAGCTAAAACATCGGGTGAAAGGGAAGAACTGAAAAAGATAAACCTTTCGTTTGAAATGGCCGATAATGTTATGCTCTATCTGGATGATATTCAGCATCTGAGTGCTGAATTCCTGCAGAAGTTTATCTCTCTGGCAGACGGACAGCGTAAAATAGACGGCATCTTTGATGGTGAGAGCAAAACCTATGATCTGCGGGGTAAACGATTCTGTATCGTTATGGCAGGGAATCCGTATACTGAAAGTGGTTCCAAATTTCAGATTCCGGATATGTTGGCAAACAGAGCAGATGTCTACAATCTGGGAGATGTAATAGGCGATACAGCACATTTATTTAATCTGAGCCTTATTGAAAATGCTGCCATTGAAAATCCGTATCTGGAAAAAATAGCAGGTAAATCTTTTGAGGATTTTTATGCTTTGACCGGGTATGTGCAGCAGGGGAGTGAGCAACTTCCGGATCTGGAAGGCAACTACCTGAAGCAAGAGATTGATGATTTTATACATGTGTTAAGACATATCCTTAAAATCAGAGATATCGTGATTCGTGTCAATCAGCAGTATATTCAGAGTGCAGCTATGCAGGACAGTTACCGGATCGAACCTGCTTTCAAAATGCAGGGATCTTACCGTAATATGAGCAAGCTGGTTGCTCCTGTATTACCCATGATGAATGATAAAGAGATTGACCAGTTGATTCTGGCACATTATGAAAGTGAATCACAGACCCTTACTGCAGATACAGAATCAAATCTTCTGAAACTAAAAGAGGTGGCGGGATTGATCTCGGATAAGGAGCAGCAGCGACTGGACGAGATCCGTGAAATTTTCAGAAAGAATAATAAACATGGCGGTATGGCCAAAGATGATAAAGTCTTTGCACAACTGTTGGAATTTAATGAGAATCTGGAAGGAATAATCCGGGCTATCAAAGGCAATTAAGATATAAAAGAGGGGTTATTTTCCACTGGAAAATAACCCCTCTTTTATTCATGTTCACAGGATGCTAAAGAGCGAAGTATCTAAAATCTGACATTAAGTCCCAGCATAAAATTAGTCGTTGCCTGTGGTGTGTAGAAGTTATAATAAAGACGATCTTTATTATCATCCAGGTAGCCCCAGGTATATCCGCTGGTTTCATATCTTTCATTGAAAATATTATTGATACTCAGACTCAGGTCAATTTTCTGTATTCCCCACATACTGAACGTATAATAGGTGCGAAGATTGTTGACAAAGAACGCGTCAATACTTCTTTCTTTCGCAGAAGAATTGTCCAGATACTGTCTGGATACATACTTGGATGTAAGTGCAAAAGTCAACGGTGTTATCGGACTGTAGGCTAGTTCATTTGAAAGGATAGCGGAAGGGGACAAGGCAATATTAGTCTTTTTATACTGTATAGTCTCTTCGCCCAGATACTCCACAAAATTTTTAATCTTATTCTGACTCAGACCGGCAGTTGCTTTCCATGTAAACTGATCGGAAATACGCCATGCACCGTCAAATTCAAGTCCTATCCGGTAACTGTCCGGTACATTCTGGCGGATAGCAGATCCTACATCGTTAATAGCTCCTGTAGGGATAAGCTGATCTTTGTAAAACATACCATAGCCATTTATGCCGATATTTAAGTATTCATTTCGAAGACGGTATCCAAACTCCACGTCCTGCATTTTCTCAGGCTTAGGATCTATACCGCTGGTATTCTCTACAAAATCCTTACGTACCGGTTCTTTACTACCGTAGGCATAGGAAGCGTATACATTGGATATTGAATTAATCAGGTAAGTAAAGCCAACCTTTGGATTGACAAAGTTGAATGTAGAATGAAAATCCATGTTTTTGATCTTGTCATCATTTCCGCGGATCTTGTAGTCTATATTACGGTATTGTACATCAGCCATCAACAGCCAGTTGCCGATCTGATAATCTGTTTTCAAAAACAGACTCAGATCATTTTTTTGTGCATCGCCTGCATAGTATTTATATCCGGGAGTACTTACGGTATCATACCTGGCCCACATCACCTGTCCGTAGTGATCACCTTTGTACTGATTGTATGCGCCACCCAGTGTAAATTTAAGGTCGTTGCTTGGATTGTAGTTCAGTGAGTAGGTTGCTCCGTAGAAATAATTATCCAGCCAGCGGCGACGGATAAGATCTGTTTTCTTGTATGTCGTATTACCGATTGTGATGTCGGGCAGTCCATATTTGACCAACTTGTCATTTTCTTTAAATTCCTCATAGTAACCGGCTCCACGTGTGTAGTGAAGAGCGGTATTCAGGGTCAGCTGGTCATTTATGAAATAGGTGTAATGTAACTGATGATGCGTCTGGGTATAATTGTCCGTCTGGTTATCATATGTATAGATATTGTAACGGCGATCTGCCTGCAGCAGACGATCGATATCCTCCGGTTTGGACAATTCCATTGCAATTGCATAATCACCCAGAGCTGCACGATTACCCTTAATTAACGGCTCTGGCGTACCATACCAGGCCTGATAGGTCTTTTCCTTACCCGAAAAGACTATTGCTTTGACAATATGCTTTTTGCTGTAGTATCCTCCATCGATATAGAAGGATTTTAAGTCCGAAGAAGCACGTTCGATATAACCATCACTCAGGATGCGCGATAACCTGGCATTGAATGCAAACTTATTATTGATAAGTCCCGATCCGATCTTCAGTGTGTTTTTCCACGAGTTGTAGGATCCGAATGAATTATTAAGTTCTACATATGGATTTTCTTCTAAAGTATTCGATTGAATATTGAGAGATGCACCAAATGACCCGGCTCCGTTAGTGGATGTCCCGATTCCGCGTTGTATCTGAATATTCTCTACAGAAGATGCAAAGTCAGGCAGATTTACAAAAAATGAACCCATACTTTCAGCATCATTCAGCGGGATACCGTTCAATGTTACATTTATACGTTGGTTGTCAGATCCTCTTATCGTCATATTCGTATATCCTATACCTGCCCCGGCATCCGACCCGACGACTACCGAAGGTGTCTGATCCAGCAGGTAAGGGATATCCTGCCCCAGATTATTCTTTGCAATATCTTCTTTACTCAGATTTTTATACGTTGTTGCAGCGTTGTTTCGTGCACGGGTAGCCTGTACCAGTACCTCTTCCGTATGAATGGAACGGGGTTCTATTTCAATCGTGATTTGTGTCTGTTGTCCTGCACGAACTGTTTGTTGTACAGCGTTGTAGCCAATATAGCTCACTTTAATAACGTAGTCATCAGACTGCAGATTTGTGAATTGTACGATACCGTCACTGTTGCTTGTCAGTGTCTGTTTGGTACGCCCGGTTAGGGTGACGGTGGCATCCTGAAGTGCCGTGGATTTTAATTTGTCCTGCACTTTTACAGTTAGTGTCTGCTGTGCAACAGTGACAGTTGTGAGTGTACAGAGCCACAGAACAATGATTAATGATCTCATCATGATAATAAAGATGAATTTTTTTGAGTTAAACAAACTATTGAAAGGGGCTACAACAGTGTTACAATTTAACTAACCTTTTCCCTCCGCCAGCATTATCTGGATCAGGTGCACAAGAATTCTCTTGTTGGGTATAATCTCAGCCTTACTTCGTGTTCATGGAACAAGGCACCCCTATTTGATGGCTCGAAGGTAGTAAAATTAATGATGAATAATGTGCTATATGTTAAAATAATGTGAAAAAAAAAGCTTGGCACGGTTCTTTCTTTTTTATTTAAAAGTTTTATTAGTAGGTTTTAGTTTTTCTTTCGTAATACTATTTAAAAAAATCTTTATTATCAGGGATTTTAGAATAAATTGAGTACTTATGTGTATCACATTAAGTAAAACCTCCTACTCTTAGGACATTTTATAAACAAAGAAAAATGGTTAAATATTATTCCGGCGATTACGTATTGCCGATTACTAATCTGCCTATTAAGCGGGGTGTCGTTGCTATTGACGCCTCCGGGGTGATTCAAGGGGTGTATGCCAATGATGCTGTAGAATTGGTTGGTAAAAAGATCGAATTGTTAAATGGAGTCTTGATACCGGGGTTTATTAATGCCCACTGCCACATTGAATTGTCTTATCTTAAGGGCGCGATTGCGCAGCGCACTGGCCTTCCCCAGTTTATCAGTGCGGTGATGTCATCGAGAAAAGAAAATGAAAAGACAGTTGTTAAACACATTGAGAAAGCTGACAAGCTGATGTATGACAATGGTATCCAGGCTGTAGGTGATCATGTCAATACTTCTTTTTCCGCAGCTGTAAAGGAACGAAGCAGTATTAAATATCACACCTTCGTCGAAGCAATGGGATTAAACAAGGAACAGGTGGAATCCCGGCTCGAAGAGGCACAGGAAACAAGATACCATTTTAATGACACGCACTCTTCAATTACGCCACATGCACCTTACTCTTGCTCCAAATTACTGCTAAAAGCTTTCAAAAAACTTACCACGGGTGATAGCCTTATCAGTATTCACAATCAGGAGAGTGAAGCGGAGAATAAACTTTTCCGTTATAAGCAAGGTGAGTTTCTGAAATTTTACGAGCAGATCGGATATAATATTGCTGATTTCAAGGCACAGGCCCGCAATTCGATCCAGTCGTATCTTCCGAATCTTCCTGTCCGTAACAAACTGATGCTGGTGCACAATACCTATACCTCCCTGAAAGATCTGGACTTCGTACGTCGTATGGATCGTGAAGTTGTATGGTGTTTTTGTCCGAAGGCAAATCTGTACATTGAAGGAGCATTGCCTAAAGTGATGAATTTTGTCAATGATGATCAGAAAATTGTGTTGGGTACAGATAGCTTTGCTTCCAACGATACACTGGATATTCTGGAGGAGTTAAAAGTTTTACATGAGGCTTTTCCTGCATTGGAATTTACGAAGACAATTAATTGGGCAACTATTAACGGAGCGGAGTTCCTGAATTTTGATGATAAGCTGGGTTCTTTGGAAGTAGGTAAAAAACCGGGGTTGATCCTGTTGGAAGGAATGGAAAACCTGAGATTGACTTCCAATGTAACTGTTCAACGAATAGCGTAGCAATTCCTCAAAATCTTCTGTACTTTTGTTTCTGATATGAAACATTGGAATATTTCTGTTAGGGGAAAAGTACAGGGGGTTTATTTTAGACTTACGACTAAGGCGGTCGCTGATCAATTAGGGGTAAAGGGCTTTGTGAGTAACTTGCCTGACGGATCTGTATATATAGAAGCCGAAGGGGATGACTTTGCTTTAGCGTCTTTACTTGAGTTTTGTGAAGAAGGACCCGAAAGAGCAGAAGTTGCGGAAGTCTCCGCAACAGATGGCGAGTGGAAAGGCTTCAGGAATTTTGAAGTATTAAAGAAAGTCAGTCATTAAAACTTAGATCGTTGTCAGTTCTCAAAAAATTTGCCGGTCAAACGATGATTTATGGATTGAGTACCATCTTCTCGAGGTTACTCTACTTCATCATGACCCCGCTGTATGTCAGTAAATATCCGCCAGCAGCATATGGAATATTTACGAATATGTATGCCTGGGCCTCTATGATCAATGCTGTACTGGCATTCGGAATGGAGACGACCTATTTTCGTTACCTTCAGAAAGTAGAAGATAAGGATAAACAAAGGGTGTTTAATAACAGCTTTATTGTTATCGCTTTTTTCGCACTGTTGTTTCTCATCAGTGCAAATATATTCTCGGGGCAGATTTCCGCCCTGCTTAATAAAGGACAGTTTGATCGGGACTACCAGCAATATATTCAATATTTTGCCATTATTCTGACGGCTGATGCACTTGCCGTTGTGCCTTTTGCCAAACTCCGGTCTCAGGGGCGACCTATTCGCTTTGCTATCATCAAACTGGTCAATATCCTGACCATGATAGGGCTTAACCTCTTTTTTATTCTGATCGTTCCTGTAATAATATCAGATGGAGGAGCCGTCGGAGACTGGTTTGCCGGATGGTTTAACGATGGCTGGATCGGATACGTATTTATCTCTAATCTGGTAGCAAGTGTGCTGACTCTTATTCTGTTGTTGCCGGAAATGACACAATTTAGCTTTCAACCGGACAGGAAATTAATCAAAAGCATGCTTTCCTATAGCTTCCCGATCCTGATTGCCAATATCTCTTTTATTATCAATGAGAATCTGGATAAGATCGTAATGCCGATGTATCTCCCAAAAGAAATCGGAGATCGGGATAATGGTATATATGGAGCTGTATCCAAACTGGCGATGTTCCTGAGTATCTTTGTACAGGCATTCCGGCTGGGAGCAGAACCATTTTTCTTTTCGTATTCAAAGAATGCTAATGCGCGGTCTACCTATGCTTTTATAATGGAATATCTGGTCATTGCGATGATGATCGTGATGGTGGGTATATCTGCTAATATAGAATGGCTCAAATTTTTTATCAAGGGAGACGCTGCCCATCGTGAAATTTTCTGGTCGGGACTGTTTATTGTTCCATTGCTGCTGTTTAATTACGTGCTTCTCGGTATATATATGAATCTGTCTGTATGGTACAAGCTGTCTGATCAGACGAGATATGCACTTTATATTTCAGGAATAGGAGCATTGATTACGGTTGTTGCCAATTATTTTCTGATTCCCAGGTACAGCTATGCAGGAGCAGCCTTTGTTACTTTTCTGGCTTATGCCTCTATGGTAATCCTGTCTTATATCTGGGGACAGAAAAATTATCCTATACCTTATAAAGTCGGGAAAATGCTGATATATATGCTGATAGGTGCCGGAATTACGTATCTGTCTAATTTTGTATTCGACCGCAATCTGATTATTGGTAATGCACTGTTTGCGGTATTTCTGGCCGGTATTTTTATTGCAGAGCGCAAGAAAATAAGAGCTGTTCTGAAACGATGAGAATATTTCCCTCTCCTTTTTTAAGAGAACCTGTTCCGACTCGTCGGAAGAGGAAGGAGAGGTTCGTCTGTTTCCCGGATACGGATTAAATAATTTCCTCTGTAAACTGATGTTGGATCTCATCCAGCACCTCATGAATTTCATGATGCGACTGCAGTCCCACTAGTTTCATTCTGTATTCTTTAAAATTAGGAATACCTTTAAAATAATTGGCGTAGTGTCTGCGCATTTCAAAAATACCTGTTTTTTCACCTTTCCATTCAATAGATTTGGTAAGGTGGGTGCGACATACCTCCACACGTTCCACAATTGTAGGTCCCTCTAACCGTTGTCCGGTTTCAAAGAAATGCTTGATTTCTCTGAATATCCAAGGATATCCGATAGAAGCCCGTCCTATCATGATACCGTCTACTTCAAACTCTTGTCTCCAGGCAGCAGCTTTTTCTACAGAATCTATATCTCCGTTTCCGAAAATCGGGATCTTGATACGCGGATTGCGTTTTACATCTCTGATCATAGACCAGTCTGCCTGTCCTTTGTACATCTGCGCGCGTGTACGCCCGTGAATAGAAAGGGCTTTGATGCCTACATCCTGAAGACGTTCAGCGACTTCGTATACATTCTTGGTATTATCGTCCCATCCCAGGCGGGTCTTGACAGTCACCGGAAGGTGAGTAGCTTCCACTACTGCCTTTGTCATGGCCACCATCTTATCTACATCCTGAAGCAGACTGGAACCGGCTCCTTTACAGACTACATTTTTAACAGGACAACCATAGTTAATATCTATCAGGTCAGGGTTTGCCAATGAACATATTTCGGAAGATTGACGCATATGTTCGATTTCTGATCCAAAGATCTGGATACCGATAGGTCGCTCATATTCAAAAATATCCAGCTTCTGTCTGGACTTGGCCGCATCGCGGATCAGCCCTTCAGAAGAGATAAATTCCGTATACATCATATCTACTCCATTTTGCTTACAGACATAACGGAAGGGAGGATCACTCACGTCTTCCATGGGAGCTAATAATAACGGAAAGTTACCTAAATCAATATGATCACCAATCTTGACAGACATCTTTTGAAAATTTTTCCAAAGATACGCAATTTTAAATTTCTAACGTAAAAGTGATGATACCCTTAGTGATACGACCAGTAACAGGATTTTAGTATAGTAGTGTAAAACAAAAAAAGCACCGACAATAAAGATGATTTGCAAAACCATCTTTATTGTCGGTGCTATGTTATTATTTTGTTTGTTTACAGTCTGTTTTTGATATCCTCACTTCCTGTACTTCTGTCTTTTCCGGAAGAAAAATCTCCTCCAAAGCGGTAAGTAAAGGTCAGCAAGGCAGAACGGCTGTCCCGGTTGATTTTTCCGAAGGTACGGATGTCCGTATAATTCGTTTCGTAACGACGTTGGTTGGTCATGAAGATATCATTAATCACCAGCTTCAACATCGCTTTATTCTGTAGAAAGTTTTTCTGTATACCTGTGTATACCACACCGTAGCTTTTTAATTCGTGTACACCGACTGTCATACCCGAAATATAATTTCCGCCAAGCTCAAACCTCCAGTTGTGCAGCAACGAAAAGGTGTTTTGTCCGTTAAATGCTAATGTATTCCCGGCTCTTATACTTAAAGATTCGCCCATAGGAAGTTCATATTTATTGCGGTAAAAGTTACCAAAATAAGTAGCAGTCCACCATTTGGTAAGTTGTAAGGGTACAGTCAGTGATACCCCCATATTCGTAAATGTTCCGAGGTTTGCCGGGCGCTCAAAGACCGTGTTAGGTTCGGATGGATCACGACCTACGATTTCGTTCACTACATCTTCAGAATGGCTGTAATTTGCAGTCAGGATATATTTTCTTAAAAGCGTATACCCTAACTCAAATGAATTGGCAAAAGAAGGATTTAGTTTAGAATTACCTTCATAATATGAAAATGGATCTGTGTATACTCTGAATGGATTCATATCCCAAAAAGAAGGTCGTTTTACACGTCTGCTGTAATTAGCCTGCATTTTATGCTGGTCATTAATGGAATAGGTTAAAAAAACAGATGGAAACAGGTTAAAATAATTTTTAGTGAATGTCTCATTTGTTGTTAACTGTTCCCCCTTTGTATCTGTATATTCTCCACGCAGACCTATTTGTGTGTTAAATTTTCCCCATTCTTTATTTACATTGACATATGCTGCCTGAATACTTTCATGATAAATAAAATGATTGCTGGTTTTCAGATCCGGTACATATTGATCCTGCTGAAGAGTGTCATAGCGCAGATCATTTTCTGTTTTTACGAGACTTCCTTTATATCCGGCTTCAAACTTCAACCCATTTTCAAATGGTAAAGTATAATCTAATTTTCCGACATATACCTTATTCCTGGAAGGAATATCCCCAATCCGACCAGATAGCGGACGTATCTGTTCCTGTGCTTCGTTGGTATAAGTGGTTAAGAGGGATTGATCCATCTTTGAATAATGATATACATGGTCCAGATCTATTGTCAACTGATGACCATTTTCATCAAACTTGTGTACATAATTGATATTGTACAACATGTCTTCCCAACGTTCCCTTCCTTCTGTCACGGTATTCGCCCGCCATAAGAGCTTTTGTGTGGCCGCATTGCTGAAATCATTTTGTGTAGGCTCGTACTTTGGAAATTTGCCAAATCCACCGTTGATCAGAAAACCAATGCTGTTTTTAGGAGATAATATAAAGTCAGCTCCGACACGGAAATTGTTGGATCTCAACTTTGGTTTTTCCAGGTTGGTCTGTTTCGAAATAAATTCAGGTTTACCGGAAGTATTGTCCAGCAGATAACGTGTCAGTTCCATTCTGTTTTCCAGATTTTGGTAGTACTGATTGTAGATGGCAAAAAAGTTTGTGTTGGAGGTGCGGTAATTCAGGTTGATACTTCCGCCGAGCTGTGTACCTCTTCCTGCCCCTCCGTTGAGATTTAATGTGCCGTTAAATCCTTGTTTTAGCCCTTTTTTAAGAACAATGTTTATGATACCGCTTTCGCCCGCTGCTTCATATTTAGAAGAAGGATTTGTCATCACTTCAATCTTGGTCACATCCAGTGAAGAAGTACTGCGAAGAAGATTGGCCAGCTGATCTGCAGACAGATAGGTAAGTTTACCATTGATCATGACAGATGCGTCGGATTTACCTTTGAGGCTGACTTTTCCGTCGGAAGATACGGACAGTCCCGGTATTTTATTCAATAATTCGAGACTTGAACTTCCGTCAGAGAGAGCTGAATTTTCGACATTAACAATCATTTTGTCTATCTGTTGTTCAATAAGAGGCTTTTTCTTTTCAATAATTACTTCATCCATAACATTGGATTTGCCAACCAGCTGGATAACACCCATGTCATGATTGGTGCCGGGATGGGTAATGTTAAAGCGGTTTCCTATATGATCCTGATGAGCCAGACTCTTGATGGAGATATAATATTTTCCTGATACAATATTTTTAAACATAAATGTTCCGGTACTAGCGGTTACTGTGACTACAGTTTCGGTAATATTCTCTGCATTATGCAGACTGACTGTCATGTAAGGAAGAGTCTTTTCTGTATGATCGACCACTTTCCCCCGGATGCTGGATCCGGATTGGGCAAAGGTTGGTGAAGCCTTTAGTAAAGCTGCGGCTAGAAATAGTAAATATATTGATCTCATGATATGGATACGTGCGATTCGTTGTGGTGCAAACCAGATGTTTTGGAATATAGAGTACATCAGGTCACTTGTAATACTGTTTTAGTTCTTTTGCCCGACTTTCCCGGACGATCTTTGCGGGTGTTTGTTTTTTTTCTTTTTTTGCCCCACCAGATGTAAAATCCGGTTATCGGCAGACTCGCGCAGATCAGACTGGCCAGAAAATACAGAATCTTGGTTGTCATGCCACCGATGAATCCGGTGTGAAGAGCATAATTGTTGCGCATCAGCCATTCTGTTCTGTTGGAATCTTCCATCTTTTTCTGCGTCCGTGGAGTCAGTGCTAATGTCTCCCGATCAAAAGAGAGATCTCTCCAGCTGCCTGCATGCATATCGGTGCAGGAGTATATTGTTTTATCATCCCCTTCCGGAATGTGTATAATGACAGCTTCTTTATTGTGTAAAGCGATCTCCTTGCGTACAGTAAACCATATCTTGTCTGCTTTTTGAAGATCCTCTTCCAGTGTGAAAGCTATTTTCTGTCCCTCATCTGCTTTTTTAACTTCCGTTTTGGGTCTTGGAGGATAACCTCCACTCAGCCATACGATAGATTGTCTCATCCAAGGAAAGCTCATCACCAATCCTGTTAGAGACATTAACAGGGCGAGAAGTAAAGAGTAAAAGCCGAGTACGTTATGCAGGTCGTAGTTTATTCTTTTGAAGCGGGCTTTCCAGTTGATAAAAAAGCTTTGTTTTGCAGATCTTTTATTCCATTTTTTAGGCCACCAGAGTATAATGCCTGTAATAAGCAGAGAAAAGAATATAAGTGTACTATACCCGACCACTTTCTTTCCGATTTTACCGGGAAACCACAGATGACGATGGCCTTCGTCTATAAAATGGAAGAAATCTTCATGATGTGCTGTTGCCAGTACTTCTGCGTTGTAAGGATTGACGTATAAAATACTGTCACTATCATGCAGATTGACTTTGACAGACCTATTGAGTCCATTATACCAGAAGCTTTCCGCTTCTTTTTCAGGAAATGCTTGCTTTATACTTTTGTACAGCACGGAGGGAGCCAGCTGCTCGTCAGCAGTTTTCTCTTCTACAGCAATATAATCTGTTGTCCACATTCTGATTTCCTGTTCAAAAACCAGTATACAACCGGTCAGACTGATGAGCACAACAGGTATTCCGGTTACTATTCCTAACCAAAGGTGTAACCAGGCATTGAGTTTACTTAATCTTTTTTTCACTTATTTCTTTTATAAACCGGGAGCAAACAGACTTCTCCCGGTCTGAAGGTTAATGCTATTGATGTTAATATTTTAATTTGGACACAATTCCTGATTCAATACTTAAACTCTTGTATACGTTTGGATAGGTTAAAATAAAGGCAGTTGCATTTAGTGAATACTGCTGCCTTAAGGATGGAGATAATCAGGTCGGGGTAATCTGCCCGATCCCCGGCCTGATTTATAAAGGATTATTTCAGATTGTATAATACCGGGGTATCATCTGTACCGCCATCTACTTTAGCACCTTTGGTCAGCTTATCAGTTTTAGAATCGTAAGACCAGATATAGATCGCATCCGCTTTTGGATCATTGACCGCAATATATGCGACTCCATTATCCACTACTGCAGATGTAGAGTTTAACAACGGAGGGAAGTCCAGTCTGCGAATGATCTGCTGCGATCTTACATCTACAACATAGTACTCCCACATTGCAGCATACCACCAGTCATCTTTTGTTTTGACCATGTTTGCAGCATCTTTGGCATTTGCAATAATCACTTTTCCATTTCCAAGATTTGCTACTCCAAGCTGGTGATCTCCATTCAGACTTTTGCTTGTGTTGAAGAAGTAGTTTTTATCAAATTCTGTTTCTCCGTTTTTGATCCGGAAGAAAGCTGTCGGTAAGTGTGGTTTGCCACCACCTAACATTTTCATTGGCAGAGAAAGAAGGTACGTATAGCCTTCATCACTGAATTTGTGGAAATACCCGTTTCTGATAGCACCGATAGGAGCAGAGCGACTTTCTGTACCTGTGATCTTGAAGTTATTAAAGGTGTTAAGATCCATTGTCGCCGTGTATGAGTTATCTAAAGTGGTATTTGTTTTCAGATCTTTCAGCGTAAGCGTCACAAGTATCTTGTTGCCTTGAGGAATAGCCGAATTAATACCTATACTGTGATCTGCAGGAATCTGCGTGCCCGTCTGGATTTTTCCGCTTTTTAAGATTTCAAGAGTTGTCGCGTTCATGATCGCAAATTCATCCCCGTTACGCGTACCAAATGCTAATGTATTATCATCAATCCAGGTATGCCATCCCAGGTATGGGTAAGAAAACTTTGTAAAAGGCACAACTTTTTCTGTAACCAACTCTCCGGATTCAAAATTGTATTTTCCGAATTTTGAACCTTCCGGATCAAGGTGAAAGAAATACTTACCCTTTTGAATCTTATTTTCTGACCAGGTAAATATGCTTGTTACATCTGTACCTTTTCCTACAGGCGATATAGTACCACTCATCAGATCCTTTATCGGAAGTAAGTAATACCCGTTAGTTGTGCTGTACGTAATAGCATAATTTGCTTTTGAATCCTGTGGTTCGGTAGTACCTCCGTCAGATTTGCTACATCCTGTCATCGAAGCGGTAGCCAGACTCAATCCGGCTAACATTGCCAATGAATTTTTAATTGTACTGATCATCTTATTTTATGTTAAATAATTATTATTGAATACTGTATCTAAGTTTCACGGAAAAGGAACGTCCCGGTTTTTGTTGTTTGAAAACATCATAAGCTATCTGATCTGTCAGATTCTTACCTTCAAGTGTGATATGATATTTGTTGTCTTTCATCGAATAGGTCACGGCGAGATTGTTTAACCACTGTTCCGGGATATAATCTTTTGTTTGTTTACCTCCCAGTTTGGACCAGCTCAGCGAATAACTGTTGACAAACTGCAGGTAGTAATTGACAACCAGTGAACTTTCTTTGGTTCCGAATGGATTGCGAAAAAGTGCGCTGACATCTGCATTTCCGTATAACCAGGGTTCATTTGGTGTGCGGCTGCCATAGGTGATATCTACTCTGTTTTCTGTTCCTTTTATATACTTTTCTCTGTTTTGAGCATTATAATAGCTCATATTTACCATCGCTTTCAACCAGCTTTGGTAAGTGTATTTTGCTTCAAAATCGGCTCCGTTTATTTTGACTCCACCCTGATTTTTGGATTGGCTTTTACTTCCGTTGCTGCCTTCTTCATATTGCTGGGAAATAATGTAATCCTTTGCATTTCTGTAAAATGCTGAAGCATCGAAAGATAGACTGTGGTCTCCGAATGCAGTGTTGTAAAAAAAATTGATATTGTAATTGTCACTGTTGGCTGGTTTCAGATTTGGATTGCCTTCAATCTCTAACCCATTTCCGTATAATTCGGTAAATGTTGGCAATCTGTATGCATGTTCATAAGATGCTTTGATTCCAAATCCACCGAATATGGTATAAGAAGATGCAATTCCATATCCCGTAAAGTTGCTGCTTTCGCGGGTACTTTTGCCTGAGACATCATCAACCTTACCTGAAAGAATGTAGTTCTTTAAAAAATAACTGTTGACCCATTTATCTCCAAACAGGTTTTGCTGATAATTTAGTCCGAGTATATGTCTTGCTATCTTATTAGTTTTATTGTAGTATTGATTGTACGGGTCAATTTCATTAAATCTTTCACGCTGATTGATATTGAGGTTATAATTCAGGTTAAAGACATGATGCTTTGCTGCAGCATAATTCAGATTAGCCTGAGTGAGTGTATTATAGGATTTATCATGTGAAATAGACTTAGTTGAATTAAATTCTCCGGCATTAGGACGATATTCCCGGGCCTTGCCATCCCAGAAGAAGGGTGCATAAGAACTTGTATCTGTGATGACTCCCTTGCTGATATTAATATTGGAGAACAAGGTCGCAGAAAGGTTATCAATGAATAATCTGTTCTTGCGATAACGTATGCTCGGAGTTATACTATGAGACTTATTGTCCACCAAGCCGATCACTTTCTCCTGTGTAGCTCCGGTCTGCTGCTGTTTGTAGACATCATTATAAGTGATTCCCACTACAGCAACATCTGCCCATTTTTTATCTGCTACTCCTACCTCCAGTTGACCCATTGCCGAACGGTACTGGTCGTGGAATCTTCGTGCAGTACCTAAAGTGTCAAAGCGGGAGTCGTCCTGAATATTGGGTACAGTCAGGTAAAAATTTGCTTTCGGATTGGATTTCATAAGATAGTCGTTGTCCGAATAGTTATAGTAAGAGTTTACATTAACCATAATTCCGTTTTTATCCTTAAACCCGCCACTCACAGCTGCCCGGTGTGTGTTGAAAGAACCATAGCTGTAGCTTACATCCAGGAATTTTTTCTTATCCCGGTTGGTGACAATATTTACAGCTCCGCCGAGAGCATCTGATCCAAGGTGCGCCGGAATAACACCTTTATACACTTCTATACGCTCAGCAATATTGACTGGCATATTATTCAATGTCATACCCGATCCAAAGGATTCAATAGGGATACCGTCAATGAAAAATTTGATATAATTGCCGGAAAGTCCATTTAATGAAAATGTGAAATCAGAGCCCAATCCACCCTGTTCACGAATCCGAACACCGGTACTTCTGTTTAAGATCTGATTGATATCTGCGTTTGTATTTGCATATTGTCTGGTCTCAATAATATTGACATTAAGACCTGTCTCTTTGATTTTTTTTGACTGGGTCTTACCGTTAATATTGACTTCCGAGAGTTGGTTGAGATCCTTTTCTAAAGAAATGCGTAATGTAGCAGGTATTGAAGCCGTATTGATTTTGACGCTTGTCTTTTTGAAACCTACTGCAGAGATAAGGAGAACATGCTGGCCATCTGCTAATCCCGAAATTTTGAATTCCCCGTTTTCAATAGATTTAGTGCCGATAGTTGAATTTTGAATTTGAATACTTGCATCAGGAATTCCTTCATTTGTATTATTGACAATACGTCCTTTTACTTCATTCCGCTGTTGAGCTACACTGATAATCGATATGGAGGCAAAGATGATATACCATACCGTTTTTAAATACGACATTATTATTTAGATTAATTATATATAAGATATGTTGCTCTTCTTCGGATTTACCGAAGGCCGGGTATAAACTTATTTTTAAATTAAAATGTAAGTGATTGGTGTTGAGTAATATGTAAGATTTATATTTTAGAAAAAATAACTGTTTGGCGGACTATAAGGGAATTATCCCATGCGGTAGAATAAAAAAGCATGACCATTTGGCCATGCTTTTCTTTTGATCGGTTTCAGGAGAAATTTGCAATGTATCCTACAAACTATCCATACGCAGAATAAAGTCTACACGTTGAGATAATCCGGTGCCTTTGCTGATCTTCGCTGTAGGTATATCATACACCCAGATGCTATGTGTATTTGTTGAATCATCAATTCCGATATATGCCTTATTGTTTTGTACGATCACAGATTCTTTTCGGGTACCTTTATCAAACGGAAGGTCAAGTTTGACCATATCTCCATTCCTCAGATTGACGCGGTAATATTCAAAATGGTAAGTGGAATGGTGATCCTGAAAATTATGATAACGGTCTTTTCGTTCACTGCGGATCAGCGCTTCCTGATTGCCCAGATACCACATTCCATAAGCATGATTGTTTATCTTGTTGGAGATATTGATCATATAATCCGGAGCAATTTTATTCGTTTTGGCATCAATTCTAAAGATTGCAGTTGGTTTTTTTAGATTATTGCCCAGTGCTATACCAGGACAGCTCATAAAGTAGAAATCTTTATTTTCATCTTCAAAGCTATAAGACTGGACTGTATTGATGCCGCCCGGATAGGTAGAGCGGGAATCTTTCTGAATATTGTTTATCTGCATGGTCTGAACATCCAGAGTAGCTACATACATCGTATCTATCGTAGTATAGTCATTTTTTGCCATGGTCTTGTTAAACGAATAGCCAATAAACATCTTGTTATCCCGCATATAATTAAAGCCGATGGATAAAAACGGAAATTCTTTGGACGGAAAGGTTACAGGAATAGAACCGGAGGATACGATACGAAACGATTTGCTGTCTATTTTGTAATATTCCAGCTTGGAGTAAGTCCGGTCATCCAGAGTCAGCAGCAGTAATGTATCTCTGGCAATCCAATATTTATTTTCGATATGTTTGTCCTGTATAGGGATGGAGGAGACCTGCTGAAGGCCGTCAGTCTGCAGGGAATATTTATTAAAGCTGTTTTGTCCGCCATCCATATGATAATAAAAACCATCTTTGATAATAATCGACCGGTCAAATGTACTGTTTGGGACCGTGATCATTTGCTCTGAATTGATAACGGAGTTTGATGCTAAACTGTCAAGTGTCATGATGGCGTGACCACCATCTTTTGTCATCAGATATAGGGAGTATGTTCCGTTCGTTTTGATTGTAGATTTTGTTCGGCTGCAGCCAGCCGCGAGCAGGGTCAGAATAATTAAAAGATTGTATACTGATATCTTTAAAGCTGACATATTCTCGACTAAGAAATATTAAATTGTATTTTTAACTGGTTTTGTAAAATAGGAGATAGGAAAGTCAGCTCCTGCTTTGTCAGTACAATATGCTGACAGCTTTTATTCTGATCCAATAAAATATAGGTTTCTCCCGATTTAAGTTTGATCCGGTGGTTTCGGTCACACACATTAAGAATAATATCTTTTTTTGGCGTAAACATAATATCTCCTTTGACATCCAGTTCCCCTGTTTCTGTATTGATACGTGCAAAAGATTTTTTAGAGAGCGTTATATTATAGTTATGCTCCTCATAATTCCGGATCTGATCTCCCGAAAGATTATCAAATGTAAATCGGTTTGCAAGAGAGGGCTGATTATTAATAAATATTGCCCTAACGCCTATAATCGCGATCAGTATAGCTGCAACTGCTGCCCAGATGCCAGGATGAAATATGCGTAAGTTTTTCTTCTGTTTAATATCCTGTCGGATATTTGACCACATTTCTACTTTTACCCGTTCGGTATCCGCTACAGGTTTTATATCGCCTTCTATCTCCAGATCATCATTTTCCAGCCACTGCTCTACTAACTCCTGTTCTTCTTCCGAACATAAGCCAAGATGATATTTTTCTAAGAGCTGTTTGCTGATCATGCAGATAGTGATACTATGAATAGATAAAGATAAAATTATTTTATGTAATCCGACAAATGAGTTTTTAATGTAGAGAGTGCCCTGCTGATATGGTATTCTACTGCTCTTTCCGAAATAAAAAGCCGGGATGCGATTTCCTTATTTGTCAGACCTTCGTGCCGGCTCATCTTGAAGACATTCTTACATTGATTTGGAAGAGATCCGATCAGGTTGTTTATTTTAATTGAAAGTTCCTGCACCTCTACAGAATTTTCATGGTATTCCTCTTTGTAAGCATTCAGAATCACCTCATGGTGTTGCTGGCGTGTCACTTTATTGCGTATATATTCAAATGTTTTCAACTTTACAGATCGTATCAGATAACGCTTCACTTCCTTAAGTTCCAGCTTATCCTTACGTTCCCAAACCGATTTGAATACTTCCTGTACGATCTCTTTCGCAATCTCTTCGTCCTGGATGGTTTTCACGCAAAAAAAGAACAACTTTTCCCAATGATCGAGATAAAGTTGTTCAAAACTCTCATGCGTAATAATGAACTTTGTTTCCTCCAAAATCTGATAGATCAAATACGTAAATAAACGTACCCGTCTGCAAATATACTTTATTTAGATTAGTTATAAATAATAATTATAATTCTTTGACAAAATTTGAAATCGCTACTGACGGATTTTCAGTTTTCATAAAATTCTCGCCAATCAGAAAAGCCTGAAAACCAGCTTTTTTGAGATTTTTTATAGTTTCAGGATCGGATATTCCGCTTTCTGAAACTTTAATGTACTGCGAAGGAATCTTATTGACAAGATCATAGGAATGATCCAGAGAGACCGAAAAGTCTTTCAGATTACGGTTGTTTACGCCTATGGCATCTATGGTATCAAAGAGACTGCGGTTTAATTCCTCCTGGTCGTGTACTTCCAGTAATACATTTAACCCCAGTTGCTTGGCATAGGCGGAAAAATCCAGAATTTCCCCTGCTGTCAGGCAGGCTGCGATCAACAGAATAATATCAGCTCCATATGCCTTCGCTTCAGCGATCTGATACTTGTCTACAATAAATTCTTTTCGTAACAAAGGAATAGTCAAAGCCTTCCGTGCTTCTGTCAGATCATCAAGTGTGCCCTTAAAAAAATCAGTGTCTGTCAGTACAGATATGGCGGAAGCTCCTGCAGCCTGATAACCGCTGACGACCTCTGTCACAGATGATACCCCATTGATAAGACCTTTGGAAGGAGAAGCTCTTTTATACTCGGCTATGATACCTGTTCGTTCCGGATGCAGGATACTGTCTCTGAGTACATAGCAGCTACGTCTGAAGAGCGGATAATTTTCAAGCTTTTCCAGAGGAACTTTGGTCTTAGCCTCTGCTACTTCCGTTTTTTTACGCTCAACGATTTTATCTAATATAGTCATGTTAATACTTTAGCCAGTTTTCGATTAATATTTTACCATTTTCTGTCAGGACAGATTCCGGATGAAACTGCATCCCTTTTACATCCAGTGTCTTGTGTGAAAGAGCCATGATAGTTCCGTTCTCATCCAATGCTGTGATCTGCAGGCTTTCCGGCAGAGATTCTTTCTCAACTGCCCATGAATGATAACGGCCAATCTTGGATCCGTTCGGAAAATTCCTGAATAATGATTCTTCAGGATCCGTTACAATAATAGCTGTGGCAACTCCGTGCAGAGGTTTTGTCATATTAAACAATTTGCCTCCAAAGACTTCTGCAATGGCTTGTTGGCCCAGACAGATACCCAGTATACTTTTATGCTCGGCATATGTACGGATGACATCCAGTAATAAGCCAGCTTCTTCAGGGATACCCGGTCCCGGTGATAATAAGATCTTATCAAAGGCTGCTACATCCTCAATCTTGAATTTGTCGTTTCTCCACACTTCATATTCTTGTCCGCATTCTTGTAAAAGATGCACCAGATTATAGGTAAATGAGTCGTAATTATCGATTACTAATACTTTGCTGCTCATCGAATTTGTTTAATTCTTCGTTTATAAAATAATTTACAATATCACTAAAAATGCCTTCCACAAAGGACGCTTTCAATCCGAAACCTTTAGCCAGTTCCAGACGGTCCTTTAGCATTTGGTTGACACGTTCTTCAGCGATAACTTCTTCGGTGCTGTTTTTAAAATCAGCTGCTTTTGCTACATAATCCTTACGGAGAGCGATCAGTTCCAGGATGCGATAATCAATCGTATCGATAGATGAGCGTACATGAGCAAGATTTTCACAATATTCTAAAGGCCTGATCATAATGTTTCTGCTAATTCCAGCGCTTTTCTTAACGCTGCTATTTTGTTATTTACTTCCTGCAATTCCATTTCAGGGTCAGAGTCGAGTACAATGCCTCCGCCAGCCTGATAGTGTAAGAGGTTTTGTTTACTAAGAAAGGAGCGGATCATAATAGCATGATTGAAGTCGCCGTTAAATCCCATATAACCTATTGCTCCGCTGTAAAAAGAACGCTGCTGTCCCTCATATCTGTCGATGAGTGTCAGGGCCATATGTTTGGGAGCTCCGCTTAGTGTGCCGGCAGGGTATGTATCACCCACTACATCAAAAGGATTGATATTATCTTTCAGTTTGCCTGTTACTTTGGAGACCAGGTGAATAATATGCGAATAATACTGCGCTTCTTTGTAAGAGCGTACAGTCACCTGATCACAGTGTCTGCTCAGGTCATTGCGGGCAAGATCCACCAACATTACATGTTCAGATGTTTCTTTGGGATCATTTTTTAATGCTTCCGCGATTTTCTCATCTTTTTCCATATCCCCGGTACGTTTGAATGTACCGGCAATAGGATAGATTGCAGCTTCGCTTTTGCGGATAGTCAGCTGAGCTTCGGGAGATGATCCGAAGATCTTGAAATCACCATAGTCAAAGTAAAACAGGTATGGAGAAGGATTGATAGAACGTAATGCACGGTATACATTAAATTCGTCGCCTAGAAAAGGAGTTGCAAATGCACGTGAAGGAACAATCTGAAAAACATCTCCGCGCTGAATGTGCTTTATCATCTTGCGAACCAGTTCCCGGTGTTCTTCATCTGTGCGGTTAGACGTTTCTTCTCCGTTGGTACGGAAATCATATTCCGGAAAGTTCTTATTCTTAATCAGGTATTCCATTTTTTCCAGACCGGATTCTTCTCCATTGAGAAGATGTTCGAAAATATAGAGCTGATTCCGGAAATGGTCAATCGCGATGACATACTTGTATACGTGATATTGTAAAAACGGAATATCACGTTTAGGGTCAATAGCAGTGGTCAGTTTGATGTCCTCGAAATGCTCAATACAGTCAAAGGTAAAGTACCCAAATAATCCATTCGAAATGACATTGATTTCGGGAGTTTCAATCTGACTGAACTTTTCTCTGAAAAGGGAAATTTCACTTCTCAAATCTATTTCATCTGCCTTTTTATATTCGACCTCCTGATTCGGATAGTGTATTTCAAGATTTTGTTTATTCAGTCTGATGCCTGCCAGTGGCTGGCAGCAGATATAACTGATATTATTGTCTCTGCTGTGGTAGTCCGAGCTCTCCAGCAACAGACTATTAGGGAAGGCATCCCGGAGACGCAGGTAGATACTTACCGGTGTAGTAGTATCTGCCAGTATCTTTTTAAAATTCGTTTCGAAATTGTATAACATGTATGCTCTATTTTTTTCTAATTTCCAGTAAAAACAAAAAACCCGACGTTTTCTGCGTCGGGTGAACTTCCATAAGTGGTTTTGGTTGATTATGAAATATTATGACAATACATTAGCACCCGATGCAATTTGCTCCAGGCCACCACCACGTATTGTTTAATTGAATTGTCAACATAATATCACAAATTTATAAAAAAAATTCATAATGCAAATTTTATGTGACAAAAAAATAAAAAAAAGCCTTTTTCGTTAGTCATTTAATAAATCCGGACGTCTTTCTTTAGTTCTTTGTAACTGCTGTTCGTCTCTCCATGCTAAAATCTTAGCCTCATTACCGCTCAATAATATGTCCGGTACCTTGTGCCCTCTCCATTCCGCAGGACGCGTATAGATAGGTGCATCCAGAAGCCCATCCTGAAAAGAATCAGATAGTGCTGACGTTTCGTCGGACAAGACTCCCGGGATAAGACGAATAATAGCATCGGTCAGAATAGCTGCAGGAAGTTCTCCTCCTGACAGAACATAATCTCCAATGGATATTTCTTTCGTAACATAGATATCACGTATGCGCTGATCAATACCTTTGTAATGTCCGCACAGGATCATCATATTCCCTTTTGTCGAAAGGGTATTGGCAATCTCCTGATTCAGCGTTTGACCATCCGGACTCATAAAGATAATCTCATCATAATCCCGCTCAGACTGCAGATATTCAATACATTTTGCAAAGGGCTCGATCTGCATGACCATCCCCGAACCTCCGCCATATGGATAATCATCCACAGACTTTTGTTTGTTGGTTGCATAGTCTCTCAGATTGTGAACAACGATCTCGGCCAGGCCCTTCTTTTGTGCCCTCTGCAGAATAGAATGTGCAAAAGGACTTGTCAGTAAATCAGGTAATACCGTAATAATATCAAAACGCATGCTGCAAAGATAGTGAATCGCTGCACAAGAGGGAATAGCCTGTAAAAATTAGCAAGATAACGCCGGATTATAAAGCCATTAATGTATAGTATGAGGAGAGAAATGTGATTTTTTAAGAAGAATATTTTGGTATTTAAGAAATAATTTAAATCTTTGCAGCGATATTAATGGTTTAACCCTTTTAAAACGAAGAAAAAATGTTTGTACTACATTCTACAGCTTTAGCTTCATCAGCAATTGGAATTGCTGAGGCTCTTCTTCGTGCTTCTTTCTCCTCTTAAGATTACTTAACGAAATATAAGAAAAGGCCCGAAGATCATTCGGGCTTTTTTGTTTATTCCGGACCCTTCACAGATTTTCCCGAATGGATATTAATCCGGCCGACTTCGATCGGCCGACAGTAACGCCTATGGATCATTGTATCCACAGGTATCGTATTGATTTGAATAAAAAATAACATGGGAAAGAAACTTTCCGGGAAGGACCTTATCAAATTGGGCTTCCCACAGAATAATGCAATAAATATTGCCTTAGGGCAAATACAACGTTATAGAAAGCGTGATAAAAAAGAAGCGATACTGGCGGATGCCAGACAGGTACTCCTTTCGCCCGAACAATTTCTGGGTGATGGAATATGGGGCAAAGTAGCGGAAGGACTGGTCAGACCCGTCGAAGTACGCTTGCAGCAATTGAGAACTTCAAGAGTTGCCTTCAGCATATTTGGGGAGAATGAAATCGATGAACAGGCAAAACGCCAGCTGTACGATGCATTGAAGCTGCCTGTAGCCGTTAGCGGAGCATTGATGCCTGACGCACATTCCGGTTACGGACTGCCGATAGGTGGGGTGCTGGCAACAGATAACGCTGTGATTCCGTATGGCGTTGGTGTAGATATCGGTTGTAGAATGAGTCTCTCTGTCTTTGATCTGCCTGCGAGCTATCTGAAAGGCAAAAGATTCCAACTGACGAATATGCTTTTAGAACAGACCTGCTTTGGTATGTACGAGACGCATAAGAACAGGGCAGATCATGAGATTTTTTCCCGAAAGGAATTTCAGGAAATACCAATTCTCAAAAATCTGCTGGGTAAAGCCTGGAAGCAGTTGGGGACTTCGGGAGGCGGCAACCACTTCGTTGAGTTCGGGATAGTGAATCTGAACAATCCAAGACCGGAGTGGAAACTCCCGGCGGGTGAATATGTAGCCTTATTGTCCCATAGCGGCTCCAGGGGATTAGGGGCTAATATCGCTAAACATTATACCTACCTCGCTGCAAAGCAATGTCCTCTGCCCCGGTCTGTACAGCATCTGGCTTGGTTAGATCTGGATACACATGATGGCCAGGAGTATTGGATGGCTATGAATCTGGCTGGTGACTATGCAAGTGCCTGTCATGATGATATCCACCGGCGCATAGCTAAAGCTCTGGGTAAACGTCCGGCATTTAAGGTAGAGAATCATCACAATTTTGCCTGGAAACAGCTGATCGACGGAAAGGAATGTATAGTACACCGTAAAGGAGCTACTCCGGCAGCAAAAGGAGAGCTGGGGATTATCCCGGGATCCATGACTGCTCCGGGATATATTGTGGTAGGGAAAGGAAATGAGAGCAGTTTGCAATCTGCTTCGCATGGAGCAGGAAGACTCTTGTCAAGGGCTGCATGTAAAGCTTCTTTCACACCTGGTCAGGTGCAAAAGCTACTTAAAGATACCGATGTCGAGCTTGTAGGGGGAAGTGTGGATGAAGCCCCGATGGCTTACAAAGATATCCGCAAAGTAATCGCACTTCAATCCGAATTAGTGGATATACTGGGGACGTTTACACCTAAAATTGTGCGGATGGATCGATAGTAAATAATGCAGGTGTCCTAAAAGAAATCACTTTTTGGATACTTGCTTCAAACAAAAAATAAAATGGACAAAATAATAGGCGTCACCGCAGGACGCGGCCCCGAAGAATGCAGTTGGGTCGTAGCACAGGTGATCAAAAAAATAATACAGGAAGCACCAACTTTTGATGTGGAGGTTCAGGTGCTCGACCGGCAGGAGGGAAGTATAAACGGAACTGTAATTTCTGCAAGTCTGAAGATCAGTGGAGAGAATTGTATGGCATTTTCCGCTTTATGGACAGGTACGATCCAATGGATCGGAAAAAGTGATTTCCGAAAATCACATAAGCGCAAAAACTGGTTTATTGAGGTCTTTGAAATTAAACCATCTGCCTCCTGGATATTTGACGTAAAGGATATTCGCTATCAGGCCATGCGAAGTTCTGGAGCGGGAGGTCAGCATGTCAATAAGGTGAGTTCAGCGGTACGGGCCACACATATGCCTACAGGAGTATCAGTGGTCGCCATGGATAGCCGGTCGCAACATCAAAATAAGAAAATCGCAACAGAGAGATTGCAAACAAAAGTTAACGAATTGAATCTCCTGCATTGGAAAGAAAACGAAAAGTACAAATGGTTTAATCAGATTCAGGTGGAGCGTGGAAATGCTATTCGAACCTTTGTCGGAACGGATTTTAAATCTGAAAAAGTTGATAAGTCCTACAAGGTAAAACGACAGGCTGAAAAACAACGTTTCAGACAGGAAATGAAAATAGAAAAATAAAACAATGAAAGCAATTGATAAATATTTGTCCCAGGCACTGGACAATTACCCTTATTCGCTGACAGAGACAATAGAATCTCTGGAGTATGCCTTGTCATATGATGAGACCAATACAACAGCGCTGTGTCTGACAGGTCGGCTATACGCAGAACAGCTGATGAATTATGAAGAAGCGAAAAAATATTTTCAGGAAGCGCTTACCTGCAACCTTTATGCACTGGAGATATATCCTCATTTTGCACAGACACTCATATGGAATGACGATTTTGAAGAGGCACAAAAATTAATAGACTTTGCATTAACTATAAAAGGAATTAATAAGACGGAAATACTGCTGAAGCAGGTACAATTGTTAGAAAAGCAAATGAAAGTAAAGAAAGCACTCCGATTGGTAAAAGGATTGTATGTCACAAACTGCTATTCATCTTATGATCAGGATATCAAAAATGCAGAAGCGAGATTAGAGGATAAACTGAAAAGGGATAAAAAGAAGAAAAAGTAAGATTTTTAGGCTGATAATCATTGTTTTATTGTTTTTTTATTCCGGAATATGTAACATTTTGCAATGTGTGCTACTAATTCCATAAAACGCTAAAACATTTGAATTATGAATAGAAATAATATGAAAAATCTGGTTGCCTTTATTGCTGTTGTCTGTTTTTTGATTAACTCTGCTTTTGCACAGACATCACCTGTGAAGGAGAAGTCATTGCTGTGGAAAATAGAAGGAAAAGATCTGAAAGCACCTTCTTATCTGTTTGGTACAGTACATATGCTGGCCAGAAAGAATTTTGAAATGTCCGCGAAAGCTATTGATGCTATGGATAAGACGTCAAGAGTGTATCTGGAAATCAACATGGCGGCGTCCAATCTTGCAGAAGAATCTCAAAAACACATGATGAGTGATAAGACAATATCTTCACAGATCAAGCCGGAAGAAATAGCTTTGGTAGATGAAGTCTTAGGAAAAAAACTCGGAATCACTCTAGCACAGGTAGATAAAATAAAACCTATGTTTTTGATCGCTATGATTATGCAAAAATCCTTCTCGGAACCAATGGCTTCGTTTGAAGAAGAAATTATTAAACATACAAAGCAGGAAGGCAAAACAATCGAAGGGCTTTCGAGCATTGAGGAGCAATATTCTTTTGCAGATAAGATTTTTGAAACATCCGATTTCCCTTCCTATCTAAAATCTATGGATGAATTTGATATTCAAAGTATTCTTTCTCATATCTATCAACTGTACAAGGAGGAAGATATTGCAGGTATGGATGAGCTGTTATTAAAATATACTTCGTCTAATCCGGAAACTTATCGTCAATTGTTACCGGTTCGTAATCATCTGTGGGCAGATCGTATGCCTGCATTAATGAGCGAGGCTCCGACTTTCTTTGCTGTAGGCTCAGGACATCTGTCCGGTGAAGAAGGCGTGATCAATCTTTTACGTCAGAAAGGATACACAGTTACACCGGTTTATAATTAAGATTAAGCTTTCTTATTACGTGAAAGTCTCCGGAAAGCAGGCTGACAACTGATTTAAAGCATACAGGCTGAACACTGTTCAGCCTGTCTTTTTTTATACCCATAGTGATACCTTTTTTAAAGATATCTCCACTGTAGAGATTAATTTTTATTTCCTCCGAATAATTTAGCCAGTATCCAGATCAGAAGGGCTACTACTACCACTACCATGATCACTCCGGACCATACACCTGCTTTGAAAATTCCTTCGATCGCAGCACAGCTGGTCAAAAGGCTTGTCATTAAAATAACTAATGTTATTGGGAATATTCTGTTCATAGGATTCATTATTATATTGTCTCCTAATAACAAATGAAGTGATGAAAAGTTCTTGTGTGGCTGTTTTTAGTATTCATAACTACATAGTATATAAAACAAACAGCCCGTAGTGTGTTGTACCTGCGGGCTGTTGTGATTTTAATATTACTAATACTTAAAGGTTATTCAGCTCTAAGGATTTTAGCGGCTTCAACCATAGATTCCAAAGCTGCTTTAGTTTCCGGCCATGCACGGGTTTTCAATCCACAGTCAGGGTTTACCCAAAGTTGTTCTGCAGGAACTACAGCCTTAGCTTTGCGTAATAAGTTGACCATCTCATCTGTGCTTGGTACACGGGGAGAGTGGATGTCGTATACACCAGGTCCGATATCGTTAGGGTATTTGAAATCTCCGGCGAAGGCATCCAGTAATTCCATTTGAGAACGTGATGTTTCGATGGTGATTACGTCAGCATCCATAGCTGCAATATCCTCAATAATGTCATTGAATTCAGAGTAGCACATGTGCGTGTGAATCTGTGTATCATCGTCTACATTAGATGAAGAAACGCGGAATGCACGTACAGCCCAGTTCAGGTAATCCTGTTGATCAGCTTTACGCAATGGTAATCCTTCGCGGATAGCCGGTTCGTCAATCTGAATAATCTTGATTCCTGATTTTTCTAATGCTTGTACTTCATCCAGAATTGCTAATGCAATTTGGTATGTTGTAGTCGAGCGTGGTTGATCATTACGAACAAATGACCATTGCAAGATCGTAACAGGACCAGTCAACATTCCTTTTACAGGACGGTTAGTCAGAGACTGTGCATATGCAGACCAGCGTACCGTCATATCTGCAGGACGGTATACGTCACCGTAGATAACCGGAGGTTTCACACAACGTGAACCGTAAGACTGAACCCATCCGTTTTTCGTGAATGCATATCCGGCCAGTTGCTCGCCGAAGTATTCAACCATGTCATTACGCTCAAATTCTCCGTGTACCAGTACATCGATATCTAATTGCTCCTGAAGACGGATAGTACGCTCTGTCTCTTCAGCGATTTCTTTGTCATATTGTTCTTGTGTGATACTTCCTTTTTTCAGGTCCGCTCTCCATTTACGGACATCTTTCGTTTGCGGGAAAGAACCGATGGTAGTCGTTGCAAATGCAGGTAAGTTAAATTTAGCCTGTTGTGCAGCTTTACGGTTTGCAAATGGTGAAGTACGGGTCGCATCATCATCAGTAATGTTTGCAGTACGTTCTTTTACTTCCGGTTTGTGGATAAGCGGAGAAGTACGACGGCTTTCAGCGGCAGCTTTATTTGCTTCAAAACGTTCGGCTGTTTTAGCATCTACTTCACCTTCAGCAAGAATCGCAAGGTCTTTTACTTCGGCTAGTTTTTGTTTAGCAAATGCTAACCAGTTTTTAACTTCTTTTGGTAAAGACTCTTCGTTATCTTCATTATCCAAATCAAACGGAACATGTAGCAATGAGCTGGAAGGAGCAATCCATACGCGGTCTTTGCCTAATGCATCAACAGCTTTTTTGATCTGACCTAATGATTTCTCATAATCATTTTTCCAGATATTACGGCCTTCCACAACACCTAATGAGAGTGTTAAAGACGCAGGAATTTTTGCTAAAACAGTATCCAGTTGATTTTCTCCACGTACAAGATCTAAATGTAAAGCATGTACCGGAAGATTTACAGCCGTTTCTTCATTATCACGAAGTGCTTCAAAATAAGTCGCTACAATAAGTTTAATACCTTTAGCTGCTGCGGATAGCTTTTCAAATACAGTCTGATATAAAGCGCGTGTTTTGTTGTCGATATCCAAAGCAAGGAAAGGCTCGTCAATCTGTACATATTGTGCGCCTGCTTCTGCAAGTTTGCCAAGAATCTGTTCGTATACAGGGATCAGGTTTTCGATAAGGTCGATACGGTCAAATCCGGCTTCTTTCTCTTTTCCTAATAACAGGTAAGTGATAGGGCCGATCAATACCGGTTTGGTCTCAATGCCTGATGCTTTTGCTTCATTGTATTCGTTTAAGAATTTTTCAGAAGTCAATTTGAATTCCTGATTTTTTGTGAATTCCGGAACGATATAGTGGTAGTTGGTATCAAACCACTTGGTCATTTCCATTGCCGTTACATCGACACCTTCCTGCTGGAAACCACGTGCCATAGCAAAATAAAGATCCAGATTGTAGTTACGATCGATTTTATTCAATAAAGAATTGTAACGGGCAGGAATAGCACCTACTGTTAAAGACAGGTCTAACACTTGGTCATAGAAAGAGAAATCATTGGAAGGAATAAGGTCTATACCGGCATCTTTTTGAGTTTTCCAGTTTCCTTCACGGATTTGTTTTGCTGCATCTAATAATTCCTCAGCACTAATCTTTTTTGCCCAATAGGCTTCATTGGCTTTTTTCAATTCGCGGAATGCGCCCACACGAGGGTAGCCTAAATTGTTAGTTAATAACATAAAAATGATTGTTGTTTAATTTTTCTTAACTCCATAAAACTACTTTGCTAAAGAGGAAGGACACCAGATGCAGTGACTTCGGCTTATCTTTCCCTCCTGTGTCCAGGCGGGGTAGAATTTAGCACCTTGTCAAGTGACAGGTTGCTAAGGCTTCTTCGGGTCTAGTCCCTCGGCCTTTCTCTATAAGCGATGCTAATATCGGGATTAGGTTTCTAAATCCCAAAAATATTTTAATAAATCGTCAGAATAGTATGCTGTTGATCAGAATTGGACGCTTCCAGACAGCCCGGCTTGTTTTCCATTATAAAACGGACTGACGACTGTAACAGAAGAAGAAGGATTATGATCCAGGTGTTTGTCTACAAGAGGGAGTAACCATTAACCGATCTTGGTACTGAGCATGCCGATACCTGCTCCCATAACTACGTCCGAAAACCAATGTTTATTATTGTACATTCTGAAAAATCCGGTTCCGGCTGCTACTGTATACCCTGCAATTCCATACCAGATGGATTGGTCTTTATACTCCTGCCATAATAATTCTGCTCCGGCAAATGCTGTAGCAGCATGTCCGGAAGGAAAAGAATTATTTGCAGAGTTGTCCGGACGCCAGACATTGTCTGTGCTTTTGATGGTGTATACAGTCGTGGCCATAATGGCATAAGATACACCTGAAACAAATAACCGCTCTCTGAGGTTGTGCCTGGCTTTTATGCCCGCCAGATCCAACACATAGATACTAAGTAACGGTGTGTACTGGCTAAAATCATCAATGGTGAATTTCCCGTCTATATTTTTTCGCAAAACATTGTTAATATCGTTATCCTGATGAATAAGGAAATGGCTTTCCCGTGAAATAATGCCGTACGTTAATAATCCGGCAGGTATCGCAATTTCTTTATAGGGGACTTGTTTCCAAAAGTTTTTTTTGAGCATTCTATTTTGCAGGGTATCACTGAATTGTTTGGTCGTATCTTGTTGTGCCGACAGCGCATGGCCAAAGCATGTAAACAGGATAAGAAAAGTGATGACAGAGCGCATTAATGTCATAGAAATTCGTTAGTAAGTGTGAGGATAACCACCAAGTAACCGGGATAATCTTACTTATAAAAACTCAGAATGCCATCATATGTCAGATTATGATCCTGTTAATGAAGATGACGTTAGTGTGTGTTGCGCCTTAAAGGTAATTATTGTCTCCTGAATTCACAAAATCAAGAGACAATAATATCTGTGAGTTATTTTATATTTTGTTAGCTGACGAGGAGCTTGTAACCTTTACCGTGTACATTTACGATTTCTACACTCGGGTCCTCCCGCAGGTACTTGCGGAGCTTACTCAGGAATACATCCATACTTCTTCCGGTAAAGTAATTGTCATCGTGCCATATTTTTAAAAGAGCCTCTTCACGGGTCAGTACATCATTTTTCTTCAGGCATAGTAAACGTAGTAATTCAGCTTCTTTTGTTGAGAGTTTCTGTTGTTGACCCTTATAAGAAATCTGCTGGCTGGTATAGTCGAAGAAGTAATCTCCGATTTCAAACTTATCTGCAGTTTCTTCATCTTTGTCTCTTGAACTTCTCTTCAGAAGAGCATTGATGCGAAGTAAAAGTTCTTCTACCCGAAATGGTTTTGTAATATAATCATCTCCACCCAATTCAAATGCCTGCGTTTTATCCTCCATCATTCCTTTGGCAGTAGCATATATCACAGGCACTGTAGTATTGGTTTTGCGGATATCTTTTCCAAGCGAAAATCCATCTTTCTTAGGCATCATGACATCCAGGATACATAGATCATACTGATCTTTATGGAAGGCTACAAGTGCTTCTTCGCCATCCTGACAAAGTGTGACATCGAATTTACCTTTCAGTTCCAAATAATCTTTTAGAAGCTCACCCAAATTAGGATCGTCTTCCGCTAATAATATTTTTTGCATAATTTGCATATTTTTCTGATTGATAATAACTGTTGCTGTAGCAGCAGCATTTCTAATTATAATTTGTGCCCTTTCAGTGGCAATGTAATATCAAAATTTGTGCCCTTATCCTTCTCACTTTTCACCTGTATCTTGCCGTCCAGACGTTTGATAATATCATTTACATAACTCAGCCCCAGTCCAAATCCTTTGACATTGTGAATATTGCCTGTAGGAATCCGGTAAAACTGATCAAAGATCTTCTGCTGCTGGTCGCGAGTCATACCGATTCCCTTGTCACTGACGGATATTACTATCGTATTTTTATGGTTATGGGTTCTGACGGTAATGTGCGGACTGTCTTTACTGTATTTGATGGCATTATCCACCAGATTAAACAGTACATTGGACAGGTGTAATTCGTCACCGATCACGACATCATCCTTTGCCTCCAGAAAAGTTTCCAGTGTGCCTTTGGATTTTTGAATCTGCAACTGCATGCTGTCCAGTACCGCATTGGTCAGGTCATTGATCCGGACATCCATGCGGTCTATTTTCAGATTCTCTTTTTCCAGTCTGGCGATATTGAGTACCCTTTCAATATGATCTCCCAATCGGACATTCTCATCGTAAATAATGTTGGCCAGGCGATGTACTCTTCTTTCGTCTGCAATTATTTCCGGATCCCTGAGAGACTCACTCGCAATCATGATGGTCGCTACAGGAGTTTTGAACTCATGGGTCATATTGTTGATAAAGTCGGTCTTCATCTCAGAGATTTTCTTTTGACGGAAGATAGTAGTCAGTGTATAGGCAAAGCAACCAATCAGTAAAACAAGTAAGGCTCCCATTGGAAAAAAGAGGTATCCCATATTGTCCATGATAATATTACGCTTGTCCGTAAAAGTAATGGTCAGTTTGCCGGGCGCATTTCCGACGTCTCCCTGGAATAACAGTGTAGAGTAGCTGTTGTGCTTCTGAGGTTTATCCAGTTCACCAAGTGTATTAATATTGTACAGAATACTGTTGTTCTCTTTGACTTCGATATTGAATTTGGAGTTAATATCTCTGTTGGAAAGTTCCCGTGTAAGTTCTTTCTTAAGGAAACTAACATCGATACGACTCTTTAACGGACGCTTGGAAAGTTCCATGCTGGCAGCGAAATCTTCAATAACATTATTTTTTTTACCACCGATTACGGCGATGGAGTCATAGAGATTGCTGGCATCATCAAGTTGCGACAATTTGAGTTTATTCTCTAAGGCATGTATACGAAGCGCAATCTTCATGTCTGCTTTTGGGGGCAATGTCTTGATCGTAAAATCCAGTGAATTTAATTCGTACGGATTCAAGAAAGCAAGGTATCGGCAGCTATCGTCTTTTGCTGCAATACGTGCGATTTTATCACCAACTGCATATACCTCGATAGAGTTACCGATAGAATTATCTTCATATACACCTTGTGAAATCAGAAGCTTGACCAGATAATTGTATTTTTTGCGTCGGATATACGTTTCATAAAACCAGTTTTCCAGAGGTACAATGATCGGGTAGCTCATTTTGAGCACATCTTCTGCATCTTTAAACTTTTGCTGAACCTCATACTGCTGAAGTCGAAGGGCTTCGATCTGCTTCTGAATATTGATCTGGTCTTCTAAGCGTTTTTGTTCACGCTCATATTTAACCTGGTTATTTCTTTGTTGGGTTTTGGCAAAAGCCATAACCTCGTGTTTCTCTATTTTAGACGCAACTGTTGCCAGAGAAGCATTGACCGATTCATCGAAGAGCTGTGATTTTTGACGGAAAGAGTCGCGGATAAAAAAGTATTGCATAGCCATTACTCCAAGCAGAGCAATGGACATTAATCCAATAATGACAGTAATACTTCTTTGTTTCATTTGTTACAAAAATATAAATGCTTTATCTTCAAAACGTTCATTTAACAATATTTAACAGGCAATGTGGCGCATTATGATTTGTTATTGAGAATTGTTGCTTAATTTTAAGGAAATACACTTCACATGTTATGAAACTGAAATATAGCATATTCACAGCACTTTTCCTAAGCATTTGGAGCTATTCTTTTGCTCAGGATTTTAAATATCAGGAAAAGAAAGGACGTAAAGTTTTTCCGGATCAGCAGATTCCGTTATTGGATACAGTAAAGAGGTTGCAGGTTTATCCTGTGAATCCGGACGAGGTGAAAAACAGAAAGGGAGAGATCCTGACAGTTAAATTATATGGCAAAGATTCGGCTCCGATGCCAGGCACAAAAAAACTGGATGAACTTGATCAGTTACCCTTGAAAGAGGCATATAACTTCCGTCCCTTGTTACTAAAAAAGGATTCTGTGCTAAAAAAATAAGGTGGCCGAATATCCAGCCACCTTATTTTTAGTTATTTTACTTCGGATACCCGAATTGTATTTGTTCTTCCTTTTTCGCGGAGCGGTGTTGAAGATGTATTGATTACGATCTGTCCCGGAGATACCAGGTTCTTTTCTGTAAGCAACTTATTTACATCCTGAATTGTGCCGTCAGTACTTTCAAATTTTTCATACACAAATGCTCGTACACCCCAAACCAGACTTAATGATCTCAGTAAATTTTTGTTTCCTGTGAAAATATAAATATCTGCATCCGGTCTGTAGCTTGAGATTTCAAATGCAGTATAACCTGAGGATGTCATCACGGCGATAGCTGAAGCTTTTGTTTTTTCAGCCAGGTAGATCGATGAACCACAGATCGCATCAGGGATCTTTGTCAGATCTGTATGTTGATCACTCTTGTCGCTGTAGTAGTTGTATGATGTCTGCTCTACATGTACAATGATTTTAGCCATTGTTTCGATAACGATTTCCGGGAATTCTCCTACGGAAGTCTCACCGCTAAGCATTACAGCATCTGCACCATCCAATACAGAATTGGCCACATCGTTGACCTCTGCACGTGTTGGACGAGGAGTAGTGATCATACTTTCCAGCATCTGCGTAGCAATGATAACCGGTTTGGAAAGGTCACGACATTTTTGAACGATGATTTTTTGCAATCCCGGAACTTCTTCCATTGGCATCTCAACACCCAAATCACCACGTGCAACCATGATACCGTCTGTCGCTTCGATGATCGCATCGATATTTTCGATCGCTTCAGGTTTCTCGATTTTAGCAATTACACGCGCATGACTTCCTTTTTCTTTGATGATCTCTTTACACTGGTAGATATCTTCTGCCGAACGTACAAAAGACATAGCGATCCAGTCAGCACCATGATCAAGAGCAAAGTTCAGGTTGTCAAGATCTTCTTCTGTCAGTGAAGGGATAGATACTTTTGTATTTGGAAGATTGACACCTTTTCTGGAAGTCAATACACCTCCGTGAACAACCTGGCAGAATACAGTATCTTTATGGTTGGTAGAGACTACTCTCAATTGTAATTTACCGTCATCCAATAAGATAATCTCATCTTCCTTAACATCATTGGGGAAGTTTTCATATGTGATATAGATACGCTTTTCGTCTCCGATCAGTTCCTGAGTTGTGATTTCTACCTCAGAACCGTTAATCAGGATAGCGCCACCCTCTTTCATTTTACCAATACGGATTTTAGGTCCTTGAAGATCGGCAAGAATAGCTACGTTAAAGGGATGTTCATTGTTGATTTCGTTGATTGTGTTGATCACTTTCAGGTGATCTTCCTGGCTTCCGTGGGAGAAGTTAAGGCGACATACATCGACACCTTTGGCAATCATATTTGTCAAGACAGTTTTATCTGCTGATGCCGGGCCAAGTGTTGCCACAATTTTGGTCCGTTTTTGAATCTTCTTCATGTAATATTTTGTTTTAAAAACTACTTATATTTTTATTTGCTGTTACCCTTCTTTTTACAAAGAATAACATCTGATTTGAAGTTTATAATTTATAGTGTAGTATGTACACTCTTCTTTCAAGTGCGCTAAAATATGAGATTTTCTTTAGATTTCAATATTTTAGGCATTATTTCTTTTACCATTATGACGTCATTTATACGATTCAGATTCTGAATAAGGAGGCGTAAATCTTCTTCATGTATGAAGTTTTTGATGACCAGAAAGAAGTCAAAATTTGCTATTTCAGGTATTAATAAACCGCCTTCCTGACTCCTGTTGTTAATAAGATAATACTCGTATTCGTAGTCGACATCGCAATATCTGTAGATGGCAAAATGATGTTTCAAAGCTGGCTTTTTGCCTTTACTTTTTTCCTGTATGATATGGTATTCATACTCTTCTTTTCCCCCTTCTTTCATATTTCCCTTATGGTCGATATTACTTTCTTTACCATATACAAACTGGAGGCCTGTAGTTTTGTTGATAAAATGGCATAATCTGTAGTCCCGTAAAGGGGAGCTAATACCCAGAAGAACAAAATCCAGTTCTTCTTCCATGTCCATTTCCAATTTAAATACAGTTATTTTATTCAATTTTGCTGAGATGTTTTATACGAAATTAGTATAATTTCACGTATCTTGCGGGTATTCTATGTAAAATTTGCATTAACAAAGTAGAATATTTGTAAATAAAGCCAAAAGTTAGTATTATTGGATACGGTTAAGTATTAGTCTTTTACAGTTTGAATATTGGATTAACATGCTTACTTTTGCTGCGCCAAAAAATCAAAAAGATTTGATAATTGGTGAAATTTATTTTTCTTTGCACAGATTTATTAAACAATTAAACTATAAAATCATGTCAGATATCGCTTCAAGAGTAAAAGCAATTATCGTTGAAAAATTAGGTGTTGACGAAAACGAAGTAACGCCAGAAGCTTCATTCACTAATGATTTAGGTGCTGATTCACTTGACACAGTCGAGTTGATCATGGAGTTTGAAAAAGAATTCAACGTAGCTATTCCTGATGATCAAGCTGAGAACATCGGTACAGTAGGTCAAGCAATCGCTTATTTAGAAAAAAACGTTAACTAACTAATTTAATTAGGCCAATCATCATAAATGGAGCTTAAAAGAGTAGTAGTAACAGGGTTAGGCGCTCTTACACCACTTGGCAATACTGTCCCGGAATACTGGGAAGGATTGATAAATGGTGTAAGCGGTGCTGCTCCTATTACAAGATTTGATGCATCAAAATTCAAAACCCAATTTGCGTGCGAAGTAAAAGATTTCGATCCGCATGATTTCATGGATCGTAAAGAAGCACGGAAGGTCGATCCTTTTGTTCAATACGCCATGGCATCTACGGAAGAAGCTATTAAAGATGCAGCACTGGATTTTGAAAAACTTGACACTAATCGGATAGGAGTCATCTGGGGTTCGGGGATTGGTGGATTAAAAACGTTTTTGGACGAAGTCTCAAACTTCGCCACAGGAGATGGAACGCCTCGTTTCAATCCTTTCTTTATTCCGAAAATGATCGTGGACATTGCTCCGGGTCATATCTCGATGCGTTATGGATTACGCGGACCAAACTTTTCGTGTGTGTCTGCATGTGCATCTTCGACTAATGCAATGATCGACGCATTCAATTACATTCGTACCGGTCTGTGTGATATTATCGTTTCCGGTGGCTCTGAGGCCATTATCAATGAAGCGGGCATAGGCGGATTCAATGCATTACATGCATTGTCTACCCGTAATGACGATCCCAAGACAGCTTCCCGTCCTTTTGATAAGGACCGTGATGGATTTGTCGCAGGTGAAGGTTCGGGCACGATTATATTGGAAAGTCTGGAACATGCATTGGCACGCGGAGCAAAAATTTATGCTGAAATTGTAGGAGGGGGAATGAGTGCAGATGCAAATCATATCACCGCACCACACCCGGAAGGGTTAGGCGCAAAACTGGTGATGTCAAATGCTTTGCGTGATGCCCGGATGGATGGACATGAAATTGATTATATCAATGTGCATGGTACATCTACACCTCTTGGAGATATCAGTGAAACAAAAGCTATTAAAGAATTATTTGGGGATCATGCTTATGAATTGAACATCAGCTCGACCAAATCGATGACAGGACACCTTTTGGGTGCTGCCGGTGCGATTGAGTCTATTGCTTCAATCCTGGCTGTCCAGAATGACATAGTACCTCCAACAATCAACCACTTTAACGACGATCCTGAACTGGATAATAAATTGAATTTTACATTCAATACGGCGCAAAAACGTGTGGTAAATGCAGCGATGAGTAATACTTTTGGGTTTGGCGGACATAATGCTTCCGTTATTTTCAAAAAGTATCAACCTTAATTGCCTGTGTTGATTGTAGAGGGATCCTGTAATGGTAAAGAGAGGTTCTATCCTCTCATCCTTTTTTGAGTAGCATGCCCTTTTCGCGGATTTATAATTTGTATTTCTCGCCACATAGAGCTTATGTGCGGAAGCTGAAAAACCTATTGGGGTTTGTCCCTGAAAACATACGGCTATACCAAATGGCCTTCAGACATAAGTCTGTGGCTACTGCTATAAAGGAAGGTGCCAAAAACAGCAATGAACGATTAGAGTTTCTGGGTGACGCAATCTTAGGATCTGTCGTCGCCGAGTTACTGTTTAAAAAATATCCCTACAAAGATGAAGGATTTTTGACCGAGATGCGGTCAAAAATCGTCAGCAGAGCCAACCTCAATCAACTTTCCCGAAAACTTGGTTTAAATGAACTGATTCAATACGATGCTCGTATGATCAGTTTCCCTAATAAGCAGGGGTCCCTGCTGGGTGATGCTTTTGAAGCACTTGTCGGAGCTGTATATCTGGATAAGGGCTATACATTTACCAAAAGTTTTCTGCTGAACAGAATTATCAAAACCCACGTTGATATTCAGCTGCTCGAAGTGACGGAGACCAATTTTAAAAGCAGATTAATTGAATGGTGTCAGCATCTTGGCAAAGACGTTCAATTTCTTCCTACGGCTAATCCTGAAGGAGAATCCTCCAAGATGTTCAGTATAGAAGCGATTGTAGAAGGAGAAGTATGTGGTATAGGCAGGGACTTCAATAAAAAAAGTGCCGAAAAGCTTGCCGCAGAAAAGGCCTGCGAATACCTCAAGATATTTGAGACCGAGTAACCTGTAAATTCTAATTTCACCGCAGGTATTTTCATAAAATTTCATATGTGTATAATTTGATTTTCAATGGTCATATGGAATATCCAAACTATGCTCATTGATATTTGTGCGGCCTGTACTACATGGATATTTCATTTGTATACCTTACCTTTGCCGTGATATGGCAATAGTAAAACCTTCATTGGCTAAAGGCACACGTGATTTTTCACCTGCCGAAATGGAAAAACGTAATTATATTTTTAATACGCTGAAATCCGTATTCCGTAAGTATGGATATCAGGAAATTCAGACACCTTCTTTTGAAAATCTACAGACATTGACCGGTAAATACGGTGATGAAGGTGATAAATTGATTTTTAAGATCCTGAATTCCGGAGATTATTTAAGTAAAGCTCCGGATGCTCTTTTAGCAGAAAAAGCTTCTAATAGTCTGATTCCTCATCTTTCGGAAAAGGCATTGCGATATGACCTGACTGTGCCATTTGCCCGTTATGTCGTCATGCGTCAGCATGAAATCAGTCTTCCGTTCAAGCGTTTCCAGATTCAGCCGGTATGGCGTGCAGATCGTCCGCAACGCGGACGCTACCGTGAATTTTATCAGTGTGATGTGGATGTAGTTGGTTCGGAAAGCCTGCTGAATGAAGCAGAGTTTATTCTCATCTATCATGAAGCGCTGCGTGCACTGGGGCTCCGGGATTTTGCAATCAAGATCAATAACCGAAAGATTCTTTCCGGAATAGCTGAAATAATCGGCAAACCGGAGCTTATCTTTGATATGACTGTTGCCATTGATAAGTTGGATAAAATAGGACTGGATGGCGTAAACAAAGAATTGCTGGAAAGAGGATTTACGGAGGCCGATCTTGCTATCCTGCGCCCGATTATTTTGCTGGAAGGATCTACCGTTTCCAAAATAGAGCAGCTTCGTTCGGTACTGGCAAAATCTGAAACAGGACTTCGTGGTGTGGCAGAACTGGAAGAAGTGTTCGCCTACCTCAATCAACTGGATGTATCCGGAGAAGTATATAATAAATATGTAGAACTCGACATCACATTGGCCCGGGGGCTTAATTATTATACGGGCTGTATATTTGAGGTGAAAACTAACGAAGTGTCTATGGGGAGTATCGGTGGCGGAGGTCGCTACGATGACCTGACTGGAATGTTTGGTCTCAAAGGATTGACCGGTGTAGGTGTATCTTTCGGTGCAGATCGTATATATGATGTATTGGAAGAGCTGGATCTGTATCCGAAGCATGAGTCTGATAATACAAGATTATTAATCGTTAATTTTGACAAGTCTATAGAGGCATTTACACTTCCGTTGCTGAACCGGTTACGCCAGGCAGGGATTGCAGTGGAATTGTATCCTCAGGCTGTCAAACTCAAAAAGCAGATGAGTTATGCCGACGATAAACGTATACCTTATGTGCTTTTGATAGGTGAAGAAGAAGTAAATACCGGAAAACTTTCTTTAAAAAATATGAAAAGCGGTGAGCAGCAAAAACTTTCAGAACAAGAAATAACTGTTTTACTTAGTAAACAGAGGGCTGACTCAGCGATCCGCACAGACCAATAGACCCGTTACTGAAGTCTTCAAAAAGAAATCTTCCATCCGGAAGCAAATCATCCGATTTTGAAAAGCGACCATTTGAGAAAATATCAAATGGTCGCTTTGATTTTACAAAAAATATTCAAAAGGAAATCCGCTGTTCTTTAGCTGTTAAATTTTGTTAATCAATCATGCAGAGTGCAATTAGAATGTTTTTACACTGTAATAAAATTGTAGTCTATGACAAAAATGTTGTAAATATTGATTAGATTTGTAGTCAGTTAAGTCAGAAATTCAATACTTGAAAATGAGTTCAACACCTATAACAAAAGAGACATATTTAGAGTGGTATAAATCCATGCTACTCATGCGTAAATTCGAAGAAAAAGCTGGTCAGCTTTACGGTCAACAAAAAATTCGTGGATTCTGTCACCTTTATATCGGTCAGGAAGCAGTAGTAGCTGGTACCATGTCGGTAATCGGTCCTGAAGATTCATTGATCACAGCATATCGCGACCATGCTCACGCATTAGCTAAGGGCGTATCTGCTGATGCTTGTATGGCTGAATTATATGGTAAAGCAACTGGATGTTCAAAAGGTAAAGGTGGTTCTATGCACTTTTTCTCTAAAGAGCACAAATTTATGGGTGGCCACGGTATCGTAGGTGGTCAGATTCCTTTAGGTGCTGGTATTGCATTCGCTGAAATGTATAACGGTACCAAAAATGTTAACGTGTGCTATATGGGAGACGGGGCTGTTCGTCAGGGAGCTTTCAACGAAACCCTTAACATGGCTATGTTGTGGAAACTTCCTGTGATTTTTGTTTGTGAAAACAATGGTTATGCAATGGGAACATCCGTACAGCGTACAACCAATATGATCGACATCTACAAGATGGGACATGGTTTTGATATGCCTTCGGCAGCTGTTGACGGTATGGATGTAGTAGCTGTTCACAATGCTATGGATGAAGCTGTTCAGCGTGCACGTGCAGGAGAAGGCCCGACTTTCTTAGAAATCCGTACTTACCGTTACAAAGGACACTCTATGTCAGATCCTGCTAAATACCGTACTAAAGAAGAATTAGAAGAGTACAAAGGCCGTGATCCGTTGTTGTCTACTAAACATGCGATCCTGGAAAATAAATATGCTGATGATGCGTGGTTTGCAGAGGTGGAAGCGGATGTGAAAAAAGTGGTTGAAGATTCTGTGAAATTTGCAGAAGAGTCTCCATATCCGGATGCTTCAGAAATCTATAATGATGTTTACGTACAACAGGATTATCCTTTTGTAATGGATTAATTGATAATTACTTTAACTAAATATAACGAAGCAAACAAATGGCTGAAGTAGTAAAAATGCCTAAAATGAGTGACACCATGACTGAAGGTGTTATCGCAAAGTGGCACAAAAAAGTTGGTGACAAAGTAAATTCTGGAGATCTTGTTGCAGAGATTGAAACAGATAAAGCTACAATGGACTTCGAATCTTATCAGGAAGGAACATTGTTATATATCGGACCCAAAGAAGGTGAAGCTGTAGCTGTGGATGCAGTAATCGCTGTACTTGGAGAAGAAGGGGAAGATTTTCAGGCCTTGCTTGACGGATCTTCGGCCGCTTCTGCAGCTCCTGCTGAGGAGAAGAAAGAAGAAGCTAAAGAAGAGACAACTGCATCAGAAGAGTCTTCTTCAGCAAGTGTGTCTGCAGAAGACCTTGGTGTCACTGTGATCACTATGCCGTTGTTGAGTGATACCATGACTGAAGGTGTCATTGCTCAATGGAACTTTAAAGTTGGAGATACCATCAAATCTGATGATGCTATTGCTGACGTGGAAACAGATAAAGCGACTATGGAAGTAACTGCGTATGCAGACGGTACTTTATTATATGTTGGTCTTGAAGCCGGACAGGCAGCGAAAGTAAATGATATCATTGCTATCGTAGGTCCTGCAGGAACAGACGTAACACCTTTACTGAATCAAAAATCTGCAGCTCCTAAAGCAGAATCAAAAGAAAGCAAAAAAGAAGAAGCTCCTAAGGCTGCTGTTGAAAGTGCTCCTGTTGAAACTGCCGGTTCTTCTGCTGATGATTCAAGAGTAAAAGCTTCTCCTCTGGCTCGTAAAATTGCTAAAGAAAAAGGAATCAATCTGAATGATGTAAAAGGTTCTGCAGATGGCGGACGCATTGTAAAGAAAGATGTGGAATCATTCGTGCCTTCTGCCAAGCCTGCCGCAGCACCTGCAAGTACAGGAGCAGCACCGGCTACCGAATCCAAAACAATCACGTTGCCAACATATGTAGGTGAAGAGAAATATACAGAACAGCCGGTATCGCAAATGCGTAAAACAATTGCACGTCGTCTTGCTGAAAGTTTGTATACAGCTCCACACTTCTATCTGACTATCAGCATTGATATGGATAATGCTATCGCTGCCAGAGAACAGATTAATGAAGTAGCTCCTGTGAAAGTATCTTTTAATGATATTATCATCAAAGCAGTTGCTATAGCCTTGAAAAAACACCCGGCGGTAAATTCATCATGGGGTGGTGACAAAATCAGATTCAATGAGCATACAAATATTGGTGTTGCGATTGCTGTTGAAGATGGTTTATTAGTTCCTGTTGTACGTTTTGCAGATGGCAAATCATTATCTCACATTTCTACGGAGGTTAAGGAATTTGCACAAAGAGCTAAATCTAAAAAATTGCAACCCTCGGATTGGGAAGGTTCTACATTTACTGTCTCAAATCTGGGTATGTTCGGTATTGATGAATTTACTTCTATCATCAATTCTCCGGATGGAGCAATCCTTTCTGTAGGAGCAATCCAGAATATTCCGGTTGTTAAAAACGGAGTTGTAGTACCTGGTAATATCATGAAGCTTACTTTGGGATGCGATCACAGAGTAGTGGATGGTGCAACCGGAGCAGCGTTTTTACAAACATTAAAACCATTGATTGAGAATCCGGTAAGATTATTAGCATAATCCGGATCTGTCAACAAATAAAAGAGCCACTTTAGCAATAAAGTGGCTCTTTTATTTGTCCTTTACATACTAAATTGTTATTTTTTGACATTATAGATATGTACCTCAAAAATTTAAAGAAAAACTTGTGAAATTGATTGTTGCGAAAGTCCTGTTAGGTTTAAGTGTTATAAGTTTGATCGGCTGTACATCTGCCGAAGAACGTAAAATTAAAGAAGAAAAAAATCAGGCAGAACAAGATAGTATACGACTTCTGTATAACCCGAATGAAGCAGACAAAGCCGTCGATGCTTTTATGCAGAATCTTCATAAAAAAGCTGGTTTCAACGGCAATGTGCTGATCGCTAAGAAAGGCAAGATCATATATGAAAAATCGTTTGGATGGGCCAATTATTTATTAAAGGATAGTCTCAATATTCAATCTCAGTTTGAACTGGCTTCCGTTACTAAGCCAATGACTTCTATTGCAATCCTGAAGTTGGTGGAAGAAGGAAAACTAAAGCTGGATCAGACAGTCAATGATTTCTTTCCTGATTTTCCCTATGAAGGAATTACTGTGAAAATGTTGCTGACTCATCGTTCAGGACTTCCTAATTATGTCTATTTTGCGGATGGTGTATGGAAAGATAAAAAGAAAGGGATGAGTAATATGGATGCTATCCGTCTGCTGACGGAGCATAAACCCGGAAGATACGGAAAACCAGACGGCCGTTTTCATTATAACAACAGTAATTTTATGGTTTTGGGGGCTATTATAGAAAAGGTTTCCAAACAGGATTACGCAGTATTTCTGAAGGAGAATGTATTTGATCCTGCGGGAATGAAGCATACGGCTGCTTATTCCAAAGCTGTTTATGAAAAAATACCTGTCAAAGTAATCGGTCATGATAAGGTATGGAGAAGATCTGTTGTACAGAATTTCCTGGATGGCCCGTTGGGTGATAAAGGAATATACAGTACGGTAGAGGATATGTTCCTTCTGGACATAGCGCTGCGTGAAGGCCGGTTATTAAAACAGGAAACACTGGATTCGGCTTATGTACCCAGAAATGACCCGAGTAAAAAGGGAGCATTCGGATATGGATACGGATGGAGAACGTTTAATCATAATGATCAACACGTAGTGTATCATACAGGATGGTGGCACGGATTTCGCAATCTGTATGTACGCGATCTGAAAAATGATGTAACCATTGTATTATTGTCCAATATGACCAACGGTAGTCTGGTCAAACTGGATGAATTGTACAAAATCCTGGGTATGCCTATTCTTCGGAAGAATGCATATAATGCGGATGGCGATTTTATGGTAGACTAATGCAAACAGATAGGAGAATCGTATGAAAAAAACATTAATAATAGGTGCCAGTACTAATCCGGAACGATATTCATATAAAGCCGCTCATATGCTGACAAGGTTTGGACATGATATTGTCAATGTAGGATTGAAGAAAGGTGTTGTTGCCGAACAGCCGATAGAACCTGCGGAGACTATACATACCGATATTGATACAATTACAATGTATATGGGTGCCCAGAATCAGAAGCCGTTATACGAATACATCCTGAAAACTGCCCCCAGACGTATTGTCTTTAATCCCGGAGCGGAGAACAGGGAGCTGGCACAGCTGGCACAAGAGAAAGGTATAGAGGTAGAAAATGCCTGTACATTGGTTCTGTTAAGTACAGGACAGTATTAACGATTTTTGAATTGGAGTGTGTACATCCGTACATGCTTCTAAAGAATGAAGGTCTGCCGGGATAATCGGCAGACCTTTTTTAATAAGATATCCTGACGTGAGTTTTGAGTCATATTTTACAATACAGATGGTTTTTTATCCATCCGGGAATAGCTTGTACCTCTATAGTCTTACCGGTGCGGACATCGGTAAACGCATTAGCTGCATGTGTTGGTGTCTCCATCAACAGTGTAGTGGCGAAGTAGCTCTAAGTAGCAGAAGTGTATGGTTGCTATATCAGTCTTTAATTTCTCTCCCGGAAAACCGGGATCTCTCCTTGGAGAGTTCAGTTTAATCTTTATCCTTGCTCTGGCGCAAGCATGAGCGTAGCGGTGCTTGTGTCTCCACCCTTTGTATCAGGATGGATTGGAGTCATCCTCTTTTGTATAATCCGAAGGATTTGACCCAAAATGTTTTTTAAACTCTTTGCTGAAATATTTCCTGTCGCTGAATCCTACTTCATAGGCTACCTCAGTGATAGAATATAATCCTGTCTTTAACATCTTTGCTGCCTGATTCATCCTTACCGATTTGATAAAATTGATCAACGAGAGGTTAGTGATCGCTTTCAGTTTTTTGTGAAGTACAGGTTGGCTCATACCCAGCTCCCTGCAGAGAAATTCTACAGAAAGATTTTCGTTGGGAAGATTGTCAATAATGATTTTTACAGCTTTGCTCAAAAGTTCATCTTCCTGCTGTTTATTCTTTGACCTTTTCTCAATAAACTTGTCCAGGCTGAACGATTTCCGGTTCTTTTCTGCCAAAGTGAGGAGATTGCGAATGGTGAGCAATACATAATCTCTGTCAAAAGGTTTGGTAATATATGCATCTGCTCCTTGTTCTAAACCTTTGATCTGTTTATCGATACTTCCTAATGCTGTGAGCAAGATAATAGGGATATGGCTTGTTTTGGGTTCTGACTTGAGCCTGCTGCACAAGTCCAGACCTGATAATCCGGGCATCATAACATCACTTAGTATAAGATCAGGTATTTCTTCTTCAGCCTTGGCTGCACCATCCAGTCCGTTATAAGAAACATATACCCGATATAGACCGGATAACATATCAACCAGTAAATTGCTCAATTCCGGATTATCTTCTATGATCAATATAGAGAGATTACTGTGCTCTTCCACAGGGTTTCGGTTGTGACTTTCAAAAGGAGCTACTGCAAAGATTTTGTCTTTATGAAGGATATTTACATGATTTTGGTTTTGAAAATGCTCTGTTCCTTTTTGCAGTTTGATCGTGAAGATGATTTTTGCCTGATAGCTGTTTACCTCCTGTTGCTGATGTGCCTGTATGTGTCCGCCATGCAATTGTACAATATGTCGAGACAATGCCAGTCCTATCCCTGTCCCGTCATAGTTAATCTGGCTATCGGTCGTACGAAAGTATTGTTCAAATATTTTGTCAAGGTTGTCCTGAGGAATAGGCAGTCCGGTATTGCTGATATTTATTTCTACCTCTTTCTGATCCTGCGTCAATGCAATGGAAACTTCTCCTCCAATATTGCTGTATTTGATGGCATTGGAAATAAGGTTGTAAATGACTTTCTCAAATTGAATCCGGTCAAAGTATACATCTGTCTCCATCGTATCCATCTGTGTAGTAAGGAGTAAATCTTTTTCCTGTGCAAGTTCGGTAAACACACTGCTGATTTCTGACAGAAATGGCTCCAGACTATAATTATAGACATTCAGTTGTAAGGTATTCTCTTCTATTTTTCTAAAGTCTAATAATTCATTTATCAGTGATAGAAGCCGGTTGGTGTTTTTCTCAATGCCTAGTAATTTGTGTTGTACATCCTGTGTAACTGCTGAGCTCTTGAGTAATTGTTTTAGCGGATGGATGATCAGTGTCAGCGGAGTACGTATCTCATGCGAGATATAGGAGAAGAAATTGATCTTAGCATATTGATCTTTTTCTGACTTTATCAGAAGAGCACGCTCTATGAGGAATCTGTTGAGAAAATATATAATCACTACCAGAATTAAAAAGTAAAGGATATAAGCCCACCAGGTTTTCCAGAAGGGTGGGTGAATTGTGATATAGATAAAACTGACATCGGACCATATGCCATCATTATTTGCGCCCTTGATCAGAAGCGTGTAACTGCCCGGACTCAGGTTCATGTATGTCGCTGTCGGAATATCTGTATAAATCCAGTCCGGATCCAGTTCTTTGATCTTATATGCGAATTGATTCTTATCTGACCGGTCAAAATTAAGGAGTGCAAAGTCAAGAGAAAAAACGTTTTGGTCGTACCTGAAATCCAATCGTCTGAGTTGACTGATTTCTCTATCCAGAAGCTGAGTTTTATCTCCGATCTTTACGGTATTGTTGAAGAGGCGAAGATTTGTGAAAAGTACTTTTTGTTTCTTTCTGTTGTAAACGATTTTGGTAGGATCAAATCTTACCAATCCATTTAATGTGCCGAAAAAAAGCTCTCCATCTTTACTTCTCAGGTATGAATTTTCATTGAACTCATCAGAAGGAAGACCATCTGTAGTAGTCAGCAGGTGTTCTTCCCTGGTTTTGAGGTGAAAGGAGATTAATCCTTTTGGTGTCGTTATCCACAGGTTGTCCCCGGCCTTGATTACACTTAAGAACGTAGATACATTTTTGACAGGAACAAATGAAATACTTTTTTTGGAAATATCGTATCGTATTATTTTACCTGTATTACTTGCGCACCATGCTATGTTGTCTTCTACAAATATGCTCTTTATGGAAATGTCTTTTGTTCCGTCCACAAGAGTAAAGTGATCCTGCGAAGCCCATTTTATATAGAGCCCTGATGTGCTGCTTACCAGCAGGTCCTGCTGAGGTGTTTCTAAAATGTTGGTGACAAAAAGCTTTTCAATCTCAGGATAAGTCTTACTGATTTTTCGGCTGGATTCATCATACAGGTAGAAGCCGGCATTAGTTCCGATCCAAAGGTTGTTTTTGCTGTCTTTGCATATGGCGTATACATTATTGATAAAGTTTGTTCTTCTCTTTTCATCCAATAGGAAAATATCAACGTGCCCTGTTTTTTTGTTCAGTATATTGAATCCGCCATTGTAAGTCCCGATGTAGATACGATCATTATGATCCAGAAAAACATCCTTAACAAGGTTGGATGATAATTCCTTATTAATTGTCTTGATAGATCCGTCGGCCTTACTTATAAAGTTTAATCCCTCTTCTTCCGTTCCAACCCAGTAACCGTCCTGATCCTCAGCCAGGCTGCTGATAATATTACTGCTGATAGAATTGGTCATCCCCATTGGTTTATAGATACGGAATGGATTTTTGGAAGGGTAGATCAGATTAATCCCGCCATAATAAGTCCCGACCCAAATGATTTGTTGTTGGTCACGGTATATATCATAGATCGAATTCTGACTCAGGCTGGCAGGATTATCTATCTGATGTTTGTAGGTCTGCAGCTGATGGCTTTGTACATCCAGGGCAGTCAGTCCTTTAAGCGTTCCAATCAGGAGCTGTCCGTCATTGTCATAAATTAGCTTTCGGATCCGGTTACTGGCTATTGTAGAATTCTTTTCATTCCACTCCCTGAAGGATTGATCTTTTTGATGATATAAAATCACCCCGGAATCAAATGTTCCAAACCATATATGACCGTTGTCTATGAGTATGCTGGTGATATAATCCTTATGCTCTTTGTAGATCTTTTGGACAACAGGTGTCAGCATATGACTTTTCCACTTGTCGTCAAATTCATATACGGCATCTATAGAGCTGATAATTACTTTTTTAGTTTTTTTATCTTCCGTAATGGCTTTTATATGTTGTCCTTTTAGCAATTGACGGAAGAGGGTATCTTTTTGATTGATGGATATCAGGTTTAACCCTTTGTCTGTTCCGATAAGAATATCCGAATTGTGCAATACCCGGATCGTGGTGATATTGGTGCTGGTAAGCTTTTGGTTCTGCGTATAAAATTTTCCGATATTCTGATTATAAATAAAAAGACCTGCTCCGGTGCCAATAACAATATTATTACTCGAATCGACTGCCAGAGCTGTAATGTAGGGATTACCGTTAAGACGATTTGCACCTACATACGATTCAAATTTGACGGCATCATATTTATATAGCTGAGCACCGCCTCCTATCCACATAAATCCGTTTCTGTCCTGGACTATGGTTAGAATAGGTGTTCGGTACAATCCCTTTTTCTGATGAAGATGATTGAATTCTATCGGATTCTGAGCAGTACATAAAGTAACACCAACCCCTGAGAGAATACCCCATATAACAAGTATACGAGCAAAGACTTTTTTTATCATTTCTGTGGAGATAAATGTTGTCATAGATTTTTACGGAATCGATGTGCTACTGTAGATTTATGCTGTAAATCTACGTTTTAATGAATTACTACCCCTATATTTTTTAAAAAATACCCCTTCTGCACTAAGGTTGCAGTCTAATTTTGGACTATAGGCCTGGTTATAATTATAACCTATTGACAATTATAAACTATAAAACAATCATTATGAATCACATTTACAAATGGCTCGCCCTATTGTGGCTGATCAGTATGTCTGTTATTACATTTGCGCAGCAAAAAGTAACAGTCAAAGGAACGGTAAAAGATACTCAGGGCCTCGCTCTGGCGGGAGTGACTGTATCTGTTAAAGGTACAAATACGGCCACTTCTACTACAGCAGAAGGAAATTACCAGATCACGGTAACTACAAATGATGTACTTATCTATAAGTATGTAGGGCAAAATGCAGTTGAAGAACCTGTTAACGGACGTACCGAAATCAACGTAACACTATCCGGATCAGAATCTGTTATAGACGAAGTTGTCGTCGTGGGATATGGAACACAATCTAAAGCTAAGCTCTTAGGTTCTGTAAGTACGGTAGATTCCAAACAGATCGAAAACAGACCTGTAACGAATGTATCTACCGCTTTAAGTGGCCTGGCTTCAGGTGTGCAAGTGAAGCAAAGTACCGGACGTCCGGGGAGTGATGGTGCTAATATCCGGATCAGAGGGGTAGGGACAATGAATAACTCCAGCGCACTTGTCGTTATTGACGGTATAGTCGGGACGATGGATGCTGTAAATCCAAATGATATTGAAAGTATCTCTATATTGAAAGATGCTTCATCTGCTTCTATATATGGAACACGCTCAGCAAACGGGGTAATCCTGATTACAACTAAAAAAGGTAAGGCAAATCAGAAAACACAGCTCAGCTACTCGGGTATCATGTCCAGAACAACTCCTATGGGAAGCCCGAAATTTGTCTCGGACTATGCAACACATATGGAACTGATGAACGAGGGAACTTTTAACTCGGGCGTATCGGCTAAATATGCACAGTCTACTATAGATCTATGGAGAAAAGCCAATGCTGATCCAAATGGGGTATTAGCTCCTTCCGGATTGCCGAATCATATCGCTTATCCTAATACCGACTGGACAGATTGGATTTACAGTCAAAACTGGATACAGAGTCATAATATTTCTGCTGTCGGAGGATCAGAGACCACGACATATGCTATTTCAGGAAGACTCTTTGACAATCCGGGTATTATGAAGAATACAGGCGCTAAGAAATATGAACTGAGAACAAATATAAGTACGAAGATCGGTGATATGATCACTGTGGGAACGAATACGTTCGCATCTATAGAAAACAGAGATAAGGCTGCTGTACCTACACTTTATAATTTTCTGAGACAGTCTACACCGGGTGTATATCCAATGTATGAAGGCAAATTCGGGGGAGCAGTAGCGAGTGAAGAGTCTGTACAGTTGAACAATCTTTTACAATATCTGTATGATCCGCGGGGCATGGATAAAGTGTCGAACTTTAACTCCACTCTGTTTGCAAATGTAAACCTGATGAAAGGTTTAACATTTGAAACGAAACTGAATTATCAAACCCGGTTCCGCGAAGAAACAGCGAACAGTATGCCTTCCGATAAATATAATTTTGCGACCAATACTATTGTTTTCCCGGGAACTACAACAGCTAACCTGACCTTATCACAATCTTTTAATAAGGACTATACCGTTACTATTGATAATGTATTACGCTATCAAACTGCTATTGATAAACATAATATCGGAGCATTGATCGGACATAATGAATTTGAATTCAAGTACTATACATTTTCTGCTACTAAAAAGGGGGTGATAGACCCAACTATTACAAATATTGGTACGGGTAATGAAATGTCTGATATTACAGGAAATGAGTATGCGTATGGTATGCGTTCATTTTTCGGAAGACTTAATTATGATTATGACGGACGGTATCTTGTTGAATTTAACCTGAGACGTGACGGTTCTTCCAAATTTGGAAAAGACAGACAATACGGTACGTTCCCCTCAGTTGGTTTGGGATGGAATGTTTCAAGAGAACCCTTTATGGCAAGAGTTGAGCCATATTTTCAGAATATTAAGCTGAGAGGTTCATGGGGTAAGCTGGGTAATGACCGGAATAATGCAGATCCTAATCTTGAGAACTACTTTCCTGCAAAAGCTTTCTATGGCAATACACAATATTCCTTCGGAGGTACACAAGTCGGTGCTTTGGAACTTAGTCGCTTCGGAAACTCATTATTGGGATGGGAAGAGACCGAAAATAAAGAAGTAGGTCTGGAGTTTTCTACATTTAAAAATAAAGCATATGTAGAATTGAGCTACTACAACAAACTGACTTCAGGGATCCTCATTCCTGAACAATTGCCACTGACAACTGGTACTACAGGAGCTCCGATCGTGAATTCGGCCTCTATGAAAAATTCAGGTATAGAACTGAATGTCATGTGGAAGGATAAGATCGGAGAAGTACGGTACAATATCGGAGGTAATATTGCCTACAATAAAAGTTCTGTTGAAAAATTAAAGGGACAGTTAGTAAGAGGATGGACTGAGGTGAATGGTGTAAATACATATACATCAAATATCGGCAATGTATCTAATGCTGTCGGAACAAACCAACGCAATCTGGAAGGCCATCTTTTCCAGGAGTATTTCTTGAGAAAAAGATATAATGGAGACGGAAGCTATTACCATGCCGATGGATCCGTAAATGTGACAGGTGGTCCCCGTGATGGAATGATCCGTACAGAAGAGGATTACAAATGGGCGCAGGCGATGCAGGCCGCAGGATACAAATTTGCTCCGGTCAATGTATTGGGGAAATCACAGTTGTACTACGGTGACTTTATCTATGCGGATTTGAATGGGGACAAGGTGTATGGTGATGTAAATGATCAGGATTTTACAAATACATCTAATATTCCCAAATATGTATATGGTATAAGCCTTGGTTTTGAATATAAAGGCTTTGATCTGCAGATGATATGGGCCGGAGAAGGAAAATTGCAGTATTACTGGAATGATGAGGGATACAATAATAATATTGTCAGAGATGGAAATGCTATTGCACAGCGTATTGCTGAAGATCATTATTTCTATGATCCTGCTAACCCTTCGGATCCAAGAACCAATATCAACGGAAAATTTGCCAGATTGAAATATAATGGCGAAGCGATAAATAATGCCGCAAATGACTTCTATCTATACGATGCAGATTACATCAAGCTTCGTAATCTGCAGATCGGATATACCTTTAACAATAGACTTACCGAGCGCTTGCGTATCCGCAATCTGAGAGTTTATTTTTCAGGAGAAAACCTGTTAATGTTTACCAAATTCCCGGGAGCTGACCCTGAGATAGGTGCAGGAGCCAATTATCCTACAATGAAGCAATATGCTTTTGGTCTAAACTTTGGATTTTAAAAATGAATGTTATGAAACCGATAAGGAAATTCGAAATATTGAAAAATCATTTATTTAATAAACGTAATAAATGGAGTATAATAATCGCAGTTGGATTATTAAGTACTGCTACAAGTTGTAAGAAAGATTTGCTGGATGCAACATCCAACACTCAAGTCCCGGAAGATAAAATGTGGACTACAGATAATTTTACGGACTTAGGCGTAAATGGTGTTTATCAGGCACTGCGACAAGGTATCAGTACCGGAGGGACTAATCACAGAGAGTTGTATCAGTATGACAGGTTGTCAAATACACTCATTCCCAGAGATGCTGATCCGCTGTTGAATGCTACTGCCAACCCGTCTACCGCTATATTCGGAGATGTATGGAGAGAGTTGTATGAAGGAGTTCACAGAGCCAATGATGCGATATACGGAATAACAAATATATCTCCGTCAGCAGCTGAGAAAAAGGCAAAACTATTGGCCGAAGTGAAGTTTTTAAGAGCATTTCATTATTACAGACTGAATCAGTTATATCGTGGGGTACCTATTTATGATACACCGATAAGCTACAATGAAGCTACAAAGCCAAGGAATACAGAGCAGGAAGTATGGACTTTTATCCTGAAAGATCTTACAGATTGTATCAATGAACCTAATCTGCCGGTTAAGTTCCCCGCAGGAAGCAGCAATTTCGGACGCATTACAAAATCTGCTGCTTATGCATTACGCGGTAAAGTATATATGTATCTGCAGGATTGGGACAAAGCTATAGCCGATTTTCAGGCAGTCAAGGATGCCGGACATAAGTTATTCGCAGATTACAAAACATTGTTTACAGCCGCCAATGAGAAGTCAGATGAAATGATCTTCTCTATTCAGAATATTGCTGTAAACGGATATGGTTCCACGACTCAGTTTTATTTCGGATCCCGGTCAGCCTTCGGTTCCAACTGGGATAGTTATCTGGTGAGTCCGGATTTTGTAGACTTATACGAGAACAAGGATGGTAGTAAATTCAACTGGGATGATATTATCGCAGGCTACAACGCAATGGATCCCGCAAAACGTGAAATTTACTTCGTACGGAATAATGTTCAGCAAGTTGCAACGGCAAATAACAAGCCTGCAAAGTATAATGATCTGGTTGCAAAAGGCTTGGATTTTGGACGGTATTTGAATAACGGAAATGAGGAGAGACTGAAAAATGCATATGCTAATAGAGATCCTCGTCTGTCAGCCAATATTATTCTTCCTTATTCTACATTTGTTGGCATGAATGGAAGTGCTAATCAGACTTTCACGTCTCGCTGGCCACATATTGAACAGCTGAATAATGTCTTTGATCTGCGAACGGATATTGAGAGTCAGTTTTACTATTTACCCAGAAAGTTTGTGTATGAAGGAGGAGCTCCTCCGATTCCGAACCGTACCTCAGGAGATATTGATTACCCTGTGATCCGTTATGCTGATGTATTGCTTTTATGGGCAGAGGCACTTAATGAGAAAGGGGAGACTGGTACTGCAGCAGATAAGGTAAATGAAGTAAGAGCCAGAGCAGGTGTGGGATTATTGAATAGTTCGGCTGCAACTACTGTTGCCGGAAAAGATGATTTGAGAGTTCGTATTCAGAATGAGCGACGCAGAGAATTGTTTGCGGAAGGAGTAATCTACTTTGATGAGCTTCGGTGGAAAACATTGAAAACTCAGGTATTTGCGGCCAAGAGTGGAAATAAACAACCCTGGGGAGCTGTAGTAAATCCTTATACGTATCTGGGAGATCAGTTACTGGTATGGCCGATCCCTGAAACTGAAAGACAGCGAAATACAGCGTTGACACAGAATACCGGCTGGTAAAACTATAAATAAATGTCTGAAACACAGATGTTACAATATCCGTGTTTCAGACATCTCTATCTATTGAAAAACTTGATTATATTGATATTTCTTATGTCCGTTTATCGGCAGATATCAATAAACCATTAATGTAAACACTAAAAATGAAAAGAAGATCATTATTGCAGTTGCTTGGAAGTATAGGGGTAGGAGCAATGATTCCGACAGTTTCGGCAAAAGCGGATAGATCAGCATTGAGCATAGCGCAAAAAGGTCCAAATGACCGGGAATACTGGATTTCACTGTTGGATAAGATGGCAGCTCCGATACTGGATAATATCAGCAGGCAACAGTTGCGTAAAAACATGCCTATGGAAGTGAGTCCCATTTTTGATTCGAGGGATCCGGGTGTAGGCTATCTGGAGGCTTTTGGTCGGCTGATGTCCGGTCTGGCACCCTGGTTGGCACTGCCGGCAGATAATTCGTCAGAAGGACAACTTAGGGAGAAAAGAAAAAAACAAGCTCTATTAGGTATTCAATACGGAATGGATCCGAATTCTCCGGATTATTTCACATGGAACACCAAATCTTCACAGCCGCTCGTGGATGCTGCATATCTGGTTCAGTCTTTTATGCGTGCACCTAAAGCACTATGGGAACCTTTACCAGCCGGTACAAAGGCAAATGTGATTAAAGAACTGAAAGGCTTAAGACGTATAAAACCTAATGAAAGCAACTGGTTGCTGTTTGCAGCCATGACAGAGACATTTTTATATAAGATCGGTGAGGAATGTGTACGTGAAAAGATCGACTATGCCATTCATAAATTTGATCAGGATTGGTATGTCGGTGACGGATGGTATAGTGACGGAGCATCCTTTAGTTTTGATCATTACAATGGGTATGTCATACATTCTATGTTAGTAGACGTGCTGCGGGAGAATATACCAGCAGATAAAAAATACCAAACGCTGTATGATCGGGCTTATAAAAGAATGCAGCGATATGCACATCACCTGGATAGAATGATCTCTCCGGATGGTTATTTTGTAGTGGTAGGGCGCTCGTCAACCTACAGAAATGCTGCATTTCAACCCCTGGCTCAGCTTATTCTGGAACAAAAATTACCTGAAGATCTTACCTATGGTCAGTTGAGAGCCTCATTGACCGCTGTTAAACGGCATGTTTTTGTTGAAGGAACTTTCTCTGCAAAAGGCTGGCTAACGATGGGGCTGGTAGGAGACAGGCAAAGCAACCTGGCGGACTACTATACTAATGCGGGTAGTATGTATATGGCTTCCTTATCTTTCCTGCCGCTGGGATTACCTGCCGATCATGAATTCTGGACAACCCCGGCACAGCAGTGGACTTCCCAAAAGGCCTGGAAAGGTGAGCCATTCCCTAAGGACTATCATGTTACATATTAAAACCGTATTTCTATATTATGAATTTAAAAACAACGCACTTATCCCCATTAATTTTATTTGTAACACTCGCTCTGGCGTTTTCAGTTAACGCACAACAACGAAAAGCTCCTACACTTCAATTAACAGAAGCTTTTGTTAACGTACAGCTGCAGGATGCAGCTAAGCAGATCAAATTTTTAGAATCTAATATTAAAGAATCGGATATTCCTACAACATACAAAGACGGTAAATACGTCAATTGGGGTTCCGGCTGGTGGTGTTCCGGATTCTACCCCGGCACAGCGCTCTATCTCTATGAAGGTACGCAGGACAAAGGCTTATTAGATATAGGTTTGTCCAAACTCAAGTATCTGGAGAAAGAAAAGAATAACAAAACCACACATGATCTTGGTTTTATGTTGTTCTGTAGCTTTGGTAATGCGCTGCGACTTACAGGCGATTCCACGAAATATAAAGAGATACTATCCACCGGAGCGGAGTCTCTGGCAAGTCGTTTTAATCCCGTTACGAAGACAATCCGTTCCTGGGATGGTAAGCAGTGGTCATATCCTGTCATCATTGATAATATGATGAATCTGGAGTTTTTGTCTCAGGTTTCAAAAATAACGGGTAATCCTAAATATTTAACTATAGCAGAGACCCACGCAAATACCACATTGAAAAACCATTTCAGAAAAGATTACAGCTCATATCATGTCGTAGATTATAATAAGGAAAGCGGTAAGGTCATTGCCAGGAAAACAGCTCAGGGAGCTTTTGATGAATCCGCATGGGCAAGAGGACAGGCCTGGGCATTATACGGATATACCATGATGTATCGGGAAACAAAGAATAGGAGCTATTTAAATCAGGCACGTCATATTGCAAAATTTTATCTTAATCACCCCAACCTTCCGGCAGATCTGGTACCCTACTGGGATTTTGATCAGAATAAATTGCCTGCAGATAGTAAATACATCCCATATAAGGATCTGAGAGACGTATCCACAGCTGCAATAGTTGCTTCAGCTCTGTTGGAACTGAGTACATACACAAAAGCAAAAGAAAGTCAGAATTATATTACACAATCTGAGAAAATGATTCAAAGCCTTTCAGGCGCAGCATATAAAGCGGCTTATAAGGATAATGGCGGATATATTTTGAAGCACAGTGTGGGGTCGATTCCGCATAATACAGAGATTGATGTGCCTTTGACTTATGCCGATTATTATTACGTAGAAGCATTGATCCGTTACGACAGGCTATTAAAAGGTATGCCGGTCATAAAAGAATAACACGTATATCGTATTTTCTAAGTTACAAAGCTAATCTGCATGATCTGCTTTGTAACTTAGTTATATAAATAAGCCTATCCAAATAAACCATTTTATGAGAAATCTATATAGTTTACTATTCTTGATTGTTGGTTTGATTCATAATGCTGAAGCGCAGCAAACTTCTGTATACCAGCCAAAGGTTCAGCTTGCAAAACTGGGACAGACAATTTATGAAGGAGTTTTTACCGGAAACGGATTGCTCGGAACGATGACATATCTTTTAAAGGATAGTGTAGTACGGATCGATCTGGGGCGAACGGATGTGTATGATCATCGCAAGGATAAAGAAAATATACTGGTTCATAAGGCCCGTCTACCTGTTGGTCATCTGGAATTGCTGCTGCAAGATGCCCATATCACAGGGAGTCAGGGAGAGATGAATCTTACAGAAGCCAATGCAACAGCCGGAATAACCACCAGTAAGGGAAATCTGCGGATTAAATCGATGACACTGTCTCAGCATAATATTATCCTGATCGAAGTGGATGATAAAGACTTTACAGGTTACTACAAGCTTTCATGGAAAGGAGAACCGGCTATCAGTCCGCGTACCTTTTACAAAAAAGGTACGGCAGAAGAATACGATCTTAATCCCGAGGCAAAGGAAACGATACAGGGAGATTTAACAATCTACAACCAACCGTTGAAAGCTGGAGGTGGTTATGCTGTTGTTTATAAAACACATCAGGTAGAAAATGGTAAATATATCGTTGCAAGCATCGGATATAGTCAATCTTCGGACACATATGTGAAAGAAGCAATACAACTTGTTGAAGGGTGGGATCTTAAAAATCAAAAGGCGATACAAATCCATCAGCAATGGTGGGAAAACTATTTTGCACAATCCCGCTTACAGATTCCGGATGCAGAGATGCAGCAATTCTACCAGATGCAGTTGTATAAATTGGCTTGCGCTACCCGCAGTGACAAACCTGCGATTGATCTGCAGGGGCCATGGACAACTCTTACTCCCTGGCCGGCATATTGGCACAATCTTAATATTCAATTGACCTATTCGCCCGTCTATACAGCCAATCATCTGGATATTTCACAATCCTTACTGAATATGATCAATAAAAATGTGGCGAATCTGTCTAAGAATGTGCCTGCGCCATACAGAGGTGATGCAGCAGCGATCGGAAGATTATCCTCACCCGATATGTTAAGCCCCGTTCCGTTAACATTAGATGACAAAAGGGATCTTTCTGAAATAGCACATGCCGAGCTTGGGAACCTGACCTGGATGTTATATTATTATTACCAGCATTACAGGTACAGTATGGATCCGAAAACAGGAAATGCCTTGTTTCCGATTCTTAAGCGTTCTGTCAATTATTATTTGCACCTTCTAGAGAAAAATGAAGACGGGAAATATCACATTGGCGTGAAAACCTATTCTCCGGAATATCCTAACGGGTATGGGTATGATACCAATTATGATCTGGCTATTTTGAGGTGGGGACTGAATGCGCTGATTTCTATGGATAATGATCTGCATATGCAAGATCCGCTGCTTGCAAAATGGAAAGACGTGTATTCCAATTTAATTGATTTTCAAAAGGATCAACACGGATTTATGATTGCCAGAGATATACCTTATGCGACTTCGCACAGACACTATTCGCATTTGATGATGATCTATCCGTTTTATGAGGTCAATTGGGATCAACAGGAAAACAGAGCTCTTATCCAAAATTCCATTGATCACTGGCAAAGTATGAATACGGCATTGCAGGGATACTCCTATACCGGATTAGCTTCTATGAAAGCAATGATGGAAGATGGGGACGCAGCAAGAAAAGCGATAAAAACATTGTTGAAAAAATACGTTAAGCCCAATACATTGTACGCAGAAACAGGACCCGTTATCGAAACCCCTCTGTCTGCCATGACCAGCATACAGGAAATGTGCCTCCAATACTGGGACGGGCAGGTAAGAGTATTTCCGGCAATACCAAATGACTGGCAAGATATGTCATTCGAAAATTTCCGAACCGATGGCGCATTTCTCTTATCTGCAGTGAGGGAACATGGAATTAATAAACAGATCACTATCCGTAGTGAAAGGGGAGGAAGAATAAAGGTCAGACCTAATCTGTCGGGCAAAATAAGCTGGAAGAAAAAAGGTAAGGTGAAACTGATTAAAGAATTTGATGCTGTTTACGAATTTGAAATGGACGCAAAGGCAGAGATACAATTGATTACAAATTAATAGTAAATCTGTGTCAGGGTACCCTGCTCATCTCTTACGACCGGCATTATTTCACGATAACGATTTCGTAATAATCTATGGGCAGTTCATAAAATATCAGATATATTTATCAGGAAAAATCAAAATAAACCTGTTATCAACATCTGTTTGTTAACATTGATACATAAATTTTAAACTGAATTTTTTAGACATGAATGTTAAGTCACAAGCTCTTGCTTTAGTTTTTCTCTCCCTTACTGTAATATCTCCTTCTTTTGGTCAGAAGAAATCTGCTCTACGGTTGAGCTCTTCATTTATCGAGCAGAACCTAAAGGATGCAGCTAAGCAGATTAAAGTGTTAGCAAACCAGACCCCGGAAGATAAATTTCCAAAGACCTTTGAAAACGGGAAAGAAGTGTTTTCGGGATCAAGCTGGTGGTGCTCCGGTTTCTATCCGGGTACGTTGCTTTATTTATATGAAGGAACCGGAGATAAGTCTTTGTTAAATTACGCTGAGGAGAAGCTGAAATTTCTTGAAAAGGAGAAAAATAATAAGGGTACACATGATCTGGGATTTATGTTGTATTGCAGTTTTGGAAATGCATTACGTCTTACCGGTGATTCCAGCGATTATAAAGAGGTGCTGGTTACCGGAGCGAATTCGCTTTCTTCGCGGTATAATCCGACGACTAAGACTATCCGCTCATGGGATCACAAACCCTGGCATTATCCTGTGATCATTGATAATATGATGAATCTGGAATTCTTGACTCAGGCTTCCAGAATCACTGGAGATCCCCGCTATTATAATATCGCCGTGACACATGCCAATACAACACTGAAAAATCACTTTAGAAAAGATTACAGCTCTTATCATGTGATTGATTATGATAAGGAAACCGGAAAGGTGATCGCTAAGAAAACCCATCAGGGTGCCTTTGATGAATCGGCATGGTCAAGGGGGCAGGGCTGGGCACTGTACGGCTATACCATGATGTACCGTGAAACAAAAGATAAAAAGTACCTCAATCAGGCACGGAATGTGGCCAAATATATATTGACAAATCCAAATCTTCCGGCGGATCTGATCCCTTACTGGGACTTTGATAAGGATAAGATCCCTGCAGACAGCAAGATGTATAAGAATAAAGATCTGCGCGATGTGTCCGCTGCGGCGCTGTATACTTCAGCATTGTTAGAGCTTGCGCAGTACACAAAGGGCAAAGAATCTGCGGGATACATGGAAAAGGCAGAGAAAATCCTGGAAAATCTCTCCTCAGCTCCTTACAAGTCAGCCTATGGCGAAACCGGAGGTTATATACTACAGCACAGTGTAGGCGCTATCCCGCTTAATTCAGAAGTGGATGTACCGCTGACTTATGCTGACTATTATTATGTAGAAGCATTAGTGAGATATCAGCGTCTGCTAAAAGGTGATCCTGTTATTAAGGAATAACAGTTATTTCTCTTTGAATATTATAGCGGAAATTTTGGAGGCAAAGTTTCCGCTATTTTTTTTGCCGGGCGTATGGGAAAAAGGAAATGAAAAAAATAATTCACTAATTATTTGATAGTTAAAGAAATGTTTGTACTTTTGCAATCCCTTTAATGGGGATAGTATGTCTTGAGCGAAGCCCTACTGCTTCGAAGGACTTTAATTAATTAATTTATAACATGTCAGGAATTATTGGTAAAAAAGTAGGAATGACCAGCCTGTACAATGAAGAAGGAAAGAATATTCCTTGTACAGTAATTGAGGCTGGACCGTGCGTGGTTACGCAGATACGTACGGAAGACAAAGATGGCTATTCCGCTGTTCAATTAGGCTTCGGCGAAGCTAAAGAAAAGAACACGACAGCATCTTTAAAAGGGCATTTTGCAAAAGCAAACACAACGCCTAAGCGTAAGTTGGTAGAATTTAAAACTTTCCCAGACGAAAAACAACTTGGTGATGTAGTTGACGTTACTATTTTTGAAGAAGGCGAGTACGTAGATGTAGTCGGTACTTCAAAAGGTAAAGGTTTCCAAGGTGTTATGAAGCGTCACGGATTTGGTGGTGTAGGAGGTGCGACTCACGGTCAGCACAACAGACTACGTGCTCCAGGTTCATTAGGTGCTTCATCTTGGCCTTCACGCGTATTCAAAGGTATGCGCATGGCTGGTCGTACAGGTGGTGATCGTGTAAAAGTTCAAAACTTACAAGTGTTGAAAGTTTATGCTGAGCAAAACCTAATCGTTGTTAGTGGTTCCATTCCAGGAGCTAAAGGTTCTTATGTAATCGTAGACAAATAGGAAGATGGAAGTTAAAGTTTTAAATTTATCAGGTAAAGAAACAGGTGCCAAGGTGCAACTTCCTGAGTCGGTATTTGGGTTAGAGCCTAACGATCATGCGATTTATTTAGATGTTAAACAGTATTTGGCTAATCAACGTCAAGGTACCCACAAATCTAAACAACGTAACGAAATCGCGGGTTCTACTCGTAAATTACACAAACAAAAAGGTACAGGTGGTGCCCGTGCGGGTAGCATCAAATCTCCATTGTTTAATGGTGGTGGTCGTGTATTCGGTCCTCAACCTCGTGACTATAGTTTCAAATTGAACAAAAAATTGAAACAATTAGCACGTAAATCTGCATTAAGCTACAAGGCACAAGAGAACAATATCGTTGTTTTGGACGCAGTTAGTTTTGACACTATCAAAACAAAAAACTACGTTAGTTTGGTAGCAGCATTAAATGTTGCAGACGAAAAAACTTTGTTGGTATTGCCAGCATATGACAATAATGTTTATTTATCAAGCAGAAACTTGAAAAAAGCAAAAGTAGTATCGGCTGATCAGTTGAATACATATGATGTATTGAATGCTACTAAATTGTTATTGACAACAGATTCTGTTAAAACTTTGGAGGAGGCATTCGCTAAGTAATATGGAAATTATCAAAAAACCTATCTTAACTGAGAAAGCTTCAATCTTAACGGAAAAATTAAACCGTTACGCTTTCAAAGTGGATCACAGAGCAAACAAAATCCAAATCAAAACGGCTGTAGAAGCTATGTTCGGCGTAACAGTTGTTGCGGTTAACACTGCAGTAGTTGCTGGAAAAGCAAAAAGCCGTTACACAAAAGCAGGTTTTGTTTCAGGCAGAAGCCCTAAGTATAAAAAGGCCATCATTACAGTTAAAGATGGTGAAACTATTGACTTTTACAGTACTATATAATTAGAAATGGCAGTTAAAAGATTCAAACCGGTTACCCCAGGTACGCGCTTCAGAGTAGGCGCAGATTATTCTGATGTAACTACAAACGTTCCTGAAAAATCGTTAGTAGTAAAAATCAAGAAATCAGGCGGTCGTAATAACTCCGGTAAAATGACTATGCGTTATCTCGGTGGGGGACATAAAAAAGCATACCGATTAATAGATTTCAAACGCGATAAAAAAGATATCCCGGCAACAGTAGCTACAATCGAGTACGATCCAAATCGTACTGCACGTATTGCATTATTACATTATGCAGACGGTGAAAAACGTTACATCATTGCTCCGGCTGGATTAACAGTTGGTCAGACAGTGGTTGCAGGTGAATCAGTAGCCCCAGAAATTGGTAACACTTTACCATTAGCAAAGATTCCTTTGGGTTCTATCATCCACAACATCGAATTGAATCCTGGTCAAGGTGGTTCAATCGCTCGTAGTGCTGGTACATACGCTCAGTTGTCAGCTCGTGATGGTAAATATGCTATCATCAAATTACCTTCGGGTGAGACACGTATGATCTTATTGACATGTGTTGCTACCATTGGTTCAGTATCGAACCAGGAGAAATTTAACCAGGTATTGGGTAAAGCAGGTAGAAAACGTTGGTTAGGTCGTCGTCCTCGCGTTCGTGGTGTGGCTATGAACCCGGTAGATCACCCTATGGGTGGTGGTGAGGGCCGTACTTCAGGAGGTCACCCTCGTTCACGTAATGGCGTATTAGCTAAAGGCTTCAAAACACGCTACAAGAAGAAAACATCGAATCGTTACATCATTGAGAGAAGGAAAAAATAATGGCTCGTTCAATTAAAAAAGGTCCTTATATCGATCACAACTTAGAAAGAAAAGTTCTTTCTATGAATGAAACTAACAAAAAGTCAGTTATCAAAACATGGTCTCGTAGATCAATGATTTCACCTGATTTTGTTGGCCATACCTTCGCAGTGCACAACGGGAATAAATTTATCCCTGTTTATGTAACAGAGAATATGGTTGGTCACAAACTTGGTGAATTCGCGCCTACGCGTACATTCAGAGGTCACGCAGAAAAGAAAAAATAATAGGTAATGGAAGCAACAAGAAAACTTAAAAAGTCTGTTTTAATTAAGCAGCGCAAAGAGCAGGAAAAAGCTCAAATAGGAGGAGCTTCTACTGCCAAATTATTAAACTGCCCTACTTCTCCGCGCAAAATGCGTTTAGTAGTGGACTTAATCCGTGGCGAAAAAGTAGAAAACGCTTTATATATTCTTAAGCACTCTAGCAAAGAAGCTGCAAGCCGTGTAGAAAAATTATTACTATCGGCAATCAAAAACTGGGAGGCTCACAATGAAGGCCAGTCAGTAGAAGATAGCGCTCTATTTGTAAAAGAAGTGTCTGTAGGCGGAGGTCGCCAATTGAAAAGATTGAGACCTGCACCTCAAGGCCGTGGTTACAGAATTCGTAAACGCTCTAACCATGTAACTTTGGTAGTAGATAGTTTAAATAACGTAAACAACTAATATTTAGAAGAATGGGACAAAAAGCAAATCCAATAGGTAGCAGATTAGGAATCATCAAAGGATGGGATTCTAATTGGTTCGGAGGCAACAACTATTCCGATAAATTGGTTGAGGACGAAAAAATCAGAAAATATCTTTCTGTTCGTATCGCAAAAGGTGGAGTAGCAAAAGTTGTTATTGAAAGAACTTTAAAACGCATCACTGTAACTGTACATACAGCACGCCCGGGTATCGTTATCGGTAAAGGCGGTCAGGAAGTTGACAAGATCAAAGAAGAGTTGAAGAAACTGACTAAAAAGGATGTTCAAATCAACATTTTCGAGATCAAACGTCCTGAGTTAGATGCTAAATTAGTAGCTGAAGGTGTAGCTAAGCAATTAGAAGCACGTATTTCATTCCGTCGTGCAATGAAAACAGCTATCGCATCTACAATGCGTATGGGTGCTGAAGGTATCAAAGTAATGTGTTCTGGTCGTCTTGGTGGTGCTGAAATGGCACGTACTGAGCAGTACAAAGAAGGAAGAACTCCTCTTCACACATTGCGTGCAGATATCGATTATGCATTAGCAGAAGCATTGACTACTTACGGTAAAATCGGTGTTAAGGTGTGGATCTGTAAAGGTGAAGTATACGGTAAACGTGACTTGTCTCCTAACATCGGTCAGACATCTAACGTAAAAACACGTGGTGGAAACGAAGGTGGTGAACGTCGCGACCGTGATAACAACAACCGTAAAGGTGGTCGTGGTGGAAACAACCGTGGTGGAAACAACAGCCGTGGCGGAAACAACAACCGTGGTGGTGCAAATAGAGGTTAATTAAGTTTAATAGATTACAACAAATGTCCGCCATTTGGCGGATTAAATAAAATACGAACATGTTACAGCCAAAAAGAACGAAGTTCAGAAAGATGCAGAAAGGCCGTATGAAAGGTAACGCTTCACGTGGAGCGGAGTTAGCTTTCGGGTCATTCGGTATCAAATCACTGGAGCCAGCATGGATCACCAGCCGCCAGATTGAGGCAGCGCGTATTGCCGTAACACGTTACATGAAACGTGAAGGTCAAGTTTGGATCCGCATTTTTCCTGACAAACCTGTTACCAAAAAACCTGCAGAAGTACGTATGGGTAAAGGTAAAGGTGCTCCAGAATACTGGGTAGCAGTAGTACGCCCAGGCCGTATGTTATTTGAAGCAGAAGGTGTGCCTTTGGAAGTTGCCAAAGAAGCTTTACGCCTTGCAGCTCAAAAACTTCCGGTTCAAACTAAGTTTGTGATACGTAGAGATTACGTTGAAGCATAAAAATAGTTGGTAATGTCAATAGTTTAGCCTTACGGCCGTTACCCGTAAGGCATCATATAAACAGAATTGATAACCCAGCATAACAACTGAAACAAAATGAAAAATTCAGAAATTTTAGAATTATCAACAGAGGAATTAGCAGCTCGTCTTTCAGAAGAAAAAGCTGCCCTTAGCAAATTGAAATTTGCACATGCTGTTTCTGCAATTGAGAACCCTAACGTAATCAAAGCAGCCCGCAGAACAATCGCTCGTCTTAATACCGAGTTGAGTGCTCGTAAAGCTGCCGCTAAAAAAGAAACAGCCTCTGAGGCATAAAATTTAAGTCGAAATGGAAAGAAAATTAAGAAAAACAAGAATCGGCTTAGTAGTTAGCAATAAGATGGACAAGTCTATCGTAGTGGCTGTAGAACGTAAAGTGAAACACCCTATCTATGGTAAGTTCGTTAAAAAAACTACTAAATTTAAGGCTCATGACGAAGAAAATACCTGCGGTATCGGCGATACGGTATTAATCATGGAAACACGTCCATTGAGCAAAACTAAGAATTGGAGATTAGTAGAAATTTTAGAAAGGGCTAAATAATGGTACAACAGGAATCAAGACTAAATGTAGCTGACAATAGCGGTGCTAAAGAAGTTTTAGTAATTCGTGTATTGGGCGGTACGCGTAAGCGTTATGCATCTATCGGTGATAAAATTGTTGTTACCGTGAAAAGCGCTTTACCTTCAGGAAACGTGAAAAAAGGTTCAGTTTCTAAAGCTGTAGTAGTTAGAACGAAAAAAGAAATTCGTCGTAAAGATGGTTCTTACATTCGTTTTGATGACAACGCTGCAGTATTGTTAAATAATAATGATGAGCCACGTGGAACACGTATCTTTGGCCCGGTTGCCAGAGAATTGCGTGAGAAGCAGTTCATGAAAATTGTATCACTAGCACCGGAGGTTTTATAATTATGGCACAGAAAACAAAAACAACTCACAAAATCAAGATTAAAAAAGGTGATTTAGTGAAAGTTATCGCTGGTAACTCTAAAGGTGTTCAAGGAAAAGTATTACAAATTTTGGTGGATGCTAACAGAGCTGTAGTAGAAGGCGCTAACATCGTTAAAAAACACACTAAACCAAGTGCGGCTAATCCTAATGGTGGTATCATCGAGAAAGAAGCAGGTATTCATATCTCTAACTTAGCGTTGATCGATCCTAAAACCGGAGCACCTACACGTGTAGGCCGTAAGGTTAATGAAGATGGAAAAATTGTTCGTGTAGCAAAAAAATCAGGGGAGGAAATTAAATAATGACTTACGTACCAAGATTAAAAGTGAAATATGCGGATGAGATCCGTACTGCACTTAAAGAAAAATTTCAGTATAAAAGCGTTATGCAAGTTCCTAAACTTGAAAAAATCGTTATCTCACAAGGTATCGGTGGCGCTACTGCTGACAAAAAGTTAATTGATAATGCTATCGCTGAGTTAACCCTTATTTCAGGTCAACAGGCAGTTGCAACTAAATCGAAGAAAGATATCTCAAACTTCAAATTACGTAAAGGTATGCCTATCGGCGCACGTGTTACTTTACGTGACAACAACATGTTTGAGTTCTTAGATCGTTTGATCGCTGTATCTCTTCCTCGTATCCGTGACTTCCGTGGTATCAATGATAAAGGTTTCGACGGTAGAGGTAACTACAACTTAGGTATCACTGAACAAATCATCTTCCCTGAGATCAATATTGATAAAATCAATAAAATCCAAGGTATGGATATCACATTTGTGACTAGTGCAAATACTGATGTTGAAGCTCTTGAATTGCTTAAACAATTCGGTTTACCATTCAAAAATCAAAATACGAACAACAATGGCTAAAGAAGGATTAAAAGCACGCGAAGTAAAACGTGCAAAATTGGTAGCAAAATATGCTGATAAACGTGCTGCCCTTAAAGCAGCCGGAGATTACGAAGCATTAGATAAATTACCAAAGAATGCTTCTCCGGTACGTTTACACAACCGTTGTAAACTAACCGGACGTCCTAAAGGATATATGCGTCAATTTGGTATCTCTCGTGTAACTTTCCGTGAGATGGCATTAGACGGAAAAATCCCCGGAGTAAAAAAAGCTTCTTGGTAATCAAAAAAAATATTTACTTTTGCCCCGGTAAACCGTAAACTGGTTTACCAGGGTTTTTTGTTTTGCATTTTTTAACCGACAAAAGGTCCCGGACTTAGGAAAGCCCGTGGAAACCATTGTCACAATTTTATTATATAATGAATACAGATCCAATAGCGGATTACCTTACACGAGTAAGGAATGCCATCAAGGCCAACCACAGGGTTGTTGAAATTCCTGCATCGAACCTCAAGAAAGAAATTACAAAAGTTCTTTTCGACAAAGGTTACATTGCTAACTACAAATTTGAAGACAGTGCAGTTCAGGGAACAATCAAAATTGCATTGAAGTACAATCCAATTAGCAAAATTCCGGCTATTCGCACATTGACTCGTGTGAGTAAACCTGGTTTAAGAAAGTATGCAAGTGTTGACAACTTACCTCGTGTTTTGAACGGACTGGGTATCGCGATCTTATCTACTTCTAAAGGAGTAATGACAGATAAAGAAGCCCGTGTTCAGAATGTTGGCGGAGAAGTTTTATGTTACGTTTATTAATCTAGGAAAAACACACAGAGATGTCAAGAATTGGAAAAGCGCCAGTCGCTATACCTGCTGGAGTAACTGTTGCGGTATCTGACAAAAATTTAGTTACCGTAAAAGGCCCAAAAGGTGAATTAACACAACAAGTTGATCGTGACATTAAAGTTGCTCAGGAAGATGGTAACATCGTAGTAACTCGTCCAACAGATCAGAAAAAACACAAAGCGTTACACGGATTGTACCGTTCTTTATTGAACAACATGGTAGTCGGTGTTACAGAAGGTTACAAAACTACACAAGAGTTAGTCGGTGTGGGTTACCGTGCTTCGAGCAATGGTAATACATTAGAGTTAACATTAGGTTTCTCTCACCAGATCGTTTTTGTATTGCCAAAGGAAATTAAAGTATCAACTACTGCTGAGAAAGGTAAAAACCCTACTATCACGTTAGAATCTATCGACAAACAACTGATCGGTCAAGTTGCAGCGAAAATCCGTAGCTTCCGTGCACCAGAACCATACAAAGGTAAAGGTATCAAGTTTGAAGGTGAAGTTTTAAGAAGAAAAGCAGGTAAATCAGCTAAAAAATAATAACCATGGCAGGACATAAATCAAGTCGCAGAGAGCGAATCAAAAAAGGAATAAGAAAACACCTTGCTGGATCAGCTGAGCGTCCACGCTTATCAGTTTTTAGAAGTAACAAAGGTATCTATGCTCAAATCATTGATGATGTAGCAGGCGTAACGTTAGTTTCAGCCTCCAGCGCATCTAAAGATTTCGCTGCATCAGGTAACAAAGTAGATCAATCTAAAGCTGTTGGTAAATTGGTCGCTGAAAAAGCAATCGCAGCAGGTATTAATAAAGTAGTTTTTGACCGTAATGGGTACTTATACCATGGCCGTATCAAATCTTTGGCTGAAGGTGCTCGCGAAGGCGGTTTAGACTTTTAATCAAAAGAAGAAATGGCATTAAGCAATATAAAAAGAGTAAAATCAAGCGAGATTGAACTAAAAGATCGCTTAGTAAGTATCCAACGTGTAGCAAAAGTTACTAAAGGTGGTCGTACTTTTAGTTTCTCAGCTATCGTAGTAGTTGGTGATGAAAATGGTATCGTAGGATACGGACTTGGTAAAGCTAAAGAGGTAACTGAAGCAATTACTAAAGGTATCGACGACGCTAAAAAGAACTTGGTAAAAGTTCCTATCATCAAAGGTACTGTACCTCACCCTCAGTATGGTAAATACTCAGGTGGTTCAGTATTGATCAAACCAGCAGTTCACGGTACAGGAGTACTAGCCGGTGGTGCAATGCGTGCAGTATTGGAGAGTGCGGGTATCACAGACGTATTGGCAAAATCATTAGGTTCTTCAAATCCACATAACGTGGTAAAAGCAACTGTTGACGCTTTGGCTAATATGCGTGACGCTTATACAGTGGCACAGCACCGCGGTGTCGATTTAAACAAAGTATTTAACGGTTAATTATCATGGCAAAAATCAAAATCACCCAGATAAAGAGCGTTATCGACAGAAGCGAGCGCCAAAAGAAAACTATTGAGGCATTAGGTTTGAAACGTATCAACCACTCAGTAGAAGTAGAAGCTACGCCTTCCATCATCGGAATGGTAAGAAAAGTGAATCACTTAGTAGCTATCGAAGCAATTTAATTTTGACTTTGGAAAGAGCATCACACTCTTTCCATTGCATTTTTATTTATTATCTCATCGTCAGGACCTGTTTAGTGAGAGCGAAGGCCTGACACAATTTAGTTTTAAAATGAACTTAAGTAATTTAAGACCAGCAAAGGGTTCAGTAAAGAGTAGCAAACGTATCGGTCGTGGTACAGGATCAGGCCGTGGTGGTACATCTACCCGTGGTCACAAAGGAGCGGGTTCCCGTTCTGGTCACAGTACAAAAATCGGTTTCGAAGGTGGTCAAATGCCTTTACAACGTCGTGTTCCTAAATTTGGATTCAAAAACATTAACCGCGTAGAGTACAATGGTGTAAACCTTGACGCTGTGCAGGCTCTGATTGAGAAATTCAATTTGACAACTGTAGACTTTGAAGCATTAGTAGCTCACGGTTTAGCATCTAAAAATGATAAAGTAAAAATTTTAGGTCGTGGTGAGTTAACAGCTAAAGTTGAAGTTAAAGCACACGCTTTCTCCGCTACTGCTCAAAAAGCTATTGAAGCAGCTGGTGGTTCTATCGTTAAACTTTAATACATGAAGAAACTAATCACAACCTTAACCAATATTTGGAAAATTGAAGATCTGCGCAATCGTATTCTTAATACATTGCTTTTTCTTCTGATTTACCGTGTTGGATGTCATATAGTATTACCAGGAGTTAACCCTGCTGCTTTAGCTTCAGGCCACAAAGAAGGCCTTTTAGGGTTGTTGGATATGTTTGCGGGAGGATCTTTCTCCCGTTCAGCTATTTTTGCTCTCGGAGTAATGCCTTATATCTCGGCATCCATCGTTGTCCAGTTACTGGGCATTGCGGTACCTTATTTCCAGAAAATGCAAAAGGAAGGAGAGTCTGGTCGTAAAAAAATGAACCAGATCACTCGTTATCTGACATTGGCAATCACGCTTGTTCAGGCTGTCGCTTACGTGAAAACGCAAATCGAACCTGGCGCAAGAATAATTGCTGATCCGATGTTTACGATCCTTTCTACTTTTGTATTGACAGCAGGTACTTTATTCGTGATGTGGCTCGGGGAGAAAATTACGGATAAGGGTATCGGTAATGGTATCTCATTGATTATCATGGCAGGTATTATTGCACAATTACCAAGTGGTATTACAGCTGAGTGGGTAACGCGTATGAGCCCTAACGGTGGTGGTCCTATTCCATTGTTGTTGGAGTTCCTAGCTTTATTCTTTGTTGTTATATTTACCATTTTGATTGTTCAGGGGGTTCGTAAGATACCTGTACAGTATGCTAAGAAAATCGTAGGTAACAAGCAAGTGGGTGGTGTAAGACAGTACATTCCTTTGAAAGTGAATGCTGCTGGTGTAATGCCAATCATTTTCGCTCAGGCGATCATGTTTGTGCCTATGTCATTAAGCCAGTTTTTCCCTGGTATGCAATCTGACTTTTTAACTTCATTGAGTAACTATACTTCTGTAGCATACAATGTGACTTTTGCAGTGTTGATCATTGCATTTACATTCTTCTACACAGCTATCATGGTTAACCCTCAGCAAATGTCTGAGGATATGAAGAAAAACGGAGGTTTCATTCCCGGAATCAAACCTGGATATGATACAAACCTGTATATCGACAGAGTGATTTCTAATATCACTTTCCCGGGTGCAGTGTTTCTTGCTATCATTGCAATATTGCCGGCAATTGCGAGTTTATTTGGAATCAATAATCAATTTGCCCACTTCTATGGAGGTACGTCATTGTTGATTTTGGTTGGTGTGGTATTGGATACTTTGCAACAGATCGAAAGCCATTTGTTAATGCGTCATTACGATGGATTGATGAAAACAGGCCGTATCAAAGGACGTTCTACGTCTGCGACGGTTGAAGGTATTGATCAGTCAGCAATATAATTTTCTTTAGCATGTCTAAAGTATATTACAAATCAGAGGAAGAAATAGAGCAGGTGCGTAAATCAGCAGATGTGCTGTCGCAGTTGCTGGGTGAAGTTGCCAAGGTTATCAAGCCTGGCATCACCACCTTATCTCTTGATAAATTAGCTTATGATTTTATCCATGATAATGGCGGGACGCCAGCGTTTCTCAATTATCATGGATTCCCATACTCACTTTGTATTTCTGTTAATGATCAGATTGTTCACGGATTCCCGAGTGAGTACGTCATAAAGGACGGTGATTTGGTTTCTGTAGACGGAGGTGTAAACCTTAATGGTTTTATCAGCGATTCTGCTTATACTTTCGGAGTCGGTGAGATCAGTGCAGAAGCTCAACAGCTGTTGGATGTGACAAAAGAATCATTGAATCGCGGAGTTGCGCAGGCAGTGGCGGGAAAACGAGTAGGAGATATCTCTTCAGCAATTCAGGAATATGTCGCTCCTTATAACTATGGTATTGTAAAAGAACTGGTAGGTCATGGTGTGGGATTCCACTTACATGAAAAGCCTGAAGTGCCAAACTATGGTAAAAGAGGATCCGGACCCAAGTTGGAACAAGGATTGGTCATTTGTATAGAGCCGATGATCAATGCGGGAAAAGCCGGGGTGAAATTCTGGGATGATGGCTGGACAGTTAGTACTGTCGACGGAAAGTTATCCGCACACTTTGAACAGATGGTAGCAATTCGTAAGGGAGAACCTGATGTATTGTTAACATTTGAACACGTAGAGAAAGTTTTGAATAAAAAGTAATTGGTTTACAATTATTTTTATTTATCTTTGCACTCCTGTTTGTGCAGGCTATTTAACAGTTAATAATCAAGAATATATGGCTAAACAAGCCTCAATAGAACAAGATGGAATAATTAGAGAGGCACTTTCTAATGCAATGTTCAGGGTAGAGTTGGAAAACGGGCATGAGATTATTGCTCACATTTCGGGTAAAATGCGTATGCACTATATCAAAATTCTTCCTGGAGATAAAGTGAAATTAGAAATGTCTCCCTACGATTTAACTAAAGGACGTATTACTTACCGTTACAAATAAGTAATACAGGCTTGGTTTACAGCTTTTAAAAATATAGATCATGAAAGTAAGAGCATCAATAAAAAAACGCAGCGCGGATTGCAAAATCATCCGTCGTAAAGGAAAAGTTTTTGTAATTAACAAAAAGAACCCTAAGTTCAAGCAACGTCAAGGGTAATTATTAAAAATAATCGCTTAATAATATATGGCAAGGATAGCAGGTATAGATTTACCTAAAAACAAAAGAGGTGTGATCGGCCTTACTTATATTTTCGGTATTGGTCGCCAAACAGCGGCTTATATCTTAGATAAGGCAGGAATCAGTGAGGACGTTAAAGTTCAGGACTGGAATGACGATCAATTAGCAGCAATCCGTACAATCATCAATGATGAATTGAAGGTTGAAGGTGCTTTACGTTCAGAAGTTCAATTGAACATCAAACGTCTTATGGATATCGGTTGTTACCGTGGATTACGTCACCGTAAACATTTACCTGTTCGTGGTCAACGTACTAAAAACAACACCCGTACCCGTAAAGGTAAACGTAAGACAGTTGCAAACAAGAAAAAAGCTACTAAATAATAATTAAGAAATGGCTAAAACTAAAAAAGCTACAAAAAAGCGTATCGTTGTGATTGAGCCTGTAGGTCAAGCTCACATTAACGCAACGTTCAACAATATCATTGTAACTTTGACAAACAATCAAGGTCAGACTATTTCTTGGTCAAGCGCTGGTAAGATGGGCTTCAGAGGTTCTAAAAAGAATACTCCGTATGCAGCTTCTCAAGCAGCTTCTGACTGTGGTAAAGTTGCGCATGACCTTGGATTGCGTAAAGTTGAAGTATTCGTTAAAGGACCTGGTGCAGGACGTGAGTCAGCAATCAGAACATTACAAACTGTAGGAATCGATGTGACTACTATCAAAGATATCACTCCACTTCCACACAACGGTTGTCGTCCTCCAAAACGTAGAAGAGTTTAATAATTTTAAAGATAAGATTCGTCAGCTATAGGTTGACTGATACTTTAAACGAAACAAAAAATGGCTAGATATACAGGACCTAAGTCCAAAATTGCCCGTAAATTCAGAGAGCCGATCTTCGGCCCGGATAAAGCGCTAGAAAAGAAAAATTATCCTCCAGGCCAACACGGTCCATCAAAGCGCAGAGGAAAACAATCTGAATATGCTATTCAGTTGTTAGAAAAACAAAAAGCAAAATACACTTACGGTGTATTAGAGCGTCAGTTTTCAAACTTATTTGTGAAAGCTGCTGCTAAACAAGGTATTACAGGTGAGAACTTCTTAAAATTATTAGAAGCTCGTTTAGATAACACTGTATACCGTTTAGGTATTGCACCTACTCGTGCTGCTGCCCGTCAGTTAGTATCTCACAAGCATATCACTGTAAACGGTGGTGTTGTTAATATCCCTTCATACAGTCTGCGTCCGGGTGACGTAATCGCTGTACGTGAACGTTCTCAGGCTCTAGAAGCTGTAACTACTTCTGTAGAAGGAAGAAAGATTAACAAGTTTGCTTGGTTAGAGTGGAATGCAAATGAATTCAAAGGTACTTTCTTAAGTTACCCTGAAAGAACTGATATTCCAGAGAACATCAAAGAGAACTTAATCGTAGAGTTATACTCTAAATAATAAATAAAATAGGATCATGCATAATCATTCGGTTATGCATTATCCTGTTTGTATACATAAGTATTATTACAAATAAAACTTTAATAGAAATTAAATGGCAATTTTAGCATTTCAAAGACCGGATAAAGTTATCATGCAAAAATCTACTGATTTTGATGGTACGTTCGAATTTCGTCCATTAGAACCAGGATTTGGCGTGACAATTGGTAATGCTTTGCGCCGTATTTTATTGTCCTCATTGGAAGGATATGCAATTACGTCGATAAGGTTTTCAGGAGTTTCTCATGAATTTTCTACTATTAAAGGTGTAGTAGAAGATGTAACTGAGATTATCTTGAACTTGAAGCAGATTCGTTTCAAAAAGACTGGTGAACAAGGTGATAGCGAAAAAATATTTGTAGTAATCAATGGGCAAGAGCAATTCTTAGCCGGTGATATCACTAAATTCTCTAACAATTTTACAGTCCTTAATCCTGATTTTGTTGTTTGCAACATGGATAGCTCTGTTACTATTGAAGTTGAATTGAGCGTTGCTAAGGGACGTGGATATGTTAATGCTGAGGAGAATAAAGTAACGGACGGACCAGTTGGTCTGATCGCGATCGACTCTATCTTTACTCCGATTAAAAATGTTAAATATACCATTGAGAACTACCGTGTAGAACAAAAAACTGACTACGAGAAATTGTTGTTGGACATCACTACTGATGGTTCTATTCACCCAGAGGATGCTTTGAAAGAAGCAGCTAAGATTTTGATCCAACACTTCATGTTATTCTCTGATGAGAATATGCTATTGGAATCTCAAACAAAAGAAGAGACTAAAGTAGTAGATGAAGAAATCTTACACATGCGTAAGATCCTTAAAACTGAATTAGTTGATCTTGATCTTTCAGTTCGTGCATTGAACTGTCTTAAAGCTGCTGACATTCGCACATTAGCAGAGTTGGTTACATACGACGTTGCTGATATGTTGAAATTCAGAAACTTTGGTAAAAAATCTTTAAGCGAAATCCAGGAATTGGTAAAATCGAAAGGTTTATCATTCGGAATGAACTTGTCTAAATTCAAGTTAGACGAAGAATAATAATTAATTTAATTAAGCGACCTGTTGCATAATTCCCCTTTGCGGGATAGACGAACCGGAAGAAACAATGAAAGATAATTTTTACAATAATCTTTTTAGTACTTCGGGACTTTATTCAGAAAAAGGACGGTATGCACAAACAACATTAAAAAAATGAGACACGGAAAAAAAGTAAACCACTTAGGCCGCACTGATAGCCATAGAAAAGCGTTATTAGCAAATATGGCTACATCATTGATCAAGCACAAACGTATTACTACTACTTTGGCTAAAGCTAAAGCATTACGTACCTATGTTGAGCCTTTGATCACAAAATCAAAAGACGATACAACTCACTCACGTCGTACAGTTTTCTCTTACCTGAAAGATAAAGATGCTGTTACTATCTTATTCCGTGAGATCTCTGAGAAAGTAGCAAATCGTCCGGGTGGTTACACTCGTATTATCAAAATGGAAAATCGTCTGGGTGATAATGCTGAAATGGCATTCATCGAGTTGGTAGACTATAACGAAGTATACGGTGCAACAGCTGCTACGGAAAAGAAAACTACTCGTCGTCGTGGTGGTAAGAAGAAAACTGAAGCTGCAGAAGGAGCTACTGAAGAAAAAGCAACAGCGAAAAAGGCTGCTAAAACAGAAGTTAAAGCTGATGATTTGACTATCGTAGAAGGTATCGGTCCTAAGATCGCTGAGATCCTGGTAGGTGCAGGTATCGACACATTTGCGAAATTAGCTTCAACAGAAGTTTCTAAAATCGAAGAATTACTAGCTGAAGCTGGTTCGAACTACAACACTGCAGTTCCTACTACATGGCCTGAGCAAGCACAATTAGCTGCTGATGGTAAATTCGAAGAATTGGAAAAACTTAAAGCAGAATTAGACGGCGGTAAGAAAGCTGAATAATTTAAAGCCATAACGGTACAAAAAAAGTCCTCTTATATCCAAGAGGACTTTTTTTGTGTCTTTAATTGTCCTCAATTAGTTTTTACTTATTTATATTTGTATCTCATTCTGGGGTGGGTACATCCTTATTTTTACTTAAATCATAAATGGACTTATTTAACGTTTATCCCATTAATCCGATCAACATCGTAAAAGCAAAAGGTTCTACGGTGTGGGATGCAGCAGGAAATGCTTATTTAGATCTGTATGGTGGACATGCAGTCATTTCTATTGGACACACTCACCCACATTATGTGCGACGATTGACAGATCAGCTTAATGAGATAGGTTTTTATTCCAATTCTGTCGAAATCCCAATTCAAAAGGAACTGGCCCGCTTACTGGGCGAATTGTCCGGTAAATCAGACTATCATCTTTTCTTATGCAATTCAGGAGCTGAGGCAAATGAAAATGCCTTGAAACTGGCTTCCTTTTATAATAAACGTAAAAAGGTGATCTCCTTTACCAAAGCATTTCACGGACGTACATCTCTGGCGGTTGCTGCGACGGACAATCCTAATATCGTAGCTCCTGTAAATGAAACGGATAATGTGGTCTTTCTTCCGTTTAATGATGAAGAGGCTCTACAGCAAGCTTTTGACTCCTATGGAGATGAAATATCTTCTGTGATAATAGAAGGTATACAAGGCGTTGGAGGTATACAGGAAGCTTCTGTTCCATTCCTGAGATTGATCAGATCTTTATGTGATCAGCATAATGCGGTATTCATAGCAGACGCAGTGCAGTGTGGCTATGGACGTACGGGATCTTTTTACTCGCATGATTATGCCGGTATCGACGCGGATATATATACTATGGCCAAAGGTATGGGGAATGGTTTTCCGATAGGTGCGATCAGTATTGCTCCGAAGTTTAAAGCTGTCTTTGGTATGTTAGGTACTACATTCGGTGGAAATCATCTTGCATGTGCAGCTGCAGTGGCTGTGCTGGAAGTAATAAAACAAGACAACCTGTTAAAAAATGCGGAAGAAGTAGGTCAGTATCTGATAACTGAACTAAAAAAAATAGACAGAATCAAAGAAGTAAGAGGAAGAGGTTTAATGATTGGTATAGATCTTCCGGAAGATCTATCGACGCTTAAAAAAGAACTTCTGGAAAAAGAGAAAATCTTTACCGGTGAAGCTAAACCTAATGTGATCCGTTTACTTCCTGCTTTAAACATAACAAAAGCGCATGCTGATCAATTTTTGGAAGCATTTGACAGAAGATTAAAAGTCCTTTAGAATAATAGCATATGAACAAGTTTTTTTCAGTAGACGATATCCCGAATCTTTCTGAGGCTGTTAAGGAAGCATTAGCTTTAAAGGCTAATCCAAATGCCAATGAAGATCTGGGAAAACATAAAACGCTGGGTCTAGTTTTCCTAAACCCGAGTTTACGTACCCGTTTGAGTACCCAAAAAGCAGCAATGAATCTGGGTATGAATGTCATGGTCATGAATATGGATAAAGATGGCTGGGCTCTGGAGACTCAGGATGGTGTTGTGATGAATGGTACTACAGTAGAGCATATCCGTGAAGCTGCTGCAGTCATGGGTGAATACTGTGATATCTTAGGGCTGCGTTCCTTTCCTAAATTGAAAGACAGAAAAGAAGATTACAGCGAAGATCTGTTCAGCAAGTTTATGAAATATTGTGCTGTACCTGTTGTTTCGCTGGAAAGTGCAACCAGACACCCTTTACAAAGTTTAACGGATCTCATTACAATCGTAGAGCATTGGAATAAGCCCGGTAAACCGAAAGTCGTGTTGACATGGGCTCCTCATGTGAAAGCATTGCCACAGGCTGTCCCTAATTCATTTGCGGAATGGATGTGCAGAGCTCAGGAAGAAGGTCTGCTGGACTTTACGGTTGTACAACCGGAAGGCTATCAGCTTGCGAAAGAATTTACAGAAGGAGCGACTATCTCTACCAATCTTAAAGAGAGTCTCCAGGATGCAGATTTTGTATATGTCAAAAACTGGTCTTCTTATGAAGATTACGGCAAAGTATATCCGATAGAGGAAGACTGGATGATGGATAATAAGAAGTTAAAACTGACTAACGATGCTAAGGTAATGCATTGCCTTCCGGTAAGACGTGACCTTGAACTGTCTTCGGAGATTTTGGACGGTCCCAATTCTCTTGTCATTAAAGAAGCAAGCAACAGAGTATGGGCTGCTCAGGTGGTTATCAAAAGAATGTTGGAAAATTTAAAGAAATAAAACGAAAGCAATAAGTAGACTATGGGGGTTAGTACGCTGAATATTATAAAGATTGGTGGTAATGTAATTGATAATGAACAGGATCTGAATGATTTTTTAGAAAAATTCTCTGCGTTATCCGGAAAAAAAATATTAGTACACGGTGGTGGAAAGATCGCTACGAGATTAGCTGCAGATTTAGGTATTGAAGCTAATCTGATCGATGGCAGAAGAGTCACGGACGCTGAAATGCTGAAAATCGTGACGATGGTTTATGCAGGTCTTACGAATAAGTCCATTGTCTCTAAACTACAAAATTTGAATTGTGATGCATTGGGGCTTAGTGGTGCTGACGGTGATACAATCCGTACTATGAAACGCCCTGTTAAAGACATTGATTATGGATTTGTGGGAGATATCATGCACGATTCGATCAATACAGCCTCTATAAAGAAAGTATTGGAAGCGGGGTTTGTACCCGTTTTCTCCGCAATTACACACAATGGTATCGGACAGTTGCTGAATACCAATGCGGATACCATTGCATCTGCTTTGGCTGTTGCATTGGCTGACTTGTATGAGACTTCGCTCATTTATTGTTTTGAAAAAAATGGTGTATTACGCGATGTGAAAGATGAAAACTCTGTTTTTGAACGTATAAATGCCAAAGATTTTGAACAACTTAAAAAAGAAGGCGTGATCCATACCGGAATGATTCCTAAATTGCAGAATGCCTTTGATGCTATCCGTAAGGGTGTAAAGCATGTATACGTAGGCAACGCAAATAATCTGCATCTGTTTCAGCAGAGTCATTTCGGGACCTGCCTGGTCGCTAAATAAGAAATAAATCAACCTACAACCATGAGTAAAATAACAATTATAGGAACAGGAAATATCGGGCTTTCCCTTGCAAAAGGACTCGTTAAATCAGGAGCTTATCCGGCTTCTGCTATTACATTGACGAGAAGATCGTTGTCCGCACTGGATAAAGAGAGGCAAGAAGGCTTCGGGGTGAGTGATAACAATGCTGCAGCTATTGAAGCAGCAGATATCATAGTTCTTGCGGTCCTGCCTCAGCAACTCAGGAAAGTGATGGAGGAGCTGGAACCGACTATCGGTGCTCACCAGCTTATTGTTTCTGTAGTTTCAGGCGTTTCCTGTGCGGATGTGAAAGCAATATTAGGCAGCACAATACCTGTGGTACGTGCTATGCCAAATACTGCAATTGCTATCGGACAGTCTATGACTTGTATCGCTACCGATAATGCCAGCGAACAGCAGTTAGAACAGGTGCAGCAACTCTTCGAAACGGTAGGAGCTGTTGTCGTTATCAACGAAGATCTGATGACCTCTGCCACTGCTTTGTGTGCGTGTGGTATTGCGTTTTTCCTGCGTAGTATACGTGCAGCATCTCAGGGTGGTGTAGAAATAGGATTTCATGCGCATGACGCTTTGAAAATGGCTATTCAGACAGCCAAAGGTGCTGCCGATCTTTTACTGCAGACTCAAAATCACCCGGAAAGTGAGATTGATAAAGTAACCAGTCCCAAAGGCTGTACAATCGCAGGCTTGAACGAAATGGAACACAATGGATTTAGTTCTGCTTTTATAAAAGGGATAAAGCTTTCTGCAGCCAAAGCTGGCGGATTATATAATGAGTAATATGCTGACGCTGATCGATAAAAGCATTACCCTGCTGCAGGAGCTGATTCGAATTCCGTCTTTAAGCAGGGAGGAAGCCGATACAGCACATCATATTCAACGCTATCTGGAGTCATATGCTGTAAAAACGCACCGGAAGGGAAATAATATCTGGGCATATAACCGCTTTTACGATGCTGCTAAGCCTACTATTTTACTAAATTCTCATCATGATACGGTAAAACCGAATCCCGGATATTCCAGAGATCCTTTTCAGGCTGAAATTATTGATGATAAATTGTTTGGTTTGGGAAGTAACGATGCAGGAGGATGTCTGGTATCATTGATCGCTGTATTTCTTTATTATCATGAGCAAAAAGATCTCAGATACAATTTTTGTCTTGCTGCGACTGCAGAAGAAGAAATCTCAGGACTCAACGGAATATCTGCTATTGTGGACGATTTGGGGAGACTGGATTTTGCTATAGTTGGTGAACCTACACTTATGGATCTTGCTATTACCGAAAAAGGCTTGATGGTGCTGGATTGTGAGTCACAGGGTGTAGCCGGTCATGCTGCAAGGGAAGAAGGTGTAAATGCTATCTATGAAGCTATGCCGGATATCGAATGGTTCAGAACCTTCCGTTTTCCTAAAGAATCAGAGAGTCTGGGTCCTGTAAAGATGTCAGTTACTCAGATAAATGCCGGTTCCCAGCACAATGTTGTGCCGTCAACCTGTTCTTTTGTGGTCGATGTGCGTACGACTGATGCTTATAGTAATGAAGAAACGCTGGCCATTATTCAGCAACATGTACGATCATCGGTCAAAGCAAGATCAACACGTCTTACGTCTTCTTTTATTCCTAAAGATCATCCGGTTGTGAAAGCCGGTACGGCATTAGGACGTAATACGTACGGTTCGCCGACGATGAGCGATCAGGCATTATTGCGTATACCTTCTTTAAAACTTGGACCCGGGGATTCTGCCCGTTCGCATATGGCTGACGAATATATTTATGTCTATGAGATAGAGCAGGGTATTCCTCTCTATATACAGATATTAGATCAAATCGTACATTAAAAAAGCGCCATTAATATTTACTAATGGCGCTTTTTTAATGTATTTCTTTTTTAGATCAGACTGATCTGTCTCTTAATACTTTCCTCTAAAGAGATAATAGTCTCTGTACGTTGAATACCTTTTACAGATTGAATATCCTCATTCAGGACTTTACGTAAGTGTCCTGTGTCGCGGCAGATAATTTTCGCAAAGATACTGTATTGACCTGTACAATAATGTAATTCAACTACTTCTTTGATTTTTTTCAATTGTTCTACAGCATCGGCATATTGGGATCCTTTATCCAGATAGATACCTAAGAATGCAGTGATATCAAAACCTACTTTTTGAGGATTGATAATCAGATTAGAACCACGGATGATTCCAAGTTCTTCCATTTTTTTCATACGAACGTGTATGGTTCCGCCGGAAACAATTAATTTTTTAGCTATTTCGGTGTACGGAATCGAAGCGTCCTCCATTAATATGGACAAGATCTGGATGTCTAGTGTATCTAAATCGTAGTTGGAATAATTATTTTCCATAAATCCTGTATTTGTGTTTAAAATATGTCTTTGTTAAGATCTTTATATATGTGACAGGATGAAAGATCGTAGATTTCTACGGCTTTCATCACAATTAAATTGTAAGTTTTTCATTCAAAAATATCCTGGTCTATATGTGGTTAGTACTACAGGTGATTGTTTTTAAGTCCCTTTCAACTATAGCGTATGCTTCTTTCAATTCTTTTATTTGATATTCTTGATAATTTTACAAAAATAATAAGATTTTTGGTTATTGAGGTATTAATTTCATAATTAATATGTCATTAGTTTAAAAAAATTACTAGTAGTCCAAGTCTATTAAATCAGTATATTTATAAAAAATACAGGCATGGAATACGATGACGTAAAGATATCAAGGAAGAAGCCGATATTTCCGGTAGGATCCGGACTGCATAAATATCTGAAAATGTACCAACGGGATGGTAAATTGCCTATCGCCTATAAAGATTTATTAACGTTTACAGAAACCGTTCCGGTAATGGATAAGTATGGAAATGATACCTTTTGGGAAACACCCCTGTATCCGCCGTATTTACAGGATCAGTTGTATGAAGGACTTAAAATAATCTATGCGCAGCTCAAGGCTTCCGGAAATACGCGGATCGTCCAGCACAAGTATATAGATCGTATAGAGTACTGCGCCTTTGGAAATACGAGACCTTTCCGTATCCGCATTGTCAATAGGTTGAACGATGTATACGATTACTTTTATATAAAGCAGGCGGATGCCTCGCGCATCTATGGATTGGAATTAGAGGAAATCCTGTCTCCCAATCAGGTGAATTATCTGGTAGATCACGAAACATTGGTCGAAGAACATATTGTAGGTATTCCCGGAGATGTATTTACTAAATCCCGAATGTATTCTCCGGATTATAATATGACACGTATTGCCAAGGAATTTGTAAAATTCAATGAACGATGTATTATTACCTTACTTGGAGATATGAGGGCTTACAACTTCGTGATGCAGATTACGCCTGATTTTGACGATTTCCAGTTCCGGATACGTGCAATAGATTTTGACCAGCAGTTTTATGAAGGCAATCCTAAAGTATATATGCCTCAGTTTTTTAAAGAAAATTTCCCGTATGTGAAGATATGTATGGATTATCTCAATGACCGTACCGTATCCCAATATCAGCAGGAAGAGCGATCATCTATTGTGCACAGGGTAAGAAGCGAGCGTCATCGTATTGCAGATCTGCGTGATGCTTCTAAGACACAGCAACTATCATCGGTAGAAAATATCAACCGTCTGAAAGAGGGATATGCCGAATTTCACGATAATAAGCAGTATCTCAAATGTAATTCCATGACAGATATTATAGAGCTGAATGTGAAGAATGTGATCCGGCAGGTACAGTTATAAATCTACTTGACACGTTTTTCGTTGTCTTTGATAAAAGCTTCCCATCCGCTGTAACTTTTTGACGTTCCGGAGGAAGATGTATTTTGTTGGAAAGAGTGACAGACCGCAACAGCCAGGCCATCCGTGGCATCCAGAAATTCGGGAGTCTCATTAAAGCTCAGTAATGTTTTTAGCATGGCTGCGACCTGTTCCTTTGTCGCATTACCATTGCCTGTCACAGATTGCTTTATCTTACGGGGAGAATATTCGAATATCGGAATATCATGATTCAGTGCTGCAGCCATGGCTACCCCCTGAGCACGACCCAGTTTGAGCATCACCTGAATATTTTTACCATAAAAGGGAGCTTCAAGGGCTACACAGTCAGGTTTGTATTCTTCGATAAGAGCAGAAGTCTTCTTAAAGATACGCTGCAGTTTTAAGGCATGATCGTCAAGGTGTCCCATTTTAATAACACCCAGAGAAATAAGGGATATTTTTTTGCCGGTTTCCTTTACCAATCCATAGCCCAACACCACAGTTCCCGGATCAATTCCCAGAATAATACGCTCTTTAGCCTTTTCCTTTTGCATGCTGGTACAATATTACGTTTTTCTTTTGTGAATTAACTTAACGGGATGTCATTAAAAATTAGTAAAATTGTGCCACTCGCAACAAACTATTTTGACAAATAATACCCGGAAATATCTCAATTTAATTATCAAGATTGCTGTTCTGCTATTAGCGGGCTGGTATATATATTCTAAAGTCAGCAACCAGCATAATCTTTATGAATTCAAGCTCCTGATGAAAGGACTGGACAGAAATCTGGTTACCGGAGTACTGATTGCTGTTGTTGTATTGATGTTCTGCAACTGGTTTCTGGAGATTGTAAAATGGAAGTTTATCAGCCGGCGTATCGAACAGATCAGTTGGTGGCGGGCAACGGAAGCTGTTTTCTGTGGTCTTACATGGGCTATTTTTACACCAAACCGGATAGGAGAGTATGGCGGGAGGGTGATGTATTTAAAACCGGAAAACCGTGCATCCGGAGCTGTAGCGATGGGAGTCGGACATTTTGGCCAGCTAGTACTGACCAGTATATTCGGTGCGCTGAGTATTGCCTGGTTTATGACGACATTTCTTTCTTTACAACCCGTGATGAAGATTCTTGTATGGGCAGCAGGAATAGCCTATGCAGCTGTGTTTCTCTTAATTTTCTTTAATGTACATTGGGTGGATAAGCTGGTTCGCAGAATTAATTTTCTGAAAAAAATACAACCTTTTTTTTCCGTTCTTGAAGACTATAACAGACGCGAACTTTCTGTTATTCTTGGGCTGTCATTATCCCGGTTTATTATCTTCACTTCACAATATATCATCCTGATGGAAGTTATTCTTCCTGATTTACCATTTTTATCAATGGTTTTGATGATTTTTATCTTGTTTTTTATACAATCTGCCGTACCTTCGCTTGATTTATTTGATTTTAGTGTCCGGAGTTTTGTTGCCAGTAATTTATATAGTTATATTACTACACAGGAGATTGCTGTTATGGCCATCGTTTCCTGTATCTGGTTTGTCAACCTGATTTTACCGGCGATTCTGGGTTCATTTTTTGCAATAAAAGTTAATTATTTAAGTGATAACAAGTCTTAGTGTTTTTCTCATTATAATGACCATTGTGTATGTAGCTTTAGTGCTGTATATGCGTAATGGATGGGCTTCTATTTCTACGTTTGTGACGTCGGATGCCACTCCTTCTGCAACTGTTTCGGTATTGATTGCGGCACGCAATGAGGAACAGGTCATTGAGCGTACCATCAATTGTTTATTGAATCAGGATTATCCTAAAGAACTGTTTGAAATCATTGTTATCGATGATCATTCAACAGATCGTACAGCAGATATTGTGAGGCTCTATGCCGTTAAAGGGGTGAAATTGCTGCAGATGAATGAGAGTGATAAACTGAATTCATATAAGAAGAAAGCTATTTCTAATGCTATTGATATTGCACAGGGTGAAATTATTGTCACTACAGATGCCGACTGTCGGATGGGACGCCAATGGTTGTCCACTGTGATCGGTTTTTTTGAGGAATATGATTCCTATATGGTTTCATCATCTGTTGTGTATTCGGAAGAAAAGAATCCTTTTGAAGAAGCTCAGACTCTGGAATTCCTGTATCTGATCGGATTAGGAGCTGCAGGTATAGGGAATGGTCATCCAACGACCTGCAATGGCGCAAATCTGGCGTATAGAAGAGATGTATTCTATGAAATGGATGGCTTCAAGGGTATTGATGATCTGGCATCAGGAGACGATGAACTGCTTCTGCATAAAGTTGCTGAAAAATATGCTGATAAAATCGGATTCTGTAAATCGCCTTCAGCTATCGTATATACCGATGCTAAGCCCGATATGGCTTCTTTTATCAGTCAGCGTAAGCGTTGGGCTTCCAAGAGTACACGTTATAAGAACAAAAGTGTGATTGTATTGGGGGTGAGTATCTGGCTGTTCAATCTGGCTATGATCCTGAGCGGATTACTGGCATTTCTGTTCCCGTCAACCTTAGGAGCGTTGATCTTTGCCGTTATTGTAATTAAGTTTGTTGTCGAATTATATTTTATGAGACCTTTATGCGAATTTGCCAATCGTACAGATCTCTTAAAGTACTTGCCTATACTCACTGTCGGACACATTATATACCTGGTATATATCGGTATAGCTGGTAATATAGGTAAATACGATTGGAAAGGCCGGATTGTTAAATAGGATTTAACTTCCCTTTACCTTAGCACGAATTGCCAGCTCAGCCTCTTTCACGATCTCTTCAGCAGTCTTTCCTGCCGGTTCTATAGGCTGAAGAATTTCCCACGACATTTTTGTAAAAGGATTCAGCGGATACATACCGTACTTTACCATTTCATAAGAACCATTTATTGCAATAGGGACCACCAGAGCAGTTGGGTTTTTCTTTAATATGGTCGCAATACCTCCTACAGAAAACTCTTTCATTTTTCCGGTTTTGGTACGTGTACCTTCGGGGAAAATAAACACAGACCAGTTTTTGGTCTTCATATTGTTGGCTAATTTCAGAATTTCACTGATAGACTGTTTTGAATCTTTTCTGTCTATATTGGCTGCGCCTCCATATTTGAGATTATAGGAGATACTCGGAATATTAGCCTTTGCAAGTTCTATCTTCGAAATAAATTTAGCATGGTATTTACGAAGGAAGAAAATCATCGGAGGAATATCGAACGGACTCTGGTGATTGGCAACAAAGATAATAGGCTGACCTGTAGGGATGTGATGCTCATTAATAAACTTTACAGGATTGAAAAGTAGAAAATTATCACTCAATAGCGTAAAATTCAACAGATCTACACTGCGTTTGTGCGCACTATATCCACCTAATTTCAGACATAGCCATTGGATGGGGTGAAAAATAACCAGCTCCAGTGCAAAAAATAAGTAAAATATAGGTGAAAGAATATATCCAAGAACTTTTCTCATTTGTTGTGTGTATTTAATGCTGCAAACTTAGATAAACTTGCTTTTATATGCAATATATAATATAGAGCAAGTAAAATTACATCCTGAAGATACTAAAGTGAAATTCAGTTGCCAATAATGATGCTAGCTACTTTAAGCCTTATTTCGTGGAATTATTATGAATTATAAAGAGCATGAAATAATTATAATATTTGCTATTCATTTTTATAAATTCATATGTTATTTTGAATTGTTTATTTTATATTGAATATTATTAATGTTTATATAAATAAAGTTTATATTTTTGTAGATGATTATTGGTATTAAGGCAAAGTTGTAATACCTGGATATTGATTAATAAACAATAAGTTGTTTGAGAAGAACCGATTTATGATTTCCAAACGATACAGTTATGATTTAAGAAAATAGAATGAAAAAAATACCTGTTACCTGTCCCAGTTGTGATGCCAAGCTTAAAGTGTCCAAGTTAGTCTGTGATGCGTGTGAAACGGAAGTTGTTGGCAAATTTTCGCTTCCTGTTCTTATGCATCTTACCGTTGAGGAGCAGGAATTCGTACTGGGATTTTTGTATAATTCCGGCAGTTTGAAAGATATGGCCAGAGACCTGGGAAAGAGTTATCCTACTGTACGTAATATGTTAGATGATCTGATTCAAAAAATAAAAAGTTTAGGATATGAGCAGTAAGTTTAAGGAAGTGCAATCTTTTTCACAATGGTGGTTGTGGATATCTCTAATAGCCTTGTTTATACCTATATATAGATCTGGCGCATCTATGTCTTTACCGGAAAGTTGGTACAGGATGCTCGCTGAAATTGTGACTTATGTACCCTTCTATATTTGGTTGGCTTTGGTCGTATTTTTCGTAGTGATTAAGTTGCGGACAGAAATTAATGATAATGGAATATATGTAGACTTCAAACCATTCTTATGGAATAAAACCTACAGGTTTGAAGATATCCATACTTATAAAGTCGTGAAATACTCCATTTTAGATTATGGAGGCTGGGGTATGCGGATTTCATCCGCCGGAATAGCCTATACTACAAAAGGTAAATACGGGCTTAAAATTGCCTTGAAGAATGGAAGTCAGATCTTAATAGGGACGCAGCGTCCTGAGGAGCTAAGCAAAATTATGGATGAATTTCTAAAATCTAAAAAAGCAGATGAAAGCAGGTAAAATATTTCTTAAACCTTTTGATGATTTTTCTGAAAGATCATTATTTATTACGGGTGTCATTTTTTACTTTTTGGGAAGTCTGTTCGCCTATTTTTACCACATTAAGTATAATGGTTTTATTAATATACGATTTGGTGAAAGCACAGCATTATATTTTCCGTTTATTAATAATTTAGTTAATACGGTACTTCCTTCGGTGATATTGTTATTGTTTGCGAAAATTATATACGCAAAAACAAGGTTTATTGATGTCCTCAATACAGTTTTGATCGCAAGAATAGTTATTTATCTGACCTCAGTTCTTGTTGTACTGGATAAATCCAAATCTGCTACCGAAAAAATTACCAAAGCAGTTGCAGCTGGAGATATAAAGCTGGAAACAGTTTCGAAATCAGATCTGTTTTTAGTGACTTTTATTGGCCTGTTTTCGTTGTTGATAATGATCTATTATTTCTACATACTTATTCAGGGTATGAAAGTTGCAATGAATAATAAAAAGATAATTGTCAATGGAGCTATTGTGATTATTTTTTTAATAGCTGATTTGATTGTACAATTTTATTTTCCGTATTTCTGATGAATATTATGAAGTATATATATACTCTTTTCTTTATTTCGATTTTACCTGTGGCTTTCGGGCAGAATATCATTGGTACCTGGAAAGGTTCCCTGGATGCTTCAGGTCAGGAAATTCCTTTGGTCTTTCATATCCACCAAAGCAATGGCAAATTTTCCGGAAAAATGGATAGTCCCCGACAAGGAGCAATAGGATTACCGCTCAGTGAGGTATCATTCGACAAGAATCAGGTTGCCTTTAAGATGGCTTCTGCCGGAATAGTATTTCAGGGTGAGCTCAGCAAAAATGTAATCACAGGATTGTTTCAACAAGGTGGGGGAAATATTCCGCTGCGTTTGATCAGAAGTCTGGATACTGTTACCGTGATTAAGCGTCCGCAGGAGCCGGAAGGTCCTTTCCCCTATAAAGAAGAAAATGTGACCTTTGAAAATCCGGTATCCAAAGTAACATTGGCGGGTACTTTAACCTTACCAGCAAAGGGCCGGAATTTTCCGGCTGTTGTTCTGGTAACAGGAAGCGGACCGCAGAACCGGGACAGCGAGCTGTTTGGCCATAAACCTTTTAAGCTGATTGCCGATTATCTGACCCGCAGGGGATTTGCAGTACTGCGCTATGATGACAGAGGAGTAGGATCATCTACCGGATCATTTGGTACATCTACGACACGTGACTTTGCAAATGATGCCCGTGCTGCAATCAATTTTCTGAGAATACGTACAGATATCAATATCCGAAAGATAGGAGTCATAGGACATAGTGAAGGAGGTATGATCGCACCTTTATTAGCATCTGAAGATAAAGATGTTGCATTCATCGCTATGCTGGCGGGACCTGCTATCGCAATAGATTCATTAATGGTCTTGCAGAATTATGCCATTGGAAAAGCTTATGGCATGTCTGAAGATAAGCTGCAACAGGCAAAAGTGCTCAATAATCGTGTATATAAAGTTTTGAAAAGCAATCTTTCGGATGAAGAGGTAAAGAAGCAACTGGCGGATGTTGCAGCCAATGATAAAGCGCTTTCTGAATTGACATCCAAATGGTTTAGGTATTTCATCCGTTTTGATCCCGTTCCTGTATTGAAAGCAGTCAAATGTCCTATATTCGCAGTATATGGCGGAAAGGATTTGCAGGTTCCGGCTGAACAGAATCTCAATTCGGTGTATAAAATTTCGGAAGCCAATAAACATAAGATGGATTTCATAAAAATGTATCCTGACCTTAACCATCTTTTTCAACACGCACATACAGGATTAATAAATGAATACGGGGAACTGGAAGAAACATTCAGTGAGGATGTTCTTAAAGACCTTTTTTCCTGGTTAAAACAGGTTACGAAGTAGGTTCCCGCATAATTGATGACTGTATTATTGATGTGACACATAGATAAATTACATCTTTTTACTACAACGTTGTATATGTGTCTTAAGATTAAGTAACCAAGTTTTTCATTCATAACATGTAAATCCCCATACAGCGGGTTAGCCGGCTTTATTTTTGAATAGATGTTGGGTTGATTATATTTGTTAGTCAAGAATGTGGCTCAATTGCATAGAATGAGCCATATGAGAAAAACCTAATAAATACATATACTGATATTAAAAATGATGAAGCTGAAACATTTCTATTGCCTGCTCTTGCTGACAATTTTTTCACAAGCCACTTTTGCCCGGGACGTTATTCCGTTTAATAACGAATGGTCATTTAAGAAAGGACCTTTTACAACCGATCCGCTACAATATGCTGATATATTCACAGGTAAATGGCAAGCCGTTTCAGTACCTCACACCTGGAATGCTGTAGATATGCAGACTGTGAAAGACAAGTTTTATACAGGTGATGCGTATTACAGAAAAGCATTTAAAGCTGATCCTTCCTGGAAAGGAAAGCGTGTATTTATCCGGTTTGAAGGTGTTAATACCAATACAGAAGTTTATCTCAATACTGCCCCGGTTTCATTTTCAGCAGAAAAGAATGACATTGTTTACAGTAATTCGACTGTAAATGGTAAGTACAATATTGTAGGCAGGCATAACGGGGGGTATTCCGCATTTACGTTGGAATTGACGGATATGTTGAAATATGGACAGGAAAACGAAATATTAGTCAAAGTAAATAATGAAGCACGTCCGGATGTTATTCCGGTTAATCATACCTTGTTTCCGATGTACGGCGGTATCTATAGACCGGTTGCATTGATCGTTACGGAAAAAGTCAATATAGCGGTCAATGATTTCGCATCTCCGGGGATCTACATACGACAGGAGAATGTTTCGAAAAAATCTGCCGATGTAGAGGTAAAAGTGAAGTTGGAAAACAAAAATCATGATGCCCAGAAAGTAGAAGTAGTGACAACTGTATTTGAAAAAAACGGTACGGTTAAAGCCAAACAAACCACTCCTTACACAATATTGCCGCAGGGCAGACAGCAGGTAATACAACGTATCGCTATCAGGAATCCGCACCTATGGCAGGGTTTGGAAGACCCTTATCTTTACAAACTGGTCACTCAGGTCGTGCAGGCAGGTAAAGTTGTTGATGAGGTTATTCAGCCATTAGGTTTGCGACATTTTGAGCTAAAAGCAGGAGACGGCATGTACCTGAATGGTATTAAGACTCCGATGTATGGTGTGACTCGTCATCAGGACCACTGGGGCAAAGGATCGGCATTGTCCAATGCTGATCATGATCAGGATCTCGCTATTATTAAAGAGATAGGTGCTACTACTATCCGTCTGGCACATTATCAGCAATCTGAATACTTCTACGCCAAATGCGATAGTATTGGCTTTATAATCTGGGCAGAGATACCATTTGTCAACCGTGTGACTACTCAGGAAGAGAATAACGCAAAACAGCAACTAACAGAATTAATACGTCAGAATTTTAATCATCCTTCCATTTACGTCTGGGGGCTGCACAATGAGGTCTACAGCCCGCAGGCTTATACAATAGAACTAACGACCAAGTTGAATGATCTGGCAAAAACAGAAGATCCGGATCGTTATTCTGTTCAGGTGAGCGGATATAATGTTATCGATCATCCTGTTAACAATAATGCAGATATACAAGGTATCAACCATTACTTCGGCTGGTATAATGGTAAAATACAGGATGTCGAGCAATGGGCAGATAAGATTACGAAGGATTTTGCAGGCTATAAAATTATTTTTTCAGAGTATGGAGCTGAAGCTAATCCGAAGCATCAGCAGGAAGCAGTAGGAGATATTGGTAATCAATGGTCTAATCCAGCCTTTTTCCCGGAAGAATTTTCAACCAAATTTCATGAGATTCATTGGGGTGTAATAGCTAAACATCCCGTATTTGTGGCCTCATATCTGTGGAATACGTTTGATTTTGCTACACCAATCACTTTTCAGGTAGAGCCACGAAACTATAAAGGAATGGTAACTTTTGACAGGGCATTGAAGAAAGATCCGTTTTACTGGTATAAAGCCAACTGGAGTAAAGAACCGGTACTTTACCTGACACAGCGCAGAGTGGTGGAAAGAGGGAATCAGATTACTCCTGTTACGGTATATTCCAACATCGGTACCCCGCAGTTGTTTGTCAATGGCGAGGAAATTAAAACCTTCAGAAAAGGATATACAGATGTTCACTATATTTTTGAACAGGTAAAATTAAAAGAAGGACAAAATATTGTAGAAGTCAAGGGGCTGAAAGACGGTAAAGCTTTTGAAGATAAAATAACCTGGCATTATGCAAAAGATAATGCTAAGTCTTCGGAGAAAGACGGACCAAAATCAAATAAATCAGAGCATATCGGTCTCTGATGTAATTCAAACAAAAAGCCAGACATAATCGTCTGGCTTTTTGTTTTATTATATATGCTCTTATTATGGAGTCGTATTGGATACGGGTAATATTTTACCGTTATAATACTTGCTTCCGTTTTGTGCGAATTCAGCAATATATCTACCCATTTCAAAAGCTAGTGTACCTGCTTCTACACCAGGAAAGGCTGTCTCAAACATTTCGGTCTGGGATGATCCAAGTGCGAGGCAGTTTACTTTGATACCCTGCTCCTTAAACTCTTCTGCCAGACATTCTGTCAATACCCCCAGAGCGCCTTTACTTGCTGAATAGGCAGACAGTCCCGGGAATTTTACGGAACCCTGAAATCCTCCCATACTGCTTATATTGACGATATGCCCTCCGTTTTTCATCAAAGGCGCTACATGTCGTATCATATTTACATGCCCCAATACATTGGTCTGAAGCATTGTCGCAAAGTCTTCCGCACTGGTTTCCAGAAAAGGCTTGTAGACCAATGCTCCGGCATTATTGATCAGAATATCTACACTATCAAACTTAGACTGAATGAACGGGACCAATATTTCCGGGTAATTATCATATACAATGTCGAATTGAGCCGGATACAGTTTTCCACCATCGTAATTTAGAGAAGAAGCAATTTCATGTAATTTTCTGAGTTTATCTGCAGATCTTGCTAAAGCGATGACGTTATTCTCTTTATTTGCTGTCAGATCGAGGACTGCTTCAAATCCGATTCCGCTGCTCGCTCCTGTTATAACTATATTTGCCATAATAATTTAATCTTCTTCTATTCTGCTTTGTTCAACCTCTTCTGGGGATGGTAACTTTTCTTCTCCCAGACCTTTGGGGTTGAAGACATAATAAGCACCGGACACTGAAACTAAAGCAGAAATAATATAAAATAATAAACTGATCAATACCGCAAGGTGCGAATCCAGATAAAAGATCTTTGCTCCCCACATATACACAATCTCACGCATACCCAGACCTCCCACTGAAAAAGGAATGATAGCTACCAGAGAAGAAGCCAGGAAAAGAAAAAGATAAGGAGAGAATTTTCCTTCAAATCCCAGTGCGTACAGGATCATTATCGCAGACACAACCTGCATGGACTGTACGCCTATCGCTTTGATATGTGTTCTGAAAAACCGAGGCTTAAAATCCGGAAAAAACTTCCATATTACCAGATAATAGACTATCGTACCCGAGATAAAACATGCTGCTGTAAGTGCGTTTGGTATTTTCAGCTGAGGCATGAACATAATCAGAGCAGATATAATCAGACATAGCGCCCATAGTCCGCTCAGACGGTCGAAAAACAAGGCACTCAGTAATTTGCGGCCTTTGATTTTGAATTTTTTGCGGAGAAAATAGATCTTATATCCGTCTCCTCCTATCCCTCCGGGCAGAAAGAGATTATAAAATAAGCCCAGCTGATAGAGTTTGAAGTTGTATTTTTCACTTACGTCCAGACCTATTCCTTTTAGAAAACTAAGTAATCGGGAAGAAGAGATAAAGATAGAAAGGAGGAAGGCTAAAAATGCGAGAAATAAGAATAACGGATTACTATTGCGGATGGCTTCTACCAGGTCTTTTATATCGACTTTGCTGAATACCCAGTATAAAGCTCCTATAGTGACAACAACTTTGAGTATATTTTTAAGAATATTCCAGTACTTCTTTTTGTTCATGTGTATGTAAAACTAATCACTTTCAGAGATTAGCGGCTCAAAGGTAATAAAAACTTCAGGTCCTTTAAAGGAGATTACATGTTAAACATTGGATAAATTCGGGTGTAAAGCATAATCAGATATCCGATCAGCATTAATGCTGAAAGTGAAAAGAGCCAGTTGATATCTGTTTTTTTATACTTCTCTTTAAGCATTATTATCAGCAAAACAACGAATATGGCGAAAAGTAAAAAAGGGAATACCAAAAACCATTTATGCTCAAAATATACATAAGATTTGTCCAGTTGTTGGGATTTTCCGGATACAAATGGAAACGCAGCAAGTCCCAGAATGATTATGAACAATCGCAATAAAACTTTTGCAACCAATTTGCTTGTGGTATGATTTTTGGAATGCTCGTTCATGGTTTTGTAATTTGTATATTTGCAAACATACAAAGATTGATTTATATAATTCTTAAACTATGCGTAAACATATTTTGACTTTCGTAGCGATTCTAGCAGGTGTTTTCTTGTTTTCATCGTGTGGAGCACAGAGAAAGACTACGTCTTCTTCAGGTAGCTCAAACTCTTCCAGTACAGAAGTAAATGACGGACCGAGTGCCTCTGAGTGGAAAGGTGGTGTAAAAGGTACATGGATTCTTAATACTATTACCCGTGAGAACATCCCTGCAGCCTATACCATTAAAACTGTTTTTGAGGAAGCTCCTGCAGAGTGCTTTGAAGGAAGTGTGTGGAATTTTCCATCGAATGGTAAAGGAAGTATAGAATTTACCGCAGAAGGTACATTGTGTGCTAAAGGAGCTGTACGTAATATTGTATGGTCAATCTATAATCCAGGAAAAATGGGTGGTCAGCCGCAATTTCAGTTCAAAAAAATATATTCAGGAGATAAGGCAAGAAATGTTACAACAGGATACCGTATGGACTTATCTTTCTCCGACGGAGAGAAACTAGTGATGAAAATGCCTGTTGATTTAGACAATGGTACAGGTTATTTAGTCTTCAACTTTTCAAAAGCTGTAAGATAAATAGCTGATAACAGATAATAATACATGGAACGCAGGCTACATGGCCTGCGTTTTTTTGTGCTTTACTGTCTGCTATTTGTGCCGGAAGACTGTTTTGTAAGTTGTCAGTGCAGAAAAGAAAAAATGGCAGTGGGAGATTAAATTTATTGTTTATTGTGTTGTAACATATATTTTTTGTTTTGATGGCCTAAATTGGAACATTTTTTGCTGTTGTCAAAGATGCAAATCATCCATCTATGAAAGCAGAAATGAATGGTAATTAATAATTATGGAAATGGTAGATGAAGTAAGGGAAAAGGAAAAAGAGGGACAAAGAAAAAGAGATAGTTCAAAGATTTATTTTTTTATAATCGCAATCGCTGCTTTGCTGGCAACTAATATCTATTTCTATGTAAAGTTCAGGTCTTCCGGTGAGAAGGTTTATACACTAACGGTGCAGAAGGAAAGTCTGCAGATTGAGATAGATAGAATAGAAGCAGAATTAGATAATCTGAATGAGGAGAATGTTGCTTTGAGTGAGGCGATGAAAAGATCCGAATTACAGGCTCGTAAAATTATTTCGGATCTGCGTAAAGAATTAGAAGCAAATGTGCTGACTACTGAACAACTCAATCAAGCAAGAAAAATAGTGGCTTCCTTAAAAGTAGATGTATCCGGACTGAAAACAGATATAGCTGATCTGAAAGCAAAGAATGAAATGCTGAAAAAAGAGAACGAAATTCTCAATAGCAAAGTCTCAGAGGGAGAATCAAAAATTAGCGGTCTGACTGCACATAATTCCGACTTAAAAGAAAAAGTAACAACTGCTTCTGCAGTTAAAGTTTCAAACATTACTATCAATGGTCTTCAGGAAAAAAGAAAGGGACGGGTAGAAGTGGAAACAAGAGCTAAGCGTGTAGATAAGTTGGAGATTAATTTTACAATAGCAGATAATACGTTGGCTAAGACAGGTGCAAAGGAAATATTTGTAAGAATTATTAATCCTCAGGGTAATCTTATTGCACAGTCAAACGACATTTTCTATGTACACGGAGAGAAACTTCAGTACACATTTAAGGAAAGTATCAACTTTACAAACAATGGAGAAGAGTATAAGTTTTTGTGGCAGGAAGAGGGTAAAGATTTTGCTAAAGGTGCTTATACCATATTGCTATATGCTGACAATGCTATAATGGGCAGATCCAGTGTAATACTGAAGTAATAAGATCTTAGTACAAACTAAACTAAACAATAAAAGGGTTTTGTATCACTACAAAACCCTTTTTGTTTGTTAAACAGGTAACTAACAACGTTGTAACGGTTAGATATCTTTAATCATTGTATGGTAAAATGGGATATGTATAATAAATACTGTTCCCTTTCCAGCTGTAGTTTTGAAATCTATGGTTCCCCGCATACCTTCAATGGTTTGTTTAACGAAAGCGAGACCCAGGCCGGTTCCTGAACTCTTGGTTGTAAAGTTAGCCTGGAAAATCTTGGGTAGTGCTTCATCCGATATTCCGTTCCCATTATCTGTGATATGTATTTCCACCATTTCATTCGGATTAGCATAGATATCAAAGTCTATTTTGAGTTTTCTGCGACCCAGACCGGCTTCAATTGCGTTCTTGATGAGATTATTAAAAGTTCTTAATAACTGATCTTTATCACCCAACACGAATATTTCATTAGAATCAGCATGATTTGTAACGATAATCTTAGCCTGTGTATTTGTGCTGTAAAATGAAACGGATTTGTTGATCTTTTGAATAATATCCACCTTTTCAAACCGGGTATCCGGAAGCTTGGCAAATGCTGAAAATTCACTGGCAATATGCGATAAGCTGTCTATCTGTTCGATAAAGGAGGTAGAGATCCGATTAAAGCGTTCCTCAAAGCGTGGATCATTTTCCTTATAAGATCGGGACAATTGCTGAATTCCAAGTTTCATTGGAGTCAGCGGATTTTTGATTTCATGAGCGATCTGTTTGGCCATCTCTCTCCATGCAGCCTCCCGTTCTATGCCCATCAGCTTTTTGGAGTTTTCCTCCAGTTTGATCAGCATAAAGTTGTATTCTTTAACCAAAGCACCTACTTCATCATTACGTTGCCAGAAGAGTGGTTCATTCTGTTTACCGACATTTGTCTGTGACAATTTCTTACCGATCATCACCAAAGGAGCAGTAATCTTATTGGAAATATATACCGCAAAGAAGCCGAATGCAATAATAATAATGGTGTAGATATTGATCAGCGTATTGAGCAACAGATTGATACTGGTACTTTCTTCCTTTTTAGATGCAAAATAAGGGATATTCAGGTAATAGGCGATTTGATAATCAGCATTACGGATACTTGCATAGCTGGAAGAGAATTCAAAATCACCGACCTTCTCTGGTTCTATGGTCTCTGTCTTTTTGATTAATGATAGTTTTTTGTAAGCTGTAGGGTTAATAAATGTGGAGAAGAGCTTTAAGTCATAGATCTTCGGCTGGGATGAATAGATGAGCCTTCCGTTACGATTGAACAAGGTAAAATCGGTGGTCATGGCTTGCGACAGAATATTCAGATAAGACTCTACTGTTTCCTTACTATTCATACTCTCTGCAGAGTTCATCATATTCTCCAGTTTCCTGGAGACTTCAGCAATATATTTTATGCGGTTATTTTCTCTTTCATGGCTCAGTCTCGAGTTAATATTGTAGAAAGCCAATGCACCAGATATGAGGATCGCGAATATGATGGATACGATAAATATGGTCTGAATCCTTGTACTGTACTGAATTGTATTTTTAAGGATCATAAAATGATATTTAATACTCTTCAGCCTGAATGATTTCTGGGTCATCGTCTGTATCAGATAGATCACAATATCGACAACACTAAAGAATACAAACAGAAGCACAAAAAAGAAACAGGTAACAGCCAGATAGTCATAGAAATTCTGGTTGGCCCGACTGATTACCAGTGTCGTATGGCTATCCGGGCGATACATAAGGTGAAAATAATCTCCCGGTTCGTCGATCTCTATAAACTTGCCTACTTTGTCAGGGAATTTATTATCGGCGCTGGGATACGTGTATTTACCATATTGAGTTACCAGCTGCTTATCTTTATACAGTGCAAAAGAATTATTCAGAAAAGACTCCTGCTGTAATGAAGTGGTACGGCTGTCCGACAAAATCTCCGGGTAAGGCAGGATATAACTGAAAGCTCTGTTCTTGAGATTTAAGAAGATATTAGCGGTAGTATTGTCCCCCAATGGCAGATTTAAGGTCATGAAGTATTCATGTGTACCCAGCTCACTTTTCACACGATAGAAGCTCTCTGTTACTTTGATAGAATTGTTGATGACCTTCTCTCTGTACTCTTCAAATTTATTATTAGAGTAATTGTCGAGAGGGATATTGTTTGCATAGTAATATCCGTTAAAATCAAATTTGGAAAGGTATCCGCTCAGGTATTTTTTCTTAATGAAGTCTGTTATTTCAATTGCATTCTGCTGATTTGCAGAAAGTCGAAATAAGTGTTGCAGTTGCTCATCGTTTTTCATGGATTTCTCAATATCCATAAATAAGGAAATGGCATTGGTATCATCTTCTGCTTCCAGATTACTAAGTACCAACTTCATACTCTCCAGCTTTTTTATTTTCATGTATTTATCATGATTAATAGAAGAGAAGAGTGCAACAATAACAAGTATGACAATATAGAAGGAAAAGCGGTACTGCCCCAAAGCATATTTTCTCAGGAAAATAAGCAGTATCAGGATACCAAGCAGAACATTATTTATACTGTTTTCTCCCAACAGCGCGTATACGATCATCGAAAAAATTAATACAGCCAGTTGGATGTTTAGCTTGATACTGACCTGCTCGAACAGCTGATCAATAAGCCGCAAAAGAATATCAATATAAAAGAATAGAGAAAGTATCGCCAGACAGAGGTTAAACAGATTTAACCAACTGTATTTACTTAAATCCGCTATTTTTGAGAAATCATAACTCACTATAGAGGTATGCGTGATCAGACTGCCCAGATGCTGAAACAGCAGATTGTAAAAAAAGTATATACTGAATACAAGAAGACCGGATATCAGATAAGGAATAATCTTCTTTTTCAGCTGAGGCGGCAGAATCAGTTTGTCCGATACAGAATGTATAAATGCGAGGCACCAGAGGCAACTCAGATTGGTTAATGTAAGTGCCCACAAGTTTGGAAAAACGGAATTATACGCATAGTATTTCGGGTCGAATATTCCCAGGCTGGAGTGCATGGCCAGCCAGTTACTCTGCAGATCGATGAAACGCAAGGACGCGAGTACCGATACAAATATAAAAACCCCAAGCCAGGCAAACCCTTTTTTAGCCAGATTCAGACAGATATTATGGGTAAGGATAATAAAACAGAACATCGCAGATACCCAGCAAATAAATTGCAGAAAGATAAATACATTATCATGTTTTCCGCTTTTTAGTTTTACAGAGAATAAATAGGTTCCATCCTTGCTATAAACATTCTGTATGTTCTGTATATCTGTATAGTCTGCTATCTCCAGATTAGAGTCGTCTATAAGCTGTTTATTGAAGGTGTTTTTCAGGTACTCATTATTACTGTTGAATAAGCGCTTGACGAGGACAAGAGCAAGTATATTGACATCGCCTACAGTTTTCTTTTTTACGACAAAGGACCGGTTATTTTCGATCATGTAAGTCGTATTTGACTTGAGTCCTGCATCTGTAACAGGTACATAGACATCCGTACTCCAGAGTACAGGTTTACTGTCTTTATATAAATAGAGGAATACGCCTTTTTCGGATGCAAATTTTTCCAGTATATCTGCCGATTGCAGAGGAAACTGTTCCACATTCTTAAATGTCTTCATTATGGTGGAATCTGCAAACAGATCCTCAATGATACTTTCTTTTTTGTGGATATTGGCGGTAAGCTCATTTTTATCCAGCTCCAACATATCTTTGTCCGTAATAGTAAGATGTATCGTGAGGGCTGTGCCCATGAAGGAGATGGTAAGAATAAGAAGGAGTATACGTATTTTCGTCGTTAATTGCACAGCTATAAAAGATTTACGTAAGTAAATATAAAAAAAAGTCCCCACATACTTTTATGTGAGGACTTGTGTATTTTATCTGAAAAGGAATTCTAGTTGTGAATATCTTCTTCTCTGAATAATTTTGCTGTTAAATACTCACGATTTAATCGTGCGATATTTGTCAGTTTGATACCTACAGGACATTCTGCTTCACAAGCTCCTGTGTTGGTACAGTTACCGAATCCTTCAGCATCCATTTGATCTACCATAGCCTGAGCGCGTTCATAACGTTCTGTCTGACCTTGTGGTAACAATGCAAACTGAGAAACTTTTGCAGAAACGAAAAGCATTGCTGATGCATTTTTACAGGCAGCAACACAAGCTCCGCATCCGATACAGGTTGCAGACTCAAATGCTTCATCCGCAATTCTTTTAGGAATAAGGATTGCATTCGCATCCGGTACACCTCCGGTATTGACATTTACATATCCTCCGGCTTGCTGGATACGGTCAAATGCAGTCCGGTCTACTGCAAGATCTTTCAATACAGGGAATGCAGCTGCACGCCATGGTTCGATGACGATTGTTTGTCCGTCATGGAAACTACGCATGTGCAATTGACAAGTTGTTGTCCCTTGTTTAGGACCGTGAGGCCGACCATTAATAACCAATGAACACATTCCGCAAATTCCTTCGCGACAGTCATGGTCAAAATAAATAGGATCTTCACCTTTACGGGTTAATTCTTCGTTAACAATGTCAAGCATTTCCAAGAAAGACATATCGTCAGCGATATTATTTGCCTGATAGGTTACGAACTGACCTTTTTGTTTATCATTTTTCTGACGCCATACCTTCAGCGTTAAATTCATATGTGCACTCATGACAATATTTTTAAGTAATGAATAGCGAACGGTTGTGCCGTCCGCTATATCTACTATTTATAACTTCTTTGTGTTAATTTAACATTCTCGAAAATTAACTCTTCTTTGTGAAGAACCTCTGGCTGGTTTTCGCCTTTGAATTCCCAGGCAGAAACATAAGTGAATTCTTCATCATTACGTTTCGCTTCACCTTCTTCAGTCTGACTTTCCAGACGGAAGTGACCTCCACATGATTCTGAGCGGTTGAAAGCATCGTCTACCATCAGTTCACCCAGTTCTATAAAGTCAGCAACACGGCCGGCTTTTTCTAGAGACAGGTTCAGCTCTTCATTCTCTCCCAGTACAGTAACATTAGACCAGAATTCTTTTTTAAGCTCCTGGATCAATCCTTTTGCTTTTGTCAGTCCTTCTGCTGTACGAGCCATACCACAGTATTCCCACATGATTTTACCCAGTTCTTTGTGGATGTCATCTACAGTTTTTGTTCCTTTCAGCGAAAGCAACTGTTTGGTTTTAGCTTCCACCTCTTGTCTGGCTTGCTCAAATTCCGGACGCTTGTTGTCTACCGGTGCAAAACCTAATCCTGAAAGGTAATCACCCACAGTATAAGGAATTACAAAGTAACCATCAGCAAGACCCTGCATTAATGCAGATGCCCCTAATCTGTTTGCTCCGTGATCAGAGAAATTACATTCTCCTAATGCATACAATCCCGGGATAGTGGTCATCAGGTTATAATCTACCCATATACCACCCATTGTATAGTGAACAGCAGGGTAGATACGCATTGGCTGTTTATATGGATTCTCATCAGTGATCTGATAGTACATGTCAAATAAGTTTCCATATTTGGCACGTACAGTGTCTTCACCAAGACGTTTGATCGCATCCGCAAAATCAAGGAATACTGCTACTCCGGATTTACCAACACCACGACCATCATCTACCGCTTCTTTAGCATTACGGGATGCAACGTCACGAGGAACAAGGTTACCGAATGAAGGGTATTTTCTTTCCAGGAAGTAATCTCTGTCCTCTTCCTTAATGTCAGCTGCTTTTAATTCTCCGTTACGAAGTTTAGCCGATAATTCCTGAGTTTTAGGTACCCATACACGGCCATCATTACGCAGTGACTCCGACATTAATGTCAGTTTAGACTGATGATCTCCGGTTACAGGAATACATGTAGGGTGAATCTGTGTGTAACAAGGGTTAGCGAAGTATGCGCCACGTTTGTGTGCTCTCCATGCTGCAGTTACATTACAACCCATAGCATTTGTAGACAAGAAGAATACGTTACCGTAACCTCCTGTACACAATAATACAGCGTGTCCTGCATGAGACTCAATAGCTCCTGTTACCAGATCACGGGTGATAATACCTTTAGCATGACCATCCACTTTTACTACATCCAGCATCTCATGACGGTTGAACATTTCAACTTTGCCCTTTTTGATCTGACGGTTTAATGCAGAATAAGCACCTAATAATAATTGTTGTCCGGTCTGACCGCGTGCATAGAAGGTACGGGATACCTGCGCGCCACCAAATGAACGATTGTCTAACAAACCTCCGTATTCACGGGCAAATGGAACTCCCTGAGCCACACATTGGTCGATAATATTTACTGAAACTTCAGCGAGGCGGTATACGTTTGCCTCACGTGCACGGTAGTCACCACCTTTGATTGTATCGTAGAACAGACGGTAAACAGAGTCACCATCGTTTTGATAATTTTTTGCTGCGTTGATACCTCCCTGTGCTGCGATAGAGTGTGCACGACGTGGAGAATCCTGATAGCAGAATGCTTTTACGTTATATCCCAACTCAGCTAATGAAGCAGCAGCAGAAGCTCCTGCTAATCCTGTACCAACAACGATAATCGTGAATTTACGTTTGTTAGCAGGGTTAACTAACTTAAGATTGAATTTATGATTTGACCATTTTTGGGCTAAAGGACCCGCTGGTACTTTTGAATCTAACATATCTCTTTATTTTATTTTGATAGATGTTTGCTTTCGCTCTTATCTTAAAATAGTTTATTTAGCAAAGAAAAAATATAAAGGCATGGCTGCGAATCCAATAGGGATAAGTACACCAAATACCCAAATACCTAAAAATCTAACAATCGGAATATATTTTCTGTGATTGAATCCAACGGTCTGAAAAGCCGATTGGAAACCATGTATCAGGTGAAAAGACAATGCGGCCATTGCTACTACATATAATAATACTAACCATACATTTTGGAAAGCATAATCTACCTGTTTGTACAGGTCACGTGCCTGTATAGTCTGTACGCCATCTTTGACTTCTATACGGAAATCAGTGAATTCAGACTGACTTAGTTCTTTTGAGGTGGTCACATTGGTGGCCAGATCTGTTTTATATTCTATATAAGGAGTCTGATCATTGTGATATTTCCACCAGAAGTTTGCCATGTGCGTAGCGATAAATACCAATAATACTGTTCCTAAAATTCCCATGTTTCTGGAATTCCACGCACTGTTAGCTGCTCCATCGTACTTTGCGTATCCAATCGGGCGGGCTGCTTTATTTTTCAACGTCAGTACCAATGCATAAATAGCATGGATAATGATAGAAGCATAAAGTAAATAAGAAACTACTTTAATAGGTGCAAAATGGGTCATGGTGTATGCGTATTGGTTAAACGCAAGACCTTCATCACTCTTAAACAGTTGTAGGTTTCCGATCAAATGGACGATCAAAAACGTACATAGGAAAAGTCCTGTTAAGCTCATGATCAGTTTCTTCCCCAACGAAGAACTTAAAACTGGCTTTGATTTACTCATTGTCCTTGTATTTTGATTTAATACGCAAAACTATCTATTTGCGTCATAAAAATGTAAGCAAGAACGTAAAAAGTACTAATTTAGAATTGTTCTAAGTTTGTAAATAATAAAAGCCCGGTTTTCCGGGCTTTTATTATCGTTTTTGAGGTACTAAGACCTTTGTTTTTTCTATAAGAAATTGTATCCTACACCAATTGACCACATTTTGATCTTGTCTTTGTTGTCACTAAGACTGGACAATCCATGTTCGTAACGAAGGTCTACAGTGAACTTACTTATATCAGCACCTATACCACCGATAATACCTGTTGATGCTTTTTTGTAATTCGCAAAGTCAGTGTATTTACTCAATGATCCGCCTTCACTTACTTTGAATGCGAAAACAGGGCCTGCCTGGAATCTTACGCCGATAGGACCTAATCCGACACGTGTACCTAACAATACAGGTACATCAATGGTAGTCAGATCAAAAGTTCCGTTTTCTGTAGAACCATTTTCTGTCTGGTATTCACCTTTTATTTTCTTTCCGGTGAAATAAGCCTCCGGCTGAACATGAAATCCTGCGGCACCAACTCTGGCCCACAAACCTGCCTGATAACCTGTTTTTGTATCCGAATTAAGCCACTTGCCTTCAGATTTCAGACTGGAGAAATTCAGCGCTCCCTTAACCCCGAACTTTAAACTTGGGATCAGCTGAGCATTTGCTGAAACGACTAACATCATAGAGGCAACTAAACTGAGTATAAACTTTTTCATAAAAAATGTATTTTTTGTTATAATTTTAATTTTTATTACTTTTCAATCTACGTACAAATTTTAAACCAAAAATGGCAGCTATCAAAATAAGTGATTCCGATTGGGAAATCCTAAAGGTAAAGTTAAAAAGAAAATATAATAGTTTGACGCAGGAAGATCTTCTGTACAGAGAAGGACAGGAGGAGGAGTTAGTACAGCGACTGGCTAAGCGTATACGTCGAAATACGGATTATATACTGTTTACATTGGGAAAAGAGCTGGAAGACTTAACGAGTAATCGTTTGTAAGTATGGAAGAGATTAGTTGGGCAGACTTTGAAAAAGTTGATTTAAGAGTAGGAACAATTCTCGAAGCTGTGGATTTTCCGAAAGCCAAAAAACCGGCTTATCAATTGGTCGTAGATTTTGGAGAAGAGATCGGTATTCGTAAATCCAGTGCACAGATTACAGTACATTATACTAAGGAGAGTCTGATCGGCAGGCAAGTCGTGGCGGTGATCAATTTTCCGAAGAAGCAAATCGCTAATTTTATGTCGGAGTGTCTGGTAACAGGATTTGCAGATGAGAATGGAGATATAGTATTGACTGCTGTTGAGCGTCCGTTGCCTAACGGATCGAGGTTGTGTTAGTAAATCAGATATGAGATATATTAATTTTGAAGAGAGCAGTAACATTGATCCTGATGAGTTTTATATGAAGGCTGCTTTGACTCTGGCAAAGAAAGCGTATGAAGAAGATGAAGTCCCGATAGGTGCAGTCATTGTTAGTCAGGGAAAGATTATAGGGAAGGGATATAATCTGACAGAACGTCTTAATGATGTGACTGCGCATGCCGAAATGCAGGCTTTCACAGCAGCATCCAGTTATCTGGGTGGTAAATATCTGAAAGATTGCACCTTATATGTCACTGTAGAACCCTGTGTGATGTGTGCAGGTGCATCCTACTGGACGCAGGTGTCACGCATTGTTTACGGAGCTCCTGATGAAAAAAGGGGCGCTTCCAGATATGGTAAATTATTCCATCCGAAGACGGAAATTATATCCGGCGTACTGCAGGAAGAATGTGCAGAATTGATTACATCATTTTTTCGTCAGAAAAGATAATACAAATCTCATTTCTTGTCAGTAATCAAAACATATCCTCAATCTAAACGTTATATTTGTATACAAATCAAGTAAAGTATTAAACTATTAAATTTATAAATATTATGGCATTTCAATTAGAAGCGTTACCATACGCATCGGACGCATTAGAACCACATATTGACAAGGAAACCATGGAAATACACCATGACAGACACCATCAGGCGTATGTTGACAATTTGAACAAAGCTATTGCAGGAACAGATGCTGAGAATTTATCATTAGAAGAAATTGTAAAAAATGTTTCTAAATATAGCCCTGCAGTGCGTAACAATGGTGGTGGTCACTTTAACCACGGTTTGTTTTGGAGCGTGTTAGGTGCAAATGCAGGTGGCCAGCCTACAGGCGAGCTTGCTGCTGCAATCGATGAGGCATTTGGTTCATTTGATGAATTAAAGAAAAAACTTCAGGAAGCAGGTGCAGGACGTTTCGGTTCCGGTTGGTCATGGTTGATCGTAGGTGCCGATGGCAAATTAGCAGTTACTTCTACACCAAATCAGGATAACCCTTTAATGGATGTTGCTGAAGTAAAAGGAACTCCGGTATTGGGTATAGATGTGTGGGAACATGCTTACTACTTAAAATATCAAAACAAACGCCCGGCCTATCTGGAAGCAATTTTCAATGTGATTAATTGGGATGCTGTCGCTGAAAGATACGCTGCAGCTAAAAAATAATTTCGCTGAACAGCGACTCAAGTAAAGCGATGGAGGATCTCCATCGCTTTTTTTATACTTATGGCCATGAAGATAAAAAGTGTAAGTAAATATATTTTGCTGATTGTGTTGTTGACCACATTGTTTGCAGGTTGTCATTCACCTAAAACTGAAAAAATATCTTTTGAGCACCTTCCTTCTCAACCCCGAAACAGCGAACATGATACAGCTACTTTTGCTGCAGGATGCTTCTGGTGTATCGAAGCACAGTTTAAGGAATTAAAAGGTGTAGAACAGGTGCTGTCCGGTTTTAGTGGAGGACACGTTAAAGATCCGACGTATACTCAGGTGTCATTGGGAGGTACAGGTCATGCAGAAGTGATACAGGTGGTGTATAATCCCCGTATGGTGTCCTATGATCAGCTTTTACAAGGATTTTTTCTTGCACATGATCCAACTCAGCTCAATCGTCAGGGCAATGACGTAGGAGAGCAATATCGCTCTGCGATATTTGTACATAATAAAATCCAGTTGGATAAAGTGCGGTACTATATCCGAAAAATGACCGATGAAAAGCTTTATGATAAACCGATCGTTACACAGGTTGAACCTTTCAAAGTGTTTTATAAAGCAGAAGATTATCATCAGAATTATTATGCAAACAATCCAGACGAAGCCTATTGTCAGTATGTCATTAAACCGAAATTGGAAAAGTTTAAACACATTTTCTCCACTAACCTTAAGCATATGCCTTAAAGGTTGACAGTCCATAGTTTTTGCTGTAATTTTATAGTGTAAATCAGTACGTTACTGAATAAAATTAAATACTTATGTTAAAAGGATTTTTCAAAGTTCCTGTTCCTGTTAATGAACCGGTATATACTTACGCTGTTGGAAGTAATGAGCGTAAATTATTGAAAGCAGCTATTGAAGAAGCGCGTTCAAAACACATAGATGTCCCGATGTTTATCGGAGGGAAAGAAATCCGTACGGATAAAAAAAACAATATCACTCCGCCGCATGATCATCAGCATGTATTAGGACAATATAGTGAAGGTACCAAGACGCATGTTACGGATGCCATCAATGCTGCTCTGGCTGCTAAGAAAGATTGGGAAAACCTGGCATGGGAAGATCGTGCTGCTATTTTCTTAAAAGCTGCTGATCTGATTGCAGGTAAATACCGCTATAAGCTGAATGCAGCTACAATGTTGGGTCAATCTAAAAACCCGTATCAGGCAGAGATTGATTCTGCATGTGAGATTGTAGATTTTCTACGTTTCAATGTACAATATATGAGTGAGATCTATGCTCAGCAGCCTCCTGTATCCGGAAAAGGTGTATGGAACCGTCTTGAGCAGCGGCCTCTGGAAGGGTTCGTATTTGCTTTGACTCCATTCAACTTTACGGCTATTGCAGGTAATTTGCCTTCATGTGTTGCTATGATGGGAAATGTGGTTGTATGGAAGCCTTCCAATACACAGATCTATTCTGCAAATGTATTGATGGAGATCTTCAGAGAAGCAGGTCTTCCGGACGGAGTTATTAATCTTGTATTTGTTTCCGGTCCGGATGCGGGAGATATCATTTTCAAACATCCTGATTTCGCAGGTATCCACTTTACAGGTTCTACAGGAGTATTTCAGAATATCTGGAAAACTATCGGTGAAAACATTCACTTATACAAAACATATCCTCGTATCGTAGGAGAGACCGGCGGTAAAGATTTTATCCTGGTACACCCTTCTGCAGATCTGAAAGTTACCAATACAGCTATAGTACGTGGCGCATTTGAATATCAGGGACAAAAATGTTCAGCAGCATCCCGTGTATATATTCCAAAATCATTATGGCCTGAATTAAAGAAATCAATGATTGCTGATATTCAGTCATTCACTATCGGAGGTACAGAAGATTTTACAAACTTTATCAACGCCGTTATTGATGAAAAATCATTTGATAAATTGGCTAAATACATTGAACGTGCTAAAGATTCTGCTGATGCAGAAATCATAGTAGGAGGTACATATGATAAGTCAAAAGGATACTTTATCCATCCGACAGTTATCGTAGCAAATACACCTGACTACGAGACATTATCTGAAGAGCTGTTTGGTCCGGTATTGACTGTGTATGTATACGAAGATGAAAAGTGGGAGGAAACTTTAGAGCTGGTCGATAAAACATCTATTTATGCGCTTACAGGATCTGTAATTGCACAGGATCGTTATGCAATTACACAAGCTACTCATGCTTTACGCAATGCTGCAGGTAACTTTTATGTAAATGATAAATGTACAGGTGCAGTAGTTGGTCAGCAGCCTTTCGGTGGCGCCAGAGGTTCGGGTACGAATGATAAAGCCGGTTCGATGATTAATTTGTTACGTTGGGTCTCTCCACGTACGATCAAAGAAACATTTAATCCGGATACAGATTACAGATATCCATTCCTGGAAAAAGGAGAATAATTAAGGAAGAAGTTAAATTCAATAGAAGAGCTGGTAAATTGATGTTTACCAGCTCTTTTTATTTAACGCGAGTTTTGGGTCTTATTTTAGAGTATTGGGAATCGCTTGTGTCTCTATAGTCTTACCGATACGGATACCAGCAACGCACTAACTGCGTTTGTTAGTTTCTCCACCAACAGTATAGTCGTGAAGTAGCAATAGGTAGCACAAGTATATGCTTGTCATATCAGTCTTTAATCTCTCTCCCGGTCAAACCGGGATCTCTCCTTAAAAAGGAGAGAAGGACAGTCCGGTCAAACCGTTGTCACTGTCCTGACGAATTAGCACAGCAATGCTTGTGCCTGAACCGATAAAAGTAACGGGCACAAGCGGACGCTTGCGCCAGAAATGGCTGTTTAACAGTTTTAATTTACGTGAGTTTTGGGTCTTATTTTAAAATATAGGGTAGCACTAATTAGTAGAAGTATATGCTTGTCATATCAGTCTTTAACCTCTCTCCATAAAAAGATTGATAATCAGGTTTTGTGTTCCAAAAATCAGGTTTATTTAATCAATACTTCAGCATATACCGGTCTGTGATCGGATGCATAAGACTCCTCTATTACCTTGTGGTTTTGGAATTTAGGATTTTTGCTTTTATTGACCATGATAAAATCAATTTCACGGGTTGGATTCACTTCCGGAATGGTAAATCCGTTCGTAATCTCGCTACGTTTAAAGAAATTTCCTAAAATTTTTATAGGTTCCGATTGCGGTTGTGCATTAAGGTCTCCTACAAGGACAACGAGATGTTTTGTGTCCTGAAAATGATTTACAATAAATTTAGTCTGCGCGATTCTGTTTTCTTCTTTTAAATCTAAATGTGTATTGGCAAAAAGAATTTCTTTGCCTGAAGGAATTTTGATTTTTGCAATACCCAGACTTCGCATTTCACTTTTGACAGGCATAGGCAGTTCAAGCCGTTCGGTATTGGTAATTGGGAATTTTGAGAGAATAACTGTTCCATATTCTCCTTTTTCCAGATCGATTCCTTTCGAAAAGAAATAATATTCCATTCCGGCTAATTCTGCCAGTTTTTTAGCCTGATCAACATTCTCCGAACGGCCTACATTTACATCTATTTCCTGTAGTCCGACTACGTCCGCTCCGGATGTACGGATCACTTTTGCAATAGCTTCGAGATCAATGACCCCCGGTTTGCTGGGCGGATTGCCATGGTGAATGTTGTAGGAAAGAATCTTTAAAGGCTGTTGTCCGAATACAGGGGAACAAAGAGTGAACAGAATCAACAGGAGAATAAGGCTGTATTTATTTTTCATGATATGAGGTTGTGAAAAATAAATATAGCCATTCTTTTGGAATGGCTATATGAATAAATTATAACATAATCGTGACCTGATTTGTTCTATTCCGGTTCGACAACAGCTTCTACACCGGATACTTCTGCTTTAATTTTTTGTTCCAGCTCATCCATCAGATCCGGATTGTCCTGAAGTAATGATTTTACAGCATCGCGGCCTTGTCCAAGCTTGGTGTCTCCATAACTGAACCATGATCCTGATTTTTTAATGATATTGTACTCCACACCAAGGTCGATGATCTCACCAACTTTAGATATACCTTCTCCGAACATAATATCAAATTCGGCAATCCGGAAAGGAGGAGCGACTTTATTTTTTACAATTTTTACTTTTACACGGTTACCGGATACTTCATCTGAATCTTTGATCTGTGAAGTACGGCGAATATCCAAACGAACGGAAGCATAGAATTTAAGGGCGTTACCACCTGTTGTTGTTTCCGGATTTCCGAACATTACACCAATTTTTTCGCGTAACTGGTTAATAAAAATACAGCAACAGTTAGTTTTGGATATAGTTCCGGTCAGTTTACGCAAAGCCTGAGACATCAGTCGGGCTTGTAGCCCCATTTTCGAATCTCCCATTTCGCCTTCAATTTCACCTTTAGGTACTAATGCCGCGACGGAGTCAATAACGATGACATCAATAGCTCCTGAGCGGATCAGGTTGTCAGCAATCTCCAGACCCTGCTCACCGTTATCCGGTTGAGAAATCAGCAGATTCTCTACATCCACACCCAGTTTCTGTGCGTAATATTTATCAAATGCGTGCTCGGCATCGATGATGGCTGCAATTCCGCCTTTTTTCTGTGCCTCTGCAACTATATGTGTCGCTAATGTTGTCTTACCTGAAGATTCCGGGCCATAGATCTCGATAATACGGCCTTTTGGTACACCTCCGATTCCCAGTGCAATATCCAGACCTAAAGAACCTGTAGAAATAGACTCAATCGGTTCAACCGCTGAATCACCCAATTTCATGATCGTACCTTTACCGTACGATTTTTCTAATTTATCTAAAGTAAGCTGTAAAGCTTTTAATTTGTCCTGGTTGCTCATATTTTTAGTAATTATTAATCAAAAATACAGATAAAAATGAAATAATCAAATTTAAAATGCTAATATAATTAGTTTTATGGTGTTTTTAGAATTAAACGATCTGTTCCTTACCTGAATTTGATTTCCGGTGTGTGGTTTTTAGGAACTGAGTTTCATAATATTTACACATATAGGTAATCGGACAAATCTCACATTTGGGTTTTCGTGCAAGACAGATATAGCGTCCGTGCAGAATAAGCCAGTGGTGTGCAACAGCTATCGTTTCTTCCGGAAGAAATTTGACCAGTTGTTTTTCTACAGCAAGAGGAGTCGTCGCTCTGCTGGTCAGGCCCAATCTGTTACTTACCCTGAATACATGCGTATCCACCGCCATTGCCGGTTTATTATAAACCACAGAAGAGATTACATTTGCTGTTTTGCGACCTACACCCGGTAATTTAATAAGATCTTCTATTTGTTCCGGCACTTCTCCATTGAATTTTTCAATAAGCATATTTGCCATTCCGACCAGGTGTTTGGCTTTGTTGTTGGGATAGCTTACGGAGCGGATATAACTGAAGACTTCGTCAACAGAAGCTGCAGCTAATGCTTCTACTACCGGAAAGCGTTCGAAAAGTGCCGGAGTTATCTGATTGATCCGTTTATCTGTACATTGAGCCGACAGGATAACAGCAATGAGAAGTTCATAAGGATTGCTGTAATTTAATTCGGTCTGTGCATCAGGATTGTGAGTAGAAAAATATTCTACAAAGGCACGGTAACGATCTTTCTTTAACATATCCAAAGATACAAAAACCTTTACCTTTTAAAAAAACAAGGCCCAGTAATGTTACCGGGCCTTGATCTTGAAGATACTTAATCTTTTTTCAACGATTTGGAATACGCTAAAATACTCTCAATTGTCTTTCTGTTGGGGTTTTTAGACAAATTCTGAAGATTTGATTTTAGCTTAATCTCGAAAACATCGTCCTGATAGTTAGTCAGATCTTTATCTTCTGTTGTGTAAGTATCTTCTTTAATTTTTGTAAAGTTTTCTACCATAAGCTGAGCTAAATTTGTTTGTTATCAACTTCTTATCAAACGTAAGATAAGCAACTTATAGTATTTTATATCACAAAAAAAATTATTTTTTCTTCTGTGACAGATATTTATCTGCTTCGGCAATGGCCTGATATGCATTTACAACACCGCCTGTAACACTGATTTCATCCAGATAAACTTTTTTCTTGCTGCCGTCTTCAGCTTTGATGGTTACTTTCTTATCCACTTTAACAACAGATTTCATAATAATATCTTTTGTCTCTTTGGCTGTCAGCTGCGGATAATAGGAACGGATCATAGCGGCAAGACCCGCTACTACCGGTGAGGCCATACTTGTACCTTGTTGCTCTTTGTATAAAGATCCGGGCATAGTAGAATTGATTTTTACTCCGGGAGCAAATACATCTACAGTTTTATATCCGTAATTGGAAAAATCTGCCACCAGATTATCATCCTGATAAAGTCCGCTTGCACCTACTGTGATCCAGGCATCCGCTTCTCCCTGAATAGCATCCAGGCTATCTGTATAGTATTTTGTAGGGAAGTTTTTGTGGATATCTACATCCTGGCCATCGTTACCTGCAGCGTGTACTAACAATACATCTTTAGAGATTGCGAATTTGACGGCATCATCCACGGCTTTTTTATTGTAAGCATAACTTTTTCCAAAGCTCATATTGATAACCTTTGCGCCATTTTCAGCAGCATAGCGGATTGCATTTGCTACATCTTTATCGCGTTCATCACCATTTGGGACAGTTCGTACAGACATTATTCTCACCTGATCTGCGACACCATTAATACCTATATTGTTATTGCGTTTTGCTCCGATGATACCCGCTACGTGTGTGCCGTGCTCTGCGTCCGGACCGGTTACATCAGCGTTTCCATAATAGCGCTCTGTCGCATCGTCATAATTATCACCAATGATATGGCGCGGATCAAACTCTTTGTTCAGGTGATATTTGACCTGATCTCCATAGTAAGTTGCAGCCTCTCCTAATTGTGTGTAAAACTGGGATACCGAACCTTTTTCTTCCTGAATACCTCTTTTAGCAATACGTAAAGCCATTTTTTCCTGATCGTTGGCAGGCGAATAAGCCTCAATATCGGCTAATGTCAATGTACTGGCATCTTTACCTATTTTTTTGAAGATAATCTCTAACTGATCTTTCAGTTTGACATAATTCATTTCACCAAACTGTGCTTCCTCCAGTTTTTTTGCATACTCGCTTACCATACCCTGATAAGCGACAAATTCTCTTCTTTCAGCAGCACTTAAAGGAGTACTTGGTAATACGGAAATATATTTAGGCTCATACTTGCGGATCAGACGGGTCAGCTCCAGATTGTCATGGTTGACATTTTCTCCGTTGGCATTTCCGATAAAGTTCCAGCCATATTTATCATTGATGTAACCGTTTTTATCATTGTCTTTACCGTTATCATTATTGTCTTTGGGATTGATCCAGAGCACATCTTTAAGGTCTTCGTGTTTGACATCCACGCCACCGTCTATAACAGCTACAATGACAGGAGTAGCTTTTCTTCCTTTCAATAATGTCTGATAGGCTTTTTCTGTACTGATTCCCATTACGCCATCCTGCTGGAAATCAAGATTAAACCAGTTTTCAGGGGTCTTTTGATCCTTTTGTGCAAACGAAAGAACCGGTAATGTACCAAAAGCTAATATAATAGCTAATTTTTTTAATCTCATAGTCGCTTATAAACGTTTATTTCTTAATTAATGATCTATAAGCAAATATAGGGCAATAATCTGAAGCAAATTGTTAATTTTTTCTAAATCGGTAAAACTTTTCGGTTATCTTTAATGAGTTTTCATTTTATGGGTTTCACAGACCTTTATTTTGTCAAAATACTAATTTCAAAATTCTATTTATGATTAGAAAAATTACCATATGGATAGGAGCTTTAGTCGCGCTATCCTCTTGTTCTTCAAATAACAATATGTCAGAAAACAAACCATTACAATGGCCGGATGTCACTGCGCCGGTCGCTGCTGTCAAACCACACCAACGTGTCATTCATGGAGACACTGTTACGGACAATTACTATTGGATGATCGATTATTTTAAAAAAGGACCGGATTCTTCCAATGTTGTCAGTTATCTTGAGGCTGAAAATGCCTATACTGCTGCCATAATGAAGCAGACAGAACCTTTTCAGCAACGCCTGTTTGATGAACTGAAAAGCAGGATTAAAGAAACGGATGAATCTGTTCCGTACTTCAAAAACGGATATTATTATTATACGCGTACATTAGAAGGACAGCAATATTATAAATACTGCCGGAAAAAAGGCAGCCTGAATGCTCCTGAAGAGATATTGCTGGATGTGGACGCTATGGCTAAAGGACATGCTTATTATGCTGTAGGTGGTCTGTCTGTGAGTCCGGATAATAAATTATTAGCCTATGGGGTGGATACAGTGTCACGTCGTGAATATGTTGTGCATATAAAGAACCTGGAGACCGGAAAGATCATGAGCGACCGGATTTCACGTACAAGTGGTGGTACAACATGGGCTAATGATAATAAAACGTTGTTTTACACAGCCAAAAATCCGGTCACATTGCTCAGTGAGAAAATAAAAAGACATACGCTGGGTACAGATGAAAAAAATGATGTCACCGTATATCATGAAAAAGATAATACTAATTACATTGGCGTGAGCAAGTCCAAAAATGGAAAATATATAATGATCTATAGTGGTGGCACATTATCTTCAGAAGAATATATTCTGAATGCAGATGATCCGAATGGATCATTCAAAATCTTCCAGCCGCGCATTAAAGATGTACTCTATTCTGTAACGGCATTGGAAGATAGATTTCTGATCGTCACGAATGATAATGCGAAGAATTTTAAGGTTATGGAATGTCCGCTGGACAAAACCGGAAAAGAAAACTGGAAAGAGATGATCCCTCACCGTGCAGATGTACTGGTCAGTGACATCGATGAGTTCAAAGATTTCCTGGTGATTTCTGAGCGTAAAAACGGACTGACACAATTAGTTGTGCGGAATCTGAAAGATGGTAAACAGCATTATCTGGATTTCGGGGAGGCAGCTTATACGGTTTCTCCCAGTACAAATGTCGAATACAACCTGAGTACGGTACGCTACGGATATACTTCGCTAGTGACTCCATCTTCGACTTATGAATATAATATGGAGACACATGAAAAGAAATTACTGAAGCAGCAACCTGTATTAGGTGGATATGATGCCGGCAACTATACTACCGAACGCATCTTTGCAAAAGCAAAAGATGGTACATCCGTACCTATATCCATTGTATATAAGAAAGGATTCAAGAAAGATGGTCAATCGCCCCTGCTGCTCTATGCTTACGGTTCCTATGGAGCATCTATGGATCCGAGTTTTTCCTCTACCAGGTTGAGTTTGCTGGATCGCGGATTTGTATATGCCATTGCTCACATCAGAGGAGGTGAGGAGATGGGCCGTCAGTGGTACGAAGACGGTAAAATGATGAAAAAGAAAAATACCTTTACCGATTTTATCGATTGCGGGCAATATCTGATCGATCAGCAGTATACTAGCAAAGGTCATCTGTACGCTAAAGGTGGTAGTGCAGGAGGGTTGTTGATGGGAGCTGTGGTGAATATGGCACCCGATCTGTGGAACGGTGTAATTGCGAATGTTCCCTTTGTCGATGTTGTCAATACCATGCTGGATGAAACGATTCCGTTGACAACAAATGAATACGATGAATGGGGAAATCCGAATACAAAAGCTGCATATGAATATATGAAGAGTTATTCTCCATATGAAAATATTGAAAAGAAGGATTACCCTAATATGCTCGTGACAACAGGACTTCATGATAGTCAGGTACAGTATTTCGAACCGGCGAAATGGGTGGCCAAACTGAGAGCAACCAAGACGGACAAAAATATTCTGTTGCTAAAGACGGATATGGACTACGGTCACGGAGGAGCATCCGGAAGATTTGATTACCTCAAGGAAGTGGCGATGGAAGATGCGTTCCTTTTTGCTTTAGAAGGCATTACCAGATAGCATTACATAATAAAAGGCAACTACTAGTTGCCTTTTATTATTTTAAAAATATCGTTAGCCTATTTATTGTGCAGGCTGTCCAGTTTTTCTTCCCGTTCGATTTCTCTTGAATCCAGCTGATGCTGACGATAATTGTCTATAGCAACTTTACTGGCTTTTTGAGAAACAATGATGCCGATAATAGCAATGATCGTCACAATAGATATTCCCCAGACGTATTTTTTCTTGTCTTGTTTGACAAGCCAATACATACAAAAGATATAAGGTACTGCGAAAAACAGATAAAAGATAATGCTGGGCGTATCCATATAAACTAAATTTAAGGTGTGTCACACCTGTTTGTAGTTGCAAAATTATCGAAAAATAAGCATTTAAAAAATTTTACGTTTGCGGATCACCGATGATGACCTGATGTTGACATGCGGTTATCTTATCCTATTTACAAAATCATAATGCTACCATTGCAATTTGTACATGTAAAAATTTCAATTTTAGAATATGGAGAAGTCTGAAAGAGGGGATGGTATGGTCTTGGAAATCAATATATTCTTTGAAAATCACAATTCAGTAATGTTTTGAAGTTTTTTCAAAAAAACGATGCGTTTATTGCATAAAAGAAAAAAATAATTTTATACATTTGCGCAGTCAATAACAAAGACATTTTTCATTGCATATGAACAGTAAAAAAACAATAGCTCAATCGTATTTACAGCCTTTCGAAAGGTTTGTGAGCAGGTTGGTTTATGCTTTTTTATATATGGAATGTCCTGTTATTCGCTTCCGACGACCTATACTGCCTCGAGCTTGATAAAGAGGCAGGCTACTTCCAACAAATAAAAGGTTCTTCCTGCTCGAAGATCCGGGTTTCAATTTTTTTTGTTTATTTACTGACAAAACTAACATTTAGTTGTTGTTTTATTATTTGGGGTCGTTTCATTCATGACAATTTCAGATTTTTTAATTATTCCGGCCAAACCAGAACATACACACTATGCAGAGATCATATGTGATGAAATGTTCGAATCTGCGAAAGCTCGCGGTACTGGTATTGCACGTCGTAAACCGGAGTATGTGGCGAACAAGATGACGGAGGGTAAGGCTGTAATTGCATTGCACAGAGATGGCAGATGGGCCGGCTTTTGTTATATTGAGACATGGAGCCATGGTGACTATGTTGCCAATTCAGGTCTTATTGTTAATCCTGAATTTCGTAAAGTGGGACTGGCCAAAGCGATCAAAAAACGTGTCTTTGAATTGTCCCGAGAGAAATATCCGCATGCCAAGATTTTTGGACTGACAACGGGACTGGCCGTGATGAAGATCAATTCGGATCTGGGATATGAGCCCGTAACCTATTCTGAACTGACAACAGATGATGAATTCTGGAAAGGCTGTCAAAGCTGTGTGAACTATGATATACTTGTCAGTAAAGAACGCAAAAACTGTATGTGTACAGCTATGTTGTGGGATCCGGTAGAGAAGGAACGCGAGTTGAAAGAAAAGATACAGCGTAAAATGGAAGCGAAAGAACGTTTGGATCGTATTGCCAAAAAGCAATCTCTACTAAAACGTATTGAAGCAAAATTGTGGAAATCCACAAAAAAAATGGTGATGGCGGTTTTTCCATATCATCGTAAACCTGCAAAAGGATTTTAATTTTTATATTATTGTTGTACATCTTCACGTTGAAGAATAGACAGTATATAATTTCAACAATAATGAAAATAAGATTGAGGTACTTCTGACAGTAATCAAAAGGAAGTCTTTCATCGAAATTTCATATACAATAAAAAGTAAAAAAGACACATGAAAAAAGTAGTTTTAGCATTTAGCGGAGGATTGGATACTTCATTTTGTTGTATTTATCTTACCCGGGATTTAGGTTTGGAAGTTCACTCTGTAATCGTGAATACAGGTGGTTTTTCGGCTGAAGAGTTGGCGACAATTGAGAAGCGCGCATACGAATTAGGCGTTAAGTCACATGCAGTAGTGGATGAAACTGAAAACTACTACCGGGACAGTATCAAATATCTGATCTTCGGCAATGTATTGAAAAATGCTACTTACCCTTTATCGGTTTCAGCAGAACGTGTGTGTCAGGCTACAGCAATTGCCAATTACGCTAAAAAAATCGGAGCAGAATGTGTCGCTCACGGTTCTACAGGAGCAGGAAACGATCAGGTACGTTTTGATATGATCTTTAATACCCTGATTCCCGGTGTGGAGATTATTACACCTATTCGTGATCTTAAGCTAAGCCGCGAAGCCGAAATCGAATATCTGAGCAAACATGGTGTGGAATATTCAGCTGAAAAAGCTAAGTATTCTATCAATAAAGGTATCTGGGGTACTTCAGTAGGTGGAGCAGAGACATTGACTTCCAATCAATATCTTCCGGATTCAGCATGGCCTACTCCGGTTACCTCATCTACTCCGCGTCAGGTGACCATCGACTTTGAACACGGGGAGCCTGTAGCACTGGATGGTAACAAGATCGGTGCAGTACGCGTTATTCAGGAACTTCAGGCTATTGCACAGCCTTACGGTATTGGACGTGATATTCACGTAGGTGATACGATCATCGGTATCAAAGGACGTGTTGGTTTTGAAGCAGCAGCTCCTGTTATTCTGATCAAGGCACACCATACTTTAGAAAAACACACGTTAACAAAATGGCAACTGGCATGGAAAGATCAGATCGCAGGTTTCTACGGCAATTATATGCACGAAGGGCAGATGCACGATCCTGTGATGCGTGATATCGAAGCCTTCCTTACAAGTTCACAATCTACAGTTAACGGACGTGTATACATAGAACTGAACCCTTACCGTTTTACAATTCTTGGAATTGATTCTCCTAATGATCTGATGTCTAATAAATTCGGGACGTACGGAGAGATGAACAATGGCTGGACAGGAGACGATGTAAAAGGGTTCTCTAAGATTTTCGGTAATCAGACATTGATCTGGCATAAAGTGAATGCTAAGTAAAAAAGCATAATTCGTTAATGCGAAGCAGAAGTCTGTCGCAATACAAATGAAAGAATGGAAAAGATTAAAGTAGGAATTGTAGGATCTGCAGGATATACCGGCGGAGAGCTTCTTAGGGTATTGATCTATCACCCACAGGTGGAGATCGTATTTGCTCAGAGTGCTTCTAACTCAGGAAATAAAATTTATGATGTGCACAATGACCTTTTCGGAGATACCGAACTCACTTTCTCGTCAGACATCTGCGATGATATAGACGTACTGTTCTTATGTGTTGGACATGGTGATGCACGCAAATTTCTGGATGCCAATATTATTGCGGAACATGTGCGTATAATTGATTTGTCACAAGACTATCGTCTGCGCGCAAATACTGACTATCAGCACAAACAATTTGTCTACGGGCTACCGGAGTTAAACAGAGATCTCATCAAAACAGCTCATTATATTGCTAATCCGGGTTGTTTTGCTACCAATATCCAACTGGCATTATTACCATTAGCCGGACAGGGATTGCTACCGGATCAGATCCATATCAATGCGACTACCGGATCTACCGGGGCTGGACAAAAGCCGGGTGCAACGACTCATTTCTCCTGGCGCAATAATAACCTGTCAGCTTACAAATCCTTTGAGCATCAGCATTTGCAGGAGATCTCTGAATCACTGGACCAGTTGCAAAACGGATTCTTGCCTCTTTCTGATAAAACACTGTTGGATCGTGCCGCAGAAAAGATCAATTTCGTTCCGCAAAGAGGCGATTTCACAAGAGGCATTTTCTCCGCTATCTATGTAGAGTCTGATCTGAGCGAAGATGAGGCATATAAGCTTTATGAATTGTATTATGCCGGTCATCCTTTTACACATGTAAGCCGTGCAAATGTAGATCTTAAGCAGGTAGTCAATACGAATAAGAGCATTATTCACCTTGAAAAACACGGGAATAAATTATTAATCCTTAATGTAACCGATAATCTGCTGAAAGGTGCTTCCGGGCAGGCCGTTCAGAATATGAATCTGATGTTTGGACTGGATGAGCGTGCCGGTCTCCAACTAAAGAGCGTAGGATTCTAGATATTTTCAAAACTGTAAATACAGAAGAGCGTCTGGCATAAGTCAGACGCTTTTTTATGTACTTACATTCCCAGTTTTCGTAATAAACCTTAATTTTCCTTGTAGTAAAATGCATCCGATACCTGTATTTTATCGGTAGCGTTACCGATAACGCTACCGGTGTTTTATTTGTCTGTTTACTCGTTTTTATAGCAAACATCTTCTTTCTTTGAATATCAGATAGCGCTAGCTATTGAAAATATTCACCCAAATTAATAAACAGATTATGATACAATGTAAACCATTTAACTTTGTATTCTTGTTAGGACTCTTGCTGATATTTTTCTTGTCAAACCCTTCAGGTGTGTTGGCTCAGGAAAATGATACGCAGATAAAGGGAGTGGTCAAAGACGCTTCTACACAGTCCGCAATTGCAGGAGTATTAGTTAGCAACCAGAAAACCAAACAGCAGACCAGCACAGATGCTTCCGGTGCTTTCAGCATCAAAGCAAATGTAGGAGATGTACTGAGATTCTCCTTTCTGGGCTACGAACATGTCAATGTCCCTGTTACGGCAATAAAATCGATAGAAGTCGCTATGACAGCGAGCAATTCTATGATAGATGAAGTGGTCGTGACAGCACTGGGCATTAAGCGGGAAGTCAAATCCCTGACTTATGCGACTCAGCAATTGTCAGGATCTGCAGTAAATGATGTGCGTGATAATAGTGGTAACGTAATGAGCAGCCTTACGGGGAAGGTTGCCGGAGCCGTTGTCACTACAGCAGCTACAGGACCGGGAGCTTCGGCCCGTGTCGTGCTTCGCGGGAATAAGTCTATCAGCGGCAATAATAATGCACTGATCGTGATTGATGGAGTTGTTTTTGATAACTCCAGTCAGCAGCAGGCTACCGGAACTACTTATAACTACGGTACAAGTGATGGAGCTGCCAACATCAATCCGGACGATATCGAATCTATCAATATCCTAAAAGGACCTTCTGCAGCAGCTTTATACGGTAGCCGCGGAGCGAATGGTGCTATTGTCATTACCACAAAGCGCGGAACGGCAGGACGTTATCAGATTGACTATAACGGGAGTGCTTCTTTTGACCAGGTAAATATGCTGACCAAATTTCAGAATGCCTACGGAAGAGGAAACGGAGGAGTGTATGCGGATAATGCTGCAGAGAGCTGGGGTACAAAAGCGCAGACCTACCAGAGTAATGTAAGAGACTTTTTTGAGAATTCAGCTACCTTCAATAATACGGTCAGTACCTATGGCGGAACCGAAAAAGTACAGGGATATGTGTCTTATTCTAACAGTAAGATCGGAGGAATTGTACCCGGGAATAAGTTGGGCAAGAACGCCTTGAATCTGAGAGTTAATACCGAACTGATCCCGGGATTGAAAACGGATGTAAAACTGAATTATCTTAATCAAAAAATAGATAACAGACCTCGTCTTGGGGATGCAGGCACACCTATCGAAGCTTATATTATGCCCAGAGATATGACATCGGATGAACTTGGACAGTACGAAACCATCAATCCCGCGAATGGCCAGCCTATACGTAAGTACTGGACGAATTCTTCCATTTATGACAATCCGTACTGGAGTACAAACCGCACTTCGGTAGATGAACAGCGTGACCGTATCACCGCTTTAGGTTCGGTGACCTACGAATTTACAGATCGTATTCGTCTGATGGGAAGAGCCAGTTTTGACAAGTATATCGATAAGACCTATGGTAAATTCTATGATGGTACAGTTTCATTGGGAGATGTACGTAAAGGAGGTAAATATTACGAGACCAACGCCAGATACTGGGAACGAAATCTGGATGTGCTCCTTACAGGTGACCAGGATCTGTCAGAGCAGATTAAACTGAATTTTACGGCGGGAGCGAGTGCACTGACACGTAAATATTCCATAACACAGGATATGGCAAATGGCTTGTCTATTCCAAATCATTTTTCTTTGACAGCTGCGACCACACCTGAATTTCCGATTGTACAGGATTACGAAAGAAGGCTCAACTCTGTATACGGAAGTCTGCAGTTCGGATTTTTTGATTACCTGTTTCTGGATATGACTGCACGTAACGACTGGTCTTCAACATTAAAATCGCCACATAGCTATTTCTATCCGTCTGTAGGTGTTTCAGCGGTATTTCATGAAGCTCTGAAATTGCCGGAATGGGTAACCTTCGGAAAGGTCAGAGGATCTTATACTATCGTTGGTAATGATGCTGAACCCTCATTACTGAGACAATTATATCTCTTCTCACAGGGAGCCGGACAAGGTTTTATTTCGCGGTCACCAAATAAATCTATTGAAGACCTTAAGCCTGAAAAAACAAAATCTCTGGAAGTGGGGCTGGATATGAAATTCTTTGATAACCGTTTAGGATTTGACTTTACCTATTATAAAGCGAATACAATCAATCAATTGTTGTTTATAGGAATGCCTATGGCCAGTGGATTTAGCCGTCAGTATATTAATGCAGGAGACATCCGCAACAGTGGTATGGAACTGCAACTGAATGCAACACCTGTGCGTAAAGAGAACTTCTCCTGGCAGACAGGAATTAATTTCTCCGCCAATACCAATAAGGTGATCGAGTTGAGCGAAAAGACAAAGCAGGTAAATGTCACTGATAATACTAAGTATGCGACAGTCGTGGTTAAAGAGGGAGAACGCTATGGCGATCTGTACGGCCATAAATGGAAAGTGGATGCTGCGACAGGTAAGTATGTTGTAGGAGCCAATGGCCTTCCGATTGTTGAAGCCAATAAAAAATTAGGCAATTTTAATCCGGATGCATTAGTAGGATGGAGCAACAGCTTCAGTTATAAAAACTTTCAGTTGAATACCCTTATTGATGCGCGCATCGGAGGTGAAATTGTCTCCGGTACGGCAGCTTATCTGGCCGCTTTCGGAGTGGGTGATTTCACAGAGACTGCACGTGAGGGCGGATTGGTGTTGGATGCTGTTACAGAAACCGGCGCAGCCAATACAACAGCCATCACTGCACAGCAACTCTGGACTACGGTATCTCAAAACGGACGGGATGCATGGGGTGAGTTTTTTACATATGATATGACTAATGTAAGGTTACGTGAAGTAGCACTTTCTTATAAATTCAAATTGAAAGAGCAGCATTTTATCAAAAATGCACAGGTATCTGTAACAGGTAGAAACTTGTTCTTTTTCTACCGTGGTAAATCTACCCTCAATATCCCGGGAATCGGAAAAAGAAACAATCCAATAGATCCTGAGGCGGCATTGGGAGCCGGAAATTATCAGGGTGTTGAACTCGGACTCCCGCCATCGGTAAGAACTTTTGGTATGAATGTAAAACTGACTTTTTAAAGAAGAGAATATCATGATTAAGAGAATATATAAAATATATGTACTGGCAGCCTTAGGTTTGGCTTCATGTACAAAAGATTTTGAGGATATCAACAGAGATCCCAACAAGTTGACAGGAGTCGGACAGCGTGAAATGCCTTTTATGTTTGCAAAAGCGCAGTCGTCTTCGGCACTTAACCGAAGTTTCTATCAAACCGTACAGAATCTGGGCGCAGATCTGTACGCCCAATATTTCGCACTGACCAGCACATCATTTGCTACAGATCGCTATGCATTGGTGCCGGATTGGCAAAGAAGATTCTGGACAGTTGTATACGTTGATACTGCTCCGCAGCTTAAAAGTATACTAAGTAATGCCGAACCAAATTCGGGAGAAGCGGCTTTGGCCAATATCCTCTGGGTATATGCATTCCACAGACTGACAGATCACTTTGGACCTGTCCCGTATTTTGATGCTGCAGAAGCCAAGGATGTGATTCCATATGATCCTATGGACAAAATCTATGACGATTTTTTCGTTCGGCTGACCAAGTCCGTTGCGGACTTAAAAGCGCTGCCTCCCGGAACAAAGGTTTTTGAAGGGTATGAACTTATGTATAACGGCAATATAGATTACTGGGCTAAATTTGCAAATTCACTTCGGTTGCGTCTGGCAATACGTATCTCTAAAGTCAATCCGGCAAAGGCCAAAGCAGAAGCAGAGGCCGCCATTGCTGCAGGAGTCATGACAGCCAATGATGAAAATGCTTTACTTCTGAAAGCACTCGCAGGGAACGATACAAATGGTTTGTCACAAGTAGCTGCATGGAATGAATTTGCTATGAGTTCTACCATTGCTTCTTACCTTAAAGGATATGAAGATCCCCGCTTGCCCATATATTTCCAGCCGTCAGTCCTTACCAATTCATTTAATAGTCTTCGTAATGGTCTCACAGCAACAGATCTGGGTAATCAGCGCAACAGACCTGGCTCCAACTCTAATGTCGGAACGTACTGGGCAACCAAAAAGGCAGATGGTACTTTTGATGGTAATCTGATCAATAAATTTCACATTATGTGTGCAGCAGAGTCTTATTTCCTTCGGTCTGAAGGAGCTTTGAATGGCTGGAATATGGGAGGAACAGCACAGGAATTGTATGAACAGGGAATAAAACTGAGTCTCCGGCAGTGGGGTGTCACCGATGCTACGCTGATCAATACGTATGTTTCTTCTCTAAAGACTCCTGCAGCTCCGGGCGATTTTAATAATTCTCCTGCTGTAGCACAGATCCCTGTAAAATGGTCTGCAAGTGCAACAGAACAACGGGAGCAGATCGGTGTACAGAAATGGCTGGCGATATTCCCGAATGGTATGGAAGCATGGGCCGAATACAGGAGAACAGGATATCCGAAAATGTATGATGTCGTGAAATCTGATAGCCCGGATCTGCCTCAAGGGACATTTATCAAACGTATGCCTTATCCGCTGACAGAAGAAACCAGTAATCTGGAGGAACTGAACAAAGGGCGGGCACTACTCGGTGGTAAGGATAATGCGGCAACTCGGTTATGGTGGGATGTAGATTAAGTACAGGCCGTATAATGCAAACTTGTTTTATTGTTTTTATAATAATGTTATTTTCAATGCATACACAAGCTCAAAATTCAATTCCCCGTTTGTTTGAATCCCAAAATATACCTGACCCTGTCGCTTTGCCCTTGACAACCAAAGCTGCAGAATTGGCTTGTAGACATTGGAGCAGACCGCTGTTGGAAAGTGAAGACGTAGTTCGTATCATCCGGGAAAATACCAATTTCAAAATTCAGGAGAACAAAAATGTGAGTTACGAGATCGTAAACTCGTTGGAGCGTTCGGGATTTACAATACATACTATCCTGTTTGAGAGCAGGGAAGGTGTCTGGGTGCCCGCAAGTCTCTATGTCCCGAAAGGAGAAGGACCATTTCCTGCCGTTGTCAATAGCCACGGACATTGGAAAGACGGAAGGCGTACAGATATAGCACAGCAAACTGCACAGTTACTGGCCAGCAATGGATATGTATGCCTTAACATGGACGCCTGGGGTGCAGGTGAACGTGGTTCGGAACATACACATGAATACCACGGTTCCAATCTTGGAGCCTCTTTGATGAATGTCGGAGAGACCCTGTTAGGGTTGCAATTGTCGGATAACAGGAGGGGAGTAGATCTGTTATGTACGCTTCCTTATGTTGATACAGACCATATCGGTGCAACAGGGGCGAGTGGTGGAGGTAACCAGACGATGTGGCTGGCTGCAACGGATGATCGTATCAAGGCAGTAGTCCCTGTAGTGAGTGTTGGCACCTTCAGATCATATGTCATGAACAGTAACTGTGTATGTGAATTAATGCCGGACGGGCTCACGCATTTAGAAGAAAGTGATGTGCTGGCTGCGGTGGCACCACGTGCACTGAAGATGCTTACTGCTATTCAGGATGGGAATGCAGCCTTCGCTCCGCTACAAATGTTAAAGACCTATAAGCAGATCTCAGGTCGTTTCACCGAAAAGCAACTGGCGTATGAACTGTTTAATTCCGGACATGATTATAATACGGATATGCAGAGGAGTATGCTAAACTGGTTTGATACACACCTTAAACCCGATAGTACAAAACAGCAGGACCTTACGATCTCACCACTTGTGCCTGTTGAGGACTTATCCGTATTCAAAGGGGATAAAGCACTCCCTTCCATTGTGACGACTAAAGATTATATCAGGATAGCCGGACACAATTTGCGCAAACGACTAGAGCATGAAGAGCATATCGACCGGAAAGAAAAACAGACAGAGCTCGAGAGTATGTTATATCCGGGACAAAGAGATATTGTCCTTAGAAGGTATACGTATAACGCGAGCAAAGGCTGGGAACCTCTGTTGTTGGAAACCAGGCAAGCGCAGTTTATTCCCCTGCTATATCGTCTGCCAAAGAATCAGAATAAAGGATTTAAACTGATTATATCTTCAAAAGGAAAACAGCAGATAGATGCTGTGCAACTGAGTGAACTGGAGCAGCATGGGTATGGTATTATTGTCTTTGATCTCTATGCCGTTGGTGAAAGATCCTCACAGACTGGGGATCATATTGACGGACAATTACCCAGGTTCCATACGGTTTCACGTGCCTCACTCTGGTTTGGAGAACCAATGATGGGCATATGGAGCAATGAGATTGCTATGGTGATTAAAGAGATACAACAATTATTCCCCGATCAGCCGATAACTCTTATGGCAGATAAAGAGGCAGCACTGGCCACACTTTATTACACGGCATTGGCCGATTGGTCTTATCCTGTAGAACTGAATGAATTACCACTCAGTTATCTATGGGATGAAGGAAAAAATGCTGATGCATTTAATATGGCTGTCCATGTTCCCGGCATCGTTTCTTGGGGAGATCTGCCAATGCTGTTGGCTTTGAGCAATTCAGAATTTCACCTTTCTAATGTAGTTTCCATTACCGGTGAGAGAATAAGTGATGATGAGTGGGGAACATACGTTTCCTGGCTGAAGATCCTAAAACATAAATTAAATACGAACGGAAAAATTTCACGAAACTAACAACACATATATATGCGTACAGACAGAAGATCATTTTTGAAATTATCAGGATTGGCAGGAGTCGGCTTGCTCAGTGGCTGTAGTACCGGAACTAACCAGACTACAGAAGCAGACAGCAAACTTGGACATATTCTAAAAGAAGCAGAGAAAGAATACAGCTCCGGATTTAATATGTCAGGTTATGCTGCACCACGACTTGAAGTTGTGAATATCGGATTTATCGGTGTAGGAAACCGTGGGTCAGCTGCGGTGGAACGTATGAGCTATATCGAAGGCGTATCGATAAAAGGAATATGCGATGTAAGAGCTGAAAAGGCAAATGAAGCCAAAGCCCGTATAAAAGCAGGCAATCATGAGGCTCAGTTATATACCGGATCGGATGAAGCCTGGAAAAAAATGTGTCAACGGGAAGATATATCCCTTGTTTATATCGCTACACATTGGGCAACACATGCTGAGATGGCCGTATATGCTATGGAACAAGGCAAACATGTAGCTCTGGAAATTCCTTCTGCGACTTCGGTGGAAGATTGCTGGAAGCTGGTGATGACATCTGAAAAGACAAAACAGCACTGTGTTATTCTGGAGAACTGCTGCTATGACTTTTTTGAGTTGCTTACGCTCAATCTGGCCCGTCAGGGTTTCTTTGGAGATATTGTACATTGCGAAGGAGCGTATATTCATGATATTCTGGATAGTTTTTTTGACGAAAACAAACGCTATGATTTTTGGAGATTAAAGGAGAATGCACAGCGCAACGGAAATCTGTATCCTACACATGGACTGGGCCCGATTTGTCAGGTGTTAAAAGTCAATCGCGGAAACAGGCTTGAATATATGAGTTCGATGTCTTCCAAAGATTTTATGCTGGAGGCCAAAGCCGAAGAAATGGCCAAGACTGATCCTCGGTTTAAAGCTTACGTGGGTAAGCCTTTCCGTGGCAATATGAATATATCCAATATAATGACAGCTTCCGGAAGTACGATTATGCTGCAGCATGACGTCTCCACACCAAGGCCGTACTCCCGTCTGCACCTGATTAGCGGAACTAAAGCATTTGCACAGAAATATCCCTTGCCCGGTAAGATAGCGGTAGGACATGAGGACTTTATGGGCGAAACAGCAATGAAAAATCTGGAAGATATACATACACCCGGATTGGTTAAGAAAATCGGAGAACTGGCAAAAAAGATAGGCGGACACGGGGGGATGGACTTTATGATGGATTGGCGTCTCATTGATTGCCTCAGAAACGGACTTCCGATGGATATGGATGTCTATGATGCGGCGGCATGGAGTGTGATCGGGCCGCTCAGCGAATGGTCTGTTGCAAATGGTTCAAAACCCATTATGATACCAGACTTTACAAGAGGAAACTGGAAGAACAACAAGATACATGATATTGATCTGCATACAGGCGGAACAACAGGCGTATTAAATAACTAAACTATATATAGAAGGAGTAATTGTGAAAATTGAAAAACTAGAAAATCATCAGGATTTGGGCAAACGCGCAGGTCAGATCGGAGCAGAAGCCATTAGACAAGCTATTCGTAAACAGGGATATGCAAACATTATTTTAGCGACAGGACAAAGTCAGTTTGAGACTATTCAGGAATTGGTTCGGGCGGAAGACCTGGACTGGTCCAAAGTCAGAATGTTTCATCTGGATGAATATATCGGATTGCCGGTCACGCATCTGGCAAGTTTTAGAAAATACCTGACGGAGCGGTTTGTAAACCATGTGCCGGCTCTTGCTGAGGTGGTGCTGATCGACGGCGAGGTAGTACCCGCTGAGGAGGAATGTCAGCGTCTGGCCCGGAAAATAATGGATAACCCTATTGATGTCGCCTTTGTAGGAATCGGAGAGAACGGACATCTGGCTTTTAATGACCCTCCTGCAGATTTTGAAGAAACAGCACCTTACATTGTCGTTAATCTGGATAAGCAATGCCGGCAACAGCAGTTGGGAGAAGGATGGTTTCCTTCCCTGGAGGATGTGCCTTTGCAGGCAATCAGTATGTCTATCCGGCAAATTATGAAATCGAAGAAGATTATCTGTGCTGTACCGGATAGTCGAAAAGCACAGGCTGTAAAGGATTGTCTGAGCGGAGAAGTATCCAATATGCATCCGGCGAGTATTCTGCAGCAGCATCCGGATTGTACCTGTTTTGTGGACAGCGGATCAGGAGCATTATTGCCATAATCAGGAACTTATGACTAATAAACCCCTTAATAAAAGAGATACCGCTATTTCAGTCGGCATAATAGGGATGATGTTTTTCATCTTTGGATTTGTGTCCTGGATAAATGCGATACTGATTCCTTATTTTAAGATCGCCTGCGAGCTTACCAATTTTCAGTCGTATCTGGTTGCATTTGCCTTTTATATTTCCTACCTGGTCATGTCTTTGCCTTCTTCTTTTTTGCTGAAGAAAATCGGATTTAAAAAGGGAATTATGGTTGGATTCTGGACGATGGCATTAGGCGCATTAATATTTGTACCGGCAGCCTACAGCAGAGCTTATCCTGTCTTTTTACTGGGATTATTTACATTAGGAGCCGGTCTTGCTATTTTACAAACGGTAGCAAACCTGTATATCACTGTAGTAGGCAATAAGGAACGTGCCGCGCAGCGTATAAGTATCATGGGTATATGTAATAAAGGAGCAGGTATACTTGCTCCTTTAGCTTTTTCGGCGGCGATACTGCGCCCGACAGATGGTGAACTCTTCCGGGAGATTCCATTGATGAGCGATGTTGTGCGGGCGACTGTACTGGATGAACTGATTATGCGGGTAGTAATACCCTACACCATAGTGGCCTGTGTTCTCTTTATTATCGGAATAGCTGTTCGTTATTCTCCTCTTCCCGAACTGACTTTGGAAGATGATACAGATAATAAAGCGGGGAAGAAAAATATTCTGCAATTTCCACACCTGGTATTAGGAGCTATAGCGATTTTTCTGCACGTAGGGACGCAGGTTATTGCTATTGATACAGTGATCAGCTATGCTGATACCATGGGACTTACGCTTATTGAGGCTAAAGTATTTCCTTCGTATACCCTTACTGCAACTATAGTAGGTTACCTCCTAGGGATTGTTGTTATTCCGAGGTTTATCAGCCAACGTAGTATGCTGAAGATTTGTACCTTGACAGGATTACTGTTGTCTCTGTCTATACATCTTTTTCACGGTCAGGTAGACTGGCTGAATCACCATGTAGATATATCGATCTGGTTTGTCGTACTTATTGGTCTGCCAAACGCCTTGATCTGGGCCGGAATATGGCCTCTTGCACTGGACGGACTTGGTAAATATGCAAAGGAAGGATCAGCCTTACTGATTATGGGGTTGTGTGGAAATGCCATTCTGCCTCTTATCTATGGAATAGTGGCAGATGTAAGTAATGTACAGACAGCGTATGCTGTATTGATTCCCTGCTTTTTGTATTTGGTATTTTATGCTTTTATCGGACACAAAATCAAAAACTGGTAGAGCCTCCGGTAGGATGACTGCATCCGGCCGTTTTATAACCTTAAAAAGACAAGCGAGATGCAGACAAAAATAATTAATGCTAAGCTGATATTACCGGATCGTATTATTCCCAACGGCTCTCTGCTGATCCGGGAAGGTAAGATTGTCGAAATTCACGATTCTCCTGTAGAATCTGATAGTGAAACCGTAATAGATGCTGAAGGGATGTATGTATCTCCCGGATTTATCGATATACATGTTCATGGCGGCGGCGGTTATGATATAATGGATAATACGGTAGAAGCTTTTCTGGGCGTTGCTGCTACCCATGCGCAATATGGAACTACCGCCATGTTGCCTACAACGCTCACCAGCGAAACTGCTGATTTGATTGATTTGTTCCACGTGTATGAGCAGGCATTGTTACAGAATAAAGATGGTGCACGTTTTCTCGGACTTCATCTGGAAGGTCCGTACTTTGCTATGAATCAACGTGGAGCACAGGACCCGCGTTATATCCGAAATCCGGATCCTGCAGAGTATGAACCTATTTTACGGGATTACCATCATCTTATAGCCCGATGGAGCGCAGCGCCGGAATTACCCGGAGCATTGACATTTGGAAAAAAAGTACGGGAAAAAGACATTTTGCTTGCATTGGCTCATACAGATGCAGTATATGCTGAAATTGTAGAAGGATTGGAATCGGGATACAATCTGGCTACTCATCTTTATTCAGGTATGTCTGGCATGACCCGTAAGAATGCTTATCGATATGCTGGTACGATAGAGAGCTGCCTCTTGCTGGACGAGATCCACGTAGAAATCATTGCAGACGGTGTACACCTCCCGGCCCCCTTTCTACAGTTAATTCATAAAACGAAAGGTACCGAACGTATTACATTGATAACCGATGCAATGCGTGCAGCAGGAATGCCTGAAGGCAAAAGTGTATTAGGAAGTTTGCGAAATGGCTTGGAAGTGATTGTAGAAAATGGTGTAGCTAAACTGCCGGACCGCTCTTCTTTTGCGGGAAGTGTGGCTACTATGGACAGATTGATCCGTACGATGTTGAGTGAAACTTCGGTAAGCCTGCAGGAAGTGATCCGTATGGTCAGCATCAACCCTGCCCGTCTGATAAAAAGAGATCAGGAAATAGGATCAATAGCGATAGGTAAGGATGCTGATCTGGTGCTTTTTGATGAAGACATTAGTATCCACAGGACCATTATTCAGGGCAGGTCTGTTTACGAAAAGAAGAAATAGTCCTTCTATTGGAAACTTACTGAATCCCGGACAATCAGTCTTCCGGGCAAAATGACATCTTTAGATTCATAATTCCGGTTTTTGATATGTTTGATAAGCAGTTCACAGCTTCTCTTTCCAATTTCAAAAGCCGGCTCTTCTATAGTGGTAAGATTCGGTTCCACAACACTGGCAATAGGATCGTTCGTAAATCCAATAACACCAACTTCAGCCCCCACCTGTATATGATGTTGTTTTAATGTGAGAATGGCACCGACAGCTTTGCGGTCGTTCACAGCAAAGATCGCATCGGGTCTTTGCGTTAGTCCCAGTAGCTTTTCAGTGTCTTCAGACCCGTTATTCTGCGAAAAACCGGAGTGTATAATATAATCAGATCGTACAGGAAGTCTGTGCTGTTCGAGTGCCTTGAGATAGCCGTTCAGACGTTGTTGGGTGAATTTTAGTTCTTTAGGTCCTGCAATATGAGCAATCCGGCTATATCCGTGCTTTATAAGATAATTCGTAGCTTCATAAGCGCCCTGAAAATCATCCTGCAATACTTTTGAAGCTGTACTATTCATAGGAGCACGGTCAAAGAATACAATCGGTACACCATCATTTCTGAGACGTTCAAAGTGGTCTTCCAGAAGCGAATCCGAAGAGATAGAAATCAGAAGGCCATCCAGACTTGTTATAGCCAGATTTTCCAGAAGGTCGCGTTCCCGTTCAGCATTATCATTCGTTACATAAAGGATAACATTGTACCCTGATTCATACGCCTGCTCCTGTATACCGGATATGACGGTTGAAAAATAATAGTTCGTGATAAAAGGGATCACAATCCCGATATTTTTGGTACTGCCTGATGCAAGAGCTGCGGCATTTTTATTTGGTTTGAAATTAAGTTCCTTTGCCAGTTCAAGCACCCGGTTTCGGGTTTCAGGATTTACATCATAGGTATCCCGGAGTGCTCGAGAAACAGTGGAGACAGATATATTAAGGATGTCTGCGATTTCTTTAATACCAATATTCTTTTTCATAACCGGTTTACTGAATTTCTAATATAACAAAACATCTTTAATATATAGATGTTACCACGGATTAAGAAATCAGAATAATGATATTCTTTGCCGGACAAAGGAAAGGATATACAAAAACAGGGTTGTATCGATTATTCAATACAACCCCGTTTCATTTATAGAAAAATTAAATTCTACTTTTCTAACAATTTGATATCTCTTTCGATAGATACATTGTCACCTGTTACGGCTTTACCATCTTTATCGACCAACGTCAGTTTGATCTTTGCATCACCCAAAGGAAGACCTTTGATCTCGTATGGTGTCCACTGGTCTAATGTGAAATCCTGTCCGTTTACACTGGCTACAACTTTATTGCCATCAGCTGCCAACGTTGTATTCACAACATAAAAATCTAACAACAGATTTTTAGTGTCCTCACCTTTATATTCTCCTTTAGGACGACTGTAAAATAGAGAGGCCTCTTTTGGAGTCGGAAGTTCCGTAATCTTTCCTGTATTATCGACCTTGAATTTTACTAATTTGTAAGCATCAGCTGATTTGATAGACTCATGATAGGAACGTGAAAGGAACGAAAGCAGGTAGTGCTCAGAATTAAGTGCTACTGTTACCGAATTTTCAGGTTTATACAATGCTGCATAGGGCTTGTTATCCAAAATAAAATGAATATGCTGCCCTTCATGCGAATTAGCCATATGATCTGCATGTTCGTGAGCCGTCTGTTCGGTCAGTTTGAAATTTTCTACCGTGTATTTAACAGTTATTTTAGCAGAATCAGTTCCTGCTTTTTCAGATGTAAGGGACGCAATTTTTAATGTAGCACCCGGAAACTCTTTAGAGTGACCTACTGGAGTTACTGTAACTGCAGCTGTCTTTGATGTATCTGACATAGATGTAGAATCACCACTGTCTCCGCCTGTAGTCTTTGCCGGATTATTACACGCAACTATAGTCGCTCCTACAGCAACAATAGCCAATGCCGATTTCCAAGATTGTTTTTTCATCTTAATAAATTTATAATTAATGATTACGATAAACTAATTTTAAGGATCAGTGACCCTATTTAGTTACAACAATGAATACAGAAAAAGGTTTCAGAAATAATTAACCAAATACAATATCTAAACTTTCAAAAATAGCTTTTTTGGCCTTTTCAAGGTCTTCTTCTGTATGAGCCGCCGATATAAAACCTACTTCATATCCTGAAGGTCCCATATAGATGCCTCTGTTCAGCAATTCGCGGTGCATAACCTTATATTTTTCCATAGAAGCGGGGTCAATTTGATCTGCACGACGGATTTCAGTATTGGTTGTGAATGCAAACCAGAATATAGAACCAATAGTCGGAATATTTAATTCATAACCATGCTGTTCTGTATATTCCTGAATAGCCTGCACAAATGTTGCAGTTGTAGCAGCAAGTGACGTATAGAAATCGGGCTGAGCCAATATATTCAGGGCTGCAATACCTGCAGACATCGCAACCGGATTGCCGGATAAAGTACCCGCCTGATATACATTTCCATCGGGCGATATGCAACTCATCAGTTCTTTTGAAGCTCCGTAAGCTCCTACCGGCATACCTCCACCGATAATTTTGCCGTAGGTGATAATGTCCGGTTGAATGTCATAGTATGCTGCAGCGCCTTCGAAACCTAAGCGGAAGCCGGTAATGACTTCATCGAATATCAGCAAAGCTCCGTTATCCTTAGTGATCTGACGTAAGAAATTGATATAGGCTTTAGTTTGGATCAGTAGTCCGTTATTTGCCGGAATACCTTCTATGATCACTGCTGCGATCTGATCTTTGAACTGCTCGAAAACAGTTTGTAATGCTTTTTCATCATTCAGGGCAATTACAATGGTTTCATCCGCAAAAGATTTTGGAACCCCGGCTGAAGATGTCTCGCCGAATGTCACTAATCCTGATCCGGCTTTAACCAGTAAAGAATCGGAATGACCATGATAGCAACCCTCAAATTTGACAATTTTGTCTCTTTTTGTATAACCACGTGCCAGGCGTATTGCCGACATGACAGCTTCTGTACCTGAACTTACAAAACGGATCTTTTCCAGATATTTATTGTTGGATAGAATCAGTTCCGCTAATTCATTTTCTAATGCTGTCGGTGCTCCAAAACTCAATCCTTTTCCTAATTGTGCTGTCACCGCTTCACGCACCTGAGCATTGTTATGCCCTAAAATAAGCGGACCCCAGGAGCAGCAAAAGTCTACAAACTCATTGCCATCTGCATCCCAGATATGTGCTTTATCACCACGCTCAATAAATAAAGGGGTACCGTATACGGATTTGAAAGCACGAACAGGCGAATTTACGCCTCCCGGAAAATATTGTTTTGCTTTTTCAAATAGTTCTGCAGATTTAGCCCTTGAAATATCAGGGTAGGATGTATTACTCATATCGTTATTCTCGTTGTTCGTGTAAAATTATTCAATTATTTGTGAATTGGAAGCTCTATTTTTCAAGTATGTAAAAGCTGTGACAAATAAAAAGGGCTTTATGATTTACATAAAAGCCCTTTTTATCCCATTATAGAGATAAATTGTTTATAAGACCACTTTATCCAGAACAGGTACTTTCACTGTACTGACTTCTGTTTTGATTTCGTCGTTTAGCTGTTCAAAAATTACGATACTGTTACTGCCTTTTTTGAGATAAGGTCCGGGAATATATAAGGTGTGCTGAGGTCCGGTTTTCCAGTATCTTCCGATATTGATGCCGTTAATAAATACAATACCTTTTCCCCACTTTTCCATATCAATAAAAGTATCTCCGATCTCCTTTAAATCGAAAGTACCCTGGTACAATACCGGCTGACCTTTGAGTGTTGCGATTTTCGAAGTATTTACTTTTGTATTCTGAATTGTTGCAGTTTGTTTGCCTGCCAGATCAGGTACTTTGTCCATTGGTAATTGTTGCATAGTCCAATCTCCGGTGATTTCCATGTCATTGATAAGCACAGGGGAGATGATGCCTTTGTGGTTATGAATAATTTCTGAGCCATAGTTGATTCTTCCCATATTCTCGACCAGAATCTGTAAGGTGGAATTAAAAGGAATGTCTATGTCCATTTCATAATTTTTAAACACCCGGTTTAGTTCACCTACTTTTGTGCCATCGATATATACTACCGCAAAATCTCTCAGCCCGTCAATTTTCAATTTTCCGTTTATAGGTTGATTAAACTGTTTGCTATACAAAACATAGCCATTTGCCTGATCCAGTTGTTCAAAGTTAAGTGGAGTCTCATTGATCGTTGTTTTTGCTGACTTTGCGTAATCAAAAACATTGGCTACAGCAGTAAGCTTAATAGATGGAATTTCAATTACCGGATTTGCTTTAGGTATGGCCGGTACAGTATAGTCCGCATATTTCTGTATAACCGTCCGGATAGAATCATATTTTGGAGTGGTCCACCCGGCTTCACTGATTGGCGCATCATAATCATAACTGGTAATATCCGGCTGTATATCAGATTTGTTGTTGTAATTTGCCCCCGATGTAAAGCCAAAATTAGTCCCGCCATGTACCATATAATAGTTGAAAGAAATATCATTCTGCAGATATTTCTCGGTTTGACGCGCTATTCTGCCCGCATCTACCTTTGCAAAAGGCTCTGCCCAGTGATCTAACCAGCCGGGATAAAATTCCGCTACCATATACGGCCCCTGATTATTGTTATACTGATCAACTACTTTCTTAAGATTGGAAATATTGTTTTCTCCGTTAGCGGTTGGTAAGGCTCCGGGGATGGCACCTCCCTCAAATAACCAGCTTCCATCTGAAGTAAATAAAGGAACATTGAACCCCGCTTCTTCCAGTTGCTTTTTGATCTTCGCGTTATAGGCTTTATGTTCTTCTAAGGGAATATCTTTACGCTGGCTGACATATGATCCGAATTCATTTTCGGCTTGAACCATTATAATAGGTCCTCCATTTGTAATCTGTAAACTTCCCACTTCCTTCGCCAGACGGTCAATATATTTTTTTGTATACTCCAGAAATTTGGCATTGTCACGTCTTATTTCCAGGCCGTCTATCTTTTGAAGCCACCACGGATATCCGCCAAAATCCCATTCTGCACAGGCATAAGGACCAGGACGAAGAATTACATGTAGCCCCACTTCACCGGCTGTTTTTATAAAAGCAGCCAAATCATGATCCCCCTCAAAGTTCCAGTTGCCGGGACTTTCTTCATGGAAATTCCAGAATACATAAGTAGCTACCGTATTAAGCCCCATAGATTTGACCATTTGCAAACGATGTTTCCAATATTGATGTGGAATGCGTGCGTAGTGCATTTCTCCGGATAATATTCTGGTTGCCTTTCCGTCATATACAAAATTTCCGTCTTTGATCTCGAAAGTGTGTTTTTTTTGAGCCTGAACATCCTGAAATGCAATGGTGCTCATGAAAGTGGTGGTGAGAACGGCGTAGCAGAATGCCTTTTTTATTAACTTCATCTTTAAATTGTGATTAAAGTACTTGATTTATCTCTTTTTTGAGGTATTTATATGTAATGTTAAGGAAAAGTGTTGTTTTGACCAATCATAATTTGAAAACAAACGTTTGCGCCATCTATTTGTTACATTAATCTTGTTAATAATGTGTGACGCCTTGGTTTAGGGATAGTAAAAGCGTTTCTTTTATACTGTTTTGTTGAGCTAAAGCTCAGTTTTGTATCCTGATTGTGTAGTTATTGCTGCAGGATGATCGTCTTTTCGGACAGTTACCGGACTCTTAAAAATGAAAAAGTCCGGAATACAATCCGGACTCTTCTATAACTGCTGTAACTATTTAAGCCAGCCTTTTTCTAAAACTTCTTTGGCATGATAAGTCAGAATTGCAGTTGCGCCCGCACGTCTGAAACTCAATAAGGTTTCCATTATCGAACGCTCGGCATCTAACCATCCGTTTTGGATAGCCGCTTTCAACATGGCATATTCACCACTTACATTATAGGCTGCAATAGGAAGATCGAAGTTATCTGCTAATAGCTTTATGATATCGAGATAGGGAAGACCCGGTTTTACCATCAGGAAGTCAGCACCTTCTGCCGCATCCAGTTGTCCTTCAATAAGCGCTTCTTTACTGTTTGCAGGATTCATCTGATAAGTTTTCTTATCTCCGTGTTTAGGAGCCGAACCCAATGCATCCCGAAACGGACCATAAAAGGCTGAGGCGTATTTCGCAGTGTAAGACATCAGTGAGACATGACTGAATCCATGCTGATCCAGATGTTCACGAATATATCCGATACGTCCGTCCATCATATCAGACGGGGCAATGATATCGGCTCCTGCCTGAGCGTGAGCTAATGCCATCTTTCCTAATACATCCAACGTTTCATCATTAAGAATTTCGCCGTTTTCGACGATTCCGTCATGCCCGTCACTGCTATAAGGGTCCATCGCTACATCTGTAACGACACATGCTTCGGGAAAGTTCTTCTTTACTTCAGCGATGGCACGCAGATACAGACTGCCATCTCTATAGCTTTCTGTCGCATATTTATCCTTTAGTGATTCTTCAATGTTAGGGAATAAATCAAAGGATTTTAAGCCCAGTTTCAGACAACTTTCCACCTCTCTTAACAGGTTATCTATGGAATAGCGATAAATACCAGGCATAGAAGAAACCTCAGTTTTTTGCTGGTTGCCATCTATGATGAATAAGGGGAAAATGAGATTGGACGCGTCTAAACGTGTCTCTTGGATCATGTCGCGGATCACGGCTGATTTACGATTTCTTCTCGGACGTTGTAACATGTTATATGTGTTTTTAGAATCAAAGACAAGAGATAAAAGAGAATCTTTTGTCTGACAGACTCTCTTTTACTTTTGAGTTTTTACTTTTGAATTTAATATTTCAATCCGAATACAGCCTCTGTCAGACCGATTTCATCAGGCGAATAGGGTGTTACATAAGGTAATCCCATTTCGGCTATTTTAGCACCGGTAGATTTGCCTATAGAAATAATCTGTTGTCCCGGTTCAATAAGATTGTCGATAAAATAGGCCTCGACATTACTTGGGCTGGTAAAGATCAGCACTTCAGCTGTGGTAGAAGCGACGTTTTCATCAAGTACAGTTTCATAGACTGGCATATCAATGATTTTTGTATCTGCACTCATGGCTTTCTGTATGGTTTCTAATGAATCCTTAGCTCTTGGGAAAAGTACCGTCTGTCCATTTGCTATTTTGGCAAACTCAAGGCCAATCTCATCCGTATGGATTCCGAAATCATCTCCGGAGAAATCAGCGACACGGTCATATTTGCGCAATGCCTCTTCGGATCCTCTTCCGACTACACCTATCCTGGTATGTTTGCGTAACTGCGGATCCAGTGAAAAGAAATGATCAATACCATTTCTACTTGCAAAGAATACCCAGTCCACATGTTTTAAGATAAAAGGATCTAATTTATTAATGATCGGATAGATGCGGATCAGAGAACGGGCATCAAGCTGGATATTATGCTTGGCCATCGCTCTGGCAAAATATGTGTTTTCGTCTATATCCCGTGAAATAAAGATAGACGAGGGAAGTTTACGGTCTTTGGCAAATTTTGCAAAGATCTCTTCTGCCATTCCTTCCGTAGAATCACGCTGGATATATAACCTGTCCGGAAATTCGTCACTGGTATCTGCGACAGATGTCCAGGCTTCATATTTGCCTTCACTCTTGCGGCAATAGCATCCCAGAGGGGCATGGCATCCGGCGTCAAATAAGTTAAGTACTTTGCGTTCTACAGCTATTACTTCAGCCACTTCCTTATTGTGAATGACTTGTAAGGCTTCATATAACTCCTGGTCTGATTCACGTATCTGTATGGCCAGCACACCTTGTGCAGGTGCAGGAATCAGTTCAACCGGAGGAATCTCTTCTACATAAAATTCTGAAAGATCCATATCAATACGTTCTACACCAGCTTTAGCCAGGATAATCGCATCATAATTTTCATCTCTCAGTTTCTGAATACGTGTCTGAAGATTGCCACGAAGGTCATCAAATTCCAGATCAGGGCGTAAGGATAAAAGCTGTGCTTTTCTGCGGTTAGAAGACGTCCCGACCGTTGCATTATGCTTCAGTGAAAGACGTTTTTTGATATCTACACAGTCTTTTAATACGATCAGCAGTTCTGCAGGACTTTCCCGTTCAGAAACTGCAGCAATAATTAATCCCGGAGGATTGACTGTCGGTAAATCTTTGTGAGAGTGAACAGCCAGATCAATCGTTGATGACAATAATTCTTCTTCCAGTTCTTTGGTGAAAAATCCTTTGCCCTCCAGTTTGTCCAGACGCAAATGCTGTATAATATCTCCCTGAGTCTTGATTACTTTCAATTCAGAGTCAATTCCCGCTGCTGCAAGTCTGTCTTTAATGTGATTAGCTTGCCACATGGCGAGTTGGCTTCCGCGTGTTCCAATGATTAATTTTCTGTTCACGTTAATTAACTATATTAAATAGATTTAGAATAAGAAAGCACAAATTTAGCCAAATAGATGTATAATGCCGACATACCTATGTCAGATTAAGTCAATTTTTGTAAAAATTAAAAGGAATAATTATCGAAAACTAATTGTTTTCAGCCTCTGAAGTTTTGACAAGAATTTCTTTTGCCATTACCATAGGAACTTTGATGTATTTCTTTTCCATATAGTTGATGACTTTTTCCAGTACTTCTCTCGCCTGAGGATCCAGTTTGCTAAGATCCTGAGCAAACACTTCATTAATCGCAAAAGACTTGATTTCCTTGATTTTTTCAGGAACCTGTCTCATAGCGACTTCCACACGACGCTGTTTGATAATAGGAAGAAATTCTTCAATATTCTGCTTGATGATACACTCTGCGCTGGTCAGCTCATCGTAACGTTCCTGAATATTTTTTTCAGCAATAGCCTGCAGACTGCTTACTTCAATATAGTGGATAGGGTGGCGCGCAATTACTTCAGCATCGATATCATTTGGAATAGCCAGATCCACTATGATTTTTTTGTCTGTTTCGCCATTAAGTAAAGATTCATACAGAGCGTTATTAACGATAGCATCCGGAGCTCCGGTACAGGTGATCAAAATATCGAAGCCATTTTTGTAGTTGCCCAGTTCGCTCAACGGATATACCTGTGCATTTAGTTCCTGTGCCAGAGTATGGGCATTCTCTACCGTACGGTTGAAAATAACAAAATTTTCAAACTTGTGCTTTTGCAGATATTTCGCAAGATTCTGATTTGTCTCTCCGGATCCGATGACAAGAATACGCGGATTAGTTGTCAGCTTAAGCTCACGAAGCTTACGGTAAGCTAAGGACACTACAGATATAGGATTACGGGAGATCTTCGTGTAAGTATATACTTCCTTGGCAGTCTTGATCAGACGATCCATCATCAGGCGCAGAAAATCTCCTGTGAAACCCGCTTCGCGGCATCTTTCATAGGCTCTTCTTACCTGTGACAGGATTTCTTTCTCACCAACGACAAGACTCTCAAGAGAACAGGACATCCGAAGCAGATGGTTTAATGCATCCAGTCCTTCATAACGGTTTACCTGACCCAAGTAACATTGAAGACGTTCCTGAGGTACACAGAAGTTTAATTTTTCCATAAACTTCGCAACAAAATCATCGCTCAGCTCGTATGCTCCGTAAAATACAAATTCAACCCTGTTACAGGTGCCGATGTAAAAAATCTCTGGAATATCAAGGCTGTGCTTTAAGTTAATTAACCGACTCTCCAGTTCCTCATTACAGATTACCAGATTGCCAAGGTCTTTTAACTCGACGTGCTTGTGTGTAAATGCTATAACTTTTAAATTCTTCAAAGCTGAATCTCGTTGCTCACTATTTTAGTAGTGCAAATGTAGTCTAATCGGCTATGTATTATGTCAAAAATCTGTCAAACGGATGAATTTAGAACGATTATAAATAGTGTTAAAAATTTGTTAAAATTCTATTAATCAATTTGTTGTATATTTTTTTGATTTAAAAATGTGATGTCAATCATTTAAATGGTTAGGAACAAAAAGTATTTATTATTTGTGAGGATATGCAATTGACAGTAAAATGACAGTTACAGTTGTTTTTTTGTAACGATGTTTCCTGGGATTGTCAATCCGGGTAACAAAGGATTTGAATGTTTAAAATGATAACTCCTTATGTGTAATAAAAGTTTATAACCGGTAGATGATAGATCGGGAAAGTATCCTTAATTTTGCAGTAAAATAAGAAAGAAATTATGCTAATCATTCGAAAGAATTTTGCACTTGCAGGTGTGATCCTGTGTCTGTTATCCGGGATGCTACCTATGCTGAAGGTTCCTATCAAAGGTAACTGGAATCTGTATCAGACAGATGAGGCTCTGTTTTTCATTACCTATGGCATCATTGGGATTACAGGATTGTTGTTTTTTATTCGTCAGCTCAAAGGCTATCGTTTGATGACCCGCATCGCTGCAGGCTGGTATCTTTTAAGTATTTCAGCGGTATACTTTAAGATCAATAATTATTTCGGATGGAAGTTTGCTGACGGATTGCTATCCAAAGCCATTCATATGCGTTGGGGATGGATTGTGTACCTGATAGGCATATTGTGTTTGCTGATAAGTACTAAACAGCTGAAACAGGCTGAACAAAGTGTATAAAATAAGCCCGGATTTCCGGGCTTATTTTTTTTTGGGTCTGTTAGAAATAAAATGCGATTGCAATTTATCCAAACCTATGTTTTCCTCTTCTTTATCCAATACATAGTGCCAGACCTTCTCGCAGAGTGTATCGTTCATCTGCTTCGCATTCGTCAGATCTACAGGTCGTACGCGTTGTTCTTTCTCTATTGGCTGATTTATTTTCTGTGCCGATCGGCTGTGTTTGATGATCTGAAAATGAAAATTCGGCCAATTGCCAACGGCTGAAAAATTGCCGGAGAAAAACTGTACAACATCATGCGGACTCACTTGTCCGGCAAAGATTCCTTTTGCTTTCGCATTGTTGATTTCAGATACACTCACCAAAAGTTCATAAGAAGTCTCATTGATGATATGCAATTTTGCCAGACCTTCTTTCTGGTCACCGCTTACAGCAAGCAGAATCCCTTTCTCTACGAATTTTGCAGGCTCTGTTATTTTGGTTTCTGTAACCTCATCATCTTCACGGTTCATATTGCCGTGTACCAATGTGATTTTGCTAGTCAGGACAGGGATTTCAAATCCTGTTTCATCTGTCACACCCACTATATCATTATCCTGGAAAGATGTCACGTGGCCTTCTATCGGCTCGTCAACAAATCTTACCAGATCACCAATTTTGAATTTCATATGTATATCATTTGTTTTTTCAATTGTCATCTACCAGCTGACGGCTTCAGACTTTATGCATTTGTACTTGTAGTCTGTTCCTAAGTGAACAGTTTGTTTTTTTATCTTGGCAACTTGTCAATGACCTGTAATAATCGCTCCAGATCATTTGTGTCATTATATAAGTGAAATCCTATACGTATTCCTGTTCCACGGGGAAAACATTTAATACCGTTATCCATTAAAGTCGTAAAATGATTGGGATCGATCTGTAAATTGAAAATAGTACTGTGGTTATTCCTCCTTTTTACAATATCCGTCAGCAGATTTCTTTTTTCAAATTCCTCTCTTGCATGCTCCGACAACCGTGAGGTATAAGCTGCTGTATTCTGGATGCCGAGCTGATCAAAAAACTGTAAAGATTTCTGAAGTGTACCCTGAGCCAGTGTGTCTACATGACCAGGCTCAAAGTATAACTGTAATATACTCTTTCCTTCCCACATTTTTTCAAAGACAGGCTTCTGTTGCTGAGCTGTCTGATAAAGTTTGCTTTTCAAGGTGTCATTCAGGATGAAAAAACCGTTTCCAAAACCAGAAAGCAACCATTTATATCCGCTGGTACCTATTCCGTCAAAACCGGATGTTTCAAAATCAAAAGACTCTGTGCCCAGATATTGGGTGCCGTCACCTATAATCAGCAGATCCGGATGGGTCGCTTTCAGTTCCTGTATAAAAGAAAGATCGATTTTGATGCCTGAGATATACTGAACAATGCTACATATAAATACATCGGGTTTGTAATGACGAATAGCTTCCAGAATATTCTGTTCCATATTTTCATCAATGTTCACGAAAGTATGGTCAAACCCGCGGCTGATAACAGGAAAGTTAACAGAAGGATAATCTTCATTCAATAACAGGATACGTACATCAGCAGGAAGACCGTTGAGTATGACATTAAAACCATGTGAAAAGTTTGGCGTACAGTAAATATTCTGTGCTGCCGTATGGGCAAAGTCAGCTATAGTCTGCTTTACCTGTTGAATAAATGCCCCTTGTTGTTCCCTTAATACAGTGTCCGTCATATGAAAATCCACATCATACCGGGAACGCCATTTTTTTATTTCTTTGCTAATAAGACCAGATCCCGGAGTTGTTAAGTAGCTGATATTTTCAGGAATATCAAAATATGATTTGTATTGCTGAGACATGCGTTTAAGTGTTAAGTATATTTAGATAGTCTTCCTGAGAAATCATTTCGCCACCCATGGAAGCGAGATGATCCGTATGGAATTGGCAATCTACAAATTTGAGATCAAAAAACTGAAATAAATGAATGAGAGCTGTCTTGGAAGCATTAGGCACTTTAGAAAACATACTTTCGCCACAGAATACTTGTCCGATCAGTACACCGTATAATCCACCGACAAGCTGGTCCTCCTGCCATACCTCAATAGCATGTGCATAACCTGATTTGTGAAGCCCGATGTATGCATCAATCATATCATTGGTGATCCATGTGCCATCCTGATCCTTGCGTTCTATCTTTGCGCATTGACGGATGACCTGTTCAAAGACTGTGTTAACTGTAACTTTAAACTCTGCTTTACGTAATACCTGCTTCATGCTCTTGCTGACTTTTAATCTTTCAGGAAAGATCACAAAGCGTTCATGAGGAGCGTACCACAGGATCGGACTGTCATCACTAAACCAGGGAAATATACCGTTGTTGTAAGCGAGTAGCAGACGGTCGGGACTTAAATCGCCGCCGACAGCCAGCAAACCGTCCTCTTCGGCATATTTGGGGTGAGGAAAGCTCAGATCCTGATCATCGAGTTGAAAAATCATATACTTATTCCATAAAAAAACCAGATTGTTTAATCTGGTTGTCTTGGTTCCTTACTGATCTCGTCAAAGATCTTGTCCATATGTTCTACGTATTCATTCGTGTCATCGAGGAAGAACTCAAGCTGCGGAACTATCCGTGCCTGATTCTTGATGCGTGATCCAAGTTTATATCTTATTTCTGAGGTTTTTGCGCGTATTGCCTTGATATCTTCCGGAGCTGTTTTTGTGTTTAAGAAACTCAGATATACACGGGCTATTGCCAGATCAGGAGTTACACGTACACGAGTTACGGTAATGAAAGCGCCTGGTGCCCAGTTGTTACCGTCGCGTTGGAAGAGTTCTGCCAAATCCTGCTGAATGACTCCGGCAAACCGTTGCTGTCTTTTACTTTCTGTAGCCATAGTTGGAAATTGAGATGATAATATACAAAGATACGGTTTAATTTTGAAAAGTCTTTTTGAAGCCTTTCAAAAACAAAAAAGGCTTGTCGTGGGTGCTGACAGGCCTTTTGCTCAAAATTAGTTTATAATTGGCTAGGTTGTAATATTTTTTTCAAGTTTTAAGACTTTTGGGTCTATCATAGTTGGTTTATTTTTTGCTTGTTGAAAAAGGTGAGTGTTAACTCATCCGATCCTTTTTCTCTCTTTCCATTCTCCCTTTGTTGTCACAAACATATGGATATAAATTATTTGTACAAAGTCTTTTTTTAAAAAAAGTAACCGCTCACTCACTAACTGTTTTTCGATAAATTTCAAAAATAACCCTTAACATAGCGTTAACATGGTTTTTACGTTGTTTGAACATGTTTTATTCAGAGGTAAAAATCATGATTAAAAAAATAATAAATCAGGGGATGAGGTTACTATGTTCTCCATATTTCTGCAGATCTGTCGGTTGACTCTCCTGTGTAATCCTCATTTTCTATGTATTCTTACATCCGTACACAATCAGAATCTTAGATATCACAAACAAAAACGTAAACATAGAATTGCATTGTTTTATTTAAATTTCAAATGGTATTTTTGTACACCTTAAAAAAGATAAAAGCATGAAGATCTGGCAAAAAAATATTGATGTGGATTCCCTGGTAGAAACATTTACAGTAGGTAACGATCGCGTAATGGACTTGCAGCTGGCGGAAGCTGATGTATTAGGTTCATTAGCACACACCCGTATGCTTAACAGTATAGATCTGATGTCAGATGAAGATCTAGCAGTAGTTCAGAAAGAACTGAAGAATATCTATCGTGAAATTCAGGAAGGTAATTTTCAGATAGAAGATTCGGTAGAAGATGTACATTCTCAGGTCGAAATGCTGCTTACGCAAAGAATAGGGGAGGCCGGGAAAAAAATACATTCAGGAAGATCCCGCAATGATCAGGTACTGGTAGACCTTAAATTGTACTTCCGTTCGGAAATTCAAAGCATAGTACAGAATACAACACACTTCTTTGATCAATTGCTTACATTGAGTGAACAATACAAACAGGTATTGATCCCGGGATATACACACTTGCAGATTGCAATGCCTTCTTCCTTCGGACTTTGGTTTGGAGCATACGCAGAGAGTCTTGTTGATGATCTCGAACTGATGAAAGCGGCATGGAAGGTATGTAATAAAAATCCGCTGGGATCTGCAGCCGGATATGGCTCCTCTTTTCCGTTGAATCGTACACTTACAACAGAGTTGCTGGGATTTGAGGATCTTAACTATAATGTTGTATATGCACAGATGGGACGAGGAAAGACAGAGCGTATTCTTGCTCAGGCTATGAGTGCAATTGCCGCAACACTTGCCAAGTTTGCAATGGATGTAACCCTCTACATTAATCAGAATTTTGGTTTTATCTCCTTTCCGGCACATTTGACCACAGGATCCAGTATTATGCCACATAAGAAAAATCCGGATGTGTTTGAATTGATACGTTCCCGTTGCAATAAGATACAGGCATTGCCCAATGAGATTGCTTTGATGACCACTAATCTCCCGTCCGGATATCACAGAGATCTGCAATTATTGAAAGAAAATCTTTTCCCGGCTTTTAAATCACTAAATGAATGTCTGGAAATCGCAACTTATATGTTAGCGAATATCTCCGTCAAAGAAAATGTATTGGATGATCCTAAATACGATTATTTATTTTCGGTAGAAGTGGTCAATAATGAAGTGTTAAAAGGTGTTCCGTTTAGAGAAGCATATAAAAATATTGGATTGGCTATTGAAGAAGGAACCTTTCAGCCTTCAAAAGAAGTAAGTCACACACATGAAGGAAGCATTGGTAACCTGTGTAACGACCATATAAAAAGGATGTTTGAACAGGTCAAAGCTGATTTTGGTTTTGAAAAAGTAGATACTGCGCTGCAGGCATTAGTAAAATAAGACCTCTTATAAGGGATAAGTCAGAAAAGGCTTCAGGAATTTTATTCCTGAAGCCTTTTCTTTTTCTGTTGTCTGCAATTGTGTAACCTTTCTCCTTTATACGAAGAGCGTTTGCCGGTGTCCACACCGGTAATAATTTAAAGTCATAAGGGGAGGTTTGCACCACATAAGGTAACTATTCATCATCCCGCCCTAAACCTTTCTTTGTAAAGGAGAGGTAAATATTTTGATATAAATGCTGTTATTTATTTTTGAATTGAAAACTTAAAATGAGTTTCTGAAGTAAATACTTCTCCTTTTTTCAGTGAGGTAGTTGGGAATTCCGGTTGATTGGGACTGTCTGGATAGTGTTGAGTTTCCAGACAAAATCCTGCATAAGGTAAATACTTGTGGCCTGATTTTCCGATATCATTTCCGGTCATCCAGTTGCCGGTGTAAAGTTGTACGCCTGGCTCTGTTGTCAACACATCCATTCGTATTCCGGAGTCAGGGGAGAATACAGAAGCGCATGGACTTGAAATGGGAATAGCGTTTACAAAGCAGTGATCATAACCTTTGGCTGCAATCAGCTGTTCATCATTTGCTGCTATATCCTGTGCTATGGTCTTGAACTCTCTGAAGTCAAAAGCAGTGCCTTCCACAGGTATAATAGCATTTGGAATCTGATGCTCATCTACGGCAAGATATTCGGTGGAATTGATCTGTAAGTGATGATTGAGAATGTCGCCATTACCTTCACCATTGAGATTGAAGTATGTATGGTTGGTGAGGTTTATAACAGTATCCTGGTCAGATTCTGCACGGTACTTGATGATGATCTCATTTTCATCCGTCAATGAATACGAAACGACAACACTCAGGTTGCCGGGAAAACCTTCTTCCCCGTCTTTCGAAACATAGTAGAATTCTACATAAGATTCCTGATTCATTCTTCTGTCCCACACACGTCGATGAAAACCTTCTATTCCGCCATGAAGAGAATTGATCCCGTTATTCTGATCCAGAGTATACGAAGAGCCGTTTATTTCAAATGTGCCATTGGCTATACGATTCGCAAAGCGGCCTGCTGTAACGCCGTGATACTGCTCATCCGCTTCATAATACTTCTGAATAGAATCAAAACCCAGTGCAACATCTCTTAGATTTCCTTTTTGATCGGGAACTAAAATACTGACTATACGTGCGCCATAATCACTTAATGCAACCTGCATTCCTCTGGCATTTTTCAAAATAAAGAGATGCGTATTTTTGTCCTTAAGTTGACTTTCAAAATTTTTGGAGGAAGGTAGTTGATATATCATGATTGTGGGTTCTAAAAAATTAGTCTAATTTAAGTATTTTTAAAGTGTAAAAGAAACATTGATCCAGGTTGTTTGTACACAGCTGGCCCAAACGGCACAATGAAAGAGAGTCTCTTCTAAAAGAATTCTTATCCTATAAATTCCGGAGACAGATTTGTCTCCGGAAAACTTTTATTAAAGTAAAGTCATGTTCGGATTAAGGATTTGCACATCAGGGACTAAATATTTAAGTTTGTGTTAAAGCCGATTGTAAATGGATACATATAATAATCCGATTTTGGAGCAGTTACCCGCACATCTTAAAAAATATGTTGTGCCTCAGCAATACGAAAGATACACGCCCGTTGACCAGGCCATCTGGCGCTATGTGATGCGTCAAAATTATGCTTATCTGAAAGATGTAGCTTATTATCCTTACATTCCGGGGCTGAAAAAGGCAGGGTTGACAATAGAACGTATTCCGGATTTGCAGGCTATGAATGACAGTTTAAAGCAGATTGGCTGGGGAGCTGCTACGGTAGATGGATTTATCCCTCCATCGGCATTCATGGAATTTCAGGCACATCGTGTATTGGTTATAGCTGCAGATATTCGTCAGCTCGAACATATCGAGTACACACCAGCTCCTGATATTATCCACGAATCGTCCGGTCATGCACCCATTATAGGTGAACCTGAGTATGCTGAATATTTACAATATTTTGGTGAGATAGGGGCGAAGGCTATGTTTTCAGCTCAGGATTTTGCGTTATATGAAGCGATCAGAAGTCTTTCGATTATTAAAGAAAAGAATAATGCCACCATTAATGAAATAGAAGAAGCAGAGTTACACCTGAAAAATATTCAGGAGAATATGGGTGATCCTTCTGAAATGGCTTTACTGAGCAGGCTGCATTGGTGGACAGTCGAATATGGACTCATTGGCACCCCCGATGTTCCGAAAATTTATGGTGCCGGCTTGTTATCTTCCATAGGAGAAAGTGCTTCCTGTATGCGTAAGGAAATTCCGAAATTACCTTACAGTCTCGATGCGCTGAATTATGCATATGATATCACACAACCTCAGCCACAATTATTTGTTACGCCGGATTTTGTACATCTGAGAAACGTATTGGATGATTTCGCCAATACGATGGCTTTCCGGATCGGAGGGAAGGATAGTATGAATAAAGCCATTGCCTGTCAGAATGTATGTACAGTTGTATATAGCTCAGGACTGCAGGTTTCAGGAATATTTCAAAAAGCAAATGATGATCATGCCTTGTCCTATATTAAATCTGCAGGACCTACAGCCTTATCCTGTCAAAATAAGCAATTGGAGGGGCATGGTAAGAACTATCATCGGGATGGTTTTGGTTCTCCGGTAGGACTGTTGAAAGATAGCGACGTTGCTTTAGAAGATTTTACGGATGAGGAATTGGTGAAGTATGATATTGTTGTAGGCAGGGAAACCGTACTCACCTTTGCTTCAGGTATAGAAGTGAGAGGTGTAGTTCAGTCTGTTCTTCGTCAGCATGGAAAATTAATTTTGGTGTCTATGGCGCCATGTCAGGTGGTTGAGATCGAGAGCTGTCAGCTGTATTTTGATCCGGAATGGGGCACCTACGATATGGCTGTGGGTAGAGAAATTGTATCGGTATATTGTGGCGCTGCGGATAAAGATGCATTTGAACAGGAATCTACTGTATCCGAAATAAAAACTGTACATCAGGTATACGATGAACAAACCATAACCTTGCATCAGATTTATGCCCACATCAGAAAGGAACGGGAAAGCAAGGCCTCATTGCAAACATTGACAGGTCTCTATGCCGAACTATCAGACCACTATCCGGATGACTGGTTGGGACTTTTGGAAATTCTGGAAATAGCGACCAAAGAACAATGGGTTGATCTTGCTTCTTCGGCAGAGGGTACACTCCTGAAATTACAGGAAAAACATGTTCATCTTATCAAATTAATCCATGACGGAATCCGATTGGCAAAAGATGATCATGTTGGTATATTACTGACCGAGTAACAGTAGCTGCCAGGCTTTCTGCAGTTCTCCGGTATCCAGTAATTTCGCGGCTTGTGTATGGAGCTCTTTTTGGAATCTGACAGGATCATCTTTCCATTTTTCCAGAGAAGACAAGGTTTTCTGGTCTGGTGATGTGCTACCTGTAGGAGAAAACTCCGGTAATACCTCAACATTTGCAAGCATACCCAAATGATTGCCTGTGAGAACAGTAGAAAAGCGAATACTTTCGGGTAGCTGATCTATTCCTATACCAAGGTTGCGCAGCGGTTTGGGGACTTTAAAGAGACTTTCCTCAGTTACGCGGCAGTACCAGTCACCACCCAATCTCGCTACAAGATCCAGTTTTGCCTGATCAACCTGATTGTTACTGTCCAGCAAGTCCTCGTGAATATGCATGCATACCACTTCTGCAAGGACAAGATTGCCGGCTCCGGGATCATCACTCAGCGCGATGATATCTTTTACCTTACATTCAAGCTGTACAGGCGATTCGGCAACCCGGGGAGGTCTTACATATGTGGAAGGCATAGCTGTAAAGCCGGATTTTTCAAATTCATTGATTCCCTTTGCATATTCCGTACTGGCAAGCGATTGCTGCTGTACCATATCGTAGTTGACAATGTTGATAACGACCTCTTTTACTTCTTTTATGTTTTCAAGCGTATGCTTGGTTGTTCCGTCCCGCATTCTTCTCAAAGGTGAAAACACACAAACAGGAGGCTGGTGGGACATTAAATTGAAATAGCTGAAAGGGCTGAGGTTGACCTGACCGGCAAGATCTACCGTACTTGCAAAGCAGATGGGACGCGGTGCAATGGCATATTTGATAAGGTTATCAAAAATAGCCTGTTGCTGGATGGGGTCTATTACTTTGGTTTTGATATCGGACATGAGCTATTCAATTAAATAATGAAAAATATAAAGGCTTGTAAAAAAGGATATTTTAATATTTATTTATAGGTTCAAGAACAACAGTATTATCCAGCTGTCCCAATCCTGTAACCTGCATACTGATATGATCTCCCGGTTGTAGCCATTGTACCTGATAATTCGGGTCATTCCGCTTTCCCGTACCATTGAGTTCCAGAAAGCACCCTGTTCCGACAGTTCCTGATCCGATAAGATCTCCCGGGAAAACCTCGACTCCGTAAGATACACGCTCTATGATTTCTGCAAAGGTCCAGTTCATATCTGCCAAATTTCCGGCAGATACCTGTTTTCCGTTTACCGCACAACTCATATGCAGATTGTAAGTATCTCCTGTATGGCCTTCAGGTGTTGCAATCTTATATGGCTCCAGTTCATCTTTTGTGACCAGATAAGGGCCTGTCATTGTCGCGAAATCTTTCCCTTTTGCCGGACCCAGGTTGAGTTTCATTTCTTCCATCTGGAGATTTCGGGCACTCAGATCATTCATAATCATATAGCCTGCTATATACTGATCCGCTTCAGAGGCAGGTATATTCTTTCCCCGCTTATTCAGTACGACGGCTACTTCAAGTTCAAAATCAAGTTGATCAAAATGCAGAGGCATACAGGATACGCTGCCCGGTCCCATTACAGCGCGATGATTTGAAAAGTAAAAAACAGGAAACTTATCAAACTCCGGAATCATTTCCAATCCGCGATTACGTCTGGATGTTGACACATGCTGGCGAAAAGCATAGGCATCCCGAAATGAAGATGGATAAGGTACAGGGGCTAATAATTTAATATGACGTGAGTCAAGTGCAATGTTGCTGAATTTTCCTTTTTTAGCAAGTTCGACTGTCCGGGACATCGCCTGCATACTTTGCTGACCTCCTTCCAGAAAATCGTTCATAGATACAGGTAAACCCGGGGCCGTCTGACTGCAGATATAGATCTGGTCATCTAAAATAAACCCGAGTTGCTCCTTGTTGTCATATTCACATGTTACAAGTCTCATATCAAAGTATAGCCGTTAAAATCATCATAAATAAGGAATATGGAAGTAAATATAATGATGATCTGATTTATTTGTGCAATATCTAAAAAAGATATAGTAAATAAATCTTATATTTGAGATAAACTTATATACCAGTTATGAACATCTTTGGACTACAATACTTTACGGTATCCTTGGGCATGATCGCTTTAGTAAAAGCGATGATTGCAGATGTTGTTTTTGCCCAATATTAGGCATTTCTTTTCTTGCGCCAAATAATCCTTTGGCAGGTTTAACACTATATTGTTTCATATTTTTAAAATAGACTTTATCATGCCAATTTATCATCAATTGGGAAAAGTCCCTCAAAAAAGACACACTATTTTCCGGAAACCAAACGGTGAACTGTTCTCTGAAGAACTGGTGTCAACTCATGGCTTCTCCAGTACGTATTCTCTGGTATATCATTGCTATCCGCCAACATTAGTGAAGCAGATCCGGGATCCGTATGATGTATCGCCACGCATAGCCCGTGAAAAGCATCTCAAACACACCAGTCTGAAAGGCTTTAAAATACAACCTAAGGATGATTACCTCGAAAGCCGTACACCTGTGCTGGTCAATCAGGACCTTCATGTATCACTGGCAGCTCCGAGACTCTCCATGCTGGATTACTTCTATAAAAACAGTCAGGCGGATGAGATTATCTTTATACACGAAGGTAGCGGCGTACTGAAAACAGGCTATGGAAAGATCCGGTTTGAATATGGCGATTATCTTGTCATTCCGCGAGGTGTTATTTATCAGTTACATTTTGACAATCCTGACAACAGATTGTTTATTGTAGAATCTTTTTCTCCGATCCGGACACCTAAACGTTACCGGAATGAATTCGGACAGCTTATGGAGCATGCTCCGTTTTGTGAAAGAGATATCAAACGACCGGAAGATCTGGAAACGATAGATCAAACAGGTGAATTTGAAATCAGAATAAAAAAACAAGGGCTAATATACCCCTATGTGTATGGCAGTCACCCCTTTGATTTTGTGGGCTGGGACGGATATCATTATCCATGGGCTTTTTCTATTCACGATTTTATGCCTCTTACCGGAAAACTTCACCAGCCGCCCCCGGTACATCAGACTTTTGAGACCGAAACGTTTGTGTTATGTAGTTTTTGCCCGAGATTATACGACTATCACCCGCAGTCCATTCCTGCCCCGTACAATCACAGTAATGTAGACTCCGATGAAGTATTGTATTATGTGGACGGAGATTTTATGAGCCGCAAGAGTGTAGAACGCGGGCAGATCACCCTGCATCCCGGAGGTATTCCGCATGGACCACATCCCGGAACAGTGGAGAAAAGTATAGGACAGACAAAAACAGAAGAACTGGCAGTCATGATCGATCCTTTCAGGCCGTTGATGCTGACAGAAGAAGCATTAGAAATTGAAGATCAGGAATATTATAAATCCTGGATAGGTTAAAAATTAAAAATATCAGCATTATGGCACAGACTTTTGCAGAAAAAATAGCTCTCGCGCAGGATTTCCTGCCCATCAACGGAACAGATTACATTGAATTCTATGTAGGCAATGCCAAGCAGGCAGCGCATTATTATAAAACAGCATTCGGATTCCAGTCGGAAGCCTATGCGGGGCCGGAAACAGGAGTGAGAGATCGGGCTTCCTATGTATTAAAACAAAATAAGATCAGACTGGTGCTGACGACCGCACTGCGTTCTGAGCATCCTATAGCCGAGCATGTCAAAAAACATGGTGATGGGGTCAAGATCCTTGCACTTTGGGTAGATGATGCTACCAAATCATTTGAGGAGACGGTAAAGCGTGGTGCAAAACCTTATCAGGAACCTCAGGTTACGAAAGATCAGCATGGAGAAGTTTGCACCTCAGGAATCTATACTTACGGAGAGACCATCCATATGTTTATAGAGCGTAAAAATTATAAGGGCACATTTATGCCGGGCTATGAAGTCTGGCAGAGCGATTATCAGCCGGAAGAGACCGGATTGCTGTATATCGATCACTGTGTCGGTAATGTGGGATGGAATAAGATGAATGAAACAGTAGAATGGTATCAGCATGTGATGGGATTTGTAAATGTGCTTTCCTTTGATGACAAACAGATCAATACGGAATATTCTGCCTTGATGAGTAAAGTAATGAGTAACGGAAACGGATATGTGAAATTTCCGATTAATGAACCGGCGGAAGGCAAGAAAAAATCGCAGATTGAAGAATACCTGGAATATTATGAAGGAGAGGGTGTGCAACACGCAGCACTGTCAACCAAGGATATTGTAGGTACTGTCAAAGCACTTAAAGCGAGAGGAGTAGAATTTTTGGGTGCTCCGCCGGAAGCATATTATGACATGTTGCCTGATCGGGTTGGCGTGATTGATGAAGAAATAAAAGTGATTCAGGAACTTGGGATACTGGTCGATAGGGACGATGAAGGGTATCTGCTTCAAATATTTACCAAACCTGTAGAAGACAGACCTACGCTTTTTTATGAAATCATACAACGTAAGGGAGCACAAAGTTTTGGAGCGGGAAATTTTAAAGCGCTGTTTGAGGCCATTGAAAGGGAGCAGGAAAAACGGGGAAATCTGTAGACATATTATTTTTAAAAATCAGCCAGTTTATGAAAGAACTTTTGCAGGCTTTTGAGCGTAAAAGGCCCGAAATTATATTTGAATGGAAAGACAATGAGACCGAAGCTGAAGGTTGGGTCGTGATCAACTCCCTTCGGGGCGGAGCTGCGGGTGGAGGCACCCGTATGCGGGCCGGTTTGGACCGGAACGAGGTAGAATCCCTTGCCAAAACTATGGAAGTTAAATTTACCGTCTCCGGTCCGGCAATCGGAGGAGCCAAATCAGGAATAAATTTTGATCCTGCTGATCCCCGTAAAGAAGCTGTACTCGACCGCTGGTTTAAAGTCGTCACGCCTTTACTGAAAAACTATTATGGTACAGGAGGAGATCTGAATGTCGATGAAATACACGACGTAATACCATTAACAGAACAGTACGGGTTGTGGCATCCTCAGGAAGGGGTGCTGAACGGACATTTTAATGTTCGCGAAAAGGATCGTATACATCAGATCGGACAGCTGCGGTATGGTGTATCCAAAGTGCTGGAAGATGCGGCCTTCAGTCCGGACCTGAAGCGAAAGTATAAAGTAGCAGATATGATAACAGGTTACGGCGTGGCGGAATCTGTGAAACACTTTTACAACCTTTACGGAGATACCTGTAGCGGAAAACGTGCCATTATTCAGGGTTGGGGAAATGTTGCCGCCTCTGCAGCCTTTTATCTGAGCCAGCTTGGCGTGAAAATAGTCGGGATAATTGATCGGGCTGGCGGGCTGATCAACAAAGATGGGCTTACGGAAGAAGAGATTACTACGCTTTTTCTGAATAGAAAAAAGAATGAACTGCATACTCCGGATCTGCTGCCCTTTGCACAGGTCAACGAAGAAGTATGGAATATAGGTGCAGAAATATTTATCCCGGCAGCCGCTTCCCGCCTGGTCTCAAAAGAGCAGGTCAGTCAGTTAGTGGATAACGGCTTGGAAGTCATCGCATCAGGAGCGAATGTGCCTTTTGCAGACAGAGAGATATTTTACGGGCCGGTAATGGAATTTGCAGATCAGCAGGTGGCGGTCATTCCGGATTTTATTGCTAATAGCGGAATGGCAAGAGTCTTTGCTTACCTGATGCAGCCAAATGTGGAGATCAGTGATGAAGCGATTTTTTCGGATGTTTCTGCTGTTATTTACAATGCGCTGCAAAAGATCCGCAAAACAACAGCTGAAAGGACACATTTATCTTCTCATGCTTATGAAATCGCATTAAAAGAATTGGTATAAATCTCGTTTCAGTAGCATTCATAGCGAAACCTTTTGCGTTAGAAACAGTATATTTGCGCTATGTCTGAAAACATGCAAATGAATTGGAAACAGCTGCTCTCCGCTAAACGTTGGGGATATGAGGATCGTATTAATAAAGATCATTTAGAGGCTCGTTCAGAATTTCAAAGAGACTATGACAGATTAATTTTTTCATCTCCGTTCAGAAGGTTGCAGAACAAAACTCAGGTATTTCCATTGCCCGGAGCAGTGTTTGTGCACAATCGTTTGACCCACAGTCTGGAGGTAGCAAGTGTAGGCCGTTCGTTGGGCAGACTCTTTTATGCAAAGATGAAAGAGGCCAACCCTGATGTAGACGAGGACTATCCGTTTTTACAGGAAGTCGGAAATATTGTATCAGCAGCTTGTCTGTCACATGATCTGGGTAATCCCGCTTTCGGGCATTCCGGAGAATCGGCCATCTCGACTTATTTTACAGAAGGAGAAGGACGCAAATTTCAGGAGCAGGTCACTGCAGAAGAATGGGCAGATCTGACCCATTTTGAAGGTAATGCAAATGCATTGCGCATATTGACTCACCCTTTTAACGGGAAAGATGACAAAGGTTTTGCACTGACATATACTTCTCTGGCATCTATTGTCAAATATCCCTGTGCGGCTATTGACGGACATATCAAGAAGAATCATCATCGCAAAAAGTATGGCTTTTTTACAGCCGAACGGGAGTCATTTGCTAAAATAGCTACGGAGTTGGGATTACTGCAGGATCCGACGAACCCTAAAGGATACCTTCGTCATCCTTTAGTTTATCTGGTAGAGGCTGCAGATGATATCTGTTACAATATTATCGATCTGGAAGATGCACACCATCTCAAAATCCTGTCTTATAAAGAAGTAGAGGAATTACTTTTGCCTCTTTGTGGCGGTGAAAACCTGCGCAACCGGCTGGATAGTCTTAATGATACAGCCAGCAGGGTAGCTTTACTTCGTGCTAAAGCAATCAATACCTTAATCCACGGATGTGTAGATGTATTTTTCAAGGAACAGGATAAATTTCTGGCAGGTACATTTCCAATGGCACTGATGGATGCTTTGGAGGATGATGTCGTGCAACAGATGAAAAAAATATCCAAAATCTCTGTTGCGCAGATTTATAATGCGCCTACTGTTGTTCAGATTGAAGTGGCCGGTTACAAGGTTATGAATGCTTTATTAGCTGAATTTGTGCCCGCTTACCTCAAAAAAAATAAGAATGGTTATGATCAGAAGTTGGTTGCATTGGTTCCAAACCAATTTTACACAACCAACGATGATGCGTATTCCAAAATCCGCTCGATACTGGATTACGTTTCAGGTATGACCGATGTATACGCCATCGATTTATATCGCAAAATAAAAGGAATCACCATTCCTTCCATAGATTAAGAATAATGATTTAAGGAAATGGCAGATAGAAATGTGATTCACATCCTATATTGCTCTTTCCTTATCCCTTATATAATAGCACAATACAAAATACATGAAAGTAGTTATCGCGGAAAAACCGTCTGTTGCAAGAGATCTGGCTCGTGTTATGGGAGCCAAGGAAGTGAATGACGGCTATATTTCGGGTAATGGGTATGCATTTACCTATGCATTTGGTCATCTGGTACAGCTGTGTACGCCACAGGCTTATGGTTTTCATACCTGGTCAGTTTCTAATCTGCCGATTATACCTGCACAATTCAAGCTGGAATCTAAAAAAGTAAAGAAAGACGGTAAGCAAATGGATGATGGAGGAGCTTTAAAGCAGCTGAATACAATTAAAGGTTTGCTGGATAAAGCAGAAGAGGTGATTGTAGCGACGGATGCCGGGCGCGAAGGAGAATTGATATTTCGTAATATTTACTATTATCTGGGTGCGAATGTTCCCTTCAAAAGATTATGGATTTCCAGTCAGACAGATAAAGCGATAAAAGAAGGATTTGCCAATCTCAAAGAAGGAAGCGAGTACGATAGCCTGTATATGTCTGCAAGGTCGCGCTCCGAGTCGGACTGGCTGATCGGTATCAATGCAACACAGGCTATTACTCTGGCTGCCGGAAATCGTGGATTACTATCTCTGGGACGTGTACAGACACCCACACTGGCGATGATCTGCTCCCGTTTTATCGAAAATAAAAACTTCAAACCGACTGCTTTCTATAAGATTCAGGCGCAGTTTGAAAAAGAAAATATCAAGTTTAAAGCCACATCTAACCGAATAGATCAGAAGGATCTGGCGGAGGAAACACTGGCAAAAATAACTGTCGGGGCTTCGGCCAAAGTGACCAAAGTAGAAGGAAAGGAAGTCAAAGAACCACCTCCTTTACTGTATGATCTGACCAATTTACAGCAGGATGCCAATAAGAAATACGGATATTCTGCCGATCAGACACTCAGTATTGCACAGACCCTCTACGAAAAGAAGGTGATCACTTATCCGCGTACGGGCAGCCGCTACATCGGAGAGGATGTATTTGAAAAAATAGAGGAGCTTTTCCAGCATCTGGCAGATACTGCTGAAGAAGGGATCGCAACAATAAGCCGAAATCTGATTGGTGCCAAACTCAATAAGCGCTCTGTAGATGATAAAAAAGTAACAGATCACCATGCCTTGCTTGTTACGGATGAAAAACCTTCTGCTATGCTTAAGGAGCAATCCAATATATATAATATGATTGCTAAACGTATGGTGGAAAGTTTCTCTGATGTCTGCCTCAAGGATATCACAACTGTAATCATGGATGCGGAAGGCGTAGAACTGATCGCCAAAGGAACAGTTATCAAGCAGTATGGCTGGAGACTGTCTGCGGATCAGCTGGAACAACCGGAGGACGATAAGAAGGATAATGATGATGCAGATACTGAAAACGCACAGTTGCCGAAGCTTTCAGCTGAAGAATTACTGGAAATACTGGCGTTGGATCTGATGGAAAAATTTACCAAGGCCAAACCTGTTCATACGGAAGCATCTCTCTTGAAGGCAATGGAAACTTCAGGTAAGGAGATCGATGACGATGAGATGCGCCAGGCGATGAAGGACTGTGGTCTGGGTACACCTGCGACACGTGCGGCAACCATTGAAACATTATTTCAGCGTGACTACATCAGAAGGGATAAGAAGAAACTGATTCCTACTGATAAAGGACTTGCTGTGTATAACCTGGTGAAAGACAGGGCTATCGCAAAAGTGGAACTGACCGGTAAGTGGGAACAGAAACTGGAAGAAATGCGTGCAAATAAAGTCTCCTATGATGTGTTTATGAAACATATCAAGGACTTTACGGTGCGTATCACAAAAGAATTGCTGCAATTGCGGATTTCACTGACACAGGATGTGGAACCACCCAAACAGACTGTCTCTATAAAATGTCCTAAATGTGATAAGGGCAGTATGATTCTGTATGAGAAAGTAGCGCAATGTGATCATTACGCGAGAGGATGTGACTTCAAAATATGGCGTACCCTTTCCGGTGTCACATTGGAAGAAAAGGAAATGAAAAACCTACTGGAGAAAGGTAAAACCGGCGCATTGAAAAACCTTCAGGATAAAGAAGGTAAAAAAGTAGACGGTGTTTTGGTTTTTGAAAATCTCAAAGTCAGTATTGCATAATCATTCCTGATCAGAAGATATCTTTTAACATTTCCCAGCTATGTTGCGGGTTTGAAGCAATCAGATAGATCATTTTGAAAATCCCGTTTAAACATTCGAGAAGCACCATAAAAACAGGAATGAGCAGATAGGACAGCTTGCTGTGTTTGTATTTAAGTGTATGTATATTCATCATCCTCTTCAGCATTGGCATTAAATCTTCTCTATAATAATAGAGTAACAATGCTATAAAGAGCAGGTAAAAAGACAGACGGAAAGTAAAGGCTATTTTGAAACTATGTGGCATTATAGTCAGATCGATGATCAGAATGTTCGCTATTATGGGAATAAGCATTAATGCCCCAATAATGACAGTTCTTTTATAAAGAAGTAGTAATGCGGCTATAATCTGTGAAATTGCGATAAAATATTTAAAGGGCTGGTGGTCAAAAAGATACCAGCCTGTTTTGAAGAGCGAAAGATCTTTTATGGGAGTTGCCAATTCTTCAGTTGTCAGATTCCCAAACTGACCTCCGGAAAGTTTACCGATACCATAGGATAGAAAAATAAATGCTAATAAACAGCGGATAGAAAGAATAATAAGATCTAAAGTCTTTTCCTGATTGATTCGTACTTTCATTATTTATAACTGGTATGTAATTAACAGATAGATGCCGGAAAGTACAACATTCCATAAAGAAATAAAAAAAAATAGGGATATCGCAAGCCCAGAATACAAGATATACCGAATGGAGATCACGTTTTCTATAGGTTGAAAAGGCGGACAAAACTTATGGAAGCCTCTCTGTGGATAATTAAGTGCAGTATGTAAAGGAATTCTTGACAGTATGTAAACTTTTTTATATTGGAAATAGGCTACTTTTGTATCCTTATGTCGACAACATTATACAATCCTTTTAAAACATTTAAGTTTGATAATAATACCTGTTTTCTGACAGGTCAGCCTCTGACGTCAGCAGACGAGCAGATTCAGGTCTTTCCGGTATGGATGATGCGGGCTTTTGATCTGGAAGAAAAGCCGTTCAAGATGTTGGACGAAAATGTAGTGACATATAAATCATTAAAACTTCCATGCAGTGCTGAAGCTGCTTTGACCATCGAAAAGATGGAGTCGGAGGTGGAGCGTGCTTTTGCCGAAGGTTATACTGCTGTTAAAAGTCTTCCTCCTGTTACTCTTTTTCAATGGATGGCAAAAATTGTATACGGAGTTGTATTTAATGAGATTCAATCAGGAATACGCCAGCAGGTGTTATCCGGAGAAGATATGAATTTTTCACAGGCGCTTGTGCAGAAATTTAAAAATCTGCATGCGATGCTGCAATCCCTGCTTGTACCTATGGAGTTTGAAAATACGTTGCCTTTTTCACTGGTTGTTGTGCCTGTACATAACCCTCCTCAAACCTTCAACTACAGGGATGAGATCAATACTTTGATTTTTTCACTTCGTATGAATGATTTCGGGCTTATTGCCTGCTTGCAGGATAATGCCACCAATAATATCTATCATGAAGAGGCGTTACAGTTGCTGGCAGACAAACAATTGCACCCTATACAATTTGAAGAATTAGCAGCGCGATATTTTTATTCTGCATATCTTTTCAACAGACTGCCGGAATATACGTACTTGCATACGCCTGCAAAGGTGTATGTAGAACCTATGCCGCTGGCTGATATGTCGATGAAACCTATCTTTGATCATTGGCAGGTAAAGACTTACGGGCAGGTGCTGGAAAACTTCTGGAAACCCTGGGGTTTTATATTGTTTGAGATTATCAAGAATCCTGAACATCCGATGAGTTTCATTGCGGATGAACAGAACGCCTTTATTCCGAATACGGAAATTACCCTTCCGTTAGCATAGTATAAAAAGTCCCGGTCACATGCAGCGATCGGGACTTAGCTGATTTATTAACAATTGTACTTTTTTGAGATCTTATTTTAAGATTTCACGGGCTATGACCAGACGCTGAATTTCGGAAGTGCCCTCATAGATCTGTGTGATTTTGGCATCCCGCATCAGACGTTCGACATGGTATTCCTTGACATATCCATATCCTCCGTGGATCTGTATTGCTTCAATTGTTGTTTTCATAGCGACTTCTGATGCGAATAATTTGGCCATAGCAGCTGCTTTACCATAAGGTTGCCCGTTATCTTTGAGCCAGGCGGCTTTATGAATAAGGAGTCGCGCAGCTTCTATTTCCATTTCCATATCAGCCAGTTTGAATTGAATCGCCTGATGTTCGGAAATCGGTTTACCAAATGTCTTCCTTTCCTTAGCATAGGCCAGTGCGAGTTCATAGGCTCCCGCTGCAATACCCAGTGCCTGTGCAGCAATACCTATACGACCTCCGTCAAGTGTTTTCATGGCAAATTTGAATCCGAATCCATCTTCACCTATACGGTTCTCTTTAGGTACTTTGACATCCGAAAACATAAGAGAGTGTGTGTCTGAACTGCGGATACCTAGTTTATTTTCTTTCGGGCCTATTGTGAAGCCCTCCATTCCTTTTTCTACAATCAGAACATTAATACCACGATGACCTTTGTCGGGATGTGTCTGAGCGATTACAAGGTAGTAATCTGCATTTCCACCGTTAGTAATCCAGTTTTTTGTTCCGTTCAGCAAATAATGATCTCCTTTGTCCTCCGCAAGTGTATGCTGTGAAGTCGCATCAGATCCCGCTTCAGGCTCAGACAACGCAAAAGCGCCCAATTTTTCACCGGAGGCAAGCGGATATAAATACTTATTCTTTTGTTCTTCCGTTCCGAACGCATCTAATCCGTAGCACACGAGAGAGTTGTTTGCAGACATGATGACAGCTGCTGAAGCGTCAATCCTGGCTAACTCCTCCAACACAAGTGTATAGGCGAGTGTATCCATTCCTGCACCACCATATTTCGGATCGACCATCATGCCCATAAAACCAAGTTGTCCCATCTGCTTAACATGTTCATAGGGAAATTTGGCCAGTTCATCACGCTCGATCACACCCGGTTTAAGATCCTGTTGTGCAAAGTCACGGGCAGCCGCCTGTATCATTTTATGTTCTTCACTTAGTTCAAATATCATAACGCACTCATTTTTGATGGTTTATATCCAAATATATTAAAAATATATTATGCTTGCATAGTAAAATTTTATTTTTTATCTCTTCATTGTCACAATTTGGAGTTGAAATTTGTTTATAAAATAAAATCTACTATATTAGTAGGGTAAACAAATTTTTAATTTAATAACATTAAGAAATTATGAGTTTAAGACTAGGAGACGAAGCCCCGAATTTCAAGGCGCAAACAACAATAGGAGATATTGATTTTCATGATTATATCAAAGACAGCTGGGTTGTATTTTTCTCACACCCGTCAGATTATACACCGGTATGTACGACTGAGCTGGGCAGGACTGCCAAACTTAAATCAGAGTTTGATAAAAGAGGGGTGAAGGCACTTGCTTTGAGTGTGGACAATCTGGAAGACCATCACAATTGGGTAAAGGATATTAATGAAACGCAGGATACGACAGTCAATTTTCCGATTGTAGCGGATGTCGATCGTCATATTTCTGAGTTGTATGATATGATCCACCCCAATGCTTCAGCTACTGCAACAGTACGTTCGGTATTTATTATCGGACCTGATAAGAAGATCAAACTGACCTTGACTTATCCGGCATCTACAGGACGCAATTTTGATGAAATACTACGTGTGATTGATTCCTTACAGCTTACAGCTGATTATTCTGTTGCTACACCTGCAGATTGGAAACACGGAGAGGATGTGATCGTTGTACCGGCTATCAAAACAGAAGATATCCCGGCTAAATTTCCAAAAGGATTTAAGGAAATAAAACCTTATCTGCGTACAACTCCGCAGCCGAATTTGTAGCAAATTATTATAATGGTAAATGTCTTTCATTTTGTATTAGCTCAATACAAAATGAAAGACATTTTTATTTGCATAAATTACCATCTGCCTCCGGCTCCGCCACCTCCACTTGATCCGCCTCCGAAACTTCCTCCCGATGATCCGGACGAACCGGAAGAGCCGGATGAACCCGAAGATCCGGAGGAACTGCTTCTGACTTTTTTAGGTATAGTGACTTTGCCTAACTCTATCTCATACCTGCAATTTCTACAATCCTGTTTTTCTATACCCGTACCTGAGTTGGAATAAGTGGCTGCTGTTATTGTTTTGATATAAGGGATATGGAAGGTAAAGAAGTGACATTGCGGACATTCCTCATAGGAAGAAGCCTCTTCTCCGTCAAAACTATTCACCTGAATTTTTCCGGACAATGTATTTTTCCAGAATTCGAAAATTTTCGAATTGACCTTCTGTTCGTTTCTCTGCCCATCGTTCAGATATTTTGTAAGTTCCTTTGCGCTGATTTCATCTTTATTTATTCGTTTCCATTGCCCTGACTCATCCGGAGGAATAAAGCGGACTTTTACTTTATTTCTGAATTTCGATACCGCAAACAGGTCAAAGAAAGCTAGCGGAGCAATCAAAGGGATCAGCAAAGTTCGTGTTGAAAATTTAGAAAGAGCTGTGGACTTACTTTCATCATCCTGATACGAATCGCTGATGAGTGTTCTGGATTGGTTGTATTTCATGGCCAGAATCAGACTGCCTAGTATGGCTAAAAATATGGGAAGATTTTTTAGTTTAAAAACTTCCTCCAGATTATTGAATCCAAATGCAAAGATAAAGACACTGAAGAATATCAGTATTCCGAAACACCCGCAACCGCTGACGACAGGATGGAGTCCCTTTTTGATTTTAACCCGCCCGGATAGGGATTTGGTAATCCATCCGAGATAGAGGTATACTATCAATACGATTAACAAAATGATCCCTGTCTTATTTAAAAGCTCAGCATGTTTGAACCAGAATGAGTTATTACGTTTGAGTATAGAATCCAGCTCCTTTACCGAATCAGGAGCTAACAGAGACTGCTTAATGGCCTGCATGGCAGCTATAACTCCTGCGTCATAGTCTGAATTGCGAAAATGAGGAACCAGGAAAGATTCACCTACTCTTTTGAGATACGCATCAGGAAGAAGTGCTTCCATTCCGTAACCGGTTACAAAACGATAATAATGTCTGTCCGTACCAATAAAAAGCAGCAGGCCATTATTTGCTTCCTTTTTGCCGATACCCCAGGTATTGAAAAGACGGTGCACGAAAGCAAAGTCATCATCTCCTTCAAAATCACTGACAACAACGACTGCTACTTCAGCTTTTGTTTTCTCTTCAATCTCAACTGCCATTTGATTTATTTCAGATTCAGCAGCACTGCTGAGTATGCCGTTTGGATTGCTTACATAATAATTCTGTCCGTTCTCTTTAGGATTTGGAATCTCCTCTACAGTATATTGAGCTTGTGCAGTCAGGGATCCGAAAAGGAGGAAAGCATGAATAACTATACAGTATATGGTATAGAATAAGACACGAATCATACTCTTGTTGTTTTTCATTTGGTATTACTTACTTCTCTAAGAATCCGATCATTTATTTCGGGGGTGTTGGTTATTTCTTCACAATTCATATATAATACGAAAGAAACATAAATGTATTGTACTTCACCGAATATAAAAAAACTGAAACATAAATAACAAAAAAGAGCTTCATCTTTCTAAGGATGAAGCTCTGTTCGTATTATAAAGGTATTTTTAAAAAACTTTTACCATGTAAATATAATCTTGCAATTGTTTAATCTGATCTGTTCTTGATAAGTTGGATAGACTATTCTTTTTATTTAAAACGATGTCTCCGTTTAATGAATTAGCGGGGATTTCATTTAATGCATCTAACAGGATTTTAGTTTTAATTGCAAAACCTGCACCGTCAAGACCAGTTTGTTTACCGCTGATAATACCGATGATATTTCCTTTATTATCCAGTACCGGACCTCCACTGTTACCAGGATTGACCGGAATAGATATTTGATAAGCGATGGTGTCGCCTGCATATCCGGTTGCGGAACTCAGATATCCCTGTCCGTAGACCGCTTCATCACGAGGGAATCCGATAGTATAAATATCTTCTCCTAAATCTGAAGATCTTGATTTGAAGGTATAAGGGATACTTTTAAGCTTTCTGAAATTACTGTCATTAATATGCAGAATGGCCAGATCTTTTGCTGCATCCGTATAGATAACACTTGCTCTGAATGAATCTCCTTTGTTATTCTGTAAGTGGATGGAGTCAGCACCGTTGATCACATGAAAATTGGTCACAACATAGCCGTCTTTAGTCACCATAAAACCTGTGGCTCCGTAGTGACTGTCTACTTTATTGTTGATATCTTTTTTCTTGGTGTCGATATTGCGTAATGCTGCATTATGTTCGTTGACATTGCGCTTTACATTATTCATATCTCTGCGCAGAGCACTGTAGTCTGTCGATGCTTTCTCCAGATTGGTATAGTATCCGCTCATCCATAAAGTCGAGAATACGGATATAATAGCAACAGCTGCAGCTACAGCGATATTTAGTTTAAAGCGTGCCTGAATCGGAACAACAGGCGTTTCTTTTGTTTGTGTTTTATGTTTATGACTGCGGTGATAGGATGCCGATACATTTTTCAGCTGATTTTTGAAATCCATACGAGCCGCTACAGACTGCATATCGCTGATAAATATACGGTGTTGTTGAAGCTGGATACTGAAAGTCGGATTTTCAGCACAAAATGCTTCAAAGGACACGCGCTCTTCCGTGGTCATCTCATTTCGAAGGTATCGATCTGCGAGGTCATAAAATTCTTGTTGACTCATCATTGCCATGACACTGGTCCTTATTATTATATTAGTTACAAATTAATTCTCACTCTGAAAAAAATACTTTTTCAGCCTTTGCAGGCATTTGTATTTTTGAGTTTTGGCATTGTCAGTATTCGTATAGCCGAATTTCTCACAAATGTCCTGCATCGAACGATTCAGGATATAAAAATCATGAAGAATCGTTTTACAGGGCTCTCCCAGTTTGTTCATGGCTTCTTCCATTTGTGCAAATCTGAGGTCGAGCTCTTCGTGTTTATCGATGTCATCTTCATATTGAAGGGTATCTTCATAATCACGAATGTCATTTGTTGCATATCCTGCACCATTACGATTGAGCTGCTTCAACCATAGTCTTCTGCAAATCGAATACAGATAGGTTTTAAGTTTACTTTTCAACTCAAAATCTCCGTGCGATACTTTATCATAAAGCACTATTACAGCTTCCTGAAAAATATCTTTCGCTTCTTCCTCACTACCATTATTCTGGATAATCATATGGCTGATACTGGGATAATATAACTTGTAGATTGCATCTAAAGCTAAATGATCACCAATCAGAATTCCATCGATTATTTCCTGGTCATTTTCCGGAGTGAATGATTTGCTAAACTTACTCACCTATTAATACCTTTTATAACTAATAGTAACCCAACTACTTTGATGAATTTGAAACTTTTAACGAAAAGCATGTAGTTACTCATTCCAAACGTACACTATTTTTTTTAAAATGGATAGGATTATTTGGGCATTTTTTGAATTAAAACGGTTAGTATTGCCGGAATGTTGTGTCTCAAAGATTTATTTTTTAACAGTGACTTTTGCCACATTTGCCACTTTTCGGAAATCCGGAATACACAACCGGCTCAAATCTTTAAATTCAACAGATAAATCGATTTACCAAGTCTTTTTATTATCTTCAATCTGAAAACAAACCTATAACACTAAAATTCTAAATGCTGTTCAGTTTTTAGAATTAACATGATCTGCCTATGAAAAAGAAAATTTCCTTATTTGTCTGTCTGAGTTTTATGACTTTTGGCTTTGCTCAACAAAATCCTGTGATCAAAGGCTGGTATGCTGATCCGGAAGGTATTGTATATAATAATACATACTGGATATTTCCGACATATTCTGCTCCATATGAGAAACAGATCTTTTTTGATGCTTTTTCATCCAAAGATCTGGTCCATTGGGATAAGCATGAACGGATATTGGATACTGCTGCTGTCAGGTGGGCTAAAAAAGCAATGTGGGCACCGAGTGTAATTGAAAAGGACGGAAAGTATTATCTGTTCTTTGGAGCAAATGATGTGCATCAGGGAGAGGTAGGGGGTATTGGAGTCGCGGTGGCAGACAAGCCTGAAGGACCTTATAAAGATCTATTAGGTAAACCTCTTATACAAGATATTATAAATGGTGCACAACCTATTGATCAGTTCATGTTTAAAGATAAGGACGGCAGCTATTATATGTATTACGGAGGTTGGAAACATTGTAATGTTGTGCGGATGAAGGATGACTTCACGGGTATACAGCCATTTCCGGACGGACAGTTGTATAAAGAAGTAACTCCTGAAAACTATGTGGAAGGGCCATTTATGTTTATTCATAATGATAAGTATTATTTTATGTGGTCTGAAGGGGGATGGACCGGGCCGGATTATAAGGTCGCCTATGCTATAGCTGATTCTCCGTTTGGGCCGTTTGAAAGGGTCTCTACGGTCTTAGAACAGGATTTGACGATAGCTGTCGGCGCCGGTCATCATTCCGTTATAAAAGCTCCTGATGCTGATAAATACTTTATTGTGTATCATCGTCGCCCCATTGGTAAAACCGGTGCAAATGAAAGAGAAACCTGTATTGATGAATTGAAATTTGATAAGGATGGCTATATCTTACCTGTAAAAATGACATCTTCAGGCGTCAGTCATCCCCTGAAATAAGGTAAGTGTATAAACTTTCAGCAGAAGTTGTGTCTGTCAAGATCGGAACAGTGAGAAATGACTTCTGTTTAAAGCAAAAAAAAGCATCCACATTACGTGGATGCTTTAAAAGCGGTCTGGACGGGACTCGAACCCGCGACCCCATGCGTGACAGGCATGTATTCTAACCAGCTGAACTACCAGACCTAATTTTTTAATTGTAATAAAGAACAAATTTGAAGTTTTCACTTCATTTGAAGCGGTCTGGACGGGACTCGAACCCGCGACCCCATGCGTGACAGGCATGTATTCTAACCAGCTGAACTACCAGACCTCAAATTTTTTAATTAAATAAAGAACATTTATGAAGTACGATTTACTTCTTGTTTTTAGCGGTCTGGACGGGACTCGAACCCGCGACCCCATGCGTGACAGGCATGTATTCTAACCAGCTGAACTACCAGACCTTTTTCCTTCCTGAGAAGGTGTGCAAATATAGCGTTAATTTCTTTATTTGCTAATAATTTTTGAAAAAAAACTACTCTACAGTTCCTTCTTTCATCTTTTCTGCATTCTCCGCAAACTGTAATGCATCGATAATTCCTTGAATATCACCATCCATAACAGCCGGTAAGTTGTACAATGTTAAACCAATACGGTGTTCGGTAACTCTACCTTGCGGGTAGTTATAGGTGCGTACTTTTGCCGAACGGTCTCCTGTAGATACCATTGTTTTTCTTTTTGCCGCGATATCGCCGTGTTTCTTCTGAACTTCGAGTTCATATAATTTGTTACGAAGCATCTCCATCGCCAGTTCTCTGTTGGCCAATTGTGAACGCTCTACCTGACATACCACTACTATACCTGAGGGCTTATGTGTTAGTTGTACTTTGGTTTCTACTTTGTTTACGTTCTGACCACCGGCACCTCCCGAACGGGATGTTTGCATCTCTATATCCCCAGGATTCAATTCCACGTCGACATCTTCTGCTTCCGGTAAAACTGCCACTGATGCTGCTGATGTATGTACCCGACCTTGTGTCTCTGTATCCGGTACGCGTTGTACACGGTGTACACCCGATTCATACTTCAACTGGCCGTATACATCTTCTCCGATTACTTTAAGGATGACCTCTTTATAACCGCCTGAAGTTCCTTCTGTGACATCCATCACTTCATTTCTCCAGCCTTTTGTTTCAAAGAAGCGGGTATACATACGGTAAAGATCTCCGGCAAATAACGCGGCTTCGTCACCACCTGTTCCTCCACGAATCTCAATAATCGCATTTTTAGCATCTTCCGGATCCTTTGGAATAAGCATCAGACGAATTTCTTCTTCCTTCTCCTCTTTCTGTCCATAGAGTATGTCCAGCTCTTCTTTGGCCATCTCCCTAAGCTCCTGATCTTTCTCATTGGCCAGAATATCTTTATTTGCATCGATGTTGCTGACCATGTTTTTGTAAATATGGTACTGATCAACAATTTTACTCAAATCTTTATACTCTTTATTCAGTTTGGCAAAACGTTTCATATCACTGATTGTATCAGGATTGCTTAATTCAGCTTCCACTTCCTGCCAACGTTCTTTTATAGCTTGTAATTTGTCTAACATAAAATCAAAATATGACGACACTCCTGCCAGCGGCTAAGATGTGTCTTTTTTTAGTGCACAAAAATAAAGAAATTTTGTCGCTTTTTATAAGTTATATTAATGGGAAGAAACTACCTTTAATCCTATTATCGAAGCAATTAAAGTGAAAATGAAGAAAACTCTCCAAAAGTCGACAGGTTCTTTGAAGAAAAAGATACCCATTAATACAGTTCCGACGGCTCCTATTCCTGTCCATACAGCATAAGCTGTTCCCAGTGGTAATGTTTGTGTAGCCTTCATGAGCAAGCCCATACTAAGGAACAAAGATATTATGAATCCCAGATACCACAGATACATCTGCGTCCCCGATGTTTCTTTTGCTTTTCCCAAACAGGTAGTAAAACCTACTTCAAATAATCCTCCAATAATAAGAATAATCCAATTCATAATCTGTTTCTAAATATTGTAGGCAAAGGTGTGAATAACAAATTTAAATCGGAGTCTTTTTATGATTTTTTAATTGTTGAAACGGGCTTATTCTGGTTTAAGCTCATTGTTCCACTGGAGCAATTCTAATGTGGTTCCATTCCAGACCGCATATGATTTCCCCTTGAACCATTCCCCAAGATTAATAATCTGACTTTGTGAAGAAAGCGGAAGATAGTAAGAAAGGTGACGATGGCCGAAAATATAGAAATCAAAGTGCTGAGTGTTTTCCAGTTGTCTGGCATATTGGATCAGCCACTCCTTATCTTCGCCAAGAAAGATCTCATCTATATCATTAGCCGCTCTGCTGGATCTGGACCAGCGTTGTGCTATTCCGATACCCAGATTGGGGTGTAGTCTGGCAAACAACCACTGACAAGCTTTGCTACGGAATATTTTTTTTAGAATTTTATATTTTTTATCTCCATCCCCCAGTCCATCTCCATGATGTAAATAGAAGGATTTGCCATCTCTGATAATTTCAAGCTCATTATCTATAATATTCGCTCCAAGCTGATCCCTCAGATATCCAAACATCCACATATCGTGGTTACCTTTGAAGAAGGTGATTTTTACTCCTTGGTCGGCTAATTCAGCTAATTTTCCCAGAAAGCGGATGTATCCTTTAGGAACTACGGACCGGTATTCAAACCAGAAGTCAAATACGTCCCCCATAAGATAGAGTTCTTTTGCATCGGATTTGATATGATTTAACCAATTTACTATCTCATGTTCACGGGCAATTGACTTTTCTTCAGGATAGGAACCTAAATGAAAATCGGATGCGAAATAGATATTTTTTCTGTCAGACATTTTTTCAAAACTACCTAAATCAGTCTAATATTCAAATTCGGACACGGACTAAATTGCAATCCTGGCTTTACTTTCAAAAAGTAAGGGCCACATGGATAACATGATCAGCTGGACTCCGGATAGAAAGTGAAATCAAAATCGGCCTCCTGTGGGTATTGAGTTCGCACATAAATTAGTAGATTTGTGATAATAGCATTAATGTATAAGCAAATTTATGATGAACAAGAAATTAGGATTGATCTTAATGGTGTTAAGTATGACCGCATTACAGCAACAGCGTGTCTCGGGGCAAACCGGACCTCAGGTAAAAGCTTACCCTTCTACTCAAAAGGGTAATGTAAGCGATGATTTTTTTGGTGTTAAGGTTGCAGATCCTTACCGTTGGTTAGAAGATGACCGTTCTGCCGAAACAAAAGAATGGGTATTGAGCCAGAATAAGACAACTTTTGATTATTTGAATGCCATTCCTTACCGGGATGAACTGAAAAAACAATTGACTGATATATGGAATTATGAGAAAGTAAGCACTCCATTTGTAGAGGGGGCATATACTTATTTCTATAAAAATGACGGATTGCAGCAGCATTCTGTTTTATATCGTAAAAAAGGGGATAAAGGTAAAGAAGAAGTTTTCCTTGATCCTAATACATTTTCAAAAGACGGATCCACATCTTTATCTGATGTGAGTTTTTCAAAAGACGGTAGTCTGATGGCCTATTCTATCTCTGAAGGCGGTTCTGACTGGAGAAAAGTAATCGTTCTGAATACAAATGACAAGTCAACGGTAGGGGAGACGCTTATCGATGTCAAATTTTCCGGAGTTGCCTGGAAAGGAAATGACGGATTTTACTATTCCAGCTATGACAAACCAAAAGGTTCGGAATTGTCTGAAAAGACAGATCAGCATAAATTATATTATCATAAACTGGGTACTGCACAGTCTTCTGATAAATTGATCTTTGGCGGAAGTGAAACACCGAGACGCTATGTAGGGGCCTATCTGACAGATGACGAACGCTTTTTAATTATTACAGCGGCAAATACCACAACTGGAAATGAGCTTTATTTTAAAGATCTGTCTGATCCGAAATCAACGATCAAGACTGTTGTAGGTGATTTTAATTCCAATACTTCTATTATAGACAATATCGGGGATGTATTTTTTCTGAAAACCAATCTGGATGCACCTAATAACAAATTAGTCAAAGTGGATAGTAAAAATCCAACAGCAGCTAACTGGAAAACGGTTATTCCGGAAACAGAAAATGTATTGAGTATTTCAACAGGTGGAGGCTATATTTTTGCCAATTATCTGAAAGACGCGATCTCTGTTGTGGAGCAGTATACGTATGAAGGGAAAAAAGTCCGTGCGATCGAACTGCCTGGAGTAGGTACAGCTTCCGGATTTGGCGGAAAGAAAAAAGAAAAAGATATTTATTTCAGCTTTTCAAATTATATCACACCGTCATCCAGTTTCAAATTTAATGTAGAGTCCGGTAAATCGGAGCTTTATATTAAGCCTAATGTCAAATTTAATCCGGATGAATATGAATCGAAGCAGGTATTCTATACCTCCAAAGATGGAACGAAAGTGCCGATGATCATTACTCATAAGAAAGGATTGAAGCTGGACGGTAAAAATCCGACTATTGTATATGGATACGGAGGATTTAATATCAGTCTGACTCCGGGATTCAGTGTTGCTACTGCAACATGGCTGGCAAATGGCGGAGTATATGCTGTACCGAATTTACGTGGCGGAGGTGAATATGGTAAAAAATGGCATGATGGCGGTCGTCAGTTTAATAAATTGAATGTGTTCAATGATTTTATCGCTGCAGCTGAATATCTGCAACAAAATAAATATACTTCCCCGGAATATACCGCACTATCGGGAGGTTCTAACGGAGGGCTGTTAGTGGGAGCGACAATGACGATCAACCCGCATGTTGCCAAAGTCGCATTACCGGCTGTAGGTGTACTGGATATGTTGCGTTACCATACCTTTACTGCGGGTGCAGGATGGGGATACGATTATGGAACCGCTAATGACAGTAAAGAAATGTTTGAATATCTGAAAGGGTATTCTCCTGTACACAATGTGAAAGAGGGAGTATGCTATCCTGCTACATTAGTGACTACAGGTGATCATGATGATCGTGTTGTACCTGCACATTCCTATAAGTTTGCGGCAGAGTTGCAATCAAAACAGAAGTGTGCTAATCCGGTCTTAATCCGTATTGAGACAAAAGCAGGCCATGGTGCAGGGCGCTCTACAGATGTGGTGATCAATGAGACTGCAGATAAGTTTGCCTTTACACTGTGGAATATGGGAATTACTACTTTGAAGTAGCAGATTCTAATATGAGATAAAATATCAAGGGCTGCCCGAAAGGCGGCCCTTGTTGTATTTATATGGATTTTTTACCAGGTAGGTTGTCCGTTCCGCATTTTGTCCAGATTGACCTGTAATTCGGCTTTACTGTCTTCATCAGCTGCAGCCACTGCTTTCTCCTGAGTGGTAATAGCCTCATCTTTATTTCCCTTTTTGTAGAGAAGATTAGCATAAGTATCCAGATAAGCTGCATTCTCATCTCCTTCTTCCAGTGACTTTTTACTCCAGGCAAGGGCTGATTCAATACAGGCTTTATCTTCACAATTCTCAAAGATTGTCCATGCAAAAGAATTGAGCTGATTAGCATCAACTTTAGAAGTATTGATATACGCATTTACAGCATCTTTGAAAGCCGGCCAGTCTTTTTTGCTAAAGTAGAATTGTGGTTTGAAACGAACAAACATACCCGTCATATCTACTTCAGGATGGCTTTTGGCAAGTTGTTGCTGTACATCATCCAGGTTGATGTTTTCATCCTTCTTTACAAGTGGTAATACCAATTCCCGCATCAATACCACTGCCATGGTACTGTTTGCACTTCCTTGTCCCAATACGGCATCTATCTTTGCTATATTGTTTTTTATTAACTGATAAGATTTGGAATCAGGAGTGGTTGCACTTTTAAGTAGAATGTCTGCATTTTCTTTCTGGAACAATTCCTCTTCAGACATAGAGTTAATAATCGCAATCTGGGCTCTCTTTAATGTTTCCTGATCATAAGCATTTTCTGCTGCTACTGCTAATTTCCGTGCAATCTGCACATCATCCGGTTTTGCTTCAAATTTACTGAGCAGTGTATGATACTGAGTTGAAGGATCGAGACCTTCTTTTGCTTTTGCTATGAACTGATCAGCCTCTCCGCCACCTACTATACGGTGTACTAATGTTCCATTGGGATCGAAAATAAGGAAGGTTGGATATGCTCTGACGTTGTAATCTTTTTCAAATCGGCTGGCTTCTGCATACCATGCTTTTATATCCTCGCTGTCATCTTTTGTCTGATCCATCTGTATCTTGGCATTGATAAAGTTGGAATTAAAAAAATCTCCGACTTTAGGTTGTGGAAAAATGGTATTTGCCATGTATTTACAAGGGCCGCACCAGGTCGTAAAACAATCAACGAAGATGTGTTTGTTTTCTTTTTTAGCTTTTTCCTTGATTTGATTCCAGGAGAGACCGTGTTCGAATTTGATTCCTGATTCCTGAGCAAAACTCAAAAGCGGAGCCAGAAGAAATAGAATAATTAGCTTTTTCGTTTTCATATTGTTTAAATTGGGTAGTCAGAATAGATCTGAAGTTCAGAATGAATGTAGAAAATAATATATACAAAAAAAAATCTCCGGCTATATTATATGCCGGAGACTTTCTTTATTCTGACTAAAAGTGGATTAGAGTCCCATTTTTGATCTCAATTCTTTTTGAATTCCGTTTTTATGAACAAGTAAAGATGTTGTTTTGTAACGAACAAATTCTTTTGTCACATATAAATATCCTTTGTAATCGTTTGTTACTCCCCATGAGTTTTTAACGATGTAGTATTCTTTGCCGTTCTGATCTTTTACAAGTCCAACGATATGCATACCGTGGTCATCTGTAGTTGTGTAATCGTCAAATGCAAGCTGTCTTTGCTCAGGAGTGATTTTTGCTTCCGGTTGAGGACCTACGAACATCGATTGTTTTTCTGCATCAGTCATATCTTCAAATTGTTTCTCCGGAACATAGGCAACTCCGTTTTTCCAGCTGAATCCTTTTTCAGATACATCTGTTGCCCAGGCAACTGTATATCCGTTTTTTAATGCATTATCAATAATTGAGGTCAGATCATTCATCTGTACATTGTAGAATCTGTCGAATGACCAGTTGTCAGGAATCAGTAACACAAATTGTTTGTAATAAGGCTGATCTGTGACCGAAGCCAGACCGATGTAATCATCCGGATTGATTCCGATTACCTGATCTGCAAATGTTCTTGGTGTATACGACTTGCCCTGATAATCAAACTTTTCAGGCACTTCTCCCAGATAGGAATCCATAGCTGCAGTATATGCTTTCTCCCAGTTTGGGGTCAGTTTCTTTGCTTTCACAAATGTGCCTAACATAGCGTCAAGCATATTGGTCATTTCGCCTATATTATTACGCTTTGATCCGTAGTGTAGGCCAGTATAGACTTCCTGAGGAAGTGCTCCGTATTTACGGTAGGCATTTAATACATCATGGAACTGACCACCTTCACCCAGTGACAATCCTCCATGAAGACGGACATACGTCTTAGCTTTTTCAAGATAGGTATTTCTTGCACTGAAAATTTGAGAGATTTCTACAGGCTTCTTACCCATACGGATCATTTCAGATTCTAAGAATGAGTTGCCGGAATACGACCAGCAGGTACCTGAGGAACCCTGATCTTTAATAGACGTATTAGCCAGGTTGATTACTTCTGTAAAAGTAAATCCAGCCTTACTGTTATCATTCTGATTTGCTTTTAAAGCATTAATTAAATTGTCTTGTGCCTGTACCTGAAAAGATGCTACAAATAATGATGCGGCCAGGACAAGTGATTTATTCCAATTCATATTGTTGTATTTTGTATTATAATTTAAGGCACGAATTTAACTTTATTAATGACAATTGCTTCATGTCTAATGTAAAAATATTACAACATAGCAAGCACCTGAGATTTGACAATCAGAAAAGGCACCCTGAAGGTGCCTTTTCTGATTATTTTAAAGCGGGATCATCTTTCTTCTGCGGAAAGAGGAGCGAGGCTATGACACTAATGGCCAGTATACTGATAATAATAATCAGCGAATGAGTAGTTGTAAAACCAAATTTTTCCAACCAGCTGTGCAGCAACATTTTCAATCCGATAAAGACAAGAAGGAATGCCAGTCCGACTTTCAGATAATGAAATTTATGGATGATGTTAACTAAAAGGAAGAACATAGACCGTAATCCCAATATGGCAAAGATGTTGGAGAAAAATACGATATACGGATCCTTAGTTACTGAGAAGATCGCCGGAATGGAATCTACTGCAAAGATCAGATCTGTAAATTCAATCACCAGTAAAACAAGGAATAATGGTGTTACATAACGTATTCCGTTTTCAAAATGAAAGAAATTTCCATGCTCGATCTTAGGGTATACCTTGAAATATTTAGAAGCAAACTTGACCACTGTATGGTTTTGAGGGTCCACCTCTTCTTCCTGATTCCGGTTGATGTACATCGTTATCCCTGTATACACCAGGAATGCGCCGAATACATATAGGATCCATCCGAATTTAGCAATCAATGCAGCCCCGAGGAAAATAAATATACAACGTAGTATAATCGCTCCCAATATACCCCAAACTAATACTTTGTGGTAATATTTTTCGGGAATACCGAAGGAGTGGAAGAGCAGAACCATGACAAAAATATTGTCTACGGACAGAGCATATTCTACCACATAACCTGTTATGTATTCTAATGAAAGATTATTATTGTAGATCTTTAAGCTGGCAGCAAGGTCATTGGGGTTAATTTTGATATTGTGATAATGCTTGGCTATGACTTCCTGCAGCCTTGCAATATCATGTACATCATGGAGCTGATTCCCCCAGATTCTTAATACAACGAAAAAGCCTAATGCAAACAGTACCCATATCACGCTCATGACTGCAGCGGTGGTGAGGGAGATAGGTTTGTCTCCTTTGGAGAATAAACCTAAATCAATGGCTAACATGAGGATAATAAAAAGAATAAATCCTCCAAAAAACATTAATTCGTGACTCATATTTATTTTTTTCGTTCAGTAGTGTATCTTACCAATTGTTCCAGCCCGGTTCTGTAAATACCCTCCGGAAAAGAGTTTAATATTTCGAATGCTTCCTGCTGATACTGGAACATTTTTTCGGTAGCATAATCAAGACCTCCGCTGCTTCTTACAAAAGCGATTACTTCGGCTACTTTCTTATTATCCTCATTATGATTCTTAACGAGATTAATGATACGTCTTTTCTCCGATTTATCGGTCTGGCTCAATGCATAGATAAGTGGCAAGGTCATTTTTTTCTCTTTAATATCATTTCCGAGAGGTTTGCCGACATCATCCAGCCCAAAGTCAAACAGATCATCTTTTATCTGAAAAGCGATGCCAACTTTCTCACCGAAAGCATGCATTTTTTTTACAGTTTCTTCATCTACATCTGTTGATGCTGCTCCGCAGGCACAACAGGACGCGATGAGCGATGCTGTTTTTTGTCTGATCACTTCAAAGTACACCGACTCTTCTATATCCAGTTTACGTGCTTTCTCAATCTGTAAAAGTTCCCCTTCGCTCATCTGTTCTACGGCTTCAGATACGATTTTAAGAAGATGAAAATCATTATTATCTACGGAAAGCAAGAGCCCCTTAGATAGTAAAAAGTCACCGACCAATACGGCAACCTTGTTTTTCCATAGTGCATTGACCGAAAAAAAACCTCTCCTTTCATTTGCATTATCAACCACATCATCATGTACCAGAGATGCAGTATGCAGAAGTTCTACGAGTGAAGCTCCCCGAAATGTAGACTCATTGATCGAGCCGCATAGTCCTGCCGAAAAGAAAACGAACATAGGTCGCATTTGCTTGCCTTTACGCTTTACTATATAATGCGTAATTCTGTCCAGCAAAGGAACAGAGCTTTGCATGGATGCCTTAAATTTATGTTCAAATGCCGCCAGTTCATTGGCTATAGGCTTCTGTATATCGTTTAACTTTAGCATGTATGATGGTTAAAAACCATGATTTGGATACTTTTTTTGAAGTCTAAAGATAAGAAATAGATTATAATGATTCTATAGTATTCTCTAATTCCTGATACCAGTTTTCTCCATACTCACGGATAAGAGGATCTTTCAAAAACTTGTACACAGGTACCTGTAGTTCTTTCCCGAATGAACAAGCATCTTTACAGATATGCCATCTGTCATAATGCAGTACATCGAACTCCGGATAGTGTGTTGTACGGATAGGGTAGAGGTGACATGAAATGGGTTTTTTCCAGTGGATTTCACCTTGCTCATATGCTTTTTCAATTGCACATTTTGTTACTCCGTTTTCCCAGGTGACATAGGCACACTCTTTATTGCCGTCTACACAGGTTGTTGTCAGGTCTCCGTCCAGGTCAATGACATGAGTCCCCTGTTCTTCGACAGCCTGTATACCTTTCTCTGTCATGTAGGGCTTTACCTTTGGATATATTTCTGCCAGGACAGCCAGTTCACTCTCTTTAAGCGGAGCTCCTGAATCTCCTTCTATACAGCACGCACCTTTACATTTGGAAAGGTTGCAAACAAAATCATTTTCAATCAAATCTTCGTGTACCAGGACACTTCCTACTTCTATCATGATGTTATTTTGAATAGCTTACTCGTTGACCTAGTTTATATTTCAAACCTTCAGCTTTGGTAAGTTCCATGGTAATCGAGCCGATTAATATTTCAACTTCGGCCTTTACCGGAATACGATTTCCATCGTTTGTGACCCAAAGATACAACTGACTATTTTTCTTAAAAATACGTCCGGGTTTGATCTCAGGGCTGAATTTTATACATTCTAATGTGCCTAGCTTGGTTTTTACGTCTTCCACTCCCAGATATTTGATACCGAGTGAGGCCATTTCATCATTCAAAAAATAGGTGATTCTGAAGGAATCTCCGATCTTTAGTTTAGAAAGGTCGAGGTTACGTGAAAAATAATAAGCAGACAGTAAATCAAAGGTCTGAGGAGTCGGGCTTTGGAAAGTTCCTTTTTTACCTTTTGCAGATTGCTTTTTATGGTCGAATGTTACATAGTCTTGTCTGGTATAACTTCCTTCGTGAATATCCTCCGTATACAGGTAAGGAAGGAATGTATTGCCATCTATATATGAATTGTACTTGTTTTTTACAGTATACAGAACGGAAAATGCTCCTGATGTTGATCCAAAAGCTGTCAATTGAAAGGTTTTGGGGTTACTGAACTGAAGTTTGGAATCGGACACCATGAGAGAACCTGTGGCAGCCGATACGATGCCGTACCTGAGTTTGTATTGTAGTTTTTCTCCCGCCTTATAGGATGATTCTTTTAAATACGGGAGCATCTGTGCCGGTGCATTTGAAATGCAGTATAATGCAATAATAAATAAGGTAAAGATTCTTTTCATATATCAATTAACTACAATCAAATTTTAAAAAAAACTACGTTAAGGCTTTCGCTTGAAAACCGGTACTGTCGAGCATGGTTCACCGTACATAATACTTTTTGCAACCTTACTTAATTTTACTGTAAATGTCACAAAAGCTGACTCCGGAATATGGACATCACCACAACCTTTTACAACAACACGCTGATCCACAAACTGTGACATATCCAAAGTTGCTAACTTTTCTTGAAATAACTGACTTTCCAGTTCTTCTTTTGTTCCAAAAATAACAGTTTTTGCAAAAGGTTCAAGTTTATTTGCTAATAACATAATCGCCCAGGTCGGGATAATGGCATCTGTCGAACAGTTGATCGCCACATGTTTGTCTTTATATGTGCTCCAGTCCTTCTCTTTAATAAATTCTCTGAAGTCTTTTTCCTTTAATATCAATCCATGAAAAAGATTATCCTTGATGTCATATTCGGTAAGTTCTCCGGCAGGAGCAAGGCTTGCCAGATCATAGGTTATGAGTCCGCTTTGCGCTACTTTATTAACTATATTTTCCTGAATTTCCATGATCATAAAAATAAAAAAAGCCGGACAATATCTGTCCGGCTACAAAGTTACTTAATTATCTTCTAAAAGAATCTAATGCGATTGTCATCAATCTTCGCTTTATCCTGAAGTGCTTTGAAGATTGAGTTCCATGAACGTTGAGCTTTAGAAGCGATCAACTGTTTTTGTTGTGCTTTGATCTCCGTTGCTACCTGGTTTTTAGGATTTACAAATCCGTTTACCTGTACTACGTATACACCCTGATTGCCTTTGATTGCAGTAGAAGGTTTGTTTGGTTGCAAACCAAATACAGTTCCTACAACCGCATTTTCCAAAGCTACCCCCGGGATAACAGGATTTGCTAATACTATATTTTCAACCTGAATAGGTGATTTACCTAATTTCTGACCAACCTGATCGATAGAAGATGCTCCTTTCAAAGCATTCTCTGCTTTTTCTTTCAGTTGTCTGGCTTTTACCAGGTTTCTTACCGGAGTTTCAATATCTGCTTTGATGGCTTCCAAAGGAAGAATACCTTTAGGCTGAATATCTGCCAGGCGGGCGACGATAAAAGTATGATCTGTTTCATAAACTTTATCTGTTACGTCTCCTTTTTTAGCTTCGAATGCCCATCTCAACAATTCTCTTGGCACCTCATTACCATCCAAAGTATTGTCCATTGCAGTGACACGTTTTGCCGTTGCATCTTTCAATCCTTGTTTGGTAGCTACAGCTTTGAAATTATCTTTGTCCAAAGCAGAGAAGAAACTGTTAGCTTTTGCATAAGCTGCATCAATTGTTTCTTTACCACTTGAAATAGTTTTATCTACAATAGCAGCTTTTACTACTTTAGAGTTTCCGATTTGTTTTTCGATTTTTACAATGTGTACACCGAACTGACTGTTTACGATCAATACATCTCCGGTCTTGCCTTCGAATACTGCTTTGTCAAATTCAGGAACCATTCTTCCTCTTCCAAATGTTCCCAGATCACCCCCGTTTGCTTTGCTGCCTTCATCCTGGCTGAATTGAATCGCCAATGGACCGAATGCTTCACCTTTTGCAATCAGATTCTTAATAGAGTCTGCTTTGGCTTTAGCTTTGTCTACACCGCCTTCTGCAGTCGGGTTTAATAAGATGTGACTTGCTTTTACGGAATCGGGGCTGAAAGTCGCGTCTTTGATTTTAGCGATTTCGTATACGCCATTTGAAAGAAACGGACCTACTGTAGCACCTACCGGAGCATTGAACAATACTGAATCAAGCGCAGGGCTTACCTGACCTTTTTTCAGATAGGTGTACGGATATTTTGTGTCTGAATTTACACTTGCAAATAAAGAATCATTAGTAGATGCAGCAAGATCAGCCTTTAATTTCTGAACTACAGCTAATGTCGCAGCTGTATCTCTTTGATTAGGACGTCCGTCTACAAGTACATACTCAATAGAGCGTGTTTCTTCAGGGTTTTTGAATGCATTTTTGTTTTCATCGTAGTACTCTTTGTAGTCTGCATCTGTCAATTTGATATCTGCATCTTTGATAGAAGAGTAGTCTAACAATACATATTTAAAGTTTGCAAGTTTGTTACGTTGAATATAATCGTCATTTGCTTCCAGAGAAGTGACATAAATGCTGTTGTTAAGCAGGTTTGTATATTTGGTTCCCATACGCTCATCACGTACGCCTTCCAGTAACATTTCCCACTGTTGTTGCATTTCAGGTGTGCCATCACTTTTCAATCTGCTCAGGAACATGTTCAGTTGTGCTTTGTCAAACTGACCTGTCTGAGGGTTTGTGAATGCCTGAACGATCTGATAGGATGGGTTTGGACCATTTACCAATGCATTCAATTCATCTTTGCCTACTGACAAGCCGATTTTTTCAACTTCCTGTTTTAGAATTTCTTTAGTTACAAATTGATTCCATACTTGCTGAACGGCATAATTTTTCATTTGCGGTGTGAGGCTTCCTCCACCCATTTGTTGTTGGAACATTGCTGATGCTTGTTCAACTTGAACATTGAAATCAGGGTAGCTGATTGATTCTCCATTGACGCTACCTACCTGATTCTGTGAGCTAGCCCAGAAGGGTGCTCCAGTACGTACAACGTCTCCTAACAAAAATGCAACAATTGCAATACCGATCACGGTTACGATCAAACCCGCACGGTTTCGCAAAAAGGTCATTAATCCCATAGTTTATAAACTGTCTTTTTTTATTGTTTAAATGCTGATTTTTAGTTTAATAATTCACCTACACTAAAAACGAGGTGCAAGATACAACTTTTATAAAAAAAAGCGTAATATTTTATTGTTGTTGAAAACTATTCTGCTACTTTTCATGTTTTACACCGTCTAATTACCAAAAGACGGGAATGCTGAGTTATCCTGAATGTAGTATAAACCTGTTGCATTCTGAATCCGGACATCTTTAAAGTCTGCATCTGATGTAAAGGATGATCCCTGAAGATTACCTCTGCCATCTTTGAAAAATCCTGTGATCATCACATGGTTATAAAACGAATCGGAATTTTCATCATAAATAAGTTCTTCTGTTTTGATGATTGAACCGTCAATCCGGGTTATGACTACATTTTTTTTAAATGTAGTTGTTTTCTCTTTTTCCCGCTGTATCGCATAGTCTGATACAATCTGTTGACTTTCTTTACCAAGAGCATCATAAAACACAATTTTTACGCCTTTAGGGAACTCGTAGTTGCTGGTGGTGTCATGATGAACGCGCATTTCCGGACTGGTCAGCACAGCTTTTACAAGGGCTGAGTCGCTGTAGGTAATCGTGACACCGTAAGAGATATCCACGGCTTCGCCTTTTTTCATATTGGCGATGCGGTCTACTTCTTTAAGATCGGGCTCGCAGGAGTGTAATAAGATTGCCCCTAACCATAGTATTATTGATAGGGGCAATGTATGTTTTAATATAGAAATGAATGCTGTCATTAGCAATCGCTACTAATCATAATTTCTTCGTGAAAACCACTTGTCGTTGAGTGTAAATCCAATATTGAAATTGATATATCGCTCGCGTACAAGATTGTTTGATAAGGTACCCATCTGTCCGAGTTCTGCTGACACATTGATCTTAGAGAAAGCACGGGAATAAGGTGTAGACGGAAGGGGAAGACCCATACCCAAAGTGATGGCCATATCTTTGATATCGGTACCATTGATATTCATCTGTGTCTTGTCATATCGGAATCCTATACGGTAATCTACCAGATTGGGGTAACGTATGGATGAAGGATCAGGTGTAAATTGACCACCTATTGCTACACCGTAGCTTTTTCCGAGTTGTTGTTCGCCTTGTCTTACCTGAAAATCTGACCAGTCAGCATATTTGAAGTCTGCACCTACCAGCCATTTGTTTGATTTAGCAAGCGTAAATCCAACATTGTGCTTCAAAGGAAGATTGATATTTCTGGATCCTTTTTCATTGATGTACGAAGTATCTGTTGCGATATTCTCAACATCCGAAAGACTTGGTTGTGTACGCGTAATGAGTACGGTAGATTTGTCTTTGATTGTATTATTCAGGGATCCTGAGTATCCTACTGTCAGGTTTAGTTTGTTGCCCAATGATTTAAAATATTGTACCCCATAGTCCAGCGATGCACCGGAGAATGAACGAATATTCTTTTGTGTCGTGTTATAAGCACCTAAGCTATACGGAAACTCTATTTTAGAGATATCTGTCAGGTTGCCAAATATATAACTCACATTCGCACCTATACTGAAACCTTTAAAAGGACTTATTCCGTATCCGATGAATGCTTTATTCAAACCTCCTTCACCTGAAAGCGTACTTCTGTACGACAGGGTATCCAGCGTTTTGATATTATTGTAAGAATAACCTACATCTGAAAAAGGCATAAGACCTAATGCTACACCACCTGCTTTACCCAGAGGAATACCCATGGTGATATGACTGAAAGCAAAATCTGCTGTATTATCTGCAGCACTTCCTTTTTCAAGTTGAGTTACATTTCCATAGAGTCCGGCATCAAAGATGGTATGGTGAAATCCACTGTACGAAGCCGGATTGGCTATATTCATTGTGTTTGTCCCGCCAAGATATCTCAGACCGGTAGAAATACCTCCCATTGCTCTGGTTTGCGGGAGTAGATCTAAGCGCATCTGACCGATGCCTAATTTGGAATAGGGAGACGCTGAAGTCGACTTCTGAGCATATACTGCTGTGCCGAAAGACAGGATACCTAATGCAATAAATAATGTCGAAGCTGTCTTTTTCAGCCCTTGTATAAAGTGTTTCTGCATGTTAAAAATTGATATTGATGCTACAATTCCCGTCTATGCTATTGCATATTTTTCTGTAATCCGGGAGACTGTCTGCAACACGCTTGTTCAGAGTGCCTAAACAGCCAACTCTGTTATCCTCGAAAATACGATTATGTATTAAACAAAAGGCAAGACCTTTACTGGCAACTTTGTGTTGATCCGAATATAAGGTTTTGAGATACATATCCGTGCTTATGTTTAACAACAATTTTTGCTTTTTCAGTGATCAAATCCCGATATATTCCTGCTTGAATGTCAGCAGTATCCTGATTTTTTCAGTTACAAAACTATCTATTTTTTGATTATTCCGTAAGTTCTATTTGTTAAAAAAGGTTAAAGCTCTTATTTTCAGTTTTTTACATAAACTGAAAGTAAATAATTGCCATGATAATGATAGCATATAGAGACTCATATATCCATTTATTTTTGGCGTAAGTAAAATAGTAAGCTAAATAAATGGTAATCGGCGGTGCGCAAAGTAAAAAGTGACTTTCAGAAATAACCGGATTAAGGTAAAAAGATCCGATGGCCAAAAGTAACATGAAAAACAATAACTGGAATGATTTCCTTACATGGACTATACTCTTGAAAAACTGATCTTTCAATATGAGTAAAAAGAGTATTAAAGCAAAAATGATTGGTATCAGTACAAGGTAATCATGAAAGTCCATATGTAAGGACTTTGGAAAGGAATTTGTAAACGGTTTGAATATTCCGAAAAACTGATCTATACGTCCCAGCCAATAATAAATAACACCGATAATAAAATATATGGTACATAATCCCAGGAGAGTAGCTATCCATTCTCTCCAGTTGAAGGGTCTGAAAATAATCAGACTTATCCATAAGAGAATAAACATTACAATAAACGGAAAGTATACCAGACTTCCTATTCCGACAATCATACCCAGATCAAACATGATTCCTTTGATATCCTGATGGTGGTAGATGTTAAACAATTTGCTAAGCATCCAGATGGATATAAAGTTACATATGAGTGTAGGAGAGAGGACTAAAAAAGGAATAAACAGACTGGCCAGTGTCATATACATTAATGCTGTCACAAAACTCGGTTTGCCCAGAAAATTGAAGTTATTCATGAGCCTGTTGAGTAGAAATGCCTGTATCAAAGTTAGGGCAAGGGTAGTGAGTACATTGGATTGCGGTGCCAGTGTCAGTCCGAATTGTAAGCCTAAGAGATTGTTGAGCGCAGGCTCAAAGAGCATGGGAGTGAGCTCATCCGGCAGATGAAGAAATACACCAAGACATAACCCGAGGCCAATTACCGCAAGTAATACTATGTTAACAGGTGTGAATTTTCTGAACTGATTGATGATCATGGATCCGGATCTCTTTTATATCTGGTGCTTTGTGTTTGTTGATTCAGGGCATTAACTTTTATTTGTAAACGCCCTGAAAAGATTACTTTTTGGTATTTTTCTCTAATTTGCTAATTCTTTTATCCAGCGTAAAGAGATAGGCTGCTACACCCAGAAAAATAAGAAGCAGAACTAAGACTACAACCCAGATTTTTCCGGAGCTTCTCAGTCCTGTAGCCATTTCGATTTCACCTTGTGCTGAAGCATACAATGACGTGCACAACATGAAGAATATAGATAGAATAGTTTGTTTCATGATCCTTACTATCGATTAATTAATTTCATTGTTAAATTGTTCCCGTTCGATTAATCTTGCTCTGTAACGGAGTGATCCGATCCATACGCCGATCAGACTCCATCCAAGACCGGCAGCATACAAGACCGGTCTGAGGTTATTATCCAGATCTATGTCACTGAATGTTGAATTACCTCCGTTTCCGGGATGCAGCGAATCCGTAAGTCTGGGTAACACATATAGCAAAACGATCATGACCGGAAAGGCAAAGATGTTGTATATAGCGGATATTTTAGCTCTTTTTTGTTCCTCGTCAAGTGCATTACGAAGGACAAGATACGCGAGGTACATCAGCGTAGCAATGGCCGAACTGTTTAATTTAGGGTCTTTAGGCCATGGATCTCCCCATGTAATATTTGCCCATAACATGCCGGTTCCTAATCCCAGAAAGCAAAAAATAATGCCTGTATTCACTGCTTCTACAGCAATCAGGTCGTATTTCATGTTTCCTGAATTCAGATATTTGACACTATAAATGACAGAGATAAGGTAGAGGGTGAGCATCGCAAACCACATCGGCACATGGAAATATACATTTCGGATGCTTTCATGGAGTATTGGGAGAGTAGGGACGGGGCCAATTAATCCTGCAACGATGGATGCTGCTACTAAAACTACGGCAAGGATTTTCCACCAATTTTTTCTCATTTCAATTCTAAATTTTGTACTATTTTAATCTCTCCAAAGGTAAGGAAATAACAATAAAGAAATCGTAACAGTTATCACATTAATCGCAAGTAATACTATAATATGATCCAAACTCCCGCTTCTTTCCAGGCCGTCCATTGCATTTTTTGACAAGCGTATGAGAACCAGTAACAGCGGGATTATTACAGGGAAACTAAGGATAGCCATTAAGGTACTGTTGTTACCTGCTTTGGAACTGATGCCTGACACCATCGTAAATACGGAAGCAAAGCTGATGCTACCCAGTATAACCGAAATAAAATACAAGAGGGGATCTGCAAGCGGATTGCGGAAGATTATAGAATATACACTGAACGCTATTGCAGACAACAGGATCATGACCAGTGTGTTATAAATAATCTTTGAAAGAATGATTGCTTTGGCGTCAACTATGGAGTAATAATAAAGCTGACGGTTTGTGCTTTCCTGTACAAAACTTCTGCTGATGGCATTAATAGATGCAAAAAGCATAATAATCCAGAAAAGTGCATTCCAAACAATGGAATCTACGGCTGTAAATGCCTGATAACAGACAAAAACCGTAGATACCACGTAAAGTAAGATGCCATTGATAGCGTATTTAGATCGCCATTCTAAAAGTACATCTTTATATACTAAAGTCTTAACTTGTTGAAACAAATTCATTCGCTACAAAGATACTAAAAATCGAATGTGAATAGTGTAGCGAAACAATTATAGCCTGAAGCTATATCAGATTATGCGTTATCGATACTGGATTTTGCTTTTGAAGCTCCTTCATCAACTTTATTCGCCATGCTGTGTGCTGCACTGCTTGCTTTTTCTGCCAGATCTTTACCTAAATCTTTAGCTTTACCTTTCAGTTCCATGATTTCATCTTTTGCAGATTGTGCAAATTTAGAAGCACGTTTAGCTTCTTTTTTAGAAAGATCTTTTAGGGATTTTGTCAGACTTTTGATACCGTCATTCGCACGATCCATCTGTTTTTTTCCATCCTCTGTTGCTAATAGATAGTAAGCTGCTGTACCTGCTGCTAATCCTAATAATGCAAATGCCAAAATTCCATTTTTATTTTTCATGATTTCATGTTTTTAATGTTGTCAACTCTGTTGTTATCTATAAGTATTAACAATAGCTACACCAAAAAGTTTCGACACAAAAAAAATTAACATTTTTTTACAGTTCCTCTTTTTGGGAGGACTGTAAGGAATACAGATGATGATAAAGTCCTGACCCTTTGCTCATAAGTTCCACATGATTGCCCATATCAGAGACTATCCCATCTTCGACAACAATGATCTTGTCGGCATTGATTACCGTTGAAAGGCGGTGTGCAATTATGATGGAGGTTCTGTTTTTCATGAGCTCTTCCAAGGCTGTTTGTACCAGTCTTTCCGATTCTGAATCTAATGCTGAGGTGGCTTCGTCCAGTATGAGTATGGCCGGATCTTTTAATAATGCACGGGCAATAGCTATCCGCTGGCGCTGACCGCCTGAAAGTTTTACTCCACGTTCGCCAACAAGGGTGTCATATCCTTCCGGAAATTCCATTATAAAATTGTGCGCATTTGCTCTTCTTGCTGCTTTGATAATCTCTTCAGCATCAGCATCCAGTTTGCCGTAACCTATATTTTCACGGATCGTGCCTCCGAACAAAAGCACATCCTGAGGGACTATGGCGACCTGATTACGGATGTCAGTCAGTAAATAGTCTTTAGAAGGCACGCCATCATAGAGGATCTGGCCGCTGTCCGGACTGTAAAACTGAAGGATCAGTGAAGCTATTGTTGATTTACCCGTTCCGCTTGGTCCAACGATGGCAATCTTCTCACCGGAATTGGCATCGAAAGAGATATTCTTAAGAATCTGATTGTCTTTACGTCCGGGATAGGTAAATGCTACATTTTTGAAGGTAAGATGGCCGTCAATCTGTCTTTTGATGGTTTTGTTTTCTTCACTTAGTGTTATATCTTCCTGTTTTTCATTCAGGATTTCGATGACACGTTCGCTAGCACCCAGTGATCGCTGTATATTGGCATATAACTCTGGAAAACTTCCCATGGAACCGGCCACAAACATAGAATAAAGAATATAAGTAGTCAGATCTCCTACTGAAATTTCTCCTGCAGAAACTAATGAGGCACCATACCATATCACCGCAATCACGGCTCCGAAAATGCAGAAAATAATGAAAGATGCAAACATGCCGCGGTAAGTAGCGCCTTTTACAGCCAGGCAGATTACAGCATCCAGTTTGCCCGAATATCTTTTTGTTTCATAATATTCATTGACAAAAGCTTTCACATTGCTGATACCTAATAATGTTTCCTGTACTATACTGTTGGAATCTGCGAGCTGATCCTGTGCCTGACGCGAAAAATTACGGATAAAACGACCGAATATAAGTGCTGTGACAACCAGAATCGGCAGAATGCAAAGATTCATCAATGCTAACTTAGGTGATACAGCAATCAGAAGTACTACTCCAAAAGCCAGACTGATAACCTGGCGAAGGGTCTCGGCCAGTGTCGTTGTCATGGTGTCCTGTATTTGCGCCAGATCGGAGGATAGTCGGCTGTTTAGTTCACCTACTCTGCGGTTTGCAAAAAACTCAATAGGAAGAGTGATTAATTTGTTATAGGTGTCACGACGGATATTGGCTAATGCTTTTTCTGCTATTTCTACAAATAACCGTATTCTGAAAAAAGAAATGATAGATTGAATAAAAAGAATCGAGAAACTGATGCCTCCGATGTAGGCTATATTATTATGAAGCCATGGGTAGGTTTTTTTGCCTTGAGCAGCATCAATCATCGCACCTAACAACGCCGGAAAGGTGAGCATTGTCAAACTTGAAATAATTAAAAAAGCCATACCAAATCCGAATTTTACACGGTATGGTTTGATATACGAAAAGATTTTGCTTGCCTTGTGTAGTAACTCTTTATTTAGTTTGGGCTTGGGTAAATCTTCAGATTGCGTATTACCGCTGTTCAATCTCGCTCTCGCCATTTTCTATTGCCTATAAAAAAAATCTATTTGCAAAAGTAGCCATATTATTGTGTGAGCATATCACGCTTTCGTCACTTTTTGTTGTTGAACCTGCTTATACAGTTTATAAATGAAGAAAATGAGACCACAAATAATTGCAATAGCCAGATAAAGCAGAACGTTTCCACTGTGATCACTGTTTTCCAGAGTGTCCATTTGTTTCTTCAGCGCTTCATTTTCATTCTGCAGTTTGTTGATAGTATTCATATAGGCAGTGACCTGTCCGTCATACTCCGTTGCAAGTTTCTGAAATTTCTCTCTTTCAAAATCTTTCATATCCAAAAGCCTCTTGGTCTCGATAAAGATATTGTTGTCTGTAGTGACTATTTCTTTCAGAATATCGATAGACTTTTGCATATCTCCCTTAGACTTAAAGAGACCGAATATTCCGGTTTTTTTCTGAAGGCTTACATCGTATTCTCCGAATTTGACACTACGATTGTGAAGCAGTTCATTCACTTTCTTACGCTGTATTTCATAAGAAAGTGTATCTGAAGACGGTTGTTGTGCATGTACAGCCGGTACATAGGCCAGCAATAGAGCAACATAAAAAAGGAGGTGTTTTATTTTCATGTATTATTCTATTTTTCAGGTTTGAAAAAAACGTACTGTAATCCCGGTGTTAGTGAATGTTACGGCTTGTGAAACTCAACCCGGATCGCTTCATCCTGCGATAATCCCAGGAGCTGACTTGCATTTCCTTTGTTGATTGCTATCTCCAGAAAGTTGCTGATCCCGAATAGACAAAGCTTCTCGCCTTCAGAAACTTCATTATAATGCCAGCTCATTTTGTCGATGGTTTCATTACGTTTAAAGTATAACGTAAATCCGCGGCCAGCTTGTATTTTGTTGAACAAATCTTTGCTGATATTGCTGATCACATTTCCAAAAGAGTCTATATAAGAGACATGCCCCTTGATTGAATTCTGGTCGAAGATAGGTTGAAAAGTAGCTTTTTCTATCGGTTTGTCTATAGGGATACCAATTTCGCTCATCTTTCCACCTTTGGCAATATGACAGGTTGCTTTGGTGAGGATATCCGCCAGTGGAAAGTGGAGGTATCTGAGATCCTGCATAATATCCAGTTCTACAACTTCTTCTGCCTGATTTTCTCCTAATATAATACTGAAGATACCATTATCCGCTCCTACAAAAAAGTGTCCGTTATACTTCATGGCAATGTATCTGGAGTCTTCCTGGAATACGGTGTCAATCCCGATGAGATGCACTGTTTTCTTGGGGAAATAGTGATAGGCATTCTTTAAAACGAAAGCTGCATGCTGTACATTGAAAGAAGGGATTTCGTGGGTAATATCTACAATACGAACATCAGGAAGCTGAGAGATTATACTCCCCTTCAAAGCAGCTTGGTAAAAATCTTGATATCCTAAGTCCGTTGTTAAAGTAATAACACCCATATAACCGCAAAACGTATTTTGTCTCTAATTTATCCTGATCTTGGCGGCCTTCCCAAAAATAGCTCGCGACATCTGTTGAATCGAAATATTTTTTCGATAAGGACTACAAAAGTAAGAGTTATTTGCTGGAATCATAGTTTAGAATCAATTAATCTTTATCTTTTTTTAATTGGTACAGATAGTTTGTACTTTTGATTGATCATTTGCAAAATACTAAAAAAATATCGAAGTTTTTGAATGTATTTTGCATACTATGCCCGCAAAATTTTAGTACATTTAGTGCGAAATAAGGATTGTATGCCTGCGTCTTTATTTTCTATGGTTACATGAAAAATATATTAATTTGAACGAACTACTGATAACACTTGAGGAAGTCAATTTGGTCACTCTGTGGGGGACTCAAAATGAGAATTTTGAATACATTAAGAAGCAATTTCCGAAGATCAGAATGGTAGCCAGAGGAAATGAACTGAAAGTATTGGGAGAAGAACAGGAACAGCAACATTTTAAAGGCGTATTTGATCAGATATTGTCTCATATTGAACGGTTTCATAGTCTGTCTGTATTGGATCTGGAAGAAATTATAGGAGTAAAACATCCTGTGGCGGAGAAAAAGGCTGATGGTTCAGAAAAAAAACAAGAAGGTGCACCGGCTTTTAGCGGAGAGCCGATTGTATATGGGCCTAATGGAATAATTGTACGGGCACGAACGCTTAATCAGCGTAGAATGGTGGACAGTATTTCCAAGAATGATATTTTATTTGCAATAGGTCCTGCCGGAACCGGGAAGACCTATACGGCTGTTGCTCTTGCTGTTCGTGCTTTGAGAAATAAAGAGATCAAGCGTATCATACTGACACGACCTGCAGTAGAAGCGGGTGAAAATCTGGGTTTTCTTCCGGGCGATCTGAAGGAAAAAGTAGATCCTTATCTGAGACCTCTGTATGATGCACTGGATGATATGATTCCTGCTGAAAAGTTGAAGGGATATCTTGAAAACCGGACTATTGAAGTAGCGCCTCTGGCTTTTATGCGCGGACGTACTCTTGATAACTGTTTTGTGATCCTGGATGAAGCACAGAATGCAACGGATATGCAGCTGAAGATGTTTCTGACACGGATGGGTCCTACAGCCAAATTTATTGTAACCGGTGATATGACACAGATTGACCTTCCAAAGAAAAATCAATCCGGATTATCTACCGCGGTGAAATTGCTGGAAGGAATAGAGGGGATAGATATGATTTATCTGAGCGGTGGAGATGTCGTTAGACACAAACTGGTGAAACGTATATTAGAGGCATACGGAGATATTTAGTAGTTGTCTGCCAGCTGATATCGTTTGCTGAAAGAGATTACTGAGGCAGTCTATGCTGCTATTCTATTACTTATGAATTTTTATTTTGAAATGAACGCAATAAGAGAAACAAATTTTAATTTCGAAAACCAAACTGCTTTTTACAGAGGTAAGGTACGCGATGTATATACGATTGCAGATCGTTATCTGGCAATGGTTGCTACGGATCGTATATCTGCTTTTGATGTTGTATTGCCTCGTGCTATACCTTATAAAGGTCAGGTGCTGAATCAAATAGCGGCTAAGTTTTTAAAAGCTACAGAAGATATTTTGCCTAACTGGGTGGTAGAAGTACCGGATCCCAGTGTGACCATTGGTAAGATGTGTGAGCCCTTCAAAGTAGAGATGGTGATCAGAGGATACCTTTCGGGACATGCATGGCGTGAATACAGTGCCGGCAGAAGAGAAGTGTGCGGAGAGAAGCTGGTTGAAGGACTTAAAGAAAATGATAAGCTTCCTGAGCCCATCATTACGCCGACCACAAAAGCTGCAGTAGGTCATGATGAAGATATCTCCCGTGCAGATATTCTGAAAAAAGGTATTGTGAGTGAGGAAGATTATATCCAATTGGAAAAATATACGAAAGCTCTGTTTCAGCGGGGTACGGAGATCGCAAAAGAAAGAGGTCTGATTCTGGTGGATACCAAGTATGAGTTTGGTAAACGGGACGGCGTTATTTATCTTATAGACGAGATCCATACACCGGATTCTTCCCGATATTTTTATGCTGAAGGATATGAAGAGCGTCAGGCGAACGGCGAACCGCAAAAGCAGCTGTCCAAAGAATTTGTCCGCAAATGGTTGATTGAGAATGGTTTTCAGGGAAAAGACGGGCAGCAGGTGCCTGAAATGACGGATGAAATTGTAAATTCTATCTCCGAGCGATACATTGAACTTTATGAGCATATCACCGGAGAACGTTTTGAATATCCCAAAGAAGGAGAGGTGCTGGGTAGAGTAGAACATAATATTTCTACTGCATTAAAGACGCTGCGCTAAGCAGGGAAATAAAGTTGGACATAAAGACATCTGTCTCCGCGGTACACACCAAGTGACAGGCTGTAGAAGGGAAAGGGAATTCCTGTAAATGAGGGATAGTCTTTAACGTAAAAAATTGGGTTTATGAAATATACAATTGATAAGCATGACCGATATATTGTAATCGAACCATTAACGGATGTGCTGAACGCTGAAAAGGCAGCAAAGTTGAAAGCTGAGCTTTTATTGCGTAATACTACCGGACAACGCAATATTGTGTTGGATCTGTCGAATGTACGTGAGGTAGATGAAGAAGGTATTCGTATAGGCATTCTGGCCAACAGGCTTTGTCATACGATAGGAGGATTGTTTCTTTTGGCGAATGTGGACTCAGCAGTACTGGAAGTACTGGAGATGTCTCATTTGCATCAGACGCTGACTATAGTAGATTCCGTAAAGATAGCCGAGGATATGATCTTTGCGCATGAATTAGAAATGGACTACAGAGGGGAGAAAGATTAACGCATGAAGTTTGAAGTTTTGATTTTGGGGAATAGCTCCGCTACACCGATGTACGAACGTCATCCTTCGAGTCAACTCCTCAATTTTAATGAACAGTTTTTTCTGATCGATTGTGGAGAAGGCACGCAGATGCAACTATTCCGCTATGGTATCCGTAGCAATCGCATAGGTCATATATTTATAAGTCACCTGCATGGTGATCATTATCTGGGACTTGTCGGACTATTGTCTTCCATGCACCTGGTTGGCCGCAAGTCTGGCCTGCATTTATATGGCCCGGCACCCCTCAAAGAGATACTGGATGTACAGTTCAGGCATTCGGATACTCAATTACGGTACAACCTGATCTTTCATCCTACTAATCCGGATAAAGAAGAAGTCATTCTGGAAACTGCTGCTTTCAAAGTAAGTACGTTTCCGCTTACTCATCGTATTCCCTGTACAGGATTCCGGTTTGATGAAGGAAAGCGTTCGCCTGCAATAATAGCAGAGCTGGTAGAACAACTGAACATTCCTAAACAATACATAGGCGGAATAAAAAGAGGACTGGATTATACCGCTCCCGATGGAAAAGTATATAAAGCTGCAGAGCTGACCATACCGCCGCCGCCCTCGCGAAGCTATGCTTATTGTTCGGATACGGTACGTGTGCCGGACTACATAGCAGCGATCAGCAATGTAGATCTGTTGTATCACGAATCTACTTTTTTACACGAAATGGTCGAAAGGGCCAAAGAAACATTGCATACCACGGCACAGGAGGCTGCCGAAATTGCGAAAGAAGCAGGTGCACATAAATTGCTTCTGGGACATTATTCTGCAAGGTACCGTGAATTACAGCCATTATTGGAGGAGGCACAGCACGTTTTTAAGAATACCCAGCTTTCAGTTGAAGGTAAATGGTTTTCTGTATAGTGTTTTTGTGAATTTTTCCTCATATTTACGGCTCTAATTTTTTTTAAATGGATAATCCATTCAACTTAACCGACTTACTACGGGATAATATCAAGAATCTCGTACCTTATTCTTCTGCCAGAGATGAATTTAAAGGAGAAGCATCTATACTGATTGATGCCAATGAAAATGCCTTTGGATCACCTTTGGATCATAATTACAACCGTTATCCTGATCCGTTGCAACATCTGGTGAAAGATAAACTTTCGCATATAAAAGGTGTCCCTGCAGCCAATATGTTTTTAGGAAACGGAAGTGATGAAGCTATCGATATTTTATTCCGGGCATTCTGTCGTCCGGGTGTGGATAATGTCATTCTTGTTCCGCCAACCTACGGGATGTATGAAGTATCTGCCAATATTAATGATGTGGCTTTCAAAAAAGTCAATCTGACGAAAGAGTATCAGCTGGATCTGGATGGTATACAGGAGGCTGTAGACGCACAGACCAAGCTTATTTTTATCTGTTCACCAAACAATCCTACAGGAAATGCTATTAACCGTAAGGACATTGAGCTGATCCTGAATAACTTTCATGGTATTGTAGTAGTGGATGAGGCATATATCAACTTTTCGCAAACCCGATCATTTACGCAGGAGCTTGCTGAATATCCTAATCTTGTTGTCCTGCAGACGCTCTCCAAAGCCTGGGGGCTGGCTGCATTACGTCTTGGAATGGCTTTTGCCAGTAAAGAGATTATTGAAGTATTCAATAAAATAAAGCCTCCTTATAATATCAATCAGGCTACACAAGATATTGTACTGGAAGCGCTGGATAAGGTCGATCAGGTGAATGCATGGATCAAAGAGACCGTTGCTGAACGAGAATTGTTAGTGAAAGAACTGGTTAAGATCGGATATGTACAATATATTACTCCGTCTGACGCTAATTTTATCCTGGTCAGAATGGATAATCCTAGAGGCTTATATACTTATCTGGTACAGCACGGTATAATTGTGCGCGACCGCTCCAAAGTAGAACTATGCGAAGGGTGTCTGCGTATCACTGTAGGTACTCCTGAAGAGAATAAAATACTATTAGAAAAAATGACTGCTTTTGCAGGCTAATTATATTATCATGCCAAACCATATCAAGCGTGTATTATTTATCGACCGCGACGGAACATTGATTCTGGAGCCTGAGGATGAGCAAATTGACTCTTTTGCCAAATTGAAATTTTATCCCGGCGCTTTACAGTATCTTCCCCGTATTGCTAAAGAGCTGGATTACGAACTGGTTCTTGTCACCAATCAGGATGGACTGGGAACAGATTCTCATCCTGAAGCTAATTTCTGGCCTGTACATCAGCTTGTGACAGATACTTTTGCCGGAGAAGGGGTAGTATTTGCAAAAGAACATATTGACCGTACTTTCCCGCACGAGAATGCTGCTACCCGCAAACCGGGTATTGGCATGCTATTGGATTATTTTGATCCGGAGAAGTACGATTTGCAGCATTCATTTGTGATTGGTGATCGTGTAAATGATGTAAAACTGGCTCAGAATCTGGGTGCAAAAGCCATCTGGCTGCGGGCAAATGATAATCTCGGTGTGGCTGAGAACCTGCAAATAGAGGAAAGTGTAGTTGCTTTGGAAACAAAAGACTGGAAAGCGATTTACGAATTTCTGAAACTGGGTTCAAGGACAGGTGAGCATCATCGTAAGACTAATGAAACGGATATTTATATCCATCTCAATCTGGATGGATCAGGTAAATCAGATATTGATACCGGATTACCGTTTTTTGATCATATGCTGGATCAGATTGCCCGTCACGGAGCGATTGATCTTACTATAAAAGCAAAAGGAGATTTGCATATAGATGAGCATCATACCATAGAAGATACAGGGATTGCTTTGGGAGAAGTCTTTTTAAAGGTATTGGGTGATAAGCGTGGTATAGAACGATATTCCTACACTTTGCCCATGGATGATTGTCTTGCGCAGGTGGCACTGGATTTTGGCGGACGCAACTGGATTGTGTGGGATGCCACATTCAACAGGGAGAAAATCGGTGACATGCCTACAGAAATGTTTTTCCATTTCTTTAAGTCATTCTCTGATGCTTCCAGATCTAATCTCAATATCAAGGCTGAGGGTGAGAATGAACATCACAAGATAGAAGCAATCTTCAAAGCATTTGCTAAATCAATCAAAAAAGCGGTGCGTCGTGATGCGGATAACATGCAGCTACCAAGTACTAAAGGTGTTTTGTAGAATTATAAATAAGGGATCTGAACAGTACAGAATATGTATTTCTTCTGTCTGATCATCCTTAATCATTAATAAGATATGATAGGAATTATCAATTACGGAGCGGGGAATATATTTTCATTGACAGCGGCATTAGACAGGGTTGGACTTTCGTATATGATGATCAATCTGCCTGAAGAGATCGATCAATGTGATCGTATTATTATCCCAGGCGTAGGACATGCCGGTGCTGCTATGCAGAAGCTGCGGGAATCGGGCTTATCTGAATATATCCATACCATTAAAAAACCTGTCTTGGGGATATGTGTTGGTATGCAGCTGATGACTGATTTTTCGGAAGAAGGTAATGCCGGACTACTGAAGATCGTTCCGTTACAAACGTTACATTTTAAAGAACGTATAGCACAGAAGGTTCCGCATATGGGCTGGAATAGTATATCGCCTTCTAAAGGTAATCCGTTATTCCTCCATATTGAAGATAATGCGTATTTTTACTTCGTACATTCGTATTTTATTGAATATCATGAAGATTATACTATTGCAAAATGCGATTATGATGTTCCGTTTTCGGCAGCGATGTCAAAAGGAAACTTTTATGGAGTCCAGTTTCATCCGGAAAAATCGGGTAAAGCCGGAGAGCAGTTATTATTGAATTTTTCAAAGATAAATTAGAAACAAAATATTTTACTATGTATATAATACCAGCAATCGATGTATTGGACAAAAAAGTAGTTCGTCTACGCGAAGGAAATTATGACGATGTAACGACTTACGATATAAGCCTTGAAGAACAAATAGACAGATACCATGCAAATGGTACTGAATTGGTGCATATCATCGATCTGAATGGTGCAAAAGGAGATTTCAGTAACCAGGAGTATTTATTTAATATCATCCGTAAAACTGAAATGAAGATTCAATACGGCGGTGGGGTCCGTAGCATCGAAAAGGTAAAAGAACTGATTGACGCAGGTGTATACCGTGTCATTGTAGGTACACAGGCCATCACTAATCCTGAATTTCTGGAAGAATTAAGCACGCTTAATGAAGGAAAAATAAAGTATGCAGATCATATCGTGATAGCTATAGATGTACTGGATGAGGTGATCAAGTATTCGGGATGGTTAGAAAGCTCGCCAATCAAACTGATTGAATATATTGATAAGTGTCTGGCATTAGGTTTCTACCGTTTTCTGTGTACAGATATCAGTAAAGACGGCAAGTTAGGCGGTGCAGGTGTAGAATTGTATAAGAAACTTTTGGATCATTCTCCTATTATCAAACTTATCGGTTCAGGAGGTATCAGTTCCATGGACGATATCCGCAAATTGCAGGAGTTGGGAAGAATGGAATCCTGTGTAGTAGGAAAGGCTATTTATGAAAATCGTATTTCGATCGAAGAGATTCAGGATTGGAATTTGAAATCTTTAATCAGCTTTTAATACATGTTAGCAAAGCGAATCATTCCTTGTCTGGATGTGAAAGACGGTCGGACGGTCAAAGGGGTCAACTTTGTTGACCTGCGTGATGCGGGTGATCCTGTGGAGCTGGCATATGCGTATTCTGAACAGGGTGCCGATGAACTGGTTTTTCTTGATATTACGGCTACACATGAAGGCCGGAAAACGACCATAGATTTAGTAAAAGCGGTCGCCAGACAGGTAAATATTCCGTTTACCATTGGCGGTGGAATCAATGAAATCCGTGATGCGGAAATCCTGTTGAATTCGGGAGCAGATAAGATTTCGATTAATTCAGCAGCAGTGCGTCGTCCGGAGTTGATCAATGAGATGTCGGCCGCTTTCGGAGCTCAGTTTGTGGTTGTAGCAGTAGATACCAGACATACTGAAGGTCAGAATTTTGTTCATCTTAGCGGCGGTCGTATCAAAACGGAAATCCAGACAGAAGACTGGATTCGTGAAGCTCAGGACCGTGGAGCAGGTGAAATATTGTTGACTTCAATGGATCATGACGGCACTAAAAATGGATTTGATTGTTCATTTCTGAAAAAAATTAATGCGATGATCGGGATTCCACTGATTGCATCGGGTGGAGCGGGGAATCAGAAGCATTTTACCGAAGTGTTTCAACAGACGGGAGTTGACGCTGCATTAGCAGCTTCAGTTTTCCATTATGGAGAGATTTTGATTCCGGAATTGAAAAATACGTTAAGAGCCAACGGCATTACAGTCCGGTAAAATAATAATACAGAAATTAGAAGCAGAAGATACGGGTACTATTTATTTCAAGAGGCCCGACTTTATCCGTTCTGCTTTTTAATTTTAACTTTTTAAATTAAAAGATGCTAGATTTTTCTAAAAGTGACGGACTTGTTCCGGTCATAGTACAAGATACACAGACATTGGAAGTGCTGATGTTGGGGTATATGAATGAAGAGGCCTGGCAAAAGACGCAGGCGGAAAGAAAAGTAACTTTTTTCTCCAGAAGTAAGAACAGGCTCTGGACAAAGGGGGAGGAAAGTGGAAATTTTCTACATGTGATCAGTTATCATATTGACTGTGATCAGGATACACTTCTGATCAAAGCACGTCCGGATGGTCCGACTTGTCATACAGGAAGTCGCAGCTGCTTCAAGACGCAATACGATCAGAATTTTTTATTTGAACTGGAACGTATTGTAAATAATCGCTTTGAGGATCCTTCTGATGAGTCTTATGTTAACCGTTTGCGTAGCAGAGGAATTAATAAGATTGCTCAAAAGGTAGGAGAAGAGGCTGTAGAGACTGTTATTGCAGCATTGACCGAGACGGACAAAGAATTTATCGATGAGACTTCTGATTTGTTGTTTCACCTTATCGTATTATTAAGAGAAAAAGGATTCTCATTGGAAACGATTGCTAAAAATCTGGAATCCAGACACCAATAAGCAAAGTTATCCTTACATGACATAATAGTCTTCAAAGTGCCGTACATTTGTGTCCGGCACTTTTTTTTATGAATAGAATATCTACGGAGTTGGCAACTGTGCTGACAGGACATCAGAATCAAATATTTGCGATAGAAAATGGTTTCTTTCCGCATACTTTATTTACCGCAGGTAATGATAAAGGGGTGGTGGAGTGGGATCTGCAGACTGGTGCATTTAAGCGTATTCTTTGTGCAGTAAGTTCATCTGTATATTGTCTTTACCTTATTCCGGATACAGCTTATCTGACCATAGGTCTTCGTGACGGCTCCATCATGATTGTAGATGTAGAGGCTCAGAAGCTGGTGGTCCGCCTTAAAGTGGACAAAGGAGCCGTGTTCAGTATCAAAGCCTTAACCCATAAGCAGGAATTAATTGCTGTAGGAGAGGATGGTCAGTTGTATGTGTGGAATCTTCTTGATTTTAACTTAATATACCAGTTCAGGATCTCAGATACCATTATACGTGTGATTGCAGTATCTGCGAATGAAAAGCAACTGGCATTTGGGGATAAAGCGGGTAATATTTATCTGTATGATGCTGAAGCCTATCATCTCCTTGCTAAAGTGAAGGGGCATAACATGCCTGTCACCTCTTTATCTTTTGATCCGGAAGGCCTGCATTTATTTTCGGGTGGAAGAGACGCAAAGCTTGTGGTCTGGAATGCTGCAGATCTTTCACAAAAACTATCCTATATACCTCATATGTTTACTGTGTATGGTATATTATTTCATCCGGAGGCACCTGTTTTTGCAACAGTCAGCAGGGATAAGACATTTAAGATATGGGATAAGGATACTTATGGCCTCCTGAAAAATGTGAGTCGTGATAAAGGTTATGAAAGTCATCACCTGTCTATAAATGTGGGTCTCTGGACCGCTGACGGTGCGTATTTTATTACAGGAGGAGATGACAAAATTATACGTATCTGGAAAGTGAGTGTTTAAAAGTTGTTTCTATTTCATAAAGATTATACTGTTTTTTTTCATCTAAAAACATCCACCAACTGTGGATGTTTTTCTTTAAACTCTTCCACAAAATCTTGCAGGAGAAGGTCATAAACCAACTATATCTTTTTTCTGCAGATGGTGTTGATGTGAATTATACACTGAAACGTTTTCGTAAATTTTTCAGCATTATATTGAGATAACATGAATCATCAATTCCTATATTTGATTCGTTGAAAGTAATCACACATAACTAATTAAGAAAATCAATTTCATTTACGTGGCCTTCTGGTAATTTTCTAAACCGGATAGTCAATAACCTGATCATTATCAGTTAAATTTTTCATATCTGAAAGCTCAGGATATAGCGTCGGGATTGAAATTCATAAGAAGAGATTACACAGACAACACACACTAACTATATATTTTACCGGAATCAATATAGCAGATTTAATCTGCCTTTTAATTTAATTATCATAATACTGAGCCGTACAGAATAAGTTGCGAATAGGAATAGCATTTTCGACATGGATTGTTGTTTTACTAAAATGTTAATATAATCTTCTATGTGTTTACTTCTAAAGATTTGCGTGGGTGAGCTGTAAGTATTTTATTATCCGTATTTACTGTTTAGTATGACTTACTGCATCTGATTTAGAATCGTGATTACAATTTTTTAATGCACTAATTCTATTTATTCAAGTTTATCGCGTTTGATTTTACTAACACAATTTCACACTATAAAAACTTAAAAATATGAAAAATTTCAGAGGCATAATATGTTGCCTGCTCCTTACTCCACTCTTTTTTGGTTGCGGAAAGGATCTGCTCAATCAAAAAGATATTGATACGAATCTTTCAGCAGGATTAGTGAATAGCACACAATCGATGGCCAATGGCCCAGTTGATAGTACATCTTTCCTTATTACCAATTTTGGGGCTGTCGGAGACAAAGTAACACTTAATACGGCCGCTATACAACGTGCAATTGATTCCTGTGCGGCCTCCGGAGGAGGGTTGGTTGTTGTTCCGGCAGGTGATTTTCTTAGCGGTACAGTCCATCTGAAGACAGGTGTGACGCTCCATGTTCAGTCAGGTGGTACCCTTTGGGGTAGTCCGCGGGTAAGTGATTATCCCCTTAATACATCACCGTATCATTATCTTAACAATAGGGCTCTGGTGTATGCTAAAGATGCGAATAACATAGGTATCAGTGGTACAGGTACAATAGATGGACAAGGGGGCAGTTCGGAATTTCAAAATGGCGGTAAGGAAGACGGCATGCGTCCCAAGATTATTGAATTTGCCAACTGTGACAATATTATAGTAAAGGATATTAATCTGAGAAATGCCGCGTATTGGACTCAATATTACATTTATTGCAGGAATGTATTAATAGACCATATTAATGTATTCAGTTTTGCGAACTTTAACAATGATGGCATTGACATTGATGCTGAGAATGTAACGATAAGAAATTGTACCATTAATTCCCAGGATGATGCGATTTGCCTGAAAAGTGGGTCCCGGGTAGCCTGTCGTAATGTCACCGTTGAGAATTGTAACATTACTACGAATTGTAACGGCATAAAGTTTGGAGCGGCTTCATATACAGGGTTTAAGAATATTCAGGTTCGAAACTGTAAGGTATCAATACCTCCCATTCATCTCTATCCACAACAAATTTATGGTAATTCCGCAATTGCACTGGAGGCGGTAGACGGAGCGATAATCGACAGCGTACTTATTGATAATATACAAATAAGCGGTGTGCGAACCCCAATTTTTATTAAACTTGGAGACCGGAATCGTAAGAATCCTGATGGATTGGGGTTGCCGGGAAAAATTCAGAATGTTACGATCAGTAATATCACAGCCCGCGGAGAATCTAAGCTGAGCAGTTCCATTACCGGATTTCCGGGATATTATGTCAATAATATTGTCTTAAAGAATGTTAGTCTGACTAGTTCGGGAGGGGGTACAACTACGGATGCCAATCGTGTAGTTCCTGAAAACCAAAAAGATTATCCTGAGAATGCTATGCTGGGTATATTACCTGCATATGGATTATACATCCGACATGCGAAGAATATTACACTGGACAATGTAACCACTAATTATGTAGCGAGTGATGTTCGCCCTGCGATCTATACAGAAGATGTCCAAAATATAGGAGCGACTAGTCTGCAGATGAGACAACCGGCAAATGGCGCGCCTTTTTTCAAATTTGTTACGACTACAGGACTAACAGGAGATTTAACTGTTCCGGATCTTACTGTAGGAAAGTATGAAATTGTCACAGCACTAAATAATACGAGTCTGTTAGATCTGCCGGGAATAGGTGAACCTGTCAACGGAACTAAAGTGCAATTATGGAGCAGTAATGCCCAACAAAAATGGAGATTTGTTGATGCAGGAAATGGTTATTACAAAATACTACCCGATCCTTCAACTACAAAAGTATTAGATGTTTTAGGAGGTAGTAATGCGAATGGTACTCAAATACAGGTTTGGGATGACTTAAATACCGATGGACAAAAGTGGAAAATATCTTCGGTAGGTAGTGGATACTATACTCTTTCACCCAAATGTGCTCCATCATCACTCTTAGAAATATTAAATACCAGTACCGCTAATGGTGCTAAAATACAGATTTCTAAAACAACTAATAATAGTAATCAAAGATTTAAACTTGTGAAATATTAAGAACTGAATAAGTCCCTGATATTATGCTATAATTCATTAAATAATATAAGAGGAGACAATCAAATTCATTGTTGTTTTATATAGAAGTAAGTTTGACCAATGTCCTATTCCTGACGCCAAGAATTATTATATTTCTTGGCGTCAATGGTTTTTGAATATCTCTGAAGTTTATAGTGTGAAACTCGTGGACAGGATTTTAATTACAAACAACTGCTTCTGTAAAGAATCGTTAAGTTTTTTAAATGTTTTTGGTTAGATTTGGTTTGTTAGAATGTATTACTAACCTAACCAGATTACTATGGAATATTTGGCGTTTGCCTTAATTGTACTTGTTATTTATTCTATTATAAATACAAAAAATCAATTAAAGAGTCTTAACGAGGGGCTTTATAAATTTCAGGAGCATCAGTTTGAGCTCCAGAAAAAAATGGATCAGGTCATTCAGAAACTGGATGAATCTAGTCTTCCTGTGGCTGCAGATTCTACTGCTTCTGCAGAAGAAATAGCTGATCCTCCAGTATTGCAGACACCTGAAGTCGATATCCCACCACCTATTCCTCAGGATATAACGGAAAGTATAAGTGAACCTGAACTTGTGCTGCCGGCATTACCTCAGGAACCGGAAGAAGTAACAGAGCGATATGAGGTGGGAAGTCTGGTCAATACGAATCCTGAACCTACGGATATGTTTGTTCCGAATGAAGTTTCTTATTCTGTAAGTCCTGTCGAAGAGCAAGAGCCTGCCTTAAGCTGGTTTGAAAGATTTAAACAGAATAATCCTGATCTGGAAAAATTTATCGGAGAAAACCTGATCAACAAGATTGGTATTCTGATTCTGGTATTAGGTATCAGTTTCTTTGTCAAATTTGCGATTGACAGAGACTGGATCAATGAAGCCGGCCGTGTAGGAATAGGCATATTCTCCGGTGGACTTCTGATGGGGGTGGCCCACTTTTTACGTCGGAAATTTGCGGCCTTCAGCTCCGTGTTTGTGGCAGGAGCCGTCAGTGTATTCTATCTGACGATAGGGATTGCATTTCACGATTATCATCTCTTTAGTCAACCGCTGGCATTCGGTATAATGGTGCTGATCACTATATTCAGTATCTTTATATCACTGCTGTATGATCGTCAGGAGCTTGCTATCTTATCTATTATCGGTGGATTTGGAGTTCCGTTTATGGTGAGTACAGGTCAGGGTAATTATCATGTACTCTTTACCTATCTTTCTATTCTGAACATAGGAATGCTGAGTGTTTCCTATTTCAAAAGATGGAACTGGGTCAATTTTGTAGCTTTTGTAGCGACTTTTATGATCTATGCCGGATGGTATTTTCAGACGGATTTTGCAAAAGAGGCTACCTACGCCGGAGCGTTCGGTTATCTGACGCTGTTCTTCCTTATTTTTAGTCTTGCCTTTATTATCAATAATGTCAGGTTCAAGAACAAGTTTACCAAGTGGGAGCTTATTATTATCCTGGCGAATACATTCCTGTATTTCAGTTTCGGGCTCGCTATTCTATCTGTTTGGAATTCCGAGTATAAAGGACTGTTTTCATTAATACTGGCTGTGTACAATCTTATATTTGCGGTGACCATTTACCGGAAGTACAGATTGAGCGAAGAGATTGTGTATCTCCTGATTGGTCTGACTTTGCTGTTTGCTGTCGTGACCATTCCAATACAGTTTAAAGGCAACTATATTACTGCATTCTGGGCTTGTGAAGCTGTAATATTACTTTGGCTGGCGAAGAAATCGAAATTTACCATTTACTATGCGTTCGGAATTATCCTGCAGGTATTAGTCATCTTTAGTTTGTTTATAGACTGGACCATTGATTATGTGTCTTCCGATACGGTGATGCGAATAGGGTTGAATGAGATATTCCTGACCGGAATACTTGTAATTGCTTCGTATTATGTATCCTATCGTTTATTTAAGCAAAGTGATGAAGTCGAACGTCTGAGCTTCAATGTAAATTTTAATCCTGTTGATTACCGGAAGATAGTCGCTGGAGTAGCAATCGCACTGAGTTACATAGTTCTGATATTAGAAGTCTCTTATCAGGCATCTAACCGAATGTCTAATGACGGATCCGTCATTGCATGTATTGCACTGACACATTTTGTATTTGCTACCGTACTGGTTTACTATGGTACGAGATCTGATACTCCTATACTGCCCCGTATATTATGTTATGCACTAGTCATATTGAATATAGCCGCATATCTGGTATTTGTACACCGGATTCCTTTTATAGAAACGTTGAACAGGCTGAATAAAGTCGAAGGCAGGTATCTTGCTTTCTTCTTACACTATCCGATTCTTATCTGTCTGATCTTCCAGCTTTACAGGATGGTAAAAGATACCATATTAAATGTGGCAAGTACATATTTCAGACATAAGCTGCTGGTGTGGCCACTTGTATTTGTACTTGTATTTATATGCAGTGTAGAACTTAGCGTTCATACCCTCGCGTTCGCTGAAACTTTTGATATTTACCATTCACGTGAAAATATGGTATTCAAAGTCATGTTCCCCGTGGCTTGGGGAATACTTTCATTTGTATTTCTTATACTGGGGATCAAACAAGACTGGAGAATGTTACGTATCGCGGCACTTTCATTACTTGGTGTAACCATTCTCAAATTATTTGTGTATGATATTAAGGATGTTTCTGAGACCGGAAAAATCATCGCATTTATCTTACTGGGTGTACTTATTCTGGTTATATCTTTTGTGTACCAAAGAATTAAAAAACTGATTGTAGTTGATAATAAAGAACTTCCTCATGAAGAGAATAGTTAGTATTTTTTTATGTAGTCTTTTTGCGGTTATCCAGGTATATGGCCAGCAATATAGTGCCACACTGGAAGGAAACAAAAAGGAGGGTTATTATCAGTTTAAAATCCCTTCAGGTATTCGTTCTGTTATCGGTAATGATATTTCAAAAATCCGAATCAGAGATAACGGGGGGCAGGAAGTGCCGTTTGTAAAATTTGTGTATGCATCGGCAGGGGACAAATTTATACCTTTGACTATCGTCAAAAGGGAGATTATAGCGGATAGTGTGACCACTCTGGTCATCAAAAATATAAAGCTGGAAACCTGGACTTCAATCTCTTTAAGGATCGCAAACAGCAATAGTAGCAAGAGGTATACGCTTACAGGAAGTAATGACTCTGTAAATTGGTTCAGCCTGTCAGAGAACCAGTTGTTAGAGAATCTGGCCGGATCGGATCAGACTTTTAATGATCAGGAAATTACTTTTCCACTTAATAACTACAGATATCTGAAGATTATGATTCGGGATAAAGGGTCCAGCCCGATCAATGTGTTGGAGGCGGGACGTTATGAAAGTGTGATGACTGCTGCCACTTATCAGCCTGTTCATGCGGTTAAATTTGATATGAAGTCAGAAAAGAAAAATTCTATCCTTCATGTGATGTTGCCAGATTTCCAGATTATTGATTATGTTTCCCTGTCTGTTGCTGATCCAAAATTGTATCAGCGTAAAGTATCTGTACTTGCCAATCAGCTCGTGCAGGTGAAACGTAACAGATGGGAGGATCAGCTGGTGGAGATCGGACAGTATGAATTGAGTCCGGCTAATACTCATATGATAGTCCCGAGTCTGTTTGTAAAGGATTTTTATATTCAGATAGAGAATCTGGATAGCCCTCCGCTACGAATTGATAGCCTTTCTTTGGGACAAACAGCTTTAAATATTGTTACTAATCTTGCAGCAGGCAAGCAGTACAGCATCGTGATAGACTCCGCTTATAAAGCTCCTGATTATGATCTTTCTTTATTTAAGAATAAAGCCAATGATCAGCTTCCGGTATTGACGGTAAGCAAGTTGAAGTCAATAAAACCGGGAAGCGGAGATATTAAGAATGAGGCCTGGAAAAAAACTTTTGGTAATATCCTGCTATGGGGCGGGATGGTTATCGCTATCATCGTGATATGCTATTTTGCCATCGGTTTTTTAAAAGATGTTAATAAGAAGTAAGAGCAGAAGCTATAATCTGTTTTTTGTAAATACCGGGTTTGAATTACGCAGTTATAAAAGAGAGAATCTGTTCTAAATATACGGCATCTTCCTGATCGAATGAATTCAGGCTGTCGCTATCTACATCCAGGACAGCAATAATTCTTCCGTCTGCACGTAGGGGTATGACTATTTCTGATTTGGATAGCGAACTGCATGCGATATGTCCGGGAAATGCATCTACATCAGGAACAATAAGGGTTTGTTCATCTGCCCAGGCTGCTCCACATACACCTTTTCCTTTTTTTATACGGGTACATGCTACCGGCCCCTGAAACGGACCTAAGACTAGTTCTTCTCCTTCGACCAGATAAAACCCTACCCAAAAGAAACCGAACTGTTCTTTGAGTGCAGCGCTGATATTCGCCAGATTAGCGATCAGATTAGATTCTCCTCTGATTAAAGCCTCTATCTGAGGGATCAGTCCTTTGTACTGTTCTGCTTTATTTCCGGTAAGTATATTCAGATCTTCTGCCATAGTTGTTGTTACTCCGCAAGTATTGAATACTCGTCTTTAATCATAGACGAGTATTCAAAATTACAAAATGTTTGGAGTATTGTGTTCTTTAAATTCAGATTTCAGAAGCATGGCTTTTTTTTACTATTTGTTGCTGATATGATGAGCATCCGTTTTCTGGTTAAAACTGATCCAATCCAGCGATAGAGCTGCTTTTTTATCAGCATCTGTATACACTAAGAATATGTCCGTTTTGCCTTTTGGCGGATTAATTTTACAGGATAGAATCTGATATTGATTTGCGTCTTTACTTTTATTTGTAACTGATTGTATTGTTCCGATTAAGGGGCCGTTGATGCTGCCCGTACGTATTTCCAATTTGCCTTTTGGTGATAAACCAGCTAATTGCGCAGTAAACTGCTTGCTGCTGCTGGTCATATCCACATTTGCAAAACGTAGCCAGCTTCCGTTACGCATTCCGGCAAGTTCAAAGCCTCCATCAGCAGATGATTGCTTACGGGTAAGGCTGTCTTTTTCGTAAAACCATTCGGCTTCTATTTTAGGCCAATCTGCATCATACTGTCCTACTCCTGTGGCAAAGTGTTTGTCCAGAAAATCTGTGTCGGTAATGATACGTCCCTGATTATCGAAGTGACAATAGGTGATAATAGTTGCTCTGAATTTATATCCCGGTTTGAGATAATAGCACCATACATGGTAAAATTGTCCTTTCCACCAGAAAAAGCTGCTGTGGGCGAGTGAACCCAGATGATGTCCTTTTCCTGTAGAGCCGGCTCCTGTATAGGGACCATAGATGTTTTTGGAGATAGCGTAGTCTGTACCCCAGCTCAGATAGTACGTACCTTTATATTTGAAAATATAATTTTTATCCATCCATCCGCCTGCTTTCTCCCATTCTTTACCTGTGATTGTGATAGGTTTGGGTGCTTCGGCAAGCGATATCATATCATCATTGAGTCTGGCGATATGATAACCACCGCCTTCTTTGTCACCATATACCAAATAGGGCGTTTTGTCTGGATCATCGTCTGTAAGGATAGTAGGATCGTGCATAGGTGCTACTAAAGGCTTACCCAGAGCATCTGTATATTTTCCCCCGGGAGTATCTGATTTCATTACCCCGATACTTCTTTTCCTGTCCGAAAAATAGAAATAATACTTGCCGTTTCTTTCAGCGGCGTCTCCGGCCCAGCAATCTGTAGAGTTGCCCCCCATATAATTGTCGTTGGGTGAGATTACTGTTTCCTGTTTCCAGTTTACAAGATCCGACGTTGAAAATACCCGCCAGTCTTTCATGACCCAGATAGTGTCGGTGGGTTTGTCGTCATGCCCGGAGTACAGGTATATTTTATTGTTAAAAACCCTTACATGAGGATCGGAAATGCCAGGAATGCCGATAATTGGATTTTGAGCCTTTACAGAGTTGCTTATCAACAGCGTAAGACCTATTAATGCCGTGTTTATAAATTTATTTTTTGCCATACGGATCAATTGTTTTAATACTGCCATCTTTATTGTATATTAATTCTGTAACCTTGATGTTTCTTAAATGAGTCTTACCTTCGGATAGTTCCGTATCGTGATAATACAGCCACCATTTATTTTGGAATTCAATAATAGAATGGTGTGTCGTCCAGCCTATTACTGGAAGCAAAATTACGCCCTGATAGGTAAACGGTCCATAAGGGGAATCACCGGTGGCATACACTAGTTTATGGGTATCTCCGGTAGAATAGGAGAAGTAATATTTTCCATTGTATTTGTGTACCCACGACCCTTCAAAGAAACGTCTGTCGTGGTCGCCGCTAAGTATCGTATTTCCTTTTTCGTCGAGTACAACTACATCTTTAGGCTTCTCAGCCAATTGCTTCATATCAGCACTCAGCTTTGCCACCTTAGCCGTAAGGGCCGGCTCCTCACTCTGTTGTCCGTCTGCTTTATCAGAAGCATTCTTGTTGAATACACCACTTTTCCAACGTTGCAACTGTCCGCCATACAAACCTCCAAAATACATGTAAAAGCTCCCGTCACTGTCCTTAAATACGGCCGGATCTATACTATAACTTCCTTTTATTGGTTCTTTTTCGGCTTTGAATGGCCCTTCAGGGCGCCTGGATGTGGCTACACCTATGCGGAATATTCCTTCCTTATCTTTTAGCGGAAAATAGAGGTAGTAGGTGTTTTTGTGGTAGGCAGCATCGGGTGCCCAAAGTTGCTTACCCGCCCACGGAATATTCTCAACAGCTAATGCTATTCCATGGTCTGTGACTTTTTCTGTAGGACTATCCATAGACAATACGTGGTAATCTTTCATTTGAAAGTGGTCACCGCTACCGTTCTCCGCTACACTAGTTTCAATATCATGCGAACCATAAATATATATTTTGTTATTAAAAACATGAGCAGACGGATCTGCTGTAAACATATCGCTAACCAGTGGTTTTGAAATAGAGTTTTCAAATTTTGCTTGTTTTTCCTGTGCATATATTGAAAGTGGCAGGCAAAAGGATATTGCCACAAAAGGTAATAGTGGAATTATTCTTTGTTTTTTTTGCTTTCTCATGATGATTAATTTCATAAATTAAACTTTTGTTAATACAAAGGCTACAGCAGGTAAATTATCTGGCAGTTCTTTAGGTAAGGTAATCTCAATTCCGTTTTCTGTTTTTTTCCAAACAACTTTTTTACCTGTCTGCAGACATTTTATAACTGATCCTCCTGCGGGCTCGTTTCCTTGCCATGTTACTGTTGAAGGGATAGCCTTACCTTCTTCCAGATTTGTGATTGCATATATTTTTTTTCCATCTTTACTTTGGGTAAACCAGGTATTGCCCCGATGATATATTTCAGTATTGCGTGTATTGTATATGGCTTCTCCGTTTCTGGATGTCCACTTACCTATTTCTTCCAGTCTGTCAATGATGCTTTGCGCTATTGTTCCATCCGCCTTGGGACTAAATCCAAGCAATAGGGAACCTCCTTTAGCTACAATTTCTACCAAAGTATGAATGACTTGTGCGGATGATTTAAAGTATTGTTCATCTGCGGGTACATAAGACCACCTTTTTCCTAAAGTAATACAGCTTTCCCATGGATGGGACATTTGCTCTTTCGGAATACCTTGCTCTGGCGTCTGATAGTCTTCGTATCCGGTGCCTGGAGTCCCTCTTTCTATAATTAAAATTCCTGGTTGTTTGCTACGCGCTATTTCAGCTTTCCTGTTCATTCCCCATTCCTGACCCCATGCGTCAATCCACAGTATATCTACATTTCCATAATCACCATTCGTCAGTTCGGCCACCTGATTGTTTGTAAACTGAATAAATTTGTCCCAACGTTCAGGATATTCCCTGGTATTGTAATTTTCTCCTCCATTGCTCGTCGGATATTTATCCCACCAATAGTAGGGAGAATGCCAGTCCGGTTTAGAATAATAAGCACCAACCATATAACCTTGTTTACGAAATGCTTCGAAAAAATACTTCAGTATATTAGCATTATGATTATTCTTATATGCCCCGTGCATAATTGAAAAATTGGTTTGTCTGGTGTCGAACAGGTTAAATCCGTCGTGATGCTTTGACGTGAATATCAGATATTTCATTCCTGCTTTTTTACCAAGTCTTGCTAACTTTTCCGGGTTAAGTTTTTGAGGATTAAAGCTGTTGATTTGTGAAAAATATTTTTGCTTGAAATCGGAGTACTCCATAGTAGTATCTCTTTGTACAAAAGACATATTGGTCAATGACCATGAAGAACCTTGATTAGACAAACCGGTTGCACCTGCCTGCGTATATAATCCATAGTGTATAAACATTCCGAATTTTAAATCCTGCCATTGTTCCAGTTTTTTTATCACTGCCGGATCTGTAGGTGTAACATAGGTTTCAGATTTTGCCTGAATAAATTCTTGTGCTGATCCGGGCAAGCTGACAATAATGTTTATGAGGATGAGTATCAATCTTATTTTTTTCATTTGCTAAGCCAATATGTTAGGGTATTAGTACATTCAAAATAATACATGAACGTAATACATCTTTACTTTAATAATATCTAAAGTAAAATAGCTGCTGTTTTGAACTTTTGTTTGTGTTACATTTTGAAGTTAAAATTATCAAGTAAAAACAGATGTGAAACCAAACAGTAGAACACTCCATCTTGGAAATACTATCCTCTATTTATGATAAACATTAAGATATAATGAAGCGGTCTAATTTAGTTGTGTGATTTTGCACTTATGCAATGCAACCGATTGCAATAATAAATTAAATATTACTTGAAAGCAACTTTTATTTCGAAAAAGATATAGTGAACGGGGGTATTTATCCGTCTCGTAATGGAAAGAAACTCAAATGGGATTGTTATAAAACAGCAATCCCATTTGGGTAACTAAGCATTATGAGATTGTCCTCAGCTAATTGCTTGCAATTTTTAAGATTATCAAGGTACAATTTCAACTTTTATTGTTTTTGTTGTGGAGATCTCACCAAAACCAGTATCATTTTGAGAATAGAAAACCATCTCATAAGTGCCTGGTTTGGTAAAACTGTATGTAAAATTGGCTTTCGGTGATGCATAAAAACCTTTGGATACATTTTCAGCATTCTCTGTTTGATTTTTAACTGAAACCCCGTAATCTGGCAGGACTCTTTTTAAATCTACGGGACCGCTTATAATCCAGCTTTCTGTTTGACGGGAAGTTGTTGAGTTTGTGTTTCCGCGTATTGTAAAACTTTGGGTACTAAAGTTTGAGGAAAGGCTTTGACCAATACTTGTATTGCCGCTACTGCCTCCTGTCAATGTCCATTTTAAAAGGGGATTGGTTACATTGACAGTTCCCCAGCCGGGACTTACTGTATAGCTTGGAAATGCTGTAGGTATAACAATAGCTGAGGTTAACAAGGTGTAATATGTATCACCCACATAATGACGCAAGTCGATGTTGCCTACTGTCCACGTACCTTGCCCGACTCCTGCCGGCGCGGTATATTTAAAAGCTAGCCAGATTTTACCTGATCCGGTACTTGCTTCTGTGTTCAGACTAATATCTCCGGATTGCATATTGCTGTTTCCCGTTGCCCAGGTCACCCTGTCTGAAATATCTTTCCACTTGGCTAAAGGTATAGCAATCGAATCTTTGTTATTAAACTGTGTATATAGAATAGAGTCCGTAGTATACAACAGTTGTAATTTGTCAGTGCCTGCATTTCCCCGGTTAGTATAAAATCTTAATGTATTATTTGGTGAAGGATCTGTTGTCTTATTTCGGTTTATATACATACGTCCTGTTTCTCCTGAGTAAAAAGTAATGCGATCCGGATTGCCTGAAAATTTAAAATTAAGCGTATCATTTACTTTAAACTTTGTCGTCTTAATATCTGAATTATTGAATATATCTACATCAAAACTAATCGGATTGGGCGATATATTTTTTTCGCATGAGATCAGTAGTAACACTGACAGGAATCCCATTATTTTTTTTATTGATTTCATATCTTATCACATTTAAATAGCTGTTTCTATTATTTAATATCCCGGATTTTGTGTTATTCCTTTATTTACCTGTGTTTCGCCTGAGGGAATCGGCCATAGTAAGAATTTGTTTCCTCCGGCAAGTGCATTCAATGCGGCACGGTTAGCATTTGTTAGATTTCCATCGTTGGGTATTCCTTTCGTATTGTTGAAGTTTATAAGTTCCTGCATTCTTTGCAGATATATTCCCCATCTGATAAGATCTGTTTTGCGAAGTGCTTCAAAACAAAGTTCTCTGGCTCTTTCATCCTGTATCTCTGATAATGTAAGTGTTGCTGCTGTCAGATCAATAGCCGGATCCGGCTTATTCAAGTCTTTTCCATATGCTCTTCTCCGTACCTGATTAATGGCATCCAGTGCTGTCGATGAGGGGCCATTCAACATGAATTCAGCCTCACATATCATCAGTAAAACATCCGCATATCTTAATATAGGAAAATTAATTTGAGTGGACCAGTTGGGTTTGGTGTTAAAGCCAGGCCCTAAAGGTTCATATTCTCTTCTCCATTTACCAACGGATCGGTTTAGCAATTGGTTGGATGCATTATAAAAGGAGCGTCGAGGTTCTCCGGCAGCACCCCCGTCTCCACGGTTAGCATAAGGAGCTATAGCCCAGTCTCGTCTGAGATCTCCCGGAGCATATTTGTTGTACAGATATTGTTGAGCATTGATAGTGGGGGCAGTTCTTCCGTAGATAGGGTCATTGTTTGCATTTTGAAGTCCGATTTGCGAGCCTATATATCCTGTTTTACCTGCGGCTATACCTTGTATAAAATAATCTGCTTCCCATATACTTTCTCTTACATCGTAGCGATTAGTCACTTCATTTAAAAAGATTTGGGCATAACCATTGTTGGCATAAGCTGGGTTTCCGCTTGTTGCATTGTACTGAAGAGGCACTCCTCTCAAATTGACTATATTCGGATTTGCATCTTTGTCCGTAAGTAAGGTGTGAAAACCTGACGCCTGTACTTTTTTAGCCCACGAAAGTGCATCTGCATACTTGGCTTTATCATAAAGCGGATATCCTGCCATCTTCAGACAAACTCTTGCCAAAATGCCCTGAGCCGCCGATTTTGAGACTCTGCTGGATGCGGATTTTAATTCTGGAGAAGTAATGTCAGCCAGATCCGGTTCAGCTTCAGTCATATCCTTTAATATCTGTTCATACACCTCTTTTTCTGTCGCGCGTGGAAAATATACATTATTAGGGTCTTTGCTGGCTTCAATTTTTATGGGTATACCACCGAAATACTGAGCGAGTAAGAAGTGATAATATCCCCGCATAAATTTAGCTTCTGCCTTTACTGTGGTGATGAACTTAGGATCCGCTGTAGCTCTATCTGCATTTTCAAGCAATAAATTGGCTCTTTCAATACCTGTATAACAATGTTGCCAGAACGCATTTATCTTGTTGTGTGTGTAGGTCTGAAGATTCATAGCGACATCGTTGGCTATACCTGAAAAATAAGTGGCATATCCTTCATCAGTAACTCCCTGAGACTGAATGGAAAGCAGTTCCCCATACACCTCGTAAAGCCCTAAAGGACCGTATACACCTGCGAGAGCAGAAGTGAGCTCTTCTTTTGTGGTGTAATAGTTAGTTGGTGTTACAAAATCCTGTGGAGTGGTCTCCAGAAACTTTGTACATCCGATACAGGAAAACAGAAAGATATAAAAGAAGATCTGTATTGCCTTTCTCTGACCATTCTGATACAGAGCAGAGAAGAATTGGATTAAATATTTCATATGTATATATTTTTTTAAATCATGTAGCATATCCACATTATACTTGTTGAAGTTCGGTCAGCCTATGTAATAAGGATATTTCATGATTCCTTTATTAATTAAAATTTTGCGTTTACTCCAAAAGTAAATGTCCTGGCCTGCGGGTAACCGCTCCAATCAAATCCCGGTGTGAGCACATTATTGTATGTACTTATTTCAGGATCTAAGCCGGAGTATTTTGTCCAGGTAAGTATGTTTTGCGCGGATATATACAGCCTTATATTACTCATTTTCATTCGTGTCATTAATTTTGCGGGCAAATTGTATCCAAGTGAAACGGTTTTCAGGCGAAGGTAGGATCCGTCTTCTATAGTTCTGCTGGAGTACCGGCCGCTTGGTCATGCACCACCGGTTCGGAAAAGTGTACTACCTGTATTTTCAGGTGTCCAGCGGTTATTGTAACTCTCAAACTGATTAAATAGTGGAGTATTATTGATATTACCTTCAAAAATGATACGGTTTGCATTTTGAATATTGTTTCCATAACTCCATTGGAAAAACAGATTCAAGTCAAAATCTTTATATGAAAAATTGTTCCCAAATCCACCGGTATGAATAGGCAAACCACGTCCGATTACGGTATAATCGTCTGCATCAACAATACCATCCCCATTCAGATCTTTGAATTTGATATCACCGGGTTGTATCGCTGCCCTGCTGTTGCCGTTTGTTGGTACATCATCTTTCAGAACCCAGTGACTTCCTTGTCCCGGGAATCCTGCAGATGGATTGAGTGCTGTTGTGTAATTGAAATCTTCATACTGATATACGCCATCCCAAACCAAACCATACATCTGGCCGATAGGTTGTCCGACCTTCGATATATAAGATGGTGTATTTCCAAACTGACCATCAAAACCTGTCATGGAAGATATCGCCTCCTGATTGGACGCTAAGGAAAGAATTTTGCTTTTGTTCCAGGAAATATTGAAATTACTCGTCCAGCTAAAATCAGTCGTTTTGATATTTATAGTATTAAGAGCTATTTCAAGGCCCTGATTCTGCATACTTCCGATATTTTTATAGACAGTTCGGTATCCCTGCACCAATGGAACAGATGCATTCAGTAGCAAATCCCGGGTACGCTTCCGATACAGATCTACAGTAAGTGCTATACGACCTTTCAAAACTCCTAAATCAGCTCCTATATTGCTTTGTTCGGTTGTTTCCCAACGGAGCTGAGGGTTGCCGAAATAACCTGGAGATGCAAAAGGTGGAATTTCATTTCCAAACACAGCACCATCTGAACTATGAGCAGTGACAGGTGTACTGATTACCATGCGGGAGTATGTGGCAAAATCATCAACCCGATTATTACCTGTCTGTCCGTAACTTGCTCTCAAAGAACCGTTGGATAACCATGTTAGATCTTTAAGGAATCTCTCGTTAAAAAGGTTCCACTTAACGGCTCCGGACCAGAAATTACCCCATTTATTACCCGGGCTGAATTTGGAAGATCCGTCGGCCCTGTATGATACGGTCAGGAAGTATCTTGAGTCATAGTTATAGTTGGCTCTTGCCAGCATGGAAGCAAGTGTCCAGTTTGACCTTGAAGAAGGAATAGACTGCGGAGTACCCTGGGAAAGTCCGGCTACACCTAATTCGGCTTTAGGTAATTTTACTGCTGAAGCTCCGTCTAATGTGTAAAGTCCGCCTTGTTCGCTAACCACACCTGTCAGGATTAGATTATGTTTTTGTGTAAACGTCTTGTTCCAGGTAAGTATGTTTTCGTTAGACCATCCGGTAAATTGTGTATTGATTACGGAACCATTTACGCCATATGTAGAACCATTGGCAGTGAGTGGACTTCCTTCCGCGGTCTGCGTATCGTTAAACTGTATATCTTTACGAGCCCAGCTATTAATGCCACCGGTAATACGTAATTTCAGATCATCGAGAATTTTAATGTCAACATATGAGTTGGCATTGAGAGAGTTTGTAATATTATCCCGTACTCTGTGCTGCTGATTAATTAACGGGTTAATAATATACTGATTCGCGATGCTATTGGTATTCCACTGTGCCGGATCTAAAAAATCATTTTCGAGATCAATTGTCTGCTTTCCTTCAGCGTCTAATGGTGCCATAGGACGATACCCCCACATGGTATAGAAAGGAGACATCTGTGCTGTAAAATAGCCACTTATACTCGAAGGAACGGGGGATCCGCCCCATCCTTTCTGATTCGAATAGTTTACATCTGCTCCAACCTTGAATATTCTGGAAATAATCTGTTCCAGATTTATTCTACCCTGATAACGGCGAAATCCCGAATTGATCAATACACCATCCTGATCGAATATACTTCCTGATAGTGCATATTTTGTTTTGTCTGATCCGCCACGCATACTTATATCATAATTTTGCATAGGACTTTTCTGAAACATACTTTTTTGGAAATCTGTGCTTTTAATATTTCTGTAATCCTCAATTGTGGCATATCGTAAATACAGAGAATCTGTTACTGTACCCGGACCTGAGAGACCCGAAACCGGGTTGCGATATAAGGTATTGCTTAGTATATCTCTTTCGGACTGATATCTTAAGAATGATTCAGGATCCATCAATTTCATTGTTTTTCCCATCTTCTGCCAGCCATAACTTGCATTGAAGCTTACAACAGGAGGTCCTTCTTTCCCCTTTTTAGTAGTGATCATTATGACACCATTAGCTCCTCTGGCTCCATAAATGGCAGTTGCTGATGCGTCTTTAAGGACTTCTATGCTTTCTATATCATTTGGATTAATGGCAGTGGCATTTGCATCTTCCATCGGAAATCCATCCACGACCCACAAAGGAGAATTGCTCTGGCTTATTGAATTATTTCCCCGGATAACGATGTTGGGCATGCTTCCGGGTTGTCCACCGGGAGCACTGACAACAACTCCGGCAACACGACCGGCCAGTGCATCTGTGAAATTTCCAACCGGAGCTTTCTGCATATCTTCTACGGAAACTTTCGCGATAGAACCTGTCAGATCAGAGCGCTTTTGTGTACCATAGCCTACTACTACCACTTCATTAAGGCCCGTCTCATCCGCCTGTAGGTCGAAGGATAATCTGGGATTATTAGCTTTAACAGTAATATCCGTTTGTGTAGGCATATAGCCTATATAAGATATTTGTATTGTATACACACCTCGTGGTATATTTTCAAATAAGAATTCTCCTTTCTTATCAGAAGAAGTTGTTTTTTTAAGTTGCACAATAAGAACAGAAGCGCCTTGTAAGGGTGTTCCGTGCGAATCTTTGACAATTCCGCGAATAGTTTCTTTAATCTGGTATGAAGTACTGGCTTCGCTCGTCATCGCAGATAAGACTAATAGAAAAGTCAGGAATGCCGATAAAGAAAACTTTTTTATAATATGACTTTTCCGTATTAAAATCATATTTGAAGTGACAATTTTATGGCCACTTGCAAATTGTCTGTTGAGTAATCTTGAAGACCTCTCATGTTTTAGGTGTTTTTTTTGGCTCATAATACTAATCGTTAATATGGTATTTGGTTATTTATGATATCGCCAATTTCACTTTTCATACTTTGAAAAGATCACTTTTTGTTTTATCGGTGAAATGGTGCTGATTTTATTATTATGCAGTTTGTATCAATAATAAAGCTGTTTATACTTATTTATTTTGTTGATGCCTGTATAAGAGATACCAGAAAAAATCCGGTCAATAAGTAAAATCTTATGATGTACTTATTTTTACCATTCCCGATAATTATTAAAAATGAGTGATATAATTGGTTTGTTTTTGTTTAGTGCAACCGATTGCAATTATATATTGATTTTTCTTTTACAGCAAATATTTTTTGCGAAAACGATGTAGTTATAGATGACTAAAATTGTATGAATACCGGTAATCAGTAGTTGAAATATTGTGGCAACAGGAATAATAAAACACAAATGGGATTGTTATTTTGTAACAATCCCATTCGCGTATTGATATTATTATCGTTATTGGAACATCACTCTGAGGTTGATACCAAAGTTGGTGTATGATGTTGCATAATTCTGAGAAGTATATGGTCTTACAGAATTTGTATTGAGGAACAGGCGTATATTGTATGTCTGATTCAGCATATAATCTAAGGTTGGATTGAAGCTGATACTCTTATTACCTGCAGATACTTCCGAACGGTTGAGATCTGATCTGTAGACCAGGGTTTTGCGATCATTGATCGCTACGTCCAGTTTAAAGTTAAGATCGTTGTTCATCTTTCTGTCACTGAACCATCCGAACGGCAATCTGAAGTTGTTCTTTCTGAATCCGACACCCAGTACAAAGGCTTCTTCGGTCAATATGGCCATCTGGCTATTCTGCAGACTGAAGTTTACATTACGGTTTTTGCGGTATTCTGATGTTGCTGATATATTGTTTTTGAATCGCGCATCCAAACCTACCAGTGGGACAAACTGATCAATGATAGAAATCTGCTGGAACTGATTTTTCGGCAGGAAGTTGTTATTGATATCTCTTTCCGAAGGTGCGCCTGCATTTTCTTCATAGCGTATTACGGAGCTGTATCCGCTGATTGTATATTGCGAAGCATAGCTATGCAGAACCGTGAGGGATGAGAATACATCGCTCAGCCCAGGCAGTTTGCCCAGTCCGTTATAGCTGACACGCCAGTTAGGAAGCGGTGTACGCGGGATACTGCTCAGCTTATTTTTATTGATATCTTTTCCAAGGTAAGTAGATAAGAATGCATTCACGACTACGTCTTGCTGTGCTTTTCCATAACCATCAGCATAAAAATCTGCACTTTGTCCTACAGAGTTTGCATTGGTCCGGGCTAGTCGTTGGGAGATAACCATCCGGTTTTCTTCAAATTTTTGGAACAGGTCCTGATGGTTTTTGAATGCTGTTGTAATAGCGATCTGTGTAATGCTGTAGTTACCGGTTGTAAATGGTGTAACACGCTCAAATGTTCCTGATCCTGAATTGTATTGAACAGTAGCTGTATAGTTATAATTGTCTGTACGGGCAGCTGTAAGATCTATCCGAAGCCCTTTGACAGGTTCGAGGTTGGCGACCAGAGACAAGTTTTCTGCAAAGGATCGCGTAAACAATTGGGTCTGCAGAGAATCTGTTGATAGCCAGTTATTATTGATCGCTTTCTGCAGGATATCGCTTTGGCTACCAAACAGGAATCCCCAGCCCGGAGCATTGGCGTCAAAATCATAACCAAAAGCTTTTGTCTTCGGAAGATACCCCGGCAGGTAAGATCCCTCCATTTTAGTATAGGCTCCGTCAATCTTGCGGATAGAAGTCAGTAGCTGAATGAAGAAGGCTTTTGAACCTTTGGCATTCCGTCCTGAATTGCGTCTGATAAAGCCAAATTTGTTATAGAGGCCAACCATATTCAACGACGGGTTGACTTGTATCGTACGGTTATTCTGAATACTGTTACCCACATTTATATCTGGATTGCGCAGCGATAATAAAGGTTCACTTTGCCATGTAAACTGTGCTCCGTACCGGGTTATCACATTTACCCAATCCATGTAAGGCAGTTTGGAGACCGGCAACGTATATGCAATATTCAACATGTGGTTGTAATCTGTGGTTCTTCCCATTTTCCAGAAGTTGTTCCACATGGTGTCTCTTTTTATTCCATTCAGGCGGCCATCCGGTTCATCAATGATGGAGTAGTTCGTCGCATTGAAATCCAGACGCAGGGATTTGCTCAGATCCCAGCTGATACCGTAGATACGGCTCATGTTGAAGTTTTTATTGTACAATGTCGGCAATACGTTATCGGAAGTGTTATCCCGGATTGTATTTTCGCTGTATACGCGATTTACATCTATTCTGAAATTGATCAGCGATGGAACAAGGTTAAAATTGATGTCTTTAATCAGTTTGAGGTAATCGGATTTAATGACATTCTTGAAAGGCTCTATAAACTTGACAGAAGGATTACTGTAGTTGTAGTCCAATGCTGCGCGATAGTTGCGCTGAATAGAGGAGGCTACTGAGAAATCCCGGTGATTGTATGCTGAGTAAGCGTATGTAGCACTGAAGTTTTCAATGTCCCATGGTCTGATCGGTTTCTCGTTGTTCGTCCTGATCTTACGCACATTGGTCAGACTGAAACTCTTACGCGTTGTATAGTCTTGTACCAGTCTCATTAATGAATCCTGCTGGTTACGCGACATATTGGCCAATGCAGAGTTTAGTTCGATATCCGGATTCAACGGGTTGTATTCCGGCGTAGATGTCTGTTTAGAATAGCTGAAATAAAACGGTATGACCAGTCCGTAACTTCTAGGGAAGAATTTTCCCAGTTCAGCATTGGACATCAGGTCAAAGTACATATCCTCAGAACGACGGCGCTCATTCATTCGTTGAGAAAGGAATCCGAATCCTATAGTAGATTTGGTTCCGGATACAGAGACGTTTGCAAAATCGGCAAGTTTTAGATTCAGACGTGCTGTCGCTGCCCAACCTCCCTTATCATCAAAGTCTGTAAGGCGGAGTTCGTTAAACCAGAATGATCCGCTGATATTGCTGCCGTCATCGGCTGAATTGCTGGTAGAACTGCCTTTTAAAGGATTTCGTACCCCCATCATATAATAGCGGACTTTACTGATATCCGGAGCTCCCAATACGACAATACGATTGTTGCCATCCATATATTCAAATGGTACATCCAGCGGCCATGGCTGACCGTTTAATGTCGCTTTGCTACGGGCCATCTTAGCATCCTGGAATAAACGGATCTGGATATTCATCCGGTTTTCATTAGGCCAGATCAGATCCGGAGAGGTCGCGCCATATGGTGTGACGGCCAATGGCATATCGTATTCGTAATAGTTGTATTTATCATCTGTACCTACACGCAGAAACGCGCGTGCATCTCCATTCCTGAGGTTCATTCCTTCCGCATGAATAAACATCTCAATACGGCCATATGGTCTGAAGTCATGGGAAGTGGTCTTGAATGTTCCGCGGCCGTATCCATCACGCAGATTGATGACGTCTAAACTAAGTGCCTGTTCATTCAATCTTACATTATAATTATTGTTACTCCAGTCGACTTGTCTGTTGATGCCCGGAGGCTGTATGTACGGTATAGGATCTCTTTTTCCGTTTTCTTCGACATTGATATTGGCTACATCGAAAATGGAGTTATCAGAAGCAACAACACCCATTGAATAATCGCTGATGACTTTGGAAGGATTGTTTTCAGGATTGTATCTTCTCCATTCTCCTTTTACAAACTGCAGTTTAGCAAGACGCACTATTGCTGTATCTGTAAAATTGGTCATGAAGGTCCGGATGAAACGGATTGATTTGAAATCCTGTACGTCACCGAATTTGCTTTCGTATTGTGTCAATGGTATACGGAACTTATACCATTTGATATCTTGCTGCTGGCCATTCGCCAGAGTTACTTTTGTGGTTTGTTCATCTACAATATGATTTTGCCCTACGATCATATCCTGTTGTCTGATGGAGATGCGGTATTGGTAGTACTCGTCGATTTCATTCATATTGTTGTCCCGGTTAACATCTTCTCCGTCAGGAAGTAATGTACTGGCAGAAGTCGGTACGCCAAAGTCACGTTGAGATTGTTCATTTGTTTTGGAGTTACCGTCGACACCATTGTAACGCTGGTACCTTTTCAGTATTCCTGCCGATTGCTGGTCCATTTGCTGACTACGGAAGTACATGTAGTTGTCACTGGAAGGGTCATTCTGTATTTCGGCTAAAGCAGCAGGATTTAATATACCCTGAAGCTGAGATAAGAAACTGCCATGAAATGATGACTCGTCGGCGTCACTCAGTCCGTCCAGACCGACATCCTGACGTTGACGACTTTCGCTATCGCTGTCAAATGCCTGAATAACCGGTTGGTTTTTCGTAACACGTCCCCAATTGGTCTGATCTACCTGAGACAGATCTCCTACCGGAGACAATGCATTTTCAAGAGATTTGCGTCCGTCTTTTAGAATATCTTCTGAGATGTTACCCAGATTGAAGTAAATATCACCACCATCTTTATTTGGGTTTGTCAGCACAGGATCCATCATCCACATTTCTAAGAATTCAATATTCTGAGCTTCGAAATCTGTATTGTCGATCTTTCTGAACATACCTCCCCAACGGCTTTTCGGATTGGCTAATGTTCCGTCTGCATTTACTCCTGTAGTTGTATAGTTATACGGACCTCTCAGATTAGGATAATAAGCAAAATCCAATGTCTGCAGCCAGTCATTCTGTCCCGAACGGGTATCTTTATTAGGGAATACCTCTTTTTCTCCAACCTCTCGTACACGGTGATCACTTAGTTCGGCAGTCGTGATATTGGTTGGTGTAAGGCTGTTATTCCGGTAGAAAATCGGGTCAATATTATATACAGCCAATAATGCGCGATTATATCCGTACCGGAGATCGTCACTGAGATTGGATTCTGTAAACAGGCGCGGAGTTCCGGAAATCTGCCAGCTATACTGATTTTTGAGGTCAATGTAAGACACACTGTTTTCAAAATCATCTATATAGGTCGTTCCTGTCGTTCCGTTTTGAGTATCCAGTCCTCTGGGGTGTCCGGGTATCAATTTTGCAAATTCTCCGTAGAAGGAGATATTTGATTCTTCCTTGGTGCTCAGGAATGGCAGTTTATCCACCATACGGGTCAGCCATCTGGAAGGAGCATTATAGGTCAGATCCGCTCCCAACATGGTGTTGGACATTGGTTCTTCACCAATATTCACTTTTTCTGTCAAAGGCTTTTCGGTCAGGTTCATAATCGTGGCACCTACCTGAAGCTGGTCATTCACCAGGTAATCAAACCGCCCGCCCATCAATGTCTTCTGTTGAAGATTGAACATAGCATCATCTTCTACGGTCACCCGTATAGGTTGCCCGGAGAGCATCAGTGCTTCATTGAGTATACGAAGACGTCCTATCTCATAGTCGATCGTATAGTCTACGCCTTCCTGCAGAAGAGCTCCGCCTGCCATCACCTGAATGGAACCTCTCGTAATGTTGTAGGCGCCGATCTGGTACTCCGTGCCCATTGCTGAATTATATCTTCCTTTTATGCGGTATCTGTTTTTGTTAGGAAATTGCTGTTGAGCTATAACTTTGGTCGAGTCGTATAGTTCGGGATAGGTGTATTTATCGATCAGTGCCTGTTCAGATCCTGTGATAAACTGGCTTGCGAGATCCCGGCCGAATGGTTCGACCACAGGGAAGATTAATTTTCCTTTTTTAGGTTCAATGGTGATATTTTCCAGATAGTCGAAGTATCCGTCAGGGGATTGTGCCTGCTGTTGATTGAGCCGGTCTAGACCTGTCAGTTCCAGCCATGTTTTTTCCGCCGTTCGCTGCCCTTCATAGATCGCCGGTCGTTCTGTTCCTGTTTCGTCTTCTGTACGGTAGATTTGCAGGATAAAGTTTGAATTGGAGACATTATAAGCACCGAGAGCATAGATGTTTTTCATCATCAGATCCCAGATTGGCAGCCTGGGTTTTAAGGTCTCGTTTTTCAATAATTTTGTATACAGCATCTTCGGGTTGGAAGGCGTCACCGGAATATCGGTACTGAATTCACCCACCTGATACTCTCTGCCGTTTGCCGTGTAACGGTAAGCTACCGAGAGCACCTGGTCGGCATTGAGTGGAAGGTTTAAGGAAATGTATCCGAGTTTTCTGTCTATCGTAAAGTCTCTGTTCTCAATCAGCTTACGAGCGTAAGTCATCTTCGCGTAATTGTCGTTTGCTCCCGAACCGGCAAAAAAACTCTGGACAAATGTCCCGTTCGACTGGCGGCCGTTATCGCCTAACAAAGATAGCAGGTTGTTGGATACGGTTGCATTGTTTTCATTAGGAATACCAGTGGAGGGAAGTCTTGAACTTCCGGGACTGATGAGATTATTATACGGTTGATATTCTCCCAAATCCATCAAGGCCATGACATCACGGGCATCTTCATAGGAATTGGAACGGTTGCTTAGCCATACCTCCACCTGTGAAATATTGATGTTGGTATTGATAATAGGAGCGAGAGCCAGTGTACGGTTATAGTTTTCTCTGAAGTATTGAGACAAGAAATAGTGCTGATTGGCTTCGTAGTTGTCGGCCTGTAAGGTATATTCACTTTCCTGAGCACCGTTTGTAATGGTAATCTCTTTTTGTCTGGAACGCTGTTGTGATAGTAATCCGGTGAAGTTGAGGCGTCCGAATTGAAGTTGAGCCTTTACCCCGAATAGGGATTGTACACCCTGTATAAGTGTAGAGTTGAGGGGCATGGAGACATTACCGATTTCCAGGCGGCGTAAGATATCATCGTCTTTAGCTACATAGTCAAAACGTATCTGATTTTCAAAATCAAACTGTGCTGTCGAATTAAAATTGGCGTTGATCTTTACACGGGTACCGATATGACCGGTCAGGTTCATATTGATCTGCTGGTCAAAGTCAAAACCCCATTGCTTGCGTCTGGTCTCATCAAACATGGGATTTGCATTGTTATTATATTGTCCCATGAGGGTAATATCAGCGCTTCCACGTGGAATAAGATCGATTTTATTCCCGCCGAAAATACGTTCAAAAGCCGGACTTTCGATTTCGATAACCGGAAACAGACGACGACGGCGTTCTTCTGCCAGATTTTTGTCTGCTAATTCTTCCCAGTAGTTTTTCTGTGATCGTTTAGCTTCATAGTCACGGAATTCAGGAAGGGTCAGATACAGAGGCGGACGATATTGTTTGGCTCCCAGATTTTCTTTGATGATATATTGTCCGGACTTGGTGTCATAAATAATTTCCCGTTTGATATTGTTCGGGTGCTCCAGAGAAAACGGATTGTATTGTTTATGAATATTCAAAAACGGATGATCCTTAAACCGGTAAGGAATAGCAGTAGAATCCTGCTCTTTCTGCGCAGGGCGAATGGTTTGCCCATTTGTTTGCCCGCATAAAAAAATCAGGGAAATAGCAAAGATTAAAGCGTAGATGTTTGTCTTCAAATGGCAGCCGTTAAATTTTTCACAACAGATTAATTGATCTCGTTATATAACTATTATGCAAATATCAACTATTTTATATAACAAAACAACCATTATATTCTTAGTTATGAGAAACATAATGAATAATAGGTATGTGGGTTTAATTAAGTGTAGAGATAAGTCTACAAACGTTTTAAGGCTAGTTTTATAAGTTGCTCGACAGAGAGGTCAGGTTCTGTGTTAATAATGGTGTTTAAAACCTTCTCGGCCTGATTTTTAACAAATCCGAGCATGATAAGTGCGCTAAGTGCTTCCTCTGGTACTGACTGCTTGCTTGCAACAGGAGAGATTAGAGCATCCGGCCCTTGTTTCTTAAGTTTATCCTGTAATTCCAGAATCAGACGTTGTGCTGTTTTTGGACCGATTCCTTTTATTTTTTGGATCACTGCTACCTGTCCGTTAATAATAGCGGACTGGATTTCTTCGGGAGTGATGGAGGAGAGGATCATCCGGCCCGTATTGGGACCAATACCGGATACGGATATCAGATGTTCGAACAATTGGCGTTCGCCTTCATTCGCAAAACCAAAGAGCGTCTGCGAATCTTCTCTTACCTGAAATGAAATAAATAATTTACAGTTTTCCTGATCTTTGATCAGTGAAAAGGTGTTGAGTGAAATATGGATATAATAGCCGATCCCGTTTACGTCTAAAACGACATGTGTAGGGGCTTTAAAAACTAATTTACCGTTAAAATATTCGTACATATTCAAGTAAGATTCAAAAGTAAAAACCTAAAGGTATGTTTTTAATCTTCCATATTCAAAAGCAATGAAGTTTGCCTGCCGTTTGAAAATTCTTACGACAGGCAGTCTTCACTGATTATATTATTGTCTGCCTTTTTGGTAGGATTGTACATCTACTACGGCGATAGTCACCATATTGACAATCTCACGAACAGAACTATCCAGTTGCAATACGTGTACTGGTTTGTTCATACCTAATAAGATAGGACCTACAGCTTCTGCATTTCCAATTTCCTGAAGCAGTTTATAAGCGATATTTCCAGACTCCAGATTAGGGAAAACCAAAGTATTAGCGGCATGACCGTTTAGATTGCTGAACGGGAAATTTGCTGTGAGCATTTCAGGATTCATAGCAAAGTTGGCTTGTAAATCGCCGTCTACAATGATGGACGGATATTGATCATGCAGTAACTGAGCTGCTTTACGCACTTTCTGAGGTGTCTTGCCATCGTTAGATCCGAAATTAGAGTATGACAATAATGCAATACGCGGCTCAATACCCATCTTGCGGATAGCTTTGTCCAGTAATACCGTGATATCGACTAACTCCTCTGCACAAGGATCCACATTTACAGTTGTATCTCCGAAGAAAACAGGCCCTTTTTCAGTCAGCATCATATACATTCCTGCGATCTTGCTGCCTGGCTGTGCGCCGATGACATGAAGTGCCGGTCTGATTGTCTTTGCATAATTCTTGGTCATACCTGAGATCAGCGTGTCCGCTTCACCAAATTCAACCAGACTTGCTCCGAAGTAATTGCGATCCAGTAACATTTTTTCGGCATCCAGTCTGGAAAGACCGCGACGTTGTCTTTTCTTGTACAGGTGATCCGCAAATTTCTGATAACGCTCTGATTCGATTTCTTCTACAGGGTCTATGATTTCCACACCTTCCAGTTCCAACGCATAATCATCAATCAATTTGTTGATTTTTGCTTTTTTACCTAATAAGATCGGAACGGCAATACCCTCTTCTTTGACGATCTGTGCTGCACGAAGGATTTTGTAATTATCTGCTTCCGCAAATACAACACGCTTAGCATCACGTTTGGCCACCATAGTCAGATCGCGCATAATGCGGTCATCTTTACCCATGCGCTGACGCAAATCTTCTTTATATTTATCCCAGTCCGTGATTGGCATACGGGCTACACCTGATTCGATTGCTGCTTTAGCCACAGCTACCGAAACTTCCGTAATCAATCTCGGATCGTTTGGTTTTGGAATGATATAGTCTATACCAAATTTTAAATTGTTGGCATTATAAGCCTGATTTACTGCTTCCGGAACGGATTGTTTTGCCAGATCAGCAATCGCTCTTACAGCAGCAATTTTCATTTCTTCATTGATGCCTGTTGCTCTTACGTCCAGTGCACCACGGAAGATATATGGGAATCCAAGTACATTGTTTACCTGATTAGGATAATCTGAACGGCCTGTACCCATGATAATATCTGAGCGTGTCGCTACTGCCAGATCATAAGCAATTTCCGGATTTGGATTAGCCATTGCCAGTACGATCGGTTTGTCTGCCATGGATAACAGCATTTCTTCTGTCATCACGTCTGCTGCAGAAAGGCCGATAAATACATCTGCATCTTTCAATGCATCTGCCAGCGTGTGTATATCACGGTCTGTCGCGAATTCTGCTTTCATTTTATCCAGATTCTCACGGTCACTGCGGATTACACCTTTGCTGTCCAGCATGACGATGTTCTCTTTTTTCGCACCTACAGACATATACATCCCTGTACAGGAGATCGCTGCTGCTCCCGCTCCGTTAACGACGATCTTTACTTCTGAAATATCTTTGTGCTGCAATTCACAAGCATTGATCAGAGCCGCACCTGAAATGATAGCTGTACCGTGCTGATCATCATGCATTACAGGAATTGACATTTCTGCTTTCAGACGTCTCTCGATTTCAAAACATTCAGGAGCTTTGATATCTTCCAGATTGATACCTCCGAAAGTAGGTTCCAATGCTTTAACGATATTGACAAACTCATCGACATTTTTGGTGTCTAACTCAATGTCAAAAACATCGATGTCAGCAAATATTTTAAACAACAGGCCTTTACCTTCCATTACTGGTTTTCCGGCTTGTGCTCCGATGTCACCCAGACCTAATACTGCAGTACCGTTACTGATAACTGCAACAAGGTTTCCTTTTGCTGTATATTTATAAGCATCTTCTTTGTTTGCGGCGATAGCCAGACATGGCTCGGCTACACCCGGGGAATATGCTAATGATAGATCTCTCTGTGAATTCGTAGGTTTTGTAGGCACTACCTCGATCTTGCCCGGACGTCCTTTTGAATGGTAGTTTAAGGCTTCCTGCTTGCGATTAATTTTACTCATTATACACTATACTTATTTCAGTTGTTTACTTATTTAAGGCTACAAATGTAATCTTCTTTTTCGGAGAACAATATTTTTAAGGTATTAAACTTCAAAAAATCCGGTATTTGAACGAATTTTTTACTTCAGGATGTCGAGTAAGCCGAACATAGACTTACGCATAGCCGATCCAGATCCCTCATAATTATTGACTAATAGGGTAAAGGTATATTCCTGTCCTGCTTTGGAAGTCTGATATCCGGTATACCCCAGTACACCTCCTATAGTACCGCTTTTCATCTTCATCTCATTGTATGTGGGCAGACTTTTATAAAAAATTTCATACCAGTTACGCGTTTTAGCGTAGTTCATTATTTTAGCCATTGCAAGCGAGGTTACTCTGTTTTGCGGAGATAATCCTGAACCATCCACGATGTTAAGTTCCCCTTCCGGGATATTCAGTTTTGCCTTCCAGAATTTTTTAACCATATCTGCCGCATCAGCTGTCTCCATCTTTTGTCCGCTATACATACCAATGGTTTTTAATAATGTCTCCCCGTACAGATTGATACTTTTCTGATTGAACCAGTATACGATATCCTGCATCTTCGGTGATTCGTGCACATCGAGTTCTTTTCTGTCTTTCGCTATAGTTTCACCTCTTTCTGTCAGTTGTTTGCCGGTAAGAGGTTCGTTTTCGGTCAGTATACCGGCTCTTCGCAAAGATTTTTGCAATTGAAAAGCTGCATCGAATGCCGGATCAGGGACTGCGATTTCGATTGTTTTTTTAAGATCCAGACCATATGTACCTCTGATATAGATTCGGGTTGAATACGGGGCAGAATAAGCATATACATTATCTCCGGATCCTTTTGAACCCGTTAATGTTTCATTGTGAATGTCTAAGTAAGAGGAGTCTACAGTCAGCGAGGTTAGTGTCGCCTTTGAGCCTGCTGTATTTCCGGCTTTAAATTGTACACCGACACTGTTTTCTCTCCAGTTGAGACCCGATACGCCTGCACCGTAGTAATTGCCGATGTCTGTCCATATCCATCCTCCCGGAACAGTATGTCCATTGAAAAAACGGTCATCTCCGATAATACTTCCCTCCACACATTTGATTCCTGCATTCTGGATAGCATACACCCATTTATTCAGTAATGTCTCTTCGTTCATTCCTTCAAACCTCGGGCTGGCCAGGGTAGGGTCACCTCCTCCTTCAATAACGATATTTCCTTTTAAAGTACCCAGACTGTCGATCTCACCTGTATAATACAGCTTTGTTTTGAACGTGAAATTTGGGCCTAAAAGATCTAAAGCTGTAGCTGAGGTGATGACTTTGAGTGTCGAAGCAGTCGGAAGTCCGGTCTGACCGTTTTTAGAAAAGATAACATTCCCTGTTTTGGAATCTAATACGGTCAGTGATGCTATGCCATACCTGAGATTGGCTTGCTGTTCAAAAGTGCTGTAAGCTTGCTGAATTGCCTTTGGGTCCTGCGCAAAAATATTGATCATGAATGTATTTGCACAGAGTGTCAGGAGTAGTGTTCGAAAAAATAGTCTCTTCATAAATCAATAGAATGTAAGACAAATATAACATATTGAAAATTGATGGGTATGATTTTCATTCGTTTTTAAATTGTCAAAACTTGATTACCCGTTTCGTGACTTATTGTTGAATTGCCTAACTTGCCTCCTTAAAATATAAATACAATGAATCATCTAGAAAAACTGGCTGCAATCCGTGGATTAATGAAAGAGCAGGGAATTGATGGCTACATTATTCCTTCTTCTGATCCGCATATAAGCGAATATTTGCCGGAAAGATATAAATGCATCGCCTGGGTATCGGGTTTTACAGGTTCTGCAGGTACATTAGCGATTACTCAGGATTTTGCCGGGTTGTGGACGGACTCCCGTTATTTTGTACAGGCCAATGAGCAATTAGCAGGTACAGGATTTGAGCTTGTCAAGTTAAAGGTACAGGGGAGTGCGGAGTATGCAGACTGGATGGCTGAAAAGCTTCCGGCTGGGGCTACTGTTGCCTTTGACGGTAATCTGGCCTCTCTGCAGGTGGCTCAGGCAGTGCAACAGACATTAGAGCCTTTAGGTATCCGGGTAAATGGTCAGGTGGATCTGCTGTCACCACTCTGGACTGATCGTCCTTCTTTACCGCTGGCTCCGGCTTATTTACTTGAGGAAGAGATCACAGGTCAGTCTACAGCTTCCAAGCTGGAAGCGGTACGTAAAGCATTGCAAAAAAACAGAGCAGAATATCATCTGGTTTCATCGCTTGACGATCTGGCCTGGCTGTTTAATGTTCGTGGTCAGGATGTACCCTGCAATCCGGTAGTACTTGGATTTGCATTGATATCAGGTTCTAAGGCCACTTTATTTATTGAACCCTCCAAACTGAATGAAGCTGCGGTCTCTTCTTTAGCACAGTCGGGTGTTGAAGTACGCAGATATGAAGATTTATTCAGCGCCATAGATTCTCTGACAGATACGACTATCCTTATCGATCCTAAGCGTACATGTTTTGCAGTGTACGACCGTATCCCGGATACAGTCAAGATTATCGAAAAACTGAATCCTTCAACTGCGCTCAAAGCGATCAAGAATAATACGGAAATAGCACATACCCGCCAGACCATGATCAATGACGGAGTTGCGATGACAAAATTCTTTAAATGGCTAGAAGAGAATGTTGCTTCAGGTTCCCTGACCGAACTTTCTATTGCAGATAAGCTGAGAGGTTTCAGAGAAGCTCAGGAAGGATTTGTGGATGTGAGTTTTAATACCATAGCAGGATATCTGGAACATGGTGCTCTGCCTCATTATTCCGCAACGGAAAAAAGCAGTTCTACTTTAGAGTCAAGAGGACTTTTGCTGGTCGACTCCGGAGGGCAGTATAAAACAGGTACTACGGATATAACACGGGTAATCTCTCTGGGACATATTACCCAGGAAGAGAAAGAAGATTATACAATTGTACTGAAAGGGACAATAGAAGGTTCACAAGCTATATTTCCTGTTGGTACCCGTGGATATCAGATCGATGCCATTACACGTCGTCCGATCTGGAAAACGCTGCGTAACTATGGTCACGGAACGGGACATGGGGTAGGGTTTTTCTTAAATGTACACGAGGGACCTCATACTTTCAATCCTTCTAACATTGATGTAGCGGTTGATCCGGGAACTATTACTTCTATCGAGCCCGGACTGTACAGAGTAGGTAAACACGGTATCCGAATAGAAAATCTGGTGCTTACTAAACGTCTGGAATCGAGTGAATTTGGGGATTTTCTGAATTTTGAAACATTAACTGTTTGTTATATTGCTACAGATCTGATCGAAAAATCCTTGCTGGATCAATCACATACAGACTGGTTGAATCAATATAACCAATGGGTATATACTCAGATCTCCCCAAGACTGACAGAAGAAGAAAAAGTATGGTTAGCTGAAAAGTGTAAGGCCATCTAATATCTGATAAAAGCTCCTGCTAAATGCAGGAGCTTTTATTTTCTTAAAATTTACTGGTATACAGCGTTTTATCTGACTTTTTTCCGTAAAATTTATTGAAAAAAACGTTATTTCAATAAATTTTACGGAAATTATATAATGCTATTGAGTATTAAGGTCTTTCATTTACTTTAGTGTTTTAATATTTGATAAAAATTATAAACTTACTTTCACGCCTGTCTGGCAACAAGTCACACCTTAACGTAAATAACAAAATCAAGATGAAACATTTATTTTTCACTCTGTTGGCTATTCTCTTTTTGGGAGGAGTAGCTGAGGCGCAGATTCTGAATCCTGTAAAATGGACTTATGCTGCAAAAAAAATCAATGACAAAGAAGCTGTGTTGTATATGAAAGCCCAGATTGATAAAGGCTGGCATATCTACTCCCAGAATATGGCCGAGGGAGGTCCTGTGAAGACTAAATTTACTTTTAAACCAGGGAAGGAATACGGTTTGATCGGAAAAACAATGGAGCCAAAGTCCATAGCAAAATTTGAAGATACCTTTAAAATGACGGTCAATTATTTTGAAAAAGAAGTTGTTTTTCAGCAAAAAATCAAGCTTAATTCAAAATCTCCGGTAGTTCAGGGTACAGTCGAATTTATGGTATGCGATGATAAGCAGTGTCTTCCTCCAGAAGAAATTGAATTTAAAATAGCGATTAAGTAACTGTTTGAATTTTAATTAAACAGTTTATAAGTAAGTTGCCGATCAATTAATATATAAGGAATCATGATAAAAACCTTAAAATCAATCACATTAGTTGTATTTGTCGCGTTGTCAGGTAATGCTGGCTTTGCTCAATCACAAAAATATCAGTGGAAAGAAAATACGGAAGGTGGATATAAATACCGCTACGTAACAAACGATCCTACACAGTCCCGTTTCTATACGTTAAAAAACGGTTTAACCGTTATGCTGAGTCCAAGTAAGAAAGTGCCTCGTATACAAACCTATGTCGTTACGAAAGCAGGCAGTAAGACCGATCCTAAAGATCATACCGGACTGGCACATTATCTGGAACACCTTCTTTTCAAAGGTACGGATAAGTACGGTTCCAGGGATTGGGCTCAGGAGAAGCCTCTGCTGGATAAGATCAGTGCATTGTATGAAAAATATAATTCTACTACTGATGAAACCCAACGTAAAGAGATCTACAAAGAGATAGATCAGGTATCAGGAGAAGCTGCAAAGTTTGCGATAGCCAATGAGTACGATAAGATGATGAGTGGTATGGGGGCTGATGGTACCAATGCATATACTTCATTCGAACAGACCGTTTATGTAGAGGATATCCCTAATAATGTGGTAGACAAATTTTTAGCTGTTCAGGGCGAACGATTCAGAAATCCTGTATTCAGACTTTTCCATACAGAGCTGGAAGCTGTCTATGAGGAGAAAAATATAGGACTAGACAATGATGGGCGCAAAACGATGGAAGCAATGTTTGAAGCCATGTTTGCAAATAATAATTACGGAAAGCAAACGGTCATTGGTACGGTAGAGCATCTGAAAAACCCTTCTTTGAAAGCTATACGCGAATATTTCGATACTTACTATGTGCCAAATAATATGGGGGTAGTCATGTCTGGTGATTTTGATCCGACAGAGATCGTCAAAAAGATAGATGCTACTTTCGGATATATGCAACCTAAAAAAGTACCTCCTTATACTTTTGCTGCGGAAAAACCAATTACACAGCCTATTGTGCGTGAAGTAAAAGGTCCCTATGCAGAATTCCTTTGGTTAGGTTTCCGGTTCCCGGGAGCAGCTACAAAAGATGCACAAATGTTAAACCTGATGGGGGATATTCTGGCAAACGGTTCTGCGGGTCTGATCGATCTGGATCTTGTCAAATCCCAGAAATTATTAGGGGCAGGAGCTTTTGTATATTCCCTGAAAGATTATTCCATGTTGATCCTTCAGGCAAATCCGGCTCAGGGTCAGTCTCTGGATGATGTAAAGCAACTGGTATTAGCGGAATTAACGAAATTAAAGAAAGGTGATTTTTCGGATGATCTGATCACGTCAATCATCAATAATGCGAAAAAAGGGCAGATCTCTCGGAATGACAGTTATAAAACAAGAGCAGATGAGTTGGTTGATGCTTTTGTGACGGGTGTAGACTGGACTTCTCAGGTGAGTTATCTGGATAATTTGTCTAAAATAACCAAAAAAGATATTGTAGACTTCGCTAACAAGTATCTGAACGACCAGAACTACGTAGCTGTTTATAAGCGTCAGGGAGTAGATGATAACGTGGTGAAAGTCGTAAAACCAGCAATCACGCCTGTTTCGGTAAACAGAGAAGATCAATCCGATTTTTTGAAAAAAGTGAGTATGATGCCGGAGAATGCTATTCAGCCTGTATGGTTGGATTACAATAAAGATGTGCAGAAAGCTAAATTGTTTGATACAGATGTGTTAGCTGTTCAGAATAAAGATAATGAGTTGTTCAGTCTTACTTATCAGTATAAAATAGGTAAATGGAATAATAAACTTCTCTCTCTTGCGGCAGGTTATTTAGAGTTTTTGGGTACCAAAGACAGAAGCAGTGAAGACTTCAGTAAGGAATTCTATAAGTTGGCTTCCAGCTTTTCGGTCTCGTCCGGGAATGAAGAGACGAATATTTCTATTTCCGGATTGAACACAAATTTTGATAAGACTGTGTCTCTGATACAGGATCTTGTTAAAAACTGTGTCGTTGATCAGGCTGCTTTTGATTCCTATATAGCAAGACTGAAAAAGTCCCGTATCAATGCTAAGGAGAATAAAGGGGTGATTATGGAAGGGCTGAAATCGTATGCGAAGTACGGAGCGAAGAATCCTTTTAACTATACATTTACGGATGCTGAGCTGGATGCTATTAAGGCAGAGGATTTAGTGCGTTTACTGCACGATTTTGCAAATATGAGGCATACTATTCTGTATTTCGGGCCAAAGACTTCAACAGCTTTAGTGGCTGAACTGAAGCCATTGAAAGTTGACCGGAGAGCTTATACTGAAGTTCAGGAAGGAACCAGATTTACAGAGTTGCCGATAGACCGTAATCAGGTATTGTTTGCTAATTTCAATATGAAACAGGCGGAAGTATTCTGGCACAGAAGTTCGGAACTGTATAACAGTGCCGTATCACCAACTGTAGCGTTGTTTAACAACTATTTTGGTGGCGGTATGGGTAGTATTGTATTCCAGACTATCCGCGAATCGAAAGCTTTGGCTTATTCCACTTACGCCTTTTACGGACAGCCGTACAAAAAAGAAAATCATTATATGGTGGGTGCTTACGTAGGTACACAAGCGGATAAATTTAATGAAGCTGTAACCGGGATGAATGAATTGCTGAATGATCTTCCGGAATCTTCCAAAGCATTGGAAATTGCGAAGGTCAGTCTGACAAAATCACTGGCAAGTGATCGTATTACAAATTCCGGTATTCTGATGAGTTACCTTTCGGCTCAGCGTCTTGGAAATACAACAGATATACGCAAAAGTATTTATGAAAAAGCTCCGTTGCTGAGCTATGCTGATCTAAAGGCATTCCATACGAAGGAAATGAGTCATAAGCCGTATGTATACTGCATAGTGGCTCAGGGAGATAATATAAAAGATAAAGATCTTCAAAAACTGGGAGAGGTTAAAAAACTAACCTTACAGGAGATTTTCGGATACTAAGACGATCTGTTAAGATTGTGGGCAACGGATGGAACGCGTTACCAATTGATGGGTAAACGGAACTTCTAATCGTGTGTCCACACGATTAGAAGTTTTATAGAATAAATAAACAGCGCCTGAACTCAGTTCAGGCGCTGTTTATTTATATATTCATTTTTAACTATTCAGGAAGTGCCGGCATCGTAACCCTTCGTTGTGTAGAGGAGCTGATAGCTTGTAGAAAAGCTATGAGTTCATCCGGTTAAAGGCAAACTGTCCGTCCTTATCTGTGAAAAAGTATTGATTAAATTCCCGTAAGAAAACAGAAACAGAAGATAAGGGTTTTTCTTTCTCATCGTATTCTTTCGCAGTGGTGCTGCATGCTAACGCCTGCAAATGTATTCTCTTATTTACATTGATTCTAAATAGCTGAGCAAAGAAAATGCGGGAGATTAGATCTTTGTTATTGTTAATTAATGTTTGTCAGTATTTTATTTTTTTTGATGTGTGTTTAAACGGATATTAGAACATTTAATTAAGCCCGGATGAGTCTCTGGTAACCAGTAGAGGCGGAAGAACAATTTTTTCGATAGTATTTTTAGCCAGTTTTTTATTGGTGATTTTTAGAAACAGATTCGCACATTCTTTACCCATATTTACAGCTTGCTGATCTATGGTCGAAAGACTCGGTGTTATAAATTCGGAGAACGTCTGATTGGCGAATCCGATGACACCTACTTCAGGAGGGGTAATATGAAGCAGGGACAATTCTTTAATAATCCCTAAAGCTGTAAAATCATCACCACCTATAATGGCATCAGGTCTTTGCTTTAATTGCATCATCTTACGTGTACCTTCCATTCCTCCTTTTATAGACATCTGATCCAGGATGATCAGCTCTTCCTTATAAGGGTGATCGTGTGCTTTCAATGCTCTTTTATAACCTTCAAAACGAGCCTTGAAAATCTGAATCGTAGAATCTGTAGAAATGTAACCTATTCTTTTATAACCTTTTTCAATAAGATGAGTTGTCGCCATATAGCCGGCTTTTTCGTCATCAATGGAGACTGAAGGCAGATCTAAGGTATCGTGTACCCTGTCAAACAGAATGACGGGCATACCTTCCTCATGAGCTTTATCCAGATGCGTGAAATCATAAGTCTCCAGAGAGGGTGAAATAATAATTCCGTCGACCTGTGCTTCCAGTAATGTGCTTATGCCACTTATTTCCGATTTGTATGATTCATTAGTCTGATATAGTAGGATATTGTATCCTTCCTTCTGAAGCGTTTGTTCCAGACTGTTGATCACCGCAGAAAAAAACTGAATCTGTGCACTGGGAATGACCACCCCTATAATATTGGTCTTTCCCGAACTTAAGGAAGAAGCCAGTTTATTGGGACGGTAATTAATCTTCTTTGCAAATTTCCAAACGGTTTCTTTGGTTTCTTTGCTTATTAATGTGCTGTTGTTCAGGGCTCTTGATACAGTAGATGTCGTAATGTTTAGCGCCTTGGCTATATCGTAAATAGTAGGTTTTTTTTCCACTTTGATTAAACTCTTTTTGTAAATATAAAAAAATATAAATACTTTTATGCAAGCGGTTGCATTAGCCAATTATAAATTATATGTTATTATTAGGAATTGATTTAGGAACCTCCTCTATAAAAGTGTCGGTAGTGTCTGCTGACACGCAGGAAATCATAGTGTCGGTCAGCTATCCGGAAGAGGAAGCTGAAATTCTGTCGCCTCAGGCAGGTTGGGCTGAACAGTCCCCTGAAGTGTGGTGGGATTATACAATTAAAGCTGTTCTCAAAGCTCATAATAGTAAAAAATATGATCCACGTGAAATCAGAGCAATTGGATTATCTTATCAGATGCATGGACTGATCGTGGTAGATAAGCAGGATAAGGTCTTGCGAAATGCTATTATATGGTGTGACAGCCGGAGTGTGGCCATAGGTGAGCGTGCCTGGGAAGATATGGGCAAAGCACAAACGCTTAGGCAACATCTCAATTCACCCGGCAATTTTACAGCATCCAAATTAGCCTGGATCAAGCAAAATGAACCTGATATTTATGATCAGATTGCAAAGATTCTCCTACCCGGAGATTTTCTGACGCTGAAGTTTACAGGAGAGATCAATACAACCGTTAGCGCTCTATCAGAAGGAATATTCTGGAATTTTGAAAAAAATGATGTTTCTTCAGCAATCCTGGATTATTTCGGATTTGACCGGTCACTTATTCCGGATATAAATCCTGTTTTCAGTCATCATGGCACTGTAAAATCTGAAATTGCAGCATTATTAAACTTGTCCGCTGATACTGTTGTTTCTTACAAGGCCGGAGATCAGCCCAACAATGCGCTTTCACTCAATGTGTTGAATGCCGGAGAGGTAGCTGCGACAGCCGGCACTTCAGGTGTTATTTATGGAGTTAGTGATGAGCTGACATTTGACCCCCAATCGAGAGTAAATACATTTGCTCACGTCAATTATCTGCCGGATGATATCAGGACAGGTATTCTGCTGTGTATAAATGGCACCGGTATACAGAATAGCTGGATCAGAAAAATGATAGGAGCAGACCTTTCTTATAATGAATTAAATGTACTGGGACAACAAGCACCGGTAGGAAGTAGGGGATTAAAAATACTTCCTTTCGGGAATGGTGCCGAACGAATGTTGAATAATAAGCTTATCCACAGCCATATCCAACAGATTGATTTTAATAAGCATGGTAAAGCAGAGATAGTAAGAGCGAGTCAGGAGGGAATAGCTTTTGCATTCCGCTACGGACTGGATATTTTACGTGAAAATGGTTTACATCCTTCTGTTATCCGGGCCGGACACACCAATCTCTTTCTGAGTCCCTTATTCTGTGATTCATTTGTGAACGTCACGGATACTCCTGTCGAACTGTTTAATAATGACGGAAGTGTGGGGGCTGCATTAGGTGCCGGAATCGGAGTGGGCTACTATAAAGAGTCGAAGGAAGCTTTTCAGCATATGAAGAAAATCAGCACGATAGAACCGACTGAGGCTGCGGTATATGAAGAATTGTATCAGGAGTGGAAAATGCTGCTAAGCAAACTGGATGTTTAGAACGTTAGCGGGACTCATTGACTATTGCTGTTATCCTTAGTTAGAATAAAAAATAATCACATTAAAATAGAAATAATAATGAACTACATCAAAGGACAAAAAGAATTTTTCGCAGGTATCGGACAGATACAATATGAGGGTTTGGATAGTGACAATCCTTTTGCGTTTCGTTGGTATGATCCTAATCGTATCGTACGTGGAAAGAGTATGGCAGAACACCTGAAGTTTGCCTGTGCGTACTGGCACTCATTTAATGGTAACGGAGCTGATCCCTTTGGCGGAGCTACACACATCTTTCCGTGGGATCAGAAAGCGGACGCTGTAGACCGGGCAAAGGATAAAATGGACGCAGCATTTGAATTTATGACCAAAATGCAGCTGCCTTATTACTGTTTTCATGACGTTGATCTGGTGGATTATACTAATAATGTCGCTGAAAATGAGAGAAGATTACAGGCTATTACAGCTTATGCGCTGGATAAGCAACAGGAAAGCGGAATCAAACTTTTATGGGGCACAGCCAACTTGTTCAGTCACGAACGTTATATGAATGGTGCTGCGACAAATCCTGACTTCCATGTTCTGTCACACGGTGCAGCACAGGTAAAGGCTGCTCTGGATGCAACAATTGCTTTGGGCGGTCAGAATTATGTATTCTGGGGCGGACGTGAAGGCTATATGTCTCTGTTGAATACAAATATGAAGCGGGAGCAGGAGCATCTGGCCAGATTTTTACATCTGGCCAAAGATTATGCCCGAAAAAATGGTTTTTCCGGTACATTCTTTATTGAACCGAAACCTTGTGAACCGACCAAACACCAGTATGATTATGATGCTGCGACTGTTATCAGTTTCTTACGTCAGTATGACTTGTTGGATGATTTTAAACTTAATCTTGAAGTTAACCATGCCACTCTTGCAGGTCATACTTTTCAACATGAGCTGCAGGTAGCTGCTGATGCCGGACTTTTAGGATCTATAGATGCGAACAGGGGAGATGAGCAAAACGGATGGGATACAGACCAGTTCCCGTACAATATCAATGAACTGACAGAGTCTATGCTGATTATTCTTGAAGCAGGCGGATTTCAGGGTGGAGGTATCAATTTTGATGCGAAAATCCGCAGAAATTCGACAGACAGAGAAGATTTGTTTTTTGCTCATATAGGCGGGATGGATCTGTTTGCAAGAGCATTGCTGATTGCAGATAAGATTTTAGAAAAATCTTCTTACCTTCAACTTCGAAAAGAGCGATATCAATCATTTGATACAGGTAAAGGTGCTGAATTTGAAAAAGGAAATTTATCTTTGGAAGATTTACGCGATTTCGCTGCAGCAAATGGAGAACCGGAAGTGAAATCAGGTAAGCAGGAGTTCCTGGAAAACCTGATTAACAGACATATCTGATATTCCGCTTTTTAAATCTAAACCATTATAAATTTATGAGCAATATATTATCAACAAAGGATTACATTGTATTCTTTATTTATTTCATCATCGTTGCATCGTACGGTCTTTGGGTTTTTTATAGAAAAAGAGCGAAAACCGTGGGTGGAGAATCCAAAGATTATTTCCTGGCGGAAGGTTCATTAACGTGGTGGGCAATAGGCGCATCGCTGATCGCTTCCAATATCTCTGCCGAGCAATTTATCGGTATGAGTGGATCCGGATTTAAGATGGGGCTGGCCATTGCGACTTACGAATGGATGGCTGCAATTACATTGATTGTGGTTGCTGTTTTCTTTATTCCGGTATATCTCAAAAATAAGATCTTTACGATGCCGCAGTTTCTGAATCAGCGCTACAACAGTACAGTAGCTATGATTATGGCTGTTTTCTGGCTTTTACTGTATGTTGTCGTAAATCTCACCTCTATTCTCTATCTGGGAGCCCTGGCGGTGAGTAGTATTTCAGGATTGAGCATTACCTTTTGTATGTATGCCATAGCTGTTTTTGCGATTATTATCACATTGGGGGGGATGAAAGTAATCGGATATACAGACGTAATACAGGTTTTTTTCCTGATCCTGGGCGGACTTGCCACGACTTATCTGGCCTTAAATCTGGTTTCTGAGCATTATGGTAACGGTCAGGGAATATTACACGGTTACCATATGATGACCGAAAAGGCTTCCGAACATTTTCACATGGTACTGAAACCTGATAATGAGAGCTACCTTGACTTACCGGGTTTATCTGTGTTGATAGGAGGGATGTGGATTGTGAATCTTAACTACTGGGGTTGTAATCAGTATATCACCCAACGTGCTTTAGGAGCAGATCTTAAAACCGCCCGTAGCGGTATTCTGTTTGCTGCTTTCCTGAAGTTGCTGATGCCGGTCATTGTCGTACTGCCTGGAATTGCAGCCTATGTGATGTGGAAAGACGGATTGTTCCAGAATGAAATGATGCAGGGTGGAGAAGTGAATCCGGACAGAGCAATCCCGTATTGCTGAATTTGCTGCCTTCCGGTCTGAAAGGACTGTCTTTTGCGGCATTGACTGCTGCTGTAGTGGCTTCACTAGCCGGCAAAGCAAATAGTATTGCCACTATCTTCTCTTTGGATGTATATAAAAAGATATTTGATAAAAATGCCTCTGAGAAAAAGCTGATCAGTGTAGGGAAAATTACAATCATTGTTTCTATGATTTTGGCGGTAATTATTGCTCCGCATTTAGGAATAGATAAAAAAGGTGGTTTTCAATATATTCAGGAGTATACGGGCTTTGTATCTCCGGGTATATTTGCAATGTTTATCCTTGGTTTTTTCTGGAAAAGGACCACATCCAATGCCGCTCTTTTTGCTACAATCGGGGGCTTCTTCTTCTCTGTCTTTTTTAAATTCCTGCCAAATTTTGCTGACCTGTCATTCTTAAGCGCATCTAATTTTGCGATATTGAACAAAGCATCCGGTGTGTATGAAATACCATTTATAGATCGTATGGGATTTGTTTTTGTGATCTGTATTATCGGAATGTATATTATCAGTAAAATTGAAAATGCAAGAGGAATTGTTCCCAAAGGGCTGGAGATCGACACAAAGATGTTCAAAGTTCATACAGGTTTCCTGGTTGGCGCACTCATTGTAATTATGGTTACAGCAGCATTGTATACCATCTACTGGTAAACACCTGAACAAAATAAAATAGAAAAGGGAACACATTGATGTTCCCTTTTTATTCTTCCATCTGTGTATAATAGAATGAAATGAAACATTACGGGTACAAAGGATTTTTACGCTCACTAACGCTTGTTTTTGTTGGATTTGCAACTTGCTTGCAGGCACAAAACAGTCTGAAGCTGCAATATGATAAACCTGCCGGAAACTGGAATGAAGCCTTGCCTATTGGCAACGGACGATTGGGAGCAATGGTTTTCGGCCAGCCTGATCAGGAACAGATTCAGCTTAATGAAGAAACAATCTGGGCCGGCGGACCGGGGAATAATGTGTCTAAAAATGCTTATGATAAGATTCAGCAGATCAGAAGACTGCTCTTCGAAGGAAAAGCTAAGGAAGCGCAAGACCTTTCCAATGCGACCTTTCCGCGACCAGCTCCGTCAGGTATTGACTACGGCATGCCGTATCAGACATTTGGTGATTTGCGGATAAGTTTCCCCGGTCATAAACAGTATACTTCTTATAGCAGGGAACTGGATATACAGGATGCAATTACACGAACACGTTACAAAGCAGGAGCTGTTACCTATACCAGAGAGGTGTTTGCATCTTTGAAAGATGATGTTGTCATCATAAAACTTAGTGCCGATACAAAGAAAAGCCTTTCCTTTTCAATAGGATTAACTAGTCCGCATGATAACACCCATATTACCGTAGAAAATAAGCAATTGACCTTAAGCGGTATCAGTGGCTCTCATGAAGGCAAGACGGGCCGGATTCAATTTTCAGGTATTGTCCGTCCTGTACTCAAAGGGGGGACATTGATTCAAAAGGATAACCAACTGGAAATAACCAATGCCGATGAAGTCATCCTGTATATTTCCATTGGAACTAACTTTAAAAAGTATAACGATATCACGAGTAATGCAGCTGCAAAGGCACTGGATATCCTGAACAAAGCCACCGCCAGAAAGTATGAAAAGGCTAAAGCAGATCATATTCAAAAGTATCAGCAGTATTTTAACAGAGTCAGTCTGTATCTGGGAGAAAGTCCGCAATCCAAAAAAATGACAGATATCCGCATCCGGGAATTTGGCGGAGCGGATGATCCGGAGTTGGTGACCTTATATTTTCAATTCGGACGTTATCTGCTGATCAGTAGTTCTCAACCCGGAAGCCAGCCCGCAACTTTGCAAGGCATATGGAATGACAAACTTTCTCCGCCATGGGACAGCAAATACACGGTCAATATTAATACAGAAATGAACTACTGGCCTGCGGAAGTCACGAATCTCAAAGAATTACATGAGCCGCTGTTTGCTATGCTCAAAGATCTGGCTGTAACAGGACAGGAAAGCGCAAAAGAACTGTATCATGCCCGTGGATGGAATATCCATCATAATACAGATCTGTGGCGTATTTCAGGTGTTGTAGATGGTGGTTTCTACGGTATATGGCCAATGGGAGGAGCCTGGTTAAGTCAACACCTCTGGCAGCATTTTCTATATTCGGGAGACAGATCTTTCCTAAAGGAGTATTATCATGTACTGAAAGGAAAAGCTTTATTCTATCTTGATGTTCTGCAGGAAGAGCCAACACATAAATGGCTGGTTGTCGCTCCTTCCATGTCTCCGGAAAACTCTTATCAGCCTGGAGTAGGTGTCAGCGCAGGTACTACTATGGATAATCAACTGGTGTTTGATGTTTTTCACAATTTTATTCAGGCTTCAGAAATATTGAAGGAAGATGCCGATCTGCGTGATTCTGTACAGGTGGCATTACACCGGCTTCCTCCTATGCAGATCGGTCAGCACAATCAGTTACAGGAATGGCTGCAGGATCTGGATAAGCCTACAGATAAGCACAGACATATTTCTCATCTGTACGGATTGTTTCCTTCCGGGCAGATATCTCCTTTCCGGAATCCGGAATTGCTGGAAGCAGCCAAAAATTCAATGATCTACAGAGGGGATAAATCTACGGGGTGGTCTATGGGCTGGAAAGTCAACTGGTGGGCGAGATTGCTGGATGGCGATCAGGCCTATAAGCTGATAAAAGATCAGCTGAGTCCGGCTCCTTTGGAAGAAAGCGGACAATCCGGAGGGACCTATCCAAACCTGCTGGATGCTCATCCGCCTTTTCAGATTGATGGAAACTTTGGCTGTACTTCGGGTATTGCTGAGATGCTGCTGCAGTCTTATGACGGTAATATTTACCTTCTTCCGGCTTTACCCCGTGCGCTTGCAAACGGTAAGGTGACAGGACTGAAGGCCAGAGGAGGATTTGAAGTAGATATGGAATGGAAGGATAATAAAGTTAAAAAGTTAGTTGTCCGCTCAACTTTAGGAGGCAACTGCCGCCTGAGATTGAATAGTAATACGCATCTCTCAGGAAATGCTGAACTGAATCCTTCAAAAGGTGAAAACAGCAACCCTTTCTATCTGGTCAATGCAATCAAAGCGCCTTTGAAATCTGAGAAAGCAACTCTTAAGGGATTGGAGGTACCTTCTACTACGCTTCTGGATTTTGATACCAAAGCCAATGGAATATATACGTTTGTAGCGCAATAACCGTAAGATTTAAAAAAATACTTCAGTATAATAACCCCTGATCCGGCTAATCCTGCCCGGATCAGGGGTTTCTGTTTATTATCACCGTATGTTGTCAGGGAGTTGAAGAAGACCAGTTAAGGTGATGTGTTATTGCCTAAAGCGGATAAGCTGTTTCGCTTTTAGTTTCTGAAAGCACAAAGTAGGTTTGGACGGTGCTGACATGCGGTAGTACTGAAAGTTTATGCCTTAAAAACTGATGATAAGCATCCATGTCCCGTGTGGCTATCCGGAGCATAAAGTCATAGGAACCTGCCATCTGATAACATTCCATTACTTCCGGAAATTTAGCTACTTCCCGCTCAAACTCATTGAGTACATCTGCAGTATGTGCCTTCAGAAAAACCTGTGAAAAAGAAATTAAGCCCATCCCGATCCGGTGCCTGTCGAGAATAGCTACGGTTCGCTTTATATAGCCCTGTGCTTTTAATTTTTTGACACGTTCGTGTATTGCCGGAATAGATTTGTGAAGCTGAAAAGCTAATTCCTTATTACTCAGTGTGCTGTCCTTCTGAAGGATGCGGAGGAGCTTTAGGTCGGTATCATCAAGAACTGACATCTTTTCTTTTTATTGATTTGATACCAATATATGTATTGTTTCTGAATAAAAAACTATTTTATTTAAATATTCCTTAAATTTTATTGTTTTTCATGTTGTCTATTGAATAATATATTGTTTAAAGTCAATTTTGCTTTTGTTTTAGAAGCTGCTGCTGCCTGTAAGAATTATGATTTTCCGATCCTAAATAAATCAAGAGGTCGTCTGTAAAGTAAAATTAGATAATATAAAGTAAATGAAGTTAAAATCAATAAGTGAATGTCTTTCACCTGAACTGGATAGCAGGTTTACACACTTATGGCATCTGGTTGGTAACACCCCTATGTTGGAGCTGCATTATACCTACAAAGGTAAGCAGGATAAGATTTATGTAAAATGTGAAAACTACAACCTGACCGGCAGTATAAAAGATCGTATGGCTTTGTATATTCTTTACAAGGCATATATGAATTGTCAGATTCGTCCGGATGATGTGATTGTAGAAGCAACAAGTGGTAATACAGGTATTGCATTTTCAGCCATTGGTAAAGCTCTTGGGCATCAGGTCAAAATCATTATGCCTGATTGGCTGAGCAAGGAACGTATTGATATTATAAAAAGTATGGGTGCTGATATTCAGCTTGTAAGTAAGGAGGAGGGAGGTTTTCTCGGCAGTATACGTATCAGTGAGGAACTGGCTGCGGGGGGAGGGGTATTTCTTCCCAGACAATTCGAAAACCAGTTCAATGCGGAAGCGCATGAACTGACTACAGGAAGAGAAATAGCTTTACAACTTTCATCTCTGGGTTTGGTCGCTGATGCTTTTGTTGCGGGGGTAGGTACCGGTGGTACGGTGATGGGTGTAGGAAATTATCTGCGTGTGCAGAATCCTAATGTGCGCATACATCCGTTAGAACCGGCAGAAAGCCCTACATTATCTACAGGCCATAAAGTTGGCTCGCATCGTATTCAGGGGATTTCAGATGAGTTTATTCCGGCTATAGTCAAGCTTGATAGTTTGGACAATGTTATTAATGCCTGTGATGGAGATGCTATCATAATGGCTCAGAAGCTGGCACGGGAGCTTGGACTTGCCGTTGGTATCTCTTCCGGAGCCAACGTAATCGGTGCAATCAAACTGAAAGAAGAAATGGGGCGGGATGCTACTGTAGTTACGCTGTTGTGCGATGACAATAAAAAATACCTGAGTACGGATCTGGTACGTAATGAACCTGTTAAAGAAGGTTATATCTCTACTGATCTTAGTTTTACAGGATTTCATCCTGTATGCCGTTTAGAAAAGCCTCTGTTTGGCAACACGCTAAAAGAATACAATAATATGTAATGTTTATTAAGGGATTCAACTCAGGATGATGTATTCATCCTGAGCGAATCTGATGAATAAACCACCTGATAATAATCAACCTAAACCTATAACCTAATTTCATTGCAAATGAAAAATATCTTTAAATGGACCATCTGGATTATGTTACTGATACCGATGGTCTCTCTGGCACAGGAACTGGATTCAGTATCACTGGAAGGTCTGGAGTTTGTTGAGATGGAGCCAACAAGCGATTCTGCTTCTGTTGCTGTTTCCGATACAACTAAACATGAAGATGCTTTACCAGTGTCGCAGGTTCCAAAAGCTGCAGACTCTTTGTGGAGTATATTTATCGCCGGACTGATCGGAGGTTTTACGGCATTTCTGATGCCCTGTATTTTTCCAATGGTTCCGCTCACGGTTAGTTTCTTTACCAAAAAGGCGGGAAGCAGAGCGAAAGCAATTGGACAGGCGCTACTTTATGGACTTTTTATCATTATCATCTATGTTGCATTAGGAATGATAGTGTCCATCGTGTTTGGTTCGGATGCACTGAATGCTCTTTCCACAAACGGAATATTTAATTTCTTCTTTTTCCTTTTGCTGGTTGTCTTTGCAGCATCTTTCCTTGGTGCTTTTGAAATAACGTTGCCCAGTTCGTTTGTCAATAAAATTGATGCTAAATCTGATAAGGGTGGATTAGTTGGCTTATTCTTTATGGCATTCAGTCTGGCTGTAGTTTCCTTTTCCTGTACAGGACCTATAATCGGGACATTATTGGTGGACGCAGCATCTAAAGGAGACCGTATCGGCCCGGCTATAGGTATGTTAGGCTTTTCTGTAGCTCTGGCTATTCCGTTTGCACTCTTTGCGATGTTCCCTTCCCTGTTAAAATCAATGCCAAAGTCCGGTGGATGGCTCAATAGTGTAAAGGTTGTCCTGGGATTTTTGGAACTGGCTTTTGCGCTGAAATTTTTATCCAATGTGGATCTGGCTTATCACTGGAACTGGCTTGACAGGGAAGTATTCCTGTCGCTATGGATTGTGATCTTCGGGCTCATGGGACTATACCTGATCGGAAAGATCAAATTTTCACATGACAGTGATCTCCGGTTTCTTTCCGTTCCCAGAACTCTGATCGCCGTTATTGTCTTTTCTTTTGTGATGTATATGGTTCCCGGATTATGGGGCGCTCCTCTTAAATCGATCTCCGCATTTCTGCCGCCTTCTGCCACCCAGGATTTTGATCTGACAACAGGTATTTCTTCCGGTATCTCTGCGGCACATGACGGTAAGGTCAAGAAATATGCTGAGATCTTTCATGAAAGAGGTACACCAAAAGGTTTTGATCCTTACTATGACTATGCACAGGCATTAGAAACTGCAAAAGAGAGCAATAAACCTGTATTGATTGATTTTACAGGTTGGAACTGTGTTAATTGCAGGAAGATGGAAGCAAACGTATGGACGGATCCGCGTGTCGCTAAGTTACTGAAAGAGAAATTTGTAATGGCAGAACTTTTCGTGGATGATAAAACAGAACTGGCCGCAGATGAACAATATGTATCTAAGTTTAGTGGTAAATCCATCAAAACGATTGGTAATAAAAATAGCGATTTTCAGGCATCTGCATTTAATAGTAATTCGCAACCCTTGTACGTAATCGTCGATCCGAATGGAAAGGTCTTGATTCCTCCAACCGGAGCAGACTATAATATAGATAACTATATCAAATTTCTGCAGGCAGGACTGAATCAGTTTAAGAAGTAGTCAACAAACAGTGTACTCAATCTATTTCAGCTTGAGTACATTCATTAAAAAATAAGCAAATCTTCCTATTAATTTCTTACGGGTGCTGTACCAAGAGATAAGTCGATATCAGGTGAAATCATCATTGAAGGTAATCCTGATTGTCTGATATATGCAGCCAGTTCGTAAGGAGAAGAAATAGTATTTGGTAAATAAATATCTAATTGTTCAAATATTTGTTTTGTCAAATGCGCACTATTGTAACTATCGATTGAAAATTGAGGGGGTATTCCGTTATTATATAATGTATTGAGAACGCCGTTTAATATAAGTTTCGGTAATGTAAATTTTACTTTTAAAACATACAGCATTTCGCTGTTGTCAAAATATACGGAAGGAACAGACTGATATGTATAAATGGGTATATTGGCAGGATAAAAACCAACTGTTCTGCTTTTACCATTACTCTCAAAGCCAAAAAAACATGTCCCGTTCATTCTGTTAGCTCCGTCACTCAGCAAGATGTATACTGTAAAGTTTGTAGAACTATATTGATTAAATACACTCAGTTCGCTCTCCAGACTGGAAATGGAATTGACACCGAATACATTAAGAATTAATACTGGGTCAGATTCATATGGATCGTAAACTCCTCTCTGTACCACAGGGTATGAATTATTCTGTTTACAGAACAGTTTTTCATGATATAATTTAATGGTTTCTTTATTTTTAAGGTTCAATAAATAAGAGTTTCCCGGACATTTAAAATTTGCTACATACCAATAGGATGTTTGCCAAACACTGACACAGCCCTGATCATCCAAACCATACATTATTTTACGCTCTGTATTTCTACATGATACGTTTATTTCTTCGGGAGGATAAGTGGCCTTTGCAGTGTTAAGGGGCAGAGTTTCTTTTTCAGTGATATTACTGTCTTCTTTACAGGATACTGTTACAAGGGTTAACACAAAGGATAATACATAATAGACTGCATACAAAACAAAATGCTTTTTCATAATATTTAAGTTTTAATAAATTGATTTTATGAAAGAACATTTTGAAAGAGAAATTGTTTTCTTGCGGAAAGAATGTATCGAGATGTGTTAATACATGATTTGAAACAAAAGCTGGCTGACAATATTATGAAATTATCAGCCAGCTTTTCACTAACTAAAGGCTTTCCGCATCATTAATACTAATTCTATAATCTTTAATATTCGTAATTGAACTTATATTTATAAGTAGGAATAAAACGAGTATTGCTATATCTATTGAATTCAGTTTTTGTGCATTCTTAAATTGTAAAAGAATAAGTGGAACTGTAAATATTAAGGAAGCAAAAAAAATAAATATACATAAGATTGAGCCTTCCAATGACTTATTAGAGGGTTAAATGCAAATGCAAAGATTAATACAATACATAGAAATATCTGACCTAAAAGATTTCCATTCTTTTCTCATATCTACTTAATATTATATCAACCAAAATTTATAAAAATATTTAATAAACTTTTGGGGTTAGCTTATTCCAATAAAATTTCTTCATCACCGGATTGATAAGGGGCATAAATAAGCAGGAATGTAAGCATTTCATCGGTGGATGTCATGTTGCCTGTAGAGTATACATATTTTGGTGGTGAATTAGGATTTTGTGGATTGTTGGCTGTGTTATCAAACGTACCAACGATATTAATTGTAGAGCCAGCAGGTACTTTAACCAATTTTTTCATTCTATACATTTCCTGCCATTCAAAATTCCATTTAGGAATATGTATAAGTGGTATGGTGTCATTGTGTAAAGTAACAGCAAAAGCCTTAAAATCTTTCCCCAGATAATGCATGTGTGGCCATACATATAACAATGATTGATCTTCAGGTGTCCTGATTTTTAATGAAAAAGTAGACTCCTGATCAGGCGGGATTACAAAGCGAGGATATATGTCTTTTTCACCAATTCCTCCTGAACCCAGACTTATAATACGAACTGGTCTTTTTGCCGGAGTTTTCTTAAAATATAGATTAACACCTATGGTTGATTGCTCATCAGCAGCAGTAGCAGAATAGTGAACTGTAAATATTACAACTCCTCTTTTTGGGAGTGTCCAGCCAAAATCCTTAGGATAGTATTCAATAGAGGCACCAGGTATCCATCCTGTATAAAATACAGGTCTGTTTTGAAAGGGCTCATATTGCATAAGCTTTTTCATATCCGTTTCTTCTGCATTATCAATATAGGGATCTCCCTGATACAGATTTACGGAAATATCTGGAACTGAACTGAACATATAGTTGACGTGATGAACTACTTTTTTATTATCGCTGTAAAATTCTACACCTTCAATATTTTTGTCTTCCAGTAATTCAAATGGGACTTTAAAAAGGACAAATCTTTCTTTGTTATTACCTTTGACAATAAAAGGTTTGTTGATTTTTAGTGTCAGGTCAGGTTTTCTATCAATGGGAGAAGTTGTTTTTGATAGCGTATTTTGTTGTTTTTTATTTCCTTGTGGGGCTCCTTTGTCAATCCATTTGATTATTTTATCTTTTTCTTCTCCGGACAACTGTCTGTTATTCGCGAAATCCTGATAGTGTGAATCCGGCATCCATGGTGGCATGTAGTTCGATTGAATAACTTCTTTGATCATGCGGGTTCTCTTTTTTACATCCTGATAAGTTTCAAGAGAGAATGGGGCTTCACTATCGGTAGATTTGTGGCAGGAAGCACATTTATTTATTAAAATTTGTCTGACATCCTGATAAGTCTGAGCACTTATATTTTGTACAGAGAGTAATGTTAACAGGAATAGGTTTAAAAAGTAGAGGAATTTTAATTTCATTGTTCTATATAGCATCCAATAGGTTTTATATAGTCAGATTGAACATTTTTATTGTTCAATAAGCTTTCTATAGCATTTTCAAGATAGTTGATAGTGGGCTGTTGTTTAGTTTTTCCAAGTTTGACTGCCCAGTCATCTATAGCCCCGTGGTAAATGATTTTACCTGATTTGTCAATGAGAAAGACCTCCGGAGTGATTGTTGCCTTTAGGTGTGAAGTGAGGTTGAACTTTTCATCTTTAATCAACATGTAGTTGATATTGTATTTGTCCTTAAAGTTTTGGTATTCTTCAGGACCGTGTTCTTTTCCAGGAAATACACCGACAAAATTAATTTTGCCGGTGTATTTGTTATAAAGATTGGATATTGTTAATGTATATTTTTGGCTTAGAGGGCAATCGCTTGAATAGAATATAAAGACATGTGGTTTATTATTGAGATTCACAAAGTCATAATCTTTATTTTGTAATGTCTTCACAGCATTTATTGACGAGTAATCCAAACTTAATTGTGCTCCAGTCAAATTTTTTCCGAAAAGAAGAAAGATTACTATTATAATGTATCTCACCTTATTTATCTTAATATATTACTCTTCATTAATTTTATCTAGCCAATTTACATATTTTCTATTGAACATCCCACCAGACACGGCCTCTAATATCGTTTGGTGTACCAAATCCCGGAATATTAATCATATCATCAATAGCCTTATTGATGTTTTCAGCATTCATATTTGTAGGGAATGGTCGAGCAATAGAGAATCTTCTTGGCATTTCCAACACAGAACCAGAACTGGTGAAGACTTCTGCTTTGAAAAGATTTCCATTTACAGAAGGGTAGCCAGTTCTTTTTACTAATGCCCAGGCTTCATTATTATTTTTGAAGTAATTGATATATTGCTGAATACATATTTGTTCAAGAGCATTTGCCTGATTAAATACAACACCTGGACTTGCTTTGTATGCCGTTACTTCTGCAGGAGTCAATGCCTGATAACCTGTTATTTTTGCTGTTGATGCAGCTTTATCATGTTCAGCCAATGCAGCGTCGATACCCTGATAATACAAGTTTTGGACATCTGCAGGAGTTCCGTAAATATTACGTTGAGCAAGCTCAGCTCTCATAAACAATACATCAGAATAATTGATTATCGGGAATGTCATGTTCCCATTATTCGGAGTACTATTGAAATAGCTTGAACGGATAGATGACGGCAATCTTGCTCCGGTTACATCTTGATTATTGAACTTGTATGTTATAGCCGTAAAGTATGTTGCCTTTGTCGGATCCAATGATGCATCAGGGCTGATATACTGTCCGCGATATAATTGTCCATCCCAAACAAAACTAGCCGGGATTTTACCTTGTGCCTGTGCAGCTTCAAAACGTTCTTTTGTAAAGTGTGATGGTTCGTAGTAAATACGGATACGCGGATCACTTGTTTTCCACATAAAATCTACCATGTTTTTTGAACCTGAAACTGTTCGCTGGTTAGTCGGATTATCTTCAGCTCCTGTGAATCCGCTTCTGGCAATAAATTTCCAGGATTCACTGTCATTGCTGATAACTCCGGCAGGGTCGCCCAACACTTCTGCAGCGATTGCACGAAGCTTTTCAGGATTACGCTTCATCAAGCGCATAGCTATTTTTAAACGGAGACTGTTTGCCGCTTTAATCCATTTTGTAGCATTTCCATCATAATAGATGTCATAGCCAGCCAAATTTACTTGTGGAGCAGAGGTAGGAGCCTTCAGTTTTTCTACGGCAGCTTTTAATTGTGCATCCAAAATATCATAAAGCTGCTCCTGTGTATCATACTTAGGAGTTAATAGAGGTGGAGTTGTATAACGGGCTCTAAATGCTTCAGAATAAGCTATACTACCATATACATCTGAGGTATACCAAGCAAAATAAGCGAGAGGAATATCTACAATAGCATTAAGATGTGTATAAGAGGCTTGCTTATCTGCCGGAAGTTTTTTAATAACTTCTTTGATATCGAACAATCTGTTACCTACACCGTTGTAAAACATATTCCAGCGGACACCAATATTACCAGACGCCTGATAAGAGCCTTCGGTATTACCTGCTCCAATAGAAAATGTTTGTGACCAATAATAAATACCTAGGTAAAGATCATAATAACGTTCCCTTCCATTGTTATGAATGGATAATAATCCAGTGGGAAGTTCATATTCTGGTGGAATATTCAATACAGCATCCGGATCTGTATTCAATTCCGAAAATTTATCTCTTCCACATGAGGCTGCGATTGCTATCACAAAAAAGAGGGTTAATATTTTGATTGTATTTTTCATTTCTGTAAAATTAAATTTTGGTTACCTACACACTAGAAACTACCATTGATACTAAAACCAAACCGACGAACATAAGGCATTGCCGATCCTTCATTCATAGCACCTGAACCACTGTCATTAATACTATACGGATTAAAATTATCAGGCGCACTGTTGTATATAAAGAATAAATCATTACCATATACTCCAACACGTAATCCGTTCATTTTTAATTTTTTAGCAAATGTTGACGGGAGGTCATAGTTTAAGCTAACTTGTTGTACTGAAACCCAAGAAGACTCATACATAGAACGCTCTCGGATACCACTAAACCAGGAGTGTGAATTACTGTAATACGCTGCTGCACTTGCCGGACGCATATAACCAGCATCTACCGCTTCTTGATGTGACATACCTGAGATGTCTACGACTTTACCACCGAAATTTACGGTAGTTCCTTGTTTATAAATACCATCAAGAATAACCCCGTCATTTCTTGCAACACCTGCAGCGGTTGTAAATGCTACACCTCCAAATTCTTCTGAACGACCAGGTAATGTACTTTTCAAAGTCCCCAACCATGAACCAAAGTCTTTTGTTGAAGAATACACCATTCCGCCATATTTAGCATCTACTGCGACTACCAATTGGAATGTTTTGTAGTTGAATGTATTTCTCCAGTTACCTAAGAATTTAGGTAGAATAGAGCCTAAAACCGGAGCTTTATCAATTCCTTGGGTATAATTAGCTGCGCGCTCATATATTGTAGAAGTTCCGTTAGGAGAAGAAAGTACACGCTTACCGTTAAGCGCGCTTTCTGTAGGATTTCCATTTCCATCTACAGCCTGATATTTTGCATAGGCATAGGGAGCTATAACAGTTCCATAATCTCCTCCTACTTTAGCAACAGCCTGATAGCCGTCTCCTCCACCAACTCCGATGTATTCCAATCCGAAAGGAAGAGATAAAATAGTATTGCGGTTACGAGTATAATTGAAACGAGTATCCCACGAGAAATTATCTGTTTTAACTGGTATACCAAATAAAACCAGCTCAATTCCTTTATTGCGAACCTTACCACCATTTAATAGAGCAGCAGTTACTCCTGATGTGCTTTCTGTAACGAAACTGATAATCTGATCTTTTGAATCTTGAGAATAGTATGAAATGTTAGTTCCTACTCTGTTGTTCAGCATTCTGACTTCAAGACCAGCTTCGTATTTGGTTGTGCGTTCCGGGCGTAAACTCTGATTCGGTAATGTATTACTTTGGTAGCCATAGTTAAGAACAGATCTGCCTAAGTAGTCGTTGTAAGCTCCTCCTGTTGAATATGCTCCTGTATTTGTGGTATATGCCCCTGTTCCATTACCCGTCTGTACATATGATAGTCTAAGTGCACCATAGTTGAATATAGGTAACTTGTCCTTAAACGTTTCATTAAACTTCCAGATAACATCAGCTCCTGGATAGAAATATGAATAGGTTCCGTGTCCGTCATTGTAGACTAAAGAAGAATTCCAGTCATTACGGCCATAAATATTTAAAGTTACATCATCACGGTAATCAAAAGAAGCCTGATAAAATAGAGAACCTAAATGTCTTGCATTTGGTTTTTCTTCACCAGCAATTACTCGGTTTCGCGAGTTGCTCAGACGGTAGATATCTGGATAGATTGCACCGTCAATACGTGCGTTTTGTCCTTTTGAACTGAAACTATAGTATTCCCCTCCACCTAACAACATCATGTTGAAGTCATTTATTTTTTTGGTGTAGTGTAAAGCCCCTCTAAATTGTGAAGTAAATCTACTGCTCATGCTGGTTGAGTATTCCGGATTTGCATAAGCAGAGTCACGTCCTCTGGTTCTGTTTTCATAATTACTTCCAAGGTAATTTATATTTACAAAACCTTGAAATTTCAAGTAATCTGTAAAAGGAACCTGTACATCAATGGAACCACGTACGTTATCATCATTAGTAACACGATTATTCTCATACAAATTGTACAATACACTAGAAAAACCCGTCTCATCGGCTCTGTTCCAGCCTCCTGTAGCAGCTTTATAGTTATCCATCCAGTATTTCGTGTCGTAATAGCGTGGCATTCCTGATACAAAATTGACTAATACACTTCCTGCAGACGTATTACCTGACAACATTGCATTCCCTGCTCCAACGTCTGCTGCATTACGAGCTTCACTTTTCACATAAGAAACGTTTGCATCAACAATTACTTTTCCTAACAGACGCTGAGTTCCACGGAAATTAACACTATTTCTAGTGAAATCATTGTTTGGTGTAATACCTTGAGAACCGTTTCTTGAATAGGAAAGACGGAAAGATCCCTGAGCATTACCACCGGAAATGCCTACTGTAGTATTGTTACTTATAGCTGTTCTGTAGGCATCCAGCATGTTATTAGGTTTAGCAGAAAAAACAATTTCACGACCGTCGTAATCTAATAATGTCTGTCCATTAAATCTTGGACCGAAATTGAATGCTGTAGCTGGTACCTGAAGTTGACCACTTGGTGTTTTGACAAAGTCTCTGTCTCCACCTGTTGTACCCGGGCCAAATTCATTTTGAAAATCCAACGTTTTATACGCTTGGTCCCATTGCGTATTTTGAGTGATTGTTACACCCAGTCCTCTTTGTGAAAATCCGGTTTTAGTTGTTATTAAGATAACACCACTTTGAGCCCGGCTACCGTATAATGCCGTAACTGCACCACCTCTTAATACAGTAATATTCTCAATATCATCTGGGTTAAGATCTTTTAAGATATTTCCAAAATCCTGATTTCCTCCTCGATTTGGTAACACCATATCCTGATCCATGATAATATTATCAATAACGATCAAAGGTTGGTTGTTGTAAGGATCCAAAGAGGCACTACCCCGAATACGAAAGATAGGTGTGGATTGGGGGCCGCCAACTCCCGGCTGAACCTGTAATCCCGGTACCAAACCTTGTAATGCTGTGATAGGATTAATTGCTCCTGTTCTGCGAATGTCTTCTCCTGACACTGTTGTAACAGCTGAACCGATCTGGCTTCTTTTGCGTTCAGCAAAACCTGTTACTACAACTTCATCCAAAGCTCCTTCTTCTGGAGTAAGAGTCACGTTGATTGTATTGCTGTTGGCCACTTGGATTTCCTGGGCGATATAACCTACAATGGAAAATCGTATGGTTTCTCCCTTCTGGGCTTGAATGGTATAGCTACCATCCTCTTTTGTTTGGGTTGCGCGGGAGGTGCCTTTAACAGCTACCGTTACTCCGCCTACATTCCCGGTCGTACTCGTCACTTTCCCTGTGACGGATTGTTGTGCAAATAGACTGGATATCGAAAAAACAGATACCATGACTATCATACAGCATGATGTGTAGAATTGCTTCATGTGAATTAGGTTATTTTCAGGTAATAATAATTACATAAATTTAACACAATGGGTATATAACTTCCAAATCTTTTTAAAAAAAAATAATAAGATTGTGTTTGTTTATGTATTTTTTGATTTAATCTTTGTTAATAAGTAAAGATTTAACAAAGATTTTATTGTGCTTTTCAATAAATAAATGAGATAATGTGAATATTGTAAAAAGAAGTGCTCAGAGCTATTATTTCGAGCACTTCTTATTATATGAAAGCAGTTTTCATTTACTTGTTTAGTGATGTAATAATATAGGATTATTGCATAAACGAACTGATAAAGTATATCCTAACCTAGCAAGATTTTGAGATAGTTAGGATATAAAAAAGCGATGCCCTGAATGTTAACATTCAGGGCATCGCTTTTTTATAAAGGTATTTTACCTCTCTTCCAGCCAGATTCTGTTTAACCATAGTGGTTTGGTTCCTTTTATCTGAAACCTGACTTCATATGCTCCGGCTTTTGAAAATTGAAGTGTTCCGGTAGTACTGTCTACAAATTCATCAACATAGTTATTTTCATTTGGTTCGGCTACCATTTTGCCGGTTGGCAGAATTTTCCCTTCCAGTTGATGGTTTCCTTCAGATACTTTAATTTCCACGTTTTCTTTATTCGGGTTGTGAGCGGATACTGCTACAGTATAAGTTCCTGCTTTTGGAATATATACTTTCCAGCGGATTTCTTTCGGTTGATCTATGATCAGATGGGTCGGTTTGAGACCATCATATCTGACTATTTTAAAGTCCTTATTGACCGTATTGGTGCTGTTTAATGAAAATCCTCCGAATGTCGATTCACCTGCAATATCCTTTTCTAATGTAACAGCCTGCGGAAATTCAAAAGCAACGACAGAAACAAAAGGATTACTTTGAGAAGAAGGTAATTTCACGTGGATCAAAGGTCCTGTCTGATCGAATGTTAACTTTTCTTTACTTCCATCTTCTTTCCACAATTCTACGCCTGAAGGAGTGGAACTGATGCCGCTGACACGGAGAATGTGATCCAACGGCCAGTTAAAGACATGAGCATAGACCATTTGTTTGCCGTTAACCATTTTTGTTGTCAGTTTGCCCCAGTCATGCTGATCTGTGCGAAGCCCGAGCCCTGTATTGCCATATAATGCTTCTCCGTTTTTTGTCAGCCAGTTCCCTAAATCGCGGAGCCGGCTTATGCTTTCATAAGGAACTGTTCCATCAGCACGGGGACCGATGTTAAGAGTGAAATCTCCGTTCATACTGACATTTCCGATTAATGAATTGAACAACTGTGTTGTAGATTTCCATTCATTTTCCTGTGCATTATAGCCCCAGGAGTGCGCTATGGTACCCGGAGTTTCCCAGGGGTGAGTTGTATAGGCTGTTCCGAATTGATTATCTCCCAATGTCTCAAAATCAATATTCGGGTCAGAAGCAGGTAGTCCAAGTCGGGAATTGATAAGACAATTGGGCTGAAGCTCACGTATTAAAGCAATAGCCTGATCCAGTTGTTCTTTTTTGAAAATAGTTTTTTGATACGGTATCCACATATCAAACCACATAATCGCGATATCCCCGTAATTGGTGAGCAGCTCTCTTAACTGAGGTAAAGCTTTTTCCTGCCAGTACTGATTGAATTGCGCATCGGTGACACGTCCGGTCAATTCCTGCATATGATTCCAGGCATAAGGGTGTTCCCAGTCTATCCAGTGTGAATAATAAAACCCCAGTTTCATGCCATGTTTACGGCAGGCATCTGCCAGCTCCTTGATCACATCGCGCTTGCTTCCGCTGAGTTTAGGCAGGCTGTAATCACCTATTTTGGTGTCCCATATGGCTACTCCGTCGTGGTGTTTGGTCGTGATAATGATGTACTTCATTCCGGCTTCTTTTGCCAGTAATACCCATTGTTCCGGGTTGATCTTATCCCAGTCAAAGCGGGTTGCAAGTGTGCCGTACTCCTCCTTAGAAATACGGTTGCGGTACCGGATCCATTCTGCATAATTATTTACATAACGCAGTTTTTCTCCCTTCCATAAACCTTCTGCAGCACTATAAAGTCCCCAATGAATAAACATTCCAAACCGATCATGCTTGAACCATTCGGTCCGCTTTTCCGGACTGAGCTGGGCAAAGGAGCTAAACGATAAGCTAATGAGTATGGAAAGGATAAGAAATAGTTTTTTCATCAGATCGGGGATTAGGATTAAATTCTAAATTTAGTTAATTCATATCAGATTTTTAAGATAATATGTTTAATATTCTTACGGTTGTAGGTATATGTAATATGTACCAGATCTTTGGTATCCTGTATAATCGTTGGATAACTGAATTCTCCTTTATCCTGGTCTTCCAATACCAGAATATCTTTCCAGATGATCCCATCTTTTGAATACGCAAGCCGGAGTCTGGCTCTGCCTTCCCACCAGTCTTTTCCCGGAATATCGGGATTGTAAACGATCAGAAAACCATTTTTGACACGGATAGCATCGGTAGCCGAATTGGGATTGATCATATTTGTTTTAGATAATGCTGACCAGTTTTTCCCTTCATCAGAAGACCATGAAGTCATGACAAATCCTTCTTTGCTGCGGCAAAGTACCTGAAGTCTCCCATCGGCATGCTGTAAAATACTGGGTTGAATAATGTTGAACGGGGAATTATGATCAATAGGGTAACTGGTCCATGACTTCTGCTGATCATCGCTGCGTTCAATATTTCCTATCCACCGGTCTTCAGTGACCTCTACACTGGATGGAGACAGAATAATGCCATTTGAGAGTTCCAATGGCTTATTTTTAACCGGGCCTAAAATACCCTTTGGCAACAGACGGGCTGACGACCACGTCTTGCCATTATCTGCTGAAGTCTTTACTGCACCCCACCATTCACGGGGATTCGGTCCTACTTTATAATAGAGATACAGTGTATTGTCTTCTTTTGCTTTAAACAGCACTGGATTCCAGCAGGCATAACGTACTGTATCATGGCTGATTCCATCGGCAACAGAGACCGGAGCAGACCATTTCTGACCGTCGAATGCCGAACTCCAGATGACCACATCTTTATTTCCCTCATGTGTTCCTCCAAACCAGGAAGCCCGGATCTCCCCGGAAGCTGTTTCTGCAAGAGTAGAAGCATGACATTGCGCAAAATATCTGTTTTCTTCAAATAGAAAACCTGTTTTCACCACTGTCGGCCGTATACCTTTACAAGAACCGAATAACAGGAGAACTGCACAGTATAAAATGAATCTGTTCATAGCTTATCGGATAGAAACGGTGGCTTTTAAAGGAAGATTTTTTGACGAATTGCCAATAAGTATCCGGTATTCTCCGGGTTCGATTGTCCAGTTCATCTGTTCATCAAAGAAAGCAAGTTCCTGAGGGTTCAAAGTAAAATGTATCTTCTTCGTTTCTCCGGCCTTTATAAATTCCTTTTTGAATGCTTTGAGTTCCAGTACCGGGCGGGATACAGAGCTGAGCAAATCTCTTACATATACCTGTGTTACTTCTGCAGCATCTACCTTACCGGTATTGGTTACATCTACCGAAAAACGAATAAGTTCCTGATTTGAAACTGCAGGAGTTTCTAAAGTCAGGTTTGTAAAGTCAAATGTACTGTAACTTAATCCGAAACCAAACGGATATAAAGGTTCACCGCTCAGGTGGTGATAATCATCGCCACGTCCTGTTGGATGGTGATTGTACACCAACGGCAGCTGACCTTCATGGACGGGGTACGTTATCGGCAGTTTACCGGAGGGGCTTATCTTCCCGAATAAGGTATTGGCTATAGCATGACCTCCTTCTTCTCCCGGATACCATACATTGAGGATAGCACCTACTTTATCCTTCCATGCTGTTGTCTTGATTGCAGAACCACCGACAAGGACTACCGTTGTCGGTTTATTTAATAAAGATACTTCCTGAATAAATTGTTCCTGATTGCCCTCCAGATTGAGAAGAGCACGGTCCTGAAATTCTCCTTCGTGTATTCCGGTCGTGACGATAATATAATTCGCTTCTTTCGCTTTAGCTAATGCTTCGTCATAATCTTTTTTATAATCCGGCAATCCGTAATTCCACACTAATTCAATATGGGCATTGCCACGCATTTCACGAAACTCTACGCGGATAGGGTAGCTTTTACCTTTTTCAAATGTAAACGGAGCTGTGGTGGTTGAGTAACTTTCTTTTTCCCACTTATCCACGATCAGCTTATTGTCCACATAGAGACGGTAACCATCATTTCCTTTTAATCCAATTTCATATATACCGGAGGCAGGAGAACTGATCTGACCCGTCCAGCGGATGCTGTATTGATCCATTTTAAGCTTGTCATCCGGAGAACCTAATGTCCAGCTAAAGTCTATTTTTTCATCTGTACGGGTGAAGGCCGGTGTTCCTGATACGGATGCATTGTTAAAATACTCACCTTTAAGTCCCTTCGCATTTCCTGAAGTCAGGTAAGCAGGATCTACGATACGCGTAGAGAGCAATTTCATGGTGATACCTTTGGCATACCGGATATCGAGTCCTTTTCCTTTAGCATACTCCTGTATACCCTGCAGTATGCTGACTTTACCATTTCCGGGACCACTGTACCCGCCTAATCGTGCTGCCGTAGCTTCTTCTCCTACGATCAGGATTTTTTTGTACGATGCATTAATGGGAAGGGTTTGATTCTGATTTTGGAGCAAGACAAAAGATCCTTCGGCAGCTTGTTGTGCAATAGGTTTGTTGTTGATTTGCGTAACTAATTTTTGAATATCTTTTTCGCTGACATAAGGTTGTTCAAAAAGTCCCAGTTCAAATTTAGCTTTCAATACCCGGGACACCGCATCATCAATACGGGTTTTGGAAATTCTTCCGTCCAGAAAGGGAGGCATGAACAGTTTGTAATGATCGTATTCTGTCTGGAAAATGACATCTAATCCGGCATTGATTGCCTGTGCTGATGCATCCGGATAATCTTTGGCAGTGTAATGCAATACGGTAGATCCACCAACTGCGCTGGCGTCAGAGATAATAAATCCGTCAAATTTCCATTCGCCTTTCAGTTTGTCTGTCAGCAACCACTTACTGGCTGTGGAAGGACGGCCGTCGATCAGGTTGTAAGCGGTCATTACTGAGCGGCTTTTTCCTTGCTGAAATGCTTTTTTAAAAGGTACCAGATGTGTTTCTTCTAAAAAGCGTTTATTCCAGAAAATAGGGTAGGAGTCACGTCCTCCATCTCCGACATTGGCCAGAAAATGTTTAGGTGTCGTAATAATATCCTGTTTTTCGAAAGCGCTCACAAAGGCTACTCCCATTACGGAGCTGAGGTAAGGATCTTCACCGTAAGTTTCTTCTGTTCTTCCCCATCTTACATCATTCGCCAGATTAACAACGGGTGTCAGAATTTGTCTGATACCCCTCAGGCGCGATTCGGTAGCGATTGCTGTTGCTACGTCATGCATCAGAGCAGGATCAAATGTGGAAGCCAGACCTATGGCCTGCGGAAAAGCTGTAGCGCCTTCGCGCATGAGTCCGTGAAGTGCCTCGTCAAACGGAATAATAGGAATCCCGAGACGGGACTGTTCTACGAAATACTTTTGAATGGCATTGATCTTACGCACAAGTTGTTCCGCGCCTTCATTGGCATTGTACTGTAAGAGCTGTCCGGCCGCTCCGCCACCCTGTGTACCGGCACTAACCTGAAATCCGAAGATACCGTGTTTATACTGATCTTTGGAGACATGGTCTAAATCTCCCGGAATCATAAAGCATTGCCAGAATTTTTCTTCCGGAGTCATTCGGCTTAAAAGATCCTGTACTCTTTTTTCGATTGGTTGAGCCGGATCTTTGTAAATTGGTTTTTGCTGTCCGAAGCTTACAAATGATTGAAGTAATAAAGCTGCAGAAAGCAAAACTGTTTGTTTTTTCATAAATAGCTGATAGGTAAAAAGCAACGGGTTGCATAAACGGTCAACCCAATTGCTTATGGGTTTTTTATTTTGAAACTAAACGAATAACGGCCGCATAATTCAGGCTGCTGTCTGGTTTTTTGATGGTGACTTTATCTGCTGTTTTCGTCCATTTTAATTTGCCTTTATAGCCTAAGATTTCAACCGATTTAGGATTGAAGTTTTCGGGTAATGTAAAGGTAAATTCCTGCGGCATGGTGTAGGCCGTGTTGTCAGACAGGTGAAATACATTCACAGTCTTATTGTCTTTGCTTTTTGTATAATAATAATCTCCTTCATGGTAGGGAGCAACAGGACGGGTGGCAAAAACAGCACTTTCATTAATCTGCATCCATGCAGACAACTCTTTTAAGCGGTCATATGCTGCCTGATCAAAGTCTCCGTTTGGTCCGGGAGCTATATTCAATAAGTAGTTACCACCACGGGATATAATTTTGACCAAAGTCTCTACGATCTTTTTGGTTGGTTTATACTGATCATTAGGGACATAGCTGAATGAATTTCCCATTGTGATACAGCTTTCCCATGGAATATCCATTTTATGATCAGGAATAGCCTGTTCGGGTGTGACGTAGTTTTCCCATGCTCCCGGTACAGTACGATCTACTACAATAATTCCGGGTTGATTTTTACGCGCCATAGTACCGATCCGGTCCATGTCAATATCTTGTTCTACCTTGATTGTACGCTGCCATTCAACAGACTGATCTATGGTTTTAAACGGACGTACCCATCCTCCGTCCAGCCAGAGTATATCTACTTTTCCGTAGTTAGACGTAAGTTCGTTAATCTGATTAAAGGTGAAATCCTTGTACTGCTTCCAGCGTTCCGGATATTTGGTTGGATCGTAGTTTACATTTCTGTCTTTTGGCGGGAAATATGACCACCAGTAGTATTCGGTATGCCAATCCGGTTTAGAGAAATAAGCGCCGATCTTGAATCCGTCTTTGCGGAATGTATTAAAGATTTCTTTTGTTACATCTGCTCTGGGATTGCTGGAAAATGGAGTTTTGGAATCGGTTATCTTATAATCTGATTGTTTCGTATCAAACATGGCAAATCCGTCATGATGCTTGGTGGTAAACACCACATATTTCATACCTGCACCTTTAGCTGCTGCAGCCCACTTTTCAGGATTGAAGGCCGTGGGATTGAAAGTCTTTTGAAGATTTTCATAATTCTTTACGTATTCGTAATAAGACGATCCGTGCTCAGGCTTGCGTTGTGTCCATCCTTCATCTTCCGGACATAGAGACCAGCTCTCTACAATACCCCATTGACTATAAGTGCCCCAATGCATAAAAAGTCCGAATTTCATGTCCTGCCAGTTTTCCAGATTCCGGATAACCTGCGGATCTGTGGGTTGTTGGTATCCTGCTGATACATTATGCTCCTGGCTGAAACCATTTAGCAATTTACTGCTCAGGAAGGCGGTTAATAATAGTGTACGTAATTTCATTTCATATAAATGCTTAGGGGTGATTTTTTATCAACTTTAAAAATACTGATTTTTAACAAAAAAAGCTGCCAATTGGCAGCTTTTTTATGAATTGAAATAGATTTATTACTTAATATCCCAGAATATCTTCGTGTCTCTGGTGTCTTTACTTTTAACAGCCTGGTAGTTTACATTGTTGTTTGAAACTTCCGTACTTGGATATGTTAATCTTTTTGGAGGATTAGCATAGTTAACAAGACCTGCTGTCTGGAATGTCAGTTTTGGAAGTTCAGTTCTTCTGTATTCAGACCAGGCTTGTTGTGCCTGTAAATAACCGAAATGTAACCATTTTTGCGTGATAATAAGTTCTAATTTTTTGGTTGCATCTCCGGTAAAGGAAGCTGCCGAATTATCTACAAATTCAGAGATAATTTCTTCTGCTGGTTTTTGTTCTGTTTTTAATCCGGAAGTATTCAGATTATTAAGGTAGTAGTAGAACGTAACAGATTGTCTGACACCTAAGTCATAAGCCGTCTTTGCATCTGCTTCGTTACCCCATCTCAGGTGCGCTTCCGCTTTGATGAAATTGACTTCTGAAGCATTGATCACAATACCCGGAGTAGCTACATTATCAAAGAATGTAGCAGAGTCCAGCACTGCATAATCCTGGAAGTTGTTTTCCATATCTGCTGAAGTAAACTCAATAGGCATAGCTCTATACTCTTTGTTTTGGATAAATTCTCCGTTAACTGTTCTTCCGAATTTATCATAGAATACAGGGATTCTCGGATCATTAGAAGGGAGCATCACTTTATTCAACATATAGTCCGTTGCATAGTGATTAGGTCCTTCTAATAAGGCCTGTCTCAGACTGGTTGTGTTGTTTGTCAATGGATATAATAAGATATCATCTGCTTTCGGAGAGTAATTTGGATTACCCGATCCGTCAACTAACGGATATAGAGTAGCATTTCCCAGCATTTCCATAATCTCTGTTCTGGCTTTGGTTTCATCCACATTCGAAATTCTCATTAACAGACGAAGACGTAATGAATTCGTGTATTTTCTCCATTTCTGGATGTTTCCGCTATTCAGAATGTCATACTTTGAAAAATCTGCATTGGTACTGGCTTTTTCAAAATAAAGGTTCAGCGCTTTCAGTTCATCTATAAACGAATAGTATAGCTCTTTCTGATCATCAAATTTTGGTTTGATGATCGTACTGTTAGTCGGTAAGCTACCTGCTTCACTGAAAGGAATATCACCGAAGTTATCAATCATTTTTGATGCCTCATCAAATAGAACAACTTTACCTGCATTCAGGAATACTTCCTTGGTTGCTCTTTCTGTCTCCGGAAGATTTGCATAAGCCACTTCCATTGCACGGTAGATACCTAATACACCTGGTGCATAAAAATCTGTCCAGTAATTATATGCATATCCGTCATTTGGCTGATACATTGTATTAGAAGGATAGAAGGATGCGGTCTGTGTATATATGGCCTGATTGGAAAGAATGAAAGTTCTGTAATGCCAGTAAGATGGTCTTACGCGGTCATTGTTGAGCATGTCTGTGAAAAAAGCCGGAATGTTTGCCTGTGTAGAGGCATCTGGGTTTTGAAATTTATCTTCAAGATCTTTCTTACAGCCTGTGAAGGATAGAAGAGTAAGTCCTGAAAACAAAATATATAATAGTGATTTTTTCATTTTGTAAAGGATTGATGGATTAGAAATTAGCATTCAAAGAAAATCCGAAACTACGGGTAGCAGCTGTAGAACCAACGTCTACACCTTGTGACCACCACTGGTTTCCAACTGGGGCTTCCGGATCCAGATTATCTAATGTTCTGTAGAAATAGAATAAGTTTCTTCCGATCAGGGATACACGAAGATTGTTGATTTTGAGTTTGCTTGTGAAAGCATCCGGAATTTTGTATCCGATAGAAAGCTCTCTTAGTTTGATAAAGCTGTTGTCATATACTGCACCTTTTTCATTCCAGGAATCTGCTCCCCAACCAAATGTGTTCATGTAATACTCTGCCGCACTCAGGTTGACCGTGTTAGGTGCACCTGTCTTTTCATTAACGCCCTGAAGTGTTACACCACCTTCTCTGTACGGAAGAGTATTTTCATACTGACCTGCACTCATACCATATTTCAGATTCTGGGAAACCATTTTTCCGCCAAAACGATAGTCAGCTGTGAAATCCAGCATAAAGTTTTTATATGTAAATGTATTGGTCCATCCACCTATTGCTTTCGGAAGAATGTTACCTACATTTTTGTATTGTGTCTTATCAACTACATAATAACCTTCGTCAGTAATCAGGTTATTACCGTTGCCATCTGTTGCCAAAGGATATACATAGATATTTCCTAATTTTTCACCCGGTCTTGCGACAATTCTTAATGAACTTTGATCCGAATCATAGAATACCAATTCGTCTACCCCTTCTGCCAATGAGTTAACTTTTGACTGATTGAAAGCGTAGTTGATGCGGGAAGTCCAGGTAAATACTTCATTCTGAATCGGTGTACCGGAAAGGGAAATCTCAACCCCGTTGTTAGCGATCTCTCCGACATTTAATACCTGAGAAGTCGCTCCCGATGAAGCTGGTGCCGCTAATGGAAGAATCTGATCTTCAATACGGTTGGTATAGTAACTCGCATCCAATCCAAGTCTGTTTTTCAGGAATTTCAATTCTACCCCAAACTCTGTTTCGTACTTACGCTCCGGTTTCAGATTTAAGTTACCATATGAATTTCCGTATGTCAGGGAAGGAACAGATCCGTTTATAGTTTGTAGTGAGGTTTGATTGTAAGCGATATTGGCCAGGTAAATACCTGCATCATTACCTACGATACCATATGAAGCTCTTAATTTACCATAGCTGAATGTATCATTTATCAAGTTGAAAGCATCAGAAAAGATAAAACTTCCACTAACAGAACCGTACTTGTAATTATTGTTCTGCACAGGCAGGGTAGAAGAATACTCAGATCTGAATGTTCCGTCCAGGTAAAGGTATCCTTTGTAACCAACATTCAATGATCCGAAGTATGCATACTTTAACATTTCTTTTCTCGTATTAGAAGTGTTAGGTATTGCATAACTGTTGCTCAGACTAAACCAGTTTTCGGTTACCAGACCTGCATTTGTGCCGGACGACTGGTCATCATATTTTTCTGAACGGGATTGGAAACCTACGCTCGCCGAATAATCAAAATCTTCGTTGATCTTGTTGGAATACGTTAACATTGCATCTCCGTACAAAATAGAATAGACTCCTTTTGTTGTCGTATAACCACCAGTACTTTCTGTAGTAGAATTATAGGCTGTAGGATACTCATTATACTGTTCGTACCGACTGGTAGCAGAAGTAAGGTCATTACCAATTCTTCCACGGAATCTCAGGTTCTTGATGACATCCCAGTTTAATGTAGCACTCGTTAAGAGACGGTTTTCTGTCTCATCGTAGTTGTTTTTGTACTGTGTCCAGAAGTAATCCATCAGATTGTATGGACGGATGGTATATTTTAAATCACCAGGTCTTCCGGTTCCGAATCTTGAATATTTATATCCGTCTGCAGTTTCGTAAGCATTTTTTAATGCAGACATATCCTCTGTTCTGCTAAAGAATCCGTCAAAAGAGCCCAATACCTGTCCTAACAAATGAGAACGGTTATGTGTGTTCGTGTTAATATAGTTAGCTACAATGTCTGTAGATAATTTGTCACTCAGTTTAATGGAACTGTTTAAGTTGAATGTATTTTTATTTTGCTTACTACCCGGACTTGTACTTTTGTAGTCCATGCGAGTTGCACTCAATCTGTAATTGATATTGTCTGTCTGGTTAGAGATACCCACATTGATATTGGAGTTGTAACCTTTATCAAATATATCATAGTAATTGTTTGGTCTTGCGGAATAGGTACGTACCTGTCCATCCCACCACATCACTTCCTCACCTGTGAATTTCGGTCCAAAGTTACCGTATGCACGGAAGTATGGACGTCTTCCTGATGGTGAATCTGCTGCAGGAATCCATCCTTCTGCTGATGCACCATTTGCGGTATTGGTAGCGGCATCGTATCCCGGACCATATTCATTCTGGAATTTAGGTAAGAAAGCGGCTCTTTCGATAGATCCGTTGTAATTGAAATCAATACCTAATCCTCTGCCTTTTGATCCTTTCTTTGTGGTAATGACAATAACGCCACTCGCTGCATCCGAACCATAAAGTGCACTTGCAGCAGCACCTTTTAAGATAGAGATGTTGTCGATATCAGCAGGGTTGATATCCAGCATACCGTTACCTCTGATACGCTGATCACCCCAGTAATTGTTGTTATTGGCACCGGAACTTCCGTTTTGCTGATCATTTCTGATCACAATACCATCTACGACGTAAAGTGGCTGTCTTTGATAATTCAGGGAGTTGATACCACGGATTTGCACGTTTACAGCACTTGAGGCACCACCGGGAGCGGTTGTGATTTTCACACCCGGAGCTTTACCGTATAGTGCCGATCCAAAATTGGTATTTCCTGCCTTTGTAATTTCATCCGCTTTGATGTTTGACACAGCGTAACCTAATGCTTTTGCCTCTCTTTTGATCCCCATCGCTGTAACAACGACTTCCTCCAATGCTCCTGCATCTTCTTTTAGAGTTACATTAATCGTTTTAGCTGTAGATACCGTAAATTCCTGTGCAGTATAGCCTACGATAGAAAAACGAATGATTTCACCTGCATTGGCCTGAATGCTGTAGCTTCCGTCTGTGCCTGTCTGTGTACCGCGTGCGGTACCTTTTACCGATACGGTTACTCCGGGAACGGCTCCTTGAGCATCTGTTACTTTTCCCGTAACATTTTGTTGTGCAAATAGATTAGTCACCGACAGGATCGAGACCATTACTATCATGCAACATGATTGATAGATTTGTTTCATTTTATTAATGATTTATTAAGGTTTGCAAATTTGGTAAGTGAATATTCGAATACGATAGATGCGGTGCCGATAAGCTGTGCATTTTTCATGTCTGAAATCTCGAGAACTGTTTTGTTGGATATTTTAGGTATACAGAATTCATTAATTGCGGTTTGAATCTGTGGCATCAGGATTTTTCCTGCTTCAGCACCTCTGCCGCTGATGATTATCTTCTGCGGGTTCATAATATGGATCAGGGTTGCGATTCCCTTACCCAGCATGTACGCCGATTTGTTTAATACTGAAATAGCCAACTGATCACCGCCAAGAGCGGCATTGATAAGAAGCTGTGCTTTTTGAAGCTGATTTTGTGAATCTTCATATTGAATGACGGACTTTTCACCGGCTGCTAGTCTTTCTTCAAAATGTTCTGCTGCTGCAGACAGGGAAGCTTCTACCTCGAGGCAACCGTTCTTGCCACAGGAACACATTTTTTTACTTTTTGACAAGGGGATATGGCTGAATTCACCGGCATATCCGCTGAAGCCTCTGAATAGTTTGTTGTCTACGATGATTCCCAGACCCACTCCCCAGCCTACATTGATAATCAAGGCATCGGAGATTTCTTTTGCTTTTCCGAAATTCTGCTCTGCAATGGCAATAGCAGTAGAATCATTTTCTATAAAAGTGGGGATAGCAAATACCCGCTCAAACTCTTTCTTAATATTGAACAACTGAAAATCTTTAAAAGATCCGTTTGTTCCGGATACATTATCGACAAATCCCGGCATACTTACACCAATGCCAAGGATGTTATCTGCAGATAAATGATGTTTTGTCAGCAGCTCATTAATCAGACGGACAATGTTGCTAAAAGCTTCTTCGGGATGATCAAGATGATTTTCAATCGTATGGACAGGAGTTACTTCTTTATTATGCAGATCATATACAACTACTGACGTGTAATGCTGATCTATGGCAACGGTAAGAATGTAACAATTTAATTTTGCGTTTAACGCATAATGGATCGCTCTTCTTCCTCCGGTAGAAGGGGCGAGGCCATCCTCGATAAGTATTCCGTCTTCAAGCAATTCATTAACAATTTTTGAAATGCTGGGAATACTCTTGTTGGTCAGTCCGCTTAATTCCGCAATAGTGTAGGTACTATTGAAGTAAAGCAGATTCAAAAGTAATTCTTTAAGGCCTAAAACGGTCTTTTCCATATCCATTAATTGTTAAAATAATATAGATTCGGCGTTAAAGGTATGTTAAAAAGATATAAACTTCAAATACTTTTTAAAATTTAACAAAAAGTATTTTGATAATTTGGTTATATGTTTAATATGTTTTCTTGAAAAAGAGGTGTTATTTTATAAAGCTCGACGCTTATTAACAAAAAAAGGACACCAGTAAGGTGTCCTTTCAATAATGGATAGTAGGAATTAATTAATATCCCACCAGACTTTCACTTTCTGCCATTCTTCAGAATTCGTTTGATTATTGGTTGCCTGCAAGGTGTTTTGTCTGTTGAATTGATATTCTTTTTCAGCATAATTCAGCCTTTTTATTTTACCAAATTCATTTTCATACAGATTGTTACTAACCGTGGACTTAGGAGTAGCATCTGTCTGTCTGGATAAGGCCCATGCATCATATGGCTGTCTGAAATTATCTAACCAACGTTGAGCATATATCAATTTCAATGCATCCTGTGCTGACAATGAAGTAGAAAATGCAACTTTAGGATTCGCAAGAATGGTATTCAACTCACTTGTAGTTGGCATAGCAGTAGGTTTGTTTTCTTTCCAAACTGCACTTTGCATCGCCATGGATACCCAAAAGTTGACAGAAGATTTAACCCCATTTTCATATTGGGTTTTGGCATCAGCAAGACTGACAGGTCTTCCCAGCCCTTTGACAGCAGCCTCAGCCTTAAGGAAGTATACTTCCGCCGCTGTGATAATAAGTTCAGGGATATTCTTGTCACGACCAAAATAATAGTTGAAGTTAGAAAGAAGATTTCCAGCACCTTTATTTGACCAGTCATCATCCCTGCGTCTATTGTAAGGTTCTCCGGCTTCGGTTGTAGCCACATTCTGCTCTTTTGCAACCCATTGGTTGTTTACATTTGTTTCGAAGAAGATTTTAGCTCTCGGGTCAAATATTCCGGATCCGTTTGTAGCATTAGAATTGCTTAACATATTCCATGCTGTACTTCCCATACGAAGGTAAATTCCGGAATGAAACGACCATTCTCTCCATTCCCCAGTAAAATTTTGAACTGCTGGAGTAAGTCCTACATTTTCGGTGTTCTCTAAAAGAGGTAAGGTGAGAGCTTCCTGAATATGAGGAACAGCTGCGCTGGAATTCACATCATTCATCCTTAATGCATATCTTAATCTTAAGGAATTACCAAATTTTTTCCATTTAGTAATGTCGTTGTTAAATAAAGATTCAGAACCGCCCAGACTGATTTGATCAGCAGATGTACTGAGACTAGCTACTGCATTTTTGAGGTCGTTAAGAAGCGATTCGTACAATTCTTTTTGTGAATCATATTTAGGAACATAATTCGTTGGTCCCATATCTCCTTTTCCGGCTTCAGAATAAGGTATATCACCGAAAATATCAGTTATTTTGAAAGTTTTGTAAGCTTTCAGGATAGTTGTCATGGCCTGAATATTTTGATATTTGGATTTATCCGGAGATTCTGATATTAACTTTTCTATCTGGCGAATCCCGATAAGGTCTCTGTAATATTCTTCCCAAAGTTCATTGGAGGCATTTTGCATGCTATAATTGGAATTTCCAACTGTAGTACCCAACTGTGTAATAGGATAAATCCATGTGTTTGCAGTCGCCTGCTCCTGAGCACCTAGTTCCAGACTGGCTACTATACCATTGTATAAGCTGTTAATATCAGCAGTCTGTGCATCTTTCCATGGAGTATTCATTTCTTCGAAATCTTTGGTACAAGATGACATCGAGACTGTTCCTACACATATGGATAAGGCTAGTATTGTATTTAGATAATTTCTTTTCATGATTGACAAATTTTAAAATGAAGCATTTAGGCTAAATCCGAAAGAGCGGACGCCAGGCAAAGCGCCGAATTCAATGCCTTGTGCATTTCCAATACCGTTAATCGCTTCCGGATTTAACTTGTCTGGTAAGCTGGTGTAAATGTAGAATAGATCACGTCCTATTACAGAAGCACTAAGTCCCTGGAAAAACTTGGTCTTTTGAACAACTGATTTCGGGATCTGATAGGTCAGCCTAACCTCACGAAGCTTGACCCATGAATTATCCATAACCGCTAAACTACGTGGCATATTAATACCTGACCAGGCAGCATATGATCCTGCATACTTCCACATGTAGTGAACAACTTGTGTATTTTCTCCAAGTCTGTTACCATTTGGATCTACTAAAATACCATCCATAATAACACCATGATTGGCAGTTGTACCATCAGGATAAGTATATGCTAACCCATTGCCATCACGTTCGTATAAGGTTTCCGGAGCTTGTCCATTTCCCATTGCTGTAGAATAACTGCCACTCCAGACATCTCCTCCCCATTTGAAGTCCGCTAATGCGTACAGAGAGAAGTTTTTATAACGAAGATTTGTTCCCAGACCTCCGGTAAGTTTAGGGTTTGCATTACCGATGGCAACCTGATCTGTAGTTACTTTATACCGTGTACCTGCCACCTGACCATTTGCATCTAACACTTGTTCGACTATCCGCTTTCCTGTTTCTTTATCGTAGGTAAAATCTGTGCCGTAAATTGTACCAAAGTTGTCACCAACTTTTACTTTCATAGTCACACCGTTGATGCCAAACATTTCATCAAGATAGTATTCTTCGATACCGGGAGCTAAGTAGACTAATTTGTTTTTGTTGTGGGCTCCGTTTAATGTTAAATCCCAGGAGAAGTCTTTGGTTTTTACTGGAGTACCTCTTAAGGTGAATTCAATACCTTGATTTTGCAGTTCTCCCGAATTTGTTCTTACTCCTGTTATACCGGAAGAAGGAGCTATATTAAGGTCGATAATCTGATCCGTAGAATTTACTTTATAGTAGGTGAAAGTCAATCCTAAGCGGTTTTGCAGAAAGCTCATATCCGTACCTAACTCATAGGAAGTAGATCTTTGTGGCCTTAATGTACTTGCCGGCAATAGATTTTCGGCTATTCTGCGGGTTGGTTGTCCATTGAAAATTCCTGTTTTATAGATATATGAAGTCTGATAAGGCTTTGTACCTATTGCACTTTTTGCAAAAGCTGCCCTAAGTTTACCATAATCCAACCAGGATGGTCTAGCGTTCCACTTTTCCGTAAAAACATAACTTAGGGATGCAGCAGGGTAATTGTAGCTGCGTGTGTCTTTAGGTAATGTAGAAGCCCAGTCATTTCTGAAAGTTGCTTCTAAGAAAAGGAAGTTGTCGTAGGAAATATTACCGATGGTAAATACAGAGTTTATTTGTTGTTCTATACGCTCCTCTTCAGGTTGAAAGTCAATTGCATTACCTGTTTTATTAATGTTTTTTAAATAAAACAAATACGGAACAGCAAAGGGCCCATCATTTTTAGCCTGCACACCTCTGTAGTTAGAGTACCAGGAACTTGCACCTACTGCAATACTTCCACTAAATTTTGATCCTCCCAGATTATCTTTTTTAGCTGTGGCTAAAAAGTCTAAGTTACGTTCGGTCGTTTTATACAATTCATGTGCATAAGTTCCCTGTACACCTTCTTTATCGGTTGGATAGTTTTTTCTTTCTATTTCGTCTGATGAGAAGTTTCCTGAAGCTCTTCCCATTACACTAAGCCAGTCTGTAATTTCGGCATTCAACTTAATGGTACCTAACAGCTGATCTCTGTTCAGATAAGAGTTGTTCATGAAAGTATTCCAGTAAATGTCCTTTCCATAGCCACCGTATGGATAGCTTAGAGGATATACTGATCCGTCTAGTAGATTTTTGCTTCCGTCAGCATTCCGATAAATGTCTTTTTCCAGATTCTGGTAATCTCTTGACATACCGTAGGTAGAGAATTTTCCCCACGAATTGTTGCTGTTACCCACTTCAGGTGAATTTTTTCTGGAATAATTGATATAACTTGTTGTAACGTCAGCAGTCACTTTTTTAGTGATTTTGATATTACTTCCAAGGTTAAATGTATTATTACTAAAATCACTGTTTGGAATAATAGCAGTATTATTTTGTTTGGTATAAGAGAGTCTGATACTTCCAAGGTCATTTGCTCCGCTGAACGCTACATTGTGCGTTTGTGTATTTCCTGTGCGGTAAAAGGACTGGACGTTATCCGGCTGTGGAGAATATTTTCTTTTTGTACCATCCCACCATGTGATTTCCTGACCAGCCATCTCTGCACCCCATGATGCACCTGTTCCATACCAGCTGAAGTAATCGTATGTATTTTTACCTCCTGGTACCTGACCATGGCTTAACCATTTTTGATCAGTGATTCCTGAATTGGTCCATGGAGCTTCTCCCGGATATCTCAACTGACCATTTCCATCAGTAGGTAATGTTGGTGTTTTTGAATAAAGTGCAATTGCTCCACCATATCCATATTTATTTTGCATCTCCTGAAAACGAAAAGGATCATTAGAGCGGAATGTATAATTATAATCTATTCCAAATCCCTCTTTTAATTTCCCTTTTTTTGTAGTGATCAATACTACACCATTACCTCCACGGGCTCCGTACAGAGCTGCTGCAGTCGGACCTTTTAATACAGTGATGTCTTCGATATCATCCGGATTTATAAAATTTAGTGCAGATCCCCAATCTTGTGAAGCTCCGTTTGCTTTTGTAATGTCATTTCCTCTGCTGGAAATCGGATTATTATCCAGAGGCATACCATCTACTACATATAAAGGCTGATTTGCTCCCGTCAGAGACGCAGCACCACGAATGACTACGCGTTGCGAGCCTCCCTCGACTCCATTTGACAAACTGACATTCATACCCGAAACTTTCCCCATAGCTCCGACTAATGCGTTTGGCGCATTGGTTTTGGTTAATTCTTCTCCTCCTACTTTTTGAGTGGAGTACCCTAAAGATTTCGCTTCTCTTTTAATACCTAAAGCTGTTACCACTACTTCATCAAGTGATCCTTGATTTTCTTCTAATAAGATATTAATCGTTTTAGCAGTTGTTACTGTTACTTCCTGTGCGCTGTAGCCGACCATTGAGAAACGTAAGATGTCTCCCTCTGATGCTTGAATAGAGTAACTTCCGTCCGCTGCTGTTTGTGTTCCGCGGGAAGTTCCTTTTACGGAAACCGATACTCCGGGAACATTTCCACTTGCATCCGTTACCTTTCCTGTAACGGTCTGCTGTGCAAATACGCTTGTTATCGAGAAGATCGATAGCAGCATGATTGTGCAACATGTTTGATAGAATTGTTTCATGTTTTATTGATGATTAATTAAGGTTTACAAATTTGGATAGCGAATATTCCAATACGATACAGGCAGATCCTATCAATTGTGCCTTGTTTTTCAGATCGGATATCTCTACACTTGTTTTTTGTGCTATTCGGGGTATACAGAATTCATTGATTGCGGTTTGTATCTGAGGCATCAGAATCTGACCGGCCTGAGATCCGCGACCGCTCAGGATAATCTTTTCAGGATTCATGATATGGATTAATGTAGCGACTCCTTTTCCAAGCATATAGCCGGACTTGGTAAGTGCCGAAATAGCAAGCTGATCCCCGTTTAGTGCAGATTGTATAAGCGAATTGCTGCTCTCTAACCGGTCATTGGTCAGATGATTTGCCAGTTTGGATTTTTCACCGCTCTGAAGTTTCTCTTCAGCAAATTCAACAGCTGCCGATAAAGATGCTTCGACTTCCAGACAGCCCTTTTTGCCACAAGAACACAGTTTGTTGCTGTCTGAAAGAGGAATATGACTGAATTCCCCGGCATACCCACTGTATCCTCTGAAAAGCTTATTATCTACGATTATCCCCAATCCAACACCCCAGCCTATATTAATGACAAGTGAATGAGAGGTATTTCTGGCTTTTCCAAAATTCTGTTCCGCTATTGCAATCGCTGTGGAGTCATTCTCAATAAACGTAGGGAGTTGAAAACGGTTTTCTATTTCGCGCTTGATATAATACAATTTGGTGTTTTTGTCCTTATAAGAACCGTTAGTACCCTGTTTATTATCCACAAATCCCGGCATACTGATACCTATTCCCAGTATATTGCTTTGGTTAAATTCGCCATGTTGAAGTGTCTTCTCCATAAGGCCTACAATATTGTCAAATACTTCATCATGGTTATCCAGATGATTTTCTATTGTAAATACAGGCGTACGCTCTTCGTTGGAAAGATCATAAATTACAGCAGTAGAATAATGCTGATCAATAGCTACGGAAAGAATAAATTTATTTAGATTTGAGTTTATCGTATACTTTATTGGCCTGCGACCTCCTGTAGAAGGAGCTAATCCGTCTTCTATAATAAGGTTGTAATCAGCCAGTTCATTAATTATTTTTGTCGTACTCGGAATGCTTTTGCCAATTAATAAGCTGAGATCGGCAATAGAATACGATTTTTCATAATATAGAAGGCTTATAATGAGCTCTTTAAGTCCATAATTGGTCTTTTCCATTTTGACTTAGGGTTATTAATTGGTTTGTAATATTTGAATAAAGTTAATATAAAGAAATTGTAACTTCAAAATCTTTTTAAAAAAAAATAAAAAGTATTTTAATTTTTTAATAATGTTTGGGAAGGTTTCTGACAGAATTTGATTGGGTCGTGAGCTTTAGTTTTTAATAAATGATAAGAAAAAGGCAATTTTCAATATAAAAATTGCTTTTTTGAATTTGAAAATTAAATTTAGAGACATTTTGTTGAAACACTTATATAGTCCCTAAAATATAAGTTTTTCAGGTTAAAAAATGTTATTCATAATTATAATTGTCCCAATATGGATTTACATTTCGAAGAGACTGTGGTACCCAAAAAATCGGATTTGTGAAATTATCATCCGATTTAACGGTTGCATAATTGTCCGGATTAGTCTGTTGTTCAGCAATTGGATATCTTAAACGTTCAGGAAATGGTTTCATAACTTTTCCATTAAACGTAAGAGGCTCCAACTTAGGATGTCTGGTTCTTCGTTGTTCTGTCCATAGCTCATAAGGAGCCATCATGTTTAGGTGAATGAATTTTTGTTGCATAATGATTTCCATCTTATCTTCTATGTTGGTTTTACTATTAAACCTATTTACTACTGCTGTAGCAAATGTATTTACAATAGTTCCAGAAGGTTTTTGAGGGTGTAGCACAGGGTAATTTGTTGCAAATGAGCTTTCAGCATTGCGCGCATACCAAAAATCTGTAGAATGTACAATAGCATTGTTAATATGGTCACCAGCTGACATTCCAGTGTTACCTAGCCCTTTTGTTGCTATTTCAGCTAAAATCAAATCAATTTCTGATAACGAAATCATGTATACCGGAAATTTTTTATTCATTGTAATTGTTACAAAGTTAATTAACGATTTACTGTTTTGCTTCAAATGTTCATCAATTGATCCTCCTGGTCCTCCTGTATAATATCTTTCTCCTGCTGTATAAGGTGCTTTCTGGGCATCAGCATTCATGCTTACACCTCGATAATCGCCAACTGCAGGTGTAACATTTAGTTGACTGTATTTTGTTGGGAATGCAAGTACAGGTAGGCGAGGGTCATCCACACCTGCTTCATATAAAGATGTTCCGTAATTCATTCTTTTCATGTAAATGTCTGTCATAAAAGTTCCGGCCCACCCCTCAAACATACTACGTAGCCATTCCCCACCATTTCTTACATCTAAATCGTAAGGCATTACCCATACAAAGTCCTTGGTTGGTAAATTATTTTTGGATAGAACATCCTGTATATGTGTTTTGGCAATAGCTTCTTCAACGCCTGAGATTCTTAAAGCATATTTTAGGCGAATAGCATTTACATATTGTACCCATTTATTAAGATCTCCTCGAAATGCAATATCTTGATTGTTAAATGTTGCGACAGCTGAAGCAGACATCTTACTATATGCAATTGGTAATTCTTCAGCAATTTTCTTCAAATCATCTAAAACACTGATATATATGGACTTTGGGTCATCATACTTAGGGAAAAATAGCCGCTCGCTACCTCTGAAAGCTTCTGAATATGGAATAGCATTATAAAAGTCAACGGTTTTCAAAGCTGTATTATCTTTAATAGCACTCAAAAGCAAAAAGTAGATTTGATTGTCATTTAATTCTTGACCAGAGACTTTGCTCAAGTTGTCTTTTACTACAGCCCAGGCATTTGAACCTTCATAAAAAGCTTTCATTCGTCCTTGCCATAGAGGATCAGCGCTTCCAAAGGCATTTACACCTGATAAATCATCATAAAGTGAAAACCAAGCATATCTATCGGTTATATAGCGTTGGGATATCTGTGTATAGCCAGCTACACCCATAGCTCCACTACCGGCGATTTCCCACCAGTATTCGCCATAGTCTTCTACATATACTTTCCATGTAAATAGTGTTTTAGTGAATAAACCACTAAATAAATTTCCTGTTTTATCATAAATTTCAGGGTTTGTAAATTCATCTTCTAATGTTTTTTGACATCCGGAAAGGAGAATTCCATATGTTATGAGGGTGATTAGTATTCTTTTCATTTCTTTAATTTTTTAATGATTAATCAGCTAGCTAAAAGCTTACATTTAAACCGAAAGTATAAGTTCTTATAGATGGATAGAATGAATTTTCAATATATCCTTGTGAACCTAATGCACCTTCTGGGTCAATATTTGGTACAGTTTTGTATAAGTAACCCAAATTTCTAACTGATGCAGTCAATGTTAATTTTTGAAGTTTCATTTTATTTGATAGTTCTTGAGGTATTGTATAAGAAATTGCTAATTCTCTTAGTTTGATATAATCATTCTTAAACAGTCTGTCTGGTGGCCAAGAAGTGCTATTGTCGCTGATATAGGTTTGATAGTAAGAAGGGGCAGATACAATAATATCATTTTGCACATAAGAGGTTTGTCCATTAGTAGTAACTGCTCGTACTCCGTCCATAATCATACCATCGTGGTATACAATTCCATCCTTTGATGCTGCAGGTGCAGATTGATTATGTTGCCATCTGATTTTATTGTTATTAGCATCAATATAGTAGGCTATACCCCCATTTTCCTCATCTCTTCCTGGTAAACTTTGTTTAATTACACCTGTACCCATCAGATAATTGTTCGTATAGGAGAAAATTGATCCTCCAAATTTGTAATCAATTCCGACATGGAAATTAAAACCTTTAAAGAAGAAATCATTCATAATACCACCAAAGACATCCGGATTTACGTTTTTTCCGCTATTAGTCACAGCATCTGATAAAACATATTGACCATTATTACCTACAATTTTATTTCCTGCATCATCTCTTTTGTAATCATAGACTCTAATCTCACCAATTCTTTTTCCTTCTTCTGCCCATACTTGGAATCCAGAGTTACCAGTGATAAATTTTTGACTAATGCCCGGGTATAATTTTTTCACTTTAGAGAATTGGTTTGCTGCAGTTAACGTTAAATCCCAACGGAATTTGTCATTAGCTAAAGGAGCTCCTTTTATAAAGACTTCTGTTCCCCAATTTTTAAGATCACCAGTGTTTATTCTAGCTGTTGAATAGCCTGTTGCTGAAGAGAGTGGTTGTGATACAATTTGATTATATGTGTTATTATTGTAGAAAGAAAAATCTACTTCCAATCTGCTTTTTTCAAACCATCTTGTGTTAAATCCCACTTCAAATTCTCTTTTTCTAAACGGTTTGATCATTTCTAAGAATAAGGCGGAGGGAGGGGTTACTGATACGGGGCCGTATGAATAAGGGAGTTGACCTACACTGAATACATTATTAGCAAAATATCGGTCTCCTGTAGCTGTAGAAGGACCTCCTCCAACATCAGCCCATGCAAGTCTAAATTTACCATATTGTAATCTTGGTATTTCGATGTTGTTAGAGAAATTCCAGGTGAAGGATAGTCCAGGATAAAAGTAAGAATTATTTGGAGATTGAAGAGTTGAGTTCCAGTCATTTCTTGCCTGTGCTTCCAGGTAGTAGGTTTCTTTGTAGGCTAATGTGGCAGACCCTAAAACACTATATAATACATCAGACCCTCTTTTATTACCCAATACTTTACTTCTTGCTCCTGCAGTGGGCCAGTTAGCAATGTTTGCATTATCTAAAGAATACCAATCTGGATATAATAAGCCCATATCACCAGTTGATGTATACATGCTGTTATCTGTAATTTTTTGATATGCACTTCCAACAAAACCAAAGAAATTCCAATCTTTATTAAATGTGTTTTCATATTTAATTAATCCTTGATAGTTTTGAACCATAAGGTTTCTTTTAGTCCATCTGTACCCACCGCCTATTCTGTCTGGACTCATGCGGATAATTTTATTTTGGGTTATGAAATCTGTATTGGTATAATCAATTGCCGCTTGCCCAATAAATGATATATTGTCTGTAAATCTTAATGTAGAACGTATGGAACTTACTAAATGAAATTTTTTATCTTCGTCTAAATTGTCATTTTGTTCCCAAAGTATACTGGATGCAGCATTAGGCCAAAAGCCGGGAGAGCTGGAGCCTAGACCATAGTTTTCAAGATCGCGTTTGAATCCATCAGCATCATGGTAAAATTCCTTCATCCAATTATAGTCGTAGTCTCGGTTAAGACCGGTTGCTACTAATTGTTGGATATTTGGTCTTCTGTTTTTAGTGTTAACACTATATAGGTTGTTAACAAATTCAAAACTTGCAAATTTGGATGGCATAAAATTCCCATTGAAACTAAAGGTGTGTTGCTTTTGTTTGAATCCTGGTAAGATATCTTTGTAAGAATTAGTGGTGTAAGAAGCCCTTGCACTACCAATCTCTCCACCACCCGCTACAGCAACATTTGTTCTGTTGTTCACTACGGTGCGGAAGAAATCAATGAAATTATTAGGATATGCCTTGTAATTATTCATTGTGCTATCATACATCATTATAGAAGTACCATCGAACTTTGGCCCAAAACTAAATCTGCTCAAAGGTAATTTACGGACTTGCTGCCCATTAATAGTCGCATATTGAATATCTCTAGTGCTTTCACCTGATCCATAATCATTCTGGAAATCAATAAAAGTGAATGGCTGGTCAATACTTGTCTGTTGACTCAGTTGGATTCCTAACCCTCTCGTTTTTCTGCCACTTTTTGTTGTAATAAGAACAACTCCATTAAGAGCCTGACTGCCGTATAATACAGTTGCCTTAGCCCCTTTTAGAATCTCCATTGATTCGATATCTTCTGAATTTAAATCGTTAATTCCGGAACCGTAATCAAATGAATTTAATGGGTCATAGCCTCTTGATTCCATCGATGTGCTTTCATCATATAAAGGTACACCGTCAACAACAAACAGTGGGCGTGTATTTGTTCCCGATTCAAGCCCTGCTGCTCCACGGATTCTAATATTTACGCCGGCTGTAGGACCTCCAGATCCAATATTTACGCCAACTCCAGCAGCTTTGCCATACATAGCTAAAAATGGATTTTGAGTTGCTCCAGTTTTCATCAGATCATCATTAGATATGGTTGCTGTCGCATATCCGAGAGATCGTTTCTCTCTTTTAATACCTAATGCCGTTACCACTACTTCATCAAGTGATCCTTGATTTTCTTCTAATAGTACATTAATCGTTTTAGTAGATCCCACTACAATTTCCTGGGAAGTGTAACCCACCATTGAGAAGCGTAGAGTCTCTCCTTGGGCAGCCTGAATGGAGTAGCTTCCGTCTGCTCCTGTTTGTGTTCCGCGGGAAGTTCCTTTTACAGCAACTGTTACTCCTGGGACATTTCCGCTTGCATCCGTTACCTTTCCTGTAACGGTCTGCTGTGAAAATACATCTGTTATCGATAGAATCGAGAGCAGAATGGCTATGCACCATGTTTGATAGAACTGTTTCATGTTTGTTATTTATTGGTTGAATTAGCAAATTTTGATAATGAATATTCGAGTACAATACAGGCAGAGCCTATTAATTGTGCTTTATCTGTCAGATCTGATACTTTAATTGTGGTCTTTCGGGCAATTCGGGGAATACAGAATTCGTTGATTGCGGTTTGGATTTGTGGCATTAGTATGGAGCCTGCCTGAGAACCTCTGCCACTCAGAATAATTTTTTCAGGATTCAGGATGTGTATAAGTGTTGCTATACCTTTACCAAGCATATAGCCTGATTTAGCCAGAGCTGATATCGCTAATTGGTCGCCTTCGAGTGCAGATTGTATTAAAAGATGGCTGTTGCCTGGTTTATCATCGGTCAGACGCTGGGCTAATATGGATTTTTCTCCGTTTTGAAGCCTTTCTTCTGAGAACTGAATGGCTGCGGATAAAGAAGCTTCAACTTCCAGACATCCTCTTTTTCCGCATGAACAGAGCTTATCACTTGCAGAAAGAGGAATATGGCTGAATTCTCCGGCATATCCGCTATAGCCCCGGAATAGTTTATTGTCTACAATAATACCCAATCCTACACCCCAACCGATGTTAATGATGAGCGCATGAGAAGTATCTTTGGCTTGTCCAAAATACTGTTCCGCAATTGCTATGGCTGTGGAATCATTCTCCAGATAGGTGGGTATTTGAAATCTGTTTTCAACTTCATGTTTAATATTGTATAAATTCTCGTTTTTATCTTTGAAAGATCCATTGGTGCCTTGTGCTGTATCTACAAAGCCAGGCATACTAATACCTATACCTAAAATATTGCCCGAATTGTAACTGCCGTGTTCGAGTGTTGTCTTTATTAAATCAATAATATTTTGAAAAGCTATGTCGGGAGTATTAAAATTGTTTTCAGTTTCAAGTACAGGAGTTTGTGCCTCATTCGAAAGATTAAAAATTACAGCCCTTGAATAATGTTGGTCTATAGCTACAGAAAGGATATATTTATCCAGATTGGAATTGATACAGTATGTTGTTGGACGACGCCCGCCAGTACTGGGAGCTAATCCATCTTCTATAATGAGCCGGTTAAAATGAAGTTCATTAATAATTTTGCTTATACTGGGTATACTTTTTCTTGTTTTTATACTTAAATCAGCTATAGAATGCGATTTGTTATAATATAATATACTCAAAATAAGCTCTTTGTGGCTTAAATTTGATTTTTCCATTTTAGGCTATAGTTGTTAATTAATTGCTAGTGTTGCAATAAAGTTAATATAAATACATTTAAACTTCAAAATCTTTTTCAAAAAAAAGTATAAAGTATTTTAATTATTGATAAATATAGATAGCATCTTTGTAAAAAGATATTAATATGAATAAATTGTCAATCTATGTTTCATTGTTTAAATTGGAATTGCACTTTAATAATTATATTTCAGATTTGAGTTATGGAATAATAATTTCATAACTTAAATGTTGTTTTGTAATTGAAAAATAATAAAATGTAATTATTGTGTGTTTATGTTGTTTTTAAGAAGTTTTAAGTTTTTTTGTTTATTGTAATTAACCTATAGTGAGTTTATTATTTTTTTTAGTGTTTTTTGTGTTAATTTTATTTTTTTGATAGGTTTTAGTTTGTGTATTTGATAAATTTTTAACTTAAATTATTGTTTTTATGAAAAGGAAAAATTATGTTGTTAAGTCTCTGCTGGTAGTCATTGGCTTTTCTATAATGTTTTTTAGTTGTAAAAAAGATCATTTAAAAAATGATGTTTTAAATGATAAAAATTTGTTACAATTACTAGCACAATCTAATAATGAAATGTACTATTGGTCAGGTAATGAAAAACACTATTTCACTTATGACACGACTTTGTTATTAGTACAAATAAAAGACAGGTTAACCAACCTTCCTCAGCTATCAAGATCCCTTCAAAACTCTAAAACTTTACGTGTAGAGAATGATAGTACTATACAAGTTATCGTTCAGGGTGATGCAAAATGGGATTTGTTGCAAAAACGTGAAGCGCTAAATATTAAAAGCTATTATCCATCTATTAAAGTACCTAATGGTAAAGGAGTAGCATTTATCACTGATCGGATTTCAATAAAGTTCAAGCGAAAAATGAGTAATCAGGATTTGATTGGATTCGCTAAAAAACATAATTTGAACTATATTTCAACAACTCCTTATGGTGCTCAAATCTTTAAAACTATTGCTCCGGTTAATACATGTAAGATTGCAAACTATATACATGAAAATGAGGCGGTAGAATGGAGTAATCCAGATTTTGTACAATTAATTGAAAGGTATGTGGACTATTATCCTAATCAGTACTATCTAAATAATATTGGACAAACAGGAGGTATAAATAATATAGATATTAATGCTCCTGAAGCATGGGATATTACTTTAGGTAGAAATGTTCGTGTTGCAGTCATTGATGATGGCGTGGAGACACATCCTGAGTTCGGCAGCAGATTGCTTAGTGGCTTTACTGCTGGTAGTAACAATACATTAGGGGGTCCATTGAACCATCCGAGTAAAGGGCATGGAGTAGCTTCTGCTGGTATCATTGCTGCAGCTCACGATGACAACGATGGAATAAAAGGTATTGCTCCCAATTCATTAATATTACCCGTGAATATATTTCCTTATGCTCCTGCAAATATATATGATAGTGGAGCTGTTACTTCTTCGGAAATTGCGACAGCAATTAATTGGGCGTGGCGACCAGATCTTGGAAATGCAGATGTGTTAAGTAACTCCTGGGGAGGAGGATTATCCAATAATGATATTATCAGCGAGATTACGAATGCACGTACAAACGGCAGAAATGGCTTAGGTGCTATTGTTGTATTTGCATCAGGTAATAATAATCCTTATGTAAGCGGAGTATCATTCCCTTCAAGTGTAAATGGTGTCTTAACAGTGGGGGCAATAGATAAAAATGGAAATATCTGGAATTATAGTCAACGTGGGCCTGAAATGGATCTGGTAGCACCTTCTGGTAATGTAAATTTGAGTGGTGATGTATACACTACGGATAGAGTTGGCAATTGGGGATATAGTAGCGATAATTATATGTCTAATTTTGGTGGTACATCTGCTGCTTGCCCACAGGTTGCAGGAGTGGCTGCTCTTATGCTTTCTGTAAATCCTAATCTCACTGAATCTCAGGTAAGATCGCATCTACAGATGAGTGCAACTGACATGGGGTCGAGTGGTTTTGATAATACGTTCGGATATGGCAGGTTGAATGCGGAGGGGGCGTTAAAAAGAATTATTCCAACTATTAATGGCCCAGTTGATGTGTGTTCGTCTGATACGTATTCTTTAAGTTCTCTTCCTCCAGGCGCGAGTGTAAGCTGGTCCGTCAGCCCAAGTTACGTAGCTAGTGTGTCCGGAACTGGGGCAAATGCAACTGTTGCGGTTTCAGGGGGTGGAAGTGGGGTTCTTAAGGCTGTTATTAGTCAAACGGGGGGGAGTTATATAGTTAAGAAAGTAATTAATGCTGGAGGGGTGACAGTTTTAGATGAGGTTTGGAAGGAGTCATCGACTATTGGTCCGGGGGCATTTCCTTTGATGAATTTTGTTGCCTTATTTCCTCGTAGATGTACAGATGCAATCGATGGAGAATGGATTGTTTCTCCTATTAGTGCGATTATTAATTATGAAAGTCAGATATCCTGTCCAATATCAAATAATACTGGTGTGTCAATACAATTTTTAGGAACCGGTACATATACAATTTCGGCAAGAGTAAAAAATAAATGTGGTGTTTGGACTAATTGGAAAAGCACTACTGTATATAAGCAGTAGTTGTTAGGTCAATAATATAAGTTTATGTGTTTCGATTACAATTTATTTATGTATAAATAAAGAGTCGTTTTAATGGTAGTATTATGAAAATTAATTATGTATATTTAGGTTTGTAATTTGAGACTGATATGTAAAGTTGAGGTGATGGGAAATTGTTAAATAGAGAACTATTAATATTTCTCCTCAAGGTCATCATACGGTAATCAAAATAACGGTAACAAATTCATGTGGTTCTACATCTTCTAATCACTATTTTATTGCTAATGGTACATGTATGTATGGAGTGGAATAGAGGTGCATTTAAAGTTAAAGAATTAGTTTGACGACATTTTTAAAGGATTGAGGGGGGCAACGGAATTTGTTCAGTGGTCTCTTTTTCTTTTAATTGGTAAAATTTTAAAATTATCATGAGTAGATAGAATAAAATTTATTGCATTTTTATGCATGTTTTTCTAGTGATATGGCTTAAAAAAGTATATTTTTGATAAATTGTACATATGCGAGTCAAATATTTTCTATATTAGCTCTGTAATCCTATTTTATATCAAACAACTTCTTACTTCATAATAAGAACACACACATTATCCCATGAAACAACGTTATTATTCTCTGGATGTATTTAGAGGAGCTACAGTCGCACTTATGATCATGGTTAATAATCCCGGGTCTTGGGGGCATATGTTTGCACCTCTTAAACACGCGGAATGGCATGGTTGTACACCTACAGATCTTGTTTTTCCATTTTTTCTGTTTGCGGTTGGAAATGCGATGTCTTTTGTTATTCCGCGTTTACAGGAAGCAGGGCCTGCCGTTTTCTGGCAAAAAGTATTGAAGAGAACAGTTCTTATATTTTTAATAGGGCTGTTTATCAACTGGTGGCCTTTTGTGCAATGGGCGCAGGATACGCTTGTCTTTAAGCAATGGAGTTATGCGGATGACTCGATGCGTGGAGTACGTATATTAGGTGTATTGCAGCGTATAGCGTTAGCTTACTGTTTTGCCTCCATTATTGCTTATTACTTCAGAGAAAAAGCTATCATCTGGATTTCAACCTTTATATTAGTAGTGTACTGGGCTGTTTGTGCATTTCTGGGAACTCCGGGAGATCCTTATAGCTTGCAGGGTTGGTTCGGTACTGCATATGATATTCAGATTTTGGGAGTTGCACATGTTTATAAAGGAGAGGGAGTTCCTTTTGATCCGGAAGGACTTATGAGTACACTGCCTGCAATTGTACAAGTCGTATTGGGGTATCTTGCCGGTACTTATATCAAGAAACAGGGACAGGTAGATTGGCTATGGAAAAAGGTTCCCGCATCCCAGGAGCCGCACTTCAAATTGTTGTCCGGATTGTTTGTGACCGGTTTTATTCTGGTTGTTCTGGCTTGGGTCTGGTCTTTAGGTTTTCCGATCAATAAGAAGATCTGGACGAGCTCCTATGTATTGTATACTACTGGTTTGGGCGTAATGACGATAGGGGGTATGATTTGGTTTATCGAGGTTCAGGGAGTCAAAAATAGTCTGACACGATTTTTTGATGTATTTGGGAAAAATCCTTTATTCATTTTTGTATTGAGTGGTTTGTTGCCTCGCTTAGTAGGGCTGTGGAGAATACCTGACGGAGTGGGAGAGGATGGTTTGCCGGTTTATACTAATGCACTTAATTGGTTCTATACTCATATCTGTGCACAACTGCCGGGTCCGCCTGAAGTCGGATCTTTTGCTTATTCTCTATGCTTTCTCGCTTTTATGTGGGTGATCTGCTATATACTGGATAAAAAGAAAATTTATATAAAAGTGTAATTTTAATTTTTAATACCTATCTTTGCAGCCAATTAACAGAATTTTTAACGCTTTAATATTATTCAAGAGATGTATTTAAGTAAAGAGTACAAAGCTGATATCTTCGCAGAATTTGCCGGATCAGCTACAAACACAGGATCTACTGAAGGTCAGGTGGCATTATTCACTAAAAGAATTGCTCACTTAACAGGGCATTTGAAAAACAACAGAAAAGACTTCGCAACACAACGTTCACTGCAGAAATTAGTAGGTAAACGTCGTTCTTTGTTAGCATATCTTTACAAGAAAGATATCGAAAGATATCGTGCGATCATCAAAGGCTTAGGTTTACGTGATATTATCAAATAAGCTTTTAGTAAAAAAAAGATGTTAAAAGAGCCATCCAGTTTTTGGATGGCTCTTTTTTTATAAATAGAATTTAGTGGAAATTCTTCAAAACAAATCAAGAGGAAGGTAGAAATCAGGATGAGAGTATTCGGCTAATCCCTTTTCATAAATCTTATTGGATAAAGAAAATACATTTTTTATATACTTTATTTTAATGAGTGTAGTGCCATATGATGTGGTTGTATGTGATACAATTTCATTGCCCAACAATTCAAGTATTGCTTCTATTTTAACCCCGGCTTTGGGTTTTACTGTAATTTGATCGGTTGGAATTATTATGCCATTTGATGTGTTAAAGGTTGGACATAAATTAAGTGTATTAAACACTCCCTGCCCTGTCCTTAGCTCCTGGCTGACCTGAGCATTTGGAGAACTTAATATATAATAGCTTTTTTCTTTACGATCAATTGTTACTTTTTTTTCTTTAAGAGCTTTAGTTGTACTGGATATTTCATCTTCGTTGACAACTGCTATAAAAACATCTTCTTTTATTGTTAAAAAGACCTTCTTACTATCTGCCCAGTAATAATATTCCTGTTCCGGCACGATAACATTAGGATCTTTTTTGCAGGAATACAGTATCAGAATTCCTATCCATAGAAATTTAAGTATTTTCATGTTGTTAATTTTTATTGGTTTATAGAGGTATAGATATAACGATGTGGTATAACGAACTGCTACAATGGGGATAAAAATTAGTTTGAATAGATTGTTAATATTAAAGCATAAATTTTATTTACCTTTGTGCTGAATTTAAAAGTTTTAATATATTGACGCGCTGCCAAAATGATGAAAAGCGTGTCACAATGAACAAAAAATGAGTTATAACGAAATCAAAACAATTATCGATATGGGTAATGGCACCCAAATCGAACTGTCTACTGGTAAATTGGCGAAACAAGCCGATGGTTCAGTAGTCGTCAAACAAGGTGATACGATGTTGCTGGCTACAGTTGTTTCTGCAAGAGAAGCTAAGCCAGGAGTAGACTTTTTACCTTTATCCGTAGATTATCAGGAGAAATATGCGGCTACAGGTCGTATTCCAGGTGGTTTTCTACGTCGTGAAGCGAGATTGTCAGACTATGAGGTATTAATCTCTCGTCTGGTAGACAGAGCTTTACGTCCGCTATTCCCCGAAAACTATCATGCAGATACACAAGTAATGATCAGTCTGATCTCTGCAGATAAAGATATTATGCCTGATGCATTGGCAGGTCTTGCTGCATCCGCTGCTATCGCGGTTTCAGATATTCCTTTCAACGGACCTATTTCAGAAGTCCGTGTTGCTAAAATCGACGGTCAGTTGGTAATCAACCCGAAATTATCGGATTTGGAACGTGCTACTTTAGAATTTGTTGTCGCAGGTTCTGCACAGGATATTGGTATGGTGGAAGGAGAAGCGAATGAAATTTCAGAGGCTGAAATGGTTGAAGCAATTGCTTTTGCTCACGAGGCTATCAAGAAGCAAATCGCTGCACAGGTAGAATTGGCTAATCTTGTTGGTGCTACTACGAAACGAGAATACAACCACGAACCATCAAACCCGGAATTGCGTGAAGCGATTTTTGCGGCTACATACGATAAAGTATATGCGATCGCAAAATCAGGCTCAACAAAACACGAACGTGGTGAGAAATTTGCTGAGATCGGTGAGGAATTCTTCGTTACACTAGGGGAAGAGATCGATGATGATACAAAATTCTTAGCTAAAAAATATTTTCACGATGTACAGTATGATGCTGTACGTAATTTAGTATTGGACGAAGGAATCCGTCTGGACGGTCGTGATGTACGTACTGTACGTCCGATCTGGTCAGAAGTGAATTACCTTCCTGCTGCTCACGGATCTGCTGTATTCACACGTGGTGAAACACAGTCATTGACTTCCGTTACTTTGGGAGCTAAAGATGATGAGCAGATGATAGATGGTGCATTTATCAATGGATACAACAAATTTATCCTGCACTATAACTTCCCGGCATTCTCTACAGGAGAGGTCAGACCTAACAGAGGTCCTGGTCGTCGTGAAGTGGGTCACGGTAACCTGGCTATGCGCTCATTGAAGCAAGTATTACCTGCAGATGCTGAAAATCCTTATACAATTCGTGTAGTATCAGATATTCTGGAATCTAACGGTTCGTCATCAATGGCAACTGTATGTGCCGGAACATTAGCATTGATGGACGCTGGGGTGAAATTAAAAGCACCTGTATCCGGTATTGCAATGGGTCTGATTACAGATGAGAAAACAGGTAAATACGCAATCTTATCTGATATCCTTGGTGACGAAGATCACTTAGGTGATATGGACTTTAAAGTTACAGGTACTTCAAAAGGTATCGTAGCTTGTCAGATGGACCTTAAGATCAATGGTCTTAAGTGGGAAGTATTGACACAAGCTTTGGATCAGGCAAAAGAAGCCCGTCTTCATATTCTTGGGGAGATGGCTAAAACTATTTCTGCTCCTCGTGAAGATTACAAACCACATGCACCACGCATTATTCAGATCATTATTGATAAAGAATTTATCGGTGCTGTTATCGGGCCAGGTGGTAAGATTATTCAGGAGATGCAACGCGAAACCGGCGCTACGATCTCAATCGAAGAGGTGGATAACAAAGGTATCGTACAGATCTTTGCTGATAATAAAGCAGCTATCGATGAAGCTTCAGCTCGTATCAGAGCGATAGCTGCTAAACCGGAGATTGGTGCTACATATGAAGGTAAAGTGAAATCTATCATGCCATTTGGTGCTTTCGTAGAAATCATGCCGGGTAAAGACGGATTGTTACATATCTCAGAAATCGATTGGAAACGTTATGAAACAATGGACGGAATCTTCAAAGAAGGAGATAAAGTTACTGTCAAATTGCTGGATATAGATAAACAAGGTAAAATGAAGCTTTCCCGTAAAGCGTTATTGCCTCGTCCTCCAAGAGAAGATAAACCTCAGCAAGAGCAAAAAAGTGCTGAACAGGCACCTCAGAATGAAGCACCTCAGGCATAATCCTGATAAGCTTTACATAAAGAACAGCCCACCTTTGGTGGGCTTTTTTATTGTTTTTTTTGCAGGATAAAAGAAAGTTCAGGTATAATTTCTACAACGAGAGTAGAGATAAATAAGAAAGGCATTCTGATTTCATTCAGAATGCCTTTCTTGATGATATGGAGTGCTCTGGCTTACAACATGATCACACCTTTTATTTTAGCCACTTCCTGATAATAGTGTACAACCTCATCCGCATCGTTTACCGTTACGTTAACGGTTATTGAATTATATTTTCCGGTTTTAGACTCTTTTAAAGAGAACTGCGCATCTTTTCCTGAAAAAATGGATTTGATTTGATTCAATTGCTCCTCGTCTTTTGGTAAAATAAATTTGAAGGTATAAACACTTGGGAAAGTTTCTACATCTTGTAATCTTTCTTTGAAAGTTGTGTAGAAATCTTTTTGGTTATCGTTTCCATCACCGATGTCCTGAATATTTATATTTTTCAAATTACTCATTTTTATCTCCTTTTTTAGTTACGATATAGTATTAACAAATTCTGTTCCTTTGTGTTTTGGATGTCATTCTGTCATGGAAAAAAAAGGGGTTGCTTAATACATTAAGCAACCCCTTTTTTTTAATTCTCAATAGCTGATGGCCAGCTATCTTTGTTCTTGCCAAAATTTTTATTTGCTGTACTGCTCATTTCGATTTCAAGCTGACCGCCTTTACTGATATCGCTATGTGTGATATATGTTTTGTGATACGGCTTTCCGTCTAGTTTAATTGATTTGATGTACGTATTATTTTTGCCCTGATTTTTGACGTTAATAACAAACTTGCTTCCGTTAGGCAGGTTAATAGTTGCCTTTTCCATTAATGGTGATCCGAATACATAAGTTCCGATCATCGGATTCAGCGGGTAAAAGCCCATAGCTGAAAATACATACCAGGCACTCATCTGTCCCACGTCATCATTTCCACATAAGCCATCAGGAGCTGAAGTGTAAAACTCAGTCATCGCCTTTCTTGCCAGTGCTGCACCTTTCCATTGTTCGCCCGCATACGCATACAGGTAAGGGATGTGGTGATTGGGTTCATTACCCTGAGCATATTGACCAATCAGTCCCGATATGTCGGGAGAAGCTTCGTCACCCAATTGGGATGACATCGTCGTGAATTCATCCAGCTTCTTCAGAAAGTTCTTTTCTCCGCCGAATAAGTTGATCAGTCCTTTTACATCCTGAGGGACTAACCAGGTATATTGCCATGCATTTCCTTCGCAATAATCGTTTTCACGGTGTTTAGCCATTAAAGGATTGAATGGTCTGCGGAATTCTCCGTTCACACGTCTGCCAACAAAATGTCCTACTTCTTTATCAAAGTACTTTTCATACAGTTTATAGCGCTTCTGGAAATAAGCTACATCTTCCTGTTTGCCTAATTTTTCAGCTATTTTATAAGCGCCAAAATCAGCGATAGCATATTCCAGTGCCCATGCTACAGATTCGTGATCCATACTGTCGATAGGAATGTAAGTCAGATCACGTACAAAACGTAACCCGTTGTCGTAGCCCATGGCTGTTGTTTTGACAGCTTCCCATGCCATCTGTTCTTCTTCTTTAGTAAGAAATCCTTTAAGTACTGCATCAGCAATAATCGGAATAGCCGGAAGACCTACCATCGTGTTTGTTTCGTTCCCCTGTAAATGCCATACCGGTAATTTACCTTGCTGCTCATAGATAGCAAGCATAGACTTGATAAAGTCACGTACAACCTGAGGTTCTTCAGTAATTGTCATTAAAGGGTGCAGTGCACGGTAGGTGTCCCAAAGCGAGAAAACTGTATGATTTGTAAAGTCTTGTTTTTCGTATACCTGTTTGTCTGTTCCTAAGTAGTCACCGTTTGCATCATTAAATATAGTCGGGGCAAAATAGGTGTGGTACAAAGCGGTGTAGAATATTTTCTTGGTATCTGCATCCCCTTGAAAATCGATTTTTCCAAGTGTCTTATTCCATTTGCTATCTGCAAGAGCAGCTGTTTTATCAAAATTCCATCCCGGTATTTCGGCATCAATATTGGCTAATGCATTGACTGTACTGACAGGAGAAAGTCCGACTTTAAGTTCAATAGTTTTGTTTTTAACAGCGTCAAAGTACAGCGCAGCTTTGATTCCAAGTCCCTTTACGACCTGACTTCCCAATTTCTGGGTTTTATCATCATAAAAGTCGACTTTCTGGATGGGAACAGAAGTCTTCAGTGCGAAATATACTTTCTGATCATTGGCCCATCCTGTAGAAAAACGGTAACCTACGAATGTGCTGTCATTGATCTGCTTAATGTAAGTGTCTGTAGGCTTGTCCCAGTTCATCTTGAATGCAAGATCGATCAGAATATGTGCATTATCTGTCTTATCATATGTGTACTGATGGTATCCCACACGTTCTGAAGCCGTCAGTTTAGCTTTTACCTTGTAATCGTCGAGATAAACACTATATAGTCCGGGAGCAGCTTTTTCATTCTCTTTGGCAAAATGAGAGCCATATCCAGTATCCATTTTGTCAAATTGAGCAGGTTGAAGTTGCAGTTTGCCATTAGCCGGTACGATCATAATATCATTGAGATCTCCGATACCTGTTCCGCTGAGATGTGTATGTGTAAATCCCAGTATATCTTTGCTTTTAAAATTATATCCGCTTACCCAGTCCCATCCGTTGAATTTGTCCCAGGTCTGGGCGATCTGGGTCGGACCTAACTGCACGGCTCCCAACGGAACATTGGCACCGACAAATACGTGGCCATGTCCTGCAGATCCGATCAGAGGATCCACATATTGGGTAAAATTCTGAGCCTGAGCAGATGAAAGACTAAGGCCTGCTGAGGCTACTATGGAGATTAAAACTTTAATTCCTGCACTTTTCATTCATTATTTGTTTTATAGATTGTCATTAAAATAAGGATAATATTACAAAAAATATTTAAATATGCCTATTAAAACCTTTTAGCAATTTTGTAAAAATTATAATAGATTATATGCTAAAAATTTTTTAGCTTCGTTATTCAATCAATTTTACCTATACAGTTACAGGATGAAGAAAAGAATTTTAATTAGCGATATTGCTAAAGACTTGGGCATCTCCGTCACCACCGTTTCTTTTATTTTAAATGATAAAGCCAAAGAAAAGCGAATTAGCGATGGTCTGACGAAGCGTGTACTTGATCACGTGAAGAAAGTCGGATATAAACCAAACCAACTTGCTAAAAGTTTGCGCACCGGAAAAACTAAAATTTTAGGCTTGCTGGTAGAGGATATTTCGAACCCTTTCTTTTCCAATATTGCTAAACTGATCGAAGGAAAAGCTTATGCCAGCGGATACCATATTATCTATTGTAGTATGGACAATGACGAAACAAAATCCAAGGAGCTTATCCAGATGTTTTACGACCGTCAGATCGACGGATTTATTATCACTCCTTCCGAAGGACTGGATGAAACCATTACACAACTTCAACAGAATAATGTCTCATTGATTCTTTTTGACCGTTATCTCGCGAATGTGGAAACCAATTATGTGATTACAGACAATTTCAAAGGTGCGTATGATGCTACTGATCATCTTATCGGACAAGGTTTCAAACGTGTGGGATTTGTCTCCCTGTATTCCGATCAGACACAGATGAGAGACCGGTTGGAAGGCTATATGAAAGGCATTGATAAATATAAGAAACAAGCTTTTATTAAAAAGGTACAGCAGGATGCACCGGAAGAGGAGCGGGTACGTGAGATCGACGAATTCATTGAGGATAACAGACTGGATGCTGTCGTTTTTGCGACCAACTACCTGGCTATTGACGGACTGAAAGCTGTGAAAATCTATCAGCGTAAACTGCCTGCAATGGTAGCTTTCGATGATCATACGCTGTTCAAGCTGTATGAACCGTCCATTACTGTGGTGTCTCAGCCTATTGCTGAAATCGCAGATGAGCTCATCACAGCGCTGTTGGGACAGATACAAGGAAAAAATAAGAAATTGAAGCAGGTTGTATTGCCTTGCGAACTCAAAGTAAGAGAATCTTCTCTGATCAGTGCGAACTGATCAGAGTGAGATTTTTTAATCTTCCACAAATTTCATGGATATAGAATTGACACAGTGACGTGTATTTTTTGCTGTGAACTGTTCTCCTGTAAATACGTGTCCCAGATGTGCGCCGCAAGCGTTACAGACAATCTCAGTACGTCTGCCGTCCGCATCAGGGACATGTTTTACTGCCCCTTTTATCTCATCGTCAAAACTAGGCCAGCCGCAGTGTGATTCAAATTTGTCTTCTGAGCGGTAAAGTGGGGCATTGCATCTTTTACAGATATAAGTACCTTTTTTTTTGTTATCCAATAAAGTCCCGGTAAAAGGATATTCTGTTCCTTTACGTAAAATTACGTATTCTTCTTCAGGAGTCAGTTCGTTGTATTTGCTGTTGTCGTCCATCTTTAATGTGTTTTTTAGAGTGTCCCTTGTACTTTTTCCCGAGTAAAATGAACCGGTTGCAAACGTGGTGCCAATGATCCATAAAGACAGTATGACAGAGAGGGATATAAATAATTTTCTTAGCATAAAATGACTGTCATTACTTTAGTTTATGATGACACGGCGATTCGCTTTTTCAGGGCTTTGGTTTTGCCGAATATTTGTATGTTTCCGGCAGTAAATATCCAAATATATTGGGGTATATTTGTCATCAGAAAAACAAAAATAACGTTAAATCCGTTGAACAGAGCTATAAAAACAGTTGTTCTACCATGAATCATGAGAGAGGAAAAATCTAATTTGTTTAGAATGATTATAAATTGATAAATTACGTCATGAAATTGTCAGCGATTGCTTAATAAGTTATACTTTTGTGGCACTATATGGGAGGAGTGTCTTCTTATATAGTCGGATTAAAAATTTTTATATTCATAAATAAATAGTATAAAGTGCTAAATATGAGAAATATCTCATCCGTTTTGGGAAGACTTGCGAAGTCAATATCAGTTAGTTTGGTATTGTTATTTGCCGTTACGACTGTGTCGCATGCGCAGGATGCTAAGGAAGGTGAAGCTATCTTCAAATCTAAATGTACATCTTGTCACGCGATTAACAGAAAATTAGTTGGTCCTGCTTTGAAGGACATTACAAAAACCAAAGATCAGGAATGGTTGATCAAATGGGTTAGAAACTCGCAAGCGTTAATCGCTTCCGGTGATCCGGATGCGATAGCCATTTTTGAAGAGTACAACAAATCGGTGATGACTGCATTCACGGATTTGTCTGACGATCAAATCAAAAGTGTATTAGCCTACATCGATGCTGAAAGTGCAAAAGCTGACAATCCGGAAAAAGGAGGTGATAAAGGAGGTGCTGCTGTAGAGAATACGGGAGCTTCTAACTGGTCTATCCTGGGTATGGTAGGTATTATCCTGCTGGCATTGGTAGTGATTGTATTGCTGAATCGTGTTTCTAAAACCTTAGAGAAGGTAATCGCTAAAAATCAGATTGCTGAAGATGCCAATCTTGGTACAGGTACGGACAGCCGCTACCTGGCATTCGCGAAAAGCTTTGTCAAAAACAAGAAGCTGGTATTCTTCGCTGTGTTGATGATCGTAGCTGTATTATCAGTTGCCGGTTGGAAAACAATGTGGAATATCGGTGTGCATGAAGGGTACAAACCTGTACAGCCAATTAAATTCTCGCACCAACTACACGCTGGTGTGAATAAGATCGAATGTCAGTATTGTCACGGAGGTGCTTTCAAATCGAAGAATGCTTCTATTCCATCTGCGAATGTATGTATGAACTGTCACAATACAGTAACAGCATCTGAGCACTACGATGGTGAGATCTCTCCGGAAATCGCGAAAATCTACAAAGCATTGGATTACAATCCGGATACACGTCAGTATGGCGATAATCCTAGTCCGATCCAGTGGATTCGTATTCACAATCTGCCAGACTTTGCTTACTTCAATCACTCTCAACACGTAGTGGTAGCAGGAGTAGAGTGTCAGACATGTCACGGTCCTATTCAGGATATGGAAGAAGTGTACCAGTACTCACAATTGACAATGAAATGGTGTGTAGACTGTCACAGAAAAACAGAAGTAAATACTGACAACAAATACTATGACCAGTTAATTGAAGCTCACGAGAAATTGAAAAAAGGTGAGAAGATGACTGCAGCGATGATTGGTGGTCTGGAATGTGGTAAATGTCACTATTAATAATTATTATTTAGGAATACGCAATCTTATATATACAGCTTAAATGGATAGCAACAAGAAATATTGGAAAGGTTTGGAAGAATTGCATCAAACACCTGCTTTTGTAAAAAACAGCAAGGGAGAGTTTGCCGAATCAATTCCTGTAGAAGATGTATTGAATGAAGCCGGCTTGAGTACTAAAACTCCTCGCCGTGATTTCTTAAAAGCATTGGGCTTTGGTTTAGGTGCTGTAACTTTAGCAGCCTGTAACCGTACACCAGTGCATAAGGCTGTGCCTTACGTGATCAAACCTGAGGAGGTAACTCCTGGTATACCTAACTTTTATGCTTCGTCTTTCAACGGACAGAGTGTATTAGTAAGGACACGTGAAGGCCGTCCGATCTCATTAGAGGCAAATCCGAATTCAGTAGGTTTGACTCAAGGTACAGACGCTGCAACATCAGCATCGGTGTTGGATCTGTACGACATGTCTAAAGTTCAGAATCCTCAAATCGGAGGTAAAGACGTTGAATGGTCTAAATTGGATAGCACAGTAAAAGCTGCTTTGGATAAAGCTGCTGCTGCTGGTAAGAAAATTACAATTGTTGCTTCCACTATCAACAGTCCTTCAACTTTAGCCGCAATCGCAAAATTAACGGGTAAATATCCTACTGCTAACCTTGTTCAGGTAGATGCAGTATCTTACAATGGTATTACAGAAGCAAATAATCAAAGTTTCGGTAAAGCTGTCATCCCAACCTATCATTTTGATAAAGCACAGGTAGTTGTTTCAGTAGCTGCAGACTTCCTGGGAAGCTGGTTGGCTGGTGAAGAACATACGCAGGACTATATGAAAAACCGTGACTACAAATCATTGAAAAATGGTAAAATGTCACGTCACATCCAGTTTGAATCCGGATTAAGTATGACCGGAACAAATGCCGATGTTCGTATTGCAATCAAACCTTCAGAAGAAGGAGCTGTGCTGATCTCGCTGTATAATGAGATCACAGGTTCAAGTCTTGCGGGTGGTATAACAGTACAAAAAGCACAGACAGCAATTAAATTAGCTTCCAAAGAATTGTTAGCTAATAAAGGTGCTTCTGTAGTCGTTTCAGGATCTAATGACGTAAATGTACAGGTATTGGTCAATGCGATCAATGCGGCTCTGAACGCTTACGGACCTGTTATTGATCTTAATAACTTCAGCAAACAACATCAGGGTTCGGATGCTGCTTTCCAGCAATTCCTAGCAGATGCTAAATCTGGGCAGGTAGGAGTAGCATTCTTCTTAGATACTAACCCTGTCTATAGTTATTTCAAAGCGAGTGATGTAAAAGATGCATTAGCAAAAGTAGAATTCAGTCTTTCTTTCTCAGATCGTGCTGACGAAACGGCTTCTTTATTGAAAGCTATTGCTCCTAAGAGTACATTCCTTGAATCATGGGGTGATGCTTCTGCTACAGAAGGATATTACACTATCGTACAACCGACAATCAATCCGGTATTCAACACCAGACAAGCAGAGCAAAGTTTGCTGATCTGGGCAGGTGATACCACAAATATTTATGACTTCGTAAAACAAACATGGGAATCTGCAATCCTTCCTGGATCAGGTAAAACATGGAAAGATGTTTTACAAACTGGTTTCGTATTCAAAGGAACAGCTTCAGGTAGTGCTGCAACCTTTGCCGGTAATGTAAATACTGCTGTTTCTGCAATCGCTGCAGCAGCAAAAAATATTGCAGGTGATGTAGAACTGAAATTATACGAACCTACTACAGTTCGTGATGGCCGCTACGGAAATAACGCTTACCTGTTAGAGTTACCGGATCCGGTATCTAAAGTAACATGGGATAACTATGCTGCACTTAACCCTGCATATGCAGAAGAGCTGGGCATAGGGGAAAATGGTATTGTTACAGTAGAGGCAAACGGTTACAAAGTAGATCTTCCTGTTCTTCTTCAACCTGGACAGGCGATGAAAACAGTATCTGTTGCTGTAGGTTTCGGACGTGAGAAAGTAGGTAAAGCAGGTAACGGAGTAGGGGTGAACGCTTATCCGTTTGCTAGCCTGATCAACGGAACTGTACAGTTTGTATCCAAAGCAAAAGTGACCAAAGCATCCGGTACGTACGAATTAGCACAGACACAGACACACCACACAATTGAAGGTCGTAACATTATCCGTGAGACTTCATTTGCACAATACCTTAAAAACCCGGCTTCTGAATCAGGTAAATTCTCAGATAATCACAAAACATATGATTTGTGGAACAAATTTGAGCAGCCTGGTCACAAATGGGTAATGGCGATCGACCTGAATGCATGTACAGGTTGTGGTTCATGTATCGTAGCATGTAACGTTGAAAATAATATTCCTGTTGTAGGTCGTGACGAGGTACGCCGTCGTCGTGAGATGCACTGGTTACGTATTGACCGTTATTACACAATTGAAGAAGAAGGTAAAGAATATACAAAAGAGAAAGAAATTGCGCATATCAAAGATTTCGAAAACGTAACAGTAGTACACCAGCCGATGTTATGTCAGCACTGTGCTCACGCACCATGTGAGACTGTATGTCCGGTACTGGCGACTGTTCACTCTTCTGAAGGTCTTAACCATATGGCTTATAACCGTTGTTTCGGTACACGTTACTGTGCGAACAACTGTCCTTATAAAGTACGTCGTTTCAACTGGTTCAACTACTGGAATGATTCCCGTTTCGACAATTACCTGAATAACGAGTTTACACAATTAGTATTGAATCCTGATGTTACTTCTCGTTCACGCGGGGTAATGGAAAAATGTTCAATGTGTATCCAACGTATACAGGCGGGTAAACTGCATGCGAAAATGGAAAACCGTAAAGTTAAAGACGGTGATATTAAAATGGCATGTCAGGCAGCTTGTTCTGCAAATGCCATCATCTTCGGAGACGCAAACGATCCAGAGTCAGAAGTTTCAAAAGCATTACGTAACGAACGTGTTTACTATGTTCTTGAAGAAATCAACGTACAACCAGGTATTGGTTATATGACAAAAGTTAGAAACACTTTTGAGGCTTAATCTTGTTCAATACTTGAAATAAAAAAAACTATGTCATCGCATAACGAATCAATATTAAGAGAACCATTAATGACTGGTCGTGATATCACCTATGCTAAGATCACGGATGATATTCTACTGCCAGTTGAAAATAAACCTAATAAAGCATGGTGGATCGGTTTTACCGTTGCAGCTCTTGGCGCTTTATTATGGGTAGTGAGTGTAAGTTATACCTTCTGGACCGGTATCGGTGCCTGGGGGCTTAACAAAACAGTGGGTTGGGCATGGGATATCACCGACTTCGTATGGTGGGTAGGTATCGGTCACGCAGGTACACTGATTTCAGCAGTATTGTTAATCTTCCGTCAAAACTGGCGTAACTCGATTAACCGTTCTGCAGAGGCGATGACAATCTTCGCCGTTATCTGTGCCGCTACTTATGTCGTAGCTCACATGGGACGTCCATGGTTAGCATACTGGATCTTCCCGTTACCAAATCAATTCGGATCACTTTGGGTTAACTTTAACTCTCCACTGGTATGGGATGCATTCGCGATCTCAACATATTTCACAGTTTCCTTAGTATTCTGGTACTGTGGTCTGTTACCGGATATCGCTACTGTACGTGACCGTGCTACAGGAATGAAGCAAAAGGTCTATAAAGTATTATCTTTCGGATGGAACGGTTCAGTAAAAACCTGGCAGAGATTTGAGATCATTTCTTTGATCCTTGCAGGTATCTCTACTCCACTTGTACTTTCGGTACACACCATTGTATCCATGGACTTTGCAACTTCGGTTATTCCGGGATGGCATACAACGATCTTCCCTCCATATTTCGTGGCAGGTGCGATCTTCTCAGGTTTTGCGATGGTACAGACATTATTGCTGATCCTTCGTAAAGTCATGAACTTCGAAGATTATATCACGATGTTCCACATCGAGGCGATGAACAAGATTATCATGATCACAGGTTCTATCGTTGGTATCGCTTACCTGACCGAGTTATTTATTGCATGGTATTCGGGTTCAGAATTTGAGATGTATGCATTTGAAAACCGTATCGCAGGTCCTTATGCCTGGGCGTACTGGTCGATGATGACGTGTAACGTGATCTCTCCTCAGTTGTTCTGGTTCAAAAAGATCCGTACCAGTATTCCTATTTCATGGGTACTTTCAATTGTCGTGAACATCGGTATGTGGTTTGAGCGTTTCGTAATTATCGTGACTTCCTTACACCGTGATTACCTTCCTTCTTCCTGGGCAATGTTCTACCCGACATGGACAGACGTAGGTATTTTCGTAGGATCGATCGGTCTATTCTTCACACTGTTCTTATTATTCTTACGTTTCTTACCGGGTATTGCGATAGCAGAGGTGAAATTATTACTGAAAAGCTCCAGTTTACAACATAAAACCAAATTGGTTAAAGAAGGTGCATTCCCTGAGGAGCAGGTTGCTTTCTTCAGAGAGTCATTGGAGAAATACGATTCAGTTACTGAACAGGATATTAAAGAGTTACAAAAATAATAGCAATGAGCAATACAAAATATATACTAGGTAGTTTTGCTGACCCGGACGATATGATGCACGGGATAGACAAATTGCAGAAAAATAATATCAGCATTTACGATTGCTTTACCCCTATGCCTATTCACGGTATAGAAGCTAAGTTGGGTGTACGTCCATCACGTCTTCCAATCGCAGCATTTTGTTTCGGAATTACAGGTACCATTCTTGGTTTTAGCTTATTGTATTACACAATGGCTTACGATTGGCCTATGAATATTGGTGGAAAGCCTTCTATGCCTCTTCCTAACTTTGTTCCTGTAACATTTGAGGTTACTATTTTATTATGTGCTCTTGGTATGGTAGCTACGTTTTTCTACCGCAACCACTTGTTTCCGGGACGTGCTCCGCGTGTCATGGATCTGAGAGCAACAGATGATCGTTTTATAATTGCTATTGATGCTCATGAAAATGCTGACCATGCATTGATCGATTCATTATTGAAAGAAGCAGGAGCAGTAGAAGTTAAATACAATGAAAGAAAATATGTTAGCTATGAATAAGAAGAATTTTCTTGGAACTGTATGTGCAGCCTTAGCTTTTGCAGCAGTTGCTTCTGCTTGTGGAGATGGCACCACACGTAGTACAGGTTGGGAATTTTCTCGTAATATGTATGATCCGATCGGTTATAATCCGGATCAACCGAATGAGAATTTTAAAAATAAACAAACTGCTCAGACTCCTCCGGCTCACACCAATCCTGTTGGATTCGTGAGATTCGAATACGCTAATACGTTAGAAGATTACGAACGTGCAGGTAGAGAAGTCACCAATCCATTGGCTGTTACCAAAGCTAATCTGGCAGATGGACAAGCGTTGTTCAATACATACTGTGCTGTATGTCACGGACCGGAAGGTAAAGGAGACGGATCTATCACCAAAGACAGAGAGATCACGGACTCACGTGGAACACGTAAATTGGAAAACTTTCCAAATCCGCCATCTTATCATAAAACAGATGCAGCGAGTTCCTCACGCGGTGGTTTGATGAGCGATCTGACAGATGGAAAAATTTATCATACCATCTATTATGGACACAACTCTATGGGCTCACATGCTTCCCAACTTTCGCCAGATGAGCGTTGGAAGGTAGTAATGTATGTTCATGAATTACAGAAAAAATAATCTAACATCGATATATTAAATGGGAACTCACAGTCATCATCACGATTATAATTTTAGCGAACGATTTGCTTTCGGCGGGAAAGCAAAGGTGTTTAGCATTATCGCTATCGTTATTGGATTAGTGGCAATCGCCTATGGTTTGTTTGCTGGTGATTCACATACGACAGAACGCACGTATGCCAACCTATTATTGATGGGTTATTATTTTACCTGTGTATGCGCTGCAGGAGCTTTTTTCGTAGCTCTTCAGAGTGTTACACAATCCGCCTGGTCTGCAGGTCTTATCCGTATTCCTCAGGCTATGGGAAGTGTTTTGCCAATAGCAGCTCTTGTATTGTTTATTATCATTGCTGCAGGTCTGAACTCACACTCTTTGTATCACCACTGGGCCGGACACGGATTGACTGATCCGAACAGTCCTAACTACGATGCACTGATTGCCGGTAAATCTACATTCTTAAATGTACCGTTATTTTTGGTACGCCAGATCCTTTTTATGGGATCATATAGTATCTTTGCCTTTATTTTGACAAAATTATCATATAAAGAAGATTTAGAAGGTAGTTTGAATTCTTACAAAAAAACATTCAAATTGTCTGCGATCTTTCTGGTAGTATTCGGGTTCACAACTCCTATCTGGGCGTTTGACACGATCATGTCTTTAGAAGCACACTGGTTTTCAACTATGTTCGGTTGGTACAATTTCGCAGCAATGTGGGTGAGCGGACTGGCTACAATTGCTATTATTCTGATTCTGGTAAAGAAAGCAGGATACCTGGCATGGGTTAATGAAAATCATTTACACGATTTGGGTAAACTGATCTTCGGATTTTCTATCTTCTGGACTTATGTATGGTTTGCACAGTTCATGCTGATCTGGTATTCCAACATTCCTGAGGAAACCGTTTATTTCTACAAAAGATGGGAACCAGAGTACAAACCTTGGTTTTGGCTTAATATATTGATTAACTTTGTATCTCCGGTTTTATTATTAATGGATCGTGATGCTAAGCGTAAGCAAAATATGATGTTGTTCGTATGTATTGTACTTCTTTTGGGTCATTGGTTAGATTATTATATCATGATCATGCCTGGAACAGTCGACAATCATCCTGGTTTCGGTTTTATCGAAGTGGGAACAGCAATCGGTTTTGTTGGCTTATTTACTTTCTTGGTAATGTCTAAGTTGAGCAAGCATGCCTTGGTGCCGAAACACCATCCATTCTTAGAAGAGAGTTTAAATCATCAGATATAGGTTTCTAATCAACACGATATTACGTTATAACGTTATAATAAGAAATGAAATTCAAATTACATAACAGATTCAGATCCATAATGGGTTGTGTGCTTGCACTAGGATTGTCCCTGTCGACTCCTACCTTTGCAAGTCAAGATACAACTGCTGCTGATTCGGCAGCAAAGACCACTGCGGTAGCTGCTCCTGCGGATTCAGCTAAAGTAGACTCTGCTTCTTCTGTAGCAGCAGATTCAACTGCAGCGGGTGCTGCTGTATCTTCTTCTTCTACGTCTTCCAGTAAGCCGGCAGTAGAAGAGGTCAAAAAAATTGATCCTCAGGTTTACAAAAACCTGACGTATTACATCTTACTTTTCTTCGCTATATGTACTGTAGTAGCAGTAGTTGGAAAAGTGCTATCTCTATACGAGTTAGTGAAAAAGATGAATGGTAAATACAATCCATTAGCCGGTAATAATTTACAATCTATTCTATTCCTAATATTTCTGGTATTCTTCCTTTGGGGAGTGTATTACGGATATAGCGTATGGGGAAGCTGGGCATGGCGAGATGCTGTGACGGAGCACGGTAAGCTGATTGATAATATGTTTATCATCACTACAGTGATCATTACGATTGTACTGGTACTTACGCACCTTTTATTATTAACATTTCCGTTTATCTACAGAATGCGTGTTAAGCGTCAGGCTTACTACTATCCGCATAACAATACTATTGAGAAAATCTGGACAATCGTTCCAGCTGTGGTATTAACTGTATTGGTATTATTTGGTTTCTTTACCTGGAGAACCATTACTAATGTTCCTGAAGATCTTCAAAAATCTGCACTGCAGGTAGAAGTATTAGGCGAGCAGTTCTTATGGTCTGTACGTTATCCGGGAGCTGACGGCCAGATCGGTAAACGTAATTATAAAATGACGACACCGACAAATCCATACGGTATCGACTTCAATGACAAAAATTCATGGGATGATATTCAGGGAAGTGACATCGTTCTTCCGGTAAATAAATCTGTACGTTTCCATATCATTTCCAAAGATATTATTCACTCGTTCTTTATTCCTGATTTCCGTGTTCAGATCAATGCTGTACCGGGAATGACGAACTATTTCCAGTTCACTCCAACAGTGACTACTGCTGAAATGCGCGAACGTATGAATGACCCTAAGTATGACTATGTGATGCTTTGTAACAAGATCTGTGGTTCCGGTCACTACAATATGCAGAAGAAAGTGATAGTTGTGACAGAGAAAGAGTATAAAGAGTGGTTGAGTACCCAGAATAAATACTTTAATGAAGATCTGCAGAAAGAATTTGCTGCAAAAGATTCAAAAGAAAGTAAAGAAGAAGTTATCAAAACAGCTTCATTGAAATAATTTGTATTAAGAATTTTTAAAAAATAATATGTCAAGTACAGTTATATCGCATAGCGCAGACCATCACGATTCGCACGGACATCATCAAGAGTCGTTCCTGTCTAAATATGTATTTAGCATGGATCACAAGATGATTGCCAAGCAATTCTTGATCACTGGTATTATTATGGCAGTTTTTGCCATGGTATTATCGATATTGTTCCGTATCCAGCTCGCTTGGCCGGATAAAGAGTTTCCAATCTTAGAAGTTTTCTTAGGTAAATGGGCTGAAGGAGGTCGTATACGTCCTGAGTTTTTCCTATCCTTAGTAACCATCCACGGTACGATGATGGTATTCTTCGTATTGACAGCAGGTCTTTCCGGTACATTCAGTAACTTACTGATTCCTTATCAGATTGGTGCCCGTGATATGGCATCTCCGTTTATGAATATGCTTTCATACTGGTTCTTCTTCGTAGCTTGTGTGATCATGGTTGCTTCTTTCTTTATCGAAAGCGGACCTGCATCTTCAGGATGGACCGTATACCCGCCATTGTCTGCAGTTCCTAAAGCGATCTCTGGATCGGGCTTAGGTATGACATTATGGTTAGTAAGTATGACATTGTTTATAGCTTCTCAGGTAATGGGTGGTGTAAATTATATCAGTACAGTATTGAACATGCGTACAAAAGGTATGGATCTCTGGAAAATGCCTTTGACAGTATGGTCTTTCTTCTTAACAGCTATCGTAGGTCTCTTATCTTTCCCGGTATTGGTATCCGCAGTAGTGTTACTTATTTTTGACCGTAGTGCAGGTACATCATTCTACCTTTCAGATTTAGTTGTTCAGGGAGAAGTATTACCTAATGAAGGTGGTTCTCCGATCTTGTTCCAGCACTTGTTCTGGTTCTTAGGTCACCCTGAGGTATATATCGTTGTTATGCCTGCATTAGGTCTGACTTCTGAAGTAATTTCTACGAACTCACGCAAGCCGATCTTTGGTTACCATGCGATGGTTTACTCCTTGGTAGGTATTACTGTATTATCATTTATCGTATGGGGTCACCACATGTTTGTGACAGGTATGAATCCGTTCTTAGGAGGAGTATTTATGATCACAACTTTGATTATTGCGGTTCCTTCAGCGGTAAAAGCCTTCAACTACCTGGCTACATTATGGAGAGGTAACATCCGTTTCACTCCAGCTATGATGTTTGCGATCGGAATGGTTTCATTCTTTATCTCTGGTGGTTTGACAGGATTATTCTTAGGTAACGCTGCTTTAGATATCAACTTACACGATACCTATTTCGTAGTTGCTCACTTCCACTTAGTAATGGGATCTGCTTCTATCTTTGGTATGTTGTGTGGTGTGTACCACTGGTATCCTAAGATGTTCGGAAAGATGATGAATCCTAAATTGGGTTATCTACACTTCTGGTTGACATTCATTGGCGCTTACCTGGTTTTCTTCCCGATGCACTTTATGGGTATTGATGGTGTTCCTCGTCGTTACTATGCTTTTACAGAATTCCCTTTCATGGAGAAATGGGTTTCTGTTAACTTGTTAATCACATGGGCTGCTATCATTGCCGGTCTTGGACAGATTGCGTTCTTATGGAACTTCTTCTCTTCAATCGTTTTTGGTAAGAAGGCTCCTCAGAATCCATGGAATTCAAATACATTGGAATGGACTACTCCTGTTGAGCATATTCACGGTAACTGGCCTGGAGAGATTCCTACAGTACACCGTTGGCCATATGATTACAGTAAACCTGGTCATGATCAGGATTTCATTCCTCAGAATGTTCCTTTCTCTGAAACAATGAGCTCTAACCTGCCTCACGATTTTGAAGGTAATGAAGAAGCTGTTCGTATTCAGGAACAATGGAATAAAGAGAATAACAGAGAGATTGTAGAAGGTTAAGCGCATAAGCTTAACCCTCTATACCCTCTTAAATATATAGAGGTTAAAAGATAGATATGTATCCAGCTGCTGAAAAGCGTTTTATTAGAACAAATGCGATTACCATCATAGTATTGTTTTTGGTAATCACAGCTGGAGGAATTGTAAGAAGTACCGGATCTGGAATGGGATGTCCGGATTGGCCTAAGTGCTTTAATCAGATTATTCCACCCACTGATGTTTCACAGTTACCGGCAGGTTACGAGCAGCATTATGTGGAAGGCAGAGCCAGGAAGAACCAACGGTTTGCAAAAATGGTTGAATTCTTTGGATTTCCGGATAAAGCAGAACAAATCCGTACAGATAAAAGTATTCTTGTTCACGAGGAATTTAATGTTGCCAAGACATGGACAGAATATGTGAATCGTCTCGTAGGAGTTGTTTCCGGTTTCTTCCTGTTATTTTCTGCAATCTTCTCTTTTACCTATATCAAGTCAAAAAAATCCATAGTCTTTTGGAGCGTTCTTAATCTTTTTGTAGTGGTACTGCAGGCGTGGCTGGGATCAATTGTGGTATCCACAAATCTGATGCCCTGGGTGATTACAGTTCATATGCTTTTAGCTCTTTTGATTGTCGGAATAAGTATTTATACCTATTACAAAGCGACAACACTGCGAAATAAAAATATATTGATCAATCATCAGTTTAAAGGATTTAAGCTATTAGCTGCTTTTTCACTGATCATCATGCTGGTACAGGTTGTATTCGGAACAGAAGTAAGGGAGCGTATAGATCACTTAGGAGATACCGGCGTTCCACGCAATGAATGGATCAGTTCGATAGGATCGCACTTTGATATTCATAGAATACTCGGATATGTTACCTTTGGTTTGGTACTGGTGTTGTTTTTTCTGGTCAAATCAAGATTTAGTAAACTATCCAGACAAGCTAAGTACGCATGGATTATGTTTATTCTGGTCCTTATACAGATGGGGTCGGGGATCGTATTGGCACGCTTTGATGTGCCTGCTTTTGCACAGACCACGCATCTGGTAATTGCCAGTTTGCTTTTCGGAGCGCAATATTATTTGATGTTGTTGCTTTCAAAATTTAAAAGATAGTAGAAGACGTAATGTTAATATTAGATATAAGATCGTGTAGTGGAGTTCACTTCCATACTTCTAATAAGAAAGGGAGGAATGTTAGATGAAACAGTTTATTTCTGATTTTAACAAACTTGTCAAATTAAGATTAACGTTAACTGTTGTATTTTCAGCCTCTATCTCATTTTTGATCGGAGCTACGCAACAGGGTGAAATAATTTGGTTTAACTGGTTACTGTTAACCATTGGAGGTTTTTTTGTAACAGGTGCAGCTAATGGCTTTAATGAGATCATCGAAAAGGATCTGGATAAGCTCATGACACGTACAGAGGATCGTCCGCTTCCTGCAGGTCGTATGACTACAGGTCAGGCGTTGGTCTTAAGTCTTTTCATGGGAATCTTCGGAACTCTGATCTTAGTCAAATTGAATTTTATAGCAGGTTTACTTTCTGTTTTTTCAATTTTTCTATATGCCTTTGTCTATACACCTCTGAAGCAAAAATCTCCTATTGCTGTTTTTGTAGGCGCATTTCCGGGAGCATTACCTCCGCTTATCGGTTACTATGCAGCTTTCAAATCGGCTGGATTTGGTCTGGAATATGCAGCAATCAGTGAAGCTGCAGTCGTGATTACTCCGCTGGTATTGTTTGTTATCCAGTTCGTTTGGCAGTTTCCGCATTTCTGGGCTATTGCCTGGGTAGCGGATGATGACTACAAAAAAGCAGGATTCAGACTTTTGCCAACCAAGGAACGTGACCGTGTGTCAGCCTGGATGTTGTTTATATCTGCAGTACTGATGATTCCGGTAGGTTTCCTACCGATGTATTTCGGTTTTGGCGGATGGATATTTACGATTGTTTCCTTATTGGGCGGATTGATGTTTGCCTGGTATGGTTATAAGCATTTGGCAGAGCAGAGCATTGGTTCTGCAAAGAGAGTGATGTTTACATCATTTATTTATTTACCGGTTACACAGCTGGTATTATTGTTAAATTTTATTCCATTTAAATAATGGTAGTAGATATGGTTAATACAGAATTACAGGAAGAGGAATTACAACAATCCCGAAAGGCCAAGAAATTTAATCTCTGGCTTGGAATGATTGGTATGTTTATGATGTTTGCTGCGCTGTCCAGTGGTTTCATTGTGTATACAGCCAGTGGCGTAGATAAAGGTATCAAAACTACGCTTCCTAATGCTTTTATCTACAGTACAGTGCTTATATTACTGAGTAGTGTTACATTACACCTCTCTTATAAGGCTGTCAAAGAAAAGCAATTTGCTAAACAGAAAGGATTACTCCTTGCAACAGTGGTGCTCGGAATTCTTTTCTTCGTGTGTCAGGTACATGCATGGCAGGTCCTTATTGAACGGGGAATCTATTTCCTTAATATCAATGCCTCCCAGTCATTTATTTATGTATTTACGGGCATGCACTTAGCGCATATTATTGCGGGACTGATCGTGTTGATTAGATGTTATACCGGAGCGGCTAAGCCGATCCCTTATGACAATAATCTTTTCCGCATGGAACTTGCCACTATTTTCTGGCATTTTCTCGATCTTTTATGGATTTATATATATGTTTTCTTACTTTTGAATCAATAATACTAAACAATGAGTACAACTGTATCGCAATTGGATAAGGTAAAGGACGGCCCTTGGAGTGGCGGTAAGTCCCCTTGGAACTTAGAGTATGGAAAGATCATGATGTGGTTTTTCCTTGTGTCAGACGCATTTACATTTTCAGCTTTCCTGATCTATTATGGAGCTCAACGTTTTGCGCATTTCACATGGCCGGATCCTGATAAGGTATTCCAGTCTATCCCGCTTATTGCGGATCACGGACAACCGTTGGTGTTCGTAGGTATCATGACTTTTATTCTGATCATGAGTTCCGTTACGATGGTGTTAGCAGTAGATGCAGGTCATCGCAATAAGAAAGACGAAGTTGTAAAATGGATGCTTTGGACTATATTAGGTGGTTTGGCTTTCTTGGGGTGTCAGGCTACAGAGTGGACGCACTTACATCACCTTGGCTTCTGGTTCGGACAAAATCCGGCTACAGGTCTGGAAGGTAATGCTGTCCCTGAAGCTCTTGCTCCATATTTCTCGAAAGACATTTCATATGTGTCTGCATTGCAGTTCTCTAACTTATTCTTTACCATTACAGGTTTCCACGGATTCCACGTATCGATAGGTGTCATTTTGAATATCATTATTCTGTGTATGACATTGAACAATACGTTTCAGAACAGAGGTTCATACTTGATGGTTGAGAAAGTAGGTCTTTACTGGCACTTTGTCGACTTAGTATGGGTATTCGTATTTACATTCTTCTACTTAGTCTAATTACTTTTAACACGAATCGATTATGTCAAATCATCACGATAATACAGCAGCACACGAAGGTCATGGCCATGATCATGAGGGTATGGATAAAAAAGGAATCTGGAGAATATTCTTTGTCCTTTTAGCACTTACCTGTTTAGAGTTTTTGATCGCTTTGGGATTTGTTCACCACTGGCAGATTCTTGCTAAGGGTGCATTGGTTAATACAATCTATATCGTATTGACATTGGTAAAAGCATACTACATTGTGGCTTACTTTATGCACTTGAAATTTGAAAAATCAAGTTTCATCGTATGTTGCGGTGTTGTATTTATATTCATCGTCTACTTCATTATATTAATGCTGACAGAAGGCGGATACTTATTACACCATTTCCACGAGTACCCATTGTGGCCAAATAAATAATATTCATGCAAAATACTTCTCGTAAGAAGGGTATTTCAACTTTAATAATCCTGGCCATGGTCTTACTTGTGCCAGGATTTTTGTATATATTGGTTAACCGAATGGGGGCATCCAATGAATACGTTAAGCTTCCGATCTACGGTGAAAAGCAGCTTGCCGGAACAGTAAGCCGCAAGATGGGAAGAGAAATAAAAGATACCCTATATCATCAGGTTCCGGTCATCCAGTTCACCGATATGGATGGAAAGCACATCAGTTTTATTGATAACGATACTACCGTATCGGTAGTCCATCTTTTTTATACAAAAGACAAATCTTTTTCCAGAACGATGATCAACAGGCTAAATAAGGTGGCTACCAATCTGAAGCGAAATCATAAGGTCAGATTTTATTCTATTTCAGCAGATCCAGCAAGTGATACTCCTGAAGTATTGCAGGCATATACAAAAGGATATCGTCCAGATGAAAAAAGATGGTTTTTTCTGACCAATCCTTCGGTTGACATTCTGCAGTTTGCAAGAGAGCAACTTCTGTTAGATGCTATGAAAGACCCGCAGGATTCTTCCAAAATTATTATAGGTAGTTCTTATCTCTTACTGGATTCTCATCGCAGGATCAGAGGCTTCTATGACCTGAATCTTAATACCGAATTGGAACGTCTGGAAGATGAAGTCAAACTGCAATTAGTAGAGGAATACCGCAATACACCGATGAAGGTTCAAAAGAAAGATTAATATGGGACAGCAAACATTAGAAGAAAAGAAATATAATAAATGGATTGTGATCTTATCGGTCACTATTCCTGTAGTAGTAGCGATATTATTTGGTGTTAATCTGAGAAAGTTAGGCTATGATGTACAGCCTTTATCTTTTCTTCCTCCGATCTACGCTGCAATAAATGGTCTGACAGCTATATTACTGGTATGGGCAGTAGCTGCGATCAAAAGAGGAAATAAGGCATTACATGAGCGGTTGATCAAGGTGTGTATTGCCTGTTCAGTAGCCTTTCTGGCAATGTATGTAGCGTATCACATGACTTCGGACTCTACTCCGTATGGGGGAGAAGGAGCGATGCGCTATATCTATTTTGTCATCCTGATCTCACATATACTCCTGTCTATTATCATTATTCCCTTTGTACTTGTTACCTTTGTAAGAGGGATTGCAGGAGCATACGAGAGACATAAGAAACTGGCACGTATCACATACCCGATGTGGTTATATGTAGCTGTGACAGGTGTAATTGTATACTTAATGATATCTCCTTATTATACACATTAGCATTAAGTCTGTGCGAGCAGGCCGTTTTTAGAATTTTAAGAGACAGGCACTATGAGAGTATGGGTATATCAGGCAAGTCGTAAGCTGACAGCCGGTGAACAAGCATTTGCAGCAGATAAACTGGCTGCTTTTATTTCCGTATGGAATACACATGGTAAATCGTTGGCAGCAGATGTAGAGATACGTCATGGTCTGTTTATCATTCTGAAAGTAGATGAATCACGAGTTGCTGCTTCAGGATGTTCAATAGACAGTTCTGTACATTTCCTCAAAGGCTTACAACAAGAGCTCGGGGTGGATCTTTTCGACCGCTTTCAGTTAGCTTACCGCACAACGGAAGATATAGCTGTAGTTGGCCGCCAGGAATTTGAACAGCTGGTCGCATCAGGGCAGATTAATTCATCTACTATTGTATTTAATAATTTGATTAGTAATGAAGATGAATTACTGAATAAGTGGGAAGTGCCGTTTAAGGATAGCTGGCATGCACGTGTATTCAGCTAAGAACACCCAAACATTATAAAACAAAATGGCTGTTGATTATCAACAGCCATTTTGTTTTTATTTTTTATCTACGCTATACGCTCCCGGGCCTACAAAAAGTAGTCCGATGAATACGAACAGCAGTTCAAATGCATGAGAAGCGGTACCCCATCCGTCTCCGGCACTCAGGTGATGTACTCCGGCCACAACCATGGTAAAGGCTAAGAGTAAACAAACAGGTCTGTACCATAGTCCGATCAAAAAGAATAGCCCGCCTACAGCTTCTGTCACAGCAGCCATGAATCCCCAGAAGGCAGGAAAGAATTTGATACCCATATTGCCCATTGCCTGCCCTACGCCATTCCACATATCAGGCCCGCCCATTAGCTTCGGAAGTCCGTGTGAAATCATAAATGCTCCGACGCCTATACGCAGTATTAATAACCCCAGATCTTTTTGTTTTGATAATGATGATAATATCGCCATGTGTTAATCTATATATGTTAGTTTAGTTTCTGTTTTTTTCGTCTCCAGCACTACTTTCCTGCCAAACACCAAGGCATGGTTATCGTCAATATGTCCCGCAGGATAACTGAACGCTACAGGATAATCAAATTCTCGAACCTTATCCATCACGATCTCTTCCACAGTCTGTCCAAACGGAGGTTCGCTATCCTTCAATGAGGTAAATCCGCCTATGATCAATCCGGCCAGTTTATCCAGTTTTCCGGCTCTCTTTAATGCCCACAACATACGGTCTATACTGTAGTACGCTTCTCCTACATCTTCAATAAATAAAATCTTGTCATCATAGTCTACATCAGATACAGAGCCTAATACACTGATCAGGATAGCCAGATTTCCACCTGTTAGTATTCCTTCTCCTTTTCCGGGACGGTTGGGGAATGTTTGCTGTTTATATTTGAAGTCTGTATTCTGACCGAATAAAGCTGCCCGAAGTGTTTCCAGGGATGCTGATGTGCCATCAACAAATGACTTTGGCATCTGACCGTGGATAGTTGGTATTCCGAATGACTGTTGTATATGGCTGTGTAAAACGGTAATATCACTGAAACCGATTACCCATTTCGGATGTTTAGCAAATGCCGTAAAATCGATCTTGTCAATAATACGCACCGTTCCGTAACCGCCACGTGCAGCGAATACCGCTTTGATCTCCGGATCATTCAGGGCTTCCTGCAGATCAGCAGCTCTCAGGTCATCATCTCCGGCAAACTGATGGTATGAACTGGACACGGACTTCCCCGATTGTACTTCCAGTCCCCAGCCTTGCAGGATCGCAACGGCTTCGTCTATATTCCCCCGGATAAAACTTGCCGGAGCCACAATTGCGACTTTATCACCGGCATTAAGAAATTCAGGCATTTTCACGTATATCTATATTTTAATAGCGCAAATTGAGTTATCTTTGTCAAAGAAACAAGATTTTTCCTGTTTTTTATATTTGATTACAGCTAATTTATAATATAACATTGAGTATTACAGATAAAAAACGCTATACCATTACCTCGGCTTTGCCGTATGCGAATGGGCCTCTACATATCGGCCACCTGGCCGGTGCTTATATTCCGGGAGATATTTTTGTCCGTTACTTACGTCTTAATCAGAAAGATGTAGTCTATGTATGCGGATCCGATGAGCATGGCGCAGCCATTACGATTAAAGCGAAGAAAGAAGGCATCACACCTCGCGAAATTATTGATAAGTACAATCAGCAGATCAAAGAAAGTTTTGAAGAGTTCGGTATTTCATTTGATATTTATCACCGTACATCAGAGCCTGTTCACCATCAGCTGTCTCAGGAGTTTTTTCTGAATCTATATAATAAAGGAGAATTCATAGAAAGATTTTCCGAGCAATATTATGATGAGGAATTTCACCAGTTTCTGGCAGACCGCTATATTGTGGGTACTTGTCCTAATTGTCATTCTGAAGGAGCGTATGGGGATCAGTGTGAGAAATGTGGAACTTCACTAAGCCCTACTGATCTTATCAATCCGATCTCTACATTAAGTGGTAAAACTCCGGTTTTAAAGGAAACTAAACACTGGTATCTTCCTCTGGACAAATATCAGCCCTGGCTGGAAAAATGGCTTATCGAAGGGAAAAAGGATGAGCTTAAATCTAATGTCTACGGGCAATGTCTTTCCTGGCTGAAGTCGGGTCTGCAACCCCGTTCGATGACACGTGATCTGGATTGGGGAGTGGATGTACCGTTGGAAGAAGCGGAGGGTAAAAAGCTGTATGTCTGGCTGGATGCACCGATAGGATATATATCAGCTACAAAACAATGGGCGCTGGATAACGGTAAAAACTGGGAAGACTATTGGAAAGAACAGCCTGATCCGGAAGATAACTCCTGTCTGATCCATTTCATTGGTAAAGATAATATTGTATTTCACTGTATCATTTTCCCGGCGATTCTGCATGCGCATGGTGATTATATTTTACCGGAAAATATTCCGGCAAATGAATTCCTTAACCTGGAAGGGGATAAGCTTTCTACCTCCAGAAATCATGCTGTATGGTTACATGAATATCTGCAAGAATTCCCGGGCAAGCAGGATGAATTACGTTATGTACTGACTTCTATTCTTCCGGAGACTTCGGACAGCGAGTTTACCTGGAAAGATTTTCAGGCACGGGTCAATAATGAACTGGTAGCGATATTAGGTAATTTTATCAATCGGGTAATGGTGCTTTCGCATAAGTATTTTGATGGTAAGATTTTATCCGGTTCAGATTTACAGGACGAAGATAAGCAGGTATTTGCTGAACTGAAAAAATATCCGGAGCAGATTACACATAGTATCAATCAGTATCGGTTCCGTGAGGCTCTGGCTCAGTTTATGAATGTGGCGCGTCTGGGGAATAAATATCTGGCAGAAGCCGAGCCATGGAAAGTGATCAAGACAGATGAGGAGAGAGTAAAAACTGTCCTGAATGTATCTCTTCAGATTGCTGCGAACCTTGCGATTCTGGCACAGCCATTTTTACCTAAGACGGCAACTAAACTATTTGAAATGCTAAATCTTCCTCAGCAGGACTGGGAAAGAGCAGGGGAGGAAAATCTGTTGAAAGATGGTCATGAACTCGGAGAAGTACAATTGTTATTTGATAAAATCACCGACGAGCAGATTGATTTTCAATTGGAAAAACTGGCTGCAGCAAAAGTAAATAATGCAAAAGTAGCGACTCCTGCTGTACCAGCTAAGGAGAATGTAACCTTTGATGAGTTTATGAAAATGGATATCCGTATCGGAACGATCCTCACTGCAGAAAAAGTAGCGAAAACGAAAAAACTGCTTAAACTGACCATCGATACAGGTATAGATCAGCGTACTGTCGTATCTGGTATTGCGGAGTTTTTTGCTCCTGAAGATATCGTTGGCAGACAGGTTTCTATTCTCGTAAATCTGGAGCCCCGCGAAATTAAGGGAATCACTTCACAGGGAATGATACTGATGGCTGAGGATGCAGATGGTCGTCTGGATTTTGTACAACCTTCTACAACGATAAAACCGGGAAGTTCGGTCCGATAATCAGAGTCAATATACTGACGACCTGAGCATTTTGCTTATGTCTGGATTAATCTAAGGAGAAGCCTGTTTCAGTAACAATGAGACAGGCTTTTTTTATACAGTATCTTTTGTAGTTTTCGTTTTAAATCTGTCAATAAGCCAAAACAGCAGAAAGAAGATAAAAGAAGGCAATACCCACCACAGCTCATATTCAGCCAATGGAATGGCGTGTACAAGTCTTTCCGCTCCGGCCAGATGGATTCCGAGTCCGGCTAACAGATATACTGTAGATACCAGTGTTGTGCCTGCTACCGCTCCGATATAAGGTAGTTTTGAAGAAATCTTTTTACCGAAAATAATGACATATAATACAAGGGTAATCACAATGGGATAGATAAAGGCAAGGAACGGATAAGCCACTTCTATAATGTATTCTACTCCTGTGATGGAAAGTATACCGGAGAGGAGACAGCATATCGTAACAATAACCTCATAACTGATCTTATTCTTGAATAAAGTGCTAAAAAATGTTCCTACTGCACAAGTAAGTGCGATTGCTGTTGTCAGACAGGCTAAGGCTATACTGAGAGAGATCGCAATAGTTCCATATCCTCCCAGAATCTTGTTAGAGATAAACAGTAAAAGTTCCGCCCGTTTGATATCATTTCCTGTACTGTAGCCGGAGGTTGCGCCCAGTATGACCAGTCCGCCATAGATCAACAATAAAAATATGGCTGCCATCAACCCCGCACTGATGACGATTTGATTTTTTTCTTTTAAAGAGGTATAACCTTTCATCCGGGCAGCTGTAATAATGATTCCGGCAAAGATGACAGATGCGAGTACATCCAGAGTCTGATATCCTTCCGTAAATCCGGATGTAAATGCGGCGACAGGAGTACCTGTGCCTGTGCCCGGATCTGAAACAGGATATAATATACCGATGATAATCAACGTAAGTAACAGGACAAGGAGTACAGGCGTTAGAAAATTGCCGATCACATCTACCACTTTCGAAGGACGTATGGAAAGAACATACGTAACCACAAAAAATAATACCGATCCCCAGATTGGAGATAAGGATGGAAAAGTGGGTAATAGTCCTACCTCATAGGTTGTTGCTGCTGTACGCGGAATCGCAATCAGCGGTCCTATCCCCAGCATAATGACAGCGCCAAGCACCAATGCAACGGTTCTATGAACCCTGCCTGCAAGATCTTCAAATGTTTCTCCCGAATTGACAACAGAAAGCACGCCCAAAAAGGGTAGCAAAATACCGGTCAGGCCAAATCCTGAAATAGCCAGTCCCCAGTACTGTCCTGCAGCAAGACCAATAAGAGGCGGAAGAAGTAAGTTGCCGGCTCCGAAGAACATGGCAAATAAGGCAAAGCCCAGGGTAGTGATGTCAGTTATTTTTCTCAAAATGAGGATAGTTTACGATATTTACTAAAAGACTGAATCGCAAATATATAAACTTCCTATTGAAATAAAAGATCTACAATCTGGCGGGCTTCTTTTACATCATGGACCCGAAGAAGTTGTACTCCTTTGCTTAATAGTACTGTATTTAATGCCGTGGTACCATTTAAAGCATGCTCCGGTGTCAGATTGAGCTTCTTGTAAATCATGGATTTACGGGAAAGTCCGCCCAGAATGGGAAGACCAAAGTAATGTAATTCGTCTATACGATGAAGTAATTCGTAATTCTGTTGCATACTTTTTGCAAAACCGAAGCCGGGATCAAGGATAATATCCTTTACTCCTAAACTGCGTAATGCAGAAATCCGGCTTCCTAAAAAAGTCGCTATATCCGTGACAATATCATCATAGGTAGTCATTTCCTGCATGTTTTCAGGTACACCGCGCATATGCATCAGGATATAAGGCACCTGTAACTTAGCTACAGTCGCAAACATCTGATCATCCAGTGTTCCGCCGGATACATCATTGATAATATGTGCACCGGCTCTGATGCTTTGCTCCGCAACTTCAGCACGAAAGGTATCTATTGAGAGGATGGTATGAGGAAAGATGCTGGCCATCTTTTCGATCACCGGAATAGCACGGTCCAGTTCTTCCTGTACGGAGATAAGAGCTGCTCCGGGACGCGAAGAATATGCACCGATATCTAATATGTCTGCGCCGTCCTCCAGCAGTTGTTCTGCCTTTTTAAGTGCAGCGTCCAGATGCTGATGTTGTCCGCCATCAAAGAAAGAATCCGGAGTTACATTGAGGATTCCCATTATTCTGGGATAGTCAAAAGTAATCAGTCTTCCTTTTGCATTAACAGACTGAGCCGGGGTGCTGTGCATCATATTCATAGTAGACAAATTTACCAATGATTCTTATATGCTGTGTAGAGTAATGGACATAATTTATATCCTGACGATTTCTGTAAATTTTGTAATACTAGCTATGATAAGCTATATCTTCCGGATATGGATACGGTAAAATTTAGAGACAGGTTCTGTATTAGGAAAGTACACATGTTTGAAGTAAAGGGTGTGATCGTCGTGCCAGAAAACATCTGTCATAAAGCAAAAATACAAGTTTTCTTTTTCGAGAAATGAAAAGGCATCCCTCAGGTTAAATATACTTTTGAAACCTGTACCCGTTTTTTTCTGAATAAAATATTCATCGCATTCCTGTCCAGGGAAATACCCGTTTAACCTGCTGCTTTTAGAAGGGTTATAGCGTATATATCCCGGATTTCCCACTTCGCCGCCTTGTTCACCTGTCGTCAGATTAAAGCTGTAATCAGAAGAATGTCCGCCTTCACAGAATAGAATATCTTCTGATGGATAGTAAGCGACAAATGCCACATCTGTTACCCGGTTTATCCGATCTACCGAATCATAGGTCTTATAATAATGAAGTTTCCCGTTTTTGAATCGGATACTGCTCACAAATTCTCCGTCTATAGTAGAGTCCAGATCTGCATTTTCATTATAACCTGAAAACACTACCCGACCTTTCAGCATCTTCTTTACTTTTCCGAAGTCTTTTATATAGAACAGACTGTCATGTTGTTTCGGGCCGGAAGTTCTTAAGTAGGCAAAGGCTGCCGAGTCTATTTCCGATATCTGCAAACTGTCTGAATTGAATTTGACTGTGCCGGTAGTATCGACAACAGAAGGTAATGTCTCAGCGTAAGCAGGTTCTTGTTTTTTCTGTTGGTTTGCACATCCGGATATGGAGAGCATTGCGAGGAGAAGTAGGACCGTTATTTTCATAAAGGAAAGAAATAAAAAAGCTGATGCAAAACGATTCTGAATCAGCTTTTAAAGTTTATTTTACGATTACCCCATCGGCAACAATCGTAATCGATTCTTTTGGTTTTGTGATTTTAGCTATTTCCTCTTTGCTTTTGCCCATATCTTCAGCATAGTGCTTTTGCCAGGCGACTGAGGTTGTATTTAATTTAGCTTTTCCTTCAACCACCACTGTTTTGCCTACTATATCCTGTGGCATAAAATAGGTGTAGTCTGTAAAGCGTACCATGACAGGTTCTTTACTTCCTTCCCGCTTCAGCGTCATAAAACAACCTTTCTTTTTGCAGACTTCTACGACAACTCCCTCTACTTTACCGTTGTAAGTGCTGTCTTTCCCAAAAGATTTCTCCAGTTTACTCACGGGAATAGCCTGATGCTGATCAATCTTTTTTCCATATTGAACTCCTGATTTTGCTGATGGTATGCCGGATTCTTGTGCAGATCCGTAGCTCAGTCCAATAAGGACTAACAACAACATTAATGTGATTTTTTTCATATAGATGATATTTACTGTTTAATGTAAAATAAACCTAAACAAATAGCCTGGTCCGCCATCTGCAGACTATTTCCTGATAAATTCAAATTTACCGCTGGGGTCAAGCTTCATAATGGTTGAGGCCTTTCCTGCTCCTCTGTCTTTTTGCCCAAACTGAACAGTGTAATCTACGCCGTCTTTTATTTTTTGATCAATATCTCCGAATGTCTTTGCTGAAGGTTCTCCGCTGATATTGGCAGATGTCGAAATGATCGGTTTACGAAAGCGTTGTAATAGTTGCGTACAGAATGGATGATTGACAATCCGGATCCCGATAGAACCATCTTCCGCAATGGCATTAGCAGCCAGATTTTTTGCATTGGAATATACAATGGTCAGCGGATGCTCTGTATATTCTATCAGTTGATAAGCTACTTCAGGAATATCATTGACATACCCTGCAAGCTGATTCTCATTGTGCAGCAGCACAATCATGCTTTTTTCTTTTGAACGTCCCTTTAACTGAATAATGCGGTCTACTGCTTCGGGATTGGTCGCATCACATCCGATACCCCAGATGGTATCGGTAGGGTATAGAATAAGCCCTCCATTTTTCAATGTCTCGAGGGCTTTATTAATATCTTCTCTGTCTATTGGAGTCATTTTAATAAAATATACTTCGGTTGAGCTGATTATACAGCTACATTATGATCGCGTAATGCATCATTAAGTGAAGTTTTCTTATCTGTAGATTCCTTACGTTTTCCAATAATCAGAGCACATGGTACCTGATATTCTCCTGAAGGGAATTTTTTGGTATAAGATCCGGGGATCACGACCGAACGTGCAGGTACATGACCTTTATATTCGACTGGTTCAGAACCGGTTACATCAATTATTTTTGTCGAAGCTGTTAATACTACGTTTGCACCCAGGACCGCTTCAGATTCTACACGTACACCTTCTACTACGATTACTCTTGATCCGACAAATACATTGTCCTCAATGATGACCGGAGAAGCCTGTACAGGTTCAAGTACACCACCGATACCTACACCACCGCTCAGGTGTACATTTTTACCAATCTGTGCACACGAACCTACTGTAGCCCATGTATCGACCATTGTACCTTCGCCTACATAGGCACCTATATTGACATAAGAAGGCATCAGAATCACACCTTTCGCAAGGTATGCACCTAAGCGGGCAGAAGCACCGGGAACTACACGTACACCTAAGTGTTTGTAATTGGTCTTCAGCTTCATCTTATCATAATAAACAAAAGGTCCGGCTTCTGTTTCTACCATCTCCCGGATAGGGAAATAAAGAATCACCGCTTTTTTGATCCACTCATTGACATGCCATCTTGTGCCTATTGGTTCTGCCACACGAATTTCACCATTATCCAGCTTAAGAATAATCGTGCGGATAGCTTCAGCATATTCTTTATATTCTAACAACTGCCTGTCTTCCCAAGCGTCTTCAATCAGTTTTTGCAAGTTTTCTAATTCCATGAAATTAATTGTGATAATTTGACTAACAAAGATGGAAAATTTTGTTGATATTATTAGAAGATAATTAGATATAAGATCGTTATAGATGTAACCGAATGGTAAATAATTCAAGAGGAATTAATCTTGATTTTGGATATTTGTATTGATGTAAGAGCTGTATCTGCAACAATATCGTTTTGTATGTGAGGCAGTAGGAGAGCTATGAGCACTTTTGATACTATAAAACATTGTTGCAGATAATTTTTTTGCATTTATGCTTTTATTTTTTTACTTTGAAAAAAATATGACTGGAGAAAAGGATAAACTCAGAATCGATAAATACTTGTGGTCAATCCGCATTTTTAAGACAAGGAGTCTGGCAACCGAGGCTTGCAAAGCAGGTCGAGTAAAGCTCAACGGACAAAATATCAAACCTTCTTATGTGGTCAAAGTCGGGGAAACCTATGCTGTACAAAAAGGGCTCGAACGACGGGTGATCAAAGTTGTAGGTCTGCTGGAAAGACGGGTTGATGCCAGGACTGCGGTACAGTTCTACGAAGATCATACACCGGAGGAAGAAACATATGCTTACAAATCTGTGTTTCATGCACCTGTATTGCAACGGGACAGGGGTGCAGGAAGACCTACCAAACGGGATCGTAGAGAAATCGAAGATCTTCAAAACGACTGGTGGGAATCGCTCGATGATTAACAGTATACTGCTTATGGTAGTTGTGTAACATAAGTCACCAAACGGGGAAATATAAAAGCTGATCTTTGTATAAAAATAAATAATATGGAATGGATATTTGAACCCTGGCCATGGTATATAGGAGGTCCCTTAGTCGCTTTTTGTATGATTGCACTTCTGCTTGCAGGAAAAAATTTTGGTGTCTCCTCCAATTTCAGAACCATATGTGCTGCATGCGGAGCTGGTAAGACGTCTGATTTTTTCAAGTTTGACTGGAAAGCACAGCGCTGGAACTTGCTGATATTAATCGGGGCTGTGCTGGGTGGCTATGTCGGAGCACATATCTTATCTGATGGTGCACAGATTCCGGCTATTCATCCGGATACCATTACTAAGCTTCATGAACTTGGTTTTCAGAGTGCTGGTAAGGCTTATGCTCCTGCAGAGCTATATGATACTCTGGACCTGAGAACATTGGCGTTATTGCTGACAGGTGGTCTTTTAGTCGGTTTTGGTTCCCGCTATGCAGGAGGCTGTACTTCGGGGCATGCGATCTCAGGCTTGAGCGATTTACAATTACCTTCACTGATTGCTGTAGTTGGATTCTTTATCGGCGGCTTGCTGATGGTTCATGTTATTTTTCCGGTATTATTTTAAAAAACAGACAGCATGAGAAAATTAGTATTCATCCTTATCGGATTGATTTTAGGATTGACCATGTATAAAGCTGAAGCGGCTTCATGGTTCAGAATATATGAAATGTTTAATTTTCAGTCTTTTCATATGTATGGCTTTATAGGTTCCGCATTGATTATCGGAATAGGAGCCATTCAATGGATCAAACGGCGTAAAATTAAAGACATGGACAGGCATCAGATACAGATTACGCCCAAAGAAAAGACCTTCAGCCGTTACCTTTTCGGAGGGATTATTTTCGGTCTGGGCTGGGCATTGGCCGGAGCTTGTCCATTGCCAATGTTTGTATTGGTCGGAGCAGGAGTTTTTCCCATTTTGATTGTTATCCTTGGCGCTGTTGCAGGCACTTGGCTGTATGGCCTGATCCGGCATAAACTTCCTCATTAATAACATCCTTTTTATGTATACTGCAGCATTACAAGTCGCTTACGGAACTGTTTTTGAGCCTCGCCTCATAAATGAAATTGAGGAAGTAGCCCGTTTTCTTTCCTTTAAAAAAGCAGATGTACTGATAGATGCCGGACAATACATTAAGGTGATGCCACTTCTGGTAGATGGGGCTATACGCATTATGCGTGAAGATCCGTGGGAAGGAGAACTGTTACTCTATTTTCTTGAAAAGGGAGATGCCTGTGCCATGACATTAGCCTGCTGTCTGGGCGATAAGAAAAGTGAAATCAAAGCTGTAGCTGAGACAGATGCACTAGTGGCTATGATACCCGTCAGCAAGATGGAGGAATGGCTGGCGAAATATAGCAGCTGGCGCAATTTTGTGTTTACCAGTTACAACAAGCGTATGGAAGAAATGTTAGGAGCAATAGATCAGTTGGCTTTTCATAAGATGGATGTGCGGATCCTGCATTATCTGGAAGAGATTGCGAAGATAAACAACACTCGTTCCATTAATAAATCGCATCAGGAGATAGCAGCTGCACTGAATACCTCACGTGTTGTCGTCTCCCGCATCCTGAAAGTGTATGAGAATGAAGGCAAAGTCCGGCTCAACCGAAGTACAATCGATTTATTGTAGCGTTGCAACCAGGGGTTGCTGATTCTTCTGATTCAAAACTTGCGTTCCTGTAACAAAAGTTACCGTATGAACGAATATCAAAAGATACTTTTACAATATTATAATATGAATACATAAATATGGAGTTGCTTGCTTACTTACTGGCTGTGTTGATCGGAATATCTTTAGGCCTGATCGGGAGTGGGGGTTCTATCCTCACGGTTCCCATTCTGGTCTACATTCTGGATATCGATCCTATCCTGGCCACTGCATATTCGTTATTCATAGTGGGGATGACATCGCTGGCCGGTGGTATTTCACAGACCATCAGCAAGCAGGTGGATTATAAGATGGTGTTGCTGTTTGGAATTCCTTCTATCATTATGGTCTTATTTACAAGGGGATATATTATGCCGCATATTCCTCAGGAAATTGGTCGAGTCGGGGATTTCGTGCTGACAAAAGGCATGTTTGTCATGGTGCTTTTTGCAGTTATTATGCTTTTTGCATCTGTTTCAATGATCCGATCAAAGGAAAAGACATTTGTGGCCGAAAAGCAACGTTACGATAATAAAAGTATTATTCTGAAAGGTGCTTTTCTGGGGGTAATTACCGGGATGGTTGGAGCCGGCGGCGGATTTCTGATTATACCTACACTTGTCCTTTTTGCTGGTATGCAGATGAAAAAGGCGATAGGAACCTCCCTAATGATAATTGCATTCAATTCCCTGATTGGCTTTATTGGTTTTGTAGAGATCGACGGCCATGAGGTCGATTGGCGATTATTGTTTTTGTTTTCCATAGCCGCTATTATGGGAATCCTGATCGGAACATTATTATCCAGAAAAATATCCGGTTCGAACCTGAAGATCTCATTCGGTTGGTTTGTGCTGATCATGGGAATTATGATTCTGGTTAGAGAGATAGTAGATATTTAGTTATTAAAGAAAATATTGAGTTATGTTTTTTGAGCGTATATATGATGAGAGTTTAGCCCAGGCTAGTTATATGATCGGTTGTCAGGCAAAAGGAGTTGCACTGGTCATCGATCCCAAAAGAGATGTAGATACTTATCTGGAAATTGCGAAACGCAATAATCTGAAAATTACTCAGATTACCGAGACCCATATTCACGCAGACTTTCTGAGCGGATCGAGGGAGCTTGCAGAACTTACGGGAGCGACCCTTTATCTTTCGGATGAAGGAGGCGAGGACTGGCAGTATGAATTTCCGCATGAAGGATTGAAAGAAGGGGATAAGCTGCTCGTCGGCAATCTGACATTGACTGTGATCCATACTCCGGGACACACACCCGAAAGTATAAGTTTTGTCCTGACTGATCATCCCGCTTCTGATCAGCCGATCATGGTATTCACAGGCGACTTTGTATTCGTGGGTGATGTCGGGCGTCCGGATTTACTGGAAAAGGCCGCCGGGATAACCGGGACAAAGGAAGTCGGTGCAAAAGACATGTTCAGGTCAATCCAAAAATTTCTTACCCTGCCGGATTTTGTGCAGCTATGGCCGGGACATGGCGCAGGATCATCCTGTGGAAAAGCGCTGGGATCTGTTCCGAGTAGTACATTAGGATATGAGCGTATCCGAAACTGGGCTTTACAAGACCAGAAAGAAGACAAATTTGTAACCGAATTACTGGACGGACAGCCGGAACCACCTGCTTACTTTGCCATGATGAAAAAGCTGAATAAAGTGGACCGCCCATTGTTGTTGCATGTGCCTGAGATTCCTTTATTAAACAAAGAACAATTTTTAAAGTATAAACAAGATGATGTCACCATTGTGGATACACGGCCAAAGGAGTTGTTTGTAAAAGGACACATTCCCCAATCCATAAATATTCAGCACAAGAAATCTTTTGCTACCTGGGCAGGCTGGCTTTTGCAGTACGACAAACCTTTTATTTTGGTTGCAGCACCACATGAAATAGAAGAGTTAACGCGTAAACTTATGCGTATAGGACTGGATAACGTTTTGGGGTACATCACTGACATCGATGATTTGGGTATACCATTAGAGATGACAAAAGTGGTGGATCTAGCTGCCGTAAAGTCTGCAATCAATAATCCTGACATACAGCTTATTGATGTACGCAATACGAACGAATATCAGAGCGGACATATTAAGGGAGCAATTTCGCTGATGTGGGGTAAACTGGAAAAAAATCTTTCGGCTATTGATTCTCAGAAGACCAAACTTATCTATTGTCAGGGCGGAGACAGAGCTTCAATAGCTGCTTCTTTATTGAAGAAAAAGGGAATTGAGCATGTAGAAGTCTATCTTGGAAGTATGAATGAATGGCTTTCGCAAGGACAGGAGGTCGAATTTTAATTTTAAATCCGTGTTGACCGTAAAATAAAATTCTTTTAATAATTATGCCGGCAATCTGTGGCTAAAGACACGGATGCCGGCATAATAAATACGTTTATTCCGGAATACTGTAATGACTCATGTATCTTACGATCCGGTTTGCCCGGCCGTTAACATATGTAGAAGGATTGCGCGCATCCCATTTCTGGGGACTAGGCAGAATAGCAATAATTAGAGCAGCTTCTTTTTTTGTTAAACTTTTGGCTGATTTGCTGAAGTAATATTGGGCTGCGGCCTCAGCTCCATATACACCTTGCCCCATTTCAATTACATTGAGATATACTTCGAGAATTCGTTTTTTACTCCAGAACAATTCAATAAGAAAGGTAAAATAGGTTTCAAAACCTTTTCGAACCCAGGAACGTTCCGGCCATAGAAATACATTTTTGGCCACCTGCTGGCTGATTGTACTTCCCCCCCGGAGTTTCTTACCGTTTTGATTTTTCTCCATTGCTTTCTGGATAGCTTGCACATCAAATCCATTGTGCTCCATAAAGTGAGCATCTTCACCGGCAATGGCGGCACGCTTCAGATTATTGGACATATCATCATAGTCCAGCCAGTCCTTCTCCAACTTCCACTCTTTGCCCATTCCCTTACGCTCAAAACCACGTTTGATCATCAGGTAAGTAACCGGAGGATCTATAAAACGCAGGCAGATCACCCAGAAAATAGTGATTGCAAAAAATCCTCCTATTATACGTCCTGTCCACTTAAGAATTTGATTCTTAAGGTCTTTGGAACTTGATTTTCGTTTTACTTTGTTGCCTCTTTTGATCGCCATGGCGCTTATGTCATTTATCGTGCAAACATAATAGCTATTACGCAGTATTGGTTAATTTATTTTAAAGTTTTCAGGAAAAAGCTGTGTCCCTTAAATCAATTGATCGATGCAGAAACTTATTCGTTGAATTTCATAAAATTCACAAATGAATCAAGATACTCAAAGATATTTTTACCGGCAAATAACAGTAAAATTAAAGCTATTATTTATTGTATATTTGCCGGTAACGGCAAATATACAATAAATAGCATGAACTATATTTCAGTAAGAGAGTTTGCGAAAAGATGGAATATTCCGGAAAGAACCGCCCGGAATTATTGTGCTACCGGAAAAATAAAAGGAGCTTTTTTAACGGGTAAAACATGGAATATTCCGGAAGATTCGTTATTACCTGAGAAGGGAAATAAGAAGAAATTTAGTGATAATGTCTTACTCAATCACTTTAAAGAGCAAAAAGAGATGAAGCTGAAAGGTGGAATTTACCACCGTACGCAAATTGATCTCACCTATAATTCAAATCGAATAGAGGGGAGCAAGTTAACCCATGATCAGACACGCTACATATTCGAGACAAATACCATTGGAGCGTCTAAAGAAGTTATTAATATTGATGATATTATCGAAACCACTAATCACTTTCGATGTATTGACTTAATCATCGATAAAGCAAAATCCAAACTAACGGAATCTTTTATTAAGGAATTGCATTTTCTGTTGAAATCAGGAACATCTTATAGCCGAAAAGATTGGTTTAATGTTGGGGAATACAAAAAACTTCCAAACGAAGTTGGCGGGAATGAAACTTGTCCACCTAAAGCAGTTTCCACAGAAATGTCAGCTTTACTTTCCGATTATCACAGCATTGCAAAGAAGACTTTAGAAGATATTATTGATTTCCACTATAAATTTGAAATTATTCATCCTTTTCAGGATGGAAATGGTCGTGTTGGACGGTTAATTATGTTTAAAGAATGCCTGGCTAACAATATTGTACCTTTTATCATAGATGAAGATCTAAAACTTTTTTATTACAGAGGGTTACAGGAATGGAGACATATTAAAGAATATCTCCTGGATACATGCCTTACTGCTCAGGACAACTACAAAGCCATTCTTGTATATTTTGAAATAGAGTTTGATTAGTTTTCCGGTAGTAAAAACTAAAAAAATTCCTTATTCCAAGGAATATCAAAGAAAGGGCCAATGAAATCTAAAACCTATCAGGTTTGAAATTTTTGTAGCTTCAATCCCGCTGTCATTGGATTTGTAGTGTGGATTATTGTTATATCTCAAAAGCTGTACATTGTCTGCCAGTGCAATTGACAGCATTATAATTCACAATTTATAGAAAAAAGTTAATGCCTGACAATATCGTATGTTTCTCTCTGCAGAGTTGCCTATCTGCTACATTTCTGTTATTTTTACAGCTTATCAAAAATCGATATTAAATTGGCAAAGGCAGCAAAAAAAGAAACTCCATTGATGCAGCAATATAATGCTATAAAGGTGAAATATCCGGGAGCATTATTGTTATTCAGGGTGGGAGACTTTTATGAAACGTTTGGAGAAGATGCAATCAAAGCCGCAGGCATATTAGGGATTGTATTGACAAAGAGAGGGAGTGGAAGTGAGTCTGAGACAGCATTAGCGGGATTTCCGCATCATTCCCTGGAAACGTATCTGCCAAAATTGGTAAGAGCCGGTCAGCGGGTGGCGATCTGTGATCAGCTTGAAGATCCGAAGACGACCAAGACTATTGTCAAGCGCGGAGTGACGGAGTTGGTAACTCCCGGAGTATCTTACAGCGATAATATCGTTCAGCAAAAATCGAATAATTACCTTGCATCTGTATTCTTTGAAAAGAATTCCACAGGAGTTGCCTTTCTGGATATTTCTACCGGAGAATTTCTGGTGGCGCAAGGCAACAACAGCTATATTGATAAACTTTTGCAGGGATTCAAACCTACAGAGGTGATACTGGCCAAAAAACAGTTTAAAGAATTTACAGAACATTTCGGAAGCCAGTTTTACACCTATACCCTGGATGAGTGGCCCTATACCGGAGATTATGCGACAGAGACCTTGCTCAAGCATTTTGAGGTCAACTCGATGAAAGGTTTCGGGATAGAACGCATGCCTGTAGGCATTATAGCAGCAGGTGTTGCACTTCATTATCTGAATGAAACAGAACACCGTAATCTGCAACATATATCCAATATATCGCGTATCGAAGAGGATCGCTATATGTGGCTGGACAGGTTCACGATCCGTAATCTGGAATTGATAGGATCTGCGAATGAAAATGCAGTCACCCTTTCGGATGTACTGGATCATACGGCTTCACCGATGGGGGCACGTTTGCTCAAACGATGGATCGTCATGCCACTAAAAGACCGGGTTTCTATACAGGAACGATTAAATGTAGTGGAGCATTTTCATCAAAACAGATCTTTACGGGATGAGCTGGTGCAGGAAATCAGGCAGGTAGGTGACCTGGAGCGTCTGATCAGTAAGATCGGACTTCTCAAAGCCAATCCCAGAGAGATCATGCAATTGAAACGATCGTTGTATGCGATCGAAAAGTTGAAAATCCTAACAGGGAATGCAGACACAGAGTCATTAAAAATTATCTCGGAACAGCTTAACACCTGTTCATTGATCCGTGATAGAATAGAAAGAGAAATGCAGGCCGAACCTCCTGTTGCACTTAATAAAGGAAATGTAATGGCAGATGGTATTGACAGTGAACTGGATCGTCTGCGTAAAATTGCATTTGGAGGTAAAGATTATCTGCTGGAAATTCAGAAGCGTGAAGCTGAAATGACAGGAATTCCATCTTTAAAGATAGCGTTCAATAATGTTTTCGGGTATTACCTTGAAGTGACCAATACCCATAAGGATAAAGTGCCGGAAGGCTGGATCCGTAAACAGACATTAGTAAATGCTGAACGCTATATCACGGAAGAACTGAAGGAGTACGAAGAGCAGATCCTCGGTGCTGAAGAAAAAATTCAGGTTATAGAAAACAGACTGTATGCTGAACTTTTATCTGCGATTGCCGAATATATCAAACCTGTACAACTTAATGCTCAGCTGGTGGCCAAACTGGATGTCCTGTTGAACTTTGCTGTAATAGCGGAAAAGAATTTTTATGTCAAACCGGAGATCAGCGAGAGCAAGGTTCTGGATATAAAAGGCGGACGTCATCCGGTGATCGAGAAGAACCTGCCGATCGGACAGGACTATATCACAAACGATACCTTTCTGGACAATGATGCGCAGCAGATTATTATTATTACAGGACCCAACATGGCCGGTAAATCTGCTTTGCTAAGGCAGACCGGGCTGATCGTGTTAATGGCGCAGATCGGAAGTTTCGTTCCTGCCAAAACAGCGCATATCGGTTTGGTAGATAAGATATTTACCCGTGTAGGAGCGTCGGATAATCTTTCTTCAGGTGAATCTACCTTTATGGTTGAAATGAACGAAACAGCGAGTATCATGAATAACCTGTCAGACAGAAGTCTTATTCTGCTGGATGAGATCGGACGTGGTACGAGTACATATGATGGTATTTCTATTGCATGGGCGATTGCCGAATTTTTGCACAATCATCCGACAGCAAGAGCAAAGACCTTATTTGCGACGCACTATCACGAACTCAATGAATTGAGTACTTCCATGCCTAGAATAAAAAACTTCAATGTCACGGTCAAGGAAGTAAATAACAAAGTCATCTTTTTGCGTAAACTGGTTCCCGGGGGGTCAGAACACAGCTTTGGTATTCATGTGGCCAAACTAGCCGGAATGCCCCCGAAATTACTGGGAAGAGCAAATGAGATCCTGAAGCGTCTGGAACAGGAACGTACCGGAGGAGAGCAGATAAAGGACAGTATGCGTAAAATACAAAAACAGGCCTATCAACTGCAAATGTTTGCTATTGATGATCCTATTCTGGAAAAAATCAGGGACATGCTGAATAATCTGGATGTCAACACCCTGACTCCGGTAGAAGCCCTGATGAAACTGGATGAAATACAACGCCTTCTGAAAAACTAAAATCGAAAGAATAATTCTACACTTCCATAGTGATTGTAGATGTCTGTGATCAGGTTACTGTCCCACTGATAAGGAGTGTAATGGTAACCGATCTCCAGTCCGATGTAATTTTTTCTGGATACGCGGTACATCCCTGCCAGGCTGGCTCCTAGGTGAAGGGTATTCACATTATGAAATCTTGTGCTGGAACCATCTCCGTACTCATCCACATAGTTGTCATTATATACGGTTTCGGATAATCCTGTACTGATCACTTCCCATCCTATACCCAATTTAGGAATCAGCATAAATTTGCCCCGGTCCAGAGCTTTATAGCCTACATTGCCACCCACAGAGAAGCTGGCTGCAGAATTTACATCCATTGTCTCGTTATAGAGCAGGTATTGAAAATCCCTGTCCGAACTGTTAATTCTGACCTTTATTCCTCCTTCGAAAATAAAATTTTTGCGTAGTGAACTCATTACTGTCAATCCGAAGACCGGATTATATCCGAATGTGGTATTCGTACCACCCAGCGGGCCGTATGTACCGGCATAGATCGTATAACCTACTCTGTCTTTATAATCTTCTGTATAAGATCCTTTGTCATTCTTTGCCTGATTACTTTCGGCTTGCTGAGCTGCAATTTCATTAAAATCATCAGCAAACAAAGCGATCAGTTTCCGGTCCTTATCAGCTAACTGGTAGCTATCCGAATACAGCAAGGCTTTGGCTTTCAGTTTCAGTAAGGAATCTGCCTGATGACGTAAGGGCACATAATCAAACAGAGAAGGTTGTTTGCTGTAAATTTCCTTGTAGTTTTTTTTATCCGCATTATTCCATCTTTTGATGAGCTGCTGATCATATTTTTGATTGTAGTAATAATCCAGTTCTGTTTGATAAGGAGATTTAGAGATAAGAAGCTGAAGGATCCTGATACGCTCCAGAAACTCGGTCTTTCCGCAATCCCTTTCCCATACATTGACAATATCCCGGATAGCATCAAAATCATTTTTGACTAAAGCCGGAACAAGTTTATCCAGAGCGGATTGAGCAGTCGTGATACAACTGGCGGGGGTAGATACAGTTTGCTGTGCACGGGTAACTCCGCTGATTCCAAGCAGCAAGACTGTAAATAAAAAGAAGGATATGTTGCGCATAATAATAAACTAATAAACGAAAGTAACGATTTTTTTGATTTATGAAGTAATGCGAAGCTTGTGTGTGCTACAGGGGATTGTATCTTTGTACTATGTCTTCTATTTTTCAGTTTAAACAATTTGCTGTAGATCAAACGGATTGTCCCATGAAGATCAATACAGATGGAGTATTGCTGGCTGCTACTACGGCAGATATTCCGGCTGCACATATACTGGATATAGGGACGGGTACGGGTGTGATTGCACTGATGCTTGCACAACGATTCGAAAATGCCATACTTGAGGCTGTTGAGATCGATGCGCTTGCTGCGGATCGGGCGAAGCAGAATTTTTTGAATTCCCCTTTTTCCGAACGTATGTACGCACAGCATGTTTCCTTTGAAGACCTGCATCCGGTCAGTAAATATGATCTGATTATCTCAAATCCTCCCTTTTATACAGATTCGCTGCATAACCCCGATAACAGAAAAAAAACAGCCAGACATGCTGATCTTCCTTTCTTTGAAAGACTCTTTGATTTTGCCGGGCGTCATCTGATGGAAGAGGGGTTGTTGCGTCTGATTCTTCCGCCGGAACTTGCCGGTCAATTGCAGGATATTGCTACTACTCAGGAACTGATAGCAGAGCATGTGATAGCTGTGCAATCGTATAAAGACAGTCCTGTATTCAGGAAGATGATAACATGGCGTAAGGGAGGTAAGAAAGACCTGATGACGGAGGAATTATTGATTATATATGAATGCAAAGGAGTATATTCGGATAGATATAAGGAACTTTTACGGCCGTATTTTTTAGCTTTTTAGACACATGACAAAAATTGGATTGATATCAGATACACACAGCTATCTGGATGAAGCAGTGTTTACCTATTTTGAAAATTGTGATGAGATCTGGCATGCCGGTGATTTCGGATCGTTACAGGTCGCGGATGCGCTTGCTGCCTTCAAACCTTTTCGCGGTGTATATGGCAATATAGATGGTAAGGAGATAAGAGTACAATACCCCGAAAATCTCAGATTTATGTGTGAGGGAGTAGATGTATGGATGACGCATATAGGAGGATATCCCGGACGGTACTCTTCTGCTGTGAAAGCTGAAATTACAGCCAATCCGCCACAATTATTTATCTGCGGACACTCTCATATTTTAAAAGTACAGTTTGATCAAAAATTAAAATGTTTGCATCTTAACCCTGGGGCAGCCGGTAAACATGGTTGGCAAAAAGTCAGAACATTGATGCGTTTTGATATAAATGGGGATAAAATTGAAAATTTGGAAGTTATAGAATTGGCAAATCGTTAATCTCTGGGTGTCATTGGGTTGCAGGATTGTTTTAGGTTGCCTACATTTGGCCTGAATCATATAAACAAACAAAACAACAAATGACAATTATGAAAACCTTAGGTCAGTTTATCATTGAAAAACAGGCCGATTTCCCTTATGCTAAAGGGGAGCTTTCCCGACTGTTACGAGATATCGGAATAGCGGCGAAAGTAGTCAACCGGGAGGTAAACAAGGCCGGACTGGCCGATATCCTCGGTGACGCAGGACAGACCAATGTGCAGGGGGAGGGGCAGAAAAAACTGGATGTCTATGCGGATGAGCAATTTATGAAAGCCCTCAACCATGGAGGAGAATGTTGTGTTTTTGCTTCGGAAGAACAGGATGAAGCCATTTACCTGGATTCGACAGTGTCCAAAGATGCCAAATATATCGTCTGTATCGACCCACTGGATGGTTCCTCCAATATAGATGTAAATGTTTCCGTAGGAACGATTTTTTCTATATACAGAAGAAAATCCGTCAATGACCGGGCAACCTTAAGTGATATCCTGCAAAAAGGAACAGAGCAAGTCGCAGCAGGATATATTATATACGGCTCCTCTACTATGCTGGTATATACCACCGGAAAAGGAGTTAACGGTTTTACGCTTGATCCTTCCATAGGTGAGTTCTGTCTTTCACACCCCAATATCAAAATTCCCAAAAGCGGATCTATCTATTCGATCAATGAAGGTAATTATATCAAATTTCCGCAGGGCGTCAAAGATTATATCAAATATTGTCAGGTAGAAGATGCATCTACAGGCAGACCCTATACTTCCCGTTATATTGGATCCATGGTAGCCGATATTCATCGTAATCTGCTCAAAGGAGGTATATTCCTGTATCCGACTACACTAAGCCATCCGGACGGAAAACTAAGGTTGATGTACGAATGCAATCCGATAGCTTTTATTGTAGAACAAGCCGGAGGAAAGGCGAGTACAGGGCAGGGAAGAATTCTGGATATAGTACCCAGCGAACTGCATCAGCGATGTCCGGCATTTATGGGTAGTCCTGAAATGGTGGAGAAAGTGGAAGAATTTATGCTCCGGTCTTAAAAGATCGGATTATTCACCTGCATGAACAGATTTTGTTTATTCCGATAAACAACTTGTACAGGGATGGTCCTTACAGACTGTCCCTTACTTCCAGTAAAAAACCTTTTAACTTTTCTAAAGAATCAATGACGCGCTGATTTTCCCGTGCTTCATTTTTATTTGTACGCAGATAATCACGCGCTCCCTGTAATGTGTAACCTTTTTCTTTTACCAGATTAAAGATTATTTTCAGATTCGCAATATCTTCCTGAGTAAAGAGACGGTTGCCCTTTTTATTCTTTTTGGGTTGCAAGACCGTAAATTCACGTTCGTAAAAACGGATCTGAGAGGCATTGACATTAAACATCTCTGTTACCTCACCCATCGTGTAGTATAATTTATTTATTTCGCGCTCCTTGTAAGGCATATTTATTTAAATTAGTCTTGCTCAAACAAACTTAGATAAATTTGCTTTTATATGCAATTATTGTGTTGTATATATAAATAATTTGTAAGTATATCCTTGTATACAGCATACACATTTTAATACAGAACGAGGGCATATGGTAAAAGACAAGATCATTGATCTCTGCCCGACAAAATTGAGATGTTAAAGAGAGAATGCTTTTAAAGTCGGATTAGATATTATGCTTATTGTCAGTAAATTCTGGACTCGTATATTTTCATTTGGGAAAGCCCATGCGGTCACGGTGTACCCCTTTATTTTTCTGAGCAAAGCAATCTTTTTGGAAGATAAGGCATTACTCAATCATGAGCGTATCCATCTCAGGCAGGCATTAGAACTGGGTATTATCTTTTTTTATCTGTGGTATCTGATCGAATTTGTGGTTCGCTGGATACAGCAGCGTAATTTTAGACGTGCCTATCTGCGTATTTCTTTTGAGCGGGAGGCATATGCCAATGAACAAAATCAAGATTATCTGAAAACCCGTCCTTTCTGGAAATTTCGGACGTATATCACAAAAAAAAGCACCGTTTAGGTGCTTTTTTAATATCTATTTAACCAACTTTAGAAAAGTGGACACTTTCTGTTTTAATTCCCGGCGGTCTACAATAAAATCTAAGAATCCATGTTCAAGTAAAAACTCAGAAGTCTGGAACCCCTTAGGAAGGTCTTTTTTGATTGTTTCTTTGATAACGCGCGGTCCTGCAAAGCCGATCAAAGCTCCAGGTTCAGCAATATTGATATCACCCAGCATGGCATATGATGCTGTCACACCACCTGTAGTCGGATCCGTCAATAAACAGATATACGGGATTTTAGCCTGACTCAATAAAGCAAGTTTTGCTGAAGTCTTCGCCATCTGCATCAACGAAAATGCTGCTTCCATCATACGGGCGCCTCCGGATTTGGAGATCAGCATAAAAGGAATTTTATGTTCCAGACAGTAATCGATAGATCTTGCGATTTTCTCACCCACAACGGAACCCATAGAACCGCCGATAAAAGTGAAATCCATACAAGCGACTACCAGATCCTGACCATTCAATTTACCGTGTGCACTGCGTAGTGCATCCTTTAAGCCTGTTTTAGCCTGTACCTCTACCAGACGCTCAGCGTAAGGCTTGGTATCCACAAAGTGAATAGGGTCTCCGGATCTTAAATCGCTGAACAGTTCGGTGAAATTGTTGTCATCAAACAGAATCGAAAAATATGCTGCGGAGCCAATACGAATGTGGTAACCACAGTACTGACATACATAGTTGTTTTCAATTTGTTCAATATTTAACAGGGGTTTTTTACACGAAGGACATTTATTCCAAAGCCCGTCTGGAGCTTCTTTTTTGTTTTCAGTTGCGGTATTTATCCCTGCTTTCTCTCTTTTAAACCAACTCATACAAAAGTTCTTATTCGACTACAAATAAACGAAAAAATATCTTATCCCTACAACAAGTACTAAAATTAAAAGGAATGCCGTACAGGAAATGTTTCAGGATTTTAAAAAAATTAAGGCACAAAAAATGGGTAAGCTCCTTTTATCGCACCGCTCAACCAAATACCCTTGCTGTGTTCCCACCCTGGGGGAGTCAATGGGAGCTGGTCGTAAAAGACTTACCCACCGCAAAAGTAGCAAAATATTGGTAATACAGAAAATAAAAGCCCGATATTTTACTATACGACTGATTTTCATGAGAATATATTTTCGCCAAAGAGTTGCTTAAAGCTATCATGAGCATATTTATTACTTTTTGTACATATGCCCATGATGATTTGTAGTTCGACTTACATTTTCTCTGTATGGTATTCACCTGTCCATGCAAAATATCCGAAAAGAGCCAGTCCTACAGAAATAATAGGCGTGAGAACCGCCAGTATAATAATGCCGAATACCAGATCCTCCTGATGGCCGGTGCCTATCTTTGGAATAGCCAGTTCGAAAATGCAGAAATAAGCTGTGAAAAGTGCTAATGCTATCCACACAATTCCTAAAAGTTTTTTTACAGTTTCCATAGTGTTTTAGTCATTAACATTCGTGTGAATAATAGATTTGTTAATATAGAGGGCTCCTATAATAAAACATGTTGCCGAAATTATAATCGGATACCAGAGTCCGGCAAGATAAAACTCAGGGTCCTGAGCGGTCTTTGCATTACTGGCCAGATAGGTTGATACCGCAGGAAGAAGACCTCCGAATATGCCGTTACCTATATGATAAGGTAAGGACATAGAAGTATAACGTATTTTCACGGGGAACATTTCTACCAGAAAGGCTGCAATAGGACCATAGACCATTGTGATATAGATAATCTGTATAAAGATCAGAGCGGTGAGCCATACTCTGTTTTTGCCCTGTATAGTGATTGTCGTTTTGACCGTTTCTTTAGCTTCCCCGATAGTTGTAGAGGTTGTGACTTTTGACGAGGTGCCATCTGAATATTCCTTTTCGGTCGTTTCAAAACTGGCATTATGCACCTTATCCAGTCCGGAGGTACGAATGGTTTTTGCAAGAACCTCTTCTTTCTGATGAATATCCGTCACGACATACATGGCTTTATAAATGGGTCTGTAGGTAAGGATTGCCAGAAGCATACCAGAAAGCATAATCCATTTACGACCTATCTTGTCACTGAGCCATCCAAAAACAATGAAAAAAGGAGTTCCGATCAATAGCGCTGTTCCTAATATGGTATCGGCCTGATCTGAATCCAGAAACATCACCGTTTTCATAAAGCTCATGGAGTAGAATTGCCCTGTGTACCATACTACTCCCTGCCCCATAGCAGCTCCGAACAGAGCCAGAAGTACAAACTTCAGATTATACCGGTTGCCAAAACTCTCTTTCAAAGGATTCGCCGATACCTTACCTTCCGTCTTGGCTTTCTGGAACTCAGGAGACTCATCCATATTCTTGCGGATCAGATAAGAGACATATACCATAATAATGGACAACATAAAAGGTACTCGCCATCCCCATGCGTCAAATTGTTCTGCCGATAATATGCTTTTGGTCAGCAGGATTACAATCAGAGAAATAAATAAACCAAAGGTCGCTGTTGTCTGAATCCAGGAAGTCCAGTATCCCCGCTGACCTTTCGGGGCATGCTCCGCTACATATGTGGCTGCACCTCCATATTCACCACCTAACGCTAATCCTTGCAGAAGCCGCAGAATAAGAACGAGCAGTGGTGCCCAGAAACCAATAGAATCGTAACTCGGAATACAGCCGATCAGAAAAGTAGCCCCTCCCATCAGGAGCAAGGTGACCATAAATGTGTATTTACGGCCTATCATATCGCCCAGTCTCCCGAAAAATAAGGCTCCGAATGGTCTTACCACAAATCCTGCAGCAAATGTGGCTAATGTGGACAGAAAAGCTGCCGTTGGATTGTCTGAAGGAAAAAACTTCGTAGAAATGACTACGGAGAGACTTCCGAAAATAAAGAAATCGTACCATTCGATCAGTGTCCCCATAGAGGAGGCTCCGATGACCTTCCAGATTCCCTTTTTACTGACTGTTTCTTTCATAAGTAGGTTTAGTGTTGATAAATGTGATGTAATTTATATACTTTTCCGGGCATGGAGAGAATAATACCTTCCATTTCCAGTTCGAGAAGTGAAATAGCTAGCTGACTTTGAGGCAATGCGCAATGAATTGCAATCTCATCAATCGGAGCGGGATTCTGCTGTTGCAGAAATTGATATATTTTTTCCTGTTCTTCGCTGAGCTGCGGAGGAAGCAAAGAAAGTTGTGCCGAAGGTTTTTGTTGCTGTTCTTGCTCCCAGTTCATCATATAAAAGAGGTCTGACGCATTACGGATAAGGTGAGCCCGGTTAGTTTTGATCAGGTAATTGCATCCTGCGGATGATTCCTGATCTATACCCCCCGGAAATGCACATACATCCCGATTGTAGGTGTTCGCTATTTCTGCAGTAATCAATGCACCACCTCTGGATGCGGCTTCAATAACAATAGTTACATCAGCCATTCCGGCAATAATCCGGTTACGCATCGGAAAATTTTGTCTGTCCGGATTTGTACCGGACGTGAATTCGGTGAGTAAGCCTCCGCAGGACAGCATCTCTGCAGCTATTGTCCTGTGTGCAGCCGGATATATACGGTCCAGTCCGTGACCCATTATACCCAAGGTGGGGATCTGGTGACGGAGAGCAGCCTGATGAGCATAAATATCAATGCCGTAAGCCAGTCCGCTGATGATCTGTATACCGGGAAGCCTGAGCTCCTGAATCAGTTCATCACAGATCCGTTGCCCGTATGCAGTTGCTTTTCGCGTGCCGACTATACTGATCGTCCTGGCCGGGTTGAGTGATTCCGAGCCTTTATAATAGAGCACCAGAGGAGCATCATCGCATTCGCGTAATCGTCTCGGGTAACGATTGTCCTCTATCCAGAGCAAATCTATATCATGAGCAGAAATAAATGCCAGCTCCTTCTCCGCTTCCAGTAGCAGCTCTTTCGATCGTAAACGCTCGATAATAGCTATATTAATACCCGGAATGGTTAAAAGCTGTTTTTTTGAAGCGGTAAAAATAGCTTCCACAGTGTCGCAATGAGAAAGAAGAGATCGTGACAATCGGGGACCAATACCTTTTACTTTGGTCAAAGCTATTTGTAGTAAAGTATTCATAAATGGTTATCCTTAAAGATAAGGATAAATCCTGTAACTTGATTCGCCACCTGGAATTTTCTGAAGAATCGTATCTTTGCAACGATAAAGAGATGAAAATCTCACTAGGTTTATAAAAATAAAAGCAGCCTCAGGCTGAACAACAAGAGTAATGTATGGAAACAAAGGAGCCCTTTGATATTGAAATAGAAGATATTGTATATTCTGTATTTCCGGAGGAGGAAGATACGTATGTGATCTTCAAAGAAGGTAAAGAATATGTCCAGATTATTAAGGATACAGATACCAGCTGGTTGAAACTGAATCCCGAAACAGGTTTGCCAATGTTTGGTATGGATGAGGAAATCAATCTGATCGGACAGAAAATCAGAGAAGAGATCGGATAACAAAAAGTGAATATGATTTTGGCTTGTGGCAATATTTGACAAGCCAAAATCATATTTATCAACTACATGGGTACGTAGACCACGTACTTGGTTTCAAAGAAATCTTCTGTAAAATAATCTGAAAGGGGATGGAGTTCAGCTTTGAGTCTTGACTCTTTGATCTCTTCTTTCAGATCACCTCCTTTTAAATAGAGGATACCATTAGGAACACCGTTTTTATCCTGTTTCAAAAATTTATTGCGGATCCATGGTGTAAAATCGCCTAATCTGGTTACCGCTCTCGATACTACGAAATCGTATTTATAGTCAAGCTGCTCGGCACGCATATGATCGGCTTCCACATTGGTCAGGCCTAATGCTGTCGCAACTTCCCGTACCACTTTGATTTTTTTTCCGATCGAATCGACCAGGTGAAACTTGACTTCGGGAAATAAGATAGCTAAAGGTATACCCGGAAATCCTCCTCCTGTACCGACATCCAGAATATGTGTTCCCGGTGCAAACTCTGTCATAAACTTAGCAATACCCAGCGAATGAAGCACATGGTGAAGATAAAGGCTCTCTATATCTTTACGCGATATCACATTGATCTGGTTGTTCCAGAAAGGATATAACTCGGCTAACTGTGCAAACTGATTTTTTTGTGTTTCCGTTAATTTCGGAAAGTATTTATAGATAATGTCTACTGATGGATTCAAAATACGTATGGATTGAATAAATAATTATTTCCAGCTCCGTTGCGGTTTCTTCCTGTTGAATAAACCATTGATGCAAATATAGAAATAGTAATACAGGTCTAAAAATGGTAACCACCAGATAAGATCATGTACTGCAAGTTTTTTGTAGATACCGCGAAAGACAATGACTTGTAAAAGCAGTCTCAATGCATAGGCTCCGGCCATATAATACCACATTTCAGGGAATAAAGCCAGGCAGCTGATTAAGGTAATATAAAATAAGATACCGGAAGCGAGCTGGGTCGCTAACATGCGCTGATGTTTCTTTTTGTAAAGAACAGATGCCCCGGAATGCCTCGCTTTTTGTTTGTAATAACTTTTCCAGCTGTCTTTAGGCACCGAGTACATATGGGCATCAGGATGTATGACAATACGGGTATTTTGCTTAGTTGCATTTTGATTGACAAACAGGTCATCATCACCCGATTTGATATGCATATGAGAGGTAAATCCTTTTCCCTTGAAAAACAATTCTTTGGTATAAGCCATATTGCGGCCTACACCCATGTATGCATCCTTCTTCAGTGCATACGAAAGATAACTCATTGCTGTATGTGTAGTTTCAAAGCGAATGAGTTTGTTCAGGAATCCGCCTTGTCTGAAATAAGGCGAGTAACCCAGAATAATCTCTTTTCCGTCCGTGAATGCGCCCGCCATTTCAGAAAGCCATTGGGGCGAATTGGGTTGACAATCGGCGTCTGTAAAGACGAAATGGGTATAACGGGCAGCTTTTATACCCATAGTCACCCCAAATTTTTTATTGTGTTTGAGTTGAATATGCTCCTTGATCTCTACGACTTTTAAGTGAGCATATTTGCGCTCAAAGTCCTGCAATACCCATTGGGTGTCATCATTCGAACAATCATTGACGACTACAACTTCAAACTGAGCGTATTCCTGTTCGAGGATAAGAGGTAAAAAAGTTTTTAGATTATTCTCTTCATTACGTGCACAGATAATAACGGAAACAGGCACCTGGTCTGTGGCCTGCTGATAGGATTGCACCTGATACCGGCTTACTTTAGTGTATACAAACAGGATGTAATACAACTGCATGAGTAAGAAGATGCCTACAATAAACAAGGCCAGATAAAAGAATGTAAAATGGCTTTGAAAAAAATGAAATATATTCACTGGAAAAAATTATAACGATTCTATGTTGAATCATGAATTCGAGCGTTAAAATTAGTTATTTATTGTCAAAGTGAGCGATTTGATTGCAATATTTATAGGAGAGATGTGTAGAGATGCCATAATTTGTAGTACTTTTGCAGGTGTTTTTTAATGGCCGGTGTACGGTCAAATACAGAAGAAATACATAAAGGTAGATCCTGACTGTATGTTTCTGACAGATAGAGAGGTTAATTCATGAAATTCACGCTTCAAGCAAACGATAAATTTTCTAAAGCCCGTGCCGGGGAAATCGAAACGGCTCATGGTAAAATTCAGACGCCCATCTTTATGCCTGTCGGTACCGCCGGTACGGTCAAAGCCGTACATCAGCATGAACTGAAACAGGATATTGAAGCGCAGATTATCCTTGGTAATACGTATCATTTATATCTGCGCCCGGGACTGGATGTCCTTAATAAAGCAGGAGGGCTTCACAAGTTTATCGGATGGGATCGCCCTATTCTGACAGATAGCGGAGGTTATCAGGTATATTCTCTGACTGAAGTGCGTAAGATCAAAGAAGAAGGTGTAACATTCAGATCACATGTAGATGGTTCCAAACATCTGTTTACACCGGAGAATGTCATGGATACACAACGTGTTATCGGTGCAGATATCATTATGGCATTTGACGAATGTACTCCTTATCCCTGCGACTATGGATATGCGCGCCGTTCTCTGGATATGACACATCGCTGGCTGAAGCGTTGTTGTGACCGGTTTGATACTACAGGTCCGTTATATGGATACGATCAGACACTTTTCCCGATTGTACAGGGATCCGTGTATAAAGATTTACGTGAAAAATCTGCAGAAGTCATTGCTTCTTTTAACAGGGAAGGAAATGCCATAGGTGGATTATCCGTTGGAGAGCCGGCAGAAGAAATGTATGCTATGACAGAAGTCGTATGTAATATATTGCCAACCGAAAAACCACGTTACCTGATGGGAGTGGGTACTCCGATTAATTTGCTTGAGAATATTGCACTGGGTATCGATATGTTTGACTGTGTAATGCCTACGCGTAATGCACGTAATGGTATGTTATTTACACAGAACGGAACTATTAATATCAAGAATGAAAAATGGAAAGATGACTTCTCTCCGATAGAGCCCGAAAGTGATCTGATGGCCGATCAGGTATATACTAAAGCCTACCTCAGACACCTGATTCGTTCACAGGAAATTTTAGGAGCCCAAATTGCTTCATTACATAATTTACATTTTTATCTTTGGCTTGTTAATCAGGCTCGTGAGAAAATTGTGGATGGCACATTTTATGAGTGGAAAAACAAAATGGTCAAAATTTTAGGACAACGGTTGTAAGCTAACGCGTAAGCTGCGATTCATGAAAATAATAGATTGGTATATTATTAAGAAGTATTTGTCGACGTTCGTCTTCACTATGGCTATTTTTACTGTAGTCATGGTTATTTTTGACGTTTCCGAAAAACTGGATAATTTCCTGCAATATAAAGCGCCGATCTCCAAAATAGTATTTCAGTATTACGCCGGATTTATTCCTTTTTATCTGAATTTTTTATCTCCGCTGATCAACTTTATTGCCGTTATTTTCTTTACATCCAAGATGGCAGATCAGACGGAGATCGTACCTATTCTGAGTGGTGGAATGAGCTTCAACCGAATGTTGAGGCCATATATGATAGCTGCATCCCTCATTTTTGCCGTCACTTTTGTGTTTAACATTTATATTATTCCACGCACGAATAAGATGAAGGTGAGTTTTGAGAATGTGTATGTCAAGCCGGATAAGGCCGGAGGATCCATCTCTGCTACCCATATGCAGATCGACTCTAATACGTATGTCTATATTGATAATTTCGATACAAGACAAAAAATAGGGTATAATTTTGTACTTGAAAAATTTGATGCTGATCGGCTGAAAGAAAAAATGATTGCAGACAGGATCCGCTGGGATTCCGTTGCTACCAAATGGAAAATAGAGAATTATACCAACCGGGTTATCAACGGTCTTAACGAACGCATGGAAAAAGCTGATCAGAAAGATACTACGCTGGATATGAAGCCCTCGGACTTTGAAAAATATGACAATATGTTTACGGCAATGAATACCGACGAACTGAGTAAGCGTATCGATAAAGAAGAAACACGGGGGACAGGTATGATGACCGAATTGTTACTGGAAAAATACAAACGATATATATATCCGTTTTCCGCATTTATTCTGACGCTGATGGGCGTTTCTCTTTCTTCCAAAAAGGTAAGGGGAGGAATAGGGTTAAGTCTGGGATTAGGTATCGCATTGAGCTTCGTATATATTGTATTGATTCAGTTTTCAACGATGTTCTCGCTCAAAGGAGGTTTGCCTCCATTGATTGCAGTCATGATTCCGAATCTGATATTCCTGAGTTTAGGTCTTTATCTGATGTATAAAGCGCCAAAATAATTCTTGTTTTTCATGCCCTCCATCAAAATTAACCGCAATATTCTTGTTTTGCACGTGACCGTACTGATTTGGGGTTTAACAGGTATTTTAGGTGGGTTGATCTCCGTATCAGCGATTCATCTGGTCTGGTACAGAGTAGGTATTGCTGCCATTGCATTAGCTGTATATTTTGTATTCAAGCGCCAAAGTATCGTTGTCAGTAAGCGTGATTTTCTTAAATTCTTTATGACAGGTGCTGTGGTGGGCTTACATTGGGTGCTGTTCTTTTATTCTATAAAAGTATCGACTGTATCTGTTACACTGGTAACGCTCTCTTCGGTAACCTTATATACCGCGATATTCGAGCCGATGCTATACAAACGCAAAATAGCGGCTTTGGACATCGTCATTGGGCTGATTATTATTTTAGGGATATACACCATATTTCAATTTGAAACCCGGTATCTGGCTGGCATTATCAGCGGTCTCGCATGTGCATTCTGTGCGAGTGTATTCTCCATTCTCAATGGTAAAATGGTGAAATCATCCAGTCCTACTATTATTACTTTTTACGAAATGCTGGGCGCTTTTTTCTGGATCAGTGTTTTTATGCTTTTCTCCGGAGATTTCAATGCCAGTATGCAACTCAGTCAGCAAGACCTGTGGTATTTATTGCTATTGGGTGTTGTATGTACGGCAGTCGCTTATGTTATGGGAGTAGCTGTGATGAAAGAACTGACGGCATTTACTGTGGCATTGACGACCAACCTGGAACCTGTCTATGGGATTATCCTTGCTGTATTAATATTTGGTCACAAAGAGACCATGAGTCTGGGTTTTTACGTGGGAGCTTTGATCGTATTGACGGCTGTATTTATTTATCCATATGTCAAGACCCGAATGGAAAACCGGCAGAAAGATCTTATTATCCGTAAGTTGCATTGACATCAGCAGCTGTCCTTATTCCGGATATTCTGGAATGCTATTGTCACCTTTTTGCGGATAGCTCCGGTATATAATAATAAAGTCCGGTGTGATTCCACGGACCGGACTTTACAGATATAAGGTAGGTGATTATGCGTAATTATAAATCGTCTCTTTGCTTTCAAGATTAGACGAACCCATTAAGAACTCATCAACTTTGCGGGCACATTCGCGCCCTTCAGAGATTGCCCATACAACCAGTGACTGGCCGCGGCGCATATCTCCGGCGGAGAATACCTTATCTACCGATGTTCTGTATTCACCTTCGGTAGCCTGTACATTTCCTCTTCCGTCAAGCGCAACACCTAATTGTTGCAATAGACCTTCGTGTTGCGGATGTAAAAACCCCATAGCCAATGTAACCAGTTCACATGGGATTTCACGTTCAGAACCTTCTATTTCTGTGAATTTGACAGGTCTTCCTAAAGTATCGGTTTCCCATTCCAGATCAACTACGATAGCGCCTTTGAGATTTCCGTTGTCATCACCGACAAATGATTTGGTGCTTATACTCCAATGGCGTTGACAACCTTCTTCATGTGAAGTAGTTGTCTTTAACAACATCGGGTAAGTAGGCCAGGGCATACCATTGGTACGTGCATTCGGTGGCTGCGGCATCAGTTCAAATTGGGTAACAGAAACTGCACCATGACGATTGGATGTACCTACACAGTCCGAACCGGTGTCACCACCGCCGATAACCAATACATTTTTACCGGTAGCCGTGATTTCTTCCACTTCTATCGGAGATTGACCTACACGTTTGTTTTGTTGTTTCAGGAATTCCATTGCATAATGTACTCCTTTAAGTTCACGACCAGGAATCTGAAGATTACGCGGAATAGTAGAGCCTCCCGTAAGTACAATAGCATCAAACGGAGCCAGCTCCGATACCGGGACATTTTTGCCAACTTCGCTGTTGGTACGGAATACTATGCCCGACTGCTCCATGATCTCAATACGTCTGTCGATAATCGATTTGTCCAGTTTGAAATCCGGAATACCGTAACGGAGCAATCCGCCCACTTTATCATCACGTTCGTATACCACGACATCATGTCCCGCTTTATTCAGCTGTGCTGCGGCTGCAAGACCTGCAGGGCCGGCACCAATAACTGCTACTGTTTTACCTGTTTTTAAATAGCTTCTGTTTGGTTTTACAAATTTGTTTTTGAAAGCGATCTCGATAATATGTTTCTCGATCTCTTCAATAGCAACAGGAGGCTTATTTATACCCAATACACAGGCTGACTCACACGGAGCAGGACATATGCGACCTGTGAACTCCGGGAAGTTATTGGTTGAGATCAGGATATTGTATGCATCTTCCCATCTTCCGTCATAGACGGCGTCATTAAATTCCGGGATCACATTACCCAGCGGACATCCCGAGTGACAAAAAGGGATGCCACAGTTCATGCAACGCGCAGCCTGCTCATTAAGTTGTGTATCAGAATAGCTCTTTACAAACTCCTGATAATGTTGTTTTCTATTTTCAACGGCTTCCTTTTTAGGAAGTGTTCTATCATATTCTAAAAATCCGGTTGGTTTTCCCATGACAATTGCCCCTTATTTAGCTTCTACCAATTTTTTAAGTAATACATTTTTGTATTCGCGAGGGAATACTTTGATAAATCTTGATTTCTCAGCTGCCCAGTGTTGAAGGATGTAATTTGCTCTTTCGCTTTTGGTCAGGTGGATATGACGCTTCAATAAGGCAATGATCGTCGTTTCGTCTTCTGTATCTAACGGATCCAGATCTACCATCTCCATATTACAGTTTTCTCTGAATGTACCGTTGATATCGTATATCCAGGCAATACCGCCACTCATACCGGCAGCAAAATTACGGCCTGTAGGACCCAGAATCAGTGCACGGCCACCTGTCATATATTCACAACCATGGTCTCCGATACCTTCGACTACGGCTGTCGCTCCTGAATTGCGCACTGCAAATCGCTCTCCTGCCATACCGTTGATAAAGAGATGTCCGGAAGTTGCTCCGTATAAAGCCACATTACCGATGATGATATTTTCATGTGCGACTAATGGACTGTCTTTTGTCGGATAAATAGCTAATTGAGCTCCGCAAAGTCCTTTTCCTACATAATCATTTGCTTCACCTTCCAGTTCAAAAGAAATCCCTTTTGTATTGAATGCTCCGAAGGACTGCCCTGCAGAACCTTCAAATTTGTAGTTGATCGTGTTGTCCGGGAACCCTTCCGCACCGAATACCTTGGATATCTCATTGGAAAGCAGGGTACCTACCGTACGGTCTGTGTTTTTTACAGGAAATGTGCCGAAGACAGGTGTTTTGCTTTCGAAAGCCGCTTTCGCTTGTTTAAGTAAGCCCCAATCCAGTATCATACCCATACCGTGATCCTGCTCTTCCGTATTATGAAGAGATTCACCGGCAGAATTTCTGGCTACATACAGAATGCTTGAAAAATCAATTTTCTTAGCTTTCCAGTGTTGAATGTTTTCACGTTTTTTGAGGAACTGTGCACGTCCAACCATTTCATTGATGGTACGGAAACCAAGTTCCGCCATTGTCTCACGGATTTCTTCAGCCAGGAAGCGGAACAGATTGACAATATCTTCCGGCTTACCGGAGAATAATTTCTGTAATTCCGGATCCTGAGTAGCTACGCCCACAGGACATGTATTCAGATGACATTTACGCATCATAATACAACCTCCGGCGATAAGAGCTGCTGTAGCAACACCCCATTCCTCAGCACCGAGTAACGTTGCAATCACAATATCACGTCCGGTTTTCATCTGCCCGTCAGCCTGTAGTACTACACGGCTGCGCAGTTTGTTTTGTACAAGTGTCTGATGCGCCTCTGCAAGGCCCAGCTCCCACGGCAATCCGGCATGTTTGACCGAACTGATAGGAGAAGCTCCTGTACCGCCGTCATATCCGGCAATAAGGATGACATCCGCATGCGCCTTCGCAACACCTGCAGCGATCGTACCTACACCTGCTTTAGATACCAGTTTCACATTGATACGAGCTTTGCGGTTTGCATTTTTAAGGTCAAAGATCAGCTGAGCCAAATCTTCGATAGAATAAATATCGTGATGCGGAGGAGGAGAGATCAGTCCTACACCAGGAGTAGAGTGACGCAATCTCGCAATGAAGTCGTTCACCTTATGTCCTGGCAGCTGACCACCTTCACCCGGTTTTGCACCTTGTGCCATTTTGATCTGTATCTCATCAGCTTCAGTCAGGTAATGAGATGTCACACCAAAACGTGCAGAAGCAACTTGCTTGATAGCCGAGCGCATAGAATCTCCGTTTGCTAAAGGAATAAAGCGTGAAGCGTCTTCTCCACCTTCACCGGTATTACTTTTAGCTCCGATACGGTTCATCGCAATAGCCAGTGTACTGTGCGCTTCGGTAGATATAGATCCCAGTGACATCGCTCCTGTAGCAAATCGCTTCATAATATCATTTGCAGATTCTACTTCATCAATAGGTACTGCTGTACGATGTTTTGCAAAGTCCAGCAAGCCGCGAAGCGTATACATTTTCTCTTTCTGATTGTTGATCAGACCTGCATATTTTTTATACGACTCATAATCATTATTACGGCATGCCTGTTGCAATAAGTGTACGGTCTGCGGATTCCAGAGATGGCCTTCGCCTCTTCTTTTCCACTGGTAGACACCACCTTCGGGAAGAAGGTTTTTTTCCACTCTTGAATTGCCGAAAGCAGTCCAGTGTTTGATCAAAACTTCTGTTGCAATATCGTCTAATGAAAGACCACCAATGCGGGATACAGATCCGCAGAAGTATTGATCCACTACAGATTTATCAATACCCAGTACCTCAAAGATCTGAGCACCGTGATAGGATTGAAGAGTCGATATTCCCATTTTGGAGAATATCTTTAATAAACCTGCACAGATAGCTTTTACATAGTTTTTCTTTAAAGTATCCCAGGTCAGGTCGGTATCCAGATGTCCTTGTTCTTTCATCGTACGGATACTGGCAAGTGCCATGTACGGATTGATTGCTGTAGCTCCGAATGCCAGCAGACAAGCAAAATGGTGTACTTCCCAGACATCTCCGGCTTCGACGACCAAACCTACAGCACCGCGATTACCGGTTTTGATCAGGTGGTGGTGCACCGCAGATACCGCCAATATGGAAGGAATAGGTGCATGTTGTGAATCAATAGCTCTGTCCGAAAGGATTAATACTTCAAATCCGTCACGTACGGCATCATCTGCATAACGGCAAAGTCTTTCCAGGCCATCTTCCAGTGAACCCGGTTTACCGTCTGCTTTGAAATAGAGTTGTAAAGTTTTCGCCTGAAATACACCTGTATCGATCGAGCGAAGTTTTTCCAGCTCACTTGAAGTCAGAATAGGATGTTGCAATGTCACACAGTGACAGAATTTTTTATCTTCAATCAGAATATTACCGGCATTACCGATAAATGTCGCCAGACTCATGACCAGTCTTTCGCGAATAGGATCTATAGGCGGATTGGTAACCTGAGCGAAGAACTGTTTGAAATAGCTGGAAAGATGCTGAGGCTGATCAGACAGAACCGCCAACGGTACATCAGTTCCCATAGATCCGATAGGTTCGTATCCGGTAAGGGCCATCGGTGCGAGAATTGTTTCCAGATCCTCACGTGAGTAACCGAACCCTTGTTGATATTTGAAAACGGATTCTTTAGATAAATAGGTATAGGTGACACGCGGTTCAGCCAGTTCTTCCAGACGGATTTTGTAATTATTTAACCATTCGCCATAAGGTTGCTGGCGGACAAGTTCACCTTTTACTTCTTCATCTGTGCGGATGCGTCCGGCTTCCATGTCGACTACGAAGATCTTTCCGGGCTGTTGACGGCCTTTTTGGATAATTAAGCTTTCAGGAACTGGCAATGCTCCGGCTTCTGATGCAACAACTACGCGATCATCTGATGTAATAGCATAACGTAAGGGTCTTAATCCGTTACGATCTAGTGTTGCTCCGATAGTTTTACCATCTGTGAAACACAATGCTGCAGGTCCGTCCCACGGTTCCATCAGTGTTGCGTGATATTCATAGAACGCTTTTTTCAGTGGATCCATCTGGGTGTTGCCATCCCAGGCTTCAGGTACCAGCATCAGCATCACATGAGGCAGACTTCTGCCGCTGTGTAATAACAATTCGACCACATTGTCCAGACAGGCTGAATCAGACTGACCTTTGTCTACGACCGGCAGTAGAATCTGCATTTCTTCGTCTGTAAAATAAGGCGATGAGAGCGAGCGTACACCAGCATAGAACCAGTTTAAGTTGCCGGTAAGTGTATTTATTTCCCCGTTATGAGCAATATGTCTGAAAGGCTGTGCTAATGACCAGGAAGGGAATGTATTGGTGGAGAACCGGGAGTGTACCAGACCAAAAGCAGATACAACACGAGGATCCCGCAAATCTTTGAAATAAGTGCCTACCTGATAAGTCGTAAGCTGACCTTTATAAATGATAGTCTTACAAGATAGAGAGGCAATATAAATAGGGAGAGGGTATTCTTGGTGTTTTTTGATTTTCTGAATGATTAGACGTCTCAGAACAAAGAGTTTGCGTTCGAATTCTTCTGTGTTAAACACTCCTTCTGGTCGTGCTACGAAGAATTGAACGATCTCCGGTTCGGCACTTAGCGCAGTCGGACCTATACCTTCCCGATTTACAGGTACAGTACGAAATCCAAGGAAGCGCATATTGCGTTCCTCACAGGCTTCAACGACTGTGCTCCTGCAAAGTGTATTCATTTCCGCTTCTTTTGGCAGAAATAACATTCCTGTACCATAATAGCCAGGCTCTTCGAGTTGAATGCCTAATGAAATACATTCTTCCCACAGGAACTCATGAGGCAGCTGGATCATAATCCCTGCGCCGTCACCACTCTCCGGATCACAACCGCAGGCACCGCGGTGTTCCATATTTTCTAACATGGTCAAGGCATCCTTAACCTGGTTGTGGGACTTGCGGCCTTTAATATGTGCTACAAAGCCTACACCACATGCGTCATGTTCAAAATCAGGGTCGTAAAGTCCTTTTTTCTCTATTCTTTCGTTTGTCATCTTCTCCTCAAAAATATAATCAGTTTGCTAATATAGGAATAAAAGTCATATATTTTTATATTATTCACAAATAAATCTAATTTATATTGATTCTTTGTTAATTAAATATGACTAATTTAATTGATTTTGTATTTTATTAGCCTGGAGCTTCTGTTATTGGAATAACATTCTGTACTTTTGGGATGTAAACAAATAAATTATGGTTATTACGACTATTGAGATTTATAGACTAAGTATTCCGATGGAACCGTTTGTCATTGCGACCGGTACAATGGACTATGCCCAAAACACTTTTATCAGGGTAAATACAGATGAAGGAATATATGGAGTGGGAGAGTGTTCTGCATTTCCGATGATTGTAGGGGAGACTCAGAACACCTGCCTGGTGCTGGCGCGTGATTTTGCAAAACTATGGAAGGGAAAAGATCCGCTGGCTATACACGAACGCCTCGCAGAACTGGATCTATATATTGCCGGAAACAAAACGATTAAAAGCGCTTTTGACAGTGCCTTATTTGATCTTGCATCCAAACATGCTGGATTGCCGCTATATCAGTTTCTAAAAGGCGAACGTCGGGATATTACGACTGATATAACACTGGGTATAGCATCTCCGGAGGAAATGGCTGAAAAAGCCGCAAATCTTCAGCGTGAAGGGGCCGTGATATTGAAGGTGAAACTGGGTAAAGATCCTCAGACCGACATTAACCGCATCAAGGCCATCCGCAAAGCTGTAGGTTTTGATATGCCGGTTCGGATTGATGCAAATCAGGGCTGGTCATATGAACAAGCAGTGCAGGCTTTGCAGGGACTGGAACCGTTTAAAATACAATACTGCGAGCAGCCTATGCGGACATGGAATGACCATTTGCTTCCCCAGTTGCGGACAGAGACAATAGTTCCGATTATGGCTGATGAATCTGTGTATTCGCATTATGATGCGGAGCGACTGTGCCGTGAAGATGCCTGCGATTATATCAATATCAAATTTTCAAAATCAGGAGGTATTGCGGAGGCTTTACGAATAGATGCTGTTGCAGCAGAATTTGGTATTCCGTGTATGATAGGAGGTATGCTGGAGAGTCGTCTGGCTTTAGCTGCGAAAGTACATTTTGCTTATGCTGCTAAAACGGTCAGATTCTATGATCTGGATACATGTATGGTCGGGCATCTGGAAGATCCGGTAATCGGAGGAGTACAATATGACGGATACCGGATTTCAGTAAGCGATGCCCCGGGTATAGGAGCGGATATTGATCCGGAATATCTGAAGAAATGTGAAAGTTGGGTGATCTGATCATCCGGCTTTTGGTATTATCTTTTTACTGGCAGAGAAAGTCATAAATCTTTGCCCTACCTCAATCCAAATTATTACCTTTGTTGTTGCTTAATTTTTATATAATTAATAATTATCATGAGTACACAAAAAGGTCCTATTTCTCAGTTTCTTGAGAAAAATTACCTTCACTTCAATGCAGCAGCATTGGTGGATGCAGCCAAAGGTTATGAAGCGCATCTGAACGAAGGTGGTAAAATGTTAATTTCTTTAGGTGGTGCAATGAGTACTGCTGAACTGGGAATTTCTTTAGCTGAGATGATCCGTCAGGATAAAGTTGCAATTATTTCCTGTACCGGAGCCAATCTGGAAGAGGATGTGATGAACTTGGTTGCGCACTCACATTACAAAAGAGTTCCGAACTATCGCGATCTGACTCCTGAACAGGAGAGAGAGTTATTAGATAATCACTACAACCGTGTTACCGATACCTGTATTCCTGAAGAAGAGGCTTTCCGTCGTTTGCAGAAACACCTTGAGGATGTATGGCATGCAGCTGAAGCTAAAGGTGAGCGTTACCTTCCGCATGAGTTCTTGTATCAGGTCGTAAATTCAGGTGTATTGGAACAATACTACGAGATCGATCCTAAAAATTCATGGATTGTAGCTGCTGCTGAAAAAAACCTGCCTATTATATGTCCGGGATGGGAAGATTCTACTACAGGAAATATCTTCGCTGCGAATGTAATCAAAGGAAATCTGAAAGCCAGTACTGTAAAGTCCGGTATCGAATATATGATCTACCTGACAGAATGGTACCGTGAAAACTCCAGCGGTAAAGGTGTAGGATTTTTCCAGATTGCAGGTGGTATCTCTGGTGATTTCCCTATCTGCGTGGTGCCGATGATGTATCAGGATCTGGAATGGGAAGATGTTCCGTTCTGGTCTTACTTCTGTCAGATCTCGGATTCGACAACTTCTTACGGTTCTTATTCAGGAGCTGTTCCTAATGAAAAAATTACCTGGGGCAAATTAGATATCGATACACCTAAGTTTGTTATTGAATCTGATGCGACTATTGTGGCGCCTTTGGTATTTGCTTACGTATTGGGTCAATAGAATTAACTTTAGCATACGCTATACATGAAGAATTTGCTCACCGATAATCCTGCTGCTATCAAAGCACTCATGTCAGAGACATTGTTTTCTGCCGGGCAGTCCTTTGCGCATAGTCAGAAGGATGAATTTTTGGAAGCAACGTCTATACAGACTCCTCTGTCTGCAGAAGTGAAAACGGATGTGACAGAGGAGTTTATTTATCAGGGAAATAAAGATAAAGGGATCGTCTTTATTTTACGCTATCAGGAGTATCCGTATTTCTCGGCAGGCGCTCAGGAAGCTTTTGTCAAAACAATTGGTGCGCTCCAGCTTTCCCCATCCGATGTGGCAGTTGTCAATCTGGCAAATCTACACAATCCAAATGATTTCAAACGCATTATGCAGTTTTTCTCTCCGACAAAAATTATTCTGCTGGGCGTTGAACCTACCTCTCTTGTTTTACCGCATATACCGCATAACTCTTATATGAAAGGTCGTGTCGCCACGGTATTCAATACTTATAGTTTTGAGGAAATGTTTGTAGATATAGAGAAGAAAAAGGCATTCTGGATAGAATTTAAAACTTTTATAGCTTCTTAGTCAGCTTCAATAATCTTTTGTATTGAGAATACGTTTTCCAGCTAAAGTTTTTTAGCCTGGCGCGTCTTTTCTTAATTTTTATTTTTTAATTTGTACATATGATCGAATTAATTTTTGCAACAAATAATGCACATAAACTGGATGAAGTCCGCGCCATAGTAGGGGATGCTTTTATGATCAAAAGTCTGGATGATATCAACTGTCAGGATGATATTCCAGAAACCGGAGATACCTTTGAAGAAAATGCAAAGCAGAAGACAGATTATCTTGTTAATAAGTATGGCTTATATTGTTTCGGAGATGACTCAGGATTAGAAATCGAAGCAATCAATAATGAACCGGGTGTATACTCGGCCCGTTACTCGGGATCAAGAGATATGGAACGTAATATTGATCTGGTTCTTGAAAAATTAGCGGACAGTGAAAACCGTAAAGCCAGATTCCGTACAGTTATATCCCTATTTCTGAATGAACAACAGCATTTCTTTGAAGGTGCTATCACAGGAACAATTATTTCTGAAAGGAGAGGAGCCGAAGGATTCGGGTATGATCCGATTTTTATTCCGGACGGATATGACAAGACATTTGCAGAAATGAGTGTAGATGAAAAAAATGGAATCAGTCATCGTTCTATAGCTGTCAAGGCATTGACAGGTTTTCTAAAATCCCTATGATCAATATAAAACGGATCATTTTTAAGAATAAAAATTTTAAGATCGCCTATTATTTTAAAGCGCTTTTAAGAGAGATTCCTAATTCATTCTGGTATAGATCCCGGTTGAAATCCAAACTTCAGTCAGCATATAAATTCGACAGTAAAGTACTGGAAGAGCGGGTGAATTATTACAATAAACTTCAGGTGAATACTTCTCTGGCTTCTTCTGCTATGCCAATAGCTGAGTTTAAAATTCCTGAAAAAATACGGGTATATTACTTTGATACTAAAGAGTATGTCCGCTATTTTGATCCTAAACTCAGGCTGCAGATGATTCCCGGTGATGTGGTGGATATTCCCGAATATCCCGCAATAGTGAAAAGCAGACCCATCGCAGGAGATAATAAAAATGCTGTCTTACTTAATCTCGATAAGATCCGGCACTTCAACTTTATCCGGGATGATATTCCGTTCAGAAATAAAAAGGATTTACTTATCGGAAGATTTGCGGCATACCAACAACACCGCAAACGATTCTTCGAATTGTACTTTGGTCATCAGCTATGTGATCTGGGGAGTGTCGTGATGGATAATGATCATCCGGAATGGTACGGTAAGCCTATTTCTATTCAACAGCATCTGGATTATAAGTTTATTCTGTCTCTGGAAGGGAATGATGTTGCTACAAATCTCAAATGGATCATGTCTTCCAATTCCGTTGCAGTAATGCCTTTGCCGAAATATGAAACATGGTTTATGGAAGGCAAACTGATTCCGGATTTCCATTACATACAGATTAAAGACGATTATTCAGATCTGGAAGAAAAGCTGCATTATTATATTGACCATCCACAGGAAGCCGAAAAAATTGTTGATAATGCACATCAGTACATTCAACAGTTTAATAACAGGAAATTAGAAGATCTTATCGCATTGCGGGTTCTCGAAAAGTATTTCAAAAAGACAAATCAAGGAACTTAGTTCTTTGCTCAAATCTTTGTCCGTATAGCCGGAAGTAGCTTTGCTGCAAATGTAATGCCTCGTGCAATTAATTTGTTTCTGTGACAGGTTCAGACTCCTCTTTGACCGGATTTTTAGATTCCTGATTTACTTTTTTTGGTTCAGTCTTTTGATCTGCAGGCTTTTTGACGTCCGTTTTAATCCCCTCTTTCGGATCTTTCTTTTCCGCCACAGGATCCTTAGAAGCAGACTTGCTGCCGGCGGAAGAACCCGTTGCAGGAGTGTTTATATCTTTAGGGATTTCACGTTTTCTGTTAAGTAAATCTTCCTTAGACACCGGGCGGTCTTCCGGCCTCCATATAAATCCGGGCAATACTTCATTCTCATTGGTCACCATACTCAACGGATATACTTTGCCATCCACCTTGCGGATCGAGACGTAATCCTTGATCTTACGATTTTCCATCAGAATCTTGATCCGGCTGCTGCGGTCATGAAACATTTCGGTGATGACTTTTTTCTCTTCATTGACCACGAAAATCATGTTTTCCGCATTCCCGTCAACAAATAAACGATCCAGATTATTGCCTGCAAAGAAGCCTGTAATCTTTCTCCCTTTGAGCTGGTTGAATTTAATGGTATCCAGTACGGCATTAACCATGAATGCACTGTTCACCAATAACATATTGTCCAGACGTTGCTCTTTGATCTGTAAGTACAGCGTATCTGCCGAGATTTGCGATCCTTCGGCCCATATCATAGGGCGTCCCATAAACCTGAACATGGAGTCGGCCATGCCGTAATATACAGAATCAGCGACTGCCTGCAGGTCAGACTTGAACATACGCACATTATAATGTGCTATGATAATCCGCGTACGTGCTGTATCCAGATAAGCACTGTCTTTTGGAGTGGTCGTGACAGAGTCAGGCGATTTGGCAACTAATAAAGCTTTATTGATCAGACTGTCACTCTCATTGCCTTTAGGCAATACCGTTCGGTGTCTGAGTACACTGTCTGCTGCCAGGGTCTTACCGATTAATATTTTATTCGGATCTCCTTTTTCCTGTACGACAGCAGGTTTTTTAGGTGGGGCTGTGCTGGTTTTGGTGATGGTTTTGCTTGTCTCTTTGACTTGCTTTATGACAGTTTTGGCAGAGTCAGATTTTAATCCTTCTATATGTACACTATCTGTTTGAATCGAATCTGACAGATCACTTATATTGCCTGACATGGACAGGCTATCCGTATTTTCATTGCCGTCATCATCACCGTAGTCTTCATCCGCTATTTCCTCTATGAGCCCGCCATTCCGGTCGAGCTTGAAATCGAGTGCTTTATAGTCTTTCAGAAAGATTACCTTGGAATATAAGGTGTCAGCTGTCATATAAGCTGAATCTACCTGCGGTTCAGGTTTGACAGTAGCAGATACCGAGTCTTTGGAAACGGGTGTAATCGGGCTGATTTCCTTAAAGGATTCCTCTTCTTTGGATTTCTTTTTTTCTACCGTTTTTTCCTTGCCGGACTTTTTACTCTTCTCCTCTTTTTCTACAGGCTTGGCAGAAGTAGAGTCGCTGGTACTGGTTGAGTCTTTTTTGATCACCATCGTAACCAATGGCTTATCTGTCATGGTGATAGATTCATCCGACTGTTTATACAATCCGTATCCGCCATTGGCATAGAATTTATCAACTGTATCTACAAAAACTACGTTTCGGTACGCTTTACCTTCTCCTGTAGCTCTGTCGTAATACAAACTGTCACCTTTCAGAAACTTAGAACCTTCAGTGTACAGGTTGTTTTTAGAGAAGCGGGCTACACCGGTGGCCGTATTGTAATTTCCTTTTTCCGTGTATAGATTCTCGCCTTTGTTTCCTTTAATGTTGGTCGGACCGAAGAAATAAGTAACCCGTTGAACGGAATTATAACGCATGGTATCGGTATAGATCCTGACGTCAGGGGTTCTGACGACTACCTTATTTCTGAAATACGCATCCTGTGTATTCTCAAAGTAATAGGCATTTTTAGAGGTAATGGTGTCTCCTTTGCTGACAATCCGCCCTCCACCAGTATAGGTGCCGACTTTGCTGCGCATATTGTAGGTCAGGTAGTTCGTAGTCAGTACAGATGATCTGTCGACCATACGCACATTACGTGTCAATGTGGCAACCTGAGGAGCTGCATCATAATGAAGTTTGTCTGAATAGATGATTGTACCGCTGGGCTGTGTAATGACGACATTGTCAAAGGCTTCAAAAAATTGTCTTCCGATCGCATCCTCATACATATATCCGCTGTCAGCAGACAAGGTACTTCCCTTATGTTCAAAAACAGGTCTGTAATAAATAGTACGATCCGGATTTTTGACCAGGCGCATACTGGATGATGAGACGAGCTTGAGCTGATCTCCCGTAGGCTGTGGCTGCTGAGCGGATGCAAACAGACAGAAAATATATGTTAAGACAAAAAGGAATAATCGTTTCACAGCAGCAAAAATATGCAAATAAAGTGCAAATAATTGTTAAAGCAAAAATTTTCATTAAAACCAATCTCGTTTATTATAACATCCGGGAATTCAGAGTACAATAAGATTTTATCAGAAGAATAAAATTGTCTATTTTTCAGCTCGTAAGATAAATTAAACCTTTGTCAACTTAAACATATTATGAAAGGATTGCATTTAATTGTCAATGGCCTTCTGGTCTTAATCAGTCACTTCGCGTACGCTCAGGATGCCTTCATTGCATTAACTGATATTAAATTTGATGACAGATATGATGAGGGACGTCAAAATCCGGTAATCAAAGGCACAATATTGAATGCAACAGAAAACGAATTGAAACAACTTGCGGTCAGCCTGACCTTGGTTCGTCCTAATGAACCTACTCAGGTTAATAATTCCATCCGTATTGCTGCTGATGGAAGTTTTACATATATACTGCCAAGCGTGCTTCCGTACCAACAGATCTGGTTTTCTTTAGGTGATTATGTGTATTCTTGTTTGTACATCAATGAGGGACTCAACCTTACTTTCGATCTGGAACGGCTGAAAAAACAGAAAGTCTATATGTTGGGGGAGGGGATGGAATTTTCGGGTAAAGATGGGGAGATCAACCGAGTGCTGAATACATATATTCTTTACAACAAAAAACATCTCCCTGATTTTTATGAGAATTTATATAACCTGAAGGTGGAAGATCTCCGGTTCATGGAAAAAACAGACTCTCTTTTTATGTTAAAAAGGAAGATTGATTCTCAGTTTTTAGTTGAAAACCGTAATATAGCTCAGCATATTATTGAAAGTGAAACGGAAAACCAGTTTTTATCGACCAAGATTAAATATCTGCTATTTCATAAAATGGAAATTACCGATATCACAGAGCTATTGGCTCCGGTGTATGCTGTCACAAATGAATCAGGAGAATACTTAAGATATCTTTACTGGTACACTAATAACCTGAAATTACATTCAAAAGAAGAGAGACGCAACAGAGAGATATTATTTTTCAAGATTGATTCCATATTTCCACCAGCCTTTGCTGATTTGGTAAAACTTCAGGTTTCAAGTGAAGATGTGGCTGAACAGCTATCTATTAATAAAGATATGGTCACTGGTCTTAAAACGGATTGGGCCAAGAGATATGTTACAGAGGAGATAATAATCCTGAAAACAAAATCAGCAAAAATTCAAGGATTATTAACAGGAACCCGGGATAATGCAGGGGCCAGTAAAATTGGGAAATATTTGAAAAGTACTGATTTTAATGCTTCCATGTATCTTAACGAAGCTAAAACAGGGGAGGAATTGTTGAAATCTATTCAGGCATCTTTCCCGGACAAATTGATAATTTTGAATCTTTGGGCAACCTGGTGCGCACCCTGTATTCAAAATATGCCTCATAGCAAAAATGTACAACAACAGGTAGCCAAAGAGAACTTACCCGTTACATTTGTATATCTATGTACAGATGGAGGTTCGTCTGAGTCTGTATGGCAGAACAAGATAGCGGAACTGGAACAGCCGGGAGAACATATTTTTGTGCAGAATGAACAGATGAATGAACTCCTGACTTTGTTTAATGGAAAGGGTTATCCTACTTATGCGGTAATAAAACCTAATGGGCAGATCGATACAAAAACTATCAATTTGAACAGAAGTTTTGATATTCATGTTCTTCAAAAATTATTAAAGCAATAGAGCACTTACCATAAAAAAATAATTTTTCCGTATAAATAGACTGCATATAAAATCCTTACTTCATTTAAAGGACTACAGCGACTGCAAAAATCTGAGAGCTTTCTTCGTAGTAATCAAAAAAGACACACTTTCAGAAAAAAATAAGCCTTAACTTTGGGTACATGAACGTGCTGGAAAGATTTCATAGATATGTAAGTCAAAACAGGCTTTTTGGTCCGGATGATAAAATTGTACTGGCTGTAAGCGGAGGAAAGGATTCTATGCTGATGGCCAGACTTTTTCTGGAATCAAACTATCCTGTGATTATAGCACATTGTAATTTTTCCCTGAGAGGAGAGGAGTCCGATCTTGATCAGCAGCTTGTCGAAGCCTTTGGGGAAAAGTATGGCATTCCTGTTTTTGTCAAAAGATTTGATACACAAGCGTACGCAGAAGAAAATAAGATTTCTATACAAATGGCAGCCCGGGAGCTGCGTTATCAATGGTTTGAGGAATTGCGCATTGCTCAGGGCTGTGCATACATCTCGGTTGCACAACACCGCAATGATCACATCGAAACAGTTTTGCTCAACATGATCAGAGGTACAGGTCTTGCGGGTCTGCAGGGTATACAACCGAAGCGCGAACGTATCATCCGGCCCTTGTTGTTTCTCCTTGCCGCAGAAATCGCGGAGGCAGTTCGTCTTTTACAGATTCCCTACAGAGATGATCAATCTAATTTTTCTGTTAAATATGCCAGAAATAAGATCAGATTGAATATCGTTCCATTAATGGAAGAGATAAATCCGGAGTTTGTGCAGAGCTTTACATCCAGTATAGACAAATTTGCTGGAGCGTACCAGCTTCTTCAGGATTTTGTACATCCTGTTCGTCAGTCGTTGTTTAAGGAGAACAAAGTCACCACAGAGGTGCTTATTGAGAAGAAAAGTCTGGAACCATACCTCACGAATACAGCCCTGTTGTATGAACTTTTTCAGCCCTATCATTTTCAAAAAAATGTACTGGAAGATCTGGTGGCGACCTGGGAAAACGGGACAGGACGTATTTTTGAATCGTACACCCATCGTTTATTAGTGGATCGTACACACCTCATCTTACATCCGACCGGACCGGAGGTAGAAGCGAAGGTATGCATTGAGGAATCGGATGAACAGGCCGAATGGAAGGGTTTTCGTTTTAATATTGAAAAATCATCTTCAGCAGACATTGTGAAAGAAAAGCATATTGCCAAAATTGATTGGGATAAATTGCAGTTTCCCTTACAGATCAGAAGCTGGCAGGAAGGTGATATTTTTTATCCGCTGGGGATGGAGGGAAAGAAAAAAGTGAGTGATTATTTCATTCAGCAAAAAATAAATTCCTTTGCCAAGGCACGAATTCCTATCTTGGTGGACGGAACAGGTGAAATTATCTGGATTGTCAATTACAGGTTAGACAATCGGTTTAAGATAACGAACAATACAAAAAAAGTATTTACTTTAGTCTGTGAATAATTATATGGAAGAGCCAAACTTATTTGTAGAGCAACAGTATCTGGGTAGAGATAAGACCTGGATCAGTGTCAGACTGATCTTAGCGTTGTTCTGTTTTATTGCTTACTATCTCAATCTGGATCATCTGGCTTCACGTCAGTTGTTTTTTATTGTAGGTGTGGCTGTTATCCTGGTATCTATATTAATGATGTATATGTTACATTACCGAACAGTTGTAAGGGAGAACTGCGTGAGTATCAGCGGGCTCTGGACAACACGTCTGGTCAAGATAGACCTCAACAGCATCGCAAAAGTAGAGAAGAAAAAATACAGCACCTTTATCTTTAATAATCCGGTGTATAACCTGCATAAAAACGGTAAAATCCGCTTTTATTCCGGCGGTAATGATGCCATCTGGCTGACAGATAAGGATGGTCTGGTGTATGTAATAGGTACGCACAAACAGGAAGAATTCTATAAAGCTGTAGAATACGCACGGAAGCTCAGAAAAGATTAAAATTTTGTTAAGTGATTTTTCTCTGACAAAAACACAAGGTATCTCTTCTATTATTTATTAAATTTGAGAAAAAGCAACGAATTAGTATGGCTCCATTATTGAAATTTTTATTGATAGCTTTCGCTGTTTATTTCATAGTAAGGTTTCTTTTCAGATTAATTTTACCATTCGCTATGCGTAAAGCAGCGGAGCGTATTATGAAAAAGGCTCAGCAATCACAATATACCACTGGTAACGGTCCGTTTGGATATCAACAGTATGAACAGCAGACACGTGCCGATGAAGGAAGAGTACGTGTAGAATATGCTCCTTCTAAAAAAGAAGAAAAGCGCAGACCCGGAACAGCTACAGCCGGAGAGTTTGTAGACTTCGAAGAGATAAAATAAGCACTTTTCCTTTTTAAAAAGGTTATCTTTGCGGTCTATGTGGTTAAAACAATTATCTGTTTTAAATTTTAAAAATTATACAGAATCCGCTCTGGAATTTTTGCCGGAAGTAAATGCTTTCGCCGGAGAGAACGGTGCCGGTAAAACCAACCTTTTAGACGCTATACATTACCTTTCCCTGTGTAAAAGTTATTTCAATCCAATTGATTCCCAGCATATCAAGCAGGGAATGGATTGGTTTATGGTACAAGGATCATTTGAAAATGATACCCGTACCGATGTTATCTCCTGCAGTCTTAAAAAGAATCAAAAAAAACAGTTTAAAAAGAATAAAAAGGACTATCCGCGACTTGCCGATCATATCGGCCAGTTTCCACTCGTCATGATCTCCCCGAATGACAGTATGATCATCACTGATGGAAGTGAGGAGCGTCGCAAGTTTATGGATAATGTGATCTCGCAGACGGATCATCACTATCTGGACAAACTTATCACATATAATAAAGTAATACTTCAGCGCAATATCATGCTGAAACAAGCCCGGGAAAGCGGACAACTCGACCTGGGATTACTGGAAGTATTAAACCTGCAGCTCGTAGAGGTCGGCGCACAGATTTTTGAGAAGCGTCAGCAATTTATGAAAGATTTTCTTCCTGAATTTGAAAAGCATTATCATTTTCTGACAGAAAGTGCCGAACAGGTATCTCTGGTCTACGAATCTCCGTTGATGACCATTGATTTTCAGGACTTGCTGGATAGAAATCTGGAACGTGACCGGGCGTTGGAAAGAACCTCTCAGGGCATACACAAGGATGACCTGCTCTTTACGATACACGAGGGTATGCCATTAAAGAAATTCGGCTCTCAGGGACAGCAAAAATCATTTCTCATTGCATTAAAATTAGCTCAGTATAGTTTTCTTCAGTCAAGAAAAGGCTTCAAGCCTTTGTTGCTGCTGGATGATATCTTTGATAAACTGGATGAAAGACGCACTCGCAAACTGATGCAGATGGTTTCGGAAGATGATTTCGGTCAGATCTTCCTGACGGATACAGATTCGGAACGTGTGCAAAGAATTTTTGAGGAAATCGCACAACCAATCCGTATCTTTGATATCAAAGGAGGCGCAATACAAGATGTATAAGAAGAAAGTAGACGAAATTCATTCCAACGATGATATTGGTATCAAACAGGCTATTGAAAAATGGGTTGATACCTATCGTCTGCGTCGTAAATTTGACGAATCTTCTATTGTCAATGCCTGGCCTGAAATTATTGGTAAAGCAATTGCCAACCGTACCCAGAAAATCTATATCAAAGACCGGAAGATGTATGTTAAGGTGGAATCTGCCGTGATCAAAAATGAGTTGGCTCTCATGCGCAGACAGATTATAGGTCGCCTCAATGAATATGTAGGGCAGGTTGTTATTGAAGAATTGATTATTCTTTAAAAAGAGTACAGGTCTCCGTCAGATAGACAAGAACAATACAATCCTTTTGAATACTTACAATTATAAATACTGTTCAAGATCGCCTTTCCCTTCGCGGACAATCTCAAAATCTCCGCCGGTAAGATCTACTACTGTGGAAGCGACATTATCCCCATAACCTCCATCTATTACTAAATCTACCATGTTTTCGTATTTTTCATGAATAAGTTCCGGATCAGTTGAATATTCCAGAATATCATCTTCATCACGAATCGAGGCCGTTACAATAGGATTTCCCAGTACTCTCACGATCTCCCTCACAATATGATTGTCAGGGACACGTATACCGACAGTCTTCTTTTTAGAAGAAAGGAGTTTGGGTACCTGACCACTTGCATTGAAGATAAAGGTAAACGGACCCGGTAGCGCTTTTTTCAATACCCGGAATACACTGGTGTCAAAGGGTTTGGTATATTGGGAAATGTCTGTCAGATCGTAACAGATAAATGATAAGTTGGCTTTATCTACTTTCATTCCCCTGATCTCACATACGCGTTCAATAGCCTTATGATTGGTGATGTCGCAGCCAATACCATATACGGTATCTGTAGGGTAGATAATTACACCGCCACGTTTTAATACATCAACTACTTGTTGTATTGCCTTTTCATTAGGATTGTTTTCGTAAATTCGGATAAGCATATTGAAGCCTGAAATTTAAAAGATAATTAAACAGTTCACATTGCATTCCGTGTGAACAACGGATCCTTATAATATAAAAACCGTCAAAAGGCTTTAATGTTTTTGACGGTTTCTGATATGTTATTATTTCTGATTAAAACTCAGCATTTTTTGGAGTTCTCGGGAACGGAATAACGTCACGAATATTGGTCATTCCTGTCACGAATAATACAAGACGCTCAAATCCGACACCGAAACCTGAGTGAGGAACCGATCCGAAGCGACGTGTATCCAGGAACCATTCCATTTCCTCGGCCGGTATTCCTACCTCAGCCATACGAGCCAGTAATTTGTCCAGATTTTCTTCCCTTTGTGATCCGCCGACCATTTCACCTATACCCGGAAACAGAATGTCCATGGCACGAACTGTGTTTCTGCCTAATGCATCTGGTTCGTTCTGTTTCATATAGAATGATTTGATCTCTCTCGGATAATCTGTAAGGATCACCGGTTTCTTAAAATGTTTTTCTACAAGATAACGTTCGTGTTCTGACTGAAGATCTGCCCCCCATTCGTCAATCAGATATTTAAACTGTTTTTTCTGATTTGGCTTGCTGCGCTTCAGAATCTCGATTGCATCTGTATATTTAACCCGCTCAAATTCATTCTCAAGACAGAATTTCAGTTTTTCAATAAGATCCATTTCCGAACGATCTGCAGCCGGTTTGTTTTTCTCTTCTTCAAGTAAACGGTTTTTCAGAAACTCTATCTCTTCCGGGCAGGTTTCCAGCGCATACTGTATAACATATTTCAATAAGGCCTCAGCCAGATCCATATTGTCTTCCAGTTCATAGAAAGCCATCTCCGGTTCGATCATCCAGAATTCAGCCAGGTGACGCGTTGTATTGGAGTTTTCGGCACGGAATGTAGGTCCGAAAGTATAAATATTACCAAATGCTAAAGCTGCCAGTTCACCCTCTAGTTGTCCGGATACCGTAAGGTTAGTAGACTTTCCGAAGAAGTCTTCTTTAAAATCTATATCGCCGTTTTCTGTACGTGGAGGATTATTCAGATCTAAGGTAGTGACACGAAACATTTCGCCTGCACCTTCAGCATCTGAACCGGTAATAATAGGAGTATGCATGTACACAAAGTCTCTTTCATTGAAGAAGCGGTGTACTGCAAATGACAGTGCATTACGTACCTTGAAGATTGCATTGAATGTTCCGGTACGGAAGCGTAAATGAGCGATTTCACGCAAAAATTCTAAACTGTGTTTTTTGGGTTGTAAAGGGAATTTTTCCGGATCCGAATCGCCGATGACGTCCAGTTCCGTTACTTTGACCTCTACCTTCTGACCCTTACCCAATGATTCGATCAGCGTTCCTTTGACACGTACAGCAGCACCCGTAGTGATTCTTTTTAATAATGCATCATCCGTATTTTCGAAATCCACTACTGCCTGGATATTATTGATTGAAGAACCATCATTGATCGCTATAAATTGATTGTTACGGAAAGTTCTTACCCATCCTTTTACAATGACCTCTTGCCCAAACTCAGTGGCATTCAATAATTCTTTAATACGTGTGTGTTCCATTTTATTGTCAGATATTAATTGGAGTTATTTTTCAAATAAACTCTGCTGCTTTAAATTTTACAGCTCACAAAAATAGCTTATAATTTATTAAAATCCTTGATTTATTTATAAATACGGGAAGTGTTCTTATCAAAAAAAGCCTCTGATTTAAGTCAGAGGCTTTTGATATCGCGTTATAAAAGGAATTAACCTTTTAATACTTTAGTTACTAAATCTGCAGCTTCTTTTAATAAGATTGCGGAGTATACTTTAAGTCCTGATTCATCGATCAGTTTTTTAGCTTCTTCCGCATTTGTTCCCTGAAGACGAACGATGATAGGAACAGGAATATTTCCAATTTCCTGGTAAGCGTCGATTACACCCTGAGCTACACGGTCACAACGAACGATACCACCGAAGATATTGATCAGGATCGCTTTTACATTAGGGTCTTTCAGAATAATGTTGAATCCGGCTTTCACTGTTTCAGCATTAGCAGTACCACCTACGTCAAGGAAGTTAGCAGGCTCACCACCGGCAATTTTGATGATGTCCATTGTTGCCATCGCAAGACCGGCACCATTTACCATACAACCTACGTTACCGTCAAGTTTTACATAGTTCAGGTTAGACTCGCCAGCTTCTACTTCAGTAGGATCTTCTTCTGTAACATCACGCATTGCTGCATAATCAGGATGACGGTATAATGCATTCTCATCCAGATTTACTTTAGCATCCACAGCCAAGATTTTATCGTCAGAAGTTTTTAATACCGGATTGATTTCAAACATTGAAGAATCTGTAGCATCGTAGGCTTTGTAAAGTGCAGCTACGAATTTTACCATTTCTTTATGTGCAGGACCTGATAATCCTAAGTTGAATGCAATTTTACGTGCCTGGAAGCCCTGAAGACCAACTTTAGGGTCAATCTCTTCTTTGAAAATCAAGTGAGGAGTTTTTTCAGCTACTTCTTCGATATCCATACCACCTTCAGTAGAATACATTACGATATTGCGGCCTGTTGCACGATCCAACAATACCGACATATAGAATTCTTTGGTTTCGCTTGCTCCCGGATAGTATACATCCTGTGCAATTAATACCTTGTTTACTTTTTTACCTTCAGGACCTGTCTGAGGAGTTACCAACTGCATACCGATGATATCAGTAGCTCTTTGTTTTACTTCCTCCAGATTTTTAGCCAATTTAACACCGCCACCTTTACCGCGACCACCTGCGTGAATCTGAGCTTTTACAACAACCCAGTCCGAGTTGTAGTCTTCTTTCATCTTTTTAGCGGCTTCCACAGCTTGCTCAGGAGTGTCAGCTACAATTCCTTCTTGTATGGTAACACCAAAACTTTTTAGTATTTGCTTTCCTTGATATTCGTGAATGTTCATTTTGACAATTTTAAGGTGTAAAAATATGGTTTTTAACTTTAAAGGTCAAGTGTCTATCGTGTTTTTAATGTTTATTTGATAAAAATGACGAATGCAGACTTTATCCCGGACCTTCTGTTAACTAATCTACCCTATTTTTATTCCTGTCAGGACGGACAAAAATTAGTAACTTCGCTGTATGATGTTACAAGCAAAAGGAATCTATAAAGCATACGGTGACCTGCCTATTCTGAAGGGAGTAGATCTGGAAGTTGACAAAGGTGAGATTGTGACTATAGTAGGCGCTTCGGGAGCCGGAAAAAGTACGTTACTGCATATTATCGGTACATTAGATCGTCCCGAATCCGGAGAAGTATGGATCGATGGCATTAAGGTCAGCGGATTGAACGAGAAGAAACTGAGCGCTTTTCGCAATAAGCATATCGGATTTGTATTTCAGTTTCATCACCTGCTACCTGAATTTACAGCGCTGGAAAATGTCTGTATACCGGCATTTATAAATGGTGTACCCAAAAAAGATGCGGAAGCAAATGCCATGCAGCTGCTGGACATGTTAGGCGTGGCTCATCGTGTCACACACAAACCTTCGGCTATGTCAGGAGGAGAACAGCAGCGTGTATCTGTAGCGAGAGCCTTGATTAATAAGCCTTCTATCGTACTTGCTGATGAACCCTCCGGTAATCTGGATTCCGAAAATGCAACTGCCTTACATCAGTTGTTTTTTGATTTAAGGGATAAAATCCAACAAACATTTGTCATTGTAACCCATAATGATGAACTGGCTAATATTTCAGATCGTACCATTCATATGCGTGACGGAAACATTGTTTAAGAAATGAGTGAGAAATTATTAATAACATATGGTACCAGAGGGTTAGCACAGCGTATCGCCCGTCTGATGGAAAGTAAAATGAGTGTACAACTGGTTTCTTCGGAAGATATACCGGGTATTTTAGTCACTTCAGGTAAACTGCTTCAGATTCCGGGAGGAGGGCAGTCAACCTACGCACACGAAGTACTTAAAGTCAGTCTGGATCAGGATATAAGCTATATACTCCCTTTGGGAAAGGATGAGATCAGTGTGCTGGCAGAAGCAGAGGTATTGTTTGAAGAGTATGGTATCCGTTTACTGTTGCCAGGTAAGGAGTTTATGCCTGATATTTTTGTGCTGGAAGATCCCGATAAAGATATGGCTATAAATATACTTCTGGATGGAAAAGATCTTGTGTCCGGAGAGCAAATCAGGAGTAACGGTCTCTCCGGAGCTTTCGTCTTATCTGACTCAGGAGAAGAACAGGCATTGTGTTTAGTATCGGCTAAGGGCTAAGAGATGAAAAGTTATAAAGAATATCCTTCGGACAAAAATGTATTTTTGTTTGAACTGGATGATATACTCTATCCGAAAAAAGATTACATTCTGCAGGTATATTATCTTTTTTCTAATTTTATTGAATTCACGGAAACAACTCCTGATTCCAAGAGCTTACTGTCTTTTATGCAAAAGCAATATGAGGAATATGGAGAAGATGGAATGTTCGACAAGATAAAGGAGCAATTCGGCTTGGCTGAGCAATACAGAGAGAAATTTGGCCGTATACATGTACAGGCTCATCTACCGCTCAAGCTTTTGTTATTCCCGGAGACGACGCAACTGTTACAGGATCTGCAGGATGCTGGTAAAAATGTAGCCATCTTAACAAAAGGCAATCCGCTCGAACAACTGAATAAACTTAAGCATATAGATTGGCAGGGACTAGACAAAGGCATGAAAGTCTATTTTATCGATGAGTTGAATTTCAGAAATATTGAGCCGATTAGTTATATTGCAGATGAATTTAGAATTCAACCGGAAGAAATTGCTATAATTGAATAGACAAGTTATATTGATTATATTTCCGGCAGACACTAATTGCTAACGATTATGAAAAGATTATTTCCTGTATTATTGATCCTTCTACTTTTTACTTCTGTATATAGCTGTAAGAAGTCCGATAATCCTGATAATAAAAATGATACTGAGGAAGACATGATCAAAGATTCTGTCTTTTATTATACTAAAGTACTCTCCCTATGGGAGGGAAGTATGCCTCCGGGCAATGTCAATACATTAGATGATAAAGGTGTCGTACGCTCCTATACAAAAAAATATGCTACCGGAGAGGAAGTCCTGAAATATATGATGAGCCTGACGCCTGTGGTGAATGGTAGTCCGGTAGACAGATATAGTTTTATTGACAGGCAGGGGACCATCAGCGGAGAGATCGAAGAAGGTGTCAGTACGAGCTATGGTATGTACGTGTTTTACCTGCAGACAAGCTCTTCCGGAGATAATGCAGATCTGTATGTGCGGATGGTAGATAAAAACTCTCCGGCCTATCAGGCTGGTATACGTCGGGGCGATCGTATTCTGAGTATCAACGGACAGACGAATATTGATTACAAGACTCAGCAAGCCCAGAGTTTTAAATTGATCAATGATGCGCTCAACTCTAAGAGTATGACCATTAAATTTGTATCTCAGACCTCAGTCACTACCGAAAAACAGATTGTGAGTTCGTTGTACAACTTTGATCCTATTCTGGCCAGTAAAGTTATTGAGCAGAATGGAAAAAAGATTGGTTACCTTGCTTTCAGCTCGTTTGTCGCTATTTATAATAACAGGATTCCGACTGCCATGTTAAGTTCCTTCGAAAATATTTTCAGTCAGTTTGAAGGGCAGAATATCTCTGAACTTATCGTGGATCTGAGGTATAATGGCGGTGGTTCTGTCGAGACAGCAGAGTATCTGGCCAATCGTATAGTCCCGGCTTCAGCCACTGGCAAACGTATGTATTCCTACAAACTGAACCGTAATCTGCAAGCCTGGGGATGGGCGAAGGAGGGAGGGGAATTTGGTCCGGTCAATTATGCTAAAAAGGGAACACTTAATCTGAATAAAGTATACTTTTTAGTAACCGAATCTACCGCTTCTGCGAGTGAACTTCTTATCAATTCACTAAAACCATATTTTAAAGATAATCAGAAGATGATCGGCACCTATGGTGCAGACAGCAGAGGTAACCGTGTAGTTGAAAATACATACGGCAAGCCAGTAGGTTTTTTCAGAACCAGCATACCTAATACTGATGTGGATTTGTATGCAACTTCATTTCAGACTATCAATGCGGATAATTATGGGGATTATTTCGCCGGCTTGACTCCGGACGGAAGTACATATGAAGATTATTTTAAAGATTTTGGAGACCCTCAGGAAGGGATGATTGCAGAAGCCCTGTATTATAGTCTTAATGGAAGCTGGTTATCCAGTACTTCTAAGACAGCTCTGGCTTCTGTCAACAAGTTGCGAAATGAAAAGTATATAAGCCGACATCGTATAGATACCCGTGCCCATGCAAATGGCATGTATAAGTTTCAGACGAGACGGTCAAAATAAATGTAAATGTTTAAAAGATTTCTTACTTTGCAAAGTAGGATTGATACAGATAGCTATGAAGAAAGAAAAACCGGCCACAATAAAAGAAATAGCCAGAAAGCTGAAGATATCTCCTTCTACAGTTTCCAGAGCGCTGAATGATCATCCGAGTATTGGGTTGGTAACCACTATGCGGGTAAAGAAAATGGCTGAGGAGATGAACTATGAGCCGAATCAGACTGCCATTTTCTTTAAACAGCGGAAGACATTTACAATAGGAGTAGTGTTACCCAGTCTTTCAGAACCCTTTTTCTCTGCTGCCATCAGTGAGATTGAAAACTTTGCTAATGAGCGTAAGTATACGGTGATCATGGGCCAGTCAATGGACGATGCAGAAAGAGAATTACGGATACTGCAAACCCTCAAAAAACATCGCGTTGACGGTGTATTGATGTCAATAGGGAAAAATACCAATTCTTTTGATTTTATCAAGAGTATGGAAGAATCGGAGATTCCGGTTGTCTTCTTTGACTGCGTACCCAATCTGAATGATATTGACCGTATAGAATGCGATCTGGCAACAGGAGTCTATGAGGCTATAGATGCTTTTGTATCGCGCGGACACCAGAAGATAGCCCTCATCAACGGACCGGATACCTTACTGGCTTCTGAGGAACGTAAGCTGGCTTACATCAAAGGTTTGAGAAAGAATGATATTGCATTTGACGACCGTTATCTCGTCAATACAGATCTTACCGAAGAGGGCAATGAAGAAGCTATGAACAAACTCCTTACGCTATCGGACAGACCTTCTGCGATATTATCTTTTAATGACTTCGTCACACTGGATGTTATGAAATTTGCACGGCAGAGAGGTGTATCACTGAACAGTGATATCCATTTTATCAGTTTTGCAAACTATCCGTTATGGAAATATATGGAAAACCCTCCGATGGGAAGTATTGAGCAGTTTCCGGATCAGCAGGCTAAGAAAGCTGCGGAGATTTTGTTCAATCGACTGGAAAATAAAGAAGAGTATAAGCCTCAGCAATTTATCTTTAAGTCCAGATTAATACTGCAATAAACTGAACGTATGTCACTAAGCAATTGCGTCATGTGGCAGGGAAGCCAAACGCTGTTTGATTCAGAATTATAAACTAAAAAAGGCATTCAAAATTTTTGAATGCCTTTTTGTATAGGGTAGGTTATTGCCTACAAGTGGATCACTTCACCATATGCATCTGCACAGGCTTCCATAATCGCTTCACTCATGGTCGGGTGAGGATGTACCGATTTGATCATTTCATGACCTGTCGTCTCCAATTTACGAGCTACGACAATCTCTGCGATCATTTCAGTAACATTAGCTCCGATCATATGCGCACCTAGTAATTCACCGTATTTCGCATCGAAAATTACTTTTACAAAGCCATCTTTAGCTCCGGCGGCAGAAGCTTTTCCGGATGCCGAAAATGGGAATTTACCAACTTTCAGTTCGTATCCTGCTTCTTTAGCTGCTTTTTCAGTGTAACCAACAGATGCAATTTCAGGTGAACAATACGTACATCCCGGAATATTATTATAATCGATAGCTTCTACGTGAAGACCTTTTATTTTTTCTACACAGGTGATTGCCTCAGCAGAAGCAACGTGAGCCAGTGCCTGACCTTTTACGATGTCACCGATAGCATATACACCTTCTACACTTGTTTTGTAGAAATCGTCAACAAGTACACGACCTTTGTCTGTTTTTACACCTGTTTCTTCAAGACCGATATTCTCGATATTTGGAGTTATACCTACAGCCGAAAGTACAATCTCTGCTTCCAGAGTTTCTACTCCTTTAGCTGTTTTGATACTTACTTTACTTAACTCACCTTTTGTGTCTACGGACTGAACTTCAGATTTTGTTAAGATATTGATACCTGCTTTTTTAAGACTTTTCTCCAATTGTTTGGATACTTCTTCATCCTCTACAGGAACGATACGATCCATGAATTCTACGATAGTGACCTGCGTACCCATCGCATTGTAGAAATAAGCAAATTCAACACCGATTGCTCCTGAGCCCACTACAACCATTGATTTTGGTTTGTTTGGTAAAGTCAATGCCTGACGGTATCCAATAATTTTTTTGCCATCCTGTGGTAAATTAGGTAATTCGCGTGAACGGGCACCTGTAGCCAGAATAGTATGCTTGGCTGTATATTCTTTTGTCGCTCCGTCAGCTCCTTTGACCTCTACTTTACCACCTTTTTTGATTTTGGCAGTACCATTGATGACATCAATCTTGTTCTTTTTCATAAGAAACTGGATTCCTTTGCTCATCCCATCAGCAACCCCGCGGCTTCTTTTGACAATTGCATCAAAATCTGCTTCTCCGCCCTGAACTTTGATTCCGTAGTCTTCAGCGTGATTCAGATATTCAAAAACCTGTGCGCTTTTGATTAATGCTTTTGTAGGAATACAGCCCCAGTTGAGACAGATTCCGCCTAATGATTCGCGCTCAACGATCGCAGTCTTAAAGCCCAATTGAGCAGCTCTGATGGCAGCAACATACCCGCCAGGTCCACTTCCAATTACAATGATGTCGTAATTCATATGATATAATTTGTCTTTTTTAGTTATCCGTAATTTCCGTTTTTCTATATAAATACAGATTCCGGAACTTGCAGATAATAATTTCTGTAGTTGATTTAGTGATGTGCAATCATGACTAAAAATGAACACACAATCTCCTCCAAATGTACGTATTATTTTTTAATCTGCCATGTAATGGAAATGCAATTGTTTGCATACAAATGCACTAAATCCATCTGCAAAGATGTCATTTGTCAGTTATTGGTCAAAGAGAAACATAGTCAGATCTTTGTGATCAAATTAGTATTACTTTTGAAGTTTGAAGATATTATTATGCTAAGACTTTTTAGACAAATCGCTTTATGGGAAGCGATCTCCACCATTCTCCTTTTCTGTTTTGCTATGCCTTTGAAATATTTCGCTGATATTCCTGAAGCTGTACGTATCGCCGGATCCATTCACGGCTTTCTGGTCGTTATATTTGTCATTATGCTCATCGTTTGTACGGTAGAGTACAAGTGGTCAGTAATGAAAGCGTTGAAGTATTTTGTGGTATCACTGATCCCTGTTGCTTCATTCTGGGTAGAGTTGGATCTGAAAAAAGAAATTGCAAAACATGCTAAAGGAGTTGCTTAATCAGCATCTCCTTTGTTTATGCGTTCAATACCCATATAGGCATATGTAATTTCTGTTCTCCCGTGCGGAGTAGGAGTGCCTTCCTCATTCAGGTTTACAAATACCAGTTTTTCAATCGAAAGTATTGTCTTTCTGGTTATTTTATTCCTTACTTCACATTTCATGGTCAATGAAGTTGTGCCAAAAGCTATTGCTTCTATGCCGAGTTCGATGATATCTCCCTGTCTGGCTGAACTTACAAAGTTGATCTCTGAAATATACTTGGTAACTACAAAAGGATTACCCAGTTGTACAATTGCATATATTACAGCTTCTTCATCGATCCATCTCAGTAATGTCCCTCCGAATAATGTTCCATTTGGGTTGAGATCCTCAGGCTTGATCCATTTTCTGGTGTAAAAATTCATGATTTCCGTATTTAGAGTTGAGGTGTGTGCAGGGATAGCCGGGTTTAGCCTTTCGTGCGGAATTAAATAGTGGAGATATTGATTTCTGTACGATGTATTTATCCCGGATGGTAGATTCCCTGATCTGATTGAAAAAAAGAAGGGCAAATAAATCGCCCTTCTCTGTTATATTATTTAAGCGTGTATCGCCCGGTTAGCAGTTGCTGCCAGGGCTGCTTCTTTAAGCGCTTCTGTGAATGTCGGGTGAGCATGGCATATGCGGCCGATATCTTCAGCCGAAGCACGGTATTCCATCGCTACGACTGCTTCTGCAATCATATCTGCAGCACGAGGTCCGATCATATGTATACCTAATACTTCGTCAGTCTCAGCGTCTGCCAGTACTTTGATAAATCCATCTGTGTCTCCGGATGCTTTAGCACGTCCTGAAGCTTTGAATGAGAATGAACCTGATTTATATTTTTTACCCGCTTCTTTCAATTGTTCCTCCGTTTGACCGACAGAAGCAACTTCAGGCCATGTATAGACTACACCCGGGATAAGGTTATAATCAATATGTGGTTTTTGCCCTGCTATTCTTTCAGCTACAGCTATACCTTCATCTTCTGCTTTGTGAGCAAGCATAGCACCTTTGATTACATCTCCGATAGCGTAGATACCCGGTACAGTTGTTTCCAGGTGATCGTTCACAGGGATCTTGTTGCCTCTTTCTTCTGTCTGTATACCGATGTTTTCCAGACCCAGGCCAGCTGTATAGGCTACACGGCCTACAGAAACAATACAATAATCACCTTCCAAAGAGATTTCCTGACCTTTAGGATCTTCCGCAGTAACCGTTACTTTCTTACCTTTTACAGATGCACCGGTAACTTTATGACCCAGAAGGAATTCCATTCCCAGGGATTTTTTCAATACACGTTGCAGTTCTTTACCCAATCCGCCATCCATTGTACTGATGATGGATTTAGCAAATTCCACTACCGTCACTTTTGCACCAAGGCGCGCGTACACAGATCCTAATTCAAGTCCGATTACACCGCCACCGATTACAATCAGATTTTTAGGGATTTCTGTTAAAGATAATGCCTCCGTAGAGGTAATGATACGTTTCTTATCTACCGGAAGGAATGGTAAAGCCGTCGGCTTCGAACCTGTCGCGATAATAACATTTTTGGTTGTCAGTTGTTCAGTTTTTCCATCTTCTTTAGTGACCAAAACGGTGTTTTTGTCTACGAAAGAACCAACTCCCTGAAAACTATCTATTTTATTTTTCTTAAATAAATAAGTGATACCTGCTGTATTTTGAGCAATGACATCGTCTTTACGTGCCATCATTTTTTTAATATCAACCTTTAAGTTACTTAGGCTAATCCCATGATCTTCGAAGCTGTGAGCAGCATTGTGATAATGCTCTGAAGAGTCTAATAATGCTTTGGAAGGAATACATCCCACATTAAGACAAGTACCTCCAAATGTACTATACTTTTCGATTACGGCAGTTTTTAAACCTAATTGCGCGCAACGGATGGCAGCCACATATCCACCTGGCCCGCTTCCGATTACTATTACGTCGTATTGCATAAAGTTTGATTTTTATTTTGCTGCCAAAGTTAATGATTATTAATACTATTCGTAAGCAACAGTTTAAAATAAAACGGTTTTTACACAAAAAAGACACCCCGGAAGGTGTCTTTTCTTATGTTGTTTTTAAAGTCTGATTATTCTGCAACGATTTTACCTTGCATAATACCGAAGTGACCCGGAAAACTACAGATAAAGGAGTAAACACCTTTCTCCAATGTGAACGTGATTTTATCAGTTTCACCCGGGCCTAATAATTTTGTGTGTGCGATAATAGATGAAGCAGAAGATTTAGGAATATATTCGCTTGCTGCTGCTCCTGCTGCCTCACCACCGAAAGTAGCGACATCAGTACCTGGTTTCAGGATAACGACATTGTGTCCCATTGATTCTTTAGGTTGCTGACCTGCATTTTTAAAAGTCAATTCCACAGGCTCACCAGCTTTTACACGAAACAGATCTTTGTCATATTTCATCTGATCATTTCCTTCCAAAGAAAGGGTATTCGAAATCGCTACATTTTCGATTCCAGGTACAGTTTCTTCAGGTGTCTGTGTTTCTGTACTGGTTGTTTCTGTATTCCCTTCTGTCGAAGTTTTTTTGCTTTCACCGCCACAAGATGTAAACGCTACAGCAAGAGCTAAAGCAGGAATAATAAATAATTTTTTCATTGTGAACTATGTATTTAAACTTTTATAAAAATATACAATATTTATGGCTTATCTAAATTATCAGTTCTTGAAACCTAACTTAATTTGCTTTTTCTTCTCAATTACTTCAATAATACGATTATAAAGGTCTATTGCATCAAAGGGTTTTCCGATCACACCATCAGCTCCGACCTCATAGGCCTCTGCTTGTTCGGATTCCAAAACAGATGCGGAAATGGTGATTATAGGTGTATTGGCTTTGACAGGGTCTGCGTGATTCTTGATTTCCCTGATCGCTTCAAATCCGCTCATAATAGGCATATGCGTGTCCATCATGATTAAGTCATAATTTTTATTTTCCACATTCTCCAGTGCGGATTTTCCATTTTTGACAATATCCACCTCACAATCCCAGCTTTTCAGAATATGGGAAAGCATAAAACTATTGAGATCATTGTCCTCTGCAATTAAAACTATCAAACGTTCGAATTTAGGTAATTGGGTATAAAGTTGCTCTATTTTTGAGTCTGTAACATCATAACTTTCTGCTTTTTCAAACCAGCACTGGAAGGAAAACTCGCTGCCTTCATTATAGACGCTGGTGGCATCTACGGATCCGTTGAAAAGATCCGCAAGTCTTTTGACAATAGCTAATCCGAGTCCTGTTCCTCCGAATTTTTTGGTAATACCATCATCAGCCTGCTCAAAGGCCAGAAAAATTTTATTAAGTGATTCCGCGCGTATGCCTATTCCGGTATCTTTTACACTGAACCGGATAAAATAACTGTTATCTTTTACTTCCAGTATTCTGATACTTAGTGTTACTTTACCTTTTTCGGTAAATTTCAAACCGTTGGAGATAAAATTGCTTAGGATCTGTTGCAGACGTAGCGAGTCGGTTTTGACATAAGTAGGCAGATCGCTGTCAATATTCATCTCAAATTCGAGATTCTTATTTGCTGCCTTTATTTTGAATATTTTATTGAGATCATCGAATAGATCCTGAAATACCAGGTTCTCAAATTCCAGTTTCATCATTCCGGAGTCTATCTTCGAAATATCGAGAATATCATTGATAATTAATAAAAGCGAATGGGAAGCACTGTCCAGCCGGTTTACCCAATCCTTTTGCTCACTGGATAGCGTAGAACTACGGAGCATCTGTGTGATACCCATTATTCCGTTGATCGGAGTACGGATCTCATGACTCATATTGGCAAGGAAGATTTCCTTTGATTTTCGGGCTTGTTCCGCTTCCTCTTTGGATCGGATCAGCTCCTGTTTGGACTGCTCCAGTTCCGCATTTTTTTCTTTGATCTGAAGCTGAGTCAATACCTGCTGCATAAAGGATTTGACCTTTGCAATTGTGATTTCAGGGCTTAAGGGCTTGTACAGATAATCGACTGCCCCACTGTTGAGCCCCTGGATCAGATATTTGTCTTCTTTTGATATAGCGGTGACCATTATGGCAATGATTTCTCTGGTCTTGGGATTACTCTTGAGAATGGAGACAAATTCAAACCCGTTAATTTCAGGCATCTGAACATCAATCAGCGCGATGGCGATATCCTCTTTCCAGCATAGTCTAAGTGCTTCATTAGGATCCGAACTGCTCAGGATGTTTAATCCCTCAATATCTTCTAACAGGGCTTTTAAACTAATGATGTTCTCAATTTTATCATCTAAAATTAACAGATTTAGCTTTTTCATGTTACTAATTCTTGATGTTTTGTTTGTGTAGATCTAATATGAAATCAATAATTCCTTTGTTATCCATAATGCGATGATAGGCACCCAGTTTTATCGCTGACTCCGGCATTGTAGATATTTCTGCTACAGCAGGGTTTTGCACAATGCATGTGCCATTTATCTTTTTGATATAGGCTAATCCGTCTGCACCGTCCTGATTGGCTCCGGAAAACAAAAAGCCACAGGTACCCGATTGATATACGTCTGCAGCAGATTCCATTGTGACATCAATAGAAGGTCTGCAAAATTGTACAGGTTCAGACGAATCCAGAGAAAACGTATAATCCGGCTCTACAAGTAAATGATAGCCGGGAGGAGCAAAGTAAGCCACCCCGGTCTGTATCTTTTCTTTATCTTCTGCGATCTTGACTTCGATTTTACATTTTTTGGATAAGCTGCTTTCTATATTGGTTTCATATTTTGCATTACGGTGAAGAATGACGATAACAGGAATAGACATATCCGCAGGCAGATATTTCAGGATTTCTACTAAAACACTGTAACTTCCGGCGGATCCGGCCAATATGATGATCTTCGGCTGATTCATATCTCTGTCGTACTATGCAATTTTCTGGTAAATGTTATATTTTTTGTTGATCAGTTTAAACTTGGATGCAATCTCCTGATGGTGTAAAGTCTCTTTTGAACCCAGACAAAGAAATCCAAAAAGACACAAGGATTCATAGAAGAGTCTGATCACGTTCTGCTGTAATTCCAGATCGAAATAAATTAATACATTCCGGCAGGTGATCAGTTGGAATTCATTGAATACGCCATCTGAAACCAGATTGTGAGAAGAGAATAAAATGTTTTTCTTAAGGTCATTATTGATAGATGCGGCATCATACATTGCTGTGTAATAATCGGACAGCGAATGGACGGTTCCGGATTTCAGAAAATTGTCTGAGTAATCTTTAATCTTCTGTAAAGAATAGATGCCTTTTTTAGCCTGTTCTAGTACGATATTATTAATGTCTGTACCATAGATAAATGACCGGTCGTATAGCCCTGCTTCTTTCAAAACAATGGCCAATGAGTATACCTCTTCTCCTGATGAACAACCTGCACTCCAGCTTTTGATCCTTGGAAAGGAAGCCAGATAAGGGAATACGTCTTCACGCATGGCCTTGTAGAAAAAAGGATCACGGAACATTTCAGTTACATTTACGGTCAACTCTATTATAAAATGATTGAAGTAACCCGGAGTATTGACCAATGCCGTTTTTAAGGCCACCAGATCCATCCTGTCGATTTCCATAAGGCGTGTTACCCTCCGTTTCAGGGATGCTCTGGAATAACCGGAAAGATCCATGCCATTTACATTCTTTACTAATTCTATTAATTCTTCTAATTCTGAAAATGAAATCATCTTTCAATCTAACTTAACCAAACCCGCATTAATGATATTAGTTTGTCCAGATCTATAGGCTTGCTGATGTAGTCATTAGCACCGATCTGAATAGTCCTTTCCCTGTCACCTTTCATTGCTTTTGCAGTGACGGCTATAATAGGAAGCTGGGCAAACTTTTTATTTTCACGTATCTTTTCTATGGCTTCAAATCCATCCATTTCAGGCATCATAATATCCATCAGGACCAGATCAAAATCCGGGTACTTGTCCAGCAGTTGTAGAGCTTCTCTACCGTTATTAGCGATCTCGATCTGCATATTATACGCCTCGAATGCTGTACTCAGTGCAAATACATTACGCATATCGTCATCTGCAATTAATACTTTCTTGCCAGCAAGGGCTTTCTCCATGATCACTTCCCCTTTTGTATGGGTAGGTATTTTCTGGGCACCTTTATTGCTCTTAAGTCTGTTAAGGAACAGGTTGACCTCGTCGATAAGTCTGGTATTAGATTTTCCTGACTTAAGTACCATAGCCTGGGTATGTCTTAAGATACGCTCTGTACTCTCCTGAGACAGTTCCATAGCCGTATTAATAATAATCGGTGTATGCTGATAGGTATCTATAGCTTTGATATCATCCAGTAACTCTAATCCTGATTTATCAGGAAGATTTATATCCAGGATAATACAGTCATATGATTTTTTTGCAGCCAGAATTTCCATTGCCTCATCTGCATTGAAAGCCTGATCCACCACCGTATTACGTTCGTTCAGAGAGGATTTAATAAAATCACTTTGTAAGGTATGGTCCTCAATGATCAGTACCCGTTTGAGTGGTGTGGAGATAAGTGACTTAATTGTTTTGAAAGCATTTTCCAAAGAATCTTCGGTAACAGGTTTTCTTAAGAAACCTATTGCTCCTTTGTTGATCGGCTCATCCTTATGAAGAGATGCAGCCGACATCATATGCACAGGTATGTCTTTGGTCTTATCGTCGTTTTTGAGTTTTTTCAACACTTCCCATCCATCCATTATCGGAAGCATTATATCGAGAATGATAGCATCCGGCTGAGTCTGGATGGCTGTTTCCAGTCCTTCTTTACCATTGTAAGCCACGCTCGGATCAAATCCATGCTCCACTGCATAATCTTTCAGGATCTCAGAAAAATTGACATCATCTTCTATTATCAGCAATCGTTTTTTACTGTTTACGGAAACTTCCTCTTCAACATTGACAGGTGTTGTCTCTTTGACCGGAGCGGGTTCGATCACTTTATTTTCATCTTCCTCATGAATATCATTCTTCTGGGCAGGTCTGTAAGGAAGGATAAAAGTAAATGTACTTCCCTTGTCAGGTTCACTTTCCAGCGAAATGCGCCCGCCGAGCAGCGTGGCCAGTTCCCTGCAGATGGATAATCCCAGACCTGTACCGCCATATTTTCTGCTGGTAGATCCGTCTTCCTGCTTGAAAGCCTCGAAGATCAGTTTTTGTTTTTCGGGTGCAATTCCGATTCCGTCATCCTGCACGATAAAGTGAATGTTGCCGTTGACATGTTTATATGTCAACTCAATCTTACCTCCGTTCAGCGTAAACTTGAATGCATTGGAAAGCAGATTTTTGAGAACCTGTTCCAGACGGTATTCGTCACACAGAAATGTAGAGGGTGCCTCAGGATCAATAGTCGTCTTGAAATTAATAGATTTCTCTTCTGCCGAAATTCTGAATAATCCTTCAATATTTCTGGTCAGTGAATGGATATCAATCTGGTCTTCTACCAGATCAATCTGTCCGGATTCGATTTTTGCAAGATCCAGTAATTCATTAATCAGGTGCAACAAGTCGGACCCTGCACTGTGGATAACAGTTGCATATTTTATCTGATCCGTATTGAGATTGTGGTGTTTATTATCTTTTAATAATTTAGCCAGAATAAGAATACTGTTGAGTGGCGTCCGGAGTTCGTGGCTCATATTAGCCATAAATTCGGATTTGTATTTACTTGCCTGTTCTACTTCATTAATCTTATCTGTAATATTTTTGCGGGCTTTGTCGAGATCCTCGTTTTTAAGTTCCAGTAATTTCGCTTTTTCTTCCAGTTCATTATTTGTCTGGGTTAACTCTTCCTGCTGTACCCGTAACTCCTCTTCTGAAGCTTCCAGAAGATTTGTTTTATAGATGAGTTCCTCATTGGTCGTCCGGAGTTCTTCCTGCTGCGCTTCTAACTCTTCCGTCTGTTGTTGCAGTTCCTCAAACATTTCGGCCATCTTATCATGTGCCTGTGTGACTTTGATCGCGATAGCCAGGGTATTACCTATTTTATCCAGATAAGCATTCACTTTGCCTTTATCTTCATCTGAATCACGGATACATATTTCTAATAAGCCTACGGTCTCCTCCTCATAGATAAACGGGATGATATGAATATCACTTACCAGATCTCCCCCCAGAATACTGTGGCCTTTCAGTATGTTGTTATCTACAGCTGCAATTACTTTATGCTGCTGATGAAGAATTACTTCTCCCGGCAATCCTGTATTAGTATCCAGATATTCAGGTACAGCATTTTGTTCTGTACCAAATGTTCCGGTTAATTTGAAACCTTCACCTTCCGGTAATTTGAAATATATGGCTCCCGCAAGAGCATGGATCGTTCTGCAAATACAGGCCAGCGCATAATTACCTAACTGCATTTCGTTGTAATTACCTCTTACTTCAGAATCCAGTCTGGAGAGTTGTTCCAGTACCCAGTTGGACTGTTCTATCTGATCTCCCAGGGATTTGAGCTTTTCAAAGCTTTCCTGTTCTTTTCGTAATGTTCTCCTGAGGACGGAGAATACCTGGTTTACACGGACGAAAAGAAAGATCATGATTCCAAGTCCCAGAATGACAAATCCATAAGTTATAAAACGGCTTATCTTCAGGTGATCATTGTTTTGTTTGATGTATTTTGCACGGCTCTCTACGACAGAATTGATAATAGTCGTGAGCTGTTTGTGTAGCTGATCATAATCCAGTATAATGTCCTGTATGACTGCATTTTTGTTAATATCTACATCTCTTTTGAGTTTACGGTTATCCAGAAACGTCTCGACTTCAGCCCGGAAGGCCACTTCTGTACGGTGGCTGGGCGTATAAAATTCGGTAGTCTGGAAGAGTTCGTTTAGATCTTCATCTATAATAAGATGTTTGTTTTTGATAATATCGAGCATTCTCGGATCCTGACTATTCGCATATAACAGTTTGTTGTTATTGACGATGCCAAGATTGATCTCTAAATTATTAATGGTATTGAATTTCTGCTCTGACTGTCCGATTACGTCATCATTAAACCGGATGCTTCTGTCAAAGGAAATAAAAAAGAATACTACTGCAAACAAAATCATTAAGAATGCAATAACAATTCCTATCGTGACCTGAGTTTTAAAGTTGATTTTATTCATTTCTCAAAGTAAGAATAAGATTATATAAGAGCCCGCCTGCTTAAAGTCAGACTTTTAGCAGATAACTCCTTGACATATAAGGAATGGGTATTAGCCGATTGAATTCCAAATTTTATGATATTGAATATCGTTTTAAATTCAGAACAATCATCCCCACTCATTTGAATTTCATAGTAGATAGTCGTTTTTCGCAGGTTAATATCAATGCTAATTTCAGATATTGATGTCGCCCTATTTTTTTGACGGTACAAATTAGGTTGATCCCCAAAAACGATACCAAAGATAGTTTTTCCTTTTCTAAAAATTTTACTGGAATGTGATATTAATTTGTTCTCTGTTGCTGTTTTTTTACAATTATTCTGCAATTCTTTTTCTTTGAAGTCTGAAAAACCTAGAAAGAAGCAAGTTGCGAATGTTGTCAAATATGTCTGCTCATATCGTTTTTTATTTCTGAAATACAGTTTTAGTATATGGCTACTGCAAAAGTGTAACGGCAAAAGAAGATCTGAAGCTACATGCTGTGTCTGTTTAATAAAAAATCCATACAGACCGGAGATGCTGGTGGTTGTTTTTTCGGCAGCCTTCTCAAACCTGTTAACAGGGGATAAAAACCAATCCGGCAATCGGATCCGGATATCTGCTTTTAATTGAAAATTCCAAAGGAAAAGCCTCCTGTTTTTGTATAGAGTTTTCTTTTTCAGAATAGGTTTATGTCGTATGGGATCATGATTTCGAAATCCCGATCCGGCAAAAGTATAATGACCAAAGGCTAACTCATTTGTATTTTGATCAAAAACAGATAAGATATTCATTTTTTGACGATACATAAGATCAATAATCCGGTTAATACATCTGATTTACAGATGATATAAAATTACATTATATTTTTTTGGTTTTATCCTAATGCGGATTTTTTTTATTCCGTTTATGTGTCTGTAAATCAACTAGTAGTGTTATTTTTTACTTCTTTGAAATTAAGGGGGAAAGAGAGGGGGAGAGAATTAAATAAATTGTGTTATCTTTAAGGAGTCTGAAATTAAAAAGAGTTATGAATCCCGAAATTTCTTTAGTATTATTTATTATCGGAGGCATTGTTGCCTTTTTTCTGCTGTTGTATCTTTTGCCTGTCAATTTGTGGTTTACAGCACAACTTTCCAATGTGAAGATTAGTTTGTTGAATCTTGTATTGATGCGCCTTCGTAAAGTGCCGCCTTCCCTGGTTACAAATGCGATGATCACTTCTACAAAGGCAGGTTTACGGATTACTTCCAATGATATTGAGACGCATTATCTTGCAGGTGGCAATGTCAATAAAGTAATCAAAGCACTTATTTCTGCTGACAAAGCTAATATTCCTTTAGATTTTAAATTAGCTACTGCTATTGACCTTGCAGGACGTGATGTATTTGATGCTGTACAGTTGTCCGTTAATCCGCAGGTTATTAATACACCGCCTGTAGCTGCAGTTGCCAAAGATGGTATTCAGTTGATTGCTAAAGCTAGGGTTACTGTTCGCGCAAATATCAATCAATTGGTAGGAGGGGCCGGTGAAGAAACAATTCTTGCACGTGTAGGAGAAGGAATCGTGACGACTATCGGTTCATCTGCGAATCATAAAGAAGTACTTGAAAATCCGGATCGTATTTCCAAGACTGTATTGTCTAAAGGATTGGATTCCGGGACTGCATTTGAAATTCTCTCTATCGATATTGCAGACATCGATATTGGTGACAACGTAGGAGCCAAGCTGCAGACAGATCAGGCAGAGGCAGACCTCAAAGTTGCCAATGCAAGAGCCGAAGAAAGAAGAGCTATGGCTGTTGCTACTGAGCAGGAAATGAAAGCGAAGGCACAGGAAGCAAAAGCAAAGGTAATCGAAGCAGAATCTCAGGTTCCACTAGCTATGGCAGAAGCTTTCAGAAATGGAAATCTGGGTATAATGGATTATTACAAAATGCAAAATATACAAGCCGATTCGGATATGCGTTCCTCCATAGCCCGTCCAGGTTCGGGAGATAAAGGCAATCAGAAATAATCTGGCCGTATTGTAATAGAAATATTATAAAAATAATCAACCGATTGCTTAACCTGCAATCGGTTTTTTTGTGTTTTTGTACTTTTTATCAGGAGATGAGTTGAAGATGTTTCTTTTATATTTAGCCAAAATCTAAATGTAATCTATGAAAAAGTTAATTCTGTTTCTTTTCTTGGGACCTCTGTTATTATCTGCACAGCAAATCGTTGAAAAAGGTGCAACCAAGTTCTTCCTGCCTATAGCAGGTAATACATGGCAATACCCGTCTTTACCGGATGGTAAAGGGCTGGTAACGGATGAGGGTATCCAATCATGGAATGATCTTGTAATACATTTTAAGACTTTTGTCCGTTTTGCTAAAAAGGGAGATTTTGATTTGAATATGATCATTGATGCCGTAAACAATGGCGGAGAATATGAGGTCAGTATCGGACAACAGAAAAAGAAGATTCTTGTAAAAAATACAGGAGCGATCAGTCTGGGGCACTGGACAGTGAAAGACTCCGGATATTATGCAGTGGTATTGAAAGCATTAAGCCCGAAAGCAAACTTTGCTGCTGTCAAAGGGTATGAAATATCGGGTACTGCTTCTTTTATTGCTTCTGCCAATTTTGTGCCCAATAATGAAGGTAATTTCTTTTATTGGGGACGTAGAGGACCTTCTGTACATCTTGGCTATAACCAACCTGAAGGTAATATAGAATACTATTACAACGAAGTCACAGTAGGTAAGGGAAATGATGTGGAAGGATCTTACTATATGGCAAATGGTTTTTCAGGAGGATACTTCGGTATGCAGGTGAACAGTAAAACTGAACGCAGAATTCTGTTCTCTGTATGGAGTCCCTTTACAACAGACGATCCGAAATCTATTCCTGATGACCACAAAATTATCCTGAAAGCTAAGGGAGAAGGTGTATATACAGGTGAATTTGGAAATGAAGGTTCCGGAGGTCAGAGTTTTCTACGGTATAACTGGATTACAGGTAATACCTACAAATTCCTGTTAAGAGGACGTCCTGTAGCAAATGACTATACCGAATATACAGCCTGGTTCTATGCACCGGAAAAGGGCAAATGGCAATTGATCGCACAGTTTGAAAGGCCTAAAACAAATACGTATCTCAAAGGATTCCACTCTTTTCTGGAGAATTTCAATCCCAATCAGGGAATCTATGAGCGTATCGTTAAATTCGATAATCAATGGGTACGTGATCAGCAGGGGAATTGGGTAGAATGTACAAAGGCTAAATTTACTGCAGATCAGACAGCCCGGAAAGGATATCGTCTGGACTATGCCGGGGGAGTAGCGAATGGAGCTTTTTATTTGAGAAATTGTGGGTTTTTTAATAACAAAACTGTTGTCGATTCACGATTTGAACGTCCTTCAAAAGGTAAAGCGCCGCAGATTGATTTGGATAAATTACCTGTTAAATAGCAGGGCTTGGATTCCGATATATCGGGATCATCTGATTGGATACATATAAGTGGATAATAAGAAAAGAGTCCGGAAATTACTCCGGACTCTTGTGGTTGAAAATTCAGGTCCTATAGTTTAGTGCAAAAATCTTATGGAATAAGATTGTGTTCATATCTACCTATGCAAGTGAGTAGTTGTAAGAACCAAAAACTATTTTCAACCGCTAAAGATTCATATCAGCAACCTCACCTGCTGATATAATCTTTTCGCTGTAACTAACCGTTATTTATTAATATATTACAAAGAACGGTAACGGATAGTGTTTATACAATTCGATATCGTTTTAAAGCAGACTTAATAGTTCATTTAATTATGCTTATTATAGGAATAAAATTCGATGTATTTTCTTTATTAAAATGCTAATAACCATAAGGAAGTCACTTTTTGATATTGATTGTTTCAAAATAATGCCCGTTTTCCTACATCGACAGATATCGCTTGTCTAAAAACCTGTCCTTGATGTAGGAAATTAAAGGGCAAAAACACAACACACTATCTTTTTATTTTTTTATTGAATTTTGTCTTGAAACTATTTTTTAAGTAAATGATAGTTGTTTTGATATGATCCGGATACAAAAACAATTTTTATTTATTTCAAATTTATGCCCTAAAAAGGGTGGAGAATATTCGGAAAGATTTTTTTAATAAGACAATAATGCTTACTTGATCAGCTTTTTAAAGCGATGGAGTTATAAGGCTATAAAGTGAAAGCTTCAGTATACTTGTGTTGCGTCTGTTGGCGTCCCCGCCAACAGTTTTAGGAATATTCTTCTCCCCGTACATGTGGATATCTCCTTGTCCTGAGATATAGAAAACCTCACTCCATTGCAGCGGACAACTTTATTCTCCTGCAGGCTGACGGGATTAATCTCAACCCTGGTTTTATATGCAATAAGAACAGAGTCTGCAAAACAATCAATTTGGACCTTTTATACTGATTTTATTCTATTTACTTTATGTTCATCATATTAATTTTTAGACATCACGCAACGAGCTCTGTTATTCATAAAGCCCTGATTGGTAAATTTGCGATCTGTAGCATATACTGCACCGAGATCAGATCTGATGGTTACAAACGATACATCAGTATAATCGGAACTAAGCCAACTGGCAGAAGTAGACGATATATACGGGTTAGAAGGTGAAGCTGCTCCTGATGTTTGGTTATACATCATGGGCACACCTCCCTTAGCCTGAATTGCGGCGTTTACCGCCATGCGTTCATTATGGTTGGTGGGTAGCAGTTGCCTGAGCTCATACATAGTAGGTAATCTGGCACCTGGTCCAAACAGCGCTACGCAACTTTTTGGGTTAGGCGGGTCTTTTTGTGTTAAGGAAGCATCCAACGGCGAAACAAGGTTATACGGTACATTTGCAATCTGATCCCAATACCCTGCTAGCGTTAAATCATCTCTAACGATGTAAAAACCGTAACCAGGCCCGAGGTCAATAGGTTTGACCCCTTGTTTTGCCTCTAGTTTTGCGGTAAGCCTGCCAACCTGTACACTAATTGTTGCTGACCGTACAGTTGTTGTGCTACTGTTTTCATTGACATGAAGCAAGTAGGTAATTTTATCACCAACCTTATCATACCCCAGGTTGACTAACCACGATGGCAAAACCAGTTGTACAGCTGTTTCAGGTGCATTAGTCCATATGGTAAAAGTAGTTTGCCCTTGCAGTCCGAGCAATCCAACTTTTGTGGCAGCCAGCTTGAGGTATTGTAGTGGCACATTTCCCTCTGAAACTGGGATTTCATTCCATACTGTTACGCTGGCCGTCATACCCACAGGCTTGCTCGCCCATGCTGTAGCCTGGTCAGAGAAACCTGCGGCATGTACTTTTGTAATGTCAATGGCATAGCGGTGATTCCGCAGTACAGGCAGCAATCTGAGCTAATCATCGGTCAGCTCTACACGGTAATATGTAACGGTAGTACTCCCGGCGTACTTGCCTGCGATCACCAGTCCTGTGGCATTGGGATCGCCTGTATTACCCGGTGCGGCACTTTCGAAAAGAAAGATTTCCCCGGCCAGTGTATTTGTGTCTGCCGTGTATTACTGGGCAGTCAGCTTGTTGGTACCTGCAGGTATGCTGGGAGCCGTTACTTTATATTCAGCGGCATTGTAATTGCCCGCGACAGGTGCTATACGGCCTTTGCCGGGCATATTGTACACATATACCTTTGTCATTATGAAATCATTGTCCGTCACTTTTACATCTATGGCAGCCAGACTTCTGAGCATGTTCACGCTGAATTTCTGTGTGTTGTTGTCTATTCCGTCTATTGTCTCACTCTCCCCCCACATAGGCAGCGGAGTGAAATTAGCGGAACTGATGGCATTCCATCGGGTGCTGACCCTATACTCAATGCGGCTCATCAGCGTTTCCTTTTCGGCATTGGCGGGCAATCCGTTAAGGGCGGTCTGCAGTTGTGCTGCCGCATTGGCAATGAGGACAAAACGAAACTTGTCCGTACTCTTGAGCAGATTGACATGGAAGTCTACTGTTGTTGCGTTATCGTTAGGACATAACAATACAGCCTTCTTGTGGTAGGCATAGTATTCCTTTCCATCAGCGGCTACACGGAAAGCCAGTACATCCAGACTGTGGATGCTGTTCTGATCGACCTGGCTGATGGCTTAGGTACCGGCTTTATTACCGGACTGTGGCAGTACCAGACGCAGGGTTACCTGCTGTTCACCAGGCTTGGTCTCTTCCTCCGGAATACCTGTCTTTTTACAGCCTGCCAGGGTAGTAAGAATGAAGAGAAAGATTAATAAATCAAATCTAGACATCATAATTGGTTCATATTATATACTACTCTGTAAAAATATTTCAGTGCAGGTGTATCTGCTCTTCCATATCCGAAAAGTAGTTGTATGTTAAAAAGCAGGTTGTGTGATATTTTTTAAAATCAGATGTGTATAGTTAATACACATCATTTTTCCCGTTACAATATTGCTAATTAACAGCGTCATTTACTATTCGGTATGATTGGCATATGGACAATAAAGTGTATTTTATCACAGAGGCAAGCAGTACAGATATTTTTTTGTAAGACCGTTTCTTTCTGCATGCAGGATGAGAGTATTAAAAATGTCAGAAAATACCGGTTACAATATAGAGACAAACTTTATATCACACATATGACCATATGGATTATCCTTATCCAATGCTATTCTTGCCCCGTAACCGGAGGTATATTTTCAGGCAGATTTACGTGTATTTACGGTGTTTGTTGTTCGAATCTATTTATTTGTCAGCGAAACTCTTTAGCTGTCTTCATTTAAATAAGAGCAGGTATAAGTTCAGGCTCTGTTTTTATTATTAAGCTCTCTCCCGATAAACCGGGATATCTCCTTGAAAAGGAGAGAAAAGGGAGATTTTCAGCATAGTTGGTTTGTTAGTGGGTGTCCCCGCCAACCGTAGAATGACAAAAGCAACTTACTAAGTCTGTATTAATATTAGATTCAGGATCGGGTACTTTTATGCAAGGGAAAAAAAACACCTTACAGAATTGAGTCGGTAAGGTGTTTTCAATAAAAGTTGCTTAGTCAGGGGATAATTGGCAATGGATTAGTACCATAACCCTGATATACCTTTATTCTGGCCCTGATCTTGCCGGCCGTAATGGTGAGGATTCCGTGTCTGGGAACCGGATTGCCCTGATTTATCTCAACAGAAATATTAGCCCCATCGCTGGTTCCATTATTATAGGGATTCATACTAAGCCAGGATGGCTGATCACTGGTCCACGTCCAGCCACCCGGAAAATCTGTTTTTATTTTATAAAATTGGCCTTTCGCTTGATTAGTGGGATAATTAACCAGATCTGTCTCCATCGCCAGATAGTAGTGCTCATCAAAATATATGATAGGCATATCACTCAGATTTAGGGTGACAACCGAACCTTGTATATTAGAAGGCTTCCCGGTTAAGGCGGCTTCTTTAGTCGGATATCCTGCTCCACTTACCTCCTTAATTTTGAACTCGTATTTGTGATTACGCAACACGGCGAGCGGTATGGGTGCTGCTTCTTTAGATAAAAATTCCAGTTTGTAATACGTTTCTGTGCTGCTACCGTCATAATATCCTCCGATAATGAGGGAAAGAGCTCCCGAAGCACCTGCGGATGCAGCGGCGTTTTTTTCAAAGAGGTATATCTGTTGTCTGGAGTTTACAGTATTTGGCGGGGTCACGGGATCCGGTATATAGACCAGCGGACTGCTGTTAATTTGCGGAGAAGCTGGCAAGGATGGTGCGGTCACTATTGGTCCGTTCGAACCCGTGGTAGTGGCTGATGGAGCTATCCTTGCGTTTGAATTGCTGTTGTATACACTGATACTGGTCATTTGGAATCTGGTTATCAGGGTAGGCTCTACGATTACGTCTACTCTGGCCTGAATTCTGATCATATTCAGTGTGATGGAACCGGTGTTGCTGTTGATGCTCAGATTTGGCTCTGATTCCCCTGACATAGGCAGGGGGCTGTAGTCTGCAGAGGAAGTGGTGTTCCATACCCCGGGCTTATTGATCACCAGATTTTTGAGTATATCGGATTTCAGGGCACCAACTGTATAACTGGCGGCATTGACTGTTGTCCTTGCATTCGCAATGGCCACAAGCCGGTACTTTTTGGTGGCATGTGCTTGCAGCGTTGCCTGAAACTGTATGCTGTTGGCTGTCAGGGGTCTGATATTTCTTCCGGCCACGCGGTACGCATACTTTTCAGTACTGCCAGTCATTTCAAACACGAGTATATCTATAGTAGTGACCTTGTTTTCTTCGTTATCGGAGATGGCGTAGGTACTGATATTCTGCGAGAGGCCCGGCATGCTGGCGGTAAAGGAGACCTCTTTTGTACCGTTTGTTTCCGTGTTGGTATCATCGATGATGGTTTTTTCCTTGATACAGGAAATCAATGTAACGGTATAGATACACATGATCAGTAGTATCGGTAGTCGTATTCTTTCCATCTTTGTTTGTGTTATAGTGTTTATTGCCTGCTCTTATTTCAGGCGTATGCTGACACAGCTATTCCGCCTTTTGATCGGCTATTGCTGGGGTTGTTTTCTGTTTTATACCGAACCTTCAGATTCGACCAGTATCCATCCGTTTATGATTACTGTAATTTCTGCCTGAGTCGGAAATTTTCTGATAATTTTGAGATCGACAGCAGGCTCGCAGTTCAGGTTGAGCTGTGGTAGTTTTTCAAGTAATTCCTTTACACTGGCACTGAATATATCCGCTCCTGTTTCCATATCTCTTATGGTAATGATGGGATTTCGGTCTTCGAGCCTCCACAGGAGTGCTGTCTGTGCGGTGTATGTTGCAGACTCTTTTTGTTCCTGCAGTTCAGTGACTGTATAGTGGTCTCCTGCGTCCCGCATTTCAGCTGTCTGGAACTGGCATAGTGCAGCATTGTGACTGATCCTGATCTGGTAATTTTTTAGTGTATCGTATTTTTCAAGCGATACATACAGTGGTTTTGTTATGTTTTTCAGGTCAATGCGTTGTGCCGGAGTATATGCTGCAGTTTCGGCATTTATATTTTTTAATACTCCCTGAAAGAGTACCTGATCCGGCATTGCTCTTAATCCGCTGCTGCGGGTGAATGTGGGCATATCCAGTTCATCGATATGTGTTTCTCCTTTTATGAGTAGCCTGTCTTCAAACTGTCCCTGTGCGGTACCTGCCCATGCGACGAGGGTGTAGTTTCCCTGAGGGAGAGTTATCTTCATGGTGCTTTCGGGAGAGAAATCTATATCTTTTTGGGAGACCTGTGCTGCAAAATATCCGTTTTCGTCAAATGCGTATACGGTCATAGCTGTTGTACCTGTATATACAGTTTTGTCGGGACAACTTCCTGCTCTGTCGGTAAAGCTGAGTGTAATGTCGAATGTGTATCGTGTCAGATCATCCTTTATACATCCGTTTATGGCCACCAGCATGGCGATCATCAGGAGCTGTATGTATATGCGTTTGAGATATCGTTTTATCATTTCCGTCTGTATCATGCTGTCAGGTTGCATATTCTTGTTAATTTGTTTTACGGAATAGTATTTTTTTTAATAAAAAAGGGGAGGGAGTTTTTTCCTCCCCTTTGTGGTATTCCGGAGGGTTACCCCTTATATTTCATGTTCACTGGTGATCAGCGTCCATGGTGTGATGGTGATGGTCGCCTGAATATTAGCGTCCAGATTACCCGGATTAACCGGTTGGGTAGGATCTACAGGTTTTGGCGGTTTTACGTTACCACCCGGATTGCCGGGAGTGCCCGGAGTTCCCGGTATCTGCCCTTCTAATGGTGTACCCAGTCCATTGATCTTGGTAATCTGCGCTTTGAAGAATGTATTGCGGAGTATGCCCAGTTTGGTTGCTCCGGCCACCTGATCTTCATTGAGATACAGACGGAAGTAGCAGTAGCCCTGATTATAGGTGAGAACGACACTACGTTGTACGGTTCCGTTGTTGTAGTCCGTTTTAGCGGCTTCGGCATCTGCTGCTGACTTAGTAGTGAAGTACAGCTGGTGCAGCGCATCGTTTGTTCCTTTTTGTCCGAACATGACATAGAACGTGCCGTCTGCATTTGGTGTTGCTCCGTCTTCCAGTTTTGTCGGGGTGAATTTGGCTCTTACCTGTATATAGGTCACCTGTGTGGGAGCAGGGAGTTCGGTTGTATTCTCCGGCATATATACAGTCTTGAGGTCTTTGTTCTCTGTATTACTTGCATCTACAGCCTTATAGGCTGTGTTGAGTACACCTGTGAAGTTAGCTTGATATTCAGCTGTTAAAGCACCACTGGTACCCGAAACAAATGGATTAATATACGCCCAGTTTGCATCCTTGAAATCGTATAGCTGTCCTACAAGGATCTGTTTGTTACGCTGTCCTACGGTATACTGCAGATCAGATACTGTTCCGCCCTGTATGTCAGTGAGGGACAAGCTGTTGCCTTTCAATACGCCGGCTTTTGCCAGCAGACGTGATACAGGGATGGTGACTTTGTTTGCGGGGTCATCACCTTCTTTGATATCCAGAGAGGTTACCGACTGGCTGAACATCATGACTCCGTCATTAGGCGTTGCCAGTTGTTCCATATTAACGGGATAAGGGTTCTCCATACCTGAATAACCGGCCTTTAGCAGATCGACCAGCGACTGAGGGAGGTTGATACCTATATATATTCTTTTTCTACCGGTCTTTGTTTTGATTTTTTTTGGGGTAGAGAGGTTGGCATCTGTTCCGCTAAATCTTTCGTATCCGGCAGGGGTGAGGCTTCCTTCTTCACTGTACAGGAATACATCAACAGTATTGACTTTTGATTCGTTTGCGGTACCGCCATCACTTCCTGTGGTAGATGCATAGGTTCCGATATTGGCAGCTGAGGTAATGCTCAGGCTCAGGCTGGCATCTTTCCCCTCCTCCGGGTTGACAGGATTGATCTCCCCACCCTGTTTTTTACATGCTGCAAGGGTCAGCCCTGCAAGTGCAATAAGTGCGTACTTTTTCATACTCATTCTTTTTGTTGTTAAATTATTATTCATGTGTTCTTTATTGTGGCTTTTTTTATAGTGTTAATTTTTGGATACTACGCAGCGAGCTTTCAGATTTCCTTCTCCCTGATTAGGAAACTTACCATAGGTGCCTTGAGCTCCATTATCGGCTCTGATAGTGTGAACTGTACTCACTGTTGCAGAAGTAGAAGTCAGATAGGGATCTATTCCATTGGTACTTAGTCTCTGACCTCCCTTAGCGTGAATAGCATCGTTGACAGCTTGGCGTCCTGCCGCATCTGTTGGTATCAGTTGTCTCAGTTCAGACAAAGTCGGCAGCCTGGCTCGAGTACCCAATCTGGCTACGCAGCTTTTAGGATAAGGGGTTCCCGGTTTCTGGGTTAAGGAGGCGTCCTCTAAAGAATAAAGATCTTTCGGTACATTGGCAGCGTAATACCAGTAAAGTAAATCAGTAATATTCTCACTAAACAGATAAAAATTGTAACCGGGCCCCAAATCAATAGGTCTGGCACCCTGTATCACATCTATCGTTGCGCTAAGCCGGCCAGCCTTTATAGTGATTTTTCCAGTCCTCGCCTGTGTAGTACTGGGGTTTTCCTCTACAACTAACCCGTAGGTAATCTCGTCATCCATCTCATGGATCTCCGTATTCTCTATCCAATCATAATCAGGCGGAATAATTAATTCTACGTTGGGTACGTTCGTCCATGTCGTAATGTATAAGTTATTTTCTTCAAATCCGTATAGTTCGACTTTTTTAGTGTCTGATTTAAGATATTCCAAAGATGGTTTGCCTTCCGCTACCGCAATCTCATTCCACGCTGTCATAGTAGCTGTCATACCGGTCGGTTTGCTGGACCAGGCATCAGTTACCGTGTTAGAGCCAGGGCCATGTACTTTGATAATATCGATGGCATAGCGGTGGTTGCGCAGCACAGGCATGAGCCTGAACTGCTCATCGGTCAGCTCTACACGGTAATACGTATCGGTAGTACTCCCGGCGTACTTGCCCGCGATCACAAGTCCTGTGGCATTGAGATCGCCTGTACTTGCTGCTGCGGCACTTTCGAAAAGAAAGATTTCGCCGGCCAGTGTATTTGTGCCTGCCGTGTATTCCTGAGCCGCCAGCTTATTGGTACCTGTGGGTATGCTGGGGGCCGTTACTTTATAATCGGTATTGTAATTGCCTGCCGCAGGTGCTACACGGCCTTTGCCGGGCATATTGTATACATATACCTTAGTCATTACGAAATCGTTGTCCGTCACTTTTACATCTATGGCAGCCAGACTTCTGAGCATGCTGACGCTGAATTTCTGTGTGTTGTTGTCTATGCCGTCTATTGTCTGGCTCTCTCCCCACATGGGCAGCGGAGTGAAATTGGCGGAACTGATGGCATTCCATCGGGTGCTGACCCCATACTCAATGCGGCTCATCAGCGTTTCCTTTTCGGCATTGGCGGGCAATCCGTTAAGGGCGGTTTGGAGTTGTGCTGCTGCATTGGCAATGAGGACAAAACGAAACTTGTCCGTACTCTTGAGCAGATCGACATGGAAGTCTACTGTTGTTGCGTTATCGTTAGGACGTAACAATACAGCCTTCCTGTGGTAGGCATAGTATTCTTTTCCATCAACGGCTACACGAAAAGCCAGAACATCCAGGCTGTGGATGCTGTTCTGATCGACCTGGCTGATGGCATAGGTACCGGCTTTATTACCGGACTGTGGCAGTACCAGACGTAACATAACTTCCTGCTCATTTGGCTTAGTACCTTTTTCTGGACTATCAACCTTTTTGCAGCCTGAAAATAAAATAAGCAACAGGGTGATAATTAAAAAAAATCTTTGTTTCATCTGATTATATTAATGTGCAGCTAAAGCTACTATTCAACGACAGCAATTTATCGCATACTGAACTTTATTAGCTGTCTGATGTATTTGTTTGTATTCCCTTGTTATAATCTGTTACAAATGTCTGTAAAGGGGAAGCAGTGAGGTATTCCGGCTAATCTTAAAATTGACTGTATCGTCCAATTTTAACCGGATATGGTGTTATCGAATCAAGATTTTGTTTTTTTTCGATTGCTTTGCAGGTTGTTGTTGCTGCTTGAAGTCGCAAGGAAAGCTTAAGGAGATGAATAAATAGCCTGTAATGGTCATTAGCGGAGAAGGATTTGCGGTTTGATAAATAGTCCTTTTATTTAGGTGAGTAGGTTTTATAAGAAAGGCAAATGTGCTCATTTTTGTATTTAAAATGATCGAACAAAGTGTAGTGAAGATGAAATAGTTCTTTTTTAAATTGCTTATTTACAGTGTTTACCATGTCTTGTGAGGTTTTCGTAAGGTATTTAATGTCTTAAATTCAACACTATGAAAATACTTCAAAAAATAGCCGGTGGAACACGCAGCCCACCAGGCTTTAATGGCATGATGAAGCGCCACCTTGTATAAAGTATCACTGGTAGCCTATAAAAATTTCATGTACTCTCAAACACCTTTTGCAATGACGGCTTAAAGAGAATATCCAGACTTATTGATTGTCTTAAAGGACAAGAAAGTAACTTTTTATGTGGCATGCCATACGTTGTCTATCCCTCTTTTTAAGCAAGGCTGTTCCGTTGGATTGAGCAAGATGTTAGGGCATAAGAATGTCGCTGCCACGATATTAAGATATTTAAAGAGAAAGTTGAAAAGGATATTGGAAAAGGTGTCGCAGATATTTAAGGATATGGAGGGGTCTTTTGTTTCGTAACTCTAAGATATTTTTAATTATAATGATTAAAGAAAGTCAATGTTACTTACATTGACTTTTATATTTAATAGAAGATAAGGAAATAATTCTTAAACTACCTTAGTTTATACAAGCCTTATGATTATTTTAATACTTATAGAGTAAGATATTAAATTATCTTGCTTTATTTTTTATAAGATAAAGGATACTAAATCCTAAACATTTTAAAATCATCGAAAACACAGTACGCTCTGTAGCTCCTTTTTTTGAAAAATTTTTTTTGAAACCTGACGCTAAAAATTAAGAAATGAAGTGTAAAAATATCTGTTTACTTATGTGTAAAAATCAGTTTTTCTGCACTGCGGAAGTTTATTTGTAATGAATAAATATTTGGTGTACTGAAGCTATATTATAGTTTATACACAAATGATATGGAAAACTTATTAGGTCCGAAATAGTTATACCTTTCTGATCTGAGTTTGCCACTGTTTTTTTCCTTTTTGTATACATCGTGATTCATATTGGCATAGCCTACCCCCAGCGATGCCTCTGCGCCGATCTTGTCACTGATGGTCATCTGATATCCTCCGGCTATTCCTATACCGAACAGTTGTCCCTGATAATAATTATCTTTCAATGAGTTGCTCAGCGATATATACCCTACGTTGTAGAAGGCATAATTAAGATTGGCGCCGGCGAAGAATCCGTTGAAAGCCTCTCCCTGCATCCACATTCTGAACTCAGGTTGTAGTGCAATATGCCGAAGTTTGGTGTTTCCGGCATATTTCTTTAAGGAATTATAGGATACGGATGTGTGTACGGTCATAGGAAAATCATAATTCGCATTTACCACTGTTTCAGCTGCCGCATTGATATTGCCAATTGCTAATCCAGCTACATTTGTCTTAAATACCCAACCACTGCTACTGCTGTTATATCTGCTGCGCGAAAATTGAGCAAACAGGGTATTACAGTTTGTAATCAGGCTGAACAAAATAAGAAGTACTACTTTTGCTTTCATATATGGATGATAATTATATATTTCATGTATACAGAATGAAATAGCTCAATGTCTTTGTTATGCTGATTCTTTATTGCAGAACTGAAATGAGCTGATTTTTTTTGTACTATATAAGGTATTGCAAATATTAGGAATGAAAAAGGAAGATATTGCTCCGATTGATTTTAAATTTAATGTAATTGGACAATTTTATGCATATTGATGCCAATATAGCGTGCGGAAAACTCAATATATGGAATTCCATTCTGCAAATTGCTGTTTGGTTTTTTATTTTCGTTCTGTTTTTTGATCACAACTGATTCCAGTGGTACAGCATACACTCGGAAATGGACTATTCTGCCAAACATACTGCTCGGTAGACATATTTTATAGCATAAAGGTTTTTTTAGTAAGAAGGTTGACAGGGGGGATGTCTCCCGATGTACCGGGATACCTCCTTGAAAAGGAGATAAGAGCAGAAGGTGGGCAAGCCGATAGCAGGAGTGCAGGTGCCTGTACATCTATTTGCTAATGAGTCCTTTTCCTTTGCAGGGAGGGGAAGTGGAGCGGTCTTGTGATTAATCTCTTTCCGGATAACACAGTATCTTATCTTGAAAAAGAAAGAAGAATGGGGTTTCGTATCAGGGACAGTGTTTTCTTAAAGTTTCCCCTGCTGTTGTAATTCTGCCAGTATAGTCTCTATCTGCTCGAATGTGGCATCTTTACAGATTACTTTTTTGTTCTCGTCCAGCAGGTACAACGATGGGAGTGCACGCAGGTCATATAGCTGTTGTGTAGGTAACTTATCATTATAACCGTTTATCCAGTCCGCAGGGAGTGAGAGGATGTAATCTGTCCAGGTGTTTTTAGTTGGTTCGGTACATATGGCCAATATGCTAAGCCCTTGACGAACAGTTTTTAATTCCTTTAATACATTACTGTGTTTCATTTTTGCTGTAGTGTCTTTACAATACGGACAGTCAGGATTATAAAAATACAGAAGTGTATAGTTACTTTTAATAGCAGACAGAGAAGTTTTTTTTGAATGTGCGGTCATGTATGTAAAATTTTCGGCTGTCTGATTTACATTGTTTTTGGAAATTATATTCAGCTGATATCGGGTTCTCACCAGATACATATCTTCTATGTTCGGAAATGTCAGTTTATACTTCAAAAATGTAGCGTACAACTCATCGTTTCTTAACGGAGAAAGAGGGTCGTACAGATAGTTCTCTAAAAGATCTCCCATCTGTAAAAGAAGAGTAGCCGAGGTTATTTTTCTGTTTAAAAATCCGGTCATTGTTTCTTTAGCGACCGAAGGCTGAAACGTATGAAGCAGGAGCAGGTAGTCTGCAAGAGATTCTTTAAAAGCCGGAAGTCCGGCTGTTGAGATACTATCAGAGAATGGCATATCATCCCAATAATGTTCAGCAAGATAATGCTTGTGTTCCTGTCCGTGAATAGAAGCAGTTAGACTGTCTATATTCTTGTCGTTTACATTATTTTCCTTCCTGTATGGAGACTGACAGGCAATAATAAATGCTGTACAGGATGCTATCAAAACCAGATTCTTCATATTTTTTTGATTATAGATTAATTTGGGTGTCTGCTGTCCATTTTAGCTTTGCATATTCGGCATTGAGATACGGGAAGCCCGCTTGTGGGATATAACTGGTGAGTCCGCTATGTGTACGAATGGTAAAACCTCCCTGGCCCAATAAAAATTGAGGTGTAGAAGCTTTATAAACAACAATTTTGTTTAAAATGGATCGAAGATTTGTCTGGCTTTCCGCTGATGTGCGTCTGCTGTAATAATCAGCAAAGTCAAAGAAAAGTCTGTAATTTGCATATCTGTCAAAATGCTGTACAAGCCGTAATTCAGATTCTTGTAATGGTTTTGTCGCATTTATACGCGCCCATGTCGCCAGTTCGGATAAGGGGCGGACATCTATCATAGAAATGGTTGCAGAGCGGTAGTCACCAGATTGATTATTGTAATAATCAAAAACCTGTTTGGAGAATCCTTTTAAATCGGCTTCTTTTGTGTAAAGATATGGGAGTAACTCCGGGTATATAGGCGTAAATCCCGGAGAGAGTATTTCTGCCGAAGATGCTACAATATATCGTGTTTTGTCTTTAAGCTCATATATAACTTCTATTCCTGTCATAAAACAGGATTCAAAGATTATAAAATCAAAACTATTATCCGGGAGTGCTGCTGCAAAATCGCGTAGTTCCAGATCACTTTCACTATTCTGAAGTAGTGTTCTGGGTTTGATGAGTGTACCTTGTGGCAACCAGCCGGAAGCATGAGAGAAAAGAATCAGACCGTAGCTTTGGGCAGGTGCGGTTTGTTTGACCTCTGCCAGCACCTGTGAAAACACTGTTGCATCTGCTGCATTATGTTTTTCATATGTTTTGAGTACTTTCTCTACTCCTTTCCCTGATGGATCGGCCACTATTTCCAATAACCGGGGTACATCATCACGGATAGCCTGATAGATCAGGAGGCGTCCCATGCCGGCTTTGTATCCCTGCTTCAGAGATTCTATCTTTTCATAGGTCTCATTCTGCAGGTTGTTATTGCCTCCCATGTACACTATAACAGTACGTGATACAGGAGGTTTTGGAACAATATCCAACCTTTCTTTTCCACAGCTACAAAGTAGCAGGAAGCAGAGTAAAATGAAGTAAATATTCAATCTTTTCATATTTTTAGCTTTTGATCGAGGATAATAGTATTGATTATACGGGGCTGTTTGAAATCTAAAATATGTAATCACTTCACCCCCCAGGTGTTTGGAATAGATATCAGGCAACAGTTGTCTTTGTTGGTATAAGGATCAGCTCTTTTTGTTTGGCATACTGTCTCGGGGAAATACCATAATATCTTTTGAATATTTTGGAAAAATGACCGAGATTAGTATAGCCGACTTCCATACCTGCCATCGATACACTTATTCCTTCCAGAATCATTCTTGCAGATTTTTCCATACGTGCATCCAGATAGAACTGTGAATAATTCTTGCCTAGTATCCGTGTAAAAGATTGAATAAATTTTGTCTTACTCATATTATGCTCATTTGCGAGGGTCTCCAGAGGAGGCCAGGGTCTGTGTAACTGCTGCAATAGTTTGTCTTTTAGAATGGAGAAAGGTTCTGTTCCCAGTGAAATCTCTTTTTTTAAGGCATGTTCACGTATGTTTATTTTTTTAAAAAGATGAGCAAGCATAGTTAACGTAGCCCCATGCGTATGAAGTTTGAAAGCGTGTGGGGGGAATGAGAGATCTAAAATTTCACTGGCCAGATTATAGTCGACCAGATCCATATTTAATATACCTTTTACACATTTGTTATTCCTGAACTGATCTACAATGCTGGATTCTATGAGGTCTTTTTCTGTAATATTAGTATTGATCCAACGCCTGTCTACAATGAAAAGAAGTAATTTGATATGATCTCCTTGTTGTATCCTTGTCTCCAGACCTGTCCCTGATGAAGAATAATAGACAGCTTCTGAAAAATTTAGCCAGGATTTTTTTTTGTGATTTTTAATATTGTTCGCATATACCGGATCTTCACTCATATTGAAGTGTATAATGAATTCTTCGTTTTTCGGATCCGGACTACGATTCAGGTTTAAATCAGTATGAAAGATACAATCTACTCTCAATAGACTAAGACCGTCACCAAAAGTTGATAATTCGAACATACCCTCTCCGACCTCAGAATGTAATACGAGACTATTTTCCCGTATTTTGTTTTCATATCCGGTAATCTCACTGAGTGTATCAGAGAAGTTTCTTAGCCAACGTTCATCCGTTGTCAGATAATAATCTAAATTTAACTTCATGATAATTACATATTTATCTTATGTGCAAAGGTACAGGACGTTAATTGCTCAGGAGGCTAAAATAAGTTTATTAACTAGTGTATTAAGACTAAATAAAATTTATAACTAAGTTCTGATGTCTTCACATATGCCCGAAATATCAATAGATATCAGGATATGAAATTTTTTTCCTGATTGCCGGCGAGGTGCTTGTATTTACTCGGTTCTATATGGAATACTTGTTTGAATGTTTTGGCAAAATGACTTAGATTAGAGAATCCTACTTTTTGGCCTACTTCCGAAATAGCTTCACCTATTTGCAAAAATTCAGCAGCTTTCTGCATTCTGATGTCCATCATCAGATTATGATAGCTTTTACCATATATACTCTTGAATAGTGTGATAAATTTGGTGCGGCTCATCATACAGTTACGCGCTATCAGACTGATAGTAGGCCAGGTATTATTTGGGTTTTTTTCCAGATTTCCGACAATACGCATGATTCTGGATACATCCGAAAAATCTGCATATGACTGAATATTTTCGTCTTGTACATGTTTGGAAACAAAAAGAGAAAGCAACTGGAGTACCTTGCCTTTTGTCTGCAGACGCATACCGGTGTTCTGATCCATTTCTTCAATCAGCCGGAATGCCAGTGACATCTCTTCCATAGTGAGATTGACCATACCTTGAATGGATTTGTTTTGAAGAAAGCCTTGTATTACATCTTCACCAATATTGGTATTATAATTTAATTGTTTGTTTACCAACCATGACCGGTGTATGATAATGGTAACCCATTTTACCCATTTGTCTTCAGGAAGTTCCATTTCCACAGATTTACCACTACTGGAATAAAAAATGGCCTCTTCCCAGTCAACTCCGACATCGACTTGTCTTCCATTTTCTTTTTTAATCATGAATGAGGCCTCACTGAGGTTAAAATGTATATACAGGTGTGCATTTGAACGCGTTACATTTCGTAAGAACTTGACCTGATTTTTGAATCTGACATTTGCTTTGAATAAGGCCAGACCCGTACTGAGTTCTGCCATAGACATGCAGCCTTTCCCTACAGATTCAGGCAGTTGAATACAGTTATCTTTTATCGGAATTTTTTCATTAAATGTCTTTGACATTGCTTTGGCCAGATCTCTGAGACACTCTATCTCACTGTTGAGGTATACGCTGACTTCAGGTATCGCTTGTTTATTTTCTGTGAGAGGATCTAATCCCAGATATTTTGTGATCAGCATTTCATCTCTTTCAGGATGACTTTTTAATCTGAGAGAAGTACTTTCACCCAGACATTTGACTCTCAATTGTCCTTCTTTGTCTTGCAATATCATAAAGAACCCGGCACTTTCTACTCTGGTTCCGTTGTTTGCCATACTGGCATGCTGAAATTCTACAGGAAAAAGAACCGGGTTTCCGTCTATAATAATATATTTCTTTATTTTCATAATTTTCTACACATTATATCTTGTTGATTAATACAAAGTTATCTTACAATAGTGCTTGAAGAGGATAGAATAAGGTATTAAACTACTATATTAAGGTAGAAATGAGGCGATTCTACAGATTTTAAAAGGTTTTTAGAAATAGGATATTAATTTAAGAACCTTTCCCTTGGTTTCAAGACGCATATAGGAGTCAGGTTCTTTTTCCTCCATCAGTGAATAGGCAAGTGAGATTTCTTCGGTCGTGAGATTGATCATACCTTGTAAAACTCTATTTTGAAGAAAAGCCTGTATAAGATTTCCGCCAATATGTGTAGAATAATTCAACTGCTTAATTGTCAACCATGACCGGTGGATGATAATCGTGATCCATTTGGCCCACTTGTCATATGGAAGTTCCATTTCTATTCCTTTGCCACTACTGGAATAGAACATCATTTCTTTGCTTCCAGTTCCCAGATCTACCATCTTGCCATTCTCTTTTTTTATCATACATGACGATTCGCTGAGATTAAAGTGTAAATACAAATGTGTGTTAGACGGAATAACATTGCGTGATAGCTTCACCTGATTTTTGAATCTGACATTAGCTCTGAATAAAGCCAGTCCGTTACTGAGTTCTACAATAGACATGTATCCTTCTCCTATAGCCTTTGGAAGGAGAATACAATTATTTTTTATTGCAATCGTTTCATTATAAATAAGTGACATGGAGTCAGCAATTTTCTGTAAGCAGTCCGTTTCACTATTAATATATGCACTTATCTCAGGCATAATATTATTGTTTTGTTTTGCCATCATCAGACCCAGATATGTGGCAATAAGAAATTCATCTCTTTCAGGATGACTCTTTACTGAAAGAGAATTACTTTTGCCCATACACTTTACCCTGAGCCGTTTATCGTGCCCCTCAAAAATTGTAAAGATACCGGCACTTTCGATCTTTGCACCCTGGTAAGCGATATCAGCATGTGTAAATTCTACCGGAAACAGGATAGGCTTACTGTCGATAATGATATACTTTTTTATTTCCATAACTTTATAAGATAGACATTAATAATATTTAGTGGTTATGTCAAAATTAGGGTATACCGATGCCGGAAAGGGGTAGAATAGGACATTTAATAACTGTTTTAAGGTGGAATTGAGTAATTCTGTGTGTGCTATATACTCAATTGATCTCAAAATGTGAAACCACTTGTTGCACTCATCCGGAGATAATTATCTCCATCAGGTAAACTGATTTTTTATATTGTGGTTATACAGATATATGTGGCAAAAAAATGAAAATGCTTTTCAAAATATTATAAATGATATTTTCTAAATAGAGAAAGAGAGACAGCATAATCACTATAAAGACAGGCCAAAAGCTCAACTTGCTTTCAGGTATAATTTGTACATTTTTATCAATATATGAAGAATCAAAATACAGATTATATTCAGGACCGCTTCTGATTGTGGATATTAATCTAGACTATTCTGTAGGTTTTATAAAATTTTCACCCGGAAGGAGGTTGAATTTTTTTCTGTAAGCTGCTGCAAAATATCCGGATTGGCTATAACCAAGTTCCAGAGCGACCTCTTTAATAGATCTGAACATCCCTCCATTCAGCAGCTCTTTAGCCAGTAACAACTTTTCATTGAGGAAAAACTGTTGAGGTGTATCTTTCATGATCTTCTTAAAGAGTGTTTTATACTTAGATGTAGACATTCCAGCGATTTCTGCCAGTTTATGAATACCCGGAAAATCCATTTGCAGATCATTTGTCATATAAGCTATACTTTTATCCATGCTATCTAAATCTTGTTGTGGCAGTTTGTAGAGTGTATCATCATACAGACGTATTCGTCTGACAAGATTTGTAAAGATCTGCAATGAAGCTCCTTTTAGGAATAGTTCAAAAGCCGGATCATCAAAAGATCTGTTTTTTAATTCGTTTAGCAATACCTGTGTTGCACTCTCCATATGCTGATAATAAGAAAGAACTTTTTTTGATTTATCAAATATGACTTCCACGGCCTCTGTAGGCTTGCAGTCTGACAACATAGAATGCAGTAAGGATTTAGCTATGAATAGCCGGAGGTAAAAATTTCTTTCTCCAATAGCGGGAATAAAGGTGCTCTCCACTTTACCGTCTGTAAATCCCATTCCGAATTTGGACGAATAACCAACCTTGTGATCCGTACCATTAATGATATGTTGATTATAATGGTCACTGATGTCGTAGTAGACTACATACATATCTTCTTTTGTCGGAGTACGTGTGACTTTGATGGGTACAGTGTAAATAAGATCAACTAATTGTACAGAGAAACCTGATGTAATTTCCAGAAAAATTGTACCTCCTGTTCCATGTTGATGAGGTAGTTCACTGCGTTTATTATCAATAACTTCAGTGTCAAATGCGTGAGCAACCTGATACATCCAGTCAGGGCTCAGACTATAAGAATGTTTGATGTGTCTCATTACATGTGAGTTAGGTAATCTTTTGGGGGAATGCCGTAAAATTTTTTAAACTGGTCCGCAAAATATGATGCATTTGCAAAATTATAATGTGCTGTAACCTCACTAATGGTGTGTTGCCCTGTTTCCAACATCTGCTTTGCATATGTGAGTTTGTTTTGTAGAAAAAAGGCATTGGGAGACAGACCTGTAATCTTTCGGAATAAGGTTTTGTATTTGGTTTCTGACATCATCGCCCGTGCTGCCAGATCTTTTATTCCGGGAAAGGCCGATTCAATCAGGTTCAACAGAAAAGATTGCGAATCAATAATAGCAACCAGATCTTCTTTGACAACTTTCTCCAAGAGTATTTCCTGATTCAGGATCTGATCCAGATAATCACTTAAAAGGTTGTAAACGGTGCTTTTAGCGATAATATCATACAAAGGATCTTCCTGATTTGTATTTCGCAATTCATTTATCAGCCACCAGGCCTTATTGCTGGTTCTTCCGTAGCGCAGAAATGTGTTTTTTTCGGAATCAAACATGGTATTGAGCACATCTCTGAATTGGGGAAAGCCGGACAAAATTCTCCTTAATTCTTTTTTGTCTATATGGATGTCTATACTGTATGTTGTACTTCCTTCTTTTACAACATAATCTGCATCCAGACTACTGTCATATAGTGCTACATTATATTCCCACCGGCCAACAGGATTTGCTACGTTATCCAGAATGTGAAAAGCATCGCCTTCTGTAAAGTCGAAGTGTAGGGTTACAAAGTTGTTTTTTGTATTACGCAGATGAAAAGTAAGGGGTTGATTAAAAACTGCATCTATGATAAATGTAGAAATAGTATCACTTACTTTTAAAAAATAGCATGTTCCCTCCAGTACTTCTGCTGGTATTTTCAGAAAGGAACCTTCTACTTCTCCTCCCATTTTCTGAGCGAAGGAATAGATCCAATATGGATCAACACCATTTTCATGCGTAATTTCCATTTTGCTATATGTTGATTTTCATAGGTTGTAAGACTATTCAAACAACATAAAGTAACAAAAATAGTTTGTATTTAATTTGATACAAATGAAATTTTGATAAATTACAATATAAATTTTCATTGTTTGACTTGTATTATCCGAAGTAATTAACTATAACTTTTGACATATTTAATTTTATTAACGTTTTGACGAAAAAATATAGCACTTGAAGAAGCCGTCAGGAGAGGGATTCAGACAGAAAATGGTATACTGCAGAAGTTTTCGGTGAGGTATTTTATTTTACGGATTTAGGAAGCGGTTTCATCGCTGTTATGCGGATAATGGGGAAACAAATTGGTTCGGTATTCTTTTGGAAGTAATCCGAAGTGTTTTTTGAATTGTTCGGACAAGTACGAATGGCTTGAATAATTCATTTTTTTAGCGATTTCTGCTATAGTAGAGCTTTCCAGTTCAATTATCTTTCTGGTGAGTTCAAGTTTATTTTTAATAAAAAAACTGTTTGGACTGAAACCTGTTATTTTGCGGAATAAATGTTTGAATTTGGATTCTGACATATACGCCATGGAAGCCAGTTTTTTTATACCTGGGAAATTTTTATCTAATCGTTTGATTATATATTCCTGGGTAATGAGTATTCTTCTGATATCACTGTCTTCCAGATCGGGATATGTGTTTTCTACATTAGATATTTCATGAATAAATATTCCCAACATGGCATACATAGCGCCGGTCAGGAAATAATCAAAACTTACAGAACTGGGACACAAATATCTGAACTCATTGACTATTTTCCACGCCTGAGGATTCGCTCTGCCTGATTTTATGTATATATTTTCTGTGTTGTAAATACAATTATTACACGAAGGATATTTTGTTATTGCAGTATTTATAAGTTTGTTTAAAGCTTCTTTCCGAACAAAAAGAATTAAAATACAGCTTTCAGATCCTGCTTCAATAATAAACTGATTTTTATCAGAACTATCTAATATAACAAATCCATAATTGCATTCATATGTTCGTTCTTTACTTATAGCCAACATTCGGCCTGTACCATAACCAAAAACAATAAAGAAAAAATCAGTTTGTCCGTTTTCCGGTGACTGAAAGCAAATAGACTTATGGTATTTTCCATTAGAAAACCAGACTGAAAAATCTTTATCAATGTTCAGTACATAATTAAAACCTGCAAAAATGTCTTCGGGAATTTCAATAAAATTACCGTTAATCCGTCCGTTCAGTTTGATTGCCAGTTCTTCTTTCCAATTTGTCTTTACACTAAAGCTGCATTTTACATTTAACATATTGAATTTTATTTAAAGATTGAAGAATCAGGATGATTTTTTTCTGACTAAAACACTACCAGGCAAGACTCCAAATTTACTTCTGTATACAGCGGAGAAATAGCTTGATTTACTGTATCCTAATTCGTATGCGATTTCCAGTACTGAGTTATAATCTCCACTGGTAAGAAGCCGTTTTGCCAGGAACAGTTTCTCCGTTAAAAAAAAGTTGTTTGGTGTATCGTTGAATACCCGTCTGAAAGCCAGTTTATATTTTGATTCTGACATTCCGGCCATTCGGGCTAAATTACTGACTCCGGGAAATTTCACCCACAATTGTGTTAGAATATATTCCTGAGTAGCTAAAATACCTTTAATCTCTATATCTGACAATTTGAAAGAAGGATAGCTGATCTTGCTGAATCCTTCTATCAGCAAGCCAAACAGGCGGTAGGAAGTACTCTTGAAAAAAAGTTCAAAAGAGGGATCCGTATATGATTTTTTTTTGAGTTGATGTAGTAATAATTTACTCCGGCTGTCAATATGACCATAGAATAATAGGGTATTGCGCTCCGGATCAAAATAGACGTTTTTATTATTATTTTGGATATGGTTCTTAAATAGCTTGATTAAAAGCTTTTTACTAACCAGTAAACATAAGGAATATACCCGTTCGCCCAGAATGGGGATATAGCTGCTTTCTACCGATGAATCAACTATTCCCATGTCGAAAGGGGAATTGAGGCCAACCATATGACCTACTCCATTTACGATATGAGTACTTATATTCTCACTCAAATCATAATACACAAACACCAAATCATCTTCCTTTGCTTTTCGGCTGAAGTGTATAGGTTGATGAACAATCATATCTCTCAACATTACAGACAGACCGGGCATTAATTCTATAAAATATATCCTGCCTTCAGCAATCTCACGAGAAAAGAGAATTATCTTGTTGTCGATTAGCCGGGTGCCAATCTGATCACTAAATTGTTGCAGCCATTGAGGTGTAAGTGTATATGTAATATTTAATAATAATTTTTTCATATACGCTATACCGATAATAAGTTTGCAATTCCTGATAGCAGTCGTTGCACTTGCAAATTTCAATTAACTAAAAACAGTAAAAGGAAAGGAAAGGACATTTAAATAACACAATAAGACATTTGCTTAAATTGACCTTATAATGGTGATTAATTAACTTATTGTGGCATTTAGTTTTATTTGTGAATATTTTTCAGGTAAATTTTATTGGAAAAATAAATTTTACCTAAAATTAAATTTAAAATTGAAGATATATGGTTTTTTTTATGAAAGTCTTGATTTTGGAAGTATTTTGACTAGTGTGAGCATAGTGCAAAGGAATTTATTTTTACTCTAAGGAACTTCAGTCGCTGTCGCGTCTGTTAGCGTCCCCGCCGACGGGTAAAGTGAATTAAAAAAACAAAACCCTGACGATGGGCGCCAGGGTTCGTTACTAACCAATTATAAACCTAAATTATGAAAAGACATTTTAATAGTTGTTCTGAAAACAACGGATAATTCTGAATTATCTTCTGCAAATATACATAATAAACAGTGTTTGTTCCAAATAATTTCATTGAAAAGTTGTGTTGACAACTATTTTCTGACACAAATTTGATAGTCTGTCTAAAATGGATAATAAAATGACCTTATCAATCTCTTAGGGAGATACAGCATTATGATTTTTAATCTTTACTTTTGATATAAAGGATTGAAATATGATTTTACAGGAATTAGCAAGATTAAAAGCTATTGTTATCGATGTAGACGGTGTATTGACTGACGGTACGGTACAGGTGGATGAGCATGGGGAACAACTTCGCACTTTTAATGTAAAGGATGGTTATGCTATGCATCTGGCGATGTCAAAAGGATTGCAGATTATTGTGATCTCAGGTGGCAGGAATGCAGGTGTTCAAAGACGTCTGGAGGGGTTGGGTATACAGGAAATCCATTTGGGTGTAGCGGATAAGCTGACCTTGCTTCAGGATATTACGCAACGGTTTCGCATTGAGTTGCCGGATGTGATGTTTATCGGAGATGATATGCCGGATTACAAATGCATGAAGGCTGTAGGCGTAGCTGCCTGTCCGGCAGATGCAGTGGAAGAAATAAAACAGATTTCACATTATGTCTCCGGTCTCGGAGGGGGTAAGGGGGTGGTTCGGGAACTGATCGAAAAAACGCTCAAACTGCAGGATAAATGGTACGATGATACGAATGTGAAAAGTGTATAATCCATGCTTGATAATTTAAAGAATATACCTGTGATTCTGGGATCGCAATCTCCCAGAAGAAAAGAATTACTGGCCGGAATGGGGGTGGATTTTGATGTTGTTGTAAAAGAAACGGATGAATCCTTTGACCCGGATTTGCTGCCGGAGCAGATCGTAGCGTCTATTGCGGAGAAGAAAGCGGCTGCATTTAACAATGCTGAATATGAAGATCATTTGCTTATCACTGCAGATACTATTGTGGTCGCTCACAATACGATTCTTGGCAAACCTCAGGATCGGGATGACGCTTTTCGTATGTTGTCTATGCTTTCTGATGATACGCATCAGGTGATGACGGCTGTGTCTGTATTGTGGAAAGGGGAGCTACGTACTTTTGTGGAATGTACGGATGTGGTTTTTCCTGAGCTTTCGACTGATGAGATCAACTATTATCTCGAACATTATAAACCTTATGACAAGGCCGGAGCATACGGTATTCAGGAATGGATGGGGATAGTGGCTATTGATCAGATAAAAGGATCCTATACGAATGTGGTGGGGCTTCCGACCGCAAGGTTGTATCAGGAGTTAAAGAATATTAAATAAAAAAAGGAGCTTAGCTCCTTTTTTTATTTAATAAAGTACCGTATTCCCGTGTAAAATAATCTTCCGGAAAGTGGTCCCCATAACATATTGGTATCAAAATAATTCCCGAAGGGATCGTCATAAGCCAGTATAGGATTTTTTTGGAAATAGTTGGTGAAATTTTCTGCTCCCACATAGATGTCAAAGTTTTTGGATGCTCCAAATGTTTTGCTTATCTGTGCATTCATCGTAGCATATGCAGGAGAATATTCTTCCAGTTGGTACGGAACCGGATTGGCTGCGGTAGAAGGTAGTCTTTTCTGACCAACAATATTCAGAGTGTAATCAAAATTCCATCCGCTTTCCAGTGCGTATGCCAGATTCATAAAACCTCTGTGCTTAGCCATTAAGGGTTTGCTTAACCTTTGATCTCCGTAGTCGGTCTGAACATCCAGTAAGCGGTAAGCTATTCGGGTTTCGAATCTGGGTGCCGGCATAAATCTGAGTTCGGCTTGTAAGCTGTTGGAGTAAGATTTACCCGTAAGATTGTAAAAGGCAATTTCTCTTGGATTTTCATAATCCACGACTACCTGGTTCTGGAAGTGGTTAGAAAAGAGTTCCATCGATGCTGTCGCTTCTCTTCCAAACATACGGAAGGTCTGATCTACGCTAAGTCCGGTATTCCAGGAGACTTCCGGGCGGAGGCCGTAAGCTTTATCAAAACGATTCTCGGACCGGATCACTAATGCCCGGCTACTTGCAAATACGGACATATTCTCTGCAAATATATTCGCAGTACGCTGTCCTCTTCCGGAGCTCAACCGTAATGTCGTACCTGTCACAGGCTGATATCGAAGTTGTGCACGTGGTGTTCCAAACCATCCATACAGGGAGTTGTAATCCGCTCTCATTCCCAGTATAGCATCGAATTTTTCATTCGGACTGTACGTGTATTCTCCAAAAGCTCCTGATACAACTTCTTTGCGCAGATAGCGGTCTGTACCGGCTAGTGTCTCGTCTACATTGTCATAGGTAAGTGTCAGGCCTGTCCGGTATTTATGGGCTACTGTACCTATAATGTCCTGATAAATCAGATTTGCATAACCGTTTTTTTGTTCGGCATTGTAGGTGCGTGTTCCGAAATAATTTTTCTGATCGTAGTATGTTCCCGAAAGTTGCAGACCTATACTGCGGTGAGTATTGCCTTCAAATACATATCCTATCTTAGCAAAACCTTCATATCGGTTAATGTCAAATCCCAATCCATACCTGGTTGTGCTGAGCTTATCTGTTTTCTCATCAAAATCAATTTGTCCTCCTGTACGGTCATCCTTTAAATATTTGATTCCGAATTGTGCAATAAGTCCTTTTCCATTCTGATAGGTCCATCTGTTGACTCCTGAGAATACATTGCCTGCAGGTAGGTCACGAAAGCCGTTATTACTGAAGTTCATTCCTTTATTATACATAAAGTTGTCATGCAGCAACAGTCCTACGGACCAGTTGTCACTGATTTTTTGAGAAAGGTTCAGGTTCAGATCTGTACGTCCCATATTGTTGGCATAAGCGTTGAAGTATAGCTTTTCTGAATTTTGAGGTTTCTTCAATTCTACGTTTATCTGTCCGGCCATACTTTCATATCCGTTTACTACAGAACCTATTCCTTTACTGATCTGTATGGATTCAATCCAGGGACCTGCAATACTGTTCAATCCAAGGGGAGTCGCTAATCCGCGGGGACCGGGAAGACTTTCTACGGTAAGTTGTGTGTAAATACCACTCAACCCCAGCATTTGAATCTGCTTACTCCCTGTTACAGCATCATTGCTGACCACATCTACAGTCGCATTGGTTTCAAAACTTTCACTCAGATCACAACAGGCAGCTTTAAACAATTCCCGGGAAGTAAGTACTTCCACACGTGCCGGATTCATGTTGGATACATAGCTCGTCTTGCGCGAACGGGATACAACGACCTCAGCGAGCACATTTTCTTTTGCATGTATCACAAGAACTTTATTCAGATCAGTCACCGATATCGTGTCGGATTTCATTCCGGCAAATGAAATAATAAGATTTGTCAGTCCTTTTTCATGTCTGATTTTAAAAACTCCGTTTTCATTGGTTAATGTCTGACTGTCCTTTTTCTCCAGCCATCTCACATTTACCGATGGGATAGGGGTAAGCGTTCCGTTTTTACTTTCCTCTACAACCACTCCCATCACTTCGTCTTTGCTCTTTCCTGCCACTGATACATTTTCGGCACTGTTGTCTGCCTGCAGACGGTCGTGTTTACAACACTCATGCAGATTTTGATAGGCTTCATCGTTTGCTCTTACTCCTTCTGTATCGTGGCCGACCTCTGCAATGTTTTTCTTGATCTGTTCGAGTTTGACTTTGGAAGAATCGTATATAGTGGTCAGTATGCCGGTATTTATATCCCAGACAGCTGACTTTACACCATCTTTATGGGCTGCAGTTTCTATTCTCTTTTTACACATAGCACAGTTCCCGGCTACTGCAAACGTAATTGTACTGTCACGTCCTATGGCAGAACCTGCCTTTGCACCGGATACGACTGCTACCGGAGCTGGTTTGAGACGTTCATATTTACAACATTCATGAAGACTGTCATAGACTTTGTCATCTGCTTTTATTTCTTCCGTATCATGTCCTGCAGCAGCGATATTCTGCTTGATCTGCAGTAGTTTTATTTTGGAGCTGTCGTACTGAAGCGAGACTATTCCGGTGCTTTCATCCCAGGTCGCCTGTTGTACTCCTTTTATAAGGGCTGCCTTTTCGATTCTTTTCTTACACATTCCGCAGTTACCGCTTACTTTGAAAGTAGCTGTACTGTCTTGTTTGTAACCAGATATTTCCGGCTCTGCAATTGGGGGCGGAGCAGCTTGTGTCCGTTCATATTTACAGCATTGGTGAAGATTATCGTAAGCCGTTTGATCTGCTTTTATACCATCTGTGTCATGACCGGCATCTGCAATATGCTGCTTGATACTGTTTAGTCTGATCTTCGAAGGGTTATATGTTACCGTAATTGCTTCACTGGCTTTATTCCAGGATGCCTGATATACTCCGGCAGCAACGGCGGTTTTTTCAATTCTTTTTTTACACATTCCACAGTTTCCTTTTACTTTAAAAGTAACGGTGGTATCCTGCTTGCCTGTCTGTGCGTATACAGGCAACGTTACCATTGCACACAGCAACAGTAGTATGTTGAATACTTTCATTTTTTAATCATTAATTGTACGGATAAAATACAGGAGCTCTTTTCTGTGTCAGAGACCTGTTTAATATAAGATACAATGAATGCTAAATCCGGAAATTACAATGGAGGAGATAACTGTCCTGTTGTCGGACAAGTGCTGTGGAATTGGTCTGCGCGATTTGATGCTCAACCGCAAGCTCTTCAAAAATATTGAAATTATAAACCCAGAATAATGTAATTACTGATGGCGTAAATAAATTGAAATTTTTGATTTGATTATTGTTGGAGTAATGGTTGTCTGAAGCCTTTTCCAGATCAACAACTACATCTTTGCAGACATGTTTTTTGTCCGGTTTGGCATCTGTATGGCAGGAGCTGCTCTTCTTGGATGCTTGGGATGATGATTTCTTTATGCAAAGAGGACAATTTTTGTGTGATGATTTGTCTGAAACGGAAATAATATGCTCCTGATCATTGCCGCAAATATGGAAATAAAACGCTGCCCCACTTGAGGTTAACGAATAAATCAATACTAATACGGTGGCAATCCATTTTCGCATAAGTTACAAATATAATAAAAAAATAATAAATCTGTCTTAAATTCAGTGATATCACAAAAAAGTTATCTGCATACCGACTTATCCCAATTCTTTCCTAAATTGAAATATAATTTTGTAGTATTAAATCATTAATGTAAAAACAGGCTATGAAAAAGATCATTTTAACATTGGCAGTTGTATGTGGTATGCATTTTGCATTTGCACAGGATATTAAAGAAGCTCAGGTACCGGCAGTAATTCTGAATACGTATAAGCAAAATTTTAAAAGTGCTAAATTCAGTGACTGGGAGATCAAATCAAATGGTATGTATGAAGTGGAGTTCAAGACAAGTCTGACAGGTAAAGATCATACAGCATTGTTTACTCCTGAAGGAAAACTTTATCAGCATAAGCAGGAATTAGCTGCTAAAGATCTTCCGGCCGCTGTGACTGCTTCCATTAAAAAAGACTTTAAAGGATATCGCATTGATGATGTAGATCGTATTGATCAGCAAGGTAAAGTAACCTATAAGGTGAGTCTGAAAAGTAATGCACAGGATTACGATGTGGTATTCGGGGCAAACGGTTCTGTAATCAGTAAAAAATTGGATTAACCGGTTTACAGATATATAAAACAATAATATGAGAAAATTAATAATTGCACCTCTGTTGGTCATGTTGACTGTCTTTGTGTCTTGTGATAAGGATGAGGTCATGGATCCTACTAAATTGCCGGCCAAAGTACAGGATTATATAGCTGCACATTTTTCAGATGCACATATCAGTCGGGTAGAACAGGACAAAGGAGATAGTAATTCGTATTACGAGGTCTATTTATCAACGGGTTATGAGTTGGATTTTAACAAATCCGGAGATGTCTATGGCATTGACGGTAATACAAAAAGACTTCCTGATTCGGTTGTTCCTGAAAAGTTATCCACATATGTTTCTGCAAATTATAAGACTTTTTTTGTTGTAAAATGGGAATTGGGTCGATTAGAGCAGGAAATAAAGCTTAATAATGGAATAGAACTGGTATTCGATCTTAACGGAGAGTTTAAAAATGTGGATAAATAGCGTCGGCTGATTTTTGTGATTTTTTTGTGTCTTGTTTATATTAGTTATAACATTGAATATAAACCAAAACACAAACCTAAAATTGAACTGTAATGGAACAATTGATCACAAACCCTACTGTCCTGTTTATATGCACAGCGCTTTTACTAAGCTCAGCAGTTGCTCTATATAAGGTATATTCTAAATTAATCAAAAGAGTATAATCAGGTATTAAAATAAGAAAAGCCCGATCCGGGCTTTTCTTTTATGCTTTCATATCTTTTATAAAACCGGGAATTTTTTCCATGTAGTTTTCCTGCGCCAGTAGTTTGACAAAGGCACTCCCTACTATAGCTCCGTCTGTAATAGATGTTGTTCGCAGAAATGCTTCTCTTGAAGAAATACCAAATCCAACAATAAGCGGATGTTGCAGTTCCAAAGCCTTGATACGGCTGAAATATGCGGCTGTTTCATCTCCCACATTGAGATTATTGCCTGTCACGGCATTTGAGGATAAAAGATAGATAAAACTGGTTGATAGTTTGTCTATTTTACGGATACGTTCGTCCGAAGTCTGTGGTGTTACCAAAAACACATTGCTGATACCGTATTTTTTAAATATATCCTGATACAGTTCTTCGTACTCATACATTGGAAGGTCAGGGATAATGACTCCTGTGATACCGGTTTCCTGACAAGATCTGCAGAAGTTTTCGACGCCGTATTGCAGTACCGGATTGACATAACCCATGAGAAATACAGGTATAGTTACCCGATCTCTTAACTTACGAAGCTGTTCAAATAGCTTATGTAGTGTCATTCCGTTTTTCAGTGCTTCTTCTGAGCTGTGCTGAATTACGGGACCGTCTGCCACGGGATCTGAGTAAGGGAAGCCTATTTCCAGAAAATCTGCCCCTGATTTTTCCAAAGCTTCCGCTATTTCTATTGTACTGTCCAGCGAAGGATATCCGGCTGTAAAGTAGATAGAAAGTAAAGGTTTGTCTGTTATAGCAGGGAATGTGTATTTTTTCTCTTTCATAATTTAAAATCCAAAGTATTTCATATAATTATCCAGATCCTTATCTCCACGTCCTGACAGGCATACTACTACTGTTTCAGAACCATCAAAATTCATCTTTTCCAGATGAGCAAGTGCGTGTGAACTTTCGATGGCAGGAATGATGCCTTCCAGTCGGGTTAACTGAAGTCCGGCCTGCATAGCCTCTTCATCCGTTGCACTTACATACTGTCCGCGTCCGCTTTTGAATAACCATGCATGCTGTGGCCCTATACCGGGATAATCGAGACCTGCAGATATGGAATACGGTTCGATTACCTGTCCGTCTTCTGTTTGCATTAATATGGATCGGCTGCCGTGTAATACGCCTTCTTTACCTAAAACCGTGGTCGCGGCTGTTTCTCCTGAATCGACTCCATGTCCTGCAGCTTCTACTGCTATGATCTTTACATCTTCTTCATCCACATAATGGTAGAACATACCCGCTGCATTGGATCCGCCACCTACACAGGCCAATACATAATCCGGATTGGATTTACCTGTTTTTTCCTTTAATTGTCTTTTTGTTTCTTCTGATATAATTGACTGAAATTTAGCAACCATATCCGGATATGGGTGTGGCCCAACGACTGATCCGATAATATAATGTGTATCTACGGGATTGTTGATCCAGTCTCTAAGCGCTTCATTGGTTGCATCTTTCAACGTACGACTTCCTGATTTTGCTGCTACTACCTGCGCACCCATCATTTTCATACGGGCCACATTAGGTGCCTGACGCTCGATATCCACTTCACCCATATATACTACACACTCCAGTCCTTTGAGTGCACATACTGTAGCTGTAGCTACTCCGTGCTGTCCGGCTCCGGTCTCGGCAATAATTCTCTTTTTACCTAAGCGCTCAGCCAGTAAAATCTGGCCGATTGTATTGTTAATCTTGTGTGCACCTGTATGATTCAGGTCTTCTCTTTTCAGATAGATATTGGCACCATATTTTTCCGAAAGACGCTTTGCCAGATAAAGAGGCGATGGTCGTCCTACATAATCACGAAGCAAAGACTGGAATTCTTCCTGAAAACTTTTCTCCTTAATAATGCTGAGATATTGTTGACGTAGTTCTTCTACATTTGGATAAAGCATTTCTGGAATATAGGCACCACCAAAGGGACCGTAATATCCTTTTTCGTTAACTTGATATTTGCTCATTTTTAATTGTTTTCACTACTTGTTTTAATAATTCTGTTTTTTTCAATCCCGGTTCTGACTCAAATTTTGAATTCAGATCAATGGCGTATAGCCTTTTGTCAGTTGTCAGAAGAGCATTGTTGATATTATCAGGACCTAACCCGCCACTCAGAAAATAGGGTTTCTGCATGGTGTAATTCTGTAGAATAGCCCAATCAAATGTTTTTCCCGTACCTCCATGCTGATCACTTTTCGTATCAAAAAGGAAATAATCCGTAACTTCTGTGTATTTGTTGAGGATCTTCCAGTCAAAATTGTTGTCAATGCCAAATGCTTTGATGACAAGTACTCCCGATGCTTTTATCTCTTCGCACAGTTGCGGAGATTCTGTGCCATGTAATTGTACTCCATGAAGTCCATAGGTCCGGATCTTATTTTTGATAGTCACAGCAGAAGCATTTACAAATACGCCTATACGTTGTATGCGATCAGGCAGCTCAATGTCAGAGGCAGACAGCTCTGCCACACAACGCTTTGATCCTTTATAAAAAATGAAGCCCATATAATCGATATTCAGCAGACCTGTTTCCCGGATATTCTCCGGGTCTTTCATGCCACAGATTTTGATTTTTACCGGATAATTCATTAGTTTATTAATTTTTTGAAAGAGGAAAGAGCTTTCTTACCTAACAGCGATTCTTCTGCTTCATAATAGCAGTCCGCAAATGTTCTGTCGGGATTAAATGTTTTGATGGCCATAGCAGCGTTGCTTAATACTACATTCTGTTGAATGTCATTTCCTTCTCCGTTGAGGATATCCATAAAGATTTTACCGGCCTCATCTACGGTATCTCCACCAGAGATCGTTTCAGGATGAATAGCTTCGAATCCAAGCTGGGCTACTGTATAATAATGCTCTCCTTTATTGTCTATTACTTTGAAGTCGCCGGTAAGGGAGATTTCATCATAGCCATCTAAAGCATGCAGGATAGCGTATTGTTTGTTTGTATGTTGGTAGAGATAAGCGTACAATCTGGCCAGTTCAAGACTGAATACACCTACGGACTGAAACTGAGGATTGGCCGGATTAGTCAATGGACCCAGCATATTGAAGAATGTTTTGACACCTAATGCCCGTCTGATTGGAGCCACTGTTTTCATTGCAGGATGGAAGAGCGGAGCATGCAGAAAGCAAATATTGGCTTCGTCTAACTGTCTTCGGATTTCGCCTTCATCATTTGTGAAGCTATAACCCAGATACTCCATAACATTGGAAGAGCCGCATCCTGATGAAACACCTATGTTGCCATGTTTGGCGACCTGATATCCTGCTCCCGCTACAACAAAGGAAGCTAAAGTCGAGATATTAAATGTATTCTTACCGTCTCCTCCGGTACCGCAAAGATCAATAAGCCGGTAAGCACTCAGATCGAGTTTTTTGCACAGGTCGTACATGGCATCCCGGAATCCGGCAAGTTCCTCTACACGTATGCTGCGCATTCCGTATGCTGTCATGAAGGCAGCGACCTGATGTGTGTCATATTTTCCTTCTGTAATATTGATCAATATGTCGTAAGCCTCTTTGCGAGTGAAGGCTTTGTATTCAAATAAATGTGCTAATATCTCTTTCATACGGGGTTTAAACAAAAAAAGGCTTACCTAAAAAGGCAAGCCCACTATTCTTTGATATGTAAATAATTCAAGCAATAGACAGTTGCCACAACATTAACTGTTGTGCCACCACCATGCTTTATTTACACTTGTTGATTTCATTTTTATTATCGTTATGACAAATATGATGCATTGTCTCTAAAAAAACAACTTTTTGTTGAAAAAAAAAACAAACGTTTTTGTCAAATATGCTAATAAGTGACAAAATGTGCCGTTCTGTTTCCCTTTGATACAAGGGTAAAGGATGCTATTTTTCCGTTTTCAAGATAGAGGGCAACGACTTGTCGTCCTTTGTATTTCAGAAAATACATGCTGTTGACGTCCAGTCCTTCGGGGTCTATATCCCGGGTTTCTTTTTTAGGAATCTGATTCCAGTTGAGGTATTCAATTTCGTTGATATTCTTGTTCTGAATATTGAGTCTTACTTCATCCAGACTGGCGACCAGGTAATCAAGATAATCGTCATCTACTTCTTTATTGACGGTGACATACTGACTCAGCAATACATCTGTGGCAATGCTGTCTACAGACAAATCGTGTACAAACTTACGGATGTAGGGGAGATCTTTATCGGGAGATTGTGCAAGGCCTAAAAATGGAATAATCCAAAGCAAACCAAGTGCAAAAATGTATTTTCGCATAACAGATATTTAGTCATTTGACTTGTGAAAAAGCCAAAAGATTAGTCAGCCAAATAAAAACGCCTTAATTAGATTAAGGCGTTTTTATGATTCGTTAATATTCGTCTTCATTGAAAAAGAAGTCATCTTTGGTTGGATAATCCGGCCAAATTTCTTCGATATTCTCATACGGTTCACCGTCGTCTTCTAAGGCTTGGAGATTCTCTATAACTTCTACAGGGGCTCCTGAACGGATAGCATAGTCAATTAATTCATCCTTAGTTGCTGGCCATGGGGCATCTTCGAGGTGCGAAGCTAATTCTAATGTCCAATACATATATCTGATAATTTAAAATTTCGTTTTTTGGCAAAAGTAATATTTAATTTGACTTATCCAAGTCTTTCCTTTGTAATTTCTTTTTTTTGTAGTAACAAGTTTGTTATTTGAAAGAATTTTACTCTCTCATTCAAGTTCAAATGTTTTCAAAATCAGAGCCTTTAGCATTCAATGCTGCCAATCTCGGTGATACAGATTTAATATTGGTATTCGGATAGTCATCTTCAATCAATCCGTCCCGCATACGTACGATACGGTGAGCGTGTTGCGCAATATCTTCTTCATGGGTGACCAGAATAATGGTGTTACCTTTTGCATGAATATCTTCCAGCAGCCCCATGATCTCAATAGATGTCTTGGTGTCTAAGTTTCCTGTAGGTTCATCGGCCAGTATAATGGAGGGATCGTTGATCAACGCACGGGCTACTGCCACACGTTGACGCTGTCCTCCGGAGAGTTCATTTGGTTTGTGATCGGTACGATGTTCCAGTCCTACACTTGTCAGCGTAGCCAAAGCTTTTTCATCTCTGACTTTTTTGGATTTACCGGCATAGATCAGGGGAAGGGCTACATTTTCCAAAGCTGTAGACTTGGGAAGCAGGTTGAATGTCTGGAAAACAAAACCAATTTCCTTGTTACGTACTTCAGCCAGCTCGTTCTCTGTCATCTGACTGACATTGATACCGTTTAATACATATTCTCCTTTTGATGGTGTATCCAGACAACCCAGAATATTCATTAATGTAGATTTTCCGGATCCTGAAGGACCCATCAGTGCAACAAATTCTCCTTTTTTTATGGAAAGAGAAACTGAATTAAGCGCATGGATGGTTTCTGAACCAATAATGTATTTTCTGCCTATATCTGTTATCTGAATGAGGGTATTATCTGCCATCTGGAACCTGTTTATTGGTCAAAAGTTACGATAATTTCTTTATTTCCCAATAAGATTTCATCTTTTCGTAGATCAATTCCTGAAAATCTTCGAGATTTTCCTCTGTATATCCTTCCGGACTCACCGGAGCTAATACGGTGGAATATATTTTCCCGGGTCTGGAACCATCTCTTCTTCCGTCATCCCAGAAGATATCCCATGCGTTGTGGATAACGATCGGTATAATCGGGATATTATTTTCTATCGCCATACGGAATGGTCCCGATTTGAATTTATGCAGTACAGGAGGGTAGGAGTCATCAATACGGCCTTCCGGAAAAATAACTATGGACTTGCCTACCTGCAGGTTTTGGGTCGCTTTTTTAAACGCTCTGAAGGATGCAATTTTACTTTTGCGGTCCACCGGAATATCTATGGTCTTAAAAAATATCCGTGTTACGGGATTTTTAAGCAATTCGGCTTTTCCAAGAAATGAAAAGGATTGATGGCAGATATGGCTGAGGGTGGTAATGTCTAATACAGAGGTATGATTGGCACATAAAATATAGGTTTTACTCCAGTCTATAGGAGATTCATATACGGTTTTGAATCGTATTCCGACACAATAGGCACTTAGCAGACTGATCCACTTTCGGCAATAGGCTATCTGATGGTAATATTTGAGTGGTTTTCGGGTAAAGAAATAAAGAACCGGAAAAAACAGAATAAAGAAAAACAGAACAGAACTAAAATAACAAATCCGGTGGATTTTTTTCCATATTCTAACCATGGAACCAAATATAATGAAGGATTTATTGTTAAACAAGAGTAAAACACCTTAACAGATCAAAGATTAACTTTAATACTGTTAAGGTGCAGTTATTTTACTTGCTTAATTCAGCATAATATTTGTGAAACAAAGGAATGGTAGAGATACCCATCAGGTAATTTTCAATTCCGTATTTTTCATTAGGAGAGTGAAGGTTGTCACTGTCCAGGCCAAAACCAAGTAATACCGTTTTGATGCCCAGGACGTCTTCAAAAAGTGCTACAATAGGAATAGAACCACCGCCACGGGTAGGGATAGGTTTTACTCCAAAAGTATCATTCAGCGCTTTTTCAGCAGCTTTATAGGCAACACTGTCTGTAGGAGTCACCACCGGTTCACCTCCGTGATGAGGTTTTACTTCTACTTTTACATAATCCGGAGCAATGGCTTCAAAGTGTTTTTTGAATAAATCAGTAATGCGTTGAGAATTTTGGTTGGGTACCAGACGCATAGAGATTTTGGCAAATGCTTTTGAAGGAAGTACTGTTTTTGCACCCTCTCCGATATACCCGCCCCAGATTCCGTTTACTTCCAGAGTAGGACGGATGCCGGTACGTTCAATAGTTGTATATCCTTTTTCTCCCCAAAGCTCTTCTACTCCAAGGTCTTTTTTGTATTCTTCGATCTCAAAAGGAGCTTCGTTAAGTGCTTTACGTTCTTCGGCTGTCAGTTCGATTACATCATCATAGAATCCGGGGATAGCAATATGATTGTTTTCGTCATGCAGGGAGGCGATAAGTTTGGATAGAATAGTAGCCGGGTTAGCCACTGCTCCTCCGTATACACCGGAGTGAAGGTCACGATTAGGACCTGTTACTTCCACTTCTACATAAGAAAGTCCTCTTAATCCTGTTTCTAATGAAGGTTGTTTCATGCTGATCATAGATGTATCTGAAATAACGATAACATCTGCTTTCAGTTTATCTTTGTTTTCTTTAACAAAAGTTCCCAGATTTTTCGATCCTACCTCTTCTTCACCTTCGATCATAAATTTAATATTACATGCCAATGCATTATTTTTCATCATGTATTCGAAAGCTTTGACGTGCATATAAAACTGGCCTTTGTCATCTGCAGATCCGCGTGCATAGATTTTACCATCACGTACAGTAGGCTCAAACGGAGGAGTCTCCCAGAGTTCGTAGGGGTCTGCAGGTTGCACGTCATAGTGGCCATAAGTCAATACAGTAGGTAATGACGGATCGATGATTTTCTCACCATATACAATAGGATTGCCTGCAGTAGGGCATACTTCTACCTGATCTGCACCGGCATCACGCAATTTTTGAGCAACAAATTCAGCTGTTTTTTCTACATCACCTTTGAATTTAGGATCCGCACTGACCGAAGGAAGTCTTAGCAAATCAAACAATTCGTCAAGAAAACGCTGCTTATTTGCTTCTACATATTCTTTTATATTTTGCATAATATGAATGTATTTGTTCCAAAATTACGTAAACTATTGGTTATTGGAAACCCGCAGCTAAAGATTGTCTGTCAAATTCAGAGGTGATATATGTATTAAGAATTTCTAAATGATAATGCTTTTTTAATAATGTGTTTTTAAAGTTTGAATTAATTATATGTGTCTTTTGTAAACTTTGACTTCCTTTTTTGAAAGAATTGATTTGATATTGTCATGAATAATCATTAATTATTATATTAGTATCTACACTGATTTAAACCATGTCTAACCAAACCTTGATTTCGATACCGGAATTTGAGCAGATATTTGAAAAATGGAATAAAAAGGTTTATCAATATGCATTGGGTAAAACTTCTTCCCCGTTTATTGCGGAGGAAACGGTACAACGCGTGTTTATTAAGCTTTGGGATAACCTTTTTCATAAAAATGTTGCTGTCGACATCGAGGCGCAGGTCTTTTGTATTGCACGTACGACATTGCTGGACATCGTGAAAGAAGAACGAAAAAGGCAGCTGATCATGGATATGCAGCCGGCGGAGGATAATGTGCCTACACCGTCAGAGCTATACCGGCTGAAGGAGATGAATGCCAGTTACAAACGGGCAGTGGAACGCATGCCTGCTTCCAGAAGAGAAGTTTTTCTGTTAAGCAGGTTGGAGAACTTAAGCTATAAAGAGATTGCTCATCGCTTGTCTATTTCACCCAAGACTGTTGAAAATCATATTGCCTTAGCTTTGAAGGCATTGAAAAAGACCTTGTTCATTTTATACATTTTATTTTTTTTAAAATAGTTTTGGGGGTAAGCTCCGTTTCTGCAGTATTCTTAATGTATGAAGATTACTACAGATTTAATCAATCGCTATTTAACTAATAAATGCTCAGCTGAAGAAGCTGAGTATCTGGAAAACTATATTCAATATTTAGGGACATCACTGGACCAGCTCTTACCACGGGAAGAGTGGGAAGAAACAGACGGAGATGTCGAATACATTGGACAAGAGGAGATACGTGCAAAAATACTGGCTGCTGTAGCGCATAAGAAAAAGCTATCTTTTAGACGGAGAATACTTGTTAAGCTAACCCGTGTGGCGGCAATATTGATATTTTTCTTTGGGATTTATTTGCTTGTGAACCGCTCTGAACAAAGCCTCCCTCAAGATCCGAAAAATTTAGTCGCTACGAACAGAGACAGTACTCAAGTCAGTAATCTTTACTACATCAATTCCGGGAATGAAAGCATGTCGCTGACAGCGAGTGACGGTTCGGTCATCACATTATACCCCAAATCTGAAATTAAATATGCTGAAAATTTCAGTCACCTGAAGGAAAGAGTATTGTATCTCAAGGGGAAAGCCAGATTTGAGGTAGCCAAAGATAAAAGTAAGCCCTTTCGTGTACATTCTAATGGGGTGATCACCACTGCTTTGGGGACAATCTTTATTGTGGATGAGCTAAAATCTACGCAAACAAACATCAAATTGCTGGAAGGCAAAATAGAAGTTAAGGCGGAGGATTCTAATAAATCCAGGAAATTGATCCGTACCTACGAGCCTAATGAAGAAATAACACTTGATCATAAAGCTTTGAGGGTGCTGGAAGAAGTAAAGATGAATACTGTGGGTAAGGGGCGGGGCGGATACTTTGTGCAGAACAAGGAAAATATCCGTTTCCAGAATATAGCATTAAAAGATGTACTGGATCTTCTGGCACAAAACTACGACATCAGCCTGCAATACGATCAGGATAAGATCAGGGATAAATACTACAGTGGGGTCTATGTAAATAGCAATCACGTGTACAAAGAAATTATTAAAGAACTAAACTACCTACATCATGCAGATATAAACTATACCAATCTCCAATACTAAACAATAAAACAAAAATCAAAATTATGAACATCTTTCTATCTAAGAAGCATCAGTTGCTGACGATGCTGCTCTTACGGTTTAAGAGCCCGCGGACCAATTGTCCACTACGGTTGGGAATTTTAGGGGTGCTCTGCGTGAGCAGCCATGCCGTGCTGGCACAATCCGCTGCTTCTGTACACGGAGTAGTGCGTGATGCGGCGAATAATCCGATTACAGGGGCTACTGTCTCTATCGAAAATCCGACCACAAAGTATAAACAGGTCAATACGACCAATACGGAGGGAATATTCTCTTTTGATCGTATTCCGGAAGGTCAGGGATATGTGATTACGGTCAGTTATCTGGGATTTAAAACCAAGACGCTCAGCAACTATAATATTGATGCGAAGGACAAAGTAGCGATAACGGTTGCATTGGAACAGGATCAGGAAAGTCTGGAAGAGGTCGTAGTCGTAGGATACGGAAAACAGCGCAAAGCGAATATTACCGGATCTGTGGCTTCCGTCAATGCAGAACAATTGAAAAATATTGCTCCTTCTAATCTTTCCAATACACTTGCCGGAAGGGCAGCAGGTATCAATGTGACCAATACCTCCGGTATGGCCGGAGCGTCCTCCAGTTTGCGGATTCGGGGAAGTTTTGCAGAACCTTTGTATGTCATCGATGGTATTGTGCGGGATAAGGCGGCCTTTGATGCACTGGAAGCAAATGAGGTTGACCAGATGAGCTTTTTGAAAGATGCTGCTACGGCAGCAGTGTATGGTACAAGAGCCGGTAACGGTGTTGTAGTGGTGACTACGAAAAAGGGAACGGCTCAGGAACCCGTGTTCAATGTGCAAAGTAATTACAATTTTGGAGCACCTACACAGACGCTGTTGGCCGATATCACTACAGCTGCAGATGAATTAACGTATCAAAACAGAGTCTCTCAATTTCTCTGGGAAAACGGATCCCGCTCACAGCCCTGGGTGGCACCTAACGGCCAGGAGGAGTTTGACTATTTTAAGGATAAGGTGTATAGTGTAAATGATGTGATCTGGAGAAATCCGTTCAGTCATCGTCAATCGATTTCAGTATCGGGAGGTGGTGACCGGATTACGTACTATAACCTGGTCAGTTACCGTAAAGAAAATGGCTCGTACAAATCTTTGAATCACGAAAAATTCAATTTGAGAAGCAATGTTAGCGCTAAGATTACGGATGATTTTACAATAGATGTCAATATATCTGCCAATCAGATTAATTCCCAACGCTTTTACTGGCCGTTCAGTACTTCTTCCAATGATGATGACTTTGATGTGTCTGATTTTTACCGTGTGACATTCAACTGGCCAAAGATGTATCCGTTCTACCTGAATAAAGATGGTTCACCCAGTAATACAGCAACGGAATACCCTGTTCAGACACCGATGGGAAGCTGGCAGGCCTGGAATGTCATCGATCAGGTGGTGGGTAACCGCTATATAGACCGTAAGGTGCGTCAGGTAAATCCGATCATGACATTGAATTACAAACTGGATAAGCTTGTGGAAGGACTTTCTACAAAGGTAGTGGGAAGTTACCTTGCAGAGGACTATATGCGCAAGCGCTTTATGACCTTTCAAAAGAACTACACCTTTACTTCTCTGAATCCGGATGGAAACCGGTTTATCCCGGCGCCACCTTCAGAAGATAAGGTGAATATCTTTACGTTCAGTCAGGCACAGCCTTTTATGGACTATGCTCCACAACGTGAATGGGAATATCAGGTCAACTGGTTCCTGAACTACAACAGACGGTTCAATAAACACGATGTAGATGCATTGGTTGTCTATGAACAGTTCAAAGCCGGAGGGACCTATGTGACTTCACGTGCAGAAAATCCGATCGTGAGTATCGATCAGATGTTTATTTATCCTACGGATAGAACCTTTAGGTCTACAGATGCCTATGAAAGTATCAACTCGAGACGAGGTTTTATCGGAAGGGCAAATTACAATTATGCAGATAAGTACATTGCTGAATTTTCATTCCGATATGACGGATCTCCATTGTTTCCGGGTGACAAACGCTGGGGATTTTTCCCTTCGATGTCAGCTGCCTGGAGGATATCGGAAGAACAGTTCTTTTCTGGTATCAAGAGTACATTTAGCGACCTGAAGCTGAGGGCATCTTATGGTACTACGGGTAACGATTTAAATGTCAACGCTGAGCGGATCGGACAATTTCTTTATCAGGAGAAGTACAGGCCTGCCGGCGGCTATATGTTTGGCGACCGTTACTATAATGGAATTGCATACGGGGCTACACCGACCCAAAATCTGACCTGGACGACTTCTAAAAGTATTAATATCGGGGTGGACTTTGGTTTGATCAATAATAAACTGACAGGTGTTTTGGATGTATTCAGCAGAAAGGAAACAAATATTTTAGGCCCCAGATCGCTGAAAGTTCCTGATAATTACGGGCGGGAGCTGGCTCCGGAAAATTATGCTGCAAGAAGTTATAAAGGCGGCGAATTTTCGCTTAACTGGAATGACCGTTTAGGTGAGGTCTCTTACGGATTGACGGCGAATATCGGTTATGCAAAAGACCGTTGGGATATCTATGATGAAGAGCCTGCATTTGCAGTGGGAGGAACCCGCAATTTCGAATCGAGGGTAGGGAGACCTGAAAATCGTATTGTAGGACTTGAAGCTATCGATCTGGTAAGGACGCAGGCACAATTGGATGCCTTGAAAAATCAGGGTTTCAAAACGTATGGACGTGATCCGTATCTGGGGATGATCCTGTACAAAGATATCAGAGGTGCTAATTATTCGGATACACCGGATGGTAAAATAGATGACAACGATATGATGCTCCTGTCGGATGATAATACCCCTCGTATCAATTATGGGTTTGGCTTAAATGCAAGCTGGAAGGGGCTTACTGTCTCCGCTTTGCTTCAGGGTGTCATGGCATATGATCGTGTTATCAGCAATCAGGAGGGTGGCGGTATACGTCAGCATGGAGGTACATTCCGCCCTTACTACCCGATCTGGGCAGGCGATGTGTGGACTGCTGAAAATCCGGATGCCGCATATCCAAGAGTTGTAGGGTCTAACTGGCAGGAATCCGGAACAGGAGTTTCGAGCTTTTGGATCCGTAACGGGGCGTATCTGCGTTTAAGAGATCTCAACATCTCTTACAGCCTGCCCCAGTCTGTGACGAATGCGATGAAGATTAAAAATGTAAGTGTGTTTTTTAACGGAACCAATCTGTTTGTATTCTCTCCGATGACTGAATTTCATGATCCGGAGCAAAAGATGTACGATTCCTATCCTGTTATGAAAACATTCGCATTAGGCTTAGATGTTAAATTTTAACTGAAATCAACATGAAAAATATATTTTATCCCATTATAGCATTGTTGCTGACTACCTGGTCGTGTAAGAATGTTTTAGATATTGACGATTTAAATTCTCTTGACGAGAGTAAAGTCTGGAGCGATTCAAATCTGGTAAAAGCATACGTCACCAACCTGTATCCTTTATTTGGCAACTGGAGCTCAGGAGCAGATAATAATTCCGAGCAACTGATCGGGATAGCTTTTCCTTTAGATGCGGTAACGGTGAATAATACTGCGTATAAAGCCTGGGATTATACCACTATACGACGTATCAATACCGCTATCCAAAAGGTAAAAGAGAATACCACCTTATCTGCAAACTTTAAGAATTCAATTATTAGCCAGGCTTTGTTTATGCGAGCCTATATGTACTTCAATATGGTAAAGTATCATGGTGGAGTTCCTTATATTACCGCTCCGCAGGATCTGGAAAAGGACGATCTGGAGACGCCGAGAAATACAACAAAAGAATGTTTTGAATTTATCATTAAAGATCTGGATGAAGCCATTGCGTTGTTACCTCCGACTATTCCGAAGAGTTCTGCTGATTATGGTCGTATAGATGGCAATTTTGCTGTGGCGTTTAAAGCAAAAGTCTTATTGTATAAGGCTTCTCCACAATTCAATCCCGCTAACCCTTATGACAACGCCTATTGGGCCGATGCACATGTGGCGAATAAGGCTGCTTATGACCGGCTCAAAGCGAATGGCTATAGTCTGACCACAGATTACGCTAATATTGCATTGCAGGAAAAAGGACCGGAAGTGGTATTTGCAGTGATAAATGCTTATCCAAATAAAGTGGCTGCCTGGGACAATGGAGTGCGACCGGGTTCGGAGAGCAGGGGTGCAGCAGGAGCAGTCCCTTCCTGGGATTTTGTAAAAGCTTTTCCTATGAAGGATGGCAGGCTGTTTTCGGATCCGGCTGGAAAATATTATAAGTCTGATGCTGCATTTTTACAGTCATACTGGGAAAACCGGGATCCAAGATTTGATAAATCTATCGTATGGAACGGAAAGCTATATGAGGTGTCAGGAAAAGCGGGCAAACGGCAATATACCGCGGTGGGTATAGCGGCTGATCTGGATAATTTTGGTGTAAATCCGAAAGCCAATACACCATCTGAAAATTTAAACAGGTACAGCGGATTTTTCATCCTGAAGAATTCTAAGTTATCGCTTAAACAGACAGAAGTGGAAACTCAATATGATGTCGATTATGTATTGATGCGATTTGCCGAGGTGATGATGAATTATGCGGAGACCGCAAATGAAACCGGAGATTTCAATACGGCTTTGGATATTCTGAAACAAATCCGGATGCGGGCAGGCATAGAGGCCGGAGCAGATGGTAAATATGGTATCGTGGCTACAAATCGCATACAGATGCGGGATGCTATATTGGCCGAGCGCAATATAGAGTTTTGCTTTGAAGGACATCGTTTTTGGGATTTGAGACGATCAGGAAAACTGAGTGTACTGAACAATACGACTAAGTATGGAGTGGAAGCAATAGCCATCAACAGCAATGGTACTGAAATGGATCTGGAAGCAGCTGCGGCATTGGCAAAGACCTATCAATTGAGAGAAAATCAATTTAAATATAGCGTATTACAGGTTCCAAATACAGGAAATAAGGTGAATCTGGTACCTGATAAATACTACTTCTTTCCGATAGCACAATCAGTTATTGATAAAAATCCAAAAATAATCCAGAATAAAGATTGGGGTGGCTCTTTTGATCCGACCATACAGTAAACTAAACTAAACATAGACGGGGCTGTCCAAAAATGTTGGATAGCCCCGTTTTTTACGATTCTATAAGGACCTACCTGCAGATAGGCAACTCTACAAGGGTTTGACTTGATTTTTTAGACACCTTCTTTGCTTTTATTAAATGTGCTGTCTATCCGGAGAGCATATCCTGTCGGCTGAATCCGGAACAATTTCTAAGATTGTGATTCCCACCTGCTGCTATATATCTGACTACTATACTTGTTCTTTTGTTGTTAAAATAAAATAGTGTGAGTTATTTTATGCCCTGCTTCTGTCTAATTACGGAGCGGATACCCTTTTATAAAAGGGCAGTTAACGAAATGTAAGGATAAAGACTGTTTGTCGGACGAAATGTAAAAATTTTGTGGAATAATATCATAAAAGTCATCTATTTACTGTGTTACTAAAGATTTAAATTACAAACAGTGTTAAATTTTAGTTAAGACTATTCATCGAAGACAATATAATTATATCTTCGTGGTGGTTATTTACCTATTTGAAATATTTTAAACCATATCAAATCATATGAGGCGACTATTACTCGCATTTTCGGTTCTCCTGATTGGACTTCTATTCTCTCAACCTGTATTTGCCCAGAAAAAACTATCGGGTGTTGTACAGGATGAAAAGGATAAGTTAAAACTGGAGAATGCTACTGTAATGCTATTGACAGCACAAGATTCTATTTTAGTAGACTTTACCCGTTCGGACAAGGATGGCAAATTCACATTAAACCTACCGGATACGGGTTCTTATCTGGTGATATCCAGTTATCCCAAATACGGGGATTTTTACAGCCCTATCGATGCTAAGAATAATTATGCGAATTTTAGTATAGCGCTTAGTACCAAAGCTCAGTTACTGGAAGAGGCAATTGTAATCGGACGAATTCCTATTGTAGTAAAAGGGGATACAACGGAATACGATGCGGGGAGTTTTAAAGTAGAAAAAAATGCTAAGGTAGAAGATTTGTTAAAAGTATTGCCTGGGATTTCCGTTGATGCATCGGGAAAAATTACAGCTCAGGGTAAAACAGTAGAAAAGGTTCTGGTTGATGGAGAAGAATTTTTTGGAAATGATCCGAAACTGGTAACCCGTAATATCCGATCGGATATGGTTGATAAAGTGCAGGTGTATGATAAGAAGTCTGAAGAAGCTGAACGTACAGGAGTTGATGACGGACAGAAAGTGAAAACTATCAATGTCAAACTGAAAGAAGATAAGAAAAACGGACTATTCGGGAAAGCGCTGGCCGGAGGTGGCACAGATGACTACTATATGGGTCAACTGATGTTGAATAAGTTCAAAGGCTCGCAGAAAATTGCAGCATATGGATTAGTGGGTAATAATGCAACTACTTCTTTATCCTGGCAGGATACGGAGAAGTACGGGGAGAATGACAATGTTTCGTATTCGGATGATGGAGGTACATTCTACAGTACTAATGGGGGAGATGATTTTTCGGGGGAAGGTGTCATTGGTATACCGAAAGCCATCAACTCCGGGATTATGTTTTCGGACAAAACAAAGAATGGAAAGCATAAGCTGAATTTGAGTTATAAGTATGGTAAGATTGAAAATGAAGGTAATGAAGAAACGATCTCTCAGAACAATTTACCGGATCAGATACAAAATACAAATGCCCTTCGTCAGATAGCAGCAGACAAGGACAGACAGAAGCTGAATCTGAAATATGATCTTCAGTTTGACTCTTTAACATTGCTGACAATCACCGGAAATGCTTCCCGTGATAATATCTGGGGTGAAACCAGAAATAATTCACAGACCTTTGACGGGAATATGGATACCCTGAATACCAGTGAGTCACTGGATATAAATGACAGGAAAGTAGAAGCTATTAATGCAAGAGCCCTTTTCACCCGGAAATTTATGAAAAAAGGACGTTCTTTATCTATGGCATTAAGTATCAATAACAATGAATCCAATGGTGATGGCTACTTGTTCTCTGATACCAAAATCTACAAGGATAATGTGCTTGCGAACAGCATTATTTTTGATCAGCGAAAGGATAACAGACAGAAATCTACTACAAAGGGAGGAAATATCTCTTATACCGAGCCGTTGACAAAAGAGCTGAATCTGACCCTGAATTATGGGTTACAGCGTAATGATAATAAGTCATTGCTCAATTCCTTTAACAGGTCATCGGCTGATGATCCTTACAATATTCTGGATTCGATGTACAGTAATGATTATGCTTTTGACCGGTTGAGTAACAGTTACCGTGTGTCCCTGAATCTGAATAATGAGAAGATATGGGCGAACCTGACGAATAATCTGAATAATGACCGTCTGCATCAGCAGAATAATTATACAAACTCGGAGTTGACACGTTCATTTCTGACTTACAACCCGTCATTATCGATGTCCTACAGGTTTACAAAAAGCTCTAATCTATATTTTAATTACAGCGGACGTAATCAGTTGCCTTCTTTAAACCAGATCCAGCCGTTAAGAAGCAATCAGGACGCCCTTAATCAATATATTGGTAATGAAAATTTAAAGCCTGCATTCTCAAACAGCTTTAATCTGAATTATAATTCTTCTAAGATGCTGGCTGGCTCCTATATGTATATCGGTACCTATATCAATTTTACTAATAATGCCCTGATTCAGAATGTGGAAACACTGGATGGTGGTAGAAATAACTTTAAATGGGCCAACCTGGATGATCATACCAACCAATCGATTAGTGCATGGGGAGGCTACTCTTTCAAACTTAGCAAGAAACTGAATATTGACAATGGCCCGAGACTATATATCAACGGATCCAAAACCTTTAACTCAGTCAACAGTAAGCTGAATAAGATTGATAACATGAGCTATTCAATAGGTTATAATATCTCTAAGAACACAACAAAGGGATTTGATTTTGATATCAATTTGTCTCCTTCTTACCAGAAGATGTCTTCGAGCTTACAACCTGATCAGAACAATGATGGTTTTATCTTTAATTCTAATGGAGGAATGTCGTATTACTTTCCTGCGAAGGTTAAGTTGTATGTAAATTATACCTACACATATCAGGCTCCGACAGAAGCATTAAAAGAGAAGTTTGATCAATTTCTGGTACACCCGGGGATCAGCAAGAAATTCCTGAAAAATGAATCACTGATGCTTGATTTTACAGTTAATGATTTACTTAATCAGAATACAGGATTTAGCAGATCTAATTCGAATACATTTTTTATACAACGCAGATCAGATACCATTCGCAGGTATTATATGCTGAAAGTATCCTGGGATTTCACTAAAATGTTTGTTAATTAAGAATTCGATCAATCATGAAAATAGTTAAGATTTTTCTTTTTATAAGTATTGCTTTATCTGCCCGCTCCGGTTTTGCACAATATACAATGTTCCCCAAGACAGGGACGATTACATTCGATAAGACTGTTTACCTTCAAAACATGCTTAAAAAGCAATTGTATGCAAAGGCTGAAGGGATGACAAAGAACTGGTATGATCAGATCTCCAATAAATTGCCCGGCAATGTTGTTCTGAAAAATACACTGAAGTTTAATAATGATGAAACGCTTTTTGAATATGTAAAGACGGATATAAGTGAAATCGCCAGTTCATTTATGGAAAATCACGCCATCAAGGGAGACGGTACGGTCTATACGAATCTGAAGACGAAGGAATATAAGCGTTACCAGGATTTTTTTGGTGATAATCTGGTTATCAAAGATTCTGTACTTCGTATTAAATGGAAGATTACGGATGAGTATCGCGATATTGCCGGATTTGAATGCCGGCGTGCAAACGGATTGACACAGGATTCGCTGTATGTGATTGGTTATTATACAAATGAGATTCCCGTAAGCGGAGGGCCCGAATCCATAAGCGGACTTCCGGGAATGATTTTAGGTTTAGTCGTACCATATGATCACGTTTCTTATTTCGCCAGCAAAGTGGAGTTCTCAAATACAGTTCCCTTTGACCTTTCCGTATTTGATAAAAAGAAAAATAAAGTTATGCCGCGCAAAGAGGTAGAAACAAGATTCAGACAGATGGTAGAAACCTTTTTGCCGAAAGATCTGGTGACCTACCTGATTGACTATTTCCTGCTATAGCAGAAAAATAGTTGTCTAAAAAGTCAAGTCAAACCCTTTGAGAATTGCATATCTGAAATGATACTGTAAGGGAGGGAGATACATATAAAATCAAATAGAAATAGGGCTATCCAATCTTTTTGGATAGCCCTATTTCTATTTTAGAAACCTTGTTATAACTTTTCTCTCCTTTTAAAGGAGAGATGCCCGAAGGGCAGAGAAGTTAATTATAAAACTACAAAACCTCTCAATGACCCTTCCGACATGTCAGAACAGGGTTTCCTTAAATGGAGAAGGATAGCTATTAGCATAGATAAAGTGTTTTTTGTCGCGTCTGAAGGTGTCCTCACCAACAGTATGAAAATTTCGTCCTTATCATTTGGTGGGACACCAAATGACGCTGTTGAGTATTTTAAGTTGATTCGGGTTTCCTGGCGGGGCGGTTATATTATAAGCATTATAACCTCTCCCTGACTGTATCCTTAAAAAGGAGAGGGAATTGGTTTATCCAATAACAAAAAGAAGGCACTCTGTATTTCGGAGTGCCTTCTTTTTGTTATTTGAATTTACTTGCAAGAGCGGCAAGTTTGGTTGCCATATCCGTTTCCGGTTGCTGGCGTTGTTTATGTTGTCCGGCTTGTTCCCGTTTCTTCGGTCTTGGAGCAGCTTTTTCTTCCGTCTTCATAGAGAGGCCGATGCGGTTCCTTTTTTCATCTACCTCTGTGACCGTTACCATTACCTGCTGTTGTACTTTTACAACTTCATGCGGGTCAGACACAAATCTGTTTGCAAGCTGGCTCAGATGGACTAATCCATCCTGGTGAACGCCGATATCTACAAAAGCCCCGAAGTTGGTAATATTGGTTACAATACCCGGCAACTTCATTCCTATGCGAAGATCAGAAATCGTGTTGATGCCGTCTGTGAATGAAAATGCTTCAAACTTTTCACGCGGATCTAATCCGGGTTTAGCCAACTCAGATAAGATGTCCTGTAGTGTTGGTAATCCGACTTCTTCAGACACATATGCTTTCAAAGGAATGGATTTGCGCAACTCCTCATTTGTTAATAAATCGGATACATTCTTACCCAGATCTTTGGCCATCTTTTCCACTACGCTGTAGCGTTCAGGATGTACCGCTGATGCATCCAGTGGATTTTCAGCATTACGGATCCGGAGGAATCCTGCGGCCTGTTCGAACGCTTTATCTCCCAGACGAGGTACTTTTTTCAATTCTTTTCTGGATTTAAAAGCACCATTTGCAACTCTGTAATTGACGATCTGTTGTGCAAGAGAGGGACCCAATCCGGATACATAAGCCAGGATTTGTTTAGAGGCTGTGTTTAGTTCCACACCTACAGCATTTACACAACTGATAACGGTGTCATCTAATGCGGTCTGCAGTTTATTCTGATCTACATCATGCTGGTATTGTCCTACGCCAATGGATTTAGGATCGATTTTGACTAATTCTGCCAGAGGATCCATTAGGCGACGGCCTATAGAAACCGCTCCCCTGACGGTGACATCATGGTCAGGGAACTCTTCACGGGCAGTTTCAGATGCTGAATAAATAGAAGCTCCGCTTTCATTCACCATAACCAAAGTGATGTCGGGAATATTGAGCTTACGTACAAATTCTTCTGTCTCACGGCCTGCAGTTCCGTTTCCTATAGCGATAGCCTGAATATCATATTTTTTGACCAGATGTTCAACTGTTTTTGCGGCTTCTGCTGCAGCACCTGCTCCTGTATGAGGGAATATAGCTGTATTTTCCAGCAAAGTACCTTGCTCATCCAATACAACTGTTTTACAGCCTGTACGGAATCCGGGGTCAATAGCCAACAGGCGTTTTTGCCCTAGTGGCGCTGCTAATAAAAGCTGACGTACATTATCTGCAAATACTTTAATGGCCTCCTCATCCGCTCTCTGTCTGGTCAGTACACGTATTTCAGTTTCCATAGATGGCTTTAGCAGTCGCTTGTAGCTGTCTAATAAAGCCATACGTACCTGTGTAGCGGCAGGATTGGCTGCTTTAATATAAAGTGTATCGATAGCCGGTACGACTTCTTCTTCAGCCACTTCAATATCCAGATATAACAGTTCTTCTTTCTCTCCGCGTCTCATAGCCAGTACACGGTGAGAAGGAGCGTCTTTCAGAGACTCTGACCATTCGAAATAATCTTTATACTTTTGTGCAGCTTCTTCTTTCCCCGGAACGACTCTGGATACAAACTGTCCCTTTTCTAAAAATATTTTTCGTGAACGGGCACGTACATTAGCATCTTCAGCGATGGTTTCTGCAATAATATCCCGTGCACCTGCCAGTGCATCTTCCACACTCTGCACTCCTTTTTCTTCATCAATAAGGGAAGCTGCCAGTGTTTCGAAATCTTTGCCGTCCTGTAACAGAATCTGATCAGCAAGAGGCTGAAGACCTTTTTCACGAGCTATACTTGCGCGGGTCTTACGTTTTGGTTTGTATGGAAGGTAAATGTCTTCCAGACTTGCCATCGTCTCTGCAGCTAATATTTGTTGTTCCAGTTCCGGAGTTAATTTTCCCTGTTCGGTTATAGATTTAAGAACCGCTTCCTTACGTTTTTCCAGTTCTCTTAATTGCTGGATTCTGTCACGGATGGTTGTGATCTGCACTTCATCGAGACTTCCGGTCATCTCTTTACGGTAGCGGGCAATAAACGGTACTGTAGCACCCTCATCTAATAATTCAATAGTAGTACGAACCTGTCTGTCACTAATAGACAGTTCGTTAGAAATAACCATTTGGTGTGACATAAATGAATATTGTAGTATATGAAAATCAAAAGCTGTTGGAATTAACCAACAGCTTTATAATATTGTGCTGTAAAAATAAGAAGAATATAATTAAGCTTCTTTCTGTTCCGGTTTATTTTCTGAAGACGGTTGTGGAGAAGCGGCCGCATGTGCCTGCTCTTCAGAGGAAACTTCTGCCTGTTGATTACTTGCAAAGTGATCATTGTAACCGTAGTTGTAATGGTTTGCATTTGGATCATAGTCAGGCTGACGACCCGGCTCATGCTGATAGGTACCTTCCGGAGCTGAAAACTGAGGAAGTTTTTTTTCCTGATCAGGAGAATCTGTAGAGGCTGTTTGCGTCGTTTCTGTTTGTTGTGTAACAGGTTCTGCAGGAGTCTCAGCAATTTTCTTCTCTTCTACATCCTTATCAAAATTATTGATCTGATCCGATATTTCACGTTTGATGCCTTCGGATGCATCTTTAAATTCACGAATCCCTTTTCCTAACCCACGAGCTAATTCAGGAAGTTTTTTACCACCAAAAAGCAACAATAAAACGATTACTATCAGAATCATTTCCTGGGTGCCAATGTTTAAAAATGCTAGTGTCATATTTGACGATTTTTTGTTTGTTATATTAATATGTAAATCTAAGGTAAGTGTAAATTATAGTAATCGCCAACAAGATTTTGTAATTATTATGTGATTTTTATAAAACAGGTACTTACATATGACGAATTAAAGACGCAATACCATCTAAACTTTTTCTATTTTTGTGCTAAAATTTTTAGACATGTTGGGTAGGTTAAAATCGTACAAACCGTACTATTTAAGTACATTTTTATTAGCCGGTCCGGTAGTTGTTTCCCAATTGGGACATACGCTGGTACAAACTGCAGATACTGTTATTGTCGGGCATTTTGCAGGCAAAATACCGTTGGCAGCTGTTTCCCTTGTACACAGCGTATTTATGGTTGTACTGGTCATCGGTCTGGGAATAGCATATGGATTGACTCCTTTGATTGCACAGGAAAACGGTCGCTCCAACAAGGAGGAATGTGCCAGACTGTTGTCTAACAGTTTTTGGCTGAATGCACTTTCAGGAGCATTATTGTTCTGCTTTGTTTATTTCGGATCTATGTATGCTGTAGAGCATCTGGATCAGGATCCGCGTGTGGTAAAAGAAGCAAAGCCTTACTTGTTTTTATTGAGTTTGTCTATCTTCCCGCTAATGATTTTCAATACTTTTAAACAATTTGCAGAAGGACTGGGATTTACGAAGCAAGCCATGAATATTACCATCTGGGGAAATATTTTTAATATCCTTCTGGCTATTATTCTTGTGAAGGGAATGTTTGGTTTCAAACCTATGGGCATCAAAGGTGTGGGTATTGCTACATTAACAGACCGTATCCTCATGATGATTGTGATGGCTCTGTATGTGTTGAAATCTTCTATTTTCAGAGCGTATATCAGACATTTCAGGCTGACTTATCTGGATAAGGGTAAACTGTGGAACATTCTTAAAATCGGAGCTCCTGTAGCGATGCAGTACGTCTTTGAGATCGGAGCCTTTGCCGGTGCTGCATTGATCGCCGGGAAGATAAGTGCAGACGCACAGGCTTCACATCAGGTGGCTATTACCCTGGCTGCTATGACGTATATGATGGCCAGCGGTATAGCATCTGCAGCAACGATCAAGACGGGTAATAGTTTTGGGAATAAGAATTATTTCAGGTTACAGCGTTTTGCGGTATCATCCTATCATCTGGTATTGATCTTTATGTCTGTGGCTGCGATTATATTTGCTGTTTTCAATAAGTATCTTCCTTACCTTATTACTGATGATGTAACAGTGGTGGCTATTGCTTCCCAGTTACTGATCATCGCCGGATTATTTCAGTTGTTTGATGGTACCCAAGTGGTTGGTCTGGGGGTCTTGAGAGGTATGGGGGATGTAAATGTTCCGACTTTTATTACGTTTATAGCGTATTGGGTTGTCGGATTACCTGTCGGATATGTTTTAGGTGTGGTATTGGATTGGGGAGTGAAAGGAGTGTGGTACGGATTGACATTAGGTTTATTGACTTCCTCGTTACTTTTATATGCTCGCTACAGAGCCGTAATAGGAAGGCATATGTCGTCAACTTATATTATCAATTAAGGTTAATGCCCTGACAGATAATTAAAAAGGCTTCTTTTCGTACAGAAAAGAAGCCTTTTTAATTTTACTTATATACCGTTGATCAGATCACACGGTTAGTATCCCACTGTTCCAGATAATCTGCAACGCGCTTAAGGAATGTACCGCCCAAAGCTCCGTCTATCACCCGGTGATCATAAGACATGGATAAGTACATGATATGGCGTATACCTATCATATCTCCAAACTCAGTCTCTATGACAGCAGGTTTTTTCGTAATGGTACCTACAGCCAGAATAGCGGCCTGCGGCTGATTGATAATAGGTGTACCCATTATGTTACCGAATGCACCAATATTTGTAAATGTAAATGTACCGCCTTGTGTGTCATCCGGCTTCAACTTGTTTGCACGTGATCTGACTGCCAGATCGTTGACAGTTTTACTTAGACCGACCAGACTAAGCTGATCTGCATTTTTGATCACAGGGACAATCAGGTTACCTGTGGGAAGGGCTGCTGCCATTCCGATATTGATATTCTTTCTTTTGATAATATTTGTTCCGTCTATAGAAACGTTTACCATCGGAAAGTCTTTCAGAGCTTTGCTTATGGCTTCGATAAACAAGGGTGTAAATGTGATATTTTCACCTTCACGTTTTTTGTAACTGTCTTTAATTTTGTTGCGCCAGTTGACCATATTTGTCACATCAGCCTCTACAAAGGAACATACATGCGGAGAGGTCTGCACACTTTTGACCATATGATCAGCAATCAGTTTGCGCATACGATCCATCTCTATAATCTCATCTCCGGCAGCTGTAATACCAATTGCTTTTGTGGGAGAAGAATCTGGTGCAGTGCTAGCTGCTGCTGAGGTACCGGCCGGAGCAGGAGTTGTATTTGACTGACCAGTCTGTCTGCGTTGCTGCAGGTAATTTAACACATCCTGTTTAGTCACACGGCCATCACTGGCTGTTCCGGGAATGGAGTCCAGTTCCTGTTGGGAAAGACCTTCTTCCTGAGCAATATTGCGAACCAGAGGAGAATAAAATCTTATGTTATTGTGAATCGCTTCCTTATGGGCTGCAGGTGAGGCAGGTAGTTGATCTACTCCCGGAATTTCCAAATCAGGGAGTTGGATCTCTTGTACAATAATATCTTCATCTTTAACAGGAGTCGGATTGATCATATTGGCTTCTGCTTCATTTACTTCCGCTGAAGTAACAGTTGTTTCTTCTCCTTCTCCTTCGCCTTCTATTTCAATGACAGCGATGATCTGACCAACCTGAGCGATCTCTCCGTCACTGATTTTTTTCTCTTTTAAAATACCCGAAACCGGGGACGGAACATCAGAGTCTACTTTATCAGTAGCAACTTCTACCACAGCTTCATCCTCACTGATCCTGTCTCCTGGTTCTTTCAGCCACTTGGTTACTGTAGCTTCGGAGACACTTTCTCCCATCTTGGGAAGTGTTAAATTATATAGTGCCATGCGTCTTTATCGTTGTCAAAATACTAAGTTAATTATTAATTGTAATAGATTGATCAAACAAAATTTAATTTTTTGATTTAGTCTTTTTTGAATATTTTATTCTATGCTAAAGTTGTTTTCCGTATGAAACAAATTCCATAGCATATTATAGGCATAAGCAGTCGCCAATTCTATATTTACCTGTCTGTTTGGTGTAAACTGGCATTTTTTGGTTATCACTTTTTCCTTTCCGGCAATAGCGATCCATACTGTTCCTACAGGTTTTTCGGAAGTTCCGCCATCCGGTCCGGCTATCCCGCTTGTTGCAATTGCATAATCGGTTTCAAAGTTCTTTTTGCTGCCATTCGCCATTTCAATTACGGTTTGTTCACTGACAGCTCCATAAGATGATAATGTAGCTTCTGTTACGCCTAAAAGCTGCATTTTCAGTTTATTGGAGTAGGGGATAGTGCCTCCTGTAAAGATCTGACTGCATCCCGGTACAGCGGTCAGTTGCGCCGCTAAAAATCCTCCGGTGCAGCTTTCTGCTGTAGACAAAGTAAGGTTACGTTTTGCAAATTCTTTGATGATGACTTCTTCGATAGTCAGATCTTCTGTAGAGATAACATGTGACCGTACACGATCTACTATACGGTTTGCGAATTGTTCAGTCTCTTGCCGGAGTGCCGATGCATCCTGACCGATGGCCGTTAGTCGCATGCGTACAGAACCGTACTTCGGCAGGTAAGCCAGTTTGATGTAATCAGGCAGTGCATCTTCGATATCTGCAATAGTATTGGCGAGGAATGATTCACCGATTCCTGCAGTAATAATATTCTGCGTCCAGATGGACTGACCGATATCCAGTGTGGATAATATAGGAAGAATCCGGTTTGTAACCAAAAACTTCATTTCAAAAGGTACGCCCGGTATAAAGAAGTAGTACTTATTATCTTGTCTGACAAACATACCCGGAGCTGTTCCCACATCGTTAAACAGTACTTCTGAATTGGCTAAAATATCGGCTTGCTGCAAATTGATCTCCAGCATTTCCAAGCCTCTTTGCTTGAAAAAATCTTCTACGTGAGCCAGTACTTTCGCATCGCGCATAAGGTGTGTACCGAAATAATCTGCTGCTGTTATCTTTGTGATATCATCTTTGGTGGGACCGAGTCCCCCTGTGACAATAATAATATCCGCTCTTCCGGCTGCTTCCTGTAAAGTTTGACGGATCGCTTCTTTGCTGTCAGAAACAGATGTAATCTGCCCGATGGAGATATTGATATTTTTGAGCTGCTTGGCGATCCATGCAGAATTGGTGTCTATGATCTGACCAATCAGAATTTCATCTCCGATAGTTATAATTTCTGCTGTCATTGATTTACATATTAAGTTTCAGCAGCGGCGGTCATCGTTAATATCCGCTAAAACTGCTGTTGCGTTTAGATAACTTAAGATCCTGCAATACGGAGGCTTTGGCCCGGATTGTGATATTGTAACTTTTGTATTGACCAAATGGGGTCCATCCGACGGACATGTCCCAACAGTGTAGATCTCTGTAGATATTGAATTGGGTCATGGATACCTGCTTTGCTCTGAAATCATATCCGGAGTTAAACTGTACTTTCCATTTTGGAGTAAGGTTAAAGTCACCACTTACGTTAAGCGTGGCAGTCATTGTAGACTGTAATCCCGGTTTGCTGTATTGAAAACTGAAGGATCCGGCCAGATTCCATGGAATGTTGAAATCCACGAAGGCATTTGGATTTGAACTGATACGGGCCAGGGCTTCCGCTTGTTCAGGCGTCATATTCTGGACTGTATTACGAAGGGAATCAATATTTTTGTTACGACTCCTGGATGCATCAGGATTGAAACTATAGTCAAAAGAAAAACCAAAACTGGTCAATCGTGCAAGCTTGCCACTCTGAATAGCATATTTGTTGATCTTAGTTCCGAATTTGTCAATGGAATACGGATCTAATGAACCGTTGAAGTTGATATTGATCTTTTCCCCAAAAAGAGCTGTACGTCCGGAGAAACTAATCGGAGTAAGTTTAAGGGAGTCTGCTACAAAGTTGTAATTTCCACTAAAGGTCAGACCTTGCAGGATCGGAATTTTCTTGACTCCGTTATTGGAGGTGTCACTTTTGCTGAGAACTTTGGCTTCCAGGTTATTATCCACGGAGAATCCGATTCCCATTGATCTTCCTGAACCCGGACTTCCGTAGATTCCGTTTTGGAAAATAGAATACCGGGATTGTCTGCCGTTTTCGTCAATGAAATTTCTGTAAAATCCGAATGAAGGATCCGAGAAATCGGGTCTGTAATTCAGATTGATAGAGGGAGTAACGACGTGTCTGATGTTCTGTATTTTTCCGATCTTGGGATACATCCCGTATATTTTGGTTGATAGACCTGTAGATATGGAGTAATCATATGCGCGTTTGAATCCCTGAAGTGTATCGGTAACAGGTTTATATCCCTGAGGTTCATTCAATAAGGATTTGCGGATACTTTGCAGATACCAGCGTTCGGTGTAATTGACACTTGTGTTGAACTGAAAATGTTTGAAAGCATTAAGCGAGAGACTGATCGGAATGGAGTGCTGGAATCCGTTCGAAAATTTATTGAGTGCTTCTTTAGTAAACAAGAGGGAATCTCCGATAGATATGGAGTTACGCCCCTGTAAACTATAGCCTACGGTAATACGTTGATACCATTTTTGTTCTCCGACACGTTCTTTGCTGTCAAACGGATTGAATGAGGCTACGTTAAGACTGAAGGTCGGTAATTCTAAATCTACACGTCCGGTTGCCATTTCCTGTCTGTGACTGAGACTGGAAGTGAAGTTGACTTTTCCATCAGCGAACACTTTCCCATAACTGATGGATGAGGACATATTATTACGTGTCAGATCGTTAAAATTATTGACCAGAGCACCTGTTCTTTTATAGTAAGAGCTACTACCAAAATTTACCGATGCACTGAATGATGTTCCCGGATTAGCTTCCTGACGTTGGGTATGGTTCCACGTGACATTAAATACTTTATCAGACCCGTAATCGTCAGTTCCTTCCACACCGGTCTTAGTTGATGCAAAGCTCAGGTTAAATCCGCCGTTGTATTTATAGTTGACCTTGTACTGTGTATTGACGCGTGCCTCCCAGGATCCTTTGGAGAAGATCGTTGCCCGCAATTCGGTATCCCAGTAATCATTAAAAGCCAGATACCAGCCGATGTCCCTGATCGTAAATCCCCGGGTTGCATCCTCTCCGAAAGAAGGGAACAGGAATCCGGAAGATCTTTTATTAGGTTTAGGAAAAAAACCAAAAGGAATGGCAACGAATTTGACTGGTATGTTTTCTACAACCAGATAGGTAGGGCCTGCAATGATTTGATTTTTGGTAACAATCCCCTTTGAAATTTGTAGACCGAAATGGGTATGTGGATAAGGCAAATCACAGGTGCTGTACAAACCTTTGTATATGGACATCTCATCGTACATATTTTTCCGCACGACTTTGGCCTGTATGTATCCTCCGTCTACTTCGGTCATAATTCCATAGGTATTACCTTCCTGCGTTTTGTAATTGTAGGTTAGGGAATCTACAGACTTTGGTGTTTCGTTTGGAAATAATACAACGGGCCTGCCCACGTATTTTCCATTATGGTCGATGACCCCGCTGGCAAAGAGTTCATTTGTGTTACGATCCAGACGGATGAAATCGGCAGATAACTCAAAATCCTGATATTTGACCTTTGCACCTTTATACAGATAAGTTATATTCTTATCTACCTGCGTATACTGACTGTCTACTGCTACGATGCTGACTGTAGATTGCAGGCCACTTTCATTTTTGACAACTACAGAATCACGTATACTGTCCTGTGTTACCAATTTTGTCGTATCGGTAATACTTTTTGTTGTATCCTGGATCGTAGACTTCGACGCTTTTGAAGGGGTAATTTCCTGAGCATATGCTAAAGAAATACACATTACGAGAAGTAATAAATATGTTAAAAAGTCCGTTAACGCCTTCAAAGTGGATAATGAATATTATTTTTGTGATAAAGATAAACTCTTGGCGACAAAATTAGTCAAAAAAGATGTAGAAAAAACAGGGGTTTTAATGTTAAATAATGCTAAATGAGTTAAATTTGTGTTTAATCACAAATAGCTAGTCAAATTTCAGTTAAATAAAGAAGATACCATATGGACGTAAAAAAGATTTTTGGGAGAACAAAATTAATCGCACTATCATTACTTATTATTTTTCTTATTCTGCCATCCACCAATAAATCTCAAAGTAAATCTCCATACAAAATAAAGACTATTGTCATTGATGCCGGGCACGGAGGGCATGATTCAGGAGCGAGGGGCCGGGAGACACTGGAAAAACATATTGCCTTGCAGGTAGCATTGAAATTGGGAAAACTGATTGAGTCCGAATTGCCGGGAGTCAAGGTTTTGTATACACGTAAGACAGATGAATTCGTTGAACTTTATAAGCGTATTTATTATGCGAATGATAATCATGCAGATCTTTTCATTTCTATCCATTGTAACTCCGGAGGTATAAGCCGAGTGACAACTCGTAATCGCAAAGGTAAACGTGTTACTTCATCTGTGACTAACTCTTCGGCAAAGGGAACGGAAACACTGGTGTCCGGTTACGGAAGATTAGGCGAACAGGATGCTGCTCTTCGTGAGAATGCCTCACTGTTGCTGGAGTCCAATTACAAAGACAACTACCAGGGTTTTGATCCGAAGGACCCCGAAAGTTATATTGTCTTCTCGTTAATGAAAAACCAATTCCGTGATCAAAGTATTAAACTAGCCTCTTACATGCAAAATGAATATGTCAAATCAGGACGTACGAATCGTGGCGTGTGGGAAAAGAGTCTTGCGGTACTGGCCAGAGCGGGTATGCCGGCGGTATTGACGGAGATCGGATTTATCAGTAATCCGGATGAAGAACAGTTTATGATGTCAGATTCAGGTCAGAATGAGATTATTAATAACCTGTTGAATGCAATTAAAACCTATAAAAGAAGTGTGGAACGCTAAACAATTAGTATCTTCGACTGTTGTAAGAGATAGTTTTAATTTCTTTTTAGTTTGTAATATAGTACGATTTTGAAAATAGCAAATGAGACCAAAGTAGGGGCATTGACAATTGTTGCCATTGCCTTACTGTTTATTGGATATAGTTTTTTGAAAGGAAATGATGTTTTCAGTAGCGAAAATACATTTTACACAGTATATGGAAATGTGGATGGTCTGGCTGTATCAAAACCTGTAATGGTCAACGGTTATCAGATAGGGCGTGTGTCAAAAATGACACTAATGCCGGATGGACAGATCAGAACCGAATTTAAGATTAAGAAAGAATATGAAATCCCTTCCAATACTGTTGCCCGCATCATGAGTGCAGACCTGCTGGGAAGTAAGATTATCGTTTTTAATTTAGGAAATAGTACCACATTGGCTAATGACGGCGATCCGCTGACATCTGATGTGCAGCAGAATCTGATGGAAAAGGTAGAGCCATTACAGAAGAAAGTTGAAAATATCGCAGCCCGCATGGACTCGGTACTGGTAGCGGTAAATGCCATTCTGGATAAAGACTTTCAAAAAGACGTGAAGAGAAGTGTACACAGCATCTCTGTTACCATGAAAAATATTGAAGGTATTACCGGAGAGGTCAACGGATTACTGGGAACTGAAAAGGCGCGTCTGGGAAGAATCATGGCGAATCTGGAATCGATCACAGTTAATTTCAAGAATAACGGTAAGAAACTGGATCATATCATGAATAATCTGGATAATGTATCTGATCAGATGGCCAAAATCGAAATCAAATCTACAGTAGACAAAGCAAACCAGGCTATGCAGGATGTTCAGGAAATAACTAATAAGATCAATAATGGTGATGGTTCTATCAGTCTGTTGCTTAATGATGATAAGTTATATAATAATCTCAACAGTGCCTCTGAGGAGCTGGATAATCTGATTAAAGATGTGAAGAATCATCCCGGAAAGTATATCAGACTTTCCATTTTCGGAAAGAAGGATACCAAATAATATTTTGACACAACTGTCCGGAAATCATACCTTTTCTTATAGCGCTTTGCTTTAGATATGATTCCTTGCAGATGATATAAATAAAAGGTCCCGAAAAAAATTTCGGGACCTTTTTATGTTTTACAAGGTTTCTTTGAGCCAGCCAAAAAACTCACGTTGCCATACCTGCGCATTATGTCCGGAGAGCACCCAGTGATTTTCGTCCGGAAGGTATACCAGACGACTTTTTATTTTCTTCAATTGTGCCAGTTGAAATGCCGCTAATCCCTGTCCGACAGGTACACGGTAGTCTTTACCTCCCTGAAAGATCAGGATGGGTGTATTCCAGTTGTTAGCGTATTCAATAGGGTTAAACTGATGGTAGGTTTTATCATTTGCTTTATCCCAGTACGGTCCACCCAGATCGTGATTTGCGAAAAATAATTCTTCAGTAGTACCATACCAGCTCCGCATATCAAACAGGCCGTTGTGTGCGATAAATGATTTGAAACGATTTTGGTGTACCCCTGCCAGCATATACACCGAATATCCGCCATAGCTGGCGCCGATAGCTCCGCGACGTGCAGTGTCTACATATTGTTCTTTCGAAATATCATCGATAGCTGCAAGGTAATCCCGTATAGGCTGGCCTCCCCAGTCTTTGGAAATATCGGCATTCCATTTTTCACCCCAGCCCGGCATTCCCCGGCGGTTTGGAGCAATCACAATATATCCCTGAGAGGCTATCAGTTGCAGGTTCCAGCGGAAAGAGTAAAATTGAGTCAGTGCGGATTGAGGGCCTCCTTCACAATACAGAATAGTCGGATATTTTTTTGCAGGATCAAAATCCGGAGGATAGACTACCCACGAAAATAAATCTTTACCATCTGAGGTCTTGGTGACACGGGAGGCCACCTTATTGGTATAGATACCGGCATACAACTCATCATTTACAGTTGTGACGGGCTTCAGTTCTTTTTTACTAAGATCATAATGGTACACTTCCGGAGCATGTGTGAGTTTGGTAGACGTTACGATCAGGGCATTATCACTCTGTCCGACTATGCCTGTTATATCAAACTCTCCTGAGCTGATCTGTTGGATCTGAGGGAATGCTTTTGTTTTTAAATTTGCAGGTATTGTAAGTTCGAATAATTGTACTGTTCCTTTGACAGGGGCTGTAAAATAAATTTTGCGGTTATCTTTACTCCATATAAATGAATTGACTGTCCCGTCCCAGTGTGCGGTAAGATTAAGCCGCTGTGAACTGGATTTGTCAAATAGCACAATATCATTCTTATCTGCTTCATAGCCTTCAGTCTTCATGCTCAACCAGGTGAGCATTTGTCCATTCGGACTGTAAGTTGGATTTGTATCGTAACCGTTCATTCCTTCTGTCAGATTGGTTGTCTGTTTGCTGGACAGGTCATACCGATAGATATCTGTATTGGTGCTGACAGCATAGTCTGTTCCGAATTTTTTCTTTGAAACGTAGAGCACTGCTTTACTATCCGGAGACCATGCGAAATCTTCCGCTCCGCCAAAAGGCATCTGAGGGCTGTAATAGGGTTCGTCCTGTAAAAGATCTACAGGTTCTCCGATTACTCCGTTATTATATGTAGCTACAAAAGGATGGTTGAATTTTCCATTATTGAAAGTATCCCAATGACGGTAATCCAGATTGTCAAATACGTAGGCATCTGACTTAGGAAGATCAGGATAACGGTCAGGACTGTGGTATTTTTTGATTAATACCGACTGGCTGAATAAAATATGTTTACCATCCGGTGAAAATTTAACATTCTCCAGTTCGAGTTCCCCCTTAGTAAGTTGCGTTGCCGCACCTCCGCTGATATTTTTTTTCCAGAGCTGACCCTTTAAAAGATAGATCACATCTCCGTTTTCTGCAATATGCACCACCGATTCGCCTCCTTTTTCCTGAGAAAATGGAATTGCTTTTCCTCCGGTTACGGCTACAGAAAAAAGATTTCTCTCCGAACTGTTCTGCTCAAAGTTGTACTGAGATACAGCATAGATAAGCGTTTTGCCATCTGTTGTCAGTCCTTCTGCAGATACACGTCCTAACTTCCATAAAATTTCCGGAGTAAGTGCTGTTGTGTTGGATTGATGTGCCATGCGTTGATCGATTAAAGATTTGTCCGTTTTTAAATCCGGCCCTGACTGAGCAAGCGTAAGACCCGAAACCGAAACCATAGCTACAGCTAATATATGTTTCTTCATAAATACTAGAATAAATGAAGCGCAAGTTACTAAAAGGCTTTAATAACTTAAATAAAACGGGTCATTTATGCGTAAACAGTATATGAATGGCAGTGAGATATATTTTTAAAAAGATCATTGTAATTCTAAAACGTGTAATAGCCACTCCCTCCGCGAGGGAATGGCTAAAATCACATCATTATTAAATTAAACACCCCACTTTTATTTATTATCAAACTGATACCAATTGATCTTTGTAGACAAGCGCATCAGTACAGCCAGTATGACAAACATGCCTATGGTGCCGACAATAAGAGACAGGTCACGTAATTGCATCAGGACGAATATAAAAATGTAGAACGTACTGAGTATACCTGCAAAGATGGCAGCTGTCTTGTTGTCTTTTGTGACGCCCTTGATAAATGCCGCAATCAATCCAACAGTGGCAAGCGCTGCAAGTACATAAGCAATATTAAAGCCCATCTGTTCACTAAGTGCGAGTAACAGCGAGTAAAAGAGAGCCATAGCAGCTCCGATAAGAATATACTGGATAATATGTATGCGTTGTTTTTTTACAATCTCCGTAAACAACAAAGCCGTAAATGTCAGCAGAATGACCAGTATACCATATTTAGCTACCCGTGTTGTTTTCTGGTATTGATTTACCTCTGGTAAAAAATTAACAGATACCATATCGTCATTGGTCAGTGTCTGTTGTGTATAGGTCGTAGCAGAAGCCGGTTCAGTCATAGTCGTAGCGGCGTACTGGGTTTCCTCTACATCACTGTAAAATTTGTATAATGTTTCTGCAGTACCCGTCCATGATTGGGGCAGTTTGCGGCTAAAACTTGGGATACTCCATTTTGCGGAAAAATTATTCGTTCCGACTTGTCTGTCTTCCGGAAGAAATGCGCCGTTGAAGCTGGGATTAGACCAGTTTCCTGAAATAGAGATGTCAGTCTGTGCTGCCAACGGAAGAAAGTTAAGGGACTTGGATCCTTTCAGATCAAAGGAAATATTGAAATTCTGCTTGCTGTCCTTTTCGTTAGCGATGGAAACAGGAGCCGTCAGACTCTGGCTGAAAAGTGTCAGGTTGTTAAAGTCCGGTTCCAGTTCTAATTTCTGATCTTTCCAGCTAAACTGAGGCGTAGCCTTCAGACCTTTGAAATCCTCTACCCCGAATACTACACGAGCCTGATCCCAATTGACATCTGCCGGATCGATCTTTAATTTAGAAAGGTTCAGCGAGTCAAAGTCTCCGGTAATGTTAAGTTTTGTGTTGTACACCACTACCTTATAGATACCTCGTTTGAGTGGCTCGGGACTGACCTTACTGTCTATCTTGACATGATTGGGCAGTAAAAAGATCCATTCTGTCACCTTTACCTTTTCGATAACCTTTACTTCCGTATTCTGTACTTTTTTCTCTGAAATCTGATCAGCAATCTTAGTGTACGGAATAGCCAGTACAGGTGTACCTATGACCTGTTGCTTTCCCCATTTAAGTGCGATTTCCGAATTGACTTCCTGTTCCCGGTACTTCCTTTCATCAATAAGTTCGCTTATCCAATGCATAGGTATAAGCATAATCAGTGTAAGTACCAATATCATGATCAGTTTTACAGCGACCGATTGCATGATCTTTTCTAAAAATGAGACTTCTTTAGTTTCCATGATTTTGTGTGTGATAAGGGTGAATAAATTTTGTTAAAAGTACTTTGAAATTCAAAGTTAATGGGTAAAAAAATTATTTGTACTGTTGTTTTATTAAATTTTCAAGCGCTGTGAGGTGATTCTCAAATGCTGCTTGTCCTTTAGTCGTCTTTCTGTAACGTGTATTAGGCTTACGATCGATAAATGTCTTGAATACCTCTATATATCCTTCTTTTTCAAGCGTTTTGAGGTTTGAAGCTAAATTGCCGTCTGTGACATCCAGTAACATTTTCAGCGAGCTGAAGTCATACTCCAGATTTGCAACCAGCACACTCATGATTTGTAAGCGTACTTTATTTTCTAATGTTTTATCGTATAAATCTAAGTTGATGTTCACTATTCATATTTTTTATGGACGATGACTCCATAGATAATATGAAGCACACCGAATCCTAAAGCCCAAAAAACAATTCCGTAGCCGGGAAACAGCAAAGCAAGTAATCCTAATCCGATTTCGCAAATTCCCAGCCACCTGATTTCTTTAAAAGTGAAATTTCCTCCTGCCACTAATGCCAGGCCATAAAAGATAAGAAGGGTAGAAGCTACGGCCAGCATCATACCTCTAGCTATCAGCAGCAATGCAAATATACCTCCTGTCAGCAGTGGCACAGCTACAGCAAATAATAGTGATCTGCTTGTCTGATTCCAGATGGACTGCTGATGAATCTTCGCTTTCCGTTTGGCCATTACCAGACCCGTGGTAATAGAAGCCGCCAGTACCAGTACTGCTGTAATTAACAACTTACTTATAATAGAAGGTTCATTGACATAATGATCTCTGTAGCCCATTACACTATCAAAGCCATAGACTTCATAGTAAGCATAAGCGGCACCGATAAGTGCATATATACCAATAAGGATGCTCGAAATGCCGCTAATGGAAATAAATTTGGTGGATTTCTCCATCAAAGAGCGGATCTGCGCTATATCTTTTATTAAATCTTCTTGCTTCATAAAAGTACTTTGTTTTTCAAAGTAAATGAATAATAATGAATTATGCAAAAAAGTTTTTTGATTTTATTTTAGATTGAAAAAATATTCAAAAAATAGTTGGAAAATACTTGCAGGATATTGTTTTGGTTTCTATCTTTGTGCCACAATAAAAGTCCTAACCGCGGAAGTGGCGTAATTGGTAGCCGCACCAGACTTAGGATCTGGCGCCGCAAGGCGTGGGGGTTCGAGTCCCTTCTTCCGCACTTGATGTCCTCCCGAAAATTAAACATCGGGAGGATTTTTTTTTAAAAAATAATGCGATTAAACGCTTAGAATAAAGTATGAAAGTTTCTCACAAGAAGATTGACGACATCAACGCTAACATCACAGTTGATTTAGCACCAGAAGATTACAACCCACAGGTTGATAAGGCAATAAAAGATCAGGCTAAAAAAGCTAAATTACCAGGTTTCCGTCCGGGAATGGTTCCTACTGGTCACATCAGAAGAACATACGGTAAATCAATCTTATTTGACGAAGTCAATAAGGTAGTGAATGATAAAATTGCAGAATATATTTCAGAAAACAAACTGGAAGTACTGGGACAACCTCTTCCAATTGATGAAGAAGTAAACTACAACTGGGATTTCAAAGATTCGTTCAACTTCACATATGAAATTGGTTTAGCACCAGAATTTGAAACTCCTTTCACAAAAGAAACTGAATTCACTGAATACGATATCAAAGCAGATACGGAAACATTAGAGTCACGTATCAAAAATCTTCGTCGCAGCTACGGAAAAATGACAAACCCTGAAGTTTCAGAAGAAGGAGATGTATTGTACGCTACGTTGAAACAAGAAGGTGAAGAAGGTATCGAAAAAACAACATCTGTCCGCACAGATATCATCGAAGACGCTAAGATCAAAAAATCTTTGTCAGGTCTTAAAAAAGATGATTCGGTAAAGATTGATGTGAAAAAAGCATTCAAAGCAGCTGATCTTGCACGTATCCTGGGTATCACTGAAGAAGAAGCGGAAGCAATCGCTCCTGCAAAATTCGAATTGACTGTTAAAAATATCAACCGTCTTGAAGAGTCTGAGTTGAATCAGGAATTCTTTGATAAATTATTCCCTGCAGGTGAAGTAACTACAGAGGAAGTTTTCAAAGAAAAAGTAACAGAAGAAGTGGAGAACTTGTTCAAACAAAATTCTGCTCAGAAATTGCGTAATGATCTTTATACTTTCGGTATGGAGAAAGTTGACGTGAAATTCCCTGAAGAATTCCTGAAAAGATGGTTGAAAGCAACTAATCCAAACATCACTGAACAAGAGCTGGAAGAAGGCTTTGCTGATTTCATTAATAACCTGAAATGGACCATCATTGAAAACCGTATCGTTACAGCTAACAACTTAGAAGTAAAATACGATGAGGTGATCAATCTTGCAAAAGAACGTATCTATGCTCAGATCAAAATGTATAACATCAATGAAGAGCCTGCTGATGAGCAATTGTCACAATATGCTATTCAGATGTTGCAGGACAGAGAGCAGGCTAACCGTCTGTTTGAAGAAGCAAAAGCTCTTAAAGTATTCGATCACCTGAAAACAGTTGTAAAATTGAAATCAAAGAAAATCGATTACGATAAATTTGAAAAATTAGCATAAGCTTATTTTAATATATACTAAAGCCGGCCTTTCTTACACGAATGGCCGGCTTTGTTTTGTGATAATATCGGAAAAGTGAACTAAACTTTAGGCCGGTAGAAGCTATAGCTTACAGGAAAAGCCGGAAGTTTAACCGATTCATTATTTATTAAGGGGATAGTATTAAGAGTTCGAATTTCCAGACTCCGGTCTTTGAACTTATTTCGTGGATTTTTGTGGTTCTTTTTTCTTAGGCTTTGTTTCTTCTTCAAGGCGTCTCCAGAATACCATGCGTTTAAAGAACTCTGAAAAGCTGTTGAATTCCTGTCTGTAGACCAATCCGGCTGCACTGATGTAATCATTATCCATTCCTAAGAGCAGGAAATTTCGTGTATTAAGGCGGTTGGAGGCCCGCAGGATCAGACTTCCGTCTTTACGCAGGCGATAGGAGAGCTCAGCATCTGTTGCAACTTCATTGGAGAATACATTCAGATCGTTGAGTTGCAGATTTCTTCTGTCCGTCACACCGCCCGTAATGACGAGCCTGTCATTAAAGAAACGTAATGATGCTGAAGCATCATTAAGCGAACGGATATTGAGATCAAAGAAGTTGATGTTAAGCGATTGGGAAATAATCGTGTTCAACTGATTGAAGGCAATCTCTGTTCCTGCTGATAATAATGTGTTATTCACTTCTTTTCCAAACTCAGTAGACGATCCCGGTGTGAAGCTACGTCTTACAATAAGACTCATCGCCTGCTGATTGACATTGTTTGCATCCGTCAGATATCCCTGCAGTTCATCATTGATATACGGATCCTGCGGAAAGGTCAGGGCAAAACTTATATCCGGTTTGGTGAGGTTTCCTTTCAGGATCATATCTGCCTGTGCGAGCACACGCTGATCTCTGGTGGATGAACGGCCGGCAGCATTGTATAGCGGTGCTACTGAAGTTCTTTGCTCATAGACTGCGCTAAGGTTGATAATGGCTTCACTTGGATTGCCTGCCCAACGGATAGTACCGCCTTCTTTCATATCGAAGATCTTATTGATAAAGTCCTGTGCCGTAAAGTTGAACTTGCCGGAACTTACCACATAATCACCGAACATTTCAAAATCACCCAGACTGGATATCTTCAGATTTAGAGCACCTGTACCTCTTCCTTTTAATGAACCGAGATCTGTCTGCAGATTTACTTCTGCATCAGGTGTGATATTCAGATCCATATTCATGCTTAAGCCCTGAAAGCTGTTGCGGTGGTTCTTTTTACGATTTTCTGATGAATCGGGACTGATAAAATATATAAAATCGCTCTCTGATACCGTCATCGAACTGTTGAAAGGTATCGTAAAAGTTGTATTCTCATTGGATTTGGCACGAATATCAATTTTCATGGCGGAAGTGAGTCCCTTGAATTTAAATGTACCTGTGGCATAGGCCGTACCATAATAGAGATTGTTGTCTTTATAAGTGGTATTGAGCACAAGAAAATTCTGCGTGCTGACATCTACATCTATTCGCGGGTCCGAAAGTTTATTCAGATCAATATAACCATTGGCTGTTGCTTCGTGATTGTTAGGATCGAATATCTTCAGATTGTTGAGTACGATATGATTTTTGGATACTTTTACCTCATCGTCCGAAACCCTGTAAGGTGTTTTCAGGTAATTGACAATAAATGATGCATCCTTGAAACGTGTGACAGCGCTTATCTCCGGCTTGTTGATATAGCCTTTTACACTGATATCTCCGGATACAGAACCATGTAAATCGGAAACCAGATTCCGTAGAAACGGTTGAAATATAATTAAATCCGTATTGACGAGTTTACCAGAGATATCAATAGCATTTTTATCATCACCTATATTATACGTACCATCCAGTTTAAGCTGTTTGTTTATCCCGTCTGCCAGATCAACATCCAGATCGACGAGACTTCCTTCCGGATTGTAGGTCGCCATCAGTTTCAACTGACCGATCGGCAATCCGTTGTAGACGATCGGACTAGTTTTGAGATCGGCATTGAAGTACGGTTTTTTGAATAAAGAATTAATCTGCAGATTGCCGTTTACTTTACCCTGCATGGCAATACCCATTGGCTTTGTAAAACCGTCCAGAGAGGCTAATCCGAAATTATTGAAAGCAAAGTTGATCTTGTCGTTCTCATCGGACATCGCTCCATCCACTTTGATCTCCTGCTCTCCCTGACTCAGTTTAAGATTTTCCATGTACACCTTTCCTTTAGAAATCCTGACCTGGGCATCCTGATTGATATTCCATTCTTCTCTGTTGATCTGTACTGTAGAAGGAGAGAAGTTAATGTATGCAGGCTTATTATGTGCAAATAATATATTTCCGTTCAGATCCAGGTAATTTGGAGAAGACTGCTGGGATAATTTGACATTGAACAGCAGACTGTCTTTTGAAAGAATATTAGTCAGATTGATATTGTTAATATACGCGCTGTCAGAAAGATTAAGGCGGTCTGCCGTAATCATTAAAGCCAGAGCTTCCTGATTTGCGTTTTCTTCGATGATCAGATTCGTGAGCTTTATACCGTTATATCTTACAACAGGACTGTAAGCTTGAAACTGTGCTGTATAGTCTTCAGAAGAGAAGTTTGCATTGAGGGTTGCACCGTCCTCCAGTGTAAGGTTCGGATCTACGAAAGAGGCAATGGGATTGAATGATTTTACATTCAGAAATAAGTCGAAATTTTGCTTATTGTAAGGTTTTGTTTCAAATCCGATGGCCGGAGCATAACGCATAGCCAGCGATCTGAAATAAGATCCGATCGTCGTAAGATCAATTTCACCCTTCAGGTTTACATCCAATACATCCGAATGTAAAACCAGATTACGATCCTCCTGATTGCCGGCTGCATCGAAATCCAGAAAAGCAATATTGAACGTTCCTTTGGAAGTGGTAAAATGGATGTCTTTTGCTTCCAGTTTACCAATCAGATTATTCAGATTGTCGCCCTGCAGATTAGTTGTGAGGCTTGTATTGTGAATATTTATAGTGTCTTTTTTGAAAAGATTGATAGCGAATAGATTGGTGTTTTCTATCTGCGCATTCAGCAGGTAAGTAGGAGAGTCTTTTTGCCAGTCTATGTCTGTGCTGAAAGCCAATGTGGCATTGCGATCATCTAATTTGCCGGATATATGTAAAAATTCATTTGCAATATTTCCATCGATGTCCAGCCGGTTATAGGTATAGTCCCTGAATCGTATTCGTTCCAGATGACCCTTTACCTTTAGATCTAAGGCTTTGAAGTCTGTTCCTTTTCCGTCAAATGTAAGATCAAATCCGGTTTTTCCAAGATCTTTAACAGGTACTACTGTATGGATCGCAAATTCAGGAGATTGTATATGGCCATTATAAGAAAGCCCCCTTTTAAGGTTAATATGACTTTCTGTTTTTAAGTCACCCAATGCTGTTTTAAATGATCCGTTTGCTTGGAAATCATTGTAAAATCCATCAAAACGTCCTTTATATGCTATATTTTCAAGCTGATGAACGATCTTCGGAAGTTTGAAAGACTTCATGTTGCCCAGGAGTGGGATAAGGCTCTCCAAATCCTTAGCATTACTTTTTAGAGAGGTTAAGTTAAATCCAAATACGGTTTTGTTGATGTCCGGTAAACCTTTCACAGTAAAATCTCCCGCAAGTTCAGTATTTCTGCCCATACGCATAAGCGTATTTTTTGCGTGTATATCGGCTACTGTTCCATGAAGATTGGCCTGTGGAATGAGGACATCGAATTGTACATATTTCATGTCTGTAGCAAAGTACTCGATATCTTTAGAAGACACAAAGGAGTTGCGGAAGCGGGCTTTTACATGCACCTTTTCCATGAAATCACTGAAGTCGGCCAGGCTGTCGTATTCAAATTTTATATAATCGGTAAGCCGGGACCGGTTGGTCACCAGTTTGAGATCGGTAAATTCCATCCTCTTTTTCCCGTAGAAGGCTTTTGTAGAAAGTTCCTTGAGATGTAGTCCTGATTTCTCCTGCAGACTGAGCTTATGGATAACGGCACTCCTGGAACCTGAATCTAATCTGATCTGATCAAATGTGCCGGATAATGCTGTGATATCCAGATTTCCGTAATCTACCCCGTATTTATAATGCTTTTTTGTGTTGTTGACGATTTTCAGATGATTGTTTTCGAGGACAACACTCTGGAGAACCAGATCCATCTTTTTAGAAGGTTTCTTTTTTTGTTTCTTCTTAGGGGAAAAGTAGTTGATAAGAAAAGAAAAATTGGTGCTGTCCTTGTATATTTCAAAATCAATGAAGGTGTTTTTGGAATAGATCTTTTCAACGGTGATCTTATTCTGCCAGAGTTCCGTGAGTTTCAGATCTGCATCTATCTGCTCCGTGTAGAGAATGGTCTGTCCGATACTGTCATTTATTTTGAGGTCCTGAAGTACGAGGGATGAGAATGGTTTAAAGTAGATGCTTTTGATGGTGATAGAGGCGTTTAATTCTTTGCTAAGGTAGGAGGCTGCTTTTTTTGCCAGATAGGTCTGGACGGGTTTGTATTGCAAAGAGAATACAAATAGGGCCAGCAAGACAGTAATGCCAGCAAGAGTGATCAGCGTTATTTTAATTATTTTTTTGATAACTTTGTATCCTATTTAAAAGTTACTTCCTTAGCTATGGCCATTATTTTGGGTATCGAATCTTCCTGTGATGAAACATCAGCATCCATATGTATAGACGGTGAAATTAAGTCAAATATTATTGCCGGACAGGCTGTTCATGCAAAATATGGAGGTGTAGTTCCAGAACTTGCATCACGTGCGCACCAGCAAAATATTATTCCGACGGTAGATCAAGCTATACGTGAAGCAAAAGTACACAAAAATGAGATAGATGCAGTAGCTTTTACACGAGGACCGGGATTATTAGGATCTCTTTTAGTCGGTACTTCTTTTGCGAAGTCTTTTGCATTGGCCCGAAATATTCCATTGATTGATGTCAATCATATGCAGGCGCATATTTTAGCTCATTTTATTGAAGATCCAAAACCTTCTTTCCCATTTTTATGTCTTACCGTTTCAGGTGGTCATACACAGATTGTGTTGGTAAAGGATTACTTTGAGATGGAGTTGCTGGGCGAAACACTGGACGATGCCGCAGGAGAGGCTTTTGATAAGACAGCCAAGATTCTGCAACTTCCTTATCCCGGAGGTCCGCTGGTTGATAAATATGCACAGGAAGGTAATCCGGATGCTTTTTCACTTCCTGAGCCTCAGATTGCTGATCTGAATTTTAGTTTTTCAGGACTCAAAACGGCTATTCTCTATCTTGTACAGAAACACGAAAAAGAAAACCCTGATTTTCTTCAGGAAAATCTTAAAGATGTATGTGCCTCTGTTCAGGCCAGAATCGTTTCTATATTGCTGAATAAAGTCAAAAAAGCTGCAAAGCAGACAGGTATCAAAGATATAGCGATTGCAGGCGGAGTATCCGCTAATTCGGGACTGCGTAGTGCTTTGTTAGCCATGGGGGATCGGTATAAGTGGAATGTATTTATCCCTAAATTTGAGTATTGTACTGATAATGCTGCAATGATTGCTATTGCAGGTTATCACAAATATCTTAAGCAGGATTTTGTAGGTCAGGAAGTAGCGCCATTAGCGCGTTTGCATCTGTAGGCGCTATTTCCTGACTTATTTTAGAAGGGGGCTGAGTAGCCGTAGGATTCTTTGGCCATAACAAATGCACCAGTATTTTCTTTCAGATAGGTTACATTATAGCCCTCTGCTCCCATATCCGAAAAGACGAGTTCTATATTATCCTTATAAACGAATGCATACAGGATGTCGATGTAATCCATATTGAAGTCTCCTCCATCATCTACACGCCAGGTACTCATATCATCGTATTTAGCTTTATATTCCTGAGTGATTGTCTTTCCAGGGGTTGAATATACCAATACCGCCAGAGCCGAATCATTTTTCACTTCAAATTCGACAATACTGATTAATGTTTTTTCGTCAATCTGAGCAATATTTTTGAAGTTTTTAACCTTACGATTCTTCTCAGCTACTAATTTCTGAACAGCAGCAGGCATTGTACCTGCATCTTTTGCGGCATGGGGGATCAGTACTTTTCTGGAAGAAAGAAAAGCCTTGTCTGTCAGTATAACTGCGGTAGCAGAAGATGTTAATTTGTTTTCTTTTAGTTGATAAAGAAAACCTGCACTTTTATCAAAATTATCGGCTGTCTGTCTTCCGTTGTCACCATCAGTAGATTTCTGAAATCCCTTATATTGAACCGGAAATCCTTTTCCCTGATCATTAAGTACAAGATCGTATTGCTCCGGATGAGGAAGAGAATCCTGTTCCAATGTAAGAATATGCTTACCTAAGGAGTCTAAAAAACCAAAGGCAATTACATCTTCATTAGTAGTTGTAACTATACTGTCTTTTGCAGAGCTGTCTGTTGTTGTGTTATCCGTTGTTTTTTGTTTTTGCTGGCACCCGAAAATAAGAGATGCTGCAACTATGATTAAAGTAAATTTTATTGATTTCTTTAGCATAAATGTAATGTATAGGGCTAAAATAGTATTTTAATTGTTCTTCTTATTGTAAATTTAACCGGATAGGGAGACGGTATCTGACATTGACCGGAATTCCTCTTTGAATTCCCGGCGACCATTTTCTGAGATTTTCTACTACTCTCACACCGGCTTCTCCTGATCCATATCCTAAGTCTTTCTCTATTTCGATATTGTCAACCTTACCATCTTTTTTCACTACAAAAGATATAATCACGGTTCCGTTAATGTTATTTTCCATCATTTCACGGGAATATTTAAAGGTGTTGGCGACTTTTTGCATCAGACTTCTGATACCACCGGGATATTCAGGAGCTATTTCCTGTTGTGTATAAAGCGTCTCATTATTTAACGAATCATAAGTTGTTCCTTTTACCAGTTTACCGGCATTGTACTGTTCTTCAAAGCGGTATTTTTTATCATTGAATGTGCCTTTCCACAGACCGTTTTTCTTATGATTTACATATTCTCCTGACTCTGTATCTTTATCCCAATAGGATGTTGCAGTTCCATTACCATCTTTTAATACTAACTTGCCTGTCGTGTCAAAGTGTTTGATGTAAAGAGAGTCTTTTACTTTTGTCTTATCATTTTCATAGACGGACTTATAATACCATACATCTCTGAGTTGACCTTCCGGATAATAATAGAATGCTGAATCGATTGCTATACCATCTGTACTGTAAAACTCTTTTGAGGCCAGGTTCCCGTTTTCATAGTAGCGATACACATTTCCATAATATGTAGTCGGGTTCTGGATCTTTTTTGTTTTAGCAGTCAATTTTGGTTTATTCCCGTTGACATAGAACTCTTTTATGAAAATAGTGTCCAATTTGCTCTCGGGGATGTTCAATACCCTGTAGTAATACGCATTTTCTTTTTTTGCAGGTCCGTTATCTTTCTTAAAGTAATTAACTAAATTCTGTTGTGCGTTACTGGCAGAATAACAACACACGAAAAATAGAACAAGTAATAATTTCATAAAGTTTCTGTATTTGATATGGTTTTTAAAGTTAATAATTATAATGATCTATTTAAAGATTGCTGTAGGAATTAACGTTTTTTTAATGTGGCAATTATTTTTCTAAAGATTGATAAGTTTTTATGGAATGATTTAACGTATTGCATCAACGTATAAAATGGTTTTACTTTAAATGTTGTGTTATGTTAGGATCGAAATTAAATATTTACAAAAAGGAATGGCTGGAAGTTATCTTTCAAGGTCGAAATCAATCCTATGGAGCTTATGAGCTTCGTCAATTGTCTCCCAGAGCGACCAATTATGGCCTCGCAATCGTGACTACCTTCGTGTTGTTATGTAGCATGGGCAAATTTGCTTATGATCACATGCCCGGAGAGCAATATGTTGCTCCTGTGATGGAGGTGACTCCCGTGACGCTTGATGATTTGGTTGAAAAGATTCCGGAGGAAAAGATTGAAGATCCGCTTCCGGCCGAAAATCAGCCTAAACAGATCGCACAGGATCCTCCGGCATTAGATCTGATCCGCTTTCCGGAACCCACTGTTGTGGACGCCAGAAAGGCAAAAGATGATGTCGCCACTCAGGATGATTTTAAAGATGACAAAAAATCACCTGCACGTCTTACGTTGAAAGCAATGCCCGGCGGATCGGCCATCGCAAGAGGAGAGTTCGGGGATAAGAAAAAAGATGGTGAAATTACCGGAAAGGGTACAGGTACACTGAGCGGGGGAGACGATAAAATACATGATATGGTGGCTTTGGAAATTCAACCTGAACCAATAGGGGGCATCAAAGCTTTTATGAAATGGGTCGGAGACAATTATCAGTATCCTTCTGCAGCACTTGAACAGGGTGTCAATGGTGTAGTGATGGTCTCCTTTGTGATTGAGAAAGATGGTAGTCTTACGGATATTAAAGTCGGACGCGATCTGAATTTCGGAACCGGAGATGCTGCAGTTACATTACTGAAAAAAGCCAGAAAGTGGAGTCCCGGAATACAGAATGGCCGTCCGGTACGGGTTGCCTATTCGCTTCCGATCCGCCTGAATACTATACAGCAATAAACAGGTGATAGTACTTCAGTGGGAATTCAGATCCTGAGATAAGATCAACTACCTGTTGAATCCAGAGATTTGAAGGCTTGAAAATAATGTTGTACCATAATATCCCATCCATAATTTTGGGATGTAAAAGTCTGAAAAAGCGGGATCATCTGATCTCGCTTTTTTGGATTATGATGAAGGGAGTTGATCAGTTGAATCCACGCATCAGCATCCTGCGGAGATAATAACAAACCATTTTTCTGATGCTGTATCGCCTGAGGTATACCATCAATATCTGCTGCGAGTACCAGAGTACCGGCCTGACAGGCTTCGAGACAGACCAGTCCGAAGCCTTCCATATCTCCTGCTATCGGAATATTTGGCATGACAAAAGCCAGAGACCTGTTAAGGTACTGCTGTAATTCTACTGCCGGGAGTTTACCCAGATGCCTGAATCTCCTGGTACTGTTACCTTCCAAATAAAGTTTACGGATGGCACTTTCATCAGAAGGATACCCCAGAAATAATAAAATCTGTTCACGCAGATTTTTTGGGAATACAGCCAGTAGACTTTCTAAAAATGGTTTCTTTTTTTGAAACGGACCAACGATGATGAGTTCAATGGATTGATGCAGATGAGGAAGTACCTCTTTGATAAACCAGGAAAAGCCTTTTCTTTTGACCGGACGACCTAATGCTATTATGTATGTCGGGATATTTTTTGTGCCGGATTCTACCGTTTGTAGAGGAGCTAAAGGAGGCCGGTCATCTACCCCGTTAGCAATCACAAGCATCTTTTTCGCATCGAGTCCTCTGTTTATTGCAGCTGTGGCAGTGGCCTGGCTGACGGCTATAAATTGATGGTAACGGTTAAATTTGGGTAATATCTTTTTTTGAAAGAGCTTATTTGGAAAGACTACGTCTAATCCGTGTAAGGTCAGGGATTTTTTCAGATGCGGATATTTGCGGTGCAACAGGCAGAAGGCGGCTAGCAATCCATCATTAAAATGTATAACAGAAATAGACGGGTATTCCCTGCATTTCTGTAAGATTCTTCGCTGAAGTCTTAGAAAGAAATAAAGAATATGTTCCTCTCCTTCATAAACAATCTGGTGAACGGTACAATGTCTGTACATTCCTGTGATCAGTTCGTAACTCTGTTTTTGCATACCCCCGGTACCTGGCGGGTATTTATGACTGACGAATAAGACTTCCATTGAATTTATAAAAGAGAAAATAGCAGATCAGCGAAATAAACGTCCATACCAGTTGTCTTGCGCGGCGAAGAACACTGGCACTTATCCATATAGCTGTACCGGTAAGCCCTATACCCGATAACATAATTTTGTTACCCAATTCTTCTATGCCGATCTGTCCGGGAATAAAAGCACCCAGACTTTTTACAATAATAACACCCATATCTATAAACAATCCATCCATAGGAGATGCATTTGCCTCTAATAATCTAAGGATGACGTAGAACTCCAGTGAACCGACGAACCAGTGCAGCGTAAAAAAGAAAAAGGAATACCAGAAGTAGGAAGGATAATGTTGATAAAATACAGAAGTCTGGCGTAGTATATGGGTAATACGGTACTTAATCTTCAACCAGAAATTCAATTTTATGACAGGTTCTGCAGTCCGCATTGGAGAGGATCTTTTTTTGGTAATGTATAACATGGAGCATACAATCGCTCCCAGAATAAGTGTTGCTATCAGGAAACCTCCTGTGTAGATTATAGTTGGTTCCTTCCTTTGCATGAGCTGCAGACTATACCAGCAGAGTACGGCCGCCAAAAGAAGTAGCTGTGACAGAATGGCCATGACACGGGATAAAAAAACAGAATGTGTGACCTCTTCTTTGGAAAGGTTTTCACTTCGAAGCATATGTACCTTAAAAAGATCTCCTCCTATAACATTAGTAGGATTAAAAAGTCCGATTGTTTCACCAACCTGCCTTACAAAGAAGAGTCGGTACAGTGAAATCCGTTGACCGGTTGGCGCCATGCAATAATACCAGCCCGCAGTTGCCAGGATATAAGCTATTGCAGTTATCAAAATCAAGATAATAAACCGGTAACCTACCTGGTCTAGTGTATCTCCGAGCATTTTAAAATCTGTCTGCACTAAAAAAAGAACCAGACAGCCGACAACGATTATAATTCCGAAGATTTTAAGGACTTTTGCCGTCATTATGCAAACTGGTAAGCCGTCTGAGAGGATATAGTCATATCTGCAAAATCACTGATGTCTCTGAAGTAAATCTCAGAAAGATGCTGCCAATTATGCTGTTTGCTGTATTTTAATCCTGCTTTTTTAAATTTTTTACGTAAGTTTTTGTCTGATAACATAAGCTCTATTTTATCAACGTAATCATTTGCCTGCTCAGCATTACATTTGAAACCGTTCTCCCCGTCAATAATAAAGTCCGCACTTCCTCCATCATTTGAAATAATGCAAGGTAATCCTGAAGCCATCGCTTCTATAACTACATTCCCGTATGTTTCAGTGATGGAAGGGAACAGAAACAAAGTTGAAGAGGCATAACATATAGCCAGCTCTTTATGGGATAGTTTACCTAAGAAAAAGGCATCCGGCATTTGTTCCATGCATGCCGATTTTGCAGTGCCGTCCCCGGCTATAATAAAGTTACATTCTATACCCCTTTCTTTACACTTATGGTAGATGTCGATTAGGGTCACAAGATTCTTTTCCCATTCCAGCCGGCTGGCAAATAAGATGTTCTGTTTTTTGTTTTTTGTTACCTTTCGCAGATAGTTGTTATCTTTTTTCTCAGGCGAAAAAAGTTTCGTATCAATTCCCCGCTGCCAAAGTGTTAATTTATCCGGCTGTATTCCCAGGTGCTTCAGTTCTTTGGATATCGATACAGAGGGCACATAGACTTTTGTACATTTGTTATAAAACCTTACCGTCTGTTTGATAAACTCTTTTTTAGTTGGCTTGATCAGGAAAGGGGTATTCTTGAGGTAATAATCTATATAGCTGATAAAATGAGTATGGTAAATGGTCAGTGTTGGGATATTATTTTTTTCAGCATATTTGAGGGCAAAGTTGCCTAACATAGAAGGAGTGGCAATATGGATAACATCCGGATCGAATTCCTTTAGCTGTTGTTTCAGCATCTTTTTTGCAATGGCAGGGACAGCCATTGTATAGTTTCTGTTGAATGGGATATGGAAATAGGGGATACGGAGAGACAGGTGATCGTCGATCTGTTCGGGACCATTTCCGTAGATAAAAAGAAACTCAAATTTGGTAGAATCGATCCTGTTGATCAGTTGAAACATAGTGCGAGAAGCTCCGTCAAAGTCTTCAATCATCATCTCGGCAAAGAAAGCCACTTTAATCATATTTTATACTTTTAGTAGTATCTCAATACTAACAAACTGATGTGGCTTAATTGTTAAGTCCCGGTTATGTGTTTGTTTGGTTATCTTTAATTAATCATCATTGCAGTGTTATTAAAGTGTTGTCTTTCAGTTGTTAACTTGCTGTTTTGAGAGGTGTTGGAAATAAAAGTTTAATAAATAATTAGGGTATAGGTTATACTGCTTGTCTAATTTTAACAAGACAAAATTAAGGACCTATGTACCTACAATATCCCAAATTGCCAAAGAAACGATGGATCTACTTATTGATCCCGATATCGCTTTCTTTCCTAGGATGGAACATGATTCGCACCTCACGCATAACACTAAACTTCAATCGAAGTGATAAGGTTGTTGCCGCATCAATACTGGAACTTCCGGCTTCAAACACCGGAAGTTTTTCAGTTCTGACCTATAATATTGCCGGATTACCGGAACCAATCTCGAGTGCTGTCACGCCGCGTGCAAGCAGTATTGCGAATATCGGAATGAAAATAAACAGGTATGATGTGGTCAATGTCCAGGAAGATTTTAATTACAACAGGGAACTGTACAGTAATGGGAATGAACATCCTTTCCGAACGGAGACAATGGGCAAAGTACCTTTTAGTGACGGGCTTAATACATTATCAAAATATCCAATTTCAGATATTCAGCGTATCCGATGGAAAGATTGTACCGGAGCAGATTGTCTTACACCCAAAGGGTTTAGTGTAGTCAGTTTACAGTTGGCAAAAGATGTATTTGTAGATCTTTATAACATCCATGCCAACGCACAGGATACGCCGGATGCAGCAGTTGCCCGGGGTAAAAATATGGATCAGTTAGCCTCTTTTATAAAAGAGCATTCTAAAGATAGGGCTATATTGTTAATGGGAGACTTTAACGCGCATTACAGCTTCGAACTGGATAATGTTCGTAATTTTATAAAAGAAACCAGAATGATAGATACCTGGGTGTATCTGGAAAATAAAGGCATAGTACCGCATATTGATCCAATGTATTCAGCAGGCGATATATTAGCTATCCGCAAGGACAAAGAATCTATAGATAAGATCATGTTTCGTAACAGTGCCGATTTACATTTTATTCCTGAAAGCTATGCGATTGAAAACAGGCTGTTTACGGATAAGTCAGGATTACCACTGTCTGACCATTGCGCCGTAAGTCTGTCTTTTTCGTGGGAACGATGCAGGTAGAGGCTGTTTGCCTGAAGATGTATTTGTTTTATTCCCCGCTAAAATTTATGCTGACGAAGGTTATATTATTTTCCTGCTGATCTTCTCCAGTCTTCCACTTTGGCCCGTTCTCCAGCATACGGACAGCCTGCTGATCTGTTACGTTGTCAATTCCCGATATCACCTGAATATGTGATGGTTTTCCATTCGGGTCGATTATGAAAGATAATTCTACTTTTCCTTTAGCAGATGTTCCGGTTCGTCTGATTTCTTTTTTGATGTATTTTTCAAAAGCTTTCCATCCGCCTTCAGGTCCTGTTAGTTGTTTGACAGACTTCTTCCTGGCGGGATAGTTGGTTACGACCACTTCATTCAGTGTTGCATATGCAGGACTCAGTTTAACCTGATTATTGGCCAGTTGATTAGAGGAAACCTGCTGCGTTTCATATCCGATAGCCCGTACTTCTACTTGTGGATTTGAACCACTTGACAAGAGTTGAAATTGGCCGGCTGAGTCAGTTACTGCTGTCAGATCCGTGTTTTTTATCTTTAAAATAGCACCTTCCAACGGTAAGTTTGTCGATTTATCCAGAACTTGTCCGCTGATGACATTATTCACCATGGAATTGCTGGCCATTCCCCGTATACGGACGCCAGCGGCTTTTCCGGAAAGAGCTGTTGATAATTCTTCTTTCGGAGAAATGACAGCGAGTTTGTCGTCTGATAATCCCCTCAGAACTAACGTAGAATCTTTGGCTAAAGACTCCGAAATATGTACTCTGACTCCAGGAGATTTTGGCTGTACGGCAGCCAGAGTTGATTTTTCATCACTGATATCTGCTTGCTCAGCTTGTGTTGCAATGTCTTCTGTTGGCTTATTCTTTTTTGTAACTACATTAGCCAGACGGTCTGTTTGTGTAGAAGAAGGAGTAGGGGAAGCTTGTTTTGACGTCTTATCCGTTACTTCTGCATCATCTCCTGAATCCTGCGTAATCGGAGTCGAAGGCTCAGAAAGGGTTGTACTTGCAATTTCTTTATTTGCAGATTGTTGGTTGATCATCAGTAAAGCACCTGCCGACAAGAGAAGAAGTACAGAGGCTGCAACAACCCATTTTCTCCATACAGGCATTTGTTTTATTTTACTATCTGATATTCGTTCTGTAATTCGTGACTTAATGTCAGAGAGATCCTTGCGTACAGTCTCCTCATCACTAAGCTCTATACCCATAATAATATCCATAAGCATGGGATCGTCCTGTGCCTGTCGTTCCAATTCGTACATTTCACGTGGAGATAGCTCTCCATTGTGGTAGCGACGAATATACTCCAAATCCGGTCTATTCCTGTTCATGGGTTCCCTCCATACAATTTTTCAAATTCCTTTTCCCATTCTGAATATAGCTTTTCACCTCTTTGAGGCTATATCCTGTTATTTCCGAGACTTCATTATAGCATTTTTCATTAAGGAAAAACAAATCTATGCTCTTCTTTTGCTTCTCCGGTAATTTTTCAAGACAATGCTCCAACGAGGTCAATTTTTGCTCTTTATCTTCATGATCATCATCCGGATGCAAAGAACCCGGAAATTCCACAAATTCGTCAATAGAAATTTGCTGTTTATTTTTTGCTGACCTTAATTGCATCAGACAATGATTGCGGGAGAGGACATAGAGCCACTTTCCAAAAGAATGAATTTCCTGCTTATTTACTTTGCTGATCAGCTCTTCAAAAATATTCATGACCGCATCTTTACTCCGTTCGCTGTCCTGCAAGTAGCGCAAGCATACGAAGTAAACCATTTCCGAATGACTTTGATACAGCTTTCCGAGATAATTCAGATCGCCGGTATCTCGATACAGCAACAAAAGCTGTTCGTCACCTGATTCGGTAGGATATGATGGAAGAGAATAATTCATTTAATACCCGAAAAATAGATTTTTTTTCTTATTAACGGAAATTAAAATTGCCGGAAAGGCTGAAATAGGCAGGATTACATTAAGAGAGGTTACTACAAGGCTTGTAATATAGAACTGTTGTTAGATTAATTAAACAGGTAAAATCTTTTTGCAAGTACTCCTGTTTTTAAAATATAGAATATGACTTGGAATATTTATATTTACTACTATCGTGACGGATTATGAATTTTGATGTTTTCAAAACCTTAATAAACCTTTAATAATTATTAACACAAATAGCTTTACTGATCAATGAGAGGACTACTTTTATTATTTTTTGCTAAGGTCATTTTTTCTAATATTACTTTTGCTCAAACTTATTCTCAACTTAATAAATCAGATACTGTAACTATTTCATCGGCAATATTTCAGAAGGAGAGAAAGATAATTATTACAAAATCTAAAGAAATTAAGAACGGAAACACAAATAATAATTGCATTCTGTATCTCGATGCTAATTTTAAAAACCTTAACGGGATTTTTTTACAATCAGCTAATAATCTGATAGCTAACAATGAAATTCCTCCAAGCTATTTGATAGGTGTTATTCACCAGGACAGAAATACTGAATTGCTTGAGAAGGATAAATTGCTCAGATTTATTTCAGAAGAAGTAATTCCATGGTTAGAGAAAGAATACAATATATCTAAAAGAATAACCATAGCTGGTCATTCTTTTGGTGCTTACTTTGCTACTTATGCTTTTCTTAAAAATAATAGTCTCTTTAACTCCTGTATAGCACTTAGTCCTGCTTATTGGCCTAATAAGGAAGATGTTTTAAAGTTAATGGATCAGGAAGTGAAAAGCAACTCGGTGGGTGGGGATTTTTACTTATTGGTCGGAGACAAAAGATGGGATGAAATATCTTTGAGAGATTATGTTTTTAAAGCTTTCGAAATCCTAAATCATACAAAAGCTGTTCGCTTTAAATTCAATGATCTTGACGGGTTTAGTCACAATGCGACCACAACCGTCGGATTTGGGTTAGGTCTTGGTTTTGTATATGATGAATGGGAATGGGGAAATATTTTAGAAGAACAGGAAGACCGACTCAAATCTTTTCCTGACTTTTGGGGGCATCTTGAAGTCAAAGCTGATGCACTCTTTCATTTAAAACGTGTGTCAGAAGCAAAAACTGTTTATAAAGAAGCATTAAAGGTCGTTCCAAAAGATGAGGATCTCTCCAAAAAGAAAAAGGGGCAGATATTAAAAAGAATCAAAAGTAAAATAAAAAATTGCCGCTAATCAATTTCGAAGATATAAGGTGATTTAGGTAACACTTTTAAATACCTTATAACTAGTAGTGTACAATCTATCCGTTAATACATGCTTAATGCCATATCTGTTTTGGCCACATGAAGATTTCCGGTCAAGTGTCCTTTTTTACTTATCCTTATTCAATTCCTTTTGCTGTTCTTTCCATTGTTGAGCAAATGATTTGTCTGCCAGATGCGGTAATTCTCTGTTGTTCCCCCATGCTTTTTTAAAGAAATTGCGCAGGATAAAATTTTTAAATTTTCCGCCAAAAAGATCAATAAGCTTTCTTTTTTTAATAAAATAGGTAAATCCTTTCCATGCACGTTGTTCCATTGGGGTAGCCAGTTTTTCCTGTACAGAGTCTCTGCGGTTCAATAGCAGTTGCTTCTGGATATCAATGCCTACGGGACAGACTTCTGTACACTTTCCGCACAGGCTGGATGCATAGCTCAGGTGCTTGAACTCTTTCATTCCGCTGAGGTGCGGCGATATAAGTGAGCCTATAGGTCCTGAATAAGTTGTGTCATAGGTATGACCGCCTATGTTTTGGTAAATAGGGCATACATTCAGACACGCACCGCATCGTATACAATACAAGCCCTGGCGCTGATCTTTCTCTGCAAGCAAATTGGTACGGCCGTTGTCAAGCAGGATAACATACATCTTTTCCGGACCATCGCTTTCATTTTCCTGACGGGGACCATTCAGAATGGTATTATATACTGTCAGGTTCTGTCCTGTTCCGTGTGAGGATAATAGGGGCCAGAAGAGATCCAGATCCAGCATACTGGGAATAATCTTCTCTATTCCGACCAGCGCAATGTGAATATTCGGAAATGTAGTGGTCAGGCGGGCATTTCCTTCATTTTCCGTAATAGCTATACTTCCGGTATCCGCTACCAGAAAATTAGCGCCGGAGATGCCTACTGAGGCAGAAGTATACTTGTCCCGCAACAATTCACGGGCTTTCATCGTCAATTCCTCTGCTGTAGCAGTAAGCGGAGTGTCGAATTTTTCGTGAAACAGTTTTGCAATATCTTCCAGGCTCAGGTGCATGGCCGGGGTAACGATATGATAAGGCTTTTGTCCTAACAGCTGGATAATGAATTCTCCCAGATCACTTTCAACAGCTTCTATGCCTTTTTCTGCCAGAAAGTGATTAAGCTCAATTTCTTCCGTAGCCATGGATTTGGATTTGATGACACTTTTAGCGTCATGCTGTTCCATAATCTTCCATATTTCTTCCCGAGCTTCCTGAGCATCATTCGCCCAGATAACTTTACCTCCTCTGGAAGTGAAATTTGCTTCAAATTCAGGAAGTAATTTATCCAGATTCTCCATCACCTTCCATTTGATCAGATTCGCTTTTGTTTTGGAATTTTCCAGATCAAAAAACTTACTTTTCCCTTTTTCGAAAGCAGCATTGTACTTATCAATATTGGTATTGATAATGTCCCGATGTTTCTGGTCAAAAGATTTTGTCGAGCTTTCTTTAAGGAATTTATCAGCGATTGTATCAGACATGGACTAGTTTTGGATTTATGCTATTACAAAAGTAAAAAAGTTGGTAATGAATTACCAACTTTATAAATATAACGTTAATTGTTGAGATCTATTTTGTGGATTAATGTTAATTCTTCTCTGAAGATTTAAGGTTCAGAGCCAGATTCAGCTCATCCAGCTGCGCCTTATCTATGGTTGCAGGAGCGTCGATCATCACATCTCTTCCCGAATTGTTCTTAGGGAAAGCAATGACATCACGGATGGTATCCAGACCTGCAAACACAGATACCATACGGTCAAATCCAAAGGCCAATCCGCCATGTGGAGGTGCTCCGTAGGTAAATGCTTCCATTAAGAAACCGAATTGTTTCTGCGCATCCTCGGGAGAAAAACCAAGGTGTTTGAACATAAGCGATTGCAATTCTTTGTCATGAATACGAATAGACCCGCCACCAATTTCGCTGCCATTAAGGACAAAATCGTACGCATTTGCTCTTACTTCTCCCGGATTAGTGTCCAGTAATGGGATATCTTCAGGTTTTGGAGAGGTAAACGGATGGTGCATAGCGTGATAACGACCTGATTCTTCATCCCATTCCAGTAACGGGAAGTCTAATACCCAAAGAGGTGCAAATTTATTTTTGTCACGGAGACCGAGCTGATTACCCACTTCTAATCGCAGCTCATTCAGTTGTTTGCGTACTTTATCTGTAGGACCTGCCATTATCAAAAATAAATCTCCCGGCTTTCCGTCAAATGCAGCAGCCCATTCTTTAAGCTGCTCCTCTGTATAAAATTTATCTACAGACGATTTGATCGTGCCGTCTTCATTATAACGGGCATATACAAGACCTGTAGCTCCTACCTGCGGACGTTTAACATAGTCTGTCAATGCGTCAAGTTGTTTGCGGGTATAACCTGCGCAACCATTGGCATTGATGCCGACAACCAGTTCAGCCTGATCAAATACAGGGAAACCTTTTCCTTTTGTAAGCTTATTCAATTCAACGAATTGCATTCCGAAACGGGTATCCGGTTTGTCAGAACCATAAAGACGCATAGCATCGGCATAAGTCATTCGTGGCACTGAGCCCAGCTCAAATCCTTTTACAGTTTTGAACAAGTGTTTAGCCAATCCTTCAAACATATTTAGAATGTCCTCCTGTTCTACAAAGGACATTTCGCAGTCAATTTGCGTAAACTCCGGTTGTCTGTCTGCACGTAGATCTTCATCACGAAAACACTTGACAATCTGAAAATAACGGTCAAATCCGGAGACCATCAATAACTGTTTGAAGGTCTGTGGAGATTGCGGCAACGCATAGAATTCTCCTGCATTCATACGGCTTGGAACCACAAAATCGCGGGCTCCTTCCGGAGTTGACTTAATCAGAACAGGTGTTTCCACCTCCAGAAAATTCTGCTCATCAAGATATCTGCGGATTTCCTGCGCCAGTTTGTGACGAAGAATAAGATTTTGTCTTACAGGATTACGGCGCAGATCCAGATATCTGAATTTCATGCGCAGATCATCCCCACCATCCGTTTCATCTTCAATAGTAAAAGGAGGCAGTTTGGAAGCATTCAGTATTTCTAAAGAAGAAACCTTGATCTCAATATCTCCGGTCGGGATTTTTGAGTTTTTACTTGACCGCTCAATAACCTGTCCCTCTACTTTTATAACGTATTCACGCCCCAATTCCCGGGCAGAAGCGCGCAGTTGCTCATTGTCATCTGCGTTAAAAGTCAACTGTGTAATTCCATATCTGTCACGGACATCGATAAAGGTCATTCCTCCCAGATCGCGTGACTTTTGTACCCAACCACTTAAAGTTACGGACTTGCCAAGATCTGAAATCCTAAGCTCTCCGCAGGTATGTGTTCTGTGCATTTCGACTATAATATTTATCCTGCAAAAATATCTGTTTCCAAGGAGAATAACGAATCCTGGACCGGATATTAAATCAAAATTCCGAAAGAAATGCCGGATAGCAGTACTCGCCGCAGGTTTGTTATTTGTGTGTAAGATGAGCTATGTTTTTCTGTAAAAAATGATTGGTTGAGGAATTTGTTATTATCTAAATCAAGGATCTCTAGTGAGCATTTAAGAGTAATGTTATAGTATTTTAGGTTAATATACTTTTTATTAAATATTGTTTGGTTAATATAATTGCATTTAAAATATTTTTTATTTAACTTTATTTTTAAATTAATTCTGTTGGGTTTATTTTTAATGTGTGTGATCTGTATTTTGATTTAATGTCGCCTGAATGGTAAAGTACTTTAGTGTGGGGATGTTGAAAAAACTTGAAATCAATAAAATTTCTTTATGATGAAAATAATAAATATATTTAAATTCAGGAATTATTTACTAATAATAGTCTTTAATTGTTCTTTTTTGGTTTTAGTGAATGCTCAATCATCTTTAACTCCTCCAATAAGTAGATTAGACATTCTTTATCCATCACCGACTGCTACTGAATTAGGGAAATATGGTGAAGTAAAACCTAATCTTTCTAATGGTGCGATGCAATATTCAATACCTCTTCTTGAAGTTCGCGATCAAAATTTAACTTTGCCTATTTCGCTTAATTATTTTTCCAACTGTCTGAAAGTGGATCAATTGGCATCAAATGTAGGTATGTCATGGGCATTAAATGCTGGTGGAATGATTACAAGGGTAGTTGTGGGAGGAGATGATTTTCGAAAATATTCTCCTTATTCTGTTCCGCCAAGAGCTTTAGAGTCTCCGGCTTCTTTTAATAATCCGGATCAGAGCCTAATCAGTTTTTTGAAAAATACAGCTGAATATTCGAGTTCTCAACCTGATATATTCTACTTTAACTTTGGTGAATTTTCAGGTAAATTTGTTATAGATCCTTCTGGAAAGCCAGTTTTAATTCCATATCAGAATCTTAAGATAGAACTTACTGAAAATTCATTTGAACACAATTTTATTATAACTACCCCTATGGGAGTTAGATATTATTTTGACAAAGTGGAATGGACTAAAACTGGTAGTTTAGGTGCAGGTTGTCCAAGAGGAATCTTTGCAGAACAAAGAGTGGAATCTGCATGGTATGTTTCGAAAGTTACACATCCTAAAAATGGGACAATACAGTTCTTGTATGAAAAAGTAAATTATAGCTATTTCAGTTCAATTGATCAGACCATTTCGATTTTTACAGTGTTAGGGCAAACATGCAGTCCGCGATTTGTTGGAGTCTCTAACCAGCCCAATATATCTACATGCAAACAAAATATTTCTATAGATGGATGGCAAATTAAGGAAATTAATAATTCCAATGGACTTAGTGTGCGTTTTATGAATAGTATAAGAACAGATATGCCGGGCAATAAGAGAGTGGATAAAATAACAGTTTTTCATTCTGATATTCCATCTAAATCATATGAACTTATATATATGACTAAAGGTGAGAGGATGTTTTTGACAGCTTTGAAAGAGAGTAGTGCGGGCACACCAATGAAAAAGTATTCCTTTGGTTATTCTGGTGTAAATTATCTGCCAGATCGGTTATCTTTCTCTCAGGATAGGTTTGGTTTTTTTAATGGAAGAAGTAATCCTGAATTTTTTACACCGAAAGTTGATGGTTCTTTTTATTTCTCCCAGTTTTTTGCCGACCGTTCAAGTAATGGAAATGTATCAATTTATGGTATGTTAGATACTATTACTTACCCTACAGGAGGTAAATCTGTTATAACATATGAGTCTCATAAGGGAAAAGGGGAGGAGACTCAGGTCGTAAAAGAAGGGATATCTTATGAAGAGGAAGTCTGGGGAGGGACAACCAGTAATCCAATTTATGGTGAAAACACAAAGGAATTAATTTTTACAACACCACCAGCCCCTCATGAGAGTCTTGGTGTTTCGTTTATACAGGCGACTGTTAAAATTTTGGTTAGAAATTTTGGGGAAAACTTTCCGGATCCATTCAATCGAGTTGTTGCGTACGAACTCTATAATATGTCTAGTGGACAGTATGTTAATGGTAATATAAAAGGTGATTTCTCTATACCCGTCTCTATCAATTCTTTGATGAGGGCTTATAATGATTATTCTGCTGTAGATAATCAGGTAGAATATGAATGTACCCTTAATTTTAATACGCAATATCGTATCCGTATAAAGTCTATGGGTAGTGATCTTTTAGCAAAGATGTCGATTGGTGGAGAATTTCAGACTGGAAACAAAAATGTGATAACAGATTTTGACCTTGGAGGTGCACGGGTGAAATCTATTACAACTTACGATCATTCTCGAATTACGGATGTTAAGAATTATACATACAACTCTCTGGATAACCTGAAAAATGGAACAAATGACCGTGTTTTATATATGGTAAACACATTTGTAAATTATCAACAATTGGCAATGAATGTGTTTTGTAGAGATTGTGCATACGCTTCTTTTGATTATGATCAACTTTCCTCAACTTATATAACAACTGGATTAGGAGGTAATCATGTTTATTACAACGCGGTTGTAGAGCATAAGGATAATGATTTTATAAACGGAGGTATAGAACGTAAGTTTATGGTGACCAATGATGAGATGGGGCCGGTTATATTCGATGCCGGATATCCGCAGAAGATCTCATCTCCTCTGACAAACACAGGGTTTATGAATGGGACAGAAATATATACCTGTATTTTTACCAAACAGAATAATGGGTATAGAAAGATAAAGGAATCATTTATGGATTATTTCATAGATCCGGTAAATAATGCAAGGGATGTAAGAGGGTATGTGGTGAGAAAAGAAGGTCCTAATCCTTGTTCAGATGATCTTTTGGCAAATCTTTTGATCTATAAAGTTACTGTTTTCGATTATTTATCCAGGTGGTTCTACCTTAAGAGTATAAGAAATATTACATATGGGGAAAGCGGAGTTACAGAAGAAAGAGAATCATATGATTATGATAATCCAAAACATGGGTTATTAAGTAAAACTACTTTTTTCAAAAGTAAGGGTGATCCAGAGATCATCTCTGTATTATATCCTAATGATTATGCCAATGGTAGAGCGTTTATTGATGATATGAAAAATAATTACCTGATCGCATATCCTATTGAGCAGATACGGTATAAAAAATCAGGTAATAGCTATTTTATTCTTTCGGGTAAGATTACAGAATTCCATAATGGAGGTAAAGCCCAGGTAGATAAAATATCTGAAATTGAAACATTGAATCCAATTGAATTGTCTTCTTTTAAATTTAGTAATAACCTACAGGGTAATTTGCCCTCAGGTAGTGCTTCGGCAGTTGTTTTTTCTCCCTATAATGGTTATAAAGAAAAACTGATTTATTTAAATTACGATACCTATGGCAATCCTTTAGCAGTAAAAAAAACAGATGGTCCGGTTATTAGCTACCTCTGGGGTTATAACGGACAATATCCTGTTGCCGA
>NZ_GL379770.1:894902-2346458 GCF_000143765.1 Sphingobacterium spiritivorum ATCC 33861 | reverse complement strand
TCGCTGGTCAGACCGGACAAGTACTATGTAGGCATATCGATGCCCCGTTCTATTTTCGGATCCAAAGAATCCGACTATGTACGTCAGTTTGGTCGGGACAATACCTTTTATGTATCCTCTTCTGTCATCTTCGATCTGGATAACCAGATGTACATCCGTCCAAGCCTACTGGCGAGCTACCGTCCGGTGACCGGGGTTCAGTTCGATGGTACAGTGATGTTATTCTTCCATGAGAAATTCGGTATCGGGGCAGGTTACAGACAACGTGGCGATCTGATGGGAATGGCTGAATTCAATCTGGGCAGACTTCGTATCGGATACAGTTACCAGCAGAATCTGAAGAACAGTGTTCTGAACAGATACATCGCAAACAGTACACATGAACTAGGGTTGTCTGTGCGATTTGGAAATCAAAGCAGATCAAGGTTGTAAGACGAGTTGAAGTTTAATTTCGTAAATTTATGTTGTGAAACATAGATTATAGATAGATACCTCGGTTTTTGGCGGATATTACGATATAGAATTTGTCGAATTTACTATTCCGATATTCGAAAGATTTCAAAAGGGAGAGTTTATTATGCTTTTTTCAACTGTGACACAAGACGAACTTGAAAATGCACCCTCCAATGTTAGAAAATTAGTTCAGAGCTTAAAAGTTGAGCATACTGAATTTTTGGAAATAAATTAGGAAGCTGTTGATTTGGCAACAGCTTATTTAAGAGAAAAAGTAGTTGGGAAAACAAGTTATGCAGACTGTCTGCATATTGCTTTAGCAACAATATGTAAAGCGGATTATTTAATTAGCTGGAACTTTAAGTACATCGTAAATGTAGATAGAATTAGAGGGTATAATGCTGTCAACATTAAAAATGGATATAAACAATTAGAAATTCGTTCACCTAGAGATTTTATTAAATATGAAGACGATTGAGAAACAATTTGACGCTGTGAAATATATGCGTGAACAACGAGAACAATTAAGTGATAAATTATCTAAAATGTCAAAGGCGGAAATCATTAAATATTTTAGAAAGAAAAAATCAGAATCGAAGATAAAACCCGATGCTTAACATTGTTGCTAACCGCAATCTACTCTACTTTTATGAATAACCTGTTCCTACTCGTCGGAAGGGTTAGGGGGAGGTTCTGAACTTCTTGGGATTAACCTCTCTGCCCTTCGGGCATCTCTCCTTTAGAAGGAGAGAAAGATGATAACAACGTGCCTGCGGTCCCGATACAGTCTGATATCTATAAAGAGGTATAATATATTGGCTATCTTTAATGGAAATCAATTATTTATGGATTCAAAATCATTTAGAAGGCAACTTCGCAGAGACCAGACACCTGCGGAAACTACATTTTGGAATTTGGTTCGTTCTCATAGATTAAATGGATTAAAATTCAGGAGACAGCATACAATTTGTAATTATATTGTTGATTTCTATTGCCCAAAACTGAAATTAGTTGTTGAATTGGATGGAAGTGTTCATGATAATCTTGGACAAGCTAACTATGATCATGAGCGTGAGATAAAACTAAGATCAATGGGTTATAAAGTAATCAGGATAGAAAACGAAGCCGTTCTAAAAAATCCGGAAGTAGCACTTATGTATTTGTTAAATTTTATAAAGCAAACCTAATTCCCTCTCCTTTTTAAGGAGAGGGTTAGGGAGAGGTTGTGTGCTTCTATGGATTAACCTTTCTCCCGATAAATCGGGATATCTCTTTTGAAAGGAGAGAAGGTGAGGACAACGGCAGACGCGGACAAAAACAGATTCTAATCAAATTCTAATATTTTTCTAAAAGATCTCTAACAGCTCCCTGACAGGAGCTGTTTTACTTTTGCAACGTCAAAAAATAAAAAAACATGGATTCAGATCCCTATTATCTTACTCGCAAGCTGACAGCTTAATCCGTATCGTTCTTGAAGGAGCGTACCTAAGCTCCTGTTTGTATTATACAAAAGAACAATGAACACACTCGATTTTACTATTCGTCTGGCCCTATCTCTGTTATTGGGAGCTTCCATAGGTTTTGAACGTCAATGGAGACAGAAGAGTGCCGGTCTGCGTACCAACACACTAGTTTCTCTTGGCTCTACTGCTTTTATATTGCTGTCCGTCAGTATTGGAGGTGATGCTACCGGGAGAGTGGCTTCATATATTATCAGCGGAATTGGTTTTCTCGGTGCAGGAGTAATTATGAAAGATGGAATGAGTGTACAGGGACTTAATACCGCTGCTACGATATGGTGTTCTGCTGCAATTGGCTCACTTGTAGGTGTCGGATTATATGCAGAAGCTGTTATCCTCAGTTTTTTTGTTGTATTGATTCATCTGCTTATGCGTCCGCTTGGTCAACGCATAGGACAATCTCATTTTATCAAATCTTCCCTGATTCAGACAGACTACCGGTTTTCTATTATCTGCAGGGCTGAAGTAGAAAATCATATCCGTATCCTTCTCCTTCAGCAGTTGGGCAATCATGAAAAGCTATTGCTTAAATCATTGAGCAGTGATGATTATGAAAATCCGCAGAAGGCTATTATTACAGCAGAGATACATGCGGCATCCCAGCAGGACAGTTTTATGGAACGTGTCGCCAGTCTGTTGACGATTGAAGAAAAAGTAATGAAGGTGAGTTGGGAGATTATAGGTACACAAAGTGATTTATAGCTGTTATATTATTAAAGCTATAGTTTTCTAAATGTAATTTATCTATCATATAATCAATTGATTAAAAACATTTTAAAAAGTATAATTCCGGTTCGTAATAAAGGAGTGAGAGAATGAAAAACAGTACTACAACCCTGCATAAAAAAACGAAAGAAACGTTGAGCAGATCAGGAATGAATGAGGGGACAACTATCAAACTGCAGAATATCGCCATGCAGGAAGACCAGTTTATCTATGCTATGATGGAGAGTTCTGCCGAAGGCATCACGTCCGCTACAGCAAAGGACAGGATACAGCGGTTTGGGGAAAATGTCATACAGCATGATCGTGCACCTTCCTGGTTGAAACAGCTTATACAAGCTTTTGCCAACCCGTTTATATTGATTTTACTTGTGATTGCTCTGATATCTTTTGTATTGGATATATGGATGGCTTTACCCGGGGAACGTGATTACAAGACTGTAATAGTAGTATTGACGATGATGATAATCAGCGCATTAATGCGATTTGTACAGGAGTTCAGAAGTAACCGGGCTGCAGAACAACTCAAAAGTATGGTAAAGACCACGGCAACTGTTTTGCGTAGATATAACGGCAAGCATGAACTTCTTATTGAAGAATTAGTTCCGGGAGATGTTATTTTTCTGTCAGCCGGAGATATGATACCAGCAGATTGCAGGATATTACATTGCAAAGATCTCTTTGTGAGTGAGTCCATGCTTACAGGAGAAGCACTTCCTGTAGAAAAGAACTGGTTACCGGTCCCACATGCTGATCAGTGTTCTCCCATCGGGATTTCCAATATCTGTTTTATGGGAACTAATGTGATCAGTGGCTCGGCATCTGCAATCGTAGTGGCAACAGGTAGTTCCACTTACTTCGGGACTATCAGTAAAACAATTGTTGGCGAACGTCCGGAGACAGCTTTTGATAAAGGAGTGAATAAGGTGAGCTTCCTCCTTATCCGGTTTATGCTTGTTATGGTTCCGGTTATTTTTCTCATCAATGGTCTGCTCAAAGATGACTGGATGAATGCCTTACTGTTTGCGGTGGCAGTGGCTGTGGGACTTACTCCCGAAATGCTACCGATGATCGTAACCGCTAATCTGGCCAAAGGAGCACTGAACATGAGCAAACGTAAAGTGATCGTCAAAAGACTGAATGCTATACAGAATATAGGTGCAATGGATATACTGTGCACAGATAAGACCGGTACACTTACGATGGATAAGATCGTATTGGAAAAACATCTTAATGTACACGGAGCCGAAGATGATGAAGTATTGAAATGGGCTTATCTGAATAGTTATCATCAGATGGGATTGAAAAATCTGCTTGATAAAGCGGTGTTAGAACATGTGGAATTACATGATTATCTCAAGGTTGAAGAACATTACGTAAAGATTGATGAAATCCCGTTTGATTTTCAGCGGCGAAGAATGTCGGTTGTCCTGAAAAATGCAAACGGCAGCCACTTGCTGATCTGCAAGGGAGCGGTTGAGGAAATGCTTAATCTCTGTACACATACTTTCGATCCGGGGGAGGATCGAAGTATTCATACCGAGCAGGATAATATTGTGCAGATGACCGACAAAATGCGCGATCATGTGATGCGTACAGCACGGAAGCTCAATGAAGAGGGACTGAGGGTGTTGCTGGTTGCCATACGCGAATTTGAAGGCAACCATCCGCTTACTTATGCTGTTGAAGATGAGAACCAACTTATACTGACAGGTTTTATAGGTTTTCTGGATCCGGCCAAACCTTCCGCAGCACCAAGTATAAAAGGTTTACAGGAATTGGGGATAGCTATAAAAGTGCTGACCGGAGACAATGATATCGTGACCCGTAAAATATGTCGGGATGTCGGAATTCCGATCCGTAACATTATGCTGGGCGATGAACTCGATATGCTGTCTGCAGAAGAATTAAAAACACAGGTAGACGATATCTCTGTATTTGCCAAACTCAGTCCCCTGCAAAAAGTAAGAGTTGTGCAGGCGCTGCGTGAGAAGGGGCACACAGTAGGTTTTATGGGAGATGGGATCAATGATGCTGCCGCTCTCAAAGAATCCGATGTCGGCATCAGCGTTGATACTGCGGTAGATATTGCCAAAGAAAGCGCTGATATAATTTTATTGGAAAAAGATCTCACCATATTGAGAAAGGGCGTCATTTACGGCAGAAGAACTTTTGGCAACATAGTCAAATACATCAAAATGACCGCAAGTAGTAATTTTGGTAACATGTTTAGTATGCTGGGAGCCAGTGCATTTCTTCCTTTTCTACCTATGCTGCCTGTCCAGCTTCTGGTTCAGAATCTGTTATACGATGTTTCTCAGGTCACCATTCCCTGGGATAGTATGGATAAAGATTTTCTGGCTGAACCAAAGAAATGGGATGCTCGCAGCTTGCAACGCTTTATGCTATGTATAGGGCCTATCAGTTCTGTATTTGATTTTGTAACGTTTGCCGTTATGTTTTATGTATTCAAAGCTAACAGTCCTGAGCATCAATCTTTATTTCAGAGCGGTTGGTTTGTAGAAGGGCTATTGTCACAAACGCTGATTATCCATATGATTCGTACACGTAAGGTACCGTTTATACAAAGCTGGGCTACAGCTCCCGTTGTAGCTATGACTTCTTTGATTATAGTGACAGGCATGCTTATTCCGTTTCTGCCAGTCGCCTCAGCATTAGGGATGCAACCTTTGCCCTGGACCTACTTTCCGTGGCTCATCGGTATTCTGTTTAGCTACTGTTTGCTGACGCAAGTTGTAAAGAGATGGTATATCCGTAGATTTCAGGAATGGTTATAATGAGAGAGTTGTCGTCGTCCGACCAGATAAGAGATAATTACATTAAAAGGGTTGGAGCGACCGGCCTAAAAGGTTAAAATCGTGTAGTATGAAAAAGATGATTCCTTTCATTGCAGGCGTACCTATGTTGCTATCCTGTAGTCATCAGCCGGCAGAAACTACTTACATTGATTTTACGAACAAGGGCGATATCATACTCTCTGCTTGTTTACCGTTATAAAATGATTCTTAACAAATTTAATGTAACTTTTTTCATTGGTTAGCATCTATAAAATGCTAACCAATGAAAAGTGATTTCAATTAATTCATGACATCCAGATAATAAGCTAGTGCCCAATCCTGATCATTAGCATAGGCATCATAATATTTACCTGGTTTTCCATTAATGGTCTTTGGATACAGATAAGCGCAACTCGCTTTCCCATCTTCTTTAAAGTTTAACAAGTTATTCTCGACAATACCTTTTGCTCTTTGTGCATAGCTACTCTCCTGTGTACATTGATAATAGCGGTAGAAAGCAATCCCTGTAAGAGCACTCCAGTAATGTGGCATAGTATCACCCAGTAGTTCTCCTTTACCAAACCAATAGCCATCCCAGTGCCTGATTCCGATATCATATAGATGTACGTCAGGCTGTTTTCCGTTAAAGGCTTCAAGAGATGGCATCTGTTCTTTTGCGGCGGTAAGATATTTTTGTTCTTTTGTAACCAGATATAATTCACATAAAACCGTTACAGCCGGAGCTACGATGGATTGTTCGTAGTTTACCTCATGTTTTGGGTAGTAAATGCCATTTTTAATGATAAAATCACCAAACATTTTGTAATCATTTAGTAATACTTCTTTCTGTTCATTCATCCCTGCCGAAGCTAGTGCTGCTATTCCTTCCTTAATACGCATATCTATTCCGTAAAAATGATGACCATATTCTGTGAAAAATTTTCGCATAGTTCCGTAGTAGTCTTCTAAATACTGCCGTTCTCCAGTAAGTTTGTAGACTTCCAGATAAAGACTGGCGACCCAGGGGTAGTTATATCCGCGGGGATAACTGTTCTTCGTCACATTAGAAAATGTTTTGTAGTCAGTGTCCTGGAGCTTAGTTCTTACAAATTTTACGTATTTCTGTAAGGATTCTTTTATTTTTTCATCCGTATTATATTGCAGCCATCTTGCTATGAATACGCCCATTCCTAAACGTTCAGCTCCTTCATTTCTGTCTGCAGAACTTACTGATTTTGAGGGATCAGTGACAATTTTGTTAAGGTCATTGTCATACACCATATAAGCACCATATCTTTGATCATTAAGATCATTCATCTGCTGATGGTCAACAATGAAATGTGCTCGCTTTGCCAATAGTTCTTTTGGAGAAGAGATAACCAGATAATTAACAAAAGTATATTTATGACCATTGTCAAAATAGATTTTTTTGCTGTATTCTCCCGGTTTGTCGCCTGTTACAACTATAGTTTTATGCTTTAGCTTTGCAGTTTTCAAAGCATCTGTTTCTATTTTTATTTTGCCACCCTTTGAAGTAACATATTTATCAGCTTTTACATGTACAAAACCCAGATTTTTTGCCTTCGCATAAAAATCTTCCCAGCCCTCATGCCAAAAAATCTTCCACTGTAATACATAACTTTGACCCGGTTTCAAACTGAAATTTTCTACATTTAAAGCCATAGTTCCTCTGGAATTACTCCAGCCACCTTCTTTATTGGTGTTTCTGTTTTCTACAGCATAACTTTGCAAAGCGCCTTTTGTGAGAATCAAACCCAGGTGAGGGCCAGAACCATTCATTCGCATTGCATTGACATAGGAAGCGTGCATACCTGTCCATATATGTGCATTACACCGGTTAGTGGCACAAGTACGGGCATCAGGATAATTATCATTAAAGGGTGTGAAGATCTGAAGATCTGAAATGTTGATATTCTGAGAAGTATTATTTGAGATAGTATACGTTTCTACATAATATGATCCTTCAGGTTTTCGGTTCACCTTTATGTCTAAAGGTTTTGTATGATATAACAGTGAAGCAGAATTTTCTGATATGTTAGCTTCCTGTGGTATTTCCCATTTCTGAATACTATCTTTATTCAGATCAGATTTGAATTTTCCCATTCCCCAGTCCTGATTCTGATGTTGCCATGCGGTATTTCCATCTGAGGATGACAGAATCCAGTTCATCTTGTTCGGATCTGTGAAGTTAACAATACTGGAAATTGCTCCGGTTTGTTTATTGATTGTAATGTTGAATTGGGCGAAAATTCCGAAATGAATCGAAATAAACATAGATAAAATCAATGTTTTCTTGAGTAACATAATAATAAGTTTTGGTTGTTAGTGTGACGCTAAGATAGTGAAAAAAATATAGAGAATAATCATTTTGTATTATCTTCAGGAAACATATTCTGCTGTACGGATAAATATTTCAGCAGGTAAATTGAGAGAATAGTCAGCGCTTTTCAGACAGCATTTTTTAGGCTTCTGTAATTACTAAATTAGTAGATTATCAGGCAATTTATATGTATAACTGCATTTTATTGAAGAAAATTAGGAGTCTTTATGAAAGAAAACAAAATCAGTTTTAACCTGTCACAAAAAAGATCTGACAAAGGGCTGACCCAGCAAAAACTGGCTGAAATAGCCGGGCTGACCACACGTACGATTCAACGTATAGAAAAAGGTGAGGTGATTCCGCAAGGCTATACTTTACAAAGAATAGCTGAAGCCCTGGATATTAGTATAGAAGAGTTGAGTGCCGAAATCCGGAAGAATAACTATGATAATCAGGCTTCAAACGAAATGGTTTCACTTTTTCATTTCTTACCGCTCACCGGACTTATATTCCCTTTTGGGAATATATTGTTTCCCCTTTTTCTCTGGATATACTTTAAACAAAAAAATCTGCAGTATGATGTTCATGGCCGTATCTCTTTAAATTTTCAATTTACAATTACAATATTAATGCTTTCAGCCATTGTATTACTGGTTACCTATTTTCCTGTTGGCTTTTTTCTACTTGTTCTTACGACTGTTACCGCTATCATACTCTGTGTTTTCAATGGTATCCGTAGCTTTAAAAATCTAAAACCAATGTATTATTGTTCTTTTCCTTTTCTTAAACCTGTTCCTGAGAATTTCCATGAATAACTGCTTTTGTAATCTCTTTTAATTCAAACAGCCTCATCTGTCGTCTATATGTCGTCACTGTGTCGTTGACAGCATCGGTATGATGCAGGAACTTTGAATAAAAAATAAAAGCAAAATGAAGCAATCTGTTTTAACCCCATTTTACTTCCGGTCAGCTGTACAACTACTGTCGGGACTGAATCTTTTTTTGGCTTGTTGTGCCAAGCCATATCGACTGATACTCGTACTTATATGCTGCGTTCAGCTGTCTTATGGACAGCAAGACCCTATTACCCGATTAGATCAAAGTACATTAACCATATCTGAGATTGATCATAAAGTACGTGCTGTGATGGATAGTGCAGATATCCCCGGACTTAATCTGGCAATTCTCAATCACAACAAACCTGTATTCATTAAATCATATGGCTATCGGGACAAATTCCAAAACGAATTAATGGATACAACCACTCTTATATATGCAGCTTCTTTCAGTAAAGCTGTCTTCGGTTATCTTTGTATGCTGCTCGTTCAGGAAAAGCAACTGGATCTGGACAGACCACTTTATCAGTACTTAAAAAAACCTTTGCCTGATTATCCTTATTTTTCAGATTTAAAGAATGATGACAGATGGAAAATGATGACGGCACGTATGTGCCTGAGTCATACTACCGGATTACCCAATGTCAGATGGTTTGACCCCAGAGATGCTAATCCTGTATTTGATTCAGTCGGTGTGATACGTATATATTTTCAGCCCGGTAAACAATATGCGTATTCAGGAGAAGGATTCAAGCTGTTGCAGTTAGCTGTAGAGGAAATTACAGGTAAGAACTTGGATGAACTGGCCACAGAAAAGATTTTCAATCCTATTGGTATGACAAGATCAGGGTATATATGGCATGATAATTTTGGAGATAAACTGGTCATCGGACATAATGAAAAAGGCCAGCAGAATGTTAAGAGAAAGCGAACAGCAGCTGTTGCAGGTGGTTCTATGGTCACGACTATTGCAGATTACACACGTTTTATTGCGTATGTTACACAAGGTAAAGGACTGGAGAAGAAGTATTTTGAGCAAATGATTTCTCCGCAGATAAGTATTCATTCTAGAACTCAGTTTCCACCGATTACTACGGAAACAACTGCAGATAATAAAGCTATTCATCTGGCTTACGGACTGGGCTGGGGATTAATGAGAACTGAATATGGAAGAGCATTTTTCAAGGAAGGAGGAGATGATGCCTGGAAAAACTATAATATTAATTTTATAGATAAAGGAGTTTCTATTATCATAATGACAAATAGTGTCAACGGTTCAAAAGTCTTCAAAGAACTTCTGGAAACATTGATTGCTGATACATTCACCCCCTGGAAATGGGAAGAATACTACCCGTATAATTATAGGTAGACATTGATTGTTGGACTGATCTTTGCAAATAATTTATCTTTGTCGAGTACAAACAGAATTACTTAAAAAAGCACCCGGATATGTTTTCAGCAGAGCTATTAAAACAAATAGATTTTATTAAAGAGATTGATAAAATCAAGTATATTCAACGTAGAACCAAGCTATTCAATAGTGACCGGAATGAAAACGATGCAGAGCACAGCTGGCATCTGGCATTAATGGCGATTGTACTGGCAGAGCATTCCAATGAAAAGATTGATTTATTGAAAGTCCTGAAGATGGTGCTTATTCATGATATTGTAGAGATAGATGCAGGCGATACTTTTATCTATGATATGCAGAAAAATCATAGTAATACAGATGAAGAAAGACGGGCAGCTAATCGTATTTTCGGTCTGTTACCTCTGGAACAGGGAGAAGAACTTATCGCAGTATGGGAAGAGTTTGAAGCAGGAGAGACTCCTGAAGCTAAATTTGCCAGAGCAATGGACAGACTGGAACCTCTTCTGCAAAATAGTTCTAATAATGGTGGAACATGGAATGAGCCGGGTGTGAATTATACGAAAGTGTATACAAAGAAAAGTATCATAAAAGAAGGGGCTGAAAAGATCTGGGAATACGCCGAAACGCTGATCAACGAAGGTGTTTAAAACGGAATTTTGAAGAAAGAATAGACTAAGTGCTCAATCCCGGAAATTAAAAAAGATTAATAAAGCGATGCCACGCATTCCTGAATATAAAAACCAATTTAATGGAGGGTGAAAATCTGATAATTTCATTACCTTAATAAAACCAAATTATACACAGATGAAAGTAATCATTACAGGTGCAACAGGAATGGTAGGCGAAGGCGTACTCTTGGAATGTCTCAATAACACCGCCGTGGTGGAAGTATTGATAATTGGAAGGAAAAACTATCCATTATAACATCCAAAACTAAAAGAACTGATTTTAAAGGATTTTTCAGAAATAGAAGACCATGCAGATCTGTTGACCGGTTACGACGGTTGCTTTTTCTGTGCAGGAGTAAGCTCAGTAGGGGAAAACGAAGAAAGCTTTACTAAAAAGACTTACGATTTTGTTATTCCGTTTGCCAGAACACTTTCTGCCATCAACCCGGAAATGATTTTTATCTATGTATCCGGAAACCGGACCGACAGTACAGAACAGGGAAAGGTAATGTGGGCAAGAGTAAAGGGGAGAACCGAAAATGAGCTGATGAAACTACCCTTTAAAGGTCAATACAATTTTCGTCCGGCTATAATGAAAGCGACAAAGGGACAGGTCAACGTAAAAACAATATACAGAATAATGGGGCCGCTGATTGCTCCGTTTATCTCAGCAAAGACTTTGAAACTCGCAGATGTTGGCCGGGCCATGATCCATGCTGTATCAAAAGGCTATCCAAAACAGGTTTTAGAGGTTGATGATATTATACAATTAGCAAAGTAAGGATGCTGGTGTGTAACCTGATTTATTTATGCTGATGCATGAAGATGAGCTTCAGGTACATTCGAATAAATAAACAGATATGTCACAGTCTTTGTCAAAAATGTATGTACACATTATTTTTCATACAAAGTATAACCAGCCGCTAATCCGGCCGGAGGTTGAAAAAGAACTGTACGCTTATAACGGAGGGATTATCAAAGTAAATGATTCTGTACCTGTAAAAATTAATGATACACAAGATCATATTCATATCTTGACAATAATGTCAAAAAATATAGCTCTGGCAAAACTTGTAGAAGAAATAAAACGAAACAGCAGCCGCTGGATAAAATCCAAAGGTGCAAACTATCAGTAGTTTGCCTGGCAAGGAGGTTATGCAGGTTATTCAGTAAGTCAATCGGTAGTAGGTCGGGTAAAAAAGTATATTGAAAATCAAAAGGAACACCATAAAACAAAATCATTTCAGGATGAATATGTAGCATTTTTAAAAGAATATGAGATTGATTTCGATGAAGATTATCTATGGACATAGCTATGCTGCCCTTTCAGGGCGCAACTAAATATTGTATGAAGCCCTCAAGATAAACCTTGGGTTGATATAGGAAAGGCCTTCAGCCTTTTATCTGGAAATAAGACAAGTCTGTAAGGCTTGTCTATATTGAGCCCTATATATCGTATTGGGGTCTAATGAAAAAAATCCTGTAAGGGTTGTATAATGTTGAACTATGTTTCGCATCTGGATTTAAATAGAATATAAGCCTGTAAGGCTTGTCTATATTGAGCCCTATGAATTATAGTGGAAACGAGATCGTAAGAAATGGAAAGTAATAAGAAATCAGAGTATAAAGATATGCCCTCCGTACTTGGGGTAATCAGACTTGTTGCTACAGATGCCGGTCTTGCAGCCATCTTATGGGAAGGAGAAGACTATACACGAACGAAACTTTCCGTTCCGGAAAGAAATGATCAAAATCCAATACTATTAAAGACAGAACAACAGCTGACTGAATATTTCGCAAAAACAAGAACGACTTTTGATATCCCCCTTGATTTTTCAGGGACAGAATTTCAGAAGAAAGTATGGAAAGCCTTGTTGAATGTACCTTTTGGTAAGACCATAACCTATGGCGGATTAGCAAAAATATTAGGCGATATCAAAGCAGTAAGAGCAGTAGGAGGTGCTCTAAATAAAAATCCGGTCGCAATCATTGTTCCTTGTCACAGAATAGTGGGCGCAACCGGAAAAATGGTTGGTTTTGCAGGTGGCATCGCCAATAAAACTATTTTGCTGAATCTGGAAAATAAATACAAAATGCCTTCTCTATTTGACCAATAAACGAGCTATACATACAGCTCCGGTTTTATAGCAAAGTAGGTGAGAGGCAGAGCAGTTTATTTAATAAAATCAGCATACCAGTGTCCGGAGGACTTGATAATGCGTTGCTGCGTCCGGAAATTGACATACACCAATCCGAATCGGGGGTGATATCCTTCTGCCCATTCAAAATTATCCAGAAAAGTCCATAAAAAATATCCGTTGACATTTACGCCCTCGTTTTTAGCACGTAATACCTGTTGCAATATATCCTGCATATATTGTGCTCTTTTAGGATCATGTACCCGTTCATTCTCCGGCAAGTCAGGAAAAGCAGCGCCGTTTTCTGTGATGATCAGAGGCGGAATATTTTCATAATCCTGAAATTTTTTCAGCATGTGGTACATGGATTCCGGATATACTTCCCAGTTCATGGCTGTCATTTCTACCTTACGCTCTTTAGCAGTAACTATTTTTGCCTGTAAAAAGGGAACGAAGAAAGAATGACGTATGATTTCCCTTGTGTAATTCTGAATACCGATAAAATCCATATCGAATTTCAGGTTATTTTCGTCATTTGGTTTGATATATTTCTCAATCCTTCTCAATACTCTGATCTCTTTCGTAGGATAGCCCATCCCCAGTAAAGGTTCTATAAATAATCTGTTGAGCAATACATCTGCTTTTTTAGCAGCTATTATATCCTTTTCCCTGTTAGTGAAAGGTTCAACGTGTGAACATGAAAATGTAGTGCCTACTGTAGCATCCGGGTGCAGGGCTTTGATGATACGCGCACCGTGTGCCTGAGCCAAAGCAGCATGATGGGCTGCTGCCAGAAAACAATCTATACCTTTTCTGCCGGGAGCATGTACACCAAAGAAATAACCCGCAGCACTGAATACCGTAGGCTCATTCAAGACCATCCAGTTTTTTACCCGATCACCAAAATTTCTTACACATATAGCTACATATTCTCCAAACCAGTCTTTGATATCCCGGTTTACCCATCCGCCTTTTTTTTCGAGTTCAAGAGGAAGATCCCAATGATATAAAGTGACCCAGGGAGTAATTCCCAGCTCCAGAGACAAATCAATAAGTCTGTTGTAAAAGTCAATTCCGGCCTGATTGATTTCACCAGTTCCATTGGGAAGAATACGGCTCCAGGAGATAGAAAATCTATAGTTACGGATATTCAGGCTGTACATCAGATGCAGATCATCTACATAGCGGTTGTAATGATCGCATGCAATCTCCCCATGATGATTCTGAAAAATCTTGTTTTTTTTCCGGACAAACTTATCCCAGATAGAAAGACCCTTTCCATCCAGATTATGTGCACCTTCTATTTGATACGCCGCAGTAGATACTCCCCAGATAAAATCTTTGCCAAAGGCATCCTTCGTCAAAAGCATTTACACTGAAGATTAATTAATAACACAAACATTTTTCGAATATACCGTTTAGTTTTTATGAAACCTAAGCGGAGAATAGAACGAGCTGAACTGTGTGAGAAACAGACGGAAGACCATCTTCTGAAAAAAATAAACGATCGTTTTCATAATGCTGATGTTTTAAATAACAGTATTACATATACTTACATTATAAAGTTACGCAGTTTTTGTATATCCAATATTAAGGGAATATTAAGTTTTCAGCTCGCTATGCAGACTTCATGATCACACAGTTTTCATGATTTATTAATATAGTAACAAAGGGTTAACCATTCTATAAACCAAACCCAACACTCGCTTAACACGAGAGGATTAGATTTGCCACAAATCTATTTAAGTTGAAAAAATAAAAACATGTACTTTAAATCAACCAAACTATTATGGCTTCTACTGCCATTAACCACAGTTTCATTAACCGCTGAAGCAAGTGCCCTGAAGATCGGACTGTTGAAAATAGAGTTAAAAAATCAACAACAGATTTCAGGAAAAGTAGTAGATATCGATGGTAAGCCCGTTGCCGGAGCTACCATCACGAATATCCGTACACAGCAACGTTTTCAGACAGACGAAAAAGGAAATTTCTCGCTGGCAGGTACAGTAGGAGATACTATTTCTATCCGCTATATCGGATACAAAGAGGTTCGTCAGGTCGTCTCTTCCCTTCAGGGATTAACAGTTACATTAGAGGCCGAAGGACAGCAGATAGATGAAGTCCTGGTATCTATCGGATATCAGAAAGTTCGTAAAGCAGATGTGACCGGCGCGATAGCGAGTGTAAAAGCTGAAGAACTGAATCTGACTTCACCCAAACTTTCACAGGCTTTGGTGGGTAAGGTCGCAGGTGTGCAGGTGATGCAGACCAGCGGTGCACCATATGACGGGACCAAAATAAGAGTTCGGGGAATGGGATCTATCAATGCCGGCTCGGACCCATTGTATGTTATTGATGGCTATCCTGCAGGCAACAATCTCAATATCAATCCCAATGATATTGAGACAATTGACGTTCTGAAAGATGCAGCTTCAGCTGCGATCTACGGTTCCAGAGCGGCCGGAGGTGTAGTGTTGATCACGACCAAACGAGGTAAAGAAGGACGTAGCAATATAGATTATGAAGTACTTGGAGGATTTGGCCAGCTATCCAAAAAAATAGATGTGTTGAATGCTGGAGAATTTATCGATTTGCTGATTGATGGCAGAAATAATACCTACAGAGATTTGCTTGCCACGAAGGGTGTGACCTGGACTGATCAGAGACGACTGGACAATAACAAGGCCAGAGTAGATGCAGTAGGAAATGCGGGCTCAGTCACCATTCCTGAAGAATATTATGATTTTGCGACAGGTACAGCCAAAGCATCTAAATATGATACAGACTGGCAGGATGCCTTATACAGAAATGCACCTTTCCAACGTCACAATTTATCCGCATACGGCGGAAATGATAAAAGCCGCTATTTCCTGAGCGGATCTTATCAGAATCAGGAAGGGATCATGCTGGGAACAGACCAGAAAGTATTTAACTTCCGGGCCAATATGGATTCGAAAGTCAGTAAACGACTTACTGTAGGAGCCAACGTATCGTTTACCTACAATGATAATAATGAGGTGACTACAGGGCGATACGATCGGAGTCCTTCCATGGCAGCTTTGATCTATCTGCCTACCTTACCGGTATACAATGAAGATGGCAGTTATGCCAAATACTTAATGGCTAATCTGTCAGCTAACAACTATGGAATACAGAATCCTGAAAATCCGCTGGCCTATGTTACCGAAATCAAAAACAATAAAAGAGGAAAAAGAGGATTGTATAATGCTTTTGCGGATTTCTCCATTATTGAAGGATTAAATCTGAAGATCAACGGGGGACTTTCCACTTACGATGAGAAATACGATTACTACCGTCCAACCAGTATTTCGGATGGCAACAATGCGCCTTACTCGGATCTTGCAAAAACAGCTGCGTATGCCGATGCACGTACCAGAAGTGAAATTGATAAACTTGTCGAAGCTACTCTTAATTACAACAAGACATTTCAGGAAAAACATCAGTTAAATGTATTGCTGGGCTATTCTGCACAGCGGACAGACATCGACCAGATGACCGTTCGCGCCAATGGATTCCAGAATGATGCGATAGGCGAGATCACCAACAAAGGAGCAGATCCTTCCAACTTCCGGTTGCTCAAGGACAACGGAGAGACTTTCAAACGTATCACGACCCTACAGTCATATTTTAGTCGTGTCAACTACAGTTACGATTCCAAATATTTCCTGTCCGCGTCTTTCCGTACAGATGGTTCTTCCCGATTCGGGCCTAACAGCAAGTGGGGAACTTTCCCATCTGTATCTGCCGGCTGGACAGTATCAAATGAAGGGTTCTACGACAATTGGTTAGGAGCAGGATCTACTATGAAATTTAGAGCAAGCTGGGGTAAAAGCGGAAACAATAATATTCCGGACTACAGAGCTATAACCGCATACAATTCACCGGGTGGAGTTATCATTGCTGATAAGGTTGCTACAGCATTGTGGCCGGACGATCTGCGTGATCCTAATCTGGGGTGGGAATCCACTTCACAGTATAATGCCGGGCTTGATCTGGGATTACTGCGCGGACGACTGAATGTAATGACCAACTTCTACCTCAGCCGCTCCTTTAATCTCTTGTTTAATCAACCTATTACTGCAATTTCCGGAGCGACAACAATTTTTACCAATCTGCCGGATAGTAAGGTACAGAATAAAGGTTTCGATGTGCAGATCGATGCTACGCTTATTCGTAAAAATGACTTCGAACTTGGGTTTAGCGGCAATATCAATGTGAACCGTAATAAAGTGCTGGATCTCGGAGGAGCTTCAACTATTATGACTAACGGAGCAGAACGTTCTTATATTACCCATATTACGCAGGAGGGAAGCCCGATCGGGATGTTTTATGGATTCAAAGTATTGGGAATCGCTACCGAAGAAAACTATAAAACTGTAGCACCTTCAGCGGCCTCCACAAATCCGTTGCAGCCCGGAGACCTCTATTTTGAAGACGTAGACGGCAATGGCGTTGTTAATGATCAGGATAAACGTATTATTGGAAATCCGCACCCGGACTTTACCTATGGATTTGCCTTAAATACCAGCTATAAGAATTTTGATCTGAGAGCTTCTTTTAATGGTTCACAAGGTAACAAGGTATTGGATGGTTATGACTATTACCTGTATAATATGGAAGGATCCGGCAATCAGTATACTGACGTGGCACAACGCTGGAGATCGTCTGCTAATCCGGGAAATGGTAGTGTCTACCGTGCAGCGAGAGGAGGTACGCAAAGTAACAGTACACGTCTTTCATCCTTTTACCTGCAGGACGGATCTTTTCTGCGTATGACCAATATTATTCTCGGATACAGTCTGCCGAAAGAAACAGCACAAAAACTTATGCTTTCCGGAGTCCGGATTTATGCAAGTGTGGATAATCCGTTTACAATCACCAAGTATAAAGGATACAATCCCGAGCCGGATTACGACCAGCGCGGTAACCTCACTCCGGGAGTAGATTATGGCTTGTATCCACTGGTCAGATCGTACAATCTGGGATTAAAAGTGACATTCTAATAAAGATATAACAGAGATGGATACAGGAATCTTTAAACACCTGATTCCTGTATTCACTAAAACAGCATATACTAATGAAAAAGAGATATTTATTACCTTTTGTTCTTTTGGGGATTACTTCCTGTCAAAAAGATTTTTTAAATCAGCAAGATCCGAATGCGGTGTCCGTAGGATCTTATTTCAAAACTGAGAATGATGTCTTGTTAGCCGTTAACGGACTCTATCAGGCACTGCGCTCGGGGAGCAGTATAGGTGAATCCAGTACCCTTTATAGTGAGGAACGTTCGGATAATACAGGACGTGATGACAATCAGTCTAATGCAGGGGAACCTTTTCAGTTTAATGATTTTTCGATACTGGCCAGCAACTCTTATCTCAAGACACATTGGTCTACCATGTATGACGGGATTGCAAGATGTAATACATTATTATCCAATATCGATAAAGTGACCTTTGCTGATCCGGCATTGAAACAGCGCTATATTGCAGAAGCAAAATTCGTCCGTGCTTTATTGTACTTTCATATGGTTCGCAAGTTTGGAGATATCCCTTTGTCTACGGTAGAAATTACAACCAAAGAGCAGGCAAATGAACTTGCTTTTCGTCAGAAAGAAAGCGTAGTTTATCAGCAAATAGTAACAGATCTGTCCGATGCGCTGACCAGTAATCTGCCTGATCAGCAAGGGCAATATGCCGTAGGGCGTGCCTCTAAAGCTGCCATCAATGCGCTGTTGGGACAAGTCTATCTGACCATGGGAGCGACCTTAGCGGGCAATGCCAATGAAAATTTTCTAAAGGCAGAACAACATCTGACTGCAGCATACGGCATGCGTACCTTTGGTAAACTAAATGAAATACCCTATGCAGATGTCTTCGATGTGACGAAAAAAAATACATGTAAGGAGTTGATCTTTCAGGTTCAATATCTGCAGGGAGATCAGAACTACAGTTCCAGTATTGCACGTAATAATCAGGCAAGAGGTGAAACGATCAATTCTCAGTTTACATCTACAGGCATTGGAGGAAATGTCAAAAGAGATCTGGTAAAAGACTATGAGGATAACGATATCCGGAAGGCCTTTTCCATCAAATTTGCTGCAAGTACTCAGGTCAATGACTGGTTTATTACGAAATTCAGAGATAACAGTAATAATGCCGGTAAGCAGGGCTTTGGAGGTAATGACTGGATACTGATCCGCTATGCTGATGTCATGCTGCTGTTGGCAGAAACCAAAATGCGCCTTGGAAAAGATGCTGAAGCTATCGTATTACTGGATGAGGTGAGAGAACGGGCAGGTTTACCTTCCTATGCCGTTTCGAAAGCTAATAACACCTACAATACCAAATATCCTACTTTGAAAGATGCCATCCTGCATGAGCGCAGAGTCGAACTCGCTTTTGAAAATCACCGTTGGTTTGATCTGATCCGCAATTACAATGCTCAGGAGCTGGTCACCTACTTCAGGAAGAAAGAACAGGCTGATTACGGCAACGCCAAAATATCTAATATCTCTGCCAAAGACCGTTACTATCCTATTCCGTTTGATGAATACAAGCTGAATCCGGAGAAAATGTATCAGAATCAAGGATATTAAGTTCTTCTGTGTTATGAAAACTATTCTGAAATTAATACTCCTGACACTGGGGACATGCTTAAGTCATGTCTCCGGGGCTCAGGATTTTTCGGCCTGTGAGACACCTCAGGATTGGGTAATTGCCAAGAATTATTATGCCACATTTCAGCTGGCTCAGGATTCCGGTCTTAGCAATCGCATTTTGTCCGATCCGGATATGCACAGTATGTTGGAAAAAAGACATGCACGATATATCGAATCTGCTAATTGCAAAGATGTAGCCTGTTTTCTCCGTGAATTCAGATGGAATGAACAGGAGGTGGAAACCATCGTCACTGTTTTTAGCAAGAGACTTCAAACGGATAAGGTGTTGAAAGCACTGGTGAAGAATAAGCTGATCCCTTCGTACACATACGGCATGGATGTATCAGGCGGGGAGAGTGCCTATCTGGCAAAAGCACTTCGTCAGGATCTGAATGCTATGAATTACGTAATAGATGTATATGCCGGAGCAAAGAAACCCAACTATCCGAAGATTGATTCCATCTCCTTTGATAGCACAAAAAAATCATATCTGTATCTGCTTAAAGATGTCGCGCAGGATATTCTGAAAGACGTACGCAGACCGGAAGAAGCCTATTATGAATCCCTGTGGACAGCAGTACGGTTATTAGAAGTCAATGAACGTTGGGATGCCGCACAATTAGAACCGTTGATGCAGCTGGAAAACAAGAAAGCTTATGATGCGATCCGCAAGACAGACTTTGGAAGCTATCCGTATAGTCTGCTTCTGACATTAGGAGCCGGACCGGAGGTTTATGATCAGCCTATCAGTCCTGGTGGTATGCTGCGTTGCCGGATGGCTGCCCGGAGTTATTTTCAGAGACTTGCACCTTTCATTGTAGTTTCCGGCGGACGTGTACATCCTTACAAAACTCCCTACATAGAAGCCATAGAGATGAAAAAGTATCTGATGCAGGTATTGAATGTACCGGAAGAAGCTATTCTTATTGATCCGCATGCCAGACATACGACCACCAATATGCGCAATACAGCTCGTATCTTATTACATTATGGATTTCCGGCAGAAAAGTATGCGATCGTCAACAGTAGTGTACCTCATATCGATGCCGTTGAAAAGATGGCTGACCGATGTGTAAGGGAGCTGGGATACGTACCCTATGTATTAGGCAAGCGAATCAGTGAAGTCATTATCGAATTCAAACCACGGGAAGAAGCATTGACTATTGATCCGGACGAACCTATGGATCCCTGATTGACATAGTAGCATGCAGCAGTTTTTTGACGCAGAAGCTATTAACTATAAAAAAATAAAAGTATTTTGCAGGTCTTGACCGACCTGCTTTTAGTATCTATGAAAAATTTTCTTAGCCAGTTTTCCGTTTGTGTTCTGCTAATCCTAAGTTCGCAGCAATTTGTATACGCACAATCCAGATCATCCCTGACAAATGTATTTTTAGGTTCTTCAGGGGATTACGGACAAATGTCACCTGCTGCATCATCTCCTTTTCATCAGATGAGTATAGCACCACAGACTTATCCGACATTGCATATGGGGTATGAGTATCTGGCAAAAGAAATACTGGGATTTACGCACAACAGATTTGAAGGAGTGGGTTGTAAGGGGAGTGGGGGACTGATTCTTGTCAAGCCTTTTCTGGGAGGGCAGGACGATCAACAGCCGTTATTAAAAGTGACTGAGCAGGCTGGTCCAGGTTTTTATGAAATCGGATTAAAGAATAGAATAAAAGCTGCTTTTGCTGTAGATCAAAATTTTGGCATTCATGAGTACAGCTTTCCCAAAGGCAAAAAAGGATTCAGTATAGACCTTGCTCATGCTTTCAATGGTGCTTTCGTATCAAATACATACGATATGGATGCAAAGGGTATGCTCAAAGGATCAGTCAGGGCCCGTACTACATGCGGAGTAGGGATATATACTATCCACTATGCCATTAAAGTTTCTTCCTCTCATGTCTGGGAGGGGAAAGGTAATCAGCTAACCCTTCATCTGGAAGAAAATAGCGAAAAAGTCACGATACAGATTGCTTTTTCAGCCGTCAGTGTACAAAAAGCTGTCGAGACGCTTCTGCATAATGCTGACCGTTCATATAGCGAGGTCAGGAATGCATCCCAGCAACAATGGGATATCTGTCTCTCCCACATAGAAGTAAAAGGTGATCCGGAAAGAGAAAAACTGTTTTATTCGCTGTTTTATCGTACGCTTCAGTCCCCTTATCAGACCTCAGAAGCAGACGGTCAGTACGCAGGGACAGATGGAAAGATGCACTCGGCCAAAGGAAAACGATATCATGGCTGGGCTATATGGGATAATTATAAAACACAGCTGCCTTTATTGGAACTGCTCTATCCACAACTGTATCAGGATGTGGTATCATCCATTTCTGACCTGTACCGATACGGCAAGTATGATTTTGCAGGACCTAATGAACCCGCTAATTCTGTTCGTACCGAACATGCGGCAGTAGTTCTGCTGGATGCCAGGAATAAAGGATACGATATCCATTTTGATGCTGTAAAAGATTCACTGATCAGGGATACAGCGCGGTTTGATTTCTCAAAACCGGATAAAGCTTTAGAAGCAGCTTACGATATGTGGGCTATGGCACAGCTTTTTGATAAAAAGGGAACACATTATGCACAGAGAGCCGGTAGTTATAAAACTGTCTGGCAGAAAGAATTCAAAGATTTGTCCCGAAATGATGTAGATCGTATGTCTGCAAGAAATATGTATCAGGGAACGATCAGACAGTACCGCTGGAATGTACCCTTTGATATCGGAGGACTGGTAGATCTGGCCGGAGGAAAAAAGGCCTTGACAGAGCAACTGGATGAATTCTTTGACGAACATTATTTCAACAGAGCAAATGAACCGGATATGCAGTCACCCACGCTGTATTATGCCAGTGATAAACCCTGGAAATATCAGTCTCTGGTTCATCAGCTGGCCGTAGATACTGTTATCCAATATTACTTCAATGATAACAGCAGAGGAATAGATCCTTTTATAGACCGGATTTATAAGAATGAATCCAAAGCCTATATCCGGACAATGGACGATGATGCTGGTGCTATGTCCGGATGGTTTGTGCTTACAGCCTTAGGATTGCACCAACCTGTGATCGGCCATCCTGTATACTATCTCAGTGTACCTTTATTTCCGGAAATCAATCTCCGTAGAGCAGATAATACATTGCAGATCCGGGTGCATAATTTTGGCAGTCAGAACAAATATATCGCAGGCGTAAGACTCAACGGTAAAGATATTAAACGCTTATGGTTATCGCATGAAGAGATTAGCCGGGGAGGGCTTTTAGAAATTGAAGCCAGCTCCGAACCTTCTGCGTATGGTAATGAAAATATCTGGATTACGGGCAAAAATATCCAGCCTTAATCCGGACACTAACACGTCAATTGAGTCGTGTTAGTGTTCTTTATAAATCTTCTCAATCCTGCCTTACTCCTTGTGAATTAACTGTAAAACCCTCTTATCCATTCATATATCCTAAAAATTATTTTCACAAAAATTTGCGTAGTCAAATGGCTACATTTATATTTGTAGTCAAATGACTTCATATTAAAGTGCTGAAGTTTTACAGTAACATTTAAATAATCCATATCATGAACTTAAGAAGAGATGTTTTTCAAGCCGTTGCAGATCCGACCAGAAGAGCGATACTTCTTTTAGTAGCAACACAATCCATGACAGCAGGAGCTATTGCTTCCAACTTTGATACCGCCAGGCCTACCGTTTCCAGACACCTGCAGATCCTGACCGAGTGCGAGCTGTTGACATCCAAACAAAATGGCAGAGAGATTACTTATCAGCTTAATCCTTACAAAATGAAAGAGATAGCTGATTTTATTGAGCCGTTTCGTCAGATGTGGGAGGAACGTTTTAATAAACTGGAAACCATTATGAAACAATATAAAACCCAATAAAATGGAATATAAAACAAAAGTCAGTGCTGAAGACGGCAAACAGGAAATTATTATTACGAGGACCTTTGATCTTCCTGTCGATCTGCTTTTCAAGGCCTATGAAGAGGCCCATATTGTGGAACAGTGGATGGGGACAAAGGTGTTGAAACTGGAAAGCAGGCCACATGGCTCATATGCTTTCGAAACATCTCATAATGGAAGTGTGGTCTTTCGTGCAAACGGAACAATTCACGAGTTTATTCCCAACCAAAGGATTACACGAACTTTTGAGATGGAAAATAGCTCTTTTCCTGTTCAGCTAGAATACCTGTCATTTGAAGAAATTACCGAAGACAGCAGTCAGCTTACCATGCAGATTATTTTTAAATCGGTAGCACACCGGGATCAATTGCTGCAGATGCCTTTTGCTCAGGGTATTAGCCTAGCACATGACAGATTGCAAAGTATATGTAATAAACTTATATAATACGATTATGACAGGAGAAACAAACTTTGCCAGATCTTTAAGACTACGAAAAGTCTTGTATTGGATTGGGACGGGATTACTGGCTGCAGGAATGCTATCAGGTGGTCTGGCACAATTATCCGGCGCAAAAAAGAGTGCCGAAGGTATAGCTCACCTGGGATATCCGGTCTACCTGATGTATATTTTAGGTTCCTGGAAAATAGCAGGTGTCATCGCTATTCTGATTCCGGGGTTTAAATTACTTAAGGAATGGGCTTATGCAGGATTCTTTTTTGCCATGTCCGGAGCTACTCTCTCACATATTGCTGCGGGAGATGCGTTTTCGCAAGCCCTTGCATCTTTTATCTTTATACTGCTTATCCTTATATCCTGGTATTTCAGACCTGCTGAAAGAAAAATTTAAGTCAGACAAAATATAAATCAATTCTTATGAATACAGCTGCCGGTCACTTTTTTGAACGCAACCAAAAATGGAGTACAGAATTCCATTTACTGCGGGAAATCATCACTGAAAATACAGACCTTCTGGAAGATTTTAAATGGATGCATCCCTGTTATACCTTAAACGGAAAGAATATTGTCCTTATTCATGGTTTCAAAGAATACTGTGCATTATTATTCCATAAAGGAGCTTTGATGACTGATCCGGAGCATATCTTAATCCGGCAAACTGAAAATGTACAGTCTGCGAGACAAATCAGATTCACGAACAGTGAACAGATTACAGCACTGCGATCTGTTATAACCGCTTATATACGGGAAGCTGTTGAAATTGAGAAATCAGGAAAAAAAGTGGAGATGAAAAAAACAGCTGATTATCCTGTTCCCGATGAATTTCAACGTGCTATGGAAGAAGATACAGCACTGAAAAAAGCATTTCATACCCTGACACCCGGACGGCAAAAGGGATATTTATTTTATTTTAATCAGGCGAAGCAAGCCGCAACAAGGGAATCACGAATTGAAAAATACTACCAGCATATTTTAGATGGTAAAGGATTGGATGATTAGTGCGGACATCGTTAAGAGGAGCTGCTCATCATCATATCTCACTGGTCACCTTTGCAAATTTATTTCTATACTCTATCGGTGTCAGCCCCGTTATCTTCTTAAAAATATCACGGAAGGCCTTAGTATCGCTGTAACCCACATCGTACATGACTTCCGATACATTCTTTCGGGAAGCTTCGAAGAACTTTTTGGCTGCTTCTATTCTGACGCGCTGGATGTATTCTACAGCTGTATTGTTGGTAGCCTCTTTAAATCGCCTTTCAAAGGTACGGCGCCCCATACTGCTAAGATTTGCCAGGTCATCAATCGTGATTTTATCTTCATAGTGCTTTTCTACATAATCCTGTACTTTCTGTATATCGGCATCATCATGATTGCGTTGTCCCCTGAAAATAGCAAACTGAGACTGGCTGTCCCTGCTGATATCGAGTGCAAAATATTTTGCGATTAATACCGCCGTTTCTCTGTCTGAATATTTTTCAACGAGATAGAGGATCAGATTCCACAAACTACTCGCACCGCCACTGCTGTAGATATTATCATGTGCTGTTATTACCGCACCGTCTTCGATTTCAATGTCCGGATATTTTTCTTTAAACTCATTGATATACGCCCAGTGGGTAGAGCACTTTTTGCCGGACAGCAATCCTGTTTCCGCCAGTAAAAAAGCACCTACGCACAAACTCGCCAGACTGGCCCCATTCAGATGTAGTTTGCGGAAATAGGGTATCGCTTCTGCATTAGCAGCTATACCGGAATCTATACTGCCAAATACGGGAGGAATAATAAGGAGATCTGTACGACTCACATCCTTCAGCAAGCGATTAGTTCTGATACTGTATTCCCCGCTGTTAGCCGGAACATATTCCTGCAACCCTACATATTCTACTTCAAATACCGGCTTTTTACCAAATACAGTAAGAAATTCATTAGCCGTATGAAATGTTCGGAAGGCAGGGGTGATACCTTCTATTGTACCGTATTGAGGAACGAAAACGGAAATTTGCATGATCTGTTAATTTAGTCTGGTAAAGATACATATAGTTTTTGTCGTAATCTACCCTTAAAGTTGACGTTTTTACAATGTTGGGAATTCCAAAAACTGTCGCAACTTTGTAATAACATTATAAACGATAAATTGATAAAAATGAAAACACAACCACAAATCACTGTAGAAGCGACAATAGATGCTCCCGTAGAAATAGTATGGAAAGCCTGGAATACACCAGCGGACATTATGCAGTGGAATGCTGCAGATCCAAGCTGGCACTGTCCGTCCAGCAAAAATGATCTGCGCGTGAATGGTAAATTCAGTAACCGTATGGAAGCGAGGGATGGAAGTTTTGGCTTTGATTTCGAAGGCACTTATCAGCAGGTCGACTTGCATGAAAAGATCAGTTATACAATGGCTGACGGACGCGAGGTCAGTACATTATTCAGCAGCAAAGGAGACACAACAATAATTACAACGACCTTTGATGCAGAAACGGAGAACGATCCCGAGTTTCAGAAACAAGGTTGGCAGGCTATATTAAGCAATTTCAAAAAATATGTAGAATCCGCATATTAGATTTACGAACTCTTAGAGAGCAAAATTATATACTTATGAAAAAGAACAAAATAATATTCTGGATAGCAACCACTATTCTCATTCTATGGGAAGGTGTTATGCCTCTTGGTACACTGCTTTTTGCACCTCAATATGTAAATGCCGGAACAAAACCTTTAGGCTATCCTGATTACTTTGCGTATACCCTCATTATCTGTAAAGTATTAGGAGTGATCGCTATTTCTTTGCCGTCTGTTCCGGTAAAAATAAAAGAATGGGCATATGCAGGACTCACCTTCAATCTGATTTTTGCATTTATCAGCCATGCATATGTTGATCAGGTAATAGCATACATGATCATGCCGCTGGCAGTATTAGCTATACTTATTCTTTCCTACTGTTATAATCCGCGTATTGTTCATAGGAAAGCCGTTACGGGATAATGATTTATTAATCCCGCTATCTGATAAAATAATTGATTATTCACGATTAAAATCTCAATCAAGATGAAAACAAACAAAGTTTCCCTGCACAGGGTAATTAAAGCAAGTCCCGAAAAAGTATTTCGCGCTTTTGCAGATCCGGTTGCACATGCCACCTGGATACCGCCCTATGGTTTTCTATGTACGGTACAGGAAATGGAATTCAAAGTAGGAGGAAAATTCAGGATGACTTTTATAAATTTCAGTACCGGCAACGGACATTCCTTTGGTGGTGAATACCAGGAAATTATTCCCAATGAATCTATTAAATACAGCGACAAGTTTGATGACCCTAATATGCCGGGAGAAATGACAACTACAGTCTCGTTGCGTCAGGTTTCCTGTGGTACAGAGGTTCATATCGAACAGAGTGGTATTCCTGATATGATACCCGTAGAGATGTGCTATCTGGGCTGGCAGGAATCGCTGGACAAGATGATCAGACTTGTAGAGCCACAGATACCGGATGCCTAATTTTAAAAACAGATGTTACATCACTCGCATAATCGCTTTCAAAGTGGCGTTTTTATCTCTTTTGCAGGTAACTGTAAAGAAGCGCTGACATACTACCAAACCTGTTTTGGAGGCGAACTGCATTTTCAGATGATGGATAAGCATCTGGATGGCTTTGCCAAAATCCCGGTCATTAGCGGTTCGCTGATTTCTGATAGTGTTACTATCTACGGTTCAGATCTGGTGCCGGATGAAGGCCGGCAAACCGGTAATTATCTTGCCATTTTTATGTTATGTAATAGCGCTGAATCCCGAAAGTTGCTTTTGGAAAAACTGATGCCCATACCTAAGAAAACTGACGCAAAGAACGATGAAAAGATAGCTCTTATTGAAGTGACCGACCGATATGATGTGAGATGGCTGCTGGCTGTTTAGTTTTGATGCTGATAAAGTAAGACACTTTTACTAACTAAAAATACCTGAGCTGGTTCGGATAATACTTCGGGACCAGTTCATTTTTTGCTGTTTTGATGACCTTCAAACTGTTTTTTGTACATTTGAGAGCAGAAATAATCAGGTTTCTTTTGAAACTCAATACTGCTAAATCATATCATGATCAAAATATACCATAATAATATGTGCAGCAAAAGTCGGGCTGCACTGGAGCTGTTGAAAGCCTGTACTACGGATTTAGAGGTGCATGAATATATAACGGATACGCCAGATAAAGAGGAACTCACCCGAATCCTGGATATGCTTCAACTCAAACCTATCGAACTGATCAGACGTAAGGAAGCTATTTTTGAGGAAAAGTTTAAAGATATTTTGTATACGGACGAAGAGTGGATCGATATTATGCTGCAATATCCGGTTCTTATAGAGCGTCCGATAGTCGTTAAAGATGGTAAGGCCGTGATTGGTCGTCCGATAGAGCGGGTCATTGATTTGCTGAGAGAGGACTGATCCCGGATAAACAATATAAGTCCGTATCTTAAAACCAAATGCCGCACAACCGGCTTAAATAATGTAGATGTAATATTTAGGATTCATCTGCTGTCTTAATGGGACGTCTCTTATACCATTTCACAAATACACCTAACAAGGCAATGGAGACCCCGCAGGTAAGAGCCGATTTCAGCAATACAGCTTTGATAATTTCAGTATCTGTGTAGGTGGACCAGCAGGCATGTCTGCTGGTAAATTCGACTTTATTCACCCATAGCCAAAACAACAAGACTCCCACCAAAAGAAATAAATCTGCTGTTTTCTTATTTAGCAGACTCAGTAGGAAAACACCCGCAAACTGTATTGGCATATAGAATAAAATTCCATCCAGTAAAGAGCTTTTACCATCAATACAGGATACACCGCCAGGCAGAAAAAAAACCATTTGTATGGAACCTATAGTAACAGATACAAGACTGATGAAAAAGGCTCTTCCGGCTTTCATGGATGTATAAATGATTTAATTTAAAAACCTGATTAATGCTCAAATATATTATAAACAAATGAAAAAAGTAGCCGGATGATAAACACTTATTGTTTACGATTTTATTTTGTATGATCTGAAAATATAAGTTGTTCATAAATGGACAGATACATTATAGTTTGTGTGTTTTGTGAAAACTTTCGCATATTTATACGTTGTTATCCATATGATGAAAAATCTTGAAGACAAAATAATAAGTTTTGATGACTGGTCGCAGCCGTGGACATTTCACGGATTTGTTTCCGACAATAAGATATTAAGCACAGACGAAGTAAATCTGTTCAACAAAATATGGAAAGAGGCAGGTGACGCGGAATTATGGAAGTACAGTGACTTAACTTTAGGATGTAAAGCGAGCCATACTTATATTGAAAAGCACTATGATTTGGCAGATAAAGCAATTGCTAATATAGTACGGGCACTTTCTTATGAATGGAAATAAAACTGTAAATAGGCTGCGTCTGATCACGCCATTCACAGACAGGAAGGTGTTTTACATACAGTAAAAACATTAACAGTAACTCAATTTAAAACATAACAGTAACTAATGAAACAGGAAAAGGCTGGCAATTTTGAAGACCAGAAATTGAAAAGAATTAATAGCAATTATATTTCACATGAGATTCAGCATCTGATTCACTTTGAAAAGGGATTTCCTTTTACAATTAAAAATCTGTTATTAAGACCTGGGAAATCCATTAGAGAGTTTTTATTTGAGAATAGAGATAAATATGTAAAACCCGTATTGTTTTTGGTTGTTTCTTCTGTGGTATTTTTACTGTTAATGAGCTTTCTACATATACATTTGTCTTTTTTTAATATTGATACAATGGAAATATTAAAAGGAAAGATACGTTCAAAAGAAATCGGAGCATGGACAAATAAGAATATGGGTTATTCTCAACTGATCATGGGTATTTTTATTTCTTTATGGATTAAGGTATTTTATAGAAAATACAAATATAATATTTTCGAGATTTTAGTGCTCTTGTCTTTTGTCTTGGGTGAAGCATTATTGATTTTTGCATTTTTTATAATCGTTGCTAATATTGTTCAGAGTGAAAATGTGGCAGTTTTTGGAATTATTGTTTACTTTGTATATATTATATGGGCTATAGGCCAGTTTTTTGGAGAGAAAAAAGCGATTAATTATATCAAATCTTTTTTTGTTTATTTCCTTGGTAACGCCACTTATCTGGCAACATTAGTCAGCATCGCTTATTTGCTTAAATTTATATTGTAGTCACTGTAATAGTATACGTAAAGAGATAAAACCTCATTTTGTACCTGCGCAAGTATAATGTTTCCATAATCTATCTGAAATAGAAGAAAATAGTGATCCAGTTATTGGGATTAAACTCTTTCTTTTTAGATAAAGATTACAATTCTAATGTTCTGATCAGTTCACGGGCAGCAGCACCCCCGGCACGGTTGGCTCCGATTGTAGAAGCTGAAGGACCGTATCCTACCAAATGAATCCGGGGTTCTTTCGCGACTCTGGTTGCCAGTCTTCCATCCATCAGAATTCCACCGCCTTCCTCTCTTGGAACTACAGGATTCAAATGTTCGAGTGATCCTTTAAAACCCGTATTCCAAAGAATAACATCTGCTTTTTGTTCTCTTCCGTCTTCCCATTTTACACCTGAAGCAGTTATTTCACTAAACATCGGAAAGCGATGTAGAACACCACGTTTTTCCATATTCCGGACAGCTTCAGAATAGGGCAGACCGGTAACAGATACCACAGATAGCGGTATTAATCCCTGCCTTACCCGCTCATCTACCATAGCCACAGCTTCATGTCCTGCAGCATCATCAAACGGTCCTTCTCTGAATACCGGAGGACGACGGGTAACCCATGTTGTAGTAGTAACTCTAGAGATCTCATCCAGTAGCTGAATGGCAGAAATACCACCACCAACAATAACAACATGTTTGTTGCGGAAATAATCCGCATTACGGAAGTCTTTGGTATGCAATTGTTCCCCTGTAAATAAACTTTGTCCCGGATATTCCGGAATGTAAGGATTTTCCCATGTACCTGTGGCATTTATTATACCCAAAGCGGAGAAAAGCGTGTCATTTGTGTCTATGTAAAATCTATTTTCATGTTTATATACATTTTCGACTTTTAAAGGACGATATACCTGCAATCCGAATTTCTTTTCATAGGCATCAAAATAATGCGGAACAGCAATATTGGCCTGTACTTCTTTTTCATCTGTCTCCAGTGTTTCTTCAAAAGACATCCCCGGCAGATCGTGAATTTTATTGACTGTACTCAATGTAAGCGAAGACCATCTGAATTGCCATGCACCACCCGGATGAGGAGCTTCGTCCAGAATAATAAAATCCCGGCCGATTTCCAGACCCAGTTTTTTGAGATGATAAGCCGATGACAGGCCAGCCTGACCGGCACCTATAACAACAATTTTAGTTTTAAAGCGGAGGTTTTTTACCATACATCTCTAGGCATTACCGCCAACCCAGTCCCGGTGCTACGTGTTCCAGAAAAGAAGAGAGTACATGTACATTATACTCTACTCCCAATGTATTAGGAATAGTCAGCAAGAGCGTGTCTGCCTCCTGTATGGCTTCATCCTGTGCCAGTTCACGAATAAGCTGATCTGGTTCTGCAGCATAACTTCTGCCAAAAATAGCACGTTTATCTGCTTCAATCATGCCGATTTTATCGTCTCTGTCAGCCTCATGTCCAAAATAATAACGATCCTGATCATTGACCAGTGCAAAGATAGACCGACTCACCGATACACGGGGTTCACGCGTATGTCCTGCTTCTTTCCAGGCTTCTTTATATAACCTGATCTGTTCTGCCTGCTGTACATGAAAAGGTTTTCCGCTTTCGTCGTATTTAAGAGTAGAGCTTTGAAGAAGCATCCCGTTTTGTGCTGCCCACACTGCTGTGGCATTCGATGCAGCACCCCACCAGATACGATCCCTTAAACCTTCAGAATGAGGCTCCAGGCGCAATAGGCCCGGTGGATTGGGAAACATAGGATAGGGGTTGGGTTCTGCAAAACCTACACCCTGGAGTCTTTCCAGAAATTCAAGCGCTTTGCGTCGTCCCATGTCCGCATCTGTTTCACCCTCAGAAAGTGCATAGCCGAAATAGCGCCATCCATCAATAACCTGCTCGGGAGAACCTCTGCTGATACCTAACTGTAATCGGCCACCAGATATCAGATCAGCTGCTCCGGCGTCCTCAACCATATACAACGGATTCTCATAGCGCATATCGATCACTCCGGTGCCGATCTCGATTCTGCTTGTTCTGGCTCCGATAGCCGAAAGCAACGGAAAAGGAGAAGCCAGTTGCTTTGCAAAATGATGTACTCTGAAGTAAGCACCATCTATACCCAGTTCTTCTGCAGCTACTGCCAGATCTATAGACTGCAGCAGCGTATCACTAGCTGTCTGTGTGCTATATGCAGGATGATTGGCCCAGTGACCAAAGGATAAAAAACCTATTTTTTTCATGATTCCACTATGAAATTAGATAAACTATATGTCAAATGTAACAAATGTTATTGTTTTGCAGCTTCTGCAGATTGTCCTTTGCATGTAAATAAAAATAATTTTGAAAGCTGGTATAAAAGTCAGTTTATCCCAGATTTAGATTTTGGATAGATATTTGTAGAGTAGCTGATTAATCGGAGAAAATTCAGGAAAGCAAACTGTTTAATTCAGGATTATCATGCTCCTTTCTATCTTTGCAACTCAAAAACAGGGCTGGCCCCTGATAGGATCAGAGGTTAGCATACTAATAAAATTGAAATATGAATTTATTTTATAAATAATATACAAGGAAGGGGATACAAATCCTGTTTGTAAACCTGAAACAGAAGAACATCTACTATTAAAAACAATAAAAATGAACAAAAGGGGATTATTCATACTCTTAGGGAGTATTTATTTGGGTCTTTGTGCAATATCCTGTGAAAAATCAGCGGATATTAAAGAGACTGAAACACCCGGAGACCAGACGGGGACAGACAAAAACCAATCTAAAATTCAGACGAATCTTGACAATACACTTATTCTGGAACTGGTCAATAAAGTAAGAGTGGCTGGCTGTGAATGCAAAGACAAAGATACCAAAAAGGTGGATAAAATGCCCGCTGTACCTGCGCTGATCTGGAGTGAAAAACTGGCTGGTACGGCTGTGAAACATGCACAGGATATGGAAACCAGAAATTATTTTTCACACAACAGCCCCGAAGGGGAAACCTTTGGTCAGCGGTTAAAGAATAACGGATACAGTTACCGCCTTGCGGCAGAAAATATTGCCAGAGGACAGCGAACGGAAGCGGAAGTCGTGGAAGCCTGGATAAACAGCTATGGACACTGTAAGAACATTATGCTGGCAGATGTCAAAGAAATGGGGGCTGCCCGTTCACCCGGATCCGGTTTTTATTGGGTACAATTATTTGGAACCCAATTACAATAAAGAGAGAATAGCATAGAGGCATATCCTGCTGAAAATATAAAATGCTTATCATATAAGAAACGCACTACCCATCCGGTAATGCGTTTTTTGTATTGATTACATTGCATATAAAGCTTCTTTACAAACGAATAATAAAAGAAGCATAACGAATTTTGATTGAGCTAAACAACTTTACATAAGAAGTTGTTATTTGCGGTATAAAACTTAAAGAACTATGAAGACAACATTATTCTCAGCTATTATTGCTTTATTGGTATTGACCTCATGTGGCGGTAAATACGATTACGGATACAATGAAAAAATGTCCAGCCTGTTTCTCAGCTGTATGGAAAAAGTGGATGAGAGCCACGAAAAACTCATGAACGGAGAATACAATATCAGCAAAGCGAATAACGAAATCTCTTATGATATGGCTCTGAAAAATGCAAATGGCCTTATTAAATACACCAACCAAATAAAAACAGAAGCACAGGAGCTGACACATAGTGAAATCGCAAATAAATTTCACGATGCGTCGATTGCTTATATGACCGAAATCGGAGACGGATATGCCCCGTTACTCGTCAAATATATAGAAGAACAGGATAGTGTATCGAGAGAAGCTATTCGTAAGGAATTGATTCTCAAAAAGGAAAGTGTCGATAAGGCTGCAGACAAATCTCAAGAAGTGCAGATTGAATTTCTTAATAAAGCCGGGATCAAAATAAATACAGAAGGTTAAGAGTATCTTAGAAAAATAATCACAAATCTTTACTCCGAAGATGATTGTCAGACAAAAAATAAAATGGCATACTAAAAATGGATCTGAGGGAACTTAAAGTGTATGATGAAGATAGCAGATCGGAGAAATAATTCTGCAAAGGAAGATGAAATCCAGTTATACAGTGAGTGATAAAGTAATCGGGTGGAATGATTAGAAAAATCCTTTTCATCTTCTTGCTGGCAGTATATGCTCTTTTACTGCTTTTCTATGTGGGACTGGTGGTTCCCGAATATCTGGCCTGTACCGGATGTATGTATGAGGGAGAAAAAGGTATTGACATATGGGGAAGCGAGATTGATTGCTCCGGAGAGAGCCGCGCTGTTGGAGAAGGATTTTTTCAGCTTTTTTCTATCGTTGTTTCCATATACAGCATTTTGATCATTTTTATAATATACCGTATCAGACGATCAAAATTAAATACACAAAGATATTAACCCGATGAAATATATTGGTATACGAGTAATATTGCTGCTGTTGCTTTTAGTTGTTATCTATTACATGAGTGACTATATACAAGAATATACAGTTGTCGATGACGGAGATTATAATTTTGAAGGTGTAATTGCTTTCTTTCAGATGACCCTCGGTTTGGCAATTATCAGCCTTGGTCTGTTTATTTACGAAGCCTGTCGGTTTAATAAAAGGAAAGAACACAAAAAACGAAATGCAAGTCTGATTCTGATCAGTTTGATTTTGATTGTATTGATACTTTTTGCCGGATACTTTTTTGAGTTTGTTTATTAATTCTTGCGTATAAACAGCATTTGCCTTATTATTTCCTGTGTATATTACATATTCTTATGTAAGGGCTCTTATATTAGAAAACGTGGAAACAGGGAAATCAGAATATGGTATCTGTTAGGAGAAATAAACTGACGAGCTTCAGATACATGTAAAGATAATTTCAAAAAATAACAATATGCAGATGATTTTCATCATTGTAGGCGTCATGATAATAACTTTGGTCTTTCTCTGGAAGATCTCAGGTTTGGGTGTAAAAGAGGAAACGGTAGCCGGAGATTTTTATAAAGCAAACCGGGACTTTTTGTATAGTGAAAAGAGAGAACTCTATATAAAAAAAATGATCCGCAGATATCAGCAACTAAAATGGATTATCACCATAATTGTTTTAATTATAGCCTTTATTCCTTTTTTCATAACAGTATCAGACACCCTCAGTTTTAATGGGAGACTGGATGCAGAAAGGTATGATGCAAGAATGAGAGATAGTTATATATTGTTGGTGTGTATGTTAGGAATCGGGCTGTTGACTTGTTTTTTTAGCTGGATGATTTTCAAAAAGACTGTTCAGAACTATACAAAAGTTATAATGGAGCTGGATAATGCACATTTTGAAAAAATGATAAGCGTAAACAATCATCTGGGACTGGTCAATCAGTTTATGATGAATGCTCCTTTCATCATAGGATATTCCAATCTGTATGTATTTAAATTGGCCCGGATTCTTGTGCTCCCCTGGTCCGAAATCAAGTCCATCAAGATCACGAGTGCTCCCCGAAACGGTTATTATGTGCGTGTAAAAATTAAAGAGAAAACCTACTTTTTTACAGTCGGAGAACCGCAGATAGTCGTAATATTGGAGACAGAGGCCTTGAAATATAACCCTGACATTGAAGTTAGAATTTAATTTTCTACTTATAAAGGGTAGTTTAAGTTCTGATCCACAGTTACGCTATCCTTGTTAAGGAGAGAGGTTGATTTATGTAAGTTCAAAACCTCTCCTAATCCTTCCGACGAGTCGAAACAGGTCCTCCTTGAAACCTGAAAGGAGAGAGGATAGAGGATATCTTTAGTTATGATGAGTACTCATGGCTGCGTCTGTCGGTGTCCACACCGGCAGACCTATACAGGCACAAGCAATATGCTTGCGCCAGACAAGTGACAACGGTTAAGCCTGATTAATTTCTATCCTTGTTAAGGAGAGATGCCCGTAGGTAAGAGAGGTTAATCAATATACATTCAGGACCTCGCCTTAGTACCGGCAAGAAATAATATTTTATTAAATTCTCTTGAGCCTGCAATTTATGTATACTATCTACGGCATTGCATCATAATTTTTCATTATTGAAGAAAAATACTGAATCATACGGCCATAATTAGCGATGCTGATGTATTCATTAGTGCTGTGTATGCTTTGTCGTTCCGCTGAATTAATGGAAAAAGGAATAAATCGATATACATTATCACTTACAATTTCATACTTGTAGGCATCCGTTCCCCCTACAGTCAGGTAAGGTGTAATCAATACATGAGGATAGATTTCACGAATAGTCTTCTCCATCACTTCATATGCCTTTGTATTCGTTGCAGAAATTTTAGAAGCCTCACGAGTATTATCCACCTCTTCCACTTGTACATCGAATCCCTCACAAGCTTTTGCAATATGATCCTTTACTTCAGCTACCGTGTTGCCGGGTAATATTCTGAAATTGACCACAAATTCTACCTGTGGGGATAAGACATTTGTGCCGTCGCTACCCTCCATCATGGTAAGTGCCGTAGTAGTACGCACAAGTGCGTTTGTTGCATTATTGGAGGTTAATTTACTCAAAAGTACAGACTCAAGCAGCCAGCGGTTAGCAATAGCCATTCGCGCAGTAAAGCTCATATCTCCGCCAACGTTGGTAAAGAAATCTCCGATCACAGGCGTAATATAGGGTTTCATTTGATTTTCCTCGAGACGTTGCATAATGATCGCTGCTTTGCCGATAGCGCTCTGTAAAGGTGGCATAGAAGAATGACCACCCAGACCGCTAACTTTAATTCTGGCGGAAAGGAAACCCTTTTCAGCACAGCCGATCAGAGCTACGTCCGTATTTACACCTTCTACAGCGCCCTTTTGCATAATAATACCACCTTCATCATATACTGCATCAAAATGTAAACCTTTACGTTTGAAGTCAGCAGCAATCTCACTCGCGCCTTTACTTCCGCCTACTTCTTCATCACAACCAAATGCCAGATAAATATCCCGTTCGGGTACATAACCCCTTTTCATAAGAGCTGTCATACTTTCCAACAATGCAAAAAGCATACTTTTCATATCCAGTGTACCCCGGCCATATATACGTCCGTCACTGACGGCTCCGGAGAATGGGGCATAGGACCATTCTTTGGAAATCTCTGTTACAGCAGGTAATGGCTTGTCTTTTATATTGTAGATAAAAGTGGAATCATTGTTTTTGACAGGAGCATCGCCCGGAGGAACGACATCCATATGAGATAGAAACAGAATAGGTTTTAGTGAGCTGTTTTTGCCTTTCCATCGGAATACCAGTCCGTATTGATTATTTACAGTATACCGTTCAGTACCCTTATGCACTTCAGGGTAAGTCTCCTGTAAATATGCGATAAAGCGTTCAAAAGGTTCAAAGTTAAATGTTCCCATAGAGCCGGTAGATATTGTTGGGATTCGGATGCCCTGAGCAAAACGATATACCGCAGAGTCACTGACAGGTACAGTAGTTTGCGGATCTGTATCGGCTGAAGCCGGAATTTTTCCAAAAGGGTAAGTCATTGTTTTGACCACGACTATACTGATAAGAATAAGAAGCAGAATAAATAGGATAATAAAAACCTTTTTCATAGATCTGGAATTTGGAGAATACGGATACTATATGTTCTCAAGGAGTTGCATATCTTTTATGTATCATATGCTGCTCTGAGAGATAATCGATTATAATCAAATATAATAAAGTTCTCCTTAGGAAGACTACGACTTTTCATTTATAGTTATTCTCTCCTTGTTAAGGAGAGATGCCCGCAGGGCAGAGAGGTTGATTTATATAAGTTCAAGACCTCGCCCTAATCCTCCGACTAGTCCAAACAGGTTCTCCTTTAAACCTGAAAGGAGAGAGGATATCCTTAGTTATGATGAGTACTCATGGCTGCGTCTGTCGGTGCCCTCACCGGCAGTATGATATTCCGGTTTATCATTTGGGGGGACGCCAAATGACGTTGTTAAATAGCCTGGTTGATTTGAGTTTTTTAACCAGGACTTTTATATTTTGAGTATTAGAACCTCTCCCTAGCCCTTTCCTTAAAAATGAGAGGGAATAGGTTCAGCTTTTAAAAACTATTGTTTATATTAAAGATATTATAACTTTTGTCTGTTTATCTCCTTAGAAAGAAGAAGCAACCTTTTGTTTGATAGTTATTCTCTCCTTCCTAAGGAGAGATGCCCGCAAGGGCAGAGAGATTGGGGAATCAGGTTATGCTGTTCCGTTTGCTTGATCTCAATTGCTGGCGAGGACACCAGCAAACGCATGAGATGTTAAGTTGTTTGGTCTTATCTAACCCGCCAACTGCTTATATAGTTCTCTCCTTATTAAGGAGAGATGCCAGCAGGTCAGAGAGGGTAATTGATAAAATAATGTGCACATTATCAGTGAATTGTCACTTTGTCTTTTACTTCGATTAATCTTTTGCAAATAACAGACAGTCATAAAGAACAAAGAGTAAACACAAACATTAGAAAAACATTAAAGAGGGAGGGTTCCATGAAAAAATTACTTTACATTACATTGCTTATCGGAGGGATCTTCTCTTTCACTCCGTCTCAGGCTCAGGTTCGTATCAATGTCAATATCGGAAGTCAACCACTTTGGGGACCAGTAGGATACGATTATGTCCGTTACTATTATATGCCGGAAATGGATGTATATTATGATGTTGTGCATCGTCGCTATACTTATTACCATGGAAACAGATGGGTGACCAGAAGTAGTTTGCCGAGCAAATACCGTCGTTATAATATGTACAGAACGTATAAGGTAGTGGTAAATGATCACAACCCATGGCATCGGCACAACCATTATCATGAGCGCTATCATAGATACTCGGGTAATTACAGTCAGGTGAATTTAAGAGACGGTAGAGGTCGTTCGGATCGTCATGACCGGGATCGTTATGATCGTCACGATCGTAAGGATAACCATAAAGGAAATAAACACCGTGGAAAAAATAAAGGACGTCATCATGACTAATCCGCTTGTAAATTTATAATTTCATTAGCAAAGGAATCCTTAATCAGGATTCCTTTGTTGTTTTTTGAAACAACTTTTCTTTGAAATTAGATAAGTCAGATTTAATATGTTATTTTTGCGTAACTTTTATTAAAAAGTCTAATATAAAAATAATATTAAATGCGATTAATTGGAAATGTGGTGGCAGGAATGGCGCTATCAGTACTTGTTTTAAGTACTCAGTCCTGCGGAAATAATCAGTCTTCTCAAAAAACTTCTACTGTTGAACATCAGGATTCGGTAACAAAAAAGGAAGAGCATAATACCGAAAAAAAAGAGATTCAGACAAAAAAAGATACGTTAACCATAGATTCGGTTAAGAAAAAAGAGCCTGTTGATAAAGCTAAGCTAACTAAAGCACAACGAGACTCTATTAATGCGAAGCTTGATAGCCTTCCTAAGCATATCTACCTGACTTTTGATGACGGACCATTGATCGGAAGTTCAGCAATTGATTCCATTGCTACAGCAAAGAATATTAAGATTAATGTGTTCCTGATCGGTAAACACGCAAATATGAGTAAAAGACTCAAAAAAGATTATCTGAGATATTATAATAACCCCTTGGTTGATTGTTATAACCATAGTTATACACATGCCAATAACAAATTCAGTGTTTTTTACAGCAATCCGAATCACGCGTTTTCTGATTTTGAGAAAAATGAAGCTGATTTAGCCTTAAAATATAAAATTACCCGTATGCCAGGACGTAACATCTGGTATTTTAAAGACAGAAGAAGAATTGATTTACAGAGTGGTACAAGTACTGCAGATTTGCTTTATGCTAACGGATATGAAATCATGGGATGGGATGTAGAGTGGAAAATCCACGGACTAACAGGAAAGCCCGTGCAATCTGTTAATGAAATCTATCAGCGTATGAAAAACAGATTGAAGAAGAAAGATTCATTTACGGCCAATAATGTTGTGTTATTAATGCATGATGATATGTTCCAAAATCGAAAAGGGCAGAAATTGTTATCTGATCTTATTGACAGTTTAAAGTCTAACCCGAACTATCATTTCGAACATATGCGTGATTATCCGGTAAAATACTAATAGCGGGTTACGTCTTTTGAAGAAAAACAGAATCGAAATATGCGCTGCTATGGTGCTGAGTCCTGCAATGCAATTGTTGCTGGTTCGTAAAAAAGGATCTGAGTATTATCAGTTACCCGGAGGTAAGGTAGAAGAGGGAGAAACATTTGTCAACACTGTGTGCCGGGAGATAGAAGAGGAGATAGGGTTGACGGTAGTTGCGCAAGAGCTGCTTTTTCTGGGGACGCATGAAGCTGAAGCGGTAAATGAAGCTAATACAACAGTAGTGGGGCACGTATTCAAACTCATGTTATCTGAAATTAAAGAAGTGAGTCCGCAGGCTGAATTAGAAGAAGCGGTGTGGGTAGATCAGCATAATTACACGCAATACAGACTTGCACACCTGGCTGAAGAATTTGTTGTTCCAAGGTGGTTTCAGTTGTAAGGTTTGTAAAAAACATTCCCCTTGCATTCATCATGTATAAAAAGAACTGAAAATAAATAAGAAAAGCTCCTTTATGGAGCTTTTCTTATTTATAAAGTAAATACTCAATCCAGCTGAGCATTTAACAACTTAGCCACTTTTTTAGGAATATCTGTATTTTCCATTTTGTGGGTGAATAATTCACTGCCGCTTCCTATCGCAAATATCGGAATATAGCTTGCTGAGTGATTTCCGGAACCCCATCCCAGAGTAGAGGCATCATTTAATACTTTCACAGCCAGAGTCGCTAATTTATCGTCAGTAGCATAGAGACTTTTGGATTCCTGTGTCTCGTGGTTTACAAAACTGCGCAGATAGGTTTCATGCATATTTTGTTCATCAGCCTTGCTTACTTTGATGACAGACCATAGTCCGAGTTGATCCGAAAGCAATTGTTTAACCTCATCCCATGTTGTTTTAGGATTTGAGATTCTCAATTTGGAAATCTGTGCAGATAATTCACTTTGTGATTTTTTCTGTAATTCCAGATTTTTAAAAGATAACCTGGAGCTTCCTGTTCCAAGTGTCATTCCGCCGGTTTCATGATCGGCAGTAACAATGATCAGAGTTTCTTCCGGATATTTTTTATAGAAATCGAAGGCTTCCTTTACAGCTTCATTAAAATCCAACACTTCCTTTACTGCAGTTGCTCCGTCATTGGAATGACAAGCCCAGTCGATTTTCCCACCTTCTACCATCAGGAAAAATCCGTTGTTGTTTTCTTCTGTCAGCGATTCAATTGCTGCTGAAGTAATCTGTTTCAGTGTCAGATCATTTGGATTTTGATCAATTGCATATTTTAAAGATACCTGATCTGCTCCTTTGTTATTGGATAATATTATTTTTCCGGCTTTGTTTTTAAGCGTTTTATACTCCTGATAGCCTTCCACTAGAGAGTAACCTCCCTTTTGTAAGATTTGAGTAATAGGAGTTACTTTTTCCTTTTTGAAATTCTGTTCAGGTTTTAAGAATCCGGATCCTCCGAAAAAGTCAAAATCCGATTGGAGAATATCTTGTGCAATTTCGTAATACATATCCCGGTCCGGCTGATGAGCATAGAAAGAAGCTGGTGTAGCATGGTCTATACTTACACTTGTGGTGATGCCGACCTTCATGCCTTTTTCTTTAGCAAGGTAGGCAATGCTTTTTAAGGGTTTTGTTTTGGTGCTGTCCATACCGATCACACCATTTTTGGTTTTATTTCCTACAGCCAGAGCTGTGCCGCCGGCACCGGAGTCTGTTACACCGTTAGAAGTAGAGTAAGAGGTGGCAAAGGATGCAACAGGGAAGCCTGTAAATACGAGCGGTGAAATACCAATACGTCCTTCCCGTTCGGCAAGATACATTTCCGTAAGATTGACCTGATTTAAACCCATTCCATCACCGATCATAAAGAAAATGTATTTAGGTTTTTGTTGAGCAAAAGCCAGATGAAAGCTGAGGATGGATAATGCAAATAATAAGGATAGTTTTTTCATGTTATGAATCTGTGTATCGGTTTTCATTAATATAGAATGCTGTTGTCAAAGATAATGCATTAGTGTTAAGGTAATATTAAATGCTGGACCGGACCTGTATCAAACAAAATATCGTGCTGATTGTTAATTAGTTTATTAGACAATGGATCAATATTATGGAAAACAATCTCTTAAATAACGCAAAGGCATTCTTCAATGAAGATACACTTTCAAAGCTATCCGGGAAAGTCGGAGTAGATTCTGCCCAACTTAAGCAGGGAACAGATCTGGTCATTCCGACTTTGTTTTTAGGTCTGCAACGCGAAAATGAAAACGGATTAAATACTATTCTGGAACAAGCTAAGAGTCATTTTGGCAATTTTGATTTTCAGCAATGGTTTAATTCTGATGGTTCAGCTCCGGTCGGGGGAGCTGCTGAAGATGTAAATAGTCAGCATCCTGAACATCAGCACATATTGCAAAGCATATTCGGAGGTAAACTGGATACAGTAGTCTCTGCTATTTCCGGGTTTATCGGGATTAAATCAGATACTATTCAGAAGTTGCTGAGTTCGGCACTTCCTGCCGTATTCGCCAGTCTGACCAATAACGGTACCAACTGGAACGCAGCTAGTATTTCTAATCTGCTGAATGAGAATAAAAGTAATTTTGCGGCAGCGCTGCCTGCCGGATTAGGATTGGGCGCTTTTGGTAGCCTGTTTGCGGATTCGGATATTCAGAGTCCGGCTGTAGAGACGCGGATTCCTCCAGCAGATATTCCGGTTGTAGAACCTCCTGTACTCACTGTGCCGCCAGTCAATCCGGAGCCGGCTATTCATACACGTGAAGCTGTCAGAGAAGTAAAGAAATCAAGCGGGTTATGGTGGATACTGATACCATTGGTACTTGTGGCTCTTTGGTTTTTATTTGGTAAAAGTTGTGCAGGCAATGGTGCTGGTACATCTGATTCAACTTCCAATGGTCGTGACACATCGTCTATGACAAATCCGGCAGACTCATTGGGTGCAGCAGATGGTTTATCAAACAGAGAATCTGTAATTCTGAAATTACCTGACGGACAGGAGCTTCGGGCTTATCCGAGAGGGATAGAGGATAATCTGATTAAATTCCTGCAATCAGACTATAAGGCACTTCCGGATGATACACTTAAAAATAAATGGTTTGATTTTGATAATCTGAATTTTGAGACCGGGACAGCTAAGATATTACCTGCCAGCAGAGATCAGTTATTAAATCTGGCTGCTATATTGAAAGTATTCCCGGATGCGAAAGTTAAGATCGGAGGATATACGGACAAAACAGGGGATGAGTCATTTAACAAGAAATTGTCATTGGATCGTGCTAATGCTGTTAAAGTATTTTTAGATGAGCAGGGACTGGGAGCGCAGGTTGCAGGTACAGAAGGTTACGGATCTGAAATTGCGCGGTATCCGGCAGATGCACCTGAATCTGACAGGATCAAAGATCGCAGAGTATCTGTAAGTGTTCGTAAATAAGAACAGATATTTTAAATTTTATAGTAAAGGCTGTCAACATAGTGCTGACAGCCTTTGTTATTTAGAATGCATACACGAGTGCCATTGAAAACTGTCCTGCATTTTTTGTGGGACTTAGATCTTTTTTGACAAACATTTCGTTTTTGCTGTTATCGAATCGCACTTCAGGTATAAAAGAAAAACCCTGATGTCTGAGGTGGCCACTCAGTGTCGCTGACCATATTTCGTTTTCTTCAATAGCGAGTAAAGGAGCATCTTTTGTTTTGAAATATTCACCCCGTACACCTATACCTATATTTTCATTGATGTTTACTCTCGGATAAAGTGCAATTCCGGAATAGCCTGCATCACCTTTCTGATTGTAGTTGGTTGCATTGAGTCCGAGGGTGAAACGTGGAGAGAAACTGTAGTTTCCAACCAGATCTAGAAGTGTACCCGAACTGTAGTTTGCTACTCCGCCAACAGAAGAACCTGTCAGAAAATTAAGGTAGAAACTGGACGCTTCATTCGGGATGATGCTGAGTTGTGAACCAAAATGAGAAACTCCGTTAAAATCCTGATAAACATTCCAGTCATTAAAAATTCCTACCATTAGTGCTACTTTCTCAGAGAACGTATAGTTTGCTTTTAATCCGGCATCCTGAAACGGTCCGGCTCCGAAGAGGTAAGAAGTAGAATAATGGAAGTTGTTGGAAGGGCATATAACCTCATACCCTACAAATGTACCCATGAACCCGGCGGTCATGCTTAATTTTTCGGTCAGATCGTAGGATACATACAGATTTTGGATATGAAAGCTGTTGTTGTCGTCACCAGCCTGTCCATCTCCGTTCAGAATAGATCTGTACTGTCCCCTGGGTCCAAAGGAAAGCTCGCCTACGAAAGAAGCGCGACCTGTTTTCTTTTTCAGTGCCAGATCTACCATACCTATAGATACGGAATTATTGTCTTCTGTGAAGTAAGTTTTGATGTTAGGTTGGTTTTGGAAGTCATATTTCCAATACGTATCTACCGATCCTGAGATCTCGAGGCCTAATAATGTTGATTTTTCTTCTTGTGCGTTGGTTAAATTTAGAAATAGGTGGTAAATAATTGATAAAGTGATTAGTTTTTTCATGTTTTTAGTTTTAAATGGTTGATTTTTTAATTTTTTAAATCTAAAAACCCTTTTTTCATCTAATTTTAGTTTAAATAATTGGTGAATTTAATTTTGTTTTGTCTGTTTTGTGGTTTTTAATTAGATTTTTGGTTGATTTTTTATAAATGTATGAATATTATTTAAAATAATTTGTTGATTTATAAATATTTGCTCATATATTTGTTTTGAATTTAATTTTACATATCAATTTTTATCTGTTTTTCATCTAAAACCATTAATTATTAACAAAATTTGAATTAAAAACAATTAAAACATTATGAAAAAAACCGTTCCATTGATTATTTTAACAATTTTGGCCATTATAGGCTTGTTAACTCCCTCTATTGATGTGACTAATGTAGCAGATATAAAGATTGATTCCGGAGATACGGCCTGGCTATTGACATCTTCCGCACTTGTATTGATTATGACACCAGGTCTGGCATTCTTTTATGGTGGTATGGTGAGCAAGAAGAATGTAATCTCTACTATGATGCAGAGCTTTATCTGTATGTGTATTATTTCGGTATTATGGGTGATTGTCGGGTTTAGCCTTGCATTTGGCGATGATATCGGCGGAGTGATTGGCGATCCGCGTACTTTTTATATGATGAAGGGGATGCTTGGGAATGTTGCCTGGGGAGCTTTACCTACGGTCCCTTTGGTCCTGTTTGCCATGTTTCAACTCAAATTCGCTATTATAACTCCTGCTTTGATTACCGGTGCTTTTGCTGAGCGCGTGCGGTTCAATTCGTTTATGGTATTTATAATTTTGTTCAGTATTTTTATTTATATGCCTTTAGCGCATGCAACATGGCATCCGGAGGGAATACTTGCCAAATTCGGTGTTTTGGATTTTGCCGGTGGTACAGTCGTGCATATGTCTGCGGGATGGGCTGCATTAGCTTCGGCGGTATATCTGAAAGGAAGAAAGACCCCTACACATTCTCCGGCACGTATCAGTTATGTTATATTAGGTACAGCGTTGCTTTGGTTTGGCTGGTTTGGATTTAATGCCGGTTCGGCAGGAGCTGCAAACGGTCTGGCAGCATATGCATTTGCGACCACGACTACAGCTTCAGCTGTGGCAGCAATCGCATGGATATTTGTAGATATTATCAGAGGTAAGAAACCTTCTGCAATGGGTGCCTGTATAGGCGCTGTAGTAGGTTTAGTTGCGATTACACCGGCTGCAGGCTTTGTCAGTATTCCGCACTCGATCGTCATTGGACTTGTAGCAGCCCTGGTCAGTAATCTGGTTGTGTTTTTACGCAGTAAGACCAGCATTGATGATACGCTGGATGTATTTCCTTGTCATGGTGTGGGTGGTATGGTTGGTATGGTGCTGACGGGGGTATTTGCAAATAGTAATGTGAATAGTGTGGTTACTGCTAACGGATTGTACTTCGGGGAGACCAGTTTATTCCTGGCGCATGTGGTCGCATTGATCGCAGTTTCCTTATTTGCATTTTTCGGTTCTCTGTTACTAATCAAGATTACGGATCTGATCACACCTCTGCGTGTGCATGAAGAAGAAGAAAAACTGGGGCTGGATATTACACAGCATGATGAAGAGTTATAATAAGATATCCCAAACCAATTAACTATAACCCTAAATGTAATGGCATAGCTTAAGCTGTGCCATTTTTTGGTTAAGTACATTTTTTATTGCATTTTTGTCCTCATGAAAGATACGGTCTACGCAACGCTTAAATCTGATTTTGAAAAATTTATGCGCCATTCCATACATGTATCAGGAGCCTTTGGCTTTGATGTTTTTGGAGATTATGTGACTTCCGTACTTAATTTTTACGTAGGCAGTTCTGTATTGACACTGGACGAAAAAGTAAATGCTGCATTTTATTTGTGCCAGTTATATAATAAAGGGCTTAAGAATATGATGTCTGTTGCAGATATGAAAGAAATGTCTATCGAGTTTGCGAACGACCCTACTCTGGATTATACTGTGCTCAGTCCGATTTTTGACGGATACTAATCCTGTATTGTCCACACCAGTTTGTGGATTTCAAATCCACTTCTCAATGCAAAATCCAGATAAATAGATTTGATGTCTCCCGGAATTGATTTTTCCCTGGACAGAATCCACATGTAATTGAGATTATCACCAAATACTAAGGCATACTTATAATCAGGATCTATTTTCATAACATGGTAGCCTGCTGAAAAAGGAGGGAAGAAGCTGACTTTGAATGCACCTTCACTGTGATCCCGCATAAATTTAGCTTTGCCTATGCTTTTTTTCTGTTTCTGCTTACGCATATCGTAGCCTTCATTTACAACCTGAATACTGCCATCTTCATTAAGACTGTAATTTGCGGTCACATTTTTGAGATTTTTTTCCCACCGAAAGTCCAGTCTGGCTATTTCGTACCATTGACCCAGGTAACTGTCAAGATTAAAATTTGAGACTCCTCTGATATCCGATTTGACAGGCTTGAGTGCCTGGTATAACAATGTGCCAACAGCAGTGGCGGATAGAAGCAGTAGTGATTTTTTCTTGTCCATATCGTAACGTTTATATAATTATAACGTCGCGGACTTCGATATGTTTGAATTTTTCAATAGTTTTGAACAAAAATTACAGGGCTTTACATTGTATTCACGAGAAGAATCTAAACGGATCAAAGAAACATTCTGGACCAAATTTGGTCAATTTATGAGCTTACAGCCCAATAGTGAAGGTGCAAAAATCAATTGGATCAATTACCGCACCGGAATCAAGCATCTTTACTTCAGAATGAACGCAGATAAGCGAACTGCGGAGATCATGATTGAAATATCACATCCTGATACGGGTATTCGTCTGCTTATGTTTGAGCAATTTGAACAGTATAAAACGCTTTTGCATGCGGTACTTGGTGAAGAATGGAATTGGGAAAAGGACAGCTATGATGCAGACGGGAAAAAGATTTCCAGAATCTATGCTGCTGTGTCAGGCATCAGTATCTATAATGAAAATGACTGGCCGGAACTTATTTCTTTTTTTAAACCGCGGATAGCTGCATTAGATGAATTCTGGAATGATGCGCAATATGGTTTTGATTTGTTCAAATAGGAATGCCATATTATCTATACTTTTGCATATAAATTCAATACTATGAAGAAAATAATAAAATTGTTGTTGCTGCTGGCATTTTTTGCTCAGACATCATCGGTGTGGGGCTGGGGAATGACAGGTCACCGTGTAGTAACAGAAATTGCTGAACGCCACCTGACCAATAAGGCAAAGAAGAATATTGCCAAACTAATCGGAAAGCAACATCTTGCTTACTGGGCGAATTGGCCTGATTTCGTGAAATCTGATCATGCTTTTGATGAGACATCACCGTTTCATTATATCAATACAGAAGGAAATCTGACAAAGGAGCAGTTTGCTACGGCGCTGCAGCAGTCTCCTGATAACAACATCTACAAGCAGCTGATTCGTTTGTCTGCTGATCTGAAAGCAAAGGATAAAGGGCTGACAGAAATGCAGCAAAATCTTTATTTCCTGATCCATCTGATGGGGGATGCCCATCAGCCTATGCATGTAGGCCGACCGGCAGATCTTGGTGGTAATAAAATTGAAGTGATGTGGTTCGGGAAACCGGATAATATTCACCGTGTATGGGATTCCAATCTGGTAGATTATGAGAAGTATAGCTATACTGAATATGCAAATGTACTTGATATTCATACCAGACAGGAGAATCAAAGGCTGACAGATGGTGATTTTGCTTCGTGGTTATACGACACGCATATCGTAGCCAATAAGATTTATAAAGATGTGGAGCAGAATTCTAATCTGTCTTACCGCTATATATATGATAATAAGTATGTGGTGGAAGATGCCTTATTAAAAGGCGGCTTACGACTGGCGAAGGTACTTAATGAAATCTTTGGTTAAGCTGTTCGGTTACACTTGCTAAGTAAAAAAAGGGATGACTTCGTAAATTCACCCCTTTTTTTGTGCCTGCGATGTTATATTTTGGATACGGTTATTTCCAGTTTTTGTGACTGGATGATCCGGCTAAAGAACTCTTTAAGATCAAAATATTCTTCAGGTAAAAAGAATGGTTTATTGATCTGTGTGGCCACATTGATATGGAGTTTATTATCCTCCATCCTGGACGTGTAAAAATATCGTGCATCTTTATTTGGCAGAGACATGATAACATTCTTAGGCTTTTCTTTCAGTTGATATCCCTCTGGTAATTCTACTTCCATATTAAGCACTTCTTCTACGGTTGAACCGATATCGATTGGATAATTACGCTGCTCCAGATTAAAAGGATTTTTACTTGTCTTTCCAATAAAAAGCGGATTAAACAGGAAATCATTCTGATGTGTAGAGCAGAAGTTGTCTATTTCTATATCAAATGTTTCTACCAAAAAGTATTCTGTACTATCCACATGTGTAATATCTGATTTTAAGTAGTTTATTTTACTGTTGTTTTCTTCTACTTTTTCAAAGTACTCTTCCATTGAATTGTATTCTTTGATCTCTTTTCTTTTGTTATAGGCATCAAACCCGAGTCTTCTGATCTGCAGATTTCCTGTTAATTTTCCTTTGTCATCCAGTTTCCCTGTAAAATCATAGTAGACAGTAGATTTTTCTTTTGCTTTGAGTTCCACCCACTGGGATCCTCCTCCTTTTTGAAATAAGCGTCCCTGATAGTTGATACAGCGCAAAGGCAGACTGCCAAACGGAATAATAGATTCAGTAGCATCCAGATAATACACTGTCGAATCAATATTAACCTGAGCGACGACGTAATTGAAGTCCGAGAGGACAGGATTCGTAATGTTAGGGTAGCCATTCGCACGGGTAGAGAGTATTAGAGGGTTGGCATTAATGTCAGCTGCATTTAATGCAGCGATAAGAGCCAGATTTATGTCAGCGACGTTTCCGGATCTTTTCTCCAATGCATCTTTTATCCCTTTGTCGGTAAATAATCCGTTTGATTTATCCCATTTTATCTGCTTGTTGATATAGCTGTGGATGGCTTTGGCTTTTTCAAGCTCTGTTTTTTTGTCCGCTATAACAGATGGTAAAATGGCTTTGAAAAGTCCTTTTTTCTTGATCTGCCCCCCGAAATCTTCATCTGTAAACAGTTGTTTCTCCACATCTTCCCATGTTCTGGTGTAATTGTAGTTTGCACCCATAGGGATTCTGTAACTCGCCAGTTCAAATGATAGAGAAGAGCGCCAGTTGTCTGCAGAAGTCATGTAATCTTCATTGACAAAGGCCGGAATATTTTCCATTCCATATGTCGTTTTTGAACCGTGTACTTCTCCTATTTCACTACGCATGTCAGTATTGTAGTTTTCCTTAGTATGCCTGGAAATACTTAGCGAGCCTCTCATATTTTGGTTATAAATACAGATTTCAGGTATTTTAGAAACAAATTCACTGTATACTTTTGGTATATCATCCTGGAATTTCCACGTTCTGAAATTGTAGAGGAAAGGGGAATTAATCGTATACCGAAGTTCGATAATCGAGCCTTCCTGAATGTTGGGTAACGTTAGTTTGGTTAGCGCAACGGATTTTGTCGATTTCTCATTGAAAATTTTACTTTTATCCAGATCGTATTCAGCAATCTTCTCTCCGTTAAGATTATAGGTGACTCCTTTGATAGAAGATATGACTTCTTTTGAATTTCCGGATGTATACAGCGGGATAGTAAAATCAGCTTTGCTAAACCCTTCTTTAGTAAAGATTTTGGTCTTGATGTGATAGTAGAATTCAAGCATCAGACCTCCTTTTGCAGGATCGATAAGGATACTGGCATTTCCATATTCACGAAGAACTACTGCATTGGCATTGCTGTCAATCGTGTTTCGGTTAAAGTTTAGGTCTTCCTTAGTGATTTTTCCAAATGAAAAATCCTGAGCAAATCCTGATATGCTGCATAGCATAATTGCAGCAATACAAAATATTTTTTGCATGAAAAAAGGTCAATAGTTAATAATTCTGTCTTTATTGAGAAGCAGTAAAGATGTGATTTAAACTTTAAATATGCAAGGTTTGAATTAAATTTATTTTATTAGAAATTGTGTGATAATTGCTGATTAAGGAGTGAATGAAATACGGATAATCGTAAAAGATAAAGCTATAAAACAAAAAAACTTTAACAATCTCTTGTTAAAGCGTCATTCTTTCGAGGTTACTTTTTACTTAATCTTCACCTGAAAGATAATCATCACCATCAAATGTAAATTCTACTCCATCTGACAGGACCTCTGTTGCAAATAATTCATCTTTAATCATGACTTTTTATTTTAGTGTCCTTATTCTATTTATTAATACAAATCTACCATCTCATTATTAATTACCTATAAAGTGAAAATGATCAAATTGTTAATTGTGTTCTGTCGGTTTATTGTGGATTGTATGGTCCTGCAGATAGATAAGGTCAATCATGTTTTAGTAAACTGTTAAATATAAAATTCTGTAAAGTGATATCTATACCGAATTTCCTTTTGTTTTCGTTTAAAAAAATGAAATATTATTATGTTTGCAGGAAATATTAAAATAATGATTGTAGTGTTGACATTTTTTGCGGTTGTGATTGTAGTTTGTGTAGTTTCTATAGGATATTTATTGGTTAAAGGGGAGCAAACAGAACAAAATTAGTTCCTAAGTGGGGGATCTTCCAGCAAGTATCGGTTATTATAATTATCTTTTTAATTTGCGAATCCATTTCTTATTTCAGTATACTTTCCACGGTGTTTTGTGGCTGATAATAAATAGTTTGCAACAAACTTGATACATTTGAGTGAGTTCCGTATTTTAGTTGTGTTTTAATCAACTGATTATGGTACTACTTTTTATCCTGGGAACAGGATTTATAGCTTGTATTATTTATGCGGCTATCCTGATGTACAGGGATATGAACCATCATAATTTCTGATCATTATAAAGAATTTTATCTGTTCATCTCAGTAATAAATTCTTTATAATTGTGACTGTTTTATTTTATAGCCCTATGCAAATTATATCAGTACGAGAAAATCCCGAATATAAAGACACAGCTATCCGCTACCTGCAACAGTCATGGCCGGATATTTCACCCGTAATTTATGAAGACTGTATCGCTCACAGTATACATGCTCAGCAAGAACTGCCGCAGTGGTATTTACTGGAGAAGGATGAGAAAGTGATTGGATGTGCCGGATTGATCAGCAATGATTTTATTAGCAGAATGGATCTTTATCCCTGGATATGTGCCATTTATATTGCCGAAGAGCATAGAGGACATGCATACGCTACTTTACTGATTGATAAAGCAAAAGAAGATGCGCGTAAATTTGGTTTCCGCTATCTTAATCTGAGTACCGATCATATCGGGTACTATGAAAAGTATGGATTTCAATATATTGGTCAGGGATATCATCCCTGGGAAGAAGAATCCCGGATTTATCAGATCGAACTGTAGACTGCTGTTCTGTATTGATAATGTGGATAGAAGTCGCAATCATTTCCGGAATGATTGCGACTTTTTCTTTATGAGATGTGGTCACATCATCATTATTCTGTAAAGCGTGCGCTTTAGAAAAACTTGCTAAATTTGTTTAAATTGTACATATTATGATGATTATAGATTCACCTTCTACTAATGCTTATTTTAATATTGCTTCTGAGGAGTACTTGTTGTACAAATATCCCAAAGAAGATATTTTTCTGTTGTATGTCAATGCGCCCTCTATTATTGTTGGTAAGTTTCAGAATACGTTATCAGAGATTAATCTGGATTATGTCAGAGAGCAACATATTAAAGTGGTAAGAAGAATGTCCGGAGGGGGCACAGTATATCACGATACGGGGAACCTGAATTTTTCTTTTCATACGCTACTCGGTAAAAATGATTTCATGGACTTTTCTCAGTTTACGCAACCTGTCATTGCCATACTAAACAAGATGAATGTACCGGCGAGACTTGAAGGACGGAATGATTTGCTGGTCGATGGCAAGAAGTTTAGTGGTAATGCCAAGCTCGCCAAAAATGGGAAAATGATCCAGCACGGAACAATTCTTCTCAATTCTCAGATGAACGTACTGGTGGAGGCTATAAAGGTAAACCCGTTAAAATTTGTAGATAAAGCAGTTAAATCCAACAGAGCAAGAGTTACTAATTTAATAGAATATTTACCTGAAAATACAACTACTGAAATCCTTAAGCAATTGCTGATCGGCGAGATGCTGCAGAATAATACAGAAGCCAGTGTATATCAGTTTACGAAGGAAGATATAGCGGGTATCGAGAAGCTGGTGACAGAAAAATATAGTACATGGGACTGGAATTATGGATTCTCGCCTAATTATAACTTTAAAAAAGCTGTCAAAATACCCGCCGGATTTATCGAACTGCATTTGGATGTAGATAAGGGAATTATGGAAAAAGTAAAAATATTTGGCGATTTCTTTGCATCCAGGCCTATTGAAGAGTTGGAAAAGGTACTTACAGGTCAAAGGCATGATGTTGATCATATAGAAAAGCTGCTGTCTTCAACAGATCTTACAGCCTACTTTGGAAAGGTAAGTGTAGCGGAGATTCTGGAACTTTTCAAATAAAAACGGATCGCTTCCATATTCAGACAATCTGTTGTTAATTTTTGCTTTTGTTTTTATTTAGAATTATATCTAAATTTTACGAATGGAAGAAGTACCCTCAAATAAGCAAAAACATAAGAAAATACAAAAAGCGCTGCTTTGTGCCTTAGGTATAACAGTAGTGTATGGTATTATCATCTATTTTATACCCAAAGGTGGCCTTGACGGATTAGGCTATCTGTTGTTCACGCCTGTTGTTTTTATTGGCGGGTTTCTGTTTTATTATATTTTTGATTACTTCAGGTCTATACACAAACTGGCCTGGCTATTTTCAGTATCAGGTATCCTGTTGTTGTTCACGCTTTATAATTCCGGACTTTGGAATCTGGACATATGGCTGAGAAACCTGTTTCATTCCGATAAACTTCCTCCATCATATTCCGCATATCAGGATATCAATCAGCCGCCTTTGAAGTTTGGAAGCAGAACGATAACATTGCTGTACGAAAGTGAGGAGCGTATAGATCATTATCTTACTTCAAATAACGATCTGATTATCAAAAGAGAAAAGAAAGGTGAGGGGAATTCTGACCGTAGATTTACTGTGTATGAATTTACAAAACTGGATCCTTCAGGGAATATCTCCGGTACGTACAACTACATACAACACAACTATAGAGACCAGGAGGTGCTTTTTGAGGGCTATCTGATCAATGCAGATAAAGCTTATTACAAGACCTGGCCACTCGACGCGGATACCTCCCAAAAATCGATATCCATTCAAAATGAACATCTGGACTGGGACGAAGGCCGGCAGATTGAACTTTATCGTAGAATACAAGGTGATGCTTCTGTGTTTTATACAGATTATGACCATTCTCTGCGTAAGGAAGGTCAGGAAACAATCTACTTTCAAAAAATTGTGTACAAAATAGGTGAGGACTGGTTTATCTTTTTTGAGAATCTGAATGAGGATAGAAAAGGATATCCGTATGTACGGAGTAGGGGAAAAACTATCAATAACATATTTGGACATTTAGCTGAAAACGGACTTGACTGGGTAGATAATGTTAGTACAAATATAGAATCACAGTATTTTGAGAAGGTAAAACTGACCCGACTTACACATATTATCGGAGGTAATACTCCTGCTTCAAAATCTGACGAATGGTTAGGATATCTTTATACGAACCTGACTGTCGGTAAGGATACGTTGAAGTTTAAGGATGAATTTTATCTGGATGAGGAATGGAAGCAGACCCCTGTAGCCATCAATGGCCAGCTATTCGGTACCTTGAGCCGGCCGGATAATGATTTTTTTACGACCTATCTGTATTTCGAAAATAAAAATCTGCACTATAAACTGTTTACCAACAGTCTGAGAAAACTCTATATTATTAAATAACAGTTCCCCGAAACAGACATTATAACTGTAATTTTTCGCTGATAATATTAATTAATTAAAATTAATTCGTTGATAATCAACTGGTAACTGCTTTGTGCTCTCTTTTCAATATATAATTTAACATGGTACTTTGTTATACTATGTATTTTGTTTTATATTTGTTTGATGAATGAAGACTTTACTACTAAATGGATTTCCCAACTGAAAAAAGGCACACTGTCTTTTTTGGTGTTAAGTATTCTGAAAGATGAAAAGGAATATTACGGATATGATCTGATTAATGAGATAAAGAAGAAAACCAGTATTGAAATTGCTGAGGGTACACTTTATCCTTTGATGAACAGACTGAAAAAAGAAGAACTGGTCGAATCCAAATGGGTAGAGCAGGAGTCCGGTATTCCGAGAAAGTACTACAAGATCACGACTTTGGGATTAAGTACTGCAAGCGAAATGAAAATTTATTGGGACAACCTTAATACAACCATAAATCTAATATGAAATTTAAAGAGATCGCATTTAAGGATAAAAATTCAAAACGGATTTATCTGGATTATATATCCAGAATTCAGCAGGCTACAAAATCGCTTGATAAGACAAATCAGCAAGAGGTATTGCTGGAGATCAACAGTCATATTTACGAAAGTATAACAGATCCTGCAGCAATGGAAAAGGGGGAAGTGGAGCGCTTGCTGGATGTGCTGGAAAAGCTAGGACAACCGGAAATATTTCTGAAGCCTTTGGTAGCTGAAAAAAAACTTGAAGAAGCAACCAGGTCATTTAATCCTTTCCATATTCTGAAAGCGCTTATATTGAATATCGGTAACGGGATATCTTATGTGATCTTCACGCTGTTATATTTGCTGCTGTTTGGTTTTATATTCCTCATTGGTGCAAAGCTGGTAGACCCCGAAAATGTTGGCTTTTTCTTTAAGCCCAATGAAATTTTTATTCTGGGGTATTACAGAGAAAATGGAATCAGTTATCTGCAGTATGAGCAATTAGGCCATTGGTTTATTCCGGCTATGCTGCTGCTGGCAATTATTTTGTATGTGCTCATAACCTTACTACTTCGATTAAAAAGAATCCTTAAATAACTTATTATGCTTAAAAAATCAGTAACCTATTTAGCTGTCTTTTTTGTTGCATCACTTGCATCTGCACAAAAGATAGACACAGAAAAACTTGACTTGTATATCCAAACACTGGAAGATAATAACAAGTTTATGGGGAGTATCGCTATTTCTCAAAATGGAGAAAGGGTATATGCCAAATCTGTCGGATATATTGATCTGGAGAATAAGATCAAAGCCAATGAAAATTCAAAGTACAGAATTGGCTCTATCTCCAAGACTTTTACAACGGTATTAGTGCTGAAAGCGGCAGAGGATAAAAAACTATCTCTTGATCAGACTATTAAACAGTATTTTCCGGCGATAAAAAATGCGGATAAGATCACGGTAGGTCATCTGCTAAATCACAGAAGCGGGATCCATAATTTTACTGATGATGCGGATTATCTGAACTGGAATACTAAAGTGATGTCTGAAAAAGATATGGTGGATGTCATTACAAAGGCCGGAAGTGATTTTGAACCGGATAGTAAAGGAGAATATAGTAATTCCAATTTTGTGCTACTGACCTACATTCTTGAGAAAACTTTAAAAAAATCCTATGCAGATCTGTTGACAGCAAATATCACCAAACCTCTGGGCTTGCAGAATACCTATCTTGGCGGTAAGATTAATGTTAAAAACAATGAGGCGAAATCTTATGATTTTGCGGGGGACTGGAAGCCTGAATCCGAAACAGACATTTCTATCCCATTAGGGGCCGGAGGTATCGTATCTACACCTTCGGATCTGACAAAGTTTGCGGAGGCACTCTTTAACGGGAAGCTGCTTACTAAAGCGAGCGTTGAATTGATGAAGACTATCAAAGATAATTATGGTATGGGCTTATTTCAGGTGCCTTTTTACGATAAAAAAGGGTACGGGCATAACGGAGGTATAGATGGCTTTTCGTCAACATTTTCGTATTTTGAAGATGGAAATGTAGCTTTTGCACTTACTTCAAACGGGACTGACTTTAACAATAATAATATTGCAATTGCAGCACTGCGTGCTTTTTACAATAAGCCTTTTGATATTCCGGATTTTAGGACTTATGAAAACAGTTCGGAAGATCTGGATATTTATCTGGGAAGCTATGCTTCGACGCAGATTCCTATTAAAATAACAGTTACAAAAGATAATAAAACACTTGTGGCACAAGCCAGCGGACAACCATCATTTTCACTGGAAGCAACAGAAAAGCACAAGTTTAAGTTTGATCAGGCAGGAATTGTGATGGAATTTAATCCCGATAACAAATCTTTTGTGCTGAAGCAACGGGGAGGAGAGTTTCTCTTTACTAAAGAACAATAACTGACACAGCAAACGTATTGATGGGGTATAACAAAGCCGGAAAACTACAGTTTTCGGGCTTTGTTAGTTTTCAAAAGGATAGTTCTTATAACGCTTGTAAGCGCCAGACCTGGTGTTGATTTTGATCACATCCATATGTCCTCTCCGGTTTTCAAGTTCCTCTGCAAACACATAGTAACTCTCGTTTGGGGTAACTTCTATACCATAGGAATACATAGAGTATAAGGTTTTATTTTCTCTGTTATCCTGAAAAATGATTTCAGCATCTCTTGTTTTTACAGGCATACTTCTTGCAAAGGCCTCGTACTCATCAGTAGAAGGGTCCAGATAGGCTATATGTTTGGCTTTTTCTACATTTACCCATCCATCCATACGGTCTATAATACCGCTGGAATGACGGCCATTGATTATGCAATCCTCACTGAAGCGGCAGTCGTGGGATCCCAGATATCCAAACATCCCATATTGCAGATAGGCATAATGATGATAATCAGAGATGTAATAAATAAGCTTATTAGCGGTTGTCAGGACTATGGTGTCTGTTTTCAAAAATTGCTTATAAGGGATACTGACTTTCCAGATGATATCATCATTCTGTTTTGTGAAATCTGTCCTGATCATTTTTTCTTCGATAAACTTTCCGTCCCTTAATATTTGAAATTTCAGGGTTTCCAGATCACTTGCTTCAAATTTTATAAAACCCAAAGTCGGTTGTTCCGTTATCATCTTTACCGTATCACAGATAAGTGATATTTCTACACCGTCACGTTCGGCATCTTTGTGTCTGTTTTCCAAAGCCCACCATATCCAGGCCATGATCAGCAGTCCAATACAAAGAAGAACAGCAAATACAATTAAGCAATCTTTCAGATATTTATTCATAGGCTTTTATTTTATCTTTAGATAGCTGATTTATATTCTCGTATATGTTCTGGACTCAAATGTTACTTTAAAATATTTAACAGGAGGTAGCAGATCTATTCTGAAGTTGATATGCCGGACCAGCTCAGCAAGAATCTCCTTATTGGGCGTATCATTATTCAAGGGGCGAAAAGTGTAAATTACTTTATTATCTGATCCGGATACGGTCAGTGTATTAGGAAGGGGATGATTAAGTTTTAAGGCGTGAATCTGGGAATAGCTTATTTCCTTTTGTTTCCCGTTTTTGAGTTGAATGGTCATCCTGTGCTCATCAAAGGAGACTGTCGTAGATGTTCTCATTCTGGCCAGAATAAGAAACAGAGGTAGAAATACAGGAGTAGCAAAGATCAGTGCTAATCCGAGTGCAGGGCCTGAATACTGATTTATCCATTCAATTACACGCTCATTACTGGATAGTATCCAAAAGTAAAGGATTATGTAAATTGCAAAAGGCAATAATAATACTTTTACCTGCTTAAGATTTCGTTGATTAAATTCTATTGTTTTCATGGTGCAGACGCTTAATTGACTTAAATATAAGCTATTTAACAGGATGATGTAACTGTTACCTTAAATTTGTCCGGTTTCGTTTAATATTCGCCTTAAATGAAGAGATATTAATTGCCTGCATTGTCTGACAATTCTAGAAGGATTTCTATTACTGTTCAAGTGCAGATGTATTGTTTCAGCCTCTGTTTATAAGGGTTTAAATACAATTTTCGTTATTTCAGAAAATTATGCTCTGCTTCAGACCAATCTTTCGCTTAGATTTGGATAATAAAGAATCTGGCTGCTTTATCACCCCTTAAAGACACTGATATACATATGAAAGTAACGTTCGAAAAGTATAACCCGTTATGGACTGCATCTTTTGCTTCACTGGAAACGGAACTAAAAACCTATCTTAGTGATTTTGATGTGCGGATTGAGCATATTGGTAGTACCTCGGTCAAAAATCTGTCTGCAAAACCCATTATTGATATTATGATCGGGGTAAAAGACCCCGAAGACCTGGATAAGATTCCTGATCTTCTGATGGCTGAGGATTACATTTATTACGAAAATTATAATGCGGATATGCCGTACAGAAGATTTTTTGTACGACTTCATCAGTCTCCCGGAAGTCTGGGGCTACCTGTACATATTACTTCTATAGCGGATGTTACTGAGGAATTGCACAACCATACATGGCGCATGGCTCATATTCATGTAATACCTTTGGCATCGGAACACTGGATCAGACATATCGCATTCCGGGATTATTTGCGCAATCATTCAGTTGTCAGAGAAGAGTATCAGCAACTCAAAGAAAAATTGAGTAAGCAGGAGTGGATAGATGGTAATGATTACAATGCTGCTAAAGACTCTTTCCTGAAAAGAGAAGAACAGAAAGCCATACAATGGTATAATGATCTTTAGATCGACAATAGCTGCAGGGAGAGATTTAAAATCAGTTCGCCTGATCTGTTACAAAGCGAACTGATTTTAGTTGGATTATCTGATGTAAAGCTTTATTTTATTTATCTTTTATAGTTAACTTTCAGTTTTCTATGAAAGACCTCTTGATTTCAATTCAAGTTTTATTTCTTTGACCGTTTTAAAATTAAGAATTAATGTGGGAGACAGAGCAATAGGTATAACGATCAGTGCGCTGAAACCCTTTGTAAGTGAAATGTAAGTCGCTAGAATCAAAAGCAGAAGCAGCATTCCTGCAAGAACGCCCGTTGCTGTACTTGTGATTCTCTTTTTTTTAAGCAATTCTTCATCGCTCATTTCTTTTAGATTTTCCGTTTTCATGGGTTAATATAGGGTATAGTATTAGTTCACTCTCAAATATACATAAGTTTATGATTTTCTGCAGGACAGAAGCATATTTCCTTCTGTTTTGGGAGGACTTTCCGGATTAAACTGTTAAAGTTTTCAACTGTTAATGAGGAGCAATAAAAGCACATTCACTGAAAAGCAATATCCCTTCATATTATTTTCTGGAACAGCCACAGCTTTAGTTTTTATTGATTAGTTTTGTGTTTCAATTGAATATTTTATAAAATTTCCGTGGCATTAGTATTTAACGATGGACGTCCGGTAGTGAGATTGAGAGCATTTCGTGCTATTGATGATCCACAGACCTGTGAACGTTTTATAGAAGGGCATGCTCATGTCCTGACCGCTATAGGTGTAAAGAAGGTTACATCCTCTAAGAATGACTGGATGTATAATCCTGCTGCTTTTGTTTTGATTGTAGAATCATTAGACGGCGAGAGGGTGTATGGTGGTGTACGCATTCATGTGGCAGGGGGTAGTGAGCCGCTTCCGATAGAACAGGCAACCGGAGCAATGGATGCAAGTGTGTACGATCTGGTCTATCAATATGCAAAGCAGGGAACAGGAGAAGGGTGTGGATTGTGGAATTCACGTGAAATCGCAGGATACGGAATTGGTAGTATCTTCCTGACAAGGGCAGGAGCAGCGATCAGTACGCAGGTCGGGATCAAGTCCTTATTTGCGCTTTGTGCTCCGTATACGGTCAAGCTGGCCGAAAGTGTAGGCTATCGCATAGATACGACCGTGGGTAACAACGGTACCTTTTATTATCCGAAGCTGGACCTTCTGGCGACAGTGATGATTATGCGAAACCTGGATACACTGACAGAAGCGGATCAGGAGAATAAAGATGCTATATTATCGCTTCGCGGTAATTCGAATATTGTTCGCGTGGAAAGTCTGCGAAATAAGGAGATTGAAATCCACTATCAGATCGATATTCCGAATCTGGATCAGTGGGATCTGCAACAGGTCATTAATAACCTGAAGTATGCGCCGAATGACTTTAAACTGGATGATCGAAATTTAAATATATTATAAATGGATAATAAACACTATGGTGCCGGTTATTTGGTGGATACCGGCGATTTTCTTAAACAGTTAAAAATTCATTCATATACGCCTTTTGCAAATCTTCAGCAAGGTGTAATTTTAGATTTGGGATGCGGTACCGGGATGGATGCTATCAACATAGCGGATATGGTAGGAGAGCGCGGACAAGTTATCGGTATTGACCATGACCAGGCTATGATCGGGCACGCCAGAACTACTGTAGGTGAAAGAAAAAACATAGATTTCGTACAGGCTGGAGTAGATAAGCTTGACTTTGAAGATAATAGTGTTTCGGGAATACGTATGGAACGTGTGGTTCAGCATTTGCCTGAACCGGATGCCACATTCAGGGAAGTGTATCGTGTTTTGAAAACGGATCATCCCTTCGTTGTGGTAGAAACCATATGGGACAGCCTTAATTTTTATACACAACATATTGCGACAGAACAGAAAATCCGTAATTATCTGACGGGACAAAAAGTAAATAACGGATGGGCGGGAAATAAACTGACGGCAGATCTGAATGCAAACGGATTCCGGAATATTCAGTTGGATACCTTCTGTATGGTCGTCCGTACTAAAGAAGAAGCCAACCGCTACGTTTTTCTGGATCTGATACTTGCAGAAATGGTAGACAAATCCGTCTTGACAAAAGAAGAGTCTGAAGATTTTATAAATAGCTTATTATCTGCGGATAATAACGGTTATTTCACTGTTTCCATGAATCTGGTTATAGCTAAGGCTGTAAAATAAAGCAATTGTGATGAGGCTCTGGGTTATCCTTTTATCTTTCTTTGTATTCGCCGGCAATTTTCAATCTTATGCTGAGGTGATCATTAATGATGCTACCCACAGGCTTACCGTTGGAAAGAGCCTCGAACGTTATATGGGTAAGGAAGGGGTTTCCTTTGCTGAAATCCGGGCTTCTAAAGATTTTAAAGCATTGGACAGCGAGGTGCCTAATCTGGGTATTTCTCCGTCTGATATCTGGCTGCGGCTGCCGGTTACTAATCTGGGCCATGCAACAGATCTTCTGCTTGAAATAGCTTATCCTTTACTGGATGAAGTCGAACTATTCATGCCTTCTGCTTCAGGTGAATACCATTCCATAAAGCTGGGAGAGCATCTTATATTTTCCAAACGACAATACAAGATACCGAATTATGTGTTTGATATCCATCTTCCGGAAAATAGCTCGCAGGTATTTTATCTGCGGATTAATAGTACAGAGCAGATTATCTTACCTGTACATATCAGTAATGAGCTGGGTTTTGTGTCGCAGGTAAACAGGGATAATCTGGTAAGCGGTATTTATATTGGTATCGTCTTTATTATGGCCATATATAACCTCTTTCTTTTCTTTTCCGTACGGGAAAGAGGTTATCTTTATTACGTACTGTATGTGCTTTTTGCCGGAATCACGCAGATGGGTATTAAGGGGTACAGCTTTCAGTATCTGTGGCCAGACTGGCCGTCTTTTGCAACAAAGGGACCTATTATTTTCGGTTGTCTGTCCGGCCTGAGTGCTCTACTCTTTGCCTATACTTTTCTCCAGTTAAAGAAGAATGCACCACATGCAAGACGCTTTTTCTGTGTATTTATTGTCTTGTTTACGATAAGCTTGTTTATGGTGATCTTTGGCTGGGAGCAGCGGGCATTTCTCTGTATGCAACTGGTCACGGGTGTAGCTTCTTTATACGTGCTATATATTTCATACCGTGTCATGATAAATGGATTCCGTCCGGCAAGATATTTTGTATTTGGATGGACGATTCTTCTTTTGGGATCCGTAGTTTTCCTTCTAAAAGACTATGGATTACTTGAGTATGATGATTTTACGAGCAATGCTGTACAGTTGGCTTCCGTAATAGAAATGGCTCTTCTTTCCTTCGGTCTGGCTTACAGTATTAATATCCTGAAAGAGGAAAAGGAAGTATCTCAGGCACGGGAACTCGCTATTTCGCTGGAGAACGAGCGCCTGATCAGGGAACAGAATATCGTTTTGGAACAGAAAGTGGAAGAGCGTACACTGGAATTGACGCAATCCAACGAATCTCTTCAGACAACATTGACTCATTTGAAGGAGACGCAGTCGCAACTTGTAGAAGCGGAGAAGATGGCTTCTTTGGGACAGCTTACAGCTGGTGTGGCTCATGAAATCAATAATCCGATCAACTTCGTGACTTCTAATGTGGCACCGCTGAAACGCGACATTAAGATGATCTGGGAAATGGTGGATGAAGTCGAACGTCTGGCACTGGCAGATGATCTGAGCAATAGTGAAAAACGGGCACAGATCAAAGCTTATAAACAGGAGCTGGATGTAGATTATCTAAAGACAGAAGTTGATTTTCTGTTAAAAGGTATGCACGATGGAGCTCACAGAACGGCTGAGATCGTAAAAAGTCTGCGGATATTCTCACGTGTAGACGAAGATACACTCAAATTTGCCGATATCAACGAGGGACTGGAGTCTACTATGGTGATCCTGAATAGTTTGATAAGAGAGGGTGTCGAAGTCGAAAACAGCTATGCTGATCTGCCGAAAATAGAATGTCATGCCGGTAAACTCAATCAGGTATTCTTAAATATTCTGACGAATGCTCTTTATGCCATCAACAAGAAGTTTGATAACAAGGCAGGAGGGAAGTTAAAGATTGAGACCGGTATATATGAAGATAAATCCTTTATTTATATAAAAATAGCCGACAATGGCATAGGTATTCCTAAGGAAATCCGGGAGAAAATCTTTGAACCTTTCTTTACGACTAAAGATGTGGGCGAAGGAACCGGATTGGGAATGTCAATAGCCTACAATACAATTGCTAAGCATCATGGTAAGATCCTGGTCGAATCCGAAGTCGGAGAGGGAACGATTTTTACTTTGATCCTTCCGATCCAACAAAATATTTGATTAAAAAGTATACCTAAATGTCCGATAAATTATCATTAACTTCGCTCATAGGGTTGTTGAGGAAATACCATAATAGATAATTATGCAAAGAGAACTCATAATATTATATATTGATGATGAAGTGAACAATCTGATTGGCTTTAAAGCCAATTTCAGATATAACTATACTGTTCTCACCGCATCAAATACGACAGAAGCACGGGAGATACTTCTTGCCAATCCTGATATACGCATTATCTTTTGTGATCAGCGTATGCCGGAAGAACTGGGCGTGGACTTCTTTCACCGTATAAAGAAAGATTTTCCGAAGCCTATTCGTATTTTACTGACTGCCTACGCGGATATGGAAACAGTGATAGACGCAGTCAATAAGGGTCATATTTTCAGGTTTGTTCGTAAACCCTGGGTAGAAGAAGATATCATCTCTGCAGTAGAGGAGGCTGATAAGTTTTATATCGCCAATTCGATGTTAGAGATTAAGAATGAAGAACTTCAAAAGGCTTATGACGAACTGGATAAGTTTGCATACAGCGTGAGCCATGACCTTCGTGATCCGCTTACAGGGGTATTGTCTGCAGTGAGACTGGCTTCGGAGTTTGACAACATTGACCGTATTCATGAACTACTGGGGTTGATGGACGATTCACTGATCAGTCTGGATGCCTATATTGATAGCTTACGTGACTATTATCTGTTGAGAAGGGGAGAGCTGTTCTTATCGGATATAGATTTTAGAGAACTGTTCGGAAATATAGCCCAATTCTATAAAATGTATACACAGAATAAAGATGTTGCATTCAAAATTGCTGTAAATCAGGATTATATATTTAAAAGTGACAAAGCTATTCTTGAACTGATTCTGCACAATTTGTTATCCAATGCGTTCAAATACCAGCGTAAAGAACTGGAGAATAAAATTGTAAATTTATCTGTTGATGTGACAGAGACAGAAGCTACGATTACAGTTATTGACAATGGGATAGGAATTTCTTCCGAACATATAAGCGATATATTCAAATTATTCTTCCGGGGCAGTGATCAGGCAAAAGGAATGGGATTTGGTCTCTATAACGTACAGAATGCCTTATTAAAATTGAAGGGAACTATTGATGTGAAGTCAGATCTTGGTTTCGGAACGACATTTAAGGTCGTCATTCCGAGCAAGTAATCTGCATGCAGATGATCCTTATGAAAGGAGTTTCTGACGTAGTAGAAATTCCAGTTGTTCGTTAGATGTTTCCAACTGTGAATTGGTCTCTATTATTTTTTCTCTTTCATTATAGGCTTCATAAGCACGTATTATCGTTTGGTCCAGTTCCTCTTCGCTCCACGGCTTATTCAGATAATGAAATATTTTACCTTTATTAACGGCATCTATGACTGCAGCCATGTCTGTATAACCAGTGAGCAGAATACGCATAGGATGTGGATCCAGTTTAATAATCTCTTCTAAGAACTCTACTCCGGTCATTTCGGGCATACGCTGGTCCGTAATAATAACATTGACAGGATTCTTTTTGACAATTTCTATAGCATCCGCACCACTTATCGCCGTGTGGACTTCATATTTGAGACGAAAAGTCGCCTTAAAGGAAAGCAAATTATTCTCCTCATCATCTACGTATAATACCGTAATCTTCTTATTTTCCATCATTTTTTTGCTTTTGAGACTGATAAATCAATCAATCAGCCAAATTAAAAAAAAGTATTCCAATAATCAAAGAGAAGCAGATGAATATGAAAGAATCATTACAAACGGATCTGTTATCTTTATAGCTGCTCGGTTATCGGCAGATTATTTACAGTTTGGCGTAGCTGTTAAGACATCCAGAGACATATCCATTGCTTTTTTAGCCCATTTTTTCATGCCTTGCAGATCAGATTCTTTGAGAGCTTTGTTACCAAACGTTACAGCGTTTAACGCATAGTTTTTAGCATTAGCACAGTTGCAGGAAGGTATAAGCGCATATGCTGATGCTTCTGTTGCTTTTGCTACTCCGTCTTTTAGCAACGGTTTGGCATTTTCGATTGAAGTAGACTGATAGGCTTTTTTGAACGTCATAAAAGCCAGTTCTGCATATGTGGATGCCATTTCACAACCCGTAAATTCTGGTTTCTTTACTGCGCTTGCAGATGTAAAAAATAAGGCACTGATAAGCGTAAGAGGGATCAGGATGCGTTTCATAATTAATTCAGGTAAGATGTTGTTGTAAATATACAGAAAAGAACAGATAATTTTCATTGTCTACTTTGTCAGTCCTTATTAGCTTTCAAACTCATCTTAATCAACACTATGATTCTTTCGGCTTCTTCTTTCTCTATTCCGATACCAATACGTTGAATCTTATCGTATTCAAATGCTATCACTCCATAAGCAGCCAGTGAAGTCAGAACTGTCCTGGATACAAAGAAATCCATAAACGAATAAGGATGATTCTCGTATCTCAGATCTTTTATTTTTTGCAGATCAAAGCTTCGGGATTGCGTAAAGAAACCTGCTTTCTTCACTATTATGAGATGATTTTCATCAATACTGATTGTTTCTTCACCCATCAGATACCATAATAATGCTCTGAAAACAAAGATGCAGTATAGCGACAGGAAAACTAAAAGAATTCCGGCTCTGTAATCGTGAAAAGCTGCTATGCTAAGTCCGGTTATCAGGGAAATAAGAAAACACAATATCAGTACAAATGTGACTATAGCCGATTTGTGTTTATTCATTTTTGTTTTTATCAGAAGCATATTATTCGTGGTGAATGTAAGGATGATTGCATGATCTGAAGATTGCTATATCAAATAAAATGCCCGAAGTCTATACTTCAGGCATTTTGTATTATTAAGGTATATCTTCTTCGGTTAGCGTTCGATATCTTTCAGGCTATTCATCTTCTTGTATTCGAGGAATCCTTTGATGTCTTCAAAATGTTCCCGGACCCGTTTATTACCAAATTCAAAAACTTTTTTTGCCAGTCCATCCAGAAAGTCCCGGTCATGGGATACCAGTATCAATGTACCGTCGAAATCCTGTAAGGCATCCTTGATGATATCCTTTGTTTTCATATCCAGATGGTTGGTCGGCTCATCGAGTATCAATACATTTACCGGTTCCAGTAATAATTTGATCATTGCAAGACGGGTTTTCTCACCACCGGAGAGGACTTTTACTTTTTTGGTGGTATCGTCACCACTAAACATAAATGCGCCCAGCAAATCCTTTATTTTAACGCGTACATCGCCTATCGCAATCTGGTCTATTGTTTCAAAAACGGTCAGCTCTTCATCCAGCAAAGCTGCCTGATTCTGTGCAAAATAACCTATTTTGGCATTGTGACCGACTTTAAGCGTACCTTCAAAATCTATTTCACCCATAATAGCTTTTATCATGGTTGACTTACCCTCACCGTTTTTACCTACAAATGCTACTTTTTCACCTCTCTCGATTACCATGGAAGCTTTCTCAAATACGGTATGATCTCCATATGCTTTAGTCAGCTCTTCTACGATGACCGGATACTGACCTGATCGTGGTGATGGCGGAAATTTCAGACGCAAAGCAGAAGTATCCACCTCATCAATTTCAATGATCTCTAATTTTTCCAGCATTTTGACCCGGGACTGTACCTGCAAGGTCTTAGAGTATGTACCTCTGAAGCGGTCAATAAATTCCTGATTATCGGCAATGAAGCGTTGTTGTTCTTCGTATGCTTTCAACTGATGCATGCGACGATCCTTACGCAATTCCAGATAATGGCTGTATTTGGCTTTGTAATCATATATTTTGCCCATAGTGACTTCTATGGTGCGGTTGGTAATATTATCGACAAATGCACGGTCATGGGAGATCACGATAACAGCTTTAGCTGAATTTATCAGAAAGTCTTCCAACCATTGGATACTTTCAATATCCATGTGATTGGTCGGCTCATCCAGGAGAATCAGATCCGGTTTTTTGAGCAGAATTTTAGCCAGTTCGATACGCATGCGCCATCCCCCGGAGAATTCTGACGTCTGACGTGTGAAATCCGTACGTTCAAATCCAAGCCCTTTCAGTACTTTTTCGACTTCAGCATCGTAGTTAGTCTCTTCGATGGAGTAAAATTTTTCGCTTAATTCCGAAACCCGTTCGATCAGTTTCATATAATCGTCCGTTTCATAATCCGTACGGATATTCAGCTGTTCGTTCAGCGCTTCCAGTTCATCCCGCATTTTATAGACTTCTTCAAAGGCTTTGGACGTCTCTTCAAATACGGTCATATTATCCTGCGTCAACAGATGTTGCGGAAGGTATGCGATGACGGCATCTTTGGGACCGCTCACATTACCTGTAGTCGGCTTGCCTGCACCAGCTATAATTTTTAATAAGGTAGATTTACCTGCACCGTTTTTTCCCATCAGTGCGATTTTATCATTTTCATTGATAGAAAAAGATACATCGCTGAAAAGTGTTGTTCCTCCAAAAGATACGGAGATATTATTTACATTGATCACTATATGCTTGAATTAAAATCAGTCGCAAAGATAAGAGAATAAGATGAGTTTGCAGCGTAAAAGCCAGTAGTTTCAGATACAATATAGAGAATTGATAGACAAAAATTTTAAAACGTATTCTTCGTTTCAACATCCATTAAATGGAAAGAATCCGCAGGGAAGTCCTGAAGGTTGGAGATGTCCTATGGTTTCGAACGAGGCGATGAAAATTATTGATGCCAGACTGAGGCGTACAAAGAAACCGGTTCTGATGTGGATCTATAACTGATAAGCTGATTATTTCATTTATAATAATCTTTCCTGAATATATGAAATTAATTCTTTAAGTCACACGCTGACTTTACTGAATCTGTATTGCATTCAAATTCATTTAACCAATATCCTGGCGTGTATCATGTAGAGTTGTCACGACAAATATTGAAATATTATTACATTACGTTTGAAACACTATCATTTATTGTATATATTTATAATGATGATTAATATTTGTTCAGGGGATTTATACTTCTAAATACCATAATTATATAATTATCAATATTTTAAATTAACTAATAACGGGTTATATACCTTACATAATTCACACACTAACTATAATTATTATTTAGTTATTTTATTTAATTCGCTAATTAACAATTATTTATTGTTTTTCTGCAGTTGCTTTAGCCGCAGATCAACTGTAAACTTTTGTAAGAGATAAAATATGTCAGGTTATTGATCGACATGTACACGCATAACTATTGTAAAATAATAACTCCATTTAGTAAAATAGAATTTCAATGAAGTTTTTTCTGAAAACAGAATATAATGATGAAAGAACCATATTCATCACAGGTAATTTCAATAACTGGAATCCTAGAGACAAGCGCTTTAGTCTTCAACAGGCTGATGAAGGATATTGTATAGAAATTAATGATGAAATCTTACCTTCTGAAATAGAATATAAATTTACCAAAGGCGGATGGGGAAATGTAGAAATTGATAGCGAAGCACAATTCACTCCCAACAGAAAAGTTAAAAAGAAAGCAAAAGAGGTGGAAGATATTGTGGAAGGCTGGCGTCTCAACTGGGCTCCGTTCAAAGAAGAGTATTTTCCCAAAATAGAACTGATCTCCGAAAACTTCTATATCCCGCAACTGAATAAGACCCGTAAGGTATGGGCGCTTCTTCCTTATGACTATGAGACGACGGAGAAGAGTTATCCGGTGCTCTATCTGCAGGATGCTCAGAATCTGTTTAATGAAGATAGCCCGTTCGGAAACTGGGAGATCGACAAAAAGCTTTCGCTGCTTGCCGAATACGGCATTGGAGATATTATCATCATTGCTGTAGAACACGGGAGCGAATATCGTATCCAGGAATATGTGTTTGAAGATGATAATGAGTACGCTGTTAAGGCAGAAGGTAAAAAATATATCCGGTTTATAACAGATACATTAAAGCCTTATGTTGATCAGCATTTCCGCACTTTACCAGACAGAGAGCATACCGGAATAGGAGGTAGCTCATTAGGAGCACTCATCAGTATCTATGGTGGGTTTCTGTATCCGGAAGTCTATTCAAAACTAATGCTGTTTTCTCCCTCATTGTGGCTGAATCCCAATAATAATTTTCCAATGCTGAGCTTCCATCAACCTTATTATACCAAAGCGTATATCTATGGCGGTGAACCGGAAGGATCGGATATGGTAAAGCGTATTAATCTTTTTAAAGACGCTATGAGTCGTTGGGAAGAGAGCAAATCAATAGAATTTGAGGTGAGAACCAGTATACACCCAGAGGGAAAACATGAAGAGTTTTACTGGTCTCAGGAATTTCCGCGGGCATTGGAATGGTTGTTTTTTGATAAACTGGAAAATCCGGTAGAGAGAAAGAAAAGATATACTAAAGAAAAGGAAAATGTCTAAGCTGATTCAACATATCTATATCTACTCCGAAGTATCATGGACGGCGCACAAGCCCGTCTATCCTGATGCTATGGATAAGTTTTTTTCAGGTAAGCAACATGAAAGTTTCGTCATAACCTCTGAAAAGGAGATCACCTGGTTTTTGGGAATCGGAAACTCTTCCTGCACTGAAAGTGTACTGGTGGATATTGGTCAGAAATTCGCTTATGACAACAGAGAAAAACTATTACCAACCTCCACATACCTGCATCACGATCTACTGGACAGTCCGGGTTTTGAAAGTTTATGGATGGGATTCTATCTGGGAACTTATGAATATCCTTTTAAGGCGACTCATCCATTGTGGGATGATAGATTCAAGTGGGAAGGACTGCAGGATCATAAAGCTGGATTGACTAAGATTAAATCCATTTGCGAAGGTCAGTTTATGTGCATGGACTGGTTGAACAAGCCGGCGAATTTTAAGCGGACAACACTTTTAAATGCTTTTCTAAAGGAAAAATCCAGGGAATATGAGTTGCAGTATACTTCTTTTAACAGAAAGGAATGTGAAATTCATGGACTTGGTGCTTTTCTGGCAGTCAATCAGGGAAGCAGTCAGGAAGCATCTTTTACCATTATGGAATACCGGTGCGGGACAAAGGGAGCTCCTGTAATAGGGTTGGTCGGCAAATGTGTCTTATTTGATACCGGAGGCATCTCTATCAAACCTTCCGCCAATCTTCATTATATGAAAAGTGATATGGGGGGAGCTACAGCTATACTGGGGGCGTTGATTGCGGTATCAAAGATGAAATTTCCGGTAGATATTGTAGCCATATTGCCGATTACAGATAATGCCGTATCCAATAATTCTTACCTGCCAAGTGATGTTGTCACCGCCTATAACGGAAACACCATAGAGATACTGGATACAGATGCTGAAGGGCGTCTGACGCTGGCAGACGGATTGAGCTATCTGTCAAAAAATTATAAAACTGATTATCTGATAGATCTGGTAACACTTACAGGCAGTGCGGTGAGAATGTTTGGCAGTACATGCGGGGCATTGTTTTCAAATAATGAGGCATTAGAGCAACAATTGCTAAAGTCGGGACAAAAAACCGGTCAACGCCTCTGGAATTTGCCGTTATGGGAGGATTGGGAGGATGAGATTAAATCAGATGTAGCTGATTTTAAAAATATATCGCTCAAACCTGTTGGCGACTGTATTGTCGCTGCCACTTTCCTAAAACATTTTATTAATGAGCATCCTAAATGGGCACATCTGGATATTGCTGCTATGTGCTTCGGAAATGTAAGGTATGCTAAAGAAAAGGCTGCCACAGGATATGGTGTACGTCTTTTAATAGATTTTATAGAAAACTTGCAAACCTGATAGTTATGAGAACATTTGTATGCCTTTCCAGTTATTATAAAGGCTATGACTTTATGGATGAATGTAAAAAGCTGGGCAATAAGGTCATCCTGATTACATCTGAAAGTCTGAAAGACAAAAACTGGCCGTGGCATGCTATTGATGAAGTCTACTACATGCCCGAGACCGAGCCATCGGTCTGGAATTCTGATCATATGATCCAGGGATTCGCTTATCTTATGAGAATCCATATTATCGATACCGTCATTGCTTTAGACGATTTCGATGTAGAGAAAGCGGCCTTAATCCGGGAAACTTTCCGGATACAGGGTATGGGGCAGACGACATACCGATATTTCCGGGATAAGCTGGCGATGCGCCAGATGGCTAAAGACAACGGAATTCATATTCCATCCTTTGTCCCGGTTTTTAATGATGCTGTCATCGCAAAATTCATAGAAGAAAACCCTGCTCCCTGGGTGCTGAAGCCTCGCTCAGAAGCCTCTGCCAGCGGAATAAGAAAAATACATAGTACTGATGCACTTTGGCAGGCTCTTGATGAGCTTGGTGCAGAACGTATTCATTTTTTGCTGGAAGTCTTTAAGCCGGGAGATGTATTTCATGTAGATTGTCTCGTCTATGACAAAGAAATCAAATTTATTTCCTGTTCCCGGTACCTGTCTCCGCCTATGGCGGTATCTCATGAGGGAGGAATCTTCAGAACCAAAACACTGGGGGAAGATTCAGAAGACTTCAAACAACTGGAAGAAATAAATCATCAGGTTTTATCAAAATTTGGTATCGTACATGGGGCGACACATTCGGAGTTTATAAAAAGTAACGAAGACGGGAAATTTTATTTTCTCGAAACCTCTTGCCGCGTTGGCGGAGCACATATAGCAGATATGGTAGAGGCCGCAACCCATGTTAACCTCTGGCGGGAATGGGTGAAAATAGAAACGATGGTATTGAATAAATCTACCTATCATCTTAACTATAAAAGGAAGTATTTCGCCGGACTTATAATTGCTTTGGCGAAGGATAAATATCCTGATATTATAGATTTTCGGGTAGCTGAACTCGTTAAATCGCTGGACCTGGAACACCATATCAGCCTGTTGTATCAATCTGATTCTGCCGAAAAAATCAGCGAGGCGCTGGATAGTGCTGCCGAAAAAATATATACCCATCATCTGAGCATTCTGCCACCGCAGGCTAAGCCGGTTTCTTAATTTAAAAAAAGAAGATATGCCAAAAGTAGAATATACAGAGTATTATTCCCATATGCTGGGAAGAACGATTAATATACAGGTAACCGGGCATTACGGACTGCCTGTTATTATGTTTCCTACCTCACAGGGGAGTTTTACACAGAATTCTGATTTTCATCTAAATGCATCCGTGGATTATTTTACTGACAATGGTAAAATAAAACTCTTTAATCTGGAAACACTGGATCAGGAAAATTTATACAATACCCGTATTCCTCCACATGAGCGGATAGCACGTTATGAAAATTATATGTTGTTTCTTTTCCTGGAGTATATTCCGTTTATTCAGAAAACCCATAATGTACATCGTGTAGCTGTTGCCGGATGCAGCTTCGGAGCTTTTCATGCTACAAATTTTGCATTTCGTTTTCCGGATGTCGTGTCACACCTGATTGCCATGTCCGGTGCATTTTCTATCCGCAATTTTATGGATGGGTACAGCAGTGAGACCGTTTATTTTAATTGTCCCGAAGAATTTATGCAAAACGACGCTTCCTGGAAATTTGGTCATATGCACATTGTGCTTAGTACATCAGATCAGGATGTATGTCTGAATAAGAATCAGAGAATGTCAGAAATCTTACGGTCCAAAGGAATCGATCACTGGTACGATGAGGCCAAATGGATTGATCATGACTGGCCATTGTGGAGGATGGCCTTCCCCAGATTTATAGGTGCCTATTTTTCATAAAATACAGATCGAATATAATTAACCTAAAAAAATAATATTATGGTAAAGAGAGTTGGAATCCTATTCGGAATGGAAGACACATTCCCATGGGCGTTTATTGATAAAGTCAATGAATTGGGTAAAGGTAAAATAATCGCTGAACCTGTAAAAATTGAGATACTGGAGCAGGGAGCAGATTATGGGTATGCTGTTATTATCGACCGTATATCTCAGGATGTGCCTTTTTACAGAGCATACCTCAAAAATGCAGCGGTTAACGGCACTTATATTATCAATAACCCGTTCTGGTGGAGTGCTGATGAAAAATTCTTCAACAATGCGCTCATGAGTAAGCTGGGTATCCCTTTACCTAAGACGGTCTTGCTGCCTTCGCATGAGAGACCTGTAAATACTTCGGAAACATCGTTCAGAAACCTTAGTTTTCCCCATGACTGGGAATATATCTTTGAGTATGTAGGTTTCCCGGCCTATATGAAACCGCATGACGGTGGCGGCTGGAGAAATGTGTACCGTGTCGAAAATCCTGATGATTTATGGAACAAACTGGGAGAAACTGATCAGCTGGTCATGATGGTCCAGGAGGAAATCGTCTTTGAAGACTACTACCGTGTCTATTGTTTAGGGAAAAAATATGTTCATATTATGCCATATGAACCCCGGAATCCCCACCACTTGAGATATGCTGCCAAATCTCAGTACTCGGGAAAACAGCTCAAGGATCTGCTAAAGACCATCCATGACTACACCATTACGATGAATCAGGCTTTGGGTTATGATTTCAATACGGTGGAATTTGCCGTACGGGACGGTATACCATATGCTATTGATTTTTGTAATCCTGCGCCTGATGCAGACAAAAACTCTGTGGGAGAGGAAAATTTTGCATGGATAGTAGAACATGCCGCTAAGCTGGCAATAGAGAAGGCTAAAGAATATACTCCCGGAAAACCGAATATATCATGGGGGACATTTGTGAAGGATTCAATCAGATAGAAATACAAAAACTTCAGAAGATATTTTCTTCTGGACTGCTAACCAAAAATTAACCGAAATGCACAAGTTTACGATAGGTATAGAAGAAGAATATCAGATCATTGATGCAGAGAGCAGAGATCTGGTATCACATGTTTCCAAGATTATTGAAAGTGGCAAGGCTATTTTAAGCGAAAATCTGAAGCATGAAATGCACGAATCTATGGTCGAAATGGAAACCGGTATTTGTCAGAATATCCAACATGCCCGTGAAGAACTGACTGGTCTGAGACGTCAGTTGGTAAAAATAGCACACGATCAGGGGCTTCGTGTTTCAGGAGGCGGTACACACCCTTTTTCCCATTGGAAAGACAATGTTATTACGAAAGCCGAACGCTATAATAAAATTGTGAATGACATGGGGGATGTTGCGCGATCGAATCTGATCTTTGGCCTTCATGTTCATATTGGTATCCCTGATCGTGAAGAGGGGATCCGTATACAGAATGTGATGCGTTACTTTCTGCCACATGTATATGCGCTGTCTACCAATTCGCCCTTCTGGGTAGGACGCCTTACAGGGTTTAAATCCTATCGTCAGGAGGTTTTTGCCAAATTCCCCAGAACCGGAATCCCCAGTTATTTTGGCAGTGTTGCCGAATTTGATGCTTACGTCAACCTGATGATAAAAACAGGTACCATAGACAACGCCAAAAAGATCTGGTGGGATCTTCGGGTGCACCCGTTTTATCCGACAATCGAATTCAGGATATGTGATATGCCTTTTACTATTGACGAAACAACATGCCTTGCAGCGATTATGCAATCATTAGTAGCGAAAATCTATAAAATGCATCAGCAGAATATCAGTTTTCGTTCTTATCGCAGATTATTGCTCAGTGAAAATAAGTGGCGGGCTTCCAAAGATGGAATACATGCTGATCTGATTGATTTTGGTAAAGAAACCAGTGTTCCGTATGCTATATTATTAGATGAACTACTGGAGTTTATTGATGATGTAGTGGACGGACTAGGTTGCCGTAAGGAAGTAGAATATGCGCGGCAAATTGTCAAAATGGGAACAGGAGCAGACCGGCAATTAATGGTTTTCAATGAAACAGGAGATATCAAAAAGGTCGTCGATTATATGATCTGTGAAACTGAGAAATCAGTGCTTTGATCGTGCAATCAGCTAATAAAACAATTTTTTACTACAGTTCTATATTAGAAAAATTTACATATTATGAATCATCAGGTAAGGATTGCTTTACTGGATATGAACAACAATTATCCCAATCAGGGGATGGGTAATATTAAAGATATATCAGCAGCTTTTAAAGCGGGTTCGGACTATATAATCCTCATTGAGATTTTTGATGTTCGTTCTAAGTACGAAATACCGGATATTAAAGATTTTGATATTTTTATTTCCTCAGGAGGTCCCGGAAATCCCCATAAGGAAGGTTATGTATGGGAAGAAAATTACAATCGTTTTCTGAATGCAATATGGAAGCATAATAAAGAAAATGATGCTAAAAAATATCTGTTTCTTATCTGTCATTCCTTTCAGGTAGCCTGTATATATTGGGACCTGGCTGAGGTGATACTCCGGAAGTCGTATTCTTTCGGGGTGATGCCAATTCACAAAACAGAAGACGCTGAGCGGGATCTGATGCTGAAGAATCTTCCTGAACCTTTTTATGCTGTAGACTCTAGAGCCTATCAGGTTGTCCGTCCAAAGTCAGATCACCTGGATAAATACGGAATGAAGATTACCGCATTAGAAAAGATCCGTCCGCATATTGATTTGGAAAGAGCTGTAATGGCTATCCGGTTTTCTGATGAAATATTCGGTACACAGTTTCATCCGGAGGCAGATCCGGTAGGATTTATGGAGGCACTCAAGATTGAAAAATACAGAAACAGTATTATCGAGGATCACGGACCGGAGAAATATCAGGAAACGATTGATCGTATCAATGACCATGATAAAGTAATATTAACAAGAAAGGAAATTTTACCCCGGTTTTTAGAATTTGCGGCCGAACAGGTCTTCAAAGCTACTTCACTGGCCTAAAAAACAAAAGAATATGATAGCTCGTTTCAGAAAAAAATTTAATGAAGCTTTCTCGTCCGAGAAATATCAAAAATTAATAGATGTCTGTCAGCAGTATTCAGATACTGATATTGGTTTTAGACTTTCCGAAAGTCCGGTTTTCATAGATAAAGCCTTTCAGGAGAAACTATTTTGCGTTGCTGAATCTATTATTCAGCAGGTAGATTCTTTTTCTGCAGAGGAACTTGGCAGAGCTATACCTTCTGATTCTTTTGTACCGGGAGATGATACACACTGTCATTTTCTATCTATTGATTTCGGGATATGCAGAAATAAATCAGGAGAACTGGAACCTCAGCTTATTGAGCTACAGGCTTTTCCTTCACTATTTGGTTTTCAGCGTCAGTATGAAGAAAATCTCCGTTCGGTATATCCCTTTCTGGATAATTTTAAAAGACGTATTCCATTAGACGAATATGTAGAAAAGTTGAAGAACATTATCGTAGGAAACGAAAATCCGGAACATGTTATTCTGCTGGAAATATTTCCGGAGAAACAGAAAACAGCTGTAGACTTCCATGTTACCGAACAATTTTTGGGGATAAAAACGGTTTGTCTGACTGAGCTTATAAAAGAAGGTCGCCAGCTTTTCTATCATGACAAGGGCAGGAAGATAAAAGTAAACCGTATCTATAACCGTGTTATTTTTGATGAACTGGATCATATCCCTGATCTGAAGACGGATTTTCACTTTACGGATGATGTAGAGGTCACATGGGTGACTCATCCTTTTATTCTGCCTAAGCTGAATCATGTGTATGTACCCAAAAGCTATTTTTTGCATGAAGCACCTGAAAATATCGACTATAATCAGTATGTACTAAAGCCATTATTCTCTTTTGCAGGAAGCGGAGTAAATATACACCCCGGGCAAGATGATATTGATAAAATTGCTGATAAAGAGAATTATATCCTGCAACAAAAGGTAAGCTATGCTCCGATATTTGAAGATATCAACGGAGAATTTTCAAAAGCTGAAATCCGGCTTTTGTTTGGTAAAGCGGAAGGAAGCAAGGAACTGGAATTATTAGTAAATATCGTAAGGATGACCAAAGCTGAAATGGTGAATGTAAACTTTAATAAAAAGGACGCCATCTGGATCGGCAGTACAATGGCATTTATGGAGAGTGATCTTAAATAGCTAACAGGCTTATTCAGGTATGGTATTTGATGAACTCTGGAACTAACAATTAACATTTAATTTAAAAATATGAAAAATAAAATTTTCTTTCTGCTTTCCGTTGTTTTTGCTGTAGCTCTGTCTGTAGGTTGTTCAAAAAGTGATAACAAGCCTGATAATGGAAATCAGGATGTATTTATGCGCTGTAAGTTTAATGGCAAATTACGTGAATTTGCTTTTCATGTGAATGCGAATGATCCGCCATCTGAAAAACTTATACATTTCGTCGTCGTGTCGGGTTGGGAGGGGGAAGATATGGCTCGGTCCCCCGGGTTCGGATTCAGTCTGGTGCTTCCTGAAGGAGCGCAGGAAAAAACATATGAAGTAGCCGGAGGTTTAACCCCTGAACTGGATGCCACTTATTTTGTACAAAACTATAACGGAAGTACGAATATCGGAACTTCTACCTGGAGTGGGGGACGCACAGAAGGTACTTCATTTAAACTGACTATTACCAGTTTAAGTGACTGGGGTGTAAAAGGTAAATTCAGCGGCTTGCTAAAGGGGGATGACAATAGTCTGATTACTGTTACTGATGGAGAATTCTCTGCACCGTATAATTATGGGGGGCGAAAATAGATCTGAAAGTACAATAAAATTATGTATATTAATAACTTAAAAAAACAGTCTGATCATATGAAAGTTTTTGTATACATCTTAATCTTTTTCCTTGTTTATTTTGCGGTAAGTTATGTGCTGTCTTATTTTTGGTATGCTCATATTGACGTGAAATGGATACTTATCAGCAGTTTCCTGTCTTCAGCATTAATGCTTGTCTTTCTGTTAGTGGATAGGAGAAGAAAGGTTTAATGATTTATCATTGTAGGTCTGTTTTGGATCAGACGCATTATAAAAAATAATAGCGAGGCTAAAAGCCTCGCTATTATTTTTTATACTGATGTTTATTTTTCAAGGACTTTCAAATTTAGTGTCACTCTTTTCAGGTAGGATGGCGTTTTATAATCCTGACGCATGATGAGGGTTGAATCTGATATTTGGTATGCGAAAGAAGATTTTTGATCTCCTATATTCATGTGTATGGAATCTCCGGATAAAGTGTAGGATCCGTTTCCATCTACTGAATTGAATTTACCATCCGGAAGAAAGTGTATTGTGTCCTTTTCGGACCTGGAATAATCAGTTCTGCCCCTTAAACCTTCATTTTTACTGTGGTCAGGATTCAGGTAAGTAATTTCTTCAGAAACGATCTTCCATTTTTTTTGTATATCCTGTTTTTGCTGAATGTGATTATTACTATGCGGGATAAAAGATAAGTTGAAAAGAAGTAAAAAATAGGGCGTAAAAGTCATTTCTGTTTTTACATAGGAATTAACAAAAACTGTTCCGTTTACCGTATTGCTTTTTCTTACCATATAATCATAAATAAGTAACTGACTTTTCTGTTGCTGAAGTCCTTTCATGATATGGACAGGGACAGTGTAAATAAAAAGCGGGACATTAATCCCGCTGATTATTTTACATAAATACACCTCGCATCTTCTGATTTATTATTTTGAAGAATCTAGAATCATTTTAATCTCTAATAACTTTATCCATAATGGACATTTTTCTAGCTCTACTCCCCAATCCTCAATGTATTCAAAGCATACATTGATAAAACCTTTAACGTCACGTATATGAACGTTCTTCGGCAACATTATTTCATACGGTATTTCATGCGATTCGAAATATGTTTTTAGCTCTCTGATTTCCAAACTTTGAAAGCCCATAATTACTTAACATATAGAAACTTACTTTGTTTGTGCCAGTCGGATTTATTCCTGCCCGGCAAGTGCAAAGCTTAGTCGCCTGATATCATAACGGGGATTTGTATTATTTATTTCATGTCTAATCTGTTACATGTTTACATCATAGTAAATTGTGGTCGAAAAATCGGACGGTTTTAACCATAGAATCGTTTTGATTTTGTTATCACCCACCCAAAATCCCAGACTGTAATCTGCATTTAATGGAATTATAAAAGGTCTTGTGTTAGCATTGGGATTTTCTGATTTTAGAGAAGGACTCTTTACTTCCAGAGAGGGAAGTTTTTCTTTATCAATTGTTTGGACGATTGTGCTTTTTAGATTAGTCAGATTATTAATAATCTTATCTTTTTTAGCACTATCAATGCCTTGAGTAAAGTAGTGGTCTAAAAATGCATCAGTAATAGTTTCTGTTTCATAAATATCCTTTAAAAATGATTTTATAAGTTTTTCATCATTTTCCTGAGCAAAAGAACATGTGTACCCCAGTAGCAAAGTGAAGAGGAGTAGTAATTTATGCATATGAATTAATTTTGCTTTATCAATTCCTTGGTTTATAAATAATCTTCAATTATAATAAAAATAGATATTAAATCAGTGGTTTTCTTTTTGCTTTTGTTGGGTGGCAATGGTTGCTTTCAGTGCCGTAAAGGCTGCTATTTTGTCGGTATGCTGCTGTTGGGTATATTTGAGGGTGTCTCCCCAGCTTCTGGTTTGCTGTGCTTGCTGTATGGTTTGCAGTTTTTGCTTGCGTGGCTAGTATTTTAGCTTGATTGGCTTGTTGTGCAGCTGATTGGGCTTCATGTAGCTGGTTTCCTGATCGAGTTCGAAGATGATGACCTGATGTTTGTAATTGAGTTTTGAAAAGGACATGGGTAGCGGGCTCCGTAATTTGGTGGGATTTTTTTTGTGGAGGGGAGCCAAAGAGATTGCTTGAGTAGTACTTCCTATTGCCATGCATGAATATACTGCGAATTCAGTTGTTGGGATTTCATCTTTTCTGAAAAATAAAAAGCCCAACTTTCGTTGAGCTTTTTATTTTGTGGAGGTCATTAGAGTTCAATAGAACTATTAGTGCCTTTATTACAATTTATTAAGAAGATAAAAACAGGGAAATAGAATTATGTGGGATTTCCCTATATAATTCTATTTGCCTGTTTTTGTTTATCTAAATTTTAATGTAATGAAAAATGTAATTTTGTTGTTTGTTATCAATATAGTTGTGGTCATCGGTTTCTTTGCTGCGCTAAGTATGAAAACTCCGTGGGTTGGCTTTGCTATTGCTTTCAGTGTATGGTTTATATACTTGTGGAAAAGTACAAATACATGAGATTAAAATTCAAATGCGATTACTATTTCGCTATTTTTCCTTTTTATGATTTGATTTCTTCCCTTAAAAATATTTAAGAAGTATTACAATACAAATATTAGCATTTAAAAAAGTGAAAATATCCTTGACCAAATTTGTCTAATAATTCTCATAGTATTCCACCTAATTGAAGTCTTGAAGTTTTCTTTTTTGATAATATTGAATTAATTCAGTTATATCGTATGGCAACTTATCAAATAAATAAGTGAGAAAATAATTAAATTCAGTTTGCTTGTATAGTCTTCTGTGAGATTGAAAATAAATTTTGCTTAATTTGGTTACTGCTTAATAAACGGATTATTATATGTCGATTTATCAGAATAACGATTGTTTCGGGAGAAATATTGTTAAGTCATATGCGGTTACGCAGGAAGTTGAGGCATCCTTTAAATTTATTGAGTCGGGTATTTTAAACCTACAGGCTCAAAAGTTTGCTGTATTAAATAACCATGTAACATTACAGTTATTGGCAGCAGGATTTGAACGTTTATTAAAAATCCTCCTTCTATTGAAAGAAAAAGAATTGAATGGTGACTTCCCAGAGCTTGAATTGGCAAAAAAACAATTTAATAAATACAACGGTGGTCATGGAATTGGAAAGATGTTAGATGAACTATTGGAATATTCCGAAGGTGTAGAGGAAATGAAGAATATTCCTATGATCGAAGAGGATATAAGGTTTCTTAAAGAAGATGAAAAATTTACAATCCTAATAGATATTTTAACAGAGTTTGCAATATCTCAAAGATATTTCTATATCGATACTATCGTACTTAACAAGGAAAATACCGCATCGAATCCATTTGAGAAATTCACCTCATTCGTCTATAGTTTCAACAAAAATATTGATACCGATAATTTATCTTATGAAGAAGAAGATAAGCTAGCTATAAAGAATTCCATAATATGTATCGAAATGGGAGTTAGAGCTATCAGTAGTTTTTTTACACATGGCTTAGGAGATTTGGGAAGGCAATATTATGGAGATTTTTCAAGCTTTATCCTGCTCAAAGAAAAAGATTTGGGTTCATTGGACTATACAAAGAGCCGAGTAGCCCCTCATGAACTTTATGTGCCCATGTCAAAATATTCGTTAAAGTTTCTTGGTTTAAAAATGGATTCAAAATCTAAGTTAATTGTTTCATCAGAATATGAAGACTGGCCATTTTCAGTTGGCTCTATAAAAGTTTACTTTACGGGCAGCCGATACTATTTTGCTGAAATCGGTAATAAAATTTTTGCTTTGACGGGAGCTACCAGTAGAGATTATGAAATTCCGACATATTTTAAAAGTAAAAAGTTAAAGCCAAAAGGGTACGCGTTATTTCTATTGGAAGAGGCAAAGAAACTAAATCCAAAAGAACCCCTTTGATGCTATTGGTTCAGATTGGTATATTCAGGAATATAGACATTTAGAAATCTTAGCCATTATTATACAAAGATTTTTTTTGCAATGCTTTAATATAACGAGCTTTTATTTCTAGGTGCTTTTTTTTGAACCTGTGATGCTTTTAAAAATTCTAGAACAAATGATATAACAGATATAAGTCGTACCCGATAATCAATATATTTTCAATTTTATGAATTGCCAAATGGGACAAAAAATTAAAAAATATTAGCTTCTTCCGGCATATTATTCTTGCGACAATAACATAGATATGCCATATATGCTATTTGCGAGTATAAGTCAAGAAGTTTAATAAATGAAGAGCCCTTTAATTGAATATAACCGATTTCATAATTTATTGAATAACAAAAATTTTCTTTTTGTAAGGCGCCGTAAAATTGAAGGTTTTTAAATTTTTTACCCTCCTTAATTTTTTTATTGAATTCAATGAAATCATTTTCTAATGCTTGCACTAAACCTCCATTATGAGTGATACAGTTTCTAAATAGCCTAAGATTATGCAGTATCAATATGGTGGGTGTTTTAAGGAGCTTTTTGTTATCTATAGCCACTAATTGCTCTTGGAATTCAATGTCGAATTCGTTAATAATATTGATGCTTTTGCTACTATTTGTCCCTAATAAAGTTTTTAAAAATACACAGATGTGCTCGAAAACAGGTACACTCAATTGACAATAAATACTAGAAAGAAATTCTATCGATAATTTCGTTTTATTTGTCTCATCAATCACTATTTGGCGCCCAGAACTTCCTTTTTTTGCCCATTTTATTTCAGTATCCGACCTTCCCAGAAGTTTATTGAAAAAATCAACCTGTTCTTTTTCCGATTGAATATCGACATTGAAAGGATCTGTGAAAATATGGGGGGAATAACTCAGTTTGGTACTATCCAGCCAATTATCATTGATAGATTGAGCAGATTTTTGGATCGTTAGGACTTTAAGAAAAAATTCATTTAAAGATTGAGTCGCGTTGCTTGCCATAACATGGAAATAGGTTCTACCGTCAAAAATAACGATTTCAGTTAGAATGATTGTGTATATTAGGAAATATGACAGACCGTATGCTTTTTGACAATAAAGAGAGAGTAGAAACACGTCCTTCAAACGGAAATGAAAATACGTTCGACTATTTCAATAATAGTGGCCGTAAGGAGATAATTCCAGTTCGGGAGGTAATGGAGAACTGGTTTAGGATGTATCCCGATTCAGAGAAAGAAGAAATGAAAAAAAGAGTTAAAGCAGATTTTGGCCCCGCTTTCTATGAACTTGGAATGTATTGTTATTTTAAAAACATGGGTTATGATATTTTTATACACCCAACAGTTCCAAATTCATCTAAACGACCAGACTTTTTAGTTGTTAAAAACGATCATGACTTTTATGTGGAAATAAAAGAAATGAGAATGTTATCTGATGCTGAAAGGCTAAAAGAAAGACGTTTAAATACGCTAACAGATTCAATGAATTTGGTCGATTGTACATACTTTATGCTTTGCATTGAAAGTATCAGATTCAAATCAGGAAACCAACCAAGTGGAAAGAAAATCATTAAACACTTTGACGATTTAATCGAAACTTATGACCCAGATGTATATAGGGAAATGCTCGAAAAAGAGGGGTTTAGATTTATGCCAGAATTGAAGTATGATGATAACGACGTCTCCATTAAAGTGAAATTAATGCCGAAGGCTCCACACCTGAGAGGAAAAAGAGGTCGATCTATTGCCAGTTATGGGGCGTATACAAAGATTGGTGGTGACGAGGAAATGATCAAAAGTGCTATTCAAACAAAAGCAACACGATATGGAGAATTGGACATGCCATTTCTTATCTGTCTAAATTATCCAAGTAACTTACTTCATAAAGAAGATATAAATATTGCATTATATGGGAATGATGGAATTTTCGGGGCAGAAAATAACCCAAGGAATACAAGGATGTCCGCTGTTCTAATCACTACATTCACGGTGTCTGGCCTTCTGAATACAAATTTGTATTACCATGAGAACCCATTTGCAAAAAATAAAATTGATTTTTTGCCATTTACAGATCTGATAAAAGGTTTGAATCTTACAGATCGATACGTTCAAGAATTTGGTTCGGAATTATAAGTCCCGAGGGTCTAAAATCTCCTGAATTTGGTCTTCCGAAAAACTATAGTTAAAGGTTTTTGGCCCATTAGGGAACTCATTGCTTCGTACAATGAGTTCAATTTTTATTTCCGACGGTCTTGAAAAAACTAAAGCAATTTGGTCATTGAAAATATCAGTTTCTACTCCTTTTTGCTTGACACGAACAGCCGTATGTGTGCCCTTTTTTGGAGTAATCTCATAAATAGAATAGGAAGCATGTTTTGTAAACTCTACATTTAAATCTACACGTAAAAATGGAGAATACATATTGTCTAGATAAGGAGTATTGGAAAACATGCTTTTCTCACGTTTATCTTTATGATATTTCTCTTCAATGTCTTGTGTACATAGAGCCGTAACACCCCTATTATTGTAAATTTTAGCTTCAACATCCAGATCAATAGAGGAGTTAGAAAGATTTATCACATCAACTCGTAGATGCTTTATATAACCAGTATATCCTATCTCTGAGAATTTAAATCCACCAAGTGTTATTTCAAATTCTATTTCATCGCTACGATCTTTAATGCTAAAACGTTCTGTATAGATTTTTTCAAAATCATCTCGTTTTAATTCGCGCGTTGAAGTTCCTGTTCTAACGAATCCTGAACCTATTTTGTACTGATTTCCCTTTGGCTGAATATCCTTATATTCTTTCTTAAATAAATATGGTCTCTTATTATTGTTAAACAACCTAAAATAAGCCAATCGGTTGCCTTCATGTATAATCTCTCTGTACTCAAAATTGATTTCAGGTTCTATATATTGATTTAAGAATTGCTGATACGACGCCTGGTCGTGTAAATTATCAATAGATTTAAAACTCACTGCAATACCATTTTCTTCTTCAGCTCCTATGATAATAAATTTATCCTCTTTGCTGATGAGATTTGCAAATGCACACATATCTTTTAAAAATTCTCCTTTCTTAATATTCCCTTTTTCGATAGGGTACTGCTCAAGCTTAAAATCAAGCTTAGTGTTTTCGCTTTCGTTTTCAATCAGGTTAACAATGGTTTCTTTCATAGCTTTTCTATTCCTAATAAATTTACGATTTTTATGTCATTGTTAGCCCTGAACTGAAAGGTCGAAATGAGTATATTTGTTTAAAATACTCTATACTATGTTTGGTAACCAACAAAACGACAAAATTAGAATTATCAAAGCTAATACGGGCGAAATTTCAACAGAGATAAAAGCACGTGTAGATTCTAGGAATAATATAATTTATATTTATTTTCAACATCTTCCGGTAAATTGGTATGTGGAAGATGGTGATTATCTGGAAAGAGACTTGCCAGGAGATAGAATTGAGAAATTTACCATAAAAAATAACGGTTATCAACCTGCTGGAAAGATTTCTCCGGAAAGATATGAATGTATTGTTACTAAAGGAGATACTTTCGATAGAGAAGCATATTCATTTATAACTTATAATCTACACGGTGATAATTCCAGAGTATATAATAATTCAGTAGATAATTCTAGCAATATCATATCATCCGATAACGGTTCAGAAGTTTTTATTTTATTGAATAAAATAATTGATGAGCAGCTTTCTAGCAATTCAGTGTTACTAAATTTAGTTAAGGACATGGAGCAAAGTCATAAAGATAAAAGCTTTGTTAGCCTTGAAACATATCAGAAGTTTATTGCGCAAGCAGCCAATCACATGACTTTGTTCTCGCCGTTTATACCTGCTCTAACTGAAATGCTTAAATAACTTTTTTGTTATTAAAGAATATATTAGAGTAAGAAAGTATCACTGTTTCTGTTTTTTTTCTAGGAAATCCAAATCTTGTATCGTTTTTAAAATGTCGTTTTTTTCTCCGTAAACGAAATGCTCTGCTCTTTCCAATTGAGAGATATTAAGAATTCTGACAGCTTGTTCGGAAGCAACTTTCCCATGCTCAATTCTTAATATAATATTTTGGTCTGTATCTTCTATAAAGGGGTACAAATTTATCATGTGGTATTTGTCAATTGGTAGCGATATCCTACAAGAGGGAGAATATAGCGGTTCCGAGGTGTAAACGGGACGGTCACTTGAGATTAAGCCTATGGGGCTATTGTATTTAACGACCATAATATGATAGGAAAATTTCAACTTTACTAGCCCTCTTAATCTTGATATACATTCGATATTGGAAATTTGTCTGTTTTCATTTCTATTTTTGGTTTTAGCTTCATCTATGCTTTTCTCAGACCAATCGTATGCTAGTTTTCCGTCTTCTGTATATAATTTTTTTTCAGTACCTAATTGTTCATGGGAATTGAATACATAATCGATAGTTCTATCCGTCAAACTATTTAATGCTTGAGCTATTTTAGGAGTTCTTAATTCTTGGGAGATTATATGGCGAAGAATTTTATTCTTGATTTCTGGTGTTATTTCTTCTGTCTTTTCATCAATTAGCAAATTGTAAATACTGTTGTAATGGCTTTCAATATTATTTGCATAATATTTTTCCAACCACCTTTTATCTATTTCAGAAGGTGAGTGGTCGAATGTGTAAAATTCATTGATTTTACAAATATTTTTGATGTTGACCCTCGGTATATTAATGCCTTTTTGCTTTTTATAAAAGACATCCACGAAATAATCCTTTTTCTTGATTGATGTTGAAAAGTTCTTTAAATAAACTCTGGGTACTATATGTTGGCCAATAGGTTCAGTCATGGTAATTATTATTTTGGATGGTTAAGACAGTGTCTTTTATTTAATAAAATTAATGCTTTCTTTCCAATTAAATGTACTATTAATTCTTTATTTTCTGACTACATGAAAAGGGGTAAGGTGCTCCGCTTAGGAATAGCATGGTCTCAATGTCTATAGTCTCGAATATATATATGCAAAACAAATTATGATGAATCTTTGAATTAATTATTTTCTGATAAAATTACTTACCCTATTTGAATTTTAATTGATTTTTTTGATCTTTGAGTAGAGCTTTTAGCGGAAGCTTGCCACTTGTCTTAAGCTAAGCTGTTTCGGCACCGCCTCATCAATCTGATTCGTAACCCAATTTCTCGTTACGGAGAACGGTAGACAGGTGACGTTTTTCTTCGAGAGTTTGGAGGAACGATGACTCAAAAAACAAAAGAGGGCGAAGTAGAAAAAATTAAACGTAACGCCAAGAAAATCAAAAAGCAGATGGGAATACCTCATCACCAAGCGCTGGATATGTCCGCTATTGAACAGGGCTATTCCAATTTTCGAAATTTATTAAATAGTTTTCAGCCGAAAGAGAAGGACAAAAGAAATAGAATGGAAGTAACAAATTCTTTACCACGTCCTTTAACATTTCCTTACAAAACGTTGGGTAGTCCAAATGGTGCAAGAAGACCCAATGCTAAAGTGCCTGTTAAAATTCATCAGGAATTAGGAAGGGTTTTGAAGGAACTGTATAGTTCACTCGAATTTAATAAAAAAGGACATAAAGCTGTTTCAATTATTAAATCTACTCTCGATGATTGGATACAATTAGAATACACTAGTAAAACAGAATTGAAGGATGAGTTGTATTTTACAATCTATTATGGAGATACCGACTACCCCTCTGATCCATGGCCAACAGATAAGAGAAAAATGGAATTGGAAAAGTTGGTCGAGGTCTGTAGAAAACTGCTGAAAAATTCATATCCTAGTTGTTCGCCGATACATTCCCTCAATAAAAGATTGGATCAAGTTTTAAAAGCAATACATAATTGGCCTTTGAACAAAAAGGTCAAGGGGCTGAAAGAAGTGAAAGGCCAAATTGCTAAGGGTACTTTGATCTATCTTAAAAAGAACCAAAGAAAACCAGCGATCCTTCTCTCACATGATACCGTAAATAATCTTATTTATTGCTATGAAGATGCCGGATCTGCTGTTTTAGCTAGGGAGGAAATAACGGTTGCAAGGGATCAATCAAAGATTAAAAAATTTCATCCTATGCGATTGTCATTACCATATGGAAAATGGTTTTGTGAGAATGGAGCGGAAGTGTTGTTCAATAGGGATTACATTCCAATTTGGATGAAAGATAAAAACGGTAAGGTTCATCAGATTGATCCTGATACAAATGTAGTGAATGTAGATAATCCTGTATTCTATTTTAATGATGGATCTACACCATGGGGAGGAAATCAATCTACTTTTGTGAAATGTAAGAACATCTTGCTTAGTTGGAATGTGTCAGATAGAACGTCTTTACTATTGAAGGCTTTAGGCGATTCAGTAATAAAGGGTAATGCAAATAATCTTAAATTTAGAAAAAGGACCAATATCTTTCCATAAGCAAAGTCTGTCAGTTGGCTGTAATTTGCCAGCTGACAGTTCTTTTAGGGATATGCTAATTTAGAAAATAATGTGAATTTTCACCATATCCTTTCGAATTGAGGAGCAGGCTTCTTCCATTTTTTTATTCAACTATTGTCCTGTTGGAGATTTTGAAACCATTGACCATCCTGATTTGAAAAAAGATGACCATTCAATTCGGATAATTTTGACCATTTGAATAATACGCCTAGGAGTTACAAATTCATTTTTTACTTAGTTTGTATGGTTTAACTCAAAGTGGTCAATTTGCCTCCGAATTGCATAGTCTCTATGACCGTAATCTCCACCTTGAAAGCATTATACAAAGGAACTGAAATAATTATATTTTTCATGGAATTCACTTTGTGGTAAGTTGGTTATGAGTTCCAAGTCTTCCTAAACTAATTTCTGTTCTTCTTCACTATAGTTTTTGATACGGGTAAAAATGTTCCCAGTATGGATAATTGAATTTACTAATATAAATTTCTAGTTATTTGAGATAATATCGGCTAGATCTTGGAAAAGTTATTTTTTATTCCAGACATCACGCTCCTGTCTAAATATACCTTAATCCATAATTCCGTATTTATCATTTTTTGAATTTAAGAAAACTTTTAGAATAATTTTTCGAATAAAATTATTCAAATAATTGTTGCTTTTTATGTAATCTTGGCAGAGTCAACTAGTTGTAAACAAGTTAAATGAATTCATTATTCATATGAAAACAGCCTATCTATACGTCCGTGTAAGCACAGACGAACAAAAGAAAAAGGGATACTCTTTGCCGGAACAAGAGGATAGATTACTGAAATACTGTGATTATAATCATATAAAAGTTCTAGGTGTTTACAGAGAAGATCATTCGGCAAAAGATTTTAATCGGCCAGAATGGAAAAAGTTGCTTGCAATAGTCAAGCAGAAGCCAAGAGAAGATAAGAACATACTCTTTATTAAATGGGATCGATTCAGTCGGAATATAGAATATGCTTATGAAATGATAGGCTTGTTACGTAAATATAATTCAACACCTATAGCGATCGACCAACCAATAGATCTTTCTGTTCCTGAAAGTACAGTTATGTTAGCAGTCTATCTATCTGTACCGGAAGCGGAGAACAGTAGAAGGGCCATGAATACAGCAAATGGAATTCGTCGCGCAAAACAAATGGGAAGATTTCCTGGAAAGGCGCCATTAGGTTACATCAATATGAACGGTTTTGATGGAAGGAAAATAATTGTTCCTAAACAGCCCGAAGCGAATATAATAAAGTGGGTCTTTCGTCAACTAGCCAAGAATAACAATAAGATAGATCATATCCGAAAGATAGCTGATGCAAAAGGTTTAAAATGTTCGCGCTCACATTTTTTTAGAATTATACGCAATCCGACATATTGTGGCCTTATATCAATAAAGATTTCTTCAAAAGAGCAGCAAATGGTTAAAGGAATTCATGATCCCTTGATTTCTGAAGTATTGTTTAATGAGGTTCAGCGTATTATTACTAGAAAAAGAATAGTTACGTCTAAAACTAATGAATTGAATGAAACTTTTTATCTGAAAAGTTTTCTTCTATGTCCTATTTGCTACAAAAGGCTTTGTGGCAGCTTCTCTAAAGGCAAAACAAAAAGATATCCTTATTACCATTGTAATGCTAAATGTAAGACAAGAGTAAATGCGTTGACTCTTAACGACGCTTATTGTAGCGAACTTCAGAGCCTGCAGCTTTCTAAAAACGTGACTGAACTATTTAGTAGTATTCTGGAGGATTGTAATATAAATATACAGCAAGCAGAAGATATACAGGAACGCAACATGCTAGTTCGAAGATTAAGGGATCAGGGGTTGCTACTTTCCCAGGCAAGAAAACTATTTGTAGCTTCTGTGTTAGGAAATGATGACTACTACGCTATTAAAATGGAATATCAAATCAATTCTCAAAGTATTAAATGAGAACTTTCAAATGTTAATACTAAATTGGAAAACTATAAGAAGCATCGTGAGTTGATGTCAGTTTCGTTCATAGATGTTTTTCAAGTATTTAAACATTTAGAAACTGCAGATAAGATGCATTTGGTCAGCCTAATACCACCTAATAGATTTGACTTGCAGAAGAGAAGTGTATCCTTGCATCTTGACAGTGCCTTATCAAAAATATTGCTGCCAAAAATATCCCAAATACAGCAGCCATGAATTATATAGAAAAAAAGATCTCCATTAATAAAGCTATGGCGATATTAGCTAAAAATGGAATTCATGTAAATGAGGAAGAGACGGTTACTATTTTAGATTTTTTATATTTGATGGCCAAATACTACAGCTTCGATCCATGTAGCTTGGATGCCGAATCCTTAAGTAGAAATCGAACTCTGGAAAAACGGTAGGAGAGTGGTTACAAACCTCATTTTTTGCGTCATTGATAACGAAAGATTCAAAAATTTTGTTAAAATTTTCGAGCTCTAATTGAATATGCTTTAACAGTTTTTATGTATGTAAAAAAAGTAGGCGCTTTCTACTAAGTGTCTCCTTGAGTGAGTACGGTAATGGATCTAACATTGTAATATTTCTTTAGAAAGGCATAAAAATTTTTTACTTTAGAGTAGAACCTTGTTATATTTGAAATACAACAATTAATACCACTATTAGCCGATGCACCTTACTGATTTACTTTCCATTGAGAATGGCGCTAAATTTTATAGAGCCGACCTGCATATTCATTCATATGGCCCTTTTGCCTCATATGATGTAACTGATACGCAAATGACTCCAGCCAATATTATCGATGAAGCGATAAAAGAGAATATCGCAGTCATTAGCATAACAGACCATAATGAAATTGGAAATATACCAGCTGCATTAGATCACGCACAAGGGAAAAACATTCTGGTTGTGCCGGGTATTGAGCTGTCCACCAGTCAAGGGCATTTTCTGGTTTATTTTGAAACTTATGAGCAAATCAGATCTTTTTATGGTGAGCTAACAATTTCAGTGGATAAGAAGCAGTGTGATACCACCATCACAGCGGCTTTGGATACTGCGCGTAAATATGGTGGCTTCGGGATTGCAGCCCATATTGATATTGATGCTGGCTTTGAGAATTATACAGCAGGTTATACACCTTTTAAGGAAGCCATCCTGAAACATGATTTACTCTACGGGCTGGAAATATCCAACAAAAACGCAGAAAACTGGTTTACCGAACTTGATGAAAACCCAGACAGGAAGCGTTTGTTCAGAGCTAGAGTTGAAGCTTTTAATGAAGATAATTCATATAATATCGCAAAAATCATGTCTTCTGACGCTCATACGCTAATAGCATTAGGAAAGAACCTGAGTGGTAATAAGAAACTAACAAGACTGAAACTGGATTCCCTGGACTTTAATTCCTTCAGGGTTGCTTTTCTGGACGCAAATGCGAGGGTACGGATCGAAGAAAGTATTCCCACATCTTTTCCGAAGTTCCTTGGAATCAGTTTTGAGGGCGGTATCCTTGATAAGAACCATATCCATTTCAGTGATAATTTCAACAGCCTGATCGGAGGGCGAGGCACAGGAAAATCGACTATATTAGAGTGTATACGGGCTGTTACTGGTAATCCAACAAGGGAAGACATCATCGATAACGAGGTTTGGCCAGATACCATTAAGTTATTTTATCAGGACGAAGCAGGCCAGATACTAGAATTCCAAAAGCAAAAGTACAATAGTGCCATCAATTTTTCTGATCCGCAACATGGTATCCAGCAAATTACAATTGAAAGTTTCGGACAGGGAGAAACTGCAGCTACGATACAAAAATGCGGTAAAGACCCCGAAATCCTTTTAAAATTCATTGATAACTTTATCGATACCAGCGCCTATGAGCTTGAAGACGAAGAGTTGAGAAATCAACTGCTGCAAAATCAGACATTAAGGGAACGTCTGAAACTTGAAATAGACCGTATCCCTGGGATAGAACAGGCATTTACCAACGCTAAGGGGCAATTGGCACAATTGAAGACCCATAACGTAAAGGAAGTCGTTGAGCTGGAAGAAGGTATAGCGAATGAACGGACCTTAAGGAACGAACTGCTTGAAAATTTAGATACACATATACAAAATATCACCGATGGGTTGAACACCGATTCCCTTAAAGAGGCCGTCCACTCAATTACCGAGTCTGAAATTATTGTAGGTAAAGAGGAGTACCGTACAGTTTCAACACTTATGGATGGTTACATTACCTCTATCGGTCAACAGTCTTCCAAAGTCGTTTTAGACTCTACTGCTTTTAAACAAAGCCTGAAAAATGAAATTGAAAAATGGAAGGCCAAGGAGGTCGATATCATAAAAAATATAGAAGAAAAAAGAATAGTCCTCGAAGGTCAGGGCATTAAGCTCGATATGTCCTTTATACGCAAAGTAACCAAAGATGTGAGTGATTTTGATGCTAAGCTCAAAGAATTAAGACAGAAGGAAACTAAATATAAGGAACTGGTGAAGGAAAGGATGACGCTTATAGGGGATCGAAAGACTAATTTGGACAACCTGTATAATGAGCGTTATAAATTCATCTATACGGTAAATGGAAATTTAAAGGGATCAGTTATTGACTATGAAGTTGAACTACGAATAGAAAAGCAGAACTTATCGACCGAGTTAGCAACGCTGATCAAAAATGTGATGGGTTATAGAACTGCACAGGTTCCAAAGGCGGATCTTATCGTAGAAAAAATTTCCTATTTCGACCTAATTAAAGCATTGCACAAAAGTGATGTAACCGTATTTACCGCTTTACGTAATGGCAGCGGGCAGCCGATTTTCTCGGAGGAGGAAGCCATGGATATTATCGCACGCCTGAAAAATATGGAGACACTTGGCCAATTGGAACGATTAGTAGTGAAAGATAAGCCATTTATTAAGATCAAGAAGATCATAACAAATGACGATAAATCAAAGACGGTGATAGAGAGGGACTTTTCTAAATTGTCCATGGGCCAGCAGCAATCCATTTTACTGACCCTTTTACTGTATTCCAAAAGAAACTGTCCGTTAATAATTGACCAGCCGGAGGACAATCTGGACAGCGAGTTTATATATAAGACCCTAGTAAAAAACCTAAAAAGGATTAAAGAGCACCGTCAAGTCATTATTGTGACCCATAATGCGAATATTGCGGTGCTGGGAGATTCCGAACTTATAGTACCTTTAAAAAGTACTAATGAGAAAACCTCAATCGTAGACAGGGGCTCAATCGATAACAGGAAGACCAACAGTATGGCGTGCGTTATTTTAGAAGGCGGTGAAACGGCTTTTAAGAAGCGACAGGTGATTTACAATTTAAAATAGACTTATAGCTAAATGATTCAGTCACTATGGAGGTAGCGGAAGATATCAAGTGGATAAAAAATGTTAAAAGAAATAACTGCGAAGGATGGGCTTATGAAAACGCAAAAGTTGGGAATAATTTTTACTTGAACTGGCCTACAAAAATGCGGGGAAGTGCGGAGACGCCTAAAACAGGTGAAGTGATTGTCTTGTTTCAGAAGCCTAACTTTATCAACGGGCAGAGAAACAGGCTTGTCCACTTAACCCATTTAGTAGTTCCTGTTTCGGAAGATATACATGTGGATGAAAACTCACTAAAGCACAGGTGGTGCCGCGAAGTAAAGCTACTAGCAAAGGCTAAACCTATTCAGACAATTCCCAATCCGGGATATTATAATTCCTTTAAACCCAATCGCGGCTTAACCAATCCGATTATTAATCTGGAAAATAGGGAAAACCTCACTGAAGATGAAGTTAAGGTAGACCTATGGGAGTTATTTGGCGGATTTTTCAGTGACTCTTTATCTTCAGAGAATTTATACGGGCGTTTGCCTGCACATATGTATGAAGGTTCTGAGGGTGACAAGATTGTCAGGGCGCATATTTTGCAAGAACTTACGCGCCGAAACCCAGCAATTGTACGAAGAGCTAAGGAAGAGGCATTGAAGAGAGGAAATGGCCGGATAAGGTGTGAATGCTGCGGATTTGATTTTGTGGCTGCCTATGGACCGCTTGGTGATAGATTTATCGAATGCCACCATAAAATACATCTTAATAAGGGGGCGCTCCATTGCCTGAGATTTCCGTACACCAGTAATGGCGGCCCGTTTACGCTGTATGCTCCGCTAAATATGCCTGATAAAAACCTGCAGACAAATAGCCAGAACATACTGTCTTCTTTTAGATGCCTGCCTTTTTTTTAATAAAGCGAATAAAGCGTTACTATTTTAGATTTTTTATATTTAATGCCAAATACTACAGCGTCGATCCATGTAGCTTGGATGCCGAATCCTTAAGGAGAAATCGAACTCTGGAAAAACAATAGGAGAGTGGCTACAAACCTCATTTTTTGCGTCATTGATAACCAAAGACTAAATAATTTTGTTGAAATTTTCGAACTCTAAATGAACCTGCTTTAAGAGCCTGGTTCATAGTTTTTTATGGGTATAAAAAAAGGAGACAACTTCTATCAAGTGTCTCCTTAAGTGGAGCCGGAGAGATTCGAACTCTCGTCCAGTCATGGTACTGTATACGCTTTCTACATGCTTAGCTTCTCTTTGGTTGTCGGAAGAGGGAAGGTGAGTCGCTTACCTGTACCGTTCTTCGTATTTGCTGTTTCTCACAGATGCTTAGCAACATCACATCTGCCAGTTCTAAAGTTCGATGCCCCTAATGTCAGACTAAAGAACAGAGTCTGACGGGACAAATAGCTATGTTAAGTCTAACTTAAGCAGCTAAGGCGTAGTTTTCTTCGCCAGTTGTAATTCTGAAAGTTCAGATTAAAGTGCTAGACTAACAATGCACTGCATGCTTACATAACCGTCTCCATCCTGTCAATTCCGGTCGACCCCTGATTATTGTAAGAATACAAATTTACGAATAAAAATTTATATATTGTAAGGATAAACGCTTTGGACAGTCAAACAAATTCATTGTCAGATTGTTTACGTTTTAACAAAATTATCATATACATAAAAAATTAAAAAAATATAAAATGGCAAAGTCAAAACCAATTAAAGAAAAAAAGGACAAAAAGTCTAAGGATGGCGCTCCGGTAGCAAAAGAAAAAAAGACAGATAAGAAAAAACCAGATGCTAAAAAGGAGAAACCTAAAAAAGCGAAAGTTAAAAAAGTTAAAAAGGCTAGCAAAGGCAAAAAAGATTCAAAATTAGAGAAAGCCTACAAAAAATTAAGTAAAGAGGTTAAAACACTTGTTGGAAAGCTTAAAACAAATGTAGAGTCTGTTGTCGAGAAAGTTATTCCTGAAAAAACAGAAGAAAAGGCCAAAGTTCAGACTAAAGCAGCTAAGCCAGCGGCAGCGTCCTCTGCGGCTAAACCAGCGTCAACAAAAGCGACTCCTGCGAAAACATCAACATCTTCTGCGGCTAAACCTGCAGCAGCGAAAGCAGCTCCTGCAAAGCCAGCGGCAGCGTCCTCTGCGGCTAAACCAGCGTCAACAAAAGCGACTCCTGCGAAAACATCAACATCTTCTGCGGCTAAACCTGCAGCAGCGAAAGCAGCTCCTGCAAAGCCAGCAGCAACATCTTCTGCAGCTAAACCAGCGGCAGCGAAAGCAGCTCCTGCAAAGGCAACAGCAGCATCTTCTGCAGCTAAACCAGCGGCAGCGAAAGCAGCTCCTGCAAAGCCAGCAGCAACATCTTCTGCAGCTAAACCAGCGGCAGCGAAAGCAGCTCCTGCAAAGACAACGGCAGCCTCTTCTGCAGCTAAACCAGCAGCTGCAAAAGCAACTCCTGCAAAGACAACGGCAGCGTCCTCTGCAGCTAAACCAGCAGCAGCACCGACGGCTACTCCGGATACAGATAAAAAGGATGCTTAATCATCCAAAAAATAAAAAGGGCGGAAATTTATTTCCGCCCTTTTTATTCTATAGCAAACCTGCCCGCTTCAGCAACGCATCAGGTGTGGCCTCTTGTCCTCTGAATCGTTTGTACAATACCATCGGATGCTCAGTACCTCCTTTAGATAAAATATTATCCTTGAATTTTTTCGCAATTTCTTTATTGAAAATACCATTTTGCCTGAAGTAATCAAAGGCATCTGCATCCAGTACTTCTGCCCATTTGTAACTGTAGTATCCGGATGAATACCCGCCATTAAAGATATGAGAGAACGCCGGAGTCATAGCATTTTCCTTTACATCAGGATAAAGCTGTGTTTCTGAGAATTGTTCTGTCTCAAATACTTTAAGATCCCTGATCTGCCGCGGATCATGTCCATGCCATCCCATGTCCAGCATACCGAAGCTGAGCTGACGGATCGTGGCCATTCCTTCCAGAAAAGAAGCACTTTCCTTTATCTTTTCTACCAGATCCATCGGAATATCTTCGCCCGTCTCATAGTGTCTGGCGAATAGCGCAAGCGCTTCTTTTTCATAACACCAGTTTTCCATGATCTGACTTGGTAGTTCCACAAAGTCCCAGTAAACGGAAGTTCCAGACAGCGTAGGGTATACAGTATCCGCCAGCATTCCATGCAAAGCATGGCCGAATTCATGGAATAGCGTTGTGACCTCATTAAATGTCAACAGAGAAGGTTTAGTAGCGGTAGGCCTTGTGAAGTTACAGACAATAGACACATGAGGACGTTGTTGTGTGCCTTCTTTTACATACTGAGGCTTGAAAGACGTCATCCAGGCTCCGTTACGTTTTCCTTTACGCGGGAAAAAGTCAGCATAAAAAACCGCTACCAACTGACCATTATTATCCGACACTTCGAATGTCTGTACTTCTTCGTGATACTTGTCTATGTTGTGGACCTCTTTGAAGTGGATATCAAACAATTTTTCAGCAACTTCGAAAGCCCCGTTCAGGACATTTTCCAATTTAAAATAAGGTTTTAGTTTTTCATCGTCCAGACTGAATCTTTCCTGTTTTAATTTTTCAGCGTAATAGGAACCGTCCCATTTTTCCAATTGGCTGATTCCGTCTTTTTCTTTTGCGAATGCGGCCAGTTCATCGAATTCCTTTTGAGCAGCCGGCTTAGCCTTGCTTAATAATTCCTTCAGAAAAGCGTCTACTTTTTCAGGGCGCTGTGCCATACGTTCTTCCAGTACAAAATCTGCATGTGTCTTGTAACCTAACAGTTGAGCCCGCTGGAAACGTAAGTTGACGATTTTAAGAACAATCTCTTCATTATTATATTCGTTGTGCTGAAAAGCTTTTCTTCCAGCTGCTATCGCAAGCTCTTTGCGTAGTTCACGGTTATCCGCATAGGTGACAAAGGGCAGGTAACTTGGGAAATCAAGTGTAAATATCCATCCCTCTTTATCTTCAGACTGTGCTAATGCTCTTGCTGCTTCAATACTTCCTTCCGGCAGTCCTGCAAGATCGTTTTCATCTGTGATATGGAGCTGGTAAGCATTTGTCTCTGCCAGTACATTCTCACCAAATTTGAGTTTCAATACGGAGAGTTCAGCATCTATTTTACGTAAGCTGTCTTTCTGCTCATCATCAAGTAATGCCCCGTTACGGACAAAATCTTTATAGTTTTTTTCAAGGAGAGTCTGTTGCTCCACTGTAAGGTCGAGCTGATCTTTTTGCTCGTATACCGCTTTGATACGTTTGAACAAATCAAAATTTAAGGTGATGTCGTTGCTTAGTTCAGAAAGTTTAGGCGCTATTTCCTGTGCGATCTGTTCCAGTTCATCACTGGTTTCGGCCGAATGCAGATTGAAGAAAATACTGGATATACGATCCAGTGTCATTCCGGAATAAGCCATGGCGGCGATTGTATTTTCAAATGTGGGGGCTTCCGGATTTTGTGCTATAGCATCTACCTCTTTTCGGGTCGCTTGTATGGCTGTTTCAAAAGCCGGAATATAATCTTCATTCTTTATCTGAGAAAATGGCGCAGTATTATGTACTGTGTCAAAATAGTTCGTTAAAATACTCATGATGTAAATTTAAGATTATAATAGCAGAGCCAATAATTTTCTAATCCCAAAGTTGCAATAATGGCAAAATAATGATAGAATGGGTTTGGAAGAGCTAAATAAGAATTTGCATCTGTTAAACTTATCAGATGCAAATTCTTCAATAGGTCTTTGTACGAGTTATTTACAAGGTGTCATAAGGCCAATGATCTCCACGTTCGTATCAGCCTTTGCGGATACTTACCGCATTTTTGTGAGCGTGAAGACCTTCCAGTTCGGCCAGTATCTCTACAGTAGAGCCGATCTGTAACAGGCCTTCTTCCGAGATGTGCTGAAACGTGATCTTTTTGACAAAAGAGTCTACTGACACACCTGAGTACGAGCGGGCATAGCCTGAAGTTGGCAAAGTATGGTTTGTTCCCGAAGCATAGTCTCCTGCACTTTCCGGTGTCAGGTGGCCTAAAAATACAGATCCGGCATTAAGAATCTGATTGGACATAGATTTCCATTGATCAGACTCGATGATCAGATGTTCGGGAGCGTAGGCATTCGAAAATTTCATACCTTCAGTAAGATCGCTGACCAGGATGGCATAAGAATTTTCCAATGCCTTCTGAGCCATTTCTTTACGTGGTAATACAGCCAGCTGCTCGTCCAGTTGTTTATTGACCTCATCTATAAGCGTATCGGAAGTAGCGACCAGTACGGCCTGGCTATCTACCCCATGTTCGGCCTGTGCCAGCAGATCTGCAGCGATATAGGCAGGATTAGCCGTTTCGTCAGCAAGTACCAGTACCTCGGAAGGTCCTGCAGGCATATCAATACTTACATTTGTCATGCCTTGCAGCATACTTTTTGCCTTAGTCACAAACTGATTTCCGGGGCCAAAGATTTTATCCACTTTAGGGATACTCTCCGTTCCGAAAGCCATTGCTGCCACCGCTTGAGCTCCACCGACAAGGTATATGCGTTTTATGTTTAACAATTTAAGGCAATACGCCACGAAGCCATTGATCTTGCCACTGGCTTGCGGAGGAGAACAGACGACGATCTCTTTGCATCCGGCGATACGCGCCGGTACACCAAGCATTAGCAGTGTGCTGGGCAATACGGCTGATCCACCCGGAATATAAAGACCGACTTTTTCTATAGGGCGGGGTTCACGCCAGCATTTTACACCGGGCATAGTTTCGACTACACGCTCACGCTTCAGCTGATAACTGTGAAATTTGTGTATATTCTGGAAAGCAATTTCCAGTGCGCGTTGCTGTTCTCTGTTGATCGTGAAAGCCAGTTCGTCAATATCATCCGCATCCAGATACAGTTTGTCAAGCTTTACTTTGTCAAACTGATGCGCATAGTCCACTAATGCGCGGTCTCCATGCCTGCGCACCTCGTCGATGATATGCAGGACAGTATCCTGTATCGCAGATGAGGGGTCTGTATTACGGTCTACCAGATCAGCAATGTCCTGTGAAGATAGCTGACTGTAGTTATACTTTTTCAACATGTTGTTTTTTCTTTTGATTACACTTACAAGATAATCTTTTCGATCGGCATCACTACTATTCCCTGTGCTCCTGCAGATTTCAGTGTGTTGATCTTTTCCCAGAAATCATCTTCCGAAATAACTGTATGTACAGCTACCCAGCCTTCTTCGGCCAACGGAACGACTGTTGGGCTCTTGACACCATGCAGCAGGGAAGTGATCGCCGGCAGATTCTTTTTCTCCACATTGAGAACCACATATTTGGTCTCTTTGGCCAGCAGTACCGATTCAATACGCTGCACCAGTTCTGTCAGGATCAGGTTATCTTCCAGGCCCTTTCTTCCGATAAGGATTGCCTCTGAGCGGCGGACATCCGCAAAAGGCTTCAGACCGTTGCTTTTCAATGTACCGCCTGTAGATACGATATCACAGATCGCGTCACTCAGTCCCAGACCCGGAGAGATCTCTACAGATCCTGATATTAAACGGATATCTGCTGTGATCTGGTATTCATCCAGAAAATTTTTCAGGATAACAGGGTAGGAGGTTGCGATAGCCTTACCATTCAGGTCTTTCAGATCTTCGATCTTACTGTCTTTAGGTACTGCCAGTTTGAGTGTACATTTTCCAAAACCTAAACGTTTGACATAGGAGACCTGTGCTTCGGATTCATCGATCACATTTTCTCCGACAATACCGAGATCTGCAATGCCCTGTTCGACATATCCGGGGATATCATCATCTCTTAAGAACAGTATTTCAAGAGGAAAATTAGCAACAGAGGTAATCAGTGAACTTTTATAGTTTTCGAAATCTAAACCACAGTTTTTGAGTAATTGGACTGATTTTTCATTTAATCTACCCGATTTCTGGATAGCTATTTTGAGATTTTTCAACGCTTTATAATGTTAGCAGTAAATTATTAATAAATAGGATTCAAACACAAGGGGAAAAATGCTTCACGTAGAAACATATCAATTACATATCGCCACAGGGGCGATGATGGAAATGAAAATGATGTACGTGAGTATAAATCATGTTTGTATTAATAACGGATCAAAAATAGAGTTTTATTGCTAATAATCAAATAAAAATGTCTGTTTTTTGAAATAAATAAAAAGTTACACGGAGCCCGGGTGACTTACTCCTGTATATCTTAAAAATCTGTTAATACCTCCGTTTTCCTGAAAAATGAAAAAAAAAGTTGCAATGTTTTTAATATATTAATATGTTTGTATGTATGTACATTTGATGTGTGCCACTACAAAAACCAATGTTATGAGGATTCCTGTTTACATTAATAGGGGAGGTAATACAGTTTTCTGTAAAATAAATCTCATCATCGATTATTTCTGATTGTATCAGATATTACACAATTATGCTGCTTTAAATATGTTTTATCCTGTTTTTTTAGGATCAGCTTTTTACCTGCAGGACTATTCAAATAACCATAAACTTATACTATTCCAATTTAAACTAACTAACCATGAATCAAAACAAAATGTATGGACATTTTATGTCCTGTTTCCGGGCAGTGCTGCTCTTTTTGCTCGCCTGTCCGTATCTTGCATCAGCCCAGAGCGGGCTTGTAATACGAGGGCTGGTCTCTGAAAACGGAAATACAGCCTCTGCCTTGACAGGTGTCAGCATACTGGAGAAAGGGAGCTCCAATGCGACGACGACAGATGATAAAGGCCGGTTTCAGATCGAAGTGAAGGATGAAAAAGCAGTTCTTATCTTTAGTTTTATCGGTATGAAATCTCAGGAGGTTGCTGTCGGAAAGCAAAGAGATCTGCGTATCCTGTTGTCCGCATCGGGAGAAGAGCTTGAAGAAGTGGTGGTCACCGGATACGGTACACAGCGTAAATCTGATCTGACAGGATCGGTTGCGGTGGTATCTTCCAAAGAACTGCTGAATGTGCCGGTCAATAATGCTTTGCAAGCCTTAAAAGGTAAAGTAGCCGGAGTAAATGTATTTCTCAATTCCGGATCTCCTACCGGAAGTCCCCGTGTGCTGATTCGCGGGTTGGGAACGATCAATTCGTCTTCAAGCCCGCTTTATGTCATTGACGGGGTAGTCATGGAGAATATGCAGTTTCTCAATCCAAACGATATCGAACGTATGGAAGTACTGAAGGATGCATCTTCTACAGCGATTTACGGAGCCAGAGGTGCCAATGGCGTTATTCTGATCACCACCAAACGAGGTGCCACGTCAGATGGCGTCGTGATCGGTTATGATGGTTTTGTGAGTATAGGGGTATTGCCTAAAAAACTGGAGTTGCTGAATGCTAAGGAATTTCTGGAAGTCATTAAAAGAGGTTTTGACAATTACAGCAAATACAATCCTACAGGCACGGCTCCCGTATTTACAACTTCGGATCCCCGACTGTTTGACGCACAGGGCAATCCGTTGTATGACACAGACTGGCAGGATGAAGCTACCCGTACTGCGCTGTCTCACAATCATCAGCTGTCCGTATTAGGCAAGGGTGAAAAATCTTCATTTGGTGCATTTATGAATTATGCCAAGACCGAAGGGATCATGCTCAACAACTGGCTGGAACGGATCAATGGTAAACTGGCTTATGATGCCAAACCTAAAAAATGGTTGTCTATGGGTACAAATGTGCTCGTGAACTATACCCGCGGAAATGAGTTTGAAGAAGAGGGAGGGCATCAGATGCCGAGACGTTCTATGCTGGAAATGCCTCCTATATTCCCGGTCAGATTTCCGGACGGAACCTGGGCCCACAGCGGCATGATCACAGATGCATATTCTTTGGAGTCTATCCCGAATCCTGTACATGTATTGACAACTCAGGACCGGTTACGCAAACGCACGCAAATTTTTGGCAATACCTATCTGACTTTTCATATTCTTCCGGGACTGGATCTGCGTACGCAATTCGGATTTGATAAAAATGATAATCTGATCCAGAATTACGATCCTACAGATCTGATCAATATTTCCGCTCCGCTGGGTTATGCGTATATTGAGAATCAACATTCTTTTTACTGGCAGGAAGAGACGTATCTGAATTATAACAAGGATTTTGGGGATCATCGTATCAATGGAGTGATTGGTCTCAGCTGGCAGGAAAGAAGAGCGGAGAATAACTGGATTTCGGCAAAGGGATTTTCCGATAACTTCTTCCGCTACAACAGTATTCAGGCTGCAAGTCAACCAGGTGCTCCGGGTTCATTATACGACAGATGGGCTATGAACTCTTACTTTCTGAGAGGAAGTTACAGTTATAAAAGTAAATATCTACTCACCTTTACAGGGCGTATTGACGGATCTTCGCGGTTTGGGGAAAACAACAAATACGGTGTATTCCCTTCTGCAGGTATCGGTTGGGTAATTTCAGAAGAACCGTTCTTAAAAGATGTATCTGCCATCAACGAGCTGAAGCTGCGCTCAAGTTATGGGGTCACCGGAAATACGGAAATTCCGACTTATCAGTCTTTAGGTACCATATCTTCTGAAACGACGCTGATCAATGGTACACGTGTATCCCAGAGTTATATCAACAGACTTCCGAATCCTAATCTGGAATGGGAAAAATCAAAGCAATTTGATATCGGGATGGATCTGGCTTTGTTTGACAGACGTCTGAAACTGGGGCTGGATTACTACCACAAGCTGACTACAGATTTGTTGCTGGACAGACCTGTGCCTTCGTCTACCGGATTTATGGCTGTACGGGATAATATAGGTTCTGTGTCGAACAGAGGGGTAGAGGTATTGATTAGTGCCGTGCCGGTCAAAACTTCTGATTTCAACTGGGAATCAACTTTGAATTTTACCTATAATAAGAATCAGATCGAAGCGCTCGGAGCGAATAATGAAGATATTTTTCCCGGCCCTAACTGGGTGTCCGGCAGCCAGACTATTTTGCGTGTCGGAGAAAGCCTGAGTTCCTTCTGGGGATACAGAAGATTAGGGACATGGGGTACAGCGGAGGCTGCAGAAGCTGCCAAAGTGGGGGCTATCCCGGGCGAGGCCAAACGCAGTGCCGAGCGAACTATTATCGGTAAAGGATTGCCGGACTGGACGGGAAGCTTTATTAACAATTTCAGATACAAACAGCTGGATCTGGGAGTGGATATGCAGTTTGTATACGGAGTGGATATCCTGCAGCAGTTTTTTCATTCTACCGAAGACCGTACAGGTTATTCCAACGGCTTTCGCAGAACATTGTACGATAGCTGGACGGAGCAAAATCAAAATACAATGATCCAGCAAATCCGCAACGGTCCGTATTCGGGACAAAACAGTGAAGTAGATGATCATTGGGTGGCAAACGGTTCTTTCTTACGGGTGAATGCTATTAGTCTGGGCTATACTTTTCACAATGATCAGTTGCAAAAGTGGGGTCTTAAGAACTGGCGAGTATATGCAAGTGTACAAAATGCATTTCTGATTACTTCGGACAGTTTTAAAGGATATGATCCTGAAGCTACTTCATGGGGTGATAATCAATGGGGGCAAAACATATTTTTTCACCAATATCCAAAGCCCCGCACATTTACGATAGGTACAAGCTTTCAGTTTTAGTATCCAACCATTATGTTAATCTTAATATAACAACTCATGAAACCGACTATAATATTAATAATCATCACGCTCGCTATGATGACTTCCTGTAAAAAATTTCTGGAAGAAAACCCGAAGGATGAACTTGCCGGCAACCAGTATTTTACCCAACCCGAGCATGCTACCAACGCTGTAAACGGTTTGTATAGAATCGGAGCTCCACAGCTGTATGATGGCTCGGGTGCTCATTATTCCGGCTCCAAGATGTTCTTCGGACCTTATCTTACCGGATATATAGACAATGATTTCAAGGGGCAGGAAGTACATGTACAGCATGCACAGAACATGACCTTTAATGCCACCAATTTATCTACTTATTTTCACGACATCTGGAGTACTATATACAGGGGTATATCGAGATCAAATAATGCGATCAAATACATCCCGACAACACCGGGACTGTCTGATATCCAACGCAGTCAGTTGCTGGCAGAAGCTTATTTTTTCAGAGCACAGGGCTATTTTCAGCTGGTAAGGATGTTTGGTGATGTCCCTTTAATAACCGAGCCTTATGAAAATCTGGAAAACATCAATGTGAAGCGTACACCGGTAAAAGAGGTATATGCTTTGATTGTACAGGATCTGACTTTTGCTGTCAATCAGGGAAATCTTGCCGATAAGACCATGTCCGCCAATGCAGGCCGAGTGAGTAAAGGTACGGCTGCAACGCTGTTGGCAGATGTCTATCTGACCATGAGCGGATATCCGTTACAGCAGAATGAATATGCTAAAAGTGCGGCAACAGCACGTGCCATTATCAAGAGTGGCGTTTATCAGCTCACTACACACGATCGTAATCCGGACGGATCTGTCAACCTGAAAAGTACAGCCTATAACAAATTACGTCTGGTCGACAATGTCAGCAACGAGTATATTTATTCCTATGAGTTTACCATAGGAATTGCGACTTCCACACATGCACATTGGGCTTTTCCAACGACAGCGACTTCAGCCACTGTATTTGCGATTACCAATAATGCGTATGGACCTTCTTCTAAATTTTTGAAAGGCTACGGTGCTGCGGATGATCTTCGTATACAGGAAAAGCAGTTTTTTCATTCTTCACTGGAAAGGGCAAACGGAACAATCCTTAATTTCCCGACTGCACCTTACATGTGGCAGGATGATCAGGCATCGTTTGAGACCGCTACTTCGGGCAAAGATCTGCCGATATATACCTATCCTGATGTGTTGTTAATGGCAGCAGAAGCGATAGCACTTTCGGAAGGTGTCACTGCAGAAGCTGTGGACTACCTTAGTCAGGTAAGGGCAAGAGCATACTGGAAAACCGATCCGGCTGTTATCCGCCAGCAACTGGGCAGTCTTCCGGCAGATCAGTTTGTAAAGGAAATCTGGAAGGAGCGCTATCGCGAGCTTGTATTTGAAGGAAGACAATGGTTTGATATACAGCGCACAAGAATGTTTCCGGTGCCTGCCGGTACTAATGACGGAAATATTAATTTTGAAGCGGTGATCGGCCATGCAAATGATAAAGGAGCCACTATTCTGGAGAAAAATCTGTTGCTGCCTATTCCTACAGATGAACTGCAGCGAAATCCACTTCTGGAGCAAAATCCGGGATACTAAAGATGAAATGATATGTGTGTACAGTCTAAAGTGAAAATAATTAAAATAAGCTGTCTGATCTGTATGTTGTTAGGCTGTGTCTTTCAGGTAAAGGCACAGCATAGCGCTAAAGTGATCTGGCAGATAGGAAAGAAAGATCATAGTCCGGCAGGAATGGCATTGTCTTCCGATGCCTATAAACAATTTATTGAGAGAGATTTCGGATTTGAAGACCGGTCATTTATGATCGGTCATTCAGACGTACAGACCGAGTGGCCTTATGTTTTACCCGGACCGGTCAACGGCTGGGGAGGAACCGGACCGACTGCCGGAATACGTTCTCATTTTTTGAATATTGATTTTGGACTGGAGCACCTCTCTGCAAATGATAAATTCGGTTTTGAAATCAATATTTTGCAGACTGATCCTAAGGAGGCTCCTTCATTTAAGATATCTGTCAATGGTAAACCGTACTACTTTCAGCTTAAAAAGGGTAACGGCCATGAAAATCCGGTAGGTCCTTTTGATCGGGCCGAAAGCCAAAACATTCGGATTGAAATCCCTGAGGGACTGTTGAAAGACGGCTCAAACCATATCACATTGACTACCCTGCAGGGCGGATGGCTGATATTTGATGATTTGGCACTCTACGGTCCGTCACATGTCCATATCCTGAAACCTGGTACCGCATGGCTGAAGTCCGTATTTCCGGCGGATTATGAAACAGAGAAGGAAAATGAAAAATTTCAGGTTCTTTTAGTGGATGTGTCTGCAATGAAAGCACATGCGCAACTAGAGGTTCTGCTCGATGGAAACAGTATTCTGAAGCAGCATCTGGATACCGGAAGGTATGTGCTGGAAGCCCTTATGCCGGCAGTGAAAAATCCCAAAACAAGTCATTTCGAAATCCGGGCAGACGGAATGAAAATAGGAGCAGGGACAGTGAAACGGTCGGCACAAAAGCTCGTTAGTCCGGCCGACTATGTCAACACGATGATGGGAGCAGCACATTCCAGATGGATGATTGCGCCGGGACCCTGGATGCCATTCGGTATGGTCAAGCTCAGTCCCGACAATCAGCGAAGCGGATGGCAGGCCGGATATGATCCTACTGTAGAATCTATCGGAACATTCAGCCATATCCACGAGTGGACGATGACAGGTCTGGGTACTTTTCCGGTATCTGGTAAGCTCGATATTCATATGGGCGATCAGGATAAACCGGATAGCGGATACCGATCGCGCATCGATAAGACAACTGAAAAGGCTCCTTTGGGATATTATCGTGTGGATCTGACGGATTATGATATTACGGCTGAACTGACTGCAGGTACACGAACCAGCTTTCAGAGGTATACCTATCATCGTGCGGATACCGGACGGATCATGATTGATCTGCAATTGCCTACGGAGTATGATTACAAGATCAAAGCTGTAAAGCTGACCAAAATAAGTGATTACCGGATTGAGGGAGTGAGCAGACAACTGTCGCAGCACGTATGGTCCGGAGATATTGACCAGGAGTATAATGTACATTTTGTAATGGAATTTGACCGTCCGATCAGGAATTTCGGATATTGGAAAAACGGGCAGGTGCTGAGGCAGCAAACGTTGAATGAATCGGAGGTAAGTGATGCCGGGATGTTTGTCGAGTTTGATACCAGAACAAATAAAACTGTACAGTTGCGAACCGGAATCTCTTATGTGAGTATCGCAAATGCAGCTTTGAATCTGCAAGAAGAGATCAGTAAGCCATTTGGCTGGTCCTTTGACAAGGTATATGCCCGTCAAAGGCAGGTATGGAATGAGCAATTGGGACGGATTTCGATAAATTCAAATGATCAGTTGCAAAAGGAGCGTTTCTATACCAATATGTACCGTTCTCTTGCCAGCAGAAATACATTCAGTGATGTGGACGGAAGCTGGGTTTCTGCCGATGAAAAGATTCGCAAACTTCCCGGATCCACGGATGTGGCGCTCGGATGCGACGCTTTTTGGAATACGTTTTGGAACCTGAATCAGTTCTGGAATCTGGTGACTCCGGAATGGTCAGGCAAATGGGTACGCTCACAGCTGGCCATGTATGACGCCAATGGCTGGCTGGCTAAAGGCCCTGCCGGTATGGAGTATATTCCTGTAATGGTAGCCGAGCACGAAATACCTCTTATAGTAAGTGCTTATCAGATGGGAATCCGGGATTATGATGTGCACAAATCGTTTGAAGCAATGGTCAAAATGCAGACTACAGCATCTGCTCCGGTTGAAGGCGGATATGCAGGCAACAGGGATCTGATGACGTATCTGCAACATCAGTATGTACCCTATGATCAGGGACGGTTTTCCAATTCACTGGAATATAGCTTTGACGATTGGACTGTTTCGCAAATGGCCAGATCCTTAAATAAGGAAAAGGAATTTATTCAATTCAGAGAACGCGGATCCTGGTGGAAAAATGCAATCGATACTGTGACCGGCTATGCCCGCATGCGGGATGCTAAGGGGGATTGGTATAAGGAGTTTGACCCGTTTAAATCGGGTGCCAACGAACATTATGTTGAAGGAAATGCCTGGCAGCTCACTTTTTTTGTGCCACAGGATATACCCGGATTAGCAAAACGTATAGGACAGGATACATTTCTGAAACGGTTGGAGTGGGGATTTGAGGAGAGTTACAAATGGCGCTTCAACGGGCCGAATGATCAGTACTGGGATTATCCGGTCGTACAGGGTAATCAGCAATCTATGCACTTTGCATTTCTGTTTAACTGGGTCGGACGGCCCTGGCTTACGCAAAAATGGAGCCGGGCAATTATGGAACGCTACTACGGGCACGGCTTGTCTAATGCTTACCTTGGCGATGAGGACCAGGGCCAGATGAGTGCGTGGTTCGTGATGAATGCCCTCGGATTGTTTCAGATGGATGGCGGAGCCCGGGTAGATCCGATCTATGAGATAGGAAGCCCGCTGTTTGAGAAAGTAACCCTTGATCTCGGTAACCGGTATGGCAGAGGAAAAGAGTTTGTGATCGAAGCCCGGAATACCAGTAAGAAGAATATGTATATTCAGAAAGCCACATTAAATGGGGTGGAGCTTAATAACTGCTGGTTTCCTGCTTCAGAAATATTGAAAGGTGGTACGCTGATACTGGAAATGGGATCCATGCCTAACAAAAACTGGGGAACAGGAGGTATTCCTGTTGCACAGTAAAGTATATGTAGAAAAATTGCCCGGGAATTAATTCCCGGGCAATTGAAATATTTAAATGAATTTACCTTTTATATTGAAGAAGGTGTCTCAAAAGTCAGTCAAACCCTTTGAGAATTGCATATCTGAAATGATGATGCTGTAAGGGAGGTAGTATAAAATCGCATAAAAATGGGCTATCCAACCTTTTTGGATAGCCCATTTTATGTTATTTTTGGGCCTGCTCCAACAGTACAATGGCATCGTATAATACACCTGCCTCACCCCGAAATGTTCCTGACCCTTTAGGCTTATTGTCTTTGGTATACCATTCAAAAAAGCCTTTATTGACGATAACCCTGTCAAGCATAGGTTTTAGTTGTTCGTAAGCCTCCTTTTCAAATCCGTTTTTGATCAGTTGCTGAATCATTCTTCCGCCAAACCAGGTCCAGTCACCGCCATTCTGATAACCATAAGGATACATACCTTTATTTTTGAATGATCCTTCTGGATAGGTCGGGTATAAGGTCAGTCCAATGGTCGCCGCTCCGGAAGCTTTGACATTGGCAATCATTTTATCAAGAGATGTTTTAATTTGTTCCTTAGATAGTAAATTAGCTTCTATGGCTACCGCTGTTCCTCCGTGATAGTAGATCTGATTTTCATCAAAATTCTTGTCAAATGGAGAAGTCGTCAGGTAGATATGGGGTATAAACTTCTGATTCTTATCGTCCCATAAATGTTGCATTGTGCTGCCTGCTATCTGTTCCCGTATCAATTTCCATCTGTTAGCAGCCGCAGGTATCATATCCATATAATTGTCCAGTGCGATCAGAAACATGGCATTGTCATAGATGTCGATAGCGAGATGAGAATTTTCATCCAGATGGACACCCCAGTCATGTTCCGGCTGTACGTCACCCCAGTCTGCAGTCGTTGCTCCCCAGAGCAGGCCGTACTTCTCATTGTAACGGTGCTTCATCAGAAAATCCATCGCATGTTCCATACGTTCCTTTACAGTAGTGGTGCCGACTTTGGTTTCCAGAAAGCTGGTATCGTTTGTTGCTTTGATGTATTTGTGTACTGCCTGTATCAGAGATGTCTCCTGATCTGTTTCTACCGTATTCTTATGAGCTGCGAATTGCGGAGCAAGCGCATTGGTAATCGTGTAATAATCTGAAGGTTTGCCTTTAAGACTTGCTTTTGTGACAAAACCGTCTGCAATATTACCATCTTCCCCCTGTAATCGGAAAAACGTAAGCAGTTGTTCCTTAATCAATTCATGCGGATGTACTTTTGTGGCGACTGTGATAAATGTATTGTAATCTCTGATCCACACCTCACTGTATCCGTCTCCGGCATTGAATCCGGATTTTACGATTTCCAGCGCTTTATCTTTGACGATCTGTAGCGAAGAGTCTGCTTCTATACGCTTGGACAGTGTGGCTGAGTCTGTCTTGCCGGCAGAAGATCCACATGCAGTGAGCAGACCTGCTAAGGCAAATAAGGCTATTCTATTCATTATTTTATCGTTTATAAGTGATTGTTCTATATAGTTTAACAGACTTCATCTTTGACAAAGGATACAATTACTTTGGCCTGTGTTTCGCCTAGATTGCGTAACTCGTACGAACCGGCAGCAGCAGGTACAGCAAAGGTTTCTACAAAATGAAAGACCTCTTGTTTTCCGTCTGCGGTAGTCAGTTCTATTGCCGAGCCTTCTACCAGCATGAGGATATGGCATTGTCCTTTTGTCTCTACGGCTACCTGATCCGTAAAGTCATATCTGCAAATCGTATAGAAATGCTGTTCGTGAGTCGGCAGATCTATATAGTTTGTATTTACATCCAATGCAGTTTCCTTTGGTTTAGATATTAATGTATCCTGTACTACGGTTCCTTTACGTGAAAAATCCAGATTTTCAAATGCACGTGCTATATTGAGTGGTCTGGGCTTTCCATCCAGATCCGGACGTACCCAATCGTACATTTTGAAGGTGAAAATATAAGGTGTGGCGCTGATTTCGAGCACCAGATTGTTTTTTCCGGATGCATGTACTGTACCGTTGGGGATCAGATAGAGATCATGTTTCTGAACCGTGAATTTCTGAACATACTTTTCAATTTCGATAGTAGTGCCGTTTTCAAAACTTTCTTCCAGTACTTTTCGGAAGTTATCAGGCTGTATATCCTGTTGAAATCCCAGATACACTTCCGCATTCTCCTCACAATCAACAATATAATAGGTTTCATCCTGTGTGAAATTTTCGCCGAACTGATCTTTCGCATATTGTGTTCCCGGATGGCACTGTATAGAAAGGTTTCCTCCGTCAAAAGTATCCAGGAAATCAAAGCGTATCGGAAATTCATCTCCGAACCGGTTATATGCTTTGCCCAGCACCTGTTCGCCGGCAGTATACATCAACTGATCAAAGGAAACTTCCAGAAGATGATCTCCGTCAGCTAATACCAGTCCGTTTTCAGGAACGATCATCTCAAAAGACCAGGCGTAATTTTCTACGTTCTGATCCAATTGCTTCATGTGTTTTTTCATCCATTGTCCGCCCCAGACACCCGGCTCAAACCAGGGTCTTACTCTGAAGAAAGAGGTCGACATATCTTTCAGGGTATCACGCAGATCCTTGCCGTACATCCAGGTGATACGTTCCGTAAGCTGCTGATCCGCCATAATGGTTGTCCGCGGTAATATATTTTTCTTATGCTTATTCAATACTACCCAATCCACAAAGTAAAATCGCTTGTAAATCTGTTTCTTGTCGTCCTGAAAATCTGCACCAAGATTGTCAACCTTTCCCTGACGCATGCGCTGCGAAAGTACATTTTTAGGTAAATCAAAATAGGCAATGGGAGCCTTTGTATCGTAACATGCTGCGCCTGTTCCGTATAGTATCGTCAATCCTTCAGCATGTGCGGGTACAAGCATTTTTACTTTTTCCAGATCATAAAAATCGGTGATAGACAGATCCGTTCTGTAACCGAACAAGGGGTCATCCGCACCTAGAAAAGGCTGTACCATTGCCTCGATCTGAGTGGTTTCTTTCAGAGCCGTTTCGAAAGCTATAAAACGCACATTTATGGCACTTCTACGGAAAGCAGCGCCGAGTTCTTCAACAATTTCCTGCCAGTCCACTCCGATATATCCGTCAAGTATATAGAGTGATTCTGCAGACAGAGCTGTGGCCAGTGAATCATATCCGCGATAGATGTGACCTTTGGCTTTATGTGTGGGCAATATAGTATAATTTACGCTGTTATCTTTTACTTCGGTTTCCATGTTATGATATGACTAATGATATTTATCTTTTTTAATATTACTTTTTGATTTTCGATTTCCAGTATGCCTCTATTTCTTCCAGGCGTTTTCCTTTTGTTTCTGGCAAGAGATAGTATACGGTTACAAAGGCAATCGCGCAGCAAATAGCAAATACCCGGAATGTCCATGCTGTTCCCCACTGATCGAGCAGAATAGGAGTGAGCTGACCGATAATGGCGTCTGCGACCCACATAACCAGAATGCTGACCGCCATGGCGCGTGCGCGTATAGCCGCCGGGAATATCTCTGAGGCTACCACAAACTTTAAAGGACCTATAGAAAAGGCAAAAAACAGTAGAAAACAGAGGATGGAGATGATGAGCAGATTACCATATGTATGGATATCCTGACTCAGAAACCAGCCTGTTAATAATAAGCTGATCGTAGCTCCTAATGTACCGGTGAGGTACAACGGTCTTCTTCCCCAGGTGTCTACTTTCCAGATCGCCACACAGGTAAAGATCACATTGGCCAGGCCGAAAAAAACCTGTGCCTGTACCGAACTGTCAAGGGACAGACCGGATTGAAGCAGAATGCTGGGGCCAAAGTAAACGATAGCATTTATACCGCTCAATTGTGAAAATAAAGGAAGCAGAAGCCCTAATATAAAGGCTCTTCTGTAGACCGGGGAAAATAGAGATACATGTTGACGCTCTTGCTGAGCCACCGGAGTAATGGGGTCGTTGATATTTAACCGGGAAAGTATCTTATATCCCATATTCTCTTTCCCTTTCTGAATCAGCCATCTGGGGCTTTCGGGTACTATAAATAGTCCCAGACATAACAGTAATGCGGGAATTGCGCCAAGCAGAAACATCATACGCCAATGTTCGGCAGCGATACTGAGATCATATTTAAGCACAAGAGCATTACTGACATAGGCCGCCAGTATCCCAATGGTAATAGCCAGCTGATAGATGGTCACTGTACGGCCGCGGTACTGGCTTGGTGATATCTCTGCAATATAAAGGGGGACAACGATGGAGGCAATACCCACACCGAGACCGCCAACCCATCTGCTGGTCAGTAGCGAGATAAAATCCGGGCTGAATGTACATCCGATTGCTGAAACTAAAAACAATGTGCCGGCGATGACCAGAGTCGATTTTCGGCCTAAGCGGTCACTCCAGCGTCCGGCAAATACCACACCTATAATACAACCTACCAATGCTGAAGATACAAACATGCCTTCCTGACCGGGTGTCAGATTGAAATGAGCTTTAATCAACGGTACCGCACCCGAAATAACGGCCATATCAAATCCGAAAAGCAGCCCGCCCAAAGAGACCGTTGCAATAATAAGTTTAAAGAGTGTGTTCATAAATTTACATTGGTTACTTTAATATGTACATACATACAAACATATGTGTATTTTTTTAATTCTCCAAATAATGTTACATTAGCTACTGAAACAGGATAGCAGAAAATTTTACCCGAGTATTATGAATCTTCAGATAGACCACAAGAGTCCGGTTCCTTTACACATACAGGCCGAAATGTTACTTCGCGAACTTATCAAAGATCCCGAGTATATAGACGGCAAGTTGTTACCCAATGAAGTCGAACTTGCGCGTCGTCTTGCTATTTCACGCACTACACTTCGTCTGGCGATCAATAAGCTGGTATATGAAGAGCTGCTGGTCCGTAAGAAAGGAGTAGGCACTAAGGTCGTTACTTCCAAATTCAGCTCAAAGTCTAAAAACTGGCTTAGCTTTTCTCAGGAGATGAAAAACAGAGGAATAGAAGTCAAAAATTTTGAATTGCATGTGAGCTGGGTTGTTCCGGAGAAAAGTATTATGCATTTTTTTGATATCAAGGAAGATCAGAAAATCCTGAAACTGGAACGTCTGAGAGGAAAGAAGGACGATCCTTTTGTATATTTTGTTTCTTACTTTCATCCGCGTATAGGATTGACGGGAGATGAGGATTTTAAGCGTCCGTTGTACGAGATACTGGAGCAGGATCACCATATTATAGCTGATCTTTCACAGGAGGAAATAGATGCTAAGGCTGCGAATAAGTTTATAGCGGACAAACTGGAAATCAATCAGGGAGATCCCATACTCTCCCGTAAGCGGTTTGTCTACGATCAGTCGGGACGTCCTATTGAGTACAATCTGGGTTATTACAGGGCAGAAAGCTTTACCTATACAGTAGAAAGCCGCCGGGATTACTAAGCGCGTCCTGCTTATCAAAATATAGGCTAAGTTCTTGTTTGGAGTGTAGATAATATGCATGAAATGCTTTATTTTTATGTAATATCTACCAACCGAATATGAAACAGCTTAGTATAGTTATCCTTTTTATAAGTCTTCTGAACTGTGCGTATGCAGGTATTGTGCAATCTGATACTTTAGCAAAGGATACGGCTGTGAAGAAGGATTTTGTAAGTCAGATGCAGGACTTTGCAAAACAATCTGCTGCCAGAAGCCGGAAGGATTATGATGCTGATCGTGCTATGGTACGCCAGAATGAGATTCTGGAGCAGATCAAACGAACCAATCAGCGGGCACGTGCTTTTCTTAAAAACGGAGTGGATTCCTTACAGATCAATTCGGATCTGGATAATATTATAAAATGGCACGAAATAGCCGGAGACGGGGTTTTTAATCATCTAGGGACAGCACAGACGACCCGCAATCTCACGACGACCTATAATGTACTGGTCGGTCTTTCCAAAGATGTGGCTGCCCAAAAAAGCAGAATAGACCGGTATCAGACTCAACTTATACAATTTCGTTTTGCGCTGGATTCCCTGTCAAATGATCCTTCCTTATTTCAGTTTCCGACAGATTCGGCAGAACTTGTCAACTATATTCAACAGCTTCGTGCAGCAGCAGTAGAGATATCTCCGGTCACACAATCCTTAAAGACTGCTATTTATAATATTCAGCATATACAGACAAAGATCAACCTGGAGCTGTTCCGGCTGAATGCGCATATGGAAGAGATCAACTTTTATCAAAAGGAGATCGCTGATCGCATTTTTAATAAGGAATTTGTAAATATATGGCAACCCAATACTTTTGACCGTCCTTTTTCCGAACTTCTGTATTATTCCGTACATAAGGCTTATTTGGTAATGGTATTTTATTTCAAGGCACATTGGGGTAAATTTCTTTTTCTTATTCTTATGGTAGTATGCTCTGCATACTACCTGACTTCGTTAAAAAGGGAATTGACAAGTCAGCAGGAAAAAAGTGGAGAGAAGGCAGACGGACTTGTCATCCGTTATCCGGTTTGTTCGGCGATAATTATTGTTTGCAGTATATTCCAGTTTATCTTTCCTGCTCCGCCGTTTATTTTCAGTGCGCTGTTATGGATACTCTCCGGTATATTACTTTCTGTCATCTTTCGTACCTACATAAGCCAATACTGGATGAAGATCTGGCTGGCACTGTTTACTCTCTTTGTCCTGGCGTGTATGGATAATATGATTCTGCAGGCATCCCGTCCTGAAAGATGGTTTATACTGCTTATTTCTGCATGGAGTTTCGGTGTCGGACTGTATGCCCTGATCAATAGAAAGCGACACGAAGAGTTACGGGAACGCTGGATATTATACCCGATAGGGCTGATGACGGCATTTACACTGATCGCATGTATCAGTGACATTTTTGGTCAGTATAATCTGGCCAAGGTGCTGATGGTATCGGGATTGCTAAGTGTGATGATCACGATTCTGTTTTTATGGGTTGTACGATTGATTAATGAGGGGCTGCAGTTTGCATCTATGCTGTACACGCATCAGGAACAGCGATTGTTTTATCTGAACTATAACCGGGTAGGGACACAGGCACCTACATTTTTTTACATCTTTCTGGTGATTGGCTGGTTTGTGTTGTTTGGCCGCAATTTTTATGAGTTCAGGCAGATTTCCGAACCGTTAAAGAATTTTTTCGAGCAGGAACATACATTAGGCAGCTATACTTTTTCGATCAGCAATCTTGTGACTTTTATCGTGATTATGATCGTCACTACAGTGGTCTCAAAAGTAGTTTCTTATTTTGCTTCCGATCAGCAATGGAGCAGTAAGGAAGAAAAACGTAAGCGAAAATTGAAGGTGGGTAGCTGGCTGCTGCTTATCCGGATTACGATTATTGTGCTTGGACTTTTTCTTGCATTTGCTGCGGCTGGTATACCGATGGACAAAATTACACTGATCTTAGGCGCATTAGGAGTCGGTGTGGGATTTGGTTTACAGACGCTCGTCAATAATCTGGTAAGCGGACTGATCATTGCATTTGAAAAACCAGTCAATGTAGGTGATGTTATCGAGGTGGGCGGACAAGGCGGGACTGTCAAATCTATCGGATTCAGAAGCAGTGTCATTTCTACTGTTGACGGAGCTGATCTTGTTTTACCTAACGGGGATCTGCTCAATTCTCATGTGATCAACTGGACATTGGGTGGCTATAAAAAGCGTATGCATATTGTCTTGCGTGTGACTTATGACAGCGATCTTCAACACATCCGCGACTTGCTGTTGCTTATTATGGGCAAGCAGGTAAATATCCTGACATCTCCTATGCCCGTCGTACAATACAATCAGTTTGCCGCAAGTGCGATAGATATTGATCTCTATTTCTGGGTACGAAGCCTCAGAGATGCTTCGCAGATCCGAAGCGACCTTATGCAGGATATACATCAGCATTTCCGGCAGGAGGGTATTGTCATTCCGTTTCCACAACAGGATATTCATATTGCGTCCGGAACTGAAAAAGAAGGTGATAGGAAAGACTAAAAATCAAATTATTTTGCAGGGATAAAATTTTTTATTTAACATTGAGTTTAAGTAATGCTAAACTATAGCTGTTACTTTTGCCAAAATTTATACCTTTTGTTTTTCTATATTTTAATATTTATAAACATAGCTGCAATTTTTGCAATGTTGAGTCATGGTAAAACGAACTGAAGGGCGAGGTGAAATGAATAATCAATTCTAAAATAATAATTTTTTAGCAAGCTGATGCATATGCACGGTTTGCCTTTATGTAATCATGAGAAAAATACTACTTATCAGTGCATTTTTGACAGCCCAACTGGTGCATGCACAGTATCGCGGACAGGTTTATATTGATCTGAATGAAAATAATAAACCGGACCTGAATGAAAAAGGCATGGGAAATATTGTCGTATCGGACGGATATGAGATTGTAAAAACGGATGCCAGTGGCAAATTTGATATTAAACCTCATGAAAAAGCCCGTTTTCTTTTCATTACAATTCCGTCAGGTTATAAGGCAGGTAAATCGCATTATATTAAACTTTCTAAGGCGGAGGAGACGTATGACTTTGGCATCGTAAAAGACGAAGTTCAGTCTGCGGATAAACTACGCTTTATTCAGATCACGGATACGGAAACTCCGCTTTACGGGCAGTGGATAGACAATGTACGTAATTATGCACGCGAGCAGGGTGCTTCACTTATTATGCATACAGGCGATATCTGTTACGAACCGGGTATGCAGTTTCATGCCCGTCAGGTCAATTCTGAACTGATGCGCCGACCTACATATTATGCTGTTGGTAATCATGATCTGGTAAAAGGTGAATATGGTGAAAAATTATTTGAGGATCTGTTTGGTCCGACATATTATTCCTTTGATGCTGGTCCGGCCCACTTTGTGGTCACACCTATGGCCGGTGGCGACTATGCACCCAGCTATACGCAGGATCAGGTGATCGCCTGGCTGAAGAAGGACCTGGCTGCCAAGGATAAGAATAAACCTTTGATCTTTATCAATCATGATTTTGCAGTAGGGAAAGATTTTGTGATGAAAGGTAAGACTGAGGAGATCGATCTCAGGCAGTATAATCTGAAAGCCTGGCTGTTTGGACACTGGCATAATAATTTTGTGCAACGCGTAGGCGAAGGTAATGTATATGTGATCTCCACAGGAGCTCCGAATAAAGGTGGAATCGATAATTCTGCAGGTCAGTTTATGGCTATTGATATCGATAAGGACGGAGTCACTCATGTACAGCCTGTATATGCTAATCTGAGTGGGCATGTAGCTGTCGTAAGTCCTGCCGTATCCGGTATGAATACCCTGAACGGTAATAAACTGGAGTTAAATGTCAATATCTATGATAGTGAACGAGCGGTAACCGGAGTCCATACTTATATCTATGATCAGAGTGGTAAACAGATTGCCAAAGAGACCCTGCAGCAACAGAGCGACTGGAACTGGAGAGGACAAAGTGCATTAGGTAAAGTTTCTTACGGTGTAAATTATGAGATACTGACTGAAGTTGTATATGCCAACGGTGAACGTGAATTAAAGAAGCAACCTTTTACGTTAACAAAGACCGTTGCTGATCAGGCTTTGCAGCTGATATGGAGTGCCAATATCGGGGCGAGTGTATGGAAAGCAAGTCCGCTTGTTGTGGATGATATGGTATTAGCTGCGACTATTGATGACGGTACGACAGACAAAAGCAAGATCGTCGCTCTGGACAAAAAGACCGGAAAAGAGATCTGGTCTTATCGTACAAACAGCTCTGTTAAAAATAAGTTGAACGTAGCTGAAGGGCTGGTGTTAGCTACGGATGGTGCCGGAAATGTATATGCGCTGGATGTCAAAACCGGAAAGCTCAAATGGACAAAGAGTCTTAGCGGAGGAACATTACCGGTATATGTAACCGGAGGTGTCGTGGATAAAGGTATTTACTATACCGGTTATGGTAAATACTTGTCAGCCTTAAACGTCAAAACAGGAGATGTGATCTGGCAGAATAAGGATTGGAATAGCGGTGAAGGGATGCCCGGATCTATGTTGATCGCTAAGGATGTACTGATCACAGGTAGCAACTGGAATAGCTTATTTGCACATGAGCTTGCATCTGGTAAACTGTTGTGGAAGAGAAATGATGACGGACTTCGTTTCAGAAGCGGGGGTGTGAGTTTTGATGGTGAGTATGTATACACGACAGGACTCAACGGTTTGTTTGTACTGGATCTGAAAACCGGAGAAACGGTTAGAAAGAAGATTTTTGAAGATGAATTTAAGGTAATGGCTTCGCCTCTGCTTTTAAACGGGGAACTGATCATGCCTACATCGGTAAGCGGTGTGAAAAGTTACGATATGAAGACTTTGGAAGAAAAATGGCAGTTTAACACTGGCGAAGCATTGGTGTATACTTCGGCCTATACCAGTCCGGATCAGCACAAACCGGTTCGTACGGTAGAAAGTAGTGTACTTGCTGTCGGAAACAACCTGTACTTCGGTGCTTCGGACGGAAAATTTTATGTGCTTGATCAGACCGGTAAACTTGTACAGGCAATCACATTGGGAGCTCCTGTACTGGCGGAAGCAACAGTTGCTGACCACTATATGTATGTAGCGGATTTTTCAGGAAATGTGCATTGTTTTAAGATGAAATAACAGCCATCAATTAAGGGGTTTTAAAGTACTGGTCGTACTGAAGAAGCCGATTTCATAAAAACGACAACGCCCCTGAATCTGTTCAGGGGCGTTGTCGTTTAGTATTTAAGTACTCTGGAATCGATTTCCGAACTGATGGGGTATACATCTTTGTAAATATCAATTCCCGTCTGTTCCAGTGGTGTACCAGTCATGCTTGTTTTTTTACCTTTGATCGAGATTTTATTCTTGTTATTAATATCGATCATCGCCCAGATTGGTTCCTCATAGACCAGCGTATATTGCAGTATCCGGTGTTTTTTGTAAAAGTCTTCTGAAAATGCCTGGCTTTTGAAATCTTCACCAGCCCAGTAGTAGGACGCACTGTTGATCTGTACATAATGTATCCCGTTTATTTCATTATGATAGTTCATATGATGATGTCCGGTCAATACCAGGATGACCTTTTTGAATCCTGCCTTTTCGTTTATCTGCTCTAACAGATAGCGAACCTCCATTCCGTTATCGAGTCCGCCTAAGGTATTTTCCAGCCCTTGGTGACAAAAGATTACGGTTCTTAGAGAAGTCTTTTGCAGATCGTCTCTGAGCCACTCCAGTTGCTTCTTTGCGATTGTTCGCGGATAACCCGCTATCTCGGTTGTTTCGCTTTTCTCGTTACCGTCAAGGACAATAAAGTGAAAACCATTCTTATCAAACGAATAGTAGGGGCGTTCAGCGGACCAGAATGCCAGCGTCTGTTCTTTTGTATATCCGCCATCCGTATCATGATTGCCGAGCACATGATATTTTTCACCCTCAAAGCTGTTCCATATGTCCATCAAAGGCCTATTCTGAGGTTTGGGCATACAGAAATCTCCCAGCTGGATAATGAAATCCGGTTTTTCCTGTTTCATAGCCGCGATAAATGCTGCTGCCCGTTTTTCACTGTCGTGCATCAGGTCATAATGCAGATCTGTGATTACACCGAACCGAATCCTTTGACTGGCTTTATCTGTACTTATTCTGGCAGAGGCAAGTGCGGGATTCAGCAGAAGACCGGTGATCCCGAGTCCTCCGATTTTTAAAAATGATTTTCTGTTTATCATAACTGGTTTATTATTAGCAGTAATTCCTGTATTATAAGGCTTGTATGATTTCTATAATTTCCAATGGTTGATGTATAAGTTTATCCGAGGGATAATAATTCAGTTCATGCTTTGTATGTGTTCCGTAGAGTGATCCTACAGAATATCCTACATTAGCGCGGTGAGCGGATTGTAAATCCGAAGGGGTATCGCCTATATTGATCACCGTACCCGCATCCCGGATCTCACATTTTTCCATCGCAAGATGAATCATATCCGGTTCAGGTCTGCCGTTTACGACATCACTGCTGGATACAGAACAATTGATAATATTGTCTGAAGTATTATACAATCTTGTGTAATTGCTGTCCAGATCTTTATCCCAGCCCAGTTTACGCAGAATTATAGCGGTAACCTTAGGGTAGAATCCGGTAGTCAATGCGATCCGGATGTCATTTTCTCTGCAGAATTCAAATACTTCCGGTACTCCGTCATAAGGCTTTGCACCGTATGTTTCGTAATGATGTTCTAGTGTATTGCAGAAAAAAGCGTAGGATTCGTCTACTTTCTCTTTAAATGAGAGATGATTTTCTCCGATTTCATCTTTCCAGATAGTTTCGAATACCCGGTATTTGGACCAGCCCATCATGCTGTTTATTTTTTCGGAAGACACTTCCAGTTGTGTTGCCCGGATAGCTTCAAAAAAACATTTTTCGACTTCACGATTGTCCTGTACGGTCGTTCCGGCCATATCAAACAAGGCTAATTTAATTTTACTCATGATTATTGATCTGTTGTGGTTTTACAAATGATATAATACATGCACATACTGTGCATATGACAGCGACTATTAAAAAAATATTGGAGGTATCTCCGGTATAATCTATTATTTTCCCAAAGAGAGGTTCGCCTGCAGCTGCAAATACATAAGCAAACATATTCATAATGCCAATCCCCGTACCCACGAGTTGCGAACCGAGCAAATCAGGACTCAGTGTCCAGAAATTAGCCTGTGGTCCGTATACAAAAAAGCCTGCAGCAAACATAAGTACTGCTGCCAAAGCATGATGTGGGGTAGGTATAACGTATATAAGCAAGGCTACAGCACAGCTGCACAGCATCCCGATCCGGATAGACTTGCTTCTGTTTTTGTTAAAGAGGACATCGGATATATAGCCGAAAGAAACTGCACCGATGGCCATTCCGGCAGGAATGAATAAGGTTAGCCAGAGGTTATCTGAAGATTCTTTGTAATTATTTCCGAGAAAATGAATAGGCACCCAGAAGATAAGACCGTACCTGGCCATGCTTTGAAATCCTATAGCCACCGAAGCAATCATAAAATTGCGGTTCTGAAATACAGTTTTATAAGAGGATTTCCAGGCAGCCTTTTGCGCAATATTTCCGGAGGAAGGATTTGCTGCTGTTGTATACCCCTTTATTGCAGGGTGGCTGCGTGCAATAATCAGAAACAAAACCAAGGCAAAAAGCAGAAACAAAATCGGATATCTGAAGAGCGTGCGCCAGCTTTGTCCCTGCTGCACCAGTAATAAAGCCATAAAGAATGTCAGTACAGAAGAGCTTCCTGCTGCCATAGTATAGAACCCGAATGCTTTACCTCTTTCATCGCTGTCCCACCAGTTGGATATCAGCTTGCTGCCCGAGCCCCAGGCCATAGATTGAAAATAGCCGTTTAATGTCCAGAGGATGAGGATAGCTGTATATGTCGTTGCGTAGCTGATGCTGAGGTTGCAGATAATGGACAGAAAACCTCCTGTCAATATCATGATCTTAGGACTGAAGCGGTCAGCCAGATTGCCGTTGATGAGCTGTCCCAGTGCATACCCCATCAGCATCGAAAAACTGATCCATCCGATCTGCTGAAAACTAATGTTCAGTTCGGTTGCCATACCTTTGGCTGCCCATCCGAAATTGTGGCGTCCGGTATAGAAGAACAGGTAGCAAAACATGGTAATTAACAACATTTTCCATTGTTCTTTTCTGAATTTTTTTGAATATCCATCCTGTATTAGTTTTGATGGATAAGGATGCCGACACGGACCGGTTTTTTATCTATCGCATACGCAAATGCTTCGTTGACTTCTTCCAGCGAAAATTCTTTTTCGATCAGTCTGGCAAAAGGATATTTGTTCAGGTTATCCGTAATAAAGTCAACAGCAGTATTGAAATCCGAATAATTGTAATTGTGCAGTCCGCGTATGGTTAGTATACGTCTTATGATTTGCTCGGCATCAATATGAAGTTTCCTTTGTTTAAAGACAGCACCGATCAGTACAGCATATCCGCCAACAGTCAAGTGGTCTATGCCAGATTCCATGGCCTCAGGTGAACCACTCATATCAAAAAAGCAATCCACCAGAAGAGAGTTCGTCATTTCTTCGGATTGATTTGTCGGACTAAATGTCTGATCTGCACCGAATTGACGGGCAAGTTCTAATCTGTTTTGATCCATATCCGAAACAATAATACAGGCCGCTCCGGCTTCTTTGCACATTGCTGCACAAACTAATCCCAGCAATCCCATTCCGGAGATCAGAATACGCTTACCTTTTACAGATCCGGCGAGGCGTATCGCTCCGGCAGCCGTAGCCACAGCACAATTGATTGTCGCAGCCACAGGCAGCGGTAAGGATGCTGATAATTTTCGGATGCAGGTATGCGGACGCAGGATAATATGCGTAGCCAGCCCACCATGGAAACTGTCTGCTTCTGTAAGCTGACGATGCCCGTATTTATAGAGAGGTATATTTTTCTGTGGAATATCCGGATTGTAGCTGTTTGTCTGCGGATCACTGGCAAATACAGTCCAGGTGACCAGATCGCCTTTTTGCAAGGCGATGCCGATAGCATCAGCTGCTTTATAATCAGGAGCGATATCCTCAATTACGCCTACAATTTCGTGTCCCAAAATGGTCGGACAGGGTTCCTGACGCATACCGCAATAGGTGTGAAGATCACTTCCGCAAAGCGTCGTATAACAGATCTTTACTAATATTTCTCCTTTTGAGAGCGATCGGACAGGCAGGCTGTGCAAAGCCAGAGGCGCGTTGGATTGTTCAAAAACCAGAAAATTGCCTTGTTTTATCATAATGGTAGTATAAATATATAAAATGTTTTGTAATACTAAACAATGTTTATTTATACTGTATTTTATTAGTGTTAAATAATTATGAAGATTACAGGAAAGGTTTGCGGTATTCTCGCTTGAATTATTCCGTCCAGAAAGATAAATCCGGAAAAAATAAGAAGGAAAGGGGAGAAATTTCAGAGAGAATGGATTTCACTTTTTCCTGACTACAGGAAATAAAAATACCCCTGAGAAGTTCAGGGGTAGATGCTGCTATATTCAGTCAGCTTGTTAATTATTCTTCAGGTATTCTCTCAATACATATTGCAGGATACCGTCATTCTTATAATATTCTATCTCTATAGCGGAATCTAACCGGGCTTTAACTTTGAAGTCGGTTACTTTTCCGGATGGATGAACAGCTTTTACGTCCAGTAATTTGTGCGGACTCAGGTTTTCAGCCAGTCCCGTGATGGTAAATGTTTCTGTTCCGTCCAGTCCCAGAGATTCGGCATTCTGGCCTTCTACAAATACCAGTGGTGCTACGCCCATACCGACCAGATTGCTGCGGTGTATACGTTCAAAACTTTCGGCTATAACTGCTTTTATGCCCAGCAGAAATGTTCCTTTAGCTGCCCAGTCTCTGGATGATCCTGATCCGTATTCTTTACCTGCCAATACAATAAGTGGTGTATGGTCTTTCTGGTAGGCCATAGCAGTTTCATATACGGTATTCACTTCGTTATCTGGAAAATAGATGCTGTATCCACCTTCTTTTTCAACGATCTTGTTTTTGATACGCACATTGGCAAAAGTACCCCGCATCATGACTTCGTGATTCCCTCTTCGTGATCCGTAGGAGTTGAAGTCGGCCTGCGCAACATCGTGTGCCAGTAAGTACTGGCCTGCTGAAGTGTTATCTCTGAATGAACCCGCAGGGGAGATGTGATCTGTCGTGACCGAATCTCCGAGATATAATAACACACGTGCGTCTTTGATATCGGTTACAGGATTTAAGGTCTCTTTCAGCCCCTCAAAGAATGGTGATTCCTTGATATAGGTAGAATCTGATTTCCATTCGTAGTTTTGTTCCAGATTGACCTGCAGATTCTGCCAGTCTGTAGAACCGTCAAAGATGACATCATATACTTCCTGAAAATCTTCCTGTTTCACACAGTCATTGATGGTTCGGATAATCTCTTCCCGGCTCGGCCATATATCTTTCAGATACACCGGATTGCCATTCGGATCATAATCCAGCGGATCTTCCAGCAGGTTGATATCTACGCGGCCTACCAGTGCATAGGCAACTACGAGCATAGGTGACATCAGGAAGTTCATCTTTACCTGCGGATGTACACGTGCTTCGAAATTACGATTGCCGGAGAGCACCGATGCCACTACCAGTTCGCCTTTATCTACGGCTTCGGCAATATGCGGAGGAAGCGGGCCTGAGTTGCCGATACAGGAAGTACATCCGTATCCCACGGTATGAAAGCGTAAGGCATCCAGATCTACATTCAGTCCGGCCCGTTCCAGATATTGAGTGACGACTTTAGATCCCGGAGCCAGAGATGTTTTGACCCAGGATTTGGTTCGTAATCCTTTTTCTACCGCATTGCGGGCCAGCAGTCCCGCACCGATCATGACGGCAGGATTGGAGGTATTGGTACAACTGGTAATAGCTGCAATGACGATACTGCCATCGCTCAGGATAAATTCTTTATTCTTATGCTTGATACGGACGGACTGTATGGCTTCTTTATCCACCTGAAAATTATTAGGTGCTGTGAGCGGCACTTTTCCGAAAGTGAATTCAGTTCCTGATCCGCCATCTGCCAGCCAGGCCGCTTCCCGGCGATCCTGAAAAGGCTGGTATTCTCTGTTGTGTTCTTTATCCAGCAAGGTCGCAAATTTGCTCCCCAGTTCTTTCACGATGATCTTATCCTGCGGACGTTTGGGGCCTGAAACGGTTGGTTCTAATGTAGACAGGTCAAATTCGACTAATGACGAATATTGGATATTTTCATTGCCGGTGCGCCATAACAGATTTTCCTTACAATAGGTTTCTACAATCTCTATCTGCTCTTTGGAACGATTGGTCGCATGCATGTATTCCAGTGTGCGGTTATCAATAGGGAAGTAGGTGACAGTACAGCCAAATTCAGGCGACATATTGGAGATTGTTGCGCGATCCGTCACCGTCAGGTTGTCCAGCCCTTCGCCGAAGACTTCCACAAATTTGCCTACTACGCCTTTATCTCTTAATATTTTGGTAATGGAAAGCACCATATCTGTAGCTGTGCAAGTGTCCGGGATGTTTCCGGTAAGTTTCAGACCGATGACTTCCGGACAGGTGAAAAAGATCGGCTGGCCCAGCATTGCGGCTTCCGCTTCGATACCACCTACACCCCAGCCAATGACACCGATACCATTTACCATCGGGGTATGTGAATCGGTACCGACTAAAGAATCCGGAAATAACCAGCCTTCTCTGCTGATGACTCCCTTGGCCAGATATTCCAGATTGACCTGATGGCAGATTCCCATTCCGGGAGGGACAACTGTAAAATTACGGAGTCCTTTTTGCGCCCATTTCAGGAGCTCATAGCGTTCTGTATTGCGGTCGTATTCGAGTTGTACATTTTTATCATAGGAATAATCTGTGCCGAAGTAATCTACCTGTACGGAATGGTCTATGACCAGATCCACAGGGATAGCCGGATTTATCTTTTGTCCGTCTTTACCGTGGCGTACATATTCTGCCCTCAGGGAGGCCATATCCACGACAGCGGGTACGCCGGTGAAATCCTGCATCAGGATACGCGCCGGTTTGAAGGGTATATCTTTGTCTACCGGAGCCGGTGACCAGTGAAGCAATGTATTGACATGTTCATCGGTAATGCTGAACCCGTCAAAATTGCGGAGTACATTTTCCAATAAAATCCGGATACTGAACGGAAGATGATCTACCGATCCTCCGGGAAGGTTTTTCAGCGAACTGTAATGATAGGTAGTGCCATTTACATCGAGTTTCTGAAGTGATTTTGCTTTAGATGTGTCCATAAATTATCTCTCTTGTATAGTATTAACAAGTGATTTTTGAAATCGTTGTCAAAAAAATGAAATTTTCGCTCAGGACGGTTTTGTTTCAGATACGGCTGTCATCTTCCTGTTACCAACGGTCTTAGAGCAGAGGGAAAACCGTAATTTAAAACGTGCAAGATTGTGACTTTCTGCGCCTGTTCTTTGCTGTTGAAATATGTATCTTTGCAGCATGTCTACATCTTCTATTCAACAACAAGAGACTATAGTTGCATTGGCTACGGCCAATGGTAATGGTGCTATCGCTGTGATCCGTCTTTCGGGCAAGGATGCTATTGAAATTGCCAATCAGGTTTTTCGTGGTAAGGATCTTTCTGCACAGCCTTCTCATACGGTTCATTTCGGAACCATCCGGGATGGAGAGGAAATTCTGGATGAGGTGCTGGTCACCTTATTTGTAGGCCCTAATTCTTACACAAAAGAGCATGTGGTGGAAATATCTACGCACAACTCTAAATATATTATCGAACGTATTATCAGCTTACTGATCCGCAAGGGGGCACGGGCTGCCAAACCGGGAGAATTTACACTGCGTGCTTTCCTGAACGGTGGTATGGATCTTTCCCAGGCAGAGGCGGTGGCGGATCTGATAGCGTCTAATTCGGCGGCATCCCATCAGATCGCTATGCAGCAGATGCGGGGTGGGTTTTCCAATCAGCTGCGGAGGCTGCGGGATGATCTGATTCATTTTGCTTCGCTTATCGAACTTGAACTTGACTTTTCAGAGGAGGACGTGGAGTTTGCAAACCGTGATCAGCTGAAACAGCTGATTTTACAGATCAATTCGGTAGTACGCAAACTTATTCAGTCTTTTGAACAGGGGAATGTGCTCAAAAATGGCGTTCCGGTGGTTATTGCCGGTAAACCGAATGTTGGGAAATCTACTCTCCTGAATGCTTTGCTGAATGAGGAGCGTGCGATTGTATCGGATATCGCCGGTACTACACGGGATACGATCGAAGATGAGATTAATATTCATGGAGTGACGTTCCGTTTTATTGATACGGCCGGTATCCGCGAAACGGTAGATGTGATTGAGGCAAAAGGCGTGGAGCGTACCCGAGAAAAGATGAAGCAGGCTCGCCTGATTATCTATCTCTTTGATCCGGTGCAGGATACGATTGCGGATGTGGAAACGCAACTGGAAGAGGTGCGAAGCCTGAATATTCCTTTTGTGACGATTATCAATAAGTCGGATCTGCTCACGGAAGAACAGCGTGCTGAATATCGGACGCTATCTCCGGTATTTATTTCTGCCAAGGAGCAGATCGGCGTCGAGGAACTGAAGGATGAACTGCTGCGTCAGGTGAACCTGGCTAATCTGAATACGGATGATGTAATGGTAACTAATATTCGCCATGTCGAAGCGCTGCAGCATACGGAAGATTCGCTAAGCAGGGTACTGTTTGGTATTGATAATCCGGTTACTTCTGACTTTCTGGCTATGGATATCCGCCAGGCGCTGTATCACCTGGGCGAAATTACGGGCAGTGTATCTACGGATGACCTGCTGGATAATATCTTTAGTAAGTTTTGTATCGGGAAGTAAAGCTGTTTTACTTTGTGTTTCTTAGCTTGTTAACCAGTTATTTAGTTCTTTTTGCCTTTTCTTGAATTAGATATGCTGATTGAAATCTTATGTTGTAAAGTTTTTAAAAAGATATTCATACACCAAGCCGGTATCATATTGGTAAAACGGAAATTATCTTAGCGAGATTTGAGTTTGTAAAGTAGTGCAGACATTCTTGGGGATATTAAATATATAAAAACTAACAATGATGTCCAAAGTTCTCATTCGTTTTTTGATGACCATGAGGTTCGTGCTATTTGGCATTATGAACAAATCAAATGGTGATTTTTGGTATACAGCATCCCTTTACTTTTAATTAAAGGGATGATCATTTTTCAAACAAAGTATATTAGAATTTAATTGAGTGATTCTATCTTTAAAGAGCTCAAAATTTGTTGTTTTTGGTCCAAAATAAATATTTGTCAAAAAACATTCTGAAGCTTTTCTAAATGGTAGATATTCCAAGTACATACGACTAAAATCTTGTGTTGTTTTTATTTTTGGATTATCAATTAATGGTTCGACTTGGATAATTCGGCATTCTTGTTCTTCTTTAAAGTCATAGTGTTTTACTAAATATCTTAAGTGAATTAATAGTGAGGGAACAATTCGGATAATTTCATGTTTTTTATCTGAATCTTTCTCATTATTGTAATATTTATGGATTGTACCGCTAAGTTTTTCCAGTAAAATTTCTACTTTATTTTTAATATTTTCTATTTTACTTAAGTATTTTTTTACCTTATCATCGACTATATTTTTGTCTTCATTATTTTCTCTATAAAATACACAAGGCTCCTTATAACCTACAGAAATTACTCGTCGTGAAATGGGGTCTAAGTAAATACATCTAAAAATCGATTGTTTTACATTATTGTTTATCTCTTTTTTGGGTGAAATTAAAGAATTATTGATTTCAATATTTTTAGCAAAATAATTAAAGGATAATTCCAAACCTATCCCACTACCTTCAACGTTTTCTCTTTTTCCATAAAGTCTAAATTGATTTAGACTATCAGAATTAAAAGTAAAACTCCCCACAAACGCTTGATATATGTTAGGTGAATAAGGCCCAGTAAATCCTAAAAAATTTAATAATGGATATCCTTCCCTAGGGTCGTTAGCAGTAGTAACTGAGTTTAGTCTAAAAGGAGAATTATTAAAAATTAATGTGTTAGATGTTTCTTCTGTTGTATAATGTGAAAAATAAAATTCTTCAACTTCAGAAGCATTTAGAAGTGCAATTATCTCGAGTGAAATTTTATAGACATAATGATAGAAATTTTTATCTACATTACAGTTATTGGTTGTTGCTGAAAAATATATATCCATATTTAGCATACCATTTATTATCTGATCAATGTCTTCTTCTGAAATAGACTGAACACTATCCTTTAATGCTGATATTGCGTCCACTGTTGATATACTTCCTCGATAGAAATAGTACCCTACATCTTCTAATTTCTCTTCAGTTTCTTGTCCGGATTTAATCAAAGAAAATAATAATTCTCCTTTATTTACCCAGAACTTAGGGTTGTCTTGATCTAATTCGGTTGCTTTACATATATATTCCCATGCTTCTTTAATTTCTAATTTTTCATTATGTAAAACTGCTAAGTTATTATACGCGTAAGCATTTGTATTATCTAGTTTTAAAGCTTTTTCTAAATTCTTTTGCGCAGAGTATAATTTTTTGTCTAATTGGAAAGCATGACCTAAGTTGTTGTAGTATATGCTGATATCTTTATTTAAAGATATAAGTTCTTTGAAAATTTTTATTGCGTTTTTGTATTCATTTTTTTCAATAAATAAAAGACCTTGCGTATTTAAAGCACTTTCATTTTTGCTGTTAATACTTAAAGTTTTATCAACGTAAAGTTGGGATGTATTATAATCGTTAATTGAGTAATAATAATATGCTAGCTGTGAATTGCTAATTTCAGTTAATTCTAGCTGTTCCACTTTCTTAAAACATTCTTCTGCTAGTTGTTTATTTTTTAAAATTAAGTAGTATGTTCCTAAAAAACCCCAGCTTTCTGATTGATTATTGTCAATATTTATTGCTGCTTCAAAATTTAGAAATGCTTCAGGATAATTTTTATTTTTTAAGAAGCAAAAGCCCCTATAGTTAAAAGCCTTCCAGTTATCTGGATTGAGATCTAATTCTTTGTCCAAAGCTTCTATAGCAGCATTAATCTTATTTTTTTTTAGTAGATGTTGAATTTCATTAATTAATATGTCTGAACTTTTATCCATTTAATTTTGTGTTTGATATTATCTTTTTAAACTCATATAAAGTTAGGATTATTTAAAGTAACTAAAGAATAATACTAATATATACAAATTTTGAGGAGTCAATATTAATTGTTCGTTATTTCAAACATAATGATTATTTTTGTTTGAAATAACGAACGCTTAAATGAAAAGACAACCTGTATTACCGAAGTTTCAAGCTATATTGGAACAGATGGGCGAGAATATCAAACTTGCTCGGAAACGCCGTAAGTTGACTGCTGTACAGGTAGCAGAGCGAGCAGGTATTGCACGATCGACCTTGTACCTTATTGAAAAAGGTGATTCTAGTGTTGCTATGGGCGCATATTTTAATGTATTGCGTGTCTTAGGCTTGCAAGATGATTTCTTAAAATTAGCAGCAGACGATGTTTTCGGACGTAAACTTCAGGATTTAGATTTGTTGTAAGATGGCGGTAAATAAAACAGATATATACGTTTATGCGGATTGGGTAGGTTTGTCGCAACCGACATTGGTAGGGGTTTTGTCAGCTCATCAGGCAAAAGGACGTAAAGCCTTTAGTTTTGAGTATGATAAGCAATGGTTAAAGACCAATGCACAGCGATTAATAGATCCTGATATTCAATTCTACTCTGGGCAACAATTCCCCAATAATAAAGAGAATTTCGGTGTTTTTCTGGATAGTATGCCTGATACATGGGGGCGTACATTGATGAAACGTAGAGAAGCTCAACTTGCTAAAGCAAATGGAACGAAAGCCAAAACCTTATATGATATCCATTTTCTTTTAGGTGTTTATGACGAAACCAGAATGGGGGCTTTTCGTTTCAAACTTGATCCTGATGGTGATTTTTTGGATAATGATACGGAGAAATCAACACCGCCATGGTCGACGGTTCGTGAATTGCAACAAGCCGTTGTTCATTATGAAAATGATGAAGAAAATGAAGCCATAAATAAGTGGTTAAAATTGCTCATTGCTCCAGGCTCATCTTTAGGAGGTGCTAGACCAAAAGCTAATATTTTAGATGAAAACAAAGATCTTTGGATAGCGAAGTTCCCTTCAAAAAATGATACCATAGATAAAGCTGCTTGGGAATTTTTAACCTATCGATTGGCACTCAACGCTGGTGTGGAAATGGCGGAATGTCGATTGGAAAAAGTTAATGGTCAATATCATACTTTTTTCACAAAACGGTTTGATAGAGTTGGAACAGATCGAATTCATTTTTCATCGGCTATGACCATGACAGGAAATAACGAAGATACAATCAAAGATAATCCAGCAAGTTATTTGGATATCGTTGAATTTATTCAGGACAATGGCTATCATGTCGATGATAACTTGGCTCAATTGTGGCGTAGAATCGTATTTAATATTGCTGTTTCTAACACAGATGACCATCTTCGTAATCATGGATTTATCTTGAGTTCTGAAGGCTGGAAGTTGTCACCAGCTTATGATCTTAATCCTTCAATTGACAAAGATGGCTTAGCATTAAATATTGATATGCATAATAATGCTTTGGATTTTGATCTGGCAAATAGTGTTGGTGAATATTTTAGGTTGAATGATAGTCAAATGAAGAATATTATAGCTGAAGTTTTGACCGCAGTAAAAGGATGGGAATCCATTGCGAAAGAAATAGGTATTTCTAGAGCAGAACAAGAGTTAATGAAGTCTGCATTTAGAAATGATGTTTAATTATTTCAAAGGACGACTTCTCAGATAATAAATTGTTACAAAATTGATTAATGGTTGTTTTATCGGTAAGTAACAAATAAGAGTAATAAAATAACCCATATTGAATTTTTAAAAACTAAAAAAATCATCGCAAATGTACCTAGGAACAACCATACAAGGCAGATCAGATCAGTTTATTGTACTGGAAAAAGGAGATTCAGCAGCAGATATTTCTGCTTTGATGAAAGCAGAAAATATTAACAATATCATTATCTCAGGAAAAGAAGTGGATGCTGATGTGCTAAGTAATACTGCATTTTCTGGAGTCTTTAGTGAGATGAAAATAGTCCATCTGAGCGATATAGGGCTCGATAAGAGTGAAGAGTTGTTTCAATTTAAAAACGTAAAACGGTTAGAAATTAAAAACTGTAAGTTCAAAGGAAACGAAAGTCTGGACTGGTCGCAGTTGATACATCTGGAAGAACTGTTTACAAGCTATTCCAAACGTTTTCAAAACCTGTTTACTCATCCGGCGCTCAAAACACTTTATATCGAAAAATTTGAGGAAGAAGGATTTGAATTCCCGGTTAATTATCAGCTGGAAACACTTTCTATTGAGAAAAGTAAGGATTGTAACTGGGATTCCTTACCCAATTTCAAAAATTTAAAAGCTTTGTATCTGGTTAGTATTCCTTCCATTGTGGATATCACATGGATTACCGGAATTTCACAGCTTGAAGATATAGATTTCACTTCCTGCAAAAACATGGAAAATGTAATCGAAACTCTTTCTCAGGTAAAATCCTTAAAGACGATTTTTTTGGCGAATACAAGCGATTTTAAGACCTTATTGCCTTTAAAAAATTTAACCCATTTACAGGAGCTCAACATTGAAAGCAGCGGTAAACTTATGGATAAAAAGAATATCGATTTTCTCAACCAGATGCCAGATCTGGAGTTTAGCATTGAAATGAAAAATTGTGCAGTAAGCAATGAGGCGTAAAGAATCTGCATAATTTAACGATTTTACTACTTACAATCTCCTGTAGTTTCGATCCGTATATCCCCCAATCCCCGGTCCCTCTTGTTAAATTAACATTAACTTAATACTGTATCAGTTACTTTGTGGCAATTAAGACAAACAACCTTATGCTGCGCTTCTTCTGTTTCTGTTATTTGTTGTCCATTGGAAATCTGCTGTATAGCCAGTCGGAGGTACCACGGAAGGTACAGGCTGTGGCTACACAACACCCCGATACCGCTTTACGATCCTTGCAGGAACTTTATGCGAAATCCAGACAGGAGGACAATCCGCGGTTGGAAGGGGAATATCTGCAGGCAATGGGAGAGATCTGCTTCCATCAGGGACATTATCAGCAGGCACTTGAATTTTACATTGATGCCGAGCGCGCATTTGAAAAGGTTGGTAATTCCGATCTGCTGGCGCAGAATTTCGGGAAGACCGGAATGCTCTATTTCTACAATAAGCAGCACGATAAGGCACAGCATCTGTTTAAGAAAGCGTTGACCTTATATCAAAAGACCAAAAATCAGGAGGGTGAGGCCAATATTCTGGGAAGTATGGGGCAGGTGTATGAAAAGAGACAGCTCTATGACAGCGCCTTTTATTACCAAAAAATGGCTCTAGAAAAGTTTCAGCAGAGTAATAATCCCGGAGGAGCAGCCAAAATATATGAAAATCTGGGCAGCATCTATGAAGATCTGGAGCGGTATGATGAAGCCTTAGAACATTTTAACCAGTCCCTGTTGCTTTACAGAGCGCAAAACAATGAGACCGGCACAATAGAAGTCATCAATAATGTGGGGGATATCCTACGCAAAACCGGAAAGTATGCTGCAAGTATCGCTAAAACCAAAGAAGCCCTGCGTCTGTCCGAAAAAACAAAAAACACTTATCAAAAGGCATCAGCAACCAAAGATCTCGGAAAAACCTACGGCCTAATGGGGCAGATGGACAGTGCTTATCACTATGCCGAACTCAGCCGTACCTATAGCCTGGAAGTCTATTCGGAAGAGGTACTCAAACAAACCTCTTTTTTACAGGTACTCTATGATATGAATAAACAGGCGGATGAGATTGCCCGGCTGAACGGTATCCGTAAGGTAAACCGTATTATGGTGATTGCGTTTTCTATTGGTGCCTTACTGTCTGTTGTTTTGATATTAGTGATCATCAGCCGGCAGCGTCTGAAAAACAGGGATCAGAAAAATACGGTCGAAAAGCGGGAGGCAGAACATGCTTTTGTGCAGTTGCAACTGGAAAACAAAGTGCTGGAAGAAGATTTACTGCGCGAACAACTTGTACTCAAAGGAAAAGAGCTTTCCATACATACCTTAAATCTGATCAAGAACAAACAGTTTCTGGAACAATTGCGGGCAGACTTGTCTGCCATGGTAAAAGATGAACGTCGTGATCAGAAAAGACAGCTTCAGCAGCTTATACAGGAGATCGATAATTCCTTAAGTGAAGAACAATACTGGAAAGAATTTGCTCAGGCTTTTGAACAGGTTCATCAGCAGTTTTTTGAAAAGCTGAAAAATTACAGCACAGAACTGACGGCTTCAGATCTTCGCCTCATCGCACTGATGAAAATGAATCTCAGTTCACCCGAGATAGCCGTGATGTTGGGGATATCTACCGATAGTCTGCGTGTGGCCAGGTACCGGTTAAGGAAAAAACTCCATATAGCACAGGGCGATAATCTAAGTTTTTTTATCCAGTCCCTTTAGGTCATTTTTATATCCTAAAGATTTTTCTGTATTCCCGATTTATACTGCTTAATAATTTCTTAATGTAATGATGATGTAACGATAATGGAGAATTGACTTTGTTTTAAGTTGTTTATTTTCAATTATTTATCCAATTGTGTTGTTGTTTTGTTTACGCTGTTTGTAACGCTGTTGCCTTCTTGTAACGCTCAGAATTCTTGCTGTTTCAAATGTTTTTTCACTTTTGTCCTGTCGTTTAATCAGACTATTATTTGAAAAGCAATGAAGAAATTATTTGCAATTTTGATTCCATTATTATTTTGTGCAGGCCTGGTGCATGCTACAAAAATAAAAGGTAAAGTTTTCGATAAACTCAGTGGTGAAGCCCTTGTAGGCGCTACAGTAGTTTTAGAAAAAAGCGGTAAATCCGCGAGTACAGGACTTGACGGATCGTTTGAGATCAAAGGGCTGTCTGCCGGAAAGGAAAACATACAGATTTCCTATCTTAATTATGAAAGCGTAGTGGAGGAGATTACGGTTTTGAAAGAAGATACGCCGCCATTTGCATTCTACCTGCTATCCAAATCCACCCAATTGATGGAAGTATCCATCAAAAGCAAAGGTCCGGGTTCAGGGGATGGAGAAGCTCGTCGTATAGAGCAGAATGCATCGCAGGTCATGAATATTATCTCCGGCAAAGCTATTGAGCTTTCTCCGGATCTGACAGTCGCGAATGTAATGCAGCGTGTCTCCGGAGTGTCGCTGGAGCGCAACAGCAACGGGGATGGTCAGTATGCGATCCTCAGAGGTATGGACAAGCGCTATAATTATACCTTAGTGAATGGCGTCAAATTACCTTCTCCGGACAATAAGTACCGCTATATTCCGCTGGATATCTTTCCTTCCGATCTGTTGGAAAGACTGGAAGTCTATAAAAGTCTGACGCCAAATATGGAGGCCGATGCGATAGGAGGTGCGGTGAACATGATTATGAAAAATGCGCCGGAAAGATTACAGATCAATGCCAATGTATCTACAGGCTACAGCCAGCTGTTTTTTGATAATAAATTTACTTCCTACAACAGCAGCAGTATACAGTCAAAATCGCCTTATGAACTGAATGGCCGGGATTATAAAGCCTCACAGACAGATTTCAGTAAAGGCACACTGGACTACAGCAGCAAACAACCGGCACCAAATATCCTGAGCAGTCTGTCCGTTGGACAACGTTTCTTTAATAACAAACTGGGGGTTATTGTAGCCGGAAGTTACCAGAATACCTATCGCGGAAGTACCAGTACCCTTTACAATAATGCGGTGACAGGTACAGACGCGTATGCCGTTATCACCAATAAAGTAGAACGTCAGTATTCCGAACAGCAAAAGCGTTTGGGACTTCACTCTAAAGTAGACTATGTACTGGATCAGAACAATAAGTTCAGCTTCTACAATATGTATGTCAACTTGCTGAATGAGCAGGTGAGGGAGGCAGTAACGACGAACTATAACGGAGAATATAAACCCGATCTGGGTAATGCGGAACTAGTCTATCAGACCCGTAGCCGTAAGACAAATCAGAAGATATACAACGGAACATTGCAGGGGACGCACAATCTGCTGGATGATAAATTCAGTATTCGTTGGGCAGCAGTATATTCATCAGCTTTAAATGATGTTCCGCAAAATACACAAATCACCCTTAATGGTCTGGAACAGAATTTCGAACGTCGCAGAACAACTTTAGTCAATACCGCTCCGGTAAATTATCGCTGGGAACGCAATACCGACGATGATATGGCGGCTTACTGGGATCTGAAATATAAGCTGGAAATGAAAGATGCCAAACTGGAACTATCCACCGGTGGACTTTACCGTGACAAGCAGAGAAGCAGTTTCTACAATAACTACACCCTGGCACCTTCTGAATCCGATATCGGTAAACAGTACGGCGTGGATTATCAGAATTATACCGAATTAAATCTTCGGGTCACCAATCCTACAGGAGCGGTAAGTAACCCGCTGACCTACGATGCTACGGAAAAGACAACAGCTGTCTATGCCATGTTTAATTATCAGGCCGAACGCCTTCAGGCCATTGGTGGGGCACGTATGGAACATAATAATCAGGGTTATAACCTGTTGTTTCCAGCCGGTGAAAACTCACCTGCAGGTCGTCAGGTGTATACGGATATCCTGCCGAGCCTGACCGTAAAATATCTTTTTGACAGTAAATCCCAATTGCATGCTTCTTACGCCAAGTCTCTCAACAGACCGGGTTTCTATGAGCTGGTACCGAGTAAAGTGGTAAATGAAGAATATCAGGAACGCGGAAATCCTAATCTGATGCGTGCCTTAGCTGATAACTTTGATTTACGTTATGAATTATTTCCGGGGGCTTCGGAACAGCTTTTAGCGGGAGTTTTTTATAAGAAAATCAAAAACCCGATTGAGTATACTTTCCAGGCAGATGCCACACGGGGACAGGATATTTACTACAGTCCGGGGAATTTTGGGAATGCCAATAATTATGGTGCAGAAGTCGACTATATCAAATATGTCAATAAGTTTGGTGTGAAAGCAAACTATACCTACACACATTCGCGTATCACGACACCCAAAACACAGCGACGTATCAATCCGACATCAGGTGATATCGAAGCGATCTCAGTAGAACAGACAAGACCTCTGTACGGACAGTCTGAACATATTGCCAATCTGGCGTTATTGTTTAAGGATACCAAAACAGGATGGGACGCACAGGTCGCTGCTGCTTACACAGGTCCGCGTATCAATACCGTATCTCAGTTTCTGAATAATGATCTGTGGCAAAAAGGATTTATTCAGATGGATTTTTCAGCAGAGAAAAGATTTAAACACGGTTTAACGGTCTTTGCAAAAGCCAATAATATATTAGATACACCGATGAAATTATTTATTAAAGGTACGAATCCGGAGAACGATAAAATTGCTGAAAACCTGGTGTCCGGCGGGCAGACCTTAATCCGCAGTGACTATTACGGTCAGAGTTACCTGGTTGGTGTTCGTTATAAATTAAACTAATCCTTATAAACACAATATATACATATGAAAAAGTATATCAAACTAACAGCTCTTTTTCTGGTTATGACAGGGTTCATTAGCTGTGAGAAAGCAAATATTGATGTCGATACACGTCCGGTAGACGGATCAGCTACAGGGGAAGTATCGGGTGTGTGGGCCAAAGGAAGCACACAGGTGATCAAAGGCGATATTGTCATTCCGGAAGGACAATCCCTGACTATAGAAGAGGGAGTCACTATTGTAATGGATACGATAGCCAAACCTGAAATTATTGTCAAAGGCAATCTGTATTCCCTGGGTACAGCCGAGAATCCGGTAAAGTTTACCATCTCGGAGCCTTACAGAACCGAAGCGAATAAATTCGGAAAACTATGGGGCGGAATTCTGGCTGCACCAACCTGTAAGGAACTGGTACTGGATTATACCATTCTGGAATATGGAGGCAGCACCACTTCGGATGCATCCACTTCTGTAAAAATGGGATTGTATAAAAACAAGCCCGGAGAAAATCTGCCGGCTATCTGGTTTTCTAATGTAAATGGCAAACTGATTGTGCAGCACAGTATTATCCGTCATTTTCAGGAAGACTGTACGTATATCGATGGCGGTAAAATTATCTTTTCTAACAATGAATTCTATACCAACGGAATAACAGGAGGTGATGCAATGAACTTTAAGTCAGGATCATTGGCGGATGTCGCTTACAATATCGTATACAGCATGAATTCCAATGCGCTGAAGTTGTCCAATACAGGCGACCGTACACCACAGGCTTACATCATTGCGTACAACAATACAATGGTCAATACCGGCTGGAGACGTCCGACAGCCAAAGGCGGATCCGTATGGGTAGAAGCGACAGTGCGTGCCGATCTGTACAACAACCTGTTCGCAAATACCCGTTTTGGTATCAAACGGGATCCGAAGAAACCGGAGGATAGCCGCTCGGTGTACAGCAACAACTGGTATTATGGATTTGATCAGACAACAGTAGATCAGTTTCAACCCGGTAAGAATGATGTTATCGGCGGAGTGAACGATGTGAAAGGAACGAAGGCAGGGGAGAATGATCCCAAATTTGTCAATTATCCGATGAATACAGCAATGACACTGCCGGATTACAACAAAGCATGGGACTTTCATCTGCAGGGCAATTCACCTGCATTGACAAAGGGAACGACCGCCTTTAAACGTCACTACAAAGACGGAATAGTTCTCGAAAACGGAACCCGGTACAGTTCTCCGGAACCTGCATTATATGTAGGTGCATACGGCGTAAAATTATAACAGAGATATAAACAACATCATGAACAAACTACAAAAGATAAATTTGGCTGTACTGGCACTGGCACTTATGAGTCAGTATGCCTGTCAGCAACCCGGGAAACAGCGTACAGGCAGCACAGATAGTTCAGAAGTACAACCTGCCGTGATCTCCGAAGCTGTACAATTTGATTCGGATGATCCTGCCATCTGGATCAATAAAGAAGATCCTTCAAAAAGCCTGGTACTGGGTACAGATAAGGATGAAAACGGTGCGCTCTATGTATTCGACCTGCAGGGAAAGATTGTGAAAGATAAGGTGGTTCGCAACTTAAAGCGTCCTAACAATGTAGACCTGGCCTATGGATTGATGCTGAATGGTAAACCAACGGATATTGCAATCACGACCGAACGTTTTACGCACAAGCTGCGAATCTTCTCACTGCCGGATATGAAAGCAGTGGACAACGGCGGTATTCCGGTATTCGAAGGAGAGACAGGGACGGATTACCGAGACCTGATGGGAATCGCTATTTATACCGCACCGACAGGTAAAATGTATGCGATCGTAGGTCGTAAAAACGGTCCTAAGGATGGATATCTGTGGCAATACCTGCTGGAAGACAATGGTCAGGGACAGGTGAAAGCAACGCTGGTACGTAAGTTTGGCGAATATTCGGGTAAAAAAGAAATCGAAGCGATAGCTGTAGATAATGAACTGGGCTACGTCTACTACTCGGATGAGCAGACAGGGGTGCGTCAGTATTACGCTGATCCGGAAAAAGGAAACAAGCAGCTTGCTCTATTTGCAACAAGTGGATTTGCTGAGGATCATGAAGGGATATCGATTTATAAACTGACAGACAGTACCGGCTATATTCTGGTATCTGACCAGGGAGCAAATCGTTTTCAGATCTTTAGCCGTGAAGGAACAAAAGGAAATCCATATGCCCATCAGTTACTCAAAACAGTACCAGTAGCGGCACGTCAGAGTGATGGTTCTGATGTGGTGAATGTACCGCTGAATGATACGTTCAAAAACGGATTGTTTGTAGCGATGAGTGATGACAAGACATTTCATTTTTACAGATGGGAAGATATAGCCGGCAAAGAACTGAAAATTAAAAAATAAGTTCACAAGCTTTTCAGGAAGGGACTTGAAAATAACAGAAGCACAGTAAAAGATCATCTTTTACTGTGCTTTTTTTTGTGCTTATGCGGAAGTAAATCGGGATTGATTTTCAATCGCAAAAAAGTGCCTGTACAGGTTGCTTATCAAAGAAAAATCAGTTTTCGGATACAGGTCTGTTACTATTTTCCAGAGGTGTGGTAAATAAAAAATAAGCGTTAAAAATTTGTTCATAAAAACATTTTTGTTATTATTGTGTACGTTAACAATTGCAATAAAGCTAAATTATAGCGACCATGACCAAACTACTTTTACATAATTGTATTCTTGTTTTACCTGCTTCACTCCTTGAAAACGGATATGTGTATGTGGAAGATAATCGCATTGCAGGTATTGGTCAGGGCACGCCCGAAATGCAGGATGATACGGTAAAAACCATCGATCTGAAAGGGCGCTATGTCGCACCGGGTTTTATCGATATGCATGTTCACGGTGGTGGCGGATACGATTTTATGGATGCAACAATAGAGGCATTTTTAGGTGTTTCCGAAACGCATGTCCGCTATGGTACCACAGCCATGTGTCCGACAACTTTAACAGCAGACCGTGAAAATCTATATGCGGTGTTAGATACATATGCAGCAGCTCTTCCTCAGAATAAAAGAGGTGCTGCCTGGTTAGGTTTACATCTGGAAGGTCCTTACCTGGCCATGAATCAGCGGGGAGCACAGGATCCCAAATATATCCGGAATCCGGATGTAAAGGAATACAGCTCTATACTGGATTACAGTCCGCATATTACACGCTGGAGCGCTGCTCCTGAACTTTCCGGTGCACTGGCTTTTGGAGATTACCTGCAGTCCAGAGGTGTTATTCCATCGCTGGCACACACAGATGCACTGTTTGAGGAAGTCGTGGTAGGCTATGAACATGGTTATCGCCTGGCGACTCATTTTTATTCAGCCATGTCTACCATTGTGCGTAAAAATGCAAAACGCTATGCAGGCGTGATAGAAGCCGGATATTATTTAGACGGTATGGACGTAGAGATTATTGCAGACGGTATCCATGTTCCTGCTCCGCTGTTAAAATTAATTTACAAGATCAAAGGTCCCACTCGTATTGCATTGGTAACAGATGCGATGCGTGCTGCAGCTATGCCCGAAGGACCTAGTGTATTAGGACGTGTGAAGGACGGATTGCCCGTGCTGGTAGAAGGAGGCGTAGCCAAGTTGCCGGACAGATCCGCATTTGCAGGAAGTGTGGCGACCTGTAACCAACTGGTCAGAAACTACAGAGACCTTGCCGGAATACCGCTTCAGGAAGTGGTTTCTATGCTCACAGGGGTACCTGCACGTATTCTGGGAGTACAGGATAGAAAGGGAAGTTTGGAAACAGGTAAAGATGCTGATCTCGTTGTATTTGATCAGGATATAGAAGTGTACATGACGATAGTGGAAGGGGAGATCAGATATGATCGTCTGACGACCACATAGTTCAGAAAGTATTGATATCAATAGCCAAAGCATGATTTTGCAGGCATAAAGGAGAGGCTAAAGACTTGTGGATTGCTAAATACACAAACTGTCTGCGTCCGTTGAATAGTCAGTTGTCTCTGAGAGACAGCTGATAAAAACAAATTATAAACAAATGAAAAAAGATAATAGTCTGGTAGGTATTAAGGAACTGGCGAAGCTGGCGAATGTTTCTATCGGTACCATTGACAGGGTATTGCATGATCGTCCGGGAGTCGCAGCCAAAACCAAAGAACGGGTGCTGGCAGTTCTGCAGGAGCATGACTATCAACCCAATATGATCGCACGTGCCCTTGCGAGTCGCAAAGCCCGTCGCATCGTTGTACTGATACCCTCTGCATCTCCCGAATCAGCGTATTGGAAAGCTCCGCTTGAGGGAGTCCGCACGGCTGGCAGCGAGATTCAGCGGTACAGTTTTACACTCGATGTGTTGTTGTTTGATCAGAATGACAGGCACAGTTTTATTCCGTTGGCGATGCAGTTGTTGGAGGAAGACTTTGATGCCCTGGTGTTGGCACCTATGTTTCATCAGGAAGCGCAACCCCTGTTGCAACATTGTGACGAAAACAAGATTCCGTATGTATTTATCAATTCCGATATTCCGGGTTCGGATAGTGCAGCTTACTTTGGTCCGGATCTTTTCCAGAGTGGATGTATGTCTGCTCAGCTGATAAATTATATCAGCAATCCCGCGGATGAAATACTGCTAGTCCATATTTCCAGGGAAATGGAAATGCAGCATCACCTTTTGCGTAAGGAAGAGGGGCTGTTGCAGTATATGCAGGATAACGGCATGAAGCAGAAATTACATAAGCTGGTTATCCGCGATACTACCTATAGCGCAATAGAACAGGCGCTGGCAGAACAATTAAAAAATACGACCATACAGGTGCTCTTTGTGACCAACTCCAGAGTTGCATCTGTAGCCCGTTTTATTGAAGAGCAGCAGGTAGCAGGAATATGTCTGATCGGCTTTGATTATCTGCCGGACAATATCGCTTATCTGGAAAAAGGTATTATAGACTTTTTGCTGTGTCACAAACCTGTAGCGCAGGGATATAAATCGGTGATGTCTCTGTTTCAATTGCTGGAAGCCCAGCAGGAACCGCAGAAAATAAACTATATGCCTATTGATATCATCAGTAAAGAAAATTACCGCTACTACGAAAATTAAAATCAGCCAGCACTAATGCTATAAACGAATAAACGTATTACTATGAAAAAGTACATATTAATTTTCACCCTCTTAATCATAAGTCAGCTGCTCTCTTTTGCAGATAAGATTGATCCGGATTTTACCGTTCGGGGTTTTCACCTTGACCTGCGGGTGCAGGTTATGAAAATGCCGGCACTGAAAAAATTTGCCAGACAGTTACACGACGGAGGTGTCAATACCCTGATCATGGAATGGGAAGCTACCTATCCATTTGAGAATCACCCGTTGATTCCCAATCAGTTTGCCTATACACGGGAAGAAGTACGTGAATTTGTAGACTATTGCGAGAATATGGGAATTGATGTAATCCCTTTACAGCAAAGTTTCGGACACGTGGAGTATATCCTTCGTCATTACCGCTACAAAGATCTGCGTGAAGATCAGAAAGACTATTCGCAAATCAATCCGCTGAAAGAGAAGGAAGCAAAAGCACTTTTTACCGATCTGTACAAAGATCTGATCAGCACACACAAATCAGAATACATCCATATCGGAGGAGATGAAACGTATCTGCTGGGGCATTCTAAAGAATCACAGGCTAAGGTGGCTGCGGTTGGAAAGGGACGGTTGTACGGCGATTATATTAAGCTGCTCTGTCAGCTGGTCGTAGACCTGGGTAAGAAACCTGTAGTATGGGCGGATATAGCCATGAAATATCCGGATGCACTGCAAGGCATTCCTAAGGAAACTGTTTTCATAGATTGGAACTACGGCTGGGATGTGGATATGTTTGGTAAGCACAGTAACCTGTTGCATTCAGGTTATGAAATCTGGGGAGCACCTTCATTGCGCAGCCATCCGGACAACTATTTTCTGACACAGTGGGAAAAACATTTTAAAAATATACACGATTTCATTCCGTTGGCAAGACAGTTTGGCTACAAAGGTATGATCATGACCTCCTGGTCAACCTCGGGGCTATACGGTAGTACTTGGGAGAGTCCCAAAGATCTTGTTGACTTGTATCCTATACGCCGGGTGTATCCCTTATCCGGATTTAATATGCTGATTGAGGGTTATTTCACGGCTTTACGTACACAGCAACCCCTCGATATCAAAGGTTTTATACAGCAATACGCAACAAATCACTATGGATTCGGGGAGAAAGAAACAGATAGATTCTGGAATGCGCTTCGTGCAAATCCTTATGAAATAAATCAGGGCGTTATCAGTTCACAGGCAGTTTCGATCTCGCAAATGAAAGACAGTTCGGATTGGATTTTACAAGAGTTGCAATCGCTTTCGCCAAAAAAGAACAAGAATGAATTTGCACATTATATCCTGATGGCGCAGATCAGGCAACGCTATCTGCGATACATGGACATAGAAATGGCACTGAACAATCCGGATTTCGATCGAAACAGTATGGGGCGTCTGAAAGCTGAATTAAAATTGCTTCGGGATGAAAAGCTTGATAAGTCATTTAAAAAACTAAATGCTGATTTTATGTACACGACAGAGATACAGCAGGAAAATGAACTGCGTAACAGTAAAATCAGATTGCTGGAAGCACGATTAAACCGATTGGGTAAGAATTAAAACAAGAATTATGAAAACGAAATTATTCTTTATAGCCTGTTTCCTGATGCTGACGGTGCATACTGTCAAAGGACAAACGGAAAATAACTATCCCTTGTCTGTGAGCTGGCAGCCACTGATGAACAATTATGACGGCAAAGAACAGGCATTATCCATATTGACCCTTCAAAATACAAGTGACAAACCCTTTCCGTGGAAAGGCTGGCGATTGTATTTTAATTTTATCCGCTTACTGGAACCTATAGATTCTTCACAGCCCTTAGATGCTGTTCATATAAACGGTGACTACTTTTATTTCCTTCCTAATGCCAAAGGAAAAGAACTGCAGCCGGGGGAGAAGGTCAGCTATACGATGGTTTCCAAATCTTGGGTAGTAAATTATAATGATGCTCCGCAGGGATTTTATCTTCGATGGGACAATGCTAAACTGGAACCGCTGGGGCCGGTGAATTATATGCCGCCAACAGATGAGAAAGCTTTTTTCAGGGTTGCAGGTGACAAGGAAATGAATGCAGATATGCTGTATGAAAAAAATCTGCGTTATCAGCAGAATGAAGTATTACAGCGCGGACAGATCTTACCATCGCCTGTGTCTCTGGAGCGTCATTCAGGAACGTATACGCTTAAAAAGAAACTTCTTATTTCTTATGACAAAGGCTTTCAGAATGAAGCAGATTTGCTGTCCGGGACACTGAAAACCTACTTTGGTATTGCGGCTCAAACCGCTGTCCATACATCCTCCGGCGCGAAAGAGATCCGGTTGCTGAAAGAAGATGGATTGGGGGCTGAGGCTTATAAACTGGAGGTTACCCCGAAAGGAATCACGGTAAAGGCTTCTGCAAATGCAGGTATCTTTTACGGTATACAGTCTTTAAAACTGTTAATCGATCCGGCGAATTACAACAAAGGGGTAAATTCCAAAATTGTATTGCCTTTGGTCACTGTCACGGATGAGCCACGATTTGGCAGCCGGAGTTTGATGCTGGATGTTGCCCGTAATTTTCAGCCTAAAGAGCAGATTCTTAAGATGCTCGATATAATGGCGCTGTATAAACTGAATACCTTTCATTTTCACCTGAATGACGATGAAGGCTGGCGACTGGAAATCCCGTCTATTCCCGAACTGACTGAAACGGGTGCACACAGGGCGCATTGGGAAGAAGGAAAAGAATACAATAATCTGCCTCCTTCGTATGGATCAGGTCCATTTGCTGACAAGGGACGTGGAAGCGGATATTACAGCCAGGCCGATTTTATTGAGATCTTGCAATATGCCAAACGCAGACATATTAAAGTGATTCCGGAAATCGAAACTCCGGGACATGCACGTGCTGCTATTCAGGCGATGAACAGCCGCTACCGTAAATTGCTGAAAAGCGGAGACAAAGTCAAGGCTGAAGCCTTCCTGTTGCAGGCTTCCGGAGATTCATCCGTATTCCGCTCGGTGCAGAAATGGAATGATAATGTCATGGACGTGTCTATGCCATCGGTATATACTTTCCTGGAGCAGGTGACAGATGAGGTTATCGCTATGTATAAAAAGGCTGATGCTGAACTGGAAACTATTCATTTTGGAGGTGATGAGGTGCCGAATGGTGTATGGGAGGGATCGCCGGCTTTTGCTAAATTAAAACAAACTGATCCTGCAATAAAAACTACAGAAGATCTGTGGCTTCGTCATTTCGACAAACTGTACACGATGTTGAAGAACAAAGGGTTGCTTCTTTCAGGCTGGGAAGAAGTGGGGATGCAAAAGATCACTCAGGACGGAAAGAAAAAATGGATTCCTTATAAAGGATTTAAGGATAAGGGTATTCATCTCAATGTCTGGAACAATCTGGGCGGAAATGAAGATTTGGCCTATCGTCTGGCGAACGCAGGATACAAGGTGAAACTCTCTTTTGTAAGCAATTTTTATTTTGATATGGCTTACCATAAGCACTTTGGTGAGCAAGGGTTTTATTGGGGAGGCTTTATCGATCTGGAAAAACCTTTCAGCTTTGTGCCGTTTCACTATTTGAGTAATCAGAAGCAGGACTGGCTGGGTAGACCATTGCCCGAAAGTGTATTGGCAAATGCAGAAAAACTGACGCCGGAAGGAGAACGCAATATCGTAGGATTGCAGGCACTTCTGTGGTCGGAAACGATCAAGTCTGAAAAGGAAATGGAGCGTATGCTTTTTCCGCGATTGCTTGCATTTAGCGAGAGAGCGTGGGCGAAACCCGGCGTATGGGAGCAGAACGGTGAAACTTCAGCCTCAAAGGCTCGGTATGAAAAGGAAGTAAAACATTTCTTTAACATAGTCGGACAGCAGGAATTAAAAAGATTGCAGCATCTGGGCGTAGAATACCGTATTCCAACACCAGGAGTGAGACAGCTGGAAAATAAAGTGCATGTCAATATGGAACTTCCGGGATTTGTAATCCGCTATACGGTAAACGGAGAAGTTCCGAAAAATACGGATCCCGTATACAGCAAGCCTGTAGCTTATACCAAAGGGATGGTGTTCAGAGCTTTTGATGAACAGGGACGCGGCGGATTGCCTGTGTCTCCGGATTTAACGGAGGGTCAGCATGAAAAATAAACAGGAATCCGTAGCTGTTGCCAGTCTCTCTAAGCGGGATCAGGCTGTTTCCATTGGAATTATTGTGTTGCTGTTCTTTGTTTTCGGATTTGTAACCTGGATCAATGCTATACTGATACCTTATTTTAAAGGTGCTTTTACATTGAATCACTTTGAATCATATCTGGTCGCTTTTGCCTTTTATATCGCTTATCTGCTGATGTCTGTTCCTTCGGGATATCTGCTGCGCTATGTAGGATTTAAACGGGGAATGATGATTGGTTTTTTTGTCATGGCTATAGGGGCAGCTTTTTTTGTTCCGGCAGGGAAAATGCAGCTGTATCCTTTGTTTTTGACAGGCCTCTTTACGCTGGGTATCGGACTTTCTGTTTTGCAGACGGCCGCCAATCCTTATGTTACTATTCTGGGCGATAAAGAGCGTGCTGCACAGCGGTTTAGTATTATGGGGATCAGCAATAAACTGGCCGGTATTATAGCACCTTTGCTGTTTGCGGCTATTGTGTTGCGTCCCGAAGATCAGAACATGTTGGACAGTTTGTCTACATTGTCTCCCGACCAGAAGGCTGTGGCTATTGAAACTTTGCTGGCCAGAGTAGTCGTGCCGTATGCTGTAGTGTCCTGTATTCTGGTGGCACTGGGGCTGTTGGTTAAATTCTCACCTTTGCCCGAAATTCATACGGATGAAGAAGAGCAGGAAGGGGAAGGGGTGATTACCTCCGGGAAGACAAGCATATTGCAGTTTCCCCACTTGCTTCTGGGAAGTATTGCTATTTTCTTTCATGTAGGTTCTCAGGTGATAGCTGTGGATAGTATTATTGCGTACGGACAGCATTCGGGATTGTCCTTTGCGCAAGCCAAGACATTCCCGTCTTACACGCTTACTGCTACAATCGTCGGTTATATTCTGGGTATCATAATGGTGCCCAAAGTGCTGAGTCAGCTCACAGCCTTGCGCATATGTACGACACTGGGTCTGCTTTTATCCATGGCGATTATGCTGTTTTCCGGAGATATTTCCTTTTTGGGATATCAGACAGATATTTCCGTGTGGTTTCTGGTATTGCTCGGGTTCGCCAATTCTATGATATGGGCGGGGATCTGGCCACTGGCTTTATCCGGATTAGGTCGATTCCTCAAGATAGGAGCCTCTCTGCTGGTGATGGCACTTTGTGGTAATGCTATTATGCCTATGTTTTACGGTTTTTTTGCAGATAAAATAGGTCTCAAAGAAGCTTATGTTGTGCTGCTGCCCTGTTATGCCTATTTAATATTCTACAGTTTTTATGGTTTTCGTTTGAAAAGCTGGAAACGTTAAAGCGAACTATTTACTAAAACAAAGCTTATTTTATCCCCTTGTCAGAGGAATCCCGGATAATAAGCTTTGTTTTTATCACGACTTCCTGATAGTCCAGAGCCTGCATATCTTTGTCCTCTATTTGTTGAATCAGTATTTTGGCCGCAACGCGTCCCATATCATATGCACTGTCATCTATAGTCGATATCTGCGGCTCCATAATGGCGGAAATAGGGTAATTACTGAATCCGACAATAGCAACTTCCTCCGGTATTTTGTAACCTTTATTGCGGAATGCTTTCATTGTTGCGACAGCGGTATAGTCATTGGCACAGACAATACCATCCGGCATTATCTTTTCTTCCAGTAAAGCTTCGGCCTGAACTTTTCCTTCATCATAACTGAGATTTTTTGTCTCCTTGATCAGCTCCTTGTGTACAGTTAACTGATGATCTGTCAACGCCTGTTTAAAACCTTCCATTCTGGATTTAAAGATGTCTACATTCTGATTACCCGAAATATGCGCTATTGTTTTGCAACCCTGCTGTATAAGGTGTTGAGTAGCAGTATAGGAAGCTTCGAAGTCGTTGATCACTACTTTACTGGCTTTGAGACTATCCGTATTCCGGTCATATAATACCAGCGGTATATTGGATTTGTCGATCTTTTTGAGGTGATCGTATCTGTTTGTTTCTAAAGCAGGACAAATAATAATGCCGGCAGCAAGTGAGGTTTCTAGCATCTTTACAATTTCTTTTTCCTTCTTGTAAGAGTCCTGCGACTGAAAAATAGTGATCTGATATCCCTGATTATAGGCATAATCCTCGATACCACTGATTACCTTGGAGTGGAAGTCGATATCGATTCGCGGACAGATCACCCCGATCGATTTAGTTTTCTTACTTCTGAAGCTGGAAGCAATCGGATCCAGTGCAAAGCCCATTTCTTTTACCTTGTCATTGACCAGCTTTTTTGTGGTTTCACTAATGGCGTGGTGATTAGAGAGGACGCGGGAAATGGTAGCGGTGGAGAGATTAAGCTCCTTTGCGATATCTTTTATGGTAATGCGCGACGCGTCTGATTTCTTCATATTGACTTCTTTTATACTTGCTTTGCCGAAGTTAATTCAAATTTTGCGTATTTCAAACTGTAGAATATCTATAATTTTATGCAAACATTTGCATTAATAATTGTTTGTTTATTTTGATTTAAATGTATTTATTCAAATATTTTAATTTTTTTTTATGCAAACATTTGCATTGAATTTGTTTTTTGTCTACCTTGCTTAAACTAAATAACAGATGCTATAAACTAAAGTCTGAATTATGATATTTATTACTAATCATCAAAAAACAAAAGGGAGCAATCGTGCCTTTTTTCTGACGATTTGGTTTTTGGGTTTGGTGTTGTCCGTTCCGGGCTTAACATTTGCACAGCAAAAACAGGTTTCAGGAAAAGTCATTGATGCTGCTACTAAAGAGCCTCTTCCGGGAGTGAGCGTCTTGCTCATGGGGCAAAACTCCGGTATTAGCACCGATAATTCCGGTAATTTCACCTTAAAAGATGTCCGTGAAGGGCAGTCTCTGGTTTTTTCATTTTTGGGGTATACCAGTCAGACCGTAAAGGTCGACACCCGCAATGTGTACAACATCTCTCTGAACAGTCTTTCAACACTAATGGAAGAGACTGTTGTCGTAGGATACGGCCGGCAGAAAAGACGGAATCTGACCGGTTCTGTAGTGTCTGTAGGGGCAAGCGAAATTGAGAAAACCACATTACAGGATCCTTTATCTATTCTGCAGGGACGGGCAGCAGGAGTACAGGTATCTTCTAACTCCGGAGCGCCGGGAGGCGAGATGACCATTCGTGTACGTGGTAACTCCTCATTGAATTCCGGAAATAATCCACTCTTTGTTGTGGATGGTATTCCGATTGAGTCAAATTCTATTTCTTCTCTGAACGGTACTGAAAATTCGGGCTTGAATCCGCTTGCAGATATCAATCCAAGTGATATCGCTTCTATGGAAATCCTGAAAGATGCTGCATCGACAGCGATTTATGGTTCAAGAGCTGCCAACGGGGTTGTCATGATCACAACCAAGCGCGGGGCAGAAGGTAAGCCGGAAGTATTGCTGAATGCAACTACAGGGGTGAGTTCGCTGACGCGTAAGTTAAGCGTATTGAATGCAAGACAATACCGCGAAGCTGTTCTGGATTCCTACAACGCAATGGCCGTTCCTGAAGACCCTTATTATACACTTATTGACTCTCTAAATCCCATGAACAACGGGGATGTGGACTGGCAGGATGAGCTGATGCGAAGTGCCAAGCAATATAAAATAGATCTATCTGTACGTGGCGGTAATCAGGGAACCAAATATGCCTGGAGCTCGTCTTATCTGGATCAGGATGGAGTCATACTCAATTCCAACTACAAACGATTCACCTCACGGCTCAATGTAGATTTCAATATTTCTGATCGGATCCGTATCGGACAAAGTGTATCGTATACAAATGCGGTAAACAACCGTACCAATGCAGCGGGATCGGGCAACCTGAGCATTATCCGGAGTCTGCTCGTACGTCCGCCTAATATGTCTATGTATCTGCCGGACGGATCACTGAACGGATACATGATCGGTCAGCGTAATCCGGTAGGGATGGCGCTCTATGCGACCAACCTCAACAAGAGTAACCGTATTATTGGTAGTCAGTATCTGGAAATCGATATTTACAAAGATCTGAAATTCAGAAGTAATGTGAATCTGGATTACATTGCTATGAAGGAAGATGAATTTATGCCTTCTATATTGGATTACCGCGAAGGATACAACACAGGAGGTGTGCGCTCTACAGGCAATCTTACATGGGGTAATGAAAGTTACTTTACTTATACCAAGAATATTGATAACAAGCACAATTTTGGTGCGGTACTGGGTATGAGTTTTCAGAAATGGCGTTATGATCGTACCGGATTAGATGGTATGTATTTTCCAAGTGATGATATCACCACTTTAAATGCTGCTTCCGTGATTTCGAATCAGGGTGTAAATGTTGCTTCAGAGCATGCGATGCTTTCTTATTTTGGTAGAGCGACATACGATTACAAGGGAAAATATCTGTTAGAATTTAACCTGCGTGCAGACGGTTCATCCCGTTTTGGTCGTGACAAGCGATTCGGTTACTTCCCTTCAGCATCTGCAGGATGGCGTTTTGTGGAGGAACAGGCAGTGAAAGATCTGGGTTGGTTGAGTGATGGTAAGCTGCGCTTCAGTCTGGGTAGTACCGGAAATGAAGCAATAGGTGATTACACTTCACGCGGAGAGTTCACTTTAGGTACGAATTATCTGGACTTTTCGGGTGCCTCACCGACAGTAATGCCTAATGCTAGCCTTACATGGGAGACGACAAAACAATATAACTTAGGTCTGGAGCTGGGTTTCATCAACAACAGGATCATGTTCTCTACTGATGCTTATCTGAAGAAAACAAAAGACTTGTTATACAATGTGCCTATTCCAAGCACTACAGGTTTTGAATATATAACACAGAATATAGGTTCTATCGAAAACCGTGGTCTGGAATTTAGCTTACAGACCCGTAATCTGGAAGGCGCTTTCACCTGGAATACCAATATTAATGTCAGTCTCAACCGTAATAAAATAACATCTTTACCTAAAAACCTGTTAACCAATGGTTACATACAGAATGGTAATTTCCATATTCTGCAGGAGGGATTGCCGATAGGTGTGTTTTATGGATGGCGTTTTCAGGGTGTTTACTCCCGTGACGAAGATAACGTGAACGGAGTTACCAATGGTGCTAACGGTCCGGTATTCGTTGGAGGAGATCCTATCTGGAAAGATGTAAACAATGATAATATCATCAATCAGGATGACAGAGAGATTATCGGTTATGCAGAGCCTAAATATTTTGGAGGTATTTCCAATGATTTCAGTTATAAAAATTTCCACCTGAATGTATTTTTCCAATATTCTGTCGGTAATGAGATTTACAGTGAACTAAATCATCAGCGCAACTCTATTGTACGTTACAACAACCTGTCTACGGATGCTCTGAACAGATGGCGTCAACAGGGGGATGTGACAGACTTCCCGCGTCTTATTCGCGATGATCCGAAGCAGTCTGACAGCAGAGTGCAAAGCCGCTGGGTAGAGGATGGCTCATACATCAAACTGAAAAATGTTAATCTGAGATATTCCTTCAAATCGGATTGGATAAAAAGAATCGGAATGCGTAAGCTGGATGCCTTTGTAACTGCAACTAACCTGATCACCTGGACGAAATACACCGGTTTTGATCCCGATGTAAACTCTTATTCAGGACTTCGTGTCGGTTTGGATGAAGGTTCGTATCCGCAGAGTCGTACCTATATGTTCGGTTTAATCTTTGGACTTTAATTAATTAGCCATGAAAAGATCTTTTAAATATATATTCGCCGGTTTCGTGTTGCTGATGACTACGGCCTGTTCAGATTCACTTCTGGATAAGGATCCGATCAGTAATTTTTCGGGACAAGGTTATTATAAAAAACCGAGTGATGCACAAGCTGGTGTCAACGGTATATATAACAGTATGCAATCCCTGTTTCGTCTTAATTTTGCCTATTGGGGTGAAGGGCGTGCAGATAATGTGACAACCCGCCATTCGGGAGACCCGTTTGCGTTGCAGCAGAACGTTCTTACTCCAATTATCAATTCGGCAAGATGGGATAATTTTTACACGCTGATATCACGTGCAAATTATGCCATCAAATATACCCCGCAAGTATTTGGAGAGGGAGAAAGTGAACTTAAAAAACAATTACTGGGACAATCTCATGCGCTGCGTGCAATAGCTTACTTCTATCTGGTGCGTATCTGGGGAGAGGTTCCGCTTATCACAGAGCCCTATGAAAGTGTAGAGCAGGATTTGTTTGTAAAGCAAAATACCACAGCAGAGGTACTGGCTAAAGTAGAAGAGGATTTGCTCTTTGCTACTGAAAACTGTGCGAGCAGTTATTCCGGAGCACGTAACCGTGTACTGATCACCAAAGGTGCTGCCTATGCTTACCTGACACAGCTCTATATGTGGCAAAAGAAATATGACAAGGCAATTGCTGCAGCTCAGAATATACTGGGAGACCCGCAATATAGCCTGGTAGCTATGAGTGACTGGAACGATATCTTCGTAAAAGGAAGCAGTACTGAAAGTATTTTTGAGGTCGGATACAACGAGACACAAACGAACGGCCTGCGCATATTGTACGCTATCGGTTCAGATAGTGATTATGTGCCAAGTACCAGTTTTATTGCATCTATCGAACAGGGAGACTTACGCAAGGCCCGTATCTATGATGTAACTCAGGTACAACCCCGTAAAATATGGAAATTCTTTGGTCAGGGCTTTAATGATGAGAGTGCAGATCCTTCTTCTAATAATATCGTGCTGACGCGATTAGCAGATATTATATTGTTAAAAGCTGAGGCGCATGCACAGTTGCAGCAACCAACAGAAGCATTGGAACTGCTGAACCGTATTCGTCGCCGTGCCGGACTTTCGGTCATGGATGAGGCTTCAGCAAACAATCTTTATGGAAATCTGGTGAATGCTATCCTGCATGAACGCTCGATCGAATTATGCTTTGAAGGACACCGCTGGTTTGACCTGGTACGTACAGGTAAAGCAATCTCCACAATGAAACCTATCAACGGCCTTGCTGATGAGCGTAATCTTGTATGGCCGATTCATGAAAGTGCTGTTCTCAGAAACCCTAACCTTAACCAAAATGAATTTTATAAGTAATCATATGAAAAAGATAAAACATATAATTACGCATTCCCTGTTGGGGATGAGTATATTGGTTTTGCTCTTCAGTTGTGAAATCCAGGAAAGCTTTGACTATGAAAATGCGCCGGACAACAGTAAACTGAATATGTCTGCATTGGCCTATATCAAAGGAAATGAATCTCTTTCGATGTTTGCAGAGGCTGTAGAACGGACTCAGTTTGCATCGTTCTATGAAGGTACCACTCCTGCAACATTTATTGTTCCCAATAATCAGGCATTTACGGCTTATCTGAAAGAGAATGGATATGCTAGCATAGCCGCTATTCCGCTTCCGATATTAAAAAATATACTACGGTATCATATTGTCAAGAGTGTCGTTAATTTTAATGATCCGGCTTTAGCACCCAGCAACAGACCTATTGCTTATACTACAGAAAACGGCCAGATTATGTACTTGTCGCATACCAGTACCTATGTCGGGCTGATCAACGAAGGTACAAACAGACAATGGCAGATCCGGACGTCCAATCTGGTGCCTGATAACGGTGTTATTCATGTTGTAAATTTTGTTGTTTTCTATTCTGCACCTACGGGTGATGCCAATGCTGTCAATCCGAATCTGTTGCAGGACACTATTTTTCCGAAACACGACAGCTATGTCAATGGCGGGATTGAATCAACCAAAAACTTTGGTACAAATACATTGTTGAAAATCAAGAATGTAAGCAATAACGGTGACTACGACCGTAAGGCTTTTTTGATGTTTGACTTCGCAGATTTCAAGAAACAAGGTGTAGTGACAGATCTTAAATTGCAACTGGCTGTATCTTTTACAGCAGCGAAAGGAGTTGATCTCAATCTGTTTGAAACGCCTAGTACTTCATGGGTAGAGGCTTCGCTGAATTTCACTAATGCGGTGTTCCCTACATCTCCGCGTATTGCATCGATCAAGACAAGTAAAGTCAGTACATTCAAATTTGACCTTACGGATTACTACAAAGAGCGTAAACCCACAGGATTGAAGTCTTTCATGCTGGATGGTCAGCCGGGATCTGACGAAACTGATGAAATCGCATCTAAGGAACATCCTACGCTGGCGAAGCCGATGCTGATTGCTACTCTGGCGACTGGAGATTCGGAACTGGTGTTGCAAAAGCAACAGGATTTTGAAGTCAGCAACGGAGGAATGTATGTACTTTCCAATGATAATCTCAAAGTTGACGGCGCATCGGCCGCTGATATTATCTATACTATAGATGATCTGCCTGCTTTCGGATGGTTTATAAAAGGTGCAGAGGTACTGAAAAAAGGTAGCCGTTTTTCGCAGCTGGATTTAGATCTTAGGAATATAGTATTTATCCATAATGGTGAAACTTTAGGAACTAAAAGTTTGCTGCTGACTGCCCGGGATAAAGCGGGTGCAGTACTGGAAGATATCAAAATCAATATTATAGCGAAGTAATATGAAATGGTATAGCTTAAAATTCAGCGCCTTCGCACTTGTCGTATTTCTGGTGAACTGCGGAGGGTCATCTGTAGAAGTGGACAAACCTGTTGTACCTACGGACCGGGTAATCAGTTTCTCGGGTATGGATTGGATTGTTCGTACTACGAATAATAAAACAGAAGGTCCCGGGCCTAACCGGTTTTCAGACTCAGATAAAAATGTCTGGGTAGACGGGACAAACCGCTTACATCTCAAAATAAGACAGGAGGGAGGCAACTGGTATTGCGCCGGTGTGACCGCTAAAAAGTCTATGGGATATGGTAAATACATCTTTTACATCGGCTCGGATATTAATCAGCTGGATAAGAATGTTGTGGCAGGACTTTTTACTTACCTGAATGATGAGGAGGAGATCGATATCGAGTTTTCAAAATGGGCTGTAGCGGATAACGTAAATGCTCAGTTTGTGTCCCAACCATCTACAATAGCAGGAAATAAAGTGCGCTTTGATATTGCTCCCAATCTGGGACAAACGCAGCATTACTTTGACTGGCAGGAAAAGCAGATTGCTTTTGCCAGCAGCTATACAGATAGTAAGGGCTTATCCCGTCCGATTCAGGAGTGGACCTATACCGGAAAGCAGATTCCGAAAGAAAAGAACGAGAAGTTGAAACTAAATCTGTGGTTGTTCCGCGGACAAATGCCTTCTGATCTTAAAGAACAGGAAATAGTGATAGATAGTGTCCGTTTTGTAAAACAATAGTTAGGAGGAACGTAATTTTTTATTAAATAGTGATTATATGCTTTTAGAGAAATTGAATATTGATGTTGCCGATACTGCACAGGAGATAGGTGAACGGGCAGGGAAGGCTATAGAAGCCGCACTTGTGGAATTGCAAACAAAGAAGGATGAGATTCGGGTAATCTTTGCTGCTGCGCCTTCACAGGATTTTATGCTCGATTACCTCGCTAAATCAACGAAAATTGAGTGGTCAAAAATTGTAGCGTTTAATATGGATGAGTATCTGGAGCTGGAAACCGGTGCTCCCCAGCTTTTTTCAAATTATCTGGAAAACAGATTGTTCAGACATATTCATCCGAAAGGGAAATATTTTATAAATCCGGATCAGCCGGCAGCTGAGGAGATTGCGCGGATATCAGCACTGATCAGCGTGGCACCCATAGATGTAGTGTGTCTGGGTATAGGTCAGAATGGCCATATTGCTTTTAATGATCCGCCTGTAGCTGATTTTGAAGATAGTCATATTATTAAACAGGTTGAATTGGATGAAGTATGTCGTATGCAACAGGTGGTAGATGAGTGTTTCGCAACTATTGAAGATGTGCCTAAGTATGCACTGACCTTAACGATCCCGACCATTATGGATGCAGATCAGTTGTTTTGTGTAGTAGTAGGAGAGCATAAAAGAGAAGCGGTGAAGCATACGCTGAACTCTCCGATCAATACAGAGTGGCCTTCTACTATTTTAAGAAAGCATAAAGACTGTCATTTCTTTTTTGACCGGAAGGCATATCCAGCAACGTAAAAAAATGTGTGTTTGATGGTTGTCTCCCATCTAAACGACGTTTTTTAAAAAGTATGTGAACGAGTCCCTGTCCGCCCGCCGGATCAGGGGCTCGTTGTTATTAGTGACTTGTAGAATAAGTGCGGTGACAGGTTAAATGCTTGTGAGATACGTGATGTATTGGTAACCCCTGTAAAGGGAGGCTAATACATAAAACCAAAAAGCCATACCGGAATGATATTTCCAAAACCTATTTCAATACCGTCTTTCGCAACGTAAGCATTTTCTATATTTGCTATTTGTTTCTTGGTTTTGTTTTTACCTCCGATTTCAAATCTATACTTTTTATCAATCACAAAATCGGCTGTTTCTGAAAGGTTTATCTCATGCAAGCCTTTAAATTGATTTAAGAAAAACGTTTCTCTGACATTTCCTATATTGGTGTTTTCTTTTGCCAGTGCATACATCAGATTGCTGTTGTTCAGGTACAATTTTTCTGGCTTGGTCAATACCCCTATTCCTGAGTTGTCTTTGTACAATTCATTGACGAGTCCGGCACGTTCCAGAATTTTTATGCTTTGTACCAGCATGTTACGGGAAACACCGACTTTTTCACTCAGTTTGGTAATATTGGGCGTAAATGGTGCACTCGAAGCAACGGTAATGAGCAATTTCTTTAGTTTCACTAAGGTGTCATATTGTAAATCTTCAACTGCATTGATATCTATTTCAATAATCAGATTAATTGTGTTTTGTAATTTCTGAATGTATAGATCTTCATTCTCTTTGTAATAGGGGTAAGCTCCCGTTTTCAGATATTTTTCAAATAGCGGTAAGGGTTTTAGTTCATTTAATACTTCCGTAGCAATAACATTGTGGTTTTCTAAAATTTCTGAAAGCGAATGAAAGGGAAATACTTTTTTTGTTTCAAATATGATAAACTCTCTGAAGGAAAGCTCTTTCAGATAATAACTGACAGCTCTGCGACTCAGATCTGACTCGGATTTATAAATTTCCAGTAGTGATGATGAAGTGAAGATAACGTTAAGCTCCGGAAAGTTATCGTAAATAAGTTTTATCTCTCTTGACCAGTTGGGGTATTTGTGAACCTCGTCAAGGAGTAAATGTGTTCCTCCGAATTGAGTAAAATGCTTTGCGAGATCATACAGCTTGTTCTCAAAAAAATAAATATGATCTAAACTTACATACAGCGTCGATTGTAACGGCAAATATAGCTTGGCCAATTGCAGAAGCAAAGTAGTTTTTCCGGCACCTCTGGCACCTTTTATTACAATAAGACGATTATTCAGATCCATTTGATGGACCAGATAACGTTGTATATCCAGGGATATACGCGCTATTTTTGTCTGAAATTCTAATAATAATGTCTCCATTTTGCTTTATATATAAAGCAAATGTATGTAATTTTGTTAAATAAAAGAAGCATTTTATTAGTAAAATGCTTTATATAGAAAGCATTTTTCGTCAGTTGTTACTTTCGTAAAACTCTTTTAGTATATAGTCGATGTCATTTAGCTTTCCCAGTTCTTTCAATAAATAGTACCGGTGCAAAAAGCCTGTTAATACCACAATCTTTTTGCCGGGATATTTTTTTGCTACATTATAAATGTTTTTGGCCATTGTCTGATTTCGTAAATCCCAGAAACCGGACATGAGTCTGAAGCCGTCTTTGTAATTTATACTGTCTCCATCTGGTTTTACAACATATTTTTTCGAGAATTCGGGCCTTGAATTTGTGATTTTTAACAGTTCCTTATACTGATAATTCTGCCTCTTTTCTGAAATGCTATCCGTTGTTTTGTTATTAAAATTTTCCGGCGATAATGTTGAAATTTTTATAAGGTCATTCGTAATGGTATTGAATGTTTCGTAAATATCAGCCTCTTCCGCCGTAAGTGCATTTGCCTGATACAGGCTATCTATAAGTTGAACGGATAAATTATCTGCAGGAACCATTCCCATTGCTTTGCGGTATTTGTTTCTGCCTTCAAAATCAAAGGGAAATCGCAAAGTACGGGGATATTGTTTTAAATAAAGATTACTCGCCTGGATTTCATTTCCTTTAAAAAAACCACCTCGTTCATAATCTTTCATTCCTTCGCTATCGACCTCGTGTAGTATAATGTCCGGCTTTATAGTATTCAGGATTCCAAGTAATATTGTTGGATTATAGTTGGGAACGCTGTCGTGAATATTCCCAATGACATAAATTTCAGTTCTGGAATGTTGAGAAAAAGCGATGTTAATGAGTAAAAATGAGAGTAGGAGTGTAGCAAACAGTTGTTTCATAGGGTTGTATCTGATGGTTTAGCGTTTATCATATCCGCCGTTCCCGGGAAAATAGTTTCCATTTTCTCCTGTCAGGGATACGATATTTCTATTGCTAAAATACAAAAAAGCACTTGTAAGCCCTATTGAATTTACTGAATTATCTTATTTTTCAGTTTTTTAAAATCACTTAATCAACAATCTTTTTATATCCAAAAAAACATGTAAAGTCTTGAGGTATTAAATCTTGAAACACTATATTAAAATATTCCGAGATTATATTGTTTTACCAGATCCAGGATCATATGGTAACCTACTACGGAATTACCGTGACTATCGAGAGGAGCGCTGAATACAGCTATACCAGCCTGATTGGGTACGCTGACCATAATGCCGCCACCAACACCCGATTTGCTTGGTAATCCAACTGTACGGGCATATTCTCCACTAAATTCGTACATACCGGCAATCAGCATCTGCGATTGGATAAGTTTTGACATTTCAGGATTTTTATAGCGTTGGTCGCCATCAAAGCGCACGCACTGATGTGCAAAGAAATAACCTATTTTGGCCAGATCTTCTGCCGTAAGTTCGATAGAGCACTGGCGGAAGTAGTTGTCCAGCTGTTCTTCCGAACCTGAAATCAATCCTGCATTTTTCATAATATAGAACATTCCCCGATTGCGGTGTCCGGTTTCTTTTTCAGATGTATAGACAGTTTTGCTGTAGTCAAGTGTTGGATTGTCTGTGATGTATCGCACCATATTTAATATTTTGTCAAAGGGTACTTGTCCATCACCCGAAATAAGGGATGTTGTCAGGATCGCACCGGCATTCATCATAGGATTCAGCGGCTTGCCCATAGTTTCCAGATTGGCAAAATGGTTGAATGGTTTGTCGGTTCCAAAATATCCCATCTTCTTAAATACAGATTCTTCTCCATTTTCCATAACCGCCAGCATCAGCGCAATGGTTTTGGAAATACTTTGCATGGTGAATTTTTTATTTATATCACCCACTCCGATCACTGTTCCTCTGTCATTGACCACCGCGAGAGCAACAGCTTTTGCATCTATTTTACCCAGCTCAGGAATATAATCTGCAACTTTTCCATCTTCGTAGTAATTTCTGTTTTTATCCAGAACAGCTGTTAACGCTGCTTTGGATATATCTTTAATGGTATTTGCTTTTTGGGCATATGTGGAGATCGTAATCAGGAAAAATACGAGTACAAATGTACTTTTTGTCAGATCGGAAGTATAAGGTCTGTTCATATTCTATTATTCAGTATATAGTGTATACGAAATAACTGTTTTAAAATTTAATTAGCAAGGAACGGACAAATTGAATTGAGGATGTTTTGTTGTTTTTGGGATTCTGAAGGTGGCTGATAATACTTAAAGCAGCTCATACAGGCTGCATCTTAACAGCATTCAGAGGGAGATTACTCAGTAATAAGCACAGACTGAAACAGAAGAGAAGTAGGTATCATATATAAATATTTACAGCGTCTCTTTCCTGATCAGGAAAGAGACGCTGTAAATAACAGATTTGGCTTATTTTAGCTCAAATTCGGTATAGATATTACGTTTGAATTCGAGTACTTCAGGAGCGATCTTAAATCCGGCTCCCCCATAAGCCTTATTAAATGTTTCCAGTTGCATTCTGGTCTGGTAACCTCCGGCATCACCGGAAGAACTACCATCATTAGAAATAAATAGGAGCTTACCAATTTCAACATCTGCACGTTTTGCCAGTTTTTGAGCAGATTTGAATGCATCATCATATGCGATAAGGTCAGCTTCACGTAAGATACTGTCAGCTTTGGAATGATTGAACTGAACGGAAGATATTCCGCTGATTTTTGTTTCCAGCAGTTTACCTGTAAGTTCTGTAAACTTGGTCAGATCGTGCAGGACAAAATCAATCGTCTGCTGCGCCTGATATCCGACAAATTTGTTGCTGTTATTGATGTATTCGTAGGCTTTATTGGCAGATACACTGCTGGTCTTGATATCTTCTTTATTACTCCCGTATTTCTGCAGAATAGCGATTACGGAGTCAACCGTATTTTGAGTTTCTCGTACAGCGTCGACCATACGCGGTTTAGTAAAACCGGCGTCTATAGTTAAAGTGACCTGATCAGGCATAATTCGGATCTTTCCTTCTCCGCTGACACGGATTCTGTTTTTATTGTCTTTTGAATCCGAATTGCAGGATGCAAAAAACAACAGGCTGGCGGCAGCCAATACAAATGTTGATTTGATTACGGTATGCATAAGCGTTAATTTTAATACTATATAAATGAATGAAGTAATTTATATGCTGTTCGAGAGGTTTTACTCTGGTTAATTTGACAAGCGTGGTGCAGCCATTGGTGCAGGGGACTCTCTGTCGACCCGGAGTTCCTTTATCAGTAAATTTTCAATGATAGGCAGCATTTTATCATTGACGGCTATTTTATTGATCACATTTTTGAAATACACATCACTTTTAAATTCCTTATCTATCTTTTGTTTAAACTCCGGTGAAAGAGATTCATAAGTAAGTACCAGTTCTGTTTGTTTCTCTTTTATTTTCTTAACAGTCAGGTTCCATGTTACACCATAGTCTGGAAAGTAAAAATCCTTTTTAGGAGGTCTTACCTTTAAGGTTTTATCTTTTTGAGTATAGCTGATAAGCATATAAATGCTGGACGGATTTTCTACTTTTTTTGCCGGTGAAATCAGTTCCTTCCATTCTTTTTGATTCTCTGCAACGATATCATCTCCATACGCTGTTTCTTCGATTTGAAAAGCAGCAGTACTATCATTGCTTTGCAGCGCTTTTATATGTATAGTTCCCATGCGGTACAGGTTTTCCATTTCTGGTATAGCATCTTTTATTCGTTCAAAATCTGCTGCTATTATTTTTGACCTCGATTTGTTACTAATGGTCTGCGCCTGCGAATTCTTCAGAACAGCTAAAGCGATAAATAAGAAAAGTGAGTATTTGTACATAATTCTTTTTTTTAATATGATTGTTTATTGTATAATTTATTACCTGTTTATCCTGCTACAATCACCTTGTCAAATCTGAGTTTACCCTGAGCAAAGCGGAACACATATATGTAGCTGGATTCCGGACTGAATGTGGTCGGATAGATCGTGTTTCCATTCCCTATATCAGAAAATCCGCGAAGACTAAAACTGAATGTGACTGTATTACCGACAATCTTTAAGGTATATTCTTTGATTATATCTCCGTTATCTTTGCTGACTTTGTACAGACCTTCATTTTTAAACCAATGAATATCATCCAGAAAAATTTCATCCACCACATTGAGCATATAATCGTTGTTGTCTTCCGTTTTGTAACCAAACTGGTTTTGGAGAACAATTTTATTTTTACTCATCACCAGTGATTTGAGTTTTTTGAGTTCAGCGATAAGTTGAGCTCTTTCAGCCAAAAGAGCCTTCGTTCTATCCTGAAAAAGCTTGATGTTTTGATTTTCGATCTTATTATATTCCAGAGTACTATTAGCATTTACCGGTTTGTACCAGCTTTTGTCTGAGTAGTAGCTGTCTATTTCTGAACTTTGGAAAACATAACCTTTGCGTGCAAAAAGATCATTCATTAAATAGCGAATTTCATCTACACTTAATTCTTTGATCTGATCAGCTTTAATAAGTTCTGTGGCACAGGTTGAACAGTCCTTCAGCGTCTGTGCTGCAGCGTATTGTGAAAAAGCAATCAGAAATAAGATTAAAAGATTTTTCATTGCGCTTTTATGTTTTTTAATTCAGTTAGTGTCCCCGGTATTGTATATTTTCAGAATAAATGTATATCTATAATAGTAAATTGTAAAGGCAGGATTTACATTCGTAGGTGTTGGGTAAATATTTGCAGCCTGGAAGTAAACGAATAGTCCCTTACTTTATAACCGAAGCAATTTCACATTAAGAGAATTGCTTCGGTTTATATTGTATTACTACTTAATTTCTACTTTCAGATTCTCTGACCGTGCATTTACAGAAGGGTCATACATACATTCTGCTGTGCTGATACCTGCATTAAACACGCCGGTATTATTAGCTTTGATTTCATATTCCAGCTCATGTCTTCCTTTTGGCAACATGTCATAAAAATAATTTGTTGAAGCATCTTTCATTGTGAAATAATAACCTGATCTCCATTGATAACCCGAAGCCCGGTATTCCGGCTCTGTACCGGATGGGCGACCATCCTTGATATGTACATATTCCAGTGCTGTATCATTAATAATTGTCAGCCTGACTTTTACCCTCTCCCCGAGATTGAAACTTGTGCTTTCTATCCATTTACCTGCCCGTTCTACATAATATTTTTTATATACTGATAGGCTGTTGGCAGATGCTTTGATTTCATCAACCGGAGCAAAATACTGATGGTATATGCCACCGTAAACCGTTCTGCTGGTATTATTATTACGAACAGTAATATGCTGATTGCCTTTTAAATCATCCTTTTGAATTTCTTTATTGATCTGCCCAAGTACCTGCTCATCCATCTCGGTTTTCTGATCATTGACGATTACTTCAGTGGTATTCACCATTGAAAATTCTTCAGGGTTATTTGCCAGTAAGAGTGCATAGATAGCATCCACAGTCATCCAGGTTGTTCTCCAGTGGTTGGTTTGTTTATTATAATAGATCCACTGACTGATCTGTCGAAGTTTGTCGGGATCATTGAGTTTATATGCTTCTGTCATATACGATTGCTGACTGGTCGCATTATATAGTCTGCTGTTGCTTTCCCAATACATGCCTTTGTCGGTATCGGTGATAGCTTCCTGTTTTATACGGTTTTTGATAAAGTCGGCTTGCGTTCCTGTTCCATACAGCTGATTGACAATCCAGGCTTTAGCAGCTGATCCTGCAGAACCTTTTGCTGTTATTTCAGCGGATTTGGCCAACGTAGAACTTAGTTTTTCCAGTTCGGTTTTATTCCCTGGAGTATAGGCATTCCAGTAATGACGGGCAAAGAGGTAGCTTAACGTTTGTTCAACATTACTCTTCTCACTGATCAGATTCTTATCCTGATCCAGATAACTCACTATTTTTTTAGAGCTGTTCTGAATTGTATTGCTGACTAATGTTTTGTCCAGATAGAGTACTTTTCCAAATATTTCGAGAATACGAATCGAGATATCTGTATTTTCTTTTCCACCTTCAAACCATGAAAATGCTCCGTTTGGTAATTGATTTTTGGTAATCTTTTTTTCCAGATCATTTAATTCTGATGCAATATCTGAATGAAACAACTTCGCCAGAGCTTTGAGTTTTTGTTGCTCTCCCTTCACATCGCGAAGCCATGGCATTTCTTCCTGAGTCAATGAGCTCAGCTTTGTATTCTCTTCTAATTTACCTTTGCTGTTCTCCTGATCTAATGCTTTGAAATAATCCGATATAGCAGGATAGTACTTCTGTACATACTGGATCATTTTCAATCCAAACCATTTGCTGCTTAACTGTTCACTACATTCATAAGGGTAATTTTTCAGGTAATCTAAAGCTGCAATAATTTCAACAATAGGATTGCTCTGGATCTGAATTTTGGTCAGCAGGTTATCTTTTCCAAATGAAGCTATCTGATAAGTTTTGCTTTGCTCCGGTTTTAGTATGATCTTCTCTGTATCTGTGACCAGGATTTTATTGGAAAGTATCGGTAGTTCATGCACTTCTCCATCAGAGAAAGCATCTGTAGCCGCTACTATTTTGATCTGTACGACAGGAATATCAGTTGAAACTTTTAGTCTCCATTCCACGATCGTATTATTTTCGACTGATACATTGAATGACTGGTAAGCCTTGTCATCCAGAAAAGCTGAAGATATTACCTGATTATTTTCGGGATTGATAATTTCTATTTTGGCGTCACCGGACAGTGTGTTTTTGCCTAAATTCTGAATTTGAGCTTTGATTGTAATCTGATCTCCATTTCGCAGATAACGCGGGATATTAGGGCTGACCATCAACTCTTTCTGTGTCTGTGTCATAAAAGTGGCTGATCCTGCTTCCAGATGCTGTCCGTGCGCAAATAACAATAGTTTCCATTTTGTCAGTGCTTCCGGACTGTCAAATTCGAAAGATACGAGTCCATCTTTATCTGTGTACAGAGTAGGATAGAAGAAGGCTGTTTCCTGAAGATTCGTGCGCACCTGTGCTGCATTTATTTTTTCTTCTTTTGCTTTATACTCTTTTGTCGTAATAATAATGACACCATTCATTCCTCTTGCTCCGTATAATGCAGATGCCTCGGGTCCTTTAAGCACAGCCATATTGTCGATCTTATCAGCTTTAAGACTTTGTAAGTTAAATGCATCCATAATTTCTCCGTCAACTATATACAGAGGAGACTGTGCTTCCGGTGCTGCTGAAGCCATCCCTCTGATCTGTACACCAGACGCAACTCCGGCTACAACGACTTCCTGTAAATAACTATCATTTGACGTCATATAGGAAACAACACTTCTGGCAGTATATTTTCTTGTTGTATAATTGAAAAATATTCGTGTACTCCATAATCCGTAATTACGGATTTGAGGGATGTCATCGTTTAATAGTGTATCCTGTTTCTTGTGGTAACGGCTTATAAGAGATCCTGATGTCTGACCAAATTCCTGACGCAGATGATAAAAACTAAATCCATAAAAATATGGATATTGAAGGTTAAACTGGCTCGGCAGGGAATGAGGCGTAAACATATCAAGCGCATTGTCGTACATCGTGGCGAGTACCTCTGTTTGAAGTTGTTTATCTTTTTGAGCAATGGTGAAGCTCCATTTTTCTTTCTGTCCCGGCGTTATCTTGTTTCTGAATGTATGTTGTTTTATCTGTAGATTCCTGTCAGAAGTGAGCACTGGTACTCTCTGTGTCAGGAGCTGTATTTTATTATCTTTAATAAGTGCAATATGCAATGTCGTAGGATTTATGGTTCGGTCTCCGTCAAGTTGGAAAACATATTGTCCTTCACCCTTGTCCAGCGGAATGATTTTCGTAGGTTGCTTGGATCCGCCGATAACTTCCCATAAAAAAGCGGCTTTTGCATCCATAAAATCTGTCTGAAGCTGTAAGGTCACTTTTTCATTGCGGTCATATGTGTTTTTATCAAATTTGGTGATTAAAAAATCTGAATTACTTGTTTTTAATGTCTGCGGATGTAAGATCTGAACCGTATACAAAGAGTTTACCGTGTCCTGGCCTTCCACTGTAAATGCCTTGACTTCATACTGACCATATGGAAAATGGGTGCTGTCAATAAATACAATATTGGTGTCACGCGTATCAAAATGATATTTTCCTACCAACTCCTTGTTTTTATTTTCAAATTTGATCCGGTCAAATGTGTTAGGGAAATATTTTTCATATTCATCTGCTGTAAACAGGTGGTATTCCGGCTGTTCATTGTTGTAGGATCGGTAATCCGGAAGAATGACAGTAGGTTTTTTGATACGATAAATTTCAATTTCTCCGTCAAAAGCATATGGCTGATAATTCAGGTTAGTTGTATTAACCTTGATTTCCTTCCATTTCCCTTCCACCATGACATTGGGAACGATTTCCAGAGATAGTGCTCTTTGCTTATCTGCGTATTTGTAATTTGTGCTTGCAGTTTGCATCTCGCCGGTGGTATTTACTGCTTCAACTGTTACCTCTATTCCAAATTTTGTGCTGCTTTTTAAGCTGTCCAGACTTAATGGTAATGAGATATAGAACTTGCCTGCCTGATCTGTAACCGTCGTTGAGTCATAGGTTAAAATAGACTTCCAGTTATTGTGATCCCTTACTTTCAATGAGTAGCGTATAGTAGTTTGTGGCAAAGAGACTCCGGATAATGTTTCTGTTTTTCCTTCAAACTTTACTGTATCTGTCCTGCTGTATGTTTCTTTATTAGGTTCAAAAAATACTTTAAAAGTAGGCCGTTTGTATTCTTCAACTTTGAAATAATCGGATTCAAGCTGTTGTCCGTTATGTGTAAGTTCAATTCTGAAATTTCCACTCAAAGTTTTTACCGGTAAACGGAATTCACCATTTACAGAGCCAAAAGTATTTGTATTGAGCAATAGCGAATCTACCAGTTGATTATTTGCATCTTTTAGGTAAAGTTTTACTTTCTCACTAGCCATGATCTTTCCATTGAGTATCGCACTGTTATACAGAATAGCTTTGAGATATACGGTCTGACCGGGTCTGTAAATAGACCGATCCGTCATGATCAGACTCTTTATTTTTTCTCCGTTATTTTCTTCCTCTTGTCCTCTTCTGGTATGGTCTTCTACATCATTAAGTTCCAGAAGATCTACTAATTGGTTTTCTTCAGGGATGTATAATTGAAAATCGCTCAGATCATCCTGGCTGCTAAATGTAAGTTCACCCGCAGAGTTTGTTTTCTTATCGCCTATATGGATGAGCTCTCTTCTTTTATCCTGATATATTCCTATTTTTTTATTCGCATAAGGAATACCCGAAATACGGTTGATCAGTAATACTTTATAAGTAGATAAGGACTTGTTTTCATCCTCTTTCTCTTTGGTGGCTGAAACAAACAGATCACTAATTGTCAGTTCAGAATATGTAGTGGTAAGATAAAGACCATCATCTTTAAAATCAGGATTATTGGATGCCAGTACGGTATAATTTCCTGCTGAAAAAGGATTCAGCTTATAAGTAGTAGTATGGTTTTCGTAATCATCAAATACCTTTAGGCTAACTTTATCTTCATAAACCAGCTGACCATCGAATGTTACTAAATTTGTTAAAGAATCATTGTTGACTTTAAATTGTCTGAATTTTTTTGGCGTATTGGTTCTGTTATATACCCGGATATACAATTGGTCTGCATTCCGCTGCTTAATCTGTATCGGTGTATATTGATTTGCAGGAGCGAATGCAGGGTGGCTAATATCTATTTCAGCTTTAGTCAGAGCATTATGGATTTGTTTTACATTACCCAGCCACGGGCTGTTTGGATATTTTTGTAATGAGCTCTTCAATAATGTTACAGCTTCTTTTTTAGTCGGAGCATTTCGGGCAATGGAAGCTATTACATATGCATTGTAATCCGAATAAGTGGAGTCAAGCTTTTTTTTGATACTGCTGTAATTATTGTTTATATCCCAATAACTCTGGTTTAATACATTCAGGTATTGGAGATAGGCATTCGCGTTGTCATAATGATATTTTATATTGACCGCTTTGATTTCTTTTTTTAGTGAATCAACTTTTGTGCTTTGATCACGCTGTTCATCCAGAAAACTCAGATAATTATAAGCTAATAAATGGTATAAGGTAGGCGCAAGTTCTATATTCTGAGAAGAAGTGAGAAGTGTCGCCCAGTCTTCAGTCTTTTCCTCGAGTAATCTCTCTTTATCTGCTAAGGACTGTCTGAATATGGAGTCTATTTTATAGAGTTCGGTAGCTCTCTGTACCGGGACAATCGCACTTTTTTCCAGTAACTGGTGGATGTTCGCAGATAAGAATACGGCATAGAAATTTGTCAGAACCTGTTGTTCAAGAGGATTTCCCTGTTTAATATTATTTTTAAAATGGTTCTGAAGCACTTTAAAAGAAGACTCCGTAGTCTGGTTGATGGTATGTGCTCTGTTTTCAGCTAGAAAAGCGCGAACCCACTCCGGACTGTTATTTGATGAGCGGGCTTCTGCCTTGATATCGGCCAGTATCGGTAGCGTCTGTTCATAGTTTTTGATGTTGATCAGCTCTTCTACTTTTTTCCATTTGGGCGAGCTTTCTTTCTTTTGTGCTTTTACAAAAAGAGGGAATAAGGCAATGACAATTAATAAAAGGTTTTTCATAATCCGCTTTTAAAGACTTCTAACTATAATAATACGTACAATTTTTGGTAACGGATGCAGAAGGTTCTATAATTCCATAACAGATTTTCTGTTTTTTTAAAATTTATAAAAACAGAAAAGCCCGCGTCTCCACGCAGGCTTTAGGTTGAAACAAAAATACCCGGTTTTTAGGGGTATGTGGTTACCACTTTACTCACTTTCCAGACATCCTGGCTGCGTGTAAGGGTTATGTAGTCTACACGTGTGAAACTCTTAAAAGCCATAGTTGCTTTTGCTACACAGATATCACTGTTTTCATCCAGTACCTGGTATGAAGTGATACAGTCGTACTGCAATCCTTTGGTGTTTTTCAGGAATTCAGTGTATTGGTTTTTGTTGAATTTTTCATTTGGTTTACTTGCAGTATAGTATTCAAAGTCTTTAGCGAATAGCTGATTGTTAAAGTTCAGGTTACCTAATGTGGTTGCTTCCAGAAATGATTTGACTGTACTTACCGAATTAGTTTTTACCGGGTTTGTATTTTCGCCTGCGAAGGCACTTAATGAAGTAACCAGGATCAGGGCAGTCGCGATGGATTTGATTGCGTTTTTCATGTTATTTAGTTTCTTTAGTTTTTGTTGTTATGTGTTATTGTTTGAATCAAAAGTAGGGTAGAATATGCTGCCTGGGAATAGAGATTAGATCAATACGGGTAAAAACTCGGCAAAAACGGGGCTTCTGTCGGTGAAATTATTTTGACAGAAAGTCTGCTGTATGGAATGCTCATGAAATATTAAAAAATATATTTGTAGAAGCTCGCTATCTTGTATAAGAATAAAACTCTTACATTTATGCACAAGAGAAATGGAATTAAATAGTATGGTTGATGTGGCATCCTTATCGGAAGAACAACTGGTGGCGTTATTGCGTGATAGCCGGCAGCATGCTTTTAATGAAATCTATAAACGACACTGGACAGGCATATTTCTGTCGGCTAAGAATCGGCTGGCTAATGAAGAGGATGCTTATGAAATTGTTCAGAATATCTTTCTCAATCTTTGGCGTAAAAGGAGTTCTTTTGAGCTGACCAAAAATTTTGCCGTATATTTTGCTACAGCTACTAAATATGAGATTCTTAAGTCATTATCCAGACAGGGGCATCTCGAACTGCATCGTAATATCTTGCGGACTTCTATTTCAGAACGAGATGATTCTACAGTAAATGAGCTGGAAACAAAAGAACTGCTGGAATCACTCGAACAATCTATCCGTGTACTTCCTGAAAAGTGTCAATTAGTCTTCAGACTACGGGTAGAGAAGGAGTATAGCCAGAAGGAAATCGCAAAAGAACTTAATATATCTGAGAAAACGGTCGAAGCCCACCTCACCAAGGCCCGTAAGCATATCCGTAATGATCTGGGTATTCTTGCCTTTGTACATCTTATACATTATTTAAAGAATTTTTAATTTTCACTAAGGGATATTGCTGTTTCAGGGGGCTTACTTATATAACCCTTTATTATGAAGCAGAAACCGGAACCGCAGAGACTCCAGTATTTGGCCGAAAAATGGCTTAACGGAACAATTTCAGCAGCTGAAAAGCAAGAATTTGATGAATGGTATTTCTCTTTTGAGGACCATATTGTGACGGACCATACTGCTGAAGAGCTGGATGCTGTAGCTTCAGATCTTTACAAAAATATTCAGCTTCGGGCCGGAATGACAGTCCCGCCCCGTAATAAAAAGATTTATCCTTCCAGGCGTATACTGTATTGGGCAGCTTCTGTTTTGATACTGATAAGTGCAGGCATTATTTTGTACCTCAGACAGGAGAATGTTCAGCATCAGTATGCCAAAACTGCTGTAATTGTACCCGGATCCAGTAAAGGAAATCTGCAAATGGGAGATGGTAACGCCTACGATCTGGAACAACTTGATACAGGTATTTTTCTTAAAAGAAACGGAGTTGAAATTGTCAAAACCAGACAAGGGGAAATTAACTATACAGTAAGATCGATTGAAGCGCTGAATTCTCACGAAATTGTTGATAACAGCGTATCTACCCCAAATGGGGGACAATATCAAATCCAATTGAGTGACGGTACCCGGATATGGCTGAATGCAGCATCAGCGATCAGATTTCCAATAGCATTTGTCGGAGATAAGCGTATAGTTGAATTACAGGGAGAGGCTTATTTTGAAGTCGCAAAAGATGCCAGGAAACCTTTTATTGTGAAAACAGGTAAAGAAGAAGTCCGTGTTTTAGGAACACATTTTAATGTGAACTCATATGACGGAGAATCGGTATCAAGAGTGTCCCTGTTAGAAGGGAAAGTAGAGGTACTCGCTAAGCAGGGGCTTTACAAAACCCATCTCACACCGGGACAGCAGACTGTAAATACCGCTAAATCACTGACTGTGGAATCGTTCAATATGGAAGAAAGCATCGCATGGAAGAATGGCGAATTTATATTTAATAATGAGCGTCTGGATCAGGTCATGCTGAAGGTAGGCCGCTGGTACGACGCTGATATAACTGTCGATCCGGAGATTGCAAAAATATTGATCTGGGGGTCTATTTCTAAATCCGAACAGATCGACAAGGTGTTGAAACTGATACAACTAACGAATGAAAATATAAAATACCGAATAGAAGGAAGGAGGATATATATGAGTCCAAAATAACCATTAACCGATAGCATATATATAAAATAAGCTAGAGAAGGTTGAAGGCTTCTCTAGCAGAGATAGTATATATTCTACATTGTACAAACTACAAGTATTACCAATGTAAAACCTTACACTAATCAAATATAATGAAAATAACCTCTAATTATGGGAATGAAGGCTATTGCAGATACTCTTCTGTCCGAAAAATACTAATTGTGATGAAACTCATTACATTATTCATGGTGGCAGCCCTCTGTCAGGTGCAGGCTCTTACACATGCACAGTTAGTCACGCTAAAAGGAAAAAATGCGCGGCTCACCGATATTTTAAAAGAAATAAAGAAACAGACCAAATATGATGTGATCAGTGAATCCGGTACCGTGGATCGCCTGCGAGTCGAAGAAATCGATTTGAAGAGAGTCACCCTGAATAAGGGACTTTCACAGCTGTTGGCTCCCTTTGCACTGGATTTTGTAATTGAAGACAAAGCTATTGTTATAAGACGATCTTCAGTTGCTAAAATGACTAAGACAGAAAATACAACGGATGTACAAACAACCATAAAAGGTAAAGTCAGCGGAAAAGACGGGCAGGCTATCAAAGGAGCCACAGTACAAGTGAAGAATACACGTGAAGCTACAGCTACAAAAGATAACGGTGAATTTGAGATTACAGCCAGTCCAGGTGATCTTCTCATGGTAAGTTCTGTCGGATTCGTAGCTCAGGAAGTGTCTGTACAAGATCGGGGATACCTGACTGTGGTACTTGATGTATCCAATAGTGCCCTGGATGAAGTCGTAGTGGTGGGATATGGGGAGCAAAAGAGAAAAGATGTACTTGGAGCAATCAGTACGGTTACATCAGAAGATTTTGATGACAGACCATCTACAAATCTGGGCTATTCTATGGAAGGTAAATCTGCCGGCGTGATGATTACGCGCCCGTCCGGTAAACCACAGAATGGGATGAGTGTACGGGTGCGCGGCACCAACTCTATTACCGCAGGAAGTAATCCGTTATACATTGTGGACGGGGTGCCGACTCAGTTGATATATGATATTAATCCAAATGATATAGAAAGCGTGTCTGTTCTTAAAGATGCCGCATCTGCGGCTATCTATGGTGCTTCCGGAGCAAACGGGGTGATTCTGATCACGACTAAGCGTGGAAAAGAAGGTACTTCCAGATTAAAACTCTCTGGTTATACGGGCTTCAGCCGGATTGCAAAGAAAATGGATGTACTGGACAGAGATCAGTATATATCTCTGATGAACGAAATCGGGCAGGTTGCTGACTGGAGTAAGTATACCGCTAATACAAACTGGAGTGACGAAGTATTCCGGGTGGCCCGACTTCAGAATTATCAGATGACAGTAGAAGGTGGCAATGCAAAAACCAAATATTACCTTTCAGGAGCATATTCCAATGAAAACGGAGTCGTAAAAACAAACCTTATCAAACGTGGTACTGTCAAAATGAACCTGGATCAGAAGGTGAATGACTGGCTGAGTGTGGGTACAAGTATCAGCTATGCCCGCTGGTTTGATAAAAATATAATCGATAATTCAGGATCAGGGAATGCCGGGGTGATCATGAATGTGCTGACCAGTTCTCCGGTTATCGGTATCTACAATGAGGACGGTACATTTACAGCTAATCCTCTTCGGTTATCTTTTAACAATCCTGTAGCCTATATAGACGGTTCCGTAAACGGATATAATAATAACCGTTTCTACGGGAATATTTTTGCAAATATTGATTTGCTGAAAAATCTGAGATTCAGATCCATGTTTGGATATGATAATTATAACAGTAAATACAATTATTTTTTAGATCCGTTTAAAACAGATTGGGGAAGAGTTAACCGGGGTATTGCCAATCTTTCCAATGAGCAGAGTGAATACTGGTTGTCAGAGAATACATTAGAATATAAACAGACATTTCAGGAAAAACATAATCTCGAAGTATTGGGAGGAGTGACCAGTCAGCGTAAATATGGAGAATCCAGCAGCATTGAATCTAAAGGATTCAACAGTACTGCTGTACAAACGGTCAACGGCGGAACAATATTTACAAATCCGATAACGGCTAAGAGTCAGCGGAGTAACATATCCATTATTGGCCGTATACGCTATTCATTTGACGATAAATATCTGCTGTCCAGTAATTTCAGAGCGGATGCTTCTTCTGTATTCGGTCCGGACAATCGTTGGGGATATTTCCCTTCTTTCTCAGCAGGATGGCGTCTTTCTCAGGAAAATTTTCTTAAAGATGTATCGGCTATCAACGACCTGAAGATCAGGTATTCATGGGGACAGGTAGGTAATGATGCAATCGGCGCCTACAGCTGGTACGGGATCGTATCACCCGGAATCAACATGATTCAGGGTGGTCAGGTCGTAGCCGGTACGGGACCATCCACTCCGGAAAATACAAGTCTGAAGTGGGAAGCTTCAACACAGAATAACCTGGGACTTGATGTAACTATCTTAGACAACAGGCTGACATTTGCCTTTGATGTATATCATAAGAAGACAAAGAATCTGTTGTTAAATAAACCGCTGGCTCTTTCCAGTGGTTTTACAGGAGCATTACAGAATATCGGAGATCTGGAAAATAAAGGATTAGAGCTGACAATATCTTCTAAAAACCTGAAAAATAAGCTGGTCTGGAATACGGATTTTAATTTCTCACTCAATAGAAATAAGGTCGGATATACAGGAGGACAGGATATCCTCGACGGATACATTCCTTTACGCCAGGAGGTATCATTGATTCGTGAGGGTTTGCCTTTAGGTGTATTCTGGGGATACCGCTCTCTTGGTGTAGATCCTGCTACGGGAATGATGAAGTATGAAGACCTGAATAATGACGGAAGTATAGATGATGCCGATAAAATGATCATCGGTAATCCCAATCCCAAATTTGCATTCGGTCTGAATAACAACTTCCGGTATAAAAATTTCGGCCTGTCTTTCTTTTTGCAGGGAATTTCCGGTAATGATGTCTTCAATGCTACCCGGATTGAAACTGAAGGAATGAATGATTTCAAAAATCAGTCTGTTAAAGTCCTGAACAGATGGACAGCAGCAGGACAGCAGACCGATATCCCGAAAGCGATCTATGGAGATGTTACTAATTCAGACATTTCTTCCCGATTTGTTGAAAACGGATCTTATATGCGGTTGAAATCTGCAACGTTTAGCTATAGTTTTCCAACTAACTTACTCAATAAATTGAAAATAGCGGAATTGAGCTGTTATCTGACCGGTGAAAATATCTTTACAGTAACAAGGTATTCCGGATATGATCCCGAATCCAGCGCCTATGGCAATAACGGAGCCTTCGGTATCGATTTTGGTACTTATCCACAGGCCAGACAATTTATTTTTGGTGTAAACCTAACCTTTTAATCTCCTGAAGTAATGAGAACGAATTATTCTATACGAATCATATTCATCATGATGATGATGACCCTTGGACTTTCTTCCTGTGAGAAATTCCTGGACAATGCGCCCATGTCAGAAGCGACTTCGGGCAATGCGTACCGTACAGCAAGTGATCTGGACGCTGCACTGGTAGGTGCTTACCAGACATTCTATACGGAATACTTTATTTGGGAGTATTTTGTAGTATCTGATGTCCGTTCGGACAATGCCTATGCCGGGGGAGATGCGGATGAAATATACCAGTATGACGACCTCGATATCTCTCCGCTCAATTCACGTATACTCGGCACCTGGCAGCAGCTTTACAATGGTATATCCCGTGCCAATCTGGTCATTGGTAAAGCTACTGAGGTACAGGATCCGGCTTTGGATGTCAACAACCGCAGAGAGAATTTAATTGCTGAAGCTAAGTTTCTGAGAGCTCTTTTTTATTATGAGCTGGTCAGACAATTTAGAGAAGTACCTATCGTGACAGCTTATGCAAAGATTAATCCGGAAGATGCCAATATTAAAAAATCCCCCGAACTGGAGGTCTATAATTTTATTGTTAAAGATCTGGAAGATGCAACGATATTGCCTGCTACCTATAGTTCTTCTTCATTAAGTCAGTCTAAAGCCACCAAAGGTGCGGTATATGCTTTGCTGGCAAAAGTCTGGGCCCAACGTCCGGATCGTGATTACAATAAAGTGCTTCAATATGCAGAGGAAGTAGAGCGTCTGGGATACGATTTGCACAGTAGTTTTGATGAATTATTTGATGGTACACACTATGATAACAAAGAAAGCATATTGCTAATACAATTCAAGGAAGGAACCAATCAATCCAACTGGGGGCCGCAGATGTTGCTTCCTTCATCCCTGTCAGGAGATGACTGGCGTAAATATATTACTCCTTCCAAAGATCTTGTAAAAGCTTTTGATGATGCCGGAGATCATATACGAAAGGATGCCAGTATCTTATTTGACGATGCAGATTGGTCTGATGAATTCTGGAAACCTTGTCCAACGGCTGGACAGATACCTTTTGCGTACAAATTCAGACATGCCAGCGGATGGATGAGTGGAGATCATATTTACATCCTGCGATTTGATGACATTTTGTTGCTCAAAGCGGAAGCACTCAATGCTTTGGGAAGGTCTGCAGAAGCATTGACTCCGTTGAATAAAGTCAGAGACCGTGTAGACCTGCCGGCTTTGGATATTCAGAATAAAGATGCTTTGTTGCGTGCGATACTGAATGAACGCAGGTTAGAATTTGCATTTGAAGGTGATCGCTGGTACTCTTTACAACGGACAGGGATGCTGAAATCCACCATGGACAACCTTAAAGAATATCGTCTTATCTGTGGAGGCAACAGTACATTAATGAATTATGGGATGAACGATAACAGAGTATGGCTTCCTATTCCGCAGAGTGAATTAAACAGAAACCCGAATCTTGTTCAGAATCCAGGCTATTAACTGTTATTCTGACTCTAAATCTATTCATAGCCCCGATCTTTTAAAAGCAGATCGGGGTTTTTCCTTTCTTTTCTTCTGTTTCTGTATTTTTTCAGGCTATTTTGTTGTGATCATGTTTGACTATTGTCAAGAAATAAGGGTTTCTCCGGTAATTTTCTAAATAAATAGTTACTTTTGCGCGTAAGGTTTTGAAAAGTAATGCCTTTTAATGGCATAAACCTTCAAATATGTCTATACCTATCCTCAACTTAACTAACGGAGCATAATGTATCCTTTACAACATGAAGAAGAGTTTGTGAAGCATCTTTCTGAAGGATCTCAGAATGCTTATGAACTTCTTTTTTCCAGATATTGGACTCATGTATTTGCTGTAGTCAGATTACTTGTTAAATCACAGGAACAGGCAGAAGATATCACACAAGAGATATTTGTCAAGGTATGGAACCGCAGAGAGGATTTGGGAGAAGTTAAAAATATTAAAGCCTATCTCTATACTATAGCCCGGAATACAACACTGGATCATTTGCGTAAAAAGGTACTCGTTACCGAAAATCTGGAACAAATGATTCACTATTTTACCGATCATGCACTCACCCCCGTACAGCGAATAGAGTATAAGGAGCTGGAAGATATAATATCCAAAGGTATCGCGACATTACCCTCCAAAGTAAAAGAAGTATTTGTGATGAGTCGTATAGATGGACTTTCACACGAAGAGATCGCTGCCAGACTGGATATATCTGTCACATCTTCAAAGACCTATGTAGTCAGAGCGCTAAAATTATTAAGACTTTATATGTCAAAAAACACAGACCTCCAGGTACTGGTATTAGCGGCATTATTGTTAGAAAAAATCATATCCCAAACAAAATGATTTTTTTTGTCTTCCCCGAAGATCAGATTACGTCTATAGTTATGTAAAGCATTTATTAATCTTTTGATGAAGGACAAAAAAGCGTTCGAAATACTGTATACGAAATATGTAGAAGGATCTCTTTCCGCAGAAGAACTGCTGGAATGGGTAGAGGTATTTCAGTATCCGGAAAATGAGCAATACCTGGCTGAACTGATCGGACGTACTTTTGATACGTACAAAGTCCCGGAAGATCCCGAGGCAGCGAAGCAGGCTTTTCATAGATTTGAAAGATTAATTGATACAGAAGATACCTCTTCTGATACGCCTTCATTACCCCTGAATAAAAGTGTATTCAGCATCTTCAGACAATGGAAATACGTAGCGGCAGCTCTGCTTTTAAGTATAGCCTCATACGGAATCTATCAGTATACATTACAGACAACTTCACAAAGTCGCATTGCAAATATTTCAAAACCAGATGTTTCTCCGGGCAGTAATAAAGCTATTCTGAAAATGGAGGATGGCAGTGAAATAAAACTCGGACCACAGGGTGAACTCATCGTAAAGGGAGACAGGCTGGAAGATGGAGCAGGAAATATGCTGTTAAAGGGACAACTTAAAGAAACATGGCAGAGCATCGAGGTACCCAAAGGAGGTCAGTATACTATCGTCTTGTCGGACGGAACAAAAGTATGGCTGAATGCAGACTCTAAAATGAGGTTTCCGGTCGAATTTGTTGCTCAGCAACGTCAGGTTCAGCTGCAGGGAGAAGCTTATTTTGAAGTTACAAAAGATCCCTCAAGGCCGTTTATTGTCAAGAGTGCACAACAGCAGATCGAAGTATTAGGAACCTGGTTTAATATATCCGCATATCCGGATGAACCTGCTGTTACAACTTTGGTATCCGGCAAAGTAAATGTATCGGCATTTGGAAAACAGGTAGCATTGACGCCGGGGATGCAGAGTGTTGCGGATGATCAGCAACTTCACAGTAAGCAGGTAGAAGTAGAGCCGGCTGTGGCATGGAAAGATGCCAAATTTGTATTCGTAAAAGAACCTCTGGAAGATATAATACGTAAGCTCGAAAGATGGTATAATGTTGACTTTGTCATTCAGCCCGGATCCGAAGAATTAAAGAAAAAAACATTTAGCGGCTCATTATCCCGTAATGGTAAGCTGTCTGAAATATTAAATCTATTTAAAATCACCGAAACCATCAGGTTTGAAATCACAGAAAGGAGGGTTTACCTGATGAAATAAATCTCTACTAATCAAAAAACCAGAAGCATTAATACTTCTGGTTGACCTAGGCTAATGAAATTAAAAGCGATGTGAATAAGTAAGACCCTTCGAAAGTAATACCTTATCCCTTCGCTTAAACCTAAACTCTTCAAATATATGAATTATAATGTGGGATTGGGAGGACTGCGTACTGTTCTCCTGAAATTATTATGGGTAATGAAAATTACTGTCTTCATGCTGGCTGTAGCTTTTGTCCTGGTATCCTTTAAGGGTGAGGCACAGACCATTAATATCCGGGGTAGTCATCTGCGGATTGAGAATTTAATCAAAGAAATTCAAAAACAATCAGGATATAACTTTTTGTTTGATGATCAGCTTCTCGAGCGTACAAATGTCAAAAATGTACATATTGTCAATGCATCCGTCAAACAGGCTTTGGATGCTATTTTCAATGAAACAGACATTGCATATGTGGTGACTGATAAAAATATAGTCCTCAAGAAAAAGAAAGAATTGGGTGTGGCGGTCACTACCCTGACGTTGCAGGAAGAAGTCATTAAAGGCATTATTCGTAATGATCAGGGTATTGTACTGCCTGGTGCAACTATCCGTAATAAACGAAGCGGGCTTATTGTATCTACCAATAATGAAGGAGAGTTCAGCATCCGTGCACAGGCAGGTGATGTTCTTGAATGCAGTTTTCTTGGATATCAAAGGGCAGAGTACAAAGTTAAAAATAATGAAAATGCTGCAGTCGTGCTTTCTAAAGCAATAACTGAACTTAACGATATTGTTGTAGTGGGCTATGGTGCCCAGCAAAAGAAATTGGTAGCGGGAGCTATCAATACGATCAAAGGAGATGAGCTTGCAAAATCTCCGGCAGTCAATCTATCTAACACCTTAATGGGAAGGGCTCCCGGAATATCATCTACGATGACTTCGGGAGCACCTGACCGTGACCGTGCGACTATCAAAATACGTGGAATGGGTGAGGCGCTGATCGTTATTGACGGAGTGGCCAGAGAAGGGCAGGGAATCATTGGTATGGAAATGGATAAACTGGATCCCAACTCTATTGAAAGTGTTACTGTACTTAAGGATGCCGCTGCTGCAGTATACGGTACCCGTGGTGCAAATGGTGTAATCCTCATTACCACCAAAAAAGGTAATAAAGAACGCCTGGATATTCAGTACAGCGGACAGTTTGGTTTTCAGCAGAGCACCAGATTACCCCGTTTTCTGGATTCCTATCAGTATGCATTGCTGAATAATGAAATGTATGATAATGATGTCGCTGAAAAAGGTTCTTCACCACGGAGTAAGTATACAAATGATGAGTTGCAGAAATTCAGAGATGGCACCGATCCGGATCGTTATCCGAATACAGACTGGTATAAAGAAGTGCTTAATAATACAGCAATGCTCCAACGCCACAATGTAAATGTAAACGGAGGCAGTAAAAATGCCCGCTACTTTGTGAGCGGAACCTATACCGATCAGGATGGTCTGATGAAAACCTCCGGACTGAAAAGATATGGTTTGGTGAGTAATACGGAATATGATGTCACACCAAATACAAATCTTTCCGTAGGTATCAATTACATCAGTGAAACCGCAAATAATCCGGCAGCATATGCAGAGACGATCTTTAGCAGACTGGCTTCATTGGGATCTGTAGCTCCCGCTAAGTTCTCTAACGGATATTACGCTTATTCCGGATTTTCAGGTAATCCCTATTCAGATGTATTAGCCGAAAGTGGTTATAACCGGACCACGAGAAACGTATTTACAGGTTCATTCCGATTGACACAACAGATTCCTTTTATCAAGGGATTATCCGCAAGTGCTGCAGTAACTGTAGACCGTAACAACGCTTTTCAGAAAGGATTTACTACACCAGTTCCCCAATATACGTTAGCACAGGACAGAGAAGAATATACGTTGCAGAATGGTTCTGAAAAACCTTACCTGAGCCAGTCTTACAACCAGAATAACAATGTCAATGTACAGGTGAAATTAAACTACAAGCAAAAGTTTGGAGAACACCATGTAGATGCAATGGCACTTTATGAGCAAAATGAATTTAAAAGTGAAATGTTCTCCGCCGACAGAAGTAACTTTCCTGTAGCGAGTTTAGATCAGCTTTTCCTGGGAGATGCCAGTACGCAGAAAAACTTAGGTTCTTCTACTGAAAATGCAAGACAAAGCGTCGTTGGCCGTTTGGTATATAGCTACGATCAGCGTTATGTGGTAGAAGGAAGTTTCAGATATGACAGTTCGCCTTACTATCCGAAAGGAAAGCGAAATGCATTTTTCCCGGCAGTATCAGCCGCATGGATTGTATCTGAAGAAGATTTTTTCAAAGAACGCTTTGCATTTGTTGACAACCTGAAAATCAGATCTTCATTTGGACGGTTAGGAAATGATGGCGGTAGTTTGTATACCTATTTTTATAATTATGCCATTATGCCGGCCGGATATGTCTTCGGGACAAATAATGCCATTACTCCGTTGACAAGAATCTCCAATCTTACTGTTCCGAATACTAATATAACCTGGGAAAAAGTAGATGCTTTTGATATCGGACTGGACGCTATTCTCTGGAAAGGCAAGCTGGGATTCGAATTGGATTATTACAATAAAAATAAGTTTGATATTCTGCGTTCCAGATCATATGATGTACCCTTGTCATTTGGTATGACACCTGCTTTGCAGAATTTTGCAAAAGAAAGATACTTTGGTTATGAAGCCGCATTGTCGCATAGAAGCCGTATCAAAGATGTACAGATCAATGCCCGTATCAACATGACGTATACGAAAAGCCGTGCAGTAGATTACGGAGAAAACGATGCGGTATTACCAGGTTTACGTCAGGAGGGATCTGCCATTGGAATGGTTCGTATTCTGAATGCAAAAGGTATCTTCAGAGATGAGGCAGATGTAGCTAACTGGCCTAAATATCTGAGCAGTCCTAATGGTACACCGATCACTCCCAAACCTGGAGATATCAAATATGAAGATATGAACGGGGATGGGGTAGTAGAATTGTATAGTGGCAGTCCGGATCGTGCATTCGAGGCACGCTATATCAATCCGCCGACCGTATACGGTATCAATCTGGGCGCAGCATGGAAAGGTTTATCTGTAGATGCATTTTTCCAGGCATCGACAGATGTATTTATCAATTATACAGCTGCCAATGATATTGCTAATTTCTATGAACTTCATTTAGACCGATGGACTCCGGATAATCCCGACGCCAGTTATCCGAGATTATTGTCTAATCATGAGAATAACAGACTTCCATCTACTTTTTATGTGAAAAACGGAAACTATATCAAATTGAGAACAGCACAGCTGGCCTATGATATTCCAAAAGACTGGATCAAAGCAGCAGGTCTGAGATCGATGAGTATTACTGTACAGGGGCAGAATCTGTTTACGATCAGTAAAAACAGAAGATATGATCCGGAATCTACCGGTGCAACAGCCAATTTATATCCTCCTCAACGCATTTTCTCTATGGGAGTTCGCGTAGGTCTTTAACATTTAATGCATTTGATCCATGAAAAATAACAACACTATACTTCGTATTTTATTATTATCAGGACTGATAGGATTTTCATCCTGTCAAAAGGATTTTTTAGATCGCAAGCCGCTCAATCTGGTGTCCGAAGAGACCGTATGGTCAGATCCGGCACTGATCAAACTTTCGGTCAATGAATTCTATACATTTTTAAATACAGGATTTACCAATACGTATGTACCTGCTGCAGTAACAGATGATTTGCAGTTGATCGGTACAGAAGAAAAAAAGATAACAGCTTACCTGACGGGTGACTTTTTCAACAGCACATTTCCGGAACGTAATCTGTGGAAAGACGCCTATGTGCAGATCCGCAAGATCAATTATTTTATAGGCAGAGCGGAGACGGCAAAAGTGTTGAATGAGGATGACAGACGCCTGTTATTGGGGCAAGCCCGTTTTATGCGTGCCTATTTATATTTTCAAATGTTTTCTTCTTTTAAAGATGTTCCCCTTTTATTAAAGGCTCAGCCTATAGAAGAAGCAGAAGATAAACCTCATAAAGTGTCGCATGAAGAAGGAATGGCATTTGTCGCTTCAGAACTTGAAAAGGCAGCGTCTGAATTACCAGCGACTTATGCCAAAGAGGAATGGGGACGAATTACCAAAGATGCAGCTTTGGCATTCCGGACAAGAGTACTGCTTTGGGCAGCCAGTCCGCTGAGTAACACGGATCAAAACATAAACCGCTGGAAAGTAGCTGCGGATGCTGCTGAGGCGGTTATCAGCAGCAACGCATTTCAGTTGCAGAAAGAATATAACGATGTATTTCTGGTTAAAAATGTAATGACACGCCCTGAAGTTATTCTCGAATTCAGATACAATGGTTTGAAGGGTGAAAAACAACATGCATTTGATAAAAATAATAGTCCTGCCGGGTACGGAGGCAAGGGTATCAATTGTCCTACACAGGATCTGATTGATATGTATGAGATGGCCAACGGAAAGGCTATAGATGAAACCGGATCAGGTTACGATAAATCAAATCCTTATAAAGGAAGAGATCCGAGATTTGAAAAATCTATTCTGTACAACGGCAGTATGTTTAAGGATCGGGCAGTAGAAGCTTTTACGGGTGGAAAAGATATGCCAAGAACCAATCCAAGCCCTACCGGATACTATATGAAGAAATTTATTGATGAGAAATTCGATTACAATAAAGATGCAAGTATCGGGAGCAGCACCAACTGGGTAATCATGCGTTACGCTGAAGTCTTGTTGAATTTTGCAGAAGCAAAAAATGAAGCAGAAGGACCTGTACAGAGTGTATATGATGCGGTAAATGCTATACGCAAAAGAGTAGGCATGCCTGAATTGCCTAAAGGTCTGGATAAAGACAAAATGCGTCAGCGTATACAGAAAGAGAGAAGGATAGAACTTGCTTTTGAAGATAATATCCGTTATCAGGATCTGAGACGCTGGAAAATAGCTGACGTAGTACTGAATAAATCTGTAAATGGTGTGACGATCACCAAAAATACAGATGGCACCTTTAAATATGCTGCAAAATCTGCCGGAACACGGGTATTTACAGAAAAGAATTACTGGATGCCTATACCGCTTACAGAGCTGGGTGTCAATACAAATCTTCAACCACAGAATCCGGGTTGGTAATCCATATACATAAAGACAGAAATGAGATATATAAGTAAGATAACCATCGCATTGGCGATGATGACTATTGGGACAGGATCTCTTTATGCCCAGTCAGGCAAATGGTCCGGTCTGGTCAAACTGACAGATAAATCAGATACTTCAAAGAAGGAAGAAGATAAACCTAAAAAGGATAAGATCAAAAAATTTGATGAACTGATCAGTAAAGATGCCGTTAAAAGTAAAGGTCTCTTTAATAGTTACCGTGTTGGAGATAAGTATTATATGGAGATTCCGGATAGTCTGTTGAACAGGGATATGTTGGTAGTCACACGCTTTACGCAGACACCTGTCGGACTTAAAGAGTTCCGGTCACAGTACGGCGGAGAGATGATCAATGATCAGCTTTGGCAATGGCACCGCAGAGAAAATACAATCTATATCCGTGTACCGAGCTATGCCTACATGGCTACAGGCACTACAGATATCCATCAGGCATTAGCCAATTCCAATGCTATGCCTATTCTGGCTGCTTTTGATATCAAAGCGTTTAATGAAGGGGGCAGAAATGCAGTTATTGATGTGACGGATTTCTATAACGGAGATATTCCGGGGATGCAATTACCCGAGAATCTGAAGAAAACGTATAAAATCGCAGGTATCGATGCTTCCCGTTCTTATATTGATACAGTCAAAGCTTTTCCGGAGAATGTAGAGGTCAGAACGATCAAGACATTTAAGACACCGGACCTGCCGGCAGATAAGACGGTGGGAGCGATGACTTTCGGACTCAATACTTCTATGGTATTACTGCCAAAAGTCCCTATGCAGCCACGTTATGATAACCAGAGAGTAGGTTATTTTTCTAACCGCAAGATTGATTTTGGCGCGAATGATCAAAAAGTAACCAAAAAAGCATTTATTCAACGCTGGCGACTGGAACCCAGTGATTTGGAAGCATACAACAGAGGCGAACTGGTCAAGCCTAAGAAGCAGATCGTGTACTATATCGATCCGGCTACACCTAAGAAATGGGTGCCTTACCTGATCGCAGGTGTCAACGATTGGAATGAGGCCTTTGAAGCCGCTGGATTTAAAGAAGCTATTGTAGCCAGAGAGGCTCCGACTCCACAGGAAGATCCGGAATTCAGTACTGAAGATGCACGCTATTCTGTCATCCGTTATTTCGCTTCCGAAACTGAAAATGCGTATGGCCCGCGTATATCTGATCCGAGATCAGGAGAGATCATCGAAAGCCATATCGGCTGGTATCACAATGTAATGTCATTGCTTCGCAATTGGTTTTTTGTACAGACTGCTGCTATACATGAGGGAGCACGTGGTGCCAAACTTAGTGATGAGCAGATGGGACAACTGGTTCGGTTTGTATCTTCACATGAAGTAGGACATACTTTAGGATTGCTCCACAACTTCGGATCCAGTGCGGCATATGATGTAGACTCTCTTCGTTCTCCGGCATTTACCGAAAAATATGGTACAGCACCTTCAGTAATGGATTATGCACGTTTCAATTATGTAGCACAGCCGGGTGACGGAGTGAAACAAATCTATCCTAAAATAGGGGAGTATGACCGTTTTGCGATTGACTTTGGTTACCGTTATTTTGCAGGACAGACTCCCGAACAGGAAGAACGCGCATTAGAGCTGCAGATTCGTGAGAAAGTAAAGAATCCTGTATACTTCTATGGCAGACAGGGATCTATGGATCCGCGTGCACAAAGTGAAGATCTGGGGAACGATGCCGTGAAAGCAAGTGATTACGGAATTGCCAATCTGCGTTACATCTTGCCGAATCTGGAAAAATGGACGTATGATAATGCGGATGATTTAAGCGGTACTAAAGAATTGTATCTGGAAATTATGCGCCAGTATCGCCGCTATGTCAATCATGTGCTTGCAAATGTGGCAGCAATGACAGAAGACGTGAAGACAATGGGCGAGCCGGGAGCTGTATTCACGTATGTGAGTAAGGATAAGCAGCAGAGAGCTGTTGATTTTGTTGGAAGACAGGTTTTCCAGACGCCGACATGGTTATTGGATTCCACATTACTTTCGCGTGTAGATTACGGAACTATGGTCAACCGGATAGTCGAAATGCAAAATCAGGTACTGACTTCGTTGATGGAAACATACGGATTTGCACGTATGCTGGACGATGAATTTAAAAATGGGAATCAGGCTTATACCGTAAAAAATCTGTTGAATGATCTGGAGAAACAGATCTTTGAATCTAATGCCAATGATGTATTCAGCAGAGGATTACAACGTGCGTATGTAGACCGGTTGGGGGTATTGCTGAAACTTGATAAACCTGTACAGGAGACAGCCTACGCAGCAGCAGGTCTGACACCCTACAATCCTAATCTGTCGGATATGCGTATCATTATGTACGAAGCGTTGCTGCAGGTGGAGCAAAAGATTGCTAAATCTGCCAAAAGATCAAAAGATTTTGAAGCGGTTCATTACAAAGACCTGTTAAATCGTATAGAGAATATCAAAAAACTTAATAAATAGCCGGTTTTCAAACCATTTTATTAAGAGCTTGTAACCCCGTACCGACTAAAGCCGGTACGGGGTTTTTACATTGAAAAATTATACAAAATTTCCGAAATAGAGTAGCGACCCCCATAACGCGTATATAACACAAATCACTCCGGGTATAAGAACAGATCTCTTACGAAAGACAAGTTCCTTGATAATAGATGTATTCCAAAACAGATGTAAAATTGCTGCTCCGATTCCTGTAAAGAGAAAATTCCAGCCAAGCATAGAAACGATATGAGTCGAAGTTAGCAACATCAGATATTGCCTTAAAACCAAATGTATACCGGAAAAAAATAAGCCAAATAAAACAGTAAGAATCGTCATCTTTCTGTTTTTTAATTCATTGAAATTTATGGCCAATAAGATTGCGCCCGGTAATACCCCAAAACATATACTGAATGCCCAAAGCGCAGATTGAGAATATAAGACAGGTACATTCGGATCTCCGAGTACGCTTTTATCCCAATATAATTCCTTCTGTTCTGATTGTTCTCTTTCTTGTAGCTGTTTTGTAATTCCCTGCTTTTCCTCTTCCGAAAATTCTCTTCCTCTGCTTTGCAATATTTCAAAAGCATATTTTATTGCCTGAGCCACATAACGGCTACCCGGACGGATATATTCTTCAAGTTCAGCGTTTGATTTCTGTTCTAAAATCTTCTTGTTGACACCTCGCATCTCTACCTGTTGGTCTGGTTAATAACTATTGATCGGTTTGCCGCAAATATAAGATTTAAGAAAATAATTATCAATCCTTTTAATTCAAGTAATTTTATACTAATACAATGTCGCCAACTGCTTAACAAAACCCTGCCAATCAGAGCCAAACATAGTCGATATTAGTTTTCCTTCAGGCGTAACAATAAACTTGCTGGGATAACCCGGTACTTTGTAACTATATTGCACTTTGTCATCAGACATCAATACCGGAATTGTAAACTTGTTTTTAGCTAAAAAGGCCTCTACCTTTTCCTTCGTATCATTACAGGCTATGGTGATAAAATCTATTTTGCTTTTATCATCTTCCTTTAGCTTCTCATGATAGGTATTGAGTCTTGGCATTTCAGCCACACAGGGACCACACCAGGTTCCCCAGAAATCTATTACCGTCCATTTACCCTTAAACTGAGCAATATTTACATTCTTTTCTTCCAGATTCGTTAACTCAAATGCAGGTGCATCTGCGAGCTGGGGAATAATCTTATCTTTAAAATACTGACCAAAGGAAACGGAATCAAATTGCTTTTCATAAAAATTCTTTAATCCACTAAAATTACCGGAATGATTTATCAGAAATTCCTTTACATAGTTTTGTAAAGCCAGATCTTTTTGCCCGTTCTGAGCCAGCATGTCGAGGTATTTTTCATTGTAATTTTCTTTGGCTACACCAAATGATCTTTCATAACTATTGACACGTCGATCCTCATTTTTATTCTCGTGGGAATAAAATACGGCTTTTTCCGTATAGGCAAGAGCCTGAGCCGGATCTGCTTCCGATGCATGCAGATAGTAGCAGTAGGCGAGGTGTGCCTTTTTAACAATTCGATAGCCATTTTGCTCATCCTCAGCCAAAGGAGTCAGTTTATTTATAATCTGATCCAGAAATGCTGTTGCAGTACTTTTATCTTTTTCACCCAATAGCTTGCAGATAAATAAAGCATATCTGCTCGCATTTCCATCATTCCAATAGGAGGGGTCAAGTGCTAAAAGTGCTTTTCCATAGTAAAGCAGACTGTCTGCATTATTTTTATTTAAATATGCTTTATGCCATAGTATCATAGGAGTGGCTGCTGTTTTCTCCCTTTCACTGAAAGAAACCAAGAGTTTGGATAGCTTATTAATAGCTTCACTTTCTCCGGCGGCCACATGTTGATACAAATCATTCTGAGCCCATGAATAAAGCTGTTCATCATCCAGTAGAGGTATAATCTCGATAAAATCGGCATCATTTAAATCTTCAGATACAATTTTATTAGAAAGGTGATAGGTGCTTTTTAAGAGAAGTGGTCTTATTTTCCTGAGTTCCTGTTTATAGGTTTCATAATTACCCTGACGTTGTATCAGACCAAGTTTAATACTATTGAAATCCGGGCGTTCACCATAGAGCGGATCGTATTTGCTGATGTAATTCTTTAGTTTTATACTGTCAATTTCGTTGTTAGTCATTACTGCCTGACTCCATCCACTTCCCTCAATAATCATGACCAGATAGTTTTTTTCAGCTTCAGATTTTACCTGAGGTAATGAAGACTGTTGGACGGCAAAGTAAAATTCACTTTTTACACCCTTATTGTTTACATCCTGATCTACTTTTGTAGTAAGGCTGGCCTCAGTTATCTGGAATGTACGGATGTCAAATATTGTTTTCTCCTGAGTTTTTTCCTCGGTATTATTTTCGTCCCGGATAAAGAAAGCCTGGTTTCTATCTTTTTTCTGTATCTGACCGCTTAGTTTACTCTTCTCTTTTGAAAAAAATAAATATTGAGCCATCGTCTGAGTCTTACTTATCGTATTGGCTAAAATATTGCTCTGATATTCTGGCGTAATCTGCCAGTCAGTTAATTGCCGGAGTAATTCTGAACGAAGTTTTAGAGAGTCAATTTTTACTTTTCCGTTTGTCACCTCAAACTGGACGGGTCTTCCATATAAGAGTACATAAGGAATCGTAGCTGTAGTACTCTGAATGTTCCTGTTTTTGAGGGAATGAGCAGTCGATAATGTCATGTTGAATCTATTGTCTGCTGTCGAAGCGTAGATATCATTGACCTGCATTTGCATCAGGAAAGTAGAATCTGATATTTTTCGGATTTGTTTTAATGTAACAGTGTACTCCTCATCACTTACCTGCTGACCAATGCTGTATTTGTTGCTTACTTTAAGATGCTGCTCTTTTTGTTTCTGTGCGAAACTTAGTGTCGCTGTAAAAAGAAGAAAACAGGTTAAGATTATATTTCTCATAGTCCAAGGTTTTTATTGTTTTCATAAAAGTATGTTTTATTTTTCTTGTAGTAGTCTGATTAGTTAACAATTAACAACAATTAACAAAGAATGCAAACGGAAGACTTAATAATCCCTGATATCAGCTATATCCATACTATTTTTAATTAGGTAATTTTGAAAGTATTCATTATTTCAGTGAATCCAAAAATTGAATATCTATGAAACATCTGCTTTTACTTTTTTTTATTAGTTTATATTACCCGCTGAGTGCCCAGAACTCCTCTGAACTTATTTCTGAAGCTACAGAACTTAAGAGTATGAAATCATATTTAGCAAAAATCACACTTAAGGAATGGCCTTATATGATCCCATTTCAACAGGATAAAAAATGGGGATATCTGGATCAGAGAACAATGAAAATAACTGTTCCGGCTTTGGCAAATACCTTATATCTGTTTAAACCGGAGGGATATATAGGTACATTCAATGACTACAAGAATGATATATTTTATACCCTGACTTTAGATGAGGAAGGAAAGTTGCGAACACATTCTGAACAGGTGGCTGAACTGGTCATGCCACCTCAGCAATACGGACGATCTCCAAATCCGAATATTAAGCCAATACCTTCTGAAAATGGATATACCGGATTTGAATATAAAATAATAGCCGGCGACATTATAGAAATTACAGCGTATTCAGATCTGTATGCATCGTACAATGTAAAGGAACCTAAGCTGATACCGTTGTGGATTGATGGAAAGGTATACGCTATAGCAGGTAAAACCACATCCGATCCGCATGTAACGTATTTTGGCATTATTACCAGTGACGGCAAGCCTTTACCAGGTTTTAATTTTGAGCATCAAAAAGTTATTCCTATCGGAGGATTAAAGGATACGACATCAAGTTGGTTTCTTACACAGCCAATAGGGGGCAGGGATACCAAATACAGCTACATGAATCATAAAGGAGAGTACAAACTTAAAGACAGCCTTTCTTCCCGAATGTATAACTGGGTTTATCAAAGTAGTCAGGAACATTATCCCTATTACATGCCTGTCAAGACAACTGTAGGATATGTGCTGACAGAACAGCGTATTATAGATACGTATGAATTGAAATGCATTAATACACTTCCGCAGGGATATAAGTTGGAATATCTGGACTACATGAATACTAAGGCATATAGTAAGGAAAGTCCGGATATTACGCGTCAGACAACAAAAGTATTTGTCGTAGTCAGTCTGGACGATAAGTCCTGTTATATGGATCTGGAAGGGAAGATTTATGAACCTCAGTAACAGGACTGAGGTTTTTTTCAGATAAATCGGATTCTCTCTTTCACATTAAGTTGCATCAGTTAGTGTCCTCGCCAGCTGTATACCATTATTCAGATGAATCAATATCTCCCTTTCACAGAAAGATATGTCATTTTGCCTCCTAGCGAGCTGAGTATCATCATTCAGATAGATTTGGATCTCTCTTTCAAAGGAAAATGCGTCAGTTGGCGTCCTTGCCAGCTGTATAATTATTCAGATTGATCGGGGATAATAGACTAAATAGCAAAAGCCCGGGGTTTTTATGTCCCGGGCTTTCTATTTTAAAATTATTCGTTATGTCTTAATACCTTTAGTCTAAAACTAACCAATAATCTTATTTTAATAAATATATAACGTTTTGTAAGGCAATTTGTTTTATGAATTTTTTAAAATGAATGTAAGTGTCTGATTTTTAGATTTTTAATTTTTTATTAAAACTTCGCTTCCTTCCTCTACACGCTCATCTTTGGTGTTGATAAGGAACAGATCTTCCATATCAGCATCCATCGCCACATAGGCCACGCCATTAGAAAAACCTGTTGCATAAGCATATTTGAAAGGTATCATCACTTTACCGTTCTGATCCAGAAAACCATATTTATCACCTTTTTGTGCTAAAAATATATTCGGATCTTCCGTAGTAGCAATGAATTGAATGTTTCCACCCAGTCTTTTCTGATCTTTTATAGTGTAAAGATTATATAGTTCACCTTCTATGGCAATGAAATGCGTTGCATTCCGGTCAGCTATATAGCCATAATTTGCAGGAATGATTTGTTTATCCTGCTCGTCAATAAGGCCACTTTTGCCATCGATCTGAAAGATTGCAGTACCATGTTCAAAGAAGGAAAGCATGTCATATTTGGCATTAATTATAACTTTACCATATTTGTCCATCAGGCCGAATTTATCATTTTTACTGAAAAAGATTAATATAGCCCAAAGTGGCTAATAAAGAGTAGTTTACAAGAGTGGGAAATCCAATCGGTAACGATTTAGTAATGGTGCTTACTGCACTCGCTTTCATCTGATTACCTTGTAAATCAATACTGCAAATATAAAAAAATAAAGGGTAAAGTACATAGGTGCTTTACCCTTTTTTTCTTTCCTCTCATACAAAAATTATGAAAAAAAATTCCCCCACTGTGGGGAACCTGTGATATTTATTCCAGTATATTTTCCAAATTTTGGTTCATCATCAATAGATGTAATTCCGAAACAGATAGTGATAACTTTTAAAAGACTAAGCTATGGAAATCCTGTTGAGTAAAATATTATCGCAAATAAGGTATCAAGAAGATAAACTCGCTTCCGATTTGATGCCAACGGCGGAAAAGGCGTATCAAATGACCTTATTCCTGAATGAAATGCTTCTTAAAGTAAAAGCCAAGATTGTGCAAAGTGGGTTTAAGAACGAACAGCAGGAAATTAACTTTTTTAAGAACATCAAACCCCAAATCTTAGGAAAGCTCATCTACTACAATAAAGTATTTCGATTTGAAACGACCTGTCCGGTCAGCACAGGGAAAATACATCAGAGTTATTACGAGAATGAATTAAAATCTCTCAAATCAGAATATAAGGAGAGTATTTGCAATACCTATTTTTACAGGTACTACCGTGCAGGAAGAACAGACCGTGACCACAGCTATTTTATGCTCGGAAAAATTAATTACCACGATGGTTTAAATAGCGGAGTTTTTGAAATAGACCTTAGCTTTTCCACTTATTACGATAACAAAATAGCCCATATTATTGCCAATGAACTACTCTATACTTATTTGCTAAACAAAATCAATCCCGAAGAAAATCCTGACTTCGTTTTACTAAATGACGATGTGAATAAGGATATTTCGTGGACTAATTCGCAAAACGCACTTATCGAACTGATATATGCCCTGTATGCTTCCAGTTCTATCTCACACGGAAGTATCGGTATCAGAAAACTGGCTTTGATTTTTCAAATCCTGTTCCGAACTCCTGTAAATGATATACATCACGCTTTCCACAGAATGAAAACCCGTGCAGGTTCCCGAACGGCATTTTTAGACCAGCTTAAAGTTTCATTGGAAGAATATATGGATAAAGACCTTTGACTATTAAAAGGCATTGGTTCAAAGCAGTACATTTATGTGTACTGCTTTTTTTTACCCATATCTGCCAATTGGCAAATGAAGGCAAAATAACGTAGTTAATAATTCAAAAGCCCTCGAAACCCTTATTAAACAAGGGTTTTTCCCGATTGCAAAAATTTTCAAAAAACCGTCAAACCAATTGGCAGACATTGGCAGACAAACTTTGCCACCCTTAGCAATTTTGCATTGTGAACATTAATAGCAATGCAATGAAAATAATCACTATCGAAGAAGAAGCGTGGCAACAGCTCAACAGCCGTATCAATGCGATTGCCGATTATCTCAAAAGGTTAAATGATACAAGCTACGATGACTTGTGGCTGAACAACCACGAGGTATGCCAATACCTGCACATCAGCGAAAAGACTTTGTGGCGTATGCGTACCAAAGGCGAAATAGCTTATTCAAAACTTTACGGGCAATACTTCTATACGATTGGAGCAATCAAGGATATGCTCAATGCCAATGCTATACAAAGCAATGATGAATTTGTACAGGAGCTTATGGCAAAAGGCAAAAGCTATATCAAGAAAGGTAGAAAGCTGAAATCAGGTAAATCTTAAAACGTGCGGTTATGAACATTGACAGAATGGAATTTTTGGCGTGGATGGAACGCCTAATGGAACGCCTCGATATGCTGGGCGACAATATAGACAGCTTACAAAAGAAACGCAACAGCATTGACGGAGAGGAATTGCTCGACAATCAGGATTTACTGCAAATGCTGAAAATCAGCAACCGTTCCCTGCAACGGTATCGCTCCATCGGCAAGTTGCCCTATTACACCATAAGTGGCAAACTGTATTACAAACTGTCTGACGTGCATCAGTTCATCAGGGAAAGTTTTAATCCGCCTTTACCCAAACTGAACGCCAATGGATGACAAACACTGCCTTTGACTGCCATATCAGGCAAGTGAGCAAACGCTTCATATACATTCGGCATTTGAACTTTAAAATATTCAGATTATGAGCGAAGAAACAGAAAACAAACAGCAAACTCCCGAACAGTTATCGGATATATTACTGGTATTGGATAAGCAAAAGAATAAAATACAGGCGGTTACCGGCATAGACGAAAACGGCAAATTGAAGACTACTGACCCCACAAAGGAAAACCAAAGCCAGTTTATGCGTGTGGATAAGCACGGCGATTTGTTCTCCAACTTCTTCTCTAACTTTTGGAGGCAGTTAAAAAATCCGACCAATTTTTCATTCTTCAAAGTATCGGCTGATGAAGCCGTAGATAAGGCTAAGGAAATGCAAAAGCAGGTAGATAATCCTACACCCGAAGGCGAAAAGGAAATGAAAAAGAACGAGGTAAAAGCCGAACCCGAAAATGAACAAAAACAAGAAAATAAAAATGATATGGCAACAACACAGACAACACCGGATACCAGCGAATACCGCTACAAGCCGGAACAGATTGATTGGGAAACAATGAACAATCTCGGAATAGGCAAAGAACGCCTTGAAAAAATGAACCTTTTAGACCCGTTGCTAAGAGGTTACAAGACCAATGACCTTGTACCTGTAAGCGTAAACCTCGGCGGGGCTATTGTTCGCACAGATGCCCGTTTGTCTTTACAGACTGCACCGGACGGAACCGTAGTGGCAGCGATACACGGTATCAGGAAAGAGCCTAACCTGAACTTTGAGTTTTTCGGACACAAGTTTACCGATGAGGATAAGAAAAACCTGCTCGAAACGGGGAATATGGGTCGTGTGGTTGACTTGACCAATTCCAAGACAGGCGAATTGATGCCGTCAATTATCAGCGTGGACAGGCTAACCAATGAGCTGATTGCCCTGAAGACCGAATTTGTCAAAATTCCCGATGAGATTAAGGGTGTAAAATTGAACGATGAGCAAAAACAAACCTTGATGGAAGGCAAATCGCTTTATTTGGAAGGAATGATTTCTAAAAAGGGCGATGAGTTTAGTGCCAATGTACAGTTTAATGCGGATAAAAGATATGTTGAGTTTCTGTTTGATAGAAGTAACAATAATCAGCAAACACAAGAAAACCGGCAGAACAATCAGCAAAGCCAACCGCAGGAAGCTCCGAGAACTTTTAGAGGTAAGGAACTTGATGATGAACAATACAATAAGTTCAAAGCTGGACAAACTGTTTATATAGATGGTCTGATAGATAAAAAAGGACAAAAATATCAGGGCTACATCACGCTCAACAAAGAAACTGGCAAAACAGATTTCTCGTTCCAAAATCCCGACAAGCTCAAAGCCCAAGCGAAACCAACCGAAGCCCACAAAACGCAGACTGCGGTTAATTCCGAGGGAAAAACCAACGAAGCAACCAAGAATATCAAAGAGCCTTTGAAATCGGGGCAGCAAACACCCAAAAATGAAAAACAGCAGGAACAACAGAACAAACCCAAAGCACCTGCAAAATCCAAAGGCGTAAAAAGATAGTGAATAATGAAAACAATTATTGCAGAAAAACCAAGCGTAGCAAGGGAAATAGCCGGACTTGTGGGAGCATCCGATAAAAAGGACGGCTACCTTACGGGTAACGGCTATTTTGTTACGTGGGCATTCGGACATCTGATAGGATTGGGAATGCCCGAAGATTACGGCATTTCGGGGTTTGACAAAGCATCCTTGCCGATACTTCCAAACCCTTTTATGCTGACCGTTCGCAAAGTCAAAAAAGACAAAGGCTATCAAGCCGATGCTGGTGCATTGAAACAGCTAAAAGTGATTGAAAAACTGTTTAACCAAAGTGAAAGCCTCATCGTGGCAACCGATGCAGGTCGTGAGGGCGAACTCATCTTTCGGTACATTTATGAGTATCTGAAATGCTGTAAGCCCTTTAAACGGCTTTGGATAAGCTCGCTGACCGAAAAAGCCATTAAACAGGGCTTTGACAACCTAAAAGACGGAAAGGAATTTGACGGATTATATCAGGCGGCACAAGGCAGAAGCCGTGCCGATTGGCTCGTAGGCATCAATGCTACACAGGCATTGAGCATTGCCGCAGGCAACGGTATTTATTCGCTCGGAAGAGTGCAAACGCCTACACTGGCTTTGATTTGCAAACGGTATATAGATAACAAGAATTTCGCCGTACAGAAATATTGGCAGATACAATTATCCCACTCCAAAGAGCAAATTGATTTTAAAAGTATTTCTGCTACCAAATGGCAGGATAAAAAGCTGGCAGATGATACATTAAAATCTATTGAAAGGAATGGTAATACTGTAACAGTTACTTCCGTAGAAAATAAGAATATAACGGAGCAGCCGCCTTTGCTTTTTGACCTCACAGGCTTGCAAAAGGAAGCCAACAAAAAGCTGAACCTCTCTGCTGAAAAAACTTTGAATATTGCTCAAAGCCTGTACGAAAAGAAATTCATTACCTATCCACGTACCGGGAGCAAATACATCCCCGAAGATATGTGGGCTGAAATTCCCAACCTCGTGAGGGCATTGCAGAACAGGGAAACCTGCAAAGCTGCTTTATCCAAAATTAAATGGGGGCGTTTCAATAAGCGTATTGTAAATGATTTGCGTGTTACCGACCACCACGGATTGTTGATTACAGATAAAGTCCCGTCCGTTTTGAGTGCAGACGAAAATGCGGTGTATGATATGATTGCCTTTCGCCTGCTCGAAGCCATTTCGCAAGCCTGCATCAAAGAAATAACCGATGTTTCCTTACAGGCAATGCACTATGATTTCACCGTAAAAGGCTGTAAAATTTTGGAAGCAGGCTGGCGTATGATTAAGGGTAATTTTTCGGAAGATGATGCAGAACCTATACAGGATTTGCCCGAATTGAAAAAAGGCGATGAACTTAAAATAAAAGAAGCTGCCATTCTCGAAAAGAAAACCAAACCTCCTGTGCTTTATACCGAAGCTGGGCTTTTGTCGGCTATGGAAACCGCAGGTAAGGAAATCGAAAACGAAGAAGAACGGAAAGCCCTGCAAAACATCGGTATCGGTACTCCGGCTACAAGAGCCGCCATTATCGAAACACTGTTTACCCGTAACTATATCCAACGAGAAAAAAAATCTTTAATACCAACCGAAAAAGGATTGCAGGTTTACGAATTGGTTAAAGACCGAAAAATTGCGGACGTGGCTATGACCGCAGAATGGGAACTCGCTTTGCAGAAAATTGAGAACAACGAAGCGAATGCCGGAAGTTTTCAAAAGGAAACGGAAACCTTTGCAAAGTCCATTACCGATGAATTGCTGCAAACCTCCATTGCTCAAAACAGCCTCCCTAAATTGGTTTGTCCGAAATGTAAAAGCCAACAGCTTATTATCCGTGATAAGATTGTTAAATGCTCCGATGAAGTTTGCGGCTGGATACAGTTTCGCAATGTGTGCGAAGTGCAAATCAGTATTTCCGATATTGAAAACCTTGTGAATAAAGGGAAAACCAATCTTATCAAAGGAATGAAAAGCAAGGCAGGAAAGAAATTCGATGCTTATATCGTATTGGATGCCGATTGCAAAACCTCTTTTGAGTTTGATAATAAAAAGCCAAAAAGATAATGACCGATATTACCATATCCCAAAAGGAAATAGCACCGCTTATCCATACCATTAGGGATAAGCAAGTTATTCTTGATGCTGATTTAGCAATGCTCTATCAGGTAGAAACAAAAGCCCTAAACAGGGTTGTAAAGAGAAACCAAAACCGCTTTCCCGAAACTTTTTGCTTTCAGCTTAGCGAACAGGAAGTAAAATCTTTGAAGTACCAATTTGGCACTTCAAACGTTGGACGGGGCGGGAGGCGTACGCTACCCTTTGCATTTTGTGAGCAAGGAGTGGCAATGATGTCCGCATTGTTGCGAAGTGATATAGCGGTAAAGGTCAGCATTGAGATTATGAATGCCTTTGTAGAAATGCGGAAAATGCTTATCAGCAATGCTTCGCTGTTTCATCGTTTGAATAATATAGAACTGAAACAACTACAAGCCGACCAAAAATTTGAGGAAATCTTTAAGGCATTGGAAAGCGACAAGCTCCACAGCGAAAATGGCATCTTCTACAACGGTCAGGTTTTCGATGCTTACGCCTTTGTGTCGGATATTGTACGAAGTGCCAAAAGCTCCATTATCCTGCTGGATAACTACGTGGACGATACAGTGCTGACTTTGCTGGGCAAGCGCAAGGAAAATGTAACCGCTACAATCTATACCAAAACTATCAGCAATCAGCTACGGCTGGATGTACAACGGTACAACAGCCAGTATGCTCCGATTGAAATTGAGGTTTTCTCCGATGCTCACGACCGCTTTTTGATTATTGATAATGCAGAACTATACCACATCGGGGCATCTCTCAAAGACCTGGGCAAAAAATGGTTTGCCTTTTCGAGAATGGATATTGAGGTCGGCAGGATGCTCCAAATTCTAAACAATCCATAAAATGAACCTCTGAATTTTCAGAGGTTTTTTATTGCTCATTGCGACAAATCCTGCCACACAAAGCCAAACCCTGCCACTTCTTCAAAGGCACTTATCTACCGCTATAATTTTAGGCTTCAAGCAAAATTCTAAACAAAATTATAGTATGAGTACACAGCAAAAAGACTTGTCGTATTACAGATTACGACTACAAGAACATCTTAATTCAGGCTTTCCTGAAAAAGCCAGCGACCACAAATTTATCGACCAGCGTTCTTCGTGGGCTGCCAATGCTTACGAGGGTGCTTTCAGTTCGGGAAACGCTATTGAGCAGTGCAACGAAATAGCCAATTACATTCTCTTTGAACAAATACGGAAGTGTGGATTTGGACTATATGTCCGAAGTGAGCAATATGACTGCCGATGTGCTGAAAGAAGCCTTACACGGCAGGATTTTCTATAACCCTTTGCAACAGGAATATGAAATCGCCGAACGCTGGATTGCAGGTAACGTGGTAGAAAAAGCGGCGGATGTAAGAAACTACCTCGAAAACAATCCCGATGATGCCCAAGCCAAAGAAAGCCTTACTGCTTTGGAAGAAGCCCGCCCAAGACGAATTGAATTTGAAGAGCTGGACTTTAACCTCGGCGAACGCTGGATACCGACTGGCGTTTATGCCCGTTTTGCTTCGCATCTTTTCGATACGGATGTGCGTGTACATTATTCCGAAAGCTCCGATGACTTTTCTGTAACCTGTGGACAGAAGAATGTGCATATATGGGACAAATATGCTGTTAAGGCAGAGAGCAGAACGTTTGACGGGATTAACCTGCTGAGGCACGCCCTTGTCAATACTACGCCTGATATTACCAAGAAAATCACAATAGATGATAAGGAAGTAAAGGTTAGGGATATGGAAGCCATTCAAATGGCAAACACCAAGATTGACGAAATCCGAACTGCCTTTACAGAGTGGCTCCACGCCCAAAACAATGAGTTTAAAAACAGGCTGACCGACCAATACAATGATACCTTTAACTGTTTCGTCCGACCGAATTATAACGGAACACATCAGGAGTTTCCGGGATTAGACCGCAAGGGGTTAAAAATCCAAGACCTGTATGATAGCCAAAAGGACACCGTTTGGATGATTAAGCTCAACAACGGTGCTATCTGCGACCACGAAGTAGGTGCAGGAAAAACGCTGGTAATGTGTACGGCAGCACAGGAAATGAAGCGGTTGGGGCTGGCTCACAAACCAATGATTATCGGGCTGAAAGCGAACGTACCCGAAATTGCCGAAGCATATAGAACCGCCTATCCGCACGCTAAAATACTCTATCCGGGCATTGACGATTTTACGCCTAAAAAACGCTTGCGGATTTTTGGTGATATTAAAAACAACGATTGGGATTGCGTGATACTCACACACGACCAATTTTCTATGATACCGCAATCGCCCGAAATGCAAAAGGAAATTCTCGAAATAGAACTGGACAGTGTGGAGCGTAACCTCGATGTGCTGCAATCGCAAGGAAATGAAGTTACCAGAGGGATGCTTGCCGGAGCGATAAAGCAAAAAGAAAATCTCGAAGTAAAGCTGAAAACCCTGCAACACGATATTGAAAACCGCAAAGATGATATTGTGGACTTTAAGATGATGGGCATCGACCATTTATTTATCGACGAAAGCCACCAGTTCAAAAACCTGATGTTCAACACCCGTCATACACGGGTTGCCGGACTGGGTAACGTGGACGGCAGCCAAAAGGCACTGAACCTGCTTTTTGCCATCCGTACCATTCAAGAGCGTACCAATGCGGATATGGGTGCAACTTTTCTTTCGGGTACAACTATCAGTAATTCATTAACGGAGCTGTACCTGCTGTTCAAATACCTGCGCCCCCGCGCATTGGAAAAACAGGGTATTCATTCTTTTGATGCGTGGGCAGCTATTTATGCAAGGAAAACGACCGATTATGAATTTTCGGTAGCTAACAGTATTGTAGCAAAAGAGCGTTTCCGCTACTTTATCAAAGTGCCGGAACTGGCGCAGTTCTATTCTGAAATCACGGATTACAGAACGGCTAAGGATATTGGTATAGACCGCCCCAACAAGAACGAGGTATTGTACAATATACCGCCAACTCCCGACCAAGAAACCTTTATACAAAGCCTGATGCAGTTTGCCAAAACGGGCGATGCTACTATGCTCGGAAGAGAACCATTATCGCAAAGGGAAGAAAAAGCAAAGATGCTCATTGCTACGGACTACGCCCGTAAAATGTCCCTCGATATGCGTATGGTAAGCGGTATCTACGACGACCATCCCGACAACAAGGCTTCGCATTGTGCGGCAAATATTGCCAAGTATTACAACCAGTTCAACGCACAGAAAGGAACGCAGTTCGTTTTCTCCGATTTGGGAACCTACAAGCCCGGCGAATGGAACGTGTACTCCGAAATAAAACGCAAACTCGTGGAGGACCACGGCATACCTGCGCACGAAGTAAGGTTTATTCAGGAAGCGAAAAATGATAAGCAACGTAAGGAACTTATCAACGGAATGAACGAGGGCAAAATCCGTGTACTGTTCGGTTCTACAAGTATGCTCGGAACTGGCGTAAACGCACAGAAAAGAGCTGTTGCCGTTCATCATTTAGATACACCGTGGCGACCGTCTGATCTTGCCCAAAGGGACGGGCGGGCAATCAGAAAAGGCAATGAGATTGCCAAATTCTTTGCCGATAATAAAGTTGCTGTGATTATCTATGCAGTTGAAAAATCGTTGGACAGTTACAAATTCAACCTGCTGTATAATAAGCAGCTTTTCATCGACCAGTTAAAGACTAACAACCTGACCAAAAGAACGATTGACGAGGGAAGTATGGACGAAAAATCGGGAATGAACTTTTCGGAATATGTGGCAATCCTGTCAGGAAATACAGACCTGTTGGATAAAGCCAAACTGGAAAAACAGATTGCCGGACTGGAAAGCGAAAAGCAGGCGTTCAACCGCTCTAAATCCAGTGCCAAATTTAAGGTACAGGATTATATGGAAATGTTGCAAAGCACTCAATCCCGTTTGAACCGGATGAGTACCGACTGGGAAAACTTACAGCAACGCCTGCAAAAGCGTTCGGACGGTACAATCGAAAACCCTGTGCTGTTGGATGGTTTGCCGCCCAATGCAAATCCGAAACAAATCGGTGCGAAGCTGAACGAGATTGCGGACAAAGCCCGCACCGCAGGTCAGTATGAAGAGATAGGCAGCTTGTATGGTTTTACGCTGTTGGTCAAAACAGAAATGTCGGAAAAAGAGGGTTCGGATATTCGGGTAAACCGCTTTTTGGTACAGGGCGAGGGAAATATCAAATACACCTACAATAACGGGCTGATGGCAAAGGACCCTGAAACTGCCACAATGAATTTTTTAAGGGCTTTGGAAAAGCTGCCGGGCTTTGTAAAACAGGAACAGGAAAAAATCGCTGAAATACAGAAAGACCTACCTATACTTCAGGAAGTGGTTAACGGTACGTGGTCTAAAGAAAGTCGATTGAGTGAACTTAAAACGGAACTGGCAGCCGTAGAAAGGAAGATACAGCTTTCAATAGAACCTGTTAAGCAAGGGGAAGCAGTCCCGGAGCAGGTAGAAAAGCAGAAAGAAGCTCCAAAGGTTCAGGAAAGTATTATACGGACGAAAGGTGTTCATCTGTCGCGTGGCGTATTGTAATGGTCGTTTACTTTTCGTCCTGTTCGTCCATTTTCTTTATCAGTGCTTCACACAGGCTGTCAAGGAATTTCGTCCGGTTTATCTTACGGGCTTTCAGTTCCATAAATGTGTGGTAAAAATCGCCTAATTCAATATTGAAGGCATCTTCAAAAGTTTTAGCTATCAATTTTATGTCTGCATTCCCATTGTTAAATACACCGTGGGAGTACAGTGCATAAATCAATTCTGTAAGTGCTGTTTTGCTTGCTGTCCATTTCAATGAATTGTCCGAACCCTTTTTCACATTGATGTTATTCAGCCTGTCTTCCAAATAAACTTGTATCAGGTCATTGGCAATTATCTTGGCAACCTTATAATCGTGCGAAGTAGAAAAGCGGTGGTCTGCCTCGAAATAAAAAGTGTCCAACCATAACCTTATATCGTGCTTCCCACGTACAAAAAACTTCTCGTCAACGAAAGAATTGTTACTGCGGTAATACTTGTAAAAATCAAGGTTATTCTCAAAGAACCTTTTTAGCTTTTTTAGTTCTTTGGTAAAATATTTCTTGGTGCGCTTGTTTCCATACGGTCTTCTCGTTTCTATTTTATAGATGGAATTGTAGTAAATGAGCTTTGAAACAATAACAGGTTTCTGATACTTGAAAAAATGGATTTCCTCTTCCATATTTTTAAAGTCGTGCTTCAATACAAATTCCTTTAAATCGGCAAGGCTTTGAATGATAAGCTCTATAACCGCTTCTATTCTTTTTATCGGGCAGTCGGTTTCAATCTCCAGTTCCTGAATTGCAGTTTCTAATTTATGTAATATTTCATTATAGAATTTGTCCATTTAATTTACATTGGATGATGTTCCGGTTATTAAAAAAATGCCTAAATCATAATATTTAGGCATTTTCCTATTTGTTGAATAGGAAAATCAGCATTACATCTAACTCGTCTTTTTATAATTCCAAATCGCCAAGCCGTTCAATAAAACAGCAAATCCAATCATAATAATAAAATGATATTTGATGTCGGAAAAACCGCTTCCTTTCAAAATTATCATTCGTACTACCTCAATAAAATAAGTTACAGGAATACTCTTTGCTATGATGTAAGCCCATTGAGGCATTCCGTCAAGCGGAGTGAACAAGCCACTCATCAGCATAAAAATCATAATGAAGAAAAAGGCTACCGACATTGCCTGCTGTTGTGTTTCGGCAAATGTGGAAATGAGTAATCCCAAACCCAATAAAGCAATCAGATAAATTGACAAATAACCATACAACAAAAGCAAACTTCCGACAGGAACAATGCCGTAAACAAAACGTGCTACAATGAACAAGCCGATACTAAAAATTAACATTCCGATTGCCCAAAACGGAATGAGCTTGCCTAATACAAACTGATATTTCTTAATCGGTGTAACGTTGATTTGTTCAATAGTGCCGACTTCTTTTTCTTTTACAATGTTCAATGCACACATATAAGCCCCTACCATTGTTACCAACACAACCAAAATGCCCGGAACCATAAAAAAACGATAGTTCATAAATGGATTGAACCAATTTGATGAAGCAACGGTAATAACAGGTGCAGTATTATACTTATCGGGTTGTACCCATTGCAAGCGAATATCATTATTGTATGCCGAAATAATCTGTGCGAGATAAGCACCGCCCAAACCTGCTTTTACACCATTGATTGCATTAACAGCAATAAATAATTTTTGCTCATTTTCACGAACTAAGTTCTTTTCAAATCCCTGCGGTATTTCCAAAATCAAATCGGATTTATCTTTTTCAATCTGATTAAATGCACTTTGAAATGAGTTTCCGTAATCTGCCAATTGGAAATATCCCGAAGCGGTAATTTTTGAAATCAGTTGTTGCGAATAAGTAGAATGGTCGTGGTCAACGATTGAAATGTTGATGTTCTTTACTTCGTAATCGGCTGCCAACGGAAGTATGAGCAACTGAACTATCGGCACAACAAAAATCAACGGTAACAACGCTTTATTACGAAAGATTTGTTTGAACTCTTTTTGCAATAAAAATTTTAGCGTTCTCATACCAATCGGGTTTTAAATTTTTTGAAGCTCACTACCAATAAAAAACAAGTCATTCCGAAAAGCACCAATATTTCTTTCCATATAGCACTAAATCCAAGCCCTTTTATCATTATTGATTTTACAATGGTGTAATACCATTTTGAAGGAATGAGGTTACAAATGACCTGCAACGGAACAGGCATATTTTCGATAGGGAACATAAAGCCTGTAAATAACATTGTAGGTACTAACATACCCATCATTGAAATAAGCATTGCTGCTTGCTGCGACTGTGTTACGTTTGAAATCAATAAGCCCAAAGACAAAGCACAAATAATCAACAAGGTGCTTGTTGCGAATAGTAGTAAAACGCTGCCATTTATAGGCATATCCAAAAGCGTAATGCTTAATACAAGAATTATCGTAAGATTGATTAACGACAAAAACAAATACGGAATGGCTTTTGAAATGATAACCAAAAAGGGATTGAAAGGTGAAACTAACAGCACTTCCATTGTGCCTGTTTCTTTTTCCCGAACTATGGAAACGGAAGTCATCATCACACAAATCAGCATTAGCACCAATGCCATTACGCCTGGCACAAAGTTGGTTGCTCCTTTCAATTCGGGATTGTACAACATCCGCAGTTCGGGAACTATACGGAATGGCATTGCATTGTTTTTCATCAACTCCTGCTGATAATCCATAATGATATTGGTTGCGTAATTAGTTAATGTGTTGGCAGTGTTGGGGTCGGAAGCATCGGCAATAATCTGAACTTGTGCCTGATTTAAGTGCAATAAGTCTTTATTGAAATTGGTAGGAAAAATAATTGCCAATTTTGTGTTTCCTTCCTTAAAGGCTTCTTCAATCTGTTTGTGGCTCATTAATGCTTTCTGAATTTCAAAATTCCTGCTTGCTTCTATCTTGTTGATGATTTGTTGTGTGGCTTCATCTTTTGCATAATCGCAAATAACTATTTTGGAATTTTTGATTTCGTTTGTGAGTGCAAAACCAAACAGCACAATCTGCACTATAGGCAAGCCGAATAGCATTAACAGCGTTTTGCTATCACGGAATACGTGATAAAATTCTTTTCTTACAAATGATAAAAACTGTTTCATCTTTAATCTGATTTTCGTTTTGCTCCTCTTGCCAACTTATAAAATACATCGTCCATTGAAGCGGCTGAATATTGTTGTTTTAAATTGGCAGGTGTGTCCAATGCTTTTATTACTCCGTCCACCATCATAGAAATACGGTTGCAGTATTCGGCTTCGTCCATATAGTGGGTAGTTACGAAAATGGTAATACCTCTATCGGCTGCCGAATAAATCAAATCCCAAAACTGCCGTCTTGTTACAGGGTCAACGCCTCCTGTGGGTTCATCTAAAAACACAATTTTAGGTTCGTGTATTACGGCAACTGAAAACGCTAATTTCTGTTTCCAACCCAAAGGCAAAGAAGCCACTAATTTTTTTGCTTCGCTCTGCAATCCCAATGTTTCAATCAGTTCATTGCTTTTTGCGTTTAGTTGCTTATCGGATAAACCATAAATACCGCCAAAGAATTGAATATTTTCTATTACCGTTAAATCTTCGTACAATGAAAATTTTTGGCTCATATAACCGATGTTCTTTTTAATTTCTTCGGTCTGCTTGTAAATGTCAAAACCTGCAATGGTAGCATTGCCCGATGAGGGTTTGGAAAGCCCGCAAAGCATTTTCATTGCGGTTGTTTTTCCTGCACCGTTTGCACCTAAGAAACCGAAAATTTCCCCTTCGTACACTTCAAACGTAACTTCGTTTGTAGCGATGAAATCGCCAAAACGCTTGGTTAATTTCTCTGTTTTTATTACTACTTCGTTTGTCATATCAGTTCATCAGATTTATAAAGCAATCTTCAATGCTTGGTGTGATGTGTTTGAGTTCAATGTCTTGAAAATCGGCTTCCTGCAAGGTTTGTATCAGTTCATTTTGTGAACGCTCATTATCATTTTGAAACGTGATGTGATGAAAGTCGCCAAATGAAAAACAACTTTTTATCTGTGTGTTGTTTCGCAAAGCATTCAAGAGTTTACCCATATCGTTTGCCTTTACTGCAAACAACTTGTCGGGAAACTGTTTGATGATAGTATCGGGCGTATCAATAGACATTATGCTGCCGTTTTGTATCAATGCGATGCGTTCGCAAAGCGTGGCTTCGTCCATATAAGGGGTTGAAACCAAAATGGTAATGCCCTGCTGTTTTAAGCCTTTCAGCATTTCCCAAAATTCTTTTCTTGAAACTACATCTACGCCTGTGGTCGGCTCGTCTAAAAACAATACTGTTGGGCGATGAATTAAAGCACAACACAAAGCCAGTTTCTGCTTCATACCACCAGACAATTTTCCTGCTCTTCGATTTTTAAACGGCTCTAACTGTACATAAATATCCTTTACCAAATCGTAATTTTCCGCAACGGTGGTATTGAATACGGTTGCAAAAAAGTTGAGGTTTTCCTCTACTGATAAATCTTGATACAATGAAAATTTGCCGGGCATATAACCTACATTTTTGCGAATGGCTTTATAGTCTTTTACTACGTCAAAACCATTTACGGAAGCCGTACCGCTATCGGGAAGCAATAGCGTAGTAAGTATGCGGAAAATGCTTGTTTTTCCTGCTCCGTCTGCTCCAATCAAGCCAAACAATTCGCCCTTGTTTACCTCAAAAGAAACATCGTTTACTGCCTTTACTTCGCCTTTATTGTAGGTCTTTACAATGTTATTTAATACAACGTCTGCCATTGCTATTGGAATTTTATTTCGCCATACATACCTACTTTGTATAAACCGTCATTTTTAACTTTTATCTTCACGGCATATACCATATTTGCCCTTTCGTCTTTGGTCTGAATGGTTTTGGGTGTAAACTCCGCTTTGTCGTTTATCCAAATGATTGTACCTGCGGTTTCTTTGTAACCGCCTTTGCCGTCATCGGTAAGCACTTTTACTGTTTGGTTCAATTTTGCCTGTGGTAGTTGGTCGCCTGTGATGTAAACCCTCAAAATAATGTTGGATAAATTGGCGATTTTGTAAAGCGGTTTTCCCGCTGACGTCATTTCGTTGGCTTCGGCATATTTGGAAAGTACCGTTCCACTTGCGGGATTTATGATATAGCATTTTGCAAGCTGGTCGTTCAGTTGCTCAATCTGCACCTGCAATGGCACAACGTCTTTGCCTAAGCCCTCGCTTGAAATGCTCAACGTTGATTTTTGTGCTTCGATTTGTTTTTTCAATACTTCAATCTGTGCGTTGATGTCATCTAACTGTTTGGGTGTGGCTGCATCGCCTTTTACCAAATTAGCAACTCTTGTCCTTTCTCTTTCAGCCGTTCTAAGCTGTTCCTGCAAGGCAGATAGCTGAACAGGTATATTGGGCTTTTTTCCCAAAATGGCTGTAACCTGTGCTTCCAACTGCTTTTTCTTCAGATACAACTGCAAGCTGTCTATGTAGCCAATGGTTTGTCCTGCTTCCAATGTTTGCCCCTCTTCGATGCTGAACTGCTTGATTGTGCCTGTGGCTTCCGATGAAATAATGGTTTCTTCTGCCTCAAAACTTCCCGAAGCATCAAATGAAACTTTGTTATTGTTGCAAGCAGTAAGCACTGTTGCGATGCTTGCTATCAATGCGATTGTTTTTATTTTATACATTGTTCTACTTTTTTTATTGTTACTAATTTCCTGCTGTTGTTTGAGCGTTGTACTCTGTCATTAAAAGCTGTATTTCGTGTAAAATCAAACTTTGCTTCGCCTGGTCTTCGGCATTTACCGCAATGAGGTAATCGTTTGTGGTTGCCGTACCATAAGTAAGTTGATTTTGTGTGGTGTTCTTTACGCTTTCACGAAGTATAACAATGCTCTTATCGGTTTCAATCAAATCCTGCATTTTGGTTATATCAGCGTTTTGCTGTTTCAATGTGAGGTTGGTATTGAACAAAAAAGTTTCTCGTTGTATGTCTATCAAACTTTGATTGTTAGCAAGCATTTTCTTTTCGTTCTTATAAGTATAGAAACCTGTAATGTTCCAACTCAACCGTAAACCACCGATATAGTAACCTTGAAAATCATTATCCAGCATATTCAAACCAGGTCTGCCAAAACCGCCTTGAAAAAATGCACTCAAACGAGGCAGGTTTTTAGCGGTAATCAGCTTTTCCTGTACGTCAAAGGATTTTTTCTGTAAGTCGTAAAGTTTCAGTTCGGGGCGGTTGATTGTGGGTGTAAGCATTTGCCTATGTGGTTTTTCAAGAACGGTATTTTCATCAATCGACTTGCCGATGAACAAAGCCAGCATATCGGCATAGCCTTTGCGTGTGGCTTTCAGTTCAATGGTGCGCTGGTCTGCTTTCAGCAACTCGGCTTTCAGGTTGTCGGCTGTGCTTTTCAATGCTACGCCGTTGGCAATGGCTACATTGGTTTTTTCGATGCCGCTTTTAATATCCTTTTTAAGTAGTTCGGTCTGCTGGATTTGGGCATCAATCAATAATATTCCGAAATAAAGGTTGTTGATGCGTTCCCTTAGCTTGTATAGTTCCACTTCTGTTTTTTGTGTTTCTATTTCCGAATTGGCATTGATATATTCCTTTTGGTCTTTAACGGTAAACAGGTCGGTAATGGACTGCGATACCTCGCCATATAACCTGTATTGGTCTTTGCTCATTGTAGGAATATCCACATTGGGCAATGAAATCGGGACTTGGGTAACAGCCGATTGATAGGTTGCCTGTCCTGCTATATTGAATTGAGGTAAAACCCCTTTTTGAGCGTTGGCAATAGAATATTCCTTTGTCTTTTCTATCAGCGTGTACTGCTTTATCAAAGGATAATTCTGTTTTGCCATTTCAAGGCAGTGGTCAAGGGTCAATGAATTGTTTTGTTGTGCCATTGCCCAATGGCTGCACATCAGCAATAAGCCTATCAGCCATTTTGATTTTTGTTTATGAATTACTTTAATCATTTTATTTAATTTTTAGTTTCAATCATTTGATTAACTTATGGACAAAAAAATTTATTTCGCTTTCATCATCGCTTTTATCCAAACAGGTATCAATCTTTTACGCTCCTGCATCAGCTTGTTAAACTGTGTTTCATCCAACCCGCTTATTCCCTGTAACAATGGTTGTCCGATAAAAGGAAAAACAACCAAGCTCAATAAATTCATCAAAAAATGCAATGGGTTTGGTTCGGTAATTTTTCCTTTTGCAACAGCTTCCTGATGTTGTTTGACAAATGCAGAACTCATTACTATTTGTTTGATTGGTAATTTTTCTAACAGACCGCCCGAATTGTTACGGATTTCGTTCAACATAAAAATGGGGATATTCGGCTCTTGGGTAATAAAGTCTATATAATGGGAAGCAACCAATTCTACTTTCTTTTCTAAAGAGGTTTTCTCGTCATTCAATATCGTTGCCATAGTGTGCATAAAACCCGTTACGGTTTCAAGCATTATAATATCAAACAACTTTTCTTTACTGCGGAAATAATAATTGAGCAAAGCAAGGTTAATGTCTGCTTCCTCTGCAATGTCCCTTGTACGTGTTGCCGCAAACCCTTTTTTATGGAATACGATACGAGCAGCGTTCTTTATCTTTTCTTCAGTAGAAGTGTCTAACTTCTTTACTTCTTTACTTTTAGCCATTTTACATTAAAATTCTTTTCAGTGACAAATGTAAAAACTTATTCTTGATTTATCCAAATATTTTAATCATTTGATTAAATTTAGTTTTCGAAATTATTCTTGAAACTTGATAACGAGAAGGTTAGTAATAGTGCTGTACAAAAAAACAGGGCTGTAAAAAGTACAGCCCTGTTTTTGATGGATATATCCTAAAACGCTCTTATTCTTGCTGCACCAAATGTTGCAAATCCGGGTCATTTTTGATACGCTCCAATTCCATTTCGATAATCTGTACAATGTCTTGTTTTATCTGACGGTAGTTGCTTTCAATCTGCTGTTTCATTTTATCCTCGCCCTGCTCGTTTACGAAAGAAAGGATTTGCGGTATTTGCTTATAGGCTTTGGTTTCTGCTGCTACCTTGTCATTATCCACCACGATTTCAGCGTGGAAAATCTTTTGCTCGATGCGCTCATCAAAGTTATCCGATACAGAACCTACGAACATACCCTGTGTCAAAGTTGAAATTTTGGAAGCCGGAATAAGGCTGTCTAATTGTGTGGAAATTGAGGTAGATTTATCGTTGCGGTTAATCGTCATACTTTGGCGTTTCTGCAACACTTTACCAAAGCGTTCTGATAGGCTCTTTGCCGTTTCTCCAACCACCTGACCACTAAAAATATTGCCTACGGTATTCTGTATTACCTTGCTTTCTTTATCGCCGTAATCCCTCGTCAATTGCGAAAAATCCTGAAAGCCCAAGCAAACCGCTACCTTATTACTTCTCGCCGTTGCGATAAGATTGTCCAGTCCCCGAAAATAAATGGTGGGCAATTCGTCTATGATAACCGAACTTTTAAGCTGTCCTTTTTTGTTGATGAGCTTTACAATTCTTGAATTGTATAAGCCCAATGCTGCGGAGTAGATATTTTGACGGTCGGGGTTATTGCCTACACATAAAATTTTCGGCTCTTTCGGATTGTTGATGTCGAGCGTGAAATCATCGCCTGTCATCACCCAATAAAGGCTCGGCGAAATCATTCTTGATAAAGGAATTTTTGCCGATGCAATTTGTCCCTGTAACTGGTCTTGTGCGCCGCCTTGCCACGCATCCATAAAGGGCGACAAATAATTTTCCAAATCGGGGTAAGAGGTTAAAATCGTGAACACGTCCGAATACTTTTTATTCAGCAATTCAATGGCGTGTGGGAACGTACAATACTTACCATTCTCGTAGATTTTCAGATACCAAATAATGGCAGCCAATAAGATAATTGGGCTTTCTACGAAGAAATCGCCCTGCTTCTGTATCCAGCTTCGGTTGAGGTTTAGCATTATGGTATAAGCCGCTTCGTAAGCATCGGATATGTCGGTCATAAAATCGGGATTGAGTGGATTGCAACGATGGCTCTTGCGTGGGTCGTCAAAATTTATCACGTAAAATTTTGGCTGTACTTTGTACTTGTCCCTGTGCTTCAGTAAATGATTGTAGGCAATGGTAGAAAGGTCGTCAAACTTGAAATCGTATATGTACATACTGAAACCTTTCTCTATCTGCTGCTTGATGTAGTTATTTACGATGGCATAAGATTTACCGGAACCCGGAGTACCCAACACGATTGATGCCCTGAAAGGATTTACAATGTTTATCCAACCGTTGTTCCATTTGCCTTTGTAGTAAAATTTGGTGGGCAGGTTAACGGAATATTCATTTTCCATCAGCTTTGTTTCCTGTTGAAAGCTCTCGTTCTCGTTGTTGAAAACATCGTCCATTAAGTTGGTACGAAGCAAGCGGCTCATCCATACGCCCGCCATCAGCAAAGCAATATAACCTAACGAGATAGTAAGGATATACAGAAATGTGCCTATTACCGGAGATAGCTTTAACAACGGCGTGTTCAGAAAGAACAGCACAAAACCAACGCCCAAAGCCACGTAGATTTTAGCCCAGGTTATCTTCTCATTCTTTACGCCTTTCGTTCCCAAACAACTCAAAGCAAGCAAAACCAAAGCGAACGCCTTGGTATAAAGGGTATGTGAAAACAAGCCCGCCGTCCGGTCGAAATTGCCTAATATCTTGTTGATTATTTCCAACGTCCAACCACGTTCTAAAAAGAACCCGTAGCAGAACCAATAAAGGTGCATCAGCACCAAAAGAATACTGACTGCCCGCATAAAAGCCATTATTTTGGCTAAACCTCTTAAATCGTCTTCTCCCTGCATTCTTTTTTAGTTTTAATGTTCGGGCGTGAATTTAAAGGCTCTACACAGCGGCTATAAGAATGTGGCAGTCAATGGCGGTGCGTGGCAGTGTTTGGCGAAGTGATAAGAGTTGTAGCTTCTATGATCCTTTTGTATCGTAACATTTATGAAGCATCCAAATAAAAAATACTTTTAGTTGCTCTTCTGTTTTCTGTCCGTCAGCAACATTTTTTGTCCTGCTGAATTGGTGGACAAGGAACACTTCCGTAACTACAATAAACACAACAGTCTCCTTGTTTTGGTTTAAGAACTTGTTTGCATTTTTCACATTCGTAGAAATATTGGCAAGCGTCTGTCGGCATTGTTTCTTCTTTCTTGTGTCCGCAGTTGGGGCAAGTAATTGTTGATTGCAATATGATTTCCATTTGGTTTTATTTTTTGTCGGTTACAGAATATCCTGTTGAGTTAATTGCTTTTTCGACCTCAGAAATATTCGTTTTTGAGTTGTCAAATTCCACGATTGCGTTTCCTTTTTCGTATGAGGCGTTTGAACTTATTATTCCTGTCAATTTATTTACTTCGTGATTTACGTGTTCGCCACAACTTGCACAAGTCATTCCGCTAATCGTAAATTCTACTTTTTGAATATTGGATTTGTCCACCGCTATAATTTGCTTTTCTGTCTTTGGGTAGAAAATGCTTGAGTAGTATGGAAAGGCAAGCATTACGATTGCAAATGCTGTTACAATTCCTAAAAACATTTTTGACTGAATGAATTTTGGTTTTTCTTCTGTCTCACAATTGCAATCTATCTGCTTTTTGGGTTTCAACTTTTGATACCAAGCAAAACCAAGAACCAAAATTGTCAACCCGATAAAATAGGGTCGAAAAGGTTCAAGCCAAGAAAAAGTGGAAGCAAGACCGCTTGTTCCTGCAATAAGAGCCAATACTGGTGTGATGCAACAAAGAGAAGCTGCAATTGTAGTCAAAAGTCCTGCACCAATTAATTTTTTGTCAGTTTTCATATTGTTTCTAATATTTTGTTTTCGTCAAGTATTTTGAAAAATGGTTTCAGCATTTTTTCATACTCTTTAGTCAGTGAGTGAAAAATAGTTTGAGCTTCTCGTTCGGTTTCAATAAGTTTTCTGTCTTTGAGTTTCCGCAAGTGTTGTGAAACCGCTGAAATTGTCATACCAAGAATATCACTTATATCACAAACACAAAGTCGTTTTTCTTCATAAAGTAGAAAGAGTATTTTCAGTCTTACATTGTTTCCCGCTAATTCAAGTCCGTTCGATAAATAGTCAAAAGAACCGTTGAGTTCTGAAACTCGGTCTTTACAGCGGTTTATTTGTTTAATGTCTGCTTGTTGTCGTATGCAAGAATTATTGTCCATAGCACAAAGATAGTCAATTTGTTTATTTAAGCAATTACTTAAATACAACTCAAATTCTTTCAGAATTATAAAGTGACAGCTCAATAAATCTTTTTAAAAACAGATTTTTAATTCCAAAATCTGACCTCTTACAGTCTTCTTTTTTTTTTCTTCTTCATTTTGTTAGCAAAATCCTGTTCCTCGTAATCATCGCCCTGTGCTTCGGGTAACAAACCGCCAAATGCCTCAATCAAACCGTCTTCGTGTTTTTCAGTAGTATTCAGGAAGTCGAACAAATGATGAGGTTCTTCCGCAGGAAGATCTGCATCATTTGATGTGGATGTTTTTGGAAGTTGTACGACAGGTTCTTTAATCTCCGGTTTGATATTATTGTTCCAATAATCATTAAAGGTATTGGCAGAAAGTTCCTTTGCTAAGCGTGAACCGTTCCAAACCGCCTTTGAATTGTGGTCTATGAAAGTGATACCATAAATACGACCTGTATCGTTCCGGCGGACCACTACATTAATGCCCTGTTCACTCAACTGCTTTTTAAAAGCCTGCTCATCATTTGTGGATTTCAGAGCAATAGAAATTGCAGCTTTTAGGGTCTGCTTACTTGGGTGGTCTTTTAAATCCTCTTTGCATTTTGCAAAATGCAGTTCCAAAGCCGGAAGCCCTGCATTTTTACCAAACAACGAAGCCTTGAACGGATGCCCGGCTCTTTCGCCTTTCTCGTTTAAAGGAATATATAATAAGCCTTGCCGCATTTTTCCCTGCAATTCGCCCTCCACTTTTTCGGTGGTAACATTAAACAGGGAAAGCAAGGCATTGTATTCGCCCAAAGTCTGAAACTTATAATAATTCGGCAGGTGGCGAACGACCGAAGCTATTTGGCTTTTTACATCGCCCGCCCGATAATCTACCGGACGGAAAACCTTATCAGTCTGGTTACGTTCTTTGTCCGTAGCCGGTATTAAATGATATTGTTTTTCCAGTTCCCGGCATACATTCATCGACCGCATTTTCTCAAATTTGTCCGAAATCTTTTTGCCCTGCTCGTCCACACATACCGATACGATGTGAATGTGGCTGCGGTCAATATCAGTATGCTTGAATACAATAAAAGGCTGCTCGCCGTAACCCATTTCCCGCATATACTGCTGTGCCATTTCCCGAAATTTATCATCATTTACGATGTCTTTCGGGTCGGGATTGAGCGAAATATGCAGCGTATGTTTCTCGGTATTGCGGTTGGCTATCAGATAAGGAGCGAAAGATTGGGCTAATTGCGCAACCGTATATTGACCGCTTGCGGTTTCAATCATCTTATTGGCAAACAGAATTTGTCCGTTTTCTTTTTCAATTTTCAGGTTATTGTATGCCAATGCACCATATAAATTTCCGCTCCTACCGATTTTTGCTATCACTTTTTAGAATGGTTTTTGAGGTATTTTGCTTCAAATTCTTCGGTCAGTTCAATGATTTTTCTACATAACATCGCCATTTCAGCCGTCTGTTTTTCCAGCTTAAAGAGGTAAGCCGATGCTTTTTTCTGTGAAAAATTCTTGTAAAGCAGCTTAATAATCTGGTTGTAATTCACGCCAACGTTGCGGAACTGGCTGTGAAAAGAGGTCAGCCGCATATAAAAATCAACCGTTCCTTTGTCAATCTGAATGGTCTTTATCGTCTTGTCAAAGATGCGGGATTTGATAAAGTGTGCCTTTACATCCATATTCGACTGGTCAAACAGGGCAAGAAACTTGGCGTTTTCCTCTTCGTTAAGAGAAAGCGAATACCTGAATATCGCTGGGTCTGTTTTAAGTGGACGACCAATGGGTTTTCTCACTTGTCTTTTGTTGTTCTCGTTCATAATAAATCCATTTTTAACCTATACAAAACCCTGACTTCGGAAGGTGTTTTCCAGCCCCCTGCAAGGGCAAGTTGTTCTGCATCGGAAAATACTTTTGAGATGCTGAGAACACAACTTGCCGTGTTCTGTTGAACACAAAAATCCGCCCTGCGGGACGGATTGAATGTAACAGGGAAAAACGGCTCGATGCCGTTCCCCATTTTTTCCGATTTGTCAAAATATGCTTGCATAAATCCGTTAATAAAAATCATTCTACAAAGTAACTACCTCTTATTAAGAGTATTGCAATGCGATACCCGGACAAATACTGCCTTTGAACGCCAAACACTGCCACAATGAAATAAGCACCTATCTATCTGCATTTCTTTGTACATAGAAACAGAGATAAGGGCGCAGATAAGTATGCAGGTAACAACATAAGTACCTGATTAAAAAAGTAGCTAAGTGCAATTGTACGGAGATAGAAAAATACCTGCCGACATACCTGAACAGATAGTTGAGCAAGTAAAAATGCAGGTACGCATATCGGCAGATATGCAGATGCAAACCTGCATATCTGCATACAATCCTAAAGAAGTATTCAGGTACATCGCTAATGGAGCGCATACCTGCCTAAGTAATTACATACCTATATGCCTATGTACAGGATGATATAGGTAGAAGCCTGCGGAGATACGGACATAAGTAATTGAGTATATAAATAAGTAAAAACAGTTGTAATATGAACGAAAAACAAAAACCAGTATTTATCGCCTTTTCATCCCAAAAAGGCGGTGTAGGTAAAAGCACCTTTACTACGCTTGTTGCAAGTACAATGCACTACCGGTTAGGCTACAATGTTGCCGTATTCGATGCGGATTTTCCACAGCACAGCCTGATGAAAATGAAAACCCGTGATTTGGCAATGATAATGGAAAACGAGGCTTTGAAAAAGCTGGCGTACAAACAATTTACCACTATCAACAAAAAAGCCTATCCAATAATACAGCACAAGGCAAACAGCGTACTGGAAGAAGCCCACGAATTTGTAAGCAGCTCTTCAGTGCCACTTGATGTGGTATTCTTTGACCTGCCCGGAACGGTGAACACACCCGGCATCCTGAAAGCACTGGCAGGAATGCACCACATTTTTACGCCCATTACGGCAGACCGTGTGGTAATGGAAAGTACGCTCATTTTCACACAGCTTTTGCAGGACGTGATTATGAAGAAAGGAGAAACCGATATAAAAACCATTAACCTGTTTTGGAACCAAGTGGATGGAAGGGAAAGTACCCCGCTATACGGTATATATAATCAGCTTATCGAACAGTTAGGGTTAAGCCTGATGCAAAGCCAAATCAAAAACAGCACACGCTTCCGCAAGGAAAGCGAAGTAAACAGCAAAACCATATTTCGCTCAACCCTGATGCCGCCCGATGAGCGGCTGATGAAAGCCTGCCAGTTGGACGAGTTTATGAGCGAATTTTTAAAAATCATTCAATTATAGTCCTATGGAGAAAGACAATAAGAAAAAAGTAACGCCCGATATTAACGAGGAGCTGATGATGAACCTGATGGTAGATGGTGTAAAAAAAGAGGGCTTACAGCTTCCGCCAGAAACCGCCGATGAACCGGAGCAGAAAGTAAGTGTGCGGGAAGAACCGACAAGGGAAAAGCCTGCGGTTAAAGAGAAGAGCAGGACCAAAAAGGCAACCGAAGCCGATTACGAAAGTATCTTTTTCAAAAAGTCGGAAACCAATGCCCGTGATGGGAAAACGGTCTATATCCGACCAGAGTTTCACGAAAAGCTGACACGTATTATACAAGTAATTGGTGAAGACAAGATTAGTATTTACGCTTATTTGGATAACCTGTTGGATTATCACTTTCAGGAATTTGGCGAACAGATTACCAAGAGCTATAACGATAAGTATAAACCCATTTAATAATTGGAGCTATGGAGATTGTAATTGTAATATGCCTGCTGATAGTCATTGCCTTGCTTTTGCAGGACAAGATTGTCATTAAGAAAAGGTCGGAGCAAAAGCCGACAAAGGGAAAAATCAATCCGCACCTTCCCGATATTATGGGGCAGCCTAAACCGAAATTAAGCCATTCAGTGCCAAACACTGCCAATGAAAGCCAAATAGAGGAAGTGGAGATAAACCTTGATAATTTAGACATTGAATATGACGAAAACGAAAACGTCAGCATTCAAATTCCGCAGGAAGAACTGGACGAAGTTTTCAGCAATATACCTGATTTGGAAGATGAGGAAGAAGACTGGAACAGGTACGGAATACCCAATGGCGATGACGGTTTTGCCCAAGGGGTTACCTTCGAAGAACTAAGCTCCGTGGGGGTATTGCTCCAAAAAGAAAAATTGGAAACAGCCCAAAAGGAAACAGCGGTAGCCATAGTTCAGAAATTACAGGGAACCGAACTATTCAGCCTATTGGAAAATTCTGTGGCGGATGCTTCCCGAAAGATAGCCGAGCTTTTGGATAGTAGCCTTTCAACTGAAACAGAACCCGGTTCTTCCACCTTGCGGAAAAATGATTTGGGGAATTTTGACATTGGGGAGTTCTTATAGACTTCCCTTTGTCTTTTTAAATTCCGTTTTCCGAGAACTCTTCAAACGCAGAATAGTTTTTTATTCCTTTAGACTTGTTCACTTTTCCCATAATTGTGCAATCAATCCGGCTTTTTAGATAGGATGCTAAATCATCAAAATGCCGAACATCAATATAATTAATTCCTGATGCTTTATATCTTTTAGATAATGAAATAGTAAAAGCAGCCCAGTTGAATTTTTCTCCCTTTTTACTTAGTTCAATTTGTTTCCAATCGCCATATCTTTTTTTTAAATAATCAATATAGTTCTTCTTAGAAAGCTCTTTCCCCAATGCTCCGTCAGGTAATTCAATTTTTGCTTTTACAGGCTTGGATTTTTTTACAAACTTTGGAAAATACTTATGTAGCAAAGCCTCTGATTGTTCAATATGCTTTGTAACGGTGTCCCATCCCCAATAATATAAATGAAATGGAAGTTCCTTTTCTTTTCTGATTTGATTGAGGTATTCCTGTATTTGCACATCGTCACGGAAGGTAGAAACAAAAACAAATTTGTCGAAATCAATAGCTAAGTCCCTCGATTTTTCTAAATCGGTGTTTATATCCTGAATTAGATTTTTCCTGATAGTTTCATCCTTTCTTCCAATGCTCTTCAATTTGCATTGAATAACCGTTTTGGTTTTAGTAGAAAAGACATCAATTCCTTTCTGATTTTGTCCTTTTACACCAAACGTCTGAAAGTCTGTATTCTCATATGACGAAGTATTCTCTACAAAATTGAATAAATCACAAGTAAGTTCCTCAAATAACCTTTCATCTTTTAAAGGAGGTAGTTGATAGTTCGCCATCTAAAAAAATCGTTTAAAAATTGTTTCCTGTTCGGTATCTGAATATTCAGCAATCACTTGTTTTGACCAATCAAAATCAAACTTTCCAAACTTATTTTCATCGCCGTTTAAATCAATTTCATCTTCATTGAAAGTAAGTATATATTGAAAGTTATGCAGCTCGTTCGATTTGTGGTACATATAGTTCAGGACATTGGATATTGTTTTGTATGATATGGCGTGAAATACACCATCGTGTACAAGAAAATCAGGGATATTGCGTTTATCAATCCTGCTTTTTAAGAATACCATTAAATCATACGCTACAATTTTCAAACGTTCCTGTCCCAAAGCATCTGCTTTTGGAATTTCCAGACTTATTTTAAATGGCAACTGATTTCTTGGCGAAGTAGAGTTTAATGTGATATTAAAATAAGAATTATCAAATTCTTCATCCAAATAGATAGCATTTTCAAGAATTTGCTGAAATAATAATCTCAACTCATCAAGATAGGTTTGTTGCTTATTTAGTTCACTAACAATATCTCTCTTTAATTCTGCAATGACAATATTGGAATTTCCTAATATTTCCTCTATTTCGTCAATTTCCCTTACAATTGAGGTGTTCCGTTCTAAAAGTGTTTTTTCATTCACTAATCTTTCGTAGGTACTCTCAATCCTGTCCAATGCACCTCTCTCTTTTAGCAATGAAAATAATTGGCTCCTGTTCTTTTCTAATTTTTCAAGCTGTGTTAAACTTTGGTCTATTGATGATTGTAATTTCTTTTCTTCTTCCAATAAATATTTATTTCTATTCGCCAGAAGTTGTTTTTTAAAGTCTATAACTTCATCTAAACTCTTTTTTACAAAGTTGCCAAATGTAGATACGGTTTCATTGTAGAGCTTACGAATTTTGTCCAGGTCGATAGATGTTACATCATTGTAAGAGGATTTGAGTTTTTCTAATTTACGGTTTGTATTATGATAGATGACAGATTGCTCGTTAATTTCAGATATAACCTGATTTAGCTTTTGCTCTATCTCTTTGTGATTAGCAAGAAAGTTGTACTCTTTCAGGCTATTCTCAAGTGCTACAATATCTTTTTCGATTTTTAGCCGCTCGGTTCTAAACTCCTGAATATCTTTCCCTGTATCTGCCTTAACCTTTTCTGATAATGATTTTACTGTATTATTGTATCTTTCATATTCAGAAGAAACTTCGTTATATTTTAAAAGTGTTTTAGTCGGGAGATTAAGCAAATAAAAATTATACAACGCCTTTTCTCTTGCATTGGCGTTATAAGAAACAAAATTTAAAGGGTCAACTCTCTGCTGACTTTGCAAGTCATCCTTAACAAAAAATTCCATCAACGTTCCATATCTTTTTCCCTCAAAGAATACTTCGTTGTTCTCTGTCGGAAAAAATATCCCTTCCAGCAATTTCGGCATTTCAGATTTTTCATATTCATCGAGAGCATCCGGTCGCTTCCCGAAAAATATTTTTTTTGTATCGGCAAAGCCCCTCTTGAGAAAATATTTTTGTTCCTGTACTTCAATTTCTAAAGTAATCGTGTGTTCATCCTCACGTAAAAAGTCATACTTTTTTTGAGCAAATCTTTTTTCTGCTTTACCGCTTAGTAAGGTAAAATCAACAAGCCTGACCAACGTAGATTTGCCAATACCATTAATCCCTCGTGCTTCTTTATCCCCAGAGTATTTGCCCAATATGATGTTTATTCCATTGTGAAATGGAACAGCATCTATAAGGTTGGTTTCTGAATATATTCTAATTAACATTGTCGAATAAACTTGTTTGATTTTCTTCTTGGCTTTCTTTCTTTACCAATTTAATTTTATATCCTTTTTTCTCAATACTGCCAATTGTATGCAAAAAGGTTAAAGCATACAGAAAAAGGTCGGGTGTTCTATCTTTATCCCTGTTTAAAAACTTATTCATTATATCATCCACGATGGTATATTTGTTTTTAAAAGGGGAATTGCCCATAATACTAATAATATCTGCTCCCAATACCATAAGATTGGTTTTAAGATTGCTTTCTGGCTGCGGTAATATCATAGTTCATTTTCTGTTTTTCTGCCTATTAAACACTGCTCAAACATATAAAGCAATATAGATTTTACACACTTCACATATTCATCATCTTTAATGTTTCCATATGCTGTTGTATATTGGTCGGTTAGATTATATAATCTATCCTTGAAATTTCCTGAAAGTTTATTGTAATCATTTATAACTCTTCTTTTCAGGGTATTAATCTCATCATCGTTATATCCCGAAAGTATATTGGTAATCGTGTTAAATTCTGCCATAACCAGTACCATTTCCGAGTTCATTCCATCCCAATCTTCCTGCTCAAAGTTGAGTTCGATTTTCTTTTGGGGAGGGACTAATGATTTCCTGTCGAAATGCAGAGCCTTATCTTCTTCGCTTGAAGCATTCAATAAGTCATTAATAATTTCCTGAATATAGTCCTGTATAAAAAAGTTCTCAATCCCCAAATAAGCTGCAAGTTTTCTTTTTTTACTTGATACAAGTTCATCAACAATAGAAAGAATTTGGTCTATACCCTTAATCGAAGTATCGCCGTCCAAACTCTGAATTAGCGTAAATTGTTCCGGTGATACTTCGTGGTTTACGTACATTTCCCAATTTGGAAATTTGTCTTTCCAGTTTTTCTGGTATTTTTCGAAATCTCCTTCTTTGTTTGTTGCCCCTAAAACTTTCGTTTCAAAATCAGTTTTGCTATATTTTCTTGGTGCGTAACAAGCCAATATTTTTTGTTCGGGTAAAATAGTACCGTCATTGCCTTTATCCTTATTCCTTCTAATGGGCGTATAGTTATCAACGCCATATTTCAAAAGAAACAGTTCATCAATAAATTCTTCGAACTCAAATCCTTCTTTGGATTGAATTTGCATTTTAAAAGCGTTCTTCAATAATTTATCCATATACAAATCAGAGTTCCAAATTAATTTTAACTGTACCGTCAAATCCCTTTTCTACTATCTCTTTAAGGGTTTGAAGTTTGATATTATTGCCATAATCAGTTTCAACCTTAGAAATGTAACTCCTTTTCTTACCCACTTTTTGGGCTAATTGTTCTTGAGTTAGCTGTCTTTGTTCTCTGGCTTCCTTCAGCATTTCTCCAATATGTCTGCCTGATATTTTCATCTCAAAAAGGATTAAAATTGACTTTATTACGAATGTACAAATGTAATTTAAAAGTTGCATTGAACCAACTGTAAATTGTATAAAAAGCATTTGAAAATTTCCACTCTCGTTCTGAAAATTCCCACCAACAAAGCCACTCACAGCCAAACACTTCCTTTGACTGCCACTTTCTTATAACGCCTCTTTTTCCACAAGACATTTGTCCCGAAAGCTCGCAAGGTGCGGGATAAAATGTAACAAATAAATGTGTTTCAATTATGGAAAAACAGAGAAAAAAAGTTTTGCTGGCAGCCGTGGCGATGCTGTCAGGAATTGGTGCGTTCGCACAGGGAAACGGTTCGGCAGGTATCAACGAAGCTACTCAAATGGTAACAAGCTATTTCGACCCCGCCACCCAATTAATCTACGCCATCGGTGCGGTGGTTGGGCTCATCGGAGGCGTTAAGGTGTATAACAAATTCAGCTCCGGCGACCCTGACACGAGCAAGACTGCGGCAAGCTGGTTTGGTGCGTGTATCTTCCTGATTGTTGCCGCTACCATCCTGCGTTCATTCTTCCTGTAATCCTTTGCTTATGAATAGTTACAATATTAACAAAGGCATTGGGCGTACAGTAGAGTTCAAAGGATTGAAAGCGCAATACCTGTTCATTTTCGCAGGCGGACTGCTCGGTACGCTTATTCTCGTGATGATACTGTATATGGCAGGCGTAAACTCTTACATCTGCCTGTTCATCGGAGCAGGGGGTGCTTCGCTCATCGTATGGCAGACCTTTTCACTGAACCAAAAGTACGGCGAACACGGGCTGATGAAAGTGGGTGCAAGAAAACGGCATCCTCGATACATCATCTGCCGCAAGCCTGTACACAGGTATTTAAAATTCACTTCTAAACCAAAAGCCGTATGAGAAATGTAGCAAAGACCTCCACTTTGGAAAGCAAATTTCCATTGCTGGCAGTAGAGAACAACTGCATACTTTCCAAAGATGCGGACATTACCGCCTGTTTTGAAGTGCGTTTACCGGAACTGTTCACGGTAGCTTCTGCGGAATATGAAGCCATTCACTCCGCTTGGCACAAGGCGATTAAGACCTTACCCGATTTTACGGTCATTCACAAACAGGATTGGTACATCAAAGAAAGCTACGCCCCCGATTTGGCACAGGAAGATCAGAGTTTTTTATCGAAATCTTATCAACGCCATTTCAACGAGCGACCATTCCTGAACCACTATTGCTACCTGTTCCTGACAAAAACCACCAAAGAGCGTATGCGTATGCAAAGCAACTTCAGTTCGCTTTGCAAAGGCACACTCATACCAAAGGAAATCAGGGATAAGGAAGCGATACATCGCTTTATGGAAGCCGTAGCACAGTTTGAGCGTATTGTGAACGATAGCGGTTTTGTGAGCCTGCAACGATTGAGCGAAGAAGACATCATCGGTACAAATGAAAAGCAAGGATTGCTGGAACAGTATTTTACCCTTTCGAGGGAAGCAGGAACGCCGATGCAGGACATCGCACTCGGTGCTGAAGAAGTCCGTATCGGAAACAAAAGGTTGTCTTTGCACACCCTGTCCGATACGGACGATTTGCCCGGAACGGTATCGGCAGATACACGTTTTGAAAAGCTATCTACCGACCGTAGCGACTGCCGTTTGTCGTTCGCTGCACCTGTGGGGTTGTTGTTGAGCTGCAACCACATCTACAACCAGTATTTGTTTTTGGATAACAGCGAAGACAACCTGCAAAAGTTTGAGAAGTCCGCACGGAATATGCACTCGCTGGCGAGGTACAGCCGTGCCAACCAAATCAACAAAGAGTGGATAGAAAAGTACCTGAACGAAGCCCACAGCTTCGGGCTGTCTTCTATCCGTGCGCACTTCAACATTATGGCGTGGTCGGAAGACCCTGCGGAACTGAAGCAGCTAAAGAACGATTGCGGTAGTGCATTGGCACTGATGGAGTGTAAGCCACGCCACAACACAACGGACGTAGCCACTTTGTATTGGGCAGGAATGCCGGGCAATGCGGGCGACTTTCCTAGTGAGGAAAGTTTTTACACTTTTATCGAACCTGCGCTGTGCTTCTTCACGGAAGAAACCAACTACCACAATTCGCCCTCGCCGTTTGGTATCAAGATGGCTGACAGGCTTACAGGAAAACCTATCCATTTGGATATTTCCGACCTGCCTATGAAACGGGGCATTATCACGAACCGGAACAAATTCATTCTTGGTCCGTCAGGTTCGGGTAAATCGTTCTTCACAAACCATATGGTAAGGCAGTATTTCGAGCAGGGCGCACACGTACTGTTGGTAGATACGGGTAATTCCTATCAGGGTTTGTGCGAATTGATTAAGGGGAAAACCAAAGGCGAAGACGGGGTTTATTTTACCTATACCGAAGACAATCCCATTGCCTTTAACCCTTTTTATACCGATGACGGCGTGTTCGATATTGAAAAGCGTGAAAGTATCAAAACTTTGATACTAACGCTTTGGAAAAGGGACGATGAACCGCCGACCCGTTCGGAAGAAGTGGCATTATCCAATGCCGTTAGCGGTTATATCGAGCGTATCAAAACGGAAAACGTGTACCCATCATTTAACGGCTTCTACGAGTATGTAAAAGGCGATTACCGCAAGGTATTGGAGCAAAAGCAGGTAAGGGAAAAAGACTTTGACATTGCCAATTTCCTCAACGTATTAGAGCCTTATTACAAAGGCGGCGAATACGATTACCTGCTGAACTCAAACAAGCAGTTAGACCTGCTTTCCAAACGCTTTATCGTGTTTGAAATTGATGCCATCAAAGACCACAAAATCCTCTTTCCCATAGTCACGATTATCATTATGGAGGTGTTCATCAACAAGATGCGCCGACTGAAAGGTATCCGTAAGCTCATCCTGATTGAAGAGGCTTGGAAAGCGATTGCCAAAGAGGGAATGGCGGAATACATCAAGTACCTCTTTAAGACCGTTCGCAAATTCTTCGGAGAAGCGATTGTCGTAACGCAAGAGGTCGATGATATTATCCAGTCGCCCATTGTGAAAGAAAGTATCATCAACAACTCCGATTGTAAAATCCTCTTAGACCAGCGCAAGTATATGAATAAGTTTGACGATATACAGGCAATGCTGGGGCTTACCGATAAGGAGAAAGGGCAGGTACTTTCTATCAATATGAACAACGACCCATCAAGGCTTTACAAAGAAGTCTGGATTGGTTTAGGTGGTACGCACTCGGCAGTCTATGCCACCGAAGTTAGTTTGGAGGAATACCTCGCCTATACCACCGAAGAAACCGAAAAAATGGAAGTAATGCAGCTCGCTGCTGAACTGGACGGAAACGTGGAACTCGCCATTAAGCATATCGCTATGCAACGGCGTGACAATTCAAATCAATAGTCATTAACAATTTAAAATTTCAAGAAAATGAAAAAAATCCTTTTTATGGTGTGTACGGCACTAATGCTTGCCGTTGCACCGTCCGCAAAAGCCCAATGGGTAGTAACCGACCCCGCAAACCTTGCATCGGGCATTCTCAACAGTGCGAATGAAATCGTACAGACTTCTTCCACCGTAAGCAATGTGGTTAAGAACTTCAACGAAGTGAAGAAAGTGTACGAACAGGGCAAGGAATATTACGACAAGCTGAAAGCCGTCAACAACCTTGTGAAAGATGCCCGTAAGGTGCAGCAAACGGTTTTGCTGGTAGGCGATGTTTCGGAAATGTACGTGCAGAATTTCGGCAAGATGATGAACGACCCCAATTTCTCGCCGCAAGAGCTGACCGCTATCGGTAACGGCTACTCCGCATTGCTCAATGAAAGTACCGAACTGCTGAAAGAACTGAAGCAAATCGTAACCTCATCCAGCCTTTCGCTGAACGACAAAGAGCGTATGGACATCATCGACCGTGTGTACAAAGAAGTAAAAGACTACCACAGTCTTGTACGCTATTACACCAACAAAAATATTTCTGTAAGCTACCTGAGAGCGAAAAAGAAAAACGATGCCAAAAGGGTGCTTGACCTATACGGAACTGCTAACCAAAAATACTGGTAACAATGGAATGGGATAATCTTCACGAACTCCTGCGTTCGCTTTATGACGATATGATGCCGCTTGCAGGCGATATGGCGGCAGTGGCTAAAGGTCTTGCGGGATTGGGTGCATTATTCTATGTGGCATTAAAGGTTTGGCAGGCTTTAAGCCGTGCCGAACCTATTGATATGTTCCCATTGTTACGCCCGTTTGCTTTGGGGCTTTGCATTATGTTTTTCCCAACCATTGTATTGGGAACTATCAATGCAGTGCTAAGCCCCGTTGTAACGGGAACACATTCCATACTCGAAGACCAGGTGCTTGACCTGAACAAGCTGCAACAGCAGAAAGACCAACTGGAATATGAAGCAATGGTCAGAAATCCCGAAACCGCCTATATGGTATCGGACGAAGAGTTTGACAAGAAGCTGGATGAATTGGGCTGGTCGCCCTCCGACATCGGCACGATGGCGGGTATGTATATGGACAGGGGTGCTTATCAAATAGAAAAAGCCATAAAGGATTGGTTTCGCAATCTACTGGAGATACTCTTTCAGGCGGCGGCTTTGGTTATTGATACCATAAGAACATTTTTCCTGATAGTCCTCTCCATACTCGGACCGATTGCCTTTGCAATTTCCGTATGGGACGGCTTTCAGTCCACGCTCACGCAGTGGCTCACGAGGTATGTGAGCGTTTACCTGTGGTTGCCTGTTTCCGATTTGTTCAGTTCGATGCTGGCAAGGATACAATCGCTGATACTGGAAAAGGATATAGCAATGCTTTCAGACCCGACCTATATACCCGACACCTCCAATACGGTGTACATCATCTTTATGATTATCGGCATCATCGGGTACTTCACTATCCCGACAGTAACAGGCTGGGTAATCCAAGCTGGAGGCGCAGGAAACTTTACCCGCAATGTAAACTCAACAGCAATGAAAGCAGGAAACCTTGCCGGAGCCGGAGCTGGTTCAACGGTTGGAAACATCGGCGGTCAGTTACTTAAAAAATAATGTAAAACAATAATCATTCTTAAAAATGGAATTTAAAACGCTAAGAAATATAGAAAACAGCTTTCGGCAGATACGTTTATATGCCATCGTGTTTGCCGTTCTCTGCATAGGCGTAGTAGGATTTGCCGTGTGGAAATCGTACAGCTTTGCAAATGAACAAAGGCAAAAAATCTATGTGCTGGATAATGGCAAATCACTGATGCTTGCCTTGTCGCAGGATGCCAGTATTAACCGACCTGTGGAAGCAAGGGAACACGTCAGGAGATTTCACGAATTGTTCTTCACGCTTGCACCCGATAAGAACGCTATTGAAAGCAATATGAGCAGGGCGTTCAACCTTGCCGATAAATCAGCTTTCGACTATTACAAAGACCTGTCTGAAAAGGGCTATTACAGCCGTATCATTTCGGGTAATGTTCAGCAACGAATTGAGGTAGATAGTGTGGTGTGCAATTTCGACAATTACCCCTATGCAGTGCGCACCTATGCCAAACAGTTCATCATCCGTTCGAGCAACGTAACACGCCGTAACCTGATTACTTCCTGCTATCTCGTCAACTCCGTTCGTTCGGATAACAACCCGCAGGGATTTAACATCGAAAAGTTTGCGGTAGTAGAAAACAAAGACATCGAAGTTATCGAACGCTAAAAATTAAGGATATGAAACAGTTACTTGATTTAGACGCATTCGCAAAAACGCTGACCGATAAAGGGTATGACGGTTATTTCCAAACGGAGGCAGCTTATGCCGACAAAATCAAAGACAGCATCAGCAGGTTTTTAGAGGCTTGTAAAAATGGGATGGATAAACCGATGTTGCCCAACATTATGATGCTGACAACTTACCTGCAATGGAATGGCGATGATAAGCCAAAGGTTGAATGCAATATGTGGGTAAAGTATGAAGACGGTCTTTTTGATGTACAGAAGATGAATATTGAAAGGATAGACCAATACGGGCAATTATTGAAACAATCCAAACTGACAGACCTCTCTACAAGCTCGGTTCCGACAAGGAAAGAAGCCATTGCCCAAGTGTCTGACAAACCTAAAGAACAGTTGTCTTCCCCGAAAAGGCGGTTTAAAATGCGATAACCGAAAATCATTAAAGTATGAAAAAATTAAGAGCAACTATGGACAGGTTTTTTGATAAGCTCGATGAGCGTTGGCGGGCTTTGCCAGTGCGCAAGCAGCATCAATACACGTTGTACTTTTTTGTGGGTTATCTCTTGCTTACGGCAGGGGTTATTGGCAAAGTAGTGTACGATACGGGCAAGCCGAATGATACCATCAACATCAGGCATATCGAGAACCCTGTCCTCAAAAGTAAAAATCCTGCAAGGTTGCAGGATAGTGTATCAACAATTTTAAAAAATCAGTTTTATGAAAGAAAATGAAAAAAGGGTCAGCATTCTCGTTGAGGAAGGCGACCAAAGTAAAGCATCCAATCTGCTGGATGATAAAAAGAACAGCAAAGACCGCCTTAAAAAGCCCTTGATATTCGGTTTGATGGCGATTGTCTTCTTAGGCTGTATGTACCTCATCTTTAAACCGTCAAAGGATAAAAAAGAGGTCGAAAACATCGGGCTGAACGATGCTGTTCCACAAGCTACCGGGGCAGGAATGCCCGACAGCAAAGGCAAAGCGTATGAGCAGGAAATGCTGGAACAAAAAGACCAGGAGAAACGCAATGCCCTTACCACGCTATCCGATTATTGGAATGAGGACAGCTCATCTGCCAACGCCAAGAGCGAAGAAGATTTTGTAGAAGAGGAAGAAAGCAACGGCTATGGCAGTGGCAGAAATTCGGGACGTTATGGCAATCCTGCCTTGAACAGCTACCGAAATACACAAAGCACGTTAGGCTCATTCTATAATAACGACAATGCAGAAACAATGGAACTCCGCAGGCAATTGGATGAGCTAAAAGAAAAACTGGCTGATAAAGATGTACCTAAAGCAACAACAGTAGATGACCAGCTTGCCCTGATGGAGAAATCCTATCAAATGGCTGCAAAATATCTTCCGCAAGGTAATAGCAGCAATGGAGAAGCCACACCCACAAACGGTACAGCTTCGGGAGCTTCGACTGCCAGCCAAAAAGAGCATTTTGTATCATTTACGCCCACAAGGAAAAACACCGTATCAGCCTTGTATCGTGAGCCAACAGACAGCGAATTTTTGAACGATTTAAACCAGACCAAAAACAGGGGCTTCTATACCGCAGGTTCTACTGAACAGGTGGTACAGCCGAAAAACAGCATCAAAGCCTGCGTACACGATGCACAAACCGTTGTTGGGGAAACGGGCGTAAGGCTTCGTTTATTAGAGCCTGCCAAAACGCCTAATCGTACCATTCCCAAAGGAACTATCGTAACGGCGAATGCCAAGTTTCAGGGCGGTCGTTTACAGCTAAAGGTTACTTCGGTAGAACTGGAGGGTAATATCATTCCCGTAGATATTACCATTTACGATTTGGACGGGCAGCAAGGCTTGTACGTTCCGTATTCGCCCGAAATGAACGCACTTACCGAAATGGCGGGCAATATGAGCCAGACAGGAGGAACGAGCGTGATGCTTACGCAGAATGCCGGACAACAGGTTGCTGCCGATTTAAGCAGAGGCATTGTACAAGGAATTTCGGGCTATTTCGCAAAGAAAGTACGTACACCAAAGGTTACGCTCAAAGCAGGGCATCAGGTCTTCCTTGTATCAAAACAATAATGTTAAACTAAAATAATTTTATAATGAAAAATCTTTTTAAAACACTTTGGGCATTTGCTCTGACTATCGGCTTAGCCGTAAATTCTTTTGCGCAGGACAGCATCAGAACTCCGCTTGCATTGGGCAAGATAGAACCATACAAAATGGAAGTAACCTACGATAAAACTTCGCACTTGATTTTCCCGACTGCCATTCGTTACGTGGATTTGGGAAGCGAATACCTGATTGCAGGTAAAGCCGAAGATGCGGAAAACGTACTACGAGTAAAAGCATCGGTAAGGAACTTTGAACCGGAAACGAATTTTTCAGTAATTACCAATGATGGACGTTTTTACAGTTTCAGTGTGTATTACAGTTCCTACCCTGAAGCAACAAGCTATGACCTGCTAACAATGCAAAAATCAGTAGATAGAACCAACGGAAACGATGTGCTTTTTGAAGAATTGGGCAACAATTCGCCCTCACTGGCAGGCTTGTTACTGGAAACCATTTACAAGAAAGACAAGCGCATTGTAAAGCATATCGGGGCTAAGAGTTTCGGCATTCAGTTTATCCTCAAAGGCATTTACATACACAACGGCAAATACTATTTCCATACCGAACTGCGTAACAAAACCAATGTTCCGTTTGAGATTGATTTTATCAATTTCAAAGTGGTGGATAAAAAGGTTGCCAAACGTACCGTAGTGCAGGAAATTCCTTTGACACCGCTTAGGACTTACAAACCATTGGACGGCATAAAAGGAAAATCTACCGAGCAAAATGTATTCCTCTTAGACCAATTTACCATTGCCGATGATAAGATACTTCTGATTGAGATTTTCGAGAAGAACGGCGGCAGGCATCAAACATTGCAGGTGGAAAATTCGGATTTAATCAAGGCTCGTTTGATTGACGATATGCACCTGAAATTTTAATAACCCATTTAAAACAACAGTAATAAAATGAAAAAGTATATCTATACCGTGATGCTCGTTTTAATGGGTATCACAACGACACAGGCACAGCGAATGCTGCCGAAACAGAAAGGGTTGGAAGTAAATGTTGGTGTGCTGTCCGATGATAAAATCGGCAACGATTATTATATCAATATCGGTATGACCGTGAACGGTAAGAACGGCAATTACCAGCTTTGGGCGTTGGAATATACGCACCAATACCACGATTATAAAGACCTCCGCATCCCGCAGGAAACTTTTACAGCCGAGGGCGGTTACAGCTTCTTCCTTTTGGGCGATGCCCGGAAGAACATCACGCTGAATGCCGGAATAACCGCCGTAGCAGGTTATGAAAGCATCAACCGTGGCGAACCGATGTTGTATGACGGAGCGAAGATATTGGACGAGGACAATTTCATTTACGGAGCTGGCGGACGACTGACCTTTGAAACGTACCTTTCTGACCGATTTGTATTAGTCCTGCAAGGGCGTACAAAAGTCTTTTGGGGTACGGATTTACGACAGTTCCGACCGTCGGCAGGTGTGGGATTAAGGTTTAACTTTTAAAACGTAAAAAACGATGATAGCAATATTCAATAAATTCAGAACAGGGCTACTGCCATTATATATATTCCTGGCAATCCTCACAGCTTCGGTTACGTTGGTATCTTGCAGCAAAGATGATGAACTCGAAATACAGAACAATTTTCCTTTCGAGGTCAATGTAATGCCAGTGCCTAAAGATGTTGCCAACGGACAAACCGTAGAAATACGCATTACCATACAGCGTACAGGCAATTACAGCAACACGCAGTATTTTCTTCGCTACTTCCAGTTTGATGGTCAGGGAACGTTGCAATACTACAATGAGCCGCCGTATCAGCCCAACGACCTGTACCAGTTACCAACGGAGCAGTTCAGGCTGTATTACACGTCAACGTCTGCCGTATCACAATCTTTTGATGTTTGGATTTCGGACAGCTTCGGGAACGAAAAGCAGATAACTTTTCAGTTTAACAGCAGCGATTAAGAGCAGTATTCCAATTCATAAATAACGGCTTATCTGATGGGTAAGCCGTTTTTAATTTTAAATTCGATAGTTGCTAAAGAAATAATTTCTTATCCTTGCAATAATGAAAAAGGGTATTATCCTTTCGGTTTACCAAATTTGAGTAAGTTATTATTTCCATAAACAATGAAAGCGGCTTGCCTTTTTGGGTAAGCCGTTTTCGCATTTTATAAAACTGCTGATTTTACAGACTATGGAAATAAAAATTAGAAAGGAAGAAAAGGAAGATTTCAAAAAAGTTTTTGAACTCATTCGCCTGGCTTTTGAAAACGAGGAATTGAGCGACCATAAAGAACAGTTCTTGGTGGAACGGTTACGCAATTCTGATGCGTTTGTCCCCGAATTATCACTTATTGCCGAAGTAGATAATCAAATTGCGGGATATATATTGCTCACAAAAATTAATATTGAAGACAAGGATAAAAACACTTACACCTCGCTTGCGTTAGCCCCTGTTGCTGTGTTGCCGAATTATCAGGGAAAAGGTATTGGCGGCAAACTCATACAAGCTGCCCACGATATAGCAAAAAAAATGGGCTTTGGCTCTGTGATGCTGTTAGGACACGAAAACTATTACCCTAAGTTTGGCTATAAGCTGACCAAAGAATTTGGGATAAAGCTGCCATTTGAAGTTCCTGAAGAAAACTGTATGGCAATAGAACTATCGCAAAATGCGCTGCAAAATGTAAGCGGTGTAGTTCGGTATCCGAAAGAGTTTGAAATTGAATAATGCCACGGATATTTTTCGTAAATTCAAACAGTGGAAATAAAGTATTTTTGGTATGGTTGCATCATTGGTAATAGGTATTATATTTTTGGTTGCAGGACTGGGACTTCGCTACTGGATTAACCGGAGAAAGTTTTACAGGCGCAGCCCTATGGGAGCAGAGGGCTTCTCATCTTATGAAAGTTCGGTTTTCATTAAATTCGTGGAAAGGGTCGGTAAATGGATAGCTTACGGGCTGATTATTTTCGGTCTGTTGTCGCTGTGGGTTTATTGGCGTGAGAAAAAAGAAAAACAACAACCTGAAGTAAAAATAGAACAACCTGCCGAACGCAGATAGTTATTACAGCATACATTTTTTAAGCAAATCGGATAGCCCAAAAGCTATCCGATTTTTTTATTTACGGCTTAGTAAATCGCCAAACGCTACCTCTCAAAGCCAAACCCTGCAACTTTCCCCAATGCCGTACTAAGCCTTTATAAATTCAACTTCCATAGCAAAATTGAGCAAACAATGGAAGTAATCGCAATACAAAAATCCGCACTGGACGGAATGAAGAATGAGCTGAAAGCACTTTTGGAACTTACCGAAAATGCCACGCAGAAATACACGCCAATTTTTGCGCAAGAGCAATGGCTCGATAACCAGGAAGTGTGTTTGATGATGAACATTACCAAGCGGACTTTGCAGACGTATAAGGACAAAGGGTTATTGCCTTATTCCAGACTGAACCGTAAAAATTATTATAAACGCTCGGATGTACAGGCTTTGCTCGAAGCCGGACAACCGTACAATACTGCCGAAAATGGATTTATTCACGAATGACAATGAAGAAATCATTGCCCATCAGGAAATGATAACACAGCTAAGAACCCGTATCGAAAGCATATTGAAAAACTACCGCCCTGTAATGAACGGAGAAATTTACCTTTCGGGCGAAGATGTGTGCAAGCTGCTCCATATCAGCAAACGCACTTTACAGCAGTACCGTGATGATAATATACTGCCGTATATACAAATAGGCGGTAAGATTATTTATAAGGAAAGCGATATCCTGACTATACTGGAGCAAAATTACATTTCACAAAAAATTGTTTGACTGTAATCTTTTTTGTATTATATGCTGTCAAAAAAGGACGAGTTTAGTATCTTTGTTGTCGAAAATATAGAAAATACTTAAAGTTGTTTTTGCTTTAAGTTCCGCATTAGAAACTGGTAATTTTTAAAACCCCGGAACGAATAAGTAAGAACGCTCACGTTATGGCGTGGGCGCTCGCTTATTTGGGGGTCAGGCGTACCAGTGCCTTAATGCCAGTAAGTGTGGTTGCCTGCGCCTCTTTTTTTTGCAGGTTCCACTAACTTGATAAACATTAAGAGTTATGGACGGCAAGGATATTTTTTACCCCGAATTTGACCACCCTGCTACGCAATTATCAGCGTTCTCTCTCTGCATTGATGTTTTTATCATATCCCTTAAAAACGGGGAAATTGTACATTTTAAACCTAACGAGATAGCACACTTTAAAGATTGGCTTGACCGTTTTAAAGTCAGGGACATTGAGGTCGATAAAGGAATACCTTACGTTACTCGAACTCCGAATTTATCTAAAGCTCCCAACGGATTTTTTAACCTCATCAAACTAAGCAAAAAGAAAATGAGCAAAGAACAAATAATAAAGGTAGGGATGATAGATGACCACGATATGCTTAGAAAGGGTATTTGTGATTTTCTAATGGGTTTCGGTTTTGAAATACTTTTTGAAGCCGAGAATGGAAAAATGGCAATGAAAAAAATGGAGGAAATCGAAGTTGTTCCCGATGTAATGGTTGTTGATATAAATATGCCGGTAATGAATGGTTTTGAAACCGCTAAAGCATTGAATGAAAAATATCCGCAAACCAAAGTCCTGGCTTTTAGCATTAATGATGATGTACAGGATGTAGTAAAGATGCTTCAGCGTGGCGTAAAAGGGTATATACTGAAAGGCGCAGACCCCGAAGAACTTAAAAAAGCCATAACCGTTATAAATGATGGAGGACATTATTTTAGTGCTGGCGTAGCCGAAATTGCAAAAGAATACTATAAACAGTTTCCGCAATAACAGGTTTCTTTGTTACTTTCTTTTCCGCAGAACTCACGAAAGAAAGTAATCCCCCAATAATAAATTATGGGATAATGAATATCCCAAGCAATAATGTCGCAACCTGTTTGGTAAAATGGAAAAGAAAGGATTTGTGTAAGGGCGCATTTTGCTAAAGGGGATTGCACCAATTTAAAGCAAAAAGACTGCCCAACCATCGGGAGGATCTGTCTTTTTGCCGCCCGACTTTTCGGGTCAGGCGGCTGCTATTTTAGCTTATGGTTTTTAAATACTCGTCATAACGTTCCGTTATATCCTTGCCTTTCCTGAACGTGTCTTTTGTGTAGCTGTAATGCTCTTCAAAGAACTTTACTTCTTTGGTGGTAAGGTCTATTAAATAGCGGTAGTCTGCGTTTATCCGCCTTTCATCCATTGTACAATGCTCCGTAAGCATTTCGAGTTCTTGCTCACTGTTGTCAAGGGATAACAAAGGCAAAAAAAGCCTTTCAACGATATATCCCTGTTCGGGTGCGCTGCTGCTGTCGGCAACGCAAATAAGAGATTTGCCGTTGCTCAATTTGATATGAAGATTTGAACGTGTCATAAATTGAAATTGGGGTTTATTGATTAAGCCGTTAATTGGATTAATGAAAATTCTTCCGTCCAAAATTCCTCGCTGGTGTGCTTGCCGTATGCTGTATAGTAGCCTGTACCGTTTGCACGCAATACAAGCCTGTAACAGTCCAATCGGTTTTCGGGTGCGGTAAACATTTCCTGCTCCCCCTCGTCAAGCTCCACAAATGCCCATTCTTTATCGTTTAGCATTTCTTCAATGTTCGGGGTATCGTCTTCGCCTGTGCAATAAAAATCTACTGCCGTATCATAGTAGTTCATTGAGCAGAAATAATGATTGCCCTCTAACGGCTTAACCAATGCAAGCCGTTTTGCCTGTTCCTGTTTCCATTCTTCGGATAGATGGATAATTGCAAACTCGCAATTATCCCATTCGCTATTGGTGTTGGCTTTAACCAAAATATGTGCTGTCGCTTTATCGGATAGTTTCATCGTTCTAAATTTTAATGGTGTTTAACTGATTTTCGATTTTACGTTCTAATAGAGTGTCGAGTATTTCCCATTCGCTGTCGTACTCCTTGCCCTCAAAATGGTAGGTGTCTGTTTCCTTGTCTAATTCGTAGCTGTCAAAATCTTCGTCTTCCAGATAAATATCTATGAGTAGCTTGTCAGAAAACATTGTCCTGCCATATACCAAACAACCTAATTCCTCATAATCCAATTGGAAATCTATGTTGTAATGCTCGGCTATCTGCTTAACTGCTTCCGCATTTGGCGACCATTTTGTTTGATAATTGAATATTCCCGTATCGCTTTCGTAAACCTCAAAGAAATATCCGCCGTTACTGTCGTCTATGAAATCGGGCAGTTGTCCGCAATTCTCTTTCCTTTCTCTTTCAGCCATTGATTTGAATAGCTGTGTTACCTGTTCGATTGCTTCAGGCTTCCCCTCGAAGACAACCGTATTGTTGCACCAATTTGGCATAATTATTTATCGTTTAAGGTTATTTTTAATAAAGGCTCACTTCCGAATATTAGGTGTATAGCCTGTTTTAGATTGGGTTTACAGTCCTCTGTCTGTGCATATTCGATAAGGCAGTGCATCGCAAATATTGCGTTGTATCCGTCAAAAAAATGGTCTGCAAACCAGCGTGGTTTTTTGAGAAGTTTGTCCTCGTTCTTCTCGATTATCCTGTGTGCATCCTGCACAAGCCTGTACCAAAATTCTGCGGTAAAAAAGCCCTTTTGATACCAACCCTCACGAATGGTAATTTCATTTTTCAGAAAGTATTCGCACTGCTTTTTTACGGCGTTCTGAATGTTCGCCATTTCTTCGGGGAATAGCCTGCAAAGCAATTCGCCTTTATCTAAGTTGTCCATTTTATGTAATGCTTTCATATTGTTGTTTTATAGTAGGCTACCACCATTTAAGGCGGTAGCCTGTTGTTATCTAATTAAGGTTTAGGATTTCCGCACCGTCCAAAGCAAATGCGGTACACAATTCAAATGCTTTCTGTGATTTGAGTTGGGCAGTACCACCCAATACAATGCTCTGTAATTTGGCTTCATCATCTTTGTAATTGCGTACATTCTGAAAGTAGCCTGTAACAGCGTTGTATGCTCCGAACAAAGTCCCTTTGGTCGTGTTCATCTGTTGTGCATCATCTGTCATAGCATATAGAAGCGCATTATCAACCACGTTTTTGAACACGGTGGAAACTTCATCGTCAGCCCCTTTGTTGATAAGGTCAAGTGTTTCTTTGTTCGGGCAAAGTGCCAACTGGATTAGCTTTCTTACTTCTCGGTCTGATACTTTTACCTTTGTCCAATTATTGAAAATGCCCTCTAATTGGTTGCTCAATGTGTTGGCAAGCCCCATAATCTTGTGGGCGTTCTCGATACGTTGTTTTGCTCCCGAAGTATGTTTGATACGGACTACATTGGTCATACTGCGTAGTGAGGCATTCAGCGTGTTTTGGCATACGATACGGATAGGCGTAAATGCTGCGGTAATACTTCCGCTACCATCGTGCGAAGTGGTTAGAAAAATGTACTTTTCCGTTACATCATCGCCATTGCCTACACGGATATAATCGGGCAGTTTGGCAGTGATAAAGATGCGTTCCCCTTTGCCCAATGCCCCTGCGGTTTCGTACAGGATACCTTCGCCACCACCTACAATAGCATCAAAAAAATTAAAGGCTTCCCGATTTTGTACAATGTGGTAATCCTTACCGACTACACCCAATACTGCATTGTTATCGGTGCGTATGTTAGCGAAATAGTTAGGTACTTCTAATTCGGTGCTACCTATTTCTATACCGTTGGCAGTTTCGATAATGCCCGAACCTTTGGTAAACAGTGGGGATTTTACGACATCGTAATCTAACCCTGCGTATTTGATAGCTTCCTCGCTCGTTGGGTATTGCTCTACGATTTGCCCCAAACCGTGCCACGCTTTTTGCTGTACTGAAAAGAAACTGTGCTTTCCTGTTTGCTCGTTGAAATGAATGTTATGTGCCATTTTGATAAATTTTGATGTTAAAAAATGATTGAATACTCGTTGTTAGAATGGGAGGTCGTCATCTGCTCCCTGTGCTGTAACCTTGTTGTTCTCGGCTTGTGCAGTAGCTTGTATGGTTTCGGCTCTCCTGCTACCTCCGTGCAGTTTGATTTGTGAGGTATGAAAGTTCAGCCCCGAATGTGCTTCGCCGTCTTTGCCTATCCACGCTCGTGTATTCACTCGCCCTGTGAGTTCTACCAATGTGCCTTTTGTCAGCAGTCTTGCCACGTTTGCAGATAGCCAGTAGGCACAATCGAAGTAGGTCGTTTGCTCTACACGCTCGCCTTGTTTGTTCTTGTAGCTTTCGTTGCTCGCTACCGAAAAGTTTACTACTTGCTTGTCGTTGTTAAGGGTTCTTACTTCCGCATCCCTTGTTAGTCGTCCGATGATGTTCATAATCGTTCTGTTTTAAAAGTTTGACATTTTGTTACGTTCGCTTTTCTCGCTTCCTGCTTCCTGTTGTGGTCTGCTCCGCTTCGCATAATATTTTCCAAAAGAAAAACCGGAAAAAAGAAAGCAGATAATCCAAGCGGGCAACAGCGATGACCAAGAAAAAAAATGATTTAATGGGGGTTCCTTTAGGGGGAAACCGTTCATTCGTTTTTTTTATTGGTGGGTGTGTGCGATGGCTGCCCGCTATAACTTAGCTGCCTTTTTACCGGTTGATTGTGGAAATTTTCTATTCCTAATTTTTATGTCAATTATGAACAGGCTTCAATAGTCTGAAACAAAGGAGGAGTAATAAAAAAGTATGGGCATAAAAAAAGCAGAACCGTTAAGTTCTGCTTCTTGTGGTTAGATAAAAGCGGATTAGATTGCCATCATAAATGCCTCTTCCATTGCTTTGAATTTCGGTGTAACCAAATCCATATCCTTGCTGATTTTTTGGCTTGTGATTTTAGCATAAATTTGTGTGGTGGAAATGTTTTTATGCCCCATCATTTTGCTAAGGCTTTCAAGCGGTACGCCCTCGGTCAGAAACATTGTTCCAAAAGTATGTCTTGCGGTGTGAAAGGTTACTTTTTGCTCCGTGATAATCTCTGCCTTTTCAACCAATTTACCTATGTGCGTATTGCAGGTTGCATTGGTAGGAACCGGAAAGATAAATTCATTCCTTGTTGTACCCTGATATTTCTCAATGATACGTTTAGGGATTTCCATTAACCGAACATTGGAAGCAACATCAGATTTCTTTCTCCGGCTGATAATCCATTGATGACCGTCAAAGAATGATTGAATATTGCTTCTTGTCAATTTCTTAATATCAGCGTAAGCCAATCCTGTAAAGCAACTGAAAATAAAAATATCTTTTACAAGTTCATATCTTTTATGCGGAACCTGACACATCATCAGCTTTTCAACGTCTTCTTTCAGTATGTACCCTCTGTCGGTTTCTTCCATACTTATTTCGTAATCCTCAAAAGGATTATCACGTATCAGCCCTTTTTTGATAGCCAGTTCAGCCAAAGCAATAACAGGCATTGTGTAAATCCAAACCGTGTTATGGGCGCATTGCTTATCGTAGCGGAGGTAAAAGTCAAACTCACGGATAAAATCTGCCGTCAGTTCCCGAAATGCCATATCTTCCCTGTGATAACGCTCTTTTATAAATTCCGTAAGATGATTGTAAACAGTGATGTATTTGTTGTAAGTTCCTTGTGAACGCTCCTCTTTATCAACCAATCTTTTAAATTCAACATTCTGGTCGTTAAAAACTTTCAATATGGCATCATCCATTACACCAACACCGAGAAAAGAGAGCTTTACTTTTTGGGCAGTTGCAAAGCCCTCGTGCTTCAGCATATCTTCATAAATCTTGTCGATACGTCCCCGTATATTGTCCAGCTTTTGGTTGATGCTCAAAGCTGTGGCACTTTTGCCCTGAACCCGTCCGTGTTTTAAATCCCAACTATTAGGGTTAATTTCTAACTTTGTCCCGAAAGTTTTCGGTGTTCCATCAATGGTAATACGTGCCATAACCGGGGCATTACCGTTCTTTTTCAGTTCGTTCTTTTTCAAATAGAAAAGCAGTTTGAACGTCGATTTTTTTGTCTGCTCCATAACTCAAATGTTTAACGTTTAAAATTAAATTACATTGAGTTACAAGGGAATATAAAAAAGGGTGCAAAAGACTGAAATATAATCAGTTAAGCTATATAGTTGCCTTTATCAATCGGTAACGAATTAGTAACCTAACCTTGTCAATTTAAGCCCAAAACCTATCAGACACCGAGTTCCAAACTAAGACTACACATTTATAAAGCATTGTATAGTAGCGGTTTTAATCGCTTTGCGTACTTTTGCTTTTTATTAATCTTTTTTTATAAAAAGATATTGTTCGCTATTGGTATCAAAAGACAGGAAACTGTAATTAAATGGAATTACCGTATTGCCTTTAGGATCAATGGTTCCATAGTTGTAATCCGCATCGCTTGCTACTGCATTACCTTCGTAAAAGTGGAGTATCGACGTAAATTTAGGTTGAGTAATTACATTCCCTTCTTCATCTCTCAATCCGTATAATCCAGTGTTTTCATCTGTATATTGGTAGACACCTTCTCCCAGCGATTCAGGTTCTACAGCTTCTTCTGCAATTTCCTCCATTTCAGCGTAATCCTGAGGTATAGTTAACAACGTTTCTGCAACATCTTCCTGCACAATTTTATTGGCAATAAAACCGCTTCCCATAACACTCATACTTAGTGCTGCACCGGGAAGTTTTTTTAGGAATTCGTAATCTCCCCAATAAATACTTGGGATTTGTTCTGTATACCAGATTTCCAGTGAATAGGCACCATCTGTATCTTCAGAAGCATTGATTTGTGCAAGTTTACAGGTATATCCTGCAATTGTTTTTTGTTTTCCTGCCACATATTGAATATCTAGATCATCAAAATTGTGGTCAGCGGGAGCTTCATTTTCACCATATATAGTTCCAAACTGTTTTAGTCCGGGATATAGCATCGTAGAACTGCCTGTCTTTTTATTTGTTAGTTGTACTGTCGGATCTTCCCCATGTACATAAAAGCGGATAAAATCCTTATTTACCCAACCCTGGAAAATAATTTCCTGTTCATTATCCTGGCTGTTGTCTGCTTCTTCCTGTGAAAAAGTACTGTAATCAATTCTGAACATTTTTTTGCTTTGTGCAAATGTTGTGGTGCAAAAAACAAGTAATGCAGCCAACGTAATATTAATTCTCTTCATATTGTAATACTAATACATATTGTTAGGACAAAGATGCTCAATAAAGAAGAAGTATTGTATCCCTGAAACTGGCTAATTTGTCATTATCATACAATTTTATGAGGCTCAGCATAAAAACTTTTATTTTTATATGGGAATAATGAAGATATGGAACTCAAAAAAATGGTTACGGAATTTAACTTACTGGATGAAGAAAGATATCCTTGCTTTTGAATTACAGGTGTTGACTTTACAGAGTCAAAAAAACTAAGTCAGAATAAAACAAGTGCAGAGCATAACCGGATTATACAACAACTGGAAAAGAATGAAGTAGTTGTAGAAAAAGATCCGGGCAGATACATCCGGGAGATATGTAATTCATAAGAAAGTTAGTCTCCCCGGATTTTTTTATCTTTGTAGCCTTACATTGTAATATAACGTCATGAAATATAATGCCTTCTCTTTAACAGCAGTTGTAATATGCTTCTGTATAATGATTTCGAATGCCTATAGTCAGGCGCAGACTCGGGTAGAAGATTATATCATCACTATGCAAGGAGATACGCTATACGGAAAGATCCGATCCTTAAAAGACAATAAGTTGAGATTTGAAAGTAAAAACGGAATTAAGGTATACAAACCGGCTGAGGTCTCCAGGGCTTACAATGCCTCTGGAAATAAGATTTATGCCTCCTCTTCAGTACAAAGTACTATGGAGAAAACGGCGGTTGTGAAGCCTGTATTTGCAGAGCTTATACAGGAGGGAGAAATTGCGATATATGCTTTCGAAAAGGTGTATAATGGTTCTCCCAGACATAGGAATTATGGAGTTGGAAATCGTGGGACGGTAATGGGGCCGACTGCTTCCATCTCTGTAAAGTATTATGCTGTGAAAAAATCTACAGGCGAGATAGTTGAAATTGCAAATTCTGGAATGGATTTGTTTGGAAAACAAACAAAAAAACGGGCTGAGAACCTGTTGAAACTTATTGAAGATGAAGCTGTACTTTCTCAAAGCTTAGCAAGAGAAAAGAGCTATAATCAGGATGTATTCATTCGCTATATAGCCGATTATAACAAACTCAAAATTTCTCAGCGCAACCTCGATTAGAGAATTCCAGAACCGTTATTTTTATTTTGTAATACAGGAAATAAGCACCAGAACTATAGTGACAATAGCGGCAAAAGTTCGTCTGTTATTCCAGAAATTCCACCATTCTTGAAAAATATCCAGCATTTCACGAATCTGATCCGCTGTAGAATCGTTAATTTGAAAAGCGTCCAGTCGATTATTAAGAGGTACATTTACAATTGCCATGACAGCAAACACTCCAAATATATAGCAACAGCGGATGTTGCAACACAGATCCTACTTCTTTAAAACATATGTACCTTTGATTAAAATGAATGGCATTGAGGTGCTAAAATATAGATGTTTAAATTTTTACTTCGGTAATCCTCTTATTTAATCTTTTTTTCTCCTCAATTAACGTTTTTAGATTGTAATAATTGATCGTGATTAAACGTTTTAAAATAAATGATACGATTAAATTGCATCGTTAAATATTGAACACGCTAAAATTTTATTTGTATCTTTAAAGAGAAGGTTTGGACGCTTGAAATTTGATAGCGTTCAACATACAGATATAAAACAGAAACGTCTGAAATCCTCCGGATCGCTTTCTGTTTATTTTCAATTTCCAATTATATGATAAACTCACCAGGGCTTCTTTTCAGAGAAGCAATCAAGAATGAGAAACCATTGCAGGTGGTCGGTGCGATCAATGCTAATCATGCTTTGCTGGCACAACAGGCCGGATTTAAGGCTATTTATCTCTCCGGAGGAGGTGTCGCTGCCGGATCTTTAGGTGTACCTGATCTGGGTATTACCAATTTACAGGATGTACTGATCGATGTAGAGCGGATCAGCAACGTATGTACACTGCCGTTGATGGTGGATATTGATACAGGATTTGGTCCTTCAGCTTTTAATGTCGCCCGTACTATTCGTTCGCTTGTAAAGGCCGGTGCAGCAGCGGTTCATATGGAAGATCAGGTAGGAGCCAAACGCTGCGGCCATCGTCCGGGTAAAGAACTCGTGAGCACGGATGAAATGGCAGACAGAATCAAAGCCGCAGTGGATGCCCGTACTGATGTCAATTTTGTTATCGGCGCCCGTACAGATGCATTAGCATCCGAGGGAATAGATAAAGCACTCGACCGGGCTGTTGCCTATAAAGAAGCTGGAGCAGACTTTATCTTTGCTGAAGCTGTTCACACATTGGAGGAATATACCCGTTTTAGTGAGGCAACCGGATTACCCGTTCTGGCAAATATTACGGAATTCGGGCAGACACCCTTATTTACTAAAGAGGAATTGGGCGAAGCCGGGGTTGCTATCGTCCTGTATCCGCTTTCCGCATTTCGGGCAGCTAATAAGGCAGCAGCAAATGTGTACAGTCATATACGAAAGGATGGAGGCCAGGCCGCAGTACTGGATACGATGCAGACTAGGGAAGAGCTCTATAAAAGTATAAACTACTATGAATATGAAAACCGATTAGATCAATTGTTCAATACCAAGTATGATGAAAGAAACAAATGAAACAGGCTTTAAGCCTAAGAAAAGTGTTGCCCTTTCGGGAGTACCGGCAGGTAATACCGCGTTAAGTACAGTTGGAAAGAGTGGTAATGATCTGCATTACCGTGGATATGACATTCTGGATCTGGCAGATCAGGCTACATTTGAAGAAGTAGCTTATCTCTTAATATACGGCAGCCTGCCCACACGGGCTCAATTGCTGTCTTATCAGGCGCAGTTGATCAGTCAAAGGGGACTGCCTATAGCTTTACAGAATGTCCTCAAGCAGTTGCCGACTACCGCACATCCTATGGATGTACTGAGGACTTATGTATCCGTATTTGGAAGTATTCAACCAGAGAAAGAAAGCCATCCCCTGGCCGGAGCACGTGATATTGCCAACAGATTAATGGCTTCTATGGGGTCGGCATTGTTATATTGGTACCATTTCAGTCAGAACGGACGTGAGATCGCTGTAGAAACAACAGATGCGACATTGGGAGGACATTTTTTACATCTCTTACACGGTACAGTACCGTCCGAATCCTGGGTAAGGGCGATGCAGGTTTCGCTCAATTTATATGCAGAGCATGAATTTAATGCATCTACGTTTACAGCACGTGTGATAGCCGGGACAGGATCCGATATGTATTCCTGTATTGCAGGTGCAATAGGTGCACTGCGTGGGCCTAAGCATGGCGGAGCTAATGAGGTCGCTTTTGAAATTCAGACCCGTTATGCCAACGCAGATGAGGCAGAAGCAGATATACGTAAGCGATTGGCTAATAAAGAAGTTATCATTGGTTTTGGACATCCGGTATATACCATAGCAGATCCCCGTAATCAGGTGATTAAGATGATCGCCAGAGAATTATCTGAGGAAGCAGGAGATATGACCCTGTACAATATTGCCGAGCGGCTGGAAACGGTCATGTGGGAAGAGAAAAAAATGTTTCCTAATCTGGACTGGTATTCTGCAGTATCTTATCATTTAATGGGAATACCAACGGAGATGTTTACTCCTTTATTTGTTTTGGCGCGTATTACAGGTTGGTCTGCCCACGTCTTTGAGCAACGACAGGATGGGAAGATTATACGTCCGAGTGCAAATTATATCGGACCGGAAAACAGGGCGTTTGTGCCAATATCTGAAAGATAAACATTTGTAAAATAACTTATTATAGTATTCAATTACACTAAAACTTTTTTTTAATATAAAAAATGGCTTCAATTATTTCTAATGAAAGACCACAACCCGATCAGGTACTGACGGATATTGTAGATTATGTACTGGATTACAAAGTCGAGAGTGACGTAGCCTGGCGCACTGCATTTTATTGTTTTTTGGATACCCTTGGCTGTGGATTCGAGGCATTGACGTATCCGGCTTGTACTAAACTGTTAGGTCCGGTTGTGCCGGGAACTATTGTACCTAACGGAGCTAAAGTCCCGGGAACAGCTTATCAGCTGGACCCAATACAGGCAGCTTTTAATATCGGAACTATTGTCCGATGGTTGGATTTTAATGATACCTGGCTGGCTGCAGAATGGGGGCATCCTTCAGATAATCTGGGCGGAATTCTCGCCACTGCAGATTGGTTGAGCCGTACCCGTGTAGCCAACGGTGAAAAACCCCTGAAGGCAAAAGTGGTATTAGAAGCTATGGTGATGGCGCATGAAATACAAGGAGTACTGGCGCTGGAAAATTCATTTAACAAGGTCGGACTTGATCATGTTATTCTGGTCAAAGTCGCATCCACAGCTGTAGTAGGTAAATTACTCGGACTGAACCGGGAAGAGCTGATCAATGCTGTATCTCTGGCTTTTGTGGATGGTCAGGCATTACGTACCTATAGGCATGCTCCTAATACCGGAAGCCGTAAATCCTGGGCAGCCGGAGATGCAACTTCTCGTGCTGTACGGTTAGCACTTATCGCACAAACTGGTGAAATGGGATACCCTTCTGTACTTACGGCACCGGTTTGGGGATTTTATGATGTTTCTTTCAAAGGACAAGCGTTCAAATTTCAACGGCCGTATGGTTCTTATGTAATGGAAAATATTCTGTTCAAAATATCTTTTCCTGCAGAATTCCATGCGCAGACCGCTGCTGAAGCGGCTATGCAGTTGCATGAGCAACTCGCACTTGTAGGTAAAACGGTAGAGGATATTGCCCGGATTACCATCCGTACACATGAAGCTGCAATCCGTATCATTGATAAGAAAGGACCGCTTCATAATCCGGCAGATCGTGACCACTGTATACAGTATATGGTTGCTGTACCGCTGATCTTCGGCCGTTTGACCGCTGAAGATTACGAAGACATTATTGCGCAGGATCCGCGTATAGATATACTTCGTGATAAGATGAGCTGTCAGGAAGATCCGCAATTTACAGCAGATTATCATGATCCGCAGAAACGTGCTATTGCCAATGCTTTGACAATAGAAATGAAGGATGGAACGGTATTGCCGGAAGTGTATGTGCCTTATCCTATCGGCCATCCTCGTCGTCGTGAAGAAGGCATTCCTAAACTTATCGAAAAATACAAGCGTAATCTGGCACGCATATTCTCTGAAAAACAACAGAAGCAGATTATACAATCAACATTGGATTACGATACTTTTGTAGCCTTAGATGTACAGCAACTTGTCGATCTGATGGTGCGATAAACAAAAAAAGCCGTTGCATGCAACGGCTTTTTTTGTTCTTTGCTATAACAGTTCATCTATACTTTCTAAGGAGAAGGTTAGGGAGAGATTTTGAAGTTTTATGATTAACCTCTCTGCCCTTCGGGCATCTCTCCTTGGGAAGGAGAGAGAAGTTATAATACCGTTACTGCAATACAATCCACTCTACTTTTTAAGGAAATAATCAGAGAGAAGTTATGATATCTTTAGTATAAACTACAGTTTTAAAAACTAACCTATTCCCTCTCATTTTTAAGGAGAGGGTTAGGGAGAGGTTTAGAGCTTATAATATCAACCTCTCTGCCATTCGGGCATCTCTCTTTGGAAAGGAGAGAAAAGGTATAATAACTCCTTTATTGTTTACTCTTATTTCCAGTTTGAATCAAATCCACTGTAAAAACTAAAATTTCGGTCGGCCAGTTGCAATAGAGCCGGAGGGATTTTCCATTGCTCCCCGAATTCAGCAAATGCCTGACATTCATTTACAAAGTCGCGTAATCCGACCTGATCGATATGACCGAATACGCCTCCGGTATGTACTGCGTATCCGATGCCAAGTACCGAACCGATGTCTCCGTCTACAGGATGTTGTAATACGCCTTCATTCAGACAACGAAAGCTGTCCAAAGACATGACATGCAATAATCTTTTACGGATCTGCTCTCCGTCAGGTAAGTGATCTGCTTCTGTTATTTCCGGATCCTGCCAGATTGTTTTCTTTCCTGTTACAGAATCATAATCATAGAAACCTTTTCCTGTTTTGCGTCCGTTTCGACCTGCAGTTACTAATTTTGTAAGGTAATTGTAACATCTTTTCTGACTGGAATGTAGCGCAGGTAGCTGGTCATAAACATGTAACATAAGTGACAGTGAAATCTCATCCAGAACTGCCAGGGGACCTACAGCAAAACCCGCTGATCTCGCCTGTAGTTCAATATCATTTGCCGGAATGCCTTCCAGAAGCATAGTAATAGCTTCTAACAGATAATTGAAAAAAATACGGGAAGTGAAAAAAGCAGGACCATCATATACTACAATTGGAATTTTACCAAACTGCCGGGCCACCTGAAGGGCTTTTTTTAAGGTGTCATCACTCGTCTTGCTGCCCCGGATAATCTCGACCAAAGCCATACGGTCTACCGGAGAGAAAAAATGCATTCCAATAAAATTTTCGGGCTTTGAGGATACGGAAGCCAGTTCGCTGATAGGTAAAGAAGTCGTATTTGATGCAAAAAATCCTTTTTCATTCAGATAAGGAAGGCTCTCAGTGGTAACTTCTGCTTTTAACACTTTATCCTCAAATACAGCCTCTATAATCAGGTCTGTATTTTCCAGATCAGCCATTTGATCCGTAGGATGGATATATTCGAGCAGCTGATGTTGTGCATTTTCAGTCATGATACCCAGTTGTACAAGTTTATTGCAAACCTTCTCCGAATAGGCTTTCCCTTTTGATGCCTGTGCAAGATCTACATCTTTGAGGAAAACATCAATACCTGCACGTGCACTTTCATACGCTATTCCGGATCCCATCATACCTGCACCGATTACACCTAATTTTTTTAACTCAAATCCTGTTGAGGTATCCGGTCTGATAGCTTCTCTGATACCATAATACTGTGTCCGCAGCATACTTAATGCTTCTTGGCTGTTCCAGACTTTGGTGTAGTGTTGCGCCTCTTGTATCAATGCATCTCTTAATGATAATTCTCTTGCATCTCTGATCATTTGCAAACAATGATCTATGCCTGGAATAAGACCATGGTTTCTCTTCTTAATTAGTGCTGCGCTTGCTTCAAAAGCTTCTATATTGATCGGCAAAGGAGACGTTTTGACTTGTAAAACAGGATTCTGAAGTATATATTGCTGCGCTGATTCCAGTGCTTCAGTCAGATCAACAACTACCTGATCTATCAATCCGGCCTCTTGCGCCTGTACTGCAGTAAGGATAGTCCCTTGTGTGAGAAAGGATACAGCCTTTTCCGGATCTAATAAACGGGAAGTGAGTACAGTAGCCCCGAATCCGGGAAACAATCCGTATCTGGCTTCGGAAAAACCAAGGCGGGCTTCACGGGTGGCTATTCGTCGTGAGCCCCAAAGTGCAGCGGCCATCGACAACCCCTCACAATCATTCTGTATAATACTAATTACGGGTTTAAGCTGCTGCAAGTCCGGAATTTTAGAGAGAAGAAAGGATAAACGCTTTTCAAAAATATCAGAATCTGAAGCAATAGTATAAATAGCTTTATAATCTGTTTCTTTAGTGCTTAAGAGATTCTGATAGATAATACCTTTAATATCCGGCTTCCCGAGATAGAATAACGCTATATCTATAAATTCTTCCAATTGATCCAACTCATTTGTATTACTATCTGTGGTCGACGGATGAATGAGTATGATACCTTGTGTATTTTGTTCTGTATGAAAATATTTGAGGTTCTTATTCATGGTGATCAGCTTTAAGGTGTTAAAAATGAGTTAATTTTTGATGTTTTTGTTATAGTATCAGCGTAGATAAATCGTGTGATTGTCCTTCCGTCTTTATTCTTTTTTTGTATGGTAATTTACTTTATCAATTGCTGTTTTAGCTATGATCTCCCGCATGATTTCAGATGTGCCGCCAATAATTGTTCCTACACGGACATCCCGGTATAAACGGGATATTTTATAGTCTTCTGTAAAACCATACCCGCCAAAGAGCTGTAAACATTCATGAACGATCTTAATGGCCAGTTCGCTGGACTGTAGTTTAGCTATGGAGCATTCCTGAACAGCATAATCTCCGCGTTGCTGAAGGTCACAGCAATGGTATACGAATGCTTTTGTCGTGGCTATATCTGCGACCATCTGCGCTATACGATGTCTTAATACCTGAAAATCCATCAGTTTCTTTCCAAACGCTTCCCGTTTGTCTATATATGCCAGGGTATACTGTAAAGCTGAATCCGCAGTAGATATACTTTGAATGGCAGCAGTAAGGCGCTCCAATTGCAGCCCACCCATCAGATAACCGAATCCGGCGCCTTCTTCACCGATCAGATGAGATACGGGGACTTTAACCTGATCAAACCCCAATTCTGCAGTATCGGAGGCATGCCAACCCATTTTATTTATTTTATGTGCACTGACTCCCGGCGTATTCCTGTCTATAAGTAACAGACTGATGCCTTTGCTTTTTTTGCTTGGATCTGTCTTGACTGCCGTAATAAAGAAATCACCATAATAGCCATTTGTAATAAATGTTTTGGACCCGTTGACAATATAATAATCGCCTTCCCGAACTGCAGTAGTCTTGATGTGCTGAATGTCAGATCCGGCGCCGGGTTCTGTAATGGCAACAGCACTGACCAGATCTCCGGCAATAACGCCTGTTAAATAACGTTGTTTGAGTTCTTCAGAAGCATATTTCAGGAGATAAGGAGCCGACATATATTGAATGACCAGTGCGGATATCGTGAATCCTCCGGAATAACAATAGGAAAGCTCTTCGCAAAAAATCATGGAATAATAGAAATCCAGATCTAATCCACCATAAGCTTCCGGATAATTGAGTCCCAGAAAGCCCATATCACCCATTTTTTTCCAGATAGATTTGTCGATTTGATTGTCTTTTTCCCAACGGTCGATATGTGGTAAGATCTCCTTACGTATAAATGCCCGTAGCGTTTCGCGAAAGGTTTGATGCTCAGCTGTCAATAGGGTTGCCTGCATATAGTATAATTTTATTGGTTATGATAAGCCCTGAGAGGGTTTGATTCCCAATAAGGACAAAGACGAATTTAAGGAAAAAAATAGGGCTTTCCGTTAATTTTTACGATTTAATTTTTCCAGATATCATTTATATAAGTATTCGTTTTATTTTCGTTATATTATTACTTTATGAAAATATGGGCGTGTAATTCCGTATTGAATTCGTTCTTTTTATATCTTTACAAAATAAATGTAAGATGTGTATGCTTTTCCGTTTATCCGTTTCCGGTTAAGGAAGCTGTATCAACAGGAAAATGCAGATAACATTGTTTTGATCTGCTATGAGACTCAGCATTTAGAAATTTGTACCATTATAAACAAAAGATAAACATGAATAAAAAAGTATTTATAGTTGCAGCCAAGCGTACAGCTATCGGTAGTTTCGGAGGTGCACTTTCCACACTCTCCGCTACAGACCTGGGAGCTAAAGCTGTTTCAGCTGTTTTGGATCAGTCCGGAATAGCTCCTGAACATATAGATGAGGTGTTGATGGGCTGTGTCCTGCAGGCTAATCTTGGGCAGGCTCCGGCACGTCAGGTGGCCAAAATCTCAGGTTTACCTGATCAGGTGACTGCAACCACAATTAATAAAGTGTGTGCCAGTGGCATGAAAGCTGTGTCTCTGGGTGCACAATCGATCCTATTGGGTGATGCTGATGTCGTGCTGGCAGGAGGTATGGAGAGTATGAGTCAGACTCCATATTATGTTCCTGCAGCCCGGTGGGGTGCAAAGTATGGAAGTCAAAATCTAATAGACGGAGTGCAAAATGATGGGCTAAGTGATGTCTATACTCAGGATGCTATGGGCGTCTTCGGAGAATTGTGTGCCAAAAAATATACGATCGGGCGAGAGGAGCAGGATACGTATGCCATTAGATCATATCTTCGTAGCCGGGAAGCATGGGAGACAGGTAAGTTTACCAATGAGGTCGTGCCGGTCGTAATTGCTACACGAAAAGGTGAGCAGATCATAGCACAGGATGAAGAGTTTTCACAGGTCAATTTTGATAAGATTCCTTCTTTGAAGCCTGCATTCAAAAAGGACGGAACGATTACAGCGGCCAATGCATCTACTATCAGTGACGGTGCAGCAGCTTTATTACTTGTAAGTGAGGAAAAAGTAAAGGAGTGGGGGCTTAGTCCACTGGCAGAGATTGTGGCGTATGCGGATGCCGAACAGGCACCGGAATGGTTTACGACGACACCAAGTATTGCAACAGAAAAAGTGCTGAAGAAAGCTGGTCTTTCATTATCTGATATTGACTACTTTGAGTTTAATGAAGCTTTTTCTGTAGTAGCATTAGCAAATGCGAAGCTTTTAAATATTCCGGCTGAAAAAGTAAATATATATGGAGGAGCAGTATCACTGGGGCATCCACTGGGCTGTTCGGGTGCACGTATTCTGGTCACGTTGACAAGTGTATTGCAACAGGAGCAAGGTCAATACGGGCTGGCTGCAATCTGCAACGGCGGTGGCGGGGCATCCGCAGTAATTATCAAAAGAGTTTAAAAATCAGAATAAGGCATCTGAAACAGAGATTTTGTGTTGATTTTTTTATACTAAATAAAGGTTTTTAAATTTTATTCTTAATTCAGTACTCCTGAAACTAATCCGTTTCAGGAGTTTTTTGTTTTAACTTATGATGCTTTATCTTTTTGGAAGTGATTTTTATTCCTTGATTTTGAAATGTAGATGGACTTCCTCTTATTAAAAGTTTATTTTTGTTCATATGGATAACAGAGCTATGAAGAAGTTATTGATTTTTCTTTCGTTTTTATTACATATCGGATCAGCTTATTCACAGGATTCGGTTTCTACATCTGCTACCGTCCCGGATTCTTTGTCTGATCATCTGGAAGCTTTACGTACAGGAATGAAAAACCTGAATGTAGAATACATTACTAATATTCGGGCAAAGGAAATCGCTGCTGTAGTATCCAAAATAGAGGATAATTATAGAAAGTATGCCGGAATATCGGATAGTACTTCTCTGGATTCCCTGCAAAAATGGCATCAGGATGCTGCGGCAGAAGTAGTACGCCTGCGTTCAATGGAACATACGATCAATAATTACAATCAGGGCCTGATCTCTACCCGGGATAAGTTCCATGAATTGAAAAGGAAATATGAACCAATTCTGCTTGCAAATCCGCTGATCAACAATACACTAAACCATTCGGAAAGAGAAGTAAACGCCAAGATGGATTCTTTGCATACGATCGAATTGAAAATCAAAAAAATGATTTCCGAATCGCCCGCTATCACCGCTGATATAAACGAAGCCATTACATCGTATGGTGTGTCTGATGAGTCACAAACGGCTAAAACCAAAAGCTCGCTTTGGCGTGCACATACACAAGGAATTACAAAAAACGATATCGTAAACAGTATCAAGCAAAACTATGCCAGTACACGTTCTCTTAACTTGTATGTCAATCATACAGACTGGGGATCGCGGATCTTGCTGATTGTACTGACTTTAGCTTATATCTACTGGATTTTTAATATTGAATTTGTTTCCAGAAAGGCTGTTGGCGATCGTAAGCGTATAGCGGTTACTAATCCGTGGAAGCTATTGCGTATCCTAGGTAAAGGGATCATATTTCTACTGACACTGTTACCGTTGGTTAAATTTATCACCCCAACTTTTCTCATACAGGCCTCTCAGCTGGTCATAATGATATTATTCAGTCTGTTATTGCTGGATAAGCTATCTAAGACACAACGTAAGATGCTGGCTTTTATATTCTTGTTTTACAGTCTGGTTGTGATTGCCAATCTCATTGTAAATGATGGATTATTCCTGAGAGGTGTATGTATTCTTTTCAATCTGATTGCACTTGCACTGGTGATTTATACAAAGAAAAAGATCCGCAATCCGGAATCTCCGGGGTATATCGGCACTTTTGTATATCTGCTGGTGATCATCTTAAGTATTCTGGCTATTGTTTCCAACACACTCGGTTATGTGGATCTGGCACGTAGCTTTAGTGTCGCCTGTGCAGTAGCTTTTGCCCAGTCCTTTACATTGCAGTTCTTTACTGAAATGATCAGACGCGATGTGCGGAATCAGTTTAAGAAAGATCGTATTCAAAGCGGGTTCTGGAGTCGGTTTAATGAACAACGTACAATCAAAGTTCTATCTGATATACTGAGAATGCTGTGTATTATAGTGGCTATAATCGTCTTTGCGAACAATCTGCAGTTTATAGAACGTCTGTTGACTTCAAGTGATCTGTTCTTTAATAAGGTCCGAAAGATTGGTAATCTGTCTTTTACCATAGGCAATATGGGGATAGCTGTATTATTACTGTTAGTCACCAATTGGCTTCAGAAAAATATCAGTCTGTTGATTCTTGGCGGTGAAAACGGCAAACTAAATAAAGATTATAATCAGAAGTTAACCCTGTTTCCATTGTTTCGTTTAGCCATTATTCTGATAGGGTTCTTCTTTGCAATCTCAGCGCTCGGAATGAGCCTGGACAAACTTACGGTAGTCATCGGAGCATTGAGTGTCGGTATAGGATTAGGGATGCAGAATATCATTAATAACTTCGTATCTGGGATAATTCTGGTATTTGACAAGCCTTTCAGAGTAGGAGATCAGATCGAACTGGCAGATAAAAAGGGAAGAGTTAAAGAGATCGGTATACGTGCCAGTGTGTTGCAGACTGGTGACGGAGCGGATGTGATTATCCCGAATGGTGATTTATTATCCGGAAGACTTGTCAACTGGACGTTGTCTCAGGATTATAGCCGTACCAGTTTTACGATACAGGTAGATCGCCGGGTTGATCTTGCGCAAGCTACATCCTGGATCGCTGAAGCAATGGAAAGTAGTCCTTATTGTCTCAGGGACCTGGGCACCAATGTAAGTGTGCAGGATGTGAGTGAAGATATGATCTACCTCAATCTGGGCTGCTGGATCAATGCAGCTGCAAATGCAGGACCATTCAGAAATGATGTGCTCAAAGCCTTGTATCAGAAATTTGAGGAGCAAAAACTTAATTTTTACAGCGTTTCAACTGCAAAAACTATTATCAATACAAAATAGGGCTGATAACTTTAAACAAAGTCTGTCTGACATTTATGATAGAATAAATAGCGAATATCGGTTCATCTGATGCGAATATAAAATGTATCGGCAGCAGATGAAAAAAATATTGTTTATTTGAGTATTATTATGGTGTGGATTTCTTTTTAGTGCTTTAAAATAAGGAGTTTACATTTTGTTTATTCATATTTAATACAAATCTTATGCTTGTCATTTTTGGTACAAAATCCGTCGGTAAAACAGTCAAAACCGGAGAATTTGAATGTGTACGATGCAATGCACATCGCCCATATCAGTTGAAGCAAAATCAGAAGTTTTTTTCCTTATTCTTTATTCCGGTTATCCCACTCGGAAAATTAGGAGATACTCTGGAATGCTCCTTCTGTAAGACCGCCTATATTCCATCTACTGTATTATCTGCTTCTGAATATACTTCTTCAACGACAGTGATAGACAGTCTGGAAGCTCCTCTTGCATCTGTAGGGAAGCGCTTAGGAAGTTATCTTATAGATATGATAGTATTAACTTTACTCAATTTTCCTTTGGCTTTTCTCGCCAAACATTTGCCGGACTATTTTGATAACAAATTTTACTTGTTATTCTTCCCGTTATGGATACTCTATTTCTTCATGATGGAATTACTTTTTAAGGGTACTGTTGGCAAGAAGGCACTATCAGTTATAGTTGTTTCCGATAGACAAGACCGCAAGCTGTCTGTATTTCAGTATTTTGTAAGGAGTGTAGTCAAATGCATTCCATTTCTTCCGATTATACTATTATTCAATGATAAACGAAAAGCTGCTCACGATCTGATTGCAGGCACTATTGTTGTTGAAAAATAGAAACGAATAAATAGTATTCGTCAACCTATACATGAAAAAAATCAATATTATACTCGTACTGTGCGTACTAATCCATACCTGTTTTGCGCAGCAGCAACAAAGACAGATCAAACAACTCGACAGCATATTTTCTATGCTGAACGAGCAGAATCAGTTTAACGGAACTGTACTTATAGCTGATAAAGGAAATATTCTCTTTGAGAAGGGCTACGGCTATCGTGATGAAGCGACCAAAACATATAATAATCCGGAGACAATTTTTGAATTGGGGTCTGCTTCCAAACAGTTTACGGCAGCGGCTATTGTGTTGCTCAAAAGACAGGGAAAATTGCGTTATGAAGATTCAATAGAGAAGTATCTGCCTGAACTCGGATTCTGGAATAAAGTTACCATTTATGATCTGCTTCGTCATACGAGTGGTCTGCCCGAATTTATTATCGATATGCCGAAGCAATGGGATGCATCCCGAATTGCTACCAACGATGATGTGATCCGGTTTTATGCTGAGCGAAAAGATTCTTTGCAATTTAAACCAAAGAATTTTTATCGTTACAACAATACCAGCTATGCACTGCTTGCCAGTATTATTGAACGTGTATCCGGTAAGAAGTATGCAGACTTTATGGCTGATCATATTTTTAAGCCCTTGAAGATGAACAGCACATTCGTGTATAACAGCAGATTGAATCCGCGTGACATAAAAAATTATGCTACCGGTTATGTATGGGCGCATAACTCCTTTCGTAAGGTAGTACCTGAAGATACATCCTACAATGATAAAAAGATCTATTTTCTGGATGGTGTTGTAGGTGCGGGTAAGATCAGTTCGAATGTAAAAGATATCTACAGCTGGTTTAAGGCGCTAGAGTCCAATACACTGCTTACTAAACAGGAATTTGAGGAGATGACTGAGGTCACACAGAATGCCTATGGTAAAAACATTCCCTATGGCCTTGGCTTTGATCTGACAAAGGGAGAGAATAAATTTACCTACGGTAATGTAGGAAGTTGGGGAGGGTATGTCGCACTTCTTTACAGGGATGTAGTCAAAGACAGAATGATTATTGTGTTAGAAAATTTTAAACTGGGAGCCTATCCTTTTAATAATATCACGCAGATACTGGAGAATCAGCCTCTGAAAACAGAATTCAAGAAGAAAGTACAACTTTCTGAAGCCGATATAAAAAAATATGTAGGCCGGTATACCGATAGCAGAGATCCGGATGAAGATTACAGGATAACGTATGCAGACGGTCATCTGATCTATAATACTTCCAGATCCAGACTGGATCTGCGCTTTTTTCCTGTTTCGGCAAATGAGTTTCAGGGAATAAGACAAGGAGGCATGGATAGTGCATTAAAATTTACAGTCTTGGACAACGGAAATATCAAATTACAGATGTCAGAATATGGAGATATAGTTGCTACGGGAATCAAAACCGTAAAATAAACAGCCGATGCAGTTTTAAGTCTTATGAAAAAATATATTATAATCATACTTATGGTACTATCTGCAGTACAATTGTCGGCACAGCATCCAAACGATCCCAGATATAAAAAATATGAAGGACGATATGGCGGTAATGATGGCATTTGTCTCTTTGAAGATGGACATTTTCTGTTGTATGGCTATGCAACTGCTGTATTTGGCTCTTATCGTTTTGAGAAAGATTATCTGCTGTTTTGTCCGGATAAGCCCGAATTGTTTCAGGTTTATGCCTATGAAAATAAAAGTATAGGTGACAGTGTTCGCATTAATTTTACAGGTTTTGAAAACGGAGCTACTTTTGCACGATTTGATAAAGATAGCATACGACGGGTTTTTAATGAAGATGCCAATTGTTTTGATGCTCCGTTTGTATACAATGGTCCGTTGCGTTTCCGGCAGCTTAGCCTTTCGCAGTATGCCTCTGAGGAGGAGGAAGATCTACAAAATCCCAATACTTCCTGGTTGTATATAATAGATCCCAATTACAACGATTTTATTTTTGTATACAATAAACCTCAATCTGTGTATCAGGATTTTGCAGCTGTAATATCCGGGCAAGACGGAGAATTGTGTTTAAAGAAAGATGGCTACCTGGATAGACAAGGATATCCGTGCAGGCTTAATATCAAAGAGGATAAGGAATGGCCGGAGATAGTAAAGTGGAAAGACCAATATTTCGAAAATAAAAATAAGAGTGATGCTGTATTTGCCAACAGTCATTACAACAGTTTTCCGGCTCCTGATTCCAATGTCTATAACTACGATATTAATACCAATCAATATATCAGTAAGGACTATCTGGAAAATGAAGAATACTTCAAACAGAATGAGTATAGTGATGACCGCTCTCTGCGTAAGTACAACAAGCTCCAACCGAACAGACGAGAACCATTTGATTACAAACAGCAGACTATTGCTTCAGAAAGTATATTTTATACCACATGTGAAGAACCGGATAAATCTTATAAATACAAAGGACTTAAAAAAGTTGATTCCGCTAATGACGAAGCTATCCCAGCAACAACGGTTCCTGTTCCTATGCCCCCAAATCAATAATTATGAAACAGTTATTTAATCTGATCCTGATATGTTTATTGCCGGCCTTTTCTATGGGGCAGGAGATAATGATGAGTCCTGCTATCTTCAATGAACTGAAATTAAAGCTCACAAACGATTCGGTACTTTTCCTTAATAAGGCAGCAGAAATAAATACATTTGATCTCGATAAAATCAAATGTATAGAGATTACTGCGTTAAATAAACAAAGTCCGGCATTGGACAGTGATATTCTTGACAAGATATTTAATCATACACCGCATTTAGAGGAGCTTGTTCTGCATTCCAATCTTACAGGGCTGCCGGAAATATCATCTCCGGGCAAAAAATTACGTGTCCTGGATCTTTCCAGAAATAATCTGGACATCATTCCCGAAGGTATTGGTCAGTTGACCGCTCTGGAAATATTGAGGTGTGATTATAATGAGCATTTAAAAGCGCTGCCTCAATCTATAGCACAATTATCTAAACTGCAGCTATTATCTCTCTATGGAACAGGATTTGAAGAATTTCCTGAAGAAATATTTTCCCTGTCAACTTTGACAAAACTATATGTAACGGGCCATCCGCAGATCGGAACTCAGGTAAAAACACCTAAGAAGATAAATTCGATACCGGATCAGTTTGCCAAACTCCCGGAACTGACCGATCTGAGTATACGATATACCAATATTTCTACTTTGCCTGCCTCTATAACAAAGCTGTTGAAACTTGAAGAATTATCGTTGTCTGGCAATGCATTTAAGACATTTCCTGATCAACTAAAAGCAATGAAGGGATTAGTAATTGTAGATTTCGGAAATAATCCGGTAGATCCTAAAACCTTTATCAATTCGCTACACAATATGAAGTGGAGAGGCTTACTCTATCTGCATGACCTGGGACTGGATAAAGTGCAGCAGGAAAAAATACAAACCTTGTTATCTACTATAGATGTATATTACTAAACTACTTTAATCATGAGATCTATACGAACACTGCTTATTCTGATAACGGTATTCTTGCAAGTGTATGTAAATGCACAGACGGATCCTGTATTAGTGCCTGTGAATGACAGAAAACAGGGTTATATCGGTTATTATCTCGAGGATGGTACAGAAGTCGTCCCTCCTCAATTTTGTACGGCAACTTATCTTATCGAAGACAAATACTATATCGTATCAAGAGCGGAGCACGATCATTATCCGGACGGACGGAGGAAGGAAGAACATATTCCCAATACTGAAAAATACGGGTTACTCAACAGCAAGGGCAAAGTTATCATTCCGTTGGATAATAATTACAGTTTTGTATCCGTCAACAATGGCGTCATTACTGTCGGAAAGAATAATACATATGGGGTCGTAGACGAAGAGAATAAAATAACAGTGCCTTTAATATATACTTCTTTAGATCCGATCGATGCGAATCTGATTGTTGCTGAGCGGAATAACAAAGCCGGTATTATCGATATTCATAATAATGTGAAGGTCGCATTTGAATTTGATAGAATTTATCCTTTTGAAAAGGGTAGTGACGGAAGTCTGTTAGCTATGGCCGAGATAGCTCATAAAACTGCTGTAATCGACCCGACGGGGAAATATATTCTTCAACCTTCAGATATTTATGTTTCCTACCTCACTCCTGTATCATTTGTTTTTAAGGAAGGGGAGCATTACGGACTAATGGATTATCGTAAAAAAGTGCTTATACCTGCAATGTATACCGATGTCTATAAGACAGAGAATGAGCTGCAGTTTAGAAAAGATGATAACTACTATTACTTTAGCTTTGGCGGTAAATTGATTCGTAAAGAAAAGATCGAAGAGTCTTATAAATCTTCAAACTGATGAAGAATAGCCTGAAGTCATGGACTATTATGCTTTCTGTGATAGGGATATTGTATATACCTCTGACAGCTCTTTATCGTTACAATAATTTAGTTCCGGTGACCGGTATTGTTACCGAACTTATCAAGACCCGTACACGCATTCCATATTATAAATTTCGGTTGGCACAATACGACAATATGTTTTATCATCCGGGAAGGGGAACACTGACACTTTTTAAGGATGAGCTGGTGCAAAGTGACGCTCCGGTTGAATTTTATATTCTGAAAGGAGATACCGGGAAATTAAATAAAGGGGATGAGATTCTTTATATGGGATATGAAAATAAAGATATAGGGATTGATGTGTTTTACAGTATTACCAAGCCCGGTCTGCTGATTCAGTTCCTTACCCTAATTTTTTATTTTACGATCATGTGTCTGAATGCATGCTGTGCCTACCGCTATCGTGAAAAATGGGCTGAACGGCTTATAGTTGTATATTTCTTGTTTTTTATTTTGCTTATGGCATTGTAGGCAGCTAGCCTATCCGGATTTAAACTGAAGCTTTTCTGCTTTCCAGGAGATCACTTTTACCCCGGGAGAATAATGTGCTTTAATCATTTTTGATGGGGAAAGTTTTATATCCCCGAATTTATAGTCAACCAGCAGATTGTTCATATGGACATTGTGAATTTCCCATTCTTTGTGGTGGATATCATATCTCCATAATTGGGATTTTCTTTCCAGGTAAAGACAGTATCGTTCTGTAAGCCAGAGATCCAGTTGAGATTTTTCGGATACCTTATCGACAATCCTGAAGTCTGAATGCAGGTTGAAATTCTTTTTTATGTTATCGTTGGTATACTGATCTGTTTTGCGTGCTATTCCCGACTTTTCATACGGAAGTCCGGACAGCGTTCGGGCAACAAATGCGGAAAGTGCTTTTTCTGCTTCTATATGAATAAAGTATACCCCTTTTTTCTGGTCATTATCAATATAGGTACGGACATTTATTTCATAAAAATCGGATATAAACCTTACTGCAGGCAGATTGCGGGGTCGTATATTCTGCATCTTAAAAGCAACCAATGAGATGTAATATTTTCCATCAAAACTATCGATATGCAAAGGAGCCGGAACTAACTTACGAAGATGCGTATAATCAATCTCAAAGTGCAGAAATAAGGCATCGTTCCATTCCTGATAATACTGCCATTTTGAAGCAGGCATATTCCAGGGTCTGTGTCCGATATCCGTTAGTAACTGTTGAATGGCATTCATATCTGTAATCAGGAGATTCTTATTTAATGACTAATATTAGTAATTTTTTTACTAAAGACTGGACTATGTTAATACCGTAAATAAAATAGGTACTTTACTCGAGTAAAATAAAGATCTATTTATTTATAAAAATATGCTCCTTATGATATTGACAATTAGTATCATCTAAAATATGATCTTTGTGTAATTTTATATTACCTTTTATTCCTAACAAAGTTAAATCTGAATTTATAGCTATCATTCCTTTATCTAACATTACATGGTGATTTGGACATAAACAAAGTAAATTGTTAAGGAGATCTAGACCGTTATGAGGGGTACCAAGAGGTTTTATATGTGCTCCTTCAGCATATTTTACATTATGAACTGCAATTGTGATATTACATATTTGGCAAGAATAATCATAAAGGTTCTTAATATCTATAGAAAGTTTAGTATCTCTAACGATTCTTAATATATTAACTGCTTTGCGAGATGGAGCTTTATGGTATTCATCTTGATCTTCCTTAGCAAGTGTGTTTAAATTACTTATTTTTTCTAGTTTATATTTACAGATTAAGAAACCATTTTTCCCAGTCTTTTCAAAATGCTCAATTACTTGATATAATCCACCATATTTGTAACCCTTAATTGGGCTAAGCGAGGATTTATGCTTATATCCTCTAGTTACACGAACAGGAAGCCCATGAAGTTCACTTATTAATAATGCCTTATTACCTGGACTATCCCAAGATTGATCAGAAATTTGTTTTTTTGTTTTTATATCATTACCTCCATGACCTGTATAAATAATAATATCACCAAAATCTTCGTCATCTTCATATCCTCCACTTAGTACAATGGATGGGGAGCCCACTTTACTGTTGCCGTCAATTCCACTCTGCAATGCTAGATGTATGCCTGCTTTTCTGAGTTCCTGTCTATTTTCAAACTCATTTCCTTCCTCTATATTTGGAAGATTACCAAAAATATAAGCTGTCATTTTTTTGATTATTTAATTGAAAAACTTCTACCAACGTAAAATTTCTCACCACTATTACAGAAAATAATAACCTTCAATAAAGCAAAACGGAGAATACCTTAATCCTTTTTTATCAAGATTGGAGATCACATTTTGTGATCTCCAATCTTTTAACTCTGTATCAGACATTTCAAACATAAAATCTTCGGGAAACCGGTCTGTATTTCTACGGACAGCTTGTTTGAGTACTCTGGTTTCTACGTTATAAAGTTGAGCTAAATCTCTATCCAGTATGATTCTCTGTCCTCTGATGAGGTATATCTTGTCAATAAGGACTTTGTCAGAAAGTGCATTTTGTATATTGTCTTTTCTATTCATAGCCTTTATTTTGTTTGATTAAGACTGTGCAGATACTGTTTAGCAAAGAATGCTGCTTTTATATGCTCACAATGATTACAGCAGAAGCTTAAGAAATCATTAAACTCTGTTATTTCTTTTTATTCTTCTCTTTTTCGAAAGGAGGGATAGTGCTATCTTTCCAGTTGCTGGGATACAGCAGATCCCGGATATCTACGCGCAGGTATTCAGCGATATCATTTAAGGTATTTACAGTAGGCTGTTGCTTGTTGTTAACCCATCTCGAAACCGTTTCTTTCTTTACATTCAGATGCCGGACCAGATCGTTATTAGTAGCTCCTTTCTGTTCAAGAACATCTTTTATTCGATTTACTTTAATTTCTTTCATAATTATTGTTGATTTTTAAAATCAACTTTGTATATTTGTTTATTATGTAGCGAAAATTAAAGACGATGTAAAGTTTTTACTGTAAGTGGAGTATATGATTTTATTCCGTTAATAGGATACATCTCGCTATACCAATCAAAAGAGATTATGAAAACAATTGTTATTCATACCAAGAGCAGTATTCATGTATATCTTAAAGGAGATATAACATTTCATCAGCAACAACCCATTAAAAAGAACTTATCCTGTCCACCAGAATAGGATATTTACAACATTACAGACAGTAAAGGGACTTAAATTCGAATGATGAATTTGAATATTTCTCTCTGATAAAGATTGAAACGTTAAAGCCACTTTTTCTCGTCTGTAGGCCAACCTCTCTTCCATAAGAACACATACCTGCTTCAAACGGCGTAATCAATTGGTCTTACTTTAATTTCACACACTAAAGATAGATTGTTTTTTCTGCCAAAGCAAGTAAGTTGTATCATATTTTTTGATACTTTCTTATAAGGAGGGGTTTGGTTTTTTTAAGTTAATTGATTTTGAAACCTTTTATCTTTCTTAAGAGTAAGTACTGTGTACTCATTGAAGTGCTATAATTTATTCATAGAATAAGGAGGATATAGATCTAAAGCTAATTATATGAGACATTTAGCATATGGTATAAATTACACGATTTTGCTCACTGATGAGGAAATCCGGAATCCATTTATAGTATTGGATGATGTATTCAGAAGCAATTCTTCCTGTTTCCAAATGCAGGAGCGTTTATGGGATTTGGTAACCGTGGCTATGCGTCCAAATTACTGGATGCACTATGATTCTCCTTTGGAAATCTGTAATCTATACACTTCTATAGTAAGATTGGTAGAGGCCGGGTGGCTGATATCTCAAATACGACCAGCGAAGGAGCAAAAGGCGACCTTGTCAGACAAATTTATGACTAGAGAACCTCACCAGAAAAGGACTTTCATCAAACCCATAGAGCAACACACCGTCCTGAATGCTTACAAGGTAATGTTACAATCCTATAAAGAAGACAAGTTCTTTTCGCTGCGAATCGATCTTTTTGAGTTTTTGTTTGAAGGATTACATCCTACCTGCGTAGATTATTCCCCTTCTTTGAGCGAATATCTGGTCGATCGGTATCATTGTCTGAGCAGGCTCATAGATGCGTTGTATATGATTCATGATCAGGAAAAGAGAAGAGAAAGTTCAGAGGAGGATCTCCTTATTCTGGAGAAATATCAAAAAGATGACACCTCCGGAATAAGACAGACAGATATATACAGACATCAGCTGGCAGATATGTTTACCTATTCTAAAAAAGAAGATTTACGACAGGCATTATCGTCTTCATACGAGGTATTGTATCATAAGGACTTTTGGAAATATCATCATGATCCTGCAAATGTATTGTATTACTTCCATGACTTTGAATTTATCATGGATCGCAGTTATGTGTTTTTAAAAGAAAGCCTATTGAAGAATACAGCTCCGGATCAGGAATGGGGTATTCCGGATAATATCCTTCAGGAGATGGAGTCTTTGCATTTAAAAGAAAACAAAAGGCCGTTGAAATATCTGAAAGAAATGTTTGATATCCGGACATTGAAAGAATGGAAAAGCGAGCTTGCTAACTGGCAGGAAGCTGTACTCAGTAACAAAAAGATTCCCTATGACCAAAAAACTACATACAAAGAAGTAAGGCAATTCTTAACTGGTCTGATTGAATTTATTGAACTTATTCCGTATGAACCTGAAGTCAGAATATAAGTATCCATGTACCCATATACTTATTAAATACGGTCGGCTAATATTTAATTAAGCCGACTGTATTTATCAGGATTTTATAAGGTTGTAAACGTAAGTTTTTCGACTATATATGCTTTACCGAAGTTCTCCGGATCATGTTTTACTCTGGCAGTAACCATGTGCCACTTAGGAACGGCGCTCTGGTTTGCCTTCCATTGCGCTTCCAGATCCAGTTGTTCCTGCCATAATGTGGCCAGCTCTCCTGCTGCTTCAGTATTCAGCGGTTTCAGAATTAGCTTTTCACCTTCAAAATAATATTTATCATCTTTCTTGCGAATTTCAATATGAGGTCCTCCGGGTATAAAAGAGCGAATCAGAGGGATGGTAAAGGTCTCATTACCATTGTATTTTTCCTTATTCAGTACTTTCATAAATTCTAAGTAATAAGAGGAGCCGTCACTAGGCGGTTCTTTGAGTCCTACCATTTTAGCTTTTATTTTATAGATATATCCCGGTTCGCGCTCTGTAAAGTCGTATAGAGAAATATCTATCGGCTCTTTTCCCGGCAGTAACAACAGCTGGTTATCTGTAGAAGCATACTTGTGGCTGACCTGCAATTCTACTACCTGACCGTTTTTAAATTTCCATGGACTGTAAACTTCTTCTTTCTTGCAGGAAAGCAGTAATAAGACCGCGCCAAGGACAAACAATAGATTCTTCATGTTTTTTAGTATAAATTGATTTGTATGGATAACGGCCCGACAGGAATAGATGCTACATTCAACTTAAAATAATATTTATTTCATTTGACAAGTAATGTAGAAAAAAATAGCGGAAATCAGGGATATCCTGCGCTGCTAATTTTATGTTATTTTACACTATTAATATAACATATGGCACATCGTATCTATACGTACAATATTGATCTGAAAACCAGGCAGAGTTATCCTCATTATCTGGGAGAGTGGAATTATGTGATTCCAGAATTACTGTTTCCGTTATTTTCAGCAAATCCGCGAAGCAAGGGTACCCGACTTTATTTTGAGAGAGAGTCTGGGATTGTTGCTCTTCGTCAATTCTACCATCTCCTGGCTGAAACGTATCAACTTCATAATGAAAAAGCATACACGGAGCCGGTAGATACAATGTTCAGTTTTTTAGAGAACCTGCCGTACGACACTTTTGTTATGGATGCGACGGATGTGTTCAATATGAACGAAGAAAGGCATAGCGATCAGGCAAAAGATTGGGCAGGGGAGATTCGTGAAATGGCTGAGCTGTATAAGAATGCGATTGCCGAACAGGATTTGAGCTTTCTGTCTGATGTACTCAAGCAATCAGGTCATGCATCATTTCTGGATATGCTTCAGTATGATTGGATCAATTATGGATTAGGATACTGGAATGAAGAGGCTTATAAAGAGAACGGTGCTGAAATTTTTGAGCTAGATCAACGTTACGGACTCAAAGATAATAAAGGGAATATTCTGGTAGACCCTACATACGATGATATTTACAACTTTACGAATGAAGGTGTGGCTGTCGTGATGAAAGATGAGTTGTACGGATATCTCAAAGATACCGGAGAACTCATTATTCCCTGTCAGTATGACGATGCTTTTGATGCATTCCTGATCGAAGATGAGCTGTTTGCAACTGTCATGAAGCAAGGCAAGACGGGACTTATCCAGTTAAAGACTGGTGAATCCTGTATTCCTATAACTTATACTAACCTGGAAGAATTATACCGCGGGCTCTTTAATGCAAATGCGAATGGAGTCTACACGCTGTTAAATTCAAAAAATGAACAGATTATTCCCGGAAAGAGCGATTTTCCTTACGAATTTCAATATCCAGATCTGGTTTTTAAAAAGGAAAAAGGTACTGCACTTCGACATTATTACAGCTTATCAGGAGTTTACATGGGAGCCTATCCGGAGGATGTATTGCGTAATATTTCAAACGGTTATTATTGGGTAGAACCCAACAAATATCAAAAGAAGATCAGTGTGCTGAATCCTGAGGGTGTCGTTTTTAAAGATGAGATCGATCGGATTATTGTTTTGGATAATTACAGCAGTATAGCTTATCTCAAGAACAAAGCCTGGTACATTTACGATATCCGGCATCAGTTGATGCGTCTGAACGGCGAAGGAGTCGAAAGGGTAGGGATTGATGCTTTAAACAATTATATGCCGGATGTATTTATAGTGACAGATAAGGGGGCTAACGGTCTTTATGATGCCTTACAAGACAAATGGCTAATACCGTTATCTGTTGAAAATACTAAGATCGAACATTGTCAACTCGAATTCCTCCGCATTACACAAGGAGCACAGATGCGTTATTATGACTATAATACGAAGATAGTGAGTCCATTGTACGATTACGTGTGTGAGGGGATTGATTATCAAACACAATTTCTATGTCTTTTTGCCGGAGATAAAATGTGGATTCTGGACAAGGAACGCCAGATCAGGGAAGTCAGCAATGAGCAGATGGGACATCTGCATGAGAATAATCATGCGCTCAGAGGAAATGATCAGCGTTATTTTCTGGATTACTATCGGAACTGGACACAACGTACAGGTGAGGGTTATGAATCTTATTTTGATCAGGAAACTCTTTATGCAAAAGGAAGATGCTTTGCGCGCTCCGGAGATATGGAAAATGCAATCAGACTTTACACATTAGGTGCTGAACGGGGGAGTGTCCGCATGATGTTTGAACTTGGCAGTATCTATACAATGGATGAACAATTCCAGAATATTCCCTTAGGTATCACGTATTATGAAAAGGCTGCTATGGAGGATAGTGCAGCAGCATGGAATGATATCGGCTATCTGTACCAGAATGGAACAGGCTACCCTAAAGATATAGAAAGGGCTAGGTTTGCTTACCAAAAAGCAGCTGAGCTTGGAGACGGACTAGCGCTGGTCAATCTGGGCGATCTCTATTTTTATGGTCATGTAGAACAGGATTATGATCTGGCATTGGACTATTACAAGAAAGCGGAGAAAAAGCGACATTTTAAAGTAGAGAATGTGGCAGAGATCTACTATCAAAAGAAAGACTATACAAACCTGTTGCGGTATCTGAGAAAAGATTACGGAGATACATTTTCTGCGATATACTATGGAATTCTTTATGATCATGGATATGGAGTGAATCAAAATGCAAAAAAAGCAATTCAGTATTATGAGAAGGCTATGTCTCAGGGGCAGTATTTCTATGGTTTGGAAAGATTGTTATACTATTACAAGAATGATCCGGCCTATGCTGATTATGAAAAATTTAAGCAATGGATAGCATATGCGGAAGAATATGATATGGAAGTAAGTGAAGAATATAAATAATTAAAAGATGATCAGAAAAATAATAGGAATAGTTATAATTATCCTTAGCATGTATTCTGCCTACGGACAACAGATAAACGTAAATATCACTCAGGAAAATAAGAAAGTAGCTGCAGAAGGAGACCGCTATACGCTCCGCAAATTACCCTTTACTTTTCAGGTGGAGGTATCCGGTACAGATGCTTTCCTGATAGGAGCAACGACAGATGATGATGTCTACAGATCTGCAATCGGTGAAGCTGATCTGGAAGTGGAATGGTTTGAGAACTCAGGAATGGCGGAAGGACGTTTTAACGCAGAACAATCTCTTTTTATAAGTAATGATGCACCGAGCTACTGGTATTTTACAGCTGCAGATGATCATCGTTTTGATCGTGATCCAAAAGGTACACCCGATCATTGGACAGCGAACAGAACTGTTGCCAAAATAGATCTGCTGGCGCTGGATAAACAAGTATCTTTGAAAGATATACAGACACCGCTCTATCTTGTTTTCTATATCGCTACTCATGATGAGGATTATAATGTAGTAGATAAAAAAATCTTGTATAAAGCGGAGTTGGTCTGGGAATAATCAGGTAAGAGAAACACATGGGAATATTAGATATGTTTACAACGAATAAAAAAGAAATATACATAGAGGGAGATGTGCTTAATTACCTGGAATACGGGGAGATGGAGCAGGTAGATCTGAGCAAACTCAAATATGCTTATGCAGAAGTATTAGGCGGCGATCCTTTTCTCTTTTTATTCGATCACCGGCAATGGTATATATCAGGGCTTTTGAAAGGTTTTGATACGGTATACCGCCAACTCTCCGTACGTTTTGGTTTTGATGATACGGTATTCTATAAGGTGACCGGACAAACAAACGATATGAAGAAACGGATCTGGCTGAAAAAATATCCCCGTAATTACAGCATTCTGCAGCAGGGAGATGTCGCCGATTATACAGATGGTTTTGAGGTGATGACATCAGCTCCTCTCTTTGTGTCCTGGGATACATCGTATGATGAATTGGCAACTTTGAATGTAGGCCATCTCGAAAAATCGGACTACGATATCAGGATTTTTGTATTTGATTATCCGGTACGTATAGGTAACATGGTTGTGGAAGGTCTGGAAGCCTATTATGATAATGAACGTACAGATATTGCAGTACAGCACTATATATGTGCATTGTATAACGAGACACATACTGATACGAGTTATTACGAAATCAAAGCTGAGTGGATGCAACATATTCCTATAGATGTAGATGTCTGTGGTTATGAACGTGACGACCAGAAACACCTTACCTTTGATATAGAGGATGTATGGCTGTCCATCTCTTACACTTATGATACAGAAGAGGGCTATGATGATGGCAGCACTTCACTGAGTATGCAGAATAAGAGATCATATCCTGATTTGTTAGATCATCCGGATTACGCGGATGATCATATAAGTATAGATACGTATATTCCATTTAATACAGTCCATGAGATCGTTGAAGACTATCGTAAAAATATAAATGTAGTTGCATTGCCCTCCCTAATCCGTAAAACTCTCGATAATAAAAGCGGAATCTGGTTGGATAAGAATAATGGTAAAATAGGGTTTGCTGGTGAAGAAATGTGTCTGATCTATAATGTACATGATATAAAACGGATCTGTTTTTATAACCTGTTGCCTGCCAAAGGTCCGGGATATGCGAGCTTTGAGGTTCAACTAAAAGATAAGGAACATACAGATACAGTTTTTTACGGAGATTGTTATGCCTTTGACCGTTATGCAGATCAGCTGCGTGAGGTTTTCGGACTGGAAGTCTACATCCCAGAAGCAGACTACAACTGTTAAGCTGAAGTAAACCTCAGTCGTTCCGCTTTTATCCTAAATAAGATTAAAATGAGGTTCATATCATCCTTAGCCCGGCATTTTTACTGAAAAAATGAGAAAGTCCCTTAATATGTAGTCTGCGAATGCCTATTTTTGAATTTAACTTTTGTAGATGACATATTTTGAAGAGCTCGCTACGTTATTAGAGAAAGAACAAAAACACGATAAAGAAGAATATCAACAGCTTTTACAGACCCAGTCCTTAGCCAAACGAAGACAGGCAGGATTGTGCTGGTATCCGATTATGATTCGTAATGAAGAGATCGGACTAGGAGACTATATTCAGATTATAATTCAGCGGACAGTTAAGGATGAACAGACACATCGGTTCAGATACGGAATGCCTGTTGCCCTGTTCTCTAACCACAACCCGTCTGCAGATCGGATTTCGGGTACCATAGGCTATGTAAACGGAGATGAAATGAAGATTTCTCTGCGGGTGGATGAATTACCGGATTGGGTAAGATCGGGAAAACTTGGTGTAGATCTCCTGTTTGATGAAAACAGCTATCAGGAAATGTTTAAGGCATTAAAACGGGCTGATGCTGCCAGGGATGATAAGAAGATGGGGCCACTTATCAATATGCTGATTGATCAGCATGTTCACGATTCTGATCATATGGTTTCTGATCACCAAATCAACTCCATTACAGGATTAAATGAATATCAGTTAAAAGCTGTAAATCAGATAATAGCATCACCACACCTTACCATTGTACACGGTCCTCCGGGTACAGGTAAAACCACTACTTTGGTTCAGGGTATTAAAGCGCTTCTGCAGAAATATCCGGATCAGATTCTGGTCACAGCACCCAGTAACACAGCAGTAGATTTGCTGACAGAAAAACTTCATGAAACAGGTGTAAAGGTCGTACGCATTGGTAATCCTGTAAAAGTATCCGAACAGCTGCATGAGCTCACCCTGGATGGAAAACTGGAAAGTCACCCTATGCAAAAGGAATTAAAAACAATACGGAAAAAAGCGGATGTTTTTAGAGATATGGCTAAGAAGTATAAACGAAACTTTGGAAAAGCCGAGCGTGACCAAAAAAAAGCACTCTTTCAGGAAGCGAAGAATCTCATGAAAGAAGCTGAACAGATTGCGCAATATATACAAAAAGATATTCTGGATCAGGCTCAGGTCATTACTGCCACGCTGGTAGGTTCCAATCATTCCGCCATCCAGGACAGAACATATGCAGCCGTATTTATTGATGAAGCCGGACAGGCTCTGGAACCTGCCTGTTGGATTCCAATTCTAAAATCTGACAAGCTAATCCTTGCAGGAGATCATCTTCAGCTGCCACCGACAATCAAATCAAAAGATTCTTCGGTAAGGGCATTCCATGAAACACTTATGGAAAAACTGGTGCATGCGTATCCATCCTGTGTATGCCTCCTGCGGCAACAATACCGTATGCATCAGGATATCATGCAATACCCATCTGCAGCACTCTATAACAATACGTTATTTGCAGAACCATCCATAGCACAGCAAGAGCTCACGCCGGGTGATAATGCCTTTCTGTTTATTGACACTGCCGGAGCAGGATTTGATGAGGTGCAGGAAGATACAGCAATCTCAAATATAGAAGAGGCAAATTTCCTGATCCAACATTTAACACAATATTTGGCAGCATTTAAAAAGGATGAAAATATGAGCCCCTTTCCAAATATAGGTCTGATCTCACCTTACAGACAACAAGTATTGCTGCTAAAAGAACTGATTCGGAATGATGAAATGAAAATCTCCGTATCTATACAGATACAAACGATAGATGGATTTCAGGGGCAAGAACGTGATATTATCTATATCTCACTGACACGTAGCAATGCTGAAGGTCAGATTGGATTTCTGAATGAAATACGGCGGATGAATGTAGCGATGACCCGTGCGCGGTACAAACTGATTATTATCGGCGATAGTTCCACTATAGGCCAGCATCCTTTTTATGCCGGTATGATCCAATATGCCGAATCCATAGATGCCTACAAAAGTGTATGGGAATGGATGTAAAACTAACTTGGCACGAGGATAAACAGTCGTGGTAAGTTAGTTTTATAAACGTATGCCACAGAAATGTCTAATATTCCTTACCCTGTGCCTCAGGAAATGCTGAATATAGTTCAACATACAATTCGGTAATTCTAACCAAACGCAAATTCATGAGATTCTGTCTTGTTCAAACGGGTGTACTATTACCCGACAGATGGTATACCGGAGATCAGCAACAGCTTGTCGAGTTTTGAGGTTTTTGCTTCGGTAATATCAATATTAAAAGTCATGCCTTTGATCTCGAATGAAATAGTCGGAAAATACATAATTGGAATTTCTACCTGTCTTAATATAGCTGATACAAGAGGCAGAAATATTTCATTGAGCGCCAGACTCAAACCATAGCTTAGTGGTTTTAATAAATATTCTGCCCATTTGGCAATACCAAAGTCAATATCCAGTTTAGGAATATTTAGGTTTTTGACTGTTAACAACAATCTTCCGTTATGTACGACGGGTTTAAAAGTTGCTTTGATAGTCGCTTTTCCGTGTGGTCCGAAAGATATTTTAAAAAATCCTTTTTTTAGCGTCAGCTGTGCTAATAATTCAGTGTCAATCTTTCCTTCAATACTTCCGTCAGACTGAATAACAAAAGATCTGGGATTGAATACCTGTGCCAATACATGACCGCTTATGATCTTCCATGAAAATTCATTTTCTTTTTTCAGGGGAAAAGGTATAGCTGCCATTGTTTCTATCGCAGTACTGTCTACTCCTGCAAATACAGTTTCAACAGGCCAGTTAAGTGGAGCATATGTGTCGGGTTGCCGGGCTCCTATACAAGAGTAAGCCGTAACAAAGGATTTTTCGACAACAGGTATAGGAAGGCTTATGGTAACATCTTTAAAGGTAAGTGCAGGTAACTTTATTTTATCTAAAAGATCCTTATTTAATACATGAATAAGTAAGGGAAGAATATGCTTTTTCAGTTCATCTATGTATTCTTTGTAATCTTCTACATCTTTTATCTCCAGATCTGCTGTTAATATACTGGCGCCCAGATAGTTTTGTTTGTCTTCAATGGAGGTCTGTATATTTACTTTTGCAGATACTTTTATATTTATATTTAACAGGGAAGTATCCTTTAATTTGAGTTTAAGGTTGATATTGGGAAAATAAGCCTGAAAAGTGGCTTTTGAAAGCATATCCAGAATCAAAGCTTCTTCCTGGACATCAAGAAATAATTCCTCTTCGGATAGTTCAGAGGTATAATGATTTTGAAAATCTTCTTTTTTTAATTGAACTGACTGAGAAAGATCGATTACAGGAGGCTCATTAATATCATAAAATACAGCAAGAAAGAGTTCCGTGGCAATGTCTTTACTTCCTTTAAATATATGGGGATAGATTTTTTGATAGATCTGCTGGACTATTGGATTTAGGGTTTTGTTGTCCGTACCCATTACAATGTTGTAGTTCATAATTTCTATGTTTTACTTAATGGAAAATCAGTTAAATGCGTGATAATATGGAGTGTACCATCCTCACTATCAAAATTATACTTTTGCAGCTTTATAAAGGGGGGACAAAGAGTCGATATAGGGGGACATTTTGGATGCTCCTTATGCGTATAAAGGTTCTGATGGAATTCAGGAATATGAAATCTCTATTGCTTTAGAGCCCCTTAATTCTTATCAAAAACACATAACAAGTTGATAAGGGTCACTTTTTAAGGAAACAATAAACACGATCTTTATGTTAAAATAATAGATAATAAACCTGTGAAAATCGGGTCATTAAATAACTGTTTAAATATAAAGAAGATGAGTACAATGAAAGCCGCAAGATGGCACGCTGCAAAAGATATCAGAGTAGAAGAAACACAAATTCCGGTTACCGGTAAGCAACAGGTAAAGATCGCAGTACAATATGCAGGTATATGCGGATCTGATCTGCATGAGTATGTGCACGGACCACAATTGATCCCTTCAGAAAAACCATACCCGCTTAACGGGCATATCGGTGTAACGACATTAGGCCATGAATTCTCCGGAATTGTAGAAGAAGTAGGAGAGGGTGTGAACCGGGTCAAGAAGGGTGATCGTGTAGTTGTAGAACCTATTTTTAAAAATTTTGACAGTCCGTTTATTGCTAACGGAGAATACAATCTTTCCGAGCCTCTCGGATTTGTCGGTCTGACCTCTAACGGAGGATTTGCAAAATATACAGTTGTGGAAGATTATATGGTTCATAAGATTCCGGATAGTATGAGCTTTGAACAGGGGGCCCTGGTAGAACCTGCAGCTGTAGCAGTATATGCAGTATTACAAAGCGGACTCCGGATGGGTCAGACAGTATTGGTTTCGGGCGCCGGACCGATCGGATTGCTATGTGTGCAGGCAGCCATAGCAGCCGGAGCAGCGACAGTTATCGTAACGGATATATCAGAAAAGCGACTGGAGAAAGCAAAAGATATTGGAGCGACTACTATAATTAATGCCGCGGATAAGGATATTCCGGCGCAGGTTAGAAGGATCACAGGAATTGGAGTAGATGTATTTCTGGACGCTGCGGGTGTACAGGCTTCTTTCTCTACCGGGATAGCCAGTCTGCGGAATGGAGGAACAGCTGTATTGGTAGCGCTGTTTGGAAAACCGGTTGAATACAGTGCCTATGATCAGGTAGTTAGAGAGATTACCATAAAAGGTATAATTGCCTATCGGAATATATTTCCGCAGGTCATTGCTATGATAGACAGCGGACGTATGCCTGTGGAAAAGCTGGTGACAAGCAAAATCGGATTGGATGAAATTGTACCCAAAGGTTTTGAGGCTTTAGTTTCCAATCCATCAGAAGTAAAAATTCTGGTTGAAATAAAGTAATTTGAATGAAGAGAGCTTATAGATAGAGGTGTTTGCGGAATCTTGCATTAAGTTGATATAAAAACCGTAAGAAAAAGCTGTATATTTGTTTAGAATGAATCTACATACAACCTTTATCAAGTAAAAATGAAAAAATTAATTGCTTTAGTATTAATAGCCCTTACATCGGGAATCGTTGTAAATGCCCAGCAAAAACCTGTTCGTGAGCCTTTGCCTGCTGATGTACAAGTTCGAATTGCGGTACAGGCTGCGCCTACAGAATTCAGAGAAGGAGCCAAGGTATATGGCTATGACAAAGATGGTAAGTTTACGGTCCTGCGGGAAGGAACAAACGGATATATTTGTCTGGCTCCGGATTACAAATTGCCTTTGCTTTACGCTTATGCATATCCGGAGAGTCTTGAACCGTTTATGGCAAGAGGACGGGCGCTGATTGCGGAAGGAAAAAGAAAAGAACGGGATAAGATCAGAGAAGAGGAGTTTAAGGCGGGTAAACTATCCATACCACAACAACCTACCATGTTGTACGGATATTGGGGTTCATTAGATAAACTGGATAAAGAAACCGGAGAAATGGCAGATGCTAAGCGCAGATATGTATTGTATGTACCTTATGCCAAAGCTGCAGATCTTGGTCTGGCGAGTAAACCTACAGTTCCGGGTATTCCATGGTTAATGGATGAAGGAAGTTATAAAGCTCACATTATGATCAACCCGGCTGATATGGGACATTCGCACGGTCATTAACATAAGTCTTCTGATATAAAAAATGCTGCAGTTCATTAAAGACTGCAGCATTTTTTATATTAAATGGATTCCTTTTTCATGACATGCTTAGTCTTCAATGCCTGTTCCTTTACAGCAGGAGGTACCTTGTTGTCCTGTAATAAGGCATCACAGGTTCTGAAAATAGCTTCGCGCTGGTAGGACAGCGGAAACCAACTCATGACTTCCAGAGCTGTTATGCGCAAGGCTTCAGATTCAGAAGCATCTTCTATTACTTTCAGCACAGCAGGTACTACACGGTGATAGCGGTAAAGTCTGAGGGTGGTAATTTCAGCCAGACGTTCTTTTTCCGCAGTATTCTTATCAAGGATAGTAGCCTGCATTTTATCAACCTTGCTTTGATTATAATCAATATCTTTAATTAGTTGTGCACTTAAAGCAGATGCATTGTTGATTCCTTTATTCTGGCTTACCTGATTATTGATTTCCGTTTTGAGCAATTCCGGATTAAAGAAAGTCATATTTGTACGCAGACGATAGTTGATGCGTTCAGAATGTGGATCGCTGACATAAAAGGCAATCAGATCTTTTGCAAAATCATCTCCTCCGAATTCCCCCAGATCATATACTGCCATTCTTCTGATAAATTCATACGAATCCTGACGTGCGGCATGTAAGACCGTAAAGTAAGCTTCATTTTCATACTTGCGCAGCAAAGCAAAAGCCTGCATACGGGTAGTTTCAAAAGGGGAACTGAAATAAGTAGATTTCAATAAAGCTGACATTTCAGCTTCAGGCAGCTGTTTTTGTAAATATACCAATGCCAGAGATTGCAGATCAGCATCCTGCTCTTTAAGCAGACTTTTCCAGTATGATGCTTTTGCTACTGTACCTATAGCCTCATTAATTTCTTTGCTTCTGGAGGAAGAGAAATGAAAAGTAGGATCACCCAGAATATGGGTTTCCAGATAGGCAATATGCTTAAACCAGTTTCCTATACGTATCCCGTGCTGAAGCGTTCCCATAAGTTCTGCTGGCCACAGATCCTGCAATACACCTACGCTGTTAGCGATAGCGGCTATATTTTTATTATTGGAGAACGGGTAATATCCGGCCAGGTAATTGTCGAGGTGAAATGAACCCGTAAGACAGGAATTGAGGTATACCAGCGGCGCCTGGATGCCGGCATCACGAATATCCCAGATCTGCACATCCAGATTATCATTAAAGACTGAATCGGAATCAATTACCGCTTTTTCAAACGCATCATTCATCCATTTATCAGAAACCCCAAGAGATGTTTTGAATCCTTCCTTAACCTTTTCCACATCTCTGCCATCTTCTTTAGCAGATCTGACTTTTGAGCGCAGGTACCTTCCGACATTCTCCATAGAAGGCTGCGGATTGGAAGCAAGTGGATATCCGTTAATCAATTGCAGGGTAGGAGTACCGTGGCCTGTCATAAATGCAAAGTCCAGTCCTTCACGTTTCAGTTCGCGTAACAGATTGAACTTCATAAAATCCGCATTGCGGAAGTTTAGAAACTTAATGGAATTTCCGGGAAGATAGAGTGACGGAAATTGTGATTTCAATGCCAGCACATCTCCTGCAAAGGAATTTATAGAATTTGAATTATAACCATGTCCTGTAGAAGCGATAATATCATTAAGCGGATTGCTGACTTTACGCAGCTCCACGAGTTTTTGCAGATAGGCTTTAATTTTATCCGTCGGATTTTCACCCTTTTCAACAGGAGGTTTTATTCGGGCTGAATAAATATCCATTTCAATATATTGCGGAGAAGTGGCATCCAGACTGTAATAAAAGTAATTGCTCCGTTCACTTGCTGTATCTTGTTTTATAAAGTTGAGCTTCAGATCCAGGTCATCATAATAGCGGTCCGAAGGAACAGAGGATTTGTCCCAGCGGATTTTCTGATTCATTTTGAATGCTGAAGTCAGATATTGTGCATCACGTATCATCACCACAGGGATGTTACCTACCAGTACAGTGCCTTCCAGTGGTTGCTTAGTCTTGCGGAGTTGTTGCAGCTGCTCCCGTATCTGCTCCGGTTTTTCCCAGTTGTGAGCAATAATGTAAGTGCCTAACCCATCTTGTTCTACAGATTGGCGATAAGCCATTAATTCAGGTTTAAGCGCATTGAACGTCTTCTGGTCAACGACAATAGCAAAACTGGTTTTGGAGGAAACGGATGGTTTGATTATCTCTTGTCCGTAACTACTTGCCACCAGTGACAGGCAGGTTAGGGAAAGAAGCGTTTTTCTCAATCTTATCATGTTTATTCTTTCTAATGTTTTTATTCTGTTATTAAAGACTTATCAATCCGACAGACAATTGAGTCAGATAGCGGTTATCTCCTTTGCGGATATCTCCCTGATCACCCATAGCACTTATTAGCCAGCCACTGGCTTTGATATATAGCTGATTGCGCTTCTTTCCGAATGCTCCAAAGGTATATTTGACATTCGCCGAGTTTGTCCATGTATTGACGCTATAAAATTGATGTGCCGGGATAAAAACGTTTTTCGCTACAAAGTTAGTGGAATATGATTTATCTGTGTAAAGCAATTCATCGCTTAGCAACAAGTCATATGCAGAACTCAATTGGAAGGCAAATCCTTTTCTATTCTCTTTGGCATACGTTTTATCAAAACTCACAGCAACATTCAGTTTATCTACGATCTGTTTATTTTGCGGATTGGCATATCGGTTATCGATACTATGATAGCTTACCGCGGTTTTGAGCCACCAGTCCGTAAGACCTGCTGGACTATCATGGCTAATCAGATAGGAAAGCGTACTTTTATTCCGGAGCATGGTACTCATTACGCTTGAATATACCGTTTCATACGCCTTGGTATCCGCATTTTGAATCTGATGATATTCGGTGTTTTCCATATCTTTCAGCAACCACTCCAATCCGACCTGATGCGCATATTTACCTTTTTTCCAATCCAGATAGGAAGAGGCCTGATATTCCTGATAGCGATGTTTTCCGGCTTGTTGTATATATGTCGTTCCGTCTATAGCATTTTCATATCCACTACGGTATCCGGCAGTAGTTGACCATTTTATATGATCAGCGTTGTATACATAATCTGCAGCACCTCCAAAAGAATGACCTCTGTAGGTTCTGTTGTATCCGGCAGTCATAATATAAGGCGCACTCATCTGGTACTCTCCGGCACCCAGTAATCTGTATAAATAATGCTGCTGGTAATTTCCAATAGTTTCTATATTGAGTTCTTCTTTATAGAAACTATAGATACCCGTCAGTCCAAGCAGCTGTCTTTCCGATAGTTTATAGGTCAGTGCCGGTGATAAATTTAATGTACTGGAATTATCGAGAGACCTGGGATCTTTTTGGCGGGCTCCTGTTTTTAGATTGTATTGTACATCCAACCCTGCATTCATACGATCATCTGCAAATCCCGGTGAGGCAATCTTGAGACGAAGATCGTAATGTTGCTTTTTCCAGTCACCGGACAGCGAATCCATCAGTTGATACGGATTGTCCCGGTAGGGATCCGTATGTGCTGTCATGTTCATTTGTTTATCTTTTGTTGTCCGGAAATCAAATTGACCATAATATGTCCATTCTTTAAGCCGTTGATAACGTGAAGTGCTGAAGTTGATACCCTGGCTTTCTTTTGCTGAAAAAGGATGTCTGAGATCACCGGCCTGATAATAGGCTCCAAGCTGGGTTTCCCCTTCGACTGGGAGTATAGTGTAACGGAGAAGTGCGGCATTGGGACTTTTGCTCCATACCTCCTTAGCTTTAAAATAATCGTATGCAGGCACAGTCTGTGCGGTCGCCATTTGTCCCGTTAAGGTGAGGAAACAAAGGCTTGCGAATAAGTTCTTTTTCATATTACTGTGCTATTGTTTTGGGAGTGGGGTTATCATTTACTATAAAATCTGCGGAGGAGTTATTGCTATCCATCAAAACAGCTCTGTTATTGATTCTGCTTTTTACTTTACGGATAACAGATTTACCTGAATAAGTGGATCCGACGAAGGTAAGTCCGGCATCTACTGTCTCGGGTATTCTCTTTTTATCAATTGTAATGGTCGAATTGCCTACACAGTCTACTCCATCCAATATAGCTTTTACAGGTACCTGCAGATAGCGGGTAGTTCCACTGACATTGGGTTCTGTAAGGGTCTGATAACCGGCGACCTGACTGTCTCTGAACAGAATAAGTCCGGCTCCGTTTATACCGATATTCCAGTCAAAGCCTGCTGTTGTGTTCGCAAACTGGTGGATCATATTAGGTACATCCGGGTTGTCGGTGTCACGGGTATTGGTTCCGGTAGGATTAAAATACGTTTCAAAATCAGCAATACCCTTTCCCAGATTGGCCGGTGAATTAGGATTGCCGTTGGGATCCGTCTTGTGATTGATTGCGGTGATGGCGATGACCACAGATTCGCCCGGTCTGACCAGATGTTGTGTACCGTTACCCGGGATCATCCAGGCCTGTGCAAGATATACATTGTTTTTATCCGGTAGAAAACCATAAACTGTAGCTGAAGCAGATTTGGTATTTCCGATAACAAGGCTGTCTGCATACAGATCTCCGGTACTGTTGTTATAAATTTCGATAAAACCGTCATACAGGTAATTTGTACCGGAAGGAGTCTTGGAGCCCGCATAATAGAACTCTTTGATCACAAATCCTCCTGCCTGACTGCCAACTAAGCGAATTTCACTGTTCGCCGATTCGGTGATACGAAGTGTGGGGATGCTTCCATTACAGAAGATTTCTTCACGTATTCCCACCAGTTGTTCTGCCTCTTCTGCTGTAACCTGCTTACTTGCTGTGACTGTATATACACCCGGTGTAATGCCCTTTGCAGAGACACGTCCCTGAGCATCGGATACAAATTCCTGTGTCGCCCCTGTAATAGTATTCTTAAGATTGATTTTGACACTATCCGCAAGTTGTTTACTATACTCTTCGGGATACTGAATTGTAAAACTGTAATCTACTGTTGTATAGGCATAGTAATCTTTACGACAGGCGGTAAAGATGCTGAATACCGCTAAAAGGATTAATATACTTTTAGTTTTCATGCGTTTATATGTTGTTTTCTGATCATCTGCCTGAGATGAGAAAGGTTTGATGTGTGGAATGGATACGCTTGTTTTCATGTCGGTTAGAATTTGATGGAAATTTCCGTTCCGTAAAACATTGGGATATTACGCTTACTGTATTCCTGCGGATAACGGGAGCTTGCTTCCAAAGGTCTGTGATTAAATACATTGTTTGCATAGAAAGAAAAGCCCATATTATTAGCAAACTCTTTAGTCAGTTTGACATTAAATAACCAAAGTGGTTTCCAGCTTTCACTTTTATAATATCCGTCATTCAGACTGAGATAGATATCTCTGTCCGCTTCAGTAATAGCATTGCGTTCTGCTTCTGTAAAGTTGATGATCTGTGCAGTACTGCCGGCTTGTCCAACGGGTATGTAACCTGTAGGAATACTGGAATAGTTGACAAATTTATGTTGATCCTTCCAGATGGTCTGTGCTGAGGCTGAGATAATAAAACGCAGTTCAGGAATATTATGGACAGCTCTTAATGTCGTTACGAAACGATGCTGTTCCATTCCTCTGGCTTCAAACACACCTATACGGGTAGGAGTTTGACTGGCCACATTCTGCAACAAAATATAAGGAGTGTTGCTCATTGATTTTGTAGAAAGATAGGCTCCGTTCAGTACAAAAGAAGTACGGATGTTATCAAATCTCCCGAAGTCAAAATCAAATTCTACACCTTTATTCAGAATGTCATTATTGTTGCTTGGAGAACTGTATGTCGCTACAAATGTAGAAGTGGTTACATCAGGACTCAGGATCGGTTTGCTTCCTGCCGGAGCAGATTGTACCGTATAGATAGGTATGCCTACAAATTGGACACTATTCAGATTGGTATTCATCTCATATCCGTTTTTTGTCTGTTCGTAATATCCGTTTACAGAAAAACGTCTTTTACCGCTGAAAAAATCCAGACCGATTTCCTTCTTGCTGGTTTTTGTCATTTTCAAATCCGGATTAGCGGTATCAAAAACGCGGGTTGTGACAAGAGCAAGAGCTTCGGCAGGGTTTTCCTTATAATAGTTGAGACTGAAAGCGTCATAATATGCCCGGTCAGGGTATAGATAAAGCAGAGTTGGTGATTTGGCGGTAATACCATAGCCTCCTCTTAAGGTCAGATTTTTAATAATTTCGAAAGAAGCATTGATTCGGGGTGACAAAGCCGATAAGGTGTTATCTGTAAAGGGTTGTACCTGATCCCAGCGCAGACCCGCCTGAATATGGAGATTGCGATCTGCGATTTGCATAGAATAACGGTCTTCAAGGTATAATCCCATTTGGTGAAGAGCAGGAATATCTTTGAAAGCCCGGGGTCTGAAACCGAAAGGATCGGAGGTACGGTAAGGGTTGTTCGGGTCAATGGTTCTTCCCGCACCATAATTTGCATCCAGACGATAATCTCCTCCTAACAGGATACGGTGTGTACCGGATCCTGTCTTGAAATAGAAGTTATCCGACAACCTGGCAAAAATATTCAAAGGTTTCCCTTCTATCCACAACTGATTCAGAAAAGTAGAAGGCAGATAACTAACCTCTTGTGTAATATCTTCGGTAGCCTGACTTACTGCCGAGACACTCAGAGTCTGTAATCTTTGTTGATAGCCCTTTTGAAAGGCATAGTTGGCCGAAAGGGTATAGTTAATATTACGGGCAAAACGTTGGTCCAGGTTCCATTTACCGGTAGTCGCGAATTCGTAATTGTAGTTTTGTGCTTTGTTAATGACCTGCTCTGCCTGATAATCCGGATCTACTTTCGTATCATCCAGATTGGTGCCAAAAGAAAAAGTGGTGTTTGTGTACAGCGGTCTGTCTTGGCCGAAGGTATTGGTGTATTGAGCTGTCCCTTTCATACGCTCATAAGCAGAGTAGGCAGTGATCTGCTTATCATAGGCTTTTGTAAAGTCCAGATCGACAAAGAGATTCCCACTGCGTTCTCCCAGATTAAAACCTTGTCCTGCCCAGAATTGAGTCAGTTTTGGATTGATACGGGCTTTTACCTGTAACGGTTCTTTCCCTGCTTTGGTGGTGACCAGTACAGCTCCGGAGGTCAGATCACCATATTCTACTGAAGGTATGCCCCGGATAACTTCCACAGATTCAATGTTATCTGCAGAAAGCTGACGCATGTCGGTCCCCATTCCGCTGGAAGTTGAGAAAGCCGCCAATACACCTGATGTAACGGTGTTCATGGCCTGTAAATTGGCATTGTTAGACAGCGGTGCGCCGTTGATAATTACCGAAGTTCCCAAAGAGCTTGTATTCTGTCCCGAATAAGCCCTGTCACCTGTGTACTGGCGTATACTGGTTTTATTGACATTTGTAAAATCAGGATTGGTTACCACAGCTCCCGGCAGGAGTTGGAGAACTTCACCCAGATGTGTTGCCTGCATATGCTCGATCGCCTTACGGGAAATAACGGTAGATGTGGCCCCATCTTTACGTTGTTCTTTAGCAATGACAACAACATCCTTAAGGGTAATGCTGTTTTCTTTTAGTAAAAACTGAAGCGGACCAGATGGTAATGTTATCTGTACCTCTTCTTCAAGCATACCTAAAAACTGAACCTGAATGGTGTATTTACCATTAGGTATTTTAGAGAAACTGAAATTTCCGGAAGCATCGGTCTTGGTGAATAAACCGAGTTCGAGAATCTGTACTGTAGCACCCGGCAATGGGCTACGGTCTTTTAATTGTCCAACATGGCCCCTGAGGTCTTGTTGGTTACTGGTCTGTGTCCTTTTTTGTTGTTGTCCTGCAGCTTGTTGAGCTTCTAGTGGCAGGACAAACAGGCTATTGAAAGACAGCAAGGTAGAAAAAAGTAATAGTTTTTTCATATTGGCTGATAAATCAGGATGTAAGTTAATAGTGAGTGCCTGTTGATGCACATGTTGGTTGATGTTTCGGCAAATATAAGCATAATTGCCTTTTGTTTAGAAATAATCTAAATAAAAAACCTGGTAAATAGGACTATGACATTTTTATGATGAATAGGAGAGATGTCGATTTATCGGGAGAGAGGTTTGGAAAGAAGTTGATAGGGTTGATAAGGTTTGAATAGATAAAGTCAGAGAAAGACAATAACTCCTGTATACCTGTTGCTATTACAATTCTCTCCTTTTTTAAAGGAGAGATGCCCGAAGGCAGAGAGGTTGATAGGGTTGATAAAGTTTAATAGGTTATAAAGGGAGAATGTTAGAGGGAGACAAGGACTCCTGTATACGTGTTATTAGAACTTATCTTTCCTTTTTCTGGAGAAAGGCTTAGAAAGAAGTTGATAAGGGTGATAAAGTTTAGAAGGTTATTAGAAAGGGAAAATGTTAGAGAGAGACAACGATTCCTGTATAAGCGTTGTTATAACCAATCTCTCCTTTTAAAGGAGAGATGCCCGAAGGGCATAGAGGTTGATACTACAAGTTCAGAACCTCTCCCTAACTCTTCCTATGAGTCTGAACAAATTCTCTTTAAAAAGAAGAGGAGAATTGGATTAGAATGAAAAAGGCTATCCAAATTTTTTTGGATAGCCTTTTTTTTATGAGTTTTGTTTTATTATTACTTTTTATGAAAGCGCATTACTGCAATATCTCCCATAATCAGATGCAGGGTATTATCCTGAATATCGTAGTTGGTAATGGTTTCTAATGTTTTAAAATACACAGACTCACCACTTCCCTGACAAGCCATCTTGGTTGATGCTACAGGACCGAAGTGAAGGTTTCCGCCTTCTATTTTAATACTGGTATTGTAGTTGTTGCAACTGCTGTTACCATTTGCTTTTTTGTTCGCTGTATCAAATGTGATAGTCGGTTTTTTATTTGGATACAGACCGTCAAATGCAATGCGGGGTCCTGAAATATAATCCAGCTCCCATGTTCCGTTCAGAGCCTGTTCTTTGGAAGAACTTCCTTCTTTTACTTCCTGGAATTTCGCTAAGGGTGCCATGCGTGCTTTATTTAAAGAAAGAATCCCGTCTTTTACCGTATAATTATCTACAGTTGTAAATACACGTGATAATCCCTGTTCAATCGTCATATCAGGACATGCCATCATCGTGGACATACCTTGAGCAAAGCTGATACGGTTATTCGCTGATAACGTGAAATTACCACCAATACCATTACAACCTCCACTTGCACTGTAACGTTTTTCACTGGCATCCAATTCCAGGAAAGGTTCTTTTCCGTTGACTTTATCAGCGACAGGTTTGCCGTTTAATTCAATCAGTTTCCATTTCTTTCCGGTAATTACTTCAGATGATGATGTTTCTGTTTTATCCATTTTTTTGCCACCTTTCTGAAATACTCCACAGCTACTCAAACTCATGGAGATCGCGATTATGCTCATTACTATTGTACTTTTCATATTAAAGTATTTGTTGTAAAAAATATTTTTATTCTATCTGTAGCATATCTTGCTACAAAAAGTTGTAATTCTGTTCCTTCTATTCAAAAAGGATGCCATGATACCACCGATAGGAAATAATTTTCCCTTTTGTTTTATGTTATTTTCGAATGAGACTTGTGGTCAGATAATTAGTCAAATATGTTGTACTAACAATTCGTTTCACTTTTTTGTTTTTAAGAAATGAATAAAGTTTGCTGTATAAGCACAAAAAATACGTAATGGCCGTTATTTAGATCAGGGACACCTATATTATAAAAAATCTTCCCGGTAGGGAGCGAATGAGTCAATAAGTTCACCCGACTCCAGACACTCGCATCCATGTAGTGCATTGGATGGAACTAGGCAGGCATCTCCCTTATTCAAGATTTTTTCCTCTCCATCTATACTGTATTTAAATGATCCTTCGCTTACAAAAGAGGTCTGTACATGCGGATGTCTGTGCAAAGTACCTGTAGCACCTTTATCAAACCTAACTTTGACAAGCATCAGTTGGTCGTTGTAGCCAAAGACTTTACGGCGGACACCTTGTCCGAGATCTTCCCATTCTGTATGGTTGTCAAACTGAAAATTGGGTGAATGCTGTTCCATTGTGAAATTCCTGAGATTAATATATAGAGGCAAATATAAGTATTGGATAAGTATGCAAGAGTCTTTAATATCCATCAGCCGTATCTGTGGCTTTTTAAGTCAATGAAAACTAATTCTTTATTCATGTTAAATTCAAGTTTTATTAACATTGGAGATATACTGGATAGTTAACTTTGGCTACAGATGAAATTAAAATTAATCGTTTGGATTTTTTCAGTGGCTATTTTTGCTTCTTGTCAAAACAGAGACAAGACCATCAAAATGAAAGGGTCCGATACAGAAGTAAATCTGGCTGTCATATTAGCGGAGCGCTATTCAGAAAAAGATAAAGACTTCCATATTGCTATTTCAGGAGGAGGATCCGGTCTTGGGATAGCTTCATTAATGAACAGACAGGCCGATATCGCTAATTCTTCCCGACCGCTGACAGAGGAAGAGGAAGAATTGTTCCGATCCAGGAAGATCGTATTGCGAACCCTAACTTTTGCTGAAGATGCTACCGCATTTGTCGTACACAAAGATTTTCCAGTGGATGAGATAGATTTAGCAACGTTGGCTAAGATTATGAGCGGAGAGATGAAGGACTGGAAAGAACTTACTGGTGAGAGCTTACCTATCAATATCTACGGAAGACAAAGTAGCTCGGGAACCTATTCGTTTATCAAAAAGAAACTCAAAATTTCATTTAGTCCGAATGCAAAAGAAATGACGGGTAATGCACAGATTATAGAAGGAATCAAAGTAGACCGTTCAGGAATAGGATACGTAGGAGCCGGATATATTTCTCAGGAGAACGATGCCGCACAGCCCGTAAAGATCCTTAAAATCAAAAAAACACGACATGAAGCAGCGGTTTCACCGCTGGACAGGGAAGCAATCAATACGCGTCAATACTACTTTCAGCGTCCGCTATACCAGTTTGTTCTGGAAGAGTCATGGGAAAAGGTAAAGCCTTTTATCGATTTTGAAAAAAGCGGGGATGGACAGGCTATCATCCGTTCATCCGGATATTACATTATTGAATAAGGTTAAAATATGAGATTTAAGAAAAGACTATTAATAGATCATTTGTTTAAGATTATCTTCAAATCTACAGGTTTCTTGGTTTTAGCGCTTTTAGGCGGGATTTTCTTCATGTTGATTTATAATGCATTTGCCTTTTTCGCAGATGTCAAACCGCTGGATTTTATTACGGGAATGGAGTGGAATCCTACAGCACATGATCCTGCTTATGGAATTCTGCCACTTATCGTCAGCACTTCACTGGTCTCTTTTGGAGCGATGGCGATAGCCATTCCGTTGGGTATCTGTACGGCAGCCTTTATTTCCGAATATGCCAGTGAGCGGGTGAAAAATATTCTAAAGCCTACTATCGAAATGCTGGCTGCTATTCCATCAGTAGTTATAGGTTTTCTCGGTATTGTGGTCTTAGGTCCGGAGATCGCCTCACTGGCCGGACTCTCTAACGGTTTAAATGCACTGAACGGAGCTATCCTGCTGGCTATAATGGCATTACCAACTATTATTACGGTGTCAGAAGATGCTATACATGCCATTCCCAAGACGTATAAAGAAGCAAGCTATGCCATGGGTGCAAATAAATGGCAGACATTAATAAAAATCACGATTCCGGCGGCAGCACCCGGAATTATTGCTGCTGTAATGCTGGGAGTTGGGCGAGCCATCGGAGAGACGATGACTGTACTGATGGCAACAGGAAATGCATCTTCATTTCCGACAGGATTCTTTGATTCAATGAAAACGATTACAGCAACCATAGCCATAGAAATGGGAGAGGTTCCTTATCAGACGACTCATTATTTTGGACTTTTTGCTATTGCTACAGTTTTGTTTTTTATGACGATGATTGCCAATCTGGTTGGCGAATTTTTTATAAACCGATTTAGAAAATATCATGGGGTTTAAATTAAAAAGGCTAACACCCATTATCGAGTGGGGGACACTGCTTGGAAGTACCATACTGGTCTGTCTTTTTCTGGTGATTATTCTTTGGGAGATCGCTTCCAAAGGAGCCAGTGTAGTGTCCTGGGATTTTATAACTACATTGCCTAAGGAAGCAATGACTAAGGGCGGTATCTTATCGCCGATTATAGGAACAGTGTTGTTAACGCTTATAACAGCCTTATTCGCCATTCCTTTTGGTATCTGCTGTGCTATATATCTGAATGAATATGCACAGGACAATATGTTGACACGCCTTATACGCGCAGCTATCCGTAATCTTTCGGGTGTCCCTTCCATTATTTATGGTTTATTCGGGCTTGCTTTATTTGTACAGGCATTAAATATGGGAACTTCTCTGATGGCTGCAGGACTCACATTGGGATTGCTGTCGTTGCCTTATATTATTACGACTACAGAGGAAGCCTTGATGCGGATACCGCAAAGTACAAGAGAAGGTGCTTTGGGAGTAGGGGCAACTCAATTTGAATGTATAAAAGATGTTGTACTCCCTTCAGCTATGCCCGGAATACTTACAGGAGTTGTTCTTACACTGTCCCGTGCAGCAGGAGAGACTGCACCTATACTGTTTACAGGAGCTGCTTTTTACATAAACGGAACAAACGGCTACATGAATCAGGAATTCATGGCTTTACCTTACCATTTATACATGCTGTCCACACAGCATCAGGCTATCGAAGAAGTCAGACCTATTGCTTATGGTACAGCTTTGATACTGGTCGTAGTAGTTTTCCTGATGAATCTTACCGCATTCTATATCCGATATAAATACAGAAAAAATGATTAATAAACTTGCAGCTAACAATCTCAACTTAAGCTTTGGTAATAAACAGATTCTTAAGAATATTAATGTAGATTTTCCTGCCAATAAAGTTACTGCTCTGATTGGCCCGTCGGGTTGTGGAAAGAGTACATTGCTTCGTAGTTTTAACAGAATGCACGATTTATCTCCGGATGCCCGTATTGAAGGAAAACTATTGCTGGACGGACAGGATATTTACAGCAGAGATATACCCGTTACAGAAGTCAGGAAGCGTATCGGTATGGTTTTTCAAAAGGCCAATCCATTTCCGAAAAGCATCTATGAGAATATTGCTTATGGTCTTAAAATCAATAATCTGCCTTACGATAAATCAGTAATACAACGTACGTTAGAAGAAGCGTTTTTATGGGAAGAGGTGAAGGATGATCTGAAAAAACCTGCCGCCAGACTTTCCGGCGGACAGCAGCAGCGTCTGTGTATAGCCCGTACAGTAGCGCTCCGGCCTGAAGTTATTCTGATGGACGAACCTTGTTCTGCGTTAGATCCGGTGAGTACACTGAAGATAGAGGAATTGATACTGAAACTGAAAGAAGAGTATACGATCGTCATTGTAACACACAATATGCAACAGGCTCAGCGTGTAGCAGATAAGACCGTATTTATGTACCTGGGCGAAGTAAAGGAAGAGGGCGCTACAGAACAGTTATTCAATCATCCGGATCATGAGATTACGAAAAACTATATTAAAGGTAAATTCGGATAGTTTATATAAAGTGCTGTGACGCGCTTAAAATGACATGTTTATGTGATAAATATCCACTCCTGTTGAATAGGCCGGAATTTCTTCCCGGATAATCTGTTAGGTATACTAATAGATTTTAACCGGTCTAAAGTAAACCTTCTTATAGGGATAATGAATTGTAAATCGTATTTTTAGACCTTACTAACTTCGAAGGCTTCCCATCTTATTGGGGTTACCTGACTATGAATAGACTAGCGATACAAATAAATGAGTGTGCAGCATAGACCTTCAGTTCTTGTTGAATATCCCTTAAACACTGGAGTGGAGTCAGATTTTGATTATATATATCTGACTTATTTTGCTCCTTTGTGCTACTTTGCTTCTAAATTTGTCGATGATCAGGCTGTGGATATCGTGAATAGTTTATTTGCTAAACTTTGGACGAGTGAAATCGTACTCAATAACGCTAATCACGCCCAATCTTTTTTGTATTTATCTGCCAGAAATGCCTGTCTGGATTTTATAAAAACCAGTGGGAGAGCCAAAGAAAGAGATGCAGAATTTAGTTATTTATACCAACTTTCTGAAGAAGACTTACAATTAGAGGTCGTATACGTGGAATATATGGCCGAAATCTATCGTGAAATTAATAATCTTCCGGTCCAGTGCAGTAAAATTATTAAGCTGAGTTATCTTGATGGGGTGAAGAATGAAAAAATAGCAGAACAACTTAATATCAGTGTACAGACGGTTAAGAATCAAAAGTCCAAGGGCCTTAAAATATTGAGAAAGCTTTTTATCAATCATCCGGACAAGTATCTGTTTTTCCTTTTTCTGTTCAAATTGTAATTTTTTTTCATAGGGAAGTAGTACGATAGGACAAGTGCGTCGTATTAACAGTGAAGATGGAAAATCAGTATAGAATAATATATTTACTAACCGGTAAAAGAAAAGGTATTCTCAATCAGGAAGAGCTTGTTGAGCTGGCAGAATGGATCAGTAAAGAGGAATCAAACCGGCTCTTTGCTGAACGACTCGCAGACCCGAAAAACCAGGATGAAAGTTTAAATAAACTGCAATATTTTGCAGACTCCCAGTCTTTATCCCGATTTAAACATACACATCAGCATCTTAAGCCTGCACTTCGCAAATCTTTTATTAAAAATATTCCATCGCGTTACTGGGCTGCAGCTATATTGTTTATTTTCTGTAGTGTAATAGCCTTGTATTTCACAATCAGTTCACAACCTGTTCAGCAGGAAGATCAACTCACAAGAGCCGGCAGAGATATTTCTCCAGGAAAAGATAAAGCCATATTACAATTAGCCGACGGTAAGCATATAGCATTGGAAGAGCTGAAGAATGGCGAGTCTCTGGATATTAACGGGTTAAGAATTGTGAAATCTGCTGATGGTGAGATCTCCTACAGTTTCTCTTCTGCAAGTTCAGATGTACATCTTACCAATCGCATTGTGACGCCAAGAGGAGGACAGTATAAAGTCAGGCTTTCTGACGGAACAAGAGTCTGGTTAGGAGCTGAATCCGAACTGGAATACCCGGTTCAGTTTGAATCTGATAAACGGGAGGTACGATTATCCGGAGAGGCTTTCTTTGAAGTGACACATGTACAAAACAAAACAAACGAAAAGGTTCCTTTTCAGGTAAAGATGGCATTGCAGACTATCGAGGTTTTGGGGACTTCTTTTAACGTAGCAGCCTATCCTCAGGACCGTACAAACCGAACCACTCTAGTAAACGGTAAAATCAGGGTCAATACCGCATATGGTTCGGATGTATTACGACCTGGTCAGCAGGCGCTGGTTTCCAAAGACGGAAAGAATATTCAGGTGTATGAAGTAGATGTGTCAAATATGGATGAATGGAAAAATAAGAGCTTCAGATTTGAGGAAGAATCTATTCAGGAAATTATGAATAAAGTAGCACGCTGGTATGATGTAGACATCATATACGAGGGGAAAATTACAGAAGAGCTTTTCTCCGGAGTAGTTTCTAAATATGAGAATCCAGCCAATGTACTTAAGTTATTGGAATTGACCGGAAAAGTTAAATTCAGAATAGAAGGAAGGAGGATTATCGTTATGGCTTAGATATTTACCCATAGACCGATAATTAAAAGATACAGAGCATTGCTCGCAACAATGCCCTGTAGATAATTGTCAGGTTATTCGCTTTGTATTGAACAATTATTATTACTTATAACCCTATACCAAATTTATGAAAATAAAGAACTATAAGAAGGCCTTTATGCGTATTAATCTTATTTTTATTTTTCTGCTTTCTTGTATTGTGAGTGCTTATTCTTCAGTGAGTTATGCGCAGAAGGTTAACCTCCATACGAGAAATGCCTCTATCAGGGAGGTTTTCGAATCAATCCGGAAGCAGACATCTTATAATTTTATTTATTCAAAACGTCTCCTGGAAAAATCCAGACCCGTGACTGTCAACCTGAGTAATGTAAGCGTAAAAGACGCGCTTGAAGCTTGTTTTGAAGGACAACCTATTTCCTATAAACTACAAGGTGAAAATATTGTCATCAGCGCCAAAATCAACGATCCGAATTCCGGAATAAATACTCGATTACAACAAAATATCAGCGGAAGAGTACGTCTTAAAGGTGAAAGCGGAACACAGTATGCTCCGGGAGTAAGTATTCGTGTCAAAGGCAGGGACGCAGCTACATCTACTGATGCCAACGGACATTTCACAATAAGTGCTGCAACCGGAGATATCCTGATTATTTCGTTTGTGGGGTATATCTCACGTGAGATAACAGTAAAGGACGTCACGGGTATAGAGGTAACACTGGAAGAGCAGGTGAATGAGCTGGATGCTGTAGTCGTCACAGGTTACACCACTCAGGAGAAGAGATCCATTACTGGAGCTATGTCATCCATTAAAAAAGAATCTATCGAAAATGTTCCTGTACAATCCTTTGACCGGGCTATGCAAGGACAGGTTTCGGGGGTCAATGTGATGGCAGCCAACGGCGTACCCGGAGGACCTGTAAGGATTAATATCCGCGGTACAGGATCTATTACAGCCGGAAATGAGCCTCTGATCATTGTTGACGGAGTTCAACTTAATACTTCTACTTCTTCGGGACAGACCGCAAGTAATCCTCTGGCTTTTCTGAATAATAATGATATAGAGTCTATAGAAGTACTTAAAGACGGAGCTGCAGCATCTATATACGGAGCCCAGGCGGCAAACGGAGTGGTACTGGTTACGACAAAAGCCGGAAAGGCCGGAAAGACCAAAGTAAACCTCAATTATTATAACGGTATTACCAGTCCGATGCCGGAGATGAAAATGCTGAATACACAGCAGTTTTTTCAATCCAGATTAGAATCCCGTAACAATCGTTACCCGACACGTACACCTGAACGAAACAGAGCTGATATCCTTACAGGCATGGGATTTCCTGCGGATATGACAGACGAAGAAATTGCAGCATTACCTACCTACAACTGGCAGGAAGCCGCTTTCAGAACCGGTCACACCAATAATGCAGACCTTTCTATCAGCGGAGGAAATGATAAAACAACTTTTTTCCTTTCCGGATCTTACAATAAGACGGATGGAAATGTAGTCTCTATAGACTTTGAGCGTGCAACTGCTAAATTAGGGTTAACACATAAGTTAACGGACAAATTATCACTTGCCACTAATATTAATCTGAGTACTATTACCCAAAACGGTACTTCCGGAAGTAACGGTTCGACAGGAGCGTATGCTGCACCGCAGTACAGTGCGCCTATGATTCTGCCCTTTATTCCGGTTTACAATGCAGATGGAAGTTACAATGCACCGATCGATGGCTTTCCGGGTTCCTCTAATCGTAATCCTATACAGGAAAGTGTAGTAGGTACATTGCAAAGCCGTACAAAAGCGTTGGTATCTAATTTTTCTGCAACTTATCAGATCAACAGTAAATTAAGCTTCAAATCATTCTATGGTATAGACTATCGTATTATAGATGATGAACGTTATGTCGATCCCCGTACCCGAAGTGGGGCCGCTTCTCAGGGATCCCTGACCATAGGTAAAAGACAGAATAGCAACTTTCTTACAAACCAGACCTTAAATTATAAAACAACGTTTGCTGAAGACCACAATCTTTCTGCTTTATTAGGTGCAGAGTACAGGTATGACAACAGAGAGATCTCTTCTGTGACAGGAACGGGTTTTACTACTTATCAGTTCAGATCCTTACAGTCTGCAGCCATTATCACAGCAGGTACCGGAAGCTGGACTGGTTTCAAAAGAGCCGGTGTATTCGGACAGGTTAACTACGATTTTCAGAAAAAATATCTGTTAAGTGCAGTTCTGCGTTATGACGGCTCATCCCGATTTGGTAAAAACAATAAATTCGGATGGTTTCCTGCCATCTCTGCCGGATGGAATATGTCAGAAGAATCCTTTCTGAAAGATCAGGAGTGGATCAATCAGTTGAAACTGAGAGTAGGTTATGGTGAAACCGGTAATGATGCTATCGGCAATTTTGATTCCCGTGCCTTGTACGGTAGTTCAAGTTCATCCAACTACAATCAGGAGCCGGGTATTTATCCTTCGGGAATAGAAAATGCATTGCTGAAATGGGAGCGTAATGTGACTACTAATATTGGTGTGGATTATGCCTTTTTTAATAATAGAGTACAGGGTTCCGTGGAGGTATTCAGAAGGTTGAGCAAAGACTTACTGTTAGATAAACCCCTTCCTTACCTGAGCGGATTCTCAAATGTGACCAGTAATGTGGGAAAACTTAAGAATGAAGGTATAGAGTTTGAGATCCGTACGCGAAATATTCAATCCGATGATTTCTCCTGGTCTACTAACTTCAACATCTCTTTCCTGCGCAACCGTGTATTGGGACTATTAGGAGATGATAAGGTCTTGCCTGGAAATCAGTCTGTACGTGTAGGTTATGCATTAGGTACCAATGTGACTTATCAGTATGCAGGTGTCAATTCAGCGACAGGTAGACCCATGTGGTATGATGCTAATGGTGAAATTACTTATCAGCCTTCAGCACCGAATGATTACAAAATATTTGGGAATCAGTTAAGTGATTTCTATGGTGGGTTCACCAATACCTTCCAATACAAAGGTTTCTCGCTTAATGTATTTTTCCATTACGATTATGGTCGTGAGTTAAGTAACAGCGGTATGAATTCGAAATGGTATGCCAATGGAGGAGACTACAGAAATACATTGGAATGGATCTTTAATAACAGATGGACTACGCCTGGTCAGTTGACAACAGTACCTCGTCCTTTTGACGGAAATGCAGAGACCAATGGTATGTCGCAGGTATCCAGCAGCAGTCGCTATCTGGAGGATGCATCTTTTATTCGGCTTAAAAATGTATCCCTGTCTTATCAGTTACCTAAATCCTGGACCAGCCGTCTGAAATTGTCTGATGTAAAAGTGTATGCACAGGGAGAGAATCTGGCAACATGGACTAAATGGACAGGCTATGATCCGGAATTGATTATTGATTCAGGAGATTTCAGTTCTACTCAGGGAGCTATACCACAGACACGCGCATATACATTAGGAGTACAGATCGGGTTTTAATCTTAAACAGAAATGAAAAAAATAACATATATAATACTTTTGGCCACTTCGATGTGGGCGACTTCATGTGAGAAGATGCTGGAAGTGGATCCTCGTCAATCCATAGATGCTTCTACCGCACTCACCAGTCCTGAAGCCATCACTGCAGCCACAAACGGAGTATATGCAAAATTAAGGGAAGTAAGTCTGTACGGGCGTGATCTGATTGCGATACCTGAATTGCTGGCGGACAATGCTATCAATACCGGAGCAGGAAACCGCCTGATCAGAGAATCAAATAATGAGATAGGGGCACATATTACAAACTGGCAGCAGTCCTATTACGGGATCAACCAGATCAATCTGATTCTGGATGCATTGGAAAATATAGAGCTGGAAGCAAATTTTAAAAATAATATCAAAGGCCAGAATCTGTTTCTCAGAGCTCTATTATACCACAATCTTTTACGTGTATATGCGTATGATCCCACAGCTATTGTGTCTGCATCGGATAGAGGAGGCGTGCCGATAGTGCTGAAAGGTGTACTTGAGGTGGATCAGATCGCATTTGCTTCGCGTAATACGATTCAAGAAGGATACAAACAGGTGTATCAGGATCTGACAGAGGCTTCTACACTGATTGCAGAGAGCAACAACAGTAAAGCTCCGGCTTTTGCATCAAGGGGAGCAGTAGCTGCACTTTTCAGTCGGGTAGCATTATATAACGGAGATTATGAGAAAGCTGTTGCGGAAGCTGATAAAGCAATGGCCAGCGGAGTGGCGACATTTCCGGCCAATGCACAACTGATCAGCTCATGGCGCAGTGAAAAGCATCCGGAGTCATTCTTTGAAATCGCCTTTACCACAGCAGATAATCTGGGCAGCAATGAATCCCTGCGAGCCACTTTTATGACAAGAACTACTGTGACATCTAACGCTACTGCTTCTTTTGGAAATGTGGTGGTCAGTGATGATTTGTATGCAAAGTATAGTGCAAATGATACAAGAAGAGGGTTGATAATGAAAGGATTAGGTGCAAATGCCAGCCGCAATGAAATGACCAAATTTGCCAGCAAAAACGGTGTGGCTAATCTGGACAATGTGCCTGTAATCCGCTATGCAGAAGTCCTGTTGAATAAAGCAGAAGCTCTGGCTAATCTGGGTAAAGACAGTGATGCAAGAACCGCTCTCAATCGCATACGTACACGTGCAAATCTTGCTGAAGTATCTTTGTCAGGCACAGCATTGATGGATGAGATCATCTTACAAAGACGACTGGAGCTGGCTTTTGAAGGACATCGTTTCTTTGATATCAAAAGACGCGGAAAAGATATCATCAAAGATGCCGGAAATGTAATGTTTAATGATTTCAGAATACTGGGAAGACTTCCTATACGTGAAATAGAGATCAATCCTAATCTTATTCAGAATCCGGGCTACTAATTATTAAATATAAAAACATGAAAACATATATAAGTTTATTGGCAGTATTGATCAGTGTATTGTTCACCTCATGCTTTAAAGATCATGAAGAAGATTTTTACCTTCCTGATTTCAGGATTGAGTTTCAGGATGCGGTAATGAATACCAATAGTCCCGGACTATCTTATCCTATTCTGAAGGAACTGCGAAATAAAGCAGGCGTTCAGAAATATCAGGTTAACTTAATTGGCGGATTAAAGGATACAGATCAGACAGTAAAGGTTCGAATCAGACCGGAAAGTACCGCAAAAGCGGATCAGCATTACAAACTTCCGAAAGGAAGCGAACTTGTTATCCCTGCAAATAGTGCTTTCGGATATTTTGAAGTGGAAATCCCGGAGCTGACCAATACCACAGCGGTCAGCCTGGTCTTTGATCTGGAATCAAATGACCAGCTTAAGGTAAGTGCAAATTACAGCACTCTGGGACTTACTATTCGTAAATAAATAATTACCTTTAACAATCAACGCCCTCTTTATTATGCAAAGAGGGCGTTTTTAATAGAAGATACTATGTTAAGCAAAGCGATAAGAAGAAATATGCTGACATTAGCCTTTGCCTGTACAGCATTAAGTGGCTACAGTCAGGAAAAAAATGCCGGACTCCGGGAAGAACCACATCTGTTTTTTGAAAATAATACGACCTCCATCAAATGGGTGGATAATGGTGTATACCATCATGTCAGTTCCTCTGACAAAAAAGACTTTGATAAGCACATAAAACTGTTCTCTCAAAAACTCGATATAGATCTGAAGGAAGCCTTACGGCAAAAGGAGAGTACCACTCGTGAAGAATCTGCTTTTTTAGAACAATATAACGATATTGAACATTTTGCGGCCATCAGTGACCTGCACGGCCAGCATGATTTATTCGTTCGTTTACTGCAGCAGCATAATATTATAGACCAAAAAGGAAACTGGATCTATGGAGACGGTCATCTCGTGATCGTTGGAGATATTATGGACAGAGGAGATAAGGTCACTGAAAGTCTGTGGCTGTTAGTGAAGCTGGAAAAACAGGCCTTGTCAAAAGGTGGTCGCGTGCATTATGTGATCGGCAATCATGAACTCATGGTATTTGATAACGATCTCCGGTATATCAATCAGAAGTATAAAGATGTAGCCTCTCTTTTTGGAATCGGGTATGATCAGTTTTTTAGTAAAGATAGCTTCTTTGGCAGATGGCTGAAGCAAAAGCCGGTAATCATTGGTATTAATAATATACTGTTTACACATGGAGGAATTTCTCCGGAATTTGTAGAGAAAGGGCTGACAGCAGCCCGTACAAATAAGTTGTTTACAGATAGTATATTTACAAGGTCAAAGACAGTATACAGACAAAATAAAGAACTGGAGTTTCTGACACGTTCTAAAGGTCCGCTGTGGTACAGAGGCTATTTTACAGATTCTACATTTAATGCACAGACGCTGGATTTTATCCTGCACGGATTGAAAAAAGACCACATAATTGTGGGGCATACTTCCCATCCGACTATTGTAAATCTGTACGATAACAGGATATTTGGAGTCGATTCGAGTATAAAAAATGGTAAGAACGGAGAAATACTGCTGTATGAAAAAGGTATATTTTACCGGGGACTATTAAATGGACGAAAAGAAAAATTCTAACAGAGAATAGAATCATCAATCAAAGAAAGTATCCCAAAATGGTGCTGTCATACTGAAACGCTACTTCGCGGTGATTTCGTTCAGTATGACAGCATTTCTTAATAGCAGATATTCTTCTTCTGAGGTCAATACACGTTAGCCATTCATACCTTTGAGCAGCGTACTTACCAATTCATCTTCGCGCAAAGGTTTGTTTAGAATTCCGTCAAATGCGTAGATATTATGGCTTCTGTGATCATCTTCCAGCAGCATATTTTCGGAAGTGAATGCAAAGACTTTAATGTGTTCCGACGTTTTATTTTCTTTAATACTATTCAGAATATCCCATCCGCTGATTTCAGGCATCAACAAATCGGTGATCACAATATCTACGGGATGTTGTTGTACGAAACGTAATCCTTCAGCCCCGTTCTCAAACGTATGAACATTCTTCTTTTCTTTAAAGAACTGCTTCAGATACAGAATATTAATGCGGCTATCATCAATCAATACAATGTTGAGGTTGTCAGGAAGATCATTAACAGTATATGGCCCTGAATTCTGTTGTAGCAGCAATTCCCTTTCATACGGAATTTTCAGGCTGAATGTCGTGCCGGTGCCCAATGTACTCTCAAAAGAGATTTCTCCGTTTAGTTGTTCGGTAAGCAATTTGGAAATATACAATCCAAGACCAAAACCTCCGACCTTATTTTGAGAATCGGTCATATAATATTTACGGAACACAAAATTCTTGTTTTTATCTGCTATACCGATTCCTGAATCCGAAACTTCAATATGTAATGTTGGTTTATTACCGGATTTACGTATACGCGCCTGCAATCTTACATGTCCTTTTTTGGTGTATTTTATAGCATTTGTAATCAGATTAGACGTAATCTGCTTGATTCTGAATGCATTGCTGTATATTTTTAATTTCGGGTCAATATCGATCACATTAGTAAAGGCCAGACCCTTCGTCTGTGCCTGATAACTGTGCAGACTTACCAGATCGTGTAACATTTCATAAGGCGAGAAGTAATCATATTTGATGTTGAGCGAACCAACTTCCAGTTTACTGAGACTCAGAATATCATTAATAGTACTGTTTATCAATGTTATCTCATAATTAGCGGAATTGATCAACTCCTGATTGACCTTATTACTTTCCGTGTTTTTATTCATAAGATCGATCACACCCAGCAGAGAGTTGATCGGAGCCCGTATTTCATGGCTTATACTGGCAAGTACACTTGTTTTCTCTTCAGCGATTTTGGCTACATACTCTTTTTCCTGATAAAGCCTCTTTTCATAAGAAACTACCTTGAACTGGTAATAAATAATGAAAATAATCATAAACAGCATTATACATAGCGCAATTATGAGTTGCGTGCCAAAGTGTTGCGCATTTTTTTGATATTGAGCAAAGTTCATCGCTTCAGCATTGCGATTGGCAGCCAGTTCTATATCCCTGAGACGGTTGATGCCTGTTTTCAGTTTGTTCAGAAGAGTATGGTTAGATTGTATCAGTTCCCTTTCTTTCTGCCGGAGCTTGCTGAATACCAGCCGCAGATTATTCATATTGCTGCTGTATATTTTGTCATTTTGAAGCATAGTATTCTGAATGTGCTGTTGTATCAATCCTATTTTATTGATATTAAACTTCTGATCTACTGTATTCGAAACAATCGTATCATTTTTAGTGTTGAATATTCGTTTAAACAGGCTCTCTTTTTTCTTGACAACTGTATCCTGTTTGACCAGATTTCTGACCGTATCCTGCAGCGTATTGCTTATAAAGGTATCAGCAATGGTAAGCGTTGGTCTGGTTCTGTAATCTTCTTTCGGATTTTTTAATAACTCTAAGGAGTCTTTTGCAAAGAAGACAAGTTGGTCAACATCTCTTTTTAGATTTGCAAATTCCATAGCTACAGTACCTTTTTCTTTTACATTTGTAATACTTTGATGTAGCGGATTGTTTTCGATAGGAAGAGTAGACAGGGAATCTACAAAAAACTTAATGGTGTCCAGTTTCTTTTTATAGGAATGATAAGTTTCAGCTTTAAAATCGACAGTGTAGAGCCTAAACAGATTGTCAGCCTCACTAAACGTTGAAAATAAACCGTAGAGTGCAGAAGATTGTGTATTGCCAGCTGCATAAGCTGCATTGAGCTTAGCTTCAATACGTCTGTACTGTCCATATTGATAAATAAAAATGGCACTCAGAAATATAAAAGAGAGTATGATACTTATGATGAGTACCATACGCAGGTAGAAGGCATTTTTTTTAGCGTTAGTCACAGTTGATGATTATTTAAAGACAAAAGTACGTAATAGCATTTTATAATTACTAATAAGAATACCGGATAAAAATATAGTTGATTTTATTTCCTTTTTTAGTTGAGTTCTAAAGAAAATATGAACTAAATACATGTACATTACATGATAATGTAGGAATCGGGTAAATTCATTTAAATTAAAGCAAACTTAAATATATAACGTTACGGTAAGGTAAAATGCTACAATTAATCTTTCAATGTTATGTGGCCTTCTGTTTTTGAAAAAGAATGAAACAATATTAATCCGTATCTTTTAGATTACTTCCGATAAAAATTTCGTTTTTTTCATCTGAAGACAAGGATAAGAACCGTTCATATTGTTTGAGTACATCACTGATAATTTCATTTTTTGTAAAGTACTGAATATCGTATCCTATTCTGTTGTCACCAAAATAAGTCATGGGTATATGCGTTTTCTTATCCTGAATTTCGGGTGCATTTTCTTCCTGCATAAGGAAATCCGATATTGTTTTTGTCTGATTCTTTACACCATATCTGAAGTTGTTCATAGCATCATGCTTAATTTCTATTTCTACTGTGACGGGTGTATGCTCATGAAAATTGACATGTGCCAGAATATCTTTTTCTTTAAATTCTTTTGCAAGTTCCTCAAATGCAGATTTAACTGTTGTGCGCAGGTACTCATCAATAGTCTTACGGTCTTTATAAGAGATAATCCTGTCCAGACGTTCTTTCCAGTATTCTCCTGACCAGCTGTTAGTCGAGTGCGAATACGAACGAGAATAATAGTTGACATCAATGACCAGTCCTTTCAACAGGCTGTAACAGAATAAAAGCATAATAATGGAGAAAGGAAGCGCTGTAATGAGAGTCATCGTTTGCAAAGATTCCAGACCGCCCGCATTAAGCAGTACAAGCGCAAGTATACCAAGCAGTGCACCCCAGAAAATAAGTTGCCATTTTGGAGACTTGAAAGCATTATTAGAGGAAATATTGTTCATCACATAGATACCTGAATCGGCAGAGGTAACGAAAAATATAAAGATAATAAACAGCGTGAGTATACTCGTCACCATTTCAAATGGAAAGTATCCCAGAAATTTGAACAGCAATACATCTGCATTACTCACCAACGCACTTAAGGCGCCGTTTGCTTCATGCTGATCGATCCATATAGCACTGTTTCCAAAGATCGTCATCCAGAGAAAGTTGAAGAAAGTCGGTAATACCAGTACCGCCCCAATAAACTCACGGATCGTTCGGCCTTTAGATATTTTAGCAATAAAAAGACCTACATACGGGGACCAGGAAATCCACCAGGCCCAGTAAAGAATTGTCCAGTTAAAAAACCACTGTTGATGCTGGGGTTCATAAGCATGTGTGTTGAACGTCAGGCTGAAAAACGAATTGATATAATAGCCCAGACCTTCTGAAAACGTACCCAACAGAAAGGTCGTAGGACCAAAGATCAGGACAAAAAGCATAAGCAGCACAGCACTGATAATATTAAGCTGACTCAAAAATTTAACGCCTTTATTGACTCCTGAAGTCGCGGACAGAATCGATATCGTCATAATCACAACAACGATAATAATCTGATACATAAAGTTGACCTCCGGAATAACTCCTATATTGACCAGTCCGGCACAGAGCTGGACCACGCCAAAACCTAATGTTGTGGTAATACCGAAAAAAGTACTGCACAGGGCAAACATATCGATAACATCCCCTGCACGACCTTGTATTTTATCTTTGAGGATAGGGTAGAAGCAACTTCGCAGAGATAATGGAAGTTTGTAACGATAGGTAAAGTAAGCAAGGGATAATCCGACTACGGCATAAATCGCCCAGGCATGGATACCCCAATGGAAAAAAGTATACAATTGAGCATCCTTTGCCCGTTGTATGGGGTCAGTGCCCAATACGTTGGTGTCCGAATAATGTGACATCGGTTCTGCAACACTGAAGTACATCAGACCAATACCCATCCCTGCTGCAAAAAGCATTGATATCCAGGAAAAAAAAGAAAATTCTGGTTTGGAGTCATTAGAACCCAATTTGACATTCCCATACTTACTGAAAACCAGAAAAAGCAGAAAAAGAACAAAGATGGTAACCACAAGAACATAGACCCAATTGAGGTTTTCAAACAGAAAAGTTTTGACCAGAGTAAGGTAATAATCTGCTGAAGAAGGGAAGATGCTGGAAACTAAAGTGATCCCCAGAATAAAGAACAAACTGGGAAAAACGATACCTGAAACAAAAGTGCTTTTACGCTTTAAGATTTTTATAAAACTCATTAAAGTTAGAGATTTTGTGATGTGAAAAAATAAAATTTGGGTCTGCAAAGATACGAAAAATTAATTTTAACCACTTTTGAAGACTTTTCTAGCTGTATATATGCTTGGTTTTCAGATGAATAGACGAACGTGTTTTACATGCACCGAAAAATGCTAAAAATCAAAAACACAGGGGATAAAGCTTGATTATAAAGTATAAATGGTTCCTTTAAAAAGAAACCATTTATACCCTGCTATAGTGTCAGAACTGATCTTTATAATGGGCTTATTTTCAAAAGGAGGAAGCCGCCTTAATAATAAGATCGCTCACTTCTTCTGCTTTGGATGCAAGTGATGCATGACTCGCGTCTAGATGTATAGTTTCCCGCGGGCGGATCCGGTCTGCCATTTCCTGTTGCGTTCGCGGAGGAATCATATGATCTGCATCTGATACCTGATACCAGCTCGGCTTTGTGCGCCATGCGGGTTCAGCTGCAGGCTCTTCAAAACAGGTCGCATGAATAGGTCGCTGGGCGAGAGATAGCACCAAAGCCTGATCTTCGTCCAGATCGGCACAGAAGTGAGCACGATATTCATCATATTTGATCCATAAGAAACCTTTGCTGTCCGGATAGATACTTGCCGCACCTGCAGGTGCTTCATGTCTTGAAAAAATACGGGACAGGCTTTCTCCGGCATCTGGAGCAAATGCAGCAATATATACCAAACCGATTACTTTCTGATTATTTCCGGCTCCGGAAATTACAGATCCGCCATAGGAGTGACCTACAAGCAGAACTTTGCCTTCCTGCGCATTAATAAGATCGGTTGTACGTTCGATATCATGGGTCAGAGAGGTCAAGGGGTTTTGCGCGCTTCTTACTTGATAACCGGCTTTTACTAAACGAGGGATAACATGTTGCCAGTGAGAACCATCTCCCCAGGCACCATGTACTAAGATAATTGTGAGATCTTTCTTTTCCATTTTTGAAATTTTAGTTTACAATTTTAGTATTCAATGTGTTATCAATCAACAGATTAGAATGTGTATTGTTTGGCAGTATTTATATTTTTTTTAATGATAAAATAAGATGCTTCTCCAACCTGTTAAGTGATTCCGTTATTATGCTGACCTATAGTTGTCCCACTAATTCTCCTGCCTGTAATAAGAAAGATATTGTTTGTACAATGTGCTGTATCAGTCTATTTTATTGATTGTTTTGAACAGGATAGTACGCAGTGTAGCTATTTCTTTTTCACTAAGCGGCTGTAGCGGATTTCTAAGATATCCGGCATCGATTCCCATAAGATGAAGTCCGGCCTTGATCGTGCGGGGAAGACCTTTTTCGACAATAAATTTAAGAAGTTCAGCCTGTTGATAATATAAGCGTTGCGCTTCCGGCAGATTATTCTGACACACAGCCTCGTAAAGCGCTTTGGTCAGATCAGGGATCAGATTGGATGCCGCTGTACACCATCCGGTCGCTCCTGCAGTAAAGGCAGCCAAAGCCAAAGGGTTGGAGCCATTGTAAAAAGCGACATCCTTGCCAAAAGCCTGGTAGAGCTGATGCATACGTTGTACATCCCCTGTACTTTCTTTGATCATCGTTACATTAGGGATCTGCAAAAGTCTTATCAACAAAGAAGGAGACATATCTATTCCGCCCGTCGCCGGATTGTTATAGGCCATGACCGGAATATTTATAGCATCAGCTACCGTTTGGTAATGTCTGAATATTTCGTCTTCCGTGAGCTTCCAGTAGCTCATCGGAATAATCATTACCGCATCTGCACCTGCTTTTTCTGCAAATCTTGCATGATGTACCGTTCTTTCTGTAGTCAGATTAGAAACACCAGCCAGCACAGGAATACGACCTGCCACCTGTTCTACTGTAGCGAGAGTGATAGATTCCTTTTCGGCATCCGTCAGATAGGGCAATACGCCTGTGCTGCCTAATGGTGCGATCGCATGAGAGCCTGTGACGACCAGACGCTCGACTAGTATTTTGAATAAACGGAGATCAACTTTTTCCTGTTGATCAAAGGGTGTAATAGGGTAAGAGACTATACCTTTAAATAGATTCTGATTCATGTATATATTATTGAATTAAAGAGAGAAAGAGCCCTCCGCAGAGGGCATTATTAAATAAGACAAAGAGAGTCGGTGTTAGAGATCGCGACCTTCTTCTTCCCGGAGTGCTACTCCAAGATTCTGAAGTTGAGGGGCATTTTCACAGGCAATGTATTTAGCCGGTTCGGTATCGCTCAGATTCTGATGTCTGTGCCAAGCCCACGAAGGAATGTAAACAGCATCACCCGCTTTCCATTCTACACGTTCATCTTCCACTTCTGTATAACCGGCTCCTTCCAGTACATACAGCACTGTCTCATAGGTATGACGATGTCTGTTCGTCAGTTGACCCGGCAATAGGCCTCCGATAGTCATACTTACATTTTTGCTAGGCAGATCTACAAAAAATACAGGATGTTTGCGTTCAGCAGAAAACTGATTGTGTACACCTGCATTTTCTACATTCTGATGAATTAGCTTTGCCGGTTTGATATAAGCCGGACGGGCAAAAGTTTGGTGAAAGTCTTTTGAACTGAATTGTTTTTCTTCTGTTTTCATATTGACCATATTAAGTTGGTTTTTTGCATTATTGCAATTCAAAATTATGGTATATTTGGACTATATTACTGGTTCAGTTTTTACATAATTTAATAGTCCAGATGATTCGTCCTTGGAATTTAGAAATGCAGTTAGATTTTCAGGCAGAGAAGTCTGTTTATCTGCAGATCGCTGATGCGATCATAGAAGCGATCCGTAGCGGAAGGCTCAAAAAAGGAGAAGCCTTGCCGGGTACAAGATCTTTGTCAGAACATATAGGTGTAAATCGTAATACGGTCGTGGAAGCTGTGAATGTGCTTCAAAATGAAGGATGGATCATCACAAAGGAACGTGCCGGTACCTTTGTGGCAGAAGAGCCTCCGGTTCGTCAGCATAATACGCCGGACCTGGCAGTCCCAGTGAAAACAGATGCTGCACCGGATCCTATCTATACAATCTGCTTTGATGACGGATACCCGGACAGCCGGGTTGCTCCGGTCAAAGAGCTGGCCAGAGCTTACCGGCAGATCTTTAATCAAAAAGCCAGATGGCAGATGATGGGCTATACAAATGCACTTGGTGACGAAGCATTCAGAGCCGCAATAGCCCGAATGCTGAACCATAACAGGGGCATGAAGATCGATATACCTCATATATGCATTACAAGAGGAAGTCAGATGGCTTTGTATCTGGCCGCTCAGAGTCTGATACAAAAGGGAGATTATGTATTGGTCGAAGATCCCGGCTACCATCCTGCTTGGGAGGCTTTTGAACATGCAGGCGCCAGACTATTGCCTGTACGGGTGGATGAGGACGGATTGATCATAAGCGATATTATCAGGCATTTGCAAAGTGGTATATCTATAAAAGCAATCTATACAACTCCCCATCATCAGTATCCAACCACAGTTACACTCAGCCTGTCACGGCGCGCAGAACTTATACGGCTGTCCAATCAGTATGGATTTACAATTATAGAAGATGATTATGACAACGAATTCCACTTTGGCCGCCGGCCTATTCTACCTTTATCCAGTTATAATGAAATTCAGAATTATATCTACATCGGCACAATGAGTAAAGTAGTCGCACCGGCATTGCGCATCGGATATCTGGTAAGTGAAGCCTCTTATATTCAAAAAATAGGAGCTTTACGTAAAATCATAGATGTACAGGGAGATAATATTATGGAACAGGCCGTTCTTCAGCTTATAGAGGACGGAACGATTAAGAAGCATCTTAAAAAAATGACACTTTATTACCGGAATAAAAGAGATACCTGTATCAGATTGCTGGACCAGTATATGAAAGATAAAGCTGACTACCATTTACCAGACGGAGGGCTTGCATGCTGGGTAGTTCCCAGACAGCAGCAGCTTGTCAGAGATCTGGAAGAAAAGCTGAAGGAAAAAGGAATCCGGATATCTGGTCCGGAAAAATATAATCTTGGACAGGATACGCAGGGATTACGTCTGAGCTATGGTGCACTGTCTGAGACACAGCTGGAAGAGGGCATCAGGGTGATAGCAGACTTCTTGTAGCAGTAGAGCAGAAGTATTGATATCATGTTTGTTACATATAGAATGCGGCTGATTAATTTCGTATTTTAGAAGATCTATTTACCAAACTAAAACCTTTACCATGAAACAAATCCCTGTTTTTTTGAGTGTAGTATGCTTATTCCTGTTTTGCAAATCAGAGGTTGATGCGCAGCAGAAATTAGTATATAGCAATGACAAAATTAAGACCGGTGCTGAACAAACGGAAAAATATGTAGACTATTTAAAAGGAAAGCGAGTGGCTATATTGGGAAACCAATCTTCAGTTATCGGAAAAACACATTTAGTAGACAGTCTGCTTGCGCTGAAAATAAATATTGTCAAAATATTTGGCCCCGAACACGGCTTCAGAGGGAATGCCAGTAACGGAACTGAAGTATCGGATGAAGTGGATACGAAGACAGGCATACGTATTATATCTCTGTACGGTGACCGTAGGAAACCCTCTGCGAAAGATCTGGCTGATGTAGATCTGTTTATTTTTGATGTACAGGACATGGGGGTACGCTTCTATACCAATATTAATACATTAAGAGATATTATGGAAGCATGTGCAGATAACGGCAAAGAATTGATGATTCTGGATCGTCCGAATCCAAATGCCTATCTGATTGACGGCCCTATTCTGGATATGAAGCACAAATCAGGAATAGGACAATTTCCGGTGCCTGTAGCGCATGGGATGACTATAGCTGAATTTGCGCAGATGATCAACGGAGAGAAATGGATGAAAGCAAAAACGACCTGTAAGCTAAAGATCATTCCTGTATCTAACTATAACCATAGTATGCTTTATAAGCTCCCCGTCAATCCGTCGCCGAATCTGAATACGGAAGAGAGTATATTGTTATATCCAAGTACCTGTCTGTTTGAAGGGACCAAGCTTAATCACGGAAGAGGCACAGACTACCCATTTACAGTTATAGGAAGTCCGGTATATAAAGGCATCTATTCATTTTCATTTACACCGGTGAGCAAGAAGGGAATGAGCGAATCTCCTTTGTTTATGAACCAGGTATGTTATGGTCTTGACCTGCGCAAGGTGGATCTGGCTAAATTGGTTGCGAGTAAAAAACTGAATCTGGATTGGATGAAAGAACTTTATCGTAAATCTCCTGAAAAATCAGCGTTTTTTGACCGAAGTTTTTCGACACAGATCGGAAGTATTGAAACACTTGCCGGAGTAAGTGATTTTCGCAAACAAATCGAATCAGGAGCAAGCGATCAGGAAATTCGTAAAAGCTGGGAACCCGGACTGACAAATTATAAAAAGATGCGCAAAAAATATGTGATTTATAAAGACTAAATTCTTAACCCGCGTCTGTTGCTGTCCTCACGAACAGTAATACTTTTAATTTCCTGAAAGTCTGGTTAACTTGTCAACACCATAAAAAAACAAAAGAGGCAGTATTATTTATTATAATACTGCCTCTCTCTTGTTATTTTTGATATACTGTTACTTATGATCCGCAAAATAAGCTGTGATATACTTTTTATCTGCCTGGATCTGTTCTTTCATAATTTCAATAGTTTCAAATCTTTCATCGTGTCTTACAAAATGAAGGAATTTTACTTTTAATGTTTTTCCGTAGATGTCTTCATTGAAATCAAACAATGAAACCTCAATATTGCGGGTCATACCGTCGACAGTAGGACGCGTTCCGATATATCCCATTCCTTTAGCTTTCCGGAAAGGAACTTTCTCGGTATACTGACCTGTAAGAACTTCTTCTATTTTGTCGAATATTTCAACCTCTACAGCATAAATTCCGTAAGCCGGAATCAGCTTATGCTTTTCATGCACATGCAGATTCGCTGTAGGGAAGCCTATGGTACGTCCGATCTGATCGCCACGTATTACTGTTCCTGTCAATTCAAACGGGTAACCCAGATATTGATTAGCTGTGTCGATATTTCCCTTGATCAAAGATTCGCGGATCCGTGTTGAAGATACGGCTACATCGTTAATATCCTGTTCAGGAATCTGCTCTACCGTATAATCAAAGATTTCTGCAAAGTGCTCTAACTCAACTAACGATCCTTTTCGGTCTTTACCAAAATGGTGATCATATCCGATCACTATTTTTTTAGTCCCCAGTTTTCCTATTAATACATTACTGATATATTCTTCAGGAGTCTGATTGGAGAAATCGCGGGTAAAAGGAGTGAGAATCAGATGATCTATACCAGCATTGGCCAGATGACATACCTTTTCTTCAATATCATTGATCAGTCTGAGACTATCATCATCAGGATTAATAATCAGCCGGGGGTGAGGAAAGAAAGTTAAGAGAACAGTCTCACCGTTTATTTTCTTTGCAGATTCTTTCAGATGACTCAAAATCTTTTGATGACCTATATGCACGCCGTCAAATGTTCCGATGGTCACTACAGCACAATCCAAAGGTTCAAAGTCGTCTAAATTTCTGTATATTTTCATTAGTTATTAAACTTGTGATGCCGCAAAATTAGAAACTATTCTCGGGTAAAGCTGCAATCAATTGTTTGTTTTGCGTTAATTTTTTTGTGATTTTATCACCTCAATCAGATTTTCCAGATTCCAGGCGTTATCCACATGATAATTACCACTTTTAGTACGGCGAAGTTCACTCAAATGAGAGCCATTGTTTAGTAATTTTCCAAAATCGTTAGCTATAGAGCGAATGTAAGTTCCTTTCGAACATGAAATTCGAAAGGAAACATGAGGAAGTTCTATTTTTTCAATGGCAAAACTATTAATAGTCACTTTGCGGGATTTCAGTTCTACTTCCTCACCGCGACGTGCCTTTTCATATACCCGTTCGCCATTGATCTTAATCGCAGAATGTGCCGGCGGAAACTGGTTGATCTCACCTTCAAACGAACGCGCTGTATCAAAGATCATTTCTTCAGTGATGCCACTGATGTCAAAACGTTGGTCAATCTCTGTTTCCAGATCGTAAGATGGGGTAGTGGCACCTAAAGTGATGATACCGGTATATTCTTTATCTTCAGCCTGGAAAGAGTCAATCTGTTTGGTCATCTTTCCTGTACACACGATCAGGAGACCCGTTGCCAGCGGATCGAGTGTCCCCGCATGTCCGACTTTTAATTTGAGGGGTTTGAGTGTATTTCGAATCTTTCCCACCACATCAAAACTTGTCCAGGTTAGAGGTTTGTCAATCAATAGCATTTGCCCTTCAGCAAAATGAAAAGTTTGGAAATTCTCTGTAATATGGTCTTGCATTAGATGATTTGTAGGCTGTGACCTGTCAATAGCATGATAATGATAATCATGCCGATAATAATTCTGTACCAACCGAAAGCTTTAAAACCGTATTTAGTCAGAATTCCGATAAATGATTTAATCGCAATAATAGCCACAATAAAACCGACAACGTTACCGATAATCAGAAGATTAATCTCTTCCCCTGTAAATGTATTGCCTTCTTTAAAAAATTTTAAAAGTTTAACGGCCGATGCACCAAACATCATTGGTAAAGCCAGAAAGAAAGAAAATTCTGCTGCTGCTTTGCGGGTTAATTTTTGTGTCATACCTCCGACAATAGTACTTGCAGAGCGTGAAGTGCCGGGTATTAAGGCCAGACACTGGTAAAGACCAATCTTGAATGCCTGTGCATACGATATCTCATCAGAATCGTCTGTAGAAGGTTTATTGAACCATTTGTCGACAAACAATAAGATAATACCACCGATAACCAGCATTACCGCAACCATGAGCGGACTTTCTAACCACTGATCGATATAATCATTCAGCAACAAACCCAGTATAGATGCCGGAATAGCAGCGACTACAAGTTTGTAATAGAAGGTCAGGGATTTGAAAAAGCGCTTGTAATATAAAACCAGTACAGATAGAATGGTTCCCAGTTGAATAACGATAGTGAACAGTTTGACAAACGGTGTAGGCTCAATCCCCATCAATGCCGTTGCAATAATCATGTGCCCGGTTGAGGAAACAGGCAAAAATTCGGTCAGGCCTTCGATAATGGCCAGGACGATAACTTCAATTAAATTCATGCCTGTATTATATGTTCTTGTTCTTAGGTCTGTACAATATGGCTACAAAACCTATTGCGAACCCTAATACAACAACAATGGGAGCTAATGTAATTTTAGTGAAACTATAGATGTCCGAGCTTCCGGACATCAGAAAGAAACCAATAATAACGATTGCTACACTCGCAGCAAATAACTGATAATTAATCTTTCCAAAAACAAAACCTCCAGTATAATTTCCTGCTTTTGCAGTAGAAGATTTTGTCGTTTTATTCGTTTGAGCCATAAGGGTAATTAGAATTAACGGTATAGACTGTGTGATTTAGCTTTTAGATATTTGGTAACAGCAAAATAAGTACTTAAGCCTGAGATCAGTATTCCTAAGACAATGACAACAAGGAAAATCGCACCAAACTCATACCAGTTGCGCAAAAATACCAGTTCTGGAATTTGTTTTTGCGAAAACTGAAGAGTGAACAGGAGCAAGAGAATAGCGATCAGTGCACCTAAGAGTCCGTGCACAATTCCGTATATGATATACGGCTTGCGGATAAAGTTTTTAGTAGCTCCTATAAGCTGCATACTCTTAATCAGGAAACGCTGTGAATAGATCGCCAGACGAATTGTGTTGTTGATCAGCGCTACAGCAATAATCAGCAGGATGACAGTAAAGGCAAGTACAACGATACTGATCACTTTAATGTTTTTATTGACCATGTCGATCAGGGATTCCTGATATACGACCTCTTTTACTTTGCTGTTGTTGGATACTTTTTTAATAAAAGTCTCAATACTGTCCGTATTGGCATATTGCTCTTTCAGATATACATCAATAGAAGGCAGTAAAGGGTTATGTCCGAGAAATTCTACGAAATCTTCTCCAAGATCCTCTTTCAGGTTCTTTGCTGCCAGTTCTTTACTGATATATTCCGTACGTAATACGTAAGGATCTTTTTCAATATCTTTTTGCATAGAAAGTACATCTCCCTCTGTCGTTGCATCATTCACAATAACATTAAGGACGATATTTTCTTTTACATATTTGGAAAGATTTCGTGCATGAACAAGAATAAGACCTAAAAGTCCGGTCATCAACAGCACCAGTGCAATACTGATAACGGTAGAGACATATACTGATTTCGTTTTTTTCTTGGTCGTGCTTAACTCGTAACCTGACATAAGCAATTAAATTATTTGTTTGCGAAAGTAAGGAATTGCACTGATTTTACGAATATTTATTGCAATTACTTCCTTTTTGTATGATTATTATTACTGATATTCTCCTGTTATGTTGCCCTGTGGCAAAGCCTGCCAACACAATCATTAACTTCTAATATCCTTAAATATTGTTTAAACTACAAATCTTTTATTATATAGGACTAAAATCGTAATTTCGCATTTCTTAAATATTTCCTTATTCATCAAATGGAGTACAATCATAAAGCATTAGAGAAGAAGTGGCAAAGATTTTGGGCTGATCAGCATACCTTCAGATCGGCAGATTCACAGGACAAACCCAAATATTATGTATTGGATATGTTTCCTTACCCGTCAGGTGCGGGTCTGCATGTAGGGCATCCGCTTGGATATATAGCCTCTGACATCTTTTCAAGATATAAGCGTTCAAAAGGTTTTAATGTTTTGCATCCTATGGGATATGATTCCTTCGGGCTTCCGGCCGAACAGTATGCAATTCAGACAGGACAACATCCGGCCATCACGACAGAGGCCAATATCAACCGTTACCGTGAACAAATGGATAATATCGGGTTCTCTTATGACTGGAGCCGTGAGATCCGTACCTCAGAACCGGATTATTACAAGTGGACACAGTGGATCTTTATGCAATTGTTTAACTCCTGGTATAACAATGAATTGGATAAAGCCGTATCTATTGATACATTAGTTGAGCATTTCGAAAATGTGGGATCCAAAGGCATCAATGCGGTATGTGATGAAGACATTCTTGAATTTACAGCAGATGAATGGAAGGGATTTGATGAAGAGAAGCAACAACGTGAACTATTAAAATACCGTATCGCTTATCTGCGCGAAAGCACGGTCAACTGGTGTGCTGCCTTAGGAACGGTATTGGCCAATGATGAGGTGATTAATGGGGTTTCTGAGCGCGGAGGCTATCCGGTAGAACAGAAGAAAATGATGCAATGGTCTATGCGGATCACGGCATATGCTGACCGCCTGCTTCGCGGCCTGGATACAATAGACTGGCCTGAGCCTTTGGTAGAGATGCAACGCAACTGGATCGGTAAATCTGTAGGTGCTTCTGTCAGATTTCCGTTGCCACAGTTGGATAATTATATTGAAGTCTTTACAACAAGGGTGGACACTATTTTTGGTGTTTCTTTCGTGGTGTTGGCTCCTGAACATGAATTAGTGGCTGCTTTAACAACTCCTGATCAGGAATCCGAGGTAAAAGCATATATAGATAAGACAAATAAGAAGTCTGAACTGGATCGTATGGCGGATACAAAGACCGTATCCGGAGCATTTACAGGTTCTTATGCCAAACATCCGATTACAGGGCAAGACGTGCAAATCTGGATTGCTGATTACGTGCTGGCCAGCTATGGTACCGGAGCTGTAATGGCTGTACCATCTGGAGATCAGCGGGATTATGTATTTGCGAAGCACTTTAACCTTCCGGTTATTCCGATTTCAGATACACAGCAGATCGAGGAAGAAGCCGATCCGAATAAAAACGGACGCTATATCAATTCAGACTTTATTAACGGTATGAATTATCAGGAAGCTGTACCGGCTTTGATTTCCAAACTAGAAGAGCTTAAACTCGGTAAAGCCAAGATTAATTTCCGCATGCGGGATGCTATATTTGGCCGTCAGCGCTATTGGGGTGAACCGGTACCGGTATATTTCAAAAACGGACTTCCTTATCTCATTAAAGAAGAAGAATTGCCTTTGCTACTTCCTGAAGTAGATAAATATCTTCCAACTGAAACAGGTGAACCTCCTTTGGGAAGAGCCGAAGATTGGAAATATGAAGATCAGTATGAGTATGAATTGAGTACAATGCCGGGTTGGGCAGGTTCCAGCTGGTATTGGTTCCGGTATATGGATCCGCAAAATGCAGACGCCTTTGCTTCCAAAGAAGCTGTAGCTTACTGGAAAGCTGTAGATCTGTATATCGGTGGTTCAGAGCACGCCACAGGACATTTGCTCTATTCCCGCTTTTGGAATAAATTTTTAAAAGATATAGGTTATCACAATGAAGAAGAGCCTTTCAAGAAGCTGATCAATCAGGGAATGATTCAGGGAAGATCCAATTTTGTATATCGTATTCTGGATGAAGAGGGAAGAGGTACTAACCAGTTTGTTTCATACGGCCTGAAAGAGCAGTATAAAACGATCGCATTGCATGTGGATGTAAATATTGTCGTAAATGATATACTGAATCTTGAAAAATTCAGACAATTCAGACCTGACTTTGCTGATGCTGAATTTATCCTTGAAAACGGAAAGTATCATTGTGGCGCAGAAGTGGAGAAAATGTCTAAATCCAAGTTTAACGTAGTGAATCCGGATGACATTATTGATACTTATGGCGCAGACACTCTTCGCTTATATGAAATGTTCCTCGGACCGCTTGAACAAGCTAAGCCATGGAATACAAATGGTATAGAAGGTGTATATAAATTTTTGAAAAAGGTATGGCGTCTATTTCATGATACGGAAGGAAACTTTCATGTATCGGATGAAACTCCTGTAAAGGCAGAATATAAAGCATTACATAAAATCATCCGGAAAGTAGAGGATGATATCGAACGTTTTTCATTCAATACATCGGTATCTGCATTTATGATCTGTGTGAATGAACTTACGGAACTAAAATGTAATAAACGTGCTATTCTGGAACAGTTAATTGTCGTTTTACAGCCATATGCACCACATATAGCAGAAGAATTATGGTCCTTGTCTGGTCATGAAGCCGGCAGCATATCCTATGCTCCATATCCTGTATTCAATCCGGAATATCTTGTAGAATCCGAATTTGCATATCCGGTATCTGTAAACGGGAAGATGAAACTTAATCTTCCTCTTGCACTGGATCTGGAAGCGAAAGCTGTAGAAGAGATTGTGTTGGCTAATGCTGATGTACAAAAATATCTGGACGGTAAGCCTGTAAAGAAGGTCATCTTTGTAAAAGGAAAGATCATTAATATTGTCGTTTAATAAATCCCATCTGGTGAGCTGGTGTACAGCTTTGTATATCAGATAATCAGATCTATATTATCGTCTGCTACTGTGAAAAGGTAGCGGACTTTTTTGTGTGCTCAAAAAGTTGTGTTATACATGTCTTTGCATAGGCAGAATGACATTCACGTTAACAGTACTAAAAATGGGTCTAAGTTTATTCTTTATACCCCACCTGCTATCTGTCACTGTATCCACTACGTTTTCAAAAAAAAGTATTCTCCTGCTTTTAAAACTGAACTAAAACGGATAAGCTAAGTCGAATCAAATGTTACAATGTGTTACTGTTACACTATTAATGTTTTTGGGTATTTGTATCTTTTATTTCGTTTGAAGATATTTTGATCATTTCCATTTCACAAATTTGTCTGGCTGAAATTGCAGACTGAAATTAATTGGTTAAACATCTTTTTTGATGGTTTTAACTAATTTTTACGACTTTTTATCAACTGTATTTTTGTGATAGTAATACGTTGCTTATTCTCGGTGTGCTTGTGTTTTTTTATTTTAGTTTAATAAAGTGTTAATTTTAGAGATACATATTATTGTTACAATTTATGTGTTTTTAACTCATTGATTGTCAGTGTTTTGTTACAAAGACTAGTTGTACTTTGTACACTTTGCTTGGATATGTCAAATCAGTTTTTGTAAATTAGAGTTAACCAAAATATAAGCCTGTTATATCTTTTTAATTCATAGCAGTGCCAATTGTAAATTTAAAAAACTAAAATCTATTGCCTATGGTTAGATAAAGTATAACTTATTGTACTCTAATTGAGTACGTCGCCTAACATAAACAATCAATATAAACAATCTTATCACTTATTATGAAAAAACTTAAACAGTTTGATGGAAGAATTAAGCCGTCCTTCCATTTTTCACTCAAAAAATCCTTTTGGATGGCTAGTGCCACAGTGTTACTCGTTAATACGGCATTTGCCCGAATTTCTAATGCTGAAAACACAAATTATGAGAAAATTTTACTGAGCGAAAATCCACAACAGGAATTTCTGATCAAGGGTAAAGTACAGGATGCCGCTACTAAATCACCGCTATCCGGCGTTACCCTGAAAATACTAGGTAAAGCAACTGCTACTTCGACAGATGAAAACGGTTCATTTGAATTGAAAGTCAATGCCAATGACATTATCGAATTTTCTTATATAGGATATAAGAAGACCGAATACAAAGTCACCGGACCGGCCAGCAATGTGCTTATTGACCTGACAGATGAGACGGGATCACTGGAAGAAGTCGTTGTAACAGGCTATTCGACACAACGTAAAAAGGATCTGACAGGTTCTGTTGCTGTCGTAGATGTCAATCAATTAAAGACACAGCCTGCAGCCAGTGCTGTAGAAGCCCTTCAGGGACGCGCCACAGGGGTGCAAATTGTGACAGACGGTGCTCCGGGATCTACTCCGCAGATTAAAATAAGGGGATTCAGTACGATTAATAATAATGAACCGCTGTATGTTATTGACGGTGTGCCTTTTGAAGGTAAATTGAGCTGGTTAAATCAAAATGATATCGAGTCTATGCAGGTATTGAAAGATGCTTCTGCGGCTTCTATATACGGTGCCCGTGCGAATAACGGGGTTATCATTATCACAACAAAAAGTGGAAAATCAGGAAAAGCGCAAATCAATCTCGATGCTTATTATGGTGTACAGGTGCCAAACAGCTCACGTTTTCCTAAAATGATTACTCCTCAGCAGGAACTGGATATTGAAAATCGCCTGACCGGAAATAATAACACCTTGCCGGATTACTTAGTGGCCGGCTCTAAAACCGGACACGATATTACACTGGCGGATATTGATATGGCAAAATATAATTATCGCGCTAAATCACGAGCTGACTTTTACCAGATTACCAAAGCAAACAAAGAAGGTACAAACTGGTTTAAGGAACTTTCTCAAAATGCACCAACCCAGTCTTATCAGTTGAGTGCTGCTGGCGGTACGGATGACGCTAAATATGCAATGTCTGCCGGCTATCTTGGACAAAAGGGTACTATTATCCATACCGGATTTGATAAGTTCAATGTGCGCGCAAATACCAGTTTCTCTGCATTGAATAAAAAACTTCGTTTCGGAGAGAATTTACAATACAGTTTTACGGAAGGATACGGAATCGGGGTGAATACCAATACAGCCGGTGATTACATCGGTGAGGGAAGTGCGCTGGGCTTTGCATACCGTATACATAATATTATTCCGGTATATGATGAAGGCGGTAATTTTGCAGGATCACTTGGCGGAAAATATGGTAACGGTGAAAATCCGGTAGCTATCGCTTACCGTGCCAAGGATAATAAAAATAAAAATAACTTCTTCTTTGGAAATGCTTTTACGGAGTATGATATCATTGATGGTCTTACCTTGCGTACCAACTTTGGTTTGAAATATGAAAATTATAATGGTGTATCTTACAGATATCCTAATCCGGAGTTTACAGAAGGTAATTTCAGTAATTCTATAAGTGAATATTTTGGATTTACAACAGAATGGACCTGGACCAATACATTAAACTATAGAAAAACCTTCGGCGATCATAATCTGAATATTCTTGCCGGTACGGAAGCTATTCAAAACAGATACAGGCAACTGGATGGAAGTGGCCGCGATCTGTTTACCATGAGCAGTCTGGATTATCTGTACTTAGGTGCTGCCTCCGGACAGTCCAGTACAAGTGAAGGAACGGTAGGATCCATGTTCTCACTCTTTGGAAAAGTAGATTACTCTTTCAAAGACCGTTATATCCTGAGTGCGACTATCCGTCGTGACGGATCATCAAATTTCGGTTCTGCAAATAAGTATGGGGTATTCCCGGGAGTAAGTGGTGCATGGCGTGTGTCTGAAGAGGAATTCCTGAAAGGCACCAGCTGGTTATCCGATCTGAAATTAAGAGCGGGTTATGGAGTCACCGGTAATCAGCGCATTCCCTCTGATCAGTATTTCAGAAGATTTGAATCGGCCGTCAACTCCTCCTCATATCCTATCAACGGTACTGTACTCACCGGAATGTGGTTAAGCGATTATGATAATCCAAATGTCAAATGGGAGCAGGTGTCTGCGTTAAACTTAGGTATCGACTTCTCAATTCTCAACGGAGACTTAGATGGTTCATTTGATTGGTACAATAAAAAGACAACAGATATGCTTTATCGTCTGCCGTTACCTGCCATTGCAGTAGGTCGCGCTAGTTCTCCTTACGTGAATGTGGGTGAAATGCAGAATAAAGGTATAGAGTTCTCCTTAAACTATCACTATGGTAAGCGCCAGCAAAGACCATTTACATTAGATCTTTCTGCAAATATTTCACGTAACATCAATAAAGTGGTGTCATTGGCTCCGTCTATTTCGCAGGACATCTACGGAAGTTTCAGAAGTATGGAAACGTCTCTTCTGAAAGCAGGAGAGCCATTGGGATCTTTCTTTGGATACAAAGTGATCGGCATCTATCAAAATGCTAGCGATGTGGCCAGTTCGCCTTCATATGAACTGGCAAGAGCCGGTGGTCTGAAATATGAGGACATTAACGGAGACGGCAAGATCGATGCCAGTGACCGTACAGTTATCGGCAGCCCGCATCCTGATTTTGTATACTCCTTTAATATCAGCGGGGCATACAAGAATTTTGATTTTATGATGTACTTCTATGGTTCACAAGGAAATCAAAATTATGAAGCAACCCGTTACTTCACCGATTTTGGGGTGTTCAAAGGACAGAAAAGTGTACGTGTACTGGACGAATGGAGTCCTACCAATACATCCAGTATGATTCCTTCACAGGGTGGAAGTGACGTTTCTTCACTGGAATACGCATCATCGAGCTATTATATTCAGGATGCGAGTTTCTTAAAATTGAAAAATTTGCAAATCGGATATAGTCTTCCAACAGAAAAAATATTTAAATCAACTAGTGGTGTGCGCAAACTGAGAGTTTATTTCGGCGTGACTAACCTGTTTACCATTACCAAATACGAAGGTTTGGATCCGGAAGTGTCGGCGACACCTTCAGATTATCCGGCATTTGGTGTGGATTTCGGAGTTTATCCGCAGTCTCGTCAGTATATGTTAGGACTGAGTTTAGGTTTTTAAGATGGAATAGTTGAATAATTAAAATTGAAGAAGATGAAAAAGAGAAATATAATAACTACAATATTGGGCGCATCCATTCTGCTGATGTCGTCTTGCGGTAAGGATTTTTTGGAAAAAGCACCACAAGGTAAGTTAACGGATGAAGAAGTTGCAAATAAAGATGGGGTGGAGCAGGTGTTGCTGGGAGCATACGGTATTCTGAATGGAAATGTGAATGGTACCTGGGGTAATTACTCATCTGCACCGAGTCAGTGGCTGTTTGGAGAAGTAACCTCAGACAATGCACATAAAGGTTCTACATCTACGGATCAGCCAAATATGAATCTGATCGAATCTTATATTGCCAACAGCGCAAATGACAACCTCAGTCAGATGTGGCAGGTGTATTATGAAGGTGTACTCCGGGCTAATAATACGCTGAAATTATTAAAACTGGATCAGGATGGGGAAAAAACAATTGGTGCAGACCGTGCAAAAACAATTGAAGCTGAGGCCCGCATGTTGCGTGCACACTATTATTTCTTTTTGTGGAGAGTATTTAAGAATATTCCCTATGTAAGTGAGGCAACGACGACAGATGAGGCAAAGACTGTTCCCAATAATACAGATGTGCTTCCCAAAATAATAGATGATCTTAAATTTGCGGTGGATAATCTTCCGCTGACAAAGATCAACGGAGAGACCGGACGTATGGATCAGAATATTGCTAAAGCCTATTTAGGTAAGGTATATCTGTATCAGAAAAAGTATGGCGAAGCCTTAGTTCTGTTTAAAGATGTGATCGGAAGCAAAGATATCACTGTCATGCCGTTTCAAAATAACTTCGATGTGACTACAGAAGACGGACCGGAAACATTACTGGTATCCAAACATGCCATTAATCCGGATGGAAGCGGAGATAACGCTAATGTGGGCGATATGCTAAGCGGTCTGAACGGAAATAATCCGGTAGGATGCTGTGGTTTTTATCAGCCTACGATTGATCTGGTAAATGCTTATAAAGTCGGTACAGACGGCTTGCCGTTACTGGATAATTCGTATCGTACACTTCCTTATGTATCTGATCTGAATAATGAAGCAGGTTATACACTGAACGTAGCCTTGAGGTTTGATCCACGTCTGGACTATACCGTAGGGCGCCGCGGTGTTCAGTATCTGGATTACGGCGTGATGCCGGGTGCTGCATGGGTGCGTGATCAGCCGTATGCAGGACCTTTTGTAGGAATTAAAACAATGATTCCACAGAGCCAGTTTGGAAAATTCGCTGCAGCAGATCGCTATTTGACAGCGCTTGATGTCAATATTATTCGTCTGGCAGATGTTATTCTGATGGCAGCAGAATGTCAGGTAGAATTGAACGATCTGGATGCTGCATTGAAACTTGTGAACGCTATCCGTATCAGAGCGTCTAAGTTGCCGCCAAAATTAACGGGAGACGGAGTTCCGGCAGCAGTATATGAAGTCAAACCGTATCCGTCTTTTCCGGACCAGGAATATGCACGTAAAGCTGTTCGTTTCGAAAGACGACTGGAGCTCGCGATGGAGGGACACAGATTCTATGATCTGGTCAGATGGGGACAGGCTAAACAGGTTATAGAGAGTTATTCCGCATTTGAAGGTGGATTCCTGTCTGCATTTAAAGGATTGATTTTCAATAGCAGAAATGAGTACTTCCCGATTCCTCAGGATGAAATCGATAAGAGTAACGGTACATTGAAACAAAATGAAGGATATTAATCCTTAAAAAATCTATTGACAGATGAGCTGCAGTTTTGCGCAGCTCATCTTTCTTCCAATTTTCACTTCTTTCAACAATCAGATAGATTGTAAGCGCTTCTTTACAGTTAGTGTACTCTGTACATGAAGGTTTTTATGATCTTTTTTGTATGTTTATCGCAATGAAATTATATCTCTTTAGCTTTTTTGTTTCACTACTGGTCTATATAATGCCTGTTAAAGGGCAGATATCCAATGATCTTCAACAGAAGTTTAGTCAGGCAGAAGGGCTTAAAAAACACTTTTACGGTTTTTCACTTTATGATGCAGACAGCTCCAGATTCCTATTCGGAATCAACGAGGAAAAACATTTTATGCCTGCTTCCAATACAAAGATCTTTACGCTATTGGCAGCGATTCATACATTACCGGATTCTATTCCGGGGCTTCAGTATACAGTGAGAGGTGATTCACTGATCTTCTGGGGCACGGGCGACCCTACTTTTCTGCATAACAGATTGGATAGCCACAAAGTATATAATTTTTTAAAAAGCAGTGGCAAACATCTGTATTACGTACCTACAGCTTCTAAAGAACCCTTTTACAGAAACGGCTGGTCTGTGGAAGACTATGATGAATATTATCAGCCCGAGATCAGCACATTTCCTATTTACGGAGATGTCGTTACGTTCAGAGCAAGAGAAAAGGGATCGTTGAGGGCCACACCGGAATATTTCCAGAAAGATGTGCATGTAAAAGATGATGAAAAGAGTAAGGGTAAATTTAAATTAACCAGAGCTTTTGATAAAAATATCTTTTATATGTCCGGTATCGATGTCAAAAGAGGATATGTCAATGAGAAGCCTTTCAAATATTCGGATAGTCTGTTTTTGAAATTACTGGTGGATACGTTAAAGAAGGATGTAAAAATGATTTCTTATGAAAAACCATCCGATGTAAAGACTGTATATTCCAACAGCAGAAATAAGATGTTGCGTGAAATGATGTTGCCGAGCGATAATTTTATGGCAGAACAGTTTCAGATGATGAGTTCTCTTGTCAAATACGGCGAATTCGATACCAACAGATTGAGGGAGTGGATGCAGCAGGAATACTATAAATACTTTACGGATAAGGTAGATCTGAAGGATGGAAGTGGTTTGTCCGTGTACAATCTGGTCACACCAAGAAGTATTGCGGAGTTGCTGGTGGTATTACAAAAAGATATTCCGGATACGGAGATCTTGCATAAACTTTTCCCGACAGGTGGTGTGGATGGCACTATCCGGTCTGCTTACAAGCTGGACAGGGGAGAACCTTTTGTATGGGCAAAGACAGGTACACTCAATTCGGTACACTGTCAGAGCGGATATCTGATTACACGATCAGGGCGCAAACTTATTTTTTCATTCCTGAATAATAATTTTGTGACTTCTGCGAGTACAGTCCGTAGAGAGATGGTCAATATTGTGACGTATATACGTCAGAATTATTAACAGGGAGACACTAATATTTTTTAAATAAACGTTGTATATTCGGAGTTTAAAGACCCTTTATGATAGCTGTTGAAAAGAACAACAAGAAAACAATTCGCGCCTGGTCTATGTATGATTGGGCGAATTCAGCTTACAACCTGGTTATTACCTCTACAATATTCCCGGTTTATTACACAACGATCACCAATACAAAGGAACACGGAGACACGGTGACTTTCTTTGGAATCGAAGTGGTGAATACGGCACTGTCCAATTTTGCATTAGCCTTCGCCTATCTTTTCATGGCGGTATCCTTACCCTTTATTACTTCTTTTGCAGATGCTACAGGTCGCAAAAAGATGCTTATGAAGCTGTTTACCTATATTGGTGGTGCAGCTTGTATGGGGCTTTACTTCTTTAAGCTGGAAACGCTGGAAATGAGCATAATATTCTTTGCTCTGGCAGCAATGGGCTATATCGGAGGAGTTGCCTTTAATAATTCCTATCTTCCGCTAATCGCCACTGTAGATCAGCAGGACAGAGTCAGTGCACAAGGATTTGCTTATGGATATGTTGGCTGTGTGCTGTTGCAGATTATCTGTTTTGTATTTGTTTTAAAGCCGGAATGGTTTGGAATTATGGATCTTTCATTTCCGGCACGATTGTCCTTTTTTCTGGTGGGACTTTGGTGGGTAGGCTTTGCACAGATTCCATTCCGGGTATTACCCTCTAATTCTCCTATGCCGGGTACACAGGGAGTTCCTCTGATACGTACAGTCAAACAAGAATTTTTGAAAGTATGGCATCGCATTGCACAGATAGAGGGGATAAAGCGTTTTTTGCCGGCCTATTTTTTTTATGCAATAGGTGTACAGACCATTATGATTGTGGCTGCTGCCTTTGGTGAAAAAGTACTTCATCTCGGTGCACCTAAGTTAATCGGTACCATACTCTTGATACAACTGGTCGCTATAGCAGGAGCCTATCTGATGTCCGCATTGGCAAGCCGGATCGGCAATATAGCTGTGCTTATTATGGTTGTCGTTATCTGGATAGCTATTTGTATCGGAGCGTATTTTCTGACTAACGAGATCCAATTCTATATTATGGCGGTACTGGTAGGGTTGGTAATGGGAGGTATACAATCACTTTCACGGTCTACTTATTCCAAATTGCTGCCTCAAAACATAGAAGATACCACTGCTTTTTTCAGCTTTTACGATGTCACCGAAAAACTGGCTATTGTCGTCGGCTTATTCTCTTTTGGCCTTATAGAGCAGCTGACACATAATATCAGATATTCGGCATTATTTTTATCTTTATTTTTTGTAATTGGATTGTTACTGCTCTTCCGGGTATTAAAATTCAATAAAGTCTAATTTTAAGTTTTTGAAAAATTCACATATGAGAGTAGAGCTGTTTGTGCCGTGTTTTATAGATCAGATGTATCCTGAAACAGCTTTCAATACGATAAAATTATTAGAGCGGGTCGGATGTGAGGTCAGTTACAATCCAGAACAGACCTGTTGCGGACAACCTGCATACAATGCTGGATTCTGGGATGAAGCCAAAGAAATCGGCCATAAATTTTTAAATGATTTTAGTGAGGAGCATTATATTGTAGCTCCTTCAGCCTCTTGTGTAGGTATGGTAAAAAATGGCTACGATGATTTATTTACGAATTCTGTAGAGCATAACCGTTGCCGCAATGTACAACGTAATGTATTTGAGATCAGTGAATTTCTGATTCACATTGCCAAGCGGGATTATTTTGGTGCCGAATTGGTCGGGACAGCAGTCTATCATGATTCCTGTGCTGCCTTACGGGAATGTAAGATAAAAGAAGAACCCCGCCAGTTATTGTCCAAGGTTGGCGGGCTTGAACTGATTCCGATGAAGGATCAGGAAACCTGTTGCGGATTTGGAGGTACGTTTGCAGTCAAGTTTGAAGGGATTTCTTCCGCTATGGCAGAGCAGAAAGTACAACATGCACTGGATGTAGAGGCAGACTATATTATTTCTACCGATGCCTCCTGTCTGCTTCATCTGCAGGCGTATATAGATAAACATCAACTTCCTGTACGAACAATTCACCTTGTGGATGTCCTGACATCCGGGTGGGCAAATATTTAACTATCAATAATCAATAATAAAACTTACTATGAATTCTAGAAGAGATTTTCTGAAAAATTTGGGACTTGCTACGGCAGGTGTTGCTTTAGCGCCAAACTTGGATTTGTTTGCAGCGAAAAAGCCTTGGTTTGAAATTTCCTTAGCGGAATGGTCATTACATAAGACTCTTTTTAAAGGAGATCTTAAAAACATAGATTTTCCTGAATTTGCTGTTAAAAAATTCGGAATACATGCAGTAGAATATGTAAACCAGTTCTTTAAAGATAAAGCAAAGGATATGACTTATCTGAAAGATCTGAATCAGCGTGCTAAGGATAACGGTGTACGTAATGTTCTGATCATGATCGATGGTGAAGGATATCTCGGTGATGAGGATACTGCAAAACGTAAAGAAGCAGTAGAAAATCACTACAAATGGGTGGATGCTGCTGCATTTCTGGGCTGTCATGCTATTCGTGTGAATGCTGCCGGTAAAGGTACACCGGAAGAGGTGAAGGGAAGAGTGGTAGAGAGTCTGAGTACGCTGGCTGATTACGGAAAAAAATCTAATATCAGTGTGATTGTAGAGAATCACGGTGGTATCTCTTCACATGGAGACTGGCTGGCAGGAGTACTGAAAGCTGTAGGAAAGAAAAATTGTGGAAGTCTGCCTGATCTGGGTAATTTCTATGAGTATGACCGCTATCAGGGTGTGACTGACCTGATGCCGTATGCACACGGCGTTAGTGCGAAGTCCCATGATTTTGATGCAGAGGGTAACGAAACACAGATTGACTATGCCCGCATGATGAAAATTGTGAAAGACGCAAAATTTAAAGGTTTTGTAGGTATAGAATACGAAGGTGACAAGCACAGTGAGATTGATGGTGTATTGTTAACTAAAAAATTATTGCAGAAATTTCAATAGTATCTGCTATAGATGCTTAAATTGATTATATGAAGTATTGGTTTATATCTGTCTGTTTGGGAATAGGGATATTGACTGTTCAGTCTGCACATGCTCAAAAGCCTTCGGGTAAAGCTATGCAGGTCTGGCAGGACTCTTTGCTGAGTATCGGGAACAGGGTCTTTCAAAATCCTTCAGAACCCGAACGGATAGATGCCAACTTCAGATTTGTGAAGACGCTGGTCTCCGCATTAAAGGAAAAGAATTCGTTTGATTTTGGATTTGATCAGCTTAAAATGATCTCTGTCCTGAATTCTCCTGATAATAAATTTCGTATATTCTCCTGGAATGTCCCTCTCAACGATGGTTCCTATCTTTATTACGGGAGTATTCAACTCAAAACGGGAAATGGAGAATTATCTCTGATTCCGTTACTGGATAAAACATTTGAGATTCAGCAAGCGGAGCAGGCAGTTGTATCTTCTTCCAGCTGGTATGGAGCTCAATATTATGAGATCATCCAAAATGCTGACCACTACCTTCTATTGGGCTGGAAAGGCCACAATCGTCTGTTTACCCAAAAAGTTATTGAGGTACTCAGCCTAAAAGGCAAAGAAGCTACATTCGGAAAGAAATTGTTTTCAGATCAGCCGCAGATTTCCAGAAAAATATTCAATTATACCAGGCAGGCCAGTATGCTGCTTCGCTATGATGCCGCTAAAAAGAGAATTGTATTCGATCATTTAGTACCCGCAGATAAAAGCCTGGAAGGAAAATATCAGTATTATGGGCCGGATCTTACATATGATGCTTATGAGATCGTTCCTGCCAAGTTGTTTTTCAAATCAAATATTGAATTTACCAATCCTGTGCGTGGAGATGAAGATCAATATCTGAATCCTGCACGTAAAAAAATAGAGAAGAAGAGTGGTTTCAATGCCAATTGAAACAAAAATATTTCTTTAATAAGCTGTATCAATTCAAAAAGTTTGTTTTCTTTGTAGCATTGTTTGTTAAAACAACGATTGATGATTTCCTTCAGCAGGCAATTATAACCATGTAAAATCTATAAAATATCATATGACAGAAGAAAGAGATGGAGTATTGGTCTCGCACCTGGCAAAACAGGGAGTTGATGACAAAATGGTAATGGGACACCCGGCAGGACTATTTGTCCTCTTCTTTACCGAGATGTGGGAACGTTTTAGTTATTACGGGATGCGGGCATTACTTGTCACGTTCTTAATTACTGAAATAGCGAAACACGGATGGGGATGGAGTAATCCTGAAGCTATGGAATTGTATGGATGGTATACAGGACTCGTATACGCAACTCCTCTCTTAGGTGGTCTTATAGCTGATAGATTGATTGGATATAAAAAAGCAATTCTCCTGGGTGCACTGATCATGACACTGGGTCATGCTTCTATGGCATTGGAGGGTATCGGTAAAGAGTTTTTTTATTTAGGGTTGGGACTTATGATTCTTGGAAATGGGCTATTTAAACCAAATATTTCTTCCATGGTAGGTCAGTTATATCCGGATTCCAGTGCTAAAAAAGATGCAGGCTATACAATTTTCTATATGGGTATTAATGCAGGTGCATTCCTTGGATCACTATTGTGTGGATATATCGGAGAAAAGATTGGTTGGCATTATGGCTTTGGACTAGCGGGTGTATTTATGTTTTTCGGTATGTTGCAGTTTTATTTCGGGCAAAGAATCTTCGGAGTTATTGGTGATAAACCTAAAATCAAAAATGAAGAAGTAAATAATGACACTGACCCTACTGATCATGCTTCTTCAGGAAAAATCATAAAAGACAGGCTTATTGTTGTAGCAGTACTTATCATTGCCAGTATTTTCTTCTTTTTAGCTTTTGAACAGGCAGGGGGATCCATGACTATTTTTGCTAAAAACTATACTCAACGGGTATTAGAAGGTGGATCTGCGTTAACATTTAAATGGGTTGATGCTATTTTAACTTTGTTCCCTATTTTGGTAGTTACTTATGTTCTTCTTAAGTTATCTTCAAAAATATTTAACAAGTATCCTCTAACTATCCTCTTTACTATTGTTTCATTTGTTTCCATTGCAATATTGGGATTTTGGAAAATACATCGTGAATTTACAGCATTAGAAACTGAGGTTACAGTGGCGTGGTTTCAAATTCTTAATGCATTCTTTATCGTTACCCTAGCTTCTTCCTTTAGTAAATTCTGGGAAAAAGTGTGGAATCCAACAGGTCCTGTAAAATTCGCATTAGGATTAATATTAGTAGGAGCAGGATTTTTGGTGTTGTCTTATGGAAGCATGAGTATTCCGCAAGGAGCCGCTACAGCTTCTGTGAGTATGATTTGGCTTATTTTAGCATATTTTTTCCATACAACAGGAGAACTTTGTGTTTCCCCGGTTGGTTTGTCTTACATGAGCAAACTTTCGCCAAAGAAATTTATTGGATTGATTTTTGGTTTTTGGTTTTTGGCTTCAGCTATAGCGAATAAGATGGCAGGATGGAGTGGAGGGTTAATTGATAAAATTACTGAAATGTATTCAATGTCTACATTCTTTATGATTATTGCAGCACTACCTATTAGTGCGGCTCTGTTATTATTGATATTTAGCCCTATACTTAAGAAGATGATGCACGGAATTCGCTAAGAATAAAATATTTACATAAAAAAGCATCCTCAGAGATGCTTTTTTTGTATTAAGACCATTTGGCAATAAGATAAATTTATAACTTTGTAGCTATTGTTAAGTTAAAATTTTATATGAATGATCAGAATCGTGCTGTTTCAGGCACGCTTGAAAAAGACGGTATAGATGGGTCAACAGTGTTGGGACATCCGTCTGGATTATTAGTTCTTTTCTTTACAGAGATGTGGGAGAGATTCTCGTATTACGGGATGCGCGTATTGTTGATTCAGTTTCTAACTTCTGCGGTTATATTCGGAAGTCCTTTTTCCGGATGGGGCTGGACAGCTGAGCAGGCCGGAGCGTTGTACGGAACCTACGCCATGCTCGTATATCTGACTCCTATTCTGGGAGGTATCATTGCCGATAAATACATCGGCTCACGTAAGGCCGTTATTATAGGTGCAGCTGTCATGACCATAGGACATGCAGCGATGGCATTTGACAACTCTTATATGTTTTTTGCCGGTTTGGCCTGTCTGATTATTGGTACAGGTTTTTTCAAACCGAATATGCCTTCTATTCTGGGTGAAATGTACAAACATCTGCCGGAGAAAAAGGATGGTGCATATACTATTTTCTACATGGGAGTAAATGCCGGAGCATTCTTTGGTATGATGCTATGTGGTTACTTAGCCGAAAAAGTAGGCTGGCACTGGGGATTTGGACTGGCAGGTATCTTTATGTTCCTCGGCACTATCCAGTTCTGGGCTGCTAAACCTCTGATGGGTAACCTCGGCGTATTGGATAAATCGGCTAAAGAAGATGCTGAAAAGAAAGTGATGGAAAGTGAAGAAGAGAGCAAACGCAATCCTTATACCACTTTTGACATGGTGCTGATCGGTTTTATTACGGTTGTCGGGTTTATGTATGCCTTCAACGATCCGCTTTCCAAAAACGGGGTTGTAGATATTTTTAAATTTATTGACACTTCGTATCTGAGAGGACAATACCTGATGATATTTATAGCACTAATCGCTTTTATTTATCTGATCGTATCCCGTATTCTGCGCTATGGCAAAATCGTTCGTGACAGAATGTTTGCCGTTATCCTGCTTGCATTCTTCCTGATCTTCTTCTTTATGAGTTTTGAACAGGGAGCAACATCGCTGGTACTGGTAGCGCGTGACCATATCGACAGACAGCTTTCGGGCAACAGTCTGATGATCTTCAATATTGTAAATGCCTTATTTACAATTGTACCATTGACTATTATCTCATGGGTATTGATCCTGCTCACTAAAGCGACCTGGAAAAAAATAGCTCCTTCGAATATTATATTGTTGATTTGTTTTGTGCTGATCTGGGGTGCAGCTATCTGGATGCTGACCAATGAGTTTACAGCCAAAACTTCTGAGATTACTGTTTCCTGGTTCTCTACACTCAACTCCTTCTTTATTATAGCATTAGCCTCTTCAGTATCAAAAATCTGGGAATCCAAGTTTAATCCTTCTGCCGCATTTAAATATGGCTTCGGATTGGTGCTGGTAGCCATAGGATTTTTGATATTGGGATTAGGTTCATTGGGTATCAGTGAACATGTGAAAATATCGATGATCTTTCTGGTATTGACCTATTTGTTCCACACATTAGGTGAATTGTTTATTTCTCCGGTAGGTTTATCTTATGTCTCTAAGTTAGTTCCTGCGCGTATGCTGGCCTTTATGTTTGGTGTATGGTATCTTGCCATAGCGATTGCGCAGAAACTGGCCGCTATTCTGGGTGGTCAGGTAGAGATTATCAAAGAGAATTATTCATTGAGTCACTTCTTCTTCCTGTTCACTATTATTCCGGCTGCAGCAGGACTACTGGTGATGTTGCTTAATCCGCTGATTAAACGACTTATGCACGGAGTAAAATAGAAAATCTAAAGGCTTTCCTTATCCGGGAAAGCCTTTTTTTTAATATATCATAATACAAAATGGAGGAATATAAACAACAAACGTTAGCCGAAATCCAGAATTTTGAAGGAAAGTACCCCAAGCAGCTTTGGTACTTATTCCTGGTGGAGATGTGGGAGCGCTTCTGTTTCTACGGAATGCGTGGGGTATTGGCAATCTTTATGGTCGATCAGTTATTTCTGACAGATAAAGAGGCAAATCTTAAGTATGGAGCTATTCAGGCATTCGTTTACGCTTTTACTTTTATAGGCGGAATCTTTGCAGACCGGATTCTTGGTTTCAAACGTTCTCTAATTTTCGGAGCGATACTGATGATCGCCGGTAATGCATTAATTGCGGTTTCACCGCATGATTTCTTTTATCTGGGAATTGTACTGACTATTATCGGAACAGGATTTTTCAAACCGAATATTTCTTCTATGGTAGGAGAGCTTTACAAAGAGGGAGATCCGAGAAGAGATGCCGGATTCGGAATTTTTTATTCCGGAATCAATGTCGGAGCACTTTTAGGCGGTGCATTGTGTGTGTGGCTGGGTAAAGAACATTCCTGGAATCTGGCTTTTATGGCCGCGGCAGTGGTCATGGTTATCGGACTTTTTATCTTTTTGTTGACTAAAAAGTACTTAGGACCAATAGGAGCAAGTCCAATTGAACATCTTCCTAAAGCGAAGAAAACAGTACAGGAAGTATTGGTGTATATCGGTGCGTTAGCTTGTATTCCGTTGATCTTTATCATGATTCATAACACCGGGTATACAGATATGTTTATGTATATCATCGGTCCGTTGGCCTTGATCTATTTCTTCTATCAAATGCTGGTTGAAAAGGAGAAAAAGGCGCGTCAGCAGCTTCTGGCAGCTTTGATCCTGATCATGTTTTCCATCCTGTTTTTTGCTATTTTTGAACAGGCAGGAGGGTCGTTAGCGTTATTTGCAAATAACAATTTACATCGTGATCTTTTGTTTTTCAGCATAGATCCCAATATGGTTAATAATGGTGCAAATTCTCTTTTCGTAATTGCGTTCAGCCCGTTATTAGGTCTGGTATGGTTAGCGATGTCTAAGAAAAAAGTCGAACCTAATACTGTTGTAAAGTTCGGACTGGGATTCTTATTGCTTGGAGTCGCTTATTATATTTTCTTTGCGACTCGTTTCTTTGCAGATGCCAGCGGTAAAACTTCTCTGGGTGTATTTACATTAGCCTATCTAGCGGTTACTTTAGGAGAATTGTGTCTGTCTCCCATAGGGCTGTCTATGGTCACCAAACTATCTCCTAAACGTCTGGGAGGTATGATGATGGGATTGTGGTTTTTAGCGAGTGCCTACGGACAGTATCTTGCCGGATTATTAGGTGCAGGTATGACAGCTCCGGATGAAAAGGCTTCCTTAATGGATAAACTTCTGGCCTATACAGATGGCTATAAACAACTTGGAATCTATGCGCTTGGAGCAGGCGTGCTACTGATCGTAATTTCTCCGTTAGTCAAAAAGCTGATGAACGGAGTGAAATAGATTATCTTATTTACAATTGAAGGAAACGGATCTTTGTATGCAGATCCGTTTTTTTTATTTAACGGGTTAATCCTTCACACGACTTATACTCCTGTATATTTTTTTCTGTCCGTAGTTTTTTAATATCAGAGGAAGCCTTCTCCTGTTGTTCTGTATAGGATAAAAGCATAATTGGAGGGGTATTATATTCGTTATTCTTTAGGGATAATTACTACCTTTACGTCAATTTATTTTATGCAACAGACAGATAGCTTAGTCATCATTCCGACCTATAATGAGAAAGAAAATATTGAGAAGATCATTCGTAAGGTCTTTTCTTTAGCCATTGCATTTGACATTCTGATTGTCGATGACGGATCTCCGGACGGGACCGCAGATATTGTGCGAAAATTGCAGCAGGAGTTTCCGCATCACCTGCATATGGAAGAACGGAAAGGTAAACTAGGCCTGGGTACAGCTTATATTCATGGATTTAAGTGGGGGTTGGGACGTAACTATGAATTTATATTCGAGATGGATGCAGATTTCAGTCACAATCCAAATGACTTACTCAAGCTGAGACAATGTTGTATGGACGGAGCCGATATGTCTATCGGATCCCGTTACGTGAAAGGAGTAAATGTCGTCAACTGGCCGATGAGCAGGGTACTGATGTCTTATTTTGCCTCGGTATATGTCCGGTTTATCACCGGGATTACGATTCAGGATGCTACAGCAGGATTTGTGTGTTTTCGTCGCCGGGTACTTGAAAAAATTCCGTTGGATAAAATCAAGTTTGTCGGATATGCTTTTCAGATAGAAATGAAATTCACGGCATTGCAATATGGATTTAATGTAGTAGAAGTGCCTATTATCTTTACAGACAGAACAGAAGGTACTTCTAAGATGAGCACTAAAATCTTCAGGGAAGCCTTTTTTGGAGTGATCCAGCTAAAAATAGCCAGTTGGTTCAAAAAATATAATTAGAAATAGCACGTAAAGTTATATATTGTACATATGAACGAATATCTTGACCCCAATCCTGAACATCTGAATCCTGCGGATCGTGATCTGGAGCGTGTGCTCAGACCCCAGACGTTTGAAGATTTCACAGGTCAGGAAAAAATTCTTGAAAATCTGTCAATCTTTGTAAGGGCAGCTAAATTAAGGGGAGAGGCATTGGATCATGTGTTGTTACACGGCCCTCCGGGACTGGGAAAGACGACATTATCCAATATCATTGCCAATGAGATGGGAGTAGGCATCAAGATCACTTCAGGTCCGGTATTGGATAAACCGGGAGATCTGGCAGGTCTACTGACCAATCTGGAAGAAGGTGACATTCTGTTTATCGATGAGATACATCGTCTTAGTCCTCTGGTAGAAGAATATCTGTATTCAGCAATGGAGGATTTTAAAATCGATATTATGCTTGAAACGGGGCCTAATGCACGCTCGGTACAGATCTCGCTGAATCCGTTTACCCTTGTAGGCGCTACTACACGTTCGGGATTGCTGACTGCTCCGTTGAGAGCCCGTTTTGGGATCAATTCAAGACTTCAATATTACGATGCAAAATTGCTGACAACTATTGTATTACGCTCAGCTACAATTCTTAATACACCTATTTCGGATGAAGGTGCATATGAAATCGCACGCCGTAGCCGCGGGACTCCACGTATAGCCAATGCGCTGCTGCGCCGTACACGTGATTTTGCACAGATTAAAGGCAACGGCTCCATAGATCGGGCAATAGCACAATATGCGCTGAATGCCTTAAATGTAGATGAAAACGGATTGGATGAGATGGATAACCGTATTCTGACAACGATCATTGATAAATTTAAAGGCGGGCCGGTAGGGTTGAAGACGATCGCTACCGCAGTGGGAGAAGATGAGGGGACGATAGAAGAAGTGTATGAACCATTCCTCATACAGGAAGGATATCTGATGCGTACGTCCAGAGGTCGAGAATGTACGGAAGCGGCATTCAAACATTTGGGACGTATCCATCATTCGAGAGGTAATACACTATTTTAGATTTGCACATACACACTCTATACCATATGAAAGGACATATCATATTTCTACTTACGATTATTTTTTGTGCTCCTGTTGCCAGTTTCGCACAGCTGGATTGTCCTCCTGTAATCGGAGGAGCAAAGAAGGCTAACGATAAATTTCATATTACTGCCGGGGCGGGACCAACTGTACTGTATGGTGACCTGCCTAAGTCCGGTATGTCTGTAGCATTCTTTCTGAAAGCAGATTACCGTATTTATAAAGGTATTCTGGTGGGACTGGAAGGACAGATAGGATCTTTGAAGGCAGCCGCAACTATCGACACGCTTAATAAAAGAAAAGTAAATAACGGCTATTATGCAGGATTTGTGAATGTCACCGTTTTTCCGTTTCAGTTTTCAGATAAAAGGCTTTCAGCATATTCATCTCCTACAGAGATTCTGTTGAACTCTTTCTACCTGGGAGTCGGTTTTGGAGGTATTCAAAGCGAATTTAAAGAGTTAATAGAAGCAGATGGTACGGTTTCTAATAATCAGGGAAAGACGACTAATACCTTTCTTTTTCCGGTTGCAAACGCCGGTCTTGCTATACCTGTAAACAAGTATAATTTCAACAACCGTACAGGAAGATACTTCAGTGTGGTATTCAATGCGCAATTCTCGATGGGGCAAAATGATGCTCTGGATGGTTTTGTGCCGGTACAATCTCAGCACAATGATATGTATACCTTCTATTCAGCAGGTGTCAGATATTCTTTCTGATACGAGACAGGATCTTCTTTCCTCTGGATTGTATAGAGGGAGGTCCTTCTTTAAGAAAGTATTCAATCTGAGCAGCAAGTTCTTCTTTAACCCAGGAATGTTTGTTGCTCAGATAATATAATATTTCAAAACAATTAGCCACTACAGCTACGGCCTTGTCCGGAGTGATCATCCAGTTGAAAATTGTTTCTATAATGATTTCTTCCTGATCTGAATTCAGTACGATATTACTTCTTTTATCTAAAATACAGATCAGAATATTTCCAAAAATACGTTGACTTCCTTCAATACGAACGTCATTCAGCTTTGTAATTATATCAGCATGCAGAAGTTGTAACTGATGCGGCTCCGCTTTCACATATTTTTCCAGCAACCAGGAGGCATGAAGAGGAAGATTACTGTCGTAATAATCAAAACACAGATTAAATAACGCCCGGCTATCGATTTTTCCGGAATGGATAGGAGACAGGTATTCCTGTTTGTTTCTTTTCAGTACATCCAGAAATCGTTTTATTTGTTTTTCAAGCTCTATGTTGTCCTTATCTGGCATGGGTTAAAAGAATTTTTCATTAAAATTTACCAAAAATAACTCTTTTGTTGCACGTGTCAATGCCGTATACAGCCACCTTAGAAATTCAGTGGTGAGCATATCATCATTCATATAACCCTGATCGACAAACACAGCTTCCCATTGCCCACCTTGTGCTTTGTGACAAGTGATTGCATAGGCAAACTTGATTTGTAAAGCATTATAGTATGGATCTTTTTTGATTGCTTCCATGCGGTCTTTTTTGGAGAATATATCTTCGTAATCCTTTGCTATTGCTTCATAAAGTTGCTGTTGTTGTTCATAAGGCAGATTGGGAGAGTCCGAATACAGACTATCCAGAATAACACGGCAGGTGACAGGGTCCTCTTCTTCACTGGCTGAAAATTCCAGGGTAACATCTGCAAAACGAAAACCGTGCTGCTCATGGATGTTTCCGACTTTTCTGACTTCGGCCATATCTCCATTGGCTATAAATCCGGATTTGTTCTGTTCGTTATTCTCCGTAAGCCAGTAGTAATTGTTACGGACGACCATGATCAGATCACCTCCGGTCAGCTCTTCATCGCGAAAAAGAATACGGTTTCGTATATTCTGATTATACAGATTGGCCGATTTATTGGATCTGCATACCACTAATGTATTTTCAAGACCAAATTTGTCATAAGCGTAATGCAGGCCTTCCACCAGTTTTTCGCCCGTCATCTGAAAAATATCTCCGAATCCCTTTGTTACAAACTGAGGAAAGGGGTAATCATTTTTCTCTTCTTCTATTTTGATCTCCTGCCTTATTTTGGTGGCATTAAACAGAATGCCGGAAGATTTTGCCTGTCTTACTACATCCGTGAGTTCAAAACCAAAAGTATGCAGATAGAATTCATCCCGGAGATATTCCGCATCCAAAGCCGGACTTTGCAATAGACCTACCGGAGGAAGCTGAGCGGTATCTCCGACAAACAGCAGACTACAGTTTTTGCCCGCCTGTACATACCGGATCAGATCATGAAGCAGGCTTTTGGAAAATATATTGACAGATTCGTTGGATATCATAGATGCTTCATCCACAATGAATAAGGTGTCTTCATGTAAATTTTCTGCCAACCCGAAATCCATATTGAAGGCTATGGATGTCTTTTTGCGGTAGATCTTTTTATGTATGGTAAATGCTTTTCTTCCCGAATAATAACTCATGACTTTGGCTGCCCGTCCTGTGGGAGCCAGTAACACGCTTTTCTTACGAAGCTGAGGAAGTGTCTTTACAACGGAACTGATAATGGCGGTCTTACCTGTACCGGCATAACCTTTCATAATAAATACCTGTTGACGGTCAAAAGTACTCAGAAACTGATCCAACAGCGAAAATGCAGTTTTTTGCTGGGGAGTAGGCGGCCAATGAAAATTTTGTATCAGTAAATCCTGGATATGCACGATCAAAGTTATCTAAAAAGGTTTGTCATATCAATTGTAAAAGCTAATTTTGTTAGATATAGTAATCTATACCGTTTCGAAAGGTAGCTTTGCACATGAATTATACTTCAGATCAATTTAATATTCAATATTTGCCCCATTATACACTTCTGGTCAAAACCGGATTTCATACAGATACTATTCTTGTGTCGGATGAAAACGGAACGGTCCAGGTGATGATGGAATATGAAAGTGAACAGCCCGAACCCTCCGCTTTACAACTGCTGAGTCTGCCCTTTGTACGTGTAAAAATAGTGGTGCCTCATCAGAGCCTTGTATTTGTGCCTAATGAGCTTTTTAAGGAAGAAGCGCTGGGAGATTATACCCAGTTTCTGATGGATGAACAACAGGGAAATACCCTTCATCAAAAATTGAATCTGGGAGGAGTTACAGCAGTCTATCAATTTGATGCCATATTGTACAACCGCTGGAAGTCTCTTTTTCCGGAAGCACAGTTTATCCCGGAGTTTCAGGTGATATTAGAACAGGCTCAGCAACATATTCCGTTGCAGGGAGAAGTGATAGGAGTACATTTCGGAGATCAGACGGCAGATATATTTGTATTTCTCAACGGACAATTCCAGTTGTATAATACATTTGAAATATATAGCGTAGAAGACCTGACTTATTACCTGTTGCGTATATTCAGTAGTTTCCATATCAAAGATAAAGTGCAGAAACTCCTGATATCCGGAGAAATACCGGAAGAGGATTATCGCCAGAGACTGGCTCAGCTTGCCGAAAGAGTAGAAACATTGACTGCAAAAATCAAAATCAGTTCATCTGATGAACAGGTACAACAACAGTTGCAGGGGTTAAACACATTATTCGAATATTAATATGAGAATTATCGGGGGCACATGGGGAGGTATCCGCCTGAATCCACCCAGCAATCTTCCTGTCCGGCCTACTACAGATATTGCTAAGGAGGCCTTGTTTAATATCTTGCAGAATCGTCTGGACTTTGACGAAATAGAATGTCTGGATTTGTTTGCAGGTACCGGCAATATCAGCTTTGAACTGGCTTCCAGAGGTGCACTGTCTGTGCAAGCTGTAGATTTACATTTCAAATGCGTACAGTATATTCAGGATACAGCCAAAAAGATGAAAATGGAAACTGTACAGACAAAACGTGCTGATGTTTTTAAATTTATCACTTCCTGCAAAAAACAGTTTGATCTTATCTTCGCAGATCCTCCCTATGATATCCCTCAGTTACCTCAACTTCCGGGTTTGATTATCGAAGGTAATCTGTTGAAAGATAATGGATTATTAATAGTAGAGTTTCCTTCCACACGCAGACTGGATGATTCGCCGTATTTGCTCGAAATACGCAAGTATGGGTATTCATCTTTTGGATTTTATAGTAAACAAAAACCGGAATAAGTATGAAAGTAGCTGTTTTTCCAGGATCATTTGATCCGGTCACTCTGGCGCATCAGGATATTGTCCTGCGTGCTTTGGAATTATTTGACAGGATTATTGTAGCAGTAGGAACCAATAGTACCAAGCAGGGATTACTTTCTACTGATGACCGTGTGGCTATCCTTCAAGAGGTGTTTGCGGAGGTCAGCGATCGGGTAGAAGTAACGACTTATAAAGGGCTTACAGTAGATTACTGCAGGCAGGCAGGGGCGAACTATATCTTACGTGGTCTGCGCAATACCAATGATTTTGAGTTTGAATATGCTATCGCTCAGAATAACAAGCATCTTGCGCCGGAGATTGATACTATCTTTTTGATGAGTACAAGCGGTCTGGGACATATATCCTCTACTATAGTCCGCGATGTGACGCTCCATAAAGGAGATATCAGTTCGATGGTACCGGCCGCAGTCATATCATATATGGAAAGGAAGAGCAGATAATCTGCTCTTTATCCGGAATGGATTTAAGACCGCGTGATCTTGACTTTTTTATTCTTCATCTTAGTAACCTGAGACTGTTTCATTGCAAATGTAGCTTTTGATCTTCTGACAGCTACATAAGACATTGTCTCTTTGACTTCTATGATTCCTACATCGTCCTTTTCTATTTCCGGAATTTTAAGCAGATAACCCACAATATCAATCTTATTTATCTTATCTTTCTTACCGGCGTTTACATGTAAGGTCATGAAAGGAGAGTTGTGGGGCATGGGATGGTCTTCTGTGACAATCTCTTCTTCAATTTCATCCGGAAGATACGCGTAGTTTTCGTCCGTTGTCAGGATCACATATACATTTCCGGCTGCTTTCATACGTGCAGTACGGCCGTTGCGATGTACAAAAGCATCTTCTTTATAAGGAAGCTGATAATGAATAATAGAATCGATCTCCGGAATATCCAGACCTCTGGCGGCCAGATCTGTAGTAATCAGAATCTGTGAAGTACCATTTCTGAACTTGAGCAGTGTGAGTTCCCTGTCTGCCTGCTCCATTCCTCCGTGAAAAGCATCATGGATCAGCTCACGATCCATTAACAGTTCGGAAATATGATCTACTGCGTCTCTGTGGTTGCAGAAGATGAGCATACGCTTATTTCCAATCTGACAAATCAGGTTAAACAATGTTCTCAATTTTTCCTTTGGCCGGCAGATTACCTTTTTTATGGTCAGGTCCGGAGCCGCATCACTGTTGTCCAGATAATCGATAGTAAGGGCATTGGAGATACCGGTGAAAGATGGAATCTCTTCCATCTGTGTCGCAGATGTGAGTATATGCTGTTTGAGCACAGGAAGCTGATCAATGATAAAGGACATATCCTCCTGAAAGCCAAATTCCAGCGACTTGTCAAATTCGTCCAGAATCAAGCTGTGCAGCTGTGCGGTATCCAGGTTTTCACTGCGCAAATGATAGGCTATACGACCGGGTGTACCAATGATGATATCCGGTGCATGTTTGAGTGCAGTTCGCTCTTCACGGGTAGAATGGCCGCCATAGCAGCAGACTACACGTTTACCATGAAATACTTTTTTCGAAACAGATTCAATCTGCTGTGCAAGTTCTCGTGTAGGAGCTAAAACCAGACATTGAGGACCTTTTTTAGTCGTATCAAAGGAATAAGAAGCAGCAAGCAGGAATGCCAGTGTTTTTCCGGTTCCGGTGGGGGATAATAAAATAATATCCTGTTTTAATTTTAAGGAACTTACCACCTCACTTTGCATCTCATTTAAAGATGAGATGTTCATTCTGCTTAATATAGCTTCAATCTGCATGTAACAAAACTACTGATAAAATAGCGATTTAGAGGCCTAATGTCAAGAATATGTCTGAAATCTGTTAAAACTATGTTAAAGCCTTCGTGTAATTTGGACAATAAGGCCGAATCGGGGTATATTTGGTCTTTCATAATTTAGGTTAATAATTGGTTAGTATAGGTCTTCAATCTCCCCGGTTGGAGACCTATCTTTTTATATATTGATCAGATAACAGGTTTTGAATTATTTTTCCGGTCATCCATTCCGATAAAGCATTATTCAATACATCGTACCGGGCCATTAATAATTGGTTCTTTGCGGCTTTGTAAGCCGAAACATCCACTTTTCCATACTCGTACTTCACTTTGGTTGTTTCATATGCTTTACTGGCATATAAAGATGCCTCAGTCAGCGTGGCCTCCAGTTCAGCATATTGCTGTTGTTTTCTGGATTGATTTTGCAGCTCATTCTTTAACTCCGTTTCCTTTTTTGTAATGACTTCCTGTTGCTGAAGAATATCAATATTCTTGCGGGTTCTCAATCGCCTCACATCTCCTTTGGAGAAGATAGGAATAGAGAGATTCAGTCCAAGATATTGACTCCTGTTGTCTTTCAGCTGACTGCCAAATTTGAAAGATGTATCGAAGATCTGGTCGATAGCCGTAGCATAAAATGTACCGTATGAATAGTTTAAACGTACCGTTGGCAGATATTGATGCAGGAGTTGCCTGTATTCCTGCTGAAGTTTCTGCTGCGTCAACTGTTCTTTCATAACAGCAGGGTTATTCTCCCATAGGACAGATGGGGAAGGATTATCGTTGGACGGGACATCTTGTATAAGATTCATATTGGCCACAGAAATATCTTCTTTGTTGATCAACTGTACCAGCAAGGCTTTTTTATTAAGTTCATCCTGTTCGGTTTGTTTCAGCAGCTTTTGTTCCTGTGTATAGATGACCTGTATATCGTAGATGTCGCTTTCAGGTTTGGCGCCGTCTGCCACTTCCTTTTCAATACGATCCAGTTGTTCTTTGGAATTTACAAGCTGATGCGTAATGACTTTTTTCAATTCCTGGGCGGCCAATGCCTCTGTATAGCGCTGAATCAGCAAGGAGGCAAATTCCTGATCAATGACAGCTTTATCTGCCTGTGCTATAGCCGTCTGTAGCCTGCTTATGCGGGATTTGTTTAAGTCCTCAAAGTTAAAGAGGTTGATTCCGGCATCTACAGAAATATTATCTGATTGTATATTAGCACTTTCCCGTGCATTGGTCTGCGGGTTGATAGTAGAACCAAAATTATAAAAATGATTGATTCGGGCAGAAATATCCGGTAAAAAACGGGAGGCCGTAGTTATCTCGGCTGCCCGGAATGCCTTTATCTGCAGATTCTGGATTTTTACATCGAGATGGTTTTCCATACCCCAAACTATACACTGCTCTAATGTATACAGCTGCTGGCTGCTTCCCCATAAAGGGAAGCCCAGCATCATTAATACTAAACAAACAATACTTTTATTCATATTTTAACACATTCAGGATATCCAGTCGGGTAGCTCTGTATGCTTTGGACAAGACAACAGTTAAGGTAAGGATCAACATAAGGACAATAGCTATAAGAAAGATCTGCCAGCTGATAGCAATGCGATAGGCGAAATTGTTCAACCAGGTATTGATAAAATAATAACTTGGCAACAGGGCAAGTATAAATCCGACTACGGAGATCCAGATGTACTGACGGGTTAGAAACAACAGCAGATCTTTGGTTTCTGCACCCATTACTTTACGTATAGCGATCTCTTTAAATCTTCTTTCAATAGAGTAGGAGGCCAACGCAAATAATCCGAATAAGGCGATCAGAATAACGACAATATTCATCACAGCAAAGAGATTTCTTTGTTTGACAACATTTTCATACGTACGTGCAAATCTTTTATCCACGAACTCATAGCTGAATGGATGCAGATCATCGACATTGGTTTTCCAGTATTTTTCAATCTCCGAGATTGTTTTCTCCATATGTTCAGGACTTATCCTGACTGAAATATTAGTAATATTTCCTTCCATCCACGGAAAAGCCTTTAAATGGAAAAATGTCATAGGCTCTATCTTCTGTTGAAGACCTTTTAGATTAAAGTCATTTACAATACCGATTACCTTAAATTCTTTTCCCATAAACCGGATTTCTTTACCCACTATATCTTTTTCCTTGAGCATATCTGCAGCTGTCTGATTCAACATGACGGAGGCGGTAGAATCTGAACTCAGATTTTTATCAAAGTATCGTCCTGTAACTATATTAATCTTTAACATTTCGAGATATCCAAAATCCAGACCCATGTTTTGCCCCTGTATAGAGATATCCTTATATTCCAGACTGGAACTCGAATTGGCGCCACTTCCCAGAGTGAAGGAACTGATATTGACATCCTGTACAGCATTTATCTTTAACAGTTGCTGCTTTATCCTTTCATAGTTATTGAACTTTTGATTTTCAGGATACTGTTTTATAAATGATATAGTCAGTACCTGATCACTGTTAAAACCCAGATCCTTGTCTATCATGTAGTTAACTTGTTTGTGAACCATTAATCCTGATATCAGAAAGAATGTAGCTATTGTAAATTGCAGACTTAGGATACTATTTCTGAACCAGGTGCCTGATTTACTTCTTGAATAGTTTCCTTTTAGTACCTTTAATACATCAAATTTAGCCACGTAGATGGCCGGAATAAGGCCTGCAAGGATCAATAAGATCAGAAACAACAGCAACATGTGAGGAAGGAAATCCAGTAGATTGAGTGTCATCGTCTTATTCAACAGGGAATTATAGGATGGCAAAAGCACTTGCGTAATACCGGCAGCGAGAATAATGCTGACAATAGAAGTGATACAGGTTTCGAAAAGAAATTGCAGTACAATATACTTTTTGTCTGCACCTACTACTTTACGTACGCCGATTTCTTTTGCACGCTTGATCGCGTAGGCCACATTCAGATTCACATAATTAAAGATCGAGAGGAGCAATACCAATATGGAAATACCGACATTGATCTTCAGGAAAAGCAGATTTCCGCTTCCTTCCGGAAAACCTGTTTTTTTTGATATCAGCCTGCTTTCTGACAGCGATTGCAGAGACACTGTGATAGAGCCATATTTGGCCAGAAATTCTTTTAATGAGATACCTGCTTCTTTCGCATATTTGACTGCGCGTTCATTCAGGTAGATTTCATCAATCTGTTTTTTGACAAGATCTCTCTTTGCCGAATCTTTAAGTTTCAGCAATACTGTAAATTCAAAATCTCCCCAGGAGTTGGCTTTTCTCTTGATATCTTTCTCCATAGCTGTATAAACCGCATTAGGAGCAATAGATGATTTTCCGGGGATACGGTATACGGCGGTGACCACGTAGCTTTCCTTATTATCTGTCGTGATAATCTGATCGATGGGATTGGCAGTCCCAAATATCCGTTTTGCTTCCGACTCTTCCAGAGCCATCGTATTTTGTGAAGAAGAAAACTGGCTGACAGAGCCTTGTACGATTTCAAAAGGGAAAAACTCAAAAAAAGACCCTTGTGTATTTATGGTTTTGGTGAGTATTTCCGTTTTACCATTGACCTTAAAGTATTGATCAAAGTAATAGGCTCTGTATTGACAGTAACTTTCTATTTCATTCGACCTTTCCATAAGGACGGGCACAAGAGGGCCGGGGCTGCTGTTCCACATCATATCTTCACTAATGTTGGTCATGACCTCGAAGACCTTATCTTTCTCCGGATTCCACTTGTTATAGGCATGTTCATCATTCCAGTACAGAAGAGACAAGATCACTCCCGTCACACCGAGTGTGAGACCTATCAGTGTCAGAATTGTGAATACCTTATTGTGTGTAGCATTGTAAATAAATATCTTAAACCAGTTTTTTATCATGATTGAGCATGTTTTAGTTGAGTAAGTATCTGGATAGTCTGCTTATCTGGTGAAAATATCGACTGTTTTCTGATTGATCTTTTCACTCAGAATCTCTCCGTCTTTCATCGTAATTATTTTTTGAGAAAAAGCGGCATCTTGAGCAGAGTGGGTGACCATGAGTATGGTAGCGCCTCCGGCATGCAAGCGCGTCAGCAACTCCATTACCTCATTTCCGTTTGTGCTGTCCAGATTTCCTGTAGGCTCATCTGCAAGGATAATTTTCGGATTATTGATCAAAGCCCTAGCTACAGCTACACGCTGTTGCTGTCCTCCGGAGAGTTGTTGCGGATAATGTTGCAGACGGTGCGCAATATTTAGTTTTTCAGCAATTTCATGGATACGGCTCTTGCGTTCTGCTGCAGGCACTTTATTATAGATAAGGGGAAGTTCAATATTGTCAAAAACGCTTAGTTCATCAATCAGATTGAAATTCTGGAAGATAAAACCAATGTTAGCTTTGCGGACTTTAGATCTTCCGGATTCAGAGAGTTTTGCAATTTCTTCACCCAGAAGTTGATAGCTGCCTGCACTTATATGGTCAAGCAGACCTACAATATTCAATAAAGTGGATTTACCACAGCCTGAAGGTCCCATAATGGATACAAATTCTCCCTCAGTAATCGTCAGATTAATATTATTGAGTGCCTTGGTCTGTACTTCTTCAGTGGTAAATACCTTGGTTAAGTCTTTAATGTGTATCATATTGATATGTGTTAATTTAGATTTAGCAGTTGTATATTTTTATAGTCCTCATAGCCGGATGTAATGATCCTGTCACCTTCTTTGAGTCCGGAGATAACTTCGTAATAATAAGGATTTTCTCTACCTAATTCTATGGAGCGTCTGTTTGCTTTATTACCCTCCACAACAAAGATCCATTTCCCCTGGCTTACATTACTAAAAGTTCCTTTAGGAATGACCAGTTTCTTTTCTTTTCCGGACAATATCAGCTTGACTCCGAATGAAAGTCCCTGTTGCAGTCCCTCAGGTTGTTTATCTGTAAAGTCCAGTTCTATTTTAAACTGACCGTTTTTGACTTCAGGAAGAATCTTGGAAACACGTACCGGTACTGATTCTCCTTTCATCTCAATATTTCCGGTCTGACCGGAATTGATTTTTTCCAGATAGAATTCATCGATCAAAGCCATGAGTTTATACCCTTTCATGACGTCTACCTTACCTATGCTTGTACCCGCCTGATAGGTCTGGCCGAGTACGGCATCGAAAGAGCTGAGACGACCGCTAACGGGAGCCAAAACCAGAAAATTCTTCTTATTCTCCCTAAGCGTTTCCAAACTCTTGTGCATGGCCTGTAAAGCCTGATTGATCTGAGCGATTTGTATCTGATTAACTTCCTTTTCTCTGGATATATTTTTCTGAATCAGATTTTTTCGTTCTTCCTGATATCTGTGTTTCTCCTGTGTCTGTTCCCATTCGTTTTTTGCTAATACTTTATTCGAATAGAGCTTCTGATTCATATCATATTGCAATTTGGTATCATTATAATCATGGTCAATAGTGATCAGTTCCTTCGAAAGTTCCAGTTCCTGGTTTCTTAGCGACAACTTCTGTACATTGAGATTATTCATCTGTTCAATAATAGCAGTCTCCTGCGAAAGAAAATTGAATTCTGTATTAGGGTTGTACAATCTGGCCAAAGGCATTCCCTGAGTTACCATTGCGCCGTTTTCTACGAACAGTTCCTGTACAGCACCTCCCTCTACAATATTAATTAACATAGCATGTAGCGGATCTACCTGTGCCTGAAATACAACAAAGTCTTCAAAACTATCGTACTTAACTGCTTTGATCTGTACTTCTTCCTTTTTTATATTCAAGGATGAAGGCCGTGTAGCCAGGTAGATGCCGGCGGTTATAATCGCTAAAAAACCTAAAATTGATAGGGCAATGTATTGTTTTTTTCTATTTTTACGAGGGATTGCTATATCCATTATTCTTGAATTATGTAGTTGTTAATTCTGCAATAATATCTGTGCCATCTGCTTAATTGAAGTGTAATTAATTGATTATCAGATTGTGTTTTTGTGGTTGTATATTTTAGTGTTCGGTTTCGGACACTTGTTTGTCCGGTAGTGAACAATTAGTTGTATGAAATGAAAAAAGTTGAAGCTTCTGTTTTAGTCGTAGATGATCAGGAAGAGGTGTTGATCGCCTCCAGAATGATACTGAAAAGATATTTTGAAACAGTAAATGTATTGTCTGATCCAGGTCAGTTGCTGGATAAAATCCGGAGTTATGCGGTCGATGTTGTCTTGCTGGATATGAACTACCGTCTGGGCTATGAAAATGGAAGAGAAGGGATCTACAGGTTAAAAGAAGTGCAGGAGCACTTTCCGCAGGTCAGGATTATACTGATGACTTCTTACGCCAATGTAGAAACGGCAGTGGAAGGCATCAAGTTGGGAGCTATAGATTATATGCTAAAGCCCTGGGATAATGATAAGCTGATAGAAATAGTGAAATCTGCCGTACAACAGATTCGTAAAGCTAAAAAGACTGCTGTTCCATCAGCGCCGGTATTTTTTCAGGGAAGTTCAGCAGAGATTCAAAGAGTATATCAAATGGGGGAGCGGGTAGCAAAAACAGATGCGACCGTATTGATCCAGGGAGAAAACGGGACAGGGAAATATGTACTGGCCGAATATATTCATAAGCATTCTTCGAGAAGAGATCGTCCTTTTATACATGTAGATCTGGGCTCCCTGAATGAAAATCTGTTTGAAAGCGAATTGTTCGGTTATGTAAGGGGAGCATTTACTGATGCACGTGCGGATACAGCAGGTAGATTTGAACAGGCTGATGGAGGAACTATCTTTCTGGATGAGATCGGAAATATACCGCTGCATCTACAGTCAAAATTATTGCAGGTTATACAAAGTAAGGGTGTAACCAGACTGGGAGAATCCAAAGTAAGACAGCTGGATGTAAGGATTATCACTGCGACAAATGTCGATCTGGAATCAGCCGTAAAGGAAAAGACTTTTCGCGAAGATCTGTATTATCGTATACATACGGTGTCGCTTTATCTTCCGGCATTACGGGAACGGAGAGACGATATAGCGGATATGTTGCAGTTCTTTATGAAACACATGACCGAAAAATACGATATGGAGATGTTGCATATAGGAGACAGTACGCTGAGGCAATTGGAACAATATGAATGGCGGGGTAATATACGGGAGCTTCAGAATCGTATAGAGCGTGCGGTGATATTAGCAGATCAGCCGGAGCTTACTCTTGAGCATATGGGATTTGAAGGAGTACTGGCTTTAGTAAAAAGTAAAGAGGAGACGACCATAAGCGATGTGGAACGTAACCTGATAATTGACAGTTTACAGAAGTATGCCGGAAATATCAGTAAAGCCGCCCATGAACTCGGAGTATCCAGGGCAGCTTTATATCGCAAATTAGAAAAATACAGCATTCCAAATCCAAAAGAATGATTACACATAAATTGGTGATCGGGATAGTGATCCGTACATTAATAATAGCTATACTCATTGCTGTGGCTATATACTGCGGTATTCATAGTCTCTGGTATGTACTGACAAGTATATTTATATTTTTACTGATCCTTGTTTTTGAGACAAGGGTATTTATCAAACGGTATTACAGTAAGTTTGATAGTATTGTACAGGCTATGTTGTATGATGATTACACTTTGAGTTTTGAGGAACAAAAGGAGAATATAGTGCTGAATCAGCTTATACGATTGTATGAGAAGAATAAAAAAGCCTCATTTGATCTTCAGTCTCAGGCATTCATCTATCAACAGCTGCTTAATAGTCTGGAATCAGGGGTTTTGATTTTGAAGAAAAGTACAGATAGCTGGACGGTAATGAACATGAATGTATACCTCCGCAAGTATTTTGGCCTGCCCGGCATTACATACTGGCATCAGTTTAAATCTTTTGTACCCCAATTTTACGAGGCGATAGAACAAAAGAATTTTGCAGAATATAAGTCTACAATAGATATTCAGATCAATAAAGAAGAAAAGCAAACTTTTGTTATTCAGACCTCGGTGAGCAAGGTAGGAGACCAGCAGTATTATATCATTTTACTGGATTCTATACAGCGTGTTATAGATTCTACAGAAAATGAAGCCTGGCTGTCCATTATGAAAGTAATCGCACATGAATTGATGAATTCACTGACTCCTATACATTCACTGGCAGGAAATGTGAGTGAGATTCTGGAACAGGAATCTCTCAGTGCGGAAGATAAAGAAGATGTGCAGATAAGCGTAGATACCATTTTGAACAGAAGTTATCATCTGCAAAAATTTGTGGAACGCTACAGACGTCTGACTATGTTACCCAGCCCGCAGCCTGAATGGATAGCTGTAGATCCGCTTATACAGAATTGCCTGCGTGGATATTCCGGAATATTACAACAGAAAGGAATCACTTTGCATTATGACGTAGCTTCTGATATACGCATATTTGCAGATGCGGTGCAGATGGAGCAGGTGTTGATCAATCTTTTTACAAATAGCATGTATGCTGTAGAAAATCAGAGTGTTAAGGAGATCTTTCTGCAGGTTTATACTTTGAATAAACGTGTTTATATAGAATTTGCTGATTCCGGAAGAATAATAGATCCTGAGATTGTGTCCAGGATATTTCTGCCCTTCTATACGACCCGAAAGGATGGGGGCGGAATAGGACTCACCTTATCCAAAAGTATTGTCGAGGCACATGGCGGCTATCTGTTTTATCAGATCAAAACTGATCGTAATACATTTGTACTTGCTTTACCTGTAACAGAGACAGAGGCTTAGGAAAGCCACAAAAGTAATGTACACATTCATAAGGAAGTTAACATAAAGGGGTTACATCACCGTATTTGCACAGTATATAGAGTCATATTCTTTCATCTTATCAGATGTTAAATTGAAGATAAACCTTTAAGCTATATAAACAGATTATACCATACGGCATATCTTAATCGTGTTCAGCATGGGAGATATTTCTCCGATATTTCCATGCAACAACCGTACGAATATCAGGAATATGGATATTAAGGTTATGGAGTTACAGATGGCTAACAATTAAGAGGCTTTTGTAGAATAAACGCGTTTGTGTTAATATTTATAATCTAAAAATAATTTCCGTTTCTTGAGCCGTCTTAAGGTTATGTTTGGCGAAACTGTTTGATATACGATTATATATATCGAAATTAAGGACATCTTTTTCTAAGGTTGTCGGCTAGGGTTTTCAGCTTAGATCCAGTTCTTCTTATTTACAATTATTTATTTGAGTTTAAAAGTGTGATTTTATTTTAAAAATATTTCTTCATTAATGCGATTAATTTGTACCTTGCTTCCGTAGTTTTTTGTTGTTGTATTTTACTGTAAATCTGTGATTTATATTTATTTTACAATCTGCTTTATTAATATATTTTACTCTTATCAGTAAAACATATTATTGAAATTTTATTTTTAATGATAATTTATTTTTAATATGAAAAAGATACTATTGAATTGTTTCCTTATTTTAGCAAGTTTCAACTTATCCGCTCAAAATTCCACCTATCAGTGGAAAACAGCCACATCGGGAGGCTACAATTATAAATATATAACCAACGACCCGCTCAAAAGCCGATTCTATACTTTGAAAAACGGCTTAACAGTGATTCTTTCTTCAGATTTCAGGGCACCTGAAATTAATTTTAATATAATCGTACGGGCAGGCAGTAATTCCGATCCGAAAAACGCAACGGGTGTGGCGCATTACCTGGAACACCTTATGTTTAAAGGGACTGATAAATTTGGGACCGCGAACTGGACCAAAGAAAAACCATTGCTGGACAAGATTGATGCGCTTTACGAAAAGTACAATAAAACAACTGATGCTGCACAACGTAAAGAGATTTACAAAGAAATCGACAAGGTATCCGGCGAAGCCTCTAACTTCGCTATCCTCAACGAGTATGATAAAATGATACAAGAAATCGGGGGTGGAGGCGGTGCCGGGACTTCGGCCGAAAGTACAGACTATTCCGCTAGATTCCCATCAAATGCGGTAGATAAGTTTTTAGCCATCGAGTCGGAGCGTTTCCGCAAGCCTGTATTCCGTACTTTTCATACGGAGCTGGAAGCAGTTTATGAGGAGATGAACACAGACCTGGATAGTGATATATGGAGGTTGGTGAGAGCCATGGAGAGCAAATTGTTCCCTACGCACAATTATGGACAACAATCAGGCATAGGTACTATTGAACATCTTAAAAACCCTTCGTTAATCGAAATCCGCAACTACTATAACAGGTACTATGTGCCTAATAATATGGCGGTTATCTTAGTAGGAGATCTGAATCCGGATGAGATGATTAAAAAAGTGGATAAAGCATTCAGCTATATGGTGCCTAAACCACTATCACTATACAATCCTGCACCAGAAAAGCCTTTAACCAATATACAAAGGGTTGACTTATATGGCCCGAATGAAGAAATGCTCGAGATTTATTACCGTGGTTATGCTGAGAATAGCAAAGAGAGTCTGATGCTCTCGTTAATCAGCAGCATATTGAAGAATGGTAAAGCTGGTTTGTTCGATATAAACCTGAATAAGCAACAAAAGTTACTGAGTGCCCATGTTAATTATTCACAAAAGAAAGATTACGGAGTGTTTAATTTATCGGCAAGACCAAAGCAAGGCCAAAGCTTAGATGAGGCGGCCAAATTACTTTTAGAGCAAATCCAGTTGCTTAAAGATGGTAAATTTGAGGATGAATTATTGACAGCAATTGTTGCCAACAGAAAATTAAGTTCCTTGGAATATTTTGATGATCGTAGCAACAGATTACGAAGTCTTACTAAGGCATTTATCCTGAACAAAGGCACCGGATATGACAGGACGCTGAACGAAACCAATAACATGGCAAAAATTACCAAGGAAGAAGTGATAGCTTTTGCCAACACATTCTTTAAGGATAACTATGTAATAGGCTATAAACACAAAGGCGAAGATAAAAACATCGTCAAGATAGAAAAACCACCCATTACGCCTATCCATACAAATACCGGCTTATCTTCCGAATTTGCAAGGAATCTGATGAATGTGGCGGATAAACCTATTGTACCCAAGTTTCTGGATTATCAAAAGAACATTAGCTTTGGCAAATCAGGTATCGCCGAAGTACTGGCCGTCAAAAATACGGAAAATTCTATTTTCAAAATGACTTATCGTTTCAACCTTGGAAACAAAAACAACAAGCTGCTACGGCACGCTGTCGCTTACTTGCCTTACCTTGGTACCGAAAAATATACCGCTGAGGAACTGAGCAGGGAATTTTATAAGATTGCCTGCTCCTATAGAATAGACGTGAAAGATGAAAGTACTATCCTTGAAATAAGTGGTTTACAGGAAAACTTTGACAAGGCAGTTGCATTGGTTGAGCATATTTTTGCCAATGTAGTAGTAAATGAAAAGGCTTTGGCTGAATTGAAAAGCAGTATCCTTAAAACAAGGGAGAATTCGAAACTGGACAAAAGAACCATCATGAACGGTCTTACTTCCTATGCCCAATATGGCAGGTTAAACCCTTTCAACAATGTGCTATCAAATGACGAGGTAAAGAACATCAGGGCAGACGATCTGATCTATCTGTTGAAGAACCTGAAAAACTACGAGCATGTGATAACCTATTACGGACCTAAAGATATAACAGCCTTTACAGCTGATATCCAACAAGCACATGCATTACCAAAAGCGTTTACCCCTGTAGCTCCGGCTAATGTCTATACCTACAGCATTCAGGATTCAAACAGGGTTTACTTTATCAACTACGATATGGTACAATCTGAAATCTGCTGGTGGAGAAACACTGGCTTATACAACAAGGCTGACGAAACGACCATAAAAGTATTCAACAACTATTTTGGAATGGGTATGAGTTCGATTGTTTTCCAAACCATCAGAGAGTCTAAGTCTTTGGCCTATTTAACATATGCAAGTTACGACTCTCCTGACAGACCGGACAAACAATGCAGTATGACTGCCTACGTAGGCACTCAGGCTGACAAAATGAACGAAGCCATATCAGGCATGGATGAGTTATTGAATGTGCTGCCAAAAAGGGAGAAAATTTTTGATGCTGTCAAGGCTAGTTTATTGAGTTCATACCAATCTTGGAGGATATTGAATGATGAAATTTTTAAGCGCTACTTTGACGATAAAAAATTAGGCTACAACTACGATTCGAGAATGGACAGGTATAAAGAGATCAGGTCGGTTACCTTTGAAACTATCAATGCTTTCCATCGTGAAAAATTAGCTAACAAGCCTTATACTTATTTAATTCTTGCTTCCGATAAAAATGTTACACAAGAAGATATGGCCAAATTTGGCTCTGTGAAGACTTTAACATTGAAAGAGATTTTTGGCTACTAACCGCAATACATTAAGTACTTTGTATGTTTATGATATGAAAACCCCGATAGTTAGCAAAAAACTAAAAATCGGGGTTTATTATTTTCAGGTTTACACCGAGAAACTCTCTCCACAGGCACAAGTTCTGCTGGCGTTAGGATTATGGAATTCAAATCCCTTACCATTTAGTCCGTCTGAATAATCAAGTTCGGTACCCGCCAGATACAAATATGATTTAATATCCAGACAGATTTTTATTCCTTTATCTTCAGAGAACTGGTCTCCCTTTTTTTCTTCGTTATCAAAATCGAGTTTATAAGAAAGACCTGAGCAACCGCCACTCTCTACGGCGACCCTAACAAAATAACTGTCGTCGTACTGTTCCGTCTTCATGATAGATTGGATACGTTCTTTCGCTTTATCTGTAATGGTGATCATGCTGTCCATGTTTTCTGCTTTTCTTACAAATTACGCTATTTTTTTAAAAATAAGCAATGTGTTCTCTGTTAGTATTCTGTCAAAAATCAATCCAAAAGCCCATCCTTGTACAGCTGCCATACAGGAGACTGATCGCGGATCTGCCGGACAACAGTCCGGAGTTTCGCAACTGTCTCTTTAATTTCTTCCTCCGTTGTATATCTGCTCAGACTAAATCGCAGGCTGCAAAACGCTTCTTCATCGCTGCGGTGCATTGCTTTGAGTACATGTGAAGGATCACGGTCACCCGATACACAGGCCGAGCCTGCAGATATAGCTATATCGGGAAGCCTGCTCATGATTTCCGTAGCTTTGGTATGTTTGAATGTAATATTAGAAGTATTGGCAATACGGGATACTGCTGAAGCAATGACTTCTGTGTCCGGTATTTCAGTTAAGATCGTGCTTTCTAACAAATCCCTTAAGTCGGAAATATTTTGCTGACAGGTCAAATCAGAGACTGCCAGTTCGAGCGCTTTTCCCATTCCGACAATAGCAGGGACATTATAGGTTCCGCCACGGAATCCCTGTTCCTGTTTACCTCCGTGTATGAGGGGCACTATCTGCGTGGGTCTGGATTTTCTGCGGATATATAAAGCTCCTGTACCTTTGGGACCATGAAACTTGTGCGCACTGAAGCAAAGAATGTCGATCATGGTCTTTTCGAGATTAAGCGGTACTTTACCTACATACTGGGTAGCATCACAAAAAAACAAAGTATTCTTCTCTTTGGTAATTGTCGCAATCTCCTCTATGGGATGAATAACACCACTTTCGTTGTTAGCTGCCATCAATGCTACAAGAATGGTATCCGGCCGGATCAGATCTGCCAGTGTACTTGTATCTATCATACCATTATTGTCTGTTGGGACATACGTTATTTCTGCGCCTTTTTTCTCAAGATGCTCACAACACGCGAGTACTGCTTTATGTTCAGTAGCTGAAGTAATAATATGTTTTCCTTTGCCTGAGTAAAGCGCAAATACACCTTTTATAACGGTGTTGATTGCCTCTGTAGCACCTGAATTAAAGAAGATTTCTTTCTCACTTGCATGAATACTTGTAGCAATCTGCTTTCTGGCTTTTACTACTGCAGCAGAAGCAATTCTGCCAGGTTTATGTTGTATACTCGACGCATTTCCATAGGAAAGCGTGAGGTAGGGTATCATTTCTTCCAATACATCCGGATCGAGTGCTGTGGTAGCATTATTATCTAAATAAATCATAGAAATGAATGTTAAAGATTTTTAAAAGTTAAAGAAAATACAGTGCAAAAAATCAATTCTTCCTACCTTTGGAATGAAAAATCAAATATATTCAAATTTTAACAATTGTATGGAAACAGTAAATATTAGCAGATTTGAAGGCGGATTAGAAAAACTTATAGATGTAGTTATTGTCAGTATACCCAGTATTGCGGTAGGTCTGGGCATATTATTCTTTGGTCGGTATCTGATCAAATTTCTGATCAATATCATGAATAAGCGTTTTGAAAGACGCAATATAGACGTATCCATACGTGCATTTATATCCAGCATGTTAAAGTTTATCCTGTATGCTTTACTTATTCTTACTGCAGCAAGTACAATGGGTATTCAGACCACATCTTTCATAGCAGCATTATCAGCATTTGGTCTGGCGGTAGGTATGGCATTGCAGGGCAGTCTTTCTAATTTTGCAGGAGGTGTATTGATTTTAATGTTCAGACCATTTGAAGTCGGAGATTATGTTTCCAGTGCCAATGGTTCGGCTGGTACGGTAGAACGTATAGATTTGCTTTATACTACTTTAATTGGTGCCGACGGAATACGGGTATTCAGCCCGAATGGTACACTGGCCAATTCAGTTATAAAAAACTACACCAAGATTGTAAACAGAAGATTGGAATATGTAATCGGTATATCGTATGATGCCAATATTAAAACGGCTAAGGATATTATTCTGGAAGTACTCAAATCAGATAACCGTATTCTGGAAACACCTGCTCCGGAAATCTTTGTAAGCGAGCTTGCTGATAGTTCCGTGAACCTTACTATACGTGCATGGGCTAAGAAAGAAAACTTCTGGCCTGCGAATAATGAAAATCAGGAGGTCATTAAAAACGCCCTGGATAAACATGGTATAAGCATTCCTTTTCCACAGACAGAGCTTCATATTGTAAATGATAAGCTGACGATGACGACTAATCCAAAGCGCGAGTCGTAATAAAGTAACGATAGGCTAAAATAGCCTGTTGAAATTTGGTCAGTTTTGTGGGATCTTTCTTACTCAGTTTTGGAAGAATCACCTTATTGATCTTTGCCAATAGTCTGAAAATAGATTTGCGCATAATTACAAAAGTATATATCAGGACCGTATTACAGACGGTCCTTTTTTATTTAAAAGGATTTTACGAAACTTTTGTTTGCCGGTTTTGTTTTTTGATATAAATAATATTATATGGATTTATATTCGGGACTACCTTTTTGGATAATAAAAAATGCCCTTTACGATTACAATAAGCCCCTTCAGGAAGACTTAAAAATAGACGTTGCGATTATCGGATCAGGAATCACAGGATCTTTGGTGGCTCATGAACTGTGCGAGGCTGGAATTAAGTGTGCCATTTTTGATAAAAGAACCGTTGCTACAGGCAGTACAGCAGCGAGTACTGCACAATTGCAGTACGAGATAGATGTGCCTCTGAGCCAGATGCTTAAGGATGTAGGTGAAAAGAAAGCTGTACAAGCCTACCAATCGAGTTTGCAGTCTATCACTGATTTGGAGAATGTCTTGAAACAGGTAAATGTAAAAGCAGACTTCAAACGTGTCTCGACCATATTTCTTGCCAGTAACAGGAAAGGACGAAGAATGATTGGTGAAGAATATGATGTTCGTACACAATATGGACTGCCGGTATCTTATCTGGATGAAGAGCAACTCCTGAAAGAATACGGTATTGAGGGATTTGGAGCACTTTATAATGATCAGTCCGCCCAGATGGATGCGTATGCCGCTGCAACAGGTATATTAAATTATCATCACAGTAAAAAAGAACTGGATATCTACAGTCCTGTAGAGATTGTCAGCTATCAGGAAAAGCGGGAAGGATATGATCTGAAGACCAAAGGCGGATTTGTTATTTCCTGTAAATACGTGATTATTGCTGCAGGATTTGAAGCCGGTCAATTTTTACCAAAAGAAGTGATGCAACTCAATTCTACCTATGCATTAGTCACGAATCCTATTGCAGATGTACAGTTCTGGAAAGAAAAGAGTCTGATCTGGGAAACGCAGTCTCCTTATTTTTACATGCGTTCTACTGCAGACAACCGGATCATGATGGGAGGGGAGGATGAACCCTTTCGCAATCCGAAGGTACGGGATTTGTTGCTGCGGAAAAAAGTCCGGAAACTATCCTACAAACTAAAGAAAATGTTTCCTGAAATTAAGTTTGAAGTCAGTATGGCCTGGTGTGGTACATTTTCTTCGACAAAAGATGGATTACCTTTTATCGGTGCATGGCCAGGTAAGAAAAGGATGCTGTATGCATTGGGATACGGTGGTAATGGCATTACCTTCAGTATGATCGCTGCTCAGATTATCCGCAATACCTTAGATGGAAAAAAAGACGACAGAGCAGATACTTTTGGTTTCGAAAGACTATCTGAATAAGCATAAACAGAAAAAGGAACTTAATGTTCCTTTTTCTATTCTAAAGTAAGTTTGGATAATCACTGATTATACCATCCACTTTTAATTTTTTCAACCGTTTGATTTCCTCTTTTGTATTCGCGGTCCACGGGATTACCTTAATACCTCTGGCATGGCAATCCGCAACAAATTCCTTTGTAACAAGTGAATAGTTTGGGCTGATGATAAATGGAGTAAAACCTAAATCATTTATTAGCTCCTCAACAGACTGCTTATTCTTTCCGTCGATCAGATAAGAAGATTTCAGTTGCGGATACATCTTATTCAGATATTGTATCGTACGCTTATCAAAAGATTGTATAACCGTTCTGGAGCCTATCCCCTTATTCATAATTACTTCTACCATCAGATCTACAAATGTAGAGGGCTGCGGATGCAGGATATTGTCGCCTTTCGGAGAGCTCTTGGTTTCGATATTATAAAACATCGGACTTTTCCGGTGCAATTTAGCCTCAGCTTCAGCTGCATCAATAAGCTCGGAAAGTAGTGGAATGTGGGTTTTCAGCTTTAACTGATCCGGAAAATCGCTGTATAACTTAGAACCTGTATCATAGGTTTTGAGTTCGTTATAATCAAATTTATAGATTTTCAGATCCTTTTTGTCAGCAGGAATATCCTTTCCATCCGCATAGCGTATATATTTGGGATTTAAATAGTCATCATGTGTAACCACTACTTTTTTGTCTGCTGTGATGTGACAATCCATTTCTAAAGTTGTAATATGAGGCATATGTTCAATGGTCATCTTCATGGCCTCAATCGTATTCTCCGGATATAACCCCCTGCCGCCTCTGTGTGCTTCAGCAGAGAAATCAGGAAATCTGTCGTTCATCAGTTGATTTTTTTTGTTTAACATACTACAAGATGAAAATCCTAAAGTTAAAGCCAATCCGCACAATGCAAAAAAATAAAATTTCATGTTTATCTATTTTATACAAAAATAGTCCTTTTCTTAATTTAATACTAAATACAGACCTACAGCAAGCAAACTGCCGATCACCGGACCGATTACCGGTACCCATGCATAACCTGCATCAAAGCCGGCTTTATTCCTGATCGGAAGAAGAGCATGCATAATACGCGGGCCGAGGTCACGAGCCGGGTTGATCGCATATCCGGTGGTACCCCCAAGCGCCAGACCGATAACCCATACTACAAATGCTACCGGCAATGCACCTATAGAACCAAGACCTACAGGTGAATCATCAGCTAACTTGGCATCCGTAAAGTGAAAGATGGTAAATATCAGCACAAAGGTACCCACGATTTCGCTGATCAGATTGACGGGAATATTACGGATAGCAGGAGCAGTACAGAATACAGCTTGTTTTGCTCCGGCATCTTCTGTTGCATCAAAATGATCTTTGTACATCAGCCATACCAGAAATGCACCCGACATAGCACCCGCAAATTGTGCGGCAATATATTCCATACCTGCTGCAAAGGTCATCTTTCCCAAAGCCATATTGGCTACAGTGACAGCAGGACTAAGATGCGCTCCGCTGTAAGGGCCTGCAATTACTACTCCGCAAAAGACAGCCAGTCCCCATGCTGTAGTAATGACAATCCAACCCGAATTGTTTCCTTTTGTCTTGTTTAATACTACATTCGCCACAACGCCTCCTCCGAGAAGGATCAATACTGCTGTTCCTATAAGTTCAGCTACAAATGGTGTCATAATTTTATCTGATTTGGTTTATAAAGGTTATTATTATTTGTTTTCAGCCCAATAAACTGTTGCATTAACAGCACGGTGCCATTCCTCAAGTAGCTCTTTGGTTTTAGTTTTCTTATTGGGCTCAAATTTTTTGTCTTCTTTCCATTGTTTCGATATTTCTTCGATATCTTTCCAGAATCCGACTGCAAGACCTGCCAGATAAGCTGCACCCAAAGCCGTTGTCTCTGTAATTTCAGGACGTACAGTCGTCGAACTCAGAATATCAGACTGAAATTGCATCAGCAGATTGTTTTGCGTAGCACCCCCGTCAACACGTAACTCTTTGATTTTTAAACCGGCATCTGATTCCATCGCCCGTAAAATATCTACAGTCTGAAAAGCAATACTTTCTAATGCTGCTCGCGCAATATGTGCTGCATTTGCTCCTCTGGAAAGCCCTACAATTGTTCCTCTGGCGTCAGGATTCCATATAGGCGCTCCCAGGCCAGCAAATGCCGGTACCAGATATACGCCATTAGAGTCTTCAACAGAAGAGGCCAGCTTTTCTACATCAGCAGATTTTTTGATGATCCCCAATTCATCACGGAGCCACTGCACAATCGCTCCGCCAATAAAAATACTTCCTTCCAGCGCATAAGTCACCTCCTTGCCAATCTGCCATGCGACTGTAGTAACCAGCTTATTCTTTGAAATAACCGGTTTCTTGCCGATATTCATCAGCATAAAACATCCTGTACCATAGGTATTTTTGACCATACCTTTGGTGGTACACATCTGTCCGAATAATGCTGCCTGCTGGTCACCCGCAATACCTGCGATAGGAATCTGATGAGAAAGTATTTCATTCGAAGTTTCTGCGTAGATTTCAGAAGAACTTTTGACTTCAGGAAGAATAGATTTCGGAATGTCAAAAATCTCCAGTAACTCGTCATCCCATGCCATGGTCTGAATATTGAAGATCATTGTACGTGAGGCATTGGTTACATCCGTTACGTGCGTTTCTCCGTTTGTAAGATTCCAGATCAGCCAGGTATCAATTGTACCAAAGGCGAGTTCACCTTTTTCTGCTTTTTTACGGGCACCTTTTACATTATCCAGTATCCAGTTGATCTTTGAAGCTGAGAAATACGCATCGATCAGCAATCCTGTTTTTTTCTGGATTAACGGACCATGTCCTTTATCACTGATAGAACGGCAATATTCTGCTGTTCTTCTGTCTTGCCATACGATAGCATTATAGATAGGAACCCCCGTTTTTCTATCCCATATTACAGTCGTTTCGCGTTGATTGGTGATTCCGATCCCTTTTATTTTTGAAGAATTGATCTTCGATTTGGTGAGAGCCTCTGTCAGTACAGAGAACTGTGTAGACCAGATATCCTGAGGATCGTGTTCTACCCATCCCGATTGTGGATAATGCTGTTTAAATTCGCGCTGAGCTACACCTGCAATCTCCCCCGATTGATTAAATATAATAGCTCTTGAACTGGTTGTCCCCTGGTCAAGCGCAACGATGTATTCCTTATTTTGCATGGTTTATTATGGTTATATGTACAATTTAATTTATAATATAGTTCTTCACTAATTCCCGGTAGCTTTCTGTTTGCTCATTGATCCAAAGCTCATCTTTTCCCAGCGTTTGGGCCATCAATTTAGCAACTTGAGGAGCCATTTCCAAAGATGCTTTTGCATCCAGGAATAATATCCGCATACGTCTGGCCAGAACATCTTCTACATTCCGGGCCATTTCATGACGCACAGCCCATATCACCTCAGCAGCGATATGTTCAAATTTTGGATGTAATACAGTAGCCAGTTCAGGAGAAGTTACCGCCAAAGCACGTATACCCGCTGCGTCGCTCCCATAGAATTTCCAGTGCCCCCGTTCTTCATTTTTAGCATAACCATGTATCTTCAGTGTTTTTGTCATACAGGCTTTGGGATCTAAAGCCGCTACTTTAATAGCCAGATTGATTGTTTCTTCTGCCATTTTGCGATATGTAGTCCATTTTCCTCCTGTAATAGTGACCAGACCTGAAGCGTTACTGATAAGTTTATGGTCTCTGGATATTTCTTTAGTGCTGTTAACATCATCATCCTGCGGAGCAGCCAGAGGCCTTAATCCGGCAAATACGCTTAATATATCAGATCGGGTAGGAGCATGTTCCATATAATTGTAAGCGGTATCTAATATAAATTTAATCTCTTCTTCCAAAGGGCGTGGTTCGATCTGGTGCTGATCTAACGGAGTGTCTGTAGTTCCCAGCAATACATGACCATGCCACGGCACACCGAACAATACACGACCGTCACTGGTTTCGGGAATCATAAGCGCATCCGATTTACCGAGAAACTTCTTATCAACGACAATATGTGTTCCCTGGCTGGGTCTGACCAGATTTTTATGTTTGGGTTCTTCCAGTTTCAGAATATCATCTACAAATATTCCCGTTGCATTTATAATAGATTTTGCCTGAATAGTATGGGACTGTCCTGTTTCCTGATCGACAAAAGTCAATCCGTTTACTTTACCGGCCTCATTTTTATCAATATGTGTCACATCAGCATAATTGATGATTGTGGCTCCGTATTCAGCAGCAGTCTGCCCCAGATTGAGGGCAAGACGGGCATCATCAAACTGACCGTCAAAATATTGTATACCACCCTGAAGTGCAGAAGCTTTGACAGTAGGCAATTTAGAGATTACTTCATTCTTATTCAGATATACAGACTTGCCTATACGCAGACTGCCTGCCATCCAGTCGTATAATTTCAGGCCGATCAGATATTTTAATTTACTAAACCAGGAATAACATGGGATAATAAAACTCTGTATTCTGGCCACATGAGGAGCATTTCTAAAGATAAGCCCTCTTTCATGCAGTGCAGAGTAAACCAATTTGACATCGCCGTTGGCCAGATAGCGCACACCTCCGTGCACCAGTTTTGTACTGCGGCTGGAAGTTGCTTTAGCAAAATCATATTTTTCTAATAAGATTGTTTTATATCCTCTTGAAGCCGCATCTGCTGCGATTCCCAGGCCGGTAGCTCCGCCACCGATAATGGCAATATCCCATTGTTGGGTTTGATAAAGACTGTTTATGCCTTCATTTCTGTCAAATTTCATATATAATTGATTTTACAATTTATAACACTTCTTATGACCTGCTGTTTGAGCGATCCTGAAACAAACATAATAAATAATCAAACGAAACTAAAAGAAAACAAACGAAATTATTGTTAAATTTTTATTTCACTCATAAATGAAAAGTTTTTTACCTTAGTGAAATTTGAATTAAAACCTATTATGAATAGCGTTGAAAGACACCATTTGATCTTAGAAAAACTTAAACAGGTTGGTAATATTACGGTTTCTGAGCTTTGTGAAGAGCTTGGCGTTTCGACAGTTACTATTCGAAAGGATCTAAAATTTTTAGAAGACAGTTCGTTGTTGTTTCGGGTACATGGAGGGGCTACCCGGCAGAATCCCTATACCACGGACCGGCCTGTATTCGAGAAGGAAAAGTTACATACGCTGGAAAAGTCGAAAATTGGTAAGACAGCAGCTTCTTTTGTAGAGCCTAATGATTCTATTATTATTGCTTCAGGTACGACTATGCAGGCCATGGCAAAAGAGATTGAACCACAGGGACTACTTACTGTCGTCACTTCAGCTCTGAACGTAGCACAACAGCTTATTCAGCATCAGAATGTTGAAATTATACAACTAGGAGGTACTATGCGCAAAACCTCCATGTCTGTTACGGGCGCATATGCCGAAATGATCCTAAAAGACTTCTTTTGTTCAAAACTTTTTCTTGGTGTGGACGGTATTGATCTGGATTTCGGAATTACAACCACCAATGCTCAGGAAGCTCGTCTGAATCGTGTGATGATGGAATCGGCTCAAAAAGTAATCGTTTTGGTGGATTCCAGTAAATTTGGTCGCAAGAGCTTCGGAAAGATTGCAGAGATCAACCAGATCGATATTCTGATAACGGATAATTATGTCAATCCGCGCTACGTAGAAAAACTGGAATCTCTGGGTATCAAAGTTATTGTCGTTTAATATGTCTGCTATCTAATACCATAAAAATTTTACATACGATTTTTACAATGCTAAAATGTATGTAAGATTATTTTAATATCTTTAGAAATTGGAGTTGCCTGATAACAACTCCATTTTTATGATAGTATAATCAATACCTAAAACTTACATTCAACAATATGAAAAAACAAGAAAATTCAAGACGTGAGTTTCTCAAAAAGTCAATTATAGGAGCTGCTGCTTTTACAATTGTGCCACGTTTTGTTTTAGGAGGACAAGGTTATCTTGCACCAAGTGACCACCTGACCAAAGGTGTCATAGGAGTAGGATCAATGGGGCGCGGACATTTTGCTTATGCCGGTACTAAGACCGTCGCTATCTGTGATGTTGATACCCGTCATCTGGCTATCGCTCAGAAAACATTAGGCGGTGGTGTACGTGAATACCACGATTTCAGAGAACTGATCAAATCTCCGGAGGTGGATATCGTACATATTGCCACACCTCCCCACTGGCATGGATTGATGGCTGTAGAAGCCGCACGTGCCGGAAAAGATATCTGGTGTGAAAAACCGATGACCAGAACTATTGGTGAAGGTCAGAAAGTTAAAGAGGCTGTAAAACAGCATGGTAATATATTCCGTCTGAATACCTGGTTTAGATTTGAAGATAATTTTTACGGTATGCAGGTTCCGGTAAGAAAGATCAAAAAACTGGTAGATACCGGAATGCTGGGATGGCCGCTTAAAGTGACCATCAGCAAGCACACCGGTTTTGACTGGAAATTTTTCTGGATTGGTAAGCAGAATTTACCGGTCGAACAGGTTCCTGCAGAACTGGATTACGATATGTGGTTAGGACCTGCACCGTACAAACCATACAGTACACATCGTACTCATCTTACTTTCCGTGGATATTGGGATTATGATGGAGGAGGTCTTGGTGATATGGGACAACATTATCTGGATCCTGTACAGTATTTCCTGGGTAAAGATGAAGAAAGTCCGGTATCGATCGAGGTTGATGCCCCGCAACAACATAATGATGCCGTAGGTACATGGAGACGCATTACATATACGTATGCTGATGGTTGCCAGATTATATTAGACGGAGAAGGTAAGGACGAGGGATTGGCGTATATAGAAGGACCTAAAGGTAAACTGTATAAAGGATTTGTGTCGGATATTCCGGACCTGGAAAGAAAACTGTCACAATATCCGGAACCTGCACCGCAGATTACAAACTTCCTGGAGTCTGTGAGAACAAGACAGAAATTTGCGCTGAATGAGGAGAATGGATATCGTTCATGTACATTAGTCAATCTGGGACTGATTGCATTGAGACTCAACCGTTCGTTGAAATTCGATTCTGACAAACAAGTGTTTATTAATGATGAAGGCGCTAATCGTTTGATTCATCAACCGATGAGAGGTCCGTGGACTATTTAATTTACATTTCAACAGCACAAACCAATGAAAAAAACATTTAATATATTATCTGCACTCTTGATTTTACAAGTAGCTGCACATGCTCAATTACCTTCCAACAGGACAACTGCTACCAAAATAGCTGATGTACTGGCGCAGCAGCCGGCAGAGGAGAAGGCAAAATTTCTGGCTGCTATGAAAGAGCTGGAAAATTTCTCATCTGAAGATATAGCTGAATTATTAGCGAAGCTGCAGCCTCAGGGCGGAAACAATGCCACAATTGAATTTGCAAGTAATTCATACTCTTTTTATGTGATGCAATCCGGTATGGAGGCCAGACGCGAAACATTTGCAAAAGGATTGATTGCAGCTCTGGATAAATTAACAGACAAAGACAATAAAGGATATGTAATCAAGTTATTGCAACAATCCGGTAAGAACGAAGCTGTGGCTCCGTTGACACCGTACCTGAAAGATGATTATCTGGTAGGGAAGGCTTCCCGTGCACTTGTTGCTATCAATACAGAGGATGCGCGTAAAGCTTTATTAGCTTCGTTGACAGATGCAGATTCTGAAACTAAGAAGATTGCTATTGTCACAGCTCTTGGAGATCTCAGATCAACCGATGCAGAGACAAAAATTATTGAACTTATTCAGTCAACTTCAGCTCCGAAATTTCAGAAAGCGGCTTTCACAGCATTGAGTAAGATCGGCGGAGAGAAATCAGCAGCAGTTTTTACGACGCAACTGGCTATCGTAAAATATCAGTATGAGCCAAATGATATAACTGGACTGGCGGTCGATTACGCAGAGACACTCTTGAAGAACAAAAAATCCGCACAGGCAGAAAAGTTTGCAGCAGCATTATTTGCAGGAGCAGGGGTAAATAATGCTCCTGAAACTAAGATTGCAGCCTTAAGCATTCTTACAAATATCAATGCTTCCAAACAGAAAAAAGCTTTATTGACTGCCTCAACAAGCGAAGATGCAGCATATCGTAATGTGGCTCTGCAGCTGTTGGGCGAATATGGAAATAGCGGAGATACGAAAAAACTAATTGCAGCGCTAAAAAGTGCTACACCTGCCGTGCAGGAAAGTATTCTGGATTTCCTGGCACAAAAAGGATCTGCTTCGGATGTATCCACACTACAGAAGATTGTTCTTAACAACACTACAGGTGATGCCCGTATTTCCGGATTAGAAGCACTTGATGCACTGTCCCGCAATAATGTAACGCCACTTCTGATCAGTCAGCTTAAAGATACAGATGAAGCATTGACAAGCGCTATTCAAAAACTGATTCTTGCTTCTAAAGAAGCAAAAGCTATTGATATTGTAAACGAATCATTAGCAACAGCGGATGCCAAGACACAGATAGCATTATTAGGTATTCTGGCAAAAAGACCGAATGCTAAATCATCAAAAGCAGTCCTTCCGTTAGCAAAGAGCACGGATGAGAAGGTTCGCATGGCGGCCTATCAGGCATTACCAACAGTTGCATCAGAAGATGATCTGAATGAATTATATGCATTATTCTCGACTGCAAATAAAAATGAAGTCGCTTATTTACAAAAAGCAACAATCAATGCCATTCAGTCCAGCAAGGACAAAGATGCAATTACAACAAAATTAGCATCTAATGTGACTGTATCCGCAGCACCTTCCGCAGGTATGTATTTCCCGGTATTTGCAGGTCTTGGAGGTACGGAGTCTTTAAATGCGGTTAAGAATTTCACAGATGCCGGTATTCCTGAAGTAAAAACACAGGCAATCTCCGCATTAGCATCATGGAAATCAGCAGAAGCACTTCCTGCTCTTGTTGCGCTCTCCAGGACAGAAAAAGGAGAAGGAAATTTTGATACGATCTTCAAAGGACTGATTCGTCTGGTGAACAGTTCTTCTCTGACTCCGGATCAGAAAACACTGCATCTGAAAGATGCCTTTGCTATTGCACGTACAGATGCACAACGGAATCAGGTGTTAAGCTCATTGCAGGGAGCAGGCACTTATCAGGCTATGATCTTTGCAAGCAAGCAGATGGACAATCCGGCTTTAGCTGGAGCGGCTTCCAATACTGCAATGAATATCGCATTTGATCATAAAGAATATGTAGGTGAAGATGTTCGCAATATTTTGAATAAAGTTATCGGTAATCTATCCGGAAGTGAAAGTTCATACCTGAAAGAAGCTGTACTTCGTCAGCTGGCTGAAATGCCGAATAAAGAAGGATTTGTATCTGTATTTAACGGAAATGATCTGAGCGGATGGAAAGGATTGGTAGCTGATCCGATCAAACGCAGCAAAATGGACGCTAAAACATTAGCTGCAGAACAAAAGAAAGCAGACGAAAAAATGCGTGCAGGTTGGCAGGCTAGCAAAGGAGAACTGATCTTCAACGGAAAAGGAGATAACATCGCTACGATCAAACAATATGGAGATATGGAGATGCTGGTTGACTGGAAGTTGGATAAAGATGGAAAAGAAGGAGATGCAGGGGTTTATCTGAGAGGTACTCCGCAGGTGCAGATCTGGGATATATCCCGTACCAATGTGGGTGCTCAGGTCGGTTCCGGTGGTCTGTATAACAACCAAAAAAATGCAAAAGATCCATTAGTCGTAGCAGATAATCCACTGGGAGAATGGAATACTTTTAAAATAAAAATGGTAGATGATAAAGTGACCGTGTATCTGAATGGAGTGCTGGTAACAGATAATGTACCTTTGGAAAATTATTGGGATCGCAATCAATCTATATTCCCTACAGAACAGATTGAATTGCAGGCACATGGTACTAAAGTATATTATCGTGATATCTTTATTAAAGAATTGCCAAGAAAACAGGTTTCAGAACTTAGTGCTCAAGAGAAGAGTGAAGGATTTGATATGTTGTTCGATGGTACAAATTTAGACAAATGGATTCCTTCCGATGGTTATGGTATCAATGAGGAAAGTTATCTGGTCGTCTATCCAAATGCTAAATTTGGGGGCAACCTGTATACCAAAGATGAATACAGCGATGTTGTATATCGTTTTGAATTTAAATTGACTCCGGGAGCGAATAATGGAGTAGGTTTACGTGCACCGTTAGAAGGAGATGCTGCTTATGCAGGTATGGAAATCCAGATTCTGGATAATGATGCGGATGTCTACAAAAATCTGAAACCTTATCAGTATCACGGCTCGGTATATGGTGTCATCACGGCTAAAAGAGGAGCTTTGAAACCGGTAGGCGAGTGGAATACTGAGGAAATCCGCTTACAAGGAAATAAAATCAAAGTTACGGTCAACGGAACGGTTATTCTGGAAGGTGATATTGCTGAAGCATCCAAAAATGGTACATTGGACGGTAAAAGCCACCCCGGATTACAACGTAAATCCGGACATATTGCTTTCTTAGGACACGGATCTGAAGTATTTTTCCGTAATATAAGAGTGAAAAAATTGTAACTGTTATTTTTCAGTGACACATACAAGTCCGTCTTTCGTAAGGAAGACGGACTTTTTTATTTCTAAATTTTGAATCTCTTTAGGGGGATTAGTCTTTTTGATAATACGTAGTCATTTTCCAGCGTCAGTTGCTGTCCCCAACAACTGTATAGAATGGTTGTATATCTGCTAAAGCACAAGCACCGCTTTGCTAATGCTTCCGCTATAGATGTGAGATGCTGCGATTTGCAGGTTATTCTATGTCCTCAAATTCTATTTGGGAGAGGACTGTACTTGAAGCACGGCAACATTTCCTTTACTGCCTGTAAGGAATATCTTATTGCCGGATTGAGATTTTCCGATCACATTAAAACTTGAATCAGCGATTTTTGTCCATGTATTTCCTCCATCTTCAGATACATCTGTTCCGGAAGTGCCTGTTGCGAATAATGTCTGTCTATTTACATATACAACAGAAGATCTGAACCCTGAAACAGGTTTTGCTGGTGCTGTCCAGTTTTTTCCACCATCGGTAGTCAGCAGGATGTTATTAGCATTTTCTTTATCCTGCGCATAATCTCCACCTACTACCACACCTGTCATGTGATCAATAAAAGCTATAGAGAATACGCCGGTTGTACTTTTGCCCTGGGTAATTGGACAGGCATATTGTTCCCAATGCTGTCCGTAGTCTCCGGAAAAATAAATATGGGATACTGAACCACCTGTGGCGATCCATACATTGCCATGCGGTTGGGTACAGATAGTACTTCCACTGGCAGCAAAACTGGCTTCTCCCGTTTTCATAACCTGCTTAAGATTAGCAGATATGTCATTCCAGTTCTTCCCTTTATCAGAAGAATACAACAATTGGAGTCGGCCGTCTATAGGGTCTCCAAAAGCAATTCCTCTTTTTCGATCCCAAAAATCCATTCCATCCAAAAAAATATCCGGATGATTATTTTCATATGTACTTATCCAGTTTTTACCCCCATCACTGGTGCGTAATATAACTGCAGGAGAGCCCGCATTAACAATAACAGCCTCTTTTGCATTAAAAGCCTGAATATCCCTGAAATCGTATGATTCGAATCCGGCCGGATTAACCCAATCCCACGATTTTCCACCATCCAAAGATTTTCCTACAGTTCCGTTGCTGCCACTTATCCAAAGAATCTGATCTGAAACTACAGCTAATCCCCTAAAACTGCTTTTTACATCCTGAATTAAAGGAATAATATGGTATTGCTTGTTTTGAGCAAATAAAAGAGCTGGGGACATGAACAATAAAAAGAGAAGCTTTTTCATACCCATCCGAATTAACGCAGTTCCTGCATCAAACTGTCAAATTCAGCCCGAAGTTGCTGCAATTGTTCTTCTAATACAAGAACCCTGTTCTCGAGTTCCTTTACCTGACTCTGCTGTACTCCATTGCTTACTGGCTCATCATAATCTTCCTCATTTACTTCACCTAAAAGATGCACATAACGTACTTCTTTCTGTCCCGGCCGTTTAGGTAATTGCTTTACATATTCTATTTCACCTTCACTGAGCTTATTCAGATGTTCCTGTACATCCTCCAGCCCCTCAAATTCATGCAAGCGGCCTGAATTACTATTGATTTCGCCGGCAGTGAGCGGCCCTCTCAAAATCAATAGGCACAGTACAGCCAGATCGGAAGGAATCAAAGGAAACTGAATCGCCAGATTGTGTTTATATTTTGTCACTCTGCTGCCACCACCTACAACTGTGGACACCAAGCCTCTCTTTTTCAACGCATCTAATGCAGCGATAAGAGTAGGTTCATCATAATTAACCACCGGTTTTCGGGAAGTTTTTTGGTTACATGCAGTCTGTAAACCATTGAGTGTCATTGGGTAATATTCAGGTGTGGTTTTGGATTTTTCCAGTAAAGAACCTAAGACTCTTAATTCTTCTGCAGATAATTGAGGTAAAGATTTATTTTCCATGAAGTTAAGTTAAAAACTGACGCAGGTCAGTCTGTAAATATGTTAAATTTTATTAGTAAATCCAATATTTCGATAGGATTTCGGGGCAGTCGTGCCACAACATTTTTGTATCTTCGTCATCAAATAGAAAACTTTGTTTTGCTCAAAATAGCTTTTCATAACGCCTATATTCATCCGCTGAGGGAAGGCCACAGGTTTCCCATGTTGAAGTACGAGTTGATTCCCATGCAGTTGATACATGAAGGACTCGTATCGAAGGACAGTTTTTTTGAACCTGAATTAGTTTCAGAAGAAATTGCCTGTCTGGCGCATGACGAATCTTATGTACGGGATCTGTTCGAACTTACACTTGATGCGCGTATGATCAGGAGAATCGGATTTCCATTGACAGATAGTCTGATCCGGCGTGAACGTCTTATTGTGGATGGCACGATCAGAACGGCACTTTTTGCCATACAATATGGGATTGCCTTTAATGTAGCCGGAGGAACACATCATGCAGGATATGCATATGGAGAAGGTTTTTGTTTGCTGAATGATCAGGCTATAGCCGCGGCATATTTACTAGCGGAGCAAAAGGCACATAAAATATTAATCATTGACCTTGATGTACATCAGGGAAACGGAACAGCCAATATATTTAAAGGTAGTAAAGCGGTATTTACCTTTTCTATGCACGGGGCAAAGAATTTTCCATTTATAAAAGAACAATCTCATCTTGATATTAGTCTGGAAGACGGGATTACAGATAAGAATTATTTGTCTCAGTTGACAACAGTATTACCGGATCTGTTTGAGAAAGTCGCACCTGATTTTGTATTTTATCAGGCAGGAGTCGATGTTTTGGCAACAGATAAGCTGGGTAAACTGAAGCTTTCACCTGAAGCGTGTAAAGAACGGGATTATATCGTCCTTTCCTTATGCAGACAACTTGATATACCGGTTCAGGTCAGTATGGGAGGAGGATATTCCGAACATATCCGGGATATAGTCAATGCACATATACAGACATACCGGACAGCAATAGAGTTGTACAATTTTTAAAAAATAGAATCGCAATATATGTTTTTTCATCAAGATGCCACTTTCGAAAAATTATCCATTCATCGCGTAGGAAATAAAGCGCAGGATGAGTTTTATATCCTTTCTGATGAACCTGTTAACCTGGGTGAAGATGAAGTAATGCCCCAGCTGCTGATGCAGTATTTTTTATCTCCGTTTGCCAAGTTGAATGAAGTACATCGTTTTTTTCATCCTAATGAAGAACTCGATCTTAATGAAGTATATCATTTCACAAAACAGTTTTTTGAGGATAAACTACCTTTTCACGAACTTTCTCAGCAAGTCAGCAAGCATTTGTATGAGGTATCAGGCCATCCGAAGATCAAAGCTGGCGAAGTTTATGTCGTTCACCTGAAGAACGTACAGATGGAGGGAGAAGATCATCAGGCAATAGGTATCTTCAAATCCGAAAATAAAGAAACATACCTTAAAGTATATCCCGAACAGGGAGCTTTTAAGCTGGATTATGAAGCAGAAGCCATCAATATCAACAAGCTGGACAAAGGCGTACTGATTATCGATGTGGAGGAAGACGAAGGTTACAAGGTACTGGTCGTGGATCAGACAAACAAACAGCAGGAAGCGGTTTATTGGAAAGATGAATTTCTGAAACTTCGTATCCGTAACGATAACTTTAATCAGACAGGTAACTACCTGAAAGTGTATAAAAACTTTGTCAACGAAAAACTGGAAGACGTCTTTGAAATGGAGAAGGCAGATAAAATTGATCTGCTAAACCGTTCGATGAATTATTTTAAGGAAAAAGAAGAGTTTGTACAGGAAGAATTTGAAGAGCAGGTATTAGGAAATCCTCAGGCAATATCACTGTTTAAAGAATATAGGGGTGAGTTTGAAGATGAATTTGAAACTCCTTTTCAGAGTAATTTTGATATTGCAGACAAGGCTGTTAAGAAAATGGAGGCTTCCTACAAAAGTGTATTGAAGCTCGATAAGAATTTTCATATTTACGTTCATGGAAAGAGAGAATATCTGGAAAAAGGTTTTGACGAAGAGAAAGGAATGAACTATTATAAAGTCTATTTCGAAAACGAAAGCTAATCATGAAAAACCAGCTGAAAAGATCCGGGATTGTATCGTTGATACTGATTGTTCTGCTGATAGTGTTCACACTATGGCAGAGCAATACACATGCCGTGGAAATGATCTTTTCTAGAGGCTGGTATCCTGTCTTCTCCTATATTCCGGGCACTTTTTTCGGATATTTACCTTTTAGTATCGGAGATGTTTTTTATTGTACTGCGATCGGATTCCTGATATTCCTGACCGGACAGACCGTCTGTTTAGTATTCAAAAAGATGTTTTATCCCGCATTGTTACGTTTTTCAAAGCTCATTAATCTGGGGTTGCTTTTATATCTCTTTTTTTATATCAGCTGGGGAATGAATTACTACAGGCAGTCTGTAGCACTCAATGCAGATATACGGGTCGATAGTCTGAAACTGGCGGATTACCTGGAAGTACTGGATCGCTTTATCGATACAACCAATACTATTCGGGGACGGATCAATCCGAAGGTATGGAAAGGAAAAGGACGGCAAATTGAACAGGATATGGTGGCAACAGTAGAAAATGATACAACCTTCAGGTCATTCTTGTCTGTATCCAATGTACGTGCGAAATCTCCGTTAAACAGTCGGTTGGTATCGTATGTAGGGGTATCGGGATACTTTAATCCATTTACACATGAAGCACATGTCAACACAGCCATGCCCGAGGTTGCCAAGCCGTTTACTTATGTACACGAACTGGCTCATCAGCAGGGAATAGGCTTCGAAGATGAAGCTAATTTTATTGCTTTTGTACGCCTGCAGCATCACCCAAATGAATTTTACAGATATTCAGCCTATTTACAATGTGTGACATATATGTTGAGTGAGCTTCGTGGCATTGACAGGAATTTATTTGAGCAATACCGTAACAGATTATCTGCAAAAATCGAAAGCGATCTGGAGGAAGAGCGAGCTTTCTGGAAGACATATATGGGCTGGATCAACGATCTCACAGCCTTGTTTTACAATCAGTATCTGCAACACAACAATCAGGCTGAAGGTATAGCGAGGTACAACCGGATGACTCGTCTCGTACTCGCATATGAACTCCAAAACAAAGGATGCAGATAGTATATAACGATCGTGTGAACTATAAATAACGTGTGAACTGTAAATAATAAAAACGCTTCAGGCGGGGAACCTGAAGCGTTTCGTTACTAACCAATTATTAACCTAAACTTATGAAAAGTACAAATATAACGTCAGGTTTCAGGACGATATTACAGTTTGTCCGTTATTTTAAGATTTTTTAACAGTTGAGCGCCGTATTTGTGCTTTAAAGCCATATTCCGAATAAGAAGTATGTAATAAATCAGAGAAAGAAAGTCCGATAACCCAAAAATATTTTTACATTTATTTCTATGTATATTAAAGTAAAAGGGTGTGTCGATCGTCTTTTGGTCTATGGACTACACTCATACCTTACAAATGTCTGATAAACAATCTTCTTCACTTCCGGAGGTCGTTCGTAACTATGGCGCCCAATTGCTTCGTTTTATTAAGGGAAAAGTGAAGAAAGTGGAAGATGCCGAAGATATTCTGCAGGAGGTCTGGTATCAGACCAGCCGTCTGTCTAATATCGACCAGCTGGAAAATGTGAGTGCATGGTTATATTCTATTACCCGTAATAAGATCACGGATCTGTACCGCAAGAAAAAGACGGATGCTATAGAAGATCACACTTATATGGATGATGAAGGAGAGCTGAAGATCAAAGAGATATTGTTAGCGGATGATTCGAATAATGCGGAACTGAAGCTGTTTAAAGAAGTATTCTGGGAGGAGCTGATGAAGGCTCTGGATGAACTGCCCGAAAAGCAAAGAGACGTATTTGTGCTGAATGAAATAGAAGATATGACCTTGCAGCAAATAGCTGATCTGCAGGGTGAAAATATAAAAACGATCATTAGCCGCAAAGGTTACGCGGTAAAACACCTTCGTCTGCGCTTAAATATGCTTTACGAAGAACTTAAATATTAAGAAGATATGAATAACAGATTTAGAAACGAAAAGAAAGGAAAGATTCTTTTTATGATTCCTTTTATTATCGGGATGGTTTTTCTGCTGGTCTGGGTGGTTCAGTCACTTTGGAATGCCCTTTTACCTGAAATAATAGGGGTAAAAGCAATCAGTTACTGGCAGGCCTTCGGAATTCTGGTCTTATCCAAGATTCTTTTTGGAGGATTCAGATTTAAAGGAAAAGGAAAGGCTTGTGACCGTTCCCACTTGCGATCCAAATTGGAGCAACTCTCACCCGAGGATAAGGAAAAGTTTAAGGAAGAATGGAAGCAACGCTTTTCCAGAAGATGGCATGATTGCTAGCCTTAAAAATCCTATACAATAACGATGAATCCCAAACAACACCTGTTTGGGATTTTTTTTGCCTGTAATAAATAATATAAAAAAAGTTAAAGTATAATTCTCTGTTGTCCGTCTTCTATCAAAAGGCCTTTGAAATAAATAATTAAAAATAAAAAATCATGAAAAATAAAATTCGGTTTATATTACCAAGATTGATTGGATTGACAGTTTTAGCAGGCTTGCTTGCGCTGGTTGTAGGATTGATCTTTAAATTATTACTGGTGGGCACACTGCTGGCAGGTGCAGGAATGTTTATAGCTTCACGCTTTAAAAAACGTCAGGCAGCTATGATCGGCAATGAAAGAAGAAAAGGTATTGCACCGGCATATTACGAAATGAGTTCTTCTGCAATCCGTCCGCAGTATTCGGCAGCTGACAGCGCAGACTATGCTATTATCCCAATTCGTTAACTTTAAATAAATAATACAATGTTCTATAAAACTAATAATACATCAGATCGTTCCGCAAAGTACGGACATTTCAAGAATAAATTTGAGCAAAAATTCGGCAGATTTAGAGATGAATTCATGAATGGAGAACATCCTTTTTCCGGAGCATGTTCAGATAGAAAAAATAGTATTCCGGTCAATATCTCGGAAAACGAAGAATTCTTTACACTTCAACTCTATGCGGCAGGTTATCAAAAAGATAGATTCAAAGTAGCGGTAAAGGATAATGTGCTTACTGTAAGCTATAATCCTTCAGAAGAAGAGACTCCTGCCGCTTATATGTATCAGGAATTCTCTGCCACTGCTTTCGAGCGCTCCTTTCAGTTAAATAATCCGGTCTCTACCTCCAGAATATCCGCAAGTTATGAAGACGGCATTCTAACTGTCATCCTTCCCAAAGATCTGGAAAATATCACACCTCCTCAGGAAATACGGGTAGGATAATAAACAATAAACAGGCGGAATTTTCCGCCTGTTTATTGTTCTATGCTGATAATTTCTATTTTTCCGGTAGTTCCCGGACTGCCAGAATAAATCTGTCCCTGAGGAAGTCCTCTGAGTCCGCTTGGAGCCATTTTTATTCTACTGTATATATTCCTCAGATCCGAATTAGGATTGACCGACCGTCCTCCCGGTTCTACATCCACAAATAGATACGCCTTCGCTTTTTTATCCGTCTGTTGAGGCTTTATACTGCCTTTATCCAATTTGATCTTTACATTCCCTCCATTTCCGTTAGGAAAAGTTTTGGTTCCGTTAAAGGCATCATCACCTTTTGCAATAAGGTATAAAGAACCTAATTTTTGGATATTTGCCTGTATATCAAAGTTGGTACCGTTATTTTTTCCATCAGTACCCGATATAGAGGCCTGATTGCCGATTTCAGCATATTTGACAACCAAAGTCACATCTTTTTTGCCATAAAACATGAGTGAGGCACGGTCTCCCATAATTAATGTATCAATATGGATAACCATACTGGAATCGCGGTTGTTAAAAGTCTTCTTGGCCTTTTTACCGATCTCAAGTTTCGAGATGTGCTCCGTTGACGGTTGCGATTGCGCCTGAGCAGCAAACATAACTGCTACGGAAGCAAATAGTGCAATAATATATTTTTTCATATTGATCAGTGATTAAAATCTTAAAAACTACAAGTAAGACAATCTATATATGAAAAAGTTTAAAAGTATCATTCACTTAGATACTTAACAATCAGTTTTGCTGTTTTTTCAGAAGCACCGGGACTACCTAATTTAGAAGCTAATACCTCATAATTCTCCATTACACTGGCCCTGTGCTCTTTATCATTGATAAGTAAAGCCAGTTCATTGGCAATTTCAAAATCTGTACAGTCTTCCTGAATAAGTTCTATTACGGACAGATAATCATTGATAAGATTTACCAGAGAGATGAATTTTACTTTTATTACCAATCGGGCAATTTTCACACTTAAAGCATTGGCTTTGTATACAACAACCTGAGGTACTTTGAGGATACCTGTTTCCAGTGTTGCTGTTCCGCTTGTCACGACAGCAGCTTCTGCATTGCGCAGAAGATCGTAAGTCTGATCAAAAACAACTTTTATAGGAAGATCCTGAGTATATTGTTCGTAATAAGCTTTGTCAAAATTTGGTGCACCCGCTATGACAAACTGATGTGCGGGGAAAAGAAAGTACAATCTCACCATTTCAGGCAATATACGTTCTATCTCCATCTTACGGCTTCCGGGAAGTAAAGCGATGATATTCCGTTCGTTAAGCTCATTGTCTGTTTTGAAATCCGGATTGAAGTTGTATTTATCTATTGCATCCAGCAGAGGATTACCTACGTAATCCACTTTCATGTTGAATTTTTTATAAAAGTCAACTTCGAAAGGAAGGATGCAAAACATATGATCTACTACACGACGGATCTTATACACTCTTTTCTGATTCCAGGCCCATATCTTGGGTGAAATGTAATAGCATACTTTGATGCCATGCTTTTTTGCAAATTCCGCTATTTTGAGATTAAAGCCCGGGAAGTCAATCAGAATAACGGTATCCGGACGATAGGCTAAAAGATCTTTTTTGACCGTTTTCAGGTTTCTGGAAATCGTGCTCAGATTTTTGATAACCTCTACAAATCCCATGAATGCCATTTCGGAAGTGTGGATCAGAGCCGATTGGCCGGCCGAAGCCTGCATCTGATTTCCGCCGACTATCCGGAATTCAGCCTGGCTATCCTCTTTTTTCAGTGCTTCTATTAAATTTGCACCATGTAAATCTCCTGAAGTTTCTCCTGCAATAAGGTAGTATCTCATGTAAAACTCGTTTTCCTGATTTGATTTTAAAGATAAGTATTAATACTCTTATGATGCAAAACTGAAGAGGTTTGCATATGTTTTTTTATATTTTACTGTAAAATAGTAAAGGCTGCCAGAAGCAGCCTTTACGAATTAATGCTATATATTGTCGAATTAGATTCCTAATTCGACCTGAAAAGTAAATCCCCATTTATTATCATCCATCTTATTGTTATAATAACCATCTTTGACCAGATAGTTACCATTCAATTGAAATTTCAGACGGTGTGCCTTCATATACTTCGTAAGTCCGGCTTCCAGAATTTCTGTACGTTCCTCTTTGGGACGAATATCTTTATGCGGATCTACAAAAGTATATCTTCCTGCCAGTTCATAACCTTTGCTGAATAAATAGCTGATCTGCTGATTTATACCATATCCTTTGTAAACATATACTTCTTTTCCTTCCAGGTCCTGATTAAAAGGATTATCCACATTTCGTTTCATATATTCCACCTGATAGGCAAATCCGTTGTATTTAAATATTGCATCTGCAAATAACGTACTCAGATCCTTTGCATCCTTTACAAATGCGCCGGTCTGTCCGCTCAGACGGGTAGTCTTGTTGTTAAAACTATAACCACCACCGATAGACAATTTAGGAGTCTCTTCTCTTTCCAGATCTCCTTCGGAATAATCACCTGAATTTGTAAACTGACCAAATGGAAGTAATTCTACACGTCCTGTATAGGCTAAGCCATTGTCTGTGGTATTTACAGCCCTTCCTTCTCCGGTAGAGATTTCCGCTTTCAGGTTGAAAGGCATATCGCCGATTTTCTTGGAAAGGTTAGCAGATATACCAAAATCCCGGTCTATTGAAAAGTTTGCATTTACAATGGAACGTTCTGCAAACTGTAGCTGCCCGGAAGAATTGACACGCTGACGGTTACCCGGAAGTTTATTCTGACCGAATCCGATGTAAAAATCGTCACTGAAATTATAGAAAATAACCGCATCGCGAACAATATTCGGAATTCCGGAGTCATCAAAATCCTGATCTCCGCGCGTGAACGCCAATTGAACAGAGTAACTGATCTTAGGTGTGTAGATATAGCCGTCTACACGCATGCGCAGCCGTCTGACACGTGCTTCCCACTCATCATTTTTTTCACCATCAAGTGTATTCGTATACTTGACACGATTCTGCATCCGAAACCTGAAATTGGTGTAAAAAAGCGAATCTTTACTCGTGAACTGTATTCCTTTAAAATTTAGAATAGTAGCTCTGTCATCCCTTTCCTGAGCATTTATATGGGTGCATAATAATGCTATCCCAATGGTCAACAAAGCTCTGAATCCTGTTTTTCTCATATTATTTAAGCGGAGGTTAGTAAAAACGTAAATCTATAACAGAGGTTCTTGCTGGCTCAGACAATGGAAACTACCTAATCCCCAGATAATGTCTACTGAATTGATACCGATGACTTTGCGGGTAGGAAAACATTCCTGCAAAATAGCCAATGCTTTCTCATCATTGACATCATTGAAAACAGGGACTACGACAACTTCATTGGCAATGTAAAAATTAGCATATGAAGCCGGAAGCCTGGTGTCTTCATGGATGACAGGAGAGGGCATAGGTAAGGTAATAATATTAAGCGGTTCACCGTTTTTCAATCTGAATGAGCGTAAAGTCTCCAGATTTTCCTGTAACAGCAGGTAGTTTTCGTCTAATGGATTTGATTCCACTACTGTCACTACAGTGTTTTCATTTATGAAACGTGTAATATCGTCAATATGCCCGTCTGTATCATCACCTACGATACCGTCCCCAAGCCATAATACCTGATCCTGTCCATAAAATTCAAGCAGATATTGCTCGATCTGTTCTTTGTTGAGGTGCGGGTTGCGATTCTCATTTAACAGACAGGCCGTCGTAGTCAGTACTGTACCGGCACCATTAAATTCTACCGAACCACCTTCCATTACAATAGGAGGGGTAAAGAGACGGTGTCCGAAGTGCTGAGCAATCTTTGTCGGAACGACATCATCCAGATCAAAAGGAGGGTATTTACCTCCCCAGGCATTATATCCCCAATCTACTACAGCTTTTTCTCCGGAGTCCTGATTCAATACGAATGCAGGTCCGTGATCACGGCACCAGGCGTCGTTTGTTGGATTAAAATAAAATTCAATATTGGCCAGATTTGCTTCTGCATCGTTCAGATGATTCCATGCAAACTGTTTCATTTCTTCATCAGCTACGTTAATCCGTACTTTTTGAGCTTCGGCAACAGCTTTGATAAATTGTGCATAGGGAGCATATACAGTCTCTAATTTGCCAGGCCAGGATTCTTCCTTATGCGGCCAGCTGAGCCACATAGCTTCTTGCGGAGCCCATTCTGCAGGAAATGAAAAACCCAATGCTTTGGGTGTTGATGATAAATCTATAGATGAATTCACTGTGTTCTATTGTGTTAATAATTTAAGCGTATTTTCGAGATGGCCCTGTTGTTTCCATCCATCATGTCCGGGTATGACCCAATTGATCTTTTTAAAGGTCTGTTGAATTTTACGGATGGTTTTCGGCCATTCTTTGACATTTGCTTCTCCGACATATCCTAAGTTTTTGGCTTCACTGCTTTTTATCAGACATCCGCCGTCTAATATTTTTTCTTTCGGAAACCATACAACCACATTATCTGCGGTATGTCCTTCTCCAAAATACTTGATTACGAATTGCTTTCCTCCGATATGGATAGTCTTGTCCGGCTCAATAAGATGTGTCGCTTCGGGCTTGTGATCGGCCTTCAGAATTGCATTTGTAGCTGCAGTAGCATACGTCGGTATTCCATTTTTATTAAAAAAACCAAATCCTCCTGCTCTATCCTCGTGTGAATGTGTTGCATACACTGCAATAACTTCCTGATGATGCCTGTTACGTATGGAATCCAGTAACGGTTGATACTGATCCGGATCCCAGGGGGTATCAAAGAGTATTACACCATCTTTAGAAAGCATATACAGAGCGTTAGCAGATGTTTTTACGCCACTGTACGCTACATATGTGGTATATATATAGAAGTCTTTCGTCAGCTTTTCAATCTTAAGCCCCGGTTCCTGACTAAATCCGGAATGAGCCATTGTAAGCAGAAATAGAAGCAGAAATATGGATTTGTTGAACCTCATTGTTCTGTGTGATTTAATAAATACAGATTTTACAGACTTCTGATTCAGAACAGAAGTCTGTAAAATATAATGTTAGTCTTCGTCAATGAAGCGCTTTGTAATCGGTTGATAAGAGTCAATTCGTCTGTCACGCAGGAAAGGCCAGTGTTTACGGAAGTAGTCCGACTGATTGAGATCCAGTTCGACAACTTCTACTTCTTCCTGATCATGAGATGCCAGATAAAGCAATTTACCCTGTGCGTTGGCAGCAAAACTGCCTCCCCAGAATTTCATAGCACCATCCTGCTCAAAACCGACCCGGTTGACACTAACAACAGGCACCCCATTCGCTACCGCATGTGAGCGTTGGATAGTTTGCCAGGCATTGTATTGATCCGTATTTGTTTCTTCATCCTGATCTGTCGCCCATCCGATAGCTGTAGGGTAGAATAAGATCTCTGCACCCATTAATGCGGTTATACGGGATGCCTCAGGATACCATTGATCCCAACAGATAAGAATACCGATTTTTCCGAATTTGGTTGAAAAAACTTTATATCCGAGATCTCCGGGAGTAAAGTAGAATTTTTCGTAAAATGCCGGATCATCAGGGATATGCATTTTGCGGTATTTACCTAAATAACTTCCATCAGCATCCAGGATGGCTGTTGTATTGTGGTAAAGCCCTTGTGTACGCTTTTCAAAAAGGGATGCAATGATAACTACACCCAATTCTTTAGCCACAGCAGCTAATGCATCTGTAGATGGCCCCGGAATAGATTCAGCTAAATCAAAATTATCATAATCTTCTACATCACAGAAATAAAGGGATGTGAAAAGTTCTTGTAAACAAACGATTTGTGCGCCCTTAGCTGCAGCTTCTCTTACTTTAACAATAGCTTTGTCCAGGTTTGCCTGTTTGTCTTTTTCACAGGACATCTGTACAATTCCTACTTTAACTTTGCTCATTTCTAATTTATCAAAATTGTTAAACATACAAAGATAGCAATATCGATCGAAATATTGATCTTTGAAATTTTAATTAACTTGTTTACAGCTGTTTAACTTTATTGTGTTTATGTCCTCTTTTAATGCCTAAAGAGGACTAAACAAGAAAGGGTTCCTGAACTTCAGGAACCCTTTCTTGTTTAGAATAAGGAGATAACGGTTTAGAAACCGCTATCATCCAACATAAAGGTATTCTTTTTGGTTTTCCATTTTCCACTGGTGAAATCCGGAAATTCCAGTGTCTTGTTTCCTGCTTTGATAGATTCCGTTGATAATGGGAATACTGCACTCATCGTTACTGAATCGTATACATCAATCGGAGTCTGGCGTTTTTGTTTTACAGCCTGTATAAATCCGTTAAATACAAACCAGTCCATACCTCCGTGACCTGATCCGTTTGCTACTTCTTCGTATTTTTTCCAGATCGGATGGTCGTATTTTTTTACCCAGTCTGCTGCAGGATCCCATGCGTGAGGCTTAGATTGTCCTTCAATGTGGATACCATTAGCCACATCCATCCAGATTCCTTTTGTACCCTGTACACGGAATCCTATAGAATAAGGTCTTGGTAAGTGTGTATCATGTGTCAACAACATTGTTTCTCCATTTGCACACTGTAACATCGTCTGTGTGATGTCCCCATTTTTATAATTCAATTTAGCATTTGGATGACCCGGAGACATTTTCTCTACATAAGCAGCCAGACCTCTTGCTTTACTGGAATAAGAAGTAATATGTGTAAATCTGTTTCCGGCGTTGATATCAGCAAAATGCATGATCGGACCTAATCCGTGAGTAGGGTACAGGTCACCGTCCTGTTCTACATTATATTTGGTTCTCCACTGTGCTTCTGAAATAGCCTTAGGACCAAACTCGACTCCTTTGCCGTAGTAGCTTTTACCATCATTGAATAATACTTCTCTTAAATCGTGCTGATACCCACCTTCTAAGTGCAGAATCTCTCCGAAAAGACCTTGACGGTGCATATTTAATACTGCTAATACATCACGACGATACGCCACATTTTCCAATGTCATATAAGGCTTGCCTGTCTGCTCAGATGCTTTTACAACATCCCAGTGATCTTTTACTGTCAGACCTGCTATTACCTCACAACCTACATACAAGCCAGCTTTCATGGCATCAATAGCCTGATTTTTGTGGAATTCCCACGGAGTTGCAATAATAACAGCATCCAGCTTTTCGTTATCCAGCATTTTTTTGTAAGCATCAACACTTCCGGTGTACTCTTTAGGGAGTTTAACACCTTTTTTGTCAAATTGCTTGCGGCATTGTGTCAACGATTCTTCCTGTGTATCACAAATAGCGACTATCTCTACATCATCTCTATTCAAAGCAATCGCTACATGGTTACGTCCTCTCAGACCTACACCAATAAAAGCTAGTCTTACTTTACCATCCTGAGCAAATAAATCTGTGCTTGACATGATCCCTAAACCAGCTGAGGCAGCAGCTGTAGTTCTAATAAAATTTCTTCTATCCATAACTGTTTGTTAACCGATTAAAGTTTGATATCTTAATTTAATCGAATTTATAATGTGTCAAGGGCGTATTTAAAAAGGTTTATAACCACTTCACTCAACAAATATATATATTGATTTCTAAAAACTTTTGTGCAATCGTTTGTTCAATTTCTTAAATTTTATGCAAACGATTGAGTTTAAATTTTTTTATTATTTAGATAATTTATATTGATATTAGCCAAACTAATCAATAATAAACTGCTCATTTTTTAAAAAACATTATGTCAGATTTGAATTCTGTTAACATAGATAGAAACTTATATATAGCCAGTCAATTCGCAATAGACGGAGAAGTAATAGATGTAGCGCCATTTGGCTCCGGCCATATAAATGATACCTTTAAAGTAGTGACTACATCTACAACGAAGTATTTGTTGCAGCGCATAAATCATCATATTTTTCAGGATGTAGACGGATTGATGGAGAATATCCGTCTGGTGATAGAACGGTTAAAAGAAGATTATAAAAGTAAAGGATTAGAGAAGGCTGAAATTGATAAAAGAGTACTTACGCTGATTGCTACACGAAATGGCCTGGCTTATTATAAGGATGAGGATGGTGATTACTGGCGTATGTTTATCCTGTTGGATCATACAAAGAGCTATGATGTGGTCGAAACGACAGTGCAGGCTTATGAAGGCGGGAAAGCATTTGGTCATTTTCAAAAGCAACTTTCTGAACTCGATGCCAACAAGTTGGTGGAAATACTTCCCAATTTCCATAATGTAGAATTCAGACTTTCCAACCTTAGAAATGCCATTGCTTCGGATCAGGTATCCAGAGTAGGTGAAGTACAGGACTTATTGGATTATATCTTTTCACTGGAAGACAGAATGAAAACCATTCTGGACTGGGGAAAGGCCAATAAATTACCCTTACGCATTACACATAATGATACAAAATTCAATAACGTACTGTTAGATCAGGATGATCAGGCACAATGTGTTATTGATCTGGATACCGTAATGCCCGGCTTTGTGGCATATGACTTTGGTGATGCCATCCGAACAATTATCAATTCCGGAGCTGAAGATGAGGAAGACCTGAGTCGGGTAACCCTTAATATTCCGCTTTTTGAAGCCTATGCCAACGGCTACATGAGTGAAGCAAAGGTCTTTTTAACGGATTACGAAAAGAATTCCTTATTACCGGGCGTATTTTTATTACCTTACATGCAGGCTGTTCGCTTCCTTACCGATTATCTGGAAGGTGATCATTATTATAAAATTCATTATACAGATCATAACCTTGTGCGCACTAAATCACAACTCAAACTGGTTAAAGAGCTGGAACTACATGAGGATAAGTTAAAAGAAATATTAACAAGTGCTGTTAATGCCTGAAAAAAATAGTAAATTAGAACCCTAAGCATAACAACTACTGTTATGCTTTTTTAATTTTATGATCCAATGAAAAATCTTACAGTAAAATATGCAGAGCAAAAGCAGAATAATAATTATTCAGGCCTGCTGGAAATATTTAAAGGTGCCACTGTTCATGCGATTGCTGAAGCTACATGGAAGGATGAATATCCTGATCAGCCCGAAGTACATTTTCAGATTGTCTATACTTCAGAAGCTATATTTATTCATTATAAGGTCAGGGAAGATTATATCAAAGCCCAGTATATTCGTCCAAACGAAGCTGTTTGGGAAGACAGTTGTGTGGAGTTTTTTATCTCCTTTGATCAAAAGGTACATTATTATAATATAGAAATGAATCCGTTGGGGACAGGACTGGTGGGGTATGGTACAGCAGATAAAGATAGCCGAAGCAGACTGACAGCAGAACAGATTCAGCAGATTAATACCTACACAGAGGTAAGCAGCATAGGAGGGCAAAAATTATGGAACACTATTCTGGAAATTCCATTTACTTTGTTTACATCTGCGGGTACCATGGTTTCAGCAGAATCGTTAAAAGGACAATCTGTACATGCTAATTTTTATAAATGTGGAGATGGTCTCCCAGCCCCACACTTTGTTTCCTGGAACCGTATTGATTTTCCAACTCCTAATTTCCATTTGCCGGAATTTTTTGGAGAGATTAGTTTTGAATAAATACGGACTGAAGCAGCTTATTTGTAAAGAGATTCTTTCTTGAATTTTTTAGCAAGAAGAGCATAGACATGAACTCTGTACTTGTTTTTGTTAGATTTTCCGAGTTTTTCGATGACTTCCGAAATGGCTGCATCTAATTCCGGACTGTCTTTCAAGCCTAGCTTTTTGATCAGAAAATTGTTCTTAAGTCTTGCTAATTCTTCTTTGTCAGATGCAGCTACTGTTTCTGCATCCGCTTTGTAGATGGAGGGACCAAGTCCTTTTGCCACAGCATGGATAAGCGATTCGTCCAGTCCAAGATTTAATTTTTTTGCTTCTGCAACATATGCAGCTACTTTTTCATCTAATTTACTCATAACGATTAAAAATTTAGTTGTGATAATCCGATACTTAATTTGCTATAGCAAACTGAATATCAAACATTAGAGAAGAGATAAATGTTTTAAGAAATTTATTTTTGCCGTTAGAGTAGGAAAGAAGATTAAAATCTTTGATATTTGATGCGAAAATTGTTGCATTTGAAAAATACTATAATTATCTTTGCACCTCAATTGTTGAATATACGTAATCATAGATAAAAAATGAAAAAAGATTTGCATCCATCAAACTACAGATTAGTTGTTTTTAAAGACATGTCAAATGACTACGCTTTTATAACTAAATCTTGTGTAGATACAAAAGAAACAATCCAATGGGAAGACGGAAATGAGTATCCTTTGATTAAGTTAGAGATTTCTCACACTTCACACCCGTTCTATACAGGTAAAATGAAATTGGTTGATACGGCAGGACGTATTGACAAATTCCGTAGCCGTTACAACAAAAAGTAATTGCTGCTTTTGCTTAAAAAGTATTATTATAATCCCGGTAATCTTTATCGGGATTTTTTTGTGTACTTTTATATTTTCTATGGCTGTTGATATTATTCTGTTTGATAGAGCTTCCTGGAGAGATCATCTCTTGCCTCTGGTATATACGAGACCTGTAGGGGACCTGCATATAGGGATATTATCATTAGCAGAGAAGTGGGGTAAGATTTTCAACTGCAAGAGCAGTTATTATACAGAGCCGTATCTTGCTGTACGATTTCCGACATTGATTACAACAGCAGAAGTTATTGTTCTGAAAGCTAATATCTGTCCTTCAGATGCTCTAATAGCTGCCATAGATCAGTTGAGCGAAGGTGAAATCCTTTATGACAAAACAGAATGGATTGCATTTCGTATCAGGTCAGCAGATATTGACAACATTTTGACCAACGGGTATTTTGATAGTCTGCGTCCTGTAAACTTGCTTTACGATATATCTTATATCCGGTATCCGGAAGATATATTCAGATACAATAGTGCACAACTTCAATTTGATTATGCCTTGATGACGCAGGGCAGAAGCTCGGAATCTTTATCAGGTACAAATCAACTGATAGGAGACCGTATCTTTATAGAAGACGGAGTATTCGCAGAATGCTGCTCTTTCAATACAACTGAGGGACCTGTTTATCTGGCTAAAGGTGCTGAAATCAGTGAAGGCAGTCATTTGAGAGGGAATGTAGCTATAGGAGAGCATGCGCGTGTCAAGATGGGCACCAGGATATATGGAAATGTATCGATAGGTGCCAACAGTACAGTAGGAGGAGAGCTCAGCACATTGGTAATGGGGGCTTATTCCGCCAAAGGTCATGACGGATATCTGGGCTGTGCTGTTATAGGTAATGGATGTAATCTCGGAGCCGGTACCAGCAATTCAAATCTGAAGAATAACTGGAAACCCGTAAGCATATATGACTATGCGCTGGATAGCAGCCGTAATACTGACCTTAGAAAGTGCGGACTGATTATGGGAGACTATACCATGAGTGGAATTAACACTTCCTTTAATACAGGTACAGTGGTAGGAGTGGGAGTTCAATATGCAAGGCCAGGATATTCTCCTAAATTTATACCTGATTTTAGCTGGTGTACAGATCAGCATACGGAGGAATACCGTTGGGATAAATTTGAAGAAATGCTTCGGGATATGAAAGTGATGAAAGCAGAGCCTTATCATGATGATGAGACAGAGTTGCTGAGACATGTATATAAGTTGACACAACATAATAGATTAAAATATCAATTCTAAATAAAAATAAATTAACATGCGTAAAAAAATCGTAGCAGGAAATTGGAAAATGAATCTGGACTACCAAAGTGGAGTAAGTTTATTTTCTGAGATTGTAAATATGGTTAAAGATGAAGTAATCGGACAGCAGGAAGTAGTGGTATGCAGCCCTGCGATCCACCTTTACAGTCTGGGTCAACTGGCTCATACAGCTGTAAATGTGTCTGTCGGTGCTCAAAATATTCATCAGGCTGAATCTGGCGCATATACCGGAGAGATTTCTGCCGCTCAGGTGAAATCTGTCGGTGCAGAATACGTTATTCTCGGACATTCTGAAAGAAGAGCTTATTTTGGCGAAACGGATGAATTGCTGGCAGAGAAAGTTAATATTGCTTTGAAGCACGGATTGAAACCTATCTTCTGTATCGGTGAAACGAAAGAAGAGCGTGAATCGGGTAAATTTTTTGATATCATCAGGACGCAGTTAGAAAAAGGACTTTTTCATTTATCAGCAGAGCAATTCGGACAGGTTGTGTTGGCTTATGAGCCGGTGTGGGCTATAGGAACCGGATTGACAGCTTCTCCTGAACAGGCACAGGAGGTGCATGCTTTTATCCGTGAGACTCTGGCTAATCAGTATGATCAGCAACTTGCAGACGACACTACGATCCTTTACGGAGGAAGTTGTAACCCTTCAAATGCCCCGGATTTATTCAGTCAGAAAGATATTGACGGTGGATTGATCGGCGGTGCTTCTTTAAAATCAAGAGATTTTACGGATATCGTTAAAGTATTCAATTCATAATAGAAGATGAAGTACAGCGAAGTAATCTTCACCTGTAATTCCGCAGAGGAATGGCAACAGGATCTTCTTATTGCTGAACTGGCTGAAATAGGCTTCGATACATTCGAAGACACTGAATCGGGATTTGCAGGATATATTCCTTCTGCAAATCTCGATCTCCAGCAACTGGAGACTGTTCTGCTGCACGCACCTGAAGGGTTAGAAGTTCACTATATCATAAATGATCTGGAAGAACAAAACTGGAATAAGCTCTGGGAAAGCAATTTCAATCCTATAGTCGTAGATGATCAATGCTACGTGCGGGCTACATTCCACGAACATAAGGAGCAGTATCCGTATGAGATCATTATAGATCCTAAAATGTCCTTTGGAACAGGTCACCATCAGACAACTTCCATGATGCTCTCTTTTATTCTGGAGAATGATTTTGAGGGAAAGGAAGTTTTGGATATGGGATGTGGAACGGGTATTTTGGCTATACTTGCCTCATTTCGCGGAGCGACTCATGTATTTGCTGTCGATTATGATCCTATCTGTATAGATAGTGTTGAAGAAAATAAAATATTGAACCAAGTCAGCAATATTGAATCCCAGGTCGGCTCTTATGAAGTGCTGGAAGGCCGCCTGTTTGATACTATAGTAGCTAATATTAATAGAAATATATTGTTGGAGCAATTTGAACAATATGCTGCTTCCTTAAAAGATAAAGGAGAATTGTATATTAGCGGTTTTTATGATGGTGAGGATTTGGCTATTTTGTCTGACAAGGCTAAACAACTGGGTTTCTCATTTGTTATGAAGAAAGTGCTGGATGGTTGGTGTTCGGCAAAATTCACTAAAGCATAAGTCATAATGCGTATTCATTTTATTGCAATAGGCGGAAGTATCATGCATAATCTGGCTATTTCATTAGCCAATCAGGGGCATCAGATCAGTGGTTCCGACGATCAGATAGTAGAACCTTCCAGAACACGGCTTTTGGAAGCGCATCTGTTGCCGGAAGAGATCGGCTGGTTTCCGGAGAAGATCACTTCAGATATTGATGCTGTGATATTGGGAATGCACGCTGAGGCTGATAATCCCGAGTTGCTCAAAGCACAGGAACTGGATCTTAAGATCTATTCTTTCCCTGAGTTTGTTTACGAACAGAGTAAACAAAAGACGCGTGTGGTGATAGCAGGGTCATATGGTAAAACAACCATTACCAGTATGATTATGCATGTATTGAAAACCCTGGGGCGTTCTTTTGATTATCTTGTAGGTGCTCAACTGGAAGGTTTTGACCGTTTGGTGAATCTGACTACAGATAATCCTGTGATTATTATCGAAGGTGATGAATATTATGCTTCCACATTAGATCACAGATCGAAGTTTCATCTTTATCATCCAAATATTGCGCTGATAAGCAACGTAGAATGGGATAACTTTAAATCTGTTATTTCTCAGGAAGACTATTATGATCAGTTCCGTACATTTATCGATACCATCGTATTGAAAGGCACTTTAGTGTACAACAAAGAAGATAAGGTACTGCAATCTCTGGTAGGAGAGACCATGGTCTGTAAAATAAACAGGCATGGATATAAGTCTCCGGAATATACCATCAATAAGGGTATTACATATCTTCATTATGGCGATGAGCAAATTCCACTTCAGGTCTTTGGAAAGCATAATTTGTCCAATATCGCAGGGGCCTATACCGTTTGCGAATGGCTTGGCGTAAAGAAACAGGAATTTTTTGAGGCTATTAAAAGTTTTAAAAGCTCTATCCGTTATCTGGAGTTCGTAGCAAGCCAGGATGGCAGTGTCGTCTATCAGGATTTTGCACATACTCCGGCTAAATTAAGATGGAGCATTCACGCTGTAAAAGAGCAATTCCCTCAGAAAGAGTTGGTTGCAGTTATTGAATTGAGTGCTTACGATAGTTTGAATAAAGAATTTCTGGCGAATTACAGAGGTGCAATGGACGAAGCTGATATTCCGGTAGTGTTTATCAATAAAGATTCCTTTAAAGAGAAAAATAAAAATATTGATCATTTAGAGCAAGATATTAGGGAGTATTTTGGAAACAGTTCTGTACAAGTTGTTTTGGATCTGTCGAATTTAAGCTACTTTTTGGAAGATTTTAAATCTAAGGGATACAATCTTTTATTTATGAGTTCCAGCAATTACAGCGGGGTTAATATGGTTAGTTTTGCTGATAAATTTTTTAAAAATGATTAATTTGTGTATTTTTTTATCAAATGTTAATATTTTTTAACTAACTTTGGTTATACTATATAATAACATCACAACACACCCATGAATGCATTAGGAAAAAAAATCAGATTACTTAGACACCAAAAGGGTTGGAGTCAAGAAGATGTAGCGAAAAGATTGGATATCTCAATTCCTGCTTTTTCTAAAATTGAAACTGGTATTACAGATGTAAATCTGTCGAGGTTGAATCAGATCTCTAAACTTTTTAGTTTAAGTGTAGTTCAACTTTTGTCTACCTCAGATTCAGAAGAAGATAAGCAATATGCGAATGAGTTAGCCGATATGAGTAAAAAACTACAAGTAAGAGAAACTGAGGTCATTGAGTTGCAAAAGAAAGTGATTGATCTTTATGAGCAATTACACAAAAAAATGTAAGTTTTCTCTTACACCGAAAAGAAGAAGGTCGATTAAAATCGACCTTTTTCTTTTCGAAGCTATCCATTCTTCGTGGAAATTTGATGCTTAAATAGGTAAAGTGTAATCTATTTAATTAGAAATCTTCATCCTCATCAAAATCATCAAACTCGCCAATTGAATCGATTTCATCAAGATTAAAATCTTCATCAAAGTCATCATCTGAATCATCCTCAGGTCCGTTGAACGAAAGAATCACATCATCTTCTAGAACTTCCATTGCTGTCTCTTGCATCATAGTCATGTCCCTTTTTTGCTTTGTTTATTGTTGTTTTTACACAGTAAAATTAGCTAACAAAATCATAACTAAAAACTTTTTTTTAAAATAATTTTAAAATTAATTTACTGAAAAAGAAGCTGTTGTGAATTGTATAAAGAGCTGTGTTTGATTCAAAAGATTACAATTGGAGAAAGTGCTATTCAGCAATTTCTCCGATTGTGTTTTCTTCGTTGACGATGTCTTTTAGTTGAGGGAGATCCTTTGTGCTGTTGATGCCAAAATGATTCATAAATTGCGTGCTTGTACCATACAGCAGCGGTTTTCCGATTGTTTCAGATTTTCCTGTAATCTGAATGAGATTTTTTTCCAGCAGACGCTGAATAGAGTAATCGCAATTGACACCTCTGATCTGTTCGACTTCTAATTTAGTGATTGGTTGACGATAAGCAATAATTGCTAACGTTTCCAGAGCCGACTGACTTAATTTTTTCTTCTCTTTATGAGATTGCAGCTGATTGACCGATTCATGATAAAGCGGTTTGGTCAGAAACTGATAAGCGTTATTAATAAGTTTTAATTCCAGAATATAATCTTCTTGTTGATATTTTATTTTGATACGATCAACAAGATCAGTTATTTCATCTTTCGATATACTGATTGCTAAAGCATCTTCCAGCACTTGCTTTAATTCATTGAGGGTTATGCCTTCTTCAGAAGCAAAAATAATAGCTTCTATATGGAGTAATACGTCCTTCACTCTACTTATTTATTTTTTAATAATTGATTACCTGTTCTTCCATATGTTCAGGTAAATCTCTGAACTGATAGGTCTGTGTTCTCAATTGAGGTTCAAAACCAGCTTCGCGGATAGCGTCCTGAATAGATTTGGATGTAAAGCGGTGAGGAGCACCCGCTGCAGACACTACATTTTCTTCAATCATGATGGATCCAAAATCGTTTGCTCCTGCATGAAGACATAATTCTGCGGTGCGCTTGCCTACAGTCAGCCATGAAGCCTGTATATTTTTGATATTAGGCAACATGATTCGGCTAAGTGCGATCATACGGATGTATTCTTCTCCAGTAACATTATTTGTGATTCCTCTCAAACGTTTCAGAAGTGTACCGTCATCCTGAAAAGGCCAGGGAATAAAGGCAATAAAGCCGTATGCATCCTGAGGTTTTTCAGATTGAACTTCACGTATCCATACCAAATGCTCAAAACGCTCTTCTATGGTTTCAATATGTCCAAACATCATAGTTGCTGACGTTGGCAGATTGAGCTGATGAGCTGCCCTCATGACATCCAGCCATTCCTTACCTCCGCACTTACCTTTAGAAATCAGCCTTCTGACGCGGTCATTTAATATTTCCGCACCGGCGCCTGGAAGAGAATCCAGTCCGGATTCTTTGAGCTGTTGGAGTACATCAATATGCGTCATCCCTTCCAGTTTGGCAATATGTGCAATTTCAGGAGGGCCCAACGAATGAAGTTTCAGGGTCGGGTATAATTCTTTTAATTTTTTAAATATGTCTGCATAGAAAGTCAGCCCCAAGTCGGGATGATGACCACCCTGTAATAAGAGCTGATCTCCTCCGTATTTGAAGGTTTCCTCTATTTTTTGCTTATAGGTTTCTATATCAGTGATGTAGCTTTCGTCATGCCCCGGTCGTCTGAAAAAATTACAAAATTTGCAATTAGCAATACAGACGTTTGTCGTATTGACATTACGGTCTATCTGCCAGGTCACTTTTCCATGCGGAACCTGTACTTTGCGGCATTCATTAGCTACGTAAGTCAGGTCTGCAGTGGCAGCATGGTGATATAAATAGATGCCTTCTTCCTTGGACAGGAATTCAAAATTTAAGGCACGTTCTAATAAACTGTTAATATTCATGTCTTACAAAGATACGTACCTTTTACTTAAAATAGGGCGTATGTGTTAAGTTTTATAAACGGAAAATATGTATAGAAAATCCCGCTGATCAGGCAATAATCTCGCTTTTTTCAGCAACGTCTTTTTTCTTTAATACATAGGTTTTCAGGAATACAAATGTCAGTAAAGCGCCTATGCTGGCCATTCCTGCACCAACCAGAGACGGGTAATTATAAGCCAATCCCGTTGTAATAGGAATGGCACCGAAAAATGCGCCGAACGTATTTCCTATATTGAAAGCTGCCTGTCCTGCTGCCGCTGCAAATGTCTCCGCTCCTTTAGCATTATTGATAAGCATCATTTGCAGACATGGTCCTATTGTAAAAGATATCATACCTGTAATAAAGGCCATTACATATGCCAGCCAGTCTATATGGGATACAAAGAACAGAATAACGAGACAGACAGCCATTGCTGCAAAACTAGCTATGGAGGCTTTGGTAGGCAAAATGCTGTCTGCTAATTTTCCTCCCAGCAGATTTCCGAAAAACATACCTAAGCCTACCAGTACCATAATGTAAGGAACTCTGTCCGGATCCAACCCGGAAACCTTTGTAACTAACGGGGCAATGTAGCTGATCCAGGCAAATAAACCACCCGTACCAATGGAGATTATCGCAATGATAAGCCAGGAATACCACCTTTTGAAATAAGAGATCTGGCTGAGTATATTACTGTCTTTATTCGCTTTAAGTCTCGGCAGCCAAATGCTCAGGGTCAGGAATGTGAGTAAACCAAGACTACTGATAATAGCATAGGTTATTCGCCATGAAAAATGATGCCCGATATATGTTCCAATAGGAACTCCGGCCAGATTGGCAATGGTCATTCCTGTAAACATGACGGATATAGCCTGTGCTTCTTTACCTTTCTTTGCCAGATTAGCTGCTACTACCGAACCTACACCAAAAAATGCACCGTGAGGTAATCCGGATACAAAGCGGGTCAGCAACAATGTGTTATAGTCCGGAGAGATCGCAAACAGACCATTGAAAATAAAGAACAGTAACATTAAAAATAATAGTACACTCTTTGGAGAATATTTAGAGCTGAAAGCAACTAATGTAGGAGCACCGACTACTACACCTAAGGCATAGAAAGCAATAAGATTGGCGGCGACAGGAATTTCTATTTTCAGATCTTTAGCAATATCCGGCAGGATGCCCATCATGGTGAATTCTGTCATCCCGATTGCTAAACCACCAAATGCTAAAGCTATAAGTCCTTTGTTCATTTTATAACGTAATAATTTGCGGGCAAAGGTACACTCCTTCGGGATGTTTTTTGTCATAAATTTATTGAAATATTGTTTAAACACTAATTGGCATTTCTATAATGGGAGAAAAATTAGGTTGTTCATTATATGTAAAAAGCCTTAACTTTAGACGTTGTATGAATGATGATTCGCCTAAAAAATTTGACCGTACGGTCGCTATTCTGATCCAGTTACAATCTAAAAGAGTTGTAAGGGCACAGGAACTTGCTGACCGTTTCAATGTGAGTTTACGCACGATTTATCGTGATATCAGGACATTGGAGGCTTCCGGAGTACCTATCTTTGGAGAAGCAGGGACGGGATATTCCCTGATGGAAGGTTACCGTTTACCGCCGATTATGTTTACCCGTGAGGAAGCGACAAGTTTTGTGGCTGCAGAAAAGCTTATGCAGCAGTATGTAGATCAGGGTATACAGGAGCATTTTTCGTCCGCTATAATCAAAATAAAAGCTGTACTCAAATCGATGGAAAAAGACCTGCTTTCTAATCTGGAATCTCAGGTACTGATACAATCCAACAGCAAAAATCTGAATAAATTAGTTCCTAATGCATTGTCTGTACTTTTTGAAAGTATATCACGAAAGAAAAAAGTCAGGATGCATTACCAGACCATTGAAAATGAACATCCGGAAACAAGAGTTATAGAACCGGTGGGCATATTCCACGAGAATAAATTCTGGTATATGATAGCATACTGTTATCTGCGCAAGGCTTACAGACAGTTCAGAACGGATCGTATACAGCGATTGGATGTGCTGGAAGATGCCTTTGACATGGAACACCCTTCTATAAGTGAGTTTTTACATAAAAGGCAGGATGTAGAGAAAAGAAAAGTAGTCATCTCACTGGATGCAAAGATCGCTAAATATTTAGTGTGGCAACGGGATGCGTACGGATTCGTATCTGAAGAAAAAGTAGGGAGTGGAAAGGTAAGACTGACTTTTATGACGGCTTATATGTGTGAAGATTTTGCCCGGTGGTTTATGATGTTTGCAGATGTGGCCGAGATTGAAGAACCTTCGGAATTAAAAGTGAGGGTACATGAACTCACCTCAAAAGCTATGGAAAACCTGATGCAACTCAATGAAAACATACACAACGAACTACTTTAATACTTTTATTGAGGTAGCAGAAGACAGCACTGCCATAACCGGAACAATTCCTCCGCAGAGGGGAAATAAACCAACTATTGCGCAGCAGCAACTGGATCTTATTCTGGCTCATCCTTATGCATACACTTCGGATGATGTGCTTTACTGGTTATATGCAGATAAGAATGGCTTTGAAAGGGAAGATCCGTCTGTGAGAGCAGACTTTTTCTGCAAAGGACAGGCTTGTATGCGTGCATCCCCATTGACCAAGCTGTATGGCTGGGGTATCCATTTTGATGAAACGGGAAAAATGGCATTATATGGGAAAGAAACAGCTGCATACAAGAAGTTGTCGGAAGATCCTGCCTTGCAGCATACACGAGCTATGCGGAGTAAAAGAGTATAGATCGGTTATTTGAGGAGCATTACCTCTTTTATCTGAATTATTTCTTTCAATAAAGGTTTTTTTCCATCAGCCAGCAAGGGTTCATGCAAAGGAGAGGGAACAAATAATTTGAAATTCTTACGGTCTACTTTTACATTAAATATACATCCGTGTGTAATATGTTTATCATCTACCACAAGTGAAAGATCAGTAACCACCTGAGAAGCTAGTCCTGCCTGATTGATCAGCTTTAAGAATTGTTCCATGATTTTTTTACAAACATAAGTTTTTTCAATAATATTTTAGGGCTAATTTTGTTTAGCTACTTATGCTTACTTTGGTCTTGTCTTAAAACAATTTGGAAATCCAGCGCAAAATAATTCATTTAGATATGGACGCATTCTATGCTTCTGTAGAGCAACGGGACTTTCCTGAATTGCGTGGCAAGCCACTTGCTGTTGGCGGATCTCCGGACGGAAGAGGAGTAGTGGCTACAGCAAGCTATGAAGCCCGGAAGTATGGCGTCAAATCTGCGATGTCTTCGCGTCAGGCACTGCAATTGTGTCCTCAGCTGATCTTTACACGTCCCCGTTTTGATGTATATAAAGAAGTTTCACAGCAGATCAGACAAATTTTTCTCCGGTATACAGATTTAATCGAGCCTCTTTCTCTGGATGAAGCTTATCTGGATGTTACAGAAGATAAGCAGGGAATAGGATCGGCAATAGATATTGCAAGACAAATTAAACAGGAGATTCGGGAGGAGTTGAATCTGACTGTATCAGCAGGAGTGTCAGTCAATAAATTTGTAGCTAAAATAGCTTCTGACATTAACAAACCAGATGGCCTTACCTTTATAGGGCCTTCAAAAGTGGTGGCATTTATGGAGCATCTGCCCATCGAAAAATTCTTTGGTGTCGGTAAAGTAACGGCTTCAAAGATGAAAAAACTGGGTATTCACAGAGGGGCAGATATGAAGCAGTGGACACAAGAAGCACTGACCAGACACTTTGGTAAAACGGGCAAATTTTTCTACAATATCGTACGAGGTGTAGACAACCGACCTGTACAGCCTAACCGGCAAACAAAATCTATTAGTGTAGAAGATACCTTTGCGCAGGATATTGCAGATCTACAGGTACTGGAAGATATCCTGAAGGAGTTGTCTGGACGCCTCGCTAAACGGTTGAATGCAAAACAGCTTGCTGGTAAGACGGTTACCTTAAAGGTTAAATTTTCTGATTTTAGTCAGGCTACCCGAAGCATGACGTCTTTAGAGGTTGTGACAGGCGAGGAGGTACTCTATCAGATAGCTTCTGAGCTATTGAATAAAGTATCACTGGCCGAAATGAAAGTCCGCTTACTGGGCGTCGGGGTTTCGAATTTTACGGGCGAAGATCCTGATCAACAGATAAACAGGCAGCTAACACTGTTTTAGTGCCTGGTAAGTGCTCTCTGAACAGCGGAGGTAGATATTTGAAAAATGAACCAGGTTAACTATATCACATTTACGGATCCGTCTTAATTTAACTCCGGTGACTGCGGAAAATTAGCAACATGGGCATATTTCTGTCCCATACTGATCAGTGCCTGTTTCCACAAATCTTCTCCGTCCGTAATAAACGTGAGATCCTTATTAAATTTGTTGTCTACAGCCCAGCTGTTTTCTTTGATCTCCCGATCTAATTGGGACGGACTCCATCCGGAATATCCGATGAAAAATTTAACTTCATCGGAGGTGATTTTTTCTTCCTTAGCTAATCGCAGTAATAACTCTATATCGCCGCCCCAATATACATCATCAATAATATGTTCACCACTTAGTAGCAGGTCGTATGCCTTGTGAATAAAAAACAGCGCTTCACATTCTACAGGACCTCCCAGATAAATCGGAAAGTCAGCTTCCCGCTCTACATCCTGAAAGACATCGGACAACATAAGCTGCGTTCGCTGATTTAATATAAAACCCACTGTACCGTCGGTCTCATTGTGATCGGCTAATAAGATCACAGATCGTTTAAAATTCTGATCGAGCATAAAGGGTTCGGAAACCAAAAGACTACCTTTTTGTGGTTGTAATTCATTAAACATTGCTTTATCTCCTTTCTTTGTGATAAATATAGTGATTAAGAGAAATATATACCTTTAAAAAATCAATAAATACATTAAGGAGATAAAAAAAGAGCGCTTTTTTAGTAAGTTTGCAAATAGACAACTATTCCTATCATGTCAATAATACATAAAGATATAGCAGCTATACGAGTGGATTATACGCTTAATGAATTGTCAGAAGACCAGATTAATCCGGATCCTGTTGTACAATTTGAAAAATGGTTTAATGAAGCGATACATGCTGAAGTAATGGAGCCAAATGCGATGTCATTAGCGACGGTATCCACAGAAGGCTTTCCTTCCTCCAGAATTGTATTGCTGAAAGATCTGAAAGACAATGGATTTAGTTTTTTTACTAATTACAACAGCCGTAAAGGACATGAAGTCGTGGAAAATTGTCATGTTGCTCTTTTATTCTTTTGGCCTGAACTCCAAAGACAGGTCAGAATAGAGGGTTTAATAGAGAAACTTCCTTCATCAGATTCGGATGAATATTTTGTGTCCCGGCCAAAAGGTAGTCAAATCGGAGCCATTGCTTCACCACAGAGTAAGACTATTCCAAACAGAGCTTACCTGGAAAGTAAGGTGGATGAGGTGAACCGTCAGTATGCAGATCAGGATGTTATCGACCGGCCGCAACACTGGGGAGGTTATCTTGTGCGTCCTGTAGCGGTTGAATTCTGGCAGGGGCGAAGCAGCAGACTTCATGACCGTTTATTGTATACGAAAGTTTCAGATTCCTGGAAGATTACCCGTTTAGCACCTTAAAAAATGACCTTTGAAGATATTAAAGCATTGCTTATCCGCCAGTTTGACGGATCAGTTATTGTAAAAGAACAAGCTACAGGTCTTCAACCGGCCTTATATATACGCCCTGAAAATCTGGTAGAAGTATGTCAGTTTCTGAGGGATTCTTCAGATACGTATTTTGATTTTCTATCCAACATTACAGCGGTAGATGATTTCCCGGCTGATACATTTATCGTAGTTTATCATTTGGCTTCTATTCCATATCAGCTTCAACTCACCCTGAAGACAGAGCTGGCAGCTGGCCGGGATCTGGAGATTCTCCCATCTTTACCTTCAGTATCTGCTGTCTGGAAAACGGCCGAATGGCACGAACGTGAAGCATTCGATCTGATGGGTATATTTTTTACAGATCATCCGGATCTCAGACGAATTTTGCTTCCTGATGACTGGGAGGGATTTCCTCTACGTAAAGATTACCAGGATCCGGAGCAGTATCATGGTATTAATATCAATTAACTCTCTTTTGATTCGATGACAAACGAAGTATATAATCAGGCATTTACCAATTATCAAAACAGGATAGCCGCGATCGGTTCGCAGGAGATGGTGATCAATATGGGGCCTCAACACCCTTCCACCCATGGTGTATTGCGACTGGAGCTGATCACAGACGGAGAAATTGTAAAAGATATTATTCCTCATCTGGGTTATTTGCACCGTTGTTTTGATAAACATGCTGAATCTGTCAACTATACCAAGACAATACCTTTTACAGATCGTCTGGATTACCTGGCTTCTATGAATAACAGCCATGCCTATGTAATGGGAGTAGAACGGATGCTGGGACTGGATAGCAGAATTCCAAAGCGCGTAGAATACATACGTGTGTTAGTCTGTGAGTTGAACCGTATCGCGTCACATCTTATAGCAATAGGCACATATGGTATTGATATAGGGGCGTTTACACCGTTTATGTGGTGTTTTCGTGACCGCGAGCATATTATGAATATGCTGGAATGGGCATCGGGTTCCCGCATGCTCTATAATTATATCTGGATAGGCGGACTCTTCTATGATCTTCCGGTAGGGTTTGAAGAGCGTTGCGCTGAATTTGTAAACTATTTTAAGCCTAAACTTGTTGAACTGGATGAGTTGCTGACTCAGAATCAGATCTTTATTTCAAGAACGGCCAACATCGGAGCGCTGCCCGCAGATGTGGCTATTAATTACGGATGTTCAGGTCCTATGCTGAGAGCTTCCGGTATAAAGTGGGACCTTAGAAGAGTTGACGGATATTCTGTATATCCCGAATTAGAATTTGATATTCCTGTCGGGAAGGGAGAAATGGGACAATTAGGAGATTGCTGGGATCGGTATAAGGTGCGGGTAGATGAGATAAAGGAATCGGTGCGCATTGTTGAACAATGTCTGGAACGTCTTCAAAAAGATTTTCAGCGTACAACAGATTTTGATCCAAGAGCATTGGTGCCGAAAAAGGTGAATATCAAAGCTCAGGATTACTATGTAAGGGCCGAAAACCCGAAAGGAGAATTGGGGTTCTATTTTGTAGCACAGGATAAAACCGACATCCCTAAACGAGTTAAATCAAGAGGACCCAGTTTTAATAATTTGTCTGTATTACCTGAATTAGGGAAAGGTGTATTGATCGCTGATCTGATTGCGATATTGGGGTCAATTGATATTGTGCTTGGAGAAGTCGATAGATAATTGAAACCTGCAAAAAAATGCAAAAATATTTTGTTTTTAATGTTTCAACACCTATATTTGTAGTCTCATAATTTAAGTTTATAATTGGTTAATAGAAAGTTCGCAACCGCTCGGTTTGCGGACTTTTTTATTTTTATAAATCTGTTATTAGACTTTGTCCTGTTGCAGCTCACATCCTTAAAACCGGCTATAGAATTTCACTCAAAGGCTTCGGCTGATCGTAAAAGTTTTCTTTGAAAGAAGATCAGAGATTATGGAAATAGCAGATCAGGAGCACAAAAAAATGAGATATCTGTTTCCAGATACCTCATTCTCCGTTTGTTTGCTCTTACTAATTATTAAAAGTGAAACTGTACACCGATTGTAGGGGCTAAAGAATTTGCATCCAGACCGAATGTATTTGTTTTCACTTTTGTATCTGTAGCAATGTTTTCCACCTGACCATGGTTATAATACAAACCTCTTACTTTAAATTCGATTCCGATTTTAGAAGTAGGGAAGTATGCAAAACCTGGTGCCAATTCAACTCCGTAATTTGTAGTTTTGTTTGTTTTTACATCATCTACTTTCTGATTACCCCATGCCATTGGCACTGTTAATTGTCCGAAGAACTTAACAGGACCTTCACCCAGGTAATAGCGTCCGTATGGAGCAACTTTGAATGCGTCATTTACATTTTCAGTTGTAGTTTCTGATTTATTGTATTCATAACCAATTCCTGTACCTATTGCGAAGTTATCACTTACGAAATAACCTACCTGTGGCATAATAGAAAAGCTGCTGCTTTTGATATCTGTATCCTGAATTTTTGAAGTAGAGAAGCCAACCTGACCTCCAACAATGAATTTACCTTTTTCTGTTTGTGCGTTAGCTGCAAATGTTAAAGCTGTAATGGCAGTTAATGTTAAGAATAATTTTTTCATGTTTACAAATTTTTAAATTGTATTTAACTAATTAATCAACGATCATTCTGTATTTACTTTTTGACCGTTTGATACTAATAGTCAATGTTTGTGCCATTCTCAACGTGCCAGAATTATAAAAATTGCTTTTTCTGAATATTTTTTCTTATCTCATTGAAAATCAATTTTGTATTTTTAAAAAACATGGGCTTGTTCGTTTTTGATGGTGACGGCAGAAGATTAGAAAAACTATGACATTTTGACTATTTTGATTAAAATGTCAGTTTTATGGAAATCTTGTCAGTGATTTTAGCAGGTTTTAGAGTAAGTGCAGCTGATCAAGTATAAAGATTCTGCGTTCTTCAAGGGATGCTTTAGGCACATCAATCAGCCGATACCCATATTTCTCATATGTTTGCTTCATATAATAATAAGTCTGTTCGGCTTCCTCCCAGGATTGTTTTCGTTCCTGATCCTGTTCGTAGATTTCTTTCCATGCTGGTAGAATAAATACCACAGGGCTGTAGCGATAGTTTCTGACTGCCGTATCCATCTGTACTGGGATATTTTCCCCAAGCATTTCCAGATAGCACAACGTATCGGGTAGTCCCCGGTCAAACAAGGTAATTTGATTATGATTCTGATTATTGAAGTATTTAAAGTCGCGAAGAGAATATTCAAACATCAGTTTCGCATATGCCTGTTGGTCTGCCCATGGCAGAGCCCTGCCATTACTCCTGATCTGTTCTTTGATAATAGTACGGGCTACTTCAGCCACGATTTGTACATCGTCAGCAAGAGTTTCTAATAAGGATGTCTTTCCTGTACCGGGACCACCCGTCAAGATATAAAAATTATTTCTTTCAATGGTATTCATATAAGTTTTGTTTCTTTTTAAAAAGATAGTTTGCTCTTTGATAATTTGATTAGTGTAAGCTGTATCCGGATTATTGTTAAAATGTTTGATTAGTATTTGATGGGAGATATACAATTGCCAAATGGGAAGGGAATTATCTGGCTATTTATTGGTTTCGATTATTATAACAAATCGTACTTCAAAAATAATAAAAAACAGAAAATGAAGAACATAGCTATTATCATGATTATGTCAGATATAGAATGATTGAACAATCGATTGCGTAAATTGTGTGCTTGTCAGTTTAATGGATTTTCGTTAATATTGTGGTAGAGCCAATGTAAACGCAAATACTATGAGAAAACGAAGTTTCCTGAAAGTGTGCCTGATGCTGGGTTTGTTATCTGTCAGCCAGTTGCATGCACAAGATAAAACTCCTTCCTGGGCCCAGAAAGCCAATGATGACAAAGAAAACAGAATGAAATGGTGGACTCATGATCGTTTCGGAATGTTTATTCACTGGGGATTGTATGCTGTGCCGGCCCGGCATGAATGGATCCAGCAGATGGAGCAAATGAGTACGGAGAAGTATAAGGAGAAATATTTCAATCTGTTTGATCCTGACTTGTACAATCCTAAAGAGTGGGCGGCTTATGCCAAAAAAGCCGGAATGAAGTATGTCGTTATTACAACAAAACATCACGAAGGATTCAGCTTATGGGATACAAAAGTAAGTGATTATAAAGCTCCGAATACTCCTGCCAAACAGGATCTGTTAAAACCATTTGTCGAGGCTTGTCGTGCTGAAGGTCTGAAAATAGGATTTTACTATTCTGTCATTGACTGGCATCATCCTGACTTCACAATTGATGGCACACATGCGCTACGCAACAATCAGGAGGCAAGAAAAAGTAATGCTAACCGGAATATGGACAACTACCGCAAGTTTCTGAAAGATCAGGTGCGTGAGTTGCTTACGAATTACGGTAAAATTGATATGCTGTTTTGGGATTTTTCTTATCCGGGAAAAGACGGTAAAGGACATAATGACTGGGATAGTGAAGGACTTGTCAAGCTGGCCAGAGAACTTCAGCCGCAAATTATTATGAATGACAGGCTAGATCTGATGGATAAAGACTGGGGATGGGATTATAAGACTCCGGAGCAGTTTATGCCAAATAAATGGCCGGAACATAACGGAAAGAAAGTGGCTTGGGAGACATGCCAGACTTTTTCAGGTTCCTGGGGATACCACAGAGATGAAAATACCTGGAAAAGTACAAACCAACTTATCGCTATGCTGATCGAAGTGGTGAGCAAAGGCGGCAATCTGCTGTTAAATGTCGGACCTACAGCCCGTGGCTACTTTGATGACAGGGCTACAAACCGGTTGGAGGAAATGGGACAATGGATGAAATACAATAGTAAATCCATCTACGGATGTACAGCAGCCCCTGAAGGATTCCAGAAACCGGATAATACCTATCTGACATACAATCCGGAAACCAAGCGAATGTATATTCATTTACTACAGTGGCCGTTTAAAACATTATATCTGCCGGGCTTTAAGGATAAAGTTAAATATGCACAGTTCCTGCACGATAATTCCGAGATCAAATATACCTCCAGAAGCAGTGCTTCAGCCGGAGAACATATGGCCATAACGGCAGGAGAGGGTGATTTAATTATGGATCTACCCGTTGTAAAGCCTAATGTCGAAATACCTGTAATCGAACTTATATTGAATGACTGATAACTTCGGGGCGAAAGCCCCGTTTTTATTTTCCGCATTTTGAATCATGAGCTTAAACTTATAATTTTATACGGATTACTAATTTTAAATATATGATAAAAAAGACTGCCATCGCGCTGTTACTCAGTCTGCCTGTACTGGCTTCTGCGCAGAGCGATACGTATTTGATCGTTGGAAAGATCGAAAAACCAAAAGAAAAATCACAAATATATCTTTCTATCCGCAACTCGAAAATGCAGGTACTGGATTCAGTGGATGTAAAAGACGGAGCATTCCAGTTTCAGGGTAAGGTAGACGGACCTACTGCAGTGTTTCTGATATACGATCATGAACATGAAGGACGTAAAAAAAACGGGGCTCCCTCCGATGCATTAACGATCTATGTTGACAAGGGACAGACTACAGTTCATATCGCAGATTCGATCAAAAATGCAAGTGTTAAGGGAACGGCTATTCAGGATCAGTACAGCCAATATGCTCAGCTGCTCAAAACGGTTAACAGCGAAATGAATCGTGTAAGTGCAAAGTTTAGAAATTCAACTGAAGAACAGCAGAAGGATACAACGTATTCAAATGCCCTGCGTAATGAGTATATGAAATATGCGAATGAGAAATCCGCATTACAGGAAAATTATGCAAAGAATAATCCGGCATCATATTTTAGTTTGCAGGCTATTCAGGATATTTCTTATCAGGATTTTGACGTAGTAAAACTAGAAGGGCTTTACAATAAACTCACTGCTGAAATAAAAAATACAGCCGCCGGCCAGTCATTTGCTCAACAGATCGCCGCCGCCAAAGCGACTACTATTGGTTCATCCGCTCCGGATTTCACACAGAATGATGTGAATGATAAACCGGTAAAACTGTCTGATTTTAAGGGCAAATATGTGTTGCTGGACTTCTGGGCATCCTGGTGTGGGCCGTGTCGTGCTGAAAATCCGAATGTCGTAGCTGCATTCCAAAAATATAAGGACAAAAACTTCACTGTCTTAGGTGTTTCTCTGGATCAACCTGGTAAAAAAGAAAACTGGCTGCAAGCTATTGAAAAAGATCAGTTGACATGGACACATGTCAGTGATCTGCAGTTCTGGAATAATGCTGCTGCCAAATTATATGGCATACGCTCTATTCCTCAAAATTACCTGATTGGTCCGGACGGAAAGATTCTGGCAAGTAATCTGAGAGGAGAGGAGCTGCACAGAAAATTAGAAGAGTTATTAAAATAGAACTCCGGAATATGTCTATACATAAAATAGGGAATCTTATTCAGATTCCCTATTTTATTTTAACTGCTGTGGTTACTTCAGAGAAGAAGCCGGCAGGGGTACGAATTCTGTTTCTCCCGGAACTTTTGGAAATTTCTGATCTTTCCAGTCATGTTTAGCCTGTTCGATCAGGGCTCTGTCCGAGCTGACAAAATTCCAGTGGATATACCTTTGTTCCGGAAAGGCTTCTCCGCCAAAAATATAGACAGTTGTATTTTCTCCGATCTCAAATTCACATAACTTAGAATCTTTTGCAATCAAAATGTGTTTAGGGGTATATGTGTTTCCCTCACTTTTGATTTCCCCTTCCAGAATGTAAAGTCCGCTTTCACCAAACAGATCATTTCCTATGCTCAATTTTGCTGCTTTTGTACTTTTTATTTCAATAAAATATAAGGGGCTGTGTACCGGCACAGGTGATTTCTTTCCGAAAGCTTCACCGGCGATCAATTTTATCTGTACACCGTCTTGTTCCCATGCAGGAATATCACTTGCTTCTACATGCGTAAATGTGGGGTCAGATTCCTCCAGTTCTTTTGGAAGTGCTACCCATATCTGCAAGCCATGCAGATGCTTATCGGTATGACGAAGGTATTCCGGCGTACGTTCAGAATGCACCACACCTTTTCCTGCTGTCATCCAGTTGACAGCGCCGGGCTGTATTTCTATAGCCGAACCTATGCTGTCCCTGTGAAAAATAGATCCTTCAAACAGGTAGGTTAAAGTAGATAAACCTATATGCGGATGAGGAGGTACATCCAGATTTTGATAATCTTTCAACGCGGCCGGCCCCATATGGTCGATGAATACGAAAGGTCCGACTGCCCGCTTCTGTATAAAAGGAAGCAGTCTTCCGACCATAAAATTGCCGATGTCAGCGGCTCTCTCTTCAATTATTAATCCAATGTTTGACATAGTTAAAAATTAATCTAATGATTTGCTCTGCTCTGTTACGATTCTCTTCCATTCGGGATGTCGCTTGATATAGGCTACAACGAGCGGACAGAGTGGATTTAGTTTTTTTCCACTTTGTTCTATCGCATCCAGTGTCTTTTCTATTACAGCAGTAGAAGCACCATTCCCCTGCAGAGCAGGTTCAACTTCAGTATGCAACAGGGTGATCATAGCCGGATTTTCACGATAAGTGATAAAAGCCTTGCTGCCGTCTATCGTTATTTCGTACTGATGATCGGTTTCATTTTTGACCAGCGGGATTGTTAAAAATTCTTCTTTCATAATATCTCGTTTTGATTTTAATAAAAATGAGTGACAGCGCTGAATATTTAATCTTCCAGATATCCGAATTTGCCTTTGTTATAATCATCAAAAGCTTCCATAATCTCTTCACGTGTATTCATAACAAATGGTCCGTGTGCAAATATGGGTTCTTCGATAGGCTGACCGCTCAGCACCAATACTACAGCATCTTCTTTAGCTTCAACATCAAATTCTTCACCATTGTTTTTGAAGAGTACAAAATTATCAGTGTCTACTGCTGTACCATTTACAGTAACGGCACCTTCAATAATCAATACTGCTGTATTGTAATGTGCCGGGAATGAAAAATTTGCTTTTCCACCTTTTTTAAGATGAGCATTCATCAGATTCACCGGAGTGAATGTCGTTGCCGGTCCGTCATGCCCTTTATATGTTCCTGCGATCACTTCCACATAACTTCCTTCATTGTTTAAGGGAACACGTGTCATGTCTGCATTTGTAATTGCCTGATACTTCGGATTGGTTTTTTTGTCCTTTGCAGGGAGATTGACCCACAGTTGTACCATCTGAAATTCTCCGCCACTTTTACTGAACGACTCTTCATGATACTCCTTGTGCAATATACCGGATGCAGCTGTCATCCACTGTACATCTCCTGCATCAATGACGCCTCCGCCGCCACTGCTGTCGTGATGCGCTACGCGACCTTTATAGGCAATAGTCACGGTTTCAAATCCTTTGTGGGGATGCACACCGACGCCTTTAATTTTATCAGATGGTGGGAATATATAAGGTGCATTGTAATCCAGAAGAAGAAAAGGACTCATGCGCTGCATGCTTAGCGGAGCAATCCCCGGAATGAAGTTGTGGACCCGAAACCCGTCTCCTACAAAGTGCGCTCCCTGAGGGGCTATCACAGTTTCTATTGTTCTTGTACTCATATCATTAAATATTAAAGTAGTATAGTACAAAAGTACCCCTGTAAAAGCGGTCTGGCATTGATGTAAGATAAGAAATAATCATTAAATTCTAGTTATATCAGAATTTCTCCAGATCTAACAGCGCTAAATAAGGGTCTCCTTTCAATCCGAGCAATTGGGCAAAAGCAGGTTCGGTTTTAATGCCCTGCTTTTTCAGTTGAATAATTCTTTCTCGGAATGGATCGCCATATGTCTTCAGCAAGTTATATTCAATGAGCATATGTCTGTAAGCATATTGTTTGTTGGTGGGGATATTTTGACCAAAAAGTTCAAATTCAAATCCGTCCAGTTTAAAATTACAAATCACAGAAGGCTCGTCATAAATAGTTTTGTGCTGCAAGCTGAAATCTTCTCTGCTTGCAAATTCTTTTTTAAGCAACTCCTGAAAACTTTGGAGATCCTGCACCTCACAAATAATATCCAGATCGCTGGATTCAATGTTGATCGCAATCGGATAAGTTCCTGCCAGAATAGGATGGTATACCGCCAGCAGATCAAATATCCTGTGTTTTTGCAGCAGTTGATATATTTCCTGCTGTACATGATTTCCGTATTGAAGATAATGGATAGTGGTAAAGTCCAAGAGCTATCTTGCTATTTCACAGGGTAGAACATATGATAATAATCTCCTCCGATAAAAGGTCTTTTGTCGCCCAACTGAAATCCTATTCTTTCGTACAAGCGTTGTGCATTAGGATTAGACAGATCGACTAATAAACCTACTTTATCAAACTGCTGTTCTCTGGCATAGTCGATAACGTATCTGATCAGTGCGCTACCCACGCCCTTTCCCTGCTGGTCGGGAGCTACGGCTACTGTATCGAGATAGAGTTCGCCTCCCAGAGTTTCCTTTTCAAAATCAATTTGTTGTTTGTAGTGCTGAGTTACTGCAGCCAGCACAGGCGCACGGAGCTTGTCCAGTCTGTCTCCGTCATAGGCTGTGACAGATCCTGCAATTTTATCATTTTCATCTACAGCAACGAATGTATTGGTATAACTATATTGATTATCGGTATCCTGAAAGAATCCGGTAAGAAATTCAATGGCTTGTTGCTGATCGCGGCTTCCGATAAATTTGTAAATAATATCTTCCATTGCTAAAAGCATAAGAACCGGAACAGCTAAGTCTGATGGTTGAGCGGGTCTGATGTACATATATGTTAAATCTATTTGAAACTGAATATACCTTCAAGTATACGAAATTTTTCAGGATTAGCCGGGATTGTGACCGGCAGAATCAAGGACTACGGCATGGAAAAAGTAAATGTGATTTTATCAGAATCAGACTATCCCAAACGGTGCAGAATACCTGACAATTCCATATACCTGCTCTAAAGCTCCTTTGTGTAATTCAATGGCCATAAAATTTTCTGAAGGAACATCAAAGGGAGGTTTAATATTCCACTTGATTGCGGGTGCAAAACCAAAGCGTGCATAGTAGGCAGGATGACCCAATACAATAACTGATCTGAAGCCAGCTTGTCTGGCTACAGACAGACCTGCATCAATTAGCTGTTGTCCGATTTTCATATTCTGAAATTCAGGTAATACGGCAACTGGCGCTAATGCCAGACTTTCAACAGCATGTTCTTCATTTTCAATAATAATTTTTGTAAACATCACATGACCAATGATCTCTGCATTATAAACGGCAACCAAAGACAAGTTCGGTACATAGGCATCACTCAATCGCAATGCATCCACTAATTTTGCTTCATCTTCCTGATCAAATGCTGCAACATTCACGTGAAAGACTTCAGCTATATCCGGTTCCTCTTCTTGCCGGATAATGAGATCCTTACTATCTATTATATGCTTGTATTCCATTTGTTTGCACATTTTGTAAACGTAAATATAATATATCTCCTGAACAGTCTGCAGGCTGATTTTGTTCCGAGCTGTAAAAAAACAGAGCCGTTCCGTTTCCGGACAGCTCTGTCAAAATACAAAACAGGAAAAAATTACCAGCCTCCACCGAGTGCTTTATAAATGTTCAGTTGAATAAGTATATTTTCTTTTCGGCTCTCAATTTTATCTATACTGGCTTCAAGCGCAGACTTTTGTGCGCTCAATATATCCAGATAAGTTGCACGACCGGCTATAAACAGGTCATTCGATACCTGTGCTGCTTCATTCAGTACATCGACTTGTTTACTAAGCATGTCCTGTCTTTCGCGTGCATAGTCCTGCACCTCCAGTTGGCTGTAAAGTTCCTGCCAGGCTTTAAGAACAGTCTTTTCATATTGATAGAATTGAATTCCATAGTTAGCTTTATACTGGTCATATGTGGCATTCAGCGCTGTACGGTTCAGGATGGGACCGGATAGCCCTCCGATCAGACTGTAAGCCAGTGAAGAGGACGACAGTAATTTTTCAATGCGGAAGGAGTTGAGTCCCAATTGAGGCGCAAGTACCAGTGACGGATACAGATTAGCTTTAGCTGCATCCGTTTCCAAGCCTGCAGCAATCAGCTTTAATCCGGCCTGTCTGATGTCCGGTCTTGAAGCCAGTAACTGATCGGCATGCTCTGGTTTGATATTGGAAAATACAGGACTATCATGAGCGGTCAGGGGTGTGCGGGTAATCTCCCCGTTAAAACGTCCGATCAGGTAATTAATCTCATTTTCGATCTCCCGTATTTGTTGCAAACCCTTTTTCTCCCGGGCTTTAGCTTGTAATAAGGCTGCCTGAAATTGGCTGACACTGAGTGAATTCGCCGTGCCTGCCTTTTTCATCACTTCCATAATCTCCAGACTTTTGGACTGAAGTTTTATATTTTCCTGAATAGCAATCTGCTCGGCATCCAAAGCTACCAGGTCATAATATCGTGTTGCAATAGAAGTTACCAGTTCGGACTGAACAAGCTTTCTACCTTCATAGCTTGCTAAATATTCGTGTAGAGCTGCATTCTTAAGATTTCGCAATTTTCCCCAGATATCCAGTTCCCATACCGAACGTATACCAATGAAATAATCGGGGACAGGATTAGGAATTACTTTCTTTCCGGAAATATTATCGGACAGATTCTGATCAAATATACCTGTTCCATCTATCGTGTAGTCGCCAAAGCGGCTTAAACTTCCTTCGATAACGGCATCTACCTGTGGCAGTTGCTCTCCCTTACGCAAGCGTAATTTTGTCTTGCTGAATTCGATACGTTCCAGCGCCTCTCCAAGATCAGGACTACGTACCAGAGCTGTATCGATAAGCTGTTTCAGATTTTCATCTTTGAAAAATGTATTCCAGTGTAAATTATGAATAAAGGCACTGTCTATTGCAGCTGTATCCGCAACCGGTATTTTGGAAGGAATATAACTGTCTCTTACATCAGAGCGAACTTTACAGGCGGAGAACAGGACTAATATCAGGATTATTCCGGCGACAGGTTCGACTATTTTTCTACTTGTCTTTTTCCTGTCTTTTTTGCCATCTGCATTAAACAATACATACAATCCGGGAATGATCAGAACCCCGAATATGGTACCGATAAGCATTCCGCCCAATGCAGCCAATCCGATAGAACGGTTACCTAAGGCTCCGGCACCTGAGGCCATAGCAAGCGGGACCAGACCAGCGGCAAATGCAAATGAAGTCATCAGGATAGGGCGCAGACGCATAACAGCAGCTTCAATAGCCGCTTCTATAACGGAGAGTCCCTGCTTGTGTTTGATCACAGCATATTCAATAATCAAAATAGCATTTTTACCCAACAATCCAATGAGCATGACTAATGCTACCTGCGCGTAAATATTGTTCTCCAGCCCAAATACCTTGAGGAAAAGAAAAGCACCAAAGATTCCGGCAGGCAAGGAGAACAAGACCGGGAGCGGCAACAGGAAGCTCTCGTATTGAGCACATAACAGCAAGTATACAAACAGAAGACAGATTCCAAAGATATAAACAGCCTGATTGCCGGAAGCTTTCTGCTCTTTGGTCATACCTGACCATTCAAAAGTATAACCGGCCGGCAGCTTTTCTTTCGCAACACGTTCTATTGCACTAATCACTTGTCCCGAGCTGTATCCATCTGCAGGATCGCCATTCAGCATTGCTGAAGCAAACATATTATAGCGTGTGATCTGTTCAGGACCGTATACTCTTTGCATACGCATAAAAGCAGAAAACGGAACCATTTCTCCTTTATCATTTTTCACAAACAGTTTGAGAACATCTTCCGGCTTCTGGCGATACATAGCGTCCGCCTGTACCATTACTTTGTACATTTGTCCATAGCGAATAAAGTTGGTCGCGTAGAAACTTCCCATTAAAGTCTGCAGGGTGTTCATGGAATTTTCGACCGATATACCTTTTTTTGCTGCCAGATCATAATCTATATGGAGCATATATTGAGGGAAATTGGTTTCGAAAGATGTGAATACATTGCCTACTTCAGGTGTATTCTTGAGGTCTTCCATAAATGTTTCCAATACTTTGGAGAACGCTGTCAGATCATCTTTACCGGAACGATCCAGTACACGAAGTTCAAAACCCGATGAATTTCCGAATCCCGGAACTGTAGGGGGAGGGAAGAACTCAATTTCCGCATCCTTGATATGCTTTGTTTTCGTTTTGAGTTCTTCAATTATCTGCCATACATTCTGTTCACGGTCTGACCAGCTGGTCAGATTGATCATCCCCATTCCGTAGGATGAGCCTGAGACTTCATTCACTAGGCTGTAACCGGATAATGTAGAAACTGTTTCTACAGGTTTGAGTTCTCTGCTCACCCGGTCAATTTCATTCATGACGGCTTCTGTACGGTCGACAGTTGCTCCCGGAGGCGTCGTGACATTGACATAGATCATACCTTGATCTTCCGTAGGGATAAATCCTCCCGGAAGAATACTGCTCATTCCCAAGGTAGCGACAAATGATATAATGAGTAGTCCGGTGGTGATGACTCTTCTGCTGGCAATGGTGCGGACAATGACAGCATATTTTCCGGAAGTGTTGTTGTACCATTTATTAAAACCATTGAAAAAACGGTTCAAAAGGTTATTCTTCTTTTCTTTGCCGTGTGGTGATTTGAGCATAAGGGCACATAGTGCAGGTGTTAGTGTAAGGGCATTGATTCCTGAAATCACGATAGCAGATGCCAGTGTCAATGAAAACTGACGGTAGAATATACCCACAGGACCGGAGAGAAACGCTACAGGTATAAATACGGCAGACATAACGAGTGTAATCGCAATAATAGCTGATCCCACTTCTTTCATAGCCGCAAATGTTGCTTCACGAGGGGTCAGGGTCTCATCATCTTCCATTTTGGCATATACCGCCTCTACGACGACGATCGCATTATCGACAACAATACCAATTGCAAGTACAAGTGCAAACAGGGTAAGGAGATTGATGGAGAATCCCAGCATCTGCATAAAGAATAAGGCTCCGATGAGACAAACCGGAACTGCCAGAGCAGGTATAAGAGTAGATCTGAAATCCTGAAGGAAAATAAATACAACGAGAAAAACAAGCAGGAATGCTTCGATTAAAGTTGTAATAACGCTGCTGATAGAAGCATCCAGAAATCTGGAAACATCATAACCCATCGTATACGTCATACCCGGAGGAAAACTGCTTTCCTTTAGTTCAGCCATACGTTTCTTCACATTATTGATAACATCCTGAGCATTAGATCCGGGAAGCTGTTTCATCATAATGGATGCAGAAGGACGCCCGTCTGTTTTAGAAACCATTTCGTAATCCAGAGATCCGAATTCCAATGTCGCAATGTCTTTGATACGAAGTATTGAACCATCGGCATTTGCCCTGATCGGAATATTCTCATATTCGGATGCTTCCGTGAATTTTCCGGTATAGCGCAGTACATACTGCTGCATATTCACTACTTTGTCAGACCCGATACCTGTCTGTCCCGGAGCAGCTTCAATATTTTGTGAACGTAATGATTGGATAACTTCATCCGTGCTGATGCTATAAGCCGCCAAACGATCAGGTTTGAGCCAGATACGCATGGCATAGTCACGCATCCCCATAATCTGCGCAAAGCCTACACCTTCTATACGCTTCAGCTCTTTTAAAATATTGATATCTGTGAAGTTATATATAAATCTTTCGTCTGCATTTTTATCCTCACTAAAAATATTGAGGTACATAAGCATACTGTTGACTTCCTTTTCTGTTGTCACACCTGCTTTAATAACTTCTTCAGGCAATTCATCCAATACCGTAGTCACACGGTTTTGCACGTTTACTGCAGCAATATCAGGATCTGTACCTACTTTAAAAAAGATCTGTATCAATGTATTTCCATTGTTGGTACTGACAGTAGACATGGAAGTCATTCCTGCCACACCGTTAATAGCTTTTTCAAGAGGAATAGCTACGGCATTGGTACTTACCTCTGCATTGGCTCCGGTATAATTGGCTGTGACCACGACAGAAGGAGGTACAATATCCGGAAATTGGGTAACGGGTAATGTAAACAGGGATAATAATCCCAATAAGGTAATGAATACCGATATGACAAGGGATAGTATCGGCCGCTTAATGAATATATCAAACATCTTTACAAGCTATTATTGAAGGTTATGAGCTAATTTGTTTTTTTCTTCTGAGATAAGTTGTGGCTGAATGATACTTCCGTCTTTGAGACCTTGTGTACCTTCATAGACTACCTGTTGATCCTGATCTAATCCGGAAGTAACGACATAGTAATGTCCGATACGCGGACCGGGAATAAAAGAGGTCATTTTGATGGTATTGTCCTTGCCAACAGTGTACACAAAAGTGCGGTCCTGAATTTCAAATACAGCCTTTTGGTGAACGGCTATTATATTATCCATCCTGATAGGAAAGTTGATATTTCCGGATGCACCATGACGAAGCGTCTTATTCGGATTCGAAAATTTTGCACGTAGTGAAATTGTACCGGTTTCATTATTGAATTCTGTTTCAGCAAGTTCTGCTACTCCTGATAAAGGATAGATTTCACCATTCGCTAATGTGAGCTGAACAGGAGTTTTGAACGTATTACTGCTGCTGCTGTCTGCTGCCATAGTCAAAAATTGCTGTTCAGTAATATCGAAATAAGCATATACCTGTTTATTGTCTGAGATGGTTGTCAGCAGAGATCCTTCTGTAAGTAACGAACCTTCTCTTAGTAATATACGGTCTATATTACCATCAAAAGGTGCACGTATCGAACATTGATTAAGTCTTGTTTTTGCAAACTGAACCAGGGATCTGGCCTCATCTATTTTAGATTCAGCAGCCTGTAGTTTCGCTTTTGCCAGATCCATTTCAGTTTTGGAAATAATATTTTTTTGCAATAATATTCGGGTCTGATCAGCTTCAAGACTTGCTTTTTTTGCATCAGCAATAGCATTATTAAGCATCGCATTAGCCTTAGCTAATTCCGTGCGGAATTCTTCTGCATTGAGAGTGAATAATATTTGCCCTTTCCGGACAAAATCACCTTCATCTACATATATTTTTTCCAGAAAACCATTCAGGCGGGAACGTAACTCTACATTTTTGACGGCTTGTATATCTGTTACATAATCTTGTGTAATGGTGGTATCCAGACGAATGACGGTTGTTGTGGGAATAACGGAGATTTCATCTTTTGATGATTCAGATGACTGGGATTCCTGGCAGGAATAAAGCACAATTGCCAGAGATGAAAAAATAAGGGAACGGATGAAATTTGGTTTCATATCTTAAAAAAATGTTTAATTGAGGAAGTATAACTGAAAACACATGAAGGTGCAGGTGTCCGCAATACTTACCTCTGTAAATATGTTTAGATAAAAAGGATACAGATTCGAATCAAAAACTGTTGTCGGAGCTAAATGAAAAATCTAAATCCGAAACAAAGTTTGATTATAAATTGGGAAAGAAGTGGGAAACGAGATTGATCTAGAATGGTTTCAATCTAAAAAGATATTGATAATAACCCAGCTGAAGGGGTATAGCCTTATTGATCCGTTTGGATATGGGCGCACGGAGCGTATCCGTTTTTAAAACTCTCGGTAGATAGAAAACGATCAGAAGAATAGGCAAAATCGCATTTGCCTGATTTGCTGTCCGGTATTCGTCGTATTGGAAATCAGATGTTTCCTGTTCGTTGTTTGCGGGGAGATCCAGAAGTTCATCCAGAATGATATTGACTAATGTTACTCCTGAGTGGATATCATTGTCAATTTTGTCCAAAATACAGGTCTCATGATACGCAATTGCATTCATGTAAAAGAAGAGCATCAGAAAACCGAATAACCGTTTGAACATCTTTGCAAATATATCAAAAGGAGGGTCAATTAGGATAATTGCCCTCTTTTTGTTACAAAATTATGTCATAGTTTCATTTACAGAAGTTTAGATCTTAGTTTAATCGTATTTTTTCAACTTTTCTTTTTAAAATCAGACTCAATGCTGCGGTCTTTAGCTGCATGAAGTCCAAAGATCAGCATCAGCAGGACTGTAGCTGTCAAAAAATAGAAAGAAGTATTCCATATACCGGTGATATCATAAAGTTTGCCAAATACAGGAGGGCCGAATGCTGCAATCATATAACCTACGGACTGAGACATGCCGGAGATCTTGATAGCAGTATGGGCGTGTTCCGTACGCAGAGAAAAAAATAACATAGACAAACTAAAGGATAATCCGTTTGCTAATCCGAAAAGTATAACTGCCGGATAGATATATTGTAAACGGAATACGATGATAAGGATGAGTCCCGCTATCATGGAAAAACTCAGCATCCAGATGAGTATATTTTGCTGCTTCATCTTGCTGGCTATGACCGGACCCACAAATGTTACCGGAAGCATCGCTAACTGAAAGTAGAACAACACCCAGCCTGCAGTATTGGTGTTCATTCCAAAATCTATCAGGACAGCAGGCAGCCAGGCGGCTAAAGAGTAGTACATCAGCGATTGTAATCCCATAAATATGCTGATATTCCAGGCCTGCCTGGATTTGAAAATAGGAATGCTATGATGTGGAGAAGATACGGCAGCGGCTGATCCGGCAGATATACTGACATTGAAAAGCTGCGGTAACCAGATTATAAGGGTGACAGCGGCCGGTATAATCCATATACCCAATGATCCCTGCCATCCGGATTGTGTCCAGCGACCGATCGTAATACTCAGACCGGCAGCAAGCGCAGCAGAAAGGTTCATGGCCACAGAATAGATCCCTGTCATCACGCCGACCTTTTCCGGAAAATTTTTCTTAATAAATGCCGGCATCAATACATTGGAGACGCATATACCTATGCCAACGAGAGCGGAACCGGCAAATAGCCACAGGTTGTTTCCCATTACCCTTGTCCACAGACCGGTAATCAGGATGAGTAAACTAATGAGTATAAGTTTTTCCATCTTATACTTAATCGCAAATTGTCCTATTGCACCGGACAATCCTGCAAAGACCGCCAATGGTACAGCCGTTAATAATCCGGCTTCAATATTGGAGAGGTGAAGCCCGTTAATGATCTCATTCATTACAGGACCTACGGCTGTAAGAGGAGAACGTAAATTGGAAGCCACAAATATTACGCCTGTGAAGGAGAAAATCCGAAGGTAGGGGTTTCTGATTTCAACGCGTATACGAGGCCTTTTTTTAGAGGTTGTGATTAATTCTGATTGCATAATGCAAATGTAAAATGGTTATTTTAATTAAATTTGCCAATAATTACATTTATAACGACATGAATGGATATTTCATTAAGTAATCAATTGCTGGATTCCATACATAAGCAATCCTATGTGTGGTTTGACAATAACTGGGTGCATGCCCATGCGGTGCATGGGCATCGTCTGGCTCAGTTTGTCTACGTAGAGAAAGGATTTCAATATCTTGAAGCAGGAGGAAAGATCCATCTGCTGCCTCAGAATCACGCGGCATGGATTCCGCCAAATATGTTGCATAAGACATCTACAGATGCTTCCCATGTACAGTTACGCACTATTTTTTACAGGATGGAGGATATCCCTGAGTTTTATAACGAGTTGCGTATCTTTCAGGTTGCACCTGTATTGAAGGAGATGATCCTATATGCAGAAAAATGGAACAGGATTGCAGACTACAGTATTGAAGAAGACACATTTTTGAAAGCGATAGTATTGGAACTGCCAAATTTTTGGAAGCATTCGCTGTCCCTGCACATTCCTGCCCCGATGGATGAGCATCTTATTAAAGTCTGTGCCTATATTCACAGCCATCTTGCTGATAACCGGCCTGTGGCAGAAATAGCGGAGCAACACTATCTTTCTTTGCGTTCACTGCAGCGCATATTCAAATCCGAAACAGGTATTACTCTGGCAAAATATATGCAGATGGTACGGATTATTAAAAGTGTGGAATTATTAGGCACAGGAAGGTATACCGTGTCTCAGGTGGCGCATCTGGTAGGATATAAAAGTGTTCAGGCTTTCAGTGACAGTTTTTATATGATTATTAAAGACAGACCACATACTTTTTTGATTTAAAGTTGAAATTGCGGACTTGCTTTTTTTGTACTTTTGAGCACAGAATATTAATAACACGTATATGAAGAGTTATCTGTTTTTGCTGCTGGCTATTGTTTTTGAGATTATAGCGACTACTTTTCTTAAGAAATCGGAGCAATTTACCCAGCTCAAACCTTCTATTATAACTGTACTTGGATATCTGGCTGCCTTTTACTTTTTAAGTATGACCCTGCGTACCATTCCTGTAGGTATTGCCTATGCAATATGGTCCGGTGTAGGTATTGTGCTGATCAGTATTGTAGGCATAGTTCTTTTCAGGCAGACTCCTGATCTCCCTGCCGTGATCGGATTGACGTTGATTATAGCCGGGGTTATCGTCATTAACGTATTCTCTAAAATGTCAGCACATTAATCATTATGGATTTAAAGGAGATCGTTAATGACATCTATGCACTTCCTGAAAGTGCTATGCTTCTGTTTCAGGAAATTGTAAAAGAAGTCTCTCTTCCTAAGGGGTATACACTGATGGAGGCGGATAGAGTGGAGGATACTCTTTATTTTATCCGAAAGGGAATAGCGAGAGCGTATGCCTATCTGGAAAATACAGAAATGACATTTTGGTTTGGGGTAGAAGGTAGCGCTCTGATCTCCATGCGGAGTTATATCGAGCACAAAAGCGGATATGAGTATATCGAACTTCTGGAAGATTGTGTTTTATACCAGTTCAAAACGAGTGATTTACAGCGATTATATGAAAGTAACATTCATATTGCCAACTGGGGCCGAAAGTTTGCTGAGCGGGAACTGATAAAGACAGAAACGCGAATGATAAACCGTGAATTTAAAACAGCTGCAGAACGCTATCAGGATCTGATGGATTATTATCCGCATCTGCTGCAACGTGTTCAGCTTGGGTATATAGCCTCCTTTCTTGGCATCACTCAGGTGAGTCTGAGCCGGATCAGAGCAGATAAACGCTAGGTTTTGGAAAAGGGCCGGCTCGTTAAAAAGCGTAACTGACCCTTTTATACTATAGCTATATCAAACAAATCACACACAATGTTAGGTATACATCACTATAACCTGATCTGTTTAATGAGATGATACTGCTTTAAGCCCTATAATAGAGCCTACTAATGTAGTGATAAACAAAAGTCTCATAAATGTTGCCGGCTCTTTAAACACCAGAATACCCACCAGAACTGTTCCTACTGCTCCAATACCTGTCCATACTGCATAAGCCGTTCCTAACGGAAGTGATTGTGTTGCGCGGATCAGCAAATACATACTGATCAGTAAACAGGCAAAAAAACCGCCGTACCAAAGGTAGGTGTCATTACCTGATGTTTCTTTTGCCTTTCCCAGACAGAAAGTAAACCCAACTTCAAAAAGTCCTCCGAGAATTAAAATAACCCAATTCATAATATTTTTTATTTTATCTATGTCACAAAGGTCTGCTTTAGGGTGGACTAAAAATTTTACAAATGTTAAAAAATGAAATAAGCGTTTGTTTTCTTCAAGTTGCTAGTATCATCATTCCGGCACTCCTCATTTATCCCATTTATCGATGCTTGCCAAAATATTTCGATTTTGACGATTTTATTGTCATAAGTGAATGTTCGGTCGCTGTTTTATTCTTAATTTCTTATCTTTAGGCAAATTTTTGAGGAAGTTGATAATACACGAACCTCTTAAAGGACTAAATCAGAAAATTAACATATTTCTAATAGATAACCATGTCGAATACATCAAAAATTATCTACACCAAAACAGACGAAGCTCCGTTACTGGCTACGTATTCCTTTTTACCAATTGTACAGGCTTTCGCTTCCTCAGCAAATATTGATGTGGAATTGAGAGATATCTCTCTGGCAGGACGTATTCTTGCTAACTTTCCGGAGTATTTAAAAGAAGATCAGAAGATTGCGGATGCTCTAGCTGAATTAGGAACATTAGCCACTACTCCTGAAGCTAATATTATCAAATTGCCGAACATTTCTGCTTCTATTCCTCAATTGAAAGGAGCTATTGCTGAATTACAAAAGGCGGGTTATGCAATTCCAAACTATCCGGATGACGCAAACAATGACGAAGAAAAATCTATCAAAGCTAAATATGCCAAAGTATTAGGATCTGCAGTAAACCCGGTATTGAGAGAGGGAAATTCAGATCGTCGTGCACCAAAAGCAGTAAAAAACTATGCAAAAGCTAATCCGCATAGCATGGGAGCATGGTCAAAAGACTCGAAGACAAAGGTTGCTTCTATGAGTGAAGGTGATTTTTACGGTTCAGAGCAGTCTGTAACTGTTGAGAATCCGACTCAGTTCAAAATCGAATTTGCAGATGCTAATGGTCAGGTAACAGAACTAAAAGGATTGTCTCCGCTGAAAGCAGGAGAAGTGATCGATTCATCTGTATTAAGTCTGAATGCATTGAAAAAATTTGTGGCAGCTACTATTGAAGAAGCTAAGGCTGCAGGTGTATTACTGTCAGCTCACCTGAAAGCGACCATGATGAAAGTGTCTGATCCTATCATTTTCGGCGCTATAGTAGAAGTATATTTTAAAGACGTATTTGCAAAGTATGCTGATTTATTTCAGGAACTTGGTATTAATAAAAATAATGGTCTTGGTGAAGTGTATGCTAAAATCTCCGGAAATGCAAAAGAGGCTGAAGTAAAAGCTGCTATTGATACTGCTATTGCTAACGGTCCGGCATTGGCTATGGTGAATTCGGATAAAGGAATCACGAACCTTCACGTTCCTTCAGATGTTATCGTTGACGCATCTATGCCAGCTATGATTCGTACTTCAGGTCAGATGTGGAATGCCGAAGGTAAACAACAGGATACGATTGCAATTATTCCGGATCGTTCGTATGCAGGAGTTTATGAAGCGACTATCGAAGATTGCAAAACAAATGGTGCATTAGATCCTAAAACAATGGGTTCAGTTCCGAATGTAGGCTTAATGGCTCAGAAAGCAGAGGAATACGGATCTCACGATAAAACATTCCAGGCTACAGCCGCAGGTACTATCCGTGTCACAGATGCAGACGGTAACGTGCTTATGGAACAAAAGGTAGAAGAAGGAGATATTTTCCGTATGTGTCAGACAAAAGATGCGCCTATTCAGGACTGGGTTAAACTGGCTGTAAACCGTGCCCGTCTTTCCGAAACTCCTGCTATCTTCTGGTTAGATAAAAACAGAGCACACGACAGAGAGATCATTAAGAAAGTGGAGAAATACCTTCCTGATTTTGATACTAAAGGATTGGATATTCAGATTTTAAGCCCTGTAGAAGCTACAAAACTTTCACTGGAGCGTATCCGTAAAGGATTAGATACTATTTCTGTAACAGGAAACGTATTACGCGATTACCTGACAGACTTGTTTCCTATTCTGGAAGTAGGTACATCTGCAAAAATGCTTTCTATCGTTCCTTTAATGAATGGTGGAGGTTTGTTTGAAACAGGTGCAGGTGGTTCAGCTCCTAAGCATGTTGAGCAGTTTCAGGAAGAAGGATACCTGCGTTGGGATTCATTAGGTGAATTCTTGGCTTTAGGCGCTTCTTTAGAGCACTTATCACAAACACAAGATAATGCAAAAGCGTTGATCCTGGCTGAAACACTTGATGAAGCCACTGAAAAATTCTTAGCGAATGATAAATCTCCGGCACGCAGAGTAGGGCAGATTGACAACCGTGGTTCTCATTTCTACCTGACGCTATATTGGGCGCAGGCTTTGGCTGCTCAGACAAAAGATGCGGAATTAGCTGCCAGATTTGCTCCTTTAGCACAAAAGCTAACAGAGAATGAAGCAAAAATCAATGAAGAGTTGATCGGTGCACAGGGTAAACCTCAGGATATCGGAGGTTACTACTTCCCGAATGATGAGCTGGCTTCAAAAGCTATGCGTCCTTCAGCGACATTAAACAGTGCGATTGCATCTTTGTAATTCTGTGCTGTTATAACGAAAAAGACCATTCATTTTTTGAATGGTCTTTTTTTATGAAATTAGTAGCAAAAAACAGAAGTTTAATGCTGCAGTTTTTATCCCTTTCTCAGGTATTTAGTCAGAATCACAATTGTCTGGCCTTCTACTTTACCTTCTATCTGGCCGGTATTGTCCGCAACCAGTCTGATGTTTTTGACAACTGTACCTAATTTAGCACTTAAAGAAGAACCCTTTACATCGAGTGTCTTGATCAGCACAACGGTATCGCCTTCATACAATCGTGTTCCATTAGAATCCTGATGAAATTCCACGTGACTGTCCGCCTCATGATCTCCGGTTTTTTTTGCCCACTCCAGATTTTCATCATCCAGATACAGAATTTCCAGATTATCCGATGCCCAGCTTTCATTACGAAGTCTGCTCAGCATACGCCAGGCCATTACCTGTACAGGCGGGTACTCCGACCACATCGTCTCTGACAGTATCTTCCAGTGATCAGGATCCAGGCTTTCATTTTTTTCAATTTGTGATAAACATACCTGACATACAAGGATACTGTTATCTGTATTTGCATTAGATACAGGAGGCACTTCATATACACTTAGGTTTTCTGTACCATTGCACAGTTCACATTTGTTGCCCGATCTTTCAATAAGTTGTTGTTCTAAAGTCATTCCTAATAATTAAATCCCTAAAATTAATCAATTTTAAGGGATTAATAAATTAATTTGAGCGTATAACTGTATTCGTGTACAGATATGGCAGAGATTTTGTATAATTGAATCAACTTTAATTATGTAAGTATATGAAATGGCAAGGCGGTCGTCAAAGCGATAATTTTCAAGACAGAAGAGGTATGTCCGGTGGACAGAAATTTGCAATTGGTGGTATCGGCGGTGTGATTATTCTGGTCATCGGTTTTCTGATGGGGGGTGATCCGGGACAATTGATGGAACAATTGCAAAATGCCAATGTTGGCGCACCGCAGACGGAGCAGGGAGAAGTACAGCTTACAGAAGAGGAAAAACAACTTACTGCATTTTCCCGAACAGTATTAGCGAGTACGGAAGATGTATGGACAAAAGTATTCAAAGATAATGGGCTGACCTACCAGACAGCTGATCTGGTTGTATACACTGGGGGTACACAAACTGAAGGTTGTGGTGTAGGAAAAGCTTCCTACGGACCTTTTTACTGCCCGGGTGATCATAATGTGTATCTGGACCTTAGTTTTAATCAGGAGTTACAACAAAAGTTTGGCGCTAAGGGGGAATTTGCTTTAGCGTATGTGATAGCACATGAAGTAGGACATCATATTCAGAATCTGGTAGGTACGTTAAATAAAACGAATCAGATGCGTCAGCAGATGAGTGAATCCGAATACAATAAAGTCAGTGTAATGACAGAGTTGCAGGCGGATTTCTATGCAGGCGTATGGGCACACTATGTCAATCAGTTATCTGATATTAAGATCGATTACAATGATATATTAGACGGGATGCAGGCAGCAGAGGCTGTAGGAGATGATAAACTGCAGGAGCAGGCGCAGGGGTATGCTGTCCCGGAGTCATTTACGCATGGCACTTCCGAACAAAGGGCGCGATGGTTTAAGAAAGGATATGATACAGGCGATCTTAAAGCCGGAGATACATTCTCAGACAGAAGTCTGAGGTAATAACTACTGCACTAAAAGATTGCAGCCTCTGATATCACTTTGATCAAATCTGCCTAATACCTCAAAAGAACCATCAGGATAGATTTTTCCCAAATCCTGTGTGGCAATAAAAGAGCAGGAATAAATATTGGCTAAGTCGATGACATTGATAGCTCCTGTACGGCTATTGTCTATTAATGTGAGGGGATCATTCGTATCTCTGATGAGTATCTTCATCCAGTTCGGATGCTGAAAGATACCTTTACCATAGGAATATCCCTGTGAGAGAAGCTCGGTCATACCATATTCGGAATGGATAGCAGGGACGTTAAATCCCTCACGAAGCAGGTCATGAACTTCCTCCCGGATCATTTCTTTGCGTTTTCCCTTCATTCCTCCTGTTTCCATAATGATCAGTCCCGGAAAATCGATTTCATATGTTTCGACAAAGTCCAGAAGGGCATAGGTTACACCGAATAAGATCGTTTTTGTGTTTTTTTGTTTCAGCTTTTGTAAAACCGTGAATAAATCGGCATGGTTGTACAGAAAATATCCGGATTCTGGTTGTTCACTCGATTTGATCAGATCATCCACCATATAGATGAGCGAAGATCCCGAACGTTCCAGATAAGAGGGTAGTAAAGCCAGAACCGCTATATCCCTGACATCACCGTAGAATTGCTTAAAAGCTTTTCTGAAAGAGCTTTCATAGAGTTTTGCATCAACGACCAGATGTTTGCTTGTTATCATTCCTGTTGTTCCCGAGCTGCTAAAAGTTACCTGAGGAACAGATCCGGAAGTAATTATCTCCTGGGATTTGAAAAGTTCTATGGGAAGGAAAGGAATCTGTGTATAGTGAGCAATATCTTTAGTATCTATATGCAGATAATCTACATATTGCTTATAGGTCTGGCAGTGATCATATTGGTAGCGGAATATGCTTAAGCAGTTGTCATTAAATTGCTTGTCGGATTGTATCTCAAATATCTGTTGCGTATCCATCTTCTGTATTGAAATACAAATATAAGCATATCTTTTCTGATCATTTCAACAGATATCTCAGTTTTGGGTTAGCCCATTATGGCGACCTGCTGTTTGCCGGCAGATGATCTGGCTAGATGAAGTCAGCTGTTACCGGAAAGTAAAAGAGCTATTAAAATTGCTGTAAAACAGCTTTTTAATAGCTCTTTTTATAGTGAACTATAAGATTATCTTATAACATGCCGCCATCTACCGGTATTACCTGTCCGGTCACGTAAGCTGACAAATCAGAAGCTAAGAAAAGACATACATTTGCCACTTCTTCAGGATCTCCGGAGCGTTTCAACGGAATTCCTGCTTCCCATCCTGCAACGACTTTAGGATCCAGTACATCGGTCATTTCTGTACGGATAAAACCCGGAGCAACAACATTAGCACGGATATTACGTGAACCTAATTCCTTAGCCACTGATTTGGAAAAACCAATAATTCCGGCTTTAGATGCCGCATAATTTGCCTGACCGGCATTACCCTGTACACCGACTACAGAAGACATATTGATAAATGAACCTTTACGGTTTTTCATCATAACTTTAGAAGCTGCTTTAGTCACATTGAAGATGGACTTGAGATTGACATTGATGACATCATCCCAGTTTTCTTCTGTCATACGCATTAGAAGACCGTCTTTGGTAATTCCTGCATTATTTACCACGATGTCAACTGTTCCGAAGTCTGCTACGATATCGTTAATCAGTTTTTCTGCTTCTTCAAATTTTGAAGCGTCAGAGCGGTATCCTTTGACCTGAGTTCCAAAAGCCTGCAGCTCTTGTTCCAATGCCTGTCCTTTTTCAACTGATGACAAATACGTAAACGCTACATTTGCTCCATTTTGTGCAAAAACCTCTGCAATCTTTCTGCCAATACCTTTGGATGCACCTGTTACAAGCGCCGTTTTTCCTTCCAATAATTTCATACGTTATTTAATAATGCTATTTACAATTTAACAGATCAACAGCAAAAATGTTAAAATCCGCTTATATTACCAATTTTTTAAGAAAAGAAAATGAAAGAAAAGTATTGAATCAGCGGTATTTGTCAATCTCAAAAAAGAAAAGGGCTGTTTTTGATAAAAATGTAGTTTAATGAAAGAAATTTGACAAAACCATTGGTAATAAACCAAATTGAATAGTAAATTTGCAACAATCACAGAGACATGGGTAAAAGCAAGAAAAATTACGAAGACGTAGACGTCGTATTAATAGGCGCCGGTATCATGAGCGCTACTTTGGGTACATTGATCAATGAATTAAACCCACATGTTAAGATTGAAATGTTTGAGCGGTTGGATCTGGTCGCTGCTGAAAGTTCAGATGCCTGGAATAATGCAGGTACAGGACATTCTGCATTATGCGAACTGAACTATACGCCTCAAAAAGCAGATGGTTCCGTCGATATAAAGAAAGCTATCAGTATTGCTGAATCCTTTGAAATTTCAAAACAATTCTGGACATACCTTGTCGAAAAAGGAATTATCAAAGATCCGGAAGGATTTATTCGCAGTATACCGCATATGAGTTGTGTTTTTGGTGAACGTAATGTGGAGTTTCTGAAAAGACGCCATGCTACGATGATTGAAAATACATTATTCAAAGGAATGGAGTATTCTGAAGATCCGGAGGTATTGAAAGAGTGGATCCCTTTGGTGATGGAAGGACGTCCGGAAGGAGATAAAATAGCCGCTACCAAAATGGATATCGGTACTGATGTTAATTTTGGATCACTGACAAGAGATCTGATTGATCATCTGGTGACAAAAGATAACTTCTCTCTGAAACTCGAGCATGAAGTGAAAGATATTGAACGGGAAGGTGATGGCCGATGGGAAATAGAAGTAAAAGATATCAAAACAGGAAAGAAAAGAGATTTAAAGGCACAGTTTGTTTTTATAGGAGCAGGGGGACATTCTTTATTACTCCTTGAAAAATCCGGCATTCCGGAAGCAAAAGGTTACGGAGGATTCCCGGTAGGGGGACAATGGTTGCGATGCACGAATGAAGAAGTCATAGCTAAACACCATGCTAAAGTATATGGTAAAGCGTCTGTAGGTGCTCCGCCAATGTCTGTTCCTCATTTGGATACACGATACATTGATGGCAAACAGGCTTTATTATTTGGTCCTTACGCAGGGTTTTCGACGAAGTTTCTGAAAAAAGGATCTTTCTTCGATTTACCGGCATCTATCAAACTCAGCAATATCCGTCCTATGCTTGCAGCAGGATGGGATAATATGGATCTGACCAAATATCTGATTACCGAAGTCATGAAGAGTCCGAAAGATAAGCTGGAGTCTCTAAAAGAATACATGCCGAATGCAAAACAGGAGGACTGGGCTCTTGAAGTCGCAGGACAACGTGTACAGGTTATCAAAAAGGATAAGAAACACGGAGGTGTACTGGAGTTCGGAACTGAAGTAGTCGCAAGCGCTGACGGATCGTTAGCAGCCTTGCTAGGCGCTTCTCCCGGAGCATCTACTTCTGTAAAGATCATGGTTGAATTATTGAAAAAATGTTTTCCTGACCGTGCAAAAACGCAGGAATACAGAGATAAATTAAGAGAAATGATCCCCACATGGGGACAATCTCTTGCAGCTGATCCGGAGCTTTGCAAAACGACACGTGCGCGTACACAAAAAGCGCTGAAATTAGATTAGTCTATTGAATTTTACTTATGGGGTGCTTTAGACAGCAGAACACATGTTTTGTTGTTATGAAACAGGCTGAGATTATACCCAATATTACAGACGGACAATTCCTCGTCCGTCTGTAATATATACCTGATCCGGATAATGCCGGCGTAGGGATTTAATTTCGTTTATATTTGTTTTTAAATTTAGCCAGATCCATAGGTGCGTATATAATCATTACACACTTTTAAATGGAAATATTATCTATTCTACAGCACCTTTGGCAACAGGTTCTGGAAATATCATGGTTGCAATGGTTAGGTGTATCCGCAGGAGTTACACAAGTCATGTTATCCAAAAACAACAAAGTTTCTAATTACTTATTTGGTATCATCAGTGTTATAGTGACCATGATTGTACTTTATGAGGCTAAACTCTATGCGGAGATTGCTCTTAATATGTATTATCTAATTATGAGTATTTACGGATGGTGGTATTGGATTTCAAATAAGGACGCAGCTCAGAAGCCGATTACATCTTGTTCGGGAAAAGACTGGGGTATTGTTGTCTTGATTGTAGGAACCGCATTTGCCATTTTTTATTATTTTCTGACCCGTTACACAGATTCGGATGTGCCTTTGTGGGATGCGTGGGTATCCGCTACAGCCTGGGCAGGAATGTGGCTGCTTGCCAGGCGTAAACTTGAGAATTGGATACTACTCAATATCAGCAATCTGTTTGCGATTCCTTTGCTCTATCACAAAGGTTTGTTGCTTTACGCTATTCTTACCTTTTATTTATTTACGGTTGCATTTTTTGGGTATTTCAACTGGAAAAAGATGATGAAAAATCATGCGCTTTCCACAGTAAAGGGGGATCAAAAGATTTGATATCTATATCTCCGTTTTAAATAAATTTCATAGAGATAACATACAGCTCTTATAATATTATGCAGATTACGAAAGATCAGAAGCACATACTTGAATCGCAGATTCATGCTGCTATAGCACAGCAGCAATTGACAAGCGCACAGTTGGACCTCGCTTATCAGGAAAAATGGTTTAAAATATGGGTACCACAGGAATTGGGTGGGCTAGGATTGAAATTATCAGAAGGGGTACGCTTTCTTCGGGATCTCGCCTATATTGATGGTAGTCTGGCCTGGACAATAACCCTATGTTCGGGAGCAAATCTGTTTGTAGGTTTTATAGATACGGAAAAAGGAAAGTCTGTTTTTTCAGATGCAAAAGTGTGTTTTGGCGGAAGCGGTATGTGCTCCGGCAGGGCTTATAAAACTGAAGAGGGATACCTCGTTTCCGGTGTATGGAAATACGCTACCGGATCTCCGCATTTAACTCATTTTACCGCAAATGTTCCCGTATTTGACGGAGATGCAGCATGTGCGGATGAAAAAGGACAGACTTCTTTTATTACCATCTTTGCAGATCACACAGATGCAGAGTTGATAAGGGACTGGAATACATTCGGTTTGGAAAGTACGGCAAGCCATAGTTTTAAACTGGATAATGTGTTTATTGCAGACAATCAGGTCTATTCATTAGTGCCTGAAAAAGCTACCTTAGCAGATCCGATATATCAGTATCCGTTTATGCCATTTGCAGCGTTGACACTCTTAGCCAATTACATGGGTATGTTTGAACGCTTTCTGGATCTGGTCGTGGAACTGTTTCAACATAAATCCAAACAATCCGGATGGCAGGAAAAATTTGGTGTTTCGGTAAAAGATCATCTGGATCAGACGGTGGTTCTTTATGATAAAATGCAACAGGAAATATGGACAGAAATGGATATTTCGTGGAGCAAACTTGTTGATGGAGAGAGCGACGCGGTATGCTATGCCCGTATTGAAACTCAAAGCCGAGATATGGTGTCTTTTATCCGCAGTAAAGTGACTGCCTTTTTTCCTTATTGTGGTATTGCTGCTGCTCAGCGGGAATCAGAATTAAATATTGTATTCCGGAATATTTTTACTGCTTCGCAGCATAGTTTGCTGCTAAAGACAGATTAAGTGCATTCGAAGAGATATTAATCGTGCTTAACCGGTCGATTCTTTACCAAAGGTTAGAAACCTCACTCCCGATTATATCGGGATCTCTCCTTAGAAAGGAGATCGGAAGCACACAAAATGAGTAATATAAAAAGAGCTGTTTTACGATTTAAATCAGCTCTTTTTATGATATGGACTTTTAATTCTTAAACTTTCTTAAGTATATAATTTGCTTCAAGTGATCCGGTGATGACATTTCCTTCCTGATCCAGCATTTTTAGTGATCCTTCCTGCACTTTAAATTTATTTGTTCCGTCTTTAAGTTTCAGTGTAACGACACTTCCACTATCATCCCATGTAAACTTACCTTCTTCTTTAAACGTTGACTTTTTTCCTAAATATTCCGATACAAGTGAATACGTATTATCCTTATGCAGGATTACATTTGTCTTGATGCCTTCACAGTCCGCGCATGGTAACACGCCTTCATATTCCCCGTCCCAGTCCAATGCATTCTGGCTGTTATGAGCCGGATCCGGATTTGAAAATTCTCCTGCTGAATCTTTTTTTACTAAAGCCGCTATTGAATCACTTTTTTCGGATGTTGTAGTTGTAGATGCGTTTTGACAAGAAATTAAAACCAATGCAGCTCCTGTGATACTTAAAATCAATTTCTTCATATTTGTTTTCTTTTGATGTACCTGATAATTTGCAAAAACCGTTCCTTTATGCTTCTTCGCGAATAACTAATATAGGTATTGTAGAATGATAGGCTAGTTTCTGACTCATACTGGAAGTGAATAAGCGATCAAAGAAGTTACGGTTGCGTTTTACAATGGCCAGAAAATCAATTTTATGCTCCATAATAAATTCCAATACTCTCTCTTCCACAGATGTGGCCGGTAATATTGAAAATGTCAGACGAGAATTGTTGAATTGTTGTTTCCATGCCTCTGCCTGAGATTCAATATCTTCATTTTCCTTTGTCTTGATGTGTAATACTTCAACTTTTGCATCAAAATAATCGGCCAGTTTCAAAATCTCAGCTAAAGGTTTCTTATCGGCCTCTCTGAAGAGGGTGGTAAATCCTATAGCTTTGATTCCATCAAATTTTGCCAGTCTCGGAATGCTGAATACGGGCTGTGATACAGAACGAATAAGATTGACGGTATTGGAACCTATGAGTGTGGTGTTGGCTGAATTCAAGCCAGTGGTGCCCATTACAATCATATCGATCTGGTCACGTTTAATAACCCGTTTGATCGAATCCAGAAACAGTCCTTTTTCAAAAACAAAGTACATCTCTATATCTTCAAGGTTGTACTTTTTAGCGATCTCATGTAATTGCGGAACGTTGTCTTTGTAATTGTCAAATTGGGCCAGTTCTATAGACTGATAAATCTGCTGTACATAATCCAACTGCCCTGCATACATGCTGGAATAAATCGGCAATTCGTAGACATGCAGGATGTAAAGAGATGCATCTATACTTTTAGCAAGTTGAAGCGCATAAACAAATGCATTGTTTGCAGCTTCTGAAAAATCGGTAGGGAATAGAATACGTTTCATAGCACAAATGTGATGATGTAGAATCCTATTAAGTTACTGATTTTGAGGTGTAATTGCAAATGTTATTGTGTTTAGTTTTTCCAGGTCTTGAGATTTTCACTTTTAAATTTCCATTCCGGAGTTAGAATTACCCCGTCTTTCAGCTTATACCAGGGGCTTAGTTTGGGGTCATTAGGGTTATTTAATATCTGTATTTCCTGTGCAGGCATGTAGCTTTGTGCAAGGAGCACCAATTTTTCTCCCTGCTCATTTTCGGCCATATCTACCGCAATGATGGCGTGTCCTATTGGATTTCCCTTTTGAATAAATGTGTCTCCGATTTTAATATTACGGACAGAGGACACGGCAGGTAATTCATCATGGAGTGAGGCTGTGTTGGCATATGCAAATATGTATTCCATATACTTCCAGTATTTTTTTGCACTATAGTCACCTTTAATATAGTCTGTATAATAACGGGGCTTCGCATCAGATAAGAAGTTGAAGTGAATTTCCTTAAATCTTTTTTGCTGGTACAGGTAGTCTGCCCTTAACCGCATGACAGCATCTGCACATTGATGGAGATCTCTTGTGCCGATAGGAAGATTGACTACACTGACATATATTTTATTTTGAGCTTTGACGTTACCATTGTAGTATAAGACCTCAGATCCCATCTTCTTCAGGGGCAGATGTTGTAGAAAATAACCAAATTCACCGGCCTTGTAGGCTTTGCGCTGGTATCCATCAGGCGTGATAAAACGATCTTTTACAGTTGCGCCTTCTGAATTGATCCAGGCTGTATTGTAACCTTCATCCGACACATAGTTTTCGGAGGGCAGAGAATCACGATTTGCTATGTCAGATTCGGCATTACCGCTGCCGGATTGACAAGCTGTAGCAGATAATATCAAAGAGGGGATAAGCAGAAGGGTATGAAAGAAATGCAGCATCATATATTTTTAGTTTAAATTTATAATATCAAAATAGCAAATTTATGTAGCATTTTGAAATTTAAGTGGTGCATGCAGAGTGCGAAAATTGATAAATAATGTTAAAGTTTGTTAAGTAACAAGTTTGTTTCAATTGCGGTGTAAGTATTCATCTGTAAACTTTTTCTACAATTCATTCGTTATAGTACTGTCAATTATTATAGGTTCAATTTATTATAACTATGGAAAGTAAACATTATTCGCTGGTTTTCCTGCCGTGTTCTCGTTCTATGAGTCTGGTCCGTCATCTCAAAGAAGCATTGGCCAATATAATCGGTTGGTACAATAGTAAAAATTCGGATGCTCATATTACTATTTTAGAGTTCAATGCTACAGATGCCGAGTTGGAATTTATCAAACGTAAAATCAGACAGCTGGCTGATACCGAACGTCCGGATTATGTCTATCTGGATAAGTATGAGGCGTTTCCGCAAAACGGAGCATTTTTCATTGCTCCTACGGATTATTCCAAGAATTATCTGAAGAATATTATGAATCGTTTTGTCGGATCTCTGAATGCTAAAAATATCCGGAAAAGTAACGATCCGCATATGAGTATTGCCCGAAAACTCAATGCAGATAAACTGGCAATTGCATTGGAAAGGTTTGAGAGCATCAGTCTCAATTTTTTCTGTGATCGTGTGGTATTACGTATCTACGATAAAGGATCCAGTCAATACCAATTCGCAGATGAATTTAAATTTGGAAGCAAAATGCCGGCTACACCTGCCCAATTCAGACTGGATATCAGCTAAAATTTTTTGTCCCTGAAATAATATTGCTTGTCTTCGTCCGTAATCGGACGAAGTACACGGCAGGGATTGCCTACAGCAATGACATTTGCCGGAATATCCCTTGTGACTACCGAACCGGCACCTATGACTGTATTCTCACCGATCATGACGCCCGGGTTAATTACTACATTACCTCCAATCCATACATTGTCTCCTATAATAATAGGAAAGGCATATTCCCATCCTTCATTACGGGGTGTTGCATGTATAGGGTGGCCTGCTGTAAATAAACTTACATTGGGTGCAAACATGACATTCTCACCTATGCTGACTTTAGCGCCATCGAGGATAGTACAATTATAGTTCGCATAAAAATTATCACCTATTTCTATATTATATCCATAATCACATCTAAAGGGTGGTTCAATAAAAAGACGACTACCTGTCTTCGCAAATAATTTTTTGATGATCTGATTCCGCTCCCTGATTTTTGAAGGAGCTAATGAATTGTATTTGTACAATTCTTCCTTTGCATATTGACGGTCCTCGAATAATTCCTTTCCCATTGCGCGGTAAGGCTCAGAAGAAAGCATAAGTTCTTTAGCGGTTTTCATGTTCCCAAGATAGAAAATTTTATCGTCGTTTATAATCCTTACCTTTGTGACATAATTCAGATACTATGAATCAGGAAATATTACAATTACAACCACAGTCGATTTGGAAAAATTTTAATGCTTTAAATGCAGTACCCCGAGCTTCTAAAAAAGAGGAGAGGGTAATTGCTTTTATACAGGATTTTGGAAAATCATTAGGCCTGGAAACCATCACTGATAAAACCGGAAATGTCGTGATCCGAAAACCTGCTACAGCAGGTATGGAAGATCGTAAGGGAATCGTCCTGCAATCGCATCTGGATATGGTACATCAAAAGAATAACGATACCGTGTTTGATTTTGACGCAGACGGAATCAGGATGCTGATCGATGGCGACTGGGTAAAAGCAGACGGCACTACTTTGGGGGCTGACAATGGAATAGGGGTGGCGACTATTATGGCTATTCTGGAATCAAAGGAGCTGGCTCACCCGGCTATAGATGCCCTTTTTACAATAGATGAAGAAACCGGTATGACTGGTGCATTCGGTCTGGAGGGTGGAGTTCTGCAAGGAGAAATACTCTTGAATCTGGATACAGAAGATGATACAGAAATTGATATCGGCTGTGCCGGTGGTGTGGATGTCACTGCAACAAAGAGTTACAGTTCTGAACCTGTATTAAACGGATATGCGGGATTGACAATTACGGTAAAAGGACTGAATGGCGGGCATTCCGGTATGGAGATTCATAAAGGTCTGGGAAATGCCAATAAGATTATGAACAGAGTCTTGTTTGGTACGCACGCCGGATTTGGGCTTCGTTTGTCGGAAATAAAAGGGGGCGGTCTGAGAAATGCTATTCCCAGAGAAAGTGTTGCTAAAGTCGTATTACCGCAGGAACAGGTTCAGCACTTTATTTCAGCTGCTGACATTGTGATCCAGGCGATCAAAGCAGAATACAAAAGTGTGGATGCAGGTCTTGAAATTGTTATTGATCAGCAAGAACATACTCCGGTCACTATTTTGCCACTGGATGTACAGGAACAACTTATCAAAGCAGTATATGCCGCTCATAACGGTGTGTACCGTATGAGTGCGGATTTCGCAGATCTGGTCGAAACATCCAATAATATAGCGAATATAGAGGTGAAGGATGGCAAGATCACGATAAAATGTCTGACCAGATCCTCCGTTGAATCTTCTAAATACGACCTGGCAAACGCGTTGAAATCTACATTTGAACTGATGGGAGCGGAGGTTGGTTTTTCCGGAGATTATCCGGGCTGGACTCCTGATGCTAATTCGCAGATCCTGCAGGTACTTAAGGATATCTATGAGAAACAATATCACGAGAAACCGGAGGTAGTTGCCTGCCATGCAGGTCTGGAATGCGGTATTCTGGGACGTAATTATCCGGGTATGGATATGATTTCCTTCGGCCCGACTATCCTTGGAGCACATTCACCGGCTGAGCGCGTATCTATATCATCCGTTCAGAAATTCTGGGCATTTATACAGGAGATCCTGGTAAACATTCCCAAAAAGTAAAGGGGTGCAGATGGCACAGCATATACATCTTTGATCCGGTCAAAGAGAAAGGGCAGTCTAAAATATATAGACTGCCCTTTTGTATATCATTTGCTTTGTTTCAGGATATTAATTTTTCAATCCTTGTTCATGCTGTTTGCGAATCTTACTGTGCTTTTTACCGTAAATAAAATAGATAATCATTCCTATTCCAAGCCAGATCCCTAACCGCTCCCAACTCTGGATCGGCAATGATGCCATCATTGTCACACATACGATAACGCCAAGGATCGGGATCAACGGCACTAAAGGTGTACGGAATGGACGCTCGATATCCGGAGCTGTTTTTCTCAGTACCAGAATACCGATACATACTAAAGTAAAGGCAAAAAGAGTGCCGATACTTACCATATGTCCCAAATCAGAGACCGGTACAAATCCGGCAAAAAGACTGACGAAAATCATAAAAATAACATTGGTTTTCCATGGTGTCTGATTTTTTCCGAGATGAGAGAAAAGAGCCGGAAGCAAACCGTCTTTACTCATAGAGTAAAATACACGGCTTTGGCCTAAGAGCATAACCAGAATGACAGAAGTGTAACCACTGATGATGGTAATAATAAGAGCTGTATTCAGGAAGTGATATCCGGTCTTGGCAAATGCTGTAGCTACAGGTTTTGCGTCACCTTTGAATTCTGTATAGTTTGCTAATCCGGTCATAACATACGAGAATAATACATATAGTATAGTGCAGATGACCAATGAACCGATGATACCGACTGGCATTCCTTTTTTAGGGTTCTTGGCTTCCTGTGCTGCTGTACTCACTGCATCAAAACCAACAAAGGCGAAAAATAAAACTCCTGCTGCTCTGAAAACTCCGGAAATACCAAAGTTGCCGAAATAACCATCTTTAAAGAATTCTCCCCAGCCGATTTTTCCGCTTTTCAATAATTCTTCACCTTCATTTGCAGGGATAAACGGAGTATGATTTGCCGGGTTGATAAATGACCAGCCTAAACCGATAAAAATCAAAACCACAGATACTTTAAGAATAACCAGCAGATTGTTTACTGTAGATGATTCTTTGGTACCTCTTATCAGTAACAGAGACAAGAGGCAGACAATAATGATTGCCGGAATATTGACATATCCGCCTTCCCATGGGCCATGCAGGAATTCATCGGGTATACTCATGCCGAATATTTTCAGCAACTCCCCGAAGTACTGAGACCAGCTCACGGCTACCGTGGCACTTGCAAGTGCATATTCTAATACCAAATCCCATCCGATGATCCATGCTACCAATTCCCCCATAGTTGCATAAGAGTATGTGTAAGCACTGCCTGCGACCGGAATCATAGATGCAAATTCTGCATAACAAAGTCCTGCAAAAGCACAGCCTACTGCGGCTATAATAAAGGAAAGCATAACTGCCGGCCCTGCATTATCAGCTGCTGCCATTCCCGTCAGTGAAAATAATCCTGCACCAATAATGGCTCCAACGCCAAGGGCAACCAGCCCTGTACTGGACAAGGTTCTTTTCAGGGTGTGCTCGCCACTCTCGTGGGCCTCTGAGACTAATTGAGTGATTGATTTTTTAAAAAGCATTTATAATTTTGATTAGAATAATGATTAATACACTTGTTTTTCCAGTTTTTGAATCTTAATATTTATTACTCATTGGTTAGTACAAGTAATTCTATACCAAAAATAGATTTTTAAATGAAAAAAGGGAAGAAAATCTTCTTCCCTTTCTGTTTTTTTTAAATATATCTTAATAAGCAGCTGTGAAACGCTTTTTGATAAACTGTGGTTTCTCCAACTCATCGACTATTGCAACAGCTACATCTTCTACAGACAGACGTGAGCGACCTTCCTGATCGGTCACCGGATGATCAAGATCTGTGCGATAAGTACCTGTTCGTGTACCCGGAGAGGCAGGGCTCATCTCGATAGCCGGACTGAATAAGGTCCAGTCCAGGTCATTGGATCTGCGGATGACTTCGTAGTAATCTGCAGCAGCCAGCGCTCCCGGTTTGATCTCTGCCGGAAAATCAGGAGCATCTACAATTCTTGTTCCCGCTTCGGTAAGCAAACTCCCTGCACCACCGATTACGATAAACCTCTTGATACCTGCGTGTTCTACGGCTTCCTGAATAGATCTGGCTCCGGCAGTATAATCTTCATAGATGGATGGATTGGTCCATCCTGCATTGTATGCAGAGATCACAGCATCGCTTCCTTTGAGGATAGCTGCCAGTGCATTGCTGTCATTGACATCATTTTGTACAGCGAGAATATGTTCATTCTTCTCTATCTGATCTGTGTTTCTTGCTATAGCGGTTACATGATGTCCTCTATGTACTAATTCTTTTAAGATATGTGAACCTACATATCCTGAAGCTCCGATTAATGCTACTTTCATTTTTTTATTATTTATTGTTAAAATATGAGGATAAATCCTGAATACTGATTTGATTTAAATAGGCAATGTGTTGTTCTTCAATATCGTTATATACGATTGTAAGATAGTTGTTGATGTTTTTTCCCACCGGACAATTGGGATTCGGATTGTTGTATTTACCCTTTTCATCTGATGCCAGTGTTGCTTTATAAACATCCGCAAGTGTTTTTTTGTTTATGTCTTCTGCTATTCGCACACCGCCGTTTTTTCCTTCTTTACTTATAACAAGTTGTGCTTCTTTGAGTTTTCTGATCTCTTTGCGTACAACTACCGGATTTATATTAATACTTCCGGCTATATAGTCCGATGATAACCACGTATCCCGCTCCAGCATCAGGAGGGCAATAATATGTGTAGCAGTGGCAAAATGTAAATTACTGAACATGGCTCTTTGTTTTTGTTGTGCAAATATAGTGGTTAAAATTATACTGTAATAATTTTTGTTACAGTTTTGTGTAAAAATTAACCTTCTATGACAATAGAAGGTTAACAGTTTTATTTTTTATTACTTTTATATTTCTTGTATGAATCCAATACGTAGAGTTTCAGCGTTTCGTCATTCACAGTTTCTATAAAATCGAGTGATGGTCTGAATTGTTCTCTGAACAATGGGATCTCGTCGGCTTCAAGAGGAGTGAGGGAGGCGATAAGTTTGTCTGAGAATCTGCGATCGATAATTCGGTTATTTTTCTCCAATACCAGAATTTCCAGATTCTTACGTGCAGCCTTTCCTTTTTTGCCAAAAAGACGGGATGGAGATACGCGTATTCCGCCCTGATACTGACTTGCATTTGCTATTTGTCCCTGTTCTTTAGCTTTTCTAATCTCTTCATCCAGTCTGGAATCTGTAAGTCGGGTTACTAAAGCTTCATTAAGGACAATAGATTTGCCATCGCGCATCATATATACACGTTGTACGCCTTCCTGATACAGAAAAATGGTATCCGGAGTATAGCCGTTGACAAAAAGAGAAAGTCTTTCACCCATTGCGGCATCAATACTAAATTTTCCATCCTTATCAGAGAAAGACTTGACCGCTGATTTGAGGTTTTGTATGCTGACATTGGAGATAGGTTCACTGCTTTCCAAATCGTAGATTATACCGTTTATTTTTTGCGCATAGGTATTGGTTACCATTATAAACAGGATTCCGATCATTCCAGATAGTTTCTTCAGTAAAGAGGACTTTAACAGCATAGTACGTTTGATTTTTTTGTTATAAAAGTACGAAATCTATTTCTTAGACCAAGTGTTATTTTCGGGATTTATATCCGGGTATACCTGATCCGGATCGATCACGACTGAGCTTAGTTCTTCTTTAGAGTCTAAAAGGAAAGTCCAGGAAGTATTGCGTTGCCATATATCCACCGGTAATTTTTTACGTATCTTTTTTCCCGATACCGTTGTTGCTTCTATAACAACCGGCATAGGTAGTTTTTCAAGATTATCTATAGTAATCAGCGCACCGTTAGCGGCATTGAATTTTGCATATTCCACTTTTCTGATCGCCTGATCCAGTTTCCAGTTATTGAGAAACCAGCCTCTCCAAAACCATCCGAGATTTTCTCCGGTTACATTTTCAATTGTGCGGAAGAAATCATTCGGGGTAGGATGCTTGAATGCCCAATCCTGAATATAGGTTCTGAAAGCCTCATCAAAACGTTCTGCACCAATTACTTCATCCCGCAACAAACGCAGACCAAAGCCTGGCTTGTAATAAACCAGTGTGCCAATATTACGTTCCTGCATATTCTGCGGGGTCGACATAACAGGTTCAAGAGAAGGGGAGTTGAATCCCTGAGCCATTTTATTACGGCTTCCTATACTTTTATCATATTCACCTTTATTAAAGGCTTCACGGGATAATCCGTTTATAAATGTATTAAACCCTTCGTCCATCCATCCGTGAAGGCGTTCATTCGAACCGACTATCATCGGAAACCAGTTGTGCCCGAATTCATGATCCGTTACTCCCCAGAGTCCTGCATTTTTGGCTGAGGAACCGCAAAATGAAAGGGCAGGATATTCCATACCTCCAACATTAGAAGCCACATTAACGGCTACCGGATAGGGGTATTCAAACCACTTTTGTGAATAGTATTCTATAGAAGATTTGGTGTATTCAGTAGAGCGCGACCAGGCTTGCTGTCCGTCACTTTCCTTTGGATAGGCTGATATGGCCAGCGATTTTTTACCACTTGGAAGGTTGATTTTTGCTGCATCAATAATAAATGCTTTCGAAGATGCCCATGCTACGTCTCTGGCATTCTTTAAGGAATATTTCCATGTCAGTTCTTTCTTTGCCGGTCTGGAATTTTTATTTGCAACTTCAGCAGCACTACGGATGATCACCGTCTGATCAGAAGTTTGTGCCTGCTGATAACGCTTGAGTTGTTCTGCAGTCCACACTTCCTGAGGATTGAGCAGTTCGCCTCCCATGACCACTATGTGATCAGCAGGTGCAGTGATTTCCACATTAAAATCCCCATATTCTAAGTAAAACTCTCCTGGACCGGAATAGGGGTCTGTATTCCATCCTAATATATCATCGTATACGGCCATACGCGGATACCATTGGGCAATAGCATAAATATCTCCGGCCGCAGTGGGTAGAATCCCGGTTCTGTCAGCACCATATTGCGGCACAGTATAGGAATAATCAATCGTAAACTGTACTTGTCCTCCTTTTGGATCAAGTGGTTGTGGCAGTGTGATTTTCATACGCGTGTCGGACACTTCGTATTTCAGGTCTTTTCCATTAAGCTGAACAGATGTAAGATTGTATCCTCCCTCGAACTGTGATGCGGCATCTCCGTACCGGCTATTGTTCAGAGGGACAGTGCTCTGTCCTCTGGAATCACTTTTAAACAGATTCTGATCAAGCTGCAGCCAGATATAATCCAGACGGTCCGGACTGTTGTTGGTATACGTAATCGTGACATTACCGCTTACTTTTTTATCGGTATCACTTAACCTGGCTTTTATGGTGTAGCTGGCCGCATTTTGCCAGTACTGGTCTCCGGGTTTACCGCTTGCAGAGCGGTAGGAGTTGCCATTGGAAGTATAAAACTGCGGGCTGAAAGCTTGCGTATAATTATATCTGCTTGTATTGTCCTGGGCGACAGTCTCATTCAATTGAGAACAGATCAATGCTAAAGCTAAAGAAATCCCGGCGCAAGATTTTTTATTCATAGTCTGTTTATAAATGTGATATTATTTCAATTTCAGATTGTATTCGTCTTCGTCAAAACCTAAAATCAGACCTGAAGTATATTCAATGACAGGTCTTTTGATCATACTGGTATTTGCGATAAGTGTTTTATTGGCTGAAACAGCATCTGTGACAGCCTCTTTTTCTTCATCAGTCAGTTTTTTCCAGGTTGTTCCTTTCTTATTGACTAATTTTTCCCAATCGACCTGTTTTTCCCATTTTTTTAATTGTTCATCTGATACTCCTTCTTTCTTGAAATCGTGAAACGTATAATCAAGTTTGTGATTTGTCAGATAATCGAGGGCTTTTTTTACTGTATTGCAGTTTTTTATTCCGTAAACGTGAAGCATAATATTGAAAGACTTAATTATGGTAATATTTCAAATATATTATTTTTAGTTGTAATAGTCTTTTCCCTTTCGGATAAATAATGTCACCTTTGTATTACGAATGTTTTGTATGGTATAATCTCTATAAACCAGTAGGAGATGGTGTAACTTTTACACTATATGATTAGGAGTAGTTAAAAATTATTTTTAACTTAGGACCACAAAATAAAGAGGAACAGAATCAATAAATTTTAAAACAATACAATGAGCCTAAAAGATTTTAAAGGTGTGTTGACCGGCGATCAAGTTCAAGAGTTATTTGAAATTGCTAAAAAACACAAATTCGCATTACCGGCAGTTAATATTATCGGTACAAATTCTATTAATGCTGTAATGGAAACAGCGAAAGCTGTAAATTCTCCTGTGATTATCCAACTTTCAAACGGAGGAGCACAATTCTATGCAGGAAAAACATTAAACAATGACAATTTAAAGGCTTGCGTATTAGGAGCAGTTTCTGCAGCACAACACGTTCATCTTTTGGCTGAGCACTATGGTGTTGCTGTTATTCTGCACACTGACCATGCTGCTAAAAAATTATTACCCTGGATAGACGGATTGTTGGATGCCGGTGAGAAATTCTTTGCTCAACACGGCAAACCTTTATTCTCTTCACATATGCTGGATCTTTCTGAAGAGCCTATTGAAGAAAATCTTGAAATCTCTAAAAAATATCTGGAGCGTATGAAACCGCTTGGTATGACCATCGAAATCGAACTTGGTGTAACCGGTGGTGAAGAAGATGGCGTGGACAACTCTGATGTTGACAGCTCTAAATTATATACTCAACCGGAAGAAGTAGCGTATGCATTTGAAGAATTATCTAAAATTTCTGACAAATTCACTGTTGCTGCAGCTTTTGGTAATGTACATGGTGTATACAAGCCAGGAAATGTAAAATTACAACCTGTTATTCTGCATAATTCTCAGGAGTATGTAAAAGAAAAATTCGGATTGAATGCAGAGAAGCCAGTTAACTTTGTATTCCACGGTGGTTCAGGTTCTTCCGCTGAAGAAATTGAAGAAGCAATTTCATACGGAGCGATCAAAATGAATATCGATACCGATATGCAATGGGCTTTCTGGGATGGAGTTCGCGGATACGAGGCTAAAAACCATGATTACCTGCAGGGACAGATCGGCAATCCTGAAGGTGCAGATTCACCAAACAAAAAATACTACGACCCGCGTGTATGGTTACGTAAAGGTGAAGAAGCGTTTGTAACTCGTCTTACACAAGCTTTCGAAGAATTAAACGCTGTTGACGTCAACAGCAAATTGTAATCTGTGCTGCTCTGTTTCATGCAGCAGAATGTATAGTATTATTAAATATGTTAAAAAAGCTCAATTCTAAGGATTGAGCTTTTTTATTGCCTTTTTATTTTCTAACTTTCCTTTGATCAAGAAAGAAGATATGTATCAGCAGCGGTTTTTAAATTTTTTGCGTTTTGAGAAGCGGTATTCCAATCATACGATTGAAGCTTACACGCATGAATTGACTATCTTTTTTACTTTTCTTCAGGATCAGGGTATTCCGGAGGAGGAGGCAGATCATCGCGTTATACGGTTTTATCTGTCACATCTCATGGAAGAGGGGCGGCAGGCAACTTCTGTAAACCGATCTATTTCTGCTTTGCGTACTTATTATAAATTCTTACAACGGGAATCTTTGACAGATCAGAATCCTTTGACTTTAATCAAAGCGCTGAAGACTCCAAAGAAATTGCCGTCTGTAATGGAAAAAGATAAGATGGTCGGTTTGCTGGATCAGATGGAGGGAGCGGTCGACTCGTTTACCGATGAGCGCGATTATTTGGTTTTGGAGCTGCTTTTCGGAACAGGTATACGTTTGACAGAGTTATTACAAATAAAGATTACAGATATTGATTTTTATAATAAAAATATCCTTATATTAGGAAAGAGGAACAAGGAAAGACTTGTACCTGTCAACCATACACTTTTAGAAAAACTAAAGATCTATATCCAGCAATTGGATAATCAAAAAATTGACAACAAAACTGCGTTCTTAATTGTTACTAAAGAAGGGAAACAGGCATATCCAAAGATGATCTACCGGATCGTTCATCGGTATTTAAGTCTGATCTCGACACAGCGTAAAAAAAGCCCGCACGTACTGCGGCATACATTTGCTACAGCTCTGCTGGATAACGGAGCAGATCTGAATGCAATAAAAGAGTTATTAGGACATGCCGGATTGGCGGCCACTCAGGTGTATACGCACAATTCGGTAGAGAGATTAAAATCAGTTTACAAACAAGCCCATCCAAAGGCTTAAAAAAAGGAGGAAAAATGAACATTACTGTGCAATCCATTAAATTTGATGCAGATCAAAAACTTGTAGATTTCATTAAAAAGAAAACATCTAAGTTAGAGCAGTTTTTAGATAGCATAATCGAAGGTGTATGTTATCTGAGACTGGAAAATGTAGACGACGAAGAAAATAAGGTGGTAGAACTTAAATTGAATATTCCGGGAAATCAATTGTTTGCCAAAGCACAGGCAAAGAGCTTTGAAGAGGCTACAGATGTCGCTGTGGAATCTATCAGAAGGCAGATTAATAAACATAAGACGAAAACAAGAACTGCTACAAGCAATCATAAAGAATTACTCAATTCGGAAGAGGAAGAGTATTAACATTTTAACATTTTCAGAGAAGGCTAACCGAAGGGTTAGCCTTTTTTATTTAGAATAAATTGAAATAATAAACGAATTTATTTGGATTCAATCTTAATAGTCATTACATTCGCAATGTATTAATTTTATCGATCCGATATCAAGTATGTCAATGATAGCAAAAGTTTGTCCATTAGCTGAAGTAGAAGAGGTCTTTCTGACCGCTCAGGGTGCAGTTTATCAATGTAGCAGAAAAAATAACTACTGGCTGGATTTTCAGGGCAAGACCACTTCTTTCAGTGTATCAGATTTCTTTTGTTTTAAAAGAAAGATAGATGCTGTTGATGTGGATGCTATGCTTCATGATGCTTCACGTACTTCGGACTTTGAGATTATTATGCCTTTCCGTACAGAAAGATGCTTTATATTGTCCGTGCAGGATGTGCTCGAATTAAGAGAGATTCTGAATGGTGCTAAATTTATGATTGAACTGAATAGTGTCGTTAGATCCTGTTTACGTACCTGCCCTGCGCCTGTTCTGGTCGGATAAGTCTTCTTTGTAATTGTATTGATTCTAAATTAATTAGCGTTAAAAAGTCTAATTTAGACTTAATTTGTATTGCACATTTTTTGTCCTAACTGCCTAACTTCGTTGTACCTTTGTATCAAAGGAAAGCGAATATTTGTCTTTCCGTTTTAATGTTAACAGAATTTTAAAATATACTAATATGAAAGATTTATTGAAATTGAAATCATCTTTAGCACAAGAGATCGAAAATATATTGAATGCACAAATCAAAGTTGAAGCTCATTCTTCAGCACTTTACCTTGCTATGTCTTCATGGTGTGATGATCAGGGGCTGGATTTCAGTTCAGACTTTTTCGCAAAACAGTCTAATGAAGAACGCGAGCATATGTTGAAATTATTCAATTATATCAACAACAGAGGTGGTCGTGCAGTTTCTCCTGAAATTACAGGCATTCCTACAGACTTTGAATCATTCAGAAGTGTTTTCGAACAAACGCTTGAGCAGGAAATGTTTGTGACAGAGCAATTCAATCAGATTGCTGACAAATGTATGAAAGCTAAAGATTATGTTACTTTTAACTTTGTTCAGTGGTTCCTGGAAGAACAAGTTGAGGAAGAGTATGTAGCGAGACGTATTCTGGAAATGTTTGACGTGATTGGTGAAGAAGGAACCGGACGTTGGGAAATTGACAAACATGTAAACAAAGTAGCACTTGGTGCAGAATAAAATTAATTTTTTTTAATACAAAAGAGGATATCCAAAAGGTATCCTCTTTTTGTTTGTTAAACTATATTTTAAGAATACGTTAAGTCTGAAAATAACGTTTGTATTGTATATTCTCTTCATTTTGTAAAGATGAATTGAGAAATCATGAATAGCGGCATTTTTAATTTGATTTTTTTAGATACCGGATTATTATTGTGCGTAATTTTTTTTATATTGACAACAGTAAATTAAAAGAATAGAAGTTTGGCTACTCCTCGTTTTCGGCTACATTTTGTTTTTCTTTTTTCTTTGGTTTTTATTTCGGTGACGGTAAACGCTCAATCGAAAAAAATGACCATTGAGGGGCTCGTTGTGGATACTGCAGGAATACCGCTTAAAGGGGTTAGCGTGCGTCTGATTGCTCCGGGAGGGACATTTACGCAGGCTTCTGCAGCTAATGGCCGTTATACATTTACAGGCGTACCTTTGGGCCAGATTCGCGTAACCTATAGTTTGCTGGGTTATCAGATTACAGACAAAGCCTATTCGGCCACAGAATTGGTTACCAAATCTTCTCTTCCAACTATTATCTTGTCTCCTCAGTCTGAGTTGCTGAAAGAGGTTGTAATTGTAAAAACGATCCCTGTCATCTATAAGCAGGATACAGTGCAGTATAATATGAATGCTTATAACTTTCATAAGAGACTGCTGCTGGAAGATGCTCTTAAACAATTGCCCAATATTCAGGTATCCCGGGATGGTTCTGTCTTTGCTTTTGGGAAACCTATTACTTCGGTTCAGGTGGAAGGGAAAAAGTTTTTCGGAGGAGATGTGCTTACAGCAACACGCAATCTACCTGCCGATTTTGTGAAGAATTTACAGATTATAGATTACTACGGAGATTATAATACTTCCAAAGGTACTAAAAGCGGAGAGCCTGAAAAGATTATTAATATTGTCTTAAAAGATGATAAAAAGAAAATTGTATTTGGTCAGGTAACAGGTGGCATCGGTACGGAAGACCGTTACCTGATGAGTGGTGGTATTAATAAGTTTAACGATGGCCAGGAGCTATCCCTGATAGGATCTGTCAATAATACGAATACCAGTCTTTTTACCTTCGGTTCTCCAAGCGGAGGAAGCCGGGAGCGTTCTATGGGTGAACTGGCTGATTTCGCTGATCCTACTGATGGTCTCAATACCACTACATCGCTGGGCGGCAGCTTTTCTGATAATCTTACCAAAACGACCACGGTCAACGGACAGTATACTTTTACAAAAAGACAAAATCTCATTGACGGTAACTCTCTGCTGCAATCGGTATATGGCAACAATTCTATTTTCAATCAGGAAGATTATCAGGTCGATACGAAAGATTTCAGTCATAGGATGGCGCTTAATTTTGATTCAAAATTTAAGAATAATGATATTTTAAAAATTGAGCCGGTATTCTCTTACAGCCGGACGTACATCAACAATTACAGGGAGAAAAAGCTCAGGAATAATGTATTGACCAATGACGGGACATATTCTTCCATATCAAAAAACTTTTCTCCCAATCTGGATATCGATGCTTTGTATTCCAAATTCTTTAAAAAGCCGGGGCGTAAATTAGTTTTTAATATAAAAACAAGTGCCGGTTCAAGCAGTAAAGACGAGCAGGTGACAGATCGCTACATTATTCAGGATGCAATGAAAAAAAATAACAGCTATTCTTTTTTTCTGCAGCGACAATATATTGAGACGGTAAGTGATAACAGATCCATCAAACTGAACGGATCTTATATAGAACCTATTAACTCACAGAGTTCCCTGGAAGTGAGCTATGAATTTGAACGGAATGATATTGATGCAGACAGGAGAGTAGAAGATCTGGAACGTTCTCAGTTGTTGGGATATATGGTATTTGTAGACTCACTTGGGCTTAACTATGATTATAAGTACAGCAGCAATCAGACAGCTATTAATTATCAATATGACTCCAGAGATAAGAAGTTTAAGTATAATCTTGGATTCGGTGTACAGCCGCTGGAAATTTCGGGCAGATTATATGCTGAAGATGAGCAATATACATATGATAATGTAAACCTGATTCCTACTGCGGGTTTCAAGTGGAAGATTAATGATCAGACAGATTTCTCTATCGATTACATGGGCAAGAACAATCAGCCTAATTTCTACCAGATTCAGCCTATTCGTGATGTTTCCAATTCGCAGAATATTATTGTAGGGAATCCGGCTCTGAAAGCAGAGTTTACCAATCGTATTTCCAGTCGTTTCCGCAAGTCACTTGTCTCCAAGGGACAATATTTTGAAGCGAATCTTTCTTATAATTTTGTGCAGAATAAAATTGCGACGGATAAGATCTCCCTGAATAATACGACTGTTCAACAGACCAGCTATCAGAATATGTCGGGATACTATGATATACGTTCTTATTATTTGTTTTCTTCCCCTTTTATTTCTGATGATTTTCAGCTGAATATTAACGGAAACGGAGATTTTTACAACAATGTTTCGATGGTGAATAAAGCATTGGTAACAAACCGGCAATTTATTTATTCACAATCTATGCAGTTGCGCTATATGATTGACGACATTATGGAGTCTGAATTCAACGGTAATTATATGCTGAATTCTGCCACGTATAAATGGCCGTTTAAGAATAATATTACAGCACATTCCTTTGTGCTGAGTCTGGGTAATAAGTTTTACTTTAATGAGCATATGACGCTTGGCGTAGAAGTATCTCAACGTTTCAATGACGGTTACAGAGGTACAGCAAAGAATGTTAACCCTACTGTTATCAACTCTTACTTTGAATGTACATTTTTGCCAAACAAACTCGCCATGTTAAGATTGCAGGGGTTTGACCTGCTGAATCAGAATACCGGAATCTCCCGCGAGATTCTTGGCAATGATATCCTCGATGTTCGTAATAATCGCCTGGCGCGGTATTTTATGTTATCCCTTAATCTGCGGTTGCAGAAGTATCCTAAAAAATCATAGTATGAAAGCAGTCGTTATTTCTTCATCCGGAGGCCCTGAAGTATTAAAAGTTGAAGATAGACCTGTTCCAGTTGTCGGAGATCAGGAAGTATTGATACGGGTGAAAGCTGCCGGAATCAACAGACCTGATGTTTTTCAACGGAAAGGGAATTATCCGGCTCCGGCAGGAGTTGTTGCTGATATTCCGGGATTGGAGATCAGCGGAGTTATTGAGGCAACCGGAAGTATGGCCGGTTCCTGGAAAGCTGGGGACGAGGTATTAGCTTTGATTGCAGGAGGCGGATATGCGGAGTATGCTGTGGTAGATGCCGGCAGTTGTATGCTTAAGCCAGAGAATCTCAGTTATGAAGAAGCTGCTGCATTACCAGAGACTGTTTTTACGGTATGGCACAATCTTTTTGAGCGTGGTCAACTAAAGAAAGGGGAGCGTGTACTTATACATGGCGGTTCGGGAGGAATAGGTTCTACCGCAATTCAGCTGGCTGCGTTGTCCGGAGCGGAGGTATATGCTACTGCAGGCAGCAGGGAGAAGTGCGAATTTTGCGAATCATTGGGTGCTGTACGAGCTATCAACTATCATGAGGAAGATTTTGAAGAGGTACTGAAAGAGAGCGGGGTGGATGTGATACTGGATTGTATAGGTGGTGATTATTTTAATAAAAATATAGCAATCCTTAATCCGGATGGCAGATTGGTGTATATCAATGCGATGGAGGGAGCAAAGGTGCAATTGAATATTCTGCAGATGATGCAAAAGCGTCTGGCAATTACTGGAAGTACATTAAGAGCAAGAGATAAAAGCTTTAAAGCAGAACTGACAGCATCAGTAGTCGGTAATGTCTTCCCGTTTATCGAATCCAAAGCATTTAAACCCATGCTTTTTAAGTCTTTTGATTTTACACAAGCAGAACAGGCACATAGATTAATGGAGGAGGGCCATTTTCTCGGAAAACTGGTGTTAACCTTTTAAATTGTAATATTTCCTTTGCTAAATACTTTTAGCAACGATATAATCAAATTATTTTTTTATTTTAGTTCCGTTAATAGCTAACCATAATCAAGTAATATGAACTATATAGCAACAGCCTTACTCTGCCTTTCTACCTTCTGTGCTACCGCACAGGAGATCGGTAAGATCAGTAATCCTGTAGATTTTGTCAATCCATTAGTTGGAACACAATCGGATTATACTATTTCTAACGGAAATACGTACCCAGCGATTGCTTTGCCGTGGGGCATGAATTTCTGGAGTCCGCAGACTGGAAAAATGGGAGACGGATGGATGTATACCTACAACGCGAATAAGATTCGCGGATTTAAACAGACCCATCAGCCATCACCCTGGATGAATGACTACGGTCAGTTTGCTATTATGCCAACTGTAGGGATCAAGACTTTTGATCAGGATAAAAGAGCGAGTTGGTTCAGTCATAAAGCCGAGGTTTCCAAGCCTCATTTTTATGAAGTATATCTTGCTGATTATGATGTAAAGACAGAGATTACCCCAACAGAACGTACAGCTTATTTTCGTTTCACATTTCCTAAAACAGAAGAGGCTTATGTACTCATTGATGCCTTTGATAAAGGTTCTTATGTAGAGGTCATTCCGCGTGAGCAGAAGATCATTGGCTACTCTACAAAAAATAGCGGTGGTGTGCCGGACAATTTCAGGAATTATTTTGTGATGACCTTTGATCATCCGTTTGCTAATATTTCCACATTCGCGGATTCTGTATTAAAAGATGATCGCTATCTGATCAAGGCGGATCATGTAGGTGCGATTGTAGGATTCAAGATTGCTAATCGTGGTGATCAGGTCTTAATGAAGGTAGCTTCTTCTTTCATCAGTCCGGAACAGGCTGAAATAAACCTGAAGGAGCTCAACGGCGTTACTTTCGATCAGCAGGTGTCAAAAGGAGAGAAGAAATGGAATGAAGAGCTGGCTAAGGTCGAGATCGAAGGCGGTTCAATAGATCAGGTTCGCACATTTTACTCTTCCTTATACCGTTCGCTGTTATTTCCGAGAATGTTCTATGAACTGGATGCACAAGGCAATGTAATGCACTACAGTCCATATACAGGAGAGGTCAAACCCGGATATTTCTTTACGGATACAGGTTTTTGGGATACATTCAGAGCCTTATTTCCTTTTCTGAATCTGATGTATCCTGAAATGAGCGAAAAGATGCAGGAAGGATTGGCGAATGCGTATCGTGAAGGCGGATTTTTGCCTGAATGGGCAAGTCCGGGCTTTAGAAATGTGATGGTTGGAAATAATTCGGCCTCTGTTGTTGCAGATGCGTGGGTAAAAGGCGTGAAAGTAAACCAAAAGGATATAGAAACCTTGTATGAAGCTGTTATCAAAGGTGCGAATAATGCCGGTCCGCTGACTGCTGTGGGCAGAGCAGGTGCTGAGTATTACAAAACACTGGGTTATGTGCCTTATGATGTGAAGATCAATGAAAATGCGGCCCGCACATTAGAATATGCTTATGATGATTTTGCGATCTACCAGCTGGCCAAATCTTTGGGAGGTCGTCAGCAGGATGTAGACTTGTACCGTAAACGTTCCTTTAATTATAAAAATTTATTTGATCCTGCTTCCGGATTAATGCGCGGCAAAAATAAGGACGGATCTTTCCAGTCTCCATTTAATGCTTTCAAATGGGGCGATGCGTTTACGGAGGGTAACAGCTGGCATTACAGCTGGTCTGTATTTCAGGACGTAAACGGATTGGCTCAGTTAATGGGCGGACACCGTGCTATGGAAATCAAACTGGATTCGGTATTCTCTTTGCCTCCTGTATTTGATGATTCTTACTACGGATTTCCTATTCATGAGATCAGAGAGATGCAGATTGCTAATATGGGGCAGTATGCGCACGGCAATCAGCCTATACAGCACATGATCTATCTGTACGGTCACATCGGTGCGCCGTGGAAAACGCAGTATTGGGTAAGGGAAACGATGAACAGAATGTATGCACCGACTCCGGACGGATATTGCGGAGATGAGGACAACGGACAGACTTCTGCCTGGTATGTGTTCTCAGCGCTTGGGTTCTACCCGGTAACTCCGGCAACAGATGAGTATATATTAGGTGCTCCTTTGTTTAAAAAGGCTACATTACATTTGTCTAACGGAAAAAAAGTAGTTATACAGGCTCCTCAAAATTCGGATACCAACCGTTATATCAAATCGATGAAATGGAATGGTAAGAATTATACAAAAAATTATATCAACCATAGTGAGTTGATCAAGGGTGCAAATTTGTCTTTTGATATGAGTGCCGAACCTAACAAGAGCAGGGGTACTGTGAAGGCTGACCTTCCGTACTCCCTGAGTTATGAGCAGTAAAGATTTTTATAATTAGTTTGTTTTGTTGAATAGGTTCCGGATTTCCGGAGCCTATTTTTTTAGACTTTTCTGATACATCAGCGGGGTAGTTTCCTTGATTTTCCTGAACGCTTTATGAAAACTGACGAAATTTTGAAATCCGCTTTCAAAACAGATTTGTTTTACGGGCATTTCCTGTTCGATCAGCAATCTGGAAGCATGTCCGATCCGGAGTTCGGTAATGAACTCTATGGGCGTTTTGCCGGTCTTGGATTTGAAGAATCTACAAAATGAATTTTCTGTCATCCCAATAATCTGTGCTAATTCAGCCAGACTGATCTTGTTTCTGTAATGTTGAGTGGCATATTGAATAATAGCATTTAAGCGATCATGATCTCCCAGGTGATTCTGAAATTCATACGTAGATCGTGTCAACCGTTCGTATTCATCACTTGTTGCCAGCACATTGAGCGCTTCGAGAAGAATGATAATCCGTGAAGCTCCGGTAGCTGATATTAGTTTTTCCAGCAATTGTCGGAGTATATCTCTTGTCCCGCCATAAATTAGCAGTCCCTGCTTAGCTTTACTGAATAGCTCTTTCAATTTGCGGTTTTCCGGTAAATTGAAAAATACATCTCCTAAAAAATTCTCTCTGAAATGAGCCACCCGGATATCCGCATTATCCTGCAGGTACTGTTCATCGAAGAGCCAGTAATGAGGCAGATTTGACCCCAGCAGCACCATATTGTCATTTTCGAAGTTATTGATACTGTCTCCTACAAATTGAGTTCCGCTGCCTTTGGCAATATGGATCAGCTCCAGCTCTTCATGGTAATGCCAGTTGTTATGCTGCTGTGGCTTTACATCATTCCGAATGGAAAATGAGGCTGCCGAGGGTGTTCCGAGCGTGAGGAGTTGTGGTTTCATTTTTACAAAATTATAAAGAATACTTGCATAAATAATAATTCTTTTATGCAAATAAAGGTAAAATAGCTTAATGATTGGGTAATATCCATTAATGTATTGAAAATATTATTTGCGAATTTTACAAGAATCAATTATAAATAATTAGTAAGACAATTACGTATGACAAAAACTAAAAGCTATTCTCTGGCTCTGGTATTGGTGACCTCCCTGTTTTTCTTTTGGGGATTTATTCACAATCTGGATCCGATTCTGATACCGCATTTGCGTATGGCATTCAGTCTCACGACTTTTCAGGCGTCATTAGTGGATTCGGCTGTTTTCATCGCCTATTTTGTGATGGCTATTCCTGCAGGTCTGTTAATGAAAAAATATGGGTATAAGTCAGGTATTCTGATCGGTCTGATCTTTTTTGCTTTAGGATGCTTTCTTTTTGTTCCTGCGGCAAATACGATGAGCTATGTTTTCTTTCTGGGCGCTCTTTTTGTAGTGGCTTGCGGGCTTACCATTCTGGAGACAGCAGCTAATCCTTATGTAACGGTATTAGGAGATCCCAGTACAGCTACTCAACGGCTTAATTTTGCCCAGTCTTTTAATGGACTGGCTGCTTTTGTCGCTCCTATACTTGGAGGTAAGTATATTCTTACTGAAGAGCCCAAGTCTGCTGAAGAGCTGGCTGCATTAAGTGAGCAGGCCCGTAATGCGTATCTGCAGGTTGAGACTTCTTCTGTTAAACTACCTTACGTTATTCTGGGGGTACTCATTCTGGTGGTAGCGGCTATTTTCTATTTTACGCGTTTACCGGATATTAAAGATGATGAGGAAAAAACAAAATCAGGTTTTTTTCATGCATTTAAGCATAAAAATGTTTCCTGGGCAGTGCTCGCACAGTTCTTTTATGTAGGTGCGCAGGTCTGCATACTGAGTTTTCTGGTTCTATTCGCTACAGACGCTGCAGGCATTCCTCCTCAGGAAGCCAAATATTATGCAGGAGTAGCAGGGCTGGCGTTTATGCTTGGACGCTTTGTGGGTACATTCTTTATGAAGTATGTGTCAGCACCTAAATTATTGGCTATTTATTCTGTAATATCAATCTTATTATCCTTTGTCGTGATCTTTGGATCCGGAGTAATTACGCTGTATGCATTGATCGGCATTTCATTTTTTATGTCCATTATGTTTCCGACTATTTTTGCGATTGGTGTACAGGGAATAGGATCAGATACGAAATCTGCATCCAGTCTGATCGTCATGTCAATAGTGGGGGGAGCTATTTTGCCTCCTATATTAGGCTATATCTCTGATCATACCGGTCACCTGCAATATGGATATTTTGTGCCATTGGTATGTTTTGTAGTGGTTCTGCTATTTGCCATGAAGAATAATAAATTAGTTATAGAAGAGACAGAAGATATTAAAACACATTAATACAATTGATTATGAAGCGATATACACTGGGGCTGGATTTGGTTGATGACCCTAAGTTGATAAACGAATACGAGACTTATCATGCTGCAGTATGGCCGGAGATTAAGAAGTCAATTACGGATGCAGGAGTGGAGTCTATGGAAATTTACAGGTTTGCGAATCGTCTTTTTATGATTATGGAAGTAAATGATAGCTTTTCGTTTGAACGTAAAGGGGAGATGGACAGCCTTAATCCTAAAGTGCAGGAGTGGGAAGAGCTGATGTGGAAATATCAGGTGGCTATACCGGGAGCTAAGACCGGTGAAAAATGGGTGCTATTGGATAAAATATTTGATTTAAGTAAGTAATGGAAACTAAAAAACAACTGTTTCTGCAAATCCACCCTTCAGATAATGTGCTGGTGGCTTTACGTGATTTACAGAAAGGAACGTTAATTAATTGGGAAGGTAAGCAATTTGAATTGCTGCAGGATGTGGCTGCTAAACATAAGTTTACAATCACTCCGCTGGCAGCTGATGCTGAAGTGTATATGTATGGTGTACTTGTGGGTAAAGTGAATTATGCTTTGAAACAGGGTGAATTGATCTCTACAGATAATCTGCGTCATGCTGCTGAAGATTTCAGAATGGGTAAGCGTAAGCTGAGCTGGAATAAGCCGGATGTATCTTTATTTAAAGATAAGACTTTCAACGGTTATCATCGTTCTAACGGAACTGTAGGTACAGCTAACTACTGGCTTGTCATTCCTCTGGTGTTTTGCGAAAACAGAAATGTGCTTACATTGAAGGCTGCTTTTGAAGAAAAACTGGGGTATAAGGTAAAGTCTAATGATTATACAAGTGAAGTAGACGACCTGATCAATCTGTATAAGTCGGGTGCAAATGTAGATGCAATCATTGCTCAGGATCTGAATGCCGGTTCTTCTGATACAGAAGTGAAACGTCTGTTTCCTAATGTCGATGGCATCAAATTTTTGAATCATGATATGGGTTGTGGTGGTACGCGCATGGATTCGGATGCACTCTGCGGTCTGCTGGCAGGTTATATTACTCATCCTAATGTCGCCGGGGCCACAGTCTTGAGCTTAGGCTGTCAACATGCACAGGCTTCTATTCTGAAAGATGAAATTCAAAAAAGAGATCCTCATTTTGATAAGCCACTGTATGTATTTGAGCAGCAGAAAGAAGGCACGGAAAAAGAATTGATGCAAAAGGCTATTAAAGCCACTTTTGCAGGTATGATGCAGGCAAATCAACAGGAACGTAAACCTGCCGGACTGGAGAAATTGTGTATTGGTCTTGAATGTGGTGGTTCTGATGGTTTCTCGGGTATTTCAGCTAATCCGGCTTTAGGTTATTTATCGGATATACTGGTTAGTCTTGGCGGCTCGGTGATTCTGGCTGAATTTCCTGAACTATGTGGGGTCGAACAGGAACTTAGTGACAGATGTATAGATGAGGAAACGGCAAGCAAATTTATGAGCCTGATGCGCACATATAATGCTAAGGCTGAGGCAGATGGTTCAGGATTTTATATGAACCCTTCACCCGGGAATATTCGGGATGGTCTGATTACGGATGCGATCAAGTCTGCAGGAGCTGCGAAAAAGGGAGGGACATCACCTGTAACTGCGGTGGTCGATTATCCGGAACTGGCTAACAAACCCGGCCTGAATCTTTTATGTACTCCGGGTAATGATGTAGAAAGTACTACGGCTGAAGTAGCAGCAGGTGCAAATGTGGTGTTGTTCACTACAGGATTGGGCACGCCTACAGGAAACCCTATCACTCCGGTGGTTAAATTATCTACCAATACAAAAACGTATGAAAAGATGCCGGATATCATTGACCTCAACTGCGGGACTATTATTGAAGGAGAGGAAAGTATAGAGCAGGCCGCACATCGCATACTGGATTATGTAATAGCTGTGGCAAACGGTGAGATCAAACCTAAGGCTGTACTGCTGGGTCAGGATGATTTTATTCCATGGAGAAGAGGAGTTTCTTTATAATTTTTTTAGATATAGATATCAACCGGACTATATGGCCCGGATTTTAAGATCATAACATGAGTAAATTAGTTAATAAATCGGCCATTATCACAGGTGGCGGCAGTGGAATCGGGAAAGCCATCAGCTTGTTGTTTGCTGCTGAAGGTGCTGAAGTTCATATTCTGGACCTCAATACGGATGGAGCAGATCAGGTAGTGGAAGAGATTACTGCTGCAGGAGGCAAAGCAAAGGCACACGCTTGTAATGTTGCTATCCAAAGTGAAGTGGTAACTGTCGTGGAAAGTATCGGTACTGTCAATATTCTAGTAAACAATGCCGGTATAGCCCATGTGGGCAAATTGGAAGGCTGTACTTCCGAGGATTTTGACCGTATATTCAATGTCAATGTTAAAGGCGCCTATAATGCGCTGTATGCAGCTGTGCCGTTAATGAAAAAACAAGGTGGCGGTGCTATTCTGAATATGGCTTCTATTGCAGCATGGGTAGGTATCAGCGACCGGTTTGCATATTCTATGAGTAAAGGTGCCATCTTTGCAATGACTCTTTCTGTTGCACGTGATTATATGGCGGATAGCATTCGTTGTAACAGTATTTCACCTGCACGTGTTCATACTCCATTTGTAGACGGATTTATTGCGAAGAACTATCCGGGGCAGGAGGCCGAAATGTTTGAGAAGCTCTCCAAAAGTCAGCCTATAGGCCGTATGGCTCAGCCGGAAGAGATTGCTAAACTGGCTCTGTTCTTATGTAGTGATGATGCCGGTTTTATCACGGGTAATGACTACCCTATAGACGGCGGCTTTATTAAATTAAATAATTAAGGTCAAAAATTGGAAAATAATAAAAAGAATTAGCAAGTTTGAAAAGCGAATAGGGCTAATTTAAACCTCAAAATCTACATATTACTGAAATATCCGTTTTGAGTATTCCATCCCGGTTTATCGGGATATAATAAAGACTTTTAAACACAAATTATATACAAATGAAATTAATACGTTTTGGTGAATCCGGAAAAGAAAAAATAGGCGTTCAGATCGATGGCGTTAATTATGACACTTCAGCTCTGGGCGGAGACTATAATGAATCATTTTTCGCTGAAGACGGGTTGGCCCGTTTAGAAGAATTTGTAAAAGCGAATGAAGGTAAATTATTGGAAATTCCTGCAGATTCTCGTCTTGGAGCACCATTCGCACGTCCTTCCAAGATTGTTTGTATTGGTCTTAACTACAAAGATCATGCAGAAGAGACCGGAGCAGCCATTCCGAAAGAACCTATTATTTTTATGAAATCCACTACCGCATTGGTAGGGCCCTATGATCAGGTTGTTATTCCTAAAAACTCAGTCAAAACAGATTGGGAAGTCGAATTCGGAATCGTAATCGGCAAAGAAGCCTCTTATGTAGAAGAAGCTGAAGCGCTGGATTATGTGGCTGGTTATGTCTTACATAATGATGTTTCTGAACGTGAATTTCAAATCGAGCGCGGAGGCACATGGGACAAAGGAAAAGGTTGTGATACTTTTGCACCTATGGGGCCGTATTTGACCACAGCAGATGAGATTGCAGATATCAACAATGTACGTCTGTGGTTAAAAGTTAACGGAAAAACCTACCAGGACGGAAATACTAAAAACTTGATATTCTCTGTACCTTATATTGTAAGCTATGTATCACAGTTTATGACCTTGTTGCCGGGAGATGTGATCTCTACAGGAACTCCTGCAGGTGTAGGTCTTGGATTTAATCCGCCAATCTATCTGAAAGCCGGAGATGTAATCGAACTGGGGGCAGATGGTTTAGGTGAATCCCGTCAGGAAGTAATTGCTTATCCGGGTAAATAAATATTTAAGTATGCGCATTGATTCCCATCAGCATTTCTGGCATTTTGATCCTGTCCGTGATAGCTGGATTACCGATCAAATGGAAGTAATCCGACGTGATTTTTTACCGCAGGATCTTGAATTTATCTTACAGCGGAATGATATAGCTGGCTGTATCGTGGTGCAGGCTGATCAATCTCCGTCAGAAACTGAATTTCTGGTTCGGCTGGCACATCAGCATCCGTTTATAAAAGGAGTAGTTGGATGGGTGGATTTACGGGCTTCGAATATTGATGAATTACTGAGTACCTATCAGCAAGAGTCTGTCATCAAAGGTTTCAGGCATATCGTAGAAGGAGAGAGCGATCCGGAATTTCTGATAAAAGATAATTTTCAAAACGGACTTTCCCGGTTGAGTCAATACGGCTTTACTTATGATCTGCTCATTCGTCCGCGTCATTACGCAAGTACATTAATTTGTGTCGCTAATCATCCGGATCAACGATTTATACTGGATCATATCGCCAAACCTCCGATCAAATCACAGGAATTCTTTGAATGGGCATCTTTTATAAGTGCGCTTGCCGAATATCCTAATGTGTATTGTAAGGTTTCGGGGTTGGCTACAGAAGCAGATTGGAGTGGCTGGAAACCAGATCATTTCTCTCAGTATCTGAATCATGTTTTTCTATGTTTCGGGAAGGAAAGGATTATGTTCGGATCAGACTGGCCGGTGTGTCTTCTTGCTGCATCGTATGAGGATAATCTGGCTATCGTGGGGTCCAGGCTTGATGATTTTACATCTGCTGAAAAAGAGGCCTTTTGGGGACTGAATGCAGTAAAAGCATATAATCTATAATAAAGAATGTAATATGAACTTAAATCTAAAAGATAAAGTAGTTATTGTCACCGGGGGAGCTAAAGGCATAGGACGAGCTATCGTACTGGCATTGGCTGGTGAGGGAGCTATACCTGTGATCGTAGGTCGCAATGAAGCCGATAATAACAAGGTGAAATCCGAAGTTGCACAACTAGGCATAGAGGCACTGTGTATTGAAGCTGAGTTGTCTGTTCCGGAAGAAAGTGCAAAAGCAGTACATAAAACTCTGGAAGTATATGGTCGTATTGACGGTCTGGTCAATAATGCGGGCGTTAATGATGGTGTAGGCCTTGCTTCCGGTGATTATGAAAAGTTTGTAGCGTCATTACATAAGAATCTGATTCATTATTATCTGATGGCTCATCATTCATTAGAAGCTCTAAAGCAATCAAAGGGAAGTATAGTTAATATTACATCCAAGACTGCTGAGACGGGACAAGGAAATACATCTGCTTACGCCGCATCAAATGGAGGCAGAAATGCGCTGACACGTGAATGGGCTGTGGAACTGCTGCCTTATTCTATACGCGTGAATGCCATTGTGGTTGCGGAATCTTCTACACCGCAGTATGATAAGTGGATTCAGACACTTGATAATCCGGAGCAAACGCTTAAGAAAATTACAGATCGTATTCCTTTGGAACATCGGATGACTACTCCGGAAGAGATCGCAAATACCACTGTTTTTCTGTTATCCGACAAATCCAGCCATACTACAGGACAATTGATTCATGTAGATGGAGGATATGTTCATCTGGATCGTTCTATTCTGGCTGAAAAGTAACATTCAGAAATACAAAATAAACTTTTAAGCGTCATTGTAAGACGAAGAAACGGGATATCATATTCGTTTTTTCAGTATATACAATGACGCTTTTGTTATCCGGGCAGGGGGATGGTGGATATTATATGTATAAGAGTTTGTTTATATGGATGCTGTATAATGTTTATTTATAGTTTTATATAATAAATTGTTTCAGCTGTTTTCGGAATCATAATCCGTTTATTCCTGAATTTCTAAGGCTAACTTACAGACTTTATGTAGTTTTGCATCCAATATGTCTTCAGGCAAAAAAATATGGAACAAACGTAGCGTTCTGCTTTTTTCGGGCGGACTTATCACATTTGTTGTTTTGGTATTCTGCATGCTTCATCTGATGAATCAACGGCTGGAGAGGCTGAATAGTACTATTCTGAAAGAGATAAATGCAGAAAGTGCACTTCTGGTTCAAAAAGAATTTGATGTTTTTGATCAAAGTATATTTTTGCTGAGAACGCTGGCTGAAACGAAAGAATTTTCTTCCATAGATCGTTTAATTCAGGAAGACAGTAAGAAAAAGTTTATTGCAGGCTATCAGATATGGAAAGGAAAAGATGAGTCTGTACGGTCTATCCTCCACCAACAGCTATTTATTCCTTTAGCGGCTGACCGCTTACAACTGCTGAGTGTCACGCCTAAGGAAAGTGAAACGGCAACTTTTATAAAGACTCAGGATGGAATGTACATCGCACGTCAGTTCATGCTGGATGACGGAATTTTACAGGTGTATATTGATGTAAAGAAGCTTAATGAGTACTTCTGGACTTCTTCTCTGGGTAACAGGTCTTATTTCGAAATTTACAATGCAGACGGGATCTGTCTGATAAATCCGGAACTGGAAAAAGTAGGCGTGCAGGATAACCGAAAAGTAAGGCTGGATTATAGCAAGGGAAATGTGGTTATCAACTCCGATTTTATCAAACTTCCTGTCTTAATTCAGAAGTATAAAATACACGGTATATTAGGGGAGTGTGATTTACTGCTGTCTACGCTTTTTCTGATAACAGATGAAGAGGTGACCGGTATTGCTAATCTGAGTATACTGCTGGGGCTGGTTCTTGTATTTGCGATTGTAGTCTTTCTGACCATTTTTTATCTGCAGCGCAGAAAAAATCATCGTCTGGAAGTGAATAATCTACATTACCAAAAGGAGCAGGCGCTGTTGAAATTTGAACAGCTACAGGAAAAGATGGATCCTCATTTTCTATTTAACAGTTTAGGAACTTTACAGCAGCTGATAGGTAAAGATGGGAAGCTGGCAAAGAGTTTTGTCACAAAGCTGGCCCGCGTATATCGTAAATTGCTCAGTGCAGACGATTCCGGTCTTTCTCTGATTTCAACAGAACTCGAGCTGGCGGAGGAATACTTTTTTTTACAAAAAATTCGTTTTGGAGACGGGCTTTCTCCATTAGATGTGCAGTTGGATCTGTCCCTGCGCAACAGGAAAGTTCCCCGGTTAAGTTTACAAATTCTGCTGGAGAATGCAATCAAACACAATGAAATCTCTGCAGAGAATCCGCTTTCTATCCGTATTTATCAGCAAGATCAACGTATTGTAGTCAGTAATGATCTGCGACTGAGGCTTTCAGGAGACGAATCAAATGGATACGGAACGCAGTTTCTGGCTAATATTTATGATTATTATCAGGTTAGCGGCTTTGAAATTACAGAAGACAAATCCTCGTTTAAAGTCTTTCTGCCCATTATTTAGAAATTGTTTTATTTTTCTTCTGTCTAAAAGGAGGATTCACTCCTGTATTAAGCGGTTTCACGGGTAATCGCTTTATAATTAAGGTATTTCTTTTGATCTTCACTTCTCATTTATTTGACCCTACTTAAAGTATCTTAATGAAAAGCAATTATTTCAGTAGCAACACTAAACTCGCATTTCTTTGTTTATTTTCCACTTCGTTACTCGGCTCATGCCAGCTGATGACCAAAATAGGTCTCAGAAAAGATCATTCAGCTCACACCACAACTGTCGATACCACAAAAAAGGACAGTGTAATGGCTTATGCCAAGATTGCTAAGGATGCAAAAATTGATAGCGGCATATTTAATATCCTGTCAAAAGGCAAAGATTACTATTTTGAGATCCCTCTGAATAAGATGGATAAGGATTTTTTGCTGATCAATAAAATTTCTTCGGTACCTTTGGCCCTGAATGAGGCGGGACTGAATAAGGGGATGAATTTTGAAAATAAAGTACTTCGGTTTACAGTTAAGAAAACACGTAATGAAGTGTGGGTAGGTGAAGCAAAGCCACAGGTAGAGGTACCCCGCCAGGATGCCATAGCAAAATCGGTAGCCGATAATTTTACACAATCATTTATAGAATCATTTAAAATTGAAAGCTACAATGCAGATTCTTCTGCTGTGCTTATCAAAGTCAATAAAGTATTCGACGGAACAGAAAAGAGTTTCAATGATGTATTTACGAACCTGGGATTGGGGACATCGCCGAAAAGTTCGCTTTCAAATATAGAACAGATCAAATCTTTCCGTAATAATGTAGTTGTCAGGTCAATTCTCAGCACTAAGGTGACAGAGGGAAATGAATCTGTGCCGATCAGTCTGACGGTGACAAGTAATATATATGAGCTGCCGGATAATAAGATGAAGGCACGCTTTGCGGATCCGCGTGTAGGATACTTTACCACGGCACGTTGGTATTTTTCGGATGCGCAGCAGGAAATGGAAAAACGGGAGCTCGTGACCCGCTGGAGATTAGAACCGAAAGATGAGGACAAAGCTCGTTATCTGGCCGGCGAATTGGTTGTTCCTAAGAAACCTATTGTATTTTATATTGATCCTGCTACACCAAAACAATGGAGAGAGCAGATTATAGCTGGCGTGTACGACTGGCAGAAGGCTTTTGAAGAAGCTGGTTTCAAAGATGCTATTATCGCAAAAGAAGTACCCGAGGGGATGGATTTTGATATTGATGATGCTAATATTTCTGCCATTACTTATGCTGCTTCTCCACAGGCTAATGCCATGGGACCATCTGTAGTAGACCCGCGGACTGGTGAAATCCTCGAGGCGGACGTCATCTGGTGGCACAATGTGATGACTATATTGAATAGCTGGATGCGTGTACAAACCGGGATAATCGATACCGATGTACGCGGAAATTCCTTCTCGGACGAAAAGATGGCGCATGCTATCCGGTTTGTTTCTTCTCATGAAGTAGGACATACCCTCGGTTTAAAGCACAATATGGGTTCTTCTCATAGTTTTCCGGTAGATTCACTTCGTTCGCCGCATTTCACGGAAACAATGGGAGGGACAGCGACTTCCATCATGGACTATGCGCGTTTTAATTATGTAGCACAACCGGAAGACAATGTCAAAGTGATCACTCCGGTTATCGGCTTATATGATAAGTATGCTATCGGATGGGCATACCGCTGGTATGATAAAACAAATCCCTGGGATGAACTTCCGGAATTGAGAAAGGTGATCGAGACGCACCAGCACAATCCGTATTACTGGTACGGTGAGCAACAGGATGGCAAGAATATCATAGATCCGAGGTCTCAATCTGAAGATCTTGGTGATAACGCTATGAAGGCAGGCGAATATGGATTGCGTAACCTGAAACGGACGATGCCTCATATTATCAACTGGACAACAGCTAACGGGGAAGATTACTACCGTGCAGGCAAATTGTATATGGCTGTAATCGGACAATGGTATGCCTATGCTGATCATGTACTGAATAATATCGGTGGGATCTATCTGGAAAATCCGGTAATGGGCGATGGTAAAAGTGCATATGCTCCGGTTCCGCGTGATACACAGATTGAGGCTTTGAAATATCTTAAAAATCAGGTTTACTATCTACCCGAATGGTTATTCAGAAAGGATCTGATAACGAAAACTTTTCCATTGAAAGATAGTCCGGTCGGTCCGTTTGAATATGCGCCTTATAATCTGAAGCGTGAATTCCAATACAGCATTCTTTACAATCTGGTAAAGGATGAGCGCCTGCTGCGTATGACAGAGATGGAGCTGCTGTTTGGCAAAGACAAAGCATGGAGTGTAGAAGAATTCCTGACCGCAGTACGTAAGGATATTTTCCGAAAATCTTTGAACAAAGAAAATCTGGATATAGAGACACGCATGCTTCAGCAAAACTATGTTGATGTATTATTGGTTTCTACCAGCAAGAATATGGAAAAGCTGCAAAGCAAAAAACTACAGATCGTGGATCAGTTTCTGAAAGAAGCCAGACCTGAAATCTGCCCTGTTCATGGAACAGCTCACGGATCGGACAAATCTATCCGCAATGTGCATGTATCGGGCATGAGCAGAACTTCTGAAATGCTGACCAGCAAAAGAGCTGAGTTATTTCAGATCCGGACATTATTGATGCAGGCCAGAAATTCGGGCGATATAGCTACAAAAGCACATTATCAGGATTTATTGGCGAGAATAGCGGGAGTACTAAATACAAAAGATTAAGCAACACAAACACCTAACATGAATAGAATTTTATTATTTCTTTTATTTTCCTGTGCGCAGTTATTATATGCACAGGATGTAATTACCATCAAGGGAAGGGTCCTTGATGCCAGCAGTCAAAATCCGATCAGCGGAGTGACTATCCTGCTGGGAAGCTCAGCGGTCAGTGAGGACACAGGAGTTCCGGGACAGATTCAGCAATCTGCTTTGGGAACTTTAACGGATTCAAACGGAGCCTTTGAGTTGAAAGTGCCTAAAAACACAGCCTTTATTACTGTGTCATTTGTAGGGTACGAAAGCCAGAATGTAAAAGTAAACGGAGGAGAGAAGACTATTTATCTGCGTACGGAAAATCAGTCGCTGGAAGAAGTTATTGTTACGGGGTATACCGATATCAGTAAACGTAAGAATACTACAGCATATAATAAACTGAAGGTTGCTGAGATCAGACAGGCTGGTGTATCCAGTATCGATCAGTTACTGGAAGGAAAAGTAGCAGGCTTGCAATTGAGTAATCTGAACGGGGGGCCGAACAGTGCACCGCAAATCCGTATCAGAGGTACTGTATCATTAAACGGAACACAGGATCCGTTATGGGTAATCGACGGATTGCCAATAGAGGGAACAGCGCTTCCAAACAGTTTTGACAAGGACAATCTGAATAATCTGACCAATCTGCCTATTGCCGGTATTAATCCGGATGATATTGAAGATATCACCGTCCTGAAGGATGCAGCAGCAACTTCTATATACGGAGCACGTGCCGCAAATGGGGTAATTGTGATCACAACCAAAAAAGGTAAAAAAGGACCTGCGCAGGTGCAGATCAGTGCCAACAGTTTTGTATCGCAACGTCCGGATTATAATAAACTGAACCTGATGTCATCAAGTGAAAAAGTTGATTTTGAACTGGCCATGGCAAACAGAGCAGATCTGGATTACCGTGCGGACAGAGGGGCTGTTGCCCGTATTCTTGCGACGGGAAATGAACTGGATGCATTCAGAAAAGGCGGATTCACTGCTTTATCCTCTGCAAGTCAGCAGGCTATCAATACTTTGCGCAATCAGCAGACCAATTGGGGAGACGAGCTTTTTCGTAATGCTGTTAATCAGCAATACACGGCTTCTGTGTCAGGTGGAACGGATGCGCATACATACTATATCTCAGGTGGGTTTTATGATGAGAAAGCTACTACCAAAGGTGTAGATATGCGTCGTTATTCACTTACATTCAGCAACAATTTTAATATCAACAGCAAACTAAAAGGAGGATTAAGCTTGTTGGGATCTGCCACAGACCGACACAATCTGATTCAGGATGCAGATGGCTTTTCTAATCCAAGCAAATATGCACGTACTGCGAATCCTTATTTACAGGTCAGAGATGCCCAGGGGAATTATATATATGACCGGGATATAGAAGGGTTTGAAAAGAACACTTATATTCCTTTTAATGTTATCGAGGAGAGAGAAAATACTTCTTACTCCTTGGCGAACAAAAGCATGAAAGCTATCGCTAATCTGGAATATCAGATTATTCCTTCTTTATCAGTACGTACTGAGCTGGGACTCCAGTTTGAAGAAGTGGGAACTGAACGTTTTGGAGATAAAGAGTCTTATTTTACCAGAAAATTCAGAGAAAATACCCGCTACTACGATAGTCAGACAAAACAATATAAATACTTCCTGCCGGATGGTGGTATTATTGAAAATAGCAGTAAAAGTGATTTTCAATACAACTGGAAATCTTTTGTGCAGTACAACAAGACATTCAACAGTCGTCATGAACTGGACGTCATGGCCGGTACCGAGCTGAGAAGATCAAAAAACACGCTGATCTCGACAAAAGGATTCGGGTTTAATCCTGTGACACTGACTACGCAGAATATTGTATTTCCAAACAGCAACTACCAGAATAACGGATTATACAGACAATATGCAAAAGCAATAGGTGAGACGGCATATGCTTCATTCTATGCTAATGCGTCTTATACATTAGATCGTAAGTATAACGTTTATGGAAGTATCCGCTACGACGGTTCGAATATGTTTGGGGTCGATCCAAAATACAGATTCCTTCCTATATGGTCTCTTTCCGGATCATGGAATGCTTCTGAAGAAGATTTTATCAAAGATATAGAAGCTATTTCTATGCTGAAGATACGCGGATCATATGGTATTCAGGGAAATATTGATCGTAATACATATCCGTTTATTGTCGGAAACTACAGTAATGCAACTTTGCTGCCCGGAAATAATGAACCTACAATCGTAGTGACAGCGCCTGCCAATGACAAATTGCGTTGGGAGCGTACAGCATCCTGGAATGCGGGATTCGATCTGGGATTATGGAAAAACAGACTGGTAGTCACCGTTGATTACTACAACCGTGACAGTAAAGATCTGATCGGTAATAATGATCTTTCATTAGAGAATGGATTTGACCTTGTACAACGCAACTGGGCTTCGGTCAAGAATGATGGTATAGAGCTTTCTATTTCCAGTAAAAATATCAGCAGAGAACATTTTACCTGGTCTACAGATTTCAATATTGCACACAATCGTAACAAGCTGACACGTGTAGTCGCTAATCCTAAAGCATATATGCCTGACGGAAGAGCGGGGTTCCCGATTAACTCTATGTTTGTGCTGGAAACAGCAGGACTGGATAAGGACGGCGTTCCACAATTCTACGGTGATAACGGACAGGTGGTTTCTTTTGAGGATTTCTATGAGCTGTATGATCCATGGGCAGATTTTCTTCCCGGATATAATGTAGCTACTAATATGACAGCAAGTAAGTATCAATCTAAATTTAAGTACAAAGGAAGCCTGGATCCGGAGTTTATCGGAGGTATGACCAACCGGTTCAGATACCATGATTTTGATCTTGCTGTATCCGCCATATTTAATATCAATAGACTGGTAAGACGTACACCTACTTACAATCCTTCATCATTAGACAGAGGAGCGAATAATACACGTGAAATGTTAGCGGTCGTGAAGGGAGAAAGTACATTGCCTGCTCTGGGCAGTTCCAATATTGAGCTGAATGACAGATGGATGGCTTATAGCTGGATGATGGACAATGATCCGATCAATTCCTTCCAGTTTCTGGATATCTGGTCTAAAAAGATGAGCTATGCGCGTATCAACAGCATCCGTTTAGGATATACCTTACCTCAATCGGTTAGCAGAAAGATTCGTTCATCTAATCTTCGCGTGAGTATAGAGGGGCGTAATCTGTTTGTATTCGGATCAGATTATACCGGATTTTTTGATCCGGAGACTTACGGTAATAACTATGCGCAGCCTATATCCAAATCTATTGCTTTTGGACTATCTGCCTCATTTTAACACTTATCTATACGAATATACAACATGAAAAAATATACCACATATCTCTGTCTTTTTTTGATGGGAACAGTTTTCTCCTCATGTGACAAATATCTGGACATACAGCCTGTCGGAACGGTAGTTCCTAAGACTGAGGCCGACTTCAGAGCCCTGATGACCAGTGGCTACCAATCGTTTCCAGCACAAAAATCTTATCTGAACCTCCGGACAGATGAACTGGCATTAGATGAAAATTCTACAGATTTGGCTGCAATACGTGATCTTCATCTTTGGAATGATCGAAATCCGGACGCTACAACATTGCCTTACGCATGGCTGTCCTTTTACAAGACGATCTTCTATGCTAATCATGTTATCTCAAAAGCGGAAGAAGCAGCCGGCAATACGGATGCTGTACAACAGATACGTGCGGAAGCCTATCTGATGCGTGCCTATTCGCATTTTGAGTTATTGAATTCGTATGCTGAGCAATACAATGCCGGTACGGCAGCGACTGATAAGGGTGTTCCGATATCCATTACTATAGATCTGGAACAAAAATTTCCTGCAGCTACAGTCGCGGCTGTATATAAGCAGATAGAAGCGGACATGCAGGCAGGTAATGCCTTATTGAATGTCAGCGATCAGCCTGCAGCTGTAAAATACAGATTCAGCAAGCGTTCATATTATGCTTTTGAATCCCGTTTGAGATTGTATAAAGGAGAATGGAAGGTGGCTATGGATGCAGCAGAAAAGGCTTTGGCCATCAAAGCTGATCTGGTAGACCTTAATAAAACCGGAAGTGTATTACCTAACGATTTTGAATCGGCAGAAATGATTCAGGCCTGGGAAGAGGTTGGTAAATCTAATGTAAGCACATCCACATTTATTTCATCAAAATTATTAGGCTTGTATAACCAAAAAGATGACCTGCGTTTCGCACGATATTTTGGAAAACAGGGAAGCCGTAATTACGTTTCTTTAAAAGGTGGAAATATCCGTTATAATGTTAGTTTCCGAAATGCAGAATTATATCTGATTATTGCTGAAACAGCAGCACGTCTGGGAGACCGGCCTAAGGCTATAAGTGCTTTGACAACATTGTTGAAAAACCGCCTTACACCAACCTACTTTGCGACACGCAACGCTGAACTAAATGCGATGCCGGATGCGGAACTGCTGAAAGAGATCATTACTGAACGTGCACGCGAATTGGCTCTGGAAGGTCTTCGCTGGAACGATATGAAACGTACAGATCGTCCGGAAGTTATACATACATTCTTCGGAAAAGAATATCGCCTTATCCAGAATGATCCGCGCTACGTGATTCGCTATCCTAAGGAAGCAATTGAAAAAAATCCTGATCTATAGTCATATATATGTAGATAGATATCCCCATTCTTTAGAGAGTGGGGATTTTTTTTTAATTTCACGGCATGGCAATTCGTGTACTGATCGTGGAGGATGAAAGCTGGGCTTCAGAGAGCCTGCTGGAAATGTTGACGGAGCTGTGGAACGATGATTATACTGCTGTTGTCAAATCTACTGTCCGGGATGTAATCAGCTGGTTAGGGAAAAATGAGACTGATCTTATTTTTATGGATATCCATCTTGGAGATGGCCTTAGCTTTGATATTTTCAATCATATCAAAATTCAGACTCCCGTTATTTTCACAACTGCATTTGATGAATATGCATTGGAGGCATTCCGTAACCGGGGGTATGCTTATCTGCTAAAACCCTTTGAATTACCTGAACTGAAAGAAGCACTCAGTAAAGTGGAATCGCTTTTGCCGCGTGAGGAGCTTGTACCCCAGTATAAAAACAGATTTCTGGTGCGTTATGGTATCCGGTTAAAATCTGTACCTGTAGAAGACATAGCGTATTTCATGGCTGATGATAAGCTTTTATATGGTTTTTCGGTGCAGGGGGACCGTTTTATTGTAGATGATACATTAAGTAAACTTGCCCCGAGATTAGATCCTGCATTTTTCTTTCAGATCAACCGCAAATTTATAATACATATCCAGTCTATTGCCGAAATGGTAAAGATGAGCCGCAACCGTATAAAACTGCAATTGCACCCTCAGGTACTGGACAATCCGGAGATTATTGTCAGTGAGGAGAAATCCAATGACTTTCAATTGTGGCTCGACAAATAAATCCAATTCATTTGATAATCTCAGGGTCAGGAAACATTCAGGTCGTTATGTATCAACTAATTTCCTGAAGAAATTAGTTGATCCGGAATTCTTTATATTTTCTTCAGCTACATGCGGATTACCATATAATATCTTGCTCAAGTTTGTTACAATTTAACTCTTGATTGACGTAAGGGAATAGAGTAATGTAAAAATAATAGATGAATACAGTTTAATTAGTCATATTATGAGTAATGGGTACCGTCATCTTATGATGATAATAATAGGTGACTTATAATAATGATAGTTAATAAATTTTATGTTAATTAATTAATACGATTGTATTCTCCTTATTGCATATGTTCGTCCTGTCTTTATTTTTTTATTATAGATTATACAGAGAAGAATTGTCTTTTATTCAGATAATGTTGTAATATTTCATTCTGAAAATGAGTACCATAATTTTTACTTTTTAGATTTCTTCTTTAATTTGTGTACGGTAAACTTAAATTTTTGATCCTTGGTCATATATGAAATATCCAGTTCCTGAAAAGCAGATTCTACTCGCATTGAAGAATGGGAATGAACGTGCATTTGAGCGTATTTATGAGCAGTATTTTCAGTCTGTATATCTGTTTGTACAAGGGTATGTCAAATCTCCGGATCTGGCTCAGGACATCTGTCAGGAGATATTTATGAAAGTTTGGGACAACAGGGAGCGGTTTGTTAAGGTATTATCTTTCCGGCACTATTTGTTTACGCTGGCCAAAAACCATACACTCAATCACCTTAGAGCAATTTCCAGATCAAATGTATCGATGCAGGAATTACTCCGTTATTATCCGTTGGAAGAGCAGACTACTGGGAATAGTCTGCAAGAAAAAGAATACGAAAAGTTTATTCAACGGGCTTTCGAAAACCTTTCTCCAACAGCAAAACAGGTTTTTGACCTCTGCAGAGAAAAACAAATGACCTATGATCAGGTCGCAAAGGAAATGGGATTCAGTAGAGATGCCGTCAAAAAATACATGGTGCAGACCATGAAAACATTCAGGTCGCTGATATCCGGACCTCTTGATATTCATTTCTGTGTACTCCTTTGTTTTTCAGTTGATTATATTTTATTTAAATAAAATATAAAATATCCGGTACCCTAAACGCTTTTTGTGGTGTCTTATACCAAAGGGCTCATCTCAAACCTTTACAGATAACCAATTTCATGGATAATAAAGAATTTTACAAACAACTGGTACAACGTTATCATAGCGGTAAAGCTAATGAACAGGAAATTGCTTTGTTTCTGGAATTGCTAAGAACGGGGCAGATTGATGATATTGTAAAGTGGCATATGGAGGAGCAGTCAGGTATTGAAACAAAAAAGACACAAAGAACCCGTTATTATCATTTGTTAAAATACGCAGCAGCATTATTGTTATTGACATTGACTGGAGCTGCATTATTATATAACTGGTATGAGAGAGAGAGGAAGATTGAGGTAGCGCTGATGAATAATATTGGCCCGGCAATCTCAAAAGCTACTTTAAAATTAGCAGACGGTCGTCATATTATGTTGGATTCTACATTCGGAGAGTTGATTATTCAGGACAGTATAATTAGAGATCAATCGGGAAAAATGGTACATCAGGGGGAAAATGAATATTATGAAGTTCATGTACCTAAGGGAGGCACATTTCATCTTAGCCTCAGCGATGGCTCAAAAGTATGGCTTAATTCGGGTAGTACACTTCGGTTTCCGCAAAAATTCGCAGGCAATCTTCGTAAAATTGAGCTGAAGGGAGAAGCGTTCTTCGAAGTCAGAAAACAGTATGCTGCTGATGGTGAACGTATTCCTTTTGTCGTACATACTTTAAAACAGACGGTGGAGGTATTAGGAACCAGTTTTAATGTCAAAGCTTATGGAGAGGAGAATGAGTCTGCGACTTTATTCACCGGACTTGTCAGACTCAAGAATAATACAAATAACCATGAAAAAATGTTGTCCCCGGGTACCAAAGCAGTTTTGGAGCGGAATGGTGAGTTTAAGGTCGGAATAGCTGATCTGGAAGAAGAAGCAAGTTGGCGGTCAGATGCTTTTCTATTTAATGAAACTCCGATAAATGATATTTTAAATCAGTTGAGCCGATGGTATAATGTGGATATGGAATTTACAGGTTCTGCTGAGTACAAGTTTAACGGATATCTGCAGCGAAATGTATCTCTTGGAGACGCATTGGAAACATTAAAAGGAACAGGAGAGCTTGACTATCAGTATCAGAATCATAAAGTAATTATAAAACAGAAAAAAACTAAATAGCCTATGCATCATAAATAAACTATAAAAAAAGGAAAACGGTGAAGTTCCAGCAACACCGTTTAAATCCAGTTCAATTGACTAAAATAGAGATAGTCAGTATTAATCAATTTATAAACTAAACCAAGCAAATGTATGAATTTAATCATATCATTCAAACAGTCTTTTGGTCTGAAACAGATTTTTCGCAGATCATTAAATAAAAAACCTGTACTTTGGATAAAGTGCACAACTCTGTTTTTGTGTCTGATGCTGTGCCATATATACAGCAGTGCCTATTCACAAAATATCAACCTGTCTTTTAAAAACGAAAAATTAGGCAAAGTATTGAGATCAATCAGTCAGCAGAGTGGTTATAGAATCTTCTATAACAGTGAGTTGCTGAAAGGAACAAAACCGGTTAGTATAGATATAAAAGCCGGCACATTAAACAAAGTGCTGGACCTTGTTTTTGTCGATCAACCGCTGAACTACAGGCTGGAAGGCAAATCTATTCGGATAAGCAGACAAATTCCTGTAAAGACTATGGCAATCAATACTACAGGTGAAAATTTTCAGGAAACGATCACCGGTACAGTCACAGACAGTATGGGCAATAGTCTTTCAGGAGTTACCGTAAAAATAAAAGGAACAAACAATATTACCTCAACGGATGCGCAGGGATATTTTAAGCTGGCAAGAGCCCAACAGGGCAATGTTACATTGGTCTTCTCCTATATTGGATACCAAACGTTTGAAAGTATATACACCGGTAGCCCCTTACATGTCGCCATGAAAACAGAGATTTCTGACCTTGCAGAGATTGTCGTAATCGGTTACGGAACAGTGAAAAAATCCGATCTGACAGGATCTGTTTCTACTATATCTGCAGCTCAGCTGGGACAGGTCAACGGTGTATCTAACGTAGCACAGGCCTTACAGGGACATGCGCCGGGTGTACGTGTCAACCAGGCTTCTGGTCAGCCGGGTGAGGGCATGAAAATACAAATACGAGGCACAAATTCTCTGGCAGCGAGTAATGACCCTCTGTATGTGGTGGATGGGATGATGCTGGACGGACTGACGGCACAGATTAATCCAGATGATATCGAAAGCGTATCTGTATTAAAAGATGCCTCTTCAACAGCCATATACGGATCACGAGGTGCTAACGGTGTGATTATGATCACCACCAAGAAAGGTGCATCGGGAAAGACAAAAGTTTCCTATAATAACTACTTAGGAGCTCAGGTGCTTCGCAAAAAGATCGATGTGATCAATGCAACGGATTTTGCTACGTTGCAGAATGAAGTGGCTGTTAATGACGGCAAACCACTCCCGTGGACACAGACACAGATAAATGAACTCGGAAAGGGAACAGACTGGCAGGATCTTGTTTACAGAACGGCATCTGTACAGACACACAATCTGAGTCTGAGTGGCGGCAATCAGGATACCAAATATTTTACTTCATTTGGTTATTTCGATCAGGATGGTATTATCCGTAATTCCGGATTCAAAAGATTGTCTCTACGTAGCAATATTGATCATAAGCTGTTTGATAAAGTCAATCTTATTACGAATTTATCTATTCAAAATTCAGCTTATGACCGTGCTCAATACCAAAGCGCGGATGGGGGAGGAGGAATTCCATGGTCATCTATGGTATTACCACCTACCATGCAGGTATATGATGCTGATGGCAATTACACAAAGTTTACAGGTGTATCCTGGGGTGAGACCAATCCGGTAGGTCTCTCTGAAAACTGGAAGAACAGAAGCAATAATCTGCGTATTATTGGTAATGTGGCTGTTTCTTATGAGATTATAGATGGGCTTAAATTAAAACTAAGTGCAGGCCTTGATCACGCATATAATAAACGGGATACTTATTATCCTGGTAATATAAGCCTTGGCCAGCGAACTGTAGATGGCAAGCCTGTATTTGGAATAGCAAACAAACTGTATGGCAGCTCAACCACTTTTATTAACGATAATATTCTGGAGTATCAAAAACAATTTGGAGATAAACATAAACTGGATGCGTTGGTTGGTCTGACCTATCAGACAAGTAAGAATGACGAACTTAACAGTGGTACCGGGATAGGTTTTGCAAGTGATACCTATGAAACTTCTAATATACAATCTGCTATTACAAAGGCACTTCCTTCTTCTACATTTGGAGACAACAGATTACTCTCTTATATGGCGCGGGCGAATTATTCCTATGCAGATAAATATTTTTTTACGATATCCGGCAGAAGGGATGGTTCATCCCGTTTTGGAGCAAATAACAAATATGCTTTTTTCCCGTCAGCTGCAGTTGCCTGGACAGTTTCTAAGGAGGATTTTTTAAAAGATAACACTACCTTATCTCTCCTGAAAATCAGAACTTCCTATGGAGAATCCGGTAATCAGGCTATAGCTAACTATCAGACTTTGGCAAATGTGTCTGATAGGGATGCAATATTTAATAATCAGATAAATACAGGGTTTATTCTGGCTGCACTTGAAAATGCGAATCTGAAATGGGAAACAACCCGCCAGTATGATATTGGAATGGATATGGGATTGTTTAACAACAAAATTCAGATCGTAGCCGATTATTATAACAAGCGTACTAAAGATCTGTTGTTGAATGTCACTTTGCCTGGATCCGGTGGATTTGGCTCTGTATTGCAGAATATTGGAGTGGTACAAAATAAAGGCTTTGAATTTCAGATTTCTGCTCAACCACGATTGGGTGAACACCTGAGGTGGAATCCTTCTTTTAATATCTCCCTTAACCGCACAAAAGTTCTGGATATGGGCGTAGACGCTTATGGTAAACCGGTTACATTCAAAGAGATCGGAACTGGTGGCAACTGGTTTCCGACTATCGTGGGTCAGTCTATGATGCAATTGTACGGATATACGGTAGAAGGAGTTTATCAGACTGATCAGGAAGCCGTTGCTAACGGAGAACCATCAAAGAAAGCCGGAGATTACAGATTTAAGAACTGGGATGGACAGGGAACCGTTAATGATCAGGATGACCGTACAGTTCTGAGCCGGTTGGAGCCTAAGTTTACGTTTGGTTTTAATAACGGGTTTACCTATAAGAATTTTGACTTTTCATTTTTGATGGTAGGTAGTTACGGAAATGATATTGTAAATGAATTCAGAAAATACAATATCTCACTTAATGGTAGTTGGGCACCTACTCAGGAAGGTTTTGACAATCGGTGGAAAGGAACAGGGCAGGGCAATACATTTGACAAACCCAGTGCAAAGAGTGGTAGTCCGATTCGGGATTATGCAAACTCTCTATGGGTAGAAAACGGATCGTATCTGCGTCTTCGTGATATTACACTGGGATATACCTTACCTTTAAGCGTCACAGACAGGCTGCGCATTTCAAAGGTTAGAGTATATGTAAGTGCACAAAATTATCTGACCATAACCAATTATAGCGGTTTTGATCCTGAAGTTTCCTGGGCGTCAGCATCAGTAAACGGATGGGACAGAGGTAATTATCCTGCTACTAAATCAATTACGGCTGGTATTAGAGTGGATTTTTAAAATTTTAAGAACATGAAAACGATATATAGCATATTTATATTACTTTTTACACTTCTGGTACAGAGTTGTGAAAGTACTTTAGTAGAAAAGCCTCAAACGATTTTAAGTCCGAATCAGTTTTTTCTGAATCCCGGAAACTATGAGGCCTCAGTAAAAGGTATCTACAGTGGCTTGCCCATGTATATTCCTTTTACATATGAAATGATTACAGATCTTTATGCAGCTCCTTCTGCACAGGCAGAACAGGCTTTACCGATTTATAACAATCAGCCTACACCGTCTTATTATAATGCGCGTGATGCATGGAACGGCCCGTATGCGGTAATCAAAAATGCCAATTTTATCTTAAAGTATCTTCCTGATGCTCCTTTGAGCAGTACGCAGGTCACAAATCTGACGGCTGAAGCCCGTTTTTTGAGAGGATATGCTTTCTTTCAACTGGTACAGTTGTTCGGTGATGTGCCGATGCCTCTGAAAGTGGCTGAAGATTATAGTAGTCTGCGCTTACCCCGTACGCCTCAGGCAGATGTATACAGTCAGATTCTTCAGGATTTGCTTTTTGCAGAAGCCAATCTTCCGGATAATGCTCCACAGCAAGGTCGTGTATACAAACTTGTAGCTACTGCTTTGCTGGCCAGAGTATACCTGACAATGGCCGGTAATCCGCTAAATCAGACACAATACTATGCAGATGCACTGAAAAAATCTACGGATGTCATCAAATCCGGTAAGTTTACACTGGTGGCAGATTATGCTAATGTATTTCATAAGCTTGCGTATACCACAGAATCTATCTGGGATAAACAATATGTAGCGGACCGGGGAGGTAATTTCCTGCATGGCAGCTCTTGTACAGCTCCCGGATTTACACCTACACTAGTGCCTTCAGATAATTTTATCAATAGTTTTCCGAAAGGAGACAGGCGGTTGTCTTGGGGAATTATGATTAATTACCCGGCTCCCGGCGGACCATTGGCGAGACCATTTTTCCATAAATTCGTAGATGAATCATTGATAGACAGGGGAGTATTGCCATCGGGATCACTTGTGTCTTATGCCATTCCTTTAGTGCGTTATGCTGAAATGTATCTGATAGCCGCAGAAGCAGAGAATGCGGTTAACGGACCTGCACAAGCGTATCAATATATTAATGAAATACGCAAAAGAGCGCGGATAGATAAAAATGATCCTACAAATGTCCCAGACTTGCAAAATCTGAGTAAAGAGCAGTTTCAGCAGGCAGTATGGAAGGAGTGGGATTGGGAGATGCATCAGGAAGGACTATCATGGATGATCATGAAGCGTACAAATACATTCAACCGTATACAAATTCAGCGAGGTAATACCCTGACAGTTCCTGTAGGGCCGTATAACCAGACATGGCCTATTCCGATAGAAGAGATAACGAATAATAATATCCCACAAAATCCTTTGTATCAATAAATATTTTTAACTTTAAGTATGAACTACGCCTTAACTTTTATTGCCCGCTTGTTAGTATTATATATAGTATGCACTGCCGGAGGAGCTGTGGCAGTAAATGCGCAACCCGCAAAAATTAAAAAAATATATGTAGCCAAATCCGGCCGGGATAATAATCCCGGTACAATAGCACAGCCTTATGCTACTCCAAATGCTGCATTGCAGGCAGTATCAAAGTTGAAAAAGAACGGATATAAAGGAACTGTTGATGTCATTATCAATGAAGGAACTTACTATTTGGATCGATCTCTGGATTTGAGTCATGAAGAATCCGGATCACAGCATGCTCCGCTAACGATCCAATCTGCTAAAGGTCAGCGGGTAGTCCTTAGCGGGGCAATACCTTTACTCCTGCAATGGAAACCTGGACAAAACGGGCTCTGGACAGCTCAGGTGCCTGAAGGAATCCGTTTCCAAAGTTTGTATGCAAATGGTAAACAGCTGATCCGTGCAAGATACCCAAACTACGATCCTTCAATCCTTCCTTTCAATGGCTATGCAGCCGATGCTATCAGCCCAGAACGTGTCAAAAACTGGAAAAATCCGGAGGGTGCAATTGTACATGCTCTTCATATAGGCAGATGGGGGGGATTTCATTACAAGGTGACAGGAAAGGATGCCAATGGGAACTTACAATTAGAAGGTGGACTGCAGAATAACAGACCTAGCAAGATGCATGAGACATACCGGTATGTGGAGAATGTATTTGAAGAGTTGGACGTAACCAACGAATGGTATCTGGATGAAAAGACATCTACCTTATATTACATGGCTCCCAAAGGCACAAATCCGGCACAGCAAAAACTGGAAGCTTCGATACTGGAAAATATTATTACCCTGTCCGGAAGTAAAGCAAAGCCGGTTCACGATATTCATGTGAAGGGTATACAATTTGTCCACACGGCTCCGACATTTATGAAGACAGCTGAACCTTTACTGCGTAGTGACTGGACAATATACAGACAAGGGGCTGTACTGATCAGCTATGCTGAGCGTTGTCAGTTGTCAGGATCAGATTTTTATGACCTGGGCGGTAACGCTGTATTTGTTAGTGACTATAACAGAGAAGTCATTATTGCTGATAATCTGATAGAGCGGATAGGTGCAAGTGCGATCAGCTTTGTAGGTAATCCGGATGCGGTCAGATCACCTGCATTTCGTTATGAGAAGTTTGTCCCGGAGACAGAGATAGACACAGTAAAGGGGCCGAAATCAGATAATTATCCTTCGGATTGTGAAGCAAGTAATAATCTGATCCGAAATATTGGTCTTATCGAGAAGCAGGTAGCCGGCGTGCAAATATCCATGGCATCGGCTATTCGTGTGCTGCACAATACGATCTATGAAGTACCACGGGCAGGAATTAATATCGGAGACGGGACATGGGGTGGACATGATATTGCACATAATGATGTGTTCCGTACCGTACTGGAGACCAGTGATCACGGAGCATTCAACTCATGGGGAAGAGACCGGTTCTGGCATCCGGACCGTAAGGAAATGAACAGACTGGCTGCCGCACATCCGGAATGGGTCACTTTGGATGCTGTCACGCCCACATTGATACGTAACAATAGATTTCAATGTGATCACGGATGGGATATTGATCTGGATGACGGATCTACAAATTACCAGATTTATAATAACATATGTCTGAGTGGCGGTTTGAAACTCCGGGAAGGATTTTACAGAAAGGTATACAATAATGTCATACTCAATAATGGATTTCATCCGCATGTATGGTTCAAAAATAGCCATGATGTATTTCGCAATAACATTGTGATGCAATCCCATCAGGATATTCAGGTCAACTATTGGGGTGATACTGTAGATTATAACTACTACACGAATGTAGCGGATTTGAAGAAAGATCAGGCCAAAGGTGTAGATGCACATTCCGTATTGTTTGACGGAAAATTTGCTAATTCAGCAACAGGCAACTTCAGTGTAACGGATCGTATTCCTGTAGGTTTCAAGAACTTTAATACTTCCGATGTCGGTGTTACAAGTCGAAGACTGCTTGCTAAAACTGTGAAGCCCGAAATACCACAAGTGAAAATACAGAAAGAAGAGCTAAAAAATCAGATCGTAAAATGGGGTGGAGGGGAGTTTAAGTCAATCGAGACATTAGGCGAACAATCAGCTGCGGGACTTCCTGAAATTGCCGGTGTATTAGTTGTAAAATTAGATGAAAACAGTACCGCTTTCAAAAGCGGACTTCGGATTGCTGATGTTATTGTCTCCTGTCAAAAAGAAACTACAAATACTGTTGCAGATTTTAACAGGATAGTCAAAAGAGATACATATGCCGGACAGCTAAACATAAAAATTTACCGGAATCAGGTTAAGCAGGATTTGGTACTTAAGTTGTGATATAATGAGTTGAAAGTTGAATAAAATCATAAAGTTTGATTTATTAGCTGACTGTTATTACAGTCAGCCCTTATAATAAAAGGCACGTTATTTAATCTGAAATAACGTGCCTTTTTTATGCTCTATGGATGGATTATCGGTGTTTTTTTTATTTATTAGCTATCTGAATATCTGTAAGATTATTGATGAACACTTTATTGGATATAATATCAGTTCTATAATAAACTCACAAATGGCAATTTGACAAAATACTTTATTTGATCATAATCTTAGTGCATACTGGTGGTAATATCTTACTTCAAAATCCAGATAGAATAAGTTAATTCAGATGTTACATTTTTACTTTTTCCTGATTTTATTGTAGTTTGATTTCTACATTTTTAAAATATTTAATCCTTTTGGGCCTGAGTGTATATGCCTCGGTTCTTATCCGTTTAATACTGTTGGAAATAGTGTCTATATATACCTATGCTGCTTTTAAGCTATTATTCTGCTGTAATATGATCTTCTAATACAGTCTTTTGGCTTTGCTTTTTACATTTCCTGATTAAAATATTATACAACCGGTTGCATATGTCTGTTGTTCATGGATGTAATATTTTGTTATTTCGAAATTATTAAATGAGGGAATAATTTTTTAATGGAAGTGGACATGGCAGCATTTGAAAATTGGGATGACCATAGGTTGATGACCGAGTTGAAGACTAATAGTGAATTAGCCTTCAATGTTATTTATTTTCGATATTCCATAATACTCTATCGCTATGCTTTTAATATTCTCCGGGACGAGGATGAGTGTACCGATGTTGTTCAGGAAATATTTGTTTGGTTGTGGGAGAACAGGGAGAATCTGCATATTTCTAATCTCAAGTCTTATTTGATGGCGGCTGTAAGATATAGAATGATAAGGGTGATAGCAACGAGTAAGCGTAAGGAAGAAATTCTGGCAAGATCGATTTCCGGTACAGCTTTACACGCAGATGATTTTCTTGAAGTAAAGGAACTAAAAAATTTTATTACCGACTTTACAGCTTCTTTACCACTGCGTGCGCGGGCAACTTTTCAACTTAGCCGGGAGCAGTATCTGAGTAATAGGGAAATTGCTTTAGAATTAGGTGTTTCAGAAAAAACAGTTGAAGCACAAATGACAATCTCCCTAAAAAAACTCAGACTGTATCTGAACAGAATGTTTGGATAAATTATTTTTTTAATTGTCTTAGGGGATGCTCATTCCTTATGTCTCTTACATTATATAACCAAAGTGCTGATCAAACTGTAAGGCATAAGATCATGACCGATAAGAACAAAATCAGAGCTATCATTTCCAGAATTCATAAAGGAGATTATTCGGATGAAGATCTGCTTCAATATAATGCCTGGTGTAACAGACAACAGGATGTTGACGAAGAGAGTGATCTTTCGGATAAAAGTGAGCAGATATTCAGGTCTGTTAAAAAAAGAATTAACGGAAGAAAACATCGAAATATTGTTGTCCGGACAGCAGCTGTTGCCGCCTCTGTTTTATTCTTCTTTTTACTGCAGTTGCTTTTGAAAAATGATAAAAATATTGATTCCGGAGGCAGCATAGCAATGATCCATGAGCATCAGATACCGAAAGGATTTCGTAAAGCTGTGTTGACATTGTCTGATGGAGATACCATAGATCTGATCAAAGACAGAGCACAGAATCGATTCATTCAGGATAATAGTATAACTTCTGTTTCCCCAGATAATATTGTCAGGATTTACGATACGCAATCAGACACTGATCGAATGGAGGTAAGCTATAATACGCTGGCTACTTCAAGAGGTCAGCAGTTTAAGATCATATTGTCTGACGGAACGAAAGTTTGGCTTAATGCAGCTTCCTCAATCCGATATCCGCTTAGTTTTTCACATCAGAAAGAAAGGAAAGTGGAACTGATGGGCGAAGCTTATTTTGAAGTAACGAAGAGTGAACAGCAACCTTTTATTGTGACTTCCCGTAATCAACAGGTAAAGGTTCTGGGGACACACTTTAATATCAATAGTTATCCGGATGAACCTCTTGTCAAAACAACATTACTGGAGGGTGCGGTAGAGGTGAATCAAGAAATTGTACTTAAACCGGGAGAGCAATCCCAGGTAGACAAGACCAATTATGCTAGTAAGATCAGAGTCGATCCGGAGATAGTCACTTCCTGGAAAAACGGATACTTTGAGTTCAGGAATGAAAATATATATGAAATTATGAGAAAGGTGGTACGGTTTCATGATATACAAGTCGCATATGAAGGCATTATCCCTTTAGATGGAATGAGCGGACAGATTCGTATGGAAGATGATATCGTAAAAATATTAGATATTCTCGGCTCTACCAGTCTTCTGAAGATTACACAAGATGATAACAGAGTTAACATCTGTAAATACTGATAAATAAACACACAACACACTTCACACTAATTATTCTAAAACTAAATTTAATCTTATATGAAACATAAAGACTAATCCCAATTCCAGGTAATGACCGTAGAAAAAGTTGTTTTCCGGTCTTAAGCATTCGCCCAGATGCAAGAGAATGCGAGTTAAATATCCAATTTTTAAATTATAAACCATTATGAGGAATCCTATATTTGCCCAAAAAGGACAGTATCTTAATTTGTCATTTACAGGCACACGTTTTTCAGGAAAGAAATATCTTATGAGCGTAATTGTCGTTACATCAGCGCTTCAGCTAACTGCAACTGCAAGTGCACAAAAGATATCACTTAAAGAATCAAATGCTTCGCTTGAAAAAGTCGTTAAGAGTCTTAAAACTAAAACAGGTTATGATTTTTTCTATGTAAACAGTCATCTTGAGGGAACTAAACCTGTTAATATAAATGTTAAAGACGGATCTATTAAGGAGACGCTTAATGAACTTGTAAGAAATCAGCCACTTACCTATGAGATAAAGGGTAGTACGGTCGTTCTGCGACGTAAGGAAAAGGCTGCTTCAACTATTGCTTCTGTAAAACAATCAAAGTCAGAAGTGGTTACGGGGATTGTTAAAGATGAAAACGGAAAGCCTCTGCCTAATGTCGTAGTACGTGTAAAAGAAAGTAATAAGGTTGTGCAGACGGACGCTTCCGGAAAATTTACTATTGAAGTGTTATCCGGACAGACATTGATCATTCGTCATGTGAGTTATCAGACTAAAGAGATTACTTATACAGGCGATTCTCATCTTGAGATATCGTTATCTGCAGCTAGTAATGAAATTTCTGAAGTTACTGTGATCGGTTATGGAGCTATTAAATCAAAAAATGTTACCGGTGCTATCGCAAAGGTTGAGGCAAAAGATCTTAATTTAAGCGTTGCTTCCAGTTTTCTGCAAACTTTACAAGGAAAAGCAGCCGGAGTACAGGTTATTCAGGAAACAGGTCAGCCGGGCGCAGGTGTGAAGGTGCAGATCCGGAGTAATCCATCTTCTGCTAATGCAGGTGTACTGTATGTACTGGATGGAGTACCTATAAATGATAATGCAGGGCAACCTAACATGGCCGGAGGAATAGGCTCCAAATATGTATCCGGTGGCGTAGATAAATCACCGTTAAACTTTATCAATCCCAATGACCTCGAGTCTATACAGTTTCTGAAAGATGCCAGTGCGGCTTCTATTTATGGTGCACGTGCCGGAGCAGGGGTTGTATTGTTGACAACAAAAAAAGGTAAAAATGGAAAGTCAGCACTTGAGTACTCTGGTAGTTACGGAATTCAAAATGTCGATAAAATGTATGAGGTCTTCGGCACTAAGGAATATATGCGACAACGTAACCTGCTGAAAGAAGAAGTCTGGTATATGAAGAATGGTGTAGGACCATATTATGGCAATAAAGATGCATCTGCTGTAAAAGATCCTTTTGTACCAATCTATACACAGCAACAGATTGATAATGCGGTCGATGCACAAACCGCTACAGAGGCTATTATCCGCAGAGGCTACACGCAGCAGCATAATATTTCCATGTCCGGAGGTAATGACAAGACTCACTATTTTGCATCGGGAAATTACTTTGATCAGCGGGGTGTACTGATAGGTACTGATTATAAACGGTACAATGGTCGCATAAATCTGGAGCATCAGGTATCTGATAAGGTGAATATAGGAGCGAATATCATAGTGTCCAACTCCCTTGCTAATAATACCGTCACGAATGGACAATTTGAAAATGGCGGTATAATTACTGCAGCTATTTACTGGTCTCCGGATGTACCGCTGCGCGATGATAAGGGTGGTTATCCGATAAGCCCATATTATGGAGCTATTCCTAATCCGCTGTCTTATGAGACGGTTACGGATCTTACCAAGTCAAATAGGGTGCTGACCAATGCATATGGAGAGTGGAAGATTATGGAGGGATTGAAAGCAAAAGCCAGTTTCAGCTATGATCAGTCAAATGCGAAACGCTCTAATTATTTTCCCAGAACATTTCTTTACGGTAGTCAGTCTAATGGCGCGGCGTCTATCGCCCAATCCGAATCACAATCCAAACTATTTGAATATACGTTGAATTACGATAAGAATATAGGTGAATTACACCATTTGAACGCTGTTGCAGGATATTCTTTCCAAAAAACAAACTGGGAAGGATTTAATGCCGGGAATCAAAATTTTCTATCGGATTTAGTTAGCTATTTCAACTTGTTCTTCGGACAGTCTGACAAACCCGTGGTAGGTTCATATAAAAGTGAGACAACCTGGGCTTCTTATTTTGCACGGGCTATCTATACTTACAGAGACAACATTACTTTACAGGCATCTGTGAGACGAGATGGGTCATCCATTTTTGCGAAAAACAAAAAATGGAGATATTTCCCTGCAGTATCTGCAGGGTGGGTACTATCTGATGAGAACTGGCTAAAAGACGCTACGGTTGTTTCTTTCCTAAAATTGCGTGCCGGATATGGCGAAACCGGAAACAGTTCTTTCGGTTCTTCAGCATTTGAACAATATTTATCAGGAGTAAATGGTTATTTCGGACCCAATAACGTAAGTTCAGGCCTTATAAAAACGCGGGATGCCAGCCCAAATCTGACCTGGGAAACTGCTGGAGAATTTAATGTAGGTACCGATTTCGCTCTATTAAACAACCGACTATCCGGTTCGGTAGATTATTTTAATAAAACCATTCGTAACCTGATTGTATTTATTCCTTACTCTAAGGGATTTATTATTGAAGGTGTATTTGGAAATGCCGGTAAGACCCGATCTACAGGATATGAGATCAGTCTGGAATCCAAAAATATACGGGAGGAAGATGAAGGTGGATTTAGCTGGTCTAGCCGTATAAATCTTTCTCATTACAAGAATTACTGGGTAGAGCGCACGGATATGGCTTTAAAAAGTCTTAAGGCATACGAGATCGCGACAGGCAGTAATGCCTTATACAATCCCATCTATGGTTTTGTAGCTGATGGTTTCTTTACTGGTAAATTTGGTGAAGCACCTGCGCATATGCCGGGAATGCTGCCGGGAGGAGTAATTATTAAAGATATTAATGGATTTGATACCAACGGTAAACTAACAGGACAGCCGGATGGAAAAATCACTGATGCAGATAAGATGTTATTAGGTAATGCTGAACCAACACTCAACTTTGGTTTGGGAAATACCTTTCATTATAAGGGATTTGACCTGAATATCTACCTTTCTGGTCTGAAACAAAAACGATGGTCTCCTGTTCCCGGAATTCGTGCAGGGGATGGAAGTATGAATGGCTTCGGATGGAATGCTATGCCTACACCAGAACCAGTCTGGAGTATTTTTAATACTGATGGAACAATGCCTACTTCGCTCAGCGATCCCTCTTATGGAGGATATCAGGGGGCATCCACATACTGGTTGATAGACGCTACTTTTCTTCGTGCCAGAAATATCACTTTGGGTTATTCATTTCCTAGCAACTGGATCAGTAAGCAAAAGGTGTTTTCCAGTTTGAGAGTTTCCTTTGATGTACAGAATGCTTTTACAATTACAAAGTATCCTGTTTTTGATCCGGAACTAAGAATGGATAACTTTTATCCGATGGTAAGAAGTTATGTCTTTGGTCTAAATGCTTCATTCTAATTAAAACATACAACGTGTTAACAGTCAGCAGGGTCAATCCTAATCACTATTTATACGTTTAAAATATATAAATGATGAAAACTAAAATTAACAGATACAGATGTTTCGCGGTATCCTGCCTTTGCGTCGGATTATCATTATTTAGTAGCTGCGAAAAAGGTTTAGATTATGTCTCCTATGGTGACTTGAATAATGTAGTAATGACCCCCGAAGGTATTGGTGCCGCAGTAACGACAGCTTACACAGGCTTGGTTGGTGGTACAGACTGGCAGGGAGGCTGGACTTCAGCATCTCTCTCCTGGCGTGCACAAAACTTTATTTCTACTGATGAGGGGGATTGTGCCTGGGGAGGAGACTGGCAGAGAATGCCTGTGCTTAACTTTTCTCCGGATTTTGCCTGGGTGACAGACCATTATGGTCGCTATCTACCGTTTATTTCACGTATTGCCATTACATTGGATGATATGGAAAAGGTCGCAATGGATGAAAATCTTAAAAAGCGTTATACAGGTGAACTGAAAGCACTCAGGGCGAATTACGCCATGATGCTGTATTTTGCTTACGGCCCCTTGACTATTATTACGGATGCGAAGATAGCTGCTGATCCTAAAGCAGCTCCTGTTCCCAGACCATCCAGTGCGCAGATGGTCAAGCAGATAGAAGATGATTATCTCGCAGCAGCAGCAGTACTCCCGGATAGATGGACAGGCGGAGACTACGGACGGTTTTCTAAAGCGGCTGTATTAACAGGTCTTATGAAATTGTATATGCATGAAAAACAATGGGACAAGGCTGTGGCCGCCGGCCAACAGATAAAAAGTATGGGCTATTCTCTTCAGCCCAATTATCAGGATTTGTTCAACATCAATAATAAAGGAGGAGCTTCTCCGGAAATTATACTTCCTATTGTATGTACGGCGACAGGAGGCGATCAATATACAAATATGTGGCTTGCTCATGCTTTACCAGCCGATTATAAAGATCCGTCAGGAATACCATTAACTGCCTGGGGAGGATATAAGATGCGCTGGACGGCATATGATAAATTTGATAAACGGGATAAGCGGCTTACACTAATATTGGAAAAGTATCCTATTGGCAAGGATGCCAATGGAAATATTATCTACAAAGATGCACGTGCTATAGGAGATCGTGGAGCTGTTCCGATGAAGTTCGCTCCGGATCCGTCTAAGATCAACTCGCAGAACAGTGCCGTAGATTTTCCGGTATACCGCTATGCGGATGTCCTGCTGATGCTGGCTGAAAGTATAAATGAAGATAAGGGAGGACCTACAGAAGAAGCATATACGGCAGTCAATCTGGTCCGTCAGCGTGCAGGTCTTCCGGATCTTCCTTCCGGCTTAAATAAAGCGCAGTTTCTGGAAAAGATACAGGACGAACGTTTGTTTGAGTTGTGGGCAGAGGGCTGGCGCAGAGATGATCTGATCCGTTGGGGATTATATATCAAAAGGGCGATAGATCAGGGATCTACAGTGGCTAAACCAGAGTTTGTACTTTATCCGCTGCCACGTGAAGCTATTAATCAAAGTAATGGGGTGATCAAGCAGAATCCCGGCTATAATTAGAAGAACTGTTCGAATCTAAACTTGAGGACAGCCTGCAGGCTGTCCTTATTTTTTTTATGTGCTAATGAATACCTTTTCTTAATAATTTTTAGATTGTGGCCATTTTTCTACATTTTAGGGGCAGTATTTTTCTTCGTATTAAATTATATATATTGTATATTGTGCTGGGAATGAATAACCAATATATTCGAAAAATATAAGGTTGCAAAGGTTTAAAATTAATTTTTCTGATAGCTGACAATCAGTGTTGGCTTTATGTCGTCCAGTAATAATTTATAAAAATTTTAGAGTACTGCTTTTCTTTACTTAAAGAATGTAATTTGTTTAAATTTTTATCGCTTTATTCTTTATTTTTCAATTCAAATCAGAATTATATTTTTGATTGGATTTTACATGTAAGAAACGATTAAGCGAATTTTCAGATTGAATTATATTTTGTTAAAATATTTACACTAACTATAGTATCGTTTTTAGCCTAAACAATTGCTATTAATTTATTCTTTATTATAATCAGGATCCGGGAATATTCCTTATGAGTAGATGTTGTGGTTTAAGTCATTAATATTGAAATTATAAGAAATGAAAATTTTCATTGTAGATCAACAATGTATTGCTATTGAGGGAGTCGCTAATGTATTGCGAAAAAATGGCTGGGGTAATATTGCAGGATTTGCAAATAATGTTGCCGAAGCTGTATTATGGCTTCAACAGAATGAGACTGACCTCATCATCACAGAGACAAGATTTTCAGATGGCAGTGTCTGTGAGCTTATTAAGTATGTCAAAGAAAAGTTACAACAGACTAAAATACTAATTCTGAGCGGAGAAAATAGTGTGCGTAAAGTAAATGAACTCTTTCGTCAGGGGATCAGCGGTTTTATAGATAAGCATAATAATTGTCAGGAAATCCTGCATGCTATCGCGTGCATCCAAAAGGGGGAAGTCTACATGGGAGAGGATTTACGCAGGCGTATTCTGGAAAGGTTTTCATATTCTTCAAATGATGCAGAACCTAAAGATGTGGCGACTATTCTGGGAAGACTTACTAATCGTGAAATTCAAATTATTCAGCTTATTTGTGATGGACACAATAGTAAAGTTATTTCGGAAAAATTATTTATCAGCTTTAACACTGTAGAAACACATCGGAAGAATATCTTTCAAAAGCTTAATATTAAAAATTCCCTGGGGTTACTTCGCCTGGCCATACAATACGATCTTATTTGAAGGAGTATATACTTCTTTGCTATTCCCAATCCGGCATCCAAGCATTTGTAAATAATAACTTTCGGGATGTTTCGTTTGTGATTGCAATCTTATAAATATCTTTCTGAGAAATTCCGTCATTGGAGGTCTGTGTGAAAATAACCTCTGCTTCGTTCGGCGAGAATCTGGCATCAAGATCATTGTATCCGGCAGGTATCTTTGTAAATGCTGATAAATCTGTTTTTGTATTATCAACTAAGTTATAGAGAAAAATATGGCTTTTCAATTGTCTGTAATCCTGACTTTCATATCCTGATATATCATGCGTATAGAGTATTTTGTCTCCGCTTACTGAAAAATTTATACCTCCTGCAGCTCCTTTTACATTCTCCAATATACTATGTTGTACATTTCCTAATATATCAATAACATATATCTTTGTTTTGTATCCATCTATATCGTTGGTTTTCAGTGCTATTTTGGAGCCGTCATTACTCCAGTCGCATTCTGATATAAAGCTTCCGTCTGGTGTGCGGTAAATCATCTCCGTACCACTTCCGTCCTTATTTACCCGATATAGTTTATCAAAATTCGGATACACTATTTCTTTACCATTTGCACTCCAGGCAAAATCCAGTTCAGTAATATTGAATCCTGCAATCGGGATAGTCGTAACTCTGGATAGTGCTGAGCCATCGGCTTTAGTTGTAAAAATATGCGCATTACCATCTGTGACCCGGATAAAGGCGAGCACTCCGGCAACATTACTTTTTCTGACTCGTAGTGAATTTGTTTGGTTACTTGTCAGATTAAAAGACTGATTGTTCTCATCAGATGAAACGATCAGATAATTATCACCCGATTTTCTGACATAATGAAATCTGTTCTGAGGGGTCTCCGAAGTAGTTAATTTATATGAAGGACTGAATACTTCAGCGTGAATACTGTCAGACGCAACAACCTGCCAAAAATAACTCGTACCATATTCCAGATTTTCCAGTTGATATGATTTATCTTTAATATTTTTAATATCGCGGATGTCTCCAGATTTATTGTTCTTGATAATCAATCTATAGCTGAGACTGTCTTCATCAGGATCTGTACAATTCCATGTCAGTTTGACACTAAGAGGTAAATTTATTGCGTTATCAGCCGGACTAATGAGTTGCGGTACTGTTGGAGGAGAGTTTAATGACTTGTCATCTTTCATTTCGAAAACCAGACTCACCGATTGATCTGCGTTTGTAAGGTTGGCTCCCTTTATTTCTGTTACATAGCCATTCAATTCTGCTTTTATTGCATAATCACCCAAAGGCATACCCTTAATTTCAAATGTCCCGTCAGAAGCAGAGAAGACTGTCTGTGTGGTTGGCGACGACGTAATTTTTACATTAGCAAGAGGTTCATTTGTTTTGAACTTTACGACCATTCCCTTGACGGTGGCGGTTACAGTTTTTTCAATGAGTTCTTCGCTGCAGCCTGTGCAGTAAAAGTAAATGATGAATATTGCCAGGCCGAGTTTTAGATATGTTTTCATGCTACTTAGGCTTATTTTTTTTAGTTTTTGTATCGAAATAGTATTGAATACCAATTCCGAAACGGAATATATTGTCTTTTCTTTTTCCGCCGACATAACCGTCCAGATTGTCTTTAAATCCGAAGTCGTACCCTCCGAATCCACGGATACCAAAGCTATGGTGCGGAAGATATTCAATTCCGGATCCGACATTAAAAAAGGGATAAACAGGGCTTAGATACCGACTACTGAGACCAGTCAATGCAAATCCGCTATAGATATAAGGGGACAGGTTATCATCCGGCATAAAAATATATTCCATATTGATATCCGTACTGTTAGATTTTTTCTTAAAAATTTCTTTATTTTCCAGATAAAAAGCCGAATGCGCTATTCCGAGACTGAGCCTGTCGTTAATAAACAGCCGTATACCTGCCTGAGGGCCTATCCGCGTCCGACTATTTTTATAATCACCTTTAAGGGTATGACCGCCGGCTCCAAGATAGAGCCCTATATTACCTCTTTTGGGATTTAATATTCTTCCGTCTATCCTGAGATTATCATTGAGTTGTTTTTCCTGCAGGTAAGATTCAAGAAGGTCGTTGAATTCAATTTTCTGCTGATCATTTACCATCCACAAATTCTCCTTATATCCTTCCATAATCAAGGAATACACCGCTTTCTCTATTGCTTCTTTTACAGCCAGATGCACAGGTTCATTTTTAGTAAACCCTATTTCGGCCTCCAGTAAACGTTCGGGATCGACGTAGCGGAAGAAAGAAGCGTTTACTGACTGTGATAGTATAGTTTTGGAAGTGTATACAGTCTTGAGTATCATGCCGTTATTGGTAGATACGGCCCGCAGATATACCGAGATACGATCCTGACGGTATTGAGTGCCGCCTCCTATGCCAAAGTAACGGGCACCGACTCCGCCTGTCACAAGATTAAAATCATAGGAAATAATACCTCCTTCGATAATCAGCCCTGCAAATAGAAGAGGGGGGAATATCGGGGAAGTCGCAGTGTTTTGATTCTGCAGATTTGCATATTCCTGCCGTGTTGATTTAATGATCTGCCGCTCATTGAGCAGATCACTTATATTTTCACGTTCAATGGTTGTAAACCACCTGGAATCTTCCAGCGCTTTGAGCAGGATGGATGTAGTACCTTGCGGAATAGCAGTACTCCAGTTTGATATATTATCGGAGGCTTTATATTGTCCGGTCTGATCTTTGAATTTGTATACGGCAACTACTGTTTTTTCTTTGGGGACAGGAAGCGTTCTTAACATTCTGGTATAGGGAGTCACTTCTCCAAATGTAGAAGGCTCCTGCCTGGTAGGCGCTTTTATTAATGCACTGCAACCAGATATAAAAAGCAATATAATAGGAAAAAAATATAGACTTTTTGTGTGTTTACATTTAACATGCATATGCTATGAGGCATTAAAAGTAAGAATGTGTTTATGGTATATTGGGAATATTTATGACTGTTTGTTCTCCTGTATTGATATCAATGATGTTTATATTGAGCCCTCCGTAATATTCAGCTATGGTGATATTCATTGTGCCGAGTGAGTAAACACCCGGTTTCATCGGTTTTTCGCCTGTTTCATCTCCGAATAAATCTCTTGAGATCTTATTCAGGATTTGCCTGTTGAGGTTATCTGTAAAACTTCCTATAGCTGAAGCCGGCTTATATGATGGTTGTTTATAATCATCAAATTGATTTTGGGCATTTGCAGAACTTAGTAACCATTGATAGTTAAATGTGTCTCCTCCGAAAGCAGGATTAACAGGCTTATATACAAATTGCTGAGCATAAACCTCCTGTTTCCCCATGCCGTATAATCCTAGTATTAAGATTAAAAAATGAGTATATTTTTTCATGTGTAATTTGTTTTTTCATGTTTAATACCTGAGCTACATCTATAAATTCTTTTAAGTAGCAGAATTATCGTGTTGGTAATAACCCTTAGATGCTTTTATTGTATATGAACCAGTTAAATTCCTTTGTTTATCAGATTTCTGTTTTTATTATAATTGCTGATTTGCTGTAGGCAGAGTTGCAATTGCAAATTGAGATATTCTTCGTTAGGTATCGCTCTCAATGTAAAGATGGTCAGATCTTCTACTTCTATACTGATGATTCCATTATTGCTAAAGGAAGGTAATTCTCTGAGTGTAATTGTAAACGTATATTTTTCACTAAGTTGACTGTATTGGTTGAAGAGCATATCAAAAAATTCTTTTCCTATTTTGCTCTTTGTATTGTCTACCATAATACCTTTAATGGTATAATCTTCTTTGGCAGCTCTCTTTAAATTTGCCATATTGGTAGTTTGGATTAAATTTTGCGTTTGTGTATTAGGTTCAATATTTATAAAAACCGAATCTTTCGAGATTAGTATATTTTCTTTTTCATTTCTTATAAAAAGATAGATTTTTAACTGATCCTCTTGTGTAATATTTAGGGATATCCCTGAAAGAAGTTTTTCCTGATTTGGTTGAATAACAAATTTTCCTTCTTGCTTATTATTAGATAAATTTCCTGTTTTGGATTGTTTGATTGCAATCAAAAGGTAATTAAGGTCATAAATAATATCATCGTTGTTAATCGCTTTCGCTTCTATATTCAGTAAGTCTTCCGTCCGCTTCGTATCTATTGCAGCTTTAATATCAGTTACATTCGTATTGGGCTGCGCTGAAAGGATAGCGGAGAGACAATTGAAAATGATCAGTTGAATGACTTGTTTGATATTCATGCTGTTACCCTTTGCTATTTATTTAGCATCTGCAGAGTTTTATTATGCCCTGAAATCTCTACAGACATTCTGTCTGAAATGGAATTACTACCAACTATTTCGATTGTATTATTTTCCCCGAATATTGAAATATACATACGAGCAGGATTTGAATATTGACTATCCTGATAGTAAATGTTGTTTCCATTACCTTGCTGATGGCTGATTAGAACATCATTTTCCAAATAGACAGTTGTCGTGTTACTTAGCCCGTTTTGTATAATTATGGCTTCTGCATTCAAAGGATTTGACTCATGAGGCAGTATATTCAGTAACTCCATAACATTGGATGCGTTAAAATTCTCTATACTGTGTTTTTTGTTTTTTTCCTGTGCATATAAATCACTTATTCCGGAAAAAGAAATACCTGCGGATAACAATGCTACCAGATACATAGATTTTGGCATAATTTCTACAAGGCAGGAAAGACTGATGAAATATTAGAGTATAGCTATACAATAGATCATCAATCTTTCCTTTAGTTAGTGTTAAAGAATAGTGTTAGTTGCTTTGGAAGATAGTCATCATATTTCCCATACCTGTCTGAATGCCCATATGATAATTCTGATCCCCCAATTGTGTCACATAGGATGAATTAGCTATACCTGTTTGAAAGTCAAATGCAGAATTTGTATTTCCGGTTTGGCTCTGTGAAATCAGATTCAGCGAACCTGTCTGTGAAGCAACTGCAATATTTCCGTTTCCTGACTGATCCTGTAAGTTGAGATTTAAGAATCCGTCTTGTACTGATGTAGCATTATTTGCGTCTCCATTTTGAGTTTGGATGGATGCATTCGCAATACCATCCTGAGTAATAGCCGCACCATTATTAGTACCTGATTGTGTTTGTAAAGCAAGGTTGGCTACTCCGTTTTGCATGGACTGCGCTGATTGACCATCACCTGACTGTGTCTGGATTGTTGCGTTTAGTGCACCTGTCTGGTTTGCATAAGCTCCATTATTGCTACCTAATTGTGTCTGGACAGTTAAGTTCGCAATACCATTTTGAATAGAAGCAGCAGTGTTACCCATACCAATCTGATTTTGTACTGTCAGATTGAGTGAACCATCCTGATCGACAGTCGCAGTGTTTGAAAATCCCAACTGATTTTGAGCGCTGATGTTTAAAAATCCGTTCTGATCTGTTGCGGCATTATTAGACATCCCTATTTGATTTTGCCGTCCTATATTAGAAGACCCATCCTGATTGACAGTCGCAGTGTTAGTTATTCCTAATTGATTCGTGATGTTGGAATTTGATGCCCCCAGCTGAGTTACATCAATACTGTTGCCCAGCCCGATACTGTTTGATTCATTCTTGTTGTTTGAGCCGTTTTGATTTGTTTTTGCCAGATTTTGCGCACCTAGCTGATAAATCGTATTGTGGTTTTGAAGGCCTACTTGCGTGACTTGCGCATTGTTTGCGATACCAGTCTGGGTTGTGTAGTCCTGATTCCCTTGTGCTGCAGCAAAACTTACACTTGTAAGCGCACATGCTGTAATTAATAGCTTTCTCATAACGTTGTGTGTGTTTGGTTTTTGTTTTTTTCAAAACTATAAAACAAACTCTGTTGACAATATCACCGGTTTAGTGATATTGAAATATCACATAAAAAAGTGATGCCGTCAAATGAGCCTGAGAAGAATGCTTATAAATAACAGAAACGCTTATCGCCAGTTATAAAATGTACGTTTTTTGAAAGTATAGCTTACCCCCAGTGAGACTGTCAATGTTCCTTCTCCCCGGCGTCCACCAACCTCTCCATCAAAACTGTCCCCTACGAAATTACCACGCACATCAGCAGTGAAGTGTAAATTCTCCGTAAGAACGAATGTATTCAGTACACCTAGATTAGGACTTATTTTAGTAGCCTTAGGTTCATTTGCGGTCATCATTATTCCAATACCCGCATAAGGCACAAAGGAATATATACGTTCATTGTCATAGCCATCTATGACATTGTTCATGTTGACCAATATATCTGCGTGCGCATATAGGTACTTGAATTCTTGTTTTTGAAGCCTTTCTGCTGCATTATACACCTCTCCGGTTGAGTGGCTTCCATTCTGTGTGAGTCCTTTGATCTGAAAACCATTAATACCTGCACGAATACCTGTATTTGCATTAATCCACTTGCCAGCATACAAATCGAAATTTGGAGTGATTCGTTTGCCAAAAGGGAGCTGTTTGTTATGATCTCCGAAATATATCTGCCCACCTACACCTGCTCCGGCAAACCAGGGGTTATAAAAAGGGCTGTTTTTCCGTTGTTGGAATTTTGGTGTTATGGTAACAGGATCTGTTGTTGATGCGTAGATTTGTGTCGCAACCGACAACAATGAAACCAAAAGAATAGAATACTTTCTTCTCATGTTAGTGAATTTAGTGTGGATTTAGTTTTTGCTTAGGGGTGTTCTAAGTTAACTTTGTCCAGTGCGTTAGTGTGCTGTAAAATTAGTTTCTTTAATTTTCGTGATAACATTTTTTTAGGAAAATCTTTAAAGAAGTAGCTTTTAGGCTACAAAAGATAGAAAGAGTCACTTTTTTATCTTTTAAGAATGAAAAGAAAAGTCAGCAAGTTGAATTTTCATTAATCAAAAGAAAAAGAATAAAATGAGATACTGGTTCGTTGGATAAGAAAACAGTAATTAAACAGTCCCGTTAGCTATTTCAGGATTCTTCTGAAATACGAAATATAAAATAAAAGTTGCAATAAGAAGATTTCGTTTTATATTTGCGTTGTTTTTAATCAGTCTAAATAATTGGGTTTGATCTTGTATATGTGGTTTTTATCTACACGTTTATCTGAATAATAAATCCAATAGCTTATAAAAATAACGCCATGCACAAGACGGCAATCTTTTGCATGGCGTAAAAACTACTATCAGCGGCAACTGATTGTAGTTGATCTACTCAGCAAGCTGAGCAGATCACTCCCGATACTTTAACATATGGAAGAATCTGCAAGATAGAGAAAAATAAAAAATTAAACTATTTCTTATTCAAATATCTTCTTGTCATTTCTTTTCATAAAGAGTTGAAACAATAAATACATACAATATTCAACATATTATGAAATACTTACCTCTATTATCTCTTCAAATCTCTTCTGAGAGAGGAGTTGCTCTGTCTCTGCAGAACATAAGCGCCTTAAAAAAAGGTGCCTCAAATCCGTTTCGATAATATATTAATTCCGTTTGTCAGTCCATGTACAGATTGCCATACTTCTGTATCTTTTCGGGTATGTCAGTTTGTCAATGGAGATACTAAACTATGCTCAACATTTAATTCACATAATATAAACAACCACACACACATAATTCAGCACACTCATGAATAAACTATTACGTTTGTTATTTTTTTGTCTCCTTTACCTGAGCGGGTCAGCATCTTATGCTCAAAGCCTGTTTTCAGTTGAAGGAATAATTTTAAATGAAAATGATCAGCCTGTTTCAGGAGCTACGATCAAACTGGATCCTTCAAATCTGGCAACAACATCAGATACCGAAGGTCATTTTAAAATTGCCAATGTGAAATCAGGCAATTATGAATTACAAATAAAAGCCTTTGGATACAGTAAGTATCAGTCTGTTTTACTGGTTAAAAATCAATCACTGGATCTGGGACAAATCAAATTATCTTCAAAATCAGAATCTATTGATGAGGTCTCTGTTTACGGACGATATTATCAGCAATATAAACTGGACAGTATTTCAGGTTCACTCCGGTTAAAAACACCTATTCTGGAATTGCCTCAGAATATACAGATCATATCGGCGGATCTTATGGCGGATCAGCAGGTGTTTGATATTGTAGATGGTATTACACGCAATATCAGCGGTGCGACACGTCAGGGACACTGGGATAATCAATATGCCAATCTGAGAATGCGCGGATCAAAAATTCCTGCCTTTAGAAATGGTATGAATATAGAAGCTTCCTGGGGGCCTACAGCTGAAGATGCATCTATGATAGAACGTATCGAGTTTGTAAAAGGTCCTGCAGGCTTTATGCTGGCAAATGGCGAGCCGGGCGGATTTTATAACGTGGTGACCAAAAAACCTTCAGGTCACACGAAAGGATCTGCAAGTTTCAATATGGGGAGTTTCAGCACATACCGCGGCGCGCTGGATTTTGATGGTAAACTCAGTAAAGATGGTAAATTGTTGTACCGTCTTAACGTAGCCGGACAGCAGAAGGATTACTTTACCAAATACAACTACAGCAACCGTATGGTAGTTGCACCGGTATTGACCTATAAGATTGATGATGTGACTTCACTGACAGTAGAATATACTTATCAGGGATCTACTTACCTGACAAATGGTAACTATACCTTCTCTCCAAAACAATATGCAGATCCGGACATTGCCAACGATTTCTTCTATGGTGATCCGTCCTTTGAACCGAGTAAGATCAAAGATCACAGTGCCTATGTGTATTTTGACCACCAGTTAAATAAAAACTGGAAATTACATGCTCAGGTTGCTTATTTCAATTTCAATATGATTGCAAACAGTACCTGGTTAAATTATATGAAACCTAACGGTGATATGCCGCGCAATCTGAGTATTGCTGATGAGGCAGGAGAGAACAGATTTGCTCAGTTTTCATTCACAGGAGAGGAAAAGACAGGAGGAGTAAGACACCGTTTGCTATTCGGAGGGGACTTTGGAAACAAAAAATTCTGGGGTGACTTCAGAACATTACTGGATTCTATTCCGTTTGCATCCCTTAATGTATACGATCCTAAATACGGTATTCCTGGAGCTGTATTACCAGCTATAGACAGGTCTAAGAGTGTAAAATTGAGAGCCGGAGGAAGTAACTACGTCTCTTCTGTCTCTTACACCTCATTCTATGCACATGATGAGCTGGCCTTTTTCAATGATCAGCTTCGTCTTTCTTTAGGTTTACGATTCACAAATGCGGAGACTGTGGGTAAGACTAATGCCGCTGACGTGAAGGACAATGTATGGAGTCCGCGTGCAGGATTGAGTTACTCCATCGACAAATCGATGAGTGTATATACCTTGTATGATCAGTCATTTGTTCCTGTAGCGGGTGTAGATTGGGAAGGAAATGCATTTAAGCCGATCAGAGGTAATAACCTAGAGGCAGGGGTAAAGAAAGAGTGGTTTGGAGGTCGTTGGATTTCGACAGTAAGTGCTTACTCTATCAGAAGAGAAAATTCATTGGTAACAGATCCGGATCCGAATCACGTTGTTAACGGACAGACTTTCCAGGCACAATTAGGTGAAACAAAATCTAAAGGGATTGAACTGGATATTACCGGAGAAATCTTAAAAGGATTAAATGTCAATGCCAACTATGCACTGACCGACTCTAAAATATCGAAAGCAAGCGACGAATCAACAATAGGAAACATTACACCAAATACAGCAAAACATACAGCTAATACCTGGTTGCAATACCGTATCCAAAACGGAACATTGAAAGGATTTGGGCTAATGGGAAGTGTTCAGACAATGTTTGACAGAGCTGTAGGTACTACAAAAGAATCAAACTTCAAAAACTATGTACGCACAGATGGTGGTCTGAGTTATCAAATGGGAAAATACAATATTTCCTTATTGGTGAACAACCTGCTGGACAACAGAAAGCTACTGACAGCAGGATCTTTTTCAAAGGCAAATGCTGCAACTCTTGCTAAGGGAGGAGTGGACTACTATACTTACATTGTAGAAGCAAAGCGCAATATGAGACTTGGTGTCACCTACAAATTTTAAGCAAAAATAGTAGATTTCCAATTAATTAACCCTGCAGCGTATCAATGAAAGTTGATACGCTGTATTTGTTTTGGTGAGTATTACATTTTAAAATTTCTGACTAGTAGCGGAATGTAAACTTTCAATTGTACTTCTAATAATATCTGCAACATTTGACTTGATTATTTGTTATCAATGTAATATACTCTTCGGGAATCATATCCCTAACAGGGTGGTACAAACTTATTATAAAGCTTATGAAATTACTAATCCTTTTATTTACCGCCTTTTTTATCGCTTTGTTGGGTTCAAAGTTTATGTATGGATTTTGGGATTTTGTGTTTGCCGGAAATCTGGGCATGAGTGTATTTATCATCTTTACGGGATTATCACATTTTAGATTTCAAAAGGGAATGGCTATGATGATGCCCGATTATATACCGGCAAAAATGTTTTTTGTGTATCTCACCGGTATTCTGGAAATCGCTGCCGGTATAGGGCTGATGATCCCGCGGTTACGTGCGTTGACAGCTTTATTACTTATTATATTTTTGGTAGTGGTGTTTATAGCCAATGTCAATTCTTCCAGGAAGATGATCAATATTTTCAAAGCCGATTACACAGGTCCCGGCATGAATTATCTGTATGCGCAAAGGCTTCCTATGCAATTGATCCTTATTGGGTGGACCTGGTATTTCGGACTTTATTTAAAATAACATATTCCAAAGAATATAGTAGAGGTTAACAAACATATTATTGATTATAACAGGTTGATCTTGAATACAATGTTCGTTCATAAAGACTGCAGGATAATCTGGTGTTTATAATATGTCTACACCAAAATTCGTAGTTTTCTGTATGTAAAATAGCATAAAACAAATACAATTGTTTGCTTCCCTTACTTAATAAAACTACTTTTGTTTATTGATGAACAAGATAATACCAAATATTTCAATGCATTATAAGCGATATTTTTTCGTATTCGCCGCTATACTTTTGGTATTACTAACCTCATGTGTCGTCAAAACAAGTATCAAAAATCTGGCAGGTATTCCTGTTAAAACAGAACAGAGTATACCTAAAGGCACCCAAAATTTTTCTGCAAATGCAATAGAAAAATGTGCGCAATCCGATGCTTCAGATAAGCAAATCGTTCAAAAGAAATCTTTTGATGCGAACGATTTACTGCCTGCCGTTATCTTTACGATTACGTGTCTTTTTCTATACGCCTTACAACCTGTAAGCAAAGAAAGTAAGCACCCGCTTTATAGTGATAGCGGGAAAATCCACAGTTCTATTCCTATCTTTCTCGAATACCGGAAACTTATTCTTCATTACACTTGCTAATTCCCTTTTTTCCTGTTGACCGCACCTGTTCAATGGGTTGTATTTCTATTGATTTCATTTTAAAATAATCTATGGTCGCCCTTTGCGACCTGTCCAAAATTTGTAGAGTAATATGATAAAACATATTATGGCGACCGCATTATTCTGGTCGGCCGTTGTTGTTATGTTTCCAATACATGCACAGCAACAAAAGGAACATACTTTAGGCAGCCTATGGTCTGAAGTTGAAGAAAATTATCCGGGCGTTAGTGTAAGAGCTTCAGCAATTGCTGCTGCAAAGTTCAACCAACGAGCCGTCAAAGGCAATATGCTCCCACAGATAAATGCGCAGGCACAGAATACATACGGAACTTATGAAGGAAGTGCCGGAGCATTTTTTCCACAGGCAGGTTTTTTCAATGTAAGTGGTTCAGCTATACCACTTGGCGGAAGTTCTGTGGCCGCCAATACCTTTGGTTCTGCTACTATCCAGTGGGAAGTATTTTCCTTCGGAAAGCTTAGCAAGCAGAATGAGGCTGCAGGAGCGTTATATCACAAATCGGTCAGTGAGAAAGATGCGTATTTGCTCAACCTGAAAAAAGCGTTATCTGAACGGTATATCATTCTCCTGTATAATAATGCCAAGCTGCAGTGGGTAGAAAAGAACGCCAAACGCCTCAACGATATACGCAAAATAACTTCCGCCATGTCCGCTTCCGGCTTGCGACCTGCAGCAGACAGCCTGCTCGCTTCATCCTCGTATGTACAGGCTATGGGTGAACATGATAAATGGAAGGGCTTTGTAAAGGCCGCTTATATCAAGCTGTTGGATTTGTACGGTCATGATACCATTAATTATACCGCATCGGCCAACCGATTTGAGAACATGGCAGAAAATAGATTCGGCAAAAGCAAGATTATAAATGTCTCGCACCCTGTTTTAGATGCTTTGGATAAGCAATCTGAGTATTACATGTTAAGCGGAGAAGCACAAAAAAAATCTTCTTTACCTTCCATCAACCTGCTGGGCGGATATGCGTATCGGGGCACTGGTATCAGTCCGAACGGAACGGTATCAGGAGCCTGGAAAGATGGATTTAACAATACCACCAGCAACTTTTTGGCAGGTATCGGTATCACATGGAATCTGACCAGTCTGTATACAAATCGTATGAAAGGTCAGCAGCTTTTTAAAGAAGCGGAAAGCAGCAGATTTTTACATGCACAATATGAACAGGCTATGCAGGCTGATTTATCCGCTGCGCAGGCAAAAATCATTCAGCAGTATAGCCAACTTCAGAAAACAAAGCTTGCTGTGCAGCAGTCTAAGGATGCATACCATATGTATCAGGCAAGGTATAAAAGTGGATTAATCACCTTGAGCGAACTGTTGCAGATACGCATCTTACTCGAACAGGCGGAGAACGCCCATATTGAGGCTTCCCGTGATTACTGGGTATTGCTGGCTTACGAGGCAGAACTGACTGCTGATTTCGACTTTTTGTTTAACAACCTTTAATTAATCGTATATGAACATAATAAGATTTGCGTTAAGAAAACCTATTGCGATTATGGTTGTCGTACTGGCAATAGCTTTCTTTTCCTACAATACCATAAAAAAAATAAACATAGATATATTTCCCGAAGTGGAATTACCTGCGATGTATGTTGCTATGCCGTATGGCGGATTATCACCGGCATATATGGACGGCTTTATGGCAAATGAGTTCCAAAAGGTTCTCCTGTTTGTGAGCGGTGTCAAAAATATTGATTTTAAAAGTGTACAGGGCCTAACCCTGATGAAGCTGACCTTTTATCCGGGGACGAATATGGCACAGGCTGCCGGGGAGGTGTCCACATCCGTTTCCCGGGCAATGGGCTTTTTGCCACCCGGAGCCGTCCCACCGATGGTGGTACGTTTTGACGGAAGTTCGCTTCCGGTAGGTAATCTCGTTTTTGAAAGTGATCAGCGTTCTGTTAATGAAATACAAACATTGGCATTGACCAAAATCAGGCCGATGTTTGTACAAATTCCGGGTATTACCTCTCCTGCACCTTTCGGTGGCAATGTGCGTTCCATCGTTATCAACATTGACCCCGACGCTATGCAGGCGAACGGGTTAAGTCCCGAAGATATAACGGTTGCCATTACCAGAAACAGTCTTCCGTCACCTGCCGGAAATATCCGGATAGGAGAGGAAAACCTGATGGCACCCATTAATTCCATTGCGAAGGGACCGGAAGAGCTATTGAAAACCCCTGTCAAAACAAGTGCTAACCGCACCATATATGTAGGCGATGTTGCCCGTGTAGAAGACGGCGCAGACCAGACCGTAGGTTACGCTTTGATAAACGGCAAACGTTCGGTTTACCTGCCCATTATTAAAAAAGCAGATGCTTCCACACTGGATGCTGTGGAAAACCTGAAAAATGCCATTCCGATGCTGAAAGATCAATTGCCCGAAGATGTAAAGGTCAGCTATGAATTTGACCAATCCAGCTATATCGAACGCTCTCTTTCCAACCTTATCCACGAGGGGATTTTAGGAGCGGTTTTCACGGGGTTGGTCATATTATTGTTCCTGGGCGATACACGGGGAGCTATCATTGTTGTATTTACTATTCCGATTGCCGTTCTTTCCGCAGTTACGACCTTGTACCTTTTCGGGCAGACCATCAATATCATGACCTTGAGTGGTCTTGCTCTGTCTATCGGTATTCTTGTCGATGAAGCTACGGTAACGATAGAGAATATACATCAGCATATGGAAATGGGCAAGCCCAAACAGCGGGCGATTGTGGATGCTTTGTTGGAAATCTCTATTCCTAAATTGCTGATATTGCTTTGTATTCTTGCGGTATTGACCCCAGCCTTTATTATGACAGGCATTCCAAAAGATATGTTTATGCCTTTATCGATGGCAGTTGCCTTTGCCATGATAGCTTCCTTTCTGGCTTCGCAGACTTTTGTGCCTATACTGGCAAACTGGATGATGAAGAACAAACACAACTCAAAAACCATTTCAGCAAGAAAACGGGCATTCTTTGACAAATTCCGTGTCAATTATTCCTACAGTATGCGTAAATGGTCAACCAAAGCCGTACCGCTTTTTATCGTGTATGTGTTGGTTGCTTGTGTTATCACAGGTTTACTTTTGACTGTTGTGGGTACAGATGTAATGCCTGTGTCCAATAATGGTGATTTTCAGTTACGTATACAGGCTCCACAGGGAAGCAGAATTGAAAAAACAGAACAGATTGTCAAAGATATTACCAATGAAATCAAAGCCGAACTGCCTGAAAACGGACTGAATATTACTTCCGCATTTATCGGGATGCACCCCGCAGGTTCGCCCATCAACCCGATATTCCTTTTCAGTAATTCTTCCCACGAAGCGGTATTGCAAATATCCGTTAATCAGAAGGTGTACGGCGGATCAATGGAAGAATTTAAAGAGAAAGTTCGTAATAAGATAACTGAGAAGCATCCTGAAGTTGCTTTTAATTTCGAACCGATGGAGCTGACCGAAAAGATCATGGGACAGGGCGCAATGACACCGATTGAAGTTAAAGTAGGCGCAGGTCAGGTAAAAGGTGCTTTTACACATGCCTCAAAGATTGAAGCTAATCTGAAAAAAGTTCCGTATCTGCGGGATATCCGTATTGCAGAACCCATTACTTATCCGAATATGGAAATTGAAGTAAACCGTGACCTTGCCGGACAGTTCGGACTGACAATGCAGGATATTACCCGCAGTCTGGTTACGGCGACCTCATCTACCCGTTTTACGGACAAAAACCTTTGGATTGACCCGAAATCGGGATTGGTATTCCAGACTCAGGTACAGATACCGGAAGGTATGATGTCGGAAGAAAGATTGCGGTCACTTCCTTTGAAAGCGGGAAGCCTTCGTCCTGTACTGGAAGATGTAGCGACTATACGCAGGGTGACGGCTCCGGCACAGGTAAACCGTAAGGGGCCGAACCGTTATGTAACCATTGTTGCCAATGTATACGGGAAGGATCTGGGTACAGCTTCCCGGGCAGTGAAACAAGCCATTAAAGATGCAGGAGTACCGCCGCGTGGTACGACTATCTGGACAGAGGGAACATTACAATTGTTGAATGATACATTAGGAAGTCTTCTGGCTGGTTTGGGTGTGGCCATTATGGCCATATTCCTGATGCTTTCGGCTTATTACCAATCATTCAAAGTTCCTTTGATTATCCTTTCAGTGTTGCCTGCCGTAATTGCAGGCAGTCTGATTATCCTTTTCTTTACAGGCAGTACGCTCAATCTGCAATCTTATATGGGTATTATTATGTCACTCGGGGTATCGGTTTCCAATGCGGTACTATTGGTCAATCAGGCGGAATATTACCGTAAAAAATTACTCTTGAAACCAGCCAACGCTGCAAGACTTGCCGCTTCCTCAAGGCTAAGACCTGTACTGATGACTGCTGCAGCAATGCTTGCCGGAATGTTGCCGATGGCAATGGGTTTAGGCGAAGGAGCAGAGCAGGTAGCCCCTTTGGGCAGGGCGGTTATCGGTGGTCTGATTGCATCTACCATAACCATCTTATTACTTGTACCACATTTCTTTTCTTCCCTGATGTCAAGGACTAAAGTTATTAGCCCGTCATTAGACCCTGATGATTACGAAAGCAGGTATTATGCAGAACAGTCCGGTAAACAAACGATATCATAAACTTTAAAATTAGCATTACAATGTATCACAGCATTTCAATAAATAGAAAAAAAGCAGCTCTATTGGCATTGACCATATTATTGGTATTGTTACTTTCGGCTTGTTCGCAAAAAGAACAGGAAAAGACACAAGCGAAAAAAGAGTATGCAAAATCCATGAATTATAAGACAGCACATGTACAGGTTATTAATCCCGAATATGAAATATCCGTTCCGGCAGAACTGAAACCCTATGAGCAGGTCTCCGTGTATGCAAAGGTTACCGGATTTGTACAACGGTTGTACGTAGATAGAGGGGACAGGGTTAGGAAAGGTCAGCTTTTGGCCGTATTGGAAGCTCCCGAAATGCAGCAGCAATACCTTTCCGATAAATCTAACGAGCAAAAGGTTTATAGCGATTACCTTTATGCAAAACAGGCGTATGACCGATTGATAACGGCTTCCAAAACAACCGGAGCCATTGCAGATATTGAACTCGACAGGGCTAAAAGTGTAATGGAAAGTGCCAAATCTACTTATGATGCTTCCAAAGCAGGCACAGCTCATTCATCGCAATTACAACAGTATCTGCGCATCACCGCACCGTTTGACGGTGTGATAACCCAAAGGAATATTTCAGTTGGTGCATTAGCAGGAGCAGGAAGCAATATACCCTTGTTTATGATAGCGCAGAGTAATAAGCTCCGCCTGACGTTATCCCTGCCCGAAAAGCACGCATCATCTGTTCAGCAGGAGATGAACGCTACGTTTACGGTCAGCTCTCAGCCGGGTAAAACATTTGACGCCGGACTTTCCCGTACCTCGGGACTGCTTGACCAGCAAGACCGGTCGCTTACACTGGAGTTTGATGTAAACAACCCGTCGGACGAACTGCAGGGAGGAGATTATGCACAGGTCAAACTGAAATTAAAACGTAAAAACCCTACTAATTGGGTACAGACAAGAAGTATATTAAATACACAGTCGGGAACCTATATTTTGACATTAAATAACGATGAAGTAAAACGGATTGCTGTACATGAAGGTATTCGTTTAGATACACTGACGGAAGTTTTCGGTAATCTGGATCCGGAGGACAAAATTATCATCAAACCATCGGAAGAGATTAAGGAGGGAAGAATAATAAAACAGGACTCTTTGAAGTAAAGCAGGCAATAATATGTAAAAGAAAAACATCCTTACCAGCATTATGGTAGGGATGTTTTGTTTGAAATCAGTGTCAGATTGTTTTTGAAGGTATTCGTATGATGAATGACCCAAAATATGGCTGATAACAGGGATTGTTTTATTCTTCACTTCTCTCTAATATTGAAAAGTACGACGAGTAGAGATTTGAAGAATGAAAATAACAGTATTGTATATCCTTTTTATGCTGACTTCAGTTACCGCCTGCACGCAGGAAATAAAAGACAATTCTTCATTAGTTTCTACAAAAATGAAGACCATACATACGGTTCCTTATCTCACCCGGGAGGATAATTTTATCTATGTAGATAAAACAAGTTTGAAACCTGTTATCGAACAGAAATTCAAGACTGCATCGTTATTTACACCTACAGGCTTTGCAATTGTAGGAAATGAAAAGGGGGAATCTTCAATCATAGACGAAACAGGAAAAATAGTTTTGCATTATTCCGCTGATGAGATCAATATCGATGTTATCAATGGTCTTACATTTTATAAAAAAGAAATTGAGTACGAAAAGAAAATGCCCGTCTGGAAATGGGACTGGAATATCATGGGAAGTGGTGTGAAGAAAGAGCAGACTTACCATAAAGTTGAGATTGGTGTTTTAGAAACCAAACAAGTCTTACTTAGCGAGGATGTTCCATACCTGGAAGATGAGTATTCCCTGAATTTTGTTTCAGTAGATGAAAACCATGTTTTTTGGAATAGAAGTCTTTACGAAATCAAAAAAGGACGCCTAAATAAAATTGAGAATAACATTACTGAATTATTAGAAGATAAACGCTTTATTAAAGCTTCAAATGCAACATTTTCGGTATATGAATTGAATCAGAAAAAAGCAATTTATAATAGTTTGAAAGGTACCGAAGCCCTTTCATTCAGATTTGGAAATGAAACTATAACATTGAAAGAAGTAAACAAAGAGCGCTTTGAACCAGAAGTTCCTAAGCTCCTGTCAAACAGCAAAACCAATGATGTATATGTTTTTCCGCAATATGAAAAGGCATTTCCTAAACAAATTACAAAGGCTACGGCTTCACAGATCAATTTCATTAAAAAGACCTCTTTGGTTTATTCTATAACCAATTCTCCTTACTTTCTGTTGGGGGTTTTTAATTACGATAATGATGTCTGGGCGTACGACTGGCTTTATATAGATACAAAAGGAAATGTTGCAGATACTATAGACCCCTATAATTTTAAGGTCTTGGATCAGGTTGGATATCTGGTTTGGCCGGACAGAAAAATGATTTTACCCAATCAGTTCAATAAAAAAAACTGGAAGTTTGGGAAAATAAGTTATTATCAGGGGATGAATGATTTATATCTTATCCGGATTGAAGACGAAAAAGAAGTGAGAACAATGGGCTTGTGGAATAGCAAAACAAAGGCCTGGGAGATAAAACCTGAACACAATGATATTTCGGTTTTGGATACCGAAAAAGAAATCTATGCCCTTCAAAAAGAGAAAGATGGTCTGTATACACTTTATGATAATAAGAATAAAAAGAATATAGGATCGAATGCTTATAAATCCATTAATTCGGATGGATTAGTCAATGCTAAGCTCCACGAAGGCGAAACCATTTACTATTATATAGATATTTATTCCGGAAGAGAATACAAAGAAAATTAACAATACATTTCAAAAAACTCTAAAACTATGATTTTTAGAACGCTATTTGCTGTTGCAGTCTTTATGATGTCATTCTCATCTTTTGCACAAATAAGAACAGGAGTTTATTTTTCTTCTGATAAAAAATACAATGAGATTATTGAAGAACTTGGAATTCCGGTGCCGGGAAATCCGGTGATGATTGTCACATCCTTTGTTCCAAACAATGGAAGTTATGTCTGGTATCTGAATGAAAGCAAAGCTAAAGCAGGCTCTTCTTTAGTAGATAATCCCAAAGATTTACATGCAGGTATTTTTCTGGAAGATCACGGCGGATTAATTCCGCAAATAATTTTTAAAGACTTTGCAAAAGGTCTTGCACAGCCCCGATATCTCATTAATTTCTGTGAGGTTGACGATGCGGATAAAAACGAGTTTCCGGAGTTTTACCTTACTTATTTTGAAGAATCAGACGGGTTAGATGCCAAACCCCTGAAAGTGATTGTGTATACCAATACGGGCGGAAAAAAACTTTCAAAGTCCAAGATTACAGGATGGATTCCTTTTCAGGAGGAAGATCAGTATCGTGAAGAAAGAGATGCAAATTTCAAATTATTGCCCAAAGCGATAAGACTGAAAGCTGAAAAAATATTGAAAAATGCTAAAAACGGACTGAATTAGCCTATATATAAATGATAACCACATCAAAAAAATTACCCATACTAAATAAAAGATCAATGAACAAAAAATATCTGTCAATTTGTCTGTCTCTGTTTTTGTTAAGCTCATGCAATCAAAAAAACAAGGACAATCCTAAATCACCGATGAATGATTCGTTGCAAAAGACGGTAGATTCTGTGATTATTCAGAAAGAAAGCGCTTCATTATCCAATCAAAAGGATACTGCTGAAGAATGGTTGAAAAACATATTCAAAACAAAAGAATCTGACCGATATTTCCCGGATTACAACATAGAAGAAAAACTATGTACAAAAAGGTTTCAGGAATTTATAGCTGAATCAGGTGAACTATATGGTCCTTCCAACTTAACAGACGCAGAATATCCTGCTGCTGAAAAGAAATATATAGCCAAATGGTCCGGAATATATCCTATTGAAGAACGCGAAATGTGGCTTTTTGGAAGAGGGAATGGGGATATTGGAGAACTAAAGCAATTAAAAATAAATAAGGTTAAAGAGGGGATATACGATGTGTTTATTGATTATGGAAACGGAATAAAGACGCAAAATGAAGTTACGTTAGTTTCTGAAAGCGGAGCCTACAAAATTGATTACTGTAAAACTAAATTTTTAGAATAGGAGAACCTTTATGCCTGACAGCTGTTAGGTATAAACCAAAAACCACTATTATCAGGGATATTCTCATCCAGCAGCTTTGGTTATCTTTAATTCAAAGATTATTTAAAAATAAGACAGTGAAATATTGCATCATTTTAGCTTCTTTTTTGGTACTGTCTGGTTGTAAAACCAATGCTCAGAAACTGAATGTTACGACTATTTACTCAGAGACCGATCGGGTTACAAAAGAAGTTCCTGAAACAGGCGCAGTACATACTTATACAACCCGTAAAGAAGTTACAAAGCGCCTTAATCCTATGATTGTTATGACTTCCAAAAATGCTGAAATACTGAAATTCCGGATACAGGGAAATATCAGTTCCGGTGGACTTAACATTAATAAGATCAGGAAAATTCGTTTTGAAAAAGGACAGCAGAACGGTAATAACATAACGCTGAGATACTTTGCAGAAGTCAAAAAGATTCCAGGTAAAGAAGGCTCTGATGTAGTGGGTTATAATTATACAAAAGATGAAACCTATAAAATCCCGGGCGACGTTAAAATAATAAAAATTGAATTGTACGAAGACCGAATCAAGAATACATCTGGTACAACCCCAAAGCTTATTGCTGAACAAACCTTTAATTTCTTTGCAAAAATATAAACAACTGGGGACTAATTCGAGGAATATTAAAGTAGAAAAACATGAGTAAAAGCAATAATAAAATAAAATTGAGCGAAGAAGAGGCTTTAAAAATAATTGTTGATCTCGATCAGATTGTCGTTTCTCTCGATAAAATAAAAAGTCATTTTGCAGAAGACAGCGATTTTCAGAAACATGACAAAATACTTAGTGATTATATCATAAATGAACAAGTTAATCAAACACTGGCACAAATCAGAGGATTGTTATCCTCCAAATTTTCACTGATTGTTGGTGAGGATGACATGGATGATCTGGAAAGAGCTTGCAGCACCAATAGATATTGGTGTCCGGAAAGTAAAGAAACTGCTGTTCCGACAAACCCTGAGAATTGGCATGAAAGAAATCTGCCGGTTTTATCCGGTTCAATTATAAATGAATTCGATTTTTTCTATCAGCTTTTCCGGAAGAACAAACAGAGCATGTATGCTTTTGCCCTGATACTGGACGATGATTGCCTTTCCGCTTATTCAGCCGTTTCTACAATCGAAAGCTTAAATAAAATCCATAAAAATAAAGAATGGGATGCTTCTGAATGGTGTTTCTGTGTTAGCCAGGGCGCTGTAAAAGAAGGTGTAGACACTTTTACCAGACTGCTTTTGGATCGCTATAGAAAGGATATTGTTCCGTTATTTCAGCAAGGCTTTGACTATGCACCCGAACGGCAAAAAAATCTGCAGTTATTTACAGATGCTATGCGCATTGCCAAACAGGAACTGGTGAAAAAATATGGAAATGAAATAGAAGAAATGGCTTTTTACCTCAGTATACCGGGAGAGCCAATTGTAGAAAAGAACAGTGTATTAGCCATCAATAATGAAGGCAACACGAAAGTAAAAGAACTATTGGATAGTCTATATATTTAGAACGGAGTAGGGGGCCATAATGTTAATGATAGCCTGTTAAACAGAGATTATAATGAATTTAGATTTTGAGAAATTAGCCATACAGATTGAGGCTGCAACCCGAAAAACATTTCAGGAAATGGTCGCTAGTCATGCCGGTGAGAATATTTATGCTTTTGCATTATACAGTGACGGGGGTGCTATGACAGTATGTCCGTCAATCAATACAATGGATTTTTTAGCCACCAGACCTCAGGACGACTTGACCTATTATACATTTGAGCCAGCAGAATGGTGCTACGAAGGTAGCAGACCTGGCGATGGATTCTCTGCAATATCCCATCAACTGTATGAAGCAATTGAAGAGGATCAGGAAGAGGTAGATGATGATGATAATGACGAGGAATTCGAAGAGTTTCAGCAAACCTTGTATCAAACCTGTTTTGACGTTTTACTCAAATTAAAACAGGAAAACTTCTTTAAAAATCTTGTCAGAAAAGATATTTTCCTAATGTTTTCCGTCACTGATTATGAGTTTGACCGAAATAAGCTGAAAGAGATGATTATTTTACTGAATGATAATCCGTATCAGCAGGAATATCTGGACTGGATGAAGACATGGCGCAAATAAAAGAAAAAACGCTATACGAATATTCCACAAAATGGAAAACATTCATATAGATAATACAAAAAAGAATTTATGGATCAATTAGGAGAGCTCATTAATGATAAAACCTCGGAAGAATTACATTACCTCGCCACCCGTCACAATTGGGACAATGGTGTGAAAGTTTTACAACGGATTACAGAAAGTTCTGCTTGCAGTGAAGCGACCGCTCTGGAGTTATTCTGGCTGGCACAGCCACAGGATTTTCAGCAATATAAATTGGATATAACGCTAAAGGACGAATACCAGAACGAGGTGTTTGTGTTGCTGAAAATAATTTTAAGGAACTATCCTGATAGCTTTTATCAAAAAACAGCTATTCAGTTTGATCCGGCACCATTTTATGAAAATGAACTCACAGTTCCGGATTGGATTTTTCAGAAAACCAATGGTGAAGACAGCTATATATATTATGAAGAAGATGAGATAGAAGATTGGTTTGATACGGATTGGAAAAGTAATATCCAGCGTGCAGAATCTGCGATTGAATTATTCAATATAGCCTGGTTTATGGACGAACCAGAACAGGCAGCGTTGATTTTAGAGCATCCTTTATGTGATAAAGGAATTGCAGTTCTGGTATTTTGGAGACTGTACAACGAATGTGCTGTATATACCGAAACAAACGGAAAGCTAAAAGAGATAATTCAGGATATTCTGAACAATGCTTATCCTGAGGTGTTGAGCTATGATCCTAAAACGGATGAAAAAGTTGATTACAAGAATACGAAAATCGTTTGGGAGATTCCCGAAATATTTAGAAAAGCGGTTTAAAACATGCATATAATGATAAAAAACGCCATGATGAAAAAGAATTTAGCATTCCTGATTTTGAGTGCGTTGCTGATTGTGTTCTTCAGTTGTAAAGAGCCGGAAAGAAAAAAAACAAACTTTCCGAATTATCTGAAAAATACAAGCTGGATTGTTAATGAAGGAGGACTTATCGCTCCGGATGGCGGGAAAACCTATTATCTGTCTCCAAGAATAGACACCGCAGTGATTTTCAACTTTCATGCTGTCAACTTTTTAGATGAAGAAGAGTTCAGCAGTTATAATAGTTGGGAATGTGGAAATGATTGTTTCACAAAAGTATACGGGAAGTATTATTTTACTGAAGCTAACCAGATAAAAATGGATGTTGATAGTATCAGCATGTCAGGAACCTGTCTTGCTCCGACACAGATTTTCAAACCATCAAAAGAAATGGTTTTCGATCTTGTAAAAGAAGGAGAACAGCTAAAACTCACAAGAAAGGAATAAGGTCACAGGAATTTGTACACAATTAAAACTTCCTCTGGAATAGATTGTTCAGAATGAAATTATTGGGAAAGGTCGAAATTTGATGTTCAGTCTATTTTTATGATAGCCTCTAACCGGAAATATGGGGTTTGATAATTTTATTTTGTTTATCTTTTCTATCTAAAAACTGATTTACATAAAGTATGAAATACTTCTTTTTTCTGATACTGGGGCAATTTCCCCTTTTATTGTTTGCGCAGGATACGCTGTATTTTGACAGAGACTGGAAACAGACAACACGTGATAAGCATGAATTTTACCGCTTATTGCCTATGAAACGCTCCGGTGAACTGGTATTTATACAGGATTTCTATAAGAACGGACGTATGCAGATGCAAGGTTATGCGCTGGCGAGTGATGAACAATCTTATGTAGGAGATTCATACTGGTATGATGAAGATGGCATTGACAAAGAACTAAAACAGTCTGTCAACAAGAGCAGTATAAAAGAACTAGACTATTATCATCCGGATGGAAGCTTATGGCAAAAAATTGTTTACAATAGCAATGGCAAAAAGGAGAAAATCAGTGTTTATCTTAAGAATAAAGTTATTTCAACGGGTCTTATAAGTGAAGACAATGTATTGTCAGGTGTTTTTAGTCCAAATGCTCCGCAATTGTATTATGATGAAATTCATATAGAATCTGATCCTATGATAGATTCTGCTGCTGTACTGACTGATGGTGACGAACTTTTAATAGATTCTGCGGCTGTAGTAGTTGATGGTGAAGAACCTACAATGGTAGAATCTATACCCGTTATTGTCAGCCCTGCAAAAGTAAATTATACCGAAATTCTGTATTGGTCGGATGGGCAGAAAGCACGAGAGTTTACCTATGGAGATTACGGAAGTTTGATCAAAAGTAAGTATTACAGTGAAAAGGGACAGTTGATCGATGAGTTTTCAGGAAATGAATCCGGCACCTCATTCACGTATTATAAACGAAATGGTTTTGCTCTGGCCATAAAAACAAAAGATGTTCGTACACCAGGCAACGATGCCGGAAGAATCGAAACTGAATATAATCTGAAAGGACAATTAACTAAAAGATCCACTTTCCATAAAGGAGAACTGACTGAGGTCATCCTTTATGATGAAGGAAAGCAAAAGTCGGTACAGAAGTATAAAGATGGTGAGCCTTTTGATGGTTTCTTCACGAATGAACGATGGGACAAAGTAACGTCATATCAGCTTTTCAACGGACAAAGGGTAGGAAAGGAAGAAACGCATAATATGGAAACAGGAGATCTATTTGCATCCGGAACATATAAAGATGGTGAACCCTTTGAAGGTTATTTTTATACAGGAGGAGAAGATTATCTGCTTTTACACTATCAAAATGGAAAACAGGATGGCATACAGCAGCAATTTGTAGATTCAGAATCTACCCGCCTGCAGGAAGAATATGAGATGAAAGCTGGAAAACGCGATGGATTCAGACGGATTTACAGAGACGGAACAGTGGAATTTGAAAGCGAATACCGCAACGATGTACCTGTTTCAGGCACTATAGTAGATGACGGTGCCCAGTCTATATATGAAAATGGTGCAATCGTCAAAAAGATCATATTTCCGGAATACAACATGGATAATCCTTCGTCAATCGAGAATTACAGCAATAATAAAATGACAAGTATAGAGTATTTTGATTTTACCATTTCCGAAGATCCTCAGGAATCCTATGTGGGTGAATATAAGGACGGAAAGCCCTTTGACGGATATTTCAAGTCAGATACACTGATCGATAATATTCAATTGATCAGTTACTATGAGAAGGGGACATTAAAATATAAGTATTCCTTTGAACTGCTGGAACAGCTGGAAAATTATATGCATTATACATATGACCGCAAATCGGAATATGTAAATGGTAAAATCGTCAACGGACCTGAATATAAGCTGGCAGATCGATATGCGATGATCACCTCGCATTATGAATCCGGAAAGGTAACCGCTTTTGATGTCAATCTATTTGCCATGCATTATTTCAACCGGATTATTTTTAAATATTCCAATGATAAGCTGTCTATATCCGAAATGACAACCCCGTTGCGTATTGTCGCTTCTGTAAAAGATAAGAATATCGTAGCCGAACTGTGGAAAGACGATACGTTGATTAAGAAAAGCCGGGGTATCACCATGCCTGAAGAGGGAAGTCGTAATTCGATCACTAGATTCTATGTCGATAATCAGCAAATCAAAAAATATATTATGGCTGTGGATACTCTGGACGAACAGATTGACGAAGAAGATTCGAATTCACTGGTAAATAAACTGTTTTATCAATTTCCTGTAGAAAACAATACCGATCTGGAGAATGTTTTCAAACGGTTTTATGATAATTTCAATCAGGAGGATCTCAACAGGGTGTTTGAAATGAGTATTAATGAAAATTTCCCGATTAACGAGACCAATTATCTCGGAGATCTGCAATATGACGAGAATGCAAAGGCTGTAATGGGACTTCGGATCCTACAACAGCCTGATAAAACAGTCCTTGTAGAAACAATAGTAAACGGGAAACTAAAAGCTACAAATAAGTTTAAATCTGTAGCTGCTCTCCTGGAGAATGACAGAGCAGAATTAAAAAAACTGGAGCACAAAATGTTAAATGAATACTAACATTTACAGTATCCTTTAGCTTAGCTGGAACGGATGTAAATCCGTTCCAACTGAACAAGGAAAGCTAGCAGGGAGATAATACTGACTTTACGGACAGGATACCTGATCAATGATCATAGCTAATTACCCGCGATATTTTCCAGCCCTCATCGGTCTTCTTCCAGATATGCATAAATTTGAATGTACCGCAATTGACCAATGTTCCGTTTACTAACTGGCAAAACCGGTGCTCCCCCGTTTGAATAGCTCCGTAATCTTTAACAGGGTATACCTCAACGCTTTCTTTAACGAGTACTCTTCGTAACGACGTGTTGCTGCTGGCCATGATTTTAAATTTTTCAATCGTTCTGTCATAATTATCAAGGCCACCTTTATCATGATAGAATTCCAGATCTTTCATAAAAAATGCACTTTCCTTTTCTACATTTCCGGTATTTACAGCATCGAAAAGCAGGCTATCCATTTGGAGAATAGTATTATACAGTTCTGGCGATACAGGAGTATAAGGCTTTGACTGAGCGGATACATTGATCTGTGAGGCTACCGCCAGTACGAACAGTATCAGTTTACTATATAAATGTGTCATGTTATTGGATTTTATGCACCCAAGATAGTAAGGCACATATTCATTCCATATATTTATTCTGTTAATGAATGAAAGGGGTAGGTTAACAACCTGTTTTTACCGGTAGATGCATCAATAATGCAGGGTCACCCCCTGCATTATTGAATGCTGTTTTTTTAATAACTGTTCGGTTCTATATGTATAAGTACATGGCCCAGCTGAGGCATTTTTGCTCTTAGAAAATCTTTCAGTTTATGAGCTATCCGATGCCCTTCTCTGACTGGAATATCAGCCTCGACGATAGCATGAAGATCTACATGAAAGGTTGTTCCGGACTTGCGTACAAAACACTTTTCTGTTCCTAATACACCTTCGACCAATATAGCATTCTCTTTAACCTGCTCAATTATATCCTCATAAACGTTTTCATCCATTATTTCACCAAGGGCAGGTCTGAATATATGATAACAATTGTAGAGAATAAATCCGGCAGCGAAGAGAGCCGCAAAGTCATCAGCACTTTCATACCCTTTGCCCATAGTGAGGGCTATAGAGATGCCTATAAAAGCCGCTACAGATGTAATTGCATCACTTCTGTGATGCCAGGCATCCGCTTTGAGTGAAGAGCTGCCGGTTTCTTTACTCTTTTTGATTACGATACGGAAAGAAATTTCTTTCCAGATAATAATACCTGCTAACACTGCCAGCGTCCAGGGTTTGGGAAGTTCATGAGGAGTTCCGATATTTTGAATGCTTTCATAAGCAATGATGGTTGCTGAAACAATCAGAAATCCAACTACTATAAACGTGATCAAAGGTTCTACACGACCATGCCCGTAAGGATGATTCTCGTCAGCCGGCCTCTTGGCATATTTTAGTCCCAGCAGCACCAAAAAAGAAGAAAGGATGTCTACAGTAGACTCTATGGCATCTGCAATCAGGGCATACGAATTACCAAAAAAACCTGCCAGCCATTTCAATAGCGCCAATGCGGTATTACCTGCTATACTGAAATATGTGGTTTTTATTGCTTTATCTTCACTTGTCATTATCAATTCGCTTTATTTTTTCAATTCTATGAAAGGGGTAACACCCTTTGTATAACAATTTGTCTCCAATTTGGATTTGGTATTGTACCTGATTTTGAACACTTAATCTTTTGTAAACTTTATATTCTTATTCTCTTATTTAAGATATTGTTAATAAGAAAATTATGGATTTCAAAAGTTGTTTAACAATAACGTCTAAGAATCAAAATCTGCTAAACAAATTGCGGAGGCTGCCATACGGCAGAGGGATTGTAAGAGGGTATTTCCTTATTGAGATAAAAGATAAGGGTTTCCGATGCTATCCATACAGTTTCACCTTTGGGTAGCGTGACCGGTGTAAATGGAAGGCAGACTGTGAATTGAAGGAGATTGATATGCTTTACAAAGGGCAACTTCATATCAGTATCCCAGTCGGCATCTTTTTCGTGGCCTGCATAATGATGAACCAGATAATCAATAATGCTTAGCTGATCTTCGTATTGCTTGTGTTCTGCATAATGCTGTATCAATACAGGAATCTTGAGCACTTGTGCAAGTTCCGTTGTCGAAAACAGATAAGCAGAAAGAAATAACAGGACAATACTATTTTTCATCGTCACAAATGTAGGATATTTTTATAATCCATTACAAGGACAACGTAAATCATAAGAAGACGAAGTTATAGGCTTGATAAGATAAAAGCTGATGTTCAGCGAATATAGGTTCCAACTCTACGGATTACAAATGCTTTTTTGTACAGACCATAAATTATCGTTTATTTGGGGCAGTACTTCTAAAATAAGAGTTATGAAATTAGATTTATCAAATAAAGATTTTTGTCTGTTCTTAATGACAGAGTTTCCTTTTGGGTCTAATGAAGAAAAAGAAACTATGCTTTCTGACTATATCGTTGAAAATTTTCAGATGCCTTCTGAAAGCTGGTTTGAGGAACTGGCGGGCAAAACAGATGAAAGTGGACAGGAAGTACAACCCTGGAATGGTTACACCTGGATGTATCCGATTAATGACAATGTGACTTTTTACGCTGAATTTCACCCCAATGAAACGATTTACTTTTTCAATGATACGTATCTGGGAAACACGGGCGGGCATTTTCACCTTTCTTTATTGCGCTGGACCGAGCTGAAGTCAATTATTGCAAAGGAAGATAAAGATTCTTCCTTATTGTTTTTTATGCTGCTTCCGTTAACAATGGGTGACATTTCCGAACAGCAAGATATCAGATCCGAAATCGCTGTTCATCTGGCAAAGACTTCGATAAAAGCGGATGATCTTATAATGCATGATATTACAAACTTTTTGACCAGTCATGTTGTTGCAGACCAGGGTTTTGAATACAGGAAGGGTGTGGGGTTTGTTACGCAACGCAATCATTCCGAAAGAAATCATATGCATAGTGAAGAAGATCTCAGGACTATAAATGAGATTATTAGATTGGCAGTGAAATAATAGTACAAAAAGCACTGTACTTATACAATAAACAGCATATAAAATAATGAATAACGGGTCTATCAAATTACTGCAGGCATGTCTGCTCATCTGTACCGTAATGATATTGACGATCATGCAGGGATACTGGGCCTTATGGGAGTACAGAACTGCGCCCTCATCCAGTTGTCTGGATTGCAGTTTTTTTCCTGACCTGATGATATCTTCTCTTTTACCTTTGCTGGCAATGGCTGTAATACATCTGGCATTTGTGTGGATAAAACCGCGTCTGATCATCAAGGCAGGCACAGTTGCGCTGACCCTTATACTTTGCTGGTACCTCATCGATACTGCAATTTTTGACGAAAGAGAAGCCTCGTGGAGTACCTACACAGAACTGTGGTCTGTGAGCTTGTATATGTGTGCTTTGCAGATCATTACATTTGGATTGATTGCTGCAGGAGTATATTATAAATTGTATTCAAAGAAAACACCTGTTAAGAAAACGTATGAAGAATAGTATGCTAAAGATTTACGGGATCATATCCTTACTGCTGTTGATGGATATTCTGGCCTATTGTTTCTTTAAAATAAGTCTGAGGGGATATTACAGTGATGTAGTGCTGGTATGGTTGTGGTTTACAGGCAGTTTTACAATCATTATCTTATTCTGGAAAAGAATATTGGCTAAAATCCTGCTTGGAGCCATTACAGGAGGTTTGATATTAAGTATACTGCCTATGGCTATGCCATTCTATGCTCTGTTATTTTCTAACACACCTTTCGGATTATGGCTGGATACAGATTTGAACGCCAACTATCGGGCACAAATAGTCGGGTACAGTGTAATGTCGCATCCCGTTTTACAGGTTATCGAAAAAAAGGGATTATTGGAGAAACAAATCTTTCAATGTAATGATCGTGATCTGCTAAATGACAATTATGAAGTTAAAATCCGCTATGCCAAAGATATTATTTTTGAGCGCGAAACAGATAATACGCTGACATTGACGTTATTCTATGGCGGATCAAATAAGACATTGACATTTGATAAATCCACCGGAAAAATTATCAGAAAATAATCTTCTCAGAGGAAGACATACAGAAGGAACAAAAATGGAAAATAGCGGAGCCTCCAGGAAAAATTTGCTGCTGCACAGTTTGTTATATGCGGTAATATGGGCTGTGTATATGGCTGTAATAATGCCTTTGGCAGATAAGGTAACCGGACCATGCGAGGGTACGCCCGGTCATGATTATACGGGTGCATTTATTGTACTGCCGCTTTATTTTGTTTTGTTTGCAGGTTGGATATATTACATCAGCAGAAAGATGATAAAGATGGTACATATATGGCTGCTCATTCTGATGATATTGTTTGTAATACCTGTAGGCATAGCAATTATAGTTGCCGGTATTTTTTATATGGATAGTATGATTTCGTTTATACAGGATTCAGAATGGTTTTCATATTTTTACGAATATGGATGTTATGCTGACCTCGAGGTGCGTGAACTGCCCATACTAACCGGCACAAGTATAGGGCTTGGGCTGTCTCTATATGCGCTGTTACTCGTATTTAATAGAAAAGAAGGGAGATAAGTCAGGGGCGATTGTGAAATTTATAATGTATTTATTTTGTAACTAACCTTATTATGCCGGATATAAATAATGTACCGGATCATCTCATTGGGCTGATTCAGAATTTTGATTACAACAGTATCAGATATTTTAAAAATAATCAGGTCTGGGTGGAGCGTCTGGATTGGGTAGGGGAGCTAAGCTGGAATCACCAGACTATGTTTAACTTGTATTATTCAGGCATCAGAGACGATGACGGAACGATACGGAATGACAGAAATATTCCGCTGGTCATATGGGCACAATTACCGGAAGGAAATCACCGAATTTTATTATTTGATGAGCGGATACATGGTTATAATGCACTTCTGGTCGAAAAGAGCAGCTCTGATCCTGTACAAGCTGATCTTTATGCAGACAAGGATGGAAACACAGTGTTTAATATCCTGATGTGGGCTAATTCAAGTATAGATTTTGAAGATGAATTTGACTTGAACAAGGATAAGGAAATAGTCACTGTTGATGAGGAATACAGGAGTATTGACTATTTGAAAAGAAATGCTTTTGATTATATGGGTATTCTTATCAGAAATGCACATAAGGATGAAACAATATGTTTAGATATAGAATTAGCTTAGTGATACAGATATAGATTTTATTGTTTTTAGTATATTTGAACATGAAATTATCAGATTAGCATATTATTGAAGCTTGATTTTCAGGGTAGAAAAACAAGCTGCCCTGTTATTGTATTAGATTTAAAAATAAATATGCTATAGAAATGAATAATTTTTTCGAAAGCCCATTCAAGGGCAAAATCATAAAAGATCATATCACCAACCCTAATATTATTGCCGGTAAGTATTCCTATTATTCCGGTTATTACCACGGCCATTCATTTGACGATTGTGCACGCTATCTTTTTCCTGATAGAAAGGATGTGGATAAATTAATTATTGGTTGCTATTGTTCTATTGGCAGCGGAGCAAGTTTTATTATGGCTGGAAATCAGGGACACCGATATGACTGGTTGTCAAGTTTTCCATTCTTCTACATGCCGGATGTGGAGCATTTCAGTGCAGGCATTGATGGATTTCAACGTGCAGGAGATACTGTGATCGGTCATGATGTATGGATCGGAAGTGAAGCGATGATTATGCCGGGGATCCGGATCGGTGATGGGGCCGTTATCGGAAGCCGCGCTTTAGTGACAAAGGATGTGGAGGCTTATGCTATTATTGGCGGAAATCCGGCAAAACTAATAAAAAAGAGATTTAGCGATGATCATATTTCACTGTTGCTGGAGATGAAATGGTGGGATTGGGAAGATGCTGTTCTTAAAGAAGCCATACCATTTCTTTGCTCAAATGATATAGATGCACTTTACAGCTATTATAGACAAAGAATCAAATAGAATAAAAAGCCTGTCTCAGATCAATTTCAAAGACAGGCTTTAAATTTTTATATGGGTTTTCTATTGTTTTATCAGTTTAAACTTTTGTGAATTTCCTGTTCCGGAAGTCCATATCTGCATCAGGGTACCATTGGCGGTGGCTCCGTTTTTGACATCGAGCGACTTATTAGCTCCAACGGCAGATTTCAAATATACATATCCTGCACCTGCGTCTGCTACATCCCAGCGTTGTGCATTACCGCCGTGATATCCGTACACAATAATAGTTGTGCCATCGGCTGATCCGCCTCCCTGTACATCCAGTACTTTGGTAGTATCTGCCATCGATTTAAAGACATATTGATTTCCGGATACTTTTCTGGCCAGAAATTTCTGGTTATTACTGGCTGGATTATTTTTCGACCATAAGGTAACCGGAGTCGAATTAGCAGGTGTATGACTGTTGACATCTACTACACTGCTATTATTTACTGCAGAAACAATCTGATAAATGCTTCCATTCTCTATAAGAGTCTGTCCCGGAGTATAAGAATCTGTCAATTGAGAAAGATCATAGGACGGAGACGGCAAATTGAGTGCAGCTACGGCATTATAGATATTGAGGCTGTTGTCCTGAATGCCCCAGGCCTGAAAAAAGCTGGTCAGATTATAACCCGACTGCTGACAGGCTTTAAGTATAAAGTTTTTCTTCTTGGCATCACTTGAACTGTAGGTACCTGTATCTTCACGCACAGAACGGTATAGATTGGTGTAGAAGGAGTCGCCATATGCAAGCCACAGCTGGTGAAACATAGCCAATTTAACCCATACTCCCTGCGAATCAAAATTCTTTGTTCCTGTACTGCTGAGATACGTATGTACCTGAGGCCACACATTATCTTTAGTCAACCTCGTCGGCGTAATTCCTAAAGCACGTTCTGCTTTCAGACTGAAAATATTGACCGTAACCTCACCAAGTCCATCCCAGTCTATAGGTTGCATTTGCATCAAATGCCCAAACTCATGCCACACTCCCCAATTGGTTACAATATCTTCACCAAAGACTTTATGTGCATCGTAATTAGCATACGCTGTACGATAGAAAAAAGCATAATACAAGCCAAACGGTACTTCTGTCTGCACCATCAAATGTGGGATCACTGGTCTTGTATGCTGTGTGCTGCTATTATTTAATCCTGCATATGTATAATGGTTATCCCATACAGCATCAGCGTTATTAAGGATCAAATCATTATTTTGCGTAGAAACTGCAGAATGCAAATTCTTTGCATATACCATATATACATTTTGCCCGACCATCAGTACATCTGTAGCATTGTTGTAGGTGAGCAGTTGGTTTTGCCAGTTACTCAGCGTTGTAGAATTCTTGATGTATACAGGTATCCGGGAAATATTTCCGGAGAACGACAGTAATGCACTGGCAGCCGGAGCCGTTGTGGCATTGGTGGGTTGTTCGTAAGTAATCCAGATAATACCACCATCAGCATTTGCGGTAATGGTATTGCTTCCTGTAGAAAGATTATAAACAGGCGGGTTATAAGAATAATCATGATTTCGGGAATGGGTACCTACCTGTACTTTAGGAAGAGTAGAACCTTGTTGCAGATTGACATTAATGGTAAAACTCTGATTAGGAGCGACGTAATAACCGGTCGGAAGAATCCTTGTCGGCTCATAACTGGTTTTTAAGCGGTTTTTTAATGTTGTGGAATTGATCGTCTCTCTGAAAATTTGCTGAGGTTTACCTATGGAATCCAATACATAGTAGGGGCTGGCAGGAGCAGCTGTACTGGTATTAGCCATATCCAGCGTAGTTGGATTTTCATCCGGCTTTGCATTAAGGATATCCTTTTGACAGGAACTTAATAAGGAGGCTCCGAAGAGCAGTCCACTCATGACCAGAAGGACCGGGGTAGTTCTGTTTTTCATAATCTGATAGAATTGAGTTAGACTAATCTGAAAGCCAAAACTGTGCCTTTATTCCTACAAAGAAAAAATACCAACAACTGAATCTGCTCTAAATTCTTTTATATTCATTTTTTTAATTTACGCAATCGATTGTTCTATTTTTTTTATTGTCATGATAGCTATATCTGTCAGATATACAGCTTAGTAGAGAAAATATGAAGTTCGTCTGTATATGAGGACAACAGAATTAAAAGTAAAAATTTGATTCACAACTATAAGGTTATTAATTTTCGCTCAGCGTTCTTCTTTATAAAGAGCACTGTAAGCTTTATAAAGGAAAAGAGGGAGCGACTAAAGCGTTTCCTGTAAAGCTGTTGCCAGGCAGGTAAGGGCAGCTTGTGTATCCGGATCCGTAATCTGACCTTCCTGATTTATTTTACTCTTGACAGCCGGTATATGAAGACAGGTATTTGCCTCTACAGAAGCGCCTAATGTGCGTAATAACAACTGAAGTTGCTTATGCGTATGTTCTCCATCTGTGGAAGCCGTGATAATAGCGACCGGTTTATCCATCCATATGGTGGTAGCAACAGTCCATTCCAGAAGATTTTTTAGTCCGCTCGGGATACTGAAAATATACTCCGGTGAGCAGATCAATACTGCATCAGCATCCTGTATAATCTGTCGTAGCGCAATGATCTCAATAGGTGGACGCTCTGTACTCTCTGTCGGGTCAAAATGCGGAAGTTCCTTGAGCCGGTCAAAAACCAAAAGCCGGATTTCATCGTCCAATAGTGTTTTTAAGAATCCGACAATCTTGTGGCTTGATGATGCTGCAGCAGCACTTCCAACTATGGCTATTATATTTTTCATATACGTATACCCGACTTAGGATGCGAAGGTAACATTTCCTGTTATCATTTAAAAAAATCACCGGCCATTTGAGTCAAATCAGAAGGGGATTAAAAAGCACACTGACCAGTCCACTTACTTACAGCAATTCCTTACTTTCCATACTTTCCCAAAAATCCATAGCTTCCTCCAGTTTTGATCTTTCATAACGAATAGTAATAAAACTGCCCTGCTCTTCATTCCCGGATACAAAAAGATAAGCGACCCACTTATCAGGCAGCACGAGTTTAATTGACGTTCCGCCATGTTCATCGGTCTCAATCAATTCTTTATCCATATTCGTCAATTGAGAATAGGTATGGGTTAGTACTGTTTTGAAAAAAGTATTTTCACGCAGATACAGAATATTAAGCAGTAACTCTTGTTTTATAGCCGACCTGTTCGATTCTAATTCCATCCTGAAAGGTATGGTACGGCTAAAGTAAAGTTCAAGATCTTCGCATCCGCTAAGTGAAGCTATATATTGTGTGCTGTCTGTTAAAGTAATCACTTCTGTATATTCTTCATTGAACTGATCGTCTGGTTGTAATGTAGGCTTTATCAGCTGACGATCATTAGGTATGAATATTTGCTTTTTCACATCTGCCATAGGACAACGCTGATAATGCTCTTCAACAACTTTATTATCCTGAAAGGAGAATATGAGGTTCACCTGTTTTAATTCTATATCATCTTCATCGTAAGCAGACCGTGACATGGGATTTTCATTGTATGTGGTATATATTTTTCCCTTTTCTACACGATCAATGGTCAGATGACCATATGAAAATTTACCACCTCCGAATATAGAATACTGGTTGAGGATATGATGCTCTTTATCCAATAATACAAGTAGATAATTATATCCATAGGCATTGCCACCTCCGCCAAGACCCTCATCCATAAACTGGAAAACAGCATCCGGAAATCCATCCTGATTAAAATCATCCACCCAAAGGGGAGAAGATTCGGCAGAATAACAGGAGAGAAAATTTCCGTCTTCATCCCTGACACAGTTATCTCCGGCTGTCGTCATGCCTTCTGCCTGCTGCAATTTGAGCTGGACAAGCTGATCTCCGATTTGTTTCAATATGACCGAATCTAATGTGTGGGCATTGGCGCAAGTCGTGCTAAACAATATAAAAGCGAATATTAAACGGATAACTATTGACTTCATGTCTTTAACCTTTGTGAGCCAAAACTAAATAAAAGAATGTCTGATAACCAGCCCGGATTCAAATTCGTTTATGAAGATCTGTAATTCGCCATAATTTATCGGTAATCCGTATACATTTGCCCGGGTCCATGCTTTATACAATGTTGCTACAAGTAATACCCGTAAGCAAATAATGGCCGGATAGATACAAATCTGGATTGAGGGTCTGCAAATGTGGATTTACACTTCGTATTAAAAACAACATGATTATTTTTGTTGTTATCTGATACCTTATCATCTGCCAGGTAAATAGCCGTGTTCAGAGATAAGTTGTAATAAAAGAAAAGTGAAATGTTAATACAGAAATATTTAAATTAACAAAAACATGCAATCTACTGAAGAAATAAATACATCAAGATCTCTGAGTGCAAAGCTCTTAGCCCTTCTGTATATACTAGTCTTAATCTATTTAGGGCTTATTTTACCTTCGGAAAATGATCAGTTTTTTATACCCGTTATTTATTTAGTCGTAATTGCTGTACTGCAGTTTAGCTTTGTAGTCTATTACAGATTGCGGTTTAAGTCAGCAGCAGTTATTTTCTTAATCCTTGTCGTTGTATTACTCAGCCTGTTCGCCGGATTTCTTTATTATATCAGCGGATTGGCAGCAGCCTATAAAAACTAAACGATGAATATCCTCAATAAAATATATAGCCTGTTGATTCTGATCGTTATTGTGTTAGCAGTGATCGCATTTATAGACCGGAGTAAAAAAATAGATTACAGTACATTGCTGTTTACCTCAGAGCCGCTCAGAGTAAGAGAAATTTATCTCAAGAGTGGGAATAGTGATGACTACGGAAATTTTAATTATCCAAATCCGGAATATTTCGCATGGAAACAATCCGAACCTTCATCTGATAACCGTTTTTTGAATTTTCCGGATTCGCTTTCTGTTACCTATTTCTCTTACACGGATAGTTTATTCTATCACAGCAATGTTTCGATCAGGGATTTCAATCCTGAAGCCTGGAAAGAATATAAGAAAGCCGGAGAGTACAATACATTTAGCTTAGGTATAGCCAATAAAGGCTGGATAATGTTGTGGTGTACGAATGATAGCAAGGGAACCACATTATTACTGAAAACTCAACTCAAGCCTGTTGAACCAGGACCACAGGATCTGTATTATATCAAACAGTATAATAAACAGGACTATATAACAGAGATGTTTGACAACATTAGTGACAGTATAAGGTTAAATATTAAAAATCACTATTATAATACGGATTATCAGGACAGTACGGATTACAGTCTGAAACCATAACGACTAAAAACATATATTTAAACATATAAATCATCCATTACATTATGAAAGGAAAAAAACGCACCATGTTGATTATAATTAGCAGTATTATTCTGTTTATCTTATTATTTCTTCATTTTGTGGTTGGCTGGCATCATATTCCGCACCATCTCCGGGAATTAAAAGATGAGTTTCTGAGCAACTCATCTTCGTCAGATATACATAATGGTGAGGCTGCAGGAGCAGATACTATAAGCGTAGGGGTAGATTATGCTACCCGTGCTATTTCTGAGCCCCTGGATACGTTGATGTGGGGAAGGCAGATAAGAGCAGGCGAGTTTGTTCCTGAAGGTGTAAAGGAAGAATATAATTACATTAAAAGCATTGATTTTAGCAAATTATCGCCGGCAGAAGATGTTCCCACAGATGAAGAGGCACAGTTTGCTATTGTAAGACACTACAAACAAGAGGTTGTCAACTTATTGAAATCCAATGATGCTCATATACGTATAGGAAAGGGGTATAATGCACCTCTTCAGAAAAGAGATGATAACGAACAGGAAATCGCACGGGTGACTGCCATGGTATCTGCATTCAATACAAAAGGTATAAATCTGGGTAATATCCAGATGCCGCTGGGTATAGTTTATGACTTTGTCAAATTTGCATCCGACCCGAATACATGGTATATAACAGATTTCAGTCAAACCATACCTTACGATTATGAACTTAATAAAGATCGTCTTGACTAAATTATTCCTTTTTGCAAGTGCCGTACTTTCTCTTTTTGTCGGATGTAAGGATAATAAAGGTGAAAATAAAGCGAAAACCAGTCTTTTTGTAACCACAAATGCAGGAAGTATGTATGCATTTGATATTGTTGAAGACAAACTAATATGGGAGAAAGAGGTCAGAGATAGCAATATAGATGAACTGACCTATTTTTCTTTTTATAAAGATGAAGTTATTAAAAGCTATCTGGACGCCCGTATAGTAGGCCTGGAAAGAAGTACAGGGAAGGAAAAATGGACCTTTGAAGATAAAGTTTCACCAGATCAGCAATATTATGACTATAACTTTTCGGATGTAAGATTTGTACATTTTTATCAGGAACCTGTCATTTACCAGAATGCGATGTTATTTGCAAATAGTCATGGCGAGATCAAATCCGTAGACATTCCTTCCTTAAAAGAGAACTGGGTATACCAATGTGAAGTTCCGTTACTCAGTGCTCCACAAATTCTCGGAAGTTCAGTCTACATGAATATCGGTTACCGGGTACTGAAGTTATCCGTCACAAACGGAAAGCTGCTGCAGAGTTACAATTTTGATGAAGGTTCATCTTTTCCGGTTAAAACGGATGAGAACAGAGTTTATCTGTTGACAGAAAGAGGAACAGTAATTTGCTGGGATGATAATCTGCAGGCTGTCTGGACCTTTTCGCCCCAAGATGAGGACTTGCATATCAATAAGAATCTGCTGATAAATGACGATCAGATCCTGATAGGAAGTAACCGGTTATTAAGTATAGATAAGACGACCGGAAAATTATTATGGAAGTTTGACTTAAAGGAGCCCGGCATATTTACCGAAGAAACAACCAATTATGAAACAGATATACGTTCTCTTGTGACTACAGATGAAGGATTTGTATTGAATACAAATTCCCATATTGTGACGCTCAGTAAGAAGGGAAAGGTAATGCAGTTATATAAATGGCCAGAGTCGGATATCCTGATGGGCTTATCATATGAAAACGGATTTTATTATGTTGTTACGAAATCCGGAAAATTATTTAAAACGGATCAGGATTTTAAAGAACGTAAACTGTTAAAAGAAAAGATAAATTTCAATTTTGAAAGAGGTCTTGAAGATGTATATTTTAGATTTGATTAAATACTTCATATGAGAAATCTGACGCTGTTGATGACTATCGTCTTTCTTTTCGCATGTAAAGGTACGGATAAAGGAAACTCAGATACAAAAGAGTATCTCAGTCATGAAGATATGCCTAATGCAGCAACAGTTTATGAGACTATTGCAACTACAAATGTTACCGACAATACAGCACTTCTTACTTTTTTGCAGGAAAAATTAAAGAAATCAGGTTTCCGTTTTGAAGAGGCAAAGGATCGGGGAGGTCGGTCTTACAACAATTGCGAGGACAATAAAATCATCTCAGTCGGAGGAAAAGGCATCCGTTCCTATTTTTCAAGAAGTAACAAGCCGGAGAGTGGCACAAAAGACATCTATCCTGATTTTTACATCCTTATCTATGAATTTCCAACAAAGGATATTGCGCAAGAAAACTATGCAGCCATTTACAATGCCTTATACTCCGGAGGAGCATTCTGTAATGGCAAAGCTCCGGAAAAACTGGTTATCAACGGAAACGAAATATATCATTTGTCCACATGCGCTGAAATGTTCAGAACCTACACTGAACGATATGGGGACCTTATCCAAAACTTTGGAAAAGGAGTAAAATAAAAATAAACGCAGTAAGATAGAAAACAAGTTAAAGCTATTTAATATGGGCTCTTAAAGCTTGTCTAAAAGATATCTATAGCGATGCTTACCGATTTTGCTATCCGGGAATCTGATAATTTAGTAAAAAGTTCTTTTTTATAATACCTCAACAGTATGTTAATTCATTTTTATTATGAATAAGCTATACTTAATAAAAAATTAAAAATAGATTAACCATAGGGTTTTATTGTTTAGCTAACTTTGGTTAACTTTGGAAATCTATCATTCACTAATGAAAAGTTTTAAGATCCTAAGGGATCGACCGAATGATTATTTCTATAAGTTTTTAATATTATTAATCTAATTAAGTTGATGAGAAAGAACTGGCTTTATTTGCTGGGATGCGCAGTTTTAATGTTTTCTTCCTGTCGTAAGGAAACTGATCTAAATTCAAAAGGTACCTCAAATCAGGTATATTTTTCAAGTAAAATTGCGGGTTTGCCGCAAACAAGAGCTCAGGGGACACAATGGAGCGCAAACGATGCCATTGGTATCTTTATGTTTCAGAACGGTGTGCCGCTTAGTGGTACATCTGTCGTTAATAATGGGTTTAACAAACCTTACAGCACCAATGGTAACGGAAATTTTTCGCCATTAGATGCTCAGTCTTCTCTGGAATTCCCGACAGGCAGTAAAGTGAGTTTTGTTGCCTATTACCCTTACCAAAGCAACAGCACACTTACTCCGACACTGAATATTACCAATCAGGAAAATCAGCCAATACTTGATTTCATGATTGCCCGTAATACAACAGGTCTTAGTGCGGGACAGGGGCCTGTAGCCTTAACTTTCGAAAGACAAATGACGAAAGTAGAACTCAAGCTAAAAGGAACTGATCTGAGTGGTCTGAAAGCAAATTTTACTGCTCTTTCTTCAACTGCTGTTGTCGATCTTTCTTCAGGTCAGTTAACTCCCGATAATACACCAAAAGATATTCCTGCAAAAGTATATCTGAATGCTTCTAATGAGACTATTGTAGAGTGGACTATATTCCCCGGAGTACTTACTGCACAAAACAAGATTGTCTTCACTAAGACAGATGGAAAAACATTTACCTGGACGATAGGTGCCGGAACAACTTTTGCCAAAGGACATCGCTATCAGTATGATATTACACTGGGGCAGGATGGAGGAGTAACCCCTCAACCCACAGCTTCTTATATGGAACTTCCGGTGATAGCTGAGCAGACCAATATCAAGTATAACCTCAAAATGTCTACCGCAACCAGAAGAAATTACTCTATGTTATACGATACACAGTATAAAGTAGCGTATTGGGTTGCTTATCCATTAAGTAATGACTATCTGGGAAGTCAGGACCGCACGGATAAATGGGCATATGATCCTGCATTTTTATCAAATTTACAAGCCAATCTGGAAAGCGGATATCCTAATAACGCCAGCCTGCAGATTGACAGAGGACATCAGCTGCCAAGCGGTGACCGGACTTATAACCGTGCTGAAAATGAGTCCACCTTCTACTACACCAATATGACGCCGCAAAACAGAAGCCTTAATCAGGGGGTGTGGGCTAATCTGGAAAATAAAATCCGTACCTGGACTACTCAGGCCGGAGTAGATACGATGTACGTAGTGACCGGAGCCATGGTGACTACTGCAACTGATAAAGTCGTGGAATATGTACAGGATAATTCGGGTAAACAGGTAGCCAAGCCTAAATATTATTACAAAGTATTAGCCATGAAACAAGGCTCCAATTATTATACAATAGGATTCCGGATGAACAATGTTTCGCCTTCCAATACCGATTATATGAATTATACGGTAACCGTAGAATCACTGGAAAAGGAGACCGGATTTACCTTCTTCCCTGCATTGAGCAAGGAAGCCAAATCGACCATTAATACACAGATATGGCGCAAATAGTTATTAGTCAATAAAATATAAAAACCATTTATTCTTTAACAAAACATGAAAAAGAATCAATTTCTAGGTGCTGCTTTAGCACTGATTGTTCTCGGACATTCGTGCAAGAACGATGACTACCGCGATTTAGGAACGAAAGAGAATTCGCAGGTACAATTTACTTCTGCTATTGCAGGAAGTGTAGGTACACGTGTCACAGGTAACGCCTGGGATGGAAATGATGCTATCGGTGTATTTATGAAGCAAGGTAACGGATTGGCAAATCCTTTAGCTGCAAATAAAAAATACACAACAGGTGGCAACGGTAATTTCTCTGCACAGGGGACAGAGATCATTAACTATCCGGAGACCGGATCGGTTGATTTTATTGCCTATTATCCATACAGCGCAAACCTTTCGGGAACAACATTGCCGGTTACAGTAGCTAATCAGGCTACACCTGCTGCTATTGATGTATTGTATTCCAACAATGCTACAGGACTGACCAAATCCAGTGGAACAGCTAATCTTAATTTTAGTCACAAACTGGCTAAAGTAGAGCTGACGGTTAAACCTGGTACCGGTGTGACAGATGTCAACGGTCTTCAGGTGGCGTACAATAATGTAAATACAACAGCATCTTTGGATCTGGCTACAGGTACATTGAGCGGAGCTGCTGCAGCACAGAATGTATCGGCTAAAACTACAGCACAGACTGGTGCGCAATTAGTAGAAGCTATCTTACTTCCTGGAGATTTCTCTTCAAAAGAAGTCGTATTTACACTGGCATCCGGTACATTTAAATGGACTATGCCTGCAAGTACAACATTCGAAGGTGGTAAGAAATATACATATGATATCGTTTTACAGACAACTACCACAGGTAATCAGGTGGCAGTAACCGGTGCCGGCACAATCACAGACTGGACAACTGTACCGGGAGGATCTGTAAATGTAGGTGTTGATGGTACTACTCCGACAAATCCGGGTACAGGTACTGAACAGACATTGTTCTTGGAGACTTTTGGTACTCCTGATCCTAAAGCAACAACCAAGGATAGAATTGAAACTTATAAGGGTTACAGTGCAACCGGAGTAACTTATACAGATATGTATACTGCTACATATGCAGATATCCGTGCTACTTCAACTATGGACGGACATGTTTGGTTACCTTCTGCGAAAGATACAGGAATCAAAATTGCCGGAATCAATACAACAGGAGCTACAGATCTTAAGTTATCTTTTGATGTAACAGCAAATGCGAATGGTGCACCTGTTACAACAATTAAGGTACGTGCTAACGGTCAGGATATAACAGTTCCTACAGGTACTATAGCTACCTCAAACACTTATGTTCCTGTTAATATTACCGGAATTGCGAACAGCAATAGTGTTACTTTAGAAATCTTCGCAACTGCTACAGATAATAAACAAGGTTATCGTATTGATAATATCAAACTTGTAGGCACGAAATAATACTTAATACCAATCATTAACACTATAAACAAGGGGAGGAGAAGATCTTCCTCTTGTCTATTTTTTTTACTTAAAACAATACTATGCGTAATACGTTATACGTGTTATTTTTTCTTCTGGGATGTTTTCAGCTTGGTTATGCGCAGGAAAAGGCACAATTAAGAGGAACTCTTGTAGATGAAAAAAATAAAACGCCATTAGTGGGAGTCGTTGTTTCGCTGGAACAAAACAAACAAAGTGCGACAACCAATACTGACGGAGCGTTTATATTTGTGAATTTGGAAGCAGGAGAAGACCAGCTGGTCATTAACTCAGCAGGCATCAGACCTTACAGAATGTCAGTTTCTCTAACAGCTGGCGAAAACAAAACATTACCTGAAATAACATTGGTACAGGAAAATCAGATCGATATACAGACTATTCTGGGCGTCATCGATGATGATGTACTGAATGATGATGGTGATATCCACGGTCAGGATATCCGCTCATCTGTTATCCTTTCAAATGACCTCTATCTGAATAAAGTCGGATTCAAATTATCTCCTTTTCGATTTAGAGTAAGAGGATATGACAATTTTTTTGAACAGACTTATGTCAATGGCGTACTGGCCAATGACCAATACCGTCGTGTCTTTAACTTTGCTTCTATCGGTGCACTGAACGATATGACACGCAACGGTGACGTGGTCAATTACAATAACAGCGGAAATTTTACTTTCGGAGCCATAGGCGGTGCCGAAAATATCAATATGCGTGCTAGCTCCTATGCAAAAGGAGGCAAAATAACAGGTTCATATACTAACCGAAACTACTATGCCCGTGGTATGTTCAGTTATTCAACAGGATTGATGGACAACGGATGGGCTTTTACAGGTGCAATAGGTGGCCGTTATGCTGATAAAGGATTTATCGAGGGAACTTCCTACAACAATGTTTCATATGCTTTTTCAGCAGAAAAACAATGGGCTGACGGAGCACATTCCCTTTCATTTGTCACTTACGGATCTCCAGTAGTTCGCGGACAGCAGGGAGCCTCTTTCCAGGAAGCCTACGATTTGTTAGATAATAATATGTACAATCCCAACTGGGGTTATCAGGATGGAAAGGTCCGTAATTCGCGTATGGTAACGGCTTACGATCCTACAGCTGTGCTTTCACATATCTGGAAAATAGACGAAAAGACTACATTGACTTCAGGTGGTTTACTGCACTATGGCCGTTATGCAAGCTCAGCCCTGAACTGGTACAATGCAATAGATCCGAGACCGGACTATTACCGTTATCTGCCTTCTTACTTTGCAATGGATCCGGCAAATACAGATCAGTTTACCTACAATTATTACCGTGATCTGTGGACATCCAACAATACTGATGTAACACAGGTCAACTGGGATGAAATGTACAGACAGAATATGGATCCGGAAAACAGACGTAAATATAACGGAGCGGCCTTGTATATGGTAGAGAAGCGTCATTCGGATCTTCTTGAAGGAACGATCAGTTCAACATTCAACAAACTGTATGATAACAACATGCGTCTGACTGCAGGTGTAGAAGCACGTAAAACAAGATCATATCAGTACAAGACTGTTGAAGATCTGCTGGGCGCAGATTATGTACTGGATAAAGATAAATTTGCAGAACGTGATAATCCCGGAAATGATGATGTAAAACAAAATGATTTACTCTTCCCGGATCGCAAGGCATATGTAGATGATATCTTCGGATATGATTTTGATATCGATGTACAATCTGTCAATGCATGGGTAATGAATCAGTATCAGACCTCTAGTATTGATTTTCATTATGGAACAAAACTAACCTATACTGATTTTCAACGTAACGGTAATATGAAGAATGGCCGCTTCCCGAACAGCTCTTATGGTAAAGGTGCAAAATACCATTTCTTCGATTATACATTGAAAGGGGGCCTGACCTACAAGATCAACGGTCGACATTATTTATCCGCAAATACGAGCTACAGTACAGAAGCACCTATTCCGGACCGGGCTTATGTGATGCCGAGAGTGACGGATCAGGTCGTCAAAGGGCTGACAAGCAGCAAGATTTTTGCAGCTGATATTAATTATATTTTCTCCATGCCACGCTTGTCCGGACGTCTGTCTGTCTTCCAGACAAACTTCTACGATCAGTTGGAGCGAATGGCTTACTACCATGATTCAGAGCGTACATTTGTATTTCACAACTTGACAGGGGTAGACCGTGTACATCGCGGAGTGGAAGCTGCCGCTACCTACCGCCTGGATGACAACTGGAGTTTTGATTTCATCGGAACAATGGGCGAATACTACTATAGCAATAATCCGTTGGGCATTATGAATTCGGAAAACGGTAAATTGGTAGATATTGAAGAAAAAGTGTATATGCAGGATCTCTATGTATCCGGCACTCCGCAATTTGCTGGAGTACTCGCAGCACGATACTTCTACAAATATTGGTTCTTTGAAGTAAGTGCAAATGCCGTTGGCCGTAATTATCTTTCGGCATCAGCTATGCGCAGACTGGCTTCAAACTATGTCAATATCAATCCGTATGATGAAGACAGTTTCAATGCGTACAAAACACTTACCAGTCAGGAACGTCTGGATGATGTTGTCACAATGGATGCCTCCATCGGAAAGATGTTTTACCTCAAAAACCGCAGAGCATTGAATTTCAATTTTTCTGTTATAAATTTATTAAACAATAAAAATATCCGTACGGGTGGTTACGAACAGGGACGATTAGATACAACGTATCCCAACCGTTTTGCTTCCCGTTATTTCTATATGCAGGGGATGAACATCTTCTTAAACGTAAGTTATAGATTTTAATACGCTATGAATATGAATACATTTAAATATTTATTTATTGCGGTATGTACACTTTTGTTAAACGTATCGTGTGAAAGAGATTATATGGCTCCGCCGCTTAATGAGCCTAAGTATGAAGGCGCACTGGACAATATTTCTATTCTCCAGCTCAAGCAACGCTATGCCAGCATCACATCACCACAGCTTATTGCTGAAGAACTGATCATCAAAGGAATCGTTACAGGGAATGATGAATCCGGTAACATTTACAAACAGATTTATGTTCAGGATGCTTCAGGAGCGATCAATATCGGTATCGATCAAAACTCTATTTATGCCAGTTATCAGGTAGGACAGGAAGTATTTATCCACCTTAAAGATCTGTATATGGTCAAGTATGGCGGTGAATTGCAGATCGGTATGGGGACTACAAATGCCAATCGTATCAGCTGGGAAATGTTTAAAGCTAAAGCTTTTTCAAATTCATGGCCCAATGCTGCCAACGCTACTCCAAAAGTAGTTGAGCTCAATGCGTTGACAGATAATATGGTACATCAGCTGGTAGAAATCAAAGATGTAACATTTGTCAACGGTGGAAAGAAAGCCTTCACCACTGGTGATGCGACTACTAACGAACAGATCAAAACAGCATCAGGAAATGTACTTGATGTAAGATCAAGTAACTTCTCCGATTTTGCCAAAGATATCTTACCTACCGGAAAAGGAACGGTAGTCGGTATTCTGGGACGTTTTAACGGAGGATGGCAGTTGTTTCTGCGGACCAAAGCGGATGTCAAAAATTTTGATGGCAAAGCTCCTGAACCGGAACAGCCGCAGGCAGGAACATTCTTCAAAGAGACATTTGGAACAGGTACTTATCCTTCGGGCAACAGACCTAAAATCAATGATTTTACTGATTTTGACATGAAAGCTCCTGTCAAGTATACAGATGAATCGGGAGCTGCCGATATCCGTAGTGTATCCGGAGATAACGGAGCACATATCTGGCTTCCGGCAAACAGAGATGCGAATATCAAAGTAACAGGAATCAATACTTTAAATAAAGGTGATGTAACGTTGAGCTTCCAGCTGGCAGCCAATTTATTTGATGCAGGTACTTCAGCTAATGTTAACAATATTCAGTTGAAAGTGAACGGAACAGCTATAACGCTTCCTAGTCAGGTATTATCTAATGCCGCCGGAGATAACGGTAAGTTCTATACGGTATCTATTCCTAATATCGCTAAAGCAGAAACGGTAATCTTAGAGTTTATATCTCCTGCAGACGCTAATAAAGTAGGTTTCCGGTTTGATAATATTCAGTTGGTGGGCGGAGCTTCTACAGGCGGAGGTTCGAATGGTCCGATTATCGTGACACCATCTAAATAAGAGATTGCAGCATGATGAAAAAAACATATTTCAGGTCGCTTTGCATCTTATTTATTTTTGTTGTGCAGACCCATATTTCGGTCGCACAACAAAAGAAATATCAGGTGTACGCAGCAGCCTTTTATAATCTGGAAAATTTATTTGACACAGAAAAAGACACCCTGATCAATGATGAGGAGTTTACAGCTGAAGGAGGCAATCGCTGGACAGCAGAGAAATACAGAAGAAAACAGCTCAATATGGCAAAGGTCATATCACGATTGGGTAAAAAATATTGCCCTGCAGGTCCTGCATTTGTAGGACTTTGTGAGCTTGAAAATCGTAAAGTGCTGGAAGATCTTACCCAACAGCCATCACTTGTATCTCTGGGATACGGGATTGTACATTACGATTCACCGGACAGACGCGGTGTAGATGTCGCTTTGCTCTATAATCCAAGTCTGTTTAAAGTAAAAGATTCAAAAGTCTTTGCTTATAAAGTCGATCATTTGCCGGAATACAGAACCCGGGATATTCTACTCGTAACGGGCGAACTGGCAGGAGAGGAAATGCATGTTCTGGTGAATCACTGGCCTTCACGCTATGGTGGTAAATCTTCTGAACTACGGGAGCATGCGGCCTCCATCGTACGTTCTGTGGTAGATTCCTTGTATGCGCAGGATTCTCTGGCTAAAGTCGTGATTATGGGCGATTTGAATGATGACCCGGTTGATAAGAGTGTGCGCATTGTGTTGAATGCTAAAAAAACACAGCAGGAAGTCGCAAAAGGCGGACTTTTCAATACCATGTGGCAGCACTACGAGCGGGGTGTAGGCTCGCTGGGTTATCAGGGTAAATGGAATCTCTTTGACCAGATTATTATATCCGAACCGCTTCTGGGGGAAGATCGTTCAACCTTGAAATTCTGGAAATCGGAGATCTACAATCCCGAATTTCTGATTACGCAGGAAGGTAGATACAAAGGTTATCCGTTTCGTACATTCTCAGGAAATGTATTTCAAAACGGGTATTCCGATCACTTTCCAACATTAATTTATCTGGTAAAAGATTTGAATTAAATCTTTAGTTTTGAAAGATCTATGCGCATATTGATTTACCTGTATATTACCGTTACACTTTTCTTTGCCACAGGCTGTGCAAAGGATGACAATGACACCGCTATTCCGGTATCTGCCCGTACAGTAATGGTGTATATGGCAGCTAATAACAGTCTTTCCTCCGATGCCTATAAAAACCTCAATCAAATGGAGGAGGGGTTTACAGGGATCGATGGAAAACTGGTTGTTTATGCGCGTATATTCGGGCAGCAGCCCAAACTCTATGAGATCGTATACGATACAAGTCCTGAAATAAAAAGCAAGGTACTCAAAACATATAATGATCATGATTCTTCAGATCCGGATATTATGAAAATGATATTTGCTGATATGAAAAATCTTGCACCATCGCATTCATACGGAGCGATACTATGGTCACATGCCACAAACTGGGCTCCGGCAAATGCTGGAAAAATCAGTGTGCGTTCTTTTGGCGATGACAACTACAGCAAGATGGATGTACAGGTGCTGAAATCGGCTCTTCCTTCGGAATTGGATTTTCTGATTTTTGATGCCTGCTCGATGGCTTCTGTAGAGGTGCTGTATGAACTTCGACATGTTGCACCTTATATTCTGGCTTCGCCAACCGAGGTGCTGAGTGTAGGAATGCCTTATCATCAGATCAATAGTTTACTGTATGATACAGATGTAAAGAAAGGGCTTAGCGCTATTGCTAAAGCCTATATTGCTTATTATGAGCAAAAGTCAGGTTTGGAGCAGTCCGCTACTTTTTCATTAGTAGATACAAGAGCAATGGCCGGACTGGCCAGAGAAACACAGCTTCTGCTTTCTCAAAATCCGGAAGTCATTCCGACGATCAATCGAAATATTGTGCAGCGGCTAGATCTTGATCCGGCAACACCGGTCAAAGCATATGACTTTCTGGATATGTTTGAAAAACATTTTCAACCGGAGAAATTACAAAGCCTGAAAACAGCTATAGAAAAAACAGTTGTTTACAAAGCACATACCGCTAATTTTCTCGGAAAACCTATTCTGGCCTTTTCAGGATTATCCGGTTATATCCCAGTAAAAGAAGAAGCTTCATTAGCTCCCTTTTATCAGACCTTATCCTGGTCTAAAGATGCCGGTTATGACAAATTGTTCTGGTGGTAAGAAATAGTATACAAAAACCGTCCGAAATCTAGATTTCGGACGGTTTTGTTTTATATCTGTTAAGATCTCAGGATTCTGCAGACGGCGGAGTATTTCTCAGGTACTCTACCTTTATCAATATAGGCAAAAGACAGGTGTTTCAACCAAAATGACAGGTGTAAATTTATCGTACAATTGTCAGCTAAATATAAAACTTGATATCACATCCTCTTTTTCAGCATATGTTTGATCCGTATACAACTATATTCTTATTACATTACGCCTGCAATAAAATAAAGGACGGCTATGGCAGAGCATAACAAGACAGAATTTTGGGAATCAGCGTTTAATGATAAACAGGAAATGTGGGGTTTTGAACCTTCAAAGTCTGCAGTATTGACAAAAGATTTGTTTGTGCAGAAAGATCTCCGGAATATACTGATACCCGGTGTGGGCTATGGTCGCAATGCCCAGATTTTTAAAGATAAAGGAATAAAAGTTACGGGTATTGAGATTTCAGAGACTGCTATCAGAATGGCAGAAAAACACTACGGAACAGATATGCTTATCTATCATGGTTCTGTAACGGATATGCCTTTTGACAAAGAGTTTTATGACGGGATATTTTGTTATGCTTTGATTCATTTACTGAATGAAGATGAACGAAAGAAACTGATCAGAGACTGCTATAATCAATTGTTACCAGGAGGTTATATGGTATTTACAGTTATTTCCAAATCAGCACATACGTACGGTCAGGGACGTATGATCAGCACCGATCGCTATGAAATATACGAAGGTGTCCATATGTTTTTTTATGATGAAGATTCAATCCGGGCAGAATTCGGGGCATTCGGACTGTTCGGGATCACGGAAATAGACGAGAATCAGCCGTTCTATTTAATCAAATGTCAGAAAGGACAGTAAAAGGAAAATCATGATAGTTTTGCAGATCTTATGCTAGTAACGGACGGCCACACTTTTAAACATTCTTTTTAAAGTAATTTTAGTACGTACCCGTCTACCTTTCTTTAACTACGCTATATATGGCAAAAAGACTTATTCTGATATTATTACTTTTTCTGGTTGCAGATGTATATTTCTACCAGGCAGTCAGCACACTCACGGAGAATACCTGGATCCGTGCGATCTATTGGTCAGTAGATGTATTGTTATTCGCAGGAATTATCGCTATCGTATTTTTGAGGAAGGCAGGCAACAACTTACAGCGATTCATACCGATGCTGATTACAGCTATGCTGGTTATATTTATTCCGAAGTTATTCTCTTTTCCGATACTGTTAGCTGAAGATATAGTAAGGCTATTGAGAGGATTTCCGGCAAGAAGTCTATATGTAAGTGAGGCGACATTAGCCCTTGCTGTTATTATGATATTGATTATCCTGTTTGGTCTCACCCGTGGCAAGCATTTTTACAGAGTGAGAAAAGAGACTCTGTATTTTCCTGATCTGCCGGAGGTTTTTGATGGCTTTACCATTACACAATTGTCAGATATACATTCCGGAAGTCTGAATGATATCAAAGGAGTACAAAAAGGAATAGATCTGGCCAATGCACAAAACAGTGATCTATTGTTGTTCACCGGAGATCTGGTCAATAATATGGCTACAGAAATGGATCCCTGGATTCCATATTTCACAAAACTCAAAGCTCCCTACGGTAAGTATTCCGTATTGGGGAACCACGACTACGGAGACTATATCCGTTGGGATAATAAAGAAGCTAAGGAAGCAAATCTTAATCGCCTCAAAGAAGTACACGCAGAAACCGGTTTCAGATTATTGCTCAATGAAGCGGTAATAATCAACAAACAAGGTCAAAGCATAGCATTGGTAGGCGTGGAAAACTGGGGAAAAGGAGGTTTTCATCAATATGGTGACCTCAAAGAAGCTACAGCTCATATTCCCGATGACGCATTCAAAATACTGATGTCTCATGACCCTTCACACTGGGATGAGGTAACAGTTGATCACAATCAGCATGTACATCTTACTTTGGCAGGACATACGCACGGTATGCAGTTTGGCATTGAGCTGTTCGGCTTCAAATGGAGCCCTATTCAATACTTTTACAAGCAATGGGCCGGTCTTTACCAAAGAGATGGTAAATATCTGTATGTCAACAGAGGATTTGGCTATCACGGATTAAAAGGCAGGGTAGGTGTGTGGCCGGAAATAACGGTGCTTACACTCAAACGGAAAGTATAGCCAGTAAAAGAGCCACCTGGACAAGGATTCTCTAAGTGGCTCTTTTATAATAAGGTCAATTATGTTTTATTTGGCTCTTTCCCTCTCATCTTCGTTCCCAAAATTCCGTTGTGAGGACTTAATACTCTTGTTTCCAAATTTGTAGCTTAATGAAACGCGGAATCCTCTGGTATCCCTGTAAGACCGCACATCATTTTTGATCCCATTGGAATGATAACTGATCAGTGGTCTTTGTGCATTCAACAAATCTTCACCCGTAACTGTCAGAGAGAGATTCTTGTTAAGAAGCAAAAACTTCATAGAAACATCCAGTATCTGTAGTCGCGAAATATGAAAGATCTGATATCGTCCCGGAAGCTGCAGTCCATAATTTAAACCAAAAAATACGGATTTTGAAGAATTTAAAGTGAAATCATTATTGCTGTAAAAATAAGCATTGTAGCCATCAATAGATTCTACGAAACTAGTCTTTGATTTCACATGCTGATAGTTCACATTGAATCCTGTAAAACTACTCCACCAGGACCATTTACTGAAATTATAATAAGTTGAATATCCGATCTGATAGGTATCTGCATAGTTAAGGGGGGTACTTCTTGTTACATTGCTTACCGGATCAACAACAGACAGTTCCTGTCCAAAATCTGAAACCTGCGAGAAATAAACCGAATTCATCCATTTCTGCTTATAGATGTAGGAAAATTCCAGATTATCAATAAATGAAGGTTTCAGAAACGGATTTCCTTCAGAATAATAATAGGGACTGGTACGTATCACAAAAGGATTAAGGTAATCAAAGTCCGGTCTTCGGATCCTTCTGCTATAATTAAGGGAAAACGAATTGTTGTCATTCGGTACATAAGTGATATAAGCTGTCTGGAAAAATTTGATATACTTGTTTTTATTCGTCTGATTCAGATTGGTGGAGTACCCCTCTGTTTGAGTAGCCTCCATTCTCACTCCAAATTGAGTTTCCCAATGATTATCCAGTTTCTTGTGTGCTGAGAAGTATAACGCCTCATTGTACTCTTTATAATTGAAGATATTAGACTGATCCATATTCAGTACCGGTGTACCGCTTTGATTGTCATACACCAGCAGATTGTTATTGGTATTCGTATAGGATATTTTACCACCAAAACTCAGGTTAGCCCAGTTCGAAGGCAAGGTCGCATCTATCTTTGCTGAATAGTTTTTTATCTCATTGATATTACTGTTTGTAGAGGAAAAATAGCTGTCCGCAACAGTTGCGCGGTTGGCATCCAGTTCATGACCGGCAAAAGAACGAAAATCCTCTTTTTTATAGCTGAAGTAATCCATATCCATGGTAATGCTCTTCCCGGCTGAGTCTAAAGTCAGCGTATGGTACCAGTTAAGCGCATTCATCTGAGGCTTATTGCGATCTTCAACATCAGATGCGATGTAAGAATTTACAAAGCCGTTTGAAGCATTATATCTCGTAGTGAGGGGATTGTTTGCCGAAGTACGGTCTGTGAAACTGCCTAAGTATTTCACTCCGCTCGTCCATTTATCCGTTAGTTTGTAATCTGCTCCCAGTCCCAGACTCCATAGTGAACTTACAGATTTGTTGCGTACCTCCTGTGTCCACAATTCGTCTGTGTAAAAAATCCGGCTGTCTGAGCGGGTACTCAGCTTTTCCTTTCCTTTACTCATACTGGCTTGTAAAGACAACCTGTTGTGATTGTAGTTGAATAATCCCTGTAAAATACCTCCTGCATATGTTTTTTGTGTATAGGTTGTACCTATATTCGCATTCCAGGAGTTCGCTTTCGCAGTTTTGAGTTTAATATTGATCAGTCCGCTGTTGCCCTCAGCATCATATTTGGCAGGAGGGGTACTGATTACCTCAATACTTTTGATGTTGTCTGCCGGAATAGACTTCAGAAAACCTGCCAGATCCTCCTCTGACATACGTTGCAGACGGTCATCGATCATCACCAACACATTTCCCTTACCTGCGATAGAGATATTGTCGTTTTGCACTCTTACTGTGGGTGTCGCTTTCAGTGCATCGAGAGCAGTGCCTCCGGTTGCGAAAGTAGAATTTTGTACATGGAATACCAGCCTGTCTACCTTTTGCTCAATCTGTTTTTTTCTGCCGGTCACAGTTACCCCTTCGAGTTCGGTTACTTCGTCTATCTGTATATCTGCAAGTGTCGTATCCTGACGCAACAGAAGAGTTGTATTAGTAAATACCTTTCCAAACTGCTCAATTATCAGACGGTAATCTCCCTTGTCAGCTTGAATAGAAAAATATCCCAGACTATCAGTAAAAGCCTGACTGACACGTACCGACTCATTATTCAGGAGATTGATATGTACAAACTCGACAGGTTGCCGGCTTTGATTAATAATCCGGCCCTTTACCGATATCTGTTGCGCTACCGAAATCGCCTGACAAAGAACAGCAACTATAAAAAAGATAAATGTTTTCATGTGTTTAATGTTAAATCCGGACAAATATTCCCCGAAATATAGTATTGACCTATTTTTTTCGACAAACCCCTCCGCTTTATCTACGAATCCGTTTTAAAGGACTTTTATGAATGAGTACCTTTGAAAAAAAACAGTTAGATGTTGTATAAAGGAACATTGTCAAAAAAGACGGAGCGGTTTATCCATCTTATATTCTGGTTGATCGTTATCTACTTTACATTCGTGAAAAATCCGTTGTATGCCCGATTTGCGGTGCCGGACTTATTTTACACTACTTATATGATATGTTTTGTTTCCACTTTTTACTTTCATTATTTGTTAGTCATGAAATGGGCATTTAAGGCATTTAAATGGAAAAAGCTGTTTTTGGGAATAGGTGTTTCCTATCTGTTTTTTACAGCTTTACGATGGCTGTCGGAGCAGGTTGTAACAGATATATTATTTCATAAAGTCAATTATGTCAATACTACAGTCGTCAGTTACATGCTGGACAATATGCATTACAGCAGTATGCCGATTGTCTTCAGTTCTCTACTTTGGTTTGCCATCTATTTTATCAGACTTTTGGAGTACAATAAGATTATTATTGAGGAAAACAAAAACACAGAAATTAAATTTCTGAAAGCACAGATCAATCCTCATTTTATCTTCAATACCCTTAATAATATTTATTCGATGGTATACTTTCAATCCGATAAATCATTACCTGCAATTGAGAAATTGAGTCAGATTATGCGCTTTACAACTTATGAATCTCAGAAGGAAAAGATAAAGCTGGCAGATGAAATCGGATATATCAGGGCATATCTGGAATTGGAGCAACTGCGCCATCAGGAAAATGCCTTTGTTCAATTAACTGTTCAGGTTGTAAATGACCATATCGAAATACCACCTTATCTACTGTCTCCTTTAGTTGAAAATGCTTTGAAACATGGGATTGCTTCCAATACAGCTCCCATTATAATAAAGCTGAATGCAGATGCAAAAAATCTAACCTTTAGAATAGAAAACGGAATCGGAAATCATAAAAAGGATAAATTAGGAGGCATTGGACTGGATAATTTAAAGAAACGTCTGGAGATATATTATCCGGACACCCATAATTTAAACCTGCAAAGTGAGAATAACGTGTTTACAGCTGAACTGCAAATAATTTTAGGATGAAAAGAAAAATAAACTGCCTTATTTTAGATGATGAACCTTTTGCCGTAAATCTCCTGGCAGATTATGCCTCTAAGGTGTCACAATTGAACGTTATATATGCAGGAAGCGATGCCTTTGAGGTAATTGAAATATTGAATTCTGAGTCCGTAGATCTTATATTTATAGATATTCAGATGCCTCAGCTCACAGGAATTGAGTTAATGCAGATGTTTAATCAGAAGCATAATTTTATTATTACTTCCGCTTACTCCGAATATGCACTGGATGCCTTTCAGTTTAATGTCATTGATTTCTTATTGAAGCCAATCACATTCAATCGTTTTTATCAGAGTGTAGAAAAATTCAACCGTTGGCAGGATACCTTCCAGAGCAGTGAATCGGATAATTCGCTCTTTGTAAAAGCAGACCGCAAGCATTATAAAATTCAACCGGAGGATATCCTATATATAGAAGGGTTGAAAGATTATATCCGTATTCATACGGTTTCTGAACGCATGGTCGTATTAGAGAATATGAAAGATATTCTGGACAGATTGCCACAGCATCAGTTTGTACGCATACACCGATCCTATATTGTCCCTTTAAAAAGAATCAAGGTAATAGAGGGGAGTCAGATCGTCATGACCAATGGTGAATATCTCCCGATCGGTGAGACCTACCGGAAACTGATTGGTGAATGGCTGGGGAAAAACTAACCAGCCTGTCTACAAAATAATATTGCGTTTGAATGCACAGCCCAGTTCAATAATAGAATCTGTCTTTGCAATTCCCGGAATATTATCAATTTTTTCATACAATAATTGCCGCATATGTTCATGATTTTTGGCAACGATCTTAATGTATAATGTATAGTTTCCTGTAATGTAATAACATTCGGTGACTTCCGGTATTTTCTGTAATTCTTCGATTACCCGCTTTGAATCATAATCCTTTTCAAGACTGATACCTGTGAAAGCTCCCCAGTCATAACCGAGTTTTTTTTCATTCAAGACCGGCTTAGTTCCTTCCAGTATTCCCTGATCGGATAAGCGGCTTATACGCTGATGAACCATCGTATTGGAAACTCCCATTTCAGTGGCAATAGCCGAATAAGCCATTCGGCCGTCTGTGTCCAGCGTTTTCAGTATCCGGATATCAAAATCATCTAATGTATACATGGTTTTTGTTGAGTTGTATATTCAAATTTAATATAATTTGTTGTTTTAAAAGTCAAATTCAATATTTATTTGCTTTTTACATGTTATATTTTATAAGTTTGAAAATATGAATAATAATATTGAGGATATGAATATTCAAACCGATAAAACTAAAAGTGATGCTTTTATAGCTAAAGAGAATCAATATGGTGCCCATAATTATCATCCGCTTCCGGTTGTATTGGAAAGAGGAGAAGGCGTATTTGTATGGGATGTGGAAGGTAAAAAATATGTTGATTTTCTATCGGCCTATTCTGCTGTTAATCAAGGCCACTGCCATCCGCGCATTATCCATGCATTGACAGAACAGGCCAGGAAACTAACGCTTACTTCCCGGGCATTTTTTAATAATAAACTTGGAGAATTTGAAGAGTATATCTGCAAGCTATTTGGGTATAATAAGGCGCTGATTATGAATTCCGGAGTAGAGGCTGTAGAAACAGCTATGAAACTCTGTCGTAAGTGGGGATATCAGGTAAAGGGAATCCCCGATAACCAGGCTAAAATTGTATTCGCCAAAGATAATTTTCACGGAAGGACTATTTCTGTCATCTCTGCATCTAATGATGAAGTGAGTACACGTGAATTTGGTCCTTTTGTAGAAGGAATCATGCAGGTACCTTATAATGATATACAGGCTTTTGAAAACCTTTTGAAAGAAAATAAAAATATTGCAGGCTTTATTGTAGAACCTATTCAGGGAGAAGCCGGAATTATTATTCCTGACGAGACCTATCTGTCTGAGATCAGACGGCTATGTACTGCATATAATGTATTGTTTATAGCGGATGAGATACAAACAGGCATAGGGCGTACCGGCAATTTGCTGGCCTCCTACGATGTCTTCGCCTCTGCACACAACAGTAAACCTGATATTCTGATTTTAGGCAAGGCTCTGTCCGGAGGTGTATTACCTGTATCTGCAGTACTGGCTGATGATGATATTATGCTTACCATCAAGCCCGGTGAACATGGATCCACCTATGGAGGCAATCCGCTGGCTTGTGCTGTTTCCATAGAAGCGCTGCAAGTCATACTGGATGAAAAACTGACTGAAAACAGTAGAAAAATGGGTGAAATATTACGTTCCGGACTACGAGATATTGCAGCCAGGATGACTTTGATTAGAGAAGTAAGAGGTAAGGGCTTACTCACAGCTATAGAAATGAATTGCTCTGAAGAGGATGAATTAGCCTGGAATCTATGTCTTGAATTCAAAAAAAACGGTCTTTTGGCCAAACCCACACATGGCAATAAAATTCGCCTGGCACCCCCTTTAGTAATCAATGAGCAACAGATAAATGACTGTCTCCATATAATCGAAAAATCCTTAAATGCGTTTGTATGAGAAGATCGATAGAACTGATTAAGAACAGATCTGATATAGGTGCAGGAACAAGAGGCTCAGATCTAGGGATAGATGCTATAGAGATCGCTGCTATTAATAAGGGGAGCCTTTTCTTTAAGAAGTATCCGTTTGTAGATGTACAGACACGTAATGATTCCGTTTATGAAAACGATTTTAATCCATTCGGTAAACATATAAAACAGGTTTACCAGCAATGTAAGCAGGTAGCGTCAATTGTTGAAGACAGCATTCTGAAGGAAAATTTTCCTTTGGTATTCTCCGGTGATCATTCTTCAGCTATCGGTACGATCAGCGGTATAAAAGCGGCTCTTCCGGACAAAAGGCTGGGTGTGATCTGGATCGATGCGCATGCGGATATACACTCACCCTATACGACGCCTTCCGGAAATCTGCACGGAATGCCGATAGCTGCAGTATTGCAGAAAGATAATTTACTGTCCCGGATTAATGAGGTAGACAGCCATACACAGACATATTGGGAAAAACTAAAGCATGTAGGTACAGCTGAGCCTAAATTGATGGCTGAGGATCTGGTATATTTTGGCGTACGTGATACGGAGGAACCCGAAGATATGCTGATCGAAAGACTGGGCATCAAAAACTATCAGGTGGGAGAGGTGCGCACGAAGAAAGTGGAACAGTGTGTTAAAGAAGTCTTTGACCAATTGAAAAACTGCGATATTTTGTATGTTTCCTTTGATGTGGATAGTATGGACAGTGAAAAGATTTCTGAAGGAACAGGTACACCTGTCCCTGAAGGGTTCTTTCCTTTTGAAGTTACCTTACTATTGCAGGAACTGATACGTTCGGAAAAAGTAGTTTGTATGGAAGTCGTGGAAGTAAATCCTCTGTTGGATCATCATGGAAACAGAATGGCTGAAGTTACATTCGATATACTGGAACAGGTGGCACCTGTAATAGAAAGTACGGAGTAAAATCCGGGTACAGACAAGGTGTTTCTATAAGCGAGTAGTCACTAAAAAGGGAACTACTCGTTTTTTTAAAATTAAATCAGTTCTTTTCTCCTGTTTATTCTTTCGCTATTTTTACTGTTTTTATGTTGTTATCTTTATCTTTTACGGTGAGATTCAGGCTTTCACCTGTGAAGTAATTTCCAAAGAAAAGTTGACATATATCCTTAAATTCATCCACTTTATATTCATTGATCTGCAGAATAATATCTCCGCGTTTCAAGCCTGCTTTTTCTGCGTTCGAACCTTCGTATACCACAGAGGCGATATAGTCATCGTTGACAAGCTGGGAATCGAAGCCGTAAAAATTGCCGTTTGTAACGACCTGTCTGGACTGATAAGGATGAAAGTAAAAGTGTTTGTGCAAATAATCGAGCGTGATTATTCCAAACTTACCTACAGGCATGCCTATCGCATTCTTATTTTTGTTTTCCGATACATTCGTTACGATACTATCCAGAATTCCCGGGCCAATTTCAAGCTGATTAAGCAGAATTCTCAATTCCTCTCCCTCTTTTCCTGCACCAAAGAGTCCCGATGACACAGAGCCTTTGCCTTTGTAAAGCGCTTTCGCTTCTCGCTTTTTATTCAGTTCGCTGTAGGTAAGATAGGATAAAGCTAAAAGTTTGTCCGAACCACTATCAAATAAAACCCTGAATGGGGTACTTTCAGCAATTTTTATGTCTAAAAAAGGCCTGCTGTTTTTGTCAAAAGCCAACGCCATTCTTTCGTCAGGAAGTACGCGAAAATTTTCAATTCTATCGGTCAGGATTATCCATTTTTTTCAAGATCAATTTGTACAATACAATGCTTAAGGATTGTACTTCCTAAAAGTCCATCCACTGCAAAGCACTGCAAAAGACCACTGGCTGACAAGTCATATACCAGTGCCTGTGCATTTGAAAAAGAGATATTTCCGAATTGAATTTCAGGCATTTTTACAACGGGGATATCGTTTGATCTGCCGGTTACATCAGTTGTCTGTATTTTATGTTTGGATTTAAGGTTCAGTTCTGCACGTAATTGCTCTGATATCAGAAAAGGCGCACCGGTGTCCAGTATAAATCTTCTTTCCTTATTTTCAATAGTCAGTTTAACAATTATTTTGTTCTTTACATATTCAAAAGGTATTGTATCGCAAAAATTGGAATTATGAATTTTTGAAGCATTCAGATTCTGTGCGTGACAAATAGCCGGTAATGCTAAGAGGAATACCATAATGGCAACTAGAGTAGACCTGGAAAGGGGCATTGTTCTGTAACGATTAAAAATCACAGTCTACAATATAGTAAAATCAAAATAAAAAAAGCATATTTTAAATAAGGATATCAGACATAACAACAATATACAACAACGGCTGATATAACTATCAGCCGTTGTTGTTATGTAGCATATATAGTGAAATTATATAATGGTCGGTCTATTTTACTTTCAGATAATCAAAATAAGCCCATGTATTTTCATACATAATATCCTGCGCAAATAAGCCTGCCATGGCACCTGTAAATCCTCGCGCGTAATCATCAGATAATTTACCAAAGTCAAGAGTGTTACCTATTGTATTCCATTGACTTCCATCCGTGGAATAATAAAATTGTAGTTTTTCAGCATTTACAGATGCACGCATAAATACTTTTTTGACATTACCTGTCATTGTTTTTAGATCGAGCTGCTGATATCCGCCATCAGCACCTGCCAATACCAATTGGCGTTTTCCGTCATCCCCTGAAGTTAAACCCAGCGAATAAAAATGTTGTGTATTGTAATAACAGACTAATCCTGCAACATGACGGAAATCGGAAGGCTCAAATTCAACAGCTGTCTCAATAGTCTGCTGCAATGATGTAATGCGTACAGCAGCAAGACTTTCATCATATCTGGATCCCAGTGCTCTTCTGCCTTTTAGCGCAAGCTGACCTTTACGCTTATTCAAAGACAGCCAAGAAGGATTCCAGGACTCCCGGAGAGCCTGGAAGCGCATATTGAGTTTATCGGTATCAAACTGATCCACAAACGAGGTATTCATACCTGAATTAGAGCTGCTTTTTACTCCGGCTGGTGCCGGAACATACATCTCCGGCATTCCGGTTTTATTATCAAGTTCCGGCCATCCATCAGCATTCCAGCGAACCTTTTGAATAAAAGATTCACGACCCAGCGGACAATTTCCTTTTGTAGTGAGTGGCCGGGAACCGAGGTGTGTTGTATACCATTCGCCGTCAGGAGTAGAGAAAACTGTCCCGTGTCCGGATTTTTGTACTTCTGAAGACGGGTTATCTTTCGTAGTATAAAAGATTTTCGGAGCACGTTCATAAGGCCCGCTGATATTTTTGGATCTGGCGACGGATTCATTGTGATTATAACCGGTTCCCCCTTCAGCGGTAAACAGGTAATAATATCCATCTTTTTTGAGCATTTTTGGACCTTCAGTATTTGGATTTTTTTCGTCCCATCCTGAATAAATGAGCTCAGGTTTTCCCAAAGGTTTTAGTGTTTTCAGATCCAGTGCGTGCATACCTATGCCAGGAGATTCCAGCTTGCTTTCAGGACGGTGATCAAACATGCGATACACAACATAGGCCCGGTCATTATCATCTATAAATAAATAAGGGTCAAAGCCCAGTGTATTGATAAGTACAGGCTCAGACCATGGTCCTCTGGGATCCCTCGCTGTTACAAGATAATTGGGATATCCTTTTAATGGCCAGTTTATACCATTCTGAACATTCGTGAAAAATAAATAGTAAGTTCCTTTATGATAAGTGATGGAAGGAGCAAAAATTCCGTCGGAATCATCAGTTCCCCGCATATTAAGCTGACTTTCCCGTGTCAATACATGACCGATTTGTTCCCAGTTAATTAAGTCTCTGGAATGATAAACAGGAATTCCCGGGAACCATTCAAAGGTTGATGTAAAGATATAGTAATCTTTATCCACACGAACAATACAGGGATCAGGATTAAAACCCGGTAAAATTGGATTTTTTATTTGATTAGCCTGCGCATGAACTAGACTGCTTTCTAGTAAAAGAAAAAGAAGAAAGAAATAGTGGTTAACAGTTTTCATTTGGTTATAGTTGATCAATTGTGAGTTTTAAATACATAAAATAAAATTTTGCACAATATCAAATACCGTTATAAACACGAACATACAGGGTATTGAACAAAAATTACATTTTGCCTTTAACAGAAGATCGTTTTAATTTAGTTGTGTGATTTAATTGAAATGAAAAACAGATTCACTTCAATATACTTTGACACTGTAAAGTTAAATTATTACATGTACTTTAAAGAGCCTTAATGCAAGTTAAAAAAGAATTTCAAAATCTTTGAAAAAAAATCAAAAATAATTCACCTATACTATATACTTATGATGTAATACTATATGATAACAGTGGATTTTGCTCTTACCGGATTCACAAATTTGCACTTTGCAATAGTATTGTATGAAATAGTTTTATACATTTACGCGATCATGAAGTGTCTGGTAGTCATATGGGCCTTTTATTTTGTCGCGCTATCTGTAGTACCGTGCAGTGACGGCATAAATAAATGTGAGGATTTATCTTCTTCCCGGCAAAATATTAAAGATCTGCTACTTCATGATCACAATCAGGATCAGGATGATTACTGTTCCCCATTTTGTCAATGTAGCTGTTGCAGTGTTACCTTGACCGTATTTCATTTTGAAATACTGCGGATTTCAGAACCTTTTTCCCAATTTATATCTGATAGTGTAGTGATAACAGATTCGTCTGTTGTTTGCACATATACCGGAAGTATCTGGCAGCCTCCTCAGCCAATAGCTTAGTTCCTGATACAGGAGCTGCTTTCTCATTCTCCTTTGTCTGCATTTATCAGAACAAAGGCTGAAAACACAGTTAGTCAATTACATATTACCGAAAAACAAAAATAGAATAGCTTGTGCTATACGCGACCTGTTACGTATTGTTCCTGTATGAATGCAGAACGATCGTATCTATGTTTTAAATAGCATATAAGATCTATTTACACTGTCACTGTACAGTATCAATAAAAAAAATTAGATGGCATTAAAAGAAGAAATGGAACAGCAGGGTAACTGGTTGTTCCGATACAGAAGTATTTTACCAGTTGGCATTCTGATGCTTGCACTGATCATTTTTATAGAGATGAAATTAAAGCAAAGTCCATTATCAGCATGTGATTATGTTTTTGAATCATTCTGTTTACTCATTAGTCTTGCGGGCTTATTGATCAGAGCCTATACAGTAGGATATTCACCTAAAAATACCTCAGGACGTAATACTGCTCAGGGGCAGGTCGCCGATACACTAAATACTACCGGCATATACAGTGTCGTCAGAAATCCCCTTTATCTGGGTAATTTCTTTATGTGGCTTGGCCTTGCATTGCTCACGGAGAACGTATGGTTTGTCATCAGTTTTATCCTGCTTTACTGGATGTACTATGAGCGGATCATTTTTGCCGAAGAACAATTCCTCGAACGTAAATTCGGAGATCAATACAGGGAATGGGCCAAAAGAGTCCCTGTGTTCATTCCTAATTTTAATAAATTCAGCAAACCCGACATAAAATTCAATATCATTAAAGTTCTGCTCAAAGAAAAGAATGGCTTTTTTGCTTTGTTTCTGTTATTTAGTTTCTTTAATGTTATTGAGGAATATATTCGCAAACATACACACTACAATATGGTTTTTATAACAGGTTTTCTGATTGCAATGGTTAGCTATCTGATATTAAAGTGGCTAAAAGTGAGTCTTTCAAATGAAAACTGATAAAATAAGCATGACTATGAAAAACGAAATAGAAAACAAACTTAGGGATAAGAATACAAAGCCAACGAGTATGCGCATATTGGTGTATGATTTCTTAGCTTCCCAGCAGGTTGCTTTGTCACTTTCCGAAATTGAAAATTATTTTTATCCTGCAGATCGCATCACGCTGTATCGCACACTAAAGACGTTCGAAGAGAAAGGAATTGTACATAGTATACAAGAGAATAACACCAGTAAATACAGATTGTGCAGTGACGACTGCAGTGAACAGACACACAGAGACTGGCATCTGCATTTATATTGCAAGATATGTAAGCAGACAACTTGCAGAACGGACATTAGTTTTAAGCAACCATCAGATGCTGCAGTACAAATAGACGAAGTAAGATTGTTTGCCAAAGGCATATGTGAAAATTGCTTGCCTAAAAGTATGCAATAGTATTGCAGATAAAAGCTGGTTAGATTTGTACCAGTGAATAAATGATTAAGTATTAAAATAAAAAACTATCAGATCATGACAACAAACAACAAAAATAAACCGGAAAATAATGAGAATTGTTGCACATACACCGAGAAAATATATGAAAAAGCAGGAGCGAAGGATCTTATAGACGGCACAGGGAAAAAGAGTGACCATAATCATGATCATGGCGGACATAGTGATGATGACGGTCATGACCATTCTAATGTAGAAGGAAGTGTCTTCAGACTCTTTCTGCCGGCAATTATTTCTTTTGTGCTGCTGATGGTGGCTATTACCTTTGATAACTGGCTGCCTCAGAGCTGGTTTACTGGATGGCTGAGGACACTATGGTATGTAATTGCTTATATACCTGTAGGACTTCCTGTTATCAGGGATGCTATAGTAAGTGTCAGCAAAGGAGATGTATTTTCAGAATTCTTTTTAATGACCATAGCCACTGTTGGAGCATTTGTTATTGCCGAATATCCTGAAGGAGTAGCTGTGATGTTATTTTATGCTGTAGGCGAAGTTTTTCAGACATTAGCGGTCTCAAGAGCCAAAGGTAATATCAAAGCATTGCTGGATCAGCGTCCTGATGAAGTCACTATTCTGGTTGATAATCAGGCAAAAACAATCAAAGCAGAAGGTGCTCAGATAAATGATGTGATACAACTCAAACCCGGAGAGAAACTGGCATTAGATGGGGAGCTCTTATCTGACGCAGCTTCCTTCAATACGGCAGCCCTGACTGGTGAAAGTAAGCCGGATACAAAAACTAAAGGAGAGACTGTACTGGCCGGGATGATTAATCTGAATACTGTCAGTCTGGTAAAGGTGACTACAGCTTATACAGACAGCAAGCTGAGTAAAATACTGGAATTGGTACAAAATGCAACTGCACAAAAGGCTCCGACTGAACTGTTTATTCGCAAATTTGCAAAAATATATACACCTATAGTTGTTGTATTAGCTATTGCCATCTGTCTGGTTCCGTACTTTTTTGTGCAGAACTATCAGTTTAATGACTGGCTGTACAGAGCATTGGTTTTTCTGGTTATTTCCTGTCCGTGTGCATTGGTTATTTCTATTCCGCTCGGTTACTTCGGAGGCATAGGCGCGGCCAGCAAAAATGGTATCTTGTTTAAGGGAAGTAATTTTCTGGATGCCCTTGCAGAAATACAACATGTGGTAATGGATAAAACCGGAACAATGACAGAGGGCGTTTTTCAGGTTCAGGAAGTAAACTTTAAGCCTGAATATAACCAGACCGAAATATTAGGAATGGTAAATGCGCTGGAAAGCCACAGCACACACCCTGTAGCTACTGCCATACACCAATATGTAGGAGAAATTGACAGCAAGCTTATTTTGGAGAATACAGAAGAAATAGCGGGACATGGGTTGAAAGCCCAGATCAACGGGAAAGAGCTGTTGGTGGGCAATTTCAAGCTGATGGATAAGTTTAATATCGCTTATGATGTTGATCCCTCATCCATAGTATACACACTGATAGCGGTTGCGTATGATGGTCAGTTTGTTGGATATATGACCATTGCCGACAGTATTAAAGAGGATGCAGCAGAAACGATCAGACTCTTGCATAGTTTTAATGTAAAAGCAACCATGCTCAGTGGAGATAAGAGCTCTGTGGTACAGTATGTAGCGGGACAGTTAGGGATCGACAATGCTTTTGGAGACTTATTACCTGAAGACAAAGTAAGCAGACTTAAGGAAATAAAGGCCGGAAATGTACGGGTAGCTTTTGTGGGAGATGGTGTGAATGACGCTCCCGTGGTAGCCTTAAGTGACGTCGGTATAGCGATGGGCGGATTAGGTAGTGATGCTACTATTGAGACCGCAGATGTGGTGATCCAGGATGATCAACCATCTAAAATTCCGATGGCTATCCGGATCGGGAAGCAAACCAAACGCGTAGTTTGGCAAAATATTACGCTTGCATTTGTAGTGAAAGGAATCGTATTGATTCTCGGAGCCGGAGGACTGGCTACCATGTGGGAAGCAGTTTTTGCAGATGTAGGAGTCTCTCTGATTGCTATTCTGAATGCCGTCCGAATACAGAAGATGAAGTTCTAAACCGCAATAAAAACGAATTTTCTTTTCTGTTTTTACTGTCCGGAAGCTGGTACAAATCTTCCGGACAGTAAATTAATATTATAGCATTAAAATGTCACAGGTGTCGTTTTATTAAATCCTGTTTTAACAAAAGGTACCACTTGTGGGGTAAATACCTGAGGAGCAAAATCTGTTGTTTTAGTTGTCTTGTTGACAATCCACTGCGATCTCTTTTCAACAATAAACTTTAGCCTTTGCTCAGGTGAAAGACCAGGTAAAGTATAGTAGGTGATATGCTCACCTTCTTTTCCATTATTCTGGCGATATATACCTTTGATACGTACATTATTTCTGTTCTCAAAATCTTTGATAAATGGTCCGTCTTCTTCTATAATTTCCCAACGCGGATCTTTCGGACAACAGACAGATCCGTACTGTTCAGAGCGATAAGATACAAAGTGATCCTTAGGTACTTTAGGGTTCGTAAAATCAAGCTGAGGATGGTCATTTCCGGATATACGCATACTATCTACAAGTATCTGGTCTTCGACTCTTTTGATATGGTAATACACATTGGTCGTAGCCGGTTCCAGAACGATTCCGTTTTTGGTTGCATCCTCTGCGACACGCTGGTAAAATTCCCAGTCCGGAACAATTAAAATAAACTCCTTTACATCAGGAAAAAAAGATGCCGAATTTTTAAAGAGATCTACAGGCACTCTGGCAGATAAGAAGAATACATGTAATGTGTCCTGATGCTCTTTCAGTGGAATATCGATCAGATAATTATTTCCCTCATGCGCGACATGATGATCTTCTATCATGATGACATCACGATAAGCGGTATCTAAAAAATTGATTACCGTATCTCCCGTTGGAGAGGAAAGGGTAGAAGTCCCGGACTTTTGCAAATTCATACAACTGCATGCAAAAGCAAGTGCAGAAGACAGCGTAAAAACAACTAATTTTATCATTTCCGAATTTTCAATATTAACAGTTCATCAGTTACTTAGTTTTAAAGATATCACTGTTTATGATAATTGCGATATGCTGATTAATATTTGCAGGCAACGAGTTGATAAACGTAAGGTGTGAAGAAAAATATTATTGTATATATTGTAAAAAGTTGTGCTAATCTTCTATTTTTATGATATAACCCGATTAGAGATGAATAGAATAATAAACGGTATAATAATCGTTTGCTTTATGGCACTGGTTTCCTGCAGCACGTATAAATTTGTTGAAGGATCAGTATTAAAGAGTTGGACTGTCAAATCCGGAGAAGTAGCCGTCCTGAAGTCCTCAAAGTCTAAGATATACAGATTCCGGATTATCAACAATTCATATGAAGATAATGATCTGATTGTTAAAAATGCAGATGGTACATTTATACGACAAATTGCAAGTCATGATACTGCGGAGGTGAAAGCGGCACTGAATGATATTCGTATTGAAAACAGTGGCCAGAAAGATGCTATCTTTACACTAAGTGTCTTTCTGAACAGAGAGTCATTTAAAATGCCTGAAGTTAAAAAGCTAAAGCTTTGATTTAGCCTTCTATACCGGCAGAGAATGAAATATGCTTTTAATAGCACATTTCCTCACAGTTGTAACCAATTTTGTTTAAGAAAAGAATGATATCATCTCTCTGAAAAGACTGACCTTCTACGCGCAGGACATTATCACAGTCCATGAGATCAAAGTTAATAGCAAATCCGGGATACCTTTTGAGAAGTTGCTCGGTAATAAAATAAGCCATGTCAGAATTTTCAACGTCAGTTTTATATACTTTTATCATCATATCAGTTTTTTTAAAATTACAGAGAATTACTATTTTCGTTTGATTTTTGAAAAGGGATTAAACGACAACCCTATATTAAAATAGAATGCAGGATCGGGTTTTATTTTATAAATGTAGTCTTCAAATGATTTTTCCTTTTCAAAAACACGCGCTGTTGGAACTATTCTTACGCCTGTTTTCGCTGCTATAATAAAATAATTGCCAAGTAGATGCTCATAGACGAATCCGGAATTAATATCCATCTGGCTATACTGGTATTTTTGAGATGTGCCATCTATGTTATAGAGATAAAAAGAGTTACCATCCAATTCTGCGCCCATAGAAACCCTTCCCTTACGGAAAACATGTTTTCGGAGCATTAGATTTCTTGGCAGATTTATATCTGCAATGAATCCGTTATCAAATTCATGTTCATACAAAAATGTTGGAATAATAGGGATTAGAGCACTGGGGTCTATATTCCAAAGAAGTCCGATAGCCATTCTTGTTTGCCGGTTTGCCTTTAATATCATTGTTCCTGTTATTAAACCTCTGACCCTTTCAAAGTCTTTTTCACTACCATCAACAGCTACACTGGAGGAAAAGATGGTCATTTTGTTGAAAAATCTCGTAAAGTATGCCAGATTTACAGATGTATAATGAGCCTGATAATCATTTCTTTGTGTAGATTTGTCTGCCCCGGAGGTATAGGTGGGTTCAGATTCCGTCATGATGTATCGGTATCCGAGCGTTGTACCTAATGCCCACTTCTGTTTTTTGATCAGATTTAGATTGACGCCCACCATTGCCTGTGAAAAATTGGTCATTTTTCTATCCGGAAGATTTTCAGCAGCGATCTGAGCTGAGTAATTATAAGGAGTCAGATAGGAATACTCTGCATTAAAAGGCCTGAGCTCTTTGAATTTCAATGCAGCATAGGCAAGCGTCAGTTTTGTGATTTGTGCCTCTCTGGCAACACTGTCTGCGGATTGAGCCAACACGGTATTCATTGGTATGATAGAACATAAAGACAATGCTATTCGAATAGTGATGTTCATGTTTTAGTAATATGAAGATTGATTCTGTCCACAAAAAAAGCAGATATAGCAAAGCGATAATCTGTTTTTATACGAAACGGATTCTTTTTTATACCAAATGGACGTTCAGGTGCGGTTTTGTATAATAAACTCAGGTATTTGTATAATTTATATAGCTTGTCAGGTATATGTTTATATTTTTGTTCAGTTGATTTTAATCAACACAGCTCATATGAGGTACCGTTCACAAAAGATGACAGACAATCAGATTATTAATTTTATCGTTGATAAACGGTACAGGGTCTGGCGCCATATTACCCTTCTGATTACTCTTTTTTTACACCTTTATTATTCCACGTTTATAGATGCTGTAAATAATGATATTAATTATCCGGGATTGATAGCCGTGTTTATTACATTCACGATCATGTTTTATATTAATATATACATATTAGTGCCCACATTTTTTTTAAAAGCTGAGTATCCATTATATTTTTTATGCCTGATTATACTCGTAGTCACAGGTCTTACTTCTTTGGTTTTTACCTTCACTAATTATATAAAACCGCATGTAAATATTAAAGATACGTTCGAGATACATCGCTTTTACAATGGGGCAGTCATATCTATTATCATTATTCTCATAAGTACGCTGATCAAACTGATGCAGCGGTGGGTAAAAGATAACGAAAGAATAGCAGCACTGAGCAACCTGACTTTAAGTATGGAGCTGAACGAACTGAAAAACCAGATAAATCCACATTTCCTGTTTAATATTCTCAATAATATAAAAGCATTAACACGTAGCAATCCGGAAGCCGCGTCCGTGGTCATTATGAAATTGTCTGAATTTCTAAGGTACCAGTTGTATGAAAATAATGAGGATAAAACACTTTTAGTCTCCGAAATCAACTTTCTTTCCAACTTTGTAAATCTGGAAAAGATCAGAAGGGACAGCCTTTCCATTACGATACAGAATGATGTAGATCCTAAGATACTCAATAGTATTTTTATACCGCCCAATCTCTTCACTACCTTTGTAGAGAATGCGGTTAAGCATAACGTAAGTGTAGAAGATACGGATGCATATATCCGGATACAGATAACATTAGAGAACAGCAGACTGCAGTTTATCTGCAAAAATTCTAAAACAGCAGATTACCATAACCCCGACAAAAAGAACAGCGGATTAGGACTAAATAACATCAAAAGACGCTTACTGCTGTTGTACGATAAACAGTACAACCTGGATATCAACTCTTCTGATCATGAATACATTGTTAACTTAAGTATACCTGTATGAACTGCATTATAGTAGATGACGAACCTCTTGCGAGAGAAGAAATGCAGTCACTGATTTCAGAGGTTTCTGATATAGTGATTTCAGGGAAATTTTCGAATGCCAGTCAGGCACTTTCTTTTTTAAAAGATCACGATACAGATCTTATTTTTCTGGATATTCAGATGCCGTTCGTTACAGGTATTGATTTTGCTAAACAAATCTCGGGGCAGTGTCTTATTATCTTTACGACAGCTTATCCCCAGTACGCTCTGAAAAGTTATGAACTGGATGCATTGGATTATCTGTTGAAGCCTATAGAAAAAAAACGCCTGGAAAAGGCAATTCATAAGTTTATCAGCTATAAAAATCTTCTTTCCGATGCAACCGTGAAAAATACTGTAGAAGCTAATACAGAAGATTTTCTGTTTATAAAATCCGAGAGACGTTTTTACAAGATCTATTTTCAGGATATCCGGTTTGTAGAAGGACTGAAGGATTATGTGGTTATTTACACTAAAAGCCAGAAACTGATTACAGCTATGAATCTGAAAATTATGCATCAGAAATTGCCGGCCAGGAGCTTTCAGCGTGTCAGTAAATCTTATGTAGTCAATGTAGACTTTATAGATTCTTTTGATAACCATACCATTTATATGGATGAGAATGAAATTCCGCTGGGAGAGGTTTATAAAAAAGAATTCTTCGAAAGGTATTTGGGAGGACCTCTCAACTCACATAAATGAGTCTGTCTTTGCACAATGTTTTCACTGATTTCAGCGATATAATTCTATTAAATTATACTTTAATTTCGTAGATATTAATGCATTAAAAATCGACTTTATGTCCAGATTATATATTGTAATATTCCTGTCTCTGTTCTCATGTATCCCTGGTGCCGGTGCTCAGATTATCAATATCGGATATAAGTATGAAGAGAGAAGTATGTTCCAGACTACAATCAATATTCCATTTCTGATGGATAAAAATAAGCCTTACGAGTATATGGCAGGTCTGGATTACACCACTAAAAACGTGTTGGCCCCTTCAGGCATAACTCCTCAGCTGACAGGAGGATATTATATTATAGATGACAAACGTAAAAGCAATATCCTGTCCCTGCAACTGAGCGCCGGATATCTTTTCGATCTGAATAAGAACTTCCAAAATCAGGTCAGACTGTCTCCTCATTTATACTTTGAACTGAATGGTATCTTTAATTTCAAAGCAGGATATGACTTTTTGATGCCTCTGGAAAAAGGATATCCCTATGTATCAATAGGCCTCGGTGGCCTGCTGTCCCTCCGGCATATGAACATAGGATTCTGAGACCTGTGCAGATGATTGCGGCCTTATGATCTGCTCAATGCAGATATCGCTTCTTCTTTTGTTTTTACAAAGTTGATGCGACCTGTTTTATTGCTTTCATATATAAAATCCCGCAGACTATTGCTTGAATAAATCGAAAAATCACCTACTATCGCCATACGACCACTATAAGTAGAGAATTTCTGAAGAATATCGCCGGCAATGCCCGTTTTCAGATCAAAAAAATCCGGATGTACATGTGCGGCAGTTATTATAACGCTGTCCGCATCCTGATACTTACAATTCATAATAAGTTCTAAAGCATCCTGCGCATTATTTATTTCTATAGTATCAGATTGCAGTTCTGCTATTCGGATTTCGTTGATCGTTATAAAATCTATATTCATATTTAATAATAATTTGTCCTATTTCCGGACATATAGGTGGAAATCAGGGCTAAAACAAAGATAACCATCTTCCTGAAATAATTGTTCTCAGGAGAATATTAAATTAAAAATCATCCTGTTCATTACAAATAAGATGATTTCACACCTAACTATACGCTGATTATTTCTGTTGTGCTTCAGCCCAGGTTTTAAACTGGCTTATCGCTTTACTCAACACGCCCGCCGAACCTTTAAATTTTCCGGATCCGCTTGGAATATTTCCCTTTCCGTACCATTCGTAAAATCCCTGAGTGCGGATAACACGTTCAAGCATTGGGCGAACTTCTGTGTATGCTTCATGCGCAAATCCGTTTGCGATGAGTTGCTGGATCATTCTTCCTCCAAACCATGTCCAGTCACCACCATTCTGATATACAAAGGCTGTAGACATACCTCCTCTGAAAAATCCTTCAGGATAAGTCGGATATAATGTAAGTCCTATACTCGGCATCCCTGATAAACGTACATTTTCAACCATTTGCTTATTGACAACAGCTATTTCTTTTTTAGAGAGTACTCCGGCTTCTATAGCTATAGCAGTGCCACCGTGATAATGAATCTTGTTTTCATCAAATCCATCTGGCAGAGGTGATTTTCCGGGATAGATATGAGGGATAAATTTTTGATTTTTTGTATCCCAAAGATATTTTCGGATATTATTATGAATAGATTTTTGCAGCTTTTTCCATTGCTGTACCTCCGGAGCATGAGGGGCCACACTACATAAGTCTTTTAAAGCTATAATAAGCATAGCGTTATCATATACATCTATAGCTTCATTGGAAAGCTCGTTCCAGTCGCATCCAAAGTCGTCATGTGGCTGCACATCCCCCCAGTCTGCAGTCATAGCTCCATATAACAGTCCGTATTGTTTATTGTAACGCTCTCGCATCAGGTAATCAATCATTTTATTCATACGTGCCAGCACGGTCGTTCCTGCCACTTTTTCCTCCAGAATGGCATAGTCACCTATTTTACGGATGTATTTACAGACCAGCTGTATCAGAGAAGTTTCCTGATCCGTTTCCACTGTATTCTTAAAACCTACATGATCCGGAGCTGCTGCTGCATAATAAGGTGTATCATCATTCCATGTAAAATCCTTCTTCAGCACATATCCGTCCACCATCTCATCGTTTGGTTGCTGAAGAGCAAAGAATAGTAATATAGCTCCTCTGACATCTTCTTTAGAACGTTCTTCCAAAGCTGTTTCAATAAAAGTATTGAGATCTCTTGCCCATATCTGAGAGTAACCACTTCCGGCATTAAATCCTTCTTTTATAACAGACCGGGCTAAATTGTCTACATGTGTCAGTGAGGTATCAGTCAGGATAGCTGACGACAGTTTTTGATTTTCTAAGCGTTTGCTGGAATGGCAGCCAGTCAAAAATAACAAGCCGCAAAGCCAATAGAACATATTATTCATAATTATATAAAGGGTTATATGTATATACATGCAATAATACACATAATTGTAAAATAAGCAAGTGATGATTTGTAATAAAAGTATGGATAGATCAAATTAATTAGGTTTTAAAACAACGTTAGCTAAAAAGATAAAAATATAATATTTTTATTATTCGGAATTATAAAATATATTTGCTCTTATATGTATATACATTTATTGATTTTATTTGCTAAGAATAAATGATACCGGATATACAGATCTGAAATTATAAATTATGAAATATCCATGTAGTACAGACTGCACCAACACGAACGAATATACTTTGGATATTCCATATGACCATTGAAAATCAAATTATATACATATGAAATATATACTTCTCACCATATTGTCAGTCTGCACCTTTGTTATTAAAGTACCCGGACAAAATGCCGAAAAGCCTGTACGTTATGTAAATCCAAATATCGGTACAGCACATAGCCGCTATTTCTTTTACACACCCGCAGCTTTACCCTTTGGGATGGCCAAATTAGCTCCGAGTACAAATGGCAGTTATGGTAATGCTTCCGGATGGGAAGCCGTGGGCTACGATGACAGGCATCATTCTATTGCGGGTTTTTCCAATTTTCATGAATTTCAGATAGGAGGGGTTGTATTTGCACCGACTGTAGGAAAGGTAAAGACATATCCCGGAGTATTGGAAGATCCGCATTCGGGTTACAGATCCGCATTTGACAAAAAAGATGAATTCGCTACTGCCGGTTATTATCAGGTCGGACTAAAAGATTATGGCATTAAAGCAGAATTAACGGCCACAGCACGTGTGGGATTCCATCAGTATACTTTTCCGAAAACAGATTCGGCCAATATTATCTTTGACATCGGTCACAAAATGGGAGAGAGTGGACCTGTACTGGACGCTCAGGTAAGTTATAAAGACAACCATATCTCAGGCTACGTAGTGACGAAACCGGTATATGTAAAGAAGTATCAGGAATCGGCCACAGTGACTATGTATTTCTATGCAGAAATAGATAAGACGCCTGTTGCCTACGGTACATTTACAGACAGTACAACATATGCAGGAGAAAAAGAAAAACGTGGAAAAGGAGCAGGACTCTATCTGGTGTTCCATACAAGGGAAGGGGAGACTATCGGTATTAAAACCGGGCTTTCTTATACATCGATTGAAAATGCCAGATTAAATCTGATAAAAGAGGCTAAGGATCTGTATTTTGATCAAGCCAAAGAGCAGGCTTTGGAAAAATGGAATACAGCATTGTCACGTATTACAGTAAGCGGAGGTAAAGAATCTGATCGTATTAAATTTTATACCGGCCTCTACCATGCCTTGTTGGGCAGGGGGCTGGCCAGTGATATAAACGGCGCCTATCCCCGCAATGACGGTGGAATCGGTCAGATAGCACTTCGTAATAACGGTGATCCTGTCCATCATCATTACAATACGGATGCGATATGGGGAGCTTTCTGGAATCTGACACAATTGTGGGCGATTGCTTATCCGGAATATTACAACGACTGGATTCAGAGTCAGCTACTGGTCTATAAAGATGCAGGCTGGCTCGGAGACGGAATCGCAAACAGTAAATACGTATCCGGAGTGGGAACAAACTTTACAGGATTAGCCATCGCTGCAGCTTACAATATCGGTATACGGGATTATGATGTAGAACTGGCATATGAAGCAGCCCATAAAAATGAGCTTGTATCCGAAGGACGTATACCCGGCGCAGGTAAATTGGATGTAGGCGTGTTTGTCCGTCAGGGGTATTCACCATATCTCATAGACAAATCAGACAGCCCCGAACTCATGGTGCAAGGTTCGCCCTTCGGAGCCTCACATACTCTGGAATATGCTTTCTCCGCTTACGCCGTCGCTCAGTTTGCCAAGTCCTTAGGAAAAAATGAAGATTACCGGACACTGAACAGATTATCCAAAGGCTGGAAGCAACTGTATGACCCAAAAACCAAGTTTATAAGGCCTAAAGACGTTAACGGACAGTTTATAGATAAATTCAATCCTTATGAATCCTGGAGAGGATTTCAGGAAGGTAATGCCTGGCAATATACATTCTATGTACCACACACTCCTGAAGAACTGGTATCCCTTGTGGGGAAAGAAACATTTAATAAACGACTGGACAGTATTTTTACTATCTCCCGCAAGAATATATTCGGAGGAGGTACTCATATCGATGCTTTTGCAGGTATAGAAGGATTATATAACCACGGCAATCAGCCCAACTTACATATCTCCTGGCTATTTCATTTTGCAGGAAGACCAGATCTGAGCCAAAAATGGGTTAGAGCCATTTGTAATGAGTTTTACGGAACAGATGGTATACATGGATACGGCTATGGTCAGGATGAAGATCAGGGGCAATTAGGTGCATGGTACGTATTATCAGCGATGGGGCTGTTTGATGTTAAAGGCCTCACTTCTCCTGATGCCTCATTTCAGATTGGGGCGCCGTTGTTTGATCAGATAAAGATACAATTGCCTGAAGCAATACGTCAGAAACCGTTTACAATTACAACTCACGGACAAAATCCGGAAGCAATTTATATTAAGAATATGAACCTTAACGGAACAATACTCAAGAAGCCTGTGCTCCGCTTTGAAGATCTCCGCAAAGGCGGTCAACTGGATATTTATCTTAAAAGGTAATGCTAAAGACTGCGGATCATACAGATTAGGGATGATGTAACCTGAGCAGATCATATAACTTGTTATTTTGAGCAAACGATTGAGTTGGTTTGAAAACGCACTTTATGCCGTTTGCAGGCAATTTATCGCCAGAATATTACATTTCATTGAGGGCTTAAGACGTTTTATTGCTCTATTTTAGGACATATCTTATTCCAATAAATTATGAAAAAAATAGTACCTCTGTTGCTACTCATAATGGGTAGCTATGGCACTCTACAAGCTCAGTCCGCTGCAAAACTTAAAGAAACCTATAAAGAGCTAAGTATCTTTTCAGACCCTTTGGCGACTCAGTTAAGAAAGGGAATTAAAAGTGCCGATATTGCCAAAATCACAGATCCGCAGATCCGTCAGGTGGCCGAACAACTGCAATCAGGCAAATACGATAAAAACTACAGATTAGCATCCTATCATGCCATTTTATCTCCGTCCGAACTGGGCGAACAATTGTCCATAGGGGATGGCTACAGTAAATATCAGAATATCACAGGCATTTATTTGCCAATTGGCAAACAAACCATCCTTGTAGATGGAATTTCCCATGATAATCATATCAAATTAGTTGTTCCAAACTGGGACAGACATGCTCCGCAGGGGATCGATCCGACCAAAGATCCAAAAGGATGGGGAATAGAAAAACAGGAATTTGACCTGCGTAATGGAGTGAACCTTGTAGATATTAAAAATTTCGGAGGATTGGCATACATCACTTATTTTTCGGATAAGCCAAAAGAACAAATGCCTATACAGGTTCACTTTTTGAATGCAGCTGTAAATGGCTATTTTGATATCAGTAAACACAATGATCAGGACTGGAACAATCTGGTCGATCATGCAGTCTATCCTATAGTGGATGCTGTTGGGGAACACATACAAATAGCTTATCCAACGGAAGCAATTAAGAAGTATGCGTATGGTAAAGGTGTGGAACTGATCAGTAATTATGATTCATTGGTCTATCGTCAGCACCGTATATTAGGATTGATAAAGCACAACAGAGTGCCTGAAAACAAGATCCTTTCCCGTGTCAATTACAACTATTATATGTTCCGTGACGGAGACGGAGTGGCATATATGGGAGATAAACCCGGGTATGCCATGGCGATGGTCGTAGATCCTGCAAGCGTAATAAAAGGAGATCCTTGCTGGGGATTCAGTCATGAAGTAGGACATGTGCATCAGACGCGCCCATACCTCAGCTGGGGTGGTCTAGGAGAAGTGAGTAACAATATTTTTTCCCTCTACGTGACTACTTCATTTGGAAATAAAAGCCGTATTTCTGAACAAAATAACTATGAAAAGGTTCGTAACGAACTGTATGGAAAAGGTAAAAGTTACCTTCAGGACGGAGATGTGTTTAACCGGCTTGTGCCTTTCTGGCAATTGCAGTTATATTTTGCCGGGCAAGGTGTAAATCCTGATTTTTATCCGGATCTTTTTGAGGCTTTCCGCCAGCAGGCAGCCGTTGATCTCTCTAAAAACAGAAGGAGCAGAAGAAGTAATTTCATGGATAGAGGGCAAAACCCGGCCGTATACCAGCTCAATTTTGTAAAAACGGTTTGCGAAATTGGTAAAGTAGATTTAACTGAATTCTTTGACGGATACGGATTTTTCTATGTCGGCAAATTTGAGATGGATGATTATGGTAAATATAGCTATGAAATGACGCAGGCAATGGTGGACGAATGCAAAGCAGCAATACGTAACATGAATCTTCCGAAACCAAAGACTGATCTTTCCTTATTGAAGGATTAATCAGAGCGGACTGCTTTTATAGACAGTTTTCCTGACTGAAATAAAAATGGGCGCTGAAACAATTCAGCGCCCATTTTATATTAAACATCCATATCTTTCCGGTATTCTCTCGGACTCTTCTGCATAATCATTTTAAAGAACTTATTGAAATTTGTAAGATTTTGATACCCGCTTTGATAACAGATTTCAGAAATGGAAAGCTGCCTGTTCATCAGTAATTTGCAGGCGTGTCCGACTCTCATTTCATTGACAAATTTGGAAAAGGATTTTTGAGTATGCCTCTTAAAAAAGCGACAAAAAGCATTAGGAGTCATATTCACTATTTCAGCAGCCATACTCAGGGAGACCTCTTCTCTAAAATTTTGCATCACATAGATATATACATTGTTGATCCTGTTGGTGTCCTGCTCTCCAAATGTAGGTTTGTAACCTATAGAGGCCAGATTTTCACACTCATGGGTTTGATACAGGAGTTCAATCAGATTCAAAAAACCTGTTATTCTCGAAAAACTCTGTTTATGTACAAGAGATTTGATTTGGTGACTGGCTTTTTCTAATACTTTGCCGTAGAACCGCAATCCGCGCTGTGCTTTTTTTATAAAATGCTGCATGGAATAGATGGTAGATTGATCGTCAGTCAGTGTCAGCAGAAAATCTGCCGGAAAATAAATCACAATAGCTTTTGCACGTTCTTCATGTAAAGGATTGAGAAATACATCATCATTTCGCCAGATATGGGGGACATTCGGCCCCATCAATACCATATCACCAGCTTCAAAAGAAGCCACATGATTTCCTACTATACGCTTGCCGTAACTTTCTAAGATCAGTACCAACTCACATAGCTCATGAAAGTGTAGGGGATTACTCAAAAAGTTCTGGTCTACAAGTTTGATATGAATGGTTTTTTCACTGGGCGGTGACAATTCAATGAATTGCGCTTTCATAATTGATTATCGTTTGTAAATGATAATCAAATATATGAAATTGCGTCCTTAGTGAAACAATAATGATCTTTTTTGATGTAACAAAACTATATAAAGGAGTAAAAAGTTTTATTTTATGTGTATCCGGTTTTAGTTTACTATTTAGCCACCTTCTACCTTTGAAAGAACTCATCCAGCACAAATCTGAACCGCTAATTACGGTATACAATCAGGTTTTGTAAGGGTAAATTCAATACAAAAAAACAATCCGATGAAGATATATGATCCCTCAGAATTGACATGGAAAACAGATAAAGAATTGTTTAAGCGGATGCGAACCGAACTCTTTACGGCAGTAGTAGGCGATGTTATGGATCAGATTGGGCTATATCATCAGTTCTTACCTCCCTGTATCCGCGCTCTTCGTAACGACATGATCATTGTTGGGCGCGCTATGACTGTATTAGAAGCCGATGTATCATCACAGGGAGAAACCGGATTCCGAAATCCTGTATCAGCCAGCACATTCGGTTATATGCTGGAAGCTCTGGATGATCTGCGGGAAGATGAAATCTATATCTGCAGCGGAGCATCTCCGGATTATGCAGTATGGGGCGAGATTATGAGTGCCCGTGCTATACAATTAAATGCCGCCGGAGCAATTCTAAATGGGTATTCCAGAGATACAAATGGTATATTAGCATTAAATTTTCCTTGTTTCTCCTTGGGCGCCTATGCACAGGATCAGGCGCCCCGTGGAAAAGTAATAGACTGGAGAGTACCGATCTGCATAGATAAGGTCCGGATTGAAGACGGAGATCTTTTATTTGGAGATATAGACGGTGTCTGCGTAGTGCCAAAAGCAAAGGAAAAGGAAATATTAACCCGGGCATTTGAAAAAGCCAGAAGTGAAAAGATTGTCCTTCAGAAAATAACAGAAGGAATGACTGCAAAAGAGGCTTTTGAGAAATACGGAATTATGTAAACCTATGAAAATAAAAAAAATAGCCATCTGGATAGTGCTATGTGCTTTCCTTTCGTCAGCACAGGCACAACGGCATCTTCCTTTAACATATTTACCTCCTGTACCGGTTTCAGTGCAAGGTACAGACGAGGCCAGTCTATCACTGAACGGTATATGGAATTTCCGTACAGACCAATCGGCAACAGCAGCGATCAATGTTCCCGGCGAATGGGAAATGCAGGGATATCATGTAGCACCCGGAGAAAAGGCCATCTATGACAAAGAATTCACACTTCCTGCCTCATGGGTGGATAAACGTGTGGTAGTCCGCTTTGATGCCGTGAGTTCGCATGCTATAGTCAAGGTAAATGGTATCATGATAGGAGAGCACGAGGGAGGATTTGTAGCCTTCCATATGGATCTGACTTCAGCTATAAGACCCGGCAAGAATATACTTACAGTGGAAGTACGGGCGAATACGATCAGTGACATATTAGGCTGTGTATCTCAGTATGCTGCCCATACGGTCGGCGGTATATTGCGCAAAGTGACCTTATTTGCCCTTCCGCAAGTTTATATTGCCGATCTCAATGTAAACAGTACTTTCGACAATCAATACAAACACGCTAAACTGGACCTGAGTACCCAGATTGTTAATCATACCCGATCTGCACAATACGCAGGATTAAGGTACACACTGAAAGACAAAGACGGGAAAGTTGTGTTCGAAAAGAATATTTCAGAAAAATCTCTTAAAGCCCTGGAATCAAAACAGCTTGATATACGCATAGCTGTAGACAAACCCAATCACTGGACTGCAGAAACGCCCTATCTGTACGAGTTGACTACAGAACTGATGAACGATCGTCATATGATCCAGCGCAATGTTCAGAAAGTAGGTTTCAGAGAAATAAAAGTAGCGGGGAATCAATTGCTGATCAATGGCAAACCCATTAAACTAAAAGGAGTAAACCGCCATTCCATCCATCCCTTACTCGGCAGAGCATCTGATCCGGAGCTCGACCGCAAAGATGCAGCGCTGTTTCTAGCAGCGAACCTCAACTATATACGCACCTCACATTATCCACCTTCTGAAGAGTTTCTGCAGGCAGCTGACGAATTAGGCCTGTACGTGGAAAGTGAATCCGCTTTAAACTGGATTCAGCACCATGCCTCTCCGATCTGGCAACATTGGGATTACCAGGATCCTAAGTTTTTACCGCTGATGATACAGGCTAACAGAGAAAATGTCATGACGAATAAAAAGCATCCTTCTGTTATTCTCTGGTCATTAGGCAATGAATCCCGATGGAGCAAATTATGGGAGGAAGTGAACAGAACCGTTAAAATATTGGACAAAAGCAGGCTAACCGGTTTTCATGATCAGACATGGGGAGGGTTCAATAATGCAGGCAGCAAGGCGGATATAGCCAATTATCATTATCCCGGAATCAACGGACCCGCCATCACAGATACAGCCTCACGCCCCACACTTTTCGGAGAGTATGCACACTTATCTACGTACAACAGAAGGGAACTGCTGACAGATCCTGGGATAAGAGATCTGTTTAATGCACCCATGCTAAGTTTTTTTGATTCCATATATGTGCATAAGGCAAATCTCGGCGGAGCCGTATGGAGTGGAATTGATGATACCTTTCATCTTCCCGATGGAAGAATTGTCGGGTACGGACCATGGGGACCTTTAGATGGCTGGAGAAGAACAAAACCGGAGTACTATGGCATAAAGAAAGCATACTCGCCAATCCGGGTCAGCAATATAAAACGAACAAAAGACGGAATAATATGCACCATCCAGAATCGCTATGATTTCCGCTCTCTAGAAGATGTTAAGATAGTGGCATTGGTTGACGGAAAAGAAATTCAGCTGACTTCAACAATAAAACCACATGAAACAGGCGATATCCTTATTCCACAAGCAAATAATGCAGATACTGTTGAGATTATTTTTACAGATCCCAGAGGATTTGAAATTGAGCATGAGCTATTCACAGACAAGAAGCCTGTTAAGGAAGTATACGCATACAAACCCTTGTCTTTAAAAGAAGATTCAGCATTTATCTATATTACACAAGGCGATATAGATTACAGCATCAGCAAGACATACGGAGTGATCACTAGAGTCCGGAAAAACAAGGAACTGATTCTTACTAAAGGACCTTCATTAGCTATTATAGCTGCAAATACGGAAGACGGGGGCAAACCTAATGTGGCTGGAGAGACTTATCAGAATAATATTTATCCGCTCAAACACTACCCGTTATATACATTGTTTGCAAAAAATGTATCTGTAGAAAACATGAAAGATAGTATTCTTGTCAATCTTGATCTTTCCTATCAGCAGGGAGAGGGAAAACAACAATTTATCTTTACTAAAGATGGTCTTCTGAAAGTGAGGTATGAAATGGAGTATCTAAAAAGTGATATCCCGGTTTATCAGTATGGACTGATGATGGAACTGCCCCTCACTTTTGATGAGCTCACCTGGCACAGAGAAGGTCCCTTCAGTTATTATCCGCAAAACCATATCGGGCGGAATAAAGGATTTGCTAAGCTTAATGCAAATAACGTATATGAAGCTGAAGCGTACGGAAAACCCTTGGCAGCAGACTGGAAAGATGATGCAAATACATTGGGATCCAATGATTTCAGGTCTACAAAAGCCAATATCATCTCTGCAGAACTGAAACGGCATACACAAAGCAAAGTAAAAGTGATTTCCAATGGCAGGCAAGCATCCCGAAGCTGGAAACAAGACGAACATATTCAGTGGCTGATCGCAGATTATACAAATAACGGATCAGAACCTTTTTACGGAAGTCCCCACAGTAACGATCGTCTTACACTCCGGAAAGGAGATAAAATTAAAGGATCGCTCTTGCTGAAAATTGATTAGAAAAATGTAAATTACTACGATGGAGAAATCCGGACACGGGAGATCTTCCTATCTGTCTATCAGGTGTTTAGAACAGATGAAAAATATACGTATAAACCTTTTTTAATGAAGATAGTAGATGTTAAAGTCTGGTTGGTTGAAGGTGTAAAATACAACTGGACATTGCTGAAGATATATACAGACACCGGGCATACAGGCGTGGGAGAGGCAACCAACTGGCCCGGCAGTCCCATTGTTTTTGAAGCAGCAAAGCACGCAGGGCAACGGATCATCGGGCTGGATCCGATGCGAACCGATTTTATATGGACCAAATTGTATCGTGATCTGAACTGGATCGGACCTTATGGTGCCAGCATGTGTGCCATCAGCGGAATAGATATGGCATTACTGGATTTAAAAGCTAAAGTCCTGGGTGTACCCTGTTATGAACTTTTAGGAGGTGCTTTCAGGAAGGATATCCTGTTGTATGCTAACTATTGGTTTACAGGTGGCGGGCATAATAAGGCGGACTATGCTGCTCAGGCTCTGAAAGTAAAAGAAGCTGGTTTTACCGGACTAAAGTTTGATCCGTTTGCGCATACTAATTATTTATACGGAGAGGATCTTTCGTCCAATCTGACACTGACATCTGAGCAGCAGGAACTTGCATTCGAGGTCAGTAAAGCTGTTCGTGAAGCTGTCGGACCGGATGTTGATATTATGATCGAAACACATGCTATGCTCAACTTTCGGGTGGCAGTAAAAATGGCCGAACGCCTGTCTACGCTGGATATTACCTGGTATGAAGAACCGGCTGGTCCCGAAAGTGCTGATACATTGAGAGCTATGCGTGAACGAATCCCTTCCGGCGTTTCTATATGTGTTGGAGAGCGCCACTATACCAGACACGGCATTCGGCCGGTACTCGAAAAGAATGTTTGTGATATTATGATGCCCGATATTACACGTTGCGGAGGCCCTTCAGAGATGAAACGTATGGCTACGATGATGGAAGCATATAATGTATTGCTGGCCCCTCACAATCCCAATGGTCCGCTGTCAACTCTCGCAAGTGCACATGTATGTGCCGCAATACCAAACTTTTTCAGGCAGGAATTTATGTTTAATGATGTTCCCTGGCGGGATGAGGTTATCGATCAGCCTATAGCAGATATGATAAACAACGGTGTATTGACACTCAGTGAGCGCCCGGGACTTGGAGTTGATCTCATAGAGGAAGAAATGCAGAAACATCCCGGTATTCTGGAGCCCAGACCCGGATTTTACGTTTAGACACATGGCACTTACATTAGATTTAAAAGAAAAGAATGTCCTGATTACAGGTGGAATTTCAGGAATAGGATTAGGCGCAGCCATACAGTTTGCAAAAGCAGGTGCAAAAGTCATTGTTTGTGCTGATCTTTCTTTAAATAATGAACAGGTTCAGACATTTTATGAAGAACTGCATCTGTATAGCAACGATGTACATTATTATCAGACTGATGTAACGAATCATCTCGAAATAAAACAATTAGAACAAGATATCAGAAACCAATACGGGCGGTTAGATATACTGATCTCCAATGCCGGCAAAAACATATTTACTACCATATCCGGTTGTGATCAGGAAACCTGGAATACCAATCAAAAATTAAATCTGGAATCCCACTGGTTACTTGGTAAAGCAATGAGACCTATGCTGCAGGAGTCGGGACATGGAGTCATCATTATATTGTCCTCTAATCATGCTTATAGTTCTATGCAGGGTTGTTTTCCTTACAATGTGTCAAAAGCTGCACTCCTGGCTATGGTCAGGGCAATGGCAATAGAATGGGCACCATCCATTCGTACAGTTGGGATAGCTCCGGGATTTATCGATACACCCGGAAATCAACTGTGGTTTGATTCATTTGAAGACAGCCAAAAGGTAAGAATGGATACGATCGCTCTGCACCCTGTCAAGCGTCTGGGCACACCTGAACAGATAGGAGCATGGTGCGTGTTTTTATGCAGTGAATACGCAGCTTTTGCAAATGGTACAACCTACCTGATTGACGGTGGCAGAAGTGCATTAATGCAGGATTGAAACGCTATAAGCATAGCTTATAACCCGTCAGTGTAAACAAGACAGCAAAAATGTAATTCACATCGTTAAAATAGTGTCACTACCGGTCATTTTAGTTGTAGTGGTCCTCCCAAACTCTACCTAATTTTACAACTGTACACAGCTATACATGCTTTATGTTTTTTAATGAAGTACAGCTGTATATTATAAACCTTAATCTACTTATTATAAATCTGTTTTGAACAGCTTAATATCTTTAAGTCGATTTGCCAGTTGTAAATAAAAAATGATTAGAAAAATTATTGTGTTTGCAGTTTTACTGCTTCTTGTCATCGGAGTAGCCCTGTTAGCTTTTGCAAAAGAAGAACCTGTTGATTTTAGTACTGAAGTCAAACCTATACTGAATAAACATTGTATTACCTGCCACGGAGGAGTTAAGAAAAACGGAGGTTTCAGCATACTTTTTGAAAACGAAGCCTTTGCAAAAGCAGAGTCGGGTAAACCAGCCATTATTCGCGGAGATGCGGAGCATAGTGAATTCATTAAAAGATTAACCCATGAAGATCCGGAACTCCGTATGCCTTATAATGCGGCTCCGCTCAGTGAAGCTGAGATCGATATTCTCAAAAGATGGGTAAATGAAGGCGCTAAATGGGGAGAGCATTGGGCATATACCTTGCCCAAAGAAGTGGAAGTACCCAAACCATTTTCATTTGCCAGACTATTCGGAAAGTACCCATCAGGAATTTCAAATGATATTGATTATTTCGTACAAGACAAATTCAGCGACAAGGGATTGAAGTTTTCCGATGAAGCGGATAAGCAAACCCTGTTAAGAAGAGTATATCTGGATCTGACCGGAGTACCGCCTACCTGGGAAGAGATCCGCAGTTTTGAAACAGATACCCGTGAAGACGCATATGAAATACGTGTTGACAGCTTGCTCTCATCATCCCGATACGGCGAAAAATGGGCCTCATGGTGGTTAGACATGGCCAGATATGCGGATACAAAAGGTTATGAAAGAGACGAATCCAGACAGATATGGAAGTACAGAGACTGGGTCATAAAAGCTTTTAATGCAGACAAACCCTATGATCAGTTCACGATTGAACAACTGGCCGGCGATCTGTTGCCGGAGCCTACAAAAGATCAGCTTATAGCTACAGCCTTTCACCGCAATACCATGAACAATGATGAAGGCGGTACAGATAGCGAAGAATTCAGAGTGTCGTCTGTATTAGACCGGGTCAATACGACCTATCAGGTATGGCTGAGTACCACATTCGAATGCGTTCAATGTCATAGCCACACCTATGATCCGTTCAAATTTGAGGAATACTATAAATCTGTTGCTTTTTTTAACAATACAAGGGATGAAGACACCTACGGTGACCACCCCAAACTACGCTTTTACACAGCTGATGATGAAAGAAGACTGGATAGTATAAAAGACTGGATCAGTCAGACTGGCAATCCGCAGTTGGTCCGTTCAGCAGAGCTTTTTCTTCACACTTTAGAACCCAAAGTACACGCACATTACAGCGATCAGATCAGCAACGGAGCCCTGTATGACACCAAATGGCTGGGATTGCGTAACGGTGGAAATGCAAGGCTGAAGAACATAACCTTGAATGGTAAGAAACTATTCTTTCTGAATTACTGGACATCTGCTCCGGGCGGAAAGCTGGAAATCAGAAAAGACGGTCTTAAGGGCCAGATACTTACCAGTATTGATCTTCCGGCTACGCAGGGAAGACAGGTAATTCATGTTCCGATTCCGGAAACATCTGGTGTACATGATCTTTACCTGCTTGCAAAAAATCCGTCCGTAAAAACAGATGAGACTGTCCTTATGATCGAATGGTTTGCGTTCAGAGAAGGATTTCCAGATATGGATAATCCAAAAAGCCGGGATATGGAACGTACTTTCATGCAACTGGTAAATATGAACCCTGAAAGTGTGCCCGTTATGATAGAAAACCCTAAAGAGATGGCTCGCACAACCTATGTATTTGAACGCGGCAACTGGATGGTACACGGAGACGCTGTCACACCGGCAGTCCCGGCTGTTCTCAATGATTTTCCTAAAGGCGCACCGAATAACAGACTGGGATTCAGTCAATGGATCGTAAGCAAAGAAAATCCACTCACGGCCCGCACATTGGTCAATAGAGTATGGGCTCAGCTTTTCGGAAGAGGATTAGTCGAACCGCTGGGGGACATGGGCACTCAGAGTATTCCTCCTGTACATCGCGAACTGCTGGATTACCTTTCACTCAAAGTAATGAATGAGATGAACTGGAGTATCAAATCGCTTGTCCGCGAAATGGTGACATCTTCCACGTACAAACAATCTTCAGGCTTAAATAATAATCAGGTAGACAAAGATCCGGAAAACCGGTATTGGGCACGGGGACCACGTTTCCGTCTTTCTGCTGAACAGATCAGGGATCAGGCTCTTGCAGTCAGTGGTCTGCTTAGCGACAAAATGTATGGTCCCGGTGTCATGCCTCATCAGCCGGAAGGCGTATGGATGACGGTATACAGCGGTGAAGCATGGACCAAAAGTACCGGTGAGGATCAGTACAGACGTGGTATATACACCTTCCTGAAGCGAACCAGTCCTTATCCGTCATTTATCTCATTTGATGCTTCCAGCCGGGAGGTTTGTCTGGTAGACCGTATCCGGACAAATACACCGCTACAGGCATTGACGACACTGAATGACCCTGTCTACCTGGAAGCGGCCAAAGCGCTGGCTAATCAGATGGAAAAAGATGCTAAAGGTAATATCCGGCAACTTGTATCATCCGGATACCGGCGAACCATGTTTAAAGACCCTGCTGAAGATAAACTGATCGCTTTGGAAAAACTATATCATCAGGCACTGAATAATTTTAAATCCCATCCGGAAGCAGCCACTAAGTTCCTGAGCATAGCGCCTGCCGGTAATAAAAATCGGCAACAGATCGCAGCTAAAGCTGCAAGTACTGTAGTAGCAAATGCATTGTTGAATCTGGATGAATTCTTAACCAAATCCTAAAAAGTATGGTAGACTTAGATAAATTGATGCGTGAAGCACAACAATACAAATTGCAGGCTGTTACCCGAAGGCATTTTCTGAAAGACTGTGTGGCGGGAATAGGGAGCATTGCACTTGGCAGTCTGTTAGCCAGTTGTGGCGGAAGTGCTCAGGGAGATGCTCCGCTTAATCTGAATGCATTGAATCCGATGATCCCGCGTGCACCGCATTTTCCGGCAAAAGCCAAAAGTGTAATTTATCTGCATATGGCCGGAGCTCCTTCACAGCTCGAACTTTTTGACTATAAGCCGGAACTGCACAAGTTACATAACAAGCCATGCCCGGATTCCCTGTTGAAAGGTAAAAAATTTGCATTTATCCGGGGTACACCTAATATGCTTGGTCCACAGGCTACATTTGCGCAATATGGAGAAAGCGGGGCATGGATATCCGATCACTTACCGCATTTCAGCAAAGTAGCGGATGAGGTCAGCTTTTTAAAAGCGGTACATACAGACCAGTTCAATCACGGACCGGCTCAGCTGTTTATGCACACGGGAAGTGCCCGGCTCGGAAGACCGAGTATCGGTTCATGGGTGACATACGGCCTCGGATCGGAAAACAGTAACCTCCCGGGATTCGTGGTGCTGACATCCGGAGGAAAAACTCCGGATGCAGGTAAAAGTGTGTGGGGGAGCGGATTTCTGCCGTCTGTATATCAGGGTGTACAATGTCGCTCCAAAGGAGATCCGGTCTTATATATTGCCGATCCGGACGGAATGGGAAGAGATCTTAAAAAACACACGATAGATGCTATCAACAAAGTGAATATGGATGAGTATGAAACCTACAAGGATCCGGAGACACTATCCCGCATCGCACAGTATGAAATGGCTTATAAAATGCAGGTTGCAGTACCCGAGGTAATGGATATTGCATCTGAACCGGAGTATATACATGAGTTGTATGGAACACAGCCGGGTAAAGAATCTTTTGCAAACAATTGCCTGCTCGCACGCAAGCTTGTGGAACAGGGAGTACGTTTTGTACAATTATTTGACTGGGGATGGGATAGTCACGGCACCAGTGCTTCAGATTCTATAGATCTGGGATTCAGGAATAAATGCAGGGAAATAGATCGTCCGATGACAGCTTTGATTATGGATCTCAAACAACGGGGATTGCTGGATGAAACTCTTGTTGTATGGGGCGGTGAATTCGGACGTACACCTATGCAGGAGAACAGAGATAATCGCGATATGCCTTTTATGGGCCGAGACCATCATACAGATGCCTATACCATCTGGATGGCAGGAGGTGGTATACGCAAGGGTGTGACCTACGGAGAGACTGACGAAATTGGATTTACAGCAGTCAGCGGCAGGTCTTCGGTACATGATGTACATGCGACCATGCTCCATCTGCTGGGCTTTGACCACGAAAAGTTTACGTATGAGTTTCAGGGACGTCCGTTCAGACTTACAGATGTAGAAGGAAATCTCATCAGCGATATCATATAACCAATAGATTATGGGGAAAATAAAACTATTAATTACAGCTATTCTGGCTTTATTAGCAATGCAGCATTTGCAGGCTTCAGCAACATTTAAAATTCGTTTTTATGCAACAAACTGGGGCATGAATCAATCCTGGGACAGCTATTGTGAACAAGTCAAAAAAGCCGGATACGATGGTCTGGAAGTCTGGGTTCCGGGAAGCAAAGAGGAACAAAAGCAAATGTTTGATGCATTCCGAAAATATAATCTGGCCTACGCTTTCTTAAGCGGGGGCGGAGGTGCAACTTTCGAACAATACTACGACAGCTATGTGAAAAATGTGGAAATGGCTGTGCAGCTGAAACCGGATTTTGTCAATTGCCATACAGGAAAAGATTACTTCACATTTGAGCAGAATAAAAAACTGATCGAAGCTGCAGATGTTATCAGTAAAAAATATAATATTCCGGTTATGCACGAAACTCATAGGGGCAGATTTAGTTTTGCTGCACATATAACAAGACAGTTCTTAGAACAGATTCCACAATTACAGCTTACACTCGATATCTCTCACTGGTGTAATGTTCATGAATCACTCTTAAGCGATCAGACCGAAACAGTTGCAATGGCACTCGCCCGTACCGGACATATTCATGCCCGTATAGGCCAGCCGCAAGCGCCTCAGGTCAATGATCCGGCTGCTCCCGAATGGAAAAGTACAGTAGATCAACATCTGACCTGGTGGGATGAAGTGGTCCGCTTGCGTAAAGAAGCAGGAAAAAATCAGCTGACAATCACAACTGAATTTGGACCTTCCGGATATTTACCAACATTGCCCTATACCCAACAACCAGTCGCAGATCAGTGGAGTGTGAATGTATATATGCTTAACCTATTGAAGTCCCGATACCAACAATAATGATCTTTATAGAAGAATTACTTAGTTTCACAGGTCGCTGGCATCCTGTATTGGTTCATTTACCTATCGGCATGCTGTTGCTGGCCTTTATATTTGCTGTATTTGCACGCTTTGAGCGCTACCGCTATTTGTCTTCAGCAATTCCGTTCTCCCTACTTTTCGGAGCCGGAGCCGCTATTCTAACCTGCATAACAGGCTATCTGTTGTCACTTGACGGTGGATACGATACTTCGGTCTTGAGTTTTCATCAGTGGTTGGGGATTGCCGTGGCTGTCTTGAGTTTCTGGACATATACACTATACAAATCAGCTCATACAGATACGGGGCTGTGGGCGAAACTGGTAAAATATCGGTTTTTCTTTCTGGTAACCGTCGTAGCTTTATTAGGAGCTACAGGCCATTTTGGAGGAACACTTACACATGGAAAAGGATATATGAAAGATGCCCTTCCTTCGGCAATCAAGAAAATTGCAGGGATTCAGGCCGGGGAAGAAAAACTGATGCTGCTTGAAAATGTTCAGGAGGCACCTGTCTATGATGCCATAATCCAGCCTATTCTTCAGCAACGCTGTCAAAGCTGTCACGGAGACAAAAAAAAGGAGGGTGGTCTGGCCCTGCACAATCGGGAAAGCATATTAAAAGGAGGGGAGGAAGGATCTGTATTGGTAGCCGGAAAACCGGATAAAAGTGAATTGTATGCCCGTCTTATTCTGCCGGAAGGTCACGAAGGACGTATGCCACCAAAAGGCAGAACTCCCATCAGTGCCGAGCAAATACAACTTATTGGCTGGTGGATAGAGCAGGGAGCAGATTTTGAAAAGAAAACAAAAGACCTCAAACAGAATGATAAAATTGCAGCAATATTAAAGAGTCTGGAAGAAGGAGACTCGTCTTCCAAATCAGCATATGCTGCATTGCCTGATGCGCCGTCACTACCCGAAGATGCTATACAGCAATTACAGCTAAAAGGCATAAAAGTAATTCCTTTATCCGCAGACAATAACTATGTCATGGTCAACGCAATCAATTATCCGGAGTTTTCAGATGCCGATATGCAGGATCTGTTAAAGATGAAAGATAATATTGTCCAGTTAAAACTGGGGCATACTGCAATTTCCGACAAAGCCTTGTCAGAGATCGCAAAACTACCTGTACTCATGAAACTTCATCTGGAACATACCGCCATTACAAATGAAGGATTAAAATATCTGAAAGGACATAAGAATCTATATTACATAAATTTATATAAAACAAAAGTATCTGATGAAGGACTATCTTATCTGCAGAATATACCCAGGTTGGAACAGGTATATGTTTATCAGACAGGGGTAACACCTGGAGGTATAGATAAAGTTCGGCAAACCTTATCAAAATCAAATGTCGATACCGGAAACTATCAACTGCCATTTTTGGCAACAGATACAACCAGATATCAATAAAATGAGTTAGTCTGATTTTGTGTTAAAGAATACACAGTAATAGCCTGTATAATGTATAATAGTCAGGTCCGGATTTTAAATCCGGACCTGACTGCTGTAAAAGCCCAAAGGATCTGTTATAACTGTATCGTCTGCTCTATATGTATTTGATCCAAAAAGTACTCATCATGCGATATAGCGAGTAAAGTACCTTTGTAATCATTTATAGCAGAGGTTAGAATTTCCATATTCTGAATATCCAGATTATTTGTCGGTTCATCAAGAATAATAATGTCAGGGGCCTGATTGCTTATTGTAAGACAGCATAGCATCAGTCTCATTTTTTCTCCGCCGCTCAATGCCATACAAGGCTTATCCCATGTATCTCTGTCGAAAAGAAACCGAACCAGACGGATCTTTATTTCATGCTCCTGTAAAGCTGAAGAATTGAAGTGTGATGCCTGTTCAAATACTGTCAGATCACTATCGATCAGAGAATAATCCTGATCGATATATACAGCATGCCGGATCGCACTGAACAAAGTTCCGTTACTCGGCGACAAATTGCCCAGTATCATATTGATCAATGTAGTTTTACCGGAACCGTTTGCACCTTTTATAGCGTACCTGTCGCCACTGAAAATTTTAAAAGACACATTCTCGTTCCATATAGCTGAATGAGCATAAGCATAATTGATGTCTTTAGCATCTACTAACACTTTTCCTTTATGTAAGGAGGACTGATCAAATCCAAATTTCATTCTGTCCGTATCTGAGACTTCTTTGCGTAACATATCCAGATCATTTGTGATATGGCCTAATTTTTCAGCGTGAACATCCTTAATTTTGGCCGTGCTTCGCTCAGCACTGTTGCGCAGCGTATTCATCACAATGGTTGGAAGACCTGCTTTCTCCTGTTTCTTTTTACCCCGGGCATCCAGCTTTTGTTGTCTTTCCATTGTTTCCCGTTCCACCTCCTTAGCCTTACGCAATGCTTTTTCCTTACTTCTGATATCTTGTTCCAGTGCTTCTGACTCAATCTTCTTTTGCTCTACATAATGGTCATAATTGCCACCGTATATTCGGATTCCTTTAGGGCTGAGCTCGTAAACAGTATTCAGCAGATTCAGTAACTGCCGGTCATGACTTACGATAAGCAATGTCAGATTGGTCTGTGTAATAAACTCATACAGCTTCGCTCTGCCTGTACGATCCAGATGATTACTGGGTTCATCCATCAATACCACATCCGGTTCATGAATCATTACACCGGATAAGAATACTTTAGTCTTCTGTCCACCGCTCAGCCGGCTCATAGACTGCTGGAGATCGATATTTTCGATTCCCCAATAGTGAAAAGCTTTCTGGCAACGTTCTTCAATACTCCAGTCATCATCCAGTATCTGCAGTTGTTCATCTGTCATCCGTCCATCCAGTATTTCATAAAAAGCCTTCAGTTTAGCGCTTATGCCCAGCGCTTCAGCCACAGTACTTGTATTATATTGTCCGTAGTGCTGCGGCACATCATAGCATTTTGCGTCTAAATGAATCTGCCCGGAAGAAGGTTGAATCTTACCTGCAATAAGTTTGAGAAGCGTAGACTTGCCCACACCGTTGTTACCAATAAGTGCAATTTTATGCTGCTGTTGTATATGGAGTGAAATCTGATCGAATAAGAGCTCCTTATTCGGGTGTATATATGTAATTTGTTGTAAACTAATCATCAGTAATTTCTTTAAAAATTAAACAATAAATGAGCTGACTTGAGAAGTTCAGATCCCTGTTAATGCTATTAAAAGAAATTTGATATTACATATATACTGCTTTGGGTTACTGTTGCAAAGGTAGAAAATTTTCTTAAATAAATGCTAACGCAGAATTTTGTAAAATAAAAAGGCCGTATTAAACATCTGCTGTTCAACCGGCCTTCTATGTATATAAAGGAAAAAATTATGCTAATTTACAGCTTGCTTTACCACGCCAATATATAATGGGGTGTTGGTATTATCCTTCTTACCGACAAGAATAATAGAATAATAATTGTCCGGATCTAATTTTATTCCATCTCTGCTTACCAGTACGGTGCCTGATTCATCTTTTACGGATAATTTGAAAGTACCGCTAGCCTGAGGCAAAAAGATCTGATTAGCAGTAGCTGTGGTCTGAGTTTCAGTAGCTCTGTCTTTAAATTTATCATTCAAAGCCGCATCACCGATCTGCAAAGAAACTTTTCCAGGCATATCTGCTAAATTGAAGAAGCGAAGACCGGTCTGCTTTTCCGTTCCTGATGTAATGCTCATTTTTTTATCTTCTGTAATAAAGTGTTTTGCTTTATCCTTATTACCAAAAGTAAAGGAGGAATAATAAACACTGTCTTTCACTGCAAATGTGGTATCTACCAGTGTTTTAGGATCCTGAGTTCCTTTTACAATAATATTCCGGTTTCCAGTGAATAGGCCTACCCAGTCATACCCCTTATACATTAATGGAAAATACGGATTCTGGACAGCACGCTGATCCGCATAATAAACAATGCCCTGAGCATCCGAAAATCCATTGATCATGGTAAGTCCGCCTGCAGGAATGTCAATATAATTGTTGTCATCGTCTTTCAGACAGCTGCTAAGTAAAAAGCTACTTAATACAAAGCAGATCATTAGATAAAATGTATGTTTTTTCATGTTTTCTAAAGTTTAGATTTCCGTTTACCGAAATTCAGTTATTCTTTCTCTTCTGGATTATAAACGAATTGAAGAATCGAAAAGCTACAGATTTATTTAAAAATTTATGTTTATATAAATTTTTAAAGCTGTAAATTGCTAAAAAATAGTTTGTTATAATTAAATATGTCGTTTTTCAGAATATGTGGAATGTTCAATCAGATAGGAGAAATTTACATTTCCGTTAACGGTGAAGAGGACATAAAAAGCAACAAACATTTATGTATTCCAATAGTTTTAACATAAAAGAAAATATTATGGCTATAATTGATCAAATCACTACTTACCTGGGCAATGAAGCTGATGAATTACTCCGTTATGAGAGTAAAGCTGTTGCCAGAGACATACTTCATCTCCCATCGCCTGATTTTATCGATCAGGTATATGGTATTTCTGACCGTAATCCGCAGACTATCCGTAGTCTGGGACAGCTTTTTGGATATGGGCGTCTCGCAAATACCGGATATTTATCCATATTACCCATTGATCAGGGGATAGAACACAGTGCCGGTGCATCCTTTGCTGCAAATCCTTTATATTTTGATCCTGAGAATATTGTAAAGCTGGCAATAGAAGGAGGCTGTAATGCCGTTGCCACTACGTTTGGTGTATTAGGTTCCGTTGCACGCCGATACGCACATAAGATCCCTTTTATTGTCAAGATAAATCATAATGAGTTATTGACTTACCCCAACAAAAGCGAGCAAATCCTCTATGGAACCGTTCGCGAAGCCTGGAATCTTGGAGCGGCTGCAGTAGGAGCAACAATATATTTCGGATCAGATGATTCAGGAAGACAGATTGTGGAAGTTGCAAAAGCGTTTGAGGAAGCTCATCGTCTAGGTATGGCAACCATTCTTTGGTGCTATCTTCGCAATGATGCTTTCAAGACAGGAGGCAAGGATTATCATCTTTCGGCAGATCTGACGGGGCAGGCCAATCATCTGGGAGTAACGATACAGGCAGATATCATTAAACAAAAATTACCTGAATTAAACGGAGGTTATCAGGCGCTCAATATGGGCAGCAGCAGCTATGGCAAGCTCGACGAACGCATGTATACAGAACTGGCTTCAGATCATCCTATTGATCTTTGCCGCTATCAGGTATTGAATTGCTTCTCCGGTCGTGCAGGACTTATCAATTCAGGAGGTGCATCGGGTAAAAATGATTTTCCGGATGCAGTCAAAACCGCAGTTATCAATAAAAGAGCCGGAGGAACCGGATTGATATCCGGTAGAAAAGCCTTTCAAAGACCAATGAAAGAAGGTGTACAGCTTCTGCATGCGATACAGGATGTATATCTGTCTAAGGATATTACGATAGCTTAAGTAAATAGTTAGTTTACTTAAGTATGAAGTTCCCCCCCTGATCGCGGATCAGGGGGTTGCTATTCCTTAATTCTATCTCTGATTTTTTACCTGATTATCTTCATCGCCAGATGAAAACCATCAACACATCCGCATAACTGACCGATTGTTGAGGTTAAAAGCCTGCATTTTTCAGTATAAGATATAATGCAGATTACTATTATATAAAGAATGATACAAAAGCATTTCTTTATGAAAGGTTGACTTTCTGTTAAAATTATTATCTTCACGTCCGGAAAATAAGGAGCACACATGTCAAATAAAACCAATGCTGTCCGGATGCTGGATCAGCTTAAGGTCAATTATGAACTACGGGAATATGATGTTGACGAAGACGATTTAAGTGCTGGTCATGTCGCAGAATCATTGGGTCTCGATCCTAAATCATTATATAAAACCTTAGTTTTAAAAGGGAATACCGGAGGATACTTGGTCGCGGTAATTCCGGGAGATACACAACTTGATCTTAAGAAAATAGCGAAGGCTTCCGGTAATAAGAATTGCGAAATGATTCCTGTAAAAAATATACAGACACTGACCGGATATATACGGGGAGGCTGTTCGCCTATCGGAATGAAAAAAGCATTTCCGACTTACATAGAACAATCTGTCCGGGAGCAGACTTCCATTAGTATCAGTGCCGGGAAAAGGGGATTGCAGATTATCCTGAGCCCGCAGGATCTGGTAAAGGTTACGAATGCCCGATATGCTGAATTGATATAGCTGCAAGTATTTATACAAAGCCATATTATCAGCAAAATAAAACCATCATTATAAAGTATAAATAGATATTATCATTACCTTATGTTTAATTCTCCTGCAGATTTATCCACCTCAAAAAAACATTACGCCATATTGGACGGACTTAGAGGTGTGGCCGCTCTGGTCATTGTGATCTTCCATTTCCTGGAATGGATTTACAGCGATTTTAGTGATAATATAGTAGGACACGGCTATCTGGCTGTCGATTTTTTCTTTTGCTTATCCGGTTTTGTAATAGGCTATGCCTATGATGATCGTATTAATCAAATGGGGCTTAAACAGTTTTTTATTTCCAGAGCTATACGCCTGCATCCTTTAGTGATTCTGGGTGGCATCCTGGGTTTATTAGGCTATTTCTTTGATCCTTTTACCGGACCGGAAGAAGTTCTTTCTACTAGTCGCATGATCCTCATTATAGTCTTTACTCTGGTTCTTATCCCGTTTCCGGTAATGAAAGATAAGGTTTATAACATGTTTGGACTGAATGCTCCGGCATGGTCTCTCTTTTGGGAGTATATAGCCAATATTGTATATGCTTTATTTCTGTCCCGTATCAGACGGACATTCCTTATACTGTTAACCCTTGTTGCTGCAGGTGTTTTATGTTATGTAAGTTATACAGCTGGTGGCCTTTCCGGGGGATGGGGAAAAGGAAATTTTTGGGAAGGCGGTGCACGTATTGGCTATTCCTTTCTTGCAGGTTTACTTATTCATCGTTCCAAATGGATTCTACATTCCAAACTAGGCTTTGCAAGTCTTAGTATTTTGCTGATACTGCCATTTATGATGCCGTTCACATCATGGAACTGGCTGGCAGAATCTCTGGTTGTGCTTTTCTATTTTCCGTTACTTGTATCTCTGGGCGCAGGGGCAGTTCTTTCACCTTCCTTACGAAAGATCTGCAATTTTTCGGGACAGATATCCTATCCGATCTATATGACTCATTATTGGGGAATATGGGTGTTTGCTCACTATTATATGCAATACAAGCCAAGTACAGAGCAGCTTTTTTACATCATACCGGTATGTGTTATACTATTGGTATTGTTTGCGTACCTGACAATGATTATATACGATATTCCCATACGAAGATATTTAAGCCGCAAAATGCGCAAATAACACTTTTATTTTCTGTGCTGACCCAATTTTTTTACTTTTTGCAGCCACTTGTGTCTTAATGCATCAGAAGACGTCTTGACAATACCCACATAAGTCACTTTTACAGGACTGATTCCGCAAAATTGTAAGACGGAGCGCTTTAACTGATTGACACTGGGGCGACCGAAGAAAAGGCGGTAATACCATCCCGGTTGATCTAATGTCGTAATGATATGAGCCGATCTTCCTTTTAACAATTTGTCCCAAAAAACGGAATCGGGACGATACTGAAAGGCCATGCCGGGAAGGAATAAGCGATCTATAAATCCTTTGCTGATAGCCGGAAGACCTCCCCACCATACCGGATGAATCCATACAATATGATCGGCCTTCAGAATCTTTTGCCAGGCCCTCTGCAGATCGGGTTCCAACTCCATCCGCTGACGGTAACCATACCGCAGATTAGGATTAAACTGTAATTCCGATATTATGATTTCTTCCACATGAGCTCCGGACTCCAGCGCACCCTGTTTATAGGCTTCCGCAAGTGCTGCATTGAAAGAATTGCCGTTCGGATGAGCGTTGATGATAAGGATTTTATTTTTTGACATTATGGCTGCTGTTTGTACAAAAATACCATATAGAACAACAGGCTGCACAAGACAAATGTCCTAAAAAACAATTTCCCGTCTTATACGACTAAGATGCCGCTGTGTTATACCCAGATAAGTCGCCAGATATTGAAGAGGAATAAGGCGGATATAGTCAGGTTGATTCTGAAGCAGGCTGGTATAACGTTGAATGGCCTGCTGCCGCTGCAATTGAAAAATACGTTGTTCCAGTTCAATATATTGTTGTTCGGCAATCATTTTCTGAAACCGGATCCAGCCAGGATAAAGATCATCCAGTTTTCTGATATCATCAGCACTGATCACAACAAGCTCAGCATTGGAAATCGCCTGTATATTTTCCAAACTGGGAGTCTGTTGTATAAGGGATGAATAAGCCGCCAGTAATTCCTGAGGAAAACGAAAACAATAGGTAATCTCGTCCATATTGTCATTCAGATAGTAGGAACGAAAAATTCCGGAGACAACCAGTGCAACCTCACTTGAATAATTACCTTCCCGGATAAAATAGTCTCCTTTCTTTATCGACTTAGGTTTGAAATGAGAGGCAATCACATCCACTTCAGAATCGGTGAAAAGCTCAAAACTTTCTAAATAGGAACTGATTGTAATATCTGACTGCATACTTATATCCAAAAGATAAATATACAGTATTGTGGTAAGTTATTATTCAAAATTGGCGTAAAATCTGTTTTTTGCGACTTTTATTTAGAATCAGACATTCACAAGACAAACGCCTGTCAGCAAAATTGTAACTTGTACATATTCATTAAAAATAATTTATCATGGGAATTTTAGATAATAAAGTAGCTATTGTGACCGGAGCAGGATCAGGAATTGGTCGTGCTGTAGCTTTGTCTTATGGAAAAGAAGGTGCAAAAGTAGTCGTTTCAGATATTAATGAAAAAGCCGGCCAGGAAACGGTAGATACAGTTGTCCGGGCCGGAGGCACAGCCTTCTTTTTTAAGGCAGATACCTCGTCTGCAGAAGAAAATGAGGCTCTTGTAGAGGCAACAATAGAAAAATACGGAAAATTGGATATTGCCTGCAACAATGCGGGTATAGGTGGTGCAGCTGCATTAAGCGGAGACTATGGACTGGAGGATTGGAAAAAAGTAACTGATATCAATTTTAACGGTGTATTTTACGGATGTAAATACCAGCTAAAAGCTATGGAGAAAAACGGAGGAGGAGCTATCGTCAACATGGCTTCCATACATGGTATGGTCGCTGCACCCATGTCATCCGCCTATACAGCGTCTAAGCATGCTGTAGTAGGATTGACCCGCAACATAGGTGCTGAATACGGTCCGAAGAATATACGTTGTAATGCGGTAGGCCCGGGATATATCATGACACCTTTACTGACCACACATCTGGGTAAAGAACAATTGGAAGCCTTGCGTGCGAAGCATCCGATGGGACGCCTTGGCGACGCAGAAGAAGTAGCTGAATTAGTACTGTTCTTAAGCTCTGATAAAGCGTCCTTTATGACAGGAGGGTACTATCTCATAGATGGCGGTTATACTGCTGTTTAGTACTTTAAATACATTTTCAACAAAAATACAGCAAAGAATAATAATAGATTGAACGGTTGTAAAGTATTTTTTTACAACCGTTTTTATATTTTTTTGGATAATGCCGTATAAAGCAGAGAATCTAAAATCGCTAAACGTAATAATAAACAGTGTAAAACACAAAAACACCTTTCTCGGTTGGAAACAGGAAAAAACCAGAGCAAAAATTACTTTCAATAAGATGAAAAGAAGATACACACGCAGTTGAAATCACTAATTTTACAGTGAGCCTCACAGAAAAATAAAGTGAGCTTTTCAGAAAAGTAAAACAGTTACAGAATTTTTAATTTTGTAAATTAATATTATCATCAGGTTATGAATGAACAGCAAGAAGATATATACGACACCCTAAGCTATTCGGGTGTATTCCTTTCGTGCTTTTCCGAATATGGTACACACTGTGTACACTCCAAGCCCGAACACGTTTTGGTGTATATCTATTCGGGCGAGCAGGTAATCGTTGACAGAAATAAAAAGACCATTATAAAAGCGGGAGAATGCGCATTCATAAGAAGGGATAACCGCCTGCAAATGTTCAAAAACAGTAAAGGCACAGATTGCTACAAAGGTATTTCGCTGACATTCCAACGTAATGTACTGCGGGAATTTTACAGTAAGATGAATAAGGCGGATATACCCAAAGATGTACCTATATCTGATAAAAAAGCATTCAAATTAAAACAAAGCCCTGCGATAGAGAGCTTGTTCCAATCGCTAACCCCATATTTTGACAGCAATGTAAAACCAACAGAGGGAGTAACACACTTAAAATTATTGGAAGGTATTTATGCTTTGCTCAACAGTTCGGAGCAATTTTACCCGATACTTTTTGACTTTGCCGACCCGTGGAAGATTGACCTATTGGAGTTCCTGAATGAAAACTATATGCAGGAGCTTTCAATGGAACAAATCGCAGCTTTTACAGGTCGGAGTTTAGCAACATTCAAAAGGGATTTCAAAAAGATAAGCAGCCTGACACCACAAAAATGGCTCATCAATAAACGTTTGGAAATGGCTTATATCAAACTGAAAGAAGAAAAGAAAAAAGTACAGGAAGTTTATACAGAAGTTGGTTTTAAAAACCTTTCCCACTTTTCTACCGCATTTAAAAGGCAATACGGAATACCGCCGACAGAGATATAAAATTGAGCTTTACAGAAAAGTAATTTGAGCCTTACAGCAAAACCGCTGTAAGGCTTTGTTGTTAACTTTGTATTGTAAAAAGTAAGGCAATGGAAATAGAAACGACAGATATATTTAAACGGTTACGCAATGGCGAAAGCGTCCCATTCAGCGACCCTCAATATTCTAAAATAGGACAAGCCTGTAACGATAAAAAGAAATTGTTGCTTCAAATGAACGGCACAGCTGAGCCGGACGAAGTAAGAAGTTTATTGAGCCAAATCACAGGTTCGGAAATAGACAAAAGCACAACCGTATTTACACCACTACATATTAATTACGGTCGGCATATCAAAATAGGTAAAAACGTATTCATCAACTTCGATTGTGTATTTCTTGATTTGGGCGGCATTACTATTGAAGACAATGTATTGATAGCTCCAAAGGTCAGCCTGCTATCGGAGGGACACCCTGTAACGCCGGGAAACAGGGCTACACTGACCACGGGACATATCCATATCAAAAAGAATGCCTGGATTGGCGCAGGTGCTATCATTACGCAGGGTGTAACTATTGGCGAAAATGCCATAGTAGCCGCAGGCGCGGTCGTTTCAAAAAATGTTCCCGATAATACGATTGTAGGTGGTATTCCTGCAAAAATCATTAAATCGATTTAAAATAGAGAGATATGAAAAGATTATCAGTTTTAGCAGTAGTAATCCTGATGTTTTTAGGACAATCCTCCGCGCAACATACGAACAATAAAAATTCAGAGAAAATGAACTATACGGCAAAAACAGAACACTATACGTTTGAGTTGAGCGATAAAGTAACACGTCAGAAAGTAACCTTCAAAAACCGCTACGGGATTACGCTTTCAGGAGATTTATACATCCCGAAAAATAACGGCAGCGAGCCTTTGGCAGCACTTGCCATTAGTGGGCCTTTCGGGGCTGTGAAAGAACAATCATCGGGATTGTATGCCAACCAAATGGCAGAACGTGGATTTATTGCACTGGCATTCGACCCGTCCTATACGGGCGAGAGTGGCGGAGAACCGAGAAATATTGCTTCTTCTGACATCAATACAGAAGATTTCAGCGCAGCAGTAGATTTTCTTGGAATACAAAAAAATATAAACAGAAACAAAATTGGTATCATTGGTATCTGTGGGTTTGGAGGATTTGCCCTGAATGCAACAGCTATTGACAAACGGATAAAAGCGGTAGTTACTACAAGTATGTATGATATTCCACGCGCTTCGTCAAAAGGGTATTACGATAAAGTAACCTTAGAAGAACGTACAAAAACATTGGAGCAAATGAGCCAGCAACGTTGGAAAGATGCAGAAACAGGAGTGCCTGCTTATGGAAACTGCCCAAATCCGGATACACTGAAAGGAGATGAACCACAATTTGTAAAAGATTATTTTGATTATTACAAAACCAAGAGAGGTTTTCATACACGCTCTGTCAATTCCAATGCAGCCTGGACTTTAACCAATGGTTTTTCATTAATGAATATGCCTATCTTATCCTACATCAAAGAAATCTCGCCACGTCCTATATTACTTATTGCAGGGGAAAATGCACATTCCCGTTATTTCAGTGAAGACATTTACAAAATGGCAGCAGAACCAAAGGAATTAATGATTATCCCCAATGCGGTACACGTAGATTTGTATGACAAGGTTGATATAATTCCTTTTGGTAAGTTGGAAACATTCTTTAAAGACAATTTGAAATAAAATGGGTTATCTATGAAACATTCTTTTTTAATGGTTGTGGCTTTTATGACAATGCTTGTATGCAGTGCTTCGTCCTGCGATAAGAATGATAATAATAGCAACACAAATAATAACCCCGAAAACACTACCCCTATAGCTAACGGTAAAATCAAAATAAAGGTCGGTTCGCAAACCTTCACAGCTACGTTGTTAGACAACAATTCGGTAAAAGCCTTCAAGGAAATGCTGCCTTTAACCATCAATATGGTGGATTTGAACAATAATGAGAAATACTATGATTTGCCGAACAGCCTGCCGACCAATCCATCCAATCCCGGAACCATTAAAAACGGGGATTTAATGTTGTACGGTTCAAAAACATTGGTGCTGTTTTACAAGACCTTTTCCACCTCTTACAGCTATACAAAATTAGGTGCGTTAGATGATGTAACGGGTTTGGCATCCGCATTGGGTTCAGGGAATGTAACCGTTACTTTTGAAATGAAATAAGCATTGAAAAATAATTATAGTCAGCTCAAATTCCTATATTCAACAGGATTGCCAATTCATGTAACATCATGAATAACGATATACTTTTTTAAGTTCAGTTTTCGAAGAAAAATACTGTATTTTAGAAAAAAAAAGAAAGTCATCAATTCTGATGAAAGCATTAACATTAATTGTCATAGTATTAAGTATCAGTTTTTCGGCAGTAAAGGCTCAGCAGATTACGGTTGAATCTCTGGTAAAAGCATGGAAAGTAAAGGACAAAACGCAGTCTTTCAAAGCAGAAGAAACCTATGCACAGTTAAAGCAAAGAGCCGGATATGCGGCCCATCAGAAACTCATGGAAAATTTGTATTCCTATCTCAGATCACATCCGGACGACAGACTGAAGGTACGTATAGATATGTACGATATATTGGGTAAAAAAGAGTACAACAAACCGGTAAACGAAGAAGATTCTGTCCGGCTGTATGAGGATATTATGATAGCACACAAGCTGGAAGATGAACAGCTGAAATCGGAACTCTATACCTTATATGCTGAAGTAGGACACAATAATTATGTGTTGTATAATCTCAAAGCATTAGAGCTGCAGAAAAAAATCGGCTTAGCGCATTTCAAATTTGTTCACAACAGATATTTCAATGCCAGTTATGGACTATATAATAACAATGAGTATCAGCAAAGTATCGATTACGGGCTTCAATGTCTCCGGTATAAAGATGTCGCCACAGAAACCTGGGATCCGAGAGTATATCTTTTTCAGCTGGATATTGTAGGAGCTTCATATCTTAAGCTGGCCAAATATGACAGCTGTATATATTACTACAGACAGATACTGGACACCTTGCAAAAAAAGCCTGATTCATCTCCTTACATCCAAAAATTATGGCTGGGTATCGCCTCCGGTAATATTGGTCATGCCCTTATCCTGAAAGGAGAGGAGCAGGCAGGAATCCCGATGGTACAGCAATGGCTGCTCAGCAGCACGGAGTTTAACTCGTATAATAATATATCCAAGGCTTTAAATGTACTGGCGGCTGTAGACTGGCAACATAAGGAGTATGCCGATGCGTTGCAAAAGTGGAAATCAAGTTATATAGCAGCTGAAAAAGTAGGAAATTACATCGATGAATTTAAAATAGAAGCCCTGGAAGGTATAGTAAAGAGCTACCGTACATTACATAACCCGGATAGTGCATATAAATATGGAGATCTGTCCGATAAGTTGAGTAAGGAACGGTTACTTGCCATAAATTCAAAAAAGCTATCCGTTATGAAAACGCAAATGGCTTTTGATGATATGCAGGTCAATTTACAGGACATGAGTAACCACCTGAAACAGGAAAGGACGATTCGGAATTTTTCATTAATAGCGATTGTATTACTGACCATTATCAGCTTATTAATCTACAACAGGCAAAAACTCACAGCTCAGCTGTTACTTTCTAAACAGGAAACAGCTAAAAAAGAGATTTCGGATGCAAAGATGCAATTAGCAGAGTTCGCTAAGCATATCCGCCAGAAGCAACAACTTGTGCATCGCTTACAGCTGGTCATCAGGCAAAATAATTATCCGAATGAAGAAGAGGAGGGGAGTATTCACAATGATCTTTCCAATTATGTATTGGTCACGGATGAAGAATGGGGAAAATTTAAAGAAGCTTTTAGCAAAGCCTATCCGCTATTCTTTATCAGGCTCAAAGAGATTGTAGAAAGGATCACGCCGGCTGAAGAGCGATTGGCAAGTCTTATTTTTCTGCAACTGAGCAACAAACAAATAGCTAATACATTAGGAATCAGCACAGATAGTGTAGCAAGAAGTAAGAGAAGGTTGAAATCCAGAATCAACCTTCCCTCAGATATCAGACTCGAAGATTATATCAGTACGCTGAATGAATCCTCCCTAACATAAGGATGAATACAGAGTAGCATAATACTTACGTTGACTATGACAAATGGCTTAAATCAGTTGTGCAAGTGCTTCTTTGGAAAAGCCCTTCAGTTTATCCATTTGATTTTGTTCAATCTTTTGTACCCATTGTGGATCTGCTAACAAGGCACGTCCTACAGCCACCAGGTCAAAATCTCCTCTGTCGTATCTGCGCAATAATTCATCCAAAGGACTTGGCTGAGAACTTTCACCCGCAAATGCAGCCAGAAATTCGCCATCAAGACCTACAGAGCCCACTGTAATAGTAGGTTTTCCTGTAATTTTTTTGGCCCAACCTGCAAAGTTAAGATCAGATCCCTCAAATTCCGGTTCCCAGAAACGACGTTGCGAGCAATGGAAGATATCCACTCCGGCCTCTGAAAGCGGTAACAGCCATTGTTCCATTTCCTGCGGAGTCTGTGCCAGTTTATAATGGTAGTCGGCTGGTTTCCACTGTGACAAGCGGATAATGACAGCAAAATCTTCACCCACTCTGCGTCTTACTTCTTTAATAACTTCGGTCGCAAATCTGGAACGTTCTGCTAAAGTCTCTCCACCATAGCTATCTGTACGATTATTCGTGGCTTTCCAAAAGAACTGATCAATAAGATAGCCATGTGCACCATGCAATTCCACACAATCAAACCCCAATCGTTTTGCTTCTGCTGCTGCATCTCCGTAAGCCCGGATAGCAGCGTCAATGTCGTCAGTAGTCATAGCTTTACCATTGGCCAGGCCGGGACTGTTATATGCAGACGGGCCTTCAAAAGGAGAAGCAGGTCTCCATCCCGAATGGTGATCAGGCATAATACCCATATGCCATATCTGTGGCCCCATGCTGCCTCCGGCCTGATGGACTTCCTGAATGACTTTCTGCCAGCCTTCTAACGCTTTGTGCCCGTAAAAATGAGGTACATCGGGATCGTTAGAAGAAGATATACGGTTGATCACCGTACCTTCTGATAAAATCAGACCTACATCAGCAGCCGCACGTTTGCCATAATAAGAAGCGACATCCGAAGTAGGAATACCCTGAGGAGAAAAGGAACGAGTCATCGGAGCCATCACAAATCTGTTTTTAAGATGCAATGATTTGAGTTGAAAGGGCTGAAATAAATTATTATTACTCATAAAATTCCTGTTTTTTGTTTTTATAGTTCGTCTTTAAAAAAATTACTTATTAACTGTAAAATTTCTTCATTTCGTTTGTAATAGATCCATTGACCTATTTTGACGGAATGTACCAGATTAGCTTTCTGCATAATGGCCAGGTATTCGGATACTGTAGATTGTGTCAGTCCGGATTTTCTCTGTATCTGCCCCACACAAACCCCGATCTCACGAAGATCTGCATGCTCCTGATAGGGGAAGTGCGCCTCCGGATCCTTGAGCCATTGTAAAATTTGAAAACGACCTTTGTTAGAGAGCGCTTTAAATATTTCTATATAATCCATAGACAAATATATCGGGAAATCCCGATATAGTCAGCAGCATTTATAAAACATGATGAATAGCTGACAGTGGATTTATATCCGACGACAATTACGATATAGATTTGAGAAAAGAGCACAGAAAAATCATAAAGTTTTCGATTCATCTTTATACATTATCCGTTTTTTGTCCGGCATAAAACAGCATAGCTTTTTAATGGAAATGCTATTTTTGAATATATGAAGACAGGTAAAAATTCAAATCGGATAGTATTACTTATTATACTGCTGGCTTTGATTCTGATGCTTGGGGTTTGGCTGTATTTTGAATGCAGAATAAAACAAATATAATCAGACACAAATTGTGAAGATCTATTAATACCGTAAGTAACAACGTGGGAAATGAGAGGGAATTATATAAAACGAAAAAGGAGCCGAAGCTCCATTTATCACACATTAAGTAAAGTTTCCTTTAGCTTTCATCAAAAGTAATTAAATATATTTGGTTAAACAAGCGAACAGCGCTAAAATCAATTAAATTATTTTGGCTTAAGGCTAAAAGAGTCAATCACTTATATATCTTATCCGAAACTTTCATGGTTTAAATTTGATGTTAATTACAGGATTTGTCTTACGTATTTTTATGAGAAATCTGAATAGTACATTAATCTGCTTACGATATGTATTATTTTTATCTTTACCATTTCCTGCTAATGAAAGTTTAGCTTAGATTTGAACCCGATGAAAAATAAGAATATTGCTGTACCAGCAGCTCTGGCTTCCATGATCTGTGTGCAGGGGGGTGCATCTATTGCCAAAAAACTATTTCCCGTTCTTGGCTCGGCTGGCACAAGCACATTACGAATAGGTCTTTCGGCACTGTTACTGTTTGTTATCAACCGGCCACGATTGTCCGCTCTGAACAAACAACAGTGGTTATATTGCTTTGGATATGGTGCATGTATCGGCAGTATGAATCTTATTTTCTATTATGCTATTCAACGTATTCCGCTTGGATTAGGTGTGACCGTAGAATTTATCGGCCCGCTTTTACTGGCTCTTTTTCTGTCACGAAAACTTTTAGACCTCTTATGGGCATTGTTTGCATGTGCAGGCATATTGCTGATTGTACCCTGGCAGAGTAATAATATTGACATTATTGGATTGGGGCTGGCTTTCCTCGCAGGGGCATTCTGGGCCGGATACATTGTAATGGGAGGCAAGATTTCACAGGTAGTCGACAACAGAGTTGCTGTCACTGTAGGAATGGGTATAGCAGCCATATTGATCCTGCCATTTGGTATGTTAAGCGGAAGTCTCGCACAACTTAGTTTTCATTATTTACTCTTAGGATTTGGAGTAGCTATATTTTCCAGCGCATTGCCTTTTACATTGGATATGATAGCTCTGAAACGCCTTCCTCCCAAAACATTTAGTATTCTGACAAGTCTGCAACCTGCATTCGGAGCGCTCTCCGGTTTACTCTTTTTGAAAGAATACCTGAGCTTTCTGCAGTGGATGTCTATTCTCTGTGTAGTGATCGCAAGTATGGGAACGACTCTAACAAACAGATATAATGACACTTTATAATCTGTCCTAAGATTTCATATCAAAGACGGTATCCTATCCGGATTGGGACAGGATACCTTTTTAGTTTCTGATTTTTATCTTAGTGGTATAAAACTATAAGCTGCTATTTATTAATCCAGTTTTTTCATCCTGATAATCAAAGGAGCTTCCTGAAGTTTTTCTGGTACAACCGCTACAAAGTCTCGGATATAGGATTGCTGATTATGGACATCTAATCCCTGCTGATCCTGCCATATTTCATAGAACACAAACCAGTTTGGATCTTCCAGATCTTCATGCAGATCATATTTTTGACAGGCAGGCTCCTGCAGTGTCCTGCTGACCATATTCTTCAGTATTTCCAATACTTCGTCTCTATATTCACTTTTAGCTTTGATGACGGCTGTTAAGTATATATTCATAGCTTTTATATTATTTATTTAACATGTGACAGAGTTGAATTCCTCTGCAAATACGTTTTTCAAATGTAAGCGATATTGTTCCATATCCCGCTCAACCTGAGCATTTTTTTCTACATCATGAAAATGGAAGCTTTCCATTTTTTCAAGGGATACAAAAGCATTCATACGATGAAAACCAAACAGTGCTCCCTCATCTACACTGTGTTGCTGGAAGAATTCGCCTGGCAATGTGAAGGCTGTAGCCGGAGCATTCCAGCTGGTTGTCAGCATGTATTTACGTCCTGCCAGCTCACCTCCGGTACCATAATTGATTTCCGGATTATCGGACGAACGTCCATCACTATGGTATATTCCTTTGTTATGCCCCACCGTAAATACTTCATCTATATACTGCTTGAATTTGTGTGGTAATTGAAACCACCAGATAGGAGTATGGTAGATGATGTAATCGGCCCACACAAATTTACGGACTTCTTCCTCCGCGTCATATCCATGATCTATAGTGGTCAGCTGAACTTCCACATCCTCCATTTCATTGAAGAAATCAAATGTAGTAGCCGCTATAGTAGTATTGAAACGCCCTCCGGAATGTCCGAAATGCTGTCCTCCATTAATGATAAGTATCTTTTTCATATGTATTATTTTAATATGCTACAAAAATACGCCGACGGATGCTATCATAAAAATAAGATAATTTATATATTTGTATCATAATTATAATACTTCAAGTATGGTTAATCTGGAATGGTACCGCACATTTAAGGCGATTTATAAAACAGGAACACTTACTGGTGCTGCAGAGGCACTTTTTATCTCTCAGCCGGGCGTAAGTCTCCATCTGAGTTCGCTGGAATCTTATGTAGGATATAAGCTATTTGACCGTACCGGCCGGAAAATGATGCCTACGGAACGAGGAAAAGTATTGTATAATGCGGTGGTTGATGCCTTGACAAAACTGGAGGAAGTAGAGAAAAATTTTCAGAAAAGTACAGAAAAACACACGCCGACTATCAGCGTAGGGATGTGCTTTGAAACTTTTCAGATTACACTGGAACAGTATGTTTCCTCCTTACCGTTCAATCTTATCATTTGCTTTGGCGAATACCCGGAAATGCTCGATCAGCTGGACAAAGGTATAGTAGATCTGATCATCACACCACAAAAGGGAAATTCATCCCAATTGGAATTGGAACCTTTTTCCTGCGAACAGATTGTGCTCGTAGGTGGAAGCGAAGTTGATAAAGCCACTTTTGATGCCATCCGAAAGACAGAAGATATCCATCAGACAGAGAGCTGGCTGAGAGCGCAAAAGTGGTATGGTACGACAGGCGATATGGAGCATTTATTACGGTTCTGGAAACTTAATTTTGACCAACAACCTAACTTCAGACCTAATTATATAGTGCCGAATCTCAATTCCATAGTGCGCTGTCTGAGCGGAGGAAAGGGACTTGCCGTAATTCCGGACTTTCTTTGCCGTCAGGAAATAGAGAACGGACAGATACAGTTGATCTGGGAAGGAGTGAAGCCTTTGAAAAATACTCTTTACTTTGGCACCCGTAAGCAGAATTCACATCAACAGGAGATTGATCATATCAAAGATCTTTTCAGAAAGGTTATGGGAAGACCTGTGCAGCAGGAAGTCGCCTGAAGACTATCCCGGACGCAGCGATATTCTGCCTTTTTTCTTAAATCAAATAACAGATAGAATATCGCTAATATCTCATCAGGTTCAACGAATATTATTCCGGGCTCAGTTTTTGACAACAACACAGTTATATTTATGTTGTCAACACTTTTATCGGGACATTATAGGAATGAACGAATTCAGAGAAAAGGAAATAAATAATATTATCAGATTGCGACGGGTAGTAATGACCTTATTATTACTGGTTAATTTTTCGATTATATTCTTTTTTTGCTATAATTTTCATGTCGTTTACACAGAAAGAAAGCTCTATCATATCAACTTTCTGAGTTACATATTGCCCACTATCCTTTATCTGCAGGCTGTACTGGCGGTACCCTTTGGCCTACTTCTGTTTTTCACTTACAGAAGGACTGCAACTTTTATCACTATACTAAGACAATTGGATTCGGATAGCCTGCTGCTGTACCACCAGTATGTACAGGTTATCGGACGGTTTTGGGCAGGAATTGCTCCTTATATTTTCCAGACACGCCATATTATTATTCCCACACTGTTATCCCAAAAAAATATTCCTTATACAGATATTATGGATGTATCATTTTCACGGTCCAGACCGTATAAAGCACCGACTACCTATAGTATGAATATCAGAACTTTTGAAAATAAAAAACACAGCGTGACTTTCTATCAGTATGCACAGGCACAATTTGCAATGCATACATTAATGAATAAACAGCCCGGAATACCTGTGGTCAACAATATGAATATTATATAAGCGTACAGAATGAATATTGAGCAACTAACCGTGAAATTAAAGGGCAATATCTTTGACAAAAAGGGAATCCTCATATACACTATATTTTCGCTGCTGGTAATGCTTCCCTTTGGTTATTTCTTTTATGCCAAGGGGTATGATATGTTATTTCAGTTATTCGGATTTATGATTACAGGGCCGGTGAGTATAGTATTGATTGTACTGCTGTTTGCTCTGGTATATTATGCTATTATAATGCTGTTTAATTTCCTGATGAAACCTGTTGTGACCCTGTCAGTCGTAAACAAAAGTCTGGAGATCAGAAGCAGAAAACAACTTTACCATATACCGCTGGATTCTATACGTATTATAAAGGCTGTGATCAGAAACAAGCGCTGGGACAGATTGAGTATAATAACAGAAAAAACCATTCATATCAATACAGGAAATGTATTTATGGGTATTATGAATAAAGATCTGGATACCTTCTATTCCCGATTAAGTAGTATTATGGAAAATGAATACCATTACATAATATATAAAAATGAAAGTAAAGTGAAAAATATGCATATTGAACAACTTTTTGTTTACCAAAAAGGAGTGCATATTGAAACAATCGCACGACCGGTTAAGGTCAGAACGGCTCTCCTTGTATTATTAGGTTTCTTTCTGATATTGGCCGGCATTGTTTATTATCTCATTAACCGCAATAATGATGACGATCCTGATAATGAGGTGGCCCGAAATGGTGTATATCTTCCGGGAAACGGCAGTCCGTATCTGAGCTATAATAACGAGGTTTATTTTTTAAGAATGGGAGATGGTTATTTTAAAGTAAAAGATGCAGACCTGAACAGTTTTAAACAACTCACATTCAAAAATGAATATGGCAGTACAATGGGTAGCGATGCCCGACATATCTATTCCGGCAATAAAAGTATTCCCGGTATTGATCAGACAACAGCAATATATGTGGGACAGAATTATGTAAAGGACCGCAAATCTGTTTTTTACAAGACAAAACAAATACCGGATGCCGATGCTGCAAGTTTTGAAAGCCTGTCGCATCAGCGTATTAATACACCAATATTCAGTTATGCTAAAGACAAGAATAAAGTATATTACAAGGAATATGTGTTGCCTCAGGCAGATGTAAACAGTATCTCATCTTTACCTGCTACAGTAGAATATGTAAAGGACAGCAAACACGCCTACTATCATGAACATCTCTTAAAAGGGATGGACGGACGTAATTTTACAGCGGAAAAACTGGACTATGCCCTCACGTATGGCACGGATGGCCGGCAGCATGTGGTAAATGGAATCGTGTTTCCGGTAGAAGTACAGGACAGGTTATGGGGATCTGTAACAGCAGATCTCCGGCAAATGGCCTTACTTCAGAAACGCGCATCAGGGAGATTACACCTTCTCTTTTCGGATCTCAGATCGCTTTACTATTTCGATTCTGATAAACAGGCTTTCAGACATGCTAAAGCATTAAAGGGACTCCGGCCTTTTGTGAATGGAGTATTTAAAGATGATCATGTTATCTATTATACCGCTTATCAGAATATCAGAAGCCGTAAATATGGACATTTAGGAGAGGTAACCTATATATACCGATCCAAAATACCACAAAAAGGATTTGTTATATACAAAGAGGACGAACACCTGATTTTATACAGGCAAGGTAATCAGTATTACGCTACTGTAATTGATCTGCCTAATATTCATCCCATCCATTCTTCCTTGTATATTGTGAAAAATATACAACAACTGGAACGTGAACTGGAAGCCCGGAATTATGATAATGTAGCGAATCTTCTCACATCTGCAGAAGGGAAAGAATGTGCTGTAATACGAACGAAAGAACAGATTTTTCCGGATAAAGAAACCGATTAAATAATTTTTCATAAACATATGAAATACAGCGTCATAAATATCAATTTACTAAAGTACATAAGCCTTTTAGGATTTATGTTTACAACTATAATTACAGAAAGTGCTTTTGCGCAAACGACTATTGATACGCTGAAAATAAAGGCGGCAAATATAGAACGGGCTTATATAGATGAAATCAGTATTATCGGTATTTCAGGACAAAAACCGGTCGCACTGAAAGACGGTTCATACAGACTGGAAAGTAAAAATCAAAAAGCTGATATTACCCTTACAAATGGGCTTATAAGCGGAACAGTATCGGAGACAGATGGCAAGGTGAAAAATGATTATACCATAGTCAATTCTTTGATTATGACCTATAATTCATCTACGGGCTCTATCCCAACAGTTGACACTTACAGAAAGGAAAAGAATATGTTTTTCAAACAATACGAAAACAGTATTTTAAGAACAGAAGGATGGGTATCGCTGGATAAAAACAAACATTACGGCAGAGGAGTAAGTAAGTCCTATCACCGCAATGGCAACATACAGCATATTTCGGATGAAGTCTCAGAGACATACACTGATTTCTATCCGAATGGTAACAAGCAGAGGGTATCAGCGGTTGACAGATATGAAGCCTATGATGAAGACGGCAGACTGACCAATAAACAATATAGAAAAAATAATGTGAGGTATAGTGATGATTATGTGGAAGGCAAGCTCTATACACGTAGCTATCAAAACAGCGAAAGGAACGAAGTAAAAGAATACTATAAAAATGCTTTATTTCAAAAGAAAGAAGTGATCAAAACGGTCAACGGCATTCAACGATTGCTAACCTATAATAAAACAGGAAAACTGATCAGCAATGAACGTTATCTACCCGCAAATGAAATAATCCTGTACGAAGAGAAAAGACCTTCCGCACAATAAATCTATCTTATAATGAAGAAACTATTTGTAATTACCTTATTCATCAGCATACTGGCTGCCTGCAAGGAGGGCAATAAAAAAGGTCTTCCAAACCAGTCCGGACAACCGGAGATTGCAGACAGTAGTCTTGCTAAAGTAAACGAAGGCAATCAACTACAGGAAATAGAGAAAAGTGGAAGCTCCTTCTACGACTGGTACTTCAATAATAATTTTCAGTATATAGATGTTGTTAAGAATAGAAAAGGAAAATCTTCTTTGGATACCGCCTCTTATTTTAAAAAGCTGAGGGACCTTGGAACTATTTCGGAAAAATTTATCCGGGAAGAAAAGAAAAGGTTAAGCGGATGCAATTTATTTTTAGAAACGGTCAATTTTGAGGATTATGAAAATGCGGATGCGTATAAATATGATACGTATTGTGGAGATCTCTATTATATGTACTGGATCAAAAGTCAGGAACCACCGGATGAATATACGATTCATAATGTAAAACAGCTATCCGATAACAAAGGGTCAATGGACATTTACCTGAATTACGGCGGTGAGGGTGAACCTTTGTGCAGAATAGATATGGAAAGGGAAGGAGATCGCTGGAAAATAGTCCATATTGATTTTTTCAACAAGTCCAATCCTCCAACAGAAAAACAAAAATTCTATGGATATAAGTGGCAGAATGGGGAAGTAGCACTGAATATCGGAGAAAGTTCGCTGGCATTTGAATACCACGGCCAATGCGTTTATTTCTACCCCGTACGTAAGATCAGCGATACCGAATTTGAGATGATCTGGGAAAGAGATGTAGACTGCAAGTTTGATAATGGCACAACCGAGACTTTCGGTCTCCAAGAAGTCCCTCAGATAGGAAAACCTTTTGCGAGATTCACTTTAAAAGATAATATCCTTTATGCGACCTATTATTATAAACCCTGGGTCAAAGCATACTCCCAGAAAGTACAGGAAAACGTGTTTACAGAAACCTATTTTAAACGGTCCGAATAGCTCTCCTTGAACAGATCTACAAATAAATTATTCTTTAAGTTCTGAATCTAATTTTTAAAAAAAAGCCGGTATAACGTATATACCGGCTTCTTAACTCTAAAGAACTTTAATAAAAAAGTCAAAACTGCTGCTATTATCCTGATATCCGCAAGTACCTATCGTAGGTAACCACGCATCATGAAAACGTATGCGCATAGCTACAACCCCTGTTTTAGCAGTAGCAGGCACCGATATACTTCTGCTTACTGCTATCACCGTCGCGCTATTATCACTCGCATTGTTACCAATATAAAAAATACGCTCGGCAGTATTATCAAATACCCCATCCCTGTTCCAGTCCACCCACGCAATAATCCTGTTCCATTTCGTAGCGGGGCTGTTATTAAAGTTAAGGATAAAAGAGGTTCCCCTTTGCGCTTCTATTCGCTGCGTATTGTAGCTTACATAACCACCAGCAGGAAACGCATTAGCAGTATAACTGATGTTTTGCGCCGCGCCGGAGGTAGACAAGCTTTGTATATAACGATCTGCAGGAGAAACGGCATCACCCGGAGCACTACAATATTCCAGCGGTCCGTTTCCTATTAAACTGGCATCTAACTTATTGATGCCCATAACACCGCCTGCTACGTTTACCTGATTCCATTCAAGATTACAAAATCGCATAGCATAACGGGCATCCAGATAAGTAGGAGAAGCTGGATAATCAGGCATCCAGATTCCTATATCATAACTTCCCAAATTCTGTGGTTTATCAAAATTTGCCGAAAGTGTTTGTGTCACTCCTGTGTGCCAGTCGGACGGCTTATTAGTTAATTCTTTAGATTCCACAATAGTTCCATCTGCTCTCATTAGCACTAAAAATACCTTGCGCGGATTATGGATAGCGGAAAAGCCATAATTACGAATAGCAATATTACATTTGATTTGATTGGTTTCTTCAATTACATTCGAGGCAGCATAATCCAGCCACAGGCGATAGCCAAGGTGGTCCGCTACGTAATCGTATACACTACGCGTTACTCCACCATTAAAATAGGCCGGATCGTAAGGAAAGTTATTAGCATCCAGCTGTGCTTTTGTAATGGGGGTATTTTTCCAGTTTAGAATAGCCTGAGGGTAACTGTGAGTTACACTGAAAGTAGTATAACGATGATCCTTAAACTGCTTAATTGCCTGTATAGGATTGACATAATTTGCATTCCATTCACCCGTTCCTTCGTAAGGCATTTCTCCATCTACTAATGTAGATATAGATTCTGCAGATACCATGCTGTAGTTTCCTGAAGCCCAGTATCCATCACTGGAAGCATGTGGATGTGTATTGTCGGTAAAAAAGTCATTATGAAATCCTATTCGGGACTTTTCGGCGGTGGTAAGGGCAGAAGCAGTTTTATAATATGGCATACGAATTTGCGTATCTCTGTCTTGAGGTAAAATCGAGAGTATTTTTCGTAATAAATTGTCTTTGTCTGTTTGATTATATGCATTGTTATAATTATGCCATTCTCCCCATAATCCGATAGTACCCGCCTGTAAGACATGTATTACATCAATATTATTTTGTAAAACAGGTTTTAATTGATCAAGATGAGACAGTACACGTGACATAGGCGGATAAACATAACCTCCTGTACCATCGTAAGTGTATGCAAACCGAAGCACCAGTTTATATCCTTTATTTCGTACCTTGCCTAATACTGAAGATACAGTATCCAGGGCCGCTTGTGATAATGTATTAGTACCTGCAAAGTCAGTAAGATAGAGATACAACTGAGACACTTTTATATGTCCGTCTGTTGCATTATAGTTTTGTTCCAGTCTGGTAAGCCAGTTATTGCTATTTAATTTACGGTTGGTATCCCAGGGAAAGGCCAATGAAGGGATTTTAGCCATTTCCTCATACCTGAATCCTCTTTCAGGGTTAGGCAAATGTGTTTGAGAACTTCCTGCAGGCGTTAACCCGGATGCCAGATTTTGTCTGCCATTAAGCAGAATTTCACTCTTCTCCTGCAAAATAATTTCCTTATTGCAACTATTAAAAATGATAAAACACAATAGTACACCCAATCCATAAATAATTGGTTTAAAATTTGATTTTTTCATTGTAAAAATTGGTTATTGGTTAGTTAATAAAGTGTGCATAACTCTGGCTGACAATCCATATATGTGAACCGTCAGGTTTTATATTTTATAAAAAAATGCAATTTATTTTATCTTAATGTTGCCAGTGAAAACCAGCTGGCAACCAGTTGTTAGTGTGATCCGAATTAAGATTAAATATTTAATACAATAGTCCGTATTTTTGATGAAAATATCTACTTTTTTTTAAAGAAAATTATTGGATTGTTATTATTGTCTAAATACTTGGTTTTAGAAACTTTAAATATTCTTTAACAGGTTTATAAAATATACATAGGACGCCAGCGCAGGGTTTATTACAATTGGTTGCTCGGAGCATATCCAGAAAAAATAGAGAAAGTTGCTAGCCAACGGAATAATTAATCTATAGGGTACTTATATTTCTCCCGTAATTTTTCATAGTCATAAGCATTATTCTTATCCAACAATATTAGTTCGTCAATACACTTGTTTGCTATTCTTTTATAGTCTTCATATTGCTTTCTTCTTTCTGCTATTTCTTTTTTACTAAACATCCAAAATTCGTCACCAGTGTACTGTATGCTATATCCCGATAAATTTGTGCTTTAAGGATTTTAAAATTTAAAGATTGCATCCCCATGCCCGATGCTTTTTCAATTAGATTTTTAGCTTTAAGTAAATTCTCCAAGGCACCTTCTGTTCGCTGATACGGTTTGGCAAAAAAATTATTAGAAACACTTATTATCATGGCTGCATAAAATAAGCTAGTTGTATCATTTGGATTTTTTTTAAGGTTATTATTCAAGCTGTCCATCATAGGTTTGTATTCTTCCTCATAAATTTTTCCTAACATTCTATCTCCAACAATAATTTTGCCGCCATAAACTTTAAATTTTGGTTGTTGTGCAAAACAAACATTTTGATTGAATAAGAGGACTAATAGTCCTAAGAAAAGTTGCTGTATAGTTTTCATGATAAAAGGTTTTATTGTTAGAATAATCGGGAAATTTGGCACTAAAGATATTGCAGGCTTTCGGGAATATGGCTTACCTAGATATGCTTCCAAAATCGAAGAGCAAAGAGTAAAACGTTTATTTCACACTGCAAAAAAGTATTTCTGCTACTATTAATTTACAATATACGAAAATATTGTAACATAATTTAAACTACTTACCACGAATAGAAAAACTACCTCATAATTATTTTAAAATATAACCTGAGGTTGTAGGATCATCTTTTTTCTTGCTTTAATTTTAATCCTGATTACACTAACGATAAATTATTTAGAATATGAAAAAAATCTGTTTTTTAATTTTTTGTACACTAGTCCTTTCGTGTGCGAAAAATGATGGGTTCGATGCAGATGATCTCATCAGTATTGATGATCTGCAACAGAGTTTCTACCAACAAAACCCTGAGGCAAACAACCCTTACTTTCTCAACCCAAACTTTAAATCTGTAGTCAACTGGAATAAGCTCATATGGAAAAGTACCGATACAGCTTATATCAAGGTGAATGTATTGGATGCACTTACTTATCCGCTCGGGGACACAGTCATTTCATTACGGGATCAGGTATGGATTAAAGCATTCAAAAACGGCCAAAAAGAATGGAGATATTTGCTACTGACTTTTATTCCTATAGAAACAAGAAATTCCTTTTCAGGAACGATTATCTCTACTTCCTTTCAGTCAAACACCACAAAAATAGCTACCTTTAATAAAGGGAAAAATATAAAGAATCTGGATCAGACTTATGTAACTACTATCGGAAAATATAATAAAAACATGGGTTCATTAGTCACAATCGCATCTGGCAAAAAATGTGTCTATGCCTATGTAAATGGACAACTCAATCAGATTTCCTGTACAGATACGGATGAAACTGATGATGGAGACGGTGGAATTTACGATGATCCACCACCAAATCCAGGAGATTACTATCCGACAAACCCACCAGTAGGCGGAGGTGATACTGGTGAACAAAAGGAGGATGAAAACGTTGAAAATTATATTGAGAATCCTTGCCTTAAGAAAGTTGTTGATGAGATCATCAGTAACGATATTGCTTCCTTAACAAATGAATGTCTGCTGGAAGTATTCAAACAAAATGACAAGGTCAACCTTCGATTTTATGAAACAACCGCACTTCCTGATCTGACATCTGGTATTGCTAAGACAACTTATACATCTGGCTCACCTTATATGGATGTTGATATTGAACTTAATGTAAATACACTTCCAAATGCTTCACAGGAATACATTGCCTTAACTACTTTACATGAATCTATTCATGCTTATCTTTATACCAAAGGTTATTTTAATCAGGCAGTAAGCCAGCATGATGTGATGTGGTCTAGTTATATTGATGTAATGGCAGGCTATCTAAATCGTAATTATGGTACAGATATAAATGTAGCCAGAACCCTTGCTACAGATGGTTTATACGGTACTTTTGGCAGTAAAATCACAGATGAGGTTTACAAAAAATTACTTGATAAAACAACTTTACCAAGTAACATAAGGGCGGATCTTATAGAAAAGTATAAACTTGGACAAAAAGGTAAAAAATGTAATAACTAACAAAATAAAAACAGCTACGTAATATGAAAAATTCAAAAATAAAGTACATCGGTATCATTATGTTTTTAGGTCTGATGGTGGGATGCATAACAAGTAAAAAACCTGCCTGGCAAGGTAGGTATACCAAAAAGAATGTGTACGATAAGAATATCGAAAAGGACAAAATAGCTGTTTCGATTAATCTCTTTGATTATCGTGATAACAGTAAAATTGATATATCTGATGTAAAAGATCTGCCGGGAAAAGTTATTGCCTCATCAGAAAACTCCAAACTATTCTTATTTCATAAAGATTCGGTGCCGGAAAGTATCTGGATTGAAAAATTAAATAAGGGTGCTATAAAGATTCGTCCTAAAAAAGAGCACAAAAAGAATTTGATCATCTACAATCTTTATCTTGGTCACCTTCCTAGAAATATTTTATAATATAATAAATGTCAGTATTTTGAGAGGTAAATGTTTTCAAATGCTGAGGTATAAGATCTATTATTAGTTTCAATTAGCACGCAAGAAGTTAGTAATGTATTCGTAACAAAACTTCATTAAGTTAAAGAAAAAGCTATGTAAAACATAGCTAGAGGTTACACCCCCATAATTATTGTTCCTGACTACAATCAGTAGTCTAAACCAAAAAATCCCCACATTGCTGTGAGGATTTCTGTGCGCCCACCTGGGCTCGAACCAGGGACCAAAAGATTATGAGTCTTCTACTCTAACCGACTGAGCTATAGGCGCGGTTTTTTTGTTGTCTTTTCAGCGGTTATTTCTGTTTTGACGATGCAATTATCGATATTTGTAACGATAAATCAAAATTTTTGTATGCAAAAAGTTAAAAATATTATTCTGGATTATGGCAATGTGATCTTTATGATCGACTTTATGAGAGCGCAGGAAGCCTTTACTGCGCTGGGTATCAAAAATGTAGATCAGTTTTTTGCACACAAAGGCCATGCGCCACTTTTTGATGCCTTTGAAAAGGGAGAAATCACGGCGGAAGCCTTTCGTCAGGGAATTCGTGATGCTGCAGATGTTCCCTACCTCAGCGATGAGCAGATTGATGCGGCATGGAATGCACTGCTGATCGGTGTGCCGGAAGGAAATCATGAACTTCTATTGGAGCTGAAAGGAAAGTATCGTTTGTTTCTGTTGAGCAATAATAACGAGATCCATTATCAATGGATAATGGATTATCTGAAGCGGGAATATCAACTGGAAGATAATACCTCATTTTTTGAGAAGGATTATTATTCTCACCTGATGAAAATGCGAAAGCCAAATGCCGACATCTTCGAATATGTACTGAATACACATGACCTCAAACCGGAAGAAACAGTTTTTATAGACGATAGTCCCCAACACCTTGATACAGCTGCAAAATTGGGCCTTCACACATTTTTGCTGACCAAGCCTGATACACTGTCAGCCTTACTAAAACGTGAAAAATTAATAGACTGATCAGCAACCGGGAAGAATCAAAAATATATTTAAATTAAATTCGTTTATTGCAGAATAACTTCCTATCTTTGTGACCACAAAAAAAATTAAAGAGCTACGAAAGGAGGTATATAGAAAGCATGATCATTGTAAATGTAAAAGAAGGAGAGTCATTGGATAGAGCGTTAAAACGTTTCAAGAAGAAATTCGAGAAAACAGGTGTTTTAAGAGAACTTCGTTCACGCCAGGCTTTTGAGAAAAAATCTGTTACCCGTCGTATTCAGGTTAAAAAAGCAATCTACAAACAATCTTTAAATCAGGAAACTGTTTAATTATTGTTTCAACATAAAAAAGGTTATCCCCACAAAGGATAACCTTTTTTTGTTTTAGAGCTATTTTTCTCTTTCCTGATATGCAGCATAAAAGAGGGAAGAAGAGGAGATTTACATATGTTTTTATTTAATGAGCTGGGAGAGCAGGGTTGATTACATAAGCTAAAAGTAACAGAGATGCCCATACTTCTGTAACAGGTGAATAAGAGTTGCCAGAATTGAAGTAAGGAAGGCTGATAAAGGTTAACATTTACTTATTTAAATAAAACCTCACTGTTGTTGATGTTCCTTTTTTATTTGTGTAATGCCCTCTCTGAAAGAAGTTACTGAAAAATCCGGAAAGCGCTTTTTGAACTTATCAGAATCGAATATGTTATCATACGCATACCTGGGTAATAATTCCTGTATCTCCCGGGTTTTTCTGTTGAAAACAGCTCCAAGCTTTAGTATTATATTCGGAACAACAGAATAGGATAAAGGCTTAGCATATACATCAGATACCAGTTCAATAAACGCTTTATACGTCAGTCTGTTGTCATCTACAGGCAAATGCCAGGTTTGGCCGTAAGCATCTGGCGTATTACCTATCAGAGCTGTAGCTTTGCTGGCATCCGGTGTCCAGATCAGAGAGCGCAAAGTATCATCCTTTAACAGTACCAATAACTTTCTGTTTTGTTTGATGCGATCGAAGATAAATGTATTGGTAATGCTCTGTGTTTTTCCAGGACCGTAGAATTCCGGAGCACGACATATCACTGCTTCAATCTGCCCGGCTTCTATTTCGCTCAACAGCATATCCGCCATTTTTTTTCGCACCATACCTTTCCTCCCTACCGGCTCAAATACACTCTCTTCCGTAAGTACAGCTCCATTTTGGGGATACATATAGGTATTATCAAAGAATACGAGTTTCGTCTTATGCTTCTGACAAGCTTCAATAACATTACGCATTAGGAGAGGGAACTGATTCTCCCACAGTCGGGTATCCATAGGCAAACCTAACGTGAAATATACGATAGTGCTTCCTGCAACAGCTTCATCAGCTTTTACTTTATCCAGTAAATCAGCTGTAAACAGAGTATCCGTATCGTTTACTTTCTTAGGACTCCGGCTTACAAGCCTGATATCAGTTGTGTACGCACGATGTAACTCTTTTGCCAGCTCTTTTGCTATCTGTCCGTTTGCACCAAGTATGGTCTGCATAATTCTACTCTATATGATTTGCTTAATATTAAATCTAATCCATCAACAAAACAATAAAAAATAAGTTTTCAAAATATTCGGAAATTTTGGATTTTTCAGTTAGAGTATAAAGGGAATAAAAAAAGAAAGCTCCAACTTTTGTTGGAGCCTTAAGTGTTCCCGGAGGGAGTCGAACCCACATCGACAGAACCGGAATCTGTAATTCTATCCATTAAACTACGGGAACAATTCGCAAGCGAAGATAATGAAGTTTGGATTAATATCTATATTTTTTTTAACATTTTAAAGGAGGTTCATCGGCTGTGAAAAACAGCTTGCTGAACCTCCTGAGTGATAATCCTGTTATGTGATTACCTAATCCTTACAGATCAGGCATTTGCCTGAATGTATATGATTCTAGTGACCGTGGTCACCTGCATGTATAAGATGTAAATTTACTTTCAGGTCCAGATCATTCTCTCCGGAGAATTTAGTGAAATTCACATTATTCCAGTCAGCAGCTGTAATACCTGCCTTTGCACCAGGGTTAAGATGACGCAATACATAGCGGAATGTAAAAGAATCAGCTGTTTTCAGCACCGTAAGATATCCGGTAACACCAACATTCACTTTGGTATTGTCGGCTTTACGATCCGCATATACGTATTCTAATGTTCCTGCCGGTGCTCCCAGTAAGAAAACCTGATGGATATCATCCCTTTCCACAAAAGTTTGCTGTGTCTCACGGCCTGCAAAATCTTTAGCGACCATACTCAAACGGTATGTTTTGCCTTCTTCCAGATCCAGATGTGCTCCTACAGGTGGTAATAGTGGATTACCACTGAAAGAGACAGTCTCTGTTTCAGCTCCCGTAATATCATTATAATGATAGTGATCCCCGTGTGCTTCACGTTCTACTTCAGTAAAGGTTAACGTCACCCCACCCACTTCTTCCTGATCATCCTCAGGAACCGGATCATCCTTAGAACAAGATTGAAGAGCTACAAAAGATGCAGAGAAAAGTAATACGAACAGATAATGATTAAGTTTTTTCATGTTGTTAAATGTTTATTTAATAAAAAGTCAGCACTTGTACGGAATGATCAGACAAGTGTATTAAAATTGATAAGCTACACGGAAAGAGATATTCCGTCCTGCTCTGTGGGCATAGTACCGGAAGGTATCCATATAATCCTTGTATAACTTATTCATCAGGTTTTCTGCAGAAAGCGTGAGGTGCAGCTGTTGTTTTCCAATAGCCCAATTCGCGCCTGTGTACAGATCCACCAGGTGATAGGCAGGGGGAGGAGCGACATAATCCATGTCTGCTTCAAAGCGATCCTGCCGGGCCACATAACGGTGGCTTAATTTAACATACGGTTTTTGCGCCCATTTTGCGGATGTCAGATTCCATTGTATACTCTGTGTGACTCTGTCTGAAGGGATAAAGGGTAGATAAGTGTTCAAAGAAGTATTTTTAGCCCTCACAGCAGAGAATGCCAGATCATATTGCCAGTAATCAGAAATCTGATAAGATCCTTTGATGTCCACCCCATAGAAAAAGGCATTATGCTGCTGGTAACTATAAACCGGAAAAGTACCACGTATCGTTTGTCTGACAGAGTCCGGATTAGGTACAGCATAGATATAATCATAGATATACTGTGCATAGATATCCATATTAATATCTATTTTACCGGGATTATAAAGCAGGCTATTCACCCATTTTACTCCTTTTTCACTCTTCATGTCCGGATTACCGACTTCATAAATACCACTTCCGTGATGCAGACCATCACTGTACAGCTCATTAGCTGAAGGTGCTCTCCAGGCCAGACCTATATTACTCTTCCAGTTAAGAGATGGCGTAATATGATACAACAGTCCGGCAGTCCCGGATACATTGTGAAATGTCCGGGTACCGGAGTACAGCTTTTGATTGATCGTACCATCAGCATTCGGATTCCGGTAGTCATAGCGATAACCTGCCGCATCAAAGTAGCGGTAATCATAACGCAATCCAACTTCAAAGTGATAAGAATTATGATGAAACTGTGTAAGTCCGAATACACCTATGCTATGATTATCATAATTCGGAATAATCGGCGTAGTACCTGTACCCGGCTTATTGTTGTTGATCTGAATAACCCCGTTAAGTCCGAACTGAATGGCAGGTGTACGGTATAGCACATCCAGCGACTGAGTGGTCAGGGACATATCAGCCATAGGAAGATCATCAGCCTCCACACGGCGCAGATCGTATTCCCTGCGGTGATTGCGCTGATAACCATATTGTACCTCCATTGTACCGGATGCAGATAATTGTTGCTGCCATTTCACTTTTGCCAGATCATGAGTCACCTGCTGACGTGGCGCTTCTATGGTATAAGAGAAATCATACTGATCAAGTGGCCTTCCATTCTCGATAATGGTATAAATATCTTCACGTGTTCCGACATGGGCTCCGCGAAATATTCCCAGATTAGTTCCGAATCGGCTGAAGTAAGTTTCGATATGTCCGGACTTCAGACGGTATTGTAACTGGCCGGAGAAATTAAGCTCTTCCACACCGGTATTGCCCAGGTAGTACGATGCTGTACGGATATTGCCCAGTTTCTTTCCCGAAGCCTGTACACGCCAGGCCAGATCAGGAAGTGCTTTTGTATTGCCTTCCAGCATTGCCGAGGTAGTACCGCCCCGTCCGTTGCTTTCCCCTACAAGATCCAGTCGTCCGCCGAACACCTTGTTATAATCCAGTGTAGCAGGAGTAGTCACGACTACGCCCCCAAGCGCATCAGCACCATACCTTACAGCCTGTGCGCCTTTAATCACTTCGATTTTATCAGCTGTAAACGGATCGATCTCCGGAGCATGTTCCGATCCCCATTGCTGTCCTTCCTGTCTTATCCCGTTGTTGAGAACAAGTATCCTGTTGCTGTGCAATCCATTGATTACCGGCTTCACAATCGAGCTTCCTGTACTTAGCGTCGTCACACCGGCTATCCTGCTCAAAGCATCTCCTAAAAGCTTTCCCTTAGTTTCAGAAAGATCCTGAGCCGAAAGGCGGTGCTTGCTACCTGAAAGCGCTGTATTCGATACTCCAACCACTTCCACGTCATCCAGATGAATATTGGAGGGTCTGAGCGTAAAGTCCTGAGATTTATCTTTAGATAAGACAATCTGATCAGACTGAAAGGCCTCATATCCTACAGAACTGATATGCAGGGTATACGTACCTGCACAGACAGAAGTCAAACGGTAATACCCTTTGGCATCCGTCATAACAGATCTGCCGGCAGGCTGCAGGATCACTGTTGCATTGGCAACAGGAAGTTTGGTTGCAGCAGACTGAATTTGTCCTGTCCAAATATACGGACAAGAAGTCTGGGCAAAGGACAGCGAATAAGCTGTACACAATAGTAATATAGCGATTACTCTTTTAATCATTTAAAAATGGAATCAATGACAATGGACATCCACATGTGCCTAGTACAGGTCACAGCGTAACAAAATGAATCAAACGGATACATCTACGCTACAGACTGCAACCTGTCAGGCTAGCTGTGTGATGATATTCTTGAATGAGCTGACAAATGCTATGAGCAACACTCCTTAAAGGAGAATGCTATTAAAAAATCATAGACAGATTTGCCCGCAAAATGTATGTTAAAAAGGGATTTGCCTAACAAGGAGGGTCCTTGTTGGATTTAAGTGCATCAAAGCCTTTAGGTATTCTGAAAGCCAGCTTATCCTGTACGAGCCTGTTGACAGGATGCTCCGGTACAGATAGTGTCAATTCAGGAGACAGCGGTAAGATGGTGCGATCCGTATGTATAATATGACAGATAGCACATTCTGTGGCTGAATCCTTAGCCGGGGAAGAATTCCCCTGGGCATGAGCAGCATGATGATGGGTGTGGGTATATTGTACCGAATAGAAAAAAGCAAGCAACAACGCTGCTAAAAGCGTGCAATATCGGGTTATGTACTTGCGACTATTCAATACAATTTTGTAATTCTATATGCAAAAATACATCAAATACAACTAGGTTGCAAGTTTAATTAAACAATGTTGCATTTGTTTTGTTTATTTTACGATCTGGGATGATATTGTGTGATGACAGCATGCAGATAATCCCGGTCAATATGTGTATAAATCTCTGTCGTCGTTATACTTTCATGCCCCAGCATATCCTGCACAGCACGAAGGTCTGCACCTCCTTCTACCAGATGAGAAGCAAAACTATGCCTGAATGTATGTGGGCTGATTTCTTTCTGAAGACCTGTCTTGGCAGCCAGGTCTTTGATAATTAAGAATATCATAACCCTGGAAAGCGAAGTGCCCCGCTTATTGAGAAATACATAATCTTCAAATCCTGCTTTTACAGGTTGCTGTACCCGTATCTCATTCAAATAAATATTCAGGTATTTTATAGCGTGCTGTCCGATAGGAATCAATCGCTCTTTATTTCCTTTTCCTTCTACTTTAATAAAATCTATATGCAGAAAGAGGTTAGATATCCGAAGATTCACTAATTCAGAAACCCGAAGCCCACAACCGTATAATATTTCAAGAATTGCTTTGTTGCGCATGCCATCTGTCGTACTCAGGTCCAGTGCGCCGATCAGCTGATCAATCTCTTCGATATTCAGGACTACAGGAATCTTTCTGCTCAATCGCGGAGATTGAATCAATTCAGCAGGATTTTTGGTTATGAGTCCTTCGAGTTGAAGGTATCCGAAAAAAGCCTTCAGCCCCGAAATAAGACGGGATTGGGTATAAGGAGAAATATTAAACGTATTCAGCCAGACGAGAAACTCCTGTAAATGATCAACAGACAATTGGTTTACAGTAAGCTGTTGATTGGTGCAGAATACTTCCAACTTGGAGATATCATTCAGATATGCTTCAATAGAGTGGGGAGCAAGACCTCTCTCCAGTTGTAAATAACGTTTAAAATCCTTCTTATTAATTTCCCATTCCATATCCTGTACAATAGTAAATAAAATCCCGTAATAATATCAGATAGATAAAGAAAATATATTAACTTCACTGCGAACTTTACATAACTTAATTTAGTCACTCTACTCGTATTATGAAATTATTAAAACCTATTGCCCTGGCATTTCTACTGCCGGCAACTTTTTCATTGGCGCATGCCGCTAATAATCCCCCCACAAACATTCATCCGGAAGCACGTCAGATTTTAGCGACTGACAGTATATCCTGGAATACCAAACTGCCTTTAGATAATGAAGTGCTTACAGGCAAGTTAAAAAACGGATTCCAGTATTTTATACGCAAAAATACGGAGCCGGAGAAAAGAGTGGTCATGTATCTGGCAAATAAAGTCGGGTCAGTACTGGAGTCAGAAGAACAGCTGGGATTGGCTCACTTTCTGGAACATATGAATTTTAACGGATTAAAACATTTTCCAAAGAATGCATTAGTCGATTATCTGCAGAAAGCAGGAGTACGTTTTGGAAGTGATCTCAATGCATATACCAGCTTTGACGAAACGATATATCAACTTCCTATTCCTTCTGATGATCCCGAATTATTGAAAAACGGATTGCAGGTCATGAGAGACTGGGCACAGGATGCGCTATTGACCACAGAAGAGATAGACAAAGAACGCGGTATCGTACTGGAAGAAATGCGTGGCGGCAAAGGAGCACAACAGCGTATGCGGGATCAGTATCTTCCGCTTTTGCTCAACAATTCACACTATGCAAACCGCCTGCCTATCGGAACGGAAAAAAGTATTTCTACATTTAAACCGGAGGTCTTGCGCCAATTCCATAAAGACTGGTACAGACCAGATCTGCAGTCTATCATAATTGTAGGGGATATTGACGTTAAACAAATGGAAGCTGAGGTGATCCGGTTATTTTCAGATCTGAAAGCTCCGGCAAAACCAAGACCTCATGTAAAATATAAGGTAGATCTGGCTAATAAAAATCAGTTTATGGCTGTTACAGATCCTGAAATGTCATATACAGTCGGACAGATTATTATTAAACATCCGGAAGAAAAAACAGAAACAGTCGGAGATTACCGCAGAGCATTGCTTAAATCGGTCTATAATGGAATGATTAATGCCCGTATGAGTGAAATACTACAGCAATCTAATCCTCCGTTTATTCAGGCCGGTGGAGGTGTTGAAGAGTTTCTCGGAGGGCTGGATAATCTGGGACTGTACTTTGTAGCCAAGCCAGGCGAATTTGAAAACGGATTCAAAACCCTGGTTCGTGAGATGGATAGAATTCAGAAATTCGGATTTACACAAACCGAATTCGATCGTGTCATTTCTTCTATCCGTAAAAATAACGAGACAGCTTATACCGAGCGTGATAAAAAGAAATCAGAAAGTTATGTACAGGGGTATATGAATTATTTTCTTGAAAAAGACCCTGCATTAAGTAACGAATACCGTTATCAGCTCACTAACCAGCTCCTGCCTTCTCTGACGCTAAAAGAGGTAGAACAGATCGGCCAGAAGTATTATGTAGACAACAACCGCGATGTACTGATACTGGCGCCGGAAAATCAAAAAGCAAATCTGCCGGATGAAGCGAAGATCAATACCTGGTTTGCTGAAGTGGACAAAGAAGAGATCACAGCGTACGAAGACAAAGTTTCCAAACTGCCTTTATTAGCGAAGCAACCTGTAAAGGGAAGTATAGTTAAGGAAGGGGCAGCAAATACGATAGGTGTAAAAGAACTGGTACTGAGTAATGGCGTAAAAGTATTACTGAAACCTACTACATTTAAAAATGATGAAATTCTGATTTCAGCATTCAGCCCGGGAGGAACGTCCCTTTATGCAGATGCAGATTACAATTCCGCTTCTAATGCAGCCGGACTGGTCGATGCCAGCGGTGTCGGACAACTGAACAACGTAGAATTACAAAAATACCTTACCGGCAAGCGTGTAGGTATCACGCCTTATATCAGTGAGCGATCTGAAGGATTCAGCGGACAATCTGACAAAGAAGGTTTGAAAACGATGTTTGAATTATTGTATGGCTACTTTACAGAACCAAGATTAGATGATGATGTTTTCCAGAGCAACATTACCAAATCTCTTTCTTCTATCGCAAACATGGAAAATGATCCTAATTTTGTCTTTAGAAAAAGTGTATTCAGCACCTTATACGGCAATAATATCCGTCGTCAGCCCGCTTCAAAAGAATCCATACAACAGATCAATAAAGACAGGGCACTCGAGATCTACAAAGATCGATTTGCAGACGCATCAGATTTCACCTTTACTATTGTAGGTTCATTTACTGAAGAAGAGATCAAACCACTTCTCGAAGAATACATAGCCTCACTACCGTCTAAAAACCGTCAGGAGAAAGCCAAAGATCTGGGAATTCAGGAGCCGGCCAAAGGTGTAGAGACTGTAGTCAACAAAGGTAAAGAGCAAAAAGCTACTGTACAGCTGGCATACTATGGAGATTACGCATACTCAGAGGAGGAAAATATGAATCTGGATGCCTTGGAAAGCATTCTGAACATCACACTGATCGAGCGTCTTCGTGAAGATGAAAGCGGTGTATACGGAGTAGGGGCAGGAGCTAATTACCGTAAATTTCCAAAACCAAGATACAGTTTCAGTATCGGCTTCGGGTCTGCAGTAGATAAGGCACAGCCGTTAATTGCTTCCACATTGGATGAGATCAACAAAATCAAGAAAAACGGACCTACGAAAGTGGATCTTGAAAAATTTGTGATTGAGCAAAAGCGTCAGCTGGAAGTACAGTTGCGGGAGAATGGTTTCTGGCTGGGACATATTGTCAATTCGGCTCAGAATCAGGAAGACGCTACGCATATCCTGAAATACATGGACGACCTCAATAAGGTGACGGTCGAATCTGTAAAAGCAGTAGCTGATAAATATCTGAAAGAAGATCGTTTATTCAGATTTATCCTGATGCCGGATCAGCCTGCTGCCAAATAAAGAGGCCGTATCCGAAAAGCAAAAAGCTCAACCGTAATCGGTTGAGCTTTTTTTGATAATGCTATATTAGATTATTAACCTAAATATGATTTCAAAATTTTGCTTCGTGAAGTGTGACGTAAGCGCTGTAACGCTTTGTCCTTAATTTGACGAACACGCTCACGAGTTAGATTAAATTTTTCGCCGATCTCTTCCAGAGATAATTGATGATTAGAACCTAATCCGAAGAAAAGAACAATAATTTCACGTTCTCTTTCTGTCAATGTTGCCAGTGAACGCTTAATTTCCTCTGACAGAGACTCATCGATCAGAGAGCTGTCAGTGTCCGGATCATGATTTTCCAATACGTCCAACAGGGTGTTTTCTTCCCCTTGCACAAAAGGTGCATCCATGGATACATGTCTTCCGGAATTGCTCAATGTGTCAGATACCTTGTCAACTGTTGTTTCGAGGATATCAGCTAATTCTTCAGGCGATGGTTCACGCTCGTATTCCTGCTCCAGTTTGGAGAAAGCCTTGCTGATCTTGCTTAAAGAACCAACCTGGTTTAAAGGTAAACGAACGATACGTGACTGTTCGGCGATAGCTTGTAAGATCGATTGACGAATCCACCATACAGCATACGAAATAAATTTAAATCCCTTGGTTTCGTCAAAACGTTTAGCTGCTTTAATAAGTCCGAGGTTACCTTCATTGATTAAATCTCCTAAGGTCAAACCTTGATTCTGATACTGTTTTGCAACGGAAACTACGAAACGTAAATTTGTTTTCGTTAATTTTTCCAAAGCGACCTGATCGCCCTCACGTATACGTTGAGCAAGGATCACTTCTTCTTCTGCGGTGATTAAGTCTACTTTACCAATCTCGTGAAGGTATTTGTCTAATGACTGTGATTCACGGTTGGTAATCGATTGTGTAATTTTGAGCTGTCTCATTGAATATTATAATACCTTTCTGGCTGAAATGTTTGCAAAAATACAAAAAAAATGCTTAAAAACATGAGTTAAATGTAAATTATCTACTCATTATTAGTTAGTTATGACATAGCGTGAGGTGATTTTATAACATCAAAAACTGTTCCAGTATTATACAAATAATCTATACTTCAGCGTTTGACTATTCAATATAATTTATATTTTTATATAAAAAGCTGATAAACAAACAATTAATAATTACTTAAATATTTGTTAAAAAGCAACAACTAATCTCCCTAACTGACAAATTACAATTTTTAAAATCCAGTCAATAACCAAACAATTTTTCATAAAAGTTGTTTTAAAAAAGTAAATTGAACCAAAATTGTTAATCATCCCCTATAAATACATCATCACTTATGCCAATTATTATACATTTGGATGACATAATGTCCCAACGAAAAGTATCCCTAAGTGAACTGAGCAATATGGTCGGTATCACCTTGTCAAACCTCTCTATTATCAAAAACGGAAAATGCAGAGCAATTCGTCTTCATACGCTGTCAGCAATATGTAAAGCTTTGGACTGTCAGCCAGGAGATATTCTTGAATATACAGAGCAGCCTGTGTCAGCTAGAGGCAAAGCGATAGCCACGTAAGAACTCATCCGTCAACATACGCTTCTTCCCCTCAATCTGCAGGGCTTTCAGATGGATGTATCCGTCCTGAGTTGCGTATTTCAGATAAGTTTTTCCATCTGTCACATACCGACCTGCCTGAATGTCAGGCTTTGCAATTTCTTTTTGGACTTCATATATCTTGAGTACTTTGCCATCCAGGTAGGTGAAAGCTGCAGGGTAGGGACTGAGACCTCTTATCAGGTTGAATACAGTAGCCGTACTCTTATCCCAATTAATCAGACAATCTTCTTTAAATATCTTTGGTGCATGTTTAAGTGTTGTGCCTTCGATCAGCGTATCCTGCGGAACAGGAGTAAGTGAATCTGCTTTCATGGCTTTAATCGTTTGCAATAACACTTCTGCACCTTTGTGCATCAGCTTATCATGAATCGTTCCGGCATTATCATTTTCCGTAATTGGAACTTCACCTTTGAAAAGAATGTTTCCGGTATCTATTTCATGCTGCAGTAAGAAAGTCGTTACACCTGTCTTCTCTTCCCCGTTAATAATTGCATGATTGATAGGTGCCGCACCACGGTATTGAGGAAGAAGGGAACCGTGAACATTGATAGTTCCTTTAGCAGGCATATCCCACACCAGCTCAGGAAGCATACGGAAAGCTACGACCACCTGCAGATCAGCATTGAACGCCTTTAATTCTTTCAGAAATTCAGGATCCTTTAATCTGACCGGCTGTAATACCGGTATCTGATGTTCCACTGCAAATTTTTTGACCGCAGACTCATGAAGTTTCTGACCTCTGCCAGCGGGTTTATCCGGTACGGTCACCACCGCAACAACATTTTCACCCGAGTCCAGCAAAGCCTTTAATGAAGCTACTGCAAAATCCGGAGTTCCCATAAAAATGATACGCATCTCTAAATACTGATTAATGTTAAAAAATTCTCTTTCTATGCCGAATGACAAAAATGATTACCTTTGCGAAGGTACAAATTATATTAATCAGGCTTGAATTTTCCTTACTTCCTTGCTCAGCGAATTACTTTTTTAGGAAAGCGTACTTTCTCTAAGCTGATTGTGCGTGTAACAGTCAGCGCTTTTGTATTGGCGATAGCAGCTATGATCTTATCTGTCGCTGTACTCAGAGGATTTAAAGATGAAATCACCGAGAAGCAACGCGGCTTTTTCGGGGATATACTGGTTACCAAACAAGACTTGAACAGTTCATACGAGAATACGCCTATGTCTCTGAGTAAGGCGCGTATGGATGCCATACGTACATCACCTAATGTGCAGTCTATTTATCCTTTCGCTACCAAGGCAGGCATTATGAATGTAAACGGTGAAGTCGAAGGAGTACTGTTAAAAGGTGTCGATTCGACTTATGATCAGCGTTATCTGTCCAAAACTATTGTGGAGGGTGATACAATAGACTTCAATGCCGAAAACGGAGCAAATACACAAATCCTGATATCTTCTTACTTTGCCAAACGGATGCGTCTCAAACTGGGAGACGATTTTATCATGTATTTTGTACAGGAACCTGTACGTAAACGCAAGTTTGTGGTAAAGGGTATCTTCAATACGGGATCACAGGAATTGGATAAGGTGTACGTAGTAGGAGCTTTATCTCTTATCAGAAGACTCAATAACCTGGATGATCAGGAAGCAGGAGGATATGAAATAAGGGTTCGTGATTTTGAAAAACTTGTACCGACTACAGAGCAGGTAAATGATCACCTGCCGATAGATTTGAATGCCCGGAATATTGTGGAACAAATGCCGGACATCTTCGAATGGCTCAATATGCTGGATATGAACGCAAATATCATATTTGTACTCATGGTGATCGTTGCTGTTATCAATATGATTTCGTCACTGCTGATCAGTATTCTGGAAAGAACATCTATGATTGGTATACTGAAAGCTTTAGGATTCAACAACAGGGGAATTAAGAGGGTCTTTATGTATAATGCACTGTACATTATAGGATTGGGACTTCTTATCGGTAATGCACTCGCTTTAGGATTGTTTTATTTTCAGGAAAAGACCCGCTTTTTCAAACTGGATGAAAGCACATATTATATCTCTTATGTGCCTGTCAAGATTTTCTGGTATGATATAGCCGGACTCAATCTTGCTTTGATTATAATTGCTATGATCTCCCTATTTGTACCCTCTATGCTGATCACTAAGATCAGCCCGATCAAAGCAATCCAGTTTAAATAAAACCAGTGTCATAAGACTAAGTTTTCTCCCGGTTTCCCGTTGTTTTTTATATTTTTGAAACAATTCATGTTTAATCATGTATTAAAAGTAATCACGCAAGAAACTTTTTATGAACAAAACCCTGGAACATTTACAACACGCCTTTGAGGCTCCCCTCAAAAGTCCTGTCCTTATTTTTGCCCTTGTTCTTTTTATTATTCTGCTGTCCCCGATTTTATTGCGTCCCATACGGATCCCCGGAATCATAGGCCTGATTATTTCCGGAGTCGTTATCGGCCCCCACGGATTAAACTGGTTAGAAAAGAACTCTGCAGTAGATCTTTTTTCTACAATTGGTCTGCTTTATATCATGTTTATTGCTGGGCTGGAACTGGATATGAACGAGTTTAAGAAAACCAAACATAAAAGTATCTGGTTTGGCTTTTTCACCTTTATAATTCCGATTGCCATAGGCTTTCCTGTCTGTCATTATATTCTGGGTTACGGCATCCTTTCGAGCTTGCTGATTGCCAGTATGTTTGCCACACATACATTGGTTTCATATCCTATTGTCAACAGTTACGGAATCTCCAAGAACGAGGCAGTAGCGATCACCATAGGCGGTACCATTCTGACCGATACGGCAGTATTGATTATTCTGGCAGTTATTTCAGGTGCCACTCAAGGCACCATCAATCAGGAATTCTGGGTTACATTAGGTGTTTCCTTTGCTGTCTTTCTGTTTATTATGTTTGGTATCATTCCACGTATTGCCAAATGGTTTTTTGAAAAGGTCGAAAGCGAGAAAACAGCCAATTATATTTTTGTATTAGCCGTTGTATTTTTTGCAGCCTTTATGGCTGAGATGGCTGGCCTGGAACCTATTATCGGAGCCTTTGTGGCGGGTCTGGCGCTTAACAAGCTGATTCCGCATTCTTCGGCATTGATGAATCGAATTGAATTCATCGGGAATGCTATTTTCATTCCTTTTTTCCTGATCAGTGTGGGAATGATCGTCGATGTGAGTGTATTGACGCATGGTCCTACAGCACTTATCGTAGCGTTTACATTGACTATAGTTGCAGTAGCCGGTAAATATCTGGCAGCCTGGATCACCCAATTGGTCTTCAAATACAGCAAACAGCAGCGCAATGTTATCTTTGGCCTCAGTAGCGCACACGCTGCAGCTACACTTGCCGTTATTATGGTAGGACATCGCAACGGACTTATCGATGATAATGTGCTGAACGGCACTATTTTACTGATCCTTGTCACTTGTATTATTTCCACTATTGTGACAGAAAATGCATCTAAAAAGATGATTATGGCCGGAGATCAGGATGAGCATCACTACTCTGAAGTGAACGAGAAAGACGAACAACTGATGATCCCGATAGCTAATCTGAGTAATATGGAACCTATTCTGGACTTTGCGACATTGATCAAAAGTAAAAAATCACCTCATCCGATCAGCGTAGTATCTGTCGTGAAAGATGATTTTCAGGCTGAAAAGAACATGGCTACAGCACGTAAAAATCTGGATAATACAGTTAAATACGCTTCCGGTTCAGAGACTGAAGTCGAAATTATGGCTCCTGTAGACATCAATATTGCTTCAGGGATAAGCCATACCGCACAGGAAATCATGGCGAACTGCCTGATACTGGGATGGCCGCAGGAAACAAGTTTTGTGGAAAAAATAGTAGGAGAGAAGACCGAGAGTATTCTCAACCGCACAGATGCAAATCTTTTTATGTGCAGATTTGATAAACCTTTTATTTCCCACAAATCCATTATTTGCTTTGTACCCTCACTTGCAGAATCAGAACTCGGATTTGGGTATTGGATGGAAAAAATGCTAAAACTCGCACAGGAGCTATCTATACCTATGAAGTTTGTTTGTAATTCACGTACTCAGCTTGAAGTCGAAAAATACCTGGAAGAGGAGTCTGTAAGTGTACCTGTTTCTTATGAAAATTATGAAGACTGGGACAACATCTACGGATTATCTGCATATGCTGAAGAGAATGCATTACTGGCATTTGTTTCCTCCCGTTCCGGCGAAGTATCTTACAGAGATTCGCTCGATGGACTCGCAAAACGTATTGGCAGGTACTATAAGGAACGAAATTTGATACTCATATTTCCGAGCAGATTACCTAATGAGCATATCGATGCCTATGAGGATGTAAAAGCTGCTCCAATTTTCCGCAAACTGAGTCGGGAGATCGGTAATATGTTCAGTAAAGACAAAATATAAACGAAAGCACATGAGTAGTAAAATCACTAAAGACCCGAAAGGCCAGTTACAAGTTCCGGACAAACCTGTTATTCCATTTATTATCGGAGATGGTATCGGTCCGGATATATGGAAAGCGGCAGTTCGTGTATTTGACAACGCCATAGCCAAAGCATATTCAGGTCAGAGACAGATCGGGTGGAAAGAAGTACTTGCCGGTGAAAAAGCATTTGAGCAGACAGGAGAATGGCTTCCTGAAGAGACACTGAATACCCTCAGAGAATATCTGGTCGGGATCAAAGGCCCGCTCACCACACCTGTAGGTGGAGGGATACGCTCTCTGAATGTCGCTCTTCGAAAAGATCTGGATCTGTATGTTTGTCAGAGACCGACCAAATGGTACGAAGGTGTCCCTTCACCCGTCAAACATCCGGAATATGTAGACATGGTTATCTTCCGTGAAAATACAGAGGATATCTATGCAGGAATCGAATTTGCAGCTGGAACACCGGAAGCACATAAAATACAGGACTATTTAAAAACTCAACTTGAGGTAGACTATAATTTTTCGGATACCACTGGTGTAGGCATTAAGCTGGTCTCTGAAGAAGGCTCCAAACGCCTGATCCGTGCAGCCATTAATTTTGCTATTGAACAAAACCGTAAATCTGTTGCTCTGGTACACAAGGGTAATATTATGAAATATACCGAAGGTGCATTCAAAAACTGGGGGTACGAAGTAGCTGAAAAAGAGTTTGCGGCCCAGACATACACCTGGGGACAGTGGGAGCGTACAAAAGCTGAAAAAGGAGAACAGGCAGCCAATGAGGAGCAAAAAGCTGCCGAAGCAGCAGGCAAGATCATTATAAAAGATGTCATTGCAGATAATTTTTTACAGCAGATTCTGCTGAATCCGAGAGATTATGCTGTAGTAGCCACTCTTAATCTGAATGGAGATTATATCTCTGATGCATTAGCAGCTATCGTAGGCGGAATTGGTATAGCGCCCGGAGCAAATATAAATTATGCCACAGGTCATGCTGTATTCGAAGCGACACATGGAACTGCACCGAGATTTGCAAATACCAACACGATGAATCCTTCTTCTGTAATACTAAGCGGAGTCATGATGCTGGAGTATATGGGCTGGCAGGAAGCTGCAGATGCAATTGTTCAGGCACTTTCACAAACTATACGCGAAAAAACCGTTACAGTTGATTTCTATAATCTGATGACAGATGCAACGTTGGTCAAAACCAGTGAATTTGCTGATAAGATTATTGAGAAATTATAAATATTATAAGAACCTTTAATATTAAATAAAGTATTCTGAATTCTGTAAATAAGCCCTCCAAAAAAAGTTAGGAGGGCTTATTTGCATTTTATAAGACTGGCTTTCGCTGAGCAGAACTAAGATTTTTCATCCTCAAAAGTGCGTAATTGCTCCAGTAGCTTACAGATATTTTGACCACGTAAAGTAAGACTGTAAGAAGAAGTCGTTTTGTTCTTTTCTTTTTCAATTAAGCGATCCTTAATCAATTCATTCAGTTGTTTGGCAAGCATACGATCACTGACATTAGGCAACATAGATCTGAGTTCAGTATACGTCTTTACGGTGTTGTGTATTGCAAAAAGAATTGATATTTTCCATCTTCCACTAAAGAGCTGCAGAGTTCTCATAGCCTGACAATAGTCTCTCAGAATTGTTTCATTTTCCAGATTAGCGGATGACTCTTTACGCATACTAACAATTTTGTAAGTTCTTTTAGAGACACAAATTAGGATTTAACTTTGACTCATCAAAAGGCTAAATATGGAATTAAAAGAAAATATCATCCGCTTTCACCATGTCTGCATCAAAGCACAGGACATCACGGAGACCGTTACGTTTTATCAGCAGTTTGGATTTGAAGAGGTACATCACTGGTCTCTTCCTGAGTTTCAACTGGAAATGTGTGTTATGCTCTATCACAAAGGGTTGGATTGCCATTTGGAAATATGTGATCAGAATGCCAGTATACCGACACAGGGCCGCAAAAGATATCCGGAAGAAGAATACGTAGAGAATGCACTCTTACATCTCTGTTTTATGGTAAAAGACGTAGCTGACGCCATGCAGCAAGCGATATCATACGGAGCCAAACCATTGAGTAAAGAAGTCTGGGAGATCAATCTTAAAAATGAAAAGAAGAGCGTTACAGTAAACAATGGTCTGGTATATAGCCCGAATGGAGAAGTCATAGAATTTATAAAAGAGCTATCTTTCTAAGTTAATTGATCGATAAATTCAATATAATCAAGCGCACTTTGTTCTAATCGTTCGGTCGTAGCATGGTGTTCGGCACCATAAAAAGCAAAAAGAGGACGGTAGTCTGCGTGTATATATTGAAAAGTAATTTCAAATGGTGTTGTCAATTGTTGTAAGCTGTATTTATATCTTCCGTCAGCACTGAAATCCGGCTCATCGATACCTGCTGTGATAGCGAGCGCGATCTTCTTGCCCGCCAACTGGTAACTACTATCCCGGCCATATGCCCAGCCATGAGTCAGCACGACATCCAGCCATTTTTTGAAAAGGGGAGGACAATTGAACCAATAGAAGCAAAATTGAAAAATAATGCGATCATATCCGGACAGCAGGGCTTGTTCGCGTGCGATGTCGATCTTTTCATCGGGATAAGTACCATACAGATCGTGCACAGTATAGTGTTCCGGATATTTCTTTAGTTCTTCCATCCATCGTTTGTTTATTCGTGAACTGCCTAAATCCGGATGGATAACAATGATCAGTGTTTTAGTCATAATATTTTATTTCATTAAAACACAAACTTACACAGACTACCTGCAAAATGGTATATTAGCATCTGAATGTATGGTACTAACAAAAATGTAAGTATGACTAAAATAAAGGAAACATCCACTAATTACGAAAATAAGAGAGCTTTGATAGAGGAATGTCCGGAAATATATGCGGCGAACCTTATCGGAGGACAATGGACCATTGCCATATGCTGCTATCTGGAAAACGGAAAACTCCGTTTCGGACAATTGAAAAAACGCATGCCCGCCATTACAGAGCGCATGCTAACCTTGCAATTGCGCAAAATGGAAGAAAACGAACTGGTCAAAAGAACTGTCTATGCTGAAGTACCCCCCCGGGTAGAATATGAACTTACAGGGATCGGGATAGAGCTGCTTCCTATCATAAAGCAATTAGAAGCATGGGGGAGACGGCACCAGCAAAACAAGCAGGATAAAAGTGAAAATTAATTAGCTTCATAATCAGTGTATTTAGCATTATTAGTTATTTTTATTTTGCAAATATCAGGAGAATATCTACCTTTGCATCACTCCAAACAACGGAGGCCAGTAAAAAAACGCCCAGATGGCGGAATTGGTAGACGCGCTAGTCTCAAACACTAGTGGGAAACCGTGCCGGTTCGATCCCGGCTCTGGGTACTGAAGTAAGAAAACCGTAAGTTCTATCTATTAGACTTACGGTTTTTTGTTTTCCGGAATTTTTGCAGACTTCGTAATATTCCATAAATTTAATCTCATGAGAAAACTTATCTATGGGATAAACGTGAGTTTGGACGGCTGCTGCGATCACACTAAATTTAGTGGTGGTGATGATATCCATGATTACTTCAGGGAATTAATGCTAGATGTTGATCTGATTATTTACGGTCGAAAGACGTATGAACTGATGGTTCCTTTTTGGCCTCAGGTTGCACATGCTCAGTCCATGAATAAAAGTGCAAATGCATTTGCCAGCACTTTTGCTTCTATTAAACGCCTTCTGGTCTCCAGAACGATTAACCAAATAGATGATGAGTACACCACTCTTATTAAGGATAATCTGCAGGAAGAAATCCTGAAGCTGAAACAGCAACCCGGCAAATCCATCTCCACCGGAGGCATTGAACTGCCGGCAAGATTGATAGAACTGGGCCTGGTCGATGAGTTTCATATACTCGTTCACCCGGTCATAGTCGGCGAAGGCCGGCGTTTGTTTACTGAAATGCACTTGCCTGAAAATTTAGGGTTAAATCTGACCGCAACAAAAACACTCCCTTCCGGATGTATAGCACTGAGATACGAAAAGGCTTGAAATAACCTGCATTAATGCTTAAATATCCATGATACAACAACCAGTATCCGGCTATTGAAAAGGATTTAAAATATGGAAAGCGGGATTATTTATGAATGTATACTTTTTACGGTATTGTTTGGAGAAGTAGTGGTCAATACAAAATCTAAACTTGAGATTAGGTCAAATGGAATAATTTTAGAAAAGCTTTTAAAACCATACCAGATCACCTCTTTTGACGATTGACATCTTGCATGTCAGACTATGATCTTCGGGAATACCGGAGTACCTGTAATCGTAAAGGGTATACCTTTCGCCGGAATAAATATAGTCACCTAAAGTCTTACACAGGAAATGATTCTTATTATCGAAAGAATAACTTCATAAAAATCGTTTTGGGTGCGCAAGCATATTTAATAAGCTGTATAGCCTCAATTTTTTCCATTATCACCCTGAGATCAACACCATTTATATAAATAGCAGTTGTGAGATAATCTTCCAATTAAGACCGTACGCACCCAAAACGTATTTCGTCTACCTTATTGCCGGATACTCACGAAATCTAAAAAGAAATCTGATGAGCGGCAGGAGCATCTGTAGTCATTTTTTTAATAGGAGGCGAAAACTGCGTTAGCTTAATCCCTTTTACAGCAGCTTTATACTCTTCAATAGTAGGAGTTCTTCCAAAAATAGCAGACAGAACAACTACCGGAGTAGATGCCAGTAATGATTCTCCTTTTTTACGGTCAGAATCTTTAACGACACGTCCCTGAAACAGACGTGTAGATGTTGCCATTACAGTGTCACCCTGTTCAGCCTTTTCCTGATTACCCATACACAGGTTACAGCCGGGACGTTCCAGGTACAGGATATTGTCATATGATGTACGGGCAGTACTTTTAGGGGCAGCATCATCAAATTCAAAACCCGAATATCTTTGTAATACATCCCAGTCACCCTCTTCTTTGAGCTCATCAATGATATTATATGTTGGCGCAGCTACCACTAATGGAGCATGGAATTCTACTTTTCCATATTGTTCCTCCAGGTTTTTCAACATCTTCGAAACAATCTTAATATCTCCTTTATGAACCATACATGAACCAACGAAACCAAGGTCTACGTGTTTCTCTCCACCATAATAAGAAAGTGAACGAATGGTATCATGTGTATAGCGTTTGGATGCATCTGCATTATTTACGTCAGGGTCTGCAATCATAGGCTCATCTATAATGTCCAGATCAACTACAAATTCTGCGAAGTATTTTGCATTTTCATCAGGTGTTAACGGCGGTTTTTCGCCCGATCTGATCTCATCAATTCTCTTATTGGCTTTATCAATCAGACCTTTAAGTACTTGTTTCTCATTATCCATACCTTTTTCAATCATGATTCTGATCCTGTCTTTTGCGATCTCCAATGATTCAATAAGGGTATCTGGCTGAGAGATACAGATGGAAGCCTTGGCTTTCATTTCTGCCGTCCAGTCTGTAAAAGTAAATGCCTGATCAGAAAGGAGCGTACCGATATGTACTTCTATCACTCTTCCCTGAAATACATTTTCTCCGTTAAATTCTTTCAGCATTTGTAACTGAGTAGCATGCACTACATCACGAAAATCCAGATGATCATTCATTTTACCTTTGAAAGTCACTTTTACCGATTCAGGAATAGGCATAGAAGCCTCACCTGTGGCTAATGCAAGCGCTACTGTACCAGAGTCAGCGCCGAATGCAACACCTTTAGACATACGGGTATGTGAGTCACCACCTATAATGATAGCCCAGTCATCTACAGTGATATCGTTAAGAACCTTGTGAATAACATCGGTCATTGCATGATATACACCTTTAGGATCTCTGGCAGTAATAAGACCAAAGTCATTCATAAAACTCATCAGTCTCGGAATATTTTGCTGAGACTTACTATCCCAGACAGATGCCGTATGACAACCTGACTGATAACCGGCATCTACTACAGGCGAAATCACCGTTGCAGCCATTGATTCCAGTTCCTGAGCAGTCATCAATCCGGTTGTATCCTGAGAACCGACAATATTTACTTTTGCACGAACATAAGAACCGGCATGTAAAATAGCACCGGAGGTTCCGACAGCATTTCTGTTAAATATCTTTTCTACTGCAGTAAGACCCTGACCTGGATGTGAAATTTCTTTGGAAGGAGCAAATACAGTCGGAGCAACGATTCCTAAAGTTTTAGCGGCAAAAGTCTGTAATTTTTTACCAAACTCAATAGAATAAGATCCTCCGGCTTTCATGAATTCGATCTTTTGAGGAGTAAATGCTGAAGCCACATCCATTATTTCCTTTCCGTCTTTATACAGTTTTTTGGTTTTTGTATTGACGGTAAGAACAGTGCCCGTATCGACAGAATATGTTTGTTCAAGGACAGGCTGTCCCTCTGCATCAACAACCAGCTTACCGTTTTCATCAAACTTTTTCACCCAGTTTTGAAGATCCAGACCAATACCACCGGTAACACCAACAGTAGTCAAAAATATCGGAGAAATGCCGTTTGTTCCTGCCACAACAGGCGCAATATTGACAAATGGAATAAACGGACTTGCAGGTTTACCAATCCAGAGCGCCACGTTATTGACACCCGACATTCTGGAAGAACCTACACCCATAGTACCTTTTTCAGCAACCAGCATTATTCTTTTATCCGGATGTTTTTCTTTAAGCGCCTGCAACTCTTTTTGCTGCTCTTTGTTGTGCTCAAACATACACTGGCCATGAAGTTCACGGTCTGAACGGGAGTGCGCATCACTTCCCGGTGATAGTAAATCTGTGGAAATATCACCTATACCCGCAACGAAAGTCACTAATGAAATTTCTTCAGGTATATCCGGCAGCTTAGTGTAAAATTCTGCTTTAGCATAACTTTCAAGAATATCTTTGGCAATCGGGTTACCACTTTCAAACGCTTTCTCCAGACGTTCTGTATCCGCTTCATAAAGAAAAACCTGCGTTTTAAGTACTTCTGCAGCACTTTTTGCAATAGCCTGGTCTTCACCTAATGCAAGATCCAGCAAGACCTCAATAGAAGGACCGCCCTTCATATGTGATAATTGCTCAAAAGCAAATTCTGGTGAAATTTCTTTTACCTGAGAAGCTCCCAGAATGATTTCCTTTAAAAACTGAGCCTTTACACGGGCAGCACTTGTCGTTCCGGGTAAGGCATTATAAATAAAGAAATTCAATGAATCTTCACGATGCTCATGACCTGTATCTTTGATCTGTGCGATTACCTCGCTCATCAATTCAGCACCATCAATCGGTAAAGGGTGAAGTCCCTGGGTTTCTCTCTCTGCAATTTGCTTTAGATATTCATTATATCTGCTCATAAATTAATTTTAGTATTAGAAGGGGTCTTAAGTTGTCTAAACTCACAAATTTAATCAATTTATCCAAAAAGTAGTGAATTGTATGTCTACAAATTTGCTTCCTGCTTTCCTGATAAACAAAGAAATTGTAAGCACTACTCAAGAACAGCTTCTCATTTATTATTAGCCGTTTCTATTGTATAGCGCAAGCCGCATTACAGAAACAGCAACTGTTATTCTCTTTACATCAAAAAACACATCAACCCGTTAAAGCTGACAATTCTTCACTTTAATCCTGTAAAACTTTTATACGCTTATTAGTTGCCGCAGTATCATATCCCCACTTTGCAACTGCTTTGAGAACAGGAATAAGTGTTCTGCCAAATTCTGTCAGCTCATAATCTACTTTGAGAGGAGGCTTGCTTGTATGGACAGTTCGTGTGATCAAACCATCTTCCTCCAATTCCTTTAATTGAAGACTTAAAGTTCTTTCTGTGATCAACTTACATTCCTTTCTAAGTTCACTATATCGTTTTTTTTCGATTAAATGAATAAGGATTACTGCTTTCCATTTTCCACCTATGTACTTCATTGTCAGGCTAGTACTGCAGGGATATTTTTTATCGTCTATATAATACATCTGTTACTGTCTTTTTTGACCGTTATTGCAAAGGTAATACACTATACTTAGTTTTGCAACAGTAAAAAGTATAGTATAAATTTAAATGTAAACAATATGACTTTTTTAAAACTTGCAGAAAGCAGATACACTACTAAAAGCTATGTTACTGCTAAAAAGATTTCAGACGAAAAAATCGAAACATTGAAAGACATTATACGGCTTAGCCCTTCTTCCATCAACAGCCAGCCGTGGAAGTTTGCTTTTGTTTCAGATGAAAAGGTAAAAAGTGAATTAGCTGCAGCCTCTTACTGGAATGCAGAAAAAATTAATCAGGCCAGTCATCTGATCGTCTTTAGTGCTATTGATGATACTGATGCCTTTGAAAGACAAATTAACGAACATCTTCCTGAAGGTTCAGTAAACTATTACAATCGGTTTTTAAAACCAAAAGGAGAGGGGGAAATCAAAAGCTGGCTACAGCACCAGGTCTATCTTTCTCTCGGATTTTTTCTTTCTGCCTGTGCAAGTCTGGAAATTGACAGCACTCCAATGGAGGGAATTCAAAATGAAGAATACGACAAAATTCTGAAATGGGAAGGATATAAGACACTCTTTGCTGTTGCGATCGGTTACAGAAATCCTGCAGACAGTAATCAGCCGTCACTTAATCCCAAATTCCGTTTAACCTCAGAACAAATTATTCACTCTGTATAATCATTTGCGTATTTAACCAGATTTAAATTGGAATCTTTAACGTCATTAATTCTTTCAGCTACGGGATGATAATAAATATTTTATTACATATAGCAACTTTTAACATGAAATAGTTTGGCTGTAAAATCAGTAATCACTATTTTGTTTTGAAAAATGTCCCCATTTCAAAAAATCAATCGTCATTAAGTCAAACAATAAATTATAAAAAAATGAAAGAATTTGCATTAATCTTCAGACTAAAAGACATTTCTGATTTTCAACCCTCTCCTGAACAAATGCAGGAAAGGATGAACTGGTTAGCAGGCATAGCTGCACAAAACAAATTGGTAGACAAAGGAAATACACTATTACCTTCAACCGGGAGTGCTAAAACAGTAAAACCTGACAATGTAGTCACAGACGGGCCTTATACAGAGATTAAGGAGTTTATCAGTGGCTACATTGTAGTAAAAGCAGATAGCATTGATGAGGCTGTTGCAATGGCAAAAAGCAATCCGGTATTTAAAATAGGCGGAAGTATTGAAGTTAGAGAAGTTCTAAAAAGAAGCTAGTACTCCGATAATAAATTTTTTATGATTGTAGTAAAAGTAACCTATACAGTACATGACAAATATGTAAACGCCAATAAAGAAAGGATACAAGATTTCCTCGCTGACTTTAAAAAATTGGATAATACACAATTTTCTTATGCTGTATTTCAAAAAGAGGATGACAAAACATTTGTCCATCTCTCTCAATACCAAAATAAGGATATTCAGCAGCAATTGCTGAATACAGCAAGTTTTGTGTATTTTCAGGAACAACGGGACAAAAACCTGGATTCCGGACCTCAGATTGAATTTTTAAATCTTATTGGAAATTCAAAAGATATAGTATAATTATTAAGTAAGAAAAAGCAGGAAGATTGTCAGGAGAAAAAGCACATAAAGACCTTTTACCCCATTTATTCCGACAGGAATACGCTAAAATGACGGCCGTATTGTGCCGTCATTTTGGTTTACATGCTATAGAAATCGCAGAAGATATAGCCAATGATACTTTTCTGAAGGCATCGGAGTACTGGGCTATTAACGGTATACCTGAAAATCCTGTAGCATGGCTCTATACAGTAGCAAAGAATAAAACAAAAGATTATGTGAAACGCACAGCCATCTTCGAAACACAAATCAAACAGGAAATAAAACCTGAGCACATTGATAAGGAGAAGGAATTTGAATACAACGATCAGTTGATTGCTGACAGTCAGCTGGCAATGATTTTTGCAGTTTGTAACCCAGCCAATTCCCGGGAGAGCCAGATTTGTCTCGCTCTGCAAATTCTTTGTGGATTCAGTATAGAAGAGATAGCCGATGCATTTTTAAAAAATACAGAAACGATAAAAAAACGCCTGCTACGTGCAAGAACAAAACTTCGGAATACCAGTTTTCAGATTAAATCCATAAGCGAAGGACAAATTAAATCAAGGCTGGAGGTTGTTCTGAAAACTTTGTATCTGTTGTTTAATGAGGGATATTTTTCGAAAGCCAACAAGCAGCAAATCAGAATTAACCTCTGTTCAGAAGCCATACGACTAACCTTATTTCTAACGGAAAACCCGATCACAAATACCTCAGAAACTAGTGCACTGATGGCCTTGATGTGTTTTCAGAGTTCAAGACTGCAAGCAAGAATGGATATAAACGGAGAAACCATACTTTTTGACGGGCAGGACAGAACTCTATGGGATCAATCGCTGATACAACGCGGAAACTATTATCTGGTAAATGCGACAACGCAGTCCGCCAAATCTCCGACAAAATATCATCTGGAAGCCGGGATTGCTTATTGGTATACCACATCCACAGACCATAGTAAATGGATAAATATATTACAACTGTTTGATCAGCTTATTATAATTGAAGACTCCCCGATAACAGCATTAAACAGAGTCTTTGCTTTTGCTAATGTCCATGGAAAAGAAAAAGCAATTTTGGAAGCTGAAAAACTAAATTTGATCAAAAATACTTCCTATCAGGCTCTGATGGGCTATCTGTATGCTCATACAGATATAGACAGATCACTGGCACACTATGAACAAGCCATCAGATTGAGCAGGTCGTCAACTGAAAAACACACATTAAAAAAGGAAATTGAACGCCTGAAATTCGCAAAAATCAATGCAGGGAAATAACAGAGTTGTACATAATTTTAATAAACAATGCTTTAAATACATGTTACAGCAATTTTTGACTAAATCCAACGTTCAAAAATTGTTCAAAATCCCCGGAAACAGGGAAGACTCAAGACTACTATTTTATCTATTTTTGGCAAAAGCTATAGAAACATGCAGCAAATAGTTTCACTTTCAGAAAATGAACTCAGGCGATTAAAAAAGAAATCCTCCTTCAATTTTTGGATCGTTCCTGTACAAATGTGCGGCATGGCTATCATAGCAACCTGGATATTCGGAAAAATCTTAATTGGCTTAATGGTCTGTATTGCTGTGTTAACAGTCTATACAATTGTCTCACTTGTAGCGATGAAGCATCCTTCTGTTGCCGGAACCCGCAAAACAATCCGAAAACAAATTGTAGAAGATGTCCGTATAGAAAGTACAGGCTATAAATTAAAATACACATCCGTATACATCAGGCTCAGGGAAGAAGCAGATACTGCCGGAACTGATCCTGTTAATGAATTCCTGATTTATCACAGTTATGGGAGTATTGGCTACCAGCAGGACAAGGATTTACCCGGATATGCTAAAGAACTGAAAGGAGAGATTGTCGAAATAGAATATATCACCGAAACCGGACTGGTGATTGGCTTCCGCGCCAACCCTCCCTATAAATTAAATTCAACAGATAAATAGCCCTTGCAGGCTATCAGGCCCGCATACTCAAAATAAGGAACTTAGCTTTATTCTTTCAATTCTGCGCACGACGACAATACTTAACATCTTTTAACACAGGCACATTAAACTTTAGGAGTTTCTTTCGATCTATTAGATAAAATTAGTTCATTGATTACTAAAAAAATCGAAAATGAAAAAAATGCTATTATTGGTAGGTCTTATGTCCGGATTGACATTTGCTACCTATGCTCAGGAAGTTCAAAGTAAACCTGTAAAAAGAACAGACCGGGGCGAAAAAATGATAAATAAAACTCCGGAAGAAATGGCTACACTACAGACAGAGCGATTGGATAAGGAGCTGAAATTTACAGAAGCACAAAAGAAACAAGTCTATGCTATCCAGTTAAAAAATGCTCAAAAACAAAAAGAGGTCATGAGTGACAATAAAGCCGGCCGGGAAGCTTTCCGGGAAGGAATGAAGCAAAATCAGGAAGAACTCAACAAAGTACTGACACCTGAGCAACAAAATATCCTTAAAGAGAAACGTGCCCAACGCGGTGAACGTATGAAAGGCAAACGTAAAATGGATGGAGAACGCGGAAGCAGAAAAGCTGAAAAAACAGCTCCGGCCGAGGATAAAACTTCATTATAATATTAAAGTTCATATTCCGATACATTTTAATTTAGTTTAGTTAGTTTAACAGACGGGCAGCTTTATTGGCTGCCCGTTTTTTTGCTTTATTTTCTGATTTTTTTGATTACATCCAGTATCAGCGGATAGGTATTTTCCTTTACTTTTTTCAATCGGGCAGGAGTGAGCCATTCTGCTTCTGTAATATCCTCTTCATGCTGAGGAATCAACTTAGGAACTTTATTAATTCCCATACGATACCAATTGGTTGCTTTCAACACAAATTTACCCCGCATGTAATAAGTATGATAAGTTGTAATAAGTTTTGGACCCAGATAATCGATCTTCACACCAGTCTCTTCCTCCACTTCGCGCACAGCTGCAACCTTCATTTTTTCGGATTCTTCAACCTTTCCTTTGGGTAGGTCCCAGTGTCCTAATCGGAAAATAAAAAGATAGCCTCCTTCACCATTTTCAACCAATCCACCGGCAGCTTTAATAATTTTTGCTTTATCCAATATTTTTTTAAAAACAACTTCAAATTCCGGATGGATATACAGATAAGTGATAGGTTGGGTACTCTGCGAAGACTGCATGAAAAGTTTTTCCAGGTCAATTTCTTGAATGCCAATTGTTTGAGGGTTTTCAATATTCTTTGGAACGAAATCTGTCAAAATTAAAACAGATTGGTTCATATAAATTTTATAAATTTGCTGCATGAATAATTTAAATGAGGTTGAACAAAAAGTTGCTGAATCCTTACTGCAAATTAAAGCAATTAAATTGCAACCTAAAAGTCCTTTTACATGGGCTTCGGGATGGAGATCACCGATTTATTGTGATAATCGTATTACATTGTCTTATCCGGCTATCCGTACTTACATCAGACAAAAACTTTCTAAACTCATTCAGGAAGAGTTTGGAAGTGTCGATATGATTTCAGGAGTAGCCACTGCAGGTATTCCTCAGGGTGTATTAGTAGCTCAGGATTTGGGGTTACCATTTACTTATGTTCGTAGCAGTGCAAAAGATCACGGCCGCCAGAATCTTATTGAAGGCGAAGTAGTGAGCGGACAGCGCGTGGTGGTAGTAGAGGATCTGGTATCTACAGGAAAAAGCAGTCTTCAGGCCGTAAAAGCCCTGCGTGAAGCGGGTTGTAATGTAGTAGGTCTTGTTTCTATATTCAGCTATGGGTTTGATGAAGCTGTACAGAATTTCGCAGAAGCCAAATGTGCTTTTTTCAGCCTGTGTGATTATGATGCCTTAATTCAGGTAGCAGCAGAACGTAACTACATTATGGAAGAAGATGTTGATATCCTGAGACAATGGCGCATAAGCCCGTCTACATGGGAAGCAGCGGTATAACGTTAAATTTTATAAAACATGACCATTATTCAAAGTAATACAGAAATCAATAAGTCAATAGCTGAAGTATATCTGTTTTTGGCAGACTTCAATAATCATGAAGGACTGATGCCTGAAAATATTTACAATTGGTCATCTACAGCAGACGAAGCGAGATTTACTATCCAAAACATGGCTAAGCTGGCTTTGAAAATAGATCTGCGGACTCCCAATGAGGAAATAGTAGCTGTACCCAGTGAAAAAGCTCCGTTTGATCTGACGCTTCGCTGGAGACTGATATCTATATCAGAAACCGAAACAAAAGCTAACTTTGTAATAGAGGCAGATCTGAATATGATGATGAAGATGCTGGCTTCGGGCCCGCTTCAGAAACTGGCAGATCATCAGACAGCAAAACTAAAAGAATTGTTAGGATAATAATCATAACATTTTATAACAGAGGAAAAGGGAACTGAACGGTTCCCTTTTTCTGTTTACAGATTTACCTATCAGCCTGATAATATGTTAGTCAGAGCAGCTGTATTTTTATAAATACAACAAGACCAAGATTTAGCTTGGCATCCTATCACCTGAATAAACCAGAGATCCTTAAAACGTATTAAGTAACCGCAAGAATTAAGTAAACAGAAGTCAGAGAAAATAAATTTAACAAAATATTAACACTGGATTATTTTTTTATTTATATTTGTTAATTATTTTCGGATTTATAAACAAAACCATAAGTAGTTTTGTGTTACTTTGACTTGATGCTATATTTTATCCTTTTGCTATATAGAAACAGGAAACCAATTATTAACGAACTTATTGAAATGAAAAAAAGATTATTAATCTTCAATCTATTAATTTTGTTTTTTCTTGTAAACAATGCAGTTGCTCAAAATTCTAAAAGCGAATATAGGTCAACTTTAGAAAAAACATTGTTGCCGGCACCGACTACTGCTAATCTGGGAACTTACGGAAAGGTAGATATCAGCAATGCTACCGGAGGAATATCCAAGTCAATCTCTCTTTTATCTGCTGGAAAAGGTGATTTAAACTATAATCTAAACTTTAATTATTCCAGTATTGGACTACAGGTTGACGACTGGGGTAGCCGGATCGGTATGGGATGGAATGATAATCTGACTGCCTGTATAATACGGGAAGTAAGAAGCATCCCGGATGAACAGGCAAATTCAAGAGTCGGTGATACTGAAATGCCCTTTACTCAAGCCAACCTCCCTTATGCCTTTTCTCAAATAAAAAATATGGCAGATAAAAATCCCGGAGTTGATGGTGAGTATGATGTGTATCGTTATAATATTTTTGGATTGTCCGGCTCATTTTTTGTTAAAAACGGACAAATAATACCTCTGGATATCAATAATGACGTAAAAATTGTTGCAGGAAACGGAGGGCCATTCAAGTTTTTAGTGACAGTCAATTCTTCGGGGGTTGTTTACCGGTTTCAGGAAGCGGAAACGACAACTTTTGGTGACAGCGAGTACCAACCCTATCGTAACAGCTCTATTGAAACAGCCTGGTTCCTTCATAGTATGATCAAGAATAACCGAAGTATTAATTTTCTCTACAGTACAATCACATATTCGCAGATAATCGGATATAATGAAAGCTGGTTGTTTGATGAGTATCACAATAATTATGATAGATGGTGCGGAACGTTTCCTACAATCAAAGAATTTGATAAAATTAAATATGATTGTAGCCAAGGACCTGTTGTAGATTCCGGAACAAAATCGAGCAGTCTTAATAAAAACAGAATCACGACAAAGGTATTGACTGCTGTAGAAGGAGATTTATTTCAGATTATGTTCAGTTATCAGAATCGCGAGGATATATTTAATGAAAAACTTCTTTCTAAAATCGAGGTTTTTACAAAATTAAACAATGGAAGTGATATTGAACAAATAGAGTTGAAGCAGACTTTGGATTTACAATATGCTAAAGTTATATCTGATCAGACCAATGAAGCAGACGTACTTCGTTACATTCAAAATGAGCCTTGGGAAATCAATAGCTTAAAAGTAAGATATTTTTTAGAAGATATTGCAATCTCCGGAAATACCGTGAATCCCATTCATTACAAATTTCACTATCTGAACAAGGAAAATTTACCTCCCAGATTTTCTTTTAAAAAGGACTTCTACGGACTGTATAATGGAAAAAATAATGCCGGACTTGTACCAAAAGAAGCAAAGGATGAACTTATGGTTCCCTGGAACAAGGATGATTATATGCAACATGTTCCATTTGCAAACAGACATCCGACATCTCTTTCAAGTACAGGACTATTGAATAAAATTCAATATCCAACGGGTGGTAATGACAGCATAATTTATGAACCAAATGTGATTAAGTTGCTGAAAAAGAATGAAAATAGATCTTACTGGAATGATTGGTTTACAAACAGTGAGAATGCTTTTGAAGGTAACTTGTTTGATATGTATGTGCCGATTTCAGGTAAAGTACATTTAACCGTTTCATGCAGCTATGATGAGGAGATGGGACCAATGAATCGTTCTCCGGAAGAATATTTTGCGCAGATTAAGTTAGTAGGTGACGGTATTAATGGCTGGACAAACGGTACAGAATGGCAGGATATACCATTAGGTTATTCTTACTATAGCACCCGTACACATCTCGGAACAAAGCAATCTTTGATCTTTGAATCGGATAAAGACTATACATTGCTGGTGAAAATGTATGGTAAAGGTACAAAATTGAGCTTATCAATGAATTATATATCTGATACCACAACCCGGCTTGTCGATACATCATTTGTCGGAAATCGGGTTAAAGAACAATTTTTGAACGATGGAGTCGGCAATATCCGCAAGATTTCATACCTCTATCATACTGCTGATTTCCGAACTGATAACACTTTTTTGCTGAACAATAAAAGATCTGCCATTTCATATGTGGACTACAAAGATTTCCTGTCAGGTGTAGCAACTGCTCCAGACCATTGGGCATTTGGATATGGGGCAAATTACTGGTATAGTCATATACTCAATGATTCCCCTGTCATTTCTAAAAATGTCTTTAAAGGCTTACCTTATATATACAGATTTATTTCAGAAATAGAGTCTGTGGGACAGGATACAATTATTACTTTAAAAGAGTTTGATGTCAGCGCTAATGATAGTGAAAGTATGGCTGACTTAATTAGTAACCAGGATCTTAGGGTGCCATATAGTAGTCTTCGTCCGGACAACAGTGCATGGAATTCAGGAGAACTTATTAAGCAATATGTAGGAAATCTAAAAAACGGGATCTCCTTTATTCAACGAAAAACAGAGTATAACTACACAAATACTTCTTCAGTGTATTATCAGTTTACCTCCACCAAAGTCTATCCTTCCGCATACAACACCTATTCTGAGGAAGCTTTGAGTAGATATTATTTAAAACGAGGAGCCTTATACAGTAATTTTAAAAAATTGACAAGTGTAAGTGAGCATAATTATTTCATAAACACTCCAGGAATTGATTCCTTAAAGAATAATACAACTTATACCTATTCAACCACAGACAGACAATTAATCTCAAAATATAATCTGGGAAGTAATGGTAAGGCTGTTTTGGAAGAATATACATATCCTTCGCAAATGGTTTCAACAGATAGAGATCCTGGCGGAGTTTATGCTTTGATGGCATATTCCGGATATTATCCTATAGTAGAGACGATCAGAAAAGTAAATGGCACTCAGGTTTTCAAATCAAGATTCGAGTACAACAGACCGTTTTCAGGAGTATACGCCATTAGTAAGGTGGTCTCTCAATCAGGAGCCTCTTCTCCCGAGGTAAATGATGTAGAAGTAATAAATTTTGATCAGTATGGAAATGCACTTTATATAAAACAAAGAGAGAATAAAGATATTTCGTATTTGTTCTCTTATAAAAATTATTATCCGATAGCAAAGGTGGAAAACCTGAATTATACACAACTATCTTCCGCTCTTGGAAACACAGCGATTTGGAATTTTGGAAATAAAATACCAACCGATGTTGAGGTGAGAAATTTCTTATCTCCATTAATGGGAACAAAAGCCACAGTTTCCACTTTTTCATTTAAATTTTTGGATGGCATGACAAGCAAGACCGATGCCAAAGGGCAGACTGAGTATTACAAATACGATGGTCTGCAACGGTTGCAACATGTCCTGGATCAGTTTCAGCAGCTCAGACAAAGCTACCATTACCATTACCGCCCCCAATAAGTCCGATTATGAAAAGACCTCTTATATCCACGATATTAACCCTATTAACCTTATCAACGGTTAGTGCACAAAATACAGATCTGATCCTGACCAGCTACAGCGGCCAGAGTCAGATCAAAGCTCAGGGCAGTGTTACGCTGAAACCGGGCTTCCATATCCCTTCAGGCAGTACAGTTCGGATCTACACCAGCAGCAGCCTGCAGACACATCCCGTTTTACAAACCCAGCCGAGTGGAAACCAGAACTACATCCTGACACGCACCTTTCGCAAGGCAGGAGTGACACTCGCCAACCTATCCCAGTCCCGCACCGTAGAAGAAGAAAACCAGAGCATCCAGTACTTTGACGGCCTGGGCCGGCCCTGCAAAGTATACAGGTCATGGCTTCCCCTACCCACAAAGACATTGTACAGCATGTAGAGTATGACGGCTTTGGCAGGGAGAGCAAAAAATATCTTCCCTATGCCACTTCGGGGAGTATGGATGGCAGCTATAAACCCACAGCCGGAGTGGATGTGATGAATTACTACAGTCCCACTGTGGGCTGGGATGCAGCCGTAAAGAAAACAGGCTATCCCTATGCAGAGACCCGGTTTGAGAACAGTCCGCTGAACCGGGTACAGGCTCAGGGCTCACCCGGCGAATCCTGGCAGCTGAACTCAGGCCATACCGTCCGCACAGACTATGGCACCAATGAAACTAATGATGTGAAACTCTGGCAGCTCAATGCATCCGAAAACGGCGCTACAGCCACTTATTACCAACCGGGCAGGCTGTACAAAACCACCATCAAGGATGAGAACTGGAGCAGTGGCAAAAGCGGCACCGTAGAAGAATACAAAGACTTTGATGGAAGAGTAGTCCTGAAACGTGTCTGGGAAACAGAGAGCAAAAAACTGGAGACCCATTATGTCTACGATGACTTCGGCGACCTTCGCTATGTGATCCCCCCTGCAGTAACTGTTAACACATTCAGTGAAGATCCTGCAGACCCCAGCTACGATGCATACATCTATGGCTATAAATATGACGGACGCAGACGGTTAACAGAGAAAAAGATCCCCGGCAAAGGAAAAGAAGAACTGGTGTATAATAACAATGACCAGGTAGTACTGAGCCGTGATGCCAACCGCAGAGCAGCCGGAGAATGGCTGTTCAGCAAATACGATGCATTCGGCCGGGTGATTATGACCGGTATCTATACCAGTACAGAGAGTGCAGTTGCGCTGACTGCCCAGATCAACAGCAATGGCCAGACAATAGGCCGGCTCTGGGAAAACCCTGCAACCACAGACCAGGGGTATACCAATGCTGTCTTTCCGACGAATATTGCGTATTACCATACGATCAACTACTACGACCGGTATGACTTTCCGGAGAACAGCTTTGGCGCTCCGACAGGAAATCAGGCTTCCGGAGCACGGGTCAAGACCTTACTGACCGGCACCAAAACCACCACACTGGGCACAGGTACTATGCTGCTGACCACCCACTATTATGACGACTATGGCAGAATAATCCAGAGTAAGAGTCAGAACCATATCGGCGGTACAGATATCACCGACAACAGTTACAGCTTCACGGGAGAACTGGAAAGCAGCACCCGCAGACATACCGTTAACGGACAAACCACCACTATCACCACCACCAATGAATACGACCATGTCGGCCGTCTGGTCAACAGCAGGCAACAGATCAACAGTCAACCGGAAGTCACTTTATTGACCAATAGTTACAATGAAATCGGTCAGCTCAAAACAAAGACAGTAGGCGCAGACCAGCAGGGGAATAACCCGGTGAATACGACAGACTATCGGTACAATGAGCGGGGCTGGATGACAAGCACGACCTCACCCCACTTCAGCCAGCAACTCAGTTATCAGGATCCGGTCAAAGGAGCAGCAGCACAATGGAACGGTAATATCTCCGAACAACAATGGGGTCCGACGACAAGCCTCAACCAACACTTTGTGTACAGTTATGACAAACTGAACCGGTTGACAAACGGAAACAGTCCCACATCCGGCATGTCCGAAATCCTGAACTACGATGATATGGGTAATATCACCCATCTGACCCGTGACGGATCCGGGATCAGCTACAGCTATACCGGCAACAGACTGCATACCGTATCCGGTGTTATCAATGGCAGCTACAGCTATGATGAAAACGGCAATGCAAAGACCGACCGTATGGGTATGAATCTGAGCTACAATCACCTGAATCTACCACAGCAGGTGACAGGAGCAGGGAACACGATTACCTACCTGTATGATGCAGGGGGTAATAAACTTCGAAAAACAGCCAGCACCACAGGACAGCGGGATTATGCAGGCGGAATAGAATACCAGAACGGAGTAATTGAACTGATCCATACCGCAGAAGGCGTAGCCTACCGGAATGCAAACGGCACATACAGCTACCGATACAACCTGACAGATCATCTGGGTAATGTCAGAGCCACCATCTACCGGAATCCGAATACAAATGCAGTAGAGGTACTGCAAAGAGATGATTACTATCCGTTTGGCTTACAGAAATCCCCGGGTCCTGTATATGGAAATAATAAGTATCTTTATAATGGAAAAGAGAAACAGGAGGAATTAGGTGGCCAGTTAGACTACGGAGCCAGGTTCTACGACCCTGTGATTGGAAGATGGAATGTAGCGGATCCGATGGCTGAGAAATACTATCCCTATTCAGCATACAATTATGCGCTTAATGATCCGATAGGAAAGTTAGACCCTAATGGTATGTGGGTTGCAACAGCAGGAGGCTGGTCTACTAATGATCCCAATGATATTGCTGAGTTCATGCAACAAATGCAGAGAGATGATCAGGATAAAGGAGGGAAAAAGAAAAACCAACAGGATCCCCCGCAAAAGAAACTCTCATCAGAGGAATTTGAAAAGCAAAAACAGGAATCTATACAATGGCAAAATGAAACATTATTAGAGTTCAATAAAGCGTTATTAGGAATTCGTACATTATTTGCTGGTTTTGGAGGTGAAAAATCATTGCGAACTGTACAAGGTCTTAGAGGAGGGTGGATAAATTTTGGAAATAATACAGGTAGTCTAGTTATTGAAGCTGGCGGTAAATTTTCTCAAAGTGAGATTAACGCTGCAAATTATCTTAAAGATCAAGGATATAGAGTTTTTCTAAGAAATGCCGTTGGCACAAGAGCTGGAGGTAAAACGTCTGACTTAGTTGTAAATGGTGTAAATTACGATGTTTATACGCCAGTAACTAATAGTGTAAATGCGATTGTATCTGCGGTAGCAAGTAAAAACTCTCAAACGGTGGGGGTTATTATAGATCTTTCAAAAACAAACGTTGTGGGAACACAATTAAACAATATTTTGCAGAGAGTTCAGGGTAGTGGAGCTACTAATATTAAAAATATAATAATAATGCCAAAATAATTTTTTTATGCCAAAAATAAGATGTGTTTGTGACTACATAATAAATCTAAGCGAAATTCCTAGCGCTAATCAATATCTAATGATTTCAGATGTTTCTTTTGAGAAATATTTTGATGAAGAGGTAAATGCAGAAGACCTTTACAGTAAGATGATAATTGTGGCACATTGTTCAAATTGTGGTAGGTTACATGTGTTTTATGACGGCTTTGATAAAGATCAGGTTATTTATCGTGTTGACAATTAGTTTTTTGTGAATTTCAATATCATTATTAGAACCTTGGTAATTATATATCAAAGATTACAAGGTGTACAAAGTAATAATTGTCTGATAATGGTAGGATAAATGAAGAATCAGTAAATAATACTAATGAATTAATGAATCATGAATTTTTACATTCTTTAAGACAAATGAATGGCGAAGCTGTACCTGGGGATAAAAACAATCAATCTATTGTTTATACCGATGATAAAGGAGTGGTTCGCATAGAAAAAGTCGATCCTGAGGAAGCTACTGTTTTTCGTGGGGGAGCACAATCTAAAGTTTATCCGAGATATAGATATCCATCAGAGAATACTTTAAGGTTCGAGCAAGGTTTGCGGCCTAAAGCAAATTATTTAAAATCTTATCAAGTTAAAAGATGAAATATATATATATACTTTTATTGTTATGTATATCTGGTTGTTTATCGGATCACTCTACAAAGAAAGCTCGTGTAATTTATAGAATTGGTTTTGATTATATTGAATTATCATTTGATGAATCAGGGTATGCTCAGGCTAAAACTGGAAGAGGAAACTCTATAGATGAAGATAGTTTTTTTGCCGAGTCTACGACAGATAGTGTGAAGTTTTATATAAAAAACAGTAGCATTTTTTTTAAAAAACTTGAAGAACTCAAAGAAAAGAAAATTGAAAGAGCAAAAAGCTATACCAGAACTCAAATTTATCTAAATGATTCTCTTTATTTTGATACTGAGATGTATTCCTCTGATTTTTGGGATATTTATTCTAATATTTCTAATGAAATACCAGATGCATTCAATCCGTTTAAAACAGATAGATTCGATTAAAACAAACTCTTGTTGATGAGAAACGTATAACCAATTATTATTAAATAAGTTATAAGAGATACAGTTATACCGGAATACGAATGCTATAGAAGTACTGGAAAGAGATGATTACTATCCGCTAGCTGGCGGATTACAAAAATCCCCAAATCCTGTATATGGAAATAGTAAGTATCTTTATCAGCCAGTGGGCTGACAAGTGTTGGCAAAAAGAAACAAAAGGAGGTAGGAGGACAACTGGACTATGGAGCCAGATGACACCTGTCCGCCTATTGGCGGATGATCCAGTGGTTGGAAGATGGAATGTGGTGGTGGATCCGTTGACGGAACAATACAGACGATGGTCTCCATATAACTACACTATTAACAATCCAATTCGGTTTGTTGACCCGGATGGGATGGCTGTTGAGGAAATCGAGGGAGGATTCAAGTATACCAAAGAAGATGCTGTAGCTATGGTCAGCCAATTGAAAAATGAATATTTGGATCAGGATGTGTAAGTGTCCCCAAAAATCAAACAGCTTAAAACTGGACATAAATGTTTAGATTTAAGTAATAAGATGAAAAAGACACGTTTTACAGAAACACAGATTGTAAGAGCTCTCAAAGAGGGAGAAGAAGGTCGAAAGACCGATGACATCTGCCGAGAGCTTGAGATTAGCAAAGCCACCTTTTATAATTGGAAAAGCCGTTACGGTGGTATGGAAGTATCGGATGTCAAGCGCCTGAAGGAACTTGAAGAAGAAAATGCACGCTTAAAAAAGATGTTTGCTGAACTGAGTATGAATCATGATATCCTAAAAGAAGTCATCACAAAAAAAGGTTGGGGCTCCGGCAACAAAAACAGTTAACCCGGGAGATTGTCCTGGATCACGGTTTGAGTGTAACGGAGCCTGTAAATTAACAGGCATGTGCCGTTCACAATATTACTATGTTAGTAAGAAAGATAATAGTGCCGTTATAGCAGCATTAGATCAACTGTCTTCCAAACATCCTGTATATGGATTTCGAAAACTATATTCCTACCTGCGCAGGGAAGGTAAGCCATGGAACCATAAGAAAGTATACAGGGTATATAAGCTACTCAATATGAATAAGAAGAGGCGTGGCAAACGTCGGCTACCTGCCCGGGAGAAACAACCTTTGGAACAACAGATCAGTATTAATCGAAAATGGAGCATGGACTTTATGAGCGATAGCTTGGCCAGAGGGAACAGATTTAGAACCTTTAACGTGATGGATGACTGTTCCCGTGAGATATTGTGTATCGAAATAGCTACTTCTATTTCTTCTTTGAGGGTAACCCGGACACATGAACAAATCATAGACTGGCGGGGCAAACCGCTCTGTCTACGCGTAGATAATGGCCCCGAATTCACCAGTTATCATTTTGAGTTCTGGTGTAAAGATCAAGGCATCGCTATTCAATTTATACAGCCTGGCAAGCCTATGCAGAACGGTCATATCGAACGGTTCAACCGAAGTTATCGTAAAGAAATTTTGGATGCTTATTTATTTTTCAACTTGGTAGAAGTAAGAGAGCATACCCAGGCATGGATGGATGAATATAATAACAACAGACCCCATGAAGGGCTTGGGAATCTCACACCAACGGAATTATCAAAAAATATTAGACACAAACAACAAATAAATCAATTAGTAACGTAAATTAGAAAGTCCGATCCTAGCTGTCGGAAAAATGGGGTACTTACATTATAACCACGGAGCCAGGTTTAGACTTTAAGGAGTTCAAAAATGCTTTTGTCGCAGTTAGGCAGAAAAAACTGAATAACATAATCTGTATAGTTCAAAATGTATTTAAGAATTTCCATGTTTATATAGTAAGATATAATTTGCTTCAGGGTAAAATCTAAAAATGTTATTCAAAAGATATAGAAAGAACTATTTAAATGAAGAAAATAGAAGAAGCTGTTATTGATTATTTTGAATTTATAATAGGATATAAAATTTTAATTGATCAAAAGGGAATAGAAGAATCAAGCTTTATTAATAAAGGAAAAGGAGAACTTGGGTTATATAAATATCATTATCATGGAGCAGGTTGTCGTCTTGAAAAAGAAGGTGTAATCTGTGAATATGATTACTTGCCAACTAATGATTACCCTATTAAATTCTCAAGCTGGAAATTGTTTGAGTTTATGGAGACAAATCCTAAATGGAAAGCTCAAGATTATAATTTGGATGATGTACATCATTCGCTAATGACATTAGTCGAAAAGAAAAAACTTTTTCTCTTAGATTTGAACGGGGTGATGTTCCCCATTTTTCAAATAAAAGATATAAGATTTTAAGTTAGTTGATTTCATTGTATTATTGTTTCTTTTATCCTATACCTATGTAGTTAAAAATGTAAATAATTAAGTTGAAAAATATAAATTTATAATGCTATTGTCATTCTGAAATGATAATGCCATATTTGAAACTTTACTTTGTATTTTTGTATCATTAGCTAGAAACATTCATTCATGGAACTGAAATTAAAAAGACCGCTGGCATTTTTCGACTTAGAAACAACCGGTGTAAATATCCCCTTAGATCGTATCGTCGAGATCTCCATTCTAAAAGTGATGCCCGATGGAAATAAAGAAGTGCTGACGCGCCGTATCAATCCCGGAATGCCTATTCCTGCCGAATCATCTATGTTTCATGGCATCTATGATGAAGATGTAAAAGATCTTCCGTCATTTAAAGAACTGGGACAGGAGATTGCAGATTTTATAGGAGATGCGGATCTGGCGGGCTATAATTCCAATAAATTTGATGTTCCGATGCTAATGGAAGAATTTTTACGTGCAAATGTAGACTTCTCACTGGAAGGCAGAAATTTTGTCGATGTACAGAATATTTTCCACCAAATGGAACAACGTACGCTGAAAGCTGCATACAAATTCTATTGCGATCAGGATCTGAACAATGCACATACCGCAGAAGCAGATGTCACTGCTACATACGAAGTATTAAAGGCGCAATTGAGCCGATATGAAGATGTGCTGTATGAAGACAAGCATGGCAACAAGAGCAAGCCTGTAGTGAATGATGTAGCAGCTCTTCATGAATTTACTAATCTGAGTAAACCGGTGGATTTTGCAGGTCGTATTGTATACAATGAAGACGGTGTAGAAGTTTTCAGTTTTGGCAAGCACAAAGGGCGTCCTGTAGAAAATGTATTTGAAATAGAACCAAGTTACTATTCATGGATGATGCAGGGAGACTTTCCGTTATACACCAAAAAATGTCTGGAGCGTATATGGACACGATTTAAAGAAAACAGAAAATCAGCGCCTGTAGTACAGACTTCCACACCGGAAGAGAAAAAACAGGTAAAAAAGGATTTTCAACAAAAAAATAATCCGTCAAAAGGCAAAGCCATTACAGCGGATATGTTAAAAGATCTGCAAAGTAAATTTGGCAAATAAAAAGATTACATAAATCATATAAATAACTATTATTCATAATTATATGTCACAAGAAAGAGAACATATCAAATGTTTGATTATCGGTTCAGGTCCTGCAGGTTATACTGCTGCTATTTACGCAGCACGTGCTGATCTCAAACCGGTTGTATATACAGGTCTGGTACCGGGTGGACAATTGACACAGACTACAGATGTAGATAATTTCCCAGGTTACCCAAAAGGTATTCTTGGTCCTGAGTTAATGGAAGATCTCAAATCTCAGGCAGAGCGCTTTGGTACGGAAGTTAGGTTTGGTTATGTAACCAAAGTGAATCTGGAAGGCGAAATAAAAGAAATAGAGATAGATGGATCTAAAATCGTTACTGCTGACACCGTTATTATTTCAACAGGAGCTACAGCAAAATGGTTAGGACTGGAAAGTGAGCAGAAGTACAATGGATTTGGAGTATCTGCCTGCGCTGTATGTGACGGGTTTTTCTTCAAAAATCGTGAAGTTGCGATCGTTGGGGCAGGAGATACAGCTGCTGAAGAAGCGACTTATCTGGCTAAACTGGCATCTAAAGTACATATGTTAGTACGTCGTGACGAATTCCGTGCATCTAAAGCCATGGTACATCGCGTATTGAATACTCCAAATATTGAAATTCACTATAATACTGAAGCAGTGGAAATTCTTGGCGATGGTCAGGTTGTGACAGGTGTAAAGGTGATCAATAATCAGACACAGGCTACTACAGATATTCCTGTAGACGGATTCTTTGTTGCGATCGGACACAAACCCAATACAGAATTATTCACAGGTTTATTGGATATGGACGAAACTGGTTACCTGATCACAAAAGCAGATAGCACGCAAACAAATATAGAAGGTGTATTTGCATGTGGAGACGTACAGGATCACATCTACCGTCAGGCGATCACTGCTGCCGGAACAGGCTGTATGGCTGCATTAGAAGCCGAACGTTATTTAGCTGCTAAAGAGCACGCTATAGCTGAATAAAATCAACTAAAAAACGTCATTGCTAAAAAACGGATAAAGTAGTCAACATTTGAATACTTCCTCCGCTAAGCGATGACGTTTTTTTCTTTCTATAATCTTTAAGGGTACATTACCCCAGAGCTTTTTCTTCCTGCTCAAAGACAGCGTCAATCTTCCAGTTCGCTTTATCTTTTGATGCAGCTACCGCCAGTTGATCACAACGCTCATTATCCGGATGCCCGGCGTGTCCTTTTACCCAGACCAGACGCACCTGATGTAACTTATAACTTTTCATCAGACGTATCCACAGATCTTTATTCTTTTTACCCTGAAAACCTTTCTGAATCCATCCGTAAACCCATTTTTTATCAATGGCATCGATAACGTATTTTGAATCTGAGTAAATAGTCACTTGCTGTTGCGGACTTTTCAAGGCTTCCAGTCCGATAATGACAGCCATGAGCTCCATGCGGTTATTTGTAGTTCTGCGAAACCCTTCCGAAAAGGTTTTCTCTATCAGCTTACCTTTGAAAGCCTCATTTTCACCGCTATAACGAGTTCTTAGAATAGTTCCGTAACCTCCGGGTCCCGGATTACCGCTGGAAGCTCCGTCCGTATATAATTCGATCATTGGTAACAAAGTTACTTCTAATCCGCTAAAATACCTGATTTAAGTTTGAAAAATCAGGTATTTGTTCTATTTTTCATGCTTTTAAAGACATCTGATTAATTTGTAAACTTGATGAAAAAGAGAGCTATTATGGCCGCACTGCTTGGGTTAACTGTTCATTTAACAGCCCCGGCACAGCAACCAACAGAAAACAAAGCAAAAATGGAGTGGTTTGAAGATGCCAAGCTAGGCATATTTATTCACTGGGGAATCTATTCCGTACAAGGAATCTCCGAATCCTGGGCATTTTTCAATAACTATATCAATCATGAAAATTATATGAAGCAGCTAAATGGATTTACTGCTTCGAAATATAAGCCGAATGAATGGGCACAACTGATACACGATTCCGGAGCCAAGTATTCGGTTATCACCACCAAACACCACGATGGCGTATCACTGTGGGACAGCAAAGCAGACAAAGCCATTACTATAAAAAAGGATGCACAGGCCAGACAGGATGTATTGGATCCGTTTGTCAAAGCTTTACAAAAGACAGGACTAAAAACGGGATTATATTATTCACTACCGGACTGGAGTCATCCGTATTACGATGTAAATACCAGAACAAGAAAACGCTACACACTCAAAGAGGAACCTCAGCGCTGGGAAAATTATGTCAAATACTACCAGACTCAGCTTAATGAATTATCTGAGCGCTATCATCCGGATCTGATCTGGTTTGACGGTGATTGGGAACACAACTCGGAAGAATGGAAAACACAGCAAACATTATCCAATCTGCGCAAATATAATCCGAATATAATTATCAACTCCCGTCTTAACCATCACGGAGATTATGATACGCCTGAACAGGGGATTCCGGTGGTCAGACCTTCTGCACCTTACTGGGAGCTATGTTATACGATGAATGACTCCTGGGGATATCAGGCTTTTGACAAGCACTACAAAACACCTAATATGATTGTACGCACACTGGTGGATTGCATCAGCATGGGTGGTAATCTCCTGTTAGATATTGGACCTAAAGAAGATGGAACTATTCCGCAGGAACAGGTCGCAATCCTCAAAGAACTTGGACGCTGGACCGGACTTCACAAAGAAGCGGTATATGGTACAAGGGCAGGAATCCCGTTTGAACATTATCAGGGAAAATCTGCCTTATCAAAAGATGGAAAGACAGTTTACCTGTATCTTGATGCTGTAAAGCGCACAGAACATCTCACAGGGATATCTACTTCTCTAAAAGGAGTAACTGTCGTGGGACAATCCGGAATTAAAGTTCCTTATACACAAAACGCATCTTCCATCACACTGGATCTGAATACCCTCAAATTTGATCCAGCAGTCACTGTACTGGCTCTCCACTTCCAGAATACACCAACATTTATTAAAGCTGAGCCGGTAGCAACAGAGATCAGGACATTACTTAAAAGCAAAAATGCAGATGAAGCCGTTTATCAGATTACGAAACATCTTTACTCAGGTGATAATCTACTGAAAAACAATGGACTTACAGCAGATGGCCTAAACATGAATTTACCTGATCAAAAACAAGCTAATCCCGCTATTTTAAACTGGATCAGCAAGCATGCGGAAGCCTTGTATGAAACAGGAGCGGGGATCCCGGAGGGACATTACGCCGGTCTTACAGCATTGTCTGCGGACAGACAGACGCTCTATCTTTTTGTGGAGGGTAAACCCACGGGGCCAGTTGCGGTGAAGGGATTAAAAAACACGATCGCACGTATACGCATTGTAGGCGAAGGCTCTATGATTGATCATGACATCTATAACAAACTCTACTGGAGTGCTATCCCTGGAATTGTGTACATCAATGTTCCTAATGAACGCCTGGACAACAATCTTTCTGTAATCGCCGTACTGTTGGATAAGCCGATTGAACTGTACAGAGAAAAAGTAGGCGCAATAGAAAGCAATTTATAGCAGAAACAGCAACTATAGATATGAAAAGAATCGTGGTATTTACAGGAGCCGGAATTTCGGCTGAAAGCGGCTTGAAAACTTTCCGCGGAGATGACGGATTATGGGAAGGAAATCGTGTAGAGGATGTAGCCACGCCCGAAGCATGGCAACGAAATCCTGCTTTGGTGCAGCAATTTTACAATGAACGCCGCAAACAATGTCTTTTAGCTGAACCAAATACTGCGCATCAAGCCTTGGTACGTCTGGAAAATAAGTATCATGTAGATATTATTACACAGAATATAGATAATCTTCATGAACGTGCCGGAAGTAAAAACATTCTGCATCTGCACGGTCAGATTATGCAGTCACGCTCATCAAAGGATCCTTACAGTATTTATGAGATCAAAGGAGACGAACTGAAAATGGGAGATCTATGTAAATGGGGAAGCCAGTTGCGGCCTAATATTGTATGGTTTGGAGAAGCTGTACCAGCGATGATTCCGGCAATGCGAATTGCTCAACAGGCAGATATCCTTATTGTAATCGGAACCTCACTTCAAGTATATCCCGCAGCAAATCTTATTCATGACATTCCTCCGCATTGCGAAATATTTCTGATCGATCCTTCAGCAGATCAATATCGTGTACCGGAGAGAACTGTTACTATAACTTCAAAAGCATCAGAAGGAGTACCTGCATTAGTAGAACAATTATTAAGTCAGATTTAGATTTATTTGGTCAAAAAATACAACCAAATAAAATTCTGCTTTATATATTAAGAGTTTAAATAACAGATACTTAGATGAAAATACCTAACGTTTTAAGTTACATTTGATATTTTCTTATTCTCGCAGCAAACACAAAAGGCCAAATTTAATTTGGCCTTTTGTGTTTATAAAGTGAAAATATATAATAATCAATAATTTACATTATCACATCTAATGTATCTATTGATGTCTGTCATAGCTATCAATAAAGCTTTTACGCATCTCCTGAAAATGGCTCAGTACCTGCTGAATAAAAGTTTCATCCAACAATTCAAACACACCGTTGACACCACCTACCACATCTGTTTCGGCTAGTTTATAGGATTGCTCAAGCACACCTTGTTCAAACTTGATAATAAATTTTTGATTCATGCCAAAGATGGAAATCTTGCAATCAGGATGTGGCAACTCTGCTAATACTCTCATATTATTTTTCTTAATTCAAATAAACGTTATGATAAATGACCTTTTTTGGTCTGCTCTACAAATGTAGGGTTTATTTCAACTTTGTCTTACGCAAAATAGAGCATAAATGGAAGTTGAAAAATAATTATAATAGAATATTTACGTAAATCTTATTCCATCGTTTTAATAAATTTATATATTTGCAGGTAAAATCAAGAGATTGCGCATACTTGCCTACATATTGAGCATTTATTTTATTCTTCTGACACTTATACCATGTCAGGATAATCATTCTGTTTTGCCTAATATAGACCAGCTCTCAAACGAAATTTCAGCACATCGCCATATTGATCAGAACGGTAAACACGCTCATAAAGACAGCTGTTCGCCATTGTGTGTATGCGGATGTTGCTCCATAGCAGTCCACCTGCCTGATTATATTGATTTTGCATTTGAACTTCTTCCTGTACATCAGGACAAATCATTTGCCCACCATTTATCTTTCTACGCCAACGAGTATAATAGTATCTGGCAGCCCCCCAAACTTTCATAATTAATGTCGCAACATATCTCATAGCTTCGTCTATGTAGATATATTTTATTTATTCGTACTTATTTTTAAAACAAAATAAGTAGTCGTTAATTAATTATGTTATTACTATGTTGAACGCAATTATCCGATTCAGTATCCGGAATAAGATTGTAATCGGATTATTTACTCTTGTACTTATAATCTGGGGTGTATGGAGTGCCATGCATATCCCAATTGATGCTAATCCCGACATTACAAACAATCAGGTACAGATCATTACCAGATCTCCTTCTCTTGCTACACAAGAGGTAGAGCAGTTTGTTTCCTATCCTATTGAGCAAAAGCTTACTAATATCCCTGATCTTATTGAATTAAGATCAATTTCCCGATTCGGCCTGTCGGTCGTGACGGCGGTATTTGACGATGATGTCGATATCTATTTTGCAAGACAGCTGATTAATGAAAAATTAAAGGAAGCCGAGGAGAACATCCCTGAAGGTATGGGCAAGCCTGAACTGGCGCCTATCACTACCGGACTGGGAGAAATATACCAGTATGTACTGCACCCGGTCAAAGGAGCGGAAGATAAATACTCTGCAGCAGATCTGCGTACATTACAGGATTGGGTTATCGCCAGACAGCTTTACGGTACTCCTGGTGTAGCCGAAGTTAATAGTTTTGGTGGTAAACTAAAGCAATATGAAGTATCTATCGATCCTTATCGCTTACGTGCGATGAATCTGGGGATCAATGATGTATTCAATGCATTGGAGGCTAATAATCAAAATACAGGAGGAGCCTATATAGATAAAAAGCCTAACGCCTATTTTATACGAGGTGTAGGTTTACTTTCGGATATGGAAGATATCCGGAATATTGTTATCCGCAAACGAAACGGTGTGCCTGTATACGTCAGAGATGTTGCACAGGTACGGGAGGGTTCTGCGGTACGTTACGGAGCACTGACCTACAATGGTGAAAAAGAAGCCGTTGGAGGCATGGTAATGATGCTGAAAGGATCAAACAGTGCTCAGGTAGTAGGTGCTGTAAAAGAAAAATTGAAAGTAATCGAAAAGTCTCTACCAAAAGATGTTGTTGTTGAGGCTTTTTCTGACCGTACCCAATTGGTAAACCGTGCCATCCGTACTGTTCAGACTAACCTGATCGAAGGTGCCCTTATTGTGATTTTCGTTCTTATTATTTTTCTCGGAAATCTGCGGGCAGGTCTGATCGTGGCCTCTGCCATTCCTATTTCCATGCTCTTTGCATTGGGAATGATGCGTATGTTTGGCGTCAGCGCCAATCTGATGAGTCTGGGAGCTATTGATTTTGGACTTATCATAGACGGATCACTGATTATCGTAGAGGCTACCATGCATCACCTGGGGCTTCGAAAATCCAGTCAACCACTTACACAGGCAGAAATGGACGAAGAAGTCTATCAATCTTCTTCTAAGATTCGTAACAGTGCCGCATTTGGTGAAATAATCATTTTGATTGTATATATCCCTATCCTGACACTTGTAGGAATAGAAGGAAAAATGTTCAAGCCTATGGCACAGACTGTGAGTTTTGCCATTATTGGTGCACTGATCCTTTCACTGACCTATATACCTATGATGAGTGCACTGTTTTTGTCTAAAAAACCACATACCAAAGTTACTTTTGCAGACAGGCTGATGAATGCATTGCAACGCTGGTATCAGCCACTTATCAAAAAAGCAGTACGTATCAGAAAGGTGCTGGTTGCCGTCGCTGTGGCAGTATTCGCTTTTTCTATCTTTCTGTTTTCAAAGATGGGTAGTGAATTCATTCCTCAACTTCAGGAAGGTGATTATGCATTCCACTGTATTCTGCCTCAGGGAGCTTCTCTGGCACAGAGTATAGAAACGTCCATGGAAGCTGCCCGTATCCTGAAAAAATTTCCAGAGGTGAAAACAGTAGTCGGGAAGACAGGAAGTGCCGAAATACCCACTGACCCTATGCCTCCTGAAGCTACAGATCTTATTGTAACCCTCAAACCCATTAAGGAATGGACAGGGGGTGACACCTATACGGGACTGGCTGATCGTATGATGGATTCGCTATCCGTCATTCCGGGAACATTTTTTGAAGCATCACAGCCAATACAGATGCGGTTCAATGAGCTGATGACAGGAGTAAGACAAGATGTTGCGATCAAGATTTTCGGCGAGAATATTGACACCCTGGCTTCTCTGGCAGGCAAGGTGGGACAAGTGGTCCAAACAATAGACGGTGCTTCTGAACCTCAGGTAGAACGTACAACCGGACTTCCACAGATATCCATTGAATATAACCGTGCACAGCTTGGTCTTCACGGGCTTAATGTCAATGAGGTCAATAAAATGATATCTATGGCTTTTGCAGGAAGCAGCGCGGGATCTATTTATGAAAATGAACGCCGCTTTGATCTTGTTGTCCGGCTGGACAGTAATTACAAAACTTCTATCGAAGATGTACGCAATCTTCCGGTGGTAACAGGAGAGGGCGAACAGGTCCCGTTAAGTCAATTGGCAAACATTTCGATGAAAGATGGTCCTGCACAGATTAGTCGTGAAGATGGAAAACGACGTGTAGTTATCGGATTCAATATTAAGGGCAAAGATGTAACATCGGTAGTAAATGATATTCAGACAAAATTAAATGAATTGAATATTCTGCCCACAGGTTATTACTATACATTCGGAGGTACGTTTGAAAATCTTAAAGAAGCTTCTAACAGGTTGATGATTGCCGTTCCGGTGGCACTGCTGCTTATCTTTATGTTATTATACTTTACTTTCCGTTCCATTAAAGAATCCATACTTATCTATACAGCCATTCCTATGAGTGCAATAGGAGGTATATTCGCCCTTTTGCTACGTGATATGCCTTTCAGTATATCTGCAGGAGTCGGATTTATTGCATTGTTCGGAGTAGCGGTTCTTAACGGTATCGTATTGATCTCGACTTTCAATCAACTTGAAAAAGACGGTGTTCACGATGTGTTTGAGCGGGTATGGAAAGGCACCACGATACGGCTACGACCTGTATTAATGACAGCAACTGTTGCTTCATTAGGCTTCTTACCTATGGCATTGAGCACAGGAGCAGGAGCGGAAGTGCAGAAACCACTGGCCACAGTCGTGATTGGCGGTCTGATCTCAGCTACATTACTGACACTCTTTGTTCTGCCAAGTCTGTATGTACTTTTCTTTAACAAAAGCAACAAAATGAATGGTATTGCAACCAAGACACTTCCATTAATACTGGCTATTATATTATTTGTTCCGGCTCAGCAATCTTTTGCCCAGCAGGGAGCAACACGTATTACTCTGGAAAGCGCAATAAAACAGGCCATGACGGCTAATCTGGATATCAGAAAAACCACACTCCAGACAGATAAGTTTAAGGTGGAAAGTGCTAAAACTTTTGACGGCAAGACAGGAATATTTGTGGAGAATGAGGATATGGGACCGCTTGATCCGCAAGGGATATGGAAAGTCGGGCTTTCTCAGGATTTTAGCTGGCCGGGATTTTATAAGGCACGTAAAGCCTATTTAAGTAAAAATGTTGAAGTTTCTGCCATGCAGCTTGAAGAGATCAAGGCGCGTATCACCAGAGATGTATCCACCAATTACTATGAGCTAACGTATCTTGAAGCCAGACAACGCCTGTTTCAACAACTGGACAGCATCTATCAGGAACTGTTCCGTGCGGCAGATCTGCGTGTACAGACTGGAGAAGCAGCAGGACTGGAACGAATAGCGGCTGAAACTAAATGGCAGGAGAATAAAGCACTCCTGATACAAAATCACCAGGATCTGTTGATATCGGCTCAAAATCTAAGTGTAATATTGAATCAGAATATGTTTCTGTTGCCGAATGAAAAAGAGCTTGTTAAAATCTCTTTCAATAAGCGTGATATTACGGCCGCTTCGCATCCGTTGGTTCGCATTCAGGAAAAGAATGTGGAACTGGCAGAAGCCGGAATACAGGTTGAGAAAAAAGGCAAAATGCCGGATTTCTCAGGACGGGTATTCTCTCAGCGGCTGTGGGGACAAAAGAATCCGCTAACCGGGTTTTCAGTAACTGCTAATTTCCCTATATTTTCATCCGGATATTACAATAACAAAGTAAAGGCGGCACAACTGGAGTATGACATTCAGCAACAGGGACTTCTGCAGGTGCAACAGGTATTGTCAGCGGACATCCAAAATGCGGAAAATGAACGCATTAAGAATGAAGGTCAGCTTCAATTTTATGAAACCTCCGGCCTCAAGCAGGCAGAAGCGATTATCAAAGCGGCAAATCTGGGCTATCAGAGCGGAGAAATCAGTTACGCTGAGTTAAGCCAGTTTCTTACACAATCTATAGATATCAAGATCAACTATCTGAATGCGCTCAATGCATACAATAAGAGTGTCGTTAATTATCAATATTTCCAAACATCAATCAATAAATAGACATGAAGATCAACATAATTTATCCAACCTTATTATGTGCAATTGCCCTCTCTTTATCGGGGTGTGGCGGGAATCCGGCACCTTCAAAAGAAGCAGGCGAACATGCTGAAGGCGAATCCGAACATGAAAATGAATCTACAACGTCACTGACAGAAGCGCAGTTCAAACAAATCGGGCTGACTTATACTTCTATGACTCAGCAGGTTTTAAGTGACGGACTTGTTTTGAACGGACAACTTACGGTTCCAAATGACAAAAAAGCCTTTGTGACTTCTGTGTTTGGCGGTGTATTACAACAGTTGTTTGTACAGCAAGGTGATGTGGTTAGCAAAGGGCAACGCATAGGAGTGATCAATAATCCGGATCTGATCAAGACACAGGAACAACTGCAACTTACCAATAATCAGATTAAACTGGCTGAAGTTGAGCTCTTACGTCAACAGGAACTGGTAGAAGGTAATGCCGCTCCTCTGAAACGCTTACAACAAGTAGAAATGGAACTGGCCAACTTAAGAGCACAACGGAACAGTCTTCAAAAACAGCTGACCGCAGGTGGCGGATCTATACAAATGTCATCGCAGGTATCCATAATTGCTCCCATGTCCGGAACAATATCTACAATAGCAGCGCAAATTGGCTCGAACATCAATGCATCGAGTCCTATTCTGGAAATCGTTAATAACGAATCTCTTCATGTGGATGTATATGTATATGAAAAGGATCTTCCTAAAGTCAAAAAAGGACAACTTATCCGTTTTTCTGCAGTTAATAATCCCGGGCTATCTTACGAAGCACGTATCGATCAGATAGGCCAGGCTTTTGAAGCCCAGACGAATGCGGTAGCCGTGCACGCTCAGGTATTAGGAGATAAAACAGGACTGATCAACGGTATGCAGGTTCAGGCTAACCTGATCGTATCAGACAATAAGGTGAATGCTGTTCCTAACGAAGCCATTGTATCTTCTCAGGGACAGGATTACATATTCATTCTGACTGATGCACACCGGGAGGAAGAACATCACGAAAGCGGCCATGAAGGTGAAGAACATGCACACTCGCATGATGAAAAAGCAGGCACAGAGAAAGCAACATTAGTATATGAAAGGATACCTGTTATAAAAGGTGTCTCTGCACACGGGTATACAGCGATTACTCCAACAAAAGAAATTGGAGTCAATGACAAAGTGGTTCATAAAGGAGCATTTTTCTTGTTAGCCAAAATGACAAATTCAGGGGAGCATTCACACTAACTATTTTTTTTCTAATGCAGGGTGGAGTTATCCCTTTTCCATTAATTTGGGAGAGGGATTCTCTTTTTTACAGTTTTTCTTTAGAAAGGGATATCCGGAAACCAGATGAGATAACAGTAATTCAAATCACTCCGGCAATGACTACTTAAAACAAACTTAAAGGCTGCTCAACCTCATGATAACCTGGATTAAGCTTACCTGTTCTAAAGTCATTCACAATGTTATGAGCCAGTCGGGTAGGTTCGGGAATACGATACCGTCCGGTAGACTGCCGGATCACTTCCAGGCTTTTGTTCACGGACAAACCGTATCCCGGAGAGATAAAAACAGGTTTCACTGCTTCTTTTGTCCGCAATAAATGACCGATATGCTTTACTCCATCTACTATTGGTGTAGATGATCCTTTGAAACGTGCCAGATCAGCATGGCGGCCATATAATGAATTCTTGGCACATCCAATGGTTGCCTGTCCGGTAAGCACTCCAAAGTGAGAAGCAATTCCCATTTGTCTGGGATGCAGGATCCCTTGCCCGTCTAACACCAGTACATCTGGTCTCACCGGAAGTAAAGACCAGGCGTTCAGCAAAGCAGGTACTTCACGAAAGGCCAGATAACCGGGAATATAGGGAAACGACGAATGTCCGGTAGCTAATGCATATGAACGCAGCGTCATATCCGGATAATTCAGTATAACGATAGCGGCATACAGGATTTCACTACCCTTATTATAAGAAATATCAGCTCCGCCAATAGTATATATAACCTGAGCATCAGGACGGTCAAAGCGAAGCTTATGACGCAAATCTTCCTGTATTTCTGTTGCTTCCGGTAGTGTAAGTTTATTATAGTCCATTAATCAAAAAGATTAAGTTGTGCTGAAAGGGGAGGTTTTGCTTTACCAAATACTGTTCGTCCCCCGTATTTCCAGGAGTCAGCACGTTCCTTTTCTATTACTTTATCAAAGTTGTCATTTGGTGTAAATCCTTCTTCCATACGGCTTGCAACCTGGGAAAGTGATTTGATAGCCTGCGTCTTATCTGAATTGCCTAATCTGGAACGTTGTATCGCATTCTGCAAGGTTTGTATTGTATCATCATACACGGTGACCGGAACAGGGAAGGGGTGACCGTCTTTACCACCGTGAGCAAATGAAAATCTTGCCGGATCGCGGAATCGGGCCGGACTGCCATGTATGACTTCGCTGACCAGTGCAAGCGACTGGAGGGTACGCGGTCCCATTCCTTTCAGTAATAATAATTCTTCAAAGTGCTGAATGTTATTATCCTGTGCTAACCACAATACAGATCCCAGTCTTTTCAGATCCACATTTTCTGAACGGACATCATGATGAACAGGCATAACCAGATGGGTAAGCTCTTTTAATATGAGCCGGGGATCTTCAGCCACCACACTTAACATCGCTTCCTTAATCGGACGTGCAGCCTTATCTGTAAGATTGAGAATCTCGCCACAGTTTTGTCCATAAATAAAAGTGTGCGGTTCTTCTGTAAATGACTGTACCGCTGAAGAGTGCCAGTGATAACGTCTGGCTGTACTGCTCGCATCGCTCATACCTTGCTGAATCACCGTCCATTGCCCTTCATTACTGACCACAAAATTATGCTGATAGAGTTGGAAACCATCCTGAACAGCGGTATTATCCACCTTTGCAGCCAGTTTGCTGCACCTTACCATATCTGCAGCATCTAATCCGTTATATTCTGCAAAACGTGCAAGTTCGAGGGGAGTCTGCCGGGACAATTTGCCTTTACCTCCACAGACATAAATACCAAATTCCTTAGCATGAGGATTAATACTTCTCTTCAGTGCACCCATTACGGAGGTAGTGATGCCGGAAGAATGCCAGTCCATACCCATTACGGCACCCAGACTCTGAAACCAGAAAGGATTACTCAGTCTGCTCAAAAGTTCGTTCTTACCTTTATGACTGATGATCTCTTCTACAATCGCCAAACCTAATTTACCCATACGCTCTGCAAGCCACAATGGGACATGACCATAGTGTAAAGGTAAATCTGCTGTGCCGGATCGCTTCATATTACTAACAAATTTAGCAAAAATAATTTGAAATATGAAAATCCTACTCTTTTAACTTAATACAAGAGAGGCGTATACAACCGTGATATTTTAATCTTATTTAACCTCTTTAAACTTTCCGTTTTCCTGTAAGGTGTAAATATGCGTTTCTTTTGTCGGCTCTTCCTGCATATAGTTCCAGTCTTCGATAGTGATTTTACCTTTTTCGATAGTGCTGATTTTGCGGAAAGCAGATTCTGCTACTTCATCATATGCAACGGGCAGGATATCGATGATTTTATAGTTTTTATCAACCGTCAGCATGCTCGTACATAATTCCATTTCGCCTTTATGATATGTAACCACTACTGTTTCAAACTTTTCAGAGAATGGTATGCTGTAATTTATATTAAAATCAGTGGCATCTTCAATAGCCTTTTTAAGATTAATCTTCTTAATAAGTTCAGGATTTTGTTTAGTTGCGGGTTTGTAATTATCAAAATTAGTAGAATCCGTTACAGGAAGCTGCTTTACGGGAATGCTGGCCCATGTCAGATCTTTGGTATCTGAAACCGGCTTGCTTATTGTATCAGCAGATACTGCTGAAGAGATTGAATCTCCGGCGGACAGATCTTTTTTGTTTTCGGGCTTACTGTTGCATGAATATAAAAGAACAAAAGGAATAGCAAATAGTATCGTTTTCATTTAAGTAATGTATTAATTATAAAGATGTAAAAAATAAGATTATTGGAAATTCATTACTGTCAATTATTATTCCAATATCATTGATAAAAGTGATATTCAGCCTGTCTGAGCTAAGAAATTATACATTTGTATCTTTCATAGCCGGCATCGTAATTTCTTTGACACAGCTGGCCTTTGAGGTTGACAGAATAAATCGTACTGCCGCCATTACGTCCTGCAGAGGAATAAGTTCAGCATGCGTTTGTTCTAAGACTTTATTCAGGTCTTGATCATAATCAAATTCAGTAGCCAGGTATCCCAGATTCAGAATAGACACGCCAATACCGTATTCCCGTAGATTTTCCCGTAATGCGTGTACAATTCCGCGCAGAGCAAATTTAGTGGCCGAGAAAGTCACTTCTTTTCCACTATGATTCTCTAATCCCCAGGTAGAGCCAATCAATATAATCTTGGCATTTTCAGATTTCTTTAAGTTCTCTGTAAAACTCTGCACCGCCAGAAGGCAGGATGAAATATTGGTATTGATCATAGTAAGGATTTCTTCCTTTGTGTTATCCTTAAAATCGTATTCATCTGAAAAAGCATTATGTTCCCATATGCCGACATTATAAATCAGGTAATCTATACAGTTACTACCTATTACATGACGGATACTTTCGGAGGATTCAGCCGGATTTGCCAGATCAGCAGCGATCCATTCAATTTTATGATCCACTTCATGCAGATAATCGGGTTGGCTTCTTGAGATTCCATACACCAGATCTTCAGCCTGCGGGAGGTGTTTAGCTAAAGCTTTGCCTAAACCTTTACTGATACCGTATATTAAATATGTATGATTAGTCATTGTATACTTTTCGTATGTAAGTACCTACTTCTGTATAATCGTTTCGAGTAATTCACTGTCAAAGACTGATGCAGGAGAAATTACCGTTTCATTCAACGGGATATGATGACCATAGCGTTCCTTTAATTGAGCCTTGACAGCGGGATTCGTAAAATCAAAATCCTTTAATTGTTGCAACTTCCCCAGTTTTATTCCGGCGGCACGTTCATATATTTTATAGATCAGTTCAGAACAATAAATATTGTCATCGCTCCATTCAAACCTGATGTCATAATCTCTTCCTTCCAGCTTTTCACCTTCCTTTTTCATACTTGTCAGTATATCTGCTGTCAATATCTGATCCGCATTTTTAAGACGCCGGATCACGTACTGGCTATTTTCACCTCTTGCGATCCACTCAGAAAGAGCTGTTTTCTGTACCGGCTGTACAGCTTCCAGCACGACATATTCTTCACCTTCTTTAAAGATAATGCCACAGTGGGAGTAGGGAGAATTTGTAGCCAGCTGAATAGCTTTGCTTTGTTCAGAAAGAGAAGACTGAAAGATGAGGTCTGCTTCCTTTATATTGGCTTGATCAGGTTTCTGATCCTGCTGTTGTGACAGGGAAGGGTTTTCCATGCTTTTACCGATACAGGATATAAGAATGGTAAGCAGCAATAAGGCGTTAAGACTCAGCAATATTTTTTTCATGATACAGCCAGATTACACTGCTCCCTGACCGAATGTCAACAGATTGTGGTCCGGGTCAAGTAACGAAAATTCCTTTTGTCCCCATGGCTTGATCTCCAGCGGGCCATTCGGATGTATACTAACGTTGTTATCCAGAAAAGACTGGTAGCATTCCTCTATATTATCTGTCCGGATATATACCTGTCCATAATTTTCCAAAGGATCGAGTTCCCGAAACAAGAAGAAATGAATCTCAATATTTTCCTTTCGGATCATTATATAATCTCCATAGTCTCCGATTAGTCCAAAGCCTAATTCTTTCGTATAAAATGCTAGTGTGATAGCCTTATCACGCATCGGCAATTTGGGATGAATAGCAGTAAGCATTATAAAAGCATTTAATTAGAGTTCAAAAAGCTGCAGCAAAGCACTTCCCATATGTTGCAATTTACGGGTATAGTCATCTTTGCAGGCTTCATTAATTTCACCTTCCCGGTAATATATCTCATCCAACTGACTGTTCAGGTCTGCATATTGCAGCCAGCTGTCAAAATCAATATGCAATTCTACAAAATTATGCAGGCCCATTTGTGCCTGATTGTGATCATAAAAATAGAGCTTATGTTCCCTGTCAAACAGCCAGAGATCTCCCTGACCATTCTGCCCGAAAATCCAAAAGCGGTCAATATCCTGTCGGGTATAAGTTTCCGGCCAGTAACCGGGATCTGCAAATGCGCTGGTTTCCTTCCATGCCTCTGCAGCAGCAAAGAGTGTACATTCAGAAGAGATTTCCCGTGTCCTTATCTCCTTAACCAGATCTGTATAAGACAATGCAAAAGGAAAATCAACAGACTGAGGAAATGTGCTCAGTGCTTTGCCTTGTGACAATATATCCTGTTTGATTTGTTCGGTTGATCTTAGTGTAAGCATAGTACTCTATTGAAGATCTTATTCCACGTCATTTAAAAGATTATCCACATTATCCCAATTCTCATCGTCACTTATTTCACAATCAAAGTTGACCAGCCGGTTTGGGTCTGCTTCCAGTTCATTGAGCTTTCCGATTGCACTCTCCACATCATCCACATACATTTCTATCGATATTCCGCTGTCTGTTGTGATGCGGGCCACAATATGGCATACACACACTTCTCTTAGCTGTTGTGTAAAGTAATCCTCTATATCGCCATAATCCAGATCTTCATTTCGAAGATTAAATTCATCATTCAGCAGATCTACTGAGATGAAGCAATTAAACATACATTCCTGTTTATAAGGATAGTCTGCATAGGCTTTATCTACCCAGCAGGTAGCAGGTTTTCCGGAGTCGGTATCCATTAAAAAGAGTGTAATACTATTTTCCGGGTATATATTTTGTGTATCGGCTTTAATTTTATTCCATTCCATAGTTGTATAACGCTAATCTTTGACCAAATGTATAAATTTACGTTTACAAATAAGCTATTACACGCCATACAATACTTTATCCATGGAGGAGATCAGAATACTGAATAAAGATGAATTATTTCGCATTAAAGAGATTGATCGTTCAGAAGAAATTGCTGAACTGTATGTTTATACGCAAGGCCGTTTGGTATTAATACCACACAGAGAGTCTGTCAGCGGATTTGATCCGGAAGAACTGGAAGAAATAACAGTACGTCAGCATCAGTTAGTAAGTGAAGGCGGAGTAGTATATGGTGCTTTTGATCAGGACAAACTGATAGGAACAGCTTCTGTAGACTATAAACGCATTGGAGTCAGGCACAACTACAGCAAGATGGATATTCTGTACGTAAGCCATACTTATCAGGGAAAGGGGATAGGTCGACAGCTGTTGAATGCCTGTAAGAATGCTGCTTTGAACTTTGGGGCAGACAAACTTTATATTTCTGCCACCCCGACACGCAATACTATAGATTTTTATCTGAAAAATGGTGCCAGACTGACTAGGGAACTGAATAATGAGCTATTTGCCGCAGAGCCAGATGATATCCATCTGGAAATGGACCTTACAATGTAAACAGCGCAGATTATGTACTATATTTTACTCAATCTATTAGGATAAGGCCAGATTGCTTTGCCTGATCTTCTGATCCGCTAAAATGAGGTACAGCAACAGGCCTATAGCTATCAGTGCATAGACAACCAGAATCCCTATACTCAACCCTCCGACAACCCATTCGGAAGGGAATAACTGACTCAGCAAGGTCATAAATGAAAGACCTATTCCGGCTCCCAGAAAGTAGCTGGTACTTGTCAGACTGGAGGCGATACCATAGCATGCAGGATCGACACCACGAATCCCCAAAACTGACAGGCTGGTGAAGCAGAATGTCATTCCTATTCCTGAAATACAGGCTGCTCCCAGCAATACTAAGACAATAGGATGTCCTGTATAGACCGAAGCAAAGAGAGAAACAGCTCCTAAAAACATGCAGGACCAACCCAGGATACCCATTCTGACCGGATTCAATACTTTGGATATTTGAGGCAATACAAATTTGGCGACCAGTGCGGACAAGATGCTGAAGGGCACCAGCATAAGACCGGCTGCTGCTGCGGTATGTCCCATATCTTTTTGCAACATCAGGGAAATAAGAAATAAAAAGCCTATAAAAAATGCACCTAACGTAAAAAAAGCAAGATTGGAAACGACCAATGAGGTATTTCGGAATAACTTAAGATCGATCAGCGGTTCGCTAACAGATCTCAGTCGCATAAATACAAGTATCAGAAGAACTACGGCAAGCAATAATGAACCACCTACAAGAACGGGATGCAGTGCAATATGCATCAGTTCATGCGCACCGTAGGTCAGACTCAGTAATCCCAACACGAGGAGGATACCTGACACAGTGTCTGTTTTTGCCCGGATACTTTGCTTTTCATCTGCAGGCAGATAGAAAACTGCCAGTATCAGTGTCAGCAACAATATAGGGACATTGATTAGAAATACCCAGTGCCAGCTCAGGTAAGTACTTATAATACCTCCAATAGAAAGGCCGCTGCCGGATCCTATAGCTGCAAATGAACTGAAAACACCTAATGCACGATTGCGCTCCTGTGTTTCTCTGAATGTATTGGTCACTAATGATAGCGCTGCCGGCATAATAAGTGCTGCACCAAGCCCCTGCAAGGCTCGGAAAATGGCCAACATTATAAAATCTGTCGATAGTCCGGCTCCTAATGAGGTAAACATAAACAGTGCCGCACCCCATAAAAAGATCTTTTTGCGTCCCACCTGATCCGAAAGTTTACCGCCTATAATCAGAAAACCTCCAAAAAACAGCACATACAACGTCTGCAACCATTGTATACTGTCACTGCCTATACCAAATTGCTCCTGTATTGCAGGAATAGTGAGATTGATAATAGCGATGTCCAGTGCTTCTACAAATGTACCTACGGATGCCAAGATTAAGATGAGATTTTTTCTCGTTTGCATGTGCTTGAAATTTCTGACAAAATTACCTTTCAAAGAACGTATGTTAAAATTATTAGCTAAATTTGGAACAAAATAACAATAAAATATTGAATTAAATATCAATCGTTCCGATCCAACACCTTTAATTCGCTAAAAACAGAACAAATGCAACAGGAAAACTATATACTCGATGAAAAAGATCTGGCTATCCTTCGGTTACTGCAAAAAGATGCCAAATTAAGTGTAAGGGATATTGCCACACGGATCAATCTGAGTGCAACTCCTACACATGAGCGTATTAAACGTATGGAGAAACAGGGAGTTATACGGGAATACACGACAGTGGTAGATCGCAAAAAGGTCAACAAGGGAATGATGGTGCTTTGCATGATAGCCCTTAGTGCACATAATAAGAAAGCTGCCGGAAAATTTATTGAGGAAGTGGTCAGACTTAGGGAAGTGGTCGAATTTTATAATATAAGCGGTGATTTTGATTTTATGCTTAAAATTCTGGCTCCTAATATGGATGATTTTCATGATTTTTTTGTCAATAAATTATCTGAAATTGAGGGGATCGGACAAACAAAAAGTATTTTTGTGATGAATAGTATTAAGGAAACCCATCAGATCCTTTAATTTTATTGTTTTAGATTATATACCTATGTCATCTTTTAAACGTCGTGATTTTTTAAAGTTATCCGGTTTGGCGCTTCCTGCAATCGCTCAGATTGTTCCTTCAACCAGTTTTGCAGATTCGGCATCTAAGGATAAAATTCTGAATGATAGTGATGCCGTATACTTTATCAATGATGGTATTTTCTACAAGCCTGATGATTTCATCGCACAATTGCAGGCTATACAGGCTAAAGATCCGATAGAGCGGGACAGCTATGCAACTGATGGCACCATGAAGAAGCTGCTGGATAAGTGTATAAAAATAACCGGAAAAGAGGCTGCTATTTATATGCCATCCGGAACACTTGCGAATCAATTGGCGATATCCGTGCTCGGGAAATCTGCAACAAAAGCATTTGTGCAGGAAAAAAGTCATGTGTACAGAGACGAAGGCGATGCTGCTCAGACATTATTCAATAAACGATTGATCCCGCTTGCGACAGACAATCACTGGTTTGATCAGAAGGAACTGCAGCAAGCTGTAGATGTGCATGAGCAGGGAGAGGCTTTCGCTGTTCCCGGAGCCGTTGTTTCCATCGAAACTCCTGTAAGAAGAGCGGATAACCGGGTATTCCCGCTTGAAGAAATAAAGAAAATAGCTGAATATTGCAATTTAAAGGGCTACAGAATGCATCTTGACGGGGCGAGATTGCATGTGGCATCGGCATATACAGGTCATGCTATTGCTGACTATGCTCAATACTTTGACACGGTATATTTATGCCTGTATAAATACCTCGGAGCTACAGGAGGCGCTGTACTCTGCGGAGACAAGGTTGTCATTGATCAGATGCATCATCTGGTCAAAATCCACGGAGGAGGTGTTTTTACCAACTGGCCTAATGCTGCAATGGCGCTCCATCACCTGGAGGATATTGATCGTGTAATGCAGGAAGTAAAGGATAAATCCCAAACGCTTTTTAATCTCTTTAATCGGATGGATGATATTCAGGTAGAACATCCGGAGCACGGAAGTAATATCAGCCTTATGAAAATAGGGAAGGGGATAGACAGTGTAAAGTTGAGAGGGCATCTGCGTCATGAACATAATATTATCTTGGGGCAACCCCGACAAGCGGATGGAATGATTGCTGTAAAGACGAATGCAACTTTATTAAGACGGGCTAATAGTCAGCTTGTATCTGCTTTTGAGGACGCCATCCGAATGGCAAAAATTTCCTGATTACAAACCAATTATTTATCTTCTGACAAAAACAGGCTTATTACATTGATGCTGAATTGTAATAAGCCTGTCAGTTGAATATAAAACAGATATATATTTGTTTTTCTAAGTTTTAGATCTGTTTCTGAAGTTTTTTATTAAAATAAAAACAGAAAAAGCAAAGGTGAGGCCGTAGATAATGGCTAATCCCTTATGTAAAACTTTAAAATGCTCAAAGTCTATCTGCTTGTAAAGTGCAGATCCGACAATGACGGCTGTAATACCAAAAATAAATGATGATGCTTTGTTCTTTTCCATGAGTTAATGCTTATTGGCGAAACTAATTTAGAAATATTCAGGTATATAGACAAGCACCTGAAAAAATCATCACTAATAATTGGATTATGTTCAGCTGAATTTCAGTAATTTTATGAAAAATACATTTTCTATGAAACATAGACTTTTTATTATTGCTGTATTGATCTCCTTTGTTTGTATGTCTGAAGTACAGGCGCAGTCAAAAACTGTTGCTACCAACTATTTTTCAATCGCAGGAAAGGAAATATGTAATTTTGCCGGCAAATATTCAAGTGAAGGGGAAGAAATCGGCGTGATTGCTTTCGACATGTCACAAACAGGAACAAAAGTCAAAGGTAAAGCCCGCTACATGACTTTTGGAAAAAAAGCAAAAACGCTGACCTTATCCGTTGATGGAAATATTAAAAGTGACATCGCTTATATCCAGTTTAAAGATCAGAAAGGCGCTGTTGTTGCCAAAGGAACCCTAAGTATAGACGGAGAAGATACGCTTATTTTTAAGCAGACGACTTCATCCGGTCTTATACCACATGAGGCTGTTTTGCTAAGGTAGGTTGGGTGTTGGTATGATCTACAAAAAATTTCTGTATCAATAACAAGTTTGAATTTAAAAGCGTATAAGTGAAAAAAATTACTTAATTTTGGAACATATTATATTTAGAGATATTAAAGATTTATAGTTCTACCTTTTTTCTTCCCTTCAATACTAATTTGTCCTTTGTCATTGGCTGTACCAATGTGTATTCCATCACTATTATAAACTTCATACTCTATAAATTGATGGAAAGTATCTAAATGCCAATAGCGCTCATTTTTTATTTCGTAATAAACCGTTGCTCCTTTGACTGTAATTTCAGGTCTTTTTTGGAATTTATTTTCATCCTTCAATGAAAACTCTTTTACTGACCTAGTCTTTAGCCATTCTGCAAATTCAACATCATTTATTACATAATCAATCTTTACAAAATAATCAGGATAATTTAAATGCATAGAATCCCTGAACACAAGAATTTTATTTCTACACGATTCAATACCATTTTGAAGATTTAATAAAATATAATTATAATTAGAATTTAAATAAAGTTTTTCCGCAATTGATATTAACGCTTCCTCACAATTATATGCGTTATAGTTAGCAAGGTGCCATCTGATATAAGATGTTTGAACATTTGAAATATCCATTTTGACAGCCCTTTGTGAACTCAAAAATTGTCTTATTACCTTAATTTCCTCAGTAAGATATATCTCTGCATCTGCATTTAGTTCTTTATATGTATTCAGATTAGATTCCGAATAATAAATCTTAAAATCAGAATGTTTTTTTGTGAGCATTAAAACCTCTATGAAGGAATTTATTATTTTTTTATCTTCATCAAAAGCTTCAGGAAAATGAAAATATACATTCATGCTAAAACCCTAATAGTTTTTCTAAATCAATTTGAATTTGGTCAAAAAAACCCTCTGGACTAATAGCAATACGACCACCTTCTTCTATTGGAATTAGCAAGCGTTCTGTATAATTTTCCTTCTCATTTCTAGTGAATTGATATATTTTAACCAAGTCTTTATCTAACCCTTTTTTGTCTTTATTTTTATATAATTTGCATTGTACAGCAATACCATTAATTATATGGTCTGAATGAGTTTCAATTATGATTTGAATACCTGCTTGGGCAGCAATGCAAATTAATTCTGTAAGCTTAGCAATACCATTTGGATGTAAATGAGCTTCTGGGTTTTCTATTATAATTATAGCTCCTTTTTTAGCAGAAAGAATAGCTACTAATATGGGTAACGTATATGATAAACCAAATCCAACATTTTTTGCATCATAACCCGCAGTTTTCTTGGTTGTACTACGTTCATTGTCAAATGAATATTTTAAAATATATCCAAGCTTGCCTACATCTTGTATTTCAGCATTTGCACCATTAAAAATATATTTTTCCCATAATAAAACTTGAGTAAATAAATCTTTATATACTCTTGATTCTTCATCTGATATACATAATTCATCAATCACATCATCATTTCTATACTTATCAAGATAATGGACAAAATATTCAGCTTTGCCTTCTATAACAGATATCTGTTTATGGACATCAACCATTTTATCATCCTTTTCATATCTTTCTAATGGACCAAATCGAGCAGCACTGATGTATTGAAAATTGGTATTGAATAAACTAATTTTTGAAAACTTTTCAAATGATTTCTGCCATTCATTACCTTCAAAAATACTTTTATTTTCGACTCTATCTAAGTTTAGATTAATAAAAGATTTTACTTTGTCTGCTTCTGAATGAGCTTCATAAAAAAAATCGCAAATAAAATCATCATCAAAATCTAGCTTAACTTGAAAACCATCATAATCGCCAAATTCATATACAGCATCATTTACTGTTCCTATTTTAATTGGATTAGATTTTAAATCCAATATTTCAAATGATTTATCTTTTATAAAAACTTCTCTTAAGAGTAGTAGAATTTGGATAAAAGAGGATTTTCCAACACCATTTGAACCACATAAAACAGTTAAATTTCCAATTTCGATATTGGTGTTTTTATGAGATTTAAAATTGTTTAATTCAATTATTTTAATCATTTTATAAAATTAGATAAAAATGCAGAAAACTCTTTATTGCGTAGATTCACATTATCTTTAGTGGCAGTACCAGTAGTTATAGCATTCCAAAATCTTTTATTATCATTTTGTAGCTCAATAAAACTAGTAACAAATTCCTTTTTATTCTTAAGTAATTCTCTAGTTTCATCATCAGTTAATTTTGAAAAAACCGTAGAAATAATTTCAAATAGTGGTTTGTTAATTGGCTTTCTTCCATCATTAATTGATTGTCTTTTTCTAAATGAATCATTTCCAAATATTTCCCATGAAATATCTAAAGCTTTCTTAAAATCAATTACCATTTTCCTTCTGTCAACTTCATTTTCAGGGATTAATTTTGTCCCAGTTGTTATAAATCTATCCATATCTGGTTCATAGTTAGAATAGCCTTGTATATAAAAAGAAACAAATCTTGAAACAAAATCTAGGTCTTCTTGTCGTCTAGTTTTTATTGATCCACTTGTTACTTTATGAAATAATTGACCAACCTCAGTTTCTTTGGATACAAGCTTTTCTAAAAAATCAACTCTGTACCCCTGAAATAAAGCTGTTCTTATCTCTTGAGAAGTAAGAGGTACATCTCCTTGATTAATTCTACTAAAGATTGTATACTTTACTTCATCAGGAGTGCCTTTACCTATTAAGTTGATTGTTACTTGATTTGAATTGATCCTACGTTTTATATCTTTAGGTAAATCGTTCCAAGTTTTATGATTGTATTCAGTGAGAAATTCTAAATTTTCTAATTTTAGTTGAGAATTATTTTTCCCTACTTCTCCAGTACCCAACATAAAATGTTCTAATGTACTCATTCTTTGAAGTCCATCAACAACGTACCACTTTTTATTATCACCTTCATCAAAATAAAAAAGAGGGATTGGTAAATCTAGCATCAAAGATTCTATAAATCGACTTTTTTTAGTATTATTCCAAAGATTAGGAAGTCTTTGATATTTTGGTATAAGTATTTGTTTATCTTCTAATAATTCAACTAATTGACCAATATTTCGTGGTACAATTTTTATATTAATATCTTCTGGTTTAAAAGGAACTTCAATTACTATCTCTTCATTTCCTATCTCCTTTTCAATATCTGATGCTTCTTCTTCTGTAATATTATATTGATTCATGTTACTTTTATAAAATCTCTAAACTCAAATGTAAAATTACTATTTATTTCTGTGTCAACTTCTTTTAATCATCCATAATTTCATCCTTTTCTTTTAGTATCTGCTCATTGTTGAAGCTATGCAATTATAGGACTGTGTTGTATTTTCTGTTACATGATGAATTAAATTTGTATGTAAAGTAGCAAAATACAAAAAATGTATTAATAATACTTAATTAGTATAAACATATAGATTTATAAACACACAAAATAAAAGAGTAGGGGACTACCATGATTTACAGGCGCTTAAATGATCTTTAACCTTCAAATTTGGGACAAATCACAAAACATTATGTTAAGTAAACCGGTATGTAATTAGATGAAAAAAGCATAAATTAGGAGATAAGATGGAAGAAGAATTCATACATACAGAGGCAAAGGTGGCATTAATTCAAAAATTAAAACAATTTAGTTATGTGCCTTTACCAGAGCCAGTTTCAACAGATCGTATCAAATTTTCAGCAAACAATGGCGATACGTATGAGGTAATTTTATGCTTTCTCAATTTGGACAAAGCCCGTAGCATCAGTATTAATCAGCGTGATTTTGACTATACGCCACGAGTGGATTTATTGGTAATGCTTACCATATATATGCATGATATGAATCCGGTCATGTATCTGATACCAAGTATGGTATTTGCCACACCAAACGCTATATTTCAAAACCACGAGCAACCTGACAATTTACGTCATTTTTCTACATGGCAGATCAAAATCTTTACCAAAGCTATCGAAGAACTCAGTCATTACGCATTGGATGCTGTGAACGAACTGTAGAATGACGAATTCTGTAAGATTTAAATATATAAATGTCCTATAATTTATATTATGTTAAGTAATAATTTTGACACACTCATACCCTTGCATACTTTTATCTCAAAATCCAACTGCTTTTAATATCCTTAAATTCTATAGGCTTGAGTCAATTCGATATTTTCTTTTAAAAAATCCGGAATACTATTAAAAGCATTAGTCATTACAATCAACATCTTAAAAATCCTAAACAAAAAAACGGACTCCAAATCCTGAAGTCCGTTTTAAAATCTCTTTACAATTTTTATTTAAGCCACATTTTCGATAATCAGCGCGCCAACAGTCAGATTGGTTCGCGGATCAATCAAGATGGCGCGGGCGTTTGCAGGATTATCAGAAGCACGGTCAAAAATAATATCCTCAGCAGCTTTTACTTCCACTTTTCCGATATCATTGAGTTTGATCGGTTCATTATACAAATATTCCTGCGTATTGATATCAATCTTATGCAGCACATCCTGAATCTTGACTTTAGTCAGTTTGCTGTGATACTGTATCAAATATACCTGAGCGGTATCCAGCGGTTTGTTGTCAAACCAGCAGATGTTTGCTTCAAACTGTCGTTCGGCCAGAGCCGGATTTTCTGCAGAAACAATAACATCTCCACGGCTAATATCCACATCATCAGCAAGATGCACAATTACAGATTGTCCGTTTTCAGCCTTCTCAAGATGCTTTCCATTCAATTCAATCGCTTTAATACTGCTCTCTGTACCTGAAGGCAGGATCAATACCTTATCGTCAACCGACAGCCCCTCTCCCACTACTCTTCCCGCATAGCCGCGGTAATCGTGTAATTCATCCGTCTGCGGACGAACAATCCATTGTACCGGAAACCGCCAGTTTTCATTTGTATTTTCCTCAAATTCAACCGATTCCAGATAATCCAGCAAAGACGGCCCCTCATACCAGTTCATTCGGGTTGACTTATGAACGATATTATCGCCTTTTAAAGCCGATACCGGTAGATAGTCCACATGCGTCAATCCCAATTTTTGAGCCAGTTGTTCGTAGTCATGCTTTATATTTTCAAATACAGCCTGCTCATAATCCACCATATCCATTTTATTGACGCATACCAGGACCTTTTTCAGAGATAATAATTTAGCCAAAAAAGAATGGCGCTTTGTTTGTTCAATAACACCTTTGCGGGCATCAATCAATACAATAATCAGATCCGAATTGGACGCTCCGGTTACCATGTTGCGGGTATATTGAATATGTCCGGGAGCATCGGCGATAATGAATTTCCGGTTTTCCGTTTGAAAATATTTATAGGCCACATCTATAGTAATGCCCTGCTCACGTTCTGCTTTCAGTCCGTCAGTCAGAATCGCCAGATCCACCGTTCCGTCATCATTCTTACGATTCGCTTTCTGAATAGCTTCCAGCTGATCGTCTAATATAGAGTCTGTATCATAAAGCAGGCGTCCGATCAGCGTACTTTTGCCGTCATCTACAGATCCTGCGGTTATAAACTTAAGTATATTCATTTTAGTAGTTTGCTTGAGATTTGAATAATTTATTTCACCTGAAATAACAACGAGTCTATCTTTAATCTCCTTAAAAATATCCTGCTTTCTTACGGTCTTCCATTGCTGCCTCGGAGACTTTGTCATCCATTCGCGCTCCGCGTTCACTGACAGTAGACGCTTTAATTTCAGCAATAATATCATCAAGTTTCACCGCTTTGGAATCTACAGCAGCTGTACAGGTCATATCACCTACAGTTCTGAATCTTACTGACTTACGCTCGACTATATCTTCCTCATCAATATGCAGGAAAGATGCTGCTGCCATCAGCTGACCATTGCGTGTCACGACATCTCTTTCATGGCTGAAATAGATACTTGGCAAGGCTATATTTTCCCGTTTGATATAATTCCACACATCCAGTTCCGTCCAGTTTGAAATCGGAAATACCCGTACATTTTCCCCTTTATGAATCTTTCCGTTCAGGATATTCCACAGCTCCGGACGCTGGCGTTTCGGATCCCATTGTCCGAACTCGTCCCGTACCGAAAATATGCGTTCTTTTGCTCTTGCCTTCTCCTCATCCCTTCTGGCTCCTCCTATACAGGCATCAAACTGATATTTTTCTATTGTATCCAGTAAAGTGACCGTCTGAAGGGCATTACGGCTGGCATTTTTACCTTTCTGCTCCACCACTTTGCCTGCATCAATACTATCTTGTACATATCCTACAATAAGTTTTTCACCCAATTCATTAATCAGCCAGTCACGGTATTCAATGGTTTCAGGGAAGTTGTGTCCTGTATCGATATGTACCAGGGGAAAAGGAAATCTTCCCGGTCTGAAGGCCTTTTTGGCCAAATGCACCAGCGTGATCGAATCTTTTCCTCCGGAGAATAGCAGCGCAGGATTCTCAAATTGACCTGCCACTTCACGCAGGATATAAATGGCCTCTGCCTCCAAATGATCTAAATAATCCATCTATGCTACTTTGTTATTTTGTTGTAATATGTAATCCACACTCTTTCTTGCTCTGATCTTCCCACCACCAGCGTCCGGCTCTGAAGTCTTCACCTTCCTGTACAGCACGTGTGCAGGGCTGACATCCTATACTCGGAAATCCCTTGTCATGCAGGCTGTTATACGGGATATGCTCCGTTTTGACATACTGTTTTACCTGATCAAAACTCCAGTCAAACAAGGGGTGCACTTTTATAATCTGATTGACTTCATCATACTCTACAAAGTCCATATCATGGCGATTCGGCGATTGCTCGGCACGTATACCCGTCACCCATATCTTATAACCGGCCAATGCCCGGCGTAAAGGTTCAATTTTGCGGATATGACAACACTGTTTGCGGTTGTCTACCGATTCATAAAAAGCATTAGGGCCTTTGGCCGAAACAAACTCCTGCAGCAACTCTTCATTGGGCGCATACGCGCGTATAGGTAATCCTAATCTATCCAGCGTACGGCTCCAAAGTGAATATGTCTCTTTAAACAATCGTCCGGTATCTAATGTAAATACCTGAATATCCAGATGATTCTGTCCGATCCATTCTGTGATAATCTGATCCTCAATTCCGAATGAAGTAGAAAACACAACCTCTCCGGGGTACTGTATGCTCAGCTCACGAAGCAACTCCGCACCCTCTTTTCCTTCTAATGCTGCTTTTATCGTATTAATATCCATCCTGTTCAATCAAACTTTTAGTGTGTTCGTTCAGTGTTTTGACTTTATATTCAAAGTCACCCTTCAGTTTATCACGCAACTGGCTCATCAGTTCCAGTGTCTCATCAATTTCTTCCGGCAAAAGATCCTGTAAGAGATCCTTTACTCTTTTAGCGATTGTAGGAGACTTTCCATTCGTAGAAATAGCCACCTTGAGATTTCCCTTTTGCACAATAGATCCGAGGTAGAAATCACATAAAGCCGGCTTATCTGCTGCATTAAGTAAAATATTCTGCTGTTGGGTCAATACCCGGATTTCTTCATTCAGTTCCGGATTATTGGTTGCCGAGATCACCAGTTCTTTATCCTGTAAGTCTGCAGCGACAAATTCACGCTCGAATAGCTCTACATGAGGATAAGCTGCAGCAAGTGACTTCAGTTCAGTCTTAATCTCTTTACCTACAATAGTAAGCTGTACCTGGCTGTCCTGTGCGGTAAGTGCCTGAAATTTTTCAAGTGCCACAGCACCTCCGCCTACCAAAAGGGTACGGATCTGATTAAGCTTGATAAATATAGGAAACAGTGTATTCATTTACAATGCCAAGGCTTGTTCTTTGATCTTATTAAATTCATGGTGTTTGGCTACAACCTCACCCAATACAATAATGGCCGGTACACCGATACGGCGTTCCTGCGATTCATCCAGAATATCGTCAATCGTGCCTAATACTACTTTTTCGTTTGGTAAGGATCCGTTCTGGATTAATGCAACAGGGAGGTCGCCTCTCTTATGGCGTTGATAAAGTGCCACAATCTCCCGAAGTTTGCCATAGCCCATAAGCACCACTACAGTCGCATTTGAACGTACCGCCAGTTCGAGATCAGAAGACATCGATCCGTCAGATTTTGCACCGGTAATTACCCAGAAACTTTCGCTTATACCCCTGTACGTCAAAGGAATCTGCTGTAATCCGGTCAGTCCGATAGAAGACGATATACCGGGAATAACTTCAGTCTCTATATTATGCTCACGTAAAAAATCAATTTCTTCGCCACCTCTTCCGAATACAAAAGGATCTCCACCTTTGAGACGGACAACATTTCCGTAATTGACGGCATAGTCCACAAGTAAGCGGTTTATTTCATCCTGAGAGGCCGAAAGTTGTTCAGCCCGCTTGCCTACATATATCTTGACGCAGTCTAGCCGTGCGTGATCCAGCAGCTCTCCGCTGATTAATGCATCATACAGAATGACATTGGCATGCTGAATAGCTCTTAATCCTTTGACACTGATCAAATCCGGATCTCCGGGGCCGGCACCCACTAAGGTAACTTTAGCTTGTCTGTTCATGTGCTCCCTCTTAACTTTCTTGTACCTGTTGTATTAAATTCTTTTTGGCGTATACTTCATTGAAAAAGGCTACCGAACGAGCCAGATAAGCTTCAGCGAATGCCTGTCCCGGTTCATTTTTACTGATCTGAAGCACCGTATCTGCAAATGACGGTTCAAACTGATATTCACCAGCCTCTACAAAGTGGGTGTCAAACTCCTGAATCACGGCGTTCTGCGTACTTACATTGATTCCTTTTTCTAATAATAAAGCTTTGGCACATTGTACAAAGGCATTGTATGCATGATAAATCGCATCCGCATATTTATTTTCCGCATAGGCTGATCTGGCCCATGTTATTTTTTCTTCCGCTTCATATATCAGGGTAGCCACAAGATCTATCACCACACCGGCACATTCTCCTACACCTATTGCTGTAGCGAATGTCTCCTGATGTCCCCAGTCTATATATTCATCATCCGACAAATTAGTCAGATCCGAAAGTGGCTTTAAGAGCGTGTAGAAATAATTCTTACCCTGACGATCGTAGTAAGCGTGAAAATCCTCCTCTCCGATCGCTTCCTTTTTATAATCATTCAATACCAGATCCACCACATGTAGTACACGTTTGGTTGGCACTTTAATAATGCGTTCTGCAACTCTTCCGAAGCCGTCGCCAACGGTTCCGCCTCCGATCATAACCTGAGCAGCAGGAACGACTTTACCATTCGCCTTTACAGAACTGCCATGAAATCCTATATGTGCCAGACCATGCTGACCACAGGAATTCATACAACCCGATATTTTGATTTTCAACCGACGGTTATAGATAAAATCCTGATGAAATTCCTGTATATAGGTTTCGATTACCCGCGCCATTTCCGTACTGTTGGAAATACCCAGATTACAAGTGTCTGTACCGGGGCAGGTAGTGACATCTGCCGTACTTTCAAAACCCGGAGAAGCAAGTTCCAACCGGGTTAGCAAATTGAAAATATGAGGCAAAGATGCTGCTGTAGCATATTTCAACAGCAAACCCTGATTCTGTGTAATACGTATATCATCTGCGATCAGTCCGCGTAAGCCCTCGATCAGTTCCCTGGATTTTGCAGTAGGCAGATCTCCGGTGGATACTTTTACAAATACTCCGTAATAGCCTTCCTGTTTCTGCGCAAAAGTATTGGTCTCTTTCCAAAGCACATAAGCTTCAGAATCACTAAGATCAATTGCTGCCAATGCACTTGTATCCGGAGCTTCAGGCTGTACTATACGCGTCCGGTCTACATCGTAGCGTTTTACCTTATTTGCTATTTTCTCTTCTTCAATGAGGCGAATTACTTCCTCCAGACCCACCTTCTGGATCAGGTATTTAAAGCGTGCCTTATTACGATTGTTGCGTTCGCCATGGCGGTCAAATACACGCAATGTCGCTTCTATATAAGGGATAAGCTCATCTTCCGGTAGAAATTCATTGGTGATACTCGCCAGAAAAGGCTGTGAACCCAATCCTCCTCCAAGCATAACTTTGAATCCGCGGATTTCTTTCCCGTCGATAGTTTTGATTTTAGGAATGAACCCCAGGTCATGTATATATGAGAATGCGGTATCATCTTCTCCGGAAGAAAAGGACATTTTAAATTTACGTCCCATTTCGGCACATACCGGATTGCGTAAGAAATACTCAAAAGTCGCGTGTGCATAGGGCGATACATCAAACGGCTCATTCGGATCTATACCCGCAGTGGCTGATGCCGTGACATTACGTACCGTATTTCCACAGGCTTCACGAAGTGTAATATCATCTTCCGCTAATTTGGCCCACAATTCAGGTGTACGGTCCAGACTTACATAATGGATCTGTATATCCTGACGTGTTGTAAAGTGCAGATTACGGCTGGCATACTCATCTGAAATATCTGCTATTTTGAGAATCTGTTTAAAAGTAACCTTACCAAACGGCAGTTTGATCCGCACCATCTGTACACCAGGCTGACGCTGTCCATAAACTCCCCTGGCAAGGCGAAGAGATCTGAATTTTTCTTCCGGCAATTTGCCTTCTTTAAACAGACGAATCTTCTTTTCAAGATCAATAATCTCTTGCTCCACAACGGGATTCTCTAATTCTGTACGGAAACTTTGCATACACTTAATGATTTATTCTTTGGTCTTCATGACTGATGACGGATCAAATGTAAAAATAATTTTTTTAAAACCTATAATATCTACCAATTTAATATATATTTGTCATTATAAAATTTACAAGAGTATTTCTATAGACTTTAAGTAGATGTCATTTAAAATAAATAAAACTCTAATTTTAAGCATATTAACAGTAATTTTATCGTATTCCTGTGCCCCAAAAGTAAAAGACGGATATAGTGAAGAGAGAGGTTACGAAGGAAATATTTCTATTTCAGGAGCCTTTGCGCTCTATCCTCTTGCAGTTATCTGGAGTGAGGATTTCAAAAAAATACATCCCAATGTCCGGTTTAATATTTCTGCCGGTGGTGCCGGCAAGGGAATAGCCGACGCATTGACGGGAATGGTTGACATCGGACTGATTTCCAGAGATCTGCATCCTCAGGAAATTGAACGTGGTGCATTTCCGATAGATGTCGCCAAAGACGCAGTTATCTGTACGATCAACAGTAAAAATCCAAATTATCAAAAGTTAATCAGCAGAGGGCTGACTAAAAAGGAACTCGAAGATCTGTTTATTAATCAAAAATATAAAAGATGGAACGATATCGACCCTGCATTCACCGCAGATCCTGTCGTCATCTATGTACGTTCGGATGCAGCCGGAGCTGCTGAAACCTGGGCTAATTTTTTCGGGCATAAGCAAGAAGATCTGAAAGGAGTAGGAATTTTCGGAGATCCAGGCATTGCTCAGGCTATCAAAGACGATCCGAATGCTATCGGATTTAATAATATAAACTATGTGTATGATCTCAAAACGAAAAAGACAGCAGAGCACATCGATGTGCTGCCGTTGGATCTGAATGCAAACGGCAAGATTGACACAGAGGAAAGCTTCTATACAAATATTGATGACCTTACAGAAGCTGTCGCACTGAGTAAGTACCCCTCACCTCCTGCCCGTAGCCTTTCATTTGTCGCACATGGCAAACCAAAATCTTTGCTCTTGAAAAAATTTATCTCTTTTGTATTGGAGAAACAGCAGCAAAGTATCCTGCTGGAGAATGGATATGTACCCTTACACGAAGATATAATCGCTGGTGAACTGAAAAAACTTTAACATGCTTATTAATAGAATACTCAAAGATAAAATAATACAGAAATCCACATTAGTACTGCTCATAGCCTCTATCTCTGTAGTAGCACTTATTGGTATCGGACTGGCTGTTAAATCTGTACCGCTGTTTGAATCGACCAGCGTAGTCTCCCTTCTGACGCAGAAAGTATGGTCTCCAATGAAAGGTTTTTTTGGTTTTTTACCTTTTATTACGGGGACATTATCCGTCACTCTTATTGCGGTACTTGTGGCTGCTCCTCTGTGTATTCTGACAGCAGTATACCTTACGGAATATGCCGGCAAATCATTGAGAAATATGATGCTGCCTCTGGTAAATGTTCTTGCAGCCATTCCTCCTGTACTGTACGGAGTCTGGGGCGTGCTCTTTATCGTTCCTGCGGTACAGAATTATATTGCCCCAATATTCGGTGTCACGACTTCCGGCTATACCGTATTGTCCGGCGGGCTGGTACTGGCTGTAATGATCTTTCCGATCATGATCAGTATAATGGTGGAAGTCCTGCAGACTATACCTTATGAATTGAAATCTGCATCCATGTCTTTAGGCGCAACGAAATGGGAAACGATACAAAAGGTCGTATTAATAAAAGCGAAGCCCGGTATATTTGCAGCCACAGTACTGGCTGTCTCCAGGGCTTTCGGCGAAACAGTCGCTGTACTCATGGTCTGCGGAAATGTACCTAAAATACCCACGTCCATATTCGACGCCGGATATCCTATACCTGCGCTGATCGCCAATAACTTTGGAGAGATGATGTCTATTCCGTTATACGACTCCGCTCTGATGTTTGCCGCCTTACTATTATTTGTAATTATTTTTGGGTTCAATCTGCTATCAAGACTGATCCTCAACAAACTGGAGGGAAAATACAATGGCTAATGTAAAGACCAGATTATTCAAAGAGCAGGTTGCAAAGACCCTTATGCGTCTTTCCGGAATGGCCGTCACGGGTTCGCTATTCTTTATTCTGGGAACGATATTATACAAAGGCTTGCCTTATATCTCGTGGGATATGATTACGCAGGTACCAAAAGGCGGCTTTTATATTGGCAAGGAAGGCGGAATTCTGAATGCAATACTGGGCTCTCTTTATCTGGCCGGTGCAGCGACCCTGCTATCTACCCTTATCGGCATTCCTATTGCCATTTATCTGAATATCTATGTGCGTAGCGGGTCAAAACTTGCACAACTGTCCAAATTACTATTTGATGTATTGTTCGGAATCCCATCCATTGTGTACGGAGCAGTAGCCTTTAGCCTGATGGTGTGGCTTGGCATTCGCGCTTCTCTGCTGGGCGGAATTATTACGATTACATTGCTGACTATTCCTATAGTCGTCCGCACTGTAGATGAACTTATTAAAACAATTCCCGGAGACCTGAAGCACGTCACCTTGTCACTGGGTACGACCCGCTGGGAGGTAGCAAAAATATTTATCCGCTACATCAGACCCGGAATACTGACTGCTATTTTATTAGCCTTCGGACGCTCCATCGGAGATGTAGCAGGCGTACTCTTAACAACAGGCTTCAGCGACAATCTGCCTAAGTATATTGACGAACCTGCGGCAACACTTCCGCTGGCTATATTTTTTCAATTGAGCAGTCCTATTCCTGAAGTACAGGGACGGGCATATGCTTCTGCGCTTATTTTATCATTGATCATCTTAATTATCGTGTTATGCACTCATATCCTTCAATCGAAACAGAAGAAACACAAAATATAACAACCTTGAGTCGTCCTCATCTGGAAATCAAAGACCTCAATGTGTACATAGAGGGCAATCATATTCTGAAGAATATCAACCTGGCTTTGCCCAATAATTCCGTGACTTCGATTATCGGACCTTCCGGCTGTGGTAAAACTACGCTTCTGAAGACATTGAACAGATTACTGGATGATATTGAGGGTGTGGATATAACCGGTTCTGTACTGGTCAACGGTGAAGATATCTATGCAAAAGGAGCTGAAGTAACTCATATACGCAAAAAAATGGGATTGCTCTCGCAGCGCCCATTTCCGTTGCCGATGTCTATTTTTGACAATATCGCTTACGGTCCGCGCATACACGGAACCAGAGACCGTAAAAAGCTAAAACTTATCGTAGAAACACAATTGCGTAATGTCGGGCTTTGGGAAGAAGTCAAGGACCGGCTGGATCAATCTGCCACACGGCTCTCTATAGGTCAGCAACAACGTCTCTGCCTTGCCCGCGGACTGGCGGTGGAACCCGAAATTATTCTCGGAGATGAATCTACATCTGCTCTTGACCCTGTATCTACCCAAACTATTGAGAACTTACTGATCGATCTCAAAAAAGATTATACGATCGTGCTCGTAACTCATATCCTCAGACAGGCCCGACGTGTATCTGATTATATCGCATTTGTGTATAATGGGGAAATTCTTGAATTCGGAAAAACCGAACAGGTGCTTCTGCATCCTAAACATCAAGTGACACAGCAATATGTAAAAGGTTTTATCTCTTAGCACCGGTTTTTTTCCTATGCTAAGAGAACTTCTAAAACAGCTGAAATCCGCTATAGAAAGAGCCGTTGCAGATCTTTATTGCCCATCCATTTGATCAATTCTTTTAATTTCTTTGAAATCTCAGCCTTTGATTGAGGTACTGCTTTTTTGTTTTTTGTTACGCTTGCAGGTACAGCCACCTGGTTTAACTCTACTTTAGTAGCGAAATAATTGAGATTATAGGATGGAATAGCGACTCCAAGTATCATTCCCGGCAAACCATTTATCAACTCCGGACCTCCTGATACAGGAATCTGAGGAGTATAAAAAGCAACGATATATACAGAGTCCTGCATTATTCCGTTCACCCGCCTGCAGTCGTATCCCAGAATATTACGGTATTCATCAGTAAACTTCCATTTAATCTCAGCTATACTGTCTGCCAGTTGCAACTCATCTTCGCCGAAGGACAGCAATTTTTTAAAAGTACCGGTCTTGAAATTACAATATGTTTTCGTGTCATTATAATATTCCTGATTTTGCAAGAGATAGCGTTGGTTTGCAGGAAACTCCTCTTTAACATTTTCAAAAAATGTTTCCGTAGTATTAAAACTCAGTGTATTTTTAGTAATCAGCTCAGCAGGTGAATTTTTCAATAAACCATCAAAATAGATACCCGAATATCCACCCGAATTTTGAGATTTTTTGAGCTGATTCTTGACATAATTATGCAGATGAAACTTACGTTCGTAGGTAATGGTTCCGTTTTCAGGGAAATAAGCATATTGTGCCTGCGCATATTGCACCATTAAAAAGCAGGAAAGCAAAACAAGGAATACCAATCTATTGACCATTTTTACTGCCTCCTTTCATGGTTGTAAAATTATAAATGACTCTAAACATAAAAAATCTATTTATCACATTGTTTTGTGTTTCGAAAAAACTAGAGCCGTTTTGACTTCTGTTGATACCGTTTCTTTCATTAAACAGGTCGTTGACAGATACCTGGGTCTCCAGACTTTTATCTTTAAAAAACTTCTTGGACACATAAGAATTCACATACATATTGTGAATGGGCTTTGCGTATACACCAGTTGCCCCCTGGTAATTTTGATTCACATCTATGCTCAGTTTAAAGTCCTGAGGGAAGATATAACTGAACGTTCCGAAGTTGCTGATCGTAAAGGCATTATTATTAAGCTGAGACTGAACGCTTGAATTCATTTTGCTGAAACCCGGTCTGAGATTTACATTAAAATTAAACCCGGTTTTGGCGTATCTGTAAACCCCGAGACTGAAAGAGTAATTTGTTCGTTCGCTATGATTAAGCTCGGGTTCCGAAGCCGTTGTCGTTACATAATTATAAGAACTGTTATAACTTGCTGAAAGGCCGGGAGACACATTCAAATCTAACTTTTTGAATGCTTTGAAGGAGAATGATCCGTATATATTCGCGTTGAAATTCTGTTTATCAGTGACATTTACATACTGAAGTGTGCGCTGGCCAGTAGTTGGATTGACCGTGACAAACGAAGTGATATTATCAACCACATTTCCAATACCGGCATTTACAAATAAGGATTGCTGCTTAAGCTGACGGTACGAATTAAAGGATGCGGAAAGGTTATTTCTATATCCTCCCTCTAAATTGTCATTTGGCAGAAATTCTGTCCGTTGATCTGTATTCTGACGCAAAGGTTTTATCTGGCTTAAAGATGGCTGAAGCGTATTTCCGGAATAATTAAGCCGTAAACTTTTACTTTTACTAAGCTTATAGTTGACGTTCACATTCGGATTATAAGACAATTGCGTCACATCCAGTTTGGATTTATCCCCATAGTCGTCCCTTACATTAGCAGACGAAGTCAGTCTGTTATTGAAATTGATGGTCAGTTTATCGGCGATATAATTAAAACCCAGATTTCCGGTATTGCGATAATTACGATAAGTCAAATCGTTTAATACACTTTCATCAAGATCCGTATAATCTTCTGTAAGCGGATCTTTGTTAAAAGACTGGTCAAGTGTTTTGGATTGGAACCAGGCATATTCATATCCTACATTTGCCGTTACCGATTTACTCAAGGGTTCGGAATAATTAAAAGAAGACGTCAGCTGATCATTATTTACAGTATTGCGCTTGAATTGATCAATGACATCCAGACTGTCCAGATTGACATATTCTACACTTGAAAAATATTGATTCTGAGCCTTTTGATTCGTTACATTTCCGGCTATCCGCAGGGTAAGAGCGCGCTTCGGCTTTTTAAACTTTTTGGTATAATAGGCAGATAAGTCTGCATTTTCGTTTGTATTAGTATTGAAGGAACGTCCTTCCGTTCTATTAATAGGCTCATAATCCAGGGTTTGTTCCAATCCTTCAGAAAAGGAAGTATTTTCCGTTTTATTCAATCTGTATTCCAGATTAAAGGTAATATTAGAGCTGGAATCCAGTTCAAGATCATATCGCAATCCGGCCTGATGGCCATTATTCAGATTACTGGTCTTATCCTTATTGTTTTCGATTTTTGAAAATCCGGGCAACTCATCCCGGCTAAATGTGGTATTGGTGTTATCCACCTGCAGTCTGGAATATTTATAATTTGAATTGATCTTGTGCTTATTATTACTCGTCTTATCACTAAATGTAATTCCTGAATTTATAGCTTTCGGTATTCCGCCTCCTGCATATTCTCCGTTGAATCCTTCATCTCCTCCCCCTGTCCGGATAACAATCCCGCCTCCTTCAAAGGAAGATTCACCCGATCCGCCAACACCAAATTTTTGATTAGAATAATAACCCAATCCTACTGTTCCTTCATTACCGGTGACACCAAAAACACCTGTTTTCTGCGTCCCCTTAAACTTATTGACTGCGAGAGATCCTGAATAATATTTTTCTAGTCCTGCTCCACCTTTCAGCTCTCCAAACATTCCTTTTTTACTTTCTTCCTTCAGCCGGATATCAATGGTCTGTGTCCGCTCTCCGTCATCAACACCTGTTCGTGTCGCCATCTCAGATTTTTTCTCATAAACCTGAACCTTCGAAACCATATCCGAACGAATGTTCTTCGTGATCAATGTAGGATCATCTCCGAAAAATTCCTCTCCGTCCAGAAGCACCTTTTTTACGGTTTTACCCTGTGCTGTAATAGATCCGTCTGGATTCATCGTTATTCCAGGAAGCACCTTGAGCAATTCCTCTACTTTCGAACCCTCCTCAACCTTAAAACTAGCAGCATCGTATTCGATGGTATCTCCTTTTATAACCACTGGGATACGACCTGTTACCTGCGCCTCCTCCAACAGAATAGCCGTTTTGGACATATTTACCGGACCGATATCAATGGGCCGGTCCTGAATATGTACCTTTTTTACAAAATCTGCATACTGGGGATAGTTTATGATCAACAGGTACTCACCTGTATCTTTTGACGTAATAGAAAATTTGCCATTCTCGCCTGTACGGGCAAAACTCTGCATAACAGAATCTCTCGAACGCAACAATACGACAGAAGCTTTTTCTAATATTGCTTTATCTTTTATATCGATTACTTCACCTGTAATTTTAGGATTAAGCTGCGCATACAGATGCGTCAAACAGGATACAGTAAAACAGAATAAGAATAAAAATTTTTTCATCACAAAGGCTTGGTTATACGAATTGTTCGTAAATATATCAGCTTTTATGTTATGATGTAATTAAGGAGGTGTAATTTAACATTATTTAAGATATAATATTAATAAATATAAAAAATTAACTTTAAGCAATCGATTGCTTATCTTAAAAAGAAAAATAGAACAATCAAAAAAGTACAATTGGTGTTCTCATTTTTTGAAATTACAGCGCGAGTAAATTATAAATTTTGGGTAAAAAGATAATTAATCCAACTATCAGCGCGGCTGTAGCTGTAATCAGTACAGCACCGGCAGCAACATCTTTAATACGTTTAATCCGCGGATGTTGTTCCAGCGTGATCATATCGGCCATTTGCTCTATAGCAGTATTGAGCGCTTCCATAGCGATAACGAGACCGATACAAAGGCAGACGGCAATCCACTCCATTGCCGATATATGTAGCCATAGCCCCATAATAACAGCAGTTATAGCAGCCAGTAAATGTATTTGAGCATTTGTTTCCTCACGAAATAATACCTTAAGCCCTTTGACTGCATAGCCAAAACTGGCTATACGTAATTTGAGTTTATTATTCAGATTATCCATGCTTTATGATCAAAAAAAGAGTCGCTTTTCAACAGGAAAAGCGACTCCTAAAGATACAGATTACCTTTTAGAAACTGTTTAAATTTTATGGAAACTATATAAGTTCGAACAAGTCAGTAACACCTAATACTTTACGACTGGTAAAGCCTTCCGCGTACTGCACCTGGATATTTCTTCCGAATTCCCTCCCTCTTCCCTCCGTAGATTTCATAAAATCCGGATTAGAGATATAGGTCTGAGGCTCATCATCCTCACCGCCAGAAGAATTAAATTGAGTCTTATAGGCTAGTACAGCCTTTTCTTTGATATGCCAGTAGTCGCTGACATCCAGCAACACGTCCGGTCTGATATACTGATCCTGTATTAATTGCAGCAAAAGTCTTGGACGGAAAGCTTCCTGCGGTTTGCCATCTGCTTCTGTTTCTATACGGCGTAAGCCTGCCAGAAACAAGGCGTCATTGACCAGCTGGCTCGCGCGTCCGTGATCCGGATGACGGTCCGACAAAGCATTTGTAATAACAATCTCCGGTTGAAACTTACGGATACACTTTATGATTTCCCGTTGTTCCATTTCTTTATTTTCAAAAAAACCGTCCCGCAAATCCAGGTTTTCCCGAACAACTACTCCTAATATTTCTGCCGCATCCTGCGCTTCCTTTGTTCGGGTTTCAGCTGTACCGCGCGTACCAAGTTCGCCTCTGGTCAGGTCAACGATACCGACTTTCTTTCCTTCAGCTACATATTTTGCAATCGTTCCTCCTGCTCCCAATTCAGCATCATCAGGATGAACGGTCATTACCAATAAATCTAATTTCATGTTATAACATCATTATGATCCGGCACAAAGATACAATTTTCACCTTCATTCCAGTGTCATTATTCATTCAGAAGTGCTTCGATTTTGCGCGTAATGCGGGAAGAATTGGGTCCTGTAAAGGGGTAAAAGAAATCTACGACCTCCCCTTTGCGGTTAATCAGGTATTTGTGAAAATTCCATAAAGGCTTGACATCCACAGATCCGTTTAATTCTTTATGAGACAAATATTTAAACAACGGATCCACATATTCTCCGATAACATGTGTACGTTTGAATACAGGAAAGGTAACCTGCTGTTGCAGACGACAGAATGTCTCCAGCCGGCGCCCTGTGAGTGGTTCCTGTTGATTAAAATTATTAGAAGGAAAGGCCAGTACCTCAAATCCCTGTTGCTTATACTTTTGATAGAGTCGTTCCAGCGCTTTGTACTGACTGGTAAACACACATTTACTTGCCGTGTTAACAATTAACAATACTTTATCATGATAGTCTTCCAACGACTTCTTTTCGCCATTGAACTCCAAAGCGTGAAAATTGTAAACAGATTGCATAGGTTATATTTTTTATTGAAGCGGCGGAGACGCTACCGGGCGCGTTCTCTCAAAACTTCTGATAATGTTTTCGATCTCAAAATCCTCCTGACTATCGTATGTGCTTTTCAGATTGTGACCAAATACTTTTGCGATACCCTGATAGAAAAATGCGGTAAGTCCGCCTTTCATTTCTCTCACCATATCATAGCTTGTTTTTCCGGTCTGTCTGTCCACCAGTTTGATTAATATTTTCCCCTGTGACACAGACAGATTTTTTATTTCCTTGGTAAACTTTTCTTTAATTTCTTCTTCGCAGGCTTTAATCAGTCTTTTTTGTTCTTTTTTATCATTGACCAATGCCAGATCCCTGTCCAGTTGATCATATCTTTTTTGTGCATAGATTGCATACGGCAATACACGCAGCACATTTCTTCTAAGTCTAAGGTATTCCTTCTTAGCGTCCTCACTGCTCCATATACGTTTGCCCGTCACGACCACTTCCGGTATAGGAAACCAGGGCACCACTTCTCCGTCATCCAATGTAGTAGTGGCATAATGCTCCACCACTTCCGGTTCGCCTCCACCATACTGAGGCTTAATCAATGTCTGCCCTTTTCCAAAAAGAGGAAGGAGCAGAAAAAGAACAAATCCGGGTACATATATAATTTTCATTTTTGCATCAAAAAAAGCCTTTTGTTTTTATTCTGATAAATAATTTTACTACATTTATTCAAATGAAAACAGATATCCATATAAAGGTACTTCTTTTCTGTCCTAATTTACATAAAAATATTTAAAGTATCTTAAAAATTTTACAGCACGTTTATGAAAGAGTATGTGATTGATATTGAAGCTGAAAACAAAGAAATTCGCAAAAGATATAGAGATTTATTGAGAGCGTGCAAGCCAACTTTACAACGCGGCGACAAACAAGAGATACGTAAAGCATTTGATCTGGCTCTGGAAAGTCATAAAGAAATGCGCCGCAAATCGGGCGAGCCTTATATTTTCCACCCTATCGCCGTAGCCAAAATTGCTGCGGATGAGATCGGACTTGGTACTACATCGATTGTATGTGCACTGTTGCATGATGTCGTTGAAGATACAGCTATCACCTTACAGGAAATTGAAGATCAGTTTGGGAAGAAAGTGGCCCGGATCATCGATGGCCTGACCAAAATATCGGGTATATTCGATCCGAACAGTTCTATGCAGGCGGAAAATTTCCGTAAGATGCTGCTGACGCTGGCGGATGATGTACGCGTGATCCTTATTAAACTGGCAGACCGCTTGCACAATATGCGGACAATGGAGTTTATGGCGCGGGACAAGCAGTTGAAGATTGCTTCGGAAACAAGTTATCTCTATGCTCCGCTGGCTCACAGATTAGGACTCTATGCAATTAAGTCCGAGCTGGAAGACCTTTCCATGAAGTATACCGATCCGGATACCTATAAATTTATAGCGAAAAAGCTGAATGAAAAGAAAGCTGAACGCGAGAAATTTATTTCGGATTTTGTCGGACCGGTTAAAGAGATTCTGGAAGAACAGGGTATTAAAGCTGAGGTGTTCGGTCGTCCTAAATCTATTCATTCTATCTGGAACAAGATGCGCAAAAAGTCTATACCTTTTGAAGAAGTATACGATCTGTTTGCGATCCGTATCATTATAGACACGGATTATGAAAAAGAGAAAACAGAATGCTGGAAGGCCTATTCTATTGTGACGGATCTTTACAGACCAAATCCGGATCGCTTGCGCGACTGGGTGTCCTCTCCTAAAGGAAACGGATACGAATCCCTGCATACAACTGTAATGGGGCCGCGCGGTCAATGGGTGGAAGTGCAGATACGCACAAAACGCATGAATGAAATTGCGGAAAAAGGATTTGCTGCACACTGGAAATACAAAGAGTCCAATTCGGACAGCGGACTGGATCAGTGGATTCAGAAAGTAAGAGATGTACTGAGCAGTGCCGATTCGAATGCGCTGGACTTTGTGGATGATTTTAAAATGAATCTTTTCTCTGATGAGATTTTCATTTTTACGCCTAAGGGAACACTTATTCAGTTGCCAAATGATGCTACAGCCCTTGATTTTGCCTTCGAGATACATTCGGATATCGGAGCGACCTGTATCGGTGCTAAAGTCAACCACAAGCTTGTACCGCTGAGTCATAAGCTGCAGAATGGTGATCAGGTCGAGATCATCACTTCTGGTAAGCAGGTTCCGAAAGAAGATTGGCTCAACTTTGTCGTAACAGCCAAAGCCAAATCCAAAATACGTTCGTCCCTGAAAGAGGAAAAGCGCCGGGTGGCGGAAGATGGTAAGGAAATACTGGAGCGCAAACTAAAATCACTGAAGATTACCTATAACACTGATAACATCAATAAGATTTCTAATTATTTTAAGTTCCCGAGCTCACAGGAATTGTTTTACAATGTGGCCAAAGGAACTATAGATATCAAAAATCTGCGCGATTATGCTGCCAGTGAAAAACTGATTGACACTTCGCCAAGTCAGTTTAGCTCTCACATCAGTGGACTAGTAGAAAAAATAAATAAAAAAGACCTGGATACATTGTTGATTGGGGACGATCTTCAGGAAGTAGATTATACGCTTGCACCTTGTTGTAACCCTATTCCCGGGGATGATGTATTCGGATTTCTGACGGTAAATGACGGCATAAAAATACACCGTACAAGCTGTCCGAATGCGTCTAAGCTGATGGCCAACTACGGGTACCGTATTCTTAAAGCTAAATGGGCTTCTTCAACGTCCAACAATGTGGCTTTCCTTACCGGATTGCGTATTGTCGGAATCGATGACGTCGGATTGGTCAACAAGATTACTACCGTTATATCTCAGGAGTTTAAGGTCAATATCCGCTCGCTGTCCATATCAAGTAATGAGGGTATTTTTGAAGGAAATATCATGGTATTTGTCAACGATACGGATCAGTTGGATAACCTGATTAAAAACCTCAAACATATCAGCGGAATAACCGGAGTAACACGATATGAATCGGAGAATTAAATCAACTGAATCTCACATTTTCGAAAAAAGCGATATTGTGAATCTAATTTGGTAAATTTGTAAAGAATCTTAAGTTTGATATGAATCTAGCAGAAAATTACGCCACTGTAAAAAAGATATTCGAGGCTTATCTGGAGAATAAAAATCTGAGAAAGACTCCTGAGCGCTACGCTATTTTGGAAGAAATCTACTCGCGCTCCGATCACTTTGATGTTGAGTCACTGTATATTCACATGAAAAATAAAAAATATCGTGTGAGCAGAGCTACCGTGTACAACACATTAGAGCTATTGGTGTCATGCGACCTGGTGACTAAGCACCAGTTTGGCCGTAACATGGCTCAGTTTGAAAAATCTTTTGGCTATAAACAACATGATCACGTGATTTGCATAGAATGCAATAAAGTAGTCGAATTTTGTGATCCGAGGATCAACCAGATCCAGAGTCTGATGGGAGATTTGCTGAAGTTTGACATCAAACATCACTCTCTCAATCTGTATGGCGTCTGTGAAGATTGCCAGGAGAAAGACAAAGCCGCTAAGGCAAAAGCCGAAAAAACGGTTATTTCAAATTAATATTGACTATTGGTAAAATATTATAGTACATTTGTTCGGAAAAACTACTACCGTAATTTTTCCGAACATTTTTGTTTTAGAATAAGTCATTATCTAAATATATTTTTAATCTCAATACAAAAAAGCTATGCAAGTTGATGTGCTTTTGGGCCTACAATGGGGCGATGAAGGTAAAGGAAAAATCGTAGATGTTTTATGTCCTGAATACGATTTGATCGCACGTTTCCAAGGCGGCCCTAACGCCGGACACACATTGGAGTTTGATAACAAAAAATTCGTATTGAACACTATCCCGTCAGGTATCTTTAATGAAGGTATCATGAATCTTATCGGAAATGGTGTTGTTATTGATCCGATTATCCTGAAAAGAGAGTTAGACAATTTGAAAACTGCCGGCTTCGATCCGGTTGGTAAAGGAAATCTGGTTTTGGCGCGCAAAGCTCACCTTATCCTTCCTACTCACCAATTGCTGGATGCTGCTTCAGAATCCAAAATGGGTGCAGGCAAAATTGGTTCTACGCTTAAAGGTATCGGCCCGACTTACATGGACAAAACAGGCCGTAACGGTCTTCGTGTAGGTGATACTACATTGCCGGATTTTAAAGAACGCTATGAGAAACTAAAAGAAAAACATCTGTCTATCTTATCTCATTACGGTGAAATCCCTGATTTCTCTGAAAAAGAACAAGCGTTTCTGGCGGCAATTGATTATATCAAAACTATTCCTCACGTAGATTCTGAACACCTGGTGAATCAGTATCTGAAATCCGGTAAAAGTGTTTTGGCAGAAGGTGCACAAGGTACATTGTTAGATGTAGATTTCGGATCTTATCCGTTCGTTACATCTTCTAATACAACTACTGCAGGAGCATGTACAGGTCTGGGTGTAGCTCCTAATAAAATCGGCAAGGTATACGGTATCTTCAAAGCATATGCTACCCGCGTAGGTGGCGGACCATTCCCAACGGAACTGCATGATGAAGTTGGTGAGGAATTACGTAAGCTCGGACACGAGTTCGGTGCGACTACAGGTCGTGCCCGCCGTACAGGATGGATTGATATTCCGGCATTGAAATATGCTATTATGCTGAACGGTGTGACGGAACTGATTATGATGAAAGCGGATGTATTGGATACATTTGATAAAATCTATGCATGTACACACTATAAGCATGATGGTCAGGTAATTGACTACATGCCTTATGAGATTATTACCAATGAGGCTGAGCCTGTACTGGAAGAAATACAGGGATGGAATCAGGATCTGACCGGTATTACTTCAGAAAGTGAAATCCCGGAAGCACTGAAAAACTATATCTCTTATCTGGAAAAAGCGTTGGAAGTTCCTATTACATTCCTTTCCGTTGGTCCGGATCGTAAACAAACGTTATCCTTATCTAAATAATTAATGCGAATCGAAGATATACATTCGATCGATTCCTCTGGCAAATTTCATCAAAAAGCATTGCAATGGGCGATGCAATTTGATGAAATTTGCTTCTTTAACTCCAATCAGTCAGCTGATGAATGGTCTTCCTTTGACTGTTGCCTGGCCGTTAAAGCGGTATCTCAATTTGTCGCAGACGGTACAGACACCTTTTTAAGAGCACAACATTTTATTGATCAGCATGCCGGAAAATTCATCCCCGGATTTCTTTCTTATGACCTGAAAAATGAGATTGAAGATCTGACTACAGATAAAGCTGATCTTCTTCAGTTTCCCCTTGCTTACTTCTTTGTACCCGCTGTTGTCATCACCATAAAAAACGGAAGCGTATATATCGAGGCCGAGGCTCCGGAACAGATTCTCAAAGAAATAGTATCTCAGCAATACTTGCCTGAAGCATTTAAATTTGCAGATACGATCAAAGCCAGATGGAATAAAGATGAATATCTGCATGCATTCGGACGTATTCAGTCTCATATTCAGCACGGAGATTTGTATGAAGCAAATCTTTGTCAGGAATTTTATGCTGAAGATGCTTTCCTGGATCCTTTTTCTGTTTATCAGCAATTGTCAGAGGTCTCTCCCACTCCGTTTTCTGCTTTTTTCAGAATGGGTGATCATTATATTTTATCCGCATCACCAGAGCGTTTTATGGCTAAACGGGGAGATTTACTTATTTCACAACCGATCAAAGGTACTGCCCCACGAGGTGCAACAGCAGCAGAGGACGAACGCATTGTGCGTCAGCTGCAAGACTCTAAAAAGGAAATTGCAGAAAATGTAATGATTGTCGATCTGGTACGAAATGATCTGACACGAAGTGCTGTAAAAGGTTCGGTAAAAGCTGACCGCTTATTTGAAATACAGAGTTTCAGACAGGTTCATCAGATGGTATCTACAATTACTTGTCAAAAATCAGCAGATGTAACGGATCTGGAGGCTATAAAAAACACGTTTCCGGCAGGATCCATGACCGGAGCTCCGAAAATCGCTGCAATGAAACATTGTGAAGAAATCGAAAATACCCGCAGAGGATTATATTCGGGTGCAATCGGATACTTCGCACAAAACGGAGACTTTGATTTCAATGTCGTTATACGTACACTGTTATATAATGCATCCTCCCACTATATTTCTTTCCACACCGGCGGTGCGATTACTAATCAGGCGGATGGTGAACAGGAATATGAAGAATGTTTACTGAAGGCTAAAAGTTTGCTAGATGCACTCCACACATCTCTAGCTTAAATTATCTATACAAGAATAGTAGATAAAATTTCATAGCTCATTTATTTTTCTGAAATTTGCAGCGCATCGTATGTCAGCTGTCTATATTGATATCCACACCCATAAGAGTGAAACCATTACTCCCGGATCTGCTATCTGTCAGATACGCAGTATCGCACTGAATAATGGCGAAACTGTAAATAGTGCGTGCACTACAGCAGGGCTTCACCCCTGGTATTTGAATGAGAACAGAAGTGAAAGTGCACTGGCGCAACTTCGTACATTGCTTGATAATGGCAAACTTTTGGGAATAGGCGAATGTGGTATAGACAAGGTTATAGAAACGGATGTAAATATTCAGAAGGATGTATTTGCCGCTCAGGTGCAGTTGGCCACGCAATATGATAAACCTTTGATCATACATTGTGTCCGCGCTTTTGAAGAAGTGATCCAAACCTTATCTTCCCAATTGTTTCAGGGAAAAGTTATTTTTCATGGCTATCAAAAGAATGAAATTCTGGCTAAGCAACTGATTTACAAAGGATATTATCTTTCATTTGGCAAAGCTGTCTTAAACGGAAGCATGGATAAGGTGCTGACTGAAACACCTGTAGACCGGATTTTTTTGGAAACAGATAACTCGCCTGTGGGCATTGATGAAATCTACGCTTATGTGGCAGGCATAAAAAAAATTGAATTAACAAAGTTTAAAGCATATATAATGCAGAATTATCATTCTGTTTTTGAGTAATTTATGAAAGATTTGTCTTGGCTTTCACGTACGGAAGCGTTAGTAGGGCGTGAAGCATTGGAAAAACTGGCCAGTTCGCATGTAATGATGCTGGGATTGGGTGGCGTAGGCTCATATGCGGCGGAGTTTATCTGTCGTGCCGGAGTAGGTAAGATGACCATCATTGATGGCGATACGGTAGATCCTACCAATCGCAACCGTCAGCTTCCTGCCCTGTCTACCAATCACGGAGAGTCTAAGGCTGAGATTATGAAAGAAAGATTAATGGCTATCAATCCGGAACTGGATCTGACAGTGATTCAGGACTTTATTATTCCCGAAAAAATACCTGCACTATTGGATTTAAAACCGGATTATTGTGTAGAAGCTATTGATAGCATCACTCCTAAGCTGTTTTTTATTCGTCTGGCTCTGGATGCAAAAGTTCCTTTTGTCAGTTCTATGGGTGCTGGTGGAAAGGTAGATCCCACAAAGATAAAAATTGCAGATATCAGTCAATCGTACAATTGTAAACTTGCACAGCACATCCGTAAAAAATTGCGGAAGCATGGTATTCGTGATGGTGTCAAAGTTGCTTTTTCTACCGAATTGCCGGATAAAAACTCTTTACTCTACACGGATGGCAGCAATTTTAAAAAATCTGCTTACGGTACAATGTCTTATTTACCGGCAGCATTTGGCGGAGCGATTGCATCTGTCGCTATCCGTGATCTGATGACAGTTTAAATTTAAACTTCTGTTGTAAAACTAATATTTTTAGCATTATATTTGTGTAATGGCTAAAACTATGAGTGTATCAGAAAGTCGTATTTATGCTATTGTCGATATTGAGACAACAGGAGGATATGCAGCAAATAGCGGTATTACAGAGATCGCTATTTATCTGCATGATGGTCATCAGATAATTGATTCGTATCAAACTCTCATCAATCCGCATAAGGAGATTCCTTATCATATTCAGATGCTTACAGGTATTACGCCTGAAATGCTGACGGATGCGCCCTCATTTGAAGATGTGGCTGCTGATATCTATTCCTTTTTAGAGAACAAGGTTTTTGTCGCCCATAATGTAAATTTTGACTATTCCTTTGTATATGCCCACCTTAAGGCTTGTGGTTATCAATGGAAATCACCTAAGCTTTGTACTGTTCGCCTGGCCCGGAATATTTTTAAAGGATTTTCTTCTTACAGTTTAGGTAATCTTTGCCAGCGTCTGGATATTCCGATTTCGGACCGGCACCGCGCTGCCGGTGATGCAAAAGCCACTGTGATTCTCTTTGAACGTATTCTCTCGCACGATACAAACGGGCTCATCGATAGTTTTCTCCAGACACATGCCAAAGAGCAACTTCTGCCCACACATATCGATAAAGTGGTATTCGAACGCCTGCCTGCAAAACCCGGAATCTATATATTCAAAAATAATAAGGGCAAAATTATCTATGTAGGCAAGGCTATTAATATCAGAAAAAGAGTACTCAGTCATTTTACCGGAAATAATACATCCAACAGGAGACAATTATTTTTGAAGGAGATCTTTGATATTGATTTTGAAGAATCCGGAACGGAATTAATGGCCTTACTTATGGAGTGCCAGCTGATCAAAAAACATTGGCCTGCACACAATCGGGCTTTGAAACAATATGAACCTAAATTAGGTCTGATGACCTACGAAGATATTAATGGCTATATGCGACTGGCTGTTACGAAAGTTACAAAGGGAATTTCATGCATTCGCTATTTTGAACGTCCGTACGATGCCAATCAGATGCTGCTTAAACTTATTCAGGATTTTGATCTCAATCCTCTGCTTTGCGCTTTCTATTCTGACAAGACTGCCTCCGCCCACGGAAGACAGGTAGAATCCAGATATATGGAAACAGAAGATGTCGTGCAGTATAATGATAAAGTAACATTAGCTTTAGATTCACTGGCCATGGAAAAGAAAAGTTATGTTTTGATTGATCAGGGCAGACATGCTGAAGAAAAGAGTTATATATATGTAAAGGAAAACAACCTCTATGCTCTGGGTTTTCTGGATCAATACCATGAAAGTCAGCAGATCGAAGATATCATTAGTAAAGAAGATCGCTGCGTTAGTAATTATTATATGATGCAGTTAGTGGAACAATTTGCAGAAAAAAATCCGCAGAAACTTTTGTTGCCTGATCTTCATATAAGTTAAGGAGAATGGTTTATTGGATTTTTTGAGACACAAGCGAAACGCTTATGCCAGAATAGAGCCTTTATTTTACATCTCTAGCGCAGGCATTAGCGTAGTCTGTGCCTGTACTTTTATTTGAGACACAAGCGAAACGCTTGCGCCAGAGTAGAGCCTTTATTTTACACATCTAGCGCAGGCATTAACATAGCGGTGCCTGTGCTTTAATTTTAGAGGGACAAGCGATCGCTTGCGCCAGAGTAGAGCCTTTATTTTACACATCTAGCGCAGGCATTAACGTAGCGGAGCCTGTACTTTTATTTGAGGCACAAGCGATACGCCTGCGCCAGATTAGAGTCTTATTTTACATATCTAGCGCAGGCATTAGCGTAGCGGTGCCTGTGCTTTAATTTTAGAGGGACAAGCGATCGCTTGCGCCAGACTAAAGATTCAGGTCTTTACCCTTTTAACTGTCCGACAACTACTTTTATAAGATCTTCTTTTCTGAAATATTGTTTTGCTATTTCAAGTACACGTTCGGTTGTCATGGTCTTCACTACTTCCGCGTAACGATCATAATAGTCCAGCGTCATTCCTGAGAAATACACACTTTTGAACTTATCTGCATGTGAAAATATACTTTCCAGACTGCCCAGCATAGAGCCCAGCATATAATTTTTAACTACAGCTAACTCTTCTTCTTCCGCCTGCTCCGTGCACAAGATATCCAGCTCTTTATCAATCTCTGATAAAGTCTGGCTGGTGACATCCACTCCTACTTCAGAAGCAATCGTAAAGAACCCGGAAAATTTGAGACTGGCCACTGCTGAACCAATGCTATAGGTATAGCCCTTTTCTTCACGGATATTACGCATCAGTCGCGAACCGAAAAATCCGCCCAATAATGTATTCACAACTTGCACAGCCGGGAAGTCAGGATGTGTGCGGTTAATCATCGGATATCCCAGACGAATTGCGGATTGTAATGCATCTTTTTTATTTTCTACAATAAGCTGACCGTTACTGGTCTCTAATACGGGCTTTTGCTGAGCAACTATTACCGTATCGGAATGCCATTCCTCTCCAAAAAGTTGGCTAACCCGCTCTATAAGAGATTCACTGACATTACCTGCAATAAACAGTGTACAGTTTTGAGGTAAAATCTGCTGATCATAAAGATGAAGCAGATCCGTTCTTGAAATGGCATCATAAGCCTGAGCTGTAGGTACATTTCCATATCGGTTATCTCCGAATACAGCAGTATAAAACAATCTCCTGGCTACAAAATCATTCTTCTGAAGAGAGATGCTTAATGTTTGTTTGTTATTCTGTATGTACGTATCCAGCTCATGTTGTGGAATCGTCGCTGCAGTCAGGATTTCTTTAATAAGGGGCAGCAGCTTATCCACATGCTTATTCAGGACATACAAGGTCAGACTGGTCTGATCGTAACTATACTCCGGAATCAGATATGCACCATAGAAATCCACCTGTTCTGCTATCTGCGCACTTGACAACTGAGTAGTACCTTCCTTAAGCATTGCACTCAGTGTAGTATTCAGTAAAGGATTTTCAGACTTGTCATAAATATTGTTGAAGATCCATTCCAGGCGTACTAATTCCTGATCCGGATTATGAAACAGAAATGTTTTAAGTCCATTATCAAATGTCAGAGATTCAGGATGTACAAGATCAATACCGGCAATAGTATTGAATGAGGGAGCAAAAGATCTGTTAAGCATGAATAGGTTCCGGTTTAGCGTGATAAATAAGTGTAGAGGAGTTTTCTTCTCTGAAGATCTGATTAGCTTGCGCTCGAACTTCAGCAGCCGTTACGGTCAGATATTTCCCAATTTCGACATTGTAAAGATTTCCATCACCAAGTAATTCGTAATAAGCCAGATTCATGGCTTTATCCAGAATAGAAAGTTCAGCAAATACTAAAGTCGATTCGATCTTGTTCTTCACTTTTTCCAGTTCTTCGGCGCTTACTTCCGTATTTTTCAGGAAGTTAAGTTGCTCCCAGATTGCAGCTTCAGCTTCAGCAGTAGAAATACCCTCGCTAGGTTTACCCTCGATAACAAACAGATTGTCATCGATACTTCCGGTAACATAGGCATTGATTTCACTGAATATTTTCTTCTCTTTAACCAGTTTTCGAAACAGTCTTGAAGAAGATCCCCGGGATAATATATCTGATATCAGATCCATAGCCTGGTATTCGGGTGATAATCTGTTGGGACCGTGAAAGACCATGTGTACGGCATCCACCGGAACATCGGCTTCTACTTCCAGTCTGCGGGCTTCAGTCTGCACAGGTTCGGATGGCAGATTCCGGTTATACTTTTCTCCCGAAGGAATATCCCCAAACCATTTATTGGTCAGTTGCTTTACCTGCTCTAAGGTTACATCTCCCGACACTACCATAATTGCATTTAGCGGATTATAATGTTTTGTAAAAAAAGCCTTCACATCTTCCATCCTTGCCTCTTCAATATGTGAAATTTCTTTACCAATAGTCGCCCATTTATAAGGATGTACCTGGTATGCAAGCGGTCTCAGTTTGAGCCAGGCATCGCCGTAGGGTTGGTTGAGATAACGTTGCTTAAACTCCTCAACTACAACCTGTTTTTGCACGTCAAGACTTTGTTCTGAAAATGCAAGACTCAGCATGCGGTCAGACTCCAGCCAAAATGCAGTTTCAATATTTACTGCCGGCAGAGTGATATAATAATTTGTAATGTCATTGGATGTAAAGGCATTATTTTCACCACCTACTCTTTGTAAAGGCGTATCGTAGTTAGGAATATTGACTGATCCGCCAAACATCAGGTGCTCAAAGAGATGAGCAAATCCTGTCTGATCTGGAGATTCATCCCGTGCACCGACATCGTATAGAATATTGACACAGGCCATCGCTGTGTTATGGTCTTCGTGTACCAATACACGCAGTCCGTTATCAAGTACAAATTTTTGAAATTTGATCATAAATTTTTAATAATGGTATTAAGCCCAGTCGATACCCTTTTTAAGTAAGGAAAGTGTTTCTTCTTCTTTTGACCCGGGCTGCGCTTTAAAATCATAAGCCCAGTTAGCCTGTGCTGGTAAACTCATCAGAATAGATTCGATGCGACCGTTGGTCTCTAATCCAAATTTTGTACCGGCATCATATACCAGATTAAATTCAACATATCGACCTCTTCTCAGCATCTGCCAGTTCTTTTGTTCTTCCGAATAGCTTTCATGACGATGTCTGTTCGCCAATTCAGCATACACACCCGCAAAAGTACGTCCCAGATCGCAGGAGAAATCAAAGATCTGTTTGTATGACATATTGGTTTTTTCAGGAGTAAGGCGGTCATAAAATACACCACCTATTCCCCGCGTTTCATCCCGGTGACGGATAAAAAAGTAATTGTCTGCCCAGGTTTTAAATTCAGAATAAAATTCAGAATTGTGTTTGTCACATACAGCTTTCAATGTCTGATGAAAATGTTGTGCATCTTCCTTACAGACATAGTGAGGTGTAAGATCTATACCTCCGCCAAACCATCTGGTTTGCTCGTTCAGCTCGAAGTATCTGATATTCATATGAATAATAGGTACTAACGGATGATTAGGATGAAGTACAATGGAAACTCCTGTTGCAAAAAACTGATCATCCTCGACTCCAAAAGCTTTTTTTACAGGCTCCGGAAGCGTACCGTGAACTGCAGAAAAGTTTACACCGCCTTTTTCTATCAAATTGCCCGCCTGTATAATACGGGTACGGCCACCGCCTCCTCCGTCACGTTCCCACAATTCCTCCTGAAATTTAGCACCACCATCCAACACTTCCAAAGCATCGGTAATTTCCTGCTGAATAGACTTATATGTTTCGGCTATCTGTTCTTTCGTTATCATTTAAAAAATTAGGTTAAGGAATCTGCAAGGACTTTGATTGTTGGTAATGCCGGATTTTGCTGATACAGGATTTTGTATACGGCATCACATATAGGCATCTGAAGGTTGAATTTTTGAATAATCCGTTGTATGCAAGCTGAAGCATAATAACCTTCGGCCACCATATTCATCTCTAATTGAGCGGATTGCACACTATAACCTTTACCTATCATATTACCAAATGTCCGGTTACGGCTAAATTGGGAATAGGCAGTTACTAATAGATCACCCAAATAGGCTGAATGATTGATATCTCTTGGCTGAGGATCAATAACATCCACACAGGTTTCCATTTCACGGATTGCATTAGAGACAAGGACAGCCTGAAAATTGTCTCCAAATCCCAGGCCATGACATATACCACCGGCCAAAGCATATATATTCTTAAGCACAGCACCATATTCTACTCCAAAAATATCAGCGGAGATAATGGTCTTGATATATCTGTTCCTTAAAAATTTAGCCATTTCTTCAGCATGATCCAAATTTTTAGAGGCCAGCGTAAGATATGACAGCTTTTCCAGCGAAACCTCTTCAGCATGGCAGGGCCCTCCTACAACTACAATATTCTCTAGCGGAACATGATAATATTCCATCAGATATTCACCTACAACCAGATTTTCATCCGGGACGATACCCTTAATGGCAGATACTACTATTTTATTTTCAAAATCCTCAGGTTTAACATCTTTTAATGCAGCTTTAAGATAAGCTGCCGGTGTATTTAAAATTACAATATCCGAACGGCGGATAAGCTCAGCAGCATTGGTAGAAATTTGTTCCTCTGACAATTTAACTTCTACAGCACTCAAATAAGTGGGGTTATGCTTGTATTCCAATATATATTCCAGATCTTCTTGTTTACGAATCCACCATAAAATGGTTTTGTCCAACAGATTATCCGTTAACATTTTAATCATAGCTGTAGCCCAACTCCCACTGCCAATTACACCGATTTGTTTGTTTTGCATACGAATTCGTTAATTTCTTTCAAATTTAACGCTACAAATATACTTAATTAAAAACGGAAACAGTCTATTTGATACTTTGCGGTACCACGTGTATAGATGTCGTACACAACGTTATTTTAATCATAGCATACAAGTGATTCATATCCAGTGAATAAGAGTTTTCAGGAATCATCAAGATTTTCACAGGACATCTATATTGCATTGCATTTGCGGTAAAGAATGACATGGAATGGCAATTTCTAAATGGCCATCCTAGAGGAATACTATAACTGTTGCATGCAAACAGCTTACTGGTATTATTTTTCCAGTTGTCCTTTTAGTCTTTGCAGCCCTGTATCGAGATCTCCGCCTAACATTTTGTCAAAATCCATACATAATAACATCAGATTCATCGGATAATTCATATGTCCGTCAAATCCCCAGATCACCTTTGTAGATGTTGGCGAGGCGCTTTCTGTAATCATATAGGCCTGATCTTTAGATTCAAACGGTTTTATAAAACGAATCTCCATATCGATACGTTCTCCTTCTTTAATTTTCTTAATCTCCTGTTCCCCCTTACCTACATCCTTTTGCTCACTATCCCATGCAGAAATAAATCCTGGCGTTCCGTCGGTTCCGGTATATGTTTTTTTCATATTTGGATCCATAGTAGCCCATTTACTGTAATAATTCTGATTTTTGATGTATTTGATGTATTCAAACACGACCTCACGAGGTTTGTTTATAATAATTTCGCGTTTTACGGCATAATCTTTCTTTAGAAACAAAGCTGCAATCAACAGGATAACAACTAAAGCCAGAATAGCCAGCAGGATTTTCTTTAAAATTTTCATACAGTTTATAATTTGAGTTAGTGAGTTAAATATAAGACAATATATCTAATGTAGCAACGATATAAAAAACACACAAAAGACTTAATATCAAAAAAATACAAACTCGCTAAAACAGTTTTTGCCACCATTTTTTATCAATTCCTACAAACCATTTGCCCTGATCCTGTTTCAGCGGATATAAATTCACAAAATTACCTTGCCCCGGATCCCCTCTTCCGGTTTTTAGAGAAAAAGCATGTCTGTGATACGGACAGATTACACGTCCCTCTTCGCACCATCCTGTAGACAAGGGAGCTCCGGCATGCGGACATTTCTCTGAAAAGGCCACCCATGCACCATCCTGCTTTGTAAGGCAGAAATTTAATCCCGGAACTTTAACTAAGCGTATTTCTTCCGGTTTATTGAGGAATTGTGAAGGAATCTCTATCCATTGCATACTTAAATATACGATTAGTTGATTTGATTTTTCTATCTTTGTACAATTTTAAAAAACAGCACAATTCATGGCTTTACAATGCGGTATAGTTGGCCTGCCTAACGTGGGCAAATCAACGTTATTTAATTGCTTGTCAAATGCTAAGGCACAGGCAGCAAATTTTCCATTTTGTACAATCGAACCGAATGTCGGAGTAATTACTGTTCCGGACGAACGTTTAAATAAACTCGCTGATCTTGTCAAACCTCAGCGTCTGGTTCCTAATACCATTGAGATCGTAGATATTGCAGGACTGGTAAAAGGGGCTTCCAAAGGCGAAGGTCTCGGAAATCAATTCCTAGGCAATATCCGTACAACAAATGCAATTATTCACGTATTACGTTGTTTTGATGACGGCAATGTTATCCACGTGGACGGATCTGTAGATCCTATACGTGACAAAGAAATCATTGATACAGAATTGCAGTTGAAAGATCTGGATACCGTTGTTAAACGTATTCAAAAAGTGGAAAAAATGGCCAAAACAGGTGGAGATAAAGATGCCAAACGCACATTTGATATTCTCTCTGTTGTAAAGGAACATTTAGAATCCGGTAAATCTGTACGTACATCACCGATAGAGAAAGAAGATTTTGAGTTTATTCAGGATCTGGCTTTATTAACTGCAAAACCAGTACTATATGTATGTAATGTAGACGAGGCTTCAGTAAATACCGGAAATTCTTATGTTGATAAAGTAAAAGAAGCTGTAAAAGACGAAAATGCGGAAGTACTGATTATCTCTGCACAAATCGAGTCTGAAATAGCACAATTAGAAAGTTTTGAAGAGCGCCAGATGTTCCTGGATGATCTTGGATTAACAGAATCGGGTGTCCACAAATTAATCCGTGCTGCATACTCCCTATTGGATCTGGCGACATATTTCACTGCCGGTGTACAGGAAGTACGTGCATGGACTATTGAGAAAGGTTATACTGCACCTCAGGCAGCCGGAGTGATCCATACTGATTTTGAAAAAGGTTTTATTCGTGCGGAAGTGATCAAGTATGCGGACTTTATTCAATATGGTTCGGAATCAGCGGTCAAGGAAGCGGGTAAACTTAGTGTGGAAGGAAAAACATATATTGTTGAGGACGGAGATATTATGCACTTCAGATTTAACGTATAAGTATACAGCATAATTAAATAAAAAAGCCTTCCCGATCATGCGGGAAGGCTTTTTTGTTGCTTAGTAATAGAGTAGAGCTCCGGATACATTCCAATAGGATAAACTTGTTCCTTCGGGTTCTCCCTGTGGGATATGGACGCGTATAGTATGCTCTCCGGCTTTAAGATCGCCAAGATCAATGTATACCGGATTTGTAACCGTACCCGGACACCAGTTAGAGCGGCTTAAATCTGAAGATGACAGTCCGTTTTCAAAATTGCCGGATGCAGGATTAGATAACCTGTAAGAACCGCATTCTGTCCTCCATGGTGTAAATCTGAAAGCCTGCTGACCATCTAAGTATATCGTATTTGCTTTTGGAACAAATTCATCACCTTCTCCCCAGCCACCATGACCTGTGGTAATGTATCTTAGCTGTGCATTTTTGACATCCTGATCTAATGTAAACCTGACCTCCACTCCTTTCTCCTGATTAAACATGGTCGGATATTCCTGACCGCCCATTTCCATTACATTTGTGGTATTGAAAAGAGAAAGCACCTTCGCCCCTTCCGAAAACTGAGGTTTACCGGGATGAATAGTCAGACGTACAGTCACCTCATGCCCTTCTTTATCATAATTACCGATATATGTTCCGACATAGACTTCTTTACCTGCGAAACGTGGCAGAAGCTCAGAAATTTCCTGACGATAGCTCACGCTGTCCTGCCAGGTTTTACCTTTTATTTTGATGTAATTAAACTGGCTGACACCGAATGGTGTAAAAAATCGCATCAGTTCGAGCACCGGTTCAAAATTAGCCGTTTGCGTCATTCCCTGATACTTCTTACCATTGCCATTCTCATACACAGGCAAAGTATTCATTCCGTTTTGCATTCCGTCCAGAAAGCTGATATCACGATCCGCCGGAATCAGAAATACCGAACCTGTACGGTCATATGCATCTCCCTTAGCCTGCTGAATAACTTCTACAAAGGCCTGACCTTCATTCTTTTTGAGTTCAGGTATTTTTACTTTTTTGACAATGACTGTTCCGTTTGCAAATCTCAGTATGCTATCTGAACGGGTTGCATCATTAAAACGGATACGTTGCTTATAGAATACTGGGATATCGACAAATCTGCTTTTCCATAGCAAATCCCGGTAGGTCAGTTCATCTACATATGAACCTGACTCCGGTAGTTTAACCGCTGCGGGTATGCTTTTTATTTTCTTAATCTTTGTTGCGGTAACAGCTGAATTGCCATTCCTTACCATTTCCAGTACCAGGCCTAAGTTTTGTCCTAATTCAACCGGTGAAGCTTTGATTCCGGTTTCTTCTGTAAACCATAAATCTATTGTATTGGAATTAACAGAAGTAGTAGCTTTCTTAACAGTATAACCCAATATCTTTTTTGTTTCTCCTGTTATCACCAGTTTTTGCTTTTCCAGCAAAGCAGAGTCGACTGTCGCAATTTCACGACCGCCTTCAAAAGTGGAAATCTTATAATAAGCTCCGTTTTTACGATTTACAAAATAGCGTTCATAAGGGAAACGGGCCTTACCGTCAAGAATCTGCTGACTGGTAACCGCTGTCTGCTCTTTATTGGCATATACTAAAATCGGGCTTTGCTTTTCATGGATTTTACCATTACTGCTCCTCATGTAAGAAATCTGATATCCTGCTTCCTGCGCCAGTAAGGTTGTTGAAATAAGAAAAAAGAATAAAAATGAATAAAGTTTCATATGTAAATAATTTGATTTTCAATGTTCATATGGAATATCCAAACTATATTCATTCGTATTTGTGCAGTCTCTACTACATGGATATTTCATATGTAAATAATTTGCTTTTAAAAGATTGCGCTATTGTCTTTGATCCAAACAGGCTGTAACAAGTACATGAAATGATTAGATTCATTGATATCTCTTGAGACTCTGCTAAATGGATATTGCATGCTTTTATATTTGAATTCCAAAAATAGGATTTTATATAGGTGTATCAAATCTTAAGGGACGATAAAATACAAAAAGAAAAAGCCTGGAAGAATCGGGCGATTTTCCAGGCTCTAAAATACCTCTTTACGAGGCAATCAACCTAAACCTAAGACAAAGTTAGAGGTAATATAATTAACTTGCAAATTTATTATATCTTTTTGGGAAATTATCTAATGATTGCCGATGTACAACCGGTTGTTTTATCGAATAACAATAAAATTTTAAAAAAAATAAAGGTTTTCAAACGGGGAGAATGAAAACCTTTAATAACCAATTATAAACCTAAATTATGATGACACAAAGATAGTGTACATATTACACTATTCAAAATATTTTTTTATTTTTCTTAGAATTAGATTTATCCTCCTATGCTGCAGGTGCGGACACCTGCAGAGTTCTTGTGTGATAGTATTTAGAATTATATCCGCTACTCTTCTATGCTGTAAGATTCTGCTAATACTTATCCCAAACTCACGCCGCGTCAGTTGGTGTCTCCACCAACTGGTTTAACGCAAAACACAGAAGTCTCTTTTACCTTGTGATGCAGGTGGGGACACCTGCAGACGCCCTTTGTGTAACAGCATTTAAATTATATCCGCTCCTTTTCTATGCTGTAAGATTCTGCTAATACTTATCCAAAACTCACGCCGCGTCAGTTGGTGTCTCCACCAACTGGTTTATCAGCAGGACATAAAAGTATTTTGACAATAACACTGTAAATGCAGACGTGCAGACGCTGTATTTGAGAAGAGAATGCATTTACACCGCACTAAAATATATTTTTTTAAAATGATTTGTTAAATAAGATTAAGGCTTATATTCCCTTGCGGAATTTGAAAACGGGGTAAAAAGAAAAGGTTTCCAAACGGGGAGAGTGGAAACCTTTATAACCAATTATAAACCTAAATTATGATGACACAAAGATAGTGTATTTTTAACACTATCCAAATTTATTTTTATTTTTTTTATTCATTCATTACCGGACATATACTTTCCGTTAGTATTTCCTACCCGGATTGTCTATAATTCGGCCTGCAGATGACAGGAAGAAGCATGCGAATAGGTATATTTGTATAAATTAAATTATATTATGTTTACAGGTATTATAGAAACACTAGGCCGGGTCAAAGATGTTATCAGTGAAGACAGCAACCTGCATTTATATGTAGAATCTGCTATTTCCAATGAACTGAAGATTGACCAGAGTATCTCTCATAACGGTGTCTGCCTGACAGTCGTAGGTCTGGAAGGAAATATACACAAAGTCACAGCTATTGATGAAACATTGAAAAAAAGCAATCTGGGTAAGCTAAAGGCCGGAGATATTGTCAATCTGGAGCGATGCACCCTGATCGGAGGCCGCCTCGACGGACATATTGTTCAGGGACATGTAGATCAGACTGCTGTGTGTACAGCAAAAGAAGATCAGAACGGCAGTACTATATTCACCTTTACATATAGTCCTGATACACAGAATATGACTGTAGAAAAAGGATCTGTTACTGTAAACGGAATCAGCCTGACTGTAGTGGGATCAAAAGATCACGAGTTTTCAGTAGCTATTATCCCTTACACACTGGAACATACCAATCTGGGACAGATCCATGTAGGTGATGAGGTTAATCTGGAATTTGATATTGTCGGTAAATATGTAGCTAAGATAATGAGTCTTAGAAATTAGACTTTATTCCAGATAATGCCCCTGACGCATAAGTAAGGCTCTGTACTTATTGAAAACACTCGATTTCGAAACAAATCCGAGATAGTGATCCTCTTTGTCTACCACAGGGAGGATCCATACATCTTCCTTATTCATTTTTGACATCACGATTTCCATATTTTCATCACCTTTGATAATATCATTAGGTTTCTGAACAAGGGTACCGAAGTCTTTATCAATTCCTTCCTCCTCTCCCAGGAGAATGGAAAGTAAGTGCTCAATATATAAGATACCCAGAAATTTACCTTTCTCATCCACTATCGGAAAGATATTCCTTTTGGAATGTATAATATCATGCTTACGCTCATTTGGGGTCTCTCCGGGTCTTAATATCACAAAGTTAGTTTCCAATACATACCGGAGCTTCATCATACTTAAGACAGATCTGTCCTTGTCCTCATAAGAAACCAGATCTCCTGAATCTGCCAATACTTTTGTATAGATGGAGTGTTTAAGTATGGCCCTGTTTATAAGATAAGCTATGGAAGCGACCAGCATAAGCGGCACCATCAATGTATACCCTCCTGTGATTTCCGCGATCAGAAAAATACTTGTCAGTGGTGCATGCATAATACCGGCTAATGCTGCTGCCATTCCTGCCATTACGAAATTAGGGATGTTCAATGTCACAAGGCCGGTCAGATTCATTCCGTATGCAAAGGCAAAACCGAGCAGCCCGCCCATGACCAGACTAGGACCGAATACTCCCCCATTCCCCCCTCCGTTCAGCGTGAAAAGAGCAGCAAATGATTTACCAAACAATGTCAGAACGGTATATGCAACCACTACCCAGCCTATGTCCTTGTAACTGGAAAAGAGACTGTTTTTGACAATGGAGTCAAACCGTCCGTCCAGTAACTGCTGAATAGTAAGGTATCCTTCTCCATACAATGCCGGAAAAATAAAGATCATCACCCCAAGTGAAATACCACTGAACCACACTTTGTTGTAGGGATTCTTAATCTTGCTGAACCAACTTTTTATAATGGCACTTATTTTAGCAAAATATACGGTATAAAGCCCTACCAGAACAGACATGATTACATAAAAGAATAGGGCTTTAAACTCCCAGTCTGAAGTAGCTGTATGAAACAAAGGCTCACTGTATAACAACCTGGAAATGACAGATGCTAAAGCCGATGATATCAACAAAGGAATAAATGCCGGAATAGAAAACTCCGGCAATAAAATTTCAATGGCAAAGATCATTCCTGCGACGGGACTGTTAAATGCTCCTGAAATCCCAGCTGCTGCTCCACAAGCCAGTAACATGGTGATTTCGCGATACTGTAACCCAAAGAAACGACCTACGTTAGATCCTATCGCTGATCCGCTGTAGGCAATAGGTGCTTCCAGACCGGATGATCCTCCGAAACCAACTGTAACAGCACTGGTAATGATTTGCGAATATACATTATGGGGTTCTATACGACTTGATTTGCGGGAGATGGAATAGATAATAGGCGTAATTCCATGTTCAAAGTTTTTTCCCTTCAGAAATTTTCGGATATACAACACACTGAGCAGAATACCAATCAACGGAAAGACGAGATAAAAAGAATATTTGTAATGCCATTCTACATCATCCTGTAATGCAGAAGCAATAAAATGAGTCATCCCTTTTAAAACAGAGGCAGCAATTCCTCCTATGATACCAACTACAAAAGCCAGAATAATCAGAAAATTCCGGTTCGAAATCTTCTTCATGCGCCATTTATTCAATATTTCAAGCCTTTGTCTAAAATTTATCTTCATTACTATTAGGGATTAGAGACCAAACTCCATGATGTCTTTTTTCTTTTTATTCTTAAACCTGTCCGGTACAGCTTTCAAAATTTCTTTTTCAAGCGCCTGTATTGCCTGACGCTTTACATAGTTTTGAGTCGTCACGATGCTGATCTCTCGTACCGGTTCAGGCGCTTTGAAATACCTTACACGCAACAACTGTTCCTCATCGTAATCCAGAATACTCATTTCAGGAAGTATAGTCATTCCCGAATTGATATCTACCATTCTTTTCAAGGTTTCCACACTGCCGGTATTATACTCAAAAGTACCCGATGTATCCTGATTATGCTTGAAATGACAGATATTAAGCACCTGCCCTCTCATACAATGTCCTTCATTAAGCAACCAGAGTTTTTCATGTGCAATATCTTCCGGACTAATCATTTTCTTTTCAAAAAGGTTGCTTTTTTCGGACACATATCCAACAAATGTTTCATAAAAAAGCGGGATTTCCTGAATACTGTTATCATGAAGTGGTGTGGAAAGAATACCACAATCCAGAATTCCTACTTTCAGTTCATGAATAATACGCTCTGTTGTATATTCCCAGATCTGCAACTGCAGTTTTGGAAATTGCTGCATAAAAGATGATAAAACCCGTGGTAATAAGTAAGGAGCTACTGTCGGAATAATACCAACTTTCAATGTTCCTTCTAATTCCCCTCTGCTATGCTGTACGATCTCTGTTATTTTTTTACTTTCTGTAAGCACAATCCGTGCCTGATGTATGATCTTCTCGCCTATTTCTGTAGGAACAACGGGTTGGCGGCTCCTGTCAAATATTTTGGCGCCCAATGATTCTTCCAGCTTTTGGATCTGCATACTCAGGGTCGGCTGTGTGACAAAACACTTTTCTGCGGCAGCAACGAAACTACGGTAAGTATCCACAGCTATAATGTATTCCAATTGGACGAGCGTCATAATATCAATTTTGATGGGACAAAAATAGGAAGTTTTTAAGCAAAAGCTCAATATATACGTGTCTTTCTGTAATTCCTCTTCATTCCCTGTAAAGATTTGTTATTTTTGAATTTATTTTAAATCTCTATATCCATACGCAGATAAAACAAAGAACATATGAACATTTTTAACAAAAAAGGATTGGCCCTGGCTCTCCTTTTTGCCACAAGTGCGATTCAATTTTCAGCTAAAGTCCCCGATGAAGGGATGTTTCCACTCAGTGAGTTAAGCAGAGCAGGATTAAAAGCTGCCGGACTAAAGATCAGTGAAAAGGATATTTATAATCCGGGGCAGATAGGTCTTGTCGATGCGCTGGTGCAAATCAGTGGTTGTACCGGATCATTCGTGTCCGGTAAAGGATTGATTGTTACCAATCATCATTGTGCTTTCAGTGCTGTACAACTGGCGAGTAGTCCTGAACATGATTATCTTAAAAATGGTTTTGTAGCGAATTCACATGAACAAGAGATCCAGGCTAAAGGCCTGACTATTCGTATTACAGATTCGTATGAGGATGTTTCCAATCAGATACTGGGAGCTGTTTCCAATATTACTGATCCTAGCCAAAGGATTGCTATTATCAAACAAAAACGGGAAGAACTCGCTGCCAAAGCTCAGAAAGAAGATCCTACAATCAAAGCGGAAGTTTCTGAAATGTTTATCGGAAAGACTTATGTTCTTTTCCGTTATAAAACGATAGAGGATGTCAGGCTGGTCTATATACCAAGAAGAGATATCGGTGAATTCGGAGGAGAAACAGATAACTGGGTATGGCCTCGTCATACCGGAGATTTTTCTTTTGTACGTGCTTACGTTGCTCCGGACGGATCTTCAGCCAAATATTCTAAAAATAATGTGCCGTATGAGCCTAAGAAATTCTTAAAAGTAAACCCTAAAGGTGTAGAGGAAAATGACTTTGTCTTTATTCTGGGATATCCGGGTCGTACATTCAGGCATCGTCCGGCTCAATACATTGCCTACCAACAGCAGTTTTTGTTGCCGTATACATCTGAACTATATGATTTTCAAAATAAACAGATGGAACTGGCAGGTAAGGATAATAAAGCAACTGAACTGGCTTTGGCTACCCGTATCAAACGAAATGCAAATGTACTGAAGAATTACAGAGGTAAGCTAAAGGGTCTTCGCAATATTGATCTGATCTCTTCAAAAAAACAGGAAGATGAAGCACTTGCGGCATTTATCAACAGCAAATCTGAACTGAAAGCCAAATACGGAACACTGATGTCAGATATTGCCGACTTCTATGCGCGTACATTTGAAGATGCAAAAAAAGAACTTTGGTTTAATAATATTTATTCCAGCACAAAACTTCTTCAGGTTGCCCGTGATATCAATGATTTCAAAGCTGAAATGTCAAAATATAAAAGTGCGGCGGATCAGCAGAAGTTTTTTGAACTGAATATTGCTAAAGTAAAACAGACTCTAGCTGGATATTACGAAAGCTATAATATGCAGGTGGATGAAACAATTGCAGCACGTATGTTTACTGATGCTTATCAACTAAATGGTTCAAATACTATCCAGACTGTTCAGAATCTGAAATTCCCTAATCAGGAACAGGCAGGTAAATATGCGATCCAACTCATCAAAGACTCAAAGTTAAATAAGGAAACGACCTTGAATAAAGATATATTGGCAAATGCGAAAAGCTTATTGGCATATAACGATAATCTGCTGAGCTTTCAAAAAACTCTGGACCAGGAATTGACTACTTTCGGAAAAGAACAGCAACGCCGTGACGGACAACTGAATAAGTTAATGGGTGATTATGTAGCTGTAAAAGAGATCTATCAGTCCAAAAATTTCATTCCGGACGCAAATTCTACGCTGAGACTTACATTTGGAAATATCAAAGGATATACACCAGTCGATGCTACTTATATGAAGCCATTTACAACCGTTAAAGGTATATTGGAAAAAGGTAATTCTGATAATCCTGAGTTTGTGTATCCTGAAGCGATTCGTACAGCCTGGTTATCTAAGAATTTCGGTGCCTATGAAAAGAAAGACCTTAAAGATGTACCTGTAAATATTCTTTATAACATGGATACTACAGGAGGCAACTCCGGTTCTCCGATTATGAATGCCTATGGTGAACTTATCGGTGTTAATTTTGATCGTTCATACGATGCGACTATCAATGATTTTGCCTGGAACGAGAGTTACAGCCGATCTATCGGTGTAGATATACGTTATGTACTATGGATAGCCGATAAAATCGATAATGCCCAGTTTATCATCAGAGAAATGGGAATATAGTTTTCTGTGTTCACGACTAGCAAAGGCTCTTAACGATATTGGTTAAGAGCCTTTGTTATTTATACTATCCTTTGCAGCGTATTATTGTATAATATCAAATGCCAGTAGTAAGGTAGCGACAAACAAGTCTATGAGTCCCAGAAGGAATATAATATCTGCCACATCTTCCAATTTTCTTCCGGAAGCAGTATCTTCTCTTTTCATAGCTACAAAAGAAGTAATACAACTCGTCATAAAAATCACAATCGCCACTGTAGCAAATTCATCTATCAACGATCTTTCTGTCAGTTTGATGGTACGCAGAGATGCTAATACCAAAAAGCAAATACCCAACAGATTTGCTGATGTATTGAGTATATGAGATGTTCTTTTTTCAGCCATAAAGTAGAATTTATATCGGATAATCAAATGTACAATCCATTTCACAAATACTGGCATATTAAACAATACAGGTGTATCGTCTGTTAATCTTTTACAGTCAGAAGATATTCTATATTAAGCTCAGGATTGAAAACTTGTACGTTTTCCTCATAATTGTATAACATGTCTTCTATAATTATTTCCAATCTTTGTTATTACTGTTGAAAAATATAACATTATGAAAGAAGATAAATCAACGGGTCGTCATATTGATGCGGAGAAGCAACGAAAAGCACCTGTTCCGGTATCTGACAAAAGCAGCAAATACTTCTGTCCGATGCATTGTGAAGGGGACAAAATGTACGATGCTCCGGGGAGTTGCCCGGTATGTGGAATGTTTTTAGTATCTACCGAAAAAACAGATACGAATACAAAAAAAAGTAAATCAGCCAGTTGTTGCAGCACAACAAATAAACCTGAAGCCATTAAGTCTCCGAATAATAATAATGCGCAAAAATACTTCTGCCCCATGCATTGCGAAGGGGACAAAATGTACGATGCTCCGGGGAGCTGTCCGGTATGTGGAATGTTTTTAGTATCTACCGAAAAAACGGATACGAATACAAAAGAAAGTAAATCAGCAAGTTGTTGCAGCTCAAATAAACCCGAATCGACTGAACCGCAAAGTAATAAAGACGGTAACTATTACTGTCCTATGCATTGTGAAGGAGACAAAATGTACGATGCCCCCGGAAGTTGTCCGGTATGTGGTATGTTTTTAATATCTACGGATAAAGCGGATACCAATACAAAAGAAAGCAAATCAGCAAGTTGTTGCAGTTCAGCAGTACAACAAACCAAATCTCCAAAACCACGCACGAATAAAGCTGGTAAATATTATTGTCCTATGCACTGTGAGGGCGATAAGGTGTATGACCATGCCGGTAATTGTCCTGTATGTGGAATGAATCTGGAGAAGATTCCGGATATGCGGGCAAGTACACAATATACGTGTCCCATGCATTCTGAAATCGTGGAAGACGGACCAGGAAGCTGTCCTATCTGTGGGATGGATCTCGTGCCGATAACTCCGGATGATGACAATAAGACTTATGTAGATTTGTTGCGTAAGTTTTGGGTAGCCTTAGGATTTACTATTCCCATTTTTATATTAGCAATGGGTGAAATGATTCCGGGCGATCCTATAGGCAAGATTATTCCAACACATATTAACGGATGGATACAACTGGCACTGACTGTGCCAGTCGTATTTTATGCTACCTGGATGTTTTTTGAGCGTGCATGGAGATCTTTCAAAACATGGAAGCTCAATATGTTCAGCCTGATTGGTCTTGGAGCTACAGCAGCCTTTATTTACAGCCTCGTTGGGTTAATATTCCCTCAGCTTTTTCCGGCAGAATTCAGGGGACATCACGGCAATGTAGGCTTGTATTTTGAATCGGTATGTGTTATTCTGACTTTAGTGCTTCTGGGTCAGGTGATGGAGGCTAAAGCACATTCAAAAACAAATTCTGCCATAAAAGAGTTGATCAAACTGGCTCCGTCTGAAGCGACTTTGGTGGAAAATGGATCAGAACGAAAAATTGCAGTAGAATCTATTGTAATTGGAAATGTACTACGTGTAAAACCGGGCGATAAGATTCCGGTCGACGGAGAGATTGTGGAAGGAAATGCTACAGTTGATGAATCAATGATATCAGGTGAACCTGTTCCTGTGGATAAACAGGTCGGTGATAAAGTTTCTTCCGGTACCATTAACGGCAACAGGACTTTTTTAATGAAGGCTGAACGTGTGGGAGATGAAACCTTGTTATCCCAGATTATTAATATGGTCAATGATGCCAGTCGCAGCAAGGCTCCGATTCAGAAACTGACAGACCGCGTCTCCGCTATTTTTGTACCGATTGTCATTGTCATATCTTTATTAACCTTTGCTGCGTGGATGATCTGGGGTCCGGAACCACGAATGATTTTTGGATTTGCCAATTTACTGGCTGTTCTGATTGTTGCCTGCCCCTGTGTTTTGGGATTGGCCACTCCAATGTCGGTCATGGTAGGCGTAGGTAAGGGAGCAAAAAACGGAATTTTAATTAAAAATGCAGAGGCATTGGAAAAGCTAAATAAAGTGAATGTATTAGTAACGGATAAAACCGGAACTCTTACAGAAGGCAAACCTACCGTCAATAAGGTCTTTGGTATTGCTGCATTTGATACAGATCAGGTCCTGCAAATGGCTGCTGCTCTTAATCAGAACAGTACACATCCGTTGGCTGAAGCTATCGTAAAAAAGGCCAAAGAGCAGCAGTTGAAATTAGATAAGGTTGAGGATTTTGAAAATATATCCGGTAAAGGAGTCTCCGGAACTATTGGTGGTAAGCACGTATTGCTTGGAAATGAAAAACTGTTAATCGATCAGCACATAAGTATTTCAGAAGAAATACGTGGGCAGGTGGAAGCGCAGCAGGCAACCGGAAAAACGGTATCCTATCTGGCGATTGATAAAGATGTGGCGGGATTTATTACCATATCGGATAAAATCAAGGCTACTGCCAAAGTGGCTATTCAACAATTGATAGCTCATGGTGTAGATGTAGTCATGATCACAGGTGATAATGCAAAAACGGCCAATGCTGTCGCTGATGAATTAGGGATCAAACATTTTCTATCCCAGGCTCTTCCGGAAGATAAGTTACAGGAAATAAAGAAAATGCAGACTCAGGGCCAAATTGTAGCGATGGCCGGAGATGGGATCAATGACGCTCCTGCTCTTGCGCAGGCAGATATTGGAATAGCAATGGGAACCGGGACTGATGTGGCGATCGAAAGTGCACAGGTCACCTTGCTAAAGGGAGATCTGACCGGAATAGTCAAAGCTAAGATTTTGAGTGAGAAACTCACACGCAATATTAAAGAGAATCTGACTTTTGCATTTTTATATAATGTGTTGGGTATACCTTTAGCAGCCGGAGTTCTGTATCCGGTATTCGGACTGTTGTTATCTCCTATGATTGCTGCTGCAGCTATGAGCTTCAGTTCCGTATCTGTTATTCTAAACTCATTACGGTTGAATGCAGCCAGGATTGATCGTTAGAATAGCGTAAAAGTTGCGGAGGATGTATACGGATAAATTCAAAGTAAACTTTATCTTTACCGTATGAACTACGTCTACTTTATTGCATTTTGGGCTTGTCAGTGCGTTTCTACTGTTCTGTTTAAATATGGAGGGATTCACCCCAGGTATAAATGGCTGACCCTGATTATAGGTAATATTATCTTATTATCCGCAAGCTGGTTTTTGGTACAACTCTTCCGATCGGTATCTCAACCTATTGTTATAGCTCTTTGTTCTGGAGGCACATTTCTGACTGTGCAACTGACGATGGCTCTTTATTTTAAGAGTCCTCTGACCTGGGCACAGATTCTGGGAATGTTTATTATTATAAGCGGAATGGTGCTAATCACCTTTGGTGGTAAGGGCGAATCCGTTTAATCAGTTGTTCACCCGGATAGCATCTGATGCGTTTTCTTTTGCTCTAACCTGTTAGAAATATAAAACGACAAGAGCGGGACTAATAGTTCGGCTCTTGTCTTATAAAATAGTTAATTTTAGTTGTATTCGATGATGAATTCGGATAGTGGATTCCTCACTTTTTTCATGTTGACCAACCAGTCTCCCTCATTATCTCTGTACCCTATTGGTAATAAAGTGACGCTCTTCAATCCCTTTTCTGTCAATCCCAGCAATTCATCCAATTGCTGGTTGTTGAATCCTTCTACAGGTGTAGTATCTATTTTTAGTTCTGCAGCCTGAGCTATAGCAAGTCCAAATCCGATATAAGCCTGTCTCGCGGTATGCACAAAATTCTCTTCTGCGGATTGCTGAAGATACAGGCTCTTCAGGCGATCTGTATAAGATGAAAAACGACCTCTCGGCAATTCGCGCTCATCTGTAGTACGGTTGTATATCTCATCAATACGTTCTTCAGTATACTGATCCCATGCTGCAAACACCAAAAGATGGGAACAATCTGCTATGATCTGCTGATCCATTGCAACAGGAACGATTTTTTCTTTTAATTCCTGATTTGTGATCAGCAGTACTCTGAATTGTTGTAAACCTGAGGAAGTCGGAGCAAGACGAGCAGCCTCTATAATTTTATGCACGTCCTCTGTACTAACTTTTTTTGAAGGGTCATACTTCTTTGTGGCGTATCGCCATGATAAATCTTCTAATAATGACATAACTTATTTATTTAATATTTTTATGATAACAGTACAAATACAAGAGCCAGGATAGCGGGCAATGCCTGCACAAAAAAGATCTTACGGGATGCCGATATGGCTCCGTATATTCCGGCCACAATTACACACCCCAGAAAGAACAGTGTAATATTCTTTTGCCAGATCACATCTTCTATAAAGAATGACCAAATCAGTCCGGCTGCAAGAAAACCATTATATAGTCCCTGATTTGCGGCCAGGCCTTTTGTTGGACGAAACATTTCATCGGGTAAGGATCCTTTAAAAGTTTTACGGCCTGCTGTTTCCCAGGCAAACATTTCCATCCACAGGATGTAAAGATGTTCCAGCGCTACGACAGCGACTAATATCTTTGCAATGATTGTTATCATAAGGGGCGAATTTATGAATTACTTACTGTTAATTTGACTTCTATATTTCCTCTTGTAGCATTAGAATACGGACAAATACGATGTGCCTGTTCGACCAGAGTCTGTGCTTCCTTTAATTCTATTCCCGGAATATTTACTTTTAATTCGGCTTCCAGGCCAAAACCACCACCTGCTAAACTTCCTATTCCGACATGAGCTATGACACTTGTCTCCCCTGTTTTAATTTTAGATTTACTTATTACCAGGTTTAATGCGCTGTCAAAGCAAGCTGCATATCCTGCTGCAAACAATTGTTCAGGATTTGTATAATCGTTATTAGCACCTCCTAGTTCTTTTGGCATTCTGACCTGAAGATCTAACACTCCATTATCTGTCTTTACATGACCATTACGGCCTCCCGTTGCTGTTGCAACTGCTGTATACAATGTTTTCATGTTATTGCTGTTATTTTTTTAGTGATTCCTGTTTAATATTTTACTGGCAATGGTTTTTAATTGCATAAGTTCTTCTAATGTTATACCCATCTCGTTCAACATCTGTCCGGGGATACATTTCGCACTTGCAGAAAGGTCCTGTCCGGCATCTGTAAGGGATATCTCCACAGTTCTTTCGTCCTGATGACTACGCTTACGGGCAATGAGTCCCTTTTGCTCCATACGCTTCAGTAAAGGTGTCAGTGTGCCGCTATCCAACCGGAGTCGTTGCCCAATCTGATTGACAGTTTGTAAAGGATGCTCCCACATCACCAATAATACCAGATACTGCGGATACGTCAAATCCAGCTTTTCCAGAAGTGGTCTGTATTGCTGAACAATTTCCCGGTATAACGCATATATCGGAAAACATACCTGATGATCTAACATTAATTCTTCTTCCATGACAACAAAGATATACATTGATTCAAATTAAATTGTGCACAATTTAATTTTGTGATATAACACAGACAATCTACGATAACTCTATAGTGCTTTTCGTACCAAGGCTTAAAATCCCTAAAAACTGCTTAAACAGAGTTTAAACAAGGTATTTTATAGTAAAGCAGGTTAAAAATGTACTAAATACTATACAGTTTTAAGGATGAAAATTGAGGCTTACAATGGTATAAGAAAACAATTAAATATACCGTAAACTACCTGTCTGTAAGCTATTTATTAATGCAAAAATTTAAAAAAAGAAATATAAACAAGGCTGTTATGGAAGTTGTGCATGTTATTTGCAAAACTGATCATGAGTTATTAATAGAATAATTAACCAAAAAAAAATACTATGGAAACTACAGAAATAAACGCAGCAAAACTAGGACTTGAAAAAGGATATTATCTATTACTAATGGCTATCCTGGAAGTACCGGATACATCTGTTCAGAACGAGCAGTAATAAGCAGATATTAAGATACAACACAATACTTCACACACTAATCTCTACCCTGAAAAGGGTGAGATTAGTGTATTTTTAAGGCTCCTCCTTACTTTCTTTTCCCGCACCTACGCAGTTTTCTCGTTTTTCTATTCCTTTCGAAGGCAATAGAATTAGTCTCTTTAATAATTGATAATAGTCTAATTGATATTAATGGTCCGGATTGTAATCAGTTTATTGAACTATTTACATTATTAATATTCCTTAAAATTTATTATTGTTCATAAGCGACCTGACTACCAGAAAAACAATAGATAGACTCAGTATATTATACTTGATATTTAAATACACTATGATACTACTATGAGGGTAATTTATAGTTTTTAAAAATATAAATAAGGAATCGCCATATGTGCGATCCCTTATTTAGAATGATCATTAGTGAAATTAATATTAGTGAACTACAAATTCCACCAGCTTTTTGCATTAATATCATCCTTTCCCCCCATTGTTTTGACGGCGTCCTGATAATTACGCTGATTGACGGATTGCTCTGCTGCAGGATAGATCATTCTTAATGGTATACGATTTGCATTTACATTAGCTGGCCCGGGTACTAAATTAGGCCTCCTGATGCGCTTATAGTCATTCCATGCTTCCATGCCGTTCCAGAAGTAGGAAATCCATTTCTGCTGGGCAATGAGATCCAGATTTCCAGCTTCATAAGCTGCTGGTCCGGATAAGTAACCGGCAGGGATTGTAAGTCCCCAAAATTCAAAATTCATTTTTACACCTCTGTCATAGTGCGTTTTAGCATCACCTGAGATCCATTTTCTTTCAACAGCTTCACTCAACAGGAATTCCTGCTCACTATAGGTCATAAAAATTCCCTGTATAAGTTGTGTATTGCGAAAGAACTTGTAGCTAAGTTGCGAAATTTGATCGTTAGGTGGTAGTGTAGACATGCTCGACCCGGGCGTGACGCCTACAATCGATCCTGAAGGATTTTTCTTGGGCGCATCATACAGGTAGGAAAGACGAGGATCTTTCCATTTGGTTAAGAGTTCCTGCACAGGTTTAGCGCAACCTGTGATATCGATCTCGTAACTTCGTCCTCTACCGCTAGTGAACGGTGAAACTTCAATTCCAGATCCTTTATATTGGTAAACTGCATTATCAGCATTGGAACCAAAAATCGGGTACTGAGCAGGATTGCTTATGATTTTAGTAAATTCCTGAACTACACTCCGGCGGTTAGCAACTTTTGACAGTAGTCGTAAATGTAGAGCATTAGCAAATTTTTGCCATTGTTTAATATCTCCCTTATATAGCGGGTCGCCTGCGATATTTCCTTTTGCACCTGCTAAAATAGTATTGGCCTGCTCTAACTGCAACAGCAGGTCGGCATATATATCTTCCTGTCTGTCGTACTTCGGCATCTGGACACCTGCGTTGATTTTTCCGGCTTCTGTATAAGGGACGTCGCCATAGGCATCGGTAATCATTGAATATACAAGAGCCTTTAAGACCAAGGCGACCCCTACATATTCGGGTTGATTATTTTGTTTTGCAATCTGCTCAATGTCATTAATATTGGGGATCAAATCATAAAATTTCCATACTCCATCATCGGCCACCCAGTTATAAATATCTATATTGTTATATTGTAGACGTACATAATATTGGGAAACAACATTTCCCAGAGAATAATTGTTCATGACGTGCTGATCCGCCAGTTTGATCAATACATCCGGTAGTAAGATTGCTGCTGTTATTTTATCTGGAGTAGGGTTGTTCTTGTCGATATTGATCTCCTCAAAATTTTTACTGCATGACAGGATCATTGCCATAGTAGCAAAAAGGATCAAAGTTTTTAAAATTCTTTTCATGTCTTAATTTTTTATTAATTATAGCTCCGACTGTTTTAAAATTTGAAATTAACGTTGAAACCGAAGTTTTGTGTAACAGGATATTGCATGACTTCTATACCTGGCAATAAGGTGCCACCATTCATTCCCATAGTTTCGGGATCTAAAAATTGCGGAGTTTTGGTCCATCGCAATAAATTCCTTGCAACAAGTGATATGCCCAGCTCATGAATACTGAATGCTTTTAATTGTGCGGCTTTAAAGACATAGCCGATTGACAATTCTCTCAATTTGATATAAGATGCATCAAATGAATTCGACTCGGCGTTTTCTCGATTATAATACCCACCCGCAAAGTAATATTCATAAGCTGCTACAGATTTTGTATTCGGTTGGTAAGTCTCGCCACCGTTGGCATCTGTTACTTTAACTACGCCATCACCAACTATGCGGTCTCTTCCGAGATCAAGAGTGAAGGGAAGCATTCCGGTCTCCGCACCAATTGTATTCGTGTAGGAATATAGTGTTCCGCCCTTACGGATATCAAACAGAAAACTGAGCATTGCTCCTTTGTATTTGAATTGGTTTCGGAATCCAAGCATAAAATCAGGATTATAATTTCCGATTAGTTCTTTTCCTGCTGTCATAGCGGGCAACCCATTAGCCTTATAAATAATCTGTCCATCTGGAGAACGTTGAAATTTATAACCATAGATATCCCCCATACGACCTCCAACACGCGCTTCGACGGTTACTGAAGCCGGGCCCTCGGCCATTACATAATTCATATTATTTGGCAATTCCAAAATTTTACTGTTCATTTTGGTAAAATTGAATGAGGTTGACCACTCAAAATCATTGTTCCGGACAGGCACATAGTTCAATGTTGCTTCAATACCAAAATTTTTCAGTCGGCCACCATTGGTTAGGTAGCGTTTGGCTCCACTGGCAAAGGACACTGGAAAGGCAATGATTTGATCTCTGGAAAGGTTATTGAAATAATTGAAAGTAAAATTCAGACGGTTGTGCAATGCCAGTAACTCTATGCCTAATTCTCTGGTGATTGTCTCCTCATTTTTCAGGGCAGGATCTACGACCAGAGAATTGTTAGTAAATGTCCCCGGAAGATAACCGGATTGATAAGTACGGTTAATGATATTTGCTTCAGTGTCCTTACCAATTATGGCTACATTACCACGCAGTTTTAGCATATTGATATCTTCACCCAGATCGAAAGTACGATCCAATAGCCAGCTAAAAGAACCGGAAGGATAAAAATAACTGTTTTTACGTTTAGCCAGAGTAGATGTACGGTCATAGCGGATACCACCGTCAATGTAGAGAATATCCTTATAACCAATATTTGCAGTAGCTAAATAAGAGTTGATAGCCGAACGGTAGCCATTCTGATATCTGGCGGTAAATCCATTTGTGTTATTCAAAGAATAGACCTCAGGTACCGTGAGGTTGTTTGATTGCAGCATACGTTCATCAAATGTTCTGCGCATTAAGCTTGTTCCGGCAGTCAAATCAAATTGAAAATCTGATGCAAATTCTGTAGTATAGCTGGCCAGTACATCGGTATTACTTTCCTGAAAATAAATATCTTGTGTCCTCAACATACCATTCGGAAATTTCATAGCTGCCTTAGCCCTGCGATGAAACCGCTGTTCGCTCTGATAATCGAGTCCGGTACGGGCGAGAATAGAGAAATGATCCGATAACTTATAATCTAAAGATACATTCCCGAAAAGGCGATTTCTGTTGAAAGCATTAATATTCTCATAAGCGATGAAAAATGGATTATCAGCCCAGGTCAATGAGTAATTTTGTTTGACATTTTTTTCTCCCGGCTTAGCCCAATAATCTCTAAACCAATCCATATCATTGTTTAAATGATTCCAGTACAGGGTATACATCAGCCCCTCACCACCATACCCTGCAGACGGCACATTGTTACTCTTAGTCTTTACGTATGTAATACTCGTATTGAGGTTGAGGTTTGATAACAATTTGTATTGACTATGAGTAGAAAAGGTATTTTTATAAAGATCCGTATTGGGGATGGTACCCTTGTTTGAATTGTTGGTATACGAAACACGGTAACTTGCCTTCTCGGAGTCACCCTGTATGCCAATATTATTGACGAACTGATTGCCAGTGCGAAAAAAGTCTTCCAGAAAATATCTTCGGACAAATGGCACCGGTGTGTTCGTCAGAAAATCCGGGGAACCCTCCTGCAGGATTGGAGAGCCATCCATCTTCGGGCCGAAGTTACTTCCATAATCCAGAGCATAGGCACTATTGAAGCCCTGACCATATTCGCTTTGTAAGGTCGGAAGGATAGGTTTCATAAATAGAGTTGAACTATTCCCGTATACTTGCAGCGATCGTCCTGATTGTCCTTTTTTGGTACTGATCAGGATTACTCCATTAGCAGCTCTGGAACCATAAAGTGCTGCTGCTCCACCTTTAAGAACAGATACATTTTCAACGTCTTCCATATTGAGATCCATCATACCATTTCCAAAATCTGTAGGGAGATTGGTTTGATTGGTTGCATTACCTCCGCTACCAAAAATGCGATTGCTTATAGGAGTACCATCTATGACAAACATTGGTGAATTGTTATCAATATTGAGAGAATTTTCACCACGAAGAATGACTCGCGATGAGCTGGTCAGGCCCGCTGTACCACCAGTAACCTGGAGTCCTGCTACTTTCCCTGCAAGATTGTCCATTGGATTGCCACTAATCACTGTGGTCAGCTCAGCCGCCGGCAGCATCTGCACTGCATTTGCTGATTTACGAACAGCCCTTTTAATCCCTAAAGAGGTGACAACAACTTCTTCTAAGCTATTTACATCCTCATCCATAGTGATTGTTAATTCTTCACTACTCTGCGGAATAATCTCTTTATTTAAAAAGCCAATACTGCGCAGTAACAACGGGCTGCCAGCGTTAACACCTTCAATTATAAAGCGTCCTTCTTCGTCAGTGGACACACCTGACTTACTGTTTTTAATGGTTACTGAAACTCCCTTTAAAGGTTCTCCGTTCTTGTCTTTGACGATTCCTCTTATTTTGATTTGTTGACCCCAGACTACACTAGTCGATATCAGCAATGACAGAATAAGAAATACTAATTTTCTCATAAATTACTTTTAATGGTTTTACTTGAATTATCGAATATTCTTAATTAATGTTTACGAAAGCAAGATAGCGCAACTTTATTTCAATAAAATTTCCATAAGATTAAATATGTGTTAAATATAAGTGCCAAAAAGGACTATAATGAGGTTGATACAGATTAACAATTTCTCAGCATGTCTGTATATAGAAAGGTTAGAGCTAAATAATCAATGCATCATACGATTTGTACTTCTTGCACCAATTTGAAATTTTGAAGGCTCTCTATCACATGATTTTGCACAAAAACTGTAATAAAGAAAATAGTATCATCGTCTATTCCGCAGAAAGGTTGAGTTTAAAATATTTGTGCTCTATAAAAATCATATTCTTATTCCTGATTGATTCCAGTCTTTGAAAAAATTGAACTTCACCCAAGCTCTCTGGCACAATACCATTATTAATAAGTAAAAAATACCACAAAAGAAATGTAATACACCACACAAATGGTATTTATTACGCTAATTTTGTAGTCATGGTAGCAAGCATTCCTATATTAGACCAATGCTCTTTGTCCCGCACACAAGAGAATACGATCACCGTAGAGGCTTTGTCTTCTTATCTGTCCCGTAATAAGAATCTTGTGTTTCCTCACAGACATAGCTTTTATCAACTCCTATTATTCACACAGGGCGGAGGAACACATGCGATTGATTTTGAAACTTTTGAGGTAGTTCCCTGGCAGATTTATATGATGCTGCCCGGTCAGATACACCGTTGGGATTTTGAGGGAGAGATGGATGGATTTATTGTAAATTTTCAACCTGATTTTTTTCATACATTTTTGTTACGTCCGGAATATCTGAATCAGTTTTCATTTTTTTCAGGCTTGATAAAAGATCAGGTATTTGATATCAGTCCGGATTTGCAAAATGAGGTTGTGCGATTGTTCCGGGAACTGTTATCTACAAGAGATCTGGATTTTGCCAAAATCACCTTATTATATCTCTTCAGAACATTGGAAAAGAGACCTTTGCTGCAAGATAAATCTGAAAGTGCCGTGTACAATCATACTTTGTTACGGAATTTTATAAGTCTTATCGAGAGCAATTACAGGACGCTGCGACTGCCTAAAGATTATGCGAAACTTTTGTTTATAACGCCTAACCACCTGAATGCACTGGTGAAAGAATCTATTGGCTTATCAGCCGGAGAGCTTATACGAAACCGGGTATTACTGGAAGCAAAACGCCTTTTGGTTATCCAGGATTATTCCATTAGTGAAATAGCCTACGGCCTGAACTTTAATGATAATTCCTATTTCACCAAATTTTTTAAGAAAAACGAGGGTATTACTCCCGAAGAATTTAGAAAAAAACACATATAACAGCTATGAAATATACACTGTCGAACGAATTGAAATCTGCACTGGAAGGTAAGTGCCCGCGATGCAGAAAAGGAGATCTGTTCAAAGCTCCTCTCTTTAGTTTCAGGTCTAAAAAAATGAACGAGACCTGTCCGCACTGTGGTCTCAAATTTGAAAAAGAACCCGGCTACTTTTATGTAGCTATGTATATCAGCTATGCATTTAATGTAGCTGAGTTGCTGACGGCCTGTTTTGCGACTTACTTCCTTACAAACAACCTGGAGTCTCCATGGTTATATCTGGGAGTATCACTATCGGCAGCTATACTCATGGCTCCCGTGAACTACAGATATTCAAGAGTCGTATTGCTTTATTGGCTTACGCCTTCTTTCAGGTACAGGCCTGATATCTACGATGTGCAATAACTTGCCTTATTTATATAGTGTATTAATCAATAAAGCCTGCACCACTTTTATAGTAGTACAGGCTTTATTGTTTCTGATAAGATCATCCGTTAAGGGAAGATGCCTAATTGTTCGTATGCGGCACCGACTTTATTAATTGCGCATATAAAGGCTGCAGTACGCATATCCTCTACGCCTGCTGTATTTTTATATACTTCCCGGATTTCCTGATACGATCCGATCATGGTATCTTCAAGACCGGAGTAAATAAGATCTATTTCGTCCGGACCACGCAGAATGATTTTACGTTCCAGTTCTGACACTTTCTTACTGGTGAGCGATTCTATGATATTCACCAACTCTGCATACATATTTTCACTGAATCGTTTTTCAAGACGGCCGTATCTGACATGACTCAGATTTTTGAGCCATTCAAAATACGATACGGTTACACCGCCAGCATTCAGGTACATATCCGGAATGATCAACACACCTTTTTTATTCAGTATTTCATCAGCTTTGGGCGTTAGAGGTCCGTTGGCTGCTTCACCGATTATTTTTGCCTGGATACGGTCTGCATTTCCTTCATGGATAACAGATTCCAATGCTGCAGGAATAAGGATATCACAGGGTTGTTCTAATCCTTCGGCTCCGTTTTTAAAGTTTTGCGCACCTTCATAATTCAGAATAGAGCCTGTCGCTTTGCGATGCGCAAGCACCGCATCCACATCGAAACCTTCGGTGTTATATATTGCTCCTTCATACTCAATAAGCCCTACAATAAGTGCTCCCCCATCCTGAAAGAATTTGGCGGCATGGTATCCCACATTACCTAATCCCTGTACGATGACCCGTTTGCCGGCTATGCCCGTGCTGAGTCCGAGTTTTTCCATATCATCAGCAAAAGAACATGCCTCACGAACACCAAAGTATACTCCGAGCCCTGTTGCTTCTGTACGTCCTCTCACTCCACCCTGCGAAATAGGTTTTCCCGTCACACAGGCCTGCGCATTGATATCGTTAGGATTCAGCGAAGAGTAGGTATCCAGTATCCAGCTCATCTCTCTGGCTCCGGTTCCGTAATCCGGTGCAGGCACATCTATTCCGGGTCCGATAAAATTCTTTTTCACTAATTCTGAGGTGTATCGGCGGGTGATCTTTTCCAGTTCAAATTCGGTATATTTTCGGGAGTCAATCTTTATTCCTCCTTTTCCTCCTCCGAATGGAACATTGACAATCGCACATTTGTAAGTCATCAGTGCCGCTAAAGCCATTACTTCATCCTGATTGACTTCAATGCTAAAACGAATACCACCTTTACAAGGCAACTTGTGATGAGAGTGCTGAACACGATAAGCTTCAATTACTTCAATCTTGTCTCCGATCTTGACCGGAAACTTGACCTGTAAAATAGAATTACAGGCTTTGATTTGTTCCAATATTCCGGAAGAGAAGGGAGTGAATTTGGCTGCTTTATCAAAATTTTGACTAACACCTTTGAAAAAGCTGTAATTTTCTTTTGATGTGTGGGACATAAGATATTTGTTAGTTTACATTTAATTTATTTTTGGTAATCTATTGCTGCAGTAAGCAGTATTTGATGGATTAAAGTTAATATTTTTGCATCTCAATAATCCACTATCTGCGCTGAAAACCAGATTTTTACCATATTATCTTTGTTCTACTGATTTCTTTAAAAATCAATAAATAAAAGACCGGTTTCTGTAAAAAAACAATAGTTTTTCACTCGATTTTCCATCATCTTAAAAAGATAAAAAACGCTGAAATTGTTTGCTGCCAGCCGGATATTCTCTTTTTACAGCCTGCTTGCTTAAATTATAAAGATTTATTTTTCCGGCAAAGGCTTAGCTCATGATTAAAAAGCTGTTTTCACATAGCCTGGGACCTGCTCCATCCTGCCGGGAATGCGGAGCAATTCCTATAAAAAAAGAAACGGCAGTAAACCTGAGTTTACTACCGTTCAATGCCATAAATACCGACCTCACATCTTCCCCACTTTTATTTATTTACGGCATCAGCACATGATCAATTACATGTATAGTACCGTTTGATTGATTAACATCAGCTATGGTTACTTTGGCATCGTTACCTTTGCTGTCACGTACATACAGATCTTTCCCTTTTACCCAGAATGTGATTTTTTCACCCTGTACAGTTGCCACACTAGCCTTACCTCCACCAGCTTTCACCATATTCATAATGCTCTTTGCATCGTGCTTACCTGCAACAACATGATAGGTAAGAATAGTTGTCAGTTTTTCTTTGTTTTCCGGTTTAACCAAAGATTCTACAGTACCTGCAGGTAATTTGGCGAATGCTTCATTTGTAGGAGCGAATACCGTGAATGGTCCTTTTGAAGACAATGTCTCGACAAGACCGGCAGCTTTTACGGCTGCGACCAATGTGGTGTGGTCTTTGGAATTCACTGCATTTTCCACAATGTTTTTGGACGGATACATAGGAGCACCTCCTACCATTACTGTTTTTTCTTTTTGTTGTGCAGATACATTTGCTCCGCAAATCAGACTAAGTGAAAATAAACTCAGGACGATTAATTTTGATGTTGCTCTCATGATGTCTTGTTTTTGAAAATTGATTCTTTTTATTTGCTTTCTTTCTCTCATTTACGACATTGATAGCGGAGCGGATTTCATTTTTTATTATTTTTTTTGATCCGGTTCAAATTCCAGTGATATGGAGTTCATACAAAACCGTTTTCCGGTGGGTGGAGGCCCGTCATCGAAGATATGTCCCAGGTGCGAATTACAGCGTCCGCATAATACCTCTGTGCGTACCATATTGTAGCTATTATCTTGTTTATAAATAACACTATTCTTTTTGAGTGGCTCATAAAAGGATGGCCATCCGCAAGTAGAGGAAAATTTGGCTGTAGAACGAAATAAGGGATTGCCACATACGGCACAGTAGTAGGTTCCTTTGACATCATACTCATAGTATTTACCGGTAAAAGCGCGTTCTGTCTGCGCTTCCCTTGCTACGGCATATAAGTCCGGATCCAGAATCTTCTTCCATTCTGAATTTTTGATATTTAGCTTCTTTGTATCTGTGCGGGAGTAATACGGGTTTCGGCTAGCGGTCTGCTGTGCATTACTGTTGATGCCGATACAGACCAGGAGAATCGCCATCAGGATTATTCTCCTTGTTATGATCAGATAGTTTTTCATCTTTTTATGTTTGAATCTATTAGTAAGTACGATAAATGCAGGGTAATAGTTTGCAACAAAACGTAAAATATTGTTTACGTATACAAGAAAAGACCATGTCTGTACAGCATGATCTTTTCAAAATTTATTAATAGGTATCTTAAGCTATCCGGAAATGCTAAAAGCTGTAACCCAGACTCAATCTGAAGTTGGCAGGTGGCATAGCTCTCCAGCCGTAATGCTTATATCCCCAGGCTCCCGGATAAAAACCAACGTAATTATATCTGTTGGTCACATTATTGACCACAAGAGCGATATTATAGTTGTCTCTTTTATAAGACATACCGGCATCTATCGAGAAAAAATTATCAGGCAGATATTTCTCTTTTGTGACAGGCCATGCAGCACGTTTGGTCTGCAATTCAAATCCTGTAGAAATACCGAACCCTCTGAATCCACCGTCCTGAACCGTATATGTCAGCCAGCTATTCGCGATGTGGCGGGCTGTTCCATACAGCATCTGCCCTATTTTAGCCGCATCATTGTCCCTGGATATTTTTGCATCTGTATACGCATAGTTAAGCATGATATTCCATGACCGGTCTATCTTTCCGTTAATATCGACTTCTATTCCTTTGGATGTGGCTTCTCCCGATTGCTCTACAAGATTCGGTCTGTCTGGCCCTGCAGATGTAAGCACATTGGTCTTGGTCAGGTGATAAGCTGTCACGCCTGTCATCAGACTACCGCCAAACCATGTTTTCTTCAGGCCGGCTTCCTTGTTAATCCCTCTTGAAGGATCTGCCGGGTCTCCGTTTACCTGTGTTCCGACCTGTTCCTGAAAACTTTGATCGTAAAGCGCATATACTGTCAGGTCCGGCCTCAGAATACCGGTGATGCTGAAACGTGGCGTGAGCGCCTTATTATTGACGCGTTTACCATCAGAAGCTTTACTGATTTTGCTGGTAGTGGTATATCTTGCCCCTGCTCCCAATCTTAGTTTATCATTTAGCAGATGCATTTCTTCCTGAAAATGCACAGAGTAATAGGTATATTCTGTGAGGGTCGATGCGCCTCTCTCCCGTAAAGGTTTACTTCTGTCGTATGCCGGCAGATTACTTTTTGTCAGATTTCCGAATACAGGATTATAGATATTGAATTTACCGCCTACCAATCCCGGAACCTCTGACCAGTCGGCTACATAGAACTTACTTCCCATATCAAGACCTAACAATACATTATTCTGTACGGATCCGATATTAAATTTTCCTTTTGTAAAGACCTGCCCCACTGTAGAGGTATTCAAGGCATCATTTATACTCAATCCGCGATCTACCGAACCTGTACTGTCGATAGTATTGTATCGCGCATAAAGGGATTCACCTTCCATCGCTGAATTAATATAGCCAAACTTCGCTGTCAGCATCCAATTGTCGGATATCAGGTGATTGACTGTTCCGAAGATATTATGCTCTTTTACCACTGTGGGATCCAGAATAGGATCTCCAAAATTAAAGGAACGCGGCAATTCTTTGAAACCTTTGAGACCGTATGCATACTTGGCAAATCCGCCTGTAAAATTGTTCTGCGAATAGATGTATTCAAATGTCAGATCTGTTTTGTCAGAGGCAATATACCTGAATGAAGGATTGAGCACAAATTGTTCATTCGATACATTCATCATATGCGATCCTTTTTTAGTGCCCATAAGATTAAACCGTCCCAGGAATTTACCATCTTTGGATAATTTACTGTCTATATCGACCTGTGCACGATAAAGTCCGAAACTACCTAATGTAAGTTGTGCAGCATTTGCGCCATTTCCTTTAGGTGTTTTGGTGACCACATTATAAAATCCTCCGGGTTGTGTATTTCCCATCATAAATCCGGCCGGGCCTTTTACAAATTCAATACGTTCTACAAACGCCATATCTTCACGCAGAGGTCCGAAGCTCCCGCTTACATCCATTCCGTTTCTAAGGTTGGAGGCGGTATATCCCCTTACAGCGATGCCGACACTTCCCTCTTCCTGATGATAAATAGTCCGGGCTCCGCTAATATTTTTGGTAAAACCTTCTGCAGTAGAGAGTATAATCTGATCATAGATAAGCTGCTGATCTATAACGACAATATTTTGTGGTGTGACAAGCAGATTTTCCGATAAACGTAATGTATAAGAAGGTATTGATTTTCTGTTTATACTGATAGAAACAGAATCCAACTGACGGATCTGATGACCGATTACAAAATCCAGTCTTATACTTTTGCCTCCTTCGATCTTTATCTTCTTTTCTTCGGCAGTATCAAAATAGGTTGCTTTTATGGTGTAATGACCATCGCTCAGATTATCAAAATGATATTGACCTTCGGCATCCGAAATCGTGGTCTGGAAACCGTTATTTAATATAAGTACGACATCTGCCAGCGGATCTTGTTTTGAATTTGTTAGTTTTCCTTCTATGCGACCTGATTCCTGAGCCCATATGTCTGCCGGTCTAAGCAGAAACATAATAACAAACAGGAACAGGGCAGTTACAGTTGATTTAACTTGCATCTTTTTTCTTTATTTAGAATTAGTTTAATTAAGTTTGTGATAACAGCGCAAAAATAGACTTCCGATGTGATTGGTTGTTTTGCAGTTGGTATAAATACTTTTTAATTCAGGAGGACTTTAGCCGCCATGGAGAATCCGCGAACTCAGATCATACATTTCTTCGAAATAGATACACTTCCAACAACAGAATCACCTGTTCAAAACTATCAGACCAAAGTTTTGGACAATGATCTGGGACAATTCAGCACAGGTTACATATATGATTGCGAAGAGTTTGTTGTCAGGGATTACAATTTCAGTTATAAAAAGGATTACAAACATCATTTCATTACAAAAGGCAATTCTTATATCGAGATCAGTTTTTTATTTAATCCGATTGCTGTACAGGATACAATCAATACGAAACCGAACACTTATTTACCTTTCCATAGCTATGTTTATTACACTCCTCCTAAGTCTGCGGTTCAGATCGAGTTTAAAAAGGATGTAGCCTATCATAATCTTGATGTATATGTCTCCTTTTCCTTTTTTAATGAATGGGCCGATACCAATCCGGCCATAAAGGAGTTTGTCCGCACAATAAATGAAAACCAGTATGCTGTACTTTTTGACAGGGGTATTCCGCTGAATAAAGAAATCTTTTCATTACTTGACGAAATCCGTAATTGTGAACTGGAAGGAGTAAGCAGATTTTACTTTATCAAAAGCAAGATCCTGTATCTGTTAAGTATACTTTTTAAGCTTGGAGAATATGAGACTGTTGTTCCCGAAAGCGCAATCGTAATATGGAGAAAAGAGGAGATTCATATTTTACAAAAGGTGGAGGAATTTATAGTCCGCAATTCAGAACAGTTTTTTACAATTACGTTTTTATCCCGAAAATTTGCAATAAATGAATTCAAACTGAAAAAGGGATTCAAACAGCTGTATGGTAAAGGAATTTTTGAATATGCCAATTCCGTGCGGATGGAAAAAGCACGTCATCTTATCGAACAGCAGGATTATTCCCTTAAAGAAATTGCCTATCAGATCGGATATTCAACACCTTCTTCCTTTTCTGTGGCCTTTAAAAATGAATATGGCATGTCTCCTGCCCTTTTCAGAAAGCAAATTATGGCACTATCAGCGATGTAGTATTACTTTTTCATCTTATTGTTCAGAAATTCCCATTCCAGTAGATGTGAATTCTGATGTTCACGCAGCTGGATTTCATCCATTCTTTTTATAATATCCGGATGCTCTTTTGCCACATCAAGTTGTTCTGAAGGGTCTTCATTCAGATTAAATAACATCCATGGACTGTCCTTATCTTTTCTAACGTCAATACGCACAGCTTTCCATTGTCCCATCCGGACGGCTACCTGTCCACCTTTTTCAGGATATTCAAAATAGATATACTCCCGTTGTTGCTGCTTTTCTGTCTGCCCTGTAAGTGTGGGCAATAATGAAATGCCGTCAGTATTATTGGTTTTAGTATTGGCTAATTCGGCAAAAGTTGCCATCATATCGTACTGTACGGATATAAGATCACTTTGTGTTCCTGCTTTTATACTGCCCGGCCATCTGACAATAAACGGTTCTCGTATACCGCCTTCAAAAAGATCCATTTTATACCCCCGAAGATTGCTTAGGCTATTGAAATATTTAGTCTGAACTCCTCCGTTAAAAGTAGCTCCGTTATCACTGGAAAACATAATAATGGTATGTTCATCCAGACCAAGATCTTTGATCTTGTCCAATAAAAGCCCTACCTGCGCATCCAGATAGCTTATCATTGCGGCATAGGTAGACAGAGGGTATCGGGATGGATTATATCCTTGCTCCCCGTAGTATGGTTTTTCTTCTTTGAATTTCCCTATATATTTTTCTACCCATTCCTGAGGAGCCTGCAGGCCTACATGAGGGATGGTGTAGGGCAGATAAAGGAAAAAAGGTTTATCCTGATGCTGATCGATAAAAGCCAAAGCCTTTTTCGTCATCTTTTCAGGTGCGTAGTCAAGTCCTTCATATTTTTGAAAGTCAGCATCAGAAGCGGTCTGCGGATTGATTCGCGTATGCATATTCACTTCTTTATTCCGTAAGGTATCCCAGCTCCCGTTTTCCCACAGATGTGTCGGATAATAATTGTGAGCCTGCTTCTGATCCAGATATCCGTAAGCATAATCAAAGCCCTGCTTATTGGGATCACCGGTAGTATTTACCATTCCCAACCCCCATTTACCTATTATCCCGGTTGTATAACCGGCATTTTTTAGCATTAAGGGTATCGTAAAGGTTCCTTCCGGCAACGGCATCTGCCCGCCCTCTGTATCATCTGTAAATCCACCCATTTCATAATTACCCCTGATATAGGCATGTCCGCCATGCTTTCCGGTTAGCAACATTCCACGTGCGGGCGCACATACGGGTGAAGAAGTATAATGCTGTGTAAACTTCATTCCTTCAGCAGCCATCCGGTCCAGATGAGGGGTTTGTATAAGCTTTTGACCATAGGCTCCGATTTCGCCATAGCCCAGATCATCAGCATAGATATAAATAATATTAGGCTTTAGCTGTTGACCCTTAGCAATAAGACATGTTACAGATGCCAGCAGGTAAATGAATACCTTTAAGTAAGGCTGTGTCATAGTATAGTGCTCTATAAACGGGAGATTCCGGAAGTATTTCCGGAATCTTTTATTACGTATTATTATTTGCCTTTGACACCTGTAGTGCCACCACCCTTCAGCGTAAGTTCTACAGGCTGATTGGTCTTCCAGGCTCCTTTTGTAAAATCAGGTATATCTACAGAATTTGATCTGTTTTTGACCGACTTCTCGCTCAACGGTCCTATGACACTCCAAAGTGCCGCATCGTACACATCCTGATCCAATGCAAGTCCGTTTCTCAGGCAATCGATCAATCTCCAGTCCATCATAAAGTCCATACCGCCGTGCCCCCCGACTTTCTTAGCCATTTCTCCAACTTTCAGCACAATTTCGGGTGTATACTGCTGTTCCAGCTTCTTCATTTCGTCTGCAGAGATCCAGTCATGTCCAAAGGCAATCTTCCCCGGTTCAGGCCACTTTTGCGCGTATCCCTTTGTGCCGCTTATGGCATGAATACGGGAATACGGACGGGGACTTGAGACATCGTGTTGCAACATAATAGTCCTGCCCTTATGTGTACGGACAGTAGTGGTATTCATATTTCCTCTGAATTGCTTATTCGCAAACTGCTTATAAAAATCATCTTTGGCTGCCAATTCCTTAGCTCTGGCTGACATACTGAAATCATTGGTAGAGACAGAAGTCAGGTAATCCATCTGATCTCCTCTGTTGATATCCATGATCTGACATACCGGTCCCAGACCATGCGTAGGGTATAGATTTCCGTTGCGGAAGTTTTCCTTCAGACGCCACATATCATAATAGGAATTCTTATCAAAATTGCTGTCCAGCAGGTCATGAATATATGCACCTTCGCCATGTAATATCTCACCAAATACCCCTTGCCTTGCCATATTGAGTGTCATCAGTTCGAAAAAATCATAGCAACAATTTTCCAGCATCATACAATGCTTTTTTGTGGCTTCTGAAGTTTCGACCAGCTGCCAGCATTCTTCCACTGTTGTTGCAGCAGGAACTTCTATTGCGACATGCTTGCCTGCTTTCATCGCATATACAGCCATGGGTGTATGCAGATGCCAGGGTGTACAGATATATACAAGGTCTATATCCTTACGATCACAAAGTTTTTTCCATTCATCTTCCTTGTCAGCATATATATCGGGGACAGGACCTGATACGTTTTTAAGTGAGCGCTCTGCTATATTTCTGCGGATGTCACTGATGGCTTTTATTTCTACTCCATCGATATGGTTCATCCGGTATATCGCACCCGATCCGCGATTGCCCACACCTATAAAACCAACTCTTACTTTTTCAAGTTTTGGAGCCTTAAAACCACACATATTGAACGTTTTAAGTCCTGCCAGCTTATTAATTTCACTTGTTTCAGGTATAGAGGTATTGGCTTGCACCAACAGGCTGCTGCTGAGGACGCTTAGACTGGACAGTCCGGCGAGTTTGATAAAATCTCTTCGGTTAGAATTCATAAGGTTTATAATAATTAAAGATAGATTGAATCTATAAAGATAAGAGATAGATCTCAACCTTAATAAACCAAAATTAACCATATCTACAACTTATTTAGCCAATTACAAAATCCAACACCTTTAAATACTCAGGGAAACGAAACAAAAAATGTCAATTTTGTTGCTAAAATGGTTAAAATAAGTGCAATTCTTCCTCTTCCAAACCTTTAACTTTATGGATTCTACCCCTTATCAATTATGAATATAAAGAAATCTGTCCTGTTGTACCTGATGGTTTATGTTGTGCTGCATCTGCAAGCCCAAAACCTGAAGGAGTATAATCTGCAATCCGATCATCTTGCGACAAGATGGGATGAAGCCATTCCTCTCGGAAATGGTATTTTGGGAGCTTTGATCTGGCAAAAAGATAATACACTACGCTTATCTCTTGACCGTGCGGATCTCTGGGATGAACATAAAGCATTCGAATGGCAGCAGCATAATTTCAGATGGGTGCAAGAGCAGGTAAACAACAAGACTTACGAAGCGGTGCAGCAATGGGGGGATGCTCCGTATGATGTGTCGCCCTACCCCACCAAACTTCCGGCTGCAGCGCTGTCTTTTGATCTTTCCGTATTGGGTAAAGCAATTAGCAACATCCTGGATATCCGGCGTGCAGAAAATACAATCATATTTGATAACGGAAATACTTTCAGATGCTATATACATGCAACTGAACCAATCGGCTATTTTGAGATATGCGCAAAGCAGATAGACAAGCTGATTCCCCGATTGCTGCCACATCAGTATGAGGCAAAAGGAACCGGCACCACGAATGTCAGTGTAGTAGAAGGCCAGCATTTGGCAAGGCTGGGGTATAAACAGGGCATATTAAAGAATTCTGCACAGCGCCAGTTACTTCACCAGCCTACTTATGATAACAATTATTATGAAGTAGAGCTGGAATGGAGAAGATCGGGAAAGGATAAACTGATCGGTATGTGGACTGTAAGCAATAACCGGAAGGCAGATGTATCAGAAAAAATGAATAAAAAATCTGAACAAGCCTTACAAAACAGCCACCTTAGCTGGTGGAATAGGTACTGGAACAAGTCATCGGTGTCTCTTCCTGACACCTTACTCCAGCGACAGTATTATCTCGACATGTATAAGTTGGGGGCAGTGGCACGTAAAGGGGCACCGGCCATCACTTTACAGGCTGTATGGACAGCAGATAACGGAGGTCTCCCACCATGGAAAGGTGATTTTCACAATGACCTGAACACACAGCTCAGCTATTGGCCGGCTTATACCGGCAACCGGCTGGCTGAAGCTGCGACATACACGGACTGGCTTTGGCGTATCCGGGAAGCCAATGTGGATTATACTAAACATTATTTTGGAGTGGAAGGCCTTAATATTCCCGGCGTACTTACCTTAAATGGTCTGCCTATGGGCGGATGGATACAGTATTCTCTTTCCCCTACTGTAAGTGCGTGGACGGCTCAGCATTTTTACTGGCAGTGGAAATACAGCATGGATGATGTTTTCTTAAAAGAAAGAGCCTATCCCTATATTATTGCAGCAGCTACTTATCTGAAAAATATAACGGAACTACGGGAAGGGAAACGATATTTACCCTTAAGTTCCAGCCCGGAATACAATGATAACAGTATAAATGCCTGGTTTAAAGACTGGACCAATTTTGATCTGGGATTAGCACGTTTTCTGTTTGATGCAGCAGCAGAAGTCAGCACAGCCACCGGGCGTAAGACGGAGACGGCAGACTGGAAGAAAATAGCTTCCCAGCTACCCGATTATGCCACAGATGACAGCGGTATGTTAATGGCTCCCGGTGTACGCATGGAACATTCACACCGGCATATGTCTCCATATATGGCCATTTATCCGCTGGGAAGACTGGATATCAACAATCCTCCGGATGCTAAGGTCATCCTCAAATCGTTGAGACATCTCGAGAAACTGGGTACACGCGCATGGGTTGGTTACTCATTTACGTGGATGGCATGTCTTCATGCCCGGGCCAAAGAAGCAGATCAGGCTGTGAGCAATCTTCAAAAATTTGCTGGTAATTTTTGTTCAACAAATTCATTTCATCTCAACGGAGATCAGAAGGGAGGACAATATTCCGGATTCACATACAGACCTTTTACATTGGAAGGCAATTTCGCATTTGCACAAGGCATACACGAGCTGTTGCTTCAGAGCAAGTCCAGATATATAGAAGTCTTTCCGGCTGTTCCGCAATCGTGGACTGATGTTTCCTTTACCAATCTCCTTACCGAAGGAGGATTTGTAATCAGCGCAAGTAAGGAACATGGCCTATTGAAATCCGTAAAGATCAAAGCAAATCGTACAGGGGTATTACATTTAAGATCGGATGAAGCTTTAAAAACAAAAAATGGCAAATCTCTTGTAAAGGATCAGGATACCTATACTATTTCTCTAAAAGCCAATGAAGAATTAGAATTGACAGCTTCAGCATTGTAACACAGCTATGCGTTTACTAAAAGAGGCATTAAGCTGTCTGTTTCTGATTTTAATAATTTATTCTATATTTTTAGCGCATGAATCTCAAACCTATACTTTTATACCTACTGTGCATGATTTCCATAGCTGGATATGCACAACAAAAACCTAATATTATTTTTGTTCTGACAGATGATCTGGGCTATTCAGACTTAGGCTGTTACGGAAACCCGAGTATAGCGACTCCTTTTTTAGATAAAATGGCAGCTAAAGGAGTACGTGCTACAGATTATATGGTAACGAGTCCTTCCTGTACCCCTTCCCGCGCCTCTCTGCTGACGGGACGCTATGCCTCCCGATATAATCTGCCTGATCCTATAGGTCCGGGTGCCAAAAACGGCCTGCCGGCACAGGAAGTGACTATTGCAGAAATGTTAAAGGAAAAAGGTTATCGTACTGCTTTGATCGGCAAATGGCATCTGGGTGATCATGGAGAGTACCTGCCTAATAAGCAGGGCTTTGATTATTTCTATGGTATGCTCTACAGTCATGACTACAGAGATCCGTATGTCAAAACCGATACAACCATAAAAATATTCAGAAATCAGACTCCTGTTGTTACCCGGCCTGCAGACTCTGCACTTAGCCGGATTTATACAGAAGAAGTGAAACAATATATTAGCCAGCAAAAGAAGGGTGAACCTTTTTTCCTTTATTATGCTCATAATATGCCGCATCTTCCAGTCGCCTTTTCAGCTGAATCCGGGCGCATGAAAGACCTGCACTTTGCCGGTCCGTTAGGTGCAGTACTGGAAGATCTGGACAGACAGCTCGCTATTATGTGGGCCAGTCTGGAGGAACAGGGACTTGCGGACAACACGATTTTTATGTTTTCCAGTGATAACGGGCCCTGGATTGAATATCCTGTCCGTATGAGCGGCGATCATAAAACCAAAAACTGGCATGTTGGTACCGCCGGAGTATTTCGCGCATCAAAAGCACAAACCTACGAAGGAGGTGTACGTGTGCCCTTTATAACGTACTGGAAAGGCCATACTCCTGAAGGACTCACGCTCCGTAATGCGATCAGCAATGTCGATATACTGCCTACACTGGCGGAATGGACGGGAGCTTCGGTTCCGGCATCCCGAACATTAGATGGCCAATCTATCGCAGCTTTGCTGACTTCTAAATCTGAAAATATAACAGCAGATCACAGACCTATTTATCTGGTCAATCACGGTAAGGTAGAAGCTGTAAGAAAGGGAAGCTGGAAATACAGAGAGCTGCCTGCAGGTGTGAATAACAATTCCGGCAAACCCTACGAAGCCGCAAAAGAATTATTTAATATCTCCTACGACCCGAGTGAACGAACGAATGTCATTAGTGAATTTCCGGAAAAAGCACAAGAGCTAAAAGCACTGTTTGATGCCTTTGATGCCGGTCTGGACACCTACAGTACCACAAAGAAGTCACATAAATAAAAACTGAAGAAAAGAAAACATAAGCACCTTATTACAAATAAATTAAAATAAACTTACATCACCATTTATTCATGAGGAAATTATCTGTAGTCATCTACACTTTATTGCTATCCGTTCCATTGCCATTAGCTGCCCAAAAACCTGTTTACAAAGACGCATCCCAATCCGTTGAGATAAGAACCCGGGATTTGATTCAGCGCATGACCCTTGAAGAAAAAGTAGGCCAGTTGCTTTGTCCGCTTGGTTGGGAAATGTATGAACGAAAAGGAAATACAGTGACCGTATCACAAAAATTCAAGGATATCGTAGCTAACAAACATATCGGAATGTTGTGGGCAACCTTGAGAGCTGATCCCTGGACACAAAAGACAATTGCCAATGGTCTGAATCCTCAGTTGTCTGCAGAAGCTGCGAATGCCCTGCAAAAATATGTCATAGAAAATACACGTCTCGGCATCCCTGTCTTTCTTGCCGAAGAAGCTCCTCATGGTCATATGGCCATTGGTACGACTGTATTTCCGACAGGAATAGGTCAGGCTTCTACCTGGAATCCGGCCTTATTGCAAAAAATGTCTGCTACAGTAGCGAAAGAAGTAAGACAACAAGGTGCTCATATCAGTTATGGCCCTGTATTAGATCTTTCCCGTGATCCGCGCTGGTCACGCGTGGAAGAAAGCTATGGCGAAGATCCAGTACTGACCGGTACGCTGGCAGCAGCTATTGTTAGAGGATTAGGATCAGGTAACCTTTCTGATCCGTTTGCTACTATCCCTACACTAAAGCATTTTGTTGCTTATGGTATTCCAGAAGGCGGACATAACGGTAGTGCAGCCAGTGTAGGCGAACGTGAACTCCGGGAATATTTTCTTCCACCTTTTCAGTCAGCTGTAGCTGCAGGAGCCAAATCTGTAATGGCTGCCTACAATTCAGTAGATGGAATCCCCTGCTCTTCAAACAAATTTTTACTGACGGACATACTCCGTAAAGAATGGAGTTTTAACGGATTTACGGTTTCTGATCTGGGCAGTATCGAAGGTATAAAAGGAAGTCACCGTGTTGCTAAAGATCACAAGCAGGCTGCTATATTAGCTATAGAAGCCGGTCTTGATGCAGACCTCGGCGGCAATGCTTATGTAAGACTGATCGAGGCCGTGAAACAGGGGGAAGTGCAGGAAAACAGCATTGATCAGGCGGTCAGCAGAATACTGGCATTAAAATTTGAAATGGGCCTTTTTGAAAAACCATTTGTAGATGTCAAAACAGCAAAAAAAGAAGTTAAAACCGAATCTAATATTGCCTTATCAAGACAGGTTGCCCGAGAATCGATCGTATTGCTGGAGAATAAAAATAATATTCTTCCGCTACGCAAAGATGTTAAAATCGCTATCGTAGGCCCGAATGCTGACAATGTATACAATATGCTGGGTGATTATACTGCTCCGCAACCAGACGGAGCTGTAACTACTGTCCGTCAGGCTATATCTGCACGTCTTCCCAAGGCACAGGTATCGTATGTGAAAGGCTGTGCTATACGTGATACGACTAACAGTGATATCCCGGCTGCAGTGACTGCTGCCCGGCAATCAGATATCATTGTGGCTGTTGTAGGCGGTTCCAGTGCCCGTGATTTTAAGACTGAATATATCTCCACAGGTGCAGCTGTAGCTTCCGATAAAAGTGTAAGTGATATGGAAAGCGGCGAAGGATTTGACCGTTCTACGCTGGACCTTCTGGGCAGACAAATGGAATTGTTAAAAGCGCTAAAGCAGACAGGTAAACCGCTTGTTGTCATCTACATACAGGGCCGTCCCCTGAATATGAATTGGGCTGCTACACAGGCTGATGCTCTTTTGTGTGCCTGGTATCCCGGACAGGAAGGTGGTCATGCTATTGCCGATGTGCTTTTCGGAGATTATAATCCTGCAGGAAAAATGCCGCTCTCCGTTCCGAGAAGTGTGGGGCAAATACCGGTTCATTACAATCGAAAAAGTTCGTTGGATCATCGTTATGTAGAAGAAGCAGCAACCCCTCTTTATGCATTCGGATATGGCAAAAGCTATTCTGATTTTGAATATAAAGATCTGAAAATACAAAAAGAAAATACCGATTACCACGTGTCATTTACATTGACAAATACCGGAAAATATGATGGTGATGAAGTGCCTCAATTGTACATCCGTAATCAATATGCATCGGTATCCCAGCCTGTACAGCAACTCAAACATTTTGAACGTATACATCTTAAAACCGGAGAATCCAAAACGGTTTCCTTTGTCCTGACAGCCGGGGATTTTTCTGTTATCAATACACAGATGAAAAAAGTATTGGAACCGGGCAGCAGTTTTAAGATCCGTGTAGGTTCAGCATCTGATGATATAAGACTGCAGCAGGATCTGGAAATTTAATATTTTTTTAGAATGAATCATATGGATTTCCTCTCTAAAATTAGTGTGCAAGCCCTCAGAACCCATATTTTGACATGGATTTACTTTCAAATCCCGGTTTTGATCATTTACTTAATGACAATATCATGTCATTTTGTATGATTTTTTTTTCGATGTTTGCAATTCATTTAACGATGTTAAATAACTTGATATAGTTAAAAATGGGTAGCAAAGAACGTATTCAACGCCTCAAAGATGAAAACAGAAGTAAGATTCTGGATGCCTCTCTTCAGATTGTGAAGGAAGAGGGCTGGCATGCATTGAGTATGCGTAAGATAGCGGATATCATTGAATATACTGCTCCCATGATCTATGAATATTTTGCAAATAAAGAAGCCATACTTATTGAATTGGCCAATCAGGGATATATCATGCTGTCCGTACGCGTTAAAGAGGCGAAATTACAGGAATCAGAACTGGAGAAACAGTTAGAAGCAATGTGGTTTACGTATTGGAACTTTGCTTTCGAAGAGAAGGAATTGTACCAGCTTATGTTTGGTGTAGGTACCCAGTGCTGCGGATTTGAAAAGTCTTTCCTTTGTGTAGAATCACATGGAAAATTGATAAGTGATGTCATCCGCGAAATCATGAAAGATCAGCAACCTTCAGAAGAATTGATATGCCGGAAGTATTTTACTTTCTGGTCCGTTATTCACGGACTTATATCCATTAATCTGGTAAATCAGGGAAATGGGGATACCACAAATCAACAAGTATTACGGGATGCTATTTATGGTATTACCCGTTCGCTGAAAGATTAATTTTTTTTGCAGGCAACTAAAACGTTGTTAGGTAATTTAACAGTGTTAAATATTTGATTGATTTAATTAATATCATTGCATCCATTCTGTCACTTACTGGCAGTTTATTTTTACAATTTAATTAACAGCGTTAGCATATTTAATTATGTTAAACAGAACTAAAAGAACATAATTTAGCACCCATCATACAATCTTAATTTAATAATGAAAAAATCACTATTTACTAATCTTTTAGAGATCTATCGCCTATCATTTAACAGTGTTAAACCTTTTAATAGTGTTAAAATAGCTTTTTATCTTTCAGGAGCACTCCTGTATAGTTGCTCTACCGGAACGAGTAAACCAGCAGATGCAACTCCTCCTCCTGCCGCCTTACCTGTCATGACTATCCAGATGGCAGATGAAACTACCTATCAGGAATATCCGGCATCTATAGAGGCGTTGGCCAATGTCGAAATACGTCCTCAGATCGAAGGTATACTGGATCATATCTATGTGGATGAGGGACAAAAAGTAACAAAAGGTCAATTGCTGTTTAAGATCAATGACCGACCTTATCAGGAGCAGCTGAATCAGGCAAAAGCTAATCTTCAGGTTGCTCAGGCTTCTCTGGAAAATGCGGAGCTGGAAGTGGAGAAAAAGAACCGTCTGGTTAACAACAAAGTATTGACAGACTTTCAGCTGCAAACTGCTGTCAGTGCACGCAACGCAGCAAAAGCGAGTGTACAACAAGCTAAATCCGCTATAGAAGCAGCCAAAATAAACGTGGGTTACACACTTATCCGCGCATCTTCAGACGGATATATCGGACGACTTCAAAAGAAACAGGGAAGCCTGATTACGCCTATGGATGCACAGGCTTTAACAGGATTGTCAGATATAAGAGATCTGCATGTATACTTTTCTCTTAGTGAAAATGATTTTGTTCAGTTCAAGAATAATGCAAAAGGAAAATCCATAGAAGAGAAAATAAAGAACCTCCCCCCTGTCACTCTGGTACTTTCTGATCAGCAAAATTACGAACATACCGGAAAAATAGATATGGTAGACGGTCAATTCGATAAAAATACAGGTTCGATTACCCTCCGTGCGACTTTCCCTAATCCGGACGGATTGTTGAGAAGTGGGAATACAGGTCGTATCAGATTGAGTAAATCAATCGATCAGGCTTTATTGGTTCCTGCTGCAGCTACCCTTGAAATTCAGGATAAGATCTTTGTATATACGGTTGGCAAGGATAACAAAGTAATGCAACAACCTATTCAGGTACTGGGCAAAACCGGCACTAATTATCTGGTAAAAGATGGATTGAAAGAGGGTGACCGTATTGTAGTCAAAGGAATAGACATGCTACAGGAAGGACAGGTCATTGCTCCACAGACCGAAAAAGTTGATGACAACAAATAATATTTTGAAATACACAAAAGACTATGCTTAAAAAATTTATAGAAAGACCTGTACTGGCGACGGTAATCTCCATCCTGCTCGTAATCCTCGGCGTAATGGGAATGCTTCGCTTACCGCTTCAACAGTTTCCGGATATTGCTCCTCCGGCTGTACAGGTTATGGCGCTCTATCCGGGTGCTAATGCTGAGACTGTACTTCGTGCTGTAGCGCCTTCTCTTGAAGAATCCATCAACGGGGTGGAAAACATGAGCTATATGAGCTCCACGGCAAGTAATGATGGTTCACTGATGATCACCGTTTACTTTAAGTTAGGAACGGATCCTGACCAGGCAGCTGTGAATGTGCAGAACCGCGTGGCACAGGCCACCAGCCAGTTACCTAGTGAAGTTATACAAGCCGGTATTACTACAGCTAAGCAACAGAACAGTCTGATTATGGTGCTCGATCTTTATACAGAAGATGAGAGCCGATATGATCAGACCTTTCTGAATAACTATGCCCAGATCAATATTATTCCCGAATTAAAGCGTATATCCGGTGTGGGACAGGCTTTGATCTTCGGTGGCAGTAAAGATTATTCTATGCGTGTATGGCTGGATCCGAAACAAATGGCCAGTTATAAACTCACACCTTCGGAAGTCATGGCTGCCATACAGGACAAGAACGTAGAAGCTGCTCCCGGTAAATTTGGGGAAAGCAGCCGGGAATCATTTGAATTTGTCATCAAATACAAGGGTAAATTAAACCAACCTGCGGATTATGAAAATATTATTATCCGTTCCAATGCAGATGGCTCCATTCTGCGGCTCAAAGATGTAGCCCGTGTAGAGTTAGGAGCATATACGTACGGTAGTAATACCCGTATTAATGAAAAATCGGGTATCAATATCGGAATTATGCAACTGGCAGGTTCTAATGCCAATGAGATCCAGATCGCTATACAGCAATTAATGGAAAAGGCTGAAAAAGACTTTCCGAAAGGTGTAAAATACTTAGTACTTTACAACACTAAAGATGCGCTGGATCAATCCATCAGTCAGGTGCAGCATACCCTTATAGAGGCATTTTTACTGGTTTTTCTGGTCGTATTCCTTTTTCTTCAGGATTTCCGGTCTACCCTTATTCCGGCTATTGCCGTACCGGTAGCGATTATCGGGACATTCTTCTTTATGCAGCTCTTCGGTTTCTCGATCAATTTGCTGACTCTGTTTGCATTGATACTTGCTATCGGTATAGTAGTGGATGATGCTATTGTCGTGGTGGAAGCGGTACATGCAAAGATGGAACATACCCACCTTCCGCCAAAACTGGCTACTACTTCGGCCATGAGTGAGATCACGGGTGCGATTATTTCTATTACGCTGGTCATGTCTGCCGTATTCCTGCCTATCGGTTTTATGGAAGGATCTACAGGTGTATTTTACAGACAATTTGCTTTTACACTGGCCATCGCTATTGTTATTTCAGCGATCAATGCGCTGACACTGAGTCCTGCATTATGTGCATTATTTCTTAAAGCACCGCAGCACTCCGAACATCCGGCTCCCAAAGTATCCTTTAAAGAGAAATTCTTTGCCGGTTTCAACGTAGGTTTTGATCGGTTGACAAAAAACTATGTGGGGAGTCTCCGCTTTCTGGTCAAATACAAATGGGTAGGTCTTGCAGGATTAGCCATTGTAGTCCTGCTGACTGTACAGATGGTACGCAAAACGCCTACCGGATTTATTCCTTCAGAAGACCAGGGCTTTATTGCCATATCTCTTTCTATGCCTGCCGGAGCTTCATTAGACCGCACGAATCAGGCTTTAAGAGAAGCTGAAAAACAACTTCAACATGCGCCTTTTACACAGACCCTCAATGTGCTTTCCGGATTTAATATCCTGACGCAATCGACAAGTCCTTCGGCCGGGGTTGCCTTTATTCTGCTCAAACCGCATGATCAACGCGGAGATATCAAAGATATCAATGCCATCATGGGTGATGTCAATCAAAAACTGGCCGGAATTAAAGGTGCAAATTTCTTTGTGTTCACTTTTCCTACTGTTCCCGGATTCAGTAATGTAGACGGTCTGGATATGGTATTGCAGGATCGTACAGGAGGTGATCTTGGTAAATTCAGTACTGTAGGTCAGAAATTTATCGGAGAACTGATGCAACGTCCGGAGGTAATGATGGCATTTACCACATTCAGAGCAGACTATCCGCAGTACGAACTGGAAGTCGATGATGTGAAGGCTGAACAGCTAAGCGTAAGTACAAGAGATATTCTGCAGACGATGCAGTCGTACTTTGGTAGTGCACAGGCATCAGATTTCAACAGATTTGGAAAGTATTACCGTGTCATGCTCCAAGCTGATAAGACAGAACGTTCTGAGCCTTCGGCTATGGACGGTATTTATGTGAAGAATAAATTTGGAGAGATGGTTCCGATCAATACCCTCGTAAGGCTCAACCGTGTATACGGACCGGAGACAGCTTCCCGTTACAATCTGTTTAATTCTATCGGTATCAATGCGATTCCAAATCCGGGCTTCAGTTCAGGAGATGCTATCCGTGCCGTTGAAGAAGTCGCCGCTCAGCAGCTGCCGTCAGGATTTACCTATGAATTCTCGGGTATGACTAAAGAAGAGATCACCTCCGGAGGTCAGTCTACAGTGATCTTTATTCTGTGTCTGGTCTTCGTATATTTTCTGCTGGCCGCTCAATACGAAAGCTATATTATTCCTTTGGCAGTAATCCTTTCTATTCCTACCGGAATATTTGGCGTATTCGCAGCTATCGGCATGACTGGTATTTCAAATAATATCTATGTACAGGTTGCTCTTGTCATGCTGATCGGACTTCTGGCCAAGAATGCCATTCTGATTGTAGAATTTGCCATTCAAAGGCGTAGGACAGGTCTTTCTATCGCAGCATCTGCATTTGAAGCAGCGAAACTCCGTCTTCGTCCTATTATCATGACTTCATTAGCCTTTATTGTAGGTATGATTCCGATGATGGGTGCTACAGGACCTTCCGCACAGGGAAATCATTCCATCAGTATTGCTGCTGCAGGAGGTATGTTTTCCGGAGTAGTGCTTGGTCTATTTATCATACCTGTATTGTTTATTATTTTTCAGAGCCTGCAGGAAAAAGTATCAAAGCCAAACTTTAAAAAGAAAAACGGATCAGCAGTTACAGCTGTGACAGGACATGAGCTACAGATAGCCGATCCTTCTCAATCTTAACTGCCCAACTATTATATATCACTTATATGAACATAAAATTCTATAGCGTCACTATCTTTCTGATTACACTCATCCTGTCTGGATGTAAGACAGAGCGGTTAGCTACGCATGTACCGGTCACCCTTCCCGATAATTATCGGGATAGCGATGCGCTCAAGACAGATACAAATACCATCGGTTCCATTCCCTGGCGGGAATTTTTCAAAGATGCCATGCTGCAACAATTAATAGATTCGGCCATCCGGCAGAATATGGATATGCAACTTGCAGTAAAAAACATTGAAGCTTCCCGCCTGTTGTTAAGTCAGGCTAAAGCAGCAAATCTGCCGAATCTTCAATTGCGAGTCAATGCAACCAGTACAAATCCGTCCAACAACAGTATGAATGGGCTTAGCCTTAATCAGTTTCTGGGTGCGAATCATGTGGAAGATTATACAGCTGCCCTCTCCCTGTCATGGGAGGCTGATATCTGGGGCAAGATCAAAAATCAAAAAGCCGCAGCACTGGCCTCCTACCTTCAAACTGAAGAAGCCCGTAAAGTAGTGCAGACACAGCTGGTTTCTCAGGTTGCACAGGGATATTATCAATTGTTAATGCTCTATCAGTTGCAGGATATTGCGAAAAAAAATCTCCGTCTGAGTGATAGTACTTTACGTATTGTTCAATATCAGTATGAAGTCGGTGATATCAGTTCATTAGCTGTAGAACAGGTAGCGGCGCAGCGTCTGGCTGCTGCAGCTCTTATTCCGGATTTTGAACAGCAGGTACAGATTCAGGAAAATGCCATCAGCGTACTTAGTGGTCAGTTGCCACACGCTATTACAACTACAGCAACATTGAATACCATTACACTCCCTGAACATCTGCAGGTTGGTATTCCTGCTGCTATGTTGAGCCGCAGACCTGATGTAAAAAGTGCAGAGTTAGCGATAGCAGCAGCTCAGGCTAATCAGCAAACAGCAAAAGCAAGTATGTATCCCTCACTGGTGATCAGTGCAGATGCCGGAGTCAATGCATTCAAATCCAGCAATTGGTTTAATCTGCCGGCTTCTCTTTTTGGAGTAGTGGCAGGCAGTATTACACAGCCCATATTGCAACGCAAACAATTACGTACACAATATGAAGTATCCCGTGTCGAACAGGAAAAAAGTGTAATCAGATTTAAGCAATCTGTTATTACGGCTGTAGGAGAAGTATCAGATGCCATGATCTCCATACGTAAGCTCAAAGAAAAGGAAGTAATTGCTTCTGACCGAACCAACAGATTAAGAAATGCCATCGGACATGCTGATCTTCTGTTTGAAACGGGTATGGCAACCTACCTGGAAGTCATTACTGCTCAAAGTAACGTATTACAGAGTGAACTGGAACTTGCTCAGCTCAAAAAAGCTGAACTGGCAGCTATAGTAGATCTTTACAGAGCATTAGGAGGCGGATGGACTGCTGAATAAGGCATCTATTATATAGCAAAGTCCCCAAAATATTTTGGGGACTTTGTTTTTATATCGGTAATAAGCATACTATAGATTACAGTGTATATTTATGTTTTTAACTCACCGGGAGATATCCCGTAGTACTTTTTAAATGCACTGCTGAAGTTATTCTGATGCCCAAATCCTGTAAGCAGCGCAACTTCATATACGGTCATTTGTTTAGCGAGCAGTAAAATTCTCGCTTTTTCCATACGTACACGTGTGAGATAGTCGTGTATGGTGACCGAAAAATATTCTTTAAAATCCTTACGCAGCTTACTTTCACTCATCATCACTTCAGAAGCCAGCTCCTTTTGTGTCGGTGGATTTGCAATACGTTGTTCCAGTATCTGGCGAGCCATTTCCAGACGATATATATCATCTTCATTAAAGAGCTCATTATTCGGCGTTCCCTGCTCGTTGTATTGTTCAAACTGATACATCAGCAATTCCACAATCCGGGATTCGGTATGCAGTCTCCGGATTTCTCCCGTCTTTTTGGATGTGAGAAGTTCATCAATAGTATGCTGCATCTCATAAGTAGCCATCAGATCTTCCTCCGCAAAAGAAGTATAATGTCCCTTTTCTATATTCTTGACAAAATCTCTGTGAAGTAACGAATCCCGTTTTATCAGATTGAGATAATATTCTTTAGATATTACCGCAATAAAGTAACTGTAATCCACTCCTGTCTTGACCTCATGACTGGACTTGACGGTAGGGATATAACGGATATTGTGTCTGCTCATACCGTACTGGGACTTACTGTCGATAGATTTGTAGAAAATAAACTGACTGGTAATCACCTCTCCTTCTACTTCCGTATAAATATGCACCGGCTGATCAAATCGCATATTGGTGTGTAAAATAAAGAGGCCGCTCGTGGATAACTGAAAATTGGTCATCGTAATCGGATCCCGTTTGATTTCTACCCGCTTCTCGACCAACGGTTTATCCGGAATATACAGATCAGGAATTTCTTCTATAAAAAGCCATTCATCTAATTCTTCTATTTTACTTTTGATCAACATACAGATGAAACAGGATTACGTTAGGGCTAAAGATACAGGATTTTTTCAGGAAACGTTAGTTATTTAAAATCTTTCTAAATAGAATGTCAAATAAAAAATTTCAGGTTTATGCCTGTCTGCTCATCTGTAACAAAGGCCGGTAATGTGTCTTACGGTCTTCTCCTGTGCGTTGCTCTACAATACCCGCTTTTACTAATAATTTTAAGGTCTGGTATATACAGCTGATACTGACATGACGTTGCAGGCTGATCCACAGATCTACAGCATCAATCCAGTCACGATGCAACAAGATATTTTCCAAAATATACTGTCTTTTCTTCGAGTGTTGTAGCTGCTGTTCTGCATAATAGGATTCCAACATTTGCTGTACTTTTACCGGAGTGGAAGATGATAGATTGCTCATAAGGAATTGTTTTATAGATTGGTATCGGTTTTTACTCAAGTATTTAATATAGAAGACCATTCCGGCGAATTATCTGCCGGAATTACACTTTTATCTACCTGCACGGAAATCATAATATGCTGATGGCTGTCACATATGTCGATGGAAATCAGTTCCGCATCATCTGCTACTTTACTTAGCCATATATGAGATGACTGTATGTTGTCTATGGTGAGAACAAGTTTTTTATCCAGTATCATATATCGTCCGCCCTGATCTACCAGATTTTGAATACAGCCGCTGTACTGTTGACGACAGCCGTTATTGCGGATGAAAAATGAAACCGGTAACTGTTCTGCGGCACATCTGGCCAGTATCCTTTTGAAGAAAGTGAAATCCTTTTTAGTGATACGATCATACGAAACGGTCTCCTGTTTATTCAACAGTCGTTGACACGATTTCTCTGCAGCTGTGAGTGTCTGTTCGGCAGCTTTATACGAACCCAGCAAGTGCATAAATGCATGCTGAAAGTCCGAACCATCTCCCAATGTCACCATAAAGACTAAATTATCGTTTTCATCATAAAACCTGAGGCTTTTCTCCCATTGATGAGCTACAGCAAGAACCGTTTTGCATTTTGCCAGTTCGATCTGTATCTCAGACGTATTATCCCGAAATATAAAATATCCTTCCTCCAGCTCCGGTTCCTCCAGTATACAACGAATGTCCATCTGTACAATCCCGGTTCCTACGGATGAATTGATAATACCCAATCCGACCAAACCTTTGAGTAATCCTGCATAATCTTTGTTTAGAACAGCTACCTGATTGGGGTATGCAATAAAGAGCAAATCGATTTCAGAAATTTCGAGTTGTTTAGCCAGCACTGATAGAGAAGCATTGGGATGCAGGTCATGAAGCTGCAAATAACGTTCTCTCAAATCTTCTTCCGTCTTGCTCGCCGGCAGTTTACTATTGAAATGAGCAGCATCCATTTCGATTTCTTCCATTCTTATCAACGGTTTCAGGGTTTTGGGATGTATGTGTACATCTGCTTCTACCGAAAATACTGTATACAAACTTTGCTTATCCAGTACTTCTATTGCTGTACCATCAAACCATTTTCTACCGTTTTTGAGCATAATAATTCGATCGGCATATATACTGGCCAGATTCACATCGTGAAGTACCACCACTACCATAAATCCCTTTCTTGACAAAGCCTTTGCAATGGCCAGCACCTGCTGCTGATAACGCAGATCTAACGCAGAAACAGGTTCGTCCAATAGTAAAAGACTATCCGGATTATCCCAAAGCTGAGCCAGTACACGGGCCAGTTGTACACGCTGCTGCTCCCCTCCGGAAAGACTCAGGTAAGAACGGTCCGCAAACAGTTCTACTCCACAAATCTTCAGGACTTCATTTACAATATCCAGATCATGTGCAGCAGGACTGGATTTAAAATGCGGGTATCTTCCCATGATCACAATATCTTTCACTTTAAATGCCATACTTATGGCATTTTGCTGAGAAAGCATCGCTCTTCGTTTAGCCAGTTCTGTCACATGGTAACTACTCAACGACTTACCATACAGATGTATACTGCCCTCTGTAGCTTCCAGATCACCACTAAGCAGACGCATTAATGTAGATTTGCCGGCCCCGTTAGCGCCAAGCAACGCTAAGACTTCACCTTCTCTCAATTGAAAGGAGACGTCTTTGAGCAGTTTTCTACCTTTTATTTCATAAGTAAGTTTTTCGACACGCAACATGCTCTATACTTTTAATTCGCTATTCTTCAGTCAATAAAATGTAAAGGAAAACCGGAGTTCCCAATAACGCGGTGATGACCCCTATCGGCAGCTCAACAGGAGCTGCCAGTACCCTTGCTAAAATGTCCGCCACCGTCAGTATCAATGCGCCAAATAACGCTGAACTTACCAGGACATATTTATGCTCTACACCTCCCATCAGACGTACAGTGTGGGGGACTAATAATCCTACAAAGCCAATAATCCCGGATACAGACACTGATGCTCCTACCGCCATAGTAGATAAGAGCACCACCCACCTCTTGACCCGGTCGGTACGCATTCCCAGCAGATCAGCCTGTGATTCGCCCAATGCAAAGGCATTCAATGCTTTACTGAAAAAAGGTAATATCAGCAATGGGATCAGTATAAACGGAGTAATGGCCGCCACATTTTCCCAGGTAGCACCTCCCAGACTGCCTAACATCCAGAAAGTGATGGTACGCAGTTGCTGTTCATCTGCCATATACGTAATAAGACCTGTCAACGCACCTGCAAATGCATTGATGGCAATTCCAGCCAGCAACATCGTGGTGACCCGGGGTCTTCCTTTTTTCCTGGATAACTGATAGACCAGTAAAGACGTAATGCCTGCTCCTGCAAAAGCTCCGAAAGCCAGCAGATAATAGCCGATTAACTCGCTCAGACCTACAAACAATACGGTTTCAAATGCGATAATCAGTACCGCAAATAAAGACGCCCCTGCCGAAATACCAATCAGTCCGGGCTCCGCAAGAGGGTTACGGAAGATACCTTGAATAGCAGCTCCCGAGATCCCAAGTGCTGCACCTACCAACACACCCATTAAAACACGCGGCAGGCGCACTATAAACAACACATCACTGTATATATCATCTACTGCAACGGAAGAAGCCAGCCCTATCTTCTGTCCCAGCAAGACCAGCACATCCCGTACAGGAATGTAAAATGCACCCATTCCCATAGCGACAATCATAGTGACAGGCAGAATAATAAGAAGGCTGATAATAATAATTTTTTCTTTCATCGGTATTTTACAAAGAAGCTACAATAGCTTTATTCAACTGTGCTACAGCTTCAGGTAACCGTGTACTGAAATTGATCAGTAAAGGACCATTCATCTGGATTATTCTTTTATTTTTTCCGGCTTCTGTCACCCGCATTCCCGGCATTTTCAGCACCGCATCCTTCCCTCCCAGACTGCTTACCCCAAAATCAAACATCAAAATAATGTCCGGATTCGCTTTCACCAGTGATTCAGTCGTGTAAGGTTTGAAATCTGCAAATTCCTGAACCGCATTCCGTGCGCCGGACAATTCGATAATAGCATCGAGACTGCTGCCTTTGCCCGCTACACTCATCGTACCGGTACCTCTTGCATAGACAAACAATACTTTGGGCTTACGTCCCTTCAGATTCTTCTGAGCTGCTGCCTGTACTTCAGCCATATCTTGACTAAACTTGCTGGCCAATGTCTTACCTTTATTACCATCACCTAAAGCCTGGGCGACAGCCTGGATATAGCTCATTGCACCTTTTGCAGAATAAATCTGTTTGATCGTTACGAAACGGATACCGGCAGATTTTAACTGCCGTATGATTCCTGCACTTACATCACCTTCAGGTGCCAAAATCAGATCCGGTTGATAAGCGATCAGTACTTCAGCACTTACAGAACGGTTCTTACTCACCTTTGGTAATGTAACTGCTGCAGCCGGAGATACACTTGTCACATCTGTGGCTACGATAGCGCCACCATATCCTAAAGCATATACCGTCTCTGTCAGCGCACTGCTTAATGTAATGATACGTTTCGGCAGCCCGTATACAGATACGGATATACAGCTCAAAAGAAGAAGGCAACTCAGTAATTTATGTATAGAAGTCATTCGTTTCCGATTACAATATCTGTTTACTTTACAAAACAATCAATAATTAGTCTAAATAAAAATTTTACATTTTATAAACATCTTCTCTTTTTCTCACACCACAAACACTAACAAATTGATTTAATGCAAATTACAATCAACAAAACAATAGTTTACACTCAAATAAATATCACTTTACATATAATATTTAGCAGATTTCATACAAGTTTTCTCGATGACAATGACTTGTTTTGCAATATTATTTAGATTGATTAAAAATAAAAATAGTGAATCAAATTGTTTTTTATATCAAAAACATCATCTGTATACTTTTTTTTACGGTCATGCATCAGCTTGTCTACAGCCAGCAAAAGCTTCATATCAACGGCTATATAGCAGATGCAGACGGACAGCTTATCCCTAATGCAACTGTAACACTGCTGCCGGATAATAAAGTAGTAATGACAGATGAAAAAGGACGATTCAGTTTTACGGAATTATATGAAGGAACCTACAAAATCCGGATATCCTGTGTAGGCTATAAGGCTTTAGAAAAGGAACTTGATCTGGAGAGAAGGAGTCTGCAGCAACTAAAACTCATCGTTGAAACCGATGAAACCAGTTTAAGTGAAGTGGCAATCGAACAACGCATACCCAGCGTAGATAATCTGCTCCGGGCGGAACAGGCAGCCATGCCGGTGACAGTGATCACACGCAGGCAAATTGAACTGATGGGGAGCCGACGGCTGGATGAGGTCATGAAGGAACAGACCGGGGTGGCAGTCGTAAATGATATATCAGGCGGATCCCGTGCCGTAGGCGTACAAATGCAGGGATTCAGCAGCAATTATGTAATGGTGCTGATCGATGGGCAACCTATGCTGGGTCGCAATAACGGAAATTTCGATCTTTCCAGAATATCTGTAACTAATATTGAACGTATAGAAATCATTAAGGGAGCTTCTTCCTGTCTGTATGGAAGTGATGCTCTTGGCGGAGCAATTAATATCATTACACGACACGGAGCATTAGCTCCTCAGGCCAATGCATCCATTCTTTACGGAAGCCTCAATATCGTAGATGCTACTCTTGAAGCTGAAGCACCATTTGCTTCCCAAAGAGGATCTGTAGTGGTATCGGGCAACTATTATCGGACAGATGGCTATAACAGCAACTCCTATATGAAGGATGGGACGACGCTGCCACCCTATTCCAATTATAGTTTTCAGGGACGTACGCGCTACCGGCTTACCAAAAAAGGGACAGTAGGATTCACGGCACGATATGCCGAACGGCATTCAACGATGATCAACGACTGGTCAGATGATCTGGTGAATAAAGACAATCAGACAGACCGGGATCTCAACCTAGCCGCCAGTTATGATCATCAGTTTGAAAACGGATTGCGCAGTATGACCAGATATTACTATACCCGGTATGAAACACAGATGGATGCCGAGTGGGTAAAACAAAGTGCATTGATAAGTGCACAAAAGTTCGGACAGCAGGTACACCGGGTTGAGCAACAATTTGCTTACTCCCCGGTATCATCCGTCAAACTGACAGGAGGATTAGGCGGAAGCCTCGAACTTATGGACAACAAAGAATTGAGTGTTGAGCGATCACTCAACACCGCATTCGGATACGTACAGGCCGAATGGAAAACATCGGACAGACTCAATACACTGGCCGGTGTACGCTATGATCGCACAAATGTATACGGCGGAAAAGCAAGTCCGAGTTTTGGTTTGCAATACAGCCTGTCAACCACGCTGTTATGGAAAGCCGGAATCGGTGCAGGTTTCAAATCTCCGGATTACAAAATGAGATATCAGGCATTCTTTAATCCGGCAGCCAACTACCTGGTATTAGGAACAGATGTACTCAAAGAAACCTTGCAGGCAATGGAAAATGCGGGTGAATTGAGCTACAAAAACAGCTATGTAGTCAATAAAACTGCCAACAATCTGCAGGCAGAGAAAAGTATATCGTTCAACACGGGTATAGTGTGGCAACCTCAGAAGCGTTTCAAAGCAGAAATGTCGGTGTTCTATCATCGTATCGACAATCAGATAAACAATGTGCTGGTAGGTTCAGGAACCACCATTGGGCAGATATACACATACCGCAATCTGCCCAAAGCTGTTAATAAAGGCTTAGAACTGACGCTGACAACACAATTGCTGTCTGATCTGGAACTTTCTGCAGGTTATCAATACCTCATCGCCAAAGATCTGAGTGTATTGGACAGCATCCGCTCAGGAAGGTGGCCGTTCAATCAGACCATCAACAATCCTGTGACCGGAGAATCTACGCCGGTTACAACCAAAAGTTACTGGGGAATCGAAGACCGATCACGCCATATGTTCAATCTCAAAGCATTATATGTGTACAGACCGCTGGACCTGAGTTTCAATGTAAGAACCAATATCCGTGGCAAATATCCCTTCCAGGAAATAAATGGCAACCAGTTTATTGACAAATTTGATGCTTTTGTACCGGAACATGTGCTGCTCAATATCACCATAGAGAAAAAACTATGGAACGACCGGCTATCGCTACGGGTCATAGGCGACAATATATTAAACTTTACCCATCAGTATATGCCGGGGCAACCCGGAAGAGTAATCCTCGGAGGTGTCGGTTATCGATGGTTTAAAGAATAAAACAAATCATACACAGCTATAATACAAATTATGATGAAATATCTGAATATACTAAACCCCAAAATACACATGGAAGATAAAAATCTTATTATGAATGAATTGTACCCTCTACATTGGTTCAGAAAAATAGGCTTTGGACTGTTAAGTTTGCTCTTCATCCTGAGCACTTCATGCAGCAAGAATGAAGATGATCCCCGTCCATCATTGGAAGATGGCAAAAGTACGGTCGTATATGATCTGCCTGGAGATACGGAGGCATCCATGGCCGGCAATGTGGATGGAAAGGAGAAAAGAGACTTCTACACCTTCCTTTTCAGGTTTCGCGACAAACGCCAGATCTGGATCAAAACAAAGGCAGATTCTCTGCAATGGCTCAAATCCAAAGACTGGGATCTCGCTTTTACAGGTCCGTACAATTCAGAAATATATGTCAACAATGCCAATTACGAGTACAATCCGGGATTCGGAGGACAGGCATCCAATACAGCTGTAGTCCTGGTTGATCAGGCATATGAGAATGTAACTGTCGCTCCCGACGATGCAACCTTCAGCAAAAGTGAAGTCAACAAGATCGGATGGGCTTCTTCACAGGGGTCTTACGGTTGGTTTCGCTATAGTCTGGATACTCATATTATGCAGGCTTTGCCCAATCGTACCTATATTTTACGTCTGCCCGATGGAAGATATGCCAAGCTGCAGCTCATTAATGCATATAAAGGTAATCCTCCGGCAGTCACTAATCTGAACTGGCCGGCTCCTTATTATACATTTCGCTATTTTGTTCAGCAAGACGGAAGTAAAAACCTGACTACCAGATAATAAAAAGAAGAAATTGAAATCCGAATCTTATACAGGAAACCGAATTTCATACACTAAATAGCGGTTTTAATAGCATCATCTATTAAAAATACCTTTATCTTAGCATCATTATTTAGAATTAATTTAAATAAAAATAATAACTATTATTAACACATGAAAAGTACAACCATCAACTCTTGCATCATGACGATCCAAAAGACCGTGTTGCTACCCATACTGGTAGGCTTTATCTTTATCGGCTGCAGTAAGAGTGATACCCCACAACCTGATCCGGAACCCGAACCGCCTACTGCAGAAAGTATGTTTAACACACTCATTACTGTCAAAAACTTCGGGGAAGCCTTACCGCAGGGAAGTGAACCAACGACTAAACAATCTCCTATATATTTTAGCCTGGAAAGTAAACAAGGAATCAACCCGGACTACAAGCAGACCGCCAGATGGGACCTTTCATTTGATGACATATACCGAAGTTTCCTGAATTGCAACACTCCCTTAACAGGTGGATCCGGTAAAGGCGGAATTCTTATCGTCAAACAAAAGTTTGACGATGTAACGGATGTACCGGCTGATAATCTTTTCCGTACAGGCGAAAAATCTTACGGTACGGATGACTCCGGTGCTTTTGGAGAAGGTCTGGGCTGGTATCTGTATGATTTCGGAGGAACGATCAAAGGAGGTTCAGATCCGCGTAAAGCCCATGTATGCTATCCGATTGAAGGACACACAATCATTGTCCGGACAGCGAAAGGGAACTATGCAAAAGTCAGGATACAAAGTATTTACAAAGATCTGCTAGACCCTAAAGATTGGTATAAAGATTCCCCTACACCTTATTTTACCTTCCAGTATGTATTGGTAAAAGCAGGAAGTAAAACATTTGAAATCAAAAAATAATAACCCTAGTCTTATCCGAATCCAGATGTTTAATACACAAATACGAATCAAAAACATGAATAAAGTATATACATTGCTATGCGCATTGTTTTGCCTGGCGGTGACCTTCAGCTCGTGCACCAAGACAGAAGAACTAACGCCGTTGCCGGAAGATAAAATGCTGGAATATAAAGTGATCAACCTTACAGACGATCAGGTTATCTACGGTGCTATTGACAATCAGAAAAATACAATTACGGTATATCTTCCCTTCTATTACGGTCTTTCCGTAATAGATCCGGAGATTAAACTCTCTAACGGAGCCAAATTAAAAGAAGAAATTCTTCCCATTCAGGTAGAAGCTACAGGCACAACCTATACGGTCACCGCTGCGAATGGAATCTCCAGAACATATACTTTACATATAGTTCTTCAAAGTACACCTTCGCTGGCTGTATCCTGGCAGACTCCGCTTGCTCTTAGTCAATCTCCGGGAAAAGCTATGCCCGCTATCCTGGGTAATTTTGCACACAGCAATGCCAAACTTGTTAAGGTTACCCTGATCAATCAGGAAAATCAGAAACGCTATAGTATGGGAGTTAACAGTGCTTCTATAATGACTAGTGGAAACGACCTCTATCTTCTGCGCTTTAACGGTACAGAATATATAGACAGGATTCCTGCCGACATTACCAATGGCACGTACAAAGTGGAGGTACAAAGTCTGGGACATACCTCTCTTATCGCAGAGCCTCTGACGATCACTTATGTACAGCCGGATGTCTATCTTCCCAAGTCCTCCATAGATCTTAAGAAAACAGATGAATGGGAGATTGTTCCCCAGTCCAACACTGTATTTCTGGGACTGCAAAAGGTTACGGCTACCGTCAATGGAAAAGACTATGTACTGCCTGTCAAATCATGGAGCAGAACAGCGTTAAAGGTTGGTTTTCCAACAGATTTTCCGGGAGGAAATTTACCAGCTGTAACCGTCAGGTTTGACTTCGAAGGATGGAAGTCCGTGACATTGAGTGCCTGGTTAAATATTACAACATAAGCATCCACAAGCCCATTGGGCATATATATATCTTAAATATTAATAACTTTTAAAAACACAAAAAAATGACAACAGTAAAATCATTCTTCAAAACGGCCTTAGCCATCGCAGCTTTGGCAACACTTACAGTATCTTGTAACAAAGACAATGAAAAAGTAACTCCCTTAGAGTTAAATAAAGCGCAGGCAAACTCTTCTCTATATGTTATTGATGGTCAATGGTGGTCACCAATGAATGCGGCTAACTGGCCGAATATCTATGTAGATCTTTCAGGTTCCGGAGATCAAAGCACAAATGCATCAGATATACATCAGGTAATTTTCGGTAGCCATGTAAATGGTAATATTTCTGCGGGATCAGGATATGCTATCAAATTTATCGATAAAGACTATAGTACAGTAGTGGCATCAGACTGGAATTCAAGCTCTGCAATTTCAGCTACTACACTTGGTCGTCAGACTACTACTACACCTCCATACGGATGGTACACATACAATACTACAACACGTGCTAACGAAGCTATCGCAGGACGTACTATTTTAGTAAGAAGCGACGATGGATCAGAAATTTATGCTGTGAAACTAATTGAATTCACAAATGTAAGCCAAACAGGTTCAGGAGCAGGTCTTCAGGTTAAGGCTGATGCAAACATTGCATTCAAAACCTTATAAAATTTAATCAAAATGGATTGTCGGTAAGTGGATGTGCCGACAGTCCGTTTTCAATCACACATCCGCATACACTTTTATTTGTAAGCGCTATGCAACTTATTACCCAAATACAAAAACCTTATAATTCCTTACTCTTACTATCTGCGCTTTTTGCGTTTCTGTTATCTTCATGTTCCAAGGAATATGTAGATTTCCCATACAATGAGATTGAGAGCTTTGAAGTGAAAGATGCCAATGGCAATACACTATCAGCCAGTATCGTTAATAATGAAATTATCCTGTATTGGCCACCCTATCAGGAAGAACCCGGCACATTGACACCAACTATTGTCGTATCCGATCGAGCCAGTATAAGTCCGGCCTCAGGAACAGCTATCAGCATTAAAACAGATGAACCTGCTCAGTATACTGTAAAAGCGCAGGACGGAACGACAAAAACGTATAAATTAAGGCTACAGATCAATCAGCCTATGATAAGTGCCAGAGTATCTTTATCTGAAGATATGATATACAATATTGCATCATATCCGACAATTGTAATAGCTACGCAGCATATCCTGACCGATAAAACGAAAACAAGTGCCTTCCTGATTGATGAAAGTAATAAAGAGACCAAACTAACCATTGAGACATTAGAAGCAAATGGTATCAGTGTAGTCGTACCGGCAGAACCCAATATCGGCACCTATCGGATCAAAATTATTTCTGGAATACGCTCCGTTACAACGGAAGCATTCAAAATAGCTCCACCCGTATTCGGTGCAGTGGTTGTAAATGATATGGTGAGACGTAATATCAAACGAGGTGAAAAAATAATACTTAAATACAATGCCAGCCTATTTAAAAAATACTATAGCGATTCCCTGAATTCCCTTAAACTACTTGATCTGGCTCAGGTAGAACACACTGTAACAGAGGTGAATTACAATGAAGCCAGCCAGGAAATCGAACTTACTATTCCTCAGACAGTCGGATTGGGAAGAATAAGAGCTCTAAATGCTTATGACAAAAACGGGACACAGCTTGGTCGTATTGTAGCCACAAATTATACCGTTACGATGTAGCAAAAATAGAAGGTAAGATAACAACGCTCAATTCATATCGTCAATACTATATTCCCAATATTATAACCTCTTTATTCATACGGTGAGTATCTGAAATTACAAATACTCATTTACTTACATTCTGATTTCATGCTATGTACTGCCTCTAAATGGTTAATTACACTAATCATATTTGCTTTAAGCGCTTGTAGCAAAGCAAAAGGTCCGGATACAGACCCTCCTGTTACTCCGGTAGAAAAAAGTCTGAGAGCGCAATATGAAGCCAGTTCATCCTTATGGCCCAAACCTGTGCTCGATGAAGGGATTACGCTCCGGGAGCTGGCCCTCATGCCCGCCGGTTCTGTTGATCCTGTTGCTCAGCGTAAGATTCTCGCTTTGGGTAAAGTCCTCTTATTTGATCCGCGTGTTGGTCGCGGGGACAATTCCTGCTCTTCCTGTCATAATCCTGCAACCTACTGGGTAGACCGAAAAAAAACGGCTGAAGGTATTGCTACGCATCACCGCAATACACCTTCTATGGAAAATGTGTGGTATGTCAACGGCAGACTCTTTCATGACGGCCGGGCAAAGACTTATGCAGAGCAGATTGCTGAGGCTATCGAATCTCCGATCGAAATGGGAGGCAATACCTATACACTACCGGCTAAGCTGTCTGCTGTAGACGGTTACCTTTCTCTCTTTGCAGAAGCATATGGAGACCAGGAGATAAACAGACAACGTATACTGAATGCTATTGCAGTATATTCCCAAAGTATTGTAAGCGGAGAGACAGCCTTCGATAGATTTCTGAAAGGTCAGTATACAGCGCTCAGTGACCAGCAGATCGAAGGTTTACATCTCTTTCGAACCAAAGGAAGATGCCTGAATTGCCACAACGGACCATTTCTGACAGATCTGGAATATCACAATTTAGGATATGCAAAAGATCATACTGGAGCTCTTGATAATGGCAGATTTATAGCCACAGGTAAAGAATCAGATAAAGGCAGGTTTCGGACAGCAGGTCTTCGTAATGTAGCACAAACCTATCCTTATATGCATAACGGCAGTGTGGGCACATTGGATGAAATGCTGGATCTGCTGGGTCAGGGAATGCCTCAGACAAACGGACAGCAAGTCAATGGCGAACTATCCCCTCATATCAAAAATCTGCGTTTGACAAGTACAGAACGAAAAGCCATAATCTCATTTTTAGAATCCCTGAGCAGTGAACAATCACCGACTGAAAGACCTGTGATACCGCAATAATAAAACACAAAACCCCGAAGCTGTGAAGTTCCGGGGTTCCATTGTCAACAGTAAAATACCATTGGACATATATATCTTAAGGATGCAAAAATATAATTATCAACCGATTATCAGAAAGATAAAATGTTAAAGTTTGTAAAACTTTAACATTTATAGCCATAATTCTACATAAGTACCCGCAAAAATATATACACTATAATCATGCTGTCAAATCTAATCAGTAAATTAGTCTCTGAATTAACTAACTACAGAAATACAAAAAATGCAAAAAATATACAAGTCCCGGCAGCCATATTACAATATATGGAGCAGATATCTGCTATTTCTCTTCGTTCCTGCTTTCTTTCTCGCCAGTTGTAAGAAAGATAAGGATCCCGGTCCGGAAGAAGAAGAGATCATTTCCCCGACTACAGGGACACGTACCCAATTTACCCTGGATTCGATCTTCCTGTATGCCCGTCATGTATATCTCTGGCAGGATGCTTTACCAACATATCAGGACTTTGATCCGAGAACCAGATACGGGAGCATCAGCCCTGAATTAACAGCATTTAAGAAAGAGCTGTTTGATATTACGCAGTATAAAAAAAACAGTGCAGGTATTCCGTTTGAAAACCCAATCGGGACAGGCGTTCCCAAATATTCCTATATTGAAAAAGGAACAGGCAGATCCGGATCTACTGCCGCTATCGCATCGACTTCTTCTCCTATACTCTATCAGAAAACCTGGCAGGAGGGGAATCAAAGTATAGGATATATTGCACTGGGCTCCTTCCCTCTTCTCAGCAGTTGTCAGGCAGCTCTGGATGAATCATTTGCAGCAATGGCAGCATTTGCACCTGCAAATCTGATTATTGACCTGCGAAGTAACGGAGGAGGTTATGTAGAGACAGCGACATACCTGACAAATCTGATTGCGACTACTGCTCTCAACGGAAAGGTCATGTTTACCGAACAATTCAATCCGATCATGCAAAATGGTAAAGCTACCATACTCAAACATCAGGTCTATCTGAACGAACAAGGTAAAACAGTGTCCTATGAGGGACGTGTGGCAACAATGGCAGATGTGGATTTTTCAGAAAAAGAAAATACAAAAATTTTTGAAAAGAAAGGAAAACTGGAATCTGTCAAAAACATCTATTTTATTGTCACCGGCAGAACAGCTTCAGCAAGTGAGTTAGTCATCAGCAGTCTGATGCCGTATTTCCCGGTGAAGCTGATCGGACAAAAAACATACGGTAAACCTGTTGGTTTCTTTGCTATAAATATCGATCAGTATAACCTGTATCTTGCCAGTTTTCTGATTCGCAATGCAAATGGCTGGTCAGACTATTTTAATGGCATACCGGTAGATGTGACTATCACCGGCACTTCAGCTCTGCCTCTGGGAGATCCGAATGAACCCTATCTGGCGGCAACACTGGATCTTATCAGCGGGAAGGTCAAATCCACTTCAGCGCGTTCAGCAACCACACAGAGCACCCAAACGGAAAAACAGGAGATTCCCTATGTGCCCATGATCAAAAGCGATCTGAAACTGAAACCTTTAAACTGATGCGAAAACTAAAAAATCGAAATTCATAGATCAATAAGCAGAAATCAGCATACAACACAAAGAATTAATACGAATATTTGTATTAAACCGTTAAACTAATAAAGAATATACCATGTTAAGTCAATATATCAAAGAATCAACCAAATCTGCACATCAGGCACTGGAAGGTACAGTGGTGCGACAAATGAAAGCCATTCGATCAGAAGCTGATTACGCCGATTTTTTAAATAACTTTTATATCTATTTCAATGCTATTGAAAAAGCAATCCTGCCTTACATCAACACCGATGTACTACACGACTATGCTGATCGAAGAAAATCGGATTACATCAAAGCTGATATTGAGTCACTGGGAGGAACTGTAGAAAACCGATCGGATATTAAAGTTCCGGAAATCAGTAATCCGTTGGAAGCATTAAGCGCATTGTATGTACTGGAAGGCTCTGTCATGGGAGGCCCCATTATTGTACAGATGCTTAATAAATATGGTATACACAAAGGCACCTCCTTCTTCTCCGGATATGGTGAGGACACAGCCAAGATGTGGGGAATATTCACTGCAGCTCTGAATGCTCAGGGTGAAAATCCGGATACACATCCCAAAGCCATAGAAATCGCCAACGAAACATTTTCACGCTTCGGAGACGTATTCAATACGACACAAGTTTCCTAAAAATAGCTTTATCTTTTTTAAGACGGGTTAGCCAGCAGGCTTCCCGTCTTTTTTATTGATCCTTATTTTCTATATCACACCACTCCTATTGCAGATATAAAAAATAAATTTGCCTACCTACATGTAGGTAAGTATATTTGCATGGATATGGATACACGATCAGCCATACTTACATTAGCAGATAAACTCATTCGGGAGAAGGGGTTTAATGCCTTCAGCTTTTCTGATATTGCCAGACAACTGAATATAAGAAATGCATCTATTCATTATCATTTCCCTACCAAGACCGCATTGGGAGTTGCTGTAATTGATTATCATATCGACAATTTCAAAAAGACAAAGCACAATTCCGCGAATCTTTCAGCGTTAGAAAAACTGGAAACTTTTTTCGGTATCCATGCCCAAATACAACTGGAAAAAAGAGTCTGTATAGTAGGATCATTAGCTCCGGATTATCATACACTGGAAGATTGTATGACGGATAGACTCAAGGAATTTTCGTCTGTAATGCTGGATTGGGTTACCGGATTTTTAGAAGAAGGTAAACAATCGGGCGTTTTTAATATGAATACAGATGTCCGGACAAAAGCTCTTTTGATCATATCCAATATGATTGCTATTGTTCCGCTTGCACGGCTGACGGACAAAAATGATTTCAAACTAATAAAAGAAGCTATTAAGAAAGAGCTTCTGCTAAAATAACAAGAAAATGAGAAGAGTAGTTATCACTGGACTTGGAGCTTTGACTCCTATCGGTAACAATGTAAAGAAATTCTGGCATTCCCTTATCCATGGCGTAAGTGGTGCAGCACCCATTACAAAATTTGACAGCAGTAAGTTCAAAACAAAATTTGCCTGCGAACTTAAGGATTTTGATCCGCTGGATTATATGGACAAAGCCGAAATCCGCAAATATGATCCTTTTACCCAATATGCACTAATAGCAGCAGAAGAGGCTATAAAAGATGCTAATATCAATTTTGAAGAGTTAAACAGAAACAGAATCGGAGTGATATGGGGATCAGGAAACGGTGGTATACAAACCTTTCAGCAGCAGGTGAGTGAATTTGCGCTTGGAGATGGTACTCCCCGATTCAATCCGTATTTCATCCCAAAGATGATTGTGGATATTGCGGCGGGTATGATTTCTATAAAATATGGTCTCAGAGGTATCAACTTCTCCACTGTATCTGCCTGCGCAACCTCCAATACGGCTATTATAGATGCTTTCAATTATATCCGGTGGAACAAAGCTGATATGATCATTACAGGCGGATCGGAAGCGCCTATTACAGAAAGTTCTGTTGGCGGATTCAATTCTGCGAAAGCCCTTTCTACACGCAACGACGCCCCAGAGCATGCATCCAGACCATTTGACGTAAACAGGGACGGCTTTGTCATGGGTGAAGGTGCCGGAGCGCTGATACTGGAAGATCTGGAAAGTGCAAAGAAAAGAGGTGCAACTATTATTGCAGAAATCGTAGGTGGCGGAATGGCAGCAGATGCTTACCATATGACAGGTACACATCCGGAAGGTGAAGGCGCTTATCTGGGCATGCTCGCGGCATTGGAAGATGCAAACCTGCAACCTCAGGATATAGGTTATCTGAATACACATGCGACTTCCACAGCGCAGGGAGATCTGAGTGAACTGAGAGCTGCCCTGCGTGTTTTCGGAGCAGAAAGCAATGTACATATCAGTGCTACAAAATCTATGACAGGGCATCTCTTAGGTGCTGCCGGTGCAATCGAAGCAATTGCTTCGATCAAAGCTGTTCAGGAGAATATCATCCCTCCTACCATCAATTCGGTTGAAATCGAACCGGAATTTAAAGATGTATTTGATTTTACGCTAGCAAAAGCGCAGCAAAAAGAGCTGCATTATGCAATGAATAATACGTTCGGATTCGGTGGACATATTGCAACTTCTATTTTCAAAAAATATACTGATTAAAAGAGTTTTCTGAACACTCAAAAAACTTGGGTCTGTTAATATCCGGAAGCATTCAGATCTGATGCTTCCGGATAAATATAAAAATCTCAGGATCTGATCAAAAAAAATTGATTATAAGCGTTCTCTTTCCTTTATTTGTATTTCCTTTCGGGATGTAGCGTAGCCCGGTATCGCGCCAGCATGGGGTGCTGGAGGTCGTCGGTTCAAATCCGGCCATCCCGACATAAGCCAATCAAAAGTTGGCTTTTTCTGTTCCAGATTGCTTTCCTGAAATTTTTTATAATCCCATTCTATATTTAACCTGAACATCTTAATCAATGCTATATAAACTTCACTATTACATATAGACCTCAAAAAAGACAAAACAAAAACACTTTAGAGAAAAAAAATATCATTAAATAAATACGAAAATAAAAAAAATACTATTTTTGATTATTTAAATTAATCTGCTTTTATCAGACAGTGTGGAATCAAATTGATAGTGAAAAATAACTTCACTAATGAAAAGAAGTTATTTTAATGTCGAAATGTATATATATTATATTTTTAACACCATCACTTTCCTTGCTTTGAATTTTAAAAGAATAGGTATAAAACACACAAATAAGACATATTATTACTAAATAATTAATTTAAAAAATTTATTAAAACCTCTAACCAAACAACAAATTAATTTAAATTATTATGTTAGCGAAATACTGGAATTGCATAGTAAATATGCATATTACAAAAGAGATGAATAAACTGGATATTATACAAGCCAGGATAGTGAATCAGATTGTATTTCTAAAAGGCACTTTTTTTATAGTAGATTCAATAAGAGACTGGGCATTTGGATTGATATCAAATGTATTTGTTTTATTTTCATTTGGTTGTCTCATACTTTCTTCATTCTTCTTTCCCAAAGCACGTTTTAATCCTTATATTATTTTCACAGCCTGTCTGACCGTTAGTTTTCTTATCTTTTACTACTCGTCAAAAGATGGATTTGATAATGGAATTACTTTTTATTATTTTTCACAACTAACTGTTGTTTTACTTCTGTTAAACAGAAAGTCACTGATTATCACCTTCTATTTAATCATCTTTATCTTATTCTGCATTAGCCACATATATGATTTCAGACTTATTAAAAGCGATCTGATCGTTACTGAACCACTTATAGAAACTGTGCGCATCATTACTTTTATACAGGCATTTATGCTGCTCTCCATGGCAGGCTATTTTATCGTCTTCAAACACAATGAACTTCTCCGGCTATATCAGCAGGTATTAAGAAGCGGAACCATAATATCTGATCTCCGAAAAAGATTAAACGACCATCAAAAAATTAACATAGAAGATATCGTTAAATTGGCCATAGATAACGACGCTGCCTTCATTCCTTTGTTTAAGCAGAATTTCCCTTATTTTTATGATAATTTGAAATCTTTTAACAAGCAAATGACCGGTGAAGAGTTTAAGTTTTGTGCATTGCTAAAATTAGGCTTTACAACTAAAGATATAGCCGAATATAATCATTTTACAGTTCGAACGGTTCAGACTAAGAAAAACAGGCTTCGCAAATCATTTAATATTCCTTCCGAAAAGGATTTATATGCCTGGATAGATGGCGTATAAGTATAAGATCCAACATTACGGCAAAAGATCAGAACCTTTGATCAATGACAATTTCCGAAATCCAGTCTTCTTATTATCATAAACCAAAATAATTCAATTGATTTCTGATTACATCCTGATACTACCTATGTATAAATAATTTATTCTGAGGTGTATCTATGTTGTAGGTATTCATTCAGGTGTATCTATGCTGTAGCTCCACATTGTACCTTAGTAGTAGCCTATCTGTAGCTATATAGTAGCATATACTATAATATTGTGTTGCGATTTTTTAATTGAACGAATCATGAACACAACACACGAAAGGAAAGCAAATCAAAATTATCCGCAGGCACCTCTCCGGCCAGTTACGCGGGAAATACAAACGGAAAATCATTGCCATAGGGTAATTAGCTCCGATACAACTACTTGTGCAAACACAACTCCAATTAACAAGGTGAAAAAAGATGCAAAAAACTATACTGCGCCAAAAATTACAACTATCCGGATAGAAATGGAAAACGGAATAGCAGCAGGCTCAGCAACAGCTATCCCGGCAAGCACAAATAAATCTGTTGATGAAACATGGGATAATCAGAATATGACATCTGACAGTCCTATTTACTGGTAATAATTATAATTTGTATGAAAAAAAAGATATCTACATTTCTTACAGCTTTGATGCTGTCAACAGTTTCATTTACTATATTTTCCTGTAAAAATGAAAAAGAAAACTTGCTGGGTGAAGGCGAAACGACAGTAACCTTAAACTTAATCGGACTTTCTGAGGCCACAGAAAATCCTTTACAAAAATCATCACTAAAAGGCCCTCAAAACACAGTAACTTATGTTACAGAAGTTCCTTATAACAAAGACTACACGATTATTGCCAGTGTCACACCTGACATACCTGCTGAAAAAATTAATGGCCAGTCAACATTGAATCGCTCTTCATGGACAACCACCCCGCAACCTGCCATAACCAATTCTATTGCTGCGGATGTAAAGTATCTGGTGATGGTCTTTGATGAAAACGGTAACCGGATCTTCGCTCAGGAAAAAGTATATGACAGTCAGACTCAAAGCCTTGTTGCAAATCAAATGACACTCAATGCAGGCAAGAAATATACTTTCGTAGCCGTTTCAAATAACACTTCTACAGCTCCTGTATTCAATACATCCGCAACAACCCTTAGTGATGTCACCAATACAATAGCTGTTAACCATACTACTGACTATCTTTATTTCAACAGCGGACAGGTTAATATTGTATATGGCCAACAGAATTATATCAATATTACTTTTAAGCACATCAATAGCCGCATAAGCCTGAATCTGGATGCAACCGCTGAAATGGGACATATCACCGCTATCAGCGCTAGTGTTGCAGGTTCCGGATCTGTGAATCTTGCGGCTAACGGGACGGTTACTTCTACATCATCGGCGGCATATAACAAGGCATTTGTTTTCCAGGAACTTGACAAGCAAAACATAAGCAGTAATTACCTATTAGTATCATCAGCAGGCAATGTACATAATATAAATATTACCTCTGTATCCATAAACGGATCTCCGGAAAGAACAAATATTCCCGCCATCTCTATTCCTGCAGGAGCACTGGAAAAAGGAACCAGCTACAAAATAAGTCTTAGCTTTCAGGCAACGGGTATTGTGGCAGGCGGACTTGTATGGGCCAGGGGTAATCTGGCCTATGACTGGACTAATAATATCTACTACAACCGATATTACCCACAGGAAACAGGATCCGATTACAAAGATTTTGATTACTGGAATTATGCTACAAATCAGGCAAATCCTTTAGTCCCGAAAATGATTATTACCGGTTACGGAGACTTCTGGAACAATGCTAATAATGTATATTATTTTACAGATGGAACCAATGAAAACAGTATTTCAAAAATTCCTTTAAATGATCCTTGTAAAAAAATTGCCGGTGGTAAATGGAGGATGCCTTCTCTTCAAGATTTTCAAAACCTTGGCGTATACAAAGTACACAATGGAGGAGATATCAACGGAACTACGGACGGGCTACCTCTCACTACTCTTGCCGGAGGAACGATGCATCCAAACGGCAACATTACAGACAACAATTTTCCGTATGTCTATTTTGAAGGTATAAATGAAATTACGGGTGGCGCTGTACGCCTGCGGTTCTATAAAACCGGACGTTATTATGGCAATGTTACTCAGGCAAATCGTGATGCTGGACCCCAATATGGTGGCAATACAGCCTATATTGCTAATGCAGCCGTATACATGGCAAGTGATGCATACAATTATGAAACGGGCACATTATATAGAAGGCCGTACATGCCGGCCGTTTTTAATAGCGATGCAAGCGGGGGCACTAATACCTTTATAACCCGGAGAAAAGATCTTTATAACGATTGGTCAGCGGATGACAGAGTACCTATCCGCTGTGTGAAAAATCTGTAAAAAATAAAAGAACTGTATTATTCCCCAAATCTATTTTTCCCCCCGGCTCCATCAGGTTTTCCCAAAAAACGGAGTCGGGTCCTTTGTTCATACACGTATTTTTCTCCAAGAAAAAACATTCTCTAAAAACAATGAATATAAAATATTGTTTCTTACTTAATCTGCATTTAAACAACTGCAATAACACTATTTAATTAGGAACATATGCTATTGAACAAACGTATATCGGTGTGGGATTTTATTAAAATAATAAAATTTGACTTACTTTACATTGTCACCTTTTCTCTACTGATCGGATGGGTTTCTCATGAGAAATATCTGGAATCTATTGTTATTCCCTTGCCTATCATTTCTACTATGGGAACTATTGTTTCCTTATTACTGGCTTTTCGGACAGCCCAATCGTATGACAGATGGTGGGAAGCCCGGATTGTGTGGGGTGGTATAGTCAATGATTCGCGTACGCTGATACGTCAGTTAATACAATTTTTACCTGATAGCGCCCAACAGGAAGTTGCTTTATTTGCAGAACGTCAGATCATCTGGAATTATGCGCTTAGTGAATCTCTTAGAAGAATTCCGTTTTCAAATAAAGTACAGAGCTATCTTGACAAAAATAATATGCATGATTACAATATACCCAATACCATACTCAGTGCACATAGTATGCAACTCAAACAATTAGCGGAGAAGCATCAGATTACAGAATTTCGTCAGGTACAGATCGATGAGACACTAATGCGTCTCTGCGATTCAATGGGAAAGTGCGAGCGTATAAAAAACACCGTATTTCCTTCATCCTATAGTGTATTGCTGCATTTTATGATCTGTGTATTCATTGTTATGCTTCCGTTTTGTTTAAGCGACAATCTGATGTATGCTAAAATTGCATTGACGATAGGTATACCGGTTATCTTTATTGCCATTGAAAAAACAGCTATTATGATGCAGGACCCATTTGAGAATTCACCGATGGATACGCCTATGACAACCTTAAGCCAGACCATTGAAATGAATATTCTGCAACAGATCGGTCAGCAGAATGTCCCAAAACCGACGCCACCTGCACCTGAAGAATATTATATTATGTAAAAATAAAATGATTAGAGAAGGATGTTTTTTACAAAAGCACAACAATAGCCTTCATTTGATTTTTGTAATTTTAACGCATGGAAGCAAAGGAAACTTTAGAGGAATATTATATCAGATTATGTAAGCCTGTACCTCCCGAATTCGGTATATACGGGGCCAATGCTGCACATTTCAATATTCTGAAAAGAGGAAATTGTTTCACTACCCTCAATTTTGCCCGAAGAGACTATTACAAGATTGTCCTCACCCGTGGAAAGGCACTTCTTCAAACTGAAAAAGGAGAAGTACTGATTGATAAACCGGCTCTATTTTTTTCGGACAGAAACATCCGGTTTGGCTGGGAAAATCTGCCTGAAGATCAGGAAGGTTTCACCTGTTTATTCAATGAATACTTTATCACGACTACAATACGCCAGTCTTTCCGTAAACTTTTCTCCTTATTTAAAGATGATGTATATCCCTTTCTTTTTCTGAATGATATGCAATACGAGCATTTACATCAGTATTTTTCAAGTATGCAGCGGGAGTATTGCAGCAATTTCAATGATAAAGATCTGCTGCTAAAAGACCTGCTCAACCTGGTTATTTACACAGCAATTAAAATCAAGACGACCAGTATGCCTCTCGATTCCGGCATCCACCAACAGGATATCGTTACCCGATTTATGGATCTGCTGGACAATCAATTTCCGATCGAATCTCCTGTACCGGGCTTGCAACTCAGAACCCCGGCTCACTTTGCGGACAGCCTGCATATACACGTCAACCATCTTAATCATAGTCTCAAAGTAAAGACAGGTAAAACCACGAGTGACTGGATAAAGGAGCGTATACTTACAGAGGCTGTAAATCTACTCTTGTACAGCGGTTGGCGTATCTCCGAAATTGCAAACGGACTTGGCTTTGAGTATCCCCAGCATTTCAATACTTTCTTCAAAAAACATATGGGCTACAGCCCCCGCCAGTACAAACTATCCTCTGCGGCACATATTTGATTTTTGTACTTTTTGATTTGAATTACTTATTTTTTACTTCTTTCATATGAACTAATTTTGTACGCTGATCCGATACAAATAAGGCTATGAAATTATACAATCCCAAATACGAAGGCGTCTGTACACTCTCTATTTTTCTGATGATACCCCTTTCGGGCCTTGTCACAGACGTTTATCTCCCCTCCTTTCCTGAAATGCAGAAAATGTTACATACCCATTCGGCTGGTATTCAACTGACATTAACTTATTTCCTGATCAGCTACGGCATTTCCCTGCTGATAGCTGGCAGTATAGTAGACAGCTTTGGCAGATACCGCATTGTACTGGTTGCACTCACTGCATTTCTATTGAGTAATCTGGCTATTGCTACTATTCACAACTTACATTTTATATATCTGATGCGGGTTTTGCAGGGAATTTCAGCTGCGTTTATAGTTGTCGGAAAACGTGCTTTTCTGGTAGATATTTATTCGGGCAGGAAATTACAGCACTACACCAGTATGCTGACGATTATCTGGGCTATGGCTCCCATCACTGCTCCCTTTATAGGTGGTTATCTGCAACAGGCTTTCGGATGGACTGCAAACTTCTATCTCCTGGCAGGCTATTCTCTGATCTGTCTTCTGTTAGAATTGTTTTTTTCAGGAGAAGCGCTTCAGGTTCGCAAACCTTTTGATACACTAAATATCCGTCAGTCCTATCAACATGTACTCGGAGCACCCGATTTTAGTATAGGTCTGCTGGTATTGGGGTTCAGCTATGGCATGGTGATGGTATTTGGAATGGCAGCGCCCTTTATCGTTGAACAACGGTTTCATTTCTCTGCAGTAACGACAGGATATTGTGCACTGTTGTCCGGCCTTGGGCTGATGACGGGAGGAATTTTGGGTAAAACATTACATAATAAACCCTTCTTTTCAAAACTAGTTAGCGCGGTGGCCATACAGCTTGCCCTTTCCGTTATTATGTATGCTTCTTCAGGATATAATCCGGGCATATATGTGCTGATGGCATTTGTATTGTGTCTGCATGTTATGTCGGGCTTTATTTACAACATTTACTTTACATATTGTCTGACCCGGTTTCCTGCACATGCAGGTGTAGCCAGCGGATTGACAAGCGGCGGATGCTATTTGGTCACTTCTCTGGCCAGTATGATCCTGATCAAGACCATTAAAATCAACGGCCAGGAAGGGCTGGCGGTCAGCTATTTTATATTTGCACTGTTAATTGTCTTATCCCTCATTGTTTTTATGAAATCCGTAAAGCCTTCTGAAATACCAACAGTGAGCCATTAATTTCACAGACTGATCACATGGGTTTATATTGAAAATTAGCGATTAATAAGGTATATTGGCACAACCCTTACTGTCCGTCGTGCCACGAACCCGATCCATATGGGATAATGAAACATTTTGAAATGGAAAACTCAGAAAATACATATGCTTTACTGATCGGAAATGATATTAATAACATTTCACCTGGAAAAAGCTGGAATGATCTTCTCCAGGAGATTAAAGCAAAGTTTCACATTCAGGATATTGAAGATACGGATAAGCCTTTTCCAATGCTCTATGAAGAAATCTTTTTAAAAGCAATAAAAGGAGGAATGAAGCACGAAAAGGAACTTAAAACGTACATAGCCAATCGTGTTACTCAGATCAATCCAAACAGTATACACGAGCAAATTCGTCAACTTCCGGCGGCTCATATTATGACTACAAACTATGAGTATACTTTGGAAGGACAAATCCCGGTTAATAACAATAGCGTCGTAAGAGAAACAACTTACAGCGTATACCGCAGGCATCAGCTACACAATAAAACGTACTGGCATATTCATGGAGAATGTAACAGTCCAAATTCTATCAATCTCGGATACGAACATTATTGCGGACAATTACAGGGAATGAGAAATTACACCATATCAGGCACAAACTACAGTAATCCGAGAGTTAACAATACATCCTTTATCAGGCAATTATCCAAGGGAAAAAGGTTAGCATGTCAATCCTGGATTGATCTGTTTTTCACTACGGATATTCATATTTTCGGCCTTGCGCTGGATTTTGTAGAAACAGATCTGTGGTGGCTCCTGACTTACAGGGCAAGGAGTAAATTTTACAAACGAAGCTCCTTTATTCGTAATACTATATATTATTATATTCCGGAACATTATACCGAACGATCAAAAGCAAAGCTGGATTTATTGAAAACACATGATGTAAAGATCGTTATCATCAATGAAAATGATAAACAATCTTATTATCAATGTATTTTGGACAGGCTCAAAAATAGTATATAACAAAAAAATGCTTTTCTGTAAAAAGCACGTCTTTAAAAATTTACTAATTCTGTTGATTGGAGAAGATTAACCGGATGTTAACGCTTCTTAGTTTCTGAGGGAGTCTCAGTTGTTGTTGGATTTACAAAACCCCAGTTAGTTACATAATACAAGTAGGGATTCTTTTGAAGTTGTGTTTGTTTTACTTTTTGTTTTTTAATCATATACTATTCCTTTCTTTTTATTTTTACTAATATACGCAATTATTGCGCCAATTCCTAATATAACACTAAAATTATTAGCAAAAACAGTAATACATGATACCGCTGTGACATTCGAAAGACACCTTTAACAATATGCTATACAACTAAAAACTAGCGGGTTATCAATACAAAACTATCTGAAATCTGTATATATTAAATTATTATTAAGTTATTATATGCAAAATATTAAATCCCAAAAAACATTTCAGTTTAACTCTGAAAATCCACTCTTGCACATACTCAGGAGTTATTACTTTCTTCAACTGTAATTTTACTTTTCGCAATCTCTCCCCTGAGCCTGCTGAGAGAGACGTGTGTAATGCCAAGATAAGAAGCTATCAGACTATGAGGAATACTGTTTTCAAGATCCGGAAACTGACGTCGAAAAAACAATAGTCTTTCTTTCGCATCATAACAACGCAGGAAGACTTTATTATGAGAGATATGTAGAATCTCTTCCTGAATATAGTGTCTTTCAAATGCTTCAAATTCTTTAAATAATTTCCGTAATCTCTTATATTCTTTCAATGAAATTTCGGCAATTACAACATCCGTCACTGCATGAAGACCAAAGATGCTTTTATTATTTTTCGTGCGGAGGAAATGAGGAGTAATAAGAGCTTTAGGTATATAAAAACCTGTGGTCACTACGTTTTCTTTTTCACAGGAGTTATATCTGTGAAGTATTCCTGATAATAACACATATTCCGAATTATTGACCTTTCCTTCAAAAAATACAGCACTTCCTTTCACAAGTGTTCTTATTTTACATTTTTCATAAAACATTTGTTTTGACAGGGATGATTTTATCCCATGTTTATTTAATAAGTGTTCCAGTTCTTTTCTTACTTTTCCTTTAGTATAAGAACAATTACTTTTTGTCTCATCCACCAATTTTTCCATAGCTAATTATTTTTAAACGTTATGTCCTTTTAAATTCAATATGTAATTGAAGAAAGCAGACTCTATATTTAGATACAGAACCTACAGAGTCCTGCAATACAAATTATTAAAGAAAGCTATTATTAGTGTTTATATGATAAAGATTGAACTTGCACCCTATTCCTCAAAGGGTAAATATATAAATACTTCCATTAGAATAAAAATTTTTAACCAAATAAAGGTTAAATAATTTCATTTGTATAAATATTATTTCAAAAAAAAGGCCACCTTAAAAAGACAGCCTTTATATAATCTCACGGAAAGTGATCCTCTTTTATATTTTACGGATATATCCGGGTTTATTCATTGCATTATCAAGGGAATATGAGCCCGAGCCTACAATAAAAAATACGATAAGTAATATCAGTACAATCAAAGAAAACCAGAATTCAGAATTCAGAAAACTAAATCCGTCTGTAATATTCACAAAAAACACAGCTCCCAGCAATATGGGAATTTGAAATGCAACTGCTATCCGTGTAGAAAGTCCTAAAGCAATGAACAACCCTCCTACCAGGTGAGCAAATGCTACGTAGTGGACTGCAGACCATATGGATAACTGAAAATTCGTTTTTTGAATGAGTCTGGATACAGAATCCGTATCCATGATAAAACTAACTCCTTTTGCAAAGATCACAATTCCTAATGCGATTCTTAGTACATCTAGCCAGCGGGGATGATGGGCATCTCCCCAGTGCTCAATCTTGCTTATCAGGTTCATAATAACCTCCTCTTTAATGGGTTATATAAAGTTAATAATAAAATTTGTTCAAAACATCAGTTTTATTGTAACATTTATTGCTGCGCTCTGCATTAAAGTGTCATCCTAAAAAAGAAGACGCCCAAAGTGGGGAACTCTGGGCGTCTTTCTAACCAATTATTAACCTAAATTATGAAAAGTACTGATATAACGACTGGAAAGCACAGCAAATTACATCAGTCCTGACATTTTAAGATTTTTTAACATTTTAAAATGTAATTACTTAATTTTGCACAGCAAATTTAAGGCATGCGCTATCATCGCTTACTTCGTTTTTTTCTGATAGGACTCTTGTTCATTATTCAGCTGTTATTTCTTCTGGCTATATTCCGTGAAAATATGCAGTCGCCCTGGGTATCTGTTTTCATTATAGCGATCTCCATTCTTATTCTTATATCCTACATCAGAGTCCCTATTCATCATGATAAGCATCTGTATGATCATATCCTCGTATCTATAGGCGTACCTGTAGGAGCGATAAGCTGTTACTATCTGCATACCCATTTTCACCTGGGGACTGTTTTCTCAGCAGGCATTATCGGTACTGCAGGTTCCTTTGTACCGCTACTGAATAAACGGTCTTCTTATCTCCAACAACTACCAGCCGCTATTTATTGCGGAGCTTTTGTAGGCATGTCCAGTGAAGGTATTGCCAATGGTTTCACCTTTATCCTTGCTGCGAGTATTTGTACAGCCGTACTGCTGGTCGTTTCCAAAAGTTTATTTTCAGGAATCGGAGGTAAACTCGGTACGCTGGCCTTTTTGGGCGTGTCTATCACTTATCTGATTATCTTTCTTATTCGTTAGTTAATGGAAATTTTTGTTTTAATCTGTGTAGGTATTTTCGGGAGTCTCTTATCATTCTACACTCATGTCCACCTGAAGCAAGGGCCAATCCGTTCATCCGCCTTACTGACGATGCTGGTTGCCGGATTCTTATATTTTTTCCCGGAGCTGCTGTCCCCTTATCTTACCAAAAATATACCTTACGTATTTATTGGCTCCTCATTTATCGGCATGGTGTCTTCCGGTCAGTTGTCCAGCTACCTGGGATTAGGACTTGCCGGTCTGATCTTTACCTTTATTTTTCTGAATACAAGTCGGTTTTTCGATGGTTTTGGAGGTGCACTTGGCACCTCAGCATGTGTATCTTTACTCGCAGTCATGAGCATACCTTATCTCAAAACCAACCGAAAAGTAACTATAGGCTTTTTACAGTTGAGAAGATTGGTACTGAAAAATAAAAAAAGACATATCCGAAAAGCACGATAGAAAATCTTACTTTTAGGCTGTTTAATACAAGGACAGCATGAAAACTTTGGCGGATCATTACTTATCACTACAGGAACCTCATAAAAGCTGTCTGTTAGCACTACGGGATATTATTCTGTCTTTGGATCCGGATATAACACATGAGCTAAAATATGGTATGCCTTTCTTTTGTTATAAAGGTAAAATGTTTTGCTATCTGTGGATACACAAATCATATGACCAACCCTATATTGGTATTGTTGAAGGTAAACACCTAACGCATCCTCTGCTGATAACTGAAAAAAGAGCCCGAATGAAAATCATGCTTTTAGATTCCGATCAGGATCTGCCGCTCTCTCTCATTAAAGATATACTCTATCAGGCTATTCAACTTTATAAAGACGGCACAATTGCTATCCCTAATAAAAAATCAAAATGAGTAAACAGCATCATTATAATGTAACGGTCGAATGGACAGGGAACACGGGACAGGGAACCAAAAGCTATACCTCCTACAGCCGCAACCATTCTATCCGGTCTGAAAGCAAAGCCATTATCGAGGCCTCGTCTGATCCGGCTTTCAGAGGAGATCCGCAAAGATATAATCCGGAAGAACTGCTTCTCTCCTCTGTTTCGTCCTGCCATATGCTCTGGTATCTGCACTTGTGTACTCAGCACAATATTACCGTACTGACGTATATAGATCAACCCGAAGGCACAATGCTGGAAAATGAAGATGGAAGTGGTTATTTTACCGGAATAATCTTATGTCCGCAGATAGAGATAGCAGAGGAAGATAAAGTAGAACTAGCCAAAGATTTACATCACAAAGCCAATACATATTGCTTTATAGCCAACTCGCTCAATTTCAAAGTAGAGCACGACTGTATAATCAAAGTCCGTAAATAAGGGATTACAGATAACCTGAAAATAAAAATTGTCCTACTTGTACAGCTCCTAATGAGCTGTACAAGTAGGACAATAGTTGAGCTGCATCTTTCCATTGAGGTCAATGCATATAAAACCTTATCTAAGCAGCATATTTTCGTTTTCTGATCTTTATGTACACATAAAGTGAAACCAGAGATAAGACAAAAAACAATAAATCTATAAACAAAATATCAAATGCTCCGGACAGATATGTAGCCCATGGCCAGCTGCCTGTCATAATACCGTTTGCCAGCGGAACACCCAGACATAGCAGGATAGATAAAAAGACCGTTTGCCTGTTGGTCAATGCAATATCTCTGCGGACGATAAAGTAGACAGCCAGTACCAGCCAGGAATAAAAGTACCAATGGTAAATATCACTTTGTGTAGGCGTATCTAAAAACCGTAAAACAATAAATGTAAACGCTGTGACAGGAAGCATGGTCAGGCAGGAAGCCAGGAATATATTAGCTGTCCAAAAGTTAAACTTACGCTTATGCGCCGGCACATTGGTCTTGTCTCTGGCGACCAGCCAGATCAGAATACCGGATATAATTACCACACAGCCCATCACGCCCAGCACAAAATAGATAATCTTTAATGCGCGACCTCCGTAATCTCCGAAGTGAAGATGATAAATCAATGCTTTTACATGATCGAGGTAGCCAGATTCGAGATGAGGTGTTTTCTCACTTAATACCTTTTGATCCTTTACGCGATATACTAATTTTCCGGCTCCCGAAAAGTTGATATCTGCATCAGGTTTAGCCTCGACAATAATGTGCATGTTTGCATCATTATAGTTTCGCACATACATACGACTAATCGTACTTCCCGGCCACCTTTCATTGATTCCTTCTACGAAGGCATTCAGATCAAACTTACTGTTCAGTGCCTGGTAAGTGTATTCATATTTTGCATCATCCGAATATTGCAAAGCCTGATATACTTTTTCGGTGTCTCCTTTATACAGCACCTTACTATAAGGCATGATCAATACAAAATTGACAATCAGTATTATTCCCGTTACGGCAAACATAAACTGGAAAGGAAAACCAATTACACCAAGTGCTGTATGAATATCTGTCCATACCGTTTTCCATTTACTCCAGGGCCGGAATATGAAAAAATTGGATTTGATCTTATCCCAATGCAGAAACAAGCCTGTAATCAATGCAAATAAAAAGAGAAAGGACACCAGGCCTGCCAGAAGATACCCGAATGGAGTTCCTATATTGATCGGGATCTGATTGAGCTGTGCCAGAAAATGAAGTCTGTATAAGAATTCACCCATATCATACGAGCTGGCATAATCAGATGTAGATTTTTTTGCAAAGTCATATGTAAAATATGCAGAATCCTCATCGCCTCCTCTCCGGCCTCTCCTCCTCTTTTTTCCTTCTGTTTCCGGATTCTTTTTACTGATGGTTGTATCTGCCGATACACTCATGTCCACATAGGTAGCCATATCGTTTCGGTTGATATAAAAAGAGAAATCCCGTCCTGTTAAATTATACCTGGTAGATAAGGAATCCACTAAAAAATTGTAATCTTTTTTTACTATCCCTTTATGAGCACTGTATGAAAAATTCTTTTGCCAGGCAGAAATTTCCTCTCTGAAAAACGTAAATGATCCGGCGAAAAAAATCACATATAACAATGCACAGATAATAATGCCGCTGATGGTATGTGTATGAAAATAGATATTATATCTTCTGATATTCATTGTTGTTATTTAAGTAAGTATGGAATAGAGAAGAGCAGGCTTAATACAATATAAGTGAGCCATACTTTCCAGATATTTTCAGCAACAAAGGCCCATAGCAATAAGAAAGCCCATAAAATGTATCCGGTGATAAAAGATGTAATAATAACATTTTCCTGAGGAAATATATACATGAGGCACAGGTGGAAGCTCAGCATGACAACATATCCTCCGGCAAATCCGGCCAGAATTTTTGAAAGTCTCAGCCAGGGAGACTTGGTTAAATATTTTTTATTAGCAGGCATATAGTATTAAATAAAAAATTCAAACAACAGGCATACCGCATAAAGAGCCAGTATCGACTTATAATTCAGATAGCGAAACGGGAAAATAGCGACAAGCAAGCTACCTGCTGTCATGATACTCACTATAGCAATAAAAATTCCACTCATCCAGCCCAAATAATACACGAATAATCCTGTTGCAATAATGAATAATGCGGCACATAGGAATTTACTAAACTGTGGCCTCGATCCCAGTTTGGCCAGGTATGCGGGTTTATTTTTCCATCCGGCTTTTTTGGAGGTGTTGTACCAGAGGAAAAAACCTATAAAAACAAGTAAAAAACTAGTGCTAAACATATATCAGGAAAATCAAAGATCCTTTAAATAATCAGCAGCTGACCATAGAGACCAACCGCTGAAACATTAAAGAGAGAGAAACGTTAATCTATTTTAGTGTTGCCTGTATTCCGCTGTGATACCATTCATTTTTTCCTGGATAGTCCGGGTCTCAGAAGGGCTCTGCAATGCAGTTTTTGACCGATACTAAATCAACCTGGCAGAAAACCAGCATTCATAAAGTATTATTGCGGCTTTTCGGACAACTTTTAATTTTTATTTATGTTCGAAAAATGTAGTCGTTCCATGCCAGTTACGGGTATAGTCTTTATCATGCCAACGACCCGCTTCATCATTCATTTGTGATGCTTCCACTACATAATTACCTTTCCACTGCGGGGAGAAAGAGACCACACCGTTTTCATTAGTTTTGAATGTTTTGGTCCATCCCGTCTCAGACATCACAATAACTTCAGCATCTTTAACAGCCTTACCATTACTGCTGACAAGTACCTCTATTACAGATTTATTCTTCCCGTTTGTAGTAATTTTCTCTACCGAAAAAGGAAGATCCTTAGGAGAAGTGGCGCTAATGGCCAACTTACCTACACGCACAGGTACCAGCGAAGAAAAGTTATATTTAGTAGTTCCGCCTAAATCTTTTGTAGCATGTACAGTAGAAATATAGTAGACACCATCTTTTTCAGGGACAAATGATGTTGCAAGATGTCCTTGTTCATCTTTCACATCTAGTTTTACACGTTGGTTATCAGGAGTCGTTAACCATACTTCCAGATTTTTGAGGTCAGAGTACCATTTATCTGTACTTTCTTTTTCCCCGCTGGCATATTCACCGTAAAATATTTTTACATCATGGGGTTGATTTTTACTTGCGGACGCTTTGCTCTCGATCCATATCGCGTGAGCCATTGCTACTTGTTTGCCGCCAAGTAAAATCAGAATCAAAAATAATTGGGTAATAATTTTCATATTTTTTATTTAGACTGATTATAAACAATGATGCAAATATAGAATAAAATCCATTTTTGTCAATAAAAAATCAAAATTAATTTCTGAAAGACTGCAGAGCTTGGTCAGACTAATCCTAAGCATCAGGAATTCAGTATCCTCATGTTACAAAGCGAAGCTTAAGAGAATATCATTATAAGATATCCTATCAGGTACAAACGTGATCACCGACTGCTTATCATAAAAAAATGTTATCTGGATTACTGCATATTAAATTCAACGATCGGATTACACAAATTACCTCTGCCCGCCTCATTCTGAATCCTGTTTTATCAGTTTTTTTAGTGAACGTAATAAGCAAGACTTGTGAAATTTTTATAAAGTTACAATCCAAAGAAGATACCGTATTCAGGAAAAACATGCTTTAAACACACAAATAAAGCATAAAACATAACTATTCAAAAAAGATTAAAAAAAACTTGACTGCTTATTATTTCTTTCTAAATTTGCACTGTTTATATTTAATCTAAATAAAAATAAAGGTTTTTACATATACGTATTGCTCAAAAAACAGATTGGTAAAATAGGTTTACAACTCATATTATTCAATCAAAACTATCACATCAACTCAGAACTATTGAACAAATCCAACATGCAACACAATTACCCTATTCTTAATTTATTCACTAATATTCCATGCAAAAAAATATGCAGTGCCGTTCTTTTTGCGCATATGATATGCGGTTCTGCACTTTATGCAGCCGGCAATCCAAACAGCGGTCTTCGGACCATTCACCTTCAGCAGCATGAACTTACCGGGCAGATACTGAGTGAGAATATACCGCTAGCCGGTGCGACCGTCAAAATCCCCTCTTTATCCAAAAATGCGATTACCGATGAAAATGGGAAATTCAGGTTTAAAAATCTTCCTTCAGGAAAATATAAAATCATAGTATCTGCCATAGGACACATCAGATGGACTGAAGAGATCCAGATCGGACAAAATAATCAAACACTTCCCGCAATTTCACTTACCCGCTCTACAGAACAAATTGAGGAAGTGATGGTATTAGGCCGGACTAAAGTAGAAGAAGTCAACAAACAAGCCTACAATGTCACTGCATTAGATGCTACAAAACTTCACAACACCACGCTTGATATTGGTCATGCTCTGGATAGAGTCTCAGGTGTCAGAGTCCGGGAAACCGGAGGTGTGGGATCAGATATGAATCTGTCTATTAATGGTTATTCGGGTAAACAGATCAAGATATTTATCGATGGTATTCCGATGGAGGGCTTCGGATCTTCCTTTCAGCTCAATAATATTCCGATCAATCTGGCCGAACGTGTAGAAGTATACCGGGGTGTCGTACCTGTATGGCTAGGCGCTGATGCTATGGGAGGCGCGATTAATATTGTCACCGGAAGTTCTAAAAAGAATTATGTAGATGCATCCTATTCTTACGGATCATTTAATACACACCGAACTACTATAAATGCAGGTCTGACTTCAAAATCCGGTTATACGCTGCAGTTAAATGCTTACCAGAATTATTCCGACAATAACTACAGAATATCCGTTCCTGATGGTCCTCAAAATGTCAAACGCTTTCACGACACCTACCACAATGAAGCGATTATTCTTCAGACCGGAGTCGTGGACAAACCCTATGCAGACCGACTATTAGTAGGAATACAATTAGGTAAGAGTTATAAAGAAATGCAGACCGGTGCGCGTATCGAATCTGTATTCGGATCCTGGTACCGCAAGGGAGACATTATTACACCCACTTTGAGATACCAGAAAAGAGACCTGTTCATTAAAGGATTGACAGCAAGTGTGAATGCGAATATTAACCTGGGGCACGAACAGAACATTGATACAACTTATGTGAGGTACGATTGGTATGGTACGCCTAAATATTATTCGGGTCTGGGAGGTGAGCAAAGCCGAAGTCTCTACAAGTACAGAAATAATACAGGCCTGGCCGCGGCAACGTTTTCCTATGATATCAATGAGCGAAATGCTATCGTACTGAACAATACCTATTCTACTTTTAACAGAAAAGGCTCAGACGAGCTGTATCCTGAAAACATCGCCTATGATCTTCCCCGAAAATCAAGCAAAAACATTACTGGCTTAGCTTACCGGTACAATCATGATGGCAAATGGAATGTAACAGGTTTTTTCAAAAATTACTTCCAGCGACTTAAATACAGCTCCAGCTATAATCCGTCTGGAAACTACGGCGATGTTGCATACAATCACCAGCAAACGAATTATAACAAAATCGGATACGGAATAGCAGGCACTTATTTTCTCAGTCCTTCCCTGCAATTAAAAGCTTCGTTCGAGAATGCGAAACGTATGCCGGAAGCGGAAGAGGTATTCGGGGATGAAATTCTGAAAGCCAGTAATCTGGATCTGAAACCGGAATCCAGTGACAATTATAATCTGGGTGTGAATTACATGTTCTCGATCAATCAGGATCACCGCTTTGCAGTGGACCTGGCACTTCTGTACAGAGATTCTAAAGATTTTATCCGTGAAAAATTTAATATAAACATGGTAAAGACGATTATGGAAAACAGAGCCAGCGTAACCAATAAAGGTATAGATGCTGAGATCCGCTATTCCTATAAAAAATTCTTTACAGCAGGAGCAAATATGTCTTATCACGATTTCAGGAATAAAACCAAATACGAAAATGACAATGCAAATGTAAGTATAGTCTATAATGACCGGATGCCTAATATCCCTTATCTGTATGGCAATTTTGATGCAACAGTCTTCCTTTCGGATCTGGGTAAAAAAGGTAACAATCTGAGTATAGGTTACAACCTGCTCTATGTGCACAGCATGTATCTATACTGGCCAAGTCAGGGATCAGAAAAACTGGACATTGATACACAGTTTGGGCATGACATCAATGCCGTATACAGCTTTAACAATGGCCGTTACAATATTGGCCTGGAATGCAAAAACATAACTAATGCGCAGTTATTTGACAATTTCAGATTGCCGAAACCATCAAGAGGATTCTTCCTGAAAGCACGCTACTTTATATCTAACTAGATTTTTTTTACAACTCAAAATAATATTAACAACTAAAATTACATACTCATGATCAGAACATTTAAAAGTCTAACTTTACTTTCAGCTACTGCCCTAATAGGTTTTAATGCCTGTTCCAAAGACAAAAGGAATATCGACACAACCATTACCCCGGGTGAAGGAAATAAAGTAAAATATGTTATTGCAGCTCACCCTACAAGTGCAGAAGCAGGAACTGCAGATTATCTGCTGACAACTGATGACCTGACCAAAGGCTCTATCACGACCAAAGGAAATGGTATCGAACAGGACGGAACATGGAGATACTATGTCGTCAACCAAAATAAATTCTTCAGTATGCTGTACGGACAGGGTAATCCGGGTGCTGTTACTTCATATGCCTTAAATGCAGATGGCAAACTTGTAAAAGTTTCCAATTTTGTTACGGAGACTGTTCAGGTATTTGCACCGATGAATAATGAACTTGTCTTATTCAAAGTTCCCCGTTCCGGAAACGAAAATTCACTTGTCTACCGTATTGATGCCGTCAATCCGGGTATCAAGGCAGATAAGGAAATCAATATTGTCAAGTTAGCGGGTAATGGCGAACGTGCCCACTTTACATGGGCTACCCAGTTCGGAGATAAATTACTGGCTCCTTATATGAGTATAAAAGGATGCTGTGGAGACACCTTCGGAACAGCTTACCCGGACAGTACCTGGGTTGCTGTATTATCTTTCCCTGATCTGAAAGTCGAAAAAGTAATCAAGGATAACCGTACCAGTTATCTGGGAGGGTACTTCAAAAACGGATTATTTGTAGACGAACAGGGAGATGCATATGGTTTTTCGGGAGCTACTGTAAAAATCGGAGAAAACATTGTATCAAAAAATCCGTCGGCTATCGTTCGTATCAAAAAAGGAACGACAGAATTTGACAAAAGCTATTTCTTTAATTTTGAACAAAAAACAAATGGTTTTAAAATCAATTCAGCGCGTTACATAGGTAAAGGCAAATTCCTGGTGCAATCTTATGCGCAATCCAAATCTACTGTAGGCGTTAAATTTGCGATTGCAGATGTATATGCACAAACGGTTACCTGGGTTACAGGCGCTCCGGTTAACATCTCAGGTACGACTTCCAGCAACTATGGTGCACTTTCTGAAGACGGTACTAAAGCGTATGTAGGTTTGACATTAGATACCGGAGACAGCTATGTCTACATCTTTGATACAGCGACAAACACAGCTACACAAGGTTTGAAAGTTGAAGGTGGAACGATTAACGGTATTCACAGACTGACCTACTAACCGGTATATACATATTAGCAGTTATATGAGGGATATTCAGTATTTGAATATCCCTTTTCTATTTTCATCACACAAAAGATTAACGATTTTTCCATTCCGGCGGACGTTTATCACGCTGAGCAGCAAGTCCTTCTTTCGCATCTTCAGAGTCTTTCAGTTCATGCAATACTTTTAAAAGATAAGCATAGCGATCTGTAGCTGCCAGTTCCTTTATTTGTTTCAGTGCTTCAAAACCTTTCCGGATAGCTAAGGGAGCACCCATTATCAGATCGGCAATCAGCATTTTGATCTTATGATCATCTTCATTTTCCACAAAATCTGTAACTAATCCAAGTTCATGTGCCTGTGAGGCTGTAAAAGAAGTGCCTCGTATGCAGAGATCCATGGCTTTAGCATCCGGCAGATGTTTCAGCAAAGAAGCCAGTACCTGAAACGGAAATATGCCGATGCGTACTTCCGGCAGAGCGAACCGTACACTTTGCTTCGCAAAAACATATGTACATTCCAGAAAGATAAGAAAACCTCCGGCATAGACATCACCCTCAATAATGCAGACAGAAGGTTTGTTGAGTTCGGCGATGACTGCTCCCAGAGAGATATCTGTATTCGTAATATCCGGATTTAAGGTGTCGGCCTCCGGATTTTCAAATGCTTTGAGATCCATTCCCGCACAGAATACCGGTCCCTCAGCTTTTATAACGACAACACGTACCGCTGTGTCCGTATTTGCTTCCTGCAAAGCATGCCGTATCTCATTGACCATAGTTGGCGTGAAGGCATTGCGTTTGCCGGGACGCGCCAGCGTGAGGTAAAACACATGATCTGTTATATGGGTACGGATAAAATGATAGGAAACGCTATTCATAATTAACTGATTAAGGTATTAAACTGTTGTTTCAATTCTTCAATCTGTGGCGCATTACCTCTCCCAAAGAACAACAATAGATCTTCCATAGCAATATTCCCGACAAGATCATCTTTTGCAAACGGACAGCCTCCATATCCTAACATCGCACCGTCAAATGTTTTACATCCGGAATCAAAAGCAGCTTTTATTTTTGCCATACTATTCAGTTTGGTAGAGTGAAAGTGTGCCCCGATATGCAATTCGGTGAACAATTCATATACCTTATGAAACAGGCTGTCGATCTGTTCTACAGAAGCCTCACCCGTGGTATCGGCCAGCGAGAAACGGGTGACTCCTAATTCAGCTATATTGCCCAGCCAGTCAATAACCAGTTGTTCGCTCCAGATCTCCTTATATGGATTACCAAATGCCATAGAAATATAAACGACAGGCTCCTTGCCCCCCGCTTTGGTGCGTTCGACAATATATTTCAGTCGCTCAAAGGACTGTTGCAGATTTGCGTTGGTATTGCGGCGTTGAAACTCTTCCGATATTGAAAAAGGATAGCCCAGATAATGAATCTGCTCAAAAGCAGTAGCCCGCTCCACTCCTTTCTCATTCACCACAATAGCCAAAAGTCTGGTATCATTGATCAGATCCAGCTGCCGGACAACAGCTTCTGTATCTGCCATCTGAGGTACAGCGACAGGAGATACAAAACTTCCGAAATCTATACATTCAAACAATCCTGTACGAATCAGAAAATTAATATACGCTACTTTCTTTTCTGTAGATATTTGTCCATGTAATCCCTGAATGGCATCACGCGGACACTCTACTAATGTGATATTTTGATTAAGATCTGGCATCTTTTTGAATTTCTCTTGCTATGACCATTTTCTGGATACTGGACGTTCCTTCTCCGATGGTACATAATTTGGCATCTCTGAAGTACTTTTCTGCAGGATAGTCTTTCGTAAATCCGTATCCACCAAAAATCTGTACACTTTCATTCGACACTTCTACAGCCGCTTCAGAAGCATACAACTTCGCCATTGCACTGATTTTTGAAGATTTCGTACCCGATTCTTTTAAAAATGCAGCCTGACGGGTCAGAAGTTCTGCAGCTTCTACCTGCGTTGCCATTTCTGCTAATTTAAACCCTACCGCCTGAAAATCAAATATTTTCTGATTAAATTGTTCTCGTTCATTCGCATATTTCAATGCGCACTCATAAGCACCACGCGCTATGCCCAGAGATAATGCTGCAATAGAGATGCGCCCTCCATCCAGTAGCTTTAGTGCCTGTACAAAACCCTGTCCCTCTTCACCAACGATCTGATCCTTATGTACTCTGCAGTTATCAAAGAATAAACATGCTGTTTCTGAGGCGCGCATTCCTAATTTGTTTTCTTTCTTTCCTGCCGAAAATCCTGGGGTACCCTTTTCGATGATAAAAGCAGTCTTTCCTTTTTTATCACCTTTTTGACCGGTTCGGGTAATGACAACAGCAACTTCAGAACTGATGGCATGCGTAATAAAATTCTTAGAGCCGTTCAGGATAAAATAATCGCCATCCCGCTCGGCAACAGTTGTCAGACCTCCGGCATCGGATCCGGATCCTGTTTCTGTCAATCCCCATGCACCGATCCACTCTGCTGTAGCCAGTTTAGGTAAGTATTTTTTCTTTTGCTCCTCATTCGCAAAACTCAATATATGATTGGTACAAAGCGAATTGTGTGCAGCTACCGAAAGACCTATAGATCCGCACACTTTAGATATTTCATCCAGAATAGTAATATATTCCTGGTAGCCCAGTCCTGCACCGCCGTATTCCTCAGGCACAATAATTCCCATGAAACCATAAGATCCCATCTTCCTGAACAGCTCTACGGGAAAGGTTTGAGCCTCATCCCACTCCATGATATGTGGTTTAATAAAATTCGTTGCAAAATCAGCAGCACTCTGCCTGATTAACTCCATCTGGTCTACATTAGCGACAAACATAATTTACTATTTACTTGTTTATAATTTTTGGTGATTTTCGAATCAAATATATACAAACCATTATATATACAATTACAAAAATATCAAAATATTGTTTTATTTTTATCCCATATTAAGAAATTATTAATGCAAACACCCCTTATAAACCAAAATTGCAAATGAACAACTTAATTGATGTTTTAAACAAAAAGAAAGAGACACTGGCATTAGGCGGTGGACTGGATAAAATTGAGAAGCACAAACAAAAGGGTAAACTTACCGCCTGGGAACGCATACATTACTTACTGGATGCCAATCGTGACTTTCTGGAGATAGGTATATTTGCAGGAGATGGTATGTATGAAGATGAGGGTGGCTGCCCCAATGGCGGTGCGGTATGTGTATTAGGATATGTACAAGGAAAACAATGCGTTATCGTTTCTAACGACGCAACAGTCAAGGCCGGAGCATGGTTTCCGATCAGTTGTAAAAAAAATCTACGTGCTCAGGAGATAGCTATGGAAAATCACATTCCAATTATCTATCTGGTAGATTCTGCTGGCGTATTCCTGCCGATGCAGGATGAAATATTTCCCGATAAAGAGCATTTCGGACGCATTTTCAGAAATAATGCAAAAATGTCCTCTATGGGTATTCCGCAACTGGCTGCTATAATGGGAAGTTGCGTAGCTGGTGGAGCTTACCTTCCGATCATGTCAGACTATGCATTTATAGTAGAAGGTACGGGATCTGTATTCCTTGCAGGCCCATATCTGGTCAAATCATCCATTGGAGAAACAGTAGATGCTGAAACACTGGGCGGAGCGGCCACACATTCCGAAATATCCGGCGTTACGGACAATAAATATCCAACAGATGAAGCCTGTCTGGACGCTATCAAACAGGTAATAGATAAATTCGGCGAACAGCCGAAAGCACAGTTTAGCAGAAAAGAACCTTCAAAACCGGCTTCCACAGCGGGGCAAATCACCGACATTATGCCTCTGGACCGGACAAAGCCCTACGATATGAAGCGCATAATTGAAGCTATTGTCGATGAAAATACATTTGAAGAATACAAAAAAGATTACGGCAAGACCATTGTCTGCGGTTTGGCGCGGGTAGATGGCTGGGCCATCGGTATTGTAGCCAATCAGCGTGAGGTAGTGAAAGCAAAAAAAGCAGGAGGATCAGTCGAAATGCAGATGGGCGGTGTTATTTACAGCGATTCGGCAGACAAGGCTGCACGGTTTATTATGAACTGTAATCAGCAATCTATTCCATTAGTATTTTTCCAGGATGTAACAGGATTTATGGTCGGAAGCCGTTCTGAGCATGGTGGCATTATTAAAGATGGTGCCAAAATGGTAAATGCAATGGCTAATTCGGTTGTTCCTAAATTTACTTTTATGATTGGCAACAGCTATGGAGCTGGTAATTATGCGATGTGCGGCAAAGCTTACGATCCCCGCCTTATTTACGCATGGCCTACAGCACAAATTGCGGTCATGAGCGGAGCTGCAGCAGGAAAAACACTTTTGCAGATACAGGATGCCGCTTTAAAAAGCAAAGGAGTATCGATTACAGAGGCAGAACAACAGGAACTTTTAAAAAGTATTGAAGACAAGTACAACGAACAGCTAAGTCCGTACTACGCAGCTGCTCGACTGTGGGTTGATGGTGTTATTCATCCGGACGAAACACGAAAAGTAATCAGTATGGGAATTGAAGCGGCAAACCATGCCCCGATCACAGAACGATACAATGTAGGTGTAATTCAAACTTAAGGAGATGTATTATGTAAAAAAATATCTGTTTACCTGTATATTGCTAACGGTAGTATCACTCGGTTTTTCTCAGCAGACAAAGCAAAATCATAAACAAAAGGAAGAGTATTGTATGATCATTCCTTTTGAAAAGTTACTTTCCAACCTTTTGGAGATCGCTATTGATACCGGCGCAGGATTTGATAAAGATGCACGGAAACTATTGATGAATCCGAAAACAAATACCACAAAATTCAAAAGTGTAATTGAAGGAATCAATGTTATGGCTGAATTGGGCTGGACTGTGGTTTTTTCCGCACCAATTGTTTCTGAAGGCGACCCAAATAGGAGGTATTATTTGCTCAAAAGAGAGATGGACAGTAATAAGGTGAACAACAATGAAAATCCGGATACTGAAAAATAGCAGTATCCGGATTTTATAAGACAAAGAACATGCGGATATTTGTCTTATAAAATGATTATTATGGACACACAACAAGAAGTAGATTATCAGCGTATAGCAAATGCAATCACCTATATCCGTGATCATTTCAAGGCGCAACCCTCCGTTGAGGAAATAGCTGCGCACATTCATGTAAGCCCGGCACATTTTCAACGCATGTTTGCCTCCTGGGCGGGAACAAGTCCTAAAAAATTCTTACAATATATATCTGTAGAACACGCCAAAAAACTTTTAAGGGAGGACAGCCGGATTTCGCTGTTTGACGCCACCTATGATACGGGCTTATCCAGTACAAGCCGTCTGCACGACCTTTTTATTAAGATAGAAGGAATGACTCCTGCAGAATATAAAAACGGTGGAAAAAACCTTCTTATCCGCTATAGTTTTACCGATAGCCCGTTTGGGAAACTCATAATCGGATCTACAGAAAAGGGCATTTGCTTTATGGGTTTTGCGGAGCATGAAGAGGATGGCACAGAGCAATTGCGTCAGCGTTTTCCTAATGCTTCACTAATAACAGGAACAGACAGTATGCAAGAGCATGCAGCGCTGATCTTCCAACACGACTGGTCCAGGCTATCGGAAATCAAATTGCACCTCAAGGGAACTCCCTTTCAGTTAAAAGTCTGGGAAACGTTATTAAAAATACCTATGGGACAATTGGCGACATATGGACAACTGGCGAAAGAAATCGGAAATACCAAAGCGTCAAGAGCTGTTGGAACAGCAATAGGAAGCAATCCTGTAGCTTTTCTGATTCCCTGCCATCGCGTCATCCAGTCAACAGGCAGCATAGGCGGATATATGTGGGGACCAACCCGTAAAACCGCTATTATAGGATGGGAAAGTGCTCTTCAGGAAACTGCCGCTGATTAGAATTATTCCGAAAGAAGAAGACATGAAATTATTTGAGGATCAAAGTTATAAATCACGAAATCTACTACCACAAGACGGTGAAGTATATTATTACGGCACGGTACTGTCTGTACAGGAAGCATCTGAATATTATGAACGCCTGCTTCAGCATATTGCCTGGAAAAATGATCAGGCTGTAATATTCGGAAAGCATATAGAAACAAAAAGAAAAGTGGCCTGGTATGGTGATGAGACTTTTTCATATACGTATTCTAATATCACCAAATCAGCCCTTCCCTGGACAGAAGATTTGTTAAAGCTGAAACAGATAGCCGAAAAACATACCGGAGAAAAATACAATTCATGCCTGTTAAACCTGTATCACAGCGGAGAGGAAGGCATGGCCTGGCACAGTGACGGCGAGAAAGATCTTAAAAAAAACGGAGCTATAGCTTCCATGAGTTTTGGCGCTGAACGTAAATTTGCCTTCAAGCATAAAGAGACTAAACAAATGATCGCTATGGTGCTGGAGCACGGAAGTCTGCTTGTCATGAAAGGAACTACCCAGACCCATTGGATGCACCGCCTGCCTCCTACCAAACGTATTTTTGGTCCGCGTATCAATCTTACCTTCCGAACAATAGTTAAGGATACAGATAGATAAATAGAGCTAATGTCTCTTAATTCTCAATGCATTTGCCGGCTGTCCTCACCGGCAGCTGAATCCCGTATTCTTTTAATAATTGGTAAACAGTTAATTATACACGAATAAACCTCTATCCTTCAATACCAACCGCGTTTGCCGGTGCCCTCTCCGGCAAAAGAATCACGTATTCTTTTAATAATTAGTAAACAGTCAATCATATACAATTAAACCCCTCTCCCGGTAAAACCGGGATCTCTCCTTAAAAAGGAGAGAATTCTGTAGGTATAACGTAAACTAACACTATGCATCATTTAATAAAAGTAGCAGTTCCTTCAGAAGAAGATTCTTTAGTCCTAACCGCGTTTGCCGGTGTCCTCACCGGCAAAAGAATCCCGTATTCTTTTAATAATTAGTAAACAGTTAATTATACACGAATAAACCTCTCTCCCGGTAAAACCGGGATCTCTCCTTAAAAAAGGAGAGAATTTATTAGCAGAATATGTAGAAAAAAGTGAGAAAAGTAGCTATGCAACTTAAAAATCCATAACCTGGGTCTTCTTCTTAAAATCCGAAAAATAACCCAAATTTATTCATATAAGTTTCATGTAATTTTAAGGCTAAAAAGGGATATTTTATCTACCTTTGTCTCAATTATTTTTGCCGACACATTTATCTTGTCGTTTTATGTATAGATTTAACATCCGTTCCCTGGCATTAGTAATAGGTTTGGGCTTCATGGGATTCACCTCATGCAAGACGCTCTACACCCGGGCATCCGACTCCTATCAGGGCTATGAAATGAATAATACTATCGCTGCAGATTCTGCAGTAATAGCACTTTACGCACCTTATAAGCAACAAATGGAATCTGAAATGAACCGTGTAATTGGTTATTCAGACACCTATCTGACCAAGACACGGGATGCAGAGAGTCTCATTGGAAACTTTTTTGCTGATGCCCTTCTGGATATCGGAAAGACACTGGATAAGGATGCTGTATTTTCATTTGCGACCAAAGGTGGTATCCGTACAGATATGAGACAAGGGGATATTACTGTAGGTAAAATATTTGAGATTATGCCTTTTGAGAATAAGATCTCTATACTTGAATTGTCAGGTAAGGATGTATTGACACTGGCTGACTTCATTGCACAGACAGGAGGTCAACCTATAGGCGGTATGCGAATGGAGATCGTGGGTAAAAAAGCGACTTCAGTGAAGATCAACGGTCAGGATATTGATCCGGCCAAACATTATAAAATGGTGACCTATGATTATATCGCTAATGGTGGAGATAATCTGGATGCTTTAGCCAGCCCGGTATCACGGAAAGACTATGAAAGTAAAGTTCGCGAAGGTCTTATGGATTATATCGGCAGACAAACGAAAGCAGGAAAACATATTAATGCAGTATTAGATGGAAGAGTTAAAATCAGTCAATAGAAGAGTCTTTATCAAAGGTTTAGGAGCACTAGGTGCAACTGCTGCTTTGAGTAATATACCTCTGGATGCGTTGGCTGATTCAGAAGTAAAAATCACGATACTGCATACAAACGATGTACATAGCCGAATAGAACCTTTTCCTATGGATGGATCCAGAAATCAGGGACTTGGTGGCGTAGCCCGCAGAAGCACATTGATTCAGAAGATCAGAAAAGAGGAGAAAAATGTCCTTCTGCTTGATGCCGGCGATATGTTTCAGGGCACACCCTATTTCAATCTCTTTGGCGGTAAGCTGGAACTGGATCTGATGACTAAACTGGGTTATGATGCAGGGACATTTGGTAATCATGAGTTTGACAACGGACTGGATGGACTAGTTAAATATCTGGATCATGCTAAATTCCCTTTCCTCACAGCCAACTATGACTTTACAGGAACGGTATTGCAGGGCAAAACACAGGATTATACCATTTTCAAAAGAGGAGGTATCAAAATCGGGGTATTTGGTGTCTGTATAGATGTAAATGGCCTCGTAGATCCTACTAATTGCAAAGGTATGAAGTATCTGGATCCGATTCCTGTAGCGAACCGGATTGCTGAAAAGCTGAAAAAAGAAGAGAAATGTGATCTGGTGATCTGTCTTTCCCATTTGGGTTATAAATACGATTCAGACAAAGTTTCTGATCTCGTATTAGCAGAGAAGACTCAATATATTGATCTGATTATAGGCGGCCATACGCACACCTTTTTGGATAAACCGGTCTCTGTCCGTAATATGGCAGGAGAACAGACGATTGTCAATCAGGTCGGTTTTGCCGGAATTAATCTGGGACGCATTGATTTCATTTTAAAACCCTATTCGGGCAAGAAACGCATTGAGTCTGTCGTATATCAGGTCGATCATCATATAAAACCCTCGATTTTAACATAAAAACTATAAAAAGTTAGCATATTAAAATGTCAAATCGGGCGTCTGATCATCATCACCCGGTTTGACATTTTTTTTTGACTACTTCTGAAAAATATCATTTACATCCTTTTACGGATAAAATGAACTGAAAGAAACTACAACATTTATCTCATGAAAAGAATTATACACATATATATCAAGTCTTATAGCGGACTTTCTCCGGCAGCCTGGCTCCTCGCCTTAGTTATGCTAATCAACAGGATGGGCTCTATGGTAATTCCATTTTTGGGTATGTATATGACTAAACAGCTTGGTTTTGACATCTCCCATGTCGGTATCGTATTAGCCTGCTACGGCTGTGGATCCGTGGCCGGATCATGGTTAGGCGGATGGCTTACAGACAGAATAGGAAATTTCAAAGTGCAGTCTATCAGTCTGATTATGACCGCTCCGCTCTTTCTGCTTATGCCTATGTTCCGGACATTTGAATCGATGGCGGCCATTGTATTTGTACTCAGTCTGGTGGCCGATACGTTCAGACCTGCAAACTCTGTATCTGTGGCACGCTATGCCAAACCTGAAAATCTGACAAAAGCTTATTCACTCAACAGAATGGCTGTTAACCTGGGTTTTTCTATTGGTCCTGCGTTAGGAGGTTTTCTGGCCGCATTTTCATACAACTGGATTTTTTACGGAAACGCTATTGCGGTAGCTATAGCAGCTGTAGTTTTCCTTTACTTTTTCTACAATAAAAAAGGAAATAAAATAACTAAAAAATCAGAAAAGGAATTACAGACGGAAGTGAAAGACAGGAATCCATATACAGATGGACCATTTATACTTTTTTCAATTCTCTGTTGTCTGTTTTCAATGGCCTTTTTTCAACTGATCAGTACGCTTCCGCTTTTTTATCAGGATGTGCATCATATGAGTGAACGTGAAATCGGTATGATACTCGGCTTCAGCGGATTTGTAATTGTCGTATTTGAAATGCTGCTCGTACATATCGTTGAACATCGGGCCACTATCACACGAATACTCTTTTACGGAACATTATGTGCGGGTCTATCCTATCTCATGCTCAATTTTAATTTTGGAATAGCCTGGCTGTATATAGCAATGTTTATGCTATCGCTTGGAGAAATGCTTACCCTTCCATTTATGGCTACCGTTACCGCCCTGCGCTCTACACGCAATACACAGGGAGCATATATGGGTATGAATTCTATTGCTTTTGCTTCATCCAATATCTTTGGTCCGTTTCTCGGGACCAAGACGGTTGCACTCTGGGGATATCATACGTTATGGTATATCGATGCTGCTATATTGGTACTGGTAGCCTTTGGATTTATCTGGGCTTTGAAAAGATTGGGATTAAATCAATAAGACCAGGTAAATCCGGTCTTATTGATTTAAAATTATCCTATATTGCGCTCATAGGGTACTCGTGTAGCGATTGAGCGCCCCAGCGTAATTTCGTCTACATATTCCAGTTCGCCTCCAAATGCAATACCTCTGGCTATAGTGCTGATCTGAATATCGAACTCTTTTAATTTACGGTAAAGATAGAAGATCGTCGTATCCCCTTCCATGGTGGCACTTAAAGCCAGAATTACTTCCTTCACATGGCCAGAACGGAGACGCTGTACAAGTCCTTCTATTTTGAGATCTGAAGGACCAACACCATCCATAGGAGATATAAGACCTCCCAGTACATGATATACGCCCTGATACTGATTGGTATTCTCTATCGCCATTACATCTCTGGTATCTTCTACCACACAGATCAAAGATTTGTCGCGCTTAAGCGAACTACAGATTTCACAGATATCGTGATCAGAAATATTAAAGCATTCTTTACAGTACTTGATCTGCTCTTTGAGTTGATTGAGTGCCCCTGTAAAGCGTAAAACTTCTCCATCAGATTGCTTCAGCAGGTGTAAGACCAACCTTAATGCTGTTTTTTGTCCTATCCCCGGTAAACGCCCGAATTCATCTACTGCCTGCTGCAATAATTTTGAAGAAAATTCCATTTCGCAAAAATAAGAATAAGCATTCTTCTTTATCTAAATTATTGTACAAAAATACGACAGAAGATAAATTAAGGATTGCTAAACAGTCAGCCTTATTGATTGCTCTCTGATGTAGTATGTGTAGTATCAGGTGTAGATTCGATTTCCTCAGGAGTATCACCGGAGATATCATCTTCCGGTCCCATCCGATCCATATCTTCTATTTCCTGCTGCGTATACTGGTAGTATGAGTTAAACTTCTTTGTACTTTTATCATATACCAATGCATACTTCGTATTTTCGTTTTTAATGATTAATCCGGCGCACGGAGCAGGTACAAGCCTGGCTTCATCCATATATATCCTGGATCCTGCTTTAAATGAATTAATAACCGGCAATTCATTTTCATAATCTTTTATTAGCAGACCTTCACCCTTATGATTGAATATTACCAGAGAACTGCTTTTGTAGTCATTCTTTTCGAACAATACAGCCATATCATCTTCGTTATCGTCATCACCTGTAAAATTTCCAAAGGCGTATACATACTTCGCTCTGTCAGCGATTTTGGTTAAGAACTCCGTCCCGTCCAGATAATTATTATACTCTAAAAAATTATAAATAAACGCTTTATAGTTATCCGGAATATTATCATATTCTGAAACAGAAAAAATAGAATTTATAGCCTCCTGCCTTTCTGCATTAATTTCGTCTATGGATTGGCCACCATTTTTATATACAGCAAAGTAGTATCCGCCTGTTCCTAAAATAAGCAAGCATAAAATAGTCAATGTAATATATAATCCCTTCTTACTTTTTCCGGCAGGTTGGTTTTCTCCGTTTGGTTGTTCTATAGTTCTCTCCATATTTTACTGTTAAAAGAAATAATCTGATTAATTTGTATCGGTTGATTTTATCAGGAAGCTAAAATATTTATTTTACCTCAGATACAAAAATTTCAACAACTTAAATTCTCTAAGCATTTCAATTTGTCAAGGATGATTTACAAATCAAGTTGAAGAGTAGAATATTCCATGTCTTTCATAATCTGGTAATGTAACCATCTTCCATTTAGCGAATTACAGAACGGCAATAACATCTTTTTCCGTCTGTGTTTAAATACATGAAACAATAGTTGTAATATCTTGTTTGATCATTATATTTGATCAGGAAAACCAATTACATACAAAATTTAAAACCATGAAAATCGTTAAATTTATTCTCTCCCTTCTGTTTGGGTTGATGTTTATCAATGCCGGGCTTAACAAATTTCTAAACTATATGCCTATGCCCGAACTGACGGCAGAGCAAATGAAGTTATTCGGAGCTATGGCAGAGATCAGGTATCTTATGCCTCTTGTAGGTGCTATAGAACTGATAGGGGGATTGCTGTTTATCTTTCCAAAAACCAGAGCGTTGGGCGCTATTGTGATTTTTCCGGTTATGGTAGGTATTATTCTGCATAATGCCCTGTTCGAACCATCCGGATTAATGATTGCTCTTCCTTTTTTCGTTATTAATCTATGGATAATAGCAGACAACTGGAATAAATATAAACCTATGGTTTGTAGTTAATATTCAGCAGATTATCAGGCAAATATTGTTTGCCTGATAATTTTAATGAAATAGCTGACAGATTTAAACTAACTCCTTATACTTGAAGATATGCTCACAATGAAGTAACCTGAGCTCTTCATTTCTTTTCTTTAAAACTCTGTAATTCCTTTTTCACTACTTCCAATAATTGCTTTTCTGTAGGTAAATAAAGGCTATACTGACTTGCTATAATTTGTTTTTGCTCCTCAGGCAATGTAAACTTTACTACAGTATCATTCTTATCAGTACATAGTAAAATACCTATGGTCGCATTTTCATGAGAGAGTTTTTCAATTCTGTCAAAATAGTTTACATACATTTGCAGTTGTCCTATATCCTGATGAGTCAGTTTGGTTGTTTTTATCTCTATAATGACAAAACATTGAAGTAATCGGTTATAGAGAACTAAGTCCACAAAAAAATCATCTCCATCAAGATTTATTCTTCTTTGTCTTGCCACAAATGAAAATCCATTTCCCAGTTCCAATAAAAACTCCTGCAGATGACTGATAATAGCAGTTTCAAGATCTCTTTCATAATATGAGGCTTCACGTTTTAATCCCAAAAATTCCAGAAACATAGGATCTTTAATTATCTCCTTTGCATCAGATGGCAGCTTTTCCTGTCTGGCAACTGCCAATACACTTTCTTTATCATTGCTCAACAAAAGTCTTTCATATAAACTACTGTAAATTTGCCGTTCCAATTGGCGGACAGTCCAGTTATTCTTTATCGTTTCAGCGATATAAAACTCTCTTTTATCCTCATTATCTACACTTAACAGCAGCTTATATTGACTCCAGCTCAATTGTGCATACAGTGTATGCACAATTGGAAATGTCCTATAAAATTGACGATACAAATTAATTTGCCTGACTGAAAACCCACTTCCAATTCAGGCTGTAGTTGATCGGAAAGATATTTAATAAGGAAAGTTCCATAATCTGCACGATCTTTTCCCTCTTGCTCTTCTTTAAAAATACGCTTTCCAATATGCCAATACATTAATGTCCGTTGGTGGTCAATAGCCCGTATAGTCACATCTTTTGATTGCGAAATAATAGCTTTAATATCGGAAATAATGGCTTGGTTTATAATCATATTTCAGCATCAACGAACCATCAGTTAAACTTAAATAAGAAAACATAAAGTTAAATAATTTTCTAAGAACAAAGAAAAAAATCAAAATAAATTTTATTTATCACGACATCATTCTTCAATCCTTAAGTGATAGAGTATTGACAATAAATAAAACAATAAATTACATACTGATCAATAAGCCTTTATGGATTTTCGGCTAAAGGAATACATAAGATAAAACAGAGTAGGTAATATAAAAATGCTTCCGAGCAACAATGCCCACGCCAGAGAACTGATTGCTCCCTCTGCTCCGGCATGCTCAACCAAGGAAAGATGCTGCCCGTTTTTCAATAATATGAGATTAGGATAATGTTTGTACGTCGCAGCAAATAAGATCATGACCACCTGAAAGCCTGCAAGTATACGCATAAGGGAGATAGATTCGTTACGAAAACTAATAAATAACCATATTACAGAACAGGAAGCAAGAAAGATCGCTATCTGCCCCCAGATATCACCCAATACCCAGTTGAGTAAAGGGATATGCGAGTAGTACGCCGCAGCAAATACCAAAACCCCACAGCCCATAACTACAAACACAAATAACTTTGCCAATCTGATCATTAATCTTCTGTCTTCCTTCTGTTCTACCTGTCCGATAGCAAAGATTGAAGCCAGATAACCGCATATTGCAACTGTAAACAAGCCAACAGCAATACCAAACCAGTTAAACCAGCTGCTGATATAGGCTGTATAAAAATCTGTAGCCTGCGTATCAATATGGCTTGAAACTGTAGACGCAGCTATAATACCAAGAAAAAAAGGAGTAATCAGACTCGAAATCGTAAAGATCCTGAAGTAAACAGTTTGCATACTATCTTCCACAGCATCGTAGTTACGAAAGGTAAATGCTGTCCCTCTGGCGATAATACCAATGAGCATCATGAGCAGGGGCAGATGCATATAGATGGACATGGTCGTATAAATCTCCGGAAAGCCTACAAAAAGGATAACGATAGCAATAATTAGCCACATATGATTGGCTTCCCATATGGGACCTATGGCTTTATACATCAGACTACGCACGCGGGGGCGGGTTTCTTTGCCGGAGATCAACTCTACAATACCGGCACCAAAATCGGCACCACCCAGAATAAGATACAGACAGATGGCAGCCCACAGATAAGCAATGACAACGTATAGCATGATATTACTTTTTTAGTTTAAAATTAGGGTCTGTAGGATCGTACAGATAACCTACCATTGTAATCTGTCTGTACAAAAGATAGATGACAGCTACAGAAAGTGATACAAAAACAGTCGTAAATACATAAAAGGAATACGCAATACCAGGCATTGGTGTTACCGCATCGATAGTACGCATAATACCATATATAATCCAGGGCTGACGTCCGACTTCTGTCACCACCCATCCCGCTTCCAGCGCGATATACCCAAGTGGTATAGCGATCACAAACAGTTTAAATAACCAGGTGCTTTTCAGCCAGCTTTTTTTCTTGAATAATGCAATAAAATAGAGTATGGAAAGCAGCACCAGCAACATTCCCAACCCGATCATAATCTGAAAAGCATAATGGGTGATCGCTACGGGCGGCCATTCATCGCGCGGAATATCATGGAGTCCGGTGACCGGTTTATCAATATCTCCATAAGCCAGAAAACTCAGGAGGCCCGGCACTTTTATCCCGTATTTTACAGTCCCATTCTCTTCATCGGGGATTCCCCCTATCAAAAAAGAAGCTCTGGCCTCCGTTTCAAAATGAGCTTCCATCGCTGCTAACTTAGCCGGCTGACGTTTTCCTACATCTTTTGCAGAGATATCTCCGCTGATAGGCTGCAGCAGTGCAGCGATACAGGCTGCCAATGCCGATATACGAAAAGCTGCCGTGTGAAAGGACACATTTTTCTTTTTGATAATCATAAGCGCATGCACACCAGCCACCGCAAAGCCTGTAGCAACGAATGCTGCCAACATCATATGCAGAGCCTGCGAGAACCAGGCATCATTGAACATCGCCTGAATGGGATCAATATTAATATATTTGCCATCTACATAATCAAAGCCCGCAGGACTGTTCATCCACGCATTAGCAGCGACAACCAATATACCAGACGCAATACCGCTGATACCGACCACCAGTCCTGTCGCCCAGTGAAACCACTTATTGAACCGGTTCCACCCGTAAAGAAAAAATCCTAAAGCTATAGCCTCTATAAAAAATGCTGTTCCTTCCAGGGAAAAAGGCATACCAAAGATGGGTCCTGCATGCTTCATAAATCCAGGCCAAAGCAACCCCAGTTCAAAGGAAAGCATCGTCCCGGACACAGCTCCTGTAGCAAAGAGTATAGCGACTCCTCTGCTCCAGGCTTTGGTGAGACCTTTATAGATCTCATTTCCGGTCTTTAAATACAAATAATGGGCAATACACATAAAGAAAGGCATGACCATCCCGACACAGGCAAAAATAATATGAAAACCCAGCGACATAGCCATCTGCGAGCGTGCAGCAATAAAATCATCCATAGTAGAGAAAAGATTAAGAATGACACCAAAATACAGCATCAGTAATTGACAAAAGGAAATAATAAATAATTCCTTTAAAGATAAACCAGCACCTTTTTATCCTGCAATTCTGATCTTTACAAGGTAAACATTCCGAAGCATTAAACCCAATTTTTTGACATTATATTTGTACGAATTTGTACAAAGGCGTCATTTTTTTGTCTATGGAAATATTTTTTGTTATACCTTTGCAGCACACATGAAAAAAGGAAGATTAAAACTCGTTTCCGTTATACTGGCGCTGGTTGTATTGGTACAGCCTTTCAGTAGAATGGCAGTTTTTATTTCTTTCAAAATAAATCAGGATTATATCTCCCGGGTTCTTTGTGAAAACAGATATAAACCCGAACTGAGCTGTCACGGGCAATGTGTATTGATGAAAAAAATCAAAAAACTGGAAGAGAAAGAGCATAATCAGGATATGCAGATTATCAAACAGCTAAATGAACTCATCTATACACAGATGACATTTGACTGGTCTCCCGCTCCCCTTATTATTCAGACAACAGATATCAGACAGTATATAACCGACACACCGCATGTGTCTTCCGCATATGCCCTTTCGCTTTTCAAGCCTCCCCGTATATCGTAATTGCTTATTACTTCATGATTCCGGGCTACATATGCCCCGGTTGCAACACAGTCCCTGTTCAGGATATTATTTTATCCGGAATATACTGTAGTACTGCCGAGTTTAAAGGTATGTAGCTAAATACCGGATCATACCCTTTCGCATGCATACTGCTCTGTCACAGACGCAGATGCAGGATCATTATTACATTACGATATTACCATGTCTAATTCTACTTTATCTATACTTTTCGCTATCCTGATCTATGCAGGTAGTCACCCCAGCGTTGTACACGCACAATCCGCAGACACAATCCGCAGACTCGAAGAAGTCGTCATTAATACAGAACACAAAAAATATAAAACAGATACCGTCAGCACCATCACCCGCACACAGACGCCTCTGTTGCAGACGCCCCAGTCTATTCAGGTAATCAGCCAGCAGACTATTCTTGATCTGCAGGCATCGACCCTCAATGAACTCTCTTCTGTCATGACAGGAGTCAAGGCCAATAGCGGAATGGGCTCTTTCAGTATGCGGGGATTTACGGGTTATTATCCTTTCGGATCGGGTTTTATTACGTTTAACGGTGTCCGCGGTAACCTGTATCTATGGAGTCAGCAACCCTTGTTGTATAATGTGCAGCAGGTAGAAGTGCTGCGCGGACCTGCCGCAGTCTTGTTTAGTGAAGGCGCACCGGGAGGTGTCATCAACTTTACCACTAAAAAACCATTGCCAGCGAAGCAGTTACAGCTGACAGCTTCATATGGCAGCTGGAATTCCAAACGGTTCTCGGCAGATATGACCGGACCACTGAGCAAACACCGTAAGTGGCTATACAGAGCAATAGCCGGATATGATCAGGGAAATAGCTTCCGCGATTATCAGGATGTGCGCAATCTGTTACTCGCACCTTCACTTACCTATCTGATTAATGATAAAAGCAAACTGGATCTGGAAGTCAACTATGCTTACGCTAAAGCTGTACAGCAATATGACAGAGGAACTTATGTATACACCAGGCCGGACGGCAGTTTTGACTTTAATTATTATCCGGACAATCTGACGATACAAAGTCCAAGTGATTATGGCAAAACACACAACACATCCGTTACACTTACCTACGAAAACAAATTATCCAAAGACCTCAGATTATCAGTTATACAGCGTTATATCCGAAGCAAATTTGATTATACTGACCACATTGTAAGCGGTATAATCCGCAATGACTCCATCAGCAGAGGATATCAGGACTGGCTATACGATCAATACAACTGGCAGACTACAGGTTTTCTGGAATACAAAATCAAAACAGGAGTCTTACAGCATCAGGTATTAGGCGGTGTAGATTATAACAATTACGGCTGGTACAAGAATGATTACAGAAATTCAGTAGCGACACGTATCAGTATTTTTAACCCGGATTACAGTCTTGATCCGCCCGCAGCCAATCCCGAGAAAGATTATTATGATGACAACAAACAGCGCATCAGTTTAATTGGCTCCTATATACAGGATCAGATCAGTTATAAAAACTTAACACTCTTATTGTCTGTACGATATGATTCATACGATCTGGTACGCACTCCCCTTTCGGCACGTGACAGTGAGCAGGGAAATCAATCTAAGACCGATGCATGGATACCCCGGGCAGGTCTGGTCTATGCTATACAGAAAAACCTTACCGTATACAGCAGTTATACCAAATCATTTACCCCTCAGAATTCGAATAGTGTCAAAAACGGAGGGCCATTTCCCCCGCGTATCGCCACACAATATGAAGTCGGAGCCAAAGGTTCAGTCTGGCAGGATCGCATCTCTCTGATGTTAGCTGCCTACAACATAGACTATACGAATATCCTGGCTGCAGCGCCAACGGATGACAACCCTAATCATCAGGTTGCTATCGATGGAACACGGAGTAAAGGAATAGAAGCTACAGTACAGGGAAGTATACAGAATTTCAGTCTTATTGCCGGATACGCATACAACGATCATGTGCTTACTGCAGACAATACACTCGGAACAAAAGGAAGCCGTTTTCAGAATGCACCAAAGCATCTGGCTAATCTATGGTTAAAGTATAATGTACCATCAGGCATGGCGAAAGGCCTGGGAGTCGGTGTAGGTGGCCGCTATATGAGTGATCAGCTGGGATTTCAGTCTAATCCCAAATTTATAATCCCTTCATCTAAGGTGTATGATGCGATGATCAATTATGACAGAAACAACTGGGGGCTGCAACTCAACTTTTACAATATCAGCAATGAACGGTATTTTATAGGCGGAAACTCGAGAACTGTAACCGCTTCCCTTGGTAATCCGTTTAATTTCCGAATCGGCATGAACTATACCATCAGATAATATGGCATCTTCCACTAAAATATGGAGACAGTTGTTCCGGTTACATAGCCTTGCCGGATTGGTTACAGGAATCTTTTTGCTGCTGTTGGGTATCAGCGGATCTGCTTTGGTATTTATGGATGAAATAGATGCCATGCTCAACAGGGACATCCTGCGTGTAGAAAAAAAGGAACAAACACTTCCTTTGAATAAGTTGTACGCTATTGCGACATCACAATATCCGAATCTGGGCGGAATCGGCTGGACCAATCCTGAAGCCGCACCGGATGAGGCGTGCAACTTCAGGTTGTATCTTAATGATGGAAAAGTATACACTTATGATCTGGCTATTCTGACAATCAATCCTTATACAGGGGCATTGATCAGATCAGGCCGGTACGACGATCTTCATTCCGGCATTATGCAATGGCTGTTTCAGTTTCACTTTTCCTTTCATCTGGGTATGCCAGGGGCATTGCTCACTGCCATTCTGGGCATCACCATGCTTATTTCCTGCATCACAGGACTGATGGTATACCGGAAACAGCTCTGGAAAGTGATTACATTCCGGGTACGGATCAACTGGAAAAACCGCAGGCGTCTCACTTCAGATCTGCACCGTATTATTGGTGTGTGGGCATTGCTGTTGAATCTTATTATTTTCTTTACCGGATTCTGGATGAATCTGTTTGCCTTTCAACCCGAAAGCTGGAAGAAAAAGATGGTTGAAAATCCTGTACATAGCAGCGGATTATTGCCTATGGATGATTTGCTGAAGGTTGCGAAACATGCCATGCCTCAATTAGCAATAGAACATATCTATATGCCTGCACAGGAAGGACAATTATTCAGAGTCAGCGGTTCACTCCCCGGAGACAGCAAATTATTTGGGAACAGTTCCATAGCAATCAATCCGTTAACAGGCGGCATTGAAAGAAAGACTATACAACAGGAATTATCTTTTTCGAAAAAACTGGAAGCCGCTATACAACCTTTGCATGTCGGATCATATGGCGGTTATCCTATCAAGTTTTTATATATCCTCCTCGGATTGACTCCGGGAATATTATCAGTCACCGGATACTTACTCTATCTCAAACGAACAAAAGGAAAGGTAAAAAAAGAAGCTGTTGCTGTACCTGAGCAAACAAAAAGGCGCTGTCATTAGAGACAGCACCTTTTTGTAATAATCGTTATTATTGATATCGTCTAACAGGCAAACTGATCCATACGTTTACTTGACAGCCTGCAATATCCGGTGAAAGATTTCAGTATTAGGATAATAACCTGTAAACTTATCTGATTGCGGACCATATATAAATACAGGAACCGGAATACTGGTATGATCATTACTGCTGAAATTTCCGCGTGCATAGCCCTTTTTCTCATCACTATCCAGCAAGGTAAGCCCGCCGGTCTCATGATCTGCAGTAACGATGACCAGCGTATGCCCATCCTGATCTGCATAGCGCAGCGCCTCACCTACAACCTGATCAAAATCCAGTGTTTCTGTAATGACATACGGCAGATCATTTGCGTGTCCGCCATAATCAATCTGTGCCCCTTCAGCCATAATAAAAAATCGCTCATGCTGTTTGTCCAATATACTTAAACTCTCTTTCAGCAGTTCCTTTAATACTGCCGGACGCCCATCCTTAACCGGTCTGGTATAGGCCGCATCCAGAAATACAATCTGTCTTTTACCATCCTTTGCCAATTGCGGTGTATGTCCGTATGTAATCCCTTTTTGCTGCATAACTGTACGATATTGTGCAGCCTCATCTCCTCTGAACCATCCTGGAGTACCTCCTGCCAGTATATCAAAAGAGGCTTGCAACGCCTGTCTCGCTATAGCCCGGGAAGAATCGCGCTCTGCAGCATGTGCATAGAATACAGCAGGTGTAGCATCTGTCAGGTCTCCTGTAGATAGTATAGCAGATCCCCAGCCCATTTTATTCAGACTGTCAGCCAGACCGGTTATCGGGTTTCCTTCCGGATCTACAGCTATGCTTCGGTTGTTGGTCTTACGCCCGGTAGCGATAGCTGAACCTCCGGCTGCTGAATCCGTATTGTCTGAATTAGCAGCTTCAGTACGCGAAAGGCCTATTTTACGCATTGCGGACATGTGTAGTGCTCCGTAGTTGGCAGCCATTGCAGCTTTCACCTGGGCCACTCCCATTCCGTCTCCGATCAGCAGGATCACTTTCCGGATATCACGGTCAGTCCCGTCACTCTGATAGGTCGGTGTATATAGGTTTTGCGGGTTTGCCTGACTAAACTGCTCATACGGTAGACGATCGATAAACCGGGCCAAAGCGTCCGATTGATCTGTATTGATCCAATAGACACCTAACTTATGGAGCTCCTGCCAGGTATTTGGGCTGTCATGGTTTCCCCAAAACCGGAAAGGAATATGCTGTTGTTTAGCCACAGCTACGGCAGCTTTGATCTTTTCCTTATCTGCCGGTACAGGAGTACCTTTACCGTTCCAGTTGGTATATGCTTTGAGGTCGGCGCTCAACATCGCAATCCGTTTCCATTGATCTCCTGTATAAGGCTGACCTACCAGTCCGTCAAAAGATATCCATTGCGGATACTTTTTGAAATCAGATGGTGCCGGACGATCTCCGCTGATCACAATTTTTACGGCATCCGGATTTTTGCTCCTATCCGCCAGTTCAGGGTGTGAAGAAAGCAATCTGATCAATGCATCCAGTACAGCTACATGATCTTCTTTGATATCGATCATCAATTGCAACTTTTTACGGCGATCCTTAAAGACATGGCCGTCATTCTCTTTCATCACTTTAGTTATAGGCGACAAATAAAGAGATTCCAGCGTCTTATCCTTTTTAATTTCACTTTTATCATGAGCCACATACAGGACTCCGTCTCTCAAAAATACATCAGCCTCTATAGACTCCATTCCGGCATAGTATGCTTTGTAAAAAGGGATATCCTGCGCATAGTCATTGTGACTGTGCCCCTTAATCTTCAGATCTGAAGTGACTGAAGCTCCTTTAAACATCAGGCTGTCCAGCAGACTGCTCTGCTGCTGCCCGAAACTATAGAGGTGCGTTAACATTAACGCACCCCATATAAATATTTTCACTGTTTTTATTATCATTCTTTTTTACTTTAGAACTGATTTCTACCAGCCTTCATTTTGTTTGATTACCCCTCTGCTGTTATCAATTTCACGCTGAGGTACCAGCCACACATGGTGTACCTTCGGATCAAACTTTCTGGCTGCCCAGATTACTTTACCCTTTGAATCATGCAACGCTTTTGCATAAGTAGCTGCTGCATCTCCCCAGCGGATCAGGTCACGGTGACGATCCGCAAATTCTCCGGCAAGTTCACAACGGCGTTGATTTTTTAATTCCGTCATATCAAGTCCTGTTTTAGGCGTTAAACCTGCACGTTTGCGAATCATATTCAACTGTGTATCTCCTGCTCCGTTTCCTCGCAGATTGATTGCAGCTTCTGCTTTGATCAGCAGAATTTCCGCATATCTCATTAAAGGCACATTGAGCGAAGTCGAATTATGATCACCATTAGGACTCACATAAGTACCTATAGGATTGGCATGAGAGAAGGGCTCCATATACTTATTAAACTGATAATCGGATAATGCAGCACTTGGAGGAGCAAAAGTAGTCTCTACGCCGAAATACATAAATTTATCTCCCGGCTTCAGGATAGTAGCTTCTCTGCGGATATCTCTTGTCTCATAGGCATCATACAATTCTTTGGTCGGAAGATAATAGCCCCAGCCATTGTACTTACCCCAGCCACCATTCGTTAGCATTACACCCGGCAGAATACTGCCCCATCCGTCCGGTCCTGCAGCACTGCTCGTCACAGACCAGATATATTCAGTACCATAATTACGCGCTGTAGTGAATACATCTTTGTAATTATCCTCTAACCTTCTTTTACCGAAATTAATAACGGAATCCGCATAGAGCTCTGCATTTGCATAATCTTTCATATACAAATAGGTTTTGGATAAATAACCCCATGCAGCTACTTTATGTGCTCTGCCCTGATCTGCAGCAGCATAGGTATCAAAGAAAGGGAGCAAATCTGCGGCTTTCTTAAACTGATTGATGGCGTGCTTGTAGTTTTCAGTAATATTGGCAGCACGTGGTACCGCTTCTGTATGATCCATATTCTCCACTGTCACGATCGGTACTCCCATCCGGTCATCACCGTAGTTAGTAGCCAGTTCGTAGTTCATCACTGCACTGTTGAAATATGCTTCACCAAGTACCCGGTTTTTAATTGCCGCATTCATCTGGATAGCAGGAACATACCGGATAATATCATTTGCACGCTTGATAATGATAAAACGGTCTACCCAATTGTTTTCGGTATAAGATCCGCCGATATAAGCACGGCTAAAGTTTTTCATATTATCCGCCTGTGCATTTGCTCTGCCGGTCACCATATCGTCGCTGGCATTGATAAACCAGAACAATCCTCTTCCATAGAACGATTCGGACTGATCGTATAAGGCATACAGTGCATTACTGGCACTGATCGCATCAGCTTCTGTCTTCCAGAAATTCGCCTTTGTAGGTGCACCTTCAGGTACAATGTCAAGTTGCTTATTACAAGCCGTGAATAAGGATACTGCCGAGAGACCGAGCAGCATTGTTTTCTTTATATTATTTTGCATGTGTGTGTTTCAATTAAAAGCCAATATTCAATCCAAAAATGAAAGATCTTGCCTGCGGATATCTTCCGGAGTCCATTCCATAACTATCCATACCGACTTCCGGATCAAATCCGGTGTATTTGGTCAGGGTAAATACATTATTCCCTGTGGCATAGAGACGAACATTTTTCAGTTTCATACGTTCGGATAGTGCCTTTGGCAGTGTATAGCCCAGTGTCAGGTTTTTCAGACGGACATAAGAGCCGTTTTCTACATAGAAATCAGATGTTTCATAGAAATTACGGTTCTCGTCACGTAAGGAGACACGCGGAAGTTCATTGCTGCGATTTTCAGGAGTCCAGGCATCCAATACGCCCTCCAGCATATTATACTGCTGTCCCACACCGGCATTAAGGGTGCTGAATTTCATCGCATTGAATAGCTTATTACCCTCTACCCCCTGGAAAAACATATTCAGATCAAAGCCCTTGTAAGATGCATTGAAATTGATGCCGTAAGAGAAAGTAGGATAAGCATTACCTACAAAAACGCGGTCTTGTGCGTCTATCTTTCCGTCACCGTTAGCATCTTTAAAACGGAAATCTCCCGGCTTGGCATTCGGCTGAATCAGCCCTCCGCTGCCGTTCGTGTGCGCTTTCACCTCTTCTTCTGACTGAAAGATTCCGTCTGTCTGCACCACTTTATAGGAATAAAGAGACTCGCCAACCTGCAGGATTACAGGATTTAACATCTGACGGAAACTGATAGGCAAAGCCTGCGTCTGCACCCCTCCTGCTAAAGATTTTATTTCGTTTTTGACGGAGGTAATACTTCCGCCAAATCCATACTGGAACTCACTTTCTCCTTTAGATTGATACTGAATACCCAATTCTATCCCTTTATCCTCCACACTTCCGCCATTTACAATCTGATTTTTCAATCCTGTAGTTCCCGGTAATGGCAACTCCATAATCATATTATTGGTATTCTTAATAAAATAATCCGCGATAACAGAAAGGCGGTTATTCATCAGTCCCAGGTCTAATCCGATATTCGTCTGCTCAGATTCCGCCCAGGTCAGATCAGTACTGGCTCTTTTTGTTTCAGCCAGATAGGTAACACGTGTCGGCGTATTTCCCATAAAGATCTGTGAGCGGCTCAGCAACGGATTGACAGCAAATGGATCCAGACTACCCAGATTACCCAATACCCCGTAACTACCTCTTAATTTCAGTTCGGAAAGCCAGTTTACATCCTGCAGGAAATTCTCTTTTTTAAGCGACCATGCCGCTGCTACAGATCCGTAATTCTGAAATCTGTTTTGCGGAGCCACCAGTGAACTCCCATCTCTTCTGCCTGTCAGAGATAGCATATACTTTTGTTTGTAATTATAGTTGACACGTCCCAGATAAGACAATAATGTCGAGGCCTCGTAACCATCCAATGGAGCGAGTGTCTCACTTGCATTGACCAGATAGCGCATCTCAGGAGCTTCACTCACAAATCCCTGTCCTGTGATCTCATTGAAGCGGGATGTGATTTTCTGATAATTGAATCCTGCCAAAGCGTCTACATGATGATCGCCTTTATCCAGGGAATACGTCAGGATCTGTTCGGCAAGTATATCACTGGAGCGCTTATCATTCAGGGTTAGCTTATTGGAATTGGATGGTTTCCCGATTTCCGGAACACGGGTAGTGAACTGTTTAAAGTTATTGAAGCCCTCTGTCATACTGAAGTTAGATCTGAATTTCAACCCCTTGGCCAGCTTCAGTTCTACATACGGATTCACTACAAGATTGTAAGTAGGATTATCAATATCCAGACGCTTCAGATAAGCTACCGGATTGATAATATCTCCGTATGCTCCCGGTCCGTAAGGTAGCGGAAGTCCGGAAAAAGCTCCGTTTTCATCGTATACCGGTACATTTGACGGGTAATAGATCGCAGAGATCAAAGCTCCGGTGTAACCGTCTCCTGTAGCAGCTCCATTCCCGTTGTCATAATTCAGATAAAGATTTTCGCCGATAGTAAGCCAGGGCTTGATCTCATGTTTGGCGTTGATACGGATATTATAACGTTCATTATAAGTATTGAGCAGAATCCCCTCTCCTTTACGGTAATTGAAACTGGAGTATAATGTAGAATGTTCATTTCCACCATCCAGAGAAACATTATAATCCTGAATGTAACCATTTTGCATGACTTCATCTATCCAGTTGGTACGGGTAATCTGCCCGTCCGGATATTTCTCCGCATTGAAGGCATCATTACGGTTTACACCGGCATTATCGGCAGCCAGATTAGATACCTGTGCCCGCTGTGCAGCATTTAGTGGTTTTGGTTTTTTCCATGCAGACTGAAAACCCTGCTTAGCATCGACATTGATACTTACAGGGTCTTTGCGTCCCGATTTGGTCGTGACCAGTATCACCCCACCCGAAGCACGCGCTCCGTAAATAGAAGCCGCTGCATCTTTCAGTACAGATATGGATTCGATATCATTAGGATTGAGCATAGGCACTCCCGAATATATGGAACCGTCAATGACATACAGAGGTTCTTCTCCGTTGATACCGCCAAGTCCCCTGATATTGATACGAGGTTTGGCGGTAGGATCTCCACCCTCATTCGTCACGACTACACCGGGTGCTTTACCCTGCAATACATCCCCGAGATTGTTCATGGAGCGCGAACTTACTCTGTCCAGACCTACACTGGCAACAGAACCCGTCACTGTACTGCGGCTTTGCTTGCCGTATCCGACGACCACCACTTCAGACAAGGTCTGACTGTCTTCCTGTAGTGTTATATTGTATTGCAGACGCTCATCTACAGTGATGATTTGAATCAGAAATCCTATACTGCTTATTTTTAGCTGGTCACCTACCTGTGCGCTCAGTTCGAAAGCTCCCTGCTGATCTGTCTGTACAGCTTTGCCGGACTTTGCCAATTGTACAGATACACCGGAAAGCGGTAATCCGTCGACCCCTTTGACAATTCCTTTCAGAGGTCGCTGGTCATAGCGGATAACGGCATTCCCAAATCCGGAGATGCCTGCATAGCTCGGGGTACTTACACCCACATGGCAAAACAGCATCGCTGCCAGCCACACATAGTTTTTCTTCATGTATATGATATTGTTTTAAAAATTGGTATTGAAAATACTTTTAGCCAGATCAGCATGAATAAAATCGGTAATAATAACCCCGAAATGGCTGGTCGTCTGCTGATTGAAATAGTTTAATAATTTGGGGTTTATCTCATTGGATACGGACGGAATGTTAGGGATCACCCATAATTTTTTCTGATATCCGCTGGAGAAATTCAAAAACAATGTTCCGGAAGCCGGATCCGTATTCTTACTTGTATTCAATAAAGTATGGATGGCATTCCATTTATCTGTATTACTGCTCACCTGATAGGCATCCTGTACCTGTAGAGTAGATTCCTGATTCTGAATGGTGAAAGAGGTGTTGTCCGACCATCCGTTATTGGCCTGAATACCGAGTGCCTGTGCGCTGCTGAATCTTCTTAATAACACAATCTTACCCCGTGCCTGCTGTAAAGAAGGAATATCTGCCTCTAACCTGAACAGACCTGAATAGGCATCGGTATACTTGATAAAACGCTCTTCGAAAGTCATTGAATTGCCATTGGGTGTATGCTCTTCCTTGACACTCATAATAATGGTTTCCGAAGGATGTGCTTGTAAGAAGCTTTTGCAGGATTGCAGTACATCATCAAAATTGAGATGCTGATATACTGGTCCGTGATGGATAGCAAAGTTATCATCTACAAAACGACAACGCACATCCAGAAAACGGACTCCGGCATTCAGTTGCTCTGCGATGGTCAGGTTCTGCGTCTTTGCAGTGCCCGAAACAGGTTCATAGCGAGCACCGGCATCATGTGTCCCCGGAATACTCAGTGCGGAAAGCTTACGCTCTCCCTGGATAAAGCTCATCCAGTTTGTCCCCTCCGGCAGTACCTGCGCCACAGATGCAGACGATTGGGAAAGCTGTAGTTTTTCAATTTCAGAAGAATTACAGGAAGTCAAGACGACCAGTAAAAGTAAAATGTAGTTGATGTAAAGTTTCATATGCATAAAATTTGATTTTCAATTGTCATATGGAATATCCAAACTATATTCATTCGTATTTGTGTAGCCTGTACTACATGGATATTTCATATGCACACGAATATTTAATAGTTTACGGGTTAATACGTACTGAAAACTGTGGTCATCTGATTTCTTCTGTCTGAATTCGGCGAATAGTCAGAAATTTAAAAGGATTGATTTTCAAACTTCACAGACATTGCTAAATCGATATTTCACGCTGCAAACCTAGCTTTTACATATTAAGTAGATATTACAGCATCTTTAAGAAAACATGGTGCTATTGTTAGATTAATGTAAATTGGAGAAACATAAACAGCAACACATAATTATCGGAAGGAAATACGTTCCGGCTATTAAACACTCACTTACAGGCTGATCAGGTGATACGTAAATTATCCCTTATTCCTGAGTCCTGTAATTTATTTTTTTCTGCGTCTGCAAAAACTATGACAGCATAATTATTTTTGATTTTAGAAAAAATGTATATCTTGTAAGAGTCATCCTCAGAAGATGGCTATAATTTTTTTAAACAGTATTTAAATATGAAGGAAGATAAAATCTTACGTGCGTTCGAGAACAAAACTTGGCAGGAGATTAAGGTGAAAGATTCGTGGCAGATCTTTAAGATCATGTCGGAATTTGTTGATGGTTTTGAAAAACTAGCTAAAATAGGTCCTTGTGTATCCATATTCGGATCTGCCAGAACTCCCCGAGAACATAAATATTATCAAATGGCTGTCGATATCGGCAAGCTATTGACAGAAAGAGGTTACGGTGTTATTTCTGGAGGCGGTCCCGGTATTATGGAAGCAGCTAACAAAGGTGCTTATGAAGCCGGAGGTAAATCCGTAGGTCTGAATATAGAACTTCCTTTTGAACAATTCCACAATAAGTATATTGACAGGGATAAGCTGCTGGAATTTAATTACTTCTTTGTTCGTAAAGTCATGTTTATGAAATATTCTCAGGGATATATTGTTATGCCCGGGGGATTCGGAACGATGGATGAGTTGTTTGAAGCCATTACGCTGATTCAGACCGGAAAGATTGCCCGCTTCCCTATTGTATTGGTAGGTAGCGAATATTGGGGCGGATTAATTGATTGGGTTCAGAATACAATGTTGGGCAATGCCTATATCAGTGAAGAAGATCTGAAACTGTATCGTGTAGTCGATAGTGCAGAAGATGCTGCAGAACATATCTTCAGATTCTACGATAAGTATCTGCTAAAACCGAATTTTTAGAGAGCAATCTAAAATCTAATTAATACAACAGCCCGTCAGAAATTCTGACGGGGTTTCTTAATTTAATGAGCGCTAAGATTAAGGCCTCTGATATCCGTAAAAATCTACTAATGAATAATATTCAGTCTTTCTTCCAAAAACTAAATCGCCAAACTCCCTGTCTTCCATCCATTCTTTTGTAATAGAAACCGAATTTGTTCCTGGCTGTAAAATAAATGATTCCTTTCGACTTACTGGATTATACTTGGTTTTATTATATGTTTCATAGTAGGTATATCCAACCATTAAAAGTATTTCATAAGGTTTAGTATATGGCTGAGTCATTGCTTTATCTTTAAACAAAGAAAATGTTGATGTAACTCTTATATCAAAAGACCCGCTATACGAATCATAAAATAGTTCTTCCTCTTGTCTATCTTCTCTTATGTATGGTCTTTCTCTATTATAAAGCGTTTTTAACGCTATAATATCATTACTAGTAAACGGTCTATCACTGCCCGAAATACAAGCCAACATATATGAATTATTTTCGGCAGTATTAGGAGTTCCAGTTATGTGAACAGCCCCATTATTTCCACTTCCTTCATTAGGATTTTTTCCTGGTTTTACACCACAACTAAATACTCGATTCATATAATCTGTATGTCGTAAACCTATGCAATGTCCTATTTCATGGGCTAATGTAGAAGGCACATCATTTCTTGTAGTAGAGGAATTGTAAAAATATGTATTTACTAAAATCTCATTAAATGGAGATCCGTTTTTAGGAAATCCTGCTTTCATTAAATATGCATCATCTGAATTATCATAAACAGATACTATTTTTATGTTAGCATTAGCAGGATTTTGAGTTCTTTCAAATATGAGAGCTAACTCTAAATCATTATATCTTTGTATAGCTACATTCAACTGATTGCCAATAACATTATTCAATGATGGATCAAGATAAATTGAAATAGATCGTAATCCCCCTACAGATATATAATTAACCATCTCTGTAGTTCTATATTGGGAAATTTTCTTAACATCAAGTTTTGTTGGATTTATTGATGCCAACTTGTTCAGTTCAATACCTCTAAATTGCTCAAGATCTTTTTGGTCAGTAAAATAATCAATATCCTCTTTAGATAGAAAAATATCATATTCTACTGTGTAGCCATTTTTGTCCTGATAAAAACCTTCTGATAAATCAAATCCTAAATTTTTTAATTTTTCAATATATTTCGAATCTGAATTATTATCGGTTGTCAATTCATCATTCTTATTGCAAGAAAACAACAATACAATAAAAAACATAAAAACATAATTTTTCATAATCATAAATTTAAATTAAACTATATAAATTTACGAAAATATTCTTTTCTTCGATATAAAATAACAAATACAACATTAATATAACAAATACTCAACATTCATTAGTGCAAAAAAAAAAAAAAAGAAAGAATCCTCGCCAGAAATTCTGACGGGGATTTCATATAAAGAAGATGTGTATCCTCTAAATTAGTTGAAGATATAACGAATACCTACTTGTGCAGACCATCTGGATACGATATCCTGTTCAAAATATGGCTTATTGTTATTCAAATTGTTCAATCTGTAGTGAGGAGTATTAGTAATTGAAATACAGCTATCAAAAGTAACTACTCTGAAAGTGGATGTTAAATTTTATTCTTCAAAACTCGCTATAATAAAATTGGATCATAAAAAACCCTCGCTGAAAATATTCAGCGAGGGTTTTACTTTCTATTCCTAAAAAATACTAGTTGAATTTAAACTTAACACCAAACTGCATGTAGTATGTTGAAGTAATTGTTTGATTCACACGAGTTGTTTCTCTGATCACATCACCATTTGCACCATTCAATCTGAATGTTGGTTTTACATTACCTTCTACATCTAAAGATGTAGGGTTACTGTTTGATTTAACCATATTGACAGGGATTAACAACTGATTATTGCTAATCTTATATACTCCCCAATCTGAATTAAATAAGTTACCAATGTTGAATACGTCCCAGAAGAACTCAAGAGAATTTTTACCTCCGCCAATTCCGTTAAAGATTTCCTGCGTTAATCTTAAATCAAACTGATGTCTCCAAGGCATAACTCCACCGTTACGTTCTGCATATTTACCTTTTCTTGATTTCAGATAATCATCGCTATCAATCAAAGCAAAGAAAATATCGGATTGCTGTTGAGCTGTATACGCTTTTCCACCATAAATAGATCCTGCTGATGCAGCAATATCAACAAAAGAAATTTCAGAAGCATCCTTTGGAACATAGATCAGGTCATTATTTTGTCCATCGCGGTTAAAGTCACCATTGTACGCATAGGAAACGCGACCAGTTGAAGAACCTGAATAGAATAATGTAACTGAGGTATTTAGATTTTTAATCCATTTATTTGCGTAAGAAACTGACCCTACCAGACGATCTGGCAATACATTGTCTGTATAACTTAAACTTGGGATGTTGGAATTACCTCCATATTGATAAGGAAGAGACCATAAGTTAGCAATCTGACTACCTGATCCGTCACCATAGTTTTTAGCACCGCTTCTTGTATAAGCTAAGGAAGCAGAGAATCCGTCTTCAAATGCTTTTGATAATTGTGCAGTTACAGACCAATAATGTCCTCCTTTTTGATTAGACATCTGAATAGCTGAAAATGCTCCAGTACCCGTAGGAGAAGCCTGGTTGTTAGCTAGTTTGTTTATAAATTTATCCACATTAGCATCTCCATATACAAAGCGGTTATCTGCATAACCTGCAATCTTCATTTCTTTAGGATTTGCTAAATTCACATTTCTTGCTACAACTGCATTTATATCCTTATTATAAATACCTTCTAATGTACCGATTACACCGAACGGAAGTTTATAATCAACCGCTAAACTTGATTTCCAGGTGGAAGGGAATTTCAAATTCGGATCCATTACAGAAATACTGGAAGAAGAAATCTGAGAAGTAGGATCTGCAATGGCTGCCGGATAATTAGCCTTGATATCAGGACTGAAATTTGGAACATCATTTCCAGTTCTAATAATACTTGCCTGAAGCATACCTGAATCACCAGACTGAGATACTATCCACACGAAAGGAATACGACCAGTAAAGATTCCAGTTCCTCCTCTAAGCATCAGTGAACGATCACCCATTACGTCGTAATTGAAACCAAATCTTGGAGAAACCATTACTTTTGTCTTTGGCAGAACACCTGTATTTATTTTTAAACCATCCGCAAAAGTTAATGCAGAGATCAAAGGATGATCTTTAATTTCTGAAACATCAGGGTATCCCGGAAGTTCAAAACGTAATCCTCCTGTTAATTTCAATTTGTCATTTACGGTAAATTGATCCTGTAAATACAATGACCATTGATTAAATTTAAAGCGTGGGAATGCCTGAGAACCATCCGGAGTTAACGGATAAGTTAATGCATAATTAGCTGCTTTTGCGCCATTCTTAAAGTCATCCCATGAATTAAATAAATAATATCCGGCACCAAAACGCTGAAATCCATTTTTTACATCACTGGTCTCAAACTGAATTCCTGCTGTAAAATCATGATTATTATAAGTATAATTTACATCATAGTTAGCAGTCCATGTTTTAACCTGTCTTAAGTTACCATATGAGAATGGCTCATATCCAAATGTGGTAATTATATTATTACCTTCTTTAATATCCACTAATGGAAATAAACCTCCGTCTACAGAACGTGGTTCATCCTGATTAACATAAGAAATACGGGCTGAACTGTTTACATTTCCAAATTTACCTGTATATTCTAATGTTGCAGAGTACAGATTGGTTTCCTGAAAATAATTGGAGTTAGAGAAATGTAGTGCATTACTTCCTGTACGGCTTAATCCTGAAAGATTCGATCCTGTAAAAGAGTTACTAATTTCTGCAGGAGATTTAGCTTTTACCTGATTATATCTGAAGTTAATCTTATGATTGCTGGCAATATTCCAGTCTAAACGTGCAAATAATTTATCATTATTACTTTTATTAGAGTATCCCTGATAAGGTCCGGTTTCATATCCGTATTTTTCTTTTAAAAATGCCGAAACCTCATTCATAAAAGTTTCTGTAGGTCTTGCTACGTAAGATGGTGTACCTGCTACTCCGAAAGGATTTGTTGGAGAAGAAGCGATTTTGACAGGACCTGGCTCCTCAGTTTTATTCTGTTCTAAATTAACAAAAAAGAATACTTTATCTTTTATAATTGGCCCACCCAGGCTGACACCATATTGTTTTACTGACAATTGGTTTACCGGAGTCAATACGTCACCTATACGTGTTCCTTGTTGTTTATCTGAACGCCCTGTATAGAAAGCGGATCCAAAAAACTCATTACGACCAGAACGCGTTACAGCATTGATCGCAGCTCCTGTAAATCCGGATTGACGTACATCGTAAGGTGTTACATTTACTGAGATCTGTTCAATCGCATCAATAGAAATTGGTGAGCCATTAGCAGGAACATTACTTCCGATACCAAATTGATTGTTAAAGTTAGCCCCATCCAAAGTAAAGTTATTTGATCTGAAATTACCACCACCGATAGAAGTACCGTTAGCTTGTGGTGTCAAACGAGTCAAATCATTTACACTTCGGGTAATAGAAGGAAGATTTTCAATTTGTCTTCTTCCAACAATTGTTGAAGCTCCATTTTTCTCACTTTTCAACGCATTTCGTCCTGTAACGACTACCTCGTCAAGACTAGTTTCCTTTTCGCCAAACTTAGGATTTAGCACAAAAGGCTCACCCAACTGAAGATAAATATCCTCATACAAAATAGGGTTTTGACCGACATAGGTCACCTCTACTTTGTAGGGACCACCAACACGCATGTTAGCCAGGTTGAATCGTCCTGCTCCATTGGCTGAACCCGAATAAACGGTACCGGATGGGACGTGAGTCGCTTTAATTGTAGCTCCGGCAGTAACTTGACCGCTTGTTTGAGTCACAATACCAGTTACACTACTTGTCGTTACCTGCGCCTGGATCGTACCGTAGCTTGCAAGAACTAAAGCAAAAAATAGTAAAGATTTCTTCATTATTTTGAATTATGAAATTTGTCCTGCAAAAATAAAAAGAGGAGTTGAATATTTGTAAACTTAACATAAACTTAATACAGATCAGGGGGCTCATTATCATCAAGTTATTTACAAATATTCTAAATAGAAGGAGCCGAATTGAAAAATTTATATTTATCTGCCCATTTCTTACAGAAATTAAAATAAGGCCTTTAATTTCTTAATAATTTAACAAAATTTAACAATTGTGAATTGTGGATAACTATTTTGATGAAAAATCATAATATAGGATTTTATGCAACTATATCCCTCTGATTTGTAACATAAAGTAGCATGCAGGCATAATAAAATACCACAAATTATATATGTTACACCTTATTTATTCTCTAAAGAATTACTGATTTTATACAGATCAGGGTATATAACAGGAACTTTGTGAATCAAAAGGGGCGAATCCACTATCCCTAACCTAAGCTTTATCTCTGCTATTTATTTCTTCATAAAGCCCATACCTAATGCAGTTCCCGCGCCCAGAGCTGCACCTGCCGCTACATCGGAAGTGTAGTGTACTCCTAGATACATACGCGAATAGCCTACACTACCTGCCCATAACATGGCCGGAGCTATGACATACCATTTGGGATAGGCATGAGACAAAGCTGTGGCTGTACTAAAAGCCGCTGATGTATGTCCCGAAGGAAATGAGAACGAACCTGGTGTAGACAAGGCTGTGAAATTATTATATTTCTTAAAAGGACGTGAACGTTTAAAAACCTGTTTTAATCCGATATTTAACAAAGCTGTCACTGCAGTGCTGCTGATGACATATCCGGCATTTTGACGCATCTGTTTATCATCACTGATAGCTCCTGCTATAAACAGACCTGCCGGAATAGCAATCTGCATGTAATTATGGGAGTCTGATATAAAATGAAAGGTGGCATTCTGTGCTGGGGTACGCGTTTCAGCAATAGATTCCAAAATACGGATATCTAATGTACGGGCTGGCTCTTCCTGAGCAAAAGCTATGCGCGGAGCGTGTGAAAAGACAAGGATCAGAAGGATATAAAAAGCAGATTGACAAATGTTAAACGACATAATTGAGATGAATTAAGAATAAGAGAACTCATATACATAATCCAGCCCGACGATCTTTTCATTGACAGCCTGAATATGCTTACGTCTGCCTGTAATATCATAAATGACCATCAGCTGATTACCACGCTTTTCCAGACCCTTACGCACGGGTTTTACGCTGCCATCGAGTAACAGCTCTTCAAAATCTTTAAGATGGTACAATCCTATATCCTGAAAAGTAATATATAAAGTCTTCGTAAAGAAAAAACCGGACAACATACGTTCAATCTTATGGAAGAAAGCCAGAATAACAAACATGCAACCTGTTAGAAAAAATGCCAGTACAAACTCTCCTGTACCGATCACCATACCAATAGCCGCCATAGACCATATGACAGCGGCAGTTGTCAGTCCCAAAACAGACATCTTACCTTTAAAGATCACACCTGCACCTAAAAAGCCTATTCCGGTAACGATATTTGCGGCAATACGGTCATCCGATTGCTCTCCTAACATGGAGACCATAGTAAAAATAGTGGAGCCGAAACAGATAAGCACAACCGTTCTGAAACCTGCCGATTTATTGCGGTATTCACGTTCAAAACCGATAACGCATCCGCACAGAATGGATACAAAGACTGCCTGAACACGTTCATCCTGAAAAAAATCTCCAAACATAATACCCAAATTGAAAATTCAAATATAATAAAACTATCTGCTGTTAAGGACAATAATAATCTTCAAATAAAGCAATCCTGAACTTTATCACCTCACTTAAAACCTCTCTGCCCTGCGGGCATCTCTCCTTAAAAAGGAGAGAATTAATCTGGTTTAACTGTTCGTATTTGTCTGGCGCAAGCATAATGCTTGTGCCTCTATAGTGTTGCCGTTGTGGACACCGACAATCGCTGTTGACGCGTCTGTTGGTGTCCACACCAACAGTACACGATACAGATAGCTATTTAACTATAGAAGCACACAAGTTCTAACTTTATCAACCATATCAACTCTCTGAACCTTATTAACCTCTTAGTCTATATAAGCATAGGTAATACCGTCTCCTCCTCTATCTGCATGTTCATCCTCAAATCTGGATACATGGCTATACTTACGCAGATAATCCCGTATAAATTTACGCAAAATACCATCTCCTTTGCCATGAACAATTTTAAGGCTCGGATATCCGATCATAACCGTTCTATCCAATACCAGTTCGATCTGATGCAGTGCATCCTCAGTGCGCATGCCTCTCACATCTACTTCCGGACTAAAATCGGCAGCTGAAGGGGTATTACTACTCTTCTTGATAGCTTTTGACTTCTCCTTACTTCTTAATTTGCTGACTTTAGAGCGCTTTACAACTGTACGTAAGTCACCCAGCGCCAGTATCAGATTATTGTTGCGCGCCACCTCAATGACCTGAGCTTCATTTCCCGAATCTACAATTTTCACCCAATCACCGACTTCTATAGCAGTATCTTCTTCTGGTTGTATTTTTACTTTAGATGTAGCAGTAGCTCCATGAGCTGGTTTATGATCAGCGACAGCCTTTGTGAGCTTTCCTCTTATTTCCTTTGTTTTTTCTTTATCTGCATTTACAGATTTAATATCCGCAATGGTGTTCTCCACCAGCTTGTTAGCATCTTTAAGAATCTGTCTCGCTTCTTCCTTAGCCTGTTTGAGAATTTGTTTTTTATTCTCATCCAGATAAGACTGCAGCGTTTCATATTCCGCTTTCAGGGCTACCAGTTCGCGTTCACGCTTCAGAATCGCTGTTTTGGTTTCCAGAACTTCCTTTTTATCACGTTCCAGATCCACCAATAAGGTGTCTACCTTTTTCTGCTGCGTACCGATTTTTTGTCGGGCCAGTTCCAGAATATCTTTTCGCAACCCGATCTTCTGAGCAATTTCAAACGCATAAGAGCTTCCCGGTTTACCGACCTGCAAAATATACAAAGGCTTCATCGCCACATTATCAAATAACATGGAAGCATTTTCTATTCCTTCTGTATTACTCGCAAATACCTTAAGATTGGAATAGTGCGTTGTAATCACACCCCGGATTTGTTTTTTATTCAATGTTTCCAATACTGATTCTGCCATCGGTCCGCCAAATAAGGGATCAGTACCAGTACCGAATTCATCTATCAGCACCAGGGTACGCGCATTGGCAAACTCTGTAAAATGCTTCATCTTGGACAGGTGGGCACTATACGTACTCAGATCACTCTCTATGGACTGGTCATCACCTATATCCGCAAAGATCTGCCGGAATATACCTACCCTGGAGGTTGGATCTGCAGGTATCAGCAAACCGGACTGCACCATGAGCTGTAATAATCCGACCGTCTTCATGCACACCGATTTTCCTCCTGCATTGGGACCCGACACCACGATAATACGTTCCGCATTATTGATATTAATATTCAGTGGAACTATGGTATGCTGATCTTTCTTTGCATGTAAGAATAATAAAGGATGACGTGCATTATGAAGCATAACCTCTGCCTCTTTGGACAATTCGGGCATATCCGCATCTATATCCAAAGCAAATAAAGCCTTGGCCCGTACAAAATCTAATTTTGTCAGTAAACTGTGGTAAGACAGCAACAGTGGAATATGTGGCCGCAATACACTTGTCAGCTCGACCAGAATACGAATTACTTCCCGACGACGCTCAAACTCCAGATCCCGAATCTTATTGTTAAGATGAAACACCTCTTCAGGCTCTATATAAGCCGTTTGTCCGGTTGCAGATTCATCGTGAATCAGGCCTTTTAGTTTTCTCTTATTCTCCGCCAGGATCGGAATTACCAGACGACCATCACGAATTGTCAGGTTTCCATCTGCTGTCCATCCGTTGTTTTGAGCCTGCTTAAAGATACTGTCTATTCTCTTGTGTGCTTCCTGTTCTGCTTTCAGAATCTGTTGGGTCAGATCCAGCAACAGACGTGAAGCATTATTCTTCATCTTACCCCGCTCATCAATAACAGACTCAATATTCCGGATAATACTGTTCTCGATCTCCACATGTTCAAACAAGACTTCCAGATTGGGATACTGTCCTTCTCTTTCTTTAAAATAGCGAATTACAGCATAGACTGTACGCAAAGAAAGCAACACTCTGTAAAATTCTTCTTCTGAAAGAAAAGCCCCTTCCACCCTTGCCTTCTCTACTAAGGATTTGATAGGATATAAGTGATCTACAGGTAGTGGAGAATCATTGACCAGCAGATCTTTGAACTCATTTGTCTGTCTCAGGAAACGATCGATCTGATCGTATTTTACCTGAGGTTGTATACGCTCGACCATCTCACGGCCGGGCTCACTGAGGCACTTTTGTTTAATATATGTTTTGATCTCGGCCAGACCGAGTTTGTCACTTGCATTTACAGGATAAATCATACTCTGTTCTCTCTTCAATAAACCAACATTTTAATTATTCAGGCCTGTAATTACATCACAGGCTTCACCAAAGGCGACTTCATAGGCGTCAATGGCATATTCGTACTGTCTGCGACAGCTTTTTCCTGTTCAGGCATAGGTATCGGCGGCAATGCTTTTTCCGGCTGTTGTTCCACAGCAGGTACCAAAGGTGCTGCAGGGGTATACTTTCCGACCAGACTACCTAACCCCGCTTCCGTCATAAAGGTCTCACGGTATGCATCATAGGTCAGTTTGCCGGCTTCCTTAGGTACATTCAGTATCAGATCATGTGCTTTAGAGGCCAGCATCTGCAAATGAGTTACCTGTCTCACACTATCCTGAATACCTGCATTGCGTATCGAATCGATCTTACTGTACTCCTGATCCATCTTCATTAATCGTCCGCTGACCTTTTCATACACATCTGCCATTAGTATAGGATCCTCAGCATAGTATTTCATACTTCTGTTAAACGTTGCGGAGTCTGTACCAAGATTGGTAAATGCCTGTTGATAATACCCGTCAATGACACGGCGTGAACTGTCTGCACTAAGCGTATTGAGATAACCGTCTATAAGATGTACTTCTACCAGAATATCAGTCATCCTGGATCGCGACAATACATCCTTAGGCAATGAATCTCCACAGGAATAAAACAGAAAAAACACTAAATATATACCGAATAATAAACGTTGCATTTTATAATTTTGAACAAATTTACAAAAAGGCTCGGAATATGGTGCTTTTCGTTATTTTATATCCTAAATTTGTACGTTATGAGTATTGCAGCTAACATTGAAGAAATAAATCAGGAAATCAAATCATTAGGCGTAACCTTAGTAGCCGTTTCAAAGACCAAACCAAACGAGGATATTCTACAGGCATATGAAGCGGGACAACGTGTGTTTGGAGAAAACATGGTTCAGGAACTTGTTGAAAAACAAGAACAGTTACCTAAAGATATCGAATGGCATCTCATTGGTCACCTCCAGACCAATAAGGTCAAATATATAGCTCCTTTTATCCATATGATAGAGTCCGTAGACTCGATCAAATTGCTGAAGGAAATCAACAAGCATGCCTTAAAGCATGATCGTATAATCGACTGTTTATTACAGGTGTATATCGCAGACGAGGATACTAAATTCGGATTGGATCATACCGAACTGATCGAGTTACTTCGTGATGATGAGTTTTCTTCGCTTAAAAACATCCGCATCCGGGGTTTAATGGGTATTGCAACAAATACGGAGAATGAAAAGGTTATAAAAGAAGAGTTTTACGAATTAAAAATGCTTTTTGATGGTGTAAAATCCAGCTTTTTCAGAAAGGAAGACACATTTGATACTTTGTCAATGGGAATGTCTTCGGATTACCGTCTGGCTATAGAGCAGGGAAGCACCATGATTCGTCTGGGAAGCACGGTATTCGGAAAACGAGTTATCAAACATTTTAAAGCAAAATAAGTATGCAGGAAGTAATTATACGCGAGGCTGTGAAAACAGACTGTCCGGCCATGCTTGAACTCATAAAGGAACTGGCTTTATTTGAAAAAGCTCCGGAACAAGTCACTGTAACTATGGAAGAATTTGAAGAATCCGGTTTTGGAAACAATCCGGTTTGGGGAGCATTTGTAGCTGAAGTATCCGGCAATATCGTCGGTATTTCGCTTTATTATATACGTTACTCTACATGGAAAGGACGGAGACTCTATCTGGAAGACCTTATCGTAACAGAACAGATGCGCGGAACAGGAATAGGTAAAAAACTGTTAGACCAAACAGTTGAATACAGTAAAAGTAAAGGCTATTCCGGCATGATGTGGCAGGTACTGGACTGGAATACACCTGCAATAGAATTTTATAAAAAATATCAGGCAACATTTGATGGTGAATGGCTGAATGTCAGCATTAATCACTAAAAGAAAGATATTCTTCCACATATTTTAAATATGGGAAGCGGCTTTCTAATCATCTTAAACAAACACTTTCATAAAAAAATGGGGATAGGAAAAATGAGGTATGGGATAACATGTGGAATCTTTGCTGCACTACTTTGGACAAGTTGCCATTCCGGCAATGAAGGACAGGGAGATTCACAGGTGGCGCGGGATACACTACGGTATAAACTGGTAGATTTTTATGAAAACAGCCCCTATTTTATTGAAGGAGAATCCGGCATTGACACCACTTATTTTAAAGCTTCCTACCCTTCATTTGAGAATGACAAGATCAATCAGTTGCTACGATCGTCCATCCTTATTGACGGAGAAGACAGTGTCCGTCAGGCTGCGGAAAGTTTTTTAGGCGGTTTTAACGAGTTTGTGGAAGATGCTGCCAATCCGAGCTACCATATCGCCTGGTTCAGAGAGCTGCATAGCTATGTGGTGCTGAATAACACCCGGATCCTATCTATCGCTACCCAGATCGATGACTTCAGCGGAGGAGCACATGGCAATCATGTCATGATTCTTTCCAATTTTGACATCCTCAACAATAAAAAAATCACCTTACCGGACCTGATCAGTAAGGAAAAACAAAAAGAATTGCTTAAAATTGCGGAAAAATATTTTCGGAAAGCTGAACGTCTTAAAGACAATGAAAACCTCTCCGGAAAATATTTTTTTGAAGATGGAAAATATGCTTTAGCAGAAAACTTTGCATTGGAAAAGGACAGCCTGCTGTTTTATTACAATCCATACGAAATCAAATCTTATGTAGAAGGAAGTACCGCATTGCGCATCCCCTACCAGGAAATTGAACATCTGCTCACCGATTCCGGTAAAGTATATCTTCAGCAAATTAGTAGCAATCAACCCAAAACATAGTAATATCAATGCAAGTATTCAAATTCGGAGGAGCTTCGGTAAAAGATGCGGAAAGCATAAAGAATGTGGCTTCCATTATTCTGAAATATAAAGAAGAACCACTTCTGGTCGTTGTATCTGCCATCGGAAAAACAACTAATGCCTTAGAAGAACTTACCAAAACTTTTTTTCAGCAATCCGGAGATGCCTTTGAACTTCTGAATGAGGTCAAAAAAAGTCACTTCTCTATTCTGGATCAGTTATTTGCAGATCATTCACATCCGATTTTTGACGAAATTGCAAATGCATTTGTTGAAATTGAATGGATACTGGAAGAAGAACCACTGGATACTTACGATTACCTGTATGATCAGATTGTATCATTAGGCGAGCTTCTTTCCTCCCGTATTATATCCGCATATGCCGCTCATGTAGGCGTTCGGTCCAGATGGACAGATGCACGTGACTATATTTTCACGGACAACACCTATCGTGAAGGAAAAGTAGACTGGGAGAAAACAGAAGATAAAATTCGCGAAGAACTTCCTATACTTTTAGATGATTATGTATTGATCACACAAGGTTTTATAGGCTCTACTTCTGAAAACTTCACTACTACCCTTGGACGTGAAGGTTCGGATTATTCAGCGGCGATATTTGCAGCCTGCCTGAATGCAGAATCGGTCACCATATGGAAAGATGTGCCCGGAGTACTGAATGCTGACCCCAAATGGTTTGAGAAGACACAGCTTATTCAAGAGCTTTCCTATACGGATGCTATAGAATTAACATATTACGGTGCAACGGTAATCCATCCCAAGACCATCAAGCCGCTGCAAAACAAGAAAATTGCCTTACATGTCCGTTCTTTCATAGACAGTACGCAGCCGGGTACGACGATCAAAAGCACGAATCAGACATTACCTGTTCCTTCTTTTATATTTAAGGTCGATCAGGTATTTATAAATATATCTCCCCGTGATTTTTCATTTATCGTAGAAGACAATCTGAGCCATATCTTCAATCTTTTTCACCTGCACCGCATAAAGATCAATATGATGCATAACAGCGCAATCCAGTTTTCTGTAGCTGTAGACAATACAGGTGATAATGTAAAGACATTACTTGAAGAACTGGAGAAAAGATATAAAGTGGCAGTAGAATCAGGTCTTGAACTAATCACTATACGCTATTACAATCAGGAAACAATAGATCGTGTATTGCTGAATAAAGAAATTATTAAAGAGCTGAAAGACAGTTATACCTGTCAAATGCTTGTTAAAAACAAATAATTGAATTACAATATATTACAAAAGGAAGTTCAACAATTTCTTCAGGACAACAGTAAGGCGACACCTTCTGCAATTGCGCTGAAGAAAAGTCCTTTTGCAGCTGTCTCTTCTGCAGAACTGGCTACCCAGCTGGATGGAAGGCAACGTATCACCCGAAAATTACCGAAGTGGGCAAATACCCCGGGAATATATTTTCCGGAGAAACTGAATCTAGAACAATCCTCCTCCGAACAGACAGCAGAATTCAAGTGTAATATCATCAAACCTGATAGTACAGTCCTTGATATGACCGGCGGTTTCGGTATAGATACTTATTTTTTCGCTACAAAAGCCAGTCAGGTGACACATTGTGAAATCAATACTGCCCTGTCTGAAATTGTCCAGCATAATTTTGAAACATTAGGGGTCAGAAATGTAAAATTTGTATCAACAGATGCTGTAGCTTATCTAGAACAGCTGCCTGATAATAGCTTGGATTATATCTATATTGACCCTTCGCGAAGAGTCAACACCCGAAAAGTATTTCTGTTAGCAGATTGCGAACCTAATATTGCAGATCTTCAGACCTTGTTTTTCACAAAAGCGACGACTATCATCAGTAAAATCGCTCCGTTAATGGATATTTCTACAGCTCTGGCGTCTTTGAAGTATGTAAAAGATGTCTATGTAATCAGCGTAGACAACGATTGCAAAGAGTTGCTCTTTGTGCAGGAAAAGGGGTATCAGGCAGAACCGGAAATACATAGTGTCCGTCTGTTTCAAGGCAGTCAGCAAGAGCTCAGCTTTACTTATCAGCAGGAACGTCAGGAAACAAATTCCTACAGTACTGCACTGGCTTATCTGTATGATCCGGATGTAGCTATTACCAAAGCCGGCGCATTTAAAACTGTCGGTAAGCAATATCAACTGCATAAATTACATTCCAGCACGCATCTGTATACAAGTGCAGAACTGAAAACTTCCTTTCCAGGAAGAATATTTGCTGTGACGCAGACACTCCCCTACGCTGCTTTTAAAAAAGCTGATTATCCCAGACAGGCCAATATTATCGCCAAAAACTTTCCGGACAAACCGGAGGAACTCAGAAAACGCTGGAAAATCAAGGACGGAGGAGAACAATTTCTGTTTTTCACTCAGGATCAGGACAATAGTTATATTGTAATAATGGCCTCCAGATTACATTAATCCTACATTTTCATTACAATTCTCCCTGATCGGACTTGTATCTTTATGCTATGAAAAAAATCAAATTCTCTGCTTTGGAATTGGCTCCTGTAAAAAAAGGAGGAACCCCTAAAGAAGCAATTGACCGTGTTGTTACTGCCGCAAAACATATAGAAACATTAGGTTACGAACGTCTTTGGCTTGCTGAGCATCATAATATGGAATATATTGCCAGTTCGGCAACCGTCATCCTGATCAGTCATGTCGCAGCTCACACTTCTACCTTAAGAATAGGTTCAGGAGGAATTATGTTGCCCAATCATGCACCTCTGGTCGTGGCTGAACAGTTCGGCACACTTGAAACACTTTACCCGGGACGAATTGATCTTGGATTAGGAAGAGCTCCCGGCACCGATCAGCTAACAGCTATGGCACTTCGCCGCAATAATATGCACACGCAATTCTATTTCGCAGATGATGTCAAAGCATTGCAACAGTTTTTTAGTGAGGACAATTTCAATGCTAAAGTCCGTGCATTTCCTGCTGAAGGGCAGCATGTACCCTTATGGATATTAGGTTCGAGTACAGATAGTGCTCATCTGGCAGCAGAACTGGGACTTCCTTACGCTTTTGCCTCACACTTTGCTCCTGCTATGCTGAAAAGTGCTATGGAGATTTATCAAACAAACTTTAAACCTTCAACACAGTTGCAGCAACCTTATTCTATTGCATGTGTCAATGTTATCGGAGCAGACAGCAATGATGAGGCTGCACATCTGGCAACAAGTTTGTACAATCTGTTTGCAGGTATAGTTACCAATACCCGCAGGCCACTTTCTCCACCGACAGAACAACCTATTTATGCCGGTATCACAGAAATAGAACAAGCCGTACAAAGCATGGTCTCCTGTACATTCACCGGGAATGAAGAATCCTTAAGGAAAGAACTCCATGCATTCGCTGAAATGTACCATCTGGACGAAATCATGACTACATCTTATATCTTTGATGATGACAAACGTCTCAGATCTTACGAGATTCTGCAACGAGCACTCTCCTGAAGATAAAAGCTAATTATTGGTAGGGATAGCTTTAAACCTGATTCATGCATCTGTTGCTGTCCCTACCAATAGTAATACATAGCACCATTATCACTTTTAACCTCTCTGCCCTGCGGGCATCTCTCCTTAAAAAGGAGAGAATTAAACAAGGTTAACCTTGGTATTAGTCTGGCGTAAGTCTCAGATTGTAATACAATAGATATACATCACAAGCACCGCTCCGCTAAAGCATGCGCTAGATGGGGAATTAACCAGGTTTCACCCTTGATATTTGTCTGGCGCAAGCATCCGCTTGTGCCTATATTGTGTTGCCAGTGTAAACAGCAGTAAACGCCGTTGTTGCATCTGTTGATATCCTACCAATAGTAATACATAGAACCATTATCACTTTTAACCTCTCTGCCCTGCGGGCATCTCTCCTTAAAAAGGAGAGAATTAAACAAGTTTAAACCTTGGTATTAGTCTGGCGTAAGTCTCAGATTGTAATACAATAGACATAAATCACAAGCACCGCTCCGCTAAAGCTTGCGCTAGATTAGATTAGGAATTAACCAGGTTTCACCCTTGATATTTGTCTGGCGCAAGCATCCGCTTGTGCCTCTATTATGCTTCTCAGTGATGGATCACCATTTTTTCGCTTCCGTTGTTACTTAACATGCGATATTTGTTTACCTTTATGATAAACTACTACTACTTATGTATAAAAATTGTCTTTTCGCATCTGTTATTATTCTTGCTATGGGATGTCAGTCTTCCGGAACAAAATCCGGAAATACAGTCGACACGATATCACATCAACCTAAAAAAGATAGTATTACAGATACTTTACAGCAAGTAATTCAGCAGCCGGCACCAGCTTCTGAAATAAAAGAAAGCCATGTGTTTTTCGACGGAACTTACAGGTTAGAGGAAAATGAAAAATCTGATTTTCTTCCCGGCACTCAGTGGCTGAGTTTAAATGAAGCGAATGGTCAGTTTGAATTAGCAAAACCAGATTATACAATCGAAAAAGGCTACGATGAATGCAGTGGTATGAATACAGAAAGCCTGAGCTCCAAACATAAGACACTGGTATATCTGGATTTTCCTCAGTTAAAAACAGGAAAAGTAAACTCCTTAAAAATTTCAGCAGCTAAGATATGGCCTAAGGAATCTGCATCTTTTGATTTTCAGGGAAGTAAATATATTCTAAAAGGTCTGGGAAAGATACTATCTACAGAAACGCATCTTCTGGATGATGATAAACAAGAGAAATTCCATGAAGTAAAAGATTATTCCCTTACATTATCCATTGACGGTAAGGATCAGGGAATTATGCTAAACGAAAGTTCATTCAATGACACCTTTATGGAACTTGTTTTTGTTGGTGATCTGGATAGAGACGGTAAACTGGATTTTGTCTTTCAGGTACCAAGAGATTATGAAGAAGAGCGGGTTGTTGTATTACTATCTTCAGAAGGCTATACTAAACAATATACAGCAAGCAGACAATTTGACTGTTAATCTATGAAAGAAATAGTACTTATAAGCGGAGCCAATGGACTCGTTGCAAAACATCTGACTACTCTGTTACGTAATAAATACGAATTACGTTATCTCACGCGACATAAAAAAACTGCGAATGAATATGAGTGGGATATTGAACAGCACCGTATTGATGAACAGGCATTTGATCAGGTAGCGCATATTATTCACCTTGCGGGTGCAAATATTTTTGACAAGCGATGGACATCAAAACAAAAGCATAATCTAAGAAGCAGCCGTATAGACAGTGCGCAACTTATCTTTGATACGTTGAAAAAACGAAACCAGCAAATCAAAACATTTATATCCGGTTCTGCCAGTGGTTACTACGGTATGGTTACTTCTGATCATGTATTCAAAGAATCCGATAGCCCCGGCAATGATTTCCTTGCGGATCTAACCAAAGACTGGGAAGCAAAAGCGGATCAATTTGAAAATGAAGGCCTTGCTGAACGTGTCGTAAAAATCCGGACTTCAATTGTTTTGGCAAAAGACGGGGGTGCCCTCCCGCTTTTGAAGCGTGTAACAAACCTGTATTTGAATACAGCCTTAGGTAATGGCAAACAATATTTCCCCTGGATACATATAGATGATATTACAGGTATTATCGCCTTTGCACTGGACCATCAGCATGTAAATGGTCCTGTCAATGCCGTAGCATCTGAACATGTTAACAACAGGGATTTCACTTATAAACTGGCTCAACATCTTCATAAACGTATAATCTTGCCTGCTGTCCCTGAGTTTATACTTAAAACTATATTAGGAGAACAGGCTGATATGATCCTGAAAGGATCCAGACTTTCTAACGATCGGATCAGACAACTGGGTTATGAATTTAAGTTTCCTACTTTAGATCGTGCATTAGAAGATACATTGTAATCAGAAAGAGTATAAAAAATCGCATCGGACTAAACCCCGATGCGATTTTGTGTTTTAATTTCAGAAGGTTGTGATTCTGAAATCTTATTAATTAAAGGCTATAATACTTTTTCATTGCCTTTTTTAGTCGTTCATCATATCCGTATATATCCGGCAGCCTGTATAATTTTCCGTCATCATCTACCCATGTTGTATAATAGGTAATATATACAGGAATTGTTTTTTTCATCATTACCCAGCGGCTTTTATTAAGGGTATCTGCAATTTCAGTTGCAATCTGTTCGGCTTTCTTGTCATCATTTACTAAAAATGCTGCCAGTGCTGCAGGTCTTTCTACCCTTACACATCCGTGACTCACAGCTCTGTTCTTTGCAGAAAACATTTGTTTGGCTGGCGTATCGTGAAGATAAATGGAATAAGGATTTGAAAATATAAATTTGATGTTTCCTAAAGAGTTATCTGCTCCGGGATTCTGTTTGAATTTAAAATTTAATACCGAGTCCGAAGACCAGTCTACCGTATTTGGATCGACCATCTGACCTTTTTTATTATAGGCCACCATATTACGGGATTCCAGATAGTTTGGATTAGAGCGGAGGCTGGAAATAAGTTCCTTCTTAACAATACTTACGGGAATATTCCACACGGGATTGACCTGCATACGATCCAGTTCACCACTTAATACCGGTGTCTCATGATTGTCTGTTGCTCCTGCTCTTCTTGCATAAGGGCCGTAAATTGTCTCCCCTACACATACATTCATGACATCCTTTGTCTTCCGGTTGTCTACCATACGTAGTTTTTGTTCAGGAATATTCACAACAACATATTTCTCCGGGAAATCTTTGCCCATCCAGCGTAATTTTTCCAGCGTGAGACAGATGTTTTCCTTGTCTTCTTTATTAAGTCCGCCTTTTTGCAACAGCTCTTGCAATTTCAGGTAATAGGAATTCTTAGGCTGTATATCGGCCAGATACTCCTTAACATCAGTGCTGTCCAGAACTCTACGGGCCTCCTGCTTGGTTACTTTATGCATTTTCTCAAAATAGCGGCCGTATAATTGTTTTGGATTCACAGCCCCACCCCTCAGAATACTGATATAAGTAATATATCCGTCTGTTGCAAGTAAATCAAGTTTAGCGAGTAAAGGATAGATATCCTCTACTTTACCTGATTTCACAGTATTTAATTTATCAAAGCTTTCTTTGATCTGATTTGTATGAAAGTATGCCGCAGATAAACCGTGTTTATCTGACTGCTCAAGATACATACATAGTGTATCAACTATGCCCCTGCTAAGATTTCTGCTGATAAAAGTCATCCCTGAAGTAGAATCAGCAAATTCGGTAACCCACTTTGGATTATGAAGCTGACTTTTATTCTTTGAGAGTTCTTGCTTAAATACGGCTAAATATGCAGTGGTATCAAAATTCCTGTACCCCTTTTGCTGAAATACTTTAGCGAGTTCATCGCCAAAAGTTTCTTCTCTATCGGTATTACATGAACTTATAAACCATAATACTAACAACAAAAAAATTCCAAATTGTATCTTCCTCATATGTCTTATTCAAAAGTGGGCAAATATACCACTTGTTGTATGGCTATACCTCAAATTGATTGCCAGTAATTCAGATTAGACATAAAAGAACAGTAGAACTTGAAAATTGCAGCTTTATATCCACAAAAATCATTTGCCGATCAGTGCTGTACTGCACGAATCCGCAGGTTATTTAGTCTGCAGCTAATACATCCTGAAAAGCAGGAGTTTTATCAAAAACAGATTTCGCAAACGGACATTGCGCAACAATTTTCAGATCATTCTTGCGTGCATAATCTACTGCTTCCAATACCAGCTTTTTGCCAACTCCCTGACCTTCAAAATGAGAATCTACTTCTGTGCTGTCAATAATTAGTCTGTCCTCGCCTTCTTCATAATGCATCTGACCGCTTTGCTGATCATCAATATACGCTGTAAACACACCATTTCTTCCGTTACTAGAATTCCTTATTTCCATATGTATAAAATATTAAACAGTGACGCTTACATAACACATATTGTACAATATTTGTTTAGGAAAAAGCGATTTTTAAGGTCAGAAATTATCTGGACTTTAACAACAGGTACCCGGAATAAAAATAGTATTATTCGCAGATACCTGTATCCGACAATCAGATCAACCACTCAGAAAGGTAAGTCCTGCTCTACCTGTTCCTGCAGCAGATCAGCATGATCTCTGGGATTACTGTTTTTATCCAGTATCTGTAATTGTCTGACTTTGACTTCAGTAACGAACTTCTTATTTCCATCCTTATCTTCATAATCCCGGTATGTAAGCATTCCCTCTATCATGATTTGTGTACCTTTAAAGCATTTATGCTCTACTACCTGAGTAAGATTGCCCCATACAACCAGATTATGCCAGAGTACATTCTCCACCCATTCACCCTGCGCATTTTTATATACTTCATTGGTCGCTAAACGGAGCTGAGCCATTTTTGATCCTTTGGCTGTGGCTTTGATTACAGGATCGATCCCTAATCTGCCTACTAATTGAATACTGTTTCTTAAAGTGTTCATAACAATAAAATTTTGAATAAGTAAAAAAAATTAATTAACTTCCTGATTCTGTAAAGTGATTACTATTCACTTCCGAAGCACTGATACAAAGTTGCAGAAGGCGAACAGTAATATCCGGTAATTAAACATTTATTACCATTTATAAACGTTTATAAGCGTTTATAAACGGTTAGAAAAGCTGCATATACATGAAAATAGCAGAAAGAGTATGCATAGAATGCAACAGTCCTTTAAAAGGAAGATCAGACAAACGATTTTGTGATGATGGCTGCCGAAATAATTACAACAACCGATTAAATAGTGACCAAACGATTTATGTACGAACAGTCAATACTATTTTGCGCAAAAACAGGAAAATTCTGATGGAAGCACTGACAGAAGACCATAAGGTAAAAGTGGGTAAAACAGATCTTAATGAAGCTGGATTTCAATTTGATTATTTTACACATCAGTATAAAACAACAGCGGGTAAGATATATATGTTTGTATACGAATATGGTTACCTGCCTCTTAATGATGATCAAATACTTCTGGTCAAAAAATTTAAATAAATCATATTTGTCATATGCTTGTAATGGACAAATCATGTAATTGCAACATTACAAAGGAGTGCCGTTTGAAGTCTATTGAAAGACCCTAACATCCTTACTGAATTCGTTAAATTTGCCTCGGTATTTTAGAACTAAAAAAAATGAATACAATTCAAACAAGTAAAATGCAGGTCGAGATATGGAGCGATATCATGTGTCCGTTTTGCTATATCGGGAAACGTAATTTTGAAGGCGCATTGTCCAAATTTGCTAATTCTGAAAATATAGAGATTATCTGGAAAAGTTTTCAGTTAGATCCTACATTGCCTGAAAAAGAAGAATTTGATCATATACAATATCTTGTCCAACGGAAGGGTATGCCTGCCAATCAGGTACATGCGATGTTAGATCAGGTAACTCAAACAGCAAAAAATGCGGGTTTGGATTATGATTTTGACCATGTCGTCACCGTCAACTCTTTCAATGCGCATCGGGTCATTCAATTTGCAAAGACTAAAGGTTTGGGTGATGAAATTGAAGAGCGCTTTTTTAAAGCCTATTTTACTGAAGGTAAAGATATTGCTGATCGAAAAGTACTCTCCGCATTGGGGCAGGAAATCGGGCTGACAGAAGACGATATCGAACAGGCACTATCAAATGATGAATATGCATACAGAGTAACGCAGGATATACAGGAAGCACAGAGTATCGGTGTAAGAGGCGTACCATTCTTTGTCTTTGACCGTAAATATGCTGTTTCCGGAGCACAACCAACACAAGCATTTGCAGATACATTGAATAAGTCATTCGCTGAATGGGCTGCTAAAAATCCGATATCACCTTTTATTGTCAGTGACGGTCCTTCCTGTTCACCGGACGGACATTGTGAATAAATAGAATACGCAAATAATAGGTCAAGCAATCTAAAAGATATACTTTAGGTTGCTTTTCTTATGATTAGAGGTTTATTTAAAGGTTTTGATCCCTTGACCATACTTATCTATTCATCCATTTCAAATAAAAACCTTGTCGTACCGTCTTTGGAATTTATTATTCTTTTGTTCTTCAAAATGCCTGATAATTCTCTCTGTGTCAGCACAAATTCGTTCAAAAAGTCCTTTTCAACCATTCCCTGCCCACCAATAAATTCATAATGCCCTTTTACATTTTCGGCTTCAATATTCCTTAATGTACTCAATCCGTAAGAAATATCATTTATAATTATACTGTCAGGAACATACCAAAACAGAAAACCAGTATTTATTTTTAAGGGCTCTGCATCAATCCTGAAGGCTGTCAGTTCCCTCCCGTTTAGTGCATAGCCTAATAATTTTCCTTTTAGTTTTCCCTCATTTAGACTGTCAATATTTATACTTTCCGCATCTGCTTTAGCAAAATCGCCGAGTTTGGTCTGATTTATAAAAAAAATTGTACGATTTAAGGATAAACCACAACTACCTTTATTAAAAACCATATATCCATTACCATAGGACGCAACTCCGAAAATTAACATTGCTGGAATTATCCATACTCTCGAAAGTCCCCTTATCCTCCAAATACCAGCAATAAATAAAGCTGCTGAACAAATGATAAAAATATAGCCTATAAATCTGGATGTAAAAACAGGATAATAGGCCCTGCAATTTGAACTACAGCCACAGCCAAAGTCGCTATAATAAAAAACTTCCAGGGAATAGTACAATGATCCTAAACAGATAACAATAAATAATGTAGTTCCTATTCCAATAAGCTTTTGTATATTCGCCATTTATTAACCTGACTGCTTGATATAATATCAGATACTGACCTCCAGCACTACAATACCATGCGCAGGAATAGTAAATTTTCGTTCCTTCCCAATCTTACCTAATGAACGGTGTAACCAGAGATCGCGTATATTACTACCTGCAGTAAGTCCAACAGATCGCGCATCTAATGTATAATCAACAGCCCTGTTCTCACGGTTCATTATAGCTATTGCTTTCTTCTTTTTGTTTGACAGCAGCTTCTCCCAAACTTCTATATTACCTTCACGAAGGACACTTCTGGCCTGGTAGAACAACTTGTCCTGATTCAACGCAATTAATTCTTTATTGGTCAATATTTCTATAGTTTGCTTAGATATCGTACGCAGATCATTTCCTGCCATCAAAGGTGAATTGAGCATACACCACATAGAGAAATGTGTCTTATCTTCTTCATAGCTCATCCCTCTGCCAACCTGTAACATATCCATATCATTATAATGTCCAGGTGAAGAATATTTATACAGATTTCTGTTTAAATCTATGATTTCTAATACCGAGTCAAAATTATTACGTATATCTCCTGAGATCCGCCATGAATCCACTAATTTGATTGCCCATTCCCCCGGAAACTGCCAGCGGCAAAGATTGAAACCAGCTTCTGGCTTGACTTCTTTAACAGCTTTCACAATCTTAGTATATTGTTCTTCCTCATTTAATTTCATTTCCTGTCCGCCACACCAGTCCACTTTAATAAAATCAAAATTCCATTCGCCGAAAAATAACTCTGCGTCTTCTTTTTCATGCCCGTACATTCCTACTCCTACACCTTTGGTATCATTATCCCACATCGATCCACAGGTATTCTTACCTCCCTCTGAGTATAATCCTGCCTTTAAACCTTTGCTATGTACGTAAGCTGCAATAGCTCCCATCCCATTAGGAAATTTTGTACTGTCAACATACAGTTTCCCATTCTTATCCCGGCCTCCAAAATAACCATCATCAACATTGATATACCGATATCCTGCTTTATACAAACCGGAAGAAATCAGAGCATCCGCCTGTTCTTTAATCAATTTTTCATCAATGTGAACACGGAAACTATTCCAACTGCTCCACCCCATTATCGGCGCTTTAGCAGATTGTCCATAAGTGTTTAGATTGCATAACTGCGTCAACAGGACTACAGCAAAGGCACAAAATTTAAGTTTCATGACATAAATATATACACTTATACATTAAATCCAAACATATCAAATTATTTTCTGTAAAACTATAACTGCCGGCATCAGAAGCATTTAAAAAATACCGAAACATTAATACTATAATACATATACAATAATTTGCATAACTATCAATTTAAACTTTCTTAAAAATAAAATATAAAACTATGAAAAAGTAATATACTCAAAAAGTAAAAAATAATAAGTAAAGACTAATTAACAAATTACTATTATAACACCTTATCAAGTCGTTCATGATGATAACGCAGACAGGATTTAAAACATACTAAATCCTTTAATCAACTCAAATCTTTATCAATAAACAGCTGCATTTTTTACATTAAAATTGTAGCTGTTTATCTATACCAGCTCTTCTATATCGTATATTAATGTTCTTTTTAAGTTTTGACACCTAAAAATAATTCACACAAACAATTTATTTTAATTTAAACAATATAATTTTGTTTTCATTAAAAACACATATCTCAATACTATATCTAATTACTAAATGAGAATCATCAGTTTACTTTTTATTGCATTATGCATTTCCGTGACGGGATCTGCTCAGCAAAGTATCCGAAAAGATACAACTGTCGTCACAGACAACAGCAAGTACAAGGTCATTACCAATACCTTCTGGAGCAACTGGTTTCTGGGAGCCGGAGCAGGTGCACAGCTTTATTTCGGGGATCACAACAAACAGGCTCCTTTATCTGAGAATCTGACGCCTCACTTTGGCCTGCATCTTGGAAAATGGTTTTCTCCCGGATTAGGCTTACGTATCGGAGCCGGAGGATATCAGATCAAAGGACTGACACAAAACGGGAGCCATTCTACAGGAGAAGTATACGATGCTTCCAAATGGCTGGATAAACAAAAGTTTAACTACTATCATGTCTACGGAGATATGCTATTCAACCTTTCCAATCTGTTTAGCGGATATAATCCCGATCGCATTTACAACATAAGTCCGTATCTGGGCGTCGGATGGATGGTCACTAATGATGCACCCAAACAACGTGAAGTAAGTGCTAATCTGGGTATATATAATACGTTCGGACTTGCAGAGGCATTAGATCTCACGCTGGATATTCGCGGAAGTATGGTCAACGACCGCTTTGACGGAGAAACAGGCGGGCGTAAAGAGGAAGGAGCACTGAGTGCACTGATCGGACTGACCTACAAATTCAAAAAACGCGGATGGGACAGAAGTAAGACAACTGTCATCAGCTACGATGAAGAAGAGCTCAATGCTCTGCGCCGTAGAGTAAATGAACTAGCGGCCAACAATGATGCTCTAAGTAAACAACTGGAAGAAGCGGGCAACAAATCCATGACCAACGTTATCGTGAATAAAAATTTACTGGCAGCACCTATACTGGTCACTTTCAAAATCGGCAATAGTGAGGTCTCTAATGAGACCCGTGTCAATCTGGGATTCTTTGCAAAAGTAATCAGGGAAGGAGACCAGCAAGTCGTATACCGGATCACAGGATATGCCGATAAAGGAACAGGAACACCGGAGATCAACCAGCGTCTGAGTATGGCGCGTGCTGAGGCCGTAAAAAACATACTGGTCAACGAATTCGCTGTACCGGCAAGACAACTGGCCACCGTAGCTGCCGGAGGTGTAGACAATATGTATTATAATGATCCTAAACTAAGCCGTGCTGTAATCGCTTTTGCAGAATAATTAATATCCACTTAAAAACTATATGAAAATTATAACATGATGAATAAAAATAATAAAACAGACTACATCTCTCCTGCTATTATTAGCAATACTATAGATCTGGAGCAGAGTATCGCGGCCTCATCTGCAAGGTTGGTACCGGGAGGAACAGGTACCAATTCAGCAAATCCGCAGGTAGAGGACTGGACTACTGAGAAAATAGATAAAGATCTAACTTTTTAAACATGATTAACCTTCAATTAAAGTAATACACATGAAAATACATAATAATAAACCAGTGTCATTTGGACTGTTCTACCTTTGCTTTCTGATTATCTTAAGCGGTTGCTCCAAAAACGATGTTACATCTGATGTAGCTAACCAGTTGTCGTTTACAGTAACCGGTATCGATGAAGTCCGGAATACAAATCCTTCAAAAGCCACAGCAGCATTGTCGAGTCAGAATGCCGGCAGTGAAAGTCAGTTGTTACAACTCGGTAATTTTAGTGCTGAAGTATCTGTTACATCCGGACCGATCGCAACTCAAACAGAATCCTTCAACAGTAAACAACGTGCTGCGAATATGACCGATGGATACAAATACAGAGTAGTAGTACTGGATGCTAACGGAGATCTGGTAGGTGCTGTACAGGCAACAGCAAAAACAGATGGATCAGCACAGGTTGAAACCGCTAAAATAGACGTCGTAAAAGGGGGCACTTACTACTGGTACGCCTACTCCTATAACGAAGCTGCAGATGTGCCGGTACTATCCGATGAGGTAAATCCGGTCTTTACACCATCCTATGATAAGGATCTGCTGTATGCACAGGGTACAGTCACGGCAGGCACTGGTGCCGGTCAACAGGACAAGCAGATTCCTATTACCTTCAAACATGCATTGGCAAAGGTAACTGTACGTCTAGATGCCAGCCTGAGAAATGAAGCAATTACTGCATTAACTGCTACGTTAGGCAGCAATAATTATTTTACCTCAGGTACATTTTCTCTGAATGTCCTGGCGGGTACAGTAGCATGGGCTCCTGGTGCTGCTCATACTACTTCAGGTACTATCCCCTTTGCAGATTTCCCGGTCGCAGGAACAGCAACAGGCAGTGTCAGGCAAGCCTCATTCTACACGATGGGCACTACAGCGGTCAATCCTTTTATTGTAGATATAAACCAATTGCGCGTGGGTACTACAGATCTGATAACCACATCCACAACGGTCAACTTTAATAGCATCAAACCCGCTATAGGAAAGGAAATAATTACGAATATACGTATACAACCAAGTGGTGGCATAACAGGAAATCTGCTTTGGGCAACAGGTAATCTCTACTATCAGGGCGGACAATACCTTATAAGACCTGATGATACTACGCCAAGACCCTTCAATTCGTGGTACAGAAGTGATTTTTGGGCATGGGGCGCTACACTTCCCAACACAGATTATTCTAATAACGGAGCGTATGCTGATGCATGTGCAAAAGTACTACCCGTCAATACCTGGCGTATGCCTACACGAGCTGATTTTAATCAGTTAATAAGTATAACAGGAGTGAACAGGCAGGTTGTAGATAAAACTAATAACGGTGGATACGTACGTTTCAAAGGAAATAACAATGTTTGGGTGCAGTTTAATATGGATGGAAGGAATTCGTTTCAATATTACCCGGGCGGAGATGGCAATTACTGGACTTCAGACCGAAACAGTAACGGATATCAATTTTATGGCTTCGAAGTGAGTGATAACATATCAGATGCAACACTATATAATTTCTGGAACAGAAATGATTATGAAAATATCCGTTGTGTAAGAGATATAACAACATAGCGGTACTGATAACTTACATACACTGTAAAAAACAAAGGGTGCTGATTTTCTCAATATGGAAATCAGCATCTGCTTGTTTAAATGAAGATCTCAACTGATGCCAAAGGATAAACCTTAGTTTCATAATATAAAAGAATTAACCGAACAGATATCTGTTAAATGATGCGGCTCTGTAAATCCCAGACTTTATGCGCTATCTATCAGTTAACATACATACTTCTAAACTACATTAAACAACTCTTTTTCAACCCATTCCCTCCCAAAATCATAATTTGCATCCGAAAACTATCAACGAACAGCCTCATTATATAGGTTAAAATTGTAGAGATACATCCACACTACCTCTTTTTAAACGTTCTAAAACAACATTTTCCGGATTTGACTATGAAAAATCACGGACAGCACCTCTACGAGTTTAACTCACTAATCATATTTTTGTCCTATCACAACACACTAACTAAATATGTCTGATACAACAGGCATAATGTAAAAAATAGATTTTTTCAACTTCTTTAAACATAATAATATTAAATATATGAGAATAATAAGTTTACTTTTTATTGCATTATGCATTTCTCTGACTGGGTATAGTCAGCAAACAATCCGAAAAGATACAACTGTTGTTGTAGATAACAACAAATACAAAGTAATCACGAATACTTTCTGGAGCAACTGGTTTCTGGGCGCAGGCGCAGGGACACAGCTTTATTTCGGGGATCACAACAAACAGGCTCCGTTATCTGAGAATCTGACGCCTCACTTTGGCCTGCATCTTGGAAAATGGTTTTCTCCCGGATTAGGCTTACGTATCGGAGCCGGAGGATATCAGATCAAAGGACTGACACAAAACGGGAGCCATTCTACAGGAGAAGTATACGATGCTTCCAAATGGCTGGATAAACAAAAGTTTAACTACTATCATGTCTACGGAGATATGCTATTCAATCTTTCCAATCTGTTTAGCGGATATAATCCCGATCGCATTTACACCATAAGTCCGTATCTGGGAGCTGGGTGGATGGTCACCAATGATGCACCCAAACAACGGGAAGTAAGTGCGAATCTGGGTTTCTACAATACATTCAGACTTGCTGAAGCACTGGATCTGACATTGGATATCAGAGGTAGTATGGTCAACGATCGCTTTGACGGAGAAGTCGGAGGACGTAAAGAGGAAGGAAATCTCAGTGCGCTGATCGGATTGACCTATAAATTCAAAAAACGAGGATGGGACAGAAGTAAGACAACTGTCATCAGCTACGATGAAGAAGAGCTCAATGCTCTGCGCCGTAGAGTAAATGAATTGGCGGCCAACAATGATGCCCTAAGTAAACAACTGGAAGAAGCGGGCAACAAATCCATGACCAACGTCATCGTGAATAAAAATATACTGGCAGCACCTATACTGGTCACTTTCAAAATCGGCAGTAGTGAGATCTCTAATGAAACCCGTGTAAATCTGGGATTCTTTGCAAAAGTAATCAAGGAAGGAGACCAGCAAGTCGTATACCGGATCACCGGATATGCAGATAAAGGAACAGGAACATCTGAAATCAACCAACGCCTGAGTATGGCGCGTGCTGAGGCCGTAAAAAACATACTGGTCAACGAATTCGCTGTACCGGCAAGACAACTGGCCACCGTAGCTGCCGGAGGTGTAGACAATATGTATTATAATGATCCTAAACTAAGCCGTGCAGTGATTGCATTTGCAGAATAATTAATATCCACTTAAAAACTATATAAAAATTATAACATGATGAATAAAAATAATAAAACAGACTACATCTCTCCTGCTATTACTAGCAATATCATAGAGCTGGAGCAAGGTATAGCAGCCTCATCTGCAAGGTTGGTACCGGGAGGAGATGGTACCAATTCAGCAAATCCGAAGGTAGAGGACTGGACTACAGACACAGAAAGCAGAGATTTAACATTTTAATATTATCAATCATTAATACAAGTTATGTACACTAAGAATAATAAAATAAAAACCTATACACGAGTTCTACTCTTCTTATGTAGCCTGCTGATTTTAAGTAGTTGTTCTAAAAAAGAAGTAGAAAAACAGGTTTCACCGGATCAGGTGGCTCAGTTAGCCTTTTCAATAAATGGTATTGAAGAAGCATCCGAAGGTACTCCGTCAAAATATCAGGCATCATTACCCGAAACTAATACAGACAGCGAAAGCCAGCTGTTGCAGCTTGGAAATATCAGTGCTGAAGTATCCGTTACATCCGGCCCTATCAAAGCTCAGACAGCACCATCTAACAGTAAGCAACGTGCGGCCAATATGACAGACGGGTATAAGTACAGAGTAGTCGTAGTGAATGCTACGACAGGTACAGTGGTAGGATCTGTGCAGGCAACAGCCAGCGCGACAGGGGCACAGGCAGAATCAGCCAAAATAGATGTCGTAAAGGGTGGCTCTTATAAATGGTATGCTTACTCTTATAATGAAGCTGCGGATGTACCGGTACAAACTTAATAAAAGCAATAATATTTCCGATATAGGACATAGACTTTTGATTATTACCTTTTCCTATCATCATAAATTTGCCACTGGCAATCTGATATAACAGATTATATACATTACCCCGGTTTCCCTCTCCGAAAATAACAGTAGGCCGTACAATATTTATGTTCCAGTCCGAATGCGATTTATACCATTCCTGAAGGACCTGCTCTGCCTGCCACTTGCTCTTCCCGTAATGATTGAAAGGATCTGCAGAAAAAGATTCATCAGGATTAGCTTTATTCAGGCCATATATAGCTACCGAACTGGTAAAAATGATACGCTTTATCCCATTAGTCTTCATAGCCTGCAACGTATTTTTCATCCCCTGCACATTTACATCGTAATAAAGGGATGTGGGAGTTACATCATCCCGATGTTCAGCAGCCAATAAAATCACTATATCAGATCCTGACAAGCGGTTGCACAATAATTCTTTATCAAGAATATTCGTTAATACGGTTATATCCGCAAATCTTTTACTTTCATTCTTATCTACATTTACAATTTGGTAATTTGTAGTTTTTAATAAAAGATCGATCAATTGTGTTCCTACAAAACCGGAACCTCCTATTATCACTATTTTCATCAGCAGATCTTTTAATTTCTATTTCTATTCTGAAAATGCACCAAGTGACTCATCAGCATTCATGTATAAACTCTCATTCCTTGTTTTATTTTCATCTGAAAGAACTATTGTATTATCCTTCACTTTATCCTTTATCAATTTGCTTGATCTCATTTTTCCGATTCTATCAAAAGCGTACTGAAAACATATCCATAATACAATGTCTGCCAGCACCACAATGTTATTACTGATAAAATGAACTGCTAATCCATTAATCAGGCAAAAAAACAACGCCATACCTAATATCGTCAGCATAGCCTGACGGTGCGACATCCCTACCTGCAACAATTTATGATGAAGATGGTTACGATCTGGCTTAAACAATGATTTTCCCATTCTCCAACGGATGAACATCACCCGGGCCACATCAAACACAGGTACAATTAAAGTAGAAAAAGCGGCAACAATAGCTCCTTCTGAAAATGGCTTAATATCAGCATTATTCATAGCAAAACTAATAGCAAGAAAAGCAATGGAATATCCTAGTGTGAGGCTCCCCGTATCCCCCATAAATATCTGCCGGCGGCGGTGTGCAATACCAAACACATTGAAATAAAAAAACGGAAGTAATACACCTGCGGTTATAAAAGCAAACATCGCGTGCAACCAGGCACCGTAAAAAATAAACATAGCTCCCAACACAACCGCACCTATAGCTACTATGCCTGAACAAAGACCATCCAGACCATCCATCAGATTGACAGCATTAATAATAAGAACCACCGCAAACATGGTCAGTGGTATGCCTACCCATGGCGATAAGGATGTGATAAAAAGAATACCATACATATCGTTGATCCACAAACCCGATATAGGTAAAAGCGAAGCGACAAGTAATTGGGCCGTAAATTTCCATTTGTAATCCATTCCGATAAGGTCATCCGCTATTCCTACCAGAAAAAGAATCACCAGACCGCAGACGAGCATCATCAGCATCGGCACTATAATCCAGGGTTTTACATCAATATTCAAATCCAGTGAATATGGCCCCATTTTGTAAAGCACCACTAAAGTAATGACAAGTACACAGCATTGTATAGGAGCAAAAGCCACCCCACCCAATCGAGGTATAATACGTTGATGATGTTTGCGCGGATCTACCGGATCAAACAATCTCTTCCTGTATGTAACAAGCATAATGTAAGGAATCATCACCTTACTCAATAGCACGGCTAAAACAAAAGGAATTACAAATACTATTAAAACTTCCATCTAGTCATTTTTTATAATTTCAGAATACTTTATTCACACTCACATTACACTGGTTAAACCTTTATTATTTGTAAGAAAATACATTACATGCCCCAAATCGCTGTCCTTCAAAATGACATGCTTACGTTGATCCAATAAATACATAGTGGGAGAAGCCTTCAGGTCATACAGATTACGAGTAATAATATGTTTGTTTTTATCTATTGCGTTAATCCAGTTACCCGGCATATACGGAAAATAATCTTTCCATATCTCTTCATTGCCTACAGCATATACAGCCAGTATCTTTAGTAGTTTCTTATTGTCAATCAATTCATTCAGTTCCGGAATATTCTTCATTTTTTCAATGATGCTCTTACAACTGTTGCAATCAGGTTCATAAAAAATCAGTAGTAGAAACGGAGCATCAATTTCTTCCAACCGAACCTCTCTACCGGATTGTAACGCAACAGAAAATGAGGTCGCCGCAGTCCCTACTTTATTTTTTTTGACTGTCTTCAATAATTGCTCATATGTATTCTTTTCAATAGCAGAAACCTTATCTGAATGTATCAAATAACCGATTACGGGTTCGTAATACATATCATTACGCAAAGGAGAATTCGGATCATATAAATATTTTTTAAACAGACCCTGAAAAAAAGCAAATGCCTGTGGATTACTTTCTGCCTTACTTAGCATTCTGAATACAGCTTTTTGAATTTCTTCAGGTGAAGAAGATGGAAAAAGACCTATAAAATCAGCAATAGCCTGCTCACCATCACGCTTGTAAAATTCTTCATCATTAAAATCAAAATCATCCCAAAAATTTCCTATAGCTAACTTTCTTACAGAAGAGACAGCGTTTGTATTCATACTATCGATAGTATCCAGCTTTTCTTCCTGTTTCCTTGTATGACCATTATTGCAAGAATCAAAGACGACCAATAAGAAAATGATTAATCCAATACCTGATAAATACGTATTCTTCATTTTAGCATTTAAATCTTTTAATTTATTATTGAGAATTTCTCCAAACTATCTGAAACAACTCGTATTACTTTCCTGATATAAAGCTGTTCAAACCGTAAACACTATCCACTCTTCATATATTCACCAAATTCATTTGTAACTCTTACTAATGTTGTAAAATCGTCCCATTTACTGTAGACCATTTTATCAAGTCCGTCAATAATCCATTTTCTTCTTTTCAGACATAAAAATGATTTTTGACCACGAATCGGGAAATCCTGAATAATTATAGAATCTAAAAAACCTTTAGGTATCAATAAATCTTTTTCAAAACCACGCGGTGCTTTTTCATATTCTTCTAAATAAAAGAATAGGGCCTTTTCTTTTTCCACTATTCGTATTAGTTCAAAATTCTCCAGTAATTTTGAAGGCAATACACGACAAGAAAGTTCTGCATAGATTATAGAATCTTTCGTCGAACTCATTTCCTTTTCCTTTTCTCTTTGCTGTTTTCGTTGATATTCATCCAGCCACCTTATGATGGTTCTTTCCGATTTGATATTATATTCAACCATCGCCTCCTTTAATAACAATTCACCCGAAACAATCTTTCTTACGACATCCTGTTTGTTCAGTAAAGAATACTTCATATCCCTCAACTTATCTTAAATAAATAATTCTTTTTGATTTTCGTTCGTTAGTGCCAAATCAACTGTATAACTTCTAAGTGTATTCAGAAACACAATAGATAATAATCAGAGTATTAAAAGTTATAACGCAAATATAAAGCTATCTTAGTTTATTTTTACCCACAGGAAATAATATTAAACCCGAGCAAACGCCAAAAACACTGTCACAACAATAATACAGCTATATCGTGTAGATGCAGATCTACATGTAAAACAAATTAATTGTAGATAAAAATTTACATAACTGATTCATTTGTATCCTTAGAAGGCGGTACATTTTTAAGAAAAGAAGTCGCAAAGTAAAGATTATATTCAGAGCCCTCATTTTATTCGTCGTATAAACAATGGTAAATGGTAATAAGCTTAAAAAACACTTATTACATGATTTCTAAAAATCATAACTGAACCCAAACTATTCTTAGTATTTTTAGAAATATGAAATGGAAAAATGAGATTACCGAATTGTTAGGAATAATTCATCCCATTGTTCAGGCTCCTATGTTAGGGGTAACCAGCCCTGAGATGGTAGCCGCAGCTTCTGCAGCAGGATGCCTGGGTTCGCTGGCGCTTGGAGATCTTACAGCAGAACAATGTTCAGCAGCTATTCGTCAGACGAGAGCTTTAACTTCTGAACCCTTTGCAGTCAATTTCTTTGCTCACGCTATCCCACCCGTGACCGATCAGCTCATTTCAAAATATAATACCGCGCGGTCTTTTATACAGGATCTGGCTCAAAAACACAATTTGAAGGCTGAACTCCCAAGTCTGGAACAGTTGCAACTACACAGCTATCATCAACAGATAGCAGCTATTCTGGAAGAGAAATGTCCCATTGTAAGTTTTACTTTCGGAAATCCGGATGCTGCCGTCATATCCCTGTTCAAGCAAAACGGCAGCATTCTTATCGGTACCTGTACCAGTCTGGATGAAGCTCTAGCGCTTGAGCGCTCAGGAATAGATATTATCTGTGTACAAGGTATAGAAGCAGGCGGACATCGAGGAAGTTTTATAGACGATTCTCTACCTCTGGTAGGAGGATTTTCTTTATTAAGTCAGGTACTGGAGCATGTGCGCGTTCCTGTCATCTATGCAGGAGGGATCTATAATGCCCGTAGTCTTCGCGCAGTTCATACATTAGGAGCTTGTGGATTTCAGGTCGGAAGTCTGTTGCTGACAGCTAAAGAAAGTATATTAAAGCCTTTTGAAAAAGAGCTGTTACAGCAGCTGAAAAGCAAAGATGTAGTACTGACCAACAGCTTTACAGGAAGATATGCCCGGGGAATCCGCAACCTTTTTTCTAAGGAAGCAGAGGCATCCGGAAATATACTTCCATACCCCTATCAGAATAAGCTGACCGCGCCTTTGCGGTTAGCATCAAAAACGAATCAGAATCCAGACTTTGTCAGTATATGGGTAGGTCAGTCGCCTTATCCTTTCAGCACTGCCTCTACAGCAGAGATACTACGTAATCTGATCCATGAAGTCGAATCTCAGGATACATAAATCCATAGACCTATGAAAAATATATATTATCTGCTATTCTCCCTAAGCCTGCTTGCATGTAATGCACGTCCGGTAGAGGATAAGACAAACATACATTCAGATACCACAAATATAGCAAAGGATTCTTTACAGGCTCCCGTCGTAAAAGATGAGCCTGAACAAACAGCCGAACAGAAATTTCTTTGGCGGGAAGATCAGTATGATGATGAATTAAAAGACACCTTCAATATGATCAGGATCGATGAGGATCTTGCAAAAAATCTTTCGGATTCCGAACGTGCGGCAATAGGTTACGTAGCGACTTTTATAGGAAATGAATGCCAGTGGGACGGCCCCTATAAAGATGATCGTAGCAATCTGAAATGTAAGATACTTACAGCTCTTCAGCTCGGATATCAGTGTTCTGAACAGCATATAGGGTTTCTCAAAAAGTGGTTCAAAGACGATAAAGTTGTACTGGAAGAACTCCAGGGCTGCCCGACTATTCCGGATGGAGCAACAATACAAAATACATTTGACGAAATATCATTTAAGAAAGAAGGTGACAAATTAACCGTGAACTTTATAGTAAGCGGTCACAATATGCGCGAAGGAAAAAGTTGGAAATGGGTAGAAACAGACTATTTTCAAATCAATGGAAATACAATCAAGTATATCAAAAAAGACAAAAGAAAGGTGACGCCATAATAGCGAACCGGCATCACCTGCAATGCTAATATGACAGTTTATCTGAATGCCACGAAGGAAGCAAAACAAAGATTTTTGTGCAGTACATCTACAGATTTGAACCCTGCCAGACGTAGCAGATCCAGCTGATAAACCAGAGTCTGCGGAGTATCTTCTTTTTCAATATACGCAAACACATGGTCACGATACGCTTCATCTTTAAGCCCTTTCAAATAGGCTCCATAACGCTCTTTATAGATCAATTGCTGTATACCTGCTTCCTGCTGGATAAGCAGATCAAAAATCCAGATGCTACCTCCCGGACGAAGCCATTGATAAAATTTTGCAAATGCGGATTCCCAGTCGGCATCTGTTCTTAAGTGATGCAAAACCGCCGTGGCCACAATGACATCGAAACTCCCCGCAGGAAATTCCAGAGTCTGAAAGTCAGCCTTGATGGCATCCACCCTTCCTGATGTAAGCGGTTGTATACGTTCTACAGCCTTATCCAGCATAGGTTGACTGAGATCGACTAAGGTTATATTAGGGTTCCTGACTTTTGACAACAACTTGACCGGATAATTACCTGCCCCGCATCCTACATCCAGCACATCTCCGAGTTGTGCATAACTCGCTGCAATACCATCTGTAATCAATTCCATATTATACAGCGCATCCAAAGTGGTCTGCTGTCCCGTATCCAGATTCGAAAACCGGGTAACGTCCTGATCAAAACGTTCTTCTATCTCTCTTAATGTTGATTTGTGTTCCATACCATCGCTGATTTATATTTCAAAAATAAACACATTGATAATACCTTAAAAATACTAATTTTATCAACAATCAATACCTTTAACGTATCATGGAATTAAGACATCTTCATTATTTCGCTATTTTAGCAGAAGAACTTCATTTTGGAAAGGCTGCAGAAAGATTGTTTATATCCCAACCTCCGCTGAGCAGGCAAATCAAAGATCTGGAAGAGGAACTGGGAGTTGTACTGTTTGAGCGTAACAATAAACGTGTAAACCTGACTCCGGCAGGAGCATACTTTCTGAAGGAAACCCAGGATATTCTACGTCTTTTGGATAATGCCAAAATCAAGGCCAGACAGATACAGGATGCTGTATCCGGAACATTCAGATTAGGATACATCAGCTCTACTCCTAAAGCATTATTGGCGCGTTTGCTCAAAATGGTGAAGGAGCGCTATCCATATCTCCATGTATGCCTGTATGAAACGTCCACTCAGAAACAACTCACAGCATTAGAAAATGGTAAACTTGATTTGGGAATTGTACGCACACCAATCCTGTCAGATCAGCTGAGTACCCGTACATTATTAAAAGAATCCTTCTGTCTGGCAACAACTCCTGATTTTAATACAACTTCCGGTAAGCTAAGTGAATTAGCTTATGTCTCGTATAGTAAAGAGTATGCACCTGAGTATTACCGGCAATTTGTAAGTTACTGCCATTACCTGGGTTTTGATCCGCATGTCCTGCATGAATGCAATACAATGCAATCCATTTTAGAACTCGTATCAAGCGGACTGGCGGCAGCTCTGGTGCCGCAATCTGTGCAACATCAGGCCCGGCATCTGCAGATCCGCTTTAGCCCTCTTGCGGCAGCGCCTGTATACACAGAAACAGTATTGGCTTTTGACAAAGAAAGTAAGCATCCGGCATTATCAGCATTTAGAGATTTAATAATAGATGAATACAAATCATTTTACAAGGACAAAACACACAAGTGAAAAGCCGATTTGTTTTATTTGATGCATTAAATCATTTATGTTAAATTTAGCATATGCAACTACACACGATTGATACCGGTTTTTTTAAACTTGATGGTGGCGCTATGTTCGGCGTCGTTCCAAAGTCCCTTTGGCAACGTACAAATCCGGCAGACGAAAAAAACTTATGTACCTGGGCCACCCGTCTCTTACTGATAGAAGACGGATCCAGATTAATACTTGTCGATACAGGATTAGGGGACAAACAGGATGCAAAATTCTTTGGTCACTACGATCTGCACGGAGATGATACACTGGACAAGTCATTAGCCAAATACGGTTACAACAGACAGGATATCACAGATGTATTTCTTACACACCTCCATTTTGATCATTGCGGAGGTGCCATCGTGAGGGACGGAGATAAGCTGATCCCCTCCTTTGCAAATGCAACATACTGGAGCAATGAAAAACACTGGAACTGGGCTACTGTTGATCCGAATCCACGGGAAAAAGCATCTTTTCTGGCAGAGAATATACTTCCTATACAAGAAAGCGGACAGCTGAGATTTATCGGAGAAGGACAAGCGCTTACGGAACACATCGACATCCGCATAGCCAACGGACATACAGAAGCCATGATGCTACCCCAAATCCGGTACAAAGGAAAAACAATCCTATACATGGCCGATCTTCTCCCCTCTGTAGGACATATACCTATTCCCTATGTGATGAGTTATGATGTACGCCCGCTCACAACAATGCAAGAGCGCAAAAGTTACTGGGAAGAGATTGCTGATCAGGAATATATTCTGTTTCTGGAACACGATCCCGTGAATGAATGCTGTACACTGCAGCATACAGAGAAAGGAATACGATTGAAAGATACCTTCCGTCTTTCGGATATTTAAAAACAAAAAAAGGCAGAAGATATTTCCCGGAATCTCTTCTGCCTTTGATCCTTTAGGATTGTTCCTAGAACCGGAATCCCAGAACCCAATAATTTTCGAAGAACCAGATGCCTTGCTGCGCTTTATCTACACCTCTCCTTCCCGTAGTACGGATATTCGTCAATTCCGTATAGCCGGTTTTAAAACTACCTTGCAGATACAGCCCTTTGTAAAAACGATACTGTAACCCAACTTTTGCAGCTCCGCCATATCCGGCAATATTCCAGAAATGATTAGCGCCTTCACCAAAAAGATGCACATCTGAACGCGGAATAAGCAAACCGGCCTCTACCCCAGATTCCATTGTCAGCACCTGTTTACCCTGTCTGTTGACAATTATATCATCATAGCGTTCCAGTCCCAGAGCAGCAAAGTTATAACCATCGGTATGCTCAAAGGTCAGCATACTGGAGTCTACAGTGATCATCTCACCATTGTAACTACCGGCTTTATCTCCCGTAGGAATACCCGGTGAAGAGATTTCCGGATCAATAAAACCTGAAATTTTAACTCTTTGCGGAATATCCACTACATATTTCATATGATCCCATCCCAGAGAAAGAGAATAGTTATCCTTTATAAAATAACCAAAATGAAAATTAAACTGAGGAATAGTCAGACGTCCCGGATCAAGATAAGTCATCGAAAGTTTGGTCGGTCGGTCTCCGGCCTTTACATCATGTAGTGTAAAGTTGTACCCGGGTCCTTTGAACGTAATATCAGACTTGGCATAGGAAGAAAAGTTGTAACCCCAATGAACGAATATCTTTCCCTTATTACTTTCAGTCCTTGAATATTTTGTTTTAAAAATGCTTTTACCTATTTCTGAATTTCTATCTCCCATTTCCTGGGCAGATACCGATGACAAGCATAATGCAGCGGCAGTTAACGACAATAATATTTTTCTCATTGTTATAATAAAAAACCTGGCACAAAAGTACCAGGCTGTAAAAGTATAAGCAAATAAACTAATTTATTTTGCTTGATTTTGACGAATGATGTTCAATGCACCACCGGCTTTGAACCAGCCGATCTGTTGTTCATTATACGTATGGTTTGCCAGAATCTCTTCCTGCGTACCATCTTCGTGGTGAAGCACCAATGTCAAAGGAGTATTTGGAGTGAATGTAGTCAGACCAATGATATCGATAGTATCGTTTTCACGGATTTTATCGTAATCTTCCTTATTTGCAAAAGTCAGTCCCAACATACCTTGTTTTTTCAGGTTAGTCTCATGAATACGGGCAAAAGATTTCACCAGTACTGCACGTACACCCAGATGACGAGGTTCCATTGCAGCATGCTCGCGTGAAGAACCTTCACCGTAGTTTTCATCACCTACAACGATAGAACCGATACCTGCAGCTTTGTAATCACGTTGAGTAGCCGGAACCGGACCATATGCGCCTGTCAATTGATTTTTAACCGAGTCTGTTTTTTCATTGAAGAAGTTTACAGCTCCGATCAGCATATTATTAGAGATATTGTCCAGGTGACCACGGTATTTCAACCATGGACCCGCCATAGAGATATGGTCAGTTGTACATTTACCTTTAGCTTTGATCAACAGTTTCAATCCTTTAAGGTCTGTGCCTTCCCATGCCGCGAAAGGTTCCAGTAACTGAAGACGATCAGATTCAGGACTGACAGCTACCACTACTGATGAACCATCAGCAGCCGGAGCCTGATATCCCGGATCATCTACTGCAAATCCTTTAGTTGGCAATTCATCCCCAACAGGAGGATCCAGTTTTACCTGCTCACCTTTACTGTTAGTCAGTGTATCTGTCAGCGGATTGAAGCCCAGATCACCGGAGATTGCGATAGCCGCAACCATTTCAGGAGAAGTTACAAATGCAAACGTGTTAGGGTTACCATCCGCACGTTTAGCAAAGTTACGGTTGAAAGAGTGTACAATTGTATTTTTCTCTTGCTTGTCAGCTCCTACACGATCCCACATACCGATACAAGGACCGCAGGCATTGGTAAATACAGTAGCATTTAACTCTTCAAATGTTTTCAATAAACCATCACGGTCTGCTGTAAAACGCACCTGTTCTGATCCCGGATTAATACCGAACTCAGCTTTTGTAACCAAACCTTTATCTACGGCTTGTTTAGCAATAGAAGCAGCTCTGGATAAATCTTCGTAAGAAGAGTTGGTACATGATCCGATCAATCCCCATTCTACTGTCAAAGGCCATCCGTTTTTCTGAGCCTCTTCACGCATACGTGAAATAGGGGTATACAAATCCGGAGTGAACGGACCGTTAAGACTTGGCTCCAGTTCAGAAAGGTTGATTTCGATTACCTGATCAAAATAAGTTTCAGGATCAGCATATACTTCAGCATCAGCTGTAAGATGTTCTTTAATAGTATTTGCGGCATCAGCTACCTCAGCACGGTCAGTGGCACGTAAGTAACGCTCCATAGATTCATCGTAACCGAAAGTAGAAGTAGTGGCACCGATCTCAGCACCCATATTACAGATAGTACCTTTACCGGTACAAGACATAGAAGTAGCACCTTCACCGAAATATTCTACAATAGCGCCTGTACCACCTTTTACAGTAAGGATACCCGCTACCTTCAGGATCACATCTTTTGGAGATGTCCATCCACTAAGTTTACCCGTTAATTTAACACCAATAAGTTTAGGGAATTTAAGCTCCCATGGCAATCCGGCCATTACATCGCATGCATCAGCACCACCGACACCAATAGCGATCATACCAAGACCTCCGGCATTCACCGTATGAGAGTCTGTACCGATCATCATACCACCCGGAAAAGCATAGTTCTCCAACACAACCTGGTGAATGATACCTGCACCCGGTTTCCAGAAACCAATACCATATTTATTTGATACAGAACTTAAGAAATTGAAAACTTCCGAACTTTCTTGTTTTGCACGGGTCAAATCCTTTTCTGCGCCTTCTTTAGCCTGAATCAGGTGATCACAATGTACTGTAGAAGGTACCGCTACTTTAGGACGTCCCGCCTGCATAAACTGCAACAAGGCCATTTGAGCTGTTGCATCCTGCATCGCAACACGATCCGGAGCAAAATCAACGTAAGAAGTTCCGCGTTCATATGCCTGAGAAGCATTACCGTCCCATAAGTGAGCATACAAAATTTTCTCAGATAACGTCAAAGGTTTATTCACCACTTTACGAGCCGCAGTGATACGCTCGTCATATTGGCTGTATACCTTTTTAATCATTTCTATATCAAAAGCCATTTGTTTATTATTTTAATTTACTTCAACAGAAATGCTTACCGAAATAAGCTTTATTTAAAATTTGCACAAAAATACAAAATTTCATGGCCAAATATGACTTTTAAGCCCCGTCAGCCTAATTTGGAAAAATTCTAAACAATTTATAAAGCAAGCAGGATAAAAACATAATCATCTTATTTTCAGCACATTAAAATAAAACAACTCTTAACATATTCGAAATCAATTTTATCACATCAAAGTAATTAATCATTAACGCTACCTCCATTCATAAAAAAAGAGCCATTTCCGGAGAAAGGCTCTTTCACTAATCTTTTCTGTTGCAGGCTTATATCTGTTGCAATTGCGGATCAACAGCTTTAAGATCAGCAATAGTCTGCGTCGGATTTTCAGCTGCAAAAACCGAACTTCCGGCAACCAGTACATCAGCTCCTGCACGTAATAATGCACCAATATTCTGATGCCCTACTCCCCCATCTATTTCGATCAGCAGATTGTCGTTGACTCCTGCTGCCAGCATACGCAGTTCTTTTATTTTATTGTAAGTCTGCTCTATAAATTTCTGTCCCCCGAATCCCGGATTTACAGACATAAGACAGACCAGATCAATATCGCGAATAACATCTTTCAATAACGAGACAGGAGTATGCGGATTTAGCGCCACACCAGCCTTACATCCCAATTCCTTAATAGCAGCAAGCGTTCTGTGCAGATGCGTACATGCTTCATAATGAACAGTAATGACAGCAGCACCTGAATCTTTACATACTTTGAGGTAACGATCCGGATCAACGATCATCAGATGTACATCCAATGGCTTTGTTGCGTGTTTAGCAATAGCCTGCATAACCGGAAATCCAAATGAAATATTAGGAACGAATACACCATCCATGATATCAATGTGAAACCAATCTGCTTCACTGTTGTTTACCATTTGAATATCATCATACAGTTTGGCGAAATCTGCTGCAAGCACCGAAGGTGCAATAAGGTGTTTTTGAAGAGACATTAATTCTATAATTTTATTATATCGCACAAAGATACGGAAGTCTGCAGGATATCCGAATCTTTAATCAAAAAACTGAATATTAGAAGACAAACCCAAACCGGAATCTCCGAAAGACTCAAATATTAATTACATTTGTTTCTAAATAAAGCAAATTGACATCCTGTGGCGAGATTAAAAATTAAATATCAACGAGAACAATCAGAAAAAAATGCAGTATTGATTAAGTATGGAATGGTCTTGCTGACTATTGTACTGATCTGCATATTCTTACCTAAGCAACCGCGATTCCGTTACGAATTTGAAAAAGGTAAGGTATGGAATCACGACAATCTGATCTCTCCTTATAATTTTGCAGTTCTGAAGACGCAGGAAGAGCTTAATCTTGATCGCAAAAATATCCTGCACACCATACAGCCTATTTATAATCTGAGTGCCAGCACAGCCAAAGAACAGATAGATCAGTTCAATACCGATCTGGCCGAAAAGTGGCAGACCAGTCAGATGGATTCGCTCAAAGATAATATGGCCGATTACAGAGCTGTCGGTTCGGATCTGCTTGCCCGTATTTACGCTAAAGGAGTCATATCCCTGAATAACCGATATCAAAACAGAGATGGAGACAGCGGGAATACTTCTGATGCAGCCAAACAATACAACTTTACACTCGTCAGTGACAATATCGCTCAGCAGAAAAACACCATTGACAGCTACACGATCGAGACGGCTTATAATTATATCGAATTGTCTCTGTCCAGAATGGGTAAGATCACACATAAAAAGTGGCTGCTGGAGCTCCTGAAAAATTACATCACGATCAATTATATTTTCAATGAGAATCTGACCAATAAAATGGAACAGACAGCTCTGGCGAATATCTCAACGACCAGAGGAGTAGTCCAAAAAGGAGAATTGATAGCAGAGAAAGATAAAATTATCAACAATGAAACCTACCAGCGTCTGGAATCTCTGCGTAAGGTGTATGAAGATGAAGCCAAAATCAGCGGTAATCAGAACTATGTAGTTCTAGGACAGTTTATGATTATCTCCCTTTGTATTACCTTGCTGATGGTATTCCTGTATTTCTTCCGCAAGGACATATACTACAACAACAGGTTGCTGACCATTATATTTATCGTTATTATCTCCATGCTGGGTGTACTTTCCTGGTGTGTCAATCTCAAAATTCCAAGTCTCTACTACATTCCGTACTGTGGCGTACCGATCATCATACGGATCTTATTTGACACCCGTGTGGCTCTGAATATACACCTGCTGATGGTACTTATCGCTGCCTTATTTGTACCCAACAGTTACGAATTCGTGTTTCTTCAGTTCGTGACCGGAATGGTATCCATTTACAGCATCAAGACACTGGTCAAACGTGAACAATTTCTGATCTCCAGTCTTATTATATTAGCCACTTATCTGGTTGCCTATATTGGCCTTGGCCTGACCCGTAACGGATCCTTCAGCAATATTTACTGGAGCGAAATCGCACCCTTTATTGTGAGTGTGGGTCTTACCTTGCTGGCCTATCCGCTGATTTACGCTTTTGAACGCCTGTTTGGTATTGTCTCTGACCTTACCCTGATGGAACTGACCAACAGTAATTCAAAGCTGTTGCGGGAACTGTCGCTGAAAGCTCCGGGAACTTTCCAACACTCACTACAGGTAGCCAATCTGGCTGAAGCGGCTATTTATAAGATTGGGGGGAATCCGCTTATGGTAAGAGCAGGTGCTTTATACCATGATGTGGGTAAGATGATCAATCCGCAGTATTTTATCGAAAATCAGATCTCAGGTCATAATCCGCATGACGAACTTACTCCTGAACAGAGTGCGCAGGTCATTATATCACACGTACTCAAAGGAATCGAAATAGCACGTAAAAATCTGCTTCCTGAAGTAGTAGTAGACTTTATCAAAACACATCACGGTACAACGCGTGTAGATTATTTTTATAATATGTTTCTCAAGAATAATCCGGACAAGCTGGTAGACGAATCCCTGTTCCGTTATCCGGGACCTATCCCCTTTTCGAAAGAAACAGCTGTGCTGATGATGGCCGATTCGGTAGAAGCAGCTTCACGCAGTATGAAGGAGCATACCGAACAATCTATTAATGATCTGGTCGATAAAATTATAGATCATAAAGTAGCACAACGCCAGTTTATCGACAGTAATATTACAATGAAGGATATTACCGAAGCTGCACGTATATTTAAGTCCATGTTGAAGAGTATTTACCATGTACGCATCGATTACGATCTGAGCAAAAAAAAATCTGATTAATTATATTTCAGAAACAAATTGAACCTCAGAAGTTTATTTAAAAGCTCTTTATTTTTTTTCAAAAAAAGCATTTAGAGGCTTTGCGGAATGAAATATTAGCGTTATGTTTGCATCGTTGAAACACGGAGAGGTGCCTGAGTGGCCGAAAGGAACAGTTTGCTAAACTGTCGTACTGGAAACGGTACCGCGGGTTCGAATCCCGCCCTCTCCGCACAACATTAAAAAGAGTCCAATCCAAAATTGGACTCTTTTTTTGTATACTCAATCTTTTTTTATCTTACAGAATTATTATCTAGATTGCAGCAATCGAGGAATAAGAACCCACAGAGCTTAAAACAGCATTTGACATCATCAAAAAGGTGATAAAAGAAGAACATGCAATTACCGCAATAGCCGTACTTTCAGAAATGAGCAAGTAAAACAGATAATATGATTAAATATAATTTTCAATACCGCATTTACTTTCGGCGGTCTTTACAGGTTGCCCTCACGGCATTGGCTTGTCTCTGTATGGGTAGCGTAACCTTTGCCCAACAAAAGGATATGATTATACGCATTTCAGAAATCGAGATACATCCCGAACATTTGGAAGAATACAAAGCGATCCTGAAATACGAAGCGGAGGCATCCGTAAGGCTGGAGACGGGTGTTATTGCTATCTTCCCGATGTACCAAAAGGATAATGCTGCCCAGGTGCGGATACTGGAAATGTACAAAGACCAAAAAGCCTATGAGTCGCATTTGAAGACCGAACATTTCCAAAAATACAAGACAACCACGCTGCACATGGTCAAGTCCCTGAAGCTCATGGATATGGAAGCGATCGATCTGGAAGCAGCATCGGGTATTTTCAGAAAGTTAAAAGAATAGCATTAAATTAAAGCTGATACCTTTCTTTTTTGAATGAATTTTCAACTGTATAAGCTTATTTTAAAAAAAACCAAAACGAAACTGATAGCCCTAGTTCTGTCTATTTTTAATAAAATCTAAATCATTAATTAATGGAACGAGAAATAGGTACATTTGGGATGTAATTCACGAATTAAATCATGCAGGTACTCCCAGCAGAAGTGTTAGCTCCCTATATCAAACATTATCTCTTCCTAGAAAATGTTGGTGATCCGCATAAAACACTTCGTCTGTTTTCTGATGGCAACACTGGAATTGTATTTCTTCTCGAACAAGTTCATTTAACGACAGACCATAGCCAACATCTACCCTCTTCATTTTTGTATGGTCAGATCAGTAATTTTCAAGATCTTGCTTTGACGGAACAGACATCCTTTATTATTATCGTATTCCAGCCGGATGGACTCTACAAGTTGCTGGGCATATCCGCCCGTGAACTAAAGGAGCAGATTGTTTCCACACAGGATGTATTTGGACAGCCGGCACAAAAACTCTACGACAGCCTTCGACATCTTAAACAGTCAACGGAAAAAGTAAATGCATTAAACACATTCTTCTACGAATTAGCCATTCAAAGCGAGTCTCCGGGTCATACTTTACTTTCATCGGCATTACAACATATTACTCATCACAAAGGCCTGGTGACTGTCGAACAACTGGTCCGCTATAGCGGCTATACCGAGCGGCACGTAGAAAGGATATTTGCGGAACAGGTCGGCATGAGTCCCAAAAAATTTGGTAGTATCGTCCAGCTCCACTCCTTTTTGAAGTTGCTTCGCACTAAAACTCCAGAAACCAGTTTGACTACGATTTGCTATCAATCAGGATATTTTGATCAGTCCCATCTCATAAAAGCATTTAAAAAATATACAGGTATCACACCTACTGAATATCTGAACAGCACAAATAGACTCGCCGTAAATTTTATGGAATTTAAGGAAGGTCCTGATGCTATGTCGGGTTTGTACAATTTTACCTAACGGCCTTGAATTAGTTTTGTCGTTAGATCAATCAAAGAGATATGGACAAATTAAAAATTGCAACGGCACAGTTTGAGCATAAAAGTGCAGATAAAGCCTATAATCTGGCTGTCATCGAGCGACTGGCAAAAGAAGCAGCATCCCAAGGCGCTGACGTGATCGCCTTCCATGAATGTTCTATTACAGGTTATACTTTTGCGCGAAATTTAGATAAGCAGCAAATGCTTGCTATTGCCGAACGTGTTCCCGACGGTGAAAGTACCCGTCAGCTGATCGCTATAGCGGCCAGATATGACATCATCATTCTTGCGGGTTTGTTTGAAAAGGATGAAAACGACAATTTATACAAGCCTTACATCTGTATAGACAAAAATGGCTTAATTGCAAAACACCGGAAGCTGCACCCTTTTATCAATCCCCACTTAACAGCAGGACAGAACTATACTATTTTTGAAATTAAAGGATGGAAATGCGGTATTTTGATTTGCTATGATAACAATGTCATTGAGAATGTACGTACGACAAAATTATTGGGAGCTGATATTATCTTTATGCCACATGTGACCATGTGCACACCTTCATCCAGACCAGGAGCAGGTTTTGTAGACCCTCAGCTTTGGCAAAACCGTGAAAACGATCCGATCTCCCTACGTCTGGAATTTGACGGAATGAAAGGACGCAGCTGGCTCATGAAATGGCTACCTGCCCGGGCTTATGACAATGCCGTTTATGTCGTTTTCTCAAACCCTACCGGTATGGATGACGATCAGTTAAAAAATGGCTGTTCTATGATTTTAGATCCATTCGGGGATATTCTGGCCGAATGTCATACATTTGACGATAGTTTTGTCACTGCAATACTAACACCCGAAAAACTAATACAGGCCGGTGGAAATCGCTATCTCAACGCCCGACGCCCCGATCTCTACCGTGATATTATCGGTCAGCAACATGAACCAACGCAAAAAGTAGTCTGGTTACATTCAGACAATAGTTAATGAACATACCCGTTCAGATTCAAAAAATCAGTAAAAGATAAAGCCTGTCTCTTTCGTCGGACGGGCTTTATTTACAGACAATAATTTGTTTCAAATGACTGACAAAAAACAAAGCTTACTGTTCTACGATTTTCAGTTTCTGTCCATCAGCAGTCGAGACATCCTTTCCCATATAGGTTCCTGATGACAAATCAGATAGATAAAAAATTACTTTGATCGCTTAGCTTCAATATAAGCCAGATTGTAGTACTTATTTGGCTGAAGGTAAATGTTGTTATCCTGAAAATCTAAAAAAACATTAAACCGCTTTAAAACCTCGTTACCTAAGACATGAATATCCTTTTCCTTGAAAGGTTTATTGGCATTGGCTATTTGTGCGGGGATATTTTTTAAGGTGTGACGGCCGATTTTCAAAGTGCTCAGATTAGCAGTCACTACCGGGATTTCATTGCCCTGTGCGCCTTTCATCAGCACACGTTTTATTTCTTTCATTTTTTTGTAAGGAAATTTTTGAGCAGTCAACAGATCACTGTTCAGCATAAGCGTTCGTTGATATCCGGTATCAAATAATATAGTATCCGTTACCGTTACACCGCTGTGTCGGAGGCGTGTTTCCATAAAAAATAACTCCTTATAGAAAACTATATTATGCTTTGAATAGGTTTTATCTTTATTTACGGCTACCGGCAATTGATTATGTACGACCATGATACCTTTGTCATAATTGAGCTCAACAGCTTTTCCTTTAAATAAATCCCAACCAAAACGTCCGTCAGTTCCGTGCCCGCTCAATTGCGCATCATACACTTTGGTTGTGTACAGATTATGGCCGAGTTCTAATGGATAAGCGGTATTGTAAAGGTTAATTTTTGATTTAAGCTTTGTTGCCATCGTATTGTTGGTTAAAACAAGCTCAGTAGTGCCGGTATCAAAATTAAGATTAAGTGTATCCTTCTTATTAAATACTCCTTTTACCGAAATGGTGTTTTGCTCATTAATGGCAAGCATCAATGTATCGCTTTCGGATTTATATTGTGCAAATGATGGAGTAGCAAACAATGCTGTTAAAATCGTGATGATACTAATTTTTTTCATGTAGGATGTTTAATATTGATTAGAGGTAAATGTAGCAATTTCCGTCAAAATTAAAATTTTCCCGTCATCGAAGAATTAAAACCTGATAAAATAAATTATTCAGGCTATGACACTCTCTTCGCTGCCCTTATTCTTTACGTTTCTTTTCCGAATTACGAGGGCAGTGCCCCATACAGATAACAAAATCAGCAGAATACATATTTTAGTGGTATTCATTTCAGGGAAAAAGTTATTAAGCGAATGAATAGCCGATACAGCAAGTAAAGAGAATGTATTGTCCGCTACTTTTCCAATTCCCCAGGATCCTAAAACCAGAATTCCGAAAAACAACAAATTGGAAGAAGTCAGATCAAAATTCAGATGCCAGATAAACCATAATGTGGCCACCAGTAGAATATTCAAAAATTCAGGCAAAGGTTTTAGCTCACGCTGCAAAAATCCACGCCAGCCTATCTCTTCCAAAAGTCCGTAAATTAAAATTGCGGAAATAGCGGCAAAGGAAACTGTACCTTTTATAAAATATTCAACTCCTAAGATCAAAACAATAGGCAGCGCCCAGTATAAGAGAAAAGGAATGAGTATGCTTTTGTAATTTCCTTTGAGAGTCAGTACAGGTTTTATCTTAAAGACGTAAAATACGACCAGAGCTCCGATGGCTGGCCCCGATGCTTGCAGCAATACTTTAATAAAACTACCGGGAACATCCTCTAATAAATCTGTTTTATTGGTCAGATAACGAAGTGCAACAGCTATAATATAAAAAGTTAAAACGGCTAAATAATTGACTTTATTTTTCATTTTTTATCGGTTTGAATACGGTTTCAAAAGTATAGATATGATTCCGCTAAAAAATTGACGATAGATAAGAAATGATAATCAGGCTATTTTTTTTCTGATTCTGCTCAAACTTTCAGCAGTAATCCCCAGATAAGAGCAGATAATCTTCAAAGATGTTCTTTGAAAGACTTCCGGACGTTCCTTTATCAGTTTCAGGTATCTTTCCGTTGGAGAAAGTGTCAGCAAATTTATCTGTTCAGATTGTTTGCGTATAAACATAGCATCTGAAATAGCTTTGCCAATAAAAATCCCTGTCGAAGACCGTAAATATAAGGCATGTAAATCCGCAAAGTTTATAGACCAGATTATGGAGGCTTCCAGAGCCAGCGTCTTGATAACAGTTGATGACTGCATTAGAAATGACAGATAATCACTGAAAATCTGCTTCTCATAATAAAGATTGATACATACTTCTTTTTCTCCCGACAAAACAAAGTGAGCAGCTGAGCCTGATACCAAAATATTAATGTACCTTTCCGTTTTATGATAATCTTTTATGATTTCATTCTTTTCAAATGTACGGAGCTGTACACATTTTGCAAATTCTGTCCAGATATGAATATCGGCTTTGTAAAAAGGATCGAATATTTCTTTAATTTTTTCGGCTGTAGGATGTTCCATAGGTAAATACATAAATTCTGACTGTTAGATTCGTCAGAATATGCTGCAAATATAACAGCCATAAACGAATTTGTAATCCTTATTTAAATCTGTAACCTACACCTAACCTAAAAAATCCATTGTTCGCTTTATAAGATCCTAATGCGTTACTGACACGGTAAGGATTGAGTAACTGATAACTTCCCTTAATATCAAAGCTGCGCAGATGTAAAGTAACTCCTCCGGACAGTCCGATATTCACATTATTTGCATTTGTATTTGCCAGAGCCGAATTTATTTCCTGACCGTGGCGTAGCGTATCCCGTACATCATAGACAGGCCCTAATCTTGTTATTTCAGAAGATTGCTTTACCGGAATATCAATAATGACACCTGTATTTAGCGAAATACGATCCGAAAGTCTGTAGTCTACCTTTAACGGGATATCTATATTCGCAAGCTTTCTGCTGTCCCTTACGATAAATGCATAACGTAGCGAATCCGGCCTGAAATAACTGGGATGAGAAAATTCTCCCGATACTTTTCGGCTACTGTTCACATTCAGTCCCAGGCTTACAGCCCATTTGTTATTCAAAGCAAGTTTACCAAAAACACCGGCATAAAAATTGGTCCCTTGTGTGCCTGCATTCCCTCCGGTCTCCAATCCGAAGTCATAGGATGAATTTCCCCCTGATCCGGAGTTTTCAAATTTTATTTGCTTATTATTTCCCGGAGATGTGTAGTATATATTATTTTTCCTCTTTTCTTTTGCACCTCTCCTCTTCTTTTGCTGCTCCTTATTCGAATAGTCAGTAATAAGAACAGGTTTTCGCTCCCTCTGTTTATTATATCGTAATCCTAAATTAGTCCCGGACAAAGATGTCCCTGGAGTAACCTCTAATTTAATGTTATACACAACTCCGTTTTGAGGGTGATTAAACAGAATAGAATTATCAGTTTGCACGATGTGATCTCTTTGAGAAAACGGTGCAGGCATATCCACCGGATTATTATATTCCTCCGGGACATTATTATACATATCCCTATGACTACTTTTCAGAATAGCAGGTGTGGATGGTTTGAATACGGAGTGACTTTGTAAAATAGTAGAGTTTGGAATCTGGGAGCGATTTACATCAGAATCCCTATCAGCCTCTGTCCTATTCCCTTCATTTTCTGTGTAAATTTTGTTAACAACAGAATCAGCATATATCTCCTTTGTCTTCTCCGGTACAGATTTAGATTCTTTTTTCTCAGAAACATACACGTAAGCTACAGTAGATATTACAGCAACTGTCGGAACGATATAACCTATTAATTTCCATATTTTTGAAACAACAGATACTGCAGAACTTCCGGCAAGCGGCACATCTGCAGGAATGTATTGATCCAGTGTACTTTTCATTCCTTCCCATGCGGCATCAGAAGATTCCTTGATCTCCAGTTTGTTTAACTTTTCGCGCCAAAGTTTATGATACCATACTGAATTTTTCATGATCCTGGATTTTTCAGAGGGTTATCAATTGTTGCGTTTTTTAACATGGTCCGCAATTGTTTTTTTGCTTCTGAGAGATGCCAGCGGGAAGTGCCTTCACTAATCCCCAACTGTTCTGCAATCTCCTGATGAGAATAACCGTCTATGACAGAAAGATTGAACACAATCTGTGTAGCCACAGGTAACAGCCTGATAAGCTTCAGAAGGTCTTCTGCAAATAATTTATCTAAAACTGAAGGCTCTATGTACACTTCTTCGGTTACGTCCTGAATAGCGGAATAATTAAACCGTGCTTCTTTTCTGCTCAGATCAATACAGGATCTCACCATAATTGTACGGATCCAGGCGCCTAAATCCCCCTTTTGAGGATCGAATGTATTAATATTCTGAAATATTTTCAGAAAACCACTATTCAGAGCTTCCAAAGCTAAGTCATCGGATCTCAGGTAACGAAAGCACAATCGCAGCATATCTTCATAATAAAGCTTATATAAAACTTCCTGAGCCTGACGCTTATTGGCTTTACAGCCTTTCACTAATTTGTTATCCCTACTAAAAAAAAGATTCATTCAATTGATATAGCGGCCAGTTTTTCTTTGCATTAATATTAGTATTACGTAAGGGAGATGCAGAACGTTGGGTAAATTTAAAAATTTTTATTTTTTCCATTTCAATCCTTTTTCACCAACGTTTATCTGTTCAGCACCGTAATCATAATAAAGCCTTATGATATGTTCTATAAAAGCAGTTACGAAAGACACAATGAATGGTACAACAAACACTTTCCCTCAGCAGAGTCAAAAACAGATCTGTACAAAAGAAACCGGGAAGCAGATAAAGACAATCTTTCCGTATGGCTACAGGATATTTTCTTTTCTTGTCTGAATCCTTTATTAGCAAATAAAAGCGGCAGATGGCTTACGATAGGCGATGCATACGGATTCGATGCCCAATATATTCTAAAATCCGGAAATGAGGCATTGGCCACAGATCTGAATACGGATTTTCTTACTGTAGCAAAGCAAGAAGGTATTATCTCTTCCTGTTCGGCTCAAAATGCTGAAAAAATAACCTTTCCGGATGAGAGCTTTGATTATGTGCTGTGTAAAGAATCCTATCATCACTTCCCCAGACCTTACATGGCAGTATATGAAATGTTGCGTGTAGCCCGATCCGGAATAGTAATTATGGAACCACAGGATCCGGTTACTAAAATGCCACTCCTGCAATTTCTGAATAATCTCTTTGCTAACAACAAAACGATTATGCGCAGAATATGGAAAAACCGGTTTTCTTATGAGCCTGTAGGAAATTTTGTGTACAAGGTGTCTGAGCGGGAATTTGAGAAAATAGCGGCAGGTCTGGGATTGCGATTAGTCGCCTTTAAAAAAATCAACCCTAACTTCTGGTTTAAAGGAGCGGAATATGTTTCACATAAAAACAAGGCTATGCTATTTATGAAAACAAAATGTAAAAAAACATTTCGTGATTTTCTGGTCAGATTAAGACTTGTTCCGGCTCAGACACTGGTATCCGTTATCTTTAAAACAATGCCGGACAATGCAACTATCCATTATCTGAAGCAGGAAGGTTATCGTCTGGTGTATATTCCGGAGAATCCTTATGCAAGCTGATTACAACAGTTACTAGTTACAGTTGCAGGGATAATTTCTTCGTATTTAATCTTTGTTTATTTATAAAATAAGCTACAATGACATTTGGCACCCAGCACAACCAGGCTACAGCAAGATATGAGTTTACAGGGTCTCCTGTCAGTGCAATGAGAGAGGGAAACCACAACCGGAGCGTTACCGCAGCAAAGGTGCAGGCATAACTATAGGTCATCAACTGCTGGTGTTTCTCTATATTGCCTTTTCTGATTTGAGAAAGGGCAAAGCATGTGGTAAGCAGCCAGATTATACCTAAACTGATAAACCCTGAAGATGCAATAATACCTCCGTTGGCATAAAAACCCATATATATTCCGGATACAGAACTCATCACAACACAGGCTACATATATCTTTCCAATACTTTTATGCAAACGAATATGATTATCCCGGAATTTTGAACCGAATTGTCTCCATCCTATAAGCAGAGAGATCCCGCCAAAAATAATATGCGTAATAAAAGCAGCCTTCCATATGATATCATGAAGTATTTCCGGAGTTTTAGTTCCCAGAAAAGTATACTTCGGTTCTACAAAAGCATACATAATCGGATAGAGTCCGATGGCCAGCGCCAGGACACCGAAAAGGATAAATAATACCCTACGCAACATATATAAATAATCTAATTCTTTAAATCAGACTTAAATATAAAAAATTGCGCTTTAGCTTCAATGTGTATTTAGAAATAGTCTTCAGATTAATCGGTATACGATACTTTCTGTGCGTACTCCATCATCAGCTTATCCAAAAAACCATACAATTTGCTGTTCATTTCGGTAAAGTCATAGCTTCTTATGTCCTCCGGTTTCTGTATAAACCGATGCGTATGATTACAGTTTAAGAGCTCTTCATCAGCAGCGATCAACAATTCTACCACCTCAGGTGTAAGCTCCATATGGCACTGAAACCCGTACAGCAAATTCCCATAAGCGACTATTTGTCTTGGACAGCCCTCACTGCTGGCCAGTCTTTTGCTTTCTGTAGTAAGCCCGGGCATATCATTATGCCAGTGGCCTACGGTCACTACCGTACCAAAATGAGCGATCTTTTCATCCTGCAGACCTTCGGGAGTAAGCATCATCGGAAAAACTCCGATTTCCTTCTCCGGACTGTGAGCATATTTCCCACCCATTGCCTCTCCAATAAGTTGGGCGCCCAGACATACACCGACCACCGCCTTGCCATGTGCTGCACATTGTTGTATCAAAAAGATTTCAGCTTCAGCATCAAAGTGCGGGCATTCCCTGATAGTGGTGTTGGGACTCTGAGGTCCTCCCATCACGATCAACAGATCTATATCGTCTACCTTATCCGGCAAAAGATCTCCGTCATATAGCTTTGAAAAACTAACGGTATACTGTCGCTCCATAGCCCATAGCAGATAAGCTCCCGGTGCTTCGAAGTGTTCATGTTGTACAAAATGAATATGCATATAAGGAATAATTTTAATCGCCCTTTTCGTTCCAGTAATAACTGTCTGCAGTAGGTCGCTGCCCGAAAATGGCAGTTCCTACACGTACTATCGTAGCACCTTCCGCGATAGCTGTCTCCAGATCTCCGCTCATCCCCATAGACAATTCACGCATTTCCACATGGGGAATATCCAAAGCTATAATCTGTTGCTGAATTTCTTTTAACAAACGAAAACATTGCCTCACCTTTTCGGACTCCGTGCTCAGCAAACCAATTGTCATCAGTCCTTTTATTTTTAACGTATCCAGCAGAGCCACTTCTTTGACGAGATCGACAACCTTGTGAGGACTTACTCCAAATTTGCTTTCTTCAAAGGATGTATTGACCTGTATAAATACCTCTATAGTCCTGTTTTCGGCTTTTAATCGCTGATGGAGCTTTTGAGCAAGCTCTGCGCGATCAAGCGACTGAACACAGGTAATATCATATTTCAGCAGATCCTTGACCTTATTCGTCTGCAGATGTCCGATAAAATGATTGACGTGCGGGATATCTTTTAAGGCCTCGTATTTTTCTTTGATTTCCTGCACTTTATTTTCAGCGATCAGTGTATGACCAGCCTGCAGAGCCGCTTTTATACGGTCTGCAGGCACAGTTTTAGTCGCCAGCAAGAGTTTGACTTCACTTCTGTCCCGGCCGGCTGCAGTACATGCCTGAGCTATACGTGCCTGTATTAGGGCGATATTATCTATTATTTCCTGACTCATACCCGTACACTTTTTTTGCCGGCCTCCAATTCCCTGATCAGCTTCGCTTTTACAAGAGTAAATGTATGATCTTTAGCTTCCGCAAATGAAATATTGTATTTACGATCAATGTATTGCAGATCTTCCGGAAAAGCAGCTAACAATTTATCGTAATAGGTATCCAAAACTTTTTTGGAAGGCATTTCAAAATTCACCCTCAACTGAAACCGTCGTAATAATGCGGTATCTATGATCTCAGCATGATTCGTAGCACACAGCAGTAAGGCATTTTCGGGATAATAGTCTATCAGCTGTATCAAGGTATTGACCAGTCTGCGCATTTCACCTACATCCTTATCATCATTACCTCGCGCTTTGCCTATCTGATCAAATTCGTCCAAAAATAAGACAGCCTTTTCTCTGCCTGCTTTATCAAATACCTGCTTGATATTCTGAGAAGTCTCTCCTATTCTGGAACATACAATATTACTTAGATTCAGGATCAGTATATTCTTATCCAGCTCTTTTGCAATTGCCTTTGCCGTCATTGTCTTTCCACAACCCGAACTTCCATGCAGTAATATCTTGTTATTTACGGGCAGACCATATGTATGTAATTCCTCAATATACGTATGTTCCTTGATCAGCTGAACAAATGATTGTTTACTACTGTCCTCCAGAAAGATATCTGCTAAGGACACCTTTTCTTTGTCATTTATGAGAAGATCATATATATTCATTTATCGGATATAATAAGAGTATGTGTAATGTGTTTTTATACAAAAATAGTTTTAATTCGGATGATCAGACTGGTACAGTTTTGTTAAAAACAGATAGTCCAAACTCAATATTCAATAGATGCTACAAGTTGAAATATATACTTCGTCTGGCTGTTCTACCGGGAAACAGAATAATTATCCCTGTTAAAGAAGGCTCCTTTTTGCCAGTCCGCATAATTTAATTCCATACTGATTTCTGAGGTATCACAGTTTACAGCAGGTGACCATCCCTGCAATTCATAAAACTGTTCTGTTAGTGTATCCGGAGTAATACGAAGCGTCAGCTTATCTTTTGTTTTTTCGAAATACCAGCTTGCCATCAGACGATGGAGCTTTTTTTCAATTTCATTTTCCGTATATTCAGGATGAACATATAATGCCCAAACATACTTTTCTTTTAAATCTACAATTGCAAATCCGGCCAACTGTCCTTTTACAAGACAAATCCAGCCCTTTCCTTTTTCAGAAATCCGGGATGCCATATCTTTATCTGACACAGGGTCTGGGTCTGTGGAGATATTTCCATTAACGAAGTGTCTCAGGTGCTGTATTTGCTCAATATCAGCCTCTTCTGCAACTCTAAAAATCATATTTGCAAACTTATACAAATTTCTCCCATATCAAAAGCTATCAGATATGTATTAAATGTATACGTATATTAAATCAAAGTCAAGTTTAGTAAAATGAGTTTAACAAAACGGAACAAATACCGATACAATAATTTATTTTTGATTAGAAATAAGCGAAAAACGAATTTTTAGAACGTATATGAAGATAAGGTCACCTTTATGGGTAAGCATCGTATTGGTATTGTTAATAATATCCTGCAATACATATCCGGATAAAAATCCGGGCAGGAATCCTGCCCAATCCAATCAGATGGCAACACTTTCGGATATACGCTTTGGCAAGACTATAGATAAGACTCTGGAAATATGGGGAATGTCTCTTAAAGACAATAATAACAAGGCTTCCAGTTCCAAAATTGATTTTGAAGAATTTACGCTCAAAAAAGATGTTCCTGCAGAATTATACAGCATTGACCTGAGCCATAAATTCAGAAACATTTCCATTTTTTATGATAAAAAAACTAAAGTTATCTTCCGGTATGAATTAAGAATCTCAGGAAAGGATCTGGTCGAGGAAATGATAAAGGTTTTCAAAGAGAAGTATGGATCCCCATTATTTTACAGGGATCAGGATGACAAATCCGGATCCGTGTTTATTGATCAGGAAGGAAATCAGATAGAAGATTCAGAACGCTCCTATTATCAGTGGAATGACAAAAAAAACCGTACTTCATTTTTCATGATAAGGAAAAATGAAGCACAAAGCGAAGTACTGGAGATCATAGCAATGGAGAGAAATTCAAAACGCAACCAGCAGGAATCTGTATCCGGTGGTACGGAAACGGTTTTCCCGGAATAAAGAATCAAAACAGATAGCTTTCTGTATAGATTTATATAAAAAGACATTCCCTATGCTTAGAAAGATTTTATATACCCTGATATCATGTTCACAGTTAGGAATACTCTTTTCCTGCGCTGAACAGATAGATGCTGTCTCAGAAAATTATTACATCAAATCCGGAAAGATTTATTACATCCCCGGGGGCAATTCATTTGAACGAGGCTCTGTTGAAACCGGTGCTGATAAAAACACTTTTCAGGTATTATCGGCTGATGTTGCAAAAGATAAAGCGCATATCTATTATAAAGGATATGCACAGAAGCAGGTAGATTACTCCTCTTTTTATCTGGAGAATGGTCTTTTTAAGGATAAAGACCATGTTTACTATTCGAAAAACTATTCCACCGAACCAGGTCGCCCAGGCAATCCTGAAGACAGAAACCAGTGGAATATCGTCCGTCTGGCAGATCCGAAAACTTACATTCCCCTGGCTGCTCCAAACCAGCAATGGGCTAAAGACAAAAGCCGTTATTTTTACAACAATGAACCCTTAGATGTAGATTATGCCACTTACAGCATTATCAATAAATCGTTTTCTGCGGATAAGAATACGCTTTACATCAATGAAAACAGGCTTATAAAACCAACAAAGTATGTCCCGATAAGTATAGATTCATTGACAAACCGTTATATTCTGCTTAATCACAATACCTTACTCTTCTATGCCGGCCAGTTAGCAGAACAACAAATTCAAAACAGCAAGGATGTCCGGGTGCTTCATAATAATGTTGTATGTATAGACAAGAAGGTGATTGTAGACGGAAATCTTTTTCATCGTAATGAAGCAGATGCATCATCCTTTGAAATACTCTTTATTTCGACCAGTTTTTTTGTAGCAAAAGATAAAAACAAGGTTTACTATCAGGAGGACATTATAGATGGAGCAGATGCGGCAACTTACCAAAATCTGTACCTGGCGATCGGCAAAGACAAGGATCATGTGTACAGCGGAACAGACATCGTACATGTCCCAGATCCGGCTTCATTTCATAAAATTGACGACAAAAATTTTGATTTCGCAGACAATAAGGGAAACCAGTTTAAGTACGTCAGAAAAGAAAGCAAAATCCGGCTTCAGGATCAGTCCGGTAAATTGTATTAAAAAAATCAACCAAAGCCATGTGGAAATACTATGCTTTACTCTCTGCCCTGTTTGCTGCTCTGACTGCTATTCTGGCTAAGATCGGCGTAAAAGGAGTCAACAGTAACCTTGCAACCGCAATACGTACTCTGGTCGTGTTGTTTATTGCCTGGGGTATTGTACTGTTGAGTGGCGAGATCAAAGAAGTAAAAACGCTGAATAAAGAAAACTGGTTATTTCTAACACTATCCGGCATAGCGACCGGATTATCCTGGTTGTTTTATTTTAAAGCTTTACAGACAGGAGATGTTTCCAAAGTAGCCCCTATTGATAAGTTAAGTGTCGCTATCGCTATAGGTCTCTCTTTTTGGCTCCTTAAAGAACCTGTAGATGTCAAAACAATAGTAGGTGGTCTGCTGATTGTAGCCGGAACACTGGTGATTATATGGTGATAGGTCCTATATAATACTATGACATCTATGACTATTGTGTCCACAAATGATATTATTAGTATCTTAATATTTATGATACATATTATCCAAATTCAAAAAGAATTCAAAATTGAATGTTTAATTTGCATCAAAGGAATAATTGACAACCCTACAGTCTAAAAATGAAGATCCTGATCATAGAAGATGAATACGAGCTTGCAAAAAGCATTGCTGACTATCTCGGCCAGCAAGGTTATCGCTGTGAATTTGCATCCACTTTTCAGATGGCTCAGGAAAAAATAGCCGGATTTGATTATGACTGTATTTTATTGGACATTATGCTTCCGGATGGCAATGGAATGCATGTATTGCAGACTTTGAAGGAGCAGGAAAAACAAGATGGAGTTATTATCATCTCAGCCAAAGATGCACTTGATGACAAAATCAAAGGGTTACAGATCGGAGCAGACGATTATCTGACCAAGCCTTTTCATCTGTCGGAGTTGGTCGCCCGCATTTATGCTGTAATACGACGTAAGCAATTTCAAAATTCCAATATTATTGTACAAAACGAACTTCAGATCGATCTGTTAGCCAAAACCGTATCTGTAGGGGATCATGCGGTACCCTTTACAAAAAAAGAACTTGATCTTCTGCTTTATTTTATCGGGAATAAGAATAAAGTGATTTCAAAAAGTACGCTTGCAGAACATCTTTCCGGTGATGTGGCAGATATGCTGGACAATCATGATTTTATTTACGCACACATTAAAAATCTGAAGAAAAAATTACAGGATGCGCATAGCGGATCTTATCTAAAAACCATCTACGGCAGTGGATACAAATGGGAAGGATGAAAAAATTACTTAGTAAATCCATAAAACCATTTATTATATACTCATTAGTAGTACTGCTTTCCAGTATTCCGATCTATTATTTCCTGGTAGATGGCATATGGTTAAGTGAGCTGGATGAGCATAACGAAATTGTAGCAGACCGAACTGAAAATCAACTCAATAAACTTAATCTCAGTAAACAACAATTGTCCGAGAGCATCAGGCTCTGGAACAGTATACAGCCGGGAACCAATCTTCATCCGTTCACCGATACACGGATTCCGGCAGACAGCACATATACCATACGGAAAACAAATCCATATACCGAACATGAAGAGATTGACCGTTTCAGAGTCTTGCAACGCATAATCAGGATCAACGGTCAGCCCTATATCCTTACGGTAGAAACCAATGTGGAAGAGACTGAAGAAACAGTGATTGCTATTGCTATAGTTACGTTATTATTCTTCATGATTCTTGTCGTAGGTTTCCTGATCTTAAACAAAAGACTTTCTATAAATCTGTGGACACCTTTTAGAAGTACATTATCCAAACTCAAGACCTTTAACCTGAATACACAAACAACTATTGAATTTGATAAAAGTGACACCGTAGAGTTTGAAGAATTGAATGCCGCACTAACCAAACTACTTGAACATAACATTACTGTATTCAAATCTCAGAAAGAATTTACAGAAAATGCTTCTCATGAACTGCAAACGCCTCTGGCCATCATGAAAAACAAACTGGATCTTCTCCTGCAGCAGCAGCAACTTACGGAAGAACAATACCACATTATTGAAGATATTAATAAGGCGCTTAGCCGTAGTGCACGCATCAATAAAAATTTACTTTTACTGGCAAAAATTGAAAACTTACAATTTGACGATCGCGAAGATCTGGATATAAGTCTGATGATCCGTCAATCCCTCCTTGTTCTGCAGGAACATGCAGATCAGAAAGAACTTACGATCACAGAAAAAATAAGTCCTCAGATCATAAAAAGCGGAAACACCACACTTATTGAAATTCTGCTCAACAATATAATTATCAATGCCATAAGGCATACCAGACCCGGCGGGAATATTACGCTGACTCTAAATTCTCAGTTTTTAGAGGTCAGCAACTCCGGCAATAGCCCCCTACGACAGGATCTGTTGTTTAACCGCTTTTCCGGTACTACATCCGAAAGCTCCGGAAGCGGACTTGGACTCCCGATTATTAAGGAAATCTGTAAAAGACAAAAATGGGATATTACGTACCGTTTTGACAATAATCTTCACTGTTTCCGTATAGCTTTCTAAAATTCAAAATTTCTTCAAAATTGGCTTTTATCATTGTAATAAAAACAAACAATGGTAAATCGATTCTGGCTTCTCAGCATTTTTCATCTGATCTGTATCAGCGTTTCAGCACAATATCGTCAGCAGACCTTGAGTACCGATAGTACACAGATCTTATATAATTCCGCAATCTCAAAACCTCATTTCCAGTTCCGTCAACTCTATATTCCGGGAGCTTTGCTGATATCCGGTATAGCACTAAACGGTAATGGGCCTGAATCTTTTAAAAATGAAATTGTAGAAGAACGAAATGAACATATTCCCAGATTTCGTACGCATATAGACGATTTTCTGCAATTCTCCCCTATCCTTGCCGCTTACAGTCTGGATGGATTAGGAATCGCCTCAAAAACGGATCTATATAACCGGACAGCAATACTAATCAAAGGTGAAGCTGCTATGGCGGGTATTACCTACATTATGAAAAAAACTATCCATCAGCAACGTCCTGACGGATCCAACTACGAATCCTTCCCTTCCGGTCATACAGCTCAGGCATTCGCTGCAGCAACTTTTCTTAGTGAAGAATACAAAGACAAATTTCATTGGATGCCATACGCTGCATATGGTGTAGCAGCTTCTGTAGGCACATTCCGTATGGTCAATAACAGGCATTACATCAGTGATGTGCTTGTGGGTGCTGCCATAGGAATATTATCCATGAAAGCAAGCTATTGGACACATCACTACAGATTAACAAAAAAACAAAAAGAGGCAATAGCTTATAAACGGTATATGGAAGAAAGTTACTAAAACACGAACTATCATTCCCCATTTTTTTGAAACGATATAAATCTAAAACACATGCATCGCAGAATCCTTTCTTTCTTAATTTTTCTATTTCTACTGATAAATACCAGCTACGCGCAGATAAGTTCGGTAACTGTATCAGGAACAATAAGAGCACAGGCCGGCAAAGAACACTTACCTTATGTAACTATAACCCTTAGCACTGCATCTGACAACAAGTTTGTATCAGGAACTGTTTCCGATGAACAGGGACGTTTCACCTTATCTCATATTAAACCTGGTAATTACCAGTTGTCGGTTTCACTTGTCGGATATAAAAATCAGCAACAGAATCTATATGTGGGCAGCCTTTCCGAATATCTGGATGTAGCAAATATTAATCTGGAATACGATGAACACATGTTGGACGAAGTAACAGTAACCGGGCAACAGTCAGGAATAAGTCATAAGATGTATAAAAAAACATTTACAGTTGCCGATAACCTGAGTCAGACCGGAGGATCCATATTACAGGCATTGCAAAATCTCCCGGGAGTAAGTACTCAGGAGGGAAAAGTACAGCTCAGAGGCAATGACAAAGTTGCTATTCTTATTGATGGCAAGCAGACTGCTATGACCGGATTTGGCAGCCAGACAGGACTGGATAATATTCCGGCATCAGCTATTGAACGTGTTGAAATCATCAATAACCCTTCGTCCAAATATGATGCAAATGGAAATGCAGGTATTATCAATATTATTATGAAAAAAGAGAAGAAAGAAGGATTAAACGGTAAGATTGGATTAACTACAGGTGCCGGAGCATTGTGGGTGCGTCAGGCCAATTTGCCGACCATCCGGCCACAGTATACGTTTACCCCAAAGATCAATCCTTCTCTTTCCCTTAACTATCGCAAGAATAAAGTCAATGCCTTTCTATCTGTAGATAATCTCTACACACATACGTTAAATAAAAATGAATTTGTAGACCGTGTATACGATGACGGTACAACAATCCGTCAACAAACCAAACGCAACAGGAATACAAACTACTTTACGTCAAGAATGGGACTGGATTGGACGATAAACGAGCAAAATACATTGACCGTATCCGGACTTTTCGGCAGTGAAAAGATAATAGACCGTGGTGACGAACCCTTTTTTAATGCGGATCTTTCTGAGCGGCTCAGACTGTGGCAATTTTTAGAAGACGAGCTCAAAACGACTGTTATGGCTACAGCTAATTATCAGCACAAGTTTAAGGAAGCCGGACATACACTAAACGTCGGGCTGAACTATACCTTCCACCGTGAAGATGAAAAATACTTCTTTGACAATATCATGCCTGATTATACGGGTAAAGATGCTTTCAAACTGATATCTGATGAGCAGGTAACGGATCTGAATATTGACTATGTAAGACCTCTTAAATACGGGCGAATAGAAGGAGGGTTGAAATTCAGACACAGGCGCATTCCTACCGATATGCTCTTTATCCCGGGACTCCATTCCCCATTAGACAGCAATGCCGGTGGTTGGGCGACTTACAGGGAGATAATCCCTGCTGCATATGGAAATTACATCTTTGAAAACGAAAAGATTGAAGCAGAAATTGGTCTTCGAATGGAATATGTAGACCTGCAGTATGATGTAAACCCGCTGCATCCGACATACAAAAGTGACGGATACAATTACACACAGCCTTTTCCGAATATCAGACTGGCATACAAGATAAATCCTCAAAACAAATTTTCATTGTTTTACAACAGAAGAGTGGACAGACCTAACGAAGTAGATATACGGATATTTCCGAAATATGATGATGCAGAGATTATCAAGGTTGGTAATCCCGCTTTACTTCCGCAGTTCACCAATTCATTTGAACTCGGGTACCGCAGTGACTGGACCAAAGGTTATATTTATACAGCCTTATATCATCGCTTTGCTGATGGTACCATTTCACGTATATCGACTACTGTACCTGGAAGCAATCTGATCTATGCCATTTTTCAGAATGCAGGCAGAAGCTATAATTCCGGATTGGAAGCCATGTTTCATCAAAAATTTTCTGACACTTATGCCTTAGATATCAATGGTAATATGTACCGCAATCAGATCAATGCCTTTACCGTCGAAAACCTTTACCCTGTTACGCACAGTTTTCATGCAGACGAACAACGTATGTTTTCGGGAACGCTGAAGATTAATAATAATTTTCATTTCCCAAAAGGACTTGATGCACAATTGACAGCGGTCTACCTTGCACCAGATATTATTCCGCAAGGAAAAATACAAAGCCGGTTTTCAATCGATTTAGGTCTCAAAAAAGCTGTTCAAAAGGGCAAAGGAGAACTCTTTCTTAATGCAAGTGATCTGTTAAATACGATGGTTATTAAAAAGACTATCCAGGGTAATACTTTTTATTATGCCAGTAAAGATTATTATGAAACTCAGGTCGTACGGTTGGGATACAGCTATAAATTATAGTCACTGCAATTTTATCGGTTATTATAAACAAAAATCCCTCTTATAGGGTTAAAACTATGCTGAATAGCTAATGTGAAGACTATTACAGAAGCATCTGTTTATGCGTTATCAATCACACAATCATAATTGCAAATCCCTTACAGATACCTGCTTAACAGATCGGCATATCTAAAGAATATATTATATTTATGTTTAAAAGGATTATAAATGTATTAAATCACTTAAAAAATGAAAATAATTAGCTGTCATCTTTTATATCTGTCTTTACTATTCACCCTAACATTTTGCAGTGGATCTGCTCAAAAACAAGAACAAGAGATGATATGGTTGGTCTTTCAGCCTAAGGTCGAATTGAATAAATCTGTTGCGTTAAGATTATTCTTTAAAAATAAACCGGAAACCGGAAGTATTAAAGTACATTCATCGGACAAAGATAACTACAAAGAACTTGAGGGCTCAGAAATTGAAAGAGAAATGGAATCACAAGCTGATTTATATTTTTACGACATCACTTTTGAAGCAGGATCATTAGGAAAATCAGATCTCCCCATTATAGAAGCAAAAATAGACGGAAAGATTTATAAAAGCAGTGCAGAGATTATAGAAGTTGTAGAAAAACAAGATGTGGACATCAACGCCGTAAAATTGGTATTAGAAACAGACAAGGATCGCTACAATATCGATGATACCATCAGGCTCGCTTTGTACGAATATTCAAAATTCTCACAGATTTCTAAATTTACTCCGGAAGACTTAGTAAAAAAGGGAGCTCCTGAAGCTCTGTTTGCCATCATTGATTCAGGTAATGTAGATTATGAGGTTGGTATTCTAGGTTTCAAAAAATATATAGACGCACACTTTAATGTCGCAAATTATGATTGGAATGTAAATGATATCGGTAAGCGTATGGCAACATTGGATGGTCAGCTTTATATTAAAAACCGAATCTTCAATATGAAAATGGTCGCTAAAGAAAAAGGAATTTTCACAATTCCCCAAAGCCGGTTTGATTATAAAATTTACCCCTATGCGGAAGCTTTTAAAGAAGAACTGCTTGGCTCCGATGAAACTCTACGTACAAAAAATAAAATTCCCGCACAGTCCAATTCTTTGAAGATTATAGTAGAATAGCTAATGTGAAAATTCTCACATTAGCTTACATTTTAACTGTTGTCAAAGGTTTAATCAAAGGAAATGCAACTTATTATAGAATTTTGTCAGACGATTGCTGAAACAACAATAGATGATGCTTTGAAATATCTATATGTCAAGCTTTATATGCCCTCACCGCATCAACAATATCCTCCTTTATAAATTCCCAATATTTACCTCTTAAACAGATTGGATCAAAATCATCATCAGCAAGCTCAAAATTGATGAGGTTGTTAAGTATTAGTTCTTGATCGTGTGTGTAAGGGTAACGTTGTTGATGGAGAGAAAGCATGGTAGAAATATTGTATTGGGATAGCAGCTCATGCAAATCCCAGAAATCTTTCTTACGACCTATACGTTGTACCACATCTATTTTCATGGCAATGATTTCTTCGGTAGTAGCCATTCTGATTTCATCCGTAATCAAAGGAAGTTGTATGAAAGTATCCGTATAAAACACATCTAATTTTACCACATTGTCTTTATCTGTACCCACACTGTAAGATTTACCCATTGCTGGATCTAGATTTGAAAAATGATAGTGGTAGGGAAATGTTTTCTCAATAAATTCATCAATAGCCTTAAAATCAATAGAGCCATACAGAGCATCACTAAACAAATCTATATCTACTGACAAACGATGTCCTAATTGAAGACTTAATGCCGTACCGCCCACCAAACGAAAAGACTCAAACACAGAAGACTCCATTAGCGTAATCAATGTGTTTCTTAATAGATCATTGACGGTGTTATAATACATCATAATTAGTCTGTAGTTTTATTGGGTCTGTATATGGTATATGGACTTCTTATATTAGAATCCTCCAAAGCTTGTTTTACTTTTTCAGCACCATAAAAGCGAATGATCTCGTTTTTATCATTCTCATTTCCACGTTCAAAAACACGCTGAATCACGGCTCTGTACTGTCGTTTCCAATCTATGTGTTGAATAACCGTATCCCAAAATAAAGCTTTACTCAGGATATGCAGATCAGGAGTTCTTTTGATTTCTTTTTCTTTGATTTTTTGGATATCATAATAGGCTTGCAATATCACCAAAGTACCCTCTTCTAACCCAAGTTCTCGCTCAATCTTCAATGCTAATGCCGTGCTGATACCTCTTTTACCTTTGGTAATAGCATTAAAGGTTTGAGGATGTTCCTCTAAAGACAAAGCAAAAGGACGTTGCTTGATAGAACGTTTTTTTAATTCTCTGTCAATTACAATACCCGGATGTATTCCTTTATATTTTTCAAATTGCTTAATCATAATACAAATATAAACATTTTTGCTTACATTATTATTTATTGACTGGATAATTTCATAAGAGCAAATTGAAGAAGATTTTTTTATATAAGTTTGCTATCTTCTAAATCATATTACCAAACCGCCATCTTCTCTGTTCTGAAAAATAAGTAAATACTCACCCCAAGAAAAAAAGAAAACCCCACAGCCAGCAAATACCAAGATAATGAAGTACTGACGAATCCATTAAACAAATACAATTATTCTTATCCGTTAACTTTGCATATTTTTTGTGTAGTAAAAATAAGTACGGAAACATCAATACTGAGTCCTGGATCGTATTTCCTAACAACATATCTGAACAGCTCAGTATATATGAGACCAGTTTTGAGTAATAGTCAATAAATGCAGGGATAAGAAAGTTGCTTTTACCAAATTAGGACTAGGGCACAATCAGATAGAAGTTTCAGGAATATCATCTTTTGAAAGCATGGCCAGATCTATCGTTACCCATCATCCCTATCCTACATTACTTTGATAACAAAAGTACCAATGCTTCAGCAGAGTCATTCAATGCTAAACTAAAAGCTTTGAGAAGTTAGTTTACAGGTGTTGGGGATATTAACTTTTTTCTATTCAGGCTAACCAAATTATTTGCTTAGTCCACAACTTTTGAACATGATCCGATGCTTTGGACTTGGAGGTGTCTCTGATATCTCCACAAATGTGGTGACACCTCGAAGGACACCTCCGGATTGGGGTTTAATACTTAACCTGATTACCGCATAAAAGAAAAAACCGCTAAACAATTAAGTTTAGCGGTTTTTTAACCTTTTTGTATTGCTACTTGCGGAGCGTTCAGGATTTGTTGCGTCCCTCATCCCCATGCGCAACCCGCAACGATAATGTTCGAACCCGGCCACCGCTTCAGGTTAGAATCTGGAATTGCTGTCTATATCTTGCATCAAAAAACGGCGGGACATTGCATAAAAAAACCTTCATCTTTCGATGAAGGTTTCTGCGGAGAGTGAGGGATTCGAACCCCCGGACCTGTGACAGTCAACAGTTTTCAAGACTGCCGCATTCGACCACTCTGCCAACTCTCCGCGACAAAAGTACAAATTTTCTCTATTCTACCAAATAATATTTTAGAATTTATGGCTAAAATATGCTTTTAATTATGAATCAAGCTGATTATTAGCTTTTTGAAAATTGAATGTCACCTGATATTTTTACCTCTTCACTGACCATTACTCCACCGGTTTCTAATGCCGCATTCCATGTCAGGCCAAAATCACTTCTGTTTATTTTACCTGAAAAGGTATATCCGGCTTTACTATTGCCCCATGGATCTACAGCAATGCCTCCGAAATCCACATCTAACGTAATAGGTTTGGTCACATCCTTGATCGTTAAATCTCCTGTTACTGCAAATTCATCTTCTGATTTCTTCACAATGGAAGTCGATACAAACTTTATCTCAGGATAATTGGCCGCATCAAAAAAGTCTCCGCTTTTTAAATGTTGATCGCGTTGTTCATTTTTAGTATTAATGGAGTCGGTTTTGATAGCTGCTTTAATAGTTGCTGAGGTCAAATCTTCACCATTTCCTTCTAATTCGATTTCAAAGTCTTGAAAAAGTCCTTTTACATTTGAAATCATCATGTGTTTTACTTTAAACTCCAATTCACTGTGAGCAGAGTCTAGATTCCAGATAGTTGCCATATTTTTATTTTAATTTTCCATACAAAAGTAAATGTTATAACATATATATTTGTTTTTTATATGTCATATTATAACAAAAAAGATAAGGGAGTTGTTCTGACAGGCGAGAGAAATAATTGCCTTGACAGGCAATGACTTAATATATCGGCATAAAAAAAGTATTCATTTTTTTTGGAAATATAGCGGATTTGAGTAGTTTTGCATCACCGAAAGGGACGCGCCCATAGCTCAGCTGGATAGAGCAACGGTTTTCTAAACCGTCGGTCTCAGGTTCGAATCCTGATGGGCGTACAAAAACCCCACTTAACATCATGTTAAGTGGGGTTTTTGCTTATTTATGGCCGTTCTATTTTACTAAAACTTTTGGATTTAATCCGCAATTCCAGATTCGAACGTGAAACTGTAGTCTGAGTTCAATCCGAATTTAGTTTAGTTCTTTCAGATGTCACACCTATACGAAATATAGAATACTATTTCGCCAACTAAAAAGATCTTTCAGTAACGAAAAATAAAAATCATATAGCTATTACCCCCTACTAATACAGATGTTAATTATACTTTTTAATTTTTGATCTGAAAATTAAAAATTCAATAATTGTACATAACAAATAAAGTATTGAAAAGCCTAACAGCATTTTTATAGAAGAGGGTATAATATCATACTGATGAATGTCAAGTGCTATATTAACACCTACGAAAAGAACAAAAAAGAGAGGTAATCCCGAAAAGGTCAGAAAGGACAAGTAATAATTATTCCTGATTCGGTCTATTTGATTTAGAAAAAACAATAATGAACTGACAGCTATTGCAACAAGATAAACTGAAGACAAAATGATCTGCATGAAAATATCCATAACAGTATAGATTTTTTCCAAAGTTGTTGTATCAGGGGGATTTAATCTGTCAATAATAACTCTGTAAAGCAAAAACAACACAATACCCAGCCCAATGTTAATCAGCGAAAATCTAAATATTATTTTCTTCATATCTTATTAACAGCTCTTTTATTAAGAATATCATTAGCATTCCACCATTATATGCTAACCCTCTAAAATTATAAAAAATATAGCTATTAATAAAGCTGTATCAGGTCTAAAAACACTTATCTTTTAACTTCTAACTGTCGGAAATATTAGTGATTTATTCAATTTGTTTTATTGGGTCTTGTATATACTTCTAAATACGGATTAGAAAAATCATATCCGCTGTAAACGCCCGAAACATTTATGCTCTTACCTGATTTGACACCCCGATATACAGCTTTGTACTTTAATTCAACAGTATGCTGTACTATCCATAAATCATATGAAAACCAAGAATATGCCGGTATTACAATCTCCATCGGGTAGGTAGTAACAATGGTACGATAAGGCTTTGGACCATAATTCATCTTTATTTTTTCCTTCTTTCCAAAAGAATTCATGCCAGCAGAAGAGCTTACTCTGGGCAAATCAGTTTCTAATTCAACATTTTTGTTTTTTTTAAAACTTATTCCATCAAATGTCTCCTGAATTGAAAATTCACTTTTTAGTGTATCTCTCAGCAACACATTTTCCCTGAATTCTGTAGATCTGGTGTTTACCCTCAAACCATAATCAATTCGGGTTATTCTTGAATTGGTGATCTTTCCACCTGTTGTATCCAGCTGTATACTCTCCAATATAAACTCCTCATTGGGAACAAATACAAAATTCAGATATTGTATAAAGTCCCTTTTCCCCATAAACAATCTACCATACTCTGCTCTTATACTATAATTAAATGGCTTTGGTTTTCCATCTATCACAACTGTACCCGATACATCCCGACTGTCTAAATAGTAAGCTGTTCTTTCTGGATTTAAAACCGGAATCCATGAAAAACCAAATGAAGAAGGTCTGCCGGATCGTTGGGTAAACGGAAAATACTGGTCCGGACTTTTGGCATATGCTCCGACACCTATTGCTGTATTTTCTTTTACTGAGTAGAGCATATAAGGATTATCAGAAGATGGAGGAGAAAACTTAAAATAAAACAACTGCGAGTCGTCATCAGGCGCTATGGGTTCCAGAAGCAGATTTTTTCCTTTACCATAGCTCTGTAAAACTAAGTTATCATATGCTTTTATATAAAACTGCAGACCATCCAACTGATAAAGAATATCATATACACTCTTTACTACAGTATCTTTTTTGACAACCGGAAATTTTGTAGAATCGAGTTCCAATAGTATGCCTCTCTCTTCCGGATTATCAGGGGGTTTTATATCCTGCCTGGAACAGGAAAGTAGCAGGCTTGTATTCAGTAATATAAATATCATCAACTTTATATAATAGATGGATGGTTTCATTTTTGTATCAACTTAGGAGAGCTTTTATAACGATCAATTAACCTTTGTTTTGGAAATAACTTTTATAAGTTCAAATTCTGTGTCACCTGAATCCATAGGTGGATTTGCTAACTTTGTAGCTTTTACCAGAATTCTATACTCATATCCGAGTTCGTAACTAAATCCGGGAATTTCACTTTTAGCTAAATAATAAGTATTATTATTTTTAGCCTCAGTTACTATCAGACAATCGGATACTTTAACACCATATGAGGGTTCACATGTTGTATATTTAGATGCAACAATCATTTCCACCTGCCTTACGACATCCCGTTCTTCTTTCATACAAGCCATACTCAGCAACACCACACCGAACAATGACAATAATTTAACTCTAAAATTCATAATAACATGTTTTATATTAACAAAAGATATAAATATAAAATCAAATTTACAAAACAAAAATAATAAAGAAATCAAAAACTAAATAAACGACAATATTTTTCAACAAAAAAAAGCTCATTTTAGCTATTAGACCCGTTTTCGTTCATGTAAAAACAGAAAAGCTAAGTTGATTGTTATTAATAAACAACAATCAATATAAATATGGAAACCAGACACAATTACGAAACGGCAGATGTCGCATTAGCGAAACTACAGCAGATGGGATACAATATAGATTACAATATAGAATTCGATGAAATATATAGCAATACAGAAGAATACCAGATCGATTATCTTTACCGGTATGAAGGTTCGTCAAATCCTGATGATGAGTCCACTGTGTATGGTATTTCTAACCCAACCAATGGAAAAAAAGGAGTATTTGTAGTCGGCAATTTATCTCTGATAGAAGGTAAAAAACGTGATATCATTCTTAATCTGGAACTGAAATATAAAAACAAAAGCACCTGATGACATATCTGTTATCAGATGCAGCCCTACTAAAAGACATAAAGCTCAGTTCCTTTCCAGAAACTGAGCTTTATGTCTAAATATTCCTTACCTAATTCTTAATTCCTGTATACGTCGTTATACTTTTTGCCGGCAAAGTTACTGACAACTCCCCTGAAGCATCTGCATTTACGACAGTTCCCGCAGGCCAGTGACCAGCACTTGAATCTGTAGTCTGATAATTCTGGAGACTACTTACTCCAAAGCCCTGAAGTTTGATTTTACAATTAGCAGCAGTAGTACCGCTATTAATTACTACACATGTAAATTTGCCTGAAACAGGATCTTTATATGCAGATACCATAATATTACTTCCGCCAGTTGAGGTTGCTTTAAATCTATAGTATCCGGCATTAATAAACCGTGAATAGTGCCCCATCACATCGTATGTCTTCGGAAAATCAAGCGTTCCGTCACTGTTGGTACAGATCAGTGATTCATTGTTTCGGATAGCCAGCATACCTAACCAGTACACATATGAATTTACATTACATTCAGCCAAAAATTTATGCATATTTTTAGCCAGTTTGAGTCCTCCTGTCATGGTATTATCATAGACGCCACTATCGTCAGAGGCTTCTGTCACCCAGACCGGTTTATTTCCGGTAGCGTAATTCCAGATTTGTGGATTTTGGTTCAGACCGCGTTGTCCGAAAATCAAATCCCCAATTTCCACATAACCATGCCCTGCAAGTATATCTACTTTACTCTTATCCATAGAAGACAGGAAACTATTTGCGGTACCCCATGCTGCATTTTCTGAAGAAATGATCTTGACACTTTGTAACCCTTCACGATTCAGGGCCGGTCTTAGATTATTGGTTATAAACTCACCCAGATTTTTTGGTTTCCAATAGGAAGCATCCCAATCTGAAAATACATTTTCCGGCTCATTGCTCGGAGAAATCCCGTAAAAATCGATTCCTGCCTCTTTATAAGCTTTCGTAAATCCGGCCAGATAATTTGCAAATGTAGTCGACGAAGTATTAAAGTTTAAACCATTAAAAAACTTACCGCTTATACTGTTAGGATTCGTTTTCATATACAAAGGCGGTGTCCAGGTACTTGCAAAGATAATCGGAACCTGATGGCGCTGTTTTGCAGTTTTCAGAATCCACAACTGTCCCAGATGTTCTTTCTGATCTTCCGTAAGAGATTGGTATTGTGTGCTGTTCACATCAATATTGATATCCACACCGGCCGGCTGAATCGTTACAACTTTAGTTTGCTGATTAAACGGATAGGTGTGCAGCACCTTCCCTCTCAGCATATTCAGATGTAAGCCGGTATTCCCCCACAAATATTCCATTATACTATCTCTTTTACCCGATTCAAAAAACGGAGTAATTCTTCCTCCGAAAGCACCGAATCCCTCAATTTTCTGGTAAGTCTGATTCCAGTCCAGCACCACATCCACCACTCCGTTTGTCTGAGCAAGAGCATTCTGATTCAAAAGTTTATCATTTACCAGATCCTTTTTTTCGCAACTACCCAGGACCGACATCGCAAACGCTAAGCCGAGGGCAATCTTTAATTTTTGTGTTTTCATAATTTTGTAATTTCGTGTTTGTTATTTATCTAACCATTTCTGTTATTTTACTTTTTCGAACGATCAAAATTCACACTGCTCTGTTACCTGACAAAATCTATTGGTTATGTTATAATGATTATACAGAGCTAAACTAAAAGAAATGAACATTCGAAAATTGAATAATTAACTCATTATGATTGAACTATTTAATCTTTATTTAAGGAGTAAGCATAAGATATGCTTCAGCAGCTTTAGAGGCTGTCAAATTGGATTGATAATTATGAAATTTAAAACTTGCTGTCGCGAAAACAGGCTTGTAGCAGGTGTATGTTTGAATAAAAGAACTTAAAAAAATGCCTACTGAACAATTAGCTCAACAACTATTGAACTATTTACCAATGCTATAAAAGAGATTTTAATAAAGAGAAGGGATAAGTATCTAATAATAATGATCTTCAGACTAAAAAGATGGCACACGGATCTGCCAAGAATTAGCTAACCAAGTGGCTCTGACAGATTCTATAGTCCTGAGCGAGATAGTCTGACGATATGTATATCCTGTTCGTATAGGAATTACTGTTACTTTATTTCTTTATGCCCCTGATCATATAAACCCACTAACAGACTATTACCGTTTTTATCGATCCTTAATGCCCCGTATTTTGCGCGTTCATATTTTTCAGCATGCCCTTCCTGAAAGAAAAAAGATTCCGCTCCGATATTGATAATCCATTCATTCGGCGATGTATACTTAATCAGATATTCACCTTTATCTAACGGACTGGGATCCCGTTGAAAACGAACCTTCTTCCCTACTCCATGCCCATCAATTTTTATAACACAATATCCCCTTCTTGATAATTTTTCGGTTTCCGTATCTATATCCCTCGAAATAGCATAACGCAGGTTCATATAATCCCCCTGCATAAGTGAACGCGGATCGACGGGTGCCAGCTCTAATAAAACCAACTGACCTTCATCCAATATTTCTTCTTTCGCTCGGATCGAATATGTAAAATACCCCAGCAACAGAAGCAGATTAAAGAGTATGATAAACCACTTATACTTTTTCATGTTTAGTCAGGCTTTTACGGGTAAATAAATAGAGTGCCAGAAATAGAATTCCTAATGAGATCAGCAATATGGATTTAGTCAGTAATGTAAAATTGAGATCGTAGTAATACTGAGAAATAAAATAAATAAAAGCGATCACTCCGGCAATCAGTCCTGTCTTATAATTCACATAAAAGCTCAGAAGGATAATCAATATTGCTCCTGATATTGCAGGCGACCATACTGTAGGTAATAAAACCAGTATACTAAGAATACAAATTACAGTTCTTTGGATGACACCTGCAACATGCAATATATCCGATAACTTCAACATCAAATACCCTATTGCCAAAAAGATCAGCACAGCGGAAACCCATATATATTCCGGAGAAAGAGCGATCATTCCCTTCTTACCCAAAAAGATCAGCAGCACCAAAAATGAAAAGATCAGTCCGGCTCTTACAGGTTTATAAAGTCGGGATAATACTTTAGTGCTCGTAATGATCTTCGCTTCATTCAGCATAGTATAGCTGACCAACACAGTTAGTACAGCGATCTGAATATGAATCATATTCTAGGCATCATTAGTCAGGATCAGGCCGAATATACAACCATTTAGGATCAGAATGGATATAAAGGAAAGGATATAGTTATGTACAATCATCAGGGAACAGGAAGCTATAAGAATAAAGATCAAAAGGATACTGCTATCTTCCATTTTAAACTTATTAAAGCCCATTGTCATAAGCACAAATCCAATGATGTAAAACAATACCGTCACAGTATCCAGAATAATTTTATCACTTTTTTTATTCACCAACACGGCTATTACAATACAAACAAAACCCAGTATAACAAGACCAATACCGGAGTCATACAGTCCGCTGATAAGTAAAAAACCAACAAAAGCCAGGCTGGCCAGCAGACCTCCAAATATGGAAAGAATCTTGATAGCCAGCGATTCGCTATATCCGCTTTTCTGATAAGAAGCTGCAATAGCTTCCTCATCGCAGACAAATGATTCTTTATTTTCTCTTTTACTTCGGATATAATCCAATACCTCTATGATCTGCTCTTTATTTTTCATTTGTCCATTTCTTTTGAAGATCTATCAATTTTCTAATAACAAGTGTTACACTGATCACAATAAAACAACTCACAGTCAGAAACATCATTTCTCCATCCGAAATACGGATGAGCAGGCCTGATATAATGACAATAAGACTAAAGGGAATCAGGGAAAGATAAAATCCGCTTTTGGTCTTTAAGCCGTAGCGGATACCAAAAAAATAAGCAGCAGCTGTCAGGATCAGAAGTAAGGGGAAAGTATGCTGTACCTCATCAAATATCCAGAAAATAACACCTGCAGTAGCAAATGTCGCAGCACCTAATGCCACTACATTTGAAAACCATTGCGGAACTGACACATTATTAATATAACGGGATTGCAGAATGGAAATCAATAGAGCAGCGCCATTCACCATAAACAATAGCGTACATACAAAAACTCCGCTCCAATCCTCTGCCACCTGATCGGCATACATCAGGAAAGTCGTATTGATCAGAATAAGATACAGCAACCAAAGCGGCGCATAATTGGAAACAAGTACCCACAGGGTAATAAAGACTGTCCAGGCCAGAAAAAAGTCATAAGCATCCGCTCCGGTCTGATAAATCTGACCAAATACAGCAAATAATACACCGACCAGTACGGCAGCTCCGGTGAGGATGATATTTCGTACAGAAATATGGATTCCGGGAATTAGCACCAGTACCGTTGTCACAATAATCAATCCCTCTGCCAGACCGATCTTTACAAACTTGTGCAGATCAGCCCAGTTATAAGCAAAAAAGAACACAATCCCGGCAACTGTAAAACCGATGCCAAGTACTATAAAAAACAAACGCAGAAACTTTTCCCAGGCGCTTCTGTCATTGAATATATCTTCTTTCAACAGTTCAGTTATTTCCTGCTCAGTCAGATTGCTGTGTCTGCTTATAATATAAATATCTTCCCGTTCTATTTTATTCATTACATGAATTTTAAAACTGTAAATAATCCTAATTAACGACTACTTATTAATCCGTTCTACATTCTTTATTTAACTCACAAACAGATCACTAATACACACTCTAACTCATTCATTTAATTTTTTTGCTATTTAAAGAGTGAAAAAATATCAACCCTTAACGATGAAATTGTTATTGAAACAGATGAAGTGACAGATTGGGCTAATGTTCCTGATTATTGTCATTCTTGAAAATTTCAGCAATAATTATTTTTTGAACTTGTTCTGCCTCATCAACTAATACAGAATGCCCCGCATTTTTAAAAGTATATATGTTCTTTTTAGGTGCTTTTAATATATTATAGTAATCCCTGGCAATATTGCAGTTTGTCTGTAAGTCTTTTTCTCCCAAAAAGAAATATACAGGGCATTTGATCGTTGGTAATTCTACGAGAAGATTATGTTTCATTACTTCATTCCACGTTGGCATCCAGACTTTCGACCAATCTTCCATATATTGCTTCAGGAGCGGCAGGTCTTTTTCTGCAACTGGGTGACCATCGTAGCTTAACATCCATTTTCTTGAATAGTACATATCTTCGTAACTGTTGAATGGAATTTTGACGATATTCAGTTCTTTCAGAGCTTCTGGGTTAGCTTTCTCTTTAGCATCCAGTTTTAAGTTTTCCAACAGGATCTGTTCACTTTTTGTTTGGTTGACCACTGGACTGAACGCGAGATAGGCATTTAAAAGTTCAGGATGTTTTTCAGCCATCTTGAAGCCTAAAACAGTTCCTCAGGATTCACCAACGAGATACAATTTCTTCTGGTTGAATCTTTTTAAAAGTAATTTGATCAATTCAAATGTATCATTTACCATTAAGTCCAGCGTTATCGGCACTAACGATTTATTCAACGCCTCGGTTCTGCCCGCACCTCGCTGATCCCACTGAACGACCATAAAATGTTTTTGAAGCATGTTGGAAAAAACTTCAGCCTGCTTCATCCTTGAGCTTCCGGGGCCACCATGTAAGAAAAGAATAACAGGTGCATCTTTACTTCCGCTATAGGAAACAACCTGTTTAATATTACCAATGGAAAGTGTATCATAAATAGCCGGGGATTGTGCATGTACATTATGAATCAGCCATATCATCATTATCAGCAGACTAAACATTTTAATTTCCTTGATCATATATTCTTTATTTTAATCATTCATAGCTTAGAAGCAAATTACGAAACAATATCGGAAGTTTCAAAGCAACTACTACAAGAAAGGCTATCACGATGTCGCAGAGACATCCGGTAGAAAGGCGATAAAGAAGCTGGAGGATTAAGTTAGGCACATGCATTAATTAAATGGAAAAATCCTTGCTTACAGTACGTATTATCAGCATTGCTAAGATAGAGACAGACATTATTCATCTGATTCAAAGTTATGAGAAATGCTTTCCGATTTAGCTGTACAGGCGCAGGCCTTACTTATGGGTTGGGCTTTCACAAGCTCTATTAAGAAACAACAGATCAATAAAAGGGATAAGCTATAATGGCTGATTCAGGTACAGGTAATAAATCAGTTCATTTTTCTGTTGCAAAGCCTCCTCTATATCCGAAGCTCTCTTCATGCCTAATTTTTCTAAAAGACGAATAGACTTAAGATTGCTGTTTTTGGTAATTCCCAATACTTTGTTCTGTATACGATTCTCCCGTATATAGATCAACAATCTGCTTGCGGCCTCGAATGCATATCCTTTCTTTTCAAACTCAGGCAACAATGCAAATCCAATATCGGCATCTTCGAGATAAGTTCGCTTGACAAGTGAAACGACGCCTACAGGAAGTTCTCCGGCAGTTAATGAAACCACCCAGTATTGAATATCAGGTGTTTCGATTATTCGCTTTACATAGGTTTCAGCCTCATCTATACTATTGACATTTCTGTCACCAATGTTCTCTTTCCACTGATCCGTATTGACCAGCCTCAACATAAATTCAGCGTGAATCATGTCTAACCTGTGTAAGTTTAACCTCTCCGTTTTCATATTTAGACCTTTAACTCTTGTCATTGGCGAATTTAACAATTACATTGATAAATCAATACCACTACTGAACCTACTGTATCCGGCCATTTATTATATATATGGATTGGCAGCTAACCCTTTTTTCCTGTTTATTTAAATGCTATATTTAATACCAACTATCAATACTATTTTATAAAATCTACTTATAATACCTATGGCAGACTCCCTAACTTATCTGTCCAAACATTTTAGAGATGTACACTTCGGGGCAACTGGACATGTGTCAATCTGAAGGATACACTTCTAAATATAAACTGGCTACACGCAACTAATCCTGTTTATAGCCTCAATACCATAGCTATGCTGGTTTTTCATATTAACTATTATGTGGTCGCTATCACAGATGTTCTTACCGGCAAGCCGCTCACCTCTCAGGATAAATTTAGTTTTGATCTCAAACCTATCACTAGTGAAGAAGAATGGCAGCTCCTCATTCACAAAACGCTTCAGGACGCTGAACACTTAGCTGTTCTGATTGAAAATCTAAATCCTTCGTATTTAGATCTGGAGTTTACGGATCCCAAATACGGAACATATTACCGCAATCTGCTGGGTGTTATCGAACATACACATTATCACCTCGGGCAGATCAGTATCTTGAAAAAAATAATTACAGAAACAAAGATCAGAGAAAAAGATCAGCACACATAACATGACATTAAAATTGCGATTTAATCCTGTAGTACATAAATACGGAGCATATTATATGAACAATAAAAGTTAAATTTGATCATACAAAGAGTAAAATAATATGTCAAAAATATATACCGAAGAAGAACTGAAAGAGATCGCTCATCAACTGGCGAATCCGAATGGAGAATTTGGACTTGTCATCGCTGATAATATGAATGAAAACAATATCGGCATGACACTGGAGACCATCAAAAATATTGGGTTAAACGATAATGATCAACTTCTCGAATTAGGGCATGGCAACTGCGGACACCTCCAACTAATATTGCAACAAGCCAGGTCTATCCACTATAGTGGTCTGGAAATATCTTCTACAATGCATCAGCAGGCCAGCGCAGACCATAGGGCTGAAGTCGCAAAGCGGCAGGCAACTTTTCGTTTATACGACGGATTGCATATCCCTTTTCAGGATGAGCTGTTTGATAAGATAATGTCAGTCAACACCCTTTATTTCTGGGAAGATATCCCCGCCTTGTTAGCGGAGATCAGACGAGTTCTAAAACCGGATGGCTGTGTTGCCATTACATTTGCAGACCGGGCTTTTATGGAGACTTTGCCTTTTACAAAATTCGGATTCAATCTGTTTGATCTGGATAAATTCAAGACAGCAATTGCAGAAAGCTCCTTTATTATGAAAAGTGCTTTGAAAAGAGCTGAATATGTAAACAGTAAAACGGGAGATCCGGTTTTGAGGGAATACTGGATCGCGATATTGTCCCCTGAAAATGAACATACTAAAACCGAAAAGCTCTTAACACCGTAATAATATTTAACAGTAATGCTAAACCATTTTTCAATATATTTGTCCATTATAGAAATAATATTAGTTTTATGAAAAAAATCACGCCTCTTCTGATGTGTTTCTTTATGGTCACATCTGCGATCACTGCACTGGCTCAGAGCAAGACCTTTAGCATGGAGATCAAAGAAAACAGAGTTGATTGTAGTGGAGTAGGACGTATGAAATGTTATCTGGTAAAGTATCATAACAGCAAAGACTGGGAATATTTCTACACATCCCTTGATAATTTTGACTATACCGAAGGATACCGTTACAAGGTAAGGGTAAAACGTACCAAATTAAGCAATGTCCCTGCAGATGCTTCATCTTATAAATATGAAGTGGTAAAAGTAATCAGTAAGAAAAAAATCAAAGATTCAAATGATCAGAGTGAAGAGATCACTATGACCGTCAAAGAGAATCGGGTAGATTGCACAGGCGTGGGACGCATGAAATGCTATATGGTCAAATATGACAACAGTAAGGACTGGGAGTATTTTTATTCCGGTTTCCAGCACTTCAATTACGAAGAAGGATACCGCTATAAATTACTGGTAAAGCGTTCTAAACTGAAAAATGTTCCGGCGGATGCTTCAGCATATACATACGATGTAATCAAAATACTGAGCAAAAAGAAAATAAGCAATGTCAAAGAAGAAAATACGGCACTCGCTTTTCTGGGAAAACACAGCTGGAAACTTCTGTCCCTGCGCGGAAAGATGCAGGAGAACAGTGGCGCATTTATGAATTTCGATATAGATAAGAACAGTGTAAGCGGCAATTCCAGCTGTAATAATTATTTCGGAACTGTACGCTTCAATGGAAATAAAATCACATTTACCAATGTAGGAAGCACACAGAAAGCATGTCTTAATGATAATATTGAAAGAGAATTTTTTGATTTGTTATCGCTGAACGGTCTGACTTATGATATCGCAGAACAGACTTTTAATCTATACCATGAGCAAAAGCTTATTGCCATATTTGGCATGACCCAAAAGAATTAATCCCGTAGTTTAACGGAATAAAGAAAGCCGCCCTGAGATCCAGGACGGCTTTCTTTGTTAATGATTTTAAAGACAAGTCTGTCTTATATAGTTTATACGATTTCGTCGGAATATACATACCGTATTTCTTCCCGAAGATTGTAATGTGAAGACATTACTTCTCCGTAAGCACCGGCTGTTCGTATCGCAATCAGATCTCCTCTTTTGCTTACAGGCAACGGAACTTCCTTACCGAAACAATCTGAACTCTCACAGATTGGCCCTACGACATCATAGTTGATCTCCTCCTGATCGGACTCTCCTACTCTTTCGATCTTATGATACGCCTGGTATAGTGCCGGACGCATCAGTTCTGTCATACCTGCATCAAGAATAAGAAAATTTTTCTTGATGCCACTCTTTGTATACAAGACACGACTTAGCAGACTGCCACATTGTGCGACTAATGCCCGCCCTAATTCAAAATGAACTTCCTGATGAGAATTACGCTCTAAAAATCTGTCAAAAATATCAAAGTAAGCCTCAAAATCTGTTACAGGATTACCATCAGGATCTTTATAATCGACACCCAGTCCGCCACCAACATTTAATACCTTGATCGTAGTACCTCTCTCCTCAAACCAGTTCTTCCATTCATTGACCTTCACACAAAGGCTTTTAAATACATTCAGATCTACGATCTGCGAACCGATATGAAAGTGTAATCCAACCAGATTAAGATGTTTTGACTCCCTTAATATAGCAGCAGATTTTTCAAGCTCAGAATTAGGGATACCAAATTTATTTTCATCCAGTCCAGTTGTGATATAATGATGTGTCTGTGCATCCACATTGGGATTTATTCGCAGGGATACATTTGCGATCTGTCCTGTCTCCCCTGCCAAAGCATTGATGACCTCCATCTCTTCAATTGATTCTACATTGAACGCAAATATCTCATGTGCCAATGCATAACGAATCTCTTTATCCGATTTACCGACACCGGCAAATGTAATCTTATCAGCTTTAAAGCCCGTTTCAATAGATTTTTTCACCTCATTACCACTTACACAATCTGCTCCAAAACCTTTGGCCTGAATAAGCTGAAGAATACGGTCATTGAAATTAGCTTTTAAGGCATAATGTACGTGAAATCCTCTTTTTTCTGCCGCTGCAGAACACGCATCCAGTGTGCGCTCCAGCAAACTCATATCATAGTAATAAAATGGCGTCTCCTGATGCTCAAAAGAAGCCAGCTGTTTCGTACTGAACATATGGAAATTAAAATAAACGGTTGTGTAATGAACGTAATGCCTCAGTTTTGTATTCGGAATCCATCAGAATCGAAACGTTATAGTCCGAACCACCATAGGAAATCATACGAATAGGAAGATGCTTTACAGCATCCAGTACACGTGCTGCATATCCATGTGTATTCTGACCAAAGTCACCAACCACACATACAATAGTCTGATTTTCATCTGCGGATACCGTTCCGAAATCTTCTACTTCTTTAATAATATCTGCCAGATGCGTTGTATCGTCAATAGAAAGAGACACAGCTACCTCCGATGTGGTAATCATATCTATAGGAGTCTTGTATCTTTCAAATATCTCAAATACTTTACGCAAGAAACCATATGCCAGCAACATTCTGGATGAATGAATATGAATTGCTGTGATATTATCTTTTGCTGCAATAGCGCGGATAATACCTTTCTGTGCACCATCTTTACTGATCAGTGTACCGGCAGCTTTAGGATCCATCGTATTCAATACACGCACAGGTACATTATATTTCTGAGCAGGAAATACAGATTGCGGATGTAAGATCTTTGCTCCGAAATAGGCAAGCTCTGCAGCTTCATTAAAACTCAGGTGAGCTATAGGCGTGGTATTTTTCACAACGCGTGGATCATTGTTGTGCATACCGTCTATATCGGTCCATATCTGTACTTCATCCGCCTGAATAGCAGCACCAATCAGCGATGCAGTGTAGTCAGATCCTCCTCTGCGCAGGTTATCGATCTCACCGAACGAGTTGCGACAAATGAATCCCTGCGTAATAAACAGCGTATTATCCGGATATTTAGCAAGTAATGCATTTAATTTTTCACCGATATAACTGACCATAGGTTCGTTATCTTCATCGATTTTCATAAAATCTAATGCCGGCAACAACACTGAAGGTACACCGATCTCATTCAGGTGAAAGTGAAACAAAGCAGTAGAGATCAGTTCTCCCTGAGCCAGTACCACTTTTTCCTCTATCGGCGTAAAGTGCTCGTTAGAAAGAGAACCAATAAAATCAAAATGATAATCAATAAGATCTTTACCGTTTTTGTATCCCTGATCTGTTGTGAAAAGTTCCTTAATCAGTGACTCATACTTATCCTTATGCTGCTTGATCAGTTGCTTGGCCTCGTCCTTCTTACCTACCAGATAAGCCTGACTGATTTCGACTAAAGCATTTGTTGTTCCTGCGACAGCAGACAACACTACGATCTGACGTTCAGAAGGGTTTACAATATCTAACAACCCTTTGATACGTGCAGCACTTCCGACAGATGTGCCTCCAAATTTTAGAATTTTCATATTTAAAAAAAATGTATAAAACAGTTTTATGTTTTGCGTGGTGAATATACAAAAAAGTAATGCTATTAAACAAAAACGGCACAAAGTGTAAACTTACGCTTTGTGCCGTAAATTATGATTTACAACAATTACTTCTTCAGCTGTTGAATAATTAAATTAGCAAGTTCTTCACCTATGCGTTCCTGAGCCTCATTTGTAGCCGCTCCGATGTGCGGTGTCAATGAGATTTTTGCATGCTGAAGGATTCCCGCACGCGGAGTTGGTTCATCATCAAAAACATCCAGTGCAGCAAAAGAAACTTTTCCTGAATCCAGCGCTTCAATTAATGCAAGTTCATCAATCACACCACCACGAGATGCATTGACTAACGCCACTCCGTCTTTCAATAATGCAAACTCTTCTTTGCCGATTACAGGTTTGTCTGTAAATGGAACATGTAATGAAATAAAATCAGAAACACTGAAAAGTTCCTGCAGACCGACTTGTTTCACCGGTACCTCTACCTTGACACCTCCTGAGAGTGAAAGCTCCAGAGAAGCCGGACCGTCATACAGATCAGAAAAAACAACATCCATACCAAGTCCTAAAGCAATTTTAGCTGTTTCACGCCCTATACGTCCAAAGCCTACTATACCAATTGTCTTACCGCGTAACTCAATACCTTTAGCGTATGCTTTTTTAAGACCTGCAAAATTTGTTGATCCCTCCACAGGCATTTTACGATTGGCATCGAATAAGAAACGTACACCGTTAAGAAGGTGTGCGAATACTAATTCGGCAACAGAAAGGGATGATGCAGCTGGTGTATTGATGACAGCTATACCTTTACTGCGGGCATAATCCACATCAATATTATCCATTCCGACACCACCTCTGCCAATTACCTTGATATTCGGGCAGGCATCAATAAGGGCTTGTCTTACTTTAGTAGCACTACGTACAGTAATTGCATCGTAGTTATTTAGCTTTGTAACCAGTTCCTCTTGCGGAATATGATTTGTATCTACCTCAAATCCGGCATCTTCCAATAATTTTTTTCCGATTGGATCGATTCCGTCATTTGCTAATATTTTCATCAGTACTAATTTATTTTATAAAGTGGTGGAGCCATCCTCTGTTTTCGTTGCACCATGTGGTCCGAAAAATCGGGATGATTTCATCCGTAATCTTATTTTATTTATACTTTTCTTCAAACTCCTGCATAGTGTCTACCAATGCATTTACAGAGGAAATACTCAATGCATTATAGATAGAAGCACGGAAACCTCCTACAGAACGGTGACCTTTCAGTCCGATATGACCACGTTCTTTAGCTAAATCCAGAAATGCACCTTCCAGTTCAGGGTTATTCATAACGAAAGTAACATTCATTCGGGAACGATCTTCTACTTCTGCTGTACCTTTAAACAGCGAATTGCGGTCAATCTCATCGTACAATGTACGCGCTTTCACAATATTTTCCTGTTCAATAACAGATATACCACCTTTAGCTTTCAACCAACGCAGATTGAGCATAGACACATATATAGAATATACGGGAGGTGTATTGTACATAGATCCGCCTTTGATATGACTGTCATAATCAAAGATACTTGGAAGTGTACGTCCTGTTTTACCTAGAAGTTCATCTTTTACGATAACCAGCGTAACACCGGCAGGTCCCATATTCTTTTGAGCTCCTGCATAGATCAGACCATAGTCAGCAACATTGATCTCCCGGCTTAAAATATCAGAAGACATATCAGCGACTACCGGTACAGCTGATTGAGGGATATCGAATACCTCTGTACCGTAGATCGTATTATTAGTAGTATAATGGAAATAAGCAGCATCCGAAGGTACAGTGATGTTCTTCGGGATATAGGTATAGTTGCGATCACTTGAAGAAGCTACCACCTCTACCTGTCCTATCTTCTTTGCTTCTTTAGCAGCTTTGGTTGCCCATACACCTGTATCGAAATAAGCAGCTTTTCCACCTTCAGGAAGAAGGTTTAACGGCACCATCGCAAACTGTGTACTTGCACCACCCTGCAGAAATAAAATTGAATACCCTTGTGGCACATTCAACAATTCACGAACTAAACGCTCCGTCTCCGAGATTACAGCTTCAAAATCTTTGGAACGGTGCGAAATTTCTAAAATTGATAATCCTGTGTTATTGAAATCGATAACAGCCTGTGCAGCTTCTTGAAAAACCTCCTTTGGCAAAATACATGGCCCTGCTCCAAAATTGTGTTTCATGGATATAAAATTTTAATTGATGATTTTGTAATGGTAGACAATCGTTTGCCTAATCCATTGCAAAGGTAGAATTATTTTTACAAATTTTTCATACATATTACACTTTTATTAAAAACGATTTAAGACATTTCCGCTATTGATATGAAATTACTACGTTTTTAACCCAATTGAATACAAATTATCACGAAGCAATATTGGTTTTTGTACTCTACTAAAAATCACCAGATTACAGCTCATAAACATCATACATTTATCATGATTTCTCTTACAGATACTATTTAGTCTAAATAATTCATAAATTCACAGCTTTAAAATGAAAGACATAATGAAAGTATACATATCCAGAAATGTACCACAGGAAGGATTAAATTATTTGACCGAACATGGTCTGACCTACACTGTAAATATGGAAAATAAAAAACTGACGCAAGAAGAAGTGATAATAGAATGTCAGTCTGCAGATCTTTTATTAAATGTAGGCGGAGTACCTCTGGATCAACATTTTTTTGATAATTGTGCTCATCTTAAAGGTATAGCACTGGCTAGCGTGGGCTATGATCATGTGGATATGGATGCCGCCAGCAAAGCCGGGATTCCCGTAAGCAACACACCGGATGTGCTCAGTGGAGCCACGGCAGATGTTGCATTCTTATTAATGCTGGCTGTGTCCAGAAAAGCTTTCTACAGAGCAAATGAAATCAGAGAAGGAAAGTGGAATGATTTTGAGTTTACAAAAGACCTAGGAATAGAACTTAACGGAAAGACATTAGGTATATATGGATTAGGCCGGATTGGCCTTGAGCTTGCGCGTAAAGCACAGGCTGCATATGGCATGAAGGTTATCTATCACAATCGCCATCCCAATGAAACTGCAAAGCGAGTGCTGAATGCCGAATATGTCAACTTTGATGAGCTCCTGACGCGAAGTGATGTGCTGTCTGTACATGCCAATCTCAGTCCGGAGACACAATATCGCTTTAATAAGGAAACATTTGCCAGAATGAAAAATTCGGCCATTCTGATCAATACCGGTCGTGGCAAAATCGTTCATGAACAAGATCTCTATACTGCTCTGGTAAACGGAGATATATGGGGAGCCGGATTAGACGTCACAGATCCTGAACCCATGAAGGCAGACAGTCCCTTACTTACGCTTCCCTCTGTATGCGTACTGCCACATATCGGATCAGCTACCATCGAAACGCGTACAAATATGATAAAAATGGCTGCAAATAATTTGATAGCAGCCTCTAAATCAAATCATATGCCCCAGATAGTTAACGTGGAAGTTTACAAAGCATAAAAGAAAAAATTACCTGTTCAATGAAATAACCCTTAATATCTATATAAAAAAACAGCCATTCAAATGAAATCAAAAATCTTCTCAATCTTACTATTAACTGTCATCAACAGTTTTTCTATTCTGACTTATGCTCAAAAAACAGAAACCTATCGCGTAGACGGATCAAAATCTTCTATTTTGTGGAAAGGTGATAAAGTTAGCGGCTCCCATACGGGAACAGTAGATCTGACTACAGGAACACTCGATTTTACCGGAAAAAAACTTACTGGGGGCGGTTTTGTGATCAATATGGCCAGCATTAAAGATGCCGACAAAAGTGCCGGACTTGAAAAACACCTGAAAGCAGACGATTTCTTTGGTGTAGAAAAATTCCCGACCGCCCATTTTATTATTAAAAAAGTGGAAGGTAGTGGCAATAATGTGAATATTACAGGTAATCTGACACTTAAAGGTGTTACACAATCCATCAGCTTTCCGGCAACTATCACCTGGAATAGCGATAAAACAATCAGTGCTACTGCTGATAAAATCACCGTGGACAGAACAAAATTTGGCATTCAATATAAATCAAAATCCATCTTCTCAGATATAGGTGATAAGTTTATTTATGATGAATTCACCTTATCAGTAAAGCTGCTTGCAAAAAAGTAACCCCATGACCGGAGTCGCAGCCAAAACAAAAATATCCCCGTTATTAGACGGGGATATTTTTATAACCTTAATATAAGGCCGGTCTGCAAAACAAACGGATTAATTATTTGCTAAACTAGGTACATTTACAACCTCATTTGTGTCCGCTTCATAGTCAATACCGTCAACATTGAAACCAAACAAATTAAAGAATTCATCACGATATCCTTTGATATCACTGATTTCGCTAAGATTCTCTGTAGTGACCTGATCCCATAATTTAGCTACTTCTTCCTGTACATCTTCACGCATTTCCAGATCATCGATGCGGATACGTCCTTTATCATCTGTAGGAATGGTACTGTCTAAGTATAATCTTTCTGCAAACAAACGCTGGATTTGTTCGATCGTACCTTCGTGAATTCCTTTTTCTTTCATCACTTTATATAACAATGAAATATAAAGAGGAACTACCGGAATCGCAGAGCTGGATTGTGTAACCAATGCTTTATTAACCGAGACATAAGAAATACCGTGCAAATCTTTCAACAAATCGTTGATGACAGGCACTGTAGCTTCCAAATCGTCTTTAGCTTTTCCGATTGTACCGTTTCTATAGATAGGATACGTCAATTTAGGGCCAATATAAGAATAAGCGACTGTCTTCACTCCTTCTGCCAATACTCCGGCAGCTTTCAGATCTTCAATCCAGAATTTCCAGTCTTCACCTCCCATTACAGCTACAGTATTCGCTATATCTTCCTCATTCTCTATAGGCTGAATAGAAATATCAGAAACTACACCTGTATGAAAATCTACAGTTTTATCTGTAAACGGCTGGTTGATAGGTTTCAATACAGAAGCATAACTAACACCATTTTTAGGATTAGTACGACGCGGAGATGCTAAAGAATACACAACCAGATCAACCTGTCCCAGATCTCTCTTAATAAGGTCAATTACCTCTTTTTTGACTTCATCAGAGAATGCATCGCCATTGATACTTTTCGCATACAATCCGGCTTCTTTAGCTTCATTTTCAAAAGCAGCAGAATTGTACCAGCCTGCAGTACCCGGCTTACCTTCTGTAGCAGGTTTTTCAAAGAAAACGCCAATAGTAGCCGCTCCCGAACCGAAGGCAGCTGTAATACGGGATGCTATACCGAAGCCTGTAGAAGCACCTATTACTAATACTTTCTTAGGACCATCTGTGATAGTACCTTTCGATTTCACATATTCAATTTGATTTTTAATGTTTTGGGCAGCTCCTTGCGGATGCGAAGTCAAACATATAAATCCTCTCGTTCTTGGTTGTATGATCATGCGCTAACTTTTTACAGTTTTAATTTTGATATATGGTACAAAATAAACAATTTTCAATTTAAAAAAGAGATTTATTCTTACAATAAATACAGGTCTGATCTTTTATCCACCAACTGAAATTCCTATTTTCGGACGCTCATATGCTTGTATAATTATCTAAATCAATACTATGCCGGACAAAATCAGGATATCTCCGATTTTTTTGGGAGTCATATCTTCCTTGTTTTTTGCTGCTACTTTTGTACTTAACAGAGCAATGTCTCTGGATGGCGGACACTGGATCTGGTCTGCAGCCTTACGTTTTGTATGGATGCTACCCCTACTGATGATCATTGTCGGTTTTCGTAATGGCTTAAAGCCAACTTTTGCAGCGATTAAGGCAAACTGCTGGCCCTGGATACTCTGGAGTACCGTGGGATTTGGAATATTCTACAGTACACTGACTTTCGGAGCCAAGTATGGCCCCTCCTGGTTGGTTGCCAGCACTTTCGAGACCACTATTATATTCGGGATGCTGCTTGCTCCTTTGTTGAGTCCCCGTGCAGCAAACCAGATTTCTAAAGGATCACTGGCATTTTCGGCCCTTATTATTCTTGGAATTGTCATTATGCAGATCAGTCAGGCTAAATTTACCAATTGGGCTGATATTGCAATGGGTACCATTCCTGTCCTGATAGCAGCGATCGCTTACCCACTCGGAAACCGTAAGATGATGATGATCACTGACGGAAAGCTGGACGCTTATCAAAGAACCCTTGGTATGACCATCTGCAGTATGCCTTTTTGGATTATCCTGTGCGCATTTGCCTATCATCAGGACGGACTACCCTCTTCCGGACAGCTGACACAGACTTTTATAGTAGCATTGTCTTCAGGAGTCATTGCTACTGTTTTATTTTTTACAGCGACAGACCGCGTACGCAATAGTCCGCATAAGCTTGCTGCTGTAGAGGCTACACAGTCGATGGAAGTTATCTTTGCATTGATTGGCGAACTGCTGATTCTTCATGGCGCATTTCCGGACATGTATTCATTAGCCGGAATAGTATTAGTGATAACAGGTATGATCTTACATAGCCGGCATACAACCTGATCATCCTTATAAAAAAGGACTCAAAATATAGTTTACCGCAATTCTGACAAATCCAATAGCCACAAAAAACAAATGGAAGAAACGTATACAATAAAGAGAACTGACTCAGACAGTTTGGATTTTCAAAAGTTAGTGCTTGAACTTGATAAAGATTTAGCAATTAAAAACGGAGAAACAAATAGTTTTTTTGCTCAACACAATAAAATTGACTTAATCCGGCATGTAGTGGTTGCTTACGAAGCAGACAGAGCCGTTGGTTGCGGAGCAATAAAGGAGTATCGAAATGGCATAATGGAAGTTAAGAGGATGTTTGTACCTATTGAGATGCGGGGAAAAGGCATTGCAGGTAAAATATTGAATGAATTGCAAATCTGGGCAAAAGAACTGGGTTACAGCAAATGTATTCTGGAGACAGGCGACAAAATGATAGAGGCTATTGGTTTGTATAAGAAACACCACTTTAAAATCATTCCCAACTATGGACAATATGCGAATATCGAGAGCAGTGTTTGTTTCGAAAAAGAAATTTAATCACGGCTGAATGCTGTGGCTGGCAGCGGAAATGTTAGTGCAGCAATCCCTTAGCCGTTATCCAAAACAAAAACAGGCCTGAGCTAGCTCAGGCCTGTTTTATAAAAGCCGTTTTCTTTAGTTTAAATGTGAGCGTAACATCCAGGCCATTTTTTCGTGCTGCTCTAATAAAGCTGTTACGAAATCTGAACTTCCGCTGTCTCCGTATTTTTCTTCAAATTCATCAACCAGTCCGCGGATATACATGATAATGGACTCATGATCCCCTAACAATTCCTTCATATAAGTCTTGCTATCATTCTTACCATGAGTAGATTCTGATAAATGTGCTATTTCCAGATATTGTTTCATAGTGCCTACAGCGTAGTGCCCCAATGAACGTACACGCTCAGCGATATCGTCTATCGTTTCTGAAAGTTGGTTGTATTGTTCCTCAAAAAACAAATGCACTGCATGGAAATCACTTCCTTCAACATTCCAGTGTGCATTTCTGGTTTTGACATATAATACGGTTTCATCAGCTAATAAAATATTCAATGCCTGAGCTACTTTTTCTAAGTGTTCACTTTTAATTCCAATATTAGTTTTCATGATAATGATATTTGATAAATTATTAAATTAATTTTGTTATTTCCAATCGCTTGCAGCGTCCAGCTTTTCCATGGATTCAGGACTAAGCTGTAGCTGTACCGCCGATACAAATGGCTCGAGATGACTTTCTTTTGTCGCACTGACAATCGGAGCCGCTACTGAAGGCCTTGCGATCAGCCAGGCTAATGCCACGGCAGTAGAAGTTGTCTTATAAGCATCTGCTACCTCTTCCAGGGCTGCTACAATGCGCTGTCCGCGTTCATTCCAGTATTGTTTTTTAACACCTTCACTTCTTGCAGACTGATTAAAATCTGCATCACTCTTATATTTACCGGTTAGAAAGCCACTTGCTAAGGAGTAATATGTCAATACACCAAGCTGTTGCTCTACCGAAAGTTGCTCATATTGCGTCTCATATTTTTCTCTTGAAAAGAGATTATACTCCGGCTGCAAAGTCTGATAACGTGGCCAATGCTGTTGTTCACTTACCTCTATAGATTCCAGTACCCGCTGTGCTGACATATTAGAAGTTCCTATCCATCTTACTTTGCCAGCCTTCACCAACTGCTCATATGCTTCCAGTGTTTCTTCTACAGGAATACTTTCATCATCATAATGGGTCTGGTAAAGATCAATGTAATCTGTCTGCAATCTTTTTAATGAAACGTCTACCTGTTCCAGAATATGCTGCTTAGATGTATTGGGCGTTGGATTTCCCGGAAAAGTCCCTCCCACTTTTGTCATCAATACAATCTTATCTCTATTGCCATTTTTCTTCAGCCAGTTTCCGATAATAGTTTCGGACTCCCCTCCTGTATTCCCCGGCACCCAATGCGAATACTGATTGGACGTATCTACAGCATCAAATCCCTTATCCAGGTAAGCATCTAAAATATCAAATGACTGCTTTTCATCTAATGTCCAGCCAAATACATTTCCTCCAAAAACCAAAGGAACGATTTCCAGATCAGACTGGCCTAATCTTACTTTTCTCATATATGCGATTGCTTTATTATAGTACAATCAATATCGGGATTTGTTTGCTGTCCGGTATGATCTGATTGTCAAAATTTTCTTTGTTTACAATATCGTGAAGAATGTTTTTAGGATTTATTACCTTTGCCACTTCAAAAGATATAGCAATCAGCGGATTATGGGCAAACCCGAATTTCTTCATTATTTCAGTCAGGATATCCGGAATATTCCTGTGCCCGGGAAGTTTACTTTTCCTTTCTGCTATGAACCACATCCTCTTAGTATTATTGCAAGCAAGGAGTTGCAGCATTATCTGCAACATCAGTCTGAATGGCAGCATAATTTCGGATTAGGTAATCCATCAGATCAACAGGTGATCGGTAAGATGTTTGGTGTACTCGTTGTTACGGATCCGTCCGGAACTCCGGGATACCTGTGTGCCTTTTCAGGTAAACTGGCTGGCACTAATGCTCATAAACATTTTGTTCCCCCGGTCTTCGATATGTTGCAGAAAGACAGTTTCTTTCTCTTGGAAGAAGAAGAAATCAACGAGATAAACCGGCAGATAGCGTCACTTGAACAGAATGACAGCCTGGCACAACTAAATACAGATCTGGAAACTGTAACACGATCTGCAGAAGAATCCATTACACTTTTCAGACAACATCTTAAAAAATTGAAAGAGGAACGTAAACAAATCCGTTTTGTACAGACCGGAATCCTCTCTGCCACTGAGTTTCAATTATTAGAGGCCGACCTGATTAAGCAATCTCTTCGTGACAAACATGAGCTGGCTGTCCTTCAAAAAGACTGGAAATCAAAAATCACAGCGATTCAGGAGCAACTGGATAATTATTATAGCCGTATAGCTGTACTCAAAGAAGAAAGAAAGTCTAAATCAGCATTATTGCAATCCCGGCTTTTCGAGCAATATGTATTTCTCAATAAAAAAGGTATATCCAAAGATATTTGCTCCATATTTGCCGACTTTAATCAATCTGTGCCTCCTGCCGGAGCTGGCGAGTGTGCAGCTCCCAAACTATTACAATATGCTTTTCTGAATCGGCTCTCTCCTGTTGCTATGGCTGAATTCTGGTGGGGAGATTCTCCTTCATCTGAAATAAGAAAGCATAAAAACTATTACCCGGCATGTAAAGGCAAGTGTGAACCTATTCTATCCCATATGCTGGATGGCATGTTACTCGAAGATAATCCCTTACTTGAGGCCCCAAAAGCACAGGCTGATTTGGAGATCCTGTATGACGATGAAGATATTGCAGTAGTCAATAAGCCTGCTGAATTCTTATCTGTTCCGGGCGTTCATATACAGGATTCTGTTTACACCCGTATGCAGGCCGCTTTTCCGGAGGCAACAGGCCCCATTATTGTACATCGGCTGGATATGTCTACCTCAGGCATTCTGTTGATTGCTAAACACAAAGACGCCCACAAGTTTATCCAGCAGCAATTTATAGATCACAGTATTGAAAAACGCTATGTTGCTCTTCTGGATGGTGTGATCAAAGAAGATAAAGGAATCATTGATCTTCCACTGCGTCTGGATCTGGACGACAGACCACGGCAGATGGTATGCTATGAATATGGCAAAAAAGCAGTGACGAAATATCAGGTTTTATCCCGCATAAATGGACAAACAAAGATTCTTTTCTTTCCAGTAACAGGACGCACGCATCAGCTTCGCGTACATGCAGCTCACCTGCTGGGACTACATACCCCTATCGTTGGAGATGATTTGTATGGAACCAAATCTAACAGACTTCATCTGCACGCTGCACACCTCTCTTTTGTACATCCCCGAACAAAAAAAACAGTCATTTTTGAAGTAAAAGAACCTTTTTAAAGCTGACTAGAAAGTTAAATTAGTCAGAATTTTGTAAATTATTTCGCTTTTTTTTACCCTAATCACCTCATAATCTGCTATTAACGCAATTTTGTATTTTCTTATCATTTTTAAGACGTTTAGTCGTTTACTTTTCTGTTAATAATTATTTAATTTTGCAATGTTTATTAGAATATTTAAACATTTTGATTAAAAAGTCAAAAGTTTAGTTTTAGTAAATCGAACAAACTAGAGACTAATGAAAATTACTATGAGTGAAATATTTACCAAGCAAATCTGGAAGGGTTTACTCTTTGTGCTTTTGACATTTATCAGCACAACTTCCGTTTTTGGTCAGCAAATTATGCTGAAGGGTAAAGTATTGGATATTGTGACTCGTAAACCTATAGATTACGCTACTATTGCAGTTATCGGAGCTCCTGCAGGTAACAGTACCTCAACGGACAGCCGTGGAGAATTTAGTTTAAAAATCGATGGAAGTTATACTAAATTCAGAGTTACCTATGTTGGTTATGAATCACAGGATATTCTGATCAATCCTACCAATTCGGATAACATCACCATTAATCTTGTTCCGGAAGAAAATGTTCTGGAAGAGGTAGTGGTCAAGGCGAAGAAAGCAAAATACAGAAATAAAGATAACCCAGCTGTAGAATTGATCCGTAAGGTCATTGATAATAAAGAAAAGAACAGATTAGAGGCTCAGGATTATGCTGAATTCCAGCAATATGAGAAGATCTCAATGGCACTAAGCAATCTGTCTGAAAAATTTAAAAACAGAAAAATATTCAAACAATATCAGTTTTTATTTGAAAAAGACGATTCTGTAAAAAATGAAAACAGATATGTATTACCCGCTTATATAGAAGAGAAATTATCTCAGGTATACCAGCGCAGAAGTCCGAAAAAGACCAAGCAATTTGTTATAGCTGAGCAAAAAGCACAGTTTGACCCCAAATTTGTAGATAACAACGGTCTGAGCAATTACTTCAACAGACTTTATGAAAACATTGATATATACGACAATAATATTTCATTATTGACGAATCAGTTTTTGAGTCCGATCGCCGGATCATCCCCTACTTTTTATAAGTTTTTTATTACGGATACAATCAAGACTGAATCCCCATATCTGGTTGAATTGAGCTTCTTTCCCCGTAATAAAGCGGATATGTTATTTAAAGGAAAACTCTATATCACTTTAGATGGCAATTATGCAGTACGTAAAGCGGAGTTAACAGTTGCCGATGGTATTAACCTTAACTTCGTTAGGGACATGGCTATAGATCTGGATTTCAGCAAAGATAAGAGTGGTCGTTTCTTTCTGACCAGCAGTTCGCTGGCAATGGATTTTGCCTTATCCGAAAAAGGAACCGGTATCCGGGGACAACGTACTGTTTCGTATACCAACTTTAAGACCGGTATCGTACAACCAGACAGTGTATATCAGGGCCCTGATGTCGTTATTGTCAATGAAGGCAAAAAGGGAACTCAGGCATTTGATGAACAATACTGGAGCACGCACCGTCCTGTAGCGCTTAAGAAAAATGAATCTGTAATCTATCACAATATCGATACGTTACAAATGATGCCTTCTTTCAAACGCTTTATGGATATAGCAGCTCTTGTGCTTTCGGGTTATAAGCAGGCTGGCCCTGTAGAGATCGGACCGGTCAATACTTTTTACAGTTTCAACCCGGTAGAAGGCTTGAGATTGCGAGTGGGCGGACGTACAACAGAAGCTTTCAGTAAACGCTTCTATGCCGAATCCTATGCTGCATATGGTTTTAAAGATGAGAAATGGAAGTATTTTATCAGCGGAACATACTCATTGAATAACAAGTCCGTGTATTCCTTCCCGATGCATTACATCCGTGCCTCTTTTCAAAGAGACACCAAAATCCCTGGGCAGAATCTGGAATTTATTCAGGAAGATAACTTTTTATTGTCTTTCAAACGCGGGGAGAATGAACGTTACCTGTATAATGATATCTACCGTTTAGAATACAAAAGAGAATTTGACAATAACTTATCTTATACAGTCGGGTTCAGCAAATGGAAACAACAGCCAGCCGGAATCCTTACGTACCAGATGCTGGATGAAAACGGAAATTCAAAACTGTATAATGAGTTAAATACTACTGAAATCTCTGTAGGAGTACGTTGGGCACCAAAAGAGCAGTATTATCAGGGTAAACTGTACAGAACCCCGATATTCAACAAGTATCCTATCTTCACGTTGAATTATACAGGTGGAGTTAAAGGCTTGCTTGACGGAGAATACAACTATCACAACTTTACGGGAGGTGTATTTAAACGTTTCTATCTGTCACAGCTGGGATATGCGGATGTCAATCTGGAAGGAACCTATATCGCGGGTAATGAAATCCCATTCCCTTTACTGACTATCCACAGAGCAAATCAGACCTATGCATATCAGTTGAATTCATTCAACCTGATGAACTTTATGGAGTTTGTAAGTGATCATTCGGCCTCTACTAATATTCAATATTACATGAATGGTTTTATTCTGAATAAGATCCCGCTAGTCAAAAAATTGAAATGGAGAGAGGTATTCAGTTTCAAAGCGGTATATGGAGGGTTACGCAACGAGAACAATCCGGATATTACCAATAAAGTATTTACATTCCAGAAGAATGAAGATAATGTTCCTATCTCTTACACCTTTGCAGACGGACGTCCTTATATGGAAGCCAGTGTAGGTTTGTACAATATATTTAAGATCTTACGTGTAGACGCTGTCAAACGTCTCAACTATCTGGATCATCCGGATGCTCCAAGTTGGGGAATCAGAGCACGTATTAAATTTGATTTTTAGCCGTATCTATATTTTTTATATTTAGTTTTCTAGTTAAGGGGGAGTTTGCAAAAACTTCCCTTTTTTATTGGCCGAGTGAATAAAAATCTCTAAATTTAGATAACTATTGTATAAACCATTGAATATAAATAAAAAAGACATCGTTATTGAGGCACAAATGCTTGTCCGCAGACCTGTGGCGGATGTGTTTACAGCTTTTATTGATCCGGAGATAACCCGTCATTTTTGGTTTACATCCGGTAGTTCTATTCTTGAAAAAGGCAAAACTGTAGTCTGGACATGGGAAATGTATGGCGTCTCTGCCGAAGTGGAAGTACTGGATATTCTTACAAATGAAAAAATAAGTGTTCTATGGGGTGAGCCCCGCACGCATATAGATTTTCTCTTCCGACCTGTGAGCCCGGCAAGTACATATGTACAAATCCGGAATTATGGTTTTGAGGTCTTAGAAGATGAGCAATTGATCTCCTTTCTGACAGACTCTACCGGTGGATTCACGACTGTTGTAGATGGATTGAAAGTATATATGGAGCAAGGCATCAATCCCGGGTTGATTGCAGACAAATTTCCTGCCGGACATTAGTCGCAAATAACCTCTGCATACATATTGTTAAAAAAAAGACACTTTTTCCCTATGAAAGTGATCAATAACTAATATAAACTATAATACAGTCGTTATGGCAAAAGTACATCATTACCTTAATTTTGACGGTCAGGCCGAAAATGCATTTAATTTTTACAAATCTGTATTTGGAGGAGAATTCAGATCCTTTATGCGCTATCAGGATATGCCTTCTCCTGAAAAAATACCGGATGAAATCGGCAACAGAATACTTCATGTAGTACTTCCTATCAGCAAGCATTTTGTGCTTATGGGTGCTGATGTACATGATGACTACGGTTCTGCAATCAACAGAGGTAATAATTCTTTTATCTTACTGGCGGCAGATTCGTCTGAAGAAGCCTTGCGGCTGTATAAAGGATTATCTGAAGGTGGAGAGGTCGAGATGCCAATGGAAGAAACTTATTGGTCTCAATTATACAGTTCCTTCAAGGATAAGTACGGAATATGCTGGATGATCAACTATGACGGGAGCAAACTCGACCGCTGGGGGCAATAATGGATTTGGAATAACAAACGAACCACACCAGACTTTAGTCTGGTGTGGTTCGTTTGTTTGTCAGGTATAATGTACCAGTGAAATAATATCGTGATTAAACCTGGTCAACCTGCCCTGGCTATGCAGAAAATCCAGACTGATCACAAAGCTGAAGCCAGCTACCTGACCACCGAGCTTTTCGATCAGTTTACTTGCAGCTACCACTGTCCCTCCTGTAGCTAACAGATCATCGTGAATCAGAATATGCTGTCCGGCCTCGAATGCGTCTTCGTGTACCTCAATTGTAGCTTGTCCGTATTCGAGTGCATAAGATTCGGAAATCGTATTGTAGGGCAACTTACCCTGCTTGCGGATGGGAATAAAAGGCAGATTGAGTCGGTTTGCCAACATCATCCCGAAAAGAAATCCTCTGCTCTCTATACCCGCTACTGCATCAATTCGTTTACCTTCCAGCCGTTGTACAAAAGCTTCAACTACAGCTGTGCACAGTTCTGCATCTTTCAGTATGGGTGTAATATCTTTAAAAACTATACCGGGTTTTGGAAAATCCTCGATATCCCGGATTACTTCTCTTAATCGTTGTTCTATCATCTGATAAGCTAAAATTTCAAATAAGGCTCAAGTTTACGCAAAAATTCTTCATCAAGAAGAAGTACTGCTTTTAAATCATTTATATTTTTATAATTCCCGTGTTCTCTACGATAGTTGGCAATAGCTGTAGCCTGTTTATAATTTATATAAGGATGCCTGGCTAGTTCGGCAGCAGTCAGTGTATTCAGCTCCAGTTGCCTGATATCCGTACTTACAACCCCCAAGGAACTTTCGATTGTTTTGTAGCGCTCAGCATCCATACCATACACTTCGTTAATCTGTTGAATTGAATAGAATCCTCCTAAAGCATCTCTGAATCTGACTATACGTCTCGCAAATGAAGGTCCTATTCCTTTTAATGACATCCAGGCTGTGGTATCTGCCGTATTGATATCGATAACGGCTGTTTTTACCGTATTTTGATACATTTTGGGATATGGTGCCGATGTTTCAGCAGTGCTATTATGATCCGCTGATGGAGTCCTGGGGATACGTATATATGCTTCAATCCGTTGATAGTCGGCTTCTTTGATAGCATATATTTTGCGGAGATCCTCCTTTTTATAAAATTTACCTCCTTTGGCCGTATAGTTGAGGATCATGCGGATCTGATAGGCTTTGAATCCTAATTTTTCCCATCCTTCAGCTTTGAGTTGATTAGGATCAAATTCAAAATAGGTCACCGCATTCAGAGGTGTAGCTTTGGAAGAATAATATGTTGATCCCGGATCTAAAGATTCCTGCTTTTCTATTTCTGTATAGGATTGTACAGTTTTATCATCTTCAAAAATATGGAGCTGATAAGAAACAGAAGGTGATGTATGTATTAAGTTCCAAACAATCGGACTGAAAGTCATCAATCCTATCAATACAAGCAGCACAAAAAAGCCTTTTTGCTCTGCCCTGCTTAGTCTGAAAAAATAAAATAGCTTATTCATATTCCATTTTTAATGTTTGTCATTAGAAAAGAAATAAGAATAAGCCTGGTAAAGGATTTCTTAATTAAGCTTATCCTTATCTACTTTTTCAACTTTACTTTTATCTTTTAAAGTTTTTGAAATTGCATTAAATGGTCTGGAGACAACTTCCTGATCTTTCTTCAATCCCGACAAGATGATAATATAATTATCGTCCTGAATACCCGTTTTGACTTCTACCATATCGACCTCTTTCCCGTTTACGACAAATACATATTCTTTAGCTCCTGCATTTTCAGTTGTAGCAGCTTTTTTAGCTTTATTCTCCTTATTCGCTTCATCATCTCCTTTGGATTCATCAGATTTGATCTCATCGGTACGGATGGTAACTGATTGAATCGGCACCACTAATCCAGAAGAAGTCTTCGTTCTGATCTGGACTGTTGCAGAAAGTCCCGGTCTGAATGGAGAAGGGTTCTTCAGATTGTTATTCAGGATGTCTGCGTATGATTCCGGAGATATCCTTACTTTCACATTAAAGTTTGTTACCTGCTCAGCCGTAGATGCCGCAGTAGTAGTTGCGGCGCTCTTTGAGGAGCTTGCTATTTCTGTGACGACTCCAACAAACTTGCGCCCCTGAAAAGCGTCTACTTCTATATCTGCCTGGTCCCCCAGTTTTACTCTGTTTATATCATTTTCATTGACATCAACATTCACTTCCATTGATGACATATTCGCAATACGCATAATCTCCGTACCGGCCATCTGTGCAGTTCCTACTACACGTTCTCCCAGTTCTACAGACAGCAAAGAAATCACACCATCTGAAGGAGCGTAAATAGTTGTTCTTGCCAGATTATCTCCGGCTTGTTTGACTGATGCCTGCGACTGATCGATCCCGTATCGGGTAGCACGCACGCTCTGTCTCTGCGCTTCTATAGAAGCCAGTGCACTGCGATAATCAGCTTCCGCCTTGTCCATTTCTGCTGCAGATATGACACGTTTTTTGAAAAGCTCCTGATTTCTTTTGAATGTGGCTTCAGTATTTACAAAATTAGCTTCCTGTTGCTTCAACTGTTGTTGCGAAGAAGCTAATGTTGCACGCTGTATATTCAATGACGCTACCGCCTGATCAAAACCAGACTGAAGGATATCGGGTTTTACACGACACAGTACCTGTCCTTTCCTCACGACATCCCCTTCCTTGATATTCAGTTCAATGATCTCCCCTGAAACTTCTGAACTCAGTTTGACTTCAAATTCGGGCTGGATTTTGCCACTGGCTGATACCAGCTCGTGAACAGTTCGCTCCTGAACTTTATCCACCGCTACTTTGATTACGTTACCATCACCAAACCATCCCAATTTATTGCCGGCAACAAATACGACGAGAATTACTACTGCCGCAATTACCAGAATGAGAGGAAGTCTATTTTTTTTCTTAGCCATTTATAGTTAATAATAAGTTTTGCAATTAAAATTTTATTGGATTGCCAATATAGTAATCTATTACTTTTTCCTTGAATACAGATGTATATTTTGCCTGGATCATATCAAATTCAGCTTTATTCATTTTGGTCTGCGCAGTGGACAGTTCCATTGCATTCGCCATGCCTACATCATAACGTTCCTTGATGACCTCATAGGCATCTTTTGCTGTTACAAAAGCAGTTTCTGACGATACAAACTGCTGGCGTGCAGCTTTCAGATCCAGTACCGCCTGATTAATCGTTTTATTCAGATTCCGCTTGACCAGATCTTCCTGATTTTGGGCCTGTAATCTGCCAATTTTAGCCTTTGCAACCGCTGTTTTTGTTCTTCTGTTATTAAAAATCGGAACATTAAGAGACAAGCCTGCTGAGAATGATTTATTCTGATCTAATTGTTCCCCGAAAGGCATCCGTATAAATTGCGGATTCATGGGATCTAAAGTATTAGGATCAACTTTTTTAGCATTGGACGAATAATTAGTTCCATATCCGGTAGAGATCGATACTGTAGGATAATATCCGCCCTGTGCAATTTCTATATTCTTTTCGGCTACCTGTGTATTGATCTGTGCCTGTTTAATATCTGGCTGCGTATCCAGAGCGCGGGAAAACACATTTCGTGCATCATAAGCAGTTGCTTCAGATATTAACGCTGATATATCGGGTTTAACAAGTGAAATACTGGTGTCGCCCGGCATCTCCATAAGTTGCTTCAGCTCCAGCATGGACAATTCATAGGCATTATTGGAGTTAAGCATATTTAATTCATCCGTAGCAACCTGATTCCTGGCCTGAGAAAGATCCGCCAATGTTTTGTTGCCTACTTCAAACTGAATAGAATCCGTACGAAGTTGTTCTTTGGAAAGTTTTAATTGTTGCTTACTGGCTTCATATAGCTCATTATTCGTAATCGCCTGCAGATAATTAGTCAGTACAGACAGAATAAGATCATTCTTTGCTTTTTCTACAGCTGTTGCATCGGCCAGCAACTGAAGTTTATTAGCTTTCACCTGATTAACAAGTTGAAATCCCTGAAATACAGCATAAGAGGAAGATATCTGAGCATTTGCATTATGATTCCATTGTCCCCGAACAACGTTACCGCTGACCTGGTCAAATCCAAAACCATAATTATTACTCTGATTACCACTCAGACTAAGATTCGGATAAAGGTTACCTTTTGCCTGCGACACATCCTGCTCTGTGAGCTGCCTTCTGTATTCTGCCTCTTTTATTTGCAGATTACGCTCAAGAGTCAGCTTTATGGCCTCCTGAACAGTAATATTGCTCTGCGCCTGACAAAATGTTGCCAATGATAAGCATGCCCCCAAAAGTAGGTAGTTGGTCAATTTTTTGGCCATTCTTCTATTAAAATGTTATGATTTCATAAATTTGGTATAATTATTTGAATTTCACAACATGTATTTAGTTAAAGCACCATTTTTTCTGAAGTGGTATTATCCGGACAATATCTTATGGAACAAATCCAGAGACGAAAAAAAACTGTATTTAACATTTGACGATGGTCCTATCCCGGAGATAACTCCTTTTATTCTGGACACTTTAAAGGCTTTTGATGTCAGGGGAACTTTTTTCTGTGTGGGAGAGAATATTGTAAAAAACCCTGAAATTTACGCCCGTATACTTGCGGAAGGGCACCGTGTAGGCAATCACACATATAATCATTTGAAGGGATGGGATACTCCTGATCAGGAATATCTCGAGAATATCAGTAAATGTCAGCAACTCACCGGGACGGATCTTTTCAGACCTCCTTACGGACGCCCAAAAAGAAGTCAGTTAAAGCATTTAAAGCACTTTCAGGTCGTTATGTGGGATATCCTTTCCGGAGATTTTGATCTCAGACTGACTCCTGAAAATTGTTTTAAAAACGTTTTAAAATATACTAAAAATGGCTCTATAATTGTCTTTCACGACAATATTAAAGCCATTCCAAGAGTTACTTATGCCCTGCCCAAAACATTGGAACATTTTACTGCATCAGGGTATACATTTCACACTTTATAAGATTATTCAATAATGGTTGAATATTCTTTAGCACTGCTTGTACTGAAGTATCCAAGTGCACCATTTGTAATATTTGATGTAGGATTGGCAGGTGATGCCGATCCCGGATTAGTAAGCTGAAAATCATTCCAGTATCTGTACACACCTTTATCTATACATTGTCTGCGAATGACGACCTCATCACCTGCAACAAGATCATTGTCTTCGTTGGCAATATCATGAGAAACGGATAATCCATCATTGAATTTATCACTTAATACAGCTGCGAATTCCATTTTTTTCTTATTTACCGAGATCAGGTACCGGTAATAGTTTTCTACTCCCACAGGATCGGTGAATGTAAAGACCACATATTTATATATATCTCCAAAAATGCTTTCCTCTTTCAATCCGAACTTTTCAACTTCTACATAAGGCGGCACTGATGATACACTTTCATACAGCTGTCCTTCTACTGTTACACTAAGCTTGTAGGATCTGCCGACTCTCAGCTGCATATTACGAACCGAATAGTTTCCATTCTGGTCACTTAGCTGAAAAGTGTAGGTTCTCCCGCCCACTTCTGTCACCTGTACAGTAGCATTATTCACCGGAATACTGTTTGCCGGTTGATTAAAGGCAATTGTCTTACTGACTCTTATCTGGTGCTGATCCGAAAGGTTACTTAAATCACCTACAATAACAACTTTAGGGCTGGCATCATTAAGATTTATATCAATCTTATCTTCACAGGAGACCAGCAAAACGCTAAACAACAATACGATATAATAAATTCTTTGCATGATATTAAAATTTAAAGTCCCAGGTAATAGAAGGAATAGCTCCGAATAATGCAATACGATAGGCTTCAGTAATATTCGAGTTGTCTTCATTTTCTCTGAAGTCTATGATATAGGCATTTTTACGATTGTAGGCATTATAAACACCAAATGACCAGCTGGAGTGATATTTTTTGCCGGGACGTTTTCGTGAATAGGTAGCAGAAAGATCAAGTCTGTGATAAGCCGGCATACGGTATCCGTTTCTTTCGGTATAGTAAAACATCGTACGGCCATCTACTTCATATTTACCACTGGGGAATGTAATGGCATTACCCGTGTTATATACAAATGTAGCACCTAATGTCCATTTCTTACTCAATTGATATATACCCACGACGGATACATCGTGTGTACGGTCTTGTCTGGCATTGAACCAGGATCCGTTATTAATCTCGTCAAACTGGCGTTCACTTTTGGACAAGGTATAGCTGATCCATCCGTTGAAGCGGCCTTCTCTTTTTCTCAGGTACCATTCCAGTCCATACGCTCTGCCGTCACCATATAACAACTCTCCTTCCAGATACTTATTAGCCTGCAGGTCTGCCCCATTTCTGAAATCGATCTGATTTCCCATTTGCTTATAATATGCTTCTACCGAAAACTCATAGGTATTGTCTTTGAAGTTACGGAAATATCCGAATGCGCCCTGATTGGCATACTGAGGTTTGATATTAGCACTGCTTAATACATATTGGTCGGTAGGCAGACTGGATGTCGTATTGGTCAGCTGATGCAGATTTTGGGTGATACGGTTGAACGATAATTTTAAACTTTGTTTTTCATTCAGCTTGTAAGACATCGATAATCTGGGTTCCAGATTAAGGTATTGCTTGATCACTTTATTATCTCCATAAGTATTACTTCCAATGGGTTCTCCTTCTTCATCATAGTTGTAGAAAGTACCCGGACCAAGCACGAAAAAGTCTGATAACCGCACACCATAAATCATAGAAAGTCTGTCGGTAGGTTTCCACTCATGTGAAAAGTATGCCGATGCATCAAGACCTTTACGAGGTTCGATAAAGATAGAGTTGACTTCCGAACCTCCTGTAGCATTCAGACTCGCGGGAGATATTTTTTGATAAAGCAAATGAACACCAAATTTGAATGTATTCTTAGGATTGGTGAAATATTGAAAATCTTCCTTAAAGTTCCAGTTATTGATCTTTGAAGCAATCTTAAATACATTATTATCACTATTTACATTCACATTGTAATTAAAATTACTGTAGATCAATGAGGTGTTACTGAATAGTTTATCATTAATTACATTATTCCAACGTAATGTGGCTGTCGCATTTCCCCAATCAAAACTGAATTTGTCTGAATAACCCAGTTCGTCTTTTCCGAAATATCCGGAAACGTAAATGGTATTTTTGTCATTCAGCTTGTAATTAGCTTTAGCATTCAGATCGTAAAAGTAAAGCTTACTTTTCTTAGCATCTTCATCATTTGACAACTTCAGGAACATATCCGCATACGTTCTCCTTCCACTTATCATAAATGAACTTTTGTCTTTTACAATCGGGGCTTCTACCTTCAACCTGGAAGCGATAAGTCCTATCCCTCCTTCCATACTGAATTCTTTGCTGTTACCATCTAACATGGTAATATCCATTACAGAAGAGATACGTCCTCCATATTGTGAAGGAATTCCGCCTTTATAGAGTTCGACATCTTTGATAGCATCCGAATTGAATGTTGAGAAAAAACCTAAAAGGTGAGATGAGTTGTACACAGTAGCCTCATCCAGTAAGATAAGATTCTGGTCTCCGCCTCCACCTCTTACATAGAAATTAGCACTACCCTCTCCTCCGGATGCAACTCCCGGTAACAACTGAAACGTTTTTAAAATATCTTTTTCACCAAAGACGACAGGAATATTACGGATTTCAGAGGTATTGAACTTGAAACTTCCCATCTGTGGGCTTTCCACATTACTGTTCTTCTTACGGGCAGAAACAACTACTTCTTCCAGCTCATTCTGATTAGGAATCAATTCGACATTTTTCTTCATGTTATCATTAATAGTGATAACTTCTTCAGTGATGGCATAACCGACATACCGAAATGTCAATTTATGCTGTCCTGCCGGAAGGCTCAACGCATAATAACCGTAATTGTTGGTTCGTGCTATAAATTTAGGGTCTTCACCTTGTACAATGGCACCTATTAAGGTCTCTCCTGTACTATTATCCCGTATAAATCCACTGATTGTATACGTATTTTGTGCCACGCACACTTTTACTACAAATAAAAAAATGAGAAGGGCTGATATTTTTGGAAACATATTGTCATAAATCTTTCAGCCGGTAAAAATAGCATAAAATACCGATAAAACAATCTGACAGTCAATGTTTATTTTCCGTTAAGTTTATTGTTAATCTGTAATTTGCATTATAATTTGCTTAAAGATTAATATTTACAACTAAAATATAGCCAGGCATCTATTTTCATTTATATTCCATAACCAAAAAATAATAATAAAGTCTTAAATCGAAACATTCTGTTTAGATTTTTCTGATTAATGTTATCATCAGTCAGCTTCGCTGACCATCAGAAATAAGAATTCTGAGCATGTAACAATTCCATATCATTCTTCGGTAGTAATTATGTTATTCGATGATTATCTTATTTTTGGTGTTGACTATTACCATTCTTTATCTACAACACTATGAAAACTATATTTACTGCAGTTTCAGTTTTACTGCTTATGTTTAGTGCGACACCATCGGTTGCTCAGTCAGCTTCTTCTGAAGATCTGGGTGCATGGTATATACTTATGGGAGATGAAAAGATTGCTAAACGCTGGGTATTAAGTTATGATTTTCAATACCGGAATCACAATATTATGGGCGATCTGGATCAGTTGCTTTTAAGATCAGGTGTAGGATATGATCTTTCTGAAAACAATAACAATCTTTTGCTGGGATACGCTTATGTATTGCAGGATATAGATGGTCTTATTCCTGAACAGATTTCAGAACATCGCATTTATCAGCAATTCCTCACTAAACAAAAGTTTGGAAGAGTGGCGATAAGTCATCGATACCGCTTTGAACAACGCTTTATGCGAAAACGTACCGATCTGCGCATGCGCTATTTTCTAAGTGTCAATGTACCGCTCTCAACACAGGAGATGAAACCCCGAACAGTATATTTCAGTGCCTATAATGAAGTATTTATCAACATGAAAAAAGAAGCCTTTGACCAAAACAGGCTCTATGGTTCTGTTGGATACGTTGTAAGTCCGAAAATAAGAGTAGAAGCAGGTTTGCTCAATCAGCATTTTGGAGAAAGAAAACGCAACTTATTACAGGTAAGGATGCTTACTTCCAATATTTTCGCAAATTAATATTTTGCAGAGCTGGGTTTGAAACCTCTCTGCCCTTCGGGCATCTCTCCTTGAAAAGGAGAGATGATTTTAGTAACGCTTCTACAAAGCCCACCTACTCTCCTTTTTAAGTAGGGAATCAAAAGGAAACTATAATATCTAAAATATTTACAGACTTTAAAAACGGAACCTATTCCCTCTCCTTTTCAAGGAGAACCTGTTCCGACTCGTCGGAAGGGTTAGGGTGAGGTTCTACAATTTTACTATAAAAGTTTAAGATTAAAAAAATTCAAAACAGCGTCATTTGGCGTCCCCGCCAAATGATAGAACCAGAATTATCATATTGCCGGTGAGGACAGCAGCAGACGCGATCAAGAATACTTATCATCGGTAAAGCTATTCCCTGTCCCTTTTAAGGATAACCTGTTCCGACTCGTCGAAAGGGTTAGGGAGAGGTTATAAACTTATATTTTAACCTCTCTGCCCTTCGGGCATGTCTCCTTTTCAAGGAGAGAAAAATTTTAGCAACGCTTCTAAAAAACCAAAATCATCTGCATTCTAAAAAGAAATTATAATAAAAAAAACCAGGCCTTAACTGAGTAAGGCCTGGCTTTGAATAAGTTTATAATGTAATTAGTATGGTTTCTCTGTCACAAATATGCATACAATTATTTAAGCCGGCAAATTATTTATTCAAATCGGACAAAATTTTTAGATTTCCTGATGAAAAAACTGATTAAAAAAGGCCATTTGATAATCAATAGACTGCGACCAGTACTTCCAATCGTGTTTTCCGGGCAATGTAAGGAAATGATGTTCGATATTAAGGTATTGTAACTTTTCGTGCAACTTCACATTTACCGGATAGAAAAAATCTCCGTAACCACAGTCGATAAACAATTTCAAACTTCCGGGTGTAAGCAGATGAGTCATTTCAATAACTGATCTTTTGCTCCATTCTTCAGGTTTTTGCGTCTGAGTACCAATACGCTCTCTTATACTCCAGTTATTTGCAAATGGCAGAATATCGACTCCGCCTGAAGTGCTTCCTGCAGCACCATAAACATCCTGATGTTTAAATGCCAGAGAAAGAGCGCCATGCCCACCCATACTTAATCCTGTAATACCTCTGCCTGAACGATCTTTACAGGTCGGATACTTGCGGTCTATCTCGCTGACCAACTCGCCGGATACAAATGTTTCATATTGATAGTTCGGCTGGCCTTCGATATCCCAATACCAGCTGTCATATCCTCCGTCCGGACACACTACGATGTAATTGTACCGATCTACCAGCTGTTTGATATGCGGAACTTTGTTTACCCAGTTATTGTAACTACCTGACCAGCCGTGCAACAGATACAATACAGGAAGGGATGTGCTTTTTTGATAATTATCAGGAAGGATTACGACCGTTTTAATTTTCTTATTCATGCGCGCACTCTGAATGCTCAATGTATCTACCTGAGCGGCATATGTCAACTGACAAAAAGTAAAGAACAGCGTTGTCCACAAAATGTGTTTAATGGTTTTGGTCATAGTTGTAGAATTTATATTGATAAAGATAAGAACTTAAACCAAAAGGTTGTTCACTGAGCGTATAAAAACATGTGCCATCCAAGTCGAATGCAATAGCTTCGCCCTGTGGTTCGGGACTATAGGGAAGTTTCACAAATGGTTTCTTCAGGTTTTCAAGTATTCCTGTAGGGGGATCCAGTTTCCAGTAATAGACATTCGTCAGATTTTTCATAATCAACTGGCGTCCGTCACGGGAAATGTCTGCCGCAGTAATAAAGTTAAAAGGCAACTCGCCCACTTTCTTTAGCTGCTCGTCGTTTTTTAAGGAATCTCCCAATACATCCGAAACATAAATACCCGTTCGGAAATCGCGCTTTGAAAAGATCATAATCTGATTGTTTTCCGGAAGGACGATAATGGCTTCAGCATCTCTGGCTTTATCCGGATACCGCAGCGGAATGTGACGGATCTGTTCTTTAGGAATACGATGTACGAGTCGCGAAGTATCCGCCATCGGTTCTTTAAACAGATATAAAGAGACGAAAGACCTGTGTGCTAAGTTATCACCAATATCAGCCAGCAACAGATAAGGTTCTCCGTCTATTTCAAGCCATGCGATATCTTCACAATCTACAGCGTCTACACCTTCCAATGTGTAAATTGCCCGGAGTCTGGCTTTATTATCGATTAAGAAAATGCGTCCTTCATCTCCGCTGTCATTATGTGTCCAGAAATGTTGCTTATTCACCGAGGAAGCGACCAGACCTGAAGCTTCCTGCATTCTGGGATCAGTAAGTTTGCCAAGACTGCTTCTGCTGACAGGAACAGTTGACTGTTGAGCTTCAATCACACAACATTTTAAAATAATAAGGATCAGAATCAGGTAACGAATACGCATATATACAACAATCAAAATCTAAAATTAACTATACAAAGAAGGGACACCTTTTGGCATCCCTTCCCCTACTTTATATCATTCCAAAACCTTTATTCACCAGTAAAGGCTTTTAAGAATTGAGTACGAAATGTAGAATCCTTTTCAGTAATCTCAAATGAATTTTTGTATGTATCTATCACAGCAAACACTTCAGCTTGCTTATCATTCGGAATATCAAAGAATAATTTGAAGCTATATGTTCCGTTTTTCGTCAGATCGACTTTACCTTTATTAGAGGAAAATACAGTCGGTAATATCGGAGAACTCAACATCGGCTTACTTTCCGGTATTTTGAACAAGTGAGCTGCACTTTTCACAAACGCATCGGATTGAGCTCCCAATGATGAAATCTTAATAGCACCTTTTCGGAATCCATTATCCTCATTAGGTGTACCATCGGCATTGATCCCCGGCTGAATATCCGATAGTACTTCCAGTCGAAGCCCTACTGTGTCTGTATTGTACAACCCTTTGGCTACGTAAAAAACAGACGAATCGGATGTACCGTCTTCCTTAATTGTAAAATAGAAATGTTTTTTTGCATCTGTGGAATCCGCCAGCTGATGAAGAGCGACCTCTCCTGTTTTTTTACCGTCTTTGGATTTATTAGCGGAGTCACCACATGCAACAGCTAAAGCCAAAACACTAATGCCAAATAAACTTTTTATAACGTTCATATTGATTAATATTGATTTAACAATTAATTACTTTTTACTGTAAAACACCAAGATATTCATTTTGTTTTTCATTTATCATACGAACAAAAAAATTATTTGATTAATGCATCATATAAGATCTCTACCGGATGGTAGGATTTTCTCGCTGTCCCATCTTTGATCTGATGTCTGCAGGAAGTACCTGCCGCTGCAATCAGAGTCGATGCATCTGTTTTACGCACTTCAGGAAGCAATACTAATTCTCCTACCTGCATCGAAACTTCGTAATGTTCCTTTTCATAACCAAATGAGCCTGCCATACCACAACATCCGGATGGGATCACTTCTACCTCGTAGTTTTGAGGGAAGGAAAGTAATGTTTCCGTAGCTTTCACCAGTTTGAATGCTTTCTGATAACAATGTCCATGTAATTTTATCTTTTTGGAAGCCGCTGTAAACTGTTCCTTATGAATACGTCCCGCCTCGATCTCACGAACCAGAAATTCGTCAATCATAAGGGCATTTTTCCCCAATTCATATGCTGCGCTTCTTAAATCAGTGTCTACTAAGGAAGGGTATTCATCCCTAAAAGTAATTATACCGGATGGTTCTACACCCAGCAAAGGTGTGCTTTCGGATATAATATCTTTGAGCAGAGAGACATTCCGGTTGGCCAATACTTTGGCATCTTTTACGAAACCTTTTGACAGGTAGGTCCGTCCGCTTTCTACATGCTTAGGGATGATTACTTCATAGCCTAATGCTACCAGGAGTTTATAAGCTGTTTTACCAATTTCTACGTCATTGTATTCTGTAAATTCATCACTGAAAAGATATACTTTCTTATTAGTGCCACTGCTGTAAGATTGTTTTTTTGCCCACGAACTCAATGTAGTACCTCCCACTGTAGGAAGTGATCGTTGAGCTGCAAAACCAACTACACGTTTTACTATCCCGGACAGGAAATCACTTTTGACCACCAGATTATACAATGGTGCCACCGCTACCCCCAGTTGCTGGGATTTGGTAAAATTAGCGATCAGCTTTGTACGGAAGGAGGCCCCGTTTGCATCGTAGTAATGCTGCAGAAACTCTGCTTTCATTTTGGCAACATCCACGCTGGAAGGGCATTCGGTTTTACAGCCTTTACAGCTCAGACACAGATCCATGACTTCCTTAAGCTCTTCATGATCAAACCGGTTGGTCTGGGTAGAGTTCGTAAGAAATTGCCGCAGAACATTAGCACGTGCCCGGGTTGTATCTTTTTCTCGTCGTGTTGCCATAAAAGAAGGACACATGGTACCTCCGGTAATCTCTGTTTTGCGACAGTCTCCCGAACCTGAACACTTCTCTGCCAGTCTCAGTATACTTTCATCTTTACTAAAATCAAAGTATGTCTTGATCTCGGTACGGTTATCATTATTATCATAACGAAGATGCGTATCCATAGGCGGTGTATTGACAATTTTATTTGCATTGAAAATACCTCTGGGATCAAATATCTGCTTGACCTGCTCTAATAAAGCATAGACTTCCTCACCTAAAACTTTACCTATAAACTCTCCTCTCAGCCGTCCGTCACCATGCTCTCCACTTAGGGAACCGTTATATTTAAGTATCAGATCACTGGTGCGTTCCAGTATCCTTCTGAATGTTTTCTTTCCTTCTGCAGTCTTCAGATTAACAAAAGGTTCTATATGCAATTCTCCTGCTCCGGCATGTGCATAGTAGGAAGCGTGCACAGCTTCTTCCTGTAATAATTTCTGAATATCCGTTACATAAGCCGGCAAATCTTCGGGAGATACTGCACAATCTTCTATCAGGTTGACAGGCTGGCTATCTCCGGGCAGGTTACGGATCAGGCCAAGTCCGGCTTTACGCACATCCCATACCAGATCTGTCTGCGGTCCCGTCACATACGGATAGGCATACCCCAATCCTTTTGAAATGAGTTCTTCTTTAAGTAATAATGCCTTTTGTGCTACTTCTTCGGCTGTATCCCCTCTGAACTCCACAATCAGTAAAGCCTGCGGATCGCCTTCTATAAAGAAGCGATTGTGCTGATAAGTCGGATGACCGACCGTAAAATCCATGATATACTTGTCCACCAGCTCGGATGCTTCGGGACGATGGGAAAGTGCAACCACGTTACCATGCATACACTCGACCATATCCTCAAAATGTACACATAGCAGCCCTAATTCGCGGGGAGGCAGAGGCATAAGCTTCAACCTGGCTTCTGTAACTATTGCCAGTGTACCTTCAGATCCGGCCAACAGTTTACACATATTAAACGGTTGGGTTTTATCCGAAAGCATATCAAGGGCATAACCTGTATTACGTCTGGTCAGTGATCTTTTAGGATAGCCTTTCTCAATAGCCTGCAGATTCTTCTCATTCGTAAGGATTTCATTTATCCTTCTGTAAATATCTCCTTCACGATCCTTTTGAATCAATTTTTTGAAATAGGCACTTTCATCCAGCGACTCGAACACCACTTCAGACTGATCATCAAGGAGAACCTTTGCCGACAAAAGGTTTTGTCGTGTGTCTCCCCAGACAATAGAGTGAAGTCCACTCGAATTGTTACCAATCATTCCTCCTACCATTGCTCTGCTGGCAGTGGATGTCTCCGGTCCGAACATTAACCCGAAAGGTTTCAGGTAGGCATTCAGATCGTCACGGATTACTCCCGGCTCTACTCTCACCCACTTCTCTTCGGTATTCAATTCGAGGATGCGTGTAAAATGTTTGGACATATCTACTACAATTCCTTTACCAACCACCTGTCCTGCCAGAGAGGTACCGGCAGTTCTCGGAATCAGTGTAATTGCCATAGCTGTTGCATAGCTCATAAGCAGGTGCAGATCGTGCACGTCTTTCGGAATCGCTACTGCGAGTGGTAGTTCCTGATAAACTGATGCATCGGTAGCATAAGCTATACGAATTGTACGGTGCTGTGCTGTATCGTTATAATAAAGATCCCCACTAAGGAGGTCACTCAAATGGTCTAGTGATTGTATACTTTCCACGTTTAATAAATTAAAAAAGGTAGCTCACAAAGCTACTAACAAAAGTTCTAAAGTGTAAGACTTAAAGATAATGCTAATTTATGCGTAATTTTCCCTAACTAAAACTAAAAAACGCAAAAACTTGCATCATAATCATAAAAATATTCTTATTCCTCCTGTAATTACATTTTATATTTGCGCCATAGGATGTGCACTGATACCTTTGAATAGAATATGAAAGATAAATTACTGCGTTATAGCTTAGGCTCGGATCTTATTATTTATGCTTTGCGCTGTCTGATCGGATTTGGTATAGGGTATTATATATACTGGAAGTTTCCTGAAAAAGAACTCTACTGGATGTTGATTTCAGTAGTACTGGTGATCTCTCCTGAGGAGAAGGATGCAAAGAAGTTAGCTATTGAACGGTTCAAATCTAATTTTATCGGGTCTGTCATTGGTTTGTTCTGTTATTTTATACCTGTACATCAGGTTTTTATGATGCTGACCGGTATTATTCTGTCTATTATTGTATGCCGGCTTTTTAATATTCTGACGGTGGCACGTACTTCCATGGTTGCACTGATCATCGTACTCGTACACGAACAGCAACAACATAGTTACTTCAGCGCTTTTGAGCGGTTCCTATCTGTAGGAATGGGCTGTTTCATTGGTCTTATGGTCACTTTAGTGACTTCTTACTTTATAAATAAACTACGGCGCAAACTTAATCTTGTCCGGGAAACGGATATTAATACCGATTGATTTTTGATATTTTTATGATTCTTCCTACTTTTAATCTCACAATCTATTCCTTATGAAATTAAAAGCGACTTTTTTATTTTCTTTTTTTGTCCTTTATATCCATGTTATTGCTCAGGATATATTGACAGACTCTGCTTATGTGCGTGAGCATTACACCAAGGTCGAGCAACTTATACCTATGCGGGATGGTGTAAAACTGTTTACGGCCATCTATATTCCTAAAGATACAAATAACAAATATCCTTTTCTGATAAACCGTACCCCCTATACTGTTTCTCCATACGGAGCAGATCAGTACAAAAAAACGCTTGGCAATTTTCCCGCTATGATGCGTAAGGGTTACATATTTGTCTATCAGGATGTAAGAGGTAAATGGATGAGTGAAGGAACTTTTGAAGACGTCAGACCTCAGCAAAGTAAATATACGTCCAGGAAAGACATCGACGAGAGCACGGATACCTACGACACTATTGACTGGCTGATTAAAAACATCAAAAATAATAACGGAAAAGCAGGTGTATACGGCATTTCCTATCCGGGATTTTACTCTACAGCCTCACTTGTGAATGCACATCCTGCACTGAAAGCGGTTTCGCCGCAAGCGCCTGTGACAGACTGGTATATCGGAGATGACTTTCATCACGGGGGCGCTTTATTTCTGATGGATGCATTCCGTTTTATGTCCACTTTTGGCGTACCTCGTCCGCACCCGATCACACCGGATAAAGGGCCAAAAGGATTTGAGTTTCCAATCAAAGACCAGTACCGCTTCTATCTGAATGCCGGAACGGTCAAAAATCTGAAAGAGACTTATTTTGCGGACAGCATCAAATTCTGGAATGATCTGTTTGCACATCCCGATTACGATCAATTCTGGAAGAGCAGGCTGATTACGCCTCATCTGACCAATGTACAACCGGCAGTAATGGTGGTAGGTGGTTTTTTTGATGCAGAGGATGCTTACGGAGCATTCAAAACATACCAATCTATAGAACAGCAAAACAAGAAGAATAACAATATACTGGTCATGGGACCCTGGTTTCACGGCGGCTGGGTCAGAGGTGATGGCAGCTCCTTTGGAGATATTCAGTTTAATCAAAAGACCAGCATCCATTATCAGGAAGAACTGGAATTGCCATTTTTCGAATACTATTTAAAAGGTCAGGGTAATTTCAATGCAGCTGAAGCCAACATCTTCCTTTCGGGAAGCAATGAATGGAAAAAATTCAGTTCATGGCCTCCAAAAGAAACGCAGCAACGGAATCTCTATCTGCATCCGAATGGCAAATTATCCTTTGATAAAGTACAGCGCACAGATAGCTGGGACGAATATGTAAGTGATCCGAATAATCCGGTACCTTTTCAGGCTGGTGTATGGGATAGCCGTTCACGTGAATATATGGTAGATGATCAGCGATTTGCCTCTACGCGACCGGATGTCATGACCTATCAGACGGATGCTCTTTCTGAAGATATGACGTTGACCGGACCGGTAATCGCCAATCTGGTTGTATCCACTACCGGAACTGATGCCGATTATGTGGTAAAACTTATTGATGTATATCCGGAAAATAGTCCGAATAATAAAAATACAATGATGGCCGGATATCAGATGCTGGTCAGAGGTGAGATTCTGAGAGGTAAATACCGCAATGACTTCTCCAAGCCGGAAGCTTTCGTTCCAAATCAGATTACTAAAGTCAATTATACGTTGCCGGATGTAGGGCATACATTCAAAAAAGGACATCGCATCATGATACAGATCCAAAATTCATGGTTTCCTCTCGCGGACAGAAATCCGCAGAAATTCATGAATATCTATGAGGCCGAACCTCAGGATTTTCAGAAGGCAACCCAACGTATTTTTCATGATGTACACAACAGTTCTTATATCACATTACCGGTGCTGAATAATTGACGGCACCGGCATCAGCATATACAGGATTATAAATGGACATATTAGCTCTGTAAGCGTTATTAAATCAGTATTAGAATAAAAAGACATCCGCATAATATTCTTAACATAATTTTAATGTCAGAATTTTATTCATAATTATATACAATATTTTGAATATTATTCAATAATACTTACCTTTGCACCAGAATGGCAAAAGTAGAATATAATTTAGATCAGATTGACCTTCAGATCCTGCGTATTATGCAGGACAATGCACGTACAAACAATGCAGATATTGCGCGAGAACTGGGCATGGCTCCTTCCGCGATTCTGGAACGTGTCAAGAAGCTGGAACAAAAGAATATTATCTTACAATACAATGCTAAGATCAATCCGGCTGCTGTAGATCAAAAATTGTTGTCTTTTATCTTTATCAAGGCAAATGACATTATCGGTGAACAAGGTGTAGGCATATTACTTGCCGAGATTCCTGAAGTACAGGAAGTACATGATATCGCCGGAGATGACGGATACCTGATTAAGGTAAGAACAAATGATTCTTCTGGTCTTGTCGATTTAATGCGTAATACTTTTTCGAAGATCGACGGAATTATTTCTACCCGCACGACGATCGTTTTACAAACGGTCAAAGAAGAACAAAAAGTGGTGATTCCTGAATAACAGGAGTAAATAAAGGAGGTATTTATCATGCAGGCAAATGCAACATTAAAAAAATCGAACCATGGTGCCATGGTTATCGCAGCTTATGCAGTCGTATATATTGTATGGGGATCTACATTTTTCTTCATTGAAAAGGCACTTCAAAGCTTCCCTCCCTTTGTATTAGGTTCATTGCGTTTTATAACAGCCAGTGTTATTTTAATGAGCTATTGCAAAATCAAGGGATACAAACTCTTTCAAAAGAAAGCTGTTCGTGACGCATTGGTTGTCGGATTTTTACTATTATTTATTGATATGGCTGCTGTTATCTGGGCAGAACAGCATATATCCAGTGGAATAGTAGCAATTATGTCTGCTGCTGCAGCTATATGGTTTGTACTGTTAGACAGATCCAAATGGAAAGAGAATTTTACCAGTGTTCCTACTATTGTCGGTCTTTTTTTAGGCTTTCTGGGCGTGGTGATGTTATTTGGTGAACAATTGATGATATCCGATGGCTCTTCTCAGAAAACAGTCCGTGTACTGGCGATGATCGCTATGGTCGTCGGATCTATATCCTGGACTGCAGGATCATTGTATTCTAAATATAGTGCAAAAAAGGAAAGCAAACCAGCAGAGCAAGCTGCTGATCAGAAAGAAGACCTTCATGTCATGGTCAAGACTGCATGGCAAATGGTAATCGCCGGTGTTATGTTTACGATCGTAGGATTGAGCAATGGGGAATATGCCAACTTTGATTATACAACTGTAACTACCGCCAACTGGTGGGCATTAGCTTACCTGATTGTATTTGGATCTATTCTGGCATTCAGCTCTTATATCTGGTTGCTACAGGTCAGACCGGCTACTGAAGTGAGTACATATGCGTATGTCAATCCGATTGTGGCGGTCATACTCACCTACTTTTTCTCAGATCATGTTGTGACCAGCTTGCAGATTTCCGGATTGGTGGTCGTATTGATCAGTGTATTATTAATGAACTGGAATCTGTATAAAGATAATACGACGGTAGTGGCTATACGCAACAAAGGTTTTAGAAGAAAATCTGTTATCACCCCAAAAGAAAGTCTTCGCATACAGGATGTAGAATCCGACAAAAGAACTTCAGAAGCAATTCTTTAGATATAAAATAAGTGATGTTATTTTATAGTATAATAACAAAGCCATTGCAGATCTGCAATGGCTTTGTTGTCTATCATGCTTTCGGATCGCACTTCGGATCCTGTCGGTATTATTTTACAAAATAACGATGCTCGATTACAGTGACATCCTGTTCACCTGTAGCTTTCGCTATCGTATCTTTCACTACGCATTTACCTGTTACCCCTCTCCAAACCAGAGCACCGCCCAAAGTTAATGTAGAAAATCCGGTCAACGGACTTTTGAAAATATTACGAATACCGATGCCAAGAATAAACCCTCCTGCTACCACAGACAGTACACGCTCTGAATTGCCGACATTTCCATCAACACAACCTGTGTCTAATTTATCCTTGACTTTTTCTAAAGCTAAATTCAATATATTGCTCATAATTTGCTCCTTTATTATAACTTTATAACAAATAGTCCTATTTTATGTTTTGAGGAGAATCCTAAAATTTAGTTAAATTTTTCAAACCATATCGCTCAGGACTTTAATGATCCTGGCGATCAGTATACAACAGAACAATTTATGCAGGTAAAAAAACATTCGGGAGAGTTAGTTCCCTTCGAACCAAATAGTCTGAAACAGTCTCTTTCCAGATCAGGTGCAAGTGACCAGGATGTAGAAAAGGTATTTCAATCCATACAGCAAAATCTTTATGACGGCATATCAACTAAAGAATTGTATAAGCTTGCTTTTGATCTGCTCAAAAATCAAAGAGATTCTTATGCTGCACGATATAGTCTCAAAAAAGCATTGCGTGAATTAGGTCCTGAAGGTTTTTATTTTGAAAAATGGATCGCCCGTCTCTTTGCAGATGAAGGATACAAAAGTATTAACGGTCAGACCGTACAGGGACATGCGGTGTCACACGAAATAGATGTAGTAGCACTCAAGGGCGACAAAATGCTGGCTGTAGAATGCAAATTCAGAAATGATATCGAAGCCAAAATTTCGGTGACTACGCCTATGTATTTTATGTCAAGGGTCAAAGATATCAGTAATCTTCCTTTTAATTTCTTTGGCGGTGAATATACTTTTACTGAAGGATGGCTTGTCACAAATGCGTATTTTACATCAGATTCTACGGATTTCGGAGAATACTACAAGATGAATCTGCTTTCATGGAATTATCCTAAAAACAGCAGCATCAAAGTCCGTGTAGATGACAACGGACTCTATCCGGTGACCTGCCTAACCTGTCTGAGCGATACTGAAAAAGGGATGTTACTCAAAAATCAATGTATACTGGTAAAAGAATTACTTGATAATCCCAGTATTCTGCAAAGTATACATGTAAATCCTGACAAAGCTCAAAAAATCCTGAAAGAAGCAAACGAACTTGTGAACAGTCCAGTAGAAACTGAGCATTAATGCCGTATATGAAGAATATATTTTTAAAAGAAGAACAGAAGTTTATGGAAGGAGCCCGCAGCAGGTGGCGGGAACTTAAATATGTAGGCGGAGTTGTGTATCAGTTTATTAAAGGATTCCGTGCCCTTCATTTTATCGGGCCTTGCATTACTGTATTCGGATCTGCCCGGTTCAAGGAAGATCATCCCTATTATGCTTTAGCAAGAAAGGTATCTGCAGAGGTTTCCAGACTGGGTTTTACGATTATGACAGGTGGCGGGCCCGGAATAATGGAGGCCGCCAACCGGGGAGCAAGAGATGCGGGAGGACCTTCTGTAGGTTGCAATATTGTACTTCCGCACGAGCAACATCCCAATCCTTACCTGGATAAGTATATCAATATTGAATATTTTTTTGTCCGCAAAGAGCTTCTTCGCAAATATTCATTTGGTATTATCACACTACCGGGAGGATTTGGCACTCTGGATGAACTTTTTGAAACTATTACCCTGATCCAAACGGGTAAAATAAAAAAGTTCCCCATCGTAATTATGGGACTGGAATATCACCGGCATATTCAGGAACACATTGCTATAATGGCAGAAGCAGGCACAATCAGTCCGGATGATCAGGAATTAATCTTATTTACGGACGATATCGATGAGGCTATAGGTCATATCAGAAGACATGCAGAAGAAAGTCGTATCCTGAAATTACAGCCTCCTAAAAAAGCAAGCTGGGTGCTTGGCGAAAAGACATTGAAGAAACAGGCTTAATCAAAAGCATGTTATATGGTATGAGCGTAATGCCCGTACCTTGTATGAATATTCTATAATTCATTTTTCAACCTCTATCCTATTTTATCGGGAACTCTCCTTAAAAGGAGAGAAAAACGGCGTTCAATATCATACACTTTCTTAGTTGGCAAGAATATGCCATTGTATAAGTTGATAATACCAACTTCTATTGAATTTCGTAGTTTACAAATATTTTTACTCCTAAATAGGCATTATCAGCTATTCGTATTCCATTTAAAAGCTATAAAGAACTCTTTCATCGTATCACCCTCATTTTCAGGAAAAATTTCATAATTATAACCTGAGGTTATAAGATATTTGTCGATATTTTTTTTATTTCAATTTAATAAAGATACATTTGATGATAACTATTAAAAACCTGTTTAATTATGAAAACTAAATTAGTACTCATTTTTAGTTTCCTGGCCTGTCTGTATGGGTGTAGACAAGATCAGCAACTGGAATTAAATCCTCAAACAGAAAACTCACAATCTCTTAAACTGGATTTTGAACAAAAAACCGGATACAATGAAAAGGATATCTACTTTCTGAATCCAAACTTTAGAACTTCTATTAAATGGAGCAGGATTATATGGAAAAGTACGGATACGGCTTACATCAAGGTAAATGTATTGGATGAGCTTTCATATCCACTCGGGGACACCGTGATTTCACTACAGGATCAGGTATGGATCAAAGCATTCAAAAACAGTAGCAAAGAATGGAGATATTTGCTGCTGACTTTTATTCCTGTAGAAACAAAGAAAGCCTTTTCAGGAACGATTATCTCTTCATCTATTCTGTCAAACAGCACAAAAATAGCTACCTTTAGTAAGGGTGAAAATATTAGAAATTTGGATCAGAAGCATGTAACTGCTATTGAAAAGTATAATAGGAATATGGGCTCTTTAGTCAAAATGGCAGCAGGAAAGAAATGTGTATATGCTTATGTGAACGGACAGCTCAATCAGATCTCCTGTACAGATACGGATGAAATTGATGACGGAGACGGTGGAATTTATGATGATCCACCACCCAATCCGGGTGACTATTACCCGACAAATCCACCAATAGGCGGTGGTGTTGATACAGGCGAACAAAAGGAAGAAGATAAAGTCACAGACGACTTAGATGATTATCCATGTGCAAAAAATATATTAAAGCTTCTGCCAAATTTGAAAACCGATATTGCAGCAAGAATGAATCAACTATTTGACGGTGATAAATATAATGTCAATTTCAATGCATACGATTTTAAAAATCCTAACATAGATGGAAAAGCTTACATTGGAAACCGAAGAGCTACGCAACAGCAATATACTGTAAGTTTGGACTCTACATTATTAAGGAATGCAACACAGGAATATATTCTAGCCACTATGTACCACGAAATGATTCACGCTTTCTTTTTTGCAGAAGAAAAAGCTGATCCGCAAAATTTTGGTCTTCGTTATCCCACTATTCATCCTTATAATGTAGCGGGAGTTACAAAGTATAAAGCAGTTCAAAATCATTCTGATATGATTAATATTATGTATACAATTAAACAGGCAATTTTGAGCTTTAATCCGAGCTTCCCTCCAGAAAAAGCTGAAGCTTTGGCAAAACTAGGAATATAGGAATAGTGGAAATAAATAATACAGAATTACAAATTAATCAAAATGAGAAAAATGCAACACAAAACAGAAGTGGTCAAAAATGTCCTGATTAGTATCTTTATAAGTTTATTCTCCGTTACAGCACTGGCTCAACAGACCAACTTTTTAATAGACCTTGATTCAATAGCAGAAGAGTACTCCGTAAGCCGTTTTTCTTTATCTACTCGTGACATTTATGGCACTAATGATTCTGTCTATCTTTTTAATATAATGCCAAAATATATAGAAAATCCCAGAGAGAATCCTGAATTTGCAAAGGATAGAATAAAATATCTCTTCTTGTTTGCTGTCTTCCCAACATTAAATTCGGATGAACAATGGACAACATATGAAAAATTCCCTCATAATATTAATATTCTAAGTTTTAATCAGCTTTTAGCAGATGGACCATCAAATATTGAATTAAAAAATGAGCCAAAAATGCCTGATCGGTATGGAATACTTATAAAGAAAGGCCAGAAATATTACAAATCAAACATATCTTATATGCAGACATTTTATCTGAATAATTATCCAAGTGCTTTTAATGTTCCTGCAAACGTAATTAATATTAATCAACAACCAATATCGATAAAAGATATGGAGAAAATATATGAAACAAATTATAAAGGGAGAGATTTACCGATAATTCCAAATGTTTACCCAGAAGACTTTGATAATATGGGATTAGAGCGTTTTTATCTGTCAAGGAAATTTAGGATTAAGAATATGGATGCGTATCAGTTTTGGACCTTCAAGCCCAGATATGGAGTAAGTCACGGAGAAAGTTGGGAGCAGGGAATTGATCGGTTTATCTATATACCTGACAAGGGAATTGTAGGAGGTTCTTTTGACTTTTACTTCTACTATCATCGACAAAAACTGGGTATGACAACCTTAGATTTTAAAAACAATATTAAACAGGAAAAAGTAATGCTTGCTGAACAATATAAGTAATAGCGTTTCATCATATATCTTAACATCATTAATAGGCCGATCCTGTCAAGAAATAGACCTATTTTTTGGCTTAGCACTAATTGTAAGAAATAGCAATATTATAAAGAAAAAAAATGAAAAAAGCAATCATATTCTTACTTGCAATGACCCTTCTAATAGATTATGCAGTTTCTCAACAAAAGGACCCTAATCCTGGTTTTGCTGAGTTTAATCGCAGTTTTTCTAAAAATTTTAAATATCCTTTTCAATTAGAAGATAGATGTATTTCAACTGTAACTTTGATGATGGTTACATTTCGTAGTGATGGAAGTGTTGACTTAATTGAGTTTTCAGATAGTGTACTTGACCAATTTAAGAATGAGTTTTTTAAAGTAAAAGATAAAATAGACTTTAAAAGTGTATTTAATGATATTATTAATATAAATCAAGAGAATAAAGTAGTTGTTATTCCCATATTTATAGAATCTGAAAAAACCGGTCCTTTAGGATGTGAATCTAATATCATAGCTTCGGATCTTAAAAATCTCTATAATTTCTCAGGAAAGCCTATATCAGGAAATTATTACTTATACTCTAGTCTTTATATTATCAATGCAGTTGTATTAAACTAAGGAAAACAAAAGTATTTATTTCAACAACTCTATTCTTTATGAAAAATATAATCTTACTATTCTTTACACTTACTTTTTTAAACACTTTTGTTTCAGCTCAAAAAAATAATGATTACAAAGGTTACGAAGCATTTTACAAGAGCTTTAACACCTATTTTAAATATCCTCAACAGTTGTCCAAGAGGTGTATTCCAGTATATACCATAATGATGATCAAGTTTGGAAAAAAAGGAAATATAGATTCAATACAATTTTCAGATAGTGCATTTCCACAATTTGTAAGTGAAGTTATTAGAATAAAAAATAATTTGAACTTTAAAAGCATTTATAATGATCTGGTTGATAGAAACAGAAATAATGATGTTGTATTAATTCCTATACATATTGATATTGAACAGATAGGAGGATGCAAATCTACTATCATACCGCAGGACATAGTAGATTTATTTAAGTTTTCAGGAGAAAGATTAACGGGTAATTATTTTATGTATCCGGGAATTTATTTCAAAAATTTTGTTGGGATACCCAACTATTAATATAGTAACCGTTGAGTTTATGAAAGGAATTATTCTATCATTATTTGCTATTCTCCTATTTTTAGAAGGAAGCTATGCCCAACAACAGAATAAAGATTCAAATTTTGCAGAATTTAAACGGAGCTTTGTTCTAAATTTCAAATATCCGTCAGAACTGGATAACAAATGTATCCCCACATTGACACTTATGTTTATTCATTTTTCAACTGATGGCAATGTAACAGCCATAAAATTTTCGGATAGTGCTCTCCCTCCATTTGTGAACGAAATGCTCAGAATAAAAGATAAGCTAGATTTTAAAAGTATATATAAAGCCGTAAGTAATAACAATAAGGAAAACAGAAATATTTTGATACCTATACAGATTGATGCAGACCAGAAAGGTGATAACGGGTGTTTATCAATTGTGAATGAAGAATCACTAAAAAAGCTTTATCTTTTTCAAGGACAGCCAATTTCAGGCAATTATTATCTATACAAAACCTTATATCTGATTGATCCTGCAAATTCTTTCTAAACAGTTTAAATTACTTGCATGAAACACATTTTAATTTTTAACATAAAAAGTATCATTACAACAGTAATGATATTTATATATACTAATACATCTGCTCAAAATATTACGAAACATGAGGGATTCGACAGTTTTTATAACAGTCTTAACACAAATTTCAAATATCCCAACCAGTTAGCTAAACGTTGCATCCCTATTTTTACAATGATGTTTGTCCAGTTTAAAAATAATGGAGATATAGATCATATTAAATTTTCAGATAGTGCATTTCCACAATTTGTAAATGAAATATTTAGAATAAAAGACAAATTAGATTTTAAAAGTGTATATAAGGACATCGTTAAAATTGATACCAATAACGAATCTGTACTCATCCCTATACATATTGACATACAATATATTAACGGCTGCAAATCTGTTATTCTTCCAAACGACCGGTTAAATCTTTTACATTTTTCCGGAGAAGAATTAGAGGGAAATATTAATATATATCCGGAAGTTTATATTAAAAATTATGTGGGACGAGTTCACTACGATTAATCAGTAAATATGGTAAGAATACTCTAATTTTTCTTCCTATAAAATCTGAGTATTCTTACATAAAAGTATTTTTAAGGAGTAAAAAAATGCAACACAAAACAGTAGTAGTCAAAAATGTCCTGATTAGTATCTTTATAAGTTTATTCTCCGTTACGGCACTGGCTCAACAGACCAACTTTTTAATAGACCTTGATTCAGTAGCAGAAGAGTACTCCGTAAGCCGTTTTTCTTTATCTACTCATGATCTCTATGGAACTAATGATTCTGTCTATCTATTTAATGTAATACCGAAGTATATAGAAGACTCCAAAGAAAATCCTGAGCTTATAAGAAACAGAACTAACTACGTATTCTTATTTACCGTCTTTCCTACATTAAATTCAAGTGAACAATGGGTTTCATTTGACAAATTCCCAGACCACTTTAATTTACTAAGTTTTGACAAACTTTTAACAATTGGAGGGAGATTTCTTTATTATGAAAATCGACTAAAAACACCTGAAAACTATGGTATTATTCTAAAAAAAGGAGATAAGTATTTTAAATCTGCAATTGGAACTCTACAGATATTTTATATTACAGATTTTCCTAATGAGTTTAATATCCCCAAAAGTGTGATTGACATTAATCAGGCATTAATTACAGTAAAAGATATGCAAAATGTATACAAAAACTTTTATAATTATACTGACCTGCCAATTGGCCCACGTTCAAATCCTAAACATTTAATTAATAATAATATTGAACGTTTTTATCTATCAAAGAAATCACATATTAAAGGAAGAGATGCATACCAGTTTTGGACTTTTCAACCCTGGAATGAAATCAGTGATAATATAAATTGGGAACAGGGAATTGATCGGTTTATCTATATACCTGGCAAGGGAATTGTAGGAGGTTCTTTTGACTTTTACTTCTACTATCATCGACAAAAACTGGGTATGACAACCTTAGATTTTAAAAACAATATTAAACAGGAAAAAGTAATGCTTGCTGAACAATATAAGTAATAACACTCTGAAATTCAGAAAAATAAGACAATAAAAAAATCAATTCTTACAGGAGCTGCAGACTTTATTATTTACGTCTGCAGCTCCTGGACGATAAAACCCTTATCCTGATGAAGTTTATATAAATATCTTTGCAGCAGAAATTTTAATTTCAAGCGTTGATATTACAATATGGTCGGGTAATACACCTTTCCGAATTGCTGCAGATGATCTACATTAACCTTCTCTTTGAAAATTGCATATACCGCTGACCCTGAACCGGACATAGAGGCATAGATTGCTCCCGACTCATAACACGCTTCTTTCAGGGATTTTATTAACGGGTATCTTTCAAACAGACCGTCTTCAAAATCGTTTCCGATCAAAAATTTCCATTCCTGCACCGGAAGTCGTACCGCTTCTTTGAGATTGATATCGGATACCTGCGGAGAAACATTAGCATAAGCCTCAGCAGTGGAAATATGGATATCAGGCTTTATCATGACGATATAATACGAACTCAGATCCAGTTCTACCGGTTCAAAGGAAGTCCCGGTATCATAAGCGTAGACGGGCTTGTTTTCGATAAAAAACGGACAGTCTGCCCCTAACCTGGCTGCATACGCACACAACTGTTCCGTTGTTAACTTTAGTTGAAAGCTATCATTTACAGATTTGAGGAAAAAAGCAGCATCTGCAGATCCACCACCCAATCCGGCTCCGATCGGAATATGCTTATGTAAATAAATATCAAGCTCCGGAAGTTGAAAATTCTCCTTCAGAAGATCCAGTGCTTTCAGACAAAGATTTGTACCTCCTTCCGGGATATGAATTCCTGAAGCATGCAATGCTGTTTTCTCTTTTGCTTCCACAAACTCCAGAACATCATATACGGGCAAAGGGTAAAATACGGTTTCCAGATTATGATACCCATCAGCACGTTTTTCTACGATGTGCAAACCTATATTGATCTTCGCATTAGGAAATGTAATCATACAACGAAATTAGGAAATATTTTAAATGTTTTGAAGGCGGTTACTATATTAAAAAGGCAAACAATAAAAAATAAAATTTTACTGAATTAAAATCAAAATTTATTGTTTATCAATAATTATTTATTACATTTATCCTATTATTATAAACTTAAAGGTTATGTCAAAAGCAAACAACTTCGTATTTAAAGCCTTGTACATTGTTACATGGATAATTTTTATCGGCTTGTTCATTGAAATGATAGGCTTATTTGTAAATTTTCTTTTCAGCATTTTCAAGCCCGAATTTGTCCCCAAACTTTATCAAAAGCTGGACTTAACGATGATGTATAAAGAGAATAAATTCGGTTTCTATGGAATCTACGGCTTTATTTTAACTATTTGTTACTTAAAGACAAGTCTGTTTTATATACTCCTGGAACTCATGCATAAGATAGATTTAACAAAACCATTCAACAGTTTAGTTTCCCGCCAGATTCTATTGATTAGTTATTATACGCTTTCCACAGGACTAGTGATCTACATTGGCGGACAAATCACCAAAAGATTAGTGCAGCATGATAGTATTGCCGGCAACTTAAATCAATTCTGGACGGATGGCGAAGCCTTTATTCTGATGGGAGCTGTAGTCTATATTATCGGGACGATTTTTAAAAAAGGAGTTGATTTACAAACCGAAAACGATCTTACGATATAACTATGCCGATCATTGTAAACTTAGATGTTATGATGGCCAAGCGGAAAATGTCGCTCAACGAGCTTTCAGATAAAGTAGAATTAACGCTTTCTAACCTTTCCATTCTCAAAACAGGAAAAGCCAAAGCCATACGTTTCAGCACATTAGAGGCCATCTGCAAAGCACTCAATTGCCAGCCTGCAGACATTCTTGAATACATAGAAGATGCGGAGTGATCAAATTATAAATGGAATATCTGCGGATCAGACTTTCGGATATATCTGATTCTTATGCCCCCTGTTTCCTACAGCCGGCCCTGTAAACAAAAAAAAGAGCCCGTTAGTACTTACTAACGGACTCCTGTATTGTGTACGGTTTGTTCTATTAATTATAGCCTTGATTCTGAGGAAAGACAGCATCAGAGTTCGCATCAATTACTTCCTGAGGAATTGGCCATAGCTCATTTCCTTCTTTAATTGCTGCTTTTGACTGTGTATTTAATTCTTTCACTCTTCTCAAAAAGACTTCTCTTCCAAATCTGGAAAGTGTAATTCTTCTCATTTCTTCACCTAACAGTTCTCTTGCTCTTTCATCCAGAAGGTAGTCTATGTTAACCTGTGCAGCGGAGGCCGGTGTAGCTTTTGCTCTTGCTCTGACCACATTGATGGCATCAGCAGCTAATCCCGGATTACTCTTCTGCAGATACGCTTCAGCCAGTAAAAGGTATGTCTCTGCAAGGCGCACTTTTACACGGTCTTTCATATTACCTTCAAATGCCGGATTCTCTGCAGTCTTTCCATAGAAGAACTTGGTTGTTGTGGCAAAGACGTTACCTGATTCTTTGATTTCTTGTGTAATATTGAGTTTAGTACCAAACAACGGGCTTTTCGGATCGTTGTGATACCAGTCTCTTTTGATATTATACTTAGAATTACGAACATCCTGCGCTTCATAACCATTCAGCCACCAGTCAAACGGACGAATATGTCCCAGACCACGACCGCCTAATGAATCAGCTAATACAAAACCTGTCTGTTGCGAGTAAAACGGTACCCAGGCACGTTTGCTCCAGTCTGTATACAGATCTCCACCTCCCTGGCTATTGTATTCTAACTGCATAGCCCAGATGGTTTCCTGATTTCCTGATTTACGGTTTTGATTTTTTTCGATAAACATATCATGAAAATAATCTCCGGCATTATCTTTTTCTACTCCGAATCGTTGATCATTCAGTTTAAAGTAACCTGAGTTGATAACGGCATTGGCCGCAATAATAGCAGAGTCCGGTTTATTTGCCCATAAATATGCTTCAGCAAGGTAATGAAGAGCTGCCCATTTCGTCAGTTTACCGTCTGCGACTGTATTCGGATTGTCCGGAAGATTTTCAGATGCATAGCGCAGATCCGTAATCATGTGCTGCAGTACCTCCGCTTTCGGAGTTCTTGTAAAATCTGTTCTCGGTGTTTCTGATACTTTATCCACCCATGGCACGTCTCCGTACAGACTTACCAGATAACGGTATCCGTAAGCTCTGAAGAAATCTGCAGTAGCACGCACTCTCTTCGGATCATTGACCGGATCTGTCCATTTGATATCCGGGTTGTCCAGTGCAGACAGGATCAGATTAGAATTTCCGATCAGTCCGTAGCTGAATCTCCAGTAATTACGTACATAACTGGAAGCCGGATTGAGGGTATAGTTGGAAAACGGAGCCAGGGTAGCGTCTGTACCTGTCGTCTTAATAGCGACAATATCTGTACCTACCTGCAGGGATTCCTGAGGTGTAGCACCCTGGGTAAAGAAATCATTAGTCCAGGTCTGAAACTCCAGTCTGGCAAAAGCATATAAACCCGTCAGACCGGTTTCAAAACCATTTGTGGTGGTATATGTATTGTCAGGAGCCTGAAACCCGCTCGTATCTTCATCCAAAAAATCTTTACTACAACCTGAAAGTGTTGCTGTAGCTAATAGTAAATATGTTATATTCTTAATTGCTTTCATGATCTAAACCGTTAAAATTGTACATTGACACCCAGTGAGAAAGTTCTCGCAGATGGATATGGAGACAGGATATTGGTATTGGTCGGATTTCCTGTAACGGTGCTCACATTTAATGCTTCCGGATTGAATCCTTTCACATTGGTGAAGGTATACAGATTGCGTCCATTGATAAATGCTCTTATCGATCCGATATTAAGTCTCTCCAAACGCTCACCGCTAAAGGTATATCCTAAGGATACATCACGGATTCTCCAGTATGAAGCATTCAGATAGTAGCTGTGGTTATTCACCGGTGTGTATCCCGGAGAAGGAATATCATTACTCGGACGCTCAGGAGTCCAGTACGCCATATCTGCCAGGTAGTTAGCCCCGTTATTAGGCAGGAAACGCTCGATATTTTTGAAATTGTCTTCTTTCGTTACATCAAATGCACCGTTCATAAATACGGAAAGAGAGAATTTTTTATACGTAAATTCATTTCCAAAGCCCAGTGTGTATACCGGTACTTTATTACCCATTACCGTACGGTCAGCAGCTGTGATCTTACCATCGCCGTTGATATCCGCCAGTTTCGCATCTCCCGGTTTTGCAGCCGGCTGATGTGAATTCGCAATATCATCTTCTTTCTGCCATACCCCTATCACTTTATAATCGTAGAATACACGAATAGGCTGACCGATCAGCCACGCATTCGTCAGATCATCTTTACCATCGCCTCGTAACTCTACAATCTTATTTTTGTTATAGGCAAAATTAATACTGGATGACCATGTAAAATCATCTTTTACAATGTTTTTAGTATTCAGACCTACCTCTATACCCACATTTTCAGTCTGTCCGATATTACTCATAATGGTATTGTATCCATTCATGACGGGTACCTGACGACTCATCAGCAAATCTGAAGTCTTAGCCTTGTAGAAGTCTATATTACCACTGATACGATCATTCCAGACACCAAAATCCACACCTACATTTAAAGAGTTGGTCGTCTCCCATTTCAGGTTTGTACTTCCTCTTCCGTTGTAATTCATAATAAGTCCATTTGATACAGTAGCTCCATCACCAAACAGATAATCTATTTTGGATAAGCGATTGTATGTTTGGTAAGGACTTACAGCCTGATTACCGTTTTTACCGTAGGAAGCTCTCAGTTTTAAGGTATTGATCAGTTCTGAGGTAAAGAAATCTTCTTTGGAGATTACCCAGGCACCTGCTACAGACGGGAAAAACGCATATTTATCATTTTTAGAAAATGCAGAATAACCATCCGAACGGCCTGTCAATGTCAATAGATAACGCTCTTTATAGCCATAATTGATCCTTCCCATATACGATATAAGTGCTGTATTAGTCAGACCAGAAGTTATCTTCTGGTTTTTGGCAGCTGATCCCAGATTGTTATAACCTACATCTGCTACAAAATCTTCCCCATACAGACGGGACCATTTTTCCTGAGACTCTGATGCAGAATATAATCCTACGATATTCAGTTTATGATCTCCAAAAGACCGGTCATAAGTCAGGAGATTTTCCCAGGTCCAGTCATACTTATTGTTGTTATAGATTTCACCTTTACCTCTTACTCCCATGCCGTTCAGTGTATTAGAGCCATAGTAGTAGGATTGTTCCAGATTTTGATAATTGGTTCCGAAAGTAGTTTTGAAACTCAGACCTTTGACCGGCAGTCTGATATCCAGAAAGGTATTGGCATATACAGTTCTTTTGATGTCATCATTAATACCGTTTTCGTCTGCAAAAGGATGCGGATACAACGTTTGCGCATACATCGGATAGGTCACGATATTGCCATTCTCATCTCTGTTGATTCCGTAAGGACTCATTTTTACGGCATTATCGATAGAAGGCTGTACACCGTTACGTTTACCCTGTGAAGCCTGTACTGCAAGTCCCAGTTTCAACCATGATGTCAGGTGCTGATTCAGGTTAAGGTTAAGATTAAATCGCTCAAACGGTGTGTTCTTTACCAATCCGTCCTGATTCAGATAAGCAACTGACGCATAATAGTCTGACTTATCACTGCCTCCGGAGAAACTCAACTGATGTTCGTGAACCGCAGCATTATCATTAAAGATCACATTCTGCCAATCCACTTCTTCTCCTTTTCTGTATTGCTGCAATACATTGGCAAACAGATAGTTTTCAGGATTCAACTGATCCCCTGTTTTACCTTTCGAAATCTGATAATCACGCATAAACTGAATGTATTCAGCTCCGTTCATCAGATCAAGTCTGCGCTCTACATTTTGTACACCGAAATATCCGTTGTAGCTCATGCGCGGTTTACCGGCCATACCTTTTTTAGACGTAATCAGGATAACCCCGTTTGCGGCACGGGATCCGTATATGGCAGTAGAAGAAGCGTCTTTCAATACCGATATGTTTTCGATAGTATTGGAAGCAATATCTCCCAGTGAACCACTGAAAGGAATTCCGTCTAATATAATCAACGGATCATTTGATGCCGAAATCGAATTTTCACCACGGATAGAAAGCGATGCTGTCGTACCGGGACGTGCATTACCGGTATTGATATTCAATCCGGATACTTTACCCTGCAGTTTGTCCACGATATTAGGTGAATTGATATTTTCTAATGATTTGGAAGATACCGTGGCAATACTACCTGTTAGATCAGATTTCTTCTGCGCACCGTATCCCACGATTACGACTTCTTCCAATGCTTCATTAGCTGATTTCATGACTACAGAAGCTACTGCCGAAGCAGGTAGTTCTATAGTCTCGTATCCGATAAAGGTGAAGACCAGTATCGCACTACCGGATGTAACCTTTAACTCAAATTTACCCTCATTATTTGTCGAGGCAGAATTTTGCGTCCCCTTCTCTGTCACCGTCACACCTGATAAGGGATTACCACCTTCATCTTTTACTGTTCCGGAAAGAGTAGATTGAGATGCTACGGAATAAAAATTAGTTTCAGTCTTTACCTTCGACGCAAAGGACTGATTCGGGAGGGCGAAAATGAGTGTCGGGCTCAACATTAAAAGCTTCCAGTAAAGCCTGTGCTGGTACCGCTCTGATAGCAACCTACTTTTCATAAAAATTTGATAATTTGTTTATAATATATTCACAGTTTATTCAACGTAAATGTAGGCATAGCAACAGAGCTAACCAATGCACAACCGATTGCGCAGTTCACGAAAACGATTTAGTGCACAGCAATAGCACAATACCTGCAACATTCCCCCTATCCGCAAAAGGAAATACAGCAGGTGTTGAAAATCAGGTTGAGACATCAAAAAAGATTTATTAAAATTTCCGCCAAGAACTGCATACTGGGGAAATTCATTTTTGTCACATCCAAACCAAAGCATTAATGTTATATTTATACCAAATGAGTATTATGAACATACTTCCTTCTATTCTTGTCTTGTCGGTACTCCACATACTCTGTTCCTGTAGTCCCTCTTCAACGGGCAAAACGGAAACAACGCAGCAGCACAGCATGATCAGGGACAGCGCAGACAGTCCTACAGTAAAGCCTGCTGCAGAGCTCATCCCGGATACAGCAACCAGGATCCGGTTCAGCGAATTCTCCCTTACGGTCAACCGGCTGGTCGTCTACGAAGAAGATGCTACAACAGCTATCCGAAACACGGATTCTTTGCAAATCGGAGCTGAAATGGGTGAAACAATAGAGGGGCAGCTTATCAGCATATCGGATAATCAACTCAAAGGAATCAAAATTGAACAGCGGTATGAAACGAGTATCACGATTATGAATGAGGGGCCTCACTGTGACCTGACGGAATGGAAACATTTCTATTCCGAATGGAAGCCATTAAAGCAAAATGAAGAAGGACAGTTTATATGTGACAGCTATACGGAAGCAGATTATACAAAATTTCCGGATGTAGCTATAGAAGATCTGAAACGGGCTGCAAAAGAATATTGCGGCAAGGATTGGTATGCATTGATTGAAAATATAAAATCTCCGAATGAGTATCCGAGTGCTGTAGGGATCAGCCAATATCAATTGCGTATAAGCGGACAACGCAAAGATAACGGCAAACCTGTCACCAAGCTCATTTATATAAGTGTCCCGATGGGATGTTAAGCGTGCTAATGAATATGAAGAAAATAATTTTAGATCTGGCAGTTACATTGGACGGATTTATTGAAGGTCCCAACGGAGAAGTCGATTGGTGCATAATGGATGAAGACATGGACTTTGCCGGATTTATGTCTGGTATAGATACCATATTTTATGGTCGTGTCAGTTATGATGCATGGGGCAATTATCAACCGGAAACAAGTGCAGATCCTGTAGAAAAGCAGTTATGGAATGATATCCATAGCAAACAAAAGTTTGTGTTCAGCAGCCAGACCAGAGCGGATGAGCATGCTACTTTTATTCCTTCCGATGTTGCACAAAGGGTCTCTGAGATCAAAGCGCAGGGTGGAAAAGATATCTGGCTGTATGGCGGAGCCAGCCTGATACGGTCGTTTATACAACTGGGACTGATCGATATCTATAGGATTTCTGTACATCCGGTGGCACTGGGAAGCGGCAAGCCTTTGTTTGAAAATTTAAAAGATCGTGTACAACTGAATCTTATCCGGACCAATACATTCAAATCTGGTGTTGTACAACTGATTTATGAACAGAAATAAGATATTAATGACATATGCAGCATCATATGGATAAACTCCGCTATCCGATCGGGAAGTTTGTCCCGCCTTTAGATATAAACCGGCAAATTATAGATGGCTGGCTAAAAATATTGGAATCCTTTCCTCAAAAATTAAAGGAAGAAGTCGTTGATTTGTCGGAACAGGAACTGGAGCAAAGCTACCGGCCCGGGGGCTGGACAATAAGACAATTGGTGCATCATTGTGCAGATAGTCATATGAATAGTCTGATCAGATTTAAACTGGCACTAACAGAAGATACACCCACTATCAAGCCTTATGCGGAAGACCTGTGGGCCGAATTGCCGGATTCAGGCAAAGTGGATATTATGTGCTCCGTCAGGATTCTGGAAGGACTTCATGAAAGATGGACAGTCCTGATAAAGAATATGGCACCTGAAGAATTGGAAAAACAATTCAGACATCCGGAATCCAATGCGCTGATTTCATTAAAAACCAATATTGGCATATATGCCTGGCACGCTGAACATCATCTGGCACATATACGTCTTGCAAAAGGAACGTTTACAGAAACAAATACCCTCTGAAAAAACGGACAAAACAACACCCCATATTCACAGCGGATGACGTCTTAGTAAACAACTGTAAATAAGCAACATATAATCATCAGGAAAGCGCTACATCCAGCATCATCATAATCACAAATCCGATGACGAATCCCAGTATCGGAATATCCGAATGTTGCTCCTGCTGTGTCTCCGGTATCACTTCCTCGATCACGACAAAGATCATAGCTCCTGCTGCGAATGACAGTGCATAGGGCAGTACAGGCATAAAAAAACCTACAGCCATAGCGCCCAATACCGCAAATACAGGCTCAACAATGGCCGACAGCTGTCCGTATGTAAAACTTTTCCAACGGGACAGTCCCATTCTTCTCAGTGGCATAGAGACGGCTATTCCTTCCGGAAAATTCTGCAAACCAATCCCCATAGCCAATAACACAGCTCCGCCTATACTGGCTTCAGGTACGCCTGCAGCTACTCCTCCGAAAAGCACACCCACGGCTAATCCTTCCGGAATATTGTGCAATGCGATAGCGATTGTCAGCAAAGTGGTACGCTGAAGAGAGGACTTGGGTCCTTCAGATTGCTTAAAGTTAATGTGTAAATGAGGCATCAGCTTGTCCAGTCCGAATATAAATAATGCTCCCAATACAAAACCTATCGCTGCCGGAGCGACTTTAGAAAATCCGCTCCCTTCGCTCATCTCTATAGCCGGGCTGAGCAGGCTCCAGAAACTTGCGGCCACCATTACTCCGCCTGTAAATCCCAGCATACCATTGAGCAACTTCTTGTTGACATCTTTAAAAAGATATACCAGTGCGGCTCCTGCGGCTGTGACTCCCCAGGTGAACAATCCGGCGTACAAAGCCGCCAATACCGGATCTATACCGGATAAATAACTTACTAATTCGTCCATTGTATGACTTATATTTTTTTATTTCTTTTTTTATAGCTGATCCAACCGCTTCATCACCATATGATAATATCCCTGTGCCCGTCTTAACTCCAGTCCCGCGACGAGCTGATCAGTTGTTTCATTTTGCCTGATATAGAGCAGGTAATCCACTACACGCTTCAGCAATTCCTTACACTTCAGATACTCTCCCAGCTCTTCATATGTGTGCACCAGATTGTTAATGGAAATAATATAGATCTGAATATATGGAATTTCAGCAAAACTACATGATTTCTCTTCATTCGTCAATTGTACTGCTTTATCGAGTGCCAACTGATAACTCCTTAATGCCTCTTTAAACGCTCCGCTCTGGAAATTTGTATTGGCATATCCGGTCAAATGCTGCCATTCGGCCTCTATTTTCAAACAAATAGTCGTATTCATAGTGCCGTCAGTTTTTTGATTTATGCTTCAGCAACTTGATGGCAATCTCCAGATCTCTGATATTTTTCATTGCAAAAGTAGCTTTTTTCATATTTCTTCTCATCAGATCTTCTTCGTACAGTATTTTTCGAAGTTGTTTTCTTTCATTTTCCAACACGTGCAGTACATATTCCATTGTATTACGATTAGTTTATTTCTACAGATTTTTCTAATATTTTATTCAGTTCCGAAGGCGCTAATAAACCCTGATACCTGAAAATAATATCGTATTTATTATTCAATACAATCCAGCAGGGATAAGACAAACGTCCCTTCTCATCCCGACCTAAGTATTCTGCCAGTTCGTGCACATGTTCCTGAGCTTTATAGCGATAACGCTGTTTATTAAACAGTATATTCTCTTTTGTTCCGGCATCTAAAGTGGCATAATTAAACTTCGTCATTAACTGTAGGATGTCCGGACTGTTCTGCAATTGTTTTTGTTGCATATAGCAATATCCGCAGTCCGCAGTGCTGATCAACACGACAACTGGTTTTCCATTTATCTGCACACTATCCGTTATATCCTGAACAGGTACAGGCTTCAACTGCGCTTCCACGCTCAATGAAAGCATCACATAAGCACACACAACTACTTTATACAGAGAACCGTTATTCATTTATCTATATCTATTTAAATATATTATAACGTATTCCCAGAAAACCACGTATCCCCTGCATGGAAGCATAGTTATATTCTGTATCAAAGGTATACCCATATGGATTATTCACCGGATCATCTACTGTCTTATCAAACGGATCAAAAGGTCGCATCAGCGGATATTTCGGAACAAAATTGAACAGATTCTTTATTCCGCCATAGATTTCCACACCATTCTTCAGCAGCTTTGTTGCCTGAATATTAGCAATACAAAACCACGGCGAATACTCAGGCCGATAATCATCAGGCTGTATCGGTAAGCGCATAGGCCCGGTCCAGTTGGCTGTAAGATCTACAACGTAGCCTTTAGGTAGAGAATAAGTGCCTATAAAATTACCGGACCATTTCGGGGCATGCAATTGCTGTACGCGTTGCATTTGTCCGGCTTCATTTTTTTGTTGATAGACATCCATCAGCGTTACACCAGCCATGATTTTTAAAGGAAAATTGAATTTGAGGTCTGTATTGACAGAAATACCATTGGAAATTGCATGTCCGCGCAGATTCTGGTAAATAATCTTATTCGGATCCGTATCAAAATCACCTGTAATTTTGTTTGTAAAGTAAGAGTAGAATCCGGTAATATCCAGCCCCATAAAAAAGTTTTCATCCGCCACACGCAGGTTATAGTTCAGATTACTGTTATAAGACCGTTCCGGATTCAACTGTTCAGCGATTACCACATCGCGGGCGCCTGTAAGAGCGGCATGATCTTCTGTAAAAAGATTGACCACTCGGAATCCTGTTCCGAAACTGGCACGTATAGTCTGCTTGCTATCCGGTGATAGTTTGTAGGCTATCCGCGGAGAATGTACACTTCCGTGATGCTGATCATGATCAAAGCGGTATCCCAGCAAAACGGTATGCTTATCGTTGACTTTCCACTCATCCTGAATAAATAACCCCGGCAATGGTGTAGTCGCTGGCTGATTATGCTCTCCGTCTTTGGATGCGGTAGCTGGTGTATTATCATCATACCAGGTATAACGGTAAGAAGCACCTAACAGAAAGTTATGATCAGGTATAATCTCTTTATCCCAATAGGTCTGTACAAATCCGACCTTCTGTGTGGCCATATAGGGAGAATCACCGTACCAGGAATTCTGATCATGCCAGTTGTACGAAAATTGTGTAGTGATCTTCTCCGCCACAGGCAACTCATATACTCCGATTACTTCTGCCCGACGGGTATATATACTTTCTCCATAGACTTCACTGCTTCCTCTGTAGGATTTATTCCAGTTCATCTCCCCTCCCCACCGGTCTTCGTAGACATATCGGGCAGCTATGCTGGTCAGTTTATTATCCTTTCTGTCAAACTTCCATTTGTTGAAAACCGAGACTCTGTTTTGTAAGGTCATATCTGTGAAATTGTCCTTATTATGATCTGTTTTTTGCTGAAAATTGTAATAATTAACCCCTAGCATTGAAGTAGCTTTCCCTGCTCTGAAAGAAGTTCCTCCGTCAAAGCTTCCCTCTCCCCAGGTTGTACCGAAAAGATCCAGCGTAAAGCGGGGTGCATGCGAAGGATTTTTCGTAATGACATTGATAATACCGCCCATCGCTTCAGAACCATATAAAGAAGAAGCTGGTCCTTTCACTACTTCCAGACGTTCGACGAGACTATTCGGTATACCGCTAAGACCGTAGACAGTGGATAAGGCACTCACAATAGGCATCCCGTCGATCAGAATCATAGTATAGGGTCCTTCCATACCATTGATGTGGATATCACCGGTATTACATACATTACAGTTCAGCTGAGGTTTGACCCCGTTAATCATACCCACTGCATCAAAAAGACTGGGCGTTGGATTTTTTTTAAAATAAGCCGGAGTAAATACTTCTACCGGAACAGGGCTGTCCAATCGTCTTACAGTGCGCATGGTGCCGGTCACGACGACTTCTTCCAGTGTGGCATCTGTCTGGCCAAGTACAAATTGAATATCGGCGTCAGGATGATCCTTATTCAATGTCAGTTTTTCCAGTTGAGGTTTAAATCCGGTAGATGTAACCTGCAGTTGCCAGTTACCGAAGGGAATATTTTTGAGATGGAAATTTCCTGATGAATCTGTTAATGTTCCTCCCTCCTGTTTGAGAATACGCACACTTGCTGCATCCATTGGATTTCCCTGCTGATCCCTGACTGTACCCCTTACAGTTCCGCTCTGCCCGAATGAGAGCTGAACAACACTCCATAAGCCAAGCATAAGATTTATTTTAATTGTTTTCATTTGCACTTTCATAAATATTAGTTATTGCAAATATACAAAGTTAGTGTAAACTAACAAATATTTTATCAAAAACTAACAATGATGATATTCGGTATATTTATATTTTTTGTATTTTTGGATATGTATTCAGCTGCAGAAGAGAATTATCTCAAATCCATGTTATCCCTTGAAAATAGTCACGGAGAGGTCAGTATCAATGAACTGAGCAAGCGACTCAATCTGAAGATGCCTACTGTCAATGGTATGATCAAGAAATTTGCAGAAAAGGGTCTTGTACATTATGAAAGCTACAAACCGATTCGTCTGACAGATCCGGGTAAAAAAGAGGCTTCCATGATCCTGCGTAAACATAGGCTGACCGAGATGTTCCTTGCCAGAATGATGGGCTTCGGATGGGAAGAAGTACATGAGATTGCGGAACAGATCGAACATATACAATCGACCAAGTTTTTTGATAAAATGGATGAATTACTGGGATTTCCCAAATTTGATCCGCACGGCTCTCCCATACCGGACATCAATGGAAAAGTCGTAAGCCCCAAATATAAATCACTTACAGAGATTGCTTCCGGCTCTGTAGTCAGACTAATGGCAATCGGAGATTCCTCTCAGGAGTTTTTACAATACCTCAATTCTAAAAATATCCATCTCACAGCCGAAATAAATGTGCTGAGTAAAGAAGCATTTGATGGCAACATGACAGTGCGTATTCAGGAAGGCAAACCTGTTGTCTTAAGCAAGATTGCAACAGACAAACTATTGGTTTCCTGATAAGCGACTCATCAATTACATTTTCTTAAGATAATCTTTTTAAGCTCTATCCGATTATTTAAAAATGTTCATCTTTTCATCGAATACAGGACTTTGTATGTTTAAAAAACTTAGCACACTGTGAAATACATGATGCTGAGTCAACATATTATTAGGTTTAAGTTGTCTTGATCCGTCAGTCCAGACGATAAAGGGAATTTCATACTGTTCTTTTGGGGCCATGCTCATGGGTAATCCATGCATGTAAAGATTCTTTTCACCTAAGGATTCACCATGATCAGATACAAAGATCATAGCGCTCTTATACTCTTTCAATTGTTTCAAATCCTCAATGATTTTAGATAAAATGTAGTCGGTATAAACAATTGTATTATCATAAGCATTAATAAGTTCTGTCTGCGAACATTTCCCCAACTCAACGCTATTGCAGACCGGCTTAAAAACCTCAAACTGCACTGGATATTTTTTGCTGTACGATGGACCGTGACTTGTACTTGTATGCAGGATAATCAGATTTTTGTTCTTTTTGCTGGCTAGTATCTGTTCTTTTAGATCTGTTATAAGGATCTCATCATAATTACAACCTTCACCTTTACATGTTTTCGCTAAAAAGTTTCCATCCTGATAATTTTTAATATGTACGGGAGGTTCACCCCAGTTAGTTGTTCTCCAGATCACTTCGACATTATTCCGGTCCAGATAATTGGGTAAAATTTCATACAAATCACCAACATCTTTATACTCCAGAATACTTTTGACACCAGCCGTTGTGTATGTAGCACTGGAATTCGCATTGAAATGCATTACATCAGGTATTTTGGAAAGCAATGGATTTGTATCCTTTTTGTATCCGTAGAGAGAAAAATTTGCGCTTCTTGCTGATTCTCCGATCACCAGTATGACAACAGATTTAACATTATCCTTTATTGTAGCATCTGGCAGCCTGATTTCCTTTTTATTCTTTTGACTTTTATGAATATAAAAAAGAGAAATATTTACCGAGTAAGACCAGGGCATGGCAAGACCGCCTAATGTTTTTGAATTTTTGTCAATCCACAGCCAGTTACTTGCATTTAAAAATATCACAACAAGGATAAATGAAAGAGCAGCTAAAACGGTGATAGAAAATCTTTTTAAAGTCTCCTTTACAATTTTGGCTTTGATGATGTAAATACTTGGAAGGACTCCCAGCAAAAGAATATATAATACCAATTTAAACGAAAAGAAGCTACTGGATTCCGAATAGTTGGTATTGAGGATATTCCCTACCATACTTTCATCCATAATAACATTGTAGGTGTTAATAAAATAAACAGCGACAGCGTTAATAAGAAAGGTAATAACCAATAATAATTTTCCGAAAATATGCGATAAAAAGCAAAAAAGGTAAAAAACAAAAGCGTTGGCCACGAGCATCAGAATGACCAGACTTACAATCATTAAAATGCTGCTGAAGCTAGTATAATCAACATTATTAAAAACAAAAGTGAAAAACGGATAATGAAAGAACAGAAAATTGAGAAGGCTTATTAATAAAACAAAATGAGTAAGTTTTATATCATTTTTGAACATATATCCTAACGGTTTTATATAATGAAAATACTAAGCTAAAGAATGCAAAATAAAAAATTATCAAATTTTCATGAATTATTTTGTTGAATATGGAAATACAACATGCAATAAATAGTATGATAAAAACAGGATAATATTTTTTGCAATTGATCCAGTTACAGACTTTATATTTTCTTGTAATAAAAATTCCGGTAAGCCCTGCAATATATCCGATAATACCGCCAACAATTACATCAATCGGATAGTGTGCCCCCACTCCCACTCTGGTAAAAATTAACACTAATCCAACGGTTACTATAGAAAAAATCCACAGGATTTTATGCCAGAATTTCTGAGGAATAAAAGCAAACAATAAAACGGTGAGCGTAGAGAAAACAGTAACGGAGTGCCCGGAAGGCAGACTATTATGACCTGTCAATGTTTTTCCGATAATCACAAAGCTCGTAACATCAAAAACCGCTGCAGGTCTGGGAACTGCAAATATCTTTTTTAAAATTCCGGAATACAGGCATGATATAAGAGAAGTTACTATCAATGCCTCCCATAATTTTGGAGCAAGTACAACAAAAACAGTTAAGAATGATAAAAATATAAGAGCATCACCAAATTGAGTCAGATTATATTCAATGGCTGGAAATTGGGATAATTTAGAATTAATTAAAAAAAAACTATTTTTTTGAATAGCTATATACTTAGCAACAGACAAGGAATCCTGGCTGTAAAGGTAAAATACAATGCTCCAATTGTGAATGATAAGTGGATTCAATATAACAAAACAGCCAAAGCTTACAAAGGGGAAAAATTGGTACATCATCATCATAGTCAGGGAAGATTTGCATATGCCATACCTAATAAAGTCCATCTAAAATGGAACAGAGTGCTTCATGTGTTTCGTAATGGCGGTAAACTTTCCGGCCTCAAAAACAGAATGAATACTTTAGCTTCAGGTGTGATGGTTCTTCAGGGTTTAGTTGATATATTTACAGGTAATCCTGATTCGTGGATTACCTGGTTTCAGGGTGCTGATAAAACAGGCGTATTGTATTATCACCCGATTAATAAGTTTTATTTTGAAATGTACAGGATAGAAAAAATAAAGGATGCTTCCGGAAATGTAGTACGGGCGATTGTAGAATATGACGCCTATGCGGGATCGGTATGGGATGAAGATGAAAGGCGATATATGGGTGTGTTGAAAGTTGGAACATTTTGGGAAGAAATTGATGTTATCAATAAAAGAACAATAGGACATCAGGAATTAAAATTATTATAGTATGACAGCAAAGGAATTTGTAAAAAATATTAACGAAACCCAAATTTCACAAGACTATCTAAAAAAGAATTATAGTGAAGGTTTTGTAAGAGATGTAATCATTGAGAGTAATATACCGACACTCTCTAAACCATTTGTAGAACATGGAAACGAAATCTTAAATTTAGTTCTTAATTATGATCTAAGTAAGTTTAGGGTCGTTAATTTGAATTTTGATAAGGATCTTTTTAAAGATAATAATTCAATATTTTTTGGTTGGAATGTAGTTAACGATCGCTTAGGATTTTATACAGATAATGGTGAAGTATTTACTTATTATATTTATGGAGACTCTATTACTCATTATTGCGCTCCTAATGATAGTATATTTTTAGACCTTCTTTTTGAGTTGCATAAATTTCATAATAATAGGATTTATGATATAGATAACCAACAGGCAGAATCTTTAAAAAAAACTTTTATGATCTATATTAATGCCTACTTCGGAAACAACAAGAAGTATGTTGATTTTTATGCTTCAGTCATTGGATACGAAGAAGAAGATGAATTATAAATAATTTGAGTAGTTCTCATAACTTTTTTAAATGTCTATTCGATATGACAGCAAAGGAATTTGTAAAAAATATCAACGAAACCCAAATTTCGATTGATTATCTTAGAGAAAATTACAGTGAGGGGTATGTAAAAGATATGTTGAAAGAGACTATTATACCCGAACTTTCCAAGGAATATGTGGAGCATGGTAATGAAATCTTAAACTTAGTTCTAAACTATGATCTGGAATTATTTCGTGTAGTAGAAATTCATTTTGATAAGGATCTTTTTGAAGATGATAATTCAATATTTTTTGGTTGGGATGGAGTTGGAGATCGTTTAGGTTTTGATATGGATACCAAAGAGGTATTTACTTATTATGTATATGGAGATTCGATTACATTTTATTGCGCTCCTAATGATAAAATATTTTTGGATCTTCTTTTTGAAGTACATAAATTCCAAAATAATAGAATTCATGCTTTAGATAATCAACAAAAAAGATCTCTGGAGAAAACTTTCATGATCTATATTAATGCCTACTTCGGAAACAATAAGAAGTATGTTGATTTTTATGCTTCAACAATAGGCTATGATGATGATTTGTAAATAATTTGAGTAGTCCCTACAACTTTTTTTTAAATGTCTATTCGATATGACATCAATAGAATCTGTAGAAAAAAATAACAGTACGCAGTTATCATTGAACTCCAACATTTTATAAGTATCAAAAAATGTTGCGTAAGTTGGCGCCACGCCAGCTGTTTTCAATAGCCGGATACCAGATTTTGCAGATGCTGAATTGCTGATGCGGACTTCCGCAGACGTTTTGTGTTATTATGGTCGTAAATTGCACCTGCCCTATCCGCCGGTATCTATCTTACTTATGTCCTTACCCATAATATTTCTACAGGCCTATGGTAGCCTCTCACAGAAATATTCATTTTTCATACGAATATACGTCCAATTGCTGCAAATTTTAATCCGCTATATTTCCTGATTATTTGTTCACTATATTTGACATTATAAACAACTGAAAGCTAATACACTATGAAAACAAAATCTATTTTTCCGGCTTTATTTATTACCGCTGTAGGCGCTGTATGGTTATCTTCCTGCAATGGTTCTTCAGTAGACACCGTAAAATCACTGGAGTCTAATTACGAAAATCAAAATAAGAAAATAGAACTGACAGGTGAATTTGATGCACCTTCATTCACTTTTGCTTCCAGCAGATCCAAGACATTAGGAATGCACTTTGTCGTGAAACCACACGCTATAAGCTCTGAAAAATTTATTGTGACAGATGTTGTTTTACCTATCGGTACAGACAAAAATACTGTTGTGATGGATATTGCTGATGATCAGAAAAACTATACACTCAAAGATTTCTATATATACGACAAGGACGGTAATAAGTATAATCTGGATGAGCATACACAGTTTAAGATCAGCGGTACGGTATCGTATAATGAGCTTGAAAAAGAAGAAAGCGAACGCCGTACAGACAACTTTGCTTATAAACTGACAGATGTCACGATAGAGAAAGACTAAAAGAGCTAACCTTAAATTGTATATCATGCATATAGAACTTGGAAGCGGATTTAATTTTGGATGGGTTATCATTGCTATAGCGGTGATTATGGCCGGAGGTATTTACATAAGTTACAGAAAGAATTATCCGATTAAGATAAAGTATATTATAGCTGTTATTATAATGCTAATTGTTGGTGTGAAGTTTATTTTAGAAAAATGATTTTCTGAAATTATGTGTCGCAATTGTTCACAGTCGAAAGATTGTGGACTGTTGTATTACATAATCCGAAATGAACGATTCAGGATAAATCAGGACACTTTAAAGCACTAGTATTTCCGATACAGCCTCTCCTTTCATAAATCCGTAATTTCATTATATTTAGGTTTCCAAATGCACATAGTATGCAAATAGAAAGAATAAAGACTAAACTTCAGCAATTAAAGGAATCAGATACTGACCTGGAACTTTTCGGAGCGGAAAGTCACATGTATACTTTGCATGCTCCCCTCTCTATAGAGGAGATCAGAGTGTTTGAGTCAGAAAATGAGGTAAAGTTACCTGAGGATTATGTGTTGTTTCTGACACAGATGGGCAATGGCGGAGCAGGTCCGTTCTACGGTATATTCCCTTTGTCGGAAAGTCTTATAAATCTTTCGGATAATGCCGGTAATGTTACTTATTTTAATCTCTCAAAGCCCTTCCCACATACAGAAGCCTGGAATGTGGAAGAAGAATTAGCGGAGCTGTACGACCGCATAGAAGAGGCATATGAGGCCGGAGATGAAGAACTGGAAGAAAAACTGTTTGATGAAAAGTGGGATCTTATCGGTGCTGAAGAACACGATTACGGACGATTATATATTGCGGACTATGGCTGCGGAGTCTATATCAGCCTTATTGTAAACGGAGATGAAAAAGGCAATATCTGGACGGATGACCGGACTAATGATGCAGGCCTCTACCCTTCTGTAGAATTGGGCAATACAGAACGGATCCGGTTTCTGGACTGGTATGAGCGTTGGTTAGACAATTCACTGGAAGAACTAAACAGCTCTGCAAACAAAAACTGATTATGGTGTTCTCTCCGTTATACGGGAGAATGGAACAAAAATCAAAACAGGATCAACAATACTATTCAACATGGATAATTCAAGAGTATATAAAATGTCATTTGCAGGTGTATATCCGCACTATATTCAGAAAGCAGAAAAAAAAGGCCGTACCAAAGCTGAAGTGGATGAAATCATTTGCTGGCTTACAGGATATACTGCTGAAAGCCTGCAAAAGCAGATCGATAATAAAACCAATTTTGAAATTTTCTTTGCTGAAGCACCGCAGATCAATCCTAATGTTTCGAAAATATCAGGAGTAATATGTGGATATCGGGTCGAAGAGATAGAAGACAAGCTTATGCAGCAGGTCCGTTATCTGGATAAACTCATAGATGAACTGGCAAAGGGTAAAGCGATGGAAAAAATTCTACGCAAGTAAATGTATTGATCATGATGAAACAGCTCCTGCTTTTCTTTTTTGTGTGTACCAGTCTTTCCCTGACTGCCCAAACTACTCTGCCCCTATCTGTTGCAGACAGTCTCTATGAAGAAAAGGAATTCACAAAAGCGCTGCAGGCTTATGAAAAGCTTTTGCTGCAGGATGAAAACAACAGCTATATATTATGCAAAGCAGGTTTATGCCAGTATGAACTAAAGGACTTTCAGAAAGCTAAAGAAAAATTCCGCCTGGCGGCCTTGTACTGTGCTCCTGAAGACAAAGAAAATATAGCTTTATATTACACCAATCTATCTGCCTGCTTCTCTAATCTTCAGGATAATGAAAAAGCATACGAATATGCGATAAAAGCATATTCCATAATGGAAGATTCCGGCATCCAACTATGGAATGCTGCATCTATGGCTCAGAATCTGGGAAAATATGATGAATGTCTGAAAATAATGGATAACGCAAAGGTCGAAAAAAACAATGCTTTTCTAACCCTGTACGGAAGATGCTATATGGCCAAAAAGCTATATCAGCAATGTATAGAAAGCTACGAACAGTTTTTGGCTAATTATGATGCTAATGATGATTTCGTCACATTAGATGCCGAAGATGAAAAGGGACGACTTGTAATTGCTTATGCATTCAGACTTACTTCTCCGGATTTAAGTGAGCAAGAAATTGATGCATGTATTGCCAGATTAAAAGAATTGTGGATTAGTCAGTCAGCTGATGAAATGGCAAGGACTAATATGCTGAATTCTTTTTTTAAGGATGAAAATATCTGCAGTATCTATAGCTATTCTGCCATAATATGTCACAAATTGTTCAACGCATTGGTAACAGATGCAAGCCCTGTAGAAAAAATGCAGTTTGCGTATTATACCCAAAAAAATTACTCCGATGCGTTGGAGATAGCACGGGGTCTTATGAACAATACAGCTCATCTTAGTGGGGAGGAACTTCAGAAGGTTAAAGCAATCCGGTATTTTGCTTCTCTCCGGCTTTTTATAGCGGATTATCTCCGTAAGGGTAAACAAGTGGATCAGGAACAGCTCCGCGCATTGGCTGTCGGATTTAATGATCTTTTTGAAAAGGGAAAAATGTATAGTGATGAGGAATTTCAACAGGGTACAACAGAATTCGGGTATATGCAGGAAACATTCACCTGCTTTCAAAACTCGTTCAAAACAAAAGAAGAACAAAGAGAAGCTGCTCCTATATTGTTACAAATCATAAAAGATCTGCCAAATGTGAATGCACGAAAAGAATTAACGGAAATTCTCAGTAAGGGATATATTCAAAATTAGAAGGATAAAACAGAATAAGAATTAAATCAGACTAAAATATCCGGGACTTAATTTCCTTAAATGTGTTAAATACATCTTCTTTTTCCAGAAACCACATACCCAGTTTTGTTTTGTCGACGCCTTCTGTCAGTTGATACGTAAAGGAGATATTTGTACCATTCTGCATCGTTGTTTTTAAATATTTGAAAGTTACACGGTCATTATTCTTTAATTCCTGTTCCAGTTCTGTAATATGACTCGAAATTATGAAAATACTATCTTCCAGTTTACTGATGCTTTCAATCAGTTTTCTGGTTGCTTCATAAGAATCTTCATAATTGGTTCCCTTAAACAATTCATCAAACATAACGATCATTTTCCCTTCGTCTCTGATAGATTCTGCTATACGTTTCACACGATAGACCTCATTAAAAAAATGACTGTATCCGGAAGCCAGATTATCCCCTAAATTAATCGTAGTCATTAATCCCCTGAACAGTTGAATCTGCATGCTTTTTGCCGGAACCGGAAATCCCATATGAGCCAGATAGATGGAAGCGCCCATGCTCTTTAATAATGTTGATTTTCCTGTCATATTTGCACCTGTCAAAAACCAGATATTTCTACAGTTTTCTACAGTAATATTATTTTTTACAGGATTTTCAAGCGCCAGATTATACAGGTCTTTTATTTGGAGAAGTATGTTTTGTGACTGATCGGTTGAAAAATCAGGAAAAGACATATTTGTCTTGTCAAAAGATTTGGCCACACTTCTCAAGGCATCAATATTATAATATATAGTGAATATTTCCTTTACTTCAAGTCTCTTCAGATTCCGGAATAAATAATCATATTTAATAAGAAGGAGAATAGGATTCTTCCCTTTCGAAAGGACCTTTAATTCTTCCATGTCCAGATCAGCAGATAAATTCTTAAAATTATCGCTATAAGTCTTTAATACCCCGGCAGGATTTGCGGAGGTCACCGCTTTTTCCAGCCATGCTCCCACATTTAGGATAATCATTGCAATCTCTGCTACCGATTGTTTGATCAGAATCCGTTCTTTTTTAGAAGATTTCGACATGAAATTGGAAGAAAATTTCTCCAGATAAAACAGAAACGGATTGTCTGAATGTAATTCATTAGGAAGACCGAGGTATCGTTCCAGATCAATCATCATGTATTTATCAAATAAAGAATCTATATCCCAGTCTGCCAATTGAGTTATTGCCTCCTGTCTTTGTCTGATCTCCTCAACATTATCAAGCGGATGGAGAAAGTAACTGTACAACATATCACTCCCGCCTACAGTAAGGGTATGATTGAAAAATCTTAAAAGACTCCGTGAATTCCAATCCAGAGCATTTAAATCCGAAAGTGTCTGTTTATCAATTCTGAACATATCATTTAGCAATAACACTAATATAATTAAAGGATTGCACACTTTCTAATATCTGCTCTGTAAGATCTTTAGCAAACTACTTTATGAAGATGCTTAGTCTTGAAAGACTGCGCGGATAAACCATAAAATATTTATAAATTGCATACCATAATCCTATGTTATGAAAGCAATTTTAGCCCTTATATTGTGGTCTGTCCTTGTACCCGCCTTTGGTCAGTCCCTCCTGCCTGTTTTTTTAAAAGGTACGTGGAAAGTAAATAATGCGGAAATCTATGAACACTGGGATCAGTTGAATGATAAAACGCTGAAAGGATTTTCTTATCGGATCAAAAACGGTCAAATAAACGTAACAGAATACCTGAATCTGACACAGTCAAAAGATCGCATCGTCTACACTGCTACCGTGGTCAATCAGAATCTGGGGAAACCTGTTCCCTTTACGATGAAAGAAAAGGAAGGAGCATTCATCTTTGAAAATCTCAAACACGATTTTCCGAAACAGATTATCTACAAGAAAATATCTGATATGGAAATTGAAGTCCAAATCTCAGACCTGAAACAGAAAGAGCACAGATTTAATATGCGTAAACTGTCCTCCAATACTCAACAAGACACAGCTACATCCAATAGCAACTATGATGCTCTACTGGCAGAAAAACTGGGCGGAGATGCGTACGGAATGAAGAAGTATATACTTGTTATATTGAAAACAGGTACCAACAACACAACTGACAAGACTTTTATCAATGAAAGCTTTAGCGGACATCTCCAAAACATCAATCGGCTGGTCGAACAGGGTAAACTGATTGTAGCTGGCCCCTTAGGCAAAAACCAGAACAACTACAGAGGTATTTTTATCTTAAACAATATCAATACCCTGGAAGAAGCAAAAGAAATCCTGCAAACAGATCCTGCTGTAAAAGCCGGTCTGTTGGATATTGAACTATTCAACTGGTACGGATCAGCGGCCTTACCCGAATATCTGCCTGCCTCAGATAAAATCTGGAAACAAAAACCTTAGGTGGGTTGTAAACTTAATATGGTATAGACCTGGCGCAAGCATGAGCGTAGCGGTGCTTGTGTTTCTGTCATGCTGCAGGTGGGAACACCTGCAAACGCATGGTGTGCGTTAGTTGGCGTCCCTGCCAACTGTAGAACACAGCAGCGTGTTATATATGTTTCTTAATCTCTCTCCCGGTAAACGGGATCTCTCCTCGAAAAGGAGAGAAAAACGATCACATAAGTTCCAGATCTCAGTCATAACTATTACATTTATCTGTAATTTACCTTGCTATTTAATAATCTTATGAAAACAGATAATCAAACAACAAGTGGATCTGACAGACAAGAATTTTACCACGGCACAAAAGCTGATCTTAAAAAAGGAGATCTTATTGAAGTCGGTTTTCATTCTAATTACGGAACCGGAAAACAGGCCCGTTATGTCTATTTGACGGAGACTTTAGATGCTGCGATCTGGGGTGCTGAGTTGGCAGCAGGAGAACTTAAAGGAAGAATCTATACCGTAGAACCAACCGGTCCGATTGAAGATGACCCTAACTTAACAGACAAAAAGTTCCCCGGAAACCCCACAAAATCATATCGTACAAAAAGTCCGCTGCGCATAACCGGTGAAATAGAAAACTGGACGGGACATGCTCCTGAACAACTTCAGGCAATGAGGGATCATTTGGCCAAGCTCAAAGATCAGGGCATCGAAGCAATAGAAGATTAATCCTTTTGCCGGTTTCCTATAATCCTTTAATCTGCAGATTGTACGCATCCATCTTTTTGGTTTGTGCTACAATAAAATTCAACGGCTCCCTATCCGTTTGGTCGGTCTTTAGTTTAGCAACAAATACATTCAGGCTGTTGTAAGCACTCCAGCTCTTGCCGACATCTTTTGCTGCAATAGCTTGCTCCAGTTCTTTAATAAGTTGTTCATATTCTTGCTTTGCTTCGGCTCCAAATACAGCAGGAAAAACGACAGGTACATCTCCGGAGGCTACTACAGAATTATCAACAGATTGTGGTGATACAGGTGCATTTATTGCAGAAACAGCTTCATGCTTATTTCCGACAGTTATAATCAGTGTTACGATTGATAAGATTAATATGGATATAATAAAGATCCAGGATATCGTTTTGCCTAAGTTTTTCTTCCACAGAGAGTAGCTCCACAACAGCAGTATCAATCCCAGTATTGTCATACTGACGGCTAGTCCAACAGGACCCAGTAACTTATATACGGGTATTAATATACGTGGGATATCATAGCTAAGCTGCGGCGTAAAGTAGGTAAACCCTTTGACTGTCATTCCGGTTCCGACCAACGCTACAGCTATACTTTTGATTTTTTCAATGACAGTTAAGCTTGTATTTGTTTGTGTTGACATACTGCTGATATTTAATTTAAACAAATCTATTAGTGCGTAAGCATATTTCATTGTCGCTTTTCAGATTCGCCAGGAGCGGATTTAAATCTGTCGTCCGACAGCTTAAATCCGTAATTGAATCACTCCTTTATTTTGATTTTACTAAGCAATCCGGCTATAAAGAAGCCATTAAAAACAGATCCGCCGCAAAGGAAATTATTTGCGCATAACGTAACCTGTTTTCTAAGTTAATATTCTTTTATAAATTAAAAAACATCTGTTTAATGATGTAATTTAATTAGTTTAGCACGATACTTGTTAGCAAAATTGATATAATTTGAACTTTTTTCTGGCTTGATTGCCCTTTTTATGAAGACACTATTACAGATTACATTTTCGGCACTATTACTATCTGCCTCAGGCTGTGGCAATAGCCCCAAAACAAATGACAAGATCCTGCAGGACACAACAGTCAGAGACAGCCTGATACAGGAAAGTAATGAAGAAGGTATACCTATTGATTTTGATAAAACAAAAGTTCTCAAAACAACTACTGTGACTGACAGAAACGGTGCCGAGTTAAAACAGCAGCCGGATGAACAGTCCAAAAAACTGGGTAGATATACCTACGGAACAAGACTTGAAGTCATCGAAGAAACAGATAAATGGTATGGAATACGGGACAGAATTACAAGAAATTACACTGAAAACGGACAGGAAACTGAAACGACGAGATGGGAGAAGGTATATGTGCTGAAAAGCAAAACCGGATCTATGAAAGAAATAACATTGGTGCCTGCAGATCTGGATATTATTTCATTACTGGAGAAAAATGGAAAGGCGGAGTATTTTGAGAAAGGCAAACAATTAAAAGAATATCTTAAGATCGAATTGATTGACAAATCTCTTTTTGAGAGTAAAAAGCAATCTGCAGTCGATTTCTTTCTGGCTGATACTACGAAAATCGAAAAGAAAAACGGGGTGATTGAACTGAAAACCCCAGGCAAGACGGTGCGGTTCACAGATAAACCTGATGCAGAAGAAGATATGCAGATATTCAAATATGAGGGTCAGATCGAATTCTTAAATAGCTATCTGATTAGCGGATCGTATTATGAAAGTATGGATTACCGCCTGATTGATAAAACATCAGGAGAAGAAAAACAGGTATTCGGAGAATTCCCGTACCTATCCCCGGATAAAAAAAATATTATATGCATATATGCTAATCCATATGAATCAACAGGTGATTTTGAACTTTATACGATTACTGACAAACGTATAAAACGGACCATGAGTGTAAGTTTCAAAAACTGGATGCCGGCTGTAAATCCTGGAGAAATGTTCTGGAGTACAGACGGATATCTGTATCTTACAGCCAATCACATCAATTCCTTCTGGATGGAAGATGGTCAACTGAATACTTCATTTCAGTATTTACGTATTAAAGTGTTATAGAGGATATTACGCTCAATACCAAATGACTGATTGACCTTCATTAATGCTTTGATTCTTTAAATTTTCAAAGCATTAATGAAAAATCTATAACCTACAGTTTCTAATGAGGCTTTATAAATTTGTCTTTCTTATGAAGTTCTGATTTCACTTTTTTAGGATCAAAAAAAATCCATTCGGGATGGCAGCTCTTTTATCAAAACATTCACCTCTTTACGATTGTTTATATCTTTTTTCTATCCAAAATCGTTGATTAAATTTTGTCTTAATGATAGTTATACGGATTCTTACATTCTTATCTGTTTTTTCACTTTATAATCTTCGATTACTTTCTTACGACAACCTTAAAAGTTACATACCATTCTGCTCAATAATGGCACAGGTAGGTTAAAAAGGCCTTAATATGTTAAAATATCTTAAATCGGTAATTATTCTGTCAAAATAATTTATTTTATAGGTTCCAACACAACTAATAATTCTATTTTTACAATTTAAAACAAAGAATGTTGAGAGAGAGATTTGTAATTCCCCCATTATCCAGAAAAACCAATACGTTCCAAACGCTTGCTACTCCGGATACTACAGCAAAAACTGTAGTTTTCGGAAAAGGTTTTATGGCTTCTGATTTGCGTCTTCTCTATTCGTGGCCCACTGCTTCACCAACGAGGAGCAGCATTTTATTAGAGTATCCAATTATATGAATAACAGTTTACCAACAAGACTATTTGCTTCAATAACAGCTATCGGGGGCTATGTACCTCAAAATAGAAGAACGAATTATGACTTAGAGAAAGTATGCAATACTTCTGATGAATGGATTGTAAAACGCACAGGAATCAAAGAGCGTCGGATATTGGAAGAAAATCTGGCGACCTCGGATATGGCTGTCCGTGCAATACACGATCTTGTTGAAAAGTTTAATAAAAACATCTACGATGTAGATGCTATTCTGGTAGCAACTTCCACTCCGGATATGCCTATGCCTGCTACTGCAAATATCATTGCGGAGAAATTAGGTTTGGCAAATATCTGGGCATTTGATATCAATGCGGCATGTTCAGGTTTTCTTTATGCACTCGATATGGGTGCATCACTGATTGAAACCAATCGGTATAAAAATATTCTTGTCATAGGCGCTGACAACATCAGCACTTTTGTAAATGTAGAAGATCGATCTACTAATATCCTGTTTGGAGACGGAGCCGGAGTAGTCTGGCTGGAACCTTCTACAGTCGGCGGCATTATGGATGCTTATCTGAGAAGCAATGGTACAGGGCGTGAGTTTCTCAATATAGAGGCCGGAGGCTCTCTTTATCCTCATAAAAACGAACCTACTGAAAGCGAACGTAAATATCTGAAACAAGACGGCAAGACGGTATTCAAGCAAGCCGTACAATCCATGAGTGACGCCTGTAACAATGTGCTTCAAAAAAATAATCTCACCATAGATGATGTCAGATGGCTGGTACCTCATCAGGCTAATCAGCGTATTATAGATGCCGTAGGTCGCTCTATTAATATTGCAGAAGGAAAGACGTTGAGCAATATCGAGTACCTGGGCAACACAATTGCTGCCACTATACCACTGTGTATCTGGGAGAATCTCAAACAGATCAACAGAGGAGACCTGGTGATGCTCACTGCATTTGGTGCAGGATTCTCCTGGGGAGCCAGCTTGTTACGTTGGATGATTTAAAAATATATGCAAAAACACCTCAACCGAATAGATTGAGGTGTTTTTGTATAATCGACCAGCCTTTTAAAAGGCCGGCAATCATGGATTTTTTAATTACAGCTTCATACAAATCTCTTATATTCAGGATTTGGCAGCCTGCAGGAGTACCTTTGCCAGATTACCGACTTGCTTTAGTTTAAATTTGAGCTCCTCTGACCAGGGCAATCCGATACACAATCGCATGCAATTATCAAACTGATCCTGCAATGTAAACATTCTTCCGGGCGCTATACTGATCTGTTGTTTGATTGCCAGATCATAAAGCAGGGCTGTATCGATGCCTTTCGGAAATTCAATCCATAGAGCCAATCCGCCCTGAGGTCTGCTGGTCTTTGTTCCTTCCGGAAAATAAGCGGCTATAGCCTGAATATATTTCTGATAATTATCCTGCAAAGTACGGCGCAGATTGCGCAGGTGATTTTCATAACGGCCTGTTTTGAGAAAATTACCAACAGCCTCCTGTACTACAGAGGTGGACGAGATGGAATGTACAAGTTTCAGCTTCAGCAACTTTTCCTTGTATTTACCGGGAGCGATCCATCCCACTCTGTATCCGGGAGCCAGGGTCTTGGATATAGAGCTGCACCACAACACATTACCTTCCGTATCAAAGGATTTGCAGCATTTCGGACGTTGAGCTCCGAAGTACAGATCACCATATACATCATCTTCAATAAGCGGTATCTGATGTTTAGCCAGCAGTCTGACAACTTCTCTTTTATTTTCATCTGACATACAGCTGCCTAAAGGTGTATTGAAGTTAGGGATCAGCAGGCAGATATCAATTTTAGGAATAGCCTCTTTCAATGCTTCTATTTCTATACCTGTAATCGGATGAGTAGGTAGTTCTAAGACCTTATACCCCAGCTCTACGGCCAGTTGCAATATACCGGGATAACAGGGACTTTCTATAGCTATCGTATCGCCGGGTTTTCCAAGCGCCATCAGACAAAAAGAAAGCGAATTCATCCCTCCGTTTGTAGTGATAAGGTCGTTTTCATTTAAGTTTCCTCCCCATGTCAGACTGCGTACAGCAATCATCCTTCTGAGTTTTATATTTCCCTGCAGCACTTCATATTCTGTCCCTCCGCCCTGTAGTTCACGCGAAGCATGGATAATCTCTTTTTTGAGTTTGGCCAAAGGGAGTAATGCCCGGTCAGGAACAGCTATAGAAAGTAAAGTGAGCTCGTCATTACCCATACTGCTGTAAACTTTGCTGATGAGTTGATCCGGTTCGTTACTGTTGGCTATTGCTAAAGGCTGACTTACCTCCGGAATAGGAAGTCTCAAAAAAGGAATATGACTTACAAAATAACCTGACTGCGGTCTGGAATCTATAAGCGACTGCCCTTCCAGTTCCAGATATACCCTTTTGGCGGTATTCATACTGATATCATGCTCTGCACACAGTCTCCTCACAGAAGGCAAGCGGTCGCCGGATTTCAAAACACCGTTTTTGATCTGCTGCGCCAGTGCAGAGGCAATCTCGTTATATAAAAATTCTTTAGCCATTATACAAATATAACTGTGTCCATTAAAAAACTCAAAACTGATACTGTTATAATATTCGGAGCTAAACTATTTTTACAAAAAAGTAATGTTATGAACAGCCAACCTTTAACAGGAGATGTATTATCCAAAACCAATAACGGATGGGTCAACGGATTTATCGGAGTCCTGATCTTCAGCGGATCCATGCCGGCCACTAAAGCTGCAGTACTGGATTTTGACCCTATATTCCTTACTGTAACCCGTGCGGGAACAGCCGGCATACTTGCGCTCTGTGTGTTATTATTCTTTAAAGAAAAAAGACCACAAAAGAATCAGCTAGTCCCTTTATTTATAGTTTCTATCGGAGTAGTTATTGGTTTTCCATTACTATCTGCCATGGCTCTGCAATATATGACTTCAGCCTATTCCATTGTCTTTGTAGGCATGCTTCCCCTTTCAACAGCACTATTTGCGGTACTTCGGGGAGGTGAACGGCCACGTCCGGCATTCTGGATTTTTTCTGTAATGGGTAGTCTGCTGGTTGTAGGTTTTGCAGTTGTTCAGGAGCATACCTCCTCCTTCACGGGAGATCTGCTGATGATACTAGCCATCATATTATGCGGATGCGGATATGCAGAAGGGGCTAAACTTTCTAAAACATTAGGCGGCTGGCAGGTCATATCCTGGGCGCTGGTATTGTCTCTACCTGTCATGATTCCTTTGATGTGGTACTTCTTCCCTTCTGCTCTGAGTGCTATCCATACTCCGGCATGGATTGGACTTGCTTATGTATCTCTGTTCAGTATGTTTATTGGATTTATATTTTGGTACAAGGGACTGGTGCAGGGCGGGATCGCAGCAGTAGGTCAGTTACAATTATTACAGCCATTTTTTGGATTGGCACTTGCAGCATCTTTACTCCATGAGCAGGTAAGTATAGCTATGGTCGGAATCACTATAGGCGTGATTTATGTGTAGCCGGTTCAAAACGATTTGCGTGATAATCCTGTAAATAATGAGCATATGGATTCATCCGAAAACAATAATTAACTTTATCTTATAGCTAATAGCATAAAAGAGAGCGCCGGCAATATTGCAAACCAGACGCTCTCTAATGAACAATTATAACTACTTATTCGATTACTCAAAAGCATTTAATTCTCCAAATCCAGCTGCATAATCTCCATACCCTGTAATGGTAAAACGGAAGTAGCGTGCCTGTACAGGTGTATAAAAACTAACATTTCTTAGCTCCGGATTTGTTGCCGTACCTTTAGGCATACTACCAGCGTATGATCCCTGAGAAGTCCAGTTAATACCATCATTGCTGCTCGCCAATTGCATCTCTGTCACGGCTGAAATAAAATCTGAACCAAAATAATTCCAATACCTCGGTGTAAATGTAAATCCCCTGATGCTCTTCTGATTATGCATATCTATGGTAAAGAGTACAGCAGGTTGAGTTCCAAAGGTCAATTCAGAATGCCATCCGGTGGCGGCATCATTATCAAAAACCATCCCAGGATTGCCAGTAGTAAAGGTAGCATCCGTTGAACTGGCAATTGCTGTCCACACCGACCGATCCCCCCTGGTACCTGATGGAGTCGGATTATCGGGATTGATATTCTGTATCTGTACATCCACCTTAAAATAAGCTAGTCCCTGCGTGTCATGAGGTGGAACAGGTCCTTCATCCACAATTCCGGCTGGTAACAAATAACTCTTTCCCGGCTCAAAAGCAGTGGTATTGTTCAACACCAAACTTATTGGAGTTGTCGCCTTAAGACTAGCACTGTTAATAGAAACACTTGCGGGCTTAAATGTAAAAGAATTAGCAGGAAAAGCCAGATATTGTGTTTGATTAGTCTGGTTATACCCCGTAAGCAAATCTGGTCTGGCTTGTAATGCAACAGACAGATCTTGTGAAAAAGCAGTATTAACTCCCGCAGATATATTCAAATTACCATTGATAATATCTCCGTTAGGTGTACGGATAATGGTAATAGGTATCAACCGGTTGGCGGGCAAATCATTAAGCTGTGTCATAATCCGGCTGAAAGTAATCCGCATATACATAACCTGCCGGTTTGTACTGAGTGGTACATTAGCATTTGTACTTATCAGACGTACAGGCACAACATATTGTTTAGTAAAATCCAGATTTGCTGCCCCCTCTCCAAAACTTAATTGTACAGAGTCCGCAGAGCGTTCCTGTCCTGCCGGTATACGGATCTGACCATTGTTTTTAAGCAAAAAAGCTCCGGCGGGAATCACGGGCGATTTGGTCTTGTTTACACGATCATACTCCGCCAAAAGGGAAGTGTCAATTGTCGCTGTTACCTGCACATCCTGGCCAAAAGCCCTAGTCAGTAAAACAGGAAAGGCTATTCCTGTTCCTTCAAATATTTTACCACGTGCAATTGCATAGCTTACTGTACTACTATTGTAACTCAACGATCCGGAAGGAACATACAAGAACAATTCAGAAGGATTATCTAGCTCTTTTTTACATGCAGTCATTAATATGGTGCATGAAAAGCTCAAAGCAAAGAGCAGTATATTAATATTTATTTTCATGATTCGTATCTCTTTAGTTTAATAGACTGCCGGATTCATTATCTGAATGGCTCTACGTGTATATTTGTAGTCGGGATTATTAGGATATTCATATTCTGTATGATAACTCCCAACGCCACCTTTTCGTCCCTCCAATGGTTGCCAATAGGCAAATCCCAGCATAGAAGGCATAATACCTCTTTGTGGATCATTAAAATTTACACCTCCTGTTTTCCATAAATCTTCAAAATTTTCACAAGGCACAAACTTATGTGCAGGAAATTCGGGACCACCAAAATCCCGCATTCTTCGTTGCAATACCGATCCGGATGCCGATCCGTATGATTGCTGCATAAAATAATCAATATAGGGAATGATGCCCAAATCAGACTGTCCGTCTATAATCAGTAATTTCCCTGTCCCGGATTGAGGTCCTAAATATTTTGAAAGTGACTTGAATAAGCGCTGCGTATGTGGATCATCAGTTGCATATGCACCTCCGCTATCCCCAAAAATGCTACGGTCGCCATAGCCCGGCTCATAGTCGAGATCAAAACCATCAATCTGGTATTTATCAACAGTATCTGCGATAGCCTTTGCTACATTATCGATCGCAAGCATCACATCTTTGACAAATAAAGCAGCATCATTTCTTTTCATTAATCCTTCCACACCGCTTCCAAACATAGTCACTACGAATCGGGTTCCTTTTAATTCACGGTTTTTTTGCATCGACTTAAAAGCTGGAGATCCAATAGGAGGTACACCTCCCCAAAGGGCAACAATATCAACACTATCCGGAATCTGATCCATGAGCCCTGCAATACCCTCTGTACCCGGACTACCTGTACCGCCAAACCATCCGAAATAAATCTCATGATCCGATTTTTTATATGCACGCAGATTCGCATAGTATTTATCTGAACGCTGCAAAACAGTTTTAACCTCCTTTGCTATATATTCATTTTGTTTTTCGCAGGCGACCATACTTATACATATAATCGCCGCGATAATTATAATAATCCTGTTCATAATTGATAACATATTTTTATTACACATTATTTATTCGGGACAACGGATACCACTTACCCAACTATTATTAGTTGAAAGGCCTCCGGTATGTCCTTTTCCTGTTGCATCTTCAGCAATTTTGCCACTCCCTTCATTAAATTTCCAGTATCCATACAAACCCTCGGACTTAGGGTTGACTGAACACATTCCGGAGCGTATCTCGGTTTGTGATAAAGCCTTTGTCCAAAAGCGCACTTCCTGCGCTGTTGCAGACAACCCATTACCGCTACTGGCAAACCACATCGTATTAAGAGAAAATGTAGTACCTGCCGGTACAGGGATAGAAAAATCCTGTATACCATCGACATACATTGTGAAGCGATTTTTATTTCCATCGAATACAATAGCCACATGATACCAGGTATTGGGTGCAAAATGCGTATTAGAAAAAGGTTGTAAACCCGCAAATTTTACTTGCAGCTGGTTCGGGTCTGAGATTACATCTCCAAAGCGTACAAATATTTCATCAGGATATGCACCCATTACCGCATTATTCCCAAATTTGGGCATCTTGATCCTGAATTCCGCAGTCCATGTATTTATTTTCACCAATGGATCATGGATTTTAAAATTCACATAGGTTCCACCCGGAAAATGTAAAGCCGGATTGACAAATACCCGGGCAATGATTACATAAGCTACTTTGGAGGATTCTAATAAAGGAATTTCACCAGATGCAGATGCTATCTTCACGGGTATCATATACTGGTCGCCTTCCGTAAGTGTATTATCAAATGGTAATATCTTTAACTTAACAGAGGATGATAAACTACTACCTGTGTTGATTGTGCTATTAGCAGATGTTGAATTATTAGTATCATTATCAGATACTGATGATAAAGAATAAAATCGTTTTGGCAACGCTTTATATTTCGTCCCGTTCCTGAGATTATAATCTGTTATCTGATTACTATCTGTTTCAAATACGAGATTTATATCAGATTTTACCGGTTGGGACGAGCTGGCAGAGAGTGTTAAAGCACCTCCTGTATTATCTACAGGTACCATTCGCTCTGCAAGTCCTTTACGTTCCGGATCTGTAATGAAAATCCCAGAGTTTTCAACATTACTTTTTTTGCAGCTGTAAAACGAAAAAGTTACAAAAAACAAAAAACTATAATAATATATTTTACACATGATTATCTAATATTTGATTGTTAAACCATCTTGTTTTACTGCTTGTTTATTGCTTTGGGATATTTGCCTTTTTATCCCACCACAATCGTGTAGCACCATTATCAGGACCTCCTAATAATGTTATAGCCTTACTGGTTTGTTCTGCATTTTTGTTATACTGTGCTGCGGGATAAGGCAGACGACGTACCTGAAATGTACTGGAAACAACTCCTCCGCTTCTGTTTAAAGAAATTGGCAGTAAACGTGGATATCCTGTTCTCCTGTATTCTGCCCAGGCCTCCGGTCCGTTCAGATAAAGTGCAATCCATTTTTGCATGACAATACGGTGCAGTTTTGTTTCAAAGTTTGCTGCATCATCCCATTTTATCGTCCATTTATTTACAGTTGTTGTAGCTTGTGAAGTTGCATAGTCCATGCTGCTATTATTACTGCTCGTGACATAATCGATATAATTTTTGGGAACAGATACATCATCTGAAAGATAATCGGAAGGCAAGGTTGCTCCTTTTTCTGAAAAAGAAGTACTTATACCGATTTCATAAAGATCTTTTGCAGTCCCCCCCATACTCCATCCCCGAATGGCTCCTTCAGCACGCAAAAAATAAATCTCCGAGGCCAGCATCCAGGGCATAGGTGTAGTCGTAGTAATATTAAGGGATGAAAAAGGCTCATAGAGTACTCTTGTGATATTGATACCACTACGTATACCTACGTACTCAGATTTGCGACCTTCTAAATTGGATAATTTATAATATACGGAAATACGAGGATCTTTATAACCGGTCAAAACGCATTGCATTGAGGCATTAGCCCGTGCCTCCTGATAGCCGACAAGAGTGACCAGCGGATTATAGTAGTTGAACGTACCATTCCCAGGTTTTAAACTTTGTAAGGCATTATCAGCTGGATTTGTCAACAATCCGGCCGGATTACTTACCGCTTCTTCAGCAATTTGTTTGGCTTTCGCAGGGTCTGCGTAAACAATCCGCATGGCATAACGTAATAATAAGGAATTAGCCAATTTAGCCCATTTCAGGTAATCTCCGGCATATATCAAGTCATAAGGTCTTAGCGGACTACCTGCTGAAGCACCATTCTTGTACAATATATTTCTTGCTTTAACAAGATCCTGGAAAGCAGAAGTATAAATACTCTCCTGACTATCATACGCGGGAGCTGAACTCTCGGTAAGAATGCTACTGTAAGGTATCGGACCGTAGCTATCTGTAGTCTTTATAATACCAATAACTTTAATAATCTGAGCAACAGAAAACTGTAAGGAATCACCCGAGGCATCGGTGATATCTTTTATATTTTTCCAGCCAGCCATTAGTTTACCTGTAAGCGCAAACTGTTCATTTACCCATCCCAGATTAAATCCATAAGTAAGATTATTGGTATTTCCGTTCCAGTCCCCGGCCTGAGCCATAAAACCAGAATAGCAATCTGCAGCCAGATTAAATGCGACCTGATAACTGTTGGCATATTCATTACCACCACCTCCTGGCGGATCGCCGGCAGGCAATACAGCGTTAATCATTGCAGGGAAATTTTTACCACTGATGTATTTATCTGCATTTTGCTGTTCAAGTGTAGCAAGAGCAGGATTCGTATTATAATCCGCATAATTTTTAGTACATGAAAATGCGGCAACGATAACAAACAACAGCAAACAGCAAACTTTGTAATCTGATTTTATATTTTTCATAATTTATTCTTTAGTCAAAAAAATTATCTTCTTTAGCAATAATTTAGAATTGAGCTTTTAAACTAAAACCAAAACTTCTATAACTGGGCTGACGGAAATAGTCTATTCCCTGATAATATGTACCTGTGGACGAAGTAGATTCGGGATCAAAAGGAGATTTATTATAAAACATAAACAAGTTACGTCCGGTTAGAGTCAGTTGAATATTACGAATCCTTGCGCCCAACCACTTTATTGGTATTGTATAGCCTAATGAGGCTTCTCTCAGACGCACGTTGCTTGCGCTATATACATAGTATGCGGCCATACCAACTTCTCCACCTGAAGCCCCTCCTATAGTATTGTAGAATTGCTTTACATCTGAAAATTTACTGCCATATATTGACACACCACCATTGTCTCTATCCATTGCAGATTGCTGAGACACACCATAGGCATCCATAACGGCTTGCGTATAGGAGATGCCCACCCCACCTATTCTGGCATCTATCAAAAAGGAGAGTGCAAAATTTCTGTAATTCAAACTATTACTCCAACCTATAGTATAATCAGGGACTGTATGTCCAATATAACGGGCAGGAATTTTCATTTTATTAATCATCCCGTTATCCACCCATAGATTACCCTGATTATCTTCACGCAGAACTTGGGTCACATATAAATCTGACATGCCCCCTCCTACTGTAAGCATATTTATCAGATCATTACCCACAGTCCCGAAGCGTAAGCTATCCCGGCCAAATACCTCTCCTGTAACCGGATTTACATATCCTTCTGCCAGGCGTTTTACTTCATTTCTGTTTAACGTGAATACAGCATTCGTATTCCACCCAAATCCCTTAAAATCAAACTGATAACCTAAATTTGCTTCTATACCTTTATTTTGAATATCTCCAGCATTAAAATAGTCAGTGGTATATAATGAGCCTTCTGGATTAGGAACAGACAAGAGCTGATTGAATGTATTGGATTTATAAGCAGTAACATTTAACCGGAGTTTATTGTGGAGGAATTTGAGTTCTGCACCCGCTTCAAGCGACCGGGTCCGCTCAGGCATATAATTTGTAAAAGGACGTGGACGGAAAGCGTCAGGATTTGTCAGAGAATATGACGGATTGGCAATACCTGCACTCGGAGGAGCACCTACCTCCGCATAAGAAAAACGTAACTTGGCAAAGGATAATATGCTTTCAGGAATTTGCATTACATCAGTGAGTATTGCGGAAATACCTATTGAGGGATAAAAATAAGATGATTTGGCTGCAAATTTCTTTGGTAACTGAGAAGGCCATTCATAGCGGCCGGTTGCATTCAGATATAGCCATTTATTATAATCCAACTCTGTAGTCATAAAAACTGACTGCAGTTGTGAACGTCCCAATGATTGAACAGGAATATTTGCCGTATTTTCTCCAATAGAGTAAAAATTGGCTAATCTGACTAATGGCCCCCCGGCAGTCATTCCCTGAAAGCGACCATCTGCATAACTTCCTCCAATATTTCCACTAAAATTTAAATTATCATTAATGGCGAGTTTTGATGAAGCGATCAGGTCTAAGTATATATTTTTTGAAACCCCGTTATTTACTCTGTATAGTCCGAAGTTTAGTGCTGAAATGTACAACGGATCGGTACCAGCCGGATATTTAGATTCAGCAATACTGTTACTGTTGTCCATTCGTGCTCTTCCGGTCAGGTCCAGCCAGTCGGTAAATTTATATTTTGCCACAGCACTAAGCATATAACGGTCAGTTTTGTTGGTATTGGTTTGAGCATTGATAGTCCAGTAAGGGTTCTCCATACCAAGTCCCTGATTTTTATATGGCCAGAATTGCAATGGAATCTGCCTGTCCGGATCATATCTTTCGTAGACCTGATACTTACGAATATCATCCCCCGGAGGAAATAAATAAATTGGTAACAGAGGATTGTGATATTGTCCCTGAGCAAACATATTTTTGTCATCCAGTCTCACATACATTGCATTGAAGTCCATCGTTAGCCGGTCTGAAAGATTGGCCGTGTGACGCAAATAAAAATTATAACGATTAAATGTATTATTGGAAATAATACCTTCAGCATTGTTTGTACCTGCGGAGATCATTGTCTGACTTTTTTCGGTACCCCCCGAAATACTTACAGTATTAAATATATTACGACCAGTCTGGAAGAAGTCTCCGGGCTGATAAGTAGATGGGCTAGACAGTTTTGAACCCCAGCTTGCCATTTCCAGCGAATTTTCCTGTCCATACGTGTTCTGAAATTTAGGAAGTACAAAGGGATTAAAGAAGTCAGAACTATGGGAAAAACTAATACTCATTTTACCCGCTGTTCCCTTTTTGGTAGTAATCAACAATACTCCATTAGCTCCCTGGTTACCATACAATGCAGTAGCAGAAGGGCCGGTAAGTGCTGTGACAGTCTCAATATCTTCAGGATTAAAACTGGAAATACCTTCTCCACTTACAACGGCTGAAAAAGCACCTGTAGAACCGGCACCTCCACTCGCATTCGGTATTGGGATACCATCCACTACATATAATACATTATTATTTCCTGATATGGACTTTGTACCACGCATCACTACCCGGGTAGCTCCTCCGATACCTGAAGAGCTGGGGTTGATCGTCACACCAGCTATTTTACCGGTTAAAGCATTCACAAAGTTCGCATCCTTATTACGTGTCAGTTCTTCTCCCTTTAGTTCCTGTACATTGTAGGTTAATGACTTAGTTGATTTTTTAATACCCAAGGCGGTTACCACTACCTGATCCAGCTGACTTTCCATTTGTCTCATAATGACGCTGAGCTGAGTCTGATTACCTATGCGGATTTCCTGCCGGATATAGCCTATGGAAGAAAAAACCAGTATATCGCCTTCTTTCGCATCTATGGTGAATGTACCATCTGCATCCGTGGAAGTAGCTGAACCATTGGTTTTATTCGCTACAGATACCCCTTGTATGCGGATACCGATAGAATCAGTTACAGTACCGGTAATTTTGACAAGGTCATCTCTTTTTATTTCAGGAACAATTTTTCGAAGACGAAGCACTACCGAACGGTTTTCTATCTTGTATTCTACAGGAAGTCCTTTGAGTGTTACTTCCAGTGCCTCATCTACTGTAGAACCTGTCAATGCGACATCTACCTTATAATTTTTAGGGATAATCTTTCCGTCATAAAAAAAATCGTAGCCACTCTGTTTACGTATTTCTTTAAGTACGGATTCAAGAGACGCGTTTCGTTTGTACATCGAGATACGCTGTGCCAATGTCTCCGCATTTACCTGCATAAGGGAAACGATAAGCAGCAAAATGGTGAGTCTCATAAGAAGCAATAGTCTATGGTATCGCCGGATGGCCATACCTATTTTATTGGTATATTTTTTATACATTTGTTACGTTTGGTTAATAAGCGGCATGCCTTTACTTTCCACAGAGCGGGCAGCTGCCAGGTTTAACAATTTTTAAAAGATTGGGCCAAATGTCAGCCAGAGGTGTATCCAGCACTTCTGGTTCTGTTTCTTTTCTCAGATTTTTATGTAACGTCTATTTTCATATCATAATTTGTTTTAGGTTTATATTATTATTCAGGTCTTACAGATAAATAACAGTATCTGTAAATTTATTTTGAAACGTATACTTTACGGCCTTCAACTTTAAAATGAACGAGTCCCGATGACTCAATTAATTTTAGAATAGCAGACAAATTCTTTTTTCTGGAAATCCATCCACCAGTTTCTATATCTGCCGGGACATTCGGATCATATATCACCTCTACATCATACCACCTTGCAATTTTTCGCATAGCTGACTTAAAATCCACATGATTCAGGACAAAGTCTCCATCTTTCCAGTCTACAGCAATTTCCGTATCTACTGTTTGCACTGTCATAGCAGTACCTGTATTGACAGCTTGTTGCCCGGGTTTTAATATTCGTTTTCTTTCACCTTCTTCTACACGTACGGATCCTTCTATCAAAGTGGTGCTTATTGCTTCTTCATCCGCATAGCTGTTAATATTGAAATGCGTACCCAGTACCTCTACTGACTGGCTCCCTGATTTTACAATAAATGGATGTTTGGGATCTTTAGCTACTTCAAAATATGCTTCCCCCTGAAGTTGTACCTGTCGCTTGCCTTCGCTGTAAAGGGTTGTATTATAAGTAAGACTGGATGCTGCATTAAGCCATATCTTTGTCTGATCAGGCAAGGTCAGTACATAGGTTTGTCCATTGGCAGTGGATAAGGTATTGGTCTTATCAGATGTGGCTTCTGCTTCAAGAATCTCATACATGATCTGACCATCCGCTGTTTTAGTTACCCGCATTCCTGCTTCCTCTGCAATCTGACCTGCTCCAGCAGCGGAGAGTATAATCTTACGGCCATCTGCGAGTGTGAGTGTTGCACCTGTATGCCCCGGAGAGATATCAGACTCATGTGTCAGCGCATGAGTCTGATCGATTTGAAAAGCACTTTTATAATAAAAAATCCCTGCAGTGATTATCAAAAGAACAGAAACAGCAACCACAATACGCGGCCACAACGTTACTTGCTGTACTTTATATCCCGGAAGTTGCTGTCTGATTGTATCAAGCTGTTGCTGTTTTTCCAGATCGGTAAACCCTGAATTATCTGGCACTTCAAGATCAGCATACCATTTTTCAACGATAATCTGTTGTGGGGAGGTAGCTTTCCCTTCTATATACTTAAACAGCAGTTTTTCTGATTCTTTCATTGGTTAATTGAAGAAATATAATTAGACTTCTCTATCTATGACAAATAAACAGCGAGGAACAAGTATTGAAAAACTGAAAAAAATAAAAATAAATACAACTATCAGATAATCAGAAATATAATAAAATAAAATGGGCCTAGTTTTTTTCTAAGTACTTTGAGTACATTGGTCATCTGCTTGGCAATGGTATGTTCAGAAGTTCCCAGACGCAAAGCTATTTGCTTGTGAGAAAGTCCTTCTTCACGGCTCAGCCTGAATACCTCCTGCATTCGGGGAGGGAGATTATCTATTTCCTTTTCAATTAACTCTCTGAATTCCCTTTCCCGCACCTGCAGGTCAATCAGATAATTACCTTCCCGTATAAATTCTTCCAGAGAATCCAGATAAGGTGCTTCTTTACGTCTTTTATAAATCTGATTCAGGGAACGGTTTCGAACAGCTGTAAACAGATAGTTGGATAACCCTGTCGTTAATTGCAGAGCTTCTCTTTTGATCCACAATTCAGTAAACATATCCTGAATGACATCCTGTACATCCTGCGCATGTCCCAGTTTTTTCCAGGCATGCTGTTGCAAAGGCGTCTTATACCGGTCATAAATCTCCAGATAAGCATGATGATCTCCCGAAATCATTAAAGCCATCAGTTCTGATTCAGTATGTTTGGAATAAGGTCGCATAATTTAATACAGCAATAAATCTTCAAACAAATATTGCTCTTCTTATAATTAGTTAGTGTTTAATGGAATAAGATAGTTGAAATTTGTAGAAATCAAGATATAGCTTAAGTGTGATCGCTCTAAATCTTGTTATTCAAGACATACAATTGTCTTCTTAAACGAAAACAAATACATTCCGCTACTTATTGTCACAAATATATTATCTTTTATAGAGTATACAACAAAAAAATACAGACATATCCTGTAACAGACGATATCTGTATTTACCAGAAAAGATAACACATTGAAAAAATATTACTGTTATAAGCATTCGCATTTTTTTGTATTTTCACCGAAGATTTATAACATTTACCAGCTGTTGATAAATTGAATCCTGTAACCATATTTATTTGCCTGTATTGGATACAGTTTCAATATTATATAACGGAGAGTTCGTATTACTAATCCTAAATTTTGATCAATAAAATAAACGAATGAAGACATTTTTAAAAATCATCAAGTACACACTTATCACTATTCTCAGTATTTGTTTAATCTTATTTTTTTACTTTTTTATCAGTAATAAATTATTCCTGGGATCTAAAAATGAGGACAACATCAGTTATCTGACGAAAAACAAATCGCAGATTACAGATTCCATCAACAGCGAATTATTTGATCAGGACTTCTACAAATCGAACGTTTTTCTTTTAGGGGAGATTCATGGCTACGCAGATAACCAAAAATTAGATAAAGAATTGTTATTCTTTCTGAATAAAAGACTTGGAGTCAGGTATTACATAGCAGAAATGGATAGCCTGACCGCTAAAAAATTAACCGCTTTTCTGAAGGACAGTTCCAAAAATGAAAACAACCTCAAAGAAGTTGTCACTGCTATAAAAAAACGCATTCCTCAACAATCAAGTCAGGAGTTATTTGACAAATGGAGTGATATCTACGATTATAATCAAAAACTGGCTGATTCTTTAAAAATCACTGTAATCGGAATTGACAAGGGATTTGATGATGCATCAAAAGTATCGAGAGATTCGGTCATGTTTGTCAATTTCAAAAATGCGGTCAAAGAAATGAAACTGGAGAATGAAAAGTTTTATGGCCTTTTCGGATTCTTCCATGCGCTACAAAATAAAGTCCAGGGAGGCAATGAGACATTTGCATCCGAATTAAAGAAATCCGGCATAAAGGTCAGCAGCTTTGTCAGTTACACGCTGGACAGCGAGATGTATCTTCCGAAAAATGCTCAATTTCCAACACCAAAAGATGAAAAAATTGATTGGGTCAATGCAGATGGTCCTTTACAATTGGTTAAGGGAATAAATGATCTGAAAGATTTGAGCAGTCCTAATACCATTACACTGTTTAGAATCAATGCTCAGCACTCACCGTACTTTAAATCCCAGAATCTGATAACCGTAAAATCGAGGGTTTTCGGAGAAAATATCGTTCCTGAAAAAGACAGCTTTGCTACAGATTATTTTCAATACATCTTTTTGTTGAGAAACGCTAAAGCATTGACAAAATTAAAATAAAAGACTACTTACTGATTTTCATACAGTATTCAAAAGAAACAGGCGTACTCCAATGGAGTACGCCTGTCTGTTTAGTGGTTATTACACCATTTAGAACAATGTAATATCGCAGCCGTGTGTCAGTATAGGAGCTGAAGCAGCATTCCCTGTTCCTAAAGATGGGAAAGCTCCCAGATTAGATCCCGCAATACAGATACTTTTGTTATTCTCTTTACGGATCAGGGAGAAATTAAATCCTAACAGGACTTCTTTTGCTCCGCTTACTCCTGAGATCTTAGTAATTTCATTCACAGATTCTTCATCTGTCGAGCTTTTATTGATCTTACCTGTTCCCAGTTCGCCATAAGTATTTGTACCCCAGCCATACAGATCACCATTCTTTTTAACAGCCAATACACTTAAATTAAAGATAGATACATCTTCCCAATCGTTGTCTTTACCTACCTGTACCCAGTTTTCCTGTGCCGTAGAGTTCCCTTGTTGCAATAGATTTTTGTTATTACGACCTACTGCCCACATTGTACCGTCTTCTGCAATAGCAAGCGTATTACGGCTTCTTGCATAAGATACTGTTTTCCATTTCTTCCCCTTACCGACCTCTACAGGAGTCAATTGGTTGGCAGTAGTGCCGGTCCCTAACATATAATTCTGGCTGGTTCCCCATGCCCATAGTGTACCGTCTTTCTTAATGGCAAATCCGCATCCCCAATTGTTCCAGGCAAATATTTTCACCCAGTCATTGGCAGCGCCCACTTTTGTAGGTACTGTAGTTCTTCCGGATGTCTGTCCGTTTCCTAAACGTCCGCTCTGATGGTTACCCCAGGACCATAGTGTTCCATCTTTCTTCAAAGCAAGACTGTAATCGCCTCCTACTGCTATCGAAGACCAGTCTGTATCCGTACCTACTTTAGTTGGTATGGTCACAGCCTCGCCAAAATTCCCCAGTCCAAGCTGTCCTTCTGCATTTGCTCCCCATGCCCAGAGTGTACCGTCTGTTGCTATAGCCAGACTATGACTGTATCCCGTACGTGCCTGGCTCCATTTCTGAGTCCCCGTCAATATGACAGGCTTGGCTACAGCTTCCTTATTACCGGTTCCAAGCTGACCGTCCGTATTATCTCCCCAGACATAAATACCGCCGTCGGTACTTAACGCCAGACTATGAGATTGTCCGTTAGAAATTGATTTCCAGTAATTCTGAGGGATTTCTACTTCAGGCTCTTTTCCTCCGTCATCAATAACATCTTTTTTGCTGCATGACAGCATAGTCACCGCCAGGATAATTCCAAGCGTCCATTTCTTGTTTAGGTATTGCATATATAAATATTTAATCTGTGGTCATTCACATACATAAGACCACAGATTAAAAAAAAGGGTGAATAGCCTTCACCCTTTTTTTTATTTCGTGGTCTATAGAGAAATGGCTCTGATATAAAAGCCTTAAAGCATATGGAATTTGACAAAGAAAAAGCCTGGAATAATATTCAAGGAAGAATTCACAAGAAGCAACAGAAAGACAAGAAAACCAACAGGTTATTATCCACATTAATTGCAGTATTGATAATTTCAGGAAGCCTCTCCTACTTCTTGTTAAAACATTCCTCCGATGCTCCGCAACTGATTACGGTGACTACCTCAGCCCATGAAATCAAAACAATTGTACTGACCGACAGCAGCAGACTTATATTGAACGGCAACACCTCTGTCAGCTATCCTTCACAGTTTGAAACTTCAATTCGTGAGGTACATCTGTTATCCGGAGAAGCATCTTTTGCTATCAGTCATGATGCCAGCCGCCCTTTCCATGTATGGTATAAAGAAAGTAAAATAGAAGTACTCGGAACATACTTCAATATCAATACTTACAGTCCCACAGTGTATGTGACACTGAAAGAAGGACTCATCTCATTCCACCACGGTACGTTTCAGCAGATGCTGCATCCCGGACAACGCCTGCAATTCTCTCCCTCTGACCGCAAAGTACAGGTTCGTGAGGTCAATCCTGAACAGGAATTTTCATGGCAGTCCGGAAAATGGGTATTTCAGGAAATTCCGCTTGAAACGGCCTTATCCCGTATAGCTCTATACTACGGTAAAACGTTTAAACAAAGTAATCCTGCTGCTGCATATCCGGCGCTGACCCTGAGCCTCAGTAAAGATCAGCTTCAGTTGCCTGCACTCCTGGATGCTATAGCAAAGGTCAGTCACAGCCGCATCACTCTGGAAGCCAATCAACTTATTCTACACTAAATCCTCATGTCAACCAAATCCTTAACTATACTATTGATCTGTCTGATCATTAGCTTTCAGGGGTATGCGCAAAATCAACGTATATCGCTAAAAATTACAAGCCCTACTCCGCTTAACAGTGTCTTACTTCAGATCCAGCAGACATCCGGCATCAATATAATATATCTGCCGACAGATTTGCGCCAGCACCCTGCTGTCACTCTAAGTGCCAGCAACATCATGCTGGAGCAATACCTTGCACAGATTATAGATCCTGATCTATTAGCATACAATTGGTCTAAAGGAGTTCTGCTCCTTACACCGGCACCAAAACACCTGCCAGTCAAGACTCCGAAGAAAAGAATAGTAAACGGCAGTATACTTGATGAATCAGATCAACCACTTCCCTATGCTACATTACAGATACCTGCGCTACAGATACGAACAAATACAGATGAAAAAGGAAGATTTACACTGTCCCTGCCCCCTCATGAGAAGCTCACAATCCTGGCTTCCTACATTGGCAAGCAAAGCGTAGAAAGAGAACTTCCTCCTCAACGCGATACAGATACAATACAGATACGAATGGTCAATTCAGATCTGAAACTAGCTGTAGTAGATGTAGATGCTGTACGTGACCTCAAAAGATCATCCAACTCATCCATTATATTTGATCGGGAAGCAATAGAGAATACGCAGGCAATCAGTCTTGCAGATGTACTGAATATGCTTCCCGGCAAATCAGTGACAGAAACAAATATGGCAAAAACCAATATGTTGACCCTGCGGTCTGTATCCGGAGACAGCTGGGACACAGATATCTTCAGCCGCAACAATGCCTTTTCCGTCAGTTATTATATGGACGGTGTACAACTCAGCAACAACGCCAATATGCAATCCTTAAATCCTGCAGCCAATGGTTTTCTCAATCCTTACATTGCCGGTGAATACGGGCTCGGGCTCAACAACCGCAATACAACCAGTGGTGACAATGCTTATGGCGGTATAGATATGCGCAGTATCGGCGTTGACAATATCGAGAGTATTGAAGTGATTTCCGGTGTGGCTTCAGCTAAATACGGTGACTATGCAGACGGAGCTGTCATTATTAATACACAAGCGGGTAAATCACCTTATTATTTCCGTACTTCCTTTCGTAAAGGAACCTCTCAATACAGCGTAGGCAAAGGAATCATATTACCCGGAAAACTGGGAGCGCTAAATTTCAACGGAAACTATCTGCTGGCCAATAATGATCCGCGTGACAATCTCAAAGCCTACAAACGACTTACAGGATCGCTTACCCACACCATACAAATGGGGACAAGAAGACAGGTCAGAAACAATTTCTCCCTCAATATCAGCGGTAATCTGGATGGAGCAAAACTGGATCTGGATGACCGTGCACAACGCAAATCAACATTTGAATATTTCAATGTCAGTTTTACGGACCGGCTTTCCTATCAGTTTAAAGAAAAAAGCTGGTTTGATCAGGTGAATCTAAGTATGGGCGTCTCTGCCGGCCGTCAATATTCTTCTATGCAATATCTGATCAATGACGAGAGTTTCCCCTATGTAGACATCAAATCTCCGGGTATATACGAAGCACAATGGGCCAACGGCAGCTACCTCGGTATCACTTCTGTAGAAGGAAAACCGATAACAGCAAATGCAAATCTGAGCCTGACAGCCTCTAAAACTTTCTGGGGAGCGACCCATGCTCTCAGTATGGGAGGAAATGCATTTTTATCTGCCAATAAAGGACAGGGGCAGATTATCGATCTCGAACGTCCTCTGTTTTCCAGCTCCAAAGAGCAAAGCTACAATTATAAAAATGTACCAACTATGCTCAATACCGGCATCTATGTAGAAGATGCTTTCAGATACCGTATTTCTTCCATGCCGCTTCACTTTCGGATAGGTATACGTGCAGACAATCAAAGCGATGCATGGAGTTTCTCTCCCCGTGTCAATACACGATTAGAGCTGAATGCGCATTCTACCCTTGGTTTTGCATGGGGCTACGCCACCAAAGCCCCTTCTCTGGCGCATCGCTATCCGGGACCTGTATATTTCAAAATACCACTTATCAATTACCCAAGTGAAGATCCGGATCTGCGGCTCTATCTGGTATATGCAGATATGGCTTACGCCAATAATAATCAGTTGAAGCCCACACGTTCCAATACTCAGGAGCTATCGTATCACTATAATAAAAACAAAGTCAATCTATCGGTGACCGCTTATCGCAAGATCAGTAAAGACGGCTACTCTACAAAAAGTATATTCAAAGATTGGATTATACCACAGTATCAGTATAAACTGGATGCCAATGGCCGTCCTACCTATAGTCCGACCGGACTCAGTACCAAAAAGACTTCTTCTTATTCGCAAATCATCAATAGCCTGCAATCCGAAAACTACGGAATAGAGTTAATGGCCAATACACCTAAAATACATTGGCTGGCTACTTCATTTACCGTCAGCAGTGCCTATACCAATTCTTATTACTATGACAGTTCGCCCTATCTTAACTATACTTCACTGGATAAAATAGATTTCTCAGAAGAGGCTATTTTTGCTGTCTTTCCTCCTGAAAACAGGCGTAATGAACAAATAAGAGCTACTTTATCTTCCCAGACACATATTCCTTCACTTGCTTTGATGATCAATCTGATCACCGATTTTCCGATCACTACGCACTCTACTCAATATGGCCGTTCCGGAGAACCGATCGGATATTATGACAACAAGTTCAATTTTCATTCTATAGAGAACTACGATCCTGAAAATCCGATATACGGACATCTTGCTACATTATCGGCCTCCAACAGAAGGGAAAACGAGAGACATGCCATCAAATACGGAAATATACACCTGCGGGTAACCAAAGATATAAACAAGCGCCTTCGCTTCTCTTTCAATGTATTCAATATGCTCAACTGGCGTCCGAGTTATATAGTGCCTGGTACAGAAAACCGCGTTGTACTCAATGATCCGCCATCATTCGGAGGAGAAATCAGTTTCAAACTTTAATCCATCTCATCATGAAAAAATATATACAACATATTTACATCTACAGTCTTATCCTGACAGGAATATGCCTTACATTCGCAGGCTGTCAGAAAGATATCGTACCTGATCTGAAGGCCACTACCCTTGCGGTACGGGTACAATACGAATCCGCATACCAGCGTCCGCAGCTCTCTACAGAAGGTTATACCGTCTATCTCAAAAATCTGACTACAGGTGCAGAAGATTCAGCAAGAGTGGATGCTGACGGGATCGCACTTATTCCGGAGCTTAGCAGCGGAAAATACGATATACAGGTAGTCAAAAATTTTTCAATAACAGAATACGAACAGGTTTTTGGCGAGAAGAGCAAACGGGAAGTCACGTTTAATGCCGCTGAGAATGGCTACAAAATATTGCCGACACGCGACCGGAATGAAATCAGCCTTACCCTGCACAAGTCTGTACCCGGCGACTGGGTCATCAAGCAACTGTATTATGCAGGATCGGATCTCTATAAAGCCGCTTCTCTGCGGGACAACTTTTTTGAAATCTACAACAATTCTGATGAAGTACTCTATGCAGACAGCCTCTGCATGATGTTTGTTTACGGAAGGCTTTCCACAACATACCGTATGCCTGAAAAATTGCTTGAAAATGGCCAGTTTGACTGGAGACAAGCATTAGGAACTGAAGTAGCACCTGCCAATGCCAATACAGATTACCTGTACGCGCAAGCCATCTATATGTTTCCCGGCAATGGAAATACCTATCCTGTACAACCGGGTCAGGGTCTTGTCGTAGCCCGAAGTGCCATCAACCACAAAGCTCCTTTTACAAATAAAAATGGAAAAGTATATGAAGTGAGCCGCCCGGACCTCACGGTAGACTTAAGCAAGGCTGATTTTGAAGTCATTACAACGCCGTATCTCGAAGAAGGAGTCTCCGAATCCCTGATAGATATACCGACACCGGGCAAAACCAGCCTCATTGTCATCCAACGCTTTGGCGCAACGATGATGATGGACAATATCGGTCGTATAGGCTATGCCTTGTTCAAGACATCTGAAGATATCAGAAAGTGGCCTAAATATGCGGAAGTAAAAGAAACAACTATTGAAGGAAAAACCTTGTATACCCGGGTTCCTAAAAAATACATAATAGATGCGGTAGAGACGCAACCCAATACTGCCGACCGCCGTATTCCGAAAAAGTTAAGCCCTGAACTGGATGCCGGATTTGGTTTTGTTCCCCTGGGCTCGTATAGCTCACAGGCACTTATGCGAAAGGTAGCCAGGATCGTAGACGGCAGACGTGTACTGCAGGATACCAACAACTCTTCTAATGATTTTGAATGGATTATGCCCGCAATTCCGGGAGGATTCAAAGATTAATACATATGAGCCTTTTATCCATGAAAATATCCCGACTTACATTTACCCATTACCTGCAACTGTTCACAGTCTTTGGAATATGCTTCGCTGATCCGCAATCCGCTGCCGCCCAGAAACTCCCTGAGCACAGATATGCACAAACAGACTCTTCCCGCTACCTGTTGAGTAATCCAATGCAACAAGAGCGCTATGAGCATGCACAGCAAGGATATGCGGTGCAGTTAGAATCGCTTATGCCCAACAAACTAAGTATTACACAACTTCAGTTTACAGCAATTAATGGTGAACTCAAACCCTATCAGGAAGCTGAAAAGCAGACTGTAGGCAGTTTCAGAGCGGAAGGTGGTAAAAAACTTAAAAACATCTGGTTCTGGGGAAAATTTATATATGAAAAACAACAGTTAGACAGTATACGATGGGGACACCGAAAGGACGACGAACAATCTTCTCCTTACTTTTATGCCGCCCAGCGTGCAGTGCATTACACCCGCACAGATTATACGATCAATACACAGACAGGTCTTAAAGTATGGTCACCGGTCTTTATCGCTCTTGCTACGGACTATGCTATGGGTGACCATTACAGTACAAACGATCCCAGAGCAGTCCTCAAGCATTTCAAACTAAAACTGCAACCAAGTTTGAATTTGAAACTGAGCAAACTAAGCTTCGGTATACGAGGTACCTGGGGATATGGTCAGCAGGAGTCGCAGGTAGATTACAGGAATAAAGAGTATTATGAATCTACCCAATTCCCGGAGTACCTCAACTGGTTGTCCAACGGCTATGGGACCATACGAACTGCCCTTGCTTTCTCAGATCGGGTATATACCAATAATCAGGACTATCGTGGTATAGGAATGGAAGGACGTTACCAGTCAGAAGATCTCCTGCTGTTAGGAGATATCGGTTATGAAAAGATTCATGAAGAATACGATCGTGGCAATTCATCAGGAAGATATGACGGATATGATATGTACGGTGATTACGACCTGAAACAGCTCAAAGGACAATTCAGTATAAGCCATCACGGACAAGGTATCCTTATCCGCGCCTCACAGACCAAGGGCAGAGATCTGAATGTAGAATTTTCCGGAAATAACTATGTCTACCTGCAGCAACGGCTAGGAATAAAAGTTTTTAAAGATATCCGGCTTTGGAACAGAAATACCTCATTATGGGGCGCAGTAGAGAATAGTTATACCAGTCAGGCAGACGGCAATATGATGGTAAACCGCAAACGGGGTCGTCAGATCGCGATCATAGCGGGCAGACATGCACTTACGGATCAGCTAAATATAGAGCTGGGTATAGGCTATTCTACTCCACACAGTACGGAGTTTACATACAGTCCCAAAAGCACCAACCCTTTTATCGAAGAAGTGATCAAATCGGATGTAAACTATGACAAGACTCAGTACCTGCAGTGCGATTTGGGCGTGCAATATTTTTTCAGACTGGCAGATATGAAATGGTGTGTCAGGCCGCAGTTAAACTATGTACAACGAACAAATACAGTACCCGATATCACCGGCAAAAGCAGAACCCGTGCATCAGCTTCCTTATTCCTTTACTTCTAACATCGTAAAAAATTGATACGCAGTTTATTGATCATTATCCTGATTTTATTTTCAGCAGCTATTCTTCAGTCCTTCTGGACACAGGAACCTGACAAAGAACCGGATTTTGTACTTCTTCGTGAGCAGTACGAAAAACCGCTGGATCAATGGCCGGCACCGCATGTAGATAAAGATATCGCATATCAGGAATGGGCTCCGTTACCAGCCCCTCCGATATGGAATCAGAAAGACGCTGCTACGCAGGCCAAAATAGCTCTGGGCAAGCTGCTTTTCTTTGAGCCGAGACTCAGCGCCTCCATGCAGATATCATGTTCCTCCTGCCATGATCCGGATATGCACTGGACAGACGGACGAAAGAAAGCCATTGGCAGTAATCACCGCATCGGAAGGAGACACACCCCTTCTCTGCAGAATATATGGTCTCAACAACTCTTTTTCTGGGATGGTCGTCAAGATAAGCTCCAGCAGGTTGCCCGGTCTCCTATTGAGGATCCGAATGAAATGAATACCCCTATAGATACCGCACTGAGTCACATCCATACCATCAAAGGTTACCGGAAATGGATACATGCTGCTTTTGGAACAGACAAAATGAATGCGGATCAGCTCGGTGAAGCACTCTCCTGTTTCCAGCAGACGATTTCATCCAATATTACCCGGTTTGATAATTTTCTGAAAGGAAGAGGAAGAGCCTTATCTGACCAACAGATATGGGGTATGCACCTGTTCCGTACCAAAGCAAGATGTTTCAACTGCCACAATGGCCCCTTTTTTACGGATGGCAAATTTCATAATCTGGGTTTTAGCAACTACGGAACCAAAAATCAGGATCTGGGCAGATATGAAGTAACCCGGAATAAAGCCGATATAGGAACCTTCAAGACTCCGGGAATCAGAGATGCGGTGCGCACCTTTCCCTGGTTCCATGACGGACGTTTTAATGATATAAGCATGTTGCTTAACCAGTATAATGCCGGCATGCCCCAACCTAAAGCAAAATCAGGACAGGAAACAGACAGTCTGTATCCGCAACAATCTCCCCATTTGCAGCCCCTGGGGATCACGCTGAAAGAGCGGGAAGCAATTATTCGCTTTCTGGAAGCCCTTGCTGCTCAACCGATAGAGATCGAAAGACCGAAATTACCTGAATAAATATTTGCAGATTCTAAAATTAAACCGTAAAATTGCAATTATTTATAATTAATCTAAATAAAAATAGAGTAATGAAACTGCGCAAGAGATCAGACATACATTTGATTGAAGCATATTTTGAACAATACTATGAAATGTTATGCAAAGTAGCGTTCCAATATGTGAAGGATCATCAGGAAGCTGAGGATATTGTTCAGGACTTTTTCTACCTGCTGTGGCAAAAGAATAGAGCAGAGAAAATCGAAGGGAAGTTTGAGCATTATGCGGTAAGATCTATCCGCAACAATTGTCTCAATGTACTGAAGAAGAAACAACTCCCTATTCAGGATATCTCATCGGATTTTTACAATCTGGGCGAAGACCATGATGACATGGAACTTCGTATAGCCTACGAGCAGCGGCTGGAAGATGTGGCTGCAAGCATACAATTGCTGCCTGACAGACAAAGGGAGGCCATCGATATGAATATTTGGGGCGATCTCAAATATCAGGAGATTTCGGATAGACTACAGGTTTCGATCAACACAGTCAAAACCCATATAAAGCTTGCCTATAAAAATCTTCGCAGACTCAATTCCTGAGAACTGCAACGATAGAAAGCAATATCCGGATCCGGACAAGAAATTAAGGTTGGTATATGCCGGCTCTCAAGATAATAGTTTGTTTTTATGTTTATTAGGGGGCGATATCATACGTGATATTTCCCCTTTCTTATATCATAAAGTATTTTTTTGTCGCTATTTTATCACAGCTATGTCTTTATTTATAATTATTATGAATAACGGCCTTTAATTATTTAGAATAATTATAAATTAGCAGAATTATAACATCTGCATTTTACACATATTTAATACACAACATGGTTTTTAAGCGTATTCTTTCTTTATTTTTTAGTTATCTGATTTTTGTCCTTCCTGCCTTTAGTCAGTCCAAATATCAGGTGATCATTGAAGTAAAGAGTACACCGGCAACGCATCGTCACAGCCCCTTATATATTACCGGAAACTTTAATGGCTGGAATCCAAAGCTGCACATGCTTGATACACTGCCTTCCGGAACAACTCCTTTGCATAGTCGTATTCTACTGCCGGAAGTTAAAGCCGGACTGCTGGAATTCAAATTTACAAGAGGAGACTGGCAGACATTAGAATCTACGGCAATAGGTACACTTACTGCTCCACGAAACGTAATGATCCAGAAAGACACGGTTATCCGGATCGATATCGCAGGATGGCGCGATGATTTCCCGGCATCAACAGCAAGTCCGCAGGTGCATCTTCTGGACAGTGCATTCTATATTCCCCAGCTTGCTGTAAAACGTGCTGTATGGATATATCTTCCAAAGGACTACGCTACATCTGATAAAAAATATCCTGTGCTTTATATGCATGATGGTCAGGATTTGTTTGATGAGGCCACCTCTCAGGGACGTATAGGTCCGCTGGAATGGGGTGTCGATGAGGCCATAGACCGTCACCGTCAAAGTGCCATAGTCGTAGCGGTAGCTCATGCAGAAAGTAAAGAAGATCGTCAGAATGAATACTTTGTATCGCCCAACAGCAGATTCCCGAATCCTCAGGGAGCCGGATATCTCAAATTTATAGTCCATACACTTAAGCCTTACATAGACAGCCACTACCGTACTATGCCCGACAAGAAGCATACCGCGATGGCCGGAAGTTCAGTCGGCGGATTACTGACCCTATATGCGGGCCTGTCCTATCCGGATGTATTCGGATCTCTGGGGGTATTTTCGCCATCCATATGGTTAGACGAAGGACAGGTGCAGAAGACGATCACACGCATCGGCCATAAGGCAGCTATCAGTGACCAGCACTATTATTTTTATGGTGGAGGGAATGAAAACAGGATCAAACCTGATGGCAGCACAGTCACTATGAATACGGATGTATTGCAAATCACAGATATGCTTCGCGAAAAAAATCATCCGCAACTGGAAATCAGCATCAATCCGGAAGGAAGACACGGAGCATGGTACTGGCACAAAGCATTTCCGGCATTTTATGACTGGTGGCAGGCAAAATTAAATTAACATCATTTTTTCACATATCAAAACTGATTTATTTATGTACAACTTCACAAAACCACATATCTTCAAAAAGGAGATCCTGATAGCTTCATCATTTGCATTTGCCTTCCTGGCATGGGGACATTCCGCATCAGCGCAGACTGTAGTTAAATCTTCTGCAGCCGGCAAGGGTGTCTACGAAGCGGTTGTCAATGAACAAGATGGATTTATCTACGTTACTTCTGCAGGTAGCAGGACACAGCCGGGAGGAGCCATTTATAAAATTCATCCCGAAAGTCTGGCGATTACGGATAGTATCCTTATGAAAGAAAACCCTCCGTTTGGTCTGGGAATCAACCACAAAACCCAAACGCTGTATACCACCAATACCCGAACGCATTCTGTAAGTGCAGTGGATATAAAAACAGGTAAAGTAATTGCTACATTCAATAATGGAAAAGATAAAAGTCATACGCGTGAAGTTCTGGTAGATGAGGACAACAACCTGATTTATATTTCCGATGTGGGCGATCCGAGCAGCATATGGGTCATTGACGGCAAAACCAACACCTACCTGCACAGCATTGAAAATACCGGCAAAACAACCACAGGCATGGTACTGAATGACCGTAAAGACAAAATGTATATCACGAATATGGGTACTAATGAAGTGGCAGTGATCGATCTGAAAAGTCATAAAGTAGAAAAGAGCTTTCCTTCGGGAGGAGAATCTCCGGTAAATCTTGTAGCCGACGGCAACCACATCTTCGTTGCTAATCAGAAATCTGGCACAATAACAGTCCTTGATGCTGCTTCAGGACAAATTCTTAAGTCTATTCCGACAGGGGACGGAGCGATAGGTATCAGCTACGACAAGAAAAATAACCGTATCTATTCGGCCAACCGCCAGACAGGTACGACGACTGTGATAGATGCAGCGACCTATGCTGTACTGGCCGATCTGCCGACGGGATCACATCCTAATAATGTAAAAGTATCTCCGCAGACCGGAGCGGCTTATGTGATCAACAAAGCTAAAGGTGGCAGACCGGTGGAAGGACAACCGGCTCTTCCTGCAGATACCAATGGCGATACGATCACACTGATCCGCTAAACAAACACATTCTTAGGTTTTGATAAAGACTTTCATCTTTATCAAAACCTATTTATTTATAGTAAAAGCATACCGCAACAGATATTAATGCGCATTCTATTTCTTATAGTACTTATACTCCTGGCCATTGCTTCTCTTTTTACAGGAGTCAAAGAGATTTCCCTTTCTGAGATTTTCCATTTGTCGGAAGATCAGCTGCTGGTCTTTACGATCAGCAGAATCCCACGCACAGCAGCACTGATACTGGCAGGTGGAGGACTCAGTATTGTCGGATTTATTATGCAGCAGATTACACAAAACAAATTTGTGTCCCCAACTACAGCAGGTTCATTAGAAGCAGCCAAAATGGGTATTCTCTTTAGTTTACTGCTTATCCCGCAGGAATCGCTGGTCTATAAAATGCTCTTTGCACTCTGCTTTACCTTTGCAGCCAGTATGCTTTTCATGGCTATGGTAAGGCGTATCCGCTTCCGGAGTACTGTTTTTATTCCGCTGATCGGTATTTTGTTCGGTAATATTCTGGGTGCAATATCTACATTTTTCGCTTACAAGCACAATATTGTTCAGAATGTACAGGGATGGTCAATGGGTGATTTTTCAGCAGTTCTTCAGGGACAATATGAAACCATCTATATTATTTTGCCGGCAGTACTCATCAGTTATGTCTATGCAGACCGTTTCACCATAGCAGGAATGGGTGAGAGTTTTTCCAAAAACCTCGGACTCTCCTATCTGACAGTTGTCAATCTGGGCCTGTTCATAGTTTCTGTTACCGTCAGTGTAACCATTGTCACTGTAGGCGCTATACCCTTTTTAGGGCTCATCATTCCCAATATTGTCAGTATGATCTATGGGGACAATCTCCGCAAAAACCTGCCTTACACAGCATTGATAGGGGCCATATTTCTGTTGGTCTGCGATATACTGGGCAGGATACTTATTTATCCCTACGAAATCCCTATCGGACTGATGGTCGGAATTACAGGGGGCATTATCTTCTTTTTACTGATCCTAAAACGCAACAGATGAAACAACAGTCTCGTATATGGATCATGCTGGCCCTGTTCGCCACACTCATCGTCTTATTTCTTTTCTACGATATGGGCCGCAATATAGATTATGTACTGCCCAGGCGTGCTATCCGTCTGGCTACCATCATTGTAGTCGGGATCAGCGTGGCTTATTCATCCATGATCTTTCAGACGATTACCAACAATAAGATACTCACGCCCTCTATTATGGGTTATGAATCGATCTTTATCCTCTTTCAGACCATCATTGTGTTTGTATATGGAGACAAGACTTTTCAGGTGATCTCCCAAACGGATAATTTCTTTTATGCAATCCTGCTGATGTTATTCTTTTCGTGGGTGATGTATATGCTGATCTTCGGAAAAGGTAAACGCAACATATATCATCTGCTGCTGATCGGGCTGATACTGGGTACTCTGTTTCAGACCCTCAGCCAGTTTATGCAGATCGTCATAGATCCCAATGAATTCTCAGTGATAGAAGGATACATGTTTGTTTCGTTTAACAAGATGAACAGCAGCCTGCTGCTCATTGCTTCAGTAGTCCTGCTTGCTACACTGCTGTGGGCACAACGCTATGTTAAATATCTGGATGTCATCGCACTGGGAAGAGAACATGCTGTTAATCTGGGACTGGATTACAATAGACTGATCAAACGCTACATGCTGATTATCTCACTTCTCGTATCCGTTTCCACAGCACTTGTCGGACCGGTAACCTTTCTGGGCATTCTGGTTACCAACCTTACCTACGAACTGATTCCGTCTTCCAGGCACAAGGTGATGATCTGGATATGTGGGCTGATAGCCTGTATTGCGTTGATTGCAGGACAATTTATGGTTGAACATGTCTTTAATTTCTCAACGACAGTAAGTATTGTCATCAACTTCTCAGGTGGAGTCTATTTCATGTACTTAATCTTAAAATCAAGAAAACGCTTATGATCAAATTTCAGGATATATCTAAACAGTATGGAGATAAGGAAGTATTGAAAAACATTTCTTCTACTATATCCCGTGGCAGGATTACCTCTCTTATTGGTCCTAACGGTGCGGGTAAAAGCACCTTATTATCGATCATATGCCGTTTACTGAAGCAAGATAAGGGTATGGTGAGTTTGCTGGACAAGGACGTCACGCAGTACAAAAGCAATGACTTTGCCAGGCATCTTTCGATTCTGCGCCAATCGAATCGTCTGGATCTTAAGCTGACGGTACGCGATCTCGTATCCTTCGGACGCTTTCCATATTCACAGGGAAGGCTCAATGCCGAAGATAAACAGTATATCGATCAGGCACTTGCTTTTTCGGAACTGGAGCAACTGCAGGATGCATACATAGATGAGTTGAGTGGCGGACAGCGTCAGCGCGCTTTCCTGTCTATGATTATCGCACAGAATACAGAGTTTATTCTATTGGATGAGCCACTTAATAACCTCGATATGAAACATGCTGTACAGGTGATGAAAACCTTGCGCAGACTGGTGGATGAACTGGGTAAAACAGTGGTCATGGTCATTCATGAGATTAATTTTGCAGCACAGTACTCCGATCAGATCATTGCTATGAAAGACGGGGCTATATTCTACCACGAAGAGACTGAAAAAGTCATCGACGCAAAAAGATTAAAGGAAATTTTTGACATTGAATTCGATATTATCGACAATGGCTCCTCCAAAATCTGTAATTACTTCAATATCTGATATCTAAAATTAAAATTCATTTTTTAAACCCTCAACATTCAACTAAATATGAACAAATTGATCAAAAACATAAGTTGTATTATACTTCTGGCTGTAGCAGCCAGCTGTAACAGCAGTAAGAAAAATGACGGGACCGCTACAGACTCCATCACTGTAGAACATAAACTCGGTAAAGCTCAGGTCGTAGCATCGCCCTCACATATTGTCGTATTTGATATCGGGGCATTGGAAACTCTGGATCAGCTGGGTATTCCTGTAGCCGGTGTACCGAAAGATAATATACCGGATCATCTTATCAAGTACAAAAATGATGAAGCTGTTGCCAATGTCGGCTCCGTAAAAGAACCCAACTACGAAAAGATTAATGCACTGAATCCTGACCTAATCCTGATCTCCAGCCGTCAGGAAAAGTTTTATGATGAATTGAATAAGATTGCTCCTACTGTATTTGTCGGTGTAGATGATAAAGACTATATGTCATCATTTCGGAAAAACACCCTTCTGATCGGACAGCTGGTCGGAAAAGAAGCAGAAGCCAAATCAAAACTGGATGCTATTGATGAAAAACTAAAGACTGCTCAGGGTCAGCTAAAAGGTGATAATCACAAAGCGCTGATTATCCTGCACAACAACGGTCGTTTCAGTGCTTATGGCAAAGGTTCCCGCTTTGGTTTTATTCACGATGTATTGGGTGTAAAACCGGCGCAGGAACAGCTGGAAGTGGCTATACATGGTCAAAAGATTTCCAATGAATTTATAGCAGAGACCAATCCTGATTATCTCTTTATCATAGATCGTAATGCAGTCGTTGCCGGTAAAGCCGGTAATAAAAGTGAAATTGAAAATAAACTGATCCAACAAACAAACGCCTATAAAAACGGTAAACTGATCTATCTCAATCCGCAGATCTGGTATCTTTCAGGAGGAGGTATTACCTCTACGGATATGATGATAGACGAAATCATAAAAGCATTAAAATAATAGCCATATGGAACAGACAGCAATAGCAAGACATGTATTCCATGTCAGTAAAAAAGAATTTATAACTCCTCATTATATACGGGTAACTCTTCAGGGAGACGGTGCGAGAGACTTTGCAGCATGCACTATAGGGGCTAATAATAAGATTTTTATACCTCCGGCGGGGAGCAAGGAAGTTGCTTTCCCTGTATTCGATGCTGAAAAGGGAGCCTGGGTAAATCCGGCAGACAATGAAAAGCCTATTGTCAGAACCTATACACATCGTGGTATAGATGTAGCGAATAAAGAGATCCTGATTGATTTTGTCAACCACGGGGACAATGGTCCTGCTTCATCCTGGGCTCTTCATGCTAAGGAAGGAGATGCTTTGGGCGTGGCTATGAAACTTCGTAAAAATCCATTGTATCCTGCTGCAGACTGGTATTTTTTGATCGGAGATGCCACAGCTATCCCCGTGCTGGCCAGTATACTGGAAAGCCTGCCACCGGAAGCAAAAGGGCATTGTATTCTGGAAGTTTCCTCTCCTACAGATATACAACCTCAACTCGGACATGCCGGATTTACGATCCAATGGATCTTCAATGGACATCCCGAATCAGGAAGTAGTCTGGCTGAAGAAGTACTGAAAGTATCCATACCAAACGAAGGTACACACTTTGCATATATAGCCTGTGAATATAGTTCCGTCAGGACTTTACGCAGCTATTTCCGTGAAAAATTACAGTGGAGCAATCAGGAACTTTACGCATTTTCTTACTGGAAGGCCGGTGTAGCGGAAGATCAGTCTGCTCAGGACCGCAGACAGGAAAAAGAAAAGTAAATAAACACGTTCTCCTTAAATCTAGAAGAGAATAGCTTCAGCGGGATAAATGCACTTGCATGCGTCTGCCGGTGTCCGCACCGGCAGTATTAATTTCGATCTTAACATTTGGCGGGGACGCTTATTATCAGCTTGAATATTTTAAGTTGATTCGAGTTTCCTAGCTGGGACTATTATATTGTAAACATTAGAACCTCTCCCTAACCCTCTCCTTAGAAATGAGAGGGAATTAACTTTCAGAACCGTTGTGATAACTCTTCTCTCCTTCACAAGGAGAGATGCCCGAAGGGCAGAGAGATTAATTATATAACTTCAAAACCTCTCCCTAACCCTCTCCTTAGAAATGAGAGGGAATTATCGATTAGCTAATTCATATATACGTTTGCGGGTATCAGTCTGATACCTGATGCCCATCAATCCCAGCGAACATAAAAGCTTTATCGTACTGTATATGGTAGCTAATGCAATATCAAATTCATCTTTTAACCTGAGCCATATCTGTTCTACATCATCCACGATTTTGAGCTTACAGATCGTCTGTATAATTATCTCACGCTGTCTGGTCAACTTATGTCCCGCTGCATGAACCGTTTCCAGTATTCTTTTAAACGTTACATAGTAGTTTCTTTTGGCCAATAATTCCATAATTTAAATGCTGTCACTTTACGTTGAGATCTGCGATCTCTAAACCTTTGATTTCTATATACTGTCCGAAGAAAAAAGTCATCTCCAAAGAGATGACCTTTACTCAACCAACACACTTGCAGTGTTATAAACTTCTTACGATTTTCATAACTGTATTTCCGTTTTCAACAGGCTCGCCTTTACGGCCGACTTGTTTATTTGTTACATACACAGTTCCGTTACCGGCATTAATGCTGATGGTATTAGGCAAACCCTGTGTTTCAATACGTTCCAGGATTTTATACGTTTTCATATCCACAGCAACTACCTCCTTTTTATTACGGTTGGCTGCATACAGCACATCTTTATCCGCATCATATGCTATACCAATAGGAGAAGCATCATATCCCAGATAAACTTTATTAATGATTTTGCCTGTGCCGCTGTCTACGACGGTAATATTATTATCATTTGACTGACTCACAAAAATGCGGTTGCCGCTCTTATCCAGAGTAATATTCAACGGGCAGTATGACCAGGTCTGAAATTTAGATTCAAGGACTCCGTTATCCGCATTATAGACCAGGATATTTCCTTCCATGGTCTCCGAATCCGTAGCATATACTTTACCTTTTTCTGCATCAGTAGCCAATCCTAACAAAGAGCCACCCGGATATTCCATAAAGGACTGTATGCTTTTGGAATCCCCGTTGATCACCCATATAGACGGATTACCGTGATCAGATACATACACTTTATTGCGGGATTCATCTACCGTCAACTCTCTGATCTTAGACTTGCTGCGTTCATTCTTGATCAGCTTTACCTGTTTTGTTTTAAGATCTACAGCACTTACCACACTCTGGAGCGAATGACCGACATACAAAGTCTGTGTCTTATTGTTCAGCGCAATTCCGAAAGGCAGGTTTTTGCCTACATTGATGGAATCTACTACAACGAGATCTTTACCGTTAAGTACATAGATGTAATTATCCACTTCTTTATTGAAGCCTGATTTCGGACCGGCTACGTAAACCTGATCCAGACTCGGATTATAGACCAGCTGATAGACTTCACTGTCAATTTTTTGTTTTTTATCGATACGGAAAAGCGGAGTTTTCTCCTGGGCCTGAACGGCCACTGTGGCAAACAAAAGGCCACATACAACAAATATCTTCTTCATTTTATTAATAATTAGACTCAATATAAATAAGTAGCGTAAGTAAGCGTTTACCGAAGGTCAGGATACAAAAAAAGGCGTACCGAATCCGGTACGCCCTGTTTCATAGGTACTAATATGTTACTTGGTCTGTACTTTGACAAATCCGGATACTGCCCCACCTACATTTACAGAGAAGGAACTGGTAGCCGTATTATTAGCTGCATTATATTCATAGTATCCGTTTTCACCTGCTTTTGTAGCACCGCGAAGCAGAATTTTTCCATCTACTTCTACTGCAACCATAGCAGCTCCGGGATTTGTTCCGGTTGGCACTCCTGCTATGGCATTGAATTTACGGTCGCTTACATTCAGGGAATAGAATTTCCAGATATCTTCACTGTTAATATTACCGGTAGCTCCACCGGTTAGCTTCTCTGTATTGAGTGTGAAGATAAGACGTCCGTCTTTCGCAAATACATTGGTAAATTTACCATCATCTGCAGCTCTGAAATCACTGAATTTAAGTTCCCATGAACTATCAATATCTGTTTCAGCAGCTTTGATACGTACAATCTTGGATTTACCTCCTACAGCTGTACGGCCTTGAGTAACGATATACAAATCGCCATTGGTATCAAAGTCATACATATGGTTCTCATTGATATATGCGATACTTCCTGTTTCCTTTATGGTAATGGTTTTTTCATATGTACCAGTAGCTATATCGACTACAGCCAGATACACATCTGTATAGAAATCATCAAAAAATCCAACCTGACTTGCATCATTTTTAGCATAAGTAAGATTGACGTATAATTTACCAGCTTTTATGGCTAAGAATTTTTGTCCGGCAGCTCTGAATTTAATCAGCGCTTCGTCCTTCCCTCTTGCATTCACTGCTGCTGACAGGTCTATAGAACCTGTATTGACCATAGTTGCAGGATTGAATTTCTGTACTTTCAGAGGCTCTGCAGCATCCCAGTAATATCCTGCATTATCGTTCTGAATAACAAGATTGCCCGTTCCAAAGTATTTTGCAGCCTCTGTCGGTATCTTGGAAGAGATAAACTTGCCTGCTGTGACTTTTCCGTCTTTGCTGACCTCAATTTTTTCTATGCCACTTATATAGCCTGCTGTACTGAACATTTTGAAAATCATATTATTATGTACACGCCATCCGCCCATACCCTGCCCTTCCAGTGAATTGGCAGTGGCATTGGAGATAACTCCTGTGGGATAGGTCGCAAAAGAACTTATAAACCCGCCTTTATTGCCGCTGACGCGATCGGCCAATGTGATCAGTACATACCTGGAAGAGGCTTCTTCTACCGGCGGTGTCGGATTGTCATTTTTACTGCAGGCCGTTGCCCACAGACTCAGAACTCCCAATGCAATACATCCTATTAGATTCCGTTTTTTCATATACTTGTGTTTTATATTTTACGATTGTTTTAAATTCAATGTATAGGTCAGCTTAAGGTGGTAACTTCTACCTGCACGCTGGATTTTGTAATAATCAAAGAGCCTGGCATCTCCTATATTTTTCACTTCAGCCCCCACTGTGAGTCCGTTCCGGATAAAATGATAGGTAAATCCTCCCGACAACAGATTCTGATTAGGAACTATATTTGTAACCGGAACACCGGCAGTTCCGGACAATCCCAGAAAACCACCTGGCTCCAGATCACGCGGGATATTATTGAGGTAAAATTCGCGTATGAAATTCCAATTGAAATATGGTCTGAAAGTATCACCGCGACTTCCCCAGCCGTTGAACTGCCCATAAAGGCCTGCATTTGAAAAGAAATAAGGAGTATTACGCAGTCGCGTACCTTCTATCCATTTATATAATCCTTCTTCTACATCTGCCATACGATTGTCCTGCCAGGAGGCATTTGCAGAAATACGGAGCTGCTTAGTCAACCGGTATTCTGCATCGATATCAAAACCATAGCCTCTTACATTATCCAGATTCTGGTATTGTGCAAAAGGAGCCTGAACCGGCACCAGCAGAATGAGTCCTTCAGTCTTACGGTAAAAACCAGCTGCTTCTACAGACCAGCTTTCACCTCCATAGCGATAAGCCAGATTAATATTCAGACTTTTCTCCGGTTTCAGTTCAAAATTAGGAGCTCTTGTATCATTGTCACCGAAGATTTCAAAATCTCTCGGCAAACGATTGGTCCATTCCAAAGAAGAACGAACAAAGCTGTGGTCATTAATCTGGTATTTGACTGCTTCAGATGCTCCCCAGTTATGTCCGCTGTAGGAAGTGTAATCTTCCAGATTACTTCTGTTGCTTAGAAAACCATTAATGCCCTTTGTGCGGAAGTAAAAATGTTTGGCCGTCACCTGATTGGTAAGCCTGCCATCCATCCATTTGGATTCCCACATAAGGCCGGATATGATCTTATTGTAAACGGCTTCTTTGCTCAGGATGTCGATATCAGTTCCATTAAACCGCATCCCGTATTTGTCTTCTCCCGTCCGATTACTATAATTATATACAAAATTATATTCCAGCTTATTATGATTATTTATATCAAATATTACATTAGTTCTGTTCATGATATTCCGGAAGTTAATATCCGACAATGCCGGCCTCGGACTTTCCCCTATACTATTTCCCGGGGTGAAAGTACCGTACCAATCATAGGAACCTTTTACCGTATCCACCCGGGCTCTGTTTATAAAACTTACAGATGCAAACTGATCGATTTTCAACCGCTGATCCATAAGACTTTTTGTATAACGCAGACCTGGCACCCACCCCTGATTGTAGACCATGACTGCACCATAAGGAATTGTCATAAGTGCGGGATGCTGTGAAGCACGGTCTACATCGTACCGTACCAGAGAAAAGCGGAGTTCATCTGCCCAGCTTCGGTTTCGGACTCCGGCATATGCTTCTACAAAATACTGTTTATAGCTGTTGTGAAATAAAGGTACACGTACCGGGACAAGATTGGCATTTTGGTCCACTACAGATACATCTACCTTGTAATCATTTCTGGAATTATTATAAAAGGCCTCAAACCCACCAAAAGTACGATTCTCACTACCTGTCTTCATTGCTGATAAAGAAGCAATATGTGTCCCGAAAGAGGCGATCTCGTACGAGGCATCCACTTTTGTTCCGACAATTTTCTTACTGACCATATTGATTGCTCCTCCCAAAGCGTCGCCTCCCAGAGAGACCGGAACGACTCCCTTATATATCTCGACCCTATCCAACAGATTGACCGGAACATTGTTAAGTCCAAAACCTCCTCCAAGATATTCTAATGGGATTCCATCTCTGAAATACTGTACTGAATTACTCTGAAATCCATTGATGGAAAGGTCAACTTCATTACCCAGCCCGCCACTCTGTCTCACACGTATTCCGGGAGATCGGTTTATAAGTTCTGACAAAGTAGCCGGTTGCTCCTGAGCAGCTGTGGCATCCACCACTACAGCGCGTATGGCCTGCGTCTTACGCTGTTGTTTTTCTGTAATGACATCAACTTTTACTTCAGTTAAAATTCGGTTATCTTTGGAAACAAACACATTAAATTCAAAGACATTCTTGTCTGAACTAAGTGCTAACTGTAATGTAGTATCCCGATATCCGATTGCTGATATCCGTAATATTGCTTTTCCGGCTTTATTATTTTTAAAAACAAAGCTTCCCTTTTCATCTGTAGATACTGTACTTTGTCCTGTCAGAGACACAGTCGCTCCTACCTGTGGTTGCCGGTCTTCTTTATCCCTTACTGTCCCACTGACCGTAATATCCTGCTGTGCTATCCCGGTAAAAGGTAGCAGTGAGAGATAACATATCAGTATTTTTCCGAGCCACCCGAATCCTGTCCGAAATGTCATTGTATTTATTTAGATTAAATTAAAATAAATACAAACCTAAGACTATTATCTGCAAATAGCAAGTGTAAATCAAATTTATTATAGGCCAATAAACCTAAAAGCGACTGTATGTAAGCTCATTTAAAAGGATATACACGGCTAAAAATCCGATCATATACTTTATTTGTAGCTATAACGTTTTCGTATTCTGCGCAAACGATTGTGCTTCAGTTGGTCCTGTCATTTTGGTTAGATTTAGGCTAACTAACAAAATTATAAATCATTTACAAACCTGTAAACTCATGATTATGAAAAACGTAAAGACACTCAGTTTGTCGCTCTCCCTGTGCCTTCTGAGTCTAACCTCCTGCAGTAAAAATTTCGGTCCTGAATCCAAAAAGGCAGATCTGGCTCCGGGATTAACAAAAGTTGCGCTGGCCAGTTCGGCCACCTATTTCAGCAATATTAAATATGAAAGTACAAGCAAATTCACGATCCGGCAATCTACCGAGTACGTCACAGACGGCAACCGCCTTCGTACTGCCTTATCCTACAGCGACTTTGATCCCACCGGATTAAAACCTATAGCTGGCACTGCTCTGCAGGTGCAGGTAACTTTTCATGGCGGCAGCACAGTCAAACCTGTATTGATTGTCGGTACGCCTGAACTGGATACCGAACAGACTTATACACTGAATGCCGGTCTGAATACCATAAATCCTACTCTGATAAAAAACATGTATCTGCAATATGTCTCCGCAACTCCCAATACGAATGACAGTGTAACTGTCGAATTTATAAGCGGCTATACACAGGTCCCTTTGTTCAAACTGGGGCAGACTACAGCTGCTGAATGGGCAGATCAGCTCACAACCTTCAGCGATGCAGAATACGTCACGCTTACAGGACAAAAGAATTACATCCTTCTCACACGTAGTCGCTATAACAATTATACCAGTACAGATCCCAATACAGTGCTTGCTGCTGTAGACCTGATTATCAGTCGTGAAAATGAAATCAGCGGACTGGATAATAGCAGCACTTTACACAGAGAGCCTGACGGAAAAGTGTGTATAATTGAAAAAAACAGCGGCTATATGGATGCGACACATAAGGGTCTGGTAAGACTCACAGGTGCTGCTGCCTGGGATAAGGTATTCAAGGCTAAAAACATCGTGAGCGGATCCACGGTAGATCAATGGGGGCTCTGGCATGAAATAGGTCATTTACACCAGTTGTGGCCGATCACACCTTATACGGTACTGGGTGAAGCTGCACCTAATATTTACGCTTCCTACACCAAAAAGTATTACGAACCGACATACCGCTATGTATCCGGAACAAACTGGATGAATGCAAAAGTCTATCTTGCTCAACCTGATGCTGCTAAGAATCTGGCAGCAGCTGAGAATTACACCAAACTGATGATGTTTGAACAATTGATGCTGGCTTTCGGCGAAGACTTTATGAAGAACTTACATAAGATGGTCCGTGAAGAAATCGGCATAACCTATCCGTTGCCTAACAGAAATACGACTAATGTAGATGAAAGACTGGGAGCACTGGCTTTTTATGCTTCAAAGACATCGGGTAAAAATCTGACTAATTTCTTCCAAAAATGGGGATTTAATCTTTCTTCGAGCCGAATTGCCCTGATCTCTGCCTTAAATCTTCCTGAACCGGCAACCGATGTGAGTCTTATCAACTCAGATGATGCTTTAATAGAAGGAGCTTATTACTCCCTGAATTCCAAATTAAATCAAAACACGGTATTGACAGTCAAAAATGGTGCTACTGCTAACGGAACAGTAATAGAATTAATGGATAATGCCACTCTTAATAATTCTAAACTATGGTTGGTTCGCAAAGCGAATGCTACGGAATATAATTTCAAAAGCAGGCTGGACACCAGCAAAGTAATGGCTGTAGCTGCAGCCGGCACAGCCAACGGGACACAAGTCCGTATATGGACGTATGATAACGGGCCTGCACAGCGTTGGACAGCCAATAGCAGAGGTACATCGACCTTTTCATTTACTCCTGCCTGCGCACCTTCTTCCCGACTGGATGTCAATGGCGGCAGTACAGCCAATGGTACAAAAATACAGATATGGGCCACCAGCAGCACAGATAAACAGGACTTTGTTTCCGTTATTCAGTTTTAAGGAATTACAAAAATAACCGGGGCTCAGAAAAAGGACTGCACTTCTATTTACGAACCCACCTTTATGACTATAAACAAAAAAGGGTGTGGAAATCCACACCCTTTAGCCTACTATATAAACTAAACAATTACAATCTATATTTTTTAATAACCCGGATTCTGTACTAGCAGTCTGCTTTTTTGTATTTCGGTCAACGGAATCGGATAAAGATACATTGCTTTAGAAAACAGTCTGGTTTCGATCGGAACACGTTTATAGAAGCCACTTAATGTAGGGGCTTCCATATTCATTCCGAACACCTGCCCTCCCTGCTTGTATCCCTCAGTCTCAGCCAGCATCCAGCGACGCACATCAAAGTAACGCTGTCCTTCAGTAGCAAGCTCTACCCTGCGCTCTCTACGGATAGCTTCTCTAAGTTTCTCCTGTTGGCCAGAAATGCCGGGATTGATATCTTTTAGCAAAGGGATACCGGCACGGGAACGCACACGATCAATGTATTCTATGATATCCGGATGAGAAGGATCTACCTCATTCAGGATTTCAGCATACAATAAGTACAGGTCTGCCAGTCTGTAGATAATACCCGGTCTGTACTCGCTTTTCGGATTACTGCCCTGATCATATACTTTCTTGCTCAGTCTTTTGTAAAGAATTGTTCCGGCTTTAGGGTAGATCTTTGTCAGTGAATTATCGGAGTTACCGCCTTTCTGAAAAGTAATAACTTCATTGCCGACATGCCAGTTGCGGGTATTATAGAATACTGTCTGATAAAAACGTGGTTCTCTGTTGACATACATATTATATGTCCCTACTTTGGTACGGCCGGAAGGGTCATCTCCGGCTTTGGAAAATCCCTCTTCTACATATTTAGGTGATTCTTCAATACTTTTGCCGTCAATCATAAAGAAATCATCCACCAACTCCTGCAAAACAGAAAGATATCCTGTCGTGGTACCGCCTCCGCGGGCACCTCTTGGCACCGAAAAGCCATCCACTCCTGCGCGTGGTACAGATCCCCAGGATACATCCGAACGCACAAATATGGTCTCTTTGTTATACGTCATAAATAACTCGTACAGACTTCTGTCCGGATTGTATTTGCCGGCATCATATACTTTATAGAGTTCATACACACCTGAGTTGGCATAATCAATGAATTCTTTAGCTGCAGTGAGTGCTCTGTTCCATTTTTCTTTAGAATATGCCGGAAACAATTTCTTACCATCTTTATTACTGAGATTCAAGGCTTCCTGATACCCGCCATTGTAAAGCGGACTCGCAGCATAGGCCAGTACGACAGTCCGCAGTGCGCGTGCAGTTCCCTTTGTAGGGACAGCCAGATTTTGCTGGTCTGTCAGATTGGGATCTTTGAGATCTGCAATACATTCTATCAATTCTTTGTCGATAAAGTCTACGACTTCGTCTACCGAATTCCGGGCGTAGTCAATATCTTTCTGTGACGGATCTGCTATCGTATTCATAACCGGTACAGGTCCATAAAGTTCGAAAAGCAGAAAATGGTAATAAGCTCTCAGGAAACGGGCTTGTGCCTTTAGTTCGTTTACCTCTTGTTGCGCCAGAAAATCTGCATCCCCCTTATTCGGGATCTCCTTTACATTTTCCAGAAAAACGTTAGCCTGCCTGATCTGCTGATAGAGCGACCATCGTCCTAAGGTAGTGGAACCGGCATTGTACAGAAATGTATTGTCGTCTGTTCCGTCAGAAGTCTTGTCGATTTCGTCAGACATCTGCGGCCAGGGCAGATTCAGTCCTGTGAGTCCGCGGGCGTAGTCTGCAGTATTGGGTATACCTGTGTAGATATTTCTATGAAATTTGCGCACATTGGCAGGATTGGAAAATATCTTTTCCATATCCATCTCTTCGGCCAATTCGTCCGAAACATTAAGATACTTCTCGCAAGATGAGAAAACCATTGTCAGACTGATGCAGATAAATAGTTTAAGTAATGTTTTCATATCGTGAATAATGAATGTAGTAATTAATTAAAGTGTGATTTCCAATCCGAATGTCCATGTACGAGGCAGCGGATATTTGGTACCTGCCGCGCTGTTACCCAGTTCCGGATCATACATTTTCACTTTGTCCCATACGTAAAGGTTCTGTCCCATAATATAAAAGCGGGTATTTCTGAACTTCAGGCGTTCGATTAGAGATTTGGGCAATGTATAACCGATCTCTACATTTTTCAATCTCAAAAATGAAGCATCCCGTACCCACCAGGTTGTAGCAGTATTGGTATTTCCCAGGTTCTCAACACGGACACGGGGAAAGAAGACATTATCCGAAGGATTTTGTTCAGTCCAGCGGCTTTCCAGTATTTCCTGTCTGACATTACTTTCCGTCAATCCCCACTGAAAAGGAAGAAAAGCATTTCCCTGGTTATTAAGATTGGTCGAAACATTATTAGCGCCCTGGAAAAACACACTGGCATAGATGCCTTTGTATTGCAGATTAAGTCCGAATCCATAGATAATTTCCGGCACTATAGGATTGGCAACATCCTGCGAACGGTCAAATTCGTTTACAATCCCATCGCCATTCAGATCTTTGAACTTCAGGTCGCCCGGCAAGGGACTAGGCATCGTCGTAGCTGTAGGAATTCCATCTTTCAGCGTATATTGTTTTTTACCGTCAGTACCCAGCGTTACATTGAAATCATTTTCTCTGTAAAGACCATCGGAAATCCACATACCGTTCAGTGCATTGATACGTGTCCCTGTCGTATTCATCCACGGATGTAACTGCGGGATTTCATCCATTTCTATTATTTTGTTGCGGGCAAATGTAAAATTACTCAATGCTCCTATTTTGAACTCGCCGAAGGTATGGTTGATATTCATTCCTCCTTCTATCCCTTTATTGGTAACTACACCAAAATTCTGGAAGGGAGCCTGTCTGAATCCGGCTACACCGGATATCGTACGGCGCTGCATCAGAATATTGCTTCTTCTGTTGTCAAAATAATCTACCTGTAAGGTAATGGAGTTATTGAAAAAGCCCAGATCTATACCATAGTTTCTTTTAATCTCAATTTCCCATGAAAGCGAAGGTGAAGCAAAGCGTCCTTCCACTATACCATTTATTTTATTCAGTGTCCCGGTACTTCCTATACCCCAACTGTAGCCGTTGTCTGCAGCATCTGAAAATGTAGGGCGATACAGGAACCGTGCACCTCCGGTGTCATCGTTTCCGGTTTTTCCTATGGATGCTCTCACTTTCAGATTATTGATCACTTTCTTCAGCTCATTCCCGAAAAATGGTTCATTGGAAATATTATATGCAATACCTACAGCCGGGAAAAAACCGTAACGGTATCCTTCTGCAAATTTTTCTGATCCGGTGATACCGAAGTTGGCTTCTATAGCATAACGGTTATCAAAAGTATAGACTCCTCTACCTATATAAGCCTGTTTACGTACCGCTAAAGCATCCGAATTGGACTGTTGCTCTTTCTGGTATGTCAATAGCATCCCGTTTACCTGATGCTTATTCCCAAACAAACGGTCATAATTGATGGCGGCTTCCATATAGATTTTTTTCAGCCCTGAGCTGGTTTCCTGTGGCTCTCCAATGGTAGTTTCATTACTGATCTGTTTGAAAATCAGCTTTCCGGTATCATCTCTTCCTGTTGCATAGAATGTTTTTGGCGCTTTGTATCGCGACATATTGAAGAATCCTTCTGAATCGTAACTGATTGTACCTCTCACTTTCAGCCCTTCTGTCAGGAAGTCCAGCTTTTGGTTAAGGTCTACTCTGGACTGGATAAACGAACGCCACTCTTTGCGGTATCCGTATTCCATCAGCTGGTTGTAAGGATTGACTTTATTGGCATCCTGTGCAGGATGGCCGGCAAGTGTTCCGTCTGAATATTTTGCAGGAAAGAGATACGGAGGGATTCTGGAAAAACGTTCAAAAATATTTGTTGCCGAATTGTAAGGATAGTTCCCCTGTAGATACTGACCACTGAGATCCACTCTTAAAGAAGTAGTTTTCGTCACATCCAGATCTATATTTGAACGAAGATTGTATCTCTTGATACCAGCATTGTTATTATAATCATTGGATACTTTGTACAGCCCGCTTTCACCGAAATAAGCACCGGACACAAAGAATTTCATACGATCTCCTCCCCCTCTGAAGCTCAGCGTATGTCTCGTGTTGTTGGTGTTTTCTTTCATGAGTAAATCCCACCACTGGCTATTGGGATACAGATCAGGGTCTTCTCCGGATCTGTACTTAGCAATCAGTTCATCCGAAAACATAGCTGATTTACCTTCATTCATAAGCCCCTCATTGTAGATACTCAGATAGTCTGCTGAACTCGCAAACTTAGGGATACGTGTAGGTCTGAGAGTAGTGTATTCTCCGCGGTAAGCAATAGTTGTTTTCTGTGCAATACCTCTTTTGGAAGTAATTAACACGACACCATTTGCACCTTCGGCACCATAAACGGCTGTTGCTGCTGCATCTTTAAGTAAGGTGAACGTTTCGATTTCATCCGGTTCTATATCATTCATAGTACGCGGTATACCGTCCACCAGTATAAGCGGGCTCGTCCCTCCGGAGAAAGAGCTGGTACCCCGTATCCAGAACTCGGAGTTGTCATATCCCGGTTCGCCGGATCGCTGTACAGCAATCAGCCCCGGTAATTTTCCCGCCAGACTGTTGCTCAGACTCCGGTTGGATCCTTTCAGCTCTTCTCCTTTTACTGTTGCGACAGAACTGACCAGACTTTGTTTCTTTTGCGTTCCGAATCCGATAACCACGACTTCATCCAGTTGTGCATCATCTTTTTCAAGAAAAATATCAAATGCTGTCTGCTTATTTATTTGTATCTCCTGACGCTTGTATCCGATCATACTGATGGTCAGTACAGCATCGGGTGGCACCATCAGAATAAACCTGCCATTGACATCTGTGGACGTGGCTATAGTAGGCTTGTTTTTGACTTGTACAGATACTCCCTGAATGATACCTGTGGAATCCCGTACAATTCCGCTGATCGGAATCGTCTCCTGTCTTCTGGGTTTATCGCTCTTTTTGATAGCGATATTATTCTTCACGATTTTATAGGTAAATCCATTGTCCTTTGCCAGTGTGGATAGTAACTGATCCAGCGGCATTCCAATAGCATTTACATTAATTCTGCCTATTTCTTCTACTTCTTTACGGTCATAGAAGAATACATAATTTGAGCTTTTCTCGATTTTGTCAAAAACCACTTTTAACGGGACCTTACGTTCGTGTAAAGTAAATTTCTGGGCAAATACGGTGGCTTTACTCTGTCCTATTGCTATACATGCAAATAGTACGAATAGTTTGAGTTTCATGATTACTATACGATATTGATAGATGTAATGTCCTGTTCGCTCCATCGCGGGCACGAGATAAGAGCAGTCTTTTCCATGCCCTAATGCTTTGGGCAATTGATTAATTTTCATTAGTTTTGGTTAGGTTAAGTGAATACATAGCACACCCATTTAGATGTATTTGGTACATGGATCTATCGGGCATTGTTTTTACTTGAATAAGAGGGTTGTTAGTAGCAACCCTTTTTTTAGTTTTAAAATTTCTATCTCATACTTTAATTTATAATTAGGTTTTTGATTGTATTTCTGTTTTCTATCTCACATTTGATTCCGGTAAAATTGAGCTGTCCCACCAGTTCATTTAGCGTCATATTTCTTTTCATTTTTCCGGCCCAGCTTCTGTTTTCATTTGGATTCGTAAAAATCACTTTCACATTGTACCAGCGTTCTACCTGTTTCATCACTTCGACCAGACTATTGGATTCCGTGAAATCAAAATATCCGTTTTTCCAGGCGATATAAGGAGAAGGGTCAACTTTCATCTTTCTGAACTGCTCTCCGGCTACAGTTTGCTCCCCCGGTTTCATATACAGTTTTTGGTTAGTTTTGTGATTCGTTATTTCTACAGATCCTTCTACCAGTGTGGTTCTGCTGTTTTTGTCATTTGCAAAATCTGTCATATTGAATGAAGTACCCAGCACTTTTACTTCCTGCCGTCTGCTTTTAATAATAAATGGCCTGTCCTTATCTTTAGCTACCTCAAAATATGCTTCGCCATCCATTTCCACGAGTCTTCTGTCTTTCTCAAATCCTAACGGAAATTTTAATCTGGAAGCAGCATTCATCCAGACTCTGGTCCCATCTGATAGTGTAAGTTTATAGGTAGCTCCTGCAGGTACGACAAGTGTCTGATATAATCCAACAGCTTCTTTGTTTTTATTGGTATTTCCGAAGGATATCATGCCTTTGTCTATGTTGATATTAGCATCCAGTTGTTGCTTTACTTCTTTTTGAGCGTTCTCAGGTGTTTCGAGATCTATTGTCCCGCCATTTGCAAGCACCAGATAAGCTTTATCGGCCGCCGGATACACGACTGTATCTGCGGACACCTTCTTTGCGGTCAAAGGTTGTTTGTCTATTTTTGGAGAGCGAAGGAATAACAGTCCGGTGGCCGTTATTAAAACGACCGCAGCCGCTACGGCTGGCCAAAGCCAGCGTTTAGTACTTTTCTTTTGTTTTAGGGGTTCGTTACCGGCAAATTGCTGTTGTAATTTTGTCCATGACTCCTGTTTCATATCAGAAAGACGATCCTCAGAAACAGGCAGATCATGCTGACTTATCTGTTCCAGATATGAATTAAGCAACTGTTGTTCTTTATCAGTCGCTTCTCCATTGAGACATTTACGTATAAGCTCTTCGATTTGCGTTGGGTTCATCATTCTTTATTTGATATAAAGAGTGAGAAAGCTAAAGTAGGTAGTAGATAAAAAATATATTTTTTTTAAAGTTTTTTCTTCAAAACTTTTAACACATTGTTAATCTGCTTTTTAACAGTGTTTTCTGAGATAGCTAATTTCGCTGCAATCTCCTTTTGACTCAGCTCTTCTTCTCGGCTTAAGAGAAAAACCTCTTTCATCTTTGCAGGAAAGGTTTGAATCTGTCCCTGTATATGTTGGTTTGTTTCGGAAGCATATATATGTTCCAGGGCGCTATGCTGTATCCGATTTTGAAGGTGAATTGCAATATCTTCAGCAAGACGTCTGATCTCCTTTTGCTTTTTGAGTAAAGCCAGGGCATTATTTCTACAGACCATAAAGAGGTAATTATCCAGACTTTCGATAGTCTCCCAACGATCTCTTATCTTCCATATTGCCATAAAAGAATCCTGCACGATATCCTGCGCTTCTGCTTCCTCGCCGACTATATTGTAACAGAAATGTAACAACTTCTGCCACTGCCGGTCATGCAGCTTACGCATTACAAATGCCTCTTCTTTTTGACGAAAATCTATTAATTGACTATCTGCCATATCATTTCACAACTTAAAATTCTCTCTGGTCGATGGTCTTAAAATTGGTGTCTACTGTTCTTCCAACCAATTTAGATAATAAATTTCAATATCAATGGGCTTAGTTAATAATTTTCATGGCTTAATACCTGATTCATCTGTATATCAAAGTCTTTTACATTGACCAAAATAGCAACGGAGCCTTACCAGCCTGGCAAAGCTCCGTCAATTAGTGTGGATTAGCGTATTAAATAAGTTATTAGAATTTACAGCTCATGGTCAATCTGTAATTACGGGGAGCATCTGCCTGCCAGGAATATACCGGAGTAGTAAAGTAATTCGTATAATAAGCTCCTCCGGCCAGAAGATATTTGTCCAGCACATTATTAACATTGAGGCGGACTGAAAATGCTTTGTGTCTGTAGCCCAGTCCTCCGTCAAAACGCAGGTAATCCTCCAGATTATATTCCGGATTATCATTCGAATAAAAGCCTGTAGCTCGATCGCTGTTGCTGGACATACCTGCATTAAAACTCAATCCTTTTAATTTTCCACTTATCAATTCGTAATCCAGCCACACATTTGCAATATGCTTGTCTGCGCCGTCAAGCCGCTGTCCTACGAAGAACTGATTTCCGACTCCTTCATTAAGTTTCGTAATCTTTCCGTCTGTATAGGCATAATTGGCAATGACATTGAGTCCTTTGAGAATCTCTCCTTTAATATCCAGTTCGATTCCTTTAACTTTTTTCTGCCCGATTTCCATGCTCATCTCCGGACGCGGCCCGTAAGAAGTGATCTCATGGTTTTTCACGATCTGATAGACCGCCAGTGTAGTATTCCACTTTCCTCCAAACCAATCTCTTTTTATACCCAGTTCCATATTATTGCCGGTTATTGGTTTTACTTCAGATCCGTCAAACAGTATTCCGTTCTGCGGCAGAAAAGCCTGATCGTATAGTCCGTATAGAGAAGTTAGTTTATCAATGGAGTAGGATAATCCCAATCGGGGTGTTACTTTGGTGCTTTTCACAGGTTTACCACCCCAGTTGGCAACGGACATGGTCGTCAGGCGGCCTGCTAATGTAAGACGCAAGGCATCTTCAAAGAAACCAAGTTCGTCCTGTATATACACAGAAGAGTATTTTGTGGCCATAGCACCACCTCCTGTTGCCGAACGCTGACTCACAGGAAGACTTCTGTCGAAGGGTTTAAAACCAAAATCAGGTGTATAATCCGGATTTTGAGGATCAAACTCTCCTCCGTTCAGAGAATCCAGTACCTGAGACTGATTCCAGTCTGCATCATATTTTTTATCTCCCAGATCAAGACCTGCCAGTATGCGGTGCTGTACGCTACCCGTATAAACCTGACCGTTCAGAAAAATCTGTCCCATGGCCATTTCGCTCTGAGCATCCCAAATATCTGATTTACGGATCACTTTGCCATCCGCAGCGATATCCTTGGGCCAGCTGCTCGCTCCTATCTGATTGTAATTAAAATAGGCGCCCTGTCCTGTCAGTTTCCAGTCTTTGGATAGCTGATGCTCTATAGTGAGGAATGCGCTATGCTCGTCTACATTAAACGGCTCCAATCCGGGCATTGAAAAGGTAAAATCACGTGGCAGTGATTTATAACCAAATGGTGACATCACATAGGCCGATCCCACATCGGTCATTTTAGCTTTTTGGTAGGTATATTCAAATGTCAGCTTTGTATCGTCATTCAGCTCATAAGATAATACTGGTGCGATTACAAACCGCTTGTTATTTTCATTGGCTCTGAATGAAGATTTTCTATCCGCGGCCACATTCATTCTCATCAGCAATTTGCCATCTTTACTCAATCTGCCATTCAGATCGAGAGTGGAGCGTAAGGCTTCAAAACTTCCTGCGGAGAAAGTTGCTTCTCCCTTATTTTCGGCAGTCGGTTTCTTGGTAACCACATTATATATCCCTGCAGGGTCACCACTGGACATCATAAAGCCTGCGGGACCTTTCACAAATTCAATACGCTCTACTGTAGACATATCTTCTGATAACGGACTCCAGAATGAGCTTACTACATTCATTCCATTGCGGAATGCCTGTATCTGTGATCCACGCATATGGATATTGACATACATATCATTCCAGTGGCTCTGTCTGCTCACACCACTCACATTGCGTATCGCACCGTCTGCCAGATTAAAAATCTGTTGTTTGGAAAGTACAGAAGAACTGATCACCTGCACACTTTGTGGTAGTTCCAGCAATGGGGTCTGCACCCGAAGACTGGAAGAAGGCTGCTCTTCTACAAGTCCTTTCAGGCCTTCTACGAGTACTTCATCAAGTTGTCGCTTGGTATCAGCAAGTATAAAATCAACGACTTTGGTCTCTCCTGCCGATACTTCCGATTCGATGGTCCTGGAGGTCAGACCAATGTGTCTGGCTGTTATCTTGTAATTGCCAGGCTTCAGGTTATTGAATTCATAAATCCCAAGTTCCGAAACTTTGGATGCTTTTCCTCCGTTCAGCAGGACGACAACATTTTCGGCAATATGTCCGTCACTTGTTTGGACGGTACCAGTGATACGGGAAGTCTGTGCATAACCGAAGCTCATTAAAGAGCATAGTGCTAAAAAGATAGCAATTTTTGTTTTCATTAGTGATAGTAAGTTAAGTATGATGCAGATAATGATATTGAACTATCATTATTTAGACCAAATATAAATAAAGAATTACTATTCACAAATATTTTTACAAATACGGTAAAAACTAGCTATACTGGCTAAAAAAAGCATTTTTAAACTGATTTCCAATACTTCTGGGCACTCTAATAACCACTCTTTCTGTACACATTATTGCATATTCTTACTACTATTTGTGAATTATTTTGAAAAAAAATAAAAATAAATTTGCACTTAGTGTTATAAATACACTATATTTGTATCATCATAATTTAGGTTTATAATTGGTTATAAAGGTTTTCACTCTCCCCGTTTGAAAACCTTTTTTTATTTCCCTGATTTTGATTCTGAAGCTCTTTTATAACCCCCACCTGTAGAGATAAATAATTTGTATTTTCCATGTAATTCATTAGTTTTGAGAAAAGCATACATATGAACAGAAAGAGTAGTCTTCCTCCTCCTACCCCTTAATATTTAACGGACACGTAGATTATACAGATTGCGGATCAGCTGATTGGCATACCTGGTTATAATCTGATTTTAGTTATTTATTAATTTTTATACACCTGTTCTCTTGGGACAGGAAGACAATTCTTTTATGAAAAAATCATATCTGGTATTACATGTTGCTGTAATACTTGCAGGTTTTACCGGTATATTCGGAAAACTTATAACTGTCAATGAAGGCCTTCTGGTCTGGTACAGAGTCTTATTCTCTGCTATTATCCTATGGATGATCTTAAAACTATTCCATGTTTCCAGACAGATTACAACGAAAGAAAAATTTAATATTGCCAAAATCGGCATGTTCATTACGCTGCACTGGGTATTTTTCTATGCCAGTATCAAGTATTCCAATATCTCCGTGGGTGTAGTCTGCTATTGTTTAACCAGTTTTTTCACCGCTGTCTTTGACCCGCTCATCAACCGCCGTAAATTCAATGTGAATGAGCTACTCCTAAGTGTGCTGACATTAGCAGGTATCGCCTTAATTTTTCATTTTGATTCGTCCTATCAGTTAGGCATAGGCCTGGGAATTATTTCATCCGCCTTTGCAGCTCTTTATACGTTATTCAATGAGCGTATTGTGAAAAACTATGACAGCAGGCTTATCAATTACTACCAAATGATCGGTGGAACTATAGGATTAGGAATATTGATGCCGTTTTATCTGTATGCATTTCCCGTACAAACCGTCCTTCCGGACCTGAAAGATATCGGATATCTGGTCATACTGGCGTCCTTCTGCACTGTAGGGCTTTATATTCTATTTGCGGAATCTCTCAAAAAGATACCGGCATTTACGGTAAATCTGAGTTTTAATCTCGAACCTGTTTATGCGATTATACTGGCTTTTCTGTTTTTTAATGAGAGCAAGCAATTAAACCTGTTCTTTTACATAGGTTTACTACTGGTGATGACTTCAGTGGTCTTACAAACTATCGTATCTTTAAAAAGATCCAGCTAACATGATCACTGACGGATCGTACGCTCCTGAAATCAGGAAAATTACGATCCGTCAGTTTCAATCTTCGCTTCCAAAACTGATATTATTTTTGCTACAACCTATTTTTTACTACATTTCTCTATTCAGATCAGAACAGATAACTCATTCTGAATAAAGAAAGTCTCCCGTTGAGCGGATATCTCGAAATACTTTCCTGCACAGCACTGATTGCATAAGACTCATACATTTTGATATTGGTCAGGTTTCGCATCTCCAGCTCAAATTCCATTTTCCATTTCGGAACCTTATACCTGATATTCATATCCAGAAAAGTATTCTGAATACTTTTCAGATTAGTCTGTTCCAATTTCCGGTGCGCTACACTTCCTTTTACAAAGAAATTAAAGAAAGGCACGTACATCATACTCAGATTGTTGACCCATAATTGGTTTTTTGAGTCAAAAGCTGAGGTTGTAGCCAGTTTCTGGTCGACGGTATTTCCGGACATAGTCCATATACTTTTGTAACTTAAGGTTACTCCCTGAATACCTTTAAATTCGACAGTTGGCTCAACAATCAGCTCAGCATTCTTATAAGGCAGCAACTGCTCATTCAATAGCTGATTGTAATGCGTAATGTTATAAGCAGATTTCAGTGAAGCAGAGGTCTTGAGGTCTGAAAAGTACTTACTCACACCAAAGCTGGAATTCAGCGTATTCATCTTATTTTTAAGCGGAATAAAAACAGATTGTATTCCTGATGCTGTCAGATTCCGCGAAACTATATTGTTGGCATTCATCTGTGAATAAGAAAGTGAGGCATTCATATAAAGCAGCTCCAAAGGACGCTGAAAGCTGTAATCCAACACCATATTCTGCTGTTTGCGTACATCAAAACGTGCATCATTGGCAATCAGGTCTCTGAAATTGACCAAAATTTTCCCTTTGTATATGTTATCTATTGCACCTGTGACATTTCTGAGTGCATAGGACAGGTTGATGTAATCCTTGTTATATACATATTGTTTAAAAGAAGCTATGGGATTAAAGAAAACACGGTTCTCCACATCACGAAAATCAAAATTTCCGTCTGCCAGATTCCATCGTCCATACTGCGCCGGTAGTCGCACCTGTAATTCAGATTTTTTGAATTTTGCATCCCATGTACCTGAAAATTCAACAACATGTTCTTTCCATCTGAAAGCATTATCCACAAATCCATAGACAGGTCTGACCTGATCATCCAAATCTGCCAGTCGCAGATCCGATTCCAGTCGTATATCTCTATATTGATAATTTGCCTTATACTCCTGATTCACGATCCGTCCGGGCAAAGTGTAGCTTGCTCCCGCATTGAAGGACAGCTCAGGCGTTTTTACCTGCTGCCTTACCTCTTTATAGGGATTATCGGCATTCAGAATATCCTTCATTATTCCAGGTGAAATGCTAAGATTTTCCTTATGACCACCTGCGTTTATATTACTGTACACGGTCAGTATATTTTTATTCCGGAGCTTAGGCATATATTCCAGACTATTACTGAACCGGTAGGACTGATCACGATCCTGTTGCAAAAAATCATTGTTGTTATTCGTTATAAAGGAGTTATCCTTTAAACTTCCGGCTTTGAAGGCGAATTGGTTTTTGAAAAAATAATTATCTGTATTCGACTCCAGCCCCAGGCTTATATTTCCGTACATAGCTCTGGACTTCGTCTCTATACGATCATCGTAACTGATCAGCTGATCGTCAATCCTGTAATTCTGCAGAATACTGCTCTGCCTGTTTACCCGATCTCCCCACAGATTGACATTATTCTTCAGTTGCCAGGTTTTGTTCAGGTTATACAAGTTATTCAGATTGATAGCCAACGAGTGGTTTTTGTTATATCTGTTAAGCGGTATATCAGGACTACCTGCAGAAGTAGCGGAGGTCAGATCAAAGGAATGTGTTGCTGTGACTTCCTTTGACATATCATCTCCTACAGTATTTCCCTGCAGGTTATTCAATGTTTTAAATTTTTTATTGAATGTCATTGCATTATTATCGGTCTCTACTCCATAAGGTAATCCGGCTCCCACCCTCGCCTGGCCTGACCATTTGAGTTTGGCATCTTCTTTTACTTTCAGGTTGATAGCAACCTGATCGGATTTAGACAGTCCCTGTTTGACTTTCCGATGCTCATGTCCCTGTATGACTTCCAGATCTTCAATCATTTCAGGTTTTATGGTACGTGTCCCTATTCCATAACCCTCATTCAAAAGATCATCTCCGTCAATATACATATTGGATACTTTCGTGCCATTGTATTTGATCACTCCGGCATCATCCACCTCCATACCGGGCATTCTGCGGATAGCATCGCCTATATTCCGGTCTTCTGCAGAAGTAAAAGACCCCATTTTATAACTCGTGGTATCTCCGTTCTGCCGGATCCGCGGTTTGCTCTTCACCTGTACTTCGTCCAGTGAGATTGGCTTATCAGCCAGTTTGACTGCATATGCTACAGAACGTGATGACAATGCGATCTGCTGTGTAACGTAGGCAATATGTTCAAATTCCAGGAGCAAACTGTCACGGTTCAGTTCTTTTGCAATCTCTATTTTAAAATACCCTTTATTATCTGCCCGCATTGACTTGATGACTTTGTGATTAGCATCCAGCAGCGAGACAGTAACATAAGGAATCATGGCATCTGTACTGTTGCGTATATTTCCCTCCGCATATTGTTGAGAATGGACCTTCTGGTGCATTACCAGAAGGCTTAGGATCATCAGAATAATGCCTCTCATTATCTATTGATTTCAACAGGGTTATTGAGTTCGAAAGATTTTTCTTTAGCTTGTTTCTTTTTATGCTGCTGGATCAGCATTTCGGCTTCTTCTTTGGATATCTCCTTGCCATCCTCTCCCTTGAATGTCACATTGCTTCCTGCAGGTACTGATGCGAGGACAGATGCCAGCATATCTGCTTCCATTGCTTTTTTTGCTTTGGCAATCTTCTCAGGAGAAGTTTCATCCAATTCCAATAATTTAGCAAAGTCAAACTTCTCGGACATCTTGTTGAAGCCTGAATAGGCAAATATGATATCACTATTCAGATCTCTGGCTTCCAGAATAAGTCCCGGAAGACCATCCAGTTTCCATGGTCCGTAGGCATAGGGCAGTTCCGGAGTGTACCATGCTTCATAGGTGCGTCCGCCGAATGTACCAATAGCTTTGATGCATTGATAGCCACCTATCTCTTTTTCTTCATCTTTTATATCCCAGTCAATTGTTTTCTTATTCGCCTGAACTCTAAAAAGATTACCCACAAATTCCATTTTAAAATATTGCTGCAATGCTTTGTTATACAAATAGCTGTCTACAGCATCTGATGGAATATTGTCATACGAAAATGTCATCTGATTTGGAGCAAAAGCCTCCGGTTTCATTTTCGAATAGTAGGAATAATTAGGAGATACATAGACATACATATCTTGTTTGACAGGGCTGTCTTTTCGTGTGGAATCTGCAATATGTGTCACTGCATATCTGATATATGCGTCCATATATTCCTGTGCTGAGGCCTTCGTTGTGAATGCAATAAAAAAAAGAAAACTCAGGCAGATACTTTGGGTAATTAAATTCGTTTTCATATAAAATATATTTATTTTGTGCTCACAAAAATGGGTCTTCAACTGCTGATATACTGATTATTATTTGTTAATTAGCGTTAACGGATAGCCAGTTTGTTAACAAGTGTTAACGACTGTGAAGTAGTGTTAAAAAGGAAGGAAAAATTCTGATTTGACGTCAGTGGAAAACAAAAGTCGATGGAAAAAAGAAAATTTAAAGTCATTATTTATCTGCTCGCCATAAGTACCGTAGCTATGCTGATACTTCAGAGTTACTGGTTGTACAGTGACTTTAAATTGAACAGAGAAAAAAATCAGGCTAACATCCGACGTGTAGTACTGGAGAGTCTTGATCAGTACAGTTTAATCAGCATGAGTAAGCTGTATAAAATAGAGAAAAAAGACAGTATTGCCGCCCGGCAGCTTGCTAAAACAATCCAGAGTCTGACACAGATCTATTCGGACGATTCCATCCAAACCAAAAAAGGAAAAAAGACAGTAACTTTTAATATCAATACGACTATTGATACGTTAGAAAAATCCTCTTCAGATACGCTCCAGGCATCTTCCAAAGTTTCGGTACATAAACCCGAAATCATGCACAAAGAACGACTGGTCGTTACCGAAAAGGCAATCAGTGAGGTTATAAAAAAACATTTTCAGGCCAATCAGATAACAAATCCATATCAACTCTCTCTGAAATCTGTTCAGCAACCCCGGATCTGGTATACAAAAGACACCCTTCTGTTTCAGAAATACAACTTTATTGCTGTACAGGGTAAAGCCATCGACCTGAATGTGATCGCTACCGTACATGTAGAAGATGATATGTTAGGCCCGTTGAAAAGCATCTTCTGGACACTTTTAATCTCCCTGCTGATTGTCCTGTTTATTATGTATGGTCTTATCTATCTTATCAAGCAGTTGAGGGAGGAAAAAAGGATGTCGGAGATCAAGAATGATTTTATTTCTAATATGACGCATGAGTTCAAAACTCCAATCTCTACCGTATCGCTGGCGATTCAGTCTATACGCTATTTTGGAATAAAGGATGATCCGGAGAAACTGGATGAATATCTCGGGATCTGTCTTAACGAGCTGCACCGCACCTCATCGATGATAGAACGGGTACTGAAACTCTCTCACGAAAAGCCGTTTGTTATAAAATTAGAAGAGTTTTCTCTGAGCGAATTGCTGACAACATTCCATAATCAAAGCAAACCTGTGCTGACTGAGTTTAACGGGATTCTGGACATTCAGAATGACAGCACAGTCGATCTGATAACGGCGGATAAGGTACATTTTGGTAATCTACTCTTTAATTTGCTAGATAACAGTATTAAATACAGAAAAGCAGAAGAGAATCCACATATTTTGATACGGTTATACAATGACGATAAAAATCTTTATATGATCTTCCGGGACAACGGAATAGGAATATCGAAGGTATATCTCAACAAAATATTTGAAAACTTTTTCAGGGTTCCTACCGGTAATGTCCACAATGCGCAGGGCTTCGGTCTGGGACTAAGTTATGTCCAAAAAATAATCCATTTACACAACGGATCCATCAAAGTACACAGTGAAGTGTCAAAAGGCACAACTTTCACTATCGAGATCCCTCTAATACCTAACAATAAGTAACATGCAACACATCCATATCCTTTTAGCTGAAGATGAAGTCCTAATGGGAAAGATTATTAAGGAAGCGCTGGAAAGCAGGGGCTTTACAGTTACATGGGTAACTGACGGACTCAAAGCCTTTTCTTCTTTTCGTGCACAGCGTCCTGATATCTGTATTTTCGATGTCATGATGCCTGTACAGGATGGATTTACGTTAGCAAAGGAAATACGAAAAATAGATAATGATATACCGATTCTGTTTCTTACAGCCAAATCTTCTACAGCGGATATTGTAGAAGGGTTTGAGCTTGGAGCAAATGACTATCTCAAAAAGCCTTTCAGTATGGAAGAGCTTATCGTCCGTATCAAATCTCAGGTGAAAAGATCCGCTCCGGCAAAGGAGCTTTCTGCTAATACGGAAATGTCCGTCGGTAAGTATAATTTTAATTTTGAAGGTTTGTCTCTCCATTATGGTCCGATTAAGCAGGATCTCACCTTCAAAGAGGCTATGTTGCTGAAAATGCTGATTGAGAATAAAAACGGGGTGCTGGACAGAGGTGTGGCGCTAAAATATATATGGGGTGATGACAGCTATCTGCTGTCGCGAAGTATGGATGTATATATTACCAAATTAAGAAGAATGCTGAGCAAAGATCCGGATATAAAGATTGTCAATATCAGAGGAATAGGATTTAAACTGATTATCAATGAATAGCATCGCTTTCCTGAAATCAGGTAATTTTATACGTTAGAGAGTGCTTCTCCATACAAGCTGTTTTGTATATGGAGCCACATATATGGCCTTGATTTTAAAAATTATGTCTGAACGATACAAGATATTGTGATTTTAATTTCTCAAATTTACCGGTACAGTTAATCCATATTCACAAATCAACCGGTACAGTTATATGAAATCTTTTAAATATGAAATCTTCACCTCCTTTATAGAAAAGAATATCAGTGAGGGTATATATATGCCCGGACATAAACTTCCTTCGGTTCGTGAAGTAAAAGATAAATATCAGATCAGCATAAGTACGGTACAGAGCGGATATGAATATCTTATGATCCGTGGCCTGGTTATAAGCATTCCCAAATCCGGTTATTTTGTAGCTACAGCCACCGAAAAAAAACAAGAAAAAATTTCTTCCCGCCGAAAACCTGTAGTTAGAGATCCTCTGTTCAAAAATAATCTGCTCCTTACTACCTCTCTCCGCTCCGGCCGTCAACTTTCTGAGTTTAATGTCGCAGCACCGGGAGACTTATTAGTGCCTCAAAAACTATTACTCCGCACGATGCAACAGGTTATCCGGGAAGAAGGTGCCAGCTTATTACGGTATTATCCCGCTAACGGGTCTTCTGATCTCCGGAAAACAATATCAGGATATGCCGCAGGCTATCAGACTGTACTTCCTCCTGAAGAATTATTGATTACAGACGGAGCATTACAGTCTTTGTATATTGCATTATCTTCAGTATGCACTGCAGGAGATGTGATTGCGGTAGAAAGCCCTTGTGTCTTTTCGGTACTGGAAATTATTAGGGTACTCCACCTAAGAGTAATAGAAATACCGGCAGATACTCAAAGTGGATTCGATGTAGACTTTTTTCGAAAAGCATGCGAAAAAAATACCATAAAAGCAGTATTGCTCACACCAAATTTTCATAATCCAACCGGTATATTATTATCGGACGAAAAAAAGAAAGATCTGCTCCGTATTATACAACATGAAGGCATCGCTTTAATAGAGAATGACATTTACGGAGATCTGAGCTTCACTAATAAAAGGCCACTTCCTGTCAAAGCATTTGATGAAAGCGGACTTGTGATGACGTATTCCTCATATTCCAAAACTTTGGCTCCGGGTATCAGACTTGGCTGGCTATCTGCCGGACGATTTATGGAACGTGCTGAACAGATCAGATTTTCATTGGGGAGCAGTGTATCTCCGGTTTATCAGGAAACCGTAGACCGTTTATTGAAAACAAACAGTTATGACCGGCACCTGCGTCACTTCCGTAAGCAACTGGCAAAAAATGCTCATCTTACAGTCCGGCTTTTATCAGAGAATTTTCCGAAGGACACTACACTGCTTACACCTTCAGGAGGATACAATCTATGGGTCAGAATGCCTGACCAGATTAATATGGAGGGCTTTTACCGACAGTGTAATAAGATTGGAGTACGGTTCACCCCGGGGTATACTTTTTCATTTTCAGGGATATTTTCCAATTACTTCAGAATAGTTTTTTCAGATAACTATACCACTCAACGAATAGAAGCGCTCAGACTCGCTGGCCAGTTGGCCGGATAGTATCTGTACTGCTCATTCTTTACAGTTCTGTACCGCTCAGCTCCTAAGTTGAAACGTAATTTTGTGTTATTAACAAATTAAGAATTGTATGAAAATAATTACAAAATTCGTAATTGCTACAGAACAGGATATTGAAAAACTTTCAATGCTGGCGAAAGATATTTCCACTGAAAAATTTTCATTGGTTGTTGAAGAACAACAACTGAGAACTTATTTAGCAGCTAATTTTAATGAAAAGCATCTATTGAAAGAGGTCAATAGCTTGTCTAACCAATGGCTGATGGTCAGCGTAGATGATCGGCCGGCAGGATTTGCCCGCATTACCTCTAAAGGGATAAGGCCTGATATGGCCCCCCGTAAACGTATGATCAGAATAGCAGATTTTGGCATTTTGAAAGTTTATGCAAATACCACTGCGAAAGATTCGTTACTGCAAAAGTGTCTGGAACTTTGCCGGTCATACGACAGCATCTGGATTGCGGAATATGTAGAAGATTCTTTAAAAGAATATTTTGAAAGGAATGCCTTTATTACGTTGCACAACAGCGGTGAGCACGAAGGTCTGCTCCTACCCGCTGTATATATGTTAAGGGAACAACCTTAGGCCATACATATCGCAATATTGTTCTTTACTTTATCTGGCTATGGTATTAACAGTTGTTTTTAAAACACTGACTTTGTATATTGTGGTTTAATACAATACTCAGCCGGTTCTTAAGTTGTTACAGTTTGAAGATCATATCTATGAAAAGAATATTTTTTGCATTGCTTTACACCTTGGTTGCCTGTCAGGGGAATTCCAATTCTTCTGCTCGTCCAGAAAAACCACAACCCGAGATCTTATCCCGGCAAGCCATGTTTGATGTCAATCAGCTCACCTTTAATGAAAATGCAGTAAAGCTGATTGCTCCGGTACTGGACTCTGTGAATGAGAATACAGGAGCGACCAAACAGAAAGCGGACTATGAATGGAAGGTCAATATGACAGAGGGTAATCTGGTATATGAGAGTGTTCCCGGTAAAAGATATTATTATAAAAGTTTAAAAACGGATAGTCTGGCTCACTATGACGGACTTGTATTCGATCAGGTCGAGTTGGAAACAGATGAAAACGATAAATTGATCTCTTTTATAGGATACAGTGAGATCGAAACAAAAAAAGAACTGGATTCCCTGATCTTTCATCTGTACGATAAACTGGGATCATATGAAGAGTTGAATTATTATAAATATGATGCATCTCCTCCCGAAAAAGTCAATTACTTGTCCTACAATGAGGTAAAGAAATACAGCAAACATTATGTCGATACGATAAAGAAGATTCGCTCCGATATCTACGATTATGATACTCAAAATACGAGCTTCGATCTATGGAAGTTTGATGACAGAATTATTCAGCTGAAGATTGAGCCGTCTTCAGAAGCCGGCTTTGACACAGAAAAAGGAGCTTATCACAGGGATTATTTCAGTATTCAGTTTCTGGTGCTGAAACGTTCTGAATATGATCAGATCGAAGCACAGCAGCTGGCACGCTTAAAACAGGAAAAGAAATATGTGTGGGTTCTTAAGCCGTACATTATATCAACGATGTCTTACAGAGAAGGAGACGGTCGTTATTTAACTATCATGTCGGAATTACTGGAGAATATTCAAAAATAGTAAGCCTCTAAATCTGCTGCGTTGTATTTAGACGGACCGCTTCTTTTGAATATTAAAGAAAATCAAAATACCTATGGTCAGAAGAGCCGCCGCGGCAAGCAGAATAAATGTAAGCCGGGTGTCTCTTCCATTGTCTGCAAAGAAATAAACAGCCGTACCGCTCAGGATAAGAGGTACAACTAACAATAGCTTCAGCATATATAACTGATTTTGTGATTTGTATGCTTCTTCCATAGCAGGTTGCAGGACAAGGTGTTCGAAATGCTGTTCAATAAATGTCCTGATTTTAGTCAGGTCACCTTTATCCAGTTCACGGGGTAATATAAGCTCATCATTAATATTGATCCGTATATCATTATCTCCGAAGACAATACCTTTTATATGCTGTGTATTAAAAGATTTGTAAAATGAAAAAGGATTAAGCGAATACGCTTTATAGTCATTATCTTTTGTTGATAAACATTTGAATTGCTGCCTGTCTATATAAAAGATTTCTGCTGAAGATTGAGCATCCGGAAAGAAATAAGCAGATCCCGATAGCAGAACCACTGGTGCTACTAATGTTGTCAACAGATAAGCAGGAAAATCTATATGGAGAATATAGGATAGCAAAATCATTACCGCAAACAAAAGTATAACCGCGAGATAGATATTCATGCGTATATTCGTTTTACTTTTCAACAGCCATACGACAGCCACTGTTGCGAAACCTAAAAGCGCAGATTTAAGATTCAGAACAAGGGCTAAGAGCAGTAAAAGAGTCAGCAATCCTGCAAACAACAGTTTTACTCCCTTTGCTTTTTTGACCAGTTGCGGTTTTTCTATTCTTAATACTGCTTTTGATGACATAACTGTATAATACCTGAAATATACAGCTTAAAATTAAGGATAATATATCAACTGCTTACATAGGAATACAGATCCGGAGATAATGGGTAAATAAACGTCTAAAATCCTGCGACATTTGTATACCCATTATTAGCTTAATACGTACTTTTTATTGTTTTCAAATCATATTATTAGGATATTGTATCCGGAACAAACTTGTTTTCCAATCCACCACGTATTATGGGAAAGATTTTCGAACTTATAGCAGATTCTGCACTCGAAATATTAGACAGCTACTATGACGAATGCCATGTATGTAATAGAACAGATATAGATCTGTATGCGTATCAGGGTAAACTGCATCTGGAAAACGGTGAAGTGGACGACGATATCTATGCGGCCTGCGCATCCTGTATAGCAGAGGGTAATCTTACGCATTCCTGTGATTTCGCATATTTAGAAATTATTGACCGCTACCTTGGTCTAAAAAATCTGGACGAGGAAGCATATCTACAAAACAAGAAGATGCTTGCAGAGAAATACCAGAAGACACCCGATATTCCGATATTCATGCAGTATGAAGACAGACCACTATGCTGCAATGATATAGCGGAATTCACAGGTTATCCTAAAGATGCGGAAGAATGTTATGATCTGACGGAAAAAGCACTATACTGGGAAAAACAAGTCACGGTGAAAAGCGAATTCTATAATTTCAGGAAATACGGACCTCCGGAAAGTAAAAGAGATATTGCTTTCTTTTGTTGTACGCATTGTCAGACCCGCTATTTCACCTTTCAATTTACTTAGATTACAGATCGAATATTAATCCGCTGTCTTCAAATATGTATCGGGATATAGTCCTGTGCGAATATATACGTAAATTGGAGTATCGTTATAATACATATCGGATTTATATCATGCATATATGGCTAAGCAAGCAATTCTGTTATTCAGTATTTTTATCTGTTTAAGATCGGTCAGGGCTCAAGATCTCAGAGCTGAAACATTGGAAAACCAGCAATGGAGCTGGGTGAGTACACTATCGGCTGCAGGTATAGGCGCCGGGACCACCTGGACATTTCTGCCGGACAATCGCTTTGAAGCTAAAGACTGGTATTCCGGAGGTGCCTATTGGACAAATATATTTACCGGCAAGTATCATTATGATCCGGAGACGGCAACGGTATATCTGACTTATGAAAAAACGACTAAGCAAAAAATAAAGCTGCCCAAATCATGCATAAGACTTGTACCGGATTTGCAGGACACAGCGACTTTCTGGCCTGTGTTTTATGACAAATGGAAAAAAGTAAAAGGTGAATACAGACCTGCAGGAGAACCGCTCCATAGTAAAAGCACATCCTCTTCCGATAAATCAGCCTTCTACCCTGCTTTTCAATACCATTTTGAAATTAAAGTACTAAATGCGAAGTGAAAGGCGGGCTAAGGTCCCGGACTAACTATTGACTTTAATATCGCCCAGATGTTCTACATCTTTAAGATCATATGGAGTCTCCTGATACACAAAATAGTTAAGCCAGTTATTGAATAAGAGGTTTGCGTGACTTGTCCAGCGTACCAAAGGCGGGTTAGCCGGATTGTTATCCGTATAGTAGTTAAGAGGTACCTCTATCGGTAATCCCTTTTCCACATCTCTCACATATTCTTCGTGTAGTGTAAGCGGAGCATATTCAGAGTGGCCGGTCAGATAAAATTCACGTCCTCCTCTTGACGAAGCGATGGCAATGCCTGCACCTGTTGATTCTGATAAGATAGATACCTCTTCTTTACCTTCCAGATCAGCTTTCAGGATCGTGGTATGTCTGCTGTGCGGAATAAAGAATTCATCATCAAATCCTCTGAATAAAGGATGCGTCTTTTCGGTGGCTGTATGTTTGAAAACACCAAATAACTTTTCAGCCAGCGGTACTTTCTCTACGCCATAGAAATGATATAAAGCCGCCTGAGAAGCCCAACAGATGTACAAGGAGGAAGTGACATGCTTTCTCGCCCAATCAAAGATCATCGTGACTTCTTCCCAGTAATTGACATCTTCAAATTTCATCATTTCTACAGGAGCACCTGTAATGATCATACCATCATAAAAGTTTTCCTTTATCTCACCGAAACCTTTGTAAAACAATTCCAGATGTTCTTCCGGAGTATTTTTGGAAGTATGAGAATCCAGTCTGAGAAATTCGACTTCCACCTGCAATGGATTATTGGAAAGCAGCCTTACAAAATCTGTCTCTGTAGAGATCTTCAGCGGCATCAGATTCAGAATAAGTACACGCATAGGACGAATATCCTGCGTATTGGCCCGAAGGTCACTCATTACAAATATGTTTTCCTTTTTCAGAAGCTCTATAGCTGGCAAATTATTGGGTATTTTAACAGGCATATTCTCTTTCCTTATAATGCTTTATTCAACACAAAAATATAAAGAATATACCGTAACTTAAATATTCATACACTATTTAAAGCTGCGGATCACAGCAATATTGACCCGGGGAAGATTATTTATCCAATATCCGTCCGGAGATAGAGAATATCTTTGGAGACAGCGACATTATTTGAGTTTTGAAAGCTCCGATTTAAGGCTTTTTTCCTTTTCAATATTAGGCATAGAAACCAGGAGATAGGGCAATTTCATCTTATACAGATCGGGGTTATGCATATAAATTCTGATATGCTTGGACGAAAATTTACCGTTTGAAAAGTGGTATTCAAATTTTTTGATATCATTCAGATATATAAATCCAAAATCTGTGGACCATATTCCGTTGCTGCTTATTTTTATACTTTTTTGAGGCTTCAGAATCTGGTAAATAAAGCCTGACCCTATTAGCAGCAATACAGCCCCGATAATATATTTTTCGAGCAATATAAATACGCCATATGCGCCGACACATGTTCCGAATATCAGAAAAAAATAAAAGGAAGGACGCTCGTAATATTCATGGAGATAGTTGAATTTTTCATTGGTCAGTTTTTTCTCATGAATACGTGTATAATGTTGACGAAAATGTTTACCACTATTTACATCCAGTATATAAGAAACCCGTAAGACTATAAGGATGACTGTAATGGCAAAGCATTCCATCGTGACATTCCTGTCAAAATGAAACAGATAAGTAAGCAGAATAAGAAGGACAAATGATGCCACTCCGAACAGCAGCGGATCCATTACCAGCCGTATTGTATCTTTATTTGGCTTTGCCGTATTATCCATTATTTAGCTTGTAAAGGTTCCAGTTGTATACCTGCTTTATTCAAAAAAAGGATCTGAGATTCCATGCATTTATTTTGTAAATCTTCTACATCCTTCCCTACTTTATGAACCCGGTCCAGCAGCTGACTTCTGGCTGCTGTATCGGTATTACTGATATACTCGCCTGTGAGGGCATAATACAATTGTATCTTATCCAGATACAGCAATAGCTGTGTATGATAAGGTTTTGCAGTCTCACTGATCAGCAAACTATTGATATCTTTACCGGAAGCGACAGCCAACTCAGACTTCCCCTCCAGATTCTTTACATCTTTTAGAATTTTACTGTCTCCGGAATTATCAAAATATCCACTGGCAAGTTGCTCCTGTACTTCTTCGAAGCGCATTTTATTACTGTAAAATTCAGAAGAGACCTTTTCGTTATAAGCGATCTCCTGTTCATCGGTACACGACAATAAAAGTATGAAAAAAGTAAAACAGGCAATAATTGTATTTTTCATATGTATATAGTTTATTTTAAAAAAGGCGATGAACCCTTTCCTGCCAGGGCAGATGCTGATTTTCACCCTAATTCTGACTGGCAGATAAGCTCAGGAATTTAAGAGATTGTTTCTTGATTTTCCGTTACTTGTGAAAGATCGTGATGGTTCTATATCATCCTGATTCAGGATCAAATAAACAGATCATTTTTTCATTATAAAACAGATGATAGCTATTCGTAGCATATCAATCCAGATTCGCAATAAATGACTTCAGATTCGTACACACGCACCATATAAGGCTTTTGACTTCCCATCCCTGATAATTTTTTTTGCCAGGTAATTTCCGGATACTGCTATAAAACACCTAACTTCACAAGCATAATGATTCGTCTATACATTCTAAAACCGATGAAAAAAGTATTGTTCCTAGTTATCCCTATCTTATTCGCTTGTCAGAGCAACAGCCCTGCAAACTACCCTTACTCTGAAAAAGAAACAAAAGAATTTCTGGATCAGATCAGCAGCAATATCATGGTCCTCAATTCGGATCTGACACTCATACATAAAAAACCTGCTCATGAGTTTGATATTCTTACCTACTACCCTCTACCCAAAAGTAAAGTCGAGGAATACAATAAGAACGGACATATTGTCAACAAAATGGATGATATTGCAGACTTTGCAACTTATGAGATAAAAGACTATGAACTGATAAACGAGAAAAATGAAAAACTTCAGCTGCTCGAAGATATCAGTGCTCCTTCCCTTCAGGATTTTTCACTGTGGACTTACAAAGATGTATTATGCGGACAGTTGGGCATTTATGTAAAACTCCATAAAAATTTTGAAACGTTGAAAGGCCATATTACCGTTCTGCTTGCCATGCCCGGAGGCCATACCCGCACTGTAAAGGTACCGGTTAATATTTCCATCACAGACAAAGATCCCAGACCGGGAATTTAATTTGCTGTTACAGAATGAATCCCGGAACAACAGGCTGCATTATAGATGATTGGCTACAAAAATGCTATTGTTTTTTTTGTTAAAATCCATTTTTGCTACCTTCGCAGTTAATAAAAAAGAAAACTAAACAGATGTTAAAAAGATTATTTTGGTTGAGTGCCTGTGTAGCAGTACTGACCTGTTTTATTGTATCCTGTGCCAAAGATAGCAGCGACGATCCTATTATTGCGGAGTGGATCGGTGTATCCCAGCAAATCGATACGTATCAAGGTGATAAAATCTCCGGTACTGAAGAAGTAAAAATCAACAGACTTGCTATCGATTTCTATCCGGATGATACCTTTACCCTGAGCGGAAATATCGGACAGGATGCCACTGCAAATAATATTGAAGGAACTTTTGCGCTATATGGCTCTAAGATCACTTTTAAATATATGGACAAAAGTCAGAAATCACAATCTTTCAGTGTTGACTACAGAATGAACGGCGGTCTTTTGGAAATCAAAAGCACAATCGAATCTTCCGGCAGTACTAAAAAAGTAAAGACTACAACTTTCGGAAAAGCTTAATCTGCTTTCCTGACAATACATATCTTACCGGCTGTCAGAATCTATTCTGACAGCCGGTAAGATCAAACCAATTAAAATACCTGTTTTTGTGGCAATCTGTAAATATTAACCTTTCTCCTGCCTGTAATATCAAAAACCTTTAATTTTCTGACTTCTTTACATCTGTATCCGCACTTTTTGTTTTTATATCGAAAATGAAATATTATTATTGTTGTATATTTCGCTAAAACCTACAATACCGGTTATAATAATGTAGTATACTATGAAAAAAAGCAAAGAACCTGAATTATCCATAGCACAACGTGAACATCTTTTTGAAGTATTAAAAACACGTTTTGAAAATCATATGCACCGTCATCCTGACCTGCATTGGGATAAGGTGCTGACCCGTCTGGATGCTGCAGCGGATAAACTCCGTTCCCTCTATGAAATGGAAGAAACTGGGGGTGAGCCTGATGTGGTGAGTTATGATAAAAAATCAGGACTTTGTATTTTCTTCGACTGCTCTCCCGAAACGCCCAAAGGATGCAGAAGCCTGAGCTATGACCGCGAAGGACAAGATTCGAGAAAAGAACACAGACCCGAAAATAATGCTATAGATCTGGCGATGGAAATGGGGATAGAGCTGCTGTCAGAGGAACAATATCGCTATCTGCAGCAACTCGGAAGTTTTGATAACAAAACATCCAGCTGGCTGCGCACTCCGGAGCCAATCCGCAAATTGGGCGGAGCCATATTCGGAGACTATCGTTATGGTCAGGTTTTTATCTATCACAACGGAGCCGCCTCCTACTATGCTGTAAGAGGATTCCGCGGCTGGATAGCTGTGTAAAACGGATCATAAGAAAATAAGAATATATTGTCAATCAGCGTGTAAGCAATAGTATAACAGAAGCACCTGCGAAATGGAGGAGAAAAGTCTATTACATAAAGTGAAGAATGGTGACATTGACGCCTTCAATGCGCTGTATACGCTTTATGCTCCCTTGTTATACAACAAGTGCTTAAAGCTGCTTAAAGATTATGAAATATTAAATGACCTTGTACAGGATACATTCCTCAAAATATGGCATTTGCGAACCGAAATAGACCCTGAAAAAGGATTCCGGACCTTTATCTTCAGAATCGCAGAAAATATGGTGATGGATATCTTCCGCCGTATCAGCCGGGATAAAAAACTGCAGGAAGAACTCTGGTACAATCTCGTTGAAAATTCTTTCCACTTTAATGATCATGTCATTGATAAAGAAAAGAAAATGATATTAGAACAAGCCATAAGTCAACTTTCTCCCCGCAAAAAAGAAATATGGATACTCTGTAAAGTAAATGAAAAGAGTTACAAAGAAGTAGCACAACAGCTGGGTATATCTGTTTCCTCCGTAAGTAATCAATTGGTAACAGCGATGAAAGATATCAAAGATTATATACACAAAAACTATCACAACGACTACCTGATGGCACTCACTCTGCTCTATTTAATGAAAAAATAAAAATATTTTTTTTTCATCTAGTGTATTTGATCTTTCCAAGCGTATATGGGATAATATTCGATTAAAAGAGTACTAACCAAATACCTTACACATTGGAAAAAAGAAAGCGAATACAAGAACTTCTGTCGCTGTATGTGGCTGACAACATTGACAAGTCTTCTTTTCAGGAATTAATGACTTTACTGGATGACCTGGAAGATGACAGCTTCCGGCAGTTGATCAACAGCCATTTTCAGGAAGCAGATCAGCCGGAAGTTAACATTCTTGTTCAGGCTCATCTCCACAGAACACAGCATGCTCTCAATAATAGCATACATAAAGACATCCGAGAGTCCAGGGTAAAAAGCATGGTACGGTGGATATGGATTCCCGTCGCCGCGGCTGTTGCTCTGTTCTTTATGATTCGGACTCCGGAAGGATTGAAAAAATCAGAAAATACAGATCGTGAAATAGCAACAAATACACCCGATATCTCTCCGGCGCAACACAGAGCGATCATTGCATTTGATAATCAGACAATAGAATTGGACGACACAAAGCAGGGAATTGATATCTACAAGGATAGTATTTCGGCATCTAACGGAGAAAAATTAGCACTTCGGAATCAGAAAAGTAAACAGGTCAGTATCACAACACCACGCGGAGGTCAGTATCAGGTTGTCCTGCTGGATGGAACAAAAGTATGGATGAATGCTGCTTCGCAGATCTCCTACAATAGAGATTTTGCTGTTTCCAACCGGGATGTTCAGGTTAAGGGAGAAGTTTATTTTGAGGTAAAGAAAAATCAAAAATTGCCTTTTACTGTCTCCTATAGCAAGCAGAAACTGATGGTACTGGGTACAACATTCAATATAAATGCTTACGATGATGAACATAAAACCAAAACAACCTTGATTGAAGGTTCAATGAAAGTATTTACTACAAATCAACCTTCACATTTGCTAAAACCAAATCAACAACTGGAATATAAACTCCAAAGCAATGCATTGAAATTACAGGAAGTGGATCCTTCTTCAGAAATCTCCTGGAAAAACGGCATATTCGATTTCGACGGCCTGAGTCTGGCAGAAGCAATGCGTGTTATATCGCGCTGGTATGACATAGACATTCGTTATGCCGGTCCTATTCCTGAGGTAACACTGGGGGGTAAAATGAGCCGAGGAGTGAAATTAACCACCTTTTTACATTTCCTCGAAGATAATTTCAATGTACATACAAATCTTTCACAAGACCGGATACTCACGATAAGTAAATAAAAACCAATACCATTTTACGACTATAAACCAATCTGTTATGAAAAAAAGAAAGCAACCTTCCTGAAGATATACGGAAAGAACAAAGGGAGATGTCGTTACCATCCCCCTTCCGCAAGATTATGTTCTACACACTTATTCAATACTATAGAATTATTAACCTTAACATTCACAATATATGAAAAATACTTTAGGGTTGAAGGATCATGCTATCCTTCAATGCGACAGATATAAATTATTTAATCTCAAGAAATTACTTATGATTACTAAGATCTCTTGTGCCCTGCTGTTCATCAGCTGTTTTCAGTTGAAAGCAGAAACATTTTCTCAAACGATCTCGCTCAATGCCCGGTCTGTTAAATTAAAAAAGGCTTTTAAACATATTGAACAGGTCAGCAATTATGTGGTTTTGTACAACCAAAATGATTTGAAAAATACCAAACCGGTAAAGATCGCTGCCAGCAATGTACCCTTAACCACATTTCTGGATATGCTGCTAAAAGATCAACCTTTTGAATATAAAATTGAAGACAAAACAATTCTGATCAATAGCAGGAAAGAAAAAAAAAATCAATTTCAATGGGAACCTGCGAATAAATTTGACCTGTATGAACTAATCCAGATGAGCATACGGGGAAAAGTTCAGAATGAAAAAGGAGAAGGTCTGCCGGGAGTAACAGTGACTGTAAAAGGCTCCTCGTTCAAAACATCCACAGATCAGGCCGGAGCTTTCCAGTTAAATACGGTAAATAAAGGTGCTACGTTAATTTTTTCAGCCGTTGGTTATGAATCGACAGAGCGAATATTAAGCGATGCTTCATTTTTGAATGTGCAGATGAAAGAAACCATCAGTGATCTTGATGAAGTCGTTGTTGTCGGATTCGGCACACAAAAGAAAGAAAATCTTACCGGAGCTGTCAGTTCTGTTAAATTCGAAAATCAATTGGGAGACCGACCTGTGAATACTATAGGGACAGTATTACAAGGCGCCGCTCCGGGACTGCAAGTGACACAAACGACAGGAGAACCGGGTGGTGGGTTTTCAATGAACGTGCGCGGGACAACCAGTATCAATGGTGGCACTCCGCTTATATTAGTGGATAATGTCCCCTTTGAAGGCGGTCTTAATCTGTTAAATCCTGCAGATATAGAATCTGTATCTATATTGAAAGACGCTGCATCTGCATCCATATACGGGGCTCGCTCTGCATACGGTGTTATCTTAATTACAACAAAAAAGGCAAAAGAAATACACCTGTGACTATCAACTATCACAATAATCTGACCATCAATACAGCCCCGTTTTTACCCGAAAAGGCCTCTCCTCTGGAGACGGTTCAGGCCTATAAGGATGCAGGAGCGGCCACCTATTATTCCGGACAACAGATCAATACATGGCTGGATCTGCTGCAAAAATATAAGGAAAATCCCGATGCTTACCCGATGGGATATGCTACAAATAATGGCACCCGTTATCAATTAAAAGAAACGGATGAGATGGGCGATATGCTGGACAACAATGGAAGGCAAATGAATCACAATCTGTCTGTAAGGGGTGGAGGAGAAAATTCCAGTTATGGAATTTCATTGGGGACGACTAATGAAGATGGCATATTAGTGACCGACAAGGATAAGTTTAACCGGTATAACGTAAGAGGATTTGTCAATTCAGACATCAAGCCCTGGCTGAATGTATCCTTAGATATGCTGTACAATAATTCGGAACGGACCATGCCAAACGGAAGCATGTGGTTTCAGGCAGCCACCTCTCCTTCCTACAATCCGATAGACACTATTCATATAAACGGTGAAGTATTGCCGTCTGGTACCGGAGCCAATTTTATCCGTCTGGGTTCGGTCAACAGTACCAAACTGAGTAATATCCGTACAACAGGTAAAATCCTGATCACTCCCATCAAGCAAGTCAAATTAAATGCTGAATATACGTTTGACAGAATCAATGGCTTGTATGACAACTACAGTAAAAGGATCCGATATGCCAATTCTGCCAAATTTGGTGAAGAATACAACAGAAACTCTTCTGAATACACAAAATATAACGAAACAACCAATTACAAGGCGCTCAATATCTATGGAGATTATACCGAACGGTTTGGCGAGCATAGCGTAAAATTATTGGCAGGATTCAATCAGGAAGAGCGCTACTACGAGCAACAGTATTCATCTATAGCGCAGATGATCAATGACGACCTTCCTTCTTTATCTCAGGGAGTTGGTCAGCCGGTCACAAGGGATTCTTACGATGAGTATGCCGTTCGCGGTTTTTTCGGCCGTATTAACTACAGCTACCTGGACCGCTATCTACTGGAAGTCAACGGACGCTATGATGGTTCATCCAAGTTTCCGCCTAAACACAGATGGGGCTTCTTCCCTTCTGTATCAGTAGGGTGGAGAATGACCGAAGAAACATTTATGAGTTCCTTAAAACCTTATTTAAGTGAGTTAAAAATCAGAGGTTCTTACGGAACAGTAGGAAACCAGGCTATTGAAACGTACGCTTTCTTGCCCGGTATGTCTTCCTTTAAATCTACCTGGCTGGACAACAATACACAGCCTGTGACATTGAACCCTCCTCTATTGGTAAGTGATAATTTTACATGGGAGACTGTAACATCAAAAAATATAGGTTTTGACTTCGGATTTTTTAAAAACCAGTTGACAGGATCATTCGACCTGTATACCAGATCAACTAAAAACATGATCGCTCCCGGAGCCGAATTACCGGCTATTCTGGGAACAGCGGCTCCGGTCCAAAATGTAGCAGATCTCAAAACAAATGGTTTTGAACTGGCGCTGAACTGGAGTGGTGAGATCAACAACGAGTTTAAATACAGTATAGGAGCCAATTTATACAATTACAAGGCTAAAATCACCAAATTCAATAACAGTAACAATTTGTTAAGTCAGTACTATGTCGGACAGAGAATTGATGAAATCTGGGGCTATCAGGCAGATCGCTATTATACACCGGATGACTTTATAAATCTCAATGATAACTATGTCAACGGAACACTAAAAGAAGGTATCGTAAAACTGGAAGGCTACAATCCCAATCCGGGAGACCTCCTTTTTAAAGATCTCAACAATGACGGAGTTATTAATGCCGGAAATTCAACATTGGACAATCCTGGGGACAGATCAGTTATAGGAAACAGAAGTCTTCAGTATCAATACGGTATCAACGGAAATTTCCAATACAAAGGTTTTTCTTTATCTTTTAATATGCAAGGTATTCTGAAACGTGATTTGTATCTCAATAACGATTTGACAAATGCCTATAATTATGAATTTGGCACAATATACAAGCATCAGCTGAACTACTGGACACCTTCAAATCAAATGTCTGAATATCCAAGACTTTATATCTCCGGATTCAGACAGACTAATCATACATCAAACTACAGAACGTCTACTTTTACCTTACTGGATGGTTCATACTTAAGACTTCAGAATGTAACACTGGGATATACCATTAATAACCAATGGATAAAGAAGTTAGGTGTAAACAATTTCCGCATATTTGCCAGTTCCGAAAATCTGTATACCTGGTCCAAACTGCCGAAAGGAATTGATCCTGCCGCTGACTCCAAAAGTAATGGTCTCGGATATCCTTATATGCGATCGTATTCCTTTGGTTTAAATATTAATCTTTAAAACCCGAAAAACGGTATAAATAGCTTCAAAAAACAAAACTGACAAACCGGGCTCTTTTAGCTCACTTAGCAATTATAATCCAATGAAAAAGAAATTATATATATCCATACTTGCTCTAGGTTTCCTGGCCTCCTGCAATGACAGCTTTCTGGATCGCCTTCCTTTGGACAAACAGACAGAGGAAACGGCATTCAATACATACGACAATTTCAAGACGTATTCCTGGAATCTTTACGGCTATTTTGATGGCTTTCCAGGTGACGGGGGCTATTTACCAAAGAGTATAGAAGAGGAAAGTTATTCGGACAATATGGTGTACGCGTTTCCGGGTTACAAAAGCCCGTATGCCTTTCAGACATATATTGAGCCCTCATCTGGCGGAGGCTGGGATTTCTCTTACATCAGAAGAGTCAACCTGATGCTCAGCAATATTGATAAATCAAAGATGTCAGACACAGAAAAAGCACATTGGCGAAGCGTAGGATATTTTTTCAGGTCGCTACGCTATCTGGACATGATTGCCGACTTCGGTGATGTTCCCTGGATAGACCGGACATTGACGGAATCCGATACCTTGCTGTTTGCGGCACGCACCCCAAGAAATATCGTTGCCTCTAATGTATTGAATGATCTGAAGTATGCAGAACAAAACATAAAAGTTGCCGGAGACGGGGTAAATACGATCAATAAAGATGTAGTACTGGCTCTGATATCCCGATTTGGACTCTTTGAAGGAACATGGCGTAAATATCATGGCTTAGGAGATCAGCAGAAATACTTAGAAGCCTCTCTTGATGCCTCGGCCAAACTCATTGCCAGTAAACCTGCATTGATGAGCAGTTACGATGAAATCTATAATACAGAAAATCTGGCCGGAAAACCCGAAATCTTATTAGCCAAACAATATAATACGGATATGGTCACACACAGTATCGGACGTGTAGTACGCACATCTGCCTGGTATTCAGATCTTACTAGAGATGCTGTAGACAGCTATTTATGTACAGATGGCAAGCCCGTTTCATCCTCTTCATTATATCAGGGAAATACATCCATGTACAAAGAATTTAGAAACCGTGACCGCAGACTCTATTATACAGTAATGCCGCCTTACAAAGTAAAACTATTAGGAGCTACCGGTACTTCCTTAACCTGGGATTATACCACAAATGCAGCAGATCGCGAATACATAGATCTGATGAAGACACTATCCACACCTACAGCAAAACAATTGCCTGTATCTAATTTTTCAGCATATACAGTATCTGCTATTCCAAATTTCCGTTCAAAAAACAATGGTCAGGGATTTATTGTATCTGATCTGGGATTTTATTTCTGGAAGTTCTACAACAGACAGGTTGATAACATGGCGTTGCAGACTTCTACAACAGATTTTCCGCTATTCAGAATGGGTGAGATCATGATAAATCATGCAGAAGCGGCATTTGAACTGGGACGTTTTGACCAATCTGTAGCCGATATAACGATTAACAAATTGCGGGTACGTGCAGGAGTTGCACCGATGGTAGTTGCAGCGATTAACAGTTCGTTTGACAGCAATAAGGATCCGGAAGTACCTGCTGTACTTTGGGAGATCCGTAGAGAAAGACGCGTTGAACTTATGGGAGACGGGTTTCGGTTCAGAGATATAAAAAGATGGAAAAAAGGAAATTACATAAACAAAACACCTGTCGGGGTCTATATAAACCGGGCAGATTATGGCAATGTATTACCTGTTGCAGGTGGAGGAACGTCAGGATTTGTAATGCAGAATATAGGAGCACCTATCGGCTGGCTGGACAAGTACTATCTTAAGCCTATTCCGTTTAATCAGTTTATATTAAATCCTAATCTGGAACAAAATCCGGGATGGAGAAGTAAATAAATATAGAGGAATGAATAGTATCAGATATTTAATAACGCTTTTTATATGTTTGCTAGCTGTATTCAACAGCAGCGCTCAGACTCAGCCAAACTTTATTATCATCTATGTCGATGATATGGGATATGGCGATGTCGGAATTAATGGTAACCCGAACATAGAAACGCCAAATTTAGATCGCATGGCAATGGAAGGGATGCGCTTTTCGAATTATTATTCAGCATCCCCGGCATGTACTGCCAGTCGTTATGCTTTGCTTACCGGCAAATATCCATCCCGGGCAGGTTTTCGATGGGTACTCAATCCTACAGATCAGATCGGGATACATCAACAGGAAAGCACTATTGCAGAACGGTTAAAGGAAAAAGGGTATCGAACGGCAATTTACGGAAAGTGGCACCTCGGTTCAACCCGGAAAGAGTTTTTACCTTTAGCCAACGGCTTTGACGAGTATGTCGGTTTACCTTACAGCAATGATATGATTCCGCCAAAATACCCGGATATAGCACTGCTTTCCGGATACGATACATTAGAGCTGAATCCCGATCAAAGTAAGCTGACCAGACTCTATACGGAAAAGGCTATTGCATTTATAACAAAGAATGCAAAACAACCTTTCTTTATTTATCTCCCTTATGCTATGCCACACACACCATTGCATGCATCTGAGGATTTCCTCGGAAAATCCAAACGGGGTCTGTATGGAGATGTCGTGCAGGAACTGGATCATCATATTGGTCGTCTGTTAACCTTTTTAAAAGAAAACAAACTGGATCAACAAACTTACGTCGTCTTTACTTCTGACAATGGTCCTTGGCTGATCCAAAATCAAAACGGAGGTTCAGCAGGACTATTTCGCGATGGAAAAGGAAGTACCTGGGAAGGAGGAATGAGAGAACCTTTCTTTCTCTGGGGACATCATACTATACCTAAGGGATATGTAGAAAACGAGGTATTCACGGCTCTGGATATGCTTCCGACCATTACAGCTCTGGCTGGAATTTCTGCCGGCCCCAACAAAATTGACGGAACCAATCTCAAGCCATTATGGTCTGGAAAAAAAGACACTAAAGGCCGTGACGAATTTTTCTATTTTGGGCTGGACCATCAATTAATGGCTGTTCGGAAAGGTCCCTGGAAACTTCATGTAAAGACCTACAGCCAACTCGGGTTAGTATATTTTGACAAGCAACTACCATTGCTTTTTAACCTTGATCATGATCCTTCTGAAAAATACAATCTGGCATCTCAATATCCGGAAATGGTATCGGATCTAACCACATTGATCCTATCAAAGGAAAAAGAAATTGCTGAGGAAGGGTCTTTCTGGAAAAATACCCCATAGATCCTTATCTTTAACCGATCGTTTCCTTATCCATATGAAAAAGAAACGGTCGGTTAGATTTAATTTTTTCCAACAGACAAAAAACTACTAATAATGCCCACTATCCGCATAGAAACGTTGATCAAAGCTCCCATAGAACGCGTATTTGACCTTAGCAGAAGTATTGATCTTCATCAGTTATCTACGCATCAAACAAATGAGAAAGCTATTGCGGGCAGATTATCGGGGTTGATAGAACTGCACGAAACCGTGACCTGGAGAGCCAGACACTTTGGTATTTATCAAAAGTTAAGTGTAGCCATTACTGCATTTGACAGACCCTATAGATTTGAAGATAAGATGCTGAAAGGTGCATTTGAGAGCATGGAGCATACACACCTGTTTGAACAGCAGGCAGAGGGTACTAATATGATCGATATATTCACTTTCAAAGCTCCCCTGGGTATATTGGGGTGGGTGGCTGAAAAACTGTTCCTGACAGCCTATATGACTGATTTTTTGAAGAAAAGAAATGAGACTATAAGGTCAGTAGCTGAAAGTGAGCAATGGAAACAATTTGTCTGATAATCCCTTATCCGTAAAATAGTTTATAGAGGGGAATATTTGTATTTTTATAGGATCCAGTATTGATATATACATATTCTGAACATCTTGTATGGCCCGGACAAACAGTCTTAATCCCGTTAGTTTTGAAAAATTGATCATCAGTATGGTCTGGCTGATCAATGGTTTATTCTGTAAAGTACTTGATTTTGAGCCCCGCCATCAACAGATCGTTGCAACAATTCTGGATCAGGAGCACGCCCGGACTTTAACAGTACTGATTGGTCTGGCCGAAATCGTAATGGCTGTCTGGATTTTAACAGGATTCAGATCCAGACTCAACGCTATTACACAGATTGCCGTAATTATTACAATGAATATAATAGAATTTCAAGTAGTTCCTGATCTTCTCTTATGGGGGAGATTTAATATTGTATTTGCACTTCTTTTCTCTGCATTCATATACTATACCGAGTTTGTACGTTATAAAAAAGCAAGACCGCAAATCTGATTATGGAATTTTTAAAAAATCATCCCTTTGCCGTTGAAGCATTTTTTGACAGTTCGGTTGTTCTCACTTTTGCTTTACCAAGACAACAGCTTCAGAAATTCATTCCCGATTGTCTTGAATTAGATCTTTTTGAAGATAAATGGGCCTTTATAGCTGTAGCACTGGTGCGGACCTCTTCCCTTCGGCCCAAAGGATTTCCCTCATTTATGGGACACGATTTTTTTCTGATCGGTTACCGGATATTTGTCCGCTACAGCAATGCGAATGGAAAAAAATACAGGGGTCTCTATATTTTGAAATCTGAAACGGATAAAAAGAAAATGGAATACCTGGGCAATATTTTCACCCATTACAATTACTCTACTACGGATATTTCACAGGTAAATACTGATGATTTCAGCTCTGTAAGTTCGAAAAAATCCGGATTCGAAATTCAGATTATCCGCTCAAAAGAGGATGTACAGATCCCCAAAGGATCGGTATTTTCAGATTGGAAAGATGCACGTAAATTTGCAGGTCCTCTGCCCTTTACATTCACATACAATGTGACCAACAAAAAGGTGCTGATCATAGAAGGTGTCAGGCAAAACTGGAAACCCTCACCGATACAGATATGCACTTACCATTTTGATTTTTTTAAACATTTAAATTTAGATTCACCAATTTTATCCAGTGCTTTTGAAATAAAAAATGTGCCCTATTACTGGAAGAAAGGAAGAACAGAGACATGGCAATAAAGCGAAAATCTTTTACAGGAGTATGGAATATTATCCGGTTTAACTGGCATTTTTATGTCATTGCTGCTCTGATTTTAATTGTTTCGCTATTCCTTTATCCCTATCTTCCGCATGATTTTCAATTCATCCTTATTACAGTTACTATTATCGCAGGGATAAGTATTATCAGTTCTCTGATAGTATCCTGTTATATTTATGATCTATCAGACCTTTATAAGTTGAAATGGTTGGGGAATACAGATCATAAACAAGTCCTGAATATCAATGCCGGATTTGATGAAACAAGTATTATCCTAAAAAGTATTTCCCCGGACATTCATCTCACAATATGCGACTTCTATGATCCGCAAAAACATACAGAAATTTCGATAAAAAGAGCCCGAAAAATATATCCGGCAAAAGATGCTGTTTGCGTACAGACAACACGGCTGCCCTTTGAGGATAATACATTCGACCTGTGTCTGGCTATATTTTCAGTACATGAAATCAGACAAGAAGATGAGCGGATCTCATTTTTCCGGGAGTTGAACAGAATTACAAAATCAGGCGGACAAATCATGATAACAGAACATTTGCGGGATATACCTAATTTTTTGGCTTATACAATTGGCTTTCTGCATTTTTACGGCAAAAAAAATTGGATACATATCTTTCGGGAAGCCGGTTTTCGGCTAAAAGAGGAAATTAAAGTAACCCCGTTTGTCAGTACATTTATATTAGAAAAAAATGGAATTACAGCTTAAAATCATAGGTATACTACTGATCGTTCTGGCTGGAATCCATATCATATTCCCAAAATATTTCAATTGGAAGCAGGAGCTTAAATCATTAAATCTTATTAACAGACAGATGATGTCCATTCATACGCTGTTTATTGGAATTAGCGTTTTCCTTATGGGCTTACTTTGCTATACCTCCTCTTATGAACTAATCCATACTCCTTTGGGAAAAAAGATATGTCTGGGTCTCGGAATATTCTGGTTCATCAGGCTAATCGTTCAGTTTTTAGGATATTCAACAGAGTTGTGGAGAGGCAAGAAATTTGAAACAGCTATCCATATTCTATTCTGTCTGTTATGGATCTATTTCAGCATTGTCTTTTTAAGTGTATACTTTATATCTTAGTCAAACAGTAGCTAAAAGCATGACATAACTGGTATGCCTTTCACAGAATTTATGTAAATTAGAGGATTGTAATTGGCGTATGTATAGATATACCTACCTGTACGTTATATGTTATCTGCCAGAGAAGGAAAAACTATGAGTAAATTTATTTTGTGTATAATCGGTAGCTTCCTGTTTTCAACAGGCTGTCGCGATATCGGTAAAAACACAGTTAGCAACGAAACAAAAGTTGTAGAGGAGCCAACCAAGGTTACCAAAACGTACTTTCTGAATCATGATATCAGAAATATCAATTATGAAATATTTGTGAATGATTCTCTGCTGGCACAATCTCACAATGGTGATGGTATTCCTGCACCTTATGAACTTACAGCTTACCTGAAAGATTCCGGTAAACAGCAGATTCATGTAAAAGTCATTCCTGACGGACAAATAAATAAAGCTATCACTCCCGGAATAGTAAAAGAAATAAACAAAAATCTTGGGATATATCTTCTGGAAGGCAAGGATTATGGAAATGCAAAAGAGATCAAACACCTCTCTTTTCCTGAGATAAATTCAGATCTGCCTCACTACGAGTATACCTGGGAGTTTGAGGTCGGAGACGTTCCGAATATTCAACTTTAGACAACAGATCATGTTACAGCCCGAAAATTCTTTCTTCGATCTTTTTCCTGATTTCTATGTAACGTATGACCTAAACCGAAACCTTTCGGATAGTCCATACCTGTAAATTTTATTTCTCTTTTTTGTTCACTGCGTAAGTGCCGAAAAGCCTGTCCCAGATACTGGTGTAAAAACCAAAATTACAGTGGACATCCCGATGGTGTGCATGATGAAAGTGTGCTGTACCCAGATAATTCATTACACCTTTAGCAGGCACGTATGTATCACTATTGCTACCCAAATGTCCTATAATACCAAAAATGACATTAAGAATCAGATATATACAGATTGCCCAGATATTAAACGTTCCCGACAGAAGCAAGAGCAGCCACATACCTCCGAATGCCACTGTCTCTAATGGATGAAGCACAAAGAGATCTATAGGGGTGGGATCAACCGATTCATGATGCAATGTATGAATGTACTTATACATAAAGGAATAATGTATAGCCAGATGAAAAATATACATAAGGAGATCCATTGCAAAAAACAGAATCAGTAAATCTGTGATGGCATAATAAGACCATCCGAAGACTATGTCAATCCAGCCCCTTTCCCACAATATAAATCCCGCGAAAGTCACAACAGCATTGATCGCAACAGTACCGGCTGCAATAGCTTTATCCCGTCTTGAAATCTGCTTGGTATATGCAACACTATTTCGCAACAGATAATAACCAAAGAAAAGCCCGAACAAAAAAACAAGAATATTTTGTCCCAGAAAGATCAGAAACTGTACAACAGGATTTAATCGTGAAATGGAAATCAATAATTCCTCCATGCTCTAACTTAATAAATTATTTCACAACTCTTCGGGACAGCTTAAGGTTGCAATTCCAAAGAAATCTCCGGATGGCCGGCTATAATCTCAATCACAATATCAAAATAAGTCTGCCCTTTCCCTTCCATAAGCTCGGTCAGTTTGTGTTCAAAAAAACTGGTATTAAAGACCGGACCGGCATCTATCTTTTGCTGATAATATGCTTTGGTCGCATCGTATCCGAGAGCTTCCTTACTTTTTTCAATGGCCGTCCAGATCAGTACCGGCTGCTCTGTTTTATTCAGAATGCCAAATCCGCCATACAGCAGATCATTAAAAGCATCCAGACTGCAGCCTATTTTCCAATCTTCTTCAGCCATAAAAACACGATTGATCTCTTCATAAAAAGAACTGATATCGTGGATGTGATTGCCATTGATTATTACGTGATTTGTCATAAGCTGCTTAACTAATTTAATCCGCGTGTTGATCAGGAATACAGCTTCATTACCTGTTCCAGTCCGATTCTTCAAGGTTAAAAAGACTTTCGATCGAAATTTCAAAAACTGCCGCAATCTTCAGCGCCAGTAATGTTGAGGGAACATATTTACCGATCTCAATGGAATTTATAGTCTGACGTGATACTTCCACCAGTGTTGCTAACTCAGCCTGTGTCATATTCCGTCTTGCTCTTTCTACCTTTAGCGTGTTGGTCATTTATGTTCTTTATTTCCCGAAATACAGCCTGATATAATAAGTGATCAGGGCTATACCAAATGTTAAAATAATAAAGTGATCTACTTCCATAATTTGTATGCCCGCTATACCATGCGAAAACAAATTGGAACTTATCAGTTTGAGCGTATATGCAAGTATAAACGCAATGTAGAGAGAAGAAGTTTTCAGACTTGACGATCGCTCATCTTCTACCCTGCTTTTTGAAATATAAAGCGTGAATAATCCGATCATAAGCGGCGCACTTGCTTCCGGTCTCCTGTCAAATATAAAGATTAATGCACCAATAACAGTGACCACGATACCGATATACTTCTGAAAAGTAAAAAGTCCGGGAGATGAAATAGCTTTCATAATTCTAAAGTTTATAAAACAAAGGTAAGTAAACTTCTCATAATGTCAAACAAACTTTACATTTTCTATTTAAATTCATTTTTGAAAAGGTACAAGCAACATGCTTGCGCCAGATAAAGATTAGCTATTATTGAATACATTAACAGGCGCGTAAAGAGCGTTTGGCGGTGTCCTCACCGGCAACTTTTTTAAAGGCATAAGCAACACGCTTGCACCAGACAAATTCCAACGGTTAAATCAGATCAATTCTCTCCTTTTCAAGGAGAGATGCCCAAAGGGCAGAGAGGTTATACTGATATTCAAAATACGCTTTTTATTCAGATAGAGACACAAGCAACACTCTTGCGCCAGACAAATTCCAACAGTTAAATCAGATCAATTCTCTCCTTTTCAAGTAGAGATACCCGCAGGGCAGAGAGTTTGATACTGATATTTCAGGTACACTTTTTATTCTGATACAGGCACAAGCAACATGCTTGCGCCAGAAAAAAGTGTATAAGACTTAATGTGTTAGACAGTTGGTGAGGACACCAACTGACGCAATGGTTAAACCAGAATATTTTCTCTCCTTTTCAAGGAGAGATGCCCAAAGGGCAGAGAGGTTGATACTGATATTCCAGGTGTATTGTTTTAATCTCATAATTAACTGCTTATTAAAAAAAGAACTTGTTACCGTGCAGGTTCAATATTCGTAGCAGACTAATTGCCGGTCTGGTTAGCCAAAAAAGCTTTCAATGGTTTTATAAAACGGTCAAATACTTCAATATGTGGCAAATGACCTACATTATCCAGTTCAACCAATTGTGATCTTTTAATTTTCTGCTGTGTCTCTTTACCCAAAAACTGATAAAGCCCCATTTTTTCTCTTACTGCTGAATCCTTCACTTTATTTTTACCGATGGCAGTTCGGTCTCTTGTACCGATAATCAGTAAGGTTGGTGTCTTAATGTTACTGAATTCATAGACTACCGGCTGCGTAAATATCATATCCGACGTCTGTGCATTATTCATAGCGACTATAGGATAATCCGGAGATTTGGTCCATCCTGTCAGCAAATACACCCATTCGTCATATTCGGTTTTCCATTTATTATCATAATAAAAGCCTGACTGATAGTTTCGGGTTGTTTCATAGTCAGCTTTCAATTCATTCTGATAATTTTCATCAATCGTAGTATAGGGTGCTACTAATTTCCAGTCTTCCAGTCCGATCGGATTTTCAAGAATTAGTTTCCCGACCATATCCGGATACATCAAGGCAAACCTTGTAGCCAGCATGCCGCCCATAGAGTGTCCTAACAAATAAATCCGGTTCACTTTTAACTCTTCAAGCAATAGTTTTGTATTGCAGGCCAGTTGCTGAAACGTAAACTGATAACCTACCGGCTTAGAGGACTTTCCAAATCCGATCTGATCCGGCACAATAACACGGTATCCTTCCTTTACCAGTGATTCAACTGTAGTTTTCCAATACGCTCCGTTAAAGTTCTTACCATGCAGAAGCATGACCGTTTTACCATTTGATTGTGAAGGCTGAACATCCATATAGGCCATGCGGATCTCCTGCCCCTGACTCTGAAAATTCAGATAGTGTACCTCATAAGGATAAGCATAATTAGTCAGCATGATATCCAGTACAGGACGTTTGTTTTGTGCCTGAGCTGTTCCGCAAAACAGAAGTATGTAAATCAAAATATGCCCGTATCTCATCATGTCTATTATTGTATTTGGTGATCTTCTTTTCCTTTCAGGATCCGGATTATTTGTTAAGCCTGTAGAATTTTACTTTTTTCCTGTTCAAACTCTTCTTTGGAAATAATTCCAGCATCCAGCAAATCCTTCAGATCGAACAGCGCTTGTTTTTTCTGTGCCATATCCATTGGCGGTTTTTCCTCTATTGATACCTCTTTAACCGGAGAAACTGAACCTGATACAACTGGATCAGGTGTTGCACCATATTCAATCAGTAAGGCTGTAATTTCATTAAAACCCTGGATATTAGAATAATCTATGGCTTTTTGCTCCAATACGTTTGTAATATCAGGAGAACTGCCATTAGCAAGCAAAAACCGCACAGCATCTTTCTTACCATAGGATGCTGCATAGTGCAGCGCTGTATTACCGGAGGCATCCTGCTTATCTATCTGCGCACCACTGTCGATTAATACTTTCATCAAAGACAGGTAGCCTGACTTTGTAGCCGTCTGCAATAATGTTTCTCCTGCATAATGAGGTTCATATCCCAGAATAAATGTACGAGTCCCCGTACGTGCTATAAGCTTTTGAATATACTGTCCGTCTTTTCCGTCAAACGAGTCTACCGGCCTTGCATAGTCCGGAGATAGTCCTTTGGAAATAAAGAGCGATAAAAGTTCTTTCTGGTTACTGCCACATACATACCAGACAGGTGATACACCATCTGCGGATTCCGTAAAAATATCAGCTCCGGTCTCCACCAGCTTCTGCGCAATAATGCGGTTACCTAGTTTAGTCGCAATAAGCAAAGGACTTTCACTCTGATCATTCAGCAAATTAACTGTGGCTCCATTATCCAGAAGCATATTTACAATAGGAACAGAACTATTGCTTACAGCTGTATTGAGTGCTGTATTTCCATTTCTATCAGTCAGGTCTACATTTGCTCCGTTATGAAGCAATACCTGTACAACGGGCGGAAATTTACCTTGTACTGCCAGCAATAACGGTGTTTCTGCCTGATTATTGAGTGCGTTGACATCCAGACCTTCATGCAGAAGTTTTTCTGCAATCTCCTGCTGTCCGCTACTTGCGGCGACGTGAAGCAAGCTGTTACCTTGAAAATCGTTGATCTGCAGATTAGCTCCCTGTTCGATCAGATATAAGGCGGTCTGCTTTTGCTTTTGAAGGATAGCGAAGAAAAGGGGAGTTTCTCCATTATGTTCCTCATAGCTGATATCTGCCCCGGCACTGATCAATTGTTTTACCAGGTCAAGATACCCCCGATGGGCAGCATAATGCAGTGCCGTACGTCCCATTTCGTCCGTGTATCGGACATCCACCTGTTGTTTTTCCAATAATATCTCGGCGATCTTGCGTTTGCCGTCTTCACAGGCTTTTATAAATGATTGTGACATTGATTTATTTCTACTGATTTAATAAAAGTTCTACCGTTTTGGTTTTAAGATTGTCTTCCATCGCATAATCTACCGCTTTTTTATCTGCTGTATTCTCGATGTTCGGATCTGTACCTGCTTTCAGCAAGAGTTTGACCTTACGGTAAAGATCCTTAGCTGCCTTTTCCTCATAATTCACATTGAAGCTGCAAACTTTATGAAGGAGTGTATTTCCCTCATTATCCTGATAGTCTGTCCGGAAATAACCTTTTTCCAGCAAACGCTCCATTACTTCAAAGGGTTTTTCGGCAATCCAGTCCAGGCCGGATTTTTCTGCGCTATAGTACTGACTTGTCATCTCGGGATCTGCACCATTTTCAAAGAACAATTCAAGTATCTCCAAATCATCTTCATTCCCATTCAGCATAGCCCGAAGAAATGCATTCAGGAGATTTTCATTTTGTTTAGTCAACATATGCCAGTCAGGAGTCTGGTATTGCAACAGTAGCTTTACCATATCTTTATTATGCAGATGTACCGTAGCATGATAAAATGCATTTTCACCTTTCCAATCCTGTACAGAGGGGTCTGCACCATTTTCAAGCAACAAACTAAGAAGGGAAATATTTCCTGTAGAAACTGCCCGGCATAAAGGCGTTCTGTTTTCTACATTTGCAGCATCCACTTCTACTCCATTTTCAAGCAGCCAGCCCACGATCTCAGACGCATTTTTAACATTCACAGGCGATACATTGCAGGCATGATACAATAGAGACTGGTCGTATTTATCTTTCTGATGAATATCTGCTCCACATGCTACAAGTATTTGTAAGGATCCAAGAAGAGCTCCGATACCCAATGCATACTGAAGCAATGTTACTCCGCTGACTTCTTCATCTATATCATCTATTTTATTGAATAACTGTGGCAGCCAGTCCAGATAGGCAGATAAAGCCTGTTGATCCGTGATGCCGGGATGGATCAGCAATTCTATCACACTGCCACTGAAACGATCGTACTCATAAAGATCGGTTTCAATTAGTCCTTTATCAATCAGCGCATTCAGGATCTGATAATTTTCCTTTTGAATGAACTGTCTGACAGAGGATTTGAGTTTATAATCATCAAAATTTTTCTTTCCGTCCAGTAGAGTGAGCAGATCGCTGATCAACTTATCATCACCGTTATTAGACGCCTTTTCAAGGGCTGTCAGTTCTTCATTCGTCATGTCTGTTATTTTATTTATAAACGTCTGAAATCTGTTGTATATTTTCTTTTATTACGATCTCTTTTATCTAAAAATACAACTTATCATACGCAATATCATCTGATCAGGCTATTATCTGTTCAAAATCACTGGTTTCAGCTAGTAATCGCGTATCAGAACTATAGCTATCTTCATACATAACAGCATTCCTTAGTCACCATCAGCTTTCCCTTTAAAACTCTCCAATTCTTTATTCATTTCGTCTAGTAATTGCTGGGCCGTAGGTAAATAAAGGTTATACTGACTGGCTATGATCTGCTTTTGTCCTTCAGGTAAAGTAAATTTGACAACGGCGTCATTTTTATTGGCACATAAGAGTATACCTATTGTAGGGTTTTCGTGGTCAAGTTTTTCAATTCGATCATAGTAATTTACATACATCTGTAACTGGCCTATATCCTGATGAGTAAGTTTGGTTGTTTTAATCTCGACAATTACAAAACACTGCAAAAGCCTGTTGTAAAAGACAAGGTCAAGGAAAAATTCATCCCCTTCGATGTGTATACGCTTTTGCCTCGCCACAAACGAAAAACCATTTCCCAATTCGAGTAAAAATTCCTGCAAATGCGTCAGAATAGCTGTTTCAAGATCTCTTTCATAATAAGCATTCTCTCTTTTCAGCCCCAGAAACTCCAGAATCATAGGATCTTTTATAATCTGACTTGCATCAGAAGGGAGCTTTTCTTTTTTGGCAACAGCCAGTACGCTCTCTTTGTCATTGCTCATCAACAGCCGCTCATACAGATTACTGTATATCTGCCTCTCCAACTGCCGGACTGTCCAGTTATTTTTTATGGTTTCGGCAATATAAAACTCCCGCTGATCTGTATTATCCAATCGGATAACTAACTTGTACTGACTCCAGCTCAATTGCGAATACAGTGTATTCGCAATTGGAAATACCCTGTAAAACTGCCGGAACAACTCAATCTGTCTTTTCGAAAATCCACTCCCGAATTCAGGTTCAAGTTCCTGGGCTATGTATTCAGTAAGGTATTTTCCATAATCTGCACGATCTTTACCATCCTGTTCTTCTTCAAAAATACGTTGTCCGATATTCCAGTACATAAGTGTACGCTGATGGTCAACAGCACGTATTGCACTATCCTTTGCCCGGGAAATGATTGCTTTAATATCAGTTATTACGGAGTGATGTGTTGCCATAATTTAGTCGATTATTACCAACCACTAACCAAAATAAATGACAGATGGGTGGATAACAAAAATACTAAAAATATTAGCAAATTAAAAAGAAAAAAATAAGATTGTTGTAAAATATGACCAGCTACATAAAACTCAGGATAATTCCTTTGAATCCCGACAATATATCCCATATCTTTCTGTTACTATCCACTTCACTTTCACCACAATCTATGACATCTCCCCTCTTAATGACAAAGTCTGCAACATCTTCAATCAGTCTGAGCTGTACAAGATTTTTGATCGCACCTGCGATATGACTTGCAAATACATGTCCCCATATCTCAATAATCATAGAATCATCTGTAATAAGAAGTTCCTTATTTGTGAAATCAAAATAATCCTTCTTAATATGCCGGACCAGAACTGCTGATCTGTTATCTATATCCTCGGACAAGTATTTTTTTAGATCCGCAGGTCCTTTAATACTGATCAGTTGATTCGTAAAGACAACAGGTATTTGACAGCCCATCAATTCATAAACTTTTTCTGTCTGCATTCGCTCAGGGTTTAGTGTATAATATTATTTATCCGTTATTTCTGTAGTAAAATTTTCTTATCCTAAGGTAGAAGCTCTGTATATCAATTCGGCATCCATCACCACAGTCTGGCATTCACCTGTATTATTTTTTATCTTATCCAGCATCATATGAGCAGCAGTCTCCCCCATCTTAGTCAGCGGTTGTTCCACACTACTCAATTGCGGATGTACAATAGTAGCCAGTTCTGTTCCTGAAAAACTGGCAATAGAAACCTGTTGCGGAATATTGATTCCCTGCTCCAGGAGATAGTTCATAGCACCGATAGCCAGGGTATCCGTAAAAGCAAAAATACTGTCAAATTTAATGTTCTTGCTAAGCAGTTGCTGTGCCACATTCCTGCCATGTTCAAATGTTGCACCATCGGTTTTGATTAATAATTCAGGGTCAAAAATACCATGTTTGGTCAAGATCCGTTCATAGCCCAATGCTCTTTCGGTAGCATTGCGAATGGAAGAAGGTCCCTTGATATGTACAATTCTTCTGCGTCCTGTAGCAATGAGGTGCTCGACCATAAGAGAGGCTTTGATATGATCGTTGACCATTACCTTGGAAGCTTCCAATGATTTGGCAGGTATCCGGTCAAAAAATACGAGAGCTGTTCCTCTGCCCATGATCTGCTGATACAGATCCATATTATATGTTTCATGACATAGGTTGATAATGATACCATCCACATTAAACTCTTCCAGCATCAACAGGTTTTTGCGTTCGATCTCCGGATTTTCATCCGACTGCATAATGATTATTCTATATCCTAAGGGATACAAAATACTTTGGATGCCTTTCAACACTTTCGCAGAAAAAGGAGTCGTCATTTCCGGAACAACGAAACCAATGCTTTTGGATTGCCCGTACTTAAGATTCAATGCAGTAGGATTCGGTTTATAACCCATTTTTTCTGCCATCTCCAAGACCTTTTGTTTGGTTTCGGGATGGATATTTTTATCGTTTACCAATGCTCTGGATATCGTAGAGGTAGACAAAGACAAGTATTTAGACAGATCTTTAATGGTGACACGCTTCATAACATACTGTATTTTTCCAAAGTTAAGAAAAACATGCATTCATGGGATCGTTCCCACAACTTTGGGAACGATCCCAGAGATAATTTACTGACACACATGCTATTCCAAGAATCCAATTCCTATAAATTTGATTAACCAATTCGCATTTTATTTAAACCAAAAATAATGTAATATGAAGGTACATACATATAATTATGACCGTAATACGATACAGTCAGGAATTCTGCATATTGGAGTGGGCAACTTTCACAGGGCTCATCAGGCATTCTATACCGACCAATTACTCCATGACGAAGATCAAAAGCAATGGGGAATCTGCGGTGCCTGTCTGCTTCCGGGGGATGAGAAACTCGTACAAAACCTGCGTTCACAACAGTTAGATTACACCCTGACGGTTTGCGGAAGAGAAGGTGAGCATGATATCTACCGTATAGGCTCTCTTTCTGAATTGCTATGGGCAGTGGAAGATCAGCAGGAGCTGCTGCACAAGATTGCTGACAGCGCTATCCGTATCATCACCCTTACGATTACAGAAGGAGGTTATAATCTGGATAAAGTCACAAATGAATTTATGCTGGACAATGAGTGGATAAAAGATGACCTGATACATCCGGCAAATCCAACCACAGTTTTTGGTTATATAGCAGAAGGTCTGCGTCAGCGCAAGGCAAGTGGTAGCGGTGGTATAACCATTCTTTCCTGTGATAATCTGCAACACAACGGAAATACAGCGAAGCGTGCATTTTGCACGTTCATTGCGGCTCAGGATCCGGAACTGGCAGAATGGATGGAAACAAATGTGAGTTTTCCCAATAGTATGGTTGACCGGATTACCCCGGCTACAACAGCACAGGATATAACACGACTGAATAACCAAAGTGGTATCTATGATAAAGCTCCTGTATACTGCGAAGATTTTATCCAATGGGTAATCGAAGATAATTTTATTGCCGGCAGACCAGCCTGGGAACGTGTAGGAGTAGAATTTACAGATGATGTAACAGCCTATGAAAACATGAAACTGAGCTTACTGAATGCCTCTCATACCTTACTCTCCTACCCTTCTTTTCTGATCGGATATCGTAAAGTGGATGAAGCTATGCAGGACAAAGAGATGGTAAAATTTGTCTGTGATTTTATGGATACAGATATCACGCCTCATGTACCTCCTCCTACAGGTATTGATCTGAAAGAATACAAACAAACACTGATAGAACGATTTGCCAACCCTGCAGTTAGTGATCAGATCAGCAGACTATGTTTTGACGGGATTTCCAAATTTCCTGTATATATCATGCCTAATCTCCTCAAAATGATCAAAGATAATCAGGAATTGAGTCGCGTTGCTTTTTTAATAGCCTCTTACAGACATTATCTCAAATATCAGACTGATGACAAGCAGCAGCAGTTTGAAATAGCCGAACCCTGGTTAACTGCCGAAGATCGGGAAAGCACAAAAAGCAATAATCCTGTTGATTTTCTCCGGTTATCCGCATTCCGCAGTACAGATCTCACAGCGGTAGCATCTTTCGTCGGGCTGTATACAGGATTTGCGCACAGTATCCGGGAAAAAGGTTTGAAGAAAGTATTACAATGTATAAAATGTGCTAAGGGGGGATTACAATCTATTTTGGACTAATATTCTAACCAATATAAATCATTAAAAAAATTATGGAAACAAAACTTCGGAATGGCATACTGCCCTTTGCCATTGTAACCTTTATATATTTTATAGTAGGCTTTCTGACTACGGTAAATGAACAATTGCAGGCCCCACTAAAATTTACTTTTCTGGCAGAAGCGGGTAGTCTGAAAAATACCTTTACTACTTTAATTTCATTCTTCTTCTTTTTAGGATATCTGCTCAATGGTACTCTGGCGAGTAAATGGGTCAACGCCGCAGGTTACAAAAATACATTGCTGCGCGGACTGCTATTTATGATTTCGGGACTGCTGATGTACTTATGCTCTTCCTGGTTTGGCTATCAATATCCGCATCTTGCCTTGCATTTTGCAGATGCAGCGCTCCCTTATGGATTTATAATATTTATTATCGGCTCCTATCTGATGGGAACTTCTGCCGCAGTGATACAGGTAGTGGTCAATCCCTACGTAGCGTCTTATGAATTGCCGGGTACTCAGGCGGTGCAAAGACTCAATATTACTACAGCGATCAATTCCATCGGAACTACTTCTGCTCCGTTCTTTGTAACCGTAGTGATGTTTAGTGGAATCTCTATTGCCAATATCGAGATCAGACAATTGCTTATGCCACTGCTGGCGCTGATAGCCTGTGTGATAGTCGTCACCCTCATCACCCGTCAACTGCACCTTCCGGATATTGCCAATACACGTGCGGCATCCGGTGAAAAACTGGAAAGAAGTATCTGGTCATTCCGGCACTTTGCATTAGGCGTCATGGCGATCTTTTTTTATGTAGGTACAGAAGTTGCCATAGGTGCGAATATCAATTTACATGCCTTTGAACTTATGGAATCCGGACATCCGATGAGTTTTTTTGGTAAGACAGATATTATTATCGGAGGAGTTGATCTGGGAATACATGCCTTACTCTCTACCTTATACTGGGGAGGCTTTCTGGTCGGAAGAGCGATATCGAGTTTTTTCAGTAAAATATCAGCAAAGACACAGTTGACAGTCACCACAATATCAGCGACCATACTGGCCATTATTGCTATGATTACACAAAATCTCTGGTTTTTGGTTGCGATCGGACTGCTGCACTCTACGATGTGGAGCTGTATCTTTTCATTATCCATCAAAGGACTTAACAAGTACACTTCTAAAGCTTCCGGTGTATTTATCTCAGCCGTATTTGGCGGTGCCGTATTTACGTTGGTTCAGGGAGGACTGGCGGATATTCTCGGATCCTGGAGGTGGACATGGTCACTCACGGTTATCTGTGAACTGCTCATGCTTTCATATGCCTTATTCGGTTCACGAATCAGACCCAAAGATATTGTAAACTGATATTTATAAACCACAGCTGACGCTTTAACGCCATATATTCTTAACAACCCATTCAAAATGGTCAGATATAAATTATTGATATTGTTTTCAATGATCTTTGGAAACATGTGCCTGTACGGACAGGAAATACATTCTGCTTTACAATTGCGAAACAGTCACCTCTGGCGGGGAATAGAGGTGGCCACAGGTCTGGTATATACAGGAGATATTCATGTAGATTATAAGAATTTTTATGGAGGATTCTGGGCCGGAGGTGATGCTGACGGATCCTACAAAGAATTTAATAATTATATCGGCTATAAGAACAAGCACCTCACGGTAGAGTTATGGGACATTTATAACTTCTCTCCGGAAGCTACTTATAATAATGACGAATTCTTTAATTATACGGCTGATGAAACCGGACGGTTTTGGGATTTTCGATCCTATTATACAATCAGTGATCGTATTCCTTTGGTATTGAGCTGGAATACTGTCGTCTTTGGCCGTGATCGGAACAGCGGCAATACTGCCAATAAATATTCCAGTTTTGTTTCCGGAGAATATCCTGTCTTCAAAAAAGATGATCTGGAATTGCGTGCCAGACTTGGTTACAGCTTTGCTCTGCATACTTCCGGAGAAAAAAATAACTTCTTCTCCCGAAAAGCAGGCTTCAATGAATTGAGCCTTATGCTTTCCAAACCTTTTAAAATCGGAAACTATCAGTTTCCGCTGGGTTTGTGGGGAATGTGGAATCCGGTAGACAACCGTGCCTTACTACAATTTTCAGTGCAGGTCTATTCTTTCTGAGAATATGCAACACTTAATAAGGTGAGCGTATCGTAAATTATGTAAATTAGAAAAACAATAAACAGACATATAGAAACTGATGAGATATCATCGGCATAACAGACGCAACAATACAGACCGACTTTGCGCTGCATGTTATACTACATACTACAAATAACAATGATGGATAATAAAATAAGAATAGCTTGCTTTGGAGAGGTTTTATGGGATATCTTTCCGGGAGGCCAGCGAAGGATCGGAGGAGCACCTTTTAATGTGGCTTATCATCTTTTTAAAATGGGAGTTGACGCCAGCATGATTAGCAGTATCGGAGAAGATAATCTGGGTACGGAGATCATAGAGCAACTCAACAACTGGAATATGCGTACTGATGGTATTCAGGTCAGTCATATTCACCCTACCAGTACAGTGATTGCTTCATTAGATGAAAATAATGAAGCGCATTATGACATTGTACAGAACGTTGCCTGGGATTTTATCAGCACAAGAGCTTCAGACAAACACTTGCTTGCTCAGACAGATGCATTTGTATTCGGCACTCTGGCTGCCCGTCAGGAACAATCCAGAAACACCTTATTTGAATTGCTGGAAGCAAGCAATTACAATGTATTTGACATCAACCTGCGCCCCCCATATTATGATGTAAGACTCATTAAAGAGTTATTACATAAAACGCAGCTGGCCAAATTCAACAAGGCTGAACTACGTATGATGCTGGATTTTCTGGGAAAAACCTACGAAGATGAAAAAGATAGTATCAGTTATCTTCAGGATACATTCGGCATGAATGAGATTATTGTCTCTAAAGGAAGTAAAGGAGCATTATATGCCTGTAAAGGTGATTTTTATTTATATCCGACTGTGACTGTAGAAGTAAAAGACACGGTAGGAAGCGGGGATTCCTTTTTAGCAGGTTTTTTATCCAAAAGACTGGAACAGGGAACTTCTCCACACGAAATCATGCATCAGGCTGTATCTTTAGGCGCATTTATTACTTCACACGAAGGCGCTTGTCCTGAATACTCGTTAGAAAGATATCAGCAGTTTAGAGATAGCCATCAGGTAACAGCTATACCTTTGTAATCTCTTCTAAGCTATTAGTTGTCAAAGTATATTTAAAAAGCAGTCTTGATGGTTAAAATAGTAAAATTGAAAAAAAATTTGAATATATGTATTCAACTACGTAGTTTTGTATATAATAAATATTACGCTAATACACTGACATAAAAAAAAGATGCAATGAACATAATAGACAGCCTGGGAATATTAGCTTTATCAACGCGACTGCAGCGCCTGAGTGAACAGTTACGCAAAGAAGGAGCTCTGCTTTATAAAGAGTTTGATATTGATTTTGAGCCCAAATGGTTCCCTGTCATGTATACTTTGTTTCACAAAGGCACATTAAGTGTTGTAGAGATAGCCAGCGAAATAGGATACACCCACCCTTCGACTATTAATCTGCTGAAAGAGCTGGAAAACCAAAAGTTAATCCGCTCAAAAAAAGATAAAATCGACGAACGCAAACGTCTATTGCAACTCACGGCAAAAGGTACGGATCTGATTACAAAAATGGAGCCTGTATGGGATATTATGATTACTGTTCTGACCGAAATCACCAATAATCAAAACAATTTACTGCAGGCCATACAGGAAACCGAACAACGAATAGCAGAGCAAAGTTTTATGCAACGCGCAATGGTTCTTAAAAATAAAAAGAATATAAAATCATGAGAATAGACTTAAGAAGTGATACACTTACATTGCCCACATCCGGCATGAAAGAAGCCATGCAAAATGCGGCACTGGGGGATGATGTATATGGAGAGGATCCAGGTGTAAATCAACTGGAGAAGAAAGTTGCAGCAATGTTTGGAATGGAAGCCGCGCTGTTCTGTCCTACGGGCACGATGACCAATCAGCTGGCTATACGCGTGCACACACAGCCCGGAGATGAGGTAATCTGTGACAAGTTATCACACATTTATCTGTATGAAGGTGGAGGTATAGCCCTGAACGCATTTGCTTCTGTCCGGCCATTGGATGGCGACCGTGGCAGAATCACCGCACAAATGGTCGAAGATTCCATTAATAATCCAGACGATGTACATCAGCCGGTAACGAGTCTGGTATCCTTGGAAAATACCGTTAATAAGGGTGGTGGAAGCATATATGATTTTGAAGAAATAAAAAAGATAAAAGAAGTATGTGTGCGCAAGGGACTTATCCTACATCTGGACGGAGCCAGGTTGTTTAATGCGTTAGTTGAAACAGATCAGCAGCCTGAGGATTACGGACACGTATTTGACAGTATATCAATCTGTTTGTCCAAGGGTCTGGGCTGTCCTGTAGGCTCTCTGTTAATCGGAACTTCTACCGTAATTGCAAAGGCAAAACGCTTTCGGAAAGTGATGGGAGGTGGCTGGAGACAAGCCGGAGGATTAGCGGCAGCAGGTAATTATGCGCTTGACCATCACATCGCGTTACTCAAAGAGGATCACCGCAGAGCGAAAGAAATTGGCCGCATCCTCTCCCAGAATTCGTACGTTAAGAATGTGTATCCTGTCGAAACAAATATTGTGCTGGCTGAATTATCTGAAGTAATGGAATCGGTAGACTTTGTTGCAAAACTAAAAGAGCTTGATGTACACTGTGTTTCGTTCGGTAAATATCTGGTCAGATTTGTCACACATCTGGACTTCACAGATCAGCATTTGGAGGAATTAGCGCAAAGGCTGAAATTCTGATATACTGCAGCAGGGGGGACATATTAGCGTACGCCTTCCCTGCTGTTAATTCCCTTTCAAAATTAGTTCTCCGGATAAAAAACAAAACGCGGGCTATCAAAACTGATAGATGCAGGTGCAAAATAAAAAACACCCAGATACATTAACTCCATTCCTGTACCCTGAATCAGTGAATCTCCTTTTTGGAGCAAAATAAAGGGCCTGATCTTATGTTCTTTCCATCCGTACTGCTTATAACGATAGTCTCCCATTAAGGTATCATTAATAACCTTGCCTTTTACTTCGCCCGAATCGATTGCATTGCCCGGATACACGATCCGGTATTTGCCATAGAAGTTATGCTCACCAAGCCTTAAATTCATATAGGCTTTAATATTCTTATGAGTAGCCTTATATTTCCGGTATTCTTCCTTCGGAATATCAGATTGACAAGCGACTGTCAGTACGGCGAAAAGTATGCAAAAAGGTAAGGTAAAAGTGGTTATTTTCTTCATTTTATAACGGATTGAATCGGTAGGCCTGCACAGATCAGATCAGCATTCATCATGATTATTTTCGGAACAGATGTACATTAGTACTAATGGGATGCCGGAAAACAGATAATTCCATAGAAATACATATAAAACCTTCCCGTATAAGAGATTTGTTAACCTCCCTGGAGAGAGCTGGTCCACAAAACTGACTGTAGTATCCCGTAACAAATAGAATGGTTGTCATTGCTCCTTTTCTGATAACTGTTTAATCTTCGTATATTAGCGCTGTTAAAGGGGTGTCAGAAGAATGAAGGCTTACGAATCTATTTCAGATTCCGAATTATTACTATATCTCGCAGAAAAAGATCATACTGCCTTTACTGAATTATATACCAGGCACTGGAAGGTTGTCTATGCAATATGTATAAATCGTATCAAAGAGCCCGCCATAGCAGAAGATCTGGTACAGGATATTTTTTTATCCCTGTGGACGCATGCACAACCTCAGAATATTCGCAATCTTGAAGCCTATTTATTCCAGGCAACCAAATTTTCAATCATAAAGCATATTAACAAAAGTCAGAAGCATCTTTACACAAATGAGTATGGATTATTCGATCAGTTAGAAGATTATAATCTGGATGAAGTTTTGCACTACAAATGGGTAAAAGAATTAATTTTTCAGGAGGTAGAAAAATTACCTTTGAAAACACAGCTCATCTTCAGGTATAGCAGACAGGATCACCTGAACAGTAAAGAAATCGCAGACAAATTAGATATCTCTCCCCGTACTGTTGAAAATCAAATCAGCAAAGTGCTTAAAATATTACGAAAAGTTGTAAAAACAATTATATTTTTTGCATTTTTTTCAATTTAAATCGTGCGTAGTTTAGGAGTTCGTGTACTATATCACTGAACAACTTAAACATCTATGCACATTCCTAAAGAAGTACAAGACGCTATACAAAAAGTTAATTCGGGAATTTCTACACCTGAAGATCGTGCTGTTATCACAGACTGGTATAACAGTTTTGACGATTCAAGTGCTGTTGTTGATGCCGCAACTAACGAAGAAGAAATAAAATCCCGTATTCTGCAAGCGATAAACAGACGCAAGCCTGCAAAGCCATTACGCCGGGTGCTCTATTACAGAATTGCTGCTGCAGCAAGTGCTCTGCTAATTATGGGATACCTTGCATTTCGTCTCTATCCGGATCAGCCCGCAGATCTCAGTATCCAGGCCGGAGTACATCTCAATTACACAGACGGAGAACAACAACAGATCAATTCAACGATGGAAGCCTTTTTAGATTCCACAGCCTTCGATAATCTGAGTGCTTATCAGAAAAACCGCAGTGAGCAGCTGCTGACGCTATCGACAGCAAAAGGCCAACTCTATAAATTTGTACTGAATGATGGTACCAAAATATGGCTGAATGCAGGATCCAAACTGACTATTATGCCGGCATTCAACGAACAGACCCGAACAGTGAAACTGATCGGTGAAGCCTATTTTGAAGTTGCCAAAAACGAAAAAGTTCCTTTTGAAGTCATTTCAGACAATCAGACAATACGGGTACTAGGTACTAAATTTAATGTCAAAGCCTATCATGACGAAGCCAGTATAACCCATCTGTATGAAGGTAAAATTGCCTTAAATACACCTGTACAGTCTGAAATTGTCCTTCCCGGACAGGCTGTCATTAATGAACTGGGCAGACTGGAGGCGAAACAGGAAGATCAAAGCGTTAGCAAAGAATGGACTTCATCTATCTTTTCTTTTTCCAATCAGAATATGACAGACATACTTACCAATCTCTCCCGGTTTTACAATGTACAGCTTGATTACCAAAGTCCTGTGCCGGATAAATTATTTACCGGAAAAATACAACGGAATTCTTCTCTTTCCGATGTACTGGATATGTTAAGTGCAGTATCAGGTGGTATTTTCAAGATCAAAGACCGCACCGTTAGCATCGAATTTAAAAACTCAAAATAATCACTAAATCACTTCTATGAAATCTAAACCTCTACAAAAAAGTTTAGCTATCGTCAGGGCTTTGCTGCTGCCAGTGAATATGGCGACCTTCCTCACCTTGGGAATGGTTACTATGGCATCAGCCAATACCTTTGCACAGCGCATTACACTCAAAGCAGACAACCAGTCTTTACGCAATGTATTACAAACACTGGAGAAAGAATCGGGATACTTCTTTCTCTATGAAAACAATGTCGTAGACAATAAGAGATTAACAATTCAGCTGGAAGATGCCACCATCAGTCAGGCACTTGAAAAAATCGCCAAAGAAGAAAATCTGGCGTACAAAATTGTCAACAAGACGATAACCTTATTCCATGCATCTGCCACAGTAAAACAGGACAGTCATATCAACGGTAAGATCTTACTGAAAGACACGGACAATCCGATTCCTTACAGTCTGGGAGGTGTAACTGTACAGGTAAAAGGTACAGCCAATGCTGTCAAAACTAATAATGCAGGTGAGTTTAACATCAAAGCGGAAAAAAACAGCATTCTGATCATTTCCTACATTGGTTTTCAGAAAAAAGAAATCACGGTATCAAATCCCCGCGTTCCACTAAATATTGTTCTGGAACAGAGTAACGATTATCTGGATGAAGTAATTGTTACCGGATACGGGACGAAAGAGACTAAAGCCAATCAGGTAGGGAGTGCCTTTACGCTGACATCCAAAGATCTGGAAAGAAGACCGGCATTAAGAATAGATGCCTTACTGGAAGGTGTGGTACCGGGCGTTCAATTTCAGGCTCAGGATCAAAATAACAGTTCACCCCGCAGCCGGTTCAGCACACGCATCCGTGGTGAGTCTTCAGCTCCGAACGGAAATGCGTCCAATGAACCGTTATGGGTACTTGACGGCGTGCCGCTTTATACCGGAGGAACCACCAATATGACGCCCGGTCTGAATGTAAGTATAAGCCCCCTCACCTACCTCAATCCGGATGATATTGAATCCATCACCGTATTAAAAGATGCGACAGCCACATCCATCTATGGAGCAAACGGATCAAACGGAGTTATCTTAGTAACGACCAAAAAAGGAAAAGGACCTACACGTATCGGATACAATTTCCGCGGAGGATTACAAAAGATTAATGACACCAAATTCAAAGTGCTGAACGGAGATCAATACCGTCAGATTATAGCAGATATGGGTATGTCTAAGGATATTGCAATGTTCGATCCTACCGTGAATACAAACTGGTATGATGAGTATTTCAGAACGGGAGTGACCAAACTACACAACCTTTCCGTATCCGGTAGTAGTGAAAACAACAGTTATTACCTTTCAGCAGGGATATATGACCAGAAAGGTACAACCATTGCCAATGACACAAAAAGATACAGTCTGAAAAGTAATGTAGAAACCAAAATCGGCAATAGAATTACAGCCAGAGTTATAGTGGGTGGTGCGTATAATATCAATAATCTCTTTCTTGTAGGAGATGAGTATTATCTGGGTGTACCTATTGTAAATCCGTACCTTCCGAACGGGGATTTTGCATTAAGAGACGAAAGAGGTAACAGGCTGATGAACAGTCTTGCGGAAGCTGCTCAGAACGACTGGACACAGAAGACCCTGGATGCTTTTACATCCGGAGGAGTAGATATACAAATCTTCAAAGGATTAATGTTTCGCAACAACAGTGGTCTGAACTACACCAGTTCAAATGAAGATCAATATAAATCCATGTACAACCTGTCGGGTCAGTCTGAAAACGGAAGCGCACAACGTCAGCAAACTCAGGTAACCAACTGGGTAACAACCAACACAATGAACTATGACAGTCAGTTGTGGCAAGGTAGCCTGAGTGCTAAACTGGGAATGGAAGCAACACGGACCCAACGTCACAGCGTAAGTGCTTCCGGTAGTAACTTCCCTAATGACAATATACGTGAAGTATCTTTCGTAGCGGAGACCAACAGAAGAGGGACTACTTCCAGAGATGACAAGACCTCTCTATCCTACTTTGGTTATCTTAACTATGTCTGGAATGACAAGTATGCCTTCAGCGGAACGTTACGAAAAAACGGTGATTCCAACTTCGGTAAGAATGTTAAATGGGGAACTTTTGGTTCGTACGGTGCAGCATGGACCGTGAGTAAAGAAGAATTCTGGAAAAGCAAAGTTGTCGATTTCCTGAAACTGAAAGCTTCTTATGGAACCACAGGTAATTCCAGGTTCGGATCAGATCTGAGTAAAGGGATATATACCTATTCGGCAGATTACGGATATGGAGGAAATACAGGAGCTATCATGACTACCGGAATCAATGAGGATTTGAGATGGGAAAAAACCTACATGTTCAATACCGGTATAGATGCCCGTATATATAAGAAAATCAATGTAGCGGTAGAATATTATAACAACATCACCAAAGATCTGATCAACAATGCGCTTGTTTCTATGACCGTAGGTCAACGTGCTGTATATCGCAATGTAGGAAAACTGAAAAACGAGGGTGTGGAAGTTTCCATAAACTCGGTTAATATCGAAAAGGAAAATTTCAGCTGGAGTACGTCCTTCAATCTTTCCCATAACGTAAACAAAGTACTCGAGCTTTATGACGGGTTCGAACGTTCATCCGGCACGACTATAATGACGGAGGGTTATGACTCCCGTTCGCATTATCTGGTAAGATGGGCTGGCGTAGATCCCGCTACAGGTGATCCTATGTGGTATGATATCAACGGCAATGTCACCAAAACGTATAGTGCAAATGACCGGGTAATTATCGGTTCTCCGAACCCGGATTTTTACGGCGGTATTACCAATAGAATCAAATACAAAAAATTCGACCTCTCTTTTCTGGTTCTTTACCGCAAAGGCGGACTTTCCTTCAACAGACTGGCACGTAACAACGAATCAGACGGACTGAATATCCTGAGTGGCAATCAATCTGTCAATATCTTGGATCACTGGCAGTATCCGGGATATCTGGCCTTGACACCAAGGTTATCTAATCTGACAACAAGCTCTACATTGAATTCTACCCGCTATCTGATGGGCACCAGCAATATCAGACTTCAGAATGTGAGCCTGGCGTATGATCTGACCAGTAACTGGACAAAAGCCATTGGCTTGAAAACAACATCAGCTTATATCCAGGGAGATAATCTGTATATGTGGGTACCTAACGGAAACAGTAAGAGAAATACGTATAAGAATTCCTTTGAAGGAATGCCACAGGAAACTGTCATATCATTAGGCTTAAACGTTGCATTTTAAAGAATACTATTATGAAATTACTATTATATAGCAGCGTTGCTGCAACACTTATATTATCATCCTGCGGAAAATCATTTCTTGAGGTCGACCCTATCGGAAAACTGGGGAAAGAACAGGTATTTAGAGATATAGTCGGATTAAAAAACGCACTTGACGGATCTTATAATCTGATGGCCAGATATCATATGAATGAATACGGAGTCTATGGAGATTTAAGGGGGGATGATGTCGCTTTCCGTACAGGTATATCCAACCCGGTGATGCAAACAGAATTTAATTATGTAGCCAATGATCAGGATGAAGCCGGCGCTACACGATTGATGTGGGGAAACGGGTATGCTGCATTAAACAATATCAACAACATTATAAATGGTGCAGAACCTTTTTTGGAGTCGAGTATAGACAAGGCACAAGCCACATCTATATTGGGACAGGCATTGTTATTACGTGCTTTATGCAACTTTGACATGACAAATATATATGCGCAGCAGTACAACTATAGCCCGGATGCTTCACATCTGGGAATCCCGATCCTACTCAAAACGCCACCGGCAGGAACACATGTAGCCAGAGAATCGGTTAGTGCTGTCTATGCGCAGATACTGGCTGATATTGAACAATGTATTCAGTTACTTTCTCAAAATCCTAATGTTCCAACGAAAATATACGCATCTGTAGATGCTGCTAAAGCGTTGAGAGCACGTATTTACCTATATATGGGCCAGTATCAGAACGTAGTAAACCAAACATCAGAATTGATCACGCCGAATAAATACCCTTTGGTGAGTTCAGCAGATTATAAAAAAATGTTTACAGCAAGTGCTCAACGTACAGATTACACTTCCATTGCCTCTGAAGTGATATGGCAGTTCAATCTGGAGAAATATGCAAAAGGCACAGTTCAACATCTGTTTTCAGAACCTGTAGAGTATCAGTATTATGCTGCTCCGGGCTATGTTTCCTTATTTTCTGATCAGGACATCAGAAAAACAATGCTGCAGATAGATCCCGCAACTAATTATTACAGAAGTATCAAATATGGTAAAGAGGATGGTGTTATCAATGATAACTGGCCGTTGAATGTCAAAGTCGTGCGTTCGGCAGAACTTTATCTTAACAGAGCAGAGGCTAACTTTCGGCTAGGAAACTATGCAGAAGCCGTATCAGACATCAAGATTCTACAAGCCCGCGCACGTAATGTCTCTACAGATCTGATCACGATAGCATATAACACTCCGGAGGAATTATTCGCAATCATCAAACTGGAACGCAGAAAAGAACTGGGCTTTGAAAATCAACGTATCTATGATATCATGAGATATAAAGAATCTCTTAACAGAGGAACTGGTTGTACTTCAAACCTGTGTCAGCTGACGTATCCGAACGACAGGTTCATCATGCCAATACCAAGATCAGAACTGGATATAAACCCTCTGATGCAGCCAAACCCAACCGTTAATCAATAAAAAATGACTGTAATGAAAAAAATAATATATACTACCGCATTCTTACTTCTGTCTTTATTTTACATCTCCTGTGATGAAAATAAAATGGAACCGTTTGACCAGCCATTCTTCTATATCCATGTTAATAATCTGGATGCTGTAAATGTACAGTCCAGCCGTAATGAAACAGTGGAATATAAAGTCAATCTAAGTTCAAAAATGCAATATGATCCGATCACACTAACCTACCAGGTCCTGGTAGGTGATGGTCTGAAAGAAGGTGTTGATTTTGAGCTGCCCGATGCAAACAGACAATTAGTATTCAAACCCGGATTTTTTGAAATGACGATACGTGTCCGTTGGATTAACCATGCTATAGACACTTCAAAAGACAATACACTCAAAATTAAGCTGATAGAAAACGATAAAAATATACTGATTGGCTATCCCGGACCGGACAAAAGACAATCACAGTTAACGATTACCAAAACATTATAAAATGCAGTATCCCTTCAAAAATATCATCACCACAGTTCTGTGCATAGCGTGTTCATCACTGCTGTATGCACAAAAACTGCAGCAAGATCCCAAACTCGTAAAAGGAGAATTAAAAAACGGATTTAAATATTACCTGTATCCGGCTGATTCTAAAAGTCAGCAGACCGCTCTACAGCTGTTTGTAAATGCAGGATCGCTGCAGGAAAATGAAGATCAGAGAGGTCTGGCACATTTTGTCGAACATATGGCCTTTAACGGCAGTAAAAATTTTCCGAAGAATGAAGTCATCACATTTCTGGAATCTCTGGGTGTCAAATTTGGAGCAGATCTGAATGCGCACACTTCATATGATGAAACGATCTATAAGATCACGATTGATACCAAAGATGAGCAAAACCTCAACAAAGCCATTAGCATTGTAGCAGACTGGGCTTTTCATCTCAGTTTTGATTCCCTGGAAATTGAAAAAGAAAGAGGTATCGTGATCGAAGAATGGCGCACCAAACAAGGCGCTTCCTCACGTATGAGTGACCAGTACCTACCGTTGATCTTTAACAACTCCAGATACGCTGAAAGAAAACCTATAGGTACACTGGATGTATTGCATCATTTCAAACGTCCGACTATTGTCAACTTCTATACGACCTGGTACCGTCCTCAACTGATGGGAATCGGAATAGTGACCAATCAGGATCTGAAGAAGACGGAGAAACTGATCAAAGAAGTATTCGGAAAGGCAAAAAATCCGAAACATGCACCTAAACGGGAAGCCTATTATCTGCCGGCACATGCAGATACGCTTTATTCTATTCTGACAGATAAAGAAGCAACGACTATAGACTTTTCATATGTTACCAAAATTCCTGCAGACAAAGGTGTACGCACGATGGAAGAGTTTGAATCCTCATTGAAACGTTCTTTTGTCAATAATCTTGTCAAAAAGAGATTTGAACGTCTTTCTCAGCTGCAGAATGATTTTAAAGAAGGTTCCATGTCTCTGTCCGATCTGTTATTACACAGTGGTATATCTTCAGGAGGAACAACTCTTTACGAAGACAATATAAAGGACGGTATATACAAGTATCTGCTGGAGAATGAACGTATAAGACGCTACGGCTTTACAAATTCAGAAATTGAAGATTTCAGAACCCAATTTGTAGCACAAATAAAAAGAGGTCTGGAAAGCCGTGATGAAACGGTCAATGCAACGGGCTTACTGGCGGATATGAAAAACAATTTCTTTACCGATGCAACTCTGATGGACCGTAAATATCGTCAGGAGACGGCACTTAAGGTTCAGGCTGCGATTGATTCGGCAGATTTGGTTCAATATCTGAACCAATCCCTGATCACAGGTAATACAGTCATTATGTTATCCGGACCAGAACGCTTAAAAGATCAACTTCCGACAAAAGCACAATTGCAGGAGCTATTCAATACCATCCGATCGGCTCAGATACCAGTGTGGAAAGATCAGATATCTGTACCGGACCAATTGTTAAAAAACACACCTGTTGCCGGAAAAATAACCGATTCTATCTTCATTAAAGAAGTAGGCCTCCGCAAATGGATGCTTTCTAACGGAATCACCGTATACCTCAGACCTTCAAATGGCCGCAAAGATCATATACAGCTTACCGGATTCAGAAAAGGAGGAATCATCGCATTAGACACAACAGATTATGTAAATGCTGTCTATGCAAAAAATATAATAGGTGCAAGCGGAGCCGGAGATTTCACCCGGCAGGCACTGACCAAATATCTGCTGGGCAATTCCGCATCTGCGACATTTGTACTTTCCCAGAACCGTGAAGGTGTTGCTGCCAGTGCAAATATGAAAGACATTAAAACAATGTTTGAATTGCTCTATCTGAAGTGGACACAGCCAAGAGCAGACAAAGCGGTATTTGATAATATCAAAAAACGTTCTGTAGAAGCAACTCAAAACCGGAAATATACACCGACGGCAGAATACAATAAGCAGATAAGCCGTAAGATTGGTTCTGACGATACTGAAGCCAGTGAGATTGATGCAGATCGTCTGCAAAAAGAGCTGCAGTTTGACCGTATTCTGGATGTATATCATAAGCGTTTTGGTTCAGCACGCGATTTTGAATTTGTAATTATCGGAGATTTTAATCCGGATAGTATTAAGAACGATGTAGAAACCTATCTGGGCGGATTGCCCGGAACAGCGATAGATCATACACAGCGTATTCCTAACTACAGTCTTAAAGATGACAGCGATATCCTGATGTATGCAGGGGAAGCAGAGAAAGCTACTGTCAATCTGTTCTATCAGACTACAGACCTGAATTACAGCGTCAGAGAGATTATGGAAAATACATTGATGGAAGAAGTACTGAAGGTGAAACTAAGAAAAAACCTGAGAGAAGAACAATCCGGAGTATACGGTGTCGGTGTCAGCACCAGTGCAACATCCTTCCCCACTCCATTGATGCGTACACGTGTTACCTTTACATGTGAACCTGCCCGTACAGATTTTCTTATCGGACAAGTTGGTGTCGAACTGGATAAAATCGCAAAAGATCCATCTTACTTTAAAGAAGAATTAGCAAACATCAAGGTTCAGCTGAAACAGGATTATAAAAAGCAGTATGAGAAAGAAACCTTCTGGAGTGCAGAACTAAGAAACCACCTGTATTATAATTTCAGTAACTGGGATTATTTCACAAAATATGATGAGCTATTGGATAATATTACAGGATCAGATATCAGTAACAGAATAAAATCTAAAGTAATAGGAGCTTCACGGGTGAAAGCAATCCTATTGCCTGAAACCAATAAATAACCAAAGAAAATGAAAAAATACACTATAACAATATGCTTGCTGCTGATCCTGACCGGGATCTTCAGCAGCTGCAAAAAAGAGGACACAGTAGGAAATGTCCAGTTGTTATCTTATACATTTGAACCAGCTTCCAATCCCGGATTAAGCAACCGTGTAGAAGGAACTATTCAGGGCAATGATGTATTTATCCGTGTTCCGAACAGTATTGATATCAATCAGGCAATTCCGAGCTTTACAGTTAACAGCGAGAAATTTGTAGCATTTGTCGGTAATACAGTTCAGGAAAGCGGAATCAGCAGGATCAATCTGGCTGATACTACTACGTATCGCTTTTCTTCTCCGGGAGGAATGTCCTTTTACACTGTATATGCATTAAAAAATGCTTCCTTCTTATCTTTTGGATTTTACAGGGAAGATAATCCGGATTATCTGTTCAAAGATTACAAAGCAACGATCAAAGGATTACAGATCACTGTGGATCTGCCTGTAGATGCTGATATTTCCAAACTGAAAGCCCGCTATACCACTTCTCAGGGAGCTACAGTAACAGTCGGAGGACTTGCGCAGACTTCCGGAAAGAATGAGCAAAACTACGAACAGGACGTCGTGTTCGAACTGAAAGATGAACAATCCCAGGCTCCGGACCAGTTTACAGTAAAAGTAGGACGATTGACAGCACCGGTATGGAGTGAAATGAACCTTGGAGATGTCATCGGCGCTGCACGTGCTTCAGAAGTGAAGCTGATGGTAAGTCAGTTTAACAATCTTCCTTATCTTGTATACACGCTCACGGACAGCAATACACCTGAAAACAGAAAAGCCGTAGTAGCGACTTACGACAGTACGAAATGGGTCAATGTTGGTCCATCGACCGGTATATCTGACAATCGTATAGACGGGGCATCTATAGATATTGACCGCAACGGAGTTGTTTATGTAGCCTATAAAGATTATGACGGTACAAATGCACAATTGGGATCTGTCAAGAAGTATGAGAATGGACAATGGAGTTTTGTAGGCAATAAACAGTTTACCGGACATCGTGTTTCTTCTTATTTCTTTGTCGCACTGGATTCCGTAAATACACCGTTCCTGGGTTATACGCTGGGAGCTGCAGCTGCACCACTGGCAAACCGTGCAACCTATATCAGTAAATATGCAAATGGTGCATGGTCCGGTCAGACCCTTTCCCCTTCTGCAACCGGATTCTACGCCAAAATGGTAAGAGGAAAAGACAATCATCTTTACTATGTTACTATGGATCTCACAGGCGGTACGGCTACCCGTAAACCTACTGTTTATAAATTCAGAAACGGTAACTGGACTGTAGTAGGTACGCCTTATATAGGCCCGGCCGGAGCTAATTCGGGAGGTATAAATATTGATCTGGATATTGATAAAAACGGAGAGATCTATGTCGCTTATCAGGTGAATTCACCAAGCTATGCCTCTTATGTCATGCACTGGAACGGAACCAGCTGGAAACAGTTCGGAGATGGAATAGCACAGACAACCAGCAGTACTGCTACCAGAGATAATATCGCTGTAGCCGTCCACCCGAACGGTACTGTATTTTTTGCTTACTCAGACAATAACAATGGTCTGGTAGTGCGCACATTTAATGAAGATACCAATAACTGGAATGCTCCTACTCAGCTTACCTCTAAAAACGGAGATAAACTGGAAATGAAAATTTCAGCTGATGGAATTCCTTACCTCTCTACAATTATTGACGGAGGAGTCAAGGTGTACCGATATGATATACCTAAAAGTTAACCTATAATTTGAAGAGGGCCCTTTCAGGGCCCTTTTTCTTATCTTCAGCGTGCATATAAACGCTGTCTATCGATTTCTATTGTACCCCAAAAAGATCCACGATTCCGCATATTCCTGCTCCCGCGATATAAAACCATGAAATCCCGTCCGTAAATTCATTCCTCTTATGTTTCAGATACAACAGGTGAAACCCCATATGTACCATCAGAAAAACATTAAATCGCTTCATAAATGTTTCTGACGTCGGGACATCATGTAATTGTCTGTTAATAAACAGGAATATGGGAATATGAGCAAACATAAAGATCCTGAACCCCCAACGATCATCCAGAAAGGAAAGTCCCGGAAAAATTCGCCACTCTTTGCAGTGTATTGCATCCATTTCATGTATGGTAAACAGGGAAAGCCCTGTGTAAAAGAAAATATGTTCAGACATCAGAGTCGATGAAGATAACTATACATTATTAATTTTGTTCATTGTGCAGTTTGCGAAGAATATTATAATCTACATAAAAAGTTCCAAACGGGATGATGCAGGCAATAAGGACTTTCCAGGTGGTCTCCTTAAATTTCCAGTTTTCCTCTACTCCCACCCGTAATGTATTAAAGATAAAAAGTAAGAATAATACACCATGCACAGGCCCGATAAGTCTGACCCAATCCGGATCATGAAAAATATATTTTAAAGGGACTGCAATGAATACGAGTATGAGTAAGGAAAATCCTTCCAGAAGTGCCAACAGGCGTAACCGGCCTGTAGTCGTTGTAAAATACTTTTTCATGGTTAAAATGTTCTGAAATAAGGTCTGTTTGATAAGGGTGAAAATGGCCAGGGAATGGCGATAAAGATGATTATTAAGGCAATCGAAAAATAGATCAGCATAGTTCTGAATTTCTCTTTATCCGTATTTTTTCTTTTCGCCAGTGCAGATCCCAGAGTCAGTGTAATAATGGCCAGCAACATCAGTATAAAATGAATAATACTGTAAAAGGTCAGATCTGCTTGTTGTATGGCTTTCTTTACGTCAGACCAGAAATATTTCACAACCGGACTTTTGATATACAGTAACATGCCGATCATGAGCTGAATATGTGCAATCGTTGCTGTCCAGTGTCGCACAGCATTGTCCGTATTTGAGAATATCCTGTTTTTGATATAACCTGTATATGATCTGTAAACAGCATAAATTATAAAGGCCAATACAAGCCATCTTACCAGCGAATGGAGAATTAAGAGTGTGGAATACATATTATGTTGTGCTAGTTTTATGTTCAGTAAATCGTTTCCGGACAGAGGGTAATGTGCTAAGTATAGGGACTGGTATACCAGAAAGGGTAAACTCAGGAACGATGTATAGATGTGTTTCCATATTTTTTATTTTATATATATCAAAAATTTAACAAAACATACTAATCGGTATGTTTTAGGTCAAAAAAATTTATTTCAAGCTGTTCAGGTAATTTTCAAGCTCATTTAAATATGATATATATACTTTATTACTATTTTCCAGTTTTCCGAAATTTCGTATTCCCCAATAGCCTGACATGATGAACAGTGTTACCTGTTGCGCATTAACATCTTTACGTACAGATCCGTTTTGCTGTCCTTTTTCTATAACAGCAGTCATGATGTTAACCCATTGTTTGCTGATATCATTAAGCGCTTTACTGAAATCAGCATTCCAGGGGGTCATTTCCTGTGTAAAATTTGCTGCCGGACAGCCATATTCAACCTTTAGAAAATCATTCTCCATCAGTAGATGATACATCAGCTGGTATATAGCTTCCAGAGGATTTTCGGCATGCTGCAGGGGTTCAATAAAACTTTTTATAAGGACAGGTTTCATTAGCTCATTGATGATTGCAACACCCATTTCATCTTTATTTTTGAAATGATAATAGAATGCTCCTTTTGTCACCTGCGTAGTAGCGAGTATATCATCTACACTGCTCGTCTGATATCCCTTTGTATAGATGAGCTCAAATGCTTTTTGTAATATAGTAAGCCGGGTTGTTTCTGCCTTTTTCATATCTTATTCTATACCTATTTACCACATAAAACAAAAGTGATATCTGAATACCTGTATTTGATAAATCTGCAACAAAGATAAACAAAAACCTACTAATCAGTATGTTTTTTGTTCTTTATATATTGTCATTTCCTTATGCCAAAGCCGGTCGGCATCAGTTTCCCAAAAAGAAAGCAGAATACATTCTCGAAAGTGTTCATTTATACCGTTCTCTTTCCCTGTAAATTGATTATATTTATGTAATCAATTGATCACACTACGTATACAAAACTATTTCCCCAAATAGACTTTAATTCAGCTTACTATGTCCAGATTATCAATACAAGATGACGGCAGTTTGTCTAATTTTTCGGATGGTATATTAGATATAAGATTATTTCGTTTCTTAAATACCAGCTTTCATCACCATCAACTGGATCAGTTGATATCTCCTGAGAATGGTGTACTATATCTCCATACTGAAGGAGACACACTGTACATTCCGGATAAGTATTACGCCTGGATTCCTTCAGGTACGATATATAAATTAATTTCAAAATCGGAACAAATCAAACTGAGAACCTTGTTTTTAGAACCTGAGAAGAATGAATTTCATGCTGATTTTTTTAACAGTTTGGCCGTATACGCTCCTAATACCTTAATAGAAGAGTTACTCCAATTCGGTTTCAGTCATTGGAAAAAAGAAAGAGATCCGGAACTCAAAGAATACTGTATTGCTGCCATTAGACATATACTTCCGGTAGCTCTTTCTACTCCTTTAAAACTATTTGTGCCTGCCCCAGCCTCAGAGGTCTTACAGGAAAGCATTACTTACATTCAGAATCACATAAAAGGTCCGCTTGATATTCAGCATCTGGCACAAAAATTTCATCTTTCCGAAAGGACTTTATCAAGATGGTTTAAAAAAGAAACAGGCAGCACCTTATTTCAATTTGTCAAATCCGTCAGAGTGCAGAAAGCACTTGAACTTATAGAAAATAGCCGCATGGATATTATCGAAATCATGCATGCTGTAGGATACAATAGTCTTTCTGCCTTTAGCACTGTATTCAAAGAATTGATAGGAGAATCACCTCAGGAATATAAAAAACGATTCCAAAAGGAAAAAGTGATTCCTTAAATTAACAAAAAAACAGGTATAAAGCTCGACTTTATACCTGTTTAGAAAAAAGACAGATAGCGATTGTACCTGTCTGTATTATTCTTTATCCTTTATCGGATTTATCAAAATACTGCTGAACCCTATCCCAGTTGACTAATGACCACCAGCTATTTACATATTCTACACGTTTATTCTGATAATGCAGATAATAAGCATGCTCCCAGACATCCAGGCCAAGAAGAGGTACTCCCTTAAATGCAGAAATATCCATCAACGGATTATCCTGATTAGGAGTTCCACCGATTTTGAGTTTACCCTGATCAGCTACCAACCATGCCCAACCCGCTCCAAACTGTGATAAGGCTGTTTTAGTGAATTCTTCTTTAAACTTATCAAATGACCCGAATGCTGTATCAATAGCTTTTGCCAGACTTCCACCAGGCTTGTTATCTGTACGTACAGGTCTCAATACCGACCAGAACAATTCGTGATTATACGCTCCACCTGCATTATTACGAAGTTTGCCGGAATACTTTGAGATATTTCTCAAAAGATCCTGAGCCTGCTTTACATCCACTTTTTCTGCTTCTATAGCTTCATTGGCAGCTACCACATAATTGTTATAGTGTCTTTCGTAATGTATCTGCATAGTCTGTGCATCAATAGCCGGCTCCAGATCAGCATAGCCATAAGGCAACGCTGCCTTAGCAAAACGGAATTTATCTGCGCCTCCTAATATTGACGGAACTGCCGATCCGGTCAATACCTGTGTCATCAGTAGCCCTGTTGTCAGGCCAAGACTATTTTTAATAAAGGTTCTTCTGTTCTTGTTTTCCATATCATGTGTTTTTAACAGCTTATTTATTTTGCATCCTCTTTTCTCAGATATTCTAAAATAGATTTTGCTTCTTGTTCGTTCAGTCCCATAGCCGTCATCATACCATCGTATGACTGACTCAGCGCTATAGCATCCGGATCCTTTGCCAGCATCTGATCGGGTGTCAATATCATATTGAGTATCCATTCAGGTGTCCTTTTCTTCGTAACACCATAAAGTGCCGGTCCGATTTTATCTTCCTTTACTTCATGACAGATGGTACATTTGACTATAAAGAGCTTATTGCCCTGATCTGCCAACCGGGAATCAAACGGTTTTCTCTCAAACTGATTGATAGTCCCTACCCCTTTATTTCCTTCCATCAGATAATCATGGACTGGAGCCTGCTCCTTCGTTTTATCAGGTGTCTCTTCCTGATTTTTCTGTCTGTCTGATTTTGAATTTTCAGAAGTACAGGAGGTTATACAAAAGACCATTAAATAAAGTATCAAATATAACGTACTTGTTGCTTTCATGACTATGAATTGCTAAAATATTTGTTAAAAACTATAGGAAATATGAGTCATAAACCGATCTCCTGCTTTGGCACGTCCATCAGCCAACTGTTGCCCCATCGGAGTCTGATAATTCCCGCCCAGAGAGATTTTACCGATATTCACCTCTATTCCTGCTATTGCAGTGGTCGAATAACCACCGGATTGGGCCACATCATATTGACCATACACGACATCCTTAGGCTGAGTCTCATAAATAACACCCGCATTCGGAGCAATACGAACCTGATTCTTTATATTGAATTTGTAATACAAAAGACCATTTGCAGTAAACTTATTCGCATACCGGTAATCGTACTTATTTGCCGTATTTAGTTTATAAGTACTATTTACATTAAGTCCCGCATCCATGAGACGGATATCATAAGCCAGATTGATCATAAAGTCAGTACTGGCGGTTCCTAATTGAAAGTTATTAGGCGAATCCTGAGAAACACCGCTACGTTCGGCATTATCGTACTTTCCTGTAGGAGCTTTAACACCACCTCCTATCCAGAGTGAATGTGCCAGAAGCTGATCTGCGGATGTACTGGTACTCTTTTCAAATAATTTGTAATATCCCATTACCACGAGATCGCCTAATCCGTCTTTCTTACCTCTTTCTCCCGACCCCTTAATATATCTGGTATTAAAATTATACGGCAATATCGTCATGATACGCCATCTGCTTCCGATATTCCATGCACCCCACAACTCCATACTTTGATAAGTTTCGTCTGCTGTAATAGGTGTCCTGTTCCCGGTCGGCCCTAAATGTGTAAGCAGCGACTTGTGCTGATAGCGCAATCCTATAAAACGTTTGTTAAAGTCGGGTAATATTCCAAGATAATAACTACCGACTCCACAGCCACATATATCACATCCATGTGCATGTGGCAGAAGTGACAGGGAAAACAGGATTGCTAAACATATATATTTTATTTTTTTCATGATTGTAATTCCAATTATTTGACAAGAAAGCCTCCGGTTTCCGGTTCGGCCAGTAGTGGATTGGTAACAAAAGCCCGGTCATTAAGCGTATTCAGAAAAGCCAGCAGATCCTCCTTTTCTTGTTCAGTCATCGGGATTCCCAAGCGGCCATCCTGCTGTCTGAACACCGGATCTAATGTCGGCGAATCAACCATGCCGCTACGATAGTGTTCGATGACTCTGTTGAGTGTCAGGAACCGTCCGTCATGCATATATGGAGCAGTATAGGCCAGATTACGCAGGCTTGGCACTTTGAATTTATATTTATCAGCGGGATTCAAGGTTACAGAGTCTCTCCCGATGTCATTCGATCTGTTTGGCTCCAATCCGTTGTTACGGTAGCTACGATCCGTAAACAAGGGTTCACTGTGGCAGGTAGAGCAATTTTTCTGAAAAAAGAGATAGCCTCTTTGTTCAGACGCTGTAAATGAAGCACCTTCTTCGTTTCGTCTTACTTTATCATATTTGGACTGATCACTGACGGCCATCAGCATAAACTGAGACAATGCCTTAAAAAAACGTGCATCCGTAATTTCTTCCGAACCAAAAGCTCTTTTGAACAAAGCCGGATATTCCGGATGTGCACGCAATTTGCGTAATACATTAGGAATAGTTTCATCCATTTCTACCGGATTGGTAATCGCATTTACCGCAGCCAGATCCAGATCAAATACACCTCCATCCCAAAAGAACTCCTTCTGCCAGGCCACATTCATGATAGGCATCGGATTACGGGTACCCAGACGATCATCAATACCATGACTCACATCGTGTCCGTGGTGTGTAAATGCAGCTGATTGTATATGGCAACTGCCACAGGCGATGGTATTGTTGCGCGAAAGACGAGGCTCATAAAACAAGCGTTTCCCTAATTCAAAACCCTCTCTGCTAATCTCATTACGTGAAAAATCATAAACAGGATCAGGAAAATGAACGGATTTCATAAATCCGGGAAACAGATCGGGCAAGGTATCCTCTCCCTTTTTACATGCCCATATCAACAGTGTCAATACCAGCAATACACTAATCTTCTTCATACCTTATAACTCGTCTTCACTTTTCACAAAATTCTCCGTGTGATCATGAGAAAACATAGCCGGAAAATTGTTCGCAATATTGACACTGTATTCGCTGAACATCACATTAGGATGGGCAACTATACTAAACGCATTAGGTCCGTTAAAAATCTTCATGATATCCACAAAGAGATGCGCATTGCTACGCATACCTGCTCTGACCTGAGCAATGCCGGCAGATTTAAGATCTACGGTTATCGTCTTGATATTATTTAGTGTAGGGGCATTGTATCCGCCGAAACCGCCGATATGGTATTTGAATTGCTTATTTCCGGTCGGATCTCCCTGTTGATTGTCGGATATAAGATCACAGTATCCTTCCAGTTTCAGGAAAATATAGCCACTGTTCCAGCCCCAGTACATCCCTCCTCCTGCATGCCCGGATTCGGGATTGAAAGACAACACGCCTGTTCTCTTTTCCACCGGCATCGTACTACGCAGACTATCTATGCCTAATACAAACTGCACTTTTGAATAATCTCCTTCCGGCGCCTGTACTCTGGTAAACCGGGTAGTACGATCTGAAGCATTGACCAAAAAATAACTTTCTTCCTGCGGGACAGTATAAGAAGAACCATCATTCTTATACAGTTTGATATTGCTGATAAAATACTGCAATTGCTTAATTCTAAACTTCTCCCCCTTTGCATTTGTATAACTGCGGGGTTCAAATCCAAGCGTCTCTTCACCGACAATATTGTCGAATTCAATGGAAAATTGTCCCATCTTGTCTGCATCCGGTTCGGGAACATTGTTTTTACTACATGAGTTGGTCAGTATCACAGTCAGCAACAAAGCTGCTGCCGCTACATATTGTTTTATAATGGATGTATTCATTTTTTACTTTTTATTAGGGTTTAAAAAACGGGTATTATTTAAAAACTGTTTGTCAGTAAATATTGCTAAGAAAGCTTTCATAAGTTTTATACTGTTCGCTTATGGCTCAATGACTTATTTTACCAGTACGGGGAAAACGAGACTATCCTGAGACACAACATTCCCATCCTTTAGCAATTTTGCTTTGATAAGCCATTCGCCGGGCATAGAAAGCTGAACTGTTCCCCGGTAATGTCCCTCTCCTGTTCCTTCAGCATTCTTATTTCCGGAAGAGCCGTGTCCCATAGCAGGCATATAAGGCTCTAAAGCAATGCTGTAACCCTCCAGTTCAGGAGAATTATTTTTATCGGTATTATGAAGTACAAACCGGATCGGGTTGCTTCCAGTCTTTACCTCTGCAGGAAGCAGGCAGGAAACAGATACACGTCCGTCATCTTTGGTAACAGTAGCTAAAGTGCGGGCATATTTTGCTTCCCTTACATTGGAGAGATCGATAGTCTGATTTACAGTATCCGGTTTATTTTCACTTCTCAGATTATTGCTTTTTGTTGTATCACCACAGCTGTATGTAAGTGTAAGCAGCAGGCAGATCATTGCCAAAAGACCTGCTTTTCTATTATTTTTAATCATATTTTGAAAGTTGTTTGAATACCGAAGAATCATACAAAACAGCTTCTTTAAAAGCGGGTTTGCTTACTTCAGCCTAGGATATGCTGCCCGCCTGAACATCATCAGACAGACGTATCAGCATAGTATTAAATGTTATCAATCGGGAGATATAGCACACCTTATTTTTTCAGTCCGCAGGAAATATAGCATACAGTTACAACTATACTAACTGTATTACTATTCTTCATCGTAATAAAAAAGGGGGATATCAAAAGACTGTATCCTGATAAAGCGATCTCCGGAAAATCAGATGCTGGTGAGCGGTGGTCTGAAAATGGAAACCACAAACTCGAAACTGTAATTACAGATAAGTCCGGAGAGGTTTGTGTCAGTTATAAAATGTAAGCGAGGTTTATTGAATTCAATTTTTTCTACCTCATGGAAAAAGGCCAGATATTCCAGTTTCTGTGATACCTGTTTACTTTCCTTTTCCTCCTGTTTTTTTAGTTTTTTCATCAGAACACATTGTCCGTTACAATGTAATTCCGGCCGTGATTTGTTTTCACAATACTGCAGATACAACGATTTGTTTGTACTGTAATCCACAACAATAGCAACCCTGACAAACATCTGCATAACAAATGAGAGCAATAAGACATATATATAAAACTGTTTTGTCAAGGTTATCTCTTTCTGCAAAGATACGTAGCCCTGTTTTTCCGGCATTTCACTATACGTATCTGTTATTTAATTTTTTGAAACAAATCACTAATTCACGATGGTGCCGGTTACAAATCTAATTAACACTTCGTCTGTATGATTCGGGGGTATAGCCTATATTCTTTTTAAAAAAAGTAATGAAATAAGAAGGACTTTCAAATCCCAGCTCATACCCTATTTCTGCGATCGAAAGTGTGGTATGCTTTAATAATCTTTTGGATTCCGTAAGAATCCGCTCTTTGATTATTTGTCCGCTGGTCATACCCCTGCAGATCTTGCACAACTTATTCAGATAATGCAGGGTAATATTCAATTTATCTGCATAGTATGAGGGGCTTTTGTGTTGTATAAAATTACGTTCCAGCAGCTTTTGAAACTTCATCACTTTGTCGTGCGCGTGCCCGTCTGCCAAAGATGGAATATGCACATTGGTATGACCTTCTATTTCATGCAACAGGATATTGAGGTAAGACCGTAATACCTTTATATCTCCTTTACCACCTGAAAATTCCTGTAGCATCAGGCCAGACAAACTGTTCCATTTGGACTCATCCTGCTTCGAAAGCCCAAAGAAGCAATTGCCATTTTCCTTGAAAAAAGAAAACTGGTAAAGTATGTTACTATTGAATCGTAACGAGAAAAAATCCTCTGTAAATGCTATAATGAAACCCGTTGAATCCGGTTCCAGTTTTATACTGTTTACGCTATTAGGAGTACTGCATATGACTGTCTCATTATGATCTGATTGAATAATAGTGTCGTCTATCCGCACCACACCTGACGCTTTCGTCAGATATAGGAGCATACAAAACCGTTGCTTATGTGGCCTCCGCAACCAAAGGTTACGAACGGAACATCTTTCCAGCGTCTCCATCCAAAACAAAGTACAGTCTGCATTAAACATACTAATATCATAAACAGGAATGTTATCCATCTGCTTATCCATATAAGATGAGTTAATACTAAATAATTAAAAAATACGTATGATTAGGTATCAGGCAACGGATACCGGAGGATGGAAAATGGATGAGGGATTTCCTGTTGGCAAAAGGTCAGAAGTAAACGGTGGAAATTTGCGTTCACGGTCAGGATTTGCAATTTTCTTTTGCTGAAGTGAAGATTTGAGCTGAAAGAAAGCATATACATCGGAGATCTTTTGCTTTGCAGCCTGCTGTTCACTCTCCTTCTCTTTTTTCAACCGTTCTTTCAATACGCAGGTGCCTTTACAGGTGGCGGCCTTTTCAAACCGGTTGACACAGAGATTGGCTGCTATATACTCCTGATTAATATAGAATGAGCTCACGATCCAGACCCTGTTGAAGGATTGTATCAGCATAATAGCCATCAGTAATATGGGGAGAAATCTTTTCAAGCCGGACAAAACTACAAATAAATGTGCTATTATTATAAAGCATTACAGCAACAGATGAATATGAATTAGAATTTACAAACTTAAATCAGGATCAGATTGTTATCAGCAACAATGAGAACGGCATCGGAAATAAAAAACATGATCATAGCATTCGGGAAAACGGATTCGCGTATCCGCGCTATCCTTTTGAACGGATCAAGGGCAAACCCAGTTGTTAAACCGGACAAGTTCCAGGATTATGATATCGTCTTTATCGTGAACGAACCGGACAGCTTCAGGAAGGATCACACATGGATCGATATCTTCGGGAAGCGTATTATTATGCAGCTTCCTGATACGATGACTTACATTACAGATGAATCCGGGCAAGCTGCCGAATCCTTTGCTTATCTTATGCTGTTTGCAGATTTCAACCGTATTGATCTTACATTATTTCCCGTCTCGGGACTGGATGCTCATCAACAGGATAGCCTTACAGTCGTATGGTTAGATAAAGACGGGCTATTTGAAGGCATAGCTGACAGCAGCGAAAGTGACTATTTAATTCACAAACCTGCAGAACAGGAATTTGCTGAAACCTGTAACGAATTCTGGTGGGTCAGTACCTATGTCGTAAAGGGGCTTCACCGAAAGGAAATAACCTATGCCAAAGAAGCATTTGACATGCATATCAGACCCATGTTTATGAATGTCGTCGCATGGAAAATCGGAACGGAACATAATTTTGAAGTTACATTCGGCAAATCAGGAAAAAATATGCCAAAGTATCTTTCGGAAGAGAATTATGAACGAATACTACAGACGTATGCGAATTATAGCATAGCAGAAAACTGGAAAGCACTATTTCTGATAACAGAACTTTTTGCTGAATTTTCAATGGAGGTAGCGGAAAGATTAGCTTTCTCCATGGATATCAGCCAGCAACAAAATGTCATGCAATACATACGTACACAGTATGAATTATTCCGAAAAGAAGAATTGTAAAGCAAAATCCGGATTATAAAAACATATAAATAACATTCAAATAATGATCAAACTTGAAATAAAAGAAAGATTCTCACTTCCTGAAAAAAGTTACATACTGGACAGGCGAAGTATTATACTCGATAATGGCACCTTTGTTACTCTTGCAGAAGAGTTAGAAGGAGTTGCTCTCGTGACATTAGATAACGGGCATATGAGGAAAGTAATAGCAGATTCAAGTGATGCTTTCGAAAATCATCATAATATGATGCTGTTTGCCTTTAAATCTCAAATTGGTATGGTGGAAGATCTTTCAAATTTGAAACTATTTAATACAGACCTGAATATTTCTGCTGAAATAACTATTACAGGCAAAGAACTTTTCAGTGAGTATAGCATGTTTGGCCTTACCCCCAGAATAAGTGGTGTATCCGCTATCGGACAGATAAACAATACCTATGCTATTATTTTCTCTGAACCGATTACCTCACAAAACAACAGATATCTTGCATTTCTGCATATAGACTTCAGTAAGCAGACAGCTCATTGGCAGCAGATAATAAGCCTGAATGCAGATGATTACCCTATGGATAGATTTGGCGGATTTGAAGCTGAGGAAATACCGAAGGAGGCTCCGATTATAGGACATGTTATTTCAACGGATAATAAATTGCTGGCTTTTGCAGAGGGTTCGGACACGATGAGTCTCAACAGATATGGCATGGATTTCTACACCTATGGAGAAATAGATTCTTCAGGAAAGCTGATCAATCGTCTTCTCGAACAAAAAGGATTTAAAAGGGATACAAAAAAGCACGGTGTCAGAGGTGTATTCACTTCTTCGCTGCAATACCTTATCCTCACCCCGGTATTCAAAAGCGATGAATGGAAAGGAAAGCAGAAATTACTTTCTATACAAGATAACAAGCTGCTGGATATTGAACTTCCCCGAGGATTCAAAGATTTTAAAGTGATTGAACATTTTAAAGAACAATACTGGCTCACAGATAATAGAAATGAAATACTCTGTTGTACTGAAGTCGCGGTGTAATTTCATGATACGAAAGACATAGTCCCAAATAAAAAATGTGTCCCGGAAGAACAAAAATCCGGGACACATTTATCTATCGCTTTACAAAGAATTATTTATCCAAAGCCAGTGCCATCTGTATATTACATCGCTTGTACGGGGTAGCATGTCCGATAATTTTTTCAAATCCTAATTTGTAATACAGATTGATTGCCGGTTCAAGGATTGTATTACTTTCCAGATAAATACTGCCAGCACCCAGATTTCTCGCTTCTCTGATAATTTCCTGCCCCAGTAATAAACCTATATTTTTACCTTGCGCCGCAGGTGAAACTGCCATTTTTGCCATTTCGTAATCGTATTCAGCATCATTCATTCTGATCAATGCACATACACCCAGAGGCTTTCCATTATAAAGCGCTACAAATATAGCACCTCCCTTGTCCAGAATGTATTCCTGCGGATTATCCAGCGCTTTATAATCAGTTTCTTCCATTTCAAAATACCTGGAAATCCATTCCTCATTAAGAGACTTAAAAACAGACTGGTATTTCGGTTCATATCTTACAATCTGTACCGCTTTACTCTCGCGGATTTTACGCTGCTCCTGTACCCGCCTCAACAACGATTTCTGCGCTAACAACACTTCCCACTCTTCAATCGCGGCCCAGAGATCATGTCTGGCTTCCTTCATCACACTTTCGACGGCAGCTTCCACATCCTCACATTGCACGCTGATCTTCTTCGAAAGTTCTTTTCCCTTCTCTGTCAATCCTACCACATTAAGGCGCTTATCATCCGAATCCAGATTATCCGCAATCAGACCTGCAGCACCCATCTCGCGTATAATTTTGGTAACAGAGGGTTGAGAATGTCCGATTTCATTAGCAATCTCTGAAATCGTCTTTTCTCCTTCTTCCGCCAGCATAAAAAATACAGGAAACCATTTAGGTGAAAAATCCATATCATAAAGTTCATACACCTTAGCCGCATCTTCCGTTACTTTAGCGGTCAGCAATCGTAGCCTGCTTCCTAAGGCCATCTTTCCCGTTTTATTAAAAAATTCCATATAATAATCTTTGAGCATCAATTGAAATCATTAAAAATTGCCAAATTATACAGTTAATAAAGTAGCTAACTACATAACTGGTTATGTAAAATTAAAACTTTCTGATTTTTTTTCAAATAAATCTTAGAAATCAGGCCAAACTTTTTCTGAAATATGATTTTAAATGCGTTAACCTGTAACATTTTAAATACGTACGGACTGTGAAATACCCATTTATACTTTCAAAAATCTTACTGATCAATCGGTTGATTTAAGTAAATCACTGCTATTATTGCAATCATTCTCCCTCTTTCCTGCAAGACAGCTGTAAATTGTGAATCACCGTGAATACAGTATATTTGGAATACAGGTTCGACAACCTCCGTATACTATATCAGGTATACATCTTATGGAATAACTGTTTATAATTATTGTTGATCTTCATTATGTATCTGAAATTCAATCTTCTGATTCTAATATTCCTGTGTTATTCACTCCAATGTCGTGCGCAAAACTCCAATCTGGCTTTGCATATGGACGGCAAAGACAACAATGTGCGGACAGGAATAGGAATTATTTCCGGTGAATGGACAATAGAAGCCTGGATAAAGGGAAATGACAGCAACTGGAACCCCTATGAAGCCATCATAGGAGGTGGAGAATATAGCGAACTCAATATCTGTGACAATATGCCTTTAGTACTCAGGGATGGCTATCTCCATAATAAAGGTACTCAACTCACAGCCCCGGTAAAGATGGATAACAACTGGCATCACGTTGCTGCTTCATGTAATGGCCGCACCACAGTATTATATATGGATGGCAAAGAAGTAGGCCGAAAAGATACTGCTATAGCTATACTGCCCGGAGCAATAGGTCTCCATGAAAAGCAACACTGCTTCGGAGGATTAATTGATGAAGTGAGAATATGGTCAAAAGCTATTCCTGTATCCGCAATAAACGAATGGAAAAACAAACCTGTTGTCGCTTCACATCCTTATTTTTCATCTTTAACAGCATATTACAATTTTGATGACTTCAGGGATGTTATGTCTGTCAATTGGGTTGGTAAAGGCGCTCTGGCTTATCATCTCCGCAATGGCAGAAGTGACTATTATGGTCATCTTCCAATGGCTTTTGCTGTTGACAATACCAATACTTCATTTCAGAATTTTGAAGGTAAACAACAGCTTTTCAACGCAGTCGTTATCCAAAATGAATGGGATCTTGAACAAGGTACAAAAGAAGGGCAGGCACTGAAAATCAGAGTTATTGCTCAGGGAAATATGCAGGCACTGACACTGGATGAGATCAGGCTCCGGTTAAACAATCAGGCAACAGTAGCTGACATCCGCAATATCCGCATCTACTATACCGGACAGTATCCGCGATCTTCGGTCAGAGAGCCTATTTTTGAACAGCCGGTAAAAACGGCAGCGGAAATGGTATTCCGTGAAAAAAGAAATTCGAAAAAATTTCATTTGCGACCGGGAGTTAATTATTTCTTAGTCACCTTTGACATTGCTGAAGATGCACGTGTCGGTCATAAAATACGGGCAACAGTACCTGACTTTAAACTGTCAGGCAAGACATACATTCCGGAGGAAGAGGCAAGTGAAACAGAGCAGCACATTACACCTAAAATGAATAATAATCTGGTCCGGGTGTTGCAATGGAATATCTGGCATGGTGGCGTGCACCTGGGCAAGGAAGCCGGCAGAAGCAGAATAGCAGATCTTATTCGCAACACTAAAGCGGATATCATTACGATGCAGGAAGGATATTCGGCACAGGACAGTATCGCGCAGGCATTAGGATTTCACCTGCAAACAAAATCCTCTAAAGATAATCTGGCTTTACTAAGCAGATACCCTGTTGAAAGTATAAAATCCAGTGAACCTTTCAAATCGAATCCTGCCAAAATAGATTTACCAAACGGTAAACGTATACTTATCAATGATTGCTGGCTGAGATATGCCTACAGACCGGAATATACTTGTGCTTATCAAAATACAGGAATGGATCCCCGGATCTGGATAGCAGAAGATTCTGCACTCGCTCTTACGGACATCCGCAATCTGATAGAAAAAGATATTGATCCTTATATAGATTCTCCTGATATGCCCGTTATTATTGCAGGAGATTTTAATTCCTGCAGTCATATGGACTGGACAGAACGAACCAGATCCCTGCACTATGGCTATGGTCCGGTTGACTTTCCGGTATCAAAATTTATGTATGAACAAGGTTTTAGCGATTCATTCAGAGAACTAAATCCCGATGAACTGACGCATCAGGGAGGCACATTTGCTCCTATATACGGACAGTTGCAGAATGCCAGGATAGATTTTATTTACTACAAAGGAGGAATAAAAGCTATTTCTTCCAAAATTGTCCGGACCAGCCCTGATATTGATGATATATGGGCATCCGATCATGCAGCTGTGCTTACTATTTTTGCAGTCGAATGATAATAAGCTACAGATTGGCTATTATAACAAGAAATTTAGTACATTTAGAAAGACTTAGTAGCAAAGGATAATTAAGGCCTCATATTAAACAAATATGCGGATTACAGGTTATCCTAGTAATAAGCAATTTTCAACCGGCATACCGGAAACAAGGATCTTCATTAACACTTTAAATATTGATTTATAACTATGCTGATAATTAACAATTTCGAAGAATACAAATCACACGAAGGTAAAGAGCTTGGTCTTTCGGATTGGCACATTATTGATCAGGAACAAATCAACAGATTTGCAGATGCAACACTGGATCATCAATGGATACATATAGATTCCAAAAAAGCCGAAACTGACAGCCCTTTTAAAACAACTATTGCGCATGGCTATCTGACATTATCATTAATTCCCTATCTGTGGAAACAGATTGCAGATGTCCGCAACATTAAGATGGAAGTTAATTATGGTATAGAACAGCTTAAATTCGGACAGGCTGTTACAATCGACAGTGCTGTACAACTAAAGGCAAAATTGATATCTGCAGTCAATCTGCGAGGTGTAACCAAAGTAACGATTGAAGCAACCCTAAATATCAAAGATCAGACTAAACCTGCATATGTCGGTAATGTGATATTTTTATATCATTTTATATAAATAAACCTATGTCGTATAGTTTTCATATACTATACGACATTTACTTGTAAACTAACCAAAAACAACTTAACCCCATGTACAACTCCTCCAAAGGAATGTTGCGCGTTTTCGCTGCAATCACCTTGAGTATAGCCACGTTTATCAGTTTGGGCACAGTCTGTGCTCAACAGACTAATCCATTCTTCGGGCATATTGGTAAAGTCAAATACAAATCAGGGTTTTCGATGGATGATTACTGGGTATGGTGCGGGTCAGTTATCAAAGATGAAAAAGGTACATATCATATGTTTGCATCCCGCTGGCCAAAAAAATTTCCTTTTCATCCGACCTGGATGGTCGCGTCTGAAATTGTAAGAGCAGAATCTCCCACACCTGAAGGACCGTATACCTTCAAAGAGGTGGTACTCCCGGCAAGAGGTGCCCAGTACTGGGACGGACGTTCTACACACAATCCAAGCATCAGTAAATATGGAGACAAATATATTCTCTTTTACATGGGATCTACTCATCCGTTCGACGATCCGAAAGATGCTTCCCAGCTCTCCCTGAATTCGGTGTATGCGACAGTAGGACGTTCTAATAAACGTATCGGTGTAGCGATCGCAGATGCCCTGACAGGTCCATGGAAGCGATTGGATAAACCTGTCTTGGATAGCAAACCTAACACTTTTTATAGCTTTTTGACCTCTAATCCTGCTCCGCTGATCAGAAAAGACGGATCTGTACTCATGGTATTCAAAGGAAGAGCATATGGTCAGAAATATCCTTATCAGTCTTCACAAAAGATTGGAATAGCTTATGCAAAATCCATACAGGATACCTTTACAGTACTCAATAATAATCTGCCTCTGTTTGCAGATGCTGCCTACAGCGAATTTGAAGATCCTTTTCTTTGGGAGGATAAGGATGGTCTGCATCTCCTGATGAAAGATATGACCAGTAAGATGACAGGGGAACATCATGCCGGAGTACTGTTTCATTCCAAAGACGGAGTGAAATGGGTCATAGATAAACAACCCAAAGCCTACTCCCGCTTATTACAGTTTGAGGATGGGAAAGAAATTACAATGGGACAACTCGAACGACCATTTGTACTTTTTGAAAAAGGCAAGCCTGTCTGCATGTTCTTTGCTACAATGGACGGAAAAGGTGGTTTTGAGAATGGTACAAAATCCTGGAACATTGCCATTCCGGTAAATTAATCTTTTTGAACGGGTTGTTCTGATCTAAAGGACAACCCCTGCCCCGCCAATAATTTTTCTAAGGTCGGAATGGATGCTTTACCTATTCCGTGCAGATTCAGAATTTGTTTCCTGGTATACGCGCTTAGTGCCTCTAAGGTATCTATTCCATGGTACAAAAGCGAATTTTTTGCAGGATTGCTCAGATAGGTAAGAAAACCTGTAGCAGTCCCTTTCTTTTTATTACATTGAGGGCATGTAGGACACGTAGTGCTTTTGTAAAACGTATGCCCTTTTTCACATGTACGCAATGTTCTGTCTGTAGCCATAGCTTTTTATCCTGGTATTTCATATCCTGTTTTACTTCTTTTTAATCCGGATATGAATGATCATACAAATATACAGGGATTTATTTTCCTTGTAATACCAGTTTTTATGATTTTGACGCCGGCACCTGTCATTTTTACCGACAGAAGCCCCGGTTTTGCCGAGTTTTTACCCGTATTGATCTATTCTCTATTCCCCGGCAACACATTCTATCCTACTTTTGATTCAAACAATAACACATAACAACAAAAACTAAAGAAACTAAATAACATGAAAAACGCAATCAAATCCATCGCAACTGCCTTGATCCTGGTGACTTCATTAAGTGCATTCGCAGGTGAAAATACAAACCCGGTAAAAACTAATTCTGTAAGTACAGTCAAATCATTTCTGGAAGCAACTACATTAGGTAACCTGAACTTTAACAATCAGCTTTTCGCTAAAGACTTTGAATACTATACAGTGAGTAAACCCAATGAAAAATTCAACAAAAACCAATACACTGAATTCCTGAAAAACACCAAAGGATTGCAGTACGACTGTATCACTTCATACCAGGTACTGGATGAAAACAGTGATATCTGCGTAGCAAAAGCAACTATGGCTTTTAAGAATTTCACACGTGTAGACTACATAACCCTTACCCGCAGTCAGGATGTCTGGAAAGTGAGTAAAGTGGTAACCACATACCCCTAAAAACTTGGGTATTTTTGTTTCAACCTAAAGCCTGCGTGGAGACGCGGGCTTTTATTGTTTACTAACATTATGGCCGATAACTGCTTATTGAAAAGGAACAGGAAAATGTTTTAATTTATTTGGAATAAGACTATTTTTAAAAGTCCTTGTCATAGGTGCGGTTCCAATGTTTATTTCTGTCCATTGGGGTAGATTTCACTTTATATTCCAGTCGAAGTCCGTTAATACGTCTTTGTTTGAGGCGTTTGTTTACTTCGTTTATATAGGCTATTTCGACGATTTTGTACATTCCGTAACCTGTTCCTTCAAACCCCTCATTAGACATTTCATCGCCTACCAGTTCCAGCGTAAAGAAACAATTCAGATAATCTTTCCAAAAGAAAACTGGATTATCATGATTATCCAGATAACTGTCTTCCGAATAACACAGTTCATCATCAACTTCAAAATAATCCGCCAGCATCTGATTAGTTTGTGCAACAAAGTCTTTAGCTACAGCCTCATCCTCAAAAGGAATAAAGGATATAATATCACCTTCTTCCAGTATATCAAACATGGAATGGTTATTGAAGCAATGAATCATCTCAGGTAATAATTCGACCACATCATTGTACATTTTCTTCATAATGCAAACATACAAACAATATCAGGGATGCGAAACAGTGACCTCTAACTTTAGCGGTAAATTTAATTGGCCAGTTTCTCGATCGTATCGATCAGTTCCTGCAGTTCAAAAGGTTTTTCAAGAAAAGCATCAGCTCCGCTTTCTATCGCAGAAGCTTTAATATCCTTACTTGCAGAAATCATCAAAACCGGTATTTTGGATGTTACCGGATCATTTTTTATGATTCTGCAGATTTCCCGGCCATCTATTCCAGCCATCCATATATCCATTATAACCAGGTCCGGACTGGAGGTAGAAGTGACCACCTGTGGAACTATCGATCCGTCTAATGTGGAATCTACATTGTATCCCATCATTTCCAATAACATAGTTGTGGAATCTACAATTCCAGCATCGTCATCTGCTAATAAAATTCGTTTCACTTTTCTCATGATACTAAGGCAATTCAATAACTACGCCAAAAGTAAAATTAAGCTTATCATTTGATTAATAAACTATTATTCTGGTCTGGCTACCGGGATAGTAAAGTGAAAAACAGAACCTTTTCCCTCCTCACTCTCAGCCCAGATCCTGCCATTGTGACGTTTGATTATTTCGGCACACAGGTATAATCCTATTCCAAATCCGGAAATAGTTTTGGTTTGTTTATTCTCAATTCGGTAAAATCGGGTAAACAACCGCTCCAGTTCTTCCTGCTGAATGCCAAGGCCTCTGTCTTTTACGCTCACGAGCAGATTACCGGAATTCAATGCGCATTTCACAAAAATTTCTTTACTGTGAGGAGCATACTTGATTGCATTACTCAACAGATTATTGACTACCTGGCCCAATTTATCACGATCAGCATACAGTACAACCGACTGTGTAGGTTCAAACTCAATGCGATGTGCACTGTGTGTGAGGGAAACATCTGATATAATCTCACTGATCATATCGTTTATCTCGAAAGATTGTTTTTCAAGGTAAAGATTTCCATCCTCAAACCGCGACACATTTAAGAATCCGCTGATCATACTGTTCATCTTGGAGACCTGGCTTTTGGATCGGTCCAGAATACCGGTAAGACGCTCGTCTTCATGATCTTTTAATATCAACTGTAAAATCTGCACATACCCCATAAGCGAAGTGAGCGGGGTCTTGAGTTCGTGACTCACAATCGATATAAAGTCATTTTTTAGCTGTTCTTCACTTTTCTGCTTACTGATATCCATTACTACTCCTGTAAAGAATAATCCTTCACTACTCACATCGCCAATCATTCGGCCAACAGCCCTCAGCCAACGGATTTTCTGATCATGAAATCCTTTTACAGTATAGGAAAGATCATAGCCATTTCCTTCTGCTATAGCTGTCTCAATAGATTCTGTCACCCAATCCCGGTATTCTTCTGTAACCTGATCGAGACAATCATTCAAGGATACCTGCTGTTCAGGATAAAACCCAAACAATTCTTTCAGCCTTACTGAAGCCACTAGCTCTCTCGTTTCTACATTTACACTCCATGTACCGAAATTTGCTGCCTCTATAGCCAGACGCAGCATCATTTCTGAATGTTCAAACTGACGTTGAGATAGTAACAGTTCGCTATTAATTTCGATGAGTTTTTCATTTACATTTCTGGAATACTCATTTGACTGACTAAGTTCTATATTGATGGCACGATGTTCTCTGGATAAGGTCGTTAGCTCTTTGTTTGCTTGTTTAAGTTCCTTATTTGCCTGCTTAAATTCATTATTGACATTTTTAAGCTCTTTATTAATCTGTTGCTGTATTTTCTCATGACTTTGAACCAGTTTCCAGGCCGCTATACGTTCACTTACTTCTGTAGCTGTGTGCAGAATAGCATAGGTTCGGCCAGTCTCATCTAACAGGGCACGATAAATAAAATCAAAATAATAGGTTTGAAAATGTCCGTCTCTGAACAGTTTAGCCGGTACATCTTTAGCCTCGTAAGTATTTCCGCTGTTCCATACATTTTTCAGAAGATCTATAAAACCTTGCTCTTTCAGGCCGGCAACGACCTCTCCAAGTTCCATGCCTATTATACTTCTGTCCTTCCCCCAAAACGTCAGCATACTATCATTTGCAAATTCGATAATCAGATCTTCACTGCTATATATAGCCGTAGCATCCTTTGATAAGATCAGAATATCTAACAATTGCCTGTTTGTAAGTGAAAACGTATTGTCAATCATAGTGGTAATGAAGTAAGCGTCAGTGTTAAAACAAATGGATAAATTCGCCATTTACCTCCCTCTAATTTACATTAATTTTGCAAATGCAGAAAGAGGTACAGATTAATTTTGCGTTACCGACTCTACAGGCAAATATTAATCTATTATCTTAGAAACCGTCTGACCTGCAAAAGGTTTTTGAGGAAGATCAAATTCTATCCGGATTGGGGAGGATGCCTCGGGCAACTGCACACTGATATTGAGCCTCTTATGGTGTTGTGTCGGATCCGACACAGAAATCTGATAGTGGCCGTTATCCAGTTTTTTAAGCATTACTATAGCAGGAATATCTGACCATAATTTCAGCTGGTCATCTATAAAAGTTTCATTAGCTTTATACAATACAATCTGCCAGATATGCAACCCCTTATGCAAGACTGCCTGCATGGTATCGCTATTAGCCAGAATGGAAATATTATCCTGTAACAGATAATCTTCCATTTCTCTAGCTCCGTTGATTCCCGGCACCATTATATAAGCATAAGTTGCATTATCCGGACGCACACCATGCGCCAGCGTCAACTGAAATATATCCTTGTCTTCGATCTTTTTATTTGCCTTCTCTCCTGTATGCCTGATTTCACTCCAATGGCTCTTTCTGTTTTCAACCGACAGGTTTATATCACCTGCCCGTGGAAACGTGTACCCCACCCGATTATGCAGAATCCAGTTGATATGATTTACGGAATTGAAATGATTATCCATGCCAAACGGGCGTATCTTATGATCCGCACATATAAAAAAATCCTTTTCATTATATAAGGTCTGATTAAGAGTTGTATGGACAGCATAAGGTAATGTGGAACTGATGCCGGCTCCCAGGCACACGATCTCCTCATCAAACATAAACCAAGCTTTTTTTGCAGATGTATGTAAATCATTGTTTACGACATATGCAGTAGCTCCGTACAGCCCATCCGAAACTCCGCCCGAAAAAGCATCCGTACCTTTTCTGTCACCCTCACCCGGAGCCTTGTTTACAGGAATCGGCAAGGTATCCGGTAAGGTTGTTCCAGGTAATTTTGTCCACTGCCAGAGCGGGAATATATTGTAATATTCAGGTCCGTCCACCTGCAGATTTACTGTTCCTGAAGCTCCCCAGAATCCTTTTATATTCTCCTGATTCCCGATCTCCTGTGCATAGTTTCTGCCGGATACAGCGTGTATAGACAGAAAATAAGAAGGTCGGCTATGTATGGTATAATCTGTATTCCAGTAATGTTTATGACGGGGTATCAGGCCAAAAGAAACATCTTCTTCACCACTCATTTTTTTACGTATCATCTCATACTGTTCCTTTCCTTCGGGATCAATCTTTTCCAATCGCAGCAAATCAGACGAATAGTCCCTCTGTGTAGCTCCAATACGCGAGATACCTCTCCCCAGCACATTCCAGTCAATCCATTTGCCCCGGATCAATCCAAATATAGATTCCAGAATAAACTTGCGGAACAAAACTAACTTTTCTCCCTTCAATGCATATTCGGTATCAGCAGTGTAACCCGCTGACTTGATAACGCTATGCATAAATTCTGTACCGTAAGCCCCGTTATACAGATATCCGTAGTGCATATCATAGGAAAGATCATACTGCATCCCCTCACCTTCTGTATATTGTATAGGTGCATATGTCTCCCGCACACCTGTTTCCAATATCGCTTTATCACGCAACAATGCTCCCAGGTATATCCACCCCATAGCGATCTGTGCTTTATTCGCACCGAAATTAAACTTATGCATAGGATTATTACGACCATTGCTTGTGAGGGATGTATCCTTACATATAGCTGCAATCGTACTTTTTTCAACAGCTCTATCCAATGCTTTAGCTCCAAATTTCATATTAATAAGGCTCAATGACAGAGATTGTGGACGTGTAATACCTTGCTGATACCAGTTGTCACAATACGGCAAAGGGTTATGATTAGTAAAGTACGCTAAACTTTTATTGACAGCTTGCCACAGACGCTTATTTCTGTAATAGCTGCTGCCCGGATGTGAATATGCTAATGTCATACTTCGTATCCGCTCCAGTACCGGCATCCAGTTTACATTGATCCGTTTATGATCTGCATAGTCAAACTCTTCCCACTTGCCATTGTCATGATTGAGTGTCGCCAGATTATTCTTGACCTGCTTGTCCAGTGCGTTGATATCGTTTACAGTGCGGATCTGTTCATCATGAACCCGCTGCAGTATGGTCCGGAAAATATCTCCTGACTGTGCTCCGGCCTTGTAATAAAAGCAAACGGTAAAAAGTAATAAAAAAATAAGTTTAGGTTTCATAGCGTATTATCCGGTAACGGATTTATCAGTTGCTAATGTAATTTTTATATATTGGAATACAAACCGGATGGAAGAAAGATCTGATTTGGTAACAAACTTGGTGCAAAATCCAGCTTACCAAAACGACAAAAGGCAGAAAAGATCTGCCTTTTATAATTATTATCTGCACTTAAGGATATTTGAATGATCTGAAAGTGTTGCTTAAGTATTTATGATTTACTTGCTGCCCGCTTCTGTCAGCACCTGTTCCACAATATTTTCGAGGTCAGCAAGGTCAAATGGTTTTGCCAGATAGGCATCTGCACCTGCCGTCTCTGCTAGCACATGAATATCATTATTTGCAGAAACATAAATAACCGGGATATGATTAAAATCCGGATGTGCCTTTAGCAATTGTGTAGCCTTAATACCTCCGATATCCGGAATCCAGTTGTCCATCAAAATAACATCGGGGTTTACTTCAGCAGCTTTCTCTATGATATCATGTGAAGTCTGAGAAATCTCTACTTTGTAACCTGCTTCTGCCAGGATAATGGAACATACTTCCAATATATTGATATCATCATCAAAAAGCAGTACGGTCTTGTCGTTCATAAGTATGTATTGTAGTGAGGTATATGTTAATTTGTACAGTAGATGTATTGGATACTAAACGCTTAATTGGTTTATAAATACGGCTAATTCTTCCGGCCGGAGCAAATAATCAACCTGAACACGCGATACTGCCTGTCTGGGCATATAATCCACCTCTGCTGTTTGAGGATCCTGCACAAGTATTATGCCATTATTATGCTTTATACAGTCCAATCCTTCTACTCCGTCAGCATTTGCACCCGAAAGCAGTAAAGCTACCGTATTTTCTTCAAATACTTCAGCTGCAGACTGGAATGTAACATCTATAGAAGGCCGGGAATAATTCATTTTTTCAGAAGAATCCAGAGACACTAGAGTTTTATTTTCAAAAAGCAGATGATAGTCCGGAGGTACGACATAAATACATCCGTTTTCAAGAGTCATCTTATCTTCCACTTCATACACTTGTACGTCCGTATAACTGGATAGCAATGCATTAAGTATAGAATCAGGGTAAGGTTTACGATGGAGGATAATAACAATTGGAAATGAAAGACCTTTGCGGAGTCCGGGCAATACTTCCAGTATCACTTTCAGACTTCCGGCAGATCCGCCGATCAGAAATATATCTGTTTGTTTCAACATTCCTTTCTACTTACTTTTTCTCCATATTTTTTCTGCATCCAGCTGCTTATAGCGACTTTCCAGAGCAGAGAAACGTAATGTCTCCTTTGATCCAAGCGCCAGAAAACCAAGACTGTCCAGGCTGTCATCAAACAACCTGAATACTTTATTTTGCAATTCCTTATCAAAATAAATCAGAACATTCCTGCAGATGACCAACTGAAACTCATTGAAAGAACTATCCGAAACCAGATTGTGTGTAGAAAATATCATTTTTTCTTTCAGATCTTCATTGAATTTGACCACATCATAATTGGCCGTGTAATATGTTGAAAAATCTGATTTCCCGCCGGATAAGATATAATTTTCGGAATATTGTTTCATCTGGCTTATAGGAAAAATCCCTTTTCTGGCCTTTTCCAGTACTCCGGGATTGATATCTGTAGCATACAGCAATGATCGGTGATACAGATTTGCTTCTTTCAGCATAATAGCCATCGAATATACTTCTTCTCCGGTAGAACACCCTGCCAGCCAGATACGGATAAACGGATATGTTCCTAACTGTGGAAATACATTTTCACGCAGGGCTTTATAAAAAGAGGGATCCCGAAACATCTCCGTAACATTCACCGTTATCTCTTCGATAAACCGCTGTAGATATTCCGGGTGATTGAGCACTTTATACCGAAGCTCTGCAAAACTCGTAAACTTATCAATAAGACAGATGCGGTTTATTCTCCTTTTGAGAGATGCCCGGCTGTATTGCGTAAAATCATAACCATATAATGCAGATACATCTGCAAGCAGCATTTCGAGCTCATCATTCTTTATAATATTCGGCTCTAACATCTAGTTCACTTTTCCAATAACCGCCAGCAACTTATCTACATCTATAGGTTTGGAGATATAGTCCCAGGCTCCTGCTTCTATACACTTTTCCCGATCTCCGTCCATGGCCTGCGCTGTGACCGCAATAACAGGGATATCCTGACATTGCCCGGATTCACGGATGATCCTCATCGCTTCGTAACCATCCATTTCAGGCATCATCATATCCAGCAATACCACTCCTATATTTTTATTTTCTTTCAGTAATGAGATTCCTTCAGCTGCCGTCAGACTGGATACAGTACGGTATCCCTTTGACTTCAATGTCAGACTTAAGGCAAAGATATTTCTGCTATCATCATCAATGATCAATATTAATTTGTCCTTTTCCATAATCTTATCTTGACAATATTAATTTTCATATAACCATACCCTTAGCAAAGAGAGCAACTGATCTGTATCCACCGGTTTTGATATATAATCCGATGCACCTGCAATAATACATTTTTCGCGGTCACCGGTCATTGCTTTAGCAGTCACTGCCATAATAGGCAGTTTTGCATATTGTGGTGACTGTCTTATCAGCCTGATTGTTTCATATCCGTCCATTTCAGGCATCATCATATCCATGAGGACAATAGAAATATCAGGATTATTTTTTAACTGCTGAATGGCTTCCTTTCCATCTATTGCAGAAATTACTTTCATCTGGTACTTCTCTAAGGCTTTACTGAGCGAAAAGATATTACGGACATCATCATCTGCAATCAATACCTTTTTATTACTCAGCACTTCATTTAAAGACCCCAATTTATTAGTTTTCTTTTGTCCCTGATCTGCATTCTTTTCTTCCACCAGATGCAGAAATAATCCTACCTCATCCAGGATACGCTGATAAGAATGTGCAGTCTTGATCACTATAGAGTCTGCATATTGCTTGATCTTCGTCTCTTCAGCTTTGGAGAGATTTTTACCGGTGAAAATAATGATAGGTAAATTTTCCAATCCCTCGTTCTTCTTGATCGCTTCCAGTGTCTCATAACCCGTCTTATCCGGAATTCCCATATCCAGAATTACACAATTCACCGCATCAGAAGTCAATGCTTCCACACTGTCTTTCACATTGCTTTTGATCTCTGAAGCAATATTGAAGTTGCTAAGGAAATAAGACAAAGCAGTTGCATGCTTAGGGTTTTCTTCTACGATCAGCACTTTTTTAGGATAGCGTGTCAATGCCTCTTCGATTTTCTTAAACATTCCTCCGATCTGCTCCATTGCAATCGGTTTGTTAATAAAATCTATAGCCCCTTTAAGTAAACTCTCCTTTTTCATTTTCAGAGAGGACATCATATGCACAGGAATAGGCCGTGTTGCCGGATTATTTTTCAATTCGTCCATGACCTGCCATCCATCTTTTACAGGAAGCTGTATATCCAGCAGAATAGCCAGAGGCTTATACTTTTCGGCAAATTCGGCTGCAATATCTCCTCTTACGACGACTATGCCTTTATAGTTTTGTTGCCGTGTATATTTCAACAGGGCTTTAGCAAAGTTGGTATCATCCTCCACAATCAGGATTACTTTGTCATGCTCCGTAATATTATTCCGATCGTCTTCTACTTCCGCGGGTATATCCAGAACGACATATGAACTGGCTTCCTCTGCCACCAGCGCATTGACCTCCTCCACATCAGAAGATATAATAGCCATCAACTCGTCCGTAGAAGGGCTGATAGCAGTGGTCTGTTTTGATTTGGGAATAATCAGGCTGAATATACTGCCCTCATTTTCTTTACTCTGCAATCGGATCTCTCCCCCAAGAAGACGGGCTATTTCACGACTGATAGACAATCCGAGTCCGGTACCTCCGAATTTTCTTCGGGTGGAACCATCAGCCTGCTGAAAAGCTTCAAAGATGATTTTTTGTTTTTCCTCAGCGATACCTATTCCGGTATCCTTTACAGCAAATACAATATTATTCCTGTTGCTTTGTTCCTCCGTTATAGTCAGTGTTATACTTCCTTTGGACGTAAACTTTATCGCATTTGAAAGCAGATTCCGCAGTACCTGATCCAGTCGCAGTCTATCGGTTTCAATTGTAGAATCCAGGTCCGGTTGAACCACAATATTCAGATCAAGAGCTTTTTCCTTTACTATAGGAGCAAACAGGCTGTTAAGTTCTTGTGTTACATCCGATAGTTTGACATGCTGGTACTCCAGTTCCATTTTGCCAGCTTCGATCTTCGACAGATCCAATATCTCATCAATAAGGCTCAGTAAGCTCGTACCCGAACTTTGTATAACCTTTGCTGATTCGATCTGGTCCTCATTCAGATTGTCGTCTGTGTTTTCAGATAGCAATCTTGACAGCAGCAAAATCGAATTTAAAGGAGTTCTTAACTCATGAGACATATTGGCCAGAAACTCAGACTTGTATTTTGTACTCAATGCTAGTTCTTCTGCTTTTTCCTGAATTTCCAAATTACGCTCTGCAATAAGATGATTTTTTTCTTCCAATAGTTTGGAACGTTCTTCCAGCTCCTGATTGGATTGTAAAAGTTCTTCCTGTTGCACTCTCAGTTCCTCTTCCGAAGCCTGAAGTTTTTGTGTTTGCGCCTCCAGTTCGGTATTCAGATTTTCCAGTTCAGAATGTTGCGCCTGCAATTCTTCTGCCTGTGCCTGCGTTTCTTCCAGGAGTGTCTGTACTTGTTTTCTGCTTTTGGCTGCAGCAAGAGCTAGCGAAATAGTGGAAGATGCTTCCTTAAAAAAGCCAATCTTTAACGCATCAAATTTATGTGCAGATCCCAATTCGATAACACCTATGCACATACCGTTAAGAATAACCGGTAACAGCAAAATATGATTGACCTTCAATTTACCGTTTGAAAAACTAACAACATAATCTTCGGCCTGAATCCCTTCAATCAGTTTTTCCTTACCATCTTTCACCACCTGTCCTACCATCCCTTCACCGATTTCCAGTGTTTTTATCATTCTGTCTTCCAGTGCATAGGCACTTTGCAATCTGATAAGATCATTCTCCAGAAGATAAAATGCTCCGTTAACACAGTCTCCATAATTAGTCAGATGCGAAAGAGAATCTTCAGCCAATACTTCCTGCGTTTTGTTACCTACAAGTATTTCATTCAACCGCGCTAATCCTGTCTGACGCCAGTCGTTGTTATTCAGTTTATCAAAAGAAGACTTTAAAGCGTCTGTCATATCGTTCAGGGATCCTGCCAGACTTCCGAGATCATCCTCTTCCGTATCATCGATTCTTATAGTATAGTCTCCATGAGCAATATTATTCGCGATTTTTTGAATAACATTTAATCTACGGCTTATCTCTTCATCCTTTTTCTTTAAAGAAGACTGTAACTGTTCTCTTTTATAATAATCTTCTCTTATTTTCTTGTAGAATACTGAAGTGATAATCAGAGAAGCTACAGCTGCTATAATAATAAAAAATGAAGTGTATTGAGAAGATGCATCTAGAGCTAACGATCTTTTATTTAAGAGCATCTCCTCTTCATCGGTAAAACCGGCAATAATATTCCGGCAGCTATCCATGTAACGTTTACCATCCTCTAACTGTGCAATTGTAATATCTCCACCTTTTCTTTTGATATCCACCAGATTTTTGAGAATACTGATTCTGGAATTGACTAAGGATTCGAGGCTGTCCGAACGGCGGGTTTGAATCGGATTGTCCAATGTGAGTTCGCGGACAGTTTTTAAGGCCTCCGGTAAAGATTCGGTACTCTTGATATATGGTTCCAGAAAACTCTCTTTGCCTGTAAGCTGAAATCCGCGCTGTCCAGTTTCCGCATTTTGCAGATCGACAAGAATTTTATTTACTCCACTGATCACCTGGCGGGTGTGATCAACTTTTTTTCTGTTATTGAGTTGTTCCTTTATACTGAGATAGGAAGCGGTGGAACTCGCCAACAATATCACTAATGAAACTCCAAAGCCTATCTGAAGGCTGCGTATAAATTTGCCAGGCATGTGCTGTCTAGTTTAAAGGTATAGTAAAATAAAATGTTGATCCCTGTCCTGTTTGACTCTGTATACCAAACGTTCCGTTATGCTGCCGGATAATTTCCGAACAGATGTAAAGGCCTATTCCAAGCCCCTGAAACTTCAGCGAGGATTCTTCGACACGATAGAATTTATTGAAAATATTTTTTTGCTTGTGCTCCGGAATACCTATTCCGAAATCGGTAACATCGACTTTTATTTGTGTATTTTCCTGTTCTGTTCTGATAATGACTCTTTTGGAATCAGGTGAGTATTTAATAGCATTTGTCAGGTAATTAATCAATACCTGTTCGATTCTTATTTCATCTCCAAGTACAGGCTGATCAATCACATCACCTTCCCGTTCGATCCTGATATTGCTGTTTTCGTGTGTGTGATATATAGTATCCACGACATTGCTCAGCAGATTTTCAAAGTTGAACAGTTTCTTATTCATCTTGAGCTTACCATTATCTATTTTAGAAATATCGAGTAAATCTGCTATTAGACTATTTAATTTAGAGACCTGATTCTGTACAGTACTCAGGTATTTACTTGTAGCGCTATTCTGCTCGGCATTCAGGGTTCTTTCTAACAGCTGAATATAAGCCTTGATACTTGTCAGAGGTGTCTTCAGTTCATGACTGGCGATACTCAGAAATTCATCTTTCTTTTTCTCTATTTGTTTCTGATCATCTATATCTGTAAAAGTACCTACCCATTTTACAACGATCTCCTGCTCTCTGATTGGTATGATCCGTAACAAATGAAATCTGAAAATATCTGCATCAATCTCCTTAATTCTTACTTCAAGTTCCAACGAATTCCCGGTGGCCATAGCCAACAACCATTCATCCCGGATATTTTTGTCATCGGGATGTGTTTTTGGGAAAATTTCAGATGAAAGGGAATATTTAAACCACTTTTCATTAACAAATTCAATCTGACCTTCTGCATTAGCGGTAAAAGCGATCTGGGGCAGAGATTCTAATGTAAAATGCAAATGATCCACCCGCTCTTTCAATTTCATTTCGGCCTTCTTTCTGGTTTCGATTTCAGAAATAAGTGCCTGTTGCGTTTCATTGAGGGCAAGGGTCTGCTCATATAACCGATAAAATGTTTTGACCTTTAATAGCAGAATGTCGGGATCTACAGGTTTAGTTACATAGTCTATACCTCCTGATTCATAACCCTTTGTGATAAATTTTTTATCGGTATTGACTGCGGAAAGAAATATTATGGGGATCTCCTTTGTTTTGCTGAAACCTGAAAGTGTTTCTGCTACTTCAAAGCCATCTATTCCTGGCATCTGAACATCCAGAATTATAAGGGCGTAATTATTTTTTAATACTTTTTTTAGCGCTTCTTCTCCGGATAATGCTGTATCTACTAAAAAATCCTTGGATTCTAATAATCGTTTTAAAGAATAGATATTTTCTGATTTGTCATCAACAATTAGAATCATGTATGTGTTCATAGTTTAAAAGACCGATTTTTTTGATACGAAGTGACGATCTTGAATTTTAAAGGTTTAAAATAACCATTAATTATTTAATAATACAAGTTACACCATGAAAAAAGAAGTATAAAATCTATCTAAAAAACAATATATGCTAACCATAGTTACCAATGCAGAATTATTTTGAGACCAGCAGAAAAACCAAGATTTAATTAGAAATAAAAATGCACCTCAGTTGAGGCGCATTTTTATAGTTTAACAAACTATTCCGGTCAGGTTGCCCATGCCCGGTCACCTTCCTTGTATGGATAGTTTCCATCGTATTTTCCCGGAATTTTCACATACCGAAGTACTTCGGTAGCACCTAACTTTGAACTAAAAAAAGTAAGCAAAGTCAGTTGCTTAAACAGGGTAAAAAAATGAGGCGGGTCTTTCTCTGTTCTGTTGCCCTCATACTCTTTCGATTCCTTATCCAGCATATTGACAAATGAGGTCTGATCTTTATTATCCAGCTTCTGAAACTCATGCCCCAGCTCTTTTTTAGCTCTGGAATCAATCATAGCAAGACCTTCCAGGAAAATCTTTTGTTCATCAGTTGTATAACAATCTCTTACAATTACCGGGATCATCTCCCCTACGCCAGCTTCTTTAGCTCCTGGAGTTTTTGTTCTTGGCAGAATAGCTTCTGCCAGATCTCCGATAAAACCAACAGATTCATCTTCAAAAAGCCGTTTAATATCCGATGATGCCGGTCTCTTGCAACCTTCCAGAAAAAGGTTTGCCCCCACTATAGTACCTCCCATCAGTAAGGCTACCCGTTGTATTGCGTCTCTTCTATTCATTGTTTTTAAAATAAATATTTAAAGATTCCCTTTTTTTAATTCACTCACTGCAAAATCTACTGCCCGCGCTGTAAAAGCCATATAAGTAAGGGATGGATTGACACAGGAAGCAGAAGTCATAAAAGCCCCGTCTGTCACAAATACGTTTCTGGCGTCCCATACCTGATTATGCTTATTAAGTACAGATGTGCGCGGATCGTGCCCCATTCTTGCTGTCCCCATTTCATGTATCCCTTGCCCCATACTAAATCCCCTATCATAGGTCGACACATCCTTTACACCAATAGACTCCAGCATTTGCTTCATTTCTTCACCAGCATCCTGACGTATTTTTTTCTCATTTTCTTTGATTTCTGCATCCATAGCCAGTACCGGAAGCCCCCATTTATCTTTTATAGTTTTGTCCAGTAAGATTTTATTCTCATGATAAGGAAGGATTTCTCCAAATGCAGTAAATCCTATGTACCACGATCCGGGTTCTGCTATCGCATCTTTCCAGGCTCCGCCGACACTCATTCCATCCACCTCTCCATACCAACGATCCCGGGAGGCTCCTCCCTGATAGCCAAATCCGCGAATGTAATCCCGCTTTTTAGTATCTCCTTCTATATTTGCAAACCGGGGAACGTACAAGCCATTAGCCCGTCTGCCGAAGATATATTTATCTTCAAACCCTTCTACACGTCCTCCGGCACCGCTGTTTAGCATATGATCCATCAGATTATGCCCCAGCTCTCCGCTACTGCTACCTAATCCTCCCTCCCAAATGTCAGTAGCCGAATTCATCAATACCCAGGTGGAGTTAAGTGCTGAAGCACATACAAAAACAATCTTAGCAAAATACTCGTAGGTCTTATTTGTCTCGGCATCCAGTATCTCTACCCCTTTGGCTTTTTTTGTATCCTTATCATAAAGGATATTTTTCACAATAGAGAAAGGTCTCAGTGTCAGATTTCCGGTCTTCACCGCTGCAGGTAAAGTAGAAGACTGCGTGCTGAAATAAGCACCAAAATTGCATCCCTGCCAGCACTTGTTCTGATACTGACAATTCACCCGACCATGATGTGGAACTGTAATATTTGCAACTCTTCCTATTATAAAATGTCTTTTGCTGTTGTATTTTTGCTTTAACCGTTCAGCAAGATCCTTTTCGACAAAGTTCATCTCCATAGGAGGCATATATTCTCCATCCGGTAATACAGACAGGCCGTCCTTATTACCTGAAATACCAGCAAACTTTTCTACATAACTGTACCAGGGAGCTATATCTTTATAACGGACAGGCCAGTCTATACCATATCCGTCTTTAGCATTCGCTTCAAAATCCAGATCAGAAAGACGATAACTTTGTCGTCCCCAAATTAATGAACGCCCTCCTACCTGATATCCTCTGAACCAGTTGAAGGGCTTAATTTCTTTATAAGGACTTTCTGTTTCTTTAGTCCAGAAATCAACATTTGTCTCATTAATCCATTGATTTTTAACTCCAAAAGGCAGGTAATTTTTGGCGGCATCGAGAGGCAATTTACCTCTATGTGCAAAATCCCAGGGATCTTTATTCGGTGACGGATAATCCTTGACATGCTCGATATTACGGCCCCGCTCTAACATTATGGTTTTCAACCCTTTCTCTGTCAGTTCTTTTGCTGCCCAGCCACCTGTGATCCCTGATCCGATGACAATAGCATCATACACATTATTTGCCATTTCTCTCTTATTTGGTTTATTTGGTTATTAGTTGTGTGAAATCACTTAATAACAAACTTTTTTCAGCTTTCAGACCCTTGTCAATTTTAGCAAGTGCGGGTTATTTAGCTCCTGAATAACTTAATCTTTTAAACCAGCAATACACTTAACTTTATGTTATTGCTTCATAAGCTCCAGTCCAGGGAAAATATATTTCTAAAATTTTGTTATTGATACCATTTTGTATTTCTACAAGACAAGTGTAAGATTTTTTTTTCATTTTATTGCAACCGGTTGTTTTTTTTCGTAAAATTGTATAAGACAAGCACGTTATACAGAATAACCAAATTATAATATTATTCATAAGAATATGATCTGACTTATGTTCTGATCGGGAAATATAATTTTCTAACAACTTTAACATAAGTCATTTACAAAACGTAATAAACTATGATAACTATTAAAGGTCCTGCAATTTTTCTTGCACAATTTATTGGTGATGAAGCACCGTTTAATACATTAGAAGATATCTGCCAATGGGCTTCAGATCTGGGATATAAAGGAATACAACTGCCTACCTTAGATACCCGCTTTATTGATCTGGAACAAGCTGCAAATGATAAAAACTATGCCTCTCAGCTGAAAGCAAAAGTACAATCTTATGGTCTGGAAATCACAGAATTGTCTACGCATCTTCAGGGACAGTTGGTCGCCGTCAATCCTGCTTTCGATGATCTGTTTGATGCTTTTGCTCCAAAAGATCTGCACGGCAACCCAAAGGCTCGGCAACAGTGGGCTGTACAACAACTCAAATATGCTGTCAAAGCCTCTCATAATCTTGGCCTTAAAGCATTGGCAACATTCAGCGGAGCCTTGTTATGGCCATTTGTATATCCATGGCCACAACGTCCTGAAAACTTAATTGAGACTGGATTTGCTGAGCTTGCCAGACTATGGTTGCCCATCCTCGATGAAGGTGAGCGGTACGACGTGGATCTATGTTACGAACTGCATCCGGGAGAAGATCTCCATGACGGTGTCACGTTTGATATGTTCCTTCAAAAAGTAAACTATCACAATCGTGCAAATATTCTATATGACCCCTCTCATTTTGTTCTTCAGTGTCTGGATTATCTTCAATTCATTGATATCTACCACGATCGAATCAAAATGTTTCATGTAAAAGATGCTGAATTTACACCGTCAGGGCGTCAGGGTGTATACGGAGGATATCAAAACTGGCAATCCAGAGCTGGTAGATTCAGATCTGTTGGAGACGGACAAGTCGATTTTAAAGCTGTTTTTACGAAACTCACGCAATACAACTTTCAGGGTTGGGCAGTTCTGGAATGGGAATGTGCATTTAAACATCCTGAAGACGGAGCAAGAGAAGGAGCCGTTTTTATAAAAGACTATATTATCCGGGTCACCGACAAAGCATTTGATAATTTCGCTTCAGTAGACACCAACAACGACCTGAACAGAAAACTATTAGGATTATAAATCACACATATCCCTCCGAAAAAACTGAGCACTATGAATAGTACAAAAATAAGAATGGGCATGATTGGTGGCGGTAAAAATGCTTTTATCGGAGCTGTTCACCGTATGGCTGCAGGTATGGATGGTCATATCGAACTCTGTTGCGGAGCATTAAGCGCAGATCCGCATATGGCACGGGAATCCGGAGAACTATTATACCTGCCGCAAGACCGGATCTATACGGGCTATCAGGAAATGATAGCGCAGGAAAGCCAGTTACCGGCAGACAAACGAATACATTTCGTAAGTATTGTCACCCCGAATTTTGCCCACTTTGAACCGGCTATGATGGCGCTTGATCACGGATTTCATGTTGTTCTTGAAAAACCTATGACACTCACATTGGAGGAAGCCCGGCAGCTTCAGTTAAAAGTGGCAGAAACAGGACTTTTGTTATGCCTTACGCATACCTATTCCGCTTATCCTATGGTCAAACAGGCAAGACAACTTGTTAAAGAGAATAAACTGGGACAAATCCGAAAAATAATGGTGGAATATCCTCAGGGCTGGCTGAGTACAATGATCGAAACGGATGTCGCACTTGCAGCCTGGCGTACTGATCCCCAAAAAAGCGGAAAAAGCGGCTGTATGGGTGACATAGGGACGCACGCCGCACATTTGGCTGAATATATATCCGGTTTGAAAATACAAAAGATATGTGCTGACTTGCAGACCTTTGTCCAAGGAAGGAGGTTAGAAGATGATGGTAATATACTACTGCGTTTTGATAATGGAGCCAGCGGCGTACTTTCAGCTTCACAGGTTGCAGCAGGAGAAGAAAATGCACTGAAAATCAGGATTTATGGCGAAAAAGCCGGTCTGGAATGGAACCAGCAGGAACCTAATACGCTGCTGCTCAAATGGCTCGATGCTCCGGCGCAGATATTCCGCACCGGACAATCCTACCTGCATCCTGTCACAAAACACAACACCCGACTGCCGGCTGGTCATCCTGAAGGATATATAGAAGCATTCGCAAATATTTACAACAACTTTGCACATACAATTTTGGCATCTGTAAACGGAACAAAAGCTTCGGAAGATCAATTGGATTTTCCTACGGCAGAGGACGGCGTTCGTGGAATGAAATTTATAGAAACAGTAATAGCCTCAGCACAGTCTGATCTGAAATGGACTGATTTTTAATGCTAACCTCAACATAAAAAACCATAATATATGAATACCCGAAGACAATTTCTCAAAAAAACCTCCTTACTGGCAGGAAGTGGATTGCTGGCCTCTTCCTTACCGAATTCTGTATTTGCAATGTTCAACAATAGCGTCATGCCAAATGAACAGGTTAATATTGCAGTCATCGGCGCTAAAGGGATGGGCTGGTCCAATGTAAACGCTGCCATGAAAATACCGGGTGTCAACCTCATTGGAATTTGCGACGTGGATAAAAACGTAATTGATAATAGGTTAGCTGAACTGAATAAAAAGAATATAGATACAAATAAGATTAAAACATATGGTGACTATCGTGCCTTACTGGATAATAAAGACGTAGATGCCGTCATTATAGGCACTCCTGATCACTGGCACGCTTTACAGATGATCCATGCCTGTGAAGCAGGAAAAGATGTCTATGTAGAGAAACCGGTAGGAAATTCTATTGTCGAATGTAATCGCATGGTAGCAGCACAGACGCGATACAATAAAGTTGTACAGGCCGGACAATGGCAACGCAGCCAGAAGCATTTCAAAGATGCTGTAGACTTTATAAATACCGGACAATTGGGAAATATACGGACTGTAAAAGTATGGTGCTATCAGGGATGGATGAAACCGGGCCCCGTAGTGCCGAATAGCGCCGTACCGACAGGAGTTGATTATAAACAATGGTTAGGACCCGCTCCGCTTGTTCCTTTTAATTCCAGTAGATTTCATTTCAATTTTCGCTGGTTTTGGGATTATGCAGGCGGTCTGATGACAGACTGGGGCGTACATCTTCTTGATTATGCCTTACTGGGCATGAAAGCCGAATTACCTAAATCTATAGTCGGTTTGGGTGGACGTTTTGCTTATCCGGATCTATACGAAGAAACTCCGGATACCCTGACGACATTATACGAATTTGATAAATTCAATATGGTATGGGATTCGGCTATGGGTATTGATAATGGTTCGTATAACAGGGATCATGGTATAGCCTATATCGGCAACAATGGTACATTGATTCTCAACCGTGGCGGATGGGAAGTCATAGAAGAGAAAAAGAGCCAGAATAAAGTGGTGGTGCCATTCACAGCAGCATCCGATAACGGTCTTCAAAACCATATGCAAAATTTTATAGATGTTATTAAAAGCCGGAAAATGGAAGACTTAAAATGTTCTATACAGGCCGGCTCTCATGTAGCCACCGTTGCCCAGATGGGAAATATATCCTACCGCAGCGGAGAAAAACTCATGTGGAACAAGAATAACAATAGCTTCACAGACAGTAAGATCAATAAACTATATCTGGAAAAAGAATATCACAATGGATACAAACTTCCGCGCGTGTAAAAAAATGTGATAGCGTCGGATAATGTATACTGTTATGTATATTTTAATTAAAAAAATATCATCATATTGCGCAGCACTTTTATAGTAGCAGCAAGTAAAATTATGATCCTAAAACTAATCAACAGCATTATTAAGCAACTCAAAAGATGGATACCCGAAGACAATTTCTCAAAAAGACGTCTCTGCTTGCTGGAAGTGGATTATTAGCCTCTTCCCTGCCAAATTCGACGTATGCCATTTTCAATAGTGGCGTCATGGCAAATGAACAGGTTAATATTGCAGTTATAGGTGCCAAAGGTATGGGCTGGTCCAATGTAAACGCTGCCCTGAAAATACCCGGAGTCAACCTCATTGGTATCTGCGATGTAGATAAAAATGTTATTGACAGCCGCCTGGCAGACCTGAGTAAGCAGAATATAGATACAAATAAAGTAAAAACATATGGCGATTATCGTGCATTACTGGACAACAAAGATATAGATGCCGTCATTATAGGTACTCCTGACCACTGGCATGCTTTACAAATGATCCATGCCTGTGAAGCAGGAAAAGATGTCTATGTAGAAAAACCGGTAGGAAACTCTATTGTAGAATGTAATCGTATGGCCGCCGCTCAGACAAGATATAACAAAGTTGTACAGGTTGGACAATGGCAACGTAGTCAAAAGCATTTCAAAGATGCCGTTGAATTTATACATACAGGAAAACTGGGAAATATCCGAACCGTAAAGACCTGGTGCTATCAGGGAGGAAAGAAACCAGGCGCTGTAGTACCAAACAGTGCTGCACCTGCTGGTGTAGATTATAAGCAATGGTTGGGCCCTGCTCCTCTTGTTCCCTTTAATGCCAGCAGATTCCATTACAATTTTCGTTGGTTTTGGGATTATGCCGGAGGACTTATGACAGACTGGGGCGTACATCTGCTGGACTATGCCTTACTAGGCATGAGAGCAGAATTACCTAAATCTATAGTCGGTTTGGGTGGACGTTTTGCTTATCCGGATCTATACGAAGAAACTCCGGATACCCTGACGACACTATACGAATTTGATAAATTCAATCTTGTTTGGGATTCAGCGATGGGAGTAGAAAACGGTTCGTATAACAGGGATCATGGTATAGCCTATATCGGCAACAATGGTACATTGATTCTCAACCGTGGCGGATGGGAAGTCATAGAAGAGAAAAAGAGTCAGAATAAAGTTGTAGTCCCATTCACAGCGGCATCTGATAATGGTCTTCAAAACCATATGCAAAACTTTATAGATGTTATTAAAAGCCGGAAAATGGAAGACTTAAAATGTTCTATTCAGGCAGGATCTCATGTAGCCACCGTTGCCCAGATGGGAAATATATCCTACCGCAGCGGAGAAAAACTCATGTGGAACAAGAATACCAATAGCTTCACAGACAGTAAGATCAATAAACTATATCTGGAAAAAGAATATCACAACGGATACAAACTTCCGCGTGTGTAAGACGGATTCAGAATATCAGCCATCTTCTTTCGTATGAAGATGGCTGATATTAAATAAAAAACCGCTGCCATCACTTAAAAAGCAACAGACAGCGGCCAAAACAAACAATTGACTATAAATGCTTAGGGAAGTTGTCCACCCATTCATTGTATTTCCATCTTTCAGCCTCTTCATCCGTTAACAGACACTCTTCCAGTTGTGCTACACAGACTTCCTTATTGAGATCCTGTCCGATAAATACAAGTTCTGTTTTTCTGTCCTCCCATTCAGGATGCCATCTTTTTGTCATTTCGGCTTCATACTCCCTGAAATCAGGGTAGTGTCGACGTTCTGATTCAGGAATAGAACACCACCAGACGCCGGCTCCTTCCAACCGAAGGCTTCCTCCGGCCTGACTAAAACTTATAGCCTCATCCGGACGCGAAGCCATCCAGAACAGACCTTTAGCACGAATCAGATTATGCGGATAAGTAATATTCAGATAATCATACCAGCGTTGCGGATGAAAAGGTCGCTGGGTAGTAAATACAAAGGAAGAAATTCCATATTCCTCCGTTTCAGGTACATGCTCCTGAGCCAACTCATTCTTCCAGGCCTCAGAAGATTCCGCAACAGACTGATTGTAAAGCCCTGTACCAATAATATCCGATACCACAATCTGTCCGAAAGAACTTTGGATTATCCGTGCCACGGGATTTAATTTTCTGATCGCAGCCTTTAATACACCAATTGTTTCTTCTGCTACAAGATCTACCTTATTCAGAATAATTACATTAGCAAATTCGACCTGATCTGTTAACAGATTGACAATAGTGCGGTTATCATCATCATCCGTCAATCTTCGGTCTGTCAAGGTTTCTGCCGATCCGAAATCCTTAAAAAAGTTAAAACAGTCCACTACAGTGACCATCGTGTCTATATAACTCAGATCAGGAAGGTTGATCCCGTTTTGTTCATCAACAAAACTGAAAGTCTGCGCGACAGGCAGCGGCTCTGATATTCCCGTACTTTCGATAAGCAAATAATCAAATCTGTTCTCCCCCGCCAAGCGCTCCACTTCCACCATCAGATCCTCACGCAATGTGCAGCATATACAACCGTTACTCATCTCTACCAGCTTTTCTTCTGTCCGCGAAAGCGTATTTTCTTTTTTAACCAAAGAGGCATCGATATTGATCTCGCTCATATCATTGACAATCACAGCTACCTTCAGATTCTCCTTATTGTGGAGCACATGATTGAGTAATGTAGTTTTTCCGGCTCCCAAAAATCCACTCAATACGGTAACAGGTAATTTTTTATTCTTCATCTTATAATTGATTTACATATTCTTTTTCTATAGATACTGCCAGGATACCGACAACTTCAGCCATTCTATTATTCGTTGACGGTGCAGCTCCCCATACAATACTACAAACCGTTGTGTCTCCTCATGAGACAAATCAGTATAAATAGCCAGGCGCTTCCCTACAAAATCCCTTGTAAGTGCAATTCCGCATTTATTCTCAATACAATCTTTCCAGCTTTCGTAATCCTGAGGTATCATAGTCCTTTCCGTTAATGCTTCTGTGAAACAAAGATAATAATCAAAAATAACAAATGCAACACAGTTGCATTAAATAAAAATTACATGTACTTTTACTTTCGAAACTAAAAAATATGCACTCATGGTTCTTCACTTCATAATTCCGCTTTTAATTGTTTTCCTGTCCATTTCGATTATACAACCATCCGAAGCGCAACAAAACGTACAGCAACAACATCTCACAGATCACAAAGCGTTGATGAATAAAACCTGGGAAGTATTTGATCAGCTCATGTATAAGGTGGAGAAAAGAGCAGATAAGACTGTCTACATTCCACATTTTCCGCCGGCTTTACAACAGCTTAATAACAAAAGTGTCTCCTTGCAGGGGTATATAGTCCCTATCAATACAGGGCGAAAACATAATTGGTTTCTGTTGTCTGTCTTACCGGTAGCTCAATGTATGTTTTGCGGACAGAACGGAATACCCCCAATGGCAGAAATCATGATGAAAAACAAACATAAGATTACCTATAGCGAACTGCCGGTACATATTAGAGGGATTGTATATCTCAATGCTGATAAAGACGGACATACAGAGATCCAGATACGGGATGCTGAGTTGATCATTAACAATAACTAGTTAGCTCTTCCTTAAAAAATTAACGCAACACTCTAAAAATCAACATACAACACCCTGCTTTAAAAGGAAAATCTTATATTTACTGCTGATATCTATCTATGAATCTATCAGCAAAAAAATGAAAAGAGCCATCGTTATTTTGATCGGGATACTATTTTCGCAATATGTGCCTGTTCTATCATGCACTATTTTCATAGCCCATGACGAAAAACAGGTTTTGGTAGGAAATAATGAAGATTATTCCCCCTTGAAGAAGACCTATATATGGGTCAGACCTTCAGTACAACAGAAGAAAGGTTACATTTTCTGGGGATTCGAAGAAAAATTTCCCGAAGGAGGAATAAATGATCAGGGACTTTTCTATGATGCAGCAGCCCTGCCTCAGGAAGTAGCCATAATTAAAGATCTTTCAAAACCCGATTTTGAAGGCTATATTCTGGAAAAAATTCTTCAGGAATGTGGCTCAGTAGAAGAAGCATTAAAACTCTTTGCTCAGTACAATCTTACATGGCAGCAAAAGGCACAAATCATGATAGCAGACCGTACAGGAGATTATGCGATTGTCCATGCAAATTATATAATCCGCCCGGGCAGTAAAAATTATGTACTGACAAATTATAGTCTCCAGGATCCTCAATACTCAGATTTCAAGTGCTGGCGCAGGAAAACTGCCTATAATCTTCTTCAAACCAAAGCACTGTCTTTTGAAAATTTCACAAACATACTTGATGCAACAGCACAGCGTGAAACGGATAACAGTACTGTTTATTCACAGGTATGCGACCTCAAAAACAAAACCATTTATCTATATCAGCGTCATGACTACACGGTTGTCAGCAAGATAGATATCCTTCAACTTCTCAAAAAGGGATATCAGGATATTGAAATAAAAGATTTATTTCCCAAATCGCTGGCAGAAAGAATAGAACAAACGTATAACCGGCAAGGAATAGCAGCTGCTATTTCCATGTATAATAAACAAAGGAAATCAAACAAAATGCATTATCAGTTTTCTGAAAGAGATCTGGAAAAATTCGGATATCAGCTTATTGACAGCAACCGTATTACAGATGCTGAAAAGCTGTTTGAAACCAATCTCAAATATTATCCTCTTTCTGAAAATGCAATAGCAGCACTTGCAAATGCCTGTCTTCTGTCCGGAAAAAAAGAAAAAGCAAACAGATTATATGATCAGGTGAGAAAAATCAATCCTTCAAACTATTATCTGAATCTGTTCGGACCACAAAAAAACAGCATTACATTCAGGATCAAGGGTATGCAGGGAGCCGAAACCATTGCTTTGACAGGCACCTTTAATAATTATGATCCACACGCCAACCCATTTATCAAAAAGGATGGCGAATGGATCTGTACACTTCCTGTCGCTCCCGGAAAATATGCATACAAGATTTATGTAGATAACACATATTGGATGCAGGATCCCGGCAACATGATGCACACCAAACCCAATGAATGGTGGGATTCCTATCTTCAGGTTCAATAATCGTAAATTACACTCCGGGTACCTGCGCCTGTGTATAAATGAGTCCTTCATGTTTCAGTTCTTTCCAGAAATCATGCGAAATCGAAGATTGAATGGCTCTGCAGTTATCCAGTACCTGACCGGGTCTGCTCGCTCCGGGAATAATAGATACAAATTCGTCCGCAGCTAATACAAACTGGATTGCGGCAGCAATCAGATCCGTACCATATTGCTGAGCGATAGCGGCTATACGCGCCCGTTTCTCAGCCATTCCTTTAGGAATAACATCTTTATAATTATAGCGTTCTCTCCCTCCGATATATCCGGAGTTAAATCCGGCTCCTGACACCAATTTCACGCCATGTTCACGAACGACTGGCAATAAGCGGTCTACAGCATCCTCATGCTCAAGAATTGAATATTGTGTAGCCGAAAGACAGATATCCGGATCGGCAATTCTGATACAATCCAGAATAGGCTCAATCTTGTTTACCCCCATTCCCCATGCTTTGATAATGCCCTGATCCCGGTAATCGGAAAGCAATCTGAATGCTCCTTTCTCTGCCTGCTGCAGATAATAATCGTATCGGTCACCTACCTGATCTTCAGACAGATCATGGACAAAAACGATATCTATGTGATCTAATCCTGTCCGTGAAAGACTTTCCTCAATACTTCGTGCAGTCGCGTCTGCCGTGTAGTCATGTCTGAAATCATATGCTAAAGGAGCTTTCCACATTGTTGGCGGGACATCTGCTTCATCTACAGCATCAAACAATCGTCCGATCTTTGTAGAAAAAACAAATTCATCTCTTGATTTCTGACGAAGAAAATCTCCAAATCTGCGTTCACTCTTCGTCAGCCCATACCAGGGCGACGTATCGTAATAACGGATGCCCTGATTCCAGGCCGTTTCAAGTATATGATAAGATTCTTCATCTGATAACGGCTCAAAGCCTGTTCCTATAGCAACTCCTCCTAATCCCAAGGGATATTTTAATTCAAAATGTGTCTTCATCAGCAATATAAAATTAGTGTAACTGTTTTCAGCGATAGCTATACCATACAAATATCCGAGCTATTCGTATGTCCTTTTTTAATAACAATACGAGTCCCAAATGGTTTGGACGGACAGCATTCATCGGGAGAATAATCTAATTGCAAATTATTCGTTACTTGTTACATTTTTATCAATCTGATTATCAATGAAATTCCTTTTTCAGTAAATTTGGGTATACAGCATTATTGCAAAACCGCGATAGCTATTTTTTAATGGAGAGATCTCACTCAAATGATCCTGCTCCACATTGTTAAACTATAAAAATCTCCCTCTCGAGGTTTTTACTAAAATTAAAATGCTATGGAAAAACTAATGTTCGAAACAAATGTACACTGCTCCAGCCTATTCCACAACATACACGCAGTGATCAAACAGATCGACGGAATCAAAAAATGGAAACTCGATCTGGAATCTGTTTACAAGGTACTCATCATTGAAGGTCAATGTCTTGATCATCAAATCATCATTAAAGAACTTGGTATCGCTGGTATAGAAGCGCAGCGGCTTTATGAGGAATAAGGTGCCCATATTATCCGAAATACATCCACCACTGGAAATAATATATGCGAATCAGTCTTCACTGGTTAAAGATGATTCTTTCATCCATATGGAGACTGATCGCCTCATCAATATCCCGATGCTGTAGAAAATATGCTGTTGTTTACATCAATTCTTTATAAACAATGTATATTTATAATCATGAAAAACAGCCTTATCTTCTTTGTTTACAACCTCTTTTGTATCCTTTCCAGCCAATCACATACTGCTTCCGCACAACAGACCGGAGAAGTAAAGATCTCGTTCCGGAATGATTCTGTGACCGTTAGGGAAGAATTCAACAGGTACTTCGAAAACAAACATGCACAGGGAGATATTCTAATACTGGATTTACAAAATAATAAATGGTTTGCTTCCGATGCAAAGTCCGTTTACGTACCCGCATTACCGGCATCAACGTTTAAAATTATCAACCTCCTGATTGCACTGGAAACAAAAGTCATAGCCGATGAAAATCAGGTTGTCAAATGGATAGGTCAGACCGATACCGTTAAATATGGATACAGACCCGATATATACAGAGACATGACTGTTAAAGAAGCTTTTGAAAAATCAGCGGGATGGGTTTTTGTCGAATTATCCAAAAAAATTGGCAAGAAAAATTATCAGCATTACCTTTCCCTTGCCGGATACGGCAATGCCGATCTGAGCGAAGCGGATCCCGATTTTTGGAATTTTGGTAATTTCGGTATATCGCCCTATAATCAGGTTGATTTTTTAAGAAAGTTATATCTGGAGCAGCTCCCCTTTAAAAAAAGACATATGCAAACTGTCAAAAGGGTTATGCTCTCCAACGAATATCCTGATGCCGAGGTTCACGCCAAAACAGGCTGGACACGAATAGACGGGTTAAACATAGGATGGTGGGTAGGCTATATAGAAAAGCAAAAAAACACGTATTTATTTGCCACCAGACTATTTCAGGATTGCGATCGTAAAGATCCCGGATTCGGCCCCGGCAGAAAAGAGATTACCCGGGCGGTGTTAGAAGAACTGCGATTTCTGAACTTCAGCTCTCCTTCTGCAAAGACGTCTACTCTAATCATACAGAGCCACCTCCGAAGGTAACTCTGTAATAAAAAACTAAGCACCGTCCTGCTAACATCTAACAAGAACAGATATACGCTGTATGATTAAGGATTTGTAGACCATAAAGAGGCTGATTTCAATAACGCTCTTCTTGGTAATTTTAAATTAGCGATAATCAGCTCTGCAAAATCAGATGGCTGCAATACGCTGTCCGGATTACCATCAGTAAGCCCCAGGTCTACAGACATATCCGAAGCAATAGTACTCGGAGTGAGTGTACATACACGTATATTATGTTTACGAACTTCTTTCATCAGAGATTCGGACATTCCGATCACAGCAAACTTAGAAGCAGAATATGCCGAAGTATTAGCATTACCTGTCAATCCGGCTGTAGAGCTGACATTTACAATATCGCCCTGATTTTTTGCCACCAAATGCGGTAGTACCTCCCGTGTGACATGATAGATCCCCATGACATTAGTCATCAGGATTTCCTGCCAGCGATGAGCGTCCATATCCAAAAATGACCCAAACTCAGCAATACCTGCATTATTGATTAGTATATCCACTCCCCCTAATCTTTCGATCAGTCTGGAAACTTCAGATTTGACCTGATCTGCATTGGCTACATCAAACACCGCATAGACAGCTTGTACACCCAAAGCTTCCAGTTCCTTTACCGTTTGCTTTAGATTTTCTTCATTACGGCCGGTAATGCCGACAGATACTCCTTCAGCAGCCAAAGCAAGAGCTGTTGCTTTTCCTAATCCCCTGCCACCTCCTGTGATAATCGCTTTTTTGTTGTGTAGATTTTCCATATTGTTTTACTAATATTTATCAAAAACAGATTGTAATGCTGCGAATATAATTTATTTGATCAGATTTAATCCGGTACATGCACTATTCCTCATCTACCGACAGTTTTAACAATTCTATCAAAAACTCTCATTTTCAACAGAAAAAGACGTAAGCCGGGCGTATATTAAGTTTTATAAAATGACATTTTGATGAGCTACAGAATAGCCTTCAGCTCCATTTCAAAAATCAATGTACAGTTGCCTCCGCTGCTCTCTGTCAAAGACTCAAATCCATAAGCCAGATGAGATGGAATATATATTTTCCAATGACTTCCTACAGGCATCATTACCAACACTTCCTGCCAGCCCCTGATAAGTTCACGTACCAAAAATGCTTCCGGCTTCCTGCGCTTGTATGAACTGTCAAAAACGGTTCCGTCCAGTAATGTTCCTTTATAATGACACAGTACCTTTGCTTTTGCAGTCGGTATCTCTCCGCTTCCTTCCTTTAAAATCTCATACTGTACTCCGGATGAAGTTACGATTACAGTATCTCTCTTTGCATTTTCCGCTAAGAAGGCTATACCATCTTTCAGATTACGCTCAGCCAGATCCTTTATTTTTTTCAGATATTTTGTAGATGCCACGTATGCTGTTTTAATAATAAACAGAACAAAGATAAACGGATTGAAGCTAAGGCAAGCCTGTTATGTAAATTTTACTTCTCTATATCGTCCTGTTTTTCACTTCGGATCGTGCTGGCATTTCCGTCACGTATAGCCTGATAATGCGGAGACATCATTTCTATACCCGCCCCGTCAAAGGCTTCATGTATATTCTTATGCAGCTCAGAATAAATCGGTGCCATCCTTTCAGGACTATTGGTATACGCATTGATCTGATAAGAAACGTACCAGTCGTCAAGACTGGTCTGCAATACAAATGGCATTCTGTCTGATGATATTCCTTCCGTTTTTAGTGCTGCAGCAATCAACAATTCGTGAATCTTCTGCCAGCCGATATCATAACCTATCGATATAGTGGTATGTATGATTAATCCGTCATCCCGGCACAGACTGGTGTAATTGATCGTATTTCCGTTGAGGATGGCACTGTTCGGAATCGTAATAATTTCATTCTTTGTGGTCTGTAAACGTGTAACAAGCAAGGATTTTTCCAGAACTGTCCCCTGGATTTCACCGATCCTGACCACATCGCCGATTTTAAAAGGTCTCATATAGGTAATCACCATTCCTGCCACCCCATTGCTGATCGCAGAGGAAGATCCGAATGAAATAATCAAACCCAGAAATACCGATACTCCTTTGAAAATATCCGAATTAGATCCCGGAATAAAGGGCCAGATCACAACGATCATAAATGCATTTAGTACAAGCCGTACAATGTTATAGGTAGGTTTTGCCCAATCCGCATAAAAACCATTAATCTTCAGCTTGTCGGCCTCTATTTCATTGGCAAGAAAACGAATGACTTTCTTCACATAATGAAATACGATATAAATCACTATAATCGTAATCAGATTCGGAATAAAATCAACTACAGAACTAATAATATTTTTGAGCGGATTGACTATAAAATTAATCAGATTATCGCCCCAGGGTTTTGTCCAGGGAAATAACCTGAAAATCAACGGAAGGGTGAGATAAATCAGTAAGAAAAACAAGAAATACTTAAAGATCCCCAATGCTTTTTTGATCAGCATCACTTCTGTATCCTTATTAATCAGATTGTAATCCTTGATCCTGATCCTTCCTGCCCTCTTCTTAAATTTAAGCAGAATCCACGCTGTAAATCTGTTGAAATACCTGTTCATGTAGTAAATACACAAGACAAGAATCAGCAGAATTAATGTCCCCATTGCTCCTCTCTTCAGGAGCTCCGCAAGATCTGTTTCACTCTTGTACTTTTTAACATGTTGCAATATCAGTTGTTGATAGGTTGCAGCCAATACATCCGGAGTAACCTGCATAGAATCTGCATCTGCTTTGGAAATACTCAACAGTATATTTCCTTTGTAGGCAATATCAAATACCATAGAATCAGGTACCGTAAGCAAAGAATCTGCAATAAAAAACAAATCATTATCCAATGCTTTTATCTTGTCTGTGGTGCGTTGTGCACGCTCTGCTGCCGAAAGCGCCCCCAATTTGTTTTTCACATGGAAAAGCGTATCAGCATGTATAATAACGGGATACCCCTTATCTGTTTTGAGAAGATCCTGAGCAAGGGCAATTGAAATAAAGCCACAGAAAAAGAAAAGCAGAAATTGCAATCTAACAAATATATTCATCTTAAAGAAAATCTTTCTACCTGCAAGATACATAAAGAAAACGAAAATGTCCGGTGTTAATGAGCTGCAGGGATCAGATAATTCACACCAACCTGTACAGCTGTACCTCCAAATCTATTCTTAACATTGAAATTTTGCGTAATCCTTCCCATCAATCCGACTTTCATAGGTTTAATCCAATATGACCCGAACCCTCCGATACCTGCAATACGATCCGATACAAATCCTCCGTTAGTACCTTTATCATCACTGATCTGGCTGGTATAGTGTCCAAACAATCCGATTTCATCCCCTCTGCCATCCAATATATATGAGCCACCCATGTCTACTGTCAAGTGACTACCTTCTTTAAAATCTGTGTCCTTTTGCCATTGATTCATTTCCAGAGTTGTTGCCAGGCTAAGACTTACCCGCGGAATTGGTTTCATTCTTCCTGCCACACGTACATTATGCGACCAATAGCCATGACCTCCATTATCCAGATCATGAGGCTTGTACCTACCGGTAGGTGCCCATACCCCATAATTAAGGGCATAACTGTACTTTCCCTTTGTCCAGGAAAGCCAGACAGGCTGAAGATACATATCTCCGAAGCCAAGGCTTTTATTGGTAAATACATAATTACCGGAACCGGTTTGACTTGAATAATAGTCTAAGGCTATATTTGCTGTAGGACTGTTTAATGTAGGAATTACCATCATACCCCAGTTTGCTCCTAGAATTTTGCCTTTACCTCCGTAAATTGCCATCAGGATAAAAGAATTGGTCTTTACATTCTGCTTGATTTTCAAATCTGTAGGATTTTCCGGAGCCGGATTGATCAATTGATCTGATCTATTACCTGCGGCATTATAATAGTTCATATTTGCATATCCATACCATACCGGAATAATCCAGCCTGAATGGGGAGCAAAATAGTCTCCTGGATTAAAGGAAGATCCTGTATAATGACCCTGTCCCTGAGCAATACCTCCGAAGAGTACAATAAGTAGTAGTAATAATGACTTTTTCATAATTAATATTTTAGTCAGTAATGTTCCTCTCCAGACATTATTTTTTGTAGACTGTCTTGCCTTCTTTAATGGTCTCCATCACTAGTATGTCCCTGATGTTCAACGGATCAATAGTAAGCGGATTCTGATTCAGAATCACCAGATCAGCCAGTTTACCTGCTTTAAGAGACCCTTTATATTCCTCTTCGTGGTATTGATATGCAGCATTGATCGTTATCGCTTTCAGTGCCTCTATAGGCTTTATCCGTTCGTCTGGCCCCAGTATTCTCCCTGATCTTGTCTTTCTGTTCACTGCAGCATACACAGCAGTGATCAGATCAGGAGGTGTGACGGGAGCATCATGATGAATAGTAAACAAAATCCCTGCTTTCAGAGCGGAATGAGCCGGACTGATAAAGGCTGCCCGCTCCGGACCGAATACACTGGAATAATGCCAGTCTCCCCACAGATAGGCATGTGTTGAAAAATAAGAAGGAATCACTCCAATTTCCTTGATACTGGCAATATGATCCGGACGGCTGTTTTGTACATGTATTAGCGTAGCTCTCAACTCTGGCTTATAAATCCCTTCATCTTTAAGTCTTTTTATTACACGTATAGCCTGATCTATAGCCGCATCCCCATTGACATGCAACTGCGCTGTAATATTATTTTCAAAAAGAGTCTTCAGATCCTGATAAAGTACCGAATCCGTAAAAATCGGAAAGCCTTTATAATCTTCCCCCTGTCCCTCCGGAGGAATCAGATAAGGCTGTGTCAGCCATGCCGTTTTTCCCTGCGGCGATCCGTCATCCGAAAATTTAAAGCCCCCCAATTTAAGACGATTTGTATAGACCATATATTCCGGCTTGAAGGTATCCAGCTGCGCTTTAAAAAATTCATAATCCGGAAAGTAAATAACATCCGCCTTAAATAAGCCTTTAGAAGCTGCTTCCTTGAGTAGCCCCACACTCTCTCCCATTGTTCTGCCTTCACAGATCGTAGTCTGTCCATAGCTCAACCATTCTTCCTGCGCCTTCACCAGATTATCTAATTCCTGTTGAGTTTTGTCAACTCCTGATTTAGCATTTTTAGACAACAGCGTCGTCAATTTAATCAGGGCTGTAAAGCTGGCATTTTCTTCCAGTTTTCCATTCAGTTTCTTTGTTTTGGGATCTCTTCCATAATGTCCTCCTTCCGGATCTTTTGCATTTTCCTCTATACCAACCAGCTTTAACATAGCCGAATTGGCGACACTGGCGTGTCCTGAAGTATGAATCACTATAATAGGATTCGTAATACTTATAGCATCCAGTTCTTCACGGGTTGGATGTCTGTGCTCAGACATGATAGCATCGTCATATCCATTACCCATTATAGGCTGACTCGCTGTCAGGTTGTTTTTTTCTATATATTCTTTCAGTGTTTTCTGAAGATCAGGAATAGAATTCACCGTTCCGTAAGGAGTCGGAGACAAATCTATAGCCTGCATCATCCCTGCTCTGGAGGCCAGATGCCCATGAGCATCTATAAACCCGGGAAGTAACGTTTTGCCATTAAGGTCATATAAGGTTGTATTTTCTCCTGTGTATTGCTCAGCAGCAGCCTTTGTCCCGGTGAACAGGATCTTTCCGTCTTTTACAGCAATAGCCTCGACTTCCGGATTATCATCTTCCATAGTCAGAATGGGGCCGCCAAAATAAAGTATATCTGCAACCTCTTTTTTGGATGAAGTCCTGCAACCTGAAAATATAAGAAGAAGAAATACAGGGAAGAGAAGAATGGTTTTCATAGCATAAGTATTAATAATGAATAAAAAACACGTAATGAATACAAATGTTTCATAAAATTATTAAATTTTAACCAAAATGTACACGAAAAATACTTTTATTAAAAACATCACAAATCGCATTTTGTTGTTTTTTATAAAGCTTGTTTAATAAACAGGCCAGATACCCTTTTTTGTAATAGTGTGATTTACAGAAAAAGCACTAAAAAATGTACTTTAGTAAAATAAAAAAACATTATCTGCTTATGCCTGTGGCTACACATACGAACCTGATCATCCGTTTAATCGAAAGGCTGTATTTACCAGTATCTCAACTGCAACAGCTGCAATTTGATAAAGAAAGCAGCAGCTATCATGCCGCTTCTTTTATAGCAGAGGATCAAAATATTCTCTTTCGTAAAGCCAATATTACACCTAAAAAAATCGGGCAGTTTGTAACACTGTGGAAGAGAAACAGTTCTTCAGGAGAAACGCAGCCGTTTGACACGACAGATCAGGTAGATAGGGTTATTATACTTGTAACGGATAAGGATCGTTACGGAGTCTTTATATTCTCAGCAGAGATTCTGAGAAAAATGAAAATTTTTACGCATGAAAACATAACTGGCAAAAGGGGCTTCAGGGTATATGCCCCCTGGGATAATCCTGAAAATAAGCGGGCTATGAAAACAAAAGAATGGCAGATCAGCTATTTTGAATATCTTGAACCCGATCGTATTGAGAGCAAATCCATACTTTTAGCCTGATACTAAACTTATGCTGAATGGAAACATTCCTATGAATCCGATGCCAATGCCTGACACCTTCAATACTGAAGAAGGTTATTTCCGCAAAGAGGAATTTGTCAGGGATCAGCATTCCAGAATCGTAGGCTGTAAAGTATCCCCCACCGGAGCTAAGGAAGTGCTGTTTGAAAAAACAACGTCTGAATAGTTCAGCCGGGCAGCAAGGATACGGTGCCGGAGTTACAGCTCCGTTATCGCTTATTTGATAACTTCTACGGATGTAACCTGTAGCCCCTGTTTGGTAGATTGATATTTAAATTTGACCTTCTGGTCCATACCCAATACGAAACCCACAAGATTGGTATTAAAATATACGCTTTCACGTGTTTCATTATTACGGATAAATCCATACTGACCTTGCTCATTAAAGAAAGAAACTTTTCCGAATGAAAATTCTTCTTCTATGACAGGGCGTTCCAGATCTGAAGGCTTGAATTCATACTTTTGGGTAGGAGGAGTATTAGAGAGATTTCCAAATTCGTCAACATAGACAAACATCTCTTCCAGTGATTTACCCTTGGAGTTGTGAGTTTTTTTATACTCTTTTTTTTGTTCTTTTGATTTTTCTTTTACTAATTTTTCTTTGATTTTCTTTTTTTTGCTGTGTTTGTGCCATTAAAAATATGTTAATTAATAAAAGAGGTGTAAAGCGCGAAAAACTTGGTATTCCTGATCAAATGGCTTTTATCGGAAAAAGCGAAGGGAGAGGAGTAAGTGTAAGGCGTGTGTACAAATATAAACAAAATACAGGTGAAAAACAAACATCAGATCCGTCACGAGGCATATATCAGCGATCTTTAAAAAATCTCCTTTCATACCTGATATATAAGCAATAGCAAAAAAAGGGATCTTTATATACATAAAGATCCCTTGTGCAATTAGTGTAGCTGTAAGATTAAATAAAATCTATCCAGTTAGACTGTTCCTCATATTCAACGATTGGCTTTGCATCATTGTAATTCAGGAAATCAGACAATAATTTTTTGATATCCATCTCAATATGTTTGACACAGTTGTCATACAGATCTGTTCTGAAACCTTTATCTGTCATATCACCCACATACTGTAAACATACTAATCTGGCGATAATCTTACCAAGAACAACCATTTGTCTCTGTACCAGACTTTCAGTGATCTGGAAATCCAGCACAGGCTTAAACAGGACAGCGACGCGATCGCAACGTTCAAATCCCTGCAAATACTGACCAAAGTTGGTTTCCCTCGATTTCTTCATCTGTTTAATAACCATTTCTGCAATCTGTGTATAAAGCATTTCATTAGATCCTTCAAAGATCTGGAAAGGTCTGCTGTCTACGATACCGCGTCCGGCTACGTGATCAATTTTATAACCGCTTGAACCGGAAAGCTGCACACAGATTTGCGCTGCTTCCTGCATCAGATCGGTTACCAATGCTTTCATACTGTTTGCTTCCAGTCCTGCAGTTGCCAGATCCTGATCTATTCCACTCATAGAAGAACTACGTGCACACATTCCTGAACACAGACTGTACGAAGATTGAATGCGGGATATCTGATATTGTACAGAATCTAACGCCAGCAGCTGCTGCCCTCCTACCTTACGGTTGGTACAATGCGACAAAGCTTCATCCAGCATGCGTTTGATAAAGCCCATTCCCATACCCGGGAATTGCAGACGACTGCGGTGAAGAATATCCAGCATCATCTTGATACCTGTACTCTTTTGCAATAATTTCTGATTGGCCGGTACTTCCAGATCGATGGTATTCATACCATACGGAATCATATACAGCCCCAGATTATTAAAATAATGTTCTACCTGTATCTGTTGCTCCGGGCGGCTGTTATCCGTAACAAAAAATTCAACATCTCTTGCTAGATCTCCTTTTCCTGCATCTTTACGTGCAGCAATGATCCAAAAATCTGCCATGCCGGTCAGTCCCTGCCAGTGTTTTTGTCCTTTAAGCTTATAACCTGCTTCCGACTCTTCGTATTGTGTACGCATATTTAACGCATCACTCCCAAAATCCGGTTCTGTGATCATCAATCCGCCCATCGCTTTATGATGAAGGAAACGATCAAATATAGGCTGTTGTACATCTGAATGACCATATCTTGCTAACGGCTCCAGAAAAAGGGCAATATTGATTCCAAAGGTTAATGATAACGGTAAAGATTCATAAGAAGCAGCAGCAAGGATAGACAGACATTCACTGACTTTTGCTCCTCTCCCTCCAAAATTTTCCGGGATGGCGACAGAAAGAGGCTTTAGTTCCATTATTTTGTCCCAGACATCCTGAGGGAGTCCACGGTTTATACTTAGTTCGTTTATATCTGATTCGTGGTGGAACAGCTCATGTATTCTGTCCTCAAATTTCCTTAAAAATATTTCAAAGCCTTCTTTCATCTTTTTCAAAATCTGTTGAACCGTAAAGGTAAGAGAATATTCAGAGTCCGTGTTAATACAGTTAAAATAATTTATAGATTAAATAAAGAATTTTTAATAAACTTTACGCTCCTACACTCTTTTGCATCCCCAGAAATCACTATCTTTAATCTGAATTATTAACTCAAATATCTACCTCAAATCAAACAATGATACATCGGTTATATCAGGAACAACAACTCAATTGCGATCTGCAGACCGCATGGACATTTTTTTCAGCAGCAAATAATCTTTCCAAAATTACTCCTCCCGAAATGAAATTCACCGTATTGACATCTTTTGACAATGATGAAATTTATGAAGGAATGCTTATCCGCTATCGTGTTACACCTCTATTTGGAATCACAATGAACTGGGAAACCAGAATTACACAGGTAGACTTTCAGAAAAGTTTTACAGACTTTCAGGCCAAAGGACCATATAAGTTATGGAACCATCACCATGAATTTATTCCCAATGAAAAAGGCGTATTGATGAAAGATACAGTAGATTATGAATTGCCATTCGGAGTGCTTGGAGAGCTCGCCCACAACTGGATCGTCAAACCACGATTAGAGGAAATATTCCGTTACAGGCGTCAGGTTCTCGATCAAAAATTCGGTGATACGCCCCTTGTCTGACAATGCAAGCCTATTTATTGACAAAAGCAAAAACAACATAAAAAGCTCACTGACAAATAATTAAACTTCAAAATATTGATTCCTGAAAATAAATTCAATATTTGATGTAATATTTCCTTCCTCCCAATTGTCTTCTTCATATAAAGCAGCAAAAATATGACACAGGAAACTTTTAAATCGGTCGTTTTTATCCATAAGGATAAATTATTCCGGTTTGCTAATCGCTTCCTGATAGATCCGCAAGATGCTTTTGATATTGTACAGGAAGTACTGATCAAACTCTGGGAATCTCGTATGGAGCTCAGCAAGGTATCTAATGTAGAAGCTTATGCGATGCGCATGACAAAAAACCTGTCTTTAAATAAGATAAACAGAGAAGCTGTAAAATATAAGGCGGAAAGCTATGAAATGCCGGATATACAGAAAGAGAAATACCCTGCTCTGACCCGGGACCTGATTCTCAAACTGATTGACAGGTTACCTGAAAAGCAAAGATTAGTAATGTACCTGCGGGATATAGAAGAATATGAATTTGATACCATCTGTGAATTAACCGGAATAGATGAGAATGCGGCCAGAGTGAATCTGTCCCGTGCACGCAATACGGTAAAGAATGGATTAACAATGATTTTTGATTATGAAGAAAGAAGAATTAGAGCGATTAAAAGCTAAATACTGGGCGGGAGAATCTTCATTGGAAGAAGATCGGATAATCCGCGAAGCTGAACAGGCAGATCCTTACTTTTCTGTCCTTAAGGCTATTGAAGAAGAGGAAATGAATCTGCAATTTGATGATTTCATCCATACAGTAGCACAGGATCAGCAACAGAATGATAAACTTAATATCCGGAGCATATACCGCAAAGTATCGGTTGCTGCATCATTGCTTTTTGTCGCAGGAGGAATATGGTATTTCAGTAGTACACAAAAAGAGCATACAGAACTGGCTAAAACGGATGATAAAAAACCACATCTGACTGCACAGGTAGACAAAAAAGCACCTCAGCAACAGGAAGTAAATACGCCGCAGTCCCAAATAGAAACTCCGGTCAGAATAGCAGCCATCAGACAGCTTCAAAAAAAGAAGGTCATTAAGAAAGAAGTAACAAAGACAGTATCTGTCCCTGCTCCTGAAAGCGAACTTTATGTGGAGGTAAACGGAGTGAAGATATACAATGAAGAAGAAGCTTTAAAAATCACAGAAGAAGTGCTCAGTTTGGCATCCAATAATATACGGAAAGGATTAGAAGCAACCAGGAATATTAAATATTTAACTATAGAACTTTAAAAACCAAAAAAATGAAACATCTATTAATTATCGTGAGCCTGCTGTGCTTTAGCATATCTCAGGCGCAACTGTCAAAACTCGATCAGATTTTTGATCAGTACAAAGAAGGCAAGGGTGTCACCTCCATCAAAATCGGAAAACCAATGTTTTCGATGCTCAATAAGATGAAATTGTCAGATAATGATCTTGAAAGTATTCGTCCGCTTCTGACAAATATCAATTCTATCAAAATGCTTATTGTCGAAGGAGACACTCCCGGATTGCAATCTGATGTATCAAAAGCGATCAGTAAGTTAAACTATGAGGAACTGATGATGATCAATTCGGAAGAGAATAAAATTAAGTTTCTTGCAGAAAACACACAATCCGAAACTATCAACAACTTATTGCTCAGTATTATTACAGATGATTCAACTATTTTTATGATACTGGATGGAAAAGTTAAATACGATGATATCTCTAAACTCATTAACAGTGTAAATTAATCATGAAGACTTTATATACATCAACCCTCATTCTGATAAGTTGCTTTCTGCTGCAAAGTTGTCTGGTAAAGAGCCGTCCGAATATGGATTTTGTGCAGCACAACAGTATCTCAAAAGGAGCGGAAATTGTTTCGGTAAAAGTACCGGGATTATTGCTTAATCCATTCTTAAAAAGTTCGATAAAAGAACTGGAGGAAGAAGATCCGATGATCGCCATGTTGCTAAAAAAGCTCAAAAGCCTTAAAGTGATGACTATATCAAATGATAAAAAAGGTTTGCTTATGAAAGATTTCAACAAATATCTGGCAAAGAATAAGTTTGAAGAAATGGCCAGTATTCATAGTGAAGGCTCGGTAGTATCTATCAACGGCAAGATGAAGGGGGACCGCATCAAAAGATTAATGCTTGGAATTGCGGATGAGGACGAACTGGTATTTCTGGATATCAAATCCGATCTTGATTTAAATGAACTCGCCCAAATGATTTCTTATTATGAGCAAAAGCAGGAAAAACAAAAACAGGAAAAAATGTAAAAAGCATAGCTTTTAACAACGTAAAAGGTACAGCCTCGTCAGACCGTATGGTCAGGCGGGGCTGTACGCACAGCCGCTCTCCCCAGTGTGGGCGCTCTCCAATTATTTCATTTCTGCTTTTATCTTCTCCCGGTGATAAAGCCCCCACTCCACAAGATTTTCAGTCAGCGGCAGCACAGACTATTAAATCTTAAAAAGTATGGAGTTAAGAAGCCTTAACAGGGATTTGTATTTGAAAAAGACTTCCACTTCCCTCTTTACTGCTGACATTTATATTCCAGCCCAGACGGTGCGCAAAGTCATAACATAAAACCAGACCTATACCAGCACCTTTTTCTTTGAATGTACCTTCCGAACTGGATTTGATGGTTGCTGTTTGCAATGCTTCCACCTGTTCTTCACTCATTCCAATGCCATTATCCTGAACATAAAGTATATGATTATCCGCTGAAGACAGGAGACCGACTACAATTTCCTGTCCACTTGGACTGAATTTAACGGCATTGCTGATCAGGTTACGAATAATAAGGTCAACTATTTTTTTGTTACCCATCAGGACAAAATCCTTTGGAATCTTATTCATAAATATCAGTTGTTTAAAACTGATACGCTCATAAAACAAGTGATATGCTTCTTCTACACGTTCATAAGCTGATAATGGGGCAAGTATTATTTTTTCATTTGTCATTTGTTCAGCTGCCCAGATCAGTACTTCATCCAGCATTTTGGACGAATCATCCAGTTCTGAACCAATTTTAATAAGAGTTTTCCGAATTTCTTCAGGAGGAATCTCTACCACTCTGGAAAAGGATAAAAGCGTCTGAAAGGTACTTACAGGTACACGCAGATCATGTGAGACAACAGAGAATATCTTAGCTTTAAATTGTTCCGCCTCCACGAGGGCTCTGTTTTGCTCTTCAATCCTACCCACATGGCGATTGATCTCCGCATTGGCTTCGACCAGAGATTGCCGCTCTTTTGAGAGTTGTTTATTTTTTCGATAGAATAAGACAAATAAAACTGCAACAATCAGTTTGCTGACCACAATACCGACCACTAACAATCGGATAAGATTAGTTTCTTCCATAAGTATGTTTTTCACTTCAGATGCCCCTTGGAGGGGATATGACGTATGTCTTAATAATAATGAACATCGATCACAAAAAATTATTCCAAAATAAAATATTCCGATGAATTATAAAAAAATTAAATGAGAAATTATGAAACAAAAATTATAAAACACAAATATTTCACAAATTCTTAATTATCACATAAAATTCAAATGAATATATAGGGTATTAAATCCCATCTTTTTCTAAAATCTTAACTATATTCGGAAGTATTAGCAGCCAGAGGTATGGATACGTCTACAAAAACACCACAAAGACAACAGGAGTTAACAGCAATTTTTATGAATGAACTGGATAAACATCTGGATGATCTGCTACAAGGCAGGATATCTGATATGTATGAAATCAGGGATATTGCGGATCATATGCATATTCACCCGCGCCACCTCAGCAATACCATTAAACGTACTACGGGACGTTCTGCCTGTTCATTTTTTGAGGAAAAGATCATTCAACAAGCGAAAATCCTGCTTGCTCAACCCGGCAGAAGTATACAGGAAATAGCAATACTGCTGACCTATGACCCTTCTAACTTCACTAAATTTTTCAAGCGATTCACACAGATCACACCTAAACAATACAGAAATCAGATTCTGGAAGAAGAAACCATTAAAAGCAAGAACAGCTTCGCCTGACTCTGTATCTGTGCAAAATACTGAACTACTCACCATTTTTTCAAATCTGTCCGCTATACCTTTGTGTCTGTCAAATATGAATAAAATGAAACAACAGAATATTGCCCTAGTTACAGGCGGAAGCCGCGGACTGGGAAAAGAAATGGTACTTCGGCTGGCTCAGAAAGGTATAGATATTATACTGACCTATAACAGCAAACATGATGAAGCGCAGGAAGTAGTCGAACAGGTAAATCTGCTGGGACAGCGTGCCGTTGCGATACAGCTCAATGTAGCGGATACAGCAAGCTTTGAAGATTTTTTCGGTAAGGTAAAGCATGTTTTAAAAGATACTTTCGAAACAGATCGTTTCGATTACCTTATTAATAATGCGGGGATAGGTATACACAAGTCTTTTGTCGATACGACTGAAGAGGATTTCGACACTCTGCTTAATATTCAGTTCAAAGGAGTGTTTTTTCTGACACAAAAAGCGCTACCCCTCATGAATGACGGAGGTTCTGTAATCAATATCTCTACCGGTCTTGCACGCTTTTCATTTCCGGGATATGCTGCTTACGCTTCAATGAAAGGAGCTGTAGAAACGCTTACCAAATATCTGGCAAAAGAACTGGGAGAAAGAAGAATCCGGGTCAATGTTGTTGCTCCCGGTGCTATTGAAACGGACTTTGGAGGCGGAGCTGTACGCGACAACGAAAATATGAACAAGACTATTGCTTCAGTAACTGCACTTGGTCGTGCAGGTGTACCTGAAGACATCGGCGGTGTAGTCGCTTTCCTTTGTACTGAAGAAGCCCGCTGGATCAACGCACAACGCATAGAAGTATCCGGTGGAATGATGCTGTAATCTGCATTTGGTCAGAGAACAGATTTATACATCTGTTCTCTGCTCATTATACTGATGCCACCAATCTTCCAAGGATTGAACCACCGGAATCAGCGTCAAGCCTAATGGAGTCAGTTTGTATTCTACTCTGGGAGGCGTTTCTGCATAAATTTTACGGCTTATGATACCATCACGTTCAAGCTCCCGCAGCTGTGTGGTCAAAGTAGTCTGTGCCAGATCCTCCAATTCCCTTCTCAATTCACCAAATCGCTTGGGACACCCATGCAAAATAGATTTTATAAGCAGGATCTTCCACTTTCCTCCTATTATTTTAAAGACAGCTGACAAGTCACAACTATTTTGCTTTAATAACTTATTTTTTAATTCCGCAATACTCTCATTCTCAGTATTAGTATTATTTCCCATACCTACACCTCTTTTTACAACTACTTGATTATACTATAATTATACGCCAATTTTGAAGCGTAAATATATGAAAAAGCTATGAATAGATATGTGCAGCTGCTCCTGGTATCTACCGGAATTTTCCTTTTCGTAATCGATCTTTTTATAATCAATGTCTCCCTTCCTTCCATTCAGGCAGGTCTACATGCCCAAGACAGCCAGGCACAATGGATAGTCATTCTGTATGTTATCGGATACGCGAGTTTACTGGTTACAGGAAGTAAAGCCGGTACATATTGGGGTAAGAAGAAAGTATATAACCTCAGCATGCTGTTCTTCATTCTTTCATCAGCACTATGCGGTATAGCGGCAAATGCAGAAATACTATTGGCCGGCAGACTTATACAGGGAGTTAGCTCTGCTTTTATGGTCCCGCAGGGAATTGCGTTTATTCCGGATATCTTTGACACGGAAAAAGATCGTGTCAAAGCTTTAGGCATATATGGCAGTATCGCCGGAGCGGCTTCTGTACTGGGGCAGCTTCTGGGAGGTATTCTACCGGATGTACAATGGATTACAGACGGATGGAGGCTTATTTTTCTGATCAATATTCCTATTGGATTAGTTTCGCTCCTATTAGCAATGCGTTACCTTCCGGATCATCATCAGCCCGCTGCAGGCCGGTTTAATAGCAGCGGAGTTATTCTGCTTGCGCTCTCTATCATGACACTTATCTATCCTATTATACAGGCTGCAGAACATCCCTGGTCTGTATGGTATACAGTCCTGTTGCTCTGCTCTTTTATTTTTGGCCTTCGCTTTGTTTATTTGCAAAAGAAAGATCACCGCAAGGGATTAGAAACCCTTATAGACTTCAGCTTATTTCGCAATACATATTTCAGACTGGGACTATGGTCAGCTCTGTTCTACTATATGGTACAGGATTCTTATTTTATCCTGACCTCTCTTTATTTGCAAAGAGGACTGGACGTCAGTTCTACACAGACCGGATTCTATTTTGTTGCACAGGGAATAGGTTATGTATTGGCCTCGCTTGTTTCCATACGGTATAATGTACTACATGGCAAAAGGGTTTTACTCTCCGGGATATTCATTATGGTCATTGGCTTGTGTATACATCTTCTGATATTTAGTATGTCCAATGTTTCGCATACCGTTATCCTGCTGACTCTTTTCTGGTACGGATTGGGGTGTGGAACTGTTCTTCCTTCCATGATGACCATGGCACTCAAAACCATTCAGGAAAAAAAAGTCGGAATAGCATCAGGCATGTATCTCACCTTACAGCAACTGGCTGTAGGGATTGGAGTCGGTCTGCTCACAACTGTTTTCTTTCATTTCAGTAAAACCTCACTTTCATCAAACAGCATGCTGACAGCTTACTATTACAGTATAGGCGTCTGTATAATATTATTATTAACCGTGGCTTTTCTTTTCCTTAAACTGCCTGAAGCGGAGGCTGAAACCAATGATAAATAACTTATTGATTTATAGATTTCTTTTTATTTGGACAACGTCAAAATATTTATATCTTTGAGTACAAAACCTGTTTGATTGAATAACGCAAATAATACCTCTGAAGAACAACTTATCGCATCTTTGCAAAGCAAAGACGAGAAGGCGTTTAATTATCTTTATGATAATTATGCAGGAGCGTTATATGGGGTTATCATCCGGATTGTCAACAGCAAAGAATATGCGGATGAAGTGATTCAGGATATATTTGTGAAAATATGGAATAATATACATTCATTTGATGCCGGCAAAGGCAGATTGTATACCTGGATGATCAATATTGCAAGAAACACAGCTATTGATTACATCAAATCCAAAAGTGTTCAGAACGAACAAAAAAACCAATCTCTTCCAAATATCGTAGATGATAAAGAAATTAATAATTTTGCGGTGGCAGAGAATGTGGACCATATCGGTTTCAAAAATGTATTAAATGAACTGAAGGCCGATTGGCGGGAATTAATAGAAATGGCATATTTTGAAGGATATACGCAGAATGAAATAGCAGTAAAGCTCGATATCCCCTTAGGTACTGTCAAAACAAGGACCAGAGGAGCGCTCATCGAACTAAGGAGATTACTTAAAGATTATCAATAAATTGGACATTAAAGAGTACATATCGTCTGGCATTATCGAAGCTTACGTAATGGGGCTTGCTTCTGAAGAAGAAGTAAGTATTCTGGAGTGCGTACGCAAAAATAATGCGGAAGTGGAGCAAGCAATCCTGGAGGCGCAACAAACGCTGGAAGAGTTTGCTACGGTCCATGCTATGCCTCCTCCTGCCGGTCTGAAAACAGCAATCTGGGACAAAATATCCGCTCAGGAGAGTACAGATTCGGATAATGAAAAGATAGTCCCTTTTATTTCTCAGGCAGAAGAAAATCCACAACCTGTTGAACAGAAAAGCGAAGAAGATCCCAGGATTAAAAATCTGGATAGGGTACAGTCCTCACGTACTGTGAGCCGTATTGCAGTGGCAGCTTCACTGATTTCTGTTTGCAGCTTACTGGGCAACCTTTATCTGCACAATAAATCCAAAGAAAACGAATCGCAGCTTGCAAAAGTAGCAGCAGAAAATAATGTAAACCAACAGGCACTGGCTAGTCTGCAGGATAAATGGAAAATGGTCTATGATCCGCATATGAAGACAATTACGCTGGCCGGAGTAGAGAACCATCCGGACCTGAAAGCGCTTGTATTCTGGGATTCAAAAAGCAAAAACGTCTATCTGAGTATGGAAAATATGCCTGCTGCACCTGAAGGCATGCAATACCAGCTCTGGGCTATCGTAGATGGTAAACCTGTAGATGCAGGAGTCTTCCCGCAGGATAAGGCTGCAGATGTCAATATGATGAGTACGATCCCGAGTGCTCAGGCTTTTGCAATCACATTAGAGAAACAAGGCGGAAGCCCTACTCCTACTATGTCCCAGATGTATGTCATGGGCAATATCTAAGCTCATACTTGTGTAGCTTGGGACTGTTTAAATGTTTACGTGGACTTCCCCAATATTAATTTCCCTTTGGAGATAAACGCTACCATCAAACTAATATTCCGCACATCACTTATAAAAAGCATCTGCCGCTGATCTTTGATACTGAATTTCATAAATATAAAAACCCAGGAACCTATTTAAACAAAAAACAGCCGCAAACATATTTGTCTGCGACTGCTCATAGTTGTGCACGTATACATTTCTAACCTTCCATATATGCTAAGCAGAAGGTGTCAAAATATGGGTGGTACTCACTAATTATTTAACAATAAAAAGGCTTGCGATATTCAACACAGCTTCAGCCGTTAGCGGTTCATCAAAAGATTGAGTTGCTGCATTTGCAGATACTTTACCATTTACAGCATTCAGCGTCGTGATATCCACACCTCCTTGTACTTTATTATCTTCTCCTGCATATATCGGATCTACCACCGCACCTATACCACTATCGTTGGCTCCTGTGATCCACGGTTTCTGATCTGCTGCAGCTCCGCCCCTTGCTCTCCTCATCTGGCGGATATGTGAAGCATGTCTTGCTTCTACCGAATGAATCTGTAAAGCAGCGGTCAATACGACTCTGTTGCCTTTCAGAATACCGGCCTGTCCTTTATAAGCACGTACTCCGGTATCTTCGAAAGCCTGTGCTAGTGCTAAGAATGTATCATAATTTGTAAATACATTGCCAAAAGTGCCACCAGCTGTAAAATCAAATGTAGGCTTTGCAACTGCATTATTTCCGAGTACAGTTTTCAGAAAATTAACATGTGCCACTTCATGATCTCTGATAGTCGTGATCGCTCCCATAGGTTTACCGGCAGGTACAAGGTTGGCTGCAGCCGCTCCTCTTGTATAGAATTCAGCTTCCAGATATTCCAGTGTCAGCGCATAATTCAATACACCGTTTACATCTGTCGGAACCTGTCCGTATGCTTTTTTTAATAATTCACTCAGGACAAAAGGCATGGCAGCAAGCGTAACTTTTTTGCCGAAAGATGTCATATTTTTTATAGCCTCACGACGAGGACTCACGCGTTCGTTGAACTCCGGATCAACTTGCGTAATCGTTTCAAAAAGATTGAATAAATTCATAATACTGAGGATTAATAGGTGGGTAAATCTTGAACACTAATCTTGGACTTGATAAACGGAGCTGCAGTCTGCAACACTACGGTCGGACTTTTGGCTACATCCAGACCATTGCTGTCTATCACTTCCGAATTGGCAAAGCTGCCGTTGTCGATCAGATCACGGACAAGAGCTGCATGTCTGGCTTCGACAGATACAATCTTGCCCGCCAACAGCAGATAATTGACATCTTTAATCAACCAGCCAGCACCATTATAGGCCGACACACCCAGATCCTCAAAAGCTTTGGCCGTTGCAAGTACGCTGTCCCGGCTGGAAAAATTAACCGCTGAGAAGTTGAATTCCAGATTTGCAATTGCATTTTTACCTAAGGCAGCTTTAAAAAACTCTCTGTGCGCTACCTCATGGTCACGAATATCGGTAAACAAGGTTTTTTCCCAGTCGGAAATATTCGAATACGGAGATGCAGCTACCTGAATGTAAAATGCAGCCTCCAATTGTTCAAGTGCATAAGCATAGTTAAGAATAGCAATATCTCCGCTTCCGAAGTAATATTCTTTACCGCCCATATCTACCATATCATCATCGTCCTTACAACTACTCATCCCCAATATGGCCAAACCTGCGGCACTGGCTCCTGCAAATTTTAAGAAGTCTCTTCTTCTCAACCTTTCGTCAGTCAATATTTCTTCCTGTATTGATGACGTAGGATTTTTTGTGGTTAGATTTTTCATAGTTATCCTATTTAACGTTTATAATTATAATCAGTAGTTTCCTACATCTACGACAACGGATGAGATATGGATTTAAAATTTCTGATTATTTTTCTTTTACACGTATATATAAGATCACGAGTACAGCTAAATATCAAATTAAATAACTGACTAACAGGCGTTTAATTTTAAAAAAGAAACTTAAATATTTTTTTAATTTAAATATTTTAAGAATACTTATATAGCTAAAAAGCTCAGGTCTCTTGTCTTGTGAAGACAGAAACCTGAGCCAGTGAGTTTAGAAAATTTCTTCTGTTTATCTATCGGATCAACGATTGACCAGTTTCATAGATCCCTCATTGTAGCGTGCTCCGACATTCGGATACTGCGCCAGTATCTTTTCGATTTCCTGTAATTCTGCGTGTGAAAGAGAAACATCAACAGCAGCTGCATTTTCGACCAGGCGCTCTGTCCGGCGTGTTCCCGGTATCGGAATAATCTGCTCTCCCTGTGCAAGCACCCAGGCCAGTGCAAGCTGTGCTGGTGAAACGCCTTTATCTCTGGCAAAGGAAGCAAACGTCGCGGCCAGATTTGTATTGTTTTCCAGGTTTTCGCCCTGATACCGTGGCAAAAATTTTCTGAAGTCCTGATCTTCCAGCTGATTTACATCCAGCGTATTGGTGACTAATCCTCTCGCTAAGGGTGAATAAGGCACCAATACGATATCCATTTCCTTTAATAGCGGCAATATTTCTGGTTCGACATCCCTTGTAAGCAAGGAATATTCGCTCTGCAGAGCCATTATCGGATGTACTGCATTCGCTTTTTTGAGTGATTCGGGAGAAGCCTCACTAAGACCCAGATAGCGGACTTTGCCTTGTTTCACTAACTCAGACATCGCACCTACAGTCTCTTCGACAGGGATATTCGGATCTACACGATGAGCATAATAAAGATCGATAACATCTACTTTTAGTCGTTTCAAACTATTTTCTACGGCTACCCTGATCCATTCCGGAGAGCCGTCAAAATAAGTTTCATTCGCATTGCTTGCGCGTGCAATCCCATCCCGGAATCTAAATCCGAATTTAGTAGCTATAAAGACTTTATCCCGGTTTGGCACAAGTACTTTTGAGAGCAATTCCTCGTTGGTACCGTTGCCATACATATCGGCTGTATCCCAAAAATTAATCCCCAGATCCAACGCTTTATGCAGAGTCTCTATACTTTGCTGATCGTCAGATGTACCATAAGCAAAACTCATACCCATACAGCCTAAGCCTATGGCAGAAACGTCTTCGTTTGATTTTCCTAATTTTCTATACTTCATACCTCTTATATTTTGATATTCAAAGTTAGGTATACCCGCAGTAAAGCAATTACAAAGATCAAACCATCACTTACAGAAATCAAACCGAATCTAAAGCACTCTTAAATTCGTATTGATATATCTATGTAGCTTGCTGACTCATTACATTCCAGAAATTATAATCCATCATCGGAGCTTTTTTACCTTTCACATGATGTCCGATGGTGACGATCTGCCCCCGATGGTAGGTCGTATGAATAATCAGATGTTGTAAATATTCATATTTTGGAAAATTTGAAGAAAACCATTCTGATTCTATTAAATAGGTTTCACTCATCCCTTCCTCGTTTTCCTTTACATAAGTTGCCAGAAGTTTAGCTTCATTTACCAGATTTTCCATTTCTGTCTTAATGTCAACCTCAGTAGCCATATAATCAAAACTTGGAATTGCCGTTCCTCGTATCATTGCAGACCAATACAGCTGTGTATCACTGATATGTTTAAGTGTTTTTGCTATACTGCTGAAACTGGACAGACATTCTTTGTAGAGTAATTCTTCATCAAAACTTTGCAGCCAGGTTACTAATTGTTCTGTTACCCAAACGTTATAATCAACGCTGTTTGTTATTAATGTTTTTAAGCTCATAATATTGATAGTTTAATTGATTTATTTCTGATAAGTTTCCATTAAAAGCTCTCACATTACTCTAATTCATCCGAAAATCTCTAAGCATTTCATAGTTTATACTCTGCGAAAAAAAGACTTGAATCGAAATATTTTTCAAGTGTTTCCAACTCATGAAGTGATTATATGGTCAGCAATAGCTCCATAGTCTTTTTTTCTTTGTCTGCTATTGTTTTCAAAATTGCTGATGCCTGAAGTATATAGCTTAAGTCTGCTGTCTCGCTCACTTTATCAAACAATTGTGAAACCGAAGTCCATAGTTCTGCAATCTCTGAAAAGGATTCGTAGGCTGTATTTAGTTTTTCAATTTTTAGCAGACCATAACTTTCCTTTAAAAAATCTCTGTATAAGTTTCGGAACAAAGCCCCTCCTGTCCCTGCTTTCTCCATCATCATAGCAGATGTCTTAAATTCATTTTGAATGTCTTTACTGGTCTTGAACCATTTGACTATTTCGGTGCTTGTTTTTAAAATTCCTTTGTAACCGATATTTGTAATAGGCGGATTCAGATAATCTGCAGCATTATTCCGGATGGCTGCCGTAATTGCAGTTTTCAGATCAAATTTTTGATCTGTCTTCTGTAATGTATAGTACAAATTTCTTGAGGACATCGGTCCTTTCTCTGCTCTTGCTAATTCCAGACTTTTTAAACTCGTTTTTACCTGTCCGCCTTGCTGCTGCGTATCAACCAGATACGCATTTTCATCATCATAACCGTAAATAGCGGCATAGTGCCCTGCAAAGTGAAAGGGACGTGAAAAATACTGCAAATGAAAACAGTCCATTTTTAAACCAACAACCTTTCCGTTGTCTAGGTACTCTTTAACCTTATTCCAAGCTTTTTCAACGGATGCTGTCTCCCTGACCGTTAGTTCAAGATTCAGATTTTTTGCAATATGTTGAGTTAAAAGATCGGTTTTAATACGCCCTCCAATAAAGGGGAAAGTCATGGATTTCATATTCCAGAATATAAATCCCAACCCCTCACCTAAACCAAAAAGAAGAGGTTCAGACAGATCAATATCAAGCTGTCTCAACAAAGTTCCCGTGGCAGTTGTTTCACAGTGTTGTCCGTCAAACGGATCGATTTCCAGTTTCATTGCTACCGATGTCCTTTTGTTTTATATAATACACAAGTTCTGAGACGTTCATTATTTATAAGCAAAGCATGTTCAAATTCATATTGCTTTTCGAGTCCTATTTTTTTCATAATATGCTCAGATTTCAGATTTATTTTTGGTGCAACTGCATATACTTCCTGAAGCTTTAATACATTCAGGGCATAATCCAGACACTTCTTTGCTCCTTCTGTCGCATAACCTTTATTCCATTCGGTACTACTGATTCTCCAGCCGATGTCAATACAAGGTGTAAAGTCTGCTGCATATGTTTGTTCAGAAAGTCCTATAAAGCCGATAAATTCCCGGTTGTCAAGTCTGTCAACTGCGAAATAACAAAATGCTTTTTCCTCAAACTGTCGTTTCATTCTATGAACAAATTCTGTAGTCTGTTGTTTTGTAGAAACATCCGGAAAAAATTCCATTACTTTTCTATCTGTATTTATTTCATACAATTTGTCTATATCGGCCAGATCCCAGTTTCTAAATCCAAGCCGCTCAGATGTAAATATGTATTTTTTATTGTTTTTCATGTTGCTTGTTTTCCAATTTATTGCCAGTTCATATAGAGAAGAGCGGTAAACACTTATTTTAAAGTATTTTTATTCTTCGAAGGTTCGTGCATCATAGCTTTTAATTTTAAAATCAGAATTCCTGTATTTTGCCTTTCTTGTTATTTTTCGTCCGTCTTTTATCCGGTAAAAAGAGTAAAAAATAAGGTTGTTTTTCGGATCAAATTCAATTTTTACAGGCTCATAAGTTTTTAATCCGCCTTCGATCGTCTGAAGTCCTGTTTCTGCGTCAATTTTACCAGGAAAACTCTCATCCACATTTGTCCAGCTGCAAACCGACAATACTTTCTTTCCATACGCCTCATTAGCAGATACATCAGAATAGTCATACTTTATATTGCCATTATAAATAAAGGCCTCAGAACAGGAGAAAGACATGTCATCGCTTCTTTTTATAAGCAGATATTCCCCATTTGGCAGATTGTGAATGTCATAAAAATAATCAAAAGTCATTTCTGATTGATTTATGATTACCTTATTTTTAAGGATATAGCTCCAATGATCCAAACCATTTGCTAAAGTAAATAATTCATAATCCCCTTTTTCAGAATTCTTTATTGTCAACGTTGAATTTAAACTGTCTAAAACTCTTTCAAAATTTTTGAATGTCTTTATATCATGATTTTCAAGTGCAGACCGGAGTTGATGCGAAAATTTTTCCTTATCATCCGTATGCGTATCAACAAAAGATTCAATCAGAAGATCTTCCTGAGTTTTTTGCGCAAAAACCTGACTACTGAATAGCGACAACAGTAAAACTAATTCAAGGATTTTCATCTGGCTATTGATAAATTTTGAGAAAAGATAATAAATAACAATTTGAAGTCTCTTTCTCAGAGTTTCTACTTCTTATTCAGGATAATCTGGTCGATTGTATGCTTATAGTTATCATAAATAGTATTTCCTCTTTTACTTGGTAAGTTAAAATCGCTGATTTTTGTCGCTTTTATTAATTCAAAAACCGGATATAAGTCATCTATACTTTCCTGAGTCAATGGTTTTGAACGATCCGGCTGAACATTCTCAATTTCATTACACAGTACTTCAACAGCACCAATTCCATAACTGTCAGTTGCATTAATATCCGCACCTTGTGTGATAATCAATTGTAATAGTTCAATTGCTTTCCGGTAATTTACAGTGTGTTCTGGTTGTATCTTCCATTGATCCTTTTTAAATAAACCTAAAAACCCTGATTTATTCTGGCTGCTGTACTTAGGTATATAAATGGCAAATCTGGAATTGTGAACAACGGCCGAAATTGCAAAATGTAAGACCGGTTTTCGCCATTCCTGATTTTCACTTTCTGTTTCCCCAAATTTTATATTTGCTCCCCGTTTAATAAGTAATTCGGCAATTTCATAATTATCAGTCTTGATAGCAGTTTGTAATGGAATTTCGCCATCGTCTTTTTTTGATATGCCTTTTGCAACAACATTTATCAATGCCGGATTCTTATCTATAATTCCGGAGACTTCGCCAATGTTTCTATTTCTTATTGCCTTGAATAAATTTTTCATCTATTGATCTTTAATATATTCATCCTTATTATCCGGGAATAACGCTATTTATATCTCATAAAACTACGCAAAAATCTCTGATACAATTTCATCAGATCTAATTTCCTTTAAAACCCTTCTTCACAATGAAAACCGCCTTTTATCAGCAAGAATGCAACTTACATTAATCAAACAAAGTTTTTTCTGTATTCCAACGGGGATTGTTGCTGATATTTTTTAAAGAAATTGGTAAAATATGCCGGAGATTCAAAACCAAGGCTGTATGCAATTTCTGAAATCGACCAGTTGGAATGCTGCAACAATGCTTTTCCTTCTGCGAGAATACGAGTTGCAATAAGTTCACCGGTTGTCTTTCCCGTTTCTTTCTTGACAGATCGATTCAGGTGATTGACATGAACGGAAAGACAGGCAGCAAATTCCTTGGGTGTATGAAGTTGCAGTCTGAATTCAGGCGTATCTATAGGAAACTGCCTTTCCAATAGTTCCAGAAATAACTGAGTAATACGGGCAGACGCATCTTTATGTTTGACAAATGTATCAGGGGGTTGAATCTTTAATGCTTCGTGTACCAGTACATGCAGATAACTTCTCAAAACATCATATTTATGGAGATATCCGGAATTTATTTCTACCAGCATGCGTTTGAAAATCGCTGAAATCTCTTGTTGCTGAACTTCGTCCGGAAAAAAAACAGGGTGAATATGCGTCTGAAAAAGAGGCGTCTGCTGAAAGAATTTGAACTTTTCATCGTGATTTAGAAAGCTGTCTGTAAATAGACAAAACCAGCCTTTCTGATCCATTGATTCAGCTTCCCATGCATAAGGTACTTTAGGGTTGGAAAGAAGCAACGCAGGTTTATCTATATAAATCCACTGATCCGCAAAATAGAGACGTCCCTTTCCGATAATATAAGAGACCTTAAAGAAATCCCTGCGGCTGTAGGGTGCAAGAAATGAACAGGCATCACGTGTGAACACATTAAAGTGCCCGACACCGGCTGACTGTGCCTCCGGCAGCAGCTCCCTGCTGACTTGCGGAACACGGGCATAAAATTCGGAAATACTCTCACTTTTATTCATAGCCTAATTTACACAATTCAAACAATACATTTCTAAAATTCACACACAATACAGATTTCATTTTACAGGTGTTGTACATACCCGTCATATTTTCCGGTTACTTCTAAGAGAAGCTCTTAAAAGTTTACTTCTGTTTTAATAGCAGAATAAAAGGGGTTTATCTTGAAAATTCGTTACAAAATGCATAGATTTAAGGTCAGTTTGTTTTATTTCTCGTGAAACCATCATATTTTTAAATCCTTTTCATTCATTAGAAACATAAGTTTTTACTGTTAAACACGAAAACCCTAGGGCTGAGGTAAAAAAGATGACAGTTTCAGTTCTGTTTAAAGACAATTCACATACAGATGAAAAAAATCACTATCCAGGATATTGCTCTGGCGGTAAATAAATCTATTTCCACTGTTTCTAAAGCATTATCAGACAGTCATGAGGTCAATAAAGACACCAAACGAATGATCTGCGAATATGCCGAAAAAAACAACTTTCAATCCAATTCTTCAGCGCGAAGCCTGAGAACAGGGAGGAGTAATATCATTGGCGTCATAGTATCTACTATTGGAAATTCTTTTTTTTCTCAATTACTGGAAGGAATTGATGAAGTAATCGTAGAGACGGATTTTACGCTGGTCATTATGCAGAGTAAGGAAAATGTACAGCGGGAACGCAAATGTATAGACATCCTCAATTCAAGAGGAGTAGATGGAATTATCATCTCTCCTATCGCAAACACTCCCAATATCGACTATTTGCAAAGGTTGCATGACACTAGTTTTCCGATTGTAGTAGTAGACCGCATCAACAACAGACTTAAATCAAACAAAATCGGGGTTAAGAATTTTGAAGGCTCCTATGATGCTACCCAGCACCTGGTGGACCTGGGACATAAAAGGATCGTGCATGTCACCGGCCGAAATGCCGGGGTAATACGGGAACGGCTCAATGGCTTCAAAGACTGTCTGCGGAAAAACAAAATCCCTGTAAAGTCAGGTTATATTCTGGACTTTGACCTGCAGGACAAAAGCAAACTGGAAGAAGAGATCAAAACCAGATTATCAGCACTGTTTGCGACAAAGACAAAACCCAACGCCATATTTACAGCTACTGATCTTCTGACCAATAAGATGAGTGGTATCCTAAAAGATATGGGACTCAGAATACCTGAAGACGTAGCGCTGATCGGATTTTCCAACTCCACCTATTCCAGTTCATTTTACCCGTCTTTGTCCTGTATCTACCAGCCTGCGGCAGAAATGGGCCGGCTGGGAGCACGCAAAATCATCGAAATGCTGGATAAGAAAAGAAAGAACTATGCTATCCATATCGAGCGTATTGAATTAGACACTCAATTGATTATCCGGGAGTCCACGTCTGGCTAAACATACCTGCAAAAACGGCATTATTAGCCATTTTTCGCCCTGTTTTACATTTGAAAATTGTAGATTTGAAGTATGAAACTTATTAATCTGAATATTTTCAAGCAATTTTTGAAGTCCAGTACAGCCGGGGGAATTATACTTTTTGCCTGTGTTATTATCTCTTTGATTATAGCCAATTCGCCCTTGGCAGACAAGCTATCGGGTATTCTCAATTATCATATCGGTTATGAAAGTGAGGCTGTACAGCTAAAGTATTCCGTCCTCCTGTGGATCAATGACGGTTTGATGGCAATTTTCTTTTTACTGGTTGGTCTGGAAATCAAAAGGGAACTGGTAGAAGGCGAGTTATCATCTCCGAAAAAAGCGATACTGCCTATTCTTGCCGCCATCGGTGGCGCATTACTTCCGGCAGCTATATACACAGTGATCAATCTTGGTGAAGTTACCCAACACGGATGGGGTATCCCGATGGCGACAGATATTGCATTTGCATTAGCGGTTGTAACGATGCTGGGAAAAAAGGTCCCTGCGAGTTTAAAGATTTTTCTGGCCGCCCTGGCTATTGTAGATGACCTGCTGGCCATCCTTGTTATAGCCGTTTTTTATTCCGGAGATCTGCATTTCACATATCTCATGTATGCCTTAGGTATATTCATTGTATTATTAGCTTTCAACAGATTTGGTGTCAAAAGCATCTGGGCTTATCTTATACCGGGTATCTTTATATGGTATTTCATCCACCATTCCGGGATACACGCCACTATTGCCGGAGTTTTGGTGGCAATGACTTTGCCTACCACACCGGATGCGCAGGAATCTCCTCTTGAAAAACTGGAACATGCCCTGACAAATCCCGTCAACTTTATTATTATTCCGCTATTTGCGTTGGCCAATACTAATATTACCATCCATCAGGAAATGATTGCTGGTCTTACTTCTGCATTGGGAGTAGGTATTATTGCCGGATTGATTGTCGGTAAGACTGTCGGTATCCTGACGACGTGCTACATTTCAACCAAACTGAAAATAAGCAGTCTGCCGGAAAATGCAAACTGGATGCACATCACCGGAACAGGCCTCCTGGCAGGTATAGGATTTACCATGTCTATCTTTATTTCTATCCTGTCCTTTGATGATCAGCTCTTAATTGATGAAGCTAAATTTGCAGTTTTAATTGGTTCATTAGTATCCGGACTACTGGGATATCTCGTACTATCATCAGCAAGTAAGAAGACAGCAGTGAATTAATGATTGTTGCTTAAATATAACAAGCAAATGGCCTTCATTATCAGAAATGAAGGCCATTTGTTTTTATCGTCTTACGATCTCAATATGGGGATCGTTGATTCTGCTCCCCAGCCAGGTCTGCAATTTGGATTTATTTTCATCAGACAAAGGCGATTCGGCTTCGTATAGTAACACCGTATTGACTACTGTGCTATCCTGACGAATCACGTGAAGTTGCTTACCTACGGAATAGACTTTTATTTCCGGAAACAGAATATCAATTTCATTGATCAATTTCGGATCATCAAACTTATACATTGCCAGCTCATTGTTCAGGTTACGAATAGCAATATCTTTTTGTGACAGGTTTTCAGAGCGTTTGTTGATCTCCTCTAAAATATCTTTCTTGAGATCGGTACTATCCTGACGAATAATCAATTGCGTATTGAAGATACCATAGCCGGACAAACTCAGATTAAGTTTCTTTATTTCTTCAGGAGTAAATTTCCGGGACAGAAAAGCCAGTTCTATTTTTTTAGGATTGCTGTTGAACGATGTCTTTTCATAGACTACAGTATATCCTTTTTGCACTAATTCGGTATTGATAAAATGATCGACTAACTGGGTGTATTTCTTTTGCTGCAAAAGTACATAGGCCAGATAGAAACTCGGTATTATCATCACCATTATCAATAAAGTGATCGTTCGTGTAATTCTTTTCTCTCTGCCTTTATCCACAAATTTTACTTTCGGATACTTCAGATACTTAACAATAAAAAATGTCGAGATACAGATAAAAAAGCAATTTATGGAATACAGGTAGAGTGCTCCTGCAAAGTAAGACAGATTGCCTATTGCCAGACCATAACCTGCTGTACACAGCGGAGGCATCAAAGCTGTAGCGATTGCCACTCCGGGTATAGGATTTCCTTTTTCTACTCTTGTAATGGCAATCACTCCGACCAGTCCACCGAAGAAAGCAATGAGTACATCATAAATATTCGGGGACGTACGGGCCAGTAATTCGGATTGTGCATCTTTAAACGGGCTGAGCAAAAAATAAATAAAAGAGACAGAAAGACTGACCAGTGTTGCTATCAGCAAGTTTTTGAGCGATTTTTTCAGCAATGCAAAATCATAAGTTCCTAATGCAAATCCGGCTCCTACGATAGGTCCCATCAGAGGAGAAATCAACATCGCACCTATAATCACCGCTGTAGAATTCACATTCAACCCCACAGAAGCCACAACAATAGCGCAGGCCAATATCCAGAGATTAGAACCCCTGAAAGAAATATTGGAGGTTACATTTTCCAATACTTTTTCCTTAGCATCTTCTCCGTTATGCAGATCGATAAAACGCAATAATTTAATCATTTCTCATTCTTTTTACTATCGGTTTAAAAAAGCTTATCTCTGTTTTGAACATAGCTACACTTCCCTATTTACCCAATATAATGAGAATACGGTAAAAACAGTTTATATGAATTGAAATAGTATAAAAAAAACCGGACTCTGAAAAGAATACAGAGATCCGGGATAGTCTTTATACTTGATTGTGATTTTGTTAATGATATCTGATGTAAAAATAGAGTACAATTACCGTGATCAGCAACCACCAATAGAATGGATTTCGAATACCCTTGTTACGCAGTCTTTCGGATTCCGGCAGTTGAAGACTGTCTTTATTCCATATTAATCCTTTCAGCTCTTCTTCCGGCACAGGTTTAGTCAGCAAACTGACCAACACAGAAGCGATCATGCAGGTCCAGAAAACAATTCCAGTTCTGTTGAAAAACGGCATTTCGGGTAATAAAAACTCCAGTATCAGGGATAGCGGAATAGTGAGCAATCCTGCTGTCAGGGCTCCTGAAGAAGTTGTTCTTTTCCAGAAAATCCCCATTAAAAACATGGTAGCTATACCCGGTGTAAATAAACCATACAAATTCATAAGGTAAAGAAATACCGGCTTATCTGAATAGCTGATTAATAAGATTGAACTCAGAATACCTACCAGAATAATGGCTACTCCGGATCTACGCCCGAAAGTAACAGCCTGTTTATCTGTTGCATTTTTATTAAAATATTCCAGATAAATATCTACCGTCATAATGGTTGTACACGAGTTGATAGCTCCTGAAATATGAGACATAATAGCTGAAATAAGTCCTGCCATTACTAAACCTATCAACCCTGTCGGCAGTAGCTTTTCTACCAGAGTGGCAAACAATAAATCCGGTTTATCGAGATGAGGCAGAAAAACCGGTGCCACCAAAGCAGGAACAGTGATAATCAGGGGAACCAGAAATTTAAGGTAGTTGCCAAAAATCACGCCCATACGGCCATGCCATTCATTCTTGGCTGCCAGCACACGCTGTACGATAAACTGATTTGTAGCACAATAGAATACACTGATACATAAGAGTCCGCCCAGATACATGGTCCACGGAAAATCCGGATCATCAGCCGGATAGAACATTTTCCAGTCCCGGCTTGAATCCCATACCGCCTGCACACCTCCTGCTTCTTTAACTGTTGCGAAGGTTAATATAATACCTCCTGCCACTAATACAACTAACTGTACCATTTCAGTCCAGATCACGGCCCGCAACCCGCCCAGAATGGTATACACTCCGGTCAGTACAGCCAGTCCGAATACACTGTACAAAATAGGGACTCCGAATAGTGCATACAAGGAAAGAGCACCCAGAAAAAGAACGGCTCCTATCTCTACAAAAATATAGGTAAACAGAATAAGTATCGAATAGACGGCTCGTGTAGCTTTCCCGAATCGCTTCTGAAGATATTCCGGAATCGTATAGAATCCGTTTCTAAGATAAAAAGGAAGAAAAACCCACAATAATGCATTGAAACCAATCAGTATTGCCCCCCATTCCAACGTAATAGCTACAAATCCTCTGCTGTATGCTGCGCCCATAGCTCCTACCAGATGGTGGCTGCTGATATTGGCGGCTATAATACTTCCGCCGATCATCCACCAGGGTAGTTTATCACCTGCCAAAAAATAATCTCTTTTTGTCTGGGTATTGAATTTGGAAGCGTAAAGACCCAGAAATAGTATACCAAGAATGTAAACTACAAAAATCGTAATGTCTATTAACTCTAATTTCATCTACTTTAATTCTTGAATGGCTTGAATAGTTTTGTTAATTAATATTTCCAGACTTCCTTGTGCATATGGTGTTTGCCAGACGGCATAGATATCAAGCCCGTAGAGTTCGGCCGGAGGCAAATAGCCGACATAACCGTTAGCAATATTGATAAAAGCAACGGATTTGTCCGGAAATGCTGCGCGTATCTGCTCCTGTATAATGGAATATGCTTCGTTTGCCTGCCCGACGATGACACTATTGCCTAATTGCCATACCCACAATCGGATAACAGCCTGCTTCTGATCGCCTATACTTTTACGTGTATTCAGTTTGCGCCAAAGCCTGTCTTTCAGCACCCGGTCTGTACAAGCCTCATACTCGGCTGTAATTTCCGCTACAGTAGGAAGTTTTTTATAATCGACAACGACTTCTACTATTTTCTTTGTCAGAAGTTGATGAGGAGGCAGATCACAGGTTTTCCAGAGAGCCAGCGGTGCGCCCGAAACCAGTGCTTCCTTAAAATATAATCCCTGGTTATTAGCAGGCAGCGATTCAAGAGCAGACAAGACCGCAAAACCAAGTCTCCGGCCATGCCGGTCTACAATTGCCGGATCTGAAACATACTGTTCCATAGGTGCCAGATCTCCTGATGCTCCCTGTAAAAACATACAGATTCCACCTGTCTTTGAGGTTACTTCTTCACGCATGGCACCTACAAAATCAGGAGATAACAGCCTGTTTTCATGTGCAAATGTTGTGGGATGGCAGGCGTAGTTGACTAATGTTGCCAAAGTCTGATTTGCGTTATCTCTGATACAGCCCACCAATACGGTATCATCTGCCCGATCGGATGGATTGTATCCGATCAGATAGGAGTCATCAATTTTTAAGTCACGTTTTTTAGCAAGGTCACATTTTCCATAGGTCCAGGTGAGTGTTCCGGCTATCAGATTATGCTGAGCCTGCTGAATCAGTTCTACAGACTGTACAGCCAGAGATTCCAGATAAGGCCGGATATATTCTCCTCCCGGTTTATCGGCATCCGCAGTACATATAACAGGTCCCGAATGGGTATGTGAAAGGCAAAACAACAGCTGTTCCTCCTGAAGATCTGTTTGCTGCAGGATATAATGACGCAGGTTTCGTTCATCCGGTTCATTTTTCCACCAGCCCAGATCCGCAGTGATCATTACAAGAGAAATTTCATCCTCCGTCTGAAACAGTACACACTGCATCAGCAATGGCCGGTGTAATCCGGAAGCCTGATCAGATGGTGCAGCACCCCAGTTGCGTGCATAGATATCCAGTGGTGGGGTAATATCGCATTCAGCCACTCCAAAGTAGCCTGTAAAAGAATGGTGAGCGGCTATTAAGGTATCATTTAAGGTCATAATTCAGGTTTGATTGGCGGTTAACTTTTTCTGCTGAGGGACAGACCTCCATCCATCAGAATGGTGCTTCCTGTGAGATGTCTGTTTTTCGGATGGCATATCCAGACAACCTGATCGGCGACTTCTTCAGCCTCAATCAGCGCCCGTACGGGGACGGTTTCGCGTGCCTGATCTGCCAGTCCCGGATGCTGACTCCATACCTCCTTACTCAATCCGGCATTGACATACCCCGGAGCGACTTCATTGATTCGAATTCCGTGAGGAGCATATTCCAATGCCATAGATTGACATAACATACGTATGGCAGCTTTCGAAACAGAGTAAGCCGGCAGATTCTGATGCACAACATGTGCAGCCCAGCTTCCCAGAAACACGATATTACCAGCACTCCCCTGCTGTACGATCTTTCGGGCTACGGCATTTGCAAGGTAAAATGAACCGTTCAAGTTTACTTTTATCTCCTGATCCCACTCTGCAGGACTAATCTGTTGATAGTCTTTTAAAGTAACCGTTGCCGCATTTGCTATTGCTATATCTACTTTCCCCCAATGCTCTGCTATCGATTCTACCCACTGCTCTACTGCCTCTGCATCCTGTACATCTACCTGATCGTATCTGCAGGGGTATCCGACTTCCTGCAACCGGGCAAGTTGAAGTGCTGCCGCTTCAGGGCTTAGTCTGTCTCCTATAGCCACACGCGCTCCCTGCCTGGCAAAAGCTTTGACAGTTGCCAGGCCTATATCTCCCAGTCCGCCCGAAATAAGCACGACCTGATTATTAAAGTAACTTTCCTTGTTCATCTCTATATTCTTTACCAGTCACCTACACTACCATCTTTGTAGAAGGTCCGTTGTAATATCTCTTGTTGAAAAGGATGTTTTTTGACTTCCTCTTCATTGATCTCAATTCCCAATCCCGGTTTTTGATTCGGAAGGACAATACGTCCCTGCTTCTGAACAGTAAACCCTTCGGATACGACATCCGAACGCCATTCCACATCACTGTGTACACTTTCACAAATAATATAGGATGGGCTGGAAAAGCCCAGTTCCAAAGATGCCGCTGTACTGACAGGTCCCTGCGGATTATGCGGAGCCATAGATACCCGGTAAGCCTCGGCCAGTGCACCGATACGACGTGCCTCAGTCAATCCTCCGCAATGGGTAATATCCGGCTGAATAACACTTACTGCTCTTTTCTCCAATAATTCGCGGAATGCATGTACACCTACGAGCCGTTCACCCGATGCTATCGGAGTCGTTACCGCACGCTGAATCAACGCAATATCTTCCATCGTTTCCGGCCAGCAGGGTTCTTCAAAAAAGTACAGGCCATACGGTTCCAGTGCTTTTGCAAACATCATCCCCATGCGCGGACTCGGACGTGCATGGCAATCCACCATAATGTCGATCTGATCACCGACAGCTTCCCGCATCGCACGTACACAGGCTTCTGCATATTTGATGGGCTGCAAGCCTTCCAGCGACATAGTCTCCGGCACGGCCATTGATTTGAATGCCGTAAAACCTTCTTCTACCGCCTGCAATGCTAATTCACCAAATCGTTTTGCATCACCCGGGGCAGTTTCATAAAAATCTTCCATCTTGCCGCCTCCCAAATGGCAGTACAGACGAACATGATCCCTGACACGACCTCCCCAGAGTTCATGGCAAGGCACATTATGAATCTTGCCCAGAATATCCCATAGTGCAATATCAATCCCGCTTATAGCCGTTCCTCTGACAATGCCGTTGCCATGCCAGAAATGCTGACGGTACATCATCTGCCAAAGGTGTTCTATGCGTCTGGGATCTTCTCCGATAAGCAGTTGAGAAATATCTTCAATAGCGCCAACAACGCTTTTTGTATGCCATTCCAAAGTAGCTTCTCCCCAACCCCATAATCCGGGCTGATCCGTCACTACTTTTACAAAAATCCAGTTTCTCATCCGTGCATGGCACACATAAGTCTCTATAGCTGTAATTTTCATGTATGTATTCCTGTTATAATTGATCTACTACTTTTCTGGTTTTATCCAATGTCTCTTCAATATCTGCTGCTGAATGCGCAAAAGAAATACTTCCCTGTTTGATCGGAGCCGGGAAATTAAAAATTCCTTCTTCGATCAGTTTCTTACGGTATACCGTATCCAGCTGAAAATCATGATGATTGACGATGTCATGAAAATCTACGGGAGCATGATCCATAAAATAAGTACAGAAGGCCGACCCTTGTCTTGCAATATAATGCGTAATCCCTTTAGCGGTAAAAATATCTTTCAGTCCGTTTTCCAGCATTTCACCCAGACGCTCCACATGACCGTATACATTATGCTCTGCTGATGACAACTTTTGTAAGGTCGCAATAGCAGCAGCAGTCGTAAGCGGAAAAGCATTAAAGGTACCTGCAATAAGTACTCTTTCTTTCTTATCCGGGTGCACAAAGTAGTCCATGTATTCTTTTTTACCGGCAATCACTCCTAAAGGATAGCCATTGGCAACTGCTTTTCCAAAAGTAGACAGATCCGGCTTGATTCCACAGATAGACTGATATCCGCCCAGGGCATGTCTGAAGCCTGTTTTTACCTCATCAAAAATAAGGAGAAAACCATTTTCATCTGCCAATTTACGCAAACCTTCCAGATATCCTTCTTTAGGTTTTACAATTCCTACATTTTGTAGAATCGGCTCCAGAATAATACAGGCTATCTCATATCTTTTTAGCAGATAGGCTACAGAATCCAGATCATTGTAATTGACAATATGCACTAAAGAACTATGTGCTTTGGGTACTCCTGCAGATGAAGAATCAAATGGATATTCTCCAGGACTTACACGCGGACCAATATCTTCCAATGCACTGATCACATTACAGGAAACATCATTGTGCCAACCGTTATACCCCCCCTGCATCACAATAATATGATCACGATGTGTCACCGCTCTGGCTATGCGTATAGCGTGATAAGTAGCTTCAGATCCTGTAGTAGTAATCTGTATACTGTCTACGGTAGGCACCGACTGACAGAATAAAGAAGCAAACTCTCCCTCCAGCGTAGTAGGCCCGGCTCCCATTAATACAGCCTGATCGCTCAATGTATGCAGTACCGCACGATTTACATCCGGATCATTATGCCCCAGAAAGGAAGCCGCAAATCCAGCCTGATAATCAATGTACTCATTTCCGTCCAGATCACGTACTTTACTGCCGCTACCGCTTTTGAAACAAATATTAGGTTCAGATTTTCTATTTAGGGACACTACTCCCCCGGGAATCCATTTTTCATTTTCCAGCAATACACCGGACGATTTAGATCTTGTCATATTAGATTGTCAATTATTTTTTTACTCCATGTCACTACCGTGAAAAATAATCACATGCGGTTATATGCTGTATGCAGGAACGGATGTACTGTGGTTTTTTTAATATACACGTACAGGTATCGTAAGATCGTCCGGTTCTGTATATTCAGGCTTATAACTAACTGATTAATTTGTATACTAAATTACATTATATTTGTATACAATTAAAATATATTTTTACTTTTTTATATTTGACCTGTTATGAACGACAATACCACCACTATCCTGTTGCATAACCTCTCCTTTCCGGAAGGTCCTGCATTTACTCCAAATGGAGATCTTTGGTTTGTAGAGCAGCAGCGGAATTGCCTGAGCCGATACCGGAACGATTCATTAGAGCGTTATGAAGTCGGTGGCAGACCTAATGGCATCGCTACGGATAACAACGGCCTGATCTGGTTTTGTGATTCGGAACGCAATCAGATACGAACATTCAACAGTCTGACCGGAGATATGGAAATAATCGTAAGTGAGGTCGAAGGCAATGCTTTAAACCTACCCAACGATCTGGCATTCGACAAATACGGCAACCTGCTGTTCACCTGTTCCGGAGACAGCCTCACTAAAGGTGACGGATATATATGTGCGCTGTCGCCAAAACAAAAATTAAAGGTATTCCGATCGGTCTCTTTTTACCCCAACGGACTGGCTTTCAATGCCGACTACAGCAAACTTTATATAGCAGAGACCGGCACTCACAATATCTGGACAGGCAACTGGGACAGCCAGAATATGGAATGGACTAATCCTGTCTGCTTCACCAATACCGGAGGCCCTGTTGGTCCTGACGGGATGGCATTTGATGAGGAAGGCAACTTATATATTGCTGTGTACGGATCGGGAACGGTACATCATTATGATTCTAAGGGACAATTGTCTGCAAAAATACCTGTCCCGGGAAACAATCCGACAAACTGCGCTTTCGACCCCATCGGGAGCCTGGGACTGGTTATTACAGAAGCAGAAAAGGGACTGCTGGTCAGTTATAAAACCGCATACAAAGGTATTTTATAAGGACTGCTGGTCAGGAGGATATTATTCTGGAAAAGGTTCGGGAAAATAAAAAAACCGGAAGATTTCTCTTCCGGCCGTCAGTCAGGTTATACAGATTAGTGAATTTAACAACTTAAAATTCAATAGATTCCTTCTCTCCTCTGTCAAGATGCTCCAGTAAAGTATCTATGGATTCTTTTAATTTACCCTCCTTCAGGTATTCCACGATTTTACGGTGTTCTACTTCAGTCTGTTTATAGTCATCCATATGGCTCAGAGCATTGCCCAGCTTCAGATGAAACAAAGGAATATTACTGTTATGATAGATATGCAACAAACGCTCATTGCCTGTAGATTCGATTATTTTCTCATGAAAACGCACATCTGCTTCACATGCCCCGCCATAATATCCTTTTTCTACCATGGAAGAAAAATCGTCACAAATGAGCTCCAGCTCTTTGATCACTGCTTTATCTCTTTTTGTAAACAAGATCTTGAGCGCACCGACTTCCAGAAGTTCACGCAGTTCGCGGATGTCCTTGATATCATCAGCTGTCATTTTTTTAACAAAACAACCGCCTTTTCCTCCAAACTCTACAAGCTGCTCTCCGGCTAAACGCATAAAAGCCTCACGGATAGCAACACGACTCACACTTAGTTTATCTGCCCAGAAACTCTCGATCAGTCTGGCACCGCCAACAAGCTGATTGGACAATATTTTTTTCCTGATCTCTAAATACGCCTTATAAGACAACGAGTCTTCCTTCATATTGTATACAATTTAATATCAAAAATAAGAATACATCTCGTATTTATTGCAATAATAAAATGCATCCCTGTAACTTACTAAAAAAATCAATGACAGCACAAACAATAAATTAATTATTATTCAACCCTGCTTCATCTGCTCCATATTTTCTTCCGGGAGCAAACCGCAATGCAGTTCCCTGAGATTCAAAACTGATAACATTCTTACCCGGATCAACCGGAATATTTTTATCAGAAACCTGCTGCCCGGATTGAATAGTCCAGAATCCTTCTTTCAGACCTGCCAGAATGATTTTGTATTTTTTATCTGCCGGAACTGTTAATTCAATCGGCTCACTGATCAGTTGTCCGCCTTTACTGATGCATACAATACGATCATCCAGCCTGATTAAATAATAACCTGCTTTTTCTTCATATTGAACAGGTAAGGGAGCGGATTGCCCTTCCACCATCTGAAAAACCGTCAGAAAACGATCTTCCCGATTTTCCTGTTGTGGTGTAACCATGATACGGTGTGCACGTGCCTCCGGCCAGTTTGATTTGACTTCATAATCATCTCCAAAGACCTGATTAGCTTTTTCCCCACTCAAAACAGTGACTACTCTTTGCTCAGACTTCGGCAACAACATATTGACATAAGTTTTCCCGGTATTTCCTTCCAGTTCACTATGCAATACCAGCTGTCCCTGCTCTTCTTTTGGTGCATTCAGTGTATTGATCTGCCAGTATTTTTTAAAGGCCGGATCATTTACTTTCATGTCATCCGTCAGAATAATAGCCGCAGGTACATCTTTACGGTTCAGATCGAGAAACAGAAAACCGCGGGTATAGCTACTCATTTTAGATGTATATGCGGCTGTCAGATCTATATTGTAATAACTAAAATCCGGCGACATGGGGTCGGCAGCTACAGCAGAAGAGCGTACGAAACCAACATTGTACCAGGGATCGGTCTTTGCCTCTGTCGCCGTTCTCGGAAAACGCTGGCTGAAACGCGTGCCCCCGTCATTAGTTTTTGTTCTGAACAATAGTTTTTCCTGAGGATCTAAAGCCAGCATCATACTGTGTGACACTGAACGTTTGTTAAAATTGAAATCATATGGCGATCCATAAGACAGATACAACCCGAGATCACCCACCTGTATCCCGTGATAGTAGATCTGCAATGCTCCGGCATCTGCATGCTGGTGATTTCCGAAATGATAACCTCCGCCTTTTATTTCAGCGACCACATCACTACTGCTGCGATCCATATTCCATCCTGTACGCGCAACCATAGCTCCCAACACCGGGCCAAAATCTTTTGTTTTAGGCAATTGATTCAGATTATAGTCCGGCTTAAGCAACGGATCGTTTAACAGCAGGAACAAAACCGGATTATCCGGCAATGCGCCTTGTTTGTAGAACTCGGCTTTGATCAGAGGATTGTGCGAATATGCATAGCAAAGCAACATAGTTTGGGGATTTTTCCAGTAAAAGTTACTACTGGAGGCATACTTGACATTGAACATATCGCCGTCCCGTAACATTTTACCATCCGGCGTACGCATATAAAGCCAGTAGTAAGGCATGTTTTTGATATTTTCATCAAAAACCTCCTGACCTGTCATCCTGTAATAGAACCATACCGCATGCATTTCCCAACCGAAACGATAGCCACCGTAATCTATCCCCTGATTGTGCCGCGGAGACTGATACTCAAATTTACGCATAGGAACCAATTGTTCTAATACGGTATACGACACATATTGATAAGGCAACGGATCTTCATCATATACTGCTATACTCATAGCTAACAGGTCTCTGCATATCTGTGCCTCATTGCCATGCCCGTTGATAATGCTTTCCTGACCATAGAACGGAGGCCAGCCGATTTCCATATCATCCGCCAGCCGGTACATATGCCGACGGATATGCGCCCGCTGTTCCGCTGTCATCAGATCATAGCACCAGTCGTACACGACTGCTGAGGTGTAGATTGCACGTCCGATCTCCCGGGTAATATCCCCGTAGGTAATGTTTCCGAATTCCAGAACTGACAGGTAATCTGAAACCAGATGCACAGCCTCTTTTCCAACCGATTTGTCTCCTGACATCAGATAATAAAAAGCTTTTATCTCTATATTTTTTTCCAGCACTTCATTATAAAACTGTTCCTCTGCCGGATTGATATGGAAGGTAAATGCGGCAGTAGCTGCCGATTTTACTTTCTCCCATTCAGGTCTGTTTTCTTCACTGCTCAATCTGTTTTTGATCGTCACCAGACTTTCTTCATTGACCCAGATACGCGGTCTGCTTTTGGGAGGTACAATAGCTGGCTTATAATGAAGAGCCTCCTGTGGTACCTGAGGAGCTTCAAAACTCCGGATTTTAATCGTCTGGAACCTGATATTTCCGGGCAACCACATCTTTATCTGATGTTGCCCCTTTTTCAGTTGAAACTTCCCGAGCACCTGCCGTCCTCCCATGTGTGCATCAAACAGGATACGGCTTGTAGGCCGCTCTTCATCGATCTGCAATTTAACATTCTGCGTCATGCGCCCCGTCTTATCTTCTTTTTTCAAAGCCTCCGCATCCGATGGTTCAACTACAGTTTCCAGGGTATATTTACCATCAGCAGGAACATACACATCGAATATTATATCATATTTATAATCAAATTTTTGTACTACTTTACTAATGTTATTCTTTAATACTATATAACCTTCTGACGACTTATTTCCTTTGGATTTTGCCACAGTATGCGCATTGATCCCGGCATCAGAAGCATGGTATATTTTTTCGTATACAGACACAGGAGAGAGTTGTGCATGTACGGATACAACAGACACTGCTATCACCATGAACAATGTTATTAAAAAAGGGATACGGCAATATTTATTCTTTAAGGATCTTTGGCTGTACATATTCTACTTGTTGAAACAAATTAATAAACCGGATTTCCTTTCTACGAAAAAGAAATCCGGAATAAACAATCTAAAACAATTATACTGAAATTAGTTCATTGCTAATCTTTTCATACTGATTTTCAATTCTTTTGTAGCATCAGTTGAACTATTGATATACACATATGCTCTATACTTCTTATCCGCTGTCTCTACCCACAGTCCGCCTTCATTCCGCACATTGACAGCGAAATCAGGGGCATCCGCAAAGTCTTTCTGCATCAGATCCAGATCATCCACGAATACACCGTACTGCAGACGCGCCAGCTGCTGATCACGTACTGTCCATGCTTTGATCAGCTTTGTGTTATTTTTTACTCCTGCAGGCAGCGTTACTCCCGGTAAATAGATAGCATTAGCAGACGGGGCTACTACAGCATGCTTAAAATCTATATTTGGAATAACACGATACAGGTATACCAAATCGATTTTATCAGGATTCTGAGCCGCAAATGCAGCATCATATACCGCCATATCGGCAATCGAGATATAGCAGGCCTGTGCATCCTTAGCGACCAGATCAAGTTTCATATCCATTTTACGGATATCATACGGACCAAGATTATAGGTAACCGTCTGTCCGTTGCTTGCTTTTGCAGAAAACTTAAAGGAAACGGTCTTTCCGCGCGCTTCTTCCGGTATTTTATAATAGTACCGTAATGTAGCTGCACTTGTATCTCTTGAAAAATTAACTGTAGTGGTCGTACTGCTGGTGACGGAAGGGTCTCCGATCTGCACACCTACATCTACCCCCGAATTATTCGTGTAATATGACTTATTGTCCAGATATGTACCGCTGGCTCCGGCAATGGATGCTTCCACTGTAGCCGAGACGATCTTACCTTCTGTGGGCAATAACGCCATCGCATAGGCGAATTCAATATTTGTCCCAACGACATTAGGACCCATGGATCGTTTGATCACATCGTTATGCAATCCGGATTCCGCTTCAGGAATCTGATAGGAATTTTCTTTACATGCCGTTACAAACAGCGTAAGCATGCTAACGATTCCGATATAACTTATTAATTTCTTCATCTTTATCAGTTTTTTACTGTTTAACAGTCAGTGTAACGGTATATTCTTTTCTCACCTTACGGTTGCCTGATACCACTGTCCATTTGCGTGGAGTGCTCAGGTTAGAAAAATCCTCTTTACCGACGATTTTAGGATCTAATAAGGCATCTGCCACTAAGCTAAACTGCGGGTAAAGGTTGCGGAGATCGGTACCGAACATCACTTCTACTTTTATGGTCTGCGCTACGGTATCGATAACTGCAGCTTTGGTACGTACAGTTTGAAAATCAGCACCCAGCAATTCAAAATTGCTGACGTAACATTCTGCCCGATTCGTGATCAGCAGCCCGTCACTATCCATAGGATAGTCTTTTTGACAGCCTGCCATCGAGATGCACAATGTCAATAAAAGGCCTTTTATAATATTTTTCATCTGTATATAATTTATTTTTTAATGTGGATGAAACTATCAGATCTTTCATTTGAATCATTCTGATGATTTCATATTGATATCGATTAATATATAATTATCTCCAGGGAATATTCTGCGTCAGACGGCTGTTGCGGTCACGTTCGGTCTCCGGGATCTGGTAAATATAACAACGTTGGTAGGTCAGCTCCGGCTCATTAAAGAAAAAGCGCTCCCAATTGTTGCCATAGGTATCCTGAAACCATTTTCCATTGCCATATGCTGCTCCGAAGACTTTCTCTATGGTTCTCCATCGTCTCAGGTCGAATGCGCGCTGACCTTCACCAAACAACTCCACAATACGCTCCTGCTCTATTGCATCAAAGAATGCTTGCTTAGAACTTGTTTTTGTACTGGACAAAGCCGGCAGATTACCGCGACGACGTACTCTGTTTACCAGGTCTATTGCATCAGCCTGTGGTCCGCCTACCTCATTTGTAGCCTCCGCATACATGAGGAATACGTCAGCCAGACGCATCATCGGCCAGTTGTAGTCTCCCGAACTTCTGTTTTGACCGCCATAATTACGCACAAACTTACGTGTCTCTATACCGGACAGATTGGTGCCGTTATCATTGAAGGAAGTATAGCGTACACCATCAATAGTGACTGCTGCCCCCCAGGTCTTGTAGATAAAAGGAACATAGCCTGTCAGTTCAGTCGTACCCATTCCCATGATTTTCTCATAATCCCAAAGCAAAGTCGCTTTCATACGATAATCCCGGTTACGGTAAGATTCCGGATTAATAGCCGAATTAGGCATCGTACGTGCACCCGCTACTGTTGGGGCAACCTGTATCATGGGTGGCAGAAAATCTCCCGTAATGGTCGACTGGTAGCGATTAGCAATCTCATAACGGGCTACCACCTGATTCTGAGACAAACCTACAGACACGCCGGTCCACACACGCATATACTCTTCACTCTGACCTGTACCGTTTCCGCCGTGTGTCAATACCATGATCATCTCTCCGTCGGTATTCGGGTTTCCTGTAGACGGGATGAACATGTAGTAATAGTTTGGCAGTACATCAGCTTTGCCCATTTCTCCCCATTCACCCGGTTCTCCATTCCGGAACAACCGCAATCCATAGTCGTTGATAACCTTTTTAAAATCCTCTGCAGCACCGCGGTATGCTTCCTGAGCTACAGCTGCGGAGGGCGTAAAACGTTCCAGTTCCGGCCAGCCATTTTTATTCCAGGAAGCCCAGAATAACTGCAGTTTACCACGGAAAGCTAATGCAGCAGGTTTGGCTGCACGACCTATTGTCGCACCTTTCACTGGAAGTTTATCATATGCATAAGTAAAATCAGCCATAATGGAATCTTTGATCCGTGCGATAGGCATCCGTGATGCCGTATCCGCTTCTATAGGATCACGCAGGATATGTGAAAAATACGGCACATCTCCCCAAAGTGAAATCAATCTGAAATAAGCGATACCTCGTAACAGTTTCGCTTCTCCGGCTATTGCTTCCAGATTTTTAAGCGAAGTCTCTGTCTTTGCATTCGGCAGCATCAGCTTATTGATATTCTCGATCACATAATTTGAATGTGTAATCGAACCATATAATGCACGGTATAATGCTGAAGCACCACCGCCATAGTTGCTGGGGCTGTTCACCGTCATTGCAATCGGCGCAGCTCCTACATTCCATACCTTCAGAAAATCGCCATGTCCGTCAAAATGATAATCCCTATCAAAGCAGGGGCGAAAAACAGCGTAATTCCCCATAAGGGCGCTCAATGCATCATCTTCACTTGCCCAAAATGTCTGTGTGCTGGGCGCTGTCGTAGGCACCTGATTCAGCAGATCCTTGCGGCATGATGACAATCCTGTCACAGTTGCTATTATAACACTAAAAACAACTGTTATATTTAATTTCGTTCTCATCCTTATAAATCTCTTATAGTTCCACATTCAGTCCTAATACAAAAGTTTTGGTAATGGGATATGCATCATTTGCATACGAACTTTTCTCCGGATCCAATCCTTTGAAACTCGTAATTACAGCCAGATTATCAGCGGATCCGTATACCCTTAGTTTATTGACTCCCAGACGTTTTACCATCCCGTTACTAAAGGTATAACCCAGTTGTATATTCTTGACACGCAGATAAGACAGATCCTGTAACCAATGCGTACTCAGGTAATTGCTGGTACTTGTAGATCCCAGTGTACTTGGCAACAATCTCGGATAGTCAGCATCTCTGTTATCCAGATTCCAGGTATTATTCCACTGATCCTCGGTGATAGCCTGATTAGTGGTACCGATAAACGGACTATTAATTCTGTTCATCCAGAATTCTTTACGTCCTGTCGCTCCCTGAAGCAGGAAGGCGAAATCAAATCCTTTCCAGCTTGCACTTCCTCTCAACGCATAGTTGGTACTTGGTCTTCCTAATTGCGATTTAGGGTAAGCTACACGGTCATTGATATCGATCTTACCGTCTCCGTTTACGTCCTTGATCAGCACATCTCCCGGAGAAGCTCCCTGAGGAGCAGCTTTATAAACATCTTCCCAGGTCTGCGCGATACCCAGAGACTCAAAGGCATACACAAAATTATAAGGCATATCCAGGAAAGTAGAACCTTTGGGCAGTTGTTCATTCCAGGACAGCAGGCGGTTTGAATTTTTAGAAAAATTGAAATTGACCATGTATTGGAAATCTTGCTTACGATCTGTCCATGTCAGATTGGATTCTACACCCCTGTTGCGCATATCTCCGATATTTCTTCTTGGAGCGATGTATGCACCACTCAGGTGAATGGAAACATCCGAAGGGCGATTCATTCCTTTAGTCAGACGATCATAATAATCTACTTCCCAGGATAGTCTGTTATTGAAGAAAACAAGGTCCATCCCCAGATTCAGCACATTTGTACGTTCCCAGGTCAGGTTATAGTTGATAAATTTCTTATTCGTAAGACCGATAACAGGTACTCCGCCAGAAATATAGTTACTTGCTGTCAGCAATTCCTGCTGTTCATATCTACCCACACCACTGTTATTACCTAATGCACCATATGAAGCACGTAACTTACCTGTGCTCAACGCAATTTTAGATTTCAGATCCGAGAAGAAACTTTCTTCTGTAAAACGCCATCCTGCAGATGCCGAAGGGAAAAAGCCATACTGATCTCCTTTGAGGAATTTAGAAGATCCGTCTACACGGAAATTTGTTTCCAACAGGTATTTGTTGAAGGCAATATAGCCTATACGACCTATATAGGAACGCAAACCTTCATTATCGGAAGAACCTCCTGTAGTCTGCACATTATTCAATGCGCCGTCAATTTCATGCAACAGCGGATTCAGACGATCCCCCCTGCTGGCAGAGAGATATCTGTCACTCCAGAATTCCTCACTGTAAGCCCCCATAACAGAAAGATCATGATCACCGAATTTGCGCTCATAGTTTAGTCTTCCTGTTAATTGGGTTTTATAACCTTCTCTGTCTACATTATAAATAGGTTCATTATTTCCCACATAGATTCGTGGCCCCCAGTCGTCCAACTGGAAATTATATGCACGTGTAGGCAGATCTGCACGCCAGTCAAATCTGTTGTTATATTTTAAAGAATAGTCTACATGAGCGGTAAATCCCTGAAAAGGTTTCCAGTCCAGGTATCCATTCAGATAAGCTTCTTTCTGATTCATGGTATTCCTGTTGCGGACCAGATAATCCGCGTAAGGATTGGTAGACTGCGAACTTTCATTGTAAGCCATAGCACCACCATAATAGCCGGTCACAGGGTCAAAAGGCAGAATACCCGCAGGTGCGGTAAAGATATCCAGACCATTCGGACTATTTGCGGTCATCCCCTCCTCGTAGTTGTAATGATATTTGGACCAGTTACCTGAAAATTTAACACCGGTATTAATGGTATTAGTCACCTTCAGATCAAAGTTGAATGCCGCATTGTAGCGTTTGAAATCATTCTCGATCTGAATACCTTTTTCATCCAGCGCCCCGAAAGAGACATAGTAGTTTGAATTTTCACCTCCGCCGTTTACCGATACATTATAGGTATTGGATTTTCCGTCGCGAAGGATCACATCCCACCAGTCGGTATTCGGATAGCGCTTAGGATCGATCATACTCAATGCCAGCCATTGATCTATAGTTCCGTTTTTGAACTGAAAGTTACCCGGCAAGGTCGTGGCAGCCTGCGCACGCTGCGTGGCTGTCAATGCCTTTGCGTAATTACTCAAAAATTCAAAACTCTGTGTTGGTTTTACCAGGGTCCAGCTTCCTGAAGCGCTTATTTTAGGTTTAGCATTTCGATTTCCGGTCTTTGTTGTAATCAGAATAACCCCGTTTGCTGCCCGGGAACCATACACAGAGGCTGAAGCAGCATCTTTCAATACCGACACACTTTCCACGTCATTGATATTAATCCGGTTGAGACTGACGTCCGGCATTCCGTCTACGACGATCAATGGTCCGGCATTATTGACTGTTCCCAATCCGCGAATCATCAGATCTGCGGCATTATTTCCTGCCATACCTGAGTTTTGGCTTACGGCCAATCCGGGAAGTAAGCCCTGTAAAGCAGAAGAAACATTAGACATCGATCTGCTGGTTACGGCTTCATCGATCTTCACCGAAGCCACAGAACCGGTCAGGTTGACTTTCTTCTGTGTTCCGTATCCGACAACGACCACTTCATCAAGTTCTTCCAGTGAAGTCTGCAGTGTCACGGAGGCCGCATCTTTGGCGTCCTTTACTTGAGACAGAAAACCGATAAGTCTGAACTGCAACTTGTCAGATGGTGCTGCAACGATGCTGAAACTACCGTCTGCCTGTGTCAGTGCAACTACATTACTGGTCAGATTTCTGACTTCTACACTCCCCAGTCCGTTTCCATTGCCATCTATTACCTTTCCTTTGACTGTTGTCTGTTGAAAAGAAGTAGCATACACCTGTATACGACCGGTCATACCTCTAGCATGCGGATCTTTAACAGGATGTGTCCCCGTAGCAAAAGTAATAGAAGGGCTGAGTGCCAGAAGTTGAATAACTGGAATGATAAAAAGATGGTTTTTTGTTTTACCAAAAAGCCTGTTCCGGTTAATGTTTGTTTTCATTATTTATCATGGTTTATAATTGTAAACATTTTGAAAATTTACTGGACCCGTCATCCAGACTGATAAAAGCTGATCATTTTATCTTGACAATAAGGTAATTATCTAGTGATCATAGGCCTCCTTTCCATAGGTAATTCTCGGTTTATCCATTTTCAGGTAACGTTTTTACTTTTTTCTCTTAATTGATCATCTCCTTATCTTTTAACCGGAGTTAAACAGACAGTAAGGAATGGTATGAGATAAAAAAGTACTGTTAAATACTATCGGTTCTCCATAATTTAGGATATAAGTCTATCCTTTCATAAACATTATCACAACAATAATGTATACAATTATATCAATAATTTGTAAACAACAAAAATTATTTATTTATTTTTTTCATTCCGGAAGAATCAAACCCGGAGTCCATCTACAGGAAGAAATCAAATCGCATATTTTTGTTTTGCCGCACTAAAGCAATTGTAACATCATATTTAATATTGTAAACAAATAAAGTTTAAAATTGTATACAATATTATTTGATTTTCTCAGATTAATATTTACATTTGACTCAACAATTGAGGCTTTATCTTTTACCTGAGGATAGATGCCTGTAAACCTGAAATTTGACACATGCTTAGATTTAACACTTTTATTATAGTTGCTGTTATTGTGTTTATGGCATCCTGTGGGCCTAAAAAACTACCTGAAAATGCCGAATTTGTACAATTGCAGCAGACAGTACTGTCCCTGACACCGGAAGCAGACAGCCTGGATGTCCCGTGGGATTTACAATATGATCAGGCAGCACATGCGATTATATTTTCGGAAATAGCCGGAAAAATCAAAAAACTGGATCTTAAAACATCAAAAGTTGAAAACCTGATTACTATCCCGGAAGTATATCATCAACGTACACTGGGATTACTGGGTATGGCTTTATTTCAGGAAAAAGATTCGCCTTCTTATCTGTATCTTTCATACACGTCCAAATCCAGCGACAGCATCTTTTCAAATCTGGTGCGCTATGATTACAGTACCACGAGCAAATTAAGTAATCCAAAGACACTGCTCAAAATCCCCGGAAATACTGGACATAATGGCTCCCGCATAATTGTTACGCATGATCAGAAAATAATCTGGGCTACCGGTGATGCAGCCAGCGATACGTATGCACAAGACAGCACCTCTCTCAACGGTAAAATCCTGCGACTCAATCCGGACGGGTCTATCCCGAAAGACAATCCGATCCCGGGAAGCTACGTCTATGCATGGGGATTCAGAAATATGCAGGGACTGACACAGTCTCCCACCGGAAATATCTATACATCAGAACACGGAGATGCCATAGAAGATGAAATAAACCTCATACGACCACTGCATAACTATGGCTGGCCACAAATAGAAGGTATGCACGATACGGAAACGGAAAAAGCTATTGCTAAAAAATCTCCACGTACGGAGCCTATCCGTTCATGGACACCAGTCATCGCTCCGGCAGGGCTGGCTTACTATAGTAACGATGCTATCCCGGAATGGAAAAATACATTACTGTTAACAACCTTAAAAAGTCAATCGTTACGTATTCTGAAGCTCTCGGATGACGGCAGCCGGATTGTAGATGAAGATATAGTATTTGCAGATAAGCTGGGCAGACTAAGGTCGGTAATGGTGCTGCCGGATGGTGATATATACTTTTGCAGCAGCAACAGGGACTGGAATCCGCAAAAGGGATTTCCGAAACCGGCCGATGATGTGATCTATAAATTAAGTAAAACGGATGTACGTCCCGTAAAAACGATCAAACCGACAAAGCCTGTTGCCCAGACGACCAAAAGTGGTCAGGAGTTGTATAAAGCCTATTGTGCTTCCTGCCACAAGGATGACGGCAGCGGAGTACCGTCCTCCTTTCCGCCGCTGAAACAATCGGCCCTTGTCAACGGAGCTCCTGAACCGCTGATCCATATTCTGTTAAAAGGATTGACGAACCAGAAGACAGGCAAAGTACAATATGAAGGCGCAATGCCTGCCTTCTCATTTCTCAGGGATGAGGAGATTGCATCGATTGCAACTTATATCCGCAGCAATTTTAACAACCAGGCAAGTGCCATCTCTGCTACCCAAGTAAAATCTAACCGATAATGTCAACACAACCTACAAACACTCCGAAGACTAAAATAAACTGGCTTTCTGTACTCGGTCCCGGTATTATTACCGCAGCACTGGTATTTGGTCCGAGTAAAATGACCATTACTTCTAAAATGGGGGCCGATTATGGCTACGACCTGCTATGGGTCATTATTCTCGCCATTTTTTTTATGATGGTATTCACCACAATGGCTGCAAGGATAGGTGCACAGAACAGTGAATCTCTGCTTACCCTGATAAAAAACAAATTCGGGAAGCCTGTAGCTATATTCATTGGCCTGGGAATATTTCTGGTCGCTATATCGTTTCAATCAGGCAATTCTACCGGAGTAGCAATATCAGTAGGTGAAGCTACAGGATCCAATCCGAAGATCTGGATAGTGGTATTTAATGTTCTCGGAATCCTGTTATTATTCTTTCGATCTTTTTATAAAGTATTGGAAAAGCTTATGTTGGTATTGATTATTATCATGCTGTTTTCATTTCTTACCACTGCCATACTGGTACAGCCTAACCTGATTGACATGAGCAAAGGGATTATCCCAGGTATACCGGATGGCTCGATGGTACTCATTATTGCATTTATAGCATCCTGTTTTTCACTTGTAGGAGCTTTTTACCAATCCTATCTGGTACAGGAACGTAAAAAAATGGGCGGTTCCGATCAGCAAAACGGCACAGAAATGCTTGGAAGCCGGGTCGGAATTATAATTCTGGGTATCATGAGTACAGGTGTACTGGTATGTGCAGCGAATATCCTGCATCCGCAAGGAATCAAAGTTAACTCAGCGACAGAAATGGGGAAAGCTCTGGAACCCTTATTCGGAGACTATGCTTCACAGCTTTTCTATATAGGCCTGTTCGGAGCTTCCTTTTCATCCCTGATCGGGAATGCCGTGCTGGGTGGTTCTCTGCTAGGCGATACTTTCGGATACGGCAACAATCTGAACAATAAAATGGTGAAATTATTTATCTCCATTGTTATGATTTTCGGATCCATTATCGCTCTGGCATTTGGCAAACTTCCTCTGGAGCTGATTGTCTTTGCGCAGAGCATTACCACCTTACTCGTTCCGTTTATCGGTTTCACTTTATATCTGATAGGAAATGATAAAACGCTCATGAAGGAACGCGTTAACTCAACATCAACCAAAATATGGGGTGCTTTGGGCCTGATCCTGATTATAGGGCTGGCTGTAAGTAACCTGATCACTTTAATAAAATAAAGCATATGAACAGAGACTTAGTACAATTAGAAGAAGAAATCCTGGCTCCTTCTGCAGCACTTATTGCAGATATCAAACGTATAGAAGGTGATATTATGCTCCTCGGCATAGGAGGCAAAATGGGACCAAGCATGGGCAGACTCGCCGTGCGTGCCATTCGGGAAGCCGGATTATCAAAAAGAGTGATTGGGGTTTCCAGATTCTCGGATAACAAAGTTAAATCAGAATTAGAGGCTTATGGTATCGAAACGATATCCTGTGACCTGCTCAATCAGGAAGAGTTACAGCAACTCCCTCAGGTACCTAATATTATTTATCTCGCCGGACATAAATTCGGCACAACAGGAAATGAAGATTTTACATGGGCGATGAATACTTATCTGCCGGGCATGGTTGCTCAGCATTTCAGGAACTCCAAAATTGTAGCCTTTTCTTCCGGAAATGTACTTCCCTTTGTCCCTGTTACATCAGGAGGCGTATCGGAAGAATCTTCACCGGAACCTGTAGGAGAATATGCTCAATCCTGCCTAGGGCGGGAGCGGATTTTCCAGTATTTTTCCAAAAAGAATCAAACAGAAGTATTGATCTACAGACTCAACTATGCGGTAGACTTTCGTTATGGAGTATTGGTAGAAATTGCCAAAGCAGTACTTCAGGATAAACCTATTGACCTGCGGACTGAAAATGTAAATGTAATCTGGCAGGGAGATGCCAATGAAATTGCTTTGCGCTCCTTACTGCATTGCGAGGCTCCGGCAAAAATGCTCAATGTCACCGGTCCGGAAACGTTATCTACACGTTGGGTTGCAGAACGATTTGCAGCGATATTTGGTAAAACAGCACATTTTGAACACGAGCCGGCCGGTACAGCTCTTCTCAACAATGCTTCCGAATGTCACCGTCTGTTTGGTTATCCGAGAGTTACTATCCGCGAAGCCATCGATATTACAGCCAGATGGCTTACAGAAGGAGGCGATCTATTCAATAAGGACACCCATTTTCAGGAGAGAGGAGGAAAATTCTAATGAAAAAATTAGATCCTGCTTTAAAACAACTTTTACACGAAGGCACTGTCATTCCGGCACATCCGCTGGCCCTGCATGAAGATCGCAGTATCGATGAAGAAGGTCAGCGCCTGTTATCCAGGTACTATATGGCAAGTGGTGCCGGAGGTATCGCAGTGGCTGTACATTCGACTCAGTTTGAAATTCGCGATCCGAAGATCAATCTCTTCGAAACAGTGTTACAGTGGGCAGCGGAAGAAGTGCAGAATGCAAACTTAGATCGTCCCTTTATTAAAGTAGCCGGTATCTGCGGACCTACAGAACAAGCCGTACGGGAAGCAGAAACTGCCGTACGATACAACTATGACATCGGACTACTGAGTATGGGCGGATTGCAGGACTGGACGGAAGAACAGATTCTGGAACGGGTACGCAAAGTCGCTGAAATCATGCCTGTATTCGGATTTTATCTCCAGCCATCCGTAGGCGGAAGAATATTTTCCTATGCATTCTGGCAGGCATTCGTAGAGATTGACAATGTAGAAGCCATCAAATGTGCCTCATTCAACCGTTATCAGACGTTGGATGTAATGCGGGCACTGGCCAATTCATCCCGAAGAAATGACATCGCGATGTATACCGGCAACGACGACAATATTATTGCCGATCTGCTGTCTACTTACCGGTTTCCCGTAAATGGGGAATCTGTAGAAATCAACTTTAAAGGCGGTCTGCTTGGACACTGGGCTGTATGGACACAGAAGGCTGTAGCACTGATGCAAGAAATAAAGGAATACCGTAAACACAAAACCGATGAGAAAGCAGACGAATTACTATCCCGAAACATAGAAGTAACCGATGCTAATGCCGCATTTTTTGACCCTGCACACCACTTTCATGGATGTATCCCCGGCATTCATGAAGTATTGAGACGACAAGGCCTGATGAAAGGTATATGGTGCCTCAATCCAAATGAAAAACTGTCCCCCGGACAAAAAGAAGAAATTGACAGGATATATAGAGAGTATCCGCATCTGAATGATGATGTATTCGTTCAGGAGTTTTTAAAGAAAAATTAAATAAGAGAAGGTGACCAAAAGGTCACCTTCTCTTATTTATATCAGGAGCCTGATCTGATTTACAGAATCCAAAAAAAATCTGTTTCAATCGTGGATAGCTTCTACTTGAACCTGCTGATTATTCCCCATATTATGCCAAATACCAAAGAAAGTAATATATATGACACCGGAATCATTATACTCCTTATCATTCGCCCTCTCCTGGAATACCCTGATTCTGAAAAGAATTGATAATATATCCACACGGTATAAATCAACATGGATATACTGATAACGGTATAATACAAAAAGAACAGGACTGTTTTGTCGGTATAGAAAACGGTAAGGGTTGTAAACAGCAAACCAATAACTAATTCGGCTGCAGACTTATACGAATTCAACACCAAATGTTCAGAATAATTAAATTTAGCTTTCCTAAACCATAAAAAACTAAATAAAGAATATAGCGGGATAGTGATTAACGGAACGAGCTTAGGATATTTAGTTAAAATCCTCTCAATCGGACCTGCTGCTTCACGGCTCTGCTCCGGCATCAGATCACTTAATTTGATATCAGAATAATGTCCGATGATGCCTGACACTGCTATGATAATCAGTATAAGGGTTACAAAATTAAAATAACCCACCCGCTTACCTAATATATATCCTCTTATGCTGTGCCCCGGACGCGTAAATAATTCCTTAATGGTAAACAAAATACCCTTGTCTACGTGCCATACACCATGAACCAGGTCATGTTCAAAAAAATGTTTAAGAGAATACCGGTGCGTACTGCTTTTCTGTCCGCAGCTCTTACAATAATTTCCGGTTATTTCATCGTGGCAATTCAGGCAATTTTTTTCTGTCATTTGTTAATAATTGATATTTAATTTATCTGGATTTTATTTCGGCATTCAACACTTTCAATGCGTTAATCATTGGTATAAATGTTACAGGTAATACGGCAGCAGGAATAAATAACTTAAGAGAAGAAATATTCATGTAGACGTAAAATGCCATCCCTATCATAAAAAACCATACGATTACAGCACCGATAAGAATTCCTTTAACAAGGTTTCTTCTTTCCATCAATCTTTTTATGCTGAGGTCTCTGAGGTTTTTTAGTAGCATTATATTGTTAGCAATAGTGGTTAAAACATGGTATGTTTGGTATGGTACTGGTAAACAGAGGTATTATTACCGGTAAACTTATTATAAGTAAACCAGAATGGTTTATATTTTTAGAAACCGAAATTAATTTAAAATACTTTCCCCTATCTGCCCACAAAAATATAGTACTGATCTGAATTATACAATAAGGATTTATAGAATAGGTTTATTATTATATCTCTCCATTATTTGTATACTTGTATATGAGTAAGATCAAAAATAATCAGGAAAAAAGAAGCGTAGAGATAACTTCAAAATACTTTGATTTTTTAGATCATCATGTAGATGATGTCTTAAATGGACGTACTGACGAATTTATGGAGCTCAATCAGATCGCAAGTGCACTGGCAGTATCACACAAGCACCTCACAGATACAATCCAGAAGGAAAAAGGAAATCACCCCTGCCACTTCTATGATGAAAAGATCATCGAAAAAGCAAAAGCATTATTGACGGAGACCACCCTTCCGGTCGCACATATAGCGATGAAACTTACATACGATCCTTCTAATTTTTCCAAATTCTTCAAAAAATGGACAGGCATGACCCCGGGAAATTTTCGTAATTCAGAAACAAAGTAAGTATCAAACCAAAACTTCCGAAAAGTTCACCATATCGCTCTGATTTTCATTACAGAACTTTGCCATACAAACAAATTAAAAATCTTATGGCAAGAAATGATTTAAAAGGAAAAGTAGTATTAATCGCAGGCGGAGGTAAAAACCTCGGAGGACTGTTGAGTCGGAATTTCGCAAGTCAGGGAGCAAAAATAGCCATTCATTTTAATAGCGAAAGCACAAAAGCTGAAGCCGAAAAAACGTTGGCGGATATTCAACACGCCGGAGGAGAAGCGTTTCTGTTTCAGGCAGATCTGACTCATGTAGAGAATATCAAAAAACTTTTTAACGAAACCATATCAAAATTCGGGGGTATTGATATCGCTGTCAATACCATTGGAATGGTCCTGAAAAAACCATTTCTGGAAACAACTGAAGAAGAATACGACACCATGTTTGATATCAACTCCAAAGTCGCCTATTTCTTTATACAGGAAGCCGGCAAAACATTAAACAACAATGGTAAGATATGTACAATAGTTACTTCCCTTCTGGCAGCCTATACGGGATTATATTCCACATATGCCGGAGCTAAAGCACCTGTTGAGCATTTTACAAGAATGGCTTCCAAGGAATTTGGTGAACGGGGTATTTCTGTTACGGCGGTGGGGCCCGGTCCGATGGACACACCTTTCTTCTACGGTCAGGAATCAGCAGATGCCGTCGCCTATCACCAATCTGCCTCTGCTCTTGGAGGACTGACAGATATCAAAGACATCGCACCACTGATTCAGTTTCTGGTCACAGATGGCTGGTGGATCACCGGACAGACCATTTTTGCGAATGGGGGGTATACGACACGTTAAATCCAAACGAAACAATAGGCAGCAGAACAACGCTGCCTATTGTTTTTATTACACAACACTAGCTGTTTTCTAACCTTACGGACTATGGAATTTCAAAAAAGGGTTATATTTTACTAAACTTTATCCATCGTTGGCTGTTTCTAATCTTACATATCATTACCCTGACCATGAAAAACAGAAAGATATCAACGATTCAACATATTGCCCGTATTGCATTGGGATTATTTCTTCTGTTTGCGGGTATCGGTCATCTGAGTTTTGCCCGCTTGGAATTTCGTGCACAAGTACCGCCATGGGTTCCGATGGATGTAGATCTGGTTGTGATCCTGTCCGGTATTGCAGAGATCGGACTTGCCTTACTGATCCTTATCTGGGGACAGCGTAAAAACTGGATCCCCTGGTTTGTAGCACTGTTCTTTATTGCTGTTTTTCCTGGAAACATAGCACAATACACAGAACAGAGAGACGCTTTCGGATTAAATACAGACGGACTCCGGCTTTTTCGGTTATTTATGCAGCCTGTACTTATTATCTGGGCATTATGGAGTATGGATGCTTTTCATAAAAGAAAACATAATTTACGAAGACAATACAAATAAGAAAACCGGTTGTTCGAAAGCCCTCATATGCAAAAAATAATTACTAACTTATGGTATATTACAGATAAATATGAAAAAGGCAACAGAACCTGAAGTATGGATGCGGGGGCCGGTTGCCGGCGTACCGGGATTATTGCAACCAGTCGCACACGCACTTTTACAGGCAAAGGAAGATATCACTGATGCTGTAAAAGGAATAGATGAACAGAGCCTCTGGCAACGTCCTGCCGGAGTTGCTTCCATAGGATTTCACTTACAGCATATCACCGGAGTTATAGACCGTATGTTTACCTATGCACAGGATCTTCCGCTGTCCGAGCAGCAGTTGAGTTATCTGGCAAAGGAGGGCCTGGTAGATCCCACAGTGACTTTAGAAAGTCTCCTGCTTCAACTGGAAGTACAACTGCAATCCGCTATATCCCAATTGTGCAGTACGGATACCGATCAGCTCACAGCGACCCGTTACCTTGGCCGCAAGCGTATACCGACTACTTTAACCGGATTACTTTTCCATGCTGCAGAGCATACACAGCGCCATACGGGACAATTACTTGTAACGGCAAGAGTATTGCTATGTCCCTCCTTTTAGCTCTGTAAGGGGAGATGTATTATATTTGCGTCTTCAAACGCACAGACAGGTTATGGATAATGAAAAGTATATCGGAGATCTCATTGCTCACTTTAGAAAAACAGTGCCACTTACGGAAGAAGAGGTAGCAAAGATCATCCCTGCACTGGAACCAAAGCTGCTCAAACGAAAAACATATATACTAGAGCCCGGACAAATCTCCCGACATATGCGCTATATCGCCAAAGGAAGCATGCGCTGCTATTACCTGGATGACAAAAGCCAGGAGCATACCCTTCAGATCGGAATAGAAGATTGGTGGATCAATGACCTGTATAGTTATCTCACGCAGAAACCATCCCGGATGTACCTGCAAACAATGGAAGAAAGCGTTATTATCCGGATAAACCGTCAGCAACTGGAAAGATTATATACTGTAGTACCCGCGCTGTCTGATTTTTTCAGATTAAAAATTCAAAATGCATATGTGGCTCTTCAGGAACGCACACTCGAACACATGAGTGTAGATGCTTATGAGAGGTATTGTACATTTCTGTCCGAATACCGTGATATAGAACAACGGGTACCTCAATATATAATAGCTTCCTATCTGGGAATGACTCCCGAATTTCTCAGTCATCTGAGAAAGAAAAATGCTGCAAAGATTTCTTAAGATACCTTAATTTTTAGCGTAACTCTGCCGCCTACTTTTGCCTCTGTCAAATAACATGAGATGAAAGCAGCGAAACGTATTACCCTTTTTTTAATCCTTTGTTGTGCGGATTTTACCCTCTTCGCACAACATCCGGAATATAGTCCGGAAATCATACTTGGAAACAGGGCATTCTCCTATATCCATCAAGTCAGTTACAGGTTCAGCCCAAAGTGGAAACTGGACAACTTAACCTTATTCGACACAGAATATGGAGATAAGAAAAATGATATATTTTTTATTCGAAACAGTCTTGCCTATTCCCTGCATAAAAACATATCTTTCAGCACGGCTGTAGGTTTAAAAAATCCGGGAATCTTTACTTCAGTTTCTGCACAGTATCAGCTCCGGCATAGGAATTTTTCATTGTCTTATGCCGCCGGGATAACCTATCAGAAAGGAATTACGCTCGAACAATCCTTCAATGCACTATACACACCTGTTATTACTCCTGTAATACATGGATATTTTAAAATTCAGGCTGTAGCAAATATCAATACGAGAGAATACCAGCGTGGATTTCAACAGTTGCGGACAGGATTACAAATAAATGGCAACATATACGGTCTTGCATTTAATCTGGATCAGTTCAACAATAGTCATAAAACACTCGAAAATACAGGCATATTTCTAAAACATAATTTTTAACATCAAAAATCAAATCAAATGAAAAAATCACAAGACATAGGGCTATTCATTGTCAGAATTACTATTGCTGTTCCGATGCTGATGTACGGGATCAGTAAAATAATACACGGAATCAGTTATATTGAAGGCCTGCTCAAAGAAAATGGATTACCCTCTGTACTTGCTTACGGGGTATATGTGGGAGAAGTGATCGCACCAATACTGCTTATTGCAGGATTCCGAACAAGACTGGCAGCCGTATTATTTGCGTCAAATTGTCTGACAGCAATTATTTTGGCACAGACAGCAGCTATATTCAGTCTCAATGAAAACGGAGGTTGGGCTCTGGAAACTCTGGCCATATATGCTGGAATAAGCATTGCATTGTTCTTTACCGGCAGCGGTAAAATCGCATTATCTTCAACACATCAATGGGATTAAGATGCGAGTGCAAACTGTGCAGAAGAGACAGATTATCTTCTGCACAGCTTGTGGCTTTAGCCATAGTAATCAGGATTGTTTATTGAACCTGACTTCACCCTGATATTGTTTATCAACAAGCACCAACAGTACAGGATGTACTGTAAACGACTGTTTACCTTCCTCTTTGACTGTATAATCCAGTACAAGATGATCACCGACCTGCTTCAGTGCGGAAGCCGATATGGTAGTCGCTGTATCTGTGACTGTACCGATCACCGCTAAGACATATACTTTAGCAAAGTCTATAGAGGTAGGCGTACCATCCTCTCCCATCACAGCTGCCATACCAAAAATACGGTCAAATTCTTCCTGTGATGTGATTTTTAACTCTTCCGTTTTACTGTTATTATAGGTGTTTTTGACAAAGTAACGTTCAGCTTCTGTAAACGGAATATCAGGTATCTTTTCAGAGAGCACATTTTCGCTGGTATCCGCTGCATTTTCACTGTTGTTCTGATTTGTATTAGACTGACACGAGACTGCCAGAAAACCGGCCGAAAGTGTAAATAAAAAGATTCTTTTAATCATAACTGTTTTTCATTAAAAGGTAAACATCCTTTAGCATATGCTACATTTTGTATCTAAAATAAGAATAAAAAACCGGAAAGACCAACATTCACCTTTGAAGAACATTTGCTGCAAAGATCATTTAGGATATCTTAAACCAGCTGAATTCCCGATCCGCGAAAATCATCCAGCCGCTTATCATCACTTGCTGCTTCCGTTATCAAGGTATCTACATCCGATACATCGCATACTTTAAACGGATATGTACTGTTCAGTTTATCCGTATGGCTCACCACGATCTGTTGCAAAGAAGACTTTAACATAGCTTGTTTCAGATCTCGTTCTTCTTTAGTGCCGGCAGTAATGCCGTATTGATATTGAATAGCGCATGCCCCCATCAGATACAGATCGGCCACATATGAACATACTTCTTCACAGGTTTGTAGACCGCTATTTACCTGTGTCTCCCGGTTATAAATTCCTCCCAGAACAATAATTTCAATCCCTTTGTATACGGAGAGCAGAGGGATCAAAGCCTGATTATTGGTAATAACTCTGAAATTTGAATGCGTTGGCAAATGAGCCGCGATTTCGCAGATAGTCGTACCTCCGTCCATAAAGATAGTTTGTCCGGCTTTGATAAATGGTTGCGTTTTCAAGGCAATAATTTCCTTTTCTGTAGTGAAATAAGAGCTGCGGTCCTGAAAATTAAGCGGATTTTTGGCCGGCAGTATAGCCCCGCCCCTTACTTTTACAAGCAGTCCCCGGTCTGCCAGGGTATCTATATCCCTTCTGATTGTATCTTCTGAAACAGACAAATCTGCTGAAAGCGGGGTATATCCCACTTTTCCCGCATCCCTCAGCACAGTCAGAATATGATCAAAACGTTCTTCCTTTAACATGACTTAAAAAATTATTGATTATACATCCAATCTTAGACAGCGATAAGCTCCAGATGGTTCCCCTCGGGATCCAGCACTACACTCTCATAATACCCGTCTCCGGTAATGCGGGGTTCACTATAGATCGTATATCCGTCCCTGCGCAATCTTTCTGTCATACTATCCACATCCTCCTTACTTCCTACAGTAATCGCAAAATGCGTAAGCCCTTCCATAATCCCCCGGCATGTAGCTGGAAAGATATCCGGCCTGTTCATCAGTTCCAGACGGGTCCCCCCTTCAGAAAATTGCAGGAAATAAGCCATATACTGTTTTTTCTCATTTATATATTTATCCTCCGCAACAGCAGCAAAATATTCTTTATAGAAGTTTTTCATTCTTTCCAGATCTGCGACCCATATGGCCAAATGTTCTATTTTCATTGCAAATACCAATTTTATTTTTCGACAACCCTTTAATTATTTTGCAATTTTATGAAAATTTGCATTTATTTGCAAAATAAAACTATCAAAATGATGGAAATGAAACTCAAAACAACAAAGGCCATTACAGCAACCAAAGCTATATTTCTGGTTTGCGGATTAGCCATTTCCAGTTGGGCACCCATGGTTCCTTATGCTAAGGACAGATTAGGAATCAATGATGCTGATCTGGGAATTTTACTTTTGCTTTTGGGTGCCGGAGCTATTGCGATGATGCCTGTCAGTGGAATTCTCTCACACAAATACGGTACGCGCCGGGTTATACTGGTAGCAGCGCTGGCCACGGCTCTTATCCTGCCTTTATTGCTGATTATCAGCTCGCCTGTATGGATGGGTGTTTCCTTATTCCTTTTCGGAGGGGCGCTCGGTACTGTAGATGTCGCCATGAATGCACACGGGGTACAGGTACAGAATAGTGCTGAAAAACCAATTATGTCTTCCCTTCACGGACTTTTCAGTGTTGGTGGATTATTTGGATCATTGGGTTTAGGCTTTCTCATTAAGATGGGACTTCCTCCTATCACCGCCATTGTCGCTATCTGTATTTTACTCATCTGTATTGTCTCCTGGAATTTCAGGTTTTTGTTTGATATGCACACTGAGAAGGAATTAATTGTAAAATTTGCGGCTGCACCTGACGAAAAGAAAAAGACAGGTGTATCCTGGCTACAGGCAAGCATACTGTTTTTGGGGCTGATGTGCTTTATCACTTTTCTTTCTGAAGGAGCAATGTTAGACTGGAGTGCGATATTCCTTCGGGAAAATAAGGGTGTAGCACCAGAGCTTGCAGGCGTTGGTTACGCCGCTTTCTCTGTAGCCATGGCAACCATGCGCCTGTTAGGTGATCGTATCATTTCCCGATTAGACGGGAAGACAGTTGTAGTAGGCGGATCAGTCATCGCTGCTGCAGGTATCTTTATTGCTGTTGCGGCTTCCTGGCTCCCGCTTACGCTGTTCGGATTTATACTTTTGGGAATCGGAGCAGCGAATATTGTTCCTGTATTCTTTAGCGAAGGCGGACGCATCCGGAATGTCCCGGCCACTATCGCAATACCGGTTATCAGTACCATGGGATATGCAGGTCAGCTGGCTGGCCCGGCAATGTTAGGTTATATATCCTTCCGTTTTTCGATAGATACGGCATTTTTGCTGATTGCCTTCCTGATACTTATTGTAGCTCTGACATACGGATTGCGAAAGACGTCTAAAATCTGACGAATCCATATTTCAAAGTAAACTTTCTGCTTATCTGAGATCAGAAAGAGGTATGTGAATATAAAATATACTTCCGAACCCTTCCTGACTACTGACAGAAATAGACCAGCCCATTCTGGCAGCAAAGTCATCACATAACAAGAGCCCAAGGCCGGTACCTTTTTCTTCCCAGGTGCCGGGATGACTTTTTTTCGTCGAGATACTTTTCAGGCTCAGCAGTTGCTCTTCGCTCATTCCTACACCTTCATCTTTCACGTAGATCTGCAGCTCAGTATCCGACTGATCCGCGCCTATTGTAATCGGACGACCTGTAAAACTAAATTTAATGGCATTGCTGATCAGATTACGGATAATAAACTCAAAGCGTTTTCTATCTCCACGCACAACCAATGTATCCGGGATATGATTGATTAGCGCTAAACTCTTCATTGTAATTCTTTCCTGAAACAGCAATTGACTGGATTGTACGATTTCCCGAACTTCAATAGATGCTATCCGGAGTTCCTCACTGGACATCTGCCCCGCAGACCAGACCAATAATTCATCCAGCATCGTAGAGGCAATATTGACTTCATGGCCAATCTTGAGCAACGAACTTCGGATATCTTCCGGTGGAATTTCGGCTATCTTGGAAAAAGATAATAAAGATTGAAAAGTACTGATCGGTGCACGCAGATCATGCGAAACCACAGAAAATATCCGGGACCTGAACCGCTCTGCTTGCATCAGAGACTGATGTTGCTCCTTTATCATCTCCGTTTGTTGCCGTATTTCTTCATTAGCCTCCAGCAGTCTTTCCCGTTCTTCATTTAACAAATGATTTTTCTTACGTATCAATACAAACAGCATTGCCAGTATCAGTACAATAGCTCCTGTAGCTACCCATAGTATCTTGATCCGGTTAGCTTCCTGCTCTATACTACGGTTTTCCAGCAACAGATTTTTATTCTCCAGATCCTTTTTCTCACTTTCATATTTTTCACGGAGTTCTTCTCTTACTTTGAGTCTTTGCAGCCCGGCCTCTTCCTCACTCACCCGCAGCAGACTATCCTTATCTGTTAGTAAGACGGAAGTATCTTTTTCTTTTACAGCTTTTGCTATTTTCTCAAAATCGGTGCTGAATTCATCATTCAGATAATCCAATCCACTTTCACGGATTAGTTTTTTAATCCGGGCAACCTCCTGTGTAGCCTCCTCAAACAAACCCTGTTTTACCAGAATATTAGCACGGTTAATACGTGCATACGAACCGGCCAGCTTATCCTTTGTCTTATCTGTAAGGGCTACAGCAAGATCCGTATATTTCTTACTGAGTTCCAGTTGGTCGTCTTTCAGATAGACATAGCTCAATAAGATATACGTATTTGAAAGATCCTGATCCGGCACATTCTTTTTTGCAAACTGTATTGTTTTCAGCAGATACTGCACCGCCTGTTTGATGGCATCAGGCTTTCCGTTATCCAGTGCATCCTGACTGTATATATTTGAAATATTGTTATACAGATTGCCGATAGACTGATTGTCCCTGATCTGTTCGGCGAGCGTCAGACTCTCCTGATAGTAGCGTAAAGCTTGCTTGGTGTCTCCGCTTTTATTAAACACATTTCCGATGTTCATAAAAGCACGCACCATACCCTTTTTGTCACCTTTCGCTTCACGGAGTTTTAATACCTTAAAATGAGTTTCAATACTCTTATCATACTCATTCAGTTTCAGATAAATAACACCGCTAAGGTTCAGAAAGTCCAGATCCAGGTCTTTTAACTTTCGCTCTTTTGTCAGCTGCATACCCTTATTTGCCCATTCCTGAGCACGATTAGCATCCTGCAGATACGTTGTAGAAGCCAGCTTGTAATAATAAACGGCTTTTAAAGAATCGGAAGGTTCTTTTTCAATCTTAGCCAATAGGCTGTCAGCTGCGGTTTGTTGTGCGAGCAATGGGTAAGGAACTACCAACAGAACAAACCACAAAAAAAAGTAAAACACAAGTTTCATGAAGAATGAATTGGACGAATAACAGACGTCGGTTTTTATAGGTACTAGGTAACAATGTGATACAAATTTAAAAATACGATTGAAAAAAAAGAAATTTCAATAAAAGGTATACAACGACGTCAGGAAAGAAGAGGGTTATTCTGCGGTTCAATAGCTAGAATACTTTAATTTTAAAGCAGATAGAAATGCATCTGTAACAAAAATCCCTGATCCGTCCAACGACAGATCAGGGATTTTTGTTAATTTTCAAACCTGTTGTATGTATAATGCAGAACTAAATTAAGCTTCCGTTAGCCGGGTATTTTTCACCTGTACACGTGATCTCCCCCTCCAGCTTCTGACAGCATTTTCCGGATATGCTATTTATAAATCAATCTCCGGTGAAACTATCCATTACCTGTATTACAGCCAGACCTTCAGCGGCACTGCAGGGATTCATGTCTCCACCACCAAAATAATTTACCACCTCTTCGATCATGGGTTGCTGTACATGAGGTAAAGGCTCAAATTTAAACTCTTGTTCCCCATCCTTATTGGATAAACGTATAATACGCTGATCAAAAAACGAAAAGGAAATGCGTCCTTCTGAACCTATGATTTCGCATTCGTCCCGCTCTTCATGTACACTAAATGCCCATATCCCCTGAAACACGACATCATTTTTAAATAAGATCTGCCCTGATACAATATCATGAGCCTGATACATTTTCGATTGATTGTGGGAAATTCCTGTACTTGCAGCTACTTTACCGAAAAAATAATACATCAGATCGATCTGATGCGGCGCAATATCATGAAACAAACCACCTCCGGATTGTTGCGGATCTATACGCCACTTCATCTTGGGCTGTTGCAATTGTTCTGCAGTCAGTGTCTTCTGAAAATAACGAACAGAAGCCAATCTTGCGGTGCCGATAGCCCCATTATTTAGCAACTCTTTTATTTTTCTGAAATAAGGCTGAGCTCTACGGTAATGAGCAATCACCAGTTTACGTCCGTATAACTGCTGAGCCTGTACCAGTTTTTCTGCTTCCGTACTGTTTAATGCCATAGGTTTTTCGACATATACATCCTTTCCGGCTTCCATAGCTGCTATTGCATATGCCACATGTGAATCCGGAGGAGTAGCGATATATATAGCATTCACCTCCTTGTCCCGGATCAATGCCAGTGCATCCGTGTACCATCTTTGCACGCCATGTCTTTCGGCATAATCCTTAACTTTTTCTTCATTTCTGCGCATTACAGCGATCAGATCCGAATTTGCAACCTTCTTAAAAGCAGGTCCGCTCTTGACCTCCGTGACATCCCCCGCTCCGATCATACCCCAGTTGATCTGTATTGCCATGTACTTTATTTTTTGAATGAATTTCCGCAGATAAATATTTAAATCCTTTTACCCCTGTGAACTGGTTACCAATTGGGGGGAGTAAAAGTATCTTTCACCGGCACAAATATATAGTATGCCTTATAATAATCCGTATAATACTTATCCCTGATCTGCCCACCCCCATCTATAGTAGAGGAGACCTGTATCAATGTATCCTTCTTTACAGTAAAATAGGTATAATTAAACTGGGCCAAAGGGGTATTCATACGTTGTACGACTAACCTGTCCCCTTCTGTTTTGTAGTAACTCTGAAAAAGCGTACGGCTTTTTTTTGCGATCTGATCCGCAATGCTGTTATTAAAAGCAGCTGCATAGGTACCTTTACGGGATGTGGTATCTTCCGGATCCAGCACCATATTCACCTGACCTGCCGGATAAAATTTATAAATTTCTCTTTCCTTCGCTGTCACTGTTCTTTTAGTGTCACGCTGACTGGTCCATATTTCCTGCAGGACATACACACCGTCTGTACGCAACATAGAGGTGTCGCTCAACCGAAAGTCCGGCTGGTAAAAAGAATAGTCTTTATTTTGATAAAATTTATACGAATTACAGGCTACAAATGCAGCACAAATACCCGTAACCAGTAATACAGTGATAATTTTCCGGGAATATAAGAAGGTCATATTTTCACGTTATTTAATACATTAACAATTTGGCAGACCGTAAGTTTGCAGACATGTTCTAAGCGCAATATACTGTCCGACATGAAAATACGGCTTATTGTACAATCTTCCTTTACCATGGTTCATATTTTTACAATCAGCTCCTTAAAAAGCAAAAGATGATAAACATTTAAAGTTTTCTTACATTCGTATATTGATATAATTTCTCCGAAATGAAGAACAAAGCCAACGTCACAAATGCCAGTATTGATTCAGCAGGACTTCCAAAAGATTACCGCCAGGCTATTGCCGAGTATATCTGGAATGGATTTGATGCCAAAGCTACCCATGTCAATCTGTATGCCGAAGCTAATGAACTGGGACATATTCAGCGTATAGTCATTGAGGACAACGGCGAAGGGATTCCATTGGAAACCCTGAATATTTCTTTCGGAAATTTCCTGGATTCCCTTAAAAAGAAAAATATACAACGCTCCTCTTACACCCGGGGTAAAAAAGGAAAAGGTCGTTTTTCTTTTTCATTATTCGCCACACGGGCGACCTGGCAGACCGTTTATCTTCACGAAGGAAGTCTTCTGGAATACAGTATTGTTATAGAACGTAATCAGAAAGATGAATATGAAGATATTAATAAAGTAATCTCCAAAGCGGCACATACCGGTACAAAAGTGATTCTGGAAGGTATATTTGGCATCACCGCGGCGCAACTGAACAGTGCGGAATTTAACACGTTTCTGGCACAGGAGTTCGGCTGGTTTTTATTGTTAAATAAGGATCTGGGATTCAATTTGTCTATCTCTGACGAACCGCTGGGCTATAAGCAGCTCATCTTAGAACAAGATGCTGTTGTATGGACTATAGCTGATCATCAGGAGCAGGTCTACCCTTTCCGCATCAACTATATCCGCTGGGGAGACAGCATCGGTGACCGCTACTATTACTATTTTCTGAATAAGGATAAAGTAGAGATCGCAAAAGAACTGACCAGCTACAATAACAATGCGATAGATTTTCATCATAGTGTCTATATCGAATCCCCGTTTTTTGATTCCTTTGAACGGGAATCCTTAGCTGACGGAGAACAGGATAATCTTTTCAGCCAGCTCAATCATCATATTGTTTATCGGAAACTAAACAATGATCTGAAAGAATTTCTCTATCGTAAACAGAAAAAATACATCAAAGAAAAGGCGGCCGCTACCTATCTGGCAGATATAGAGCAAAAGGCTTTACTTCCGGTATTTTCGAGTGCGGAACAGGATCAAAAACAAGACTTGCTCCATGTGATCAAAGAACTCTACTGTATACAGCCCAAAATATTCATGGGGATAAAAGCGGAAACCGAAAAAACATTAATCGGTTTATTGCATTTACTCCTGTCCACCCCGCAACGTCAAAATATATTGCCTCTTATGGAACAATTAACTCCCTTGACAGAAGAGGAACGCAATCTGTTGAGCAAGGTATTAAAGCGGAGTTAATGGGTTACTGATAATATATTATTGTAATACCTCTCAGATTACTACATTTCATTGAATTATGTAATAGATGGCCATTATATCTCAACAATCATAATCAGCTATTAGTATTTCTTTTAAGAGCTAACAAGAACTCTTTCATTGTATTAACCTCATTTTCAGGCAAATTTTCATAATTACAACCTCAGGTTATAAGATATTTTTCGATATTTTTTTATTTCAATTTAATAAAGATACATTTGAAGATAACTATTAAAAACCTGTTTAATTATGAAAACTAAATTAGTACTCATTTTTAGTTTCCTGGCCTGTCTGTATGGGTGTAGACAAGATCAGCTACTGGAATTAAATCCTCAAACAGAAAACTCACAATCTCTTAAACTGGATTTTGAACAAAAAACCGGGTACAATGAAAAGGATATCTACTTTCTGAATCCAAACTTTAGAACTTCTATTAAATGGAGCAGGATTGTATGGAAAAGTACGGATACGGCTTACATCAAGGTAAATGTATTGGATGAGCTTTCATATCCACTCGGGGACACCGTGATTTCATTACAGGATCAGGTATGGATCAAAGCATTCAAAAACAGTAGCAAAGAATGGAGATACCTGCTGCTGACTTTTATTCCTGTAGAAACAAAGAAAGCCTTTTCAGGAACGATTATCTCTTCATCTATTCTGTCAAACAGCACAAAAATAGCTACCTTTAGTAAAGGAGAAAATATAAAAAATCTGAATCAGACGAATGTAACCGCTATCGAGAAGTATAATAAAAGTATGGGCTCTTTAGTCAAAATGGCAGCAGGAAAGAAATGTGTATATGCTTATGTGAACGGACAGCTCAATCAGATCTCCTGTACAGATACGGATGAAATTGATGACGGAGACGGTGGAATTTACGATGATCCACCACCCAATCCAGGTGATTATTACCCGACTAACCCACCAATAGGTGGTGGTGATACAGGCGAACAAAAGGAAGAAGAGAACATAGAAAATAATATTGAAAATCCCTGTCTGAAGAAAATAGTTGATGAAGTGATCAGTAATGATATTGCATCTTTGACAAACGAATGCCTCTTAGATGTTTTCAAACAAAATGACAAGATTAATCTCCGGTTTTATGAGACAACCAGATTACCCGATCTGACAGCAGGTATTGCCTCAACAACTTTTACATCAGGAACATCAAATCTGGATGTTAAGATTGAACTCAATGCAAACACACTTCCAAACGCTTCTCAGGAGTATGTTGCCTTGGCTGTTGTTCATGAATCCATTCATGCTTATCTTTATACAAAAGGATTTTTCACTACTATGATAGATCAACATGATATGATGTGGTCGAGTTATATTGATGTAATCGCTGGTTATTTAAATCAACAATACGGCACTGATATGAATGTGGCTCGAACACTTGCTACAGATGGTTTACAAAACACTTTTGGTAGTAAAATTTTGGAGAGCACGTATACAAAATTAAAACTAAATACAAATTACCCTGCTATTAGAAGAGCTGAAATAGCAACTCAATATCGTACAGGAATAAAGGGTAAAAAATGTGATAATTAATTCTTATAATATGCAAAAAAAGATTCCAAAATATTCGTTTCTTCTTTTAACAATCGCATTATCGTTTTTGTCTAGATGTTCAACAACAGTAAAATTTGGAAAATTAGCGAAATACAATTTAAGGTATAAAAATGACAAAAATATTGAAAATGGTAAAACGGCAATTTCAATAAATTTATTTGATTTAAATGATAAAAATGAGATTGAAATTGCCAATGTTAAAACTCTTCCTGGATTAACAATAGATAGCTCAAATAATTATAAATTACTTTTGTTCGATAGTGATTCAATTCCTTCTAATATAAGAATTGATAAACCAGGAAAGATACCTATTCCAATATATCCAAAAAAAGGCAAAAAGAATCTGATCATATATAAAATCTATCTTGGAGATGACATTAGAGGTATAATGTAGAGTTCATTTAGCTTTATTGAGTTATATTATTGATTGGATAAATCCATAAAATAAAAAAATGGCACAAAATGCAATCCGTAGATTTACACTATTAGGTTTGTTTCTAATAATTTGTAACTCATATTTATTTGGACAGGTAAAATATTTTATAATTGAACCCGAGAATGAAGATCAAAAATATGATTTACATACTTACAAACTAGCTACAAAAACTTTATATGGAATAGATAATAGTGTAGAACTCTATAATATTGTATATATAAATAACATCTACGATAAACATGAAGACTCAGAAAAGAATCTCATATTGTTTTCAGTATTGCCAAATTTAGAAGGCGGCAGTGATAATTGGAAAGAAATTAGCTTAGATACCATACAATCTAAATTGTTACCTATTGGAAAGCTTAAAAACCTTTTTCAACGAAATACAATGTCTATATTCTCTGAAAAATATGGTGAAAAAACAAAGTATTTTAATGAATATAAAATAGTGATTAAAAAAGAAGGAAAGTATTTTACCCCTTATAATTGTCTTTTACAATTTTATGCTATCAGAAATAGATCAGAAATTTTCAGCAATGTTTATGGAACTATCAATACTAAATTAAATCCTGTAACTGTATCCGATTTCGAATTAATATTTGAGTCTACTTATCCTAAAACCTATTTTCCTATTTATACTCTACCCAATGAAAGGCATACAGCTACCCTTGACCGTCTTAGAGACAGAAGAGAATATCTTTCTAAAAAATGGAAACTTAAAGACGGAAGTATTGCATTCCAATTTTGGACATATACTGACTGGCATGAACCTGATTTTTATTATGAGTATGAAAGGGGTATCGACCGGTTTGTCTATATACCCGACAAGGGAATTGTAGGAGGCTCTTTTGACTTTTACTTCTATTATCATCGACAAAAACTGGGCATGACAACTCTGGATTTTAAGAATAACATTAGAAAAGAAAAAGTCATGCTTGCTGAGGAATATAAACATTAGCGTTTCATAAGATATCTTAACATCATTAATATGCACATCATTTCAAATTTATGGCCATTATTTAATCTGGCACTAATCGTATTTATTATTTTCATAGTCTATTACTTAGCATTAGTTTTCACAAAACGTTTTTTAAAACTATATCAGGAGCGCAACGAATATCTGAAAGAAATAGCAGATCATCTTAAAGTTATCAGCAATAAGAAATAAACTTCCTTTAAAGACTTTTCTCAGACATAAATTACGGATAAGGATCTTTATATTTAAATCCATTTTAATACAGGTTTATTAACACATTTTAATTGCAGTATACTATGTCTTCCAATCCGGTTGTTTATTTTGAAATTCCCGTTCTTGATTTGCAACGTGCGCGTATATTTTACGAATCAGTTTTCGGTTTTGAGTTTGAAATGGATAATATTGATAACAATGAAATGGCGATCTTTCCTTTTAAAGAGGAAGAAAAGGGAATATCCGGAGCTTTGGCTAAAGGTGAGATCTATCAGCCTTCTCTGGCCGGCATTCTGGTCTATTTTTATACACAGGATATTACAGAAACACTGAATACTGCCGTTCAAAATGGTGCAGAGATACTTTATCCGGTGACCTCTAATGGTCAGTGGGGTTTTGTTGCTGAATTTAAAGATAGTGAAGGCAACAGAATAGGACTGCATCAGGCTCTTACCCATGAGGGATAATATAATATCCATAGCCTATGCTCCTGTCCATTAACGATTTCTCAGAAAAATATACCTTCACCCAGGATACAATATTGCTAAAGCCTGCAGAATTTGCCTTTGTCAGACTCCATGCTTTAGCTGAAGAAATTGTTGCTGCCCGGAATAATTTTTATATGATTATCCTCGGTATAGAAGGACAAGGTCATGCAACCGTGTCCCGGCATCAGTTTGATATCCGGCCTTCCTCCATCTCCATCATACCAGCAGAGACCAGCTACAGTTTGCAGCATTACAGTGCAGATTTCCATGCTGCTGTCTTAGTTTTTGATAGCGATTTTATAAAAAAAGGATTTGTCAGAAGCGAAGTCATGGACGAACTTTTGTATATCAATCCGGAGTACCCACCTGTCTTTGATCTGCCGGAAGCAGATTATCAAGATACCCTGTATAAGCTAAATCGCATACAACACGAGATCAGGTTACAGTCCCCCTTCTTTCCGGATATTATCCGGCTCTATGCATTGCAACTGCTGTATGATTACAACCGTATCTGTGAGATCTGTTTATTAAATTCAGGCACGGGGCTCAACAGACCTTTTCAGATTCTGCACGAATTCAGAAAACTGGTAGAACAGCATTTTAAAGAATGGAAAACCGTAAAGGACTATGCCGAAATATTGCATATTTCTCCCAAATACCTAAGCGAATGTGTCAAAGGCCAACTGGGCGTCCCTGCTATCCATATTATTCAACAGCGGATAATTCTGGAGTCTGAACTCCTGCTCAACTACGGTTCTCTTAGTATCAAAGAAATTGCAGAGGAACTGCATTTCGATACCGCTTCTCATTTTTCCAGATATTTTAAAACAGCAAAAGGAATTTCGCCAACAGAATTTCGCCAAAAGCCGTAAAATTGGTACGTCATACCGTAGTATCGATATTGTACTGCAGTCCCAAACAGGCGACTTTTGTATTGTTATCAAATACAATACATTTATGAAAAAATCAACATTCATTTGCCTTACTCTTATCCCTCTTCTTAGTACTATGGTAAACAATCCTGTGTATGCACAATCCTCAACCTTAACAAAAGCAAAAATAAAAGCAGTACAATTCCGGATAGCAAGACCGACCAACAACTTAAAAGAAGTTGTTCGATTCTACACGGAAGGCTTAGGTTTGCCACAGATAGGCGCCTTCAAGGGACATCAGGGATACGATGGTGTCATGTTAGGGCTTCCGGACAGCGGACATCATCTCGAATTCACTCAATATGCAGATCCTGTTTCACTGCCCGCTCCTACAAAGGAAAATTTACTGGTGCTATATTATGATATTCCGGAACAGTATGAAGCAGCCAATAAAAGATTACAGGACATGAATATTCAAGCTGTGGCACCTGAAAATCCATATTGGGAAGGAAAAAGTAAAACCTATGAAGATCCCGATGGCTGGCGGGTTGTTTTATTTAACGGAATATATACACCCTAGATATTTGCCTGTTAAAGGCACAAACAAAATGCTTGCGTCAGAGCAGGAACAACGGTTAAACCTATGTTAATTCCCTCCTTTTCAAGGAGAGAGCCCAAAGGGCAGAGAGGTTACAAACATTAAACTATAAAGGCACAAGCAACATGTCTGCGTCAGCGTAGGAACAACGGTTAAACCTATGTTAATTCTCTCCTTTTCAAGGAGAGATGCCCAAAGGGCAGAGAGATTACAAACATAAAACTACAAAGGCACAAGCAACATGTCTGCGTCAGCGTAGGAACAACGGTTAAACCTATGTTAATTCTCTCCTTTTCAAGGAGAGATGCCCAAAGGGCAGAGAGGTTAGAAATTTATCCTTGTTACTTAGTTCAATTCCCGTACAGTGATATACATCTTTCCCTCCGTATCTTTCCAGCTTTCTCCACTTACTGTAATGGTGTCTCCTACCTCATGAGATTTATATGTACTGTTACCCTTTTGCAGATTTACAATACTGATCGTCGCATAACAGACCGATCCGTCTGTTGTATTCAGGATAGCAGTATATCCATCTTTTCCTTTTACGATCTCTGTTATACGCCCTGTTAATTTTATTGTGTTCTGCATATCCTGAGTTCCCTCCTGTTCCTGAGTTTTGCCCTTTTTTATGGAACAACTGCTTAAGCTGAGCACAATTGCGAGGAACCCGGCAACAGCTATATCTTTTATTCTCATACTATTTTTTCACCAAAGGCATTTCAGCAATAAAATGTAATTTTTCTGGTTCTTTAAAAACCATTTTTCCATCCCGTTCTTCAATATCTCCATACCCTTCGATTACTGTATCACCTTTAAACTTAAAAGCCACCTGACGCACAGAAGTTGTACCCTCAGACTGAAAGGTATAGTCAGCCAGCAACAGGCTGTCCGTCAATACGCCCTCAATGCTTCCGGTATTGCGGTCTTTTTCCTTAATCTGGTAAGCCAGTTCGCCTGTCACCTTACCTTCCAGATTTGTCAGTTGAAGCACTATAGTATCTCCGTTATTCTGATAGCTGTACGTTACAGGTACAGGATTGCTATCTGCGTTAGTAATACTATCCTTAGTGGATTCAGACCGGCCTGAAGATTGGCAGGATACAAGTAATATTCCGGATGTCAGGATTAAAATTCCTTTTAAAATAGATCTTCTCATACTGTTGTTTTTCATTTGATAACCACCTTTGTACTTTTTTAAAGTAAGCTCTAAGCTAAGAAAGTAACAACAGACAGCATATGTTGTTTCAAAAAACTTTCATTAACGGTCTGTGTTTCCCCCCTTTCTATATTTTTTATGCGGTCTGTGTATCGTATTCCCTTTCATATTCGTTCTGTTAGCAAATCAAATACGATATGAAACCTATACTTTACTTATCCTTTATCTGCCTGTTAAGCAGTTGCAATGCCGTTAAGCAAAATACATCGAAACCTAAAGAGCTCATCAGAGACTGTCCCGAAGAAAAGATCACCAACAAAATGCCCGGCCCGGCTGTAAAAGGAGAAAAAGAAAAAAGCTATTATATCTACAAAGGCAAACGTAAAGAAATAAGCGACTTTGACGCAGCATGGATTTCCCAAAACTGTGAGGTCAAAGAAACAGTTGTCTATTAATCGTACTTCAGGAATTACCCGGGGTCGAAAGCCAGGACTCTTTAGTAATGTGATAAACGACGTTTGTACGGGATGGTTCGCCATAATAGGCAACCTCCCGCTTACCCACACTTACTCCCCCGATTCGCTCAACGGCAGTCTGTGAACGGATATTATCTGCTCCGACATGCAGATACACCGTATCTACATATTGGAAAATATAATCCAGCATCATCTTCTTGACCGCAGGATTAATTCCTTTACCCCAATATTTCGTCGCGTAAAAAGTATAGCCGATCAGAATGCTTCTGGCTTCTTCGTCATAGTCATAGAAGCGTGTACTTCCGGCGATCTCCCCCGTCTGCTTATCTATAATTTTGAAAGCACCTTTGCTGTTCACAGCACCTTCAAAAAACAACCGGAAAACCTCTCTCTTCCATCGATCCTTATTAGGATGCTGTTCCCATATTTTTTCATCTGAAGCAGCAGCATACAGCGGTTCAAAATCAGTTTCGGATAAGGGGACTAAGGCTACATAGTCATTTTCTAAAAGGGGCTGAAGGGAAAAGTTCATAGTTACAAGTGAAAAAGTATCATCAATAGTATCAAAAATAAGAGATTTTAAACCAATCCGATTACTTTCTTTCAAAAAATAAGATCGAATATATCGACATCTGTTATCTTATCCGGATATAACTTTCAATAATCTCATGATCTACATTTAATTCAGGAATATGCTCAATTCCTTTCTGAATCAGGGTATCTCCTTTCATCGTCAGCGTAAAATCAAAACTTTTACCTTCCCAATCCCGCAGACTGCAATACTGCAGGTTCTCCCGATACTGGTCTCCTTTCAGAATATATTTGCCCGATCCGCTCACAAAAAATGCTGTACTGTCTTTGCCTTTACTCTTGTCATGATTGAAAAAAGCAAAATCAGTATCATTAAACATTTTGATCATCTCCGTTTTACTGGTATCCGTAAAAGCTATGGTGGTATCTTTTTCTTTTATCGTCTTACTTTCGATCAATTTCCAGCTGCCGGACAGCGTGTTTATTTTTTCCTCAGGAGTATTGTTGCAGGAAGCCAATACGCACATTGCAATCAGCGGACTAATAAAGATTGTTTTCATAAGGTTGATGTTACTGGTTAGTGTGTTAAAGATACTATTTTTTATTATCTCTCAGATACTTATTTCAGACTCTTTAACGTCCTGTTCAGACTTCGTATAGTAATACCGAGATAAGCAGCCATATCCTCTTTGGAGATATCCAGCTGCTGATCGGCCTGTAGCTGAAACAACTTGGAAAGGTTGTATTCGACCGTATACAATTGCTGGAAAGAAGCCCGGCTGCTGGTGTTCACAATACGGCTGGAAAACGATTCCATAAGTAGCCGGTTAAATACAATATCTTTTTCCAGCAACATTCTGAAATACGGTACAGCAATAGAAAAAGCTTCTGTTTCAGCGAGTACCTCTATACTGCACAAACAATTGATGCGACTGATGACCTCTACTTCGCCCAGTATTTCTCCTTTCCCCAAGAATTCAACCACGAATTCCTTACCATTTTCCTCTCTGAAATAACACTTCGTAATACCATCATTCACAATAAAGAGTCTGGACAAGGGATCTCCCTGCTGCAACAGCAGTTGTCCCTTTTCAAATTTGCGTAAGATAATATCGTCTTTACGATCCTGACCATTGTAAAGATTGCTGATATAGGATAAAAGATCCAGATTAGTTCGTACCATATGGCTTGGGACAAATGTCCTTTTTTGAAATTATTTATATGTGCAACTTCGCAAATGAAAAGTAAAGATTAAACATGAAAAATCAAATACAGGTTATCGCTTTTGATGCAGATGACACACTTTGGGTTAATGAACCTTATTTTCAGGAAACGGAAAGAGAATTTTGCAATCTTCTGCAAGACTATCTGCCTCATCATACCATCTCACAGGAACTCTTTCGTACAGAAATGAAAAACCTACACCTCTATGGTTATGGGGTAAAGGGATTTATGCTGTGTATGATTGAGACCATCGCACGTGTATCGCATGGAACAGCATCTTTTAAGCTTATAGAAAAGGCAATCGCATTAGGTAAGGATTTATTACAAAAACCCATAGAACTCTTACCCGGAGTAGAAGAAACTCTTCAGCAACTGCAAGGCAGGTACAAACTGGTGATGGCAACCAAAGGAGATTTGCTGGATCAGGAGCGTAAATTGAAAAAATCAGGATTAGAAAGCTATTTCCATCATATCGAAATTATGAGCGACAAACAGATTCCTGATTATCAGAAACTCCTGAAGCATCTGGATTGCCAGCCTCAACACTTTCTGATGCTCGGCAATTCGATTAAATCGGATATCCTTCCGGTACTGGAGATCGGAGGACATGCGGCGCATATCCCCTATCATGTCACCTGGACGCATGAACAGCATGAACATCGCCTCGAGCATCCGCAATTCGTTGAATTAAGCTGTCTGGAAGATATACTTCCACATGTTGCTTAGGATATTCAGGATAAGAAAGGGATTGGAAATAATCCGGTCTTGGTTATGATCAGCCAATATACGGATGAAGTATTTTTCATATATTAGTATAAGCAAAAATTACAGTTGCAGGCTTTTATAAATCTTCTATGAAAAACATTCTGATCCCTTTTATATTAATACTTGGTATTCAGGTACACTTGTATGGTCAAAAAACTAAACGTATAGATGAACTCCTCACCCATTATGAAAAGGCATCCCAATTTAACGGAACCGTCCTGGTGGCAGAAAAAGGTAAAATAATTTTCGAAAAAAGTTATGGCTACAAAAACGCTCCGAAAAGGGAAAAGAACACTAATAACAGTATCTATACGATATATTCTACAACTAAAATATTCACATCAACTGTCATTCTCAAATTAGCGGAACAAGGTAAACTTTCTTTATCGGATAAGCTCTCCAAATATTTTCCGGAATTGCCGTACGGAGATCAGATAAATATTGAAAATCTGCTGAATCATACTTCCGGAATGCCAGGCGCAGACGATGCGGATTACACGATCAATGAAGAGACGTTTTTACCTTTTATTTCCGGTAAAAAGGTTGATTTTGCGCCTAATACCAGTTGGAACTATTCCAACTCCAACTATTACCTGCTGGGCTATATTATCAGAAAAGTCAGCGGAATGGATTATGACAAAGCGATAAGCACCTATATTTTCAACCCCCTGCAGATGACAAATAGCGGCTTTGATTTAAAAACGCTGCAGAATGAAAACAAAGCACTTGGATATGAATTTTTATCGGATAAACATTCCAATGAAGCCTTACGCTTCAAAACTGCTCACCCTTTTGGTGCCGGTGCTATGTACTCTACTGTAGAAGACCTGTGGAAGTTCAACAGAGGCATGAAAAACAATAAAATTCTGAAGCAAGCTACTCTGGAAAAGGCACAGGTACCTTATCAGGACAAACATTATGGCCTCGGTTATGAAATTGACTCTCTGTACGGTAAAAAAAGAATAGGCCACAGCGGTGGAGGTCCCGGCTACAGATGCAGATATTTTAATTTTCCCGAGGATGATATTACCTTTATCCTCCTCTGTAATGCTGAAATGAATCCTGTGGATTTCATAACGAGTAAAATCACTTCTATTCTATATAATAAACCTTACGAGATCCCGCAGAATGCGTCTGTATCGAATGACTCTTTGCAAAAACTGGAAGGCATCTATTCCTCAAAAGATCATGACTTCTGTGTTAAGATCATCGACGGACTGGTTATATTTAATGAGCGGAATTATCCGCGCAATCAGCTTTTCCCGATATCCGCGAATAAATTCCAGTTGAATGACAATTTTACATTTACATTCAAACCCACACCTACAGGAGAAATCGATTCGCTGCTCATCAACTTTCCGAATGGAAATAAATTAGGCGGTAAAAAAGTAAGTAACACTTTTGTCTGGGGAATAGCAGGCTCCGCTACTCCGAACGGATCGGAAGGTCTGGATATTCCGTTGAACAGAGATAAGGACAAACCCAATATCTACTACCTGAATAATTACAAACTGAATACGGGCGATCTGAGATTCCGCCTTAACAATGATCCTAGCAACAGCTATGCGCTGAATAATACCGGAGAACTGACGTATAACGGATATGATATCAAAGTTCAGGAAGGAGTATATGATATTGTACTGGATATGACAGATCAGGTTTCGCCCCGTTATACTATAACAAAATAAGGTTATCATAAAAAGTTGTTCAGGCCTGCAAGCCTGAGCAGTTTTAAAGTGTAATAGCCACTACCTGATCTGACAGTTAGATTCTCTCGGCATAAGCGTCCGCTTATGATTAATTACAGCAAAAGCTCCGCTCCGCTAATACTTGCGCTATAGGGGGTGTAACCAATCTAATCTTATCCCCTCTCAAAATCATCCTATCAAGAAACTTGGTGTTTGCGGTCCATTGCTCTGCTGCCGACATCTAATCCCAAACACTTGTCGGTATTTGAAATCTTCTTGCTCCTAACTCTGTCGCAAGTTCTGTGTAAGCTGGATAGTGACCTAAAACAGTTGTTACCGTCTTAGCAGCAGTGACTTCCCTTGCACCAAAAAAAATCACTGTCTGCTGCATTGGTATTCGCCACAAAAAACAGCATCAACGAGACCAAGTACAGCCACTTTCTAACTTTATTACTAAAATAGATTATAGACATTTTTCTCTTTTAAAAACTCAATTATATCTAAATCTGATATCATTGTTTTTGTTCTATCTGATACACTAGGAATATCAATACCATACAAATATTGGATTAATTGCCATATAAGCTCTTCGTTTTCTTTTGGCTCAAACTCAAGCTTTCCGCCATCAAATAATTGCATCATTTCCCAGGCCCATCTATCAGCCTCTGAATATGATAAGCTTCCATTTAAAACAGAAGCATATTTTTCTAAAACTATGTTAACCGATACTACCATTTTCCTAAGTAACCTCCTGTACCGTTAAATAAGTAATGTGTTTTAACGCCTGTGTCAAATTCGGGTCTTACTTGAATGACACCACCATTAGGATTTAATGTTTCAAACCAAGTACGCTTACCTCCTGTCGCTGGGTCCCATTCTCTAACCATTCTAAAAGAATTGGCATCCCCTCTGTTTAAAGTAGCTTGCCCATAATATCTAAATCTTCCATTAGCTAGTTCTTTAAATTCTCCTGCCCTATATTTTTCAAGCTGTTCTAAATGCTGACTTAACTTTACTCCATTCGTAGATAAACTAGCACCACTACTTCCCTCCTTAGCAAAAGCATTGTATAATGATCCTACCCTGCCGATTACTTTGATTGTAGCGATTTCTACAACTCCGAAGTTAGCAATATTCCGACTAATTGCCAGCGAAGTAGTTGGATTGGATAAATCATTGTAATTCGTATTGGCAAGCATCTGACTGTAGTTATACATCATTTGCCGGTGCGAATAACTTGTTCTGTATGGATCGGGCTTAGTTGCACTAAGAGTCGGTTGTTGGATATGATCTACTCGGACTCCAAAAGTCTCATAAGCCGGTTTTGCCTTCACTACTCTGGTTACAACAGCCTCTTCCAATACAATTCTTGCGGCAACATCCTCTTTACTACTGAAAACTCCCTTGAGCCATCCCCATAATCCTCCGCCATCATTCCAACCCCCATTCGGATCTACTCCGCTTACCGGATTATTACCCATACCTACATAAGGAGAATAATACTGTCCGTAAGGATCTACAGTAAGCCAGCGACCTATAGCTGCATCGTAATTACGAAGTTCAAAATTGTTCCAGCCGGTCTCACCATCTTTTTCGGCATATTGTCCCTGATAACCATATCTGCCTTCTACTCCTCCCGAACGCAGCACCATCCCAAACGGATAGTAATCCGCATAATACACAACATCAGCTTCTCCATTTGACAGTTTATTGCGGTTGATCACTACCCGGGTATTACCCAGATGATCTGTCAGTGTGTACTGATAATTGCCAGCCTGCCTGTAATAAGTCCCTATCCTATTGGCGGCATACACAGGTTGCTCTGCTAATCGTATAGCTCCCTCTGATCCGGCATTATCTTGGTGGTAACTAGGCTCCTGAACTAGGGTTTGAGTTATTAAGTCAATTCTATGACCCTATTTTCTTCGCTGGTTTGTATTGACAACAAATTATCTTTAATGCTAAAATCTTCTATGAGGCCAAATAATTCAGCTCTCACAATATCGCCATTGTAGTTTATTATTCTCAAATAGGCCTCTTCCAAAATAAGCAGCTTGTCATTGCTGATTAGATACAACCCTACTAGTGGTGTGGTAGTTTCGAGTGATGTTTTAATGTTTAGACTTTCATCTATTAAATAAATGTTTGTACCTGTGTCCAATACAAATATATTCTCCCAAAACAAAAAGTTCAAATTATCTTCACTCTCATCACTACTAAAGGATAAAACAAATTGCTTTTCTTTTGTTAATGAATGATAGCAAACATAACAATAATAACTATCGCCAAGCGTATCTTCAATGGACAAACTTCTTTCAGCTTTTTGGTTTTTAAAAAAAGTTGATGCTTCTTCCACAAACGAAAATCTGAACACTTTTAAATATCTATTTTTAATGACTTGTTTCATATTATTTTCCGCCTAATAATTTAACTGTTATCAATCTATTCCCATCCCATATACTTTCTACTTTAATACCTCCGTTAGGCCCCATTAATAAAGATTCTCGCAAGTAACGGCCATTAGACTGAAGTATTCCTTTACTACTATTATAAACTCCTTGCAAATGACTATTTAAATAAGACCTTCCCGCTGCATTATCAAAAATCCCTACACTTTCAAGTTGTCTTAACATTCCCGTTGAACGTTCTATATTATGGGCTGATCCTGTTGCCTTACCAAATACATACTCTAACTTAGTTCCAATGTTAGCTCCCTCCTTACCAAAAGCATTATACAATGATCCTACCCTGCCGATTACTTTGATTGTAGCGATTTCTACAACTCCGAAGTTAGCAATATTCTGACCAATTGCCAGCGAAGTAGTTGGATTGGATAAATCATTGTAATTCGTATTGGCAAGCATCTGACTGTAGTTATACATCATTTGCCGGTGCGAATAACTTGTTCTGTATGGATCGGGCTTAGTTGCACTAAGAGTCGGTTGTTGTATATGATCTACTCTGACCCCAAAAGTCTCATAAGTCGGTTTTGCCTTCACTACTCTGGTTACAACAGCCTCTTCCAATACAATTCTTGCGGCAACATCCTCTTTACTACTGAAAACTCCCTTGAGCCATCCCCATAATCCTCCGCCATCATTCCAACCCCCATTCGGATCTACTCCGCTTACCGGATTATTACCCATACCTACATAAGGAGAATAATACTGTCCGTAAGGATCTACAGTAAGCCAGCGACCTATAGCTGCATCGTAATTACGAAGCTCAAAATTGTTCCAGCCGGTCTCGCCATCCTTTTCGGCATATTGTCCCTGATAACCATATCTGCCTTCAACTCCTCCCGAACGCAGCACCATCCCAAACGGATAGTAATCCGCATAATACACAACATCAGCCTAACCGTTTGACAGTTTATTGCGGTTGATCACTACCCGGGTATTACCCAGATGATCTGTCAGTGTGTACTGATAATTGCCTGCCTGCCTGCCTGCCTGCCTGCCTGTAATAGGTCCCTATCCTATTGGCGGCATACACAGGCTGCTCTGCCAATCGTATAGCTCCCCCGGATCCGGCATTATCATAGATGGCCATCAGACTGCCACCTGCATCATAGCTATAATATGTCACAGAACCTGTACGATGATCCTGCTTCCGGATGCGGTTGCCCGATTCATCATACACAAAGCTAAGCATTACTACAGATTTTCCGGCATCGCTATAGATCTTACTGACTTTACCACTTTGGTATAAGCACCGCTTCGCTAATGCTTGTTCTATAATAGACTTATCAATTAAGAAAATTGATTTATAACCTTTTTGACATTCTCGTCTTTAGAAAGATCCCAATACCACCATTTATTAGGATCGTTCCTTTCTAATTTAAACCTCCGCTGATAAGAAACTCTAAATAAGCTTAAAAACAATTTTAGAACCTTTTCTTTCTCTCTTGCTGGTAGCTCTGCTATCTTTTTCAAATTATGATAAGATACCCCCTTGAGCAAAAGAACACAGGGCGTAAATGTTGGCTTTAGCCCACTTTCACGTATAGCATCGCCGATATCTTCATCGATAGGTTTTGATTGTAAAACCAAAAAGAGCAGGTCATTTAAAAATTTATTCTTGTCCATCAGGTCAAACAACTGAAATTTATCAAGTAAAACTTCATAGCTAGCCAAACCCTGACCAAACTTATTTACCAGTATTTCATCTTGCAGCATCATATTTATTTTGGAAAAATTATAACAAATGGTTTAGTTGGATCGACAGGCCCCTTGAAGATATCTATCATCCTTGGTAAATTATCAATTCTAGACGGCGCTCCTGGCAATGAGTTCTTAATCTGCTTCCACTGCTTATTGGTCAAGCCTTCTATCACATAATCCCAATCCGAAGTAGGTTTAGCAGTGCCACTCGCCCTACTGCCGACCACATTTATAGGCTTGCCTATACGGGTTGCAGCATTTTCTATTCTTGTCAATTCTCCTGCGCTTAATAAACTCTTTCCAGTCTTAGCGGCTACTATCTCTTCCCCTATAACCTGCGCACTTTTCTTAGCCCAAAGATAACTACCTGCAGTATATGTTGCTAATATAACCTCAAATTCAATATTTGTTGTCTCAGCTATCCCTGTATGTAGAGGCTTGCGCTCAAATCTACCTGCATACTTAAAGAAATCGTCAGATAATGGGGTGCCAAAATTACCTCTGCTATAAAAATCAATTGCTTTGGTTTCTTCATTGAAACCTTGTCCTTCCAACGTATAAAATCCCCACTCTCCATTACTCTTTTTAACAAGACCTGAGGTACTCTTTCCAACTATACGTGCCAGTAAATTTCTGGTATAAGCACCGAACCAACTCCACCCCCCATTCGGATCTACTCCACTTACCGGATTATTACCCATACCTACATAAGGAGAATAATACTGTCCGTAAGGATCTACAGTAAGCCAGCGACCTATAGCTGCATCGTAATTACGAAGCTCAAAATTGTTCCAGCCGGTCTCGCCATCCTTTTCGGCATATTGTCCCTGATAACCATATCTGCCTTCTACTCCTCCCGAACGCAGCACCATCCCAAACGGATAGTAATCCGCATAATAGACAACATCAGCTTCTCCATTTGACAGTTTATTGCGGTTGATCACTACCCGGGTATTACCCAGATGATCTGTCAGTGTGTACTGATAATTGCCAGCCTGCCTGTAATAGGTCCCTATCCTATTGGCGGCATACACAGGCTGCTCTGCTAATCGTATAGCTCCCCCGGATCCGGCATTATCATAAATGGCCATCAGACTGCCACCTGCATCATAGCTATAATATGTCACAGAACCTGTACGATGATCCTGCTTCCGGATGCGGTTGCCGGATTCATCATACACAAAGCTAAGCATTACTACAGATTTTCCCGCATCGCTGTAGATCTTACTCACTTTGCCACTTGCATCATAATCCAGATACATCCCCGCACCGCCTTTGATCTGGCTGGCTAACTGCCCGATGGCATCATAGGTATAATCAGCATACCCCGGTACAGAACTCAGCTTATTCGTATTTGCGGCATAATTATAAGTAAAGTTACTGAGATCCGTACCGCTGCTATTTGTCCTTTGCAGAGACCGGAGATTACCGTGGAGATCATAACTCAGATTGTGTTCCCGGTTAGCATTTCCGGATGAAATAAAACTATTCGCCGCATAATCCGGTGTACCCCAGTTACTGGAAGTGAGCTGCTGATTCCGGTCATACGTATAGGTATTCATGACAGGTGCATCCAGTCCGCTAATGGAAACGGGTTTTCTGGAGAACCAGCTGACACCATTCACCATACCATTATAATTAGATACGGCACCATTCGTCTGTATGCTTGATATTCCGGCATCAGTATGCATATAATCCCCGGGATGATATTCCAGATTGAGTCCGAATACATCTTTAGCAAATCCGTTTGCACTCCCATCCCTTCCCGGATCTTTTGTACTCTGCGCATTATTGATACTCTTCAGCTTGCCGTCAATACCGTATACATAATCTATCCCCTGTAATTTATCGGCAAGTTCTATCCGCTTCAGAGGCCCGTGCAGATAATAATAGTAACGTGCCTGAAGCACTTTAGAACCGGGATCATCAGTAGTACCGGTATAGGATGCTGATAATTGATTATTTTTATTAAACTCAAAATAATGAATAAAGGTCTCTGTGACAGAGTTCTTCTGATAAATACTTTTTACGACATTGCCCAGATCATCGTAGCTGTAATCTACTGTTTTGTATTGCAGCTCAGGTGTATAGTTGACTGTCCACAGGATATGACCATCTCCGTCATAATTATACCAGGTCTTGCTGACTAAATGAGTATCGGATATCGCAGTTGTATATCTTGCAGTAGTGCTGACAGCACTTCCCGAAAGAAAATAAGTATCCTGTGTATATCCTAATAATCCTGGAATAACTTCAGCCTCATCATATTTACTTACCGTAATATCTGACTTTGCACCCTGCAGAATGGAGTTACTGCTTTCCCCTGTAAGATCCAGTTGAACCTGATTGATAGTCGTAAACAATGTTGTTAAAGTCGGGGATAATTCTCCGCTTTCAATAGCCCTTCCATAAGTATCATAGTTTGTATAGCTGAATTTACCTGTCTGCCGTTGTAATGCATTCTGAGACAATCGCAACTTACCATCACTGCTGTATTTGAATTCACTTCTCCCGGCATCCGGATTTACACTTGCTATTACATTGCCTTTACCATCATACTCAAATGTTTCAACAAACGGGATGCCAGCCAGAGAAGCATAATTATCTATACCACCATTAAGAAGTTTTTTAACACCTTCCGGTGGAATTGTTGCTTTGACGCGCCCAAGTTGGTCATAAAAAGTATATGTTATATCAGAAACGCTATATTGAAAAGCTCCTGAAATGGCTCCTGACGGCGAAGAAAGCTGATAAAGCCCGGGCTTTAGCCTTATGGTTCCGTTTGACAAGGTGGTCTGAGCCTCACCCCGAAGATAATCCTTTAATATTCCCCCGGTAAATGACACGTCTTGTTCCTGCAGAATTCCAAAATAATTAGTCTTTCCTGAGCCAACCAATACCGCCTTTGGAATTAGCAGATCATTCCCGTCACGAGCCGTCATGACAGTCTTACCTTCTATGGAAACACTCATTTGAATCCGGTCATCCTGATCTATAATCACGGACATGACACTATTAGATGAGTCCCGAAGGATCTTTCCGCCTATATCTGACTCGCTAAAGTATTTGTTGCGAATAGATGTATAAAGGTCTAACTCACCGAATACAGGAAGACTAAACTGCACGACCTCATGTCCGCTGCCTAATCTGGTTGCAGCTCCGATACCACCTGATATAGAGAAGTTACTAACTCCGTTATTTGCTCCTGTACTCAGGCTGTAAGGATAATCTGTCACATCCTGCAGATGCTCCCACTGATTATTGGAGCTGTAATACCAGCCAAGAGTTCCGATCTGACTTTTATCCGCTGGATCAGCATTGAACCGCTTGTCGTATATATGTATACCATTAGCATATCGTCCATAACTCTGATAATTTAATCCGTTACCATCTGACCTCCTGGCAAAATCAGCTCTGTAATTGAATGAAACATTATTAATCGGAGCAGAAAGTGTCGATCCGACCTGCTTTCCTCCCACGTCATATAAAGGTTGAATTGCGACTACATGGCCTGCTTCTAAATTTTTGAATTGTGTCTGTAATGCTTTACCATTGTCATCAAAAAAGGTTTTAGTCTCCCCGATCGTATTTCCATTGGCATCGAAAGACCGTGCCAATGTCCAGTTCATATTACTGTTCTCATTCGGATTATCCGGGGCACCTGGTCCGCTTATATTCGGATCAATTTTTAGCAATACATACGAACCTTGTTTGAAATGAACACCATTTCTGAGGGTAATACTGGTTCCGCTGGTGACAGTCAAAGACTGTCCGGGTTCAACAATAAGAGACGTACTTCCATTCTGCGGAAGGATAACAGGATTAGGGCTGTTAATCTGTGCAAAAGCTGATTTATGAAAAAGCAGGAACAGAAGAGTAAAAACATGTAGAATATATCGTATATCAGATCTTTTCGTTTTCATAACATTGTATTTAAAGTATACATTATTCCCACATTAATAACAATCACCTACTAATTCAATTTCAGCGGAGAGATCAATCGCCGGTTGATTTTGGCCATGACTAAAACTTATAGAAGAATTTGAAACATAAGTACATACATAAAACACTAAATACGAACCACTATTTCCCTCTGACTCAAAATTCTGGTAACTTGAAGATCGGTACTGATTATTGCAATCTCTGTAATTGACATATAAATTCAGATTCTGGAGATTCATTCTATGAATGGTGACCTTATACTTTCGACAGGTTATGCAATTTGCATTTGCATTCGCATACTCTTGTCCTAATGTATTTATTTCAGCCAAGGCTTTGCTGTTTGCATCAGCCTTACTAATACTGGAAGAATATTTCCCTTGTGGAACAGTATACACTACTTTACCTCCGATTCCAGGCCAGGAACAATTATTCTTTTGAACGGATTCTTCCATCTTATCGTTATAGAAAACAGCCTTGTTTATCCCATAATTCTGTTGATATTCATTTGTTTTATACGGAGCTTTGCCTAATTGTTCTTTATAGGTTCTTATCAGCCTTCCCATAGCATCATATTCAAATCGGGTAAAGAGATTCAGGTGATCCAGAACATAAGTAAGCTCTCCGGAAAAGGTATCATACACATATGCTTTAGCAGAAGTATTTTTGGGATGAAACCTAAAGTCATCCATAAAACACGATTCAGCCCCTTCATTATTAGCATAGATTTTGAAATTGGTTCCCGGAGTGAGCGGAATATCAATATGTACCAGTGTCCAGTCTCCTGATTTCTTATTACTTTGTCCTGAACTTACAGATGCAGCCTTCACCACATTATCAATTTCATAATACAATTTCACGTTACTGGCAGGACTGTTTTTAACCCACACACTGGCTATGTAACTACGTCCGGGAGTAAGTGCATCAATTGGAGCGGAATATTCAAAACCCCGGCTGCCTGCAGCAACAGACAGACTCTTGTGTCCGGTATGATAAACTCCGGAAGATACAGTGCCTGCACCACCAGACACTTCTCCCGGTATACCGGATGAAACCAGTTCATCCTCAACACCGCTATATGCCAATTCTTTGTATTTACTGTAATTTGCACCTGCTACAATTTTACTGTTATTATATCCGTAACGGTTTACAGAATAATTATAATTACGATCATAATCTTCCAGAGGCTTCGAATACACATTATAGAGATTTAGAGTACTAATCATTTTCCAGAATGGTGCATTCATATTGAATTGCTGAATAGGCAACATACCTGTACCGGAATATTGATCAGGTATTTCAATTATGCTTTCCTGTTCCTTACGCCAGACATGACCATAAGTGTTATTATTTTGTTTGATAATTTCTCCGGTTGGAGCAAGTACATTTACATTTTTACTCCAGGTTGTTTTAACACCGTTTATAACTCCGATTTTATTTTGATAGGCATCTACTTTATAATTAATTTTGCTAAAGATCTGACTCAGCATGTTTTTGTTGCTCATACTAATCACTTTATTTGCCATTTCGGGATATTGCTGGTATGCATATTCTGATTCCGTGATAAATTGATTACCATATGAATCTGAATTCAGGATCTTTGAAGGAAGACCATTTATAAAATCAAAACCCAGATTTTTCGTAGTCTCTGAAGAGCCATTTACATAATCCTTCCGGGTAGAGGAAAGCATGATTGAAGGGTATTGCTCTTTAGCACCCATTATTATATACATGACATTCCGTTCGTTACTCTTATAGAAGAAGCGGGCTTCTCCAAACCGCTCTGTAACTAAACCCTGATAATTAAACTTAGCCAGCTCACTTTTATATCCACTTTTAAAATTAGTATTGGAACTTACTTCATCCATCAGATATTTGTTACTGATTTCCTGAATTAGTTTTCCTTCAGCATCATAATATTTTACACCTAACAGATCTCCAATATTAGCAGTAAAGTCAGCAATAGATAGGTTTACGCCATGATTTTTATATTTTCCATAATAGTGATCTTGTATAATCTCCCGGCTAATCATTCTCCTGTCAAGTACCCGATACGTATTCTCCGCAAAGCCTTCTTTCTGACTGTCGCCATTTGGATGAATGACTTTATTTCGAATCTGAACTTTTCTGTACATTACCCCGGGTCCGGGAATTTCACGGGCATATTTAAGTACATTATCTAAATCCTTATTCAGAGCTCTTTTGTATAAAATTCTTGCAGCTTCATTAACATTATCTGCAAAATCTCCTGTCTCTATATTATACGGAACATAAGAAGTAACTCCCCATGAGGTATTATCAATTCCATAATGATAATCCGTCTGGTATATGGTATTATTCACAGTCTTATTACGAATACTTTTTATCCTTGCACCTCCTCCATAATTCATGTTTGCATTTAAATTAAAGCGGATATTAATCAAATTAAGTCCCAAAATTTCCCTGTTAAATCTCAGGATTATTTTATTATCATCAGTCCAGCCTTCATAGAAACAAGTTTGATTAGAAGTATTGGATTCGAACAGGTATAATGGAAAAGGATTTGACAACATAAAGACACCATCTATAACACTGCCCGGAGGGTAAGATTTCTCAAATTCTTCCTTACTGACAGGGATTTCCACTTTACATTTGTAATTATCTATTCTCTGGTAATTTCTAAGAGGTATACTCAGCTTTCTTTCAAATACTGAGGCAGCATATTCATTACTTTCATAATTTAATTCTATATTACTACCTAAGGGTGAGCTGATGGCACGTAGATTCCAGGCGTCTGTACCGACAGAAGATGTTGCAGTGACTCTCCTTGCCAGATCCTGATTCCATGTCAGCAAAGACCGGTCTATATCTCCTTTATAAAACCCCCAAATATCCTGACAATCCTGGCAATAGTCCGGATTTTTAGTGATTCTCAGATTCACTTTACCTGATGTTGCAGTTATGTTTTCACCATTTGAAAGCGTATAGATATATCCGCCACCTCCCTTTATTTTGACATCGGTTATCATTCCATAATAAATTGGATTATCACCAGCGCTTTCAATCATCATTCCCCTATCTAAAATGGCATTAGAGACAAATTGATTAGCAGAATAATTTTCGGCCTCAAAAGTTTCTTGATTAGATGCATATGAAAATTTAGTCACCGGAAGTAAATCAGCCCCCCCTTTACCTCTGAAATGAACACCATCTAATGTTAATTTTCCGAATTTAACATCAGGATTCTGAACACGAAAACTATTAGGCGTTTTCTTCGACAGATCATAACTATACCCAAAATCAATCACCCGGATCGCTTTAGATTCCAAATTGTTCCTGCCTACTTTGGATACATCATAATTATCAATAACATTGCCGTACAATTCATTACTGCGATCAGAAGTAACATATTCGCTGGTCTCTGAGATCATACCGGCATCCGAATTTTTTAATAGATAAACTCGGTTCAATCTTAAACTTTGCATAGAAGTGGCATCAAATCCACCTGCTATATACCTATTTGTCAAAGCATTAGATGCAGCCCCCTTTCCATCAAGCCTTACCTCTTTCTCAAATATAGCTGTATGAGTACGTGTCCGGATTTTATTAACATAGTACAATTCCTTTTGACCGGAGGTGTACATAAAATAGTTCCGGTCTAAATCAGGGTCTGTTCCCTGGGCTGGTGTACGCCATATATAATTACCGGTCCATTTACCATAATCCATGGCAACCCAATATCCCCAATCGGCTTCATCAACCAGACCGTTATTATTTCTGTCCACATAATCAGGTCCTGTAACAGCCGTCAATAACCATGTATAGGCATATGGCTCGTTTCTTTTTGTTTCAGTATATTTATATCCTCCCTTGTTTGTCGAATTAAAGGAGTATTCATTATACGAATAGGCAGGTAAAGCATAATGATAAGTCACGCCGGATTCATTTGTTATCATAAATCCCCCAATTTGGCTACCTCCTTTTGTTGCAGTTGAAGTAATATAACTTCCGTTTGTTATTCGCTGAAATCCTTTAGCTGTATTGCCCACATCTATAAATCCTTTTGATTTAGCAGTCCCACCCCTGATTTCGTCATTGGTAAAATACTTAACATGCTTTGATCCGGCAAGTTCATTCCCGATTCTATTATCCGGTTTGCCAGCCATATCGAATGGCATAGTTGGTATAGAAGGTTCAACCCCTCCCTGTTCGGCTACATTAGTTAAATTTTGATCGAAAGAATTAGAAAAATCATTGACAAACCTAAATCCTACATTCTCCCTGAAGTTAGATTGTTCTGCATATGGCCTGCTTAGACTTTTATATTCATACATGTTTTGCAGACTCAACGCTCGCTGAAACAAAAAGGGTTTAATTTGTCCTCCAATTCCTTGTCCTGTCACAGAATAACCATCATATTCGGGAAATGTACCGCCGACCAATTTTTCATCATCGTTATTATCTGCTATGTTTAGATTATCAGGAAGCAATCTGTAATTGTCATAAGTCCTGTTATCCATGTATTTGGGCCCGGGACCCTGCGAATCAGGATTGGTATTAAAAATCGGTGTATACAAGGTACCACTTGAGGTAACTTCTGCTGTCTCATCAATCCAGTAACGTGTACTTCTGAAAGAAGCGCCAACGGAGAAAGCTCCAAGAGGGATCGTAAATCCAAAACCGGAACTACTCGTACTTATTCTTCCTGCATTCTTATTGTATAAACTAGCACTCCCTCCCATAACTGCAAGGCTTGGTTTATTTGATGAGCTATTTATGGAAGCAGATAGTAAATGGCGGGAATTAGTCATCAAAGATAATCCTCCACCAACATTTACACTCTCAAAATTTGTTGAAAGACTAAGACTCGGCCCTATATTTAAAGATTCGCCGACAGCAATACCTGAAGAGACATTCATTCCGGCATAACTTCCACTATAAGGGCTCAATCCGACATCAACCCCAGCTCCTATTGGTCCAAGCCTATATCCAAATCCTACACTCGCCCCAATCCCAAAGCCTGAATACGTATCTGATGCAAATACAAGACCTACATTAACAACACTTGCAAAACCGACTTCCAGTCCATAATCTTTTCGGTTTCCCCCAGCCCAATAATCTCTCCTTTTCAGAGATACTTCCGAAAAATCATCCGGAAATCCAGAAACATTTCTATTAATAGCACCCGGATTCAGTGTCCACCCTAAACCAACCCATGAAGCCTCCAGATCCGGACGAATACCGGCATGATACGATAGAGACAAAGGATAACCGCCCTCAGGTCCGGGAACCTCTAAAAGTGGCAAATTATATGTAAAACTTCCGGTAAGCGGATTGACCATATCAGTAGTATCTACCGGCTCAAAGCTGGAAGCCTCAGGCGATGTCGGGCCAGCAGTCAATGCAAGTGCGACAGAAGGACTAAGAACTTCAAACATCATCAACCCTGCAAGTATTATAGCAATACGTGTGGAATATTTATTAAGACTATGAATCAGTATCATATCTGCTAACTTTAAAATTTGTCAATAAAAGGTTTGTAATTCAATTGTTCTTTATTTACAGAGAAATTAAGCCTCCCTAAATTAAGTCCAAATTCATCAATACTTAACTTCAAATCATCGTCCGGCAGTTCCTCATCAAATACAACCAGAAGATCATTAGATCTTCCTGCCTTATAACTAGGTTGATAATTAATCATACTCGGATAATACGATTTACCATTTTTGTCTATCAAATATATTTTTTGGTCCATACCGAAAGAAAATAATTGTACATAAGTACCATAATCTTCTGAGGGAAGTTGGGCAAGTAGTTCATTTCCTTGATAAGAAAACTGAACATTGAAATACTTGATAAGAGTTGGATTGTTCGTCTTCTGTATTAAGACCGACGGAAGAACCTGTACATTTATTTTAACCTGGCTTGGTAATAATGTATCTGAAATAAATCCATTTTCTCTATCCGAAATATATTGAAATGCGTCCTGACTTGATGTGAATTTTTCAGGCATGCCTGTGCAGCCGCAAATAAAAACCATGATTATGAACAAAAAAAATAACCTTCTCATTTGATTATTTGTTTAGCTCTTTAAGAACGTCTTCCGTCAGGTCAGTCCCCTCTTCTGCATAAGCAATTGTTCCTGAAGGATTCGCTATAAAAATAAATTTGTAATTATTACGCTTTCCATAATCTTTAAGAAAAACATTAAGTTCTGCTGCGATTTTGTTCATGGCATTAGCCTCCTCTGATTGGATATTTTCTTGTATCATTCGCCGATATTCCTCAAGTTGCCTTTGCTTCAATTGGATAATTTGTTCAGACTGATTATCCTTTTTAACAGCAGATTGTCCGTCATACCGAATAATAGCTTCTCTGACTTCCTGGTTTAGTGTATCCAGTTTGGACTTAAATTCTTTAGTTTTTTCTTCAAGTTTTTCCCTTTCCACTTTGGCTCCTTTATATTCCTGAAAAATCCGGGTAGATTCAATATACCCTATCTTATCACTTTTCAAAAACAACACATAAACAACAGAAATTACACATAAGGCCATACACACCCAAAGGGCAAAAACACTCTTCATAAAAGATAATTAAGTTAAACTATAAAATATTAAAAAAAGCAATTAAACAAGCTATAGCGCTCCGAAAACAGCAAGCTATAATTCAAAAACAGACACTTATCGGTTAATATCAGCACATAATAATTGTACCCAAAGCTATAATTATTAATTCTAAAAACCAAAGCAATCTCTACAATTATTTTAATATTTATTTGCTGTTAAATAATTACACAACAATACTCTTTCACAGTGCAGCAATATCCTCTTAACAGCTATAAAAGAGCAGCTTAAAACAAGAATCACAAACCTCACTGACAATTGAAGTAATACTTTCGAAATACCAAAACGGTTATTCTTAATTAAGAAACAATCACTTCATTAATATAAAAACAAACCTAAATATTAATAAAAATTTAATTTGTAAATTAATCAAAACAACCTTACCTTAGAAATACAATTATTAACAATGCTCTTTCTTGAACGGAGCAAAATTATTTAACTTAAATTCATTTGTTATGAACAGGTCCATTTGCTTAATGGTGCTCTTTTTCATTTTTTGTGCGTATACATTCGCCCAATCTTCCGGCACTGGTAAAGAGAGTAATTCAAATAACACTGAGACACCTCCATCTGCAGCAAATCAACTTCCTTTATATAATTTATTCTACTTAAGTAAGTTTATAACAAGTAAAAATTCAGAGTCAAAGGATCGTATCTATAACGCTCTAACACAACAAATTGGAAAAGAAAATATAAACAATTTATTAAAGGACAGCCTATATATAAATGTAAAAACATTTCTCTCTGAATATGAAAACAGCATTACTATTGGAATACTTGAAAACTTATCAAAGGACAGAAATGACACCTCTTTACAAGAGTTAAAAAAGCAAAAAGATACACTGGATAATTTGACAAAACTTGGCATTCAGATCAACAATAGAATTTCTGACCTGGATATCCTGGAAAAAATATTAAAAAATATAGATAATGATAGTTTGAAAAAGGATACGTCCAATAATTTTCTTCTGGAACAACATCAGAAGGTAAATAAAAACAGACTTAATATCGAAGGTATGAGATTAAACAACCTTTGTAATGAATCCTTTTTAAAGAATCCGGATTCCCTCTCCTCTTTTCTAAATTGTCTTATAAAAAACACTATTAATGAAAAAACAGAATTAAAAAAATATAAAGAAAACATACTTAAAACAAGTGTAAGTAATAAAGAAAAAGAATTCAGCAGCTTGTTAAAGAGTAAAACGAAAGAAATTCTTGAAAATCAAACAGAATCCAGAGATATAAAATTTTACTTTGAGAATCTTATTGAAACAAAAAATAACCAGAATACTCAAATCTCCATTATAACAGCCTCGCAAAATGCCCAGCAGAGTCTGTCTTACAGTGGACTTAATATCCCCAGTCAATCGCAGATGATCGAGGCTATGGCTATTTTTCTGGCCAAAAGAGCAAAACAGGAAGCCGCAATCTGGTTTATGGATCAATTACGTGAACGAGTCAAAAATCCTCTTATTTATGACACGTTTCCCGAAACAATTGCCCTTCTGGATAATCTGGAAGAATACCATACCGCTAATTTTGGTAAATCATGGCGATATGCAATCGCCAATGATTTTGTAAAAATGCCCAAAAATCTGGTTAACGGTAATTGGATAAAACAAACCTTACCGGCTGATAAACAAAAAGATCTGAAAATCGCTGTGGATTTTGGATATGATCTCAATAGTCTGATTATGGAACGCTATAACTACAGAGACATTATCCGGAATTTTTATCTCAATCCGGCATACGCAAAAAATAACGAAACAGAGTTATCTAAATCTTTACGCAAATCTTTTGTCGTCCTCTATATAGCAACAAACGAACTCTTTACCCTGCATACAGTAGATAACAAGCCCACCTATCGCCTCTTATCTTATGAGGAGCTGAAAACGCTGGATCAGAATCAATGGAATACATTTATAGAATTATTAAAATTAAAGTATGGCTTAGAGTTTTCTGATCTGTATACGAAAATGGGAGATCAGGCAAAAGAGTATCAGAATATCACAAAATGGATCAGTAACCTGTTGATATCGCTCAATCAGTTTGATAAGATCAACCAGGAGCAACAGCAATTGCTGAAATCAGATAAGTCTGATAATACAGGACAATCCCTTACCAGTATCTGGAAAGTATTGGATCAGGTCATCAAAGGCATAGATATTGCACCTTACACCGATGCAGTAAGCAATTCTCCAATGAGTAAACATCTAGAAAGTGTGCAGCATATACTTGGTATAATAGAAGATATCCAGCAGAAGAACTTTACAGCTGCTACGCAGAAGACTCTTAAACTTGCAGATCAATTTTATGGAAGTAAATATGAATCACCAGATTTAAATAAGATATCTTTGAATATCAATGACACTTTATTGATCCTTAAATCCGGAAGCGAAAAGGAAATTTTCAAAACAAAATTTACCCTCCCCGGAATATCTCAACTAGCTATACAACAAAATTCAGTAAAGATTAAATATCAGAATATAGGAAAACAAGACTCCATAACTCTTACAGAAAAAGAACTGGAACAAATAAAGAGAATAGCATTAATAACCGGGCATCTGAATGAAAAGGACAGAAAAAAAATATTAAAGGAGTTTTCAGACACTAGCAAAACCACAATTAACGACCTTATAAACAACACATTAAAGGAAAAGAAGTTTAAGTTTTTCGAGATTATTTCCTTCTATCAAAAGATCACTTCGCAATCAGATTTACAAGGAGTACAAAAAAGCATTTCGGCTTATTCAAACTTGCTTAACCCGCAAAATTTAAATGATTTAAAAACATTAATAATATCGGGTGACAACTCTCAATTCGGAAGTACTTATCTCCATAAATATGGAGAACAGTTACTCAAACTCACCAGCTTCTTCGGCGATGTAATGGCGACTCAGGATGCCAATGCATTAGCCCAGGTAATCGAATCGTATGCACTCCCTCCTACCTCTTATAAGCTAAAACAAAAAATGAAAACATCTGTAGATCTGAATGCATACGTGGGTGCTTTCGGAGGAAAACTGTTTACCCACAAATATGCTTCCCTAAGTAAGCAGTTTACAGGTGGTATCACAGCTCCTATAGGAATAACATATAAAAACAATGGCTTGTTTAAACATATCAATCTCCATGCACAACTTCTTGATCTCGGTAATATCGTCAACCATTATTTAATTACACCGGATTCAGCCTACAATAAGGAAGTTCATTTCACAGAGGTATTCAGTCCGGGATTAAACATTTTATACAGCATCAAAAATACACCATTAGTTATTTTTATAGGAGGAAAAGGAATTCCGCTCAAATCCTATTATGATGAGACGCTGAATGCAAAAATGAATACCCGTGTTATAGACGCATGGGTATTTAGCCTGGGCTTAAAACTGGATATTCCTTTGCTGAATCTTTACTCCAGATAAAAAAGATAGTAATGCCAAAACCTAATATTAGTGCTCACCGATCAGCCTTTTCTTTCCTTTGAAAGAAAAGGTTTTTTGTAAGATATAACTCACGACAGTTACGATCACTCTTGTCAGCATTGCTGAGGGAATAGGATGAAAAGGAAATGGATACGCTTTATTAAATACATGAATAAACATACTTTTTGTGTCTATAAACATTAAATTATTCTCAACTGAAAGTAGACAATCCAAAGCCCTCAACAACGATAGCATCAACACAAAATCAAGTGCAAAAATCTATCCTTCTTGCTTTCCCTGAAGATATTTACTACCTTAGTACTGGCTTTAGGGGTATTCTGAAAAAGAATTGAGACAGTCCCTTTGAACCTGATCCGGCTTACATCGGCGTAGGGAAAAGCGCATAAGACAGGTTATAGTCTTATCCTATCTGCTTCCGTTCGGAAATTTCCTCAAGCCATTTTTGTATTTATTCATCACATTGAAACAGAAGAAAAATGCTCTGGAAACACATTCTCGAAGTACGCAAACAAGCTCCGCTCGTACATAATATTACCAATTATGTTGTCATGAACAATTCAGCCAATGCTTTGCTCGCCATCGGAGCATCCCCTATTATGGCTCATGCACACAGCGAAGTCAGGGATATGGTCAGTATCTGTCAATCTCTGGTCATCAATATCGGCACATTGGATGAATACAAGACGACTTCCATGAAACTGGCTATTGAAACCGCTATCGAACTGGAAAAACCCTGGATACTGGACCCTGTCGGTGCCGGAGCAACTCCTTACCGCGATCAGATACTCGCTGAACTGCTCCCTTACAGACCTGCCGTGATCCGTGGAAATGCCTCTGAGATCATGGCGTTGGCCAAGACCAACACCTCCCCTACAAAAGGAGTAGATAGCAGTAACCAAAGTGACGAAGCGCTGGAAGCCGCCAGACAATTACAACAATCCTTCGGCAGTGTAGTTTGCATATCCGGAGAAACGGATATTATTGTCGGAGCCGAACGGACGATCCGTATCTCCAACGGACATCCGCTGATGACTCGCGTTACCGGATTAGGTTGCAGTGCAACAGCAGTAATCGGAGCATTTATAGGCGTAACAGAAGATAAAGTTGAGGCAACCGCTGCAGCTACAGCCTTATTCAGTATTGCAGGAGAACTGGCGCAGCAGATCAGCACAGGCCCCGGATCCCTGCAAGTCAATATACTGGATGTACTTTATAACATGACCGAGCAACAATTTATCGATACCCTAAAAATTCAAAACTGATGCAGATACATCCCGGATTTCCGTATCCGCTTTACCTTGTTATCTCAGAAGCCGACTGTCAGGGTAAAGATATCCTTTATGTAGCTGAACAGGCCATACTCGGAGGTGTGGACATTATTCAGCTCCGGGAGAAGCATGCTTCAACTTCCGAATTTATAGAGAAAGCCTTACGGTTGAAAGAAATCACAGAAAAGCATCAGATTCCGCTTATCATCAATGACAATCTAAAAGTTGCTATCGAAGTAAATGCATTTGGTATACATGTAGGCAACAGCGATACTCCGCCTACAGTGATCCGGGATAAATGGCCCGACTGTAGCTGTCTGGGCTATTCTATTGAATACCTGGAGCAATTGGATAATCCTGAAACGGCTACAGCAGATTATCTGGGCATCAGTCCGGTATTCGTCACCGACACCAAAACCGATACGGTGACTGAATGGGGACTGGCAGGCATACAGCAAATCCGGATGCACAGTGACAAACCACTGATAGCAATAGGCCATATGAATTTACAGAATATCGCTTCAGTCCTACAGGCCGGAGCTGATGCTATAGCTGTAGTATCTGCCATTTGCGCAGCAGCAGATCCGCAGCAGGCAGCATACGAACTTAAAAACAAGATTTTAATAGCATGAATACCACATACAACTATATCCCCGTACTCAGTATTGCCGGATTTGACGGGAGTGGCGGTGCCGGCATACAAGCCGATATGAAAACCTTTTCCGCACTCGGATGTTACGCTACCTCTGTCCTGACCGCACTTCCGGTACAAAATACACAGGGAGTACGCAGCATTTACCCAATCCCTGATGTGGCTGTACGGGAACAGATACAAACTATTCTGGATGATATCTTTCCAAAAGCCATAAAAATAGGAATGGTTCACACCTCTGAACTGGTTCAGATTATTACAGATACCTTAGGCCGCTATCCTGCTACACCAGTAGTTTTTGATCCGGTCATGGTAGCCACAAGCGGACACAAGCTGATCGAAGAAAGCACTATCCGTACCCTTGTCGAACAGCTCTTCCCTATCACGACAGTCCTTACACCAAATATGGATGAAGCGGCTATATTAGCCGAAATGGACGTAAAAACACTGGATGACATGTATATAGCCGGTGAAAAAATACTAAAACTTGGCTGTCAGTCGGTATTATTAAAAGGAGGACATTTACAAACCTCTATGCTGACCTCTCTCTTCTTCGATCAATCGGGATTAGTACAAACATTCGAATTTGAAAAATTCGAAACAAATAATACACATGGTTCGGGTTGCACCCTGTCTTCAGCTATCGCAAGTTATCTGGCCCGGGGAGAAAGTCTGTCAGAAGCTGTCAGACTGGGACAGGACTATGTCCATCAGGCAATTCTCAACGGGAAAGACGTACAGACCGGAAAAGGTAACGGCCCTCTCAATCATTTTTTCAACCCTCAAAAACTTATCAAACATGAACTGGTCTGAACAAGCCTGGAAAACGATCCAGCCGGTCTATACCAATATATTACAAATGCCTTTTATCACCGAGCTAAGGAATGGCACTTTAGCTGCTGAAAAATTTCAGTTCTATATGGCCCAGGATTCCGCATATCTGGAACATTTCGGAAGAGCATTATCACTTATCGGAGCACGAGCAGATCACATACAGGATGCACTGGCATTTATGCGCTTCGGAGCCAATGCTATTATTGTCGAAAATGCCCTGCATGAGTCTTATTTTAAAGATTTTGGCGTTACGGAACGTGGGCAGATCCAGCCGGCATGTCATCATTACATCCATTTTTTGAAAAGCACTGCAGCTTTGGATGCAGTCGAAGTAGGAATTGCCGCCTTACTTCCCTGTTTCTGGATCTACAAACAGGTAGGCGATTATATCTATACACATCAGCAACAAGAGAATAACCCTTATCAGAAATGGATAGACACCTATGCAGGAGAAGAATTCGGAGAAGAGGTTCGAAAAGCAATCGCTATATGTGACCGGGTAGCAGCAAAAGCGACCACGGACACACGTCTAAAAATGACGGAAGCCTTTGTGACGGCTTCCCGACTGGAATACGACTTTTGGGATGCTGCTTATCAACTGAGAAAATGGTAAGAGGGTATAGAATACAAAATTTTTAAATATTAACCCTACTCTTAACTAATAATATGTATAAAATAAATTTTTAAAAATATAGAAAACACCACAATAAATCACTATTTTTAATAAATATTTTATTTTAAAAGCATGAAAACCAAATTAATCATTTCATTTTTCCTATTTTTTACATTTTATTCTTGTGAAAAAGAAAACCAAAACATTGATTCCTCAAAAATTTCCCCCGAAGAGTTGCAATTAAATAAATTGATAAAAAACTCAGATTTAACAAAGAAAGTTATTTCTTCCAGAAAATTTGAATTAAAAAATGGCAAACTATTTCAAGTTTCAAAATTTGCCTCTAATATTAAGTATTTATATGAAGTAGATGAAGGAATTTACATCGGTGATGGAATTGCAATTGAGCATTGCAATGATTTATTTAACGGAGACCCCGGCAATCAAATATCACTGTTAACTTATTATAGTGGACAACTATACTATGGAGAGATGGCTATATATGGCAAATCCACTATCGGAACTTCAAGTGGAACTCAAGCTCAATACTTTGAATGTTGGATTGATCACGATCCTATAGGCACAGTAAAAAGAATAAGTTCTTCTAGTCCGTGGGATTAATTATTCACTAACAAATCACAATTTCTAAATGACTTTAATAATCTAATAGTATTAAAAACAGAAACATGAAAACAATACTAATATCATCATTAATTATATTATTCATCGGTATTACCTCTTGCCAAAAGCAAAATGATTTGATACCAAACAAAGACTCTAATCAATTTATTAACATAGGAGAAGTTGTTTATAATTCATCTTCAAATTTATATTATAATAATAAAGGCAAATTGATTGACTTAGATAGTATTAAAAAGACTTTAAAACCAAACCAATTCTTAGAAGTAAGTTCATTATCAATAATTTCTGATGAAGGAATTGACAATTCTCCAAATGACATCAATAATATTCCTAATAGAAAAAGAACTGCAAATACTGCTAAAAACGCACACACTCAAGGTTACATAGTCAACATTGATAATCACATATGGTGGGGAGCTGACAACTTAGATAATGGCGGAGATATAGGTATTAGTACATCAGCAAAAGCATTCATTTTCAGACCTGGTGAATTATACATGAGGCATGCAAAATTTAAATTTGCTTCAGGATCAAATAATGATGGAGCTGTATGGGCTAGAAATTTTCTTTGGGCATTATATCAAGCGGATCCTACGGATACAGTAATTCTATCAGATTTTAAAGGACCAGCTATGACTTTTCCTTTTACTTAGACTTAGTGAATTTAAGAAATTATATATTTATAGGGTTGTATTCTAGAAAAACTACAACCCTAAATAATAAAAAATCGTAGCTAATCTCTTGGCAACTTATCCGGTCTGCGCATCTTATAGTCCGTGGCTGTGATGGCATTGAGGAATGCAGCGACATCCTGTATCTCTTCTTTAGTCAGTTTTAAAGGTTTCATCAGCGGATCAGTCACCGGGTACATCGGATCTTTGGCTTTCTGTTCAGCAGTAGCACTATTCATCTGCATACCACTATTATACATATTCAGCAATCCTGTAATATCCCAAAATAATCCATTGTGCATCCACGGATTTGTACTCATTACATCCCGTAACGATGGTGTGCGAAATTTACCCACATCATCCGGATTATGTGTTACATGATAACGTCCCAGATCTTCATACTTCCGTTTGTAATAAGTCAAACCGATATTATGAAAATCCTCGTCTGTAAAATACTGCCCGTTGTGGCAGTTCATACAACGCGCTTTGGTTCTGAAAAGATGAAGACCGCTGATTTCCTGATCCGAAAGATACTTATATTCGCCATCTAAAAACCGGTCAAACCGGCTTCTCCGGCTGGATATAGTATTCTGAAATGCGGCCAGAGACTGTGTTATCATATTGAAAGTAATGACATCCGTGCCGTAAGCTTTTTGAAACAATTCTCGGTAAGCTTTGTACTGCTGCAGTTTGGCAGGAAGCTGAGAAGCATCCATTGCCATTTCATTATGTGCCTGAATCGGCCCCAGTACCTGCTCTTCTAACGTGGCGGCACGTCCGTCCCAGAAAAAGGTCTTACGGGAATGTGCATTCAGCAGAGAAGGTGTATTCCGATTGCCGCTCAGATGGTCATGTCCCACAGGCACCTGTACTTTATCCGCCCAGGAAGTCTGAGGATTGTGACAGGAACTGCACGAGATCTGATTAGAGCCGGACAATATAGGATCGAAAAAAAGATTTTTACCCAGTATCACTTCCGGGCGTTCCATCATAGCAAAATATCCGGTATCAAAGTTAGGCAGAGATTTGAATTCTTCCCACTTCACCCCCGAATCTATAACAGGTCTCGGCCATTCTCCAACCGGACGCTGATATAAGGACCGTAAAGAATCCACTCCTATTTGTTCGTGTTGTGACTCAAATCCTTTAAAAGAAAGCAATGATACCACACTAATAATCACACCTAATACTATTCCTACCCTCATCCAATAATAATACTTTTTTGTGAACAATTTGCTACAAATATAAATTAATACCTACTTTTACAATAGCATTTTTACCTGTATATACTTTAGTATTTGGCTGTTGTATTCCTTTGAAATCTTCAGGAGAAGTGATATTTCCCTCAACATAAAAGCTCGCACCATAATTTTTCATGATCCGTTTTGTAAAATATTCCAAACGCGAACGGATATGAAAAACATTTACATCGTAATAATAATATTCCGGATAAGCTATATCAGTAGAAAAAATCTTAAGCTGTGTCTCAGGAATCGTCAATATATTATTCAATTTTAACCTATACGAAGGCTGAATACTCCATTTGACACGATCATGCTTATTTGTTTTATAAGTTCCTCCAAGTAAAAATCCTGCATTAATATAACTTCTTTTTGTATAATGTTGTGTAGCAGCGTCCTGCCTTTCATCATAGAAATAAGACACATCAATTCCGATTTCTTTTTCCCATCTGCGTCTTGCATGAAAAACTTGAGTAACACTTGTACTACCTGTCCATTGGGTTAACAAATAGTTCTTCCCTCCGTATATGGCATTTAAGTCAGCCCCATTGACATGAGTCATCTCAAAGTTGACAGAGGTATTGTTGGTTCTCTGACTATTTAAAAAAACATTTATCTTGTATTCATCTAAATCAAAACTTTGTTTGGTATAATAACCGACCATACGTTGTCTATCATTTGTGCTTTTATTTGTTCGAGCAATGTAATCCGCATTTGCCAACAAACTCCAGGATCCGATCTCAGTTTTGGTTTTCAAACTTAGTCCTTTGTAGGAGTCATACTTTCTTAATGTAGCAGTATCCATCTTGACAAAACTTCCGTACCCCAGATTTAAGTAATACAGATATTCAGGATAGAGATTACCGGTTGAGTATTTACTACTTTTATAGCTCATATCCGTTTGTGAACGTCCATAACCTACTATACCCCCTACTGTCCATATAGTCTTATTATGTATAAATGAAATTTCGGGTTGTATCTTAAGTGTCATTTCATAGTAATCCATCCGCGGATCTACAGAACGGGTTGCCCAATGATGCAAATAGGAGAGATTAATACCCGGTTTCCAACGATTAGGTACTGCTTCATAGCTAACATAAGCATCAGCCTGATACGTCTGCCTTTCAAATTCACCTGCTTTAGGAACAAAATAGTACGTAGGCAATGGCTGATCTACAATACCACCCAGCCTGTAGGAAAGACTGTCTTCCCATGTTTTATTAAAATAAAATTTTCCGGCAACCAGTACTCTTCCCAATTGGTTGTATCCTTCAGCAGAAAAGCTGGCAGATGTGGTACGATATGCCTGCTGAGCGCCTCTATAGTTCCTTTTATCTGACAAAAAATCCAGATTAGCTTTACCATATCCGGACTGGAGGGAATCCTGGATAAGTGCAGGATAATCCAGGAGATATGACATTTTCTGCCGGGAACCTCTTTGCCAGTCTATACTATCCGAATCATATTTCATTTGAGCATAAAGATTCACTAAAACTATAAAATGCAGGACAAAGACAAGTAGATATCTCATATACATAACAAGAAAAAACCTTCTCAGACTTTATTTATAAAGCCTGAGAAGGCAGAAATCATTTAATTTAAAAAGGAAGAAGCAGATTTAGACACATTTGGTCTATCAAAATAAGAGAAATCAGCTTCTGAATTATTAGTATCCTGCAATATTCTTCTCCCATTAACAGTCTTAGCTGTTTTACGGATTAGAGACTGACTGGAATACTGCCCACCTGGTACATGTGTACGTGTTGCATCCAAAGTCAAAGGTAAACGTTTTGGTACACGGCTATTCTCAAGAGGATGTTGAAATTCTACTGCATCTACAATTCCACTTACAGGTATCTGTCTGTATTTATTAGTTGTTGCAGTTATTTGACGTACATCTGGCTCCGCATATTCTGGAAAGTTCTTTGGATCCAATCCTCCGGCTTCTTTTTTGTAGAGAAATACAGCATCTCTTCCATTTGCTTTTAGAATCATATCATTTCCTGTTGCAACGAATAACACATCTACATTCGGAACATTCACATTATCTACATCATATTTGTATGGAGTACCTCCCAGATAATTGACCAGATAAGTTTCAAAATCTGCATTACTCAAATCTACAGTCAATGTAGGATCAGTAATAGCGACCGACTGTCCGTCATTTCCTGAGTAACTACCCGTATGGTTTACAGCAGTAGCCGCTATGATTTTACTTTCGCCAGGCTGAACAGGATATTTTTTACCTGTACCATCACTAGGTATCATGAATAAGGTATAAGCGTAGATATAGTCTTTATTTGCATCTAATCCTGGAGGCAGGATCATACCAATAGATTGACTCCAATCAAACTGGCGGGTATCTTTAATATAGTAAGTTCCTTCATTATTATTGTTTTTACCATCAGCCTGTCCAAAGTACAAACTGTCAGCATAAAGTACCTGATTGGAATTATTGTATACTTCTAAAAATACATCTCTGAAAGATGCCCCTCTTGTGGCATTGGAACCGGCATAATAAATTTGTTTAAAGACCCAATCCCCCACTTTGCCCACTACAAGTGGAAGATCTCTTTGCAGATCAGAAGTAATATCAAGCCTATCTACGCTTCCGTTAAAGAATACATTTTCTTCGGTGTAGACACCAGTTTTTGCAGAATAATCAGCTGCAGTTACTTCGAGTACAGCATTAACGCTGTAAGTTCCTGGAGTGATACTTGCAAAAGAAGCATTTCCGGAAGCATCCGCTGTTGCATTAAATATAGCGCCAGTAGATAAGTTTGTAATTTTTACAGTTGCTCCTTTTGCTTCAAATGAACTGGTACCATCTACTGCAGTAGGTTTTATATTCAATGATACAGGTGCAACCAGATTATTGTCGGCTTTCTTACATGATCCTAAAGTGATCAGAAGCAATGCCATCAAAAAAAGAATGTTATTTTTCAGCATAGTTTTTAAAATTTAAGTGTTGTTCCTATTGTTAAACTTGGTTTTCCATTTGGATTGAAGATTTCTTCTAATCCGCTATCTAAATAATATACTTTATACGGTCTGAAATCAAAGACATTATACCCTCTCAGGTTTATTCTGAAATTTTTACGTATTTCTTTCTCTACGCCCAAACTAATATTGGCATACGGCATAGGAATATTTTTTACTTTCGTTTCTTTCGACAATCTGTTTAGTTGAGCAAATGGTACATCCAGAGACTCAGAACCACTCAATGCTACGTATCTGATCTTATCATCCAGATAAGCGATAGGAGAAGTATTACTGATGGTACGATTGTTATCTAACCAATTAAGATCAATATTGAAATTCAGAACAAATCCAATACTGGGTAGATGCGTAACCGTATTGACCTTAGTCATAAAAAGTAAATTAGAACTTTTATCGGGTTCATAATATACCGTTTTGATATAGTCATCATTTGATATAAGTATCTTATTGGGAGGATTTACACTTGCATTTGAATTTGCAGCAAATGTATTGTAAACCAAAGACGTCAATAAAGAAAAAGAGGTATTAATATAAGGTATTTTCCGGGTAAATACCGACCAGTCAAATCCATAGCTTTGAGAAGCAGAACCGTTAACCATATTAAAGTCTATAAATCCACCTTCAAATCTATACTTACCATTCGGTGTATATTCAAATTTTTGGGTCTGCGCATTTAACCAAACATCATATTCCGGAAGTTCATATCTTCTGAGTGTCTGTTGTGTAGTGAAAATATCCCAGTTATTCTTGTAGTAAGCGTATATTGATGTATGAAATAAGGAATGCTCATATTCAGCACCTAACTCAATCTGAAGAGATTTAGACGGCTTGAGATGACTGTTATCGGGTGTAAACTTATCTGTAAACAACAAATATAATGAGGGATCCGTACCACCTGTAGTAGCTTTTATGAGGTCATAATCAATATAAGCTGGTCCGGGATATAAGTGAGCCAATGTTGGGGCTTTTGATCCTAAACCCAAAGCTCCGGTAAAACTCAGACTCTTATTCCATTTCAATCTGGAATTGATACGTGGCTGAATTGTGCCGAAACCATTCTGAATATCATAACGCAAGCCGATATTATTGGACAATTCGCGATCATCGATCTTCACCTTAAATTGATCCTGTATATAAAAACCATAATTTACAGCTTTAGGCAAAGATTCGAAAGAATAAGGTCTCAGATTTTGATTGTTTGTACCAACAAGTCGTGGACGTTCAGGATCTGAAATAACGCCTCTCCCTCCATTATTAGACAAGTTAAAATTCATACCATAACTCAACGAATGCACCACCTCGCCTGCATGAAATATACTGGCTGCAGAAAGAGAAGATCCGATTGTCAATGGCTTCCCGATAATAATCTCATCTGCCATATAACTTCCATTGATAAACTTACCTTCATAGATACCAGAAGTATCCAAATCAGCAATTGCAGTTAATCCTCTGTTGACAATATACTGAGATGAAGACTCCTGATTACCTACTGCTAGATTTGTATTAAATTGAAGATTCCTGATCCAGGTAGAGTTTAAATTGTAGCTTAGTCTGTTACTGATCCCCAGATTTGAATTTTTAAACTTCGAAGTTCTTTCCGTATCATCGTCAGGATCCTGCTTCTTTTCATCATTACGACTACCATAATCTACAGAAAGTGTATTTTTAATATCTTTAAATTGCTTAGTCCAGGTCATACTCTGAGAGAAACGACCAAATGTTTTTACCTTATCTTTGGGGTCGGCATTGCTATGTGTCCAGTTGGCACTTATATTTATAGCTCCCAAATTATTAGGCAACTGAAACCCTTTATTTATTCCCGATGAGGTAGATCCTCCATTTATGTTAAAGTTGATGAGATAAGGACTTTTACCGGCCTGTCTGTCAATAATAACAGCACCGTCTGTAACCTCGCCATATTGAGCAGGCGCGACCCCCTGAATTACTTCAATTTTTTCAATATTATTCACAGGAATATCACGAAGATCAATTCCTTGATAAGGAGTGTCATAACTTTTACTTCCCTGATTACCCCAGTAACTATCTCTATAGGAATTGGTTGTAATAGTTGTTCTTGCCATTCCATTTCTGGAAACACCTCTACTTTGCATATTAGCATCATTGGATAGACGAGCCCCATCCATAATAATGGCTATACCCAACGAATTATTAAAGTCACGAATTGAGCTATTACCGCCCATGCCCCCTCTGAAAGTAAGTGTTTTCAACGTATTAAGATCCAAAGCTGTTGATTTCTTTCCGGGAAGAGAATTCATAACGTCAACCAAACTGAAAGCCTGTAATTGATCGATAGCCTGTCTGTCAATTGTTATAGCAGAATTAGATCCTCCATCCCGTTTATAACTCGGAATTACATCTACTTCATCTAATTTCAGGGATAATTCCTTGAGAATAATAATTTGTGATTGAGCGGCATCATTGGGTTTAAAACCTAATGTCACGGTTTGCTTTCCTACAAAAACTACTTTAATACGGATAGAGTCTTGATTATTTTCTAATTTTATTCTAAACTCACCACGATCATTTGTAAAAGAAACCAGTTGCGTACGAAGGTTCGTTACTGACGCAAACTGTAATGGTTTACGCTCTTCATCAACCACTCTACCAATGAAGTAGGTTTGACTATATCCATTAAATGCAAGCAGGATAGATAAAAATGTGAGTATAAGGAGGCGCAACTTTATTTAGATTGAATCTTAACAATGCGCAAATATATGTAATTTAGATTAAATAAAAATTATTTTTTGCGTTTTTACATCACAACACTCTATAAACATGCAGAATAGCTAATAAACAAAGCATGTCTGAACACACATGTTTAATTAGAATTTCCGCCAATATTAGAATATGTTTAACAAAGGAAAAAGGATCTGCAATTGCTTGCAGATCCTTTTTCCTTTGTAGACAAATCCTCGTTAAAGTGCTTTTACATTATCATTAGGTGTATAATCCATAAAAATACCGCCATCCAGCTCTATTTTTTTCAAGGACTGTTTGGCAGGAATACGCAAAGTTGTTTGTTTTGAATTTTTCTCCCATACCTGAGGGGTGTAATGTATTGTAGCTGATTTTCCATCCGCAAAAGTAATATGCATATCAAACGGAATTGCAAAACCTCCGATATTGTCTACTACCACCTCTATAATACCCGGTACAGACTTAACAGTGTTTATTTTCAGATCAATATAATTATTGCTGAAGAACCAGTTCTGCCAGAACCAGTTCAGGTTTTTTCCAGACCCGGTATTCATAGAATAAAAATAATCCCAGGGAATCGGATGCTTACCATTCCAGTTATTCATATAATGGTGTAACGCTTTTTTAAATAAAGCATCACCCAGATAATCTTTAAGAGCAAGATATGAAAGAGCCGATTTGATGTAAGAGTTATTACCGTATCCGGCACCGCTAAGCTGTGAGCTCATGGAGATCAAAGGCTGATCCTGCTCAGCAGAAGGATCCGAGATCCAGCCTTTAACCCTGAAATCCTGAAACATCTTCTTCGTTGTAGCTTCACCGTTCTCATCAAGTCCGATCAGGTATTCAAAAGCTGTAGCCCAACCCTCATCCATAAACGCATAGCGCGCTTCGTTTGTACCCATATAAAATGGAAAGTACGTATGTGCAATCTCGTGGTCCACCGTCTGACGCGCATCCAGCAGATTATCCGGTACACTCGAATCATTGATCATCATCGGATACTCCATATCCGCAAATCCCTGTACTGCAGTCATCGTTGTGTATGGGTACTCTACTCCAGGCCAGTGCCTGGAAAACCAGTCAATACAATATTGTTCCCACCCTACATATTGCTCAAAATCCTTTGTGCCTGATTTATACGCAGCCTGTACACTGACCCGCTTAGAAGGCAGCTGAACACTTGCAGCATCCCATACATAGTGATTGCTCATTGCAAAGCAAAAATCCGTTAGATGATCAGCCTTAAATTTCCATACGTTCCATTCTTTAGGTTGAGTTACATTACCCGATTTCATTTCCTGCTCATTCGCAATATGCATACGTGTATCACTGCTTAATGACTGTTTGAATCGCTTCAAAAATTCAGGCATCAGTACCTCTTCCGGATTCAGAAATGTACCGGTAGCCCATACCACATAATTTTTAGGAGCAGCAATGGTAAACGTATAATCATTAAAGTCATTATAAAACTCCTGTCTTCCGTTGTGTGCCAGCATATCCCATCCGTTATAATCGTCATAGACCGCTATTCTCGGATAAGAATAAGCCACATAAAATGTCTCCGGATCAATCTGCCCTTCCCTGTCACTCTGCACAGATAACGGATATTCCCAGGAAATAGTGAAAGTTGCCTTTCCCTTGGGCAATATAGCATCTTCGAAGGCCCCTAAGGTGACAGTTCCCCAATCCTGAGCATCCACTTCATATTGATTGCCATTCATTGCAAACGAATGAATTTTCAATCCGGAAGTTAGAAAATCAGTTTCAGCATATGCAGCTCTGGGCGAATTAGGCTTGTGTACATTATTATCAAAGCGAATCGCTACTTGTCTCAATGTATCCGGACTGTTATTAGTATATACAATAGTCTCCGTACCACTGACCATCTTTGTATTCGCATCCACTTTTACCTGCACATCATATACTCCTTTATTTTGCCAGTAGGCAGGTCCCGGAGCTCCGGACAGACTCCGTGTACCACGCTCATAAGCCAGTTTAATATTTCGGGGAATATATAATTCCTGCGCAAATGCCGACAAAGCCAGCATAAAGCATAAAACGCTCAGTAATTTTTTCATATCATCACGATTGGATAATCAAAAATAATTAAAGTTAACAGATTTGGAATGTCTATTTAACATTTAAGTAAAAGTTTAAAGACAGAACTGATCTGATTTTGCTGGTGAGGACATCAGCAAACACAGACTTACCTATCGAAAACCAACCACCCAGCGTCAGTTGGCGTCCCCGCCAACTGCTATAACTCATTTTAAAGACTACTTTCATAAGTACCAAGCTCTACACCACAAAAAAAGCCGGATCAATGATCCGGCTTTTTATATGCTATGTAGAATAATTACACAGACTCCAGATACTGCGCATAGCAATACCCTTCCTCATTATCCTTTGTACGCACAAGCCACCACTGATCATTTGCCTTGCTGATCAGCGTAATGATTTCTCCCTTTGCAGCTTTACCTACAATAGGCTGATCTGTACCGGGACCTTTACGAATATTCAGATTACTGTTTTCGGTAATTACACGTACTTCGCTACCCGGTACTTCCGTAGCGACATCTACATTCATGACTACATCCCCTGTCAGGAAATTAGGGTCAATCTGCCCGTAGATATCCCACAGTTTATTTTTCACTTCCGCTGTCGGAGCTGTCCCTGCTATACGAAGTACACCGTCCTGTTCAGCAAATTGCAAATCATTTATCCCTGATGCCTGAGCCGTATCTAATAATGCTCTGTATTTATCTTGTAATGCCATATTAATGCTTCTTTAAAATGATTATTTAACCGATAATCCCGAAAGATCAACCTTTTTAGGATTCAGATTATCCAAAGCTTGTTTCAATGTTTTGATGCGCGCCTGTTCGATTGTTCCTGTCACCTGAATAACCCCATCTTTCACATTTGCAGATAGAGCAGGAAAATCCTTCATGACATCTGCAACATTCTTGACTAATGTATCGTCTACAGGAGTAGGCAATACCGGTGCAGCCTCTACAACAATGTTATTGACGACAGATTTAACACCTTTTTCTGCAGATTTTGCAGCAGTCTCCAGACTGATTTTCTCTTGTTCAGTGGCCACTGTACCGGACAGTGTGACAACACCATCTTTCACATCCACCAGTACATCCGGATTACCGCTTACAGCAGTTTCAACCTTCGTTTTCAGATCCGCATCCGAGATCTTGGATTTACACGAAATCATACTCATAGTCAGAAGTCCGGCCATGAATAAAACGGGAATAAATCTTTTTACATTCATAATTTTTTAATTTAACAGTTTTTTGTATTCAACTTTTACATCTTATTCAGGATTCATACCGAAAAGACTATGATACTAACAACTCTGATTTCAATTTGTTTGTAAAAAATAAGATCTTAATATATTCCTTTAATTGTCTGCCGAATACCATTAAATTCAAAATCCTGACCTTTTTCCTTACCAATCAATTGTTTACCTATTGGTGATTGAGCAGAGACAACGGCATATTTATTCCCATCGATGACAAGTTGTCCAAGACTGGTTGCCACAAAATAGGTAAACCTGTCTGTCACGACCAGTGCGCCCAATTTACCAACTTCCGTTCCCTCCTGTTCTATCTTATTGATAATATCCAGTTCGCGAATCACTTCCGCACGTTGCTGCTGTAATCTGTTAATATCCTGCTGAATCATCTCACGCGAAGTTTCATACTTATCCCCTGCACTACTCTTTGTATCATCATTAGCTGATTCCTGAGCCTGCACCAGCGCTGTATCAATTTCCAGCAGTCGTCTGTCAGTAGTCTCTTTAATGTGCTTTACAAGCCTTTCCTTTAGTTGTAGCGGATCTTTCATACCCGAAACTAAGATATATTTCCGAAATACCAAGAATACTTTTAAAGCACCTACTTTGTGACCCAGGAATTACTTTTTTTTCAATAAAATTGAATATTTTCACTTTGACAATCCAAATATAATGAAAAGAATACTTTCTATAGATGGCGGTGGAATCCGTGGTATTATACCCGGTCTTCTACTGGTCAATCTTGAAGACAAACTTAAAATAGCCACCAATGATCCGAATGCACATATATCGGATTTTTTCGACTTTTTTGCCGGCACCAGTACAGGAGGTATTCTTACGGCATTGTTATTATGTCCCAGTGAAGATAATCCCAATCGTCCCCGTTTCACAACACGTGAAGCGCTCAATATTTATCTGGATCATGGACCGCAGATTTTCTCCACCACACGCTGGAGAAGATTTTTAAGCAAATTCGGAGTCCTGAGTGAACTCTATGATGAAAAGATATTCGAATGTGTACTCATGGATTACTTTGGAGATATCAGGCTGAGCCAGTTAATCAAGCCCTGTATTATCACAGCCTACAATATCGAGCTCCGGAAAAATCATTTCTTCAGACAACAAAAAGCAATCAGCCACGGTGAATCAAGGGATTTTTATATCCGGGATGTATGCCGGGCTACCGCAGCAGCACCCACATACTTCTCGGTTGCTGAAATATTTTCTTTAGCCAATATTCGTTATCCGCTTCTGGACGGTGGTGTGTTTGCTCAAAACCCGTCAATTTCGGCCTTACTTGAAGTATTAAAAAACTTCAATACATTTAAAATAACAGACATATCCATTCTGTCACTGGGTACAGGTGCAGCACGGAATGCTTACAATTATGAAGATTTCAAGAAAAAATGGGCTATTTCTATCGGACCTGCACTTGTCGATATCATGACCAGCAGCTCTTCAGAGAGTACTGATTATTTCCTTCGACAGCTTTTCAGGTCTGTACAGCGTACCCAAAACTATATCCGGATAGAACCCAACAACCTGTTGTCTGTAGAATCTTCACTGGATGCAGCAACCAAAAGCAATATTCAAAAATTAGAGTCACTTGCAGACCGTATGATCAGTGAGAATGAAGCCCTCATAGATGACATTGTAGTAGATCTTATTGCCGACAGAAAATCCAGAAATCGCAAATCTGCCTGGAACTTTTTGAAGAATAAGGACTAAAACACTACTTTTACGCTATCAAATAAACAATATGGCCTTAAACTACGTATGGATAGCCTTCTTTATCATTGCATTTATTGTAGCGCTATGCAGATTACTTTTCCTCGGTGATACCGAAATATTCTCTCAGGTTATTAACGGAATGTTTGACAGTGCCAAGACAGGAGCCGAAATTTCACTTGGACTTGTAGGTATGATGACGTTCTGGCTGGGTATTATGAAGGTAGGTGAAAAGGCTGGTATGATAAGCTTATTTGCAAAAGGCGTAAATCCATTCTTTAGCAAATTATTTCCCGGAGTACCTAAAAACCATCCGGCAAACGGTTCTATCATTATGAATTTCTCCGCCAATATGTTGGGACTGGACAATGCAGCCACTCCTGTAGGGCTGAAAGCGATGAAAGAACTGCAGGAACTTAATCCGCAGAAAGACACAGCGACCAATGCACAGATTATGTTTCTTGTGCTTAATACGGCCGGAATCGCGCTGATCCCGACTTCTGTTATAGCGCTTCGTCTTGCCAACGGAGCAGCCAATCCGGCCGATATCTTTATTCCTTCGCTGATCGGTACTTTTATTTCTTTTATTGCAGGGATGATATCCGTTGCTTTCTTTCAGAAGATCAATCTCTTTAAACTTCCTATACTAATCTTTCTGGGTATTTTTGCTGGTCTGATGACCGCTCTTTATTTCGGTCTCAACGGCCTGCCGCCTGAACAAATTGAGAAGATCACCGGCCTTATAGGAGGCTTACTCATTTTTTCTATTATTGTCCTCTTCATCGCTTACGGTGCAGCAAAAAAGATAAATGTATATGATGCCTTTATAGACGGCGCAAAAGAAGGCTTTCAGACTTCCGTAATGATTATTCCATTTCTGATTGCTATACTCGTAGCTATATCTGCATTCCGTACAACGGGCTGTATGGATTATATTGTCAATGGTATTGGTTCTGCTTTTGCAGCAATGGGTTTTGATACCCGGTTTGTACCCGCATTACCTGTAGGTTTGATGAAAACACTTAGTGGTGGCGGAGCCAGAGGACTAATGGTTGATGTAATGACAACATATGGTGCTGATTCGTTTCAGGGAAGATTAGCTAGTGTAATACAAGGTTCTTCGGAGACCACATTTTATGTACTGGCGGTCTATTTCGGATCTGTAGGTATCAAAAATACACGTCACGCCCTGACCTGTGGTCTGATTGCCGATGCTGTAGGATTGATAGCGGCCATTATAATAGCATATATTTTCTTTGGTTAACTTTAAAATATAGATGAAAAAAACAATAGCACTGATTGCTCACGACGGAAAAAAAGCCGAAATGGTAGCCTTTGTCAAAGACCATATTGAATCTCTGAGACACGCACATCTTGTCGCAACAGGCACAACAGGCTCCTATGTACAGCAAACCGGATTACCGGTAGAACTCAAACTAAGCGGGCCTAAAGGAGGTGATGCACAGATTGCAGCTATGGCAGCAGAAGGTCTGGTCAACGGTATTATATTTTTCAGAGACCCGCTGGGTAAACATCCTCATGAACCGGATATACAAATGCTTATGCGTATATGCGACCTCTACAATGTACCTTTAGCGACCAATCCGGCCACGGGTGCACTTATTATTGAAGGATTACTGGAGGATAAAGATTAATACGAGTACAGATACAGACGTTACATTGACCCTATGAGCAGAGAGATCACCGTTACAATAGAGCAGGAAAAATACACAACAACGATTACAGACAATATACATACCCTTATTGCCGATGAACCAGCGGAAGTCGGCGGACAGGATAAAGGATTTGCTCCTACTCAACTTTTACTGTCATCCTTAGGTTCCTGTAAAGTGATTACAGTCCGGATGTATGCAGACCAGAAAAAATGGGAACTGGATAAAGTAATCGTACGTCTTTCTTCAGAAGTGAAGAGAAGTGTGCAGCAGCAGACCACCTATATCAAGTGCCATATTTCATTTGAAGGCAATCTCGATGACGATCAGAAAAAAAGATTAGCAATTATTGCAGACAGATGTCCTGTACACAAAATATTATCCAATCCGATTGTGATCGACTCCAATATGCTTTAATTATTTTACATTAATATTTTAAAGAACATTTTATATTTGCACCTCACAAGTATCGATATATACTGATGTCAAATCCAAATTCAGTCAATAGTCCTTTTCAACAGCTCTCCCGTGAAGAATGGAAACAGCTTAACGGCCACTTTTCACACAGCATCGCAGATAGCGATATTCAACATTTACGCGCGCTGAATGAGCCATTGACAATGGAAGAAATTGAAGAAGTATATTTTCCCCTGGCACATCTGCTGGATATACACATTCAACATTCCAAAATATTACATCACGATACCAACAGTTTTTTTCAGGCTAACAATAAAAAATTACCCTTTATAATCGGTATAGCAGGTTCAGTCGCCGTAGGTAAGAGCACCACAGCCCGTGTGCTGCAAAAAGTACTTTCGCTACTACCTGGCAAACCTAAAGTAGATCTGGTTACAACAGATGGATTTCTGTACCCAAACAAGATACTACAGGAAAGAGGGATTATGAACAGAAAAGGATTTCCGGAAAGTTATGATACAAAAGGTCTGCTGACATTTCTTTCGGATATGAAATCCGGAGAATCCAATATCAAAGTACCGGTCTATTCTCACCTGGCTTACGATGTACTTCCTGAAAAGATCGTTATCGACGGCCCCGACATCCTGATTGTAGAAGGCATCAACGTTTTACAGGTCAATTCACAGCGTACAGGAGTCTTTGTATCCGACTTTTTTGATTACTCTATATACGTAGATGCCAGGGAAAAAGATATTATGGAGTGGTATATTGATCGGTTTGAATCGCTAAGAGCCACTGCCTTTCAGGATCCGAAATCATTTTTTCACAGATATGCCAGTATGGATCAGGAAGAAAGCACCAAAATGGCCACCGATATCTGGAACGAAATTAACAGACCCAACCTGGTAGAAAACATCCTCCCTACGCGCAACCGCGCAGATCTGATCCTTGAAAAAGGAAATCATCACTTCGTCCGAAAAGTAAAAATCAGAAAAATCTAAGGTTCCCGTTGCTGCTTTAAGATAAGCGTCAATACTTCATTTTCCAATTGGCGGTGCAGTTTATTGGTACTGTTCAAGGCATTGAATTCAATTTTATATTGTACATAGTCTTTGCCGATATTGACGACTTTGAGCGCAACATCATCTGTCCAGTGTACATCAGGATGATACATAAGCAATTTTTTCAACTTCTCTTCAAGTTCTTCCATATTTGCAGCAGCATATAAGGGAAGTTCAAATTTGACAGACAATTTATTCGACTGGTTGACAGACTTATTGACGATTTTCTCTGTAAAAGCAGCATTATTCGGAATCAGCACAATATCATCTTCATCATTCTTGACCACAATATTTGCAAGCGTAATATCCACGATCTTTCCGTGATACTCCCCCACCTTAATCCGGTCTCCGATCGAAAACTGATCAGAAAACATAAGAATAAGACCACTGATCATATTGGTAATATACTCTCTGAACGTGACAGCAATAGCCATCGCAACGATAGTCATGCTTGTCACGAATCCTACAGGATTGATACCAAAGGCAAGCATTAGTGCAATAATGGCAAATATCGAATTCAATACAGCAGTGACTCTGTTGATACCCAACACAAAATTACCACGCACACTCTGGCGTTCAGTCCTACGCGTGTACAGGGCAATCATTACAAAGCGTCCTACCGAAAATAAGACACTTGCTGTTAGAAAAGTATTCAATGCATATGCAATCTGCGAAAGATAAGTACTCCTTTTATACACATCCTGAAGAATAGGAAAAGATAAGATCAATGCCAGCCATACGACAACTTTTACTATAAAAACAATGGGCCATTTACCTTTTTTAGAATAATCTTGCATACTTATGTTTACTTGTGCCGCTAAACTAAACAATTTTGCTCCTTTCTTCAACATACTCCTATAATAAGATGATCAATTTTTGTCAGAATAATAATTACGTAATACTGACCTGCAACTATAACTAAACAATTAGATGATAATTCCATTATTAAAATTTAACTGATCTGCGTATCATATATTCACACTTTTATGTTATATTGACATATATGAAACAATACCGCAATTTGCTTTTCGACCTGGATGGTACCCTAACGGATCCTTTTGAAGGCATTACCAAATCAATTGCATATGCCCTTGAGCACTTTGATATTGAAACAAAGGATCTGAATAGTCTGAAATCTCTCATTGGTCCTCCACTTAAACAATCTTTAATGGAAATTTATCATTTTGATGAGCGTAAGGCAGATGAAGGTGTCGCCAGATACAGAGAAAGGTTTGCGGATAAAGGTATTTTTGAAAATATCCTGTTTGAAGGTATACCGGAACTCCTGGCATCTGTCCGTTCAAAAGGTCACAAACTTTACCTTGCGACTTCCAAGCCTACAGTATTTGCAGTACAGATACTCCATCATTTTCATTTAGATCAATACTTCGAATTTGTCGGCGGTAGCGAGCTGGATGATTCCCGGCCAACCAAAACCCATGTTATTGAATATGTACTTGAGGAAAATAAGATTCAGGACCTTTCAGAAACATTAATGATCGGAGACCGAAAGCATGATATAATCGGTGCTAAAAACACAGGTCTGGACTCTGTAGGAGTTTTATATGGTTTTGGGGATCAGGAAGAGTTGAACCAGGCCGGAGCAACTTACATCGCAGAAGATATTCCTGCACTTAAAAATATCCTTCAATTATAGTATAACAACGGAATAAAGTACAGACATATGTATAAGACATACACTGGAAACCTGAAAAGAATATATCTGGCCATTATTTTTGGCCTTTGCTGCTTACACTCCACTTATGGACAGCAAATCGAAGAAAACAAAGTAGATGAACTGGTAGAGCATGTGAGGAAAACATTCAATGTGCCGGGTATAGCTGTAGGTATCGTTAAAGACGGAAAAGTCATCCTCAAGAAAGGGTACGGTGTATCCAGTATCAACACCGGAAAAGCTGTCGATCCGTTGACCAACTTCGGCATCGCATCCAACTCCAAGGCTTTCACAGCTACTGCGTTGGCTATGCTTATAGACCAGGGTAAAATCAAATGGGATGATCGTGTCCGCACTTATATTCCTGAATTTAAACTGTACAACGATTATGCGTCTGAGAATTTCACAATCCGTGACTTACTGACACACAGAAGCGGACTCGGTATGGGCGCCGGAGATCTGATGATATGGCCGGACGGAAACGATTTTACACCGCAAGATATTATCCGGAATATGCAATACCTGAAGCCAGTGTCTGATTTCCGGACAAAATACGATTATGACAATTTATTGTATGTGATAGCAGGTGTAGTCATTGAAAAGGTTTCAGGATTTTCGTGGGCATCCTATATACAGCAACACATACTGACACCTCTGCATATGGATCACTCCGCACCTAACTGGCATTTGCTAAGTAGTAAAGACAACTCGATTGATCCGCATGTGCCCATAGACGGCAAGCTTCAGGTGATTAAAAGATACAGCGGTACGACTGTAGATGCCGCCGGAGGGATCTATTCCAATGTAGAGGATCTTACTAAATGGGTACTTTTTCAGTTAAACAAGGGCAATTATGAAGGTAAACAACTGATCCCTAAAGAACAGCTTGCCGAACTCAGTACTCCGCAAACACTCATGCCCGTAGCAACAACCCCTCCTTACAATTCACTTTTCAGAGCCTATGGATTAGGGTTCAGACTTACAGATGTAGCCGGCAAACTCGAGGTATCGCATACCGGCGGACTGGAGGGTATCGTCACTCAGATTGTCATGCTTCCGCAGTTGCAACTCGGAATAATAGTACTAACCAATCAACAGGAAGGAGCTGCTTTCATGTCCATATCCAATACTATCAAAGATTTTTATCTGGGATTGCCACATAAAGACTGGGTAGATACTTATCAATCCAGTATAACGGCAAGTACATCTTCAGCAGATAAAATAACGGATGAGGTCTGGAAAACCATAGAAAAAAACAAAAATTCCAATCCATACGAAAACATGTTGACGGGTAAATTTGTTGATAACTGGCTGGGAGAAGTCAACATTTACAAAGAAAACGGCAAACTTATGTTCGCATCAAAACGTTCGCCGCAATTAACAGGGGAGCTTTTCTTCTATAAAGACCAGAAATATGTCGTCAAATGGAATAACAGATACTTCCATGCAGATGCTTTTTTAAATCTGGACATAAACCAGCAAAAGGTGTTGGGATTTAAAATGAATGCTATTTCCCCGCTTACAGACTTTAGCTACGACTTCCATGACCTTGCATTCAAAAAAGTAAATTAACATAAATTAAAAGTTATGCGCTGGAACCCTGAACAATATATTATATTCAAAAAAGAACGTTTCGCTCCGTTCTACGATCTGATCACTCCTATTGAAAAGAAAAAAGGTATCCAAGCCATAGATCTGGGATGCGGAACCGGCGAACTCACCCGTAAACTATCCGATTATCTGGAAGATGCTATCGTCACCGGTATAGATGCTTCGCCCGAAATGCTTACGCAGACATCAGCTTTTGCTAATGAAAAAACCATATTTTTGAAGAGAGATATTAAGGAACAACTGGATAGAGATGAAAAATGGGACCTCATCTTTTCCAATGCTGTATTACAATGGATTCCGGATCACGAATCATTGCTCCCAGCTATTATAAGACATATTAATCCGGGCGGGCAGCTAGCCATACAGATTCCGGCCCAGAATGACAACATTTTGAATATATTGATACTGGAGTTAGCGCAGGAAGAACCTTACGCAAAAGCACTGAATTATTGGAAAAAAGAATCTCCTGTTCTCCGTATAGATGATTATGCTCAGTTGCTATTTGAGAGTGGAAGTAAGAAACAAGAAGTTATGCAGAAGGTGTATCCTATAATTGCACAATCTCCGGATGATCTGTACCAGTTTATTGCAGGATCTACATTAATTCCATATCTCGAAAGAATAGACCCTGAAATGAAAGAAGATTTTATAAGAGCTTACAAAGAAAAAATCGCATTGCACGCAAAAAAATACCCTGCGCTTTATTCGTTCAAACGCAATATATTATATGCGGCTTATTAAATTTAGCTTTAACATTAAAACTATAGTTTAACTTATTCCAGTTGTATAACTCCACAAACCCTCTCCTCATCATATTTCATGAGCACTTCATCGATAAGCAGCATCAATTTGATTTTACAGAGTTTCTCGCTTGCACGATCAAGTTTTTCACTTGCACGATCAAAATGCTTCAAAACATAACTCTGAACATTTTCAACTTTTAGCGGAAAATAAATAGGGGTTTTATCGGATGTAGTATGATCCGATACTAATAAATTAAAACCTTTGGCTTTTAATTCACTCAAAATCTGGTAACTTACACGTTTGAAAATCATAGCTAATTTTTTTAAAAGAGTGAAAGTTTTATATGCATAAAACGAATTAACGTATCTATTGTTTTGTAACTATAAAGTGGAGTTTAAATTTTCATTAATTTACAACAGCCAGCTTAAACAACAGTAAACTCACTAAATAGAAGAACGGATACAACAAATATAAAGACTTATTTATCTAAAAAACAACAATTTATAAATGAAGGCGATAAATCTTATAAAATAACAACAGAACTATTTGTGAAAAAAGGTATATTTTTTGCATACAACCCATAAAACAGTTGAATCACAACAAATTTTCTTACTGCTTTTTTTACTTTTTGAAGACAATAATATACTTATATGATCAAGATGCTAAACAATTTAACAACAATAACCATATTTATTTTATGTTTTAGCTTTACTTCCTGTCAGAATAATAGTAAAAGCTATAGTATCTCTATACAGGATTCTTCAGAAAAAAGTTCCATTATAAGTTTACCTGTCAGTTATCGAAACATGGAAACAGAAGGATTTATTATCGGAGATCAGGTTGCTTTACTAAATGATAGCTTACAGGCTACTGACACTATCAGCGCCGAAGGTAAACTTGTGAAAATTTCGGGTATCAGCGAACAGTTCTACCCACTTACAGAAAATGATACAGGCATATGTAACAAATATTCTTATGTCAGAATACAATTACAGGACGAACAAGCCATAATCAATGGAAAGTATATCTATTCTGCCACCTCTGAGGAAGCCCCTAAAGAGATTCAGATAGAAAAAGATCAATACAGCTTTGTACGTCTTGAAAATTATAATGCCCTATCAGATACATCAGTTTCCTGTGATATGCACACCCCGTTGTTATTTACAAACTCCGGAGATAATTACAAAGGACTATTAAAACTGGTAAATAACGATATCTATCAATCTGAATACCCTTATTTAGAATTAATGGCTAACGCTATTGCACATGATGTAATTACAGAAATCAATACCAAAGGAAATCAGATCATCCTGTACATTCGCCGCACAGGAAAACAATCCTTGGCCAACATAGTCGTCGCTATAAAAAAAGATGCATTGAATGGCTACAGTGCCGAAGTGAAAAGTATAGAAAATATAAGATAAAATTACCTGACTTCGCAATACTTCTTTGGAGTAATAAATCTGCCATCAAATTGTAATTCTGGAATTTCAATTTCCGGGTTCTGTGTAGACCCTTAGACAATGCCTCCGGATATTGCAGAACAGTCTTCATGAACGCTCGCGGAAATACTTCAATTTATAAAGCATCTGTTCATAGACGCCACAAAATAAAAAATTATAAAATATTTATAATGAGAAATTTAAATATTTTCATATCAAGGATAAAAACACAATAAAAAACTCTATTATCTCGTATTGTATACCGCAAAATAATATTTGACAACCGTACTCAAATGATAAATCGGTAATGAGATTGGAATGTAAAAATTTTCCCCGTTTGGGAGAGAACTTTTGATACAAAAATTAAAGCCTGTCAACCTAAAATTTAACGCCCTGAAAGCTTCTCAAAATAGGTATTTTTTTGTATCTTCGCCTGCGTATGTTATTAGTTTAACTACGATAATGCATTAGTTTTATCGAACCCAACTTAATATGGCTGAAGAAACAGAAAACGAAAACAATTTATCGGCTAATGGCCGAATAATCCCTATTAATATTGAGGACCAGATGAAAGCTGCTTACATCGATTATTCGATGTCAGTAATTGTTTCCCGTGCACTTCCTGATGCACGTGATGGTCTTAAACCTGTTCATAGGCGTGTGCTTTACGGCATGCTGGATCTGGGAGTTACCAGTGGCAAGCCTTACAAAAAATCTGCCCGTATCGTCGGTGACGTTCTCGGTAAGTATCACCCGCATGGTGACTCTTCTGTATACGATGCAATGGTACGTCTGGCTCAGGACTGGAGCATGCGCTACCCATTAGTAGACGGTCAAGGTAACTACGGATCTATAGACGGAGACCCTCCCGCAGCGATGCGTTACACTGAAGCAAGATTAAAAAAGTTTGCTGAAGAAATGCTGTCTGACATCAACAAGGATACTGTTGATTTCAAATTAAACTTTGACGACTCTTTGGAAGAACCAACTGTACTTCCGACCCGTATTCCTAATCTTTTGGTCAACGGTGCCTCCGGTATTGCTGTAGGTATGGCCACCAATATGGCTCCTCATAATCTTTCTGAGGTTGTAGACGGAACCGTAGCCTTTATCGACAACCGGGAAATTGAGATATCCGAATTGATGCAGTACATCAAAGGCCCTGACTTCCCTACAGGAGGTATTATCTATGGTTACAACGGTGTCAAAGAAGCTTGCGAAACAGGACGCGGACGCGTAGTAATGCGCGCCAAAGCGGAGATCGAAACCACGAAATCCGGACGTGAGTGTATCATTGTTACCGAGATCCCCTATCAGGTGAATAAAGCTGATATGATCAAGCGGACTGCCGAACTGGTCAACGAGAAAAAAATTGAAGGTATTTCTGAGATCAGAGACGAATCAGACAGAGAAGGTTTCCGTGTCGTGTATGATATCAAACGCGATGCAAATGCTAACGTTGTATTAAATAATCTATATAAATACACTGCTCTACAAACTTCATTTTCAGTAAACAATATCGCTCTTGTAAAAGGAAGACCGATGATGATGAACCTGAAAGACATGATCCACGAATTCGTGGAACACCGTCATGAGGTCGTGATTCGCAGAACCAAATTTGAACTTGCCGAAGCAGAGAAACGCGCCCATATACTGGAAGGATACCTGATCGCATTAGACCATCTCGATGAGGTTATCAAATTGATACGTGCTTCCGAAACTCCGGAAGATGCCCGTACAGGTTTGATGGAGCGCTTTGCCCTTTCAGATCTTCAGGCACGTGCTATCCTGGACATGACATTACGTCGTCTTACAGGACTGGAACGCGATAAGATCAAAGAAGAATACAATGAATTGATGAAGACTATCGAATACTTAAAAGAAGTTCTTTCTGATGAGGGTCTTCGTATGAAAATCATCAAAGATGAACTTTTAGAGATCAAAGATAAATATGGTGATGAGCGCCGCTCTATCATTGTGCATTCTGCAGAGGATATGCGCATGGAAGACTTCATCGATGATGAAGAAATCGTCATCACTATCTCTCATAACAGTTATGTAAAACGTACTCCGTTATCCGAATACAAAAGACAAGGTCGCGGTGGTCGCGGTTCTATCGGAACAAACACACGCGAAGAAGACTTTACAGAACATATCATTACCGCTTCAGCGCATAATTATATGTTATTCTTTACTGAAGCTGGACGCTGTTTCTGGCTGAGAGCCTTTGAGATACCGGAAGGAAGCAGAACTTCCAGAGGACGTGCTTTACAAAACATCATCAACATTCCGAAAGATGAAAAAATCAAAGCCTATATCAAAGTAATCAATCTGAAAGATCAGGAATACTTAGAGAATAATTTCATCATTATGTGTACCAAAAAAGGTACAATCAAGAAAACATCTCTTGAAGCATACTCCCGCCCTCGTGCTAACGGTATCAACGCCATCAACATCAATGAAGGGGACCAACTGATCGAAGCATGTCTGACCGACGGAAGCAGCGAAATAGTAATGGCACTGCGTTCAGGAAGAGCGATCAGATTCAACGAATCGACCGTAAGACCTATGGGAAGAACAGCTACAGGGGTAAGAGGAATCACCCTTGCACATGAAAAAGACGAGGTTGTTGGCATGATTAGTGTTAATAATCCGGAAGTAACTGTGCTTGTCGTTTCTGAAAAAGGATATGGTAAACGTACAGATATCGAAGATTACAGGGTAACCAACCGTGGTGGTAAAGGTGTCAAAACCATCAATGTCACAGACAAAACCGGTGAACTCGTTGCCATTAAAGATGTCACCGACAGCGAAGATCTGATGATTATCAACAAATCAGGAATAGTTATTCGTATAGGTGTTGCAGACTTAAGAGTAATGGGAAGAGCTACCCAGGGTGTTCGACTGATCAATCTGAAAGATAACGATGAGATCGCTTCTATCACAAAAGTAGAAAGAGAAGAAGACGAAGAAATCACAGATATCGAAACAGAAGGAGAAGACAGTGAAAATACAAACATCGATACCACTGAAGAATAAAATATCATGATGAAGAAAGTTTTAATAGCTTTATTAATATTTACCTCATTCAGCTTAACTGTTGTTGCTCAATCCAATATAAAGGAGGGCAACAACAGTTTTGCCTTATATACCAAAACGGGAGATATCAAAAATCTGGATAATGCACGCAAATTTGCAGATGCTGCTTTTGCCAGTAAAAGAGATTCTTCGCAGGTCAAAAATAATGTATTACGGGCCCTGGTATATAGCTCATATGCCGTAACCGATTCTCTTCGCAAACAAAAATACCCTTCAGACCCGATTGATATCGCACAGGCATCACTCAAACTGATCGATAAAAAGGGTGGAAATGACGAATTCAGGACAGAAATCAGCTATGTAAAACAGAATCTGGTATCTGCGCTTATTTTCAAAGCGAACAAAGCCCTTAATGAGAAAAAATACAAAGAAGCATATTCCTATTACGAACGTGTAGATGAATTAAGTGCTGATAATGCTGCTGTAGCCAGTAATCTGGCTGTATTGGCGGTGCAGAATAAAAACTACGCTAAAGCCGCTGAATTGTATGAAGGAATCCTCCAGTCTGACAAAGTAACGCCAAACGATTACCTGCAGCTTGCAAATGTTTATACCACTCAGGATAAGAAACAGGCCACTTTAGACGTTTTGAGTCAGGGAAGACAACAATTTCCGAAAAGTAAAGAAATACTGTTTGAATTGATTCAGGTATATTCAAATAATAAATCCTATGATGCTATTGTTCCGGTAATCGATGAAGCATTATCTTACGAGCCGGAAAATATTGAAATGAATTATTTGGCAGGATATGCAAATGAATCCATCAACAATATCGCCAAAGCGAAGGAATATTATGAAAAAGTAATCCGTCTGGATAAAAATAACTATGAAGCCAATCTGGGTTTAGGATTGATTTATCTGAAGGATTTCTTAGCAAATAAAGATAATAATGAAGCTCAGTATAATGCTCAGAACTATCTTTTAAAAGCAAATGAAATAAAACCTTATGCAATTAATGCATTAAAATCATTGGCTTTATATTACGAAGCTGCTGATGATATGACACAATTGGATCGTGTCAATTTATTATTGAACCAACTTACAAATAATTAAACATGAACATTAAAAGAACAATAGTTTTATCCGTACTGTTATCTGCAGGAACATTTGTTTTTGCACAAACGGGAAACTTAAAAAAAGCAAAAGCGGCAATTGCTAAATTTGAAGAACTGAAAGGTGCTGGACAAGCTAAATTAGGAGAATCTAATTTAAAAACAGCTTCTGAGGCGATAAACGAAGCTATTGCTCATGAAAAAACAAAAGATCTGGCAGAAACCTGGACATACTACGCTTTAGTAAATGCAAACTATGCCTCCATGAATAATTCTGCTGAAGACGCACAAAAAGCAGAAGAAGGAATCAAAAAAGCTACTGAATTAGATACAGATAAGAAAAATGCCGATAACATTAAAGTAGCCACTCAGATCTTAGGCCAGTACAACTTCAATCAGGGAGTTGCAGCGTGGGAAAAACAAGATTTCCAGACGGCTTACAAAGCATTTGACAAAGGGTTGGTATATCTTCCGGGTGATACAACATTGACGTATTATTCAGGTCTTGCTGCCATTCAGAATAAAGATTACAAAAGTGCAATTGACAAATATAAATTGCTTATCCCTGAAAAGAACTTTTCAAATCACAAAAGTGTATTAGTAGACCTGCCTAAACTTTATCTTTCTGCTTTGGATACTGCAAGCGCATTAGAATATGCAAGTATCGCAGCTAAAGAATATCCAACAGACAACGCTGCTGCTGTTCAGAATATCGAACTTAACCTGATTGCCGGAAATGAGCAGAAAATTGTAACAGATATCGAAAGCCAACTGGCAAAAGATCCGACAAACAAAACGTTATACTACTATCTGGGTATTGCACGTAGTGCTACAAAAGAGACTGACAAAGCATTGGAGGCGTACAAAAAAGCGATCGAATTAGATCCTAATTATTTTGAAGCAAATACAAATGCTGCTGTTACGATCATGAACCTGGTCAGAGAGGATATCAACAAAGCCAACAACGACCGTTCACTGAAACCGGCAGAATATAACGCCGCTGTAGCTGCTGCGAAGGACAAATTAAAACCAGCTTTACCTTATTTGTTGAAACTGGTAGAGCTAGAGCCTAAAAATGTAGATTCATTGAAATATCTGAAAAGCTACTATGACTTCATTCAGGATGAAGCAAAAAGCAAAGAAGTTCAGGCAAAAATCGATGCTTTAAACTAAGCAACGTTTGCTATAAACAAAAGAAGTCCCGAATTTTTCGGGACTTCTTTTGTTTATAGTCAGCTTTTTTAGTTCTACCCTTTCTTTCCTTTTCAAGGAGAGATCCCGATTTATCGGGAGAGAAGTTATCTAGCCAATACCAAAATGGCCTCATCTTATACAGTTGGCGAGGCCGCCAACTGTATAAGAAAATATTCTTACTTACCGGCTTTAAGTATACCCTTACAGATATCAGAGATCAATCCCGGTCCTTCATAAATAAATCCGGTATACACCTGTATCAGACTGGCTCCGGCATCCAGTTTCTCTATTGCGTCCTGAGCCGAATGTATGCCCCCCACCCCTATTATCGGAAAGGAACGGCTTGATTTATCAGCCAGGTATCTGATCACCACCGTAGAGCGGTTTGTCAGTGGCTTTCCGCTCACTCCTCCGGTTTCTTTGACCAGATTCGGGTCACTTTGTAATCCATCTCTGGATACAGTAGTATTTGTGGCAATAACACCTGCAATTTTAGTTTCCTGTACAATCTCCACAATATCATCCAGCTGACTATCCGTAAGATCCGGAGCAATCTTCAGAAGGATAGGTTTGGAAACTCCATCTTTATTATTGATATCCATCAACTGACGCAGAATATTCATCAACGGCTCCTTCTCCTGCAGATCACGCAGTCCGGGTGTATTCGGCGAACTGACATTCACCACAAAGTAATCCACATAGTCAAAAAGAGCTTTGAAACAGTAAATATAATCCAGCACAGCGTCTTCATTCGGAGTTACCTTATTCTTACCGATATTACCGCCGATAATAATATTACCGCGTTGTTTGAGGTGCCTCAATCTGCCTGCAGCAACATCTGCCCCCTGATTGTTGAAGCCCATACGGTTTATAAGCGCTTTATCAGATACCAATCGAAACATACGCGGCTTATCATTGCCGGGCTGAGGTCTGGGTGTAACGGTACCGATTTCTATAAAACCGAAACCAAAGTTGACCATTTCATCAATATACTCGCCATTTTTGTCAAAACCTGCCGCCAGACCGACCGGATTTTTAAATTTCAATCCGAATACTTCGCGTTCCAGACGCTTGTCCTCTACCGTATAAATAGATTTCAATAAGGATTTGGCTCCCCATATTTTCGTGAACGTCTGCAATCCTCCCGTTACAGTGTGATGAGCAGATTCAGGGTTCATGGAGAAGAAAAATGGTTTGATCAGTTTGTACATTTTGCAAAGGTAGAGAAAGAAGCATAAATTTCACTATTTTTGCACCTGAAATGATATCTATAAATAACTTAACATTTGAAATTGGTTCCCGGGCATTGTACGACGAGGCCAGTTGGCACATCAAACCAGGCGATAAAGTAGGTCTGATCGGAGCCAATGGTACCGGTAAATCAACTTTATTACGCCTTATCGTCGGGCAGTACACACCGACTTCAGGTACAATTTCTATGGCCAAAGACTTAAAGATTGGTTATTTAAACCAGGATTTATTGTCATACCATTCTGATAAAAGTATTTTACATGTGGCAATGGAGGCTTTCGAGCGCCAAAACCAGCTTCATACAGAAATAGAAAATCTTCTACAAAAATTAGAAACCGATTATTCAGACGAGATCCTGAATAAACTCAGTGATAAGCAGATGGAATTCGAAGCACTGGACGGTTACAACATCGAATTTCGCGCACATGAGATACTGGCGGGTCTGGGATTTTCAGAGGATGAACAGAAGAGACCCTTAGCCACTTTCTCCGGAGGATGGCGCATGCGTGTCATGCTGGCCAGAATCCTGTTACAAACACCTGATATTCTTTTATTAGATGAGCCTACCAACCACATGGATTTACCTTCCATCAAGTGGTTAGAAAACTATCTGCAGGCATTTGAAGGCGCTATCGTCATCGTATCACACGACAGGTACTTCCTGGATCGTATTATCAAAAAAACCGTAGAATCCCGTAAAGGAAAATTGACCCTTTATGCCGGAAATTACAGCTTCTATCTGGAAGAAAAAGCATTGCGCAGCGAGATTCAGTCTAATCAATTCAAAAACCAGCAGGCAAAAATCAAACAGGAAGAACGCCTCATCGAGCGCTTCAGAGCCAAAGCATCGAAAGCGAAGATGGCACAGTCCCGTATTAAAGCATTGGATAGAATGGAAAAAATTGATGATGTGGATGATGACAATCCTACAGTCAACTTTCAGTTTAAATTTTCCAAACCATCCGGACGCCACGTGGTCACTCTTGAAAATATAAGTAAATCGTACCCTAATCTGGAAATCCTGAAAAACACGGATGGACTTATAGAAAAGGGTGATAAAATTGCGCTTATCGGAGCCAATGGTAAAGGTAAATCGACCCTGCTTCGTATAGTAGCCGACGCAGATCATGAATATACCGGAACCAGCACAAAAGGTCACAATGTTTCACAAACATTCTTTGCACAGCATCAATTAGAGGCTTTACATCTGGAAAACTCCATTATTGCAGAGATGCAGGCTTTTGCACCGAAACATACCGAAACTGAGCTGCGCTCCATACTGGGATGTTTCCTGTTTTCAGGTGATGATGCGTTCAAAAAAATCAAAGTGCTTTCTGGAGGAGAAAAGTCGCGGGTAGCACTGGCCAAAGCTCTGACTGCTGATGCCAATTTCCTTGTACTGGATGAGCCGACCAATCACCTGGATATGCAATCAGTCAATATTCTGATACAAGCCTTACAACAATATGAAGGTACACTGATCGTGGTATCCCACGACCGTTATTTCCTGGATCATGTAGCCAATAAAATATGGTTTATTGAAGACAAGGAAATCAAAGAATATCCCGGTACTTATCAGGAATATGAAGAATGGAATGCCAAACGTATCCTGAATCCTGCAGAGAAAAAGCCTGAAAAGAAAGTAGTAGCAGAACAACCAAAAAAAGCGAAACCTGCTCCTACAGAAGATAAATTTAAAATTATCAGCAAAAAGAATAAAGAATTAGCAACACTTGAACAGGAAATTTCTGAAAAAGAGAATGAGGTCAGATTTTTAGAGAATGAAATAGCAAAAGAAGAAATCTATTCTGATGCTGTCAAACTTCAGGATCATACCCGCAGATACAATTCTGAAAAAGCCTTATTAAACCAGTTACAAAAAAACTGGGAAGAGCTGGCTGAAGAAATCATGGAACTCGAAGGATAAGCCATTCGGAGAAACCTTTAGCATGATCTCCTTTTTAGGGAAGGAAATCGTGCTAAAGATTTTTCACCCTATTTTTCTGTGAGAGTATACGTTCGGATTACATGCAAGTGGTCCAGATCATCAAAGTCATAAACCGTACAGATCTGCCTTACCTTCTCTCCCGTTTCTTCATTACCAAAAGCTACTTTCGCCTGAATAACGACATTATTATCATCCTCAATAACATTAATGATATCCAAAGTAACCTGACCTGTGGTATCTGATGCCTTCAGCTCCTCACTGTAAGCTACTAAAGCAGCTTTTCCTTTTAACACTTCCTTTTCGCTGATATGCCATTCGACATAATCTGACAAATGAGGAAGGACGCGATCAAAATCAAGAGACGAAAATGATTCAGCTATTTCTCTATGTGATGGTATCATAAGTATATTACTTTATTTATTCCGAACAGTTCATTCTGTTCTCCGTATTACATAACAATCTATTCCCGTATAGAGTTTGTTATTTTATCGATATTCAGACTATTTGCCATCGCCATAAAGATTTTATAATACGTTCCCTTCAGCTCATATAATTTCTCATGTGTACCGTCTTCCATGACCTGTCCCTTCTCCATCACGATTATGTGAGAAGCATCTATAATCTGCGAGATACTATGAGATACAATAATCACCGTACGCCCCACCTTGATAGCATCCAGACTGTTTTTTATCTGTTCAGTAGCAATAGCATCCAGATTTGCCGTCGGCTCATCCAGAAAAATAATCGGGGGATTTTTGAGAAAGAGACGCGCAATAGCTATCCTTTGCTGCTGACCTCCGGACATCAGATGAGCTTCAGACTCATATCCGTCAGGCAATTCCAGTATCTGATCATGAATATATGCCTGTTTTGCAGCATATACCACTTCTTCCATAGTCGCATCAGGTTTACCATAGCGGATATTCTCCGCAACCGATCCTTTAAAAATATGATTGCGTTGCAAGACCAGACCAATATTCTCACGCAGAAAAGCGGTATCATATTCAGCCAGATCCACACCATCCAGTAAAATCTGACCTGAAGATGGCTCATAAAATTTATCCATCAGATTGATAACCGTACTTTTCCCGGCGCCGCTCAATCCGACAAGAGCTGTAATATCATTCGGACGGATAGTCATATGTATATTTTTCAACGCTTTTGTTCCATTAGGGTATTCAAATGATACATCTTTAAGTTCTATCAAACCTTGAATACGTGCAGGACGATATTTGCCGGACTGCTCAATCTCTTCATCAGATTCCAGAATTTCAAAGAAACTTTCCGAATAGATCAATGCATCATTTACCTCATCATAAATACGATGCAACTGTCTGATCGGCGCAGACACATTATTAAACAACAGCACATGAAACATAATGGCCCCAAGGGTCATCTGTCCCTCTAATACAAAATAAGCCGTCAGAATAATAACAATCACGATTCCGATCTGCTCTATAAAACTCTTGATACTATCAAACAAAAAGCTCGTTTTTCGGGTTGCCATCTGATTTTCTGTCATTTCATACTGAATCTTTTCATGACGCTCTGCTTCCAGTCGCTCTCTGACAAACGACTTGATAACATTAATGGAATCTATAAGGTTGATAATCTGATTACTCTTATTCTCCCGGTATCTGCGCATATTACGCCGAAAACCACTCAACCGGTTTGCCTGTACCTGACTTACGTAAAAATAAATCGGCACGATCAATAGCCCTACCAGTCCGACATAGAAATTAGCAGCAAACATACAGGCAAGAGCCACGATAGCATTTGCGAATAAAGGTAATATATCAATAAAGAAATTCTGAACCAGACGTGTCAGACTGCTGATTCCCGAATCTATCCGTGTCTGCAACTTCCCAGATTCATTTTTGGAAGAAGTATAAAAGGCCATACGGTAGCTGAGTATCTTCTCCACAATCAATTGTGCAAAATCTCTTGCAATATAGATCCTCAACTTTTCACCATAAAATTTTTGTCCGAACTGCACGCAGGAATAAATTATTTCCTTTAGTAATAAAATAATTGAAATAACAGTCAGCAGATAAAGACCTTTGGATAAAGACTGTTTAGCGACCAGCAGATTACTGATAGAGTCTACTGTATACTTAAGAATGAAAGCATTGACCTGCGCCGCAAAAGAACCTATAACAGTCAGTATGAGTGTATAAATAATAAGATTTTTATACGGTTTGGCAAATGGCGTAATCTTTTTTAACAAATTAGAAATGGTCATACAGAATATTCAATGTGTAATAACGGGAACAAACTTCGGGAAATATGGCGTTGTAAACATTGACAATTATCAAAAAAAAACACCTTCATAATAACTTTCCATAACGCATATTTGTTTGTATAATTCGTTTAAAATTCTACAATCATTACTGCTCTCCCCAACAATATCCGTAACTTTAGCCTATATTTTTAGTCTATGGCACATATTCCTCCTGCTCCGCAACACAGTCCTGCTACGGCCTTCCAACGTTTACTCGATGTCCTGTATACTTTAAGGGTTGAATGCCCCTGGGATAAGAAACAGACAATGGAATCTCTGAGACACCTTACCATTGAAGAAATGTACGAACTTACTGATGCTATTCTGGATGAAGATTATCCCGAAATCAAAAAGGAATTGGGAGATGTCATGATGCATCTCGTATTCTATGCCCGTATAGCAGAAGAACAAAACAGGTTTACACTGGTGGATGTACTCAATGCCGTCTGTGACAAATTGATTAACCGCCATCCGCATATCTATGGAGATACAAACGTAGAAGATGACGAGCAGGTGAAATCTAACTGGGAAGCGATCAAATTAAAAGAAGGTAATACATCGGTACTCTCTGGTGTACCCAAGGGATTGCCTGCATTGGTAAAAGCGTATCGTATACAGGATAAAGTGAGAGGTGTGGGATTTGACTGGGAGGATAAAAAACAAGTCTGGGAAAAAGTTGAGGAAGAACTGGCCGAATTTAAAGCGGAATTTAACATCGATAACGGAGAACCCATTGATGCTGAAAAAGCCGAAGGCGAATTCGGAGATTTACTATTTTCACTGATCAATTATGCCCGCCACGTGGGTATCAATCCGGAAAATGCCTTGGAACGGACAAACAAAAAATTCATAAAACGCTTTACATACCTGGAAGAAAAAGCGTCCGAAAACAACCAGAAACTGCAGGAAATGTCCTTAGCAGAAATGGATGTCTACTGGAACGAAGCTAAAAAACTCAACTAATTATTAAAACTTAAAATATGCATATGGATTTTTTTATCTGATAAAAATCCATATGTTTGTAATACTTTAGGGGTGTCTGCGAAAGCAGGCTGAGAATTACCCTTTGAACCTGATCTAGTTCATACTAGCGTAGGGAAAAGTAGATGACTGACCTGTGTACCTGTACACACCGTAGCCATTCCTAAAGTATAAATTTATCATTTAAAACTTTAGGAATATGAACTTTACCCTCAATGGTCAGACCAAACCTCTTCTATCTTCACTTACATTAAAGCAATTGCTGGATCAGGAAATTCCGTATAAGCAGACTGGTATTGCTGTAGCTATCAATGATCAGGTCATCCCAAAAGATCAATGGACCGGTCATGCTATTCTATCCAATGACAACATTCTCATCTTCACTGCCGCTCAGGGAGGTTAATTAATCACCGTATCATTCCACAAAACATGAAAGATCAACACAGCATCTCAGCCACTCCCTTTCCTAATTCCGAAAAGGTATTTGTAGAAGGTCAGCTCCATCCTGTAAAGGTAGCCATGCGCCGTATAAACTTAAGTGATACCAAACTCGCTAACGGACGTGTACAGCATAATCCTCCGATTACTATTTACGACACTTCGGGTCCATATACCGATGTAAATGCAGTGATAGACGTCCGTAAAGGCTTGCCCCGAATACGTGAACAATGGATACTGGACAGACAGGATGTAGAAATACTGTCCGGAATAAGTTCAGAGTACGGTATCCGCAGAAAACAAGATCCTAAACTCGATTCACTGCGCTTTGAATACGCTCATCAGCCAAAAAAAGCAATAAACAACAAAAATGTAACACAACTGCATTATGCCCGTAAAGGGATAATCACTGCCGAAATGGAATATGTAGCCATTCGTGAAAATCAAAAAATCGAACAGTTACAACAAGCTACAGCAGGTATGGAACATCAGCACAAGGGATATTCATTCGGAGCCAATACACCTGCAGGAAAGATTACACCCGAATTTGTCCGTGACGAGATTGCGGCGGGCAGAGCCATTATCCCCAATAATATCAATCACCCCGAAAGTGAACCTATGATCATCGGGAGAAATTTTTTGGTTAAGATTAATGCCAATATAGGCAACAGCGTAGTCACCTCCAGTATCGAAGAAGAAGTTGAGAAAGCAGTATGGGCATGCCGGTGGGGAGCAGATACAATAATGGATCTTTCAACAGGACAGAATATCCATGAAACACGGGAATGGATTATACGCAATTCACCTGTACCTATTGGTACTGTGCCGATTTATCAGGCCCTGGAAAAAGTAAACGGTATAGCCGAAAACCTTACATGGGAAATTTTTCGGGATACCCTTATCGAACAGGCCGAACAAGGCGTATCTTACTTTACCATACATGCCGGTGTACTGCTCCGCTACATACACCTCACCGCCAGAAGGGTCACCGGAATCGTATCCCGCGGAGGGTCAATTATGGCTAAGTGGTGTCTTTTCCATCATAAGGAAAATTTTTTATACACCCATTTTGAAAAAATCTGCGAAATTATGAAAGCCTATGATGTGGCGTTCTCCCTTGGAGACGGATTACGCCCGGGTGCAATAGCAGATGCTAATGATGCGGCACAGTTTGCCGAACTCGAGACCCTGGGTGAACTAACACATATCGCCTGGAAACATGATGTACAAGTCATGATCGAAGGTCCGGGACATGTCCCTATGCACCTTATCAAAGAAAACATGGACAAGCAATTGCAGGAATGCCAAGAAGCACCTTTCTACACGCTTGGACCGCTTACAACAGATATCGCACCGGGATATGATCATATCACATCCGCTATCGGGGCAGCGATGATAGGATGGTTTGGCTGTGCCATGCTATGTTATGTGACGCCCAAGGAACATCTGGGACTGCCGAATAAAAAAGACGTCAAAGACGGCGTCATTACCTACAAACTCGCTGCACATGCTGCCGATCTGGCGAAAGGCCATCCGGGAGCACAGTACAGAGATAACGCACTGAGTAAGGCGCGTTTTGAATTTCGCTGGGAAGATCAGTTTAATCTTTCTCTGGATCCGGATACCGCAAGAGAATTTCATGATGAAACACTTCCGGCAGACGGAGCTAAAGTTGCTCATTTCTGCTCAATGTGCGGACCTAAATTCTGTTCCATGAAAATTACACAGGAAATCCGGGAAGCGACAGAACAGGGACTGCTGGAGAAATCACAGGAATTTATCGATAACGGCAAACAACTTTATCTCTGAAAAATATGATTATAATATCACCGGATACCATTACTCCGCAGCATATCAAACTCATACACGCGATTCCATGGTCTGATGCACTGCTATATCATCTTCGTTTGCCATCGGCAGCAAAAGATGATATAACCCCTATACTGGAAGATATAGATAAACATCTCTATCCGTTCATTGTATTACATTATCATAAAGAAACTGCGTTAAAGGCAGGAATAAGAAGGTTTCATCTTTCAGGGGATAGGATAAAAGATATAGAACAATCACAGACAGACCTCATTCTGTCCGCATCTACACACCAGATCAATGAGTTCAACAGTCTGGATACACGTATCTCCTATGCCTTTATCAGTCCCGTATATCCAAGTATTTCAAAAGTAGGATATCAGGCAACTGCAGACTTCAAAAGTCACAATATACAGCACAGAACCAACTTCAACTGCAGAATGATTGCCTTAGGCGGCATTACAGAATACAATATATCCGAATTAAAAGCAATGGGATACGATGACATCGCTCTGTGTGGTTATATCTGGAAACATCCTGATCCTCTGTTTGCTGCAGATAAATGCCTTTCTATTTCTCAAACGACATCATATGTACAGTAGATTACAATATATTTCTACCGGAAATACGGTAAATGAACAACTCAATAATATCAGAAAAGTCCTGGAAAATAAAGGCGACTGGATACAGCTACGCTGGAAAAATGCACCCAAAACCGCATTGATAGATCTTGCTTTTCAGGTTGGTGAATTAAAAGAAAAATTCGACTTTACCTATATTATCAATGACCATGTTTCCGTAGCCTACAAGGTCAACAGTGACGGCGTACATTTGGGACTGACAGATCTTTCTATACAACAAGCCCGTAATTTTCTCGGAGCCGGAAAAATTATCGGCGGCACAGCCAATACAGTAGAACATGTACGTCAGCGTATTGCTGAAAACTGTGACTATATAGGTCTTGGTCCACTACGATTCACTTCCTCCAAGCAGAATCTAAGCCCGGTTCTTGGCTATGAAGGATATCAAAACATTATACAGGAGATACAAAAGGAAGATCAGCATCACCCTCCTATCTATGCTATCGGAGGTGTAAAGCAGGAGGATATTCTTCAACTGCAGCATATCGGTATCTACGGTGTGGCAGTCTCTTCCTTGCTGACTCAGTCCGTCAGCACGCAATCAATCATTCAACACATCAATCATGAATTTTATGGATAATCTTACTATTGCCAACCGCAGCTTTCATTCTCGTTTATTTGTTGGAACAGGAAAATTCGGTTCGGGAGAATTACTGGAAAAGGCGGTGTCAGCCTCCGAAAGCGAGTTAGTAACTGTTGCACTGAAACGTATCAATACCAATGACGAACAGGATCACCTTATCCGCCATTTACAGCATCCTCATATCCACTTATTACCCAATACCTCCGGGGCACGCACGGCAAAAGAAGCCGTATTAGCCGCACAACTTGCCCGTGAAGCCTTAGAAACCAACTGGGTCAAACTGGAAATTCATCCGGATCCCAAATATCTGTTACCTGATCCTATAGAAACACTCAAAGCTGCCGAAGAACTGGTGCAACTGGGATTCATTGTCATGCCTTATATACATGCCGATCCCGTACTTTGCAAACGGCTGGAAGATGTAGGCACACAGACTGTCATGCCTTTGGGATCACCAATCGGCAGCAATAAGGGACTCCGGACCATTGATTTCCTGGAAATCATCATCGAACAAAGCTCCGTACCGGTAATTATAGATGCAGGTATAGGTGCTCCCTCTGATGCAGCCAAAGCGATGGAACTAGGTGCCGCTGCAGTGCTCGTGAATACCGCAATTGCCGCAGCTGATGACCCTATGGCCATGGCCTCTGCCTTCAAACTTGCTGTACAGGCCGGAAGAACAGCTTATCTGGCCAAACTTCCTCCCGTGACACAACAAAGCTATGCTTCTAGCCCCTTCACCTCCTTTCTGCAAGAGACCTAGTATCAAAAGCCATGACAACGCAATTTAAAGAGATTTTCGATCAATACGACTGGGACAAAATTAAGGAAAAGATCTACGCAACCAGTGAACAACAGGTAAAGCACGTATTAGCCAAATCCAAAAGAAACCTGCAGGACTTCTTAACTCTCCTTTCTCCTGCAGCAGCCCCCTTTCTGGAGGAAATGGCTGCACAGTGCCACTATCTTACAAAAAAGAGATTTGGTAAAACCATTCAATTGTACGCTCCGCTCTACCTTAGCAATGAATGCAACAATATCTGTACCTACTGCGGATTTAGCATGGATAATAAGATCAGAAGAAAAACGCTTAATGATGAGGAAATGATTCGCGAGGTGTTGTTTCTCAAAAAGAAAGGGTTTGACCATGTATTGCTGGTTACCGGCGAAGCCAATTATACAGTTAATTTACTATACTTTCTGAATGCGATGGACCAGATCAGGTCTTATTTTTCTAACATTTCCATTGAAGTTCAACCTCTTACGCTACGGGAGTATCAACTCCTGCAGCAGGCAGGAGTATATGCTGTACTTGTATATCAGGAAACATATCATAAAGAAGTTTACAAAACCTACCACCCGAAAGGCAAAAAATCCAATTTTGATTTCAGACTGGATACTCCGGACAGAATCGGTCAGGCAGGTATACACAAAATAGGGCTTGGTGTCTTGTTAGGCCTGGAAGACTGGCGTGTAGACAGTTTTTTTAACGCCCTCCATATTGACTACCTGCAAAAAACCTATTGGCAAACCAGGTATTCGGTATCATTTCCGCGCTTGCGCCCTGCATCCGGTATCGGTGAACCCAATTTTCATATGGACGACCGGGATCTGGTGCAGTTAATTTGTGCATACCGCCTCTGGAATGAAGATCTCGAAATTTCTATTTCCACAAGAGAAAGTGAAAACTTCCGAAATCACATTATTCCTCTGGGAGTCACGACTATGAGCGCTGAGTCTAAAACAAATCCCGGAGGATATACAGTCGATCCGCAATCTCTGGAACAGTTTGAAATATCGGATGAAAGACCTGTGTCTGATATAGCACAGCTTATCAGATCCAAAGGTTATGAAGCTGTATGGAAGGATTGGGATTCTGTATTTTCATAATACCATTTGCTCAGATAACTTAAACAGATTATACTACTTTTAAACATACTCAAATGCTCCCCAGAGAAGAAATACTACGCTACAAGAAACATATTATGCTTCCGGAAATCGGAATAGAGGGTCAGGAAAAAATACGAAACGCTCGGATATTGGTAGTCGGATCAGGAGGTCTGGGATCACCTATACTCTCCTACCTGACAGGTGCCGGAGTAGGTACCATCGGAATTATTGATTTCGACCGGATTGAAAAAGACAATCTGCACCGTCAGATTCTTTTTACGGAAAGTGATCTCAAAAAAGATAAAGTAACAACAGCTATCCTCAAACTGCAGCAACATAACTCAGGAATTCAGTTTATCGCGCATAACCTAAAATTAGATTCTTCAAATGCTTCTCAAATTTTTGAAGCATATGATCTGATTATTGATGGCAGTGATAATTTTGCCACACGTTATCTTAGTAATGATACCTGTGTATCAATTGGAAAGCCCCTTATTTTTGGAAGCGTATTGAATTTTCAGGGACAAGTCGCTGTATTCAACCACAAGGGTTCGAAAAACCTGAGAGATCTGTTTCCGGTACCCCCTCCTGCAGAAGATGTACCCAATTGTGATGAAAACGGAGTAATAGGCACACTTCCGGGTATTATCGGTTGCATGATGGCACAGGAAGCATTAAAATTAATAACAGGATTACCCACTCTTCACAACGAATTTGTACTATTTGATACACTGCAGTTACAGATGCGCAAACTACGCTTTTAACCTCCGTTCTGAATAATCCTTATTCAAAAAAAGCATATTCCAATTACATATTTCTTAACCCATAAAGTGCAATTTATTTCGCTATTCATAAATAATACCGAAATAAGTTGCACACTTTCTTTGTTCAAATAAAATACCAGAATTAAAACACAAAACTCTGTAAAACAAATAATTAAATTAAAAAATGAGCTGATTTCAAATTTTATAGAATAGGATAGAAAACAAAACAAGAATAAACAATTTCCGCTAAATAAAAAATTAATTACTTAAAAATCAGATATTTACAAAAACAAAATAAATAATTACATCCAAAAACAAATTTTTATTTCTAAAATCAAGTATAATTAACCAAATTTACATTAAACAATAAAAAATGCGCTACTTTGCGTGTTTTAAAACGAACTAACAATTTTAACACATTCGATTATGAAGAAATCAGCATTACTTCTATTAAGTACGTTTCTGCTTCTGGCCCAGGCTATAGCGCAGCAAATAACTGTCTCAGGAAAAGTTACGTCAGGCGGAACTCCGGTGGCCGGAGTATCGGTCAGTGTGAAAAACACAAAAGAAGCCACCCTAACCAATCAACAAGGGGATTATTCTGTCAAAGCAAAGCAAGGTGATGTATTAATATTTTCACATATCGGCTATGTCAGACAGGAACAAACGGTCGGCACTTCAACAAATATACCTGTTCAGCTACAATCGGATGCCGTTGGACTGGATGAAGTTATCGTAACGGGTACTTCACAAGGAACGACTCGAAAACAATTGGGTAGCTATGTAAGCTCAGTAAAGGGCGATGATCTGAATAAAGCTCCAAGCGGAAATGTACTGGCTTCCTTACAAGGCAAGACAGCCGGTGCGCAGATTAGTCAGAACTCCGGAGACCCGGCCGGAGGAATCAGTGTAAGATTACGCGGAATCAGTTCTGTCAATTCTTCTTCTGAGCCCCTTTACATCATCGATGGTGTCATTGTTAGTAATAATACAACAAGAGTAACAAATACTTCCGCCAACTATGACGGAGGTAACTTTGTAGGTAGTATCGGACAAAACAGAATGGTAGACATCAATCCGGCAGATATAGAGCGTATCGAAGTATTAAATGGTGCTGCAGCCGCTGCTATATACGGATCCAGAGCCAATGCCGGTGTCATCCAGATTTTCACCAAAAGAGGTGCAAGCGGAGCTCCGCAAATTAATTTCGGAACCAGTCTGACCCTAGGTCATTTACGTAAACAGGTAGAAGTAAATGAATCGCCTGTGAAATTCGGTGGTTCACCCAATGTATTTACACAGGATGTAATTGCTACGCCGTTGCAAACGACTACTACTCCTGTCCAACGCTACAATTATCAGGACTACATCTTTCGTTCTTCCACAGGAACTGATAATACCCTTTCGATTTCAGGTGGAAATGACAACACCAAATATTATACTTCTGCAGGATACTTCTCCAATCAGGGAATTATCAGAAACACGAATTTCAGAAGATATAATTTCAGAACAAATTTAGACCAGAAACTAACAGACTGGGCTAAATTTAGTGCGGGATTGAATTATGTTAAGAGTTCTGCCAATGAAAAACCAGATGGCAACTCCTTCTTTTCACCTATGAACTCGGTGACAATCCTTGGTAATTTCCATGATATATTTGCCCGTAATGAAAATGGCAATTTAATGGCTGTCGGTGAACGCGGACGTGTCAATCCTGTTTCAGTTATTGAAGATATCAAGCAAAGACAAGAAACAGATCGTATAATTGCGAATGCCAACCTGAAACTAACTCCCGTGAAAAATCTGACTCTGGATTTCACAATGGGTGTAGACAATTCGGCTCAGAACGGAACTACTTATATTCCACCGTTTGCATATAATGTAAACCCGGACTTCTTTGGCGGGGGAGCTTCACTAGACGGAACACTAAATGGATATGCAAGTACAGCAAACAATAATGCTTTTCAGTTTAACAACGAACTGAATGCCACATATGAAGCCAAAATATCTGATATTCTATCATCCACAACACAGGTAGGCTACTCCTATCAATATGAAAAGAGTAAGTATGCACTGATCAGTGGCCGGGGACTTGCTCCGCTCATCGAAACTGTAAATGCAGCTTCAACTCCGCTTCCGGGAATAGACGGACGCACAGAATTATCGGTCAGTGGTGGATATATTCAGCAAAATTTCAAATACAGAGATCACCTCTTTGTAACCGGAGCCTTACGGATTGACCAGTCGTCCGTATTCGGAAAAGATTTCCGTACACAGAAATATTTGAAAGGTAGTGTAAGTTATGTACTGTCTTCTACTGAATACTGGAAAAAATTAGGCGTATCATCCTGGTGGGATACTTTCAAAATACGCGGAGCATACGGCGAATCCGGCAACCTGACAGGGATCGGCGCTTATGCAAGATTCAATGCCTACGAGACGCAGTCTTTCCTAGGCAGAGCTTCTTTATTCTCCAGTGCGACACTGGCAAATGAAAACGTTAAACCTGAGCGTCAGCGTGAACTTGAATTGGGTACAGATCTATCCTTTTTCAAAAATCGCTTAGGTCTGCAATTCAACTGGTACAACAAGAAAGTAGATGATCTTTTACTGGCCAGCGTCATTGCTCCTTCAGTAGGGTTTTCCAATTTACTGGATAACATAGGTTCACTCCGTAATAAAGGTATAGAAGTCGTTTTGAACGGAACACCTGTAAAAGGAGAAAAATGGAACTGGAATACTTCCTTTATCTATAGCCGCAATAGAAATGAGGCTTTGGATGTAGGTGGTCTCAGATTATTCAGCACCAACTCCGGAGCTCCCGTATCCATTATAAACGGACAACCTATTGGGGTATTCTACGGAACATTCTTCGCCCGCAATCCGGACGGTAGTTTATTGACCAATGCAGCAGGTATCCCGATGATCGAACGTGGTATTCAGAATTCGGCAACTACATTTACACCACAGCGTGATGCAAACGGAATGCCTACAGGCACTACACTGCGTAAAGTGCTGGGTAACCCAAATCCGGATTACACCTTTTCTTTTGTCAATGATATCAGTTATAAAAAATTAAGCCTTCATGTACAACTTGATGCCGTAAGAGGAGGAGATGTATGGAATGCAGACTGGAGAACCCGTCAAGGTGTAGGAAATGGAAAAGTAGCTGAGCAGGAACAGAAAGGTGAGTTACCACGTGGTTATGTTTCCGGAGTATACGCTATCGAAGAATGGCGTATTGACAACGGATCATTCGTCAAATTAAGAGAAGTATCACTAAGCTATAATGTAGGAAAAGTAAAATACATTAAGGATCTGACCATCAATGTCAGCGGACGGAACCTGATCTCATGGGATAATTATAAAGGATATGATCCTGAACTTAACGCCGGAGGACAATCCACTATTCTGCGAAACATTGATTTCGGAGCTGTGCCTATTCCACGTACATTTAGCATAGGCTTATTGACTAAATTCTAATTTATTTTAACGAAAAAGATCATGAAAAAACTTAAAAATATAACTTCACGCCAGTTTTTTGGTATAGGCCTCAGCTTTATATTGCTGGTTACCTCCTGTTCCAAAGAATATATAGATCCATCCAGAGCCAGTAATGAGACAGCCCTTGGCACTTCACAGGGACTTACTGCTGTCGCGATAGGCCTGCAAAGAGTGTATACATTGGGACGTACAGGTGTACTCTTCAACTCAGTAGCGGCAAATGGATTTGTAACCAATGAATTTCAATTACTGAACGCGGGCAATATTCCGGAATTACAACTTAGCACCGGAGGCAACGCAGTGGATGGTACAAATACGATTCTGGCTAACCTATGGACCAGTTCCAACAAAATCGTCTATGATGCAGATCTGGTCTTGCAGAATGCTGACAGATTGGGTGACAAAAAATATGCTGCAGGTCTTATTGCTTATACCAGTATTTTTAAAGCTCTGGCTATTGGAAATATGGCACAGTACTGGGAAAATGTACCGGATGGAACGGGTAAAAATGTATCATTTATAGACAGAAAAGCAGCTTTTACGAAAGCGATCAATTTGTTGGATAATGCGCTTAATATCATTGCTGCAAATGCTATATCTACCGAATTTTTGAATAATGTACCGGTGGATGTAAATATTATCAATACCATCCACGCATTAAAAGCCAGATATGCATTGTTCTCAGAAAACTACACGCTTGCTTATACTGAAGCAAATCTGGTAGATCTGACAAAGCCATCCTTTTTTAAATTTGATGCTATATCTCCAAATATTCTGTTTACCATTATATCTTCCAATAATGTCTTTCAGCCTCAAAACATCAATCTGGGTCTGACAGGTGCAAATATTCCGGATGGAGCAGATAAGCGCATTACATTTTACACAAAATTTGATGGTTCACCTTCAACAATCAGAATGAGAGGATTTGCAACAGCTACAACCAGTCCATTCCCGATCTACCTGCCAGGTGAAATGATCCTGATAAAAGCGGAAGTACTGGCACGTCAGAATAATACAGATGATGCGGTGACCGAATTAAATAAGGTTGTCACTAAAACACCTGAATCAGATACACAATATGGATTGGGAGCCGCATTACCGGCACTAAGCGGAACCTTTACGCAACAACAGGTATTAAATCTTATATATAAACACCGTTGTATAGAACTCTACGCTTCCGGATTGAAAATAGAAGATATGAGACGTTTTAATCAGCCGACAGCCGATCGTAAACGCAATTTCTTCCCTTATCCGTTTCAGGAAAGAGATAATAATACGAATACCCCACCTGATCCAACTTTTTAACATCACCCCTGAAGGAGAGCATTTAGCTCTCCTTTTTTGTTTCTCCGGTCAAACAGATCCAAAAAAGCTTATAGCATAAGAGCAGTATACAAATCTCTACCCCTGACACGAAATACAACGTAAATCAAAATAAAAATCGCTAAATTCGCATCAATATGGAAACTGTTGTTAGCGGTATCAGAAGTACCGGAAAATTACACCTAGGAAACTACTACGGTGCATTAAGCAATTTTGTGAAAATGCAAAACGAGTATAATTGTTTCTTTTTTATTGCAGATCTACACTCTTTAACGACTCACCCTACTCCTCATGGTCTTCAACAAACAGTGAGACAGGTTGTCGTAGAATATTTAGCAGCGGGAATCGATCCTGAAAAATCAACTATATACATCCAGTCAGATGTACCTGAAGTGGCAGAATTATATCTGTATATGAACATGAATGCTTATATGGGTGAACTTGAACGTGCTGCTTCTTTCAAAGATAAAGTCAGAGCAGATCCGAACAATGTAAATGCAGGTTTGCTGACCTATCCTGTATTGATGGCCTCAGATATTCTGATTCATCATGGAACGAAAGTACCTGTAGGAAAGGATCAGGAACAGCATCTTGAAATGACACGTACCTTTGGCAACCGTTTTAACAGACTCTATGAGGTAGATTATTTCAAGGAAGCATTTGCTTTTTCGTACTCCGATAAACTGGTAAAAGTACCGGGACTGGACGGACAGGGTAAAATGGGTAAATCCAACGGAGATGCCAATTGCATATACCTGTCAGATACACCTGATGCTATTCGTAAAAAAGTAATGCGTGCCGTATCTGATGGCGGACCAACAGAAATGAATCAGGTAAAACCTGAGCCTATACAGAATCTCTTCGACCTGATGAAGGTCGTATCTCCGGCTTCTACAGTTCAGCATTTTGATGACCTGTACAATAAATGTGAAATTCGCTATGGAGACTTCAAAAAACAACTGGCGGAAGATATGATCATCGCGACAGAAGATGTACGCTCACGAATAGAAGAGATATCTGCAGATAATGATTACATTTCCAAAGTGGTCAAATTAGGGGCTGACAAAGCCGGTGAATCTGCGCGAAAAACGATAAAAGAAGTACGTGAGATTATTGGATTTAAAAAGTTTTATTAAGAAGAATTAGGAAAAATAACATGCATATTGCTATTGTCGGAAATATAGGAGCAGGTAAAACAACCCTGACTCAGCTTTTAGCAAATCATTTCAAATACGAACCTCAGTTTGAAGCGGTAGATAACAACCCCTATCTGGAAGATTTCTATGCAGATATGAAACGTTGGGCATTTAATCTGCAGATCTTTTTCCTGAACAGCAGATTCAGACATATTGTACAGCTGCAGGAGAAAGGCATAGATATGATACAGGATCGTACCATATACGAAGACGCCTATATCTTTGCTGAAAATTTATTTGATATGGGGCTGATGAGTGAACGTGACTTTGAAAATTACAGTAATATTTTTCAGAGTATCATTCATTATATCAAACCTCCGGATTTGCTGATCTATCTGAAAGCATCTGTACCTACTCTGGTCAATAATATTCAAAGAAGAGGGCGTGACTATGAATCCGCAATCCGTCTGGACTATTTATCGAAGCTAAACGATAAATATGACAAATGGATCAATAATTATAAGGATGGTAAAGTGATGATACTGGACAAAGACAATCTGGACTTTACCAGCAATCCGGAAGATCTGGGTTTCATTATCCAAAAAATAGAAGCAGAACTATTCGGACTTTTTTAAAAGCAAAATAGTTAAGATCAGGAATTGACAAAAAATAAAACTGAATCACTTCCTGATCTTTTAAATACATTATACATTTATGAAAATTATTGGAATAATTCCTGCACGCTATGCTTCTTCCCGTTTTCCCGGAAAACCGCTGATCGATATTGCAGGTAAATCGATGATTCAACGTGTATATGAACAAGTGAAACAAACTCCCGGCTTACATGAAGTCGTAGTCGCTACTGATGACATACGCATTGAGGAGCATGTACGTAGCTTTGCTGGCAATGTAGTTATGACGTCAGATACACATGAATCAGGTACGGATCGTTGTGCAGAAGTCATATCAAAAGTTTCCGGATTTGATATTGCTATCAATATTCAGGGAGATGAACCTTTTATAAATCCCTTGCAGATTGAATTACTGATTTCTTGTTTTGAAAATGAACGTACGCAGATCGCAACACTCGTTAAAGAAATTCATACGGAAGCCGAACTGTTGAATGTCAATATACCAAAGGTAGTGCGGAGTGCAAGTGGTGAAGCTATATATTTCAGTCGACAGACCATTCCATTTATCCGCAATACCGAACAGAAAAACTGGCTGACTGCGCATCAATTTTATAAACATATAGGAATATATGGTTACCGGAAAAATATCCTGCAGGAACTGACTAAACTTCCTGTTTCTATTCTTGAAAAGGCGGAATCACTGGAACAACTGCGCTGGGTAGAAAACGGATACCGTATTCAGACTGCCGTCACAACCCACGAGACCATCGCTGTAGATACTCCGCAAGATCTGGAACACATTATGCAAACGTACTTCAGGTAAATCTATCTTATCCTTTTTTTAGTGTATTAATACATCCTTCTCGGACATGCAGCGAATCAACTATAATTTTGACACCTTGATAAAGCTACCGTTGTAAAAGTCAATTTTAGTAACATAATATTCTGTATTATTGGCCGCGAGAGCCGCGCCCAATGCACCAAATAAAACAGAAGCGGCAATTACATTGCTGGCAGAAGCTGTCGTCCTGCTTAGTCCGTTAAAAAAATAGTCTTTATCATTCTTGTAAAGCGGGTAGAATGTGCCTTCACTTGAAATATACGCCAATCCGTCAACAACGACAGCATAACACCTATTAGCTTTCAGGCGCTTCAGTTTTCCATTAGAATCCGGAGAATAAAACCCCTTCGTTAAATCATTATTGAGGAGAGACACATTTGCTTGGGGTAGCTGATCTCTAAAATGTAAATAATCATAATACACCCCATCATTAACAATTCCATTACTGTAAAGAGTCACCTTAGACTTTTCTATATTTTCAAAATCCAAAACCTGTGATTGAGAATATCGGATGGTATCTGTCGGCGATTTTCCTAAATTATCTTTCAGAAAATGGCTTACAATATAACTGGCATGACGGAGCAACCCCTTAGTTACATCCATCCCATTATTAATATGAGCAGTATCAATTGTAGCCAGCCTTTGATAGGATTTATCTTTGTTTTTCACAAATAAACTTGCTCTAAAATCAAAAAAGCCTGATTCAGAGAAAGCACCAGTCAGTTCGGCAACAGCAAATTTCTGTATTACAAGTGTAAGTGCCCCGTCACTCTTTTCGCCCGATACAAGAAAACCCAATTGTTGCTGAATTTGTTTCTCCAAAGGAATTTCAGGTATGACCTGCGCTTTTGAATTAAGGAGACCAACTTGAATAATACCCAGATTTTCTTTGAAATCCCGGTTATCTATAACATCAATAGCATTATATAGACTCGTTTCAACTTTCTCTGAAGGAGACATAAGCAAAAAATCCCGGGTTCTTTTCTGTGCATAAGTTTGTCCTGCCAGACAAATGGTTAGCGCAAAAACAAATATTCTTTTCATAAAAGTAGGTTAGTAATTATCTTAAAAATGAAGATAATAAATAGAGAATCCTAATAAATTAAAACATTAAAAACAGAAATAAAGATAAGTGCCAGATTTTCAGAAGATAACTAACGATGTTCTGAATATAAAAACGGACGTGTTTCCTGGCGCAGACGAATCCGGTCCTGAACAGAAAGACTCTCCAGATTCTCAGATGCCTCCAGAATCTCATTCAATTGCGCTTTAGTACGAATTCCCATAATAGCAGAAGCTACAGCAGGGTGCTGCAATACATAACCCATAGCGATACTTAAGGGTGATACCTGTTTTTCTTCTGCAATTTTTGCAATATGTCTGGCAGCATGTTGTACCTCTCCCGCCGTAAATTGCAGATAGGCTTCTGCTGTCTTATTTATCAGCAACCCTTTAGCTATCGTACCCCGGGTTACTACACTGATGTTTTTTTTCAAAAGCTCATCCAGTACGGTCTCTTCAGGTCGATGATCCAGAAGATTATACTGCATCATCACACTAGTGATATTAGATCTTTCAGCATATTCACGTATCACATTTGGGCGAATACTGGACAATCCGTAATACCTGATTTTACCTTCATCCACTAATTGTTCAAAAGCCTCAATAATTTCATCTATTGGATCGTCTATAGTGCCGCCATGAAGCTGATAAAGATCAATATAGTCAGTGTTAAGTCGGGAAAGAGAAGTTTCCACCGTCTGGATTATATACGGCTTGGATGCTTTCCAGTCCCAGCCACTTCCGTCTGCACGCCACTGATTGCCGACTTTGGTTGCCAGCAAAATATCCTGACGAAAGGAAGAGACCGCCTTTCCGACGAACTCTTCATTCCATCCGTGATCATACAAATCTGCCGTATCAAAGTAGTTGACACCTCCTTCATAGGCCTGTATAATCAGATTCACTCCCGAAAATGTCAGACTTTTGTGGATAGACATGCAACCGAATCCGATTGCAGAAACCTGTAGATCTGATTTTCCTAATTTATTTTTTATCATCTGCAACTTCAGCCACCGGCACTCCCTCTGTTTCTGCCTTTTTTATTTCTAATAATTCAATGTCAAAAATTAAAGTACTGTTTCCCGGAATTGGTCCCGAACCATTTGGCCCGTAGCCTAGTTTAGAAGGAATGTAGAAACGGTACTTGGAACCTACAGACATCAGGGGAATACCTAATTTCCAACCTTCAATTACACTTTGAAGACTTAAGGTCAGCGGGGTGCCTCGGTCATATGAACTGTCAAATGTTTTACCGTCCAGCAATGTACCTTTGTAATGAGCAACAATCTCATCTTCTCTTGCAGGCTTAGCACCTTCTGTCTTTGTAAGGATCTCGTATTGCAAGCCTTCAGGAGTAGTAATGACGCCTGCTTTTGTCTTATTTTTAGCAAAAAACTCATTTTCAGCTTTTAACGCTACAGCATTCTTCGCATCAGATGCTTTTTGAATACCATTCCTGATGATTTCTACATTTTGCTCTTTCGTAAATTTACCGTTGCTACCTTTCAGCGCTTCTTCCAGACCTTTTTTCATCAACTCAATGTTGAGAGGTAACTCCATAGGTTTGACAGACGACCCGATATCGAAGCCTAAAGCATAGGAAAGAGAGTCTCCGGAATTTTTCAAAACAATCCCCTGTTGTGCAGGACCTGACGGAGATGTGCTCTTTTTAGCGGGAGTCGTGTTTTTTTTCTTCACCTGAGCTCCGGCACACAATGTTAGTGCAGTAAGAAAACCAACTGCTAAAACTTTTCTCATTTTTTTATTTGTATTTGTTTAAGATGTTATCGACAATTTCCTGTGTATAATCCGGATAATGAACTTCCACCTTATTGCGGCTGTTCAACCAGGCTTCTATAGCGTATTCATTTTTTTGCTTAAGACTGCTGATCACCGGTACCCCCATCTCTTCCAGCGCCGCAGCATTCAGATGCTGTTCATATTGATTTTTCATAGGGATGACAAGCAATTTTTTATTTAGAAAAAGGGCTTCTGCAGGAGTTTCAAACCCCGCTCCGCACAGGACGCCGGATGCAGTAGACATACTTTTCACAAACGCTTCACTGTTGATGGGCTGTATAAATACATTACGCATCCGGAAAGGCTTACTATTATGTTTGCTGAAAACCTCCCAGCGTATATCCGGAAATTTGCTCAGATGCTTTAATAAATGAGCATCATCATACGAAGGCAGGTATACCGTATAATGACCATGATCTTCCGGCTCAATATTACGTATAGACTGCCGGATAACGGGGGTAAAAATATGGTCGTTATAAGACTTAAAATGAAATCCGTAAGATTTGGAACTCGGGGCATAATTTTTCATAATGAATTTACCCAGCATATCCTTTTCTTCCGGTTTAGGACTTGACGCATCCAGGGCACCGATCTGATGACTCAGCCCTATACACGGCTTATCTTTAGAGTAGCATGCCCAGGCCGAAATAGGCTCAAAATCATTGATAATCAAATCATAATTTTCAATTGGCAAAGATTTAATCTCCTGCGTAAACTTTCTTACTGTAGAACTCATGAACGTTTTCCATAAATCCACTCCTCCTGATTTGCCGAAGATAAAACTTAAGCCGTGAAGCTTATACTTCACCTCAAACGGAAGATTAATATCCGCCTGAATACCACTTACAAGTACATCAACATCTGCTGTTTTGCGTAAGCACGGAACAATATCCATAGCCCGGCATAAATGTCCATTTCCAGTTCCCTGGACGGCATAAAGTACTTTCATATAGCGTCTTTATATAGTTTGCAAAATACAAATTAATACCGAAAATTTAACGTTAATTAATTATTAAGTTACAGTCTCCACAACTTACATTTAACGTAAAATTCCTGTTTTCATCAATATAATACGTACATTAGAAGTCCTAAATTATGTCATATGAAGAAAATATACCTGATGCTCCCGGGTCTATTGATCTGTCTGCTTTGCAGTTCATGGGGATTTTATGCACATAAGCTTATCAACAGGAATGCCGTATTTACATTGCCCACCGAACTAGCCGTATTTTATAAACAAAATATAGATGAGATTACGGAAAAAGCCGTAGATGCTGACAAACGCTGTTATATTGATTCTGCAGAATCTCCACGACACTTTATTGATCTCGATGCATACGACACGAATACATTAGATACACTACCTGTACATTGGTACAGAGCTAAAGAAAAAATCGAAGAAAAACGGTTATTGTCCAATGGCATAGTTCCCTGGCAGATTTATATCACCTATCAAAAACTTGTCAAAGCCTTTATAGCCCGCGACAAAATAAAAATTATCCGGCACTCTGCAGATTTAGGACATTATGTAGCGGATGCACATGTACCGCTACATACCACCAAAAACTACAATGGGCAGTATACTGATCAGATAGGGATTCATGCTTTTTGGGAAAGCCGGTTACCTGAAATGTTTGCAACCCATTACAAGCTGACAGCAGGAAAAGCCCAATTCATCACCGATCCCGCAGCTCTGGGTTGGGCTATTGTATATGAAAGTGCTCCACTTGCAGATACAGTACTCCGTATTGAAAAAGAGCTTTCAGTTCGCTTCCCCGCCTCACAGAAAAAAACCTATCTCACCCGCAATAATGTGTTGGTTCTGACCTATTCAGATGCTTATGCAAAAGCCTATCATGAAGCACTTAACGGAATGGTCGAAGTCCGTATGCGACAAGCCATCCACAGGATTGGAAGTCTATGGTATTCTGCCTGGATAGAGGCCGGACAACCCGATCTTCGAAAATTAAAAAATAAAGATTCACAACCGGAGAGCATTATTCCTTCTCAATCCCCTCAGACACCCATGGGCCGGGAAGAATGGCCCTGATCGAAATAACATTTCTGTCATCAGGAGATTTAAATACCGGAATGTGTCAGATCATTATTAAATTTTATAGCTTTGGCAAAATTTTTAACATGATTATGCGAAAATCAACACTGATTCTCCTCTCTTTAGGCTGTACTATAGCTGTATACGGACAAAAAGCCTCATTAAATAGCCAGGAGATTGAAACTCGTCAGGATACAACCAAACTAAACGAGATTATTATCAGTGAAAACAGATTACAGATCCCTTTTGCCAGGCAAAGCCGAAATATCCAGATTGTAACCAGTGAGGAAATAAAAAGATTACCGGGAAATTCTTTAAATGAAATCCTGCAGTCGGTCAACGGTGTAGATATACGCCAGCGGGGACCTTTCGGCTCACAAGCAGATATCAGTATTGACGGCGGCAGTTTTGAGCAAACACTGGTACTGGTCAATGGCGTAAAAATGGCTGATCCGCAGACTGCTCATCATGCCCTCAATTTGCCAATTCCTTTAGATGTCATAGAACGTATTGAAATTATTCGCGGTCCGGCATCCAGAATATATGGCATCAACAGCCTGACGGGCGCAATCAATATCGTCACGAAAAAACCTAAGGAAAGTTTTATTTCGGCACATGTATATGCTGGAAGCTCTTTTAAAGATAATGAAGAGAAGACATCAGAAAAATACTATGGAGCAGGCACACAAATCGGAGGAGCCTGGCACCAGGAAAAGCACAATCATCTTTTCTTCTACAATTATCAGAAATCAAACGGACAACGCTACAATACAGCATCCGAGAATAACAAACTGTATTATCAGGGTGAATATAATCCCGGAGATGCTGATCACATCAATTGGTCTGCAGGTTATATTGACAACAAATTTGGAGCAAACGGATTCTATGCCGCACCCGGAGATAAAGAATCTCAGGAACGTGTAAAAACAGCATTTGCAACGCTATCTTCAAGACATCAGCTTACAGATAAACTCTCTGTCTCTCCCCGTATAAGTAACCGTTATAATGAAGATGACTACCGGTATTATCGTCAGGATTTTTCAAAAGCCCGAAGTAAACATTTTAACAATGCGCTTACAGCCGAGCTGAACGGAGTTTATCAGACTTCATTCGGAGATTTCGGATTAGGAATAGAATCCCGCTGGGAACGGATCAACAGCTCTAATATAGGAACACATAAAAGAGAGAATCAAGGTGCTTATGCAGAATTCAAAACAGAAGCAATACAAAATCTGATGATAAATGTAGGCACCTATGTCAATTACAATTCAGACTATGGATGGCAGGTCTTTCCGGGAATCGACCTGGGCTACGATCTGGACAGCAGATGGAAACTGGTATTAAATGCAGGAAGTAGCCAGCGTATACCTTCATTTACAGATTTATATCTGAAACAACCCGGAAATATAGGAAACCCTGACCTGACTTCGGAAAATGCCTATCAGGTAGAGACCGGAGTAAAGTACATCAACAATAACCTTATTATTCAGGGAGGATATTTTTATCGCTCTATAGCCGATTTTATTGACTGGACAAGAGAAGTCAGCACCGTACCTTATCAACCCTTCAATATTGGCACCAATAAGGTCAATGGTTTGAACACCTCATTACGCTATCAGATTGGAAATGATCAGGATATAATAAAGTATTTCATTAACATCGGATACAACTACCTCCACCCTTCAATCAAAAAGGAAGAACCGGGTACAGATTCAAAATACGCAATCGAAAGTCTGCGTCATCAGGCCATTGCAAATCTGACAGTACAACACAGAAAATGGTCATTGACAACATCCAATCGCTTTAACGAACGTATTTCTTATAAATCCTATTTCCTGTCGGATCTTAAGTTAGCCTACAGCCTGAACAAAATCAGTCTTTATGCAGATGTACAGAATATTTTTAATGTCTCATACATACAAGCCGGAGCCGTTCCTATGCCAGGTATATGGTACAGTCTGGGAGCAAAATTCAACTGTTCTTTCGGAAGATAGGATAATAGTCCCAAGCGGATACTGACACACATCTCCGCTTGCACCAAAATAAACTTTCACCTATAGCGCAAGCATTAGCGCAGCGGTGCTTGTGTTTAAACTATAATCAATAAAATACTTATCTAATTCGGAAGTAGTATGTTTGAATTGGAACAAGCGGACGCTTGCTCCAGAATAGAGCAGATGTATTTCACGATTGTCCTAAGTCGCGAAATACATCTAACAAATTACTTTATCTTGAGCACATACCGCAATCCGCCCAGCACATGTTGCTGAAAGTCGGGCTCATCAAAGGCTTCCTCTGTATGCCCCAGTCCGGTGTAAAATATACGGCCACCTTCAAATTCTTTGTACCAGGCTATCGGGTGATTACCGTTCATTTTACCACCTTTATAAGAAGTTTCATCTACTTTCATCAACACCTTATTATCCGGCTGAATATCTCTGAAATCATACCACTCATCCTTATGTTTCCATTCTTTAGGCAAATGCTTTGTTGAGGGGTGTTTGCGATTAAGCACATGGATCAATGCCTCCTGTACAGCCGGATGGCTCACAAAATAGCCACCTACCATCTGACCATACCACGGCCAGTGGTATTCTGTATCGCTCGCCGCATGAATACCGACAAATCCTTTTCCCGAGCGTATAAATTTTTGAAAAGCTTCCTTTTGACTATCGTTGAAGATATCTCCGGTCGTACTTAAAAACAATACCGCATCATACTTTGCTAACTGATCATCTGAAAAAACACCTGCATCTTCACTGTGTTCAGAAAGCATATGGTTCTTTGCCAGAAGATCTTTCAACACGTCTGCACCGTGTTCAATGCTCTTGTGACGAAAGGCTGCTGTCTTACTAAAAATCAGAATTCTTTTTTCCCCGGATTGTGCAAATGCAATATGCGCACATGCAACATAAATAATGAATAGTGTGATTATTTTTCTCATATTTCTATGTAATTAGTTCTCTGTAAAAATCCAAACTTTCTATAATCAGTTCTTCTTCTACATAATGATCATAAGTACAAGATCCTATACCCGTCAATAAAGCAAATCCTATTTTGGATCCGGCATTTTTCTTATCGTTTTTCATCAGTGCAATAAACTCATCATAGTTTTCAATCGAAATACGATAGTCAGGATAATGATTTCTGAATGTAACTACCAGATCATCCAATTCTTCCTTACTGAGACCGGCTAATTTGTGGGAAAGATATCCTTCACATATCATTCCGATAGCAATAGCCTCGCCGTGCAACAGGGGTTGGTCATCATTAAACAACGAAAAACCTTCAATTGCGTGACCGATGGTATGTCCGAAATTCAGAATCTTACGAAGTCCCTTTTCAGTCGGATCCTGAGTGATAACCTCATTTTTGATTTCTACAGAACGGAAAATAACATCAGTACTGATGCCGCGTACATCCGTCAGCCCTTTGATATTAGTGTACAACTCTCTGTCGAATATCAGACCGTGTTTGATCACCTCTGCAAAACCGGATTTCAGCTGTCTGTTATCCAATGTTTGAAGAAAATTAGTATTGATAAACACCGCCTGTGGCTGGGTGAATGTTCCGATAATATTTTTCACATTATCCAGATCAATTCCCGTCTTACCTCCTACCGATGCATCTACCTGACTCAGCAGCGTAGTTGGGATCTGTATAAAGTCTAATCCTCTTTTGAATGTCGAAGCAGCAAAGCCACCCATATCCGTGACCACACCTCCTCCAAGATTTATCATCAGACTTTTACGGTCTGCACCAAAATCAAGCATAGTTTTCCATACTCCAATACAGAAATCAATGTTTTTATTTTCTTCACCCGGATCTACTTCAATGATATCGTAATCCTTCACATCATTAAGGACCATTTGAAGGACAGGAAGGCAGTGATCGTTTGTATTACGGTCTACTAATACCAGAATTTTTGAATATTCGCGCTCTGCTAGAAAAGTTCTCAGGGAGGCTAAAGTATCATCGAATACGACCTGATACCCTAAGCTGTTTATTACGTGCATGTCTATAATTATTGTAGGCTAAGATACGTTTTTTATACTACTTTTACCTGCTGTCCGTCAAATTCAACAATATCTCCGACTCTCACTTTGAGGCGTTTACGAAAATCCACCTCACCATTATATTTCACATATCCCTCTGTTACAACCCATTGTGCCATCGCACCATGTTCTACCCAATTCATTGCTTTCAGCAATTGAATCATAGCGATATACTCTCCCTCTAATTTGAACGTTTGCATAAGACAAAAATAATTTAAAAAAACAGCATTCCAACAGGAATGTTTAGGTCTTTTAAGTAACAATTGTTTAATTTTGTCAGCATATTAAAACTACAATATGTCAAACACAGCTGCACCCGGTAAATTATCCTTTGATAATACGGAAATAGCATTTAAAAGTAAGAGTGATAAAGATCTGGACCGCGCCTACTGGTTGTTTAAAATGGTGGCTAGCAATACCCTGATCAAAATCGGAACTCCGATCACTAATTTTTCGCTGAATATTGGCCTTCCGATACAAGGCATTATCAAAAACACCATTTACAAGCAATTTTGTGGTGGAGAGACTATACAGGGTTGTGCCCCTGCAATACGTCAATTAGGGGAAAATGGTGTAGGAACGATACTGGACTACTCTGTAGAAGGTGAAGATACCGAAGAGGTTTTTGATTACACCTGTGAAGAGATTCTCCGGACCGTAGCCGCAGCTAAAAATAATCCCTATATTCCGTTTTCAGTATTCAAACCTACAGGATTAGGAAGATTCGAATTGTTTGAAAAGGTAAATGCGAAAAAGGAACTGTCCGATATGGAGAAAGTCGAGTATCAGAAAATGTGGGATCGCACCAATCGTATCTGTAAAGCCTGTTATGAAGCAGACATCAAAGTACTGGTAGATGCAGAGCACTCCTGGATACAGGATGTGATCGACGATATCGCCAGAGAAATGATGGAATTGTACAATAAGGAAAAACCTATTGTATATAACACCTACCAACTGTATAGACATGACAAATTAGCATCGTTAAAAGCAGACTTTGCCTATGCGCGCACTCAAGGTTTCTACCTGGGAGCTAAAACAGTCCGCGGAGCATATATGGAAATTGAAAGAGAACGTGCAGCACAAAAAGGCTACCCTTCTCCGATACAGCCCACAAAAGAAGCTTCGGATATCGATTATAATAAAGCAATCTTATTCTGTCTCGATAATATTGAGCAGATTGGCTTAATGGCAGGTACACATAATGAAGCGAGCAGTCTGTTACTGGCCGAAGAGATGAACAAACGTAATATCAGTCATCAACATCCGCATATCTTCTTTGCTCAACTATTGGGGATGTCAGACAACCTGACATTCAATCTTGCAGCTGCAGGATACAATGTAGCCAAATATATGCCGTATGGCCCTGTAAAAGCTGTTATGCCTTATCTGTTTCGCCGTGCACAGGAAAATACTTCTGTAGGAGGACAGACCGGACGTGAACTTTCTCTCATCATTAAAGAAAAAGAGAGAAGAAAATCTTCCCGAAGAGCATAGCGAATCACTATTTTTCAAATCATAAAAACAGCTACGGAAACACATAATATTTTCCGTAGCTGTTTAATTTTCAATATTTTTTCAACTATGACCTCCGAATCTCAACGTAAACTGCAGAAACTTCAGGAAATCACTGCTCCATATGAAGCCTTACTCTATGATGTAGACGGTACGCTGGCGGATAACATGCTGGCACACAAACTTTCCTACAAAGCTGCTGCTGCAGAATATGGTGTAGATCTGAATACCGATCTAATCGATGAAACTGCCGGATGGCCTACCGTAGCTGTAGCTAAAGAAATTGCAAGGCGCTATCAGACGACCTTTGATTTTGAAGTATTCTCCAAACGAAAGTCTGCCATTTTTATTGAGCGTTTTATTCAGAATACCCAGCCTGTAGATTATGTGCTTGCGCACCTGCTGGCTAATGAAGGAATCAAGAGAATAGGAATCGTATCCGGAGGATCAAGATCGACCTTACAGATTACCCTTAAGGTAATAGATGTGGAAGGCCGGTTTGAAACATTGGTTTGTGCAGGCGATACGCCCAAAGGAAAGCCTGATCCCGCACCGTTTCTACTTGCAGCCGAACAGCTGGGGGTAGATCCTCAAAAATGTATTGTACTGGAAGATGGAGATCCGGGAGTACAGGGTGCCATCAATGCAGGTATGGGCTGGGTCAGAATAGACCAACTCTAAAAGTTGTTTGCAGAAGTCTAAAAATTCGTAATGACCTTAATACCTCCATTGGAGTAATTAACGTCAGAATTTTTAAATTGCCCCAGTGGCAATCTGTAAAAGGGTTCAACAGATATTGAAAACGTCTTTTTGATCGGCAACTTACGCCCTATAGACAGATTGATAAAACCGTTAAATCCGTTTGTCCCGACATTCTGTTCGTTAGATTTCACCGTTTTATTTACTGCCTGTATATTATTTGATTCGGCTGCTCCTACTCCGTTTGCATTTTTACCCGCAAAAGTATTTCCGTTGATATTTTCTACATAATGATTCAGACGCTCTTGTTGCAATACGGACACCATAGACACTCCGGCCGTGGTATACAGATTCCGTGTGATGGCATATTTCATTTCCACAGGTATATCCAGAGTCAGTACTGAACCGGATACTGCAGTAAAATTAGGATTCAATCTGGACTGTGCACTTGACATATCTATTAGATAAGCATTGTTCGATACAGGAGAATCCATATATGCCGGAGATGCTGAAGATGGTTTACCGGGATTAAGCGCCATAGCCATCTGATAGTTTTGAACAGCAACTCCTGATCTTACACTTAGTTTTTTAGTCAGATTATAGGCAACAGAAAGTCCTCCACCCATACTCACCTCACTACTTGCACTGGCCGGAGATACAAAAGCCCCGAGTTCCCATTTACGCCCCATACCCTTAGGTCTGTTTATCTGCTGATTGGCTAATGTCTGTTGCTGATTATCTGTACCTAAGACACTCAGACTGAATTTAGACTCCGGTTGTGGCTCATCATCCGCTTTTATGCCGGAGAGACCATTATAACGGGAAAGACCTGTTCCGGTTTTATCCGGAAGATCAGATTCTTTTGCACGAATAGGATCTGCAGACAGGGCTGCTGTACGCAACTCGTTAAAAGGCACACTTACACGTGCAGACTGATCTGCAGCAATATATGTTGTTGTATGCTGTTGAGGGTCAGAAAGTGAAGCAAGACGATTTTCCAACCCTTTTGAAGAAGAATTTGTGATATTCGGATGAACCTGATTTACATTCGCATCTGAAGATTCAACAGGAGCCGAAGGGCTGTCTTGTCCTGCACCCGGCATTGCATGCTGTGTTGTATTTTCTTTTTTGGCAATCGTATTTACACCGGCATTATCCCCCTGCAGATCGCCTGTATTATATGTAATATAGGAAATACCTAAAGCCAAAATCACTGCGGCAGCACTCCAGTAAGGCCAGAGCACGCGCGATTTCCTTCCCTTATCCAAAGAAGCAAATTTCTCCCAGGCACCTTCCCGGTACGGCAATTCGTAATCTCGTAGCTTATCCGCTATGTCATCAATTAACTCTTTTTTATTCTCCTTTGCCATTTCTTAACTTCTGTGATCTGCAGTATTGAACTGCTCTACATATAATTTTCTTAACTTCTGCTTTGCTCTTGTCAGATAAGTACGTGAGGTGCTGTCCGGAATATTCAGCAGCGACGCAATCTCATCATGTGAAAAACCTTCTACTTCGTACATATTGAATATGGTACGTTGAATATCCGGTAATTCATCCAACAATTTTAATATATCCTGAACCTCCAGTGAGGAATGATTATGTACAGCATGAGGGACAAGCTCATATTCAGACACATCATCCAGCATCAACATTTGCTTCTTACTTCTCAAAAAGTCTATAGATTGATTGACAGCGATCCGTGCTATCCAGGAACGAAACGATTTTTCCAACCGCTCCTCCTCCACATCGAGATTAAAAGAATCTAATTTCGAAAAGGCCTTTACAAAACACTCATTTACGACCTCTTCAGATTCCATTTCATGCTTAATGTACCGAATAACAATGGCCATCAAATAACCATAATACTTTTTGTACACATATGCTTTACCCCGTTCTCCACGCCCCATACCACAGTCATCCAGAGCTTTACGAAGGCTCATGGGCTCCTTTTGGTCAGTGTATTTACGAAGTAGTTTCACAAATGGCGGAGATTGTTTTTGCTAATTTAACATCAATTTACAAATTATTGTATACATTAGAAATCCACCGTCATTTAGTCTGCACTAAAGATTTAAACATATTTTAGCATATAACGGTCTTCAAACCGCTTTCGCTACAGCCGGATTACATTTTTCTATTTTAAATGTCTGCATACATTTTACCTATAAAATTCCTACTTTTGCAACTTAATAATTGAAAATAAATGAGTACTGTATTATCCGAACAGGAACAACAACGTAGACAAGCTCTTCAAGCGCTTATTGATTTGGGAATCGACCCATATCCTGCCGAGGAATTCGATGTCAATGTGACGGCAGCTGATATATTGGAAAACTATGACCGCGACAAGCTGAACTATAAGACCGTCAGTATTGCCGGTCGTATGATGACCAGACGCGTGATGGGCAATGCATCCTTTATCGAATTGCAGGATTCTACCGGTCGTATTCAGGCCTATTTCAAACGTGACGATATTTGTCCCGGAGAAGATAAGACACTCTATAACACCGTTTTCAAAAAATTACTGGATATCGGTGATATCATAGGTATCAAAGGCTATGTATTTACTACACAGACCGATGCCATCTGTATTCATGTAGAGGAATTTGTCGTATTAGCCAAATCATTGAAACCGCTTCCGGTAGTAAAATCTGCCGATGGTAAGACGTTCGATGCTGTGACTGATCCCGAATTCCGCTACCGCCAGCGTTATGTGGATCTGGTAGTCAATCCGCAGGTCAGAGATACTTTTGTAAAAGTATCAAAAGTAAAAACGGCCATTCGTGATTTCCTGAATGAGCAGGGAGCATTGGAAGTAGATACTCCGGTATTGCAATCTATTCCGGGTGGTGCTGCAGCAAGACCATTTATTACGCATCATAATGCTTTAGATATTCCATTATACTTGCGTATTGCGAACGAATTATATCTGAAACGCCTTATAGTAGGTGGTTTTGACTGGGTATATGAGTTCAGCCGCAACTTCAGAAATGAAGGCATGGACCGTACCCACAATCCAGAATTTACCGTACTTGAATTTTATGTAGCCTACAAAGACTACGTATGGATGATGGAAACTACTGAAAAACTTCTTGAAAAAGTAGCATTAGCCACTAACGGAACTACCTCTGTACAGGTAGGAGAAAATCAAATCAATTTTGCTCCGCCTTACAAACGTATTTCTATTTACGATTCCATCAAAGAATATACAGGATTTGATGTCAGTGAAATGGATGAAGTGGGCCTGAGAGAGGTATGTAAACAATTGCACATCCCGACAACCGAAGCAATGGGTAAAGGTAAGCTGATCGATGAGATATTCGGAGAGAAGTGTGAGGGTAACTACATACAGCCGACTTTTATCACAGACTATCCGAAAGAGATGTCTCCGCTGACTAAAAAACACCGCGAGAAAGCCGGATTAGTAGAGCGCTTTGAATTAATGGTAAACGGTAAGGAAGTAGCAAATGCTTACTCTGAGCTGAATGATCCGATTGATCAGCTGGAGCGTTTTGAAGATCAGCTTAAATTAATGGAACGTGGTGATGATGAAGCGATGTTTATCGATTATGATTTTGTACGTTCATTAGAATATGGAATGCCTCCTACAGCAGGTATCGGTATAGGTATTGACCGTCTGGCGATGCTGATGACAAATCAGGCATCTATACAAGATGTGTTATTCTTCCCGCAAATGCGCCCTGAAAAAGTAACGAAAGTAGCTTCTACAGAGGATTACACAGCATTAGGCATACCGGCCGAATGGGTACCTGTATTACAGAAAATGGGTTTTACAACTATTCCGGCATTGAAAGAAGCAAATCCGAATAAGGTATTCAACGATCTTGGAGGAATGCGTAAAAAAATGAAACTGGAAATCAGTATGCCTGCGAAGGATGAAGTACTGGCCTGGTTTAATTAAGACTATAGCATTACATAGAAAAAGGGTTCAAAATTTAGATTTTGAACCCTTTTTTATTTGAGTTATCCGTAACCTAATAATCTGTTTGTCTCTCTAACTGCGCTTCTTTATATTGCGCTTTCTTGTGCTTCTGCCAGGTCATATATGAATTGACCATCACACCGTTCGAAAGAATGGGTTCTGTGGATTTCAGGTACAGTACATCTCCTTCAAAATCAAAGATTCGCTCCTGTGTCTGTCCTGCCCAATTCGGAAATAAAGAAGTTTTGATCTGATAAGAAACCACTCTGTTTTCCAGAATCTGGTAGGCTCCGCTAAAAGCAATAAACGTATTGATAACAGCCAGTGACTCTTCCTGTGTCGCCGCAAAACGGTCGCCGGAAACAAGAGGCGGGCGATCCTGAGCCATAATCTGTACGGACATAAAGCCATCCGGACTATACATCAATATTCCTTCCGGATTTTTCCCGACAGGAAATAACGAATCGGATCCATCAATGGGTAATTCTATATATGAAAGGAGCTTCCAACTCCCTACCAGTTCATTTTTTACTGAAGTCATAACAGGGTTAATTCTATTTAGCAATTTTATCTATAACGTAAAAGTACACATTATAGTTTATACAAAAAGACGTTGTGATACTAACATGACATTACGGTATAAAAATAAAAATGAAAGTACATTTTAACTTATTTATTATGCCCTGAAACAGTTATTTATACCTTAGTCAGATACAAATCTGCAACCGTCTTAAAGAATGTATTTATATTAGCTTTAAAAAAAACTAATATGGTTCAAAAATGTCCCTGTGGTAGTGGCCAAGACTACCTGAATTGTTGTCAGAATATACATGAAAACCTTCAGGCAGCTACTTCTGCAGAAAAATTGATGCGGGCAAGATATGCAGCATTCTACTTAGGATTGATTGATTTTATATACGATAGTTTCCATCCTTCTACGCGACGTTTTCAACAAAAAAAAGATATCAGACAATGGGCTCATGAAAACAAGTGGATGCACCTAGAAATTATTCATGTGACTCCGCAAACAGTAGAGTTTAAAGCCCATTACATGGATCCGCAATCCGCCATTCAGATACACTATGAAAAATCAACTTTTAAGAAATTTAATAACACATGGTATTATGTAGATGGAAAAATTATGCAGGAAAAATAATAAAGGGTTTCTGAAGAGTACACATTCTTCAGAAACCCTTTATTATTCCATGCTTAAATGCATGTAATCGGAAATTACCAGATTACAATTCTATTTTGCTGAGGCACATACATTTTGTCTCCTTCTTTCGTCTGGAAAGCTTCATGGAAACCATCCATATTGACAATAGGTGCAAATGCACGGTACTGAGCAGGCGAATGCGGATCTGTTTTCACCTGATTAATCACATACTGATCCGTAGTTTTTGTTCTCCAGATTGTTGCCCATGACAGGAAGAAACGCTGCTCCTGTGTAAAGCCATCAATCAATCCCGGATTACCTTTATCTTTCAGATACATTTTCAGTGCATCAAATGCTACAGATGCACCACCAAGATCTCCGATATTCTCCCCTAATGTAAAACGACCATTAACAAATACACCAGGAACAGGTTCGAACGCTTCAAATTGTTTAACCAATGCATCCGCAGAAGCATCAAACTTTTCTTTATCTTCTGTAGTCCACCAGTTATTGAGATTACCGTTACCATCATATTGTGCGCCTGAATCATCAAATCCGTGGGACAATTCATGGCCTATAACAGCACCTATTCCTCCAAAGTTAATGGCTGCATCAGCTCTGTAATCATAGAATGGGGACTGAAGAATTGCAGCAGGGAATACAATCTCGTTAAACAACGGACTGTAGTATGCATTGACCGTCTGAGGAGTCATACTCCACTCTGATTTGTCCACAGGCTTACCTTGTTTTGCACGATTCTCTTCAAAAGCCCATTTGTTAACATGTAATGCATTTTCAAACAGCGAAGTCCCAATAGATAATTTCGAATAATCCTTCCATTTATTTGGATATCCGATCTTCACATTAAATTTAGAAAGTTTCTCTAATGCTTTTTCTTTTGTAGCAGGAGACATCCATGCCAGATTTTTGATGTGTACTTCAAAAGATTTCAACAGGTACTGTACCATCTCTTCAGCAGCAGTTTTGGCCTGAGGAGGAAAATTGTCTTTAACATATACTTTTCCTAACAGATCCCCTACTCTTGCATTCACAAACGCTAATCCTCTTTTGTCTAAAGCACGCTGTTCCTGTTGCCCGTTTAATTTCTTACCCCAGAAATTGAAAGATAACTGATCCAGATCTGCTGTCAATAAACCGGCCGCATTATTCATAATATGAAAACGAAGAACTTCTTTGATCTGAGCAAGATTTTCAGGTTTCAGGATCTGATCCAGTTCCTGATAGTATTTCAATTCGGATATGATAACCGTATCTGCTTTGAATCCTAAGTCTGAGATGTATTTGGCGATATCGATATTCTTCACCATTTTATTCAGATCTTTTACCGCAACAGGGTTATAGCGTTTTTGCGCATCACGGGATTCCTCAATAGTTTTTAAACGGGAAGCGATCTCTTTCTCAAAAGCAACTACTTTAGGTCCTTTAAGATCTTTTGTACGTTGTCCGACAGCAGTGTTTAAAGCGGAAATATATTCGGAATAATCGGCCAGCGTTTGTTTATTCTTTTCATCTACTTTCTGATAATAAGAACGTCCAAGCCCCAGATTTGCTGCTCCCAGATAGATCGCATTCATACTGCTGTTTTTCATATGTGCATAGACGCTTGCTCCGAAAAACGGATTGCCTCCTTCAGGCGCAACCTCTAACAGGTATTTGTACAGATCATTGAAGTTTTTAATGGCATCGATCTTAGCCAGATAAGATTTGATCGGCTCAATCCCTTTTGCATTACGTGTATCGAAGTCTACATACGAACGGTAGAGATCAGCAATTTTTTGTCCGTCTGAACCTTTTTCAAATTTTTGAGTCAGCGATTCTTTCAGAATTTTTAAGGTTGCTTCATCTGTGTTTTCACGCAATTCTTCGAATGAACCCCATCTTGCTTTATCAGCAGGAATTTTTACGGTTTTCATCCAGTTACCATTTACATAACTGTAAAAATCATCCTGAGGACGGACGCTTTTATCCATAAAATCAGGATTGATGGCTTTTGCGGATTGTGCAAATGTACTCCCCGTTCCCATGAGCAAAACTGCCATAGCTACATACTTTTTCATACAACTGTAATTTGTTTTAATTGTTATATCAACTATCCGTCAAACATCGTTTGCAAATCGTTGAGAGACAAACTTAATAAAAGTTTAATACAATAAAAGGTAACGATTTTATATTTTTTGTATGTCGGATCACTTAATATTCACGGATATACTTTATTTTAGTTGCATATGAAAATCGAAATCGATGGGATCTGGTATGAGTGGGTGCCTTCTGTCCGTGATACCTTTAAGGTGCTGGAGCAGGATGGTACATTTGTTCGACTGCAGGTACCAGCCCATGCCGATGAAGCATTCGTAAAAAGCTATATCCGAACACATCGCGCTATACTTTTGAAGGGTCATAAATCCAATGCTGCAGACACTATTGAGCCAATTGAAATATTTGGTATCCCTCACTTTGTGCACCATCAGGAAAATTGTTCACAACCTTATATCAAAGGATTTCGTATTTATCTCAACACCTATGACAGACAATGGACTAATAAGGGGATCGACAGCCTGAAGAAAAGTCTGTTGCTTCAGTTGATTATACAATTGGTGGGGCATTGGGAAGAACAACTTGATTTATTAACTGGTGAGATTCTGATACGTAAGTTACGCAGTAACTGGTATAATACAGATAAACAAAGCTGTAACCTGACTTTTGATACAGCACTGACAGATCAGCCGGCAGATTATATTACGTATATTGTGATCAGAGCATTATTGTCACTGCAGAAAAACGCTAAAAAAGAGCAGGAACATCAATTGGATCATCTGCTACCGGGATGGCAGGAAAAAGAAGAAGCATTAGCCTATGAGCGGACAAAATTTAGAGATACAGATTACGATCAGCAATAACGAACTGCGAAGCATACAGGAGGATCCGCAGCAATTGATCACTCATATACCTTCAGAGAATTGGGAAGCACTAAAGTCAGGAATAGTGGATCAGTTAACCGATCGTGATGGTGCACCACAACTGGATCAGATCCGTATACAGAACTTCCGATGGAATGAAAATAGCCATAAAGGATCATTCCGGATGCAGTTTCTGATCAATCGTCATTTTTGTTGCAGCGATACGGAAGCATGTGCTATGGACTATGTAGACTGGAATTTTGTATACAATGCCGGTCTGTTATCTGCTGAAGCGAACTATGTTAACTGGACATTAGATAATTGATTATGCAGGCACCCCCGCAGCGATATCGTGTAAATACATCTTCCTTTCAACATTATTGGACAAAGGGGGCCGGAATTGAACTTTTACATAAATTGGGATACACTCCGGTTCTGGAAAAGGCTGATCAATATATCCCCTTGCTTTTCCAGACGGATGAAAGCTGTGATTACCTTGTCAAACAGCTCCATCAGCATGAAGGCTTTAAAAAAGGGAATGAAGAGGTACTTCGTTTTTTGAAAGATGGGCAGCATTATTCCGGCACATATGCTCACGTTTTGAAATCATTTTTTGATTCCTTTGAACGGCGCCCGGATTGGGTTGATGACGATTTACTCCATGTTGGTACCGAACTCAGCAGGCGTCCCGGGATCAGTGCACTTATTGTCCTCCGCGATTATTGCCTTATGGGTGGTTATGAATCTTCTGCGATTAACAAACCACTTATTTATACAAGCGCGCTCAAAAAAGGTGCTGTAAAGCGATTGACAGATACCGTGACTTTCTGGGTCAATATTACCAGAGCAGGTGCTTTTGATGCTGACGGGAAAGGTTTTCAAAATGTTATCCTGACCCGTATTATTCACTCTTTCTCCAGAGTCAATATTCTGCGTTCTACCGATTGGAATGCAGACAAGTGGGGAATGCCTGTCAACACATGGGATTTATTAGCGACCAATTTGGGATTTTCGCTGGTCTTTATCGTTGGCTTACGCCGAATGGGATATGCTCCGACAGCACATGAGGTCAAGGGATTATTTCACTTCTGGAAGTATGTTGGCTATCTTATAGGTATTCCGACCGATCTTTTGCCGGATACTGAAGAACAAGCTATAGAAGCACTTTATTATTGGACTATGACACAGGCAGACGGAGATGAAGATTCAAAAGCACTTGCCATGGCACTGAAGGAAGAGCCCGTAAAAGCTTTCTTTCCTCCCTCCCGTACAGGACGTAGGATGATGAAAGAAATACACCTTTACTACAATAACTTCTTACTCGGAAATTACTCCTGTAAACTTCTGGGTCTGCGCAACACGATATTCGGTAAAATAGCATATCTCAATATCCTGAAAAACAAAAGAGAAGAAAAGAAGATATACTTACCCGGCTACAGAGAACAAATGATCCGCAAAGGAGGTGAAGAACAGGATAAGGTCAAACAAATCTATCTTAAATATAACAACGGGTAGTGATTTATTGGATTCACCACCCGTTTGCCAATCCTTCTATTTCCTATTTTCCTTTCATAATCAAGGCTTCGTGTGCGCTGCCACGCATCCACAATAACCAATTGACACAGGACACAGCACATATATTCAGAATCCCGAAATATACTATCCAGATCTCAAATCCGAAAAAGTAAAACATGGGTATCCAGTATCCGAATACACTCCAATAGGATGCCATACAGATCGGACATTGAATAACGGGTTTACGAAAGTATTTATTCACGACATATTCTTCATCGGTTTTGTAGCAGCGAATTACTCCCTTACCATCAGTCTCCATGCTAATCTTTTCATCGATCTCTTTCAAGCCCTGTCTGATCCGCTCCTCTGATTCCGGGGAACTGTTATCATAGATCAGACTATTTCCTGAATTTACCAGTGTTTCATTTTTGAGCTTTTGCTGCAGTTTCCCAAACAATATATCCCATTGTTCTCCACTGTAATATACCTTTACATGTCGTACACGGCTCAGGTATTTAAACAAAGGATATAAAATCATTTCACTGTCTTTATCCCTTCCATCGGGAAGAACTTCCGTTCCTCCTTTTGCTGCTATGCGTACGCCCAGTATAAATAATGATTGCAGAATAACATAGCCTAATGCTGCAAATACCAAAAAGAAAAGTTCATTTACTTGTATCTCCATAACAGATCTCCTTATTTTAAAATTGTTCTTTTATTCAACAATACAAAATTCAGGATCTCTGTCATTTGTTAAAAGAGACACAGCACTGAAGAAATGGTACAAAACACAGATTTTAGATTGCCTGTGTATGCTGTTGCCGAAACTGTGCAGGTGTCATTCCGGCATGCTTTCTGAAAAAACGACCGAAATAAGACTGATCTGAAAACCGGAGACGGGCAGCGATCTGTGCGATAGTATCATCGGATTGTACCAGATGCGATTTGGCTTCGGCCAGCAAATGCTGATAGATAAAATTACTTGCGGACTGCCCGGTAATCGCTCTCACCATATCATTGAGATAATGTGGATGAACAAAAAGCAGATCTGCATAATCGGATACCTGTCTGTAAGTCAGAAAATGAGCATGCACAAGCCGTTTGAATTTACTTACCAGCTGCTCCTGCCTCGAATGCGTGATTGTTTCAGCAGATTGCTGAATATACATACGTCCGACCTCCAGCAAGAGCGCATTGAGATAAAGCCTCGTAAGCAGATCATCGTTGTAATTTTGTCGGTTTGTGTACTCATGTTTTAGCTTATCAAAAAGAGGTACAAGTTGCGCCATTTCATTCTCTTTAAGACAGACAAAAGGATCATTATCGGGAATAAAAAAGGGATATTCCATCAGTTTGATCTGGTTTTTCAGACACAATAAAAAGTATTCCGAATCAAAACTACAATGATACCCTTCAATATCCTCAGACCAGTGCTGTATTTTATGTAAGGTATTTTCGGGGATAAAATATAAGGTCCCTCCTTCAAAAGTATAGGTCTGATATGCGATAGTTTCTGTAGCTCTGCCTTTTGTAATTAAGATCATGCTGTAAAAACCTTTTCTTGTACTGTGGAATGGCGTATCGCGCTGACAGGATTTGATCATTTCCAGCGGTACAATGGAAAGAAAATTTTGAAAGACTACATGTCTGACAGATCCGCAAACTTCGCATACATCCAAACTATTATTTTTCGACTGCGGTACTGTAGCGAAGTTTTTTCCCTCAGATTTTTTATTTTTTTGTATTACTTCCATATCTGCATCCGTTAAATAACACACAAAAATAACATTCCCGTCTATTAAAAGCAACTTGATTGCTTTTAATAGACGGGAATGTATCACTCTTGACAACTTACAGACTATCGGGTCCTGCCTGTTTTACCCGATATTAAGGAAAACAGAGTCTGTCATGTCCCAGTGCACTTTTATACATAAAAATTATCTCACACAGATTGAGCACATTAGTATTAAAAGCTATATATTTTTGATAAATAAATTTTGCAATTCCGTTTTTCTCTCTATATTTGCATCACCAAAACGGAAAGAGCTACTGCTCGGAACGTAACAAGCGAAAGTAGCTCAGTTGGTAGAGCACAACCTTGCCAAGGTTGGGGTCGCGAGTTCGAATCTCGTCTTTCGCTCCACAATATCACCTGCCTAGGTGGTGGAACTGGTAGACACGCAGGACTTAAAATCCTGTTCCCGTTAAGGGAGTGCGGGTTCGATTCCCGCCCTAGGTACTTTAAGTGGTGGATTAACATCCATCACTTTTTTTTATTTTAAAAAAGTGACAATCAAACAATTAAAATATATTTAGCTAAATAATTCGATTTCACTATTATCTTACCCTGACAGGATTCGAACCGCTGTTAAACTTTCAGATAGCTTTATTTTTCATAATTATGTTGATAAAAAAGATAGTTTTTTCAATACTTTTATATTTAAATCATAATTTATCGAACCACTTCTATATTAACTTTGTATAACTGAATCAATCGGGATATTCTTCAGTTTTGCTATTTAATTCTTTAATGTTTTAAATAATTGCTTCATTATATCATTCATAGTATAGGCAAAATCCTGTTGTAAGCCCTTTGCTATAAATCCTTTAAAATCATCTTGCTGATCATTTTGTTCATTTACTATTTTGTTTATTACTTCTTTACTTTCTGCTTCTACTCTTTTCAACCAATCCATTTCCAGCTCGGACTCCTTATTCAATTTTGTTCTACATTCAGAAAGCTTCCATAATTCAGATAAAGCATTGTATTGATTCTCTTTACTCTGATTAAGGATTGAAGTCTCCGGTAAATTAATTCCAGATAGTGTTTCAATTGTTTTTGCATCAATATTGACGGGTAGCGGATGTAACCCATCTAAATTAAGAGGCGTACCTTCCAGTAGCATTTCTCGAAAAGCTTCAAAGTAACTTTTTGTAAATCTGCCTCCCACAGAAGCTATATTATCATTTATACTGATAATAGAATAGAAATCAATACTTAGTTCTGCCAGATCAGCCAAATTAATTGATAATTGAAAAATAGATGTCTCATCCGAAAAATCAAAGTTTAATATCCCGAATGTGGCGTAGGTGAGTGTATCCGTTTCTATTAGTTTATCAGGAAACACAAATTCATAATCTAAGTTTTCTTCTACTCTATTTAATATTACTTTTAGTTTGTCTAATTTCTCATTCTTTACTTTAGACCACCAGTCTTCTATAACCTTTCTCGCAACATGCAATGGTCTTTTATTCTCTAAAGGGATTTGCGAAATATAATATTGTACGGTAATATATAACCGTTCAAAACATTTCTCTTCCTCTATACATACTTTTTCTGAATCAAAATAAGGAATAGTTCTGTTCTCTACTTCTCTAAAAGCCTCCTGCATATCTTTTAAATCCAGATAAACGGCCTTTAAATTAATCAGTGCAACATGCCGGTCATGTTCTTCTTTGGGAAGCAGGATATTTAAGAATTGGCTATTAATATTTGATAATGATGCAAACCAATTACCAATTACATTCTCTTCCTTTGAATTGCTACCTTCTTCGAAATATTTTTTTCCATATTTGGGATATGTTTTTTTAACAGCAATTGCATCGGCAAGTTTGATTCTGATCTGGTCAACAACACGAACGATCCGATCTTTTTTCACAGTATTCCCTTCCAGTAGAGAATCAATCAATGTGGTAATAGCTTTCGCCCAATCAATAGCTATCTCACGTACCTCAAGAATATTTTTTTGCCATTCATAGGCTGACGTTTCCTGATAATTCTTTTGTATTATGGATCTCCATATACCGTTGAGATGGATGTCAAATTTATCCCCAATAGCTTCTGGGGTCAGGTTCTTTATAAAATTATGCTTCACAACAGAGATCAGCTCTTCTGATGGGAAAGGTAATAATAGTGCTTCGGCGCAATATTTTTTATAAAAGGGAAGAAAAGCATACAGAACCTGTATTCTGGATACACTATTCTCGTTTCCTTTATCTACTTCATTACCAGAAAGCAAGTATTCAATAAATATATCACCATCCTTTTCTTCAAGGGTAATCGAGTTAGTGCTAACTTTCAAATAACTTATTATTTGCCGCTTATTATCATTTGTAAATTTTTTAAACCCTGCCGGATTGCTCATGTTAAAGTATAACATGTACTCTTTAGCTTCCTTAATTTCCATATTGATGAGATCATCTATACCAATATTAGTCTGAACAAAAGGTAGCTTTAATGCTAATTTCAATTCATTATACCATTTGAAAAGAAACCCCAATCTTTTATAAGATGTTACTGGCGATATACGCTTTGCCAATTTATCTTTCAAAGCATTTGCGAATAGTAACAAATCTGCATTCTCAAAAGAATATTTTGGTAATTTACTCTTTAATTCAGCGAGCTGTTGAAAAGCACCTCCTTTCTCTCCCAATATCTCGGAAAGCTCAGATAAAGTATTAAGTTCAGTGAACGGGACTGTAGCAATTGAGAACATTTCAATACCACCCATATTATAAGCGGTATCAAATAAGTCTCTATTAGATAACCAATAACGCTGAGGCTCTCCATGCATTATGCCATCCAGTGCATAAACCATATCAGATATTTCACCTTCGCTCAGCAGATTTGCTAATCCTTTATAAAAAATGGCTTTATTATTTGTGAGTAGGAATGGTGCATTAATAAAAAAGTCATGCTTATAGTTATCATCGATTATTTTCAGCAAATTGAACAAAGAGTCTTCAAGAGGCAATTGTTTGTGCAATAAATCTTTCAAATGATTTGATCGTACTGGATGAAGCCCCTCTACATATTGTCCATCAAAATTTAAAAAGTATTCTTTTTCCAGCTCATTCAATAACAATCCTCTATCCTGCTCAAATCCTATTTCGGTTCTTATATAATTTAAAAGCCGAACAGTTTGCAGCTTAATATTTAAACAGTCTGCAAGAGAAACCATTCTCAAAATTTCAATCTTAGCTCCTGAAGATTTTGATTCGTGTAAATATTTGATTTGTACTTCAAGTCGTTCATGAATCATTTGTCCTTTTGTAAGCAGGTACGTATATTCAATCAGAAGCCCTTTATCCATTACCTGCTCCCAGATAGGCTGCCAATCTTTAATCTCTGCATGAGTTTTCTTTTTACGTTTAAATTGTTCGAAAATATCTTTTGCCTCCTGTGCTGATAAAGAAATATCGATTGAATATAGGTTGATACGTGAAATATCCGCACCAAATCTAAACCAGTCTTCCTGACGTGTAGTAATTAAAATTTTAACAGGTACTTGCTTAAGTCTTTCCGTTACATCTGACCATGCTTCAACTGAACTATCCAATCCATCAATGATTAATAAGGGGACTTCCCCGATAAAGACTCTGGATTCTAAAAATTCTACTACTGAATTGGCTTCATCTTTATCTCTACAAGTACTCAACTGATAAATGCTACGATGAGCTTTTAAATTATATCCTACCTGCCATGCTAATGTGGATTTCCCTTGTCCACTGGAAGATTTGATAACAACAATATCTGAGTCCTGTAATGCCTTTTCTACGGATCTCTCCCATGTTTTTCTTCGTGCGGGTAGTCCCTGAGCAATATGTATTGGTCTCGCTGATTTACCGTCATAGTAATCATCCGACAGTTGTACATTATTTTGGTAAGAGATCTCTGATATCCAATTATTCTGAATAGCTTTATTTATAGGTGATTTTGAAAATGAATCTCTTACATTTTGAAATAATGTACGAACCATTGCTTTACTTACAATTTCTCTGTCTTTTGACCAGATCAGAATATTATAAAATAAGGCATTCAAAAACTGAATTTCGGTTCCTTGATTCACTTTCCATTCCTTATACAATAAAGCCCGTATCTTCGTATACAATTCATTTGTAGAGTGATGCTCAAATGTCAACTTATCTGCAAAATCAACAAAATCCGTTTCCTGACATATCTTTTCCAGCTTGCTTACCCAAAATTCATCAAGGACTGTTCCTTTTTCTCTATTTACTAAATCATGCAAATTCCCCTTTGCTATTTGCATATTATAAACCAATCTGAATCGACTGTTCGGATTTGATTTATACACCTCTAAAAAGTTTTGAAGAACACCAAGTCCCCAAAAATCTCTCGCATTCATGCTATTAATAGATGACTTTAACTGTATGTACTCAGCATCAGTTCTAATTTTCTGAGATGTATGTACATCTATATCTTCAATACCTTCTAACTGAATAGAATTTATTTCAGAATCTGCTTTAAGTTCTTGTAGTACTAAAAAACATGAATACAAGACCTGAAAGTGTATACCTCTAAAATTGGTTGCACCACCATTTCTTTTTTGCAAAATATTATCTAGACTGTCAGTAACCTGCTTTAAGGTTTGCTGACCTGAATTTGATTTCATAAAAAAGTGTTTATTTAAGTTTTATTATTTATCCTAAACCAGATGCCATCTCTCTAAAGTAGTCACAGGATGCCCAGAGTTTTCTGTTTCCTATGACATAAAACCGTTTTTTGGCTCTCGTCAGTGCTACATTCAACATATTGGGCTTTTGTGAAGCCCAGTTTCTTGCTCCCTGAGACTTGGGGTCACTACCCAAAACAAGAAATACAATATCTGCTTCTTTTCCCTGAAACTTGTGTATTGTACCACAAGAGATTTTTTTCTGAAAACGGAATTCCTGTTCACAGAAATTTGCAATGGATTTGAAGGGAGATATTACATAAATTTCGTCCTTATAACCTGTTTGCAATAATTCAACAATTTTGGCTTTCAACACGTCAATTTCTTCCAGAATTATATGCTTATTGTATGGTACAGAAGAGTTTTCTACATGAAACCATGTAGATGCTCCGATAAATTTATCTGTTGAATTCTCGTTGACCGCTTTTACCATTTGATTACTGTATGCGATCTGATTCGCAATCGTGAACATCGGATTATCACATCTTCTGTGTGTACGTAATGGAAAACCTGTCCATATCTTTTCGTCAGACCCTCCTACTCTCATATATGTTCCAGACTCTGATACCCGATCCGCCAACTGCTGTACAGAGACTTTGTAAGGAGACCAGTCTACAGCCACGTCATGTTCATTTCGTAATTTAGTTACCAGTTTTTCAGGCATAGTTACTACCGGCTCCACCTGCAACGGATCTCCAACGATTACACAACGTTTCGAGCGGTGTATAATTCCGGCTACGGACTGGGGAGTAGCCTGCCCTGCTTCATCTATAAGCAGCCATCCGATTTGTTTTTTTTCTGTATTAGGAAATAGCTTGCTGACAGAGGCTAATGCTGTAGAGACGACAGGTACACACAAGAAAAGTGTATCCCAGAGATTTTGAGCGATATCAGGATTAAGTCTTGCCCATCCTCCGGTCATCTCAAAAAATGCGGTCAAATTATTCCGAATGCTCTTTGCATTCGCAAGAATGGCGTCACGATGCAATTGTAAAGCTGTATTAAAGATATTCCCTCTTAGTTTTGCAATCTTAGAAGAATGATAGGGATTCAATAATTGTATATCATGCAGATCCTTTCGCAGAAAATCTATATCACATAGATTTTTCTCCTCAATCTCATACTTTTGAATCAATATATCTCTTAGCTTTTTATATGCTACAAAGAACAGAGTAATGTTGGCTAATTCCTCTTTATATTTCTCTTGTTTAGTAGTAAGTCCTTTTATTTCATCCCTATTGCTGATCTGTTCTTTACGAATATTTTCTAACCTTTCACTAACTGGCTTTAATTTATTCAGAAGTTCTTCTGATTCGGTATTCCACTTTTTGTATCGGGAAGTTGAAAACAGCTTCTGGAAAAAGAAAAAGGGAGGTTTGCGTTGTAGATGTAGTGTTAGTACGGACTGTAATCGGTTTGCATCCTGTGTTGTAAAATTTTCTCTTTCCTGTATATCCTTTTTAGCCATATACAGTTTAGACAGCTTTTTTTCAATACTATTCAGTTCCTTAGTGGCTTCTTCTTCCTTTTGTCTGTTTTTGATATATTGTGAAAGTTGGTTATGAAACGAAGAGGCTACTTGTCTGAATTCATCAAATTCTTTCAGCAGATCCTTGAATATCTTATTTCTATTTCTAAATGATTCTCTGTGTAAAGCTGTTGTATCATTTTCCGGATCCCGATAAATACTATACAGCAAGTCATTAAACCCGATCTGCTCCACTTCATCCTGAGATAACCAGAAAGCTTTTCTGAAAGCATTTCTATTCTTAGCATTACCTAAAGCTGCCGCCAGCACTCCCCAACTCTCTTCATTGATTAAGCCTTGCGAACATCTTGAAAAATAGCCTGCTTCAGGAAATGATACATTATCAATCTTACGCCTCATTGGAAGCTCTTTACTGATATTCTCTACCGCAGCATTGTTGTTGCTTGCTACTACAATACCAAAATCATTTCTCAAACCTTTATTCAGAGTATAAGTATAACGATCATACCCTGATTCTTTTTCTATTTTGAAATAGCCTTTTTCAAATATATCGTCACACCCTAACGAAGAAAGTATTTTTGCCCGTTCAACAACAATATTCGCTACAACATCAAGTAACAGGGTTGTTTTGCCTGTACCCGGAGGACCATTGACTCCCTGTAAACCTTCCTGACCACTAAGATTAGAAAAAATAGTGTTTACAGCTCCGACCTGAGCAGAATACAGTCCATATTTTACGTCGGATAGCCATCGACCGGCTGGTATCTGTCCCGGATTAATACTGTGGAACAGCATAGCTTTACTTTGTATGATATCTTTACGCTTTTCCACAGAAGGACTAAGGGATAAATAAGATTGCAGAGCTATTCCCAATTCCTTTTCTTTTAGAGTATTTAGATGATTGAGATCTTCAAGATAAAAACTATTCAGAAAACTGGTATTTGGTTCACTGTCTTTCGGAACATGTTCTTCAACAATGAAGACTTTAATATCCTCTTTCCACCACAGACTCAGTTTTTTCAAGTAAGCAATTTCATTAGCGAGGTATTGCCAGGTGACTATATCTCCTTTTGGCATTTCTTCCCATTCAGCATCTACAGATCCAAAGTTATATCGTTCCAGAAAATCTTCCTGTGCTTTCTCTAAGGCAACTGAAACAGTAGAAAGATTTAATTTTTTCTCTATAGCCCTGAGACCAAAAATATAACTTGCTGTCAAATAACTGTCATACTCTGGATTCCCATCTTCATCTAATATCAGGGCTGATAAACAACTAAATCCCTTTACAGGTTCTTCCCAATCGTTCGTATCCTCAACTTTTAACAAACCATTGAGATGATTAACGACCACCTTTTTATCAATCTTACCAAAAATAAGGGTATAACGCCACTTATAATATTTCTTTTCCAACCGATCTGACCGAAACCAAGGCAATTCATCACCTTCCCGCAGCAGTTTTGCTTCACTGTGCAAATCCGGCAAATCGAAAACTTCGACATCCCGCCAAAATTCTAGTATATCTTTTTGTTTCAAATTGATACTTTTTAAATATCCTTTTTTATCTGTAGACCTTATTCTTCATACAATGGAATGTCAGATATTGTTATAATCTCTGATTGCATTTGAATACTTTGTTTGATATTATATTTTGCCTCTTCAACTTTTTCTTTTGAAATAATGTTCACTAATTTTTCTTCATCTGCTTCCATAAAATCATCTACACTATTAATCCCATTCTTGGAGAGTTCAAGATAATCCCCTCTATTCAATGTCCTTTTTACTTTTTCAGCCAGATCTCTGATTGAAGATGGAACTCCCATTTCCAACCTCACCAGTAGCTTAGATACAGTGTCACTAATATCAACACTTGGATAAAGAATTTGGACTATTGAAGAAACTACAGGTAGCAAATCACAAGTTCGAGATACAACCGATCTTATTGATCCTACCGCTGATTTGTTAAAATGATGTTGCATTAAAATATTCTCAATTTCGTTAGCATTTTTATCTGTAATCCAGAGCAAGCATGCAATTGTTTTTTTTAATTTTAATGTTAATTCAATTTGATCCTTTGAATATTTTGAATAGCTATTAAGAATATTACCTGCTATTCCTTGTGTATTAACAGCATTCCCCCATGTCTGATACTCTCTGTATTGCCCTTTTTTATTCATAGGCATATATATCTGTTCTAACTCAGTAGCAAGTTGAGCAATCCCTATTAAATTTGGACCATACAACTGATTAGGTAATGTTTGTCTCAAGACATCAACAAAACGGATGACAGATTCTAGCTCAATACCTGATTCCCCTGCAATTTTACCAATTGGTGTTGTATGAAAAAATCCATTAGCGTCTATTTCAATCAATTGATGATATTCCAATTTTTCCAAAGCATCACCAATAGTATCTTGATCCCAATCCCATTTATCATATTTAATTTTTTCCTGATAAGCTCCAAAACTTTCAACTAAAAATCCTATAATTTCATTTTCGGTCATTCCTTGCTTAGATCTGGAAGCCGAAAGAACTCTTAAAATTAAAGCTCTACAATCTGTATCGCTTGAGATAAAATTAGATTGCATATCTTCAGGTTTGGCTCTAATAAAATTTTGCCAAAACGAGTATTCCTCTATGGAAGTTAAAGCAATTAAAAAAGAATATCCTCTTTCAGAAAAACCTAACCTTCCTGCTCTACCTATGATATTCTTGTATTCAGACACAGAATATGGAATATCGCCCGGGTGTTTTAATCCTGCAACAATAACTGCTTCCGCAGGAGTGTTTACTCCCATTGCAAGTGTAGTCGTCGCAACAATTACTTTTAATCCGGAATTTCTATCTCTGAACTGCTCCTCTACTACAGCCCTTTCCTCAGGATCAAGATCAGAAATATGAAAAGAAATACCACCATTCAAAACCTGTCTAAGTTTCTCAGTAGCAACTGATGGATCTCGCTTAGGTAATAATCTGATAGCTTCAGAAGCAGCAGGTAAATCAAGATTAGCCGCAAGATATACAGCACATGACTGTGCCTCAGATTTTGTTTCGCGGAAAACTATAACATTCTTACCTTCACTAACTAATTTCCTAACCAAGGGTATAATAATATCTTGACTACTTCTTTTCCTAAACTCAGGCGTAATGAAATTCGTTGTATTCTCTACTTCTGTGTCGGATTCTATATATCTGAAATGTCCATTTGATTTTATTATTCCTTCATTTAAAGGAACAGGACGTTCTTCCCTTAATAGCAAACGACCTCCTAACCATCTTTCTAAACCATTTAAGTTCCCTATAACAGCGGATAATGCAATAATCTGAGGTTCAATACCCTCTCTTCGTTTGAGCTTCAATAGAGTAAGGATAAACTCTAAATTTACTCCTCTGTTTTTGTCTGCAATCATTTGAGCTTCATCAACCACTATAGTACCTATCTGATTAAGAATATAAGGATTTGCTAAAATTATTGCTGAAAACTTTTCATAAGTCATCAAACAAATGTCATACTGTCCTTTCATCAAAGGTATAATATCATCTGTTGTACTTTCTCCTGTTGCTTTTATAGTTTTGATATCAAAAGATGCATAGGTTTCTTCAAAATGTTTTAGTTTATCATTAACCAAAGCTTTCAAAGGAAGTAAGAATACAGCTCTTTTCCGTTGTGTAATACCATAAATAGCAGCAAGTTCCCCAACCATCGTCTTTCCCGAAGAAGTTGGTGCCGATACGACAAGATGCTTACCCTGTAAAATACCAAAATCGTTTATAGCATCTATTTGCAACTGATTTAAAGACGGTATTTTGGACTTCCATGCATTTAAAATACCAGGTGGATAACCAAATCCGAGCAAAGAGTCTATATTTGCTTCTGCTAAGCAGAAGTTTCTTTCAGGAAAAGCTTCATTATATAGATTTCCTGGTTTGAATATGGGAAAACTAATTTCTTCGGTAATATGCCCCAGCAGCATCGGATTTTGCTCAGTACCCAATTCACCAGCTGAATTTCTAACACTTGAAGTCACATATTCAAGTAGCCGGAAGATTCCTATTTTATTATCCTTTCTTACTTCTTCCGCTCCTTGCAATGCTTCCAATAGATGATAAGTTAATAGACCATGACCTAGTTTTCCGTTTTCCCATGCAGGTTCAGTCGCTTTAGAAGCAGTTAAAATTACTCGACCACTACCTGAAAATTGGCTTAACAATTCTTCTCCAGATCTTAACTCTCTTGAAGAATAATTTACCTCTAATGCCTTCGCTCCCATTCCACCGGAAAAACAACAATCAATAATACAAATCAGCTGTTTGGCTGGGATTTTTTTAAACCATTCAGATAATAAATCTAAAGAAACCGTAGTAGAAGGTATATTTTTAACATCTGTATCATATGTAACAAGTTCATGTGTTGAAGTTCCATGACCTGAAAAAGAAAATATTACGATATCATCTTCCGAGCAATCCCATAAGTGTTTAACCCCGTTCTCAATTGTACTTCTTGTGGCATTTTCATCGTACATCAGATGAAAATCTCCATCGAGGTTATCAGAAAATAAGGAATATAAAGCTACTGCATCTCGTCTAGCACAATTAAGCCAATTAATGCTTGGAGATAAAAATCTATCTATACCTATGAATATTCCATGTATTTTCATACTGAATAACTATAATTTAATTAACATTCGCAATGTAATAAATCCTTTCTAATAAACCTACCCTGCTCGACAATTCCGCTTACCTTCAGTTAATTACCCCCCCTCTCGCCAAATAATTCTCAATTTTTCAAAAAGAAATACAGAACAAATTATGGAACAGTTTTGCTATAGCTCCTTCAGGTTATGAAAACAGTAAACTGGAATCCAAGGGCTTTATGCCTGTTACCCGGATCAAAGACTTCCCCATTCGTGGACAGAAAGTTACCCTTCATATTAAGCGGAGGTTGGATTGTTATACGGGAAGGGGCTCGATTTACTACGGAATTCGGGCTTTTTTTAAAGGGAATATTTGGATAACTATCCTATCAGTGCTCATCTTTTGGGGCTTCTGTTCCAGTTGGATGGCAAACAACTTCAGGAACAGTATAAGAACCACCTTAGCGACTTCCACGATTGGGATCAGAAACATCATGCTGAGTGCTGGATTGTATTTCCTGAAAACATATCTGAGCAACTCAGTATCGATGAGACCAGTTTAAGTAATGGAGAACTCTATACAATCGTAAGCAGTAAAGCCTCAAAAGGAAGAAAGGGGACTTTACTGGCCACCATCAGCGGAACAAAGGCAGAGGATATTATAGCTGTATTGGAGCGTATCCCACTTAGACTAAGAAACAAAGTTAGGGAAGTAACGATGGATTTGGCTCCCAATATGGCCAAGGCTATCCGCAGATGTTTTAAGAATGCCAGAAGGGTTATCGATCGGTTTCATGGGCAGAAACTTGCTTATGATGCTGTTCAGGAACTACGTATCAGATACCGTTGTAAGGTGCTGGATGAAGAAAGTAAGAAGATTACCCGGTCCACTAAAAAGCGGTATTCCTTACGATCCTGAAATACTATCTAATGGTAACACGGTCAAACAGCTGATGACAAGAGAGTCCTTCAATGCTAAACTAAAAACATTCAGAAGTGTCTTTCGGGGTGTGAGAGATACGCAATTCTTTCTATATCGGGTAATGAAATTATATGCTTAATGACCAACCCCCAACTTTTCGGCATGATCCATGATCCTTTAATATTGAAACAGCCCGGAAAAGTAAAAACCGCATATAACAAAAAAGGCAGAGAATTTATCTCTGCCTTTTGGGTGGAATATGGGGCTCGAACCCACGACCTCCTGAACCACAATCAGGCGCTCTAACCAACTGAGCTAAAACCACCGTCTGATTTGATGTCACAAAAGTAGAATAAATAGCGATACTCTCCAAATGTTTTGACAAAAAAAATCCTCATTATTTTCTATCATAATGAGGATTAAGCAATTATTTTTAAATAAACATTATATCAATTCTACGCTTCTTTTGACAAAGGCAGTCAGATCCGCTCCTGTCAGCAATCCTCTTGACAATAATGCCAGATCAAAGGCCTGTTTAGCCAGTTGTTCAGCTTCTGCTTCAGGAGATGTAAGGATACGTTTGATCAGAGGATGATTGCCATTTACTGTTACTTTATAGTTATCCGGCAGTGTACCATAGAAGCCCATACCTCCACCTGTCTTTGCCATATCTTTCATACGGCGCATAAATTCATCCAGTGTGACAGATACAGGAGCTTCATCAGCAGACATAGCTTCCACTTCAACTTTCATATCCTGACGGCTGATCGCTTTTTCAAATACACCTGTAGCCTGTTTAGCTTCTTCTTCAGACAGTGTCAATTCCTGCTTTTCATCTTTCTGGATCAGTTTGTCAATTACATCTGCATCTACACGCTTCAATTGTACTTTTTCACCGCCTTTTTGCTCCAGATAAGAAACAAAGTGCGTGTCCAGCGGGCCATCCATCACAAGGACATCATAGCCTTTTTGTTTTGCAGCAGCGATAAAGCTATCTTGCTGAGCTTTATCATGCGTATAGAGATAGACGATGTTACCATCTTTATCTACTTGTATATCTTTTACTTTTTCGTAATATTCCTTGATGGTAAAGTGATCGTTATCTGTATTTTTCAACAAGCAGAAATCGGCAGCTTTTTCCGCAAATTTCTCATCACTCAACATACCATATTTGATAAACAGACCGATATCGTTCCACTTTTCTTCAAAACCTTTACGGTCTGATTTGAATATTTCCTGCAGCTTATCCGCAACCTTTTTTGTAATGTAATTATTAATTTTCTTCACATTACCATCAGCCTGCAGGAAAGAACGTGATACGTTCAACGGAATATCAGGAGAGTCAATCACACCATGCAGTAACATCAAAAATTCAGGTACAATATCTTTTACCTCGTCTGTAATAAATACCTGACGCGAATACAATTTGATTTTGTTACGCTGAATCTCCAGTTCATTTTTGATTTTAGGGAAATACAAGATACCCGTCAGATTGAACGGATAATCTACGTTCAGATGAATCCAGAATAAGGGTTCATCCATAGAATACGGATACAATTCACGGTAAAAAGCCAGATAATCTTCATCTTTTAATTCCGAAGGTGCTTTTGTCCATGCCGGGTGTGTATTATTGATGATATTGTCAACCTCTACAGATTTGTATTTTGGTTTACCTTCTTCATCCTCTCCGTCAGCTTCAGAAGAAGTTTTCGTACCGAAACGGATAGGAACCGGTAAGAAACGGCAATATTTATCCAATATCTCCTGCAGACGAGCCTTGTTCAAAAACTCTGCAGATTCATCATTAACATGCAGGATAATATCTGTTCCTCTTTCTGTGCGTGTACCCTCAGAGATTTCATACGAAGTACTTCCGTCGCATACCCATTTAGCCGGCTCAGCACCATCCTGATACGACAGCGTCTGTATTTCTACAGTATCTGCCACCATAAATGCAGAATAAAATCCTAATCCAAAGCGTCCAATGATTTCGTTAGCATCATTAGCTTCTTTGAATTTTTCCATAAATTCAGTTGCTCCTGAAAAAGCAATCTGGTTAATGTATTTCTTTACTTCCTCGGCAGTCATCCCGATACCTTTATCGGAGATCGTGATAGTCTTTGCAGTCTCATCAAATTTGACATCGACCGTCAGATCACCGATCTCACCCTGATACTGTCCAAGGGAAGCTAATCTTTTGATCTTTTGTGATGCGTCTACGGCATTGGATACCAATTCACGCAAAAAGATCTCATTATCTGAATATAAAAACTTCTTAATGACAGGGAAAATATTTTCCGTGTGTATTGAAATGCTTCCTTTTTCTGTATTCATATATACTTATTTTTATTTTATCAATTTACAGGAAAGCAACATCAAGGAATATTCCAAAAGCAGTTTTTTTTCTCCTATAAGACATGTTGACAGTCTCAAATGACAAAATATCCAGAAATACTATTTTAGGAATAACGGCTCATCGAGTTTGATGGCTATACGATATGCAGCGTTCATTAATCCTACATGACTGTAAGCTTGCGGAAAGTTGCCCCACTGGCTCCCGTCCTCTTCATCAATATCCTCACTGAACAGCATCAAATGATTACCATATTTCATCAGATTCTCAAAAATTTCCTGAGCTTCCTCAATACGTCCCACACAGGCCAGTGCTTCCACATACCAGAAGGCACAGATCAGAAATGTAGATTTAGGCTTTCCAAAATCATCCTTATGCAGATAGCGATAAAATAACCCTTCTTCCGTTTTCAGTTCCTTTTCCAGTCCTTCCAAATGTTTTTTGGCACGTTCACTGTCCGGATGCAGATAATGCATCATAATAAGCTGCAATGTGCTGGCATCGAGATTTGAACTTCCTCTTGCGCTCGTATATACCATGCGTTCCTCATCATAACAGCTTTCAATATATTCTGCAGCTTTTGCCATCATTTTTTGTGCACGCGCCATAATATCCTGATCACCGATCTGTCTGGCAATCTTCAATGCCGCTGCACTGCCGGCCCACTGAAAAAGGTTACTGTAACAGTGATGATTCTCAAAATTGCGAAACTCCCATATTCCGGCATCTTTTTCATCAATGGTCCTTTCGATACGTTGCAGAAAGTAATCCAGCCAATACCCTACCCCTGCCCGCTCCTTATATGTAAACCGATGATCGGTAAATAAGGGAAGCAAAGCAATAATCGCCTGGCCGTACACATCATTCTGAATATGTTCATAGGCCTGATTCCCGATGCGTACAGGTTGATTACCCTGATATCCGGTTAAATAGTCAAGCGTATGTTCTGTCAGAGTATGCTGTCCTAAAATACCATAAAGCGGCTGCAGTCGCCCCTGATCAGACTGTGTGATGCCTGTGATATAGGAAGCATATTTTTCCATTTCTTCAAAATGCCCGATATATTCCAGCGCATTCAGTACATAATAACTATCCCGCAACCAGCAATATCTGTAGTCCCAATTGCGTCCGCTACCCGGATGCTCAGGCAGACTGGTTGTGCTTGACGCAATAATAGCACCCGTATCTTCATACTGGTGTATTTTCAGTGCCAAAGCAGAGCGTATCACTTCTTTCTGGTAGAAATGAGGAATAGAAGCCTTCTTAATCCAATTGCGCCAGTAGCGCTTCGTATTATGAAAGAAATCTTCAGAAGTCTTTATCAACGGTGCTTCCAGAGAACTTCCATATGTGAGCACCAGATACTTTGTTTCATTGAGTGGCAATGGCAGATCCGAAAAAAAATGACTGATCGGTACATTCGTAGTCAGCCTTATTTTTTCCTGATCGTTGGTAAATTCGACATGATTGCTTCCTCTGTGGCGCTCAAACATCCCTTTACCATAGTCATATACCGGCTGACAGTTGATACGCACCCGTGGACGACCAGATATCACTTCCACCTTCCGAATCAGCATCAACGGTTTGTAATATCTGTTATATTGTTCAAAGCGGGGAGCAAAATCCGTAACCTGATAGGTACCTTCCTCTGTGGTAATGATGGTCTGTAAAATATTAGTGTTCTCTATATAAGTCTGTACACTTTCAAAAGATCCTGTGGCGGGTGTAATCGAAAACTCCCCTCCTTTTTCCCGATCAAGTAATCTTCCGAAGACAAATGAATTTTCAAAAGAAGGCCAACATAGCCAGTCTATATTGGTATCCTTATTAATATGTGCAATAAAAGCACAGTTACCTATAATTCCTGTATTGTAAACATGTCTGTTCTGATTCATTCTTTATATATTTTTGCAGTTCATGATATCATTCAGCAAGGGTAATACCTCCGGCTGTCCCTCAATATAATAACGCGCGGCTGATGCTTTATTGCCTACCTTGATCGTAAAGGTGTCTTCCGGGAGTGCATCAAACATATCTTCATCGGTCATATCATCACCGATAGCCAATACAAATCCGGGTTCAAAATCCTTATAGATCTCCAATGCTACCCGTCCCTTATTAACCTCCGGATTCTTCACCTCGATCACATCATCCCCATCCAATAACTGCACTCCGTAATTAGGGACAATATACCGCAGTCTGTCCATCAGTTCCTGTGCACGCAGGCGCCCGAGTCCCTTCTGCACCTTCCGGTAATGCCAGGCCAGAGAGTAATTCTTTTCTTCCACAAATGCACCTGGTGTACGATCGGCATATTTAACCATTGTTCTCTTTATAATATCTTTCCAGACAGTAGACAGACCTTTCTTAGCCTTCCATTTCCCGTCCGGATAATTAGACCAGGCTCCGTGTTCGCCCACCAGAATCATATCCCTGTCCAGAAACCATGTTTGCAAAGTCTGATGTTTACGACCGCTGATAATAACGACCAGATTTTTCGGGTCTTCACGAATCTGTTCCAGAATCTGATAAAGTTCACGTGTAGGAGTCGCCTTTTCAGCTTCTTTATTAAACCCTACCAACGTACCGTCATAGTCTAATAAAATAAGGCGTTTATCTGCACTCCGATAGCGCTTACACATCTGTTCCTTGATTCTGTCACCTACTTTTCGGGACAATTCCTTATCCTGCAAATCTTTGATCTCCCGAAGTCTCTCCAGAAACTGATTCACCCAATGATGAATATTAAACTTACGAACATTTTCCAGCATAGCTTCCATTCGCTCAGATTGTTCTTCTTCTGTCATTTCCAATGCCTGCATCAGACTTTGAGCGACACTATAGGCGTCATTCGGATTCACAATCAGGGCATCCGGAAGTTCCTGTGCAGCGCCTGCCATCTCGCTCAATACCAATACCCCATGTTGCTCCGGATGACTGGCAATATATTCCTTACAGACCAGATTCATACCGTCCCGTATAGGAGTCACCAGACATACATCAGCAGAAACATACAATGCAGATAACTCTTCAATAGGATAAGAATTATAAAAATATGTAATAGGAATCCAGTCCTCTGTACCGTATGTAGCATTCACTCTTCCTACAGAGCGGTCCACTTCATCCTTTAGCATCTTATACTGAGGCACCTGATCTCTGGAAGGAACGACCAGCATGTAATATACTACCTCTTTCATGTACGCCGGATATTCCTTCAGCAGGTTTTCAAAGGCGTGAATACGTTCCAATATTCCTTTACTATAATCCAGACGGTCTACGGACAGAATAATTTTGCGATGCCGGAAATTATCTCTGATCGTCTCTGCCCGCTCCCGTATACTACTTTCTTTGGCCAGCTTTTCAAACTTACTGTTATCTATACCCATAGGATAAGCCTCTACAAATACAGTTCTTCCACCGTGTTGTAAACTGTTGTTCTTATTTTTAGTGCCAAGAATATGCGAACAGGCATCAATAAAATATTGCGAATCATTAAACGTATGAAATCCGATCAGATCTGCTCCCAGTAAACCATTCAGCAATTCATTTCGCCAGGGGATCAGACGAAACAACTCGTGCGAGGGAAAAGGAATATGTTGAAAATAGGCAATAGAAATTTCGTTTTTAAAAGCCCTTATCTGGCTTGGAAGCAACATCAGCTGATAATCATGTATCCAGATCTCATCATTTTCCTGCATGTAACTTTTGATAATATCTGAAAATTTGAGATTGACATTCAGATAAGTTTGCCAGTTGGCTTCATCATATACTGCGTAACTGGGGCGGTAATGACAAATCGGCCATAAAACTTCATTTGAAAAACCTTCATAAAAGCCTTCCAGTTCCTCCTGATCAAGAAATACAGGAACAAGGTTCAATGTCTCTAATTTTGCTCTGATCTCCTTTTCCTCGGTTTCATTTTCAGGAATGATACCTGGCCAGCCTATCCAGATATTTCCTCCGGTATTGTAGATAGATCCTAAGCCTGTGGCCAATCCTCCTTCGCTGGGCATGAAATTAAGTCCCTGATTGGTACGTTCTATTTTTATAGGAAGTCTGTTAGAAACTATGATAGTTTTACTCATTTTATTTTTTATTTTTTTGAAGCCCAAATACGATTTTGAGCAAATACATAGGTGAGAAGTTTAGGCATATGCCAGATATTCAATAAACAACAAATCCACGTTTTTGTTTAAAATAATTGATTTTTTTATATCAAAAAGGCATTTTTTGATATCGGATATACACCTTTCTACCCGATTCTGTCCGACCTGCTCTTTTGTCGAAAAGCAGATTAACAAACAGGTCCGAAAATATTAATGAATAAAAATTTGGATTATTAAAATAAAGTCTATAATTTTGGTAGAGTATTCAGAATTGTTCGAAACAATACCAACCGAGTGGAGTCACCACGGTGGTAAAATAATACGGGTGTCTGCCAAAATAAACGTCAATCACGACTTATTTTAAACCCAGGTTCTGAATACGATTTATGGTTAAACGTTTTTTAATTTTAAATGGTATGTCAACACCGATTCAACTTTATCAGGATTTTTTGGAAATCTTTCAAAAGTACAGCGTTCAGGAATTAATAGAAGTCAATAATCAGGATTTACAGGAACATGGCCGACCGGGTTCCAGAGGTGCTTTCCGTACGGCCTTATTACATGCATTTTCGCTAAGAGGATTGGATCTCTCCAGAATAGTCTCCAAAGAGGATGGATTTACCTCTATCACTATTTCAGCACTCCGTCTGGAAAATAATGTACTGATACCTATTAATAAATAGAGTATACCGACTGCATCTGTAAGTCATACCAATGTTGAGCAAAGCAAAAGATCAGTAATGTTAGGGTATACTTCAGGCATATTGGTAGTTACATTAGAGACGAAAGAAGTCAAATTCTATGAAACAGATGCGTGGACATGTAGCAAATGCTGTCATGCTCACACATATTGCGTACAGATACAGCTGCTTTCCGCGCTTTTATAGTTAAATACAAAATCGGGACTTCCCTATCTCTTCCCTAATCCTGATGTGCTATAGCATAGAGCGCGAATGTGCCTAACCAGTGACTGCCCATATAATCATCATTTGAAATATTAGGCAGCGAGAAAGCCAGGTGCTCATGCCCTACCCTTTTGAGATGATGCAGCTCAGGCAATGCCTTTGCAATACCATTAAGACAATTAGCACGGCTGAAATTCAGACCATCCAGATGAACCAGTTTGCCGTCTGTGCGATCTTTCACGACCGCCGGTTTTAGTGAGAAGTCTGCTTCAAACAATTGTGGCATAAAAGACTTTAACCAGGTTTTATACGCTGCCTGCGGCAATATTTTACTCATGACAAACGCCTCTTCCAGACAGGGAGACAGAAAATCAGATCCGCTTGGTTCATAGGCCAGATCACAATTCTTGTCCTGAGTATATAAGCGCTTCGCATGCCCGGCTAATACATTTTCAAATTCTTTATTACCAACAGCTCTCGCATAATCCAGTGAAAGCGAAAAACCAAATGCAGAATTATCGTGTTGCCCCGACCGTATAGGGTAGACTAATTTAGGTAGATAAGCTGTATATCGATCTACCAGTATATCCACTAACGGTTGCAGGTTCTTTGCCCACTGCAGGGCATCCTTATCGTTCCAGCTCAACAGTTCTTCCTGCAGTTTGAATAACCAGGCCCAGCCATATGTACGCTCAAAGCCAAGGTTATTTTTATCCTGAAAAAAAGCCAGTTCTACCTGTACATTTTCAGGAGTAATATGTTGATTCAGCAACTGACGAATATGACCATCTTTATCCAGATCAGGATATATTTTCAAGATTTTGATAATAGACCAATACCCATGCACAGAAGAATGCCAGTCAAAACAGCCATAGAAGACAGGTCTCAATTGTTTGGGTGTTTTGAGGTCCTGTGCACTACCGATCACCTGTCCGAGTTTATTCGGATATTCTGTAGTGAGACAATGGAGAGGAAGGTCCAGAATACGTCTGGCCTGCTGCGCATCCAGCTGAATGCTCCTTACAGAATCCTGGGCAGGATCATTCTTCTTTTCAGTTGATTGACAGGAAAATAGTACAAACAAAACAGGAAGAATCAAAATAATTCGGTTCATCATTTCAAAATCATAGTTTGGCTAAATATAGTCAAATTAAGCTCATAATAACAAGACTCACTTTTAATTTGAGAAAAGGACTGTTACTTTTAGGGAAAGTAAAAAACGAACGCTATGAAATATCGGAAAATCGGAAAAAGCGATCTTCAACTATCGATTATTACTTTTGGCGCATGGGCTGCCGGAGGATGGATGTGGGGAAGTACAGATCGTAATGAGGCTATAAAAGCGATACAAGCTGGCTTGGAAGAAGGAATGACCTCTATAGATACTGCGCCTATCTATGGGCAGGGCACAAGTGAAGAGATTGTTGGTGAAGCTATTAAGGGATTGTCGCGCGACAAGATTCAGATTCTGACTAAGTTCGGCATGCGCTGGGATACGGATCAGGGTGATCTTGTAGGTCCCAGTAAAAACAATCAGGGACAGGATATTACAATCTATAAATACGCAGCTAAGGACAGCGTAATATACGAATGTGAGCAGTCACTAAAGAGACTGGGAACAGATTATATTGATCTTTACCAGATTCACTGGAATGACAAGACCACAGCAATTGAAGAAACTTTTGAGGCCGTAGCCCGACTTATAGAACAAGGTAAAATACGATATGCAGGAGTATGTAATTATGATAAAGAGCAGATAGCAAGAGCTGCTTCTGTATGTCCCGTTATATCCAATCAGATTCCTTACTCTATGGTCAACAGAGGTATAGAAAAAGAAACTGTGCCTTACTGTATCGCTAACGATATCGGAATACTTGCCTACAGTCCGATGGAAAGAGGACTCCTTACCGGAAAAATGAAACCCGGACAACAATTCGGAGCAGGAGACCACCGTGCTAATCTTCCATCTTTTACAGATGACAGTATTGCCAGAACAAATGCATTTCTGAAAACAATAGAACCTATTGCAGATAAATACGATGTGACCCTCGGACAACTGGTATTAGGCTGGACAGTAGCCCAGCCCGGAATCACTATCGCACTGGCAGGCGCGCGTAATGCATCACAGACTATAAGCAATGCAAGAGCAGGTGATTTGGAAATCGAACAGCAAGATATTGATACGATTACGAAAGAACTTCATACTATGCTTCCATAACCTGCGTACAGGGAGCATAAAAAAAAATCCAGACAACATGTATACCGTCTGGATTTTTTTATTTGATATCCGTCGGTTTTAAGAATATGGCGGTAATTTAACCCGACAAGTCCATTAGAACTATGAATCAGTCACAATGAATGGCTGTTTGGTATTATCGGTTGGATTCTACACAGATCTGGAATAATCACATTCGTCGTTTCATCTGTGACGGCATTTTTACAACTCTATCTCTCTTTTTTTAAGATTTAACTGCCAATGCTCAGCGTACTGTCAGAGCTGGTCTATGTTGACAGGTTAGTAGTTTGGGACATGGAGTAAGGAAAAAAGAAAAAGCTATAATATCCAAAAGACCAAAGCGGTCATAGCAGTAGAAATACACAACAATCTCATGTAAAGCGTGTTAAAGTACATTAGTCAATAAGCCTAATTTCTTATCAGATTATTTAATAAGCCAAATGATCTTAAAGATGAAATAACAAGTATTTTCGAAATTATATTGCGAAAGTTTAATAAATTTCCACTATTATTGATTTCTTTTATATAATTTTAACCTACACTAACTTCAAACTTGCTATAACACCAAAGATTTTGATTATCATAAATTAAAGTTTTAAATGTTTACATACACCTGCCTTTCTGATCAAGAACTTGTTGCTTTATTGAAACAAGGTAATCGTACTGCTTTCGCTCAAATTTACGATCGGTACAAGCAGCTGCTCTATGTACATGCCCTTAAAAAGCTCAGAAGCGAAGCGGAGGCGGAAGATATTATACATGATCTTTTTGCCACGCTTTGGAACAATCGCGAAACCTTCGAGCTCAAAAGCAACCTTATGGGCTACTTATACACTGCCGTACGTAATCGTATTTTTAAATTGCTGGCTCATAAAGATATTGAATCGGCTTATATTGCTTCGTTTCATGAAGTTGCAGAACAAGCAGGCAATATGGCAGACCATCGTGTCAGGGAAAACCAGATGATGGAGATGATAGAAGCAGAGATCGCGGCACTCCCGGCGAAAATGCGTGAAATTTTCGAACTTAGCCGTAAACAGCATCTATCCCACAAGGAAATAGCCGGGCAATTGCACATTTCAGAACAAACAGTGTCAAAACAAGTTAGTAATGCCTTAAAAATCTTAAGAAACAAACTTGGACTCATTGCCTATCTGATGTTGTTAATGCGGTATTAATACTACCGATTATTTCATAGTTGAAATTAAACTCCCCTTTCCTACCCACTACAATTCCTCAATTAAAGTTACTATAAGGGCTTTTTATGTTGTTGTGAATATTTTTTTTCAATCCACCTACCTGCAGACTTTTAGTTAAGGGTCTATAGCATAAATAACCCTAGTTAAGAAATGGACAAATATCAGGTAAAAGCACTGCTCGAAAAATTTGATAAGGGAAATTGTACAGCAGAAGAACTGGCCTTATTGGAAGAATGGTATCTTAATTGGCGCCAGACTCCTGTACATTTAACACAAGAGCAAATAGATGAGAGCTTAGATAGGATCTGGAACAGGCTACAGCATGCCAGAAAAAAGCCTGTTAAGCTGTACAACCTACGTTTTGTAATCCGATCCATTGCTGCCATTTTAGTACTGGCCATTGGGATTAGCCTCTATTTTTACAGGTATCAATCAGTGAATAAGCACGTCACAGAAGAAACAGTTAACGATATAGAGCCTGGTTCTAATAAAGCCTGGATTGTGCTGGCAGATGGCCGCAAAATAGATTTAAGTAAGGATAAAACAGGGGTGAAAGTGCTTAAAGGCCAATTGACTTACAATGATGGTTCCAAACTGCTTGATGAACCCGAGTTAATCAACCAGCCTGTTACTTTACAAACCCCACGTGGGGGAACTTATCAGGTACAATTGCCGGATGGTACGGAGGTTTGGCTCAATGCCGCTACCAAGTTAATCTATTATCCGGTACTGAGTAATAAGGGCAAACGAATAGTTGACCTAGAGGGAGAAGCATATTTTGAAGTGGCAAAGGATAAGGCTCATCCCTTTATTGTACAAAGTAAAGCGCAGGTAGTAGAAGTGTTGGGTACTCATTTTAACATTAGTAGTTACCCTGATGATATGCTTTCAAAAACCACCTTGCTGGAAGGAAGGATAAAAATTAATCACAACATGTTGCTTCCCGGACAGCAAGCCATCCTAAAAGATAAAAACTTAAGTATACACCATGCTGATACAGAACATACGATGGCCTGGAAAAATGGCGACTTTGTTTTTAAAGGGGAAAACTTCAAGGAAATGATGCAAAAAATTGCCAGATGGTATGATGTACAAATTGAATACAGCGAAAACGCAGCAACAGATCAGGTTGAATTAGCTGGCTGGATTTCCAGAAAAAGTAAACTTTCGGAGGTCCTTAATCGTATACAACGCGCAGGAAAAATACACTTTAAAATAGAAGGGAGGAAAATTATAGTAGAAAAACAGACCTGATAAAAGCCCTTGGAAAAATTAATCAGAAGTGCCGAAACACCTCTGATTTTGAGTTTGGCTTAGCTCATTATATAATCAACTTAAAATGCAAGGTGTAAATCTTCAAACCCTGTAACACCATGCACTAACCAAAAACTAAACAAATGTATAAAATTTATAGACATAAATTAGCCGTTATGCGGCTAACCGTTGCTCTGCTTTTAATAACATTTATGCAGCTAAGTGCCTTTACCTATGGGCAGCGCATTAACCTGAATGAGCAAAAATCAAGCATTGAAAACATCCTGAAAAAAATAAGGCGGCAAACCGGTTACGATTTTTTATTCCATAATTCGCTTAACAAAAGTGTTGGTCTTATAGACCTTAAATTAAAAAACGCGAGCCTCGAAGAAGCCCTTAAAAGCCTTTGTGAACTAGCCAACCTTACCTATTCCATCGATGGGAAAATAGTGGTGATAGAGGCTGCCAGGAAAACCTCTGCTCATTTGACCACTCAGGAAACAGAAGTGAAAGGACGGGTGGTAGATGAAAATGGAAAACCATTGGAGGGTGCTTCTGTTGCCATTGTTGTAGAGGAATATACAGAAGACAAAAAGACAACCAACTTTGAGATAACCACCAAGGGTACAAAAGTAGCTGCTCAAACAGACGCAAATGGAAAGTTTGTGCTTAAAAATGTAAATCAAAAAGCAATCTTGTACATTTCGTACATAGGTTATGAAACTTTTAGTGCTACAGCAGCCGCAAATATGGGTACCATTACCTTGCACCCTGCTAAAAACCAAATACAAGAAGTGGTGGTGAATACCGGTTACCAAAAAATTGCCAAATCTTTAAGTCCTGGGTCAAGTATCAATCCAGATATGAAGATCATAGCTGAAAGAAGTTTTTCTATGAATGTGCTACAGCGATTAGACGGTCTGGTACCCGGTCTGGTCGTTAACAATTCGCCCAGTGCCAGTAACAACCCGTTTCTAATAAGAGGAGTCACTACCATCAATGCCAATAGAAACCCATTGGTGGTAGTAGATGGTATTGCCATGGATATGGCCAATATTAACTCCGTAAACCCACAGGATATTGATGATATTACGGTACTGAAAGATGCCAATTCTACAGCCATTTGGGGAGCCAGAGCATCCAATGGTGTTATTGTAATCACTACTAAACGGGGGAAAACCGGAAGTATTAAAATCAGTTACGATGGTTTTGTAAATTTTCAGGGCAAGCCTGATTATAAATATTTCCCCGTATTGAACAGTGCACAGTACATTCAGGCTTCAAGAGAAACTTTTGATCCCGTTTACTGGCCTTATAGTATAGCAACTAACTATAACCCTTATATGGGTACTTTTTCTGGTATCTCGCCGGACCGGCAGATTATGTATGATATGGAACGGGGGGTGTTAACCCAGGCTCAGGGAAATGCTAAACTGGATAGTCTGTCGCGTATAAGCAATTTAGACCAAATGGGTGATATTTTTTATCGTAATGCCATGCTTACCAATCATACCATTTCGATTAGCGGCGGAGGCGACAAACATAATTTTTATAACTCTGCTGCTTATACCAATAACCGTAGTTCAACACCCGGAAGTAAAGACCAGACTTTTAAATTTAATACCCGTCAGGATTTCTCATTTACCAAACGTATACGTCTTTACGTCATCGCCGACCTCAGTTATCAAACCGCTTCATCGACAAATTGGGTGTCACCCGATAATCGCTTTGTTCCATACCAATTGTTTAAAAACTCCGCTGGTAACCCGATTGATATGTCTTATCTAGGCTTGTTAAGTGAAGAACAACGGCCCACCATAGAAAATAAGGGAAAAATAGGACTTAACTACAACCCCATCGATGACGCGAATACCGGTTTCAGAAATCGTAAAAATTTTACCGGTCGCTTTAATTCCGGCCTTACTGTTGATATTGTAAAAGGATTACGTTTTGAAGGAGTTTATGGCTACGTGCATGGTAGTAATCGAATGCAGCAATATTACGATAGGACCAATTACAACCAAAGAATCAATATTCTCAATTTTGCGGTAGCCAATAGTAATGGTACCGTCACGTATAACCTGCCTAATGCAGGCGGGCAGTACAGCGTAAGCAACGCCACCCAGCAAAACTGGGTGTTTAGAAACCAGCTGGACTATACTGCCGATTGGAAAAATAAACAACATCAACTCTCCGCACTTATCGGACAGGAAGTACAGGAGCAAAGAACGATCAGCAACAGCAGCACTGTATATGGTTATAATATTGATCTGCAATCGTATGCTATGCTCGATTACCTTAGCCTGGTTAACCCTGGTATCAGAAATCCAATACTAGCCCAGGTGAACAACCCTAGCCGTTCTGTTTTAGAAGCCAATTCATTTTTTGGAGAGATCGAGTCGGTCCCGAGAAACAGATTTATTTCTTATTACGCCAACGCAAACTACGCCTTTGATAGAAAATATAGCTTAAGCGCAAGCTGGAGAAATGACAGGAGCAATTTATTTGGCCTTAATAAAGCGGCACAACGTAAGCCGGTATGGAGCGTAGGGCTAAGATGGAATATGCATCATGAGCGCTGGATGCAGAATGTGCAGCAAACCATTAGCCAATTGGCTTTGCGAGCCACTTATGGCATTACTGGCAATCCACCAATGCCGGGTTACGCCACTTCCAAAGACATATTGTCTCCAGTAACAACTTCAGCTTCACCTGATGGTCAGGCACTTATCATAACCAGCTATGCCAATCCTTACCTGACCTGGGAAAGCACCAAAACCTACAATGCGGGATTGGATTTTGGATTGCTCAAAAACCGCATAAGTGGTGCATTAGATATTTACTACAAAAATACCAGCAATCTTTTAGGGAATTTACCGATCAATCCACTGGCGGGATCAGGCTATATTAGCGGGAATATAGGTAGTTTGTCCAATAAGGGGATAGAGTTGTTGTTGAACTCAAAAAACATTGTTAAAAGTGACTTTGCATGGAACAGCTTATTTACACTTTCCTATAACCAAAATAAGATTACTAATCTGGGGATGCTTCAAAATCCTATTGTTACAGCGCAAAATCAGGTGGCAAATGATTTTACTGCCGGTTACCCTGCGTTTGCAATTTTTGCCTATAACTATGGGGGGCTGGATAAAGAAGGTAACCCCTTGTTGCGAAAAGCGGATGGCAGCCTGACCAAAGACCAATTCAATACCCAGCCGTCAGATGCACTTTTTATGGGTCCTTATCAGCCCAAGTGGAGCGGTGGTTTAGCTAATCAATTTATTTATAAGGATTTTTCTTTTAACGTAAATATGGTCTTCAATCTGGGTAGTGTAATGTTCAGGAATGTAAACCAAACGTACACGGGAGGCTATTTAGTAAGAGGGCGAGAATTTACAAAAGGAAACCTGCATGCCGATTTTGCAAACAGGTGGAAGCAACCGGGTGATGAGGCTAAAACAGACATTCCGGCATTTATTGCAAACCCTAAAGAAAGCGGGAGGGGAAGATTTACTGATTATTATGTCCGGGGAAGCACCAATGTAGTTAGTGCCGACTTTGCCAAAATACGGGAGATGTCGCTGTCATATCAGATACCAAAGAAACTGCTTGGAAAAATTAAGGCTGAAGGTCTGTCATTCAGGCTCCAGATATCCAACCTGATGTTGTGGAAAAACAACAATTATGGTATTGATCCGGAATTCCAACATGCCCGTTTCGATACCGGAACAATACCGGTAAACCAAAATACCATTACACTTGGTGCTCGTTTAACCCTTTAAAACAAAATTATATGTTACGCAAATATATATACATCCTCTGTATCACTTACCTGCTGGTCAGTTTGGGCAGTTGTAAGAAAGGTTTTCTTGAAATAAATCCCAAAGGTTTACTGATCGCAAAGAAAACCTCTGAGTACGATTTACTCTTAAATGGTCTTCATTTAGTATCAATTGAGCCTGTTTCTACGCCGGTGATGGGCGATGAAGTGGCAGGAATAGACGAGCTCTTCGCTACTGACATTGCATCTCTCGCTCACCAAAAAGCATTTCGCTGGGAAGATGACTTTTACCTGCCCGAGGATAAAAATTCGGAATACTCATTACTCTCTACCCAGACTTATATCTATAATAAGATTATTAACGAGGTGCCCAGCTCCGAAGAAGGGACTGAGGCCGAAAAAGCAAGAATTAAAGCAGAGGCACTGGCCGGAAGGGCCTGGGTTAATTTTACGTTGGCCAATTTTTATGGCAGGCCCTACAACGAAGCTACAGCGGCTACTGATTTAGGGGCACCACTTATTAAAGAAGCTGATATAAGCCAGACCAAATATACAAGAGCTACTGTAAAAGAAATGTACGACCTCATGGTGAGCGACCTTACGCAGGCTATACCCGACCTGCCTATTGCCAGTAACAGGATACGCATGTCCAAGGCAGCAGGCGAAGCCCTATTGGGCAAAATTTATATGTACATGGGTAAATTTGATCTTGCACTGCCTTTGCTGGAAGCATCATTAAAAGACCTCGGTACGGCCACCATGCCCGTAGGTTTGTATGATTTTAATACAGAACTGGCTCCAGGCGGTTCATTTTATCCGTCCGATCCGTTATCGGGTCCCCCCAGAGACGATCCCTATAAAGATAAAGAAATTCTTTATTTAAAGGGAAACACTGATAATTTTTACTGGTACAACCGGTCAGCATTGGTCCTTAATCCCGAGACTATGAAATTATTTACGGCGAATGACATGAGGCGAATGTTTATGGATAGTCTTGTCTATGAATCTTCGAAAATGTATCCATCAGGCATGAAGAGGGCATACGGGCGGTATTATTATAACATGGGCATCAATGTTTCTGATATACACCTGCTAAGAGCCGAATGTAAGGCAAGACTGGGCGATACTGGTGGTGCTGCAACTGATATGCTGGCCTTTAGAAAAAACAGGATGCCGGAAGCTGAAGCCATTATAGCACCCGGTATTGCCGGTGATAAGATAGCCTTGACCAGATTTATCCTTGAAGAACGGATACGTGAATTTCCGATAACCGGCGAAAGATGGTTTGACATGCGCAGGCTCTCTGTAGATCCTGTTTACAAATCGACTGTTGGCAACAGGCACTACATTTATAACCTAAAAGGAGATATTACCTCCAGCTATACTTTAAAGCCCGAAAGGCTCACTTTTAGGTTTCCTCGATACATTACGGACGCTAATCCCGGCATGCCGCAAAACCCTTAATCTATTTTGAAATTAAATCTTTTAAAAAAATGAAAAAAATAACGTTAATACTATTGCTTTGTTTATATACGAGCTTAGTCATAGCACAACAAAAAACGGCTACCATCACTGTAGATTTAGAGGGGGGCTTAAAATTAGATTCAATTCGTCTTTTTAAGTACGATAGCTATAATTTGTATGCTAAACCGGATGCAGGAAGCAAATACAAATTTGAAATAAAAGATAAACTCCCAATAGGAGTTATTATTAACGGTCCTAAAGATAAACAGATTTATGCTTTTCTAGAAAGTGGTGAAGATCTGCAGCTCAAAACAGATTTTGATCAGAAAATTGTCTTTTCTGGTAAAGATGCTGCCAATTCTACGGTTTTAAACAATTACATGAAGGCTCTTGATAATTTTAATAAAAAAATTAACTACACAAACATGTCAGTGCCAACGCAAATTATGGATACTGTATACAAGGCCGATCAGATACCTATTGACCTGTTGATGGCCAACAAGGCAAAAGTAACGCCCGGATTTTACAATTTCCAAAAAGTGAACCTTGAATACGAGCTGTTGCAGGATAAGGCCTGGACAAGTTATATGGTGGCTCATCAAAAAAAAGATAAGTTTAAGATGAGCGAAGGCCTGCCACCAGATTTTGCAGATTTGATTAAACAGGTAAAGTTTGATGATCAATTACTCAACATTCCTAATTACAGATACTTGCTTACAGTTTATTACCCTTCTTATCTGCACAGACGTGAAATAATGTTAGCCGGTAAGATGGATAGTCCGCATGAGCTGAAGGATGCCCTCAATGAATATAAAATGATTCTGAAGTACTATCCGGCTGGTATGATAAGAGATGAAGCCTTTAAAATCTGTATTAGACAAGTATTGGATCAAGCAAAAGACGTTTCCCTGACCAAACCTACTATAGACGATTATATTGCCAAATACGCCAGCGCAGCAGAGGCCGGGGAAATACTGGATGAATATAATAGAAAGCTAAAGATGTCTGCAGGCCAAATGGCACCGGCATTTTCCTTGAAAAGCCTGGATGGCAAAGAGGTATCATTGCAAGACTTTAAGGGTAAAGTAGTTTACATTGATTTTTGGGCCAGTTGGTGCGGCCCATGCAGATATGAGATGCAAAATGGTTCACCTAAGCTCCATGCCAGATTTAAAGACATTAAAGATGTGGTTTTTCTGTATGTGAGTTTTGACAGTAAGGTTGATGACTGGAAAAAAGCAATTGCCGATGATAAGATTGAAGGTATTCACCTCTTATCTCAGGCCCGTTCCGGTTTGGATACTCCTATTGCAAAAGCTTTCAATATTAATGGTATCCCGCATTATGTGATTATTGATAAAGAAGGTAGGATTTTCGATAACAATGCCTCGAGACCCAGTGAAAACGGAACAGAGGCAAGAATTAGGGAGGCATTGAAAAAATAACTGGGTTTGTTTTCGCATTCTGAATGACTGTCTCTGGATAAGCGTTGCAGATTAAAATTATAAAACACTAACTATATTATGAGATAGTTGTTGGGCTAATCCGACAACTATCTCTGTTTTTCATAGATTCTTATTTTATACGATCGATCCTGTTTGTGCATTTACTTATCCATATCGCACGCCCAATGTGGTATTTTACCGTTATAAATGTGAATGGAATTAATCAAACAAAGCAGTCACAGAAATTGTTTAATCTAAAAACCGGCATTTCATAAACAACAGAATCTTTGGAACAGATTTTGTCAAAATGATCTAATAACACTAATACTATAAAATTATGGGAATGATTGATTTAATTACGGGCGGCATTGGCACTAAAGTCATTACTGCACTGGCTGGAAAATTGGGCATCAGCGAGACCAAAGCCAAATGGATGGTCGCAATTGCAGTACCCTTGATGATTGCAGCACTAAAATACAACTCCAGTAAAAAATCAGAACAAGCAGAAAGCCTGAACAATGCATTAGACAACAAACATACAGGAGATGCGTTGGATCGTGTAGATCAGATCGTGGAAGATGGCCCAAGCGAGGATGATGACAAAATTATCAATCATATGTTTGGCAAAAACTCTGATCAGGTAAAAAATGAAATTGCTTCCAAGACCGGAATAAGTTCAGAAACAGTGGGTACAGTCCTTTCGACTCTAGCTCCTATTGTAATGGCTTATGTAGGTAAAGAAAAAGCAGCCCAAAGTAATTCGGGAGGAATCGGAGACTTATTGGGAGGATTGTTAAACGGAGGGGGAAATGACAATGCTTCGGCTAATGGTCAGCAACAGCAATCGTCAGGTGGTGGTATTGCAGATCTGGTAAGCGGATTCTTTGACAAGAATAAAGACGGAAATTTTCTGGACGATATTGCCGGAATGTTTACAAAGAAATAAACTAAAAATGCCCCGAAAAAACGGGGCATTTTTAGTAGTACAGATAGGCATACTATATAAGCATTTCATTGAAATATTTTATAAGGATTCCCAGTTTGTAATAATACGTTCCAGATCTCCTATATCATAAAAAGTATAATCTGCATCTTTTGTTTCTCCTTCATCATCCCCTTTCCATCCTTCACCTTTAAGCCAAAGCGTCTGACAACCGCAGGCTTTTGCAGGCACCATGTCTTTACTGTAGGAATCCCCTATCACCAGACAATCTGCTGCAGGTAGTCCGATCACATCCACTCCTAAAGCATAAATAGCAGGATCCGGTTTACGTACTCCGACTACTGAGGACTCTATAATCTTGTCAAAACAATTGTAAATCCCAAAATCTCTTAATACAGAAGTGAGGTTACCATAAAAATTTGAAACCATCACCACCGGATACTTTTCATGCAGACGATTCAGGCTCTCTGTGACACGTAGCACGTTATTTTTGGCCAGTTCATATCCATCATTCGCAATAAGATCCGCCAGTTGATTATCAAGTCTGATATCCTGAGAAACCAGATACTCAAATTGTACACTTAACTTAGCCTGCAGCACCTGAAGAAAATTAAAATCCTCGGTAATAATGGGATGTGTAGCCATTTTACGCTCTGCAAATACATAAGCCTGATCAAATTGTTCCCTTGAAATTCCGGCTTCATATTTCTGATAGGATGACCAAAGCACGGCAGCCCAGTGCTGTCCGTTAGAATCTAATGTCCCTCCGTAGTCAAATATTAACCCTTCTATTTTTTTCATGTATTTAGTCTTGTTTTATGTACCGGATTTCTAATTAATGGGGTCTCTAAATCAGTTCTTCCGGTTCATTTAATTTTCTGAATCATTTAACTGAGCTTCTCTTTTGGTTTTGCTTCTTCTGGCAAAGCTCATCATAAGAAGACCTATAGCTATCCATACCAGCTCCCGTATACGGGTAGCGATACCAATAAACACGCCTACTGAAGCCTGATACCCTACACTGGCGACAGCCATAGCCATTCCCCCTTCCCGCGTCCCCAATTGCATAGGGAAAAAGAAAATCAGATTGGCAAACAGAGATGAGCCGGAGCTTACGATCAGACATTCGACATAAGTCATCGGCAGACCTAATGCATGGGCTATAAAATAAATCTCAGCACAGCCTACTACACGCGCAAAAAACTCCCAGCATAAAGAGGTATAGAAATTTCTCTTACGATCTACATATAACGACCTCACCTGATTATCTACATCTGTCAGAAGTTCATGGTGCTCCTGCTCATACAGCGCTATTTTTTTTCCTACAAACGGCAGCTTACTGAGGGACTTCATCAAACTCACGGTAATACCTTTTTTGTATCCTTTTGAAAACCACCAGACACCCAGCACAGCCATCAGTATAATAGTCACACAGGCGATTACGACAATTTTACTTGCAGGTACAAACCAGAGAATAAGGCCTACCGATGCCACCCAGAATACAAGATGGGAAAGGATATGCATCATCGTGTATAGCAATACAGATGATCCGGCTTTAGAATTCCCCACATAGGGCTTCAGTTCCATAATACGGTATGGCTCCCCGCCCAATGCCACAAAAGGCGTGATATAATTAATAGAAAAACCGGTAACAATCAATTGAAAGATTTTACCAAACGGCAGTCTGGTTTTAGGATTATCTTTTTCAAGAAGAATATCCCGCAGAGCCATAGCATTCATCAGGTAGATGACCAGCCAGCTTAGCAAAACCGGTATAAACCACCAGCCCGTCTTTTCAATATTTTCCCATATCACCTCCGGGCCAAGGGAATAGACCATATAACCCAAAGTACCAAGCCCCAGAATAAAGAAAATAATTTTATAGATTTTACTCGCCATTAGAGTCTAACTTTTGAGTTTATTTACAAAGTATCCGCTAACCTTTTCCTGTCTGTTGATCATATAAATCAGAATAGGATTCAATACAAACATATCAAAGAAAAAGTATAACCACACCTCTCCGATGAAAAGCCACAAAAACAAAAAGATAACACGAGTATTGAACTGTACGATATTTGTATATTTCATCAGCGGCTTGTTCATGGTTCTGAACTCTGTTACCAATTCTTGAGGCAAACTGTCAACATACAGGGCTTTGATCAACCCTAAAAGTTGCTGAAGATTAGGAGATAAGCGTTCCTGCATACGTGTATAACCCAGATAACCATTCAATACAAATTTGCTGAATGCTTGTTTACTCCAGCTCATCTGATCAAATTCAGCCTGCAGATCACGACTGTTATCCAGTTCGCTACCTGCTTTTCCTTTGATAAAATATAAGTGTACATTACGATAATAGTCGGCCATTGCAGATTGGAAGACATGTGATACCCCGGCTAGTACGCCCGGAACCCATACCCATGCAGACCATCCTTCATTCATAAGTCTCAGACACAGCGCAATATGAATAGAAGCAAACCAAAAATCGCCTGCAAATCCATCTAATATGCGTCCAAAGCGGCTTTTATTGTCTGTCATTCTGGCCAGCTGTCCATCAGCAGAGTCCAGTGAATTGGCAAAGACCAGTAATAGCATTCCGATCACATTGATCCACAGGGATGGATAATAAAATAAAATACCGGCACCTACACCAAAGAAAATACTGATAATAGTGACCGCATTAGGTGTAATCCCGATTTTTGCACAGACCTGGGCTATTCTGAATCCTATCGGCCTGTAAAACCATATGTCAATTCTTTCTTCTGTATCATTGGATTTGAGAGATTGTTCAAATGCCGTTTCTTGTTCTTCGGGAGTATTAGGATTGTTGTATACTGATGTCTCTCTTTGCATGTTGTTGAGTTGTAAAGACGTTATTGAGTAGACTACAGATAGCATCTGCAGCCTCAGCCCTGCATGGGGCAAAACTTGGCCAGTCATTGAGGTCAATAATGTGAAAATTACCATCCGGTCCGATGATAATATCCCCTCCGTAAATATGAACACCCAGAATCGTAGCAGCACGATCAGCGATTATTTTTAATTTTTCTTCATCAAAAGGATAATGCACCGTCTCTCCATTGATCTGTTCATATACAGCATATTTGTGGTGATTATGTTCATACGGATAGAAATAGTGAAAGAACCCGGTGTCTTTTACAGCATAGAACTTCAGCAGATCGCCTACCAGATGCTCAGAGATCACAGCTTCTTTAATTCCTCTCAGCGCATATTCATTAAGAATATATTTTGCTTCTTCTGCAGAGGATGCAAATGTCACATCTTCCTTATGAATAGCATGAAAATCTCCTCTTTTTATCCAGACACCTTTCCCCTTTAAAGAGTTAAAGACTTCTGTTATATCAGAGGTTGTTGAGACCACATAGCTGGCCGGATAAGGAATACCTCCCTCCAGCAATACATTGGTCATATTTTTACGAAAACAGTTTTCTATTCCCCATCCGGAGTTTATGACTGTTTTTCCTTCTTTTTCTAATTTTTGCAACCTTTTTACCAAGGTTTTGGTACGAGCCATCGTGACAATAAAATCCTGCGGTACAGATTCTTTTTCCATGAATTCATCTTCATTACAAATCTCAATATCCGCACCTGTTAAAGTCAGCTTTTCACATACTTCATTAAATATGGCAGCATCATTACCAATATGATTTGGCGAGAAACGGCTCTTTCTCGTCACTCCCAGAATCTTAATCTTTTCAGCCATTTTTTTGCACTAACTAAGTGTTTTTTCTAAAAGGAATGCTTCAGCCATTTCCTTGTCTTTGAGATGATCGACATCTACGATCTTTCCAAAAATATGCCCTTTCACATTTAAATGATTGAGCAACAAATCTCTTTGATAATTACGCATTCGCGTATTACCTTCTTCGACAGAGCGTTTCACTAACTCAATAGCATTCTTTCTCAAACCATAGATACCACCGGATACATATTGAACACCTTCCGTATGCTGATCCTGAAAACTCAGTATATTCTGTTGAGGATCTGTCTTTACGTACAAAGGACTTTCATCATCTATAAAAGGAGTGATTCCCATATAAGCATCTGCATGTACAGATGTACGGAATCCCTGCAGATAAGAAGCAAAATCTTCCTCTTTAAAAATTGTATCAGTAGTCGTCAGGCAGCAGGCTTCCCAATCCGGATTTGCCTCGATAAGTGCGTGAAAACTATGCAGAGAACTAGGGGTATCTTTTATAATCAGGCGGATCGGTACATCAAAGATTTCTTCCTCAAGGTAAGCTCTCAGCTCAGGAGAATGATTATTGATAATAATGTGAACAACCGGAGCACCCTGATCAGCAAAAATGCGTATTAATCTTGCGATCATAGGAACACCGTTCAGTGTCAATAGTGGTTTTGGAAGATCGACCCCCTCCTCTTTCAGACGGGATCCCTCTCCGGCAGCTATAATAGCAAAGTGTATCATCTTCATCACTAAAAATTACCATCACTGGCAAAAGTAATGGTAAGAAAGGGAGGCGAACCGCCTCCCTTTGAAAAATTATATTGTCAAAATCATTATTGGATACTGTCTACCAATTCCTGGTAGTAATCCAATCCCAAATGGGTAATCAGATCTTCACCCATCATATGACGCAATGTATTCTGCAATTTCATAAGCTGTTTGAAAATATCATGCTCCGGAGGTAATCCAGGTGCTGTCTGAGGTGATTTCAGATAGAATGACAACCATTCCTGAATACCTGACATACCCGCACGTTGTGCAAGATCAATGAATAAAGCCAGATCTAATGCAACCGGTGCTGCAAGAATAGAGTCTCTGCACAGAAAGTTTATTTTGATCTGCATTTTGTAACCCATCCATCCGAAGATATCGATGTTATCCCATGACTCTTTGTTATCACCATGTGGAGGATAATAATTGATTCTTACTTTATGGTAAAGATCACCATATAATTCAGGATTTTTCTTCGCATCAAGAATCTCTTCCAATACAGATAATTTAGAAACTTCTTTTGTTTTGAAGTTTTCAGGATCATCCAGTACCAGACCATCACGGTTACCCAGAATATTTGTTGAGAACCATCCTTCTACACCTAATGCTCTGGCCTGCAAACCAGGAGCAACGATGGTTTTCATCAACGTTTGCCCTGTTTTAAAATCTTTACCTGCAATAGCCACACCATTTGTCTGCGCCAGCTCTTCAATAGCCGGTACATCACAAGTCAGGTTAGGTGCACCGTTTACATAAGGTACTCCTTCCATCAATGCCGCATAACAGTAGATCATACTTGGCGGGATGCGCTTATCATCATTATCCAATGCTTCTTCCAGTTTTGCAACAGTAGAAAATGCATCATTAGTTTCGATATATCTCTCTGTTGAACCACACCACACAATCACTACACGATCCAGGCCATTCTGCTCTTTAAAGTCACGGATATCCTTACGTGCAGCATCAGCCAGTTCGCGGCGTGTAGTTTCGCTTTTAATATGCGTCCCATCAAGGTTCTTGACAAAGTTTTTGTCAAAAACAGCTTTCATAGGTTTGATATTTTCCAATACATCTTTTACCTGATCCAACTGACCTTGCTCCAATACTTTTGCTTTAGAAGCAGCAACATACACATTGTCTTCGTAAACATCCCATCCGCCAAAAACGATATCTTCCAATTTTGCCAATGGAACGAAATCTTTGATCAGAGGGTTTCTGTCTTCTGTACGTTTACCCAGACGAATACGGCTCAATTGAGAAACTGAACCAATAGGCAACGACAATCCTTTGTTAATAGCGGCTACACCGGCAATCAAAGTAGTAGCAACAGCTCCCAGGCCCGGAATTAAAATCCCCAACTTACCGCTGGCCTCTTTAACCTGATTTTCCATATTATTTAATAATCTATTGTTTTGTTTGTAATATTGATAACATTGTAATTAAACTTTAGGCAAGTTAAGCATTTTAGGTAATATTTTATTTATACAAATATAACATTTGACAGTTTTACCAAAAAAATAAAAAAGTCAATTTTTCAATTATGGCATTCCTTAAAAAATCGCATTTAATAATTCATTGATAACAAAAGAAATATACCATTTTACACGCTGTTATCATTCATCATTCTCTACAATATCGATAGTCTTTTATATTGCCAAAATCTGACAATTCAAAATAATTAAAAAAGAGCACTTTTGAGACATTTCCCATAAAACGTGAATGTTCAGCTTCCCTGTAGCTAATCTCACAGATCACATGCCGAATTTGCTTTGAAAAAAAAGAAAGATTTGATACCTTTGGCGCATATAACACCTTTTAAGTATAAGCCTTTCAGTATGTAATGAAAGGTTTTTTTGTACGGAATGTTATTAATATAGTTAAATGGTAGAGTTAGTCAATATTTCAAAAACATTTAAAGGTAAAGGCATTTCTACAAATGCACTGACAGATGTTTCGATAAAGATCAGCGCCGGAGAGATTTATGGAGTTATCGGGAGCTCCGGAGCCGGAAAGAGTACTCTTATACGATGTGTAAATCTGCTGGAGCGGCCTGATAATGGCGCAATTGTGCTCAACGGGCAAAATATTATGGCTCTTCCACAACAGGAGCTTACGATCAAAAGAAGAGAAATAGGAATGATCTTCCAGCATTTTAATTTATTCTCCTCCCGTACCGTATCTGAAAATATAGCTTTTCCTCTTGAACTGACAGGTAAATCAAAAATAGCAATCAAGGAGCGTGTACATGAATTATTACAGCTTGTTGGTCTGGAATCCAAAGCTAACGATTATCCTGCAAACCTATCCGGAGGACAAAAGCAACGTGTAGCTATCGCACGTGCACTGGCCAATAATCCTTCTATTTTGTTGTGCGATGAGGCGACGAGTGCACTTGATCCGCATACGACCAGGTCTATCCTTCAATTGTTAAAATCTATCAATAAAAAATTGAATCTGACTATATTGCTGATTACGCACGAAATGGAAGTGATAAAGACTATCTGTGATCGTGTCGCCGTCTTAGATCATGGCAGACTCATCGAACAGGGAACTGTTGAGCAGATATTCACGGCGCCGAAAGAAGCCGTTACACAACAATTCATCGCTTCCTCCTTTAATGCCGAACTTCCGCCATCAATTCAGAATAAATTAAAACAAACGGGGAATCCGGTAGTCAAAGTCTTTATTATGGGTGACGAACAACAGTCACTGCTGATCTCTGATCTGCAAAGATTATATGATACGGATGCCAAATTGATAAGTGCACAAATTGAATACATCGGTCAGTCCAATTTTGGACTGATGTTTCTTGAACTAAGCGGTGAATCACAGGCTATACAGCAGAGTCTCTCCTATCTGAACACTACTTATTCATCTTTTGAAATTATAGGATATGTCTGATACCATAGTTAAACTGTTACTCGAAGGGACCTGGCAAACACTGGTCATGACATTTGCCTCCGGTTTTTTCGGATTTTTATTAGGGCTTCCCACAGGAATTCTTCTGTTTGTGACGCGCAAAGGACAGATAATGCAAAATAAAGCTGTACATCAGATCACTTCTGTAATTGTGAATATTTTCAGATCTATTCCTTTTATTATTCTGATCGTCTGGATGATCCCCTTTACCCGGGAATTGGTCGGCACCTCTATTGGCGTATCTGCAGCATTAGTCCCGCTAAGCATAGGTGCAGCTCCTTTTGTTGCCCGTCTTGTGGAAAACAGTCTGCTGGAAATACCGGCGGGACTGATTGAAGCAGCCAGAGCAATGGGAGCTACTCATAAACAGATTATACTAAAGGTATTGTTGCCGGAAAGCTTGCCCTCAATGGTCAATAATGCAACGATAACGCTTATTACTTTAGTAGGATATTCGGCCATGGGTGGAGCAGTAGGCGCCGGAGGACTAGGACAAATAGGCTATCAGTATGGCTATATAGGATATGATGCTTTTATAATGAATGCTGTATTGATCCTCCTCATACTGATCGTATTTTTACTGCAGTTTACCGGAGATTTTATCGCAAAGAAAACAAATCACAGATAATACAATTAATAAGACATGAACATACGCACAAAACACATATGTATACTTGTTGCAGCAGTACTGACACTCAGTGGATGTAACGGTAAGAAAAAAGACAGCCAGACATTGAAAATCGGTATCGTGGCCGGTCCTGAGAAGGAAATCGCAGAAACTGCAGCAAAGGTCGCTAAAGAAAAATACAATCTGGAAGTGGAGCTTGTCACGTTTAATGACTATGTTGTTCCCAACGAAGCCCTGAATCAGGGAGATTTAGATGCAAATGCATTTCAGCATCAGCCTTATCTGGATGAACAGTCTAAGCAACGTGGCTATAAGCTTGTTCCTGTTGCAAAGACATTTGTATATCCTATCGTAGCCTATTCCAAAAAGATCAAAAATATAAGTGAACTGCTTCCCGGACAAACTATCGTTATTCCTAACGACCCGACCAATGGAGGAAGATCTTTATTGCTTCTCCAAAAGCAAGGTCTTATCAAATTAAAACAGAATACAGGTATTCTGCCCAAAGTAACAGATATCGTTGAAAATCCGAAACAGATTAAGTTTCTGGAACTTGAAGCGCCTCAGTTACCGAGAGTACTGGATGATAAAGAAGTGTATATCGCTATTATCAATAATACATTTGCATCTCAGGCCGGACTTGATCCCGAAAAAGACGGATTATTTGCAGAGGATAAGGAATCTCCTTATGTCAATCTGATCGTGACCCGTACTGATAATAAAGATGATGAACGTATCAGGAAATTTGTACAGGCCTACCAATCGCCGGAAGTAGAAGAAGTTGCCCGTAAAATATTTAAAGGAAATGCGGTTAAAGGATGGTAAATTAAACCTGCTATATATTAAAAAATAACAAATTAACGATGCTGCAATTGTGAAAATATTAACAATTGCAGCATTTTTTTTATATATTAGCAACTATATTTAATAAACTTCCTAATACCTTATGTCTAAAGTATATAATACATTTATTGATTACATCGAAAAACGCAATCCTAATGAACCCGAATTCTTACAAGCTGTTACTGAAGTTGCGGAAGATCTGATCCCTTATATTGAACAGCATCAACCTGAACTGCTAAAGATGAAAGTTCTGGAGCGTATTGCCGAACCTGAACGTGTAATCTCTTTCCGGGTAACCTGGTTAAACGATAAAAACGAAATTGAGGTAAACAGGGGTTACCGCGTACAAATGAACAGCGCAATAGGCCCGTATAAAGGAGGATTACGATTTGCACCTAATGTCAATCTAAGTATACTTAAGTTTCTGGCTTTTGAGCAGGTCTTTAAAAACAGTCTGACCAGTCTTCCTATCGGAGGTGGTAAAGGAGGTTCTGATTTCAATCCGAAAGGTAAATCGGACACGGAGATTATGAAATTCTGTCAGAGCTTTATTTCCGAACTTTATCGTCATATAGGAGCGGAAACAGATGTTCCTGCCGGAGATATAGGTGTGGGAGAACGTGAAATCGGCTATATGTTCGGACAATACAAGCGTCTTCAAAATAATTTTACAGGTGTACTTACAGGTAAAGGTGCCAACTGGGGCGGTTCCTATATCAGACCTGAAGCTACCGGATATGGATTACTATATTTTGTATCCTGTATCTATGATTACCGCAGTGAAGAACTGAAAGATAAAATCGTAGCTATTTCAGGAGCAGGCAACGTAGCCTTCTATGCCGCAGAAAAAGCCATACAGCTTGGTGCTAAAGTAATTACACTATCCAATAGTCAGGGTGTATTATATGATGAACAGGGAATTACTTCAGAGAAACTGGCTTTTATTGCAACTATAGGTCGCGATCTGGATAAATATATTTCAAAATATCCGGATGCAAAATACTATGAAGGAAAAAAACCTTGGGAGTTCAAATGTGATATTGCATTACCATGTGCTACTCAAAATGAACTGGATGGCGAAGATGCGCAGAAACTAATAGATAACGGTTGTACCTGTGTAGCTGAAGGTGCAAATATGCCTTCTACTGCTGAAGCTATTAAACTCTTTCACAAAGCACGCCTTATCTTTGCTCCGGGCAAAGCAGCCAATGCCGGAGGTGTAGCTGTTTCGGGATTAGAAATGTCTCAAAACTCTATCAGAGAGCAATGGACAAAAGAGAAGGTGGACAAGAAGTTACATGGTATTATGGAAAATATTCACAGAACTTGTGTTAAATACGGTCATGAGGACAACTATATTAATTACCTGAAAGGCGCTAATATAGGAGGATTTCTGAAAGTAGCTAAAGCGATGATTGCACAGGGAGTTGTATAAAAGCTCTCTCTTTGAAAAATATATAAACGTAAGCAGTTGGCGGGGACGCCAACTGACGCATTTAAAAGTAAAATATACATAACTATCCTCCTCGCGTTTGCTGCGTGTCCTTACCAGCAATATCTACAGACTTTATCAGTCTTAGCAAGAATACCAGCTGATAACGCATTCAGGATAACAGCGATGCAATTAACGCTCGCGTTTGCTGCGTGTCCTTACCAGCAATATCTACAGCACTTTATCAGTCACGCTATTTATGTATTAATTATACTTTTTTACGGAGATCTATCCAGTAATTGAGAGAATCCGGATTCTTAACCACGTCAATACTGACAGCCCGTTCTACCGGTACACCCATCATTAGTTTCTTAACAGGAATTTCCAGTTTCTTCCCACTCATTGTATATGGGATATCCGGCACTGCCAGAATTTCATCGGGTACATGTCGCGGACTATAGGTATTTCGTAGTTGTTTTTTGATTTCAGTCCGAAGCTCATCCGTAAGTTCAGTTCCGGAGCTCATCTTAATATACAAAGGCATTACAGAATCGCCATTCTCCAGATCAATGCAGATCACTAGACTATCTTCCACTTGTTCAAATGTATTCAGCACATTATAGACCTCAGCTGTACCAATACGGACTCCTCCCCTGTTTAGGGTTGCGTCAGATCTGCCATACATAATGATTCCGTTATTATTTCGGGTTATTTTAATCCAGTCTCCATGGCACCAGACAGCCGGATATTTATCAAAATAACTTTCCAGATATTTAGCATTATTCTGATCCTTCCAAAAATAAAGTGGCATAGAAGGCATAGGTAATTCGATCACCAATTCCCCCACCTCATCGTATACTGCAACACCATCTTCATTATAGGCTTCTATTTTTGAACCTAATGTACGGCACTGTATTTCACCTGCAAACACGGGTAGCAATGTACTACCGGAAAGAAAAGCACTACAGACATCTGTACCACCACTTAATGAAACAATTTGTACGTCCTCCTGCTGTCCTTGCAGCCATTTAAAGGTATCAGGAGGTAAAGGAGAACCCGTAGAGCCGATAGTTTTGAGCTTAATATCCAATTCTGACAATGACATATCCTGACAGGATGTAAAGTAAGCCGCTCCTGCACCAAGATGATCCACACGGTGATCTGCAACAAATTTCCAGATAGATTTTCGCTCAGGAAATACAGGTGAACCATCATAAATACACAAGGTAGCTCCTATCAGAAGAGATGAAACAGCATAATTCCACATCATCCAACCTGTAGTGGTATACCACATAAAGCGGTCTCCTTCCTGTACATTTTGATGTAAAACCAGTGCTTTATAATGTTCAATCAGATTCCCGCCGGAACTATGTGTAATAGCCTTAGGTTTTCCGGTTGTACCCGAAGAATACAGTATCCAGATAGGGTGATCAAACGGAACCGGCTGAAATGTGAGGTGCCGGGTATGATCAGCCTCCAGTATGATTTCGTCCCAATCAGCTCCATTTACCATGACAAGATCGGTAATAGAAGGTATCTGTTCTTTAATGGTTACTGCTGTTTGCTGTTTATCATATTTCTTTCCGTTATAGTCATAACCCGAATCTGCAAAAAGGATCTTGGGCTCAATCAAAGTAAAGCGTTCGACAATACTTGCACTTCCAAAATCAGTTGAACAACAGGACCATATAGCTCCGATAGCATTCACAGCCAAAAATATGGCTATTGTTTCTGTTGTATTATTAAGTATGCCTGCTACCCTATCGCCTTCTTTAATACCCTTTCTGATCAAAAACTGTTGTATAGCACGGACCTGATCTTTCAGCTGAGACCAGGACACTTCTTTAGCAGGGGTCTGTTCAGCCTGATAAAGAATGGCCGGGCGTTTATCTGTCTCCATACGAAAGACATGTTCCGCATAATTGAGTGTAGCACCCTGAAACCATTCTGTACCGATAAATCCTTGTTGGGAGTATTTAATAACAGCATCAAACGGAGAATGAGATTTAAGATCGAAATACTGAAATACTGAATGCCAAAAGTCTTCAGATTCAGAAACTGACCATTTCCATAGCGTCTCATAATCTTTAAAAGAAAGCTGATAATGCTCTTCAACAAAGGTTTTAAAATCGAATAATGCAGAATTTTTCTGATAATCAGCAGAGGGTGTCCAGATCAGCTCACTCATAAATATATTACACTTGGTTATGTTCCAAATGTAATGAAAAGTAATGCCAGTACAAAGTTTTTACCTATACGACATCAACTACAGTTCCATCTTCGGTAGGATGTCCTGTACATAATAAAATACGTCCGTTAGCGACTTCCCTGTCTGTCAGTACTTCATTGTAATCCATACGCACATTTCCGGATGAACATTGTGAAATACAGGTACTGCACATACCTGATTTACAGGAATAAGGCAGTTTGATTTTATTCTCCAATCCTACATCAAGAATTGTTTTGTTATAAGGTATAGACAATTGGTATCGTTGTCCGAGAAAGTTAAGCGTAATGGAATAACTTGTTTTATCTACTTCCTTTTCTGTTTCATCATCGTCATCTTCTTCATTTTCCGGCAACAGAAATGTCTCCCTTTTGATTTGACTGTCTGCATAGCCCATACCCAATAAAGTAAAACGACAAAGATCCATATAAATAACAGGTCCGCAGGTGTAGAAAAGGGTATCCGTTTTAAGTTCTTCTACATATTGTTTAAGAATATCATAGATAAAATCTCTGTTCAGACGGGCTTTCATCAGGTTTTTGCTATTTGAAAAAATCCATATGATATGAAAACGGTCCGGATAGTTTTTCTGCCAACTGTCAAGTTCTTCCAGAAAAGGTGTCTGTTCCGGAGAACTGTTGCTGTATATTAATACGATTTTAGATTTCCGTTCTCTTATTAAAGCTGTCTTCAGAATTGAAAATAACGGAGTAATGCCAATACCTGCAGCAAACAAAAATACAGTCCTTGTCGTATCAGGTACAGGTTCATATATAAATAAACCCTGAGGATCCAGCACTTCAATCTCGTCTCCTACTGTAATCTTATGATGCAGAAAACGGGAAATCTCACCATTATCTACTCTTTTCACAGCAATACTTAAAGGTTCGTCTACATCTGGTGAACTTTTAAAGGAATAAGAGCGACGGACTTCGCGGTCTCCAAAAGTGAAAATCAGGGTTAGAAACTGCCCGGCTTTATATACAGGATATGGGCCAGTTACCGGTTCAAAATCTATAGAAATATTATTGTTAGCCTCTGGAGTTAATGCTGAGATCCGAAGTTTATGCATATTTCAAAGATAAGATGCTTTTGAAATCCAAGCAAGTAATAAATAGGATTATAGGATCAAAAACAGACTACAATTTAGCTGAAAGAGATATTTATAAGTTTCTATTATAAAAGGAATCGCCTTTCATTTTGCAATGAAAGGCGATTCCTTATATATCTGTTATTCTTTTCAGTCTTTTACAACTTACGTTTAACTTCGACTTGTTCGAATGCTTCCACAATGTCTCCGACATGAATATCATTGTATCCCTGAATATTCAGACCGCATTCGTAACCTTGAGATACTTCTTTCACATCGTCTTTGAAACGTTTCAGTGAGGCAAGTTTTCCGGTGAATACAACCACACCGTCACGTACGATACGTATATCACTGTTTCGGTTGATTTTACCATCTAATACCATACATCCGGCAATAGTACCCACTTTCGAAATTTTGAAAGTCTCTCTGATCTCGACATTCGCCACGATCTTCTCTTCCAGTTTCGGAGCTAACATACCTTCCATCGCAGATTTAAGCTCTTCGATAGCATCGTAGATGATAGAGTAAAGGCGGATATCAATCTGCTCCTGCTCCGCAATCTTACGTGCATTTTGAGAAGGTCTTACCTGGAAACCGATAATGATCGCATCTGATGCAGAAGCCAGCAATACGTCTGATTCGGAGATCTGACCTACTGATTTGTGGATTACATTTACCTGGATCTCATCTGTAGATAAGTTCAGTAATGAATCTGATAATGCTTCGATAGAACCATCCACGTCACCTTTCACAATTACATTCAGCTCTTTGAAGTTTCCGATTGCCAAACGACGACCAATCTCCGCTAACGTAATATGTTTCTGTGCACGCATACCTTGTTCACGTTGTAACTGCAGACGTTTGTTTGCAACCTGACGTGCTTCGGATTCGCTTTCCAATACATAGAATTTATCACCTGCTGTAGGTGCTCCGGCCATACCTAATATCTGTACCGGTGTAGAAGGACCGACTTCTTTAACACGCTCTCCGCGTTCATTCGTCAGGGCTTTTACTTTACCACTATGTGATCCGGCCAGAATAGGATCTCCGATACGAAGTGTACCTCCTTCTATTAATACAGTAGTAACAATACCACGTCCTTTATCCAGAGCAGCTTCGATTACAGATCCTACAGCACGTTTTTTAGGATCGGCTTTAAGATCCAGCATTTCTGCTTCCAGCAATACTTTTTCCAGTAATAAATCTACATTGAGACCTGTCTTACCTGAAATTTCCTGACATTGGTATTTTCCTCCCCAATCTTCAACAAGGATATTCATTGCTGACAATTGTTCCCGGATACGATCAGAGTTTGCACCCGGCTTATCTACCTTGGTAAAGGCAAATACAATCGGTACTCCTGCAGCTTGTGCGTGGTTGATGGCCTCCTTAGTCTGAGGCATCACACTGTCGTCTGCCGCAATTACGATGATCGCAATATCTGTGATTTTGGCACCACGGGCACGCATCGCTGTAAAGGCTTCGTGACCCGGTGTATCTAAGAATGTTATTTTTCTTCCGTCTTCCAGTTTTACGGCATATGCACCGATGTGCTGCGTAATACCTCCGGCTTCACCGCCTGTTACATTCGCTTTACGGATGTAATCCAACAGGGATGTTTTACCGTGATCGACGTGACCCATTACCGTTACGATCGGAGCACGCATAATCAGATTATCCGGGCTATCGGCTTCCTCTAATTCTGCTACTTCTTCATCTTCCGGTTTGATAAATTCAATCTGGTATCCAAATTCATCTGCTACAATTGCTAATGTCTCTGCATCCAGACGCTGGTTGATCGACACAAACAATCCCAGGCTCATACACGTAGCGATAATTTGCGTTACGGATACGTTCATCAGATTTGCCAATTCATTTGCAGTAACAAACTCTGTTACTTTCAATACATTGGCCATCATTTCCTGCTCTAACGCAGCTTCTTCAGCATGGTGAGCTACTTCGTCACGTTTCTGACGGCGTAGCTTCGCACGTTGCGCAAATTTACCGGACTTACCTGCACCGCTCAAACGGGCAAGTGTAGCTTTGATTTGATCCTGGATTTCTTTTTCTGATGGTTCTTCCTTGTTTTCTACAGGTTTATTTCTACCCTTGAAATCAGGTCTGTTACCACCCGGACCTCTGTTACCCTGATAATTTCCCGGACCTCTGTTGCCCTGATTGTTACCCGGGCCTCTGTTTCCCTGATTATTACCGGGACGGTTTTGGTTATTACCCGGACCTCTGTTGCCCTGGTTATTTCCACCCTGACCGCCTTGTTGGTTTCCACCCTGCTGGTTTCCGCCTCTATTCTGATCCTGGTTGTTTCCACCGGTATTCGGACCGTTCGTACGCTTGCGCTTACGTTTCTGATCGTTGGCATTGCCTGTTGCATTGGAAGAAGACGCTACCGGTCTGTCACGATGTGACGGTCTTGCCGTAGGCAATTCTATCTTACCGATAACTTTCGGTCCGCTTAAGCTTTCCGCACGCGCACGGATGACATCATCCTGAGGTGTTGCCGGTTTAGCGGGCTCTGCAGGTTTAACCTCTTCTTTTTTGACAGCCTGGACTTCCGGTTTCACTTCTTCCACCTTCGGTTTAGCAGGTTCCGCTGGCTTCTGCGCCTGGGGAACAACAGTTTCTTTTGGAGCTTCTGTTTTTTCAGCAACAACAGGCTGAACAGGCTCTACGGGTTTTTCCACGATCTTTGGAGTTTCCACTTTTACCTCTACCTTCACAGGTTCTTCTATTTTAGGAGCAACTTCGCTCTTTTCTTCTTTTTTAGGCTTTCCTTTACCTATGCTGTCCAGATCAATCTTCCCGACGATCTTCATACCTGTAAGATGAGGATGATCCTCAGCAGGTTTCTTCTCTTCTGGCACTTCAGCCTTTACCGGAGTTGGCTCTGCCGGAGCATTCTTAATCAGGATCTCCTTTACCTCTGCTGTATCTTCATTCTCCGAGACAGATTCTTTAAGCGCAGCATTGCTACTTCCAGCAGGCGACTCATCACGACGAATTTTACCAATTACGATTTGCTTTGCCTCGTCCTTAACAATTTTGTCTCCCTGAAATTCGCTCAAAAGAACATTGTACATCTCGCCCGATAATTTAGTATTAGGTTTAGATTCAACATCAAACCCCTTTTTTACCAAATAATCCACAGCGGTAGCTATACCAATATTTAGTTCTTTTGCTGCTTTTAGTAAGTTTATGCTTTTACCTTCTGTCATTTATTGTGTCCTGTAATTATAAAGTATATACAAAAATATGTTTTTTTTACATGTTACTAACAATTTATTCGAAATTGCTGAGATAATAAATTGTTAGACCGGGTTTATTCAAACTCGGACTGTAAAACGCGAACAATTTCCTGAATGGTATCTTCTTCAAGATCTGTACGTCTTACCAGCTCTTCTTCCGTAAGAGAAAGAACAGATTTAGCGGTATCCAGACCTACACGCTTCAATTCGTCAATAACCCATCCTTCGATTTCGTCGCTGAATTCTTCGATGTCCACATCCTCATCAAATTCGTCATTCTCACGATACACATCGATTTCGTAACCTGTCAGTTTACCTGCCAGTTTAATATTATGTCCTCCACGGCCAATCGCAAGAGATACCTGATCTGATTTCAGATATACAGCTGCCGTCTTGTTGTCTTCATCAATTTTGATAGAGCTGATACGTGCCGGGCTAAGTGCACGGGTGATATATAAGGAATGATTTGTCGTAAAGTTAATTACATCAATATTCTCATTTCTCAACTCACGAACAATACCGTGAATACGGGATCCTTTCATACCTACACACGCTCCTACAGGATCGATACGGTCATCATAAGATTCTACGGCCACCTTAGCACGCTCTCCAGGTTCACGGACAATCTTCTTGATGGTAATCAATCCGTCAAAGATTTCAGGTACTTCCAGTTCAAACAAACGCTGTAAAAATGCAGGTGCTGTACGAGAGATAATGATCTTAGGATTGTTGTTCATCATATCTACCTTATGCACAACTGCACGGATGCTATCCCCTTTTTTGAAATAATCCGCAGGAATCTGTTCTGTCTTAGGCAGAATCAATTCATTCCCGTCATCATCAAGTACCAGAATTTCTTTTTTCCAGATCTGATACACCTCACCGATCACTAACTCTCCTTCACGATCTTTATATTTTTTGAAAACTTCGTCTTTCTCAAGTTCCAGAATTTTAGAAACCAATGTCTGACGTGCAGCCAGGATAGCTCTGCGTCCGAAGCTTTCCAATGTGATCTGCTCAATATAATCATCACCTACTTCAAGATCTGCATCGTGTTTAACTGCCTCTGCCAACTCGATTTCCAGATCATCATCTTCCGAAAATTCATCTTCCACGACCACACGTGTTCTCCAGATCTCTAAGTCACCATTATCAGGGTTGACAATTACGTCCACATTTTCATCTGTACCAAACCGTTTGCGGATCATGCTACGGAATACTTCTTCCAACACAGAGATTACCGTAGGACGGTCAATGTTTTTAAACTCTTTAAACTCCTGAAAAGAGTCAATCAAATTGATATTGCTGCTCATTTTTACTTAAATGAAATTAACACCTTAGTTTCCTTTATTTGTTCAAATGGAATCACCGACTCAACCGGCACGGCTTTCTTCCCTTTTTCTTTTTTACTTTCCTCGATCGTAATGTTACTTTCTGTTACATTCAAAAGCTTTCCTTCTCTCTTTTCTCCCTCGTGGTTCTTGACCCGTACATTACGTCCTATATTCTTCTTATACTGACGAATCATAATCAAAGGACTATCAATACCAGGAGAAGATACTTCCAGACGATAAGCAGTCTCTATTACATTCTCTTCTTCCAGATGAAAACCAACATGACGGCTTATCTTTACACAATCATCAATCGCAATCCCCGAGTCCCCGTCAACAAGAATTTCAAGTACGCCATTGCTTTGCATTTTTATACTGACAATAAACAAATCCTCCCGATCTCCTATTTTCTCCAGAACTAACTCTTCAACCCGCTTTTCTACCTTTGTCTTCATCTATTACTGTTATTTTAAATCAATAAAGAATTAAAAAAGGGGGCATATGATGCCCCCTTCCTTTCAGATAGTACAAAAGTACAAAATATTTTTCAAAATCCAAAACATCTTTTTTATGCCTTATTATTATCAACCACTGCGCTGATGGTTTTTTGCATTTGCGCCATCATAGAGGTCAGTGTTTCCATAGTAGGCTCCGGGCTTGGTTCGGGCAGTTCGGTACTTATAAATGCCTTTGCTTTCCAGACTTCCAGAATATCTTCCGATCCCACCCAATATGCTTCGTATGTCTTGTTATCTGATACCAGCTTCAATCCTTTTTCTTCTTTATATTTAAAGGCAATACGTTTATATACGACACCTTCTTCTCTAGAGACAATTATATACGTCTGTCCGGGTTTGATATCATGCCAGTTTTCCACATATTCACCTATTATAACAGAGCCCGAGGGTAAAGGCAACATAGAATCTCCTTTTATTTCAAAGGCCCGGTATGTACCCTGATTAAACATCGGAAGTGAAAATTTCGGCAATTCGGCCACATATTCCGGATCACCATACCCGTTCAGATAACCTGCACTCGCTTTTACAGGTACCAATTCTATATTTTCACGATCCTGCTGATCTACCGTTACACTCAGTACACGCAGATTAGAAGCATTACTACGAGGTGTAGGTTTCCACTTATCATCTATAACATCGTTCGCCAGTTCATCCATCGTCAGATCAAAATATTCAGCTATTTTTTTTAGTAACTCATACTTAGGTTCTGCTCTATCCTCTTCATACGCTCCCACTGAAGCGCGTTTAATTTCCATTAAATCAGCAAATTGCTGCTGTGTCAATCCTTTTTTCTTTCTGATGTATTTCAGATTCGAGGCGATGTTAGACATAATATTTTTTAAATAAAATTTGTAAATACTAAAATTGTTAGTATAATTGTACTATCAAAATTAGCAAATAGATTTAGAAAAACCAAATTTATTAGCCAAAACAAGGAGAAAACATGAAAAAATACTGCATTTACATCGCCTCAGACAGCAATCGTCATCATCTTGAAGTCAATCTGACACAAGATGTAGAGACGACATATCAGGAAATGAGAACTGTTCACGCTTCTTTATTCAATCAGGTCATCAAATTAAGCAGTATTGTTTATATCGAATATGCTGATACTTTCGAACAGGCAGAGAAACGCAGAAAAGAACTTGCATCCCTCCCACGCATCGTCAAAGAAAGAATGGTCAGAAAACAAAATCCTAACTGGAAAAATCTTTGTTCCCTACATATGCCCTTAACTATCCTACATAACAAAAAAGCCGTTGCTTATCTCTCATAAATAATGCAACGGCTCCCTTTTGATTAAACCATTTACCAGCCCGGAGTGAAATTCACTCCGAACGTCCCGGATTTAGAATTCGTCTTGACAAACGGAAAAGCATAGTAAGGCTCCAGAATCATGGCTCCGAACAAATTGATCCGCAGTGAAACCCCGGCACTCATAACCGGAATCTTATAGTTAGGATCGTAGCCCATCTCCGGAAGATTAGTATCCGGATTAACAATCACATTACCTTTACCATCCTTTAGCGGTACAATAGGCCGGTCATCAGAAGACCACACCACCTTGTTGCCTTTCGACCAGGCAAGTCCTGCATCAAAGAACAGATTTAAGTCGGAAAATAAGAATCCGGATTTCACAGCAGCCAGTTTTTCCGGCCCTGTAAACGGCAATCTTACTTCAAAATTAAACACCGCTGTGCGAGATCCCATCAGATCTGAGATCCTTACTTTTCCATTGCGGTCAAAATCACCGCTTTCATATCCGCGGATCAGATACGGATATCCGATATAGAAAGGATAGAGTGCATTTTCATTACTACCAAAACGCGAATAGGAATACAATCGGGCAGCTATCGTTACGGGCTTATAACGGTTGTATTTTCTCAGGTCTACATTGACTGCAGAAAAAGTATAATCGCCAAAATACTGCTCTACTCCCAGGCGATAACGATATCCCTGTAGCGGAGCAGCAATACCGAATACGGAATTGTCTCCTACCAAAGCAGTATTGACCTGCTGCACTACAAAAGGTTTGAGATTACCAAATCCTAACTGCGAGGCCTCTTCGTTACTGAGCTTACGACGATCGCCATATCCGGAATAGTAACTCTGACGCCATTTGTCTACACGGTAATTATATCTTACCACAGCTGCTCCAAGCTCAACTCTGTGATGCCTGTTAAACGGATAAGCGACAAAAACATCGGCTTGTTGTTGAAAAGTGCGCACTAAATAGGTATTGTACGACAACTCTTCACCATATCCGAAGTCTTCAAATTCATTCGCATTGTATCCCGAAATATATGGAATATGCGACAACGAGGCACCCCAGTTGAACCGGCCTTTCTGGTTAATATAAGCAATCTGCCCGCCGAAGTCCTGAATTTCACCATTCACATTTAGAGCTGCAAAGATCTGATTGTACCCGAGAATATCTGAAAACATCCCCTGGATACCACTGGATATCCCCGCTCCGTAACGGCTTCCAACAGAAACTCCAACTCCGCTATTGGCGAGATAATCGAGTTTAAACTTAGGTTTATAAGCGATCGTGTTAATCTGATCATCTCCGATACGCTCAAAAGCGTTGAAATTACGCAGATTGGTATTGACTACATTCACACCGCGGCTTACAGGAGGAGGCAGCATCGCCGCATCAAAATTGACCGATCCTGCATCTACTACTGTTCCCGTAAAATCTGAACTTTTTGCATAATACACACTGTAAGCATTATTTTTAAAGTACGAGTAGACGATTTCATCTGTAGCAGAGATACTCATTGCCGGAGAATATTCGGTAATACCACTTATACCTGTAAAATAGTCTGTCAATTTTTCCACCTGAGCGGACGCTACGGTATAACGGTACATATTACGGTATCCATCCCCGTTAGATAGAAAATAGATTTGTTCTCCGTTAGAGGAAAAGTGTGGATTGAGATTGTTAGCTCCGGGGAAAATATCCAGATTCTGAATGTTTTTTGTCCGGACATCTACTATAGCCAGATTCATTGGGATATCTACAGATCTGTTATCAGATGCCAGTGCTACCCGATCGGTACTGAATACAATAGATTTTCCATCTCTGGAGAAACTCGGCTGAAAGTCAGAATACACATCATTTGTTAACTGATCCAGTTTTTTCGTCTTCAGGTTATAAATATAAATATCACTATGTCCGTTTTTCAAACCTGAAAAAGCAACATGGTCTCCATCTGCAGCCCAGGTAATATTTGTGAACTCCGTAATATCTCCCATCGCCTCCACTGACAGCGTTTTGCCTGTCGCTATATCCACTGTCATTAATTTATTTTTACCAGCACTAAACACTGAAAAAGCAAACTTGCGACTGTCCGGCGAGAAAGTACCGGCAGACTCCAGAAAACTAAACTCATCTATGTCTTTATTTGTAAGTCTGCTCCCCAGCTTTCGTATGACTTTGCCGGTATGCGCATCTGCAAGGAAAAGATCGATACTGAACATATCCTTTTCAGATAGAAATGCTACATACTTTCCATCAGGAGAAATTGCAGGTGAAACATTCATCCTGCCTGAATTGCCGGTATTCAGTATCGGGGTCCCGACAGGTCTTGATACAGTATCCTTACCGGAATTCTTATACATATTCTCCATGCTGTTCTTCCAAAGATTAGACATGGTTTGTGCGTCATATCCAAACACGCGTTTCATAGCTATTTCATAGCCATATTTAGCCGTTTCGATAAACAAAGGCATAATCACTGTATCTCCGTATGTAGACCCGATATAGGACCAGAATGCCTGACCATACCGGTAAGGAAAGTATTTGTAAGACTGTTCTGTCATCTGCTTCAGCGACGGAATATCTTTATTGAGATAAGCATCCCGCATCCACATAGAGGTGAAGGCGTCCTTTTTCCCTATTGAGAAATATTCTGCCATCCCTTCTACCATCCAGAGAGGCAGATTCATAATATTTTCAAGACGGGTAGAATCACCTCCGTCAATAAGTACCCGATACTGAAATGCGTGTACCAGCTCATGCCCCAATACGTGACGTGTTTGCTGATTAATCTGCATGACGGGCATGACCACTCTTTGCTTGAATGCTTCTGTCACCCCTCCTGTACCGACACTGATCTCTCCCTGAATAGCTGTCGTTTGTTGGAATTCGGGATGATTGCTGTATACAATAACCGGATTCTTGCGTAAGAAAGTATCCTGAAACACCTGTTGATGCAATTCGTACCACACTTCACTTTCTTTAGCCAGCCATCTGACCATGCTATCATTTTTCAGATAATAGTAGAGATCAAAATGCGGAGTTTCATAAACCTTAAAATTCAGCTTTTTGTAGCGCATTTTGTTTTGACCAAAATACTGAGCCTGGCTTATATTGGGCAACATACAACAAAATGCAATTAAAGCGAACAGTAGCCTGGCACTGTTCGACAATTGACTACATAACGTAATTTTCATGGAGTTAAGTTAATAAAAAATCAGATACCCTGACTACATATTAGTCAAGGGTCGAGTCAGCATCCAAAGCAGGTGGCTGAGGTGTGGTTACCGGCTGTTCACCGTTTTGCTCTCCTCCCTCACCTTCTAAGATTTCACCATCCGGGATATCTACTGCCGTACTATCTGCACTTTCTGTCCGTTCAGGTAATCTTGGACTTTCACATTTATATTTTTTGGTTATCTCGACTGTAGGGTCAGGGAATTTACCAAATGTATATCCCAGCTCCGGATGTTTGTATAATTCTTCCAGAAACATACCGAAAATCGGCAATGCAGTCTTCGAACCTTCTCCTGTGTGTGAGTTTTTGAAATGAATGCTTTGCTCATCACAGCCTACCCATACACCTGTCACCAGATCTTTGGTCACACCCATATACCAACCGTCTACATAGTCAGAGGATGTACCTGTCTTGCCACCGATCTGGTTGTCTTTTTTGAAGAGATCCCAATCCCAAAGTGCCTGAGATGTTCCTCCCGGTTCTTCCATTCCGCCACGAAGCATATAGGTCATCAACCAGGCATTTTCCTTGGTAAGGACTTCTTTTTCTTTCTTTTTGAATTCAGCAATTACATTTCCGTCAAAATCCACAATCTTCGATACCAGAATCGGATCCAGTCGTTTGCCTTCATTCATAAATGTCGCATAAGCTCTTACCATTTCATACACGGATACATCATTAGATCCCAGACTGACTGAAGGAACAGATTTCAGAGGACTCTCTATACCACATCTGTGTGCAGCATCTACTACTTTATCCCAGCCTACTTCTTCCGTGATCTGAGCAGTAATGGAATTGACTGAACGTGCCATAGCCCAACGCAGGGACATTTCTCTGTAACTAAAATTCCAGTCTGCATTTTTCGGTTCCCAATACTCTTCTACTCCATCTTTAAGACCGGCGTAAATGCGTACCGGTTTGTCCGTGTATTTATCACAAGGTGATTTTCCTGATTCCAGCGCTGCCAGATAAGCAAAAGGTTTGAATGTAGAACCTGCCTGACGTTTGGATTGATTGACGTGATCAAATTTGTAATATTTGTGGTTGATTCCTCCCACCCATACTTTGATTTCTCCTGTACGTGGCTCCATAGACATCATCCCTGCATTCAGCATTACGACATAATGTCTGATCGAATCCAGAGTAGATAATTCTTTCTTCTGATTACCATTCCACGTAAAGATCTCCATCTCTTTTGGTTTATTGAGATAATAATTTACGCTATCCGTATTATTAGGATATTTTTTAATCAGCGCAGCGTAATAAGGTGTTTTCTTCGCAAGATTCTCTATAAAATTAGGGATTACATTTCCTTCTTTATCTCTCCAGGGATCTTCACTTCCCCAGGCGTTTTTCAACCGCTGCTGTAAAAACTTCATTTGCTTACCGACCATTTCCTCGGCCATCTTTTGCATACGGGAGTCAATAGTCGTGTAGATTTTCAATCCGTCTTTATAGATATCAATATCATTTTCCTTACTCCAGTCTTCCAGCCAACGCTGCACAGCAGCTCTCAGGTAAGAGTCATTTGCATCCTGACGATCAACGTTGTTGGTATTCAGATTGAGGTCCTGCACAGAATAGGTATCTACCTGTTGTTTGGTCAGGTATCCTGCTTTTTGCATCTGTGCAAGCACTACATTTCGTCGCTGAAGTGCATTTTTAGGATTTCTCAACGGATTGTATAAAGTCGTCCCCTTGAGCATCCCGATCAGCATAGCCGATTCATTAACACTCAGCTGACTTGGCATTTTATTAAAATATCGCAGTGAGGCTGATTTGATGCCATAGGCATTATTACTAAAGGATACGGTATTGAGGTACATGGTAATAATCTCATCCTTCCCGTATTTGCTCTCTAATTTATAAGCCGTCATCCACTCTTTAAATTTATTGACAATAAGCCCTACTCCGGGCACTTTGCCTAAAATACCGGCAGAAGTATTGTAACGGGTGCGATAGAGATTTTTGGCTAACTGTTGGGTAATGGTACTGGCTCCGCGTTTATCACCTGTAAGCGTAGACACTATACCGGAAGCAAGCCCCAGAAAATCTATACCATTATGCTTATAAAAACGAATGTCTTCTGTCGCGACCAGCGCATTCAGGACATTGGGTGAAATACTATCATGAGGCACCGGATCACGGTCTTCTTCAAAATATCGTCCGATAAGAACAGAATCGGCAGTATAAAGCTCTGTAGAAATATTAAGGGATGGCATGACAATGTCCTTTTTCGTCGGAGAATAGCCAAAAAGCCAAAGAAAGTTAATCTGTACGGCACAAACAATCAGTACAATAAAATAGACAGCGATAATAAAGTAACGCAAAAATTTATTTTTGATACCTCTAAACATGATGTAAATATGAAGAATAGTTTTGGTAAAAGCATAGTCAGACGTAATTAATTAGTAATAGTGCGTAAAAAATTAACGAATTTTAACATTTGTATCGGGTAGCTTTCGAATCATGAAGACAGGAGTTTTTTTCTCATCAAAAAGTATACCTAAAAGATGAGATTTCGTAGAATAATGATAATATTTAAATATTTATTCTCTACTTTTACAGTCAATTTAGTGACCAGAAAACATGTTGAAGCAAACTTTACAACAGAAACTTTTACAAAAACTTTCGCCACAGCAGATTCAGTTTATCAAGCTGTTGCAGGTACCTACTGTTTCATTAGATGCCCGTATCAAAGAGGAACTTGAAGAAAACCCGGCATTAGAAGACGGGAGTTTGATCAATATGAACGAACCTGTACAGGAATATCCGGATAAAGACCCGGATGAGCAGTACGAAGGTGAAGACAATTCATTCGATGAAGAATTCAGTGTAGATGAATATATTCAGGATGATGACTTTAATGATTATGGCAATTCTTACGGAGGAGATGATGAGGAGGATCGCAAAGAGATGCCTATAGCTATTCAAAGTTCATTCTTTGAGAGTCTTCAGAACCAACTGGACTTACTGGCTTTAGATGACAAGAACTTTTTGATCGGTCAGCAGATTATCGGCAGTCTTGACGATGACGGATATCTCCGCAGACCTATCCTGTCGCTTATTGATGACCTTGCCTTTTCGCAGAATGTAATTGCTGAAGAAGAGGAAGTACTGGAGATGCTCAAAATCGTACAGGATTTTGAACCCGCCGGCATTGGTGCGAGAGATCTTCAGGAATGCCTTCTTATACAACTAAAAAAGAAAAATAACGATAATGAAGCCGTGAAAAAGGCTATTATTGTGGTACAGAATTACCTGGAAGAGTTTACAAAGAAACACTATGATAAGCTTGAAAAAGCATTGGGACTTAATTCAGAAGAACTCAAAAATATCATTCAGGAGATCCTGAAATTAAATCCTAAACCGGGAGATTCAGGAGCAGCAGCAGGAAAGCAACTTCACATTATCCCCGACTTCCATATCAGCAACAATGACGGTGTTTTGCACCTGACCTTAAACGGCCGGAATGCGCCGGAATTAAGGGTTTCCAGATCTTATCAGGAGATGTTTGAACATTACGAAAAAGTGGAGAAGACAGATAAGAAAATGAAGGAAGCAGTACAATTTGTCAAACAAAAACTAGATTCGGCTAAATGGTTTATCGATGCCATTAAACAGCGTCAGCAGACTTTGTTAAAAACAATGAATGCGATTATGGAATATCAGTATGAATATTTCCTGACGGGAGATGACCGCATGCTTAAACCTATGATACTTAAAGACATAGCAGATCGCATAGAAATGGATATTTCAACAGTTTCGCGTGTAGCCAATTCCAAATATGTACAGACTGAATTCGGCACATTTTTACTTAAATCATTTTTCTCTGAAGCCATACAAACCGATTCGGGTGAAGAGGTTTCTAATAAAGAGGTTAAGAAAATTCTGGAAGAATGTATCTCGAATGAAGATAAGCGTAAACCTTTAGCAGATGAGAAACTGACCGATATCTTAAAAGAAAAAGGTTATTCTATTGCCCGCCGTACGGTAGCAAAGTACCGGGAAGCATTAAATATACCAGTCGCAAGATTAAGAAAGGAACTGTAAAAAAGTGGAATGCCCAAAAAAGTCAGACTTTTTTGGGCATTCCACTTTATCTTATATTCAGAATAACACCTAAAGTGCATCCGGATCATCAGTACGATAAGGTGCTTCTTCATCAAACTCCCCTTCCCACTTTGCAACCACCACGGTAGCCAGACAGTTACCGATCACATTGACAGAGGTACGCGCCATATCCATTAACTCATCAATACCTAATATAGCGGCGATGACAAATACCGGAAGACCAAACTGATCTGCAGTAGCAATCAGGATGATCAGTGACGCCCGAGGCACTGCTGCTACTCCTTTGGAAGTAATCATCAGCGTAAACGCAATCATTAACTGTTGCCCAAATGATAAATGCATACCTGCTGCCTGTGCTACAAAAATAGCTGCTAAGGACAGGTAGAGTGAAGTACCATCCAGATTGAAACTATATCCTGTAGGAATTACAAAGGAAACGATACGGCGGGGAACACCAAAGCGCTCCATCGCGCTCATCGCTTTAGGCAATGCCGCATCCGAACTGGTCGTTGCAAACGCAATGGATACCGGTTCCTTGATCGCATTAATAAACTTCATGACAGGTATTTTGAGGTATAATGCCACAGGGAGCAATACCAAAAGCAGGAAGAATATGAGCGCCATATACAATGTTGCAAGCAACATAAACAGATTCTTGAGTATATCGACTCCAAGATGCCCTACAGTATAAGCCATCGCTGCTCCCACCCCGACAGGAGCAAAATACATGATGATATTGGTAAACTTAAACATCGCTTCGGAAAGACTTTCCGTAAAATTGACCAGCGGCTTTCGTTTCTTTTCTTCTACCAAAGCCAGACCTATACCAAACAGTACGGAGAACACGACAATCTGTAAGACCTGATTTTCATACACTGATTTTACAATATTCTCCGGAAACAGGTCTCTGAAAAATGCGGTAAACTTAAATACGCCATGTACATTTTCCGGCAAATGATCCAGTGAGTTCTGGTCCGGATTTTCCTTCTTTACAGGAAGTTCTTCATGTGGCATATGCTGTATATCTATACCTACACCTGCATGTGTAATATTGATGGCTGCCAATCCTATAAAAATAGCACAGGTAGTAGCACAAAAGAAATAAAGCATGGATTTCCAGGCCATACGACCTACCTGCTTCAAATCCGAATGCCCGGCAATCCCATAGACTAATGTCGCAAATAGAATAGGACCAACAATGGTTTTCACCAATTTGATAAATCCCTTGCTCAAAGGCTGTAAAGCAATTGCAAAATTAGGAAAATCTATTCCTACAAAAATTCCAAGAATCATACAGGTAAGAATCCATGAGGTAAGATTCTTACGTTGAAAAGCATTAATAACTAAAACAACCCCAACAACCCACCGAACTACCATCATTACATCAGGAGAAATACTCACCCAATTAAACTCGTAGATAACTGTTAATATAGTGGCTATTGAAAGAACTGCAAAGGTCAAAAGACCCATTTTTGATTTAAACATTCAGTATTTATTAAGGTTATTTAATGAACAAAAATAAAAAATATGGCAGTACCGACAAACTTTATTCGCGGATTATCCCTTTTACCGTACATTATTTTATTGCAAGTTGATAAAAAACAGGGGCAATAAAAAAGACTTATCTCATTAGAAATAAGCCTTTTATATACAAATAGATAAAATCTTTATTATTCGCCGTGGAGCCACGCTTTCTTAGCCAGTAACTCTTCTTCTGTCTCTCTGATATCTTCATCATCCACACAACAATCTACCGGACATACTGCTGCGCACTGTGGTTCATCATGAAAACCTACACATTCCGTACACTTATCAGAGACGATATAATAAACCTCATTAGATATGGCATCCTGTGTTTCGTTAGCATCCAATGTAACACCATCTCCAAAATCGATAACCCCGTCCAAAGAAGTTCCTTCCGAAAATTTCCAGCTTACTCCTGCATCATATATTGCATTATTCGGGCACTCTGGTTCACAAGCACCACAATTAATACATTCGTCTGTAATTTTAATTGCCATTTATAACCTCTCAATTATGATAAATAAACTATTTTTGCATTGCAAAGATAATACATTAGATTTTTAATCGTATAGAATTAAAGTAATATTCAGTAAGTGAATCCTTTGCTGCGACAAAGATATGACAATTTGATGTTTTTAACATATAAGAATTAAAGATTTTGACAAAAGAACAACGCATTCATGCATTTGCTGAGCTGGGAAAGCAGCTCCTGAATCCCTCTTCAGAATTTTCAGAGATAATAACAAGAGCAGAGACCAGAAACGCATGGTATACAGTATCCAATGTTCAGAATGCCGTGACTGCCATTGCGAATAATCTGACTACAGAACAGCTCAGCAACTGGCTGGCTCCCTATCCCGATATTACTACTGATAAAACTGTGGGAATGGTATTGGCCGGAAATATACCTTTAGTAGGCTTCCATGATATTCTGTGTGTCCTTATTGCCGGATTCAGGGCTCAGATAAAGGTCTCATCCGATGATGCAGGACTTACTTCAGCCGTTTTACAGCTGCTGACTACAATCGAGCCGCGTTTCTCCGATGCTATACACATTGCAGAAAGACTTTCAGATTTCGATCTGGTCATCGCCACAGGCAGTGACAACAGCTCCCGCTACTTTGAATATTATTTTGGTAAAAAACCACATATTATCCGTAAAAACAGAAACTCTGTAGCGGTAATTTCAGGATCGGAGACAAAAGAGCAACTGGAAGGTCTGGGACATGATATCTTTGATTATTTTGGGTTAGGATGTCGCTCCGTATCCAAGATACTGATCCCGAAAGGTTATGATGTAGCACATTTATTTGAAGGAATAGCATCATTTGGGGCTATACAGCAGCATCATAAATATGTAAACAACTATGATTACAACAAATCCTTATACCTCATCAACCGGGATAAACATTATGACAACGGATTTGTTTTGCTGAAGGAGGACACACGTACAGCCTCCCCTCTTGCAGTTGTTTTCTATGAAGAATATGACAATATAGCAGATGCAGAGAACTATCTCCATCAGCATGCGGAGCAGATTCAATGTGTCACATCGGCACTTGATCTTCAGGTCAATGTACCGTTGTTTGCTTTAGGAGGCAGTCAGTGCCCTGCGTTGGATGATTATGCAGATGGAGTTAACACGCTGGAGTTTTTATTTGCAAACGCTTAAGGATAGCTTTATTTTAGTATTCATAAGTCAGGTTTATCAAAAAATTCTAACTTTGTATAGATATGTATATCGTTAAAGTAAAAGGAGTCGCTAAAATACCGGACTACGTACAACTCAGAGACGATGAGTTTACGCTGCTGGCTTACTTTAGAGTCGATAGACCCGACAAATCTTTAGAAAAAATTGGTCTTGGGGATAAGGCAGCATATATTATGGAGATTGTGCAGGAGCTTCCCTTTGGTCAGATTAAGAAATTAGAATTATAAGCATAAGATGATAGGAAATACCGTAATTACGCTCAAAAACGTTGATATCTACCAACAAAAACATTTAGTTCTGTCCAATGTCAATCTCAAAATAGATCAGGGGGAATTCCTTTACCTTATCGGTCAGTCCGGTAGTGGTAAAAGTAGTTTGCTGAAGATTATCTACGGAGATCTTTACATTGGCAACGGAGAAGGAATGGTAGCAGGATTCGACCTGAGAAAGCTACATGACAATGATGTACCTTACCTCAGACGTAAATTGGGCATTGTCTTTCAGGATTTTCACCTTCTTAATGATCGTACTATTGAAAAGAATCTGGAATTTGCACTCAAAGCTACCGGATGGACAGATAAAGGATTGATTCAGGGCAGAATGCTGGATGTACTGGAAAAAGTAGGTTTGCGCTCTAAATTAAAGAAAATGCCGCATGAACTATCCGGAGGAGAGCAGCAACGTGTCGTTATTGCAAGAGCACTGCTGAACAATCCGGAGATTATTCTGGCGGATGAGCCTACCGGAAACCTTGACCCTGCCACATCTGAAGAAATTGTGTTGTTGCTGCGTGACATTGCCTCTTCAGGTACTGCTGTGCTGATGGCTACACACGATTACCAGATCATACGCAATATGCCTGCCCGCATCCTCAAAACTTCGGATGGCGCATTGCATGACAATGTGGAAATATAGTCGCACTGACGACATGACATAAAAGACTGTAATCCGACAGTTTGTTAGTTCATTTTAATTTAAACTGACAAGCTGTCGGATTTTTTTCGTTTGGCAACAACTTTGAGCCAGCATCAGCAGGTATTTTAACAACTTAAAGTATTATTATATTCTATAGCGATCATGAGTGAAAAAGAACATATAAATGGTGAGCAGGAAGCTCCGCAAGAAGAAAATCAACCCATTGAAAACACTTCTGGTGAACAAGCAGAAAACACAGCAAATGAGGTAACATTGGAACAACAGTTAGCAAATGCACAGGATAAATACACCCGTCTGTTTGCTGAATTTGACAACTACAAAAAACGTACTTCAAGAGAACGTGTAGAACTGATCCAATCAGCAGGTAAAGATGTTATCGCTAAATTACTATCTGTACTGGACGATTTTGACCGTGCACTGAAATCCATGGAAACAGCTCAGGATGTACAATCTGTGAAAGAAGGTATTGATCTGGTCAATAATAAATTCAGAAAAACACTGGAACAGGAAGGATTAAAAGAGATGGATGTCCTCGGACAACCTTTTGATGCAGACCTTCAGGAAGCTATCACATCAATCCCTGCTCCTTCTGCAGACCTCAAAGATAAAGTCGTGGATGTAATTGAGAAAGGCTACTATCTCAACGACAAAGTAATCCGTTATGCAAAAGTGGTAGTAGGAAAATAATAAGGAAGACGATGTCAAAAAGAGATTATTATGATGTATTAGGCGTGGCACGCGGAGCAGATGCTTCGGAGATCAAGTCTGCATACCGTAAACTGGCCATCAAATATCACCCGGACAAAAATCCGGATAATAAAGAGGCTGAAGAAAAATTTAAAGAAGCCGCTGAGGCTTACGAAATACTGAGTAACCCGGAAAAGCGGCAGCGTTACGACCAATTCGGTCATGCCGGCAATTCGGCTTCCGGATTTGGCGGTGGCGGTATGAATATGGATGACATATTCAGTCAGTTTGGTGATATTTTCGGAGGCGGTAACCCTTTCGAAAGTTTCTTTGGAGGTGGTTCACGCGGAGGCGGTGGCAGACGTGTACAGAAAGGTACTAATCTACGCATCAAAGTAAAACTCACATTGGATGAAATAGCCAAGGGAGTTGAGAAAAAAGTAAAAGTAAACAAACAGGTAAGCTGTACTACATGTAACGGTACAGGAGCTAAAGATAAATCTTCTTATCACACCTGTAATACCTGTGGAGGATCAGGTTCTGTAAGACGCGTTACCAATACGATATTGGGTCAGATGCAGACGACAAGTACCTGTCCGACCTGTAACGGTGAAGGTGTAGAGATCACTGCCAAATGTACAACCTGTAAAGGTGAAGGACTGACAAGAGGAGAGGAAACAATCTCGATCAATATTCCTGCAGGTGTAAGTGAAGGTATGCAACTTTCCATGAGTGGAAAAGGTAATGCAGCTCCCAGAGGCGGTATACCGGGTGATCTGATCATTCTGGTAGAAGAAGTTCCTCATGAGCAACTGAAACGTGATGGAATCAATGTGATCTACGATCTGTATATCAACTTTGCAGATGCAGCGCTGGGTACATCTGTAGAAATTCCAACTATAGATGGAAAAGCAAAGATCAAAATCGACCCGGGAACACAGGGCGGTAAAATCCTGCGCCTGAAAGGCAAAGGTATTCCTGAAGTAAATTCTTACCATAAGGGAGATCAGCTGATCTACGTCAATGTATGGACACCTAAGGCAGTCTCTTCGGAAGAAAAAGCTCTTTTGGAAAAATTAAGAGAATCGCCGAATTTCAAACCACAGCCCGGAAGAAGTGAAAAATCATTCTTTGAGCGTATCAAAGAATACTTTGAGTAAGCAGATTACTATATTTAATTGAAATATAAGAGGATATCCAATCGGGTATTCTCTTTTTTTTGTGTTTTCTGACACCAAACTACCCTCGCTTCATTTTCTGCAGCCCCTTATTCGGCAGTAATTTTATTCTTATTTTATTGCAACAATGTTACTTTTATAAATCAAATCAAATCAGTATTTTCGGAGATTGAAATAACTCTTAAATTTATGAGATGTCCCTGTCACCCGGGCTTTTGAAATACGAACGAATACAATTCATATCCGCCAGTTGACGGATGACCATTAGAAAAACAACTTATATACATATGAAAAAACGTCTTACCTTACTTTTTATAGGCCTGGCGAGTTTTAGTTTTGCTCAGGAGAGTATCACTTATCAGAAACCATCTGCTGAAATATTACAGCTTGCAGAATATGACAGACCGCCATCAGTCTCTATGGATAGCAAAAAAGAGTGGATGGTCCTATCCTACCGCCCTACCTATAAAACCCTTGAAGATCTCAGTCAGGAAGAAATGAAACTGGCCGGTCTGCGGGTCAATCCTATTACCAATATTTCAAGTACAGCTGTATATCACTACAATCTGAAAATCAAAAGAATAAAAGATGCAACGGAAACACAAGTAAAAGGACTTCCTCAACAGGCCAAAATCACTAATTTATCTTTCTCACCGGACAGAAAAACATTAGCCTTTACAAATACCACTGCCAAAGGTGTGGAACTGTGGGTCATCGATCTCGCAACAGCTCAGGCTAAAAAACTGACTTCGGATAATCTTAATGCCAATCTCGGAAGTCCGTACTCCTGGTACAGAGATTCAAAATCGCTGTTAGTAAATGTACTGCCGGCTAACAGACCTGCATTACTGGATGAGAAAAAGGATCTTCCGGCAGGACCAACCGTATCCACAAGTGATGGTAAAGTTTCCCAAAACAGAACCTATCAGGATTTGCTGAAAAACCCTAAAGATGAGACTAACTTTGAAACTCTGGCTTCATCAGAACTTTTTAAAGTAGACCTGAATGGCGCAGCAACCAAATTTAAAAATGCTGCGATCTACACTTCGACCTCTTTTTCTCCGGATGGCAAATACATCATGCTGACGACAATCAAAAGACCTTACTCATATATTGTGCCGTTAAATCGCTTCCCTATGGAGAGTATTGTATATGATATGAATGGTCAGGAAATCAAAAAAGTAAATGACGTACCACTGACAGAGATCATGCCCAAAGGATTTTCTTCTGTCCGTACCGGCAAACGTGCTATGGGCTGGAGAGATGATCTGCCTTCGACATTGTACTTTGCACAGGCACTGGATGAAGGAGATCAGGCTAAAAAAGTAGAATACCGTGATCAGGTATTTACCTGGGATGCACCGTTTAATTCTGAGCCTAAACCATTGGCAAAAACAAAAGACAGATATGCCGGTATCTTATGGGGAGATGCTACACACGCTTTTCTGTATGAAAGCTGGTATGACACCCGTAATCAAAAGACACATCTGCTGAACCCGCAAACCGGAGAAACAAAACTCTTTAATGACCGTAATTTTCAGGACGTATATAATGATCCCGGAAAAGTACAGACAGAACGCAATCAATTTGACAGAAATGTGCTTCAGATCAAAGATGGTAAAACGTACTGGATCGGTGACGGTTATACAAAATATGGACAGTTTCCGTTTATAAACGAACTGGATCTTAAAAACTTCGCAACAAAACGTTTGTACACATCCAAACTGAAAGATCAGAAGGAAGATATCAACGATATTCTGGATTCCAAAACCGGCGAAATACTGGTCATGCTCCAGTCTAAAAATGACTATCCGAATTACTTCATCAAAAACATTAAAAACAATAAAGTATCGGCACTGACACAATTTGCCAATCCTTTCGGAAGTATCAAAGATGTACATAAAGAGGTCATCAATTATAAACGTAAAGACGGAGTCGACCTGTCCGGTACACTTTATCTGCCAGCCGGCTATGACCGAACAAAAAAAGAAAAATTGCCTTTGCTGATCTGGGCCTACCCTGCTGAATATAAAGATAAAAACACAGCAGGTATGAGTACAGCCAACCCAAATGAATTTACATTCCCTTACTATGGATCATTTGTATATTGGGTAACCAAAGGCTACGCTGTCCTGGATGATGCCGCATTCCCGATCATCGGAGAAGGAACGGAAGAGCCTAATGACACTTTTATTCCGCAATTAGTAGCCAATGCAGAAGCCGCTATCGATGCAGTAGACCAACTCGGATATATAGATCGTAGTCGTGTGGGCGTAGGCGGACATTCTTACGGAGCATTTATGACAGCCAACCTGCTGACACATTCCAATCTTTTTGCAGTAGGTATAGCACGCAGTGGTGCATATAACAGAACACTGACGCCATTCGGATTCCAGAATGAACAACGCAATTACTGGGATGTCCCTCAGGTATACAATGAGATGTCACCGTTTATGAATGCAAATAAAATGAAAACTCCTATGTTATTGGTACATGGAGAAGCGGATAACAATCCGGGTACTTTCACACTGCAAACAGAACGATACTTTCAGGCACTGAAAAACCTGGGCGCACCGGTACGTATGCTGCTGCTTCCGAAAGAATCACATGGATATGCTGCCAAGGAAAATATTCTTCACCTCTTGTGGGAACAGGATCAGTTCTTAGAAAAATATCTTAAAAAATAAACGTATCAGCTCCCGGAAGATCTCCGGGAGTTTTTTTTATCTCTACTTTTCATTTATTGACATTTGTCAATGTTTATCCATCCAGGGTGCTGCACTTTTGTTCCATTCAAATATTAAAGAATTAAAAATATGAAACAGAAGTATTTTAAATATGTCAACACTTTATTTGTTGTCATTCCGATGACCCTTATTATGGCTATTGTAGGCCTTATGCGTACTTATGGCTTTGGAGAAGATTGGTTTTTCAAATTTTTGAAATCATGGACAACTATGCTTCCGGTTGCTTATATGGCTGCTTTTATTATTATCCCTAATGCACGAAAAATTGCCGAAAAACTACTTATTAAAGACTAATGGAGCAAAGAACACTTACATATTTCGGGAATACCAGTCAGGAACGGGTAGAGCGGGCTCTTACAGATATTAAAAACGGAAAAGGAGTCCTGCTCATTGATAATGAAGACCGAGAAAATGAAGGAGACCTTATCTACTCAGCTCAGCATATACAACAGGAAGATATGGCTTTGATGATCCGGCATTGCAGCGGGGTCGTTTGTCTGTGTCTTACGGATCACAAAGCCGAGGAACTTGATCTCCCTTATATGGTTGCGGAGAATAGCAGCCTCTTTGAGACTCCGTTTACCATCAGCATAGAGGCCGGGAAAGGAGTTACAACAGGGCTTTCTGCTGCAGATCGTGTTCAAACCATAAAGGCCGCTTCAGCCAGAAATGCAAAACCGGAAGATCTCGCAAGGCCGGGGCATATTTTTCCGTTAAGAGCGAAAAAAGGCGGAGTACTGGAACGTAACGGACATACTGAAGGTAGTATTGATCTTATGTTATTGGCTGGATTAGAACCACAGGCTGTCCTATGTGAACTCATGAATGATGACGGCAGCATGGCCAGACTCCCGCAGATCATCACTTTCGCAATCGCTCACAGATTAACCGTTTTATCAATAGAAGATATTATTTTTTACCGTAGTTTTGTCTGTGATTATACAGATAAATGAGAGAACAACTTAGCAGATACATTCAAAATACCATTACTGTAAATACAGACGAACTTCAGACTATATTGTCTTATTTTAAACCCTTAAAACCCAAAAGGAATGAGCTGTTGCTGCTTCAGGGTGAGACCAGCCAACGGACATTTTTCGTTGGCAAAGGTTGCTTGAGGATCTTCTTTATTAACGAAGACGGACAGGAATCCACCCGCTACTTTGCCTTTGAAGATCAGTTTGCAACAGCACTGACCAGTTTTATTACAGGCGATCCTTCGGATGAATTTATACAAGCGATAGAACATACTGAGCTTCTCTATATTAATCACAATGACTTCTACCATTTGCTGGACATTATCCCGCAATGGGAAAAATTCTACCGCAAGTACCTCGAGTTTGGCTATGTCAACAATACCCGACGATTGCAATCTTTTATATCCATGGATGCTTTAGACCGCTACCGCAATCTACTGATTCAGAGCCCTGTGATTGTACGCCGCTTACCTAATAAGATCGTAGCCTCTTACCTCGGGATCTCGCAGGAAACGCTGAGCAGACTGAAATCCAAAGTTTAATATCTGCTAGATCGAACGCCCAAGGTAATCAAATCATAACCACCCTTTTAATTTTAAAAAATGTAGTTTTTATTTCTTAAATTGTTCCATTATTCGTTAACTTTACAAAATGAAAATAATTAGAGAAATTGTTTTTTATAAAGATTACTTTGACAACTTTTTTGAGACATTAACTGACAAAGTAAAAGATAAAATTGACGAAGTGCTTTTTATGATGACGATTCTCGAACGTGTACCTTCCAAATTTTTCAAAAGTATAGAAGGACAAAAAGGTCTTTTTGAGATTAGAATTGAATACGAAAGTAATATTTACAGAATATTTTGCTGCTTTGATAAAGGCAACTTGGTAATTCTTTTTAATGGGTTTCAAAAGAAAACTCAAAAAATACCGGTAAATCAGTTGAATAAAGCTGTAAAAATAATGGAAGAATATTTGAACGAAGAAAATGAAAACAGACGTGGAAAAAAAACATAAAAATATCAAAACTTTTGCACAGCATCTTGACAAAAGATATGGTGTAACAGGTACAAAAGAGAGAATTGACTTTGAAATTAAAGCCAAATCATTTGCTATTGGAGAAATGATTAAACAAGAGAGGAAATTGGCTAAGATGACTCAGGAACAGCTTGCTGAAAAAATTGGAGCTAAGAAGAGCTTTATTTCACGCATAGAAAATGGTCACAGTGATATACAACTTTCAACACTTTATAAGCTTATCGAATTTGGCCTTGGACGAAAAATAAATTTTACAATCCAATAAAAACTAACAGTTCCGTTAAACAACTATCGCTCAGCCAACAGATCCGGAATAATAATATTTTCCGGTTTATCCGTATCATACAAGATGTTTATCTCTCCGCTACGCGGAATGAGTGGCAAATCAATAAGACTGATAATCTTCTTGTATGCAGCATGCCTCAACTGGCCTTTGGTATCTGTAAAGGAAACTTCAAAGCGTACTTCGGGCTGATCATTTACCGTAAGTCCCGTTTGCCGGACCTGATTAATACGGGCTACAGCCTGTGCTCCTGAATACAACAAATTCCGATCTCCTTTTTTTCCGAATATAAATTTTTTCACGAGTCTTTTATAAAGAAATACCAGCACAAGCATTGAAAATCCTGTCATAACAACAGGATGGGTAAAAGACACAAAATGCCAGCCGTAACCTTTAGATTCCCGATGATAGAAGTAGATGTATAATCCTGCTATATAGGCAATGAAAAGTATCAATATCGCCACCCTGATCAGTATTCCACTTGTATTATATTGGGTGCGTTGCTCTTCCATAATAAAATAAGGCTCTTTATCCGGATTATCATTCAAAAGAACGCTGACTTCTTTTCCTTGTTCAAAGCGGTATTCATAAGGCCTGGTATCCCAAAAGAACTGTTCATCCGATATAGATACTCCATTCCGGTTTTCAAACTGTAGCTTTATACGCATGAGATTTGATTCCCTTTTGTCATCGTATTTGACAACAGCACTCTCAGTAACTACAGCTCTTCTCCTGATCCCGGACTGAAAGATTCTGGAAATCTCCTGCTTCGTTCTGACATTTTTGATTAAAAACTGATTGATATAAAATGAAAGAAGATAGATCCATATAACCACTGAAAGTGACAGAAAAACAGAACTCCACAATACCGAATTACTGGGCAACCGGGAGTCATCGTAGATAGCAAGATGCAGGCCTATAGGAAAAGGTATGCAAAAAAATAACATGTACAGTAGCCAAAAAAGAATCATTCCCTGCTTCATAAGTATATTGTTTTACTTATAAAATAAGGATTTGATCTTTTTTGTTCTCCGCAAAATAATAATTTTTAAGATTCAGATTGTATTCTACGTTGTAAGGCCGCTTATTATTCTACTCCCTCCCACCATTTTTTAAACACCTGCTCCGGATCTGTCAGCCTGACGACTTCGCCAATCATCGGCGTTACTAAAGGTATCCCCTTTTCAGCTGCAAGTTTGGAAGTACAGGATAAAGGTTCGTCCCAGGGATGCTGCGCCAGCATAAATTTAGATGAATGAACCGGAAACAGGCGCTTTGTATTCAGATCTCCCGAGGCCTTTATTACTTCTTCCGGCAACATATGAATAGCCTGCCATGCTTTATTGTATTGACCGTTGTCCAGCAATGCCAAATCTATCTGACCAAATTTATCACCGATTTCTTTAAAATGGGTATCATAACCACTGTCTCCTCCAAGATAAAGAGTAAGGCTTGGTGTCTTTAATATAAAGGAGAGCCAAAGCGTATTATTACGTTTGAATCCCCGGCCTGAAAAGTGTCGTGTCGGAGCTGTATCCAGACTGAAGCCATAGTCTAAAGGAATATGCTCATACCAATCCTTTTCTATAATATGATCCACGTCATACCCCCATTTTTCAAAATGTCCCCCTACACCCAATCCACAGATCACGGTATCAATCTTACCCTTCAAGGCAAGTATAGTTTCGTAATCAAGATGATCGTAATGGTCATGTGTAATGAGTAAATAATCGATTGCAGGCATATCTTCCGGCTTATAGATGTCTGCTCCTTTAAAGGCTGTATTTGTACCCGGAATAGGAGAAGCATTACCACTGAATACAGGATCTATCAGAAAACGTTTTCCATCCAGCTGGATGAAATAGGAAGAATGACCAAACCAGACTAATACATTGCTGTCAGGATCCAGGGCATGTAAGTCTGTCTTTACAGAAGGCAGGCTGTCAACAGGACGTCTTCTGGGAAAGTTTTTAAAAAGCTGATCACTCATTACACCAAACATACTGTAACCTTCAGTCAGTGTAGGAGTATAATGTATATTTTGAAAAGCACCTTCTTTATAGTGTGTAGATTTTGTTACTGCCTCAAGACGTACACCGGAAGGTACCTGTCCGAATTCGGCCTTTTGCATATATAGATAAACTGCAGCCGATACCAGCGCCACGATTATAATAAAAATAGTCATTGTCTTTTTAATAATTTTAATTGTTCTTTTCATGAAAGGGATTAAAAACCAGCCAGTCTTGTACTCAAACTGATACGGTGTTAGTGTTTATTTGTTTTAATTATCCACATGCTAATATAGAAATATAAAGCCTTTATCTTTATTGTAATCTGTCATCTGAAAGGAAGACGATCTTCCGGCTGAATTACTTTATCCGGAAACATCTTTTTTATAAAGAGTTTTCTACATTCGATTCAGACATTTTTATGCTCTGCTTTATTTGGATTATAGCTTAAAAAGTCCTTTGAATATTAGTTGGAAGGATGAAGCTAAAGCCATAAAGCTAATGAAAAACACTTTTAGAAATCTGAACATATCCCTTTAAAACTCGCTTATATAAAAGAATAATCTTAATTTAGCGTATCAAAAAAAGCATCATGAAAGTTCCCTTTCCCCTAATCCGTGTTGAAGAATTAGGCCAACTGTATCAGGACCAAAAAGATTTTATACTGATAGATGCTTCTGCAGGTGCACAGGCTTTTGATCAATACCGTGCCGGGCATCTACATGGAGCTTTGTTTATGGATCTGGAGACACAACTGGCAACAGTACCTCAAAATGCCGCTGACGGAGGTCGTCACCCGCTTCCGGAACCTAAGATTTTTGCAAATATACTTTCAGAATCAGGGATACTCCCTTCGCATCGTATTGTCGTATATGATGATAAAAACGGCGCCAATGCAGCTGCCAGACTATGGTGGATGCTCAAAGCAATCGGACACGAACAGGTACAGCTCTTAGATGGAGGACTGCAGGCCGCAAAAAACTATGGAATACCTATTAGCAGCAGCTTACCAACCCCGCTACCGGCATCTGTATATCCTTCGAGAGACTGGTTATTACCTGTCGCTTCCTTTGCTGAAGTGCAACAGGCTTCCACCGATGACAGCTATACCATAGTAGATGTACGGGATCAGATACGCTTTGATGGTATTACGGAACCTATAGATCTGATTGCCGGACATATCCCCAATGCGGTCAACATCCCGTTTCAATCCAATCTGGATAATACCGGATTATTTCGCACACCTGAACAACTGACAGCTCAATATCAGACTTTACTGGAATCCAAAGGCGCAGCACAACTTATTGTTCACTGTGGCTCAGGAGTCACGGCCTGTCATAGTCTTCTGGCATTTGCCGCAGCAGGACTGGAAATCCCTAAACTATATGTCGGCTCGTGGAGTGAATGGTCCAGAAATAATCTACCCATGATTACAAAAGCCAATAATTAATCCGTTATGCAATTCAGACATGCCATCTTATCCGATCTGATCAGAATCGTTGAAATTTATAATTCTACTGTCGCATCACGTGTCGTCACTGCTGATACCGAACCGGTAAGTACCAATAGCAGAATCCCGTGGTTTGAAAAACATGACACAGAAAAAAGACCGCTGTGGGTTCTTGAAAATGAAGAAGGACAGATCATCGGATGGATCAGTTTTCAGTCCTTCTACGGGCGCCCGGCTTATCAGGCGACTGTAGAGATCAGTATTTATCTCGATGAGGCTTACCGTGGGCAGGGGCTTGGGAAACTGGCTATTGACTACGCTATACAACAGGCTCCGGCTTATGGCATCAAGACGCTTCTCGGATTTATATTTGCGCATAATACAGCGAGTCTTCACCTTTTCGAACACTTCGGTTTTGAAGAATGGGCCATGCTTCCTGATATTGCCGAACTTGATGGAATAGAACGAAGCCTTAAAATCTTAGGAAAAAAAATCTAAATGATTCTCTGAAACATGAATAAAGAAAACAATTATATAGAAATAAACAAAACGTCGTGGAATACTAAAACGACAGTACATATCAACTCAGATTTTTATGACGTTGAAAATTTTAAGAAGGGCAAATCTTCTTTAAATGATATTGAACTACAGCTGTTAGGCGATATAAAAGGCAAGAAAATATTGCATCTGCAGTGTCATTTCGGTCAGGATACACTTTCACTTGCGCGTATGGGGGCAGATGTTACAGGTATAGACCTGTCTGATAAAGCCATACAGGTGGCTCAGGAATTAGCGGCCGAATTAGAGCTGACAGCACGCTTTATATGCAGTGATGTATATGAACTTCCTCAGGTATTAGAGGAAGAATTTGATATCGTATACACCAGTTATGGCACCATAGGCTGGCTTCCTGATCTGGATAAATGGGCTTCTGTCGTTTCGAAATTCCTGAAACCTGACGGGAAATTTGTATTTGTGGAGTTCCATCCGTTTATGTGGGTCTGGGATGACGATTTTAAGTATATCCAATATTCTTATTTTAAAGATGGAGCTATTATAGAAAATGTGACCGGCTCATATGCGGACAGGGAAGCTGATATTACGCACGAAACCGTATCCTGGAATCATGCTTTGGAAGAAGTATTCAACAGCTTGATAGGACAGCAACTAACTGTCACATCGTTTAATGAATACAAATACTCGCCCTATAGCTGCTTTAATAATCTGGTAGAAATAGCTCCTCAGCAATTTCAGGTCAAAGGAATGGAAAATAAAATTCCAATGGTCTACTCTTTAACGGCATCAAAGCCTAAAGTATAAGCCTATACATAATAAAGCCACGGCAAATTGCCGTGACTTTATTATTTCGGATAAGTATCCGCTTATTTTTTAGCGACTTTTACCAGCCATCCTGCATCCGTCACAGCAAAAAGCTCTCCGTTTTTACCTTCGATTACAGCTCGGAAACGTTGGCCCTGATCAGCCAGCAAACGTTCTTCACCGACTACTTTATTATCTTTAATCACTAATCTCGCAATATGTGTACCGCTTAATGCAGCAATAAACAGGTTGTTCTTCCATTCCGGAATCGTATTGCTGCTATAGAAGGTGATACCACTTGGTGAAATCACAGGATCATAATAATATACCGGTTGTTCAAGACCGTCTTTTTGTTGAATAGCTTCTCCTATTTTAGCTCCGCTGTACTCTAGACCATAAGTAATAGTCGGCCAGCCATAGTTTTTGCCCGGCTTCACAATATTCACCTCATCTCCTCCTTTAGGTCCGAATTCCGTTTCCCAAAGATCTCCGGTCTCAGGGTGCAGCGCCAGTCCCTGTACATTACGATGTCCGTACGAGTAGATTTCTGGACGGGCATTCGCATTGCCTTCAAATGGATTGCCCGGAGCAGGCTTACCCTCCGGAGTGATCCGGATAATCTTACCCAGTGCCGATTTCAGATCTTGTGCCTGAGGACGGGTTTCCAAATCGGAACGCTCTCCGGTACTGAAAATTATATTTCCTGTTTTATCAAATAAAATACGGGACCCGTAGTGCAAAGTACCGTTATATGCAGGTGTTGCCTGATATATAATCTGTGCATTTTGAATACTTTTTTCATCATCAGCCAGCTTACCTTTACCTACTGCAGTCAGGTTCTTACCATCTACTTTATGTGAAAAAGTCCAGTACACCATACGATTGGAAGCAAACGAAGGGTCTAAAGCAATCCCCAAAAGACCACCCTGTCCTTTTGCATCTACAGGAGGAAGTCCGGTAATCGGCTCGCTTAATTTTCCATCGGCAGTTGCGATGCGCAGTGTTCCCTCCTTTTCTGTGATCAGCAAACGCCCGTCCGGCAAGGAAACCAGACCCCATGGAGATTTCAGATCACGGCTTAATATCTTGACTTCATATGCCGTAGCTGTCTTTACTCCTTTGATACGGGTTTGCCCCGCAAAAGCTGGTTTATAGTCGGTATTTGCAGGATTCTTTTCTACAGACGGATAAGAAGTGGTATCCGTACCGGATACTTCCTCCCCGTTTTTCGCATTCGAATTACAGGATGAGAATAAAGCTATCCCCGATAGTAAATATGCTAATGGAAGTTTAGTTTTCATAGTTTATGCGTTGTTTATGTAGTAAATATAAAAATTTTAACGGAAAAAACAGGTTCACTGCACGATGCTATAGAAGTCTCACTGAGAAACAGTATATTATAATAAGTAAACGCAGTTTTACTAATTTTGTTTATACCGATGGATATTTTACTGTCAGAAGTGCTTTAGTGTTACACCTGATGTGGTCTCTTAAAGTTGAAAAATCTTACAAGAAAAATAGTTTGCTGCATGCGGGCCAGGATAACCGTTACAAAATCTAAATGCAAATATATAATCTCCGAAACTCAGCCAGTTTCTGTTCTTTTTCTGAATTCTGGATCAGGAAATAGTTCTTTGACCTGGCTAATTTTGATATGACAATAACGTCATCACATACTAATTCATTTAATAATGAGCAAATCAATATTTTATCATGCAGGCTGTCCGGTTTGTGTAAGCGCAGAACAAGACATTATTACTCTTATCGGAGAAGCTAATGTGGAGGTTGTAAATATCGGAGAAGACAGAATACGAATCCAGGAAGCTGAAAAAGCAGGTATCCAATCCGTACCGGCATTGGTGACACCTAACGGAAATGTTTTACATATCAACTTTGGTGCATCTCTTGAAGACGTGAAGGGTTAAACCTTATTAAAGCTGCAGCAGCAAACAGGGCCGTTTAAAAGACGGCCATTTTTATTTCCTCAACTTTTACCGCCTTATATTTATGTTCTTTTATTATTTGCAACTGAATTATCAGCTCATTTTAAAAGAACACTATTTATTTGTACTTTTATTATTAGATTCTACAATGAAATAATATAATTATAGAAAAAGTCTGTAAATATTCTAATTCCATTATAATATTATATCAAATAGTATATTATCACACGATTAAATAAAGTTATATGGAATTTAGAGATTGTCACGAGGAAAAAATACATTTGTGTGGTTTAATTCAGGATATAGGATATCTGTTTGTTTTTGATAAATCCCGGATTTGTACTGCAGCTAGTGACAACGTCATTCAGATCGAGAATATTCCTGTAGAAAAATATATGGGAATGACCGTTGACCAGGTATTATCGCTACTGACGAAAAGTGACAGCTTTATTTTCGATTCCATAAATCAACATTTAAATAGTTCAATTTTTTATCGATTTGCAGAAAGAATTCAGATTAATAATATAGATTATGATTTGAGTATTTATAAATATGGAGATAATATTTATGTAGAAATTGAGCGTTGTAATGTAGATCAAATAAAACCTACAAAACTATATTATTATGCCAAATACCTTGAAGATAACAAATCCAGGGTGTGGGCATCTCTGACAAACCTGATAAGACAGATCATAAACTACGACAGGGTAATGGTTTATCAGTTTTTGGAAGACAATAGCGGAAAGGTGATTGCTGAATCAAAATCTGACAACATGCATTCATTGATGGGTTATCGATATCCTGAGTTTGATATCCCTCAACAAGCCCGTGAGTTGTACACTATTTTCCTTGCCAGACATACGACCGATACGGAAGGGGCTACACATAAAGTCATAAGTAATTCCAATGAGGAAATTGATTTAACAAAATGCAGTTTACGTGCAATGTCGCCTATACATCTACAATATTTACGAAATTCCAAAACTCAGGCCAGTGCGAGTTTCTCCATTATTCAGGATGGTAAATTATGGGGTCTGGTAACTTGTCAGAATAGTAAGCCCCAACATGTGGATTTAGCGCAAAGACATTTATGTACTTTTCTAACTCAATTCGCAACCAATCATCATATCTCTGAATTATTAAAACAAGATTTAGAAGCTCAAAATGTGATGTATATCCTTGAAAAAGAGCTTAAGAGTGATTTACTTATAGATAGAGATATTCATTATGTCCTTGAAACATTTGGAGAACGTATAATGAAAATGGTAGATGCAGACGGAATAATTATCAAGCATAGTAAAGGCGAAAAATTTTTTGGACTGGTTCCTGGTAGGGATCAATTGAAAGAAATAGAAAATCATTTAAAAAATGATAATACAAGTTTATTTTCGACCAATGAGTTTATTTCTAAAACTGAGGAGGATGTTTTATTCCCCGGAATTATAAGAGCAGAAATATTATCTGAATCTCAATGGAAAATATATCTTTTCCGTAAAGAGCAATTGATTGAAGAATTATGGGCCGGGAAACCTGAAAAACAATTAAATTATGATCCGGACAGAAAAATCAATTATCCTTCTCCCAGAACATCTTTTGATACCTGGCGACAAATAACGCGTGGAAAGGCATCTCCCTGGCTTAAAGTTCAGGTATTATTTCTTGAACGTGTTGTATATATTATTCAACAAGCTATAGCTAAAAGAAACGCAGAAATTGATCAACTGAATAAAGATCTGATCCGTTCAAATAATGCCTTAGATACATTTAGCTATACACTTACACATGATCTTAAAAATCCGCTTTCGTCTATTCAGCTGGGTGCTCAGATGATATTAATGAAAAAGAATTTATCAGAAGAGCTGTTACATAGATTAGGGACAAATATTTTAGAAGCTTCAAATTTAATCACTGAGATGATCAATAAGGTTCATGAACTTTCAAAATCAAATTCAGTGGCGCTGGAACTTGAAATAATAGATCCCAGAAATAAAATAATTACGATTGCTGAGAGTAGTAAAGATCAGTATGGTGTCGCTAATTTAGATTTTGTCATGGGTGAAATCTTACCAATCAGAGGAGAAAGAACACTACTTTACCAATTGTTTCTAAATATTTTAGGCAATGCTATTAAATACAGTAGTAAACAGGATAATCCTAAAGTTGAAGTATACAGTATCAAATCAGGCGGTAAAGTAATATATTTTATTACCGATAACGGTATAGGCATGGATTTAAAAGATGGTAATAATATATTTGAGATATTTCAAAGATTACCAAACTCGTCGGGTTACGATGGATCAGGAATAGGATTATCCATCGTAAAAAGAATTATTGACAGATTAGGAGCTGAAATTAAAGTAGAGAGTCAATTGGATAAAGGAACACAGTTTCAGATATTATTCAACATGCCATAAATAATATTCAAAACAGACACTACCCTGTCCTCCTAATCAAACTATTTAAAATTTAATCTTCTGGAAGTAAGCCTGCCACTTCCCTCTATTTCGATACGGTCAGAAAACAACCTCATAATTCCATAAGCATTTTGAGATTCCGTTTCTATCATACCTTCTAACGTAATCATAGGAACACCCTTGTACCGTGCAAAATTTCCTTCATGATGATGCCCTGATATAACAGCGCGTACACGCGGATGCTTCTCAATAACAGCCAGTATTTCCCTGTTATTCAAGGTTTCAAAGCCATTCTCCGGAAAAAGCGGGTGATGGGTAAAAATAACAATATCTCTGGAAGCGGCTTCTGCTTCAGCAAGCTGCTCCTGCAGCCATGACAACTGTATGGTACTGATACCCCCATTCCAGGGTGCTGCATTTTTTCTTCTCTGATCCTTCAGATTTTTATTCAGCTTTTTCCAGTCTTCAAAAGCGGCAGATCCTTCGTTAGTCGCATATTCTGAAAGTTCATTTGTATTGAGAATGATAAAAGTCCAGTTTTCAAGGTCCCATTTATAATAAGAGGAGGGCATGCTGAAGTGCAAAAACAAGCTATCTTTATCCGGAGCATCTACATAATCATGATTTCCAAGCAAACCATAAACGGGGCTTTTCAGTCTTTGCAACCTGGACATGACAGCAGGGAGATCTTTAATTCCCTGATCAACAAAGTCACCCATTACCACAGAAAAATCCAGTGACTCTCTATTAAGAACAGAAACCGCTGTATCTAACTTAAGAAGCGCATTTCTGTAATATCGGGTTCCGCTAACCTCTTTATCGGCATATTGCGGGTCTGCAATCAGACCTATTTGAACAGGATCTTTAACTTGCTGCGCATCCAAATTGAAATGCAAAACAGAAAATAAAACAAATAGCAGTAACAATCTCATATTCAGCATTTCTTATTTTTTTTATTTTATCATACAGTATTTCCTCACATACCCACTTTCAATCTTATTTATATAACACAGTAAAAGCAACAATTCAGATGTGTACATAAGATTGTTGCTCTAAGACATTCTCACCAATAGTCTTCCTCAAACAGACATTACTTCTCAAGAAGAGCTTTTGCGCTTACTTTACCAAAAGCGTTGGCGGCCAAAGGGCTATCTCCGGTTATCAACTTACGGTCTACATGACAAGCTCCGCTAATATCCATATTCAGAATTTCAATTCCTAATGCTTCCAGTTTTGCTCCATAAAACCAGGGCATCTCACCGGGAACATATCCAATTTCAGGAGTTTTGGTATCGATCTCATCCGGAAATGAATTAATCTGATAACCCTTGTATGGAAAATCCTCCGGAGATTCCTTAACGGAAGCAGCAAGTAATGCTGCCGGGCCATGACAGATCGCCAGCATAAATATATCCTTATCTATAGACCAGTTAATTATCTTTTTCAAGTCTTCATTTTCAGGTAAGCCCAGCATAGCACCATGTCCACCCGGTATAAATACAGCTACATATTCAGTTGAGGTCTGCATGCCATCCGCTACAAACTGCTGGAGACTCTTTGGTTTGTCAAATTGATCCTCATATTTGGCCATAATTTCTTTGACAGCTTTATCTTCAGAAGGTATAGCCCACATTTCCAGAGCTACAGGCTTACCCGTAGCGGTGTAAATATCTGCCTCAAAGCCTGCCGCTTCCAGATGAAGCAAAGGTACAAGTGTCTCTACAGGATGGTTGCCGGTAGAAAACTTTTTGCCGTTTTTCATTTCCATATACCGTTCTTCGGTACATACAACCAATATCTTTTTATTTTTATTGCTGTTTGCATTTTCGTAAACCGTATGATCATAATCGGTTTTAGGTGTAACAAACATAGCTCTGGAAAAGGCAGATGGCTCATAGCCTGTTCCATCGAAAACAGGATCTTTACTTAGTTCTTTTGTCATAATATATCGCTTTATTCTATACTAATAACAGCTATCTGGCTCAATTGTGTTTCAGTTTCACAAATTCCTCCGTTTACCGGCATCTTAGGTTCAGCAGCAAAAGATCATATTCTCTATTTCAGGTCCAGGCGAAGGCTGTGTTTCCCCGCTTCCAGCTTCATGACATCTGTATTCCTGATATTTTCAGAAGGATAAAAAGTTGCAGATGAATTAGGTGGTATTTCGATATCGTATATAACGGCACCATCACGGACATTCCATGATGACAGAATATCTCCGTAAGGAGAGGTATACGTTATAGAAGATTGATTCAGTCCCTTTGGAAATATAGGTTTTAACAGAATATGTTTAAATCCGGGTTGCCTGGAATCCGGCAATATCCCTCCTATGGATTTAAAGAACCAGCCTCCGATCTCTCCAAACATCATATGATTATCTGAAATATCTCTTTTGGCATTCAGATCCCAGTTTTCGAGTAAGGTTGTTGCGCCATTGACGATCCACCAGCCCCAGGATGGATATGTATCCTGCACGGCCACCTTATAAGCTGTTTCGGCATATCCGTTGTCCTTCAAAGCATTCAGTAGAGCCTTTGCTCCTAATACCCCTACATCCAGATGAAAATTCGTCTCTTCTACTTTTTTGTTTAAGTTGGCTGCGACCCTGTCCCTGATATTTTCCGGAACGACTCCCCAGTGTAACGGCACACTCAGTTCGGTCTGCGTTCCACTGGCATAGATAGCTCTGGAAGAGTCTAAAAACTTATTATTAATGGCTGCTTTGATCTTTTTATGCAAGGCCTCATACTTCTTTTGATCTTCTTTTTTACCCAATAACTTAGCAGCAGAAGCCAGTATGGTCGCATCCACAAAAAAGTAAACCGAGGAAGTAAGCTCCAGATTAGATTGAGATTTGACAGGTACCCAGTCCCCTCTTCCAAAAGTCGTCAGGCCGCTCGGGCTGATGCTGTCTACATAATCCACATAACGTTTTATATTCGGGTAGCAATCTTCGAGCAATCGCGGATCCCCGTAAAACAGGTAAGCCTCCCACGGTATAATGGCAATCGTACTTGTCCAGTCCAATCCGTTAGCAGTACCGTACCCCCATCCTCCGGTAGGAATAATATCGGGCAATACCCCGTTAGGCTGCTGTTCATCTCTATGATCGGCCATCCACTTCTCATACACTGTTAGGGCGTCAAAATTGTAAAAGGCAGTTTCTATAGCCAGATGCCCGTCTCCCGTCCATCCGTTCTTCTCTCTTTGAGGACAATCGGTAGGATATCCCATAAGATTAGACAGGTAAGCATTATTAGTGGCCTTCCAGAGACTGTTTACCAAAGCTGAAGATGTTTCCAGCTTACCGGCAGCAGCTACATCGCTGTGCATAAAATAAGCTGTTAATGTGAATTCGTCCATCGGCAGAGCTTCACTGCTGTTTATTTCAACATAGCGAAATCCTTTATAAGTAAATCTGGACATAAATTCATCTTCCTTTTTACCACTAAGAGTTACGATATCCGTTTGAAAAGGTTCAGTCTGCTTATCTCCCAGATAATACACATCAATATTAGACTGATCCAGCCTGCCGTCAGGATATAAGCGCTCTCCATGCCTGATATGCAGAACAGTACCTTCAGGGCCTCTGATTTTCAATTGTGTGATTCCGGCCATATTCTGCCCCATATCGAATACATACGTTTTTTCATCTATTTTACGGACAGATTGAGGTTTGTAAGTGTTGACTAACCGGATCGGTGCAATCTGTTGGGAAACAATAATTGAGGATGGCGGATTTCTGTAGCGGATATCCTGCCATTCAGCATCATCAAATCCCGGTTTATCCCATTCCGGGTTTTCGCGACGAGCATCATAATGCTCACCCGTATAGATATTATTATAGGTAATCGGACCTGATGAGGTTTTCCAGTTATTATCAGAAGTAATCGTTTCTTCACTTCCATCCGTATAGACTATGCGAAGGTCCATACAAAATGCCGGCCGGTCCCGCCATGGAGCCTTATGAAAATCCCATACCGCTAAAGGCTGATGGTTATACCATCCATTGCCCAATACTATCCCTAATGCATTTTTTCTGGAGCGAAGCTGAGCCGTCACATCCTCTACCACATACAGGGTACGTCTGTCGAAACGGGTATACATCGGATTCAATCGCTGATCTCCGATCCTGCGGCCATTTACAGAAAGCTCATAAAGTCCCGCCACAGCCACATAAGCCCGGGCAGATTTAATTGGTTTTTTGATATCAAACGTTCTCCTGAAATAAGGTGCTGCCTTATAATGGATATCGTGATTGTCGCTTATCCACTTTCCTTTCCATCGCTCCGTACCCATCATGCCTGTCTCAAAAGTTGCAATGGATGATGTACAGGCTGTTCCATCCTTATCCCAGACCCTGACTTTCCAAAAGTATTTTGTCTGCGCTTTCAGATCGGGTCCTGTGTACTCAATCAGCATATCTGATACGGATTGCCTGCCGCTGTTCCAGCGATCTCCTTTATCCTCTGCTAATGCCAGAGAATCACGGCTTACAAAGATCTGATAAGCGGATTGCCGTGCTCCTTTTCGTTTATCGTTTAACTTCCAGCTCAAGCGTGGCTTGGGCGTATCTATCCCTAAGGGATTTACCAGATGTTCACATTTCAGCCCTATGGGCATACATTCGGTTTGTTCCAGGCTATAAACAATACTGTTCATACACACAATAGCAATAAATAAAAGTTTACGCATTTTCTTATCCTATTTTTCATAGCCTTTCTTCTTCCGGACAGACGAAAGCAAACAAGTTTGATAACAATATAAAAAGCTATTAAATTGTTTTAGTTGGTTCTGTAACGAATATATCAATTATTTTCAGGATATAAAAAGGTTTACAAGAGGTTATACCCGGAGAGATTCAGTATATGTACTTAACTTCGTATAATCAAAAAACAAGATAACAGCGGACAACAAAAAAGCGAAGTATTAACCTCGCTTTTTTATTGTATAAATTCTATTTCTCAAATTCAAAATTTTCTCTTTGATCTGTAACCACATCATAGACTACATTTCCTTCTTCAATAATATAACAGATGTCCATCTTATTTGCGTTATACCGTATATAAGCAATAAGATCCCGGTTGCGGCCATCCAGACCTTCCTTCCCCTCACCGTAATGCTGATTGATAATGTCTGTTTTCTTGTATATGTAAAGGGAATGCAGTGCATATTCTTTCCTGCTCAGGCCTGCCCTTTTTTCTTCGGCTTTACGTTTCAGCAGTTTATACTCCTCCGGACGATATGAAAAGTCTCCGTCAGCATACAAATAATCGATCCGGTTTGTATTACCTTCTTTTTCAAATTCATATCCGGCAGATACTAAGTCTTTAAGTTCAAAGTCACCCTTTTTTTGAGCTGCACAACCCGTTATTACAACGAATAGCAGTAAGAACTTTTTTATTCTCATATCGATTTATAAAATATATTTTAAATATACATCTTTCGCCTTTACTTCTGGCATCCCTTTAACCTTTCATTAACCCTTCATTAACCAACTTTTTTGGATAGTATGTTCATATTTGCTGTACAATAAGTAAAACAGAAACAATGAAAAATCTCACTCTTACAGCAATTGCAATCTTGTTCTCCGTACATGTCTTTGCACAAACATCAGCGACTTCAGAAGCTACATCTTCAAGTAAAACAAGTATTTCGACATCTGTCACAAACAAGCAGTTTTCGCTTACTGCCAGCTTTGACACGGATAAAGAAAAACAACTGAAAACCTTAATAGCCAATACACTCGGCAAGCCAACTGAAAATAATAAAACATCAGCTACATGGACTTCCTCTGATGGCTACACGGTCATCCTGAGACCTCATCATCTCCTGATCGATGTGGATAAGACAAAGGTTTCAGAAGACCTATACAAATCATTTGAACAACTGAAAACACAGATTCAATCTACTATCAATGCTCACTAATCCTGAGCATTGATAGTAGCAGTCCGTACAGTTTTATAGTGTTTCTTCTTTAGCTATTACCTCTACTTTAGGAGGCATCAGCTTGTATACTACAGGTGTGACAATGCGGGATAGCAGAGTTGAACTAATCAATCCACCAATAATAACAATAGCTAACGGAGAAATCAAAGGATTACTGGACAAAGCAATAGGCAGCAGTCCGCCGATGGCGGTCAATGTTGTCAGAATAATAGGTAAAAATCTGATCTCACCGGCTTCTTCAATGGCATCATTCAGCGATTTTCCTTCTGACCGCAGCTGATTGATAAAATCAACCAGTAAAATAGTGTTTTTCACTTCTATACCGGCTAATGCCACTATTCCGATTGTCGCCACAAATGAAAGTGAATTGCCTGTAAACAACAGTGCCAGCACAGCTCCTACTATACCCAAAGGAATCACAGAAAGCACGATCAGCGTGCTCTTGAATGTTTTGAATTCGAGCACCAGTACGGCAATAAACATAAATAAGGTAACCAGTATAATACTGCCAAAACCACCAAAGGACTGATTTCGGCTTTCGATCTCCCCTCCCATTTCATAACTGTATCCTGCAGGCAACCTGAAAGTATCCATCTGCTGTTTGACATCCTGAATAACCTTATCATTCAAAAATCCCTTTTGTACAAAGGCATTTACAGATATCGTTCTCGTCTTGTTGTAGTGATTGATACTCAGAGGTGAAGTTTCCAACTGCAGCGAAGCGACCTGCATCAGCGGAATGGAAATTCCCTGATTGTTATTGACATACAAATTATCGAATACACTCAGATCAGGATAAGAAGGATGACTGGTTGTCAGCAAAATACTGTAGTCGTCACCTTTAGAATTGGGATTTACATATTTACCTACATCGATACCTGCGACAGCCATACGTACGGTTCTGTCAATGTTGATCGTGGCAATACCCAATGCCTGAGCCTTCTCCTTATTAATATTGACTTTAATATCTGATTTCAGATTTTTCAACGGATTATTGACATAGATTGTTCCTTCAGTCTGCAGCAGCATATTTTCAATCTGACCTCCCAGATTACGAAGAGTGTCCAGATTATCACCCAACAACCGCACTTCTACGGGCGAGATAATGGGTTGTCCCTGTTCAAAATTCTTGACCTCTACCTTTGCTCCCGGATAAGGGGTCCATTTCTTCCGCAGCATTTCGATAATCTCCAGCTTACGGTCTGATTTGACATCAGGCTGCAGGAGTACAAATAGTTCCGAAAAATCTGTGCGTTCATTCTGAGGCAACACATTATAATAGATCCTCGGATTACCCTTTCCCACATTGGAAGCGAAATAACGTACTTCGGGTATCTCCCGGAGTTCCTTTTCGATCTGTCTGGTAATAGAATCTGTATAGTGCAGATTTGATTGCAAAGGCGTAGAAATATTGATCAGAAACTGTGGCTTTTCGGATGCCGGGAATAAACTGAATCCTACTACCGGAATCAATGCAATTGACCCTCCGAAAATAATCAATGCAATCACTATGGTCAGCACAGGTCTGGCAAGTGCTTTATCCAGCAATCGGGCATAAGAGCCATGGATAATCTTCTGCAGTGTACGTAGAAAAATATTTCCATTGGCATCTGCATGTGGTTTTAACAGTTTACTTGACAGAAACGGAACTACCGTCAATGCAACCAGCATAGATGCAATAACCGAACAGATGACAGCTACCGGAAGGCTTCGTATAAATTCTCCTGAAGCTTCAGGAAGAAACATGAGAGGCATAAAAGCAATCACCAATGTCGCTGTACAACCGATAACAGCCATACCGATTTGTTTAGTCGCTTTCAACGTTGCATCCAGACGGCTATGTCCGTCACGCATCCAGCGTTCTATATTTTCTACGACTACGATACTATCATCCACCAGTAGTCCCAGTGCTACCACCAGTCCGACAATACTCAACTGATTAAGACTAAATCCCAAAGCACTGATCATCACTATCCCGATAGCCAGAGATAGCGGAATCGATACCATCACCACCACAGATGCTCGTGTCCCCAATGGCAGAAGTGTGACAATAACCAACAGGATCGCTATTACAAAATCTATCCCTAATCCACCCAGACGACTGTTTACATTATCTGCCTGATCAAATATAACCTGTTGATCAATGTTGCCGGGCAAGGTCTTTTTGAACGTATCGATGACAGGCAGATAAGCTTTTTGCGCCGCCGTAATATTACCTCCTGATTTCTGCGCGGCCACGACAAACAGACAACGATACCCGTTCAGACGTGTAATATCCTTATCCTGTGAATAATCGAAATATACATTTGCGACATCTTTTAAGGCTACATTTTTACCATTTCCACTGGAGACAACCGTATTTTTGATTTCATCGATATTCTGATAATTTCCACTCGTTTTTATATTGAATGATTTATTACCGGCGTGGACACTTCCGCCCGGTATATTTGCCGCTTCACTTTGTATCGCATTGGCAATCAGCGTGACAGGAATATGCATCTGAGCAAGTTTTTCCAGATTAAGATCTACTCTGACCAACTGATCAGGCAAGCCCATAATCTCCACGTTCTTAAGCGAAGGTATTTTCTCAAGAGCTGTCTGCAAATCTTCTGCCGCAGCCTTCATCTTATCTCTGGATGCATTCTCGGACACCAGTGCAATCTGTAGTACATTCACATCCGAAGGTGACACCTGTTGCACCTCCATGCTGTATATCTCAGCAGGAAGATTCCCGCGCTCACTGTTGACCTCACGAACCAATTCCTGATACTTGTCATCTACATTGACATTATACTTGTATTCGACAAACAGTACAGCCAGACCATCGCGAATAGTTGTCTTGATCGTTTTGATATTTTCCAGACCATATATTCGTTTTTCGAGAGGCTTTACCACCAGTTCTTCCATATCCTTGGGGCTGGCTCCGGGATATACGACTACTACCGGATAATTTGGCGCATTCATATCCGGATCTTCGGATCTCGGCATAGTGAATATGGTAGAGATGCCCAGTGCCATGACCATCAGGACCATGATCAGGGTAAACTGATAATTTTTGACCGCGTATTCTGATATTTTCATTGGATTTTATTTGTTTATCCTTCTTACTTCACAATTTTTATTTTTGAGCCATCAGTGAGATAAGCACTTCCGGAAATAATCAATGCACGGGCCTCTTCCAGACCTCCGCTGATATTGATTTTATCTTTCAACAAGGTGCCCAGTTTCACTTTTACTTTTTTGGCTGTCTTCTCATCATCCGTCACAAACACATAACCTTCATTCTCACCGGCATCCAGAAGAGCATCGTAAGGAATCGAATAACTGCTGGTTGTCTTAGTTGGAATAATAGTCGCCTTTCCGAACAGTCCGGCAGCCAATCCTTTTGTATTAGCCTCATCCAGGGTCAGTTCTACACCGAAGGTTCCGCTTTGCGGATCTATTCCTTCTGCTTTGCGACTCACTTTCGCCTGTAAGACCGTTTGCGGAAGTGCATCTGTAGTAATATCTGCTCTGTCACCGATCTTTAGCGCTGCCCATTGCTCATCGCTCAAACCAATTTTCAGTACCCATTTACTCTGGTTTGCACCATTGATCTGCAGGACAGGAGTTCCCGGGCCTACCACCTGACCATCGTTAGCCAGTTTTTTTAATACATATCCGTTGCTGGTCGCTCTGATTTCTGAATAATTCTGATTGAATTTGATGGCGTCCAGTTGCTGCTTTGCAACCTGAAGAGCCGTTTTTGCATTCTGCATCTGTTCCAGTGTAGCGACACTGTCCCGGTACAGCTGACTTGCCCGGTCATAATCCCGTTGAGCCTTTTGATAAGATAGTGTCACCTGTTGCACCTGCGCAGAGATTTCTGTCTGATTGACAGAAGCCAGTAGCTGCCCTTTACGCACAGGATCCCCTTCCTTCACATATATTTTATTGATGATCCCTCCGTTTTTAAACGAAAGAAAAGTCTCATCATTCGTTGTAAACTGCCCGGAAGACTGAATAGCATGATTTGCGTCCTCCATCTGCAGCATCATTATTTTGACCGGAATAGTATCCTGATTAGCAATAGTAGAAGTTTGTGACTTGTTATTACCACAGGCACTGAGGCTCAGGGCCACAAGCAATAATACCGGATAAGATATGTTCATTTTCATCTGTATGAAATTTATGAATGGTGATGAAATTAATGTATTAAATAAGAGGCCGTTTCGCGTTCCAGATCTGCCATTGCAGCTAACACTTTGTACCTGTTTATATTGACTAATAATTGAGCAGAGGTATATTGGTTACGGGCATCAATAGTTTCGATGAACGTGTTTGTACCTGCTTTATACCCTTTCTCTATCAACCGCTGATAGCTGGATGCGGCTTCAAATTGTTTTAAAGATGACTGATAATTCTGATAAACTGCCTTCAGATTATTCTGAGCCGTCCGGGTCGCTAAGTTCAGCTGCTGACTTACCAGGTCGACCTGTAATTCTGCATTGCGGAGATCCAGATTACTTTGTCTGACTTTTATATCATTTCTACCTGCAGTGAATATCGGAATATCCAGCTGCAGTCCTAACATGTAGTAACGTGTATTGTTGTTAAATTTAAATCCTTCAGACTGAGAACCTAAGTCCACAAAAGCAGCCAGCTTAGGCACCGCATACTGCTTATTCATCTTCAGAGCCGTCCTGTTGATCTCTACAATCTGATCCATAGCCTTTAATTCTTCTCTTTTTTCAGATTGTGACAGATCGGCCAGCAATGTACTCACCTTATCCAGTCCTGCTTTATTATCCGTGTCCGCATCAATATTCGTTTCCGCATTCCGGTTTAAGAGAAAATTAAAATACATCCGTGCATTCAGCACCTGTTGTTCTGCAGCGACCAGTTGAGCATTAGCCTGTTCGACTTCACTTCTGGAGCGCAGCACATAAGCAGGCAACCCCTTCCCGCCTTCCAGTAACTTTTCGTTGACCCGCAGCCCTTCATTCGCAAGCTGTAAGCCTGATCTGTAAATATCCACAGCCTGCAATGCACTTTGATAGTTATAATAAGCCGTTTTAATATTTTTGACCAGATCCCGTTTATAAATCACCACTTCAAATTGCTGAAGTACGACCTGCTGTTCTGAAATACGTTTGTTATAGGTCAGATCTGTATTGATAATCGGCATGGTCGTACGGATCTTAGCATCGTAGAAATTCTTTGGCAGAAAGTTGATGCTTTGGTTCTCCATTACCGGAAACTGACTGGATTGCGTAAGCTGATTAAGTGTCGTATAAATAGGATTCAACAGATCGCCCAACGGCAAAGGAATATTACGTCCGCCATCTGCAGTCTGATAAGCTCCCTGAAAAGCCACGGTAGGAAGAAAAAGACTTTTTGCCGTTTTCAAAGCATACTGTGCTTTCTCTAATGTTACATCCTTTTGCTGTAAGACAATATTATTCCGAAATGCTTCCAAAACATAGGCATCCAGTACTTCCTGCGCCTGTGAGGAAACTGTTACAAAGCCTGTCAGCAGAATAGAAAGGGCTAATCGGCCGGTATTAAAAAATTTCATAATTAACAGTGTTAATAGTTAACGTTTCAGACTTTCCAGCACCCTGATAAACCCTTCATACGTCTGGTCCATTACATTCTCTCCTTCTGCTACAGCCAGCTTGACCGATGCAACATGATCCAGATGCCCCTGCAATTTGAGACTGCACAAGCCATGCATGAGTGACCATACATTCAATGCAAATGTATTGGCATCAAATTGTGTAAAATACCCTGCAGACTGACAATCTTCTACTGTGCGTATGAGAGCATTAAATGATTGCTCGCCCTCTTCCCAGCCTTCGTCCACACAATTATTCTTGACAAATTCCAGTGGCTCTTTCTGAATAAACATCAGTTCATAGAAGTCAGGATTGTTAAGTGCAAAACTCATATAAACTCTTCCCATGGCCTTCAATCGTTCAAAGGGTTCATGTACGTATTGTAAAACCATAAATTGTGTCCCTAATAATTTAAAACCTTCCTGATGTAAGGCATACATAATATCTGTCTTATCCTTGTAATATAAATAGATCGTCGTCGGACTAAATTCTATTTTCTCTGCTATTTTACGTATAGAAGTAGCTTCATAACCATGTTTCAAAAACAACTCCTTCGCTGCATCCAGGATGCGCTGACGAAGGTCTTCTTTATGCTTCTCTTTTCGTTCCTTTATTCCCATACTTATATATTAACAGTTCAAATATAATTAACACTGTTAATAAAAAAGAAAAATATTAAAAATTATTTTTAATACCTGCATAGCAAACAGACATAACAAATCTTAATAATCCTAATAATTAGGTTATTAATCAATAATCCTGAAAAACAAAATAACCAATTAACACTGTTCATTATTTGAAAATTCATTTTTATTTCATAAAATATTAGCATTAATGAGGAGCTTTAGCATAATGTTTGATTAATAGTTCATCACAACACTTACATCTTATTGCATGACTATTTTTCTATATATCTTATCCGTATTGTGGATACTCATGACCTTTATACCCCTTATCCGTCATGACTACTGGACATTCCGGGTTTTCGAGTACCCCCGCCTCCAAAAACTTGTAATGTCCGCAGCCACATTTTTGTCTGTGATCATATTATGCCCTTCAACAACGTTTAGAAATATTTTACTGGCAGGATTAGGATTGACGATACTCTACCTGCTAAAACAGATTCTGCCTTTTACTCCGTTTTCAGCCAAACAGGTATTGAAGGTAAAAGACAACAGACCGGAGCAGGATCTTAAGATTATGATTTCAAATGTATATGAAGACAACAATAACTATGAAGGTTGTATACGTGTGATCAATGATACAGATGCGGATATGGTATTACTGCTGGAAACCAGCCATGCCTGGGAAAAAGCGTTGCGCAGTATAGATAAGAAGTATCCGTACAGCGTCAAAGAGCCGATAGATAACACCTACGGAATGCTCTTATTCTCAAAATTCGAATTAAGGGATGCTGAAGTAAAATATCTGGTAGAAGATGATATACCGTCTATACACACAAAGATCGTTTTGCAAAACGGACAGGAAGTACAAATCTATGCGTTACACCCTACTCCGCCTGTACCGAATGAAAATCCGAGATCGACAGAGCGGGATAAAGAATTACTGTTAGTTGCAGATATGGCGCGCAAATCCAGGTTGCCAGTCATCGTATGCGGAGACCTGAATGATGTAGCCTGGAGTTACACAACAGAACTATTTTTAAAGATGAGCCAGTTGTTAGACCCCCGAAGAGGACGTTTCTTCATGAATACGTTCCACGCCCATTATCCGATTCTACGTTTCCCTCTGGATCACATCTTCTGCAGTACGGATTTCAAATTAGTATGCATGAAGAGATTACACAACTATGATTCAGATCACTTTCCAATATTCACACATCTGCAGTTTGAAAATTCTGCAAAATATCAGCAGGAAGCAATGGAGGTAGATCAGGAAGATATAGAAATGGCTCAGGAGAAAAAAGAAAAGTGCTGATAATACAGCACTTTTCTTTTAATATTCTATTCCCAAAACAGATTTTAACGGGATCAGTACGCCGCTTTTGATCTGTAAATATTTATCCGTAACAGACCATATAGTAGTCTCTATACGTTTTGGTCCATCTTCCGTTTGGAAGACAATTGTAGTTTTTGATTTAAATGCATTTCCCAGCCGTAGTGCTCCTTCTAATTTATCCTTTAACAGTTCAGAATGATCTACAGGTGCAGGTATTATTTTATAATTTGGCAATTCTTCTTTTGCTATTAATTCTCCGATCATCATAATCAACAATTTTAAAATGTACACAGGAACCTTATGATACAAACGTCATTTCAGGCTTTTTTGTATCTTGTTATCTAAATTTAGATATACTTTCACTTATAAACAACATCCATTCGTATTTTTTCTTTTACATGACACTATTTTGAAGCAGATTGGGTTTCTTTGACATTTACATTATTTTTACGCTCAAACAGAACTATGGAGAAACCGTCTATATACGAGAAAGAGTGGGAAGTGAATTTTACCCATTGCTATGCCTCAGGCTTGATTAAATATGCAGAGATGAGTAATATGCTTCAGATCACGGCCGGTGAACATGCTATTGCAGCCGGATTCGGCTTTTTCGAAATGGCCCGTAATAACCAGGCCTGGGTATTGAGCAGAATACGGATGGAAATTTCCAGACTACCTAGGTGGCTGGATAAGATTCAGATTAAAACCTGGGTGCAGGAATTTGAGGGAGCGAGATCCATACGTAATTTTGAAATTTATGTTAAAGGAGAACTCTATCTGGCTGCGACCACATATTGGGCAGTGATCAACACCCTGAAACGAGGCTCTGAAGATCTGGCGATTTCTACAGAAGGTTTTACCACATATCCGGAGAGAACAGCGACATCCAAACCTTTTTCCAGATTAAACCTTGCGACTGAGACCGAATTTATTAAAAATTATCAGGTTGTCCTGTCTGATCTCGACATTGTCAAACATGTTAACAATGTAAAATATATGGACTGGTGTCTGGACACATTGAAACCGGAGCTGGTACTGGAAAATAACATTCATTCTCTGGAGATGAACTATTTACGTGAACTCACCTATCACGATGTTGTAACCATTTCCAGTGCACATACGGATAAGGAAATCTTTTTTAAGATTGAAAAGAATCCAAAGACCAATTTTCTGATGGCTATAGGATTAAGATAAAAAAAGCGGACAGTTGTCCGCTTTTTCTAATCTTCTGCTATAATGCCCAGGCGTGTTCTCCTTTTTTATAAGGATAATTACCATCAAATTTTCCCGGAATTTTCACATAACGCAATGCTTTAGTAGCACCTAATTCTGAAGTAAAGAAACCTGTAAGGGTCAATTGCTTGAACATCGTAAACCAGTGTGGAGGATCGCTTTTCGGTACACGATACATTTCATTTTGTTTCAATGCATCCTTTTCACGCTGTGCTTTTGTAGCTTCGGCCTGCTTAGCGTTGTATTCACTGGCTTCTTTATCAAGGATATTGACAAATTTAGTCTGATCTTCCTTACTTAGTTCCTGAAACTTCTTACCGAATTCTTTCTTAGCACGGTCATCCACAGTATTGATTCCGTCTAAGAATACCTTTTGCTCAGTATCTGCATAACAGTCTCTGATCATGACAGGGATAAATTCTCCAACGCCTGCTTCCTTCGCTCCAGGTGTACTTGTTTTGGGTAAGATCGCTTCTGCAAGATCGCCAAGAAAATTGACCGAATCCTTTTCAAAAAGTTTTGCTGTATCTTTTGAAGCTGAACGCGAACAGCCTTCCAGGAAAAGATTAGCGCCAATGACAGTTCCTCCCATCAACAGGGCGACACGCTGTAATGCTTCTCTTCTATTCATATCTTTATCGTTTTAAAACGTTAATTCTTAAATTGTATACTTGATATCCCAACCTGTACGGTAATTTCTTTTCACAAACTGGTTGACTTCATCAAAGTTGGTTACTTTCATTTGTTGATTATCCCACAGTAATTTCAGATTTCTGCCCGGGTATTTATTATTAATACGCATATCCGCACCACGAATCGCCAGATTGGCCATTAATAATGCTTCAGTAAGCGGACCGGCAATCTCAAACGGCGAGCTCACCTCTTTTTTACCATAACCTGCTATACATGCTTCTACCCACTGACCATAGTGACCTTCTGCACCACCTGCAACACGCGCATATTTTTGTGCTACATTTTCTTTACGGGAGGTTGGAAGTAAACGTGCATTTTGTCCGTAAGTATCTGCAAGGATTTTTCCTTTAGTACCTACTAATAAAATACCATTACCACCATCACCAAAGATTTCATTTGCGCCTAATTCATCTGGTCTCGGAGGTTGTATACCACCATCCATCCAATGTAAGGTCACCGGACCGGCCGTACGATTACCTTTAGGGAAGGTCAGTGTTGCATGACTGGAAGGAGGACAACTTTCCGGGAAATATCCGCGTTTGAATTCATCCACATAGACAGTACCCACACTCGCCTGTACATCCTGTACATAAGTCAATCCTAATGTACTGAAAGGTACTTCCAGCAAGTGACATCCCATATCTCCTAATGCACCTGTCCCGTAGTCCCACCAGCCTCTCCAGTTGAAGGGAACTAGTTTTTCAATATAATCACGTTGAGGGGCAGTACCTAACCACAGATCCCAGTCCAGCTCCTTAGGGATCTGGCCTTTTTGTGTCGGCCATGGAATACCTGAAGGCCAAACCGGTCTGTCCGTCCAGCAATATACAGTATGTACGTCACCGATAATACCGGCTTCATACCATTCACGTACCTGACGCGGACCATCATTAGAGGCCCCCTGATTACCCATCTGTGTGACTACTTTATATTTCTTAGCCGCATCTGTCAGCACCCTTGCTTCCCATACATCATGTGTAAGAGGTTTCTGTACGTATACGTGTTTACCGAGTTGCATCGCTGCAAGGGACTGAATAGCGTGATTATGATCCGGAGTGGAAATAGAAACGGCATCTATATGCTTATGTTCCTTATCTAACATTTCACGGAAATCCTTATAATATTTTGCTTTCGGAAATTTCTTAACTGTACCGGCAGCTCTTGTATCATCTACATCACACAAAAAAGCAATGTCGGCTTTACCGCTGGCAAAGAATGAATTAATATCACTGGCTCCTTTTCCGCCAACCCCGATTCCGGCGACCTGTAATTTATCACTAGGTGCAATAAATCCGGTACCACCGAGTACATGGCGCGGCACGATCATAAACGCGGCAGCTGCTGTCGCAGCCGACCTTATAAAATCTCTTCTTGAAGTACTACTGTTTTTATCCATAATTTATGAAGACGTTTGATTATAGGTTTCCTTTTTTCAGCTCACTGACCGCAAAATCAACAGCACGCGCTGTCAATGCCATATAAGTCAGTGAAGGGTTGATACATGCAGCTGAAGCCATTGCAGCTCCGTCTGTAACGAATACGTTCTTAGCATCCCATACCTGGTTGTGACCGTTCAATACAGAATTTTTAGGATCTGTACCCATACGGGCAGTACCCATCTCATGAATTCCCTGTCCTAAACCGTAAACGTTGTCATAAGTATATACATCTTTCACGCCGATAGATTCCAACATCTCTTTCATCTCCTCCTGCATATCCTTACGCATTTTGATCTCATTATCTTTTATTTCAGCATCGATTGCCAGTACCGGTAAGCCCCATTTATCTTTAACATTTTTATCGAGCGTAACTTTATTTTCATGATAAGGAAGCATTTCGCCGAAAGCTGTAAATCCTACACTCCAGCCTCCCGGTTCCAGGATAGCATCCTTCCAGGCCTCTCCTACACTCATTTCAGCAACAGCGCCCGACCAACGTCCGCGGCTGGCACCACCCTGATATCCGAATCCACGCAGATAATCACGCTTTTTGGTATCTCCGTCTACGTTTACAAAACGAGGAACGTAAATACCGTTAGGTCTTCTCCCGAATGTGTAGCTTTCTTCATAACCTTCTACTGAACCTCCTGCTCCGCAACGGAAGTGGTGATCCATCAGATTGTGCCCCAATTGTCCGCTGCTACTTCCCAATCCACCTTCCCATACATCAGTAGCCGAATTCATCAATACCCATGTAGAGTTAAGTGCTGAAGCACATACGAAAATTACTTTTGCAAAGAATTCATAAGTCTTGTTTGTCTCTGCATCGATGATCTCTACTCCTTTTGCTTTTTTGGTATCCTTGTCATAGATGATATTCTTCACGATAGAGAAAGGTCTCAAGGTCAGGTTACCAGTTTTCACAGCAGCTGGTAAGGTTGCAGACTGTGTACTGAAATATGCACCGAAATTACATCCCAACCAACATTGATTCTGATATTGACAGTTGACACGTCCATGATGAGGAACAGTGATATTTGCTGTTCTTCCCATGATAAAGTGTCTTTTACCACCATACTGAGTCTTCAATCGTGCTGCAAGATCTTTTTCTACAATATTCATCTCCATTGCCGGCATAAAATCTCCATCCGGTAATACGGCAAGGCCGTCTCTGTTACCGGAGATTCCTGCAAATTTTTCTGCATAGCTGTACCACGGAGCGATTTCATTATAACGAATTGGCCAGTCTGTACCATGACCATCTTTAAGATTGGCTTCAAAATCCAGATCAGAGAAACGGTAACTTTGTCTTCCCCACATCAGCGATCGGCCTCCGACATGATACCCGCGGTACCAGTCGAATCTTTTCACCTCTGTATATGGACTTTCCTTCTCATTGACCCAGTAATCCAGGTTTTTTTCATTGAGGGGATAGTCACGACTAAGAACAGGATAATCTTTGACCATTTGTGTTGTACGACCTCCGCGATGTTCAAAATCCCAAGGATTTTTATTGGGCGATGGATAATCTTTCACATGTTCGATATTACGACCACGTTCTAAAACAATTGTTTTAAGTCCTTTTTCCGTCAGTTCCTTTGCAGCCCAACCACCGCTGATTCCTGATCCGATGACAATTGCGTCATATACATTATCTGCCATATCTCTTCTCTTTATTAGTTTATAATTTGTTTTAAATAGTTTCAGTTTCTTTGGTACTCTCTATCTTCTCATCTTTAAAGAAAATCAGGAAAAATAAGAAAACAACAACTGCAATTCCGGCAGGAATCACCCATACTTTATTCCAGAATAATGCGACATCCGTTGACTTAAGATCAATGTACATATCACTTACATATCCTGCCACCCAGAATCCGATAAGCTGACCTACACCATAGGTAGCTAGCGTAATTAATCCCTGAGCAGAACTTTTATACTTTGCACCCGCTTTATTATCGGTATAGATCTGTCCTGAAACAAAGAAAAAGTCATAACAAATACCGTGTAAGGCAATTCCGGTAATTAACATAAAAGTAAGATCTCCCGCATTTCCGTACGCAAACATCAGATAACGTACCGCCCAGGCAAGCATACCCACCAGAATAGTTTTCTTAAAACCAAAACGGGTAAAGAAAACGGGAAGTAAAAGCAGAAATAATACTTCGGAGATCTGACCTATGGTCATTTTACCTGTAGGATTTTCCAGATTAATCTCGCTTAAAAATACGTTTGCGTTCTGATAATAGAATGCCAGAGGAATACAGATCAGTATAGAAGATATAAAGAACAATAAAAAGTTTTTGTCTTTCAGCAGTTTGACAGCATCTAACCCGAGAATCTGTCCTACAGTCGCTTTTTCAGTCTGTTCGATTTTTACAGGAGGTGTTTTAGGAAGTGTAAAACTAAATAATCCCAGTACCAATGATGCAATACCTGCCATTAAGAATGTGTTTTTCAACAGACCGTCTCCGGCATCCCATTTAAAGATATAACTGATTGCTAATCCCGCAACTATCCAACCCAAGGTTCCGAATATGCGGATAATTGAAAATTCCTTTTCCGGATTTTTCATCTGACGGAAAGAAACCGAATTGACTAAAGATAATGTTGGCATGTACAACAACATATATCCCAGTACATATGGATAAAACTCACTTACTGAAGTAGACTGGTACATCTGATACATCAGAAAAGCCCCCACAATATGAAGTACGCCCAGGATACGCTCTGCGTTAAAAAAGCGATCTGCAATCATACCGATAATAAATGGCGCAACTATAGCTCCCCAGGATTGAGTCGAAAATACATTTGCACTTTCCAGACCTGTTGCATTCAGGCTCTTACTCAGGAAAGTCCCCAATGTAACAAACCATGCTCCCCAAATAAAAAATTCGAGAAACATCATGAAAGATAATTTTATTTTTATTCCTGTAGACATAGAGGTAGATGGTTTATGATATTACAATTATTGTGGTTTAAATATTTAGCAAGTTATAAAAAAAATCAAATTGTAAAAAATACACTATTAAAAAAGTTACACACTGAAACTATCGACCTCTCTATAGGCTGCCACAAGTGCCTCTTCCCCAGCTTTTCCACCTTTTGACTTTCCGTGCTCCATTCCCATCACACCTCTGTAACCTTTTTTATATAAATGTGCAAATACATTCTTATAGTTAATTTCACCTGTAGTAGGCTCTTTTCTTCCCGGATTATCACCTATCTGTACATAAGCAATTTCATCCCAGCATCGGTCTATATTGACCAGCAGATCACCTTCTGTACGCTGCATATGATAGATATCATAAAGTATTTTGCAGGATGGGCTGTTTACTGCTTTACATACCGCATAGGTCTCGTGCGTTTGCTGAAGAAAAAGATCTGGCGTATCACTCAGAGTTTCCAGTACCATTATCAGATTATGCGGTTCGAAGATTTCCGCTCCTTTTCGCATAGCCTGTACAATATTTGCAAACTGATTTCCCCATGGCAGCTTACGCTCATAGAATCCGGGAACAACAGTAAGCCATTTGGCATTACAACGTTTTGCTGCCTCTACTGAGCGCTGGCATGTTTTCACAAAGTGATCCAGGAATTCAGGTTTACCGGTAGCAAGAGAAGTCATCCAGTTCTGACCGCCATCTACCACAAATACGCCCATAGTCATCCCCAATTTTGCCAACAGATTACCAATTTTTTCCTGTTCTTCTACAGATCTCCCCAGATAACCATTGTCTTCAATAGCCCGAAATCCGAGATCATAAAAGTATTGGATTTCATCCAAAAAATTTTTGCCTGCCGAGTCCTGAAACATCCCCTGATGCGGGGCATAATTCAGCTTAAACGTTTTACCTTTCTGTTCAGTAAAAAGATTTTGTGCTTTTTGTTCGGAAGCCTGCAGTGCATTACCTGTCAGCGCTGCACCTGATACTAAAGCAGCATTTCTAAGAAAATCACTTCGTTTCATAGCGATAAATTCGGAATTGGGTTTATGTCAAAAAGATTCTCAAAGCCTTTCGTGTGCTTTTCCAGAATATCTCCTTGCTGGTTATTGTATATAATATAAATATCTATATTTTTTATCTTATTTGCAAAAACAATTGCCTCGTCAGGAGACATTGCCATAAAAATATTATCTAACGCATCTCCTTCCATGGCCGTAGGGGCATGTACAGTGACACTCACAATATTTGTTTCAAAAGAATAGCCGGTTTTAGGATTAATGTGGTGGGTAATTTTACGGTTCTTATCCATGAGAAATTTCTCAAAATTTCCGGCTGTCGTAATTGCTCCGCCTGGTGGTACGATCACATCCTGTTTTAATTCTGTATTACCATTTGTCTTTACAGGACGTTCTATTCCCACTTTTAACCGTTCTCCGTCAGATTTTTTACCATTGATACGCAACTCTCCTCCCAGTTCGACAATAAAATTCTGAATACCCTGCTGTAGCAGATAATCTGCCAGTACATCCACGGAGTAGCCCTGTGCAATACCGTTCAGATCGATCGATACTTTCGGATTTTTCTTTAGCAGTAGTTTTCCTCTTACTTTGAGCTGATTCATGCCCACATTTTTCAATGTCTCTCTGATTTGTTCCTCATCCGGGAGGGCAGATATACGTGCGGGACCAAATCCCCACAATTGCACCAGAGGGGCGACTGTGATATCAAACTGTCCTTTTGAAAGTTTATAATAAGCAAATGATTTGTTGACCACCTTTTGCATATGGTGATCCATTTCAATTGAAGTTGTCTCCGGAAGATTGAATTTAGAAATAAGAGAGTTTTTATTATAGACGGACATTGAATTATCAATATCATTCAGCATGCTGTCTATTGCTGATTTCGGTATTGTTTTTTCAGCATAATAAACAATATGGTAAGTCGTGCCCTGTGCTCTTCCATCAATCACATGACGGTCTGATATTTTATTTGGCTGCCCGGCGTAAGCGCCCAGACAGCCAATAAAAAAGATAACTAAAACCGTCCATGATCTTTTCATGAAAAGAACTTTAGATATAAAGGTTTGTATTCTGTCCGGGAACAGCCACAGGATACAAACCATCTGCATTAGGCAATATCTTAGGACTTGCATCCCAGGCATACGTTGCAGGCTGAAGATCTACATTCGATTCCAGCGCCTTATCCCATTTAATTGTTTTTCCGGTATAACACGCTATACGACCAATAATACCTGTCAGTGTGCTGTAAGCTCCGTACTCGGCATTATCAAATTTATATTCTCCTTTAGCAATGGCTTCAAATAATTCTTTATGCTCTTGCTGATACGGATTCGGATTTCCTTTAGGATCATGTCTGTATATTTCCTTTCCGTTTGCATCCCAGAGTACCCCTTGTCCTCCTGCTGAAAGATAAGTACGCCCTTTACTTGCCTGAAATGTTTCATCAACCCGATTAGAGATTCCTTCAAAATGACGACACTGACTGTACACCACGGAATTATCATCATAAGTCAATTCCACAGCAAAGTTGTCATAGATTTCACCGTAATCTTTTCCTTTACGGAAAGCCTGACTTCCTGTACCTTGTATGGAGACCGGATATTTTCCTTTGATCCAGTTTGCAATATCAATATTATGTACGTGCTGTTCTACGATATGATCACCACACAACCAGTTGAAGTAATACCAGTTTCTCATCTGATATTCCATTTCTGTCATACCTGGTTTGCGGGGTCTTACCCATACACCGCCACTATTCCAATAGACCTGACCGGATACCACATCTCCGATAGCGCCATCCTGAACACGCTTGATAACTTCTCTGTAATTTGTCTGATAGCGACGTTGTAAACCTACTACTACATTTAACTTTTTACGTTTTGCTTCTGCAGCAGCTGCCAATACACGACGAATTCCCGGAAGATCTGTGGCTACCGGTTTTTCCATAAACACATGTTTTCCCTGCTTTACAGCTTCTTCAAAATGAATAGGCCGGAATCCCGGAGGAGTTGTCAGAATAACAACATCAGCATCTTTGATTGCGGACTTGTAGCCATCAAAGCCTACGTACTTACGACTATCCGGAATATCTATTTTATCTTGAAATTTTTCTTTTAATGTATTGTATGTGCTATCCAGATTATCCTTAAAAGCATCTGCCATAGCTACCAATCTGATATTCTGTCCCGAAGCAAACGCATCAAATGCCGCTCCGGTTCCTCTCCCACCGCAACCGATTAGAGCAACCTTAATGATGTCACTACCTGCAGCAAAAACAGCTGAAACAGGCATTGAACTTAAGGCTGCCGTACCCGCTACAGCTGCTCCTGCTTTTAAAAAATCTCTACGCAGAAAATTACTTTCCATTTTTATTAAGTTTATTAGGTTTAAAAAGTTATATAAGGTTTAAAAATCTTTGATCGGCGCTTTATCATAATATGCCATGATCTCTTCATGTGTCGGAGCTACCTGAGGCCGTACCAGACGCAAACCTATAAAAGGTGCTTCCGGAAACCACCAGTTTGATTTTGGAATTTGCGGATCGAGTTGTTTCCAGATTGGATCCGATGCCATTCTGTTTGCTGATCTCAGATCTTTTGCTTCGCTGTCAAACGCTCCCCCGCGCACACTGTGCGGATATAGCTTAGTAGGAATATTCACAGGATTATCTGCCGTCTTCCCTGCAAATTGTTTGTAAAAAGATTCATCATACTGATCGTAGGTCCATTCAGCTACATTTCCCAAAATATCATAAAGGCCCCATTTATTCGGTTTTTTCAAGCCTACTTTTTGTGTCTGCGCATCGCTGTTTGCTTTATACCAGGCATATTCATCCAGTTTAGAGGCATCATTTCCAAAGAAATAATCGTCCTGACTACCGGCTCTGCTGGCGTATTCCCATTCTGCTTCGGTCGGTAATCTAAAAAACACTCCGGTTCTGACGTACAGCCACTTACAAAACTGAATTGCATTATAATGCGTCATGGCCAAAGCAGGATGCCCCTCTTTTCCCATTCCAAATGTCATATCGAGATAAGGCTTGGTCGGTCTGGTCACTGCATCTACAGCAGTACTAACCTGCCCGTCCACAGACTGCGTTACTTCGTAATCTTTATATACAAATGGTTCGTAAAGATCCCAGGTCACTTCATAAGTACTCATCCAGAAAGGGTTGATCCTGACTTCATGTACAGGCTTCTCATCTTCTTTACCTGTATTACTTCCCTGCTTAAATGTCCCGCCCGGAATGGCTTCCATGGTGAAACTCAGCTTGGTACCTTTAATATCCTGAGTGTATTTTTGAAAATTTGATTGTGCCTGTCCGTAATGAACGCTGGCGAATAGGCAGAATGATAGTATTAATCGCATATAATCAGTTAGATTCCTCGGTTTAAATCTTCCTGAAAATAACTACATCTTTTTCAGGAAGACTAAAGTTACACTAATTGTACAAAATACACATATCATCGAAATAACAAATCTGTTACAGATAAGCAAATCGTTTAGAAATGAAGAAAATAATGGATGACGGCAGACCAGATTCCGGCCGTAAGTAAAGCGATGATAATACTAAAACCAATGATAATATTTGCGATTTTACTATTCAACCGAAACTGCTCTATCACAATACTGGTTGAAACCAAAGTAGGCATAGCCATTTCAAATATGGTAACAGCTCCTATCTCCTTCTTTGCTCCTGTAAGCAATACAAAGATCAGCACTAAGGCCGGGGCAATAAGCAATTTGTAAAACAGAGAAAAAGAAATCTGCGAAATCTGTTTCTTCCATCCTTTGAACTGCAGTTGCAGACCTACAGAGAATAAGGCCAGCGGAGATACGGTAGCCCCTAATTTATCAAACACAGGCTCTATAGCCGTCAGATCAATAAAACGGGGCAATATCAACGCAGCGATACAGCCCAGAAACGGAGGAAAAGTGAATAAACGCCTGATGATATATCCCAAATTAAGTTTAGCTGCAGAATCAACACTTCCTTTAGTTGCCAGATAAACTCCGAGAGTAGACAGTAAAAAGAAAGTAGCCTGATCACAGATAATAGCGATACTCATGTATTCTTCTCCGTAAAAAGCAGCGACTAAGGGAAATCCTACAAAAGAAGTATTGCTAAATCCCGAAACCATAGTCAATGTACTCTCCGTACGGGCGCTGTAATGCTTTCGCCAGCAATAAATCCGAAAAAAGATCATACTGCCGAGCAGCACAACAAGGGGGCTCATTACAGGAACAATAAGATCTCTGTTCCAGTCTATATGAGGCAGATATTTGAAGGAGACAGCAGGAAGAGCAAAATACAGAATCCAGGTATTAATTCCTTTATGTGCATCAGGATGAATACTTTTCGTCTGTTTCAGTATATATCCTGCAGCAATGCATATAATAATTAAAATAAAGTTGGCCACCCGTTTAGAATTTAATACGCTAACAAAGGTAAATTTTTCAGACAAACATTATAATAGTCTTTTGAATAGTGCGGCCTTCAATACCGGAAAGAGTATTTCATTTTTTGTTCATTTCAGGTTTGAATTACATAAAGACGCAACTTATCTAAGTTTATGGCAAAACATTGACTAAAAAACACTTTCCATCAAAAGTTTCTTTCATAGAAAATATATATTTTTGCACTTTCCTTAACTATACGGACAGGTTTAATCATTCTATATTGAAAAATTTTAATTTATTTACTTTAGTTCTTTTATTAGTTTTTATGCATGGCATGTGCGAAGCACAGTCGAGCCTGCTATGGACCACGCAGGACAGTATCGCACCAGCTCGTCGTAAAAATCCGCTGATAATTGAAATTGAGGCTGAAAACGGAGGTATCATTGCTTCCAAGGATATTAAACAAGTCACTTTTGAAGACGCATATTATAATGGTGTCAACCTACGTGTAGGATGGCAAACCCAGCGTTCCAAAGATATTTATCATCAACTTTATAACTATCCGATATACGGAGTAGGGCTGTATTCCAGTACCTTCAACACCAATATCATCGGCAGTCCCTATGCACTTTATGGATTTGTGATCGTACCTATACATCCCAAAAACGATAAAAGATGGACTTATGAATACCGCATTGCATTGGGCTTGTCCGGCAACTTTAAGCCGTATAATGAAGAAACTAATCCGCTGAACTTAGTTATCGGAACAAAAAATAATGTTTTTATAGATTTTGGTTTTCGTGCCAAATATAAATTTCATAAAAATTTCGACGTAGGAGTCGGAGCGGCGTTTCATCACTTCTCAAACGGCGCTATGCGTCTGCCAAATAAAGGTGTGAACCTATTGCCTCTTACCGCTTCACTCACCTATACACCTAACTCCGAGTCGGCAGATTACAGCCGTGCAGAAGTTCCTCCGTTTGAACAGACCTGGCTTTATCACATCAACCTAGCCGGAGGATTCAAACAAATTGACAGACAGATTGACAAGAGATATCACAAAGCCACATTAAGTGCTTATATGAGTCGCCATGTATCTTATAAATGGAGATTTGGAGGCGGCTTTGATTTCTTTTACTCGGCATCAGGAAATGCAGAAGAAATCGCGGGCAGTGAAAAAGGTAAATTTAGTGCCTTATTCTCCGGAGGTCCGGCATTCTATATGGCACATGTCCTGAATGAACGTTTGGTACTCAATGGAAACATCGGATATTATTTACATAAAAATAACTTTAACGGAGAAATCGAGAACTTCTACGTGAGAGCAGGAGCCCGATATTATGTGTACAAAAACATAAATGCCGGTGTATCAATTAAAGCACATATGGGTAAAGCAGACTATATCGAGTGGACTGCCGGATATACATTTGGTAAAAAACACTAATACCACTTTATCTATAATAGTCCTTGTCTGACGTAAACATTAGCTTCTGCATACATATTATTACCAGTGAGGACAGCAGGAAACGCTCTCTATCTGCTGGCGCAAGCGTCCGCTTGTGCCTCTATATGTTACCGCTAAAGAAATCAGAAAACATTATCGGTGCGTCTGTTAACATCTACTTCAGCTATATACAGAAAATGCTTTTGTATTTTATGGAAAACCTCTCTCCCAGTAAACCGCAAGCCCTCCTTAAAAAAGAGAGTGAAACCGATGAAGTATGCCTTCGCTATTAAAAAACAAAGAGCTGCATCATATACCTCATGATACAACCCTTCTTGTTTGTTTTATACAGGTAGAATAATAATTTATATTATGTCCTTCCAGACTGCATTATATCGTATACAATAGTGTTACCCGATGATTATTACGCCTTATGTTTAATAATAAGTGTAGAGGGCGCATCTGTAAGCCATACACTTTTTGATTCAACCAGCTTTTTCCAACTCTTCAGGCTGACAAGCATCAATTGCTGCTCTGCCACAAAATTCTTGTCAATAGTCCGTTCGTGCATCAGACTAATATGGTTGGATGCAATATGTTCAATAGCTCTGACTGCTTCTTTTACATACGAATTATCCCGCAAGATTCCTTGTACATCCAGGATAACGACCTGTGAATTGTTATTGGTAATGAATTTCTTGGCATAGTCTACGAGAAAAGAATCTTCATCAGAGAATACCGGTACCAATATCTTATTAAACACAGTCTGCCCCTTATCGATCAACACGCCAACGGAGACCTCACTTCCACTCAGGATAGAGGATGTTCTATCGTCAAATGCTGCATAGGAGAAGATTTGCTCTTTCCCTGACATCTGGTTAAAAATACGTTCGGGATTAATAAAACGGGTGGTAAAACCTAATATTTTACCGAGCAGACTGCCTTCAAAAATAGACTGCCCTACTCCTATCAATAACAAGTCATAGTTACCTTCATTCACGATATCCACGATATCTGCATTGATATCATTAGAAACTTTAAAATGTGTGGTCAGCGGTTGCTTCAGATCATCTGAAAGCGTGATTAAAGGAGCAAAACTTTCTTTTTCCTCTGTTTCCCAGTCATACTGAGGCAACATATTGTCTGCGGACAGGTGCAGTGCAGTCACTGTATTGAGTTTCGTATTTTTACGGGTCATACTATTGGCCAGTCTTAACAATGAAATTCCTGTATCCGGATTGCCAAAAGATAAGAGGATGTTATATTTTGTTTTGTCTGAAATATAATCCGGAGCGATTTGCGTGTGTTTACGAAAGGCCCAGTTGATAAAATCAAGTGCAGGTCCGGTCATAAATGTGGTTAGTAAAGCCATTACGACCAACATAGCAAATATTTCCGGAGATAGGACTCCTAGATCATATCCGATATTCAGCACGACCAGTTCCATCAATCCTCTTGTATTCATCAGTGCTCCGATAGTAAGACTGTCTTTCCAGTTCTGTCCTACAAATCTCGCCGCCAGTGCACTTCCTATAAACTTACCAGCCACAGCGACCAGAATAATCCAGCCCGTCGTTTTCCAAAGCTCGATATCATTTAAAAGACCGATCTGTGTACGAAGCCCTGTATAGACAAAGAAGAGTGGCAATAATAATACGAGAGCGACATCTTCTACTTTCTCAATGAAGATATGTCTGAATTTTTTGTTTTCCGGCATAATCGCTCCTGCCATAAAAGCGCCGAATAAAGCATGTATTCCTATTATTTCGCTAAGATATGCAGATATGATCAGTACGATAAAGAAGATAGCAACTATAGGCGCACCCAGGCTTTCGCGCTGTGCGTGCAGATCACCGATCCTTTTCAGAAAGGGTCTTACCAGTTTGATCATAATCCATACGTACACTACGGCTAATCCGATGACATACAGCGAACTGACAAACGAACCGGCCTTTACTATTGCGATCACAATAGCCAGGATACACCATGCTGTAATATCATCTGCAGCAGCACAGGTCAATACTACGGTTCCTAAACGTGTCTTTTGTATCCCTCTTTCCTGTACAATACGCGCCAGAACAGGAAATGCGGTAATACTCATTGCTATTCCCATAAATAAGCTGAAGGACAGGTATTCTACATGTTCCGGAGCAAAATCCAGGTATATAAAATAGGCCAGAACCATCCCCAGAGAAAATGGAATCACAATACTGGCATGACTGATCACGACTGCATCGTGTGCCTTATTACGTAAAATATTCAAATCCAGCTCCATCCCGATCACAAACATGAACATGACCAGTCCGACCTGGCTTAGCATCTGCAAATTGCCTAATGATTCTACCGGAAACAACAAGGCAGAAAATTCCGGAAAATATGATCCGAAAAATGAAGGCCCTAATGCTATACCTGCTATGATCTCACCGATAACATACGGTTGACCGATTTTTTTGAAAATCCATCCAAAAAAACGAGCTGCCACAATAATAGTTATAATCTGGGCCAGCAGAATGGCAAGGGGATGTTGAAGATTGTGTGTGAGTGTATCCAGAAACTCCGGCCAATGTCCTTTACCTGTACCTACCGTCTCAAAATGTCTGCCCTCCTGTTTATCTAATCCCAGTTGATAAGTCACGTACATCAGCAATCCACAGATGCCAATCACTCCCGTATAAAAAAATGTATTCTTAAATCTTTTCATCTATCTGATTTTCCCTTAGTATTCTAAACTATAAAGTAGCCCTCTCCCTTTTTATTGCAAGATGTCAATTTTTACAGACATGATTTTAAGGCTTGAAACAAGATGTAATGAAATTAAAAAAAAATGAAATGAATCAATTTCTTATTTTGGATAGAAAAGCCTGCCGGTAGGTATTGGACAACTGAAAGGTAAGCGATACACCCGAATTCAGAGGTATTGAGCTAATGGTATTATGTGTATAGGCCCTTACAATATCTAAAGCAATTATTTCCTTTTTATTGATTCTGCAGAAATTCCTTTCGGGCAGCAGCTCTTCTAATTTCGCAAAATTGACGTTCTTAATACAGATGGATTCGCCATTGCGCAGGAATACATCCTTATCGCGTCCATCAATTTTGGAATTGAGAATATGTGTTATTTCCTGAAGATGAAGCAAATATTTTCCCTGATCTGTATTAAAATTGATGGGAGCCAACTCTTTTTCCCGGGGTTTGCGGGCAACAGCTTTATCGATAGCTACCTGCAGCCTTTCTTTACTTAAAGGCTTGCGGACATAATCCACAACATTCAGATCAAAAGCATCCGCAGCATACTCAGAATATGCAGTTACAAAAATAATCATTTTGTCCGGCAGTTGTTTTGCGATCTGCAAACCATTGATGACAGGCATTTCGATATCCATGATACAAAGATCAAATTGCATTTCACCCGCTTCCTGCAGTAATTTTGCGGGGTCATTGTAAGTCCTGACAATCTCCAGCTCTTCCATCTGTTCCGTGATTAGTTTTAGAAACTTTAACCCCGGCAATTCATCATCAAGTAGTATACATTTTAGCACGCTCAATTTGTTTAAGGTCTAATTTAAGGTAAGCTGTATAAATATTTCCCTCCAGAAACCGCTCCAGTTTAAAACAGTCTTTATACAATATCCGTAATCGTTGTTCAAATGCTTCCATCCCTAGCCCGCCAGCCTGTTTGCTCAGAGGTTTCAGTTCGCTGGATGTATTGGATACGGTAATCCCAAATATTCCTTCCTCCGACAATTCAAAATAGAAGGAAATAAAGGCATCCGGACTTTGCAGATCAGAATGTTTAAAAGCATTCTCGATAAGATCAAGGCAGATCATCGGAACAATCAGTTTTTGTTCATAGTAGGGATTGTGTCCGGCTATTTTGGTTTTAACTTTAATTTCAAAAAGCGGACTTACCTTGATCTTATTGATATCGATCAGACTTTTTGCAAAATCTATTTCGCGCCGTACAGTTACAAATTCATCCCGGGCTTCATACAGCACATAATCCAGTACCGTAGCCAGCTTATCTAATGTATAATAAGTCTGATAGGCATGAGACTGTACAGAGTTAAGTATATTTTTGAATAAGTGTGGCTGAAGTTTTGCTTCCAGATTTTTCAATTGAAATCCATCCACTTTCTTCTCCAGGTCTTTGTAACGTTGTTCGATTGTATTGAAATGCTCCTGCTGACGTTTATTACGAATAATAAGTATCACAATGGCAACAATCAGAACCAGAATAACAAAAAGATACAATAACGGAGAATAAAAGATATCCATTTTCTAAAATTATTAAATAATTCCGGCGTTATAGTCCTTGTTTTATAAAAATAATTATTCTGTAGCCAGGAATTTCATCTTTTCTTCCTCCAGATCCAGGCGATGCAAATGCTTTCGGATTACTTCTTCATCAATAGTGTAATCCTTATTCCAGTCCCTCAGCCATTCTCTTTGCTTATTCAACATACTGACATATACGACTCTACACTCCGTTGCCATAATTTCATTTTCGAGAAGCTGATGGCTGTCTTCCCATTTGCGGGCAAGTTGTTGCAGCACCTGTTGCTGCCGGAGTTCCTCCGGATAATTTTCTTTCAGATGTACAAGACTCTGTTCAGCCAACTGTTTATACAATTGCAGATAAGCCTCACCTTCCGGAAGATAATTATCCTGATCTACAAGATTCATTTTACGGATAAGATAGGGCAATGTAAGTCCTTGCAGCACCAAAGTCAGCAGAATAACCACAAAAGTGATAAACAAGATCAGATTGCGTTGCGGTAATAATACATCATTATAATAAACGGGTATAGATAGCGCTGCAGCAAGAGATACTACACCACGCATTCCTGCCCAACCCAATATAAACGGACCTTTTACCCCCGGACTTCTTCTATCAGCAACGGTAATAAAGTTTCTGGCAATCAGCGTAAATACAACTGCTCCGTAAGCGGAGAGTATACGTACGACTATCAGTACAGCTGTGATCAACACTCCGTAACCTATAGCAGTACCGATACTGACATCATTCAGATTTGATGTTATTTCCGGCAGATCCAGACCGATCAGCATAAAAACCAGGCCATTCAGTATAAAACATAAGGATTCCCATACATTCTCTGCACGCAGACGGCTGCTATTGCTCAAGAAAAGATGTTTTCTGTTTGCGAGAAATAATCCTCCGCTGACCACAGAAAGGACTCCTGAGCTTTCGATCGATTCCGCTGCTATATACATGATATAGGGAGCGACAAGAGACAGTACAATATCGGTATTCACGTCTGTAGGAAACAGCCGATGTGCCTTGAAAAAGACAAAGCCGATCAGGACTCCTATCCCTATTCCTCCGAGCACCATCCACACAAAACTCAAAGCGGCCTCATGCATCACAAATTGTCCTGTACCTACCGCTATCAATGCAAATCTCATAATAATCAAACTGGAGGCATCATTCAGCAAACTCTCGCCTTCCAGAATAGATGCCAGGCGCTTGGGTACTTTCACAAAACGAAGGATCGCCCCTGCACTGACAGCATCCGGAGGAGACACAATAGCTCCCAATAAGAACCCCAGAGCTATAGTAAATCCCGGAATCATATAATTAGCCACCAGTGCGACAACCGTTGCTGTTAAAAAAACTATTAAAAAGGCAAAACTCCCTATGATCCGCCTCCATCGCCATAATTCTTTCCAGGAGGTGTTCCATGCTGCCTCATACAATAAAGGTGGAAGAAAAATAATAAAGATAAGCTCCGGATCAATGCTGATCACGGGAACTCCCGGCACAAAGCTGATCGCTAATCCGGCCAACACCAGAAAAATCGGATAAGCTACTTTTACTTTGTTTGCCAGCATGATCAGAAAGATAATGATCACAATCAGGCTGAGATAAAATGGAAAATGATGAAGCATATCTTTAGAAACTAATCTGTGTCAGTGAAATCCTGTACCAAAATAACATTTTGAAAAATTGAATACAGATTTTTTTTCATTATTTTAGAATTATATCAACAAAGAAAAAACCACAATTATGATAAGCGTTGAAGAATACATAGCCTCCTTTCCGAAAGAGATTAGTGAACGACTGACAATTATCCCAAAACTCATAAAAGACTGCATTGAGGAGTTGGCTGAAGGAATGGCTTACAAGATGCCTTCCTATAAGTATAAAGGGAGGCCATTAGTCTATTTTGCAGGTTATCCGCAGCATATAGGTTTTTATGCTACTCCAAGTGGTAACATAGCTTTTGAAAAGGAATTGGCGTCATATAAACAAGGCAAAGGCTCTGTTCAGTTTCCGCATGACCGACCACTACCGCTGGATCTGATAAAACGAATCGTCCTTTTCCGGATGGAAGAGAATGTAGGAAAGGCAAAATAAAAAAAAGGAAGACAGACCGTTTACATTCACGGAGCAATCTTCCTTTTCGGATCTCTAATACTGAAAGAGTATTATTTCATTTTCATTACCATATTATCTATGCCTTCTGTAGTTACATCAGCATCTCCTGATTTACTGGATGATTTTTTATAGTGAACATGATTTTTCATACCCTCTATAGATATGGTTTCCACCTGATCTGCATTGACCATATTTTCAGCACCTTCTATAGAGATCTTGCCTACTTTTTCAGCTTTTACGGTATTTGATTTACCTTCCACTTCTAATTTGGCACATTTGCCCACAATGGTAACTTTGTTATCCATTCCTTCGACACTTACCGTTTCAGTTCCTGTACATTTAATCGTACGGGTATTTCCTTTACCGGAGACTTTGATTTCTTTTCCCTGTTTCTGAACCATGCTATGTCTCAATCCGTCTGTATTGTCATTTGCTTTGACATATACACCTGCGCCCAATAACATGGTCATTGAACAAAGTACTGCTGTGATTTTCTTCATTTGTAAATTGGTTTTGATAACAATTTGTTGTCCGCAAAAAGCAGACCACGATTCTACTTATAGTTCTTTATTATTCTCATCATTGTCTGCATCAGGGTTATCTTGTTGAGCTACCTCTTCTACTGCTGTGGGAGTGACCTCTTCATTTCTGTATTTAACAACAAAAGTTTCTTTCACTCTATCTGATTTCACCAGATAACTGCACCATATCGCTCCAAAGATCATCGTTCGGATCAACTCCGTATATGACTCAGGAGATTCCTCCGGAATCCTGAGTCCGCTCAGTTCTATCAGCAGCAGATCCAGAACCGGTCCGAAAAACATAACTCCTATAGTTAACAGAGCTACTTTTGGAAAAATATCTCTTTTCCTGAAAAACAGGTAAATAGTAAATACCAATAAAGACATAGTCAGCAGATTGATGATCAGTTCAAATGCTACCAACAGCCTGAATACGATGCCTTGTGATACCCCGTAAATATCATAAGCACTCCATAACTGACTATAGAAGAATCCTATTGTAAAAAAGTCAACGGTTATTCTTAACAGGGAAGCAACTAAACCGAGTCCCAGAAGAACCAGCCAGCCTCCTATTGAAGGCACGTAGTCCGCATCATAAATTAACCGGCTCTTATCCTCTTTCTTATTCCATTTGTAAAAAATAAATCCGCAAAATGCTAATGTAATGCAGGTTATCAATATGGCAAACCAGGATACAGTTGATATCCCTCCGTTTGTATATCCGATAGAGCCATTATCATTGATGTAATACGAATAGGAAAACAAATCTTCGGTATTGTTAAAGTCTTCCATAAATTCCGGGACTTTATCAATAGCTACAGAAGGCTCATGTATGGCCAGCTGAAAGTTCATCTTTAATGTATCTCCGTCCACTTTTACGGATTTGCCAAAGGTATAGCTATTCCTGTCTATAAATATCGGTGCATCCTGTATATCTTTCGCTTTGTCGCTGATATACTGTACTTCATATTCGGCTGTAAAGGGAAAGTTAAGCGAAACAGGTGCTTTCCGATTACTGTTTACAGCCGGGATCTGACTGAACATATCGCTTGCAAAAAAAGTAAGATACTTTTTCTTCGTTGCATCCTCTGTTTTTGCAAATTTGCTGATTTCATAGGTTTCAATTATTTCTATCTCATTTTTATCCCGGTCATCTTTTACTTTTACAGTGTCTGTACGTTTGATCTCCGGATAAAGTTTGGTATAGTAATCCAGATAATTTTTTTCCAATGCTGTTCTGGAAGTAGAATTCAGCATACCTCTGTTGTTGTCTGCCTGATATCCTGTATAAATTGTTTTGACGATCAACTGTGCCCGGTTGCTATCCAAAGACTTATATTGTTCCAGCACCTTTGTTTTACCATTAACATCCCGGGGCGTATTCTCGATTTTTGTTTTAGCTTTGATCACTAATGCATTGCCGTAAAAAGGAAAATACAGGTCACGGATATTGCCCCCCTGATTAGAGAATGTAGGGTCAATGAACTGTGATCTTTCATTAATGGTCGCCTTTACGACCATGTGATTAAATACCCATGGTGAAGGCAGGAAATCTTCAAGTTTGTATCTGTTGTAACTATTGACTAATACGAGTTCGCAATCTATTCCCTTTGTTTTTAAGAATGTGGCCAAAAGCATAGATTTATCCTTACAATCTCCATATCGCTGTTCGACAACTTTATTGGGGTTATTAGACCGGTGTGAATATTCTCCGACTTCTACTCCCATGTATCTGATGTCATTCTGTACAAACCGGGTGACCAGTGCAAGGTACTTGTATGCGTCGCCTTTACTTCGCGTCCAGAATTCATCTATTTTATTTTTCAAAGTCCCTCCCGGATTTGTGGTCACGACAGGGTTTAATTTACCAGCCCAGTCGGCCACTTCCTGCCAGCTCTGATAATCGCTGATCTGAATGTATTTATGATCAAAATACCAATAAGGTTCATAATTCTCGCTGTGGATAACAGGCAGATTTGTTTCTTCCCAGGAATAACTTATTAAGCCCTGATCCAGATGCTCAATGCGGGGATCGGATTGACCGTTGAATGTTTTAAACTTAACGGGTCTGTCCTTTGCAGCTATATAATTGACATGATTGCGTGCTATAGGCTCCGTTCCCTGAAAATAATAATCATCTGCAAACTTATTGCCAATCGCAGGATTAAATCCTTTCAGAGAGTAAGAAATTACAAGTTTATCCCCTACACGCAAATCGTCCAGAATGAGGTATGCTGCATAGGTGCCATTATATAAAAACCTGCTGAGATCAGTTTCGTTGGCGACTACTTTAAATTTGCTGATATCCAGCTTATTGAGCATCTGACCCTGTCTTACGATCTGGATTTCATGAAAGAAAAGTTTTTGATAATCAGGAGAAAAGGAGACATAGATCTGTCCGGCCTGATCGACACCATCTGTACTGACAATTTCTTTCACTTGTCTTGAGTATACTATCTTTTGCTCCATATGAACCTGATAATCTAGGCTCTCGTATACAAACCCGGCTTCTATATCCCGTTGATTTATCTTCTGAGGAGATTTTGCAGATTTCTGGATCCATACCGGTTTATTTTCCTGATAGATGCGGGGTACCTGAGCAGAAATGCTGATCTGTAAAACACAGAAGAATACGAAAGACAATAAAATATGCCTAAGTGGGATTGGGAACATGGCTAAAAATTGATTTACTCAAAAGTAATAAATTTTTGCGGAGATCAGATCAAGTGGGTATTAATTTATCATTTTATCCTTACGGATCTTCAATTCGGTATATTTAAAGTGCCCCTGCGTATTGGCCACCATAGCTCCAAGATATATCGTATTTTTATCTGATGAAACAGGAAAAACACAGGATCTGTAAGCATTACGTTCCTCTATCGCTTTTTTACACACCCTGAAATTGACACCATCTCTGGAATAGGCCAGATAGAGGGCATCCCCCATTGATTTTTTGACAGTACCCACATTGACAATCAGAAAATAATAGTCATCATACATACAAGCCTGTACATGCCATGGCGAATACTGGTCACTTAATTTGAGCCAGGGTTCATTCGCAAACTGTACCCATTGTCCCTGTTTATAGCTAGTAAAATCTACTCCATCTGCAGAAGTTCTTTTCAGAATATAGGAGGCCTTATTCCCGGGAAATTTATCCGGCAGATTATTATTCAGGACTTCATAGCTTACAAATTCACGACCGTTGTGCAACACTGTTGGAGACAGCAGGAAGTTGTTCTGCGGGGTAGCCGGTTCGTCGCTGGTATAACACACTTCGAGTGGCGACCAATTGACTCCGTCACCTGATGTCTGTCTGAGGACGGCACGCTGAGGATCGCCTTTGCTTAGTTTTGCTGCATTATTAGTGCTTTTACTACCACGTGACTGGAGTGCTCTGGCTGAAACCCAGCTCGATCTGTAATAGAGATAAAATTTATTATTATAAAATTCCCAGTCCACGTCGGACCAATAGCCCCTTGCATCTTCATCATCCGGTTTTCCGCTAAAGCTTTCCTGCGGAGCAGGACATTTAATCAAAGGATTTTTGACGCCAGCAGGTGCGTCCCAGTTAATGCCGTCATTGGATGTTACCACCGTCGGATTTTCGAATGCAGAATATTTGGAGAATCCGGATACCGCACCGAAATACGGTGTGAATACCATCCAGTATCTGTATCCTCTGAATCCTTGCGGGAAATACTGAACATCAGGATGGCAGTATGCCCTTTTATCCTGCGACAAGGAAAATACACGCTCAGGATCCAGCTGGCCTTCGTAATTACCATCTACATCGGCATTTATAATAACTTCCCGAAAAGGCTGCATACTTAATATCTGCTCATTAGGATTTTCACTTTCCTCTAGAGGGAGTTTGAGCGGCTCCTCATCGCGCTTACAACTGGTTACACTACCTAAAATAAAGACAACAAAGGAAAATATAATTCCCTTAAAATAACCATTAAGCCTCATATCCGAAAAAACTCATTATTGTTGATTCTTTGGTCGGGTGCACCTGGCCGGCAAAATTGCGGATTTATTTCAGCGTTCATAATAATTGGTAACGGACGCAAGATAAATAAAATTTATATACAAGAAAAGGGACCTGAAGGTCCCTTTTAATATCTAACAAATTGATAACGGTTTAAAACTCTATTTAACTGCGTCTACAACTGCTTTGAAAGCGTCTGGATTATTTAAAGCTAAGTCAGCTAAAACCTTACGGTTCAAACCAATGTTTTTAGCATTCAATTTTCCGATCAATTGAGAATACGAAATTCCGTGTTGACGAGATCCAGCGTTAATACGTTGAATCCATAAAGCTCTAAACTCGCGTTTTTTGGTTTTACGGTCGCGGTAAGCGTACTGTAAACCTTTTTCTACTGTATTTTTAGCAATAGTATATACTTTGCTACGTGATCCATAATAGCCTTTGGCTAATTTAAGGATTTTTTTACGTCTTCTTCTCGAAGCTACTGCGTTAACCGAACGTGGCATATTTTTAAAATTAGTTTGGTAAAAGGCGACATGTTTTTCAATGTACTTACAACCCTGTACCCGGTTAAAAAATTATTGTTTATTAAAATCGAATAAAACTTATTTTCCGATAGCAAGCATACGTTTTACGTTGCCCATATCGCCATCAGATACATAACTTGTTTGTGTCAGGTTACGTTTACGTTTTGTGCTCTTTTTTGTCAAGATGTGGCTTTTGAAAGCGTTTTTTCTTGCAATTTTACCTGTTCCAGTCAACTTGAAACGTTTCTTAGCGCTGGAATTGGTTTTTACTTTTGGCATAATACTTATAAATTTTATATCAATCTGTTAGATTCTTGTTATACTATTTTTTTGGTGCTGCTGCCGCTTTTGGCGCTATGGTCAGGAACATTCTCTTACCTTCCAGTTTGGGTAGTAACTCTACTTTACCATAGTCTTCCAGGGCCTGCGCAAAACGTAACAACAGGATTTCTCCCATTTCTTTGTGTACGATTGCACGTCCTTTGAAGTGTACATAAGCTCTTACTTTCTCGCCACTCTCTAAAAAGCGCATGGCGTGCTTTAATTTAAAATCAAAATCATGCTCACTCGTGTTAGGTCCGAATCGGATCTCCTTGATTACAGTCTGCTTTGCATTAGCTTTGATTTCTTTCTGCTTTTTCTTCTGCTCGTAAATGAATTTACTGTAGTCTATTATCTTACAAACCGGAGGAACAGCATTTGGCGAAATCTCCACTAAATCAAGTTCCAATTCATCAGCTAATTCTAGAGCCTTGCGTGTAGGAAAAACTCCCTGCTCCACATTGTCACCTACCAAGCGTACCTCAGGCACACGGATAAGTTCGTTAATGCGGTGATCTGGTTCTTTCTTTCTCATTGGTGGACGAGGTCCACTGGGTCTTTTTAATGCCAAATGTTTGAAAATTAAACGGTTATTTCTTTAATTAATACTTCTCTAAATTCTTCGGGTGTCATTGAACCAACGTCTCCTGACCCGTGCTTACGAACAGAAACTGTGCCACTTTCTGCTTCTTTTTCCCCTACAATCAACATATAAGGTAATTTTTTCACTTCAGCGTCACGAATCTTACGACCGACTTTCTCATCACGAAGGTCAATCAGACCGCGAATATCGGAATTATTTAACGATTCTAAAAGTTTTTGTGCATATTCTTCATATTTTTCTGACACTGGCAAGACGATAAACTGCTCAGGAGCAAGCCATAACGGGAAACGACCCGCACAGTGCTCAATCAATACAGCGATAAATCGCTCCAGAGACCCGAATGGTGCACGGTGAATCATGACAGGTCTGTGTTTTGCATTGTCACTACCTGTATATTCCAACTCAAAGCGCTCAGGCAAATTGTAATCGACCTGTATAGTACCCAACTGCCATTTACGTCCCAGCGCATCTTTGACCATAAAGTCCAGTTTTGGTCCATAGAATGCTGCTTCTCCGTATTCTACTACGGTAGGCAATCCTTTTTCGTCAGCAGCTTCGATAATCGCACGTTCAGCCAGCGCCCAGTTTTCGTCAGAACCGATATACTTAGTTCTGTTTTCAGGATCACGCAAGGATACCTGTGCGATATAGTCTTCAAAGCCCAATGCCCCGAATACGTAAAGTACCAGATCAATTACTTTTTTGAATTCTTCTTTCACCTGATCCGGACGGCAGAATAAATGCGCATCATCCTGAGTAAATCCGCGTACACGTGTCAATCCGTGTAATTCTCCGGACTGCTCGTATCTGTACACGGTTCCAAACTCAGCAAAACGAACCGGAAGGTCTTTGTAAGACCGTGGTTTTGTCTTATATATCTCACAGTGGTGCGGACAGTTCATCGGTTTAAGGAAGAATTCCTCCCCTTCTACCGGAGTCTTGATGGGCTGAAATGAATCTTCACCATATTTCTCGTAATGACCTGAAGTCACGTACAATTGTTTGTGTCCGATATGTGGTGTCACGACAGGTTCGTATCCTGCTTTCAACTGCGCACGTTGCATAAAGTCGATCAGCTTCTGACGAAGTGCGGCTCCTTTAGGCAACCATAGCGGTAATCCCATTCCCACTTTCTCGGAGAAAGCAAAAAGTTCAAGTTCTTTACCCAATTTACGGTGATCACGTTTCTTCGCTTCTTCGATGAACTTCAGGTAATCTGTCAGTTCAGAAGCTTTTGGAAAGGTAACACCATATATACGAGTCAATTGTTTGCGCGACTCGTCTCCGCGCCAGTATGCACCTGCTACGTTTGTCAGTTTGATCGCTTTGATAAATCCGGTATTCGGAATATGCGGACCACGGCACAGATCGGTGAAATCCCCCTGAGAGTAGAATGTAATCTTTCCGTCTTCCAGATCTTTGATCAGGTCAAGTTTGTATTCATCACCTTTTTCAGTGAAATAATCCAGTGCTTCTGCTTTAGAAACTGCTCTGCGTTCGAATACTTCCTTGCGTTTTGCCAGTTCGAGCATTTTATCTTCGATCTGCTTAAACTCGTCTGATGAAAATTCACGGTCTCCGAAATCCACATCGTAGTAAAATCCTGTTTCAATAGCAGGACCGATACCAAATTTTACTCCCGGATACAAGGCTTCTAATGCTTCTGCCATTAAGTGTGCAGAAGAATGCCAGAAGGTAGATTTACCTTTGTCATCATTCCAGGTAAGTAATTTAAGGGAGGAATCCTGTTCGATCGGACGTGAAGCGTCCCAGATTTCGCCATTTACTTCGGCTGCTAATACATTTCTGGCTAATCCTTCAGAAATGGACAATGCTACTTGAGCGGCTGATGTTCCTTTTTCATATTCTCTAACGGAACCATCAGGTAATGTAATTTTAATCATTTACAAGTATGATTATATGTTTAATAAAATATAGAAGCCGGCAGGACAACATATACGACTATGTAGTTTTACCCTACCACTCCTTTGTTAATTAGATTACAAAGATACTGAAATTTAGACAACAAAAAAAGCTGTATTAACAGCCTTTTGAATGTATACTTTATTTCTATAAAAGTTCATTTCATTATTATAGAAGTCTCTCAGAGACCGGTTTTAGTTCAGCTAATTTCGGAACATTGTCCATAGTTTTTGAATCGCTATGGACAATGTATGGGGTGATTAATTATATCCCGGATTTTGCTCTAACTTCGCTTCTGTGTTTTGCGTAATTTCATTAGAAGGAATCGGCCAGAGATTGTGATACTGTTCTATTGTAAGACCGGATTTTGGATTGTAACGTTTGTCTCTGTCGTACAATTTTCCAAGACGTGCAAGTGTAACTGCTCTAAACTCTTCCATATAGAGTTCTCTTAATCGTTCATCTAAAATATAGTCGATATTGACCTGTCCCGGACTAACATCCGGAGCTTTGGCTCTTCTTCTGATCACATTAATATCATCAGCCGCCAGATTAGTAATTCCTTTTCCTAAATAGGCTTCTGCTCTTAAAAGATACGTTTCGGAAAGACGAGCCATATATTTTTGTATCGATACCCGTTGAGATCCGTTGAGATAAAAGCCATCAAAAGCATCGGCCACATTTGTAATCATAGCCGGACCAGCTGCTGCCACAAAATCTTCTGAAGACGGAGAAGCTTTTCGGATCACAGGGTAAAATCCACGAATTGAATCCCGGAAGTCCTGAGGTGCGATCTTAGCCTTATAGCCATCCTTTACATACCATTTACCATAATCCGGAGAATTAGTCGGCACACCTGTAATCCTGATATCCCTTACTATGTTATACACAGAGTTACGAATATCATTCGGCGTCCATATTTCATATAAGAAGTGTGATGTGGGTCTTATCCAGCCAATACCGTTTGAAGAGATATTGCTGGCAAATCTGCCATTGGATTTTATAGGCATACGGGTTCCTGAGTTCGCCTCAGTGATTCGTACGCCGGGATAAGACGGAACAATCGCCCAGGCTGTTACATCACCTACTGAAGCGGCATTATTTAAGGAGGTCTGAATGACCAGTAATCCTTCCCGATTGCCTTTGCTGTAGTTTTGATTGTCATATTCGAATAAATCCCTGTACACATCTCCGGGTTTGTCTGCTCTTCTGCCAAACCTGTTTTGCATTAACGACACCCCTGAATACTTGATTACTTCTGAGGCACTTGCTATCGCTCCGTCATAATCTTTCAATGATATAAGTACCTCTGTAAGGACATGCTGGGCAATCTGCTTGTTAACGGTGCCGTCCGGTACCTGATTGATATTGCCCAACAACCCTACAGCCGTCACCAGATCCGTTTTACATTGTGTATACACCTGTTCTCTGGTAGCCCTTACATAATCATAACGGGGTTTACTCAACTCATTTAGTTCTAAAGGTACTCCACCATACAAATTTGCAAGCATATTATACGAATAGGCTCTGAAAAACAAGGCCTGTCCTAAAAAATTGTTACGGGCGCTCTCGGGTACCTGAGTGGCATTCTGTATTCTGCTGATGATCAGATTGGAATTGGTAATAATCTTATAGAGGCTTGTCCAAATATTCTGAGGTATAAAATAGCTGGGTACCATAGTAGCTTTGTAGGCATTTAATTTTGCAGCAGGTTCATAGTCTGTTGCATTATATGCCAAATCTGTTGCATAGTACAAACCAAAATAGGTATCCAGATTTATATTGCCCATATAGATATTTCGGATATCACTATACAGGTTATTTACTGCCAGTTGGAATTGAGCCTGATTTTGAAGAGAATTATCAGGTGTATATATGGACAATGGCTTTTCGTCCAGAAAATCACTTTTACAGGAAACTATTCCGATTCCCATAAAAAGAAGGATGATCAATCTAATTTTTTTCATTACTAAACAATTATAATTGTAAAACTTTAAAACGTAATGTTGACGCCTAATGAATAATTTTTCATAACAGGATATCCATTCGCATCTAACCCCAAACCTCCGGGCATACGATATCCAAGAGATGATCGTTGTGAACCCACAGGATTCGCTTCAGGATCCCATCCATCCCAGTTGGTGATGGTAAACAGATTCTGCGCATTAGCATATACACTCAATGCTTTCACCACCTTTATACGTTCAATAAGCTTTTCGGAGAGTTTGTAAGTTAATGTCAGATCCTGCAGCCGGATAAAACTCCGGGATATATACGGACCAAAGTTTTCGCCTAAAACTGGCACATAGGCTGCTATGCTTCTGTAACGGGCATCAGGATTATTGGGTGTCCAATAATCAAAAGCAAAGGCATTATTATTCCGGATATTATCCGGATTTTGCAGCATGATACCGGGTGCTCCCAGGTAACCGTTTTTACCTCCCTGTATACTATTTATGAAAAACTTTAACTGTAAATTTTTATATTGAAAACTATTGGATACGCCCAGACTGAAGGAAGGATCCAGCTTACCCAATATCTGTTTGTCAGCAGTGGTAATAGTGCCGTCTCCGTTGGTATCTTCTATCTTATACTGGCCGGCTTTAAATCCCTGTGCTGCCAGCGGTGCAGGAATTTCTTCACCTATCTGATACATACCTGTAATTTTATAATTATACACTACACCATAGGGTTGGCCTATAAAGAAGCTCAGAATAGGATCTGCTCCGTTTATCAGATCTCTTTTTGTACCATCAATATCCAGTATCTTATTTCTGTTTCTGAAAAAGTTAACTCCTACTTCCCATCTGAAGTCTTTTTTAGCAATTGGTACGCCGTTAATATTTAATTCCTGTCCTCTATTCTGGATTTTTCCTATATTAATCAGGTAACTTGAAAATCCGGTAATGGTAGGAGTTCCTTTGGAGTTAAGGAGATTTTTAGAATTGGAGAAATACAAATCTAAAGATCCTGAAAGTCGGTTTTCAAATAATGCGAAATCTACCCCGGTATTAAATGAAGTGGTTGTTTCCCATTTCAAATCCGGGTTGGGTAACTGCCCCAGGTATGAACCAGCCTGAGCTCCTGCTCCGCTACCATATAAATAACCGCTACTCAATCCTACATTCATTTGTGAGAGGGTCTGGTATCTGCCTACTGTCCGGTTTCCTGTAGCTCCATACGAAACACGTAGTTTCAGATCATTGATCTGTGAAACTGACTTGATAAAATTTTCATCAATCATACGCCAGGCAAATGCTACTGACGGGAATACAGCTGTTTTATTTGCTGCTGAAAAACCCGAGAATCCATCTCTCCGGATTGTACCTGTAAGTATATATTTTTTGCTATAGGAATAGGACAACCTGGCCATCTGATAAAGCGCCTGTTCTTTCCATGGTAAATAGCTAAGATCGTTAGAAACAGACAATCTTGACGGATCTCCTACATCCAGCCTGTCGTAACCTAAAGCACCGTTTAATATTCCTCCGGCTGTTGTTTGCGTTCCGTCGTGTTTATTGATTTCAGCTCCATAGAGCAAGGTTGCATCTATACTGTGATTACCAAAATCTCTTTTGTAAGTCAGGATATTATCCAATGTCAGAAAATAATCTGTCATGTATCTTTTGTATGCAGTAGCCTCCACATTAGGCGCATTATAATTAAATCTGTTGGCATATATATAATTATTACCCAAATTAATCCTGTAATTCAGCCCTTTGATATAAGGAATATCTGCGCTGACATAAAAATTACCAATCAGATTTAAATTTTTATCCGAATCCCGGGATCTTCTTAAGACTTCCAACTGTGTTGGATTTGTGCTTTGCGGATAAAATTCCAGTTGCTGTCCGGTAACAGGATCAAAAGGAATGCTATAAGGCCGTAAGTAGATCAGATCTGTAAATGCTGGTGACACTCCGCTGTAATTATTTATGGTCAATCCGGTTTGTGCACCGACAGTCAGCCAGTCCAGTGCTTTAGCTTCCAGATTAAGTCTTATACTATTTCTGTTGTAATTATCATTTTTAACCAGATTTTTCTGATCAAAATATCCGTACCCCAGATAAAAGCGTATTTTTTGAGATCTTCCACTTATTCCAATGTTGTGATTCTGGATTCTGGGAGAAGGATTTGTCAACAATTTCCACCAATCCGCTTCATAGCCATTCTTATAATTATCGGCTTCGATGACTGAAAGTTTAGTTGTTGGATCCCATTTGGGATTCATCTGTGTCATATCATTGGGATCACGGCTTTCCGAAAGGTACCAGTCACCGAGTTTTTGTATAAATCCGGCACCGGAAACAGGACGCATATCTTTCTTTGTCATTTCCTGAAATGACACGGATCCGGTATAGTCTATAGTAACTTTGTCCTGCGCACCTGAACCGCTTTTAGTGGTAATCAATATCACCCCATTGGAAGCCTGCGAACCGTATACTGCAGCCGCACTCGCATCTTTCAGAAGATCTATACTGGCGATATCTGAGGAATTGATAGAGGTGATGGATCCTCTGTAGATTAATCCATCCAGTACTATTAACGGTGATGTCGTACCTGAAATAGAATTGCGACCGCGGATCATAATAGACGGATCACTTCCGGCAGTAGTAACCTGCCCTACGGTCAGCCCCGGAACAGTTCCTCTCAGTGAGGACATGACGTTTCCATTAGGAGATTGTTTTTGTAAGGAAAGATTCGCTGAAGATACTGCTCCTGTAACATCCTGTCGTTTTCTGACACCGTATCCGATGATGACGACATCATCAAGTTGCGTTTCTGTTGAACTCAGCGTCACGTTAAGGTTAGTCTTGCCATTTAATTTGATCTCCTGTGTGGTAAAACTGATTATGGAAAAAACAAGAACGGCATCTTTATCAGATACTGTGATTGAATAATTTCCATTTTCATCAGAAGAAGTTCCGTTATTTGTGTTTTTGATTTTTACACTGACACCGGAAAGCGCATTTCCGCTTTCATCTTTGACAATTCCTCTTACGGTGGTCTGTGCAAATGAATGCAGACTTACTCCTGATATTATGATTATAAGAAGCAGTACTTTTTTCATATTAAAGAAATTTTGAATACCCGGAAGTTTAGCCTTAACCAGAAGGAAGACGTAGCTTTCCGGAGAATTTGGTTTAGTTTTCATAATTTATAAGTGGGTGGAATAAAACATTTACTGGCATCAAATCGCTCATACTACCTGCTGCCAATAGATTACACAATAGATATAGTTCACTTACCTGGTAAGAGAATCTATTTTGGCAATTTTAATACATTTAAAACTGGTTATTTATGTTAAAATACATTACATCCGAATCTTAAGACCATTTTTCTACTTTTAATTGCAACAGGTTGCAATTAAAAGTTAAACTGACTTTATTTAAACAAATAATTCATCAAAAAAAATCCAGATACCGCTTACGTATTAAGCGTATTTAGTTAAGATTAAAGCTGTTGTATTTCTTAGTTAGTGATAAAACTACAATTGATTACTCTTTTTATTGAAATTACAGATTCAGATTTTCAGAGACAAAGGAATTACAAAATATTTCAACGAAAACGTTATAGTTTAGTTACAAAGTATATTATAGAAAAAATATTATTCTTATAGCATATTTCCAAACTCTTTACAGCCCCAGGTGTGTCTCAATACACGGGGATGATTCAACCCTAAAAAATCGGAAACTCCAAGACTGGAGTTCCCGATTGATTTAAATATTACATGAAAGAAATGTTTAAGCACCAATCAAGATGGTAATGCATTATATATGTTGATCCATCAAGATTTATGATTTTAATTAACGACTATATTTTTCACCAGTTTCATCTGCGATACATACAAATCTTTTGGATATAGAGATGCAGGATTGATCGTTTCGTACCAGTTATTGTCCGCATTAGGAGTCGCTGAGCCTGAGCTAGTCTTTATTCCAACTGCCACGTTGTTTTTAGATTTGGCTCCACTGGTATTATATCCCATATAATTGTAGGAAAGATTATTGGTCGCTGTAATATTCCAGTAAGTCTCATTAATATTAATGCCAGCTGGAGTGTCATTTCCACCTGAAGTGTAGAGACGGGTGCCTGTTCCTACATTGAGATTCGTAAACAGATTATTGCGTACCTGATGGTTATGATGATCTATACATATATCTGTTCCTTTACCATTTCTGAATACATTGAATACACTATATGAAGATTCAACAGACAAATCATGATGGAACTTGCCTTTAACTTCAAAATTCTGAAACAAATTATATCCACCATAAATATTTACGCCATGATGTCCGACCCCCTTTGTCCCTGCCGCACGAACGGGACCGGATTCAAGTGTCCAGCCTTCCGCAGTGATATGATGTGAAGTTCTTCCAATCCATATTCCGATATCGCAACCTTTCATTTTTACATTTTTGATCCATCCGTCATGTGCACTGTTGGTGTAGCCAATAGCGTTGTAAGCCCGTTCATGAAAATTATGTCCGGCCCAGGCATTGTCCGGAAATTCAATTTTTAAGGACTGAATACCAGATCCGCTGATATTTCCGGAGAATGTGATCATACCACCTTCCCATGACCAGGGTGATTGATTCGTTGCGCCACCTACATTATACCTGGGATAAAGCTCTTCCAGTCCTTTGGTAAAGTAAAGTATTGTCGCATCTCCGGCTCCCTTAATATTAATACCGCTACGCTTAATCATGAGTGTATCTTTCAATACATATTTTCCGGCAGGAATATAAATGGTACCATTCTCAGCACACTGATTAATAGCGGTCTTGAACACAGCGGTATTATCTGTAACCCCATCTCCCACAGCTCCTAAAGTCGTGACATTTATACTTTGCGGATAATCAGGAATAACCTGATTACCACTCCTATATCCGGCGTTTGTAAAATCCGGAATACGGGATTTATCCCACAACTCACCATTTTCTCCCCATATGGCAGAATATGCTACAGTAGTAGGCACCTCACTGACAGATACATTGTCTATATAATAAGTGTTTGCATCAGCTCCCAGATTAAATAAGATCATCGTAGAATCTGCAGTTGCTGTAAAGCCCCACTCATATAATGCCCAGGCAGTCCCAATCTTCTTATGTGGCAGAAATTGTGTCGTACCTCCCCTTATCTGGAATCGGAATCCGTTGGTACTTGTTCCTGTCGATTTTGCCCACACACGAATACGGTAATCCTTGCCCGATACGGTTGGAAGATAAGCTGAGCCAAATTGTATTTTCCATGAATTATCTATTCCGTTACTGACGGTATTTACCACTTTCAGCGCACGGTTACCCTCGTACACTTCTGCGGGCACTGTCGTAGCTGAAAGCGTGGAAGCTCCGTTAAACATAGACCAGTTTGTAAAGGTATTGCCTGTTCCGTCTTCAAAAGAGCCATTAGGTAATGGTAAATAACCGGGTGTAATTGCCATTTCTTTAGCTGATAATTTCATACCAGCAGCAGCGTCATCGTTTACCAGTAAATCATTTTTACATGATATTGTTAAAAGCACAGCCGATAACAAATAAATTAATTTTAAATGTTTCATAATTTTTGTTTTAGGGTACAGGCAACAATCTCTTCAATGGTTTTGAGAAGGTTTACTGCATTAATAGTTGTGTGTGTTTATAAAATTTTAGTTAGTGTATAATAACTCTTATAAGTTTACAGTCCGATTAACCCCACAATAAACAGGATTAGTAAATAGAAGCAATGCTTTATCACATTAAACCTACAATCAAGACTATGCAACAAATGATAATACTGGAAAAAAGATTAATAGCGTGCTTATAATTGAATTAAGACTAAAATAGAAGAAAATTATTTTCAATTCTAATCTTTTTTACGAAAACGTTATAGATATCAGGTTAAGTCCGCTGGATTAAAATCATAAAAGAACCATGTTTACGGTATTCTGAAGATTGAGTCATATATATAATATAAAACTATCTATTTCAACGGTTTACGGGTAATCAACACATAACCTGTCTTTCTTGTTTGTTTGACTCCGTTTTTGTAGGTCTGCACGACATAGAAATAGGTCATATCTTCAGCTCCGTCACCCGTCCAGTCGTTACGATAATCACTGCTTGAATACACTTCTTTACCAGATCTGGACCAAACAGACAGCGAGATACGATCGTAATAGCCGGTGCCTAATACAGAAAAGACGTCATTTACTCCGTCACCGTTTGGTGTGAAGACATTCGGTACTGAAAAACCTGATATTTCCATATTCACGATTGCTTCATTTGTCCAGTTACCATTGAGATCTTTGACCTGGTAAGTAAAGGAATCTTTGCCTGTATATCCTTCTTTTGCGCGGTATATGATCTGTCCGAGACTGATCGTCAACACTCCCTGCTGTGCATCTTTCACGATCCGGATGCTATGGATATCCAGTTCACTGTCATCTTTTTTGTCATTTGACAGAACTGCTATCATCAGGTCTTTATTGTATTCTCCGGTTACATAGTCATCGACGGCCACCGGTTTGGTCGGATTTACAAATATCTTCACTGCCGTAGGAGACATTTTTAATTCATTATCATCCGTCGCTGTATATAGAAATTCATCCGTCCCTACATAATTTTCAAAAGGGCGGTATACAAATTGTCCGTCTCCGGTCAGTGTAACTTCACCATGTGCAGCCTCTTTCACCAGTTCTAAAGTATGTTGCAATAGTGGCTGGCTTCCTTCTGTATCATTCTGCAGAACATCAATACGTACAGATTGGTTTTGCTTTATCACTACGATATCTTCTACCCCCACCGGTCTTTTACTTACCTTTGTTACTGTTGGCAGATCATTGTCATAGGAGGTGCCTGAGATATCCTTGATTTCCTGACCTGTATGAATAAGTTTTGCGCTTACAGTTGCCGAATTTATTATACTGCCCTTTTCCGTATCTTCTTCTGTGACCGTATAGAATGTACTCCATGTATACTGCTCCCCTCTTTTCAGCTGTTCTACAGGAAGAATTTGTGGCACTTTCCACAACATATCGTCCTGAAGTGATATCCGTGTCAAAGCTGTATCTGTCTGATTCCATACTGTAAAAGTATACTCCATGAGATCGCCTGCACCAAAGAGCCCATCTTTTCTGGTTCCTTTGTTAGTTACTTCTTTTTTAAGGTATATGGCTTGCTTATGTATAATGGCCGTAATGGTCGGCTCGTCATTATCGTGGGATGTGCCCGAAATATCTTTTACCGGAATACCTGCATCAGCAATAGCTTCTACCCATGCGGAATTGACAACTGAACCCGTATTATAATCGCTTGCATTTATTTTGTAATCAACAGAAATCTTTCCTGACTGTCCTGGCTGCAGATTATCCGCAGTCAGTCTTAAACCTGAGGAACTAAGCATAGGATCGTAGATGCGAATATCCTTCAATACTTCATCGCCATTATTAATAACTTCAAAATGGTAGCGCAGTATCTCACCGGATTGCATATAGCCATCTGCATTTTCATCGATAAATTGTGCTTTTTTTACTAATGCAATTTTTCCTTTTGATACCGGCGTAGTTTTCCAGAGTACTTCTCTGTGGAGACGGATATTATTACATCCCTGCCCTAAACATTCTGTTTCTGCATCTAAAGGTTCTTTTACAGCCAGATCTTTAGAAGTCGCATCGGGATCTATCATATCTGCACTTCGTACAATGGATGCTATGGCGTGAATCGCCATAGTACGCTCCGGTTCCTGTAAAGCTGTCGCCTTCAGCGTTACGATACGTTCTTCCTGGCTGGCCAGATTCAACAGGCTGCTGTGTTGGTTTGCTTCCTCGTGCACAATGTTTGCTACGACCTCTCCCATCTCTATATGATTGATCTCAAATCCCAGAGGAAGACCAAAATTGAAGCGGACATGGGGCGCATCTGAAGGGCCATTATTTTTCAGATTCAGTACATAGGTTACTTCCTGACCTTTATTTATTTGCCTATCGGGACTTTCCAGAGATGTGATTTCGAGATCTGCGGTTTTGACAGTGAGTGCTATAGTGATTTGCTGATTGGGAGTCAATGCATAGGCCCATGTATCTATGGCTTTTTCATTTCCAAAACTGTAATTGCCGTAATTGGTATTTGTATTTCGCTGCGAGGTCTGGTTAGTGTAAGTCCCCCAACGATGTCCGTTGATATGACTGCTTAAGCCACTTAGATTTACTCTGGGATTGCTGTTCTCCGAATGGAGCCCTTCCTGAATATCACTGTCATCCCAATAGACAATATCAGACTCTACTTCATTCATTTCTTTATCTAATCGTTCCAGCAAAATACCATTCGGATTGATTTCCATATCCATATAGGGAAAATGAACTTCTGCCTGTATTAGTTCCATACGAATAGTTAAAGGGTATTTTTCCCCATTCGGGGCAAACTGTCCATCCTTCCCGATGCCATTCCAATAGATTTTGTTCAGACCTGCAGATGCGTTGTATACAAACTCTGTCAATAGCTGTGTCTGGTCGCCTGTCCTTTCCAATACTACTTTATATTTGGCTGCCTCACTGCTCTTAAACAGGATATATGCACCTTTGGCTCCGAGTTGTCCTTTTGTACCTTCATATCCTATAAGGGAAATATCAGAAACGACTGGCTGAGGTCTGTCTTTGATCAGCCATGTTTTCAGCTCGGGTACTGCGCCTGCAGCTTCTGCAGGCATATGCAGATCAGGTCTGGTATATAATATCTTATGGGTAATATGTCCGTTCGCATCCGCTTGTCTCGGATCCTGTACATCTCCTGAACCTACCTGTGGAATATAATTCAGACTTTTGTACAAAGATTTACCTTCATCATCCAGGAAACCCATATTATTGACAAATGAAGTAAATGCTATACCGTTGCTACCGTTGCCGTCAACTTTGTACACATATGCATCGTGAGTAAGAACGAAGTATTTACCATAGAAGGCTCCTTGTTTATTTGCCATCTGTCCGCTGTTGAGATGAAGATTCAGCACATTTGTATAAACTCTTCCTGAAATCCAGTTTTCATCTTTTTCATCTCTTACTGAAATATCCCAGGCCGCAATACTGGTATCCCAGGTCTGTGACCAATCTCCATTGGCTGCAACTACCGGGATATTCGGATCGCCGAAATTTTCAGTAAACTCTCCCACCGGCGATATAAATTCTACTTTCCAAACCCCTTCTTCGGTTACTTTAACCTCATAAGGAGCATATCCTACACGTGGACCGGAGATTTCAGCCTGACGTGTTCCTGTTCCGTTATTTACAATCTTACCGATATTATTTTTTGTTGAAAGATATTTTTTTCCGCCGGGGCTTGTCAGCCGAATCCGGCCTTCCCCTATATTCTGTGCACTGGAAGCTGCCGCAATGGTTTCACCTGATTGTACATATACATAATGTGCTCCAAGTGTAAAAAAAGGAAAACTTGTAGTCCCCACCTCTTTCTCACTCCGGGAAATCAGGTACGCACGGTTCCCTTTCACCCCCGTCGGGTAAAGATCCTTTGATCCGTCAGCCCACATCAATAGCGGACACAGGATCATAAACAGGAATAAAAACAATGGAAAATATCCTTTGCTTTTCATTGTAGGTAGAGTTTTAGTAATGGGTACTAACTATGTTAAATATAACAATCATCAAATTAATATGTTCAAGAAAGAAGAAATATTTTTTTATAAAAAAGTTAATTACCTGTCTATCATATGTCATAATTTCACGAAGCATACTGCTCCAAAAAACACAGGCTGGGATCTTAAGAAAAAAAGCCTACCTTTGCAGTCTTAATTTCAAAAGATGTCACTACAAGTTCCAGAAAACGGCCAGCAACTCCCTTTGATGGAAGAATTCTATACGATACAGGGAGAAGGCTATCATACCGGCAAAGCAGCATACTTCATACGCTTAGGCGGATGTGATGTGGGATGTCACTGGTGTGATGTTAAAGAAAGCTGGGATGCCGAACTGCATCCGCTTACTGCAGCTGATACTATTGTAGAACATGCAAACGTACATCCTTCCAAAACGGTCGTAGTGACAGGCGGAGAGCCTTTGATTTATAATCTGGATTATCTGACCAGTCAATTGCAGAATGCGGGCATACAGACTTTTTTAGAGACTTCAGGAGCCTATCCGTTGAGCGGACACTGGGACTGGATATGTCTTTCTCCGAAAAAATTCAAAGCTCCAAGACCTGATGTACTGGCTAATGCAGGTGAATTAAAGGTAATTGTCTTTAATAAAAGTGACTTTCAATGGGCTGAAGAACACGCCAGACTGGTCAGTGATACCTGTAAATTATATCTTCAACCGGAGTGGTCTAAAGCTGCTGAGATGACGCCATTGATCATCGATTATGTAATGGCAAATCCTAAATGGGAAATTTCCCTTCAAACACACAAATATCTTAATATCCCATAACCGGGAAAGAATATCCAGACATACAAATGTTCTGATCTTTATCCAGAGGGTCGGAACATTTTTTATTTAGCCCTGTTGTATACAAAAATCGCCCGTCTCCTGTAACAGGACAGACGGGCGATGAAAACAGTTTGTTTTTATTGTATTTAACGGGTTTCTTAAATTCCGGTCAATTTTAATGTATCTCAGGACATAGAATCTCTCCCTGATCCTCTCCTTAAATATGGAGAGGGTCAGGGGAATAATATTTATGGAAAGGGAATCATCAGAGGAATAATAATCTTAATATTCCAATACTTTGATTTCTGTTCTTCTGTTTGCCTGATGCTCTTCATCCGAGCATTTGACACCGTCAGCACATTTGTTGACTAATCTGGTTTCGCCATATCCTTTTGCCACAATACGATCCCGGGCAATACCTCTGCTGACAATATAGTCTACGGCAGCCTGTGCACGGTTTTGAGACAATTTCATATTGTATTTATGGGTGGCGCGACTATCTGTATGACTGGATAGTTCGATCTTGAGTGTGGGATTATCCCGAAGGGTATTCACCAGTTGATTCAGAATCGGTTTGGCATCAGCCCGGATATTATATTTGTCCAGATCATAATAAATGTTTTCCAGGATAAATGTTGTTCCTTTTTCTATGATAGGTTGCAGCCTTAGTGTTACCTGAATGGTGGTATCTTTCTGTGGGGACAGCGCTGCAATATTCACGGAGTCTCCATGAAATTTCAATTTTTCTCCCATTAACTGGTAGGCTGTACCGGGTTCTAACTGAAATTCAAATACACCTGTCGCAGCACTCAGTTTGCGGGACACCACTTTCCCGCCATCACTTAATAGAGAAAGCTGAACATCTTCCAGGGGTTCTGCTGTTGTACGATGCTGGGCAATACCTTTTAGTAAAATGGTAATTTTGGGTTTGATCGCTGAAAAAGAATAAATATCATCCAGACCTACACCTCCTAATCTATCGGATGACAAATATCCGTATCGTGCTTCAGGGCTGTCACCTAAGAGGACATAACTAAAATCATCTGAAGCTGAGTTGACAGGAAAACGAAGGTTCTGACGGTTTGTAAATGAAGACCGGCTACCTACTGCACTGAATATATCGAGACCACCCATCCCTGGAAATCCATTGCTTGAATAGTATAACCGGTCTTCAAATACGGACGGAAACATTTCATCTCCTGCTGAATTGATTTCAGCTCCGGCATTTATCGGTTGTCCCCATGTACCATCAGGCTGTCGTATGGAATACCAGATATCTACACCTCCATATCCACCTGGCATATTGGATGCAAAATATAATGTCTGCTCGTCCTTACTCAATGCGGCATGCCCTACTGCATACTTTTTGGTATCATTATAAGGGAAATCAGTTTCATTCCAGTTATCTCCGTTCTTTGTGTAGATCTTAATTTCAAGATTGTGTTTTTTGAAACTGTAGGGACCTGACTTTTGTTGTTCCGTATCTTTTCCAGGATAAGTACGTGTTACATACAGCACGTTTTCATCCTTATTTACGGCAACAGGACCTACATGATATGGTGCACTGTTAAAGACATCGGGCAACATATTCGGATAGATCAATGCTATTCCATCCTTATCTCTTGTTGCGGAGTATACTCTGAGGAATGCTCTCCCTGTCCGTCCGGAAATCTGGTCGGATCCCATAGGCTCTCCTACATAGAGTACCTGCTGCCCGATCGGTGTAGTGCCGAAGTCAGAGAAACGCGTATTGATCTGCTGTTCATTTTTGATTTTGTGTACAGTAGGTTTCTGCATCCAGACAATTGCCGAATCGCATCCCTGAATGGCTAATTCCACTTCACTTTCTTTGCCTGTTTTTGTACCATAGGCTTTATATTGATTCTTTGCTGCCGCATAGTCTCCTAGTTTTTTGAGCACATCAGCATAATTGAGTTGAGACTGATCTGATATTTTGCCTTCTTCAGCAACCCGTGCATACCAGTTACGGGCAAGGTTATATTCATTCATATTGAAGTAACAGGTTGCCAGACGCTCCATATCCTCTGCCTTAGGACGTTTAGTATCTACCAGTTTCTCATATATACGTGATGCTGAATAGTATTCATATTGATAATACAGTTTTTCCGCTGTTGTTCTCTTACTCACTTGTTCCTGTGCCTTTGTTTCAGAAATTCCGGCAGCACAGATAAGCAGAGCGATTAACAGTTTGTTCAGGTAAGTTGATTTTATCATGATATTCCGTTTCATTCTTTATGATTCATTAATACTGATTAATTAGAAGAATCTCGGGCTTAAATACTGACTTGCTGCTTTGCGCCCGAATGTCAGTCCAAGCGTAATCTCATGTGATCCGTTCTGCAGACCGCTCATTCGATTGATCATCATGTCATAGGAATAGCCTATACGCAGTTTTTCGGTTGCATAGAACTGTGCGATTCCTGTTATGGCATTTGTAGCACTCAGTTTATCTATTGACTTATCCTGATATGTCCGGTTAAAGATCTTCGCTCTGGTACGATACCCTGCTCCTATCCAGAATTTACTATTGAATACAAACATGGCATTTACGTCTAATGAAGTCGGTCCTTTAAAATCTTCCTTCACCAGAATACTTGGTCTCAGGTGAACGCCTCTGTCTAATTCAAACAGTGCTCCTGCAATGAAGTATCCGCTTACAGTACGGTACAGGTTCTCGGATGTGGTACTGTTAAAACGATAGTCTGATCCGGAGTTAGTGCCGTTGAAAAGGTCCTGTACGGAGACACCTGCATACCATCTCGGATTATAGTAATATACACCTAAACGAATGTCCGGAGCCCAGTCGGATATTTTTCCACGGGGGATTACCTGATCATTATAATCATTCGGATCCAGCTTATTTCCATCCAGACTATACTGTGTCACACCCCCTGCTATACCCAGGCTCAGCCGTTGTGTATCTTCATCATCCAATTGCAATCTGAAAGCATAATTTGCATAGATAGCCGTGGCGGATTGTGCTCCCAATTTATCTGCAGTTACATTCAACCCCACACCATGACGTTTGGATTGTGCATCCAAAACTCCATCTATGGAAACAGTTCCTGTTTTCGGAGCTCCTTCCCAACCTGTCCACTGACTGCGCAGTCCTACCTGAGCAAACCACTCTTCCTTATACCCTGCATAGGCAGGATTGACACTCATCGAGTTAAATATATATTGCGTGAACTGTATGCTCTGCTGGGCTCTGACTTGTGTCAGTCCCAACAGGCTTATTATAGTTATCACTGCATATTTTCCGTATTTCATTTTGTATTGCTGTATAATGAATGATTCGATTAATTACGTTTGATCAGTACCCAACCTTTATGGAGTTGTTTTGTACTTCCTTTGTGTGTCTCAATGATGTAATAGTAAGTTCCTTCATTAAGGCCTTCTCCTACCCAATTGTTGTCGTATCGGCTATTTCTGTAGACTTCATTACCCCATCTGTTGATAATAGTCATCTCGACACGATCAAATCGTTCTATTCCTTCAATCTCAAATTTATCATTCTGACCATCTCCGTTTGGCGTAAACACATTCGGAATATGCAATGGTAACGGTGATACGGTTACACTGTATTGTCCGCTTGCATCCACGACATTTCCTTTTCCGTCTTTCGCTTTCACAAAGGCTGTATTTTCAATCTCAGCCAAATCAAAATCGGATTGTATAACGACATATTCCGTAGTAAATACTTCTTTCTGCCCCGGTGCCAGCTGAGTAATTGTTTTAGACAATTTGGTCAACGGATCGGTCACTTCAATATCATACAGAATTTTATTTCCTGTATTTTCTACAGTGATGGTATATACGATCTTATCCCCTCTCTCTTTGACTTCTTTACGATCCCCTGTTTTGACAACAGTAAGACCTGCCAGATTATCTACCGGTGTTTCTATTTTCACCTCAGGCTGATAAGGTTTTCCATCCGGATCCTGTGCATTTACTTTAGCCGTATTGACAAGAACACCGTTTTCGATTTCGTCCTGTGTCACCTTGTGTGTCAGACTGAAACTTCTGGTTGCTCCTATAGCAAGAACAGCTATTTTCTCATTCCAGGCAGGGAACATCACATCTGTCAATACCAGATTATTAAATTCTACACCACCCGTATTTTTAACTGTAATCGTATAGGTAATCTCCTCACCAGCTGCTTTAACTCTTGATCTGTCTGCAACTTTCAGAATCTCAAGCTTAGGCTCTACTACTGTAATTCTGACCACTGTATTACTACAGTTTGTCGGATTCAATACTTCACAGATTGTATACGGATATTCGTAGTTACCTGTCGGTGTTTCCGGTGATACTGTGATCGTTCCGTCAGGATTCATTGTGATTCCTTTGTTTGGTGATGTACCCGGAGTCAGTTTAACTTCAGCTGGTACTACCGGCTTACCGTTTAACTGATCGTTATCCAATACACTTGGAATTGTCTTTCCATTTTTACCATTTACAGGAACAGGTGTATCGCTGTTAGCTTTGATTGGTGCTGCTTCTACAACTACTGTTACTTTCGCATCACTGCAGTTTGCAGGATTTAATATCTCACAGATCGTGTACGGATATTTGTAGTTACCTGCCGGTGTTTCAGGTGATACGGTGATCGTTCCGTCAGGATTCATTGTGATTCCTTTGATCGGCGATGTTCCCGGAGTTAGTTTTACTTCTGCCGGTACAACTGGTTTGCCGTTCAGCTGATCGTTATCCAATACGCTGGTTGTACTGCCACCATCTTTTCCATTGATAGCCGGTGGCGTATCGTTATTGGCTTTGATTGGTGCTGCTTCTACAACTACTGTTACTTTTGCATCACTGCAGTTTGCAGGATTTAATATCTCACAGATCGTGTACGGATATTCGTAGTTACCTGAAGGTGTTTCCGGTGATACGGTGATCGTTCCGTCAGGATTCATTGTGATTCCTTTGTTCGGTGAAGTACCCGGAGTCAGTTTTACTTCAGCCGGTACAACTGGTTTGCCGTTCAGCTGATCGTTATCCAATACGCTGGTTGTACTGCCACCATCTTTTCCATTGATAGCCGGTGGCGTATCGTTATTGGCTTTGATTGGTGCTGCTTGTACTACTACAGTTGCTTTTGCATCACTGCAGTTTGCAGGATTTAATATCTCACAGATCGTGTACGGATATTCGTAGTTACCTGAAGGTGTTTCCGGTGATACCGTGATTGTTCCGTCAGGATTCATTGTGATTCCTTTGTTCGGTGAGTTACCCGGAGTCAGTTTTACTTCTGCCGGTACAACTGGTTTGCCGTTCAGCTGATCGTTATCCAATACGCTGGTTGTACTGCCACCATCTTTTCCGTTGATAGCCGGTGGCGTATCGTTATTCGCTTTGATCTCTTTCCATGGAAGAGGTGTGATTGTACATGTTTTACAATTCGGGTCAACAGGATCTTTCGGTTGTGTCGGATTTCCGCTTTTCGATTCTCCTGTCACCGGGTTATTCTTAGGATCATTTCCAACAGCTACCGCTATATTTGATACATAACCTTGTAACATATCCGCTGCTGTTATAGTATGATAAGCTTTAAATGTTTCAGATTGTCCTACCTTTAATTCAGTAATGGTACCAATGTTTTTAATGTCTGCATTAGCATCCGTAACATTTACATTCTTTAATGTGACATTACCTGTATTCGTGACCACTATATCATATTCTATTTTCTCACCTGCATATCTGAATTGTTGAGAAAGGTTAGCGGTTTTCATTACAGTAATTTCACCTTTTCTGTCAAGAGGTGTAATGGTACAGGTTAAACAACCCGGATCAACTCCCGGATCTGTACTTATCGGATTCGGATCTTTTGAAGTAACAGATACATTATCTCCGTCCGGATCTTTTCCTTCTGCTGTCGCCAGATTATAAACACCTCCTTTGTCGATATCTTCTTGTTTTATAATATATTCTGCATAGAATGTTGTTGCATCCGAACTTCCCGGAGCCAGATCAACAGGTCCTCCTGTTACAGTTACTTTAGGATCACTGATTGTGATTCCTTTCACAGTAACATTTCCATTGTTAATAACTTCAAACCGGTACTTAATTACATCTCCTACATTGGTAGATCCATTATTATCTTTATCTATATAAGTACCTGTTTTGTGTAATACCAATGAAGGTTGTTTTGGTAAAACTGTTACAGTTGGTATGTTATTATCGACTGCCGTACCCGAAATATCTGTCACATCTCTACCTCTAGGATCTGTTCCTTTAGCTAAGGCTGTATTGGTTATACTGCCGGCATCTATATCAGCCTGTGTAAGTGTGTATGTAGCTGTTACTGTTCCCGTTTCACCAGGATTTAACAGTGACGGTACAACAGGTAAGTTGACAATATTTAATTTAGAATCATTGATTACAAGATTGTTTACAACTGTTCCTCCGTTATTGAAAACTTTAAAGGTGTATGTAACTGTCTCTCCCTTCTGAACAATCTGATCTCCGTTTTCATCATTTAAAACAGATTCCTTAACTAATGCAATAGAAGGAACTTTTACTTCTACTTCAGGAGTTACCGGAACGGTAGGATCGATTGGATCTGTTACGATCGCTGTATTCTTAATAGCTGTTGTTCCCGTTGGAAGATTAGCTTTGACAACAGCCTTGAAGCTTAGGGTTAATGTGCCATTGGCAGGAACGGTCAGGTTTGTCCAGTTGATTGTGTTACCACTTAGTGATCCGCCGTTTGAAATAGCAGTAGGTGCATTCAGCTCGGCTGCAAGCGCATCGCTGACGGTCACACCAGTCTTCGCTGTACCGTAGCTGTTGGTCAGTACGATGCGGTATTCCAGTTCATCACCGGATTTTACTTTTGTCGGATTACCGACAATGCTTTTCACGGAAGTGATCTTCCCTTCTGTCGGTACTTCTACTTCCGGAGTGACCGGAACCGTAGGATCGATCGGATCTGTTACGATCGCTGTATTCTTAATAGAAACTGTACCTGCTGCAAGGTTGGCTTTGACAACAGCTTTGAAGCTTAGGGTCAAGGTGCCGTTTGCAGGAACAGTCAGGTTTGTCCAGTTGATCGTGTTACCACTTAGTGATCCGCCGTTTGAAATAGCTGTCGGTGCATTCAGCTCGGCTGCAAGCGCATCGCTTACGGTCACGCCGCTCTTCGCTGTACCATAGCTGTTGGTCAGTACGATACGGTATTCCAGTTCATCACCGGATTTTACGCTGGTTGGATTACCGACAATGCTTTTTACAGAAGTGATCTTTCCTTCTGTCGGTACTTCTACTTCCGGAGTTACCGGAACGGTAGGATCGATCGGATCTGTTACGATCGCTGTATTCTTGATGGAAACTGTACCTGCTGCAAGGTTGGCATCAACAATGGCATTAAAGCTTAATGTCAATTCTGAATTACCGGCTACGGTAAGATTAGACCAGGTAATTGTTCTGTTCGTTGGATTATAAGTCCCGCCATTGGTAATCGCTGAAATCTGCGATAATCCCGCAGGTATAACGTCCGAGACCTGCACCGGAGTTTTTGCAACCGTATTACTGTTTTTGATTTTGATCTGGTAGGTAATAGCTTGTCCCGGTTTTATGGTTGCCGGATTACCCACTATAGATTTTGTCGCAGTCAACAAATCAATCAACGTTACTGTTGTATTATTTTTTATATTATTACATCCTGCTCCGGCTACTCCATTACCACATTCAAAATACGGATCTGTAGGAGGAGTATTGATATCCGGGTTTGTTGCATCCGGATCTGTTACGTCATTAGGGCGCATGATAGTTGCGTCTACCGTTATCGGACCGAAAGGTGCAGTACTGGTAGGTTTTACCTTGATTTCGTAGGTGATGGAACAGCCATTCGGCATATCAAGTGCCGAATTAAATTTATTTGATGTTATGGATGGATTTGCTTGTGCTCCTCCTGTGCATACGGTTTTTGGAGTAGCACTTGTAATCTCGTAGCCTGTAGGTGCATTGAATGAAAAAGGAGCACCCTGGACATCACTTGGTCCGTCATTTTTTACAATTACAGTGTATACAATTTCATCACCAACTTTGACTACTCCGTTGGAAGTGCTTACACTTTCAATCTTGAGATCGGCTACCTTAACCGCTATTTGTGTTTGTAATGTTTCTACCGGGCCTAAAATAAATGTCCATGTATCCATCGCCTTAACATCTCCAAATGTTCCGCTGGTAGCAGTTGTATTAGCTCCCCACTTATGTCCATTCGCGTTGGTGCCAGAACTCGGAGTGCCATTCGGTAGCACAAAATGACTTGCATTTTTTGGTGATGAGTTTGTGCCTGAACTGGTATTTGGTATATCTGTATCATCCCAATATACAATATTTGACTCCACGGATGACAGATTATCATTAAGCAATTCCAGAATAATACCATTCGGATTGATCTCCATATCTAAGTATGGGAAATGTACCTCTGCCCCCTGAAGCTGAACACTGATTTTAGCAGGTACATTACCTTGTGGTAATGGATTTCCTGCACCATCTTTTCCATCCCACAGAATATTATTGACACCTGCCAATGCTATGCCCGTTAACGTTCGTGCAGGAAAATTCACTCCTCCGTTAGATTCAATTACAATTTTATATTGTCCGGTATTTCCTGTTTCAAATGAAATTTTACCCCCCTTATTACTAACCTGTCCATTTGTTCCGTCTACACCAATCACTTTCAATTGTTCGACTTTAGGGACAATTCTGTTATTTTTTAACCAGGTACTATTTCCGGGTACAGCTCCATTAGCTGAAGTCGGCAAATCGTTTGCCGGAAGCGTGTAGAATATCTTGTGTGTAACTTCGGATCCGGCATCTGCCGTACGAGGATCATGTACTCTGCCCGACAGGTTAGATAAATCCATACTCTTGTAAAGCGGGGTATTATCTGTGGTCGACTTGAAGAATCCTTTATTATTAACAAAGAACGTAAAAGAGATACCATTATTTCCGTTATTATCCACATTGTAGACATATCCGTCTTTTGTTAATATCTTGAATTTACCATAGAAACCACCAATATTAGAAAAACCGGAAGTTATTGTATAAATATCCATATTAAGGACATTCATATATACCCGACCTTTAATCCAGCCTGTTTTGGCGACATTGGCTACAGAGACATCCCAGGCGGGAATATATACAGAATTTGCTGCCTGCGTCCAGTTGCCATTTCCGGAAATATTGTCCCGGCCACCACTACCGCTACCATTTCCATGAGGAAGGAATTCGACCTTATAAATACCCTCTTGTACAACGGTATGATAAATTGCAGTATAAGCATTAGCAGGAGATGTCTGTCCGGGCAATCTCGGACCTTCAAGTTCGGCAGTCCGATTGGCTATATTTCCTGCGTTATTACCTATAGTCAGTGACAATTCGATTCCGCTGGGATTATACAATTTGATCTGCGTATTAGTACCACTTTGAGCACTTGACGCTAATGCTATCGTTTCACCTACTTTTGCGTAGACATAATGTGTACCATTTGTGGGAAATGGATAAGCACTCGCATTTACAGTCATACTGGAACGCAAAGAAGCTCTTCCCCCACTTACTCCGCTCGGATATAAATCTCTGGAACCATCCGCATATGTATTCAATCCCAGGCAAAGGGATATAAATAACAGTACGATGTAAACAATACAATTTTTGTTAAAATTTTGCATATTCGGTTAACAATTATTTGACTTTTCATTATCTTTCCAAAACGGCATACTCATCAGGGAGACGATATGGAACAGGAATCTTCCTTATACAAACTGAGCAGTTATAAGTCCCCTTGTAATACGCTTTACTTTGGCGGCACAAATATTGATATCCTGACCAAGACCACTGATCTCATTATCTGAAGCTGTTGTACAAGACAATAAATTGAGACAAACGGACTTCGGATAAAACACTATAAACGACTGCAAATAAGATTGTTAACAGTTTTTCGTAAAAACTCAAAATCAAGGGACATTTGTCTGTCTGTTTTTAAGAAACGAATAACAGTGAATATAAAATTTTAAAAAAAAGGATGTTTTTAAACGGGTTTTTGGAAGGAAAACAAGATTTGCAGTATCGAATTGGACAATAGCGAATTCTTTGTTATTTACACATAGGTTATCCGGTCCAACGTAACTGTTAATGCATAACGTAAAAAAAGATTTAAGGCATCAGGTATTGATAGCAGGAGTACGGGAAGTTCCAGGCTTTTTTTAATGAATATATCTCATAAAAAAATACCGGTAAAACATTTATCTGTTAAAGATGGGTAGTGTCCTATTTTCATTTCTGTCATTTCGATTCTTCCCGTAAGCGAGAGATCAGAACAGAGGGGGAAATTCCCGTTACCACTTTAAATACTGCGGAGAATTTACTGTGTGAAGAGAAGCCTGCCAGATCAGCGATATGCGAAAGTTTGCAATGTCTTAATTTGGGTTCTTCCTGTAGTCTTTGAATGATATGACGGACTCTGTATTCGTTGATATAATGAGAAAAGTCTTTTCCTCTATAAGTATTGATGATGTATGAAAGATAATTGGTATTGGTATTGAGTCGGGCTGCTACCGCTGAAAGAGATATTTCTTTATTAACAAAATAAGACTGCTCCTCCAGTTGTATCAGATCACTTAGTATACGTTCTTCCGTTTCTTTAGTAATTCTGAGATCCCTGCTTTCTGCTTTTGCAGGTTGTAATGCTTCAGTCCTTTTACCTCTTAGTCCAAACTGCGCTACATCACGGAGAATATGGTTATACCGCATATTTTGCATCTTTCTGTTCCAGATATAAAATATTACACTTACGGTGGTCACAATAAACAGAAAAACAGATAGCAGGATCAGGTATTTTTTATTCCGCGATTCGGTATGTTGGGTATTGTAAAATTCTTTGATAAGCTGATTAGATATCTTTAGTGTGAGATCGTTTTTTTTCCTTATTTCCTCCATATAGCGCTCACTATATTCCACTGCTTTGGATTGGTCATTTGTAGCCTTATAATAAGCCGCAAAACTCTCATATACAAGACTTTTTAACTCCGCTCTCTCCGATGAAGCTATGTATACTTCAGCCTGTTTAAAATAGGAATAGGCTTTAGCATATTGTTTTAGCCTCATTTCCACCTCTCCCATTGCCCTGAAAATATAGGGGCGAAGATTACTTTCCTGCTCACCCAACTTCTGTAAGGAGGAATTGAGATATTCTCGGGCTTTTTGCAGATCATTGGTTTCCAGATAACAGATTCCTAATAACTGATCATTTGTAGCATGCACTATTATTGCTCTCGGACTGGAAGGAATTTGTTTCAGATGCTGCATTCCGTTTTCCAGTTCCTTTATTGCTTCTTTATATTTTTTATTCTCCAGATAATAGAATGCTCTCTCCTGATAAATATTGGCTGAGGTAAGATCGTATCCTTCTTTTCCTTTGAGTCTTTTATTTGCCTTTTCCGCTTCTGCAAGATGTTTACGTCCTTCTTCCACTAAGCCTACATTACGAAAAGTGGTAGCTATAAATCCCGACGTTCGTACCGTCCATTCCAGATAATCAAAATCTTTTGCTATTTGTTGCGCACGAATGGCATTAACTAAAGCTGCTGTAAAATCTCCCGTACTATGTTTGATATTCGCCAGCAGCATCAGTGACTTGATCTGTTCTTCACCTTTATGAGCTATAGACAGCAGTGAATCAGCAAGAAAATTTGCTTTCCTTACATCTGAAGCGATCATTGCGCCATAAACTTTATTGTACACACTATCAAATGCAGCATTTTCCTGAGCCCGAAGGGGTATTGCTATATACAATACGATGAGGAGCAGTAAGGCAAATCTTATTTTTTTCACGATAAATAGTTATATAGTATTGGCGCTACCAGGAAGCGTTCCTTACACAAGTTGATTTTTGATTTGCCTTTCTCTAAACATTAAAGGTGTACAGGAATGTTCTTCCCTGAAACATCGGTAAAAGGATGCTTTGGATCTGAATCCGCAATCTGCAGCAAGTTGTTCCATAGAAAGATTAAAATCCTGATCTGCAAGCATTTTACATGCATAATTAACTCTCAGCTGATTGATATATGTAATAAAACTCTTTCTGTAATGTTGTTCAAATATCAACAGCAACTGTTCTTTGGGAATTTTTAGATTTTTGGACATTTTCAACATATTAAATCTCATATCCAGATACCTTTCCGGTACCAGATACTCATCTATACGCTGAACCCACAGTTTTCTATCTCCTTCATCAGGATATCTGTTGTGCATCTTGCCTTGCCCTGGTTGACGGATGTGATCTGCTGTTTCGGATTGTCTTTTTCGTTGCATCAACAGGTAAAAATAATGCAAATACGCTGCTGATACACCAATAAACATAGCAAAGAACAACAACAGACCGGATAATGAGGATACTGCATCCTGTTTATAAACAATATAGTTGTATGCCACCGACATCATAAAGAAAGCCAGTATAAACAGCAATATCACACTGATATAATCCAGATATCCGTTGCTGTCTATAGGTGTTTCGGTTTTTCTTCCCAGGCTAAAAATAATGAAAAGTGCGTATCCAAACCAAATACAAGCAGTACAGGTATACAAAACACTATAATAGATGTATCCGTAATCGTTACGAATGGATACAGAAGATATAAAAAGAAAATAAAACGGAAGCATCAGCATCAGAGGTATAAGGTGCCAGATATCCTGGACAGACCATCTTGTTCTTTCTGTCGCTTTAAACCTAATATAACCGCAGGGACCAAATATCCACCATAAGGGAGAGGCCTTATCTAAGTACGAAAGTGAAGGATAAATATAACTGCATACCACTGTAAACAAAGTATAAAAGACAAATATCACCAAAATACTTTGCGTAACCTGGTCAATAAATGCTGTACTCTTTGTAAACAGTATAAAGCCCAGTGTCACACCAGTCATTAACAGAATAGCTGTAAAAAGTATGGTAGCGGTCATTGCTTATTTAGGGACAAGTGTTCTCTGAATTCTGATGGGGTAATCCCCATATAATGCTTAAAGTATTTATTAAAAGTGGTTTTAGAATTAAACCCGCACTGAAAAGCCAATGATTCTATTTTGAGTATATAACCTCCTTCTCTGAACAGTTTGACAGCGTGTGCGATACGGTATTCGGCTATCCATTCATAAAAATTTTTCCCCAGGTAATTGTTCAACAATACAGATAGCTGTTGCCTGCTTATTCCGATTTCATCCGCAAGCCGGTCAGCAGAAAGTCCGGTATCCAGATATAACTGCTGTTCTTCTACGGACCGGACTAAGTCTTGTCTGTACAATTCCCAATGCGCTTCATCCATCCGGATCTCTTCCAAAAATGGAAGTTGTGCTATGGACAGTTTCCGGCCTGCAGCATTTGTCTGTTCAAAAGAAGAACTCAGGCGACGGATCAGAAAATCAAAACTCAATAAAGCAGAAAGAACAGACAGCAGGCAGATAATAATCATAGGATCAATATCATAATCAAACTGAAGCCTGTGATGCAGAACAAGTGTAAGGAAACCGAATTCAATGGCACAGAAAATAAAAAAAGATTTAATAAATAAGGAAACCTTTATATTTTCAGGATGGGATGTCCACTTTTTCATATTCAGCAATATCATTACGGTATAACCCATACTGGAAGTGCATACCATAAGGGTATTAATCAGAGAATAAGAATAAAACAGAATAGGCGAAGTATCAGCCGAATAGATCCATACAGTACATAGTATAAAAGGGATAAGATGGATCAGCATTTGTCTTATCCGCATATATTTCTTATAAAATGTCTGTTGTATCAGATACAGAATAGGTCCATACAACAGTGAAAATGGAATACCTATATTTAAAAATAATGCTGCAAGATGTAATAGCGTTAATAAGCCGATCAGTAAAGTCAGAGCATTAAATATACGATCGGGTAAAATTCTATCAATTTGCATTACTTTATTTAAACATTGAAATAAGATGTAAACTGCTTGATAATATCTCAAGAAAGCTATTAAAAAGGAATCAAAAAGAATACTGAAAAGGCTTAGGTATTCAAATTGAAAAACAAATATATCGACACCGATCTTCTTTAGACAAAATAAATTTCAAATAACTACCTACAATTAAAACATTAAACCGTAATGTTATTTTATTTATAAGGTACATATATTAACGCATAAAAAAATAACATTGATCACTTTTTTTAATTCACGATAAGACAAAAAACAGTAAGAAAACTATCTATACCTCAACAAATTATATCTCAAAAAGAGTTCAACCTATGTATTTACAGGGTTGATTTCTGATGTTTCGGGATCCAATGATTTAATTTTTTACTTTTCGTCTTCTCCTTTTTTACGTTCTGAATCGCTCCAGGCATTTTTTACAGAGGAGTTATCATCTGAAGACATATCATCTAATAATTCATTTTCCAGTTCGCGGATTGTCTCCTGAACCATTTGTATGTATTCGGATCCCTTGTCTCTGATACGGGCAAGTTTATATAAAGATTTTTCCTCCAGTTTTGAGAATTTCTGAGAAGCGCGGTATACGGTATAGCGTCTGTATCCGAGTTCGGTCATGACATCCACTCCCATACGCAATGCAATATCTGTCCCCACCCTGTATACACGATCCACATCATTTTCTATCAGATCATATGCCAGATTACGAGTATTGGCTATGGCTACTATTTTGAGATGACTAAAATGTTTTTTGACCATGTAGACTAATTTCATATGATCTTCGTCATTGTCAAATGCGCTGACAATAATACTGGCTTTGGATGCTCCGGCAGACTTCAGAAGGTCATATCGGGTTGGGTCTCCAAAATATACTTTAAACCCATATTTACGCAGCATTTCCACACGATCGCCATTATAATCCAGAATCGTTGTTTCTACCTTATTGAGATGTAAAAAACGGGCCACAATCGTACCGACCTGCCCAAATCCGGCGATGATCACTTTTTTATTTTCGTTTACTTCATCAAATTCTTTTTCTTCAGATTCCGGAGGATTTGCCAGACTATTCAACCGGGGAAGGATCAGTTTGTCTGCTACGAGTAGCAGAATAGGTGACAATGCCATACTGACGGCCACTACTGCGACCATAATATTGATAGTGTCTGTACTCAGTAGCCGTAGCTGACCGATGATGCTAAATAATACAAAGGCAAACTCTCCCATTTGTGCGAGAGAGACGGCAAGAATGATCCGTTGATCTATTTTCAATTTAAATACGACTGCCAGCACATACAACACTATAATCTTGACAAGCATAAAAAGTCCTACCCATATGGATATGGTACTGGCTTCCTGCCATACGAAGAAAATATTGATGGATGCACCTACAGCTATAAAAAACACACCAAGCAAAAGGCCTTTGAAAGGCTCGAGGTCGCTTTCAAGTTCGTGCTTAAATTCGCTGTTTGCGAGGACAACGCCAGCTAAAAAGGCGCCTAAGGCAGGACTCAGTCCTACCTTTTGCATTATAAAAGCTATAAGCACGATAAGAAGTAAAGCCCCGACAAGAAACAGCTCGCGCATACCTGTGCGTGTGATGACGCGAAGGATCGGGCCTACTATATATTTACCGATAAGCACCACAATAGCAACAGCAGCCAGAAGAGATACGGCTTTGGCGGGACCACTGATATCTGTCAGCCAGGTATCTCCTTCTGTAGTTACAGCAGACGCATTATCTGCGAGCAAAGGCAACAGGGCTAATATAGGGATGACAGCAATATCCTGAAACAATAATACAGCAAAAGAACTTTTACCGGCCACTGTATCCAGCCAGCCCTTTTCACCGAGTGACTGCATCACTATTGCGGTAGAAGATAAAGCCAGCGTAAGTCCGAGAACAAGCCCTTCTTTCCATGAGAATCCCATTAACGAACAAATGGTGGCAATCAACAGCGCTGAAAGAATAACCTGCAGTCCTCCCATGCCTAATATGGGGCCTCTCAATTTCCATAAGGTGCCCGGATCTAACTCCAAACCAATAAGAAAAAGCATCATGACGACCCCAAATTCGGCGACATGCATAACGTCTTGTGTACCGCTACCTACCCATTGCAAGACAGAAGGACCAATAATAACCCCGGCAATAAGGTAACCAAGCACAGACCCAAGACCGAGTTTTTTGGCAATAGGCACGAAAATCACAGCCGAACCCAGATAGGCAATGATCTGAAATAAAAATGATGAATCCATTATGCTTGATCTTTAAGTTGATTTAAATACGAAAATTGCTGTAAGGCAGCGGCCTCAAATTTTCCTGACTGCAGTAGTTGTAAGTGAGATATAAATTGTTCAATATCCTGCTCAATCTCTTTAGGTTGTTTACTAAATGTCCCGTCTATCACGTATGGGGGCAAATAATGCATATGACAAAGAGCAGCAGTCTGTTTATACGGCAACAAAAAATCTTTAAGCGGATAACCATGGTGTCCTCCCTCCTGATAGGCCTCCAAAGTGGCTCCGGTAGTGACGGCATTGAAGATCCATTTGTCTTTGAGTGCAGTTCCCCTGGCTCCGTAAGCCCAGTCATGCAGTAAGACCAGATCGATCCATTGTTTGATAATAGGCGGAGCCGAATACCAATAAATAGGATGCATCCATATCACGATATCGTGTCTTTCCAAAGCAGCCTGTTCTACCCGTACCGGAATATCAAAATCAGGATATAATTCATACAGATCTCTTACCGAAATATCCGGCAATGAACGCATGCGTCTGATTAATTTTTTATTCACGACAGATTGTTCTAATGTAGGATGTGCAAACAGCACGAGTATCTTCAGCATGTTGATTCAATTAAAAGCCGGTGTAAAATTGATCAAATTTAAATTAGCAACTCTTGATCTATGTTAAATTTATTACATTTTTTTTGTTTTTTCATTATGATCCGGATCGGAGTACCCGATCTGCCATACCCATAAAAAAAGGGCAGCTCTCCGAGGAGAACTGCCCTTTTTTTGTTTGTTTTTCTTAGTATTTAAGTACTTTCACTTCTGTACGTCTATTCGCCTGATGTTGCTCTTCTGTACATTTCACACCATTAGCACATTCATTTACCAACCTGGTCTCGCCATAACCTTTGGAGACAAGACGTTCCTTAGCAATTCCCTTACTAATGATATAATCTACCGCAGATTTTGCTCTTCGGTCTGATAGTTTCATATTGTAATTGTCCGAACCGCGACTATCCGTATGACTGGACAACTCGATCTGAAGAGTAGGATTTTCAGTCATTGTATTAACCAGTTGATCCAGGACTTTAGCTGCATCCGGTCTGATATCTGATTTGTTGAAATCATAATAGATATTATCCAGTACAAAGACAATCCCCTCTTTATTTACAGGTTGTAGTTTAAAGCTCGCAAAGAGGGTGGTATCTTTTGTCGCTCTGATAGCTGGCACGAATAGTGAATCGGACATAAACCCGTCTTTCGACACCACTATTTTCTGAGCCAGCTTACTCTGAAGTTCGGTATCGAAAGTCGGACTGTTAGCAAAGAAAGTGGACAACAGTTTACCTTTATCATCAAATATACGGACCTGTGTCTGCCCCAGCGAATCAGTACTTTCTTTATCAAAGACTTTTCCCTGAAGACGTATTGTTATTTTTGGTTTGGTGTACACAAATGAATAGATATCATCTCCGCCCGCTCCACCTGTCCGGTTGGAGGAAAAATAACCGTACTGACGCTCTTCATCATCTGCTGATACGACATATGCAAAATCATCTGTTGAAGAATTAACGGGAGATTTCAGGTTTTCTCTTCCTCTGAAACTGTTTTTGCTACCTACCGCTTTGAATACATCCAATCCTCCCATACCGGCATAACCATTACTGGAGAAGTATAGTGTATCTCCGAATGTAGATGGAAACATCTCATCTCCGGGAGAATTGATTTCGTTTCCGGCATTGGCGGGTGTACCCCATGTGCCATCTGCATTTACCTGACTGTACCAGATATCTACGCCACCTTTTCCTCCGGGCATATCTGATGCAAAGTATAATACTTTTCCATCTGTACTCAGACTGGCGTGTCCCACAGAGTATTTCTCCACATTATTGTATGGAAAAGCCTCCGGTATCCAGGATTCTCCGTTCTTTTTATACAGAATGAGTTCAAGATTGTGTTTTTTGAAACGCATACCATCTCTCTTTACCTTCTCGGCACTACTTCCTGCATATGTTCGGGTCACAAACAATACATCCTGATCCTGATTGGTTGTCACCGGTCCGACATAATACTTAGCATCGTTGTAAACACCGTCCGACAATACAGGATACTTTAATGTGATTCCGTCTTCATCTCTTCCTGCAGAAAAGATTCTCAGATAAGCATTACCTGTCATATCGCTTTTATCCACTGAGGCTACAGATGGTTCTCCGGAATACAGTACCCCATTACTCAATGGTAAAACCCCGAACTCGGAGAAACTTGTATTTACTTCCTTTTCATTTTTAAGAACATGGGTAGTCGGCCTGCCAGTCCAAAGTAAAGCTGAATCACAACCGTCGATTTCTATCTGAATATTTTTTCCTTCCGGAAACCGCTGTTTATAATCTACAAATTGCTTCTTTGATTCTGCATACTGTCCATTGATCTTCAGGATCTGGGCATACTTCCAGAATGCATCTGCATTTTTGCTATCCTGATCTGTGACACGTTTGAGCCACTGCTCTGCCAATGTATATTCGTTGATCTGATAGTAGGAGTCTGCAACAGCGTAAATTTCCCTGGCAGACAATCCCTTTTTCTCTTCAATGCGGTTATAGATCTGAGCGGCCTTTGCATAATCTCCCGCAAGATAGAACTGATAGGCTCTGTCCCTCAGAGACGGTTGCTCCTGCGCCTGCACCTGCTCACTGTTTATCATTAGAGCGCCTAATGCTGCTGTAACTATTAATTTTCCAAACGCTTTCATCATAATATCATTTAGCTTAGAAGAACCTAGGATTCAAATATTGTGTTGCACCGCGACGTCCGAATGTAATACCGAGCGTGATCTCATGTGATCCGTTTTGAACACCACTCAATTTGTTGATCATCGCATCATAAGAATATCCGATACGAAGTCTGTCTGTGGCATAAAACTGTGCTATACCTGTAATAGCATTCATAGAACTCAGCTTATCAACAGATCTGTCCTGATACTGTCTGTTAAACAAACGTGCACGTGTGCGGTATCCTGCTCCTATCCAAAATTTACCATTGAATACAAACATGGCATTCACATCAAGAGAAGTCGGTCCTTTAAAGTCTTCTTTGATTAACATACTTGGCCTTAAATGCACTCCTCTGCTCAATTCCAATAATGCTCCCGCAATAAAATATCCGCTGATAGTACGGTACAGACTTTCAGAAGTATTCTGATTAAATCTATAATCTGTCCCCGAATTCGTCCCGTTAAAGAGATCCTGTACAGACAGACCTGCGTACCACTTCGGATTATAGTAGTAAACACCTAAACGGATATCCGGTACCCAGTCTGATATTTTACCGTCTGGTATAATGGGATCATTAGGATCGTTTGCATCCAGTTTATTTCCGTCAAGGCTGTATTGTGTTACTCCTCCCGCAACTCCCAGACTCAGGCGTTGTGTATCTTCATCATCCAGTTGCAGGCGAAACGCATAATTGGCATACGCGGATGTAGCGGCTTGTGCTCCCAGTTTATCAGCAGTAACATTGAGCCCTACTCCATGGCGTTTTGAATAAGGATCCAATACACCATCTATAGACACTGTACCCGTCTTGGGTGCTCCGCTCCAGCCGGTCCACTGACTACGAAGACCGACCTGCGCAAACCATTCTTCCTTATACCCCGCATAGGCAGGATTGACACTCATCGAATTGAACATGTACTGCGTAAACTGGATACTCTGCTGGGCACTGACCTTGGTCAGTCCCAGCAATCCTGCTACTATTATCACTGCATATTTTCCGTATTTCATGTTGTTATTATTTTTAGTAAATAATACAATTTAGTCTATTACTGATTCTAGTTTCTCTTAATTAATACGTCACCTTTGACTACTTCTTTAACACCATTCTTAGTGGTCTCAATAATGTAGAAATATGTTCCTGCATTCAGATTAAGACCTTCCCAAGTGTTGTCATAGTTTGCATTACGATAGACCTCATTACCCCATCTGTTGATGATGGTCAGGCTTACACGATCGTAGGTTTCAATACCTTTCAGAACAAACTTATCATTGATATTATCTCCATTCGGCGTAATGACATTTGGTACGATCAATGGATTTGACAATACATTGATTTTGACCACTGCCGCATTACTCCATCTTCCTTTCACGTCTTTCACACGGTAACTAAACTGATCCACGCCTACGAATACTTTGTTTGGCAGATAAGTGACTGTTCCGTCTATATTCACTGATGTAGTTCCTTCTGCTGCTGTTGTTACGATTTCGACAGTTGCCGGATCAATTGCCCACTTGGTCACCTGATCGTTAGCCAGTACTTCTATTTTCACTTCATTGGCAGCTTTTGTTTCAGCTTCATCGTCTACCGCCAGGATGGTCTGGAAGTCTACAGGGATCGGATCCGTATCGTCCTTATCATCTTCCGGATCGGTATCCGGATTTTTACCCGGAGCCCATACGGTAATACCATTTGTGATTGTTGCGGCTGCGTCATCAGAAACTGTTGCTGCAACTTTAACCAGGATCTTCCCTCCTACCGGTATTGCTGCTGTCGTTGTTACGGCTGCACTGTTGGCTGTTCCGCTGACAGTTGCTGTTCCGCTGATAATGCTGTAACCTGTCACTGTCACTCCTGCTCCCGGACGCTCTCTCAGACTGATCACTTTTCCTGTCTCCATTACTGAAGGACCATCGTTAGTGATCGTCAGTGTAAAGCTCGTCGCTTCTCCTGCTTTCACTCTTGCTTCATCGGCTACCTTCGTGATTGAGAGTTTAGTTTCACGATCTACAGGAATCGGATCTGTATCATCCTTATCATCTTCCGGATCCGTTCCAGGATCTTTATCAGGACCCCAGACGGTGATTCCGTTGGTGATAGTGGCCGGAGCATCTGCAGCTACACTTGCGGCTACCTTAACTACTATTGTAGCACCCACCGCAATATTAGCAGTTGTTGTCAGTTTTGCTGTATTAGCAGTACCCGCTACTGTTGCGGCACCACTGGCTACACTGTAACCGGTGATGGTTACTCCTGCTCCCGGACGCTCAGTCAGACTGATCACTTTTCCTGTGCTGATAATTGCCGGACCATTGTTTGTAATGGTAAGTGTAAAGCTTGTATTTGTACCTGCTTTCACTCTTGCCTGATCCGCAACTTTAGTAATACTCAATTTGTATTCACGATCTACAGGAATCGGATCCGTATCATCTTTATCATCCTCAGGGTCTGTACCTGGATTTTTATCTGGTCCCCAGACGGTGATACCATTTGTAACAGTAGCCGGTGCATCTGCTGCAATATTTGCGGTTACTTTTACGACAATTGTTCCTCCTACTGCTATCGCTCCGGTCGCGGTTACTTTAGCGGTATTACCTGTTCCGGTGACCGTTGCATTACCACTGGCCACTGTATAACCTGTAATGGTTACTCCTGCGCCCGGACGTTCTGTCAGACTGATCACTTTGCCAGCGGCTAAAGTCTCAGGACCATCGTTTGTCAGGGTGATTGTAAAGCTGGTGCTTGTACCGGCTTTCACTCTTGCCTGATCTGCAACTTTAGTTACACTGATATGATTAGCAATAACGAATGTTGCTTTTGCAGGGCTGTTCGCTATAGAGCGGTTAGCCACCTGTGCATCTACAGTTACGGTTCCTGCTTTTGTAGATGTTACTCTAGCTACGGATTTACCGTTTGCATCTGTATTAATGGTCTGTGTTCCTGTAGTTCCATCCGGATTAGTGATACCGAATGCTACTGCAGTGTTTGTTATCGGATTGCTGAATGCATCGACTATTGTCGCGGTGAATTCGTTATAATCCGTTCCATTTGCGATAGCATTGTCTTTCGTCACAGCCAGATTAGATTTGCTGTAATCTACCGGCCCAGCCACAAATAGAGCTGTTGCCGGACTATTTGCGACAGAGCGGTTAGCCACCTGTGCATCCACAGTTACAGTTCCAGTTTTAGTAGATGTCACTCTGGCTACGGATTTGCCGTTTGCATCGGTTGTAATCGTCTGTGTTGCTGTAGTTCCATCAGGGTTAATGATGCTGAATACTACAGTTGTATTTGCTATAGGATTGACGAATGCATCCACGATTGTTGCAGTGAATTCGTTGTAATCCGTACCATTTGCAATAGCCCCATCTTTGGTTACCGCCAGATTAGATTTGTCATAGTCTACCGGACCGGCTACAAATATCGCTCTGGCAGGGCTGTTCGCTATAGAACGGTTAGCTACCTGAGCATCCACCGTTACAGTTCCTGTTTTAGTAGATGTCACCTGAACGACTGACTTACCATTTGCATCTGTAGTAATGGTTTGTGTTGCTGTAGTTCCATCCGGGTTAGTAATACTGAATACTACAGTTGTATTTGCGATAGGATTGACGAATGCATCCACGATTGTTGCGGTGAATTCGTTGTAATCCGTACCATTTGCGATGGCACCATCTTTGGTTACAGCCAAATTAGATTTGTCATAGTCTACCGGACCAGCTACGAACGTAACCGTCTGCGGACTGCCACTGATTGCCGTACCGGCTACACCTGCACTGACAGTCACTGTTCCTATTTTCGTACTGGTCAGTTCCAGTGCAGATTTACCGTTAGCACCTGTCACTATATTGGCTGTCTTCGCTAAACCGTCTACCAGATCGTTGTATCCGAAGTCTACTGTAGCTCCTGCAATCGGATTATCAAACGCGTCTACAATAGTAGCTTCCAGAATATTCTTGTCTACTCCGTTGGCTGTAGCACCGTCTTTAATAATAGCGAGTTTCGATTTACCATAGTCTACCGGACCGGCTACGAATGTCGCTCTGGCAGGGCTGTTTGCGATAGAACGGTTAACCACCTGAGCATCCACCGTTACGGTTCCTGCTTTGGTAGATGTCAACTGAACGACTGACTTGCCATTTGCATCTGTAGTAATCGTTTGTGTTGCTGTAGTACCATCAGGGTTAGTGATGCTGAATACTACGCTTGTATTTGCGATAGGATTGACGAATGCATCTACAATTGTTGCAGTGAATTCATTGTAATCCGTACCATTTGCGATGGCACCGTCTTTGGTCACCGCCAGATTAGATTTGTCATAGTCTACAGGTCCGGCTACGAAGGTAACCGTCTGCGGACTTCCGCTGATCGCCGTGCCGGCTACACCTGCACTGACAGTAACAGCACCGATCTTCGTACTGGTCAGTTCCAGAACGGATTTACCGTTAGCACCTGTCACTATATTGGCAGTCTTCGCCAAACCATCTACCAGATCATTGTATCCGAAGTCTACTGTAGCTCCTGCAATCGGATTATCAAATGCATCGACAATAGTAGCTTCCAGGATATTCTTATCTACGCCATTCGCTGTAGCGCCGTCTTTAGTAATAACCAGTTTAGATTTACCATAATCTACAGGTCCGGCTACGAAGGTAACCGTCTGCGGACTTCCGCTGATTGCTGTACCGGCTACTACTGCACTGACTGTCACAGCTCCGATCTTCGTACTGGTCAGTTCCAGAACGGATTTACCGTTAGCACCTGTCACTATATTGGCAGTCTTCGCCAGACCATCTGTCAGATCGGTATAGCCGAAGTCTACTGTAGCTCCTGCAATCGGGTTATCAAATGCATCGAC
>NZ_GL379770.1:0-894402 GCF_000143765.1 Sphingobacterium spiritivorum ATCC 33861 | reverse complement strand
GTCACAGCTCCGATCTTCGTACTGGTCAGTTCCAGAACGGATTTACCGTTAGCACCTGTCACTATATTGGCAGTCTTCGCTAAACCGTCTGTCAGATCTGTATATCCGAAGTCTACTGTAGCTCCTGCAATCGGGTTATCAAATGCATCTACGATAGTAGCTTCCAGGATATTCTTATCTACGCCATTCGCTGTAGCTCCGTCTTTAATAATAACCAGTTTAGATTTACCATAATCTACAGGCCCGGCTACGAAGGTAACGGTCTGAGGACTTCCGCTGATCGCCGTGCCGGCTACTCCTGCACTGAACTTCACAGCTCCGATCTTCGTACTGGTCAGTTCCAGTACAGATTTACCGTTAGCACCTGTCACTATATTGACTGTCTTCGCTAAACCGTCTGTCAGATCTGTATATCCAAAGTCTACTGTAGCTCCTGCAATCGGGTTATCAAATGCATCTACGATAGTAGCTTCCAGGATATTCTTATCTACGCCATTGGCTGTAGCACCGTCTTTAGTAATAACCAGTTTAGATTTACCATAGTCAACAGGGCCTGCTACGAAAGTAACCGTTTGCGGACTGCCACTGATAGCTGTACCGGCAACTAAAGCGCTCACATCGACAGCACCGATCTTCGTACTGGTCAGTTCCAGAACAGATTTGCCTAAAGCATCGGTCACTATATTAACAGCCTTCACCTGACCGTCTACCAGATCGGTATAGCCAAATGCTACTGTAGCTGCTGCAATCGGGTTATCAAATGCATCTACGATAGTAACTTCCAGGATATTCTTATCTACGCCATTGGCGGTAGCGCCGTCTTTGATAATAACCAGTTTCGATTTACCATAGTCAACAGGGCCTGCTACGAAGGTAACCGTCTGCGGACTACCACTGATAGCTGTACCTGAGACTTCTGCACTTACCGTTACAGCTCCGATTTTGGCACTAGTCAGTTCCAGAACTGATTTGCCTGAAGCATCAGTCACTATATTGGCTATCTTCGCCAAACCGTCTGTCAGATCGGTATAGCCAAAGGCTACCGCAGCTCCTGCAATCGGATTATCAAATGCATCCACGATAGTAGCTTCCAGGATATTCTTATCTACCCCATTGGCAATAGCACCGTCTTTAGTAATAACCAGTTTTGATTTACCATAATCTACAGGGCCGGCTACGAATGTAACCGTCTGAGGACTGCCACTGATAGCTGTACCGGCAACTAAAGCGCTCACATCGACAGCACCGATTTTCGTGCTAGTCAGTTCCAGTACAGATTTGCCTAAAGCATCGGTCACTATATTGACAGCCTTCACCTGGCCGTCTGCCAGATCCGTATAGCCAAAGGCTACTGTAGCTCCTGCAATCGGATTATCAAATGCGTCTACAATAGTAGCTTCCAGGATATTCTTATCTACCCCATTGGCAATAGCGCCGTCTTTGATAATAACCAGTTTAGATTTACCATAGTCAACAGGTCCGGCTACGAATGTAACCGTCTGCGGACTACCACTGATGGCTGTAGCGGCAACAGTCGCTGCGACAGCTACATCACCAATCTTCGTACTGGTAATATTCAGCACAGCAATACCTGATGCATCTGTACTCAACTGCGTAGTGACTACACTGCCTGTGACCAGACTGGTATAACTAAAGTCTACTGCTGTAGCTGCAATCGGGTTATCAAATTCATCTACTATAGTTGCGCGAAGTGTATTTACATCTACCCCATTTGCTATAGCGTTGTTTTTAACTATTTCTAATTTTGATTTCGTATAATCTACTTGTTGCGGAGCTACGACAAGAGCTGCCACAGGAGATATAATATCACATCCTTTTGTGCTGCTAATCAATGCACGGTATTCATAGCGAGTACCTGCTGCTACCAAAGGAACTGTTCTCACTAATGTAGAGGTTGCTTGTCCGGCTATAGCTGTCCATGTACCTCCAATCAACTCCTGCCATTGGAATGTTGCTGTAGCATCATCTACAGTCAACTCAAATGTGGCTGTTTTACCCGGGGACAGACTGATTTCATTACCGGAACGCACCTGTCCGTTGATCTTCAACGTCTGTACCACAGGCAGCGGATTGATCAGGACTTCAATCTCCTGTCTTGGTCCAATTTCACAACCTTGTCTTACAGCTTGTATAAAATATTTGTGTACACCTGCAGTTGTCGTTGCAGGAATTGTAAAGTTCAGCTGATCTGAAGTTACCAGCAGATTACCATTTTCATCGTACACCGCATAGACTGTACAATCATCCTGTTTCTTGATGGTGAGGTTATCTCCCTGACAGATTTCCAGTGTAGTACCTGGTGTATTTCCATAATCTATAGTCGGTATGATACTGATATCATAAACCTTGATCTGATTACCCAGGTTCACATTTACCACATCTCCATAAGAGATCTGCACACGATCAAATGGCTGATCGAATGGTGCCATCATTAACTTCTTCTTATTAGCGGAGAAGTTCAATAATTTCAGTTTCAGAATATCAGCATTGTTATCCAATGTAGGTCCTACTTTCGCTGTTCCTAAATAACGCTGGATCTCAAAACCTGACAGTAAACTCAGATTAAGAAGTGCGTTGCCCGAGTCTTCAATAATAATACGCAATGAATCCGTAGGCATAGTCTGCGACTTGAATACAGGTGTCAGACTTGCCACATTCAATACCGCAGCACCTCTGCTGATTTGCGCAGCAGTATTCAAATCATTATCCACAGCTAACCATGGGTCTATCACACTTGCTGTTGCACTTGCTACGCCCAGACCTATATCCTGTACACCATAAAGCATATCTAAAATATTGCTGTTTGTCTGGTTATCGATCGGAGCACAATCTACAGCACCGGTTTTTGTATAATACGCGTGATATACTTTCGCATTCTGAGCCAGACTCAGTAATGCTCCCTGCACAATACGTACGCCTTTGTAAGCTTTCGGCCCTGATCCACTTGCAGGTACAAATGTGTACTCTATAACATTGTCTGCAACAAGCAGATCCAGAAGTCCTCCCTGTACGGATTTAAGTGTTCCGATATCATTTCCGTTTGCATCCAGTCCGACAACAGACAGACCACTTGCAACAGATAGTAAGCTGTACTCTTTACCTAATTTAATAGTAACCGGAGTACCTGCAGGTACGACCTGATCAAAGTTTACATTTTGCCATGTTGTACCAATTCCTAACAATCCTAATCCTGTAGTGATCGTCGAGTATGTTTTAGGGTTTCCGTCTACTGCATTCGCACCATCGCTCACTCCTCCTGTAATAATACTTCCGGAAGACTGTGTATTTGCATACACACGTACCAGTTGAGGAGGACAGCTGTTTGCATCATACACCTGTATCAGCACAGATTGTGATGAGGTACATCCTGTTGCATCATTCTGTGCTACTACCGTGTATGTATATACACCCGGAGCAGCGAATGATGGTGTCAGATTGGTGGTTTCGACACCCGCCTGATCATACCATTTTACAGTCACTCCTGTAGCAGGTGAAGTTGTAACCGTTGGAAGGGTTACCGCTACATTGACTGCCGTCGTGATTCTGGTTTCTCCGGTTAATGTAATTACCGGAAGTGGGTTTATTACTATTGTCACAGGAGCAGATTCCAGACTTTCACATCCCGTCAGCTGATCCGTCACTTTAACGGTATATACTCCACCGGTAGATACAAAGATTTTCTGTCCTGTTACCGGAACAGTAGTTCCGTTATTATTTTCTGTCAGCAATACACCGTCTTTGTACCACTGATTACCCGTAGTTGCACTTGAAGTCAATTCAATAATAGATCCTTCACATGCAGGCGCAGCAGGCGAAGTGATAGCAGGCTGTGCCGGTCTCGGAGTGACAGTCACCTCTACAGCAGCGGATACTTCACTGCTACAACCTGTAGCATTGACATCATTGAATGCTTTTACCGTGTAAAGTCCACCTGCATTGACCGTTAAGGTATTGGTATTGGTAGTCTGCAAAATTGCTCCGTCTTTATACCACTGGTATGAAGATGCTCCGGCAGATGTTGCGGTCAACACTGTCGAACCAGTACCTTCACATATTGCGGCAGAACCAGTGATGCTGATCGTAGGAATAGGAGGAAAATTCAATACCGAAATCTCAATTTCTTTTGCCGGAGTATTGAAACAGAATCCATCTCCTGACACTACTACATAATAAGTAGTCGTCACAGCAGGGCTTAATCTCTGGACAGGCCCTACAAGTGGTGTGCCTGTCAATGCAGGATTAGTGTACCACAGATATACTGCATTTGGAATATTTAACGCTGTTGATGCCGTTATTTCCACTTCATCACCCAGACATATTGTTCCTGATGTCGGAGCCAGCGTGATATCTGCCGCGACTACTGGATTACAATTTGTCTGCAGTTCAGACAATGCTTGTTTAGTTTTATTCGGTTGTCCGGCAATTTCATTTGCAAAGCTCACAACCGAAGTATTGCTGATCTTATCTACTCCCGGAGGAATTGCGCCTACCAACACTTTATAGCTAAAGGTCAGTGTTTGATCTACTGCTAATGAAGGAATCACAAAAGTTGCTTCATTTCCTGACACTGTACCTCCACCGGTTATTGTTCCGGTTTCAAATGTGGTATGCGTAGGAATAGGAGCTGTAATCGTCACATTTGTGAGGGCTGTATTTCCTGTATTTTTGACCGTTAATGTATAAGTAATTACGTCGCCTTCCACAGCTTTACTTGTACTGGTCATGTTATTACTCAAGCCCAGCAATGCAAAATCAACATCATGTGCAGGAGTCACCGCAATCACGGTTCCTGTCTGCGTGATGTCCGGACCTCCGGTCAACGGATCACTGTTATTGATTGGTGGATGTGATTGTACACCCGGGTCAGCAGGGTTGAGTTTTGCTACTGCGATATTGTTAATCTGTGCAATGTTAGTCAGATCTTTAATGACAGTAGCTATAAAGGATACAGACCGTACCTGCCCTACCGGAATATCTAATGGTGCGAAATTGACTGTACTGTTTGTCAGCGTACCACCGTTCTTATGCGTCAATCCCGCAGGCAATACATCACTGACAAGTACACCTGTTGCATTCTGGTTTCCTTCATTACGGACATAGATGGTGTACTGTACATCTTCACCACCTTTTACACTGGTGATCGTTGCATCATTATTTACTTTATATGCTTTCCAAGACACAAGGTTATTCACAGTAGTTACATCCAGAGAAGTTCCTGGTCCTGCACCGGTATTCGGCTCAGTCGGATTAGCATTATTTACCGGAGGGAAACTCTCTGCCGGTACATTATTTTCATTACTTTTTACTGTAGCGATATTGGTTATTTTACTGATACCGCTCAGATTTTGATTGACTGATACAGTAAATGTCAACGGACCGTTAGTCGCTCCTACTGCTAATGTAGGAATCACAAATGATACCGTACCGCTTGCCTGCGATCCACCTGATACATAGGTCACACCTGCAGGCAATACATCACTGATCTGTACATTGTTTAACACCTGATTACCGTTATTACGGACATAGATAGCATATTCTACCTGCTCTCCGCCTTTGACAGCCGTGATACTTGCATCTGTATTAACCTTATAAGCTTTCCATGACACTGCAGATGCTATTGGCGTCACAGGTATTTTTGTTCCTGTACCGGCTGTTTCATCCGGTTCATTCGGATTACCTGCTGCCGGAGGGAAGGTCTCTTTTCCAGGATCAGCAGCATCTTTCTTCACTAGTGCAACATTGTTAATAGCTGTCACACCTGTCAGATCTGCATTTACCGTTACTTTGAAAGTCAGGGTAGCAGTAGCACCTGCAGCAATATCCACATTGCTGAATGTCACTACACCTGAAGCAACTGAGCCACCGGAAGCGTCGGCAGATCCAGCGACATAAACTGTATTTGCAGGGATAGCATCCGTCACGATGTAATCATTAAGTGCTACATTTCCTGTATTGCGGACATGTATGGTATATTCCACTTCTTCGCCGCCTTTGACAGTTGTAATAGCCGGATCATTACTGACTTTAAATGATTTCCATGTTTTGAACATTGGCGTATTACAGTCTTTCTCTACTGCATATACTCTGAGGGCAGGCAATGCACTTACGTTCAATACCCCTCTCAGGCCGACACTGATTCTGTCGTAAGCTACTCCCGGCGCAAAAGGAATAGTACCTTTAGCTCCGTTATTCAAAATTCCCAGTACATTCAGTCCGTTGATCAGCTGACTTTGTACATCTAATGTAGCAACCGGAGTTACTCCATTGTAAGCTATAATTTCTATTCCTCCGATAAGGTTTGCATCTAATGCACCGCTTCCGTATTGTAAAGTCAGATTAATAACTTCACTTGGTAAAGCCAGCTTACGGAAGTCAAAATATTGTTTCACAGAAGTACCTACAGCAACATTGCCCAGACTTACTTCTGAGTAATCAGTTGTATTGATATTGATTGCATGGTCAGGATTTGCCACGCCGGATCCGGCCAGCCCAAGAGCTGTCAATGCCAGTCCTCTTGCATCATAAGAAGTGGTAAACACAGGTTGACAATCTGTTAATGGATTATCTACACATGCACCATATACGTTCATTGAATTTGGTTGCGCCAACAAACCTAAGGCAGAGTTGGTATGATCCGTGATACGGATAGCATCATACTGTGCAGATGGTGTGACAGCGATATAATAGCGACCTAATTTATCCTGTACAATCCGGATCCGGTCGTTATTATTATTGAAATTATTATTACTTCCTCCCTGAAGAATTACTGAAGCACCATCCTTGACCTGTACAGAGAAGTAGTGGTTTCCTAATACCAGATTATTCACCACACTGGCCAGTGTTCCACCGATACTTCCCCCCAGTAAATTATTCAGTAAAGCCTCATCAAAGTCAATGCGTATGTATGCTGTTTTATTGGCTGCAATTTTCTGACCGAAACCTAATTCAACAAAACCTTCGTATTTATTACCAAGACCTAATAACAGACCGGCCCCTGATTTCAGTGTGGCATAGCTGTCAAAGTCATTATCAAATAAATTGTTGATGTCATCTGCATTGCCGGCATCGATTACAGAAGATATACATACCGGATTTTCAAATGGAGAAGGTGTAGTCGTTGTCGGGCATCCCTGACCGATACGTTTTACTTCATAAAGTCGTACAGAAGGAGTCAATGCTACATTGAGTGTAGAACCGACAATAATATCTACCCTGTCGTATGGTAATGTTGTTCTGTATGTAAGTGTCTGTACACCTCCTGAACGGAACAGATTTAATAAGTTCAGGTTATTGATCAGTCCCTGTTGCAGCGTAAAGGTCTCTGCAACGGCACTTCCGTTATATGTACGGATCTGATATCTGCCCAACAAATCTACTGATGCCAGACTTGAAGGGTCCAGCTGCAAACGAACTTTTAACGTGTCTCCCGCAGTAGATAACTTGTTGAAATATATACGTTGTGCTACCTGTGCAGCCACAGCAGCAGTTCCGGTTGAGATTTCAGAATAATCGGATGAACTTGGACTGATAGCATGGTCTGCATTATTGACACCTGCACCATTCAGCAATCCTAATGAAAGTCCGGACTGGTCAAATGATGTAAATTGAGCAGGAAGACAGTTATTCACACCAATTTCATGACATGCTTCGAAAATCTTCATCGAGGCGACATTTTGCGTCAGTCCGGCTAATGCAGGGAAATGCTCCGTAATGCGGATATTTTTATAAGCTGCATTTGGTGTAATGGCTATGTAGTAGCGACCGGCATTATCCTGTACAATGCGGAGATCTCCACCATTTACATCCGTGAATCCCGCCTGGCTGGAACCTGTCAGTACTGTTGTACCACCGGTTTGAGCAGTTTTGGCATCTACAGAAAAATAGTGTTGTCCCAGCAGCAATCCGCCTACATTATTAACCAGAGTTCCTAATGTTCCGCTCAGCAAACGACCCAGCAGATCACCGTCCATATCGATACGGACATATGTAGTCTTATTTGCAGGCAGAGCTGTAGGGAATTCATATTCAAGGAAACCGTTATAAGCACCTATTCCCAGTAACTGTCCGTTACTTGCAGTCAATGTTGCGAATGATTCGTTATTTCCATCAGCAGCCAGATTCGGATAATCTGCATGTTCCCATGCCACCACAGCTGCATCACAAGCCGGAATCTCAAAAGGCGTAGCCGTTGCAGCAGGCAATGTGAAGTCAGGATCCGGACAGGCAGAACCTGCAGGGCCAAATCGTTTTACATCATAGACTTCTAATGAAGACTGGAATGCGCTCACATTTACCACACTGTTTACCCGGATCTCAATGCGATCAAAGACCTTACCCGGAGCAAAGGTCAATGTACCGGGCTGGCCGCCGCCAAGAATACCCAATACATTTGTACCGTTCAGCAATCCGCCACCTAATGATCTGCGGTATACTTCCGTACTGCCATTGTAAGCGATGACTTCATAAGCACCCAGCAGATCCGCATTTAGTGTCTGACTGGCTTTGATTGCCAGTTTAATTTTGAATACAGAGTTGGGGTCACTTAATGAATTGAAATTGATATACTGAGACATAGAACCTGCTACAGCTAATGTTCCCAGGTTAATTTTTGAAGAAGTATTGGCATCATCATCAATAGCATATTCAGGAGCTAATACTCCGGTATTTCCGATTTGTAATAATCCTAAGGTAATACCTGTTCCTTCGTAAGAAGTAGAAAATGCAGGATCACAAATCGCAGAACTGTTATCATAGCATACGTTGTATACATTCAGGTATTTGTTTGGAGCAAGAACCCCTAATGCTGAAGCTGTATGATCAATTAATTTAATATTGGTGTAAGGAACATCTGATTTTATAGCGATGTAATATCTTCCGGCTTTGTCCTGAACAATCCGGATTTTTCCGGCAGCAGCACTGAAACTATTGGCACTGGAAGCCGACAATAACGGGGCTCCTCCGCCATTGTTGAGTTGTACTTCAAAATAATGATCACCTAAGACCAGCCCGTTTACTAATCCGCCGACCAGCTCTCCGATACTACCTGCCAGCAATGATTTCAACACATCCTGATCATAGTCTATACGAACATAAGCGGTCTTTCCTACAGGTACGGCAGAAGGAAAACTTACCTCCAGTTGTCCCTGTCTGCTTCCTACCCCTACAAGGATACCGGCATCAGAACGAATGGTTGCATAACTGTCAAAATTGGCGTCTACCGCATTTTGTGCATCATCCACATTGGACATCGAAACTATAGATGTATTCGCACATACAGGTTGAAAAAGAGGGCTTGCAGTCGGAGGAGGCTCCGGACATGCAGCACTTGTGCGTGACACAGCATATAACCGTACTCCTGATCCGGTGGTCAGATTGACCGTGGAGAACAGCACCAACTCGACCCTGTCATATTGTGCTGCAATATCAAAAGGAACCGTTACAATTCCGCCACTGTTCAGCAGACCCAATACATCGAGGCCTCCGATCAAACCGCTTCCGATCACTTGTTCAAATACCTGCGTATTACCATTGTACGCACGTACTCCATAGGCACCAATCAGATTGACGTTTAATGCTGTAGGATTTATCTGCATCCGTACTTTAAGTCTGGAATTAGGCTCAGATAGTGTTGGAAAATAAATAGACTGAGATGCTGATCCGCCTACTGCCAATGTTCCCAGACTGATTTCTGAGTAGTTTGAAGTATTTGCATCGATTGCATATGTTGGATTTATTACGGTATTCGCTAACTGAACATTTATTCCTGTTACTTTTCCTTCATCCGTATAGGTTGCCGGATTACAGGCTGTAGCCGAAGGCACTGCAAATGCGTCATAGACATTCAGAGAGAGAGAAGCACCTATAGAAAGCCCCAACAGCGCACTCTGACTTCTTAATTTAACGCGGACAGCATTATACGATTGTGAAGATTTTACAGCTATGTAATTATTTCCGCTGGCATCCTGTACTATTGATGAAACCACAGAAGCACTATTGATCATAGTGCCATCACTGGAACTGGTTGCTCCGGTGTATACCTCAGGAATAATTACGTTTTGTTGTAATAGTCCCAGAAGCCCTCCAACTCCTGTAACCAGATCCAGATTAAGACCTCCGCCCGGGGTAGGTTTATCTATTTTGACATAGGATGTTGTACCGGCTGCCAAGGCTGAAGGAAATTTCATCTGCAACCAGGCTTCTCCTGAAACATCAATAATAGCAAGAGATAAATTCGAAGCTGTCAAGACTGAATGAGTACCCGGATTTCCATCAGCTGCCAATCCCGGATTAGTTACACTAGCTGCATTAGAGGTCGTTGATGAGTATCCACCACTTATTGCACCTAACAAGATTGTTGCCTGATTTTTCCCGGAGGAAGGAGCGACGGTAGCATATTGTCTGGTCTGTGCATATCCCGTGCCGGGGACATTTATCAGGATTAAAACCAATAGAATACACAGGTGCCAAATCCTCTTTGGCAAGGCTAAAGAATTAGTTTGCGGTTTCATAAGCAATTTCCTTTTCATTTAAAACAGCAGTCGAAAGCTGTAAACTCTTAGGTAATAAATGTTTTAAATAGATATCAGCAATTAAACAAAAATTGACACGATTCAGCTAAAAAAAGTGATATATATCATTTTTTGTTCCTAACAAAGTTATCTAATAAAATAATTAAACGTAAATATTTTTTAAAAAATAATATTTTACCTTTTAGTTACTTAAAACAAATAACTGAAAAACATATGGTTAATTTAACTTTTTGGATAATACTTTTTGATTAGTAAAATATACACTAAGCTCACAGTCGTTAAGAAACCCCTGTTTCAAGTTACAGACACAACTAAATTTTCTCAAATCTTACGCACAAAATCACAGAAGCATATTTTAGACTAATCCCAACATCAGTCTGTTTTTCTCCCTTGCTCATGCGCAGTGGAATTAGAAAGATATTTCTGAAAAACTTATTTTTCCGGTTTTGGATACATATCCGGACAATTCTGAGCTGTATATACGAATTTAAACAGGCGCTAAAAGGCTTTTTTGCTTTTTTATTAACTATTTCACAATATATAAACTATTCTATCGTTTTATTTTCCTGTATCCGTTATTAGTTAAAATGTTAATTTTTGTTAAATACAAATCAAAAGCTCCATTCTAGCGTTCATAAAGCAATGCTGTAATAGAAAAGTTACGTAAATAAGAGCGAAAGTATTAATGAAGAAATCAAGAAAGTTTAATTTAAAATTTACCACATTTAGTTTAGGTTTACTCCTATCAGCCACCATTTTAACACACTGTACATCAGGCAAATCAGAAGAGAAAGAGAACAAAAACAAGCCTACGGCTCTCCCTGTCCACACAGTGATAAGAAGTAATGCAAGCACGGTAAAAGATTACCTTGGGACCATTGAAGGAAAGGTGAATGTCGAGATCCGTCCCCAGGTAGAAGGCCTCCTTCAGGAAATTTACGCAGATGAAGGGTCATTTGTTCAGAAAGGTCAGAAACTTTTTAAAATCGATGCCTCCACTTACCAGGAACAACTCAACAATATGATTGCTACGGCTAATGTAGCTAAGGCAAAACTTGAAAATGCTCAACTTGAAATTGACCGTCTCCGCCCTCTTGTACAGAATGATGTTATTTCAGATGTGCGGTTACATGCCGCAAAATCTGACTATGATGTAGCCAAAGCATCGTTGGATCAGGCTTCTGCAGCAGTACGAAGTGCGCAGATCAGTAAAAATTTCACTATTATAGAAGCACCTGTAAGCGGCTATATCGGCCGTATTCCAAAACGTATAGGAAATCTTGTTTCCAAGGGAGACAGCGACCCGCTCACTGTTCTTTCGGATGTGCAGGAAGTGTATGTTTACTTTGCCATGAGCGAATCTGATTTTCTGTATTTCTCTAAAGCTAAAGCCCGGGAGGATAGTATTGCGGGTGTCAAATATAACAACAATAATCGGTTGACATTTCCGGATGTAACCCTTGTACTTGCAGATGGTGAAGCCTATCCTAAAAAAGGAAAAGTAGATGCTGTCAATGGTCAGGTAGACCGTACTACCGGAGCGATTTCCCTGCGTGCGACATTTTCCAATCAGGATAATATCCTACGTACAGGAAGTACAGGTACACTTAAAATAGCGGAAATAAAGAAAAATGTACTGCAGATCCCGCAGGTCGCTACGCAGGAATTACAGGACAAAACTTTTGTATACGTCATCGACAAACAAAATAAAGCGCAAAGAAAAACCATCAAAATTGCAGGAAAAAGTAAAGACAACTACATCGTATCTGATGGTCTTGAAGAAGGTGACCGCGTGATTTTAAGTGGATTTGACAAGATCACAGATGGTTCTGCCATTATGCCGATAGCGCAACATAACTAAATATTTTTTTTATCATATGCCCGAGTCTCCCGATAGTTTGTATCAGGGGATCGGACATTATTTGCCATACCTTATCAATCATTTATGCTGAAAACATTTGTCAACAGGCCCGTACTCGCTACGGTGGTTTCTATTTTGCTGGTCATTCTGGGATTAGTAGGATTGAAACTATTACCGGTATCCCGTTTTCCGGAGATTGCTCCCCCCAGTGTGGTAGTATCGCTGAGTTATCCCGGTGCCAACTCAGAGACTGTCGCCAAGAGCGTGTTGCTTCCTATTGAAGAAGCTATCAATGGTGTGGAAGATATGACTTACATCAAGTCCTCAGCTTCCAATTCCGGTTCGGGATCTGTACAGGTATTTTTCAAGACCGGCACTAATCCCGATGTAGCATCCGTGAATGTGCAAACCCGGATTTCCAAGGCCATCAGTTCTATCCCCGCTGAAGTCAACGAGGCCGGGATTACCGTTATGCCCCGACAGAGTGGAGTCATTATGACCATCAACCTCTATTCAGATCATCAGGATAGCGTATATGATGAAACATTTCTGCAGGCGTATGCACAGATCAATATGATGCGTCCCCTGCTGCGTGTGGATGGTGTAGCACAAGTATCCAGAGTCGGTGCACGGGATTATTCCATGCGCCTCTGGCTTAATCCCGAGAAACTGGCGCTCTACACCCTTGTCCCGCAGGATGTTATGGATGCGATTAAAGACCAGAATTTTGAAATTGCTCCCGGCAAATTCGGAGAAACTTCGGACGAGGCATTCGAAACAGTAATCCGTCACAAAGGACGGCTTACGCAGCCCGAAGAATTTGAGAATATCGTTATCAAAACAAACAAAGACGGATCTGTTCTCTACCTGAAGGATGTAGCCCGCATAGAATTCGGAGCTACCAATCTCGGAAGTGACAACAAGGTAAACGGTCATCCGGGACTGACATTGAATCTGACCCAGACCAGCGGATCCAATGCACATGACATTGATATAGCTGTGCGCAAGACACTGGAAGGAATGGCCAAATCTTTTCCTGAAGGTATCAAATATGAAATTACTTATGCCGTAAGAGACCAGATCGATGAATCGATCAATCAGGTGAAGCACACTTTGTTTGAGGCATTTATTCTGGTTTTCATTATCGTTTTTATCTTTTTACAGGATTTCAGATCCACTTTGATTCCGGCTATCGCGATACCGGTATCCCTGGTAGGTACCTTCTTTTTTCTTCAGCTTTTCGGCTTTTCGCTCAATGTACTGACCATGTTTGCGCTGGTACTGGCAATCGGTATTGTGGTCGATGATGCCATTGTAGTCGTGGAAGCTATTCATCAGAAAATGCATGCGACAGGACTCAAAGCCAGAGAAGCGACTCTATCAACGATGTCGGAGATCACTGGCGCGATCTTATCTATTACGATGGTGATGGCCGCTGTATTTCTGCCTGTAGGTTTTATGGAAGGCCCTGCCGGAATATTTTACAGACAGTTTGCTTACACTTTGGCTACGGCTATTCTTATTTCCGCACTCAACGCCCTGACCCTCAGTCCGGCACTATGTGCTTTACTGCTCAAACATTCTGCGGTAGAAACAGGAATAAAAGAAGGAGACAGCAAATTCACAAAATACAAAAAACGGTTTTTCCATGCCTTCAATACTTCTTTTGACCGCTTGACAGACCGATATATCTCGGGAGTAAAAAAACTGATAAAACACAAACCACTGACATGGGTAGGACTAATACTTATCACTGCTGCAGGGGTATTTTTAATGGTTCATGCTCCGAAAAGTTTCATCCCGACAGAAGATGATAGTTTTATTACTTACTCTCTGGCTATGCCTCCGGGAGCATCGCTCACCCGTACGACAGAAGTATTGCGTCAGGCTGACAGTATTCTAAAAAATAGAGAAGATATTAAGGGAATGACTACCGTATCAGGTTTTAATGTACTGGACGGAAGTTCAAGCCCTGCATTTGCGGCAGGATACATCAATATGTTACCTCATGCCGAACGTAAAAAGATACATAATATCGAAGCGTTTATGGACACGATACGAAAGGATTTATCACAGATCAATGAAGCTAAATTCACTGTCTTTCCACGTCCGACTGTACAGGGCTTCGGTGATTTTGCAGGTATAGAATTAGTTCTTCAGGATCGACTGGGAGGGGATATCCGCGACTTCAATACAATTGCCGATACCTTTATCAACGAGATTAATGAACTTCCCGAAATTGAAAATGCCTATACGGCTTTCAAAGCCAATTTCCCACAGTATGAGGTGAATATTGATGCGGTGAAAGCCAAAACTCTGGGTGTGGACATCAAGCAACTCATGACGACAATCCGCGCCTATTTTGCACGGGTACAAGCCGGAGATTTCAGCCGGTTCGGAAGACAATACCGGGTATATGTACAGGCAGATATGGACTACCGTAAAGATCCGGAATCTTTCAATTCCATCTTTGTCCGAAATAAAAACGGAGAGATGGTACCCGTAAGCACCATTCTTACCCTGGAAAAAGTGGTCGGTCCTGAAACCATTACCCGATATAATCTTTATAATGCGATTTCGGTGAATGCCACTCCATCCAAAGGATACAGTACAGGTGATGCGATGAAAGCAATACAGAAACTGGCTGATGACAAATTGCCGGTCAACTATGGATTTGAGTGGACAGGTATGAGTTTTGAAGAGAGTCAATCCGGCTCGCAGACCATACTGATCTTTGCACTGAGTATACTTTTTGTCTATTTTCTGCTTTCTGCTCAATACGAAAGTTATATCCTTCCGTGGGCCGTTCTTTTGTCTGTTCCTGTCGGACTTGTGGGTGTATACGGAACGATTCTGATGGTGGGACTTGAAAATAATATCTATGTACAGGTAGGCCTTATTATGCTGATCGGACTGCTAGCCAAGAATGCTATCCTGATTATCGAATTTGCAGTACAGCAACGGGACAGAGGATTGAGTATAGTAGAAGCGGCACTGACCGGGGCGCAGATGAGACTCCGCCCTATCCTGATGACTTCACTTGCTTTTGTAGCAGGTCTTGTTCCGCTGATGTGGACGGTAGGTCCTTCTGCGATAGGTAACCACTCTATCAGCTTCAGTGCAGCCGGTGGTATGCTTTTCGGTGTGTTACTCGGCATTTTTATAATACCCGTACTCTTTATTGTGTTCAAAACACTGGATGAAAAAGTCCGCAATAAATTAAAATCTCAAGACTGATATGATAAATAAAAACAGATATAGCTTTACGTTGATCCTGCTGCTATTCACAACCTTATTTGTTGTACAAAGCTGTAAAATAGGAGAAAAATACACACGACCGGACTTGAATCTGCCGGAACAGTATCGCAGTGATACACTTGATTATTTTGGAGATACAACGACCATAAGCCGCATTCCATGGCGGGAATTTTTCCATGATTCCACTTTACTTGCGTTAATAGACAGTGCTCTCATCAACAATTTTGACATGCGGACAGCACTTCTCAATACACGGATTGCAAACCGTCAGGTGATTCAGAATAAAGCGAATTATTTGCCTTCGGTAGAAGCGACTCTTGCAAATGCCAACAGGCAATGGCGCTCTTCTGATTTCGGAAGTGGTCCCTCCTCCCGATGGTATGACAAGAAGCAAAAGGATGCGCCGGATGATATGTTTGTCTATTTATCTCAGTTTGGCACAGAAGTACGCTTCAGCTGGGAACTTGATGTATGGGGCAAAATATCCAGTCAGCAAAATCAGCTGCTGGCTCAATATCTGGACACTTATGAAGCTAAAAATGCCATACAGACCAATCTGATTTCCAGTATAGCCAAAGGTTATTTCAATCTGTTGATGCTGGATGATAAGATCAGAGTTGCCAAACGAAATGTACAGCTCAATGACAGCACGTTACGTATGATCAGACTGCAATACGAAGCCGGAGAGATCACCGCTTTAGCGATACAACAGACAGAATCCCAACGGTTGGTGGCCGCATCACTGGTGCCTGAACTGGAAAAAGAAATCGCTGTTCAGGAAAATGCCTTGCGTACCCTCACAGGACAGATGCCTGACCGGATTCAAAGAGGTCAGAGTTTTGAACATCTGATAGCTGAAAATCAGGAAATATCCCTGGGATCACCATTGGAAATTGTCCGGAACCGGCCGGATATACGGAGCGCAGAATTTCAACTGATCTCCGCAAATGCACATACTAATGTACAACAGGCCATGCGATATCCGGCATTGTCCATTGGCGGATCATTGGGTGTAAATGCAATGTTACCAAAAAACTGGTTCAATATACCCGGTGCCTTGCTTGGCGGGATAAGCGGAGATCTGACAGCCCCGATCTTTAAGAACAGGACGCTAAAGACAAATTATGAAATAGCAAAACTGGAACGTGAAAAGGCAGAATTAGCGCTACAGCAAACGGTATTAGAGGCTGTAAGTGAAGTTTCCAATTCCATCATCACCGTAGAAAAACAACGGGAGCAACTGGAATTTGCAAAAAAGAGAGTATCTAATTCAGAACTGGCTGTTCGGAATGCAGGACTCCTGTTCCGGAGTGGTTATGCCACCTATCTGGAGGTGATCACCGCCCAAAGCAATGCCCTCACAAGTGAACTGGATCTTGTGGAATTAAGGCAAAAACATCTTGAATCATATGTGGATCTCTACCGATCCTTAGGTGGAGGATGGAAAGAATAGACTTCGTATTCTGCATGTAAAATATAGGATACATTATTTTGCCTGACTTTTTCGGTCAGGCAAAATAGCTAAGCAGAATCTCCTCTGGCGGAAAAATATAGCACATATCTCGTCTAAAAAAACAATCTCTTAAAAGTTTGAAATTCGGCTCCAAAAGAGATGCTAAATTGATTTATCATAAAAGTTCTTTATCTTGCTGTGCAAAACAATTTTAAAATTTATGAAAAAGGCTATTCCGTCCTTATTAGGTTTACTATTTTTCTTATATACCAGTAACACCGCTATCGGGCAATCCTCATCCCGCCAACTAGACCTTATCCCCTATCCTAAACAAATGGATGTACAGCAAAGCTCCTCGGCTTTTAATGCACAGAAGCTGTTGTATTATACCACAGACAGCAAACTTTTCGGAGATGCTGAGCAGTACTTAAAGCAACATATTTTTATCGGAAACCAATGGAACAAATCCGCTCAAAAAAATGCAAACATACAGCTGATCAGGGATAATAATATTACTCCTGAAGGATATAATCTGAATATTGATGAGAAAGGAATTCAAATAAAAGCATCTACACAGGCCGGAGCATTTTATGCCTTGCAGACCTTAAAACAAATGTCGGCACTGTCGGAGAGCAGCATTAACAAGACATTTCCTTATATAAAAATCAAAGATGCGCCCACATATCAATGGAGAGGTGTTGAACTCGATGTTGCACGTCACTTTTTTTCTAAAGACTATCTGTTTAAGTTCATAGACTTACTGGCTCTTTATAAATTTAATAAGTTACATCTTCATTTAACCGATGATCAGGGCTGGCGGATAGAAATCAAGCGTTATCCCAAACTAACCCAGGAAGGCGCATGGCGGTCATACAATAATCAAGACTCAGCATGTTTTGTAAAAGCAAAAGACAATCCGGACTTTAATCTGCCCAAAGAACATATTCGTATCAAAGACGGAAAAGAAGAATACGGAGGATACTACACACAAGATGACATCCGGGAAATCATAAAATATGCCGCAACGCGCAGTGTAGAGATTATTCCTGAAATCGATATGCCGGGACATATGATGATCGCGACCAAAGCTTATCCTGAACTCTTACTTGACGGGGCTTCTTCCGGTTGGGGTACACAGTTCTCCGTACCCATATGCCCTTGTAAAGAGAGTGCGTATACATTTACACAAAACGTACTTCAGGAAGTAATAGATTTATTTCCCAGCAAATACATCCATATCGGAGCAGATGAAGTGGAGAAAACCAGTTGGAAAGCGTCTCCGCTGTGTCAGCAACTTATGAAAGAAGAAGGCATAGCGCACCTGGAAGATTTACAAAGTTATTTTGTAGGCCGGATCAATACATTTATCCGCAAGAATAATAAGGTAGCCATTGGCTGGGATGAGATACTGGAAGGTAAATCGGATCCAAGCATGACCGTGATGTACTGGCGTGGCTGGGTCAAAGATGCCCCTCAAAAGGCAATTGAACGCAATCATCCTGTTATCATGACGCCGACCAATCCGCTCTACTTTGATTATCTGCCTAATAAAAGTTCTCTGGAAAGCGTTTACAAGTTAAATGTGGTTCCGGCAGATATTCCCGCAGATAAAAGATCCCTTATTCAGGGAGCTCAGGCTAATATATGGACAGAAATGATTCCTTCTAAAGAACGTCTGGAATTTATGATCCTGCCACGACTGAGTGCTTTGGCCGAACGTGTATGGACGGACACAACTCTATTTGAGAGCTATGAAAAAAGACTGATCAATCATTATGGGATATGGAAAACGATGCAGTTGAATTACAGATTACCTGATCTGACAGGATTTTCAGAAGAACAGGTAATCGTTGACGGTACCTCCGTCTTACGTGTAGACAATCCCTTACCGGGGGCTCAGGTACATTATACACTGGACGGAGCTGTCCCTGCAAAAGACAGTCCTGTATTGAATAATGAACTGAAGGTCACTACTCCGGGGAAAGTCAGATTTGCAACAGTAGCTGCTAACGGAGCAAAAAGTGAAATCTATACCGTTAATTTTAAAAAGGATGACTGGAAACAAGCTGCTGAAGTGAAACCGGAGGAGCTGAAACAAGGATTAACGGCTGATTTCTTTGCAGGTACATTCCCTACTTCTCAGAAAATGACAGGCAACATCGTACGTACTGAAGTATTAGCAAATGTACATATCAGTGATACCGTAAAAATGGCTTCTTTCGGAACAAAAATCCGGGGATATATCCGTGTACCGAAGCAAGCTGTTTATAACTTCTATCTGACTTGCGACGATGGTGGAATATTAAAAATAGACAATCAACTTGTCATCGATAACGACGGACAGCACTCGGCAGTTGTCAAAAGTGGTCAGATAGCTTTAAAAGAAGGCTTTCATGCTTTCGCCATTGATTTTATTGAAGCCGGAGGCGGATTTACATTAAAACTGGATTACAGTGAAGATGGAGGAGAAGTAAAACCGGTACCTGATAAATGGTTCTACCATTAACAGATAAATCTGTTATACAATGTATTAACAGAACAGCCTCTCCTGTAATTCAGGAGAGGCTGTTTGTATTTTATCAAAAAGAGATTGATACAATAACCCCAAATTCACAGCCCGGGAATCCGGATACCAAAAATATCCTGAAGCGCCAGTCGGGCAGCATGGTAACCGCACATTCCGTGAACACCTCCGCCCGGAGGTGTGGAAGAAGAACAGATATACACCTGTTTCAGAGAAGTTCTGTAAGGAGAAAGGCTTAAGACAGGACGGGTATACAGCTGACGGATATCAATGATACCTCCGTTGATGTCCCCTCCTATATAATTAGGATTGTACGTTTCCATAGCCTGTGTATCCATCGTATTTCTGGCTAATATCCGATCTTTAAATCCGGGAGCAAAGCGCTCGATCTGATTCTCGATTTGTCTGCTCATATCCTGTGTCGACCCATTTGGCACATGGCAGTATGCCCATACCGCCTGCTTTCCTTCCGGCACACGCCCTGTATCGAACAGGCTTTGCTGAGCAAGCAGTACAAAAGGAGTTTCGACATGTTGTCCTTTGGATGTTTTCCATTCTCCTTCTGCTATTTCCTCGAATGTATTCCCCAGATGTACGGTACCCGCAGATCGGGCATCTGCAGACCGAAAAGGAACAGGACCATCCAAAGCCCAGTCCATTTTGAATACCCCCATACCGTACCGGTATTTTTTCAATTGCTTGCTATACGATTTTTTAAGCCTGTTCCCAGCTATCTTGTCCAGTTGGCGGGGGGTGACATCAAATAAAGCCACTTTATGAGGAGGTAAATCATCCAGATCTTCTATCCATACGCCTGTCCGGATTTCACCCCCCAGAGAAACAAAATACGTAGCCAGTGCATCTGCTATCGCCTGCGATCCTCCCTTTGGTATAGGCCAGCCTTTACGGTGTCCGACAGCTAACAACATTAACCCAACAGCAGAAGATGCCAAATTATGTAAAGGCTGGATCGCATGAGCTGCCATTCCGGCCCACAAAGCACGGGTCCTGGGATTCTGAAATCTACTGACCAGAACATCTGCCGGTTGTAATGCATAGCGTCCGAACTTGGCCATCAGCAAGGGATTCTTCGGAAAACGCAAGGGTCCCATACTATCGCTGGCCAGTGCTTCCCAATGATCGGCAAAAGGCCCGATCAGAGAACGGTAACGTTCAGCATCATTACCCAGCGCTTCTGCTGTATCGCTCAGTGACCGGGATAAAAAAACTGCACTGCCATCATCAAAAGGATGCGCAGCAGCTAAAGGAGCATGAATGAATTCCAAACCGTAATCTGACAAAGGTAAAGTAGCAAAAAACGGAGATCCCAAAGCCATGGGATGAATGGCAGAGCATACATCATGCGCATATCCCGACAACGTTAACTCCAATGTGCGCATACCTCCTCCTATCGTATCTTTACCTTCTATCAATAATACAGAAAGGCCTTGTTGCTGAAGCGTAATGGCCGCAGCGAGACCATTAGGTCCTGCTCCTACTATTACAGCATCATACTGGGTTTTCTTCATTTCAACAGTTATTGAGGTTTTGTATTTTTAATAGCCGGCCCGAAATCGTAAATAACAGCATCTTGCTGTGCCTTCCGCAGCAAACTTATACCTATAGCCGACCGGTATCCGGACGCACAATGAACCACGATAGGTTTATCCGTTTTAATTTCTGCAATACGTCTCCGCAAATCAGGCAAAGGGATATTGATAGCATGCTTAAAAATACGGTTTTTACGCACTTCGTTTTCATTTCGCACATCAATAATGTAATAATTTTCAGGATGTGTGGTCACATCGTTTACCACGATTTGCGGAGGTCCTTCCTGATGACGGTCATATAGCAATGCCCCCGACACCTGTCCCTCATACCCGATCTTGGCAATCTGCCGGAGTCTTTGCTGCAGACGATCTTCACTTTCAGCCAGCAGATAGAACTTTTCACCAGGCAGGATAACCGTACCCAACCAGGTTTCAAACTTACCTTCTCCCGGTATCAGGACAGCATTTTTAACATAAGATGAGGCCGTATATTGCTGAGGCCTGGTATCCAGAATCAGCGTATCTTCCGGAAGTGCAGCATTATCAGGTAACATCTTTATGGCAGACAAACGTTCCTCCTGATCCGCAGCTCCCTGCAGATTCAGATGTACATCAAATGTAAAGTATGCCGGAACAAAACCAAGATCTGCCAATATCCAGGAGACAAATTCTTCTTCGTTACGAATTTTAAAAGCAGGATTGTGAAGGCGCTCATGACCGATTGTACCGGATGTCGCATCACTGATCCCCGATGCGCACAACGATCCGGCTCCGTGAGCCGGATACAGATCAAGCTGATCATCCAAAGGGATCAGTTTGTTTTGAACGGTATGATACATGTCCCTCGCAAGTTGCTCCCGGGCACTATGCGGATCCCCGTCTGTATTGCGTAAATCCGGCCGTCCCACATTTCCGAAAAGCAACGTATCACCGGAGAACAACGAAGTATCTCTTGTTTGGTCAACCAGAATCAAAGAGATACTCTCAGGAGAATGTCCGGGAGTATCCAGCACACGAAGATGTACCTCGCTGTTTAAAACGATACGATCACCTTCCCGCAAAGGCTTATGCGCAAACTTTGCCTGATACCTGTTTCCTACATAGACCGGAATCCGCAGGCGGCGCTGCAATTCAGCATGTCCACTCACGAAATCTGCATGCGGATGTGTCTCAATTACAGCAATTATACGCAGCTTATTTGCTTCTGCAAAATCCAGATATGGCCGTATATCTCTTGCCGGATCGATTAGCAAGATAGATGTATCATCATAGACTGCATAGGAAAAATGCGCCAGTCCTTCATCCGTAAACTGATGCACATGGTAGTTCTTATTTGCTTTACGTATTCCCGCAGCTATACTTCTTACCGGGAAGCAGAACAGCCCAACTCCAAGAATGCCTGCTTTCACAAAACGTCTTCTATGCATCAGTGATCTCCTTTCCCTTTCGTACTTTCCGGTGTATCCTTCTTCAGGTAATATCCCTTTTCTTCCCATGCTTTTATTCCACCGCTGAGATTGATGACTTCCTTAAATCCCAGACTGATCAACCGGTCTGCAGCCTGACGGCTTCTGTTTCCGCTTCTGCAGTACAGGTATACAGGCCGGTTTTTCTCCAGCTTTTGTATCCCCTGCTCAAAAGCAGTACTATCTTTCCAGTTTAACAAAATTGATCCCGCAATAGCGCCTTCTTTATATTCAGCAGGAGTGCGTACATCAATAAGCTGAATTGTACTGTCGGCAAGTAATGCCGCTTTAAAATGTTCCGCATCCCGGTTTCCATTTTGCTGTGCATGTACTGCATACGGAAGGAGCAGCCATAGAAAGACCAGCCCGGTAGTATATATTTGTCTAATTATTATTTTGTCCATAGCTGTAAATATTATTACGGGTATACCATCCTTTTCCGATAGGATGCTGTTCTTCTTGTTTGTTCAGAACCACCTGTATAGAATCTTTATCATTAATCTTACCTGCTAATCTGATACCTCCGTTTGGCAGTCTTTCGTAGTTCCAGCGCAGAATATGCAGACTGTCGCGCCAGGCTGTCTGATATTTTTGTTTCAGATCCATACGTATATCACTGCGTTCACGCACCAGTTCTTTTGCAAATTTTTGGTTTTTGTCTACCAGATACAAGTAAGGTGCTGTGCTGTCTATTTCATAATATAGATACCGCTTACCTCCTGCCCTGCCGGTGAATTCATAATCCTTAAAGAGATCTGTAGCTTTAGGAGTACCGTTATCCAGATTAATAGGATATGCCTTATTGACGGTATAGACCAAAGTAGAATACCGTTCGAAAACAGCATCATGCCAGCGGATAGAATCCAACGGATTATAAGGAAGTCTTTTACCATTAAGATCGAAAGCGGAAATATGATAATATCCTGCAGCATCTGCCAGTCCCGGCACTATCGGTTCCTTTAGTTTACCCTCATTGTAGTGCATTTCATAACGCTTATATCCGTAGTAAAAAAGAAACAACAGAATAAACAGATACTTACTACCCTTATAAAATAACCTGCGTCCGGCAGTGTCCCATTGAGGTGTATAGTAATTGGGTTGAAAATCCTGCTTTTTGATAAACACCTGCCATATACCCGGGATATATTGCAACAATACAAACAGGGAAAGAACAACAAAATATCCGCTGTACAGATGCACAGCTCCATCATACGCCAGATTTGCATGTGCTATATTATACAGCACACCGGCATTGATAACAGCTCCCAATGCAGTCGTTCTTCTGAAAAACATTAATACTCCGGCTCCAATCTCCAGAAAGCCCAGAAATATCTGATACCACAGCGAAAGTCCTACTGCCTGCCAATATAATTTGAATGGAGCATAATCGCCAAATGCAGTATGCAGATTGGCTTCCGAAGGAAAGGGCATCTGCATCGGATATAATTTCAGATATCCAAAAGCTATAATTCCGATTGCAATACGGTAACGGGCCAGCACACGCAGCCAATAGTATCCCTTTGAAACAGGAAAAGGGGCAGACTTACGGGTTAACCAGGCCCAAAGATAGGCACCCGCAATTGCGATCAAAGCCGTAAGTCCCCATGAAGTAAAAGAGAGGAGTCCCCATTTGCCGCTCTCTCCAGATATCTCGATCAGCCCCGGACGAAATCCGGCTACAGATGACAAGACTTCATAGAAAGATCTGCTTTTGAACAAATGAGCATACCATTCATATTTTACAGGAATAATAAAGAGCAGAATAAATATAAAGAAGAATCGGAAGATAATATTTCTACCCGAATCCCATCGGTCTATGGACGTTTTCACATATCCCGGTTCGATAATAGTGCTTTGTGTCATAACTGTTAATAGATTTTTATAGGATGACGACGACCCTTGTAGAGTAAATATTCTTTTGGAGTACGCTGCAGTGTGATTTTCAGGGAATCCTGAGAGGCAGACACACCGGTGAGGATAAGCTGATCCTTTCCGTGTCGCTCCACCTGAAAAACGCAGCGATCATCTTTCACAACCTTATTCTGCAGTTCAATACGGCGTCCTCCATCTCTGATTTCGTATCGGTAGAAATGACGACCGCCGTTACCCAAGTGTTCGAAATTGCGTAAACTATCCGGCTGATAAACAATTTTGGGACGCAGACTATCTATGATTGCCGGATTATTGTTGCGGACACTCAGCGTATTCCACTTTTCAAATACCACATTTCTCCATCGCTTCTCATCCTCTAAAGAATAGGCTGCTGTATCTCCGTTCAGAACAAAATGGCTAACATTATAATAGCCTGCAGCATCTTCCAGCCCGGCCTGCTCGGGGTAAGGATAGCGCTCATAAGACCATATCCGGTAAATACCTCCTGTTAATAACAGCGTAGACACAAGTACAGCTATTTTCAGCCACTTTCTGTATTGCTGACCGCGGGTACTGTATACAGGTTCAAAAGTATCTGCAACAGTATATTTTTCCAGAAAGAGCAGGCTGTAAAGTCTGGGAAGATCATACCATAAAATAGCAAAGGACAGCAACAATAGGAATGAACTATAGACCTGCTCCCCTATTCCATATGCATAGTTGGCCAATACTATATTGAGCAACAGACATAGTGCTATCGCCGCACCTATAGCAGTTGTTTTACGAAACAACAGCAAAACTGCCGCAACAATTTCCACCAGACCCAGTGCGGGTACATATCCTGCGGAACTGACAGATGTACTCAGAAAATAGACTTTCCAGGGTAAAAAGTCACCATAATCTGTATGCAGATCACTCAGAGTGGGCAGTGGCAGCAAAACAGGAAACAGCTTAACAATACCCGTAGCCAATAAAGCTATGGCCAACCGATACCGTAACAAGACCCTTAATACATAATACAAGCGGTCGGCAGCCACTTCCCGCTTAGACAGAATCTGCAGTAATACCGCACCTGCCAGCGCAACAACAAGTGCAATTATCCAGTTAAGATAGCCTTCCAGTTGAAGTCCGACATGCTGATCTTCCGAGAAGAACGAAGTATGATATGTTGCGAGTTGATAAAAACTTTCAATGCTCAGTAACTTACGGCTTATGTCCGCAAAGATTACCGGATTGAAGGGAATACTCAACAAACCAAAAAATATAAAGGCTGCAAACAGAGCAAAGACCTGGCCTTTGCTCCATGAATCATGTTGTGATTTACTCATCCTGACAACGACTATTCATATCCGGGATTCTGTACAAGATCTGCATCGACTTCCACATCATTGTATGGAATAGGAAATATCCACTTCCGCTGGTCCGTGACACCCAGTACCGTTGATGCACGCCCTGTACGCACCAGGTCAAACCAGCGGTGAGGTTCGAGTACAAACTCTGCTCTCCGTTCCTGCTCGATATCAGTCAGCAGCGTCTCCTTATTTGAAAGAACTTTGACACTGACATTCGCACGCCGGCGTACAGCATTGAGATCTGAAAGGGCTCCTTGCAGATCAGGGGCAGCGCTTTTTGCACGTGCTTCTGCGCGGATCAGATATTGTTCTGCCAGTCGAAGAATATACGTCGGATTGTCTCCCGAAGAGCGCCAGTACAACTTCTGGATGAAGTAATTGCGTATAGTTGCTGTAGAATTGTCCGTAATCAGTGCTTTGCGGTCCCCTCCCACATTTGCCTGTTGCAAAAACTGATATACCTCAGGTCCCGGACCATACTGATTGCGGTAACTGAGACTCGACCAGGAGCCAAAATGCGCACTTTGATCAGCCGCTGAAAAGGCCAGTTCGAAGATGGATTCCTTTGTGTTAAGTCCGCCCAGAATAGTTGACCAGGGCACCAGTTCGTAATTCGTATTTCCAATTACCTTTGTTGCATACTCAATTGCCTTATCCCAGTTTTCCTGATAGAGATATACCTTTGCTTTCAGTGCATATACCGTATTCTTAGTGACACGGTTGCGGTCTACAGTGGCAGGCAAAAGAGTTTCTGCCTGATCCAGATCTTTTAATACCTGCGCATATACCGTTTTTTGATCGCTTTGTTTCACTCCGCTGAAATCGGACGGAGACTTAGTCGCCTGCAATACGACCGGGATATTGCCCCATGCTTTTGCCAGATCAAAGAAAGAAAGCGCACGCAGGAAGTAAGCTTCTCCTGTGAATTTATTTCTTGCATCTGCGGTAATAGATTCATTACTCAGCGCAGCTACTTTCTCAATCACATTATTGGCGCCATTCACGACCTTATAGATATCGTACCATACATTATTTATCAAGGTATTATCCGCACGGTATTCGTGTACGGGAAAAGCGTTGTAATAATTGAGTGTACCTACCCAGATGTGGTCACCACCGGATAGATAAGCCATCGCAGCGTAACCGTCACCTCCATAATACAGACGTGACTGCAGCGCACTGTAAACTCCTAAAACAGCCGTTTCTGCTGTATTTTGATCCACCACAATGGTATTGCCGGAAATAGATTGTGTGGGATCAACATTCAGAAAATAATCAGAGCAACTACTAAGTCCGGATACTAATGTCGTTCCCAGAAGCAGGTATATTATATATTGATATTGTGTTTTCATTTTAAATATATTGATGATCAGATCGTAAAAAAATCCGTTGATTATAAAGTAAGATTGACTCCAAACTGATAGACACGGGCATGTGGTGGCATAGAGAAATCCAGCCCCTGAACAGTCGCTCCGGCCTGACTTTGCGCTACATTGACTTCCGGATCAGGCCCGCTGTAACCTGTAAAAGTCAGCAGATTCGTCGCATTGAAATATACTCCCAGTTTTTTGATAACAGTTTGCTTTCCAAGCAGAGCGGTCGGAAAGGTATAGCCTATATTGATATACTTCAGACGGATAAAGGAAGCATCTTCCAGAAAGCGGCTGCTTTCATAATTGTGGTTGTAGCTTCCGTCCGGATTTTGCAAAGTTGTGATACGCGGAATATCCGTCACATCCCCCGGTTCCTGCCAGCTGCGAAGCATGCTGGACAACATGGACCATGAAGTCCCTCTGCTCCCTGCGTGTTCCTGAAAATAACGGTTCATGTTAAACACCTTATTTCCCTGAGAAAAGTAAAAGTTAAATGCAAATGAAAAATTCTTATAGCTCAACTGATTGGTCAGGCTTCCGTAAATGGCTGGCCATGCGTCGCCAACGATCTGACGGTCATCTACCGTGATCTTTCCGTCTCCGGTACGGGAATCATCATATACCGCATTTCCGGTCTGTGTATCTACATACAGTTGTTTATACAGCCAGAAAGAATACAAGGGATATCCCTCTTCTATCCGTACCCAGTCTCTGTTATATTGGGTAAAGGATTTGGATAATTTTTCAACCTTATTCTTGTTGTGAGAGATATTGAATGTTGTATTCCACTGAAAATGGTCATTGGTAATATTCAATGTTTTCAATTCGATTTCAAATCCCTTATTACTGATTTCTCCGAAATTCTGGTAAGAAGAACTGAATCCGGTCTTCGCCGGAGTCGGCACTTCCAGCAACAGATCTTTGGTATACTTATTATAAAGATCCACATTCAGACTTACACGTCTGTCGAACAAAGAGGTTTCCAGTCCTACATTCCACTGCCGGGTGGTTTCCCATTTCAGATTTTCATTACCCAGCTGTGTAGGCGCTACCCCCGGTTTATCCAGATAGTTGTTGCCCCCGGTCCAGAGCAGTTGAGAAGAGAAGTCCGGAATCCCCTGATTCCCGGTCCATCCGATACTACCTTTCAACTGTAAAGTATTGATAAATGAAAGATTCTGACGTAAAAAATCCTCTTTCGCTATATTCCATGCTGCACCTACAGAAGGAAATGTCGCCCAGCGATTGTTCGCTCCGAACCGGGACGATGCATCTGTACGTACATTCGCATCTAAGCTATACCGGTCTTTAAACGTATAGTTCACGCCACCGAAATAGGAGATCAGTCCGTTATATAATCTGCCGGTAGCTGAGGCTGTAGTCACCGCTGCTGAAGAGATCGTTGTAAACTGCGTACTTGGATAATTGGTACCTGTCAGCGAGGCACGGCTTATAAAACCGCGTTGTAATGTATTGCCAAAGAAAACCGAAAGGAAATGTTCTTTATCGGATAAGGGAATATAATTCAGCAACTGTTCAGCGACCCATGTTGTTTCAGTCGAAAGCACATCACGTCCGCTTCCGTTTGTAGCCAGACCCTGATTAAGATTAGCATTGTAATAGATCACTTCATTGTAAGAATTATCATCCAGACTGAAAGACGATTTAAAACTCAGGTTTTTCAATATATTCCATTTTGCAAATACATTACCGATCAGGTGCTTACCATACGCATGGCTATTGCTGTTTTCCAGCAATACATACGGATTATTGAAGCGCTCCCCTCTGTTGTAGGTTCCGTCTGTATTAAACAAAGGAGTCAAAGTCGGCGTGTGCAATCCGGTATTGGTAATACCTCCGGTATCTCCTGTCGGTACGGTCTCCCGTTCGGTACTGCTGTAAGCTATGCTTGTCCCGATGGAAAGAGCCGAACTGATCTGATGGTCCAGATTGGTACGGAAGGAGAGTCGGTTAAAATCCTGTAATTTGAGGATAGATGGCTGTTTGGTATATTCTCCGCTCAGAAAGAAAGAAGTCTTCTCTCCTCCTCCGGCAACAGAAAGGTTGTGTGTGGTCTGCACCGGATCCCGGAAAATAAGACTCAATCTGTCGTAGGTTCCCTGGTCTTCCGGATTGCCGGCTCCGCCTTCACTTAGCGGACGGTAAGGTCGTGTTTCATAACTCTTACCATCATTGATCCACTGCTGATTCAGAATGGAAGCATGCTCCGGCCCTGTTACCAGACTCCAGACCTTGGGCGTAGTAGCCTTACCGATCACAGAGTTAAGATTGATGCGGGTAGCAGCATTGCGTTTTCCTCTTTTAGTAGTGACTATAATAACTCCGTTTGCACCACGGGAGCCATACATGGCCGTAGCATTTGCGTCTTTGAAAACTTCGATAGATTCAATATCTGCAGGATTGATATCGGCCAGCGGATTGATATTCTGTCCTCCGGCATTTACATTCTGCAGGGATCTGCTATTAATAAATACACCGTCAATAATGTACAGCGGATCATTATTTGCATTGATAGAAGTCGCTCCGCGCAGCCTGACTAATGCGGAACCGCCCTCGACACCGGAAGCCGAAGCAATCTGCAAACCCGGAGCAAGCCCCTGTATCTTTTCACTTAGACTGACACCTCCCTGAAATTCAAGTGACTTGCCTTTGACCTCGGTAATAGCACCTGTTTCGGAAGAACGGCGCTTTTGCGCATATCCGACAACAACGACCTCATCCAGTTGGTCCTGATTTTGAGATAAGACAATAACTGCTGGTGAAGAGCGTATCACCACTTTACGTTTGGTATACCCGACCACGCTGACAATCACTGTTGCAGGAAGTTTCTGGCCCGTGACCAGTTTAAAATTTCCAAGTTCGTCCGTCTGTACCTGATGCGTTACAGCCTCAAGCTGTACCGTCGCTCCTGCTATAGGATTACGTGTCAGTGAGTCAATCACCTTTCCGGCGATAGAGGCATTGATCAGCGGAGTAGATTGACCGTATGCCGTTACATAGATTCCACAAAGGAAAACCATGCAAAGAAGTGTACTAAAAACACGGTTTCTAGTATTATTTTTCATATTTTTGATTGGTTTTAATATAAAATTTCAATAACAAGCCACAACGCCAATTGAACACTTGTTGTTGATATGAGACCATCAGGGAGGTAGTTTATACTTCCCTGTTTTTTGAATATAGCTATCCAATGATATCCCTGAAGACACCTTAGATCATTGCCAATAAACGATTGAAAGAGTTATTGTATCAACACATGCACATCGGGCTGCACATTCGCAATACAGTGTTAAGGGATAACGCAGAGAGTGAGGTAAAGGTTTGTGTTTTCATGTTCTTAGATAAAGGTAAATTTTAATTCATTTTACTGTGTTTTGAGATGTTACTGAACGCTGAAAGATTGATCTCCAGGAGGCTCAGAAACACTGATCAATGTTAAATAGTCATAATACAAGTACAAACATACAATAAAATCTACTAAATCAATAGACTTTATTAATTATTTTTAATTTTCCTTTCTGAACAGATTTTTAAAAGCCTTCAGTCAGCCTGAAATTCCACAAGAATACGCTGCATCTGACAGCTATCTCTCAAGAATAAAAATCGCCGATTAAACATTTTTTAGATTAAATCCTCCTCCACCCTGATTATTTCAAAATTAATGTTGCAACATACTCCTTTATATCATACTTTTACAACTTTATTTAAATTAAGTCCAAATAAGAACACATATTTAAAATGTCTCTTCCCTTATCCAAACTACAAGTTAGATTTTTCAGATGCAGTCTGCTTTGCTTGGTGATCTTTCAACTAAATCACACTATTGCACAAGCACAATCCATACAACTTCTTGTCCGCGATGAAAGTAAACGTCCTCTCCCGCACGCAACAGTTTACCTCAACAAAAAAGCTACAGGATCTACCACACGGGACGGATCATTCAACATCCCTCGGCAATCTTCCGATACATTTCAGCTGACCGTCTCTTCTCTCGGATACCAGACTTATACAGGTATATTACGCACAGACACACTTTCAAATCCCTTTATTATCACGCTAAAAGACAGCAGATCCCTGGATGAGGTCGTTGTCACAGCCGGTAGAAAAGCAGAGAGCATAGATGAAATACCATCTTCCGTATCTATTCTGACCCGCAAAGAAATAGAGGCACAGATCAACATCACTTCTAATCTGGCTTCTATTCTCGGCAATACGATACCAGGACTGGGAACATCCAATAACAAATCCACTAATTCGGGACAGACACTACGAGGTCGTGCAGTATTGGTGCTGATTGACGGAATCCCTCAGTCTACTCCCTTGATGAATGGCAGTCGCGACCTCCGCACTATAGATCCAGGTGTAATCGAACGTATAGAAGTAATCAAAGGAGCAACCTCTATATATGGCAACGGATCCGGTGGAGGTATTATCAATTACATCACCAAAAAGAATACGGATAATGTACCTCTCTCCGGACAGACATTTGCAGGAACTTCCTTCAATCCGGTGCATCCGGGTCAGACTCTGGGCTATCGCTTTGCACAAATGTTTTCAGGCAGAAGCAACAAATTCAGTTATACAGTTAGCGGATCTGCAGATTATACAGGCCTGCAAAGAGACGGAAAAGGCTTACCTATCGGACAGCAGGATGGTATAGCCAACTCTTATCAGTATAATGCTTTTATCAAACTGGGGTATGATCTGGATAGTAATACTTCTATAAGTGCATTCTACAATCTGTACAACAGTACACAACATACACGCTATATCAATCAGGCTGGGGTATACGGAGAATCTCAGGCCATCGGTGTGCGCGGTGAAGAACCGGGAGAAAATGCAGGCACTCCATACAATCATAATATTATGGTAAACCTGACAAAACGTAATCTTTTCGGACAGACGCAACTGGATCTCAGCGGATATTACAATTCTTTCAGTTCCATGAATAGATATGTACCCTCAGGAACAGCATGGTACGGACCGGGACAGACAAAGATCAATTCCGAGAAAAAAGGAGTCCGGATTAATCTCAACACGCCTTTCCGCATCGGAAATAACCCTACAGAAGTAACATATGGATTGGATTTACTGAACGACGTTACAAATCAAAATCTGACAGATGGCAGAATCTATATTCCGGATATGAATATGGTTAACTTTGCACCTTACGCACAATTAAAAATGGATGTACTGGAAAACCTTATTTTTAAAGGAGGAGTACGCTATGAAAATGCGACCGTCAAGGTAAAAGATTTTAACACCATCGCAACCGGACCTGATGGACAGGGAAGTATAGCTGTATCAGGAGGAAAGATTCCCTACAAAGCGAGTATGTTTAATGCCGGCCTCCGCTATACGAAATATGACATTTTTAATCCTTTTGTGAGTTTCTCTCAGGGTTTTGCTATCAATGAACTCGGACGTATACTTCGTCGTGCAAAAGCAAATACGTTAGATCAGCTGGAGACAGATCCTATTATCACCAATAACTATGAGGTAGGATTTTCAAGTCAGTATAATTGGCTTCATTTATCAGCGGCCTACTACATCAGTACATCCAAGCTTGGAGTCAATCTGGTCGATGTGGGAGGCTTTCTGGTCGCACAGCGTGAACCTGAAAATGTAAAGGGATATGAACTGGCTGCAGAAGCAAGACTTTCACCAAAATGGACGCTGGGCGCAAACTATGCTTTTGTAGAAGGAAAAGCTAAATTTGATGACGGGCGTAAGGTATACCTCAACGGATCGCGTATAGCTCCGCCTAAAGCCACAGCTTACGTGTATTACAGACCGGCTTCCCAATGGAATCTTCAACTCTTCTGGGTACATACCGGCTCAAGAGACCGCTTTCCTCTCAATGACAAAGGAAAATATAACAACAGTGAAGGCCCAATCAAACCTGTGGACTTATTCAATCTGTCCGCAGCCTATACAATCAATACCCAATGGAGCCTGGGTCTGGGTGTAGAAAATCTTTTCAACACGACGTACTATCCTACAGTCAGCCAGTATCGCGCCATAGATGCCGAATATGCCAGAGGAAATGGCATGCAGGCAAATATTAATATCCATTATAAGTTTTAAATATGTTGCGTTCAGCAGTTCTATGGATACATAAGTGGATGGGAATCCTCAGTGGTATAGTGGTACTTTCTCTGGGTATTACCGGATGCCTCTATGTTTTTCAGGAAGAATTGAAACTGCTCTTCTATCCGCAAAAATATTTCTTAGAAAAGAAACACAATGATGCACCTATGCCTCTGAGTACGCTTATTGCCCATGCTCAGGCGGCATTACCGCCATCCCACCGTATCACGCGTGCAGACCTCTATCCCGATCCGTCCCGCACATGGATATTCAGAGCATCCAAAACAAATGAAAATGCATTCGGGCACTGGAATTATTACAGCTACTATGATCGTGTATTTGTGAATCCCTATACCGGAGCAGTCACAGCAGTAGAAGATTCGAAGAATGAATTCTTTCAGCTTGTTCTGCAAATGCACCTCAATCTCTTGCTGGGAAAAAAGTATGGACACCCGATAGTCGGCTATGCTACCGCGGTATTTGTGCTTTTGCTGATCAGCGGACTCATCCTCTGGTGGCCGAAAAGATGGAAAGGAAAAACATTAAAACGCAGCCTCTGGATAGACCGGAAGGCCAAATGGAAAAGACTCAACTATGATCTCCATAATGTATTTGGGTTTTACAGTCTTTTTATCGGACTCGTAATAGGTATAACAGGATTGGTATTTGCATTTCCAGCGTTTGAGAAATCCTATGTGAATTTTTTCAATCATCTGGGGACGGATGAAATTAAACAGAACAAGCCAACTTATCCCCTTGTGTCCGGACCGGAAGCCTCAGCAATGGATAAAGCCCTTTACTTTGCAATCAAAAACTATCCAACCGCGGACATGATGTCTTTGCGTCTTCGTAATGAAGCCGACAAACCTGTAGACATACAGATTCGCTTACAAAAAGATAAAACAAGTAGGTTCAAATGGTATTATTTTGATGCTGTGACAGCACAGATCATCAATATAAAGAGTGATGACAATCTCTCGGGAGGAGAAAAACTGCGCTCTATGAATTATGATCTTCATGTAGGAAGCATAGGTGGTTTGCCAACTAAAATTCTGGCTTTCTTTATTTCTCTTTTCTGCGCCTCCTTGCCTGTAACAGGGTATATTCTTTGGTGGCAAAAATCATCCAAATCCAATAAAAAATACAACCGCAGAAAAAAAAGGCACATACAACCTGCCTGACGGTTAGATCAGGCCCACCAGCGGTTGAGCCGGTTCAATTTTTCCCATGATACGCCCAGGTACTGAGCAATTAATATTTTGGAGACCCGTAGGAATAATTTAGGATATTCAGACAATAAGAGATCATACGTTTCAGCAGCAGATGTTTACTGTGGTTTAAGAGAACTGTAAACAGAATAACGGATTTAAAAAAGTCTCAAATCGTTATTCTTTCTATAAAATTCTGAATAGTTTTTCAAATCAACATTTGACCTACATCACAACTTTTAATTGCTTTTTCCCAAAATTATCGGCAAAAAAATCTTAAAAATTTAAAAAAAGGAAAGAAACGCAAAATAAAAGATCAAAAACTAAAAAAACACTCATAAAAATAGACTAAAATCACAATAATCAAACATAAAAAACCAAAACAACCCCAATTAAGTCTAAAAAAATCTTAAAAATTCATTGTCAACAATAAAAAAATACAAATATTATTATTTTTTTTGATGTAAAATTTGAATTTTAAAATATAATTACTACCTTTACAGCTCCTCATATTACAATTTATAATTGGTTATTAAAAGGTTTTCATTCTCCCCCGTTTGAAAACCTTTTTATTTTCACGTAAAATCAACAGATTTAGGAATAAAAACACAAAAACATTCACAAAAGAGACAGAAAACATCCAACACACACCCACATAACACATAAATTAAATCAAAATCTCATCTTTTAATCTAATTCAATACTTTTACACTATAAATACTTACTATTTCCATCACTTTGGCACATGAAAGTCGATAACATAGCAAATAAACTTAAGCATGCTAATCTGTTTGATAAGACTGTTACTCTCCGGCGTCATGAATTTCTCTGCACAAAGGACTCTATTGACCAGCACATATACTGGATAGACAGTGGCAGCCTGCGGATTTTTATGATGGATGGTGAAGAAGAGCGCAATATCAGATTTGGATATTCCGATAATTTAATTGTTTCTTTAGATTCATTTTTATCGGGCAAACCGACCGATTTCTATATTCAGGCAATCCGAAAAACCACAGTCAGAATAGCAAACAAATCCTCTTTACAACAGTTTATACAATCTGCCCCGGATAAGCTCATCCTGTGGAATCAGATACTGGAAGATTTGATATTACAACAGGTAGAACGGGAAAAGGATATTCTGATCAGTTCTCCGCGGGAGCGATACGAACGCATACAGAAAAGGAGTCCCCGTTTATTTCAGGAGATTCCGAATAAGTACATCGCCAACTACCTGCGAATGAGTCCGGAAACATTATCCAGACTTCAAAAATCTTGATTTCAGTCAAGATTTATTTAAATGGAAAAGAGGAGCTTTGAACAAGATATGAAAATAGAATCCTCTACATTGATTAATGAGCTGATTGAGCTGACAACTCAACATATAGCATTGGCGCAACAGTTGCAAAATAATTCTCCTGAGGAACTCAACAAACGACCCTATGAGGGATCCTGGAGTACGCTGGAATGCATAGAACACCTCAACAGGTATGCAGACTTTTACCTTCCGGAAATTGAACAACGTATAAAATCAAGCTCTGCCCCTTCCCGAAAAATTTTTAAAAGTGGCCTGCTTGGAAATTACTTTGCCAATATGATGCTGCCCAAAAGGAAACTGAATAAGATGAAGACTTTTAAACAAATGGATCCTATCGGTAGTCAGCTCACTGCAGATGTGATCCGTACCTTCATCCTGCAACAGCAGCGTCTCATCCACATTCTGAACACCGCAAGAGAAGCGGATCTTCAGAAAATAAAAACAAGCATCAGCATTTCCCGATGGATTAAGATCAGACTGGGAGACACTTTCAGAATACTGATCTACCACAATGAAAGACATATGCAACAGATCAAAAGAATAGGGATATTGTGAAGGGAACGCTATGATCAGGCAAAATAAAACAGAGTTTGTTCTTCAACAAACTCTGGCTTTTTTTTAATATAATAAGGAATAATTGTCTCCTTGTCTTAGTAATTGTATATCGCCACTACAGGAAGGTGATCTGAAGCATAACTCCCTGTAAGTGCAACTGCTGACAACAAACTATATTGCTGAACAGCAAGCTTATTAGACGCAACAAAATCTATTGCCTTTGTCGGATTACGCACAGGAAAAGAATTGGGACAACCATTGACACAGGACAAGGTATATTGTTTACGCAATTCGGTCAATTCTACCGAATTACTTTCAGCGTTATAATCTCCGCCAATCATAATCGGTTTATTGAGCTGCACACTCAGTTCATTGAGAAAAGTTGCCTGTGCGGTACGATTAGGAACATTCAGATCCAGATGAGTAGACGCAAACTCCAGTGTTTTTCCATTTCCCAGATCTATTGTTGCCATTGCCACGGTTCTTTTCTCTCCGGCAACAGGCATAGGAAGTTCCAGTCTTCTTGTGTTCGAGATCGGAAATTTACTCAATATAGCAACTCCATATTCTCCTCCGTTATAATCTAATGATTTAGAGAAGTAATAGTTCATATTCAATAGCTCGGCTAATTTCTTTGCCTGGTCTACTTTACCTGAACGAGGCACATTGACATCCACCTCCTGTAAAGCAACGAGATCCGGATTTTTCTGTTTGATCGTGTTTGCAATATTTTCCAGATTGACAACCTCCGAGTTTTCCGGTGCTCCATGATGGATATTATACGTGATAACCGTCAGTTTACTTTTTTCTGTTTTCGGCTCCGGGATTTCCTTCTTATCGCTGGAACAGGCCAGTGATGCTATACTTACAAAACAGGTAAGCATCAAAATTTTAAGTTTATTCATAATTATTGTTCGATTTTTAGTTTAAAAGAAGCTGTCATCGGCAGAAAAGTATTTGCAGATTTCGGAAAGGCCAGATAATTGGACAAAGCCAGTTTCCCACCCGCACCTTTGAAAGTGATATAATCATATATACCGGTAGGGCTGGCTTTCGGTGAATTCATCGGACAGCCTGCACCCAGACAGGCAAAAGTAAATGAGCCTTTTAAGTAGCTAAGCACTTGCCCGTTCGCACTCTCCTGCTCATTAAAATTACCCACCAGAATCACAGGTTCGGTAATCTTTTCTGTCATATTCAGGAGATCTATTACCTGCAGATTTCTGTTGTTCACGACAGAAGGATCCAGCTCTGTGCCTGCAAAATAAACATCATGACCTTTCTCTACTTCTACACGGATCATCACCGCACTACGCAGTTCCGCCGTATTTCCATCTTCACGTCTCAGGATTTGTGCAACCTTTTCTTTGATGGGAAATTTGGAAAGAACTGCATTCCCGAACCCTCCGGTCTGGTAATCAAAGTTCTTTTTGAAAAACACTTCCATACCCAATGAATCTGCCATAACCTGAGGCCTGTTGACCTTCTCTACCCGTGTCGTTGCACTATCTATCTGTCTCAGAAACAACAGATCCGGATTATACTCTTTAATATAGGTGATCATGGTCGCAAAGTCAGGAATCGTACTGAGACGCATATTGACAGACATCACTTTCAATGTTTTTGTCGGTGCATTACTTCCCGAATCTACAGGATTAGGGGTTTCTTTTTCCGGAAGAATATCCCAGTCTCCTGCACTGTAGGACTTACGACAGGAAGAAAGAGAGACTAATATAAAAAGGCTAAGTAAGCCATATAATATCGTGTTGCTTTTCATATTAATAATTTGGATTTTGAACTATATTAGGATTAGCAATAATTTCATTTTCCGGGATCGGCCACAGTCCTTCGCGGGATCGGTTATACTTGCGGGTCTGGACTTTTACCAGCTCTCCGGTAGTAGGGTTGGTCGCTCCGTACACCTCACCGTTCAGCACTTCAGTATCAATGCCCCATCTTCGGATATCAAAATAGCGCCCCCCTTCAAATGCAAGCTCTGCCTGTCTCTCCCTTCGGATAAGCTCTCTCATCCTGGCCTGCGAATTATAAAGTCCCGTATTGATCGCAGGCATAGCTGCTCTGGAGCGCACTTCATTGATGTATCTGGTAACATCAGCATGATTCCATTCACCAGATTCAATAAGCGCTTCGGAGTAATTCAATAAAATTTCAGCATAGCGAATGATCATAAAATCCAGACTGCCACTCTTAGACTGTCTGTCGCGGGCGTCCACATATTTCTTAATCCAGAACCCTGTAGCGGTAGACTTGGTCTCCCCTATCTTATCACTGGGATTATAAAACGGATCTAACGTATACTGTCCCTGAAAACTTTCATACGGTACAAATACCGAAGCACGCAACCTCGGATCTCTGTTATTATTAAAATTCGGATTCTTCTGATAGACCAGCATAGAATCGCGTCCCAGTTCCTGAATAGTCTTTCCTTGTCTGGTTTCGTAGTTATCTATCACTTTATTGGTAGGTGACAGATAGGTCTCACCACCTATACCGAAAGGCGCAAATGTAGTCCATGCATTGCTGCATCCGTTCTCCTTAAAGAATATACGTTCATCATTAAGTTCGCCCGCATAGCTAAATAATTCGCTATAGCTCGCCGATCGGTTTGTATTATTGACCCACAGTTTGTAAACCCCGGACTCTATTACTTTTTTGGATGCTGTCTTTGCGAGTTCAAAATCTTTTTTGATCAGTCCCAATCGGGATAACAGCGACCAGCAGACACCACTGGTCATACGCCAGCGATCCGCATTGACATAAGAGGAAGGCAAATTTTCTGCACAGTATTTCAGTTCACTGACAACAAATTCATAGACCTTTTGCTCCGCCGTGCGGGGTTGTGTATTTTCTTCGGGAGTGAGCGAACGCTCCAGTAACGGAATATCCCCGAATAGCAGCATCAGTTCCATATGATAATAAGCTCTCAGCGCTCTTGCTTCCAGTTTCATTCTATCTTTCAACGTAGCGTCCATATATACACGGTCTACATTTTCAAGAAATCGGTTTGCTCTTCTCACACAGATGTAATCATCCTGCCAGATGGAATTGGCAACTCCCCATCTGCTGGTTGCCAGTCCACGGGTAAAACTGTCGTAGTCTCCTTTAAAATCTCCACGGTGCACCGCTTCATCTGTCAGGCCGGCATAGTACATAATATTACGTCCGGACGAACCTCCCGGGATACCGACATATACAGAAGCTATCGCATTGTACGCATCCGTTTCCGTATTCCACCACTGCTCATCCGTCACACCTGTGGGGCTATCAATGGTCAGAAAACTTTCGCATGAAGTCTGCAGCAAAGACAGAGACAACATACTGTAAACTAAATATTTAATATTATTTTTCATTTCAGGTTTTCAGATTAAAAATTAACAGTTAGACCCAGAGAAAATGTTTTCATAATAGCATAGGTATAAGAACCACCCTGAGATTCGGGATCCGCCATTTTCACATCGGTAAAAATAAACGGGTTCTGCACGTTCATATAGATACGGCTGGATTTGATACCATACTTATTCATAAAAGCAGGATTGAGCCTGTAGCCTAATTGGATAAATTTGACACGCATATACCGTGCATTGAACAACCAGAAATCACTTCGCAATACATTCGTAGCCGGATTGGCCAGTAAGCGTGGAAAGATGGCGTCCTGATTATTTTCACGCCAGGTATTGGCAGCTCTGTACGTTGTAGGAACCCCTCCGGAAGCACTCATATTAAGAGGATGCCATAAGTATCCTGCAGATTTTCCTCCCAGATTACCCGAATAATCATGATCACCGGTACCCTGAAGCAGAAATTCCAGATCCAGATTTTTATACCGGAAATTAAAATTTGCAAAATAATTGATACGCGGTGTAGGATCACCTATGATCTGCTGATCATTCTCATCGATGATACCGTCACCGTTAAGATCGATATACTTGATATCTCCGGGCCCCTGCCCGGCTACAACCGGTACTTTGGCTGTCGTCTTGTCTGCTTCAAAATCCGAATACTGCAGAATTCCGTTGGAAGCATAACCGTAGTAACTTTTGATACTGGATCCTTTTTCATTGATCTCTATACCACTGATATAAGGTCCGCCAAGCAGATCAGTGATCTTATTTTTATTGTACGTAATACCAGGACGGACTGAAAAGTCAAAATCCTGACTTAGCTTACCATTATAATTCAATGAAAGTTCCACACCTTTGTTGGTCACCTCACCGGCATTCAACGGAGCAGAACCTATGGCGCCCGAAGGGGCTACGGAAGGATACAGAATAACATCTGAAGTCTTCTTATCGTAGTAATCAAAAGTCAGGCTTAGTTTATTCTGAAACAAAGCCATATCCAATCCTATATCCAGAATATTCACTTTCTCCCACGAAATATCCGGATTACCCCATACACTCTCTGTACCGTTGCTGGTATTGATCAGATTCTGATAGCGGTACAATCCTATATTCTCATTCCCAAGCTGACCATACGATGCTCTGATTTTAAAATTGCTGATCGCCTCTACATTAAAGAAAGATTCATTGTGCACATTCCAGCCAAATGCAACAGAGGGAAAATATCCGTATTTATTATTAGGGCCGAATTTGGATGAGCCGTCTGCACGGAAAGAGGCTTCCAGCAGATAGCGATCTGCATAAGCATAGTTGACCTTTGCATAAGAAGATACCAGAGCTGAAGAATTCCAGTATCCATTGTTGAATTTTTCCATTGAAAAACCACCCATCGCAAAAAGATTGTGTTTACCAAAATTCTTACTGTAATCTACAGCACCACTGAGGTAGTAATAGGTATCCCGTACTTCAGAATACGCATCACGCTGAACAGCCCAGGTCTGTACAAGTTGCTTGGTATAGTAATCAAAGAAATAATAATTATCCCTGTTTTGCTTATATACATCACTGTTGAGCCGGTAGCTGAATTGTCCCCTGATATTCAAATCATTAGTAATAGACCATTTGGGCTGAAGATTGATCGTAGCCTGATCATACTGGTATCCTATACTTCCCCCTACTTCAGAATACGCAATCGGATTGACAATATCTGCATAGCGTCCGTAAATTGTCGGCCAGCCTTCTTCCTGAGGATATTTAGGCAAGACTGTAGGCGGAAGCCGGTACAGATCATCCAGCAAACGGCTGCCCCCGTTCGAAATGGGTCGGTTAGGATACATCGTATTCCGGCGGATCCCCAATACATCCAGATTAATTAAAAATCTTTTGGACAAGGATACCGAGGTATTGGCACGTATATTAAAGCGGTCCATCTTGTTCTGCGGGATCATTCCCTGCTGATTCATATAATTACCCGTTACTGCAAATCGCGCCACATCATTCCCTCCGCTAACCGATAGCGAATGTGATGTCAAAGGCGAGTACTCATCGATCAGTTCCTTTGTCCAGTTGGTATTCGGATAATTGACCGGATCATCTCCGGCTTCTGTCTTCGCAATCTGATCGTCAGAATAAAATACCTGTCCGCCTGAAGCCACCTGTGCATAGTTATACATACGCATATAAGTCGGGGCATCTACGAATTCAGGCAGTATCGTTGGTGTCTGCATGCCCAGGTATCCGTCATATAAAATATTGATCTGACCGGCTTTACCCCGTTTGGTGGTCACCAGAATCACACCATTCGCTGCTCTCGCTCCATATATAGCCGCAGCTGCTGCATCTTTCAGAATAGTTACACTTTCAATCGTCACCGGATCGATATGGTTCATATCCATAGGTACCCCATCGACCAACACCAGCGGATCGGAATTATTTAACGTAGAGATCCCCCTGATCTTTATACTGGCGGCATCTCCTCCCGGAAGACCGGATCCCTGTTGTACCTGTAAACCGGTCACTCCACCCTGCAATGATTGGGAAAGATTGGTAATAGGCTTGCCTTCAATACTGGACTTGATATCCAGACTGGCTACAGAACTTGCAATGTGTTTACGCTGCATTTCGGTCATCCCCACGACAACGACCTCTTCCAGATCCGAAACATTCTCCAGCAGAGAAATGGTCAGGTTATTTTCAGTCTTGTTGACAGGAACCTGTTTGCTATGGTATCCCACCATACTGAAAACTAAGGTCGCACCTTTAGGCACTTCCAGTTCATAATATCCACCTTCATCGGTATGCACACCTTGACTTCCGCCCAGTACAGCGACAGAGACGGACGAAAGCGCCTGCGGAGGTTCTCCGCTGTTAAATACACGGCCTTTGATCCGGATCAATTCCTGCGGCCGGGTTTCTATTGCTACGGTGCGGCTTACAGCAGACGGAACCAGCGTAATCTGATTACCACTGATAGTATAATCCAGACCGTATTTCGGCAGCTCCCGTTTCAGAAGTTCACGCAATTCCACCTGATTCGCCTGTACAGATATCCGCTTATTTTCGATAAGGTGATCGTTGTAGAGTAATGCTACATTAGTCTGATCCTGAATAGATTGCAGAAAGACTTTAAAGGTAACATTACTTAGTTTTAAAGACACCCGCTGTGAATAGGCATTGGCGGCAAATGTCATAAAAAGTAAAGTAGTCAATAGGGAGGTAACTTTCATATAATAGTAGAATTTGACATCAAAATGCCTCCACCCGGCCATTTGTTGCCAGGATTGCTTTTTTTTCATAATTTTAGTACGATTTTAACTGTTTAAGATCAATAAATGTGATAAGGGGGAGTAGCAGCTCCTCCTTATTCTTCTTATTTAGTAGATTTAGGTTTTCTTATAGTCACCTCCTTTTCTTTTAATATTATCTGATAATCTCTGAGTTCGTATATATTCTTCAGTACAGCGACAACATCTTCCCGCAAATCCAGACGCCCCGAGTAGGAAAGATCTATATTATCCAGTGCAGGATCAGCATCTATAGATACATTATACAGACGTTCTATTTTCCGGAAGAGATCCTGAAGTCTGATCTTATTCAATGATATTTGCTTTTTGGTCCACAGAATATCCTGCGCCACGCCCGACTTATCAATCACCACCCTGCCTGGATTCTCATAAGCAGCAATACGCTGTCCGGGACTCATTGCTATTTTCTCAAAACCTTTGCTATTACTATGAAACAATACTTTTCCCGTGATCAGCTCCACAGTAGTCTGCTGATCACGTTCATAGCTATTGATATTAAATGAAGTACCTACGACCTCTACCGTATGCGCTTTCATCTGTACAAAAAATGGCTTCCCGGTATGTGTCACATCAAAATAGGCTTCTCCGTTAAGGTAAACCCTACGCTCTTTGCCCCTCATATTTTTGTCCATTGTGAGGTAAGACCCTGCATTCAGCCAGACCCTGGTACCATCTGTCAATGTCACTTCCTGCCGGTGTCCGTTCGGAACATATATCGTAGTATAAGAAGCGGCTGACTCGTCAGACAAATCCAGCATACTATCCGCTGCATAGGAAACATCTCCGGACAGCAGACCGGGATCATTGGTAATGGGTGAAATGAAAATTTTAGATTTGACAATCTGAGTCTGATCGGTAGACTCAAATCGCTTCTGATTAAATTCCGCAACCCTAGAAAGGTCGAATGAGGTATCGTCCGCCCGGGGGTAGAAAATAAAAAGTGATCCGATTAATAAGACACAGGCTGCAGTGAGCATCAGGTATATGGAACGATGTCTCTTTTGCCGTCCGCGACGGATTACAGAGGCCATCAGTTCTGCTCTTTCCGGATCTGTCAGCTGTTCATTTTCCGGCAGATCAAATATTTTTTTTAATTGGTTTCTATGCTTTTCCAAATGCTATATTTCCCCTTTATATACAAAGAGCAAAAAAGTACAGCGGCATAGACATTTTATTTTAAAATTTTTAAACAAATCTGATAACGATTTGGTAAGAGTAATTAATAATACGCTTGTTAATGAATTTCAGTTAGTACCATCAATTTTATTTTTCCTTAGCATAAAAAACACACAAGCTATAAATGTAATAAGATAAAGAATACCTAATGCCGTTTTTTTAAATGTAAAAGTCTGGAAATCAAATTCACGAAGTAATGCTAATCCAATCGGAAAAGCAATTAATGCGAAAACCAGGTTAAACCCTATCTTATTTTTCATTATTTTTATAATCAATCAATTTCATCTTTTCAGGTAATTTCTTTACAAAATGGTCACTACCTTGTTTATAACCCTCATAAAATTTTGCCAATAATACCAAATATGCTTGATATTGTGCAACTGATTTCAGGTTTAACTTTTATAAATAGCTAAAGTACAAAAAATAGCATATGCCTATAGTATGAGTTTCTCTTACAGTATTGAACTTATAATTGTGCAGCAAGGGCATTCTCCATACTTTTAAATTTATGCGATACCTTATTTAATTTACAATATTACCAACTTTACCATTGATTATTTTGATATAAATTTGTGTTGTAGTAATATTCAGTTTCCGAAAATCTATTTTAAAAAAATATAAATCAGGGCTGACATATATTCCAAAGGCCCCATATGAGATTTGAGCACCCGGAATGCCCTGTAAGATAATGTACGACAGGATTCCACACTGACATTCATAATGCTGGCAATCTCCTCATAGGAAAATTCCATATAGTACTTAAGATACAATACTTCTTTCTGACGCTTGGGTAGCTTATCTATTTCCTGTTTGACCTTCTGCACATTGATATCCTGATTTTCCTTCAGAATAAGATCCAGTTCATGTGAACCTATTGCCCATACATTTTCCGGAAGACTCTCCAGCGGTTCATATACATCTGCTTTCTTACGTTTGAGAATTCTTCTTCTCAACGCTGAGAACAGGTAATACTTAACTTCTACATCCTTCGCAATACGCGGATTGTCATAGAGATCCAGAAATAAGTCGTGTATACAGTCCAGCACAGTTTCCCGATCTGCATGAAACTTGAGGCCAAAGGCAAACAGATCATCTATATATTGCTGATAGATAGATTCAAATGCCTTTGCATCACCATGTATAAAATTAGACCAGGACATTACTTCGCTGTTGGGATTTCATGGGTTGAATTAAGTCGCTAATTTGAACAAATGATGTTAAGCCTGTATATCTTTTATTTTAAATATGTGTAAAATAAGGATAAAGCCCAAAGTATTTGATCAAAATCAGCCAGGTTTATAAAATGCTGTACTAAAGATAGTACTATCTCTTATAATATCCCAAATGAATCCGTAAATAAAGTAAGTGACTAATCAAACGTCAGTGTATACGCATACCCTCTGTGTTCCGGATACACATTCCGGATCTGACACACAATTTTATTACAAAAAATAAACACAAACATATCTTCCGGCATAAAACAAAAGCTGTACATTCATGTTAGCTTTAAAAAACAAACAATATACTATGATTACAACAAAAGGATACGCAGCGCAAACTCCGACTTCGGATTTGGCCGAATGGGAATTTGAGCGTCGTGAAGTAGGTCCCCATGATGTACAATTTGACATTCAGTACTGTGGAGTCTGTCATTCAGATCTTCATCAGATACGCAACGATTGGTTTCCGGGAATATTCCCGATGGTTCCGGGACACGAAATTGTAGGTAAAGTCATCAAAGTAGGTGAGCATGTGACCCGTTTCAAAGTAGGTGATCTGGCCGGAACAGGATGTATGGTTGATTCCTGCAGAACCTGCCCTAACTGCCAGGAAGGACTGGAGCAGTATTGCGACAACGGAAATATACAGACCTATAACGGTGTCAACAAGTATACAGACGGAGCCCCTACTTATGGTGGATATTCCAATACGATAGTTGTCAATGAAGATTTCGTATTACATGTGCCTGCATCTCTTTCTCTTGCTGCTACAGCACCTCTATTATGCGCCGGCATTACCACCTATTCTCCGTTAAGACATTGGAAAGTAGGCAAAGGACACAAGCTGGCTGTATTGGGACTGGGTGGACTGGGACATATGGCTGTTAAATTTGGAGTCGCATTCGGCGCTGAAGTAACGGTACTCAGTACTTCTCCGAATAAAGAAGCCGATGCCCGCAAATTGGGAGCACATCATTTCGTAGTCACTACGGATCCGGAACAAGTGGCAAAGGCAAAAAATTCATTTGATTTTATCCTGGATACTGTTAGTGCCGAACATGATATGGCCATGTATATGTCTCTTTTGAGAACAAATGGTGTGCATATCATCGTTGGTGTACCACCTGAGGCGCACAAAATACCGGCTTTTGCATTTATTGACGGCCGCAAAAGCGTTGCCGGATCCGGAATCGGAGGCATTGCTGAGACTCAGGAAATGTTAGATTTCTGCGCAGAGCATCAAATTGTATCGGATATTGAACTTATTGATATCAAAGATATTCAGACGGCTTATGACCGCATGATCAAAGGAGATGTAAGGTATCGTTTTGTTATTGACATGGCGACTTTATAATCTCTTGCAAAAATGTAAACAGCTATCCTGCCGGGTAGCTGTTTTACTTGTTACCTGAAAGATAAATTTCAACTTTTGAGTAACACAGGTTCTCCCCACTCTTCTCTTTAATTACAGCATTCCGGCCTTCTTTCTTATTTTTTTATGCTTCATTGAACCGGAGACTATACAGATATGCTCAAAAAGGTTTATATTTACAGTATAAGCAAAAATTCACAGGCCTGTTATGACCTTTACTTAATGTTTGTATATCTGATGTCTTATAACTGACTATATGATGGCAATTTTATAAAAGGCTTACATCCGATAATTAACCTGACACTAAAAAATACTATACTCGTTTTCGTCAAATGACTGCAACAGATTTAAATAAAGAAATCATTCTCCAGTTTTCAGGAGGAAGTGCACAAGCATTTGAACATATCTACAAACGATATTCGAAAATCATCTACAAACGACTTCTTTTCCTCCTCAAAGATCAGGAAACCGCAGATGAAATCCTTCAGAGTCTCTTTATCAAAATCTGGGATATGCGCGAAACCATAGATGCAGACAAACCTTTCTCGGCCTATATTCTCCGTATGGCAGATCATATGGCAATAGATGTATTCAGAAAATTAACACGGGACAAAAAGTTACAGAAAGAACTGTGGGACAATTTTATGGAGTACAGCACTTCTCCGGATGAAGACTATATCTACAAGGAAAATCTGAATATCCTGGAGCAGGCGATTGAACAAATGCCTCCACAGCGAAAACTGATCTTTCGATTATGTAAGATAGAAGGTAAATCATATAAAGAAGTCAGTGAAGAGTTGAATATTTCGTATTCAACGATCAGTAATCAGCTCGTGATTGCTATGAAATTTCTTAAAAAATATGCTATAGAACATGAGAACACCTTAAAATCAGCTCTGATTTTAATGATTTTCAAAGATTTTTAATTTTTTTTACTTTTTTTCACTTTTCGAATAGTGAGTTTTTTGTTTTTGAACGTATTCATATCAGAACCGCGTCCAAAAGCCGACAATTCATGAAAAATACAACTGAGCTTAGCCTATTACTGAAAAAATATCTTACAAAAAGGATAGATAAAGAGGAATACGAAATCTTATTTCTCCAACTTTCTGAGCTTAGTAATGATGAACTGAAAAAAATTGTACAGCAGGAACTCGGTTCTGTCGATGCGGATACAGACCTGGCAGATGAACTGATTGACCAGAGACTACTCCGGATTTACGGCAAGATCAATTCTACTATAGCAGATAAATCTGTAGCAAGCATATCCTCCGATGCCAGCAAACCCTCAACAGGTATATTTCGTACATGGAGCTGGATCGCTGCAGCAGCCAGCATTCTCCTTGTTTGCGGACTCTTCTTTTTAAACAGGCCTGAAACGGCAGATATCCATCCCGGCCTTGTACAAAAGTCCAATGACGTGCACCCCGCTGTATCTGCTGCTACATTGACTTTTGAGAATGGTAAAAAAATAAATCTCGATACCGCCGTAACGGGCGTGATCTATGAAGAGAAAGGATTCCGCATTGTAAAAAGCAAAGATGGTCAGATCTCTTATGAGTACGACAATCAACACGAGATAGAAACCAAAACCAATATAATCGAAACATCTAAAGCGGCCTATACGATGGTTGTTCTGCCTGACGGCTCCAAAGTACACCTTAACGCCATGTCTTCGATCCGGTATCCGGTCACATTCCGCGGTGATAAACGTGAAGTAACGTTAGTCGGCGAAGGATTTTTTGAAGTGGTTAAGAATTCCAGACAACCTTTTATTGTCCATACAGAAGGACAGGACGTGGAAGTACTGGGAACAACATTCAATATCAACACCTACGATACAAAAAAGGGAGTCAAAACCACATTGGTTGAGGGAAAAGTCAGCGTCACACTCCCCGACAAGACCAGTATGATCCTGCATCCGGGTGAGCAGGCACTGGCCAGAGATGTGATTACCGTCCGTCATGTCAATGTAGAAGAGATCAGCGCCTGGAAAGACGGCAAATTTGTTTTTAACAACACTTCTCTCCTCTCTGTAATCTCAGAAATAGAACGATGGTACAATGTAGAGTTTGTATTTGCTGACAAGAATTTCAAAGACGAGCCGTTGTCCGGTTCTATTTCCAGAGATGTGATGTTATCAGATCTGCTGGATGTCATACAGATGAATACAAGTTACAAATTTAAAATCGAGGAAAGGAGGATAATGGTTAAACACTAGACCTAAAGAGATAAAAAACTGGAGATGTTCGCACCATCCCCAGTCATATGCGGTCATATATACCTAATTGGCCTAAGAAAGTAACAAACTATTTTTTAAACCAACCTGTACAAATATACGTAAATCAGTGAGTTGACCAAACTGCTGTAGTACGCCGTATCTGTACGCAACCAAATCTTATGAAAGAAAAAGTCTATGCATTTATATCCAGGTTTTGCATAGTTGTGAAAAACCGGATACATGAATGCAGAATTTCCAAAAGCGTTATTCTAGCCATGAAACTAATTCCATTGCTATTGTTCGCCTTCATGTTTCATGTAAATGCCCATACCTTCGGGCAAAACATCAACCTAAAAGTAAGGAATGAGCAACTTATTAATGTACTGAAAGAGATCCAGCGGCAAAGCGGGTATAACTTCCTGTTTAACTCCCATTTCGTAAAAATCTCCAAACCAGTATCTGTGGCTGTCGCCAATGAAAATATCAACGATGCACTGGCCTTGATTTTCCAGAATCAACCTTTTGATTTTGTCATTACGGATAAAATCATAACGGTAAAAGCCAAAGAATCAGTAGCGATCGCCAGTCCCAATGCGATGGTGCAGCAAAAGGTGATCACGGGAAGAGTCGTGGATCAGAGAGGGCAACCTCTTTCCGGCGTGACGGTAACCGAATTGGAAACCAACAATTCTACAGCTACAAACAATGATGGGGCATACAGGTTAACCTTGAGAAATAACAATGCTACGCTTCAATTCAACCTGTTGGGATTCGGAACCATACGTCGTAAGGTCACAGACAATGTACTCAATGTTTCTCTTACTCCATCGGACATAGGTATGGATGAAGTCGTTGTTACAGGTTTCCAGAAACTGGATAAACGCAAGTTTACAGGTTCGGTGAGTCAGGTTGACAAAAATGTGATTGACCGCTCCGGTGCTATTGACGTTTCCAGAATGTTACAGGGAGCAGCAGCGGGTGTGAGTGTACAGAATACTTCCGGAACTTTCGGGTCTACACCTAAAATAAGGATTCGTGGTAATTCTTCCATCAGTGCCAATCAGGAACCGCTCTATGTCATCAACGGCGTACCGATCACCTCCCCTTCCAATGTAGCGGTAAGCCAGTTGTATTCAGGAGATCCGGCTTCAGTATTAGGATCCGCAATTGCAGGACTGAATGCGCAGGATATAGAAGATATCGTGATCCTGAAAGATGGGGCAGCAACAGCTTTGTACGGTACAAGAGCCGCAAACGGAGTTATCTCCATTACCACTAAATCAGGAGCATACAATCAGCGAAACATTAACTTTTCTACAGCACTATCGCTGGGTATCAAACCAAATATCAAAAATTTCAACCTGATGAATTCACAGGAAGAAATGGGGTTATACAAGCAGATGTATGATATGGGGTATCTGTCCAATGCCAACTGGCCTACCTATACAGGAGCTTATACGGAGACATACAAACAACTGGCGCTTAGAAATATCAACCTGGATCAGGCTTATGCCGAACTGAATAAATCAACTATGGCCAATACGGATTGGTTTGATGTGTTATTCCGGAATAATGTGGTACAGGAACACTCGCTTTCTTTCAACGGAGGATCTGATAAGAATACCTATTACCTGTCCGGTAGTTATGCACATGATGACGGACAAGCTATCGGCTATAATATGGATCGTTTTACAGTAGACGCACGTAATGTATTTAACATCACAAGCAAATTGAAACTGGACGTCAACCTCAACTGGTCATACCGTGATCAGTTCACGCCCGGAACATACAACAGTACAACTACATATTCAGATATCTCCAGACAATTTGAGATCAATCCGTTCCTGTACGCGATGAATACCAGCCGAACCATGTATCCGTACAACGAGGACGGATCATACAAGTATTACACTGAAAATCTGGCTCCTTTCAATATTATTGAAGAGTTAAAAGAAAACTTCACACAAGTCAAGTCTCAGGATATCAAACTGAATATCAGACCATCTTATCAGATCACCAAGGCATTACGCTATGACCTTACACTATCATTGCGAAAAACAAACAACAGCTATGACCATACGGTCACAGAAAGATCTAATGTGGCAAATGCTTACCGTGTCGATTATAATGATGTATTACGTGGACAGAACACCCTGCTGTATCAGGATCCTGCAGATCCTAACGGATACAAAGAGACTATCCTGCCACGCGGAGGCTTTCTGTATGCACGCTCTAACTGGGGTAAAAATCTGTACATCAGAAATCAGTTGAACTTCAATAAGAAATGGTCCAAACACGCAGTGGACGCATTGGCTGGTATGGAGATCAGCAGTGACCGTATAGACCGTCAGTATACCAAAGGAATAGGCTATCTGTACTATGGAGGAAAGATTATCTCACCAAGTAAGCTGGCGATGATCCATTCCGTAAACACGGACGACCGTGTCTACATCGAATCTTTCGAAAACGAAAACAGAACAGGCTATTACGCCAATGTACAATATTCATTTCTGGAAAGATATAATATAGAAGCCGGAGGACGTATGGATGCCAGCAATATGTTTGGCCGTATGACCCGATCCAAATTTTTACCAAACTACAGTGTCGGTGTTTCATGGAATATTGATCGTGAAGATTTCTTCAAAAAAGGAGCAATCAGCGAGACTGTAGATTATTTAAAATTACGTGGTAGTTATGCATTACGCGGTAATGCTTACCAATCCTCTCCATTGAGAAGTGCAGCATTCATCAACAAAACCAGACTGGATGCTCAAAATAGTGATATCGGTGTGAATGTATCTTCACCAGAATTATACAACCTTAACTGGGAGAAAGATTATATCAAAAACGTGGGTTTAGAATTTGGTTTATTTGACAAACTTACTTTTGTCGGGGAATATTATGACCGTAAAAACAAAGATCTGATTGCAACGATCAACGTGGCGCAGGAAGAAGGATTTGAGACCAAAACCGTCAACTTCGCCAGTATGACTAACCGCGGAGTAGATTTGACTATAGGAATCAAAAATATCCTGAACAAAGAAGATCTGAAATGGGATGCCAACTTTATATATGGTTATGTAAAGAATAATGTCATCGGCGGAGAACTGGAGTCTTCATTATTGACACAGATCACGCGCTCTAACGGCTATCCGCTTAACGGAAGACCTTATGAAGGTCTGTATGCTTTCCGCTTTGCAGGACTGAATGAAGATGGCCGTCCTACATTCTGGAAAGGCGATCAGCGTGTAACCGGTATTATTGCCAGTGAAAAAGATCGTTCGCTGATCGAATATATGGGGACAAGACAACCATTGGGTACAGGATCACTTTCCAACTCGTTGCAGTATAAGGGATTTGAATTCCGCATATTTATTACCTATGCTTACGGTCACAAAGTCTTTATGTCTCCTATAGCCGCGCGTTCTTATGATGACAGCGGTTCCAAATCGGCAGATCTTAATTATCGCTGGCAAACTATCGGAGATGAAAACTACACCAATGTACCCGGACTGTTGAGTACCATACAACGGACATATCTTGGTACAGTTTCCAATATTGATGAAGTAGCGTATAACAGAAGTAATTTCAGGGTTGCAGATGCCAGCGTAATCCGTCTTAATGAAGTAATGGTTTCATACGAATTAGGGCGTCTTATCAACAAGAAATATCCTTTTGTAAAAAATGCACGTATCATTCTTTCAGGAAATAATCTGTATTACAAAGCCAGTGACAAACTGAGAGGTGTGGATCCTGAATTATTATTGACAGGTGGTACATCTCTGCCTAATCCAAGATCATACTCACTAAGATTAACCGTAGGTTTTTAATTGAACAAACTATGAGAGCTTATATCATACTTTTACTAACAGTAATCTCCGCAGGATTTTCTACTTCATGTTCAAAATTCCTGGATGAGCCTTACGACAACAGGCTGGACCTGACACAAGGGCTTGATATCCTCGAAGATGTACTGGTGAATGCATATCCCGAACGTCAGGATATGTTCACAGAAATATTAACAGACAATTACCATCACTATGCCAATACAATGCAGGCAAATATGGGAGCACGCTATATCCCGCTGTATCTCTGGAAAGATGAATATGAGGAGACAAATATCGCATCGCCCGGAGCTGCATATGCACATTATTACAAAAAGATATACGATGCGAACTCGGTAATAGAAGAATTAGCTAAAGCATCCGGAGACGAGACACAAAAGAAAGCGATCAAGGGAGAAGCTTTGATGATCCGGTCCTATGCCTATTTTTCATTAGTTAATCTCTTTGGCATGCATTACAATACGGCGACCTCAGCCACAGATCTGGGTGTACCGCTGGTATTGGAAGTACCTAAAGCTAATCGGCCTCTGTTTGACCGCGCGACAGTAAAACAAGTGTACGATCAGATTGAAAAAGACATGAATGAAGGCCTTGCTTTATTAAAAGAAGGACGCGAATTTATGCCGAACACACCGTATCGTTTCTCGATGGCCAGCATATACGCATTCTTTTCCAGAGTCAGTCTATACAAAGGTAATTGGGATGATGTCATCAAATACAGCGACCTGGCTGTAGCTGAAAAAGGTGTAATTGTACGCAAGATGAGTGATGACGTAAACCGCAAAAGAACCACAAGTGAGCAGTACTGGGCACAGGAGATTATGAATCCCAGCATTCACCCCAACCTGTTGCTGACTGCACAGAGCAGCCAGTTTCTGTGTCGTCCTATCGGGTATCGTCTGTGTGGATTTTACCTCGCACATGAAATCTTCTACAGCACGCCTAATTCGGATCTTCGGTTCCAGTCTTTCAGTTCAGGAGGTACCGTTATAGACAGTGTGGCGTTGGTCGTAAAATATGCCAATCAACCCAATAATCCGAATGCAGCAGCCTCAAGATACGATTGCTTTACGATGGAAGAAGTTTTGTTAAACAGAGCTGAGGCTTATCTCAGGATAGCAAGTCCTAATATCACAAAAGCGATGCAGGATATCGAAGCCATCCGTAAGGAGAGAATCACACCTTATACGGCTTTGCCAACTCCATCGACTACCGATAATGCTCTGGCAACTGTATTGAAAGAAAGACGCATGGAGCTAATCGGACAGGGTTTCAGATGGTATGATATCAAACGTTTGGGTCTGCGTATAGAACATCGTCTGGTCAGGACATCAGCCACACCGGATGTCGTACTTGAACCTAATGACAAAAGAACGGCTATACAGATCCCGATCAATGCGCGTGTGGGTAATCCTTCATTAGAGAATCAATTAAATCCGAGATAATTATGAAAAATACGATAACAGTGCTGATACTGTTTGCCTTGCTAACCTTTGCAGGTTGTGCTAAAGACAGTACCAAAATAGATCAGATCGACGAAACGACTGATTATTTCACAAAAAAAGAGAAAAAACCGAAATCTGCATGGAATGAGCTGGATTATCTGGCAGATTCAATCCAGAAAGCATATGGTGTAGAGATTATTTACGAATTTTCGCCACGTACCATCACGGGAAGTACATTCTTCGTACCGGCACGATATGACCTCGCGCTGGAATACACAAAAGTGATGCTCGACAAAATATGGCTAAAAACACTTAAAGAGCGTTTTCCGAAATTCTTTAACGGAGAGACCCCTATAGAATTTATCATTGTCGGAGGATTTGTACACTTCAATGACATTACCTCTACCGGTACAGCTGCAGGAGCAGGACTAAACGGGCAGTTTTACAGATTAGGTATGGGTGGGGTTAACAATTTCAGCAAGACCAATAAAAGCTGGTTAAGATCACATATCTCCACTTTATTTCACGAACATGCACATCAGATCGATCACAAGGTAGGCCGCGGTTACATCTATGATCGTATCTCTCAGGGTGAATACTATGGCCTCACCTACGGAAGCCGCAGTACTGCACAAGCCAATCTGGATGGTTTCTTCACGCCATATGGCGGATATGCTCCGGAAGAAGATTTTGCAACTACGGTGGAGAATCTTACACTGAAGCCTAAAAGTGAGATTCAGACTATCGTAAGTAAAAACCCTAAGCTGGAAACCAAATATAAAATGGTTTATCAGAAGTACCTGGATATGGGAATAGATCTGCATGAACTTCAGCCTATATTAGACTCACTCGTATATCAAGTTAACTATTAATAAGCGCGTTATGATTAAGAAATTATATATAATGGGTCTGGCGGTTATTGGATTACTCTCCTCTTGTGAGAAAGATACAATTACAAACTCCTACTTTGATGATAATCCGGAAAGAACAGCCAAACTGACACAAGAATTTAAACAGACGATCCAGAACTCCAAAAACGGGTGGGTCATGATGGTCAAGTCGAGCCTGAGTAACAATGTCTATTCGCCGGTAGTCCTCAAGTTTGATACGGTAACCAATAAAGTGAATATCACGACTGTATATGGATATACCGATCCTGCAGATGCATACTTTAATATTTCTGCAGGTATCGGCAGTCCGCAGATTACATTTACAACCGGATCAGTAATGACTTCTTTCTTCCGTATCGGAGCAATGGCATCCGACATTACAGATCATGTGTACAATGTCGTGAAGGTATCTGCTGATACACTCGAGATCCGCGGATACCGCAGCGGACGTGTTTATACCAAAGAAGGTGGTGTGATTTACAAAATGTTTAAAAGACCTGACAACTGGACCTGGGCGGACGCTGATCGTTATTTTGATCTCACCACAGCAACCGGCCGTACCGGATTGGTCAACAGAGACGGTGATCTTGTCGTCAAATATGCAGATGGCTCGCCAAGCAAAACGTTTTTATTCCGTATAGGCGTGTGGTCTGATGCACAGGTTGTTGCTTATCAGGCAAGAGATCCTTTTGTAACCAATATTTCAGCGAAAGGATTTTTACCGATGTATACTCCTTTGGTGGATTATTATGAGAAGATACCCGGGTCAGCAAATACAACTTTACTGAGATTCACCTGTATGTTTGGACAGAATGCATTTTCGTTTTATCCGTTTACATACAATGCAAATACAAATCAGAATGTCATAGCCTTCAAAGATAAAATCAAAACTCATTATCTGATTGCAAAAGAAGTCAGAAAAAACGGAACAAATGTAGACATAGATTTTGTTGCATATGATCAGAAAGGGAATGAAGCTGTCACAGCTACTTATACCCTCCGGTAATAAAAACATTGTAACCTCAGATTATTAACCTCAGGGAGGGTGTCTTGAAGAAGTATGCCGCGGTCTTTGCAAATCTGAAAAAACAGAATTAAACCAGTCTTAAAGTCCTATAACTAAGATTGCAAATTCATTTTTTCAGGCAAATCAGATCTGCCTCATTCCTTTTCAAACACCCTCTTTACTTGTAAAGATCCTGTAGAAAAAAGCTGATTTCACCAACATGAAAAAATTAACATTCCCCGGCATACTCCTGTTGTTCTGTACATTTCTGAGCTGCAAACAGGATCGCCAGAAAGTGACTTTAGTATTTAATAACCCGTTAATAGATTCCTGCACAGTAGACATCTATCACTATATCAGCGGAGAAAAGCTGCGCAGTACTTCTTTTACCAACCTGACAGGTGAATGGGTGCTCGACTCATTACCTACTGATATGTATGTATTAAGCATTTCCTGGCAAAGAATGTATATCCCTCATCATATGTACCGGTCCAGCCGGCATAAACAAGATCTGAATGAGCAATTTATACTCACCAAAAACCTATATCTGAATCCGGATCAGGAGAGTACTTATAAAGTGACTCTTCAACCTTCGCTCGACAGAGAACAGATAGAATTGACAGAACAGCCAACGCTGTCCCTGCTGCCCAACGGTTGTAAAGATTGTGCGCTGTCCGAGAAGTATTGGAAGATCTATGAAAACGATAAACAGGCTAAAAAAAACACTGTAGATTCCTTGCAGCATAAAATGGCTGAGGCGGTAAATAATGCGGACTATACACAGGCCGGAGAGCTGAATAAGCAGATACAGGCGCAGAGCCAGGCTGGTAATAACAGTCCTGACATGGAACGTAATCTGAAACAAATGATACAACAAAACAACGAAAATCCTGTAACTACCTTTTTTGTCTTCCATGAGCTATACCTTTACAGAGATTTTGCGGCGTACAAATCGAGTTTTGATCAGTTGGCGGCAAATGCACAAAACAGCAAATATTATCACATGATACGTAAACAGTACGAAAAGCTGTAAAAGCAAAAAAACTCAACCCTTTCGGGTTGAGCCTAACTAACTAAACAATAAAACAATATTATCTCACTATTACTTTATAGCATTTATCTCGGAGAAACCACCATATGAATTAGGTAGCGTACTCATGACAAACTTGACATATCTGCAGGACACAGGAGTGTAAAAATTAATATTACGGTTGTCCGGTGATGTCGCAGAGGAAGATGACAGCACTCTGTCTCCTGTATATGTACCCTGACTGGTCCACGTTACATTATCATTACTAGTAAACACATCTATACCTGTAGCATTGTACGTAGCCCCAAATGCATAACTAGGCATAAGCACAAAACCTTTAACAGTATTACTTTGAGCCATATCTAATGTTATAAAACTATTTACACCTGCAGCAAACCAGGAAGTCGTGTTTCTGTTATCCAATACATTAGCTGCTGCATATGTGGAATTATAAGGTCTGCTGGCCTCAACAATACTCCATGCAGGGTTGCTACGATTTACTACAGTACCAGCAACCGGAGTCTTACTACTGAGGTCTATATTAGTCACCTTAGCACTGATCACTATCATCACTGTATTCGCTTTCTTATCGGAAAAGGCGATGTTACCCTGTTTTAGGGTTAAAGGCAACAAATATTGTTTTTTTACATCAAGCTGTTTATTATTCAGTAATTTGACAGATAAATCAATTGTACTCTGTCCGGCTTCGAATACAGCTGTTCCACCGGATGTTATACTATAAGTGGATGCAGGCAACAATGTATAGCTCTTGTTGTTGGCAGCATTATAGCTGTTTACAGCGGCCTCCCCTCCACTTACAACTTCCACAGCAGTAGAAGTGCCAGCTTTAGGATTAAGTTTGAGCTGAATAGTTCTGTCAGAAGGTGGAACAAAAATATCCCCTTCTGAGGTTGTAGTGTATACCATATTGATTACGTTATTCTCCATATTCAACCCGCTTAAAGATGCCAGGTAGACTTTTGGAATAACTTTTATAAACATTGCATTTGTATTTATTTTAGCTCCTGCGTCTTTGCTTTCCAGGCCATCCAGAATAATTGGCAACAAATATTCAGTGGCCTCCGAAGTTAACACCCCAGCATCTGCCAGATTCAGGCGAATAGAATCCGTATCGGCAATTAACTTCCCCGATTTTATAACAAAACTTTCTTGTTGGAGCTTGCATGCTCCTTCCGGTAATATGCTGTATTTGGTGTTATTCTTAACATTATATTCATCTACCAAAGATTTATCGGCAAATTTCAATTTTACATTAATATCTGTCGGACTGGATGTTGAAAGTTTAATAGGATTAGCAAAGCTCAGTACTGCAGGCTTATTGCCGCCATTGACCCGGCCATCAGCATACAAATCAAAACTCAATGTTGGTAGCGTCGCGTCTGTCTGAAACTGGTCCGGACCCAGATAGGTTTCCAGATATTTTGTATTGATCACATTGTCCTTACTACAGGAGGACAACAAAGGCAATAATAAAAGTAGAGAAATGCTACTCTTTAATATAGTGATATATGCTTTTCTTTTCATAACATAAGTTTTATTCAGTTAGAATCTGAAGATTAAAAAAGAGATTATAATCTATACGGATCCTCGACTGTGATTACATCTTCGTTGTACAAGGCTTTTCCCACCCGTTCCATCCATGTCATCTGTGCAGTTGCAGTGAGATCATAGAAGACCATCACCCCATAGCCGTCCTGTATCGTTCTTCTTGCAATATTTTCTGCTGTATTTACATCTGTAACATTACCTCCCTGCCCGCCGGCAGCCGGAATCCAGGCTGCACCGGGACCCAGTTTCTTTTTATCTGTCAGGCCGGGTACAGAAGGTGCGTAATAAGAGCCGTAATAGGCCTGCCAGGCATAATCCAGATAATCTCCTGGAGTGACTCCATTTGCAACCTGGGGCGTGGTGCCGATATTGTAAAATGACACGATTTTATCCGGCATCAATTCTTTACAACGTTTTATCAGCATCGTGTAAGAATAATTGTTTGCCACGGGCATTTCAATACCGTTATAGCTCTGGTATTCATCGTCAAAATTAATTCCATCCAGACCGTACCGGACAACAATCTGCTTGATCTGTAAACTAATTTTTTCAATCTCCTCCATGTTGTAATTCTGCATAGCGCCTAAAAAGCTGACCAATACTTTGATTCCTTTACGTTGCAGCGGACGAATGTATTTCTCTGTATCATTTAACTGATCATAGGCACTTCCCAATGTGACAACAGGTTTTTTATCTTTCCACCCAATGTTTGGGGCAAATAGAATAGCCATATCAAAAAATGGCTTGCCACTACTCTTCATAACATACCTGCCAGCATTCAAAATGCTGTTGGACCCCGTCTCTACATACAATACACTCTTGATCCCGTTAGGCTTATCTGTATTGGGAAATTCATTTGCATCTACTTTAACCATCAGATATGTAGTCTTGAAACTCTCATGAACTGAAAGCGAAGCATCTGATACAGAAGACAAACTGACAGGCAAAAGGTAAGTTTGACCCAAAACAAGACTGTTTAAATTTGTCATTTTAAGACTAACAGCGTTTGATAGTGTATTTCCTTTACTGATACTAACTGCCGTATTTTCAGATAAAACATATGTGTTAGCCGGGAGCAACTGATAACTGGTCTGGTGATCGGAGTTATAAGAAGTCAATAATGTCTCATTAACACTAACCTTTCCTGTAATATCCATCGCTACAGGAGCAGAAATTTTAAAATTAAGATTCAGTTGATCTTTATCAATGCTGATACCTGTATTCTTCTTGATAACATTAAATTGTACAGTATTCTGATTGTTTTCACTATTGACAAGAAATCCCGAAGTTTTCATATCAGCATACACATCGTACGGATCTGGTAAAGTGACCGTATTCTTATTGCAAGAAGTCAGTATGAGTGTAAACACAAGCCCGACAATAAGGCTATTACACATGGCTTTTATAATATAATTTTTCATATCCTTAATCTTTTAGCTAGCAAGGTTAATTAATAACAGATTGGGTCCATACAATCGGATCTGTGGCAGTAGCATCGTACCCGTTTCCTGTCTTATCCTTCGCCATATTTCCCGTATTATCATCCAAAGCCCAGTATGCTAACAAACCCGGAGTCCTGGCATCCACATAATCCTTAGACGCGATCAGTTCCTGAGGAGTTCGCGGAATACTCCACACGCGGGCTTCACACATCATGCCGTCGATATACCGGTCTTTACTATAAGAATAACCCAGATAAAAATTTCGGTTTATATTAAACGAGCCTGTAGCATTTCCAGTTTTGACCAACTGTCCGTCCAGATAAACGCTTATCGTCGCACCGTCATATACCGCAGCAACATGATGCCATTTACCGGTAGACAGCTCTCCACCTGATCCTGTATTCAGATTGGCATGACCGGACATAACCATCTGCATCTGATTAGAGGGGATACCGGCATCACCTATTCTAAGCAACAAATTGCCTTCTATTCCCATTACAGTACTGATCAACCTGTCAAACTTATTGGCAAACACCATAGCTTCAAAAGTAAATTGTGTTAACGCCGGAGCATTTGTAAAATTAACCGCCAGTGCATTATTTGTCATTGTAGCTACCGGTCTGGCACCTCCGCCGCCATCACTGATAAGGTAAAATGCTGTTCCTGACGAATTGACAACAGGAAAATCTGCCGAATTTGTAATCGTAACAGGTAATAAGTACTTCTTACCTCTTGGAAAAGGATCTGAAATCTTGAATCTGACATAAACAGAACCTCCGAAAATATTGTTAGCCGGAATAGTGACATTCGAAGTGGATAATGAATAATATTTCTGAGGCAGATAATCATAATCTGTACCATTAACCTGATTATATTTTACGACCAGACTGTTATCAACATTCACAGCGACTTCTACACTTTTGTTTTCGGCCTTTACAAGCCTAGGAGTAAGTAACAGCGAGTCCTGTATTGCACTCCCTCCTCTGACGGTAAAATTAATAGGCCGGTATGCCAGTGATTCATTTATATAGACAGCATTATCAGGTTCATCTACACCATCTGTAATTTTGTTGCATCCTCCTGCGACGATTAACACAAGGAAGAAAAAGAGAAAAAATTTTATACGTTTCATCTGTATGTTTTGTTATGATGAATCAATAATTTCATTATTATCAATTACTTAATAGCCGGATTAAGAATTTGTAAGGCATTTCGGCTATACTTGAAAGGTGGATTGTTTTTATAATCCTGTTCTATATAATATATCCCCAGTCCTCCTTTCTTTCCTCCTGTGACATTCCATCGGGCCAAGGCTTCCGAAGTACCGATAAAAGTACTGTTCCCTACAGGGAATTCATCTCCCCCCATTTTCCAGCGATCTCCTTCAAAAGATGCTAACAGGATAAACTTGGAAGGATTAAAATCTTTTATTTTAGTAAAAAATTCTAAAAATCCATCATACTCATAATATGAGGTAGATTTTACATTTAAGGAGTTAAGCACGAAATAATCTATGCGCGCTGCAGCTTCATCTTTCAGATAGACAGCATCCGTTCCCTTAAACTGAAAAAGTATTTTTTTTGAGAAATTAGCAGCTGCTATGCGACTAATTAAGCCGGAAACCAGATCAATATCTGATAGAATCTCCTTACAATTAAAACAATACAAATCCTCATACCGGATATAGATACCGTTGTATTTATTCTGCTGATAAATATTCAGCATTGAATCTACATATGCATTTATGGAAGTTGCTATTTCATCTTTGGACGGAGATGCCGGTAAGCGGTCTTTTAGTCTTTTGTTCATGCGAATCAAATCAAACGACATCAGCATTTTTGTACCTTTTGTAGCTTGTGTTGAACTCATATCCGCCTTCTGTTCGGACGTCATCAGGCTATCCTGATTAAGCAGACAAATCATATCAAGACTATCTGGCAAGCTATACAAAAACGTGCTCTGTTGTGTAGCATCCGTTTTCCAGTTACTAGTATTGAATAAGCCAATCGCCTGTGGATGTGCCGATTGCTTGTAAGCCCTTAACTTTTCCAGGTATTTTTTATAATTAGATCCCAGACTGTTGCTGTCCGCATCAAGAGACTGTACAATCAAAGTCTCCTGATCAGTCCATTTGGTACAACCTGTAAATAAATTCCCTAAGCTGTACAGGCAAAAAAGGAATATTAATATTTTCTTCATAATACTTTATTCTTAAGTTATCTATTATAGTTTAAGGCTTCTTATCCCACCATACTTTTGATGCTCCGTTATCGGGTTGTCCCAAAAGACTTTGCACAGCTGTCCTTACATTATTTCCATTCAACGTATACTCCGCCAAAGGGTAAACCATCCTTTTTACTCCGGTAGCCGAACTAATCACACCGGCACTTCTGTTCAACGTAATCGGAATAAGTTTCGGATAACCCGTACGACGGTATTCAGCCCAGGCCTCAGGCCCGTTTGGGAACAAGGCAATCCATTTTTGTGTAATAATTCGTTCCAGTTTCCGTTCAAATCCATCTGCATTATCCCATTTGATGGTAACTGTTGTCGGTGAAGGAGCATTTCTGCCTGCACTCAACGGATCTATATAACTGGCCGGATTACTGACAGCATCCTCTGCATAAGCGCTATTATTAACTGCATTTTCCTGAAATGACTTTTGAATACCTTCATTATAAAACCTGTCTGCAGTACCACCCATTGCCCAGCCTCTTAATGCCCCTTCAGCTCTTAGAAAACTAACTTCAGACGCCATAAGCCAATATAAGGGGGTTTCAGAAAGTACGTTTGGAGACGAAAACTGTTCATATTCAGGACTGGTTATGGCAACACCTGTGCGTACTCCATAATAATCCTGAACGCCATTAATCGTCGTTGCCTGTATGTATTTTGGCAAACGCGGATCTTTATATCCTTTGAGATAGACTGCTATAGAAGCTCCCGCTCTGGAATCTTTATAACCTTTCCAAAGCGTCTCCAGAGGGTTCATAAAACTTTCCCCGGCCCCTGCTCTCATTTTGGCTGCATCCGCTACATCTGTGATCAATCCTCCCGGATCGGCTACGGCCTGCTCGGCAAATTTTCTGGCCATTGCCGGATCGGCATAGGACAGCCGGATAGCCAGACGCAACATAAGTGAATTGGCAAATTGGATCCACTTTTTTACATTCCCTTCATAGACAACATCATACTGAGGGATAAGCGGGTCACCAGCGGCAAATGGTCTCAATACATTAACAGCTTCTGTAAGCTCCGCAAAAAAAGAATTGTATATCTCCTGTTGCGAATCATAGGCTACCGTGAAAGACCCGGATCCGACATTTTTATATGGCATGGGACCAAACATATCTGTAGACTGGTGATAAGCTGCAATTTTCATAATCTGAGCTATGGCAAACAAATGTGGTGCTGAAGTTCCTGTGGCCTGTTTAATAGAGAGCCAGGGATTGAAAATATCAGCAGTACGCCTGTTGTAGGTTCCATTTACCCAACCATCGTTAAAAAAATAAGTAGTCAGATTATTTCCTCCATTAAATTTTTCACTTCTGGCCGCTGTATATCCAGCCCAGTTATTGACACCCAGGTCTATTGCAATCTGATAATTGTTAACAGGGCCGGTATCTTCTGCAGGAGTACCAATAGTGATAACAGCCTTAGCAAGCTGTGGAAAAAATACACCAACCTTCAGGTTATTATAATTAAGCATGGTATCAGTAGGCTGATAAGGATTGGTATTTATTTTTTCAAATTCCTTTCTGCATGATAATGCAACAAATGATATTGTAAACATTAACATCACAGTGAAAGCCAAATATTTTCTTTTGCTACACATAATAATTTCTTTTATAATTGAATTTTAAGACCAAATCCGAAACTTCTGAGACTTGGCATCATGAAATAATCAATACCCTGGTAAAAGGTACCTGTAGACCCGGTTAATTGAGGATCAAAAGGAGCCTTGTTATAGAGCATCAGGAGATTATTGCCGGTCACAGAAAATGTAAGACCAATTCTGTTGTTTAACAGTTTCTTAGGCAATCTGTAGCTTAATGACACTTCCTGTAGCCTAACATTGGTGGCATCATACGTATTGAATGCTTCCAGCTGAGCGACAGTCTTATAGTAGTTTTCGACGTCTGAATACAGCCCGCCATTGATCATTATCCCTCCTTTGTCTCTGTCAACAGCACTCTTCTTAGACACGCCATATTGATCCAATAAAGCCTGAGTCTGTGATAAAACAATTCCACCTACTCTGGCAAATACCATAAAACCCAAATTGAAATTTTTATAAGCAATATCATTCCGCCATCCAAGTGTATAATCCGGATTTACGGTTCCCAATCTTACATTGTCCACATTCACTATTGAAAAATTTCCTGCAGGATCTATATAAATTTTACCATTTTGATCGGTAGCCAGAAAACTCCGGGTGTAGATATCTCCTACCTGTCCACCTTCTCTAATCAGACTTCCGTCCACTGTAAGTTCAGTCAGGTTAAAAGATGTCCCGTCGACAGGATTAGGATAGTCACGGACCATTTCGATCACCTTATTACGGTTTAAGGTATAGGTAAGTCCTGTACCGTAACTGAGATCATTGTGTTTCAAATTATAAGTAAGACTGGCCTCTATTCCTTTGTTACCAATATTTCCCACCTGCGCATAAAATCCGGAATATCCTGTACCGCCCGGTAATGTACCCAGAAACAACTGATCATAGGTATTTGACTTATAAAGTGTAACGTCTAACCCAAGTTTGTTTTCGAATAATTTAACATTGACACCTGCTTCATATGTTTTTGTTCGCTGTGCTTTGAAATTTGGAAACGGATAGATGGTAATCGGAGTGACTGACCCATTGTTAATAGGATAAGTGACTGTGCCGGGAGTAATTCCCAAAGCATCCAAAGGCAGACCTACAGATGAATAATTAGCCCTTACCTCCAAATAACTTAAAGTCGATTTAGGTATTTGAAACATATCGGATAATATAGCCGAAACACCTACAGATGGATAAAAGAAAGATTCTTCTGTAGAATTAACCTGACGGGACGACCAGTCCTGCCGGCCGGTAGCAGATAAGAAAATGTAGTCCTTATATCCGATCTCTGCGCTTCCGAATACTCCGATAGTGGCTTTATTATCAAATGGAGTAACGAGCGTATTGAACACATTTATATTACGAATAGAAAAAAGATTGGGAACTGTTGCCAGATGTCCGCTGACACCATCTGTTGTTGTTTTTTCCTTTACATAAGAACTACCCAGATTTAAGTTTACGCTTACATCATTATATTTTCTGTTGAATGTCCCGATAACATCGGTATAGGTCTGCAATACTTTTTGATTTGCCCAGGAGTAATAGCCATTTGCTTTTGCAAAATTAGGCGCTGTGGAAGCATAATATTTACGCGTAACATCTCCGTCCGTATTATCAATACGCCCACGTGCAGATACACTTATACCCTGAGCAATATTATACGTAACATTACCGGAGATCATGTATCTGTTGCGTGTATTTTGAAAAAGCATACGATTAGTTATCCAATATGGATTTTGCATCTGCAAACTTTGATCTCCATACGGCCAGTACTGGGTAAAGTAATTGTTGGAAACACTATACCTTTCGTAATACCTGATTGCATCAAAATCATCATTTCTCGGAAAAAGATACAGCGAAACCAGAGGATTAAAATATTGTCCCTGAGAAGCCATGTTTTGATCAGCCTGTTTGACATAGGAAGCAGAAAAATCTGTCGTAACCTTATCATTCAGAAAGGAAGCTGAGTTTTTTAAGCTAAAATTATAGCGGTTATATTTATTATTCGGAATAACACCTTTTCCATTTGTAGAAGAGAATGAAATAAAAGTCTGTTGTTTTTCATTTCCTATAGAGCTATTTAAAGAATTGATCTGCTGAACACCGGTATTAAAAAACTCAAAAGGATCATACGTACTGGGTTCAACCAGCCTGCTGCCCCAGCTTTCGTATTCTCCGACTCTGTTACCATATGTGGTCTGGAATTCCGGTTTTACAAAAGGGGACATTACAGAAGTATTATTAGAATAATTCAATTTGAATCCTTCTTTGGATCCCTTTCTTGTCGTAATCAGGATAACTCCGTTTGCGGCAGCATTTCCATATAATGCCGCGCCGGCAGGTCCGGTCAATACGCTCACACTCTCGAAATCATCAGGATTCATGTCAGCAATACTTTCTGTACCCGCTATATCACCAAACACGCCTGTAGAAGATCCTCCGGAAGACTTATTAAGCAAAGGAACTCCGTCAATTACATATAAAACATTATTATTGGCAAACTGACTAATAGATTTAACTCCCCGCATCACTACCCGGGTAGATCCGCCAATCCCTGAAGCACTGGCATTTATATTGACACCCGCCACCTTTCCATTCAGGCTATTGGTGAAATTTGCGCTTTGTACAGCTGTCAGATCATCTCTTTTTAAGGTCTGTACTTCATAGTTCAAAGCTTTAGCTTGTCTCTTAATACCTAAAGCGGTCACGACCACAGCATCCAGTAAATTATCGTCTGCCGTCAGCGATAGTTCTACAGGATGTGCAGTAGAAGTAATCGTATAACTCTTCGTCTGATAACCCACAAAACGTATCTCAAGCACATCGTTTACTTTGGCCTGAGCCAATGTAAAACGACCTTCTGCATCTGTAGATATCCCGATGCTGGTGCCTTTTATAGACACCGAAGCTCCCTGAAGAGGCTCTCCTTTATCATTCGAAATTTTCCCGGAAACTATTTGCTGAAACGAATTAGCATTTTTAAAAGAAGAAGTTTCCTCATTATGGTTGATTTGATTGATTAAGATCGTATTATCCCTGATCTTATATTGAAGACCGGATTGATCAAGCAGAATGCTCATCACTTTATGGATGTCTGCCTCATCAAATTCAACATTAAGTATTTTTTTATCATTAAATATCTGATTAGAGTATAATATATTGTATCCAGTCTGCTTATTAATAATTTTAATAAGTTCTGATGCTCGTATTTTTTGCTTTTTAAGGGTCACTACACCTTGTCCGGCAGCCGAAATAGAGCAATAGGTGACCATTAAAGCCACGCACATAGCCCGGGCTAGTTTAAAAACATTTAACCTCATGATTTTTAAGAAGTAATTTAAATTGGTTATTTAAAGAGTATAATTGTGTGAAATCTGGTAATTGGTCTATCAGTCCATAAGCATTAATTTTGATTTACAATAATTGTTCGGTTTATAATTCTGAATTTTAAGGTACTTGTACTCTGCAGTAGTTCAAGTACTTTTTCTACATCTGCGTATCTGGATATTTTACCGCTGAATGTGATGTACCTGCTACCCTCCTTAGCATACTGTACATCTAGTACGGGAGTAATAGCAGTGACACGCCCGGCATCTGTGACAGAGGTCGAAGGTCCTACATTTAAAGGCGGATTACTGATACTTTGCCCCCATACGGCTGTTCCTGAACATAAAAGCAAAGCGATCACGCCGGCTCTTATTTTTTGAATTTTTCTTTTCATATTGATTACTTAATTGATGTTAATATTTTGTTGATTTTCCATAGTTATTAATTGATAATATTTTGAATTGTTAAATGCGTTTTTCCCTGAGCAGGGTATATATTGATACTGAATGACTGCAATGACCCTTCACAACCATTTACAGAATTGTAAATGGAGACCTTACCCGTATAGACACCATATGAAGCATTTCCCGGAACACTGACGGTAATAGAATTACCAGTAAGATTCGTCCAGTTTGTTACGTTTTGAAAAGATACAGGTGTACCCGGATCCCAGGTGATTTTATATTGATTACCCCCATTAGCAACAACAAAAGGTAAAGATGCGTTCAGATCTCCTTCACAGATTCTCGGAGAAGGAGACAATGTGACAGAAGGTAAAGGATTGATGGTCAGTGTCACAGCTGTACGGGTCAAACTCGTGCAACCTGTTGTTTCATTAAAAGCTTCGACGTAATATGTCGTAGTAACAGTAGGATTGGAAATAATATAATTTGTTCCTGTATTCAATACCGTACCTCCACCAGCTGAAGTATACCAGCGATAAATAATTCCGGCCACCGGAGAACTCACAGATAGCAGAACTGATGTACCTGAACAAGTTGCCGTATTTGGAACTGTAGGCGCTACAGGCAATGGATTGACGGTCAGTGTCACTGCAGTACGTGAAGTGCTGACACAACCTGCATTTGATGCCTCTACATAATACGTGACCGTGACAGCAGGATTAGTAATCGTATAATCTGTTCCCGTGAAAAATGAAGTCCCGCCGGTAGAGGTTGTATACCAGCGATATGTTGCCCCGGCTACCGGAGACGAAACAGATAACGTAGTTGAAGTTCCAATACAAGTAGCTTTACCTGGAACTGTCGGAGCTGCAGGTAATGGATTCACCGTCAAAGTCACTGCAGTACGACTGGCGCTGATACAACCTGCACTTACAGCTTCCACATAGTAAGTCGTTGTTGTTGCAGGATTGGAAATTGTGTACGTAGGTCCAGTATTCACCGAAGTGCCTCCTGTGGATACCGTGTACCAGTTATACGTTGTTCCCCCAACAGGAGAGCTAATTGTAAGCGTAGCTGATGTACCTGCACAAGTCGTCACATTAGGAATAGCCGGAGCTGCAGGTAATGGATTCACCGTCAAAGTCACTGCGGTACGGCTGGCACTGATACAACCGGTAGTCGCATTATATCCCTCCACATAATAGGTGGTGGTCGTCGTAGGATTCGAAATTGTATAGCTATTTGCTGTCGTCAAAGCTGTTCCTCCCGAAGCTGCTGTATACCACCTGTAACTAATACCCGCAACTGGCGAACTAACCGTAAGCGTAGCTGATGTACCTGCACAAGTCGTTACATTAGGAATAGTCGGAGCATCCGGCAATGTACTTCGAACAATTGTAACAGGAGTTCTTGCTGATGGATAGGTATTTGTCTCTCTTGCTTCCAGATAATATGTTCCTGCAGCCAAAGTACCCGGAATGGCCAGGGTATTAGTAGTTGTCGATACTCCGGAAACCTCGGTACCATCTACTGCGGCAGTATAAAGTTTATAGGTATATCCGGATTGAAAATTGCTAATCGTAAACGAACCAGCGACATTGCCACACAAATTTAATGTAGCAGAAGTAACCGTTGGAGGAATGATATAATAAGCATAATAAAGACTGGCTGACAACCCTAGAGATACTGCCGATCCTACCTTCACCCGTATTCCGTCATTGGCCTGAGCAGATCCGACTACGGGCAAGATAACCGTTAATTCTTGCTGTCCTACCCCTCCTATTCCTAAAAGATCAAGTAAATAGCCTGCAGAATATTCTGTACCAACCGGAGTACTTACGTTGCCATTAGTTCTTTGGAGACTGATGGAATTAATCAAACTCAATAAAGAAGCATTCATTTTAAGTTTGACCATGACTGGAGTAACATAGCTTGGTAAAGCATTAGCACCAGTAAATCTTACATTCTGCATAGTAGCCGATAATACCAGTGGAGATACAATTGTTGAGGGATTATTAGCTGCAATCTGGGTAGGACTAACAGCATTTCCGCCATTATTCACACTTCCACATACAACAAGCACACATCCCAGATCTACATCGGTGGAAGAATTGAAACTATTGGCATATACCCGCTGTGCATACGCTGTCCCAGCCATTCCATAGAATAGCAATGCAAGCATACAGATCAGATAACACCACTTCAACTTCATAGGTAATGACGATGTGTTTTATTAAAGCGTAAACGTATTTAGGTTAGGATATATAATGTTTTTCATAGAAGTAGGCCGGAATACAAGTAAAAGGCACCTAACCCTAAAGCCTCATGCGCATATTCCACTACAAATGTAAAATATAAACTTTGATTTAAATAAACAAAGAATATATATTTTAACAACTAATTAAGCTATTGGATTTTAATTATGTTAAAAATATTATTATATCCAATTAGGTTATTAATAAGTGTATTTTTGACACAACAACGGTGTGATTAGAAAATATAATAAAGAAACTTCATTTCCTAATCGGACAATAAGATTAATTAAATATGTAACAAAAGGAAAGGAAGAATTCGCTTCATTAGAAACAAAAACTAAAAATGCAGGTAAACCTTACTGATGTTATATGCAGCGCGACCAAATGACAGTTATAAAAATAAATGGAAAAAATACGTTTGTGGAGGAAGAACTGAATTAAAAAATCCGGCTTCAGGGGAGTATCTCTAAAAAAGATTTAGGTCAGCACAGAAAATAGTTGGCAGATGCAGGCGAACTCAATATACCACTTCTATCCTATTCAGCAGCAGCAAACCGAGGACTGCCTGATTAAGTTCAGCATATTATTTTTGTGACACAGCTGTTCTGTCTCAGCTTAAAGGCCTTGCATTCGTATTTCGATAATACGTGATTTTAGAAAGGAACATCGTTGCCATTTTTTCTCCTCTCAGGATAGCTTCTTCTGCTTTTTCTCCTTCAAAAAATTCGCGCACCGTATTTGTCCAGAGGTTTAGCCAGGCATCAAAATGATCCGCTTCAACAGGCAAAGTTGCATGGGGAGGAAACGGACTGCCGAAATAGCTGTGCTGATCCAGTAAAAGTGTCTGCCAGAAACCATACATTTTTTCCAGATGAGCTTCCCAGCGACCATCCAGAATCGTATTAAAAATAGGTCCTATAAGTGTATCCTGTTGTACGCGACCGTAAAATGTATTGACCAACAATTTAACATCTTCCAGTGTTCTGATATCCTGCTTTGCCATACTCTCATTCTTAATTTAACAACATAAAATGCAAAATCTCTTCTCACAGAACAAAGATAAAAATAATAAAAGACTTTTTTATCCTTTATTATTTTATGTATCTTTAAAAACGAAAATAAGGACAGGTTATGGCTATTCACACCAATCAATCAACCGTATATCATAAGGCTATACGATCCATTTATGAGCATCTGCAATATGGTGCTGAAAAACCCGATATCAAGGTTATTCTGGAAACTTCCGCTACTAAGGAAATACGCATTTGCATGAAGAACAACCAACTGATGAAAACGCATAAAAGTCCGTTCCCTATAGTTATTCATATCGTACAAGGTGCAATAAGGTTGGGTATAGCCACTGAAATCTATGACATGAAAAGCGGCGATATAATCGGACTGGAGAGCAATATTCCACATGATCTCACAGCAACTGAAGATACAATCATCAGACTTTCCATTAGTCATTCGGACACAGCAAAACGTGTTCAGGAAGTCGTAAATACAAGTGAATAACAGAATAGTAAGTGTTTTATAAAAATGGGGATTTTTTCAAAAACCTGCGAATATGCGCTTCGCGCCGTGATGTATATAGCTCAATGCAGCCAGCAGGGAGAAAAGGCCGGCATACGGGAAATTGCAGAAGCGATTAAATCACCGGAAGCTTTTCTGGGAAAAATTCTGCAGCAACTCAGTAAAGAAGGACTGATCCGATCGGCCAAAGGTCCGAACGGCGGCTTCTATATGGACCCGGAAGACACAAAACGACCGCTGGCAGATATTGTAAGGAGTATTGACGGTTCGCAGCTGTTTGAAGGATGTGCTATGGGACTCGATTATTGTTCTAAGGAAAACCCCTGCCCTTTACATCATGATTTCAAAAAGATAAGAAAAAAGTTATCCGTAATGCTGCAAGAGACTAGTATAGGACAGTTTAACATGGATCTGATCCAAGGTAATTTTACCTTATCAAAATAAGATCAGTCAGGAGCGATTAACATAATTCTCGAAATTGCATAGGGTAAAAATCCGCCAACAGTAAGCGGGAAAATAAGATACCATTTGTTAACCAAAACATAACATAAAAGAATACACAACTTCATTAATTTTAATACATGAAAAGTCTGTGTCATCTTCGTTCTGCTATCATACTTTCTACACTTGCAATCAGCCTGTTTACAGGCTGTAAAAAAGAAGATGACCCCGCTCCTGCCGGAACACATAAAGCCGTCAATCAGTGGATAATGGCTCAGATGAAGCACTACTATTACTGGAACAATCAGCTTCCTTCCGGTAAGACGGATGAGACCTCACCCGATATCTATTTCAAATCGCTGTTGGTTCCACAGGATCACTTTTCCTCCATTCTGCAAACCAAAAACATCAGTACCTACGGGAATACTCTGGCGAATACTTTTGGTTTTGATTTCATCCAGATTTCTCAAAACGGAAACATTCACAATATCATCAGTCAGGTAGTCCCCTATTCTCAGGCTCAGCAATCCGGACTCTCCCGGGGAGATACGATTACAGCATGGAATGATCAATTTCTCACTCCCTCCAATGTTTCAGATCTTACACAGAAAGCGCTTAGCAGGAATACACTCCGGCTAACTCTGCAGTCCGGAGTAACATTACAACTGGCATCTGCCTATATCGCTCAGCCCGTAGTATATACACATCGCATTATCCAACAGCAGGACAAAACCTACGGGTATATATACCTTAGTCAATTCGATTTCAGCGGAGCTTACGATCTTATACGGGTGGCAGAAGACTTCAGGCAGAAAAAAATAACGGAGTTAATACTGGATATGCGATACAATGCCGGCGGACAGGTATCTTTCGCAGCATTTTGCTCCCTGCTCCTGGCAAAAGTGCAGGCAGATGACACTTTCCTTATGTATCAGGGCAATGCTTCTTTAGGTTTGCAACGCCTGAGTTTTGCGCAGTCACTCAGCAGGCAACCCGACGGATACAGCTTTACTGCAGAAGACCTGCGTTCAAAAAGCCTTCAACTCAGCAGAATCCACATCTTAAGCACTTCCTATACAGCTTCAGCAGCAGAATTGTTAATTAACAACTTAAGCCCTTACGTAGAAATTATACACATCGGAGAGACGACCATGGGTAAAGATATGGCCTCTGTTACATTGACTTCACCGGATAATATAAATGGCTCTGCCGAAAGCTGGCATATCCTTCCTCTGGTGTACAAGTTGTACAACAAAAACAATAAAGGTGATTACAGTGAAGGCCTGATCCCCCGATATGCCATCTCTGACCATAATTCCTTACCCTTGTATCCGTTCGGATCCGAACAGGATCCATATGTAGCTTTTGTCCTTAACAGAACCTCCTCTTCCCGAAATACATCTTTGCAAAAGGCAACTGTCAGTAAGGAGGGACAATTACTTTATCGCTCCGATACTAAAGGGTACAGGCCCATTATCCTTTCCGAATAATGCGGAAAGAATTATGCTCTTATCAAAAATAAAACAGGGCCACCTCCTCAAGAAAATGACCCATAATCAACCTTTACCCAAAAATTCTTTATATTATTTAGCCAGGGAATTAATCATATTGACCAGCTGACGGATATCCACCATAGCGTGTGGAGTTCTTTGCAAACGACGAACAGGTCTCGCAAGATAAGCAGTCCGGATATGGTATGATTCCTGTTCATACTTTTTGATTATTACTTCCAGTAGATTCAATGTATCTCGGTACTGCTGATGTAAGGCAACAAGCGATTCGCGACTTTTTCTGATATCATAAGCTGTAGACACTTCGTGTTCTGACCGCAGTAAATGTTCGAGATCCACCAATACCTGTTTCATCTGCTGGTGTTTAAGTGAATTAATTCCCTTCATATTTTTTCCGTTTTATTTAATCAAAAAATTACTAAATGGATATGCCCATCCCGGAGAAGGAGTCCAGGTATCAAAATAATCTTCCTTCTTGGAAATTATTCCGTCAGGAATCGTTGATATAAAAATACCTGCAGATGTATTTGAACTCTCCAAATAAAGATATACAGGTTCTCCATCTTTTAATAATGGTTTTTTATCTGCCTTCAAGACGAGAAATCTCCCCACATAATCGGTACTCCTGACCTGAGGACTTTTAACAGGAAGTGCAGTATAATCTGTTGGCACTTTTCTGCTTACATTGAACACCGTATCTGTACTGATATCATAATATACGGACATAAACATGCCGAAGTCAAATTCCTTTAACTCCTGAAATACCAGATGTATAGCTGCTGCATTGGAAGCCAGTTCTTTATTGTAATTCACAAATTTAACTTTGATTTTACCCGGCTCCGGCTCCACTCCTTCAATCCCGCCATTCCCTTTCATCAGTACGACCGTTTGTTCATCGGCGGGATCCATTTTTAACAAGGTAAACGTGTTTATATTATCTTCTAATTTTATGTACTGTTTCAACACCTCCGCCTTTGAGGCCAGACTTACAACGCTGACTTCCACAGAATCAGTCTTGATTATTTTTTTCAAAATATTGAAGGGAATAGTTTCCTTTCCTATTTTTATTTCATATCCGTCAGCTTGTTTATTAGTAAACTGAACTGTACTTAATGCAGTGAACGAATTGACTTCTTCAGCTTTTCGACAACCTGTGATTACTAATACGCAGATCAGTAATAAAAAGCAAACTATTTTTCTATTCATATAGAGTTAAATAAAGCCTGCCGAAGCAATTTTCGACAGGCTATATAGATTATGATTAATATGTTTTCGGTGAAAACTGCGTCCATCCGAATGTCCACACCTGCGAAGGATTAGTCACAGCAGGATCGATAGCTCCTTTATATGAAGTTCCGGTTCCGTAAGCTGGTGAAGTAGCTGTAGGACGTAAAACAAAAGGATTAAATCCACCTGATACAGGGTAGAAAATATTAGTACCACCTGCTAATGCAAGATAAGAGGTTGCATCAGAAGAAACTGTTGTCGAGTTGCCTGATCCCGGAGCAGAACCATTGAATGCAGCAGCATATCCATGTACGACATTGTTACTGAAATTACCTCCTGAAATGCTTTCGAAACTAGCTCCTGTAGCATAACCTGCGATGATCGAACTTTCGATATCCAGTGAGGAAGCTCTTCTCCAACGGTTACCATACTTAAGTTTGGTTGCAGCAACAGCTGCGTCTTTAATACCCAGGAACGTAAAGTTTCTCAATTTAGGATTAGTCAATGGCAGTCTGCTGGCATCACCTGCACCATTGTTATCAGACTCTAAACCATTAGAATCAGAATTTCCGCCGGAAACACTGTTAGTAGCGTTAGGATCTTTAAGAGACAATGCATATTGGATAGTACCGGTATATCCGAAATCAAAATCGAAATCATCATCGTCATTTGAAGAGGCAACTAAATATTTCGCATTAACGGTACCTCCGAAAAACTCAAAACCATCATCTTTACCCCAGGATACCTGAATGTTTTCCAAAGTAGTACCGTTACCGACACCACCTAAAGTCAGACCGTTGATCTCATTGTTCTCAGTCAGATTATAACCAGCAAACTCGATACGCACATACTTCAATGTACCGGAGTTATCAGCAGGATTACTTCCACCGTAAGTTACATCTACACCAATAGGCGCAGGTACACCCTCGATACGTGTTGTAGCCGGCTGGTTCGTTGTAGCATTACCCAACATAATCACACCACCAAAATCACCCGGATTGCGGCTACCCGAAGCATTAGGAGATGTAAATACAATCGGAGCAGCTGCAGTACCGATGGCATTCAACTTCGCAGTTTTAGGAACGACCAATACCCCGCGGATATTTTGAGCACCATACACCTCGTCATTATAAGATTTCACATTACCTGAAGTAAGAAAAGTACCTGCTTCAATTGTAAGCGTTTGTCCGGGTGCTACAAAAGAAACACCATCGATCAACCATACCGTATCTTTTGACAGAAATGATTTAGTGATCAAACCATTTACATCTACAGGAACGTGTGCCTGAGGTTTAGCCGGTAGACCTGCTTTGAAATCTGCCTGTGGTGCCAGGTTGTCTTTGTTACATGAGGCTAATGCGATTGCGCATACAGATGCCGCGAATAAAAACTTTTTCATGCTTTGTTAATAATTTAATAACTTTGCTGCCTATAGACAATTTGTGAACTATGCTACTGAGCCGGACAGCAAATAACGTTCAGTAGTATAGCTTGCATAATCCCTTCACCTTTTTTTAGTTTTACTTATCTTCCCGATTGTATTTTGACAATTCGCGGAACTTATTCTTCATAGGAGGATCACAGGATTATTATTTTTTGCCTGCCTCGCGCAAGCCTGTTTTCTATTTTTAACCCTCTTTAAAAAAGGTATTTATATTCATTCCTAAAAATTGTAGGTAAAAGACAAATTAAAACGACGACCATCCTGTTTACGATAAGTAATCGTATCTCCGTCACCTTTGTTATACTTATTATCTCCTTTTACCAGACGAAAACCATCAGCTTCTTTCCCTGGTGTTATCATTTCATAGGCTTCCGTATTTGTATAGAATCGTGTCCATTCGTTAAGCAGGTTAGCCATATTAAATTTGATTTCTGCTTTCTTTTTGAATAAGCGGGCATATATCTGAAAATCCAGCTGACGAGGAGCCAGTTCATATTCGACGAGATTCGGGCTGGTATTTGCCAGATTAGTACGCGGCCCCCTTTGATTGTAACTGGCCGTAGCTCCATAATAGTCTCCCCAGTAGCCCAGCCCCAGATTCAACAACCACGGAGACTGCCCCATTAGCGGACGATCCTGATCAGCACCTTTAGCCTGTACCAATGCATTATCCTGATTGGCATCTACGTACCACGGGCTAAGTGTCTTGACAGAAGATTTGAGCAGTGTACCGTTGGCATATACATAAAACTTGGACAGCCATTCCTGAGAAGACACAAAGCTTAGATTTTTACGCACCTCCATTTCAACACCCAGATTTCGGGCAGATTCCATATTGACAAAGACAAAGTATTTCTGCGTATTCAATCTGGGATCCATCACCAGCTCTACAGGTTTGTCCAGATATTTGTAATAACCTGTCAGCGAGATTATTTCTCCGGCACCGGGATACCATTCGAATCGTATATCGGCATTATCTACTAACGATGACGTCATAAGTCCGCCCGAGATATTCGCATCCAGTTCATAATCATAAAAACCAAAGAAGGAAGTTTCTCTGAAATCGGGACGTATGGCAGTCCGCGAATAACTTGCTCGCACATTGAAATCATTGGTCACACTGTAAGTTGCATTAACAGAAGGCAATGCTCTCCAATTCTTATCTTCTACCAGATCTCTGTACTCCAGATACTTATTCACTACACCTGATGTTCTGTCCCAATACTCTGCCTGTTGATTATTCAGACGGTAATATTCCATCCGTACCCCATATACCAGACGTAATTTTTCCCATAACTTCTGATCCGCCATGAGGTAGCCCGCATGGTTTTTCATATCGCCATTGAAAATCCGGCCATTGATATTCTCCGCCCAGTAATAAGCCTGATTGATTTCTTTACCTATATTTTGAGGGTCTAAGATCACTTCATAAGGTTGTTCAATATTACTTCCCCTTGCCGCAGCAGGCAACATCCGGAATACATCGAGAGACCGGTTCTTCGACCAGCCCTGATAACCTAATTTAACCAGCGTACTGATGTTTGCTCCCGTAGCGAATCTTTTCGAAAAGTCAAACTTCCAGTTGTAATCTGTTTCATCAACATTTGTCCACATACGCGAATCTCTGGAGAGATTATCACCTCCTATTTGGGAGGGCAGGCGTAAATTTGGGGTTTGAAAATACGGCTGACCATCAACAATAGTTGTCAATGTGTATCTTAATTTACGCTCATCCAGAATCTGCTGTTCGATCTTGTTGACAGCTCCCATTGCTTCCATTTTGACAGACCAGGGCAAGAGATATTCTACATTCAGCTGATGTTGCTGCAGAGACATCGCCTCAGGCAGCTGATACTGCTCTCTGAACGGAGCTTGCTCAAGATCTTCATAATTCAATCGTGTAGCCTCATTATAGTTTGAATTGTAGGTACGGGCATACATATTTTTGGAAGACACCTTAAAATCCTTTCCTTGTAATCCGATATTAGCCACAAGACCGCTGCTGCTGTTAAAACGATAGGAAGTTCCCGCACCATTCTGACCCAATCCTACACTATCTATAAAATGAAATCCGCCCCGGTTTGAGCTTCTTACGTTATTGAATTTCACAATATTCTGCTCATTGCGAATATTGGCGCTTGCTGCAAAACCAAGTTTCATTCCGTTTTCCAGATCATACACACGTCCTAATGAAAACCGGTAATTCTGATTGGGCATTCCTTTGTATTTATTCAACTTAAGAGGCTCGGCACTTAAGCGTCTGGACTGTGCTATAGCATCCAGGGAGCTGTACGGACGAGGATCATTCGGCAGCAATGTGAGATCATCCGTCTGTCCCGGAATACCAGGCGGAGGTACTTCTACACCCGATGTCCAATACCAGGGAGTCATTCCGTCAGGAAGCTTGGCAGAAGAATTGTAAAAGCCAAAGTATTCGCTGTTGTATCGTTTTCCGAGATGATAAAAATCTTTGCCCAGTGTCTGTGAATTCGTCCCTGTACCCACCTGAATAGAAGTGAAATTCTGCGTAGGAATATCCAGTGTATTCACTGATACCTGACCACCTGAAAATTCAGATGACATATCCGGTGTAGCAGTCTTATTGACAACTACATTACTGACCATTTCTGTCGGAATGATATCAAAAGAAAAATTACGTTTATTCATGGAGGTACTGGGGATCACGACTCCATCCAGCATTGCCTGATTATATCGTTCAGACATCCCTCTCACGACTACGTTTTTATTATCTACAGTAGTCAGACCCGTGACACGCTTCAGCACCTGTCCCATATCATTGTCCGGAGTACGGGCAATCTGTTCTGCTGAAATCCCGTCTGTAACTGAAGCTGCATTTTTTTGTGCTGCATAGAGTCCGGCTACCGACGCTTTCTTAAACGAAGTATTCACTACTGCCTCTGCCAACTGAGCGGTCTGTGCGACCATAGCTATATTGAGTGCTGTGATATCCCCTGATTGTACCTGCACATTGCTGATGCGCTGTGTCTGATACGAGATGTAGCTTACTTCCAATGTATATTTCCCTGCCGGGATCCTTAACGAATAGCTGCCGTCTATCCCACTCTGTGCATTGCGGTTCAGTTCTACTATCCTGATCGTTGCATTCGGCAGGCCCAGTCCTCTTTCATCAATAATACGTCCCGATAAACGTCCGGGCTGCTGTACAACCAATGGTTGAAGCATAATATAACTCCCTACCTCTTCATATCCTACTCCGGTGCCGGATAAGATATGTTTCAGTACATCTTCGACTGTACTGTTGACAAATTTGCGGCTTCGTGTAGCTTTCAGATCCAGATTCAATTTACCCGGATCATAAGCAATAAATATCTGATGACCTTCCAGGTGTCTCAATGCTTCCGCCGTATTCTTTCCTGTCACGGAAATCGTAATTTTCTTTTTTAATAATTGGGCATTTACGCTATTAGCCAGTAACATTTCCATAAGGAATACCATCATCAGGCCTGATAGTAATAGGGTTCTCATTATAAATTTGAGGTAGTATAAATTAAATTGCATAAATTTGATTATGTATTAATGACTTCACAGTTTTTTAGTACAGTTATAAAAATCAGGAGCGATCCTGTGCGAAAAAGGGTTAACGATGGCAGTCGTTGACTCTTTTTTGATTTAATAGATCATCACGACGTCGCCCTCCTTTCTGAATTTATTATGGTGAACGGTCGTGATGACCTGTAAGAGATCGTCCAGAGAGATTTGTTTCTGAATGGACAATGTATATTGTTGATCCGCTATACGGGTATTTGTGGTCTGCAAGGTTACCCCGTAATTGTTGCGGATAGTGAGTGCAAGTTCTTCAAATGAAGCCTTATTCAGATATGTTTTACCGATAATCCAGGCATTTCTGTTTTCCAGATCGAATGATTCTGTGGTACTGTTTTCATTTGATTTATCATACCGGATCTGCTGACCTTTTATTAATATCCCCAACATCTGATCATTGCGTTTTACCTGCACTCTGCCTGAGAATACAGCTACAGTCTGTTCCGGAAGATCTGTATAAGACCTGATCGTAAAAGAAGTGCCCAGCACCTGAGTCTGCAGCGCTCCTGAAGTAACAATAAAAGGTCGTAATGTATCACGTCTCACATCGAAAAATGCTTCTCCATACGAAAGCTCCAGTTGCCGGTTTGTTTTATTGAAACTGGCTACATCCAGTTTAAGCCGCGTCATGCTGTTTAAGGTGATGACTGAACTGTCCGGAAGAATTACTTGCTTACGCTCTCCCGCTATAGTTTCGAATACTCTGATTTCCGGATCGGCCACCATATGTTGCAACGGGATTTGATCCTGAGCCGTCATCCACCACATCACACCCAGACAGATGAAGAGGCTGGCAGCTATACTGACGACAAATTTCCAGGAGATCATAGATCCGACCTGACGTACGGTAGCACCGTCAATATGACTACAGATTTCTCCGTAAATACGGTGCTGAAGATTTTCAGATATACTTTTTTCCGGAAGTTGCTCCCGGTCAAGCTGCTCATACCAACGATCGACTAGCTGACGTTCATCAGCTGTGGCACTTCCGTCCCGATACCGTTGTATTAATAAGTTGAATATTCTGGTTTTCACTTTTTTTGTCCCTTTTACTTATATGTCAGCAAAAAGGATAAAAAGTACTTCAAGAAATCATTAAGCTTATATGAAAGAATTATGAACAGTTACCTAAGGTTTGAGCCATTCCTGCATGTACTGAACGAAAAGTAAGAAAAGAGGACCGTATACATCTTTTGACCGGACAGTCAATCCCCGCTGAAGACGCTTGGTCGCTTCAGTCAGATTATTCTTTACAGTTTGTTCAGACAGATTAAGCCTTCTGGCAATTTCTTTAATACTATAATGTTCCCAACGCAATAATACCGCCTGTTGCATATTGTTGGGCATTGCCTCCAGTTCCTCCTCCAATAGTTTCTCCATAGCCAGATAGATTTCCAGTTCTTCCGGATGCTGCTGTACATAGTCAAACATATGCTCTGCCAATCCATCCAGCAGTTTTTGCTGTGCCTTATTTGAATTAAAAAAATCTATGAGTTTAAATTTCAGCATTCCGTAGAGATAAGCCCGCAGATTCATCCCGGTATCCAGGGTTGCCCGGCGTTCCCAGAACTGAACAAACAATTCCTGAAGAATATCCTCTGCCTGCTGCTCATCACGAACACGTTTTACAGCATGGATATATAGTTCTTTCCAATAACAATGGTAGATTTCGGCAAATGCATATCTGTCGTCTTGTTCTCTGACCGAGACCAACCATTGCTGATGTAAACGTCTTGTTTCAGGCATATGACCCAAATGTAAAATATTCATATTAAGCCAATATTAAAAAATCACACCGCCTGCATTATATAGCTGATAGAAGAAAGACGATATTAAGACAAGGGCAGAAGAAAATAACACCCGGAAAAACATAATCCACTATGTAACATACTTGTTTCAATCATCAAAATATCTTGTCGGTATACTTTATTTTAGTAATTTCATAACTAATTAAGCTCGCTTACTTTCCCCTTCACAGCGCAGCAACTCCATCTGTGATATAGTAGTCCTAAAATAGATCTGTATCTGTTGTCATGTCTTTATTTATCTGTTGAATTCACATCATAACTTAGCTACAAATAAAAAAAAATATTAATTGTATATTTTTTTCATTTTAAAGAATTTATTCGTAACTTACGTATGTTAATCATTTATATGACCTATGGATACATATAACCAACATTCAACCCTAAAACAATATTTCAACAGCGTTGTATCTTTAGACCAGCCCGTACATTGGCATGAGTATTATCGTATATCCAAACTGGTTGCTAATATGCTTTTGGAAAAGCTGAGAATGGACAATTATGATTCAGGTATTCATATGGATATTAACAATACTGCTTTTGTAAAGACATCTATCAATGCCTATTACCACCTGGGAATAGCTCTTGAAATAGGATTGAATGGTATGATTGGCAATTCTCATGATACAATTTCTTATCCTAAAAGCCAAAGGATGAATGGTGTTTCACTCAAGCAGAAAACGCAGAATCTGCTTCAGCTGGCCGACGAAATAGGATTATTCAACAAGAACAGGATGGACTTTAAAAGTTTCACGGATTATGAAAATCTAAAGCAGGTATTGGTACATCTGAGTGACATTATCAAGTGGAACGAACGTTATCCTCATGCCGAAAGCTCTACCACAATTTCAAAACTAAGCAATAAGATTCCGTTTTTAATTTTTAACGGTTCTCATATTACACAGATGGTGCAGCCCCTGTTTGATTTGTTGGAAAGTGAAATTGAAAAAAACTAAGAACAAATAATTGTCTGTTGAACTGCTTCACTCCCGGAATTCTGCAGATAATTCCGGACTTGCATCACACATTGCATCTACTGTCCTTAGCAGCAGAATAGTATATCATATAGTTCCTTCTTTTACGGATTTAAAAGCTGGCAGGGACACCAACTGACACAATGAGGAACTAACCTATTACACGACAAAACCTTGTAAGCCCTCACTCTTTTGCTAACCACCATATTCAGCGCCTGCGAGTGTCCTCACCAGCAGTATTAATACCTCATATATTCTCTTTTTATACCGATTAAAACAGCTGGCGGGACGCCAACTATCACCTCCGGTTGAACAATCTTATATCATTTCGGTACCTGTACCGTCAGCCTCTCCCCTTTTTTCTTTAAAGAATACTGCGAAAATCAACAGACAACCCGCCGCTATTGCTGCTGGAGTGATCCACAAATACCACCAGAAATCAGATACATATGCTGCTTTAAGATAATCTGAAATATAACCGGCAACCCAAAAGCCAATCAACATCCCAATTCCATACATCGCGACGGTTATTAATCCCTGAGCGGAAGATTTGTAACGCTCGCCGGCAATTGTATCTGTATAAATCTGTCCTACCACAAACATAAAATCATAACAGACACCGTGCAGAACAATGCCGGTAATCAACATATAGGACAATTCATCCCCGTTTCCGAAAGCAAACAACAGATAGCGCAGTATCCATGCAGAAATACCAATCAGAATCATCTTCTTGTAACCAAAACGTGCAAAAAAGAATGGAATAAGCAAAAGACAAAATGCTTCTGACAATTGCCCCAGCGCCATCTTAGCAGTAGGGTTTGGCAAGCCTACGCTCACCAGATAAGGATTTGTATTCTGATAATAGAATGATATCGGTATACAGATCACAACTGCTGTTAAGAAGAATACCAGAAATCCTTTATTCTTCAGTAATGCCAAAGCTTCAAGTCCCATAGCATCTGCAATACGGAATGACTTTTCTTTATTTCTGGCTACAGGTGGAGTTTTAGGTAATATCCAGCTAAATACGGCTAACAGCAGTGAACAACAAGACGCCAACAGAAAGGTATAACTCAGCGCCCCTCTGGATATTTCCTCAGGACTATCCCAATGGAAAATGTAACTTATTACTACACCCGAGAAAACCCAGCCCACCGTGCCCCATACCCGAATACCAGGAAATTGCTTTTTTGCATCTTTCAAATGCCTGAAGGAGATTGAATTAGTCAAAGCCAGAGAAGACATATAAGCAATAAAGTAAACAAATACATAAGGATAAAACTCAGCAGCACTGGCTGACTTATACATCATAAATAGTAATGCAGCACCAATAAGATGTAATACAGACAGGACGCGCTCAGCATTGAAGTATCGGTCTGCCACAAATCCGATAAAGAAAGGTGCAATGACCGCTCCCAGTGATTGTGTCGAAAAAATATTTGCAACTTCGAGACCTGTTGCCTGCAGGTTTTTAGCCAGATAAGTTCCTAAAGTAACGAACCATGCGCCTTTTATCACATATTCTAAGAACATCATGACAGACAGACGAATACGCAATGAAATATCCATAAAAGATAACTGCAGATGATTAAGGTTTATACCTCTAAGGTAAGCTTTACAGGATGATTTCACAAATTGTAACAGGATTGATTCAACCGCCTAAACCAGACATGCAAAAGTTATGATACCTACTGTTATGAATATACAACCCCTTATCAATCAGCAAAATTTAAGTATCTTTAACGGATTGAATATAGTTAGTTATGCGTTACAGTCTAATCCTGATTTTTATATGTGTCTTTTGTTATGCTTTTGCTCAAAAACCTTCCGGAAATGCAAAAGCACAGCAGCTCTATACATCTGCGAACAGACACCTGCAAAAAGGAGAATATTCTCCGGCAATAGAATTGTTGAAGGAAGCTGTAAAAATCGATGGTAACTTTGCATCTGCTTATCAGACTCTCGGCGATCTGTATCGCAAAACAGATCAATATGAAGAGGCCCGTCAGATGTATGAAAAAGTATTGAAAACAGATCCTGAACTGACTCCGCTCACTTACTTCGGCATTGGAGAATCCAGCCTGTTTACAGGTCATTACAAGGAGGCTCTGAACTACCTCGAAACCTATAAGAATAAAGTAAAACTGGCTGACAAAAGTGCTTTGCTGGTGAATAAATATATTGCAGACTGCAATTTCAGCCTTTCCTATTCTTCACCGGACACATTCGTCATGAACAAATTATCAGACGCAATCAACTCCACAGATGACGAGTATTTTCCAAAGCTGACGGCTGATAACAGAACTATTATTTTTACACGTAAAACAGCCAATCAGGAAAACTTTTACGAAAGTCATAATGATGGAAAGGTATGGTCTCAGGCTCAAAAATTAACAGGGCATATAAATTCTGATCAATTTAATGAAGGCGCACACTGTATTTCTCCTGATGGAAAATACTTGTTCTTTACGGGTTGTAACTGGCCAAACGGAATGGGCAGCTGTGACATCTACATCTCCAAAAAAGAAAACGGAATCTGGGGTGAGCCTTATAACCTTGGAGCTCCCATAAATTCCAAAGGATGGGAATCTCAGCCGGCTATTAGTGCAGACGGACGTACGCTTTATTTTGTCAGCAACAGACCAGGCGGAGTTGGCGGATATGACATATGGAAGAGTACACTTAATGCAAAAGAGGAATGGTCTGTTCCTGTTAATCTGGGTCCGCAGATCAATACCATCTTTGATGAAAGTGCTCCCTACATCCACGCGGATAACAGCAGCTTGTTCTTTGCTTCCAACGGATGGCCCGGATTCGGTCGGAAAGATATTTTTATAAGTAAATCAGATTCCCTGAACAAGTGGTCTGACCCTGTCAATCTGGGACATCCCATAAACAATTATTATGAACAAAATGCACTGTATGTAAGTATGAACGGGAAGATGGGATTTCTTTCCACGCAAATAGACGGACAGCAACAGCTGGATATTTACAGTTTTGATATCCCGGTAAAAAACCGGCCTCATCCTGTGGCATTTATCAAAGGACTGGTACTGGATGCAAAAACCTTATCTCCGGTGAAGGCCAGTATCACGGTTACGAATACCGCTACAAACCAGATTGTATTTCAAGACCAAAGTGACATCACCGACGGAGAATTTCTGGCGACCTTGCCAATCGGAAATCATTACGCCGTTCATGTACGTGAAAAAGGTTACTTATTTGAATCTATACCATATGCTTTGGACGATCCCCGTCACACAAATGAAGAATTTGAAGCCCGGATTTTATTGAAGCCTATTGAAGTGGATAAAAATGTAGTGCTGAACAACATTTTCTTTGCATTGAATAAATACGATCTTTTACCTTCCTCCACAAGTGATCTGAATACACTGGTTCTGTTTTTACAGGAAAATCCACTGATCCGCATAGAAATCGGAGGACACACAGACAATACAGGAAATGATCAGCTGAATAAGACACTCTCTGACAACAGAGCAAAAGCTGTTGTCAGTTATTTAATCGCAAGAGGCATTTCAGCTAACCGTCTTCTGGCAAAGGGATATGGCTCTAACCAACCTCTGGCTACAAACGAGACGGAAACAGGAAAAGCCTTGAACAGGAGAACTGAATTTAAGATTATTAAGTAGTCATAATACGGAGGAAAATTGCCCTGATTCCATCTAAAACAAAGATATTAGCAGACTACAGAAAAGAAAAAAGAAGGTCGATATTACCAAACTCTTATCAATAAAAAGCGCTGACATTTTTTAAAACCGTTCAGCTTCCTCCAGCATTCCTACTTTATAAAGCTACCGATAAAGTCGGATGCAGAAATGGTAGTCGCCTTTTTTTCACCTTCTTTTTCAACAAGATTCAGCTCACCTGCCGCATTCCACTTTACAGACTGATAAGAAGGTTTAACGATAAACTTACCATCCAGATCTATAACGCCATACTGGCCGTCTTTCTTCGCAAATACATATTCTGAATTGAGGGGTTGCATATCTTCCAGACTGTCAATAAGCACCTTACCTCCAATATCAGCCAGTCCGAAATTGGTATCGATCTGATACGAGTATACCTGATCATTCACAGGTTGAAAATGATTATATCCGGATGTATTAAGCACTTTACCGTCTTTACGTACCAACCAATATTTTTGATCCAGATCTGTCACGGCGGCAACGTCTTCTGTTATATTTTCTATGGTCTGATAATTGGCAGGTAACAGGATCTCTCCGCTCTTCTTCTTTAATCCTATGACAACATTTCCATCCCGGTTATCCGGAAACCATTGTACAGCTTCCTCAAGCTGCAGACCGCTTTTGAAGACCGCTAACAATTCTCCTCCTGAAGACAATCCGTTACCTGTATCCTGTACATCAACGATTTCCATTTCAGAAGGCAATTCAAAATAAGACGGATTAGCACTCATCCTCTCCACTTTAGTGGCTGCAAATCCTACGGTAGAGTCCTGTCCGTCCAGATCAAACTGCAGGATCGCTCCCGGCAGATGATTGGCAAAAGGAAGATTATCACTCGCATAGGCCGGAATCTCTTTGGCACACCACACCTGATAATTTACCTCTCCGAATCCGTGCTGTCCAAAATTTAGTTTATATTTCTGACAGGCATATCCCTGTATATCCCGTACTTCATCTGAGGGAGAAATAATCAGGTAGCTCACATCATCTCCTATATTCTTCACATCCGCAGCTTTGATGATACGATACGGATCCGGCAAAGCGTCTTTTGTAATGATATCATCTCCCTTTTGGAAAGCGTATACTTCCTTTTTAGGATATATGTACATAAACTGAGCTTCGTCCTTTCCTTTTATAACCCTGGATTTGTCTTTGGATATCCAGATTTTTTCTTTAAAATCTGCAGGTTTTGATTCCGGATAGAATGCTTCTGCAATATTTTGTTCAAATTCAGCCACATACTGTCCTGTGCGTGCAGTCCACCATTCAGCAGGTTTTGTACCTTTTGCTTCAAGATGAATTTGCCACACATCAGTCTGTGCCTGCGTATTTATTTGGGATAAGAACAGAAGGAATAATACAGATATGGAAATTTTCATCATCAAAACAAGTTAATACAATCTTTCTTTAACAAATTACAGACCAATTGATCAAAAAAAATTACAATGTTGAAAAATAGCATTGATGACGATAAGAAAGTAGCCCGGCATCCGGCTAAATCTTGTCATTATGATCTATAAGTACATGCCTCTCAACAAACATCAGACAATAATCACTGTACATTTTATAAATCCTTTGCTTAAAGTAGCGAGTCAGGGAAAATAATACTTACAGCAAACTTACCATCTGACCTGTCTTGACGGATTCATCGCAGGCAATAGCAATGCGTAAACTATTCAGGGCATCTTGCATGGATTTACTCAGATCCGGATTTTCACGTATAGCTTTTAAAAAGAAAAGTTGTTCTCTGTTGCAGAGTTCCTGATGATCGGGTTCGTCTTCCAGATGTATCCATTCATCTTTACGAACAAATTTATTTTGATCATCAATAGCTGCATGATGAATGCGCAGGGATTCCGTGCGTGTATGAGAGGCCACACTATCCGAATGCCCGCTACCAGACGCTTCATTAGCCACAATCGATACACAACCCAGAGGCCCGATCACATCCTTTACAAAAAAAGCAGTTTCACTCATCATAGGCCCCCAACCTGCTTCGTACCAGCCTACGCTACCATCATCAAAACGAATCTGCAACTGCCCGTAGTTATAATTATCTTCCGGAATATCATTTGTAAGCCGTGCTCCTATGGCCGAAACCTGTACAGGCCTGGCGTCTGTAAGCTGGCACATCACGTCAATGTAATGCACTCCACAGTCCACGATAGGACTAAGACTTTTCATGAGGTTACGATGGACATCCCACATATAGCCCTGACTTTGCTGATTAAGATTCATGCGCATAACCAGCGGATATCCCATCTGCCTGCCGGTTTCAATAAATTTGATCCATGAGGGATGGTGGCGAAGAATATAGCCGACGACCAGTTTTTTACCGGAACGTTCAGCTGCTGCTATCACTCTTTCTGCACCGGTAACTGTATCTGCAAGGGGTTTTTCGATAAACACATGCGCTCCGGAATCAAAAGCCATGACGGCATATGTCTCGTGTGTATCCGGATAAGTAGCAATACAGACTGCATCAGGCTTAGAATCGGCCAAAGCTTCTGCATAATCTTCATATAAAGGGTAGCTGGCATTCAGTCTTACATTCAGTTCCCTCTTACTATCCCCGCGAGATACCAGCCCGACGATCTCAAAGTCAGGAAGCTCATGATAAGCCTGTGCATGAGATGCGCCCATATTACCGCATCCTACTACTAATATTTTGATTTTTTGCATGAAAATCTGTTCAGATATTATCCAAAAGTTGTTAATCCCGGACGGGGAATAGGTAATTGATCTACTTTCATATTCCAGTCAAATTCATCCGAATGTGGACCCAATACGACTTGTGAATTCATTATCTCGTCATAAGTAATCGCTTTACCGGTATAAGCCGCAGTTCTTCCCCAGATTCCCAGCAGCGTTGATTTGGTCATTGAATCCCCGTCATTGATCACTTGTCCGTTACGAATAGCAGCAAACAGTTCATCATGCTGTGTCTGATACATATTGTTGAGTCTGCCTGTGAATTTCCAAGGATGTTCACCCAATACTTCATAACTGGACATCAGTTTGACATCTACCTGCCCCTGAGTCCCCATGACATCAACACTGTTACGTGATGTAGTCCCATTCTGCTGTCTGCTGAAATGGTAAGATTTCAATCCTCCTGCATAAGCATATTCTACAGCATAATGATCATATACATTGCCAAATTTATCCCATGGCTTAGCCTGTCTTCCTCCGGTGCCTGTCACCAGTTTAGGCAATTCGTCATTCATCACCCAAGACATAAAATCGACGCTGTGAATGGCTTGCTCCACCAGCATATCTCCCGAATAACGGGTATAGAACAACCAGTTGCGAAGCTGAAACTCCAGATCACTCCAGGAAGGTTGTCTGTCTTTGAATGTAAGTTCTCCGCCGTAACGAAAAGTAGACAGCCCCTTAACATCGCCAATGCTACCTGCTCTTACTTGTTTGATAATCTCCCGGTTTGGAGTAGAGTAACGAAAGCAAAAGCCACAGACAATATTGAGTTTTTTCTGCTTCGCAAGCTCGACTGCTTTACTCACCCGGTGAATACCCGGAATATCTACGGCTACAGGTTTCTCACAAAAGATATGCTTACCCGCCTTCACAGCTTCTTCCAGATGATCGGGACGAAAATTTGGAGGCGAACACAGCAATACAACATCTACGCCCGAATTTATAAGTTTTTTATAAGCGTCAAACCCTACAAACTTATTTTTATCATCCACATGGACACGCGCAGCATCTATTTCACGAAGGGTCGTAAGCGCATGTTCTAACTGATCCGGAAAAATATCAGCCAGGGCCGTTATTTCTACCTGAGGATCTGCTGCCAACGCCTGCGAAGCTGCCCCTGTTCCTCTTCCGCCACATCCGATCAAACCGACTTTGATCTTTTTTGCGGAAGTAGCATAGCCCAGATGGGGAATTGCTGCAAGTGATGCAGCCACGACCGCACTTTGTTTGATAAAGGTTCTTCTGTCCTGGTTCATTTCATTCATTTATAGAACTCTAAAATTAACAATTTTCACCTTACATAAAAAGTAAGCCGGGTATATTTCAAATATCCATCACTATAATTTTACAAATCAGCAATGCGTTTTTGTGCATTTTTTAAATCAAATCAATGGATAAGTTACAAATAATACATAACTTCACCCCACTAATCATCAATTCTAAACAACTATGGAAGAAAAATTACCAATTGTACAACCACTTATTACCAATGATGCTGTTGTTTTCGGCTTATTAATGGGAATTCTTGGTTTTATCTTTTATACTTCCAGTAAAAAGGGAGGCTTTTGGGCTAAGTTTTACAAATATTGTCCTTCCCTTGTGCTGTGTTACTTTGTACCAGCACTTCTGAATTCTTTTAATATCATCAACGGAGAAGTGTCTCAACTGGATGAAATGGCTTCTACCTATTTGCTTCCTACCAGTTTGATATTCTTTACTATTGGTATCGACATTCAGGGCCTTAAACAATTGGGGAGCAAATCGCTGATTATGTTTTTTACAGGAGCGATCGGTATTATTATAGGAGGCCCTATTGCTATTGCATTGATCGGAAGTGTATTTCCGTCCATTCTGCATTTCAACGGAGAAGAGACCTGGAGAGGTTTCGCAGCTATTGCAGGGAGCTGGATCGGAGGAAGTGCCAATCAGGCAGCCATGTTTAAAGTTTTCGGTTCTTCGGAATCATTATTCGGACAAATGGTAGCAGTAGATGTATTAATATCCAGTATCTGGATGGGATTATTGATCTATGGTGCTCAAAAATCCGAAAAGATAGATGCTTTTTTCAAAGCCGACACCTCATCACTCAAAAATCTTGAACGAAGACTGGAATCTATTCACCTGGCGGAAAGAGTCAAAGATGTATCGGTAGCCCAATGGTTTACCGTATTAGGTGTAGGATTTGCCGGAACCGGACTTGCTCACCTGTTGGGTAATTTTATCGGTCCCTGGTTTAAAGAAACCTGGCCGGCTTCTGAACAGTATTCCCTGACGAGTATTACGTTCTGGGTTATTATTGTGGCGACCACTATAGGAATGGTTCTTTCCTTTACAAGAGCACGAAAGCTTGAGAATTATGGTGCTTCCAATATGGGATCTATACTGCTCTATGTTCTGGTCGCTACCATCGGCATGAAAATGGACATCAAGGCATTACTGGACAACCCTGTATTCTTTTTAGTAGGAGTCGTGTGGATACTGATCCATATTATTCTCATGCTGGGGGTTGCGAAAATAATAAAGGCACCCTTCTTTTATGTGGCTGTTGCCAGTCAGGCGAATATCGGCGGAGCAGCATCTGCTCCTGTTGTAGCGGCAGCATTTAACAAATACTTAGCTCCTGTAGGTGTTCTACTTGCGGTGCTGGGTTACGCTGTCGGCACATATGGAGGTTATATCTGTGGTCTGCTTATGCAATATGTCTCCGGATTATTTCAGTAAAGCTGAGATTCAATACAAATATTTAACTAAGAATAGCGCGGGACAGATAACCCGCGCTATTTTTAGTTAAGGCGTTAACTGCTTTGCAGCATCGGATATCAATTGATATTTAGCCAGTATAAAAGATGTTTCCCACTCAGGAATAACACCTTTTTTATAATAATCGACAAAAGTTCTGACAGAACTTGCCATATACTTATCCGGATTCCTGTTAATCCCTTCCGGTAATAAGATCTTATACCTGCCCTCAGCTGTCCGTTCAAAATTAACAGCCTGAATACCGGTCTTAGCAAGAATTTCCTGAAGTTTTTTCTCAAAAACCTGCTTGTCTGCTGATTCTTTAGGTGTTATGTAAATGATGTTACGGCGATCTTCTGATTTGACTTCAACAGTAAAATTAACAGCCTGCAGTATGCCTTCAAAAGTATCACCTCTTTTTTCTTCAGAATCATAATCCCAATCCACCGCAACAGAGACGGCCTTGCCCTGAAGCAGATAACGAATTTCTGCATTTGAAGAGACAGCCAACTCATTGTACGGATTGATATACGTTTTCAGTTCATCAGGATAGGATTGCTGTCCGGTCAGATTGGCAAATTCATACCTGTTCAGCAATGCAGGCCATTTTCTGGACTTTAACAACTTCACATCTGCTGCATAATCCAGATTTTGTTCCGGCAAAGTAATCCAGTTAACAAGATCAAGATAAGGAGCAAGACCCGAAAATCCGTCTCCCTGCTTATTTACATCAAAAAACCAGACTGGTCTTTGGATCATATTCCCATCTTTCCACTCTACAAAATTCAGGTGTCTTGTCATAACAATTGCAGGGGTATCTTCAGAACCTGCAATCAGTCCGCCTGAAAATTCCTGTTGCGTCAATAAGGCTTTGACAATAACAGCTTCTTCGTAAAACCGTGCAGGAACCATATCGTAAATCAGCGCTTTTGTCTCTGCTGCCGAACGATACATATTTTGGAGATACTGCATACTCTGCCTGCCTGCCACAAGAGGCTGCTGCCCAAGTACAGCAATGCCATTTGCTGTTAACCGTTCACTTAATGCTCCTCTTTCTGTATTGAAACCGCCTACATATGCAACATTAGCTTTACGTCCCGACAACAATGCCCCTATTATATCTGTGGTATGGGTTTCTGAAACACGGAAGGTAGTATTCTCTTGCAGGAAGGGTGAATATGAAGGGTTAAAGACTGTTACCAGTGTATCCAGATCATTTGTCATCGAACGTACCACAGTTTGTGCAGTACTGTCCTGAGGATTGATCACAACAAGTGCAATATGCGATTGTTCCTGACAGGAGAGCATTCCTCCTAAAAGGACAAGGATAGCTATATTTCTAAAAAAATGTTTCATAATTACCGTCTGGGGAATACAGCAATGTTGCTGATTATTAGTCTCAAAAAAATTGAACCAAAATTACATTTTTATTTAAAACAAAAAACAGTTATTCTTTTAACTACCTTTGCAGCTGATTGATACTGACAAAAAAGTCAGCATTATAAAATTCAACAATTTGCAATTTAAAGATTTAAAACTTATAGCACCCATTCTGAAGGCACTGGACGCTTCAGGATATCAGAATCCCACACCTATTCAGGAACAAGCAATCCCTATCATCTTTCAGCGTAAAGATCTTCTGGCCTGCGCGCAGACGGGAACGGGAAAAACAGCAGCTTTTGCCATCCCAATCCTGCAGATGCTGACTTATTCCAAAGAAAAAACGGCTCAAAAAAGAATACGAACTTTAGTACTGACTCCTACACGTGAGTTAGCGATACAGATCAAAGAAAATTTTGATGCATACTCTAAAGAATTGCCGATCCGTAACCTGGTTATATACGGTGGTGTCGGGCAGCAACCGCAGCGTGATGCCTTAAGAAAAGGAATCGACATCCTGATTGCGACTCCTGGACGCTTACTGGACCTGTATAATCAGGGGTTTATAGACCTCAAACAACTCGAGTATTTCGTACTGGATGAAGCGGACAGAATGTTGGACATGGGATTTATCCATGATGTTAAAAAGGTGATCTCTATTATTCCGAAAAAAAGACAGACCTTGTTGTTTTCAGCAACAATGCCTGCAGAGATTCAAAAACTGGCATCCCATATTCTGGAAGATCCAAGTAAAGTAGAAGTAACTCCGGAATCTACCACCGCAGAAAAAATACAGCAGTCCGTTTATTTTGTCAGCAAATCAGACAAACGTCACCTGCTTACGCATCTGCTCAAATCCGAAAATATTGAACATACGCTGGTATTCTCCAGAACGAAACATGGTGCTGACCGAATTGCTAAAGATCTGGCAAAACAGGGTATACAAGCTGCGGCTATCCATGGTAACAAATCACAATCGGCCAGACAAAATGCACTGAATAATTTCAAAGACCGCAAACTTCGCGTATTGGTAGCTACAGACATCGCAGCCAGAGGGATTGATATCGATGATCTTTCTTATGTGATTAACTTTGATCTTCCCAATATCCCGGAATCTTATGTACACCGTATAGGTCGTACCGGACGTGCCGGAAAGGACGGAAAAGCAATTTCATTCTGTGATGATGAAGAATACGCTTATCTGCTGGATATTGAAAAATCCATTCGTATGGAAATACCAAGAGTCGAAGATCAACCTTACAGCTTACACATCTCTCCGAAGAAACCCGGACAAGCGGCTAAGAAACCTGGTACGGACAAAAACAGAAGCAAAGCCCGATCGGGTGCCAGTAAAAAACCATTCAGAAGAGGTAAATTCAAAACAAAAGATTAACCTATCTTCTACTTATATATTAATTCCCTTCATTCTTTTAATAACAAAAAATGCAGGGAATTTTATTTTAAAGCTACTTTACTCCACCTTTATTAACGCTATATTACTCCAGCTGTACTATAACCTTATTATTTTATAAGCTTTTCGGTTATTTTCGATCGATGCAAGTCTCCCCAGGCAATCAGTTCACTGATCAATGGTTTAAGTGTATACCCGTGACGTGTAAGCTCATATTCCATTTCCGTACGATATCTGGATTTTATTTTTTTAGAGATTAGCATATTTATTTCCAGATTTTTCAATTCCAGAGAAAGCATTCTGTCTGTAATCGTCTCAAGTTCTGTTGAAAGTTCTCTAAAACGCTTCGGACCATCCAGTAAGACAGCTATTATACGTATCCTCCATTTTCCCTGAATAGTATCCAATGCATCTTTTATAAGCATTAATGTCCTCGATGACTGTAGAGGACAATCCGTATGTTCAATTTGACTGTGTTCCATATTACTATACTCTGTTATAGTACCCGATTGATCAGCAAGTTAAAACTATATTTTTGTTCGGCACAATAAAAATCATGATCAATATGGAAGTCACAAAAAACAATAAGACAATCTTAGTTATCGGCGGGTCGGGTAAAAACGGAAGCCGTGTAGTCCGCAAACTAAGGGAACTGAATTATCCTACATTTTCTACAGTTCGCAAAGGGAACACAGCTCAGGCAGATGTCCGCATATTTGAGTGGAAAGATATCTCAACATGGGAGGCAGCTTTAACAGATATTGACAGTATATACATTGTTCATCCGGATACTTCCATGCCAGAAGCGTATACAGAGATCAAGGAGTTAACTGAAAAATCAGTGGAAATGGGTGTCACCAGATTGGTTCTTCTTTCAGGAAGAGGACAGCAATCTGTTGTAGAATGTGAAGATGCTATAAGAAATTCAGGATTAAAGTGGACAATAGTCCGATCCGCATGGTTCAATCAGAATTTTACAGAAGGTCATTTTGCAGCTGGTATACAGCATGGCGAACTTACTTTTATGGCAGACAAGGTGAAAGAACCTTTTGTAGATCTGGAAGATCTGTCAGACGTAATCGTTCAGTGTCTGATTGATGACAAACATGACCATCACATTTACGAAGTGACAGGTTCTACACTATACAGTTTTGAGGAAGCGGTACAGATAATAGGTGCAGCTAAAGGAAAACCGGTCCGCTATATACATGCAGATGCGGACAATTATTATGAGCTTCTGGTAAAACATGGTTTACCTCAAGACCTTGCCACTCATATGATCGGAGCGTTTGCGGAAATACTCGATGGCAGAAATGCAAATATTGGTGATGGAATTGAAAAAGTACTGGGGCGTCCACCTGTTTCATTCACAACATTCGTAAAAAATAATTTTCAGACTGATGAAGGCAAATAATATGGCCTGCAGCTTGTCTGATAAGCAATAATGATAACGTACCGTTGCCGATTGACAACGATACGTTACCATATTAAACTGTTTCTGCTGCTTCTAATCTTAAAGCGGCAACTTCTGAAGGATGTAAAGCCAATAAAGCATGTCCAGCATCCAGATGAATAGTTTTCTTGATCCCCATCCTTTCAACCATTTCCTGCTGTGCTTAGGGAGGAATCCACGATCGTCATCCGATATCTGATAACAGTTGGGTTTTGCAACTCAGGCAGAATTTTCAGTTTCTGATATTATGGCACCACACCTTATGAATGACATACTAATAATACCTTCCCTATCTGTGAATTTATGAGATCTGAAGTCTTATTAGGCTTAACAATGCAGATACTCCACCAATTCCTTAATTCAATTATTATCATGATATTAAATAAACAGCGTAGCAAATACAAACTCGTATAACTCTATTTTATGCGCAGACTATTATATTTTTTGCACTTAAAGAACATTTAAATGATTAATTCGAATATTTAACCATATTCAACGATATTATTTTTGCAAAAAAAATCTATTTGAGGTATATGTAAATTGTCTTCATCGACAAGATATAAGTATCGCCGAATATGTCTTTTATTGTTAGGTCTACATCTGATAATAAAATATAGTTGATTCATGTAATCATACGAAGCTTAAAAGCAGATTGTTACGTTTTATCGAAATGATAAAATGATGCTATCTCCTTTTTGGACTCTTATAATTATTTGCAGCTTTCTAAAGGGAGAATCGGACACTCTTCCTGATAACGCAGATTTTTTTACTGAAAACAATTGTATTCAGTTTAATATGACCATCACTTTAAGTGAAATATCTGATAATACAGTAAAGTCACATGACGGCAGCAGTTTTACGGAGTATCATTATGCGGTTTAATACGAATAACAGGTACTCACTTTATAAAAACCATAGTCATATCATTACTCTGCATCTACCATCTTTCAATCGTCACCGTATTTGTGTCGGTATAATTATTATTCAATACGTTTCATCCCTTTTAATTGATCCGCTACAACTGGGATGCCGCCAAAGAGATTTATATACTTTATGAATATTTTCAATATATTAAAAACACTCCCTCTCCTATTGATTCTGATTAACGTCAATAGTTTTGGGGCATCCCACACATTGATCAGCGGAAACAAACATGCTACGCATAAAAGCATTGAAAACACCGCGCTTAAAACTAATAAAGAGCCGGTAGATCTTCCAGATCCGTCAAAAGCCACAAAACGGTCATTAGCAAATATTTCAGCCAATACCTGCAAAAGTATAGCCGGAAAAAACAGCATGCCTGTCAGAGCAGTTGCTGTTCCGGCAGGCATCTCTATAGCCAGCAACAGTATTACCGCAAAAGCAGCGCACAGCTACACAACAGATATTAACGGCATACTCTACGTCAAAAAAGGAGCAACCGGTACAGGCGACAGTTGGAACAATGCTATGGGTGAACTGGCAGATGCACTGCTGTTTGCGAAAAACAACAATGCAGTAGCCACAAACCAACAAGTCAAACAAATCTGGGTGGCAGGCGGAACCTACACCCCCATGTATAGCCCTGCTGACAACAATTTTGGAACCCCGGATGTACAAAACAACGCCTTTCTACTGGTAAAAGATGTAAAACTTTACGGTGGTTTTGCCGGCACAGAAACCAGTCTTGACCAGCGAAACCTGAGCTTGTCAACCAACAAAAGTATATTAAGCGGGGATCTGGATCATGACGGAACAGCCAGTAACAACGATGCCTACCATGTACTCATCAGCGTAAGAAACACCAGTACAGATGAAATTAATGGCTTCACCATTACCGGAGGAAATGCCAACAACACCTCCAGCTCCATCATCGTCAACGGACTAACTATTGAACAGGATAGCGGTGCAGGAATTTACAACAGCGTGTCATCCTTAATAATCAACAATTGCAAATTCACAGGCAGTCTGGCATCCGATTATGGGGGTGCCATATACAACTTTAAATCCTCTGTAAGCATCACCCAAAACAGCTTTTCGGGCAACAAAGCAAATATATCCGGAGGTGCCATATATAATTTCCAATCGTCTTCTCCCGTTATTGCCGATTGTACATTTGCCGCTAATACTGCTTTAAATTCAGGAGGTGCAATATACAACAACCAATCGCATCCCAAAATTGCCAACAGCATCTTTAGAGCCAACACAGCCAATCGTGCAGGAGCCATATTCAACAGCGACTCGGGACCAAAAATATACAACACCCTCTTTGTAAAAAACAATGCACTTACAGCCGGATCAGGTGCTATCTATCATAACAACAACAGTCCTGGAAACGGTTTTACACTCGCCAACTGCATCGTCTATGGCAATACAGGAGGTACTACAAGCTGGGCGGGAGGTATACATAGCACATCAGGTTGCAATATTTACAATTCCGTGATTTGGGGTAACCAGGGCGGGCAACTTACCGGTACGTTCATTACAAAAAACAGTTTGGTACAGGGGTTTAGCAGTACAGCAGACGGCAATCTGGATGCTACCAACATAAATGTAGCGCAGCTTTTCAACAATCCGAATGGAGCAGACGGCATCCTCGGTACAGCAGATGACAATTTCAATTTAATAGCAGGCAGTCCCCTTATCGAAAAAGGTGACAACACCCTATATACCAGTATAGGAGGCAACCTCAGTACAGACAAAGATCTTGCAGGCAATGCACGTTTTCAGGGAACAAAAATAGACATCGGCGCATTTGAAATGACCCTGTTGCCTCAAACCATAACAGTGACCGATATGGTCAAAACCTACGGTGACACACCCTTTGTACCAACTGCAACAGCAAGCTCCGGTCTCGAAGTCAGCTATTTAACCTCAGACAACAGCATAGCCGAACCCTTTCAGGACACTGCAGACGGCAACAAATGGAAACTAAAAATAAAAAGAGCCGGACAGGTAAACGTCAGAGCAAAGCAAGCGGGTGACGCAACCTACAATCCCGCACCTGATGTATTCTTTACACTCACCATAGAAAAAGCACCCTTAACCATCACTGCCCATGCCAAATCAAAAGAGTCCGGCGCAGCAGACCCCGTACTGACCTATACAACTAACGGATTGCTAAATGGCGACACCCCCAATACCATATTTTTCGGCACTTTGCAAAGAACCATTGGTGAAGCCGCAGGCACCTATCCCATTACACAGGGAACCCTGGGAGCGCATAACTATACCATCAGCTATACCGGAGCAGATTTTACCATCACCAATGCTCCCGGAGATTTTATTACCGTATGGGACATGACCAAAGTAAGTACAGGTACAAATATAAGTATCAATATTACTACGTTGCCATCGCCAAATAATAAGGTGAAATACTTCTGGACAGCACCCGATGGCAGTTACAACAGTGGCACCGTCACTACATCGGGCAGCCACGTGATTACCACCATACCGGCTAACAAGCCAAGGATCACACTCCACATAAAACCAGAGAATCTGGCATCAGTTGTCATTTATAATGACCCTCGTATTATCGATGTTGCCCAATGGGGAACCGCCGAATGGCGCACTATGCAAAGTGCCTTCTTAGTGTGTCCTAACCTCAATATTACGGCTACAGACATACCGGACCTGAGTAGGGTAACCGATATGAGAAACATGTTTGCTGACTGTTCCTCACTCAACGGTCCGGCCAATATAGGAAGCTGGAATACATCAAATGTCACCAATATGATTCAGCTCTTTGGCAGGGCAACCCGTTTCAATCAGGACATCAGCAATTGGGACACACAAAATGTAACCACCATGGCGTATATGTTCAGAGAAGCACGTGCCTTTAATCAGAATATTGGCAACTGGAATACGGAAAAGGTGACCGATATGGAAGCTATGTTTGATAATGCTTCTGTATTTAACCAGGACATCAGCAACTGGAACACGGCAAACGTGACCAATATGTCAAAAATGTTTTCATCTGCTCCGGTTTTCAATCAGAATATTGGCAGTTGGAATACGTCAAAGGTAACCAATATGTCATATATGTTTCAATATACCGGGGCTTTTAATGGCGATATTAGCAGTTGGAATACCGCAAATGTAACCAATATGTGGGGAATGTTTTATTCCACAGGAGCTTTCAATCAAAACATAGGTAACTGGGATACCTCAAACGTAACCTATATGGGGGGAATGTTTTGGAATGCCCAGGCATTTAATCAGGACATCAGCAGCTGGAATACAGCTAAAGTAACCAGTATGGCCTATATGTTTGCAGATAGTCGTGCATTTAATAAAGACATTGGCAACTGGAATACGTCAAACGTAACCGATATGGCATATATGTTTCGAGCTAATCAGGCATTTAATAAAGACATTGGCAACTGGAATACGTCAAAGGTAACCAATATGGCATATATGTTTTACGGTGCGTCATTATTCAACCAAAACATAGGTGGCTGGCAGCTTAATCCTGCTGTCAACATGACCCATATGTTGTCTTACTCACGCATGGATTGCCAGAACTATTCGTTTACCCTTAACGGATGGGCAAATAATCCAAATACACCATCAGGGCGTACATTGGGAGTTATGGGCAAACAATACGGTACCAATGCCGTAGCAGCAAGAACAGTACTGACGGGTACCAAAGGCTGGACCATTACCGGTGACAGCCCAAGCGGACAAAGCTGCGGACTATCACAAACCATTACAGCGACCGACATGGTCAAAACCTACGGCGATGCTCCTTTTGTACCAATGGCTACAGCAAGCTCCAATCTGGAAGTAAGCTATACATCTGCGGATAACAACATAGCCGAAGCCTTTCAAGACAGTGCCGACGGCAACAAATGGAAAATCAAAATTAAAAAGGCAGGACAAGTCAATATTTTCGCAAAACAGGCAGGCAATGAAACCTACAATCCTGCAACGAATGTTATTTTTAAATTAACCATAAACAAAGCCGCATTGACAGTAACCGCCAATGCCCTATCAAAAGAATACGGTACCATAGACCCAGTATTGACCTATGCTACTACAGGTTTAGTAAACAACGATGACCAGACAGTACTGACAGGAACACTGAGCAGAGCAGCAGGCGAAGCAGTAGGTATCTATACTATATCTCAAGGTACATTAGACGCTGAAAACTATTCCATTACCTACACCGGAGCGGATTTCACCATCACCAAAGCAACCCTGAACATTGTAGCCGATGCCAAGTCTAAAGTATACGGTTCCGTAGATCCGGCATTGACCTATACTGTTACCGGATTAGCTAATGGTGATGATCAGAGCATTATCACAGGTGCTTTAACCAGGGCAGCAGGCGAAAACATCGGCACCTATGCTATCAATCAAGGATCTTTGGCAACAACAGCAAACTACTACATCGTTTACACCGCAGCGGATTTCGACATTACCAAAGCAACCTTAATTATTAGAGCAGATGCCAAGTCCAAAGTATACGGTACGGCCGATCCTGCCTTGACGTATACCGTAACCGGACTTGAAAACGGTGACGACCAAATCATCATCACGGGAGCTTTAACCAGAGTTGCAGGAGAAAACATTGGTACCTATGCGATTAAACAAGGAACATTGTCAACTACGGCTAACTACGACATCGTTTACACCGGAGCTGATCTTACCATCACCAAAGCAACGCTAAACATTGTTGCCGATGCCAAGTCCAAAGTATACGGTTCATCCGATCCTGCCTTGACGTATACGGTAACCGGATTTGAAAACGGTGACGACCAGAGCATCATCACAGGTAATCTGACCAGAGTTGCAGGAGAAAACATTGGTACCTATGCGATTAAACAAGGAACATTGTCAACTACGGCTAACTACGACATCGTTTACACCGGAGCTGATCTTACCATCACCAAAGCAACGCTAAACATTGTTGCCGATGCCAAGTCCAAAGTATACGGTTCAGCCGATCCAGCATTGACGTATACGGTTACCGGATTTGCAAACGGTGACGACCAAAGCATTATCACAGGTAATCTGACCAGAGTAGCAGGCGAAAACATCGGTACGTATGCGATTGAACAGGGAACATTGGCAACAACTGCCAACTACGACATCACCTACACCGCAGCGGATTTAACCATTACTAAGGCAACGCTAAACATTGTAGCCGATGCCAAAACCAAAGTATACGGTTCAGGCGATCCTGCACTGACCTATACCGTGACCGGATTTGCAAACGGAGATGATCAGTCTGTTATCACGGGAGCATTGACCAGAGTAGCAGGCGAAAACATCGGTACCTATGCTATCAATCAAGGATCTTTGGCAACAACAGCAAACTACGACATCACCTACACCGGAGCCGATTTCACTATTACCAAAGCAACGCTGAACATTGTAGCGGATGCCAAATCCAAAGTATACGGAACATCTGATCCTGCCTTGACCTATACCGTTACCGGATTTGAGAACGGTGATGACCAAAGCATTATCACGGGAACACTCATCAGAATCGCAGGCGAATCTGTAGGAACCTACAATATCGAACAGGGAACCTTAGTAGCAAGTAACAACTACGATATTGTTTATACAGCAGCGGATTTCGACATTACCAAAGCAACACTAAACATTGTTGCCGAAGCAAAATCCAAAGTATACGGTTCAGCCGATCCTGCACTGACCTATACCGTAACCGGGTTGGAAAACGGAGACGGCCAAAGCATTATAACAGGTGCTTTAATCCGAGTTGCAGGTGAAGCGGTAGGAACGTACAATATCGGACAGGGTACATTGGCAACGACAGCCAACTACGACATCACATTCACAAGTGCTGATTTCAATATCACCAAAGCAACCCTGAACATTGTAGCGGATGCCAAGTCCAAAGTATACGGTTCGACAGATCCTGTCTTGACGTATACCGTAACCGGATTTGAAAATGGCGATGATCAGTCTGTTATCACAGGTAATCTGACCAGAGTAGCAGGCGAAAACATCGGTACGTACGCGATTGAGCAAGGTACGTTGTCAACAACAGCCAACTACGATATTACCTATACCGGTGCTGATTTCACCATCACCAAAGCAACCTTGAATATTGTTGCGGATGCCAAAACCAAAGTATACGGTTCGGCAGACCCTGCCTTTACCTATACCGTAACAGGATTAGCTAATGGCGATGACCAAAGCATCATCACAGGTAATCTGACCAGAGTAGCAGGGGAAAACATCGGTACTTATGCCATCCTGCAAGGTACGCTGGGCACGACAGCCAACTACGACATCGTCTACACCGGAGCGGATTTTAATATTACTAAAGCGACCTTAATTATTAGAGCAAATGCAAAAACCAAAGTATACGGCTCGGCAGATCCTGCCTTGACGTATACCATAACCGGATTTGAAAACGGAGATGATCAGTCTGTTATCACAGGTGCGTTAACAAGAGTTAGCGGAGAAAACATCGGTACTTATGCCATCCTGCAAGGTACGCTGGGCACGACAGCCAACTACGACATCGTCTACACCGGAGCGGATTTTAATATTACTAAAGCGACCTTAAACATTGTTGCAGATGCCAAGTCCAAAGTATACGGCTCGGCCGATCCTGCCTTGACCTATACCGTCACCGGTTTAGCAAACGGAGATGATCAGTCTGTTATCACAGGTGCATTGACCAGAACAGCAGGCGAAGCGGTAGGAACTTACAATATCGAACAGGGAACATTGGCAACAACGGCGAACTACGATATCACCTACACCGGAGCAGATTTAACCATTACCAAAGCAACCCTGAACATTGTAGCGGATGTCAAGTCCAAAGTATACGGTTCAGCCGATCCGGAATTGACCTATACCGTTACCGGATTTGAAAACGGAGACGATCAAAGCATCATCACAGGTGCGTTAACCCGAGTTGCAGGAGAAGCGGTAGGAACGTACAGCATTGAACAAGGAACGTTGACAGCTACAGCTAACTACGACATCGTTTACACCGGAGCGGATTTCGACATTACCAAAGCAACCTTAATTATTAGAGCAGATGCCAAGTCCAAAGTATACGGTTCGGCTGATCCTGTCTTGACGTATACCGTAACCGGATTTGAAAACGGTGACGATCAAAGTATTATCACGGGAACGTTAACAAGAGTTAGCGGAGAAAACATCGGTACGTATGCGATTGAACAGGGAACTTTGGCAACAACGGCTAACTACGACATCACCTACACCGCAGCGGATTTTAATATCACCAAAGCCACCTTAAACATCGTAGCTGATGCAAAATCCAAAGTATACGGTTCAGCCGATCCTGCCTTGACCTACACCGTAACCGGACTTGAAAACGGAGACGATAATTCTATTATCACAGGAGCTTTAACAAGAGTCGCCGGAGAAAACATCGGTACTTATGCCATTGAGCAGGGTACGTTGGCAACAACAGCAAACTACGACCTTGTATACACCGCAGCGGATTTCGACATTACCAAAGCAACCTTAATTATTAGAGCAGATGCCAAATCCAAAGTATACGGTTCGGCTGATCCTGTCTTGACGTATACCGTAACCGGATTTGAAAACGGTGACGATCAAAGTATTATCACGGGAACACTCATCAGAACAGCAGGCGAAGCCATCGGTACGTATGCGATCAATCAAGGAACTTTGTCAACTACGGCAAACTACGACATCACCTACACCGGAGCGGATTTTAATATTACTAAAGCGACACTGAACATCGTGGCTGATGCCAAGTCCAAAGTATACGGTTCGGCAGATCCTGCCTTGACCTATACCGTTACCGGATTAGCTAATGGTGATGATCAGAGCATTATCACAGGTGCTTTAACCAGAGTAGCAGGCGAAAACATCGGTACCTATGCTATCAATCAAGGATCTTTGGCAACAACGGCAAACTACGACATCGTTTACACCGCAGCGGATTTCGACATTACCAAAGCAACTTTAATTATTAGAGCAGATGCGAAAACCAAAGTATACGGTTCGGCAGATCCTGCCTTGACCTATACCGTAACAGGATTAGCTAATGGCGATGATCAGTCTGTTATCACAGGAGCTTTAACAAGAGTCGCCGGAGAAAACATCGGTACCTATGCAATTGAGCAGGGTACGTTGGCGACGACAGCAAACTACGACATCGTCTACACCGCAGCGGATTTCACCATCACTAAGGCGACGCTAAACATTGTAGCGGATGCCAAATCCAAAGTATACGGCTCGGCCGATCAGGCATTGACCTATACCGCTACCGGTTTTGTAAACAACGATGACCAGACAGTACTGACAGGAACACTGAGCAGAGCTGCTGGCGAAGCGGTAGGAACCTACAACATCGAACAAGGTACATTGGCGACGACAGCGAACTACGACATCATTTATACAGGAGCGGATTTCGACATTACCAAAGCGACCTTGATTATTAGAGCAGATGCCAAAACCAAAGTATACGGTACAGCCGATCCTGCCTTGACGTATACCGTAACAGGATTAGCTAATGGCGATGATCAGTCTGTTATCACAGGAGCGTTAACCCGAGTTGCAGGCGAAGCTGTAGGAATCTACAACATCGAGCAAGGTACGTTGGCAACAACAGCGAACTACGACATCACCTACACCGGAGCCGATTTCAATATCACCAAAGCGACCCTAAACATCGTGGCTGATGCCAAGTCTAAAGTATACGGTTCGGCCGATCCGGGATTGACCTATACCGTAACCGGATTTGAAAATGGCGATAATCAAAGTATTATCACGGGAGCATTGTCAAGAACCGCAGGCGAAGCGGTAGGAACATACAAAATCGAACAAGGAACATTGGCGACGACAGCAAACTACGACATCACCTACACCGGAGCCGATTTCAATATCACCAAAGCGACCCTGAACATCGTGGCTGATGCCAAGTCTAAAGTATACGGAACAACCGATCCGGCATTGACCTATACCGTAACCGGATTTGAAAATAGCGATAATCAAAGTATTATCACGGGAGCATTGTCAAGAACCGCAGGCGAAGCGGTAGGAACATACAAAATCGAACAAGGAACATTGGCGACGACAGCAAACTACGACATCACCTACACCGCAGCAGATTTCAATATCACTAAGGCAACATTGAACATTGTAGCCGATGCCAAGTCCAAAGTATACGGCTCGGCAGATCCGGCACTGACCTATACCGTTACCGGATTTGCAAACGGTGATGATCAGTCTATCCTTACAGGAGCATTGTCAAGAACAGCAGGCGAAGTGGTAGGAACCTACAACATCGAACAGGGCACATTGGCGACGACAGCGAACTACGACATCACCTACACCGCAGCGGATTTTAATATTACCAAAGCGACCTTAAACATTGTTGCAGAGGCAAAAACCAAAGTATACGGTTCAGTAGATCCGGCATTGACCTATACCGTAACAGGTTTCGCTAACAATGACGACCAAAGCATTATCACAGGAGCGTTAACCCGAGTTGCAGGTGAAGCTGTAGGAACCTACAACATCGAACAAGGAACGTTGGCAACAACAGCCAACTACGACATCACCTACACCGCAGCGGATTTTAATATCACTAAAGCAACACTGAACATCGTAGCGAATGCCAAATCCAAAGTATACGGTTCAGCCGATCCAGCATTGACGTATACGGTAACCGGACTTGAAAACGGTGACGATCAAAGTATTATCACGGGAGCACTCATCAGAATCGCAGGTGAATCTGTAGGAACTTATAACATCGAACAAGGTACGTTAGGCACGACAGCCAACTACGACATTACCTACACCGCAGCGGATTTCACCATTACGAAAGCCACCCTGAGCATCGTGGCCGATGCCAAAACCAAAGTATACGGCTCGGCAGATCCTGCCTTGACGTATACCGTAACCGGGTTTGAAAATGGCGATGACCAAAGCATTATCACAGGAGCGTTAACCCGAGTTGCAGGAGAAGCGGTAGGAACGTACAGCATTGAACAAGGAACGTTGACAACTACGGCAAACTACGACATCACATTCACAGGTGCTGATTTCAATATCACTAAGGCAACGCTAAACATCGTAGCTGATGCCAAGTCCAAAGTATATGGTTCAGCCGATCCGGCACTGACCTATACCGTAACAGGATTAGCTAATGGCGATGATCAAAGCATTATCACAGGAGCGTTAACCCGAGTTGCAGGAGAAGCGGTAGGAACGTACAACATTGAACAAGGAACCTTGGCAACAACGGCAAACTACGACATCACCTACACCGCAGCGGATTTCACCATTACCAAAGCAACCTTAAACATTGTAGCGGATGCAAAAAACAAAGTATACGGCTCTGCCGATCCGGCACTGACCTATACAGTAACAGGTTTCGCTAACAATGACGACCAAAGCATTATCACGGGTAATTTAGCAAGAGTGGTGGGGGAAGAAGCTGGCATTTACCCTATTGAACAGGGAACCTTATCAGCTGGTGCAAACTACCATATCACTTATACAGGTGCTGACTTTACTATTACAGGAGGTACCTTGCTCATTAGTGCTAATCCCAAATCTAAAGTGTATGGAACTGCAGATCCCGTACTTACTTACACAGTTACAGGTTTTGTCAATGGAGATGATCAGAGCATAATTGAAGGGACTTTGTCAAGAGTAGCCGGAGAGCAGGCCGGAAATTATACTATTAAACAGGGAACATTGAGTGCAAAAGGGTACATTATTAAATATACAGAAGCACCCTTTGTCATTTCCAAAGCTAAGCTGAAAATCGTTGCGGATGACAAAACAAAATTCTATGGCACAACCGATCCGGCATTGACATACAAGGTCACCGGATTAGTGAACGGTGATAACCCATCTGTTGTCAAAGGATCCTTAACCAGAACTGCAGGAGAAGCCGTAGGCACCTATATTATCCGGCAAGGTACTTTGGAAGCAGGTACTAACTACGACATCAACTTTACTCAGGCGGAGTTTGTGATTTCAAAAATCACACTCTATACCATTTCTCTCCATGATGCAACATTCACCTACGATGGATCCCGAAAATCTATACTGATATCAGGAGATCTTCCGGCAGGTGTGACCGTTACTTATACCGGAAACGGGCAAACCAATGCAGGGAGCTATATCGTAACAGCAGATATAGACGGAGGAAGTAACTACAACAGTTTCTCTCTACAGGCTACATTAAAGATTAATAAAGCAAAACAGATTATCACATTCAAAGAGATTGTGCCGGTCTATCGTGATGCTGGTACAGTGAAGCTCGATATCAGCAGCAACAGCTCACTTCCGATAAAAATATACAGTGATAATAAACTGGTCGCGGAAGTAACAGGAGATCAGGAAGTAACCGTACGCGGTGTAGGGCTGGCTCTTATCACAGCTGAACAGAGCGGAAATGACAACTATATCGCTGCAGAGCCCGTAATAAGACAGCTGAGAGTAAGGAATGAAGAGGGTGCAAAACTCCCGTTAAGAGTCCACAAAGCAGTATCACCAAACGGTGATGGGATAAACGAATATCTGCGTATTGAAGGTATAGACGAGTATCCCGACAACCAGATTGTAATATTCGATGCTAACGGTAATCTCATCCAGAAGATTCGCGGGTATGTCAATGAAACCAACTGTTTCAACGGAATAAAAGCAAGCCGGAAAGTACCTTCAGGAACATATTTCTACGTACTGGAAGTCAAAATAGATGACAAATGGCAGCATGAAAAAGGATTCTTTGTGGTCAGGTATTAGCAAGTAAGAACCGGAAAACAGACACTGTTCTTCCGGCTTCTTACCCCCATTATCTGGAAATAAGACCAAAGATCTCAACACACAAATTCAAAAAAGAAAAATGAAATCAAAATATATCTTAACTGTCACAGTACTCTTGCTGTTTACAAATATGTCCCGGGGGCAACAATATATTGATCCGGCCCTCTCAGGAAGTTTTGGAAAAGTACTCAATCCATCCGCAAATGTATTATTAGATAAAGGTGAAGGCGATGCCATGATGGTGTACCGTTACCAGTGGGCCGGTCTCGAAGGTTCGCCCAAAAGCCTTTGGTTCACTGGTAATATAGGCGTAGGAAATGCAGGGATAATCATGGGGATCAATGCCAAACAATTTCGGATTGGTGTAGAACGTAATACCGAAATATCAGGCAGTTTTACCAAACGTTTACAGATTTCCGAATCCGAATATCTCGGGTTAGGAGCCAATCTGGGCTATACACATCAGCAGGGAGACTTCAGTCCTCTGGATCCCGGAGACCCGGCTTTTCAGAATGTAAAATACGGAACCTTACTCTATGGTCTTTCGGCTACATTCATATCGCCCAATCGCTACTATGTAGGATTTTCGATGCCTAAAGCGATATTCGGAGCCAAAGATTCGCAATATGTACGTCAGTTCGGAAAAGATAACACATTTTACCTTTCAGGTGGAATTGTAATTCCGCTGAATGACGGATTCCAGCTTCGTCCCAATTTACTGATAAGTTACAGAGAGGTGACCGGATTACTTTTTGATGCTTCAGCAATGTTCTATCTTCATCCAAAGGTCGGAATAGGCGCAGGTTACCGCCAGCGCGGAGATCTGATGGGTATGGCGGAATTTAATCTGGGCAAGCTGCGTGTAGGGTACAGTTATCAGCAAAATCTCAAAAACAAAGATCTAAACAGATATATTACCAATAGCACTCATGAACTGGGGATTGCTATCCGCTTTGGAAAAGACAACTTTTCAATATTGTAAAAGAAGAAGAAAATGATCCGAACTTTATTCCTGTCATACAATCTTCCTTTTATTTATTAAAAAGACTCCTGATAATTTACATTTTAAAGTAATTTGTATATTTATTTAATTAGATTCCACACATTGCTATACAGTCAGGTCTTATTCAAATGACAAATTCAGGAAAGTTTTTTCAGTGTGAAAAAATACACACAGATTGTGGATTATTAACAACCTTTTCAGATAAATCAAAATGTCAGTAAAGACAGTAATTATTTATTCATCAGTAGATGGACAGACCAAAAAGATTTGCCATGTGTTAAAAGATATATTGGTATCTGAGGGCCATTTGGTAGATCAGTTTCAAATTCAGGATGTGACCAAAAGTATTACAATATATGATAAAATCGTGATCGCTTCCAGCATTAGATATGGCAAACATAATGAACATATATTAAGTTTTATACAGGATAATAATCAGGTGTTGAATAATAAAAAAACAGCCTTTATTTCTGTAAATCTCGTGGCGCGAAAAACCGAGAAAAGCACAGCAGGTACCAATCCATATGTGATCAAATTTTTTAATTCTATAACATGGAAACCACAATTGACCGGTGTATTTGCAGGAAGACTAAATTATAAGTTATACTCCTTCAGAGATCGCCATATGATAAAGTTAATCATGCTCATAACAAAAGGTCCGGTCAGTTCAAAAACGGATATAGAATATACTGATTGGAATGAAGTTTCTAAATTCGGACATAAACTATGTAAGATGTAAAAACAAAGACTCATAAAAGAAAATAAAGACTAAAAAATATGAAGGCTGTCTCCAGAACCAAAAGTTATTTTATACTATTTCTAACTCTGCTTATTACCGGTATAGCTATGGGTCAACAGTACAAACGAAAAATAGAAAAGTTAATTGATCAGAAAGATTCTGCGTGGCCACTGGTAAATGAGTGGATTAAAGATGCAAAAAACGAAATTGAAATACTTCCAAGAGATAGCACTAAAGCCGCTGATGCTCTTATAGCGACTCAGGTGACAACGAGATCTCCTATGGGAGCTATAATTTACCATAGTGGCGGAATACTAATTGATAAGGGCTGGATCAGAATCCTCGGCTCTTCTCATACCCGCTTACCAAGATCATTACCGGAATGGAATAAAGAAATATCAGGTAATGATATAGATTCCGCATCTGGTTTCTTACTTGTAGCTGATGATGCGATTGGAGGCTATTTTATTATAAATGGTGGAGCCTTGGGTAATGATATCGGGAAAATGTATTATCTGGCACCAGACAATTTGGAATATGAACAAATGGGTATCAGTTACACAGAATTTCTCAACTTTTGTTTCAATAATTCTTTAGAAGATTTCTATAAGGAGTATCGATGGAAAAATTGGCAAAATGATGTATCCGGACTTGGTGGGGATGAAACATTCAGCTTTACCCCCTTTCTCTGGACAACAGAAGCTAAAGATATTACAAAGACAGTTCGTAATACTGTACCAATTAAGGAACATTACCTGATTACTATGGGTTTTCGTAAACAATTAGGATTTGATTAATTTCAATTTATAATTAAGCATTCCGCTGCTAACATCAATTGGGCTTACACATTACGTTTACAGTCCACAACAAATGGCGCAGAAAAATCGACATCAAACAGTACAAAAACAAACAACTTCACCACTTTAATTCTAATTTATTTTCATCTGACTCAAACAAAATATTATTTTGGAGGTATTAGATACAAATGAAAGCTCAAGTAGTTATACAAATCGTTTACCCTCAACCTGTTGAACAGGTATGGAAAGCGATTACAGATAAAGAAGCTATGAAAATCTGGTATTTTGATATTCCCGATTTTCAGGCGGAAACAGGACGTTCTTTTGATTTTTATGAACCTGGCGGTAAAAATGAGTATCACCATTTTGCCTTAGTACAGCAAGTCATACCCTATAAAAAGTTAAAGCACAGTTGGGCAAATCCAAGTCACAGCAAAGGAATCTCCGTATTGACATGGGAGCTGGAACAATTGGATGCAGGTACACAAGTGACACTGACACATGAGGGACTTGAAAATCTTGCGGATGGCGGAGATGCATTTCTTCCTGAAAATTATGAAAAAGGTTGGAATGAAATCCTGCACAAATCGCTGAAATCATATTTGAATAACATCTGAACATAATAACCTATGCAAAACTATAATGGCGGATATCCCGGAAGGTAACCGCCATTTACTTTTTATATCCATACCTGTAGAATGAAGTTTCAGTCCGCAGGCCTCAGTCCTCCAGCTGATTCAGTATCTTTTTGATCTCCTTCAGATGCTTACCATAATACGAATAGCTCATTATTTCGATAATAAATATTACTAAAGCAATACTTACTATGGTGGAAAGGACAAACCATACAATAAAATTACTATCCTGAGCTAACGTACTGCCGATATGATATAATTTGTTAAACCAGGATTCAAATTTTCCGTTGGAAAGCATAATCATATACATAATCAATGCCTGCGGTATCATGACATAGGAAGTCGTCTTATACGAATCGATCGCAAACTTGAGATCATAATACATCTTTAGCAGGTTTTCACGCGAGCTAAGTACTTCCGATTGGCTGGCACTTTTATAGAAATAAAAAAAGCGGCGATAGTAAATCATACTGGATAGAAGCATCTGAAAAAAGATCAGATAATACGCAAAACGGGCATAACCCTCTATCTTATAAAGTTCGATCAAAGGCACCACAAGTAAAAACAGCATGGCCACAATCCAGGTGATAAATTCGTACTTCACATTCTTGCGCAGCTTAGTCAGCACATTATCGACCTCCTTATACTGATCCAGATCAGGATTGATCTGCACCTGCTCAGATGACTGATCATTCCATTGTTTTTTTAATTCATCAAAATTCATATTCGTATTTTTTAATGATTTGCTGTATTTTTTCTTTTGTACGATTCAATTTCACCCGGGCATTGACTTCCGATATCCCGAGATTGTCTGCGATATCACGGTGGCTCTGTCCTTCCAGAAAAAGAAAGATCAATGCCTTTTCAACCTGATTAAGTTCCTGCACAGCCTTATAAAACACAGCAAGCTGTTCCTCCTTTTGATCAGCATCCTGCTCATCAGCTATATCATGATAAGTTTCCAATGGCACCCGGTCCTGTTTACGCTTATCCTTTTTGAAATAGACCAAAGCTGTATTGATCGCAACCCTGTACATCCAGGTAGAAAACTGACTTGCATTTTTGAAAGAATCAAAAGATTTCCAAAGCTGAAAAACAATCTCCTGTGAAAGATCATTTCTATCATCCGGATCATCCATATACATTCTGGACACCTTATAGATGATACATTTGTTCTTTTCAATCAAAGTAAGAAATTCGGATTCTCTCTCTTTCACTTTAGGTTACTTTTTTAATTCTTTACTGAACGCTTAGCCAATTTTAATCAATTAGTAACGCAAATTGAAAAACGTTACACAGAATTTAAAAAAAAGATTATTTTTCTTTAATTTCAGGAATTAACAAACAATACACCCATTTTTCAAGTTAGTGTAAACATGGAAAACACATTTTATGAAGGTCAGGTCATATGGGCACAGATCGATGCGAACAGACATATGCGCCATTCGGCATATGCTGACATCTGCGCTCAGGCACGTAGTAATATGCTCAAAAAAATAGGTCTCTCTCTGGATCAGTTTGCATCACAGGGAATTGGACCTATCCTGTTCAGAGAAGAACTGATCTATCACAGAGAAGTCAGACTGGATGAATATGTTTCTGTAAAAATAGTTCTGACCAAATTTAATTTAGCAAATGCCAGATTCTCTTTCAGACATGAAGTCTATAAAGAGGATGGCGTCAAAGCAGCTACAGTCAATGTAGACGGTGCATGGTTAGATATAAAAGCCCGCAAATTGGTTAACATTCCTGAAGATTGGTACGTTTTTATGCAGCATGTTCCCAAAGCTGATGATTATGAGGAGTTTGATGCATTATAATATTATATTTATCAAAAAAATTTATTTTTAAGGCCTGAAAAGAAAATTAATTCATTAAATTCACTGTAAAATTGATTCACACTATATACATTTACAACTAAACTGAACATGAAAACCAAACTGGAATTTACTTTTTGCCATCGCAAACCTGAGCGATCTTTTTTCTGGAAAGGCAAGCAATTCCCGGTTTGTGCGCGTTGTACGGGCATTCATCTGGGATACATGTCCACGTTCTTATTTGTATTTGGAGTTATCAGCATGAATTTTTGGGTTGCGGTATTGTGCATGTTACCGACAATTATTGACGGTTTGACTCAGGCCTACTGCAACAGAGAAAGTAATAATACCCTCCGGTTCATAACCGGCATTATGGCTGGAGTGGGGACAATGGCTGTCTGTGCTATTATCGGAAGAGCGATAGGAGCTTTAATATTAGAAGGAATAAAATTAATCATTAAATACAATTAACCATGGAAGATCAAAACACCCCAAATTTTGACCCGAATCAAGGTCAAAACCCAAACCAGTTTAACAATCCTTTTAACCAACAAAATCAGGAAGACTTATCTACAGGATTAAAAGTCCTGTCTTTTTGTATTCCTTTGTTTGGTGCTATTTATTATTTCATAAAGAAGGATGAAGCCCCTGTTCAGGCAAAATCAGCATGTAAATTTGCGATCTATGGTGTGGTAGTAGGTATTATATTGAACATTATCTCTATGGTATTAGGAGGTTTAGGTTCAGTAATGGGTGGATAGTATAACCTGGATCCGGAAAATCAAAAAGACGGTTCAGTAAACGAACCGTCTTTTCTCATTAAAAAAGCCGCCACGCAAAATTTGCATGACGGCACTCACATAACCTAAAAAAACTAAACTTATTATTTTACTTCAATCAATCTTTTAGCAACAATCGCTTCTTCTTTCTTACCCACTTTTACAACCAAAATACCATTTTCATAAGAAGCCTCAATATTGCTGTAATCTACAGTATCAGGTAATGTAAATGAGCGCGTAAAGGACGAATAGTTAAATTCTCTTTTACTGAATAATTTTTGCTCTGTTTCTGTCTCTGAAGTTTTTTCAGCAGAGATAGTCATCATATTCTTATCTACATTAATCTTGAAATCTGACTTCTGCAATCCCGGAGCAGCAAGTTCAATCTGAAAAGAATCCTCTGCTTCTGCAATATTCACCGCCGGTACGCGAGTCACTAACCGATCCGTAATAAATGAATCGTTGAATAAATTATCGAAAACTGAATTTACAAATGGATTAACTGCATCTGTATTTACTGCTTTTGTAGGGAATTTTAATAATGCCATAATATTGTCCTCCTTTTAATTTTTTTTATTTGTTTTTTCTACAACTTGTTCAAATGCTATACCATTCCAAAAAACGATCAATACAAAGACAAAATGTCATCAAAAACTTTCAATTAAAGACATTTTGTCGCTTAACTGCTTTTTAATTAATGCAAACTGTGTTAAAAAGACACGAGCGGCACGCTCGCGCCAGGTAAGATTGATAAAGTTGATAAAGTGATAAGGTTAAAAATTTTATAAGTGATGCAAAAACTCTGCGTCAGTTGGCGTCTCCGCCAACCGTTTTACAATTCTCTCCTTCTAAGGAGAGATGCCCGCAGGGCAGAGAGGTTTAGCAAGGAGTTGATAAAGTTGATAAGGTTAAAAATTTTATAAGCGATACAAAACTCTGGTCAGTTGGCGTCCCCGCCAACTGTAACTATAAAACTTAGAATACATGAGCGATACACTCGCGCCAGCTTAGCAGAAGATAATATTGAATTACTTTATTTAGTATAAGAGAGCGCTATCCGTGAATTTGCACGATCTCCGCCAAAGAGAGGGTTGATCTTGGTAATAGAGACATTCACCTGCTCCGCAAAGTCAAATTGATTAACAATTGTCTCGAGTATTTCCTCCACAGCGGATTCGATCAGTTTTCTTTTTTGCTTCATCACATCCGCAGCTATAGCATACAATTGTTCATAGTTCAATGTATTCGTAAGCTCGTCTTGTGAATGGACTTTATAAGGGTAGCTCACTTCAATATCGACTAAAAACTCATTTCCGGTCACAATCTCCTCCGCATAATAACCAACAGGGGCATAGAACCGGGCATCATTTATCGCAATCGTCTGTATACGTGTAGCCATAAGGCAAACCTAAAAATATTTATCCGTTTGAAAAAATATCTTTATCATTGTCCTACCAAAATTATAAAAACAAATTATATACTGATGAAAAAATATCCCGTTCTTCTCAGCATCTGTTGCTTGACTCTCTCCTTACCTTCTGCATTTTCACAGACGCAGTTTAAGCCCGAAGACACCGAATACTATACACCTAAACCGAGAATAGTCACTTCTTCAAACGGCATCCCTGCGGACGCTGTAATTCTGTTCAATGGCAACGACCTTAGTCAATGGCAGTCAGAAGGAAAACCGGGAACCTCTGCAGCCTGGTCTGTAGAAGATAATATACTAACTGTAAAACCAAGCTCCGGAAACATTCAGACAAAAGAAAAGTTCAATGACTTTCAGCTACATATAGAATGGCGCAGCCCACTTACAGTTAAAGGAAAAGGTCAGGGAAGAGGAAATAGCGGAATTTTCTTACAGGGATTGTACGAAATCCAGGTATTGGACAACAATGATAATCCTACATATGTCAACGGGCAAGCCGGCAGTATTTATAAGCAACGGCCTCCACTTGTAGAATCCCGTGTAGAAGCAGGTCAGTGGCATACCTATGATATTATTTATACTGCACCACGGTTTAATAATGACGGAATGCTGATCAGCAAAGCACGTGTAACCGTACTTCACAACGGAATATTGGTACAAAATAACACGGAAATAGAGGGCACAACAGAATATATAGGTCTTCCGAAACTCAAAGCTCACGGAGCCGGCCCCATCGTCCTGCAGGATCATGGTGATCTCGTAAGTTACCGCAATATATGGATACGAAACTTATAATAGTTGTTGCAACAATTCTATACAATTTTAGGTTTTTAGTCCCTTAATCTATAATTTTACTTCCCTAACACATATCAATGAGAAGAATTGCATTATTATTTCTTTTGGCCGGCAGTACTGCGGTATATGGTCAAAGGAATTTAAACTTAGAAGAAACGGTCTTTGGCCCACGCACCTATGCACCAGTATCTATAGTAGGTCCCCGTTGGATTCCCAACACAAACAGCATTACCTACCTCGATCCTACCTACCAAAATCTGATCAGCAAAAGCGCTTCCGATAATTGGAAAGAACAGGTATTATTATCCAGATCCGATCTGGAGCAAGTGATTAAAAGTAAACTTCCCAACGAAACAATCGCCCTGCGAATGTTTCCCTATAACTACAGCTGGCTGGACGAAAACACACTATCTCTGGAAGTAGACGGAAAAGAAAAATCATACAGTCTGACGTACAATATCAAATCCAGAAATATCGATAAACTGATCGGAAGTGACTCGAAAGGGAATAATAAAGAAGTCACAGCGGATCGTACAAAAGTCGCTTATCTGATAGACAACAATATTGTCATCTCGGATGCTGCCGGCAAGATTACCGAAGTGACCAGTGATAAGGATGCGGGAATTGTAAATGGTAGTGATTATACCCACCGCCAGGAATTTGGCATCAACAAAGGAATGTGGTGGAGTGCTGACAACACCAGTCTGCTTTATTACCGGAAAGATGAGACTATGGTCAGCCAATATCCGCTTGTACAATGGAGTCCGCGCATAGCAGAAGCCAAAGAAATACGCTACCCGATGGCAGGTATGAAATCTGAAGAAGTAACACTCGTGATTTACAACACCGCTACCGGTACCAGCACCAGCCTTCAGACAGGAGAGCCTAAAGAACAGTATCTGACGGCTGTCACATGGGATCCAAACAGTGAATATGTATATGTAGGGGTATTGAACCGCGAACAAAATCATTTAAAATTCAACAAGTATAATGCAAAATCGGGAGCATTCGTCAAAACATTGTTTGAAGAGACGGCCACTACATGGGTAGAACCTCAGACACCCCTGACTTTTGTTCCTGATAATCCCAAACTATTTCTTTACCAGACAGACAAAGAAGGATATAACCAGCTTTATCTGTACGATACCGAAGGTAAGCTGGTTCGCAAACTGGGATATAAAGATATTATTGTAAAAGATTTACTTACTTTCTCTGCAAAAGGGGATAAGGTTACATATACTGGTGTTACCAACAACGGGCTGGACAGACAACTCTTTGAAGTAGAACTTAAATCAGGAAAAACAACACAACTCACCAGTGAATCTGGTACACATACTGCTTCGGCAAACAGCAGCAGCACCTACGTACTTGATCAATACAGCAACCTGACAACTCCCAATATCATTCAGATCAAAGAGGTGAAATCAGGAAAAACCAGCAATCTGATCAGGGCAGAAAATCCGTTTACAGGCAAAATCAACAATCCGAAAATCGAGTTTGTACAATTAACGACTGCAGACGGGAGTACACCTCTGACAGGTCGCATTATTTATCCTGAAAATTTTGATCCTGCAAAAAAATATCCTGTCATGTACTACCTGTATGGAGGCTCTCACTCTCAGCTGGTCAGCAACAAATGGTTAGGCGGAGCAGGCTATTTTGATATGTATATGGCACAACAGGGCTATATTGTATTTACGATGGACAACCGCGGAACTGATGCGCGCGGACGGGCATTCTCTACAGCCACACACCGTCAACTGGGACAGGCAGAGATGGCCGATCAGATGAAGGGTATTGAATTTTTAAAATCAAAACCTTTTGTGGATCAGGAGCGCATGGGTATTTTCGGATGGAGCTTCGGAGGTTTTATGACCACTTCATTTATGGTACATCACAATGATATTTTCAAAGCTGCTGTTGCCGGAGGACCGGTAATAGACTGGAAATATTATGAAGTCATGTACGGCGAACGCTATATGGATACTCCTCAGGAAAATCCGGAAGGCTATAAATTGACCTCTCTGCTTGATAAGGCAAACCAGTTAAAGGGTGATCTGCTGATTATTCATGGCGCACAGGATCCTGTAGTGGTACAGCAAAACAGCATGCAGTTTATAGAAGCATGTATTAAAGCAGGAAAACAGGTGGATTATTTCCTTTATCCTACTCACGAACACAATGTTTCAGGCAAAGACCGTATCCATATGTACGAAAAAATTGCCCGTTACTTTGATCTGCATCTTAAAAAATAAAGCGCTGTCTTTCTGATAAAACTAATGGGGCTGTCCAAAAAGATTGGATAGCCCCATTTTTACGTAATTTACCGCTATTCATGTTCCAGGCCTTCGCTCAGATTATACAAAGTCCAGTGTCCGGAACGGATAGCTGTATTCTCCTGCTGCAATAGCTTAATAAAATCTTTGACACCGAGTTCTTCATTACCATTACCATGGATCAGCACAATACTGCCGTCTCCGGGATGCTGTCCCTTTGCCAGCCAGGCATCCGAACCTACAGCTATAAGACCGTAATTCAATAATTTATCGATAACAGCCTTATCCGAAACCAACCCCGGACATCTGAAAAATACGGACGGAAGTATCCCGTTCCTGAGCATCAGCTTCTCATTTTCCAGAACTTCCACATCCATATTCGTACCCTTACTCAACAGAAAATTGGAAGTCAGCGGTTGATTATTATATACATGAGAATAACTATGATTAACCCAGGTGATCTGCAACGCTCCGTCTTTATCCAGATTTTTCAGCCAGTTCAGATCCTCCTGATGTTTCAGCATCCATTTTCCTGAAACCGAAATAGCGACAGGAAGACGCCCCGATTTTCCTTTGAAGGCAGAGAATAAAGATTGAAAAATTACTCTGTCAAATGGTTTATGCGAAGGACAGAGGTCAATAGTAAGATTGATTCCCTGTTCCTGTGGCATACGAAGGTCCAGTCCTGCATTCTGAAGATTCTGCTCGGTCCGGCGAACCAGGTCGAAGCCTCTGATATAAGCTGTTTTATTAAACCTGCTGCAGATAGCTGCATATGTTGAACGGGTTCGTTTATATCCGTCAGACAGGATCACACACGTCTGCAGTGTAACCGGGTCGACAGCCAGAAAATAGGCTTTGCCATCGGCAGTAAAACTACGTAGACTTATAAGCTGGCTATCCTTTTTTTCCAGCAACGACCAGTCCACCTTATAATTACGGATATTGTCAAAGGTCTGCCCCTCCCCCTTCTGTGATAAAAAAAGAAGGATCAGACATACCAGCCAGGATTTTATACTCTTCATAAACCAATACTTAGATAGAGAACTATATCCGTAATATTTAATTTCCGCTTGTCCGTTTTGGATTTAACAAGGTCGGCCACTGCATCTGCTTTCCATCTGTATCCGTAGGCATAATCATCTTTTCACGGGATACCAATTCTGGTTCTTCACAAGCCAGATAAGTCAGTATGGCAACAATAATAGCATTCTGACGGACTTCATCAAATACGATTTTATCATAAGTATCCCGATTGGTATGCCAGGTCAGCTTACCATAATCCCATGAAGCAGACCCTAACATAAAGGCAGGAATCCCTTTCTTGACAAAGGAAGCGTGATCTGATCCGCCACTTCCCGGCAGACCCGGAAAGGTTGTCTGGATTTCATTGCGGAAAGCTTCCGGCAGATACTGCAGCCATCTGCCTATATACGCATAGGACTGCGCAAATCCATTTCCTGAAATACGGGCAATTCTACCCGTACCATTATCCTGATTCCAGACCACCTGTATCTTATCATGCAATTCGGGATGATCCTCCACAAAAGCAGAAGAGCCGTTCAATCCCTGCTCCTCACTTCCCCAGTTACCCACCAGAATTGTTCTTTTGTTATCCGGGTACACTTTTTTCAATATACGTACAGCCTCCATCATCGTGATGATGCCGGTGCCGTTATCTGTTGCACCTGAAGCGCCGTCCCATGAATCCAGATGCGCAGACAGCACGACGTATTCATCCGGTTTTTCCTTACCTTTTATTTCGGCTATACTGTTATATGTTTTTGCAATCCCCAGCTCTTTGGCCTCCGCCTGAATCAATATCCTGGGCTTCACACCCCTGGTCACCATGCGATATAGTAATCCGTAATCTTCCTGTGCAACATCCACTACTGGTATTTTCCTGGTTTTGGCATCAAAAATACGGGTCACACCCGGTAGTTCGGTCCAGTATGCATCCACTACAGCCAGTGCTCCCGCTTCCTCCAGAGCAATAGCCAGCGTTCTGCGCGTACTGCCCGTCGCTTCCAGACTTGCTGCCCACTGGTTTGCCTGCTCTTTTTTAAGAGCCTGCATCTTATCGTAAGCTGCTGCTGTAGCCGATTCTTTCCAGTTCGCATCCGAACGGCCTGTAGGCTGATTCATGGCTATCATAACGATCTTTCCTTTGACAGAAGGCAGCCAGTTTGTAAATTCTGTTGGTGATTTAAAAACAGGAAGCGCAATCACCTCTGCTTCAACCCCTTTCCCCTTTGTAGACGGACTAAAGGATAGTTGTGTGCCTTCCAGCGCTTTTATCCTCGGATATGTCATTGTAATACTGGAAAGTCCCCGCTCCCACGAACGCCACTCCCCGTAAGGTTCGTTCCGCGCTACAGCACCCATATCCGCATATTTTTGAACTACCCAATCGTGTGCCTTTTGCATCTGCGGACTACCGACCAGACGAGGGCCGATCATATCAATAAGTTCAAAGGCGTAATCCTCCAGTTTGGAATTTGTATTTGCTTCCTGAACAATAGCATTGACCATCTGCTTTTTATCCTGACCGAATACACCGGTACCGGCAAAAAGGGCTAAAGAGACCGCCACAGGAGAAAGCCAGGTAGAATAAGAGGTTAATTTCATAAGTAATGTTAAGTATTTTAAAATATAGGGAAGTTAGTAAAAATTTAGAAAAGGTCAGGAAAACTGAACGGATTTTGGTTGTATTACGCTTTGCGAAAGAAAAAAACAATGAACAAAAAAAGCCAGAAACATTCGTTTCCGGCTTAAACAGATATAAAGGTTGATTAGCTACAAGGCAACTTCCGTTTTGGCTTTTTCATAACTTTCGTTATGCACGGCGGCAACTGCTCTGCCGGAAGGATCATTCAGATTTTGGAAAGAGGCATCCCATGCAAGAGCTTCAGGTGTACTGCAGGCAACTGACTTGACCGAAGGAACTGTTTTTGAAGCAGCTTCCGACGGAAAATGTGATTCAAAAATAGTACGGTACAGAAATTCTTCCTTATTTTTTGGCGTATTGACCGGAAAACGATCCGCAGCAGTAGCAAATTCAGTATCAGATACTTTTTCTTCAGCCTGCGCCTTAAGCGTATCGATCCAGCTATAGCCTACCCCATCAGAGAACTGTTCCTTTTGTCTCCAGGCTATACTTTCCGGAAGATAATCTTCGAATGCTTTACGTACCACCCATTTTTCCATACGACCATCCTTGATCATTTTATCCTTAGGGTTGATCGTCATGGCGACATCTATAAACTCTTTATCCAAAAACGGGACTCGTCCTTCCACACCCCATGCAGCAAGTGATTTATTAGCACGCAGACAATCGTACAGATATAGTTTTTTTAGTTTACGTACCGTTTCTTCATGAAATTCCTGTGCATTTGGTGCTTTATGGAAGTACAGATACCCTCCGAACAATTCATCCGAACCTTCTCCGGACAGCACCATTTTGATACCCATGGATTTGATAACTCTGGCCAGCAGATACATAGGCGTTGACGCCCGGATAGTCGTCACATCATAAGTTTCCAGATGATAGATAACATCTCTGATTGCATCCAGACCTTCCTGAATCGTAAAATTAATCTCATGATGAATCGTGCCAATATGATCTGCCGCTCTTTGTGCCGCAATAAGATCCGGTGCGCCTTTAAGCCCTACTGCAAAAGAGTGCAACTGCGGGTACCAGGCTTCTTCCTGATCTCCGGATTCAATACGTTTGGAAGCAAATTTTTTGGTAATAGCAGCTATTACTGAAGAATCCAGTCCTCCGGAAAGCAAAACACCGTAAGGGACATCAGACATCAGCTGACGGTGTACTGCATCTTCCAGAGCCGTACGCAATTTATCAATATCTGTATCCGCATCTTTTACCGTATCGTAAGCATCCCAATCCCGCTGATACCAGCGCTGTGGAGTCAGACCATCCGCACTATACAGATAATGTCCCGGAGGAAACTGATCCATCTGCGTACAGAATCCTTCCAGAGACTTTAATTCAGATGACACAAAAAACTGTCCCTGATCATCACTACCGTAGTACAATGGAATAATCCCCATATGATCACGGGCTACCAGAAAGATATCTTTGCTGGCATCATAAAGTGCAAATGCAAAAATACCATTCAAATCCTCTATAAAAGAAGGTCCTTTGGCCTGATAAAGGGCCAATACCACTTCGGAATCGCTGTTTGTCGAAAACTCATAATCCGGCAAAGTCGCTCTCAATTCTTTATGGTTGTAGATTTCACCGTTCACCGCCAGCACTATCTGGCCGTCAGGACTGTAAAGGGGCTGACTACCTGATTTGGGATCCACAATAGCCAGACGCTCATGCGCAAGAATGGCTTTGCCGGAAGTAAAAATACCGGACCAGTCCGGTCCACGGTGACGAATACGTTTTGACATTTCTAAAATCTGAGGTCTTAGCTTCTCAGATGAATCTTTTAAGTCGAATGCTCCAATAATTCCGCACATATGCTTATTTGATTTAGTTGCTATCTAATTTTATACTGTGTCACAAAGTAAAGGATTAAAAAACAAATTTCATAACATTTTTCAATTTTTATTAAAAATATATCAATATTATAAATATTTAAATGAAAAACAATCAATAAAAAAGCCATAAAACACAAATTAAATCAATTTAATGAAGATTACTAAGGAAATTTACTGACTAAACAGAAATACCTGGTTACAAATCAGCGCTAACAACAGTCCGCACACAGGACATCCTGAAGCCTTATTCTACAGAGATAAAGACAATAAAATAGCTACTGAAAGCTATAGAGAGATAAAAAAAGCAGGGGCACCTGGCTTTAGCGAAGCAGGTTCATCTGCTAAAATCTTTATAAAAATTACCGATTATTTATCCGGATTTTTCTAACTTCATAGTAAAGTAAACCATTATGAATTCAGACCCGTTTAAAGTATACAGGAATTCTGCCATCGAGGCTAAAGACCTGGAGAACATCTCTTCCAGACATGAATTGGTTCACTTCTCCAAAGGGGATATGATCCTAAAAGAAGGAAAACTGACACATGAATATTACCTGTTGGAAAGCGGTCTGGTACGCTCATACGTTCACGATTATGAGGGCAATGAGATTACCACAGATTTTTTTGGAGACAATGAGATCGTGATTGAGGTGACCTCTCTTTTTCTAAAGATTCCTTCTCAGGAAAATATACAATGTCTGACAGACTGCAAAGCCTGGAAACTGGACTATAACACTTTCCAGATGCTGTATCATACCATACCGGCGTTCAATGAATGGGGCCGTGCATGGATGACTTATGCGCTGCATATTATGAAAAAGCGGTCTATTGATATGGTATCCCTGTCTGCCTTGCAGCGCTATAATCAATTGATAGTCAGCAAACCACAAATCTTCCAATTCGCACCACTCAAACATATTGCATCTTACCTGGGGGTCACAGACACTTCCCTTAGCCGCATTCGAAAAGAAGCCGTACAATAAAATACAAGAACTTGCCCTATGGCAAGATGTTTTGCAGCCGACATCCTTAAATTTGAATAAATCTTATCCGTTATGTGCCGGATGGCCTTATCCTGCCGGTAGAAACAGATAAAAAACTGTATAGAACTAATTCATCACCAATGAGTAATGCAAAACAAGTAGTAGAGCAGTATATGCAGGGATTTCGGGAAAGCGACCACAACAAGGTTTTGGAATGCCTGACAGAGGATGTTATCTGGCATATGCCCGGATATTTTCATCTGCAGGGAAAAGAAGCTTTTGATAAGGAAATCGAAAACGACCTCTTTACAGGCTCTCCATCCATTCAGGTATTTCGCATGATTGAGGAAGGCACTGTTGTCATTGCTGAAGGAGCTGTTCAGGGCAAATTCAAAACCGGAGATCTGCTCGATGCAGTGTTCTGCGATGTCTTTGAATTCGAGGGCTTGAAAATAAAAAAGCTGATTTCTTATCAGATGAATAAATAATAATTGACTGCTGACAAACAGCTGTCAATACGACTTTTAATTTTGAATTATCAATCATTAAAAACTAAACGATATGGCACTATTACACGCGTATTTAAATTTTAACGGAAATTGTGAAGAAGCTTTTGAATTCTACAAAGGCGTTTTCGGCACAGAATCTTTAGGAATCTACCGTTTTGGCGATATGCCTGCTGATCCGGAGTATCCTATTCAGGATGAGGACAAAAACAAAATCATGCATACAGCGATTAAGATCAACGAGTCTGTCATGCTGATGGGATCAGATTGTATCCAAAACTTTGGACACAGCGCTACTACAGGGACAAATGCCTACCTGATGCTGGATACACAGACAGCCGAAGAAGCTCAGCAATTGTATTCCAGACTGAGTGCAGAGGCGCAGTCAATTGAAATGCCTTTGGGTGAGCAGTTTTGGGCAGAGTTGTACTCTTCATTTCAGGACAAATACGGAATTTCCTGGATGATCCATTTCGAAGGAAACAAAAAAATGTCCTGATGAACAGCGTTGTATACTTTGAAATACAAGCTCAGAATCCGGAAAAATCTGCTCATTTCTATGAGCAGATTTTTGGGTGGAATTTCATAAAAGAAGACAGCCTTCCCATTACCTACTACAGAATAGAGACAGCAGGCATACATGGCGGATTGTTTCAGCGACCTGCAGACACACCTCCGCTCAATTGCGGAACAAATGCATTTACATGCTCCATGGAAGTGAATGATTTTGACAATATAGCTTCGCTGATAATTCAGAACGGAGGACAGGTAGCGATGCCAAAATTTGCCATTCCCGGTCGTTGCTGGCAAGGCTATTTCCTGGACATTGACCATAATGTCTTCGGTATTTTTGAGGTAAATGAAAATGCAGGTCTGTCTTAAGCAGAAATAACGCTTACAGCAACTTATAATTGGGGTTCACGAACTTGCGGATAACCATGCAAAAAACAAATTACATTCCTATGAAAATAACAGGAGGAAAAAATATTGCAATCAAAGTCCCTGTTTCAAAATATGAGGAAACAGTAGGTTTTTACACCCGTATACTTGGGCTACAGACCTCAGAAATTCTTACTCCCGAACACCCTACTGTAAAGAAAAGTACAAAGGTAGCTTTCGGAGAAAACACCTTGTGGCTGGATGCTACAGAAGAAGTCTCCCGTACAGAGGCCTGGTTTGAATTATTGACGGACAATCTCGCAGAAACCGAAGAACATCTACAACGCGAAAATATTACATTTGAAGACGATCTGGAACAGATACCTGCGCATATGCACTGGATCAAGGACCCGATCGGAAACGTATTTATTTTAAAAGAATCTCATTAGACTATGTCTTTTTTTATCACCAATCTGATATTATCCGCCAAAGTCAATGAACTTATAAATCCTTATGGTATGAAACAAATGATGTACCCTTGCCTATGGTTTGAAGGCAATGCAACAGAAGCTGTAGATTTTTATATCTCGGTTTTCAAGGATAGCAGGATCCTGTCTGCTAATCCTCTTGTTACTTTTTTAGAAATAAAAGGTCAGAAATTTATGGCGCTCAACGGCCGGCCGGATTTTGAACCAAACCAGGCCTCTTCTTTGGTCATTGAATGTACTTCTCAGGATGAGATAGATCATTATTGGGAAGCGATCACCAAAGAAGGTGAAGAAAGCATGTGCGGATGGTGTAAAGATAAATATGGGTTCTCCTGGCAGATTATCCCTGAAAATATCGAAAAACTACTATTCCATTCCGCTAATGCAGAACGTGCAGTGCAGGCGATGATGGGCATGAAAAAAATTGATATAGCGGCACTGGAGAATGCCTGATTTTTTCTTCAAAGCTCTAAACCGGGTAATTACAAATAAACAGTAATAGTTCTTGAGGGCTACTTATCTTTGTTGCATGAAAACACTTTTGGCTACATTCTGCTTATCCCTGACACTGACATTATCCTTTGGACAAAAGAGCGGTACTGAGGTAACATTAAGAGATATCCAAAGCGGAGATTTGATATTTGTTGGAGCTCAACAACAGGATCTTTCAGGAGCCATTAACCGGGTCACACAAACAAGCCAGTCCGTCTCGTTTGATCATATCGGTATGATAGAAATGACAAAAGACTCCGTTTTTGTGCTGCATGCCAGCAGTACAAAAGGCTCTGTACGTCAAGAAATTCATCAATTCTATGAAGAGCAACAAAATGGAGGAAATGCTCTTGTCCTGTACAGACTAAAAGATCCGTTTATTTCTAGTATCCCTGCTGCACTGAAAAGTGCCGGGGCTATGCTTGGAAAGCCCTATAACCGCAGCTATATCCTGAATGACAGTTGTTATTATTGTTCTGATTTTATATACCGCGCTTTTGAAAAGAATCAGATATTCAGTTTAGCGCCTATGACCTTTATCAATCCCGAAACAGGAAAAACAGATGACTTCTGGAAAGCTTTTTACAAAAAGCAAAATCTGGAAGTTCCCGAAGGAAAACCAGGTTGTAATCCTAACGGTATGGCAGCATCAGAAAAACTTAACCGGCTCGGAAGACTTTATCTGTAGATAGAATACTTAATTTTTGCCTATTTTATGCTCTTTTAATATAGTCTTAAACTTAGGATTACGGATATATCTTTTGAATTCATGACTATCCATACCGGAGAAATCCGTCATTTCAAAAAACGGATAGTGCTTGCAAAGCACATTATATACATCCTCCTTATATCCCAGATCTGTAGGCTCCAGTTTATCCGACAAAAATCCAAATACTTTTTTAAGCATTTTATCGGTATTGTTTGTAGTAATATGAATCTTTTTCACCTGCTCGCTGAATATACAGTACGTGCTGTCCCCTTCTCTGTAATCTTTAGGCCTGAAATCAGCCAGTCCCACTGCGGGAGCTAACATAATGCACGTAATATTATTCTTATTTTCCTTTAAACTACTCGCATCATCAATATCTACATGATGAATATCTTTTACCTCTTCCACAAATTTCTCTTTAAACACTGGTGTGCTCAGTGCACTTAATACGACAGATGCACCTCTGCTATGCGAGATAATATAGATATTTTTATTGTGCATAGTATTCAGTAACCGCCTAAGTCCGAATTCACCTGCCATCTGGCTAAAAGAAGTAGCCGCAAACCATATTTTTGCTCCGCTGAAAGGATTGTTTGTAACCAATCCGTCCCAGTAGAATCGTATTACCTCGTCCTGATTTGAATTGACATTCAACTGCTTGCGGATATAATCATAACTCTGATTACTTGTCCGTACATCTGAATTAAATCCATGTACAAAAATAAACACACGCTTCTTATTGGCCAGTCTTTTGGCAACCTGCTTCAGTTGTTGCGTTTCGTAACTGCGTAACTTATCACCCTCTCCTCGTTCTGTAGCAATCTTCATTAAGGAATAGTCATTTTTCTTACCATTCTCCGGAGGCGCTCCGTATGACTTTTTCCAATTATCCGGGTAAAAATTACCGTTCTGATCAACAAAGGAATTGCTGATATTGGGCTTTTCAAAGGAATTCGGAGTTTGATTTAAGGGTACATTATGTGTGATACCACAGGATGTGACGACAAAGAGGCAAACAAGACAGGCAATATATCTATTCATACATGCTCAATAATTTATTGCAAATCTATTATTTAATCTACTTATTTTACTGATCCTCAAAAAATATTCCCTTAAATCCTGCAAATTGAATATTTTAACCCCTTCTTCTAATTCAGTATCTTTGAACAACGATTACGTAATATGTCGACATTCTTCAAATCAAATATATTAGTATTTTTTGCTACGTTGTTTTGTATTCACAATCTTTGGGGGCAGGAAATCCCAAAGATCGGACATCCCTGGGTGCAGCAATACACCAAATTCAATTACAATGCCGGCAATCAGAACTGGTCCGTTGCCACAGACTCCAGCGGTGTGATGTATGTAGGCAATGGTGACGGATTGCTGCAGTTTGATGGTCAGGTCTGGTCATTGCACACACTGCCTAACAAATCTACAGTCAGAGCCGTGACAGTAGGTCCGCAACAACGCATCTACACCGGAGGTATGGGCGAATTTGGATATTGGGAGAAATCAAAAATCGGAAAGCTGACTTACCACAGTATAAGCAAACTGGTCAGTAAAGAAACAATACTTAAAGATGAAATCTGGAAAATTATTATAGACGGAAAACGAATTATCTTTCAGTCATTTGCCAATCTGTATTGTTATGAAAACGGTAAAATAGATATGGTAAGCGGAAATAACCAGCCATTCTTATTTGCATTCAAAGCGAATAACCGCATTTTTATAGAGAAATTACCGGGCGGACTTTTTGAACTAAAAACCAAGACTTTGACACCCCTCAAAGGCAATGAGGTATTACGCAATCAGCTGATCCTTTCCATTCTGCCCTTATCAGATCAATCTGTATTAATCGGCACCGCCAAAAACGGACTATACAGCTATGATGATGAGCATGGTATCCGCCCCTGGAATAATGAAATCAATGAACAGCTGAAAAATGCGCAGCTCAATAACGGTATACAGGTATTTAAGGATTACTATGCTTACGGAACGATTCTGAACGGTATATTTATTATCAATAAAGAAGGTAAGCTCATTCAGCACATAAATAAACAGAATGGCCTACAAAATAATACCGTATTGTCCCTTACAACCGATCTTCAGAAACAGATATGGGCTGGACTGGATAATGGTATAGCCCGTATCGATATACAATCCCCGTTATATTTCTATGCAGACAACAGCGGAAGTATAGGCACCGTTTACAGCGCTAGAATATTTAACGGTTATCTCTATCTGGGTACCAATCAGGGCTTGTTCTATAGTGCCTGGTCTTCAAATACAGCCCAAACACCAATGAAATTTAATTTAGTCCCCCAATCACAGGGACAGGTATGGGATCTTTCGGTGATTGACGGAGAACTGATATGCGGTCATAATGACGGAACATTTAAAGTAGCCGGACAACAGTTTACCAAAATATCTAATATGACTGGTGGTTGGGTGATAAAACAAATAAAAGGACATAGTAATCTCCTCCTGCAGGGAAATTATACAGGAATGGCGCTCTTCCGGAAAGGAAATAATGGATGGACACTCGATACCAAAATCAATAATCGGAACCTTCCTGTCAGTGCTATAGAGCAAAAATCTGAAAATCAGTTTTGGGTAAGTAATGCTCAGGGGCTTAACCTGATCACTACAGATTCTGCATACAGAAATATTATACAGACTAAATCATTCGGCACAAAAGAAGGATTACCAGCCCGCACAGGCAATCATCCTACAAATCTCAACGGAAGCATTATCTTTTCTACAGACTCAGGCTTTTACAGGTATGACGATATCTCCGATAAGTTTGCACCATATCATTATTTAAATGAAAAATTGGGATCTTTTGCCTATTCCAATAAAATAATCCCGGCACAAGACAATCAATTCTGGTTTATTAATAAAGGACATATTGCCTATGCCAGCTTTATGCCTAAGGGACAACTTCAGATCGATTCCTCCCGATTTGCCACCTTGAAAAATCAAATGATGAAATATTATGAGAATATCAACCAGATAAGTCCCGGTCTGTTTCTCATCAGTATAGACAATGGGTTTGCGCTATATAATCCCAAAACTAAGATTGAAGCGTCATCATATAAACCCAAACCCATCATTCAGGGAGTATATAATATTACCAAAGAAATTAAAGCTTTTACAGACAGTGATGAAGAATTGAGTATTCCTTATAGCTCAAACAACATCCGTATCCGGTTTGCAATTCCTTGGTACAGCTCCAGACCTGTTCGCTTTCAATATTTTCTGGAAGGATACTCACAGGACTGGTCAGACTGGTCTGAAGAATATCAAAAGGACTTCACCAACCTCCGAAACAGAACCTATACATTCAAAGTCAGGGCGCAATTGCCGGATGGAACGATCACAAATGTCACCAGCCTGGAATTTACAGTAAATCCACCCTGGTATCTGACCTGGTGGGCATTATTGATCTACTTCTTATTATTTGCTGTCTGTATACATTACGGCAAAAAATGGTATGAGCATAAACTTGAAAAGCACCGGAAAATTCTTAGAGAAAAACTAAGCAGGCAACAGGAAGAGACGCTGAAAAAAGAAATGGAAGCAAAAGAGCGCCAGATGGTTCAATTGAAAAATGAACAACTGGAGCAGGAACTGGCGGGCAAGAACAGAGAGCTGGCAAATTCAGCAATGAATATTGTCTATAAAAATGAACTGCTCAATACCATACATGAAGAGCTGATCAGCCTGAAAGACAATGATGGCAAAAAGCTTTCCAACGAACACGTTAAAAAGATTAGCAAGATTATCAATGAAGCCTATAACGACGAGCGGGACTGGAATTTGTTTGAAAAAAGTTTTAATGAAGCGCATGAAAACTTCTTCAAAAAACTAAAGAAAGACTACCCTGCACTTGTCCCGAATGACCTCAAACTTTGTGCATATCTGAGGATGAATATGAACAGTAAAGAGATAGCTTCCCTGCTGAATATTACGACCAGAGGAGTTGAAATCAGAAGGTACAGATTGCGTAAAAAGCTGAATATTCCAACGGAAAAAAATCTGTCAGAATTCCTGCTGGAGGTGTAAAAACCGTAGCTCTGCCACCTCTCATATGATGTGAAATTGTGTTAAATGACTACATCATTACCACACACCCCCTTGTGTGTAAAAAATACACTTATAACAACGAAAAACCTCATAATAAAACAAAAGTAACTTCTTAATTGTTAATAAGTTAAATAAAATGAAAAACAAATTAAATGATTTCATTTTCTGGCGATGTAATAATGTAGAGGTAGGCATCTTTGCTTTTACAGGCTATACATCACATATTTGTGACGTGTTTATTACATCCCCGAATAATATAACAACCAGTTATAAAGAGGAAAATTCGAAATCATAACTTAATCAGGTTAGCGGACTAACTAAACATTTTAAAACAATTTCATTATTTAACTAAACAAAAAAATGAGGAACTTTTTTACTTATTTCTTACTGGTATTTAGTTTAGCTCTGTCCACACCCCTGTTCGGACAGCAAATATCAATAAGCGGAACCGTCAAAGACAGCGGGACAGGAATCGGAATTGCCGGGGTGACAATTGCGATCAAAGGGGGAACGACCGCTGTTCAAAGTAATGACGAAGGTCTCTTCACCATTCAGGCAAAATCTACGGATGTCCTTCAGTTAAGGTACATCGGTTATGTCACGCAAGATGTCCCGGTAAACAATCAGACAACTCTTAATATCGCTCTTGTTTCCGATAGCGAAGCTTTGGAAGAGGTCGTTGTTATTGGTTACGGTACAGCAGCTAAACGTGATCTGACAGGTTCGATAGCGTCCGTTAGCGGAAAGGATGTTGCCGACAAGCCGTCACCTAATCCGATTTCTTCTATTCAGGGAAAGGTAGCCGGTGTCCAAATCACCAACAGCGGTGAACCCGGAGGAGCGCCAAACGTAAAAATAAGAGGTACAAACTCGATTAACGGTGCCTCCCCTCTTTATGTAGTAGACGGAATCCTGAATGATAATATTAATTTCTTAAACCCATCGGATATCGAATCCATGGAAATCCTAAAAGATCCTTCTTCTTTAGCAATTTTTGGGGTACGTGGAGCAAACGGGGTAATTATTATCTCCACCAAGTCCGCAAAACAGGGTGATCTTAATTTCAACTTCAACTCTACTTTAGGTTTTAAAGATGTCAATCACCGTATGAAAATGACGGATGCAGAAGGATTTAAAACCCTGTATAATGAGCAGCTTAAAAATGAAGGTGCAACTCCTTTTGACTATACCAACTGGAATGCAAATACAGATTGGCAGGATCAGATATTCCAGAGAGGTATCCTGAACTACAACAACCTAAGTGTAAGCGGTGCTACAGACAAGAATAAATTTTATATGGGTCTGGGCTATACCACCGAAGAAGGTGTAGTCAAACATGAGGAATACAAAAAACTAACGTTGAACATCAACGATGAGCTGAAAATTACCGACAATTTTAAAGTAGGAATGAACTTCAGCGGTTATAAAGCAAGCTTACCACAGATTCAGAGTGGCCTTATCAATACAGCTATTATCGCATCTCCGGTAACTCCGGTTTTTAATGACGAATATGGTCTTTATCATAATACACCTCCTTTCCAGACCCCACAGATCTACTCTCCAATGGTAGGCCTGGAACTGAGAAAGAATACGCGTATCAGTGATGAATACAGGGCGGTAGGAAGTGTATTTGCAGAACTTACGTTCCTGGAACATTTCACAGCCAAAGCCTCTTTCCTGTATGACTATGGTTTTAATGGAATCAGAAGCTATACACCTATTGTGAATGTATATGATCCTAATATACAAGGCACGGATAAGACAAGTACACTTGTACGTACCACCAGCGTATCACAAGAACAGAATACATACAAGAAAGCACAGAGTGACTGGCTCCTGACTTACAAAAATAATTGGGGAGACCACAGTCTGACCGCTACTGCCGGATTTACAACGTACTACAGAGGATATGAAGGTATCATCACCAATGTAGGTCAGGGCAGCGGAGATCCTATCCCTAATGATCCGCGTTTCTTCTACACCACCATGGGTGATCAGACAACCAGATCTATTGGCGGATCACAATGGGAACGAGCTACATTATCTTATCTGGTAAGGGGGTTATACAACTATAAAGGCAAATACTTATTGAACGGATCCTTCAGAAGAGATGGCTCTTCGGCATTCCTTGGATCTAACAGATGGCAAAATTCAGGTGCTATCGGTGCAGGATGGGTTGTATCTGAAGAATCATTTATGCAGGATCAGCAACTCTTTGATAACTTAAAAATCAAAGGTTCATGGGGTGTATTAGGAAATGAAAACACAGGAGACGGCTACCGTTATCCGGTATATCCGACGCTGGTTTCAGGTAGTTCAACTTCATTTGGAGACAATATCTATCCGGCATTATCTCCTGCTTATTCTCCAGACCCTAATTTACGTTGGGAATCCGTACATTCATGGGAAGCAGGTTTTGAAGCCAAAATGCTGAAAAACAGATTAAGCCTGGAAGCCGTTTATTACGACAAGAAAACTAAAGATATATTGGTAGAAGTACCGGGAGTAAATGGTTTCTTACCTATTCTAAGAAATGCCGGAGAAATTCAGAACAAAGGATTTGAGTTTTCTGCAGGATGGAACCAACAGCTTACTGAAGATCTGAAACTGGGTGTAAACGCAAACTTGACTACACTCAAAAACAAGGTTCTTAATCTTGTAAATGATGATTTCGCGATACTTGCAGGTAATGGTGTATCACGTACTAAGTCCGGACAACCGGTAGGATATTTTTATGGTTTGAAAACGGATGGAGTATACCAGAATCAAGCCGAAGTAGATGCAGGACCTAAATCAGGTTTAGGCGCTGCTTTCAAACCCGGAGACATCAAATATGTAGATATCAACAACGACGGAACAATAAACACACAGGACAGAACCATTATCGGAAATCCTACTCCTGACTTTATCTATGGTTTCTCTGTCAATCTGAGCTATAAGAATTTTGATTTCGGAACCGAATTTATGGGTGTATCCGGAAATGAACTGATTCGTACCTGGAACAGAAACCAGTACTCCACATTCAATTTTCTGGAAGACAGACTGGGAAGATGGACAGGCGAAGGAACATCTAACTTCGAGCCAATCATGGATTCCAAAAGAACCAACAACAGAGAGTTCTCTTCTTACTTTATCGAAGATGGCAGTTTCTTCCGCGTTCGTAACATCCAGTTAGGATACAACTTCAAAAGAGAGGCGCTGGAAAAAATAAAACTTAAGTCATTAAGATTATTTCTGAATGCACAGAATCCGTTTACCTTCTCCAAAAACACAGGATATACACCAGAAATCGGAGGAAGTGCAATCGCTGTGGGTGTAGACAACGGAACATATCCAATCCCGGCAATCTATACAGTAGGTGTGAATGTTAATTTTTAAAAACCAGAAAGTGATGAAAACAAATATTTCAACATATATATCAGCAACTCTTCTGGCACTTTTGGTGCTGAGCAGTTGTTCCAAAGATTTCTTGGATCGTAAGCCGTTAGGACAATTGACAGAAGAAGATTTACCTGCAGGTTCCTTAGAAGGTCAGGTATTGGCTATCTATGCCGGATTAAGAAGCGAAGGTACAAGCGGCCTTCCTTATGTAGGTGTACACAATATGCGATCGGATGATGCCGAAATCGGCTCCAGTGTAGGTGATGAAGCCGGATCGGCTCCCAATACTGATGATTTTCAATATACCACCAACTTTTGGTTGTGGGGTAACTACTGGACAGACCATTATAAGCTGATTGCATTGACGAATACTGCAATCGAGACAGCGGACTCACTGGGCGATCAAAGTCCGGAAGTAGCCAGAGGACTAGCAGAAGCGAAGTTTTTCAGAGCATGGGCTTACTTCAATTTAGTACGTGCATTTGGGGAAGTACCAAAAATTGATTTCCGCGTTCGTGATCAGAAGGAAAGTATCCTTCCTAAGTCCCCTATTGCGGATATCTATGCTTTAATAGATGCCGATCTGGAATATGCAACACAGCACCTCCCTCTGAACTGGGAATCCAGATTTATAGGCCGTATCACACAAGGAGCAGCATTTGCCGTACAGGCCAAAACATTCCTGGCCAGACAACAGTATAGCAAAGCTCTTGCAGCGAGCCGTATGGTCATCAACTCAGGACAGTATAACCTGAGTGTTGCTTACAATCAGATCTTTAGAGAAAGTTCGGAGAACAGTAAGGAATCCGTATTTGAAATACAAGCATACTATGCACAGGGACAGACAAATCTGGGAATTACATATGCCGGCAGACAAGGTGTGCGCGGATCCGGAGCTATGAACCTGGGATGGGGATGGAATGTACCCAATGAAAGACTCGCAAAAGCATTTGAAGAGGGAGATCCCAGAAAAGATGAAACTCTTCTGTATGCAGGCCGGGTAAATACTCCTTACGTAGAACTTATACCTGCTGCGACCGCAACAGTACCAAGAGCATATTGGAATAAAAAAGTATATACCGATCCTAAAATCCGTACAGCAACAGGAAGCCAGGCCGGAGAATGGTTTAACTTCCGTGTGATCAGATATGCCGATGTCGTCCTGATGGCCGCTGAAGCTGCAAATGAAGTTGGCGAACAGGAAGCAGCACTCACTTATTTAGAGCAGATAAGAGTACGTGCAAGAGGTGGCAACAACGCTATCCTTCCGAAAGTAACGACAACAAACCAACAGGAATTGAGACTTGCTATCAGACATGAGAGACAAGTCGAATTAGGTATGGAAAATGAACGGTTTTTTGACCTTATACGTTGGAATATAGATGCTGAAACTTTCAAAGATGCCGGTAAAACAAATTACCAGCTTAGAAACAGATACCTTCCTATTCCTCAAAATGAAATAGATCGCTCTGGTGGTGTTCTGATCCAGAACCCGAACTACTAGTGCAGGTAATAAGAGCATAGGCAACTGTCTATGCTCTTATTTAACAATATTGTATTATTAATAATTAACACCTCCCGCCTTGAAAGCACTTATTTATACTTTTTTTATTCCGCTCCTCATATTACAATCTTGTTTTTCAAATCAGGAGCAGAAGCATACTGACTCCCAGAGTGACTCAAAAGACAGTCTCTCTACTGACTCACTTCTCACGCTCATCCAGAAACAAACATTCCGGTATTTCTGGGACGGTGCAGAACCTACTTCCGGTATGGCCCGTGAACGCATACATATCGATGGTGCCTATCCGGAGAATGATCAGAATGTCATTACCATTGGTGGTAGCGGATTTGGCATCATGGCCATCATTACCGGTATTGAGAGGCAGTTTATTTCCAAAGAAGAAGGAGCTAAGCGATTAGATCATATCATGGATTACCTGGGTCGGATAGACCGGTTCAAAGGCGCCTGGTCACATTGGTACTACGGAGAAACCGGAAAAGCTAAATCGTTTAGTCAACAGGATGATGGAGCAGACATCGTCGAAACTGCTTTTATGGCAGAAGCTCTTATCATCGTTCGTGAATATTATAAAAACGGTTCCGAAACCGAAAAAGCAATTGCAAACAAAGCAGATGCATTATGGAAAGGAATAGAATGGAATTTCTTCAGAAACGGAAAGGATGTTCTTTTCTGGCACTGGAGTCCCACATACGGATGGGGTATGAATCATGCCATACAGGGATATGATGAGTGTCTGATCACGTATATACTGGCAGCCTCCTCCCCTACACATCCTATACCGGCATCTACCTATCACAAAGGATGGGCAAGAGACGGAGCAATCGTAACCGATGCTAAAAAATACAATATCCCGATGATTCTCAAGCATAATGCTCCCAACGGCGGTGTAGGTCCGCTTTTCTGGGAACATTACTCCTATCTGGGATTAGACCCAAAAGGTCTGAAAGATCAATATGCCAATTACTGGGATGTCGTCGTCAATCACAGCAAAATCAACATTGCACATGCCGAACAAAATCCAAATAAATATGAAGGCTACGGCGCAGATAAAGGATGGGGACTCACAGCCAGCTATTCTGTAAAAGGATATGATGCACACCATCCGGACAATGATCATGGTGTCATCAGCCCTACAGCAGCACTATCTTCAATGCCATATACCCCAAAAGAAAGTATTGCATTTGCCAGATACCTGAATCAGCATCTGGGTCAAAAAGTCTGGGGGCAGTATGGTTTCTATGATGCATACAGCGAAACGGATAACTGGTTTCCACAGCGATACCTTGCCATAGATCAGGGTCCTATTGTAGTCATGATCGAAAATTACCGGACAGGATTATTCTGGAAACTCTTTATGGGCGCACCTGATGTACAAAAAGGATTGAAAGGCCTTGGTTTTACCAGTCCTCACTTTTAGTACTTCAGTAATAATTTTTTAAATACAACAGATATGAATATAAGCAGATACAGTCGATTAGTGCTGTCTATATGTACTTTGTACGTGACCAGCACTGTTACAGCACAGCAGAACAGCCAGAAGATGGACAGTTTTATTAATACACTGATGTCAAAAATGACATTAGAGGAAAAAATCGGACAGCTTAATCTGGTGACAGGAGGAGAAGCAACGACAGGCAGTACAGTCAGTACGGGAGTAGAAGGAAAAATCAAATCCGGAGCTATCGGAGGTATATTTAGTATGAGTACGCCACAACGCATACGTGCTGCACAGGACCTGGCAGTGAAACAATCCCGTTTAGGAATTCCCCTTATCTTTGGAATGGATGTTATTCACGGATATAAAACGATTTTTCCGATTCCGATCGGATTGGCCTCCTCCTGGGATATGAATCTGGTAAGACAGACCGCTCAGATCGCTGCGACAGAAGCTACTGCGGACGGTATCAACTGGACATTCTCGCCAATGGTAGACATCTCCCGTGATCCACGCTGGGGCAGGTTCTCAGAAGGAAACGGAGAAGATCCTTATCTCAGTTCCAAAATCGCTGTCGAAATGGTAAAAGGCTATCAGGGTAATGACCTTGCTGCCAATAATACACTGATGGCATGTGTCAAGCATTTTGCGCTGTATGGAGCAGCAGAAGCGGGAAGAGACTACAATACCACAGACATGAGTCTGCACAGAATGTACAATGAGTATCTTCCGCCCTATAAAGCTGCGATCGATGCGGGAGCAGGAAGTATCATGACTTCATTCAATGATATTAATGGAGTACCTGCGACAGCCAATAAATGGCTTATGACCGATCTGCTACGCCAGCAATGGGGATTTCAGGGTATGGTCGTAACCGATTACACCGCCATAAACGAACTGATTGACCACGGACTGGGAGACCTGCAACGGGTATCTGCACTTTCTCTGAAAGCCGGAGTAGATATGGATATGGTAGGTGAAGGTTATCTTGGAACCTTGAAAAAATCACTGGAAGAAGGTAAAGTCTCACAAGCTGATATCGACAGAGCCTGCAGATTGGTTTTGGAAGCTAAATATAAACTCGGACTATTTGAAAATCCATACAAATACTGTGATGTAAACCGTGCTAAAAATAACATACTCACTAAAGCACATCTTGCAAAGTCACGTGAAGTAGCTGCGAAATCATTTGTATTATTAAAAAATGATAAGCAAACACTGCCCTTTACAAAAAAAGGAAAAATTGCGCTGGTAGGTCCACTGGCTAATACAGGTGCGAATATGCCGGGTACATGGAGTGTAAGTGCTGATCTGGAGCATACTCCATCACTCTTGCAGGGCATGAAGGACGTACTGGGTAACAAGGTAGCTATTCAGTATGCCTTAGGTACAAATCTGTTAGATGATCCTGCATATCAGGAGCGTGCTACCATGTTTGGACGTACAATTCCACGTGATAACCGCAGTGAACAGGAACTGATAGCTGAAGCAATCAAAGCATCGGAAGGTGCGGATGCCATCGTAGCAGCATTAGGAGAAAGTTCTGAAATGAGCGGAGAAAGCTCCAGCCGTACAGAAATAGGAATACCTGCAAATCAGCAACGTCTGCTACAGGCGCTGCTAAAAACCGGAAAACCGGTAGTACTTGTGCTCTTTACAGGGCGGCCACTGACATTGACATGGGAAAATGAACATGTACCGGCTATACTGAATGTATGGTTTGGTGGTACTGAGACAGGGAAAGCTGTGGCAGATGTATTGTTCGGAGATGTAAATCCTTCCGGAAAACTACCTGCTACTTTCCCTAAGAATGTAGGTCAGATTCCTTTATATTATAATGCAAAAACTACAGGCAGACCTTTGGAGCAGGGTAAATGGTTCCAAAAATTCAGATCCAATTACCTGGATGTAGACAACGATCCGCTTTATCCGTTTGGGTACGGATTGAGCTATACTGCTTTTCAGTATAATAACCTTCGCTTAAGCACTTCAAAACTGCAGAAACAAGATAAAATCACGGTTACTGTAGATGTAAAGAACACAGGAAAATATGACGGAGAAGAAGTCGTACAACTGTATATCCGCGACATGGTGGGTTCTGTAACACGCCCTGTGAAAGAATTGAAAGGATTTCAGAAAATAGCCTTCAAAGCTGGGGAAACAAAAGCCGTTGAATTCGAATTGACAGAAGAGGATTTAAAATTCTATAATGAAAAATTAGAATTTGTGGCTGAGCCCGGTGAATTTGAAGTATACGTCGGAACAAATTCCAGAGATGTATTAACTTCTAAATTTGAATTACAAAATTAAGGAATATTGTATTTTCTATACAAAGGCCTTTCGGTGTGGAAAGGCCTTTGTTATACATACTGCTGCTGGCAGCATGTATTAACTGTATAATCTGTCTGCGATACCGTATACGGACGATAGATACTAAAAAAGTTCTGACAACTTCCCTCCTTTTTCAGAAGGCCAAAGCTCTAAGCGATGTAAATATCTGTCTGATAGTTAAACACCAAACGCTTATCAATAGCATACTCATCAAAAAGCTCACGAAGGCCCTCATACAGTTTCTTACTTTCACTTTCTTCATTCGGAAAGTAAGAAGACGATTTTACACGACCAAAAAATGCCTTCAGATCAAAGGTTTGCTGATTTGGAAGAGAAAACTTACGAATGGCCTTTGGTGCAAAAAATCCATGAATATGTTCATCTGTGATATTCTTTTGAGTAACGGTTTGATATTCCGGAATGTGTCTGACCAAAAATTCTTCATAAGCACGCTGAAACTCATCTTCCGGACTCCGCTGATTCCATACCAGTACGATATGTCCTTCCGGCTTTAGGATGCGTTGAAATTCAGCCCTGGTCTTCACTTTATCGAACCAGTGAAAAGACTGTCCTGCAAAGATCAGATCAACACAATGATCATCAATTTTGGTATCTTCCGCTGTAGCGTTTACTGCTATAAAATTTCTGTTCTTTTTGAAATGATGTATACATGCTTCACGCATAGCCTGATTCGGCTCTATCCCAAACGTATTGTTACCGTTATCCACAAACAGTTTGGTCGATATACCTGTTCCGCTGCCAATATCAGCTACCAGCCAATCCTTGGTAAAGCCGATTTCCTGTGTCAGCAGGGAAAGAATCTGATTGGGGTAACTGGGTCTGTATTTTTCATAATCCACTACCCGGTCTGTAAATCTGTCAACATTCTTTTTCATCTGTAATGATTTATTTTAATGGTATGCAGCTATCAGATTAGTCCATCAACCCCTCATCCTGAAAACTAAAATATTTGCTGTTTGTAAATATCACATGATCCATCACTCTAATATCCATTATTTTTGAAGCATCTACAATTTTTTTTGTCAATTGCAAATCCTGATTACTTGGTTTCAAAGAACCTGAAGGATGATTATGAACAAGTATCATAGAACTGGCCTGGCAATTCAATGCATGTTTGAGAATAATACGTACATCTACCGGTGTAAAATCATTCCCACCTTTTCCAATCAGTTGCTGATTCAGAATAACAGATGCTCTGTTGAGGTACAATACCCAGAACTCTTCATGCAGAAGATCCTGCAACTGAAATTTAAAGTACTCAAAGACTTTCTTACTGCAATTGAGGATAATAGCTTCCTTTTCCGTACTCTCCTTTCGTCTTCTGCCCAGTTCCAAAGCCGCTATAATAGTAATAGCCTTAGCACTCCCTATTCCTTTATACTTCTTAAGGTCGTCCACATCCTGTTGAGATAAGAAATCCAGATTGTGCTGATGATCTGAAAGTATACGGCGCGCCAGTCCGACTGCATCTTCTCCAAACGATCCCGAGCCAATAAGAATAGCCAGTAATTCTGCATTACTCAGCACCCTTCTACCCCGCCTTTCCAGCTTTTCTCTAGGTCGGTCATTTTCTGCCCATTTATTAATCGCTAACTTACCCATAATTGAAAAACATATAATTCACCCTAAAGATAACAATATCTCTCAAAGAAAAGTTATTTCTACAAACATTTATTTCATTAATTACAGAAAATCAACCACTTTACGTTTTCCCAAGTCAGTTGTAAATCTTATCTTTGTAATCCAAAAAAATATTGATATGAGCAAAGCGATTATTAAAACAGAAAAAGGCGACATGACTGTGGAATTTTACACAGCCGATGCTCCAAATACAGTAGATAACTTTATCAAACTGGCTAAATCAGGATATTATGACGGATTAGCATTTCACCGTGTTATCCCTGATTTCGTTATTCAAGGAGGTTGCCCTAATTCTAAAGAAGGCGCAGCAGGTGTACCGGGAACAGGTGGGCCGGGTTACAAAATAGATTGTGAACTGACAGGAGAAAACCAATATCATGACCGCGGTGTACTTTCTATGGCACATGCAGGCCGCAATACCGGAGGTTCTCAGTTTTTTATCTGCCATAGCCGCAACAATACTGCACATCTGGACCGCAATCATACCTGTTTTGGTAAAGTTGTTGAAAATGTAGATGTAGTGGATGATATCCGTCAGGGTGATCGTATTTTGACAATTGAAGTAATTGAAGATTAATACCCTTACCGAAAACTATTAAAATGAATTTAAGAGCATTAGTATCTGTAACCGGCAAACCGGGATTATTTAAATTGATCGGACAAAATAAAGGTGGTTTTATCCTGGAAACATTAGATAAAGCTAAAATTAAATCCGTAGTAAACCTGTCTACAACGAAGATGGCAACTCTGGAAGATATTACGATCTACGGAGAAGAAGAAGAAATCAAATTACTGGATGTATTCGAAACTATCAAAACAAAAGGACTGGAAACACCTGATGTGAAAGCTAGCGGAGATACACTACGTGATTTTTTCCGTGAAGTAGCACCAGGACATGATGAATCCCGTGTATATACTTCAGATATCAAGAAAATAATTTCCTGGTATAACATTATTAAAGAATTACCGATATTTGATGAAGAAGCTCCGGCTCCTTTGGTATAATCAAATCTTTATAGTATAAAAAAGGCTTTACAGACGGATCTGTAAAGCCTTTTTTATGTCGCTAAAAATCAAAGGAATAAATATCTCTGAATACAACTTCTGAAAACAATATTGTAATAATTCTTCTCAACCTCTGTAACGTTTCCTGCAATAGCCTTACTAACTCTATAAAATCTAATATTCAGAAATTATGGAAACGAAAAATTTAAACACAACTATTGCAGAACCTGTAAGAAAACAAATGAGAATTGAATTCTTTGGTCAGGTCACGGGTTTGGTCGCGCTATTATTTGTACCATACTACTTTAATTTCAATCAGGCGATGACTTCAGTCTACATAGTATTCTATGCGTTGACACTATCATTCTCCGGCTACTATCTCTACAAATTTTACAGCTTTTATAAGTCTGCCTTAACCATTGATCTGGAAAACGCCAAAGACCTGACCTGGTTCTACCATGAATTGAAATTAAATGTAAACATCTACACCAATTTCAATTTTATAATGATTATCACAGCTCTTGCGTATGGGATAACCTGTCTGTACATCACAAATTTCAACTTCGACCCCATTGCGCATAAGATCGAATCCTTAATACCCGGAACGACTGCTTATATAGCACTTACGATCAGTACACTTGTATTCCTGTTTACAATTGCAGAATATTCAGCTAAATCTACATACCAGAAATACGAAGACCGTATGAAAGATATTCTTAATCAATTCGATTAATCTGTACCACAGACTGGCCGGAGGAGAATGTAAAAACATAAATTACAGCCTTCTCCGGTTTTTTACACCTGAATTTTCACCGACAGCAGATCTGCTGCAACTTTTTCACCGATCCGTTTACTCCGTTTACCGATTTTTTGACTGGACTCACCAATTAGCTATGGACAGGGTTTGTTATTGCTTATACCTTTGGATCAAACAATTAACAAGAACCATAAAAAAATTAAAAACAACCAAAAAAACACATCATGAAAAATCTAATCAAAACTGTAGCTGTCGTATTATTCATTGCAATAACAACAAGCTCTTTTGCTTCAGGAAGCTATAATCCCGGCAAAAACTATTCAGCGGATGCTGTGATCAGCAATTATATTGAAACGACTACCATGGGGAACCCTGAAAATGTAGAAAATCTGTTTACTGATAATTTCTTCCAGACCGTATCTACACCTGCAAAAGTGATAACCCATTCCAAAAAACCATTTATAGACTATGTAAAAAGTCAGAAAGGCTATGTACAGAACTGCCAGACAAGTCATACCATTATCGAACGTAACGACAACTGCGCTATAGCTAAAATCACATTAACCTACCAGAACTTCACAAAAGTAGAATATGTAACTGTCTGCAGCGACGGTGAAGTATGGAAAGTAAGTCAGGTCGTTACCTCCTATCCTAAAAAATAATAAAAGAAAGCCCCTATGCATATAAAACAAATTAAGACAAACAACAACGCCACCCGCTCCATAAGTAAGAAAGCTCAGAAACAATTATTTCTGAGCTTTTCAATTTTATTGAACAGCAATGATCAGAAAAGCCCCAGTTGCCGCCCCCGATTAGGGACCTGAAAAAGATCTGTTCGTATTGTCGGATGATCATTTTTGCCCATGTGTTGTTTCACCGATAAGCGAAACAGATCACGTATACTTTCTGCCAGATTTCCTTCCCCTCTTATTCTTCTTCCAAATTCACTGTCATTCAACTTTCCATTGTGGCAATCCGCTATCCCATGCAACACTTTGTCTGCACGATCAGGATAATTTTTATACAACCAGTCTTTAAAAATGTCTGCTATAGCACCATTCAGCCGGACAATAGTATAACTGGCAGATCGTGCTCCTGCTGCTGCTGCACTTTTGATCAGTAACGGCATCTCATCACTGTTGATTCCCGGTACTATAGGTGCAACCATTAGCATTACAGGCACTCCCTTACCAGTCAGTTTTTCAATCAGTTTCAGTCTTGCTGAAGCAGTCACTGTACGGGGTTCCATCTTCTGTCTTACGTCTTCACTCAGGGAATTGATCGTAACCGCTACAGAGATCAATTGCAGCTTGGCCAGCTCTTCTATTATATCCAGATCCCGCAACATCAGCGTATTCTTACTGATGATAGAGACCGGATGCCGGTATTTCAACATGACCTCCAGAATAGATCTGGTTATTTTTAGTTTGCGTTCTATAGGCTGATAGCAATCCGTATTGCCGGAAAGCATAATAGCAGAGGGTTGATAGTTTACATTATTAAATTGCTTCTCCAATAGCCGGGCAGCATCATACTTGACCAGTATCTTACGTTCAAAATCCAATCCGGCACTGAATCCCCAATACTCATGTGCATTCCGCGCATAACAATAAATACAGCCATGCTCACATCCCTGATAAGGATTAATAGATTGCGTAAAATGCAGATCGGGACTATCCGAAACGGAAATGATTTTTTTGGGATGAGTAGGAATCAGTTGAGTGGGAACATGTTCCAGAAAGGGCTCGTCTAATCCTTCAATATGCTCCTGTACATATTGAGATACAAAAAATTTATTATTGGGATTGACCTGTGCACCTCTTCCTTTAAAGTAATTCGACTCTTCCATACCCAAAAATACTAAAAATATTAGCATTTTTGAGTATGGAAGACTTAATTTTTCACATGCTTGAACATCCAGTCATAGATATCATCCTGATGAAAGAGACGTTCCACGCTACCGTGATTTCCTCCCGGAATGATGGTTAGCGTTACGTCAGCATCTGCATCTGCTTTTTTAATAGCATTGACAATTTTTTTGGATTCAGACATTGGTACAATATGATCTTTATTTCCATGTTGTACCCAAAGAGGTACTTTAGCCAGATTTTGTGCATAGCTCAATGTTCCTCCTCCGCAAATGGCGACTGCAGCAGCTATTCTGTCCGGATATTTCCCCGCTACATCCATCGTCCCATATCCACCCATGCTCATTCCTGCTACATATATTCTGGAACTGTCGGCATTATATTTCCTGATTGTATAATCTACTACTTCCATTACTTTATCCGGATCCCATCCACCCCTTGATTGCGGAGCGATGACAATGGCCGGTACTTCCTGACCCTTGGCCATTGCATAGAGCACCCCATATCGGGTTACCCGATTCAGATTTGTTCCGGAAAGACTTCTGCCATGAAGAAATACCAATACAGGAGGCTTATTTTCAAGAATTTCAGCTTTAGGCAGCTGAATCATAAAAGGGTATGCAGTCTCTCCTTTAACAGGACTTGGCTGTGCAACAGTAGTCTGAATAAAGAGAGTTAAAAATATTAAAAAACTCACTACAGACTTGATATACATATACATAGGGTCAAAAATTTAATATTCGGGTTACTAAAATACAAACTCTTGACGGATTATTGATACAAATTCTAAATAGATTATTGTATACTCATATGTAATCATATTATCGTAATTTTACATTAACACTACAATCCATATAAACACATTACATTATGAGACTTCAAAAAATCACCATTGTAACTGTTATTTTCTCTGCCATTATCGCTTTAACTGCATTTATTCCGGCTCCCCAGCCTGCACAGGAAAAAAAAGCAAAAAATCTGAAAGTACTTCCCAAAAATATAAGTAATGAAGAGCTGGACAAAGTTATGGATAACTTTAAGGTGGCATTAGGTGTAAAATGTAACTTCTGCCATGCTAAGAGCACAACTGATCCTCAGAAAATGGACTTTGCAAGCGATGAAAACCCACATAAAGACATTGCCAGAAGTATGATGAAGATGACACAGAAAATCAATAAAAAATATTTCACACATAAAGACGAAAAATCCGGAACAATGGCTCAGATAAGTTGCATGACTTGTCATAACGGCAAAAAACATCCGGAAGTTGTATCTTTATAGATTAAAACCAAAAAAGGAGCTGATGCACCTTTTTTGGTTTGTAAAAACTATTTTTCTTTAGTTGTGACTCAGTCTACAGTTGAATCGTTCAGCTTATTTCTGTAAAATCTTTTTTGTTCTTTCCTCTACTTCCTTTATTAATAACGGATAGGCTGGATACTGCATATTATGTCCGAATCCCTGAAGTTCTAACAAGCGAACATCTTTATGTCCTGATATTTTCAACATACGCTGGAGGTAGGCATTCTCTTCATATCTGCCCAACATCTCAAGTTCCCTGTCGCCTGTTATTAACAAGATCGGAGGGGCATCCTGACGAACATGAAACAAGGGAGCAAAACGATCTATAGTAGGTTGTTTCTCTCCTATACCCTGCTCCTGACGACTCGTGAAATGTGTTATAGCCTGCCCGCTGAAAGGTATTAATCCGGCTATCTGATTTGCATCTATAGTATACTTCTGGAGATACTGTTTATCTAAAGTCGTCATCATTCCCAGGTATCCGCCTGCTGAATGTCCCGATACAAAAACAAGTCGTCTGGAACCACCATACTCCTCAATATGGTTGAATACCCATGCAATTGCTGCAGCAGCATCTTCAATAATACTTTCGACATTTGCCTGAGGGGAAAGACGATACCCTACCCCTACTACTGCCATTCCGCGATTTTTCAGATATTCCGGGATTTCTTTCTGACCTCCTGTCAGTCCTCCTCCGTGAAACCAGAGGATGGTAGCAAAATCTTTCTTATCTACAGGGTAATAAAAATCAAGTTTACATCTTTCATATTCTGCCGTTTTACTCTTTGTCTCCGGATAATAAGTAACATCTTTTTTCAGGTTATATTGCGCTAAAAGCATACCCTGAAAGAGCAAAAGAAAAACAGCAAGAAGTGTAGATTGTTTCATAGTAAATGGGATTATGTAAAGAAATGAGGTATCTAAAATAGCAAAATATACCCGGATTGCGTATACAAATCCATAAATTAGTCAAGGATAATGATACTATTTTTGAGATGAAGCCAACAATTACAATAGAATACTGCCCCAAATGTGGATGGATGTTACGTGCAGCATACATGGCGCAGGAGCTCCTGACCACCTTTACCGAAGAACTGAACGGCGTAACCCTGAAACCCAGCGAACTAAGCGGGCGCTACCTTATCACTATAGATAAAACGGAGATTTTTGACCGTAAACGCATGGGACGTTTTCCGGAAATAAAAGAATTAAAACAATTGGTTCGTGATATCGTTGCCGCAGATAAAGATCTCGGGCATTCTGACAGAAAATCAGACGGATAGATACAGCAAGCTCTTCCGTCTGCATGATTATATCAGCTTTGCAAACCTACACGACCCCAAAAGGTATTTCGGGCTTTTACAGATTAAAGGTATATTAGCATAACAATTAAAAAGCATGAAGATACTGCATACGGGCGATTGGCATCTGGGTAAAAAACTGGACTTCTTCACAAGAATAGAAGAGCAACGTATCGTGCTCGAAGAAATATGTAACATTGCGGATGAAGAGCAGGTAGATGCAGTGATTGTCGCAGGAGATCTTTTTGATACTTTCAATCCTCCTGTCGAAGCTGTAGATCTGTTATACAAAACCCTTAAGAGACTTGCGAACAACGGAACGAGACCTGTATTGGCCATAGCTGGCAATCACGATAGTCCCGACCGTATAAATGCGCCGGATGCTCTGGCTCGCGAATGCGGAATTATATTCATGGGATATCCTGACACCCAAATCAAGCCTATTCAAATAGAAAACGGATTTACGATTACACGATCCGATCTTGGTTTTATAGAGCTGCAGTTACCAAAACATTCTTCTCCGTTGCGTATACTTTCCACTCCATTTGCAAATGAAATTCGTCTCAAACAATACCTCGGGATTACTGACAAAGGAGAAAATCTCAATGAGGTGCTCAAAAACACCTGGCGCACACTGGCAGATAGCTATGCAGATAAGTATGGTGTCAACATTCTGGTCACCCACCTCTACATGCTCAAGCGGGGAGGCGAAATACTCGAGGAACCGGATGGAGAGAAACCCATCAAAATAGGAAATGCAGATATCGTGTATTCAGACGGTATACCTTTACAAATACAATACACCGCTCTGGGGCATCTCCATCGCTATCAGAATATAGGAGGACACCTCGCACCGGTAGTCTACAGCGGCAGTCCGCTCGCCTATTCATTTTCCGAAGCAGGACAGGAAAAGAAAGTAGTCATTATAGAAGCAGAAGCAAACAGGCAGGTGCAGATAAAGACACGCAATCTGCAGTCCGGACGCAGACTTTACCGCAAACGCTTTGAAGATACAGATGAAGCTGTATCGTGGTTGCAGACACATCCAAATGCATTGGTCGAACTGACACTGGTAAGCGAAACGTTTGCAACATCACAGGATCTGAAACGTATCCATGCAGCACATGACGGAATTATCCATATTATTCCGATAGTCAGACAGCAGGAACAACAACTGTCTGCTGCAGCGTATATCAATCTCGAACAGGATATACAGGATCTTTTCAAAGATTATTTTAAATCCAGATACGGACAAGAGGTCAATGATGAACTGATTTCTTTATTTAACGAAGTTTTGAACAGTACCAACGATACAGAAGATTAACAGATGCTACCCATATATTTAAGTATAGAAGGCTTATATTCTTATCAGGAAAAACAAGAAATAGATTTCACCAAACTTACTGAAGCGGGATTATTCGGTATATTCGGAAATGTCGGCTCCGGAAAATCCTCTATTCTCGAAGCGATTAGTTTTGCCTTGTATGGTAACACCGAACGTCTCAATTCCAAAGAGAACAGAAGCTATAATATGCTCAATCTCAAATCTGCTGCAGCCACTATCATCTTTGATTTTATCAATTTTGAAAACCGCAGGTTCAGGTTTGCAGTACACTGGAAAAGAAAAAAGAAATTTGATCAGACCTCCACAATAGAACGGGTGGCTTATGAATGGTTGCAGCATAATTGGGTTCCGATGGAATCTGCAGATGCCACACATATCACTAACCTGACCTACCAAAATTTTAAAAGAACTATCATCATTCCTCAGGGACAGTTTAAAGAATTTCTTGACCTCAAAGGTAAAGACCGTTCGGATATGATGAAGGAAATCTTCAACCTGGATAAATACGACCTGGGACCAAAAGTATCCCTGCTTCAAATCGAAAACAACAGAAAGATCGAACATCTGCAGGGGGCATTGTCCGGATTTGAAGAAATAAACTCAGGAACAATTGAACTGAAGAAAAATGGTTTAAGCGAAGCTAAAGTATTGCTGGACCAATTAAGATCAGCATATCAACAAACCGAAAACAGCTATAAAGTGCTGTCTGAAGCGAAAGCAAATCGTGAAAACCTGAAGGAAAAGGAAGAACAATTTGCACAGTTAAAACTAAAACAACCCGAAATCCTACATCTGGAAAAAGAAATGGATGAATACGAGAAACTGGTATCCCTGTTTCGTGAACCTCTGGACAGAATCCAATCTTTACAACGGGATCAGGATCAGCTGGAAATAAAAATCCAGAATCTGTTACAGGAGAAACAACAAACTTCACTGACACTGAAAGAAAAAGAGCTATCTTTTCAGAAGGTTGAAAAAGATTTCCGGAAAATAGAAGAGCTCAGAATAAAAATCAGTGATCTTAAAAATCTGATTCAGATACGAACCCAACAGTCTGAAAAGAGTAATCTGCAAAGCCGTTTGGCCAAAGGAACACCCATACTGGAACAGACTCGCAAAGAAGAACAAGCCTTTATAGCGGATATAAATCTTCAGGAAACAACCCTTGAACAGTTAAAATCTGTCAGAATCGACACTTCCGAACTGATGGAAATAGACAACTGGTACCAGCGTCATGATCTGCTCCTGAAAAACAAATCTGCTTTGATCGAAAAGGTTGATCTGCTGAAATTGCAGCAGGAAGAATTAACAAATTCATTTACAGTTAACGGGTATACAGTAGACAACTGGGAATCTGAAATCACCAATCAGCTCCGGCAGATTACTACCGATATCAAAGCATTAACTAATCAAGAGACTGATTTACAGGTACAAAAAGAACTCGGCCGGTTTGCAGACAACCTTCATCATGAAGAAGCCTGCCCTCTTTGCGGATCTTTGGATCATCCGCATCCTATGCAGATACACGATGTCAGCATACAGCTAGGGGAATTAAAAGCAAAACAAACGGAGATAACAGAAAGACAGCAGCAACTGCAATCACTTCTCAGTCAGATGACCAGATGGAGTACATCCTATCAGGACAAAAAAATACAACTGGAAGCAGCGGCAAAAGAATTGCAACAGGCAGATGAGCAACTCACAGAACTACGTACCCGATTCAGCTGGGAAAATTTCCGTTGGGACGATCGTACGTTATTTGACGAACAAAAAACAGCTTTAAGACAAAGTGAAATACAGATAAAAGAAGCAGAGCTCCTGCTAAAATCATTGCGTGTACAGCTGGCAGAGACACAGAGTAAAGCAGCAAAATTCGAGCGCTCATTAAATGAGTTCACTCAACAGATTGCCGTTATAGATGGCCTGATCACCCAGCATAAGATGCAGATACAAGCTATTCAGATTGAAGATTACAACCACAATAGCGATCAGGATCTCTTAGCAGAAATACAAAATGCCGAAGAGCTGATAATTCGCACAGAAGAACAACATAAAACCCTGCAGGCTGCAATCAATCAACTCCACACGATAGTCGCATCTGTACAAGGAAAACATACAGAAGCACTGGAGAACTACCAGAATACAGTACAAAAGATTGACAAGCTGAATCAGGAAATACTTGCCCACATCGAGCAGCAGCATTTACCGGGTGTCAGAGCCATTCAGCTTGTATTGCAAAAAAATCTGCCCGTCATAGAAAACAGAAAACGTATACACGACTATAAAGTTGCTTATGAAACACTTCAAAAACAAATTACTGAACTTATGCAAAGCAGTGCCGTTCAGGATTTTGATGAAGCACTTTTCGAACGTACCAAAATCGAATTAGAAGAAAAGAAATCAGCACATGAGTTGCAGATCGCACATACAGGAGCATTAGAACGTGAATTGCAACGTTTGGAAGATGAGTTTGAGAAAAAGGGAAAACTGCTGACAGCATTTGAGAAGCTGAGCCATCGCAAAGATAATCTGCGTACGCTTGACAACATGTTTAAAGGCTCAGGATTTGTCAATTACGTATCGAGTATACATTTACAACGCTTATGTGATATTGCAAATCAGCGTTTTCACAGGCTGACGAAAAATCAGCTCAGCCTGATTATCAATGAAGCCAACGAATTCGAGGTCATCGACTACCTCAACAATGGCTATCACCGTTCTGTAAAAACACTTTCAGGAGGGCAGGGATTTCAGGCCTCCCTTTGCCTGGCATTAGCATTAGCCGAAAATATACAGTCGCTCAATAAGGCTGATAAAAATTTCTTTTTTATAGATGAAGGTTTCGGCACACAGGATGCAGAAAGTATGAATACCGTATTCGAAACATTACAATATCTCAATAAGGAAAACAGAATAGTAGGTATCATTTCGCATGTGGAAGAATTGAAAGAACGTATTCCCATGTCCGTAACAGTTATCAAAGATTTGGAAAGAGGAAGTATAGTTAAAATGAGTTCCTGACAAATTCGAAAAAGGAACACAAGGGGTTAATTTAATGTTAATCTTAAAACCGCAGATTGTATTTCAGATCAAAAGACCTTATTATTGTAAACGATAGAATAAAACATGAACTCCTCCATATGAAATACCCGATTCTGTTAGTTGTCTTTGGTCTCTTTACTTCATTTACATATGCGCAATCCCTGAAACCCGGTTTTGAGAAAGAGGAATACAGAACCATGCTCACCTTAATGAGTCAGGTCAAAGAACATCCCGTATATCAGGATTTTACACTGAGATACACATCACCAGTAATGGGACTGGAAAACCGATGGTGGCTGTGGACCAGTGATGAACATAAGCAGGCTGTAATAGGGATCAGAGGAACAGTATCAAGTTCAGAAAGCTGGCTGGCTAACTTCTATGCCGCAATGATTCCTGCCAAAGGTCAGCTGCAGTTAGATGATTCCCGGATATTTGAATATAATTTTTCAGACGATCCTAAAGCAGCAGTTCACGTAGGCTGGACATTCAGCACAGGTTTTCTCTCTGCAGATATTTTACCCCATCTGGATTCCTGTTATAAAGCAGGCATAAAAGACATCTATATCACAGGCCATAGTCAGGGCGGAGCCATCAGCTACCTCTTGACTTCCCATCTTCGTCATCTGCAACAGCAGGGACAATTACCGGCAGATATACAGCTCAAAACATACAGCTCTGCTGCACCAAAAGTTGGAAACCTCTATTATGCCTATCAATATGAAGCGGATACACAGATCGGATGGGCATTCAATGTGGTCAATACAATGGATTGGGTTCCTGAAACACCGTTTTCTGTACAGAAATTAGATGATTTTAATGAGATTAATCCTTTTCCACAATTGGAGAAAGCAATACAAAAACAATCCTTTGGCAAAAAGATTGTGATAAAACATTATCTTAATAGGATAAAAAAACCTACAGAAAAAAGTCAGAAAAATATTGAAAAATTACTAGGCCATAAAGTTTTCACTTTTCTCAAAAAAAAATACCCCCATTTAGTAGAACCAAAATATTTTCCCTCATCCAATTATATGCGGGCAGGGCAACATATTGTCTTAAAACCAGATAGCAGCTACACAACCTCTTTTCCGGATGACATAAAACAACCCTTTATGCATCATAGTTTCAAATCCTATTTCTATTTACTCGATAAACTCTAAGAAACAGACGACAGTTCAGGATGATAAACTCATATTAGGTACGATATTTGCAAGTACCTGATTTAACTATTCAATACTGAACTAAAATGAAAAGAACTCCGTTTACAACTTTTGCAATTTTATTGGTCGTAGCCCTCATATTGGTCTTTGCGACAACATGCTCGAGCGTTATATAATATTTCTGTAATGGCTCCTTTAAAACATATTATTCTGTATATGCGCCATCTTGCGTAACAAAGCACCATCTCGTACCGTCTTACCCGACAGCGTATCCATTCCCCATTTACATCAACTTCCAGAAAACAAATAGCGCCGGATAATTCCTGAAATCAGGTTAGTCCTCAAAACATTTATTACTGATTTAGAGTATAAAACAACTTTTTTTAATCTATATAATCTACCATTCATATAGATTTTATATATTTGCAAAATAATAATTTGCAATGAATACCAATACACTCAAACTTTACTGTTTTCGAATGCTCTCAGGAAGATAATGCTGATCATTGTTTTCCTACCTCTATCCTGTTTTTATATTAATAATATTTTATGAACTAAACTTTTACATTCATGAATTTAAAGATTCATCACTTCCTTATTCTTATCGTCGGGATACTGCTTCCGTCTTACCTGCATGCGCAGAATATCAAAGTATCCGGAAAAGTAACAGACGAACAAAATCAACCGCTATCCGGAGTGACTATCACTGAAATAGCCGGTACACATACAACGCAGACGGATCAGAACGGAACTTTTTCGCTTCAGATCTCTTCTGCAGAAGCAAAACTCCGTATCACTTTTGTCGGATATGAGTCTCAGACACTGACAGCCAAAAGCGGACAGCAACTGGCGATCAGTCTGAAAAGTGAAAACACACAACTTACAGAAGTAGTGGTAACTGCACTCGGTATATCCCGTGAGAAAAAAGCATTGGGGTATGCGGTACAGGAAGTCAAATCTACGGAACTGCAAACCCGACCAACAAATGCACTAAGCGCCATTTCAGGAAAAGTTGCCGGATTACAGGTTATTTCTTCAGGAGGTAACATAGGCGGATCTACCCGCGTATTGCTGCGAGGAATCAACTCTATTGCCGGGAATAATCAACCTCTTTATGTTGTAGATGGTACACCAATGGACAACAGCGACCTTAACAGCAGCTCGACCATAAATGGAAGCGCAGGAAAAGATGTCGGAAATATGATCCAGGATCTTAATCCGGACGATATCGAGAATATCTCAGTGTTAAAAGGACCTTCCGCAGCAGCACTTTACGGATCCAGAGCAGCTAACGGGGTCATCCTGATCACCACAAAAAGAGCTGCTAAAGGTGAACGTGTAGATATCAGCCTTAATACAGGAGTAGATTTCGAAAACATTGTACGCCTTCCCAAAAGACAGAAATTATACGGTCAGGGATATGCGACTACATTCCCGACAGCGACTATCAATGGTACAGAATACAAAATTGTAGATTATGCATCAGATGAAAGCTGGGGTCCTCGTCTGGATGGAACACCGGTATTACAATGGTATAGCCTGAATCCGGAAGATGAAGCAAATTACCTCAAACCGACTCCATGGTCTTACCCTAAGAATGATGTAAATTATTTCTTCAAAACAGGTGTATCCAACACAAATAACCTGTCCATCGCGGGTACAAGCGGAAATACAAACTACAGATTTTCGTATACCAACAAGAATGTATCCGGTACAATACCTAATTCCAGCCTGGACCGAAATACACTGAATTTTTCAGGAGGAACACAATTAGGCAATCTGAAAATCACCTCGACACTCAACTATATCAAAAATTCTTCTGTCGGCAAACCCTGGAGCGGAGCTTCTAACCGCAATATTATGCTGGAAGCATTCCAGTGGGGAGCGGTACAGGTAGACTACAAAATATTAGAAAACTATAAACGTGCAGATGGTACACCGCTGGCATGGAACCGTACCGGCTGGCAAAATACACCGGCTGCAGAAGCCACACGATTCATTGATAACCCTTACTGGTCCGCCTATGAAAGTTATATGGAAGAGAGCCGGGATCGCTTTTACGGTAATTTCGGATTACAATATGATGTCAATAACTGGTTGACAGTAGGAGCAAAAGTACACGGAGACATTTACAGCTTTAATTATCAGGATCGCATAGCGGTATACTCCCGCTCTGCTTCCCAATACGAAGAATCCAGTAATAAGCTGAATGAATACAACTACGAATTCCTCGCTACAGCCAAAAAGAACTGGGATAAATTCTCTTTAGTAGCTAACATTGGGGCAAACTTACGCGATCAGCAACGGAAAGTAGATTATGCAATCACACAAGGCGGGCTGATAGTACCTGAGTATTATAACTTGAAAAATGCATCCAGTGTCAAAGTGGATAATAACCGCTTTCACAAAAGAGTTTCTTCTTTATACGGTAGCTTCTCTTTAGGATACAATGACATATTGTATATCGATGGTACAGTACGCAATGACTGGTCCTCTACCCTGCCGGTCAATGACAATTCATTTATCTACCCTTCATTCACAGGAAGTTTTATCTTCAGTCAGCTGGAAGGCGTTAAAAATCTGGATTGGCTTTCCTTTGGTAAACTACGTCTGGGATGGGCACAGGTAGGAAATGACACAGATCCTTATCAATTATACAAAGTGTATGGCGTAGATCTGTCTTTTGACGGTCTCCCTTCCACAAGTTTACAGAATCAGCTGAACAATCCGTTGCTGAAACCGGAGATTACGACTTCATGGGAAACCGGTCTGAACCTGCAATTTCTTAAAAACAGAGTCGGAATTGATGTCACTTACTATAACAACAGCTCCCGAAACCAGATCATTCCTCTACCGGTTTCTCCGGCTTTCGGATATGAATACAAAATTATCAATGCCGGAAAGATCAATAATAAAGGTATAGAAATAACGCTGAGCGGCACACCTGTTAAATCTGAAAATCTGGAGTGGAACAGTACATTAAACTGGTCGCGCAACAGAAATAAAGTAATCAAGCTATCCGATGATGCCAATACCTATACATTGAGCAATTCACTGGTCAGTCTGGTTGCCAGAGAAGGTCAGCAGTACGGGCAATTGTTAGGGTATGATTTTGTGAAAACAGAGGATGGCAGAAGAGTTGTTCAGGCTGATGGTACCTATATGAGAACATCTCAGCTCGTTCCCTTGGGATCTGTACTACCTGACTATATTTTTGGTTTCCAAAACCAGTTCAGATACAAAAATCTAAGTTTAGGATTTTTGATTGATGGACGCGTAGGCGGAAGCTTCTTCTCCCAAACGTACAAAGTAGGTATGTATGCAGGTATATTAGATCGTACAGCAGAAAATAATATCCGTGAAACAGGCGTCGTATTAGATGGCGTTAAAGGTAATGTCGTTTTCAATCCGGATGGTTCTTATACCGTATCCAATATCTCAGAAAATGACACCCGCATTACAGCTCAGCAATGGGCCCGTAACGAGTACAACGGTCCGACTACGTTCTCCATCTTTGACGGAACCTTTATCAAGCTGCGCGAAGTAACTGTCGGTTATACATTCAAGTTAAAGAACAATACATTCGTTAAAAATCTTGGTGTTTCTGTCTATGGCCGTAACCTTTGGAATATCTATACTAAAAGCAAGTATATCGATCCTGAATTTACCAATAGCGGAGGCAATGTACAAGGTATAGAAGGAGGAAACATTCCTACACCGGTAACTTATGGTTTTAATGTTAATCTTAAATTCTAATTTTACATGAAATTACTCAAATTCACATATACAGGTTTACTAGGTCTATCCTTATTGACACTGGCTTCATGCTCAGATGAGAAATTTACAGAGATAAATACAAATCCTAATCTTCCGTCTAAAGTATCTACGACAAGTCTGCTGATATCTGCTCAGAAACAAACCATGGATGCTATCCGCAGTGAAGAGATCAACTACAGAGGGGCACAGTTATTTGCGCAGTATTTCAGTCAGAATATTTATACCGATCCGTCCCGTTATCAGATACCGACAAGTTATTCGGATAATTTCTGGATCAAATCGTATAAAGCCCTCAACAATCTGAATGAGATCATCAAACTCAATACAGATGAAGCTACACGCATCGGAGTGACTGCAAATAATGCAGGAACGAATACAAACCAGATTGCTATAGCACGAGTATTGAAGTCATATCTTTTTCATTCCCTGACAGATGTATTCGGAGATATCCCTTACGAATCATACGGCAATAAGGATCCTGATTTTCAGGCTTTACAACAAAGCCCTGACAATCTGACTCCAAAATATGCCACACAGGAAAAGATCTACAAAGATATTCTCAATGAACTGAAACAGGCCGCAGACACCTTGTTCAAATACAGCTCTGCCAACACCTTCGGCACATCAGATAATATCTACAAAGGAAGCAATCAAAAATGGTATAAATTTGCAAACTCTTTGCGTCTGCGTCTTGCAACACGTATAGCACTCAAAGATGCCGCATTATCCCGTACCCATATCGAAAGTGCACTGGCACAGGGTGTATTCACATCGAATGATGACAATGCAGCGTTTAAATATTCGTCAGCATCACCAAATGAAGCACCCTTATACCGCGCTACAGTAATTGCAAACAGAAAGGATTTTGCAGTTTCAAATGTTATTATCGATGCCTTGAAAGGAATTCGCGGACCATTTACAACTCCGGATCCGAGACTGGCTAAGTATGCTAATCCAAATGCAAGCGGTGTATATAACGGGCAGATCTACGGGTTGCCGCTCGAAGCAGGGCAATTATTTCCCGAAAGCACCATTTCATTGCCGGGAACAATCATTAATGCCGCAAACTATGCCGAAGTATTACAGGAATACGCCGAAGTTCAGTTCCTGATTTCCGAATATAAAAACTGGGATCAGACAGCTTATACCAATGGAGTAAAAGCTTCATTAACAAAATGGGGAGTAAATGAGACAGATGCAACTGCATACCTGTCTGCATTACCGGCAGCTAACAAACAAAATGTACTGACTCAAAAATACCTCGCCCTTTACAATCAGGGGATAGAATCCTGGTCAGAAATACGCCGGACAGGGTATCCCTTATTCCTGATCAAAAGCGGAGATCTGCTATGGACCGGTCTTGTAGGAGGAGTCACAAAAACCTACTACTTTACACCTGAAGTAGGCCAGACTATTCCAAACCGATTGGTATATCCGATCATTGAGCAGAACACCAATAAAGCAAACTATCAGGATGCTTTAAAATCACAGGGCGATGACGTCATCACCAATAAAATATGGTGGAATAAATAACTGCACACCCAATATGATTAAGAGGATATTCCACACCGGTTTATCCTCTTTTTTATTGCCCGTTTTTCAGGAAATAAACCGTATCTTTGCGCCATGATTAATGTGTCCAATCTTTCTCTTCGTTTCGGCAAACGTGTGCTGTTCGAAGATGTCAACCTTAAATTTACTGCTGGAAACTGCTACGGTATAATCGGTGCAAATGGTGCCGGAAAATCCACTTTCTTAAAGATTGTCTCAGGAGAGATCGATCCTTCAACAGGATCTGTAGCTTTCACACCTGGTGAAAGAATGTCTGTATTGAAACAGAATCACTATGAGTTTGATAAATTTTCCGTCATTGAGACTATTCTGATCGGTAATCAGGAGCTCTACAAGATCATGAAGGAAAAAGATGCCATTTACTTAAAAGAAGATTTCACAGATGCAGATGGTGAACGTGCCGGTGAGCTGGAAAGTCTTTTTGCGGAAATGGACGGATGGAATGCAGAAAGCAACGCAGCTACTTTATTGAGTAACCTGGGAATTTCGGAAGATCTGCATTATAAATTGTTAGAAGAACTGGATGGTAATCAGAAAGTACGTGTGCTTTTGGCGCAGGCTTTATTCGGAAAACCGGACATCCTGATTCTGGATGAGCCTACCAATGACCTGGACATCAACACCATTGCATGGTTAGAAGACTTCCTGGCGACTTATGAGGCAATCGTACTGGTCGTTTCTCACGACCGTCACTTTCTTGACGCCGTATGTACACATATCGTAGATATTGATTTCAGTAAAATGACAATCTATACCGGTAACTATTCATTCTGGTATGAGTCTTCTCAGCTGGTACTGAAACAACGTACTGATCAGAATAAAAAGATGGAAGATAAAGTCAAGGAATTACAGGAATTTATCCGTCGTTTCTCGGCCAATGCCTCCAAATCCAAACAGGCTACTTCCCGTAAAAAAGCCCTTGATAAGATTAATATAGAAGAGATTAAACCTTCAAACCGTAAATATCCGGCAATCATGTTCAATCAGATGAACCGCGAACCGGGTGATCAGACTTTATCAGTAGAAGGCCTTGGCAAAACAGTCAGTGGAGAAGTATTCTTCAAAGACATTAACTTCATGATCAACAAAGGAGATAAGATTGCAGTCCTGGGACGCAATTCACTTGTTACTTCTGCATTTTACGATATCATCACCGGCCGTGACAAAGATTTTCAGGGTGAATTCAAATGGGGAATTACCATTACCCCTGCAGATATGCCTATAGAGAATGCCGAATTCTTTGAAGGCAAAAATGATAACCTGATCGATTGGTTGAGAGAATACACGACTAATCCTGAAGCAGACGAACAGTTCCTGCGCGGATTCTTAGGCAAAATGCTCTTCTCCGGAGAAGAAGTTCTTAAAAAAGCATCGGTTTTGTCCGGAGGTGAAAAAATGCGTTGTATGTTCTCCAGAATGATGCTACAGGGAGCCAACTTCCTGATTTTCGACGAACCAACTAATCACCTGGATCTGGAATCTATCACGGCTTTAAACAACGGCTTAAAAGATTTCAAAGGATCTATGCTGTTTACCTCCCGTGACCACGAGTTGACAGAAACAGTAGCAAATCGTATTATAGAACTGACTCCTAAAGGAATCATTGATAAACTGATGACTTACGATGAATACATCAATAGCGAAGCTGTTCAGGCACAAAGAGCAGAGATGTACAGCTAAGACATAGTATACCATTTATTTAAAAACACCTTACTTAAATGAATTAAGTAAGGTGTTTTTTTTTGCCAAATGCGTTTAATGGAATTCTCGTCAGCAGAATAAAAAAAACTCACCCTAACCCTCTCCTTAGAAAGGAGAGGGAATTCTTTAACGAAACCACTTCTCTCCTTTTCAAGGAGAGATCCGATGTATCGGGAGAGAGGTTAAATAACCAAATGCATTTGCTGCTCCACTCATCAACAAAGCAAAGAACAACTCCTTAATCCTTCCCACGAGTAAGAACAAGTCCTACTTAGGAAAGGAAATTTACATCTCTTGTAAAAAAATAAAACACTGAAAAACAACAAATTACATACAATTTTAGAAATAAAGTTGTAAAATAACATTCATCAAAATATATTTGTCTACTTATTCTATAGACTTTATAAAATTAAATGACAAAACTTCGACCTATCCTATTTATTTTATTCCTCATTACAGTGCAATACGCACATAGTCAGGGCAATAATCTTATTGAATTATCCGGTCACATTATTGACCAGGAGTCAAAACAACCTATCTCGGGAGTAACCGTACTCGTCGAAGGAACAGTCAACGGTACATCGACCAATGATAAGGGGGATTTCAAATTGACCACAAGAGCAAAATACCCGTTCAAACTTAAAGTATCAGCAGTAGGATTCGCAGCACGTACCTATGAGATCACCGGCCCTGAATCCAATTTAAATCTGGAACTGCTCACGCAGACTATATTGGGAAAAGAAGTAGTAGTCACGGCTTCCAGAGTAGAGGAAAATATTCTTAAATCTCCGGTAGCGATTGAAAAACTGGATATACGAGCCATTCGTCAGTCTCCTGCTCCCAGTTTTTACGATGCCCTGGAAAATGTAAAGGGTGTTCAGATGACGACTTCCAGTATTACCTTTAAAATTCCGAATACAAGAGGGTTTAATATCCCTAATAATTTTCGTTTCGTACAACTGGCTGATGGCGTAGACATGCAGGCTGCCACTCTTGGCGTTCCGCTTGGAAATGCAATTGGTCCTACCGAACTGGATATCGCCAGTATAGAGATCACTCCCGGAGCTTCATCCGCATTATATGGCATGAATGCCATTAACGGTATGGCCAATCTGCTTACAAAAAATCCATTTTTGTATCAGGGACTCAGTGTATACAGCAAAAACGGGCTTAATCATACAGGAGGTACAGGACGCGAACTTAGCAATCTGACTGAAAATGCAATCCGCTACGCGAAAGCATTTAACAATAAATTTGCATTCAAAGTCAATCTCAGCTATCTGAGAGGAACAGACTGGCTATCTAATTCATATCAGGACCAGAATCCGAATAGTCTTGTAACAGCCAATCCTTCCTACCCCGAATTAGACGGCGTCAACAATACTGCATACGACGGGTGGAACATCTACGGAGATGAAAATAATAATGCGGTGACGGTATCAGGATTAACATATAACGGCAAGTCTAATCAGTCACTGATCGTCAGAAGAACGGGTTACAAAGAACAGGATTTATCTAAACCTACTGTAGAGAATCTCAAATTTGATGCTGCACTGCATTACCGGCTAAGCGAAAATGCAGAACTATCCTATAGCTACCGTTTTGGACGTATGGATGGTGTATTTCAAAGAGGTAACAAAATTCAGCTTGACAATGTAAGAGTACAGAATCATAAACTGGAGTTAAAAGGAAGCGATTACAACATCCGCACGTATATTTCTTCTGAGAATACCGGAGATTCATACAATATCAAACCATTGGCGGACAATCTGGATCTTACTCATTTATCCAACAATGCCTGGAGAGATAAATTCAAATCCTCTCTGCAAACGCAGCTCAACAACGGAGTTGCTCTGGCGGATGCAGCCCGACAAGCACGTGCCGATGCGGATCTGGGACGTGTAGAAGCCGGAACAAAGGCTTTTGATGAACTCAAAAACACAATTATCGGTATCAACAACTGGGATCACACCAACGCTGGCGTATCTACCGGAACAAGTACCGGAGGTGCAAAACTCAAACAAATGAGCCGTACCTATCACGCAAACGGACAATGGGATCTTTCCCGTCATGTAGAGGTTGTGGATATACTCTTAGGTGCAGATGCGACTATATATGAAGTCATCCCGGACGGAAACAATTTTGTAGATTTCAAAAGACCTGTTGCCGAGCGTAACATTCCTCTGGAAAACGGCTCGTTCGGAGACAATGTATATTACAAAAAATTCGGCGGATTCACTCAGGTAACCAAATCTCTGCTGGAAGAAAAGTTAAAGCTTTTTGCTTCCCTTCGTGTAGATTATAACCCCGAATTCAAAGCCAAATTTAACCCTAGGTTTGCTGCCGTATATACACTAGCTGAAAAACACAATTTCAGAGCTTCTTTCCAGAACGGTTTCCGTTTCCCTGCACTTTTTGAAGCCCTTTCATTTGTCAACAATGGAAATGTACGTCGTGTAGGAGGACTTTCCTATATAAATGAAGGCTTAGGCTATCTGGACAACTCATACACACTGGCCTCCGTCAACAATTTTAATGCTGCAGTGAATAAAGATGTAGCAGGAGGATTAACAGCAAATGATGCTGCATTAAAAAACAAAGGACTTCTGACCGTCACTGATCTGAAAGCCACCGATCCCGAACGTATTACTTCTTTCGAAATCGGCTATAAAAGTGTGATTCTGGATAATAAACTAGCCATTGACTGGGATATCTACAGCAATGTATACCACGGTTTCTTAGGACAGGTAGAGGTAGCGGTACCGTCCACAGACCGCATCACTACAGATGCTTCCGTAATCGACATGCTGGCTGCAAATCGCGCTAAACAAACCCGATACAGAGTATATACTAATGCTAAAAACAGTTATAATAACTATGGAAGTTCACTGGGACTGACCTACAATTTTTACGAAAAATATACCCTTTCCGGAAATATTAATTACAGCGCCATCACTGAAAATAAAGAGAAAGATATCTTCGTTACCGGATTTAATACCCCTAAATGGGCAACCAATCTTTCTTTTGGTAACAGAGAGATACTCCCAAATTTCGGATTCAATATTGTGTGGAAATGGCAGGATGCCTTTGACTGGGAGAGTCCGCTCGTCAATGCAAGAGTAAATGCTTACAGCAATATCGATGCGCAGGTAAGCTACAGAGTCGGAAAAGCAACCATAAAAGCAGGTGGAAGTAACATCTTTAACAAGCACTACATTCAGTATGCCGGGGGCCCTACACTAGGAGCCTTATATTATACGGCTATTACTTTTGACAATATTTTATAGCACTTAATGATCTCCTCATAATTGGTTTATTCAAAGAAAGGCTTTCCCCTCCCCGGGGAAAGACCTTTATGTTATTAGTGGACGTTAGACATATCCACTTTATTTTTACCTTGTTTGATCGTCAGTACAAAAGGTACACAAATCAGAAAAACAATTCCCAGATACAGAAATACATCCATATAAGAGAGTACTGCAGCCTGCTTGGTGACAGAAAGATCCAGAAGCTGATGCGCTTTAGCCAATGCTTCATTGGAACTGAATCCCTTAGACATAAAATTAGCCTGCATCTGCTGTACCCGCTGCTGCACTTCAAAACTGCTGGAGTCCAGATGCGAAACCAGATCTATCCGGTGTTTTTGTGAATCTCTGGATATAAAAGTTGTGATCAAGGCTATACCGAAAGATCCGCCAAGCTGACGCATCATCCCTGTAAATGCAGCGCCCTCTCCGATCGCTTTTCCCTGTAAAGTAGAAAGAGATAAAGTCATTACCGGTACAAATAACAGTCCGAGACCTACCCCGCGAATAATCAGCGGCCAGAACATATGCTCCGATCCTGTGTCATTCGTCAGTATGCCGTACATAAAAAATGAGAACCCGAAAAATATACATAAGCCTACTGCAACCATGTATTTCTGTGGTAGACCGGCCTGGATCATCTTCCCTATAAATGGCATCATCAATCCGGTCATAATCGAACTCGGAATCAGCAATAACCCTGCATCTGTAGCAGACCAGCCCAGAATAGACTGTGTATAGATAGGGATAATAAAGGTGGACCCGAACAAACCAAATCCCAGAATGAAACTCATAATAGTACCTACCTGCAGGTTTTTATCTTTCAGTACCCGAAGATTAACAATCGGATTCTTGTATGTCAATTCGCGCCAGATAAAGAAAAACAGCCCAAAGAAAGATAAGATCGACAAAGTGACAATTGTACGATTCTCAAACCAGTCGTCCTGCTGCCCGTGTTCAAGCACATACTGCAGCGATCCGATAAACATAATCAGAAAGACCACACCCCACCAATCCACTTCACTGGCAGACTGCTTCTTACCATATTTCGGACTTCTGACGAAAGATAAGGTTAAAAGTGTCGCAATAATACCCAAAGGTACATTGATATAAAATATGTACGGCCACGAATATTCATCCACAATATAACCACCAAGCGGAGGACCTAATGTAGGACCCACAATGACACCCATACCATAAATGGCCTGCGCCATACTTCTTTTTTCAGGAGGATAACTCTCTGTGATAATCGTCTGTGCTGTTACCAGAAGCGCACCTCCGCCCATACCCTGAATAAACCTGAAGAAAACGAGTTCCCAGATATTGGTTGCATTACCACATAAAAAAGATGCAACCGTAAAAATTATAATGGAAGCCGCGAAATAGTTCCGTCGTCCGAACTGTTGTGAAAGCCAGCTGGTCATCGGAATAACGATTACATTGGCAATAGCATAAGCTGTGATCACCCATGCCACATCTGTCAATGTAGCGCCCAGTGAGCCCTTCATGTCATTCAAGGCTACATTGACAATAGTCGTATCCACAATTTCCAGTAAGGCACATAATACAGCCGTAATCGTGATGACTACACGACGGAAACCATATTCAACCAGACTATCCTGTTGTAATGTTTCCATATCTATTTTACATGAACGTCAACGTCCGCATTCATTCCCGGACGCAATAATGCGATTTTGTCAGTTGTATTTTTATCTGTCAATCTGATCTTTACAGGAAGACGTTGTACCGTCTTCACAAAGTTACCGGTCGCATTATCCGGAGGCAGTAAAGAGAAGCGGGATCCTGTAGCAGGAGAAAAAGAATTGATCTCACCTTCAAATTCTGTATCCGGAAAAGCATCTATTTTAATAGTTACTTTCTGACCCGGACGCATTTTATTCAGCTGAGTTTCCTTAAAATTGGCAACAACCCAGGTTTCACTGTTGTCAACAATATAAAACAATGATTGTCCCGGATTGATCATCTGACCCGGCTGGATTTTGATATTCGAGACCTGACCATCTACAGAAGCCACCACAGTAGTATAAGAAAGACTGAGATTGGCCGCATCCAGCACAGCTTTTGCACGTTCAATATTCGCCTGAGCAACTGAAGTCTGTTTGGAAGCCACAGTCGTTTTACTCACAACCGCATTACGCTGAGAAGCACTTGCATTACGTTGTTGTTGCAGAATCTCCACTTGTTTCTCTGCTTCCAGCTTGGCTGTCAAAGCCTGCTCGTATTGTTGTTTGGTGATAGAATGATTGTTATACAGATTTGAATACCGTACATAATCGTTATTAGCTTGTTCAGCACGTATTTTGGCAGCATCCACACTACCTACATTAGATTTGATGCTTGCGTCAGAGATCGCTACATTGGCCGAAGATGCAAAAACATCTGCTTTGGATACCTCCAGAGAACTCTCCGCAGCCAGTAAAGCAGCCTGAGCTTCCTGTACTTTTACCAGATAATCCTGAGGTTCAATTGTGAACAGCGTATCTCCTTTTTTTACGATATCATTATCCTTTACAAATACTTTAGATACATATCCGCCTACACGAGGGATAATAGGACTCATATTCTTGTCTACCTGTGCATCATCTGTCGTCTCATGAGCCTGACCATGCAAATATTTATATGTACCGTATCCACCTCCCAGCAGTACCAGAACTACCAGAATGATGACAAATTTTTTATTTGATTTTTTACTTTCTTTATTATTAGTTTCCATAACGATTATTTCTGATTAATTTCTCCATTAGTCAATAGTAGATCATAATACTTCTCTACTGTATTTGCTTTCCCGATAGCCAGATTGATTCTGCTTTGCAGTTGTTGTACATCAGCTTCCAGCAGATCGTCGGTATCTGCCACACCGTTATCATACTTATCTTTTACGATTCGGAAGTTTTCATTGGCCTGATCTACCGCCTGTACATATACCCTGTCCTGTGCTTTTGCCAGTTCATAGTTTTCATTTGCCTGCTGTACCTGTACTTTGATCTGATCATTCAGCAGACTCATATTATCCTCTACCTCACGAACTTTATTGCGGGCAACATTTACATTCTTTTTGTTCTTATACAGTGAACTGATATCATATGACACGCCTACACCCACATTCATAGCATTCTTTACGGTGATGACATTCTTTACATCCATCGCTGTATAGCCACCTGTAGCAAACAAAGTCGGATAGTTAGCGGCTTTAGCAATTTTCACCTGGTTCAGGGCTACATCATGCTGTGCTTCCGCAGCTTTCAGATCCGAACGATTTGCCACAGCAGTCTCCATAGAAGCGTGCAGATTCGGAACATTCACTGCTTCCAGATCTATCTGTGCAAATTCAGTCTGTTCGTCGAGTTTCAGAAAATTCGCCAGTTGATAATTCATCACTTTCACATTCTTCTGCGCTTCCTGTTGCGCTACCAGATAATTAGACAATTGTAATTCAGCCTTCAACAGATCGTTACGGGCAATCACTCCATTTGTTTCCATAGCTTTAAAATCCTCAACACGCTGTCTTGAACGTTTGATATTTTCTTCAATCAGCAGATTAGTCTGTTGTGCCTTATACAAATTCAGATATAAGGACAATGCCCGTTTGGAAAGCTGATCTTTTGTCGCCAGTGCTGACCATTGCTCGGCCTTCAAAGCATTTTCAGAAGCGTGGATACTTTCCGTGATCTTACCACCGGTATAGATGGGCATATTGATCGTAGCTCTTCCCAGCATCAGCTGATTAGCTTTGATATCAGGTGCTCCTCCCGAACCTCCGAGTGGGATATGGAAATTGATATCCGGAGTCGTCATCAGCATGTACTGACCGCTTAATTGTGCTTCCGGTAGCTGACTGTTTTTTGCAGATTGTACTTCTAACCTGCGGCTTTCGATTTTGGTATCAGACAAGTGGGCTTCTGTGCTTTGTGTACTGGCTAATTGTATAATTTCTGCCAGAGTCATCTTACGTTTCTCCTGAGAAAACCCATCCAGATGAGCAAACACTAAAAGTGCACCCAATCCCAATAATTTAATTTTCATATGTGAGTAGTGCTTTAATATTCTTTTGTAAATAATGAACCAGTTCTGTCTCAATGTAATTGGAATACGCTTCTTCCGAATCCATATTCAATGCTGATTTGAGAAATAAATAGTTCATTTGAAAATTCATAAATGTACCCATCAGCGTTGCATGAATATGGATATAGCTATTTCCGGGCTGGAAAACACCTTTATCCACTCCATCCTGAACAACTTCTTCAATTACACGCAGATTGTGGTATTTAAGCTCCTGAAATGATTCCGAAAGCAGCAGCTTACGCTTAATAGTCGATTCGACAGCTATGACCTGATATAATCCACGGTTACAATTCATCGATTTGACATACAGCTCAATCATCTTATCCACTTTTTCCATCGGGGATGAAATATCCTTCAAACTTTCACCATTCATTTTAAAATTCTCCACGCGTACATTAATTAATGTATCCAGCAGCCCCTCTTTCGACCCGAAATAATAATTGATCATAGCCACATTCACGTTGGCTTCGCTGGCAATATCCCGAACAGAAGTTCCGTCAAACCCCTTTATTGAAAAAAGATTCTCGGCTACATTCAGTATTTCCAGTTGCTTTTCGTTTATCTCCATGATAAGACATTTATTTTTGACGGGCCAAAATTAAACAAACGTTTAATTTAAACAAACGTTTAATTTGTATTTTTTGCATAGATGACATTGAAATGAAAAAGAAAACATCACAAAACACCATAAACACCTTTACAGCAACATATTATGACAAGGAAAACATTTTTAAAAAAAGTCAGATAACCAGTAAGCTATCATTTTGCCGGGAGGGAAATCCGCAAATTATATACAAGATAATTAGAAAATAAAATTAAAGCCTTCCCGTTACGGGACTAACTTATTTTGTCACCGGGGACAGCAACAAATCCTAAATAGAGGTAGAAAAAAGTAATTAAAGCAGTTAATGATAATTTCTGCAGGCATCCATTGATACCTCAGCGTGCTTTTAATTTAATATATTAAAGATCATCTCTCTCAGAATATCATCAGTACCGGTATTGCTGCCTACATTCATTCCCTTTGATTTGAGATCTGCTTCTTTCAAATGATTTATAATATCAAAAGTCTTGCGACGGTTGTAATTCCGGGCTGCGATCTCATATTCTTTTATAAAAAAAGGATGAACTCCCAGTTCCTTGGCAGCAGCAGATTTATCCGGAAGATAATGATACTTTAATACTTTTGTAAAGTAACCACCCATTGCTCCCAACACGACTACTAAGGGATTATTCTTAGGATTTGCGGCAAAATAATCGACAATCTGGTACGCTTTCAGGGCATTTCGTTTGGCCAGAGCCGTATTCAGTTCAAATACGTTGAAATCTTTGGATATCCCGATATTTAGTTCTATATCACCTGCTCCTATTTCAGTAGATTTTGGCACATTCAGCATCAGCTTATCCAGTTCGTTCGATACCTTAGAAAGATCTGTCCCCAAATACTCCGCCATCATGGCTGCAGCCTGCGGATGAATAGACCAGCCATGATCCTTCACATAAGAAGTAATCCAGCCAGCCACCTTATCTTCATATAGCTTATTAGACTCTACGACTTCACCAGCCTTTTCGATAGCCTTGTAAAGTTTTTTACGCTTATCAAATTTACCGTACTTATAGTTGAAGACCAGCACTGTACTGGGCGTAAGATGCTCCACATAGTTTAACAAGAGTTCCTCCCCCTGTTTCCACTTCAGATCCTGTGCTTCTTTGATCAGGATAACCTGATGGTCACTCAACATAGGATAGCGCTTTGCCGCATTCACGATCGTGATAAAGTCGGTATCCTTACCATATAAGATGGTCTGATCAAATCCCTTCTGCGCATCATCCAGCACCGAACTTTCAATAGTATCGCTGATCAGATCAATAAAGTAGGGTTCCTCCCCGTGTAAAAGATAAACGGGTTTGAGTTTTTTATTCTTGATATCCGAAAGAATAGGACTGACATTCATACCCAACAAAAGTACAAATTTATTCCCCTTCCCTTTGTTGAAACTTTTAAGAATTTGAAGGATTTACGATTTACAACAGATTTCGTATCTTTGCACATGTTTACGCCCATTCCCTTAAATTTACCACCTTTTTCAGCTAAACTATCGAGGGAAAACGATATCATATTCATCTATGATGAGTTACGTAAAAAAAAGCTGGTGCTGACACCGGAAGAATGGGTAAGACAACATTGGATCAATTATTTACATCAGGAAAAGAAATATCCAAAATCCCTGATGAAAACAGAAGGAGGGCTAAGGTTAAATACCCTTCAGAAGAGAAGTGATTTGCTTGTTTACAACAATAAAGGAGAAAAGATATTACTCGCAGAATTCAAAGCTCCTCATGTAAAGATTACACAATCTGTATTTGAGCAGATTGCCAATTATAATACGGTACATCAAATCCCGTTATTATTAGTAAGTAATGGATTAGATCATTTCTATTGTAAGATCAGTTTTGAGACAAAATCTTACGAATTCTTAAAGGATTTGCCGGACTATTTCGTCATCTGACTTAATTGTTGGCTGGATGTAAAACATATAGTTCAACATATACAACTTTTAAAATATAGTTTTATATTCGTCTTAATAAAAGGAAAATTAATATTATGAACATAGATAAAAACGAATTCAGAAAATATGCTATCAAGCATCACCGTATCGGAAGCCAACATGTGGACAGCTTCATTTCACGTGTTCAACAAAATATGCCTACTAACCTGACACCTTACATTGTTGAAGAGCGTCAGCTAAATGTGGCACAAATGGACGTATTCTCCAGATTAATGATGGACCGCATCATCTTTTTAGGAGATGCCGTGACGGATCAGGTTGCAAATATCATTCAGGCACAATTATTATTTCTTCAGTCTACGGATGCACAGCGTGATATACAGATCTATATCAATTCGCCTGGAGGTAGTGTATACGCCGGATTAGGAATATACGATACTATGCAATACATCTCTCCGGATGTAGCTACGATCTGTACAGGCATGGCTGCTTCAATGGGAGCCGTATTATTAGTAGCCGGCGCCAAAGGTAAACGCGCGGCATTGAAACATTCACGTGTCATGATCCACCAGCCATCAGGCGGTGCTCAGGGCGTTGCTGCAGATATGGAAATCAATCTTCGTGAGATGCTTAAGCTGAAAGAAGAGCTGTACACTATCATAGCAGAGCATTCAGGTCAGTCGTACGAATGGGTAGAAAAATCTTCTGACCGTGACTACTGGATGAGAGCTGCAGAAGCAAAAGAATTTGGAATGGTAGACGAAGTATTGTCTTCCAAAAAAGAAATCAAATAAATGAGCAAAAATAACACAAAAGATATTCGCTGTTCGTTTTGCGGCATCAGTAAAAATGATGCGCAAATGCTGATTGCCGGAGACGGCGCTCACATCTGTGACCGCTGTGTCATGCAGGCCAATGAAATATTGGCCGAAGAGCTGAAGCAACGCAAGAGCAAATCTTTACAGACTGCTTTAAAACTAATCCGTCCGCTGGAAATCAAACAGCATCTTGATCAATACGTTATCGGCCAGGATGATGCTAAAAAAGTAATTTCGGTAGCGGTATACAATCATTATAAACGTCTGAATCAAAAAGTAGATAAAGACGATATTGAGATTGAAAAATCAAATCTGATCATCGTAGGTGAAACAGGAACCGGGAAAACACTACTGGCTAAGACAGTAGCTAAAATTTTGAATGTACCGTTCAGCATTGTAGATGCTACAGTACTGACAGAAGCGGGTTATGTGGGCGAAGATGTGGAAAGTATACTGACACGTCTTTTACAAGCAGCAGACTATGATGTAGCTGCAGCGGAACGTGGTATTATCTACATCGATGAAATCGATAAGATAGCGCGTAAAAGCGACAATCCTTCTATCACCCGGGACGTATCCGGGGAAGGTGTACAACAGGCGCTGTTAAAAATATTAGAAGGAACAGTAGTCAATGTACCTCCTCAGGGTGGACGTAAACATCCGGATCAGAAAATGATTGCAGTCAATACCAGTAATATTCTGTTTATCTGTGGCGGAGCTTTTGACGGTATCCAGAAAAAGATCGCTAACCGCTTGAGAACGCAGACAGTAGGCTATAAGATGAGAGAAGATGAGCAGGAGATCGACTTAAACAATCTGTATAAGTACATTACTCCTCAGGATTTAAAAACCTTTGGTTTGATACCTGAGCTGATCGGCCGTCTTCCTGTATTGACCTACTTAAATCCGTTAGATAAGGAAACGCTGTTAAGCATCCTGACAGAGCCAAAAAATGCATTGATCAAACAGTATAAAAAACTGTTTAACTATGAAGGTATCGAGTTAGAGTTCGATAAAAATGTCTATCAGTTTATCGTGGACAAAGCAGATGAATTCAAATTAGGAGCCAGAGGATTAAGAGCCATCTGCGAAGCAATCATGCTGGATGCAATGTTCGAAATCCCGACTTCAAGAGAAGACATTACCGACAACACATTACACATTACGCTGGACTACGCCAAACAAAAATTTGAAAAGTCAGACATCAAAAAACTGCATGTCGCGTAACTAAAAAATATAAGGCTCTCCTCAACGGAGAGCCTTGTTTATATTCGGTTCCAATCCGCTATTACACACAATACTGACAACAGTAGATCAGCGCAATGCTGGCGCTACATTGGTCATAGCCCAACGGTTTCTTATCTGCTATACCTATTGCTCATGAATACGATCTTACACAGATCTATTCCGGGCAGATGCAGTCGCATACAAAAGTTCTTTTACAGCACTTTAACAGAAAGTTAAACGGATATGCTTATACTTGCTGATCGTTCTTCTCCAATCGGCAGGATAGCGTGTATCCGAATTTCAGATATATAAAGTAACACCTATTAAAAAAATTGTTATGAGCAAAAACAAAGAAGAAAACAGCCCGGTCAAAGCCGGACTTAAATCCAAAGAAGATATCGTACACAACTGGCTTCCACGTTATACAGGAAGACCCCTGGATGAGTTTGGAGAGTATATTTTGTTGACCAATTTTTCAAAGTATCTGCATATTTTCTCCGAAATGCATGATAATGCCCCGATATACGGAACAGATAAACCTATGCAATCAGTGACTGCAGCAGGCATTACAATCATCAATTTCGGAATGGGTAGCCCTATGGCAGCGACGATCATGGACTTGTTGTCTGCAATTGCCCCTAAGGCTGTCCTGTTTCTGGGAAAAGCCGGAGGATTGAAAAAGAAAAATAAGATCGGTGATCTTGTACTCCCTATTGCTGCAATACGGGGCGAAGGAACGTCAAATGATTACTTCCCGCCTGAAGTACCTGCCCTGCCGGCATTTGCTTTACAGAAAGCGATATCCACCACGATCAGGGATCATTCACGTGACTACTGGACAGGAACAGTATATACAACCAACAGACGCGTGTGGGAACATGAGAAATCATTTAAGAAATATCTCAAATCCATACGTGCTATGTGTGTAGATATGGAGACCGCAACAATCTTTAGCGTAGGCTTTGCCAACAAAATACCAACAGGTGCACTTTTATTGGTATCGGACCAACCGATGATCCCTGAAGGAGTAAAAACCGAAGAAAGCGATGTATCTGTAACCGCTAACTACGTACAGACTCATCTTTTGATTGGTATTGACTCTCTTAAACAACTGATCAACAATGGTTTAACAGTGAAACACCTGCAGTTTTAATCCCCTCAAAGGAAAAGATTATCTTTGTATAAACAAATAAAACAGTATGTGGTATAACAATATTTTGGAAACGATAGGAAATACACCTCTTGTTAAACTGAATAAAGTCACTAAGCACCTCAAGGGTACAATCCTGGCTAAAATAGAGACAACAAATCCAGGCAACTCTATAAAAGATCGTATGGCAATCAAAATGATAGAGGATGCCGAAAAAGCGGGATTACTAAAACCAGGTGGCACCATCATCGAAGGAACATCCGGAAATACGGGAATGGGCCTTGCAATGGCGGCTGTCGTAAAAGGATACCGTTGTATCTTTACGACTACGGATAAACAGTCCAAAGAAAAAATTGATGCGCTGCGTGCATTCGGTGCCGAAGTAATTGTATGCCCTACAAACGTTGAACCTGAAGATCCCCGCTCCTACTACTCCGTCTCCAGCAGATTAGAAAAAGAAGTCCCTAATGCCTGGAAGGCCAATCAGTATGATAATCCCTCCAATGCACAGGCGCACTATGAGACTACAGGCCCTGAAATATGGAAACAGACAGAAGGAAAAATCACACATCTGATAGTGGGTGTGGGAACAGGTGGTACTATATCTGGAACAGCCAGATATCTGCGGGAGAAAAATCCGGACATCAAAGTCTGGGGAATCGATACCTACGGATCTGTTTTTAAGAAGTACAAGGAAACAGGCATATTCGATAAAAACGAAATATACCCTTATATCACAGAAGGCATTGGTGAGGATTTTCTTCCTGAAAATGTGGACTTCAGCGTCATTGATCTGTTTGAAAAAGTAACAGACAAAGATGCTGCACTTCTGACAAGAGATCTCGCCCGAAAAGAAGGTATATTTGCCGGAAACTCGGCAGGAGCTGCTGTTGCGGGACTGCTGCAACTGGGAGCATCCTTAAAGGAAGAAGATGTTGTCGTCGTGATCTTCCATGATCACGGATCCCGTTATATGGGTAAGATGTACAATGAAGACTGGTTACGTGAACGCGGATTTCTGAAAGATGAAAAATTAACGGCACTCACTATTCTGAAAAAACGGGAAACCCAGGATATTGTAACAGCAGATGTGGATCAGACGGTGATTGAAACATTCAACACAATGAAAACATTAAATATTTCCCAGATACCGGTTACACAACAAGGAATGGTTGTCGGAAAGATAACTGAGTCTGATATTCTGTCGGCACTTCTGGAAAACCCATCCACTAAATCTGCAAAAGTGCAAAGTATCAGTACAAAGCCTTTTCCTTTCGTCGATCTTAATGCTTCCATTGACAAGATTTCCGCATTGATTAATAAGGATTCTCAGGCAGTATTGGTGGAAGATGAATACGGAAGAATCAATATCATTACACAATATGATATTATCAATGCTATATCTGGGGGATAGTAAATATCTTTTATCAACAAGAAGGGGTATCTGAAATCAGATACCCCTTCTCTTTATATTATTTTTTCTCCGCTTCCTTTTCCAGGATAACATAGACATCTTCATTATCTTTTTTCATTTGATAGCGTTCCCGCGCTATGCGTTGAATCTCACTGGGATTATTCTGTACATCCTTGATCGTCTGCTGAATACCTGCTATCTCTTTCTCATAGTATGTCTTTTCTTTTTCCAGATTAGATTTCTCTTTCTGATAGCTGTATTGTGTACTGAAATCATTTCGGTCAAAGAATAACATCCATACTACAAAAGCTACACCTGCAAGCAGGTATTTGTTTCGGATAACGTACAAAAATCTTTCCATATGCCAAAAGTACAAACTATTACCTATTAATTTCTAACAAGCTAAAATTAAAGTAATTTTCTGAAAATAAAAAAGAGACTATCGAAATAGTCTCTTTCTGTACTAACATTGCTGTTAATGCTTATTTTTTCTTGATTGCGTATTTGAAATCTTTACCGATGAAACGGGCATTTGCACCCAATTCTTCTTCGATACGCAACAATTGATTGTATTTTGCGATCCTGTCAGAACGTGAAGCTGAACCTGTCTTAATCTGACCACAATTCAACGCTACTGCTAAATCTGCAATAGTAGTATCTTCCGTTTCTCCTGAACGGTGAGACATTACAGAAGTATATCCGTTTGTCTGAGCTAGAGATACTGCATTGATAGTCTCTGTTAATGATCCGATCTGGTTTACTTTTACAAGAATAGAATTACCAGTATGCTGATCGATACCTTGCTGAAGGCGTTTCGTATTGGTTACAAACAAATCATCACCAACCAGCTGAACACGGTCACCAATCTTATCTGTTAATAATTTCCATCCTTTCCAGTCATCTTCCGCCATACCATCTTCAATAGAGATAATAGGATATTTTTCTGTTAATTCAGCAAGGTAATCTACCTGTTGTTCGATAGTACGAACAGCACCTTTAGCGCCTTCAAATTTTGTATAATCGTATTTGTTGCTTTTGAAGAACTCAGAAGAAGCACAGTCTAAAGCCAGACAAATATCTTTACCTGGTTTGTAACCTGCAGCAGAGATTGCTTTCAATACCGTCTCAATAGCATCTTCAGTACCTTCAAAAGTAGGTGCAAAACCACCTTCATCACCTACAGCAGTAGATAATCCTCTGTCGTGAAGAATTTTCTTCAGATTGTGGAATACTTCAGTTCCCCAACGCAAAGCTTCTGAGAAAGAAGGTGCACCAACCGGCATAATCATAAATTCCTGAAAAGCGATAGGAGCATCAGAGTGAGAACCACCATTGATGATATTCATCATCGGGATAGGCAATGTATTTGCATTAACACCACCTACATAACGGTAAAGTGGTTGTCCGCTTTCCTGTGCAGCAGCTTTGGCTACAGCCAGAGAAACGCCAAGGATAGCATTAGCTCCCAGTTTACCTTTATTCTCGGTTCCGTCAAGATCAATCATTAACTTGTCGATTGCATTCTGCTCGAATACATCCACACCTTCCAATGCTTTCGCAATCTTAGTGTTTACGTTTTCAACAGCTTTAAGAACACCTTTACCTAAGTATTTTTTCTTATCGCCATCACGCAATTCTACAGCTTCATGCGCACCGGTAGAAGCACCCGAAGGTACAGCAGCACGACCAGTAAAACCATTTTGTGTAGTTACATCTACTTCAATTGTAGGATTTCCGCGCGAATCCAAAATCTGACGCGCTCTAACATCAATAATTAAACTCATTGTTATTTTTTTCTGGTTGTATGATTATCTTCAAATAAACAGCACTAAGTGTATAAAGTACACTTTTTATGCTTTCACATTTATATACAACCAAATATAACTAAAATATGCTTCTTAGAAAATTATTTAGGAGAGTTTTAAATAAAAAAAGCAAGACAGGAGGGCTGTCTTGCTAAACATTGATTACCATTCAAATCATAAACCTAATATGATTGTACACTACAAACGGAACTCAACGGCCCTGCGCTACATCCCTTTACACAAAAAAGGGTTGAATATATTCAATTCAACCCTTTCTGACTGCTACCCAGTATTTTATTTTTTAATCAAAGCGACGAAATCGTCAAATAAATATCTTGAATCGTGCGGACCCGGAGATGACTCAGGGTGATACTGCACCGAAAATGCTTTCTTACCTTTGACACGGATACCTTCGATAGAACCGTCATTCAGGTTGACATGCGTTATCTCCACCTGTTCTGATTTTTCAATATCTTCAGCCACCACACCAAAACCATGATTCTGGGATGTAATCTCACATCTGTTTGCAATAATATTTTTGACGGGGTGATTAATACCTCTGTGGCCATTGTGCATTTTGCTGGTACGGATACCATTTGCTAAAGCCAATATCTGATGTCCCAAACAAATTCCGAACATAGGTTTTTCAGCAGCAATGATTTCTTTAACCGTATCAATCGCATAAGGCATTGCAGACGGATCGCCCGGGCCGTTGGAGATAAAGTAACCATCAGCTCCCCATGCTTCCATTTCAGCAAATGTTGTTTTTGCAGGAAAAACCTTCGCATACACCTGACGTGCGTCAAAGTTTCTCAAAATATTACGTTTAATACCCAGATCCAGTACAGCGATACGTGTCGAAGCATCTTCATCCCCATAGAAATAAGGTTCTTTGGTCGAAACCTTTGAAGACAACTCCAGACCGTCCATTGAAGGAACCTGTGCCAATTGTGCTTTCAAAGACTCTATATCCAGATTTTCTGAAGATATAATCGCATTCATTGCACCTTTGCTACGAATATGACGGACTAATGAACGTGTATCGATATCTGAAATACCCACCAGATTCTCCTCTTCAAAGTAGTTCTGAATGGACGTATCGGCCATCTTGCGACTATAGTTGATATTATAGTTCTTACACACCAATCCTGCGATTTGGATTTGATTAGATTCAGATTCTTCATTGGCAATACCGTAATTCCCGATATGAGCATTGGTCGTTACCATAATCTGTCCAAAATAAGAAGGATCGGTAAAAATCTCCTGATAACCAGTAGTGCCGGTATTGAAACAGATCTCTCCTGTAGTTGTTCCAATTTTCCCAGCAGCTTTACCATGATACACGGTACCGTCTTCTAAAACTAAAATTGCAGGCAATTTGCTGTAGTTGGTCATTATTAACGTTTATTATTTTTTTATGTTTAAGCTTCTCTTTCTTCTCATCAATCAAGGGCACAAAAAAAGCCCTCAACGGGCTAAATAGCAATTAATCGACATATTGATCAATGAATACACTGATAAATTTCGCGCTCACCTTGAAAAGATTTACTTCAATTTTCACGAGGGACAAAGATACATATTATTCATTAAAATAGTATAATTATTTTAAGAAGTTTTCAACACTTTTATTCAGGCGCCCACTAATCTTCATCTATAATCTCAGCCACACGACCTACCTGACCATCTGTAAGACGCACTTTGATACCTCTGGAGTGGTAAGATGAAGATGTCAGGATATCCTTTACTATCCCCTCTGTCAATGCGCCCGTACGTTGATCCTTTTTCAAAATAATATTTACCAGTATGCCTGGTTTTATATCTGCTCTGTTCGTTCCGTCCATACTTATCTATTTTAAACAAAAACAAGAAGGTCCTTCAAATGAAAGACCTTCTGCTTATCTATTGAAAATCCTTATTTAAAGAGTTTGAAAATATCATTTCCAAACACAAATATCATTAATGCCAACAGGATAAAGAAACCTACCATTTGCGCTTTTTCAAGGAATTTTTCACTCAAAGGCTTTCCCTGAATCATTTCAACAAGTAAGAAGATCACATGCCCCCCGTCCAATGCAGGAATAGGAAGTAAATTCATAAAGGCCAATGCCATTGACAACATCCCTACAAGGCTCCAGAAACGAACCCAATCGACTTCAGTTCCAAATAGCGTAGCGATACCCACAGGACCTGAAAGTGCCTTATCCGCTCTGATTTCTCCTCTGAAGATCTTACCGAATCCTTTAATATTATCTGTGATAACTGAAAACGCCTGCTTTGCTCCTACCGGAAACGCTTCCGCCAGACTATACTCTGTAATGACTAATGGAAGAGAGTAATCGTAGTTACGGTTGAATCCTAAAGTCCCGTCTTTATCAACCTGTCCTTTCACCGTTATCGTCTGTCCCTTTCTTACTAAAGTCAACATGACAGGCTTACCCGCATCTTTTTCTAAAATGGACTTAAATTCATCGAAGAAACGAACAGACACTTCATTTACAGCAATAATACTATCCCCTTTTACCAATCCCATCCTGGCCGCTTCCGAACCTTTTACCACATTATCTACAGCAGTCATCCTGGTACGGATCTGTACGAATTCATTTGCTTTATGATCAGCTACAGCATTCAGAATATCCGCAGGAACATGAATTTCTTTAGTCTCTCCATTACGCTCAATTGTCAGATTGGTATTCCCCATCAGCACCTTTGAGCTAAGAAGTTCTTTGAAGAAACCTACCTTCTGACCATCTATTGCAACAATACGGTCTCCGGTCTGTATACCGATCTGTTTACCGATAATACCGGGTACCACCCCATTTACAAGCTTTTGGTTATCGAAATTAGATTCTCCCTGACTGAATGCCAGCATCCAGTATACCACTACCCCTACAACAATATTTACGATAATACCGCCAAGCATTACAATAAGACGCTGCCAGGCTGGTTTTGAACGAAATTCCCAGGGCTGAGGCTCACCCTTCAGCTGCTCCGTATCCATGGACTCATCGATCATACCGGCAATCTTCACGTATCCTCCAAGAGGTAACCATCCAATACCGTACTCACATCCTTTATAATTGAATTTGAACAATTTGACACCCCAGGCATCAAAAAACAAATAAAACTTTTCTACTTTAATACCGAATGCACGTGCTGCTAAAAAATGTCCCAATTCGTGCAATACAATCAAAATCGACAAGCCTAAGACGACCTGTCCAATCATTATTAAAACTCCCATTTAACTTTTTAATCTTTTACATTAATTCTTAAATCAACTCCTGAGCAATCCTTCTGCTCTCCTGATCGGCATATAAATAATCTTCCAATGTAGGAGTTGCTACATGCTGCACACGTTCCAGTGTTTTTTCTATCACTTCACTCATGCCCAGAAATGACACTTTTTCTTTCAGAAAAGCATCCACCACAATCTCATTTGCAGCATTCATGACACAAGCACTATTCCCGCCCTGACGTAATGCTTCATAAGCAATCGCCAAATTACGAAATGTTTTTGTATCGGCAGGTTCAAATGTAAGACTTGCAAAATTAGCAAAATCAAATCGTTCAAACGTATTCTCCCATCGGTACGGATAAGTCAGCGCATATTGAATAGGCAACTTCATATCAGGCAATCCCATCTGCGCTTTCATAGAACCGTCTCTGAATTGCACCAGTGAATGGATAATAGATTGCGGGTGTACAATCACATCTACCTGACTTACATCAAGATCAAACAGCCATTTGGCCTCTATCACTTCCAGTCCCTTATTCATAAGAGAAGCCGAATCAATGGTAATCTTGGCGCCCATTGACCAGTTTGGATGCTTCAACGCCTGCTGCTTTGTCACGGAAGACAGGAAATCCAGATCTTTACCTCTGAAAGGTCCTCCGGAAGCGGTCAGATATATTTTTTCAATCGGGTTGGCTTCTTCACCGGTAAGGCACTGAAAAATCGCAGAATGCTCCGAATCCACCGGCAGCATACGCACCTGATGCTTACGGGCAAGTCCCATGACCAACTCTCCTGCCACCACCAGCGTCTCCTTATTGGCCAGAGCAATATCTTTTCCACTCTGAATTGCTCGTACAGTAGATCGAAGTCCTGCAGAACCGACAATTGCATTCAATACGATATCGATATCCTCATATTGCACAACCTCTTCCAAAGCAGCCTCTCCTGAGCTGACGGCTATAGGATGCCCGGCAAGAGCCTCCTTCACACAAAGATACTGACTGTCATCTACTATAACGACAGCGCGGGGTTGAAACTGAAGGGCTTGCTTGATAAGTAAATCCGCATTTGATCCTGCGGTAAGGACGGATACCTTTAATCGTTCGGGAAAAGATTCGACCACATCTAATGCCTGTGTACCCACACTACCTGTCGAACCCAGTACCGCTATTGTTTTATACTCCAAGTGTTGTTAAATTTCTTAAATAATATTCTTTAAAATCTCCGGATTCTCTCCGCCTGCATAGGCAGTCATCATATTCCGGTAGGCCACCGTAATCACAATACTCGATAAAGGTACAACCAGGAACGAATTGATGATGCTTAAAAATATGGAAAAAAAAGTATATCCTGCAAAATTGAAATAAACCTGCAGAATATGGAGTATAGCAAAACAAAATAGAATCAGCAATAATTTAGTGACATTGCCTTTTGTCAACGCAAAGCTCAATCGGATAGACCGGAATGAACTCGCATGCTTATCCATAATAAAGAACGGATAAAAAGCTACCCGGATAATAAACAGGAAGGTAAGTATAGCTGAAACAATCAGAGATACACTGGCCATTGTGCTGACTTCTTTTTTGATATAAATTAAGGGCCAGCAAACCACAGAGATAATGAGCAGAATAACCATAGACACCCCCAGTATGATCAGCATAGCCGTAAAAAAGTAAAGAAGCTCTTTTGTACTCGGAATAGAAACAGATAATTTAGCGCCATCCTCTTTATCAATAATCTCCATGATGTATTTAAACAGGGTAAGGTTCACCCCGAAATAAAAAATCATAAAAACCAGAGCCATGAAACCACTTAAAAAAATATTGAACTCACCCATATAACTGGCCAGCATACTGGACAAGTTGGAAGTGACAAATAATAAAAAACATAGTCCTGCCACCGAAAAATAATGATTTTTCAGGATGTTTACAGATTTTGCAAACACCTCATTTACAGCAAACGTGCTTTCCTTTAAGTATTGTATCATGGAACTCATAGAATTACCGCAAAGATGTGATTTATTTTCGTGTGCATCAACTCCTTCCGTCCGTTTTTACCCAAAAAAACAGTTTTTAACAATAATAAACGAAAAGAGGTTTTAACTGACAAGCAGCAAAACCTCTATTCTATATTCAAGCGTTAAAAAAACCTATTTAAAATCCTGAGGAACAGGTTTCTCCAGCAGATACTGATAATAAAAACGAACACGCTCATTAAAATCATATTTACGTTTGGATGCTTCAAAACCATGCCGGCTTCCAGGATAGATCATCAGTTCAAATGCTTTATCTCTGTCTGTCAGTTTGTCCACCAGCTGAATCGTGTTCTGCAGATGCACATTATCATCCAGATCACCATGCATGATACGCAGACCACCTTTATATTTATCAGTGTAAGTCAGGACAGATCCGCTCTTATACCCTTCCGGATTATCCTGAGGCGTATCCATCCAGCGCTCTGTATAATGTGTATCGTATAATTCCCAACTGGTCACAGGAGCGCCAGCTATTCCGTAATCAAAATAATCTGATCCCTTAGTCAGTGCCATACATGTCATATATCCCCCATAACTATGTCCTGTGATCAGCAATTTATCTTTTTTGACCCAGGGTTTTGCCTTCAGCCATTTCGCTACTGTGATATAATCTATCATTTCCCAATGTCCCAGATTTCTGTGCATAAGCGCCACTCCCTGTTTACCAAAATGACCGGAAGCCCTGTGATCCGCCGCGATTTGGATAATACCTTCATTAGCCCAATACTGGTTTGAAGTCCCTTTCCAGGTATTCTTGACAGTTCCGGCATCCGGCCCTCCATAGATACTCATCACGACAGGATAAGATTTTGATTCATCAAAATCAGTAGGATAAGTAATTATAACCGGAAGCTGATATTTGCCGTCATCAGATGGAATAGTCAGATACTCTGTCTTACCAATTTTATAGTCCGCAAAACTTTCACTTTTACTGTCTGCCAGTTCACGAATCAGTTTTCCGTCTGTACGCAATAACGCTACTTTATTGGGTGTATTGATATTTGAATAATTAGTTATAAAGTATTTAGCATCAGGAGATACAGACACATTGTGCGTATAGTCCCCGAAAGTAAGTCTCTTAAAGTTTTTGCCTGAAAAATCTACCCGGTATAGATCTACTGTTGCTGAATTCTCTTTTCGGGCATTCACATACAGAACCTTTGCTTTCTCATCAATGTGCGCAATAGACGTAACCTGCCAGTCTCCTGAAGTAATAGGATTAATCAGTTTACCATCTAACGTATACAGGTAATAATGTGCCCAGCCCGTCTTGTCAGATTTTAGAATATAATGCTTATTGTCCGACAAATAGGTAATACGCTCATCGTGATCCAGATTGATCCAGGAAGGCTGTTTCTCATCATAGATTTCTTTCTTCGCTCCAGTCTGCGGGTTTACCTGATAGAATTTTAAATTATTCTGCTCACGGTTCATCCATTGCACCATAATATTCTCACTGTTAAATGCCCAGTAAGGCTCGCCAAAGTACTGATCATCCTGTTCATTAAAATCTGCCCAGACTACAGCTCCTCCGTCAGTATTCACAACTCCGACCTTTACCAAAGGATTTTTATCTCCGGCTTTAGGATAGCGTGTCTTTTCCAGATATCCATGCTGCCCTTTGGATACATAAATGGGAAACATAGGCACTTCAGTATCATCAAACCGCATAAAGGCCAGTTTTTTGCTATCCGGCGACCACCAGAAGGCTTTATAATTAGTAGATCTGCCCAATATTTCTTCATAATACACCCACGAAGAATAACCGTTATAGATGACATCTGTACCGTCTGTTGTATACTGAATCTCCTTACCGGATGAGACCTGTACAGCAAACAGATTGCTTGCTCTGGTGAAAGCGACATAATTCCCGTCCGGAGACAAAGTTGGGTTTTGTTCCTCTACATCCGGTGAATTCGTAAGTTTTCTGACGGTACCGTCCGCAAAACGAATCTGCACATCTTTATCTTTTACTTCTACCGTAGTACCTGATTTTGTCGGAACAGTATAGCTTTTTCGTTCTCCCGTGCTGACATCTACCTGAAACATTTGTTTATCTCTGGGATTACCTTCCAGATAATGTGTACCGTCTGCCCATCCGGAAAAGGATGTGATCGGTTTGGTAACAGAAGGCTGTCTTCCCCATGACTGTTCAAAATTCAGACGCTTTGTCTGTGCATCACTGTGCTGATAGAAGAGTACAAACAAGCCGAAAAAACCGGCAGCATATTTATTCATATTAAGTTTGAAGTTATTTTTTAAGTTCTTCGAAAATAAGCATATTACATCTGCTTTTCAGCAAACAGATGTAACATCTTTATAAAAAAAGCCACTATGGGAATAGTGGCTCTTATTCTAGGCTAGACACACCTTAGAATGAAAAGTCGTCTCTCTGAGCAATTTTGCTACCCTCAGCATAACCTGCATCTTCAAAATTAGGCTCGTAACGTTTTTCAACAACATCCTGATTCGACTTGATGTATTCCACAACATCTTTTAATCCTTCAGCAAATTTTTCAAAATCCTCTTTATACAAGAAAATCTTGTGTTTGATAAACTGTCCGTCTTCAAAACGTTTTTTACTTTCTGTGATGGTAATGTAATAATCGTCTGAACGAGTTGCCTTTACATCAAAAAAATAAGTACGTTTTCCAGCTCTCACTTTTTTTGAAAATACCTCTTCGCGCTCTTTGTTTTCAAAATCTCCCATTATTAACTATTTAAGTTTAAGTTCCATTTTCCGTCATAAATATATAATAATTATATTCTTTTCTCCAAATTTTAATAATAAAAAACATATTATTTTTCTCAAAATAGGAAAATATTCCTTTTTTTATGGCAAATAATGGCTGGAAAACATTTTACCGATAAAAAAGCGATATTCACCGACTTTTTGATTCAGATAACCTAAATAGTGTTTTGCTCTCCTTATATTAGCTCTACATTTGAACTATCAAAAACATAGTAAAACAAATAAAACAATGAAAACGACAAATAATAACTCGACGCCTCCTAATATCCCGCGCATGCCGAACGACAACCGTAATACCATAGGAGCAATCATTATTATAACAGGATTAGCATTACTATTAAAAAACCTTAATATCGGAGATCTGTTTCCTGACTGGTTGTTTAGCTGGCCAATGATATTGGTGGTAGTTGGTCTTATTATAGGTGTAAATTCTAAATTCGAACGCAAAGCTTCTATTATCCTGTTGATCATAGGTGGACTTTTTCTCTTCAGAGAAATTACAGACCTTTCTTTCGGCAGAGTAATACTGCCTCTGGGTATCATTATACTTGGATACTACCTGATCTCTAAAAAGAACACAAACTACATACCTCCAGTGCCGCCGGTACCACCGGGTCAGGATGACTTTGACTGGGACAAACGAGTGGTTAATTCCTCTGAAGAAACAGCTGCAGATGGTTCTTCCGAAAACAAAGCCGAAAATACAGATCCTAATTTTCAATCCTCGTACCAAAGTACGGGGAAATCTTCTTATGACAGGTTCAATCCCCAGTCTGAAGATATCCTGAATGTAAATTCGGCATTCAGCTCAATGAAAAAACTGGTATTATCCAAAAAGTTTCTCGGAGGACGTGTTTCCAATTTATTCGGCTCTGTGGAAATCAATTTGTTACAGGCGGATCTGCAACAACCGGTAGCTATCGAGGTATTCCAGTTATTCGGAAGTACACAAATTATCCTTCCCAGTCACTGGCAGGCTTCTTCCAACATTTCCTCTTTATTGGGTGATGTGGATGACCGCAGATTTCCATCAGGCATAGGTCTTGATCCTAACAAGAAAATATACATTACCGGAAGTACAATATTTGGTGGTATTACACTTAAAAACGCATAATACATACGAAAATGCTATTTTTTAAGTTACCTGCAAATAAAAATTACCTGATCCATGTCTCGGCATGGACAATCTGTATTTTATACTTTTTGGTTGTATTTGGTCTGTTGATATGGAGCGGTACAACCAAAGAAATCGCACTGTATGATGCCGGGATTAATGCCTTAAGCATCACTTTGTGTTGTTACATTCTTTCCAGTACCATTAATTTTTTCCTGCCGCGCAAAGGTCAGATGCTTCGCTTATCCGCGATCGGTCTTATTGTCGTTGCCCTGGGATTGTATGTGAGCCGCATTATTCTGCTGCAGATCTTCTCCTTGATAGACATCAGTTATTTTGATTTCAGTATCCCTTATCGGGTTATTCTCAACTTCCTGGTTTTGTTCTGCATTGCTATTTTGCAGATCGTATGGAATATTCAGGAAGAATATGAAGAAAATAAAAAAAGGAAGGAAGAATCGGAAAAGATGGTCAGAGATGCTGAATTATACAACCTCAGACAACAGTTACAGCCGCATTTTCTGTTCAACAGTTTAAATTCCATTATAGCACTGATCGGTATTAAACCCGAGAAAGCACGTGAAATGACTTTTCAGCTTTCCGACTTTCTAAGAGGAACAATGAGAAAGGATAACCTCAGTCTGATCTCACTGAAAGATGAGCTGTCTCATCTGCAGCTGTATCTGGATATTGAAAAAGTACGCTTTGGACATCGCCTGAATACAGAAGTTCATTTCCCTGAAGAGTTGTCTGAAACAAAGCTGCCCACTATGATTATTCAGCCTTTGCTGGAAAATGCCATCAAATTCGGGCTCTACAACATTACCGGAGATGTACTTATCAAAGTCGAGGTTTCCTATGCGGACAATCTTCTTTGGATCCGGATCACCAACCCTATTGAAAATGATCAGTATGAAAACACCAAAGGTACAGGCTTCGGACTAAGCAGTGTACAACGCAGGCTGTTCCTGATCTTCGGTCGCACAGACCTTTTATTTACCGAAACAAAAGATAAGAGCTTTATATCAACCCTAAAAATACCTCAATATGATTAAGACCATTATTATAGATGACGAACCACTTGCCAGAAGTATTATTTCAGCCTATTTACAACAGCATCCGGACTATACGGTTGTTGCAGAATGTAATGATGGTTTTGAAGGGATAAAAGCTATTCAGCAGCACAGACCCGACCTTATATTTCTGGATATCCAGATGCCCAAATTGAATGGTTTTGAATTATTAGAAATTATTGACGAACAGCCACAGGTGATTTTTACAACAGCTTTTGATGAATTCGCAATTAAGGCTTTTGAAAAAAATGCAATAGATTACCTGCTTAAACCGATAAGCCAGTCGCGTTTCGACCAGGCAGTCAGCAAATTCAATGCAGCCTTCAAACAGTCAACCCTGGCAGCCACACCTGTTAAGATCAATGAATCTCTGGAAGGAGAAGAACAAAATCTGGAACGTATAGTGGTGAAAAATGGTTCACAGATCAAAATTATTCCGGTACAACAGGTTACATTTCTGGAAGCCTATGATGACTATGTGAAGATACATACTAAAGAAGGAATGTTCCTGAAAAACAAAACAATGTCCTCCTTTGAAAAACAACTCGATCCGAAAAACTTTGTCCGTGTACATCGCTCTTTCATGATCAGAGTCGATCAGTTGTCAAAAATAGAACCTTTGGAAAAAGAAAATTACATTGCCACACTCATCTCAGGAGATAAAATAAATGTCAGCAAATCAGGCTATGCCAGATTAAAACAATTAATTGGTATGTAGCATTTCATTGCTTAATTTTGTCTCTGAAATGACAAAATATATAATATCCCTGTCTTGTCTGTTGATCGCTTTTTCACTAAAAGCGCAACAGACAAGTTCTCAACAACAGCAAAATAAAGCCGTATTTAATAAAATTGAATTTTTCCTTAATAATCAGCAGGTAGATTCCATTTATAATATGGCAGATGAGAGTTTTCAAAAAGCCATTCCTAAAAGCAGACTGGCGTCCATATTGACACAGCATGTGTTCCCAAAAGGACGTATCCGCTCTGCCACATTAGAAAGCTTTGACAGCGGAATAGGTGCTTATCGATTAGACTATGCAGATGGCCCTATGCAGCTTTTACTGGTCATCGACAAGAGCCTGCATTACAACACTTTTCTGATAAAGCCATATCCAAAGGCTGAAAAACAGGAAGAAACAAACACACAGAAAGATACTGTACTGACAGATAAATCAGTAAAAGAATCTCCCCTTGACTTTTATGTGGATTCTATTGCAAAAGCCTATCTCAAAAAACCGAATACGGTCTCGCTTTCTATTGGTGTAATCAAAAACAATCAGGTCAAGACTTATTTTTTCGGTGAAACAACCAAAGGCAATTCAACTTTACCAACTGATATATCTCAGTATGAAATAGGTTCAATCTCAAAGGTATTTACAGCAACATTGTTAGCAGATTTAGTATTAAAAAATACAATCTCTCTGGATGATGCGATTACAAAATACCTGCCGGACTCCCTCAAAATCAATACTGATCTTCAGAAAATCACCTTCCGCTCATTAGCTAACCATACGTCAGGTTTGCCCCGATTGCCCGGTAATCTGGAAACGGTAAAAGGCTATACCGAATTGGATCCCTATAAGGCATATGACCGTAAAGCACTTTATGCTTATCTCAAAACCTTCAAGGCAACACAAACTCCGGGTGAAAAATATGAATACAGCAATCTAGGATTTGGATTATTAGGTGATCTGATCAGTGTCATCAGCAAAAAAACATATAATCAACTTATACAAGAGATCATTGCAAAACCCCTCACTTTAAATGCCACAACAGATAAAGCAGATCCGAAAAGCAATCAGTTGGTCACTGTCTATAACAGTCAAGGTGAACAGGTACCTGTCTGGAATTTCAATGCACTTGCAGGTGCGGGTGCTTTAAAATCTACCGTTACAGACCTGCTTCAATTCGCACGCGCTCAGTTTAAAATGCCGGAGACTGATATTGAAAAAGCCATGGCAGAAACCAAGCAATTCACTTATTTCCTGCCTCCTGACACCGATCTGGGAATGGCATGGCATATCAATATGCTGGAGGGCATCACCTTCTACTGGCATAATGGTAAAACCAACGGAAGCCGTTCTTTTATCGGAATCGCTCCGGACGAAAAATCCGCAGTAGTTGTATTATCCAATTCTGCTGTTGAGACAGATGAATACGCTATGAAAATTTTAGATTATTTGCTGACGCAGAAAAATTAATAACAGTCTGCAGCAAAAAAAAGAATGATTGGTTTCATCATCCGGTGAAACCAATCATTATAAATTCTATTTCAGATAAGTGACCAGTTTCCGGGCATCTTCCTCTCCGTCAAAGTGTTTGATCAGCTTCCTGGTCTTTGCATCATACAAGTAAACAGACGGATACTGCGTAGGATTAAATTTAGGGATAAACTCAATATCCTTGTCATGCAAAAAGACTACGTTTTTCCTGTTTTTTAATGCAGGAATATACATCTCAATAAACCCGTCTACATAAGGCTTATCATTAATGGTCACAAAATAAATCTGAGTTTTCGAAAATTTATCAATGTTTTTGGCGATTCCGGCAGCCATTTTCTGACAATGCCCGCAGCCCGGATCATAATAATTGAAGACAATATATCCTGATGAAGGAAGTTTATCCTGCTTGAATGGCTGATTATTCTGTAATAAATAAAAGGTGAAATCAGGTATGGTCACCGGTGCTTTTTGTGCAGCAGCATGACTTGTAAAATAGACGCTCAGTAAAATAACAATCAGTTTTTTCATTATATAATATTTAGTCCTTATGCATTAAAGATACTATTTCATATGATATTACACCAGTCTTATTATCCGCTCTGTATAGCCCAAGCTGGATTTCATTGCCGTCCGCTTTGATAGGATACATCGCAGATTTATAAGCTCCGCTGGGCGAAAGAGGCGTATTAATAACTTTAAAATTAATACCATCCTGACTATAGGCAATATACAGTTCATTACCATAATAATTATTGACCCGACCTACATCTACCAACATAAAATAGAGGCGTCCTACCATAAACGCATCCAAATGCCAGGGATCCATACCCGTTCCCCAGGGCCGGTTAATAAATTTACACAGCTGTGTAGTACTGAATTTGCCAAAGGAGTCGATCTGAGCAGAAGTTCGTCTGTGAACAAAGGCATGTGTCTGATTCCCCTGAGGACCAATAGGATGTTTGGCCGAACTGTAGATCACATCGTAGCAGTTATATTTACCGGTATGATCCTGAAAGATTGCCGGAGACAACAGCAGGTTTGCAGCATCTACGCCTTCAGAATCGGATGAATAGAGCATCCATACTTTTGACCAGCTGGCCCCATCCCGGGAAGACCGGTGTACAATTGCACGTTCATGATCACCAAACCGTACACCCAGCTTGCCGTTTGGCATAGCATCCCCTCTATAGAATATATGCATAAGCCCTTTATCATCCAGATACAATTTCGGATCACTCCAGTACGCATGTGAAGGTTTTGCAGGCGGAATATCAATAGGATTACGGATACCTTTAGGTTCTTCCCAGTGTATGCCGTCGTTGGAGCAGACTACAGTAGGATTTTCAAAACCGGGGTCAGACTTTGTCTGTCCGAAATAGGGAGACATAGCCATCCAATAGCGGAATCCGTTCCATTTGTTGTCCACATACACGACGCTGGGATGGCAAAAGCTGTCATATAGCAGCGGTAATCTTTGTCCGTCATTCTTTCCCTCTGCTGAAGCTCTGCCCACTGCTGTCACCGCAATTTCAATAGCAGGAGCGACCACTTTGGTACTGCTGACCTGCAGATTGAGACGAGGCATATCCATATTCATGATATACGAGCGGAGATTGATTCCGGAAGTTGCAAGCTGCGCCAGGGTTGTCTGTTGGAATGCGCTGCTCATCAAATAGATTGCACAAGAGAGCTTTAGCAGTATTTGTTTCCTCATAAGGGATAAAAGTTCAATTTAATTGTAAGATTTGGCACCAATTTCTGCATTTAACGCATATCTTACAATAATTTAATGAAAAATTTAAGTATTTTTGGTTAGTTTTAGTTAATGGTTATCAATAAGGAAGAAAGTCTGTGAAAAAACGTATCGCTATTTTTGCTTCAGGATCAGGTTCTAATGCTCAGAAAATAATGGAGCATTTTAAATATTCAGATACAGCCGAGGTCGCATTGATCTTAAGTAATAATCCCGAGTCATATGTACTGCAACGTGCGGATAACTTTGAGATCCCTTCTCACGTATTTGACAGACATGATTTTTTCCAGACAGATGATATTGTTAAACTACTGAAAAATCTGAATATCGATCTGATTGTATTAGCTGGTTTTCTATGGCTTGTTCCGGAAAATTTACTGAAAGCTTTTCCAAATAAAATCATCAATATCCACCCGGCTTTGCTCCCTAAATTTGGTGGCAAAGGAATGTACGGCGATCGCGTCCATAAAGCAATACTCGAAGCCAAAGAATCGGAGCACGGGATTACCATTCATTTTGTAAATGAGCATTTTGATGAAGGCGAAGTCATTTATCAGGCTAAATTTAAGGTTGAATCCGGAGATACACTTGAAATTATCAAATTCAAAGGCCAGCAACTGGAACATCTTCACTATCCTAAAGTGATTGAAAACCTGTTAAAAAAGTACAATTGATAATTTACTAAAATACGCCTTAGGCTATTCTGTATTATTTTGTATCTTTGCGGCTTCCAAACAAAATAATAATGAGCCATCCTGTAAAGATTAAAAATGCTTTAGTGTCTGTATATTACAAAGACAATTTAGCGCCTCTCATTCAACTGCTGCACAAACATGGTGTGACCTTCTACTCTACCGGAGGTACCGAAGCATTTATCAAAGATTTAGGTATCGGTGTCGTACCTGTAGAAGATCTGACCAGCTACCCTTCTATCTTAGGCGGACGTGTCAAAACGTTACACCCTAAAGTATTCGGAGGTATTCTGGCAAGAAGACCGTTGGAAGATGACCAGAAACAACTGGAACAATATGAAATTCCGGAAATTGATTTGGTTATTGTAGATCTTTATCCGTTTGAGGAAACAGTTGCTTCCGGAGCTCAGGAACAGGATATTATTGAAAAAATTGATATTGGTGGGATTTCACTAATCCGTGCTGCTGCGAAAAACTTCAATGATGTTGTTATTCTGTCTTCTAAAAATGATTATCAGGAACTTGAAAATATATTAGCAGCTCAGGAAGGTAGTACGACACTTGAGCAACGTAAAGAATTTGCAAAACGTGCTTTCAATACATCGTCTCACTACGACACAGCTATTTTTAACTATTTCAATCAGGAGAATCCTCTTGATGTGTTCAAACAGTCTGAACAAGTAGCACAGGTATTGCGTTACGGAGAAAATCCGCATCAGAAAGGTGTCTTCTATGGCAACCTGGATGCTATGTTTGACAAACTGAACGGAAAAGAACTTTCATACAATAATTTGGTAGATGTAGATGCTGCCGTATCCATTATTGACGAATTTGAAGAACCTACTTTTGCGATTCTGAAACATACAAATGCTTGTGGTGTGGCTTCACGTCCTACAGTAAAACAAGCATGGACAGATGCCCTGGCATGTGATCCTGTCTCCGCATTCGGAGGTGTTTTGATCACAAATCGTGAGGTAGATGCAGAAACAGCTACAGAAATTAACAATCTTTTCTTTGAGGTATTAATCGCTCCTGCTTACTCTGAAGAAGCAAAAGCTATCCTGACAGCAAAGAAAAACCGTATTATTCTGGTTCGTAAAGATGTAAAATTGCCTCAGCAACAATTCAAAACATTATTGAACGGTGTCATTCAACAGGATAAAGACAATACGGTAGAAAATCCGGATCAGATGACGTCTGTTACGAATGTTAAACCTACTGCCGAGCAGTTGGAAGATCTGTATTTTGCCAATAAAATTGTGAAACATACCAAATCCAATACTATTGTTTTTGCAAAAGACGGTCAGCTGTTAGCGTCAGGTGTAGGACAGACTTCACGCGTAGATGCCCTGAAACAAGCGATCGAAAAAGCTAAATCATTCGGTTTTGATCTTAACGGGTCATCAATGGCTTCAGATGCATTTTTCCCTTTCCCTGACTGCGTGGAACTGGCAGCAGAAGCGGGTATTGCAGCGGTATTACAACCGGGAGGATCGATCAAAGACCAATTGTCTATTGATATGGCAAATGAAAAAGGCCTTGCAATGGTAACGACAGGTGTACGCCACTTCAAACACTAAGAAGACAGGCATTAGCCATATAGCATATTACGAAAATAAGGCTGGGTTCTCTACAAAACTCAGCCTTATTTTTGTATAACAAAACCGTTGGACAATCGATTGCTTAAACTTCATAAATAGCGACTTACGTATCAAAAGAATATATTTGATTAATTGTAAATCGAATAACCAATGAAAAAATTATTTCTATGTGCAGTGATTTGTTTAAGTGTAATTACACTGCAGGCACAGATCAAAAAAGCAAAGCATATTGTAGTAATCGGCTGTGATGGATTGGGTGCATATGCCCTTCCTAAAGCCGATATGCCAAATGTCAAATCAGTAATGGCATCCGGTGCATGGAGTCTGCATGCCCGTTCGGTTCTCCCCTCTTCCAGTGCTGTTAACTGGGCATCGATGTTGATGGGTGCCGGTCCTACGCAGCATGGTTTTACTGAATGGGGAAGTCAGAAGCCGGAGATTCCATCTGCTTACACGACTTCAGCGTATAAACAGTTCCCCAGTATCTTCAGTGTAATCCGGGATCAGAAACCAAAAGCTGTCACTGCTGCAGTATACAGCTGGCCCGGAATCGGCTACCTGATCGAAAAAGATGCAATTACGCATGTATTGCCGGCAAATGATGATGAGGAAAAATGTGTTAACGATGCTGTAGAAACCATAAAAACCAAAAAGCCACTGTTTACATTTATTCATTTTGATGAACCGGATCACACAGGACATGCCAAAGGTCATCGTACAGCTGAATATTATGAAATTCTGAAAACAGTAGATGCACGTATAGGTAAGATACTGACTGCAATAAAGGATGCAGGTATCTCGAACGAAACTATTGTACTCATCACATCTGATCACGGAGGCATAGATAAAGGCCACGGCGGAAAATCACTGGATGAGGTTGAGATCCCGTGGATTATCAGCGGACCGGGGGTAAAAGTAAATCATGAAATCAAAAGTTCCATTATAACCTATGATACGGGTGCTACCTTAGCCTGGATACTCGGACTTGAACAACCTCAGGCATGGAGAGGTAAAGCTGTAAGAGAAGCCTTTAAATAGAATTCAACCGTCCTGAAAAGCTATACAGGATTTTATATTAGGAAAAGGTTCCGGACATGTATCAGGAATTGCTGCACACAAAGTTTGTGCAGCAATTCCTGTTTTTGATATGATCTTACAAGCAGGATATTTCTTATTTCAAAAAATATTCCCCTACTTCTTTCCAGTTCATCAACCTTTCATAGTCTTGTTCATTTACATTATGAAAGGAATTAAAAAGTAAAGGCTTTCCCTGGAAAGTACGCAGATTACTGATGTGGTCATCAAGAAGATAATCGGTCTTAATGATGCTCTTATCGCCACAGAAAACAATATTTTTCCAGGAGATAAAAGGGAAATATTCCGCCAGCCAGTCAAATTTCTCCCGAAGTGAATGTGGGAATTCTATTGCTGCAGATACCACATAGATTGTGTACTTGCTCTGCAATTCCCGAACAACTTCTATGGCATCCTCAGCAACCGGTAAGGTTCTGAAATAGCCTTCTGTATGCAGATAGCGGTATATCGCTGTTTTATCAGGCAACCCAAGTCCTTCAGGCTTTCCTAACATAGTGGAAGGATCCAGCCGGATCCCTGTTTCATTATAATAATAAGTGAGATAATGCTGCTGGTTATCGGCCAGTACACCATCCATATCAAGTGCAATTATTTTTTGTTGTACCATGCTGCAATATGCAATATTTTGCAATAAATTGCAAATATTTGCTGTTTATTATTTTAAATGCTACTTTAGCTTATGCTAAAACAGGAACGCTTATCTACCATATTAAATGAACTCCATAAAAGAGGGGTTGTCTCTTATGCAGAACTGTCAGCTGTTATAACAGCATCTGAGGACACTGTAAGAAGAGATATCAAAGAACTCGACAGTCAGGGGCTTCTCAAAGCTGTGCGTGGAGGTGCAACAACCCTGTCGAAGATTCCGCACCATTACAGACAACGTGAAATAAGAGATATTGAGGAAAAGAAAATCATTGCCCGCAAAGCATTATCCCTGATCAAACACAATCAGCTTCTTTTCTTTGATGGAGGGACATCTGCTTTGGAGCTGGCTAAAATATTACCGCAGGATCTCAGAGCCACGATTATAACAAATAGTTTTCCGGTTGCCAATGTACTGGAAGATCACCCGACGTGCGAATTATTGTTTCTTGGAGGCCGTCTTTCTAAAACGGCATTTGCGACATATGGAAACGAAACGCTTCTGAATATTCAGAAGTTCAGAGCAGATTATTACTTCTTCGGTGTATCCAGTATAACTCCGGAAGAATTGTATTGTAAAGATCTGGAAGACGCTGAAATGAAACGGGAAATAATCGCGAACAGTACCAATACGATTGGTCTTTGTACATCAGATAAACTCAACAGTACAGACAATTATTATGTGGCCAAGACCAAATCTCTGCATATGCTGATAACGGAATGTGATCCGGATAGCACCATGTTAGAACACTACAATACAATCGGAGTAGAAGTCCGTTAAATGAAATACACTCCTAAAGCTCAAATTCAGTAATTTAGAATAAACGCAGGTATATGGAAGATCAATTAACCTCTTATCAGGCTGACATTCTGGGAAGTCCTTATCAACAACGGACGCTGATCCTCAAAGATGATTACGAAGGAAAAGCGGTGGCAACGGTAGTGCGTAGAAAAAGTGAAATTGTCACCCGGCAAGCGGTGCTGTATATACACGGCTATATCGATTATTTCTTTCAGACAGAAATGGCAGAACAATTCAATCTTCACGGATATGACTTTTATGCCTTAGATCTGCGAAAATACGGACGTTCTTATCTGCCCCACCAAAAACTATTTAATGTCAGAGACCTGCGTGAGTATGATGAAGAAATCGATCTGACTCTCAGATTAATTGCTGATGAAGGACATCATTCTGTTATTCTATGCGGGCACTCTACAGGGGGACTCACAGCGACCTATTATGCGATTCGTCATCCACATGATCCCTTAATCAAAGGTCTCTGGACGAATAGCCCCTTCTATGACTTTAATGTAGATGCTTTATCCAAACTTATCGGAATTCCTTTTGCCAGCAGCCTGGCTAAATTATTCCCGCATCTTCGCCTTCCTAACGGATTAAATCGTTATTATGCAAGAAGTCTGCATAAGGACCTTTCGGGAGAATGGGATTTTGATCTGAATTGGAAACCTGTACAATATCCCTACTCGTATGCAGGATTTATAAGAGCAGTACATCTGGCGCACAGAGCCATACATAACGGAGCAACTCTTACAATGCCTGCGCTCATTATGCATTCGCATCAAAGCAAGAAACCGAAAGAATGGAACAAGGATGTCAACAGCAGTGATCTTGTACTTGAGGTTAAAGATATTCACAAATATGCCCAAAAACTGACGGGTGATATTACTATTATATCAGTTGAAAACGGAGTACATGACCTGGTCCTTTCCGCAAAAGAGGTCAGAACAAAAGTTTATGAGATCCTGTTTTCGTGGCTTAAAGAAAAAAATCTTTAACAGGATTTTCTGTAAATAAAAAAAGGTTTACATTTTTCAATGTAAACCTTTTTTGTGCCCAAGACTGGAGTCGAACCAGCAAACCTTGCGGCGCCGCCACCTGAAGACGGTGCGTATACCATTTCGCCACTTGGGCAGCAGGACAAATATAAGGAGAAATCGCCTTTTTTTATCTAAAAAATCAAAAATCTTAAACAAGAAATTATAACATCCTGATCAATATAGAATTAAAAAAAATTAAATTTTAAAATCACTCATAACTCCTTATTCTCGAAAATCAAGTAAAAAATAAAGTTGTTACAGTTTCAATTTCTATAACAACCTTATAATCAACATCTATCTACAATTCCTTAAGATGTTTATAGTTAGATTTTATCGTATCAAATACCTCCTGCATCTTCCCTCCTAACATCAGTTTTGTCATAGATTTTGCCATTCCAAACATCTGATCCAGATTCACCTTAGGAGGCATCGCCAGCGCACTTGGATTGGTAAATACATTTAGCAATACAGGTCCGGGGTGTAATAATGCAGCATCTATAGCTCCGCTCACTTCATCAGGATTACGTACTGTTATCCCTCTGAAGCCCATCGCTTCTGCGATCATTGCAAAATCGGGATTGATCATATCGGTTTCGTTATCCATCAGACCTGTTACCTGCATTTCCAGTTTGACCATACCAAGAGATCTGTTATTGAAGACAACTATCTTGACCGGAATATTATACTGCCGTATAGTAGCGAGATCTCCCAGTAACATAGATAAACCTCCGTCCCCGCACATAGCAATTACCTGACGATCCGGATAAGCCAGAGCAGCTCCTATAGCCATAGGCATCGCATTGGCCATCGATCCGTGATTAAAGGATCCCAGCATTTTGCGTTTACCTGTAGCCGTTATAAAGCGAGCTCCCCATACACAGGTCATCCCCGTATCTACCGTAAAAATAGCGTCTTCAGAAGCTCTTGTATCAATGATATGCGCCAGATATTCCGGCTGAATGGTATCTTCGTCTCCTTTTGCATTGATATACGTATGCATATTCTCCTTTACTTTTTCATAAAAATCAAGCTGACTTTTCAAAAAACTATCATCCAGCTTTTCATTCAGTAAAGGCAGAAGTGCCACAATGGTATCTTTGATATCACCGATCAATCCCAAATCCAGTTTTGCACGTCGTCCGAGACGTTCAGCATTGGTATCGATCTGAATGATTTTATTATCAACAGGCATAAAGTTTTCATACGGAAAGTCCGTTCCCAGCAGAATCACTAAATCGGAATCATGCATACTCTGATAGGCAGAAGGCATCCCCAGCAGACCTGTCATACCGATCTCATTCGGATTATGATGTTGTATACCCATCTTCCCGCGGAAAGAATACCCCACAGGAGCTTTCAGGTGATGAGACAGCTGCACAACCTGTTCATGTGCTCCTTCTGCTCCAATACCACAGTAAATAGTTGTACATCTGCTTGAATTTATCAGATTAGCCAGTTTTAGGAGTTCATCTTCTGAGGGGCGGATCGTTGGATTACAACGGAAGATTTGTGTGGATGTCTCTGTATCCACGGCCTTCAGTTCACTGACATCTCCCGGCAAACCAATAACAGCTACTCCTTTTTTACTGATCGCATGCTGAATAGCCGTCTGGATAATTCGTGGAGCCTGTTCTGCAGTAGTGATAAGCTGATTGTAGCAACTACAATCGTCAAATAATTTAATGGTATTTGTTTCCTGAAAATAATCCATTCCCATCTCATGCGTATTGATGGTAGAGGCAATAACCAGCATAGGAACATGCGATTTATGTGCATCATACATCCCGTTGATAAGGTGCACATGTCCGGGACCGCAGCTACCCGCACAGCAGGCAATGCCATCCAACTCTGCTTCAGCAGCAGCGGCATACGCCCCCACTTCTTCATGTCGTACATGAATCCATTTGATACGTCCATCTTTACGAATAGCTTCGTTAAAAAAATTGAGACTATCTCCCGTAACTGCATATACTCTTTTTACACCCGCCTGCACGAGCATCTCCACTAATTGATCGGCTACAATCTTTGCCATATAGATATGTTTTTAATATTAACAATAAAGAGAGGAAGCCTACATATGCTTCCATTCTCTTTAACAGTTTAAAAGCCTATCTGTTTGACAATAACAGGATGTTTACAATAATTTGCCGCTGAGAAAGAATGCGGCAATAGAAAAATAGATGATAAGACCGGATACATCAACTAATGTAGCGACAAAAGGAGCCGAAGCAGTAGCCGGGTCCATTCCGAGTCTTCGTAAGATAAATGGAATAAATGACCCGGACAATGTACCCCACAATACGATAAACAATAAAGATATGGATACACTCAAACCTATATAAAACCAGTATTCGCCGTAATCATATATACCAAGTTGCTGCCAGAGTAAAATCCGGATAAATCCTATAGAACCCAGTATAGCACCTAGAATAATACCGGACGAAATTTCTCTCTTCATGACATACCACCAATCCTTGAGCTTCAGTTCCCCAAGTGCCATTGCACGTATAATGAGTGATGCCGCCTGAGACCCTGAATTTCCACCGGAAGATATGATAAGCGGAACAAATAATGCCAGCACTACAGCTTTTGCAATCTCTCCGTCATAGTAACTCATGGCTGAAGCCGTTAACATTTCACTCAGAAAAAGGATAATCAACCAGCCTGCGCGCTTACGCACCAGTTCCAGCAAAGGGGTCTTCGTATAGGCCAGATCCAGTTCATCCATACCTCCGAAGCGATGAATATCTTCCGTATCACGATCTTCTATACGATCCAGCATATCATCAAAGGTCACAATACCGACCAATACACCACTATCTGTAACAATTGGCAGTGCACTGCGGTCATACTTTTGAAAGATTTCGAATGCTTCTTCCATGGGTGTCGAAGCCCGGATTGCAGCAAAGTTGTAGTCCACCAGTTCGGAGATTTTTGTATTTTCATCAGCCAGCAGTAACTGACCGATCTTGAGATCATCGATCAGCACATTCTGCCCGTCTACTACATATACAAAATTCAGTGTTTCTGCTTTTCTTCCGAAAAGTTTAATGTGCCGGAATACGTCTGCTACAGTATAATGCAGCCTGACCTGTACATACATCGGCGTCATAAGCCGCGCAATGCTATCTTCCTTATAACCGATGAGCTCCAGTGCCATCTGCTTTTCCCGCTCATTGAGGAGGTTGATCAGATACTTGATCATTTCATCGGGCAGCTGGTAGAACAGCTCATTACGAAGATCCGGCTTCAGATTATTCAGAAATTCTGATAGTTCTTTTTCCGATAATTGTTTTATCAGCTCATATTGGGAAGCACTATCGAAAAAAGAGAAAATTTCCAGCCGGATATCCAGAGGATAGACTGAAAACTCCTCATACAGTTCTCTTCCGGTTAACTCTGCCAGTTGTTCTGCAATATCTGCAGGATGAAGTAGGTTATTTTGATCCATCGGAACTACATTATTATGGTGAACAAAACGCGGCAAAGCTAACCTTTTATTTTGGCTTTCAGGCTGAAAGCTCTTTTTTAGGATCTAAAAATCAATCTGTCCGGGAGAGAGTTCCACAGGCGTTGCCCCCTGCCTGAAAAGTCTGGCTGTCAGATTTCCGGCAAGTACAACTTGTCCGTTCTCCACCTCCAGCCAGCTTCCTTCCCGTATACCCAATACAGGCTGTACATTATAGACGTGAAACTCCTGAATACGCGTTTCACGGGTCTCCCCTTTGTGGGTAGAGTTTGGATCCGGATCCAGATAATGCGGATTGATATTAAACGGCAGAATCTGCAAAGCATCGAATCCCTGCGGATATACAATCGGCATATCATTGGTCGTACTGATGGTTAATCCAGTCAGATTAGATCCTGCAGAAGTACCGACATAAGGTTTCCCCTTTTCAATCTCTTCCTTCAATACCGACAGTAATCCCTTTTCCTGCAAAGTCTTCAGTAATAAAAACGTATTGCCGCCACCGGTAAAAATGGAAGATGCCTCACGTATAGCTTGTGCAGGATTTTCAAACTCATGAATACCTCTTACAGCAATACCTAAAGATGCCAGAGCCTGACTCACCTTGGCAGTATAATCATCATATGAGATTCCGGACGGACGGGCATATGGAATAAACAAAATTTGCTTTTCTCCTATAAAATCCGCTATTCTATCGCGTATATAAACCAAAAAATCACTTCCATATACTGTACTTGTGCTGATCGCCATCAGGCGTATATTCTTTCCAATTTCCATATCACATTACTTCTTTAATACTTTCAAATGTATAGCTTTCAAATAATATTTGCCTGCATCCTGATCAAAATGACATTCTTTCCACTCTTGGCAGCATGCCTGAATCAGGCATTATTCAAAATTTTTATCGATTTTAATAAATGTATAATTTAAATACAAATAATCACAAAAAATCAAACCAATTTTTCAAACAAACGACATTCTTATTATAAAAATGAATTTATTAATTCAATAAATATATAGGAATATAAAAAAATAATGCAAGGGCTTAATCTTTAAAAGACAGGCTCTTGCATAATAAGCAGACAGATACTGAAAGAATATGCTATTTTTCGGACTTATCCTCTGGATTTTTACTTTTAAGACGCTTGTTATCTTTCAGCGCTTTATTCAGCAGATACTCGATCTGCCCGTTTACACTTCTGAATTCGTCGGCTGCCCACTTTTCCAATGCCTTGAACATTTCGGCATCGACCCTTAACATAAAATTCTTTTTATCCGACATATTGGTTTCAATTTTATTGATACAAAGTACCTGCGTTGACTATTGGAGAGGCTGCCTTTTCACCGCAAAGTACCACCATAAGATTACTGACCATTGCTGCTTTTTTCTCATTGTCTAATTCTACAATATCTTTCTCCGAAAGCTTATGAAGTGCCATTTCTACCATACCGACTGCACCTTCTACAATCTTAGCTCTGGCCGCCACGATAGCAGTTGCCTGCTGACGCTGCAACATTGCTCCTGCAATCTCTGAAGCATAGGCCAGGTGACTGATCCGGGCCTCTTTAATAATAATTCCGGCCGGAGCAAGACGATCGGTCAATTCCTGTTCTAAAATATGATTGACCGTATCCCCTCCTTCACGAAGTGTAATGGAAGCCTCTTCATCTTCTAGGTTATCATACGGAAAACTTCCGGCCAGATGACGCACAGCCGCTTCGCTCTGCGTACGAACATATGAAGTGTAGTTCGTTACATCAAAAGAAGCCTTATAGGTATCTCCTACCTGCCACACAATTACAGCTCCGATCTCAATAGGATTTCCCATTTTATCATTAACCTTCAGGGTCTGCCCCTGCAAGTTGTCGGATCGAAGACTCACTTTGATACTGGAATACAAAGGATTAATAAAAAACAAGCCATTTTCTTTTACCGTTCCTACATATCTGCCAAAAAAACTCAATACACGGGAGTGATTAGGACTGATAATCATCAGACCTTTAAGCGTAAACGCAAAAACGATAAACAACAATGCACTTAGAAATCCAAAACTCGGATTGTCCTTGGTCAGAACAATACAATATATGGCAAGGGCGAAACATGCGACTGCAATTAATAATGCTAAAAAGCCCGAAATAGGTTTGATTAACTTTTCCATAATTCAAATTTTTATGTTATTGATATGATATCAAAATTATATCATTTTAATTTCAAAAACAAACGCTTTCAAAAATAAAATTCAATGAAAATAATCAACGGCAAATAAGGGTGCTAAAACCCTCAAAACAACGCAAAACCACCTTAAACTTGTTTTTTAGCAAATAAAGTTATCTTTCTCTCAAAAGAACCGGCGTGTACAAATCACGAAAAAGGCCGTTTACACATTGAACAAATCAAAAATGAAAAGTATGCACGCAACATTAAATTGGATATTCTTGCAAAGAATCAGAATTTGAAATATGAAAATATTCTCAATAAGAGAAATCAGATTGTTCAATTAATGTTTCATAATTTCTTTCAGGAAATCTTCCCTGTAAAAATTACCGATACTTATCTCATTGTCCCCAATGAATACATCATTATTGCTGAAAGAATCGATCCGGTCTTTATTGATAATATACGAACGGTTGACCCTTAAAAAATTCTTTGATGGTAATAAGGTATGCGCATTCTTCAGATTCGTGTGTGTAATTAGCTTTTGATTTTCTGTATGAATAATAACATAATCCTTCAAACCCTCAATAAATAAAATATCTTTAAAAACCACTTTAAAATATCTCCGGTCGGATTTTATAAATACAAATTCGCCTTCTATCTGATCAGTTAGCAGATTTTTTTCTTCGTTAACCAGCATTTTATGATAGGAAATCGCTTTGGTTACTGCTTTTTTAAATCGGTTAGGTTGAATAGGTTTTACCAAATAATCTATTGCATCCACTTCGTAACTATCTATTGCAAATTCTGCAAAAGCGGTTGTAAAAATAATAAGTGTGGTATTTCCGACTTGTTTTGCAAATTCCAAACCGTTCAGGCCGGGCATTTGAATATCCAGAAAAATAAGATCAACAGCGTTTTCTCTGATAAATAAAGAAGCAGTGTAAGCATTTTCAAAACTTCCGGTTAGTTCAAGATTTTCAATATTTTTCAACAGTTTTTCGATACCAATACGAGCGATAGGCTCATCATCTACGATTATACAATTCATAATTCTATTTCCATAATTACTATGTAAACATCCTTTTCATTTAAAACTTGGAGGCTGTGTTTTTTTTCAAAGAGTAAATTTAATCTTTGTTGTATGTTCGATAAACCTATTCCTCCCTCTTTTTTAACTACAACCGATTTGGGCTTATTGTTTCTACATACAAAACGTAATGCATTACCACTTTTCTGAAACGTAATTTCTATGAAAGCATCGTTTTCCGGATTGTGCTTTACGGCATTTTCTACAAAAGGGATAAATAATAATGGGGGTAAATCCACATCAACAAAATCGTCAGGTTCTATCACAAAATTAAATCTGTCTCTACGTAGTTTTTCTAAATTCAGATAATCATTTAAAAAAATAATTTCTTCATTCAATGTTACTGATTTCGCAGCTCCTTTCTCGACCTGATATTGAAGCAAGGCATTAAACCTGGATAATATTTCGGATGATTTTTTAGCGTCTTCTTCTACCATTATGTTTGCATTATTCAGCATATTGAACAAAAAATGAGGATTGATCTGGCTTTGCAGATTTGCCAGTTCTATCTCCATTGTAGCTTTTTCCAACTGATTGATTTTTTGCTGGTTCCGGAGCCGGTATTTAAAAAATTGTAATGCTGTAAGACCGGTAATAAATAACATAAAAGTTGCCAGACCAGACAGAATACCTATAATCGGAGGTGTTCTTAAAGGAATGCTGTCTTCGTCAGCGACATTCTGAAGAGTCCCGACAGATATTAGAAAAAAAAACATTAATCCGGCAACTGCAAAAAGGTATTTTTTTATTTTCCCCGGTAGCAGCAACTTTGGGACAAGCCCATACATATTGATATATATAACCGTTAAAAATAATAGTAAATAAATTATCCAGGCCATATACCTGTCGGGCAAAATTCTGATGGGTTCATCCCATAAAATATTCATTGTTATCAGGCTGACCATCAGAAAAATCAGCAGATGACGCAAAAATCTGAAACCAGTTTCCCATAGTAGTTGAGAGGTAAGACTATTTAATTTGTTAATCATACTCTTATCCGTATTTTTAGGTTGTTAGCAGCTTTTTTTATTAAAATAGGATTTTCATATACGGATTTCAATTTTTTGAATGCCTCATTAAAATCATTTTCTTCATCAATTCCTGATACCAGGAGTTTTAATTCTACCTCTTCACCTTGAATTGAAAAATCAGCACAAATATTTGTTGCATTAAGCCCTATCAGCACTTCAATACAGGGGGTAAATACTGAGGGAGCAATAAGCTTATTGCAGTTACCGTTCATAATGACTTCAAAGGAAAAATTACCTTCATTGTTTTGCTGATGTATTAATAAATAATTGCGGATAAATGCAATCTCCGAAGTCAATAACACCTGATGCCGTGTACTGTCATACAACTGATATCTCAAGAGATCGCTCAACTTGTAAAGGGTATCTGATGCCTGTATAGGTTTGGATTTTACGATTTTTGATGTATAATCGAGTGTAGCATACAAAAACGCCGGTTGGATACGGTTCTTAATTTCTTCGATGGAGTTTCTTAATTGCTTACTCTCCAGGTTTTCTATTTTTGTTTTATCTTCTAATAGTTGTCTGAATATAATTCCGATAGAAGTACTTGCTACACAAATGGAATAGAGTACCATATTAGATAATCCATCTAATATGGTAATCATATTCACATGCTTTTGAATGCCAGCTGTGGCAAACAAATAAAATTCACCGGCACCCTTTGCAAAGACCAGAATGGAGACGAGTAAAAATAAAATCAGCAAATAACTCGCATATTCTTTTTTTGACAAATAATAAGGTGCAAAGTAGCTTACATTGAAATAAATAATGATAAATGTGGAAAGTGCCAGTGCTGCTCCAAAAAAATAAATTGTTCCCGTTGATATTTCTGCACTTTTACCAAAGACAAAAAATGACTGTGACAAGGTAGTCGCAAGAATAGCTACAAAGACAAAAAGGTACCTTAAACCCCTGTATTGTGGTTCTGTCAAAAGGTCGGAAACTATATTTTTGTTTTCTGAATCAGACATTTACAAATTTCGAAATTAAAAATCAGTTTTATAACTAACATTAAACAAAGAATTAGTTGAATAAACGGGTTCAATATTTTCTGTAATGATATTATACTTATGTTTTAAATATTCTTTCTGACGTGTCGCATTCACACTTTTCAACGAAAATGTATGTGCTGTTTTCCTGCGATTCATTTTATAACTAATAGAAAAATCACCAATGAACATGGGCGAAAACTGCTCTGAAAACTGGCGGCTTTCATCGTATTGCACTTCTTTATCCGGATGAGCAAGAGTCGCAGCCTTGTCAACAGGGGTATAACGTTGTCCACCCATCGTAGTTAATTTCAGATTGACGCTTAACATATTGCGATCCAGCATCCATTCTTTCCCTATTAATCCGTTTGCAACAAATCTACGATTATACCTTGTGTCAAACCAATGTCCGTCTGCCGATTGATATCTGGACTGAAAAAGTGAAGTTGTCAGCATATAATACATTCCGTTTGTCAGATACTTCGAAAATGTGATGTCTACCCCATAATTCTTTCCCTTCCCTTCGCTTACCAGAGATTGTGTTATATAAAAATCTTTTCGGTTAAGGATAGAATAAGAGCCGGTTTCGGAAACAGGAACATCATATAACGACTGGAAGTAAGGTTCTACTTTCAAATTCATATTGTCTGATATTTTGTGCATATAGGTAAGCATAAAATGGTGACTTTTTGTGAAATTCAGATTTTTATTTGCGAGATTACCATTAACGTCCTTTACAAAATAAACATCTGCTTTCTCCATGCGACTATGCAATCCATAACCTAAAGCCAAAGAGTTTTGGTCGTTTGTCTGCCATTTCAGTGTGGCCCTTGGCTCAATAGATGTTTTTCCATTAAGTGATAAATGCTGCACATTCAGTCCTGCGGATAAAGTTAGTCCATCTGTAACGTTGATGAGTGATTGCGTGTATGCTGTTATGAGGTTTGTATTTCCTGTGGCATTGTTGAAATTTTCAAGAGGACGCTGAAAATAGGGTGTAAAGTCAAGATTCATATTGTAATGAATGTTCGTAAAAGTAACTCCTGTTTTGTTGGTATGACCGGGTGAGAATTGATGCGTTATTGCCGATGTAAAAACAAGGTTGGTGGTATTGGATGTCATATCCGTTCTCGGACTTCTGTTTTCATTCAGATCCCGAAACTCTTCTGAAATATGATTTCCCAAATGTGTAGTGGCAAGTGTTGTTTTTAGAGATGTTTTATAGTTTTTGAAAAAATAACGGTGAGATAATCCCATTGCTCCGGACTTTTGATTCGCAGAAGAAAGAATACCTTCATCCAGATATTTTTGTTCGTTTTCTTTCTCTAAAGAAGGTTTAACTTCATCTATCAGTCCTGTTCCCCATAAGGAGAAAGTACCTGCTTTTGGGGTAGGAAAATTTAATTTGAAATTCAGATCCTGATACCCCAGTGTACCACCCATATTTTTGTTTCGTTGTAGTTTGGCAAGTAATGCTGTTGTTGAATAGCGGTAGTTGAAAATGTAGGATGAATTATTTTCTCTGCTTATCGGACCTTCGGAAGCAAAATCTATCCCCAGCATTCCCAATTGAAAAGTATGCTGAAATTTCTCATTGTTTCCGTTGCGTAACCGCATATCAAATACCCCTGAAACGGCATTACTGTATTCTGCAGGAAATGCCCCGATGAAGAAATCAGAATTTGCAAGCACATTGGCACTCAAGGCAGATAAAAATCCACCACCTAATACATCAATATCTGCAAAATGATTAGGATTAGGGATTTCTACGTCCTCTAATTTCCATTGCAACAGTCTGGGCGCATTCCCCCGGATGGAGATTCCATTGTTTGTCGTCCCTGAAGTGGTAACTCCTGCATAATTACTGACCAACCTACCGGGATCGTGCATTCCGCCGGCAAATCGGCTGGCTTCTTCTACGCTAAACATTTGTGATCCTGACAGTGACATTTTATTCAAAGAATTTTCCTTGTTTGCTTTGGAAGTTATCAGGATCTCTTCAAGTGTTGTACTGGTTTCAAGTAACTCTATCTCCAGAAACACTTCTTTTGCCGAACCAACTAAAACGTCTTTTAAAACAAAAGTTTCATGATTTATCGAATGTGCATACAAGGTGTATCGCCCTAAAGGAACATCTCTTAAATAAAATTTACCTTCTCTATCTGTAGAGGTTTTCAACCATTTGTTTTCCAGTGCTATTGTCACCTCTGTTAACTTTTTCCCTGAAATTTGTTCTGTAACAATACCCCGAACATTTTGGGTGAGCTGTTCTTTTTGTGCCAATGCAAAATTTGACACAAAAAGAAAAATGATAATATTTAAATATCTCATAACTGTTTTTTTATTCTTTATTAAGCACAAAAGTCAGTTATAGTGGATTGGTATTTTTAGAAAATAGATAGAATAACTCTGTTTTTATACAGAATGAAATATTATGTATACAGATCCTGTGAATACATAGAAACTTTCATAGAGTTTGGGATATTTTCATTTGTGGATAGCCTGTTAAACAGCTTATTTCAGGAAAATAAAAAGAATCAGTTAGATAATCTGTGAATCTTACAAATTAAACACAAAATTCTATAACAGATAGCCACGATATATTTGTCAATTTTACAATGTTTATTCAAAAAGACTATGCTTACAGCTTAGGTTTAAATTTAAAAGACAATAAATTATGGGAAATAATCACGAGCATAGCCAATCGCACACTGCGAATAAAAAGACCTTAACCATTAGCCTGGTAATTATCACATTTTATATGGCAGTAGAGGTTATTGGTGGATTGATTACAAATAGCCTTGCCTTATTAGCAGATGCAGGACATATGTTGAGTGATGCCATTTCGCTTTTCATCGCCCTGATGGCTTTTACATTCAGCAACAAAGTAGCTGATTATGGAAAAACATATGGCTACAAACGATTTGAAATATTGGCGGCAGTCATCAATGGCGCAACATTAATACTGATTTCAGCTTATATTATTTATGAAGCTGTTGAACGCTTCCAAAATCCGCCAGAGATTGCATCAAAAGGAATGCTCATAATTGCATTTATAGGCTTATTGATAAATGTACTTGTGGCGTGGATAATGATGCGTGGTGCGGATGTGAAGGAAAATCTCAATATGCGGGGGGCCTATCTACATGTATTAAGTGACATGCTGGGATCGGTTGGTGCTATCATTGCTGCATTACTCATTATGTTTTTCGGCTGGGGCTGGGCTGATCCGCTGGCAAGTGTTATCGTTTCTCTACTGGTATTAAGAAGCGGTTATATAGTTACTAAATCTGCAATACATGTTCTTATGGAAGGCACTCCGAATAATGTTGAAGTTGAAAAAGTAACAAAAAAGATGCTGAGTACTAAAGGTATTAACAATATACATGACCTGCACATATGGACAATCACCAGCGGACTAAATGCATTGACCTGCCATGCTGTAGTTGATGAAAAAATGACAATTGAGGAAAGCGAAAAAATGCTTCGTAAAATAGAACACGATTTGGAACACTTAAACATTCATCATATAACTATTCAATTGGAAACCTCCGCTAATCAACATAATAATTCTATACTGTGTAATATAAGAGCTGAACCAACAAAACATGAACATCATCATTGAAATCTGCTATCTGAAACTGATATGACTAATAAATTTGGTGTTTTTTGTAATTTTAGGATATGCTTAAAGAATCTTTCCCCCCTGTATGTGGACTTTCACCAAAATTTTTAATTCTGGGTTCTTTACCCGGAGATAAATCCCTGGAGCAGCAGCAGTATTATGCACATCCGCAAAACCGGTTCTGGAAATTGTTATTTCATCTTATGGAAAAAAAATATGAATCTGATTATTCCAAACGCATTCAGCTTCTGGAAGATCATCATATTGCACTCTGGGATACCTGTGCTTCAGCAATACGTCCGGGGAGTATGGATACAGCTATACTTTCAGAACTCCCTAATGATATTATCAGTCTTTTACAACATGTTACCTCTATACAACATGTCATTTTTAACGGTAATAAAGCAAAGCAATTGTATGATAGATACCATAAGAGACTTTCGCAGATATCCTATCACAGTCTACCCAGTACCAGCCCTGCTAATGCCCGGTTTTCCTTTGACAAACTGGTAGACTCCTGGTCAATACTCAAATCCGTTTAATATTCGCCAATTATCCTGTAAATATCAGGATGATTGACTATTTTTGCCCCAAGATGTCAGATTTAAAATACAACCAAAGAGGTGTGTCCGCAGGTAAAGAGGATGTACACAATGCAATCAAAAACATTGATAAAGGATTATTTCCTAAAGCTTTTTGTAAAATCATCCCTGATATTCTAGCTGGTGATGAAGAATGGTGTAATATAATGCATGCAGACGGTGCAGGTACAAAATCTTCATTAGCATATGTATACTGGAAACAAACAGGAGACGCTTCCGTATGGAGAGGTATTGCACAGGATGCTATTATTATGAATCTTGACGATCTGCTGTGCGTAGGTGCAACAGATAATATCCTGTTGTCTTCTACTATCGGAAGAAATAAAAACCTGATCCCGGGAGAGGTGATTGCGGAAATCATCAACGGAACGGAAGAAATACTTTCTGAACTGCGTGATATGGGTATCGGTATCTACTCTACAGGCGGAGAGACTGCAGATGTAGGAGATATTGTACGTACGATCATTGTTGACAGTACAGTTACTTGCCGTATGCCTCGTAAGGACGTAATTTCTAATCATAACATCAAATCCGGAAATGTAATTGTCGGACTTGCTTCATACGGACGGGCAACTTACGAAAAAGAATATAACGGAGGAATGGGTTCCAATGGTCTTACATCCGCCCGTCATGATGTATTCCATAAAGCAATTGCCGAACAATATCCGGAAAGCTTTGATCCTGCTGTTCCGTATGAGCTGGTATTTGCCGGTGGTAAAGGATTGACAGATCCTGTTGAAACAGGAAACGGAGAAAGTATCACGGCCGGTAAACTGGTGTTATCCCCGACCCGCACATATGCTCCGGTTATCAAGACTATTTTAGATAAATATCGTTCGCAAATCGACGGAATGGTACATTGCTCAGGCGGTGCACAAACCAAAGTATTACACTTTGTGGATAATGTGCATGTTATCAAAGATAATCTGTTTCCTATTCCACCACTGTTTGATCTGATACAGAAAGAATCAAAAACAGACTGGCAGGAGATGTATAAGGTTTTCAATATGGGACATCGTATGGAATTGTACGTTTCTGAAGACATTGCTCAGGACATTATTGCGATTTCTGAATCGTTTGGTATTCCGGCGCAGATTGTTGGACGTGTGGAGGAGGCTTCAGGCAAAAAAGTAACCATCCACTCCCCTTACGGAACATTTGAATACGAATAAACGGTAGATATATGGCTGAAATGCGAACCATAGGTTGGTATGAAACGGTAGATCTGCCGGAACTTGGCTTGTACAATTTTAAGGCAAAAATCGATACAGGTGCCCGTACTTCTGTTCTTCATTGTGAAGAATATCATATTGAAGAAGAAAACGGACACAAATTTATACAATGCACGATCATCGACGATTTTGAGACAGAGAGCACGCGTGTCATCCGATTTCCGATAGTACGCCAGGGAGTTGTAAAAAGCTCTTTTGGACATTCAGAGATCAGGTATATGATCTTTACTAAGATTAAACTCTTCGATCAACTATATAATATTAAACTTTCATTCCGAAATCGTTCGGGCATGAAATTTCCAATGCTTCTTGGGCGAAATTTTATAAGCAAAAAATTCCTTGTAGACGTTTCAAAATACAACCTCTCAGAAAGCTCTTCCTTATAAATTTGCAAAAGGAAAACCAAGCAGCATATCATTTGTTATAACAATACAATACTATCAGTTCAGTGAAAATCGCTATTCTTTCAACTAATAAATCTTTGTATTCCACACGAAGACTCGTGGAGGCTGCTGAGAAAAGAGGGCATGAGTGTGTGGTCATGGATCACAGCAAATGTTACGTAGGCATCCGCCAGGACAGCCCAAGCATTCATTATCGTGGTCAGGAGATAGGCCCTATCGATGCGATTATTCCGCGCATAGGTTCGTCTGTTACCTTTTATGGATCTGCTATTGTACGACAATTTGAGGTAATGGGTGTTATTTCAGCCAACCCAAGTCAGGCTATTACCCGTTCCCGGGACAAGCTGCGTTGTATGCAGATTCTTTCCGGTGCCGGTATCGGGCTCCCGGTGACAGGATTTGCACGAACGATCTCCGATGTAGATGACTTGATAAGCATGGTCGGTGGTGCGCCACTGGTCATCAAATTGCTTGAAGGAACACAAGGAATAGGTGTCGTACTTGCTGAAACCAAAAAAGCGGCTTCATCCGTAATTGAAGCCTTCTACGGATTAGGAAATAATATTCTCGTTCAGGAATTTATCAAAGAATCCAAAGGGACTGACATACGTGCCTTCGTCGTTGGAGGTAAAGTTGTCGGAGCCATGAAAAGAACAGCTAAAGAGGGTGAATTCCGATCGAATATCCACAGAGGAGGAAGCGCTGAAGTTATCAAGCTGACCAAAAAAGAAAAAGACACAGCCATAGCTGCTGCCGCTGAATTAGGTCTGACCGTATGTGGAGTGGATATGATACCATCAGAAAGAGGTCCGCTGGTACTGGAAGTCAATTCAAGTCCCGGACTGGAAGGTATAGAAAAAGCGACTAAAAAAGATATCGCAGGAGAGATCATTATGTATCTGGAAAGACAGTATGAACTCAAAAAGGTTTCAAAACCAGAAGTACGCAAAAAGAAAAAAGAAAGTAAACTCTAGGCTATTTCTGAGCTATATTATACTATCCTCACCCGCTCATCCGGGTGAGGATATTTTTTTAATGTAGTATGTTCTTAATCAGTTTTTCATAAGCACGGGCAATCTTCATCATCCCCAGATCATTCGGGTGAGCGTAGTCCACCGTTGACTCCAGATCCAGACCTATATCTGTATTCGACAGCAGGTACAGATCTTTTATTCCGGATTGCTGCATATCCCGGAATGCTTTTCTTGCAATCATTGTCGAGCGGGTATAGGCTGCGTTTGACCCCAGATTCATCACCTGCGGATCCAGACCGGAACTATGCTCTGTAATAATTATTGGTGTTTTTGGGTGTTTATCACGTAATATCGTTACTGCATTCTTAAGCAACAAATCCAATTGCTTTTCGGAAAGACCTTTTGTAATACCCAGATTAGGAATACAATCCAGTACATATACACTGGCATCTACAGTATTCATCAGGTTTAAGATCGGTTCTTCTAACCGTCCGTTACCGGAAAACCCCAGATTAATCACAGGCGTCTGCAGATGTCTCCCCAGAATATTGGTCCACGCCAACCCCGGCCTTGAAGTACAGGCTCCCTGAGCGATAGAAGTACCGTATACCACTACAGGTTTAATTTCCTTCTTCAAGAACTCCAGTTTTTTCCCTTCAGGCACACCAATATTCATCCAGCCAACCGAGTTATACAAGGGTAGATATAAGCGATACCGCAGAGCAGAATTAGATGCTATATTCGAAAAAACAAATGAAGATGTATCGCCAAAATCATATTTTCCTGCAGCCCAGTTCCAGGTATTTTTGGCAGATCAAGACCACTTACACCCGTTGAAGGCATATGCGGCATGGCGAACGAGCCTTTCAAAGTATATCTGACTAAAATAGAATCTGCATCTGTCTGAAAATCTATAAACAAACCTGCTGAATTTGTACCTAAGGACCATACAGGTTCCCGCACCTGATCTTTTAAAGAAACCGGAAGACGGCCATAGTCATGATTCTGCGCGACTCCGGGAACCCTGCCTGCTACAGCATTTCCGGTTAAAGGGTCTAACCAATGAATAGCTGTCTGCCCATGTCCTTTAAAAAACAAACCATCAAAAACAGAAGTAAAAAACAAGGTTTAGATTTCATTGTTATAGTTTTAATTAGGCTGAAGATATAAAATTTAGTTAAGTTTACGATATGAAAATATTAGCTTTTGCAGGAAGCAACAGTTCCGCATCTATAAATAAAAAACTGGTATCATCTGTATCCAGATATTACAAAGAAGCCGAAGATATTATTGAGATTGTCGATCTGAATGATTTTCCGCTTCCTCTGTTCAGCAAGCAGGTTGAAGAAGAAATCGGAATACCTCAGGAAGTGCATAATTTCGTCAGCAAGATCGACTGGGCGGATCTTATTCTTATCTCATTAGCGGAGAACAACGGTAATTATAATGTGGGTTATAAAAATCTGATCGATTGGATTTCACGTATTCCCAAAAGAAAGATATACGCAGAAAAATCCATTTTTCTGATGGCTACAAGCCCCGGCGCAAGAGGCGGTCAATCCGTATTAGGTATCGCTACAGCACGAATGCCTTTTGACGGAGGAGATGTCCTTGACACCTTTTCACTCCCAAGCTTCAATGATAATTTTGAAGAAGGAAAAGGCGTCGTTAATATGTTACTGAGAAGTCAGCTGGAGGCCAAAGTCCGGAAAACGAAAAGAACAATGGCCGAAAAACTTCAAAACAATTCATGACTTATATTTTACTAAACAAATCTGCCGCTCAAAGCAATTACTTGTATATTTAACACTATAAAAATTCAGACTATCATGGCAAAGAAAATCTTATTATTAGTAGGCGACTATGTCGAAGATTATGAAGCAATGGTACCTTTTCAGGCAATGGGTGCAATAGGAATTGATGTAGACGCCATTGCTCCTGAACGAAAAAAAGGAGATGTGGTACCCACAGCAGTACACGATTTTACCGGAGATCAGACATACAAAGAATTACGCGGACATAATTTCGGCATCAACAAAGATTTCGATAGTGTCAATCCAGAAGAATATGACGGACTTTACATTGCAGGCGGACGTTCTGCAGAATATATCCGGTTGAATAAACGTGTACTGGAAATCACACAGCATTTCTTTAATGAAAACAAACCTGTAGCTGCTATCTGTCATGGTATACAGGTATTGACTGCTGCAAAAGTACTGGCGGGACGTACCCTGACCGCCTATGTTGCTGTAGGCCCAGACATTGAACTTGCCGGGGGAACATGGAAAAATATACCTGCAGATCAGGCCATAGTTGACGGCAATCTGGTAACCTCTCCCGCATGGCCGGGACATCAGGCCATTTTAAAAGAATTTTTCAAACTTCTGAATATTAAAATTTCGCTTTAATGAAGAGCAAAAACAAAAAAGCATGGTTGCTGATCATCCCAATTATACTGATCGTAGGATTTATTTTTAAAGACTCGCTGACACAAAAAAGTATTGCAGATCTGAAAGGAGATTTTAAAGAAGTCGCCTTCGTGCGTAATGAACAAAATAAAGGTGGTATTATCCGGATTTATGCCATTTCAGTAGGTGATATTGCAAATGCAGACTATGAAGGTGCTGCAGATCTATTCCCGACCAATGACTATGGTAGCTCTACTACGATCTACTTCTTTGATAAAAATTTCCCTTTTCCTACAGAATTGAAACTGGAATCCCCACATTTTGATCTGGACAAGTACAAATCGATCATGATTATCAAAAGAACAGGATCCAAATAACTATTATTCCTATCCTCCCCCATCACACTGCTGGCAAGGAGGATAGAATATCTCTCTTTATTTGATCGGATATGCAGTCTAAAGAATTATTTATCCACCGATTGAGACCCATACACAGAGGGCTGATAGCTCTGGTACTCGCTATAGTTGTATTTTTTGTATTTCCGAGAAATGAAAACATCATGGTTCAGCTCCTATATAGTTGGTTGGCCTTTTCGCTTACTTACCTGCTGATAGCCTGGGCGACTTTTTATACGATGCCAATTCAGAAAATTATTAAACTGGCCACAATTGAGGACGGAAGCCGGATTGTTGTCACGTTATTTATCCTGTTGGCCTCTTTCACCTGTCTTTTTGCAGTATTATTTGTAATTGAATCCCCTGCAGACAATCCTTCTCTCAATATCCGCAATATAGGGATTGCTGTAGCCAGCATGATCGCTTCGTGGGCACTTGTACATACGATTTATACATTTCATTATGCACGGCTTTACTATAATGATGAGAACAAGAAAGCAGGAGGCTTGGATTTTCCCGGATCTGAGAAACCCGATTACCTTGACTTTGCTTATTTTTCTTTCGTCCTGGGCTGTACATTCCAGGTTTCAGATGTAGAGATATCCAATAAAAAGATAAGACATGTGGCACTGTTTCACGGACTGCTTTCCTTTGCATTGAATACTTTTGTAGTCGCTCTGACCATTAACATAGTCGCCGGATTTATCAAATAAGCCTTATTATATCAACCTGTTAATCAGCAACATTACTTCCTGAAACACATTTTTGGCATCGGGTTTGTCTTTATTCTGCATATAAACAGAATCTTTAACAAACATAAAAAACGTTACCACTATGAAAAAAATGATTAAGATCTTGGGGCTGTTAGTGTTCACTGTTGCTATATTTTCAGCATGTAGTAAAGATGATGATCCTGCTGACAATGACATCTTCGTAGGGAAGTACAATGGTAAAATTTCCTATACCGATCTTGGAAACAGCCAGAACAACAAACCGCTGGCAGACGGAACAGTAACCGTACAAAAATTAGGTAATTCCTATACTTTTTACTTTAACAACGATATTCCGGATCTTAAAGGAGTAGAATTTGAGAAAAAAGGAGATAACACTCTGGTTAATGTAAACTCTTCAGAAGGTGCTCTGATTCGTATTGATGCAGGAAAACTGAATATAGCATTTACAAAAGAAAATAAAATCTGGACAGCAGATTGTCAGCGGTAAGCTGATATAAATCAGTCCGAAAGTAAGAAAGGGGTTCACAAATGAACCCCTTTCTTTATATAAACAACGACTAGTATCGCTCCCAGAATGGCGGAGGCTGAATGCCTAAAGCCCGGAGATACACATACCCCTGACCACGATGATGAATTTCATTATCAATAAAATAAAGAAGATTTTCATATACAGGTGATTTGTACTCGCCAAAAAGATTAAAGGTATCGTGAAAATCCTCTTCTTTAATCATATTAAAGTACACATCTATATCCCGGGTTACTTTATCCCATTCATCAAGAATTTCCTGTTTTGTTTTCAGGTCTATTTTTTCGCTGTAAGGCTCTTCCACTCTATTCACTATACCTTTTAATCCGGGACCTGCGATAGAGATCAGCTCCTGCGCCATTAATGAAAACGGACGCATAGGACCTACTTTAAATTCAAACAAATCTTTTTCCGGAAATGCTTCTATGACCCGGCGTGTCAGACTACGGTGCCCCTGCCAGTGTTTTAATAATTCTTCTTTGCTGATGATTTCATTTGTTTTCATATTTCTCCTGTTTTGATTATGATTCAAAGTTAATCCGGACGAATGACAACAGTATGTCAACAGGAAAATGGCAACAAATTATTTTTTAAAAACCAGGTGATAGAAGAATAAAAAGAAAGACCTGCATACTTTTTCAAGTATGCAGGTCTTTCTCACACCGGCAATAAATCCCGGAATCTCTATCAGGCAGTTTCCTTACCTTTCTTTTTTACTGCAGCTTTTCCGGTATCTGTAGCTTCGGGGACAACAGCTTTCGCTTGAAATCCACGAGGGCGCTTTTTACCATAGGAACCCATAATAATTTTCCCTTTTCTTGATTTTTTATCTCCTTTACCCATATTATTATATTGTTAAGTGATGTAATAAAAATAGTTAACGATTTACAATTTAACCATTTATATCCTAAATCACAAAGAATAAGGTTAATAAAAACGGGCATCCAAAAAACTGAATGCCCGTTTCTAATATTTTCCAATCCGAAATTAGCCTCTGCTATTGTAGTTAGGAGCTTCTTTTGTAATTGAAATATTATGCGGATGCGACTCGCGAAGTCCCGCTCCTGTAATTCTTACAAACTGTGCCTCCTGAAGACGTGAAATTGTTGCGGCTCCACAGTACCCCATTGAAGCACGAAGACCACCGATGTATTGGTATACTACTTCTGAAAGAGTACCTTTATAAGGAACACGACCTACAATTCCTTCCGGAACCAGCTTTTTAATATCATCTTCCACATCCTGGAAGTAACGATCTTTGGATCCCTTTTCCATGGCCTCAATAGATCCCATACCACGATATGATTTAAACTTACGTCCTTCATATATAATCGTTTCTCCAGGAGCTTCTTCTACTCCTGCAAATAGTGATCCTGCCATAATAGTACTTGCACCCGCTGCAATAGCTTTTGCAATATCACCTGTCTGCTTGATACCACCGTCAGCGATCAAAGGAACTCCTGTACCTTTAAGTGCTTTGGCAACTTCGTATACAGCATACAACTGCGGTACACCCACACCAGCTATAATACGTGTAGTACAGATAGAACCGGGACCGATCCCTACTTTTACAGCATCTGCCCCTGCTGCTGCCAGATCAGCTGCTGCAGCTCCTGTAGCAATATTTCCGACGATAACCTGAAGTTCAGGATACGTTGATTTTACTAATTTAAGCTTATCTATTACTCCTTTTGAATGACCATGTGCAGTATCAATAGTGACTACATCTACACCTGCCTTTACCAAAGCGTCTACACGGTCTAATGTATCCGGAGTCACTCCTACTGCAGCTCCTACCATCAGACGTCCATGTGAATCTTTCGCAGCATTTGGGTAATGCTTATATTTCTGTATATCCTTAAAGGTAATCAATCCTTTCAGAAGTCCTTCCTCATTTACGACAGGAAGTTTTTCAATTTTATAGTTCTGAAGTATCAATTCTGCCTGTACCAGATCCGTTCCTTCAGGAGCTACAACCAGATTATCACGGGTCATTAATTCGCTGATCGGACGTTTCATGTCTTTTTGAAAACGCAGATCCCTGTTTGTAACAATCCCGACCAATTTACCTGATCCGTCTATAATAGGAATACCTCCGATCTTGTGTTCACTCATGATTTTGAATGCATCACCTACAGTAGCCGTTTCCAGCAGTGTAACCGGATCCTGGATCATACCACTTTCCGAACGCTTCACTTTACGGACTTCAGCGGCCTGCTCTGTAATCGTCATATTCTTATGCAGCATACCGATACCTCCGGCCTGAGCGATAGCAATAGCTAAGTCAGAACCTGTTACGGTATCCATTGCGGCAGAGACCAAAGGAATATTCAACTTGATTTTTTTAGTCAAATATGTGCTCGTGTCTACATCGCGCGGCAAAATTTCTGAATAAGCGGGGATTAATAATACATCGTCGTAGGTAAGACCTTCTGCTACGAATTTTTGTGGATCTAATTGCATGGCAAATACGTGTTGGAGTTTCTATTTGCCAGGCAAAATTACAAATAATAATCAGATTATAAAACGTTTTTTTATAATTGACAACCAAATGATGATTGCTTAATTATAATTTCTGCACAAAAAAATATATCAATCTTAATTTTTGGCAAGCTATTTGCAAAGTGATGATCGTAATTTAACAGAAAAACAACATAACATTATTATGAAAAAATTATTACTTTCTTTTGCAGCAGCAGCTGTTTTGGCATTAGGTGCCCAAGAAGCAAAAGCACAGTCTCCGCAAAGAGCGGCTATAGGAGTTGTATTTGATTCACCATTTGACGCATTTGGAGTGCAATACAAAACTTCTTTTGGAGGAACTAATCAAGGTCAGGTTCAAGTATTATTCGGCGATAATGTTGTAGGTATTGGTGCAGATTATCAGTATGCAAGACCTTTCCGTGGTACTAACGGTCTGGGATGGTATGTAGGTGTTGGTCCTCAAATCTCATTTATCGATGCTGGTAGCAATGATTTCACAGCTATCGCTTTACGTCCTCAGGCAGGTCTTGAGTTCAAAATCCCTAGTGCTCCTATCGGTCTTCACGTAGATTGGAAACCTTACTGGCAGTTAAATCACAATAGTGACTTTGATGCATCTGAATTTTCATTAGGTATCAAATACACATTGAGATAGAAAATATCAAATCTTTGAGCAGAGCCTGACGGATATCCGTCAGGCTCTTTTTTTTGTTTACCCCTCCCTCCTGTATAAGCAAAAGCTGCTATCTTCTTTCATATTTCCCGGTTTGTAGTTGCACACATCTGTTTATCAACAAATAGACAAGCTTTTACAAACAAAATTGCCAATAATTCTTGCTTTTGATAATTATTTTAATCATGTCGGGTTCATTATACAAAAATTTTATACCTTTGCCATTCTTGGTAAAATGTAATACAACCGGAGCAAATTATAAATATACTATATATCAAACTAATACACTAAAATAGACAATGCAAGGTAAAGGGCTGATTAAATTTTTGGTGATAGTGGTATCGTTAGCATGCCTCTATTCCCTATCATTCACTTTTGTGAGCCGTAAAGTAGAAAAAGACGCTGAGGCATTCGCCAAAGGTGACATGACGAAAGAAAAGGCTTATTTAGATTCGATGGCTGGACAGGTTGTATACAATCTGGGAGTAGCGAAATACACGTACAGAGAAGTAAAAGCTAATGAACTGGCTTTAGGTCTTGACCTAAAAGGCGGTATGAACGTGACAATGGAAATTTCATTAGACGAATTGATCACCAATTTGGCGAACAATCCGAAAGATGAAAAATTCAATACTTCATTAGGAAATGCTGTAAAGAAAAGCAGATCTTCCAATAAATCATTAGTTGATTTATTTATCGAAGACTACAAATCCAGCGGTGCAAGCACTCCATTAGCTTCATTTTTTGCCACACAATCTAACTCTTCTTTAATCAAGGCGACAAGTTCGGATAAAGAAGTAGCTAATTTCCTGCAAAAAGAAGCCGATAATGCTATCCAGAATTCATATAAAGTACTTCGTACCCGTATTGACAAATTTGGAGTAGCATCTCCGAATATCCAGATTCAACAAGGAACAAACCGTATTCTTATTGAGCTTCCGGGTGTCAATGATGAGCAACGTGTACGCAAACTTCTTCAGGGATCTGCCAAACTAGAATTCTATGAAACACATAGCAATTTCCAGGTATATCCGCTTTTGGAAAATATAAACAAAACATTAGCGGCAACGCTTAAAGCACAAAAAACTTCCTCCGCTGATACTACAAAAGCAGATACAACTAAAAAAGAGAATCTGTTAGCCAATCTGGGTGCCGGTAAAGGAAAATCAGATTCTGCAGCTGTAAATGCAAAACTGGGTGAAGACAACCCGTTATTTGCCGTATTGACACCTTCAGTTGCTATGGGAGCAAACAACCAGATGCAATTAGTACCAGGCCCTATGGTCGGTATTGCGCAACTAAAAGATACTGCAAAAGTAAACGCCTTATTAGCAAAACCTGAGATAAAATCTATTATCCCTGCTAACCTGAAACTGCTTTGGGCTGTAAAACCTGAACAAAATTCACCTAATGCATTATCGCTTTATGCGATCAGACCTTCAGGTATTGATAACGGTGCGGTATTGACAGGTGATGTTATTACAGATGCAAAAAATGACATCGCTCCACAGACAAACCAACCTGTGGTATCGATGCAAATGAATAATGCAGGTGCACGTGAATGGCGTAAAATCACTGCAAAAGCAGCTCAAAATAAAGAGGCTATTGCTATTGTATTAGATAATGTTGTGTACTCTGCTCCAAATGTAAATGAAGAAATTCCAAACGGAAGTTCACAAATCTCCGGATCATTTACAACAGATGATACAAAAGATTTGGCAAACGTATTAAAAGCAGGTCGTCTTCCTACAACTGCTAAGATCGTTGAAGAGGCTATCGTAGGTCCTTCATTAGGTCAGGCAGCAATCGATGCAGGTGTCAACTCTGCTATAATCGCTTTCGTAGTGGTATTGATCTTCATGGTTTTTTATTATAACCGTGCAGGATGGGCAGCAAACATTGCTGTTATTGTCAACGTATTCTTCTTATTAGGTGTACTGGCCTCCTTAAATGCAGTGCTTACCTTACCGGGTATTGCAGGTATCGTATTGACTATGGGTACGGCGGTAGATGCCAATGTACTGATATATGAGCGTATACGGGAAGAGCTGGGTCTGGGTAAATCTATGCGTCAGGCTATAGCGGATGGGTACAAACATGCGATGCCGTCTATTCTCGATTCACAGATCACGACTTTCCTTGTAGGTATTGTACTCTTCTTCTTTGGTAGCGGGCCGATCTTAGGTTTTGCAACAACGATGATGGTAGGTATTGTTACATCATTGTTTACAGCAATTTTCATTTCCCGTCTGATCTTCGAATTCATGTTAGACAAAGACATGAAGATCTCTGTATCTTACCCTTGGTCTGCTAATACCTTGAGAAATGCAAACTTCAACTTTATCAAAAACCGTAAAAAATTCTATATCGTATCGATTATTGCAGCCATTATCTGTCTGGGGTCTATCTTTACGAAAGGATTCACGCTTGGGGTAGATTTCCAGGGTGGTCGTACGTATACAGTACGTTTTGATAAAGCTGTTAATCTGGAAAATGTACGTCAGAGTCTGGATGAAGTATTTCAGAAAACAACTGAGGTAAAAACTTTCGGAAGTGAAAATCAGGTGCGTGTTACGACGACTTACAAGATCGACGAGACAAGTGATGATGCTGATAAAGAAGTATTGGATAAACTGAATCTTGGTCTGTCTAAAATTGAAGGAAATAAACACGAAATTCTGTCTCAACAAAAAGTAGGACCATCAATTGCAAATGATATCAAATCAAGAGCTACCTATTCAGCTATCTTCTCTATTATTATCATTGCAACATACATTTTGATCCGTTTCCGCAAATGGCAGTATTCTGCAGGAGCTGCGATTGCAACTATCCACGATGCGGTTATCTTATTAGGCTTGTTCTCGCTGTTAGATGGTATCGTTCCATTCTCACTGGATATCGACCAACACTTTGTGGCAGCGATATTGACTGTAATCGCTTACTCTGTAAATGATACGGTAGTTGTATTTGACAGACTTAGAGAGTACGTAAACAAACCAAACAGTCATAACGAGAAAATGAGTGATATTGTGAATCATGCAATTAATACAACTTTAAGCCGTACGATCATTACATCACTGACCATTATATTCGTATTGGCGGTATTGTTTATCTTCGGAGGTGAAGTTATCCGTGGATTCTCCTTTGCGATCCTTATCGGTATCGTAGTAGGAACATACTCTTCTATTTTCCTTGCAGCACCTTCTGTATATGACTTCCGTAAAGGACGTCACATGGCAGAAAAAGCTGACCTTAAAAAGGTAGAGCCTGCAAGACCATAATCAAGCACATAACTTAGTACTATACGGAGGGCTTTCATCAGTGATGAAAGCCCTCTTTTTTTATAGTCAATATTGACAAAGGACTAACAAAACCGGTTTTAAATTAATGTATTCTTTCATATATTTGTTGTACTAAATATTGTTATGCAAAACGAAAAATTCAATGAATATTCATTTATCCTGGACCGGACAGCGAAAAAGGTAAAGCAATACGCACAATCGTCTTTTACGGAAAAGGGGTTCGATATCACTGTAGATCAGTGGACAATTATAAAGACACTCTTTGAACATCCGGATTTGTTACAAAAGGAGCTGGCTGAAAAGTGCGGTAAAGATCAACCTACATTGACCCGGATTGTGGATTTGCTGATCAAGAAAGGATTGGCCGAACGTCACAACCATCCCACAGACAGACGCTCTCTTTATCTGAAACTGACCGATCTGGGCATCAGTAAAGTACAATCATTAACCCCTCATATCACACAGATCCGTACCAAGGCCTGGGATAATCTGACAGATGAGGATTTCAAACATTTCACCAGAATACTTAATAAAATACACGATAACTTAAACATAGAAAGCTATGATAACAACTGACATTTGTATAATCGGAGCTGGTCCGGTGGGGCTATTTGCAGTATTTGAAGCAGGCCTATTAAAAATGAGATGCCATTTAATAGATGTCCTTCCACAGGTAGGAGGCCAGCTTTCAGAGATCTATCCGCACAAACCGATCTACGATATCCCCGGCTATCCTGCCATCAATGCACAGGAACTGATTAACAATCAGATGGAGCAGATAGCCCCCTTCCACCCTACCTTCACTTTAGGAGAACGTGTAGAAGGACTGAATAAACAGGAAGATGGTTCTTATCATGTAATTGGTTCTGAGGGAACAGTGATCCATTGTCAGGTCGTCGTGATTGCCGGGGGATTAGGTTGTTTTGAACCCCGTAAACCTGAAATTCAGAATCTGGATACCTTTGAACACAACTCCGTACATTATATGGTACGTGATCCGGAACGGTTCAGAGATAAGAATATCCTGATAGCCGGCGGAGGTGATTCTGCGCTGGACTGGACAATTTTTCTGGCCGATGTGGCGAAAAGCATTACACTGGTACACCGTAGTGACAGTTTCCGCGGAGCTCCGGACTCAGCAGAAAAAGTATACAAACTGGCCAATGAAGGAAAAATCGATCTGTTGCTTTCTCACAATCTGGTAGCCTTACAGGGAAACGGTACTCTTCAGGAAGTACATTTACAAAACAAGCAAAAAGAAGCAGTCGTTGTCAATACCGAACATTTTATTCCGCTGTATGGATTAAGTCCCAAACTGGGACCTATAGCAGACTGGGGACTCAGTATAGATAAGAATGCAATAGTTGTAGACACCTTTGATTATTCAACTAACGTAGAACGCATATTCGCCATCGGAGACATCAATACCTATCCGGGAAAATTAAAACTTATTCTTTGCGGATATCATGAAGCAGCATTGATGGCACAGAGTGCTTTCAAATATGTATATCCGGATCAGAAACTTTCATTTAAGTATACAACTGTCAACGGAGTAAATGCTTTTTAATAAAATCACATGGATAATTTAATCACCATATATGTAGAAGACCGGGAAGGAACAGTAAAAGATGTAGAAATCCCGACAGATATCAACCTGAGCCTCATGGAGATCCTGAAGGCTTCAGAATACGAGATTCTGGCCACCTGCGGAGGGATGGCTTTGTGTGCAACCTGTCATGTACAGATACTGGAAGGAGCAGAAAATCTATCCGAACCGCAGGATCAGGAACTGGATATGCTGGATACCTTACCGGATGCAGATGAGGAGAGCAGACTCGCCTGTCAGATCAGACTCGGCAATGAAAATGACGGATTACGAATAAAAATAAAAGGAGCCTTACAATAAGCCTTTTTAATTATTATTCTTAAATTTGTGTACTTTGTACACTAAGAATACCCTTGATTGAAAAAGACTTATATACAAACAGGCAAAAAGTGCTTCTGTCTTTTCGGTCAACGCACGTTGTTAATCTGCCTTCTTTAAAGATCTCTTTATTGCATGTGTACAAGGTTAGTTGCAAATAATTTAGTTTACTGCAATAAAATTTAAGATATTTGCAAAAACTTGCAAAAGTTAATAGAATAAAGATAAAACAACTAATATGCTAAGCAGTCGTTCAGAGAGAAGTTTTCCAAGAGTTATCGTCATAGGCGGTGGCTTTGGTGGAGTGGAAGTTGCTAAACACCTCAAAAACAAAGATGTAGAAGTATTACTTCTGGATCGCAATAACTATCACACGTTCCAGCCCCTGCTTTATCAGGTCGCTACAGGAACACTTGCAGCCGATGCCATTTCCTTCCCGCTACGGAAGATGTTCAAATCACAGGAAAATTTTAAATTCCGAATAGCAGAAGTATCGCATATTGATACTGACACTAAAATTGTAAGAACAGATGTCGGAGATTTCGATTACGATTATCTGGTGGTGGCGACAGGTGCTACAACAAACTTCTTCGGAAACCAGGAAGTTGCCAAATACTCGCTTCCGATGAAAAGTATACGTGAAGCACTTAATATCAGAAGTTATGTTCTTCAAAATCTGGAAGCAGCAGTCCTGAGAGAGACCGCTACACAGCGCGCTCCCTACCTCAACTTCGTAGTCGTCGGTGGTGGTCCAACCGGTGTAGAGCTGTCAGGAGCAATCGCTGAGATACGTAATAACATTCTTAGAAAAGACTACCCTGAATTATCTACTCAGGAAATGAATGTCTACCTGATAGAAGGACAGGACAAGATCCTTGCCGCATTATCTCCGCAGGCATCCGAAAAAGCAGAGACATATCTGAAAGAATTAGGGGTAAAAGTATTATTAAATAAACAGGTGACAGGATATAATGGAAATACAATCTCTTTCAGCGATGGAGAGAGTATTGATACCAAAACGGTTATCTGGGGCGCAGGTGTCATGGGACAATTCCCTGAAGGTCTGGAAAAAGATATTATCCAGCGTGGCAATCGCATCAAAACAGATGCAACCTGCAGAGTCGAAGGTCTGGAAAATGTATTCGCTATAGGAGACGTATCTGCCATGATCACGAAAGATCTTCCGAGAGGATTACCGGGAGTAGCTCCTGTAGCACAACAGCAAGGTAAATTCGTAGCACATCAGATCATGCACTTGCTTAATGATCAGCCTCTTGAAAATTTCAGCTATTTCGACAAAGGATCTATGGCTACAATAGGCCGTAACAGAGCTGTCGTAGATATGGGTAAAATCAGGTTCCAGGGATTCTTTGCCTGGTTTGTATGGATGTTTGTTCACTTGATGTCCATCTTCGGATTTAGAAATAAATTGGTTACTTTCGTCAACTGGTCCATCAAATTCTTTACCATGAATGGTGGAATCCGACTGATCATCAATAAATATGAGCGGCCGAAACCAGAAGAAAAAAAACCGGCACTTACAGAATAAAACAACATTTAAGATATGGATAATAAGGTCATTGCTAAGCTATTTAAGCTGGGAAGCCAGCTAATGGAACTTCATAATGAAAACCCATTCAGGGCTAAAGCAATGGCCTCCGCATCTTTTAAAATTGACAAATTGCCCTTTGCTGCAGCGACAGCGACTGTTGAAGATCTCAGTGCTCAACAGGGAATCGGCAAAGGCACAGCCGAGAAAATACAGGAAATTATTCAGACTGGATCTTTTGCAGAACTGGATCAGCTGATCGCCAATACGCCTCCCGGATTATTGGATATGCTTCAGATAAAAGGTCTGGGACCCAAAAAGATACTGATTATATGGCAAGAACTCGGTATCGAATCTGTGGGAGAACTGTATTATGCATGCAATGAAAACCGTCTGGTAGAGGCCAAAGGCTTTGGCCTCAAAACACAGGAAGATATAAAGAAAAACATAGAATTTTCTATTGCCAATCAAGGCTGGTTTCTATATGCGAAGGTCTTACCTTCTGCAGAAGCAATTCTCAATAAACTGCGCATCGCCTTACCTGAAGATACAGCAGTTTCTTATACCGGAGCATTCAGAAGAAAAGTTGAAATATTAGATCGTGTGGATTTTTTACTATCTACTTCAACAGAAGAACTGCAAAAGGTATTAGCTACGATTCCCGATATACAAATTCAGGAGCAAACCCCGGATCAGATTGAAGTAAAAGACAACAATGGCTTTCTCTTCCGTTTTTTAAGTACAGATCCGGAAAATTTTGCAAACACACTTTTAGAAACTACAGGTTCAGAACTTCATATTCAACAATTAGAAGCGATACAACAACCACTTCCGGCAGCCTCTACAGAAGCCGGAATCTATCAGTTGCTCGGATTAGCCTATATAGAACCCGAACTTAGAGAAGGATTGGATGAAATCCAAAAAGCAAAGACCGATACACTTCCGCAGCTTATCACTTTTGAAGAACTGAAAGGCACTGTTCACAATCACTCTACATATAGCGACGGCGTCCATAGTCTGGCTGAAATGGCCCGATACTGTAAAGAGAATCTGGGATTAGAATATTTTGGCATCTGCGATCACTCCCGTACGGCTGTATATGCCAACGGTCTGTCTATAGATCGGCTGGAACAACAGTGGAAAGAAGTAGATGCGCTGAATGAAAAAATGGCACCATTCCGTATTTTCAAGGGTATTGAATCTGATATTCTTTCGGATGGATCTCTGGATTATCCGAATGAGATACTCACTAAATTCGATTTTGTAGTTGCCTCTGTACATTCCAATCTCAAAATGAATGAAGAGAAAGCGACAGACAGATTGATAAAAGCTATCGAAAATCCATATACCACTATTCTGGGACATCCAACAGGAAGATTATTATTAAGCCGTTCGGGATATCCATTGGATTTCAAAAAAATAATAGACGCCTGTGCCGCAAATCAGGTTGTCATAGAGATTAATGCCAATCCTCTGCGACTCGATCTGGACTGGAGATGGCACAGATACGCTATCGAAAAAGGTGTATTGCTATCGATCAATCCGGATGCACACCGTACAGAAGGGCTTTTGGATATGCACTATGGTATCTACGTAGCACGTAAAGGAGGAGTATCCGCTGAAAACTGTCTTAATGCACGTTCTGTCACAGAAATCAGCGAGTTCTTTACAAACAGAAAAATTGCAAGGGGAATTTAAGATCTTTATTTTTCAGGTTCTTTTGCTATTTTTATAGATCAATTTGTGATCGGTTATGCGCTACCCTATTCTTTTGCTGTTATTGTTGTTCTCCTTACAATCTTATTCGCAACTCTTACACCCTAAAAACAGTTTTACCCGGGCTGATTCCTTACGCGGAAAACTTACCCCCCTACGTACCTGTTATGATGTGCAATTCTATCATCTTAACATAAAAGTCAATCCTGAACAAAAATCTGTTTCGGGCAGCAATCTTTTCCGGTTCAAGGCAGTGACGGACTTCAAAGACCTACAGTTTGACCTCTTTGAAAACCTGACTATTGATAAAGTTGTATATAAGGGCAAAACCCTGCCTTTCAGAAGAGAATATAACGCTGTCTTTATATCATTTCCGCAAACTATAAAAAAAGGAAATCAGGACTCCTTTGAGGTTTATTATTCCGGCAATCCTGTTGAGGCTCAACGTGCTCCCTGGGATGGTGGATTCGACTGGAAAAAGGATAAAAACGGGAATCCGTGGATAGCAACTGCATGTGAGGGTCTGGGAGCCAGCGCATGGTGGCCCAATAAAGATCATCTGTCGGATGAGGCAGACAGTATGCTGATCTCGGTTGCAGTCCCCTCCTCTTTAATGAACGTCTCAAATGGAAGACTTAAAGGCGTAGAAAAGGGCACTGACGGATATACAACTTACCATTGGAGCGTCTCTAATCCGATTAATAACTACAATGTAGCGCTGAATATAGGTGATTATGTACATTTGCAGGATGCCTATCAGGGAGAAAACGGCAAACTGGATATTGATTATTATATCCTCCGTGGCAATGAAACAATAGCTGAAAAGCACTTTGGTGAAAATGTCAAACCCATGCTTGAGGCCCTGGAACACTGGTTTGGCCCCTATCCTTTTTATGAAGATGGATATAAACTGGTCGAAACATCCCATCTTGGCATGGAGCATCAGAGTGCCATTGCCTACGGTAATAAATATAAAAACGGTTATCTGGGTACAGAAAGCTCCGGTACAGGATGGGGAATGAAATGGGATTTTATCATTATCCACGAGTCAGGTCACGAATGGTTCGGAAATAATATAACGGCTAAAGATGTCGCTGACCTCTGGATCCATGAGAGCTACACAAACTATTCCGAAGCATTATACATTGACTATCATTATGGCAAACAGGCCAGTCAGGAATATGTAAATGGCAATCGCAGGGGTATCCTGAATGATACACCTATGCAGGGCCCATACGATGTAAACAAAGAGGGATCCGGTGATATGTATCTCAAAGGCGGAGTATTACATAATATGATCCGCTCCATGATAAATAATGATGAAAAATGGCGTGCAATCCTCAGGGGATTAAACAAAAAATTTTATCATAAAACTGTAGATTATCAGGATATCACCTCTTATGTATCTCGTGAATCCGGCATAGATCTGTCAAAAGTTTTTGAACAATATGTGCAACATACCAGCATTCCTACCCTGGAAGTGGTTTGGAACAATAAAGGTATGCCCGCAGCCCGATGGATCAGTGAAGTAAAAGATTTCAAAATGCCGGTAGCTATTGGTAAAAAAGGAGAAGCAAAAAAACAATACACCTTTGATCAGCAGTTTAAACCCATACCTGTTGCGGAACTGACAAAGCAAAATATTGACATTGACACCTTTAACTATTATATCAAAGTCAAAATGTAAAGGATGATACAATCATCCTGTATACAATGGTGAAGACCTTAAATTTAACGTATTAAACAACAACTATATGTTTGCAGCACATACCTATCAGGAACGAAGAAATGTCTTAAAGAAAAATATTGGCCATGGTATTCTCCTGTTTTTGGGGAATATTGAAAATCCGATAAATTTCGAACACAACCCCTACAGATTTCGGCAGGACAGTACTTTTTTATATTACTTCGGTATACAGGAACCCCGTCTGGCTGCAATTATAGATATTGATGAAGATAAAACAATTGTATTCGGAGATGAATTAAGTATCGATGATATCGTCTGGATGGGTAAACAGGAGACATTAAAAGAGAAAAGTCTACGTTCCGGGATCAGTGAGACACGTCCTTTTTCCGCATTAGCTACTTATCTGCAGGAAAACAAGAATCGTACTGTACATTATCTCCCTCCTTATCAACCTTCCAACAAGATCTTACTTACAACACTATTCAGTATTTCTGTATCTGCTATCCAACCTTCAGTACCTTTTATAACAGCTGTCGTAAAGCAAAGAGAGATCAAAGAGGAACAGGAAATCAAAGAAATAGAAGAAGCTATTCGCGTTTCTACTGAAATGCATCTCCTGGCTATGCGACTGGTCAGACCGGGTATACGGGAATTTGAAATTGCCAATGCCATCCAGCATCTGGCTGCTGATCAGAGCTGTGAAATGGCTTATCCGCCTATTGTAACTATCAATGGCGGAATACTGCACAATCATTACCGTCAGCATACACTTAAAAGCGGAGATCTGTTCCTGAATGATTCCGGTGCAGAGACAGCGATGGGATATGCAGGTGATCTTACTCGCACATTCCCTGCAGATTCTCGATTCACCACCAAACAAAAAGAAATTTACAACATAGTACTGCAGTCTTTTATGAATGCAAGAAATACGCTCGCTCCGGACACAAACTTCAAAGATATTCATCTTAAAGCCTCCCTTAGCCTTGTTGAAGGACTGAAATCCATTGGATTAATGAAAGGTAACGCTGAAGAAGCCGTACAAGCACATGCCCACACGTTGTTTTTTCAATGTGGACTCGGGCATATGATGGGTCTGGATGTACATGACATGGAAGATCTGGGAGAACAATATGTGGGGTATACTCCGGACGAACCAAAAGACACCCACACATTCGGACTGAAATCCCTTCGTCTGGGAAAACCACTGAAAGCTGGCCATGTAGTCACTGTAGAGCCTGGGATATACTTTATTCCTGAACTGATTGACATCTGGCAGGGCGAAAACAAAAACAGCGCATTTATCAATTATGATAAAGTTAATGAATACCGCAATTTCGGGGGAGTCCGGATAGAAGATGACTTCCTCATCACAGCAGATGGCTATCGGTTATTAGGTCCGGAACTCATGAAGACCGCAGAAGAAATTGAAAACTACAGATCAAATTATTAGCAGCATAATTTTTATTTTATGATAAAATTCAGCACATATTTTTTATCCATATTTTGCATCTTATTAGTAAATAATGCTTTCGCTCAAAAAATGCAATGGACGGCAGATGGCAATGCCTATTATTCATTCTCTGCCAAAGGAATCGACATTGTGGATCTGTTGCATCCTGATCAGAACAAACCTTTTCTGACGACACAGGAACTTATCCCTAAAGATTCTGCACAAGCCCTGGAAGTCCAGAGCTTTCAGGTATCTCCTGATGGTAACAGTCTTTTACTCTTCGCCAATACGCAACGGGTATGGCGGGATAATACAAGAGGAGATTACTGGATCTTTGATAAAAAAAACAAAAAGCTTGTTCAGCTCGGCAAAGGATTGCCGGTATCCTCTCTGATGTTTGCAAAATTTTCGCCTGATGGCAAAAAAGTCGCTTATGTTTCCAAACATAATATTTACATAGAGGACCTCTCTTCAAATACATTCAAAGCTATAACCAAAGACGGTACGGATCGCATTATCAACGGTACATTTGACTGGGCTTACGAAGAAGAATTCGGATGTCAGGACGGATTCCGATGGTCACCTGACGGAACAAAAATTGCGTATTGGAAATTAGACGCAAAAGAAACCCGTAATTTCCTGATGATCAACAATACAGATAGCCTGTACTCTTTTACTATTCCGGTAGAATATCCGAAAGTAGGAATGAATCCCTCCTCCTGTACAATATGGTTTTATAATGTATCTGACGAAAGTACCCAAAAAGCCGGCATAGAAGGAGACGATATCCAGCATTATATCCCACGCATGGAATGGGTGCCGGATTCCAGATCTATTATACTGCAACAGCTGAACCGCAAACAAAATGTGAGCAAAATTATCGTATGCGATGCTGTAAATGCGACTTCCAAAACCATCCATCAGGAAACTGACGAAGCATGGATAGACATTAAAGCCCGCTGGAATAACGGAGACCCAAGCGGTTGGGACTGGATCAATGAGGGAAAAGAATTTATCTGGCTATCCGAAAAAAACGGATGGAGACAGATTTATAAAATCGATATGCAGGGTAAGGAAACCCTGATTACAAAAGACAACTATGATGTTATACAACTAGATAATATTGATCAGAAAGCCGATCTTATTTATTTCTCCGCCTCCCCTACTAATGCAACGCAAAAGTTTTTGTATAAAATCGGACTCAATGGTGGCGCGGCCAGTCGCGTAACTCCGGCTCAGTATAAAGGTACAAATACCTATACGATCTCTTCCAATGGTAAACTTGCCATTTTCAACAGCAAGAGTACGACATTCAGCTCTACTGGATCTGTGGTAACCCTCCCGGAACATAAAGAAATTGCAAAACCAACTTCCGTTAAAGAAGGATTAGCGAAACATGTGGAATTCATCAAAATCAAAACGCAGGATAGCATAGAATTGGACGGATGGATGGTAAAACCAAAAAATTTCGATCCTGCTAAAAAATATCCGGTTGTATTCTATGTTTACGGAGAGCCTGCAGCACAGACCGTAACAGATGACACGTACACCGGATACAATCCATTATATACAGGTAATATGTCTGATGACGGATACATCTATATTTCTCTGGAAAACCGTGGCGCACCAGCACCGAAAGGCAGAGTGTGGCGTAAATCTATCTACAGAAATATCGGCCGTCTCAACATCCGTGATCAGGCGATGGGAGCAAAAGAAATCCTTAAATGGAACTTTGTCGACCCCGAACGTGTAGCCGTATGGGGATGGAGCGGTGGCGGATCTTCCACACTTAACCTTCTGGGACAATATCCGGAAATCTATAAAACCGGAATATCCATTGCTCCTGTGACAAACCAGTTATTTTATGACAATATCTATCAGGAACGCTATATGGGATTACCGCAGGAAAATAAAGAAGACTTTTTAAAAGGATCTCCTGTATCTTATGTCAAAAACCTAAAAGGGAACTTATTACTGATACACGGAACAGGTGACGACAATGTACACTACCAAAACACAGAAGTATATATCAACGAAATGGTAAAATATAATAAACAATTTCAACTGATGTCCTACCCAAACCGTAGCCATTCTATCAACGAAGGAGCCGGAACAACAAGACATTTGTCAACTTTGTTTACCAAATTTCTTAAAACGTACTGCCCGCCGGGAGCAAAATAAAACCCAATAGAGCTGCAAATTGCAGCTCTATTTAGTTTATAACATACTTAAAAAGTCAACATAAAGGACAGCATAAATATTCCTAACAATGATTGTGAGTAAACGATTAGTTTACTTAACAACTAATATTAAAAAACATAGGTCTTTTTAAATTTTAACAACAAAAAAAGCAGTAAAATTATACGATAATCCCTCCTTTTCCGTTAACGATTAAATACCTATCAAAAGATTCTTTTCGGTTCATTTTGAACCAAATAATTTTTTTTCATTGTACACAGAGATTGATAAATTTTTCAGTAGTTTTGCATATTAATAAAAAATCGTTTAAAATTCACTAAATGGGGTTATTTAACTGGTTTACGCAAGAAGTTGCGATCGATTTGGGTACAGCTAATACCCTGATTATCCATAATGACAAAGTAGTAGTAGACGAACCCTCTATCGTTGCATTTGACCGCACTACCAATAAAGTAATTGCTATTGGTCGTCAGGCAATGCAGATGGAAGGTAAGACTCACGATAATATAAAAACCGTACGACCTCTTCGTGATGGTGTTATCGCTGATTTTACAGCCGCCGAACATCTGATCAGAGGAATGGTAAAATTAGTAAACAACGGAAAAAGTTGGTTTTTCCCTTCTCTTAGAATGGTCGTTTGTATCCCTTCCGGAATCACAGAAGTCGAGAAGCGTGCTGTAAGAGATTCTGCAGAAATTGCAGGAGCAAAAGAAGTGTACCTGATTCACGAACCTATGGCAGCAGCCGTTGGTATCGGTATCGATGTAGAAGAACCGGTTGGAAATATGATCATCGATATCGGTGGTGGTACGACAGAAATTGCGGTCATCGCATTATCAGGTATCGTTTGTGATCAGTCTATCCGTGTTGCCGGAGATAATTTTGATTCTGATATTGTACAATACATCAGAAGACAACACAATATTATGATCGGTGACCGTACGGCCGAGAAAATCAAAATTGAAGTTGGAGCTGCTCTTCCTGAGTTGCAGGAGCCACCTGAAGATTTTGCAGTACAGGGACGTGACCTGATGACAGGTATTCCTAAGCAGATCACCGTTTCCTATACGGAAATTGCGCACTGTCTGGATAAATCTATTTCGAAGATTGAAGAAGCAATCCTGAAAGCATTGGAAATAACTCCACCCGAATTATCAGCAGATATCTATCAGACAGGTATCTACCTGACCGGAGGAGGTGCATTACTAAGAGGTTTGGATAAACGTATTCAGGCTAAAACAAAACTTCCTGTTCACGTAGCAGAAGATCCTCTTCGTGCTGTTGTACGTGGTACAGGCACAGCATTGAAAAACATTGGTAAATTCAAGTTTTTAATGCAGTAATTCTTTGAACATCAATTCCAGCTACGCGATATAGACAGGAATACCCTGCTATATCGCGTAGTTGTTAAAAAACACCAGCAATAACATGAGAAACCTTTGGTTATTCTTAATCAGATATAACGCCTTTTTTTGGTTTGTCCTGTTTTTTGTCTTTTCCGTAATACTTGTTGTTAAAAACAACACTTTCCAACGCGCTACAGCCTTTAATTCTTCCAATGTCGTGATCGGCAATATGTATGCAAAGGTTAACTCCTGGAAAAGCTACCTTGCACTCGCTGATGCCAATGAACAGCTCGTTAAGGAAAATGCGATCCTTCATAACCAGCTGCAACGTTATACTGTAAAAGACAGCTCCGACAGCGTACGTCTGGTTGACAGCATAGAAGAAGGACGTTATCAGTTTATTGTTGCCAATGTAGCTAACAATAGCATTCATCAGAAAAGCAATTATCTAACGCTGGATAAAGGTTCTAAAGACGGAGTAGAAAAAGACATGGGAGTTATCACATCCAATGGTGTTGTGGGTATTGTACTGAATGTATCAAAAGACTTCTGTACTGTGCAGTCTCTGCTGCATCCGGACACACGTATCTCCGTTACCCTCGGCAAATCAGAAGTATTCGGATCTTTAATGTGGGGCAACAACAGAGATTCACGCTATGCTATGGTACGTGATATTCCTAATCATGTCAAAGTCGCCAAAGGAGAACAGGTATACACTTCCGGTTTTTCAATTTTTCCAAAGGGAATACAGGTTGGCCGAATCGTAGAGACAGGCATTACTTCCGGCGAAAGTTTTCTGGATCTGAGACTTTTGCTTTCCACCAATTTTTCAAATCTTCAGCATGTGTATATTCTTAAAGATAAAATGGCTGAAGAAAAAAGACTTTTAGAAGAAACTAATAACGACAATGGGTAGAACGGTTTTAATTAATTTTTTACGTTTTGTGGTCCTTATTCTTTTACAGGTTTTCCTGTTCAAGAATATTGGTTATTACAATCTCGCCAGCCCCTTCCCTTACATCCTTATTATCTTTCTTTTACCTATCGGTCTTCCCAATTTATTATTATACGTATTAGCCTTTCTTACCGGCCTGACAATAGACGTATTTTATGATTCACTGGGCGTACATGCTGCTGCATGTGTAGCATTAGCCTGGTATAGGATCTTTTTTCACAACATCACACTGGAAGTGGATATGAAAGAATCCTACCTTACCCCTTCATTAGGAGAAATGGGATTTAAATGGTTCCTTTCCTATACATTTTTCGGCATCTTAGTCCACCATACGGTATTGTATATATTAGAAGTATTTTCATTCTACCAATTTCAATATACACTCTTAAGTATCGGATTAAGTTGTATCTTTACACTGGTTATCATCCTATTATCCGGGCTATTATTCTTTAGAAAGAAGACCCGTTATAATGCATAATCAATTCTGTACATTTTTCTAATAACGAAGGAAACCTCCGGTTTATGAACAGTTTTTTTGCTCGTAAATACGTCATTCAAGGGATATTTATTGCCGTTGCCATTATACTGATTGCTCGACTTTTTTATCTTCAAATCATTGACGACACTTATCTTCTGTCTGCTAATAACAATGTCCTGAGAAAAGTCATTGTATATCCTGCCCGTGGGGTCATCTTAGACCGTAACGGTAAGGTAATGGTACAGAATGAACCTGTCTATGATCTGCTGGTCACCCCAAAAGAAGTGAAAGATATAGACACCGCTTTACTCTGTTCACTAATAGATATTGATAAAGCCGGCTTTGACAGCAGAATGGCCAAAGCACGTGCGCATTCTCCATTCAGAGCTTCTCAATTTGAAAAACAACTTTCGGCGACGACCTATGCACGTCTTCAGGAACATCTGTACAAATTCAGAGGATTCTATGTACAGAATCGTACTGTCCGCAGTTATCCGGACAGTCTTGCAGCACAGTTCCTCGGCTATATTGAAGAAGTAAGAGATCGCGACATTGAAAAATCAAATGGTTTTTACAGACCCGGGGATTATATTGGTGCCAGTGGAGTAGAACGTGCATATGAAGATCTTCTAAGAGGCAAAAGAGGGGTTAAAAATCTTATGGTCGATGCACTCAACAGACCAAAAGGAGTCTTTATGGAAGGGAAGTATGACACACTTGCCGTAGCCGGAGACGGATTGATCTCCTCGCTGGATAAAGAACTGCAGATCCTGGGTGAAAAATTAATGAAGAATAAGCTCGGTTCCATTGTTGCGATCGAGCCTTCTACCGGAGAAATACTGGCTTATGTAAGTAGCCCGAGTTATGACCCCAACCTGATGGTAGGGAGACAAAGAGGCAACAATTATATGAAATTGCTGAATGATCCGACCAAACCCATGTTTAACCGGCCTATTCAGGCTTCTTATCCACCGGGATCAGTATTTAAGGTCGTTTCAGCCCTGACAGCACAACAGGCTGGTATGATAGATACACACACTGTATTTAATTGTCCCGGAGGATACAGCTACGGAGGAGGACGCGGATTTATGCGTTGTACGCACGTAGATGGACCAACCAGTCTTGTCAAATCTATACAACGCTCCTGCAATACTTACTACGGATACACATATGCCCGGATGATAGACTCAAGAGGACTTTCCGGACCCAAAGCATATGATCTGTGGAGAGAGGCTACTATGAAATTTGGGATAGGTCATAAATTAGGAATCGATTTACCGGGAGAAAAACCAGGTCTGTTACCTACTTCAGACTTTTATACGAAACGTTATGGTAATGACAAATGGAGATCCTCATTCAACATTTCCTTATCCATCGGACAAGGTGAAATGGGTATTACTCCTTTGCAGATGGCAAATATCATGGCTATTGTTGCCAACAGAGGGTTTTATTACCGTCCTCACCTGATTAAAGGAATAGGAGACAAAAAAATCCTGAAAGAAGAGTTTACAGAAAAAATTTCTGCCGGAGTAGATGCGAAATACTATCAGATGGTCATAGAAGGGTTGAGCCAGGCCGTGAACTCTCCGGGAGGTACAGCATATTCCAATAGAATTAATGGAATAGAAATGTGTGGAAAAACAGGAACTGCCCAAAATCCACACGGTGAAAACCATGCGGTATTCTTTGCGTTTGCGCCACGTGAAAATCCAAAAATCGCAATTGCAGTATTTGTTGAAAATGCTGGTTACGGCGGTGTATGGGCAGGACCTATTGCCAGTATGATGGTTGAAAAATATGTCAAGGATACCATCACTATGCCTAAGTATATTCAGGACCGTATCTATAATGCGAGCTTCATGCCAAAAAAAGAAATTCCGAAACCGAAGAAAGAGGACGTGAAAAAAGACAGTACAAAAACAAAGGCAAAAACAGTACAGCAGACTGCAGCAATAAAAGACGACAGAAAATCAGTATTAGTTCACCATAGCCAAATAAAGAAAAGATATGAATAATGTTAAGCAAAAATCCTTCTTCGGGAGAATCGATTGGTTAACAATCTTGTTATGGCTAACTCTCTGTCTTATTGGCTGGTTCAATATTCATGCTGCCGTCTTTGATCCGGAACATCCGGAATTGTTCAACCTGCAGACTAACTACGGCAAACAGTCCATTTATATCTTCTCGGCTATCATTATCGGAATCAGTATTTTGATTATTGATGCTAAGTTCTTCAGCTCTTCCGCTCCGGTTATCTACATAATCGTTACCCTCCTACTTATAGCCGTACTGGTCGTAGGGCGAAATGTAGGTGGTAATCAGGCCTGGATACCGCTTGGAAGTTTCAGGCTGCAGCCTTCTGAATTTGGAAAACTGGCGACCTGTCTGTTACTGGCTTATTACCTCAGCAGTCAGAGCAATAAAGCTCCTACCATGAAAACTCTGGCTATAGGTGCCGGAATTGTATTGTTTCCGGTTTTGCTGGTTATGCTCCAGCCGGATACAGGATCTGCGTTAGCTTTCTTTTCTTTAATATTTGTCTTCTACCGTGAAGGATATGTCAACACCGGCTTCCTGCTGTTTATTGGAATGTGTATCTTACTGTTTGTACTTGCACTATTGGTAAACCAATGGATACTGATAGGCTCTTTACTGGCAATCTGCGGATTCTTTGCCTTCAGCCTTAGAAAAAGACGAAAATATCTCATTAATATTTCTATACTCTTTGTCGTCTCCACTGCATACATACTATGTGTGGATTTTGCATACGAACATATTTTACAACAGCATCAACGTAACCGTATTGATATCATTTTAGGTAAAATGGATGACCCGAAAGGTCAGGGTTACAACCTCAATCAATCCATGATCGCTATAGGATCAGGTCAATTGCTGGGTAAAGGATATTTACAGGGAACACAGACTAAATATAACTTTGTTCCTGAACAGAGTACCGATTTTATTTTCTGTACCATAGGTGAAGAGTGGGGATTTGTCGGAAGTACGATCCTTATAGCTGTTTATATGACCTTATTGGTTCGTATCGTCAATATAGCCGAACGACAGCGATCTGCCTTTGCACGGATATATGCCTATGGAGTAGCATCTATTCTGTTCTTTCACGTCTTTATCAACATCGGTATGACGATAGGTATAGTTCCTGTTATCGGGATTCCCTTACCATTTATCAGTTACGGAGGATCCTCCCTGTGGAGCTTCACCATACTCCTGTTTATCATGCTCAAGTTTGATGCAAACAGAAAAGGTGTAGCTTAATTTAAAGATTTAAATAGAATATACTGTTAGCGGAAACGCCAACAGATGACCTGTTATTAATCCAGACCACACCTAATATTTTACCGAAAGGATTTGTAAAACACACTCCTTTCAACAGTAAAATCAGAATGCCACATCTCTCCGCCCTTTTTCTCCCTGGAAAGAAAAAGCACTGGTTTAAAAGGAGTAAATCAGCTATATTATATCCTTTCCAGAACATATTGGATAGCTTTTTCCACTATCTTTTGCGGTTCAGGGCTGAATGTAGCGCTCACACGACTGGCTAATATGGCATTGATGGACAATGCATGATGCCCCAAAGCCGCAGCCATTGCATATATTCCTGCTGTTTCCATCTCCAGATTCGTAATCCTTCTGTCACCCACTCTGAACCGGTTGATCTTGTTTATAAAATCAGGGTAAACATTCTGCGTCCTCAATGCTCTTCCCTGAGGACCGTAGAACCCGGGAGCAGTGGCAGTCATTCCTTTCGGAAGATCAGAAGCAAACTGTTTCAATAATTTATCACTCGCCTGCGCCACATAAGGTTGAAAATGCAGGTCCGGAAACTGTTGCCCGATTTCCTGTTGAATTTCTGTTTCCAAAGCAGAAAGCGTTCGCTTATAATATTGCATCAAAGCATCAAAACCAATCCCGACTTCAGAAGCGAGTATTGTTCCCATAGGCAAATCTGCCTGTACAGCTCCGGAAGTACCTACACGAATAATATCCAGACTGATCATATCTGACTTCGGTTCTCTTGATTGAAAATCAATATTAACCAATGCATCCAGTTCATTCAGTACAATATCAATATTATCGGTGCCAATACCTGTAGAGATGACAGAAATTCTTTTCCCACGAACCGTACCTGTATGCGTGATAAATTCCCGTTTACCTTTCTTAAGTTCTATATGGTCAAAATATTTAGACACTTCTGCGACTCTGTCCGGGTCACCCACTGTGATGACAGTATTTGCCAGATCTTCCGGCATAATATTCAGATGGTAAATACTTCCATCTGTATTTATAATAAGTTCAGATGCTGGGATCATATTGTTTTTAAGTAATTAAGACGTACTCCTTCTATTGCATTCATTTTTTGCACAACCGTATTGACCTGCATTTTTCTGATTTCCAGCTCCATATAACAGCTATTATCAAATTCCTGCTTCAGCATGGTCAACTCTTCCTCTTTCACTACCCGCATTACATCGTTCATCTGCAGATATTCAAAGGACACACTATACACATCATTCACGGTGCGTTCCACAATAACCGAACTTGCCAAAGCTTCCTGTGCAGCTGTCTTGTAGGCATTAATCAATCCGGGAACACCTAACAGGGTGCCTCCGAAATAACGTACCACTACAATCAGGATATTTGTCACATCCTGAGAAAGCAACACATTGAGAATAGGTCTGCCTGCTGTACCGGAAGGCTCTCCGTCATCATTTACGCGAAATACTGCACGGTCTGGTGTCAAACGATAAGCCCAGCAATGATGTCTCGCTTTGGGATGTAAATCCTTTAATTCCTGAATTATAGTTTTCAATGCAGCTTCATCTCTGAACGGATAGGCATAAGCAATAAATTTACTCCCTTTGTCCCGAAAAATTCCTTCGGAGGGTGTTTCAATAGTACGATAAGTATCTTCAAATAAACTCACAGATAAGCAATTAATAAAACAGAAATTACAGCCAGACCAAGTCCAGCCTTATTCAATATAGACAATTTTTCATTAAATAAAAAGATACCGGCTAATGCTCCGAAAGCAATCACCCCGATATTCATAGAAGTAAATACTATAGATGGATTCTCCGGAATAGCGCGATGTGCTTTCATATAAAACATAATGTTTCCGAAATTGAAAACTCCCAACACCAACCCGCCAAACATGGACTGTACATCAAACTTTTGCTTTTTCCAAAACAACAGATAAAACAAACATGCACATGCCACCAACAATGCCAGAGCAAAAATGATCAGCATGGAAGCCGTATAGGGAATCTCTTTATGCTGCGCCACTTGTTTGAAAAGCACATCAATACATCCCATCCCAATAAATACGATAGCCGGATATATTATAGAAGAAGTCGGTTTTCCCGATTTCTCTCCACCTTTACTCCATCCGATCGAACAGATGATAGCTACAACTCCTACTGCAAGTCCTGTTATTTTACCGGACTCAATACGCTCTCCAAATAACAGAAAAGCAGCAGTAAGCGGAATAAACAGGGAAAGCCTTTGGGCAACTTCTGTCTTTACAATACCACTGTATTCTATAGAAAGCGCAATGATCAGAAACAAGGCAGGCAACAGTATACCTAAGGGCAAATACAGATTCCAGGGAAGAATAGGGTTATCCCACCTTACAGGCCCGGGATTTAGAAATACCCATGTCATCAACAGAGCGACAGGATAATTCCACAATACTAACTGTAAATGATTGATACCTCTGCTTTTTGCCCATTTAATACAAATGGCGACTAATACACTGCAGATAACACTTAAAAAGACAAATATCATATTCTTCTATTTCCAGAGTCCGGCTTTGTGCAATCGGGCTTTCCCCTCCAGTTCTCTGAAATATGCGGCATATTTCACATTTGGAGGAACTGTCATCGTTACCGAATACCCCTTTTCCACAAGTTCTGCATTTAACAATATACTATCGATATATACATAAGCCAGCAGGCGGCCATACCGATCCCGCTTTGCAACATCAAAAGTAAGACTAACATGCTTATTCTTTAAACGTTCTGTTAAATATTTTTTGGATTCGGCTCCGAAATAACCAATCAGTTTTCGCCCTGTATTTCGGGATTCAGGAGCATCTATACCTATAAACCTCACTTTCGTTCCTTTGGAAGATCCGTCCTCAATCACAAAGGTATCTCCATCAATCACCCTGCGCACTATATAACTGTGATCAGGTACAGTTTCTAATCTTTTAGACGGATCTTTAAAAGAAGTAAAAGCAATAAAAAACAGAGGTAAACACCTCAAAAGTATCTTCATATAAATTATAAAAGGGAAGCTGCAAAATTAATAAAACCAAAATAATTAAATGAAAAGTATAATTCCAAACAAAATAACCATCCAAAAAACACATATTTTTAATAAAAAAATACAAAAAAAATACTATATATTTCAACAAAAAAAAAGCAACAAATAATGTAAAAAAAAGACCAAATATGTAACCATTAATTTAAGTAAATAAAAAACATAAATAATTGAATACAAATGTTTTATTAAATAAAAAAACAAAACAAAAGAAGTATTTTTAATATAAAACTCACACATAATTAACACTAATATCAGCCATTTTTTACACCTAAAAATCAGCACAAAAACACATCTATAATGACTAAAAAAAAACAATAAATTTTAAATTTTATTTGGATTTTTAATTTTTTGCCGTACATTTGAAATGTCAAACACGAGACACAGACAATGAAACATAATAACACATATCTATTTTTTGGTTTCTTTTATTTTAGCAATAAGAGCAGGGACTAGTATATAGATATAAGTTATACAGATATATAGAGGGTCCCGGAAATATTCGGGACCCTCTTTTTTTGGAAAGTTAACGATAAAAATGAGCTTAAAAATTGCAATACAGGGGGCAAAGGCCTCTTTTCACGAAGAAGCAGCCTTCAAATATTTTGGCAATGATATAGAAATTGTCGAATGCGATTCTTTTAAAAAGACCTGCGATATTCTGAAACAGAAAAAGGCAGATTATGTGGTCATGGCCATAGAGAATTCAATTGCCGGAAGCATTCTCCAGAATTACAATCTGTTGCGTGACTACCGCTTTCATATTGTAGGTGAAGTATATCTGCACATCCAACAGCACTTGCTAGCGATGCCGGGAGTAAAATTAGCAGATATCAAGATTGTAGAATCTCATCCCATTGCTATCCGTCAGTGTGATGCCTTTTTGGAAGATCATCCGCATTTTCTGGTGAAAGAGTTCACAGATACAGCAGCTGCAGCAAAGAAGATAGCAGATGAAAAGCTGACCTCCACAGCAGCGATTGCCGGGGAACTTGCAGCTAAACTCTACGGTCTTGAAATTATTGAACGCAGAATTGAAACGAACAAAAAGAACGCAACACGTTTTCTGATTCTGGCAGATGAAGTTGTCGAACAGAAAAATGCGAACAAGGCATCTTTATCTTTCCAAACCGGCAATGCAGTAGGCGCACTGGCCAATGTACTTCAATGTTTTGCAGAGCAAAATGTCAATCTGACAAAGATCCAGTCTATGCCCGTCGTAGGACGTCGTAATGACTATGATTTTTATGTAGATGTCGAATGGAAAAAACAATCCGAATACGATGCGGCTATCCGCAAAGTACTGAAGCATACTGTCAACTTCAGTATCATGGGTGAATACATTAAAAATGAGAAATTGTAATTAATAAACTGAAAATATAAAATACGCAATAAAATGAAACACACATTAGACATCCTTCCGCTAAAATCCTGGTTAGATACAGGAGACAGACCATTGATCATCGGAGGCCCTTGTAGTGCAGAGACTGAAGAACAACTGGTTTCTACAGCTCACCTTTTGGCAAATACTGGCAAAGTAAATGTATTACGTGCCGGAATCTGGAAGCCTCGTACCCGTCCGGGAGAATTCGAAGGTATAGGAAGTATTGGCCTGGAGTGGTTAAAAAGAGCAAAAGAAGAAACAGGATTATTGACGGCTACAGAAGTTGCAACCGCTAAACACGTGGAAGAAGCTTTAGCTGCAGGAGTAGATATCCTTTGGATTGGTGCCCGCTCTACAGCAAACCCGTTCACTGTGCAGGAAATAGCAGATGCTTTACAAGGTGTTGATGTACCTGTATTAGTTAAAAACCCTGTGAATCCGGATCTTTCTTTATGGGTAGGTGCATTAGAGCGTATCAACCGTGCAGGTATTAAAAAATTAGCCGCTATTCACAGAGGATTCTCTTCCTATGAGAAGACAGCATTCAGAAATGAACCAATGTGGGATCTGGCTATTCAGCTTAAAACCTTAATTCCTGATCTTCCGGTTATCAACGATCCAAGTCATATCTGCGGAAATCGTGAACTGATCCCGTACATAGCACAAAAAGCAATGGATATGGATATGCAGGGATTAATCATCGAATCACACATCGATCCTTCAGTAGCATGGACAGACGCAAAACAACAACTTACTCCTGCAGCTTTGGCTGAACTGGTAGGCCATCTATCTTTACGTCGTCCGGAATCCGATAACCCTGCTTTCGAAGATAAACTTTCTGAACTACGTGCTGAAATCGACAAACTGGATGACAGGATAATCCAGCAAATCGGAGACCGTATGAAAATTGCTGAGAAAATCGGTGAATACAAACGGGATAATAATGTAACTATCTTACAAGTTTCGCGTTGGGATGAAATTGTCCAAAAACGTGCAAAATTAGCCAATGCATTAAACTTAGATCAGGATTTTACGGTAAAATTCTTAGAACTGTTACACAATGAGTCTATCCGCAGGCAAAATGAAGTAATGAACAACACACCAGCTACGGAGGCGTAATGGAGCATTCTAGCATTGCATTAAGCCATCCAGGTAAAACAATAAAAGGTACGGTACAGCTCACAGGTTCTAAATCTGAGAGCAACCGTGCCCTCATTATCCAGGCACTGAGTAAAGGTAATGTCCATATCGAAAATCTTTCGAATGCAGATGACACCGTGATTATGCAGCGTGCTTTAAAGATCGCTGCTGAACCACAACCCGAAACCCAAACAATCAACATCGGACCCGCAGGTACAGCAATGCGTTTTTTGACATCCTATCTCAACTTAGTAAAAGGCAATTTTATCCTTACAGGTACAGAGCGGATGCAACAGCGTCCTATCGGTATTCTCGTTGATGCATTAAAAACATTAGGTGCAGATATACATTATGAGAAGAAAGCAGGATATCCCCCTTTGAAAATAGAAGGAGGAATGTTTCAGAATAAAAATGAAGTTTCTATAAAAGGTAACATAAGCAGCCAGTATATTTCTTCGCTGTTACTGATCGCAGCAGCATTGAAAAAAGGTCTTACACTACATATTGAAGGAGAACTGACATCAAGACCTTATGTATCGATGACATTAGATATGCTCAAAGAAGCGGGTATATCTCACACTTGGAGTGAAAATGCGATTGAGATAGCTCCTCAGGAAACAAAAGAAGCTACTTTGTATATAGAACCGGACTGGAGTGCTGCATCCTATTGGTATGCAATAGTGGCGCTATCCGAAGACGGACATATTGTGCTTCCCGGATTGAAGCAGAACAGCCTGCAGGGAGACAGCGCAATAGTAGATATAATGACACACTTCGGCGTACGTTCTTCTTTTGAACAGGACGGGCTCCATCTTCACAAGTCAGCAGTTGATTCTGATCAGACTCTTTTTGACTTCAAAGAATGTCCCGACCTGGCTCAGACAGTCATTGTATGTGCAGCCGCATTGAAACGCGACATTTCATTTACCGGTCTGGAAACACTCAAAATCAAAGAAACAGACCGTATTGCTGCTCTTCAGAATGAGATTGGCAAATTCGGGGCATTACTATTAGAAGATAATGGAATATACCACCTGAAGACTTCCAATGTCTTCAAACCTGAACACATAACAATCAGGACATATGAAGATCATCGTATGGCTATGGCATTCGCTCCGCTGGCCCTAGTATTTGATCAGATTCATATAGAAGACCATATGGTAGTCGAAAAATCATATCCCGAATTCTGGGATCACCTAAAAAATCAAAATTTTACCATTACTGCATAGATAAAATAGAATAAGACCATAATATTATGGTCTTATTCTATATCTTTACGCTTTGCTAATACATTATTAAACTTTATGGCAGGAAATTCATTTGGAGAAGTATTCAGGATTACGACTTTCGGGGAATCACATGGCGAAGCGATCGGTGTGATTATTGACGGTTGTCCGTCAAATATCGAAATCGATGAGACTTTCATCCAATCGGAATTGGATAAAAGAAAACCCGGACAATCCAAGATTACAACTCAACGCAAAGAAAGTGATACTGCAAAAATTCTTTCAGGTGTATTTGAAGGAAAATCAACCGGTACCCCAATTGCTCTGGTCATTCCCAATGAAGACCAGCGATCTAAAGACTATTCTCACATACAGAATAAATTCAGGCCTTCTCACGCCGACTACACGTATCATATGAAATACGGTAATCGTGATTATCGCGGTGGCGGTCGTTCATCCGCACGGGAAACTGCCGCAAGAGTAGCAGCCGGTGCTGTAGCCAAATTATTCTTAAAACAACTTGGCATTGAGATATTTGCACACGTCTCTTCCGTAGGAAAGATTGATGCGCCGAATCTTGATCACAGCGATCTGTCTACACTGCTGGAACAACGCGAAAATAACATTGTGAGATGTGTAGATCCCGCTACAGCCAATGAAATGATTTCATTTATTGACGGCATCCGTAAAGCAGGAGACACAGTAGGAGGAAAAATTTCAACAGTCATCCGCAATGTACCTACCGGATTAGGCGAGCCTGTATTTGACAAATTGCACGCTGATCTGGCCAAAGCGATGATGAGCATCAATGCCGTACACGGATTTGAATACGGGTCCGGATTTGAAGGCTCACAAATGATAGGATCTGAACATAACGACATTTTTCTGACCGAAGATCAGGATCTGGAGCATGTACATACAATTACAAATTTTTCAGGGGGTATTCAGGGGGGTATCTCCAATGGAATGGACATTACATTCCGTACAGCATTTAAACCCGTTGCCACTATTATGAGAGATCAGGAAACGGTTAATACCGAAGGAGAGTCTGTAAGTATTTCAGGCAAAGGAAGACATGACCCTTGTGTAGTACCGCGTGCAGTAGTTATAGTAGAAGCTATGGCAGCACTCGTGATTACAGACCATTTATTAAGACAAAAAAGTTATTCGAATGCCCGTTTCTAAACGATACATTTTAGCCTCCGATATCGGAGGCTCTCATATTACCTCAGCTATCGTCGATACAGCTGACTGGTCCATTCTATTTGAAAGTGTTACACGCAATCGTGTTGATTCTTCCTCGGATGCTAAATCGATTTTTCAAAACTGGGCTTCCAATCTTAAAGAGACAATAACAAAATCTCCTGAAGAAATTAAACAGCTTGGTATCGCCATGCCGGGTCCCTTTGATTATGAAAAAGGAATTTCACTGATGCACAATCAGGACAAATATGACAGCTTATTTCAGCTGGATACTTCTGCGGGTATTCGTGAGGCTATGGGCAACTCCTCCATCGAGATCAGATATATTAATGATGCAGCCGCATTTCTGCAAGGCGAAATATTTGCTTCCAAACTTGATAATGAGGAAAAAATACTGGGTATTACTCTGGGTACAGGATTAGGAAGTGCGGTATGGAGTAATGGCAATAAAGCGTTTGATGCGGATCTTTGGAACACAGCATACAGAGATTCTATTTTCGAAGAATACCTGGTAACGCGTTGGTTCACGAGAAGATTTGAAGAGTTGACCGGAAATAAGGCCGAGGGTCTGAAAGAGATTCTGGAGCAACATCAGGACGAAGCAGAGTTTGCTACGCTTATTCAGGAATACAGTGCGCAGTTACTGGACTTTTTGAAATTTTTCAGCGAAAAATATAACTGTACACATTATATAATAGGCGGAAATATTGCGAAGGCATTGGATATTATAACATCTTACCGTACCGAAGAATTTAGTGCCTATACCATTGGCAGAAGTAATCTGGATGAAAAAGCAGCCATTATCGGGGCTGCAAGTATCTTTTAGAGGATAAAAAATTAAGGTATCCTGCTAACTGCCTAATAGAGTGCAGGATACTTTTCCGGATTAGCATCATTCATCATCTCATAGACGATTTCAATCACATCATCAGCAGATGGTTTAGTAAAGTAATCCCCGTCTGATCCGTACGGAGGACGATGAGCCTTTGCAGTCAGAGTGCGAGGCTGACCATCCAATACATAATATCCTTTCTGGTTTTCCAGTATATGTTGTAAAATATACGCGGAAGCACCTCCAGGAACATCCTCATCTACCACCAATAATCTGTTGGTTTTATCTAAAGACAATTTACATATTTCCGTCCGATCCAGCGGATACAGACATTGGATATCTACAATTTCTATATTAATTCCCAGTTTTTCAAGCTCAATCGCTGCTTCCTGAACAACTCTCAGCGTGGATCCGTAGGAAACTACAGTCAGATCTACTCCCTCTTTGACTACTTCAGCTATACCTAAAGGAACTGTAAATTCACCAATATTCTTTGGCATTTTTTCTTTGAGGCGATATCCGTTAAGACATTCCACGACCACAGCCGGCTCGTCCCCTCTCAGCAGTGTATTGTACATACCTGCTGCCTGAGTCATATTTCTTGGAACACAAATATGCAATCCTCTCAAAGCTCCCAGTAACACTGTCATCGGTGAACCGGAATGCCAGATTCCTTCTAGCCTGTGTCCGCGTGTACGCACTATGACCGGAGCTTTCTGTCCCGCTTTGGTACGATAACTCAGACTGGCCAGGTCATCACTCAGAATCGGTAACGCATAAATAAGATAATCCAGATACTGAATTTCTGCAATCGGGCGCAGCCCTCTCAGAGAGAGTCCCAGTCCTTTGCCGATAATAGCAGATTCCCGGATACCCGTATCGAATATCCGCAGTTCGCCGAACTTTTGCTGAAGTCCCGCAAATCCCTGATTTACATCTCCTATTTTTCCTACATCTTCTCCAAATGCGACCAATCGTTCATCTCTGGAGAAATTAGCATCAAAACAGGCATTCAGTACTTCCCTGCCATCTACAATCCGTGTTTCTTCATCATATTGTGCAGGAATAACCTCTACATTTAATGGAGAATCAGGAGTATCCGTAAACAGAAAATCGTTAAACCGGTTTTCATTCACGCGTTGCTGTGCATGATACCAGTTCATCAAGTCCTGCTTGCCTTTAACCTGTACGCCTCTGAGTTCACGGATTGCTCTTCGTACATTGACATACACTTCTTTAAAAGAGGGTTCGGGCAATGATTTTAATGTTTTTAAAGGCATTTCTACCAAAGGAGACGCTATCCGTTCCAACAGATTTATTGCCTGTTCAAGGTCTCCGTTAATAGTTTTATGATAATCTGTCCACGCTCTTCGCTGTTCCGTGCGGACATATTCTTTAGCTTCTGCTTCAATCTGGTTCAGTTCTTCTTCTGTAGCCATATCAGACTCCAGAATCCATTGTCTCATTTTTACATTACAGTCAAAATCATGCTCCCACTGCAACCGTTCAGCAGATTTATAGCGTTCGTGGGATCCACTGGTAGAGTGTCCCTGAGGTTGTGTCAATTCTGTCACATGAACCAGGCAAGGAACATGTTCTTCCCTTGCAAAACGTACAGCCTGCTCATAAGTCTCGACCAGACCGGCATAATCCCATCCGTTCACTTTAAAGATTTCAAAACCAGTTGTATCACCTTCCTGACGTTGGAATCCTTTCAGCACTTCCGAAATATCTCCTTTTGTAGTTTGCACTTCATTAGGCACTGATATACCATAGCCATCGTCCCATACAGAAATCACAACAGGTATCTGGTTGACACCAGCCGCATTTATTGTTTCCAGGAAGACGCCTTCCGAAGTAGATGCATTTCCTACAGAACAGAAAACCACTTCATTACCTTTATCCGAAAAATAAGAGAGATGGCTCAGATCCGGATTATGACGATACAGTTTTGATGCTAAGCCCAATCCCATAATACGGGACATCTGCCCTCCGGTAGTAGAGATATCCGATGCCGAATTCTTCTGCTGCATCTGGTTGAACCAGTTTCCGTCTTCATCAATCTGACGGGTAGAAAAGTGACAATTCATTTGTCTTCCGCCGGATGAAGGATCCGCCTCCAGATCAGGGTGCGCATACAACTGAGAAAAGAAATGATAAACAGTAGAAATACCGGAAGCAAATACAAAGGTCTGATCACGATAATATCCTGACCGCCAGTCTCCTTCCCGAAAAACTTTTGCTAAAGCAATCTGCGCAAGTTCTTTACCGTCTCCGAAAATTCCAAACTTAGCTTTTCCGGTCAATACTTCTTTTCTTCCCAACAAACTTACAAACCTGCTTTCTACCGCCAGACGGTAATCAGCAATAATGATTTTCCTAAAATCATCAAAGCTCAGCTTCGAAGGTTCGTATGTTTGCATATGCTGTAATATGGTTCCTGACATTTTTTGTTCTTCAGTTTTAACAAAAATACTAAAAATAAATTCTTTAATCCATCAACACACCCCTAAATTATATGGTGAAAACCTATGTATGCCAAATAAATGACAAACCCTTATATTTTAATTCGTCAGGTTTAAAGTAAGTGGTTATTTTTCTTTTGGTATCTTTGTTCGTTTTATCTCAAAATACAAAAAAAGTTGAATTTTCAAGAATTAAATCTTTCAAAGCTGCTGATTGAAAAACTCAATACCTTTCAGATCGCAGAACCTACAGGGATACAAAAAGCTGTGATTCCGAACATCTTGAAAGGGAAAGACGTCCTTGCCATATCCCCCACAGGGACGGGAAAAACGGAAGCCTTTGCACTACCTGTTTTGCATCTTTTGACAGAAAATAAACAATCTGAACATAAAACGCTGATCCTAAGTCCGACACGGGAACTGGCACAGCAGACATATCTCCGAATCAAAAACTGCACCCCTTCTGAGGTAAATATCAACACCATATCCATCTTCGGAGGACAGTCATATGAAAAGCAGGCGTCAGAACTTTCGACTGATCCGGCTATAGTTGTTGCTACTCCAGGCAGGCTGCTGGATCTGATGGATCAGAAACTTATAAATCTGTCTGTATTTAAGAAGGTCGTTATAGATGAGGCGGATGAAATGTTGAAACTGGGCTTTATAGCTGCGTTGTTTCGTATAATGGGGCATCTTCCAGCGGGCAGGCAGACTCTTCTTTTTTCAGCCACTTTTCCAAAGGAACTGGAAGAACTTGTTCCGAAAGTACTGCGTCAACCGTTTCGGTTTGAAGTACAAAACCGGGAAGCAGAGCAGAGCCAGATCCATCAGTATTTGTTGTTTGTAGATAAAAACGATAAAAAAAATCTGATAAAGTATCTTATCGATCATTATAAAATAGATGCTGCACTAATTTTTACGCGTACCACACATGGTGTAGATCGTATTGTAAGTGATCTCCAAAAACACGGACTCACTGCACAGGGATTGTACGGGGACAAATCGCAGGCCGTTCGAACAGCAATAGTTGAAGATTTTAAAAACAGAAATTTCAACTTTCTTGTTGCTACAGATATTGCCTCACGGGGTCTTCATCTGGATGACCTCGATCATGTCATTAATTATGAAATTCCTGACACAGCGGAGCAGTATATGCACCGCATTGGTCGTACAGCAAGAGGGACCAGAGACGGCTATACGTATACCTTTTGTGATGCGGAAGACAATCCTAATCTGATCAAACTTCAGATTGCGCTCAAAAAAAACATACCTATCTTATCCGAGCATCCTTATATCCTGAGCTGGCAAAAAATGCTAGCACACAAGGAATTAAAATCGAATTCCAAAAGAAAGGGCAGCAAGCGAAAAAAATAAAGTGAGATTGCACTCCCCTATTTTCATAGAATAGCACAATATTCCTTACTTTTAGGCCTTTATATAATTGTAATAATATTCATAGAATGAGTACCATTCATTTATTTAATGATCATAAGAATCAGCCAAACGGCAATAATCTGGGCGATTTAGAAAAAACCGTCATTATTAATTCACTGATGCAGACTCCTATCGCACAGCGTGACGGCGCCTGGGTGGAAGCTTTTGTTACGAATGTTGCCGAGGCCAATCTGACACTGAGCGAACCTGAGGTCATGATGGGGTCTGACGGATTTCCATATTTTAATCTACGGACTATTGAATCCAATCAGGATTTTAAAGCTTTCGTCATCGCAAATCAACTTGATTACATCTTAGGTCAGGGGTTTGGCGTCGCTATAAATGCCGGAGCCGAACAGTCGGACTGGATATTTTCTTATGGCGATCTGACCAATCTGAAACTCAACGGAGAATTCTATACCGATGAAAGTATCTTTTCTCCTCAAAACGGAAGTGCTGTCATTGGCAAAGACGAAGAGATACTTGTAGGTCAACCTTCAGAAAGCATACTCCCGGCTCAGCTTCGTGCCAATATACGTGAATATCTGGTGTACAACGGTATAAAGAATCCCAAAATCGCTTTAATAGCCCGTGATTACAAAAATGAAGAAACGGTAAAACAGGATTTGGTTTTTAACATTATTCCGAAGCAATTCGCTACCGAGAAAGAGTTTGAAGCGATAATGACAACAATAGTATGGTTTCTTCCCCGTCATTATTCCTTTATGGGTCTGGACGAGATGAGTATAGAGAATGGCTTCCAGCCTTTGTAGAAAAATCCTAACAAACAGAATAACATGTATCCTTTTAATGTGCGCGTGTACGGAATACTTATCAATGAACATGATGAAGTATTGATCAGTGATGAAAAAACTGAAAGTGTGTCTTTCACCAAATTTCCGGGAGGAGGATTAGAGTATGGAGAAGGACTGATAGACGCACTCAAAAGAGAATATGAGGAAGAGTGCGGACTCTCTGTAGATGTTGTAAAGCATATTTATACAACAGATTTTTGGGAGAAATCCAGTTTTAATGATAGTCAGATTATTAGTATCTATTATCTGGTTAAGGCTAATCAGCCACTTAACGTCAGTATAAAGGAAAAAGTTTTTGATTTTGATAAAGATGAGGCCGGAGAAAAGCTTCAGGCTTTCAGACTGGTACCTGTGAATCAGGTAAAATTATCTGAACTTACATTCAAAACTGATCAGGTAGCATGGCAAGAATACCTCAAAAGCCGGATTTTTTAATAAATAAAAGATTCAGATAATTTAATACTGCATATATTTGATTATATGTTAACACACAAAAATACACAAATATTTAAAAATCAAATCCTTAAATGTACAAGCACAAAATAAAATACACACATTAAATAATACTATGGACTCTTTTTACAATTATAATTTGATTTTGAATAAAAATCAGTATTTTTGGTATAGAAAATTCCTAGTCCTATAGGTTTTTTAATAGTTAGTGTGATTTTAAGGCGATACTCCCCGTATCGCCTTATCTATTTTTAATTCACTTTATCCCTATTTGAATATAAAGTATAAAGCAATTACTAACGCCATCCCTATAGCAATCATGATCTTTGCTCTTTTACCTTCGTTATACGCTGAATCACTTTTAAAGTGATAATCTCTTTTTTGCATTCTCATATTTCCTCCTTTATTATTTAGATGCAAATTCACTACAATTTACACAATTTTTATGACTATTCATGATGATAGGGTTCTCCTTTCAAAATGGAAAAAGCACGATATACCTGCTCTACAAAAAATAACCGGATCATCTGATGAGAGAAAGTCATCTTGGACAGCGATAACTTCTGTACCGACCGGTCGTAAATGGTCTGATCAAACCCATATGGTCCTCCAATCACAAAAACCAGGTGCTGGGTACTGTTGAGCATATTCTTTTCGAGATAACGGGAAAAATCCACAGATCGGTATTCCTTTCCATACTCATCCAGTAGTACGACAGTATCCTGCGGACTGATATGTTTCAGAATCAGAGCAGCTTCCTTTTCCTTTTGTTGTGCCTGACTCATATTCTTACTGTTTTTGAGATCCGGGATAATCACTATTCCAAAAGTAATATAATGCTTCAACCGGCTTGTATACTTCTCAATACCCTCATTCAGATATTTTTCATCTGTCTTACCAACGCAGATCAATGTAATTTTCATCCGTATTTAATTTTCTTTAAAAGGAGATGTAAAAAATTCATCTCAGCAGGAGATTTCAATAAAATATTCACTGTACTTCCTCTTGCCAAAGATACACAGCGCAGCGTTTTTTTCATTACATAAAAGTGAATCAAATCACTATCTTTATTCTTAATTAAGTTATTAAGAAATTAATCTTGCAATATGAAGAAATTAAAACTTACAATCATGCTGCTTTTGTCAGCTTTCTCCATCGCAACTTATGCACAACAGGAAGGTGCAGATTCAACCAGATTATGGACGATTAAAGGAGAAAACACTTTTCTGATTAATCAGAGTTCCTTCTCAAATTGGGCTGCAGGTGGTGTCAATTCTTTTGCAGGAAACCTGATCTTTAATTACGACTTCAACTACAAAAAAGACAGATGGAGTTGGGACAACAAAGTATTAGCTGCTTACGGACAGACTTTTCAGAAAGAAACAGACTGGAGAAAGAATGATGACCGTTTTGCGATCAGCAGTTTATTAGGTTATCAGGCAAAGGAAAGGTGGCTTTATACTTTCTTTATGAATTTCAACACACAGTTTGCCAAAGGGTATAAGTATGACAGCAACAATGCCAGGACATTATTATCAACAGCCTTTGCTCCCGCTTATCTGAGTTTTGGTCCCGGTATGGCTTATAAGGAGTCTGACAATTTCAAAATAAACATCTCTCCTGCAGCAGCACGTTTCGTATTTGTGACTAATGATTCCCTCTCGAATATAGGTGCCTTCGGTGTAGATCCGGGCAAAAAATCTCGTTTTGAATTTGGTGCTTCTCTGGATGCATATTACAAAAAGGAGATCATGGAAAATATAACCTTTGAAAATATTCTTAAGCTCTATTCCAATTATCTGGAAGACCCGCAGAATGTAGATGTCGATTACACGGCAAATCTCGTGATGAAAGTGAACAAATGGATCACAGTCAATGCAGGTGTACAACTGATATACGATGACAATACCCTTATTCCAAAAGATAACGGAGCTCCGGGGTCAGAAAGACCGGCTTTACAGGTTAAACAAATCCTGGGTGCAGGTATAACCTACAAATTTTAGAATGATCTCTAAAAAAGTATAGCCCGAATGTTTTTCATTCGGGCTATACTCCTATTATCAGTTTGACTTATTTCTTGTTCGCAACGATATCGATTTTGAAATTGATTTGTTTCGAAATCAAATCATCTTCTTTACCCGCATAGTTCACTCCCCAATCAGCACGCTCGATATTGAAATCTGCATGCGTTTTGATTACGCTGTCGGTTGATTCCAATACTTTTGTATCAAATGAAATACTCTTTGTGATACCTTTGATAGTCAGATTACCGGTTACTTTTACATCAGATGCAGTAGCTCCCGCCTCTACTTTTGAAATCACAAAAGTCGCTTCAGGAAATTGCGCTGCATCAAAGAAATCAGCTGCTTTCAAATGTCCGTCCAATTTATCTTTATACTCTCCTTCCAGATCTGTAGAACTGATAGAGTTCATATCCAGTGTAAATGTACCACCAACAAGGGTATTGTTATCAATCTGAATAGAACCTGATTTAACAACTACAGTACCTGTATGCTGACCTGTTACTTTTGTACCTGTCCATACCACTTTAGACTGCGCAGTATCTACTGTAAAAGAATTACCTGAAACTGTATTTTCAACAATAGCTGTAGAGTCAGAAGTTTCAGCTTTTTTACCTTCAGGGTTACCTGCACATGAAGATAATACCAAAGCCGCAAAGGCAGAGAATAAAATAATCTTTTTCATAATGAAATAAAAATTGTATGTTTAAACATTAATTTGAGACAAAGATATTTATTTTATCCTTTATTGTAACAATTTGCAAGAGAAAAGACATTAATCAGACAATTCTAATGACCCGCAGGAGTTTCATCAATACGACGAATATCTGCTCCTAAAGCTTTTAAACGTTCTTCAATATGCTGATATCCTCTTTCAATCTGTTCGATATTATAGATTTTGGATTTGCCCTGAGCAGAAAGCGCCGCTATCAATAAAGACACACCTGCCCGAATATCCGGAGATGTCATCTCGATTCCTCTTAATTTAAATGCTTTATCCAATCCGATCACAGTAGCCCGGTGCGGATCACATAAAATAATCTGGGCGCCCATATCGATCAGTTTATCTACAAAAAACAGACGGCTTTCAAACATTTTCTGATGGATCAGCACATTTCCTTTTGCCTGTATAGCAGTTACAAGCACAATACTCAACAAATCCGGTGTAAATCCCGGCCATGGAGCATCAGATACGGTAAGAATAGAACCATCGATAAACGTTTCAATTTCATAATGTTCCTGAGCAGGAATAAAAATATCATCCCCTCTGAGCTCCATCTTAATTCCCAGACGGCTGAAGATAGTAGGAATAATACCTAACTCCGGGTAGCACACATCTTTAATCGTAATTTCAGAACCTGTCATTGCAGCCAGTCCGATAAAAGATCCGATCTCGATCATATCCGGCAACATTTTATGACTTGTTCCCCCAAGACGTTCTACACCTTCTATAGTCAACAGATTAGAACCTATACCCGAGATATTAGCCCCCATTCTGTTCAACATCTTACACAATTGTTGCAGATAAGGCTCACATGCAGCATTATAAATTGTGGTCGTACCTTTAGCCAGTACAGCAGCCATTACAATATTAGCCGTACCTGTTACTGAAGCCTCATCCAGTAAGATATATGTTCCTCTTAATTCGCTGGCATCAACATTAAAAAAATTGTTGTCTGCATCGTACACAAATTTGGCTCCTAATTTTTCGAATCCAAGAAAGTGGGTATCCAGACGACGTCTGCCGATTTTATCACCTCCCGGTTTAGGGATAGCAGCTTTACCGAATCTGGCAAGTAAAGGGCCCACGATCATAATAGATCCGCGAAGACCTCCCCCTTTTACTTTAAATTCTTCCGACTGGAAATAATCAATATTAATGTCTTTCGCTTCAAAGACATAGGTATCCTGATCTACACGATTCACCTTTACACCCAATGCCTGTAACAGCTCAATCAGCTTATTGACATCTTTAATATCAGGCACATTAGCTATTGTCATTGGTTCTTCTGTCAATAGAACCGCAGAAATAATCTGCAATGCTTCATTTTTTGCGCCCTGAGGAATAATCTCACCTTTTAATGGCTTCCCACCATGTATTTCAAATGCGTTCATGTATACCCTAACTATTATATTTCAAAAAAAAAGCAATTGGAATATGATTGACATTTCAATTGCTCTGTACCATTTATCCAATTTAAAAGATTATCCTCTCTTATAATTATTTGAATGGTTGTTATTATTATTATTGTTATTATTATGGTAGCTCTTTTTAGGGCCGCCGCTATTATTGTTGTTATTGTTTCTTTTTACAAAACCACCCGGTTTCTTGTTGTTATTGTTATTCGATTTCTGCTGATAGCTTCCTTTATTATTATTGTTGTTATTGTTGCTACCACCGGAAGAAGGAGTCTGACTTTTTACACGGCTTCCCGGAGGAGGTGTTTTGAAATCAAGTTTGGTAAGAACGGTTCCTTCAGGTAAGAAAAGTTCACCTTTAGACAGTTCCTTCAGATCCTGTAAAATCTGCTCATCCGATACAGAGTCTTTATTCCATGTCAGATATGCCATTTTCATAAAATTAGCAATCGACAGGATCATCTGATTCCTTTTGGTTTCATCTGTGATCAATCTGGCCTTACTTACCATTGTTTCTACAGTATGACCATAGTGCTTGAAACGGATATTATGCTGAGGGTACCCCAACATCTCAGGCTGATGTTTTACATTTTCTCTGCTCTGAATAGGATATGGAGAATCGACATCAATTTTAAAATCAGAGATAATCTGCAGGTGATCCCAAAGCTTGTGTTTGAAATCGGCCACATCACGTAAATGCGGATTAAGAACCCCCATCATATCGATAACGACCTGAGCATGACGGTTACGTTCTTCTTTTGTTGGTAGTGAACTGATATAATCTACCATATTCTGCACATTACGACCATATTCGGCTAGAATAAGTTTTGGTCTTGTGCTGTTATAATCAAAATTCATAAATTGTGGATGATGACGCTTTAATAACGTAAGATATGCGCCGTTATTTTGTAAATATAATAAATGCTATTGTACAATCCTAAGTTTGGCAAATTTAAGCAACAATTGCTTTTGTCCCAACTCTTTAAAGAAAATAGTTGCTTTAAGGTCCGGTTTACTGCCTTCCAGATTGATAACCTTACCAAATCCAAATCTTTCATGTTCTACTTCCATCCCTACCTGAAGTCCGCTGGTATCAGACGGAGCAAAGCCTTCCGTAGGTGTATGCGCTTTCGGTAATATAGAAGTCGTCTTCACTACTTTTGGTTTTGGTTTGGAGAAGGCATCCTGATCTTTCTGCTGCCAGGTCATGCGCTCTCTCTGAAAACCATCGCCTGCTGATGAAGGCATACCTCTTGGTTTAAAGTCAAGATCAAGACAGGCCGGATTCAATTCGTCCAGAAACCTGCTTGGTTCACAATTATTCAATGACCCCCATCTGTATCGGGAGGTTGCGTATGATAAATGCAGCTTTTTCTCCGCACGCGTTACTGCTACGTAGAATAATCGTCTTTCCTCTTCCAGTTCAGACCTGGAGTTTAGAGACAGCTGTGAAGGAAACAGATTTTCTTCCAGTCCGACTATAAAGACAATCGGAAATTCCAATCCTTTTGAAGAGTGAATCGTCATCAGGGATACGGTATCCGCGTTCGGATTCTTATCGTTATCGTCGTTGGTGAGAAGAGCAATATCCTGCATAAACACATCCAGCCCACGATCTTCTATATCCTCTCTCTCCGAAAACTCCTTGATACCATTTAAGAGCTCCTGAATATTTTCGTATCTGCTGAGTCCTTCTACTGATTTATCTTCATACAGATCCTTCAGTACTCCTGAATGTTGAGCAATGTGCATCGCTGTATCAAATGCCGAATGGTTATTGGCCATCGCCTGAAAACTCTGCACCATCGTAGCAAAACCACTCACCGAGCCGGCACTTCTTCCATCCAGAAACATTTGCGCATTGGCGACAACATCCCACAACCTGATCTGCTGCTGATCAGCGGCGATCATAATGCGTTCGATAGTTGTATCCCCGATTCCACGACGCGGATAGTTAATAACGCGCTTCAGCGCTTCCTCATCATTCGGATTGAACGTCAATCTGAAGTAAGCAATCAGATCCTTTATCTCCTTACGTTGATAAAAAGAGGTTCCCCCGTATATCTTATAAGGAATATTGATCTTACGAAGCGCCTCCTCCATCGATCGGGACTGTGCATTCGTGCGATACAGAATCGCAAAATCTTTAAAGTTTAATCCCTTAAGGGCTTTTTCCTGAGCAATAATATCGGCTACAATCTTTCCTTCTTCATTATCGGAGAAGGCTCTGTTAACCTTTATCTTTTCACCATCCTCATTGTCCGAAAATACGTTCTTCTCCAGTTGATTCTTGTTGTTCGCAATAATACTGTTGGCGGCATTCACGATCATCTTGGTCGAACGGTAGTTTTGCTCAAGTTTGAACACCTTTACATCCGGATAATCTTTCTGGAAATTCAGGATATTTTGGATATTCGCACCGCGAAAGGCATAGATACTCTGTGCATCATCCCCTACAACACAAATATTTTCGTTCACCGCAGCCAGACGCTTGACAATCAGATACTGGGAAAAGTTAGTATCCTGATACTCATCCACCATCAGATATTTAAACTGGTGCTGATACTTGTGTAAGACATCCGGATGCTTATTCAGAAGCACATTGGTCTTGAATAACAAATCGTCAAAGTCCATCGCTCCGGCACGATAACAGCGCTGTGCATAGGTCATATAGATCTGTCCCATCTGTCCCCTGCCATTTGAATGATCTTCCGCTTTGATAGCTTCATTCTTATTATATTCCTGCGGAGAAATCAAGTTATTTTTCGCCTGTGAAATACGACCATATACGTGGTTGACATTATACAGCTTATCATCCAGATTCATCTCCTTGAGGATAGAACGGAGCAAACTTTTGGTATCGTCTGTATCGTAGATCGTAAAATTGCGCGGATAACCAATCAATTCGGCTTCCACACGTAATATCCGGGCAAAAACCGAGTGAAAAGTACCCATCCAGATATTCTTAGCTTCTCCTCCTACGACCTTCATGATACGCTCCCGCATCTCTTTTGCAGCCTTATTGGTAAAAGTCAACACTAATATATTAAAGGGATCCACACCTTTACGTATAAGGTGTGCCACACGATAGGTGATCACACGTGTTTTACCCGATCCGGCTCCGGCGACAATCATTACTGGTCCTTCTGTCTGTTCAACAGCCGCACGTTGGGTCGGATTTAATCCTGCTAGATAATCCAAAATAATCTGTAATTTTTGTAGTTAGAAAAATAGTCTGTAAAAATACGAAAACTATCTGAAAACAGCGGCACTCTTTTTGAATATGAAGAAAACTATCATAGTATTAAATATCAAAAAGTTTTGGAATAAGGAGTAGAAAAATGACCTTAATTATGTTTTTTATTCGGATATCTGTTTTACTTAATAAATACTTGTCAATTGTGCTTAATAAGAATCAGTATTTAAAGCCAATAAACACGTTTTCATTGACAAAAAATAAATCCTTAACAGGCAAAAATACAATTAATTACTACTGTTATATTATCTTTGCCCTCAAGGCATATAATATGAAAATCATTTTTTTCGTAAACATATCCGGTCTTTTTACGTTGTTTAATAAAACTTTTGACGCTTATATATAGATTTTTCAAATTTTGAATAAATTAGGACGCATTGCATTAAAGACATTCTTATGGATTGTCGGCTCTATTATAGCCTTACTTTTACTTATTGTTTTTCTGATCCGGCTCCCTGCAGTTCAAAACTTTGTGGTGGGCAAAGTGACGAATTATGTCGAAGGCAAAATCGGCACACCTGTACGTATAGGGTATATTAAAATAGGATTTCCTAAGGATCTGGTGCTGGAAAATGTCTATTTAGCGGATCAGTCTAAAGATACGCTGGTATCTGCAGAAGAGCTCAAAGTAGATATCGACATGTTCAAATTACTCAAAAACACTGTTGAAATTCAGGAAATATCTTTAAAAGGAGCTACCGCAAAAATAAGCCGCAGCCTGCCAGACAGCGCATTTAATTTTGACTATATTGTAAAAGCATTTTCTTCAGAAAAGGAAAGTACAGCCACAGCAGACACCACATCGGCTATGGTATTTAATATTGAAAAGGTAAATTTTGATAAAATAAGGTTTATTTACAAAGATGATGTCATCGGCACAAGAGCTGAAATCAATCTCAGTCACTTCGACACCCGAATCAAGACTTTTGACCTGACCAAAAATATGACTTTTGATATGCCGGTCGTCAATATTGACGGACTGACAGCCATTGTGAATCAATGGTCGCCGATGACCGATACCAATCGCCCTAAGGCCGAAGATTTCGGGATAACAGATCCTTCTGTGAAAGAAACCTCTCTCCTACCAAATGTAGGCATCAAAACCGCCAATCTAAAAAATATTGATGTACGCTACAGTGATTCATCATCCGCAATGGACACCCGGTTTAATATCAATGACCTTGTAGCCAGCATACATGAAATAGACCTTAATAAGGAAATTGTCACCTTAGATAATATAAAACTGGATGGTTCGGATTCAAAAGTTTTGTTTGGAAAGATCAACAAAAAGCCAGAAGTAAAAACGACAAGAGACTCTACTGCTGCTACTTCTTCGAATAACTGGATTGTATCTGCAAATGAAATTGTCATCAACAAGACCAATTTCCTGTTTAAAGATGATAATCAGGCCCGTATTAAAGGTTTCGATTACGGCAATATAAAAATCCAGGGGCTGTCCGGAGATCTTAAAGATCTGTTCTACTCTGCAGATTCTCTGTCCGGATCATTAGCTATGCTAAAAGCTAAAGATCATTCCGGATTTGAGATTAAACAACTTTCCGGTGATTTTATATACACCAATACTGGTGCGATAATCAAAAATCTGTACGCAGAAACACCCAATACCTTATTAAGAGATTATATTAAAGTCTCCTACCCTTCTCTGGATATCATCAGTACACAGCCTGAGAAACTAACATTAGAAGCGAATATCCGCAAAAGTCGTGTAGGTATGAAAGATATCCGCTATTTTGCTCCTTTCCTGGATACCATGCAAGTCATGAAACCACTGATGACCAAAACCTTCTTTATAGACGGGCGTGTCAAAGGCCGGATGAATGACCTGCAGATCCCAACACTGGAATTCAAAACACTCAACCGCACGCATATTATTGCCAGCGCCAATATTACCGGTTTGCCTGACCCGGAAAAAATGAACATTGATCTGCGCCTGAAAAAATTAACTACAGGACGCCGTGATCTGGAGCAACTGATTGCAAAATCTATGCTTCCGGACAGTATACAATTGCCCAATTCGATCGGACTGACAGGTACATTCAAAGGAGGAATGAAAGGGTTTGATGCAGATCTGAAACTGAAGACCGAGCAGGGAAATGCCTCGTTTGACGGTAAACTCAATATGGCAGGACGCGACACCTCCTATGATGCACGGGTACGTATCGAGGATTTCAACCTCGGACATCTGTTAAAGATGGATTCCACACTGGGTATACTTGCCTTTGATGCTGATGTGAAAGGACATGGCCTCAATCCCAAAACCATGCAGGCCGATGTAAAAGGAAAACTCCTGCGCCTGGATGCTATGGGATACCGTTATCAGAATATTGACCTTGATTTACTTGCCAACAAAGGAGATATCGGCGCAACGATCAGCAGCAGCGATCCGAATCTGGATCTTCATATGAATGCTAATGCAGATATGCGCGGAAAATATCCCAAGGTAAATATGGAAATGATGATCGATAGCATCAATTTCAAAAACCTCAAACTCATGACAGACGATCTGCGCTATCATGGTAAGATCGTTGCTGATTTTGAAACTGCAGACCTTAATTTCTTAAACGGCCGTATTGACATTGTCAATTCGTCTATCGCCTACAACAATGATCGTTTTGTACTGGATAGTGTCTCTATGATCGCTAAAGCAGACACCAGCCGCAATATGCTGACCCTGCAATCTGAATTCCTGAAAGCTCACCTTGTGGGTAAATATAAGCTTACCGAACTGGGAAGTGCTATGCAGGATATTCTGCGGGTATATTATCAGCCGAATGCCAACCCTGCAAAAATACCTCCGTATTCACCTCAAAATTTTGAGTTTAGTGCGCAACTGAACAATTCGCGATTTATTCGTGACTTCTTTCCTGATCTGGAGGAACTAAGACCCGTAACACTGGATGGTACATTTGATAGTCAGACCAAATCTATCCTGGCAAAACTCGTTGCGCCAAAAGTCATCTACGGAGGAACAAAAATTGAAAATGTTTCACTCGATATCAATACTGTAGACAGCACGATGTACTATTCTACACTTATCAATAAAATTGCGATCAGTAATGTTGAATTGATTAATACCGTATTGAGTGGAAAGGTAATAAAGAACAACCTGGACTTTGGTCTCTGGATAAAAGATAAACAGGAGAAAGAACAATACTATCTCGGAGCGCAAATGAAAGTCAATGATGATAATTATATCCTCAGTTTGCTCGAAAATGGTCTGATGCTGAACTACGAAACGTGGAACATCAACCAGAATAACAGCCTTTCCTTTGGTAAAGCCGGTATCCGGGCGCAGGATTTTATTCTGACCAATAAAGGTCAGGAACTGAAGATTGTTTCTCAGGATTCATCTCTGAACTCTCCGATCAACTTAAGTTTCAACAATTTCAGAATCGAAACATTCTCTCAAATGCTGGAATCTGAAGCGCTGAATCTGGGTGGAGGAATAAACGGAAGTGCCACCATATCCCGTCTGGAAAGTAAGCCTGTTTTTGTTTCTGATCTGACAATAGATAAATTCTATTTCGGGAAAGATACAGTCGGAAATATTGCCATTAAGGTCAATAACGAAAAAGAGAACACTTATGCAGCGGATGTGAGCATCACAGAAAATGGCAATAATGTACGTCTTCTTGGAGAATATATAAGTCCTCCGGATGGCAAGTCCACTTTTCAGGCAACATTAGACCTCAAACCACTAAAAATGAAAACGGTCGAGGCTTTCAGTCTGGGCTATCTTCAAAATACAGAAGGGAACCTCGAAGGAACACTCAATATCAGCGGCACTACAGCCAATCCGAGTATAAATGGTGATCTGGTATTCCAGGATGCACGGCTGAATATCACCATGCTTAATGCCGACTTTTATATGGACGATCAGACCATTTCATTCAATGATCAGGGTCTTGCATTCAAAGAGTTCAACATTAAGGATAAAAGAGGAAATACAGCCAGAATCAACGGTTCGATCCTTACAAAAGATTATACAGACTTTGATTTTAATCTCAATCTGAATACAAATGATTTTACGGTGGTCAACTCTACACGCGAGGATAACGATCTGTTCTACGGTAAACTATTTGTAACCTCCAATCTGCGCATCAGAGGGGATATGCACAAACCTGTAGTAGACGGTAATATCAAAGCAAATGACAAAACCGATTTCGTATTTATCGTTCCTAACGATAATCCGGGAATGGTACAGCGGGATGGTGTAGTCGAATTTGTAAATAAAAGTGATACTTCAGCAGCCAATGTATTTGCAAAGCTCGATTCCATGACCACTACATCACATCTCTCAGGAATAGATCTTACCCTGAATCTGCAAACAGATAAAGAGGCTAAATTCAAGATCATCATGGATGAAGGTTCCAAAGATGCGCTGAATATACAGGGAACAGCCGAATTGAATATGGGAATTGATGCCAGTGAGAAAATCACGATGTCAGGTACATTCACCGTAGAAAAAGGAGATTATTCCTTCAGCTTCGGACCACTCAGTAAAGAGTTTGCTTTTGAAAAAGGCAGTACCATTACCTGGAACGGGGATCCGCTGGATGCACAACTGGCCATTACAGCTCTTTATACAAATAAATTTCCGACACTGGAACTTGTACAGAATCAGATCGGTACCGAAAGCGCCAACTTATACAAACAACGGATTCCATTTGCTGTAAAACTGTTACTGACCGGTGAGTTGTTCAAACCGAACATTAACTTTGACATTGATCTCGATGAGAAGAATGCTATTGTTTCGCAGGATGTGGTAAGTAAGGTCAACATTGCACTCACGGCTCTTCGTGAAGATCAGTCTGAATTGAATAAGCAGGTCTTCTCCCTAATTATACTAGGTCGCTTTATGGCCTCAAATCCATTTGAAAGTCTGTCCGGAGGTGGCGGCGTAGAGGGTACTGCCCGTAATACCATGAGTTCCTTCCTGAGCGGGCAGTTAAATGCGCTGGCTTCCGACCTGATAAAAGGTGTAGAACTTGATTTTGGTCTGGAATCTTCACAAGATTATCTGACCGGATCCGGCAATACGCGTACTGACCTCAATATCGGTGTATCTAAAATGCTGTTTGACGATCGTCTGAAAATTACAATCGGTTCTAACTTTGAGGTCGAAGGAAGTTCCAGACCGGGTGAACAAGCCAACAATATTGCCGGTGATATTTCTTTGGATTATCAGCTTTCACAGGACGGAAGATATTTTGCACGTGTATACCGCAAAAATCAGTATCAGGCAACGCTGCAGGGACAATTTGTAGAGACAGGGATTGGTTTCATTATCAATATGGACTATAATAAGTTCAGGGAGATATTTATGAATACCAAGCAACTGGAGAATTATTATGACACGGAAAGTAAAGGATTCAGAAGAAGATTTGATGTAGAGCGTATGGATAAGGATTCGGTTTACAGGGATAGCGTAAGAGCAGTAATACGGGATAGTCTGATGCAGAACAGTCCCGAGTACCGTAAACGTCAGGAGAAAAAACTCCAGGAACAGCAACAGCTTAAGAAAGATTCACTGGACAAATCCGGTAAAAATGATACAAACCACAAAAAGACAGATACTTTAAAATCAGCTATTCGTAATGAAGAAGAGGAAAGGAGACAAAATGCAAAAGGGTAAACTGCAGGCGCTGGGATTTATTACTGTTCTGCTGCTGCTCTCTTCAGCATGTAGCACGAAAAAGCATTTGCCGGAAGGAGAATCATTATACGATAATGGCGAAGTAGTCATCAATTCGGATACCATCCCTGCTGACAAAAAGAAGCTGCTATCTGAACATCTGGAAGGACTTCTGATGCCTAAGCCTAACAAAAAACTCTTAGGCTTACGGATTAAAAGCGGACTATATTATATGGGAGGCGGAGATTCTGTCACCAATAATATTGTACGCAAATGGATCAAAGGTCTGGGTGCAAAACCTGTTTTTCTGAGCGATGTAAACCGGGAATATAATGAAAATCTGGTCCGGAATAAACTGGAGAATATAGGCTTCTTCAATGCAGAAGTGACGTCGGACACCACCATTAACAACAAAGAAGCTACAGTAACCTATACAGCAACTCCCAATCTGATCTACAGGATCAAGTCTGTAAAATTTGATATAGACAGCACCTCCCAGATTGGTAAAGATATTCTGGAATCGAAAGACAGATCACTTCTCGTCGTAGGCCAGAATTACAGTCTGGATGTTATTCTTAATGAGCGTGACCGTATAGACAACGAACTTAAAAATAAGGGATATTACTATTTCAATCCCGAAAACCTTCTTGTTCAGGTAGACAGCAGCATCGGAAATCATAAGGTAGATATGTATGTGGTGTTGAAAAAAGAAACACCTGAACAGGCTAAACACCCTCAAAAGATAGGCAACATCTACATTTATCCCAATTACCAGCTTTCTAACAGCGGATATCAGTTGTCTAACCCCCGAAATGCTGAACTCTTCAGAGACAATTATTATATCATCGACCGAAAGAATACCTTTCGTAAACCCGTTATTGCGAATCACATCTTCTTTAAACGCGGGGACACGTATAACCGTCACAATCACAACCTGACGATCAACCATCTGGTCAATCTCAACAGTTTCAAATTTGTGAAGAACAACTTTGTAGACTCCAAAGATTCGACGAATACACTAGATGTGTATTATTACCTGACACCGCTTCCGAAAAAGTCGCTTCGACTGGAATTACTGGGAAAAATGGCATCCGTATATAACGGTTCCGAACTAAACGTAACCTGGAGCATGCGTAATGCCTTCAGAGGAGCTGAACAATTATCGCTGAATGTATTCGGTGGATATGAAACACAGACCGGCGGAAGCGTCAATCTGAATTCCAGTTACTACCGCTACGGAGCCGAACTGACCTATTCATTGCCCCGCCTGCTGACCCCGTTTAAATGGTCAGGAACACGCAAGTACATTCCTAAAACATATTTCAAAACAGGATTTGAATTTCTTAACAGAAAAGCAGCTTACCAGCTCAATTCCATCAAATTTGACTATGGATATGCATGGAAGGAAACTGATGAGAAACAACATGATCTGAGCGTACTGGAGGTCATATATGTACAACCACGAAATGTATCTGACGATTATCGCGCGCAGATGGATACCGTGCCTTCACTGAGACATATTATAGATCCGCAATTTTCATTCGGCCCCAACTATAACTATACCTACACCAATACCATGAATACGGCCTTGAAAAATACATTCTATTTCAAAGGAGGAGTAGATTTGTCGGGTAATATTCTGGGATTGATTCAGGGAGCCAATTATGCAGAAGGCAAGCGCCACAAGATATTCAATGCGTACTATGCTCAATATATCAAGCTACAGGCGGATGCCAGACATTACTTTAAATTGTCTGAAACCTCGCAGATCGCTTCCCGTGTTGCGATCGGATATAGTTATTCCTATGGCAACTCCAATTCCCTGCCCTACCTCAAACAGTATTTTGTAGGAGGTCCCAACAGCTTAAGAGCATTCAGAGCAAGAGCTATCGGCCCGGGTAGTTCCGCGCCGCAGAATGTAGGACAAAACAACTTTTTTGCAGATCAGACGGGTGATTTAAAGTTAGAATTAAACACAGAGTACAGAGCTAAATTAGCCAGTATTGTCCATTGGGCAGCGTTTATTGATGCCGGAAATGTGTGGTTACAAAATGAAGATCCGGACAAGCCGGGAGGTAAGTTTTCAAAAGACTTTATCAGTGAACTGGCGGTAGGTGCAGGTGCAGGTCTGCGCTTTGACTTTACCTTCCTGATCTTGCGTACGGATTTTGCAATTCCCTTGCGGGTACCCTATTTACCAAAAGGAGACAGATGGGTATTCAAGGATATAGATTTTGGAAGCAAAACCTGGAGAAGTAACAATCTGGTATTCAATCTGGCTATCGGATATCCATTTTAATACCGTATCCGGAGAACTCTTTTTTCCGGATTTTATTTTTTATAATCTAGAGGATTTCGTTATTTATTCAGTATATTTACCATATACCGAATAAGTGTAAAACAAGTTAAATTCAAGGTTTATGAAAGTAACAGTAGTTGGTGCAGGAGCTGTTGGTGCAACCACAGCAGACAATCTGGTCAGAAGAAGTGTAGCAGAAGAAATCATCCTTCTGGACATAAAAGAAGGTTTTGCAGAAGGTAAAGCTCAGGACATCTCGCAGACTGCAGCTCTTCTGGGTTTTGATGCAAAAATAAAAGGTGTCACTAACGATTATGCGCAGACGGCAGGTTCTGCGGTAGCTGTTATTACTTCGGGTATACCCCGTAAACCTGGAATGACGCGTGAAGAACTCATCGGAACCAATGCAAACATTGTAAAATCTGTTGTAGAAAATCTGGTAAAACATTCTCCGGACATTATCATTGTTATTGTTTCCAATCCCATGGATACCATGACTTATCTGGCTCTTAAATCCAGTGGACTTCCTAAAAACCGTATTATCGGAATGGGCGGAACATTAGATTCAGCCCGCTTTAAATATCAGTTAAGCGAGAAGCTAAATGCCTCTCCCGCAGACCTGAATGCTATTGTAATAGGCGGACACGGTGACACAACCATGATCCCGTTGATTCAACATGCCACGTGGAACAGTATCCCCGTATCTACCTTTTTAACCAAAGAAGAACAGGACGATATTGTACAAAAAACAATGGTCGGCGGTGCTACTCTGACAGCTTTGATTGGTACATCTGCCTGGTATGCTCCGGGAGCGGCATCTGCTGCTGTAGTAGAAAGTATCGTTCGGGATCAAAATAAACTTTTCACAGCTTCTGTCTACCTTGAAGGAGAATTCGGACAGGAAGATATCAATCTGGGTGTTCCGGTAATTATCAACAAAAATGGCTGGGATCGCATCGTTCCTTTGGAACTTTCGGATGAAGAATCGCAAAAGTTTAATGCAAGTGCTGAAGCTGTGCGCAATATGAACAATGTGCTGAAAGAGATTAATGCGCTATAATATTTTTTTCGATTATCCCATATAGCGCTCTTTTTAAGCATAAATGACTATTATTCCTTTCACGCTGCTGAACCTTCAGGGAGATGGTTACCACATTGTCCTTGAAGTCGAAATATTTGACAGATCCTTCAATATGGTTTTGGATACAGGTGCTTCCAAAACCGTATTGGACAAGGCTACAGTTATCTCTTCCGGTCTGGCCGAGCAGGATCTGCAAAGCACCGATATTCTCTCTACTGGACTGGGAACCAATTCCATGGAAAGTTTTATCCTCCACCTGCCTAAATTACGAATCAGGGAATGGGAAATTAAAAAGGTAGATGTGGCGGTATTAGATCTGAGTTCGATTAACTATGCTTACGAACAAATGGGCATTGAACCGGTAATAGGCGTATTAGGTGGTGATATTCTAACCCGTTACGGTGCGGTAATAGATTACAACAAACATACGGTCAGACTCAGGAGTCGCCCCGTTCGTAAAAACTGAATTTGAACAGCCTTCTGTGAATATGCAAGCGCAGATAAGTATAATAAGCTACAGAAATCAGCACTCCTACTCCACCCATTATATACAAGGTATTGCGCAGTCCGCAGTATTCAGCGATAACACCTACCAGTAAACTACCTAACGGAAATATACCCTGAAAAGCCATTACATAATAGCTGATAGCCCGTGCACGGTAAGCCGGTATAGCATGCGTCTGGATATAGGTATTGATACTGGAATTCTGAACCATCATAGCAAAAGAAATAACAGCTATATAGATTAAAGCAAAAGCCAGCATTTTAGATGCGGCAAGAAAGACCAGCCCGACGCCCATTGCAAGTGCTGAAAATAAAACACCATAACGAAGATTGCTTCCTGACTTAAGCCTGGCCATATTAAAGGCTCCAAGCATCGCTCCGAGCCCGGCAGCACTCTCAAACCATGAAAACGTATCGGCATTACCCGAAAACATATCTTTTGCTACAGCGGGCAATAACGAGGTGAAAGGAATAACAAACATACTCGACAGTGCCAGCAACACGATCAGCGAAGAAATATGAGGAGAATGCCGAAGATAATTAAAGCCTTCTACGAGTCCTCTCCACGTACTCTCTTTATGATTAAGCGATACAGATTCCTTCACATTCATCAGCATCAGCATAGCAATAACAGGAATAAAACTGATAAAATTAAGACCAAAACATACCAATTCTCCATATTTACTCAGTAAAAAGCCTCCTATTGCAGGCCCTACCATTCGTGCGGCATTGAATACAGATGAATTGAGCGCTATAGCATTAGGCAGATCCTTTTTATTATCAACCAGCAACACCATTAACGATTGGCGGCCAAGAACATCATAAGCATTGATCACGCCCTGTACAAATCCCAGGACGCTAAGCCAGAGTACGGTCTCCCATTTCATGTACACCAGCAAAGTCAGTAAACCCGCCTGAATCATTAATCCAATCTGCGTCAGAAAAACAAGTCTGTATTTTTTGTGCTTATCTACAAAACTGCCGATAAAAGGAGAGAAAAACAGGGAAGGTGATAAGGAAATAAATGTGACCAGACCCAGATAAAATACAGAATCAGTAAGACGGTAGACCAGCCAACTGATCGCGACACGCTGCATCCATGTACCCAGAAGAGAGATAGCCTGGCCTGTTACGTGAAGTCTGAAATTAGGATATGATAAGGATCTAAAAAGTTGCATGCATGTAATTTCAGGATAAAAGTACCACTTATCTTAGCAGAATAGTGGCATTAAGGGTACATTGTTACATTCTATACAGAAAAGAAGCCTAAAAGTTTGAAAAATATGCAATATTTAATTTACACAACGAGTATCCCGGGAAATAATTATCTTTACACAAAATTTATTTTTTCAAACAATTAACAATCAATTCAATACATCATGAAATTTTTTATTGATACCGCCAACTTAGATCAGATTAAAGAAGCACAGGACTTAGGCGTATTAGACGGCGTTACGACAAACCCTAGTCTGATGGCTAAAGAAGGCATCAGTGGTGACGAGAACGTAATCAACCATTACAAAGCTATCTGTGCTATTGTTGAAGGCGATGTAAGTGCTGAAGTAATCTCTACCGATTATGAAAACATGATCAAAGAAGGGGAAGCATTAGCGGCGCTGGATGACAAGATTGTGGTAAAGGTACCCATGATCAAAGATGGTATCAAAGCAATCAAATATTTCAGTAAAAAAGGTATCAAAACCAACTGTACTTTGGTCTTCTCAGCAGGTCAGGCCTTATTGGCTGCCAAAGCCGGAGCAACTTATGTATCTCCTTTTATCGGAAGATTAGATGACATTTCGACAGACGGATTAGCCTTGATCGAAGACATTCGTCTGATCTACGATAACTATGGTTTCACAACACAAATCCTTGCTGCTTCCGTACGTCACAGTGCTCATATTTTGGGCTGTGCGAAGATCGGTGCAGATGTTATGACAGGTCCTTTATCAGCGATTGTATCCCTGCTAAAACACCCGTTAACAGACAGCGGTCTTGCGCAGTTTCTGGCGGATCACGCTAAGGCTGCAGGCAAATAAAAAGTAAGGCGAAAGTCATAAGAGAACCGAAAACAAGACCGGGCTATACCGCGACTGTTTTCGGTTTTTTTATACCTGAAAGTTTATGTAAATTTGCAATATGAAGTCGATTGAAAATCCGGAAAATAAAGCTACTCAGGAAGCACATTTCACAAGCCTGTTACGTTCAAACAAATTGAAAGTGACACAGCCAAGATTACGTGTTCTGGAGATTGTATCTGCAAAGAATTCTGCGATATCCCAACCCGATTTAGAAAAGATTCTCGGCACGGAAATAGACCGTGTAACGCTGTACAGGATACTGGCAAATTTTGAAGAAAAAGGAATCCTCCACAAGATCTTTGACCTGAACGGAACTGCCACATACGCCATCTGCTCTACCCAATGTTCGGCACATGATCATCACGATCAGCATGTACATTTTATCTGTGCTGTCTGCAACAGCATCTTTTGTCTGGAAGAAATTTCACTTCCTAAAATCAATCTTCCCAAGAATTTCAAACTTCATTCGATAGCGGTAAATGCCGTAGGTCTTTGCGACAATTGCCAGTCTTCAGAAGAATAATAGCCATCAGCTACACCTCTGTATCCTCCTTTTAATCATGTAGTGTTTTAATCTGCATTTGCTACATTATGTAAAAATATTCATGCTAAAAATAAACTTCTATATATTACTAAATAAAATAAATACAATTCGCAAAACATTGTATTTAAGATAATTATAAAAGATAAAATAACCAATCAATTCACATTTTAATTTTAGCAAAAACATGTAAAAAAGATGATTTTGCAATAACAATGCTCTCATTTCAATTAAACGCAGATATGTATTTTTATAATTTTAGCAAAAACACACATATAAATCTGTAAATCAAAATAAAATATAAGCTAAAATAAACATAAAATACATATTAGAATATTTTCGCAAAAACTTACCTACTCATAACCCATCTCCGCAAAATTTTACGTACATTCGAATTACATAGAAATTTCTACTGTGAGCAAATTCTCACATGAAGAACAGCTCTCCATCCTACTTCCCTCCTCCTCTGCTCAGGAGGAAAGAACCGGAGACATAACTGTAAAATTTATTACATGAGAACAAAAAAAGAGAATCCTTATAAAGAAGTGTTGACACAGATGATCGTCGACATTTTCGAAAAATCCGGAAACAAACCCCTTAACTACAAACAGGTCGCAGCGAAACTAAATGTATCCGACTCGGACAGCAAAGCAGCCATAGCTGAAGTGCTGACCATAGACCCCAGGAACAGCCCCTTTGTCGAAAGCGAAAGAGGCAAGTTTCAGCTCCGTCAGATAAAGGTATATGTTACCGGAAAAGTTGATATGACGGCCGATGGTTCGGCCTATGTAATACCCGAAGATGAACTGGAAAATGACATCTTTATCGCACCCCGGAAGTTGCGTCAGGCTCTGCATGGAGACATCGTCAAAGTACACACGTACGAGAAGCGCAAAGGCCGCAAAAAGGAAGGTGAAGTGGTGGAGATTTTGCAAAGAGCAAAGACCGATTTCACAGGTATTATCAACCTTTCCAAAAGCTTTGCATTCTTCATTGCGGATGACCGTAAAATGCTTCACGACATTTTCATTCCGCTGGACAATCTCAACGGCGCAAAGGATGGCGAAAAGGTAGTGGTGTCAATCACCGAATGGCCAAAAGGAAGTAAGAATCCGGTGGGTCGGGTAAAAGATGTATTAGGAAAAAAAGGAGAGAACAACACCGAGATGAATGCCATATTGGCAGACTATGGATTCCCGCTTTCCTTCCCTCCGGAAGTAGAAAAAGAAGCCAACAGTTTCTCTGCTGTCATTGACAATACAGAGATCAGGAAGCGTCGTGATTTCAGAACCATCCCAACCTTTACAATCGATCCTGCCGACGCCAAAGATTTTGATGATGCGATCTCCTTTCAGCAATTGCCGAATGGTCATTATGAGATAGGTGTACACATCGCAGATGTATCGCATTTTGTAAAACCGGATACTGCACTGGACAAAGAAGCATTTGAGCGTGCAACATCCGTCTATCTGGTGGACCGCGTGATCCCGATGCTTCCTGAGCGGCTTTCCAATGACCTGTGTTCACTCCGGCCAAACGAAGACAGACTTTGTTTCTCTGCAGTATTCGAACTCGATGACAAGGCGAATATACACGACCAGTGGTTTGGAAGAACCGTCATCCATTCAGACCGTCGCTTCTCTTATGAAGAAGCTCAGGAAGTCATTGAAAACAAAACCGGCGATTTTACAACTGAAATATTAAAACTAAATGAGCTGGCCTATATCCTTCGTGAGAAAAAATTTAAAAACGGCGCCATCAGCTTTGAAAGCGAAGAAGTCAAATTCACACTGGATGAAAACGGAAAACCTACAGGAGTATATACCAAAGTCAGAAAAGATGCACATAAGCTGATCGAAGACTTTATGCTACTGGCAAACCGCAAAGTAGCTGAATACATCGGTAAGCAGGGAAAAGGTAAAAACAAGCTGACATTTGTATACCGTTTCCACGATCTTCCGAACCCGGAGACCTTGACAACCTTTTCGCAGTTCGCATCCCGTTTCGGACATAAGCTGACCATACGGTCAGATAAAGAAACAGCCAAATCGCTGAATGCCTTAATGACCAAAATAGAGGGTAGTAAAGAACAGAACCTGCTGACCTCTCTTGCTGTACGCTCTATGGCCAAAGCCGTATACACAACCAAAAACACAAGCCACTACGGCCTTGCTTTTGATTATTACACTCATTTCACTTCACCTATCCGCCGTTACCCCGATGTAATGGTGCACAGATTACTTCAGTTCTATCTGGATGGAGGTCAAAAAGTAAATGCAGAGCATTATGAGAAGATGAGTGAGCATTCTTCACAAATGGAAAAGAAAGCCGCCGAAGCGGAACGCGCATCGATCAAATACAAACAGGCAGAATTCCTGCAGGATCAGATAGGAACAGAATATACCGGTATCGTATCAGGTGTAACCGAATGGGGAATGTATGTAGAGATCGAATCCAATAAATGCGAAGGTATGGTACGTCTCCGCGATATTACAGATGATTTTTATGTGCTTGACGAGAAGAATTACGCCATAATTGGTCAGCGCAAGAAAAAGAAATACCAACTGGGGGATGAGGTACAGATCAAAGTAAAAAAGGTAGATCTGGACAAAAGACAGATTGACTTCACCCTCCTTGGCTAAAATTCTGAATACGCATATCAGAAAAAGGCTTATTTCGAAAGTATAAAATATTCACTCTGATCTATCGGCTGGTAGATCAGAGTTTGCATAACTTAACGCATCAGCAACCAGGTATAGCTCTCAGCAGGAATAGTTACAGTATAGGTAACCATACCTTGTCCGTCTACTTTCAGTTGTTCAGTTTTACCTTCCTGCTCACTCAAACTAACAGTGTTATTCAATCCGGTATAATAAACCGGCAAGCGCAAGGTACGGGTAATCGCACTTTTAGTGGGATTGTACAATACAGCCAACCCTTTCTCCTTCCCTTGCGAATCTACATGCAGAATACCATCCCAGTCCCTTCCGTCAGGTCTCCTCAGATGCACCACATCCGCATTAAGGATAGTACGGTACTTTTTATACCAACCCACCACCTCCGTTACCATCCGCTTCGTTCGGTCTGTATCATAAAGTCTGGGACCACGATAACAGGCCTGCACACCTGACGCATAGTACTGCACCATCAGTTGCCTGTAATCTTCGAGATGCTCATCCAAAGGTTCAATAACAGCATCTGCACCACCGCCGTGATACGCTGTCAGCGGAACAAAGCCCCAACTCATAGACGGTATCCGCTCCCAGGTACCATCATATATATTCTGACGGTTCAATATTTTCTGCTGTGTGCGCGATAATGCAAAATTCACTTCTCTGTACCCCAGTCCGATTTTATTCGTACCATCCAGAAAATACCAGTCCGGTGCATTTATATATACATCCATTGCATTCAGCTCATGGAAGATCTTTTTTTGGATATTCATTTGCGCCCATTGCGAATCTTCCAGGCCTTTATGGCCGGGATGATTATGCGAAGCACACACATCTCCGGGATACGGACCATCCATTTCCAGAATATCAAATCCTGTTTGTTTAAAAAAATCCGCAATTGCTTCAGCATATTTCAACCCCCATTCACTGGCCATACATGGCGCATTTCCAAAAAATGCTCCCCCGGGCTTTCCTGTCTTCGGATCTATAACATCTGTTTCTGCAGAGATTTTACGGGAACTGAACAGCGTATATCCTCCAATCCTTACCCCTTTACTTTTGGCATATGTCGCCAGTTTTTCCCATTTAGCATGGTTAGCTGCAGAATTATCTTCCATATTAAGATGACTTCCGAAACTCAATATCACCGCTTCATAACCTACTGCTGCAGCCTGATCAATAGCCGTCCGCACATCATCATCATTTTTACTGACAAGATGCATAAAAATCGGATTTGCAGTCACCCATGGAGACAACAGGCGGTACATGCGCCGCACAGCAAGCCCTCTGCGCTCCCGGTCATAGCTATCCTGTAACAGCTCATATGTCTTGACCGATTCAAACACATTACCATCTGCCACAGATATATCAGAAACCTTAGCGGGATAGATCTTCACTCTAACCGGAGTCTTCAGATCGTAATTGACCTGAGAAGTATAGGCAGAGTCTGTTTCCCAATGTGTTGTCTGATCCGACAGGCGGTATTGCATAGCATTATTGTATGCATAGTTGGTTTCAAAATATATACCGCTTTGTCTTAGCATCTGATCTGTTTCCCCTACCACTGCAGATTCTTCTTCGACCAGACTCAGCACTTCATGGACGACTCTGTTCACCGTTAAAGATTTCCCGGATTGATTTTTTATTGTCACCCACTTGCGGATCACAGGTAGCTTATCATATATCTCGTAATGTACCTGCACTGTGATTCCCGACAATTTCGGATTCTCATAACGAAATACGACAGCTTTTCCCTTTGGATTACTGCTGTTGCTACTCCAGAAGACATGATTTGCTTTTATAGGATTGTTCAGGGAAACAATCTCATGCGACACATAATAAAAGCCGTCCTGCTTCTTTTTAAATGACGGGAGCCATTCGGTCAGTAAATACGCTTTCTCCTTCTGGCCGTCCAGGCCTCCCACAGAATAGTTTGTACCATTAATATTTACCCATGCTTCCGGCTCCACAGCCCGGATCAGTTGCTGACCGGTACGCAGATTACTATAATCATAGCATACCAGATCCGGAGCTAGCCGAAATGAGCGACGAACAAGACCATTATCCAGGATCACATCAGCCCGATCCTTAGTTTCGTATATTTCAGCTTTATACTCTTCAGCATTGATCAGCCAGTCTTTACCGGCAGCTCTGGAATAATGAGCATCCGTATACAAAGGGTTACTTTGTGCCATTACACCTAAAGGAGACAGCAACAGCAAGCCGAAACAAATAAAGGCAGTCTTTTTCATGGATAAGTTTTCTTAATTGATGGCTCTAACATACGGAATTTCACAAAGAGGATTATGCAACTTTTTGATTACCTTATAAGTAGGTGGAATAAAAAAAGGAGGATATTTTCATATCCTCCCAAACTATTGTAATTTTTTATTGAATTACTGCTTAGTCCCGTTAAATGAATATTCCAATTGCCCTTCAGCAGTTCTTTCTGCTACAAACATCAACCCTTTATTCTCAAAAGTATAAATAAGAGATCCCTGAGGTTCTGTAGCAACAGCCTGAATCGAGATATTCATATTATTTATTACTTCTAGTTCTCTTACAGGCAGATTCAGGGAAGTATTCTGCGCTGTTACTTTAACTTTTTTATCATTCACTTTTGTAATGACTAATGTTTGATCAAACACTTCTGCACCGCCGATAATTTTGATCGTACCTTTGTAGTTGCCTAATACTGCGTCTATACTGCCTCCGCTTGGTGCAGGATCATCTTTATCAGAACATCCTACAAATGCAACCATTACTAAAGCCACTACCATTAAATACATCGCTTTCATTTTCATAATATCAATTGTTTTTTTGTAAATAAATTTTAGTTTTTCATGCTCAGCCTTGCAAATCTATGGCCAAAAGAAGATCAAAACCGCATTACAGAACCATAAAAATGAAAATTACCCGTAAACAGGTACACGATTTTCAGGCATTGAAAAACCACATCTCCACTCCTGTACTAAAAACAACACATCAAAAAAAACAATTAAAATTTATTGGCTAACTATTTAATATTCAAAACAGAATCACTATCTTTGCGGACTTTAAAAAATTATTTTTAATAAATTTTATAATCAAAAACAGGTAAATGCCTACTATTCAACAATTAGTTAGAAAAGGTAGAGTAGCTCTGGTAGACAAGAGTAAGTCTCCAGCGTTGGACAGCTGTCCACAGCGAAGAGGTGTGTGTACACGTGTATACACTACTACCCCTAAAAAACCAAACTCAGCAATGCGTAAAGTAGCTCGTGTACGTTTAACAAACGGTAAAGAGGTCAACGCTTACATCCCCGGAGAAGGTCACAACTTACAAGAGCACTCGATCGTATTGATCCGTGGTGGTCGTGTAAAAGATTTACCAGGTGTACGTTACCACATTATCCGTGGTGCATTAGATACTTCAGGTGTAGCAGGTCGTAACCAACGTCGTTCTAAATACGGAACTAAACGCCCTAAACCAGGACAAGCAGCTGCAGCTCCTGCAAAAGGTAAAAAGAAATAATTAAACGGAGGAAAGAGAAATGAGAAAATCAAAACCAAAAAAGAGAATCATTCTACCTGATCCAAAGTTTAATGACGTTCAGGTAACACGTTTTGTAAACAACATGATGTATGACGGTAAAAAATCTATCGCCTATGACATCTTTTACAAAGCAGTAGAATTAGTAGAACAAAAAACTAGCGAAAGTGGTTTAGAGACTTGGAAAAAAGCTTTAAACAACGTTATGCCAGCCGTAGAGGTTAAATCTCGTCGTGTAGGTGGTGCTAACTTCCAGGTTCCTATGGAAGTACGTCCGGAGCGTAAAATTGCTTTAGGTATGAAATGGTTAATTTCGTACTCACGCAGACGTGGTGAAAAGACGATGTTCGAAAAATTAGCAGGAGAAATCATTTCAGCTTCTAAAGGTGAAGGTGCTGCTGTTAAGAAAAAAGAGGATACGCACAAAATGGCAGAAGCTAACAAAGCGTTCTCACACTTCAGATTTTAATTTTGAAGAATTCAAAAAAATATGGATACACCGATTCCACAGTATAGCTTGTGCTATATTTAGAGTCGGTGTACTTATTTAAAAGCAAAACACAAAGTTCATAGCGAACTAAGCGCATACAAAACTTATATGGCAAGAGACTTAAAATTCACTAGAAATATCGGTATCGCTGCTCACATCGATGCTGGTAAAACTACAACTACAGAGCGTATTCTTTACTACTCTGGAGTTAACCACAAAATTGGAGAGGTACACGAAGGTGCATCTACGATGGACTGGATGGAGCAAGAAGCTGAGCGTGGTATTACGATTACTTCTGCTGCTACAACAGTATTCTGGAACTACCGTAACCAAAAATATCAGGTAAACGTAATCGATACTCCCGGACACGTGGATTTCACGGTTGAAGTAAACCGTTCTTTACGTGTATTGGATGGATTGGTATTCTTATTTTCTGCAGTTGATGGTGTTGAGCCTCAGTCTGAGACTAACTGGAGATTAGCGGATAACTACAAAGTGCCTCGTATCGGATTCGTTAACAAAATGGACCGTTCCGGAGCTGACTTCCTGAAAGTAGTAAAACAAGTTAAAGATATGTTAGGTTCTGATGCTGTAGCATTACAGTTACCTATCGGAGCTGAAGATACTTTCACTGGTGTTGTTGACCTGATCAACAACCGTGGTATCGTATGGAATGAGCATGATAAAGGTATGACCTTCACTGAGGTTCCTATTCCTGACGATATGGTTGATGAAGTAGCGGAATACCGTGAAAAATTACTGGAAGCAGTAGCAGGATACGATGAGTCGTTAATGGAGAAATTCTTTGATGATCCTAACTCATTGACTGAGCGTGAAATCCTGGATGCTTTACGTAAAGCTGTATTAGATAACGCTATCGTTCCTATGGTATGTGGTTCATCTTTCAAAAACAAAGGTGTTCAGACAATGCTGGATCTTGTAATGGAATTATTGCCTTCTCCTCTTGACGTAGAGGCTGTAAAAGGTACAAACCCGGATACTGGTGAAGAAATCGAGCGTAAGCCATCTGTTAATGAGCCATTCGCAGCTTTAGGTTTTAAAATTGCGACTGACCCGTTTGTAGGTCGTCTATGTTTTATCCGTGCATACTCCGGTAAGTTAGATGCAGGTTCTTATGTACTGAACACCCGTTCAGGAAACAAAGAGCGTATCTCACGTATCTTCCAGATGCACGCGAACAAACAAAATCCTATTCCATTTATCGAGGCGGGTGATATCGGTGCAGTAGTTGGTTTCAAAGACATCAAAACAGGTGATACACTTTGTGATGAGAAAGCACCTATCGTTCTGGAATCAATGACTTTCCCTGAGCCGGTTATCGGTTTGGCGATTGAGCCTAAAACTCAGGCTGACGTTGACAAACTAGGTATTGGTCTTGGTAAACTGGCAGAAGAGGATCCTACATTCGTAGTAAAATCTGATGAAGAAACTGGTCAGACAGTTATCTCCGGTATGGGTGAGCTTCACTTAGAGATCCTTATCGATCGTCTGAAACGTGAATTCAAAGTAGAGGTAAACCAGGGTGCACCTCAGGTAGCATACAAAGAGTCTATCAATGGTTCTACAGAACACCGTGAGGTATACAAAAAACAATCAGGTGGTCGTGGTAAGTTCGCGGATATCAAAGTTATTATCTCTCCTATTGATGAGGATTATGACACTTCAAAATCTGCGCTTCAATTCGTAAATGAGATTGTGGGTGGTGCTATCCCTAAAGAATACATTCCTTCTGTTCAAAAAGGTTTCGAAAGCTCATTGAACAATGGTGTATTGGCGGGTTATCCATTATCCGGAATGAAAGTTCGTTTGATCGACGGTTCATTCCACGCAGTCGATTCGGATTCACTATCATTTGAATTGGCAGCACGTATGGCTTACCGCGAAGCATTACCTAAATGTTCTCCTGTATTGATGGAACCTATCATGAAAGTGGAGGTCCTTACACCAGAAGAAAACATGGGTGATGTAATGGGTGACCTGAACCGTCGCCGTGGTCAAATGCAAGGTCTGGACTCACGTAACGGAGCACAGGTTATCAAAGCATTAGTTCCACTTTCTGAGATGTTTGGTTATGTAACACAGTTACGTACTATCACTTCAGGTCGTGCAACTTCTACAATGGAATTTGATCACTACTCAGAAGCACCACGCAACGTTTCTGATGAGGTTATCGCTAAATCAAAAGGTAGAGTTAAAGGATCAGTAGAATAATCCTTACTAAAAATAAACCGACCTCCTGTTGCTAATCGCTCTAACAGGAGGTCATTTTAAACAAATATAAAATGAGCCAAAGAATCAGAATCAAATTGAAATCTTACGATTACAATTTAGTTGACAAATCAGCTGAGAAAATCGTAAAAACTGTAAAACCTACAGGTGCAGTTGTTAGTGGACCTATTCCATTGCCTACTGAGAAAAAAATCTATACGGTATTACGTTCACCACACGTTAACAAAAAAGCACGTGAGCAATTCCAATTGTGTGCTTACAAAAGATTGTTAGATATCTATTCATCTAACTCTAAAACTGTTGACGCCCTGATGAAACTTGAATTACCTTCAGGTGTTGAAGTAGAAATCAAAGTGTGATAGATTTCAGTCACTGAAAAAACAAGAAAGGCTTCTAATCAAAAATTAGAAGCCTTTTTGCATTCCGGAAAACAAAGAAATTAAAACTGGCAATCTATTCCTAAGGAGAATATAATACCTTTACTACATAAGATAATTAAGATGTACGTATACTTCAATCCTCTGAAGAAACTCCATAAAAACACGAACAGCGTATCTTCCTGTTTTTAGAATAAGATAAGACTGTATTGATTTAAAATTTATACGTCAACCCAAATTGAGCTGTATTGAAAAAATTATCAAATACATTTATATTGGTATTAAACTCTGTATATGCTTTTGCTCCATCTGTATCTTGTTTGGATGTAGAAAAAGAAGCGACATTTGAAAACACAAAACCAACGGCAATATGCTGTGTCAGAAAGTAGTTAGCACCAATTCAGGCATCAACAGCAAAACGATTCGCCTTAGGCTCTTTAGCCGAATTAGAGTTAATTGTTTTTTCCGTACTGATACTGGCATAACTACCCGCTAATTCGGCGTATGTTTTGAAACGTGTCCCGATTTCCAGAAAATAATACCGTCCGAATACAGCAGCACTGAAAACATTTATTTTTGCTTCAGCTTTGCCTAGTGACAATTGCGTAACCTCTTTCTTGTTACTGAAACCTAACCCTGCACCTACTGCGATTTTATCAGTTACAAAGTATCCGAATTTAGGATTGAACAGAAGATTAGACTTTTTACTGTCTGCAGTTTTATCGTTCTTATTAGAAGATTGAAAAAATCCTTCCACAATAAAATCGGTCTTTTTGTATCCGAATTCCTGCGCCTGAGTCATAAAAGAAAAACCTGCGATTGCAGTAACCGTAAGTAATAGTTTTTTCATATAAAATACAATTAATTAAGTTTGCAATATAATATTTTCTTTTATAACAAAAAAGCGTAGATGAAAATTTCATCTACGCTTATATTAAACATTCGTACGAGACGAATAGTTAAATTAGAATTTGTAAGTCAAACCAAATTTAGCTGTGTTGAAGAAGTTATCAAACACGTTGATGTTTGTATTGAAGTTAGTAGTAGATTTAGCACCATCCACATCTACTTTAGATGAGTTGAATGATACGACGTCAGCAAAAGCAAAACTAACAGCGATACTGTTTGTCAGGAAGTAGTTAGCACCTACACCAGCATTGATTCCGAAACCTTTAGTTTTGTCCAATTTAGTGGTAGTTGTACCGTTGTTTAATTCACCACCGATCTGGCTGTAACCAGCACCTAATTCAGCGTAAGTTTTGAAACGTGAACCCACTTCCAGGAAGTAGTAACGACCGAAAGCACCAATACCAAAAGCATTGTTTTTAGTGTAGCTTTCTACATCGTTTGTAGTTTTTGTAGTTTTAGAGTTACCAACGCCTAACTCAAGACCTACAGCGATTTTATCTGTTACGAAGTAACCGAATTTTGGGTTGAAATTGAAGTTAGAAACTTTTTCATCTTTTGATTTGTCATTTTTGTTAGATGACTGGAAGTAACCTTCAACGATGAAATCAGTTTTTTTGAAACCAAATTCCTGTGCTTGAGAAGCGAATGTTAAGCCTGCAACTGCAGCGATTGTAAGTAAAATTTTCTTCATATCTGTATGAATTTTTGTTTTATGATGGCGCAAAGGTAGTGCTTCAAAACAAAAAAACAAAACATTTTACTGTCATTAATTAATCCTGAAAATAAGTATTATATACTACAGAAAAACTAACAATAATCTAGTTAACCACATAAGCCTCTCATATTCAGCTTATTTCTCGACTTTTTCTTCGCCTAATAAAAATCCCCATGGCTTTAATTCATCCACTCTGTCCATAACAATTTTTACAATTGCCAGCAGAGGAATAGCTAAAAACATACCCGAAATACCCCAGATCAGCTCCCCGCATACAATAGCCATCATCGCAAAAAGTGAATTTATCTTTACTTTGGATCCCACGACTTTGGGTACAATGACATTGCTATCTATCATATGGATAATGCTCATCGCAACAAACACAAATAAGACATGAGAGAAGGTAGATGTGGCGAAGGTAATCAGCGCTACAATAAACATGGAAGAGAAAATGCCTATGTACGGCAGCACATTAAATACACCGGTAATAATAGCCAGTAACAGACTGTATTTGACACCAATAATAGCTAAAGCAATATACACCAGGGTCGTCACAATCAGCATCTGCAGCAATAACCCTATCAGGTATCTTTTGACTACGTATTGTACTTCAGCAACGATTTCCAATACAACAGGATGATCTTCCTTGGCATTGAGATACAACAGGAACCGTACGATATGCCCTCTGTAAATAAGAATGAAAAAGGTATATAAAAATGTAAAAACCAGAAAAATGGCAATAGATGACAAGGACATCAGTGCTGTACCCAGGATTAACGTACCTGAATCTACCGATTTAGATGCTGTTTTATTCAGAAGATTCATTTGTTCATTATACTGAATCCCGAACTGATGATTTACCCAGTCCTGCACGACCTCTACCCCATCCAGTATCTGATGTTTGAATGCCGGCCAGTCTTCCTGCAACATGGAAAGCTGAGACGCCAGCAGATATAGCCCCGTTGCTAATCCTCCGAAAAACAAAACAATACATACAATACCAGCCAGCGTACGCGGAAAACGTAATTTCTTTTCTAACAACGTACTCATCGGAGTCAACAGCATAGCAAACAGTATCCCCAGTATAAGCGGTACAATAATAGTGTCTCCTATCCTGGCCAGATACCCCAGAATAACAATACTAATAAGGATACAAGCCAATTTTATATAAAAAGGCAGGGATATAAATTTTCGCATACGATCAGATTTCTTGGATAACAAACCTAAGTTAATAATGTTTTCGGGATAATAATACAAAAAAATAGAGGTTGTCTGGCAGACAACCTCTATATACTATTTGATAACTAACAGCTTAGAATTGGAAACCAACTCCAAATGATAGTACATTATTTTTTACAGAACCATTACTTGCTCCTGAAATATCCGTTAATCCAAAACCGTAACCGGCATTGATTAAGAAACCATTTGATAATTTGTAACCTAACATCGTGTTGATACCAAAATCAAATCTTTTAAGTCCGTCATCTCCCCACTCTACATCATTCTTAACATCGCCTGTCTTAGTTTTACCTGAAATTCCGTAACCTACGTATGGTCCAGCACCTAAAAATACATTACCAGCTCCGGCAGGAATATAATATACCGCATTAACCGGTACTTCCAGATACATCAGATCCGTTTTAGATTCAATATTATCTGTAAATTTAGTTTTTCCACCTTTACCTTGTAAGGATAATCCTGGCTGAATAGAGAAACTAGGTGCTACAGGAAGATCTGCATATCCTGTCAGATAGAAATTAGTGGAAGTACTTGTAGATGCTGAAGCATTACCACTTGAAACTGTCATTTTTGGCAAGTTCAGACCTGCTTTAATACCATAACTTACCTGAGCCTGAGCTCCTGCAGCTAAAAGAAATGCTGCTCCTAATGAAAGTAAAATCTTTTTCATAACAATTTTCTTTAATTTTTTAATGTCCCTTTATAGACAGCAATGATATAGCAAGTTTGAGACCAAAAAGAAAACTAAACAAAATCAACAGCATAATTACCTGAAAACAAGTACATTCAAATAATGTTAAATTTTTCATTCTTAATATCCGGACTCTTATTAACCTTTTTTAAATCTGCTATATTCTGCTATAGCACACATTTTAAAAATTTGTTTGTCCAATCCCTTTTTTATATCAAATAATAATTTTAATTTTGCATTCCCTTCAGGGGATAAGTAATTAATATGGTCGGATGGCCGAGTGGCTAGGCAGAGGTCTGCAAAACCTCCCACAGCGGTTCGAATCCGCTTCCGACCTCGTTTTATTGACAGAAAAAAGATTTAACAAAATGGGAGTTACACGTTTAAAAAGAAAAGATAGAAGAAATAAAACTGTATCACGTGTTGAAGTACAGTTCTTGAAATTAGGTCGTAATATCGAATTAGGTTCTAAATCACAGATGCCTAAAGATAGTCAGATCACTAAAAACAACGCTATCTTAGATCAGTTAGCTTCAAAAGCGAAATAACTAAAGATTTTTTTATTTTTTCCTTTAAAGTTGCTTATCGCAACTTTAAAGGTTTTTTTAAGATGTCTGCCATTAGGCGGACTTTTTTCGTAGAAGACAATACCGTCCCTTCGTCCATCCCCATCACTTTATTATCCTTATATAACATCCCACTCGCTACATCTTCTTTTGCAGAACTATGTGCTGATAAAGCCTGTGTATAAGACAGCAATTCGGCAATATTATCTTCATTCACTCCTCCACCCGGCATAATCTCTATCCGTCCCTCTGCCTTACCTATCAATTCTCGCAACAATTCTTTACCCTCCCATGCTGAATTCGCTTGTCCTGAGGTCAGAATGCGATCGCAGCCAAGTGAAATAATATCTTCCAGACTGCTATATGGATCCCTGCATTTGTCAAATGCACGGTGAAAGACTACCTTCAATGGCCTTGCAGTTTCTATTATCTTTTGCATGCGTGGTATGTCTACATTTCCCTCTTTATCCAGAATACCCACAACTACTCCATCGCATTTGATCTCTTTACAATAGGTCACATCAGCTAATATCTCATTAAACTCATCATCCGAATACAGAAAATCTCCGCCTCGCGGCCGGATCAGCACATGAATACCGATAGAAAGCCTTTCCCGTGTGATTCGGATCTGCCCGTAGGACGGCGTAGTTCCACCATTTTCAAGATTCTGGCACAACTCAACCCGGCTTGCGCCGCCTTCTTCTGCTGCGATAGCAGAGGTAATTGAATTGGCACATATCTCCAATTTATACCCGTTCAGATCTTTTTCTTTTCCAATCATACTTTTTTTTGCGTGAAAATACCAAAATTGATTAGCTTTAAGAAGATTGAAAAATTTATTACTATGAAATTCAAACTATTTTTATCACTCTTCCTGTGCTTAGTCTTCAGTACAGCTTTTGCGCAGCATAAAAAATTTAAGTTCATAGATGAACTCTGTGAATATGAAGGAACGTATGACAGTAAAAAGTATACTGAACAACAACTCAAAGATACCTACAACCTTTATTATGGAGAAAGTTGGTTACTTTCAGCTGCTGATCACAGACACAGGAGCAAACCAACAGAGCAGGTATTAACCGAACTGAAAACTGAATACCAGACTAAAAGAGCTAAATTAAAAGGCTTTCAGCTTGTCAAAAACCCCGTATTTATATCCTTCCGCGACTCTCTGGTTCTATCTATGGATCAGGAATATCTGGCAAAATCAGCTTTGGTAAAAGCCTTGAAAGACCCGAAGGCTCTGTTGGAATATAAGGCGCCTGACAGTTGTGCAATCAACTACACAAAACCTCTGGTAGAAGGTGGTGAGGCCTTGCTGAAAGCTTATGAAGTATTGACAAAATACCAAATGAAGAACAACGGCGACCCGCAGCGTCTGTATAACATATACCTCGAAAATATACAGAGCAGCAAAAAGTACGAATCGGCATTTAAGGAGGTTCTCATTTACGGCTGGTGGAATTGTGTCAATCATTTTATTCCACGCCCTACATATGATGCCAGATTTAGCGAAAACTATCACAAATTATTTATAAAAGTTGATACACTTGATTGTGACGAACCTTAATCTGTCTGAATAATGCATCTGTCATTAGTAAAAATACATCATGTCGCTGTAATATGTAGCGATTATCATATATCCAAAAAATTCTATACCGAAATACTGGGTATGCATATTATTCAGGAAACATATCGCAAAGAACGGGATTCCTACAAATTGGATCTGGCTATTGGTTCAGAGTATATTATTGAACTATTCTCCTTTCCTAATCCTCCGCCACGACCATCACATCCGGAAGCCTGCGGACTGAGGCACCTATCCTTTTTGGTGGAGAATATTAAGGAAGAAGTTGCCAAACTGGATATGGCTGGTATCCCTCATGAACAGATCAGAACTGACGAACTGACAAATAAAGAATTTGTATTTTTTGCAGATCCGGATGGTTTACCGATTGAATTGTATCAACTTTAATGCGAGAACCTCCTGCAAAATATTACAGCATAGCTAAGCATGAGAAAAAATCTGAGATAATTTAAACAAAAAAAAGTCTTCAATCGGGGAGATTGAAGACCTTAACTAACCAATTATTAACCTAAATTATGAGCTGTAAAGGTAAGGATGATTCGATCCTTCACCAAATATCTCCTCACCTTTAACGTAGTTTTAACACTCTAAAGGGGTCAACATATCCAATCTGTCTATGATTTTTTATATCAGATGTGGAATGTTAAAAAAATCAAAAAAAACAAACAAAGATATAATATAATCTGTTAGCTATTAATAACATAACTACAAATCAACATATTGAATAACACTTAAATACTTCAAGAGTCATGTCTATTATATCAAAAGAAACAGAGATTCAGGAACGTTTGAGTAGTGTCTATGACGCTTTGAAATCGACGAAAGAACAATTGCGTAATGAATTAAGTGTATTACGAGAACGATATGAGGATGCCTGTCTTCACCACATCAAATCAGGTTTTCAAAAGGAACAGGTATGGATGCAGGAATCTGATAATCACCATAGAAAGTATCTGGAATATGATATTCATAATTTTCTACTGGACATCATATCAGACTACCGTGATCTGGACGGATATTTCCCGGAATATTCGTTAATGGTCAATAATATTGAAGAACTTATGTTTGCTTATGTGTACGAAGAGAAATATGAAGTAGCAGCCATCCTTAAGCAATGGCTCAATCGCTTCAAAATCATCGATTCCATCTGATTCATCTATCTAAACATTAGGGATAGGTTCTTTTTACAGACTCAGACGTTCACTATACCGCATTGTTGTTACAGATAGAGGGCTGTACAGCCCTGCTCCTGTGATGTACTGATGTTATCGGTGTTTCTTTTTTTGTTGACCTGGAGCAAATTCCTTTGCAGATTTTTTTCCGTACACTTTTTTTGCCTGTCCCGGAGGCATTCCTCCATTTCCGCGACCATGACTGTGATGTGTAGCACAAGAACCCAGTGTTCCTAATACAAAAATCAGAGCGGCCAGGTATAAAATAGTTTTTTTCATCTCTCTCTAACTTAAAATTACTATACATCAGAAGTCCAACAATCAGGCCACTTTTACAGCATTCAGGATTTCGGCTTTAGCACTTCATCCGTAAAATGCTCTCTATGAGGCTTCTGAGCAAACTTTTCCTGATTATACGTCTGGGATTTTCCTTTAGGTATGGAAAGACTTTTCCAGTTGGAGCCGGCCTGCATCTTTCCCAATATAACTATCTGTCCAACGTGATAAGGATAGTGCGCGAGTTGGCGGTTAATAGCTTCCAGTACAGAATGTCCCTGATTTCGAATATAAATAATACGATCCAGATCGGATTCCTTCAATCCGCGAAGCACTCCAAACAGACAATCCCAGCCTGATTCCCAGTAGGTCAGTAATTCATCTCTGTTGGCGTATTGTAGCTCAAATTCCTCATCTCTGTTTCGCCAGGATTTCTCCCCGTCTTCTGTCAGAAAGTTTGTCCATCTGGATAACATATTTCCGGCCAGATGCTGTATAATAAGCGCAATACTGTTACTGTCTTCATGAGACAACCAGAAAAGTTGCTGATCATTCAATTGCACAAAAGTAGAATCTGCAAGATTTTTATAATATTCAAATTGCTTTAGAACACTTACCAGATAAGCCATATTCTTTATTTTTAAGTATCCTTAAAGATACCTACTTTTAAAAACAAATTAGAACAGATGAAAAAATTAGATACGGCAGGATTGGTTATTGTAAAAGAAAATAGCATACTACTGGCTTTCAGCAAAAACAAGAAAGCCTGGTATCTGCCGGGTGGCAAAATTGATCAGGGAGAAACCGCACAACAGGCCTTGATAAGAGAAATAGAAGAAGAATTGAATGTCAGATTAGATCCCGCTTATATTCAATATTACAAACACATTCAGGCTCCGGCTTATGGAGAAGACCAACTGATGATGGAGCAGGAATGTTTTACATATCATACTGATATACATCCTACAGCAAGTCAGGAGATTGAACAGGTAGCTTACTTTGATTATGCTGCCTATCGGGATGAAGCTATTCAGGTACCCGGCGTCATTAAATTATTTGAAATACTGAAGGCTGACCAGATCATCCATTATTAAGCAACGGATTACAGGATTATGGCAGCTCTATAATCCTTAAATTACGAAAATGTATTTCGGCTCCTTCTGATTCAAGACACAAGTATCCTTTACTGGAAGAGGATTGGCGAACTCCGTTGACAAACTTGCCGTTAACCGAAAGTTTGACTGTACCGTCCACACAGACGACCTCATAGGTATTCCATTCTCCTTTTCCTTTTGCCCGGTTTTCTATTGACTTACTGCGTTCTCCGCGAGGATTATCCGGAATGGTCGTCACTCCTCCTGCACCGAAAAGCTCTCCGTGTACGTATGCGATCGGCGGCTTGACACCATCTCTGATATGCTGATTAACCCAATCCAGTTCCAGCATCTGCACCTCTACGCCCGCCGGAAGACGTGTACCTTCCTGCGGAACGGCATCGCACCAGATAAACACACCTGAATTACCCCCCGCTTCCATATGCTTCCACTCTACATGCAGGATAAAATTCTCATACATCTTTTCCGATCGCATCACTCCTATCGGGAGTCCTTTGCAAATCAGCAGATCCTTTTGCTTAAACCACGTTTCCGGACTGGTATTCACATCTATCCATTGAATAGGTTTTGCTTTTATATTCGTATTACCATTCAGGGTGCTCAATGGAATCTCCGAACCGAAAGAAAGCGTTTTCTTATCCTGAGCCCTTAGCGCTGTGCTGTATAAAATCAAAAAGAAAAAAGGAATTAAATAACGTTTCATGTAGGCTTATAATATGCTTGTCAGGTTATATGATAAATAGCTCTGAAAATAAGATATTTTTAACAAACCTGAAAGGTTGCAACTAAAATTATACATTCATTTTAATTTTATGACAAAACCTGATTAAATAAAGAAATAATATAGAATCTCCTTTACCTTTTTAATATTTTGCTTTTTAATAGATTAATAATTACATTAGACTATCAAAATAATGTTTAATTAATTATCACCTTTTCTTCAACTACTAACCTTAATACTACACTTATGAAAGTAAAAATGCATATGCATGCACTTTTGATTCTGGGGTTATCCTTTCAACTCCAGCATCCGGTAGATTCTTTTGCAAAAGAAAGTGCGGCTATAAAGTCCTCTCCTCCTGTTTTTTCTGCTTACCAGACTACATTAAGAGGAAAGGTTGTCAACGAAAAAGGAGAAGGGATTGCCGGAGTTACGATCAAAAACCTGAGCACTAACCTTACGGTACAATCTTCAGCTGACGGCACATTCAGCATTCAGGGAAAAGTATCCGATAAACTGGCCTTTACCTATGTAGGCTATGATGCCCTCCAATATACGGTATCAGATACGGGCCCTATGACCATCACTTTGTCCAATTCCAGCGTTGTTCTGGAAGACATTACCATTACAGGTTATACAAGCTATTCGAAGAAGCTTTCCAGTAATGTGGCCACGACCATTCAGGCTAAAGCCATTGAACAGGTGCCTATGGCTTCTCTGGATCAGGTATTACAGGGACGTGTACCGGGAATGAGTGTACTGGCCAGTTCGGGACAGCCCGGAGCCAATGCCAGTGTGATTATCCGTGGTGTAGGGAGTATCAACGGAGTAACAACCCCTTTGTATGTGGTGGATGGTATTCCAATTTCCGCATCGGAGCTCAAAAATTATAATTCCAATGATTTTGAGAACGTAACCGTTTTACGTGATGCTTCTGCGAAGTCACTGTACGGATCAAGGGGGTCTAACGGAGTTATCGTTATTACGACCAAGAAAGGAAAAGCAGGCGGATTATCTGTTAATTACACCTCTCAATATGGAGTTTCCAAACTAACCCGTCCGAAATTTCAGATGATGAACAGTGAACAACGTCTGCGTTTTGAGGAAGAGGTGGGGCTTGAGATGGATGATGATATCGGCCCGGGCTGGACATATTCTTCCAAAAATCCGGCTAATGCCAACTGGACACCTGCAGAAGCTGCCAATGCCGGCCGTATTCTGGATAGTCTCCGCGGACTGAATGTAGACTGGAGAGATTATTTCTTTCAGACCGGAAAATTCATGGAACAACAGGCGAGTCTGAGTGGCGGAAATGAAAATGTACGTTTCTTTAATAGTGTGGGATACTATAAACAGGATGGTGTAGCTGTACGCTCTGGTCTGGAAAGGTATACCCTTCGCAGTAATGTAGATTTTAATATGAACAAATTTTCCGGAGGTGTAAATGTAACTATTGGCTATTCCAACTCCAGCTTCACAGAAGGTGTAGGCGAAAGCAGAGTCGGATCATCTATGGCTTCCGTATTTTATGCATTGCCTTATGAATACCCTTACGCTCCCGACGGCACATTGATTCACTTTGGAAATGAAGATGACTATAATATTCTTGATCAGCGCGAAGGAAGTGCCGGTCTGGAACGTTTGCTCAATTCAAGCAGCAAAAGCGAACTGTTCAGCACCAATATAGGGATGAATCTGGCGTATCAGATTACACCACAACTAAGAGCCCATACCCGTCTGGGAATTGACTATAAAAATACAGTAACACAAGATTATATTAATCCGGATTCATACTACGGGTCGCGTAACCGTGCACCTACCATTGGCGGGAAAGGCTTGTTCGGAGAAGGATATGCCCGAACTACCAGTCTTATTTCCACATCCGGACTGACTTATCAGAACACGTTTGCAGACGAGCATAATGTAGAGTTTTCCGGATATTTCGAATATTTGTATGATCGCTATCGCGCATTTGGTTATCAGGGATACGGTATAGATGGGCGGCAACCCGAAACTCCTGCAGGAGTCAACGTCAGCGCTGTCTTTCTTCCGGGAATAAACGGAGGACGTACCAGAAGTGCATTAACGTCCTTTTTAGGTGCTGGAAGATACTCGTACGCTAATAAATATTCACTGACCGCCAGTTACCGTTATGACGGATCTACAAAAGTAGCTAGAGAAAACCGCTGGCATGGATTCTATTCGGTTGGAGCCAACTGGAATGTAAAAGGAGAAGATTTTTTACAGGGTAGCACGCTTATACAAGGACTGAATATACGGGCAAGTTACGGTACTACAGCCAGTCAGTTTGCAAGTGATTTCTTATATCTGGCGACCTATCTGACGGATATTTCTTATGGAGGAGAAACCGCCATCCGTCCTGCCACAGCCGGGAATCCTCAATTTGACTGGGAGTACGTAGATGAATTCAATGCCGGATTTGATCTGGAGTTGTTTCCAAAGAAAAGGCTGAGAATTTCTGCTGACTATTATAATAAGCTCACCAGAAATATGTTTATTGACCAGCCACCTTCTTTAACATCTGGGTTTGATATCCTTTCACTTAGTTCCGGAAAGATGAGAAATCGTGGGGTGGAGTTCAGTGTTCAGGGAGATGTCATCAATAAAGATGACTTCGGTTTTACCCTGGGTGTAAACGGAGCTTATAATAAAAATAAAATTTTGTTTATATCTGATGTAACGGATGAAATGCTTGACGGAGATACCCGTATCTTAAAAGTAGGCATGCCTTATGGTACATATTATGCTCCTGAATGGGCGGGTGTCAATCCGGATACAGGAGAACCACAATATTACAATCGGGACGGTTCTATTACCACTACTTATGATGAGTCCTCTCAAAGTGTCACCAAGTCCGGCACGTTATACCCTTCATTTATCGGAGGATTTACCACCGGATTACGTTGGAAAGACCTGACATTGGATGCCTTATTCTCTTTTGTGACGAATGTACAACGCTGGAATAATGAAGATTTCTACAATGAAAACGCAGATTATATGACCAGTAATCAATCTATACGCATGTTGGAAAACCGGTGGAAAAAAGCCGGAGATCAGGCCATCTTACAACGTATAGATATCCCGAGACAATATACATCCAAGGATATACAAGATGCATCCTTTCTCCGTCTTCGTAATGTCAATCTGAGTTACAACCTGCCACAGTCAGCCTTGTCTAAAATCGGTTTTGTAAAAGGGGTACGGATATTTTTTCAGGGACAAAATCTACTTACCTGGACTTCATGGAGAGGTCTGGATCCTGAGAACAGTGAAGCCAGAGGCCGCTTCCAATATCCTGCACCAAGAACATATACTGCTGGTTTAAATGTTAAATTCTAAGATCATGAAAAGAAATATAATGTTATTCAAAAAAATAGTTTGGACAATCATCCTTCCGGTAAGTTTGCTTTCTTTTCTTGCCTGTAACGAACTGGATATCAAACCAACAGACGGCATAGATCCGGACAAGGCATTTCGCAATCTGGAAGATATAGACATGGGTATAAAAGGTGCCTATGCTGCCATAGATTATACTTTAATAGAAAATAATGTCACAGTCTCTGATGAAGCCATTATGCCTGCGGAAAACGTAGTTAGCAATACCAATGCCTATCGCTGGCTATATACAGCCAGCAGTAGTTCTGTAACAAGTGCTTTTAGGGAATACTATATTGTCATTGACAGAACGAACCGTGTTTTGACCGGATTAGAAAAACTTACGAATGTAGATGAAACTAAAAAAGGGCATTATAGAGGTGAGTTACTGGCTATCCGGGCTTATGCACATCTGGAACTGTTAAGAGCTTTTTCAGGTGGATATGAACCCGCTAATCTGGCAATTCCTTATATGCTGGAATCCAAAATCAGCTATCCTGCCCGGAATACGGTACAGGAAGTGGTCAATTTTGTAAAAACCGATTTAAATGAAGCACTCAGTCTGATCGGAGATGAAGCATCTGTAAGCCGGATATCCAAACCTGCTGTTTATGCAATTCTGGCCCGTACCGCCTTATACAGCAAAGACTGGCCTTTAGCGATATCCGCTTCTACAGCCGCAATCAATGCCAAACCTTTGGCTTCCCAACAAAACTTTGCCAGAATATGGACCGATCAGTCAGAAGATGAAGTTATCTGGTCTTTAAAGAAGTCTGAAGCCAGTGACTCCAGAATCGGAAGTTTTCTGTTCAGAGAAGACGGTGGGATTGCTTTATTTGCACCTTCCAGTAAACTGTTAAATTTATTTGACAAGGACAATGATATCCGTTATTCGAGTTATATCACATATGATCCCGACAGAGGTGCAGGAAAATCTCCGTATTTAATCAAAAAATATGTTGGTCGTAGTTCTGATGCTCCTGGACTGACTAATATCAAGCTTTTCCGGACAGGCGAAATGTACCTGATACGGGCAGAGGCATATGCCGAAACACCAAACCAATTGTTAGGTACTGCAGATCTGAATCAGCTTCGCAAATCCAGAATTACCGGTTATACTGACCAGACATTTGCAGATAAAGAAGCACTGATACGTGAGATCTATACGGAACGCTACAAAGAACTGGCTTACGAAGGACACCGCTTCTTTGACCTGAAGCGTAGAAATCTGCCTGTACAACGTTCGGCACAGGATGCAGTTAATACATCCGGAGCATTAACATTAGAGTCCGGTAAAGCTCAGTACAACTTCCCGATCCCGGCAACAGAAATGTCGGTCAACAAAAATATGATTCAAAATCCGAATTATTCAAATTAGCAGCTCAACTTATATAACATGAAAAGAACAATAATGATCCTACTGTTGATTGGTACTACTTTGGTTGCATTCAAAAATGCATCTGATCCACCTCTCCGAACATCAAATCCTGATAAAACCTATGTTTTGGCTATCCACGGCGGTGCAGGCACTATTCTGCGATCCAATATGACTCCGGAGATGGAAAAAGCATACAAAGATGCACTGACCCTGGCCTTACAAAAAGGATACGAGCAGATCAAAAATGGCAAATCAAGTCTTGATGCAGTAGAACAGGCTATTCATGTTATGGAAGACTCTCCCTTATTTAATGCAGGGAAAGGGGCTGTATTTACCAATGACGGCAAAAACGAACTGGATGCCTCCATTATGAATGGAAAAACACTGGAAGCCGGAGCTGTAGCCGGAGTGACAACTATCAAAAATCCGATCAGCGCTGCCCGTGCAGTAATGGAAAAATCCGAACATGTCATGATGGTAGGAAAAGGTGCAGAACTATTTGCCAAACAAGCTGGCATTGAAATAGTAGATCCTTCTTATTTCTGGACAAAAATGAGATGGGATGCCCTGCAAAAAATCAAAAAAGAGGACAGCACTAAAGTACAACTGGATCACGATCAGAAACAGAGCCAACGTCTGGGTATAGTTAACAAAGATTCCAAATTTGGGACTGTCGGCTGTGTGGCGCTCGATAAAAACGGAAATCTGGCAGCCGGGACTTCTACGGGTGGAATGACCAATAAGAAGTTTGGCCGTGTGGGAGATTCTCCGATCATTGGCGCCGGAACTTATGCCAACAACGCGACTGTAGCCGTTTCCTGCACCGGATGGGGGGAATATTATATTCGTAATGTAGCTGCCTATACGGTATCTGCTTTAATGGAATATAAACAGGAGCCGGTCAAAATCGCGAGTCAGATAGTAATCGATAATATTGGGAAAATGGGAGGCGACGGTGGCCTGATTGCATTAGATAAATCGGGCAATCTTGCTATGCCTTTTAATACAGAAGGTATGTACCGTGGTATGGTCACTGCAGATGGTCAGATCGAAATATATATTTATAAGTAACTATGAAATTAAAATTTACTAAGGCACTCCTGATCATTGGTCTGGGGTGCTTATCCTTATCCTCTTTTGCAAAAGAAACGAAAGAGCCCAAAGGCTCTCTGTTTATTATCGGAGGCGGTGCTAAAGACCAGCAGCTGATCCGCAGCATGGTAGATGCAGCAGCATTATCAGCCAGTGATTATATTATGATACTTCCTATGGCCAGTACTGTAGCAGATGCTTCTGTAGCCGATATAAGAGAACAGTTGCAGGAAGTAACTGATCATAAAATAACAGCTATAAATTTTTCTAAATCGGATGCATCAGATCTCAGACTGGTAGATTCGGTCAGAAAAGCAAAACTCATATATATAACCGGAGGTGATCAGAACAGATTCATGGCCGTAGTCGAGCACTCTCCTTTATTTGATGCTATTCACAGCGCATATCAGCAAGGAGCCTGTATTGCAGGTACAAGTGCGGGAGCAGCAATCATGAGTGATCAGATGATTACCGGTGAGCAAGCACAGGATTCTACTTATCGGGCTACCTTTAACCGGTTGAACAAAGATAATTTAGTCACTGCAAAAGGTATGGGCCTCATACGCACAGCTATTATTGATCAGCATTTTATTAAGAGAAGCCGTTACAACAGGTTATTTTCAGCTTTAGCCGAACATCCGGATAAGGTATGTATCGGTATAGATGAGAGTACAGCGATTCTCATTCACAATAAAAAAGCAAAAGTCGTAGGTCAGTTTCAGGTTGTAGTGGCCAGCAATCCGGTCAAACTTGAAGTCAACAAGGAAGGCAGGATTATCTGGGATGATATCCGGCTCAGTATTTACGATAACGGAAAAACGTTTCCTATACAATAAAGCAACCGGCAGAAAGAGGATTATTTATGCTTTTTGGCAGGTATCTCTCTTACTTCATCGTCAAATAAGATACGAACCGAAGGGGTGTATGTATCCTCATTCTGCCCTGTCTTGTGTGCCCAGAAAAAAGCTCCTAAGAAGATCAATGCTACAAAAATGCTGCATCCGATCAGAAAAAATATTATACTCATATCTGTATTTTTTAAAAACCTATCTGCCCTTCTGGCATCTCTCCTTAAAAAAGAGAGAATTAGTATAACAGCACGCAGGGTACCTTTATCAACTATATTAACCTTTTCAACTTATTTACAACTTCTCTGTCCTACAGCGATTTAATTCCATTGCGTTTGCTGGTGTCCCCACCAGCAATTCAGAATGCTAAAGTAGCTTTTTGCGTATGGCGTAATAACGTGTCATCAGACTCGTAAATGAAATAATAGTCACCGTACTTATAGGCATTAAAATAGCAGCAAAGAGAGGTGACATAGTTCCTTGTACTGCAAAACTCAGCCCAATTATATTGTATGTCAAAGAAATCACAAAACTCATATGAATTACCTTAACAGCATCTTTTGCAAAGGAGAAGAATTTTGGTAATTTTTCAAATGCTTCTCCATCTAATATCGCATCACAACCCGGAGAAAAATTATTGATATCATCACTTACTGCAATCCCAAGATTAGCTTTTCTTAATGCGCCGGCATCGTTAAGTCCGTCTCCTAACATACACACTGATTTTCCCTGATGCTGCCATTTTTCTATAGCAGACAATTTATCCACAGGGCTCTGATTGAACAACAATGTTGCTCGTACAGGAAAGATTAGTTTCAGACTGTCTGAACGCCTGTCATTGTCTCCGGATAACAGATGTAGTTCATATTTTTGCTCTAATGTATTTACCAATGTAGTCAATCCGGGCCTCCAGGATTGTTCCAATGTAAAGCAGCCTTTGACTATCCCGTTGACCATTACATACACAGCTGATCCTTTTTCTTCGCGATGTCTGATTTCCAGAAAAGATGCACTTCCCACCATAAACGCAAATTCACCGGTAACTGCCTGTATGCCCTTCCCTGGGATTTCTGCGTAATAATCTAACGGAACAGAACTACTGACACCCAACCAGCGAACGATTTCACGGCTAAGGGGATGGCTGGAATTGCGACAGACAGATGAAAGCATCACCTGTTCATCTTTACTTAATGATCCTTCGTAAAACAGAGAAGACTTTGTAGGGGAAGAGATAGTACCTGTTTTATCAAATACAACTGTATCTATAGCTGCCATCTGCTCAATAGCTCCGGTATTCTTAATGTAGAACTTGTTTTTGTCAAATATACTCAGGGCGGCCGAAAGTGTAAAAGGTGAGCTTAAAGCCAGTGCACACGGACATGCAATAATAAGCACAGCGGTAAATGCACCCCATGCACGAGTGGCCTCGCCACCTGTCAGCCAGATGACTGAAGACACCAGTGCTATTAACAATAGACCTAAAGTGAAATATTTGCTGATAAACCCAATAAATGTATCAAACTGCTTGTCGTATGCTTTAAAACTTTCATTATTCCACAGTTTCGTCAGATAACTCTGAGATACGGGTTTCACCACCTCCAGTTCAATTGCTTCCGCCATTTGTCGCCCTCCCGCATAGACTACTTCTCCCAACACTTTGCTCACTTCTTTTGATTCTCCTGTCACAAAACTAAAATCCACAGAAGCCTGTCCTTTCAGCAGGATCGCATCTGCAGGGATAATTTCATTATTACGAACCAAAATACGATCTCCCACTTTCAGATCGCCGATAGGTGTGGGTTTATCTCCATCATTGGAAATTACTGTCACTGCTACCGGAAAATAAGAACGGTAATCCCGCTCGAATGATATATGATAGTAGGTCCTTTGCTGTACCCACTTTCCGATCAGAATAAAAAACACTAAACTACATAAGGTATCTCCAAACCCCGGTCCCGAAACCGTCAGCACTTCAATAGCAGTGCGCAGAAACAACACAAAAATACCCAGAGCCAGCGGAACATCCAGATTCAACCGCTTTTGTTTCAGACTTAACCAGGCGGAACGAAAGTAATCAGATGCACTATACAACAATACCGGAAGTGTAAACATAAGGTTCATATATCCGAAAAAAGCAGAATAACTCTTCTCAAAAGACGCCATTCCAAAATACTCCGGGAAACTAAGCATCATGGAATTGCCAAAACAAAAGCCGGCAACTGCTATTTTCCGAACCAGATTATCCTGATTAAGTTTCTGTCCTTCTTTTACCACATCCTGAAGCGTGATCTTCGGTTCGTATCCGATATCTGTCAGCAATGTCACCATTGCCCGAAGCGATATCTCCCGGTGCTTAAATTTGATAGTCGCCTGCTTCTTCATAAAATCTACCTGTGAAGAAACAATTGCAGGATTAAGTTTATACAGATGTTCGAGTAACCAGATACAGGAACTACAGTGAATTACCGGAATATATACAGTAATGATTGCAAGTTGATCATCTTTATAATCCAGCAGCTTTGCAGCGATCTCTTCTTCATCCAGATAGCTGAGATCCACACGTTTTGTTTTATTTGACTTGCCGGGATGTGCATTATAGCGATAGTAACTTTCCAGATTATTTGAACTTAATATCTGATAAACGGTCTGACACCCGAGACAGCAAAAATCATGATCATCCAAATGAAATCCAGCCACTTCGACCTGGTCGCCACAATGAAAACACGTTTCCTTTACACCGATATTATACTTCGTTTCCATTACTATATTGCCTGGCTGAATAATCGGGTTTGTTCTTTTGTCTGTTGCAGACGCTCATCAAAAGCCATACAGATATTACGTAAAAAAGATTTTCCGGTTTCTGTGATACGTACATTATCTGCTCCCATAGTCAGTAAACCATCCAGAAACATAGGTTCCAGGCGCTCTTTGATCTTTGTATTAAGTCTAAAACCCCTTTCAAACTCCATCTCTCCTCTACACATCATATGTAAGATATATCTTCTCAATATCTCATCCTCCCCGGTCAATAAATGTCCTTTTACAACAGGCAATTTTCCTTCTGCGATTAATCGGTGGTATTCTTCTACCGTCTTGACATTCTGAGCAAATCCTGTCCAGGCATCACTGATAGAAGACACCCCTAATCCAATCATTAACGGGGTATAGCGATCGGCATATCCCATAAAATTACGGTGTAATCTACCCGCACGTGAGGCCAGAAACAATTCATCATCAGGTCTTGCAAAATGATCCATCCCAACATCTTCATACCCCTCTTGTCCAATCATCTGTTTACCCAGCTTATACAGTCTGAGTTTACTTTCACCCTCAGGCAAATCCATTTCCGTAAACCTGCGCTGACCGGGTTTGATCCACGGCACATGAGCATAGCTGTAAAAGGATATACGATCAGGCTGCATTTCCAATGCTTTATCTATAGTCTCTGTAATCGTACTTTCGGTCTGAAACGGAAGACCATATATCAGATCAAAGTTGATGGAAGTATATCCAATCGCTCGCGCCTGCGCAACCACACGCTCAACATCTTCAACTGTTTGCAACCTATTGATCACGAATTGCACTTTAGCATCAAAATCCTGTATACCCAAACTTAAACGTCTAAAACCCAATCTATAAAGCGTTTTCAGATGACTTTCAGTTGTATTCGCAGGATGGGCTTCAAAAGAGAAAGAAGCATCTTCAGCACAGGTATTACCATCCAGAATACCTGTTATCAACCGTTCCAGATTGGCTGGCTGAAAAAAGGTAGGAGTTCCTCCGCCTAGATGTATTTCACTGATTTTTACAGCAGTATCTTCTAATAACTGTTTGTACATAGCCCACTCCTTCAGTACAGCGGTAATGTAAGGATCTTCAACTTTATGATTTTTAGTAATACGGGTATTACAGCCGCAATAGGTGCATAAATCTTCACAAAAGGGCAGGTGAATATAGATACTTACTCCATTCCCTGTTGAGCTTGCATAGGTTTGCTTTACCCGTTCTTCCCATTCGGGCGTATTAAATCTGTCATTCTCCCAAAACGGAACTGTAGGGTAACTTGTGTAGCGGGGTGCTGCCACATTATATTTACGGATTAGGTGTTCTATGTTTTTATTCTCCATCTTTCAGATGTTTAGATTTATCTTCCAGGGCAGCACAGTCATTGGCACAGCAACATGCCCTCCCGACACATTTGCCATTTTCCCATAGATTAAGGTTGCGGATTGTCTGCCTGGCAACACCTTCAATGGTTTGATTCTCGTAAGGTGTATTGGCTATTTTAATATTGAGAAGACTGGCTTCTTCTGTATCAATATGCAAAGTCCCGATAGATCTGGTAATTAAATACTGAACGCCAAGCGATTTGAGTTCACGCAAAATATTTTTATCAAGAATATCGTCGTCCGACACGATGATCGCTTTTTTTCCAATAGCATAATGTACAGTACTGTAATTCAATTCATTGCATATCAAAGTCAGATCGTGCAACTTTCCATTTGCAAGGACCAATATCTCTTTCTCTTCAGGCTTAATATTATAGGCAACGACTTTCATGTAATATCTTCTCCATTTATTCGATAACGCAAAACAAATTTAAGTTTTATACATACCCTCCTTCGTGAAGGCTATCAAGTAAAGAAGTGATATTCATCACTATATCACAAAAAAAAGGAGGGGCTTTCTGCGCGAAAACCTCTCCTCTTTCTATATTAATATCTGATTACTGTTTAATCTTTCTCAATTTTTCTACCGAAAAGATCCGGATTGCATTGCCCTCTTTTTTGATCAGTTTTTCATCTTTAAAATCAGCCAGCATCCTGCTGATGGTTTCATTGGCTGTACCTGCCAATGCGGCAAGATCATCTCTTGAGATACGGATAAGATACTCATCTTCATGTTCAGCTTCGGATTTTTCGGCTACATCTACCAAAGCATTTGCCACACGTTTACGAACAGAATCGTAAGCCAGTTCCAAAAGTTTCTCTTCTTTTTCTCTGATATTTCCGGACAACAGTTTGATAAACTTACCCGTAACAGCCGGTTTCCGATACAGCAGTTCAAAGAAATCATCTTTTGCAATCAATGCCACTTCCGAATCTTCCAGTGCAGATGCATTATCATTGTACTTTTCATTCAACAATACTGACTCATATCCGAAGAAACTGCGATCTACATGTATATCGGTAGAAAGTTCGCGTCCATCCATATAGTACAGAAAACTTCTTATTCTACCTTTAATAAGATAGTAAACAAAAATAGGATTGTCTCCTGATTCATAGATAGCCTGCTTCTTTTTAAAGAGTTTTACTCTGGAGGATTCGATAAGATCCTTTAAGAGTATCTGTTGTTCTTCATCACTCAACTGCAATCCATCCGGTCCGGGTGCAGTCTTAGCAACCAGTTGCCCTCTTTTACGCAGCCGGCTCTCAATAGCGTTTAAGAGTTCCAGATCATCAAATGGTTTGGTGAGATAATCATCAGCCCCCATTTCCATAGCCTTGCGCATATCTACACGCTCGCTTTTGGCGGTTAGAAAAACAAAAGGAATTGTAGCCGTTTCTTCATGTTTACTCAACATGTAAAGGACACCATAGCCATCCAGTTCGGGCATCATGATATCACAAAGTATCAAATCCGGCAAATGTTTCATAGCAAGGTCGACACCGATCTTACCATTTTCGGCAGTGATGATATTATAGTTTCCTGTCAATTCGAGTATTTCAGCTGTACCTTCCCGAATTTCAAAGTTATCTTCAATAATTAAGATATTTTTCTTATCCATTTTATTAATTATTGTTCAAAAGTGAGTAAAAAAGATGTTCCTTCATTTATAACAGATCTGTACACCAGATTTCCGCCAAGCAATTCGACATATCGTCTCACAATATTCAGTCCCAATCCTGTTCCCGGTATATTGCCGGTATTATGTGCCCGGAAAAAAGGTTCAAACAGATTGACCTGATCTTCCTCCGGAATACCGATACCGTTATCTTTGATACTTACCGTACAGATATTTCCTTGAATCATGGTACTGAATTCAATAAACGTATCTTCACCTGAATATTTCACGGCGTTGGAGATAAGATTGATCGCTATACTTTTCCATAAATGTGCATCCATCATAAACTCTGCTTCCGTACCGGTATGTTCATATACGATATGCTGATTTTTCTTACAGATCATCTGCATCTCTTCTGTGATTTCTTCCGCAAGTGTGACCAGATTGATGCGTTCTTTCTGTACAGCCACCACACCTGCTTCCAGCTTTTCCAGTGAAAGGAAATCATTCAGAATATTGGTCAGTAGTTGAACGGATCCTTTGATACGTGAAGTATGCTTACGTACATTCAGAAAATCCGGTTTCTCTATATACTTTTCAATAAGAGAAGCTGACAACTGGATCGAACTCAAAGGTGTTCTGAATTCATGGGAAGCCATAGACACAAAGCGTGACTTCATCTGTCCAAGTTCTTTTTCCTTTTCCAGCGAATTACTCACCTCAGCTTTTGCCTTTTCAAGCTCAGAAACCGTCTTTATCAGATCTTTGGTGCGTTCACGTATTCGCTGTTCCAGTTCCAGAGCATGCTTCAGAAGTTTATCTTCAGCAGCCTTTTCTTTGGAGAGGTCATGAATAAATCCTGTAAATACATTCTTATGCTCGTAGAATACTTCGCTTACAGCTAACCGGAATGGAAAGGTACTGCCATCCTTGCGTCGGCCCAGCACTTCTCTTCCGATTCCGATGATTTTCTTTTGACCAGTCTCCTTATAATTATGAATATAACTATCATGATTACTGCGGTCGGGCTCAGGCATCAATATGGAAATATTATGACCGATCACCTCTTCCGGTGAATAACCAAATAGACTGGAAGCTGCAGGATTAATACTCTCTACTATTCCTTTATTATCAATCGTAATAATACCATCAATGGCATGATCAATGATTGCTTTTAATAATTTTGCTGCTTCCACTTTTTATTATTTTACCAACTTTTTATATTTCACACGTTTCGGTGCAATATCTCCCAGTCTCTTCTTGCGATTCTCTTCGTATTCGCTGTAGTTACCCTCAAAGAAATAGGCTTGAGAGTCTCCTTCAAAAGCGAGAATATGTGTACAAATACGATCCAGGAACCATCTGTCGTGGGAAATCACAACGGCACATCCACCGAAATTCTCCAGTCCTTCTTCCAGTGCACGCAGTGTATTGACATCGATATCATTGGTCGGCTCATCGAGCAACAGTACATTAGAACTTTTCTTTAATGTAATAGCCAGATGTACGCGGTTACGCTCACCTCCGGAAAGTACACCAACATTTTTTTGCTGATCAGCACCGTTAAAATTGAACTTGGAAACATAGGCTCGTGAGTTTACCGGACGATTGCCCAATAAAATATTGTCATTGCCATCCGTGATATTTTCCCATACTGATTTATTAGGATCCAGGTCATTGTGCATCTGATCCACATAACCTAATACAACTGTTTCTCCTACTTTGAATGTACCTGTATCCGGACTCTCCTGCCCTGTGATCAATCTGAATAAGGTAGTTTTACCGACCCCGTTTGGACCTATAATACCCACAATACCTGCTGGAGGCAAGGAGAAGCTCAGATTTTCAAATAAGATACGGTCTCCGTAAGATTTAGAGATATTGTTTGCTTCTATAACGACATTTCCAAGACGCGGTCCCGGAGGGATAAAAAGCTCCAGTTTTTCTTCACGTTCTTTTGTTTCTTCAGAAGCCAGTTTTTCATAATTATGAAGGCGGGCCTTAGATTTGGCATGACGGGCTTTAGGAGCCATACGCACCCATTCCAGCTCACGCTCCAATGTTTTCTGACGTTTAGATTCTGTTTTTTCTTCCTGTGCCAGACGTTTAGCTTTCTGATCCAGCCATGAAGAATAATTTCCTTTCCACGGAATACCTTCTCCACGATCCAGCTCAAGAATCCATCCTGCAACGTTATCCAGGAAGTAACGGTCGTGCGTCACGGCAATGACAGTACCTTTATATTGTTGTAAATGTTGTTCTAACCAGTCAATAGACTCTGCATCGAGGTGGTTGGTAGGCTCATCCAGTAATAATACATCAGGTTCCTGCAGTAATAAGCGACATAGTGCCACTCTTCTGCGCTCTCCTCCTGACAAATTGGCAATTTTAGCTTCCGGTTCCGGACAACGAAGTGCATCCATAGCACGCTCCAGTTTGGAATCTAACTCCCAGGCATTTGTAGCATCAATTTTATCCTGCAATTCTCCTTGTCTCGCCAGCAGCTTATCCATTTCATCTGCATTTTCATATACCTCAGGCAGACCAAATTTGTCATTGATTTCTTCGTATTCCTTTAATATGGCTGTAATCTCAGCTACTCCCTCTTCAACGATTTCACGAACAGTCTTTTCTGTATCCAATTCGGGTTCCTGAGCAAGATAGCCTACAGAATAACCCGGAGAGAAAACAACCTCACCCTGAAAGGATTTGTCAAGACCGGCAATGATTTTTAGGAGAGAAGATTTTCCGGATCCATTGAGACCGATAACACCGATCTTGGCACCATAAAAGAAGGATAAGTATATATTTTTTAAAACTTGTTTTTGAGGTGGGTAAATCTTGTTTACACCAGCCATCGAAAAGATAATTTTTTCGTCAGACATATTTATTTTTGTAACTGTTTTGTAAACAAAGATAAATAATCCGGCCGATAAACTGACATTTTGCTACATTTAGGCATATGGCGTAATTGTTGATAAGAATATTAAAATTAGCGTAAGATTTTTGGATATATATTTCTACATTTATAATATCCTTAATTCTAACCCCAAAACAGAAAGGTAAAACTACATGGAAGCAAAATTTTCACCACGCGTAAAGGATGTGATTTCCTACAGTCGAGAAGAAGCATTACGCCTTCGTCATGATTATATTGGCACAGAGCATCTTTTGCTTGGTCTGATTCGTGAGGGAGATGGAGTGGCGATTAAGATTTTGAAAAATATCGGTATCGATACTGCAGCCTTGCGTCAGTCTATTGAGGATGCAGTAAAGGGTTCTTCGGTGTCGCGTGCACCCATTGGCAATATGCCATTAACCAAACAAGCAGAAAAAGTACTAAAAATCACATACTTAGAAGCAAAAATATTTAAAAGTGATATCATCGGAACTGAGCATCTGATGTTGGCGATCCTGCGTGATGATGAGAATATCGCTTCGCAGATCCTTCAGCAATATCAGATATCATATGATGTCTTCAAAAGTGAAGTGGAACAGAATAAAACCACGATTACGGATGAAGCTCCGGGATCATCTGCCGGCGGAGAGGATGAATATCCTGAAGAGGAACAATTCAATCAGCCTAAGAAGGTATCTGACATCAAATCCAAAACTCCGGTACTGGACAACTTCGGACGTGACCTTACAAAAGCTGCAGAAGAAGGTCGTCTGGATCCGATTGTAGGCCGTGAAAAAGAAATCGAACGCGTGTCGCAGATTTTATCGCGTCGTAAAAAGAACAATCCGCTGCTGATCGGTGAGCCGGGTGTCGGTAAATCTGCTATCGCAGAAGGTCTGGCACTTCGTATTATTCAACGTAAAGTATCCCGTGTACTATTCAACAAACGTGTCGTTACATTAGATCTGGCATCATTGGTAGCCGGTACTAAATATCGCGGACAGTTTGAAGAGCGTATGAAAGCGGTCATGAATGAGCTGGAAAAATCGCCTGATGTGATCTTATTTATAGATGAGATCCACACTATCGTGGGTGCCGGAGGAGCGTCCGGTTCACTGGATGCATCCAATATGTTCAAACCCGCCCTGGCAAGAGGTGAGATTCAATGTATCGGTGCGACTACTCTTGATGAGTATCGTCAGTACATCGAGAAAGATGGTGCTTTAGACCGTCGTTTTCAACGTGTCACTATCGAACCTGCAACTCATGATGAGACAGTAGAGATTCTGAACCGGATCAAAGAAAAATACGAAGAACATCACAATGTAAACTATACTCCTGAAGCGATCGAGGCCTGTGTGTCTCTGACAACCAGATATATTACAGATCGTTTCCTACCGGATAAAGCGATCGATGCACTGGATGAAGCAGGATCACGTGTCCACTTAAACAATATTCATGTTCCGCAATCCATTATCGATATCGAGCAGAAGATTGAAGAAGTGAAGATCGAGAAAAACAAAGTGGTACGCAGTCAGAAATATGAAGAGGCTGCAAAACTTCGTGATTCGGAGAAAAAATTACTCGAAGAGTTAGAACGTGAGAAAACAGCCTGGGAAGCAGAAACCAAAACGAAACGCTACGTCGTTACGGAAGATAATGTAGCTGAAGTCGTATCCATGATGACTGGTATTCCTGTACAACGGGTAAGCCAGACAGATAGTCAGAAGCTATTAAACATGGGTGAATCGATGAAAGGCCGTATCATCGGACAGGATGACGCTGTACAGAAACTGGTTAAAGCGATCCAACGCACACGTGCCGGACTGAAAGATCCGAAGAAACCTATCGGTTCCTTTATCTTCCTGGGTCCAACGGGTGTCGGTAAAACAGAGCTGGCAAAAGAACTTGCACGATTTATGTTTGATTCTGAAGATTCACTGATCCAGATCGACATGAGTGAGTATATGGAGAAATTTGCGGTATCCCGTTTGGTGGGAGCGCCTCCGGGATATGTAGGCTATGAAGAAGGTGGTCAGCTTACTGAAAAAGTACGTCGTAAACCTTATGCTGTAGTCTTACTTGATGAGATTGAAAAAGCTCACCCGGATGTATTCAACTTATTGTTACAGGTATTGGATGAAGGTCAGTTGACAGATAGTCTGGGACGTCGTGTAGATTTCCGTAATACGATTATTATTATGACTTCCAATATCGGAGCCCGTCAGTTGAAAGAATTTGGTCAGGGAGTAGGTTTTACTACTGCTGCGAAAAGTAATCAGGCAGATTCACATTCAAGAGGTGTGATCGAGACAGCCTTGAAACGTGCATTCGCTCCTGAATTCTTAAACCGTATCGATGATGTAATTGTTTTCAATTCGTTAACAAAAGAAAATATCTTCAAAATCATTGATATTGAATTGAGATCTCTGTTCGCACGTATAGAAGGATTGGGTTATAAAATTCAATTGACGGATACAGCTAAAGAATTCATTGCGGAGAAAGGGTACGACACCAATTTTGGAGCTCGTCCGCTGAAACGCGCTATTCAGAAATATCTGGAAGATCCGATTGCTGAAGAAATCCTGAAAGGAGAACTTCAGAGCGGAGCCACCTTGACAGTTGATCTGGATAAGGAGAAAAGTGAAATTACAGTTAAAGGCGAATCTCCGAAAGGAGGCAAAGACAAGCCAAAAGAATCTGATGTATCAAAAGACAATTAAGATTGTCACTAAATAAATAGAAAAGCACCGAAATACGCGGTGCTTTTCTATTGTGGCCAAATTTTTGCTTAAACACTTTAAACTTTTTTAACATTTCATTGTCTTAGTAACATAGATAACAAATATTAATTTTAAAACTCGCATAACATGAAAAGAATTCTATTAGCCCTATTAGTGATCGGCACGACAATTGGTTTGTCCAGCTGTACAAAAGAATATATTACCAACTCTCTGCCAGGAGTGAGTTATGTTCTAGCTGTTAAACAAGGAGATTGGCAGTTACAAAGTGGAACAGACAGATATAAAACTACTATCTCTATGCCTCAGTTAGATTCAAGATATTTTGAAGATGGCGATGTGAGTGTAGCTATATCTTACGATAACGACAAAACCGCATATAAACTTATTCCGGCTGTAATTCGCAATTATAGCTATGAAGCAAGTTACCGTGTAGGTAGTGTTGAAATTGAAGCGACAGAAGTTGGAACTAATCCAACTATTGTTCCTCCAGGCGACATGCTTGTCAAAATTGTTTTGACGGATGCTGAGATCGGTAACTAAGAATTACTGAATCCATAAAAAAATGCCTGCAAGATTATGTTGCAGGCATTTTTTTATGACGATTATTTTCAATAAATATTTCTTCAACCCTCAATCAATTCCGTTGCATGTTTGATTGCGGCTTCTCCCGGATTTGCTCCGCTCAGCATTTGAGCCACTTCAAGAACGCGTTCCTGCTGATTTAGCAGTACAATATTTGACTGTGTCTTGTCGCCGCTATCTTCCTTATATACTTTAAAATGACTCTTCCCTTTTGAAGCTATCTGCGGCAAGTGAGTAATGGCCAGTACCTGCATATGTGAGGCCAGGCGTTGCATAATCTCTCCTACTTTTAGCGCGACCTCTCCTGATATACCGGTATCGATCTCATCAAAGATAATGGTTGGCAGAGCTGTAGACCGGGCAATTAAAGATTTGATGGCAAGCATTACCCGTGAGAGTTCTCCTCCGGATGCGACCTTATGTATAGGTTGTAATTCCTGTCCTTTATTAGCTGAAAAAAGAAACTGTACGCTATCCTGTCCGGATTCTTTAAATTGCGTCTCATCGAGGGATTGCAGCTCAATATGCAATCTCGCATGCGGCATGCCTACTTCCGCAAGGACAGAAGCTACATGATCCTGAATCTGTGGTAATACATCTTGCCTGGATGCGGAGAGTTGACCCGCAAGATCTTTTAATGCCTGCAGAACAGATGTAAGCTGCTTTTCCAGCGTAATCAACAATTCTTCCTGTGAGGAAGCCGATATAATCTTACTTTCCAAATCATTACGCAAGGCTATAAGTTCTCCGATCTGCTCCACACGATGTTTCTTTTGGAGTGTGTAAATGATATTCAACCGATCATTGACTGCATCCAGACGCGACTCGTCCAGTACGACTGTCTGTTCCAGTCCTTCGATTTCATTAACGATATCCTTGAGTTCAATATGTGTACTCTGTAGTCTGTTGAAAAGATCTTCTGAAGCGGGCATATATTTTTCAATATGTTGCAGCTGTACCAATGCATCTTTAATCAAAGAAACGGCATTAGCTTCCTGTTCAGTCAGATAATTAACTGCGCTCAGCAATCCTCTTTTTATCTCCTCCGCATTCTCCAGCTGCTGCTGTTCTTCTTCAAGTCTGATCTGCTCTCCATCCTGCAGATTGGCCTGTTCCAGTTCATCAAATAAAAACTGGTGATAGTCCAGTTCAGCATTTGCATTTTTGATAGCTCCTTTAAGTTCCTCCAGTTTTTTCTTTGTAGCCCGGTATTCTTTAAATGTTTTTTCAAAAGCTATCTTTAATTCGGTATTGCCGGCAATACTGTCAATTACTAATAGCTGGAAAGCTTCAGTATTGATCTGTAATGTGGCATGCTGAGAATGTACATCGATCAATTGTTCTCCCAGGCTTTTCAATATGGCCAGATTGACAGGTGAATCATTGATAAAAGCACGTGATTTACCATCTACACTGATTTCTCTCCGAATGATAGTTTCGGTTTCATAGTCCATATCATGTTCATCAAAAAAAGATTGCAGATGATATGCGCCTATGTTGAAATATCCTTCGATAATACATTTTTGATCCTGATTGAAAAAGTATTTACCTTCGATACGGCTTCCCAATATGAGAGAAAGTGCTCCCATAATAATGGATTTACCGGCACCAGTTTCTCCGGTGATGATATTTAACCCTTTATCAAAGGAAATATCCAGCGTATCGATCAGCGCATAATTTCGAATATAAAGACGGCTCAGCATATATATAAGTCTAGATTCAAAAGTAAAAAATTAATATTTTGACGATAGTACAGCAAGTTCGTGGTCTGATATCCGGAGATCATCTGACTATTTTCGGATTTCTTCGTACTTAGTCGAATTTGCCGGATCCAGCTCCACCAGCAGGTTGTAGGCTTTTACGCCTTCATTACCGGGCATACGACTGAATATCCCTACAAACTCATTAGATTTGGCACTATAAAACGCAGATGTCAGAATATTACCGCTATTATTTCGGTCTACTTCTTTAAGCCTAGGAAGAAGTGCTCCCATTTCTGTACGTGCCTGTGGTTCATTTTCAGCCATTTTGTCCAATCCGTTTATATGGTAATTATAGGCAAAATCACGATATGCCACATAGCGGCGATCGGTCAGATTGGTGATCAGCCAGTACCGGTTATCAAAAGCATCCATAGAGCGCCAACCTACATAATCTCCATTTTGGGAATAATTGACAATATCTCTCGCGACAGAGAAATAAGTATTACCGCCGTATAACTTGAAAGAATCAGCATCCATTCCGATAATGACATTGGCATAAAATCCCAGCAAAGAAGCCAGATTACTCATATATTGATTCTCATTATAATCCAGAATATCCCCTTCTATATACGAGAAATTAAAATACTTGTCATTAAATGCCAGTATGGGACTGTTGTAATTCGTACCATACACAGGTCTTGAGGAAAAAACCTGCGCCGTTCCCTTGAATTCTTTGGAACCATCCCAGGAAGTAATCGTGATGACCAGTGCACCGTCTATACGTTCTTCGTTCTGCACTTTATTCGCAGTCCAGGCTCTGTTGTTTAAGAAGTCTGAAATTGCTTTCTGCAGGACTTCCAGAGCACGTTTATTTGTATTCTGTACCTGTGGAGACTGTACTTCTACACGAATATTGAGCTCCTGTGCGAAACTTCGTGTTATCAGCATACTCAACAAAAGAATACAGACTATTTTATACATAAGATTAATAAGTAAAGCGTTTAGTCAAATATAGGATTATTTTACAGGTTTTCTATATACCTGTCCTCAACTTATCCGCCTCACAGGGACTTCTCTTTTCAGACTGAATTGCTTATTTTTGTCAAAATGCCTGACTATACCAAACAATTGCAAAAATACATGCCGGAACTGGCTGCTCCCATTATCTCTCAATGGATCATTGACTCTAAATGTTCCTTTAAGATCAGCCGGGCACGTGCAACAAAATTGGGCGATTATCAGGCTCCATACCGCGGAGAATCCCATAAGATCTCCGTTAACAACAATCTAAATCCTTATTCTTTTCTGATTACCACAATTCACGAATTTGCGCACCTCCGAACCTGGCAACAACATAAGAATAAAGTCAAACCACACGGAACAGAATGGAAGGACAATTTCAAATTTCTGATGGAGCCCTTTCTGAAGCTGCATATTTTCCCGGAAAAAATACTGCATGCCGTTATCAAATACCTCAACAATCCGGCAGCTTCCAGCTGTACCGACCTGCATCTGTTCAGGACATTAAAAGAATATGACAGTGCACAGTCTCCCGTCATAACGGTAGAGATGCTCAATCAGGATGATCTGTTTTCAATGAAAAACGGACGTGTATTTCAACGAAAAGAACGAATCCGCAAGCGATACAGGTGCGTAGAAGTCTCTACCAACCGTATCTATCTCTTTCATCCTGTCGCAGAGATATATCCAATCCCTGATCCGTCTCTTTAATCAGATATTTCTTGTATTTTTATTCTTCAAACTACTATTTATGAAAAGAACCGGTTTCCTTTTATTATTTTCTGCTGTGCTATTGTTTTCCTGTCAAAATAAAGAGTCAGAAAACAAATCTGTACATGATACCTCAGGACTTGATTCTGTCGCACTGAATGCTATTTCAGAGAGTAGCTACAAAAAATATGTGGAGGAACTTTCCTCCGATCGTTTTATGGGCCGAAAACCATTTACCAAAGGTGACACACTGGCTGTAAACTATATCCGCGAACAATTTGAACAGCTTGGTCTGGCTCCTGGAAACGGAGACAGTTATTTTCAGGAAGTCCCGATGGTAGAAATCAACAGCACTGCTCCTGCGCAACTAACTTTTACAGGAGCAAAAGGCAGCGTGACTGTAAAAGATCTGGAAGACTATGTTATAGGCAGCCGACAGTTGCAGGAGCAAATACAACTTGATCAATCCAAACTGGTCTTTGCTGGATTCGGAATTATTGCACCCGAATACGGTTGGAACGACTATGCAGGTCTGGATGTAAAAGGTAAAACAGTCATCGTCATGGTCAATGATCCCGGACACTATGACAAGACTTTATTTAAAGGTGACACCATGACTTACTACGGTCGCTGGACATACAAATATGAGGAAGCTGCCCGTCAGGGTGCTGCCGGTGTGTTGCTGATACATGATAAAGCCGCAGCAAGCTATGACTGGGACGTTGTCAAATCAAGCTGGAGCGGATCCCAACTGGATCTGGTATCTAAAGATAACGGAGCATCTAACTGTTTATTTGAAGGATGGATCTCTGCCGCGACAACTCAAAAGCTGCTTGCTCTTTCAGGATCAGGACAAGCTGTACTAGAAAAAGCTAAGAAACCGGGATTCAAGCCTGTTGATCTGGGTCTGACCACAAGTCTTACACTTAAAAACAAATTCAGAAAATCTGCCTCCAATAATGTGATTGCCCGATTAGAAGGAACTTCACGAAAGGACGAAGTCATTATTTATTCCGCTCACTGGGATCATCTTGGCATTGGGGAAGCCATAGCCGGAGACTCTATTTATAACGGCGCGATTGATAATGCTGCAGGTGTATCCGCTCTTTTTGAAATTGCAAAGGCATTCAAAGCCGCAAAAATTAAACCTGAGCGTACGATTGTATTTATGGCACTGACCGGAGAAGAGCAAGGTCTGCTGGGCTCGGCCTACTATGCTTCGCATCCTGTCTATCCCTTCAAAAAAACTGTAGCAAATCTCAATATGGATGCTTTTAGTCCAATGGGTGCAACCAAAGATGTATCTATTGTGGGCATGGGTCAATCGGAAGTAGAAGACTATGCTGTTCGTTCTGCTGCAAAGTTCGGCCGTGAAGTCCATGATTCCGGCAACCCTTCTTCAGGAGGATTTTTCCGTTCGGATCATTTTAGTTTTGTCAAAAAAGGTGTACCGGCCATATTTATGGGAAGTGGAAAACAATATCTGGAAACAGATTCTGCACAGATCCTCAAACGTACAAAAGCTTTGGCAGGCCGTTATCATAATGTAACTGACCAGGTGGATGAAAACTGGGATTTCGGAGGTATACTTGCAGATATCAGATTGTTTTTTGACATCGGCTATACCATGAGTCTGGAAAACTACTTCCCGAAATGGAAAGAAACATCCGAATTTAAAAATATCGGAGCTAAGAGATAGCACAATAATCAATAATTTGCCTTTATATGCAATCAATTAAATTGCACATAAAGGCAAATTTATCTAAGTTTGTGACCGAACATTAAAAAAGAGAACTCATATGCTACACTTACATTCAACATTAGCGATTGTCCTACTACTTGCATTGGTGGTATCGATAATCATTACGTTGGCCAACTTTGCCGGCAACAAGCCTTACAATCGTAAAATTGCGCTGATAGGACTAATTTCTGCTCACTTACAATTAGTTGTAGGTTTAGTACTATTCTTCGTCTTAAAATACCCTTCTATGATCTCCGGAAGCGTGATGAAAGATCCTACTTTGAGATTCAAGATTATCGAACACCCTTTGACTATGATCATCGCTATCGTATTGATCACTATCGGATATTCAAAAGCTAAAAAAATTACAGATGCTAAAAAAGCAAATCAAACTGTATTGATCTTCTTTATCTTAGGTCTTATCTTTATTCTGGCACGTATTCCATGGTCTACATGGTCATTTTTCGTTTAGTCCTGTATATTCCATATATATGAGTGAGGCCTGCATATGAAAATATGCAGGCCTTATTATTTTGATCAGAGATACAGTTGGCGGGGACGCCAACTGACGCTGTGTTTGTTGTTCACAGATGCTATACCTGAAGACCTTCTTTATATGTTGTTTGCATGGAAAACCCAAAATGACGCTATGTTTGTTTCTTACTAATGCTACAACCCTACCGACTTGCTTATGTATGCTGTATAGCGGGGATGCCAACTGACGCTGTGTTTGTTGCTCACAGATGCTATACCTGAAGACCTGCTTTATATGTTGTTTGCATGGAAAACCCAAAATGAGGCTGTGTTTGTCTCTTACTGATGCTACAACTATAGTGGGGACGCATGAATACCGACCTACTGATATATTGTTTGGCCGGAAGGCACCAACTGACCCGGTGTTTCCTACTGACTTGCTTATATTATGTTTGGGGTAGATACTATCGAATATATAAGGATATCATATGAAGCCGGGAATGAAACACTATGCAGAAAGATTGTGACCGGCCTGTGAGCCTTAGTCTGACAACAGGAAATGTATACTTATTCTGTTTCTTATTGCTAAGAACATACAGGCACAAAAAAATCCTGTCGGTTGAGCGACAGGATTTTTATATTTAAAGTTTCCTTTTTACTTATTTCTTGCTTCCGAATCCTAAGATTGAAAAAACAGTTTTGAAAGCGATAACAGACGCAATGATCAACAAAATGTTTGCGATAGCCGAAAAAAGAAATGAATCCTGAATAAATCTTACAAATACTCCTGCAAGACCAATAACAATAGCAACTGTTAACGTTACATAATATTCTGTACGGTTAGCGTTATTATCTGTCTTTTTTGGCTGTCTTTGCGCTGCTGTATTTTCCATGTTTGTATTTGAATGAATGTTACGGGACAAATGTACAAAGTATAGCAGTAAACAAAAAATTTATTTCCAAAATAGTCAGCATTTTATGCGCTTCCTGAATATGATTTACAAAAATGAATGATTTTATCTATTATTGCAGAGAAATAAAGTATTATGCAGAGGTATCTGATCATTTGTCTATTATTCGTGTTACCGTTTCTTGCTGTAGCGCAACAAAATACTATCGAAAACTTTACGATAAAAGAAAATCTGACACAGAATGGAAAACTGGCTATAGTGGCTCTGGATACAGCCGAACATGCTAACGAACGTATCAACGGTACATATGCTTTTAGCTTAAACGGACTTAAACAAGACCTTATTTTTCATAATGGTGTAGCTGTAGCGACCAATACAATTGAATCTTCTACTTTTGTATTCTTCAAGCATAAAAATCAGGAACATTCACTGGGTAAGTTATATTATATTTTCAAATCGGACAAAGGGCTGAATCCGGTTAAGATCAGCGGGCTGATTCTGCTTGTTGTGCCTTGTATTATCTTACTGATTGCTTATACTTTTCGTCGTTTTCTGGTGACAGCTGTTATTCTGGCGCTGGTATATGTGTTCTTCAACTATTCTCAGGGTCTTAGCATTTCCAATCTTTTGGAGAGTATATTTATGGGAATTAAGAGCTTCTTCTAAAAAGGGAAACCTATTCCGAAATTATATTGCACAAAATTATAACGGTCCGGTGCATGTGTGGAATTGAAAGCATCTTTGAATTCTTTTTGATTAAACAGATGCTGGATAACCCACTGCTCACTGCCCTGAAACTGCGGATCCTTGACTTTGACACCTGCATCGATCCGGATGACAAAGTAGTCGGAATCAAAACGCAATCCGAAGCCTGAACCGATGGCCATCTGACCTAAAAATTTATTAAATCTGAATTCGCCACCTGGATTTTGTTCGTTCTCTTTCAATCGCCATATATTACCAAAATCCACAAAGGTTGCCCCATTCAGTTTTGCTCCCAGAAGTTTGTTCAATATCCGGAATCTATATTCAGCATTTCCTTCAAGTTTTATCTCTCCCAGCTGATCCAGATTACGCAATCTCAACCGCAGGTCCTCCGTTAGTCCTTCCCTATTGTAATTACCCGGTCCTAGTGTACGTGCCTGCCATGCCCGTATACCATTCATTCCTCCACTGTAAAAATTCTTTTCGAAAATCAACAAGCTGGAGTTGTTGCCATAAGGAACAGCTATTCCCGGATTAATACGGAATATAAATTGCCGGTTACCACCCAGATGTCTGTAAAGACGGTAATCCAGCTCTATTTTAGCATATTGCAGATACGGTACTTTGAAAAGTGTACGCTGTCCGTCATTCTCCGGAAAGCTAAACAATTTGTTGGCTAATCCCAGTATATTACCACTCAGGTCTAAGGCTCCGCGGAAATAACTGAAATTCTCGAGCTTCAGGAGTTTTGGCGCATTCAGGGTATAGGAATACTGAGACCCTAAACCAAAGTACTGACGATCATTACTCTGTACATACAACAAAAAACCTTCATCTATCAGTTGCTGTTTGAAAGCTTCATTGAGGCGTCCTACACGATATTCCAATACAACAGGCGTAAAACTATGTTGTTTATTAGCCGTTTCAAACCAGGTATAGTTCAATGTGTTGGTCAGATAGCGGTTGGAATAGGTATTATCCTGATTAAAGATCTGCAGATTGGAAGAGAATGTCGTTCGGGGCAATCCATATTTTCCTATGCTGTTGAAAATGCCGAATGGCACCATCAGACGCGGAAAGGACAGATTAGCGCCAATCTGAAAGTCATTATTGAATATTTTGTTGGCTAATCCTCCTTTGATACGGGGATCAAACAATACACCATAACGCAATTTTACTTCAAGCTGTTCGGCTCCGCCGAAAATATTCCGGTGTGAGAAAGTATTGGCAATATTAAATCCGCTCATACCGGATCCAAACGTATATTCACCCTCGATCTGATTGCCCATGATCGGACGGGGAATGAGTTCGTAACTTACATTCAGTTTATTAGAGTCTACCTTTTCATACTGTATCTTGACACTTCTGAATCCATTCATCTCATACAATCTGTCGTAGGACAGATTTTCTTTACTCAAATCATATTTTTCTCCTGAGCGCACAAACATATAACGCGCAATAGGCTTGAGTCTGAAATTACCTGTCTGATCCTCATAATGGATATTCAAACTGGTATCCACATAGTTTTTGGCTCTTCTTCCTGATACATTGTTCAGATTCCGGATCTTCAATGAGGTTTTATTAATTTCATAAACCGGATGTTCCTGTAGTTGCGGAGGATTTTCGATCGTAATCTTGAGATCTGTCTGGTAATTGCGTAGCCCGGAATCAACGCCCACCCGCATATATTGGCGGAGGTAGTCATAATAACCCTGATTTTTCATCAGGAGAAACAATTGCTCCCGTTCTGCCAATAGTTTACCCGCATCGTAGATATCTCCTTCTTTGACAGGAGAACTACTGCTCAGTCTGGATTCGTAGAGTTCTTTTACCTGTGGGTCTTCAAAAGTATAAGTCTTGGTTCTGATTTTATATGGCGTACCGGGATCTACTTTGAAATCTATATGTGCTCTCTTTCTTGCAATCTTCACTTCTGGTTGTACCTTTGCATTAAAGTATCCTTTAGTCTGCAGGAAGCGCTGTATCTGCTGTCCCGAAAGTTCTACCAGAGCCGAATCCAGAATGCTGGGAGCCTCTCCTACATTTTTTATGTCGGCTTTCTTGTATCTGCCGTCTTTGGTATTGAATACATTATAGATAAACAGGTTGACTCTGGAATTTGGTCTTAGTTCACTTGAAATATAAAGTGAGGATTGTTCCTTCAGACTGGCATTTACACCGGAGACACTCACATTTGTTACCAAAGCATGATCGTCTTCCAGGTATTTTGTTGAACGACAAGATGTAAAAATTAACAACAAAAGCGTTATACTTGCAAATGCGAAAAGGGTCGTTTGTTTAATCATTAAAAATGTTATCAAAAGCGCAAATCAGTCTTATTACATCTCTACAGCACAAAAAGTTTCGTAAGCAACATGGCCTTTTTGTCGTAGAAGGAATAAAATCCGTAACCGAGTTTTTATCTTCAGCATATGACGTGCATGCACTGTTTTACACAGCAAATGTGACTACAAAAGTGGTTAAAATACCGCACAATATAAAATCTTATGAACTGACTGATAACGAATTCTCAAAAATCAGCCAACTCAAATCACCTCAGGGGATATTAGCACTGGTCAGGTTACCGAAGGAGAAAACTCCTGAACAGCTGGATTTTGCCAATCAGTTTACACTTGTATTGGATGATGTACAGGACCCCGGTAATCTGGGCACCATTATCCGTACTGCCGAATGGTTTGGATTTAAGCATATTGTCTGTTCGGCAGGAACAGTAGATGCCTATAATCCTAAGGTAGTACAAGCGACCATGGGTTCGCTATCCCGTACGCAGATTCATTACACCGATCTGGAGTCTTTCATCCGTACAGTCCGCTTACCTGTTTTTGGAGCATTACTGGATGGTACGTCGATCTATGAGACGCGCTGGGGCAAAGAGGGTCTGATTCTTATGGGAAATGAAGGTAACGGCATCAGTGAAAAACTATTAGATCTTATAGACCATGCTGTCACTATACCCCGTACAGGACAGGCTGAATCGCTCAATGTAGCTGTTGCAACCACGATATTTTGCAATGAAATTGCGAGAATGAATTTTATATAATGGCGGAGTCTTCTCAAAAATCGATCTACACCCTGCAATTTGCTCTTCTATGTCTTAGTTCTCTGCTCTTTTCGTCGAGTTTTAATATGATTATACCCGAATTGCCAAATTACCTGAGCAATATGGGCGGAGCAGAATACAAGGGGCTTATTATTGCATTATTTACACTTACAGCGGGTATCTCCAGACCGTTCAGCGGAAAACTCACCGATCGCTGGGGACGGGTGCCCATTATGGCTGTCGGATCTGTGGTCTGTTTTTTCTGTGGTTTTCTGTATCCCGTACTTACTTCCGTTTCCGGATTTTTGATGTTAAGGCTGATCCATGGATTTTCCACTGGATTCAAACCTACAGCGACTTCGGCCTATGTAGCTGATATTATTCCCCGTGAGCGCTGGGGTGAAGCTTTAGGGTTACACGGACTTTGTTTCAGTATTGGGGGTGCCGTTGGTCCTGCAATAGGGAGTGCTATATTTCAATCTTATGGCATCAATACCATGTTTTACAGCTCTTCTGTATTTGCGTTGTTATCCATTGTCATTGTGATCAATATGAAGGAGACGCTGAAGACAAAGGAAAAACTCCATATTTCTATGTTCAAAATATCCCGTTCGGATATTATTGATATCGGGGCTTTACCGGCAGGTATCGTTACTTTTCTGTCTTATTCTGCCTATGGTGTGATTCTGACCCTTATTCCTGACTGGAGTGAACATCTGGGTCTGAGCAATAAAGGTGTTTTCTTTACTGCCTATACAATTACCTCTATTCTGATCCGCTTTGTTTCGGGAAAAGTCTCCGACAGATACGGACGGACCAAAGTTATTATGGTCGGTCTGGTCATTGTAGCGCTATCGCTCTATCTGATCAGTGAAGGGGATTCCTTCTACCGGCTTATGCTTGGGGCGAGTGTATATGGTATCGGTACCGGTATCTTATCTCCGGCAGTAAACGCCTGGACCATTGATCTGAGTCATCCTCAGCAACGGGGCCGTGCTGTTGCGACCATGTATATTGCACTGGAGGCAGGTATCGGATTAGGTGCATTATGTGCGGGATTTTTCTATCAGGATATCATCTCCAGAATCCCTCAGATCATGCTGGTCAATTCAGGCATCTTATTTGTAGCGCTGGCGTATATGTTTTGGTGGGAAAAATCAAAAAAGATAAAACCTACAGTCCATATATAATGTTATTAGATAACAAAAATCACAAATCATACTCATCTATATGGAAGAAAAAAAAACCTCACAACCTTACGCACTGGGTCTGTCGTCAAGTCTCTTTGCACTGGTGCTCATTATTGCACTGATGTATGTCACTCAAAGCGTATTGGTTCCGCTTTTATTTTCTATTATCATTTCCATTACCCTTTTTCCGATTGCTAACTTTTTAGAGAGAAAGCTTCATTTTGTACGTTCTCTTGCGGCTATTGTTTCCGTCATTATAGCGATACTGATCATCGGAGGTCTGATTTGGTTTATTGTTCATGAAAGTATTATTATCGGCAAGGATGCTACCGATATTACGAAAAAGGTCATGTCCGTAGTCGAGAGTTTCCAGTCCTGGGTTGAGGGCCGCTTTGGTGTACAACGCAGTGAAATGGCAGCTCAGTTTCAGGAACAGAGTAACAAAATGCTCAACAATGTCGGGGGGTACTTATCGACAGCATTTGGTTCTATCGGCAGTACACTTGCGGGAATGGTTCTGGTACCCATTTTTATTTTTTTCCTGTTGTATTACCGGGATTTCTTTAAGGAATTTTTCTTTAAAGCCTTTCCGAACACCGAAAATCAGAAAGTACACGGGGTACTCAACAGGATTTATGAAGTGATCCAAAGCTACTTTTTAGGATTGGTCACCGTAATGGGTATAGTGGCCGTGCTGAATACCGTAGGATTAATGATTATGGGAATAGAATACGCCTGGTTTTTCGGGTCCTTAGCTTCGTTTCTGATGTTGCTGCCTTATATTGGCATCGCTATCGGATCTATTCTGCCTGCTCTGTTCGCATTGGCAACAAAAGACAATGCCTGGTATGCGATAGGCGTTATTGCGTGGTTTCAGGTGGTACAGTTTCTCGAAGGAAATATTATTACACCAAATATTGTGGGCGGAAAAGTGAGTATTAATCCATTGATGGCTATTATTGCTATTCTTATCGGAGGTATGATCTTCGGATTGGCAGGTCTGATCCTGGCATTACCGATGACAGCTGCACTGAAAGTAATATTCGATGCTATCCCTTCTATGCAGGCGATCGGTTTCCTTATCGGAGAACCTGACAAAGGACATCTCAAACGCAATTCAACACAGGAACTGCTTACCAAGTGGGGGATCGTACGTCCGGCAAGACTGAAAAAGAAAAAGGTTGCGGAAACTCCGAAACCTAAAGACGACAAGAATACTGAGAATTTATAGTTTATGTTGCATGGGGCTCAGGCCCCATGTAATTTAAAAGCGATACCCTATTTTTTTCATCCGGCTTACTTCCAGCGAATATACCCCAAACTCTTCCACAACCTTACCGGTCAATTGATAGAATCCGTTACCAAGAAAAGGATAATACTGTAGTGTGACCGGAAAATGTACAGTATCCAGCCAATCAGCATTACAATCCAGAAAAGTTCCGAAAACCATCCGCTCCTTGCGGATCGTCGAAGTCTCCTTGATCGTTACAAGGCGGCCTATCATGCTGACTTCTTTACCTAATAAATGAACCAGATCTCTCACATGGACTGTATCAGTCAGGTATTTCGGATCCAGCAGATCAAAAAAATCGCCGACGATAAATCCCATTAATTCCAGTTGATCTTTATAATCTTCCATAGGCTCTTCTTCGAATTCGGGCAACTGAAAATCAAGCTCAGGAGTTTCAAAAAGGGATACTTCCAGAATTTGCTGCCGGGTAGTCATAAAATTAGCTTCCCACAAAAGGGCTTTTTTATTTTTCCCGGTAAAGCGTAACGCATCAATACGGATCAGCAGATTCAACTGTTCCATACCCGGCGACAACCGGGCAATAAAATCATTCAGATCCCGGTATATACCGTTTTTTTTGCGTTCGGTAATAATGTTATGCGCAAATTTTTCTTCCAGTCCCTGTAAATGGATCAATCCTACGTATACGGTATCGTTAACAATGTTGGTATAGTACTGACTGTGATTGATACATGGGAGCTGTACATGAGCACCCGTCTTGAAAAGTTCCTGAAAATAAAATTCAGTACGGTAAAATCCGCCGAAGTTATTGATCACGGCGACATAAAACTCACGCGGATAATAGGTCTTCAGAAAGAGACTTTGGTAACTTTCCACAGCAAAAGATGCACTATGTCCTTTAGCAAAAGAATATCCGCCGAAGCTTTCCATCTGCCGCCACACCTCTCTTGTCACCTGCTCTTCATATCCTCTTTCGCGGCAATTATCAAAAAAGGTCTGCCGCAGTTTCTCAAATTTATTTTCCGAACGGTATTTCCCGCTCATTGCTCTGCGCAGAATATCTGCCTGATCCAGAGAAATACCCGCAAAATGGTGTGCGACTTTGATAACATCTTCCTGGTAAACCATTACGCCGAAAGTCTCTGCCAGCAATTCTTTCATCTTCGGATGGAGATATAGCACCTTATCCCGGTCATGATAACGTTCTATATACTGTTTCATCATTCCGGACTGCGCTACTCCCGGCCTGATAATGGAACTGGCTGCAACGAGTGTAAGGTAATCGGAGCATTGCAGCTTGCCCAATAGCTGCCTCATTGCCGGACTTTCGATATAAAAACAGCCTATTGTATCTCCTGAACGGATCTTCTCTGCCAGCAAAGGATCTTCAAAAAAGCGTTCCACCTGATGAATATCAATATGTTTTCCCGTATTTTCTTCTATCAGTTGCAAGGCATCTTTGATATGTCCCAATCCTCTCTGGCTTAATATATCAAACTTGAACAATCCGACACGTTCGGCTTCAAACATATCCATATGGATAGTCTGAAAATCTTTGGGCGGAAGTTCTACCGCCGCATAGTGGCATATGGGTTTTTCGCTGATGAGTACTCCACCGGCATGTACACTCAGATGGTTGGGAAAGTGTTCGAGCAATTGTCCGTACTTATGTATCCAGCCCTGTATCTTATCTTCTGTACGCCATTCGCGCTGTGCAACGAGCTGATCGATCTCTGCCTTTGGCAATCCGAATACTTTGCCCAGTTCCCGGATAATAGCACGTCGTTTAAAGGTACTGTACATCCCCAGTAGCGCTACGTGCTGCCGTCCGTACCTTTTGAACATATAATCAAAGATCGCATCCCGGTCTTTCCAGCTGAAGTCAATATCAAAATCCGGAGGTGAGCTCCGGTCGGGATTGAGGAAGCGCTCAAAATACAGATCCAGTTTGATCGGATCTACATCTGTGATCCGAAGGCAATAAGCGACAATAGAATTGGCTCCGCTCCCTCTTCCTACATGATAAAATCCTCGCTCGTGTGCATACCGCAGTATATCCCATATGATCAGAAAATAGGCATTAAATCCCTGTTTACCGATCATCTTTAGTTCTTTTTCTACACGTTCGAAAGCCTCCTTATGCTCTGTCCCATAGCGCATGACACAGCCTTCCATCGCCAGCTTGCGCAGCAGATGGCGATCATCTTCTTCGGTAGTTGTAAAATATTTACGGTTCTTATCGGTTTTCAGCTCCATGCTGATATGACAGCTATCTGCGACCTGTATGGTTCGCGAAATCACTGTTGGAAAGCGGGCAAACTGACGAACCAATTCCACTTCAGACTGCAGCATTTCATCGCTTCCGGCAATATCTTCAGGAAGAAGCTTGGAGAGCAGCGTATTGCGGGCTATTGCACGCAAGAGGCGATGTAAGTTAAAGTAAGTTCTGTCCTGGAATGTTACCGGGCTCAGCATCACGAAACGGTCTGCAGCAAGATCCTGCTGCAGTTCCAGCCGGTTCAGATCCTGCGGACGCAGGCCAATCAACTCCCCTTCCCGGAGTGCACTGACGGATTTCTGTCCGTACCGGTAAATAATCCAGAGATGTTCGGTTGACAGTTCGGGTTCTGCCGGGAAGTTTTCCTTACGCTGATTGTATGCAGACAAAAACTGGTTGATCTGGAAAAGACCTGTTTCATTGCGCGCTAAGAGGATATAACAGAATACATGGTCGTTGCGGATTTCTGTTCCCAGAATCGGCTTGATTCCCTGTTCTCTGCATTTTAACACAAAATCCCAGCTATCTGCCGTATTATTGATATTCGTCAGTGCAAGTGTGTGTATATCCAGTGCCCTGGCATCTTCTACCAGTTGTTTGGAAGAAAAAGTTCCGTAATGGTAACTAAACCAGGTTTTACAATTTAAATACATTAATTTCTCTCTTTTTCCGGTGGTTTGGGAACTGATATTGCCCTTTTGACAACTGCATCTCCGTAACGTTGCCGGATATAATCCATCGCCTGATAAAGCCGCACACTCTCTACCGTGTCTTCAAACAAATCAATCTGATACTGTCCCTGTACCAGATGGCTGAAACGTACGCCAAGCAGCCGCACCAATAGCCGCTTGTCGTACAGTTTCGCAAAAAGTTCTTTGGCCTTGGATAGCAATACGGCATCCGAAGCTGTATATGGAATAACCATTTGTTTACTCACTGTGTCAAAATTGGAGTAACGCAGTTTAATGGTAATGCAACCTGTAAGACGGCGATGCTGCCGCAACTGAAAGGTCATTCTTTCGGTCATACGGATGAGTTCGCTCTTCAGATAGTAAAGATCAATGGTATCCTGTTCAAAAGTCTCTTCCGTCCCTATACTTTTTTGTTCAGAATAAGGGACTATGGGCGTAAAATCTATTCCATTGGCTTTACGGGAGAGCTCTACGCCATTCTTACCCAGAAGATTCTGCATCATGGGAACAGGAATTTCACTCAATACCTTGATGGTACGAACGCCCATCTGATGCAATAATCCGGAAGTTTTGTTACCTATACCGGGCATTCGTTCTATCCGAAGCGGAGCGAGGTAATCTTTTTCAAGTCCATGTTCTACTTCCCGTTTTCCGTCAGGTTTGGCATCTTCCGTTGCGACCTTGGAAATGAGCTTATTGGAAGCTAAAGCATAACTGATCGGCAGACCGACTTCTTTTCGCACCTTCTGCTTGAGCTCTGCCATAAACTGACTGCAACCAAAAAAACGATCTACTCCGGTGAGATCTGCATAAAATTCGTCTATGCTGGCCTTTTCCATAACCGGCACATACTCACGCACGACATCGGTCACCATCCGGGAATAATAGCTGTAACTGTCCATATCTCCACGGATCACAATGGCCTGGGGACACAGGCGCAGGGCAAGTTTCATAGGCATAGCACTGTGAACACCGTATAACCGCGTCTCATAACTGCATGCTGATACGACAGCACGATCACTCATTCCCCCGACAATCAAGGGTTTGCCCACAAATTGCGTATTCTTCAACCGTTCTACACTCACAAAAAATGTATCCAGATCAAGATGCGCCACAAAACGCTTATCTCCCTGCCAAATCATAAGTAGTTTCAAAAACAATCAAAATTACTAACATTTTTAGTATTAAAACTAATATTTTTAGATTTTTAATCGAATTAAGCATTTAATTGTTCAAACCGGTCAAAAGATTATACTCCGTTTCATTGGCTGTTTATTCCTTTTCAGAAATGATTTTTGAGGGTTTAGTTAAAAAACATGTGCTATTCAAAGAATAAACCTCAATTTTGTATCTTACAATATATACACAGTATTGACCATACAATAATCTTTTCAAGTTTGATGGAATACAATAAAGAGGTGATCATTACAGAAAAAAAACTTTCTACAAATAAGGTCAAAAGAATCTTATTAGTGGTTTTTGCCTTCCTCTTGTTTTATCTGGTTTCTTTCCTTATAGATCCCTACGGCGAATTCTGGCAGGAGTATTTTCAACGGGGTATATTTGAAATCATTGAAGAGTTAGTTATTTCCTTTATCTTTTGTTTTCTGATCTCGGAATCCAGCATTTTTATTCATTCCCGTCTGAACAAATATGCCCCCTGGACAAAAAATAAGATAAAAAGACTGGTACTGGAACTCAGTCTCAATTTTTTTGTCGTACTGATCCTCATTGTTCTGAATTCTGTATGTTATTATCTGATCTATGATGACCCGGCCTACTCTCAGTCCGAACCGTCTATAGAGGAAATCCGCAACCTGCTGCAGTTTATTATTGTCAGTATGATTATTTCCTTTATGATTATCTCGATCAATACGGGAAGTTACCTGATCAATAACTGGGTAAATACAGAGACACAGGTCGCAAATCATAAATTGCGTACAGCAGAATGGAAACAGGCTTCTGTAGAGGCTGAACTTAATGCCCTGAAACTACAACTGAATCCGCATTTTATCTTCAATAATCTGAGCGTACTCTCCGAACTTATCCTCGAAGATCAGCAACTCGGCTATGCTTATTCAGAGAATTTTTCCAAGGTATATCGCTTCCTGCTGGTCAATTCCAAAAAGAATATGATCCTTCTGGAAGAAGAGCTGAAATTCCTGAACTCTTATATTTTTCTGATTAAACATCGGATCGGAGAAGGCGTTCATTTTGAAATCGATGTACAGGAAGAGAGTAAAAATATGTATATCCCTCCGCTGACCCTCCAGTTACTTATAGAAAATGCCCTCAAGCATAATAAAACGGATCGGAAAAATCCGCTCAGAATAACAATCCGTACCAGTACACAGCATATATTAACAGTAGAAAACACCTTATCCCTGATAGAGAAACCTGAAGGTTATTCTACAGGTATCGGACTGACTAATATTATCAGTCGTTTTAATCTTCTGTCCAAACAGCCTCCTGAAATTGTGACGAGTACGGACTCATTTAAAGTAATTATTCATTTGATGGAATATGACCGATAAGATAGTAATAGTCGAAGACGAAAAGCTCAATGCAGATCGCCTTAAGCGTTTGATCCACACCATACGACCCAATGCCTGCATAGTGGCGGTATTGGACAGTGTCAGTGATGCGGTAGTCTGGTTTTCTAAAAACGGAATGCCGGATCTGGTGATGATGGATATCCGGCTGTCTGACGGCGTGAGCTTTGATATTTTCGAACAAGTGAAGATCGATTGCTTCATTATTTTTACTACAGCTTATGACGAATATGCTGTTCAGGCTTTCAAATATAACAGCGTAGATTACCTGCTTAAACCAATCGAACAGGAGGAACTCGAAGTGGCTTTCAGAAAAGCAGAAATGTATAATTCCATTAATACCAACCATCGTTCGATAGAGCGCTTATTACATTATATCCAGCCAAAAGAATACCGAACAAGGTTTTTACTTCCCTTCAGAGACGGTTACAAAACGGTACAGGTGAGTGAAGTCAAATGTATCTATGTAGAACTGAAAGCGATCAAGGCCCGTCTCAAGAACGGAACAGATATCTTACTCTCACAGAGTATGGAAGAACTGGAACAACAACTTGATCCCCGCATATTTTTCAGAGCTAACCGTCAGTTTATTATCCATATTGATGCTGTACAGCAAGTGGTCAATTACTTCAACGGTAAACTTAAAGTGATATTAAACGGTATCGATCTGCAGATCATCGTGAGCAGGGAAAAGGCTATTGTACTCAAAGAATGGCTTGATTCTTAATCGCGGAAATGTCCCGAAAAATGAGGCTTGTTTCTTTGTATTGCGCTCAGGAGAGTGTCTGCAAAACACCTCCTCATTCCTCAAGGTATTGAGCGCTATATAAATAAGACCGGCTCCCAGAAAGAGCCGATCACTAATATAAACACCCACTAAATTTATTCTGTACCGCCACCGAGCGCTCTGTACAGCTCTGTCACGGCGTCATATTTCTCTTTCTGTATATTGATTGCTTCCAGATCATTCTGCAAGGAATTATTCTGTGCTGTAATGACTTCCAGGTAGGTTGCCATACCACTTTTATATAGCAGCAATGCATCGTTTACAGCCTTTTCCAGCGAGGCTTTCCGTTGTTTCACCAGACCGATACGTTCGCTTGTGTACTGCGTTTTGGCCATAGCATCTGACACTTCAGCCACAGCATTCATGACGGACTGGCGAAATTGTTCGGCTGTTTTCTGCTGTTCTATTTTTGCCTGTTCGTAGTTTGTCTGGAGTTCTTTTTTCTGAAATATAGGCTGTGTAATATTTCCGGCAATGTTTTTCACTAATGATCCGGGAAGATCAAACCAGTTATTAAACTTGAATGAGTTGGCTCCGACTGAAGGTGTGAGACTGATAGAGGGATACATCGCCACTTTGTTCAGTCCGACATTGGCATTTGCCACTACGACGGCATATTCAGCTACTTTCAGATCGGGTCTTCTGCTTAACAGCAGTGCAGGCACTCCTACCGGGAAATTCTCTTCGAAGCTGTATGTTTCCAAACCTGCTGAACAATCAATCCGGCCCGGATATGCTCCGCACAGAATACTCAACGCATTTTCCTGTATGGCGATATTCTGTTTAGCTAATGGCACCAGTAACTCGGCAGTCTTTTTCTGTGCCTCGGCCTGTTCTACTCCTAAAGAATTGACCTGTGCGGACTGAAACTGAAGTCTGATCATCTGCAACGTCTCATCGCTGAGCTTAATATTATTTGCCGCAATTTTCAACTGCTCATCTAAAGTGATCAGATTATAGTAGGCTTGTGCGACTTGCACGATAATACGGGTTTTCAGTGCAGTCAGGTTTTCCTGCTGCATAAGATAATTTGCTCTGGCAGCTTCTTTCTGCATACGTACTTTACCCCAGATATCTGCTTCCCATGATGCCGTAAGTGTTGCAGAAAAATCATCCATGTATTTTTCTCCTGTAAACTGTTCGCTCAAAGATCCGTTCAGGGAATTCCTGGACTGATAGACACGGGATGCGCCTACGGCAAGATTAAGTGTTGGCAATAATCCCCGTTTGGCTTGCTTATAGGATAAATCCAGTTGCTGCAGATTCAGCATTGCAACTGAAATATCTTTATTCTTTTCCAATGCCTGCTCTATCAATATGACCAGATCAGGATCTTTAAAAAAAGTCTTCCACGGCAACAGCACAGTATCTCCGGTCACCTGTACCTGCTCTCTGTAATTTTCCGGTGTAGCCAGATCCGGACGACTGTATGGTTTGCCAACTGCACAGGAAGACAGCAATACTGCTGTTCCTATGCACATGGCAATATGATTGATGATTGATCTCATTACTCTATATTTTGTACTTGTTGATGTGTTTTATTTTTTCCTGAAACTTTTTCCTGCAGATATTGAAACAGCATATACAATAAGGGTATCACGAATACTCCGAAAATAACTCCTGTCAGCATCCCGATAGCTGCACCTGTACTTATAGATCGGTTACCCATTGCTGAACCTCCGGTGGCTACCATCAGGGGAATCATTCCCACGATAAATGCCAGCGATGTCATGATAATAGGTCTCAGCCTGGATCGCGCTCCGTCTATAGCAGAGTCTTTGATAGAAGATCCCGCAGCTCTCCTTTGTACAGCAAATTCGACGATAAGAATAGCATTCTTGGCGAGAAGTCCGACTAACATAATCAGCCCCACCTGTACATAGATATTGTTATCCAGTCCGATAGCCTTTATCGAAGCAAACGCACCTATAATACCTGTAGGTATGGATAGCAGCACAGACAATGGCAAAAGATAACTTTCATATTGTGCGGCCAACAGGAAATATACAAACAGCAGACAGAGGGTCAGGATAATGACAGTTTGATTGCCGGCAGATTTCTCTTCCAGACTCAGACCTGTCCATTCATATCCATAGTCAGAAGGCAGCTTACCGAGGACATTCTTTTCCAGATTATCCATGACTTGTCCGCTACTCACTCCCGGTACAGGAACGACACTAATGGTCAGTGCATTAAAGAGATTATATCTGGATAAAGATTCCGGTCCATATACTTTTTTGAGTGCGACCATAGCTTTCACCGGAACCATCTGATTCTGGTCATTACGTACAAATATTTCATTGAAGGCATCTTCGTCCATTCTGAATATGCCATCTGCTTTTACATTGACTCTATAGAATTTACCGAATCTTGTAAAATTCAGGGATTGATCGCCAGCAAAATAAGATTGTATCGTACTCATCATACTATTGATCTGTACACCCATCTGTTGTGCCTTATCTTCATCAACTTCTATTTCCAATTGTGGAAAATCAGCTCTGAATGTGGTGTAAGCGTACTGAATACCGGGTTGTTGCATAATCTCTCCCATCACCTGATCGGCCATCTTCTTGAGGGCTTCCGGAGATTTACCGGCTTTGTCCTGCAAAACAATTTCTGCACCTCCGGTAACACCGTAACCGTCAACCGGCGGACTTCTGAAAGCCATTACTGTACCTTCTTTGATGGCGGCAAATTGTCCTGACAGGATGCCCATGATTTCATCTATATCCTGTACTTTACCCCGTTCTTTCTTGGGCTTCAGTTTGATAAATCCCATGGCATATGCGGGACTGGCACTGTTCGACAGGATGTTAAATCCGGTAATCGTCGAACTTGTCTCGACAGATTCTGTTTTTTCCAGAATGGCATCTATTCTTTCAGCTGTCGCTGTGGTTCTGTCCAAAGCGGTTCCGGGAGGCATACTTAAATTGTAGATGATAAATCCATCGTCTTCCATCGGCACAAAACTTTTGGGTGTACTCATCATTAACCATCCTGCTACCCCGGTGATAAGCAAAATAAACCCTGCACCTATCCATTTTTTTGCGGTGAGGAATTTCAGACCTTTTATATATTTCCCGGTAAGGTTGTCAAATCCGGCATTAAATGCTGTAAAGAATCTTTTTTTGAATCCTGCTTTTGCAGCTGGATCCGCATGCCCTGCGGCATGATTATTTTTCAACAATAAGGCACATAAGGCTGGTGTAAGTGTCAATGCATTGACTGCTGAAATAATAATTGCAATCGCTAATGTATAAGCAAACTGCTTATAAAATATCCCGGATGAACCGGTCATAAATCCAATCGGAATAAATACAGCAGACATGACAAGTGTAATCGAGATAACAGCACCTGTAATCTCACCCATTGCACTGTGTGTAGCTTCTTTACCGGTCAGATTAGTTCCTTCCATCTTACTGTGTACTGCTTCGACCACCACAATCGCATCATCGACAACGATACCAATAGCGAGCACAAGAGCAAAGAGGGTCAGTACATTGATCGTAAAACCAAATACAAGAAGGAAAAAGAATGTACCTACAATGGCGACTGGTACGGCAATAGCCGGAATAATAGTAGATCTGAAGTCCTGAAGAAAGAGAAATACGACAATAAATACCAATATAAAAGCTTCGATCAGTGTTGACTTGACCTGTCCTGTAGCTTCATCCAGCCGCTCTTTGGTACTCATCAGATTGACATATTTCACTCCCGGAGGAAATGTTTTCGAAGCATCGGTAAGCACATCTCTTACCCCTATTTCTATATCATTGGCATTGGATCCGGTCGTCTGCAGAATAGCTACCGTCACGGCATTCTTGCCATTAGACGTGGAATTTCCGCTGTAATTGATGGATCCGAATTCTATACGCGCCACATCCCTGAGCCTTACAAGCTCTGTTCCGTTTCTCTTGACAATAATATTCTCATATTCTTCCGTCTGGTTCTTTTTACCTTTGTAGCGCATTACATACTCCAAGGCAGCATCTGACTCTTCCCCCAATTTTCCGGGAGCAGCTTCTATACTCTGGCTGGAAATCGCCTGATTGATATCCGCAGGGATCAATCCGTAGGCAGCCATTTTTTGCGGATTCAGCCATACCCGCATAGAATAGTCCTTGACTCCAAATACCTGTGCCTGTCCTACCCCCGGTACCCGCTTGATCTGGGGAAGGACGTTGATATTGACATAATTCTGCAAAAAGAGTTCATCGTATTTACTGTTATCTTCAGTATATACGTTGAAGATCATGATCATACTATTTTGCTGTTTGGAAGTGGTCAGTCCCATACGGATCACTTCTTCAGGAAGTATAGGGGTGGCCTGCTGTACCCTGTTCTGTACATTTACCGCTGCCTGGTCAGCATTAACACCTTGTTTGAAAATAATAGAAATGGAAAATGATCCGTCATTACTGGCGCTGGACTTAATGTATTCCATATTCTCAACTCCATTGATCTGTTCTTCCAACGGAGTCACTACCGAACGGATCACAGCCTCACTGTTTCCGCCGGGATAACTTCCCGACACCATAACGGTAGGTGGAGAAATATCCGGAAAACGGGTAACGGGCAATCTTAATAAACCGATAATACCGAGTATCAACAGTACCACGGAAATTACGGTGGCCATTACTGGCCTGTCTATGATCTTTTTTAACATGATTACTTTTTGAAATAAATATTAATGAGCCAACGAGTCTGCTGCAACAGTAACAGGAGCTACTTTGACTCCTTCGGCAAGCATATCTATACGATTGACCGCTATTTTATCACCAGGTTTTACTCCGGATCTGACAATATAATTTTGTCCTGAACGGCCGGAAATCTCAATAGGTCTCATAGCCACCTTACTGCTGTCTGTAAGTGCAAACACAAAAAATCTATCCTGTATATCTTTTACACTTGCCATAGGTATACTTATCGCTTCGTCTATCTTTCGGGTAAGAATGATTCTCCCTGCTCCACCCGAACGCAATACTCTGTCCGGATTGGGGAATACGGCTTTCAGTGCAATGGAGCCTGTAGCACGATCTATATTACCACTGGCCACCTCTACTCTGCCTTTGTGTCCGTATACTGTACCGTCGGCCATGACGATTTCCACGGTATTCATGCCTTCATCCTTCTTTCTGGCTTTGGTAAAATCAATAAATTCGGCTTCACTCAATGAGAAGTAGACAAATACATTATTGATTTCAGACAAGGTCGTCAACGGAGAAGCATCTGCAGGTGTCACCAGATTACCGACTCTGTTTGGAATTCTTCCGATATAGCCACTCACGGGTGCTTTGATAACTGCAAAGTCAGCATTTATACGGGATGATCCCAATGCTGCTCTGGCCTGTGCCACCTGTGCAGTCGCGGCATCATACTGCGCCTGTGCGGTCTGAAGCTGCAATTCGGAAACAACTTTCCCCTGTACCAGAGGTCTGATTTTATCGAGTTCGATCCGGGCATTCTCCTGTGCAGCGATAGCTGCCTTCAGGGATGCCTCACTGTTATTGACCTGCTCACTGAATACATCGCCTTTTATTTTGAATAAAGCCTGTCCTTTACTGACATAGTCTCCTTCCTGCACGAAAATAGTTTCCAGATAACCGGACACCTGTGCTCTCACATCCACATTAACAGTTCCTTCAATAGTGCCGGGATAGGTCTTTATAAGGTTTGTCGTTCCTGTCTCTAATGTGATAAAATCTGCATCGACAGCTTGTTCGCCATAGTTTTCCTCCTGCTGATTACCTGTACAAGAGCCTAATATAAAAACGAGCGCAGCGATCGGGATCAAACGATTAAAAGTGCTTCTGAAAATAAATTCCTGCTTTACCATTGTGATATCATTAAAATTTTTCAATCACAAAGAACCGGAGTTCGGATCTATAATAAATGGAGTAAATTACTGAACCGTAGAAAATCGTATCTGAAACGAATACATTGATTTCTGAATCAGAAAAGGCTTTGCAGACCCGTCATTTTTATTTTGTGCGGCTAGTGCCACGAAGCGTTGGGAGAATCCAAAATCGTTTTGTATTTTTACCGGGATTGAGAAATCAGACCCATACAAATAAGTCTAACGATATTAGTGTACCGTAAATGAGCGACGAAACGAATTACAACAACGATAATCCGGAAGAACTTACACCCCAAGAAAACGAACAGACGAGTAATACGATTCCTATTACCGGTTTATATGAAAACTGGTTTTTGGATTATGCTTCTTATGTGATCCTGGATCGTGCAGTTCCCCATATTAATGACGGCTTCAAGCCTGTACAGCGACGCATCCTTCATTCACTGAAAGAGATGGATGACGGACGGTATAATAAGGTAGCGAATGTCATAGGTAATACGATGAAGTACCACCCCCACGGGGATGCTTCAATCGGTGATGCTATGGTACAACTGGGTCAGAAAAATTTACTGATCGACTGTCAGGGTAACTGGGGTGATCCGACAACAGGGGATTCGGCAGCCGCTCCGCGTTATATTGAAGGAAGGCTATCGAAATTTGCGCTTGAAGTCACTTTCAATCCTGAAACTACGGAATGGCAGCTCAGCTATGACGGTCGTAACAAAGAACCGGTGACATTACCAGTCAAATTTCCTTTGCTGCTGGCACAGGGAGCTGAAGGTATTGCTGTAGGTCTGGCAACCAAGATCATGCCGCACAACTTCAACGAACTGATCGATGGTTCTATTCAGGTACTCAACGGAGAGCGTCCCAATATATTACCTGATTTTCTTACAGGAGGTATGGCAGATTGTTCGGCCTATAATGAGGGGCAGCGCGGAGGTAAAATACGTGTACGTGCCAAAATTGAGGAACGAGACAAAAAAACTCTTGCTATTACGGAGATCCCGTTTGGTACGACTACGGGAGGACTTATTGAAAGTGTCGTAGCCGCCAATGACAAAGGAAAGATCAAGATTAAAAAAATCGAAGACAATACAGCCGAAAATGTAGAAATCATAGTTCATCTTGCTCCCGGAATCTCTCCGGATGTGACCATAGATGCACTATATGCATTCACAGCCTGCGAAGTTTCGATCTCTCCCAATACATGTGTCATCAAAAACGACAGGCCTCATTTTATGAGTGTCAACGATGTACTCATAGAAAACACAAAAAACACAAAAAACCTGTTGAAACAGGAGCTGGAGATTAAGTTGCATGATCTGCATGAGAAGATTTTCTTCAGCACCTTATTGAAAATATTTATTCAGGAGGGCATGTACAAGCATCCTGATTATGAAAACTCCGGTGACTTTGACACCGTTGTTCAGGTATTGAATGAACTGTTTACTCCATTTTTTGAACTCTTCTATCGTCCTATAGAACCGGAAGATTATAAGCGTCTGATCGACAAACCTATGAGTAGCATCACCCGATTTGATGTAAAAAAAGCAGACGAACAGATGGCAGCGCTGGAAGAAGAAATCAAAACTGTAAAACGGAACCTTCGACAACTGACAGAATATGCCATAGCCTGGTTCGAAAGACTGCGTGATAAATATGGCAAGGGGCGTGAGCGCCGTACCGAACTCCGTGCTTTTGATAAAGTAGAAGCGACACAGGTAGCATTGGCAAATGCTAAATTGTACGTCAACCGTGAAGAAGGATTTATCGGTACAGGCATGAAAAAAGATGAATTCGTAAGTGACTGTTCCGATATAGATGATATCATCGTATTCCGGGGAGATGGCAAATATGTTGTCACCAAAATTCAGGACAAGGTTTTTGTCGGTAAAGATATTATTCATGTAGCCGTCTTCAAAAAAGGAGATGAACGCACGATCTACAATGCGGTATACAAAGAAGGTGGCACAGGTACCAGCTATGTCAAACGATTTGCAGTAGTGGGCGTGACACGAGACAAGGAGTATGATGTATCTAAGGGCTCGAAAGGATCAAAAATATTATATTTCACTGCCAATCCAAACGGGGAAGCTGAAGTGATCAATGTACAGCTAAAACCACACTCCAAGCTTCGTAAGCTGACATTTGATCTTGATCTTGCCGAAATTGCCATCAAAGGAAGAGCATCTCAGGGAAATATTGTATCAAAATATCCGGTCAAAAAGATTACCTTCAAAAGCGCGGGTGTATCTACCCTCGCAGGACGTAAAATCTGGTATGATGAAATCCTTAAACGTCTGAATGTAGATGAAAGAGGCAAATATCTGGGTGAGTTTGACGGAGATGACAAAATACTGATTGTGCTTTCAGACGGTTCATATGAACTTTCCAACTTTGATCTGAGTAATCACTTTGATGAGAAGATGATCCGTATTGAGAAGTTTTATCCGGATCATGTATATTCTGCAATTCATCAGGACGGCAAAAGTGGAACTACTTATGTAAAACGCTTTACGTTCGATGACCTTCCGGTAGGCAAACGCATGACGCTGATCAATGACGAGCCGGGATCTAAACTGATCGTATTGACCAATGCCGCTGTACCGGTTGTCAAACTGGAACTACTCAAAGGAAAATCACAAACGGAAGAAGTACTGGAGCAGTCTCTTACCGAGATTATTGATGTCAAAGGTATCAAAGCTCAGGGCAACAGATTGTCCTTCCATAACATCAGGAAAATTGAGCTGATTACTCCGGAAGAAGATCTGACTCTAATAAAAGAAAAAGCAGCAAACGAGTCTGTCTCGGAAACAACGGAAGAAAGTGTAAAATCAGATGAATCCGGAAATGTTCAGACAGCCGAGGATAAAGGAACGCCTGCAGATTCAGGAATCAAACTGGAAATTACGAATCCGGATGATATACAGATAGATGATAAGGGACAGATGGGATTATTTTAATCTTTACAGCTTTTCTAAAACGAGATAAAAAAGTAAAACGGGCTATCTTTTTAAGAATAGCCCGTTTTATTATTTCATAGGATTTATGCCTTATTGCTTATCCCACCATACACGTCCGGATAGATTATCTCCTCCCGGAACAGCAGCAGAAGCAGCTTTATAATAAGCACTGTTAGATCCCGCTTCTTCCGCTACGGGATACGGAAAACGACGTGGTATTGTTCCCCCTGTTGCATTTCCAGGGTACACAACCGGTGTCAGATTCGGATATCCTGTTCTTCTCCAGTTGAACCATGATTCATAAAAATTCAGTGCTGTATTCTGATGAATCCAGTATTGCTGGCCAATCTGTGCCAATCCTCCTGTGAGTGGGTGCGAAGTAGCATAAGTCTCTGCATCGGCATCACTTATTGCTAATGCTGCATCATACTGACCTAAGAATGTAATACCGGCTTTTACGGCATTCTTATAATGAGTTGCAGCCGAACCTCCTATCCCCCATCGCTGTGCAGCCTCAGCTAACAGCAGCTCACTCTCTGCATAAGTCAGAATAAACGTAATCCCATCTCTTTTGATCATTCCCGGATGTGGTGACGAGTATTCGGGAAAACTGGTATAGGATGGGTGCGAACTGATTGCATACAAAGGATTGCTATTCAGATCTTTCCCGTTAGGCATCCCTTTCTGAACCGCAGGATCGGTTACGTAATTTGGATTTTGTTTTTTATTTCCATTATCATCCAGTTCATTTGGAGTAAGGAAAAATTTTGTGACAGCTACCTTTATACGCGGATCATTTGTATTTTTCAATGCATTGATAAAGGTGTCAGACCATTTCACATAGTAATGTTCCTGTCCGCCATCCCCTAATAATACCTGAGCATTACGATTCTGAGTCACACGCGCACCACTGACATCATGCTTCAGAAAAGCATTATCCGCATTGCTTTGAAGAGTTTTTCCAACCACTTTCTCGGCGTATGCTTTGGCAGTTGTCTCGTCCACTTTGGTCAGACGCATAGCTAATCGTAAAATCAAGGAGTTTCCAAAGCGTTTCCACTTTTCAAGGTCACTTTTATAGATCACATCACCTGTTACCTGATCCGCATTAGCATCTAATGCAGCCATAGCTTCCTCCACCTCTTTCAGCATACTCATATATATTTCCTGCTGCTTATCGTATTTGGCAGACAGATTATTCTGATAGTAACCCTTACCGGCTTCAGAATAAGGAACATCTCCATACAGATCTGTGATCCGGGCAAAAATAAGGGATTTCCAGATACGTGCTACGTTATGCAGATTCTTATACTGTGGTTTATCACGAGTAAGTTCGATTACATCCACTATAGGTTTTACCTGTTCAGCATAAGCCCTTTCCCAGTACGCCGAAGTATACCAGGGGGTAAGCATGTATTTATCTCCGGCCCAATAACTGACCACTGATGAAAGCCCCTGTATCATGGTACCTGAGTAAATTAAATTGCCACGCCAGGTCTCATAAGCAAAATCTGTACTTCCTGTATAAGTCAGTTGTGAAGTGGTGAAATTGAAATTAGGATTAAAAGTTGTCGGACCACTATTAACAGGATCCGTATTAATATCCACAAAATCTTTGGTACAGGCTGTCATTCCTAAAAGTCCGGCTACAACCAAAAGACCATATATTTTTATTGTGTTCTTTTTCATACTGTTCTTCTTGATTAAAATTTAACATTTAAGTTTACCCCAAAAGTTCTGGCCGGCGGCATACCTCCCAGTTCGAGACCCGGAAATGTCGCATTGTAACTGGATTCAGGATCTATATTATCTGTTTTCTTCATCAGGATAAACAGATTACGGGCTACCAGGCTGACATTTAAACTATTGATCTTATTATTAAACATCTTCGCAGGGAAACTGTAACCGAAGGTCAGCTGTCTGAATTTGATAAAACTGGCGTCATTCACAAAACGGAATGAGGTATTGTTGGCTGTATTTTCATAAAATTTAGGCGCTGTATTTCCCAATGTCTCACGATTTTCCAGCGTTGCTTTGTGCAATCCTTTGATATAGCCCAGATAGTCCGTCCCGGAGAACAACTTACCTCCGAATTTACCATCAATCAGGAATCCGAAGTTGAATCTTTTGTATGTAAAGTCGTTGTTCCAACCGGCAAACCATTTGTTATAGGCAGAGCCATAGTCTTTCAATTCGCCGCGATCCGGAGAACCGTCAGCCAGTTTTACAATCTCTCCGTTTGCATCATACTTATAATCATATGCCACAATCTGTCCTAAAGCTTTTCCCGGAATATTCTTCAGAAAACCTACCCCCGAACGAGATGTAGCAATCAGTTGCTCTGGAACACCATCTGCAAGCGAGATAACTGTATTCTTATTGTAGGTCATATTAATAGAAGAAGTCCAGTTGAAGTCTTCTTTTTTAATAATCACTCCGGTAATCAATGCTTCTACCCCTTTATTCTCAATCGATCCTGAATTCAGAATTGCGCCGTCATATCCTACCGTGCTTGAGGTCGTCACTGCAGTAATCTCATCGTCCGAACGTTTTTTGTACCAGGTCAGATCGACATTCAAACGGTTATTGAAGAAGCGCAAATCGGTACCGATCTCCAATTCGGAGGCTTTGGAAGCTTTCAATCCGGAATTCGGAATCTCCAGATTATTAATCTGTCCTAATGAGGCTCCATTTAAGGATTCACTCATTACTCTGTAGGTCAAAGCTGTCTGATAAGGTCGTGTAGCCTGACCGACAACAGCATAACCGGCTCTTAACTTACCAAAGTTAAGAGCGGAAGAGTTAAGAAATTCGGTAAAGACAAAGGAACCACTGATAGAAGGATAGACCACATTCAGTTTATTATCCTTACCCGGTGCCGCTAATGTAGAGAACCAGTCTGAACGTGCACTACCTGTCAGGTATAAAATATCTCTGTAGGCAAACTCCATTGTTCCATATACGGACTGTGTCTCCTGCTCTGTCTCTGCATAAGCCACAGATTTGTTCTTTAGTCCCGCAATATTGTATACTCCCGGAACCAGAACTCCCGATCCCTGATTGATAGTCAGATCTGTCTTTGTATTACGGTAACTCGCACCTACATTAGGAGTCAGGGAAATATCATCATTCACTTTAAAGGATTTGCCTACTAACACGTCTGCATTTATATCTGAAAAACGCATTTTCTGTGACACCAAATTATTAGGCGGTACATATGCAAGTCCCGGAGGCAGTACACTCAGGTAACTATTGGTGTAAAAATCCTGTCCTGCACGTCCTTGTATAAACAGTCCGTTATCAAATGTATAACGCGCAGAAATGGAACTGATCAACCGGTTTCTGTCTGTATTATTCTGGATTTCATAAGCCGCAAACCAGGGATTGGTATCCCATGTATTTCCGGTATTGTAAGGTATTTCTGCTCCCTTATCTGTTTTCCATGGCTTCAGATCTCTGATATCCAGACTTGTTGGCAGAAATACAGCATTGTAATTGGCACTACCTGCTCCATCCGAAAGCATCGGACGATTCTTTGCTTTTTCGATGATATAATTGGCACGTGCATCAATAGCCAGTCTTTTGACAGGTTCAAATGTACCTGTCAGATTAAAGGATTGTCTGTCTAAGCCCGAATTAGGCATGATGGATTTATTCGAAACATCACTGACAGAAAAGCGAAGTGCACCTCCCTCGAATGATTTATTCAGGGCTAATGAATTGGTCCAGGTATGTCCGTCTTTGTAGAAATTTTTAATATTATTCTGCTGCGCAACATAAGGTCTTGAAACACCGTCAAACTGGGGTACACTGCTACCGTCTAATTTTGCTCCCCAGCTGGATCCGCCTACCTGAGCTGCAGCAGCGGCGCTTACCGGTTTTTCACCATTCGTTCCCTGGCCATATACATATTGCCAGTCGGTACGGTCCATTACCTGTTCTACAACATAGTTACTGCTGAAATCAATACCTGATCCTTTACCCGATTTGGTGGTGATCAGGATGACCCCTGCTTTGGCACGTGAACCATAGAGCGCCGACGCGGCAGCACCTTTCAGCACAGATATACTTTCGATATCATCCGGATTCAGGTTACCGATAGCATCTCCCATATCCGGTGCATTGTCCCACTGACTGCCTTTGTTTCCGTTAGGATTGGTATTTCCGAATCCCACCGGTGCATTTTCCATCGGCACGCCATTGATGACGTAGAGCGGCTGGTTGGTCTGGCTCAGACTGGATGCTCCTCTGATCACTACACTGGTAGCTGATCCGACACCTCCGGAAGTGGCACTCACATCAAGACCGGCCACTTTACCGACAAGAGAGTTGGCGATATTGTTTTCACGGGCCTGCGTCAGTGTCTCTCCATTGATCTGAGTTACGGAATAACCTAATGTACGCTTCTCACGGGTCACCCCCAGAGCTGTAACAACGACTTCATTCAAAAGCTGATTGTCTTCCTGCAACGCTATTTTGATCTCATTATTATTTTGCACGGTGACTTCCTGCGACAGGTATCCGGCAAAAGAGATCAACAGCACACTTCCTGAATTTACATCTAATTCAAAGCGGCCATTCAGGTCTGTAGCTTTACCTATAGCAGTTCCTTTGAGGCGTACAGTAGCTCCGGACAGGGCTACTCCCTGTGCATCCGTTACTATCCCTCTCACTTTTAATTGTTGTCTGGGTGTAATCACTACGAGTCCGTCTCCCGAAACAGAATACTGAAGATCAGATCTTTTGAAAAGTCTATCCAATACATCGACGACCTTTGTCTCTTTTACAGATAAGGATATTTCTTTATTCAATAATTGGTTTGTCGAGTTATAGACAAAGTAGTAATCACTATTCTGTTCTATAATCTTCAATACTTTACTCAGTTTGGTTTTGTTAACATCTAAGGTAACTTTTTGCTGAGAATAGACACCTGCTGACACGTGGAGGCAGGCGATTAACATCATAATCAAAGTTAGTTTCATCCAGATAATGAATCTAAAGCGCATAAAACATACCTTATGCACTTGCAATAAGCAATTTTTAATCATACTTTGGTACTTGGTTAAAGTTAAAACTTGGCAGCGCACTTTTTGGCTTAGTTATGCTGCCGGTTTACTAATCATTTTTAGGAGGATGGTGTTGGCTCACCATCCTTTTTCGTTATTCATAAATCGTTATTTTTTTTCCATATATTTTATATTTAAAAGGGTTTACTTTTTGTAATGAACTGAGCACCTGCTCAATATCTTCTTTACTAAAGGTGGCTGTAAATCTAAAATTATTCAACTGCTGACCTTCCAGTTGGATATCCACATCATACCAGCGTTCCAGTATATGTTCCAGAGAGGAGAAGTCCTGATCTACGATTTCCAGACGGCCTTCTTTCCATGCGATATCTGCCAAAGGTAACTCTGCGGTGACGGGCTGCAGATCCTGAATCGTGATTTCCTGCAGAGGTAGTTTTTTGGTTTTCTTTGCTGTTTCCGGAAGAGTTTCTTCCTTTTTATCTGCTTTGGAAATAATTACTTTCTGATTTGGCTTTAATATCAGCGAGTTTTCATTACCTCTTTTACTTCTCATTTCGATAAGTCCGTGGATCAGTACAGCTTCCGAAGTCTTTTCATCCGGATAAGCCTTTACATTGAAAGCAGTACCCAGCACGCGGATGTCGAAATCCTGTGTATGAAGGACAAAGGGTTTGTCTTTATTTTTACTGACGTCAAAAAAAGCCTCTCCTATGAGTGTAACATTTCGTTCATTCTTATTGAAGCTGTTGTCCACAAAAAGCTGACTTCCGGCATTTAACGTGACCTTGGTTCCGTCTGAAAGCTCAATTGTTTTTTTCTCTCCATTGGCCGTTACATAGCTGATGCGGGAAGCAGAAGAAAGCTCTTCCTGTACATTCCAACGCTGTATACCCCAAAACAATCCGCCTGCAAACACTACTACTGCAGCGGCTATTTTGAGCCACAATGAAAATCGTACTATTTTATTTTCAGCCGGAGGGGAATTTACTTCAATATCAGCCTTCAGTTTGTTGACCTGCACATTCAGCGGCTTCTTATTTCCTACCAGGATAATATAAAGCTTTTTCGCTTGCAGTATTTTTTCACGTTGTTCGGGATGATGGCGTAAATAGGTTTCCCAATATTGAATACATTGCTGGTTTTCTCCCGAACAATACTGTTGAAACGTATCGTCAATCAAAAAATCTTCAACATTTTCGTATCTGGTGTTTATCATTTGGTCCTCTTTCCCTTATAGTGTCCTGTAGGGGAAGAATTGCCTAAGAAAAAAAACAACAAAATCACAAACAACTGATTATCAGTAAGAAAAAATTAAAAATCTTTTAACTCCTGTCGTAAGATTTTCAGGGCGTCATACACAGTGTTATAAGCAGTCTTGATCGTTTGTTGGGTTTGAGCGGCTATCTGTTCATAGGTAAGTCCTTCAAAAAACTTCAAATGGATGAGCTGTTTTTGTCTGAAGGTAAGTTTTTCGAGCGCTTCTTTCAATCGGTACTGGATCCATTCATTGGTCTGTACTTTTATAATAAACTCATCGTATGGCATTTCAAACCAGTCGTCCTCAGCCTTCACATTTTGTAATGCTTTATTTATTTTATTCTGCTTTTCCAGCAGTCTGAGCAATTTACGTTTGAGAAACGTAATGAGGTAAGCCTGGACATTCTCTACTCTTTCAAGTTTATCTCTTTTCTCCCATAATGTCACAAATACCTGATCCGTAGCCTCGCTGGACAGCTCTGCATCCCCACTTGTACGAATACCAAAATTGACCAATTCATAAAACAGTGCTTTATAGAGATCAAAGAAAGCATCTTCATCTCCATTTCGCATCCGTTCCCAAAGAAGTCTGTAGGTCAGTTTATTGTTCATATATGATTCGTACAGTTGCAGCTATTCTCCGTGGACAATTATACTTTAACAGTAACCTGTTTTTTTATAATGATCAGGAAAATGTTAAAAGTAATCATATTCGTATTATGAACCTTGAAAAGTTTAATATTATTTAAAAAAACACTTATTATACTGGAATGTACACTCCTAAAACTTTTCGAGTTTGTTCATTATAATATCAGATTTTATACATATCTAAACAACTTAACATAGATCATGAAAACATTAATGAAGCTAATTGACTCTCTGTAAATAAAACCTATTTACTTTCAGGTCTTAAAAAAGGCACATCCTTCGGTTGTATAAGTTCATCTTTATTCATTGTAAATAAAGAGTATTTTACCACTTTAAAATATTCAAGCCGGGTTGGCATTTTTTTAAATTCAGGGGTGGCAAGTAAACCATTATGATAAATATAATTATACCCAACAACACCTTTAGACTTTAAAGAATCGATTCCTGTAGCATCATTTAGGAATTGAATATATAATGCCCTGTTTGGGCCATTTTTTATTTTATTAATCTGGTCAAAATACTTTTTGGTATATTGATTCTTCTTATCTGCAGCATCAGTATCTTTTAAGTCTTTGTAAGTATCATAGTTTATACTATATTCCCTTAACCTTAGAATATCAATCATAATTTCTCTTGATGAAGGTTGTGCAAAAGAAACATTACTAAAGCAGATTAAGAGTATTAAACCGATGACTATTTTTAGTGATCTCTTCATGATAATTAAATATACGAGTTACCCATAAATATCTATTTCCCATTTTGCCATTTCTGCTTCTTCCCGCTATGCATGCCCATAGAAGTCTTTGATTTTCTGGGGGACTTGTGACTATCATAGGCAGAACATAAGTCCCTGGATCCGGAGCACCCCTGAATACTGCAAGCAGTAAAAATTATAAAAGTTAGTAGCATCAATCTAAACTTGTTTTTTACCATCTCCCTGAAATTTAAGTCCATCTTTAGGCTTTTTATGTTCAATCTAATTTCTACCATTCCATTTGTAGAATGGTATTCAGATACAGAACTATTTTAGTTAATGAAAATTTAAAGAAAAAAAATTAAACACGAAGATAGCAACAAAATACAAATATTGCAATTCAATATTTTAAAGAAAACATTTTTGAAACAAACTGAAACAACGTAAAACATTGTTTTGAAAACAATGTATTTTTTCCTCTTTTAATATTCGTGTTAAAAGTGATAGAAACAGAAGGAGCAAAAGAGAGATTTTGCTGACAGGATAAATACAGAAGGTAAGGTCTGATATTTCAAAAAAAGTGGAGATGGTAAAACATCTCCACTTTTTTTATGCTTTAAATTCTTTTAGAAATTTCTGCAATTTTGGTGCTATTACGACAGAACAGAATGGATTCTCAGGATGCGAATTAAAATAATTATGGTGATAATCTTCAGCTTCCCAGAATGTACTTGCCGGCTCTACAGCAGTTACAACAGGATCGGCATATACATGCTCTGCGTCCAGCTGCTGAATAAAGCGTTCAGCTTTCTCCTTTTGCTCTTCATTGTGATAGAATACTACCGAACGGTATTGCGTACCGACATCGTTGCCCTGTCTATTGAGTGTAGTAGGATTATGGGTCTTAAAAAAGATTTTAAGCAGATCCTCAAAACTTACTTTTGATTCATCAATATCCAATTGAACGACTTCTACATGGTCTGTAGTACCTGTACATACCTGTTCATAAGTGGGATGATCGTTCTTTCCTCCCATATATCCCGGTAAAACTGATTTTACTCCGTCTGTATTCTGAAAGATTACTTCGGTACACCAAAAGCATCCCCCTCCAAATGTTACTAGCATGATTATAAAATTAAAAACTCAAATTTAAACAATAAAAAACCAGTTGTCACCTGAGATCTATAACGACAACGTCAAAAAAACAACGCTCTTATGATACACATCCCCACAGCATGCCAGTGGTTAAATACAGGAATGAAAACTGTTATTTAAAAATATGTTTACCCTTAATCAGCAGATCCTGCTTTTCTTCCGTACATACAGCATAAGAAAATCCATTCTGCAATGCATAAGAGCCATATTCTCCCTTTTTATTAAGTGCAAGAAATCCAACCTGTATTTCTTTAGCTGTCTGTGGTTTCTTTTTAATAATGCGTTCTACAGCTTCTTTACATGCTGCTTCAGGGGAATAACCTTGTCGCATAAGTTCTACTACCAGAAAACTTCCTACTGTACGGATCACTTCTTCTCCTACACCGGTCGAAGTAGCTCCTCCTATTTCATTATCCACATATAGTCCTGCTCCGATAATCGGGCTGTCACCTACCCTGCCGTGCATTTTGAATGCCATGCCGCTTGTCGTACACGCTCCTGCCAGGTTGCCGTCACTGTCTAAAGCCAGCATTCCGATGGTATCGTGATTATATTGATTGCCGGGCAGACGCTCTGCCGCAAACCCCTTGTTCTCAATATTCATGACAGGTTTATACTTTTTCTCCTTCAACCATTCTTTCCATGCTTTTTCTCCTTCAGGGGTAAGCAGGTTTTCCTTTTCAAACCCCTGCTCTAAAGCAAATTGCAAGGCTCCTTCACCTACCAGCATCACATGAGGTGTCTTTTCCATTACTAATCTTGCCACCGATATCGGATGTGCAATATGTTCCAATGCGGCGACTGAGCCACAGTTACCTTCTGAATCCATGATACAGGCATCCAGTGTTACATTACCATCCCTGTCCGGATACCCGCCCTTACCTACAGTCATATTTTTCAGATCTGCCTCCGGTACACGTACTCCCTGCTCTACTGCATCTACAGCTTTCCCTTTTTTACTTAACACCTCCCAGGCAGCCTGATTCGCCGCTATCCCAAAATCCCAGGTCGAGATTACAATAGGTTTGCCCGGTTTCAGTATTTTGTCTTCAGCAAAACCGCTAAGTGTACTTATACTTCCTAAAGCAGCCGCACCAACGATTCCTTGTTTTATAAATTTACGTCTTGAATGCATACGAATAATATTTGTAGCACAATATTACGAAAAAGCTTTATGATTTGTGTACAGGCGAATCCCCCAAAACAAGCGGAATACTCGTTACTTTTCCGTAAAATCATAACACAGCCCAAGCTGAAAGGGTCGGTGAGCATCCAGGTCAACTGTTTTACTGCATATTACAGCAGAAGGACTTCTGTTTTTAAGCAACTGGTACCCCGATACCTGTTATTTTAAGACCTGTTCCATTCGTTTTTATGCAACTTTTTTGTTCAAATAATCAAAAACATACAATATAATTATAGATTTATCATATTTTTAATGGTAACTTAGACTATAAACTATCCAACATGAAGACTTTTATTACTTACTCATTTCTTGCATTTACCTTATTTACAAGTCTAAATCATGTAAATGCGCAAGTTATTGACTCTACGGCCTACCTCAAGATCAAAGAACTGCAAGAAACCGTAAAAACGGAAATTGCACCGGACAAAAGATTGAAGATTATAGAATTTTTATCTGTTGATATTCCCAAAAACATCTATGTTATCCAGACGACCGAAAAAACAGCAAAAGATAGACTTGAACAACAGTTAAAAGGGATCAATGCTCAGGTATCGGTCACCTTGCTTCCCGATGCTTCTGTAGCTGACAAGCCTGCAGGAGTGGTCAATCTATCAGTTGCCAATCTGCGCACCAAACCCGAACATTCTGCAGAGATGGCAAGTCAGGTATTATTGGGCGCTCAGGTAGACATACTGCAAAAGATCAAAGGCGACTATCGTGTACGTACAGCGGAAGGATATATTGCATGGGTTCCGACATCCTCTGTTGTCGCTGTGACAAATGAAGAACTGAATGATTGGAAAAAAGCGAAAAAAATTATCTTTACTGATGAATACGGCAAGTCCTATGCTACTGCAAATATGCAGGGACAACAGGTCTCTGATCTGGTATACGGGGATATGCTGATCCTGAATGGCGAAAGCGGCAATTTTTATGCGGTAACATACCCGGATAAAAGAAAAGCCTATGTCCGCAAAGAACAGGCGATGACCTACGACAAATGGTTAACATCACGCAAGCCGACATCTGAGAATATTATCAGCAGTGCCAAAACCATGCTGGGTCTGCCTTATCTGTGGGGAGGTACTTCTACCAAAGGAGTGGATTGCAGTGGTTTTACCAAAACGGCATATTTTATGAACGGTTATATTATTCCGCGCGATGCTTCACAACAGGTTCTCACAGGCCAGAATATAGATATTCTGGGCAAGGATGGTCATTTTGATCCTGAAAAGGCTTTAAAAAATCTAAAACCTGCCGACCTGTTGTTTTTTGCAGCAGGCAAAAACAGCAATCCCGATGCCCGTGTTACACATGTAGCCCTTTATATAGGCAACGGCACATTTATTCATTCCGCAGGATCAGTACGCATCAACAGTATGCTTAAAGATTCGCCCGATTATGATGACTTCCAGACCAGAACTGTAGTCGCTGCAAGACGTTATCTTGGAGAACATGAAAGTAACCTGCAAAAAGTAGAGAACAGCACCTATTACAATGCCGGAAAGTAACGGCAGAAAGTGTCTGAAAAATAAAAATATATCAAGTAATTTTAATACCACAAAAAGACCTATTATGAGTACAACAGCTGATTGGATAGCTAAAGACTTCGGAGCATTCAAATTGCGTTACCGCCCCTATACGTTAGAACTACGTCATGTATTTACCGTTGCATCTTTCAGTCGCAGCACGACCCCCGTAGTCCTCACAGAACTAGAGTATGACGGTATTATCGGATATGGAGAAGCCAGTATGCCTCCCTATCTGGGTGAATCGCAGGAAAGCGTGATCAATTTTCTGAATCAGATTGATCTGAGTAGCTTCAACTCTCCTTTCCAGACTGAAGAAATCCTGCACTATGTGGATCAGACCATGCTCAAAAACACGGCTGCCAAAGCGGCGATAGATATTGCACTGCATGATTTACTGGGTAAAATCCTGCAACAGCCCTTTTATAAAATATGGGGTTTAGATGCGGCACTCATCCCTCCGACATCCTATACCATCGGTATCGATACAGAAGAAATGATCCGTCAGAAAGTAGCTGAAGCAGACCAGTTCAAGATCCTGAAAGTAAAACTCGGACTGGATACGGATAAAATGATTATCGATACTATTCGTAAAGTGACTGACCGCCCGCTATGTGCGGATGTCAACCAGGGGTGGAAATCCAGAGAACAGGCATTGGAAATGGCTCATTGGCTGGCGGAGCGCAATGTGGTTTTTCTGGAACAACCTATGCCCAAGGAACAGATAGATGACAATGCCTGGCTTACGGAGCACAGTCCGATCCCGACGATCGCAGATGAGGCCTGCCAGCGGCTGGCTGATGTGCCGGCTTTGAAAGATGTATACACCGGTATCAATATCAAACTCATGAAATGTACCGGAATGCGGGAAGCAAAAAAAATGGCTGAATTAGCAAGAGCTCTGGAAATGAAGGTGATGATCGGTTGCATGACAGAAACGTCCTGTGCTATCTCAGCCGCAGCTCAGTTAGCTCCGCTAGTGGACTGGGCGGATCTGGATGGAGCGCTATTGATCGCAAATGATATTTATGATGGTATGCAGGTTGTAGATGGTAAATGTATCCTGCCGGAAAGACCGGGAATTGGAATACTAAAAATTTAGCTTTATTTTTAATTAATGATAGAATACTAACCATATTTTTTTAACAAATTAACTAACCCTTAACTATGAAACAACTTTTACTCGCATGTTTGTGTTGTATGTTTTGCTTCGCGGTATCTCATGCTCATGCACAACAAAGTGCTGTCACCGGTAAAGTGACAGACGCCGCGACAGGCAAACCTATTCCTGGTGTCACGATCACAATTAAGGGCAGCAGCAGAAGTACTTCTTCAGATGAAAAAGGCTCTTTTTCGCTTAGCGAAGTCACCTCTTCCAATACCTTGATATTTTCATCTGTAGGCTATCAGACAACCGAACTGGAAGTAGGCAACCGTTCATCTCTCACGGTCAGTCTGACGGCAAGTGATCAGGCTTTGGAAGAGGTCATGGTCGTAGCTTACGGTACAGCCCGAAAAAGTACCTACACCGGGTCTGCAGCAACCGTGAGTCCCAAAGAAATTGCAGATGTACCTACTACTTCATTTGAAAATGCACTAAGCGGCCGGGTGGCAGGTGTACAGATCAATTCGGCTTCCGGCCAGGCAGGGTCCACATCGAGCATACGTATCCGGGGTATCGGATCGATGAATGCGTCTAATGATCCGTTATTTGTAATTGATGGTGTACCTGTAGTATCCGGCAATGTGGGGCAGATCAGCGGACAGCTTTATTCGACATCCAATGTAATGAGCACGTTAAACCCTGCTGATATTGAATCCATTACCATCCTGAAAGATGCGGCAGCCTCTTCACTCTATGGTTCGAGAGCCGCAAACGGTGTAGTGGTCATTACGACCAAACGCGGTAAAACGGGCAAACCTACTCTTAACTTCCGGACGTCAATCGGTCTCACGCCTTCATGGGCAACAGATAATTATGAAATTGCTGACCCTCAGGCTCAGATCAATATGGAGTATCAGATCTTCCATGATTACCGCACATCCAATAAAAACAGTGCTACAGGTGTCAACTATACCGATCAGGAAGCAAGTACGTATGCACTTGGCCAGATCAATCGTCGTTTTAATATCCATGGTTACAAATTTGAAGTGGATAACCCATCGAGAATGACGAATGTCAAAATTCTGGGAATGACTGACGGTGTCGAAAACAGGGAAGGAAAATTTTTCGACTGGGAAGATTACCTGTTCAGAACAGGTGTATTTCAGACAAATGATCTGTCTTTAAGCGGTGGCACAGAAACGACGAAATATTATTCATCCCTATCCTATACAAAAGATAAGGGCAGAGCTATTATCAATGAGTATGACCGTATTTCAGGACGGATAAACCTTTCTCAGAAAGTATTTAATAATGTAGAGTATAATGTCAATCTGAATGTTGCCAGTACAGGCAAAACCGGATTTAATGACACCAGAAGTACGGGTTCGAATTATTTTTTCCAGGCCCGCAACTTGCTGTTCCCGTTCTACTGGCCTACAGATTACAAAACAGGTAATCCCTGGACTGCGCAGTATGGTAGTTTAGCTTACAATTCGGACTATTACAATAAGGAGTGGGACAACAATACAAATACATTGAAACTTGGAGCTGTACAATCCCTTTCTTGGGAAATCATCCCCAACCTGACAGCAAAGACTATCTTTTCTTTTGATAATACAGAAGTAAAAGATGATCTGTTCTACTCGGCTTTGCATTTTAACGGTCTGACTGATAAAGGAAGTTCCAGCAAATGGGCAACAAATATCCGTAAGTATGTTTCCTCTAACACGCTGACGTATGCTAAAAGTTTCGGACTGCACAATCTTAATATTCTGGGCGGTTTTGAAGCCGAAAAGAATAAAACGGATTATCAGTACAGCAATTCTATCAATCTCGGATCCAGCGCTCTAACGTCCATCGGAACAGGTGCCAATTTTAAAGCAGACAGCTATACCTGGGGGAATAACCTGATGTCCTATCTATCCCGGATCGACTACAATTATAACGAAAAATACTTCGCCGGTGCTTCCATCCGTAGAGATGGCTCATCCAGATTAAGTCCTGAAAATCGTTGGGGTACTTTCTGGTCAGTTTCCGGAGCATGGAGTCTGCACAAAGAAGAGTTCCTGAAAAACAACGAAACTATTTCCAGCCTGAGATTAAGAGGCTCGTACGGTGTAAACGGAACATTGCCCACCAATGATTTTGCATGGCGAACGTTAATGTATTACAAATACAACTACAAAGGTAATCCCGGTGGTATCGTGAGTGACGGTTCTACGGGACTGATCGACAGAGGGCTTGGAAATCTCAATCTGGGCTGGGAAGAAAACAAGACCTATGATCTGGCTTTAGAATTTGGATTATTTAATAACAGACTGACAGGATCTGTGGAGTATTTCAACAGAGATTCCAAAGATCTGTTACAGGATGTACCAACCTCCGGAACAACAGGTTTTACGACAATCCTGAGGAATGTAGGCGTGATCAACAACAGCGGATTAGAAATCGATCTGGGCGGCGATATCATCAAAAATGAAAATTTCCGCTGGACAGCACGTGTGAATGCTTCCTTCCTGGATTCAAAAGTCAAAAGATTAAACGGTGGAAAAGATATTATCTGGAATGACCCTACAGGAGGAGATGCCCGGGCTCAATTCATCTACCGTGAGGGAGAGTCTGTATTGTCTTTCTATGGTTATGAATGGGCTGGTGTAGACAAGAACAATGGTAAAAATGTATGGTATACGAACAACGATAAATCAGATTTTGAGTATAACGGACGATCGGCGACCTACAATTTTGGAAATGCAAGCCGTAAAATTATCGGCTCTGGTGTAGCGGATGTCTTTGGAGGGATTAATACAGACCTTGAATACAAAAACATCTCTCTGGGATTTAATTTCAGTTATAAAATAGGTGGCAAATTATACGATGGTGCAGAGAAAGATGTGATGGATGACGGCTATTACTGGGAAAGAATCCGATCAGCCTATTATTACGAAAATATGTGGTCTCCTGACAATATGGAAGGTAGCCTGCCAAAGATTGACGGTAATGATCTGACAGATGCCATTCAGTACAGCAGCCGTCATCTGTATGATGCTTCATTCCTACGTTTGAAAAATATCAATCTGGCTTACAGATTGCCGGCAGCATGGTTGAGCAAAGCTAAAATTTCCAATGCCCGTATATTTTTCAACGGAACTAATCTGCTGACCTTTTCCAAATATAAAATTGCGGATCCGGAAGTCAACCAGTATTCAACACGTGGCTGGGAAACGCCATATGGTAAAACGTATACTTTCGGTGTAGAATTCAGTTTCTAATTTTTATTGATATTGACATGAAAAAATATATAAAAATATTACTCGCAGCATCTGTACTTAGTACGGCATATTCGTGTAAAGACTTTCTGGAAGTCGAACCCAGCAATGCCGTAGACTATGACAAGGCCATCCGTACAGCCAATGATGCACAGATTGTGGTCAACGGAATTCTTCGTCAGATGACTTCCTCCAATTACTACGGACGTAATTTTATTATTTACGGAGACGCCAAAGGAGGAGATTTCACGCTCTTCTCTCAGGGAAGAGGATTAGACCCTTTCTATACGTTTAACCACAGTGCACAGGCCAATAGCTATTCCAGCTTCTGGACTTCTATATACAATATTATTTATCAGGCTAATAACCTGCTGGAAAATATTGAAAAGCTACAAAGTCAGGGTACACTGGAAAATTTTGCACTGGCCAAATCCGATGCACTTACGATCAGAGCATTAGCGTATTTTGACCTCGTGAGATTATATGGAAAATCGTATACCGATGATAAAAATGCCTGGGGTGTACCAAATATTACCAAAACATTATTGTACGACAGTCAGCCGGCAAGATCCACAGTAGCAGAAAACTACACGCAGATTATGAAGGATCTCAAGGATGCGGAAGCAGGTCTTCCGAAGACAAAAAGAGACGGTTATGTAAACTATTATGCCAATAAGGCGATCCAGGCGAGAGTCTACCTGACTATGGGAGATTATGACAATGCGCTGAAAGCCTCAGAGGAAGTTATCAATTCGGGTGTATACAGCTTGTATACCAATGCGCAATGGGTATCGTCCTGGTCCAATCAGTTTGGCTCAGAATCTATTCTTGAATTTGTGATCGAGCCTAACCAGGGAGATCTTGCGCGAACTTCTCTTGCCTTCTATTTGATGAGAAGAAATCATCAGACAGGAGCATTAGGTAATTTTCTTGCCAGCACACCATTCCTCACGGCTCTAAATGCAGATCCGAATGATGTAAGAAAAGGTGTCATGGCACGCGATGAGTCATCGGCCACACGATTAGGTTCCTGCTATAAGTATTCCGGTTCGGTAGCCTTCAGCGGTGATAAAGGGTCCTCCAATTTTACAGCGGTAAACATCAAAGTAATACGTTTATCCGAAATGTATCTTACAGCTGCAGAAGCAGCTTTAAAATCCAGTGTTCCTAATCCTACAAAAGCTGCGGAATACCTGCAGGCTATACGCAAACGTGCTCCGGCACTAACCCCTGCTACGGCAGCCAATGTAACGGAAGATCTGATATTAGCTGAGAAAAGCAAAGAGTTCTTCGGGGAAGGCATTCGCTATTTTGATATGCTGAGACTAAACAAGACTATCAATTTTGATGATGCTTTTGCCGGAATAAGTGTACCTACCCGTACATCTTCTATAAACCGCTCATTCTACCGAACTATATTGCCGATATCGCAGGATGAGATCAATGCGAATCCGGATATTCAGGGACAGCAAAACCCGGGATATTAAGATTTTCTGAAAACAAAAAAAGAAGCAATCTATTTTAAGAGATAGATTGCTTCTTTTTTAACAGCTGTTTTCGGTCTACTTCACAAGGAGCAGCCACCCTTTCCCCTTTTCTACCGGAATCTGTTCTCCGGGTTTGAATACCCGGGCTTCCTGCACATTCCTGATCGCCGGAGCCGTGACATGTACCTTCGCCGCATCCAGCCCCAATACTTGCCAGTCGATCAGCAGACTGACATTTGTATCTGTCTCTGCCCAACTTGCCAGGGCGATCAGCGTACTACCCTCCTTTTGATATACGGTTGTCAGGATTTTAGTATTATCTGTTTTCACCGGATTATTATCTACCCAATAGCCGATCATACGTGCTTCCCGGATACCAAATTCGTCCCATATCCGCCAGATATCACGGGTATCTTTAGCTTTCTCCCAGGGATATCGGTTAGTCATCCCATAGATCATCCCTCTCCATGGATTGCCACCATCCTGCAGCATTTCGCCCATTAATCCGAATGGAATCCCGCTTACTTCAGTCAAGAAGAAATCCGGATCATTTTTTTCGTAGTCAAAATACTCGCCAAACCAAAGACGATTGATGTATGGAAAATGCTCCATGTATAGATTGGCACTGTTATTAAATCCATCACTCTTATTAAACTGATTGGCCGAATGCAGATCGATAATCCCCGGATGATTGTTTTTGGTCATTACCCGTTTGATTCGCTTCATCGTAACACGATCGAATGCCACATCGTCCAGATAGATACCATCTATTCCCATATGATCCACCAACCAGTTCATCCCTTCCACATAGTAATTGTGCCAGCGGTTCATACCACTATTGATAATAGCTGCATCCTGGAACCGGGGTACGTACCATGCCCCGATATAATCGGTATTCAGATGTTCCTGTAACCAGGAGTAGCCTCCTCCCTTGCCGGAAGAAAACACTTCATGTCCCAGACTTCGCAAAGGATAGATTTCATACATCCTGTTAGATACTTCTCGTACGGTGTTGTATATCTTGACTTTTAATCCTTCATGATGTGCCGAATCTATATAGCTTTTCATTTCTTTTGTCGCTACAAACGGATAATTGATATAAGGGTTCAGATTATTCCCATGGTGTATATTGATGACATTCGCACCACTTGTCTTCACTTCTTCTATGGGTTTGTAAGCATGAAAGAAGCGATTGTCCCATTGCCAGTCGGTATTAATGGTATGGAATGGTGTAATCATCAGGTGAAAATTATAATACAGGGTATCTCCGGCTTTCATATTCCGCTCTCCGCTATAACTGTCAACTAATATAGACTTGCCTTTTTGTCCGATCTGTATCCCGCCTTTATTTTCGTTACCCCAGGAGGCAGGCAATATAAGTGGTTTCTGAAGATAAAAGTTAGTATTCAACGGTCTGGAATAATGCTGGTCCCTGAAGGCAAACTGCAGTCCTGCATTTACATTTCCAATCCATCCGCCATCCTGATTTTTATTTGCCACATCCCATTTCCAGTCGATGGCATCTTTACGATATCCTCCCTTTTCACCCAGACCCATAAAATATTTAGCATACTGTGCCTGTAGCGGAATGTGAAACTGCACATCCGAAAGATGTACATCCTGTGTGGCAATAAGCTGTACGGTATAGTCAACAAAACCATCAAACTCCAGAGATCCTTTAATATTTAAAATCAGATCAGGGGAACTTCCTGTCGTGGACCAACTGACTAAGCCTTGTTCCTTACGGTCAAATCTGACAGGGCTATATTCAAAAACAATATCCTGATTCGCATTCTTCCGGAAATGGAAATGTATAGCTTCTGTTAACAGATCATTACCCTGCTTCCCTATACTCAACATATCCTGCGTAAAAAATGTACGGATCTGTGCCGGAAATCCATTTTTATCCAGTGATACTGATCTGCCCAGCAGACTGATCTCATTACCTTCTATCTGTAAGGGGATATAAGGAGCAATCACAGTACTTTCCTGCGCTAAGGTCGAATTCAGCCAATTGAGACGTGTCAGCTTCCACGGCTCGTCATATCCCTGATTGACAGCAGAGCGATCTGACACCTCCAGGCGGACAGGAATATCCCTTGCTGCTGCATTAACTGGTTTGATACTGACGATCCCTTCGTATACGCCACTGACCGTTTCTTTGGGAACGTCAATCCCGCACCACAGCGCCTGTACTTTTTGCTTTGGAACAGTTACATTAAACTTAACAGGCTGTCCGGTATAACTCACCCCATCGGTGTTGATACAATTGATCCGTCCGGAAGCTATTGTATTTCCGTTTTTACTCTTTAAGTCTGAAAATACTACTTTGATATTCTGCAAATCCTGTTTATCAGAATAGAGTCCCAACTGGAAAGCCAGCAATTCTCCTTTGTCTGAGCTGACGCGGAGTGTTTGTCCTTCTATATTGCCGGTTGTCCATCGTTGAGGAAGATTATCAGTCATTTTGATCTGATGATCCCGGTCTTCCGGAAAAACAAGGTAACTGGATTTACGGTGTTTTTTAAGAAATTCGGCTTGTTCCTGCAGTGTAGAGACCACATCCATAGCATCATTCTGATTGAACGTATCTACGGCCTCGAGACGAACCAGTTTTGCATGTGCCTTTACTGTTTTATCCAATGTGTTTGTCACTTTCTCCTGCTTCAAATAGGCTACATCCGGATAGTTTTCACTTCTTCCGACCAATTTATAAGGTAAAAAGTAAACATAGTAAATTCCTTTACCTGAACGGGGTTCAAATTGAAATTCTCCGGAAACAGCGGATATATTACCGTAACGGGATGGCGAAAAAATTTGCTGGGTTGTGCTATCTACAAGTATTATTTGCTGGTCTGACCGTACATTACGATTACGCCATGTAATATTCGCTGTGACCAGCTTTGATGCGGATTCTACACGCAATACTGCTCGTTGTGTACCGAGTTCGTCCGCATTCCACAATGGTTTTTGTGGCGGATATTCATGCTGGGCCTGTACATGTAATGCCGTCAGCATACACAAGCTGCTAAGGAATGCAATTGGTTTGATCATCTGTAGTGTTATTATTGCTCTGCAAATTAAAGTATTGTTTCTTTTCAATACGTATGTTGAAGCAATAATATAGATTACGCAAACCTTTGAGTAACAGCATTTATACACGAAACCTCTGCTACCCTACCTTCTCTTGTCTTCAACAGAATAAAATAAATCTGATCTATTTTATTCCGTTAAAAGCATCCGGCAGATTCCTGCTGAGGTCGATCAGATATCCGTTGACAATAGCATATTTCAATTCATTATCTTTCTTCAGAAAAAATGTAGCTTCCTGACCGGGTGACAGCCCTGTAACATGACGTTGCTCTGTAGGCTGCTGTACTATTCTGACCGGCAGCCGCAATGCTTTTTGCTGGTCCTGCTCCCTTACAATTACAGTGGAATATCCTTGCTTTAGCAAACCAAAAATCACATCAGCTGTAAGTTCGCTGTAGTGACGGAATGCTGTAGGATAGATTTGTCCGTAAGAAAGCGTCAGACCCGTGGCATCCAGATCGTCATATCCGTAGAATTCTTTCAGGTCACCCAGATCTTCAATATATCCTTTGCTGTAATAATCATTTCCTGAGGTGATCTCATCACGACGGATTGCAATATCTACCTGCAGGGGTAATCCACCTGACACTGTACTTACATTTCGGAGCACTACATCGTGCAGTTGTGACGCATTAAATGGAATACGTTCATAATCTTTTATGTCGTATTGTTGATAAGATCCCTGTGCGATCTGTACCAAGGCATTCAGTATAATTGCAAAATTCAGCTTACGGATTTCCTGTTTTTCGGGATCACCTTTAAAGGCTCCGGACTCAATCAGGACTGTACTGGCTCCCCATTTTTGAAAATTATCGCCAAAAGCTCTGGGCGAATGTTCATCATCATATTTAGCTACTGCTCCGGGAATATAGTTCTGGAGCAATTTCTCCATCCCGACAATAATTTTCATTGCATTGCCTCTCACCTCATTGATATCCCGTTCCATATTATAGGCCGGAGCGAGTAAAGAAATGGTCACAGGTGTCTGCGTGCCCGGAACATTATAATAAATATTCTGATCATGCAGATTGAAACCATATTGTGGTTTCAGGCTTTCTGCACGTGCACGCAACAACTTTCCTTCCGGCGTCGCAGTATTGCGGGCATCGCGGTTGAGGTCTATCTTCTGCGCATTGCGTCGGGTATAACGTTCTGCTCCGTCCGGATTGAGCATAGGAATAAAGTGAATAGAAAGATGCTCCTGTAGTAGTGTCCGCACTCCTTCAAAATCATCTTCTTTCCCTTCCAGAAAATTAAAAAGGTCAAACAGCGCCATGGTCGCAGTAGGCTCATCTCCATGCATCTGTGACCACAGCATCACGACCTTTTTACCGGTTCCGTAGCGAAGTTCATAGATACTACGCTGCTCTACTGATGATCCGATCTGCTGCACATCCAGTGCATGCTGTTGCTGATGACGCAGGATGAGTTGTTCCACATCGGCATGCTTGAAGCGGCGATGTTTCAGAGCAGATTCTTTATAGGCCATGTGAGCCTTATCTAATTGCGTTTTGCTCAATACCAGTGATTGAGAAAACGAATCTTTTCCAATAAGCATAAGTAAACAGATAATTAAGAGCTTATTCATTTAATCTTTCAAAGCAGGTTGTATTAATTCTATAGTGCCTTTATCTGCATCTATCCGGACTGCTGCCCCTACAGGCAGTATATACTGATCCGCAATGTGACCAATCATAGCACCGCTGTATGCCGGTATCCCCAGAGGCTTGATATAATCGTTCATAACCTGTTGCAGTGTGAGTGAACCATAGCCTCCTGAAGGGCCGCAGCCTGTACACTTACCAAACACAAAACCTTTGATTACGGCTAATACTCCGGACAATTTCAGCTGACAGAACATCCGGTCTACACGTTCTACTTTTTCATCTACCTCTTCCAGAAACAAAATAGCATCTTTAAAGTCCGGCACATAAGGCGTTCCGCAGAGTCCTGTAAGTACCGTCATATTCCCGCCCAGCAATATGCCCTCTGCTTTCCCCGGATGAAGCGTCGTGATCCGCTCTTTATACTGAACTATGTGATCGCCTTTATCCGTAGGATTGGTAAACAAAGGAAGCTTATTCTCCAGGAACTGACTTTCAAATGCCCGCGCGACCTTATTGGTCCAGGTGCTGATCCCCACCGCTCCGTGGAAACCGATCATTCCGGTCTTACTGTAAAGCGCCAGCAGTAGAGCTGTAATATCGCTGTAACCTAATAATATCTTAGGATTACGACCGATCAGCTTATAATCCAGACGGTCCAGAAGCCGTGATGTACCTGTGCCGCCACGCACGCAGACAATAGCTTTTACCTGCCGGTCTCCAAACATTGCATGAATATCAGCTATGCGTTCTTCATCTGTACCGGCCAACTGTCCGTATCGGCTACGAATGTGTGCACCTTCCTTTACGTTGAAACCTAGTGTCTGAAAGATTTCTCTGGCTATGCTGATCGATTCTTCATCGTCCAGAACACCTGCCGGAGCTATCAGGCCGATCGTATCTCCTTTTTTCAACTTCTGAGCTAACAGTTGCCCTTGTTTGAACCAGGCTGCCGCCTTCTCGCTGTCGTGCGCAAATCCGGTAAGAGGAACTGCCGCAGCAGCCCATGTAATCGATTTGATAAAATCTCTTTTGTTCATCGTATAGGTAGTTAGGTAAGGCTTAGCGATTGAACAGCAAGCGCTGTCCTGCTCCGTATTCAATGAGTGAACCACCTGTATAAGCCAATTGTCCCGAGACAATTGTATGTTCTACAGTAGAGGTAAAAGTATGTCCTTCAAACGGTGACCAGCCACATTTAGACAGGATATTGGATTTTGAAACGGTATACGGTTTATGGAGATCCACCAGTACCAGATCGGCCCAGTATCCTTCACGGATAAATCCACGGTCTTCGATCTGAAAACAGATCGCGGTATTGTGCGCAGATTTCTGTACCAGTTGTTCCAGCGTCATTCTTCCCTGACTGACCATATCCAGCAGAGCCTGCAGTGCATGTTGCACTAAAGGCCCTCCCGACGGAGCGGTATGATAAGGCTGTAATTTTTCTTCGATCGTATGTGGGGCATGATCTGTAGCGATCACATCGATATGCCCGTCTAACAAAGCTTTAACGATCTGATCTCTATCGGAAGCGGTCTTGACTGCCGGATTCCATTTGATAAAATTGCCTTTGGCCGCATAGTCCTGATCTGAAAACCACATATGGTGGATACAGGCTTCTGCAGTAATGTGCTTTTGTTCCAAAGGGATATCATTGCGAAACAGTGCTGTTTCTTTTCCTGTGGAAATATGCAGAATATGCAAACGGGTATTATTTTTCTTAGCCAGTTCAACTGCTTTTGAAGAAGACAGATAGCAGGCTTCTTCCGAACGGATAAGCGGATGCATCTGTATAGTCAGTCCCTCCTCGCCATATTGTTCTTTGAAAATCGCAAGATTCGCTTTTATTGTTGCCTCATCTTCACAATGCGTAGCTACTAATGTAGGAGCGTTGGCAAAGATTCCTTCCAGGGCTTTTTCATTATCGACCAGCATATTTCCTGTTGAAGATCCCATAAAAACCTTGATCCCGCAGACTTTTCGAGGATCTGTCCTGAGTACTTCCTCCAGATTATCATTGGCAGCTCCCATGAAAAAGGAGTAATTGGCCAGGGCATTTTTAGCTGCAATATCATATTTATCCTGCAACAGTTCCTGTGTCAATGTATTGGGAACTGTATTTGGCATTTCCATGAAAGAAGTTGTTCCTCCGGCTACAGCTGCACGGCTTTCATGCCAGATATCGGCTTTGTGTGTCAGACCGGGTTCACGGAAATGAACCTGATCATCGATCAGTCCCGGAAGAAGATGGAGACCTGTAGCATCTATTTCTTTATCTGCTTTGACCTGAAGTTCGCTTCCTATTTTTTCGATTCGTCCGTTACGGATATAAACATCTGCTACTGTGGTTGTCCCTTCATTGACAATATGAGCAGATTTGATAAGTATTGAAGACATGGAGTGATTGTATTTGCTTTACAACAAATATACGCAATACCAAATTAAATAATCCGGCAATTCATATATTGCACGGGATGTGTATATTTATGATTGTAAAATATGCTATACTGATGAAAAATTTCCTATTGATATTATCGCTTTTACTGTGCTTCACAGCTTACAGCTATGCTAATGACGGGGCATTCTTTGCAAGAGGAAATCAACTTGTGCCGATCCATGAAACTGACATTAGTGTCAGAAAGGAGATCCTTACTATCAGAAAGGTGGGAGATAGACAGGTACATATCACCGTATATTATGAATTTGAAAATCCCGTTGAGGATAAGAAAATTACGGTCGGATTTGAAGCGATGTCTCCATCCGGAGATGTGGATGGCACGCCAAAAAATGGTTTTCATCCCTATATGAGAGATTTTACAGTAAAGCTGAATAATCAGGATCTTCCGTATAAAGTTGCCTACGTATATGATTCGCTCTATGTTAATAACGGCAAAATTGTATCTGAACCATTGGATAAAATCAAGAAAGAGATTGATAATGTTAATGAGGTTGGCTTTAACTATGTTTATTATTTTGAGGCTCCTTTCAGAAAAGGCAAAAACAGTATCCAGCATACCTACACCTATGACCTTTCCGGTTCTATAGATTATCAATACTATCTGGAATATGTGCTGACAGCAGCCAGGCGATGGGCAAATAAGCAGATCGACGACTTCACGTTGATTGTAGATATGGGAGATGTAACGGAATTCAATATCCATAAGACATTTTTTGACAAAAAGGAAGACTGGCAGATTAAAGGCTGGGGAAAAACTAAAGAGGTAGAAGCACTTCCTTCTTCTGTACATGAGTCGGATCAGATCCGGTTTACTATCCGTCAGGGTACACTGGTTTTTCATAAGACTAATTTTGCTCCTGCCGGTGAGCTTTATCTCTCTGCTGAAAACTACTTTCCTCCGGGAGAATCTTTTGATTCCAAAACAGATGTCCTGCCCTTTGCGGTATATGCTCAGGATCGTATTCTTAAGGCAAAGGATGAAACAAGCAAAAAAATATTACGTAATCTTCCGTTTGCAAGACGGGGATATGTTTTTAAGTCCAAAGACTTACGGGATTATTACAGTAATATAGACTGGTATGCAGCGGATCCGAAATATATACCGAAACCTAAAGATCTGACTCCGGAGGAGCAGAAATGGCTGAAGGAATTGAAATAAGGAATGAACTGTTCAAAAGAAAACACAGATGCCTCCTGAACCAAGTTCAGGAGGCATCTGTGTTTTATAAAATAAAAAACACTTCTGTTATTTCTCTTCTTCTTCCAGGTAATTGAGATCTTTTGAAAAAGTCTCCTGCATGCCTCTGATTGCCCAAAAGGCTAACAGCAGACACAATAGTCCTACGCAGATACCGGCATAGATCAGATTGTCAAATGAAGCATAGAGAAACTGAAAAAGTATCGTCAGGGGTACGACCGCTCCTCTCACAAAGTTAGGTACTGTAGTCGTAACTGTGGCCCGGATATTGGTACCGAATTGCTCTGCTGCAATGGTCATAAAGATTACCCAATAGCCTACCGAAAGTCCAAGGAAAAAGCAAATAAAGTAGAACGCAGTTACAGACAATCCTGTCAGCGAGAAATAAGCAGAAACACTGATAACTGCCAACGAAAGGAATACATACACGACTTTCTTACGACTTTTGAGTATCTGGCTGAGAAATCCGCTCAGGATATCACCTACTACTAACCCTCCGTAACAACAGGCTACAGCAGCACCTGCACTTACCTCTCCCTGTACGCCAAGCACTTTACCAAACTCCGGTGACAAGGTAATCAGAATCCCTACCACAAACCATAACGGAACGCCTATAATTATACATTTCAGATATTTCAAAAACCGCCCGGCATCTTTAAACAGAGACAAAAAATCGCCTCTCGAGGCATGCTTCTGATGGAGGGTCTTTGCAAACATAGCAGATTCTCTGACACCTATACGCAGTGCCAGTAAAGAAAGTCCCAATCCTCCACCGATAAAATAACACACTTCCCAGGAAAAAAACTGAGCCACAAAATACGCCGCTACTGCTCCGCTGACTCCGACCGAGGCAACAATAGTAGTTGCCAGTCCCCGTTTTTCTTTAGGCATAATTTCCGTTACAAGGGTAATACCTGCTCCTAATTCGCCGGCCAGACCTATTCCTGCAACTAAACGCCACAAACTGTACCCTTCAATTGTCGTTACAAAACCATTGGCAATATTTGCAATGGAGTACAGACAGATCGATCCGAATAATACAGACAGGCGACCCTTCTTATCTCCCAGAATACCCCAGAAAATACCGCCAACCAACATGCCCACCATCTGTATATTTAACAGAAAAATACCGTGATTAGTTAGCTGCTCCCCGCTATACCCCAAGGCCTGCAGGCTGGGAACACGGACAATGCTGAAAAGCAGCAGGTCATATATATCTACAAAATAACCCAACGCTGCCACAATCACAGCAGCGTTAAGTATTTTTGGATTATCCACAGTAGCGGATGGACTACTCATTACATTCATAATAAAGGCTTTATAATTGGTTATATACTTAAGCTAAAGTCTGATGAATCTGCCAGAGTGCACGCGGAGCGTGGAAACACCCTTTCCATTTTCCTCCTTTGAGGGGAAGCAGTACTTCTCCTCTTCTGTTGAGATAGCCGTACCATTCCCCGTATTCGGCATCTCTGAATTTTTCCCAGCTGTAATCATGTAATTTCACAAACCAGGCTTTCGCACGCTCATCTCCGGTCAGCTTCCACGCTTTGGCCATACATACCAGAGCTTCCAGATGTACCCACCAGAGTTTTTGATCCCATTCCAGTTGCTGTGGAGGGTGTCCCTCACTATCCAGAAAATAAAATATGCCTTCATACTCTTTATCCCAGCCATATTCCAATGCTTTCAATGCAATTTCTAATGCTTTATCAATAAGGGAACGATCTCCTTTTCTAACAGCCAGATCCATAATAAACCACATGGCCTCTAACGTATGTCCGGGATTGAGCAACCGGCCTTCAAAACTATTGCTGAAGCTACCGTCCGGATTGACATTTTCGAAAATAATGCCCCGCTCTTCATTATAAAACACCTCCATTACCTCATGAATGATCTCATCCAGTAATTGTTCCACCACTTGCTTATCTAACAGCTCTTCCATTTCCAAAGCCAGATTACTCAGAATCATGGGAAGGGAAAAATTACGCAGGTCCCGTGTTCCGGGATATATTTTATTGTATACGCCTTTGGTATCGGTTCTCCTTTTCAGTATCTGCTCAAAAGTCTGTTTGGCGATAGCACTGTATGTCGTATTTCCGGTAGCCTTATACAGGGCGCTGAATCCCATCGTTGCAAAACAATCCGAAAAGATGTTATAAGGTTGTACAAGTGGTTTTCCTTCTCTGTTCAGCGAAAAATACCAGTTCCCTTCTGCGTCTCTTCCGTATTGTTCCATAAATGCAGCACCGTGAAGAGCAATATCCAGCCATTCCTGTTTTTGTTCACAATGCTGGTAAAGGAATGAAAACATCCAGACCTGACGTCCCTGCAACCACATAAATTTGTCCTGATCGAAGACGTTACCCTGCCTATCCAGACACGTGAAATACCCTCCGCACTCCCGGTCTATGGAATATTTTTCCCAAAACGGAATCACCTGTTCTAATAATTCATTCTTATATATATCACTGTATATCTTCATAATATATTGTATCTGCTTAAAATCCTAATGTATTGATGTATTCTTTATATCTGTTGTATAAATGTCCTGCCTGCAGATAAGCCGACTGCGGACTCATAAAATGTGAAAATTCAAATGTTATTGCTTTATCGTAGCCCGCAGCATGAGCTGCTTCGAGCTTTAATCTCAGCTTATCAAACTTGATCGGCAGAAATTTGATCGGCATATCCCGGTCAAAGGATTCGGCATTTGTCCAGCACTCCAGTCCGTAGCGATCAGCAAGTTTCTTATTGATCTCAAAGAATGCCGGCAGCTCATGATAATCAATATGTCCATCCTGAAAAGCTACTGCATCTATCGCTCCGGAGATTCCATCAAAGATTTCACCCCACTCCTGCTCATGCTCCTTGACAGACACAGCATCTTCTTTGCTGAGGGATGCGCTGGAAGCCATGACTGCTTTTTTCCCATCTATCCAGGGAGAAATAAATGTCGGCAGACCATTGCTTACATCTTTGCACTGTTTTCCCAGGGTATAGAAGGCCTCTGTAGCACCCTTTGTTCTGCGGCTTATCTCTGTACTGATGTACCATCCGCCAAAACTTTTATAATGCCCGTATTTCTGCCATACTTCATCAATCACAAACCTGTTGGCATCGATTTCAAACTGCAGATTTCCGGTGTCCCAATACACACCGCTGTCATAGAGCCCTAAGTAAAATTTCATATCATACTTATCTGCCAGAGTAAGATACAGTTCTACCAGATCCATAGAAGGACGATAACAACCGTGCTTGCTCATCAGGTATTCTGACGGATAAGTAATAAAATTGCGGTATCCGCTACGGATCATAATCACCGTATCAATACCTAAGGCTTTCATATATGCAAAATCCCTGTCCCATTCTTCCGCACCCCAGTTCTGATGCGGAATATCATGCGATATTTCGTCAATAAATGTCCCTGTAATCTTCACTTGATTTTGTTTTTTATAGTAAGGTTAGCTAATGTTATAAATACTTGTTACGTTTCAGAAAATCTACCCATTTCACATAGGCCGCAGGTCTCAGATGTATTCCGTCGTTAGTCATATCGGGCAACAGATTACCCTGACCATCATTGAATAAAGAATACAATTCAATAAACGGCACATTGTACTGTGCAGCCAATGCTTTTATCCGCTTGTTCAATTCGATAATCAGATGTCCTTTGTTTTTGATGTAATCTGCTTTCAGTATTGCATCATTTACAGGCAATACACTCTGTACATACAAGGTAGTCTTAGGACTTCCCTTTTTGAAGCGCTGAATAATCTTTTCATAATTGGCTGCTGTTACCTCTACTGGAAGATTCCGTGAGATGTCATTGACACCGATCAACAAGAATACTTTCTTAGGTTTGGCATCTATGACAGGCTGTATCCTCGCCAATACTCCAAACGTATTATCTCCGCCGATACCTCTGTTGACAATGGGCTTTCCGCTCAGTAGCTCATGCCACATTCCTCTCTCGGTAATACTGTTTCCCAGAAAGACAATGGCCGAATGCGGGATCTGAAGAGAATTGAATAATTCCATTCGTCCCTGATAATACGTATTGTTATAACTGGAGTCAATTTTTTGTGCCTGTACATGTATGCTGTACAGCACCGCTATCAATGCGATTAAATTCTTATGCATGGTTATAAATATTTCTTGGTTTTCAGGTAATCGATCCATTGGATATAAGCTTCCGGACGCAGATGTATTCCGTCTGTTGTCAGCTCTTGTTTCAGGCGTCCTTCCTTATCCATGAATATAGCCTGATGGACATCTATAAACGGAACATCATACTGCTGACATAGCGTTTTGATCTGTTCGTTGAGCAGCACGACCTTTTGATTGGTCACGCGCTGGTAACCATCTGTAAACATAGATTCCCGAACCGGCAGTACACTCTGAATCAATAATTTTGTTTTCGGGGAGTCTTTACGTACTCTTTTAATAATCCGTTCTATATTCTGTACTGTATATTCCGGAGGAATCCCTCTTTTGACATCGTTAATTCCTACTGTCATAAAGATTTTTTTCGGTTGAAGGGCAGTAATGGAAGACAACCTGTTCAATATACCGTACGTCACATCTCCGCTGATACCTCTGTTGATAATATGAGATACCTGTGCGATCTCATACCATTGACCTGCTTCTGTAATACTGTTCCCCAGAAAGACAATAGCATTCTTCACTTTAGGCAACTGATCGTAATAGGCCTGGCGCTTCTGATAATAACTGTTTGCATAGCTACTGTCTATTACTGCTTCCTGTGCAAATAATCCTGTTATCATCTGCAGACACAGGAGCAGGATCATATAAATACGCTTCTTTTCCATATGCTATTTATCTGCTTCAGGGAGTTTATTCCACCAGAATTTTTTCAACAGAATACTGGTAAGGATCAGCACCGCACACCAGATCACCATTTTGGTATTTTCTCTTACCATAAAGTAGATAGGGATAACTACCTGTGCCATCTGCCATACAATCCCGACCACAACATTAAACATATCTCTTTTGAATCCCTTATTAGCTTCGAAAGAAGGATCTTCCATTTCGACCTCTTTCTTTATAGGCCCCCAAAAACCCCAGGGCTTTGTTTTCTTATAGAATTCTTTGACTGTTTCTCGATTTTCAAGGGGCTTGAGGTAAGTCCCGATAATACATCCCAGAAGGGAGAAAAGGAAAATAATGGGGAAGATATAAATATCGACAATCTCCGGAAACAGAAATAATTTGAGCGTAGAAGCTATAAGGCCGAAAAGCATACCCCAGAAATAACCGTCTCCGGAAAAACGCCACCAAACCCATTTCAACACGTTCGCAGCCACATAACCTCCATATAAGGCAGAAGTAATCCAGAGTGTAATCTTATTGAGTGAAGCTGCATTGAATCCAAATATAATACCGATAATAACCAGCAGCACTGAGGATATAATACTCAGGCGTATATACTTTGCATTGGTGGCATTCGGGTTTACATACTTTTTATAGATATCGTTGACAATGTATGCCGGGGCAGCATTGACAAATGCAGAGAAAGTCCCCATGAAAGCGGAAAGAAATCCGGCGAGGATCAATCCTTTAAGCCCTATCGGCACAAAACGATTCACGGCTTCAGGAAGCACTTTTTCGAAATCAATATTCGCTCCCATCTGTCCCATTTCAGGACCGAGATATACCAGTCCCAGCACTGCAAATGATGCCACCATCAGATAACGGGGTATATACATCACAAAGATGGAACTCACACTCATCTTTGCTGCATCGGACGGAGTACGTGAAGACAATACACGCTGCATATCGTAGCTGGGTACAGGTCCGGCGATCGAGGCAAATATTCCCTTGAATACCATCATCATAAACAAGGCACCAAACATTCCGAATCCGTCGGAAAGTATTTTATCATTTGCATTGGGGACCTGCGTCTTGCTCCAATCCAGATCAAGCGTCCAGCCAAATGACATATCAAGCCATCCGTCCGGTATGGCCGCACGAATCTGCTCTGCCGTCACGGCATTATAAGCAATATATCCTATAGCAAAACAAGCTAGTGTCATAATAAAGAACTGCAGTACCTCTGTCGCTACGACACTGTACATACCACCCTTAACTGTATATAAGGTCGTCAGCGCACAGATAATCAAGGCATATGACCGGGCCGAAGACAAATGATAGCCAAGTATATCCACACTCAGATCCCATGGAAGAATAGACGTACAAAATTTACCGATGCCCTCAAAGAAATAGGCGATAAAACCGATCACACTGATCACCGCAAATGCCACAATGATAATATGTGACAACTTAGAACCTTTGCCGTCACCAAAACGAAAAGTAATCCACTGTGCTCCTGTCATTACCCCCGACCGGCGCATCCAAATCGCCAGATATACAAAGACAAAAACCTGATTCCAGACCGGCCACAACCAGGGAATCCATGCACTCTTGAGTCCATAAATGAAGAGTATACTGACTGTCCACATCGTACCGGATGTATCAAACATCCCGGACGCATTACTCAGTCCCAGGTAATACCATTTCATCGTATTGCCCCCTAAAAAATAAGATTGCAGATCTTTAGATGCTTTTGTAGAGATATAAAATCCCAATCCTATTATACCAATGATATAAACAAATATGATGCTTATATCCACTAAACTTAGACTCATTGATTAAACGCTATAATTATAAAATTTGATAAACTATGATTTCCAGAACCACTTTTTCTCTGTGGTCCAGATGGTAAATAATGCGACAATACCTGTAAAAATAACGCCTCTCAATGTACCGTCTCCCAATCCGTGATTCAACCGGTTGAGGTATTCCTCCAGTCCGGAAAGACGCAATACCGGAATCAGCAGTAAGTTGCCTGCAGTGTAGGCTACCATTGGATTTTTACCGACTGAAGCCAGTATCCGAGTGATCCTGCTGAATAATCCGTAGACTTCCAGTACATACAGGGAGGACATTGTGAAAAAGGCTAGTCCAGAACACACGAAGTAATAACTGTATGTGGAAAAATCTTTCTTGATCCCTCCTTCATACGACTCCAGCAACAGACCCAGCAACAGCAGATAACTTCCAGTATACACAAGTCTGGATATAATATTGACCGTTCCGATCTTGCGGATCAGATATACGGCTGTGAACATCAATACCACAGACAAGAAAAAGTTGAGAACCAGCTCCCTGCTGTACAGAAGAATTACATTGCCCAACAATAACAGAAACCCTATCATTCCTACCATCAGATAAGAAGATTTGCAGGTTTTCCAATCCGACGGTGACTTCTGTTCTGTAATGATCCATTCCCCAACCAGTGTAGCTGGCAGAATAATAAACAGATATTTGAGGTAGTAAAACTTATACAACCAGTCGGCCGGAGTCCAGTTGTATATATAATAATTGATAGATCCTTCGTTTTTAGATGCCAGGAATACAGCCATTATCAACGGGAGAACTCCCATCCTGATCCAGATATTTTTCGCAGTCAGCCACCATATTAATGTCCCGAAAAGGGCCATGTTGGCCAGTACCAGAATAATAATATCCGGATTGTGGATATTGAATGATTTGTCCTGATCCTTACCCCAAAATACGATTGCTGCACAGGCCAGATAAGATATAATTTTTACTATCCAGTCATTGCGTTTTCCAATCTTCTGTTCCAGATCAACATAGATCAGAAACAAGAGACCAAATGACAATATTGACAGTACATATTCTTTTGTGCCGGGACTGTCACTAAGCACCCATGCTCTTGCATGCATCGTGAATAAAGCAAAGAACACTAACAGTATAAACCGCTTAGCTATGGACAGCAAAATCTGCCATGAGGATAACCTGGTCAACTTATTCTGCATAGACAGCGGAATCGCTGCTCCCATTGAAAACAGGAAGAAAGGAAATACCAGATCCACCCAAGTAATACCAGCAATTGCCGGATTAAACTGATGATCGGGTGGCGGCACCTGTGCATGATACATCCAGCCCGGCATGACTCCAAAGGCAATGCTCGCGGACAGGACCATCAGAAGAATAGCAATTCCACGTAAGGTATCCAGACTATTATTTCTTTTGACCTGCATGTTATGGATTCACTTTAATATCAAATTGTTTTACAGCCGTCTCTTCTCCTTTGTAATTCACATTCTGCGCAACGAATGTTACTTTATATGTACCCGGAGCTGTGAATTTGTAGGTCAGGCGTTGCGGCATCGGATCTATCATAGCTTTCTGAACCAATGGTTTATCCGGTTTGACACTCGTTGGTGCAAACGGAGCCGTGATCACCCAATGAATATGCGGTTCCAGTGTACTGTTGGGTGTAAAGAACAGATACGGATCTGAAGAGCTGATGGTCCAGTAACTGGCCTTGTTGACACCTGTCAGCACAGGGACAATCTTCCATCCTGCTGTCCGCACAGTGGCCAGTACAGCACGTGTGCCCTCCGGTGTCCTAGTGGCCAGATCAAATACAGGCAGTCTCCATGATCTTCCGCCCGTAGCGGCAGAGGTAGCCGCCTGACTTTCATACCGGTAAGCAAAATAGATAGGCTTACCCGGTACCAGTAAAGAAGAAAGGTCTGCAGGACCGGATGCTGTAGTCGTGGCAGCGATACCGTTAGGAACAGCTGCTGTAGACCAGGTAAATTTATCACTGATATCTGTCCACTCTTCCTCCTTGATCCCTGCTGCCGAATAATTTCCGGAGAATGCTGTCGAATACATCAGTTTCACATTCTTCTCCTGCGAACCGTATAATACACGCGAGGCTATGGATAGTTCCATGCTCAATCCTTCCATTTCGGTACGATCCCGGTACTGGTATTCACGTCCCTTTTCTCCCGAATAGAAAGATATAACATCTGCATATCCGGTATAGGTAAAGGTCACCGAATCCTGCAGACCTATTTCCATACGGTCAGGATTAGCCTCGAAAGACACTTTTTGAGGAATATCTTTCTGACAGGAATTCATATAAAAAATGCTGAGTATAGCTATTGTATTGATCCAAATCTTTTTCATTGTCGTTATCATTACTTACCAACCATTATTTTGTTTAGCCTTTTTGTTCATCTGGATCTCCCGTGACGGAACAGCCAGCAATGTATCCCGAGGCGAGATATTATCTCCGTGACGGGAGGCATATGCATAAGTTGCAGATGTACCTGTTGCAGTACTCTTGATATGAACAGCAACATTTTTCATGGTGCTGATGTAATCTCCCCAGCGTACCAGATCAAATCTTCTCAAGCCTTCATAGCCCAGCTCTAATGCCCGTTCTCTCCGTACAGCCAGACGAAACGCTACTTTATCAAGAGTTTCATTGGTTTTCAGATCCGCATTGACTGTCGCGCGTGGATCTAAGGTAGCTGTGGCAGTCGCTCCTGTTCCGTTTCCGGCAATGATTACATTCGGTACAGAAGTGAATCCCTGCCCTGGATTAAGAAGCATAATACTTGTCACTTTCCCTGCAGATATTACAGCTCTCGCCTCTGCATCGTAACCTCCGCCACCTACGATACTGACCTGTGGTTCCTGTGTATATCCTGTTCCGCCGTTATCGACAGTCACATAGTATACGCCATTCCCAAGTGTCTTACCATACGCTCTTCGTCTTACCTGATTCACATATTCAATCGCCTGACTTTGCGGTCCATTGAGCTCATTATCAGCTTCAGCATACATCAGCAGGACATCAGAATATCTTAATAAAGGAAAGTTGATGGTAGTCGTACCGTTAAATTTGGGATCAGTAGGTTCATATTCTCTTCTCCACTTTGCATCCATCCGGTTGTATATCTGTGTACCGTTGTAGCCGGCCTTCAGATTACCGGAGTAGTAATATGATCCGATTGTCCAGTCTCTCCGCATATCGGGAGAAAGGATCTGACTTACCCCATTGATCGTCATCGGATAATTTTCGAACATATTAAAGTAATATGGGATGGCATGCTTTGCACCGTAGCTGAATCCCCATGGTGTGGTAGCAGAAGCAGCTATACCATTGATGGAACCAAGTGAACCCTCTTCATTCTGTGTACCATTGTACCGGTTAAATTCAACTTCCCACATGGATTCCTTCACATCATAAGTTCCTTTACTCATGTTCTTGAAAACCTCTCTGAAATCCGGGTTCAATGCATTTCCTCCTCCGAGGATTACTTTTTCCGCCCATTTTTTTGCTTCCGCATAGCGGGACTGATCATGCAAAGGGGCTCCGCCCATTTTGAGATTGACACGTGCAAGAATACCCCATACCGTTTGTTTGGTCACCCGTCCTGCATGTCCGTAAGCAGAAGCAGGATTGACCATATCTGCTGCCTTTTCCATATCTGCAACAATCATCTTATACACCTCGCTGTAGGGTGTAAACTCCAGGTCATTATCCGTCACTGAAGAGGTTGCGGTAGTACGTACAGGGATATTACCCCAGTAGTTGGTCAATATAAAGTAGTAGTATGCTCTTAAGAATAAAGCCTGCCCTTCAATTGCTTTTCTTTTGGTAGCATCCATATCTACGCGGTCAATATTATCAAGCAAGGTGTTAGCCCTGTTGATTCCTGTATAGAGATAATTCCAGAGGTCTGTAACTTTTGTATCGGAAGGGTTGTAATTAAATAAGGCAAGATCCTGTGTCCAGGAGGAAAGTGCGACAAAACTATCGTCAGCGATATCAAGCTCAAAATAGATCGTACGACCGTATGTTCCGGATTTCGCGAGAATATCATATACTCCCGTCAGTGCCATTTCTGCCTCGGCCTCATTCCGGAAGAAATTCTGAGGAGCAACAGTACTGGTCGGCAATATTTCCAGAAATTTGTTGCAGGATGTCAATGCAGCTGCTCCAATGACTAAAGATATCAGTATTTTTTTCATAATTATATGCTGTTATAATCCTTTTAAAATGTTGTATTCAATCCCACAGTTATCGTTCTGGCTCTCGGGTAAGCAGAGAAGTCAAAACCCGGAGTCAGTGCGGATCTTCTCACGGAAACTTCGGGATCATAGCCTGAATATTTAGTCCAGGTGACAAGATTCTGTGCAGAAGCATATATCCGCAGTGTCTTCAGTTTGATTCCCTGCAAAAACTCCTTTTTGAAATTATAACCCAGCGCTACTGTCTTCAGTCTCAGAAATGAACCGTCTTCTACCACCCGTGTGGAATATGCTTTGGAAGCATTTCCTTTGATCGCTGCCACACCCGGGATATCTGAATCCGGATTTTCCGGAGTCCAGCGATCCGCATAGGTAGCCCACTGATTATACCCATACTTATAGGCCGATTCAAAGACAATACGATTGGCATTCAGAATATCATTGCCATATGACCATTGCAAGAAGACATTCAGGTCAAAACCCTTGTATGAAAAGTTATTCGAGAACCCTCCGATGTGAACAGGATTAGGATTACCGATCACTGTCTTGTCTGCTTCGTTGATAATATAATCCCCGTTCAGATCACGGTATTTGATGTCTCCCGGCTGAACAGAAGTACCTGAAGCATTATTAGAGGTGACATTGTCTTTCAGGACATAGTTATCACCTACTTTATTAAAATCATCATACTTATATACTCCCTCATAGATATACCCGTAGAACATACCGATAGGCTCTCCTATCTTGGCCACATATCCCGGAATATTTTTCCAGTCATCACCCCATCCCTGACTGGTCAGCAAATAGTTCTGATTTTCAGCCAGCGACAATACTTTATTTCTGTTAAAAGCAATATTAAAGGACGTATTCCAGCTAAAGTCCTTTTTGACAACAGGTGAATAGCTAAGGGTTATTTCCAGTCCTCTGTTACCCACTTTACCGATATTTTTGATAGATCTGTAATATCCGGTATTCGGAGACATATCGGCATTCAGCAACAGATTGGATGTTTTCTTATCATATACATCTACTTCTACAGTTAGTTTATCTTTAAATAATCCCAGATTATATCCGATATCAATCTGACTGGTTGACTCCCATTTCAGATTCGGATTACCGATACTGATATTCGCAAGACCATTGGAATAACCTCCGCCAAATGTGTATCCCGGAAAATTATTGTAGAAATTACCGGCATCTGTATTGACCGCAGCCATAGCAGGGTAAGCGGCAAAATTGCTGACAGCATTATTACCGGTGACTCCCCATGACACGCGAAGTTTGGAGGTTGAAATTGCCGGAACAGATTTAAGCCACTCCTCTTTATCCATCTGCCATGCCGCTGCCGCTGAAGGAAAATAACCCCAGATATTGTCTCCAAGGAAACGGGAAGAACCGTCCACACGTAAGGTAGTCGTAAAAATAAAACGATCCAGTAATTTGTAGTTTAATCTTCCCATAAAGGATGCCAGTGCCCACTCTGATGAACCTGCACCTACTGCATTAGGAACTCCCTCTCCCAGTCCATTCAGCCCAAGACTTTCATTTGGCAGAAGAATAGCACTTCCGTTGAAAAAGCGGCTTTTGCCGGATTCGGCAGAGAAACCGACCATCATATCGAAGTAATGATTCTTATTTAATCTCCGTGCATACGTCAGGGTATTGGCATTTTGCCAGCCCGAACTCATAAAGATAGATTTGGAACCGCTGACGGCAAAGTTGGAAATAAAACCGGATCTCGAAAACCGTCCGTTAAAAACATCATATTCGCGCTGTCCCTGATTGTAACCTCCGGCCAGGCGTAGTTTCAGATATTTATTGATTTCATATTCCAGGTAAGCATTTGTATTCAGACTCCCCCCATAGTTTTCCCGCAGTTCATTTCGGGCTGTCAGTATAGGATTGAAAGTGTTATTATTTCCCTGTTCAACTTCAGGATCAATAGGTTCATTGATCAGGTCTAATGTCGGATCAATAGACAACGGTCTGAATGACCATACACTGAAAAGCATATTCGTCTCATTGACATAACCGGATGCCGAAGTCGGAGTACCAAAGGTTTTGATGTAAGAATAACCGGCATTTATACCCACTTTCAGCTTGTCGTTGACCTGCTGATCCAGCACCATCTTACCCAGTATACGTTTGAAACCCGAATTAATCAGTACTCCATCTTGCCCGGTATAGGACAATGTGGTAGAATACTTGGTTTTGTCGGTTCCTCCTGCTATGTTAAAATAGTGATTCTGCATCGGTGCGATGCGTGTTATCTCATCTTCCCAGTTGATGCCTTTTACTGTACGGTAATAGTCCAGATTACGGCCATCCTGAAAATACAAGGTTTTGGTACGAACAGAATCAATCTCATTTTGCAGACGCACAAATTCGTAAGGATTCAGGGATTGTAGTCTTTTATTATTTTCCTGCAGCCCATAGTATGTATTAAATGTCAGTACCGGTTTTCCTACTTTCCCTCTTTTGGTCGTAACAATAATAACCCCATTGGCACCGCGTGCTCCGTAGATAGCAGTAGCCGAAGCATCTTTCAGCACATCAATAGATTCTATATCTCCGGGATCAATGGTATTTATGGGATTGATAGACTGGTCTCCTGCACTTTCAAATGGGAAACCATCTATTACAAAGAGCGGAAAGTTACTTTGTGTGATCGAGTTATTCCCGCGAATGGTAATGTCAATACCCGAGCCCGGCTGTCCTTCTGCTGAACTGACCTGTACCCCGGCCACTCGCCCGGCAAGTGCTTCATCAAATGTTTTGACCGGTGCTTTCTGCAGATCTTCGATCTTTACCGATCCCACAGATCCGGTCAGGTCCTTCCGTTGCGCAGTACCATATCCAATGACGACCACTTCATCCATTTGTGAAGTCGCCACTGCAAGGGATACCTGCAGCTGAGAGCGATCACCCAGAGCGACGATCTTTCCTTCATAGCCGACATAACTAAATGTCAGGGATTTGTCCGAAGATGTCACGGCAATACTAAAATTACCTTTTCCATCGGAAAGCGTTTGTTTCTGAGATTCTACCACACTCACAGACACACCTGCCAAAGGTTTTCCGTCCTGATCCCGGACAGTTCCCTGTACCTGCCGCGTCTGACTACTGGCGTTGTGTGATGAAAAAATCAACAGAATCATTAATGTAAGGATTCGCCACACATGACTTCCCTTCCATCTACTAATCTCATTCATGTTGTTCATAGCATTATTTAGGTTGTTTATAAAATGTTGGTTACTCGGTTTATTCTATAGCTCCTTCGAAGACGAGCTATATTGTTTTCATAAGATATATTCTCTTTAATCGATTGGGTTGACTGCATTTGTTATTTCAGCCGGCCCTGAAAATCTATATTTTGCGCAAAAGGGTTAAGATACTGATCGATAAGCACCGCCGCCTCAGCGCGTGTAAGATACTTGTTGCCGCTGTATGCGTTTATAATTTCTTCTTTATCCTTTTTCGGATCAACACGCTGAATCAGCGTAGCCAAAAAATCAATTTCCAGATCTTTACCGGAAGCCTGTACATCCCGCAGCTGTGGATAATACGTTCTTAATCCTTCGGTCAGATCATATTCACTGATACGGTGTTCCGGATAAAACCAGGTCTGGTTGGCCCACTTATAGGCGATTCCTTTTCCCTTAAGTATGCCGGTTGCACCGATACGCTGTACCGCTTCAAAATAGCTATCCTGTGGTTTGACATCTATAAAAGGAAGCAGATAAGCGTCATGATCAAGCAACGTCTGTTGAACGGCTCTTACCTCCAGATTCTGAGGACTGCGGTCTGCTTTTACTGCAAGAGCTGCCAGAGCACCGGCTGCCTGCCCTATACCCAATACCACCGGTTGAAGACGTGTAGCTCCTGCGACGATATTACTTACACTGATACTCTTCTCTGCAACGATAAAGTTATCTACACCTGCAGGAATAAGAGCGCCCAGAGGCACATTGTAAGAAGGTACTTTGATTTTTACAAAATCAATTTTCGGAGCCTCCGGATTTTTCAGATGGTGATGATCTATGGTATAGTCACCTACAATACCGCCTGTTCTGTATAATGGTATTTCCTGTTCATAGGGTTTCTGTACATAAGGCAGTGTCAACGCTGCAATCCCAGTTACCCTTCTGGATTCCCGATGATATGGAATGAAAGGCAGCTTATCCGCTGTATCAAACTCATCATCTGCCAGTCCCAGATGTTTAAATCCAAGTACAGTCTGCAGGTGGTAGATAAAACGCAAGGTATGATCTTTGGCCTCCTGCAACGCTTTCTTACGTTCTTCCGGTGATTTCTCGATTATATTCAGATAAATATCATTGCCGTCCTTTGGCCAGTTGATCATATATTTTCCATTCGGAAGTTTGCCGTAGGTGATCATTTGTGAACAGTCAATCTTAGGCGTATTATCATGTGAAGCCGGATCCGCGACATCACAGGCATGTTCGAATACCTTTGGATCATATCCCTTTGGTCTTCTGATCGTCTTATCTGCCCCCGGTCCGTAATCTTTCAATACTGCTACATAAGTCAGATCCTGAATAATATCGTTCGCTTTTTCGGGAGCATATTCCTCTTTTGTATCCTGACGGCTATCCATACCAATCTTATAGGATGCTCCCACGACCGGCAGCAAATCTCCAAGCTCCGTTGCATCGATTACAATTCTGGCCGAGACCAGTATTTTCTTCCCTTTCTTATCGACCTCGACCTCCCACCCCTGTGCGGTTTTAGTTATTTTCTTCCATTGTGCAGAATACCAGACTTCTACATTTTTTTCTGCAGCAATCATACTTTTCAGGATTTTATTCCCGACAGAAGGTTCAAACAGCGTATTGCTGACCCATCCTGTCTCTACCGCGGCAGGACCTCCATAATACTTATATAAATGACTTCTGAATTCGCCCCACAGTCCCGCCGGCATCTGATGATTGCCATCTATAGCAGAAACCCCGGCAGCCGTAAGCATTCCACCCAGCCATTGTGTTTCTTCAATGACCAGTGTCTTCACCCCAAGACGGGAGGCTTGTATAGCTGCCGTGGTACCACTGGCCCCTCCACCGACGATCAGTACATCGACACGGACAGGAGAAGCGCCCTCTGCATGAATTAAACAGGTAAAGAATAAGCTTATAAATACAAGGTAGATTTTCATTTTATCATAATATGGTTTACAGACCACTAATATATAATATATTTAAAATAAACACAACAATTATTAATTTTTTTTATTAATTGACTACCATTTAAAAGCATTTAGTATTTATCAATATATTTCATACATTTGATTTTAAAAAAAATCATATAACAATGACATTCCTTGAAGAGCTTAATGGCGATAATTTTTCGGGTGTTGCCTACAAGAACATACAGTTAAAGAAAAACATCATCTCTTTCTTTTGTACGCACAGCAGCGCTACTATTGCTGATCTATGCAAGGAATTAAACCTCAGCGTTCCCAAAGTGACCAACCTGATTAACGAACTTATTCAGGAGGAACTGGTACAGGATCTGGGGAAAATCAATACCAACGGTGGAAGAAGGCCTAACTTATACGGACTTATCGCTGATTCTGTATTCTTTTTGGGTGTAGACGTCAAACAGAACCATATTAATATCGGAATTACTAACCTTCAAAATGAACTGGTCTATATAAAAGAGCATCTGCCGTTTACGCTGAGCAACAGCACAGCCTCTCTGGAAGAATTAATACAACTGATCCATAGTTCGCTAAAAACATTCAATATTCCCAAGGAAAAAATTCTGGGTATGGGTATTAACCTTTCCGGCCGGATCAACTACGCTACAGGTTACAGCTATAGTTTTTTCCATTTTCATGAAGAGCCGTTAGCTAAAATTCTGGAGAATGAGCTGGGAATAAAGACATTTCTGGAGAATGACTCCCGGGCTATGGCCTATGGAGAGTTCAACTCTGAGGCGATCAAAACGGAGAAAAATGTGATTTTTCTTAATCTGGACTATGGTCTCGGGATGGGCGTCATGATCAACAGTTCATTATACTATGGTAAATCCGGATTTGCCGGAGAATTTGGTCACATTCCTATTTTTAATAATGAGATCATATGTAACTGTGGTAAAAAAGGGTGTCTGGAAACGGAAGCTTCGGGATGGGCACTGACACGCTTATTTCAGGAAAAACTACAGGAAGGTTCTTCATCCATTATCCTCTCCCATCCTGTCAAAACTTCGCCCAAAACAATAGCAGATATCAAACTAAAAGATATTATTGCTGCTGCAAAAGCGGATGATGTACTTGCCATAGAACTGATCGCTGAAGTCGGTGAAAAAATAGGAAGGGCAATTGCATTGCTGATCAATGTCTTTAATCCCGAACTGGTCATCCTGGGCGGAATACTATCGGAGACAGGGGAATATATCACACTCCCGATTAAGAGTGCGATCAACAAATTTTCACTGAGCCTGGTCAATAACGACACAAAGATTATTTCGGCTGTACTGGGTGAGAAAGCCGGAGTATTAGGAGCCTGTTTTCTGGTGAGAAACAGACTCCTGAACAAGGATTATCAATAAGCCGCACCACTTATAGAAATCTCTTCTCCACCCTTTGCAGTCCATTCTTTAGCAGATACAATATCAAAGTATTCTGCTTTGGGACAAGCCATTTCAGTATAACGTTCTTCATGAAAAGGAACCGCTACTAATGCTCCCATTTCATGACGGATCAGATTGGTATAAAACCATCTGGAGCCTTTTACTTTTGTCGTTGTAGCCTGTGCAGGTTTTCCCTCATTAGACATCTGATCAATTGCATTCACCCGCTTAAATTCGCCTTTGCGGCCAAAGGTATATCCAGCACATTCAAAGTCATATTCAAACTTTTTGCCGGCTCCTTCTACTACAAAACGAAGCAATCCGTCCCGTATCAATACAACGGACATATGCACTTCTTCACCGGGATACCAGTAGTAATCTTTGATAGCAGGAGCATTGACGAATACAGCGGCCTGCTCCGTACCATGACCGGTACGACGCATAAAAGGACGGAAGGCTTTACGCTCTTCGCTGACCACTCCCCGTTCATCTTTGATCACCTCCCAGCTCAGGCCTATATCCGTCTCCTGACCATCCATACAGCCCCCAAGATAGACAGATGGATTATCCAGATATTGTTTTGATTTTTTAGGATTGATACGGGTTTTATCAAATTCTAGCTGAGGTAAGAGTACCTTTCCTTCTATACCTACCCAATTATCTTCACTGGAGACTAATTTTCTGTAATAAGCACCTTCAAAACATGCTTTTGCCTGTTCCGGCCTGATCTCACCTTTAAAAAACCGTACGTCAGAAGAAGTAATACCTGCATTATCTAAAGGCATAGTATTTTTTTTGATTGATCCACAGCCTGCTAACAAAATTCCGATTCCGGTTATAATATATTTATACATAGCTATCCTCCCAATCGTTAATTAAGATCTATGGGTACTAAGATCAGTGGTGTAGGCAAACAAGACGCTCCGGGAGGCGAATATGTCAACTTGAGAATCTGCTCCTTACCGATCTGCTCCGGTTTAAAGATCTGAATCAGCACAGCTTCGGGATTTCCTTTCGTATTGAGACGCTCAGCAGGTAACTGTACTACACCTCCTTTATATACACCATCACTCACGACTACACTGGCAGCCATAGCGCTGCACCATTGATTGTCCGATCTGGAGTTCCAGGTCAGCAGAGCCAGTCCTTTACCATCATTACTTTTCCATTTCAGCTCAATATTATACATCACACCGTAATTGCCCGCTAATGTGGATACAGTATTACTTTCCCCTTCTATACCTTTTACCCAGGCATCATCTTTACCATCTGCCACCACGAGCTGTGTGACACCTTTATCTGTCTCCAGCACTGCTTCATTAAATACTTTATAATTGCTCACGCCAAACATTCCTCTCCCTGCATTTTTCTTATTGGTCGGGATTACAGAACCTATTGTTTCATAAGCCTTTGGACCACTTGTACCCGGAGCAGTCTGTAATACAGCTACTTCTCCCGGTTCATCGATCAGAAATTCATATATACCGTGTACCAGTTCATCATACCTGACCACATTGCGCTCCAGCACCTCATCGATCGCAACTGTCTGACCGGATTTTATAACACGTTCCTTGGCCAGTCCCTGCGAATTGAAGTAGTCGTATAATCCTTCCTTACCAACTTTAAAATAGTTTGTACTCGGTTTTTGTGAAGAATACTTAAGCATTTTCAGACGCATATTACCTTTACCGGTATTCTTGATTACAGCGGTGATCTTTCTGTCTGTTTTTGGTTCCTTGACACCGTTCACATTATACACATACAAGCGGACTGTGCCTGGTTCTACTTTTTCCTTCAGCGCGATCCCTTCCGGAATACGGATATATTCAGGATCGTCCGAAATCATATATTGCGGTCCCGGCCAGATCACTTTATCGTAATTTATTTTGGTAAAGCTCTCCGTCAGAAAGTTATCCAGACGGACAATCTCTCCCTGCTTTGTATTTTTTAATTGCGCTGTAATATGCTGCGGAACCTGCTGCGCATACAAAGCAGATACAAAAAGCAGTCCCAATGTTACGGACAATCCCTTTTTCTTCAGTGTAGTATTCATGTTATAATTTGGTTTTTAGTAAGGTGTTGAAATATTCAAAGTGTACCGGCAGGCTCTCAGACCAATAGGTCCCGGTATGTGCCCCGGGTCGTGCGATATAGGTAGCCTTGATCTTCCATTGATCACAGCTATCCCTCAAACTTTTGTTTGCTTTGTACAGGTAATCTTCAGTACCACAATCAAAAATGAAGGTTTTGGAAAGTCCCTTTAATCGTTTTATGTTCGTGACCACAGAATAACGGTCAAAGTTTTCATTTGTATCGCTGTATTCACCCAGATGTTCTGCTATCGTTGTTTTTTTAAACCCGGAGTGCCGCAGATTAACGACCCCGGAGCTGCTTCCGGCACTTAAAAAGGAAGCCGGATAGTTTACAAACAGCCACAATGCGCCGTGACCACCCATACTGGCTCCGGTGACAAAAGAAGCATCTGCACGTCCCCCGAAATGTTTATTGATATACGGCATAAGTTCCCGGATAAAGAAATCTTCGTATTGAATACCGGACTTCAACGGTGAATTCATAAACCAACTGCTTTTCAGTCCATCCGGACATACAATCAGGAATCTGTAGGTGTCCGACAGCCGTTGCAGATCCAATATCCTGGAAAATGTACGATAGTTAGCTCCATGACTATGCAGCAGATAAACAACAGGATATTGTTTCTTCTTCGAGTATCCTTTAGGCTTATATACATAAACGGAATCTGTAGTCTGCAGACTTTGAGAACTAATCAATACAGTCTCCTGTGCGAAACATAGTCCGGATAGTAAAAACAAAAGAAGAAAGAAGTAAATTTTCACAGGTTTATCATTTTAAGAACTCAAATATAAAATAAATTTTAATAAATAATAATCATTTATTAAAAAAAATTAATAACTAACCATGCGAAATACTAACCTTAATCCATTTAGCCCACACCTGAAAGGAATATCTTATCTTTATACTTTTTAAAATAAACAGAGGAATGCAGCTGACAAGAATGCTGCATCAATCTGAAAAGATAGTAAACTATGAATATACAGCAGGCAACACCTGAAGATTATAAGACAATCATGCAGATATGGGAATCTGCAGTAAGGGCTACACATGATTTTCTAAAGGAAGAAGATTTTTTATTTTTCAAAGAAGCTATTCCCAGAGATTATCTGCCGCAACTTACGACCTATATCCTGTATGATCAGGAACGGGCAATGGGTTATATAGCAGTGGCAGAGCAGTACCTTGAAATGTTGTTTGTACATGCGGACTCCCGAGGTAAAGGATATGGCAAGATTTTGTTGAACTATGCTGTTGAGAAGTTAGGGGTTCGCTATGTAGACGTAAACGAACAGAATGAACAGGCTGCAGGATTCTACTTCAAAATGGGATTTGAACAGACCGGAAGGTCGGCTAAAGACGGTTCCGGGAAATCTTACCCTATATTGCATTTACAGCTCCAATCAAAAAAAGCAGCCCGATAAGGCTGCTTCTTAAGTTATTTGTTAATAGCTGACGGATTACTGAGGGATATTTTCGATAAGAAGTTCATTTCCGACTTTATCATAATAAGCACAAGTCATCCGATCCATATCAATAATCCATTTTTCCACTCCCGATCGTGCACAATCCCGGCAAAAGGTAAGATAATCGGTAAGACCTTGCTGATGATCTTTAAGATCTTTCCTAAACTGCATTATATCACTTTGTCCGGCAATTTCCAGTCTGTCATACCTGGCCGGAGCTGATGTAGTATATCCTTCCGCACCAAAATAATCTATACGTCCGTCTGCTACATAAGCATCGTAGCCCAACACACCAAGTGCTTTAATTTCGCGCATGTAGGCTGGAAAATCTGCTCCGGATTTCACTTTGGCATGTGCCTGTCTGATTTGTTCTATTGTAAACATGGATGTCCGATTTTTTAAAACCTAAATATAACAGATTACTTCCATATTACAGCCTTTGTATGCTATTCCAAAAAGAGAATACGGATTAGCCAATCTTATTAATATACCAGAGTTGATTGTCTCCTCCATGCTTCGGGAATAGAATAATTTCTGAACCATTTTTACATATTCCTCCCTTTATATCCAGACAGGAGCCCTGTGTACTTTTTGGAGAGATCGTATACTGAACAGGATAATCACCTGTGGTCGTAATTTTCCACTTCTGACTGTCACTGCCACTTTTACCTTGTATAGCAACTTTTGTTTCACTGCCACTCCGGTACGCTGCGTCCAGCACTTTACCTGTTGTATGCTGTGGCTCCAGATAGCAGAATCCATCTCCGGCATCTGTCAGCTTCCATTTTTGATTGTTTGACCGTCTGGCTTCATATACAATAACTGAAGCACCATCCTGACTATCTCCACCTTTTACATCCATACAGAAATCATATCCATCCTGTAAAAGTCCCAATGTGGTACATATCTCTACAACTGAACCAATCGCAGGTGCATGTACATTGGCTTTATTACAGTTGATGAGCATCTTCGTGAGATTGGAACCGATTTCAGGAAAATCCATTGGTATAATACCATAGCGTGCAGGTGCAGATTCGGACAGATATTGATAGAAAAGCGGAAGTACTGCTTCTGCCATATCCCGCGGATTGGATGTAAGCGGTAACAATCCGCCAAGGAAGCCTGTGGCACTTGCAAAATTGATATAAAATTTCTCTTTACTATCCGTTGAAGCTCTGATCAGACAATTTTTAACATATACATTAAACTTGTCTTTACGGTCATCATCATCCGACCATGAGTTATACACATCCTGTATATAAAAATTAATATTATGATGGCTCAAGGGACCTTCACTGTCGTCAGGCCAGCCTCCCTGTGTATCCAGTCCAAAATCAGCACCATCGAATCTGCGGAATAATACAATCTTACCACGTACATCTTTCAGCAATGGGTTCTTATCATTAAACAGCCACCATCTTTTTTTCCAGTCACTCCGTTTTTCTATTGTATTCTTTACCCAATCGTGGATATCATTACCAAATTCTCTCTTGACCGACATAATAATCGTTTCCTGAGGATTCTTATCCAAAAACCGCAGACAGTCATTGATGACTTGTTCAAAGGTCAGGTTCAGTGACACAGCAATAGCGCGTTCCTTTCCATGGTACAACCACAGGACACCATCATCCTCTGTCCCTCTTGCCAATCTTATATCCAGATACCGGATACCGTTATTAAGTTGTTCCGCAATACTCTGTGTCTGACATTTTGCTGCACTGTCTACAGGGCCGTCTCCAAGCGTGTAAGTTCCGGAGTCATGTGTGCCGGGTATAGTCATTTCTGACAGCCGCTTATTATCATCAAGCTGACTCATCCATGTTTGTGTTAATCTTTCCATTTTTTATAGTTTTTGATCTTGAATAAAGATCCTATAAACAGGAATAATTATTACTCCATTAAGGCGGACAATAAACGGACAAGGAAGAAACTTATATTATATTTACATAACGTGGCTATTGAAAATTTACTTTCCCATATGTCATAGCCGAACAGCTCAGCGTAGATACTGTTTTATGACTCTGAAAACAGAAGAAAACACAGACGCTATGAAGACAGTCCTCTACTTCAGTGTTTCTTTTACCTCCCCACACTCCATCATCTTTTCGCCATAGTACGGGTTTCGTATACTCTTTTCATTACTTAGCCATACTGCTCCCTGATCGTCCAGCGCCATAGGACAATAATCCAGATAAACTTCTCCCTCTTTTAGTCCCACAGTCTTTATTCTACTCATCATCTCATTACTAAGGTCTGAAAAGACTGCTCTTTGCTTTTCGATATCAGAGACCGCTGTAATAGTGGAAGCCAGCTTCACGAACTGATCACTATTTTCCAAGGCTTTAGCAGCCAATTCCAACGCCATAGCTGCTTCTTTGGCAGCAGCCATATCTGAATTTATCAGGGCATCACTGACGAGCAGATATTGCTGATAAACGGTATTAAGCGCATCATCTTTTATGCCAACTACATTCTGTTTCACTTCCGTCATCTTTTCCTGCTGGGTAATACTTGTATCCGAAGTCTTGGTTGTACTATTGCACCCCATCAAAAGTAAGGCCGCTATCCATATTATACAACCGCTAAAAATTCCTGTTTTCATATATTTTATTTTCTTTATTTACATATTCTATGTTGTACTAACCCAAAGGATGCATGCCTCTCTTGAGTATGTACTCACTGTATAGCAAATAGGCTCCTGTAACAACCACTTCTTCCCCTTCCTGCAAACCTGAGATAATGCTCACCTGATCCTGATTGGTAATTCCGGTAATTACAGATTTTGGTTCAAAACTATCCGCTCCTGTTTTTATCCACACATGCTGCCCTTTGCCGTCATTTATTACAGCATCAACCGGTAAAACTATCCCATCAGCACTTTTTGTGGCATTGGTTAACAACACCTGTACCTGCAACCCTGGTTGCCATTGCTGTTTAGCGTTAGCTATACTTCCCCTGATTTGCGTGAGCTGCGTACCACTTTGCAATGAAGGATTTATAAAATCAACTTTCATCCATTGCTCCTGATCTTCCCATCCGACTACGATTACCTTTAATCTTTGACCTTGTACAATTTGTTTGGCCTCATTAGGATACAAATCAGCTTCTACCCACAATTGTCCGTAGTTTTCCAAACGCATTATCGGCCCTCCTTCTGCTACATATTGTCCCTGAGTAATACTCAGTTCAGCCACTGTTCCGCTTTGGGTTGCGAGTACCGTTACAAGCGGGCTCTTTTGTCCGGTTTTGGCAAGTTGTTGTATTTGTTGTTCTGTCTGGCCATATAACAATAGTTTTTGCTTTGCCGATGCCAGCAGTTGTTGTTCCAGTTTATCACTTTCAAACTGTCGTTGTTGTGCCACAGCCATCAGGTATTCCTGTTGCAACGTAGCCAACTCTTCAGAATAGAGTATATATAGTGGCTGTCCTTTTTTTATTATAACTCCTGTTTCGCGGATATATAACTGCTCAACCCTGCCTGCAATTTTTGCAGATATGTAATTACTATGTTCCGGATTCAGTACCAATCTGCCGTTCAATACTTTTTGCGGCAATACAATGCCTTCATTGCCTACCCGTATAGTCGCTATATTGGCAAGTAGCTGGCGTTGTTCATCTAACCTGACACTTTTATCTGCACTGTTTTTCTCGAAAGGCACCAGATCCATACCACAGATAGGACAAGTACTCATTTCGTGCTTAATTACCTGCGGATGCATAGGACAAGTGTACGTTTGTTTGGTTTCTTCGGCTGTTGGTTCATTTTTCTTTTCCGGAGTACCAGTACAACTCCAAAGTATGGTCACTATACTAAGGAGTATCCCTATTTTTATTACCGAACTTTTCATTTTACAATCCTTATTTTGTTAACTACATGAGATTATATCCAGCGACTCCACCGATACTTCTCAATTTTCATTTCCAGCTTTTATAAAGCTCTCGCTATCCACCAAATAAGCAGCATCTTTGGCAAATTCCCATGGAGAAATATCCTGATTGATCTGCACCATGCCGTCTATTCTCAGGCCGGTTTCTATGTTGACGGGTTTAAATACATTATTTTCTTTTTTGAATACAATTCGTTGTGCACCTGCACTCAGTATAGCAGATGCTGGCAGCCAGTAACTACCTTTGATATATATGGGTATTTTAGCCGTCAGAATTTCACCAGCCTTAAATCGTCCTTTCGTCAGATAGACTCTGGCCAGAGTAAAATTTTCTCCGGATTTTATCATTGGCTGTATAAGTCCTATAGTGGAAGTTTGAAAAGTCCCTTCCTTATCTGTGGTTTTATAAAAACCTAGCTTGGTTCCCTTATTTACATAAGCAGCCAAGGCAGGCTTTAAAGCAAATTCCGCCAACAACTGGTCAGACTTATAGATCGTAAACAGACTCTGCCCCGCGCTTACATATTGCCCCTCTCTTAACATGACAGATGTGTTTTGTATGGTAGTTGCCGGAGCTGCAGTGGTAGCAGTTTCATTACTTCCATTCATACCCGCCATCCCATCTCCGCCTCCGCCAGATGTCATAGCAGGAGCAGGAGTTGAAATAGCATTTGCTACGGACTTTTCTAATATAAAACCATCAGCAGGACTGTAAACGGGAATACGGTAATTAACTTTTTTGATTTGCAACACCTTTTGGATGTCCTCAGCAGTCATACCAAGCAACATCAAACGTTGTCGGGCCCGGGAAAGCAGAGGCTCTTCACCACTTTGGGCCAGATAGAGTAGTTCCTGCTGTGCTGCTGCCAGATCCGGCGCATAAATCTCGAAAAGCAGCTGCCCTTTACGAACGGGTTGGTAGTTGTATTTCACATTAATCTTTTCCAGACGACCTCCTACTCTGCTTGCCACTCCGGTCTCAGCTCTGTTATCATAATTTACAATTCCCTGTACTTCAGCCAGCATAATTTTGGATTGATAACTCGCTTTGACCACAGCCATATTGCCGACCACTTGCTTGTTGGATGGCTGTAACAGAGTACTCAGGCTACTGTCAATAGTGATTTTTCCAACATCATGATGTTCTTTCTTAGATTCCTGTTTGCAGGAAACAAAGACAGTAGTCAACAATAATATTATCAGCGCCGGAAAAGTAAAAGCAATCTGGAGCTTCCTAAGTTTCGTTCCCTTTCTGTCCTTTCTACTACAAGTTTGCAGTAGTCTTCCGGTAGTTCTGTCTTGCACCAGCTTAACGATATAATTCCTTTTCATAATCTGCAATCATTAAGTATAGTTTCAGTTTTTCATCCAGCACATTGCTCTGCATCATATTATATGCTTCCCAGGCTGTAATCACTTCGGGCAACTGCATTTTATTTTCACGATAACTGAGCACACTTACTTCCAATGTTTTTTCCAGTGTAGGTATAATCTTTTTCTCCATTGCCAGAATCTGCTGTTCCATGGTTTTTATCTGATATTGCATACCGTAAAGCATACCCTGTGTTTCCTGCAACATTGCCGCTTTTTCCATCTGCATAGCTTCCACCTCGTATTGCATACCTTTTATTTCTGATTTGTACATTTTAGAGGACCAGGGCGCGATAGGAATACTCACCATCCCCATTACACTATAAGCCTTGGGCATACCACTTCCAAAAGGTGACATATGGTCAAACCGAAACCGAAATTCGGGACTACTTTGTTTCTTCATAGCATGGATATTTAAATGCATAGACTGGATATTGTAATCCATTTTTGCAATATCTTTTCTTGCCGCAGCCAGACTTGCCGTATCCAGTGATCCTGCAATTATAAACTGAGGTACTAACGTAGTATCAATGGTAAAGGCAGTATTGCCTGACCGGTTCATCATACCATTGAGAGCAGCCATAGCCCGTCCGATTTCTCCTTCCTGCATCCGTTTCATATTTTCCGTTTCTTCAAGTTTGGCCACAGTTTGGTAAACAGCTCCAAGTCTGGATTGATTAAAAGGATATCTTACCTCTTCCAATTTACGCATGGTCTGCATGATATGCGTACTTTTATCCAATACAGACAGCTTCATTTTAGCCACCAGCCATGTGTAATAGAGCTTCTTCGCAGTGGTTCGCAGATCGTTCAGTGTAACATCGCGGGTTGCGCGTTCGACATTAGCTTGTGAACGGATATATTTTCTATCTGCATTCAACTTTGCAAAATTTGGTATATCCTGTTCAAGTTGCAGCATCAGAGAACCTCTGTCTCGCCCATCCATTATCATCTGTCCGGGATATGGTGTCATAAACGTACCGACACCAATCATTGGAGCCATCCAGGCAGTAGCTGCTTCCGCATTTTGCAGATAACTTTCTGCTTTTAATCCATATGTTTTCAGTAACAGATTGTGCTGATCTATCTGTTGTAAAATAGTCTCAAGAGACAGCACTTGTCTTTCCTGGGCATCAGCTACAGGAAAACACATAAACAACAGGATAAACAGGTTTGCCGCAATCCTCAAAACAGCGTTCAGGGGAATAATAAAAAGTATTTTTAAATAAACAGATAAGTAATCTGTAGTAAAGGCAGTAAGACCTTTCAAAACTGAAAACTCAGTTATTACATCCGATTTTATCATCCTGACGCAATCTGAATCGCAACCATTATTCTTTTTTTCCGACCGGAAAGTAGCATCCGGCGAACAAAATCCGGGAGTTTTAATGCTGTACATTGTGCACCTCCAATTTTCCGTATTTTCTTAATTCGTATTCTTTTGACATTAAAAAGATAAGCGGTGTGACCAGTAAGATATGTGTTGACGAAGTCAGTACTCCTCCTATCATTGGCAAAACAATAGGCTGCATAACATCCACTCCCACACCGGTTGCCCATAACACAGGAATCAAACCAAATAAAGACACACAGACGGTCATTAACTTTGGCCTAAGACGCTTGGCAGCACCATGAATAACATATTCTCTTAATTCTTCTTTACTGATCGTTTCGCTTGAATTACCTCTAAGTTTGACAAGTTGCTGCATAGCATCATTCAGGTAGATGACCATTACGATACCAGTCTCTACGGCTATACCAAACAAAGCAATAAAACCAACAGCAACGCCTACAGAGAGATTGACACCCCAGAAATAAATCATATAAGCTCCTCCGATCAGAGCAAAGGGAACGGTGATAAGACTTAGAAATGCTTCTCTTACAGAATGAAAGGCAAAATATAAAGAGAAGAAAATAATGACCAGCACTACCGGAGCAATCCACATCAAAGTTTGCTGACCCCGGATCAGATTTTCGTACTGTCCGCTCCACTCCAAAAAGTATCCCTCCGGCAATATTCCATCCTGCTTATTCAGCTGTTCCATTGCATCCTTTACCGTACTTCCAAGATCTCTGTCCCTCACATTAAACATTACTGCTCCGCGCAAAATAGCATTATCCGAACTGATCATTGGCGGACCATCCTCGAACTTTACGTCCGCTACAGCCGATAATGGAATTTCACCAAAACTCTGTGACTGTAAAGGAATACGTTCTATCTGTGCCAGGCTATTGCGATATTCCTGTGCCAGACGTACACTGATTGAAAATCGTTGCCGGCCTTCAATGGTATTGCCAATGCTTGCTCCACCTAAAGCCGTTTCCACCACCTGATTTACATCATCTACGTTAAGCCCGTAACGTGATAAATCCTCTCTTCGGATATCGATAGACAAATATTTACCTCCGGTAATAGGTTCGACAAACAAATCACTCACACCTGGAGTTCCTTCCAAAGCAGCTTTTACTTTTTCCGAAACTGCTGCAATCGTGTCCAAATCCTGTCCAAACACCTTTATCCCCACGTCTGTACGAATTCCTGTAGCCAACATATTGATACGGTTAATAATAGGTTGCGTCCATCCGTTTACCACTCCGGGTATCTGCAATTTGGCATCCAGTTCGGTCACAATATCTTTTTTAGTAATGCCTTCTCTCCACTGGCTTTTGGGCTTCAGTGTAATAATAGTCTCTATCATGCTGATAGGCGAATTGTCTGTAGCTGTATTGGCACGGCCGGCTTTCCCCAATACTTTATCCACTTCAGGAACCGTTTTGATAATCTTATCCTGTACCTGTAAGATTCTTTTTATTTCAGCATTTGATACATCCGGCAAAGTGACTGGCATAAATAAAATACTCTGCTCATCCAGAGGCGGTATAAATTCAGTACCTAGTTTTTTCAATAGCGGAATCGTGATCAGTAAGGCGATCACATTAATGGCAATAGTCGTTTTCCGCCACTTTAGCACCAGCCTGATTATAGGTTCATAGACCTTCTCCAAAAATCTGTTTACCGGATTGGCACTGTCCGGCTTAAACTTTCCTTTCATGAAGAAAGATATAAGTACCGGTGCAAGTGTAATCACCAAAAGAGCGTCAACGATCATGATAAACATTTTCGTGTAAGCCAGAGGGTGAAACAATTTGCCTTCTTGTCCGGTCAGCATAAATACCGGCAAAAATGAGGTAATAATAATTACTGTAGCGAAAAATACACCTCTGGATACCTGCTTGCTTGACTTGGTAATAATGGCCAGCCGCTCTTCTTCGCTAATCCAACCAGGTGTTTTGCGAAACTTATTTTTAAACCAATTTTTCATGGCGTCATCTTAATTTTGATTTTTATTCAAATACTTCCCGGGACCGGTCTTTAGGCCCCTCATCTCGTATAAACTAATGTTGTATATTAATTTCATACTTATCAGGTTTGTCAACTGTCAGAACTATTCGCTTTAGAGCCGTTAGCCCCGATAACCTCAGCATATCGTTCTGCCAGGTGTTTGTATGCATTTTCGCTCATTATAATACCGTTATCCACTATTACCCCGATCGCGAGCGCAATACCCGTTAACGACATAATATTAGATGATATATCGAAAGCATTTAAAAGAATAAAACTAGCTGCAATAGTTATAGGTATCTGCAGAACAATACTGACTGCACTACGCCAATGAAAAAGAAAAATGATCACAATTAAGGATACTACAATCATTTCTTCAATAAGTGTGTGTGTGATCGAATCTACTGATTCTTTTATAAGCTCTCCCCTGTCGTAAACAATGTCGAATTTCATTCCCTTTGGCAAGCCTCTGGCTACCTCTGTCATCTTGGCTTTTACGTTATCTATTACCTCTGCAGCATTTTCGCCATAACGCATCACGACTATCCCTCCTACACGTTCGCCAGCACCATCCTGATCAAATATCCCCAGTCTTGTTTCTCCTGTCATCTGGACAACAGCAATATCAGACATCCGGATTGGTGTGCCATTTTGGCTTTTGAGTTGAATATTAGCGATTTCATCTATAGATTTCAGATAACCCGAAGTCTTGATGATGTAACCGATATCACTCATCTCGAATTTACGCCCGCCAGCTTCGTTGTTATTACTGCGGACAGCGGCAATAACCTGTGGAACGGTGAGTTTATAATACAATAACTTATTGGGGTCAATAGCAATCTGATACTGCTTCTGAAAACCTCCAAATGAAGCAATTTCACTCACTCCCGGTACATTTTGCAAAGCAAACTTCACATACCAGTCCTGTATGGCACGCTGCTCACCCAGATCCGTATCGGGAGCATCCAGCGTATACCATAGCACATGGCCGACACCCGTACCGTCTGGCCCCAGCTGAGGAGTTGCCCCCTGAGGTAATGTACTGGAGATCGTACTGATACGCTCCATAACCCTTTCCCTGGCCCAGTAAACATCCACATCATCTTCAAAAATAACATAGATAAAACTCATACCAAACATAGACGAGCCTCGCACATATTTGATCTTAGGAATTCCTTGCAAATTCGTAACAAGCGGATAGGTCACCTGATCTTCTATCAGTTGCGGAGACCTGCCCATCCACTCTGTAAATACGATTACCTGATTTTCGGATAAGTCGGGAATCGCGTCTATCGGATTTTTCTTAACCGCAAATATACCCCAGACAAATATCCCAATAGCCAGCACCAACACGATAAATCTGTTGCGCATGGACCATTCTATAATTTGATGTACCATTTAAATTATCCCTTTCCTTAACTTGGTTCAATTACTGTTATATATTCATCCCGGATTATCAGAAAGAAGAGCTAAGGAGGCACAGACATGGTCAGTTACCTCCCAGCTTTTCTCATTTTGAACGGCATGAAAATATTAATGCGCCTTCGAAGGTTTACCTGTACGGTCGTACTGGCAGCATCCCGGCAACTTGTCATAAATCTCGTTTTTGGCTTTTACTTGCGGGGTATCATGACCTGCATTAGCTATTTTTTGTTGGATAGTCTGACTGTTGATTTTATTACTGTTGTAAGTAACAGTCAGTATTTTACTGTTTTTATCCCAGTCAGCGTTGGTAATAGCCTCATCTTTTAAGGACGCTTCTATGCGCTTTTTACACATACCGCAATTCCCCAACACTTTGATTTTTTCTGTTTTGCTTTGTGCCAGAGCCGCAGTTCCAAACATAGTCAATGCTACTATGGCGATCATTTTTAATGATTTCATAAAGATTTGAGTTTTTGTTGTCCCCATAACTTATGCAAGCGCCAAGAGACAACGGATTAATAAAAAAACATATAAATTGATACGGATTGAACCGTGAAGGAAAGGATTGTTTTTATTTGGCAGTCAGATTCAACTATCTGAAGGAAAAAACAGACTATTATCAAGCCTTTTTATTCTTTTTGAAGAGATAATTGTAAAAGATACCTTTAAAAACTTAAAAGGAAACTATATTCTGAAGGTACAATTTTTTATAAATATGGGAGAATGTTCTCCCAATGGAGGTGCAGTACTTGTAATATGTGAAAGAAGTAATGCACGAAGAGGAACAAACAACGAGGTTTCAAATATTTTGAATTGGGGAATAATAAAGACTACCTGCTCAAATTTATAACTTTGGTTATTTAACTTATAAGCCTTATCCAGATCTGCTTTGTAGTCTACATCCTTACAACAGTCGTTTTCCAGGGGTTGTTTTTTCTCCATTCCACAGAAACCACAATCATCGGTTTTGTCTTTAACGAAGGTCCAGTTTACCAACTGTCCCGAACAATAATGAAGATGTACTCCTGCTCCGCTGGCACTTGCCAGATAGAAAACAGTCGTAAAAATCAATATTAATTTCTTCATCATAAAGCAAATATTAATATAAAAACTAAAATACGCTTTACATAATTTTCGTAAAATTTTATATAATTAACGGAATAAAACCATAATTCTTAAAAATAAAAAGAGAGCTGTGAAAAATCACAGGCTCTCCATTATTAATCAGCATAAATCTATTTTTAAATATAAATATAAAAACCGCTGTTATCTTTATATTAGCACTAAGTGAAAAATATTAATCCTAAAAACTTCTCCTCATACTTATTACCACAGCGGATTCTGCACCAGCAACTTACTCCGAAGAATGTCAAACTGAGGAATAGGATACAGATACAAAGCTCTTGTCCATGCTCTTCTTTCCAGCAGTACACGCGTAAAGTATGAGTCCGCTGCACCGACAGGTCTGTTACTATAGCCATTCATATTCATAGCATAGAATAATCTTGGATCTTCATCCTTATCATCTGCTACCATCCATCTTCTGATATCAAAGAAGCGTTGTCCTTCCGCAAATAATTCTACCCGGCGTTCCCGCTGGATCATCTTGCGCTGCATAGCCTGATTTCCGATAATATTCTTCTTCCCGTCAGCAGCAAGCTGGCGGTATCCCGGTATCCCGGCACGCTCCCGGACAAGATCCAGATAGGTAATAACATTGGGATCATTGGCATCTACTTCATTACACACCTCTGCATAATAAAGATAGAAATCAGCTAGCCGAAGAAGTATGGATGGTCGTGCCCAATTCCAGGGATATCCGTCTGTAAATAATATCTGGCGGTTTTTGAACTTGGCTGGCAGATATCCTGTACGGGGATTATCCGCAGATGAGTTGTCTGTTCCCTGCCCTCTTGCAAAACCTATGGTATAATCCGGTCTTCCCGGAGGCTGTATAGACCAGCTTTTCCCCTGATACGCTATACCGGCATAGAAACGTGGCTCTCTGTTAGCATACATATTGAATACATTTTTATCTATACGTTTATTCTCGTTGCACGGATTCATTACATCGGTAAAGCCATCCTCTCTATACAAACTGGATTCTTCTATCGTGAGACCGTCTTTAACAAAAAAAGCATCCACAGCATTTTGCGACACACCAATATAAGCCCAGCCCACAAACATATCCCGGGGATTTGTATTTTCATCCTGAGCTGTACTACCATTGTAAGTATTCTTTCCTGTCGCCCATAAGATCTCATCATTATAGATCTGGAACAACTGATATACAGACTGATCAGCATCAAACACCCCGTTTGTATATGCTTTAAATAATTTATGGCCGTTTTTTGTAGTATTGGCAAACAGTTCTTCGAGACGTTTTTTTGCCGTCACCCATTTTTCTCTGTCATAGGCCCTGAACAATGCCTTTCCATCCGGATTTGCGAGTGTCAGCGTTTCCTGATACCCTCCGTTAAATACAGGAGAAGCTGCATAGACGGCCAGTTTTGCGCGCAAAGCCAGTGCTGCAGTAACCGTAGGACGTACGATTTCATTCAGATTATACTTATCATTGCCTGTCACATTACTGTTTTTTATCAGTGTTTCCGGCAAGTCGCCGGACTGAACAGCCTCTACCAGTAGCTGATCAATATATGCCACTGTTTCATCCACTGAAGCTCTTGGAAAATCCAGTTCTTTACTTTGCGGATCTAATATCTCGGTAACCAAGGGCACAGGACCGTATAACTCGAAAAGAGAGAAATAACTGTATGCAATCAAAAATTTGGCCTCAGCTTTCATCCTTTTTACTTCTTGCTCGGACAATACATACTGATCGTTTACGCCTCCTCTGGGCGCGACACGGGCAATAAAAATATTGGCATCGCGAATGATCCTGTATAAGGTACTCCAACGTTGAAAGTAAGCTCCGGCAGCTGTAAATCCAGAAATCATAGGCCAGAATCCATTGGCACTCAGCGTAGTTTCACTGGCCATAGGTACCCATACCCCGGCAAAACCTGTTTGATCGTTCATCCCTATACTGGAATATTCTGTAATACAACTAAACAAGCCGCCATGCCACCTGCGGATAAGTACCGGATTTTCAAAAACCTGCTCCAGTGTCAGGGACTCTGCTATTTCATCAGAGACATCCAGATATTTTTTACATCCTGTAGATAAGGACAGCGATATAAAGGTAACTACGACCAATATTGTTTTATTAAAAATTTTCATAACGCTCATCATTTTAAAAAGTAATTTCCAATCCCAGTGAATATGTACTGCTCAGCGGGTATTTTGCTCCGGAATTTGCACTGCCAAGTTCAGGATCCCAGAATTTCATTTTATCCCAGAGCGCAACATTAGTTCCCTGCAGATACAGACGCAGATTTCTCATTTTCAATCTTTTGATCAGGTCTTTATTAAAATCATATCCGATCTCTACATTCTTCAGGCGCAGAAATCCTGCATCCCGGTACCACCATGTACTCGGCATAACATTATAAGCATATCCTCCTGAATGTACGCGCGGCATAAATACATTTTGATTTTCGGGATCATCTGCCCTCCACCTGTTCTGCATTTCGATACGTGCCGAACCATTATCTACCCCCACATCAAACGGAATAATATTGCCGGCTACAGCGAGCATATTTGCAGAAGCATTGGCTGTGCCCTGAAAAAATACCCCTACAGACAAACCTTTCCAATCTGCATTGACACCAAATCCATATACAATCTCAGGCACAGGGCTGAAGAATTTATGATCATAAGTACGGTCGTACTCATTGATAAGACCGTCATTATTCAGATCTTTATATTTAATATCCCCTGGGGCTACATAAGAAGTAGAAGTTGGCATACCTGCCTTCAGCTTATAAGTTTTTGATCCGTTCTGCGCAGTCGTAATATCAAAATCAGCGGGAGTATAAAGCCCATCAGCAATATACAGGAATGGTCTATCTATCGAATTACCGGTATAATTCATATACGGATATTTTTGGGGAATCTCATCATATTCAACAATCTTATTGCGTGCATAGGTCAGATTTCCTCTTGCCGAAATATTCACATTACCGGCCTTTTGTTTCAATATCAGACTGGCGTCCACACCTTTGTTGTCTACGACACCAAAGTTCTGAAAAGGAAATGACCGGAATCCGGTAGCATCCAATACCGTTCTCCGTTGCAGGAGAATATCGCTTCTGCGATTTTTAAAGTAGTCTACACTCAGGTCCACTCGTCCGCTAAAGAGGCCGATATCTATACCGGTATTCAATTTTTTCTCTATCTCCCAGGAAACTGCCAGTGCAGGGAAAGTACCCTCTACAATACCTGCACCGCGACTATTACTGGAACTGCCTCCAAATCCTGGAGCCAGTCCGAAATCATAGCCGGGAGCATTTTCATTGATACTACCTCTGTACGGAAAGCGTACATCATCACGACCTATTCTGTCATTACCAGTGATACCGTACGATGCTCTGAGTTTCAGTTTATTGATATACTTCTGCGATCCTTCCATGAATTTTTCATTGCTGAGGTACCAGGCTACGCCGGCTGCCGGGAAGACTCCCCATCTGTTGCCTGTTGCAAAATTATCACTGCCCGTCGCTCCCATACTTGCTTCAACCAGATATCTGTTATCATAGCCATAGGTAGCACGCGCCACGATACTCTGTTTTCTGAAAGGCAAAAGTTTCATACCGTTAGCATCTCTTTGCGACTGCGACTCTTTCTGCATATACAGGATCAATCCGGACACATCATGCCTTTCCGCAAATACCCGTTTATAATTAAGCGATCCTTCCAGGTATATATTTTTTGAACCGCCGACATTATCTCCTCCCTGAACCTGATATGGATTTCCCAATGCCGATCCCGGTTTGATTGTTCTCTTATTGAGGGTTCCGTCTGTATTACGCCCTAAGGCAAAAAAAGTATTCGGAGTTTTGGATCTCAGTAGGGTTGAGTAAAAATCTGCATCAAAACTCACCACTCCATTGGCATATAGTCCCTCCGTTATAAACTTCAGATCCTGTTTCAATGCGACCTTGGTTTGCAGATATCCGCTCCATGTCTTACTATATCCACTGTTGTTGATCATATTATACGGCTGATTAACCGTCAACGCACCTACAGCTCCATGATCTGATGCAGTACCATCCGAATAGACCATCGGGATCATATGTACCGGATAATGACTTATAAAAGCGAAGATATCATCCGATGTAAATCCGGGCTGATTCTTACGCAGATACTGTCCGCTCATATCTACCGATAATTGTGTGGAATTACTCAAATGCATATCGACATTGGACCGCAGATTGAACCGGTCCAGACCGATATTGGAGTTGTAATTTTCCAACGCATTGGATTTGAAAATCCCATTTTCCTTAAAGTATGCTCCTGAAGTGAAGAAACGAACTTTATCAGAACCTCCGCGAAAATTTACCGTATATCTTGAACTCTGTGTATTCGATCTTAACAGATCCATCCAGTTTACAGAGGGATAGAGATCCGGATCTTCTCCTGTTCGGTATTTTTCCAGCTTCTCGTTTGTAATCTGTGGCTGAAAAACATCCTTATTCGGATTTCCCTGATCATTCCACAGTGCCTCATTGAATAAGGAGAGATACGTATATGAATCCATTAATTTCATCATTCTCTGGGGTGTCATGACACTGCTCTGAGCAGTGAAATTGGCAATTGTTTTCTGCACTTTTCCTCTTTTCGATGTGATCAATACCACCCCATTCGCACCTTCAGCACCATAGACTGAGGTAGCGGCAGCATCTTTCAATACCGTGAATGTCTCAATTTCTTCCACATCAATATCGTCCATACGTCTGGGAACACCATCTACCAGGACAAGTGGTGAGTTACCTCCTGCATAGGAACTCTGTCCGCGGATAAAGAAAGCAGCGGCATCATTACCAGGTTCACCACTACGCTGTACAGCGATAACACCTGCCAGCTGACCAGCTAGTATGTTACGTAAGTTTCGTTGTTTGATCGTGAGCTCTTTAGGCCCTACTGTACTGAGAGAAGATACAATACTTTCCTTTTTCTGCTGTCCGTATCCGATTACTGTCACCTCATCCAACTCATCCGGAAGGGCTTTCATCACGATTCTGATTCTCCTTTGATCTTCAACAGCAATTGTCTGAGACTCCATGCCTAAAAAAGTAACTACAATCTGATCGGTAGATTTCACATCTATTGAGAAATTTCCTTTCAGATCCGTCACCACCGCACGTGTATCTCCCTTAATCGTGATACTTACACCTGACAATGGATTACCGTCCTCATCTACAACCTGACCACTCAGCTTTATCTGTTGGGATCTGTACTCTTTTGGTACAGTAGCAGCTGCGACTGTACTTGCTTTCTCTTTGAACACAATTACTTTATTACTTATTGCGTACTGAAAAGGCTGATTTACAATCAAGAGACCCAGAGCCTTATCCAAAGGCTTGTCTTTTATCTGAATGGTAATGGGGTTGCTTTTATCCAGAAGGTGCTCCGGGATCACATAGGAAAACCCAGTCTGTTTCTGTATAGTGCGTAAAACCGATTTGACGGAAGCAGCTCTTACATCAAGACTGATATTCTGGGCTTCTGTACTCCCGAATACCTGTAAACAGAAAAAAAGGGAAAAGAATAAAGTTAACTTCATATACAGAATTTTAAAAAATATACCCCGGCACGGTCTATCACCATGCCACTGTTGGGTATGCGTAATTTTTTTCATAAATTAGTAAAGGTTAATGGTTAATAATAAGCAGTTATATTGTACAATTAGCCTGTCATGGAGCTGGAATACTGGAATATTTCAGCTCTTCTTTCATTGTACAACAGATTTTCAGGTTCTTTTTTTTATTCCGATCCTCCTTTCGTTAACAGTAAAATGAATATCATAGCTACTTTCAAGAGCTTTCAAAACATCTCTGAGTGGCAGGTTACGCTTAAGTGATCCGAATACTTTTTTTCTGCCAAGTGCGGCAGGTACAGGGTCAAAATTTACATCGTACCATCGCTCCAGTTCTTTTATTACCTCATCAAGATTCAGGTTATTCAAAACGATGAGTTCTTCTGTCCATGCCGCGTAATCTTCCGCATCCACTTTCACTATCTGGTTATTGCCGGACATATCGGTCCTCGCCTGCTGCCCCGGATATAGTCGACTTACAAAATTTGTTTTTTTACTTTCTATGTTAACCGCCCCTTCCAGTAATGTTGTAGCCTGAAAGGCTGCATCATGGTAAGTACGGACATTAAATTTTGTACCAAGCACCTGAATAATTTGTCTATCAGTTTCTACCACAAACTTCTTTCTTTTCTGATTGTGAGCCACTTCCAAATAAACTTCTCCCTCTACGAAAATCCTTCTCTCATCGCCGGAAAACCTTGAAGGATACCTTACTTTAGAATCGGCATTCAGCCATATTCGTGTACCGTCTTCCAGAATGACCTGATACTGGCCTGCTCTCGGAGTGGCAATACTGACCCATTTCACAGAATCCGACACTAATATTGATTCACCGTTTTCATATCCTATTGTATTATGTTTATTGATAAGCACAGATTGTGACTCACTCAGATTTATTGATTTGGAATTATCAAAAGTTACAACAGCACGATTAGTCCCCGGAAGGATATTTGCTGCAGCTTCTATACCTTTGGGAACAGTTACTGAAGTTTTCCAAACTATATACGAAAAACTGCCAACCATTATCAGGAACGCAGCAGTGAGCCAGACTATCTTCCGTTTTAGTGTCGACTTATAGCCGGAATTTATGTGGTTCAGAACCCCAATATCTATTTTTGCAGTCAAAAGATCGATCTGATCCATAGAAACAGAGGCAGGTATCTCTGTCTGCAATTGATTTAGAATAAGTTCTTTCAATAGTGTGGAATGCTCTACCAGTCCGAAATACTTCAGCAGTTCATTTAGTTCGGTCTCTGTAACGTTACCTTGAAGATATTTTCTAAATAACGCGGTTATTAACTGGTCTTTGGAATTCAACTTCCCTCCTTACTTTAAGCACTAATACGATTGGGCGAAAAAAACAAGGTACATAGATTCTAAAAAAAGAATTAAAATCCTGATTTACAGGCAAATAATTTTTTAAAAAGGGTCGACTTTTTAAAATTTGACATCAACTCTTCAACCCATTTCTAAAAAAAGGGCATATATAAGCACAAACAATTCCGGTGATTTGAGAATTTGATTTTTCAGAAAAATATTGGCTCGTTTGATATGTGTATTAACTGTATGCTGGCTAATACCAAGAGCTCTGGCAATTTCCTCATAACTATAGCCATCTAACTTAGCCATCTGAAACACTAGCCGCTGCTGACTGGGTAATTGAGCTAAGATCTGATGGAGCTGTTCAGAGCGTTGTTTGACAAAAAGGGTTTCGTAAATCTCATCCGACGAGCTATCTATAAAGGATGAAACCTTGTCATAAAGCTGTTTGTCAAGATTAGCTTTGCGAAGGAGATCATATGCCTTATTTGTAGCAATAGTGTATAAGTATGATTTGAATGATTTATCTGCATGAAGTTGAAAACGGTTTTCCCACACGGTAATAAATGTTTCCTGTGTCACGTCTTGTGTTAACTCTTCTGATTTGAAAATATAGAAAAGATGACCTGTAATATGATTTTTATAAAAATGATAAAGTTGCTCAAAAGCATGCCTGTCTCCATTCTTTAATTTCAGAAGCAGATTCTTTTCATTAAAAAGTGTGATTCTTCCCATATTCAGGTCTGGTTTAGCAAAATCAAAATAGAGAATAAATTACGATAAAAGCAAGTTATTAAAGGCAATTCTAATATTTTGTTGATTCTAAAATCCTGCCTTACTTTTTATCGGCAATACTTAAAATTATAATCGCACTATAAAAACTCATCCTGATTCCCATTAATAAGTTTACCGAATATTTTGCTGCACAAAGGATATAAAAAGGACCTGCTGGTCTACAAATAAATAATGTGAGCAATTAGCTGCTAACTGAAAGTTTTCAGCCTCTGCTATCCTTCTCACAGCAGCTATTTGTTTGTGGCGAATCACAATATCCAAAACACTCCTTAATAATACTGAACAGATAGAATATCTTATGATTATCCCAAGCAGCTTATCCGTCACTCCCCCTAGAATATTGCTTGATCATACACATTAAAAAAAATAAAAATTCAGAATAGTTTTGTTTATTAGCTTTAATATCGTAATATTGCGATATTAATACTGATAATATGGGTATCACTAAGACAGAAATATTTACTGACGAGCAGAATAAGCTGGCTTCCTTATTCAAAGTACTGGGTCATCCTGCGCGTATTGCTATCCTGCAATATATTATTGATCAAAAGACCTGTATCTGTAATGACCTTGTTGATGAATTAGGACTGGCACAAGCTACAATCTCTCAACATCTCAAGGAATTGAAAAATATGGGTATTATAAAAGGTTCAATTGAAGGAAAATCTGTGTGTTACTGCATAGAGGAAAAAGTATGGAAACATTTCCAACAACAGTTCAATATATTCTTCAATCAGGACGTAGCTGTCAAACAATGCTGTTAAAAGCATTTTTTTATCCAAACGTATCGTTATATTGCGATATAACAATAATAAACAATTAACTTTAAAATACGATTCTTATGAAACTATCAAACATTAAGGAAATTCTACCCTCACTGAACAACGTTGAATTTCAATTGGAAGACGGAACTTTTGTCCCTGAACATTTTCATGTAACTGAAGTCGGGCAGATTATTAAAAACTTTATCGATTGCGGTGGTGTGCAACGTAATGAAAAGACGGTAAGTTTTCAGCTATGGAATGCCGATGACTACGAACACAGACTAAAACCTGGCAAACTATTACATATTATTCAGCTTTCAGAAGAGAAACTGGGCATAGAGGATGCAGAAATAGAAGTCGAATACCAAGCGGGAACTATAGGCAAATATGATCTGGACTTCAACGGGAAAACCTTTGTTTTAAGAAATAAAACGACTTCCTGCCTGGCTCAGGATGCCTGCGGTATTCCTGACAGCAAACCAAAGATTGCTTTATCGCAGTTGAACAATTCGGGATGTAGTCCGGATTCAGGTTGTTGCTAATTTTTATACAGAATATGTATCCGGAGTTATATTCTACTATTCAGCATGTAGAAAAAGAACGGTTTATGACAGATGCAGCAAAGGATCGTTTGCAGGCATTAATAGATTATGTTCAACAGCAGGTCAATCATCAACGGCAGATCAACCTCCATTTTATCTGCACCCATAATTCACGCAGAAGTCAGTTGGCACAGATATGGGCACAGACAATGGCAGCTTATTACAAAATTCCGAATATAAGCTGCTATTCAGGAGGAACAGAAACAACAGCCCTATATCCAAAGGTAATAGCAATACTGCGTAAGCAGGGATTTCAGGTTTATAAAATTACTGACGGAAACAATCCGGTATATGCTGTAAAATATAATGCAAATGCGCTACCCGTAATCGGTTTTTCAAAAACATATGACAACCCGTTTAATCCTATGTCTCCATTTGCAGGGGTAATGACCTGTTCACAGGCGGACATTGACTGCCCTTTTATCGCCGGAGCTGAAAAAAGAATAGCTTTACCCTATGACGATCCGAAACTGGCCGATGGCTCTGATCAACAGGATGAAGTATATGAAGAGTCTAGTCTGAAAATAGCAACAGAGATGTTTTATGTCTTTTCGAGGATTACTCCTCATCCCTGATTTGAGTTATAAACAACAAAGAGACTTTACCCTTGTGGTATAGTCCCTTTGTTGTTGTTTTTATATTGATTTTATTATTGTAAGCTGCAAAACAATTATTCTTCGTCATCCCACAGTTCATGGTAATACTTCCATTTGAAAACATGATCTCTTATATTTCCGTGAGTCAATCCATCCATTCTGTTTTCCTTTAAATGCTGTATCTCATCAAATTCTTTTGACACAATAAATACCCGGACACGAGATGTGGGTATCAAATCTAGATAATGCCGAAGCACCTTATTTATATCTGCAGCATTATATGTTTCAGGGAGAGCTATATCATTGTCAATTTCCTTATCAAACAAATCATCCGGCACATTATCTATAGCTAGCCTCACTACTTTATCTTTCCCAGTCCAGCTGACCGCAAAAAAACTATGTATGCCAAGGGAAGTCTTATCATCGTACAGCACGGGAAGCCCAAATTGTGCTAATGAATCTCCTGCTAGTTTTTCGGAAATGCTATTGAAAAGATTCTTGATTTCAGACTTTCCCATAGTATTCTGAGCAATTATAATTGCATCCGCCTTATGAGCAGAGGTACTACTGACAAATTCTATATTATCAAAATTTACAGTATGGATACGGGCCGCAGGTAAGCCTATACGGTTTATGTTTTCAACACCATAATTGTTGTATTCGATTTTGTTTTTGTCCTTTGTCAACACTATTCTATCTGATGTTATTCTAAATCCATCGTTTACTTCTGCCAGTTCCTCAGCTAATTGAACCGGATTTAAATCTGACAACCCTTTTTCTTTGAAATAATCCGGCAAGGTCCACTCAAGGTTAAGAGCGGATAAATCAATTGTTTTGATTTTTGAAAGGATGTCCTCTTTATGTTTTTTCAGACGTTCTACCTCGCTGTTATATTCATCCTGTTTTACAGGTATCATATTTAATGAAAAACGATTATCTTTATCTGCTGTACCGATATAATTAAATTTAATCTTTAAAGTATCTTTTTCAATAGCTACCTCATATACACTATCCAGCAGTTCTCCTGTATTCTTCAATCTGCAATCGGTTAATGACTTAAGATCAGATATCTTGATTATCTTTTCATAAGGGTAAGAAAAGTAGAGTACATCTTTGCTTTCAGAAAGATGTATCCGCATTTCTGCAATCATATCCATATAAGCCAGCGTAATTCCCCACATGGATTTATTATTGACTTTTGTTACATTTTCGGGTTTCCAGTAGGTTTGCTTTTCTTGTGCATATGTCTTTATGGATAACATGGTAAGCAGTATAATGGATAGTATAGTGGAGTATATTTTCATTTTCTGTTTTTTGATCTTACATCGCTTTCATTTGAATTAGCTCTGCATCTAAATATACAAACATCCTCTTAAATCAAAAATCCAGAATCTCTTACCAGGATCTTTAGCGAACTACTATTCTCTCCTTTTTAAGCAGTTGGCGTCCCCGCCAACTGACGCATTGCATTATTTTTATTCAGGCACGAGCATGACGCTCGCGCCAGTCGGGAGGGATAGCCTGATATTGAAAAACTTATAAATTAAACCCTACCGACAGCATAAAGTTCCGCGGAGTGCCTATAAATCCTCTGGTATAATCGAATCCTCCGAGATAATAATATTTATCAAATACATTGTTGATATTCGCAGTAAAACGCATTCCCCTCAGATGATAGTACACCGCAGTATTCACTGTGGTATATGATGGCCACATATCCCATACGCCATTTCCATTTTCGTCTTTACGTGCAGCATTATCCATTCGACGCTGATCTACATAGTATACACCTGCTCCAAAACCCAGACCTTTGACTGCATATCGGGAAAATATATACTTCAGCCACATACCTGCCATATTTTTAGGGGCATTGCTCAAAGGCAGTCCTTCTTCTTCGGCTAATGAGGATGATTTTACTTCTGTATGGTTAAAACTATAGTTGGCCATCACCTGAAACTCTTTACTGATCTGCCCTCTGAAGTCGAGTTCTACTCCGCGGGAGATTACCTGGCCGGATTGACGGTAGATCGGCAGTCCGCTGTCGGATACACCTCCGGTAGCAATAAGCATATTCTCTCGCCCGATATGAAATACGGACAATTCGGTTTGCAGGTTGTTCTTAAAGAATCCGGTCTTTAATCCTGTCTCTACCTGAAAACTTCGTTCGGGATTGAAAGGACGATCTGCCCCATAGTTTTCATAATTGTAGATAAAATCTGCTCCTACGGGCACATAGCCTTGTGAATAGCTGGCAAAATAGTTGACCTGCTCATTAATTTTGTAAGTCATTCCCAATCGTGGTAACCAGGCATTTTGTTTGGTTTTGAACGATTCTTTCAGGTCTGCACTGCTGGAACGGTAATATTCATGACGTAATCCCAGCACCACATGAAGGCGTTCGCCCACAGTTACCTGATCCTGTATATAGAATCCCAGACTTTGGTAAGGGTTGAGAAACGGGAATTCTGCCTGCGGACGCCAGATGTAGGAAGAGATATCTATGACTTCCCGGTTGGGATTCTCCAGATCTATAGTAAGAGGTACCTCTTTACCATTCAACATCCGGCTACGGGATTCACGCAGGATATTGTCTTTATCTCCATGATATTGCGCATAATCTACTCCGAGAACCAACTGATGCTGGTGTTCCGGCCGATCCAGTGCATAACGCAGATAACTGACCAGATTATCTGTATAATCGGTGATCTGCTTGGATTGGAAGCGCATGTTCATCACCGTATTCTGTGGCGGATTAGCGTAGGTATTCAGTGTGCGAAATTCATTTAATTTTTCTTTATAGATCGACTTCATATAGTTCACATGAAGAGACAAATCTTCGGTAAGCTGCTGATTGAGCCGAGCAGACAGCGTAAGAAAATTTGTTTTAAAGAAATCGGTTGGCTGGCTCACATTGAACGACCGGGACTGTGCATAGAAATCATTGTTGCGTATACCTAATCCGCGATCCAGATAACCATCAAAATTGTCATAGGTCAGATCAACATCAAGCGTGGTTCCTTCTGCCGGACGAAAGCTGAATGAAGGAGCAACAAGTATACTCTTTCGCTGATTAACATCTCTGAAGGTTCTGGAATTTTCATACCCTACATTCAGTCTGTAAAGTACCCTTTCAGCAGAGTCAAGTGGTCCGCCAATATCCAGCGTAGACCGGTAGGTCTGGAAACTTCCTATTGCAAAATTAATGCTCGTATGTTTCTTTTCTAACGGTTTCTTAGTAACCATATTAATGGTTCCGCCGGGAGTAATATCTCCGAACAGGGATGCTCCGGGACCTTTCAATACCTCTATGCTCTCCAGATTGACAGTAAGCGGAGTACGCCAGAAACTGGTACCGTAACCGTATCCTGAACGCATACCATTGACCAGTCGCATGCCGCTGGTATAGCCGCTGTTAAATCCACGAATGGTGAGATCGTCATAGGCTGAAGCCTGATTGACGCCTGCCAGATCCTGTACGACATCCGTAATCACAAAGGCCTGCTTATCTTCCATAAATTCTTTACTGACCAGTGATATGGATTGTGGCAGATCTTTGAGTGAACCTGAAAATTTACCTCCCAGTTCGGTTGTATTAATAAGATAAGAATTGTTACGTCTGCCAGTGACGAGCACTTCATCCACCTCTACACTGACCGGAAACAATTGTACAATAAGTCCGCTTTTGTTATTCCAGTTTAGTTGATCTACGGATACTGAAATGGTCTTATAACCTACCGCCCGGAAATAGAGTGTTGCAGGAAACTTCACTGTGGCCGGAAGCCGGAAAGTACCATCGCTATTTGTCTGAAGCAGTTCTTTCGATTTGAGGGCAATAGTAATTCCCCGAAGGCCCTTTCCTTCTGTATCCGTTACTTTTCCGAATATAATGGGCTCTGTCTGTGCAAATACCTGTCCGTTTAGTATGCAGCATAAAAGGATGACGGTGTAAAAAGTATATTTTAATATATGCATAATTGTCTGTATTAGAACTTCAATTGTCTGATAGTGTAGTATTAGAGCTCACATTTCATATGGATAGTAGCGAAACCGCTATGATCTTTCCGGACAAGTGTCTGAAAGCCGCATTGTAACCAAAATTCGTATGCGCCTGTGAGGAACGGATGGGTATGCAGGTACAAAGTTGACACAGCCTGTGCCTTTGCAACTTCTACTAATTCCTGAAACAGTGCAGTGGCTATGCCTTTTCTCCGTCCTTTGGGATTCACATATAAGCGCACGACTTCTACAGTATTTTCCTGTTCTAAATGAAGAAAAGGAAAGCGTTGATCATAAGTCATCATTCCGATCACAGCCATAAGGTCTCCTCTATGGTCGCGTGCTTCCAGAAATGCACCAACCGGGCTATGGATATAGGTCTGTGCAAAATATTGCAGATCGTGTGGCATTTTGCGATGGTCTAACATGGGAAATAGTAGTTTACGGGCTTGTGACACGTAGGTGATCAGTTCATCTATATCCTGTTCTGAAACACGCTTTATGATCAAATCTTTATTCATAATGGTGCTGAGGATCGGGTAGAATTATTATTTTGCCCCGGTGCGGAATCTGCTCTAAACGCACCTGATAAGCCTGTTCTAATAAATGATGAATACTATCTGTATTTTTCCCTTCCAGACTGGTGATGACTTGCTGTTGCATGAGAAAAAAACGATCTCCGTAGAGAAACGCAAGATTAGGATCATGCATAATACAAATCACGGTTTTGCCTTCTTCGACCAGTTTTTTAAGGTTATCCAGTACCGCTACCTGATAGTGGAGATCCAGATGATTGGTCGGTTCGTCCAGCAGAATAATATCCGGATCCTGAACTAATACCCGACACAAAAGCACCAATTGTCGTTCCCCTCCGGAAAGCCGTGTATACGGCTTGTCTTTGTATTTCCAAAGCTCAAATCTTTTTAACACGTTTCGAACCTGCTCTCTGTCTTCCTCTTTTGGTGAAAACCTTGAAAAAGACGCACGACCTGTCATTACCACATCATATACGGAAAAGGGGAAATTGGTCTGGTGAAACTGTGTCATAAAACCCAGTCTGATGCCGTTGGCATTACCGACTTTAATTGCACGTCGTTCCACCCCATTGATATGTATCTGTCCCTGATATTCGCGTTGTACTCCGGCCAGAATATTAAACAAGGTAGATTTACCGCTTCCGTTGCGTCCCAGGATAACTGACAGCTCACCTTTGTAGAATGTGGCCCGCAGTCCGTCAAGCACAGCTTGTTTTCCGTAGTGAAAAGCTAAATTTCTGATTTCGATTGCTTCCATTATCCGTTCCAGTTTATAGCGTTTTTACGCATCAGGTAAATAAATAGCGGAGTGCCCAGCATCATGGTAAATACACCTACCGGAATTTCAAAGGGTAACAGTGTACGTGAAAAATCATCAATCAGCAACAGAAAAGTACCTCCGATACTGATATTGGCCCATACCCCTATACTGTTACTCGGCCCGAAAAGCATCCGGCTGATATGAGGCACAATCAGTCCGAAGAGACTGATCATGCCAACCGCAGCGACTGCCGAAGCGGTGATCATGGTGGCTGCACCTATCATAATAAGTTTGATGATTTTGGGATTGACACCTACCGCAAGTGCCTCCTGATCGCCCAGTGCAAGAAGATTGAGTTTCCAGCGGAAGAGGATGATTATTCCAAGCCCCAGAAGTATGGGTAGAATGGCAACCTTTAGTTTTGACCAGGAAGCGGTATGCAGATTCCCCATAGTCCATTGAACGATAGCCTGCAACTTGTAGGGATCACTCAGATACTGTAAAATGGTAAGGAAAGCCGTAAATACTCCTGAGATAATCATTCCGGCAAGCACCATAGTCACTAATGATCCTTTTGCACCGCTGTAGGATACAAAATACGTAATAGCGACAGCCATCACTCCAAATAAAAAAGCGGAGAGGTTGAGCGGAATCAGAGATACCAGCATAGACAATGCGGCTCCAAAGGCAGCTCCTGAAGATATCCCCAAGGAAAACGGATCCACAATAGGATTACGAAATACCGCCTGCAGTACTCCTCCGGCCACAGTCAGCGATGCACCGACACTAAAGGTCAGCAAGACACGTGGCAGTCTGACCTGCCAGACAATGGTTTCCATACTGGAATCCACTACCGCGACTTCCCATCCGAACGAAGAAGCAAGACCGGCATACACCAGATCCGTCAGTTCGGATAAACGGAGAAATCCTGTATTCCCTAACGCGAGAGAGAAAAACAGGACTAGCAAAGGCAGACAAATGAGTAAACTTAATTTCCAAAATTTCATATTTCGTCTTCCCAGATCTTTTTACTGTACAGAAACGCTAAAGTCTGCTGCAGTTCAGTTTTAAATTGTTGTTCAGAATAAGTTGGATAGCACCATTGCCGGAGCTGTTTTGCAAACAAAAGAAATTTGACGGTATGCGGATCGTAGTAAAAAGTGGGTTCCATGTTGTACACCTGCTTATCGATTACTGCCGGCACAGCTTCAAGTTCTTTTAAACTATAGACATCCTGTAATTTGGAATTCCACAATACAATAAGATCAGGATTCCACTTGTAAAGAGATTCAGCACTGATATTCGGTGCTTCCAGAGTCAGCGGACAGGCATTTTCGGCACCAGACACCTGCATAGACAAGTCTACAAGAGATCCTCTGCAGGAGGTTGAAAACACACGCCCTTTAGACCAGGCATAGTACACTTTCTTACGTTTTATATCTTCGTGAAGTTTCATTTTCTCCACTTCCTGCTCCACATATCCCACAATCGCTTCAGCACGCTGTTCCCGCCCCAATAATGTTCCTACACCGACGAGTTCATTATAGATATGATCTTTATCCCTGCTGGATACGACATATACCGGAATATGAAGATCTTCGAGCTGAGCGATCGTCTCTTTATCATGTTCGTATACGATGGCAAGATCTGCTTCTAAGGCTACCAATGTCTCTACATGTGTAGACCGGCCTCCGAAAGTAGGGGTCACAATTTGCTTACGGGCAATACGCTTATCAAGTAAAGACAGAAAATGGTAGGTAGAAGGATTCTGATAAATCTGTTGCGGAATACCAACCAGCCTGTCTCCTGCATTAAGCATATATATCTGATCGACGAAGGGCTCAAAAAGCACAACAACCCGCTGTGCATAGGTTTCCAGTGTGATCTCTTTACCACGTGCATCTACTGCCGAAATTTTTTCTGCTGTTTGTTTCTTTTCGCCGGGATTGCTGCAGGCAATAATCAATGTCAGGAGAATAAAGCTACTGACCCGGTGCCAGGCTGTTTTTCTTCTAGTTGTCATACTGAAATTTTATTTTTCCGGAACATATGCAAAGCCTGATCAGGCAATAACCGGGCTGAAGTCAGTTCAATATGCCCGGTATATTTGGCGGATAATGCACTATACAACCGGCCGTCATAAGCCACAGCAAAGGATGCTTCATTCAGACAGAAAACGGGTAAGTGCCGGTTGCCGACATCAAAGCAGAATTGTCCTGCCATCTGTGCATCCTTTGAATGCAGTATAATGCAATCACAAGGTTTGATATACAATCTGACAGCATAATTGTCGTCCAGATGCACGACCTGCCCTTCATTGAGATATTCTCCGGATTCGCGCTGTATACGAATCATTCTTCCGGTAGAAGTTTCCCGCTCCAGGAGCGTCTTTCGTACCTCATACCATTCCATGTACACAAGTTCTTCTGCTATACCCGACGGTATATCTGTATAGTTGTTGTCTGAAATATAAAGCATTCTGACTATTGCTTTATTTTGGACGCTTTCTTTTCTTCCACTTTATCGTTTAACCAGGCACACCATTCATCCATACCTTCTCCGTTCAGACTACTGATCGTAATGACTTCCAGTTTGGGATTGACTTCGCGTGCATCTTTGGTTACGGCATCTACTGAGAATGGTACATGAGGCAAAAGATCCGCTTTTGAAACGACCATCAGCTCGCTCGTCAAAAACATCCGTGCATATTTCTTGGGTTTGTCGTCTCCTTCGGTGGCCGCGAGCAATGTTACACGATAATCTTCTCCCAGATCAAACGCAGCAGGACATACCAGGTTGCCTACATTCTCTATAAACAGTAAATCCACATTATCCAGATTGATATGGTCTAATGCCTGCAGGATCATCTGCGCTTCTATATGGCACATTCCTCCGGTTACGATCTGTAATGCATTTATTCCAACTTCGCGCATACGTACAGCATCTCGTTCTGTTTCCGGGTCTCCGACCAGGACAGCGATATTCAGTTGTTTTCCAAGACGCTTACCGGTTTCCTGCATTAACGTGGTCTTACCACTACCCGGAGAGGAGCAGATATTAATAATACAAATATCTGCTAATCGCTCGCGGATAGCTTTGGCCACAAAATCGTTGGCCTTTAATAGATTTAGTGATGTATTTTCGCATTGTACCGATCCTACCGGCATTTGATTGCTTTTAGGTATTGCTGTATTACTCATGTTCGTTATTTTTAAATGTTACCTGTGTTATTCTTAATTCTTCTCCTTGAATTACCTTGTCAGATGTGATACCGCAGCTACAGACAAACCGGTGAAAAACGACCTCAAAAGACTTCTTACAGTTGTCACAAAAGGCCAGTATGGGCAGAACTTTTACTTCCAGCTCTGTATTTCTGAACCAGGTATCACCCGTAATATAGGCTTCAAAAGCATTTTGTATCAGAATAGGCTGAATATTACTTAATAGTCCAGCTTCCAGTCTGATTCTCACGATTTCCTGATAACGGTCCGGGTACTCTTCCCGCAGTGTATCAAATATCTCTTGTACTATTCCGGTTTCGTGCATAGTCGTAATGTTAAGCAGCCGCTTGTTTTCTACTTTTCTTTCTCTTTGCGGCCGGAGCTTTAGGCTCCGGAATTTCTGTATCTCCAGCCTCCTGGGTCTCTTGCGACAGCACTACACTTTCGTTAATCAGCAACTGCTGCTGATGTTGTGTAAATTCCCAACACATTTGTGACAACATCGTCAGAAAGCTGTACAACAATTCACCATCGTGTCCGAGTGCTCTCAACAGAATGCTGTTGTCTGCACAGTATGTAAAGCCGAAAGTGATATCTTCATATGATCCGGCTAATATTTCATCAAATTCTTCTTTCATCTGTTTTGCAAACGGGCCTGAATAGATGAAAGCGGCCTGATGGGTATAGTCTTCGAAGAATAATAACTTCCTGACAGGTTGCTCATGTGGCATGAGGCATTGATTATCTGTATAGATCAGTTTCCCGTCTCTGTACAGTGTTGTACGGCTGTGTACTTTCTGAAACTGGAAAGCTTCATTCATATAAATTCTGCCGGCACTGATAATATCTCCCCAAATCAATGTTGCCGTCTCCTGCATATCAATACGATTGGTTGCACGAAAGATGGCATCTTTGAAAGGAGTAACAGGATGCGGGACGTATTGCAGTATACTGTTTGCTTCCAGTTTGATTATCGTATCCTGAGTTGCTCCTTTTTTCATCGGATGCAGCTTATTGAAGGACTGTGTAAACAGCTTTAAACAGGCATCTTTCTTGACACGGATATCAATAGCCAGGTGATCTTCGTCCATAATACCGGGCGAGGCGCTCATAATGATCATCTCCAGATGCTCCTGTGCCCGGGGAGCGCCATAATGTGTAAGTTTGTAAGGAGCATTATGATAACTTTCCTTCAACACACTGTATGTGCCCTCTCTTTCGACATTGATCTTAATACTACTTTCCATCAGGGGTCTAGTTTTCTAACAGTGCATATTTTTTTATCCAGCTCTTGACATCTTCCAGTCCTTCGAGCGTCATCAGATTGGTAAAGATGAACGGTCTTTCTCCGCGCATACGCTTTGCATCACGTTCCATGACCGACAGATCAGCATGCACATAAGGTGCAAGATCTATTTTATTAATCAGCAGCAGATCTGAACGGGTAATCCCCGGGCCACCTTTACGTGGAATCTTTTCTCCCTCTGCCACATCGATGACGAAGATGGTAATGTCTGCCAGATCAGGACTAAATGTCGCGGTAAGATTATCTCCTCCACTTTCCACAAATACGATTTCCGTATCTGGAAAACGCTGAACCAGCTCTTCTACTGCTTCAATGTTCATAGAAGCATCCTCGCGTATTGCAGTATGCGGACAACCTCCTGTCTCTACACCTGAAATACGTTCTGCAGGAAGAGTTGAGTTTTTTTGCAGAAACTGTGCATCTTCACGGGTGTATATATCATTGGTCACTACGCAGATGCTGTAATCCGTAGCCATCTGTCTGGTCAGTCTTTCTATCAGAGCGGTCTTACCTGAACCTACAGGTCCGGCCACTCCTATTTTCACATATTTTCTATCCATATCTGTTATTCTTATGAAATGTAAATCCTGGTATAAAGTTTCTCATGCTGCATACAGCGTACATCTTGCGCCACGCAACAGTTGCCGAGCATATCAGGATCCATGTTTTTTTGTTTTCCGACGAGTTCCTGTATCAATCCCTGAAGATTAAACATCATTTTCTGTCCGTCCATCTGACTGATGGGAACGAGCTTGGCACAGTTGGTGACCATACCATTGAGGGTATTGTAATAAAATGCACTTAACGCATCGGAATATGCTATTTGCTGGGACTGTGCATACATTGCCAGTGCAATCGCATAATGTCCTCCGGCCTCTCCTGATTGTATCGCCTCCAGATAAGTCCGGCATCGTTTTACGGACTTAAAACTCTCTACTACTTTTAGAAAACGAATAGCCAGCTTACGGCTTGCTTCTCTGATTTCAGCAGGAGATTTGAGAGAGGTAACCAGATTATCCAGCTTCAGCAATGCAACTTTGCTAAACTTATCTTCACACAGGGTCCAGGCCTGATGAAAAAATGCAGCATCATTGTAAAACACGCTGTGTCTCAGCATGGATTCTGCATATTCTTGTGCCGTAGTGCTGTTGTGTACGATACGCTCGTGTATATACGTCTCCAATCCATAGGAATGTGTAAAACTCCCTATTGGAAATACAGAATCATTGATCTGCAGCAGGGTCAACAAAGGATTCATTTATCTTACTTGCTAATGTTATTTTAAATTTTGTTTTTTGCGTCCACTCATGGATACGCAACGTCTGTGTCTGCTGTAATACCCGATCCTCCACTATGGTATGATAACCTTGCTTGACAAATAACCTATATAAAGGGTCTTCATAAGCAATCACGACCTCGGATGAGGAGCGGATAGAAACAGGCAAATGCCGGTTTCCGATTTCGAAACAAACATTTGCCATTTCCAGCATATTTTCCGGATGTATCACTAAACACAGACAAGGCAAAATCCGGATCACAATGCATATGGACGCATCACTGAAGATCACATCACCATCTTCCAGGGATTGGGCCGTCTGATTACGAAAGCCTATCTCACGCCCTCCGGTTGTAAACCTGCGCAAAATACCTTTGTCAGCTTCATACCACTCCAGTTCCAGATAATCGGTTTCCAGTCCTCCAAACGATTGGGATGAACCATAGATATTGCCTGCTATGTTATGTGCACGAATCATCAGAACAGAAAATAGCGTTGCGCCATTGGAAGTTCACCCATAGGCTCACAGGTCGCTAACACGCCATCTACAGTTACATTGTATGTTTCGGGATCTACCACAATATTCGGAGTGGCATCATTATGTACCATATCCTTTTTCATCACTTTACGACATCCTTCTACCGGCAGACTTTTTCTGGCCAGTTTGAGGGAATCGATAGTTCCGTTTTCAATAGATACTTTGGATACAAAGTTGAAACAGATATTGGACACAGCTTTTCCGAAATTCCCGAACATCTGACGGTATATAATTGGCTGAGGTGTAGGAATAGATGCATTGGCATCTCCCATTTTGGCACCCAGAACCATTCCTGCTTTGATAATCATTTCGGGTTTTACACCAAACATTTCAGGTTTCCAAAGAATGAGATCGGCATATTTTCCGGGTTCGATAGAACCTACATATTTATCGATACCATGGGCTTTGGCCGGATTGATCGTAAATTTGGAAATGTATCTTTTCACACGGAAGTTGTCATTGCCGGTACCACTGTCACGATCCAGCGGACCACGTTGTACTTTCATTTTGTGGGCGGTCTGGAATGTGCGGGAGATTACTTCACCTACACGTCCCATAGCCTGACTGTCTGAACTCATAATAGAGAATACACCCATATCCTGTAAAATATCTTCTGCAGCAATGGTCTGCGGACGGATACGGGAATCTGCAAAGGCAAGATCTTCTTTGACATTCTTGTCCAGATGGTGACATACCATAAGCATGTCCAGATGTTCTTCTGCAGTATTGACTGTAAACGGTTTTGTCGGATTGGTGGAAGCCGGAAGAATATTAGGATACATCGCAATCTTGATAATATCCGGAGCATGTCCTCCACCGGCGCCTTCTGTATGGAAGGTGTGGATCACACGACCATCTATGGCGGCTACAGTATCTTCAAGAAAACCTGCCTCATTCAGGGTATCGGTATGGATAGCCACCTGTACATCATACTTGTCCGCTACTTTTAGAGCGGCATCAATAGTAGACGGTGTAGCTCCCCAATCTTCGTGTATCTTGACACCTAATGCGCCTGCTTCAATCTGTTCTTCAATGGGTTTGGTCGTAGACACATTCCCTTTACCAAAGAAACCTACATTGATCGGAAGATTTTCGAATGCTTCGAGCATTTTATGGATAAACCATTTTCCGGATGTAACTGTAGTTGCATTGGTACCGTCAGCAGGCCCTGTTCCTCCTCCGATAAAGGTAGTCACACCACTGTAAAGAGCAGTTTCGATTTGTGTCGGACTGATAAAATGGATATGGGTATCGATACCTCCTGCTGTCATGATCATACCAGCCCCACCGTGTACTTCAGTAGACGGACCGATGATCATACCTTTGGTAACTCCATCCTGTACATCCGGATTACCGGCCTTACCAACACCTACAATCTTACCGTCTTTGATACCGACATCGGCCTTTACAATACCCCAATGATCAATAATAATGACATTGTTGATACAGAAATCCAACACATCCTCATCCCGCAAAGCACGTGCAGACTGTCCCATTCCGTCACGGATGGTCTTACCTCCGCCAAACTTGTTCTCTTCGCCGTATACTGCGTAATCTTTTTCGATTTCGATCATCAGCTCGGTATCTGCCAGACGTACCTTATCACCTGTAGTCGGCCCGAAAAGAGAGGCATATTTATGTCGGGGGATGTATAATGCACCATCTTCATCATAACGGATGGATGATTTATCAAGTCCTAATTTTTCAAGACCTAAGGCATTAAGTTTAGTCGTAGCGATACTTGCAGAAGCCAGACCTACGATCTTAATCCAGTCTCTTCTATTCCATTCACTCATAATACGTTTCTTTTAAAAAGTTATTGAGATGATTTAAACTGTTGTTTTTTCATTTTAGAAATTGCGGCAGATTTGACCTTTTCACTGGTATATTTACCATTGGTCAGGCCGTTGAAGCCATGTATTTCTTTATCGCCGCCGATCTCTACCAAAATGACTTCTTTCTTTTCTCCGGGTTCGAAGCGAACCGCTGTACTTGCCGGAATATTCAGGCGCATACCGAAGGCTTTTTCGCGGTCAAATTGTAATGCTTTGTTCACTTCAAAAAAATGATAGTGCGACCCGATCTGTATCGGACGATCGCCAGTGTTGGCCACCACTACGTGTATTGTCTTGTAGCCGGCATTTGCTTTAATATCACCAGCTTTCAAAAAGTATTCTCCAGGTACCATAAATGTGTTTTTTTAATGTTATCGGATAGGATTATGAACGGTCACCAGTTTGGTTCCATCTGGAAATGTAACTTCAATCTGTACGTCATGTATCATCTCCGGAACACCTTCCATCACCTGTTTTCTTTTCAGTAATCTGGTGCCCCATTCCATCAGTTCGGCAACACTTTTCCCATCCCGCGCTTTTTCCATTAGTTCGGCACTGATATAGGCAATACTCTCCGGGTAGTTGAGTTTCACTCCTCGTTTTAATCGCTTTGCTGCTAGTTCTCCTGCTAGATGCAACATTAACTTTTCTGTTTCTCTTGGTGTTAAATGCATGCTGTTTTGATTATTAAAATAAGATTTTCAGTTAGTAGACCACCCTCTAATAGACAGGGATGGTAAAGTATCCTCCGACAGTCAATCTATTGAACTGTGTTTTGTCCATAGCCATCCGATCGGCATACTTCACACTATTGCCGACGTATCCTACATAGAATCGTAAATCCTGTTTTTTAAAAGGTTTATGTTGTAAGGCGACGAAATAGGTATAATTTGTTCTGAAATCATTTCCGACAGTCTCGTCATCTTTACTTCCGGCAGTTTCTATGGCTCCCTTCAGCGCGACTTCCCATTTATCATCCAGAAACTGATCATAACGCAATACTGCTGATTTGTATACCACGTTTTTAGCCAGCTGACGCTGATCTCCTGTCCGGGCATAGAAATCATTGATAGCTCTGGATGCAATAAGCGCATGATCCGCACCCATATGCGAGTATTGCAGGTCCAGATAGATCATCTGATTATCTGTCTTGTATTTATTGGCCAGTGAAACAGCCTGAGTAGCTCTTCCCTCCGCAAACTGAGCCAGGTTATAAGACCATTTGGTCTGAAGACGCTTATCGGCAAATGAACCTACCCAGGTAAAGTATCCACCTACAGGAGCTTTGGCCCGCTTCAGATCTCCCATTACAAAACCATTATTTATCAGATGAGTATCAAAGGTATTGTTGACTGTATTGTACAACTGCAGATGAAAACTATGATCCGGATTTACATTATAGGCAAGTTTACCTCCGACCACAAAGAGATTCAATATGCGGTCTACATAATCGGTAAACATAAATTCGTAGATAGGATTGTTCTCAAATTCATAAGATCCTACCATAGCGCTCTGCTTTCCAAGCGTAACGGACCAGTCGCGTTTTTTGCCGAATTTGTATTCTATAAAAGCAAAATCCAACGCTTGGGAAGAATTGTCGAGTCCTAAAGGTGAAAAAGATCTGTTGAGCCGAAAACGCACTTTGTAAGACAAACGATCATTATAGTCACCATGCAGCAGAAGTCGGGCTTCTTCCAGATTGAAACGGCTCAACGCTTCTTCTTTTCCCAGATTGTCTGCATCAAAAGCAGTCCGTAACATGACATCAAACTTGAAAAGTTGCGCACGATCGGGTTCTGCAGCCTGCAGGGAATCATCTTTACTTTCTGCCTGACCCGAAGGGTTTAACAAAGATGTACGATTTTGCTGTGCGCAAACCAGATGAATTAGTCCTGTAAAAAGAATTGTAAATGTAATAAGTTTCATAAATGAAGTGAGATACCTTGATTGTAACAAGGATACCTCTACCAGTTTAGAAACTTATAAGAATGAGATTAGAATAGTCTTAGAATGTTTTGTTTCCGGGTAATACCACACGCACATGTGTTCCTTTTCCTTCTTTAGAATGGAGTATCAGATCTCCGTCGTGAAGATCAATAATGTTTTTGGCAAGCAATAATCCTAGACCTGTACCGTGTATATTCTGGACATTTGATGCTCTGTAAAAGGAATCGTACACAAACTTCTGTTCCTGATCGGGTATCCCGATTCCCTGATCCTGTATATTGATGATCACATTATTCCTGACGGAGCTTAAGGATATACGGACGTCGAGATCTTTGCCATACTTGCAGGCATTGGATACAATATTGCTGAGCGCAATGAACAGCAGATTAAAATTGCCGTATACTTCCATGAGAGCGCTGTCTTCGGGCATGGCTTCAAAATCCAGATGGATAGACTGATAGTCTTCGGCCTGTCTTTCGGAACTGATCACCTTGAACAGCACTTCATCCATACGTACGACATGGTAGTCCTTTTTGCTATCTTCCAAACCGGATCGTGCTATCATCAGCAGATTATTGATCATACTGATAATGCTGTCTGTCTCTGCAATTATATTTTTCAAAGACTTTACCGATTCCTCACCCAGACTTTTGTCGCGCAAAGTAAGTTCAGCCTCCCCTTTTATAATGGTAAGCGGCGTCCGAAAAGAATGAGAGGCATTTGCTATAAAACTTTTTTGAGATTTGACAGATAGCTCCAGACGACTGATCATATCGTTAAAACTGTCAACCAGCATGGATACCTCATCATTGACCTGATTGGGTTTATCGAGCCTCAGGTTAAGGTTGGAAATGCTGATTTTATCGATTTCTTTATTGATGGTGGCAATAGGTTTGATAATGTGCCGGGCAAAGAGATAGGAAATAAGTGCTACTATCACTATACTGAACAAGCCAGCATTTATCAATGTTCTGTCCAGACTGACCTGTTCACCCAGTCCGTAATCGTCCCGCCCTGAAGAAATAATAATAAGGTCTTTTTCGGCAGGAGGCCCCTGAAAATAAAGGGCAAAATATGCCGTATCTCTATCCATATACTGCGCCTGTCCTGATGAAATAACTTCCTGATAAAAATCAGCAGGCACAGGCAGATCGGGTTTCGTATTGACTTGTTTTTCGCCCTTATCTATGCGAATAATGTAGTCCTTTCCTTCAGTCAGCTGACGGAGATAAGGACGCATCACTTCATAGTATAGCTCATTAATATGTTCGGCTTTCTCAACGGTATGCTTTCCGACAATTTTTGCATTCTCTTCCAGCCGGTGAAAAAATTTGGTCTGCAGACTATCGCGTGTGAAATAAGAAATATAGAGGGCAAACCCAATAATGAGTGTCCAGCAGATCAGGTTAAAAAGAAGGATTATTTTAGTTCTTAATCTCATCAATCTCTCTTAAAACATAACCCATCCCTACTACCGTATGTAATAATTTCTTATTATATCCTTTATCGATCTTATTGCGCAGGTAATTGATGTATACATCTACTACATTGGTACTGAGATTGAAATCCATTCCCCATACGCTTTCCAGAATATCTATCCTGGATACGACCCGCTTTTGGTTTTTCATCAGAAATTCGAGCAGACGAAATTCTGTAGCTGTCAGCGCAATATCTACATCCTGACGTTTTGCAATCTTGCTGCTGTAATCTAATATCAGATCGGCAAACTCTAAGTTGTTATTTTCTTCGACCCTGCTGGTCTGCCCTATTTTTCTGGAGAATCTGCTGACACGGGCTTTCAGCTCTTCCATATTAAAGGGCTTGGTGAGGTAGTCATCAGCATCGCTTTTGAATCCGTCCACAATATCTTCAGGCTGATCTAGCGCAGAAAGTATAAGAATAGGAACATTTTTCTTCTGCTGGCGGATATTGCGACAAACTCTTAGCCCGTCCATTCCCGGAAGCATAACATCAAGAATAATCAGGTCATAATTGCCCGAAACCGCCATTTCCAGTCCAGTAAGACCGTTGAGTGCCACTGAAATATTGAAATTCAATTCGGACAATCCACGACGAATAAGCGAAACTACAGCGCTGTCATCCTCTACCAATAATATTTCCAAATCTTCTTAAGTTAAAATGAAAGCCCGGAGTATAACAGTTATGTGTGCTATGTATTAAATAAACAACTTATTTACAAAATGTTGTCGCAGGATTCTCCGGGCGGAAAATTTCCCTAACCACAAATATTGTAATTTAATTTTATTAATCAGTTTACACTGAAATATTTTTTCATTCATTATGACGCCATAATGATCAAAAACAGGAAAATTAATACAGCAATATTTAACACGAATACTTGGCTGTGTGTCTATTGTTTTTTCAGAACATACTTATGCGTAAATGCTGTTTTACTATCTGACAGATCCCAATTGGAAATTTCTTTTTCAACAAGTTCAGGATATTTTTTACGGATATCCCGTAAAGAATTCCCAACCGATTTACGAAGATATTCACTATCACTGGATTTATGCCGGCTGATAAGTAGGATTGCTTCCTGTGGATGATCTTTAAAGTAAGGACGGCTTGTCCAGATTCTCAATCCTTCTGTAACTGCTCTGCAAATATTCGGGTGCTTTTCACTTAACCATTCTTTGATCTCAGGTAACGAATGTTCATAACCATTGTCCCGGCAGAACTGATCAAAGGCTTTTGCAATGATCTCCTGAACCTGCCAGCTTTCATCATTACGGGCACTTTCTTTTAAAACAGAAAGAACTGTCTTATCTTCAGCAGCAATAAAACCGAGTATAAAGATTCCTACAGAACGGATCTGATAATAATCATGATTCAAAAGTTCAAGAGCTATATTCTTTGAATCATCCAATGAGTGCGATCCGCATAGTTTTCTGGCTTCATCTTCAAAGGGTTTAAATCCATGTTCTGTCTTTATTAATTTCTGTATAAATTCAAACTCTTGCATAATTTACTCTCCTTTATTATTTGAAAATTACGAATTATAAAATCACAGTTGATCCGGGTACTTTACGGGAAGACCTGTCCGTTTGTCTACAGGCAATTGCGCATCCCGATTTCGCAATTCATCCGACAATAACTTACTCAATTCAATAGTTTTGGATTTCATTTTTGAGTTGAGATCGTATTTTTCACCTATATCTTCTGCTATATTATAAAGTTCCAGTTTTCCTCTTTTCATATCGTACAGCAGTTTGTAATCACCTTTTCGTATAGCGGAGAAAAAATTTATTCCGGGTCCGTCTGTATTGATCCATTTATTAGGCACATGCCAGATCAGATTTCTGTCTTTCCACGAATTATCGGCCTTACCTTCCAGCAAAATACATACACTCCGGCCGTCTATCTGCTTTTGTTCCATATTGCTATTCCGTACACCTGCGATCTCCAGTATTTTCGGAAACAAATCTTCCATGATGACAGGTGTATCTTCCTCTTTCGGTTTACGACTCTTTACATTTTTGATCAGCAAGGGTATTCTTATACCTCCCTCATAGACCGACCCTTTCCCGGCACGCAAAGGCAGATTCTGGGTATGAATTTCACCTGAACGCGCAGGTGTAAGGCTTAATCCTCCATTATCACTGACAAATAAGATAACGGTATTATCATAGGCATCATGCTCCTTTAAATACCGGACGATATCACCTATACTCTTATCGTACCCTTCTACCAAAGAAGCATATGCCGCTTCCGTACTATCCAGCCCTGCATCCAGATAGCGTTGTACAAAACGGGGATCTGCCTGTATAGGGACATGAACAGCATAATTGGAAAAGTTTAAAAAGACAGGCTGCTTTCTTTTAAGAGGCTCTTCCAAAGACTTTAGTGCATCTCTGGTAAGTGCTTCTGTGAGAAATGTAGGTGTTCCATAATATTCCATGAGGTCAGGAACAGCCTGATAACTCGTTTTGCCCGGGAGGTTACCATAATTTTGTTCACCATAATAGCTTTGCGGATGGCCTGCAGCATGCCCTGCAATATTTACCATAAATCCCAGATTTAACGGGCTGGCACCGGGAGTACCGGCTGATCCCCAATGTGCTTTACCAACATGAATGGTAAAATAGCCCTGATCACGTAACAGCTTCGGTAATGGGGTCGCAAACACGGTATGTTCAATATCCGGTACAGGACTTAAGCCATTGATATTCCAGTCCGGCGGAGACAATACTTCATCCTTATTATCAGTCGGACGATTGGCAACAGGATGTGTCCAATTGGTCACCCGATGACGGGCAGCATTTAAGCCTGTCAGAAAACTGACACGTGACGGGGTACACACAGGAGTGGCATAAGCATTCGTAAATTTCACGGATTCTCTGGCCAGTATTTCCAGATTTGGTGTATGAAATTTTTTATTTATCGGAGTGACCTCTTTATAGAAAGGTTCAGACATATCCTGCCAACCCAGATCATCGACAAAAAAGACAACAATATTGGGCGGTAAGGATTGCGCTTCTGCCCTCCAGACCCATAATAATAAAACAATAGTCCAGGCTAACTTTGTGCTGTAAGATCTTATCATAAGTAGTGAAATCTTGATCAAATAGTGTTAATAAACTGATACTTCGAATTTCGTATATGCAAGATACATTAATTTTCCAAATGCGGGTTGACCTTTCACAGACTCCTGGTGCTACAGGTTGCCGGAGTTAAAAATTACTTTTCATTCTCCGGGAATGACTTAAATCCTGAACATACAAGATAGCCTGCAAAGGCTCCAAGAATAGAAGCGATGATATCTTTATAATCAAAGTAGTTGTTTTTGAAAACAGTTCCCTGAATTAGTTCATATCCTATAAGTCCTACTGCTGTAAATATGGCGTGCTTTTGTAAGGTTATTTTCTGGTATTGTGTAAAATAGAAGATCACCAGAATAAGTCCTGCAAAAAAATTCGGTGAAGCGTCAGCAATTCCGAAATCATTGATCTGGTTTGCATAGATATATTGTCTGTAGCTGGATTTAAATATTATGGCAACGATGGAGAGCAGGATTATTATTATCCATACATACTTTGTCTGTGAAAGCGATTTGAATTTCATTTTTTATTTCAGGTATTTTTGTCTTGGTATGGGCATATACATGCTGAGTACGTTTGCTAAATTAAATAAAAAAGGGATTTCCGAAGGCATTTAGAAGCCAAAATAAAGGAAAAGCTCTTTATTTTTATGATGTCCCTTTTCTTTGTCAATGGAGATCAGCTCACGCCGTTTTCCAGTATCGAGAATGTTTTATTCAGACAATTGATCTCCGCTAATCTTCCGTAAGGAATAGTAAAAGTAGGACAGGTATGACCAAAATCCATACGGGTAATGACCGGCATATCATAAAGTCCCTCTTCATCCAGTACTTTCAAAATTTCGGTTTCATACTGCTCTGTATACAGATTGTCATAAGGTCTCCCAAAAATAATTCCTTTAGCGCTTTTGAGTATTCCTGTAGCGGCATAGTTTCTTAGCCACCATCTGATATATTCAGGCTTAGGTTTATCTTCTGAAGTTTCAAAAAACAGAATGCTGTCTTTCCATACTTCAGGAGCCGGCCAGTAATCGGTTCCTTTGAGCATTTCCAGCACCTCCATACAACCTCCGATCAACCGACCCTGCACGGTAGTAGTTCCTCGTATAAAATTCCAGTCATCAACAGGAGATAATGTTCTCTTTACATCCTGCAGTGTAATATCAAACCAATCCAGAAATTCTGTTGTCCAACCTTCCTTATTGGGATGGATCTGCCCGATAGCGGAAGATGAAAACAATGTTTTCCGAAGATCTTTGATCTGATAGTCATGCATGGCCTGATTTTCTGCAAAACCAACTAAAAGCGACGTTCCGTAAAAGGAACTTAAACCGGCTTTAAGACAGATAAAATGGGTGATGGTGCTATCTGAAAACCCCAGAAATATCTTAGGATTATCTCTGATAACATTCAGGTCGATATACTTTAGCATGCGTATACTGTCATCTCCGCCAATATTTGAGATAACAGCCTTGACGGAAGGATCTGAAAAGGCTTCCATCAAATCGTTAGCTCTCGCTTCCGGATTATTATAAATCCATTGGGCCGGACGTAATGCATGTCTGGTTTCGGTAACTTCAAGATTAAAAATTTGGTTCAGGCGCTCCTTACCTTTCAGATATCGATATGGTAATTCGCCCGCAGCACCCCATGACATTGATATAGTGGCAACTTTATCTCCATTTGACAGCGCTTTCGGAGCAATTAGTTTCATAAGCACTTCGTTATTATGCATACAATATGAAATTTGCAGGTAATGAACAGTAAAGTTACTATAATTTAAGTGCAAGAGACTAGTTGTAGTTGGTTTTTAATATTTAACGCCTCCTTAAAGATTAATCATTTCCAGCGCAAGTTTTAGCGTAGCGGTGCTTGTGCTTTTTGTGTCTTATGTCACAAGCGGACGCTTGCGCCGGAGAAGATTTAGCGTCTTATTAAAGATCATTCTTCTAGCGCAAGCTTTAGCGTAGCGGTGCTTGTGCTTTTTGTGTCTTATGTCACAAACGGACGCTTGCGCCGGAGAAGCTTTAGCGTCTTATTAAAGATCATTCTTCCAGCGCAAGCTTTAACGTAGCGGTGCTTGTACTTTTTGTGTTTTAGGTCACAAGCGGACGCTTGCGCCGGAGAAGCTTTAGCGTCTTATTAAAGATCATTCTTCCAGCGCAAGCTTTAACGTAGCGGTGCTTGTACTTTTTGTGTTTTAGGTCACAAGCGGACGCTTGCGCCGGAGAAGGACAGGTTCTATTTCCGACATAAAATCTGTGACGCTATTTTAGTATCTGATCTGCTAACAATCCTAACACAAGTCCGCCAACTGTTCCAAATATACCCAGTAATATCATGGGAATAGCGACAATAGTGGCTATTAGCGATTGTGATTCTCTTATTTGAATAGAATACTTTGATAAGTCAGCAGATGGAAGAGGGATCGCATTTGTTACTGCACTTTCAAAGTTGGATACAGTGTTGCCTTCGTTCAATTCTACGCTATAGCTACCAACCGGAGCGTAAAACCGGTACAGTTCCATTCTTCCGGTCGAAAAATCATTTGTTTGCGGTCTCAGTAATGAAGGATTTAATTTTATTTCCTGATTTTCTGATTTCTCACAGATGTGCAGTCTGAATTTGTCAACGGGTGTTCTTTTAAATATTTCTCCTTTTTGCCAAACAGAAAAGGTTCCGGCTTTTGTAACTGCAAAGGTTCCGGCTTTTTGTACGTACGGAATTTCCAGTACAATCTTACCATTAAAGGTTTTACGGATTAGTTGTATGCCCCGGATTAAAATAAAAACCCCTATCGGGATTAAACAAAAGAATAATATCTGGAGCGAAAGAAGTGTCATTCAGTATGTAAATAAGTTATTTCAGTCTTTATTTTTATTCAATTGGTTGCTAATATAATCCAATTTAACCCTGTTTTACTTTTGCTCACAAGCTGATGCTAGCGTATACAATGATAAAAGGGTGAATTTCTATTAATCTAAATCTTTCTGACTGACTTTAAAACTTTCATTGGTATAACGCAAAACTCCTTTCCATTTTCCGTTTAACGTAAATAGTTCGCCTGATTTTTTATTTCTCACGATTAATTCAAAGGAGCAGGTAATATTATACCTATCAATGGTTTTTTCAAGAATTAGCTTTGATTTTGCCGGGATATTAAGTCCCATGGAGAATGACATCTGGTGGTTGTACGGTTTTGTTAGTAAACTATCTGTCAGTGAAAACCGATCTGTATAGTAACTAAATCTACCGTCACCATAATAGATTTCGGGTACACTCACCTCAAAGTATGCTTTATCAAAATCCTTGGGCAGTTCTTTTCCATTTTTATCAAATTGAAAAACGGAAGTCTTGACAAGATCCTCAAATACTTCTTTGTGCCAGACATTTATAAGTACAGCAGACGGATTACTAAACTCTTCAGCAGCAAAGCCAACTTTTACAGTATCTATTTTATCGTTTTCTGAGAGGAAATAGCTGAGTTTCTGAATTTCATATTTATGAATATCTGTATTCTTATTATCCGTTTCTGGCTTTACTGTATCTTTAGAACAGGCTGAAAGAAATAAAAAAACAACAGCAACGTAGTATAATAACAATCTTCTACAATTAAACAGAGATTCAAAAGCCATAATCAAAAATAAAAATCAACAAACCCGAATATAACAATATTTTATTACATTTAAGACATAAGATAACCTCTTTTAGCTTACTTGTGCTTTTATTTTGGAGGCACAAGCGGATGCTTGCGCCAGAGAATTATTTCTATTCAAGGAAGTATCTGGTTAATAAAGGAATACCTGACACTGCAATCTTAGACGGGCCTCTTTCTACAAACACTGTAGAGGATTTTAAATTGTCCAAAGAGCTGACTTCACAATTGAATCCTGATATTCTGGTTGTGATAACCTCAGACTTTCATATGCAAAGAGCCGGAATACTATACAGACGGTTTACTGATGGGTCTAAAGTCCTGTTTATGCCAGCTCCGTCCTCTTTGTCAGAAGAAGAACTGATACCGCTTATCGAACATGAAACGCGTGCTGTAAAAAAACTGCATGAAGAAATGGATGAGCAATAAATCCTTATTCCTTTTCAAATACTTCAATATGATCCTGTATCGTTTTTTCGGTTTGAATAATATCCATAATGATCATTTTAAATGTCTGCTTTGTATTTTTATCTGTCTGATTTATATTTGAATACAGAAAACCCATTAAAAAATCACTCTTATCATTCAACGTTTGCTTTAATTCTTCAATATTGGAGAGTGTAGCTATTTTCTTATAATCGATTAAATCAATTTTGGTGTTAGAAACAGATTTCCAGGCATTGATTTTAACTTTTGGAATATATATTCCTTTGGATCGCATAACAATATCCAAAACAGCGACATCCTTGTTATTCGCATAAAAGTCCAGTGAATCGATTAAAGATCTTTGTTTAGGAATAATCGCTTTAATATCTTCCTTAGATTCTACAAGTTCACTCCGGATAGTTGAAAATATCTGGTTAATATAGGCTTTATCTTTTCGTTCGGAATTCCAGTTATCAATAAAAAGCGCGATCAGAATACCTGCAATTACAGGGATGATCTCTTTAATAAACTGAATACTATAATCTTTAATTTTTCTCTTCATTAATAGTTTGTTGAATAACATTAAGGCAAAACCTCTGTAGGTGTGCTAAATTACAAAAAATGCTCAAAAATTCTGTTTCTGTGGATGATGATAGTCCGTAATTTTTGACTTGCGTTACCTTTTATAGTCCTCTTATAGCGCAAGCATTAGCGTAGCGGTGCTTGAGCTTTATACCATTGTGTCACAAGCGTACGTTTTCGATAGACAAGATTCACCCTCTCATCCGACCAGAAATGAAAAGCTCTGACGAAAGTCAGAGCTTTTCAATCATGTCTCCCGCTTTGAAAACGTATCAGACATGTGTTTGCATTGTTTATTTCGTAACCGTAACCAAGATATCATCAATAAAAATACGGTTTACGGTAGACGGCCAGTTACCGGAACGCTGGTCAAAAGCGCCGCCCAAGAGCCAGAACTGGGTTTCGGAAGTAGCCCCTGTAATCACAAAAGAATACGTTGCTTCGGGGGCTTTCCAGGAAGCCCGGCTAGATTCCAGATTGGAGTTGGTAGCAGGTGTATTGTTGATTTTAAACTCACTTACACTCACTTTTCCCGGTCCTTTGACACCTGCAGTAAGGACATTGTGGTCACCACTGGCATAGCGCACAGCTTTAAACGTCACCAGCAGGTTCTTTGTGCGTTGTACATTAGCAAGTTTCGGAGAAATAAGATCCCCTCCGTAATTCGTCCGGCCCAATTTTATAAACCCCGGACGTGCATAGATAGAAGCATAACTTCCTCCTCCTTCAGTCGTATTGACAGTACTTGTCCAGCCTTTTGCGACTTCGGCCGAAGTCCAGGAGCCAATCCTTGTTTCGCCGGTGGTTACACTAAAAATTTCACTTCCATACGTTAACCAGTTGAAATTCTCATTTAACACAACATCTCCCTCGACCTGTAACTTCACTCCCTTTTGATAAACCGTCAATGGAGTGGCTTGCTGTACATCATCCAGAAACAAGAGCAGATTTGCGGTACGTTCAATATCTGTATTTTTATTGACCCGGATGGTTACAGGTGTATCACCTGAACCTTCTGCCGGAGAGATTTCCAGCCAATCCGCTCCCTCTTCAGGGGCTATTTTCCATTTTCCTGTGGAACGAAGAATATAGTTCCCCGTAAGACCAGCTTCAGGAACATCTAACTTCTCCGAAATACCATCAATTTTCAGGTAAGGATCTTTTTGCTGTTCTCCGGTTGTAGCTGCAGCCTGCTCAATTTTGAGCACATTGCTTTGCAACTGTCCGTTGACCGTAAAAAATAAAGTCATCGTACGAACCTCCTGATCCTTGTTTTTAGTTACCGTCACCGTAAAAGTACCATCTCCGCTTCCTTCTGCCGGATCTATCTTAAACCAATGTTCTTTGCGCAGGGGCTGAACTTTCCAGTTGCCTCCAGACTGCACGGTAAAGGTTGCAGATGAGCCGTTTGCAGCGGCCTCCATTTTGGAAGGATTATCTTTAAGTGTTAAAAAATTGTTTATTTCATTTTCATCTTTACAGGACGAAAAGAGTATGGTTAAGCTAAGACAAAAGGCCATTATAGCTTTTGGCAGAGCCTTCAGGCTGTAATAATTGTTCGTTTTCATGAGTTTCATATTTTTATTTTACCTGCATCTCTACACGTTCCTTCATTACGGTCGTGACATTCCCTATTGTATATTGGTAAGACAACAGAAACACATTGGTTCGCATACCGAAAGACTCTTCTACTTTGAATTTATTGGGATAAGCCGGGTCATTATTCAACTGCACAATCTTGATGTCCTTGTACGGCTTAATGGTCACATTGTTAAATTCGTCCATTTCCAGAATAAGACAATTTTTCTCAATATTAGGAACCTTGGAGACAAAGGTTTCACTTCCCGCCACCATGCGTACACTATTGGTAGTCAATGGAAACAACTGCTTATTTGCTGCTGTGGCAAGACCGTTGGCAAAACCGACCATAGCATACATTGAATTTTTTGCCTGCGATGCAAACTCATTCTCAATAATCACCTGATACAACATGGTACTTTTGGTAGGCTTAATTTCCACACCGGAACCATTAGTTGCTTTTAGTCCGATGAAGTAGGTCGAGTCCGGAGATAATCCGTCCGGACGTAATTTAATCATCGTGCGTCCGGTCAGTTCACCTGCCTTGATCACGATCTTATCATCCATGATATCATATTTTCCTTTAGGTAGTAATTTGGCATACAGATCTTCTGCATTATCATACACTGCAAAGTTATATTTTGCCAGAGGAGCTGAATCTTCTTCCAATCCGATAATCAGATCTTTTGTCGGTGCGTGAGTACCTCCTGAAGATGCCGCTACATATCCTATAACCTCTTCACCCGTCAGCTGCACAACTTCTTTAAAGGTATTGTGATAATCAGAACTGATTAACGCTACTTCATTTTTGTACATTTCCTTTTCGAACACTTCATTGTCCTTACAGGAAGCAAATACGATCGAAATTGCAAGTATTGCTATCAAACTTTGTTTCATAAATATTTCGTTATGGTCTTCCGTTGTCCTTACGGACAACGGAAGACCTGTATATTTTCTTCTTCTGTTGCTTATTCCTAATTATATCCCGGGTTCTGATCCAGTGAAGGCAATCTTCGCATCTCAGCACGTGGTATAGGTACCCAGATCAATTTTTTATCCACCTGACGGGTCAGAAATGAGGAAGTACCTGGTGAAACCCTTCTGTAGAATGACTCACGTGTTGCACCATCCGGATTCATACCGCGGATAGGTTCACGTTCGGTCTCTTCATACATACCCCAGCGACGTACATCATAAAAACGTCTGTTCTCCCATAAGAATTCAACCATACGCTCACGCTCAATCTGTTTTTGCACCTCCGCTTTACTGGAAAGCTGAGCAGATGATAAGCCCGGTAAGCCTGCGCGGTAACGCACCATATTAAAAGAGGTCTTGATCTCATTCTCATCACGGCCAAGCGTATAGCTCTGATCCCCGACCTGTACGGTATGACTTCCGGTAAGGTTATTCATGGCTTCCGCATAAGACAATAACATTTCAGCGTATCGGATAATCGGATATGCCTTAGGCATCATCCGCGCACCTGTACCCGTAAGTGCGTCAAAGGCATGGTTCCATTTTTTGATCACATAACCGGTAAGCGGATAGTTAGGTGAAGATGCCGATACCCCTCCACGGCCATCGGACTCCTGATAGAAATATTTGGCAGTATGGTTATTCAGTGTAGTACTGGATAAAGCTTGCCATACAGCACCATTGAAACCCACAGAAGCATAGAAACGCATCTCCCGGTTGGCATACATCTTGAATATACCCGCATTCATTGGATACCCTGAAAAATTGCGTGACTGTGTAGTAAAGAGATCGGCAAATGTTCCACCAGCAGGGAGGTCAGCAACCGATTCAAAATAAGTATCACCCCGAGCCTCTTCTCTGGTACGTCCGTCATCCATCAGGTAGGCATCTACCACTTTTTGTGTCACGGAAAAACGTCCCCAGCCACCCAAAGTCGGAGGAAGTGCACCCTGATTCAAATTGGTATTAAGGTATGCGGTATTTCTTCCCCAGATATATTCAGGGTTAATAGAAGCTACGGCTTCTCCGGTAAATACATCCGAATACGATCTGAATGCATCAATTCCCTTAGCGCCGTTAGGATAGACCCCGTAGAAATTAGGATCAGAGGTAACTCCGGCAGGCAGTACAGGAGTTCTTTCGTCGGCCGGCACTGTATACAATTTGTACCTTCCCATATCCATCACCCGCTTTGCTGCAGCAGCAGCCACTGCCCAGCGTCTTTCATTATACTGCTGAGATACATAGTGTACACCATCTGTCTTACGTACCCAGCTACCATAATAGGAGTTGGCTGCTGCGCCGCCATTAAACAACGGACTGGCATGGATCAACCGCAAACGCGCAATTAAAGCAAATGCAGCTCCTTTGGTCGGCTTACCAAAATCCAGTAAACTGACATCAAGAGGCAACTGTACAGCAGCCTTTTCAAATTCGCTGCAGATATATTCCATCGCTTCATCATATGTCGCTCTCGGACGATCATAATATTCGATCGTCTCATTGGTACTCACGATATCATCCCCCAACAAAATCGGAGGGCCGAAATCTATAATCAGATTGTAGTATGCATAGGCACGTATAAAACGGGTATAGCCTTCAATCCGGTTACGATCCGCATAAGTCATATCCCTGGGCAAATCAAGATTTTTCAATATCGTATTCGCTTTACGGATAATCTTATAGTATTTTCCCCACTGATTAAGTCCGCCGTAAAAATCAGGTGTGATATTTCCGGTAACAAAGTCCATCCCATAGTAAATATTGGTAGTTCCCGTTCCGGTCAATCCGTTTATAGCCTCATCGGTTGCCATTGGTCCCGGTGTATAATTACTACGGATGGTATTGGATTCGTCCGGGAACATAGCCGCTGCTCCCCACATGTAGGCTTCCATATACCGGGTATTTGTGAATGCCGAATCAATATTAAATTCGTCATCAAAATAATTGTCGATATTAAGATAATCTTTACAGGATGTTGCCATAAACAACAGCGGCAAAGCCAGTGCGACTTGTATTATTCTTTTTATGATTACTGACGTTTTCATGTCTTTAATTTATATCTGTACTACTAAAAATTAATATAGGCCTGTAGTGAATAGGTCGAGGGTATAGGATATTTACGTCCACCCCAGGCAGCTTGTTCCGGATCAAATATTTTGACATTATCCCAGATATACAGGTTGTTACCGACAAACTGAAGATCCATGGATTTAACCCCTACACGCTTAAGGAATTTCGGACTCACATTGTAACTCAGTGTGACCTCCTGTAAACGGATATAGCGTGCGTCTCCCTGCCAGAAGGTAGATAACTGGCTGTTGTTGCTGTTATTGCCGTATTGCATACGTGGGAAACGGGCGTTTGGATTTTCAGCCAGAGATAAATCAATACCCTGCTCTAAAGCATAATCCCGGGGAATCCATCGGTTTGCAGGATCATTGACCAGAGAGATCAGGTTGCCGTCCGTTCCTCCGAAGAAAGGCATATAACCCATACCTGTATTTTCAACCACCCCTTTATAATTCATCGGTTGACCCACATAGAAGAAAGAAGTTTTGCCCGTTCCTTTGAAAAGCACACCAAGAGAAAGGTTTTTGTAGCGGAATTCTCCACCAAAGCCGTACATCGTCAGCGGGTAGTTACTGTGTGTCAACGGCACTTTGTCCAAAGTATTGATCACACCGTCACCATTCACATCCTTATACTTGATATCTCCCGGTAATACTGCTCCAAAACTCTGCGTAGGACTATACTTGATATCATCCTCATCTTTGAACAAGCCCAGAGACTGGTATCCGCGGATAGAATTATACGGATAGCCGTTATACTCCAGATACGAGTACTCCAGATAAGCTTGTTCCCAGTTTTGCACCACATTTTTAGAATACGTAAAATTACCACGCAATGTCAACGTCATATCGTTATTGATCTTGGTCGTATACGTAATATTTCCGTCAGCACCGGAACTTTTCATGCGGCCAACATTGGCATAAGGATTGGAAATTACCCCTACATAATCCGGAACCTGCACGCGTGGCTGGAAAATACCATTACGCTGATCCTGGAAAAAATCAATCACAAAGTCGACCTTATTATTGAACAGTTTTCCTTCTATACCCACATTGGATTTGATCGCGCGTTCCCATGCCAGATTATCTGCCCCTATACGGGTTTCTGTAATGGTTTCAATACCTCCGACTCCCCAGACATTACTTTCGTAGATATCTGCCTTTGTCAGATAAGGGAAGCGAACGGCGTTAGAAATACGGTCGTTACCCACTGTACCATAAGATGCTCTGATTTTAAAATAGTCTAACCAGGGAGCTGCTTCCTGTACAAATTTGTATCCGGTAGGTACCCAACCCAATGCAATGGACGGAAAGAAACCATATTGACGCCCCGGCTGAAAGTTTTCTGAACCTGTATAACCAAAGTTGACATCCAATAAATAAGTATCTCTGAAACCATAGGTAAACCTGCTTGACACCCCCTGATAACGTACCGGAATAGCGGTAAGATTATTTGTCGCATCATCGGTATCTTTCGCATCACTGAGGTAATAATAAAGCAATGCCGATGTACGGTGGTCATCACCAAATTTCTTATCATAATTTAGTGTAGACTCAAAATGATACTTGCGATATTGTCTCAATCCTTTAACATATGCTGCTGGTCTTTCCTGTACTTTCTGAGCCATAATCAATGATCCGTCCAGATTACGACCAGTTGCTTCATACAGTGCAGGCTGTATCCACCTGCGCTCTGCAAAATAGCTGTGAAGGTCATAAGCTCCCTGTGCACGGATTTTCAATCCATCCAGCAAGCTTTTCAGATCCTGATCAAGTGCCAGCGTAACTTTTCCCTTGTAAATCTGCTGATTGTAGCTACCGGTACGGTTAATCATTACATAAGGCGAGGAACGTTCTCCGCTACCTACACCCGGTAACAGTCCGTTGGAATATTGAATCGGAATAGAAACCGGAGTAAGTGTAGACTGCGTTTTCCAGATAAAGTCCGTATCGGCTATACCGGGCTCTTTCTTGTCCGACAGAAATCCATCTGATCCTAAAAATACTTTGGTTGTCTTGGTCAGGTTGATATCCAGATTCACCCGGTAATTGTAGGTGTTGTAGCCTACATTGGAACTGTAAATAGAATTTTTGTCCACTTTGTATGCTGCTGTTTCGGTGTTACCCCCAAGACTCAGGAAATAACGGGCAACCTCAGATCCTCCGCGACCAGAAGTATAATAGCTCTGACGCCAGAAGTTTTTATTGAGGATTTCATCCTGCCAGCTGATATCCGGATACATGTCCGGATCCAGATTATACTTTATAATACCTAATTCCGTATCGTTGAATAAAGGCTCACTGCCACGTACAGCGGAAGCCTCATTAGCCAGCAATGCATAATCGTAAGCGCGAAGATATTCAGGCAGGCGACTGAGACGGGACATAGTCGAATTGACACGTCCGGTTATCTGAATACGGTCTACAGTACCGCGTTTGGTCGTTACTAACACGACCCCGTTGGCTCCCCTCACACCATATACCGCAGTAGCCGATGCATCCTTCAGAATGGAGAAGCTCTCCACATCTGCCGGGTCAATGGTATTCAGATCGCCTTCAAGACCGTCGATAAGGACAAGTGCTTTGGCATTAGCACCAAAGGTACCGATACCACGTATCCAGAAGTCAGCGATATTCGCTCCGGGTTCACCCGAAGTCTGCATTGAAATAACCCCCGCAGCACGTCCGCCTAATAAGTTGGCGATAGAAGGAGCAGGACTTTGCAATTGCTTTACATCTACAGTCGTAATGGCACCTACGGAGCTGATTTTCCGCTGCTGGGCGCCCAGACCAACGACTACAACCTCCTCTATATTCGTACTTTTTTCCAGTAATGTTATAGTCAGATTTGCGGTAGATTCTACTACTAAATGTTCTGTCGTTTCGTATCCTACACTCGTAAATACTAGTCTGTCCCCGTATATAGCTTTAATATTGAATTTACCTTTTGCGTCTGTCGAAGTAGTCCCGGTGGGTTTATCCTTAACATAAATCGACACACTGGATACCGGCTGCCCCTTGTCATCAACGACACTCCCCGCAACCGTTAGCTGTTCTTGTTCTTGTGTTTGTTGTGCATACGTGACCGAAAAACACAGGTATAACGGTAGCATACACAAAAAATGAATGATCTTCATGATATTGTAATAGGTTAATTATTCGATAACTAGTTTACGGATGCGTGCATTATTCCAATCGGCGATATAGATATCTCCCTGATCATTGACGGCCACTCCCCAGGGTTGGTTGAACTGGGATTCGACTGGTCCTCCGTCTTTATAACCGGCTTTCGTCGGCTGCCCGGCAACTGTAGAGACGATACCATCAGCAGACAACATACGGATACAATGATTGCCGTAATCCGCGATAAACATATTTCCGGCTCTGTCAAACTTGATATCTTTCGGAAAATTGAATACAGCATCTGCTACCGGTCCGTCCCGGAATCCTGAACCTCCCGGTGCATTGATACGTTTAAACCCTCCTGTACCGTTCGGATCACGAAGATCTAAAACCGAAATCCCCTGAGCAAAAGTATTCGGACTGGCGTTGGAATGCAGGGTGATATAGAGCTCCCATGGTTTAGCCGGATTGATCGCCTGTCCGTACTGGGAGCCGTAAGGTCCCTGATGTACGATAGTAGCCGCATAAGTAACCGGATTGATTTTTGCTACTTTTCCGTCACGAAAACGGGTATACAGATGTCCGTCATACGGACAGAAGGTAACGAAGTTAGCATAGCGGTCGGCCTGCACGATAGAACCGTAATCAGCGGCAGAGAATTGTGCATTACGCTGACGCAATATCCAGGCTTCTCTGGGATCGAATGAGAAGAATACTTCAGCCACAGATTCGTGTGATACGGTCATAATACCTGTTGCACGATCTACTGTTACCCCATTGGCATACGGGTTAGGCGAAGAGGCTGCAGAATATAAAGGAGTCACGATATTTTCCTTCTCATTGATACGTGCAATACCAAATGAACCTCCGTCACGCCAGGTCATAAATAAATTACCCTGCGCATCCATATCCAGATACTTGCCGTATACATGTGCCTGATCAAGCGGACCGGCCAAAAAGTTTTTGTCACCTGTCCCGGTGACTGTACTGACCTGCGCCTGAATATGATAGGTAAATGAATTGTTGTAAACGACTGAATCTTTCCCGATAACAACAGAAATCTTTGGGTCATCTCCCGGAAGACGGGGTACGATAGCGTATATACGCTCGCCACTGGAGGAAATGACAGAAGCCTGCGCATTGTTGAAATACACTTTGATCTTGCCCGGGTCGGAACCGAAGTTTTCACCATCCAATAGAATTTTGTCCTTTGCCCCACCCTCCATCGGATAAAAACTTGTCAGGACAACAGGTTTATTCGGGTCATAAGCTTTTTGCTCAAGCTCACTTTTACTTTCACAGCCGCTGAAAAACAGGGCAACTACGAAAGAACAAGCGGTTAATAAGTAGCAGTTCATTACATAAATAGTTTAGGTTGAGTAAATGTTCTTTTTCAGGGGCAATATTAGGGATGTACTGTTTGCTTAAGGTTAACAGCATATTATTATAATATAAGGATTTAACGTTTTTTAACAGGATAATTCACTAACTCTTAACATAAGACTTAATGACACAGCCGGAGCAATAGCAAAGAGGAATGCTGATTTTAAGCAAAGATTTCATGCAGGTCTCCGCACCAAAGTGTGCATATCTAAATAAAGGCAGCGGGAAAATGCACAAGATTTTTCTATTCCAAACTTGAGATAAAACCGGAGTAGTTTAGGAAGAAAGAGAAAGGGAGTAAACAAGAGTTTATACTGAAGAGGCCGGAAGTTTCGGGGAACAATAGCCCTTCAGGAATAATAGCTTAGGTAATGGCGAAAGAATAGAAAAAGAATGACAACTTGTCTCAACGCTCCGGAATCAGCCTGCCTGAAGGCAAAAGACAAAGCCCTGACCAAAGGCAGACTTTATTCCATTAAACGTATTTTGCTTTTTTTAAAGCGTTTGAAAAATCCAACCGAAACTTTGAAGCATCGAATCCATCTAATTTTTTCTGCTTATCCAGCAAAATCTGGGTTGATTGATATAACAATTCAAATACATAGGAACATATCTCTTCCTCTGAGATAAGCGTCCTTAACTTTTCGAAATCCGGCCGGACACTGTAATGCCCCACATTGTAAGAGTAAAACTCGGTGTATGAGGAAGGATTTCCAACTCTTTTCTGAAAGCGCAATGGATAAGGTTTGTGACTTTCTACAAGCTCTAAATCTATCCACAGCTGTTCCATATTAGCTCCGTAATCTTTGTGCAGGGCTTTTTCAATGGATTCAAAATGTTTCGTTACAGCTTCTGAAACATGATAAGTATTTTGATCTACACTATTTGCATGAAATGCCACTTTTAAAAGGCTGCCAGCAGGCTTTGGACGACTTTCCGGAAAATCTCTTATTATTCCAATCTTAAATGTGCCGTAGGAATTGAAAAATATCATTTTTGTAAATGACTGATCCATGATCCCGATTTCTTTCTTGTGCAGCATCTTCCCGATTTGGTCGACAACAGATGACTTATGCACTAATGAACTGTTATTGGAGGAAATACAGAGATAGATTTCACCATCCGTAAAAGTATCATCTATCGTTTGACTAACAAATTGAGTCCTGAAATCTTCGTTAACACCGCAATAATGCCATTTTACTTTTCCATCACTTTGGGCTAAATCACCATCTTCATTAAGCCAGTTTGTGAGGTGAAATTTACTATGAAAAAATCTGAATAATTGTTTTGAGTCCATTGGATTAAGTATTATCTGATTACTTCAGCTATGGTTATTTTACATCTCTCACAACAGGCCGCAGCCTGATGTCAGGAGCATCCGAACACAAGAACTTCGGAATTAGTCCACCCCACGCAGACGGTGAAGCCCGCACTTTTTTATCGTCTAATTTAGAAATGTAATGATTGCTTCTTTATTTTTTGTAGCGTCTGCAAAAACATTTTGTAATGTCAAAAATCCATCAGCCAGATAATCAAAAGCATCATCCCCTTCGTCCCAAATGATCGGATAAACTTCTAATTCATTCATTCTTTCAGGGTTGAACCTTTGTTTTAAATCAGCAATTGTAATTGCCGAAATTTCACCATTTAATTCAGCAACCTGCTCTGCTGTCAAATAATGAGCGGGACCATAACCTAAATCCTGCTCTTCATCAATAATTTGTGCGCTGAATAAAATTCTTACCAGATTGTATTTCGCAGTGGCCAGACCTTGTCCGGTTAGTAAAAATATAATTCCATCCCAGGACTTGTCAATGTCAATCAGATTTTCGGCGTCTGCTTCATCATTATAAATGCTGTCTTCTAATAATGAACTATCTTTCAAATACGCTTCAAGTTCAGACGTTGTCACTCGAAGCAAATTTGCTATCATACTCATAAGTCAATTATCATAGTTTAAAAATTTAAAATTTCTTTTTATAATGTGATTGTTGGTAAACATGCCGATGATGGGTCCCAATCTTTAGAATAAAAGTTCAATCGAAGAACAAAAGCTTTTCAACCTTGCTTTTAGCAATATTTTATCAACAGCTTCCCTTATATCGCAACACAACTTCCCGCTATAACTTTTAATTGACCGTCAAACATTTTCCAAACCCGCAGATAACGAAAGTTACCTTCAAAGTTTTGTTCCAGCATTTTTCCTTTAATCTTTGAAGACAAAGTAACCACTACGTTTTCACCAATTTGCTTTACAGAATCGATTGAGGAAGTGATTTCTTCTAAAACAAGGTTTCCGGATCTGTGCGTTTCCAGATCCATTTCCTTTGTAATGACTTCACCGTCTGAAAGAACAAAAAGCAAATCATCATGAAGCAATTGATCCAGAATCCCGACATCGCTTTTCTGCATCGCTTCGCGAAGTTGATTTTCAATATCCAGGATTTTCTGTTCATTAAGGATTATGGAGCTCATTAGTTGGTTTTTTACGATTTATAACAAACTTTCTGTTAACAGGTATTTATACAAAACTAATATACGAAAAGTTTAGCTTGGCGGAGCACCTTACAGTCTGTTTGCTAGTAGAACTATAAATGTGATTCCTTCTGTTAATTCCACAGACTCTTGTGGTACAGATAAATTTGGTGATTAAAAGGAAAGAGAAAACAAATTATTATACAATATAGGCCGATATTGTCAGGAAGTTAGAAAGTTAAATAATACTGCACATAACAGGCAACAGCTTGGCGATAGTGGCGATTTAGAAAATCGAACCTTTCAATCCTGCACTTCACCTAGGTAACAGCTTTTTACTATTTTCTAAATTTATGAAAAAAGGAAATATAAAAAACTGTTGCGACAAAAAAAGGAGAAATTGAAAGTTTCTCCTTTAAACCGCCATTTTATGAAACCCTCATGAGCAGCAGTAGCGTTTCAGAGTCTGTTTTGCAGTTCTTCAATTTCCAGCATTAGCCATTCATTATACCAGGCATCAAACTTTTGTCTGTTCCCGTTTTTATCTAAAACGGGAGCAACTCCTCCCCAATTATCGCGAAAATCAATCCAGATCTCACCTTTGCAATTTCCGGATATTACAATGAAATAGTATTCTCCGCAACCAATTCCACAAATGGGCAAAACTCCGTTTACTTCAAATCTTTCGTAGTATTCATTTCGGGGATTCTCTCCGTTTATGGCTATAAATTCCTCAAACTCCTCGTTAGTTGGCTCCCTTAGTTGAAAAAGATCGTTTCTAAATTCGCTGGTATACTTGCCAAACCAGTTAGTGAATTTCTCATACAAATATTCCCAGTTTTCTACGTTATATTCCTCTTCAAATTGAAATGTATTTTCCAGGTCTGTTATGGTGTCATCAAAAATAAAACAATGTTCTTTGTCAAATGTCACTTTTAAAATTCCGAGATCCGGCCCAATTCCGGCATCATCCCAGGTGCTTCCGGTTCCATTTCCAATTTCAGTAAGAAAAAGTTTATATTCAACCGGTAGATGAACATTATTGTTGTGCTCGAAGTCACTAATTATATCTTCGTCAAGCGGTGGGTTTAGAGACTTAAAAATTGCATTCTTTTGTTCAGCAGATAATTGATTTTTATCAGCAAACTTTTCAATTAGTTCATAATAACGTCTTAAGTTAGATTTAATTTCTTCAATCAATATTTTACTATGATTTTTCTGCATATTGCGTATAAAGGAGCGTGTATTCGCGATAGTAGTGGATGAATAATAAAAGAAAGAAACTTCCAATTTCTACCTTATCCCTCCATTTCGCAAATACGATGTTTTATTAATAAATAATTTCTTGATAAATAGCAATCGGGCTAATTGAAATTTTCGGATAAGAAGGAACGAAAAAAAACTTTTCAAATCCTTGAAAAGATGAGAACACATTTCTAAACGCTTTTATAAAAAGTTCAGAGTCTTCTAATTCACTATCATCGTATCCCAAATATTCATCATTTAGATCTTTTCTATTATCTTTTTTTTGAGGACAAGATGTAATGATACCAAAAACTGATAACTTAATATTTGGTCTTGAGCCGTATGTATATATTATATCATCAAAACTTCCATTGACTAAGTACTCATTTTTTAAATTTGCCAAAATTTGAAAGTCATTAAAAATATCAAATGGGGCTAATCTAAAATTTAATCTGTGAGCAGAAAATGTATCTAAAAAAATTTGAACTCCTTCAATGAAGGTTTCATCTAAAAAATTAGCATTCACTTGGGACTCCAGTTGTTTATCAAAATTTTTCTCGATTGCAATTAATCTTATTAGCTCTTTTTGAGAATTTGGGTTTTTCTTTAAATCTCTTTTTAGTTCGTTGATTTGCTCTTTTTGCTTTTTTATTTCTGGATTGTTTTTAATAGCAGAACCATATATCAATCTTTGTATTTCATTGAAATTTGACATTATTCTTTTAAAACGCTCAAAGTCCTCGAATGTACTCCATCCAGTAGCTTTGATATATTTAAAGCTAGGAACTTCTTGAAGAAAATCATTAAAACTTTTACCGTCATTTTCAAATTTGTCATTTATGTCTGTTAAAATTCCTTTTTTAAAAAGTGAGGTTTCGATCTGATTAAGTAACTCGTGATAAATTTCTATAGTTTCCGTTTTAATATTTTTATCCTTGCCATTTCCACCAACTTTAGCCTTAAGGATTTTAATATCAATACCTATTTCAGAATTATCTCCTGATTCTTCTTCAATCGTTTTTGTTAAACGACTTAACAAACCATCATTAAGTTGACTATTTAATGATTTTGCTTTATCATAATCAAAATAGATTAAATCTTTTATTGAATTCATTTCAGTTAAAATATACATAACGGATTGCTGCTTGACGATAGTGACAAATTAGAAAGTCGAAACTATCAATTTTGCACTAATCTGATTACCAGCTTTTTTATTATTTACTAAATCTATGAAAATAGGAAATATAAAAAGCTATTATGACAAAAAAAGAGAATATTTCATTTTATCACTTAACTTACCATTTTGCAAAACCCTTCTTATATGCCATTTTTATTTTACGAATAGCAGTATTTGATAATCTCCTCTTTCAGATTTATAAGAATTTCCTGCTTGACTAAATCCGTATTTCTTTAATAAAGAAATCATTTTTTGATTTTTTTCTCTTACAGTTGAATAAATATTATTTTCTGAATTTGATATTAACTCAACTATTTTATTACCATTCCCTTTTTCTAAACTTACAACCCAGCCTAATTCAAAACGATATTCTTTTGAATCTTTTTCAGTGCCTGATAACCGAAACACTTTTTCTTTGTAAGTTTTGTTTGGATTTTTTAGGGCAGCTATTCCTAATGGTTCCTTTATGTTACCAACTATTAAAAGTTTTGGATTTTTTTCAATTAAGCCATCAAAAGTTACCTCTGAAACTTCATTCGCATTTATTAGAATATTTTTGAAGATATTAATTTCATTAGTAGAGAAAGCTTTAGCTTCTTTATAAACGTAATTTTTCATTAGAGTATGTGGTTAAAATGGCATATAACATATTTTTAACGAACCTAATATACAAAACATTCCGCCAATCCGTCTCTATAAACGCACTTCGCCTTACATATCCAAATAAGATATAACAAATTATATTTCAATAGGTTAACACAGCATTAAATATCGTAAAACTAAACAATCGCTACAAATAAATTATTATCTGTATGTGGATAACGAAACACACTGAAAGTATTTGAAAAAAGTTGATTACGCAAAGATACGCTAGCAATACAATTAAAGTATACAAAGATTATGTCCGTTTAGACCTTAAACATATCGATGATTAAGAGGGATTCAATCGCAGTGGCAGGATAACCTCACTCCGCTCGGTGATCCTGTATAGGGTGGGATCAACGGTTCTCATCCCGCCGAAAATAAAAAAAGCCCTGACTTTCGTCAGAGCTTCTCGGTCGGGGTGGCAGGACGAATCTGCGCACACTCAAATATCTATATGTCAATATGTTGACTTTCTTTAAAAAGAACTACTCACCGTTTAACTCACATATAATTTGTGATTCGATGTTGCAAATTTAATCATTTAATTTGATTGAGCAATACAATTTGGTGATTTTTGATTTAAACCTCAAAATCACTAAAGCGATTTTTCTGGCTCATTTTTTCAAATAAAAAGATTAACAAGGTTCAAAGTTATATAATAAAGCAATCAGACTTAAAGTCTCTTTATATCCGTTAAATTTGCGTTTACTAAAGGGGCTTTTCAAAGTCATTTCATACTGAATATTTATAAAATAATCTCCACAGTTGGGTGAGATTTATGACAAAAATCTTCCCACAGGTGGGGTGAACTTGGGTAAAGGTATCACTTAATATAATGATGTTTGTGTATTAATTAGGGATAAACTGAATTTGAAATTCGCTATTGATCACAAAAATTATGGGCTATGCAGCATTCTTTACACACCATTATTTTAGAGATACATAATAAGGAAGATAAGATTTTATCACAGAGCAAAAGGTTGATTGATGAGGCTTATGAAATGACCTTGTATCTACAAGACCTGTTATTTGAGGTCAAGAAATATATTGCTAAAAAGGGCTTTCAAAATGATGGGGAAGAAATAAAATTCTTCCGAACCATCAAACCCCAAATACTTGGAAAACTCATCTACTACAATAAAATTTACCGGATTGAAACGACCTGTCCGGTCAGCAACGGCAAAATGTATTACAGTTACTTTTCGACTCAATTAGCCAATCTTAAAAGAGAGTACATTGAGCATATCTGCAATTCAGATTTTTATAGGTACTATCGTTCGGGGCGTACGGACCGTGACGACACCTATTTCAAAAGAGGCAACATAAATTACCACGACGGTCTGAACAGTATCGTCTTTGAAATTGATCCCGAATTTTCTACTTTCTACGATTACAAGACCGCAAGGATTATCGCCAACGAATTGCTTTATACCTATCTGCTGACGAAAATCAATCCAGATGAAAATCCCGATGCTATTTTACAAAAGCCGGAAAACGCCAAAGATATTTTTTGGACAGAAAGCAAAAACGCACTTGTCGAATTGATATATGCCCTGTATGCTTCGGCAGCAGTTTCGCACGGTAAAACCGGTGTCCGAAAAATCAGTTTGATGTTCCAGATACTTTTTGGCATTACGCTCGGTGACCTGCACCACGCATTCCACAGAATGAAAACCCGAAGCGGTTCCCGAACGGCATTCTTGGACCAGCTTAAAACTTCATTGGAAGAATATATGGATAAAGACCTTTAACCCAATGCAGGTCTTTTGTTCAGGGCAGTGCATTGTTGTGTACTGCTTTTTTGTTTATACCATAAGCCAATGTATGTCAATTGGCAAATGATGGTATAAACCATCTCCTAAATACTCGAAATTCTTTTTAAGCCCTACCAAACAAGGGTTTCTCCCAATTGCAAAAATTTTCAAAAAACAGCCAAACCAATTGGCAGGGCTTGGCTGATAAACACTGCCACGCTTCCCAATTTTGCATGGTGAACATTAAAACTTATCGACTATGAATATTGACAGAATGGAATTTATAGCGTGGATGGAACGCATCATGGACAGGTTTGATATGTTGGGCGACAATATTGACGATTTAAAAAAGAAACGCAATAGCATAGACGGAGAAGAACTGCTCGATAACCAGGACCTGCTGCAAATGTTGAAAATCAGTAACCGTTCCCTGCAACGCTACCGCTCCATAGGTAAACTACCTTACTATACCATTAGCGGAAAACTGTATTACAAGCTATCCGATGTGCACCAGTTTATCAGGGAGAGTTTTAACAAGTAAAACGCCAATGCGTGCCAAATACTGCCTTTGACTGCCACTTCGGGCGATGCAGTAACTGCTTCATTTACTTTCGGCAATAAAACTTTAAACTTTTCAGATTATGAGTGAAGAAAAAGAAACAGAAAACCAACAGGTTGCTTCCGAACAGTTATCGGATATACTTTTAGTGCTGGATAAAGAAAAAATGAAAATCCAAGCTGTAAAAAGTATTGACAAAAGCGGAAAAATGGAAACGGTTGACCCTACGAAGAAGAACCAAAGCGAGTTCATGCGGGTGGATAAACACGGTGATTTCGTGACCAATTTCCTTTCCAATTTTTGGAGGCAGTTAAAAGACCCTACCAAATTTGCTCTTTTCAAAGTTTCGGCTGACGAAGCCGTAGAGAAAGCAAAAGAATTTCAGAATCAGATAAACAATCCAACTGCCGAAGGCAAAAAGAAAATGGAAAAGCATGAAGTGAAAAATGAACCCGAACAAGAGCAAAAACAAGAAAATAAAAATGATATGACAAAAACAGAGACAACCCCGGAAACAAGCGAGTACCGCTTCCAGCCGGAACAGATTGATTGGGAAACAATGAACAATCTCGGATTAAGCAAGGAATACCTTGAGAAAAAGAACCTCCTTGACCCACTATTGAGGGGTTACAAGACCAATGAGCTTGTACCTATAAGCGTTAATCTTGGCGGTGCGGTCGTCCGTACAGATGCCCGCTTGTCTTTACAGTCCACCCCGGAGGGGGACGTTGTGGCAGCGGTACACGGTATCAGGCGTGAACCCAACTTAAACTTTGAGTTTTTCGGACACAAGTTCTCAGACGAGGACAAACAGAACTTACGTCAAACAGGCAATATGGGGCGTGTGGTCGATCTGATAAACTCCAAAACAGGCGAATTGATGCCGTCCATCATTAGTGTGGACCGGCTTACCAATGAGCTGATTGCTTTGAAAACAGATTTCATCAAAATCCCCGATGAGGTTAAAGGTATAAAACTAAATGACGAACAAAAACAAACCTTAGTGGAGGGCAAACCCCTGTTCATTGAGGGAATGATTTCTACAAAAGGTACTCCCTTTGATGCAAACGTACAGTTCAATGCGGATAAACGGTATGTGGAATTTCTGTTTGACCGAAGCAACAATGACAGGCAAACCCAAAACAGCCAACAGGACAATCAGCAAAGCAGGTCGCAGGAAGCCCCGAAAACCTTTAGGGGAAAGGAACTGGAGGATGACCAATACAACAAGTTCAAAGACGGTCAAACAGTTTACATTCCGAATTTGGTCGATAAGAAAGGGCAAACTTATAACGGCTATATCACATTCAACAAGGAAACAGGAAAAACCAACTTTGAGTTTCCCAACCAATACAAGGAACGGATAAAACCTACAGAAGCCCATAAAACGCAGATTGCCGTCAATTCCGAGGGCAAGACCAACGAAGCGACCAAGAATATCAAAGAGCCTCTACAGAAAGGGCAGCAAAGACCGAAAAACGAAAAGCAACAGGAGCAACAGAACAAACCCAAAGCACCTGCAAAATCAAAGGGTAGGAAAGTGAGTTAGGTATGAAAACAATTATCGCAGAAAAACCAAGCGTAGCAAGGGAAATAGCCAGCTTGTTGGGTGTTTCCGAAAAAAAGGACGGTTATCTAACGGGCAATGGCTATTTCGTTACGTGGGCATTCGGACACCTTATCGGTTTGGGAATGCCCGAAGATTATGGGATTTCGGGATTTGACAAGGCTTCCTTGCCGATACTCCCGAATCCGTTTATTTTGACTGTTCGTAAGGTCAAAAAAGACAAAGGTTATACAGTCGATACTGGAGCATTAAAGCAACTGAAAGTCATCAAGGAGCTATTCCATAAAAGCAACAGTATTATCGTAGCTACCGATGCAGGTCGTGAGGGTGAACTTATCTTTCGGTACATTTATGAATATCTGAAATGCCGTAAGCCCTTTCAGCGGCTTTGGATAAGCTCGCTTACTGAAAAAGCAATCAAGCAAGGGTTTGACAGCCTGAAAGACGGTAAAGAATTTGACGGCTTATTTCAGGCTGCACAAGGCAGAAGCCGTGCCGATTGGCTGATCGGCATCAATGCGACACAGGCATTGAGTATAGCCGCTGGCAACGGCATTTATTCGCTGGGCAGGGTGCAAACACCTACATTGGCTTTGATTTGTAAACGCTATCTGGAAAATAAAAATTTCGCTATTAAAAAGTATTGGCAAATTCAGCTATTGCACCGCAAAGAGGATATTGATTTTAAGAGTATCTCAAAAACCAAATGGAACGAACAAAAGCTTGCGGAAGATACATTACGACTGGTCCAAAGACACGGAACCGCAACGGTCATATCTGTGGAAAACAAAAACACCACGGAGCAACCCCCCTTGCTTTTTGATCTCACAGGCTTGCAAAAAGAAGCCAATAAAAAGCTGAACCTGTCGGCAGAGCAAACACTCAATATTGCCCAGAACCTTTATGAAAAGAAATTTATTACCTATCCACGTACCGGAAGCAAATATATACCCGAAGATATGTGGAGTGAGATACCTAATCTTGTAAGAGCGTTACAGGACAATGATAACTTTAAGCAAGCTATTTCTAAATTAAAATGGGGTCGCTTCAATAAACGTGTCGTGAATGACCTGCGTGTAACAGACCACCACGGAATACTCATCACGGACAAAGTGCCGTCTGCACTCAATGCCGACGAAACAAAGGTTTATGATATGATTGCCTTTCGACTGCTCGAAGCTATCTCTCAGCCTTGCATTAAAGAAATAACGGATATAGCATTGGAAGTATCACACTACGATTTTATGCTAAAAGGCTGTAAAGTTTTGGAAGCGGGCTGGCGTTCGATCAAAGGAACATTTTCGGACGAAGATACCGAACCGATACAGGATTTGCCCGAACTGAAAAAAGGCGGTGAATTGAAAATCAAAGAAGCCTCCTGTTTGGAAAAGAAAACAAAACCACCTGTGCTGTTTACCGAAGCCGGACTATTGTCGGCAATGGAAAATGCCGGAAAGGAAATAGCGAATGAAGATGAGCGTAAAGCCTTGCAAGGCATTGGCATTGGAACACCCGCTACAAGAGCGGCAATAATCGAAACGCTTTTTAAGCGGGATTATATCAAGCGTGAAAAGAAATCCCTTGTTCCTACCGAAAAAGGATTGCAGGTTTATGATGCTGTAAAGGACAAAAGAATTGCCGATGTAGCTATGACCGCCGAATGGGAAATGGCTTTGCAGAAGATTGAAAACAACGAGGCAGATGCTATGGATTTTCACCAATCCATGGAAGCCTACGCCTCGGCCGTTACGCAGGAACTGTTGAGCATCAGCATTGCGGGCGAAAAGCAGCACGAACTGACCTGCCAAAAGTGCAAAGCCCATAAACTGCTCATCAGGGATAAGGTGGTCAAATGTCCCGATGAAGCGTGCAACTGGCTTTTGTTCCGCAATATCTGCGGGGTACGGTTGAGCCTTAACGAAGTGGAGAACCTCGTAAACAAAGGAACGACCAGCCTTATCAAAGGGATGAAAAGCAAAGCAGGCAAAAAGTTTGATGCCCGTATCGTACTGAAAGATACCTATGAAACATCGTTTGAATTTGACAACAGCACATATAAAAAGAGATGAACAGCAACGCAATCATAAGCCGAAAGGAAATAGAAAACCTTATCTACACAATACGGGGCAAACAGGTTATGTTGGACAGCGACCTTGCCAAGTTGTACCAGGTCGAAACAAAAAACCTTAACAAAGCCGTAAAAAGAAACATAGAGCGGTTTCCCCAATCATTCTGCTTTCAATTAACAGAAGAAGAAGCTGAAAACTTGAGGTTCCAAATTGGAACCTCAAGTTTAAATTACGGCGGCAGGCGTTACCTGCCCTATGTTTTTGGCGAGCAAGGGGTCGCCATGCTGTCCGCCGTTTTGCGCAGCGAGATAGCTGTAAAGGTCAGCATCGAGATTATGAATGCCTTTGTGGAAATGCGCAGATTGTTAATCGGAAATGCCGCATTGTTCTCCCGGATGGATAAAATCGAACTCAAACAGATTGAAGCGGACGGCAAATTTGAGGAAATCTTTAAGGCTTTGGAAAGCGGGAAGCTGCACAGTGATAAAGGTATTTTCTATGACGGGCAGATATTTGATGCCTATACCTTTGTCGCCGATATTATACGGAGCGCACAAAGGTCAATTATCCTTATAGACAACTATGTGGATGATACGGTGCTAACGCTACTCGGAAAGCGTGGGCAATCCGTATCTGCCACTATTTACACCAAAAATATCAGTAATCAATTACAACTCGATTTACAACGCTACAACAGTCAATATCCGGCTATCAATGTACACGCATTTGCCCATGCCCATGACCGTTTCCTCATTATTGACGGTACGGAACTATACCACATCGGCGCATCACTAAAGGATTTGGGTAGGAAATGGTTTGCCTTTTCCAAAATGAGCGCAGAGGCAAGTAAGATGATTAGTTTACTAAATGGCATATTGCGTGAGGGATAGCAGCGACATCCTTTTGTGGTCCTTTAAGATCCGCAAAAGATATAGCGGATAGCCCGACCCGGTTGCATTTTTGGGTCGTCCTCTGTGCGGTGGTTAAATGCAGACGGTGGCACGCCCCGGTACACTTTCTTTCCCACTTGCTTCAATTGTTTGAAAAAAAATTTTACCCAAGTTCTACCCAACTTGGGTTTTTTATTCATTTGAATGGTTCAGATTTGTATAGCCTATATCAAATTCCATCCGTTTGATTACAGGAACCCCTTACCGTAAAAGTGGAATTGAAGTAAGAGGGCGGAATTTATTAAGGCATCCGATAGGAGAATAAATTACCGCCTATGGAAATACCTTATATCCTAAAAATAGAAAGCGAATTTAAAAGGTGGATAGCCAATCCCAACGACCTCCCGGAGTGGAGCAAATACCCATTACCTTTCGCTGTCCAAAGGCAGGGCTTTACGCTGCCGTATTATGAACTATTGAGCCAGCAAATTAAAAACAGTCCTTTTTTTATAGATTTAGTGCAGCTTAATGTAAGCAACCCTGTTTATATTCCTTTCGACATTCAAGAGCGGCAACTGTACCTTTATTTTATGCTCAAAGGCACATTGTTGTATATGACTGAAAGCCGTAAGCCGATTATAAAAACGCAGCCTAACAGCTTCCTCATGTCCTATTACGATTCGGGCAGGTATTTCGCCTATGCCCAAAAAGGCATGCATATCTGTCTCGTGGTAAGTATTTTGCCTGAATGGATAGAAAGCATGTACCATAACTACCCTAATATCCAAAACGTCCTGCATCGTTTTAAACACGATAACCGCACCTACGACACCATGTACCAATGCAGGATGGACAGGAAGATACACCGATGGCTGTATAAAATATACAGTTATTCACAGACCAATATCGGGGCATTGGATGGCAATCTCCGCAAGTATATCAGCTACCTTCTGGAGCATTACGACACAATGTTAGAAGACCAAAAAGCCGACCTTGCTTATAAAATCAAAGCCTATATCCAGGAACATTATTGTGATAATGCGCTTACCATAAAATTCCTTTCAGAATACTTTTTCGTTACGGAACGTACTTTGCTCAATATCTTCAAACGCCAGTACCACATAAGCGTACAGGATTTTATTACCGAATTGCGCATTTCTCACGCCTTGTTCCTCATCGAAAAACAAGGGAAAGCTATAAAAGACGTATATATGGAAGTTGGCTACACCAATGAACGTCCATTTCGTACTGCTTTAGAGCAATACCTGAAACGCAGGTAACGGAATTTCCCCGAAATTGATAAAATCGGAAAATTTCTTACACAAAGTTGCTCAATATTTACCGATTTTGTCTTTCACACGCTTACGGCTTTGATGAACTTTGTATCAAAGGATGGTGATAACCATCATTAAGATACAAAGACAATGGAAACAGCAGCTACATATCAAAACCAAATCAAAAGAAAACGGATAACACTCAATGTCGTTATTATTCTTTTGCTGCTTCTTTGGATACCCGTAGGCATCGATAAAATAACAGACTTTACAGCGTTTAAAGGAGGCATTCTCCGCCAACCTTTTTCAGATAGCATAGGATATATCCTAATATACTCGCTCCCGGCATTGGAGTTAATAACAGTGCTGGCATTGGTAATGGAAAAGTATCGCAAAGCAGGTCTAATACTATCTACCGTATTAATGACCGCTTTTACAGCATATATCGCTGTGGCTCTTATGGGTGCATGGGAAAAATTACCATGCGGGTGTGGTTCGGTGATAAGTGGTATGAACTGGACACAGCATTTTTTCTTTAATCTCTTTTTCCTTTCCCTAAGCATTTTGGGGCTTTACTTATGGCATAAATTACGAGGTAGCAACGCCGGAGGCGAAGCTACCGAGGGCGCGTCTGCCAAAAGACATATAAAAAAGTATTTTTTAACATCAAAATTTTAAAGCGATGAAAAAATTAAAAATGAACCTATTTGCTGTAGTAGCAATAGCCATTGCAGCTGTAACCATGTCGTTTACCGTGATGAAAAACGCCAGTTTTGCAGGAGAAAAATGGTTTGAGTACACTGATGAAACCGGAGATGGAAATCCCAACAATCCTGAAAATTATATACTCACGCCAAGTGATGGCGCTAATCCGCCTACGTGTTCTGAAGGAAGTGACGAAATCTGTGCGGTTAAGGCTCAACCTGTGATGATTGGTGGTGAAGAACATCCCAATTTAGGTACTGTTATTGACGACAGAGAAAGAAAGCTGCAATAGCTTTTTCAGTAAATAATTTGAAAGAGTGTGAACAAGGATTATCCCATGTTCACACTCTATTTAGAGAATACTTTCGTTAATTAGATTTAATCATCCAAAGGAAAAGACCATTTCTTCAACCTCAAAATTTTAAAATGATGAAAAAAATAAAAAATAACCTATTTGCACTGGCAGCGGTAACCATTGCATCTGTAACAATGTCCTTTTCGGTAATGAAAAACGCCAGTCTTGCTGGAGAAAAATGGTTTGCCTATACAGATGAAACGGGAGATGGTAACATCTCCAACCCAGAAAATTTCGCACTTGTTAATGAAAATGGTAGTACAGCACCTCCGTGTATAACGGGAAATGATATATTGTGTGCTATTAAGGCAAAACCACTCATTGGAGATACTGAACACCCTGATATGAATACAGTTATTTCGTCTATATATACAAGGATAGAATAATAATTATTTGCGGTATTATGCTGAACCTTGTTACCGCTCGTTTTGTTGCATACCGTTGTTAAGTATCACACTATTGGGTATGGGCAAGACATACTTTGGACTGTTTGGCTCTAATGTATAAATCTTTCCGTCAATATTTCTTGTTATCGTTTTTGAAAAACGGCTGTCCTTGTTCAATCGTCTTAAATCCGACCACCGTAATCCCCGCCATATTAATTCCTTTCTTCGCTCATCCAAGATAAACCTTAATACAGTTTCATCATTGTCCGAACTGAATGGAATAAATGTACTGTTATAGCGATTTTTTAATAGTTCGTTTACGGTCTGTAAAGCCGTGGTAATATTTCCTGCTCTTGCTTCACATTCAGCTTTTATCAGATAGATTTCGTTGGTAGAAATTCCGGCAAACCACATTCCTGAATTGCCATCGTAATTTCCCCTAAAGGAATAATAGCCCGCTCTGTTTCTAAAGAAAGCTGTTTTTCTAATATCGTTCGATTCATAAGACTTATATAGGTTGCTATCAATTCTTCCATAGGTAATGCTCATCACCATACGCCCAAAATCGTTAGCATGAAAAATTATTTCTTCATTATAGCGAGGTATCGGGAATGAGGTTGCCGACCCCATTGTTAATGTATTGTAATCAAGTAAAGCATCTGAATAGCTTAAACAAGTGTCTGCGTAAGATAGTGCTTTATCATAGTCTTCCATTGATAAGTATATGCGGGCTAACAGTCCATAGACAGCCTGCTTCGTTGGTGTTGTTTTATATGGGCTATTGACGGATAAAAGTATAACAGCCCTGTTCAAGTCATTGGTAATTTTAGTATAAGTTTCTTCAACCGATGACCTTATAGATTTCTCACCAATATCAGATTTTAACCTTAGTGGAATACCTAAGTCTGTTTGTGCCGTATTTTTCTCATAAGGTTTTGCCCAAAGCTGGGCAACATTGTAAAATGCAAAGGAGCGGAAAAACAAAGCCTCTCCCTCAATTTGGTTTTTTTCTACCGGAACAGGTTCAATTTTCTCCAACTGCTCCAAAATCAAATTGCATGAGTAGATTGCTGCATACATCATCGACCATTCGTTGGTTTCATCATCGTTAAATACATCATCATTCCATGTATAGATGTTTTTTGCTGTTAATGAAGTGAATCTATTCAAATTTTCTGTTTGTACAAATTGATTATCCGTAGCACCATCCTGAATTGAGGGATACCAGCTATTCATTCTCGATGTGTTATACAATAATGCTCTAAGGTCTGCAACCGTGGTCGGTACGACAAGCGATTTATCCGGTTTAACGTCCAAATATTTTTCACATCCTGAAAATGTGATTATTGTAATCAGTAATATTATTATATATCGTGTCATAGTTTCTAAATTTTAAAAGCCTGCTCTTAAACCAAATGAAAAAGTTCTTAGTGGTGATAAATCTCCAAATTCCGGGTCGACGTTATGTTTATCCGCTTTCCATATCGTCCCTAAATTGGTAGCGTACATCAATACCTCCAATCTTTTCAGTTTCCATTTGTTTTCCAATGATTTAATTTGGTAACTAAGGTTGATGTCCTGTAAGCGTATATTGTCTCCCTTTGAAATCAGCACTTCGGCACGTGGATAAAAATAGCCATCCCGATTGTTATTATTCGGATAGACCATTGACGGAATCTGTGTGGTGACTTCATCACCCGGCTTTTGCCATCTTAGACTAAAATCCGAATGCGAACCTGTGCCATTGAATATTGCGTTATAGTACACGCTGTTTCTCCTGAAATAGAACCCTAATTTATAGCTGATATTGAATGAAAGACTTAACCCTTTCCATGAGAACGTATTTCTTAAAGCACCGAAATGTGTAGGAGTGGCGGAGCCATAATAAATCAGTTCTTCTGGTGTGGTTTCGTTGCGGATGGCTGCATAATCTTTGCTTACTTCGCCATGAAGGTAGCCCATAGGGTCGCCTGTTTCGGGGTCAAGACCAGCCCATCGAAATGCAAAAATAGAATAGGCGGGTTTTCCAATGATGGGCGAAATAACCAATCCGCTATTAAGATAATTATTGAGGTCTCTTGTCTCGGCAAGATATTCCGTTATTTTAGTTTTTACGGTACTGTACAGCAAGTCTGTCCGCCATTCAAATGCTTTACGGATATTGACACTATGCAATTGTATATCTATTCCGTTTCCGGTCATGGAAGCCGAATTTCCAAGATAAGTGAACCCTCGGCTACTTAAGGAACCTATTGCACCTGTGGTTTGGTCGATAGGCATATAACCAATAAGGTCGGTATTTTTCTTGTGATAGTATTCAAATGTACCGCTTAAACGTTGTTTTAAAACAGCAAAGTCAAACCCTACATTGAACTGCCCGTTCTTTTCCCAACGAAGATTTTCGTTCGGTGGATTAACTAATACACCATAAGGCGTATTTATTAAATTTCCACCATTGTAATAACGCATTGTGGGCAGAGCCGAAACATTGCGATTGAGGTTACCGCTATAACCGAAAGTCGTCCTTAGCTTCAACAGGTCAAGCCATGTAATATTGATAAACCGTTCATTCGTCAGATGCCAGCTACCACCAACCGACCAAAGTGGGGTAAACCGTTGATTGCTCCTTACTCCAAACAGATTTGAGCCATCTTGTCTTGCACTAATGTTAAGATTATAGCGGTTATCAAACGTATAAGCCCAATTGGTAAAAAAGGATATAAACCTATCGTTAGTTTCGGATGTAAAATATGGATTTGGAATTTTTGCAATTCCACCTGTGGGACTGTACAAAGTATAATCAGTATCGTAATTAACTGCGATAGTCGTCAAAATATGGGGATTATAACCATATTGTGTAGACTGTGTTAGAGTGGTGTTTGCCTGACGAGCCTCTGCTCCAGCAAGACCTGTTAGCTGGTGTTTATCCCAAGTTTTGGAGTAATTCAGTTGTAAACGGAGAGATTGCGACGTGAAGCTGTTTGTTGATTCATTTAAGATATCGCCCAAAGGTATTGGGCGGAATAACGCTCCATCCGTACCAACCTGTGTATAGGTATTTATCCTATCACGGGTATAATAGGATGCCATGCTCCGTATATCTTTTCCTGCTCCCTGTGCGTTTTCATATTGGTATTTGATTTCTACAATCAGCCCTTTGCCAATGTCATAATTCAGCCCTGTATTCAATATCAGGCTGTTTGTTTTCTGCTTATTGTTGATGAGGTTTATTTCGTCCAATGGACGATACGTCCAATCTAATAATCCATTTTGTTTTGTTTCCTGAATATAGTTTGACCGATAATATCGGTCTATTGGTAAAGCGTTTCCATTTTCGTCCGCAATACGGGCATAAGGTAACGAAGAAAAATTGGTAGGTCTTCCTGCGTTTGTGAAGGTATGGGTAAAAAACAAGGCGGCATCCAAACTCAATTTTTTGGAAAGTCGAAACGTATTGTCAGAACGTAGATTATACCGTTTATAACCTCCATCGGTGGTGCTGGTATTGTCATCATAGCCACCAGAAAGATAATAGCTTACATTTTCGCTCTGCCCACTCACGTTTAGGGAATATTGCTGGTTTAGCCCTTTCCTGTAAACGTATTTATTCAATTCCCGACGTATATCGTATTGCGCTAATTCGTTCAGCCCTTGTTGCAATGCGGCATCGGTTAGTAACCCGTGTTTATTTTTATACATTAATTCCACTGCGGGGGATAATGGCACGTAGCCTAACTGCTCATTGGCATCGTAAAAGTTATTGTCAAAAAGCATTTTTTCGACACCTATATAATCCGCAGAAGACATATAAGGCAGTTGCATCATATCCGGCTTTTGAATAAGAGTCATATTGCTGTTAAACGATATGGCAGGCGGCTGGTTCCGTTTGGCTTTCTTGGTCGTTATAACGATTACACCGTTTCCGGCTCTTACGCCCCATATAGAGGCTGCGGTTGCATCCTTTAGAATGGTAATATCTTCCACATCGTTCGGGTTAATATCATTTATATTGCCCTCGTAGGGAAAATTATTCAGTATGATTAATGGTTTCGTATTGGAAAAAATAGTGCTTAGACCTCGTATGCTCAAATTGTTACTGCCTACACCGGGTCTGTTATCAAACATTGCTGAACTGGCAATACCGTCCAACCTGCTCAATACATCGGTAGAGATTTGACGATTAAACAATTCGTTGTCGATATGGTCAAATGACCCTGTGGCTCTTTCTTTGGGTATTTTTTGAATACCCGTGGATACCACTACTTCGCTTAAAGTATTGCTTGCCGGATTTAGATGCACCGTCAATGGGTTTTGTGGAGCAGCAGAAAGGACAAATGTCGTATCTGCTAATCCAATGTAACTAACACTAACTGCTAAAGGGAATGCTTTATTTGTAAATTCAAAATTTCCGTCTTCATCAGTTTGTACGGTGTTATTCTGACTGCGGTTCAACAATTTGACCGTAGCACCTGCTACGGGCTGACCATTTTCATTATTGACTACCTTACCCCGAATGTTGGATATGTTTTGGGCAATGGTATTGGTAACTGAAAAAAGTATGAGTAAAAAAGTAATTGTTCGTTTCATTGAGTAGTTTGGTTTATAGTTCAGAAATGACAAAAAAATCCAGCACTCTTTCATCTTCCACGATGGCAATACCGAATGGTTTAAGTTGCCTGTTAACAGCTTCCACATCCTCAATAGCATGTGCTATTTTTGGGATGGCTATTTTTTCGTCAGTAAAATCATTTACAACAGGAATATGCTGTATATCTTTATTGGTCTTGTTTACCCAAGCCGAAAGGTATTGTAAGCCGTCTTCGGGTTTATTGGGGATTATTGTCGTTTTCCCTATAATCTTAATGGTATAGCATTTTGTATTACGTTTTTCCATACGCCCATTTATGCCAAAGTGATAATTGAGGTCAGCCTGTACTTTTTGGGGAAAGTGCTTCAATACTGACAATGGGGCAATCCATTCGTAGCAATACTTATCCTGTAAAAACCTTTTCTCCGAAACAGAAAATGGTTCCTTCAACTCCAGCTTTGTCCGGTTAGGTGGCATTGTTAGCAATTCTCTAAATGCAAGTTCGTACATACGGCGGATGTCAGCATTGGTAGATAGTACCCGAAAGGTGCTATCTTTTTCGTTCACTTTTGGTAGAGCATTTGAACGAGGAATGCCTTCTATGGCTAACGTAATAATACTTCTGCTAACAAAAAAATCCCCGTCAGCACCATTATTATTAAGCAGTAATGGACGTGTGTCATCATAGGTAAGGTTGTCCTTTTTCTGTGCAATGCTATTTGCATTGCCTTTCAATGCCGAAGTAATATTTTCCTTTGTTACATCAGATGAGTGTGTAATAGCTTGTACTTCGCCGGATTTGCTAATCCATACCTCATGCGGCAACATGGTGTAAGGGAAATGGAATTTATATGTATTGTCATCGGTAACTGAAAACAAGTTTAATCGGGAAAGTACTCGATTCTTCTTTAAGAATGCTTTTATTTCGTTGGCTTTCTGGTCTGTCATCGGTAAAATGATAACATCGTCTTTAAACTCCTTTTCCAGTTCGTGAAGTCTTGGCAATGCAGCTACACAAGTACCGCACCACGTACTCCAAAAATCCAATATTATCAGCTTGCCTTTGTAATCGGCAAGGGTGATGTTTTTTTTGTCCTGCGGGTGGTTCACCACCTGCAAAGGTGTGTTCCAAAGAGCATCAGGGATTTGGTCGCCGATGTTTAAAGCGGTGATGTTTTGGTTGTTTGCAGTCCCGACTTCTCGGGACTGCGGACGGGCTATGCCGACACCAAACAACATGAAACAAATTAGAATTAGGAAGTGCCTGCCGCCCGTTACCAGTTCCGGGTTATGGCAGGCTATAAAAATCGTTATCCTATTACGAATAAGTTTATTCGCCATTGGGTTTATAAATTATGGTTATTGGGAAATGATTAATTGCTCCGAGTATGGTTGCAGGACGTGCTAATCCGGGCTTTTGATGATGCAGCGGAGGCTGAATTTCTTTGAGAAGAACAAAACATCGCTTTTTATCCCTCCCGTTGGGGAAAGGAAGTAATATTGTTTATAATTGTTTGTCAATCTTCTCACTATTAGTTATTTGTTCCAAATAACGTTGAAATGGAGATTTTTTTGAAGTAATTTTGGTTGTCTATTATGCTTTTTTGGTTGTCTTTTATTATATTTACGCTATCAAATGACAATGAAATATGCAAGAGGAAGACAAAGTACACGTTTTGGAAACGCTGGAAGAAAACCATCAGGGCAGAAATGCGCAGCGTATCCGTATTTACTTGGGCATTAAGCAAGAAGTGCTTGCTAATGAATTGGGTATGAGCCAGCCACAAATTTCTGCCATAGAACGGGAAGCTGTTTTAGAGCCGGAAATGTTGGAACGATTTGCTTTTGCATTAGGCGTAACCCCTGACCTCATTAAGAAATTTGATGTGGAACGAGCTATTTATAATATCAACAGTTATAAAGATAGTACTGTTCAACATGGTGAGAATAGTACGCAGAATATTAATCCGTTAGATAAAGTAGTCGAGTTATACGAACGGTTGTTGCAAAGTGAGCGGGAGAAACTGGAATTATTTATAAACCAAAAAAATCATTCGTAAAATAACAATGGAAAAAGAAAAAGAAACCGTGTATTTGGAGGGGAAAAACCACATGGGTATAAAAATTGGCAGTGCAAGGCGATTGGTAGGTATTACGCAAAAGGATTTGGCAGAGCGTATGGGTGTGACCAAGCAAGCTGTATCTAAATTGGAACAAACCGAGAACGTGGATGACGAACGATTGGAAAAAGTAGCTATTGCGCTTGGCGTAAGCGTAGAGGGTTTGAAGAAATTTGATGTGGGGCAGGTTCTTTACCATACTAATAATTTTTACGAAAAGGTTGAACCGACAAATGGTGCTATGGTTGGTACAGTAAGAATTGAAAATAATCATCAGTTTTCAATTGAGCAGGCAACCAAGCTGTTTGAAGAATTATTGAGAATGGAACGGGAACATTTTCAGAAAGCAAAAGATAAGAAATAACTAAAGTATCTTTTAAAGCATAACGATAGATTCAGGCTTCCCTCGTAACCAAGAAGCGAAGAATTTTAAAAGAAACGGCGGATCTGCAAGTCCGCCGTTTCTCTTTCTATCGCTGTCATTATTTTTCCTCCTGCTCATCCATTTTCTTAATAAGGTTATCCCGCAGTGCATCAAGGAATTTGGTACGGTTTCGTTTCCGGTTGCGTATTTCGAGATAGGTATGGTAAAAGTTTCCCAAATCAATATTAAAGGCATTTTCAAAATATTCCGCTATCAACCTAATATCCGTATTGCCATTATCGAGAACGCTTTGGTAGTATAGGGAGTAAATGAGTTCTGTCAAAGCAGCTTTACTACCTGTCCAGTTCAGCCCCGAAATAGCAGTGCGTTTTATAAACAAACGCTTGTAGGTGCAGTAAAGCTGGTCTTCGAGATACACCTGTATCAAATCATTCGCCATTATCTTGGCTACCTTATAATCGTGGGAAGTAGAAAAAGATTGGTCGGACTGAAAATAATAGGTATCCAGCCACAGTTTTATATCGTGCTTGCCCCGAACAAACATTTTCTCGTCAAGAAACGAGTTGTTGCTTCGGTAATATTTATAAAAATCAATGTTATTGTCGAAAAACCTTTTTAGCTTCTTCAATTCTTTTTTAAGATATTTTCTAATGCGCTTAGCCCCGTAGGGCTTCCTCGTCTCGATTTTGTAAATGGCATTATAATAAATCAATTTTGAAACAATGACTGGCTTTTGATATTTAAAAAATCGGATTTCTTCATCAACATTTGTAAATCCTCGTTTCAAAACATAATCTTTAATTTCGGACAGACATTCCACAATCCGGTATATAATGGCTTCTGTCCGTTGTACCGGGTTATCGTTTTCAATCTCCAGTTCTTGGATTTCTGTTTCCAATTTAAGATATGTTTCATTGTAAAATTTATCCATTCGTTTCATTTTGATAAATATGATACTGATTAATATAGAAATGCTAATACTGCTCGTATTAGCCCATGCAACTACATGAAAGAACAACCAGTATGATGCTGGTGGTGGAACTGTTGTATTGTCTGATGGGTTGTAGTATGATGCAGGTTAATCCAAACGAATTATACCCCGCATCACCCACTGTATTTTGCCGTAATTTTACGGTTTGCAGTTTACAACCATCCGGTATTTTATTTTAATATGTCAATGCAAGCCCTACACCAAATCCCATATCACTATCATAGTGGGTACGTATACCTATATTTTTATTGATGATATACCTAAGCTCCCCCATATATTCTAAGTCGGTATTTACCATGAAGCCACCTCTTAATCTTTTTGAAATTGGAATATCTTCGCGCATTAACTGCAATCTTACAATTCCATCGTGATATACTTCTGCCTGGAAATTGACCAGCATAGGTAACGTATACATAAACCCTAAACTGAACGCCTTGCGGGTGTCTTTCTTGTTGGTTTGTCCAAATATGTTCTTTTCGTGCTCATCTTCTCCCATTTTCCGGTAACGAAAATCAAAACCTACAAAGGGCATGAACCATTGCATCTTTCCAATGTATCTACCTAAGTGAGTTTCTACTTCATACCCGTGCATACTATTATAGCCTAAGCGCCATTCTGTTCCTAATTGATAGCGTGCATTCATTAGCATAGCTTCTCCATCATTACCATTGGTTGCAAAATCGTTTTGTGCCATAAAATGGGGCATATTACTTTCTCTTTGCAATTCTTTATAGGCTTTTGCCTTGTCAGGTAAATAGGGGTTATTGTAGTCTCCAACTTCAAACACCCTGTTCATTCCCGCCATCATGTGATATAATATATGGCAATGAAAGAACCAATCACCTTCCTCATTTGCTAAAAACTCAATGGTATCCGTTTCCATAGGCATGATATCCAACACATTTTTAAGCGGCGATTTTTCGCCTTTTCCGTTTATCACCCTAAAATCAAATCCGTGAAGATGCATAGGATGCCGCATCATCGAATTATTATAAATGGTAATCCGTAGGATTTCTCCTTTTTTTACAGGTATTTTGTCCGTTTCCGAAAGTATTTTATTATCCATGCTCCATACATAGCGGTTCATGTTGCCAGTAAGTGTGAACTTCAACTCTTTTACAGGCGCATCTTTTGGAAGGGAGGTGTTGTAAGGCGATTGCAACATAGCATAATTTAATGTTTTGATGTCTCCCAAGGCATTAGCGTTGTAACGGTTAGGGTCGTCATCCATGTTCATACCTTCATGCTTGCTGTGGTCTGATTTCTTTGCTGCATCTCCGGTAATTTCGGGATACATCACTACATTCATGTCCATTTGGTTCAGGCTCATCTTCATGCCCATATCGTCCAAATCGCCATTCATTTTCATCATATCGTTCATCATCTTCATCCCCTCGAAATACTTCAATCGTGGGAGCGGGGAAATAAGCTGTTTGACCCCATCACCTATAAAGTAGCTTGCTGATTGTGTTCTGTCCTCGGTTGTTGCTAAAAACTCATATGCTAACCCATCTTGAGGGATAGTCACTACAATATCGTAAGTTTCAGAAACTGCAATGATTAATCTATCCACTTCTACAGGCTCAACATCATTTCCATCATTCGCTACTACTGTAATTTTCCCTCCAGCATATCTTAGCCAGAAATACGAAGACGCCCCGCCATTGGAAACGCGTAATCTGACTTTGTCACCTGCTTTTAGCTTTTTACCACCAATTGTTTTCAAATCGGTGCTATGGCTACCATTTATTAGGATTTTATCATAGTAAACATCACTGACATCCATCGCCAGCATCCGTTTCCACTCATTTTTTACCTTTACGCCTAATTTTCCCTCCTTAATAGCTTCAACGTACGATTGCGTAGCACCTTTCTTAATGGCCGCCCAATCATTTGCATTGTGTAGCATACGGTTGATGTTATCCGGGTTAAGATTTGTCCACTCACTTAATATAATCGGGACGGTCGGCAAATCGTCAATTCCTTTTCTAAAGGTTTTATCGTCGCCTCTTTTTTTCATGATAAAACTACCGTACATGCCTATCTGCTCCTGCAAGCCTGAGTGCGAATGATACCAGTGCGTGCCATGCTGGATAATCGGAAAACGGTAGGTGTAGGTTGTACCCGGTGCGATGGGCTTTTGCGTAAGCCAGGGCACACCGTCTTCTTTATTGGGCAGGAACACACCATGCCAGTGCAGTGATGTGCTTTCTTTCAATTGGTTGTGCACCACTATTTCGGCAGTGTCGCCCTCGGTAAAGGTAAGGGTGGGCATGGGGATTTGCCCGTTTACGGCAATCGCCCTTTTTTGCTTACCTGCATAGTTGACAAGTGTATCTTTTACATACAGCTCGTAATGCACTACTCTCTGTGCAAACAGCGTTTGCGTGCAAAGCAGCATCAGCACTGTTTGCAATATTCTTATGGGTATTTTTTTATATCTGTTCATTCGTTGAAAAATTTTATTTAATGCTGTCTTCCATTGTGCCAAACCACGCTATCAAAACCTGCTTATCCTCCGGTGACAATACTGCATTACGATGAATTAGCGTATATGACGACAATGGCATTTCCCCGTCCTTAACCTGCCCGGCCATAGCCCTGAACTTGTTTCGCTGCCTGCGGACAGAATAGTCGCCAAATTCGCTAAAGTTGAGTTCCTCTTTCCCCTTTTTTATATGCTCTGCCATGTACCATGCGCCGGGCTGGATACGGCTGTACCACGGATAATGGGTATTGTTGCTATGGCAGTCATAACAGGACTGAACAAGGATAGCCTTTACATTTTGGGGTACGGTGTACACCCTTTCGATATGGGTGGCTGGCACTTCAACCGCCTGGTTCCGTAAGGGCTGAAAGAACTGTATGGCAATCAGGACGACAGCCAGCCCCAATATGATTTTCTTCTTTATGGTCATAATTATTTTATTGTGGCTTCATCTTTTTGTGTCTACTGTTTTTTCACATACTTGGCATAATTCTCCTTGTTTTCAAAATAAGAAACTTCACCGTTATTTCCTGTCACAGCAATCACCGCATTAGCTTTGTCTACCTGCTTATGGGAATAGGGGTCTATCGCCATCCGCACGGTCGCATCTTTTGGAATACGTTCCTTACACATTTCGCAACATCCGTAATAGGTTTTACCATCAAATTTTACGTCAAACTGCCTTTTGCCCATATAGGCATCGTTGACCATGCAGACTTCATCCGATGGAACCAATTCACCTATTTGGGTAGTATGTCCGTTGCTTTCCGGAGTTGCCTGCGAATGCTGCTGTTCCGCTTCATCCTTATTTGACCCCGCCTGACCGCAAGCGGTGAATAGCAGGGTTAATAAGGAAATAAAGCCAATTATTATTTTGTTCATGTCCAAACTTGTTTTTTTAAATTTTATTATTTACTTTCTTCAAACTCTTTTAGCTTGCGCTTCATTAGTTCAATTTCTTCCGCTTGGGTTTTAAGTATATTTTTTTGCAGCTCTATCAGTTCCGGGTCGGTCAGGTGTGCCTTTTCGGACATCAATATGGCTGCTGCGTGATGGGGTATCATACCCTTTGCAAACTGCTTGTCCCCGACATTGATTTGTTCCCTGATACCAAACCATGAAAAGATGCCAACAGCAACCGAGATGATGGCTATCGCCCAATTCATCTTCCTGTTGGGGTACATTACTTTCATTATCGCTAATTCGATAAGCAGCATTGCCGAGGTCATCAGCAGGGTCATGTACAAATTGTTGATATTGGGTATCAGGTTCTGCCACCCGTCAATCATGGCGTACATGATAAAATACATCACTGCGAACATGGCTACAGCCATCACCGCAAAGCGTTTGTACATGGCCGAAGCATGTTTTGTATTGTGCGTGCCATGCTCCGAGGAATGACCCGCATGGTGACTGTTTTGCATATTTTCCATAACCCTGAATTTTATTTGCTGTTAATTGTTTTTTCCACCTTACCGCAGGTCAGCATTTTAGAACCGTAGTAAGGGTTTTTGATTTCCTTGTTTTCGCTGAACCAAACAGCACCCTTACCGTCATTGAACATCGGGCAATGGTCCTGATACAATGTTTGCGATGTACCGAACAAATCAATCAGGTCTTTCAAATCTTCGCCAAGCGAGGCCAAATGTTCCCGCTGGTGGTGGATGTTGCCGACATTTTCCCCGATATGTTCTGCGTGTTCTTTAGCATCGTCCGCTATGTCCATGTACTTTTTGTGCTTATCGGCAGGAACGGCTTTCATGTCCACTTTATTCAGGGTAGCTAACAGCTTTTTCCCTGAACTGGCGGCAGCTTTGTCATCGTCCGAAACAAGGGCGTTCTTTAAGGACAGATAATCGGTAACTATGGGCGCAATAGAAAAGTTTTTTGCTTCTTCTTTTCCTGTTGCTTTTGCTTCCTGACCGCTCGGAGTTTCACTCACAACGGGCGCAGCTACCGTATCATCCTCTTTTGGTTGGGAAGCTGACTGTTCTTGTGATACAACAGCAGTATCACTTGAAGACTGCTCGTTTTTGTTGGATGCCTGATTGCATGATACTGTTACAAATGCCATGATAACAGCAATGATTGATAATGTTAGATTTTTCATTTTTATTTATTTTTTGATTTTTAAAAAACTTGCGTTAATAGCCACTACAATGGTGCTTACACTCATCAGCACAGCACCCATAGCGGGACTTAAAACAAAATTCGGATAGAGTACGCCTGCCGCAAGGGGTATTGCCACCACGTTGTAGCCAACCGCCCATATCAGGTTCTGTACCATCTTTTTGTAGGTAAGTTTGCCGAAGTCAATCAGTTTGACCACATCCCTCGGGTCGCTGTCTACCAATATGATATCCGCTGTTTCGGCAGCCACGTCCGTACCGGAACCCACGGCAATGCCCACATCTGCCTGTGCCAGTGCAGGTGCATCATTTACACCATCACCAGTCATTGCTACGATTTCGCCTTTTGCCTGAAACTCCTTTACTTTCTCCTGCTTGTTGTGCGGAAGCACATTAGCCAAATACCCGTCCATACCCAATTTTCCGGCTACGGCAGCAGCAATCCTGTCGTTGTCCCCGGTGAGCAGAAAGGACTTGATGCCCATTTTTTTGAGTTCCTCAATCGCCTGTGCCGACCCCTCACGGATGCTGTCTGCCAAAGTAATGATGCCGATTACCCGGTCATCAATGAGGACAAAGTTGACCGTTTCGGCTTCCTGATTGATTTCGCTTGGTATTTCCGGCAGGGAAAGGTGGTTTTCGGTGAAATAATTCGGGCCGCCAGCTACGACATTTTTCCCGTTCACAACACCTTTAACACCTATGCCCTGCATATAGCTGAAGTTTTCAGACTTCCATAAGGCAAGGCTCTTTTCTTTCAATGTAGCCATAATGCCTTTGGCGATATGGTGTTCCGAATTTTGCTGTACTGCGGCAGCATACTGGATAACCTCATCGGCATTATATTCGTCTGTTAACGGTATAACCTTTTCTACGGCATGGGAACCTTTGGTGAGCGTTCCGGTCTTATCAAAAATGACGGTGGAAAGTTTTCGGGTGGTTTCAAATGCCGTACGGTTGCGGATGAGCAGGCCATTGGTCGCCGAAAGCGTTGTGGAAATGGCGACCACCAACGGGATAGCCACGCCCAATGCGTGCGGGCAGGCCGTTACCATTACCGTCACCATTCTTTCAAGCGCAAAGGCAATATCTCCACTGCTTGCATACCAATAGGCAAATGTGCCTATGCCCACGGCAATGGCAATAAAGGTGAGCCATTTGGCAACTTTGTCCGCAAGGTTCTGTGTATTAGACTTAGTAGCCTGCGCTTCCTGCACAAGATTGATAACCCTGTTCAGGTAGCTGTCTTTTCCCACGGCTGTTACCTTAACTTTCAGCGCACCATCGCCATTGATAGAGCCTGCGATGACCTTTCCGTCCTTTTCCTTTTTTACGGGAACACTTTCCCCGGTAAGCATACTCTCGTTGATATACGAAAGCCCCTCCAGTACCAATCCATCGGCTGGAATTTTTTCTCCCGGTTTTATGATAGCCGTTTCACCGCTTTGCAGGTCTTCGAGCTTTATCTTTACAGCTTCTCCGCCACGTTCCACGGTAACATCGTTGGGCAGCAAAGCCACCAATGACTGTAATGCCCGTGAAGCAGCCATTTGGGAACGCATTTCCAGCCAATGCCCTAACAGCATGATGTCAATTAGGGTTGCCAGTTCCCAAAAGAAGTCCATACCCTGCAAGCCAAATACAACGGCTACGGAATAAACATAGGCTACGGATATGGCAATGGCAACAAGTGTCATCATCCCTATGGCTTTGGCTTTCACCTCGCCAATCATTCCCTTTAGGAACGGTAAGCCTCCATAGCAATAAATCACCGTACCCAATGCCAACAGCACATATTTATCGCCATTGAAAGCAAGGGAGAAACCCAACCATTGCTGTATCATGTGCGACAGGAGCAGGATAGGGATTGTAATGACAAGGCTTATCCAAAAACGTGTGAGGAAATCGCCTGTATTATGCCCCTCATGTTTATCAAAGTTTTCGTCATCATGGCCATGTTGAGAATGCCCGGAATGCTCATGTTCTGGCGTGTGTTCATGAGAAGCTGACGTACCGCCACCGGGAACCAATGCCATGCCACAAAGAGGGCATTTGCCCGGTTCGTCTTTTAGCACCTGCGGGTGCATGGGACACGTGTATTTTTTCATAACAAGGGATTTTAAAAGTTATGTTGCATTTAATTTTTTTACCATCTCATGGGTCATTTCTTCAGCATAAGTACCATAGGCATCAACAAGTACCCCTTTGCTCTTACCGTCATTGGACGATATGGCATAAATCACGGCATTGTTATCAGGACTGCTGTCGAGGCTTTCAAACCTATGAGTTTCCGTAACCGTAAAATCCTCCGGTTTTAGTTTCAGGCTCTTTGACGCACAGTAAAGGCAGTCCGGCAACAGACTAAAATCAATACTGTACCCACGTTGTCTTAGGTCTTTAAGAGCCTGCACCATATCACTATACTGTTCCATAGCTTTCCGACCTGTTATTTAATGGTTTCGACCGTACTGCCGCAGGTAAGCATCTGTGAGCCGTAATATGGGTTTTTAATGGCATTCTCTTTACTTAGCCAATTGGCCCCCTTACCTCCATTGTACATAGGACAGTGCTGGTAATAAACTGGTGTATCCTGTTTAGACACTTTAGCCAGTATGTAGATGCTTCCCGAAAGTGCCGCAAAAGCACTTCTTTGTTTTGCAACGTCTTTTGATTTTGAAATGCTTTCCGCATTAGCTGTCAAGTCCTGCATTACTTTCATCCAAGCCGTATGTTCCTCTGCCGAAAGCTTGTTCATATCGACTGCTTTAAGGGATGCAGCCAATTCAGCGGCTTTGGCAGATGCAGTTGCCTCATCGGTTTTTATCAAAGCATCTTTCACTGAAAAGTAGTTGTCAAACACAGCTTTTAGCTGTGATTGATTTTGAGCTGCATCCTTGTTAGCGGGTGCTGCCATTTCACCGTGGTTGTGATTGCCATGTCCGACTTTCATGTCCATTGCCGCCCCTTTGTTTTGGGCAATTGTCTTCAAAGGTCTATCGTACTGGCAGCATTCAGCCAGTTTCGCATATACGTCATCCGGCGCACGGAACTTCTCACTATCATAACCCGCCAAAGCGATACGTTTCAGGATTTCATCCTGATTTGTTTTCTCGCTGTCATACGTGAGCGTAGCCATCTTGGTATCTTTGTTCCAGTCCACGTTGGCTACCTTTTTTATGTTACCTGCTTTTTCGATGGTGGTTTTACACATACCACAATTGCCGTAAATCTTTACGGTTTCTGTTTTCGCATTTTTGATTTGTGCGAAACCATTCATTGAGGATAGTAATACGGCGATTACCATCACTATTTTTGATAATGATTTCATAATAATTACTTTTTAGAAATGAAGTATTGAAAGCCCATTTCTGTTTTAAACTTTAAATAAATGATACAAATAAGGGATTTGCAAAAAGCCGAAGCGGCTTCTGACAGGACATACCTATGGCTGGCAGGCCATAAATTTAGCTTATTTTAGGCGGTAGCCAAATGGAAAAAAAGCCCGAAGAATAATAGGCTTCTTTGAAAGCGAATTTTTGCTTTTTAGCTGCTGCTAAGTGATCTTTTGCCTTTAATTCGATTACGGTTGGGACATTTAGGGAAGTGGTTGAAGCACCGCACCTGCAAGAGCTGTGGGAACAACCGCCCCCGCATTTGTCACTTTTGCATTTTTTACAGGATTTGCTCTTGCAACCTTTTGTATGTTCTGATTTTTTGGATTTCTCCTTTGAGCAGGAAGACTGCTCGGTCTTTGTTGAATTTTTGGAACAGGCATAGCTCTGACTTGGTATCATAAAGAAAACCAAACAGAACAATGTCAAAATGCCTATATGTATTCTATAATTTTTCAACGCAACAAAGTTACAAATTAGATTGGTTTTTTATATCGTTTTACGTTTTTTTTGCTATATGGAAAAATAATGCCATATACGCAATAACCTATCGCCTTTTTTCAGAATTGATAAAATGCCCTTTTTCATCAACCCAACCTCATGGAAATTCGGTCGGAAAAAGGGCATTTCAAAAAGTTGCTGGCTTAGGCATCCAAAGGTTCTATTTTGAAGCCTGCCTTTTGCACGGTCGATATTACTTCATGCTCGGTAATGCCCTCGGACTTCACGGTAAGTACTTTGTCCTTGTTGGCCGTGTCCACTTCCCAATGGCAGATGCCCTCTGCCTTGTCCAAGTGCGGCTTTACAGATGCGATACAGCCGCCGCAATTGATGTTCGTCTTGAATTGAAATTGTTTATTTTCCATTGTTTACAAATTTTAGAGTTATCTGATAATGCAAATTTCCGTACTATTCAGTTAGTTATTGTTGTGTAATTTCTTGTTTGATTTGTGAGATTTACTGTTTTATTTCTTCCACTTCAACCGCAGGCTGTTACTGACCACGCTCACGCTGCTCAATGCCATTGCCGCACCCGCAATCATCGGGTTGAGCAGGAAGCCGTTAACAGGGTAAAGGATGCCTGCCGCTACCGGAATGCCGATTACGTTGTAGATAAACGCCCAGAACAGGTTTTGCTTGATGGTGGCTACGGTCTGTTTGGACAAGCGTATTGCCTGCGGTATCTTGGTCAGGTCGGACGAAATGATGGTCATCTTGGCTACGTCCATTGCGATGTCGCTGCCTTTGCCCATTGCGATACTTACATCGGCTGTTGCCAATGCGGTGCTGTCGTTGATACCATCGCCCACCATTGCCACTACCTTTCCTTTACTTTGCAGTTCTTTCACAAAGTCGGCTTTGTGCTGTGGCAAAACTTCGGCTTTGTAATGCTTGATGCCTGTCTGCTCCGCAATGGCTTTTGCAGTAGCTTCATTATCTCCGGTCAGCATATACAGGTCAATGCCCATTTCCTGCATTTCCCGGATAGCCCGCACCGATGTTTCCTTAATCTTATCGGCGATAGCGATTACAGCAAGAGCCTTTTTGCTGTTTGCAAACCAGATAACGGTTTTAGACTGTTTGCCCCATTCTTCGGCCTGGTCTTGTAATTCGCCGGCAATGGCAATGTTGTTTTCTGCCAATAGCTTTTTGTTGCCTACATAATAGGTTTCGTTGTCATGGTCTGCTTTTGCGCCTTTGCCCGTAATGCTGTCGAACATGGATAAAGAGGTGGTCGCTACATCGCCAAGATGCTTCACTACGGCTTCTGCCAATGGATGCTCGGATTGCTTTTCGATGCTCAAAAGGATTTCTTTTGCAGTGTCCTCATTGTTCAGCCATTTAATGCCCGTTACCTGTGGTCTTCCCTCGGTGATGGTTCCGGTTTTGTCCAAAACGATGGCATTTACTTTTTTGGCCAGTTCCAAACTTTCGGCATCCTTTATCAAAATGCCATTTTCAGCACCTTTACCAACGCCTACCATAATAGCGGTGGGTGTCGCTAAGCCTAAAGCACAGGGGCAGGCAATGACCAATACCGTAACGGCTGCCAACAGACCTTGAACAACCCCGTTTTCGCCTCCCAAAATCAACCATAGCGTAAATGTCAGGATGGCAATACCTATCACTGTGGGAACAAAGATGCCCGCAATCCTATCGACCAGTTTCTGTACGGGTGCTTTGCTTCCCTGTGCATCCTGCACCATTTTGATGATGTGGGCAAGCATGGTTTCTTTGCCCACTTTTACCGCCCTGAACCGGAAGCTGCCTTTTTGGTTAATCGTTCCTGCAAATACTTTTTCTTTTTCTTTTTTCAATACAGGTACAGGCTCACCGCTTAACATGCTTTCGTCCACATACGAATTGCCCGATATGACCATGCCGTCTACCGCAATCTTTTCACCGGGCTTTACGAGTATCACATCGCCTGCGCTTACGTCTTCGATAGCGGTCTGCTTTTCCGTTCCGTCCGCATGTACCACGATGACCGTTTTTGGCTGCAAGCCCATCAGCTTCTTAATGGCTGAAGAGGTGTTGCCTTTGGCTCTTTCTTCCAGCAGTTTTCCCAAGAGGATGAATGCGATAATAACGGCAGCCGCTTCAAAATATACGTGAGCATGCAGTCCCCGTTGATGCCAAAAGTCGGCAAACAGCATATTGAAAACACTGAACAGGTAGGCAATACCTGTACTCAATGCCACCAGCGTATCCATATTGGCGGAACGGTGCTTTGCCTGCTTCCAAGCGTTTACAAAAAAATCCCTGCCCAACCATATTACAACGGGCGTGGAAAAGAGCCACATTATCGGGTCTGCATAGGGCATATCCATAAAGAACATTCCTATGATTACCACGGGCAGGGAAAGGATAATTGCCCAAATGGTCTTGTTTTTCAAGGTTCGGAATTTCTTTTCGTGGATGGCTTCGAGCGTTTCCTGCTGCTTGGTTTTGTCTTCAATCAATAGGTCGTAACCTACTCCCTGAACCGCTTTTTGCAGGGTGGAGGCATCGGTCATATTGGGCAGATATTCCACGGTAAGATTGCCCGTTGCAAAGTTCACGGAAGCATTAACTACTCCCGGTTGGTATTTAACAATGCTTTCGGCACTGCCCGCACAGGATGCACAGGTCATGCCCAATACCGGAAAAGCACTTTTAACCGTAGGAACTCCGTAACCTAAATCTTTAATTGCCTTAACAGCTTCGCCTACGGTTTCATTGCTATCTACTGTAATCGCTGCCCTGCGGTTGTTCAGCTCTACTTTATGGGTTTCTACGCCTTTTACCTGTGCCAATCCCTTTTCAACGATTAATGCACAGTGTTCGCTTTCTACATCCTCCAACGGTATGTATATATTTTCTCTGTTTGTCGCCATATTTGCCTGCTTTAATTTACAATGCAAAATTGGCTATTATAATTATGGGTACTGTTGTGAAATTTTGGATTTGATTTGTAAGATTTATTGAAATCCTGTATAGGTGAGCCACTTCATCAGATGGTTATCGCCATAAAGCCAGTTTTAGATGGTCTTTAAAACCACAAAGCATTGCGAAAGATAATCGCAATGCTTTATTGTTTGCTTAAAAAGCTGTGGTCTTAAAATACTGACGGATGCCCGGTCTTCTTCTTGGTGCGGGGTTTATTCAACTTTAGAATTAAATTGAATATCTACGTCAGTTGATGACTTAGGGTCATTAATCAAGTCCGTTTCAATCTTTCCTCCCTGTGGATAATGGCGCAGCACAACCCTGACCGTACCAGTGGAAGCGGTCGTGGTTGTCCAAACGCTTTCCAGCCCTAACGTAACGTTGTTGTCATCCTTATCCAAATTTGTGATTTGTATATTTGATGTGGAAGATGGCACGTAATAAATACGGTGGTCTATATTTTCCTCACTTACTTCTTCGGTAATGTCTTCACCATTTACCTCGTCAAGAAAGGATACGCTGACATCATAGGACTTACCCGGTTGCAGTGCAATCTGGTCTATGACCGGGGCGTTTCCTCCGGCTCCGTCAGCACCTTTCCAAGCATAAAGAAGTTCGTTCGTGGTTCCCTGTTCCTTAAAACGTAGCTGTACCGTAGTGATTACCTCGTTGTCGTTTTCTTCGGGGATAGGGTCATCGTCTTTGCTGCATGAGGTTGCGAATAGTACGATTGCCGCTACGGCAATCGAAGAAAAATGTTTGAATTTCTGTGTCATTGTTATATAAATTTAATTGTTGAAAAACGTGTTTGTCAGAAAACGTACTTTAATCTAACGGAGATGTTTCTGCCCATTTCGTCCGTAAAATACCTGAAGCTGTTCAGGTAGTTTCTGTACCGGGTATTGAACAGGTTGCTCACTGCAAGATTGATGTTCAGTGACCTGCCCAAGACACTGACCACTGTACCAGCGGATATATTTGTCAGGAGATAACCATCAGGGGGCAGCTTATAATCCTGCTGGCCGTGTATGTTTTCATCAGGTACTCTTGTCTGTTTTAAGACCAGCGGAATTTCCATCCCGATATAGGATTTTTGGAAAGACCTTATATCGGGCAGTTCGTAATTGAACCCCAATGAAAACCTGTCCGATGGCATGGAAATCAGCCAGTCGTTTATCGTTTTATTGTACGCCCTTAGCAAAGATGCCTTTCCTATGATGTCCAGTTTCTGTACAGGCTTGTAATTGATTAATAAATCCGTTCCCGTGAGATAGGCATCAGCCTGTTGATAGAAGAATTTGGGAAATGCACCTGCAATGGTCAATACAGGCTCTCCCGGGCGGGGCTGTAAATAGATAAAGTTGTTGATGGAATTGTAGAATACAGACCAGTCTATATTTACTGATTTTTCTTCATTGCTATATGAAAGCCCCAAGACCGTGTTTACAGCCTGCTCTATTTTCAGGTTTACGTCCCCAAGTTCATAGGTGGCAGTACCTTGATGTATGCCGTCAATGAGCAGTTCGTTAACGTGGGGAGCCCTATTGGCAAGGCTGACCATTCCGTTTATCCTGATATGGTCTGAAAGATGGTAGATGGTATTGAATGATGCCCCGATTGTTGAAAAATCAAAGTCATGCTCCACAGGCTGGTTATTGTAAGGGTATCGTACCGTACTGATTTGCTTAAAATCATACCTGATACCGCCCTGAAGCTCCCATTTGTTCTTCTTCCATTTTTCAATCCAGTATGCACCGTATGTTTGGGAATTGTAGGCAGGGATGAGATACCGACCTTTGTAGGTATTGTCCTGCTGCATAGCGGATATGCCGATACTTCCGTTAAAGTTTTTGAATGTGGGATGCTCCCAAGAAATTTCTTCGGAAATCGTGCTGACATTCAAAGTCATTTGAGGCGTTGTAATTTCGCTGTTCCTGACTATATCAAATTCTTCCCTGTTGTTGAATTGTGCGGCAATCTGTATGTTCAGTTTCCCGGCTTTCTCTCCGGCAAATATCTCCGGGTACTGGATAGGTTAATGGAAGAAGATTTAGTCCACAAAGTGGTAAACGTTGACGGGGGTGTAGGATATGCAAGTTGCCATAACTGTGAAGTAGTCCACAATCATAACCACTTGCATTTCAGTTGTCAAAAATGTAAATCGGTAACTTGTATAGAGGATGTGCAACCGTTATTTAAGTTGCCTAAAGGATATAAAATAAGTGAAGTCAATTTTACGGTGTCAGGGCTTTGCCCGCAGTGTTCCTGAATAGCGTAGCCGTTCCTATACTTTATCCAACGGCTTTCTCTTATCTTCCCGGACTTGTTTGAAATAGCTCGGGGTAAGCCCCGTTACTTTCTTGAACTGGTTGCTCAAATAGGCTACGCTTGAATAGTTGAGGCGCATGGCAATCTCACTTAACGACAGTTCATCATACACCAGCAGTTCTTTTACCTTTTCCACCTTTTGGGCGATAAAGTATTTTTCAATAGTTGTACCCTCTACTTCTGAAAACAGATTGGACAAGTAATTGTAATCGTGGTGCAGTTTATCGCTCAATACATCGGAAAGGTTGGTTTTTACATCACTATCCTGATGATGTACCAGGTCAATGATAATGTTCTTTATCTTTTCTATTATCCTGCCTTTTTTATCATCAATTACTTCAAACCCCAATGGCTCTAAAGTCTTGACCAAAGCCTCTTTCTCCGTAGGTGTAATTTCTTTGGTAAGGGTAACTTCGCCCAGCTTTACATTTTTAGCATCTAAACCAAGTTTATCCAATTCGTTTTGCACCACCATAATACAGCGGTCGCATACCATATTTTTAATAAAGAGTGTATTCATATCTTACTAACTGCTATATTAAGCACAATAAACAAATTTACGATTTAAGTCGAACTACGCTCGTTGCTTCCTGTCTAAATCAAGTTATCTGATTGCATTGTCTGCATAGGCGCTTTTAATTTGGGTTTTTGTTAACCTGAAGCCTCGGCCCAGGCTTCTAATTTAGTTAATTGAAACCTTGCGAAAGTTGTATTCCGCAAGGTTTTAAAACAGTGATACATCTGCCTTTGCTAATGGTCTGCATTCACCCTACAATATTAAATTATAGCAAATACTGGTACAGTTCGGCTATTGCATCGTTGTACTCTTTCTCCGCCTGCAAATAATTATTGGTAGCGGTATAAAAGTAACTTGCCTCCAAAAAATATTGGATAGTGGTTATCTCTCCGAATGATAACGCTTTATCCAATAGTTTAATACTGTTGATACTGCTTAATACTTTCTCATATTCTGCTACCGTCTTTTGCAGGTTGATATACTTTTCATACAGTTGCTTCAAATGATAATAATGTTCGTTCTTGTGCCGTGCTACCTGTACTTCTGCCACCGATAATTCAGCCTGCTTTTGCTTCACCCGATTTTTGTTTTCACACAAAGGAATGCTCACGCCTACTTTTGCACCGTAAAACTGCTGCCCTAAAATACCCTGATAATGAAAACCCACTTCAAATTTTGGCAGGGTCAATGCCTTAGTAACTTCAATATCCTTTTGGGCTACTACGGTCTGTTGTGTCAAATATTTTCTTACCGGGTCTTTGTATTCAATTGTTTCTTCCAATTCTTCAAATGCAGGAACGGGCTTATATTCAGGGTATATGGTATCGTTAAAGACTATCTCTATACCGCCGTTAAGTTCCGTCAGTTTTTGATGAAGTTGGTTGATAGCGGAAATGTTCAACTGATAATCTTTATTAATCTCAATCAATTGAAGTTTAGCCTTATTCACGTCCAGCACATTACCTTCGCCCTTATCCAGTTTGGTCTGAAAGTCGGTCAGGAACTTTTCGGTTTTTGTTTTCCGTTCTATAATTCTTTCCTGAAGTTTATTGCGGTATATCAGTTCAATGCAAATCTTTTTCGCTCCCAATAATATTTCCTGCCTGTTGGCTGTTAGCGAAAAATCTGCCTGCTTACTCTGCTCGCCAGCCAATGCTTTCTTTTTACTGTAAACCGTGGGAAAGTCGAAACGCTGCAAGACGTTAATGTCCGTTTGGTTGCCCGCAATGGCATAGGGTGAGCCACGCATAAAATCGTAGCTGACCACAGGGTCGTACAGCGTATTGCCCGTATGGTACAATAACTTCTGCGCATCCCAATATTTGCTTTGGGTTTGCAGCGTTTTATTGTTCTTGGCAACATCAGACAAGACGGTTTCCAATCCTGACTGTGCCTGCAATTGTATGGTAAAAACGCACATACAGATTGCCGTTAAAAATTTTATGTTCATGCTTTAGCTGCTTTTTTGTTAGATAAATAGTACACCGCCGGAACAATAAAAATGTTGAGCAATGTAGAAGTAAGCAAGCCGCCCAATATCACTTTTGCCATAGGACTTTGTATCTCGTTGCCGGGCAAATCGCCCGCAATAGCAAGCGGTATCAATGCCAGCCCTGCGGTAAGTGCCGTCATCAGGATGGGGCTTAACCTGTTCTTTGAGCCTTGTATAACCGTATCGTACAAATCCAACCCCTCATCACACAATGTATTGTAATGCGATACGAGCAGGATGCCGTTACGGGTAGCCACACCAAACAAGGTGATAAAACCGATAATGGCAGGAATGCTCAAAATGCCACTGGTAAAATAGATGCTGAACACACCGCCAATCAATGCCAAAGACAGGTTGATTAAAATGATGGCGGCTAACTTTACCGTTTTGAACTCCCGGAACAGTATCAGGAAAATAATCAGAATGGAAAGCAGGGAGGTCGCAATCAAGGTCTGCGATGCTTCTGCCTCCGCTTCAAATTGCCCACCGTATTCAATGTGGTAATCTTCGGGCAGCTTTATTTTTTCGCCCACTATCTGTTGGATTTCCTCAACGGCACTAACGATATTGGTTAAGCGAAAACAAAATGTAACCGCAACAATCTACACCAAAGCAATCAGCAATCAGCTACAATTGGACATAAAACGGTACAACAGCCAATACCTCCCGATTGAAATTAAGGTTTTCTCCGATACCCACGACCGATTTTTGATAATAGACCAAGCGGAGCTTTACCATATAGGGGCTTCGCTCAAAGACCTGGGCAAAAAATGGTTTGCATTTTCCCGAATGGATATTGAGGTGGGCAGGATGCTTCACATCTTGAACAAACAATAAACGCTCCGGATTCAGAGGGTTTAATTTTAGTTTCTTGACAATTCTAAAATCCCGCTAAGTTATTTACATCAACTTAGTATAGTTTCTTCTTCAACCATAAACTTGCCCTTACCAATAGTATCAGTACAGGCACTTCGACCAATGGTCCGATAACGCCAACAAATGCCTGTGGAGAATGAATACCAAAAACCGCAATGGCTACGGCTATGGCCAATTCAAAATTGTTCCCGGTGGCTGTAAATGCTATGGACGCGTTCCTGTCATAAGGAACATTCAGGGATTTGCTTATAAAAAAGCTCACGAAAAACATCAATACAAAATAGATGATTAGCGGTATGGCTATCTTAATCACGTCCACTGGCAACTCCAATATCTTGTCGCCTTTCAAACTGAACATCAGTACAATGGTAAACAATAATGCGTAAAGTGTAATAGGTGATACTGCCGGTATGTATTTTCTATTGTACCATTCAATGCCTTTTGATTTTATAAGAACATATCGGCTCACGAAACCTGTAAAAAAAGGAATACCCAAGTATATCAACACGCTTTCGGTAACGTCTTTCATTGATACATTTACATTGAAATTGGCTAATCCTAATTTACTCGGCAATACGTTGATAAAAAGCCAAACCAAAAAACTGTAACTCAATATCTGAAAGACACTGTTCAACGCTACCAATAGTGCCGTATATTCCCTGTTGGCTTTTGCCAGGTCGCTCCATACAATTACCATTGCGATACATCTTGCCAATCCTATCAAAATCAATCCCGTCATATAATCGGGTTCATTCCTTAAAAACAGAACGGCTAACCCGAACATCATTACCGTACCGATTACCCAATTGAGGAATAAAGATATTCCAATTACTTTTTTATCCTTAAACGCTTTGGGCAATACTGTATAATCCACCTTTGCCAATGGCGGGTACATCATCAGTATCAAACCTATTGCCAGCGGGATATTAATGGTTCCTACGGACAAGCTGTCTGTTACGTTAGAAATGTTGGGAAAGAAATATCCTAATCCTACGCCAAATGCCATAGCAAGGAATATCCATAGGGTAAGGTAACGGTCAAGAAATTTTAGTTTTGGTTGCATTGGTTATTTTTTAATCATTGAAAAAACATAGAACATTTCAGTTGCTATCTCCAAACTCCTTTCCGCATATATCTTTGTCTGCTCTGTTGTGCCGTCTGAAATCTTCGGGTCTTCAAATGTGATAGGTATTCTCTTTTCTGCACCTGCAATAAAAGGACAGCCATCGTCTGCCTGTGAACAGGTCATAATGGCAGTGAATGCCGATACAGGATTGAAAGGGCTATCGTACTTTTTTGAAAAACCGATAATCGGCAAAGCATTTTCACTGTACTTAATAGCATAAACAGGATTGTCCGCTTCCGAAATTTTGAAAGCAGAAAAACCCTGTTCATTCAATGTTTCCACTACTTTCGGAAATAATGCCGTTTCTTCCGTACCGCCCGAATAGCAATATACATTCGGGATATGGTAATATACACTTGCCACCTGTGCCCAAACCTGCGATAAATGGCTTCTTCGTGAATTGTGTGTACAGATGAAATTGAGATTTATTACCTGTCCGTTGCTTACTTTTTGTTGTACGAAGTCTATCAAGGGTTGCAATATGGTTTTACGTTCTTCGCTTACGGTCTGAACATCAGATATTCCCTTTATGGTTTCAGCTAAATTCTTGTACATTACGATTGGTTTATAGGGTTTAACAACAGTCCGAATTAGGCGAACAGCAAGCACTGTTCAGCTCTGATAATTCTACTTTTTGTTTTTCGGCAGGAATACCGCAGGCATCACTTGCCAAACAAGCGGTTTGTTTGTTTTTCAGTACAAAATGGTTTCCGTTAAAATCCAGATTGTATTTGCCAATGGTTTCGCTTTGGTATTCCACTTCTATTTCGGCATCTTGAATATCCAATTTTTCTTCGGACAGTTTGATGATGTTCAATAGTTTGGTCGGCTTTAGCCTGTGTTCAAAATCGTTGGCGTTCCACAACTGGAAGTTGACGACCTTTTCATTTCTGATCGTTCCGCCACAATCAATAAAATGTTTTGTAACAATACCTACCTCCGTAACGTGGAAATGTTTGGGGACAAATGTTCCGTCCGCTAATTGAAATTCAACATTGTCCAATGTTGGTAAGATTTCTTTGATGTTTGATAGTTTCATTGTTTTTGAATTTTGAAATGATTTATTAAAATATTGTATCGTAATATAGCGATGTTAAATATTAAAAAAACACGGCTAACAGCACTTGTTTACCTTTACTTCCTGATCAAAGAATGAATTAAAATCTGCTTGGATTTTTTTCCAAACATTTTTATCGATGCAATAACAAACAGATTTAACCTCGATTGTGCCTTGAATGATGCCGATACTCTTTAACTCCTTTAAATGCTGAGAAATCGTAGCCTGTGCCAATCCCAATTCCTCGACCAGATCATTACAGATACAGGCTTTCTGGTTAATGATATATTGAAGTATGGCAACCCTTGCAGGGTGTGCCAGAACCTTAAATAGAGAAGCTAATCTGTTTTGCTCGTCCGTGAATATTTCTGATTTAGTAAGTCCCATGCTTTGTTTTTTATATATCGCAATATTACGATAATAAATTTAGATATAATATGGTTTGTAAAAAAACAATCAATTCTTTTAATAATCTTATGTGTGGTAAAACCCTACCTCTCAAAGCCAAACTCTGCCACTTTCAGTCGACCTTTTCTTCTCGCTGATACCTTAGCCGTTGCAAGAAAAAAAAACGAACAGGAACAATGATTGGGTTTTTATTGGAATGGGATATATTACACGGGCAAATGCAGAAATCGTCCTACTGTTCACAAAGGGAAAACCTCTTGAAAGACATGCAAGAGATGTTCCACAGGTGCTTATATCTCCCCGTGGAAGACAATCCGAAAAACCTGACAAAATCAGAAAGCGTATTGTTCGGCTTTTTGGGCAAGTTGACAGACTGGAGCTTTTTACAAGACAAAGTTCCCAAAACGATGATGATGATTTTGATGGGTCGGACGTATATGTCAATGAAGTGGACAACTCTATAACGATATCTGAATAAACACTGTTCTGCCAAATCCTGCCTCCCGAAGCCAAACCCTGCCACTTCTTCAAAGGCTCTTGCTCCCTGCTCTAATTTTAGGTTTTACGCAAAATTCTAAACAAAATTTAATTATGAGTACACAGCAAAAAGACCTGTCGTATTTCCGTTTACGACTACAGGAACTCCTGAACAGTAGTTTCCCTGAAAAAGCCAGCAACCAAAAATTTATTGACCAGCGTTCCTCGTGGGCTGCCAATGCCTATGAGGATGCGTTCCGTTCCGGCAATGCCATTGAGCAATGTAATGAGATAGCGAATTACATACTCTTTGAGGGTTTGCACTTCTCCAAGTTTGATATGGTTTTTCAGGTAGTATGCAATGAGTTCGATACCCTAATGGCAGACGAGGAACTGCGGCGGTTCGCTCTGAAAATGTTCCCTGTTTGCGAGAATGTTTTCGCCCAATATGAACTAGCCGATGATTTTGCCTACGGTTATGAGTTTGACCTGCTCTATACCGAGATAACCGGAACCATCGCAATATGGATTGAGGAAAATGGGCTTCAGTAAACGGCAGCATCTCTTGGACAATATCGAAGCCCTGCGGATTGCCTTTACATTGGAAAAAGAGCAACGAAACGCTACCGTGGGTGAAAGACTGTCAATGAAACAATACAGCGGATTTGGCGGTCTTAAATTCGTATTGAACCCCATAGCAAATGAAATAGATATCAACCATTGGAGGAAAACCGAACACGATTTATTCCCCATTACGCTGGAACTCCACAAACTGCTCAAAGAAAAGTCCGAAGACGATAAGCAATACCGCCGATACGTGGACAGTATGAAAAGCTCCGTGCTGACGGCTTTTTATACACCTCCACAGGTAATTGATGCAATTTCCGAAACCCTGCGGGAAAGCGATGTAAATATTCAGAAATTCCTTGAACCCTCCGCAGGTATCGGCTCGTTTATACAATCCTTTTCCGAAAACCAACAAACCAAAGTAACTGCCTATGAAAAAGATTTGCTGACAGGCAAAATCCTAAAACACCTCTATCCCGAAAGCAATATCCGTGTGAGCGGTTATGAGGAAATCCCCGAAAAGGAACAAAATAGCTATGATGTTGTTGCAAGCAACATTCCGTTTGGCGATACTTCCGTGTTCGATCTTACGTTTTCCCGAAGCAAAGACCCCGCAAAAATACAGGCTGCCCGTAGCATACACAATTATTTCTTTTTGAAAGGAAACGATATGCTCCGTGAGGGTGGTTTGCAGGTATTTATTACTTCGCAAGGAATTTTAAACAGCCCCAACAATGAGCCGATACGTAGGGCGTTAATGAAAAGCAACCATCTGGTGTCGGTTGTCCGATTGCCAAACAACCTGTTCACGGAATATGCAGGTACAGAAGTCGGAAGCGACCTGATTATCCTGCAAAAGAATACGGCAAAACAACCTCTGAGCGAATTGGAAGAGCTGTTTTGCCAAAGCAGGCAGACCAAATACGATACTTCAAGCAATGCTTTTTTCCGTGACGGTACGAGGGTCATACATACCGACCGTAAGATAGATACCGACCCATACGGAAAACCTGCAATTATCTATACGCATAAAGACGGTGTTGCGGGGATTGCCAAAGATTTGAAGCAAATGCTTTCCGAAGATTTTGGAAAGCACCTGAATTTTGATTTGTACAAAGGCGAAAGCAACGATGAACCTATCGTACAAATTCCGATTACGCCAACGCCGGCACCTCCGGCTACTGAACCCGAAATCATACAACCCGAACGACCGCGTTTTACTGCACCAGCCATTGTACAGGAAAGCCAGCAGGAATTAAAACAGCTAAGCATTTTCGACCTGTTTGAAAATGTAAATGAAACCGTAGCGGTTATTACCCCGCCAAAGAAAACCACCCAAGCCAAAAGACAAACGACAAAAAGAAAACGTACCCCAAGAGGTCGGCAAACCGACCTCTTTAGCGGAGCGATGCAACAGTCCTATACATCTCCAGCATCAAACGGCACGGTCAATAAAACCTTACAAACCAATGGCACAAAACAGAAAACAATCGGCGATTTATTTTCACAGGCAAACAGTAATGGCCAAGCCGATAAGTCAGCCGGTACCGTACCTGCTACTGTTCCCGAACCTGCTCCGTACAGTGACGAACTCCAACAGTTTCACCGTAACGATTGCCTTGTCGTAGATAACGGTTGGGTCGGCTATTTGCAGGAAGTGGATAAAAGTGATGCAAGGGCAATATTCCACCCGTTGCAGTTACCGTCTTTGCAAAAAGCAAGAGCCGAAGCATATATCCAAGTTCGTGATACCTATATCGACCTCTACCAAAAAGAAGCCGAGAAACATTCAGAACACAAGGAAGAAAGGGAAAACCTTAACCGCTTATACGATGCTTTTGTCAAAAGGTACGGAAATCTCAACAGTGCGGACAATATCAAGCTCATCAAAACAGACAGTGTAGGCAAAGAAATGCCCTATCTGGAGCGTGTCGTTGGTGGTGTAATCCATAAGGCAGATATATTCAGCCGTCCTGTAAGTTTTTCTACCGCAACCATTGCAACGGACAATCCCGAAGAAGCGTTATCGGCTTCGCTGAACAAATACGGAAGCGTGGATTTGGACTTTATGTCCGAAATCAGCGGTATGCCTGCTGATGCTTTGAAAGAAGCCTTACACGGTCTCATCTACTACAATCCATTGCAAAAGGAATATGAAATATTCGAACGCTGGGTTGCGGGCAATGTAGTGGAGAAAGCCAACGAAATAAGAGATTACCTCGAAAGCAATCCCGATGATACCCAAGCTAAAGAAAGCCTTACCGTTTTGGAAGAAGCCCGACCAAGACGTATCGAATTTGAGGAACTCGATTTTAATCTGGGCGAACGCTGGATACCCACTGGCATCTACGCCCGATTTGCATCGCATCTGTTCGACGCAGATGTGAAAATCCACTATTCGGACAGTGCCGATGATTTTTCCGTCACCTGCAAACAGAAAAATGTCCATATATGGGATAAATATGCGGTCAAAGCCCAAAGCCGGACGTATGACGGGATTGCCCTGCTCAAGCACGCCCTTGTCAATACCACACCCGATATTTCCAAAACGGTACAGGTTGACGGAAAGAATGTCAAGGTACGGGATATGGAAGCCATACAAATGGCGAATACCAAGATTGACGAAATCCGAACCTCCTTTAACGATTGGCTCCACGCCCAAAACGATGAGTTCAAGATAAGGATGACTGACCAATACAACGACACCTTTAACTGTTTTGTCCGACCGCACTACGACGGTTCCCATCAGGTGTTTCCGGAATTGGACCGAAAAGCATTGGGTATTGAAGACCTGTATTCAAGCCAAAAGGATGCTGTCTGGATAATAAAGCTCAATAACGGTGCTATCTGCGACCATGAAGTAGGTGCCGGAAAGACGTTGATAATGTGCACGGGTGCACAGGAAATGAAGCGTTTGGGACTGGCTCACAAACCGATGATTATCGGGTTGAAAGCGAATATACCTGAAATTGCCGAAGCCTACCGCACCGCCTATCCGCACGCTAAAATACTCTATCCGGGCATTGATGATTTTACGCCCCAAAAACGACTGCGGATTTTCGGAGATATTAAGAACAACGAGTGGGATTGTGTGATATTGACCCACGACCAGTTCGGAATGATACCCCAATCGCCCGAAATACAAAAGGAAATCCTGCAATCCGAACTGGACAGTGTGGAGGAAAATCTTGACGTTTTGCGAAGTCAGGGCGATGAAGTAACCCGGGGTATGCTCGCCGGAGCAGAGAAACAGAAAGAAAACCTCGAAGTCAAGCTGAAAACCCTGCAACACGACATTGAAAACCGCAAAGATGATATTGTGGACTTCAAGATGATGGGTATCGACCATTTATTTGTAGACGAAAGCCACCAATTCAAAAACCTGATTTTCAACACAAGGCATTCAAGGGTTGCAGGATTGGGCAATCAACAGGGAAGCCTAAAGGCACTGAATCTTTTGTTTGCTATACGGACTATACAGGAACGTACCGATGCGGATATGGGGGCAACTTTCCTTTCGGGTACGACTATCAGCAATTCACTGACCGAATTGTACCTGTTGTTCAAATACCTGCGACCAAGGGCTTTGGCAAAACAGGGCATTAACTCGTTTGATGCGTGGGCGGCAATCTACGCAAAGAAAACAACCGATTATGAGTTTTCGGTCGCCAATAATATCGTGGCAAAAGAGCGTTTCCGCTACTTTATCAAAGTGCCGGAACTCGCTCAATTCTACTCCGAAATCACGGATTACCGTACCGCCGAAATGATTGGAATAGACCGTCCCGAAAAGAACGAGATATTTTACAACATACCTCCAACTCCAGACCAGGAGAAGTTTATTGAAAAGCTGATGGAGTTTGCCAAATCAGGCAAAGGGGAATTACTTGGCAGAAAACCGCTATCTAAAAAAGAAGAAAAAGCAAAAATGCTTATCGCTACGGACTACGCTCGAAAGATGTCTTTGGATATGCGAATGGTAAGCCCCCATTACCAAGACCACGCCGATAACAAAGCTTCCCATTGTGCAGATAATATTGCTAAATATTACAATAAATTCAATGCACAGAAAGGCACGCAGTTCATCTTCTCGGATTTGGGAACATACAAGCCAAATCAGTGGAATATCTACTCCGAAATCAAACGTAAGCTCGTGGAAGACCACGACATACCTGCACACGAAATCCGCTTTATACAGGAAGCGAAGAATGACAAGCAACGAAAAGAGCTAATCAAAGGAATGAACGAGGGCAAAATCCGTGTCCTTTTCGGTTCTACGAGTATGCTCGGTACAGGTGTGAACGCACAGAAAAGAGCCGTTGCCGTACACCATTTAGATACGCCGTGGCGACCGTCCGACCTTGCGCAAAGGGACGGTAGGGCTATCCGCAAAGGCAATGAGATTGCCAAGCATTTTAACGACAATAAAGTGGATGTAATCATCTATGCCGTTGAAAAATCGCTGGATAGTTATAAGTTCAACCTGCTGCACAACAAACAGCTATTTATTGACCAATTAAAATCCAACAATCTTGGTAAACGGACGATTGACGAAGGTGGTATGGATGAAAAGTCGGGTATGAATTTCTCGGAATATGTAGCTATCCTTATGGGCAATACCGACCTTTTGGACAAAGCTAAAATAGAGAAACAGATTGCCGGATTGGAAAGCGAAAGGCAATCGTTCAATCGTTCAAAATCAAGTGCCAAGTACAAACTGGAAGATTATGAGGCAGAACTTGGAAAAGCCCAATCCCGCTATGACCGTATGAGCCTTGATTGGAATAATTTGCAGGGACGTATCCAAAAAAACACTGACGGTTCCGTTGCCAACCTTATTAAATTAGACGTTTTGTCGCCCAATGCGGATATAAAACAAATCGGTGCAAAGCTCAATCAGCTTGCCGACAAATCCCGAACGGGTGGGGATTATGAAGAAATCGGTAATCTGTATGGCTTTCAACTTTTGGTAAAAACGGAAATGTCACAAAAAGAGGGGGTGGATATTCGTGTAAACCGTTTTTTTATTCAAGGTGAGGGTACTATCAAATATACATTCAACAATGGTGTAATGGCAAAAGATCCCGAAACAGCTTCACTAAATTTTATTAAAGCATTGGAAAAGCTGCCCACCTATATCAGAAAAGAACAGGAGAATATGGCAGATTTCCAAAAAAACATTCCAATACTTAAGGAAGTAATCAATGGTACGTGGACAAAAGAAAACCGACTTAGCGAACTCAAAACGGAGTTGGCGGCAATTGAGCGGAAAATACAGTTATCTAACACTCCGGAACCAATAGAAAATTCTACAGAACAAGTCGAAAAGCAGCAAGAAAATCCAAAGGCTATGGAAAGCGTAGTACCGACAAAAAGTATTTATATGTCACGGGGAGTATTGTAAAAACATTTACCCATTCATACATTTTCCTAATCACAACATCTCAGGTTCGTTCAATTTATTTCTGGACTGTGATTCATTTCAAAATTGATGAATAAATAGTAGCATAAACCACTACATTACAGAAATAATCTTACACCCACATATCTTATCTGTAGCTCGTTTTGAATCCAAAAAATCAAACAAATTGAATTGTATGTTGTTCTGTCTATGTGTTCTATCAAAAAAAGTCTTTAACATTTCATTATTAAAAGAGAAAAGGAAATTGATAATAATAATATACATCTATGAAATTAGCGATAAAAATAATGGCAATAGCAGGAATACTGTTATTTATCCAAGCGTGCGATAAGGACGATATCAACAAAATCAAAATCCAGAATCACGATGACAATGAAATGATGACTATCATGCACAACATGATGGATGAGATGATGGCCATGCAAATGCCCCCCGACCCTGATAATGCTTTTGCTCTGATGATGCGAATGCATCATCAGGGAGCGATCGACATGGCAAATAAGGAACTGCAATCCGGCGATGATGCGCAAATGAGGGAGATGGCCCAGAAAATAATTAAAGACCAGAAGGCTGAGATTCAAGAATTAACCACATTTCTCAATGGTCACGTACCGCATCTAAATGTTCCCGAATTTGTTACAGAGCAGATGAAAAATATGGAACGCTCAGGCAGAGTGACAGATCTCCAAATCATTAATGGAGACACGGATCACGATTTTGCCATGTTGATGATTCAGCATCATCAAAATGCAATTGGAAACGCAAAATTGGAACTTATTTACGGACACGAAAGTGCTATGCAGACAATGGCAAAAAATATTATTGAAAAACAGGATCAGGAAATCTCGGAGATTCAAACCTGGTTATTAGCTAATAAGAATAGATAAATAATTTCTCACTTTAAACAATAAAATTATGTCACATCAACAATTTCAAAAATGTATTGACGAATGCTACGCCTGTGCTGTAGCTTGTAACCATTGTGCAGCTTCTTGCTTGCAAGAGGACAATGTAAAAATGATGGCTCGATGTATCCAGCTTGATCTGGAATGTGCAGCCATATGTAGAGCCGCAGCCGAACTCATGAGTTTGGGAAGCCAATATAGCCGTCACCTTTGCAAGCTATGTGCGGAGATTTGTAGAGCGTGTGGAGATGAATGTGCTAAGCATGATATGCAACATTGCAAAGAGTGTGCGGATGCTTGCTACAAATGCGCAGAAGCTTGTGAGCAAATGGCAACGGCGGTATAATCTCATTATTGGTAGAAGTCTAAAAACCTCCAATGAATTCAAACTGGGTAAAGAATTTCAGGACCGTTTCCATTTGTAAACGATAGTTAGGGAAAGAGGAAAATGGACTGGCTCCTTCGCCGAATAATGATCGACGGGAGTGTAAAATAAACTGTGTCAATGGTTGAATTACCGCCCCGCGGGGCGGTAATTCAACCATTTTTCTTATTGCAAATCTAACACCATTCTTCCCGGAAACCAAATTGCTAATTTCTGTGCTGTTGTTCCCCAATTGGCTAGTGGCATCGTCCATTTCTTCTTAATGTTGTTATGTGCTAAATAAATCAATTTCAATAACGCTATATCGGAGGTGAATGCACCTTTAGTTTTGGTGACCTTACGCACTTGGCGATGAAATCCTTCGATCGTGTTAGTCGTGTATATCAACTTTCGGATGGATTTATCGTATCGGAAATAGGTGGTCAGACGATCCCAGTTGCGTCGCCAGGATTCAATGACCACAGGATACTTTTCACCCCATTTATCCTGAAGTTCATCCATCCGAAGCTCGGCTAGATCCAACGTATCGGCCCTATATACGGGTTTTAGATCGTTCATGAACTCCTTTTGATCCTTACTGGCTACATACTTTAGGCTGTTTCGGATTTGATGTACTACACAGGTCTGTACTTCGGTGTCGGGAAAAACACTCTGTATCGCTTCGGAAAACCCTTTTAAATTATCGATACAAGCAATTAAGATATCCTCTACGCCTCGATTTTGTAAATCAGTCAATACGCTCAACCAAAAGTTAGCTCCCTCATTCTCCGAAACATACATCCCTAACAGATGCTTATGTCCATTTCGATCAATGCCAAGAATATTGTATACTGCCCGCGAAACAAACCGATGGTCTTCTTTTACTTTGTAGTGCATGGCGTCCATCCAAACAATCGTATAAAGCGAGTCTAGACTTCTTGATTGCCACTCCTTGACCTGGGGAATGATCTTATCGGTAATCGAAGAAAGCTAAAATCGTCTCACGTTTCTTAATAAGCTGGGGTTCGAAGTTAGACCGACGGTCACGCGGAGTATCGATCTCGATAGTGCCATCTGAGGTGCGAATCTGCTTGCTGGACTTGCCGTTACGACGATTACCACAAGAGCGTTCAGCTTCATCCAGATGGCTCTCAATCTCAGCTTCTAGCGCTGCTTCTAAAAACTTTTTCATTAAAGGAGCAAAAGCTCCGTTCTTGCCATAAAGTGATTCACCACTACGTAACTGTTCTAGGGCCAGGTCCTTCATGGACTCAAAATCAAAATCGCTTTCCTTAATACTCATAATTACTATGTCAAAAATAATACTTCTGTTTATTATCCTTGACACAGTTTATTTTACAGTCTCTGATCGACAAAATCGTCTTTTGATTTTATATTTCGTCCTGTTCTTCCATTTTTTTAATCAAAGCATCACGTAAGCTGTCAAGGAATTTCGTTCGGTTCAGCTTTCTTGCTTTGAGTTCCAAAAATGTATGGTAAAAATCGCCCAAATCAACATTAAAACTGTTTTCAAAAAATCTGACTATGGTTATAATATCTGTATTCCCATTATTGAAGACGGCTTGAGAATGCAGTCCGTAAATCAATTCCGTTAAAGCCGCTTTGCTTCCCGTCCAACTTAATGTTGGTAGGTCTATTGATTTATCTTTATAGATTATGTTGTGAAGTTGGTCTTCAAGATAAACTTGAATCAGGTCATTGGCAATTATTTTTGCCGCCTTATAATCGTGGGATGTAGAAAACCGGTGGTCGGTTTCAAAATAAACCGTGTCCAAACTTAACTTTATATCGTGTTTGCCCCGAACAAATAACTTTTCATCTACAAATGAACTGCCTGTTCGGTAATATTTATAGAATTCAAGGTTACTCTCAAAATACCGTTTGAGTTTCCTTAGCTCACCATTAATGTATTTCCTAATAGCTTTTATATCATTAGGTTTTTTTGTCTCTATTTTATAGATAGCGTTATAGTAAATGAGTTTTGCAACAATGACTGGTTTTTGATATTTGAAAAAGTGGATCTCTTCATTTATACTATCAAAGCCATTTTTTAGTGTATATTCCTTTATTTCGGAAAGTCTCGATAATATCAACTCGATAATAACTTCATACAAAGCTATGGAACCATCCAGTTCAAGAGACACCTCTTTTATTTCATCTTCTAGTTTCTTTATTATTTCCTCGTAATAATTGCTCATTAAGTAACATTTTTAATTCATCAAAAGAGGTCGGATTCTAAATCCGACCTCATAGAAAGTCAAACTTAATAGGACAAATTCAATCCGAACCCCCAGCCCATATCGCTGTCATAATGGGTAGTAGCGGCAATGTTTCTGGTCAAAATGTATTTTAGACCACCCATATACTCTTTGTCTGTGCCATTTTTGTACTTCTCATTTTTGCAGTTTCACCTACAGGAATATCTATAACAACGTGCGTGGAACCCGCCGCTGCTTTTTTTGAGAGTACCGAAGCAATTAGCTGTCCCTCGCTATCTATATCGAGGGCTTTTTCGATTTTTATCAGCAGATCATCTGCCGGGCTTAACTGGGCTGTTCCACCCCAAACGATACACCCCCCTTCCTTATGAACCACTTCTTTTATTTTTTCAGGGGAAAGCGTTACATTGGTAAATACTTCCATGGTATCTGCAGTACCGGCAGGCGAGGTAATGGCACGGGAAGACGTTTTGGGCATTGTAAGGCCAAAGGCAGTAACAATGGCAACTACCAACGGTGTTGTTCTATTGCCTGGTAACCCTCCGATGCAATGCTTATCAACAACAATCTCCTTGTTCCAGTGCAATTGCATACCAGAAGCAATCATGGCTTTTGTAAGATAGGTGATTTCATCAAGATCCATTCTATTTCCGGCACAGGCGGTAATAAATGCTGTGAGGTCGATATTGGAATAATTGCCCTGAACTATATCCGTAATGATTTCATTGTACGCCAAGTAATCCAGTTTCTGATTGTAGATTTTTGCCCGTACGTGGCTTAAAGATTTAATAGGTTCCAAATGTGAAACATACAAAGTTTCATTTGGGGAAACATTCAGTTTTTTTGCTGCGGCGTCCGATAACCCAATTTCATCAGTCAATAGAAGATTGGATGAAATTACATTAAGACTTGCTACGATTGAGTCCGTTGCAGTGGATATTCTAATTCGGGTAAGTGCCTCAAAGCCTTCTGAAGCACAAACGTGGCAGTTTTCATGCATATATACTACATTCTCGTTTTGAGTGTAGATTCCGAGATGTTTGTATTTTAAGATATTAGATTGGTTTTCCACTTTTCCTGTTATTAAAATTTACGTTTTGAGTCTATTTCCGAAGGAACCGTCTGTACTATTAACACTCTAAACTTATTCATTATCCATCAACGAGTTAAAGTATTCAACTAACAGCTTCTTATCTTCCATGCTTAGACGAGCACCCCCATGCATCCACGTATATGAACTCAACGGCATTTTACCTTTCTCGATTTGCTCAATAATCTGGCTAAACTTTGAGTTTATCCTTCTCGGGCTGTAATTTGGCAAATCATCAAAGTTCAATTTCTCTTTTCCTTCGGTTATATGATCTGCCATGAACCAACCCAAAGGCTGAACATTAGTGTACCAAGGGTATTGGGTATTATTGCTATGGCAGTCATAGCATGATACCGACAGGATTGCATTAACTTTTGCATCGACCTTAAATGAATCAACAAAAACCTGGCCCGCAGGAACCGGGGATAGGTTCCTTTGGGGGGTTATAAATTGCATTAACACAAACACACTTAACAGAACTGTTAAAATTACTTTGTATGCTTTCGTTCGTTTTCCGTTTTTTTTCATGATCTAATATTAATCAAGTACCATTATCCCCGGTCATAGAGACAGCAACTCGGTAAGTCGTCATAAACCGCCTTGGGAGCCTTGTCCAGCTCTGTATCGTGACCAACATTAGCAATAGCTTTGCTTATGGCACTTTTTGAGGTTACTTTTGAATCGAAATCCAAATGGATAACTTTGGCATTAACATCCCAGTTTGCGGAAATCACCCCCTTGACACTTTTGGCCGCTTTCTCAATCCGGCTTTTGCACATTTCACAATTTCCTGATACTTTCAACATATCATGGGTCTTATTGACATTGGTTTGAGCATCGCCATGCTGATGTCCGGCAGCCGATGCTGCGCCATCGTTATTCATCATACTGATTTTACCTTCCAGCTGGGCACTTGCATCAACGGTGAAAGCTCCCTTGGTCACGATTTCCTCGCCATTTTCCAGCCCCGACATAACAACATATTGGTCGCCCAATGAGGGGCCCAAGACGATCTCCCGAAGTTTAAAAGCAGGCGTGGATGTATTTGGCTGTTTTACGTAAACTATGGAGCGCTTCCCTGTCCATAAAACCGCCGACTTGGGAATGACCAACTCATCGTTGTAGCCCTTTAAAGGAGCAGTGATCCTTGCTGTTGCATACATTTCAGGTTTGAGATTGCGATCCCGGTTATCGGCTTCGACCCTGATTTTTGCCGTTCTTGAATTGGCATCAAGGATAGGGTTAATAAAGGCAATCCGCCCATTATAGACTTTTCCGGGCAAACTCCGTAATGTATATTCCAGCTGATCTCCCACCTTTAGAAATGGCAGATCTGTTTCATACGCATCAAAAACCGCCCATAACTTGGAAAGGTTTGAAATGGTGTACAAGACGCTCCCTTGGCCGATATAATCGCCCGGGTTTACATTTTTTGCTATGACAACACCACTTGTATTCGCATATATATTGACGTAGGGTGAAACTTCGTTGGATGTCAATATTTTGCTTATCTGATCCTCTGACACCTTCCATAAACTCAGCTTCTCTTTCGCGGCATCCAATAGGAGGGGCTGCATATCCTGCAATTTTGCAGCTTCGAGCAATTCTTGCTGCGCCGTCAATAAATCAGGCGAATAGATTTTGGCTATCAGTTGTCCTTCTCTTACCGACTCGCCAGTAAAGGTTACGTAAAGATTTTCAATACGGCCATTGACATGCGATGTTTGGGATTGTTGTAAACGTTCGTCCACCTGAATAGTCCCATACAGTTGGACATCTTTAACAGCGTCTTGGTGGCCGACAATCGAAGTCTGGATATTCGCCAATGCTATGGCTTCTTCTGACATCTGGATGGCGTCATCGTCAATTACATCATCACCTCCCCCGGATGATTTCAAGGGAATTAGATCCATTGCACATATCGGGCATTTCCCCGGTTTATCCATTCTGATCTGGGGGTGCATGGAGCAAGTCCATACTGTTTCCCCGTCCTCGGTCACTTCCATTTCAAGGTCATGGCTGTGATCATGGGACGAATTCCCGCCAAATATCGCCCAGCCAAGCAGTAGTCCGGACAATAATATAACCCCGTAAGTTACCGCCTTATTTCTAAAAATATTTTTCAGTTTATTCATTGCTAAGAATTTCAAAATAATTGCATTATTTATGGTCTGCTAATAATTTTTTTATTGACACAACCATCGTATTATAGTTGGCAAGGGCCTCAGCTTTCCTAAGCTGATAATCCAATAATTGCCGCTGCACCTGAATAACGTTGGTCAAGTCACTTTTGCCTGTAACGAACTCTTTTACGATCAGGTTATATGTCGTTTGGGCGAGCGTAGTTTGTTTTTCGTACAGCTCGATGGCACGCTGAGCATCATCCAGTTGGCTTTTGAGACTGTAAAACTCGCTTTTCAAAGTGTTGAAGGTGTTTTTAAAGTTCTCTTCGCTTGATTTTCGCCATAGCCTGCTTTCGTTTTGCTGGGCATTGTATTTTTTACGGAAGAGTGGCAGGCTCACTGAAACCATAGGCATGACCATATCCTTACCGTTCATCCCGTCCATGGCCAGCATTGAATTATTCGTCCTTCCCACAACCATGTATTCCACACCGATACCAATCATGGGATAACTCATTTTCCGATCCATTTCCGCTTTTGCCTTAAATGCCAAGCCTTCTTCGGCAATCATTTCAAGCATGGGGTTGTTTGCCTCAATAACCCTTAGTGCCTCTTCCTCGCTATATAAAAAATTCAGCTTGTGGATCTCTTGTCCCAGCATGACCTTTTCAGTTGCTTCCCGATTCAACAATGCATTGAATTTTGCTTTTTCGGCTTTAATCTGAGCATGTAAACTTTCAATGTTATTTTCAATTTCGACAATTTCCAATTGGATACGAAGCACCTCTGACATACCCGATCCGGAGCCACCTTCCATTGCTCCCATGCCACCACCGGACGGCATACTCATATTCTGATTAGTAGCAGGAGCTGAATTGCCTCCTCCCATACTCATCCCTCCCATACCCGATGAAGCACTAGATCTGGTTGGTGAGGAAGGCGTATTACTGCTTACGACGGGTGCTACACTTGATTGTGAGGTGCTTGAGGGCGCAGAGAATTTCCGTATTGCCAATTGTTCCAATTGTTTTAGAAACACTTGGTTTTCCTGATTATTCTTGAGTTGCTCGTTCAATTTTTGCATCGTGTACCACTGTGTGCTGACCTGAAGGATCAGATTATTTATGGCTTCCCGATACTGTTGATCTTGCATATTGGCCATATGTGTAGCCTCTGTGCGAGCTGCTTTTCTCGTGCCGAACCATGGAAACATTTGCATCAAGCTCACATTTCCAATAGAACGCCCTCCTATAATTTCCATAGGCATCGTATATGCTTCCATGGACAATTCGGGGTCTTGGTATGCTCCGGCTTGCGGAATTTTTTCAAGGTATGCCTCATGCGCATACTTTTGTGATTTTACACCCGGATTATTTTCGATTGCGACTTGTATATAATAGGACAGCGAATCGGTGGGGTAGTCTTGGGCTAAAGCTTGCGAAAAAATGCTTAAGCTTGTTAATACAGCCACGGTTATATACCGATTTATCTTATTCGTTTTCATTCGCTATATTTTTATTATTTTTTCTATTTTCTTTTTTAGTGGCAGATTCCCTCCACCAGCACTGGAATACTGGAACCACAAACATGGTCATGGATTGGATCAGCATGCCGCCGAAAGTCGGGATGGCCATTGGTACCATGATTTCCGCACCTTTACCGGTAGAGGTCAGGACAGGCAGTAAGGCGATCAGTGCTGTAGCAGTGGTCATCGCTGCCGGTCTGACACGCTTTAAGCCTGCGTATATGACTGCTTCCCGTATTTCATCTTTTGTTCTGGGGTTCCGTGCTTCAAATGTATCGTGGATGTATGTTCCCATTAATACACCATCACTCGTCGCCAGTCCGAACAGGGCGATAAATCCTACCCAAACGGCAATGCTGAGATTGATGCTGTGCATCTGGAACAGATCCCTCATATTTGTCCCTCCGACAGAGAAATCCATAAACCAAGGCTGTCCGTAAAGCCACAACAAAATAAAACCTCCTGCAAGAGCTACAAAAACACCGGAAAAATGAATTAACGATGCTGTAACCGTTCGGAACTGAAAGTAGAGAATTACTAAAATGGCTAACAAACTCAGTGGTATAATAAGCATTAGCCTTTTTGCGGCACGTTCTTGCTGTTCATAATTTCCGGCAAACTTATACGTCACCCCGTTGGGTAAATCCAGTTCTCCAGACGCTATTTTTTCCTTTAGGAGTTGATCCGCTTCGTATACTACGTCGACTTCCGCTATGCCACTTTTTTTATCAAAGATTACATAACCCAACAAAAAGGTATTTTCACTTTGGATCATCTGAGCGCCCTTGGCATATTCAACATCCACCACATCCCCCAATGGAATCTGAGCTCCTGTAGCTGTCGGAATGATTATTTTTCGCAACGCATCCGGGTCATCCCGTAATTCTCGTGGGTAGCGCAGGCGAACGGGAAACCGTTCCCGGCCTTCGACTGTAGTGGTCAACGTCATACCGCCGACTGCCGCACTGATTACTTCCTGAAGCTCGGCAACGGTAATACCGTATCTGGCCATTCTATCCCGGTTCAGATGGATTTCGATATAGGGTGCGCCAACAGCCCTGTCGTAGAAAACGGTCGATGGCATAACAGATGGAACATCCTTTAAGGCTGCTTCCAAGGCCTTGCCACCGATTTCAATCGACTCCAGATCCGGACCCGAAACCTTTAGCCCCATCGGAGCCCTCATTCCCGTAGAAAGCATTACCATTCTCGCTTCTATCGGTTGCAACTTAGGAGCGGAAGTCAATCCGGGCAGATGGGAAACATTGACGATCTCTTGCCATATATCGTCGGCCTTTTTAATTTCAGGACGCCATCTGCGGAAAAATTTTCCGCTTTTATCTTCAATCAGACTGTCCCGTGGTATGGAACGGAAACCATCGGAAACAGCATAGGTCTTGTCACCTTTCAACACGAATTCTCCGGAACTGTTTACCTTGAACCTTTCACGATGCCCGTCTTCATCCAGATAAAATTCCGGGATATAATTGATCGTATTTTCAAACATCTGTGTAGGAGCCGGATCAAGTGCAGAATTCACACGGCCCCATTTTCCTACGATAAGTTCGACTTCCGGTATGTTTTGAATACGTTTATCAAGTGTTCTGATCAATTGCAGGTTTTGTTCAATCCCAGTATGCGGCATACTGGTGGGCATCAAAAGGAAAGAACCTTCATTGAGGCTTGGCATAAATTCCTCCCCGATACCGGGAAATGTTTCGGTGGATTTTTGCCAGAAGGCAGTCTCCCGAAATGATTTCCAACCTGTCTTTTCGAAGCCATTTGCAACAAAACCAAAACTCTTCTCTACGCCCATCCATGCTAACATTCCGAATAATAAAGTAATGATAGGGATGGCCATGAATTTCCACCGGTTGGAAAGTGACCATCGAAGAATCTGTTCATAATAGATCACCAATGCCCATAACATTCCCAGGATGGAACCAATGGCAAAGAATACGAACACAAAGTTAAGTGTGGTGCTTGCCTGCGTGCCGAGTGGCAGCCACTCAACCGTCAGGTAATACATCGCTACAAAAAGTGTGATAGCTACATTAACGTAGTTGGCAATTTTTTCTCCTTTCCATCTTGGTGTAAACAGGTTGTTGACTCCGATCAAAGTCAATGCGAACGCGACAAAAACACCTGTATAGATCCAAAGAGCGATACCGGCAACTACCAAAACGTAGTTGGCTATCCGGCGAACTTTACTCCCATTGATACGGATTGAAAATATATAATAAGCCAGTGTTGGCAAGATAATAATGCCTAACACAAAGGCTGAAACCAAAGCAAAGGTTTTGGTGTATGCCAAGGGACCGAACAACTTACCTTCTTGTGCTTCCATCATAAAAACAGGTAAAAAGCTGATGATCGTGGTGAGCATCGCCGTTGACAAAGCACCCGACACTTCCGCAACAGCGGTGGAAATCAAGTTTACAAAGGCTTTCCCCCGACTCTCAACACCCTTGGCTTTTTCTTCATCCATATGGCGTAGTATGCTTTCGATAAAGACAATCCCCACATCCACCATGACCCCAATGGCAATGGCGATTCCCGAAAGGGCAACGATATTCGCCTCGACCCCCATTTGTTTCATGATTATGAAGGTCGCCAGTACGCCAATGGGCAAGATACTGGATATAAGAATCGATGCTCGCAGGTTGATCACCAGCACGATCACAACGATAATACAGATCAGGATTTCGTGTGCTAAAGCATTTTCCAGCGTCCCGATGGTTTCCTGGATTAAACCCGAGCGGTCATAAAACGGAACGACGGTGACTTTTGAAATAGTCCCATCCTCTAATGTTTTTTGAGGGAAACCTGCCTCCATTTCTTTGATCTTCGCCTTGACATTATTGATGACTTCCATGGGGTTGGTTCCATGCCGGGCAACTACTACACCGCCAACTGCTTCCACGCCTTCCTTATCCAATCCACCGCGTCGTGTGGAGGGTCCCAAATTGACAAACCCAACGTCTTTTATCTTTACGGGAACATTATTGCGCACAGCCACTACGGCATCTTCAAGATCCTGGACACTTTTAAGGTAGCCCAATCCACGCACCAGATATTCCGCTTTGTTTATTTCGATCGTCTCTGCACCGATATCCAGGTTGCTGTTTTGGATAGCCGACATGATATCCATTACGGATACATTGTATGCGCGCATCGCATCTGGATTGATATCGACTTGGTATTCTTTTACGAAACCTCCGATGGAAGCCACTTCGGAAACCCCTTCCGATGCTGCCAAATTATATTTGGCATAGAAATCCTGAATCGTGCGCAGCTCATCGGGGTCCCAGCCTCCTGTAGGTTTTCCGGTTTCGGGATTGCGTCCCTCCAGTGTATACCAAAAGACCTGCCCCAAAGCAGTGGCATCCGGCCCGAGCGTGGGCGTTACATCGGATGGTAATGTGCCGGCAGGCAATGAATTCAGTTTTTCCAGAATACGGGAACGGCTCCAATAAAACTCAACATCCTCTTCAAAAATGACATAGAGGAAGGACATGCCGAACATCGAACTGCTCCGGATTGTTTTTACGCCGGGGATGCCCAGTAAGGAGGTCGTGAGTGGATAGGTAATCTGCTCCTGTATATCTTTGGGAGACCTCCCCATCCATTCGGTCGCAACAATTTGCTGGTTCTCCCCAATGTTCGGAATCGCATCGACCGGCACAGGATCGCTCGGCAACGCATTTTGATGCCAATTAAAGGGCGCTGTAATCAGCCCCCATATAAGGACAACCACAAGTAATAACAGTGTTATTACTCGGTTCTCCAAAAAATATTTGATAATTTTTTTAAGCATAACATATACATTGTTTACATTTTAATATCAGATACCAGCCTACAGAAATCGACCGGTACCTGATATTTGAATTTCAAATCTTAATCAGCGTTTTTACTTCAGTTCTTCCTGAACTTCACCACATGTTAGCATATCTTCACCATAGTAAGGGTTTTTGACCTCTTTGCTATCGCTTAACCAATATGCTCCTTTGTTGTCATCGTACATCGAGCAAAAAATCTTGTACATGGGCTTTTCGGTGCCGAATTCTTTTGTTATATCATAAAAATCCTTGCTCAAGATCACTAAATGTTCTCTTTGATGAGCGATATTGCCTATGTTATCACCTATGTGCTCCGAATGTTCCTGAATATCAGCAGCGATGTCATCGAAGGTGCTTTTCTGTTCTGCACTAAAGCCCTCGGTATTAATCTTGGGGAGTGCTTCCAGCATGCCTTTAGCTGCATTTGCGGCTTCTTTATCATTATCGGAAGACAAAGCAAAAGTCAGGTGCTGGTAATGGGAAAAAAGTTCCGAAAAAGTTCCCTGGTCGCTTGCAGCGTTGCTTTCGTTGGATACCGTTGTTTCAGTATGGACGTCGCTTTCTGATTTTTTTTCAGAAGCGCCATTGCATGCTGCCAAGGTCAATACGGATGAGGCTAGTAAGCCTACAAATAAATGTTTCATTGTCATGATTTCTGTTTTTAATAATTAAAATTGATTTATGTAATTTGTATATGTAGTATTATTTTCAAAATATGATACTTCCCCGTTGTTGCCCGTAATTGCTATTATAGCAGTCGCTTTATCTATCTGCTTTTTGGAAAATGGATCTATGGCAACGCGTGTAGAAGGATCTTTTGGAATACGTTCTTTACACATCTGGCAACATCCGTAATATATTTTTCCTTCAAAATTTACCTCAAATTGTTTTTTGCCCATGTATTCATTGTTGACCATGCATACCTCTTCCGACGGAACTACATCGCCCATTTCAAAGGCATTGTGGTCACGGGTATTTGTATTTGAGCTTTTTGAAGTATATGTATTGTCTTGCACCTTTAGTGTAGGGTTATTGTTGCATGAACTAAATATGACTACAATAGAAGTAACGATCCCAATCAATAGACATCTCATAATGGCTGACTAATTTAATTTTTCAATAGTACTACCGCAGGTCAGCATTTTTGAACCGTAATACGGGTTTTTGATATCCGTACTTTTACTTAACCAAGTTGCACCTTTGCCATCGTTGTACATCGGGCAGTTTTGGTAGTACATAGTTGTTTTTTGCTTTGATGCGTTTGCCAATTCATAGACATTCTTAGAAAGTAGGGCAAATGCCCTCCGTTGCTTTACGACGTCTTTCGATTTCGAGATGTTTTCTGTGTTTAAAGACAGTTCCTTCATGACCTTCATCCATACGGTATGCTCTTTGGGAGAAAGTTCACCCATATCCACTGTTTTAATAACTGTGGCTAATTCAGTAGCATTTGAAGATGCTATATTTACATCTGCGTTTACCAAAGCATCTTTTATGGAAAAATACTTGTCAAATACGGCATGTAATTGTGATAAATTTTGTGATGGAATATTCTTTGCTTGAGCTGTTCCACCATGGTTGTGATGTTGCTCGTTCTGGTTTTGCGCAAAGCTGTTTGCTGCGGATAGTAATACGGTGATTACCATCAATATTTTTGATATTGATTTCATTTGGAACCTTATTAAGTATTAAAAATGGTAAATAATCAAAAGCCAGATCTGGCTTTTAATAAAACATGTATTGCGGATAGGTGCAAAATCAACCGATTTCGCACACCTATGGCTATACAGTACTAATTTAACTTATTTTAGGCGGTTGCCAAATGGAAGATTCCCCTGTAGAATAAAAGGGTTCTTTGTATAAAGGGTATGATTTTTTACTTTTAGAAAAAACAGGATTTTGAGCGTTCCTAAAAAATGGGGGTGTTGCAGAAAAACTATTAGAAGAGCTGTGGCAGGACGTAGGTCCACAATTTCCAGAGCATTCATTGCTCGTGTCATCCTTAGACTTACAGCAGTCTTTCTCACATTGATCTTCTGAATGATGCTGCTTGTTGGCACTGCAACATGACTTCTCCTTGATAACAATTTCTTTGGAATGCGATTTACACGCATAGGATTGCATTGGGATTATAAAAAAGCCCAATAAGCATATAATCATTAATATGTTTATCCTTTTTAACATGTAAAAAACAAAAAAACTATTGCAAAGATAATGGTATTTTTCAAACCGGTTCGTTTTTTTTGAAATAAATGGCAGATAAGTTTCTCTTATCCGCCATTTATTTTTATTCCATGAGCATTATAGTGTCAGTTACATTTCCTGCTAGCGTTCTTTTAAATCTTTCACTCAATAATATCGAATCAGAAATTCATTATTAATTTAACACTGATATTTCGTCCCATATTGAATACACCCATACGCCCGGTTACGGGGTTTTCAGAAGCATACTTCAACCTACTTAAATGGTTCTGATAAGCTATATCAGCAAGGTTTTCGCCACTGATGTACAAAGACATAAAGTCGCTTCGGTTGAATGCCTTTATATTTGTCCCAATTCCTGCACTTAAAAGCGTGTAAGCTGGTGTTGCGGTTTCCGTTCCGTAAGCACTGAAAAATTTATCCTGCTTAAAGAAACGGTCAAGACCGAATTTGATATAGGCGTTAGAAAACGTATGATTAACCTCCTTTAATTCAGCTTTGATTTCTCCCCTGTATCGTGGGGCAGGAATAAACGGCAAATACTTTGAGCTTTCGGGCTGGTTGCTTTGGGTAGCCTGAACATAAGAAAATGAGTTTTCCAAATGCAGCCAATCCATCGGATGGGGATGTATATCCAGATAAATTTCGCCACCAAGCAAGGTGGCATTTCCTGAAGTATAATGAAACCCAGGAGCCGGGTCTGTGGGGTCAGGAAATATCTCTGAACCATCATTCGCCGCCATTTTTTCCAAATAGATATAGTTTTGAATGAAGTTTACAAATGGGGTAAACTCTAACGTGATATGTTTGGAATTAAGGAAATATGCAACATCCACCTGATGGCTGATTTCTGATTTTAAATCAGGTCTTCCGATGATATACCGAAATGTTCCCTCGTGTCTTCCGTTGGCAGAAAGCTCTGTGCTGTTCGGTGCTCTGAAACCTCTTGATACGTTGAATTTGAATGTGGAATTTTTATCCGCTTTGTACGATAATCCCAAACTCCCCGAAATGCCATTGTAGTTCTTATCAAAGGCAGTAAATTTCAAGCTCGCATCGGAATTTGTACCGGAAACAGGATTGTCGTCTTCATCGAGGTAAAGTTCTTGGGAGTTCATATACCTGTTGTCGAACCTGATGCCTCCGGCTAAAGTGAGCCTGTCAAAAAAAGTTTTCTGTGTGAAAACAAATCCACCTGCATCAAACAGATAATAGGCAGGTATCATAAATTCCTCCCCTTTGTTGGTATTGGACTGCCACATACCACCGATACCGACCGAAGTTTCCCAATCGTTTGACTTTTCAAAATTATATCGCACATTATAATTCAGCGTGTTCAAGTCAAAGAACAAAGCCGGTTGGTCGGGAGCGGAAGGGTCTTCGTGCTCTCTTCGCTTGTTATTTTGAAAACCGAAGTCGGCATTAAGTGTTCCTTTATCCAATATGAAATAACTGTTTGAAGCTACTCCAATATGATTTATCTTCTGATGCGGAAAACCTGTTTTATACCCTTTCAAATCTTCGTCCGTTGCAACCATTTCATCACCATTGGCATTTTCGTAGATAAATCTTCCTAATTCATCTCTTTCTCCCTCTACAAGGTTAAGGGTGTTGTTATAAGAGCTTACGGTCAGGTGCGAGTGTCCCCAGCTTTTGTTTATTCCCAAAAACAAGCTGCCGTTGAGTTCCTTAAAGCCCGAATTAAACACTTTACCGTCATAGGCGTTCTGATAATTGCCCGCAAATTTGTTGCTGAACCTGCCGAGCCATTGGAAGCCGTCTTTATTCCCCGCATTGGAAACGGAGTAGCCTATGAGGTTGTTATTACTTTGGTAATTGGTAGAAACCTGTGTTTTTACCTGTCCCAACGGCAAAGCTTTCGGAGCAAGGAAATTAAGTACTCCCGCAATACCGTCCGAACCGTACATCAGGCTTCCGGGACCTTTGACAACTTCCACCCTGTCCACCGCATTCTCGTCTATCTCGATACCGTGTTCATCGCCCCATTGCTGTCCTTCTTGCCGAATACCATTGTTCAATGTGATTACTCTGTTAAATCCCAAACCCCGAATGGTCGGCTTTGAAATTCCTGCACCGGTAGTTATCTGGTTTACGCCGGGTATGTTCCGCAAGCCGTCTATCAAATTGGTGGCAGTATTCTGTTTCAAGGTATGACCGTCCACCGCTTTAACAATAACAGGGCTTAGCTTTAGCTCTGTTGAGCGGGCTACACCTGTAATAATCAATTCGTTCAGCTCTGTAACAGCTGGGCTTAACAGAAAGTCCATAACCGTATCTTTTTCAATGGTTATTTTTTCGATTATCGACTGATATCCTATAATGCTTACTTCTAAAAGATAAATTCCCCGTTTGAGATTTCTGATTTCATAATTACCGTCTGTGTTGGTTGATGTTCCTGTTTTAAGGTCGGCAATATAAATCGATACTCCTGCTAAGCTATGATTTATGTCTTTGGCTTTGATCGTACCCGAAATTTTGTTTTGTGCAAATATGTTTTCAGTTGATAGTAATATGGCGATTGCCATCAAAATTTTTGATATTGATTTCATTTGGAAACTTAAAAAGTATTAATAAGGATTCTATAAAAGCCAGACCTGGCTTTATAAAACGTGTATTGTGAATAGGCGGTAAATCAACCGACTTTGCACATCTATGGCTATACAGTATTAATTTAAGCTATTTTAGGCGGTTGCCAAATGGAAGATTCCCTTGAAGAATAAGCGCGTTGCTGGTATAGAGGATAAGATTTCTTACTTTCAAAAATTAAAGTATTTTGAACATATTTAGAAATCTGGGGTGTTGCAGAAAAACTATTAGGAGAGCTGTGGCACGACGTAGGCCCACAATTTCCGGAACATTCATTGCTTGTGGCGTCTTTAGATTTACAGCAGTCTTTCTCGCAATGATCTTCTGAATGATCTTGCTTTTTGTCACTACAATATGATTTATTCCTGGTGACAATTTCTTTGGAATGAGAATTACAGGCATATGACTGCGCTGGGATTAAGAATAACCCAAATACGCATATAATAATTAAAATGTTAATCCTTTTTAACATACAAAAATCAAAATACGTTACAAAGATAATGGTATAATTCGAATTATTTTTGCTTTAGTTCAGGCATTTATTACTGTACCATATTGAAATTAGTATCATCTGCTGTTCGCGATGAATTAATAGAATATACTTCAATTTAAATTTTAGCGTGTAGGATATAAAAGAAACTATTCTTTTTTTTCATGCAAATGCTGTAATTCAGGATCATTGTTAATCCGCTCCGTTTCCCTGTTTATAATATGAACAATGTCTGATTTTATCTGACGGTAATTACGCTCAATATCCCGTTTCATATTATCCATTCCATTTTCATCAATAAAAGATAAGATGTTCGGTATCTTCTGATACGCTTTGGTTTCGGCAGCTACCTTTTCATTATCTACAACAATTTCAGCGTGAAATATCTTTTGTTCGATGCGCTCATCGAAGTTGTCAGATACAGAGCCGACAAACAGACCCTGTGTAAGCGTTGAAATTTTGGAAGCAGGGATAAGGCTGTCTAATTGTGTGGATATAGAGGTCGATTTATCGTTACGGTTGATGGTCATGCTCTGGCGTTTCTGTAATACTTTTCCGAAGCGTTCCGAAAGGCTTTTTGCTGTTTCGCCAACCACCTGACCGCTGAAAATATTACCTACCGTATTTTGAATTACTTTGCTTTCCTTATCGCCATAATCTCGGGTTAATTGCGAAAAATCCTGAAAGCCCAAACACACAGCAACCTTATTACTACGGGCAGTGGCTATCAGGTTGTCCAAGCCCCTGAAATATATCGTCGGCAATTCGTCTATGATAACCGAACTCTTTAACTGCCCTTTCTTATTAATGAGTTTGACAATTCTCGAATTGTAGAGTCCTAAAGCTGCGGAGTAAATATTTTGTCTGTCGGGGTTATTACCTACACAAAGTATCTTAGGTTCTTTGGGGTTGTTGATGTCCAATGAAAAATCATCGCCTGTCATTACCCAATACAACTGCGGTGATATCATTCGTGACAAAGGGATTTTAGCCGATGCAATTTGTCCCTGCAACTGGTCTTGTGCTCCGCCTTGCCAAGCATCCATAAATGGTGAAAGATAGTTTTCCAAATCAGGATACGAAGTTAAAATGGTAAATACATCCGAATACTTTTTATTCAGCAATTCAATGGCGTGTGGAAAGGTGCAATACTTACCATTCTCGTAAATTTTTAAAAACCAGATGATAGCCGCTAAAAGAATAATTGGAGATTCGACAAAGAAATCTCCTTGTTTTTGTATCCAGCTTCTGTTGAGGTTCAACATAATCGTGTAAGCGGCTTCGTAAGCATCGGATATGTCAGTCATAAAATCTGGATTGAGCGGATTGCAACGATGGCTCTTGCGTGGATCGTCAAAGTTGATGACGTAGAACTTTGGTTTTATTTCGTACTTATCCTGATGTTTCAATAAATGATTATAAGCAATAGTAGAAAGGTCGTCAAACTTGAAATCGTAGATATACATCGAAAAACCTTTTTCAATTTGTTGCTTGATATAATTGTTAACGACGGCATACGATTTACCAGAACCCGGAGTCCCCAAAACAATCGTTGCTCTGAAAGGATTTACGATATTGATCCAGCCCTTGTGTTCCTTTTTATTGTACCAAAATTTAGTAGGCAGGTTTACGGAATATTCATTTTCCATCAATTTGGTTTCCTGCATAAAACTTTCGTTCTCCATATTGAAAACATCATCCATCAGGTTGTTTTTCAATAACCTGCTTATCCAAACCCCAGCCATCAGCAAAGCAATATAACCTAGTCCGATAGTCAGTATATAAAAGAATGTGCCAATGATGGGCGACAACTTTAACAGTGGTGTATTCAGAAAGAACAGCAAAAAACCAATTCCCAAAGCCACGTAAATCTTTGACCAGGTTATCTTCTCGTTCTTCACGCCTTTGGTTCCCAAACAGCTTAAAGCCAATAACACGATTGCAAATACTTTGGTATATAAAGTATGCGAAAACAAACCGGCTGTTCGGTCAAAATTCCCTAATATTTTATTGATTACTTCTAGTGTCCAGCCACGTTCCATAAAGAAACCATAACAAAACCAATAAAGATGCATCAGTACTAATAGAATACTAACTGCTCTCATAAAAGCCATTATTTTGGCTAAACCTCTTAAATCGTCTTCTCCTTGCATTATTTTTAATTTTAATGTTCGGGCGTGAATTTAAAGACTATAAAGATTGGCTTTGGAAAAGTGGTAGTGGATGGCGGTGAGTGGCAGGGTTCGGCTGGGTCTAAGAGGTATAGCTTCTATACCCCTTTTATATAGTAATATTTATAGGTAGTAAAATAAAAATACTTTAGTTATATCGACCTTCTTTTGTTTTATACCCGTTAGCAACATTTTTTGTTTTGCTGAATAGGTGGACAAGGAACATTTCCATAACTACAATAAACACAACAGTCGCCTTGCTTTGGTTTAAGAACATGTTTGCACTTTTCACATTCGTAAAAATATTGGCAAGCATCTGTCGGCATTGTTTCTTCTTTCTTGTGTCCGCAGTTGGGGCAAGTGATTATTGATTGCAATTTGATTTCCATTTTAATTTTAATTTTTCGCGGTTACAGAATACCCTGTTGAGTTTATTGCTTTTTCAATTTCAGAAATATTTGTTTTCGAGTTGTCAAACTCTACGATTGTATTTCCATTTTCATAAGAAGCTTTTAGATTGACAATCCCTATCAATTTATTCACTTCGTGATTTATGTGTTCTTCACAACTTGCACAAGTCATTCCGCTAATCGTAAATTCTACTTTTTCAATATTGGATTTGTCCACTATTATGATTTGCTTTTCTGTCTTTGGGTAGAAAACACTTGAATAATATGGAAAAGCAAGCATTACTATTGCAAATGATGTTACAATTCCTAAAAACGTTTTCGACTGAATGAATTTTGGTTTTTCTGCTGTTTCACAATTGCAATCAATTTGCTTTTTAGGCTTTAACTTTTGATACCAAGCAAAACCAAGAACCAAAATTGTCAAACCGATAAAATACGGTCTGAAAGATTCAAGCCAAGAAAAAGTGGAGGCAAGTCCGCTTGTTCCTGCAATGAGAGCCAAAACTGGTGTAACGCAACAAAGTGAAGCTGCAATTGCAGTCAAAAGTCCTGCGCCGATAAGTTTGTTGTTTGTTTTCATATTGCTTCTATGACTTTGTTTTCATCAAGTATTTTAAAAAACGGTTTTAGCAATTTTTCATATTCCTTGGTCAATGAATAAAAAATAGTTTGGGCCTCCCTGTCTGTTTCTACTAGATTACGGTCTTTAAGTTTTCGTAAATGTTGTGAAACTGCCGAGATTGTCATTCCAAGAACGTCGCTTATATCGCAAACACAAAGTCGTTTTTCTTCGTAAAGTAGGAAGAGAATTTTAAGTCTTACGGTATTTCCTGCCAATTCAAGCCCATTCGATAAATAATCAAACGAATCGTTAAGCTCTAAAACCCGGTCTTTACAGCGGTTTATTTGTTCAATGTCTGCTTGTTGACGTATACAAGAATTATTACCCATAGTGCAAATATAGTTAATTCGTTTATTTAAGCAAATGCTAAAATACAATTTAACAAATCGTTTTAAAAGCAGATTTTAATTCCAAAAGATGACTTACTATAGTCTTCTTTTCTTTTTCTTCATCCTATTAGCAAAATCCTGTTCCTCGTAATCTTCCCCCTGTGCTTCAGGTATGAGCAAACCTCCAAAGGCTTCTATCAAACCGTCTTCGTGTTTTTCAGTATTTAAGAAGTCGAACAAATGATGTGGTTCTTCCGCAGGTAAATCCTCCGTATCAGTTGGTTTGGACAATTTTGGTAGGGGTGCAACTGGCTCTTTAATCTCCGCTTTGATATTATTGTTCCAATAATCATTAAAGGTATTGGCAGAAAGTTCTTTTGCCAATCGTGAACCGTTCCAAACGCTTTTAGAGTTGTGGTCAATGAACGACATACCGTAAATTCGTCCGGTATCGTTTCTGCGTATCACTACATTGATACCTTGCTCGCCTAACTGTTTTTTAAAGCTCAATTCGTCAACCGTTGATTGCAGGGCAATGGTAACGGCTGATTTTAAAGTCTGTTTGGTTGCGGTATCTTTCAGGGTTGTTTTGCATTTCGCAAAATGCAATTCCAAAGCCGGAAGCCCTGCGTTCTTTCCGAAAAACGAAGCCTTGAACGGATGTCCTGCTTTTTCGCCTTTCTCATTCAATGGAATGTACAATAAACCCTGCTGTGCCTTTCCGTGTAATTCTCCCTCCACTTTCTCGGTGGTAATATTGAACAGGGAAAGCAAAGCATTGTATTCTCCCAAAGTTTGGTATTGATAATAGTTCGGCAAGTGGCGAATGACCGAAGCAATCTGACTTTTTATATCACTTGCCCGATAATCCACCGGACGAAAAACCTTATCATTGTGATTACGTTCTTTGTCCGTTGCGGGTATCAGACCGTGTTTTCTTTCCAGTTCACGGCATACACTCATAGACCGCATTTTCTCAAAACTATCCGAAATTTTCACGCCCTGTTCGTCCACGCAGACCGATACGATATGGATATGACTACGGTCAATATCGGTATGTTTGAAGACCACAAAAGGCTGTTCGCCGTAACCCATTTCACGCATATATTCTTCCGCCATTTCCCTAAACTTATCATCATCTACATTATCCTTGGGATCAGGATTGAGCGAAATATGCAACGTATGTTTCTCGGTATTGCGGTTGGCGATGAGATAAGGAGCAAAAGATTGGGCTAATTGTGCTACGGAATAATGTCCGTTAGCAGTTTCAATTATCTTATTGGCGAACAAAATTTGTCCATTTTCGTTCTCCACTTTGAGCTGATTATATGCCAAGGCTCCGTATAAATTTGCGCTTCTACCAATTTTCGCAATCATTTCTGCTGTTATTTTTTCAGATATTTTACATCAAATTCTTCCGTTATCTGGACAATTTCTTTAAACAAGGCGGTCATTTCAGCCGTATGTTTTTCCAATTTATAGAGATATGCTGCTGCCTTTTTCTCCGAAAAGTTCTTATACAATAGCTTTACGACCTGATTATAATTCACGCCAATAGATCGAAATTGACTGTGAAACGAAGTCAATCGCATATAAAAATCAATTGTTCCTTTGTCTATTTTAACAGATTTTATCGTCTTATCGAAGATGCAAGAGGTTATAAAATGTGCCTTAACCTGCATACCGGACTTTTCAAATAAGTCAAGAAAACGGGCATGCTCTTCCTCATTAAAGGAAATCGTGTACCGGATTTTAGCGGGATCGTTTTTTAGAGGACGCCCGCCCTTTTTTAACTGCTTTCTGCTGTTTTCATTCATCACTAATCCATTTTTAATTCATACAAAACGCCGACTTCGGAGGACGTTTTCTGCCCCCGGCAGGGCAAGTTGTTTTGAGCATCGGAAATCTTTTCGAGATGCTCAAAACACAACTCATACTTTAGCATCGGTAATTAAACAGATCAGTCAAGAGTCCCTGAGATAACTTCATAACGTATTTAAATATGGATATATAGCAAGATTGTACCAGAGCTGATCAAAGTATTACGTCAATGAAGGAGAACAAAGGTCTGAGAGTAACTAACACAACTCCACAGCATGGATTCCATGTATGTTTGGCAAGACTCTACCTTAGACCTTTATCTTTCGTTATGCAATCAGGGTAATCTAAAAATTAATGTTTCCGGTATCCTGTTCTTAAAAAATGTAATTTAAATCAATAACAACAGAAATGGATATAGGGAGGAAATGGTAAAAGAGCATCTGCATAACCTGCAACACCATTGGTTTATGGTGTATGTATAAGCAAGAATCTGCCTTTACCGGTTTTCTGTCCATGAGTCTCTATAGTATTTTAAGCCGGAGGTATTCATTCCTTTGAGCCTGTGTAGAAAGATGAGTATAGACTGTGGGACTTCTCTCTGATTCAAATCTGATCTAAAGATGTATATATGAGTAAAAAAACAACATTAAAACAGTGTCTGGGTATAGATGTATCCATGAAAAAGATTGATTGCTGCCTTTCGTTGCTGACAGAGGAACTAAAAGTAAAAGTAGTTGCTTCCCGCTCGTTTGACAACACACAGAAAGGATTTGCACAACTCGAAGAATGGCTTTCCAAGAAGAAAGAAACAGCACTTGTTCTGTACATCAATATGGAAGCTACGGGAACTTATCACGAAGAAGCAGCTTATTTTCTCTCCGACCTAGGACACTCTTTGAGTATTATCCAACCTTTAAAGGGAAAACAGTATGCCAAGAGCCTGAACGAGAAAAACAAAACAGATAAGATTGATGCTCTGATGCTGGCACGAATGGGATTGGAACGCCAGCTAACGTTGTGGAACCGTCCTGACGAGAAGATGCGTATTTTAAAAAGATTGAGCAGGGAACGCATGTCGCTTATCAGAGATCGTAATGCACTCACCAACCAGCTGCATGCTTTGAACCATTCCTTTCAAGCCTTTGCCGATAGTAAGCAACGTCTTGAAGACCGTGTGCTATTGATCAATAAACAGCTCAGTGAGATTGAGTCCCAGATGAGGGAGCTGGCATCAGGGGATGCCGTATTATGGAAAAAGATTTGCCATGCCATTACCATTCCGGGCATTAACTTTGTAACTGCTATTACCGTGATCGCAGAAACAGATGGGTTTGCCAATATGAGTGGAAGACGTCAGCTGGTAAGTTATGTCGGACTGGATGTGATCATGAAAGAATCCGGTACTCTTTCGTGGCGACCCCATATTTCCAAGAGAGGAAATGCCCATATCAGGGCGGCACTTTACATGGCAGCGGTAGCTTCCATTATTCACAACAAAAACCTACGATCCTATTTCAACCAGTTAAAAGATAAAGGAAAGCCTGGTAAAACAGGAATCGTAGCCCTGGAACGGAAATTACTTGTGTTGATCTTTACGCTTTACAAAAATGAGCAGGATTATATAGTTGATTATGATAATGGTGTTGCCGCAGAAAGTAAGTAGCCCACAAAAGCGGGCTACGGTAGATGGTCTCTGCCTTTGACAGGCATAACCTCTGTGAGTGGTAAATATACTTATTTTTGACGGGATTATAAATACAGACTTTATATTCCCCCGGGACGTCTTTTTCTTTTTTTCTTCTTCTTAAAATGAGGAACCTGATCATCCGTATGCTCATATAACAACGGATCGGAAGAAAACAGAGTACCCAAAATACTTACCGCAGAATCCCCAATGATGTCTATGAGTTGGGCTAAATCCGTATTGTTATTTTGGTAAATATCCTTTGCAGTATCAGGAATGTTTTGCCTTTCTGTATCAGTCAATTTACTTTCAAGCTGATCCAGCAAATGAATAGCTCTTTTTTGTTCCGGATTCCCACTCTTCATTGTGAGTGCATAGTTCATTGAATCTTTTAAAGAACGGTTGTAATTGAACATCCGGTCAAAAAGGAGTTCCCCGGATTCTTTAAAAGCCACACGGTCAAACTGACCGAGTTTAACGGAATGTTGCTCATTACGTCCCCGGGAATTATTCAGCGGGCTCAGTTTGATTTTGTTGGTGATATCCTTACGGCTGACGATAATCTGTATGTGCATTTGCTCGCCTGCTTTGCGTTCTCCTGCCTTTACCGCTCCTTGTTTTACTTCTTCATCGGTGTGATAATGGTAACGGTAGCGTTCTAATTTGCCGTACCACAACAGGTCTTTTCCGCTTTCTATTCCCGGGCGTTTAAAATTACGTGCGTATGCATCCATTACACAGGCAGCGTACTCTTTTAGCTTTTCTTCTGCACCTTTCTCTCCAAACTGTTCTTTGAGGTAAATGATTTCTTTTTCACTGGGGCTGATGTTGATCAAAAAGAACTTTGCATCGTTCCTGCTTAATTTGGCGATGTTGTTGTCGATTTTTACCCGGACTTCCTGCGGAGTGATATTCTTATTCAGGTTATTGAACCATAGCTCATTTTCTCTGCTTTCTTCGAGTGCGGTACGGTTTTCTTTTTCCAGATAACCCACCAATTGCCCTGAGCTTCCTTTGTTGTTGCCCGTCTCGGAATCCGTTATATTTATATACATGATTTTACAGATTTTTGAGCGATTGTCTTACATGTGCAATGAGCTCTTCTTTCTTTATTCCTGAGGTTGTCCAACCCATTTCTTCCCGCTCTTTGATGTAATAATCCAGCAGTTGGGCAAACTGTTCCTTCAAAATCTCTTTTTCTTTCTGTTTTGAAACCAGGTGTTTCAGTCCATTCAGGATCTGTACACTGCGTTTGGCAACAACAGAAGTTTGCTCACTTTCGGCTAAAAGATGTTTTCCTATCCCTTCCAAAACGTCCTTTTGCCTTAAAGAAACAGTTTTTAATACATCGGAATCTGTAAATAAAGGCAATAGAAAGTCCTTTTCCTGCTGACGGATAAAAGACAGAATACGGCTGATACCTGAAGAAAGTTCACGTTTGAGCATCTCGTCACCGGGGTCTGACGGATCTTTTTTGCTACGGTAAAAATAGTCCACCATCTGGCAGAACAGCTCTTTCTTGCTCCGTCCAAGACTGTTAGCCAGTTTTTCTATCTTCTCGTCCGTTTCTTTGGGGTAACGGATACTGTTGGTATCTCTCTGTTTCATAGCCCTTGTTTTCTAAACCCACATCAATCTTTTTCTAAATGGTGATATACCCTGTGGTATACCATTTTCGCTGTTATATGCCACCTGAATGGCTACAGGTATACCTCCGGTATACTAAAATCCTCTGCAACGCCAGTAAAGAGGCAAGCGAGTAGGGCTCTGCCCAACTCCCGCTTGCTTTTTTCAAAACATTTGTATGTTCCCTATATATTCTCATTACCACTGTATTTTATTTTCAAAAAAATCACGAAATAATTTGCTTTTCATAATAGTATCTTGCCGTGTTCTGGTGAACACAAAAATCCGCCCTTCGGGACGGATTAAATGTAGCAGGGATAAACGGCTTGATGCCGTTCTGCTTTTGTCCAGTTCCTCAAGATGCCTTTGCATAAATCTGTTAATAAAATTCTATATACAAAGTAAGACACTACTTATGAGAGCATCACAATCAGACACATAGCCAAACACTGCCTTTGGGTGCCAAAGACTACCACCCATCAATAACGAGCCGATTCAATCGCTTTATTTGCCGTATAGTTTTAGTGCAGGTAATAAAAAATGTAATGAGGATAAAAAATAAATTGGGTTTTAGTACAGAAATTTTGGAATAAAAGCATAGGGTTTTAAAAACATAAAACTGTAAAAGCATAAAAGCGGTAAAGCAATTTACAAGTTGTAAGGTTTTCCAGTTGCTAAAAATGATTACCCACCAAGCGGTAATAAAAGCAAATAACAATCAAGAAAATTTCCAAAAGGGGAATACAGGCATATAGGAAATAGGTACTATTTAAATAAACCAATATTCAAACCTGCCAAACAAATAAAATGTGTAACAATAAATCTTTAAATAATGGAAACAAAAAAGAAAACTTTAAAAATTAGTTTTTCAACGCCTAAAGGCGGTGTTGGAAAATCTACTATGACCGCATTACTTTCAAGTGTATTGCATTATCGTTTAGCTTTTAATGTCCTTGTAATGGATTGTGATTTCCCACAACACAGCTTAGCCAATATGAGGGAAAGGGATTTGAAAACTATTATGCAGAATGATTACCACAAAAGAGCTGCAATGAAGTTGTATCAAAGTATCAATAAAAAAGCATATCCGATTATCAGTTGTAAACCGGAGGATGCCTTGTCAAAGGCTTTAGAATACGTAAATCAATCTGCAATAGAGCCTGATATAACTTTTTTTGATCTTCCCGGAACAGCTAATACAAAAGGTGTGCTCACGACCTTAAGAACAATGGATTTTATTTTTTCTCCAATTAGTGCTGACCGTCTAGTTATGGAAAGTACACTGAGCTTTACTAAAGCATTCCTTGGCTTGCCCGAAACGGAGGAGAGTAATGAAGATCAGAAAATGTGGATGTTTTGGAATCAGGTAGATGGTCGAGAGAAAACAGGAATATACGAGGCTTATCAAAGCGTTATTAACGAACTCGATTTATCTGTGATGAATTCTCGGATAATGGATAGTAAACGTTTCAGAAAAGAGACGGACGATACACCGAACAGTGTATTTCGGTCAAGTCTGTTACCTGCCGAACCTCAACTAATGAAAGTAACGAGACTGGATTTATTTATTGAAGAATTTTTAAAAATTGTTAATCTCTAAAATAGTTAAGTATGTCAACAGATAAGAGAAGAAAAGATTTTGATAAGCCCGATGTTGATGAAGAATTAATCATGAATATCATGAGTGGTAATCAATCTGTTACTATACCCGAAGTTATTCAACAACAGAAAATACAGAAGGAAACAAAACCAAAAGCCCGCAATAGCTCCCTAAAGAAGGTGGATTATGAGGAGACATTTCTGGTCAATCGTTTTCCTTCAGGTCGAAACGGAAAGGTCGTTTACATTCGTCCAGAATATCACGAAAGGTTGTTACGTATAGTACAATTAACAAGAGAAGAAAAGACTACACTCTATTCTTATATCGACAACATTCTTGAACACCATTTTAGAGAGTACGGGGACGATATTACAGATTATTTCAACGAACGTTTTAAACCAATTTTATAGTTATGGAAATTGTAATAGTAATATGCCTGCTGATCGTCATTGTCCTGCTTTTGCAGGATAAGATTATCATTAAGAAAAGGTCAAAACAAAAACCTCCGCAAAAGAAAGTCAATCCGGATCTGCCCGATATTATGGGACAGCCCAAACCCGTAGAACGCCTTTCAGTGCCAAACACTGCCAATGAACGCCAGATTGAGGAACCAGAGGTAAATCCCGATAATTTAGACATTGAATACGACGAAAATGAAAACAGGAGTATTCAGATTCCGCAGGAAGAGCTGGATGAAGTTTTTAGCAATCAACCTGATTTTGAAGAAGAGGAAGAAGAATGGAACAGGTACGGAATATCTGGTGGCGATAATGGTTTTGCCCAAGGGGTTACCTTTGAAGAACTAAGCTCCGTGGGGATGTTGCTTCAGCAAGAAAAACTGGAGTCATCTCAAAAGGAAACAGCGATAGCAATCGTTCAGAAAATACAGGGAACCGAATTATTTAGTCTGCTGGAAAATTCTATAGCGGGTGCATCCAGTAAAATTGCCAAGCTATTGGATAGCTCACTCTCATCTGAAACGGAAATCAGTTCTTCCACTTTGCGGAACAATGATTTAGATGATTTTGATATTGGGGAGTTTGTCTGAAACGGAATTATTTTAATTGAGCCTGAAAAACTAAATTTCAGGCTCAACTTATTTTTACATTTACTTTGCCAACTTCAATATTCTGTAAGCCCCTCTTGCTACAATTACAAATACAATAGCTCCAATAATCAAATCTGGATAACTTGAATTGAGCCAATTAACTAAAAGACCAGCAACAATAACTCCCGAATTGATAATGACATCATTTGATGTGAATATCATCGAAGCCTGCATATGCGCTTCTTTACTTTTGTTCTTTTGTAAAAGATAAAGGCAAAATACGTTTGCAATCAATGCTAAAACTGAAACGACAATCATTGTCTTGAAATCGGGCATAGCTTCAATTCCCATACAACGTCTGATTACTTCAACGAAACCTATAATAGCCAGTAAGACTTGGAAGTATCCTGCAAATCTGGCGATGTTGTTTTTTAAAGCGATTGTTCCACCCACGGCGATTAATGCCAATGCGTAAACGACACTGTCGGCAAGCATATCCAAACTATCGGCTACCAACCCCATTGAGCCTGAAAAAACACCGAATAACATTTCCAATCCAAAGAACAGGAAGTTGATAATCAATACGATCCAAAGTAATTTCCGTTGCTTCTTGCTTGTATCTGTTTCAACAACGAAATTACTTTTTTCGGTTGAAACCAATGTCGTATTTAGATTCAGTGTTCCCAGAGCCAAAAAAATTGGCTCTGGGTTTCCATCGTGATAAACGTCTAATTTTCTATTGGCTATATCGAATTCCAATCCTTTTACCGTATCAAAGTCTTGCAGTTTCATACGGATTAATTGCTCCTCGCTTGGGCAATCCATTTTAGTTATATTGAATATGGTTTTTTCCATTTATTTTAAAGCTTAAATTTTATTCCTCCGTTAATCACAAATCCGTCCAAAGGTGCATAAATGTCTTTAAAAACTGGATTGGTTATTGTTCCTGTATAAATGCTGTCAAAGCGTGTTTGTCGGGTGTCGAGGAAGTTTTCAAAGTTGATGTACAGAGAAAATCTTTCCCAAATCTTTTCAGCCATAAATCCAGTAATAAAGTAATCTTTGCCCGTAGTTCCATTATTCAGTTTTTGGCGACTGAAATAATAGGCTTCCAGACCAATTTTCCATTTGTCTTCTATTTCATACATCAGGATGGAATTAATGCGGTGTTTTGGTGTTAAAGGGCTTTCTACAGTCGTTCCATTATGGTGTAATCGGGCATCTGTATAGGTATAACCCAAAAACAATTTCAGGTCATCATAACCAATTTTAATATTGGTTTCTGTTCCTTTGGTATGGATGTAGCCAGGAGAATTAACAAACTGATACAGATTTGCCGAGGAGTTTTCAAGTAACAAGGGATTATCCAAATAGGTGTAAAAGAACAATTGATTTATGCTAAATGACCAATCTTCCCCAATGTAGGTGCGGTAATTGATGTCTGCATTTGCTCCATAACTTTTTTCCAATTTATTGGTCTTGTCGTCAATGGGCATTACATTTTGATATTGTAGGCGTTCGCTTTCTTCCGTAAAAATGGTAGGTGTTTTATAGCCAAATCCACCACCAACTCGTGAAGTTAAGCCCTCGGCAATGTGGAATAGAGCCGAAACTCTCGGTAAGAATACCACCCCATAATCCACAACATAATCCGTTCTAAAACCTGTTTCCAATTGAAACCAATCCGTAGCATTAAAAGAATTTTGTACAAAAGCACCGAATGTAGTCTGATTATAATCTCTCAACGGAGATGCCATAATCTGCTTTTCTTTGAAATTATCCGTCCAAATATTAATACCTGTGACCCATTCCGATTTTTCAGTACTGTTGGTGTAGTTGGCTTCGGTAAAACTTGCTGTTTGTGTTCCCTCAAACTGATAGTTTGGAATGGTAGTATTTCGGTTAAAATAACTTACACTATTTTTGACTTGAACAGTACTGTTTTCATTGATGATATGGTCGAAAATAAATTGTGTGGAATAGCGTTGTGTTTTATTTTCCTCAAAATATTGGTTTGTATTATCTCCATTTCCTTTGATGTAAAGCATATCACCTCCCAAACGGCTCTCGATCGTTGTGTTGATACCGAAGTTCAGTTTCGTCTTTTCATTGAAATAAACGAAGAGCTTCGGATTCAGTACATAGCGTTCGAATTGTGGAATAGCGGATAGTCCGTTCTTAGCAGGATCATAAGCTGCGTTACGGTTATGGGAAGCAAATATAGTTGTTCCAATTTTATTAAACCTTTGTCCATAAAAGCCGTTTATATCCAAACCCCTGCCGGATGTTCCATTGAGGTGAAAACCTAAATCTCTCTCATAGGTCGGCGTTTTGGAAATCAGATTGACCAGTCCAGCTATTGCTCCGCCTCCATATAGTGTAGATGTAGAGCCTTTGATGACTTCTACTTGTTTGAGGTCAAGTGGTGGTATCTGTAACAAACCCAATCCACTTGAAGCACCTGAATAAATGGGGAAACCGTCTTTCAGGATTTGTGTATATCTTCCATCAAGTCCCTGAATACGAATACTTGCATTGGCACTGGTAGGCGAAGTGGTTTGTACGTGAATACCTGTGCTTTCCGCTAAAAGCATACGAATATCTCCCGGTTTCATGTTCCCTTTTTCGCCCAGTTCTTCACTTCCAATAAATTCAATACGGGTAGGGATATTTTGTATACTCCTTGTGCTTCTTGTGGATGAAATGACAACTTCCTCTAACTCCTCTGAACTTTCTTTGAGTAAGATTTCAATAGGACTGTTGTCAGCTAATGGAAATTCCAATGTATCTATATAGTCGTTAAAACCGATATAGCTAAAATGTATTTCCTGTATCCCATCAGGAATATTTTCTATTATGATGAGACCGTTTTCGTTTGATGTAGCGGCAAGCGAGGTTCCTTTTATAGATGCTGTCACTCCAATCAAAAGATTTTTGTTTTCACTGTTTCTAATAACAGCATTTAAAGTGTTTTGTGCAAATACACAGAGATTTAGTGTCATAAAAAATGACACAAAGACTATTTTTTTCATTGTATAAAAAAACATTAATGTTTGAAAAATGAGAATTGACGGTTTGTAGCACCGTAATCTGTTATTGTGCCGAAGACACTAAAAACATTAATTAATCTTAGGGGGTTGCCAAATGGAAGAGAGGAAGTCTGAAACAGCTGACGCTGTTATTACACCTAATTTCTTTTTAGGTTGTTGGACATAATTGGATGTTAAAGCATAAAAGGAAGTAATTACAAATCCAGTACAGGTATTGCATTTAGAAAAAGGCGAGCAACATTCCATACCGCAATCGTCGCTATCTTGTTCTTGACTATTTGTTGTTTGATTCACTAGGTCAAAACATTTATCTTCCATAAAGCTTGGCAAGGTCGATAAGACCAAAACCATTAATGCTAATATGTACGACAAGGATTTCATTTTACGAAGATAGTAAAAACCTCTCTCTTCCTGTCAACACCTCTCTATTTTCTTTAGCAATTCAGCCACCCACAGCCAAACAATTCCTCTCACTGCCACTTTGTTATCACGCCTTGATTTCTAAAACACCTTTGTCCCGAAAGTCCGCAAGGTGCGGGATAACAGTAACAAATTAATGTGTTTCAATTATGAAAAAACAAAGTAAAAAAGTTTTGCTGGCAGCCGTAGCAATGCTGTCAGGAATGGGTGCGTTCGCACAGGGAAACGGGTCGGCAGGTATCAACGAGGCTACCCAAATGGTAACGTCTTATTTCGACCCTGCCACCCAACTCATTTATGCGATTGGGGCGGTTGTCGGCTTAATCGGAGGTGTTAAGGTGTACAACAAATTCAGCTCGGGCGACCCCGACACATCGAAGACGGCGGCTTCGTGGTTCGGTGCGTGTATCTTCCTGATTGTTGCGGCTACTATCCTGCGTTCATTCTTCCTGTAAACCTCTGCCTTATGAACAGTTATAACATTAACAAAGGCATTGGCAGGACAGTGGAATTTAAAGGGCTGAAAGCCCAATACCTGTTCATATTCGCTGGTGGTCTGCTCGGTACGCTCATCTTCGTGATGATATTGTATATGGCTGGCGTAAGTAATTACGTCTGCCTGTTTCTCGGAGCTGGCGGTGCTTCGCTCATTGTATGGCAGACCTTTTCGCTGAACCGAAAGTACAGAGAACACGGACTAATGAAAGTAGGTGCGAGAAAACGACACCCTCGCTACATTATTTGTCGTAAGCCTGTACGCAGGTATTTAAAATTCACTCCTAAACCGAAAGCCGTATGAGAAATGTAGCCAAAACAACCACATTGGAACATAAGTTTCCACTCTTGGCAGTAGAAAACAACTGTATCCTGTCCAAAGATGCGGACATAACCGCCTGTTTTGAAGTACGATTGCCTGAGCTGTTTACGGTAGCATCGGCTGAATACGAAGCTATTCACTCCGCCTGGCATAAGGCGATTAAGACATTACCCGATTTTACAGTCATTCACAAGCAAGATTGGTATATCAAAGAAAGCTACACTCCCGATTTGGCACAGGAAGACCAGAGTTTTCTTTCCAAAAGCTATCAACGGCATTTCAACGAACGACCATTCCTGAACCATTATTGCTACCTGTTCCTGACAAAAACGACCAAGAACAGAATGCGTATGCAAAGCAATTTCAGTTCGCTTTGCAAGGGTACGCTTATTCCAAAGGAAATCAATAAGGAAACGATACATCAATTTATGGAAGCGGTCGCACAGTTTGAACGTATCGTGAATGATAGCGGTTTTGTAAACCTGCGACGTTTGACCGAAGACGACATCATCGGAACAGACGAAAAACAGGGATTGCTGGAACAATACCTTACACTTTCGAGAGAAGCCGGAACACCAATGCAGGACATCGCATTAGGAGCGGAAGAAGTGCGTATCGGCAACAAAAGGCTGTCTTTGCACACCTTGTCCGATACGGACGACCTGCCTGCAACTGTTTCGGCTGATACCCGCTTTGAAAAGCTATCTACCGACCGGAGCGACTGCCGTTTGTCGTTTGCTGCACCCGTAGGGTTGTTATTGAGCTGTAACCACATTTACAATCAGTACCTATTCTTGGATAACAGCGAGGACAACCTGCAAAAGTTTGAGAAATCTGCCCGTAATATGCACTCTTTAGCCCGTTATAGTCGGGCGAACCAAATCAATAAGGAGTGGATTGAGAAGTATCTGAACGAAGCACACAGCTTCGGGCTATCTTCTGTAAGAGCACACTTCAATATTATGGCTTGGTCGGAAGACCCTGCGGAACTCAAACAGCTAAAGAACGATTGCGGTAGTGCGTTGGCACTAATGGAGTGTAAGCCCCGCCACAACACGACAGACGTTGCCACATTGTATTGGGCTGCAATGCCAGGCAATGCTGGCGATTTTCCGAGTGAGGAAAGTTTCTATACGTTTATAGAACCTGCCTTGTGCTTCTTTGCAGAAGAAACGAATTACCACAATTCGCCCTCTCCGTTCGGTATCAAAATGGCGGACAGGCTTACAGGAAAACCAATCCATTTGGATATTTCCGATTTGCCGATGAAACGTGGGATTATCACGAACAGAAACAAGTTCATACTTGGTCCGTCAGGTTCGGGAAAATCTTTCTTCACTAACCATATGGTACGCCAATATCACGAACAGGGTGCTCACGTTCTACTCGTAGATACGGGTAACAGTTATCAGGGATTATGCGAACTCATCAAAGGAAAAACCAAAGGCGAAGACGGTGTTTACTTCACGTACACCGAAGATAACCCGATTGCGTTCAATCCCTTTTATACCGATGACGGCGTGTTCGACATCGAAAAGCGGGAAAGTATCAAAACTCTGATACTCACTCTTTGGAAACGGGACGATGAACCGCCGACAAGGTCGGAAGAAGTAGCATTGTCCAATGCTGTTTCCGGTTACATCGAACGTATCAAACAAGATGATACTTATCCGTCATTTAACGGCTTCTATGAGTATGTAAAAGACGACTACCGCAAAGTATTGGAGGAGAAACAAGTCAGGGAAAAAGATTTTGACATTGCCAATTTCCTGAATGTTCTCGAACCCTATTACAAAGGAGGAGAATACGATTATTTGCTCAACTCCGATAAGCAGTTAGACCTTCTTTCCAAACGCTTTATCGTGTTTGAAATTGATGCGATAAAAGACCACAAAATCCTCTTTCCCATAGTCACGATTATCATTATGGAGGTGTTCATTAACAAAATGCGCCGACTGAAAGGTATTCGCAAACTTATCCTGATTGAAGAGGCTTGGAAAGCGATTGCAAAAGAGGGAATGGCAGAATACATCAAGTATTTGTTCAAAACCGTGCGTAAGTTTTTCGGAGAAGCCATTGTCGTAACACAGGAGGTCGATGATATCATCCAGTCGCCCATTGTGAAAGAAAGTATCATCAATAACTCCGACTGTAAAATCCTTTTAGACCAACGCAAGTATATGAACAAGTTTGATGATATACAGGCAATGTTGGGGCTTACCGACAAAGAAAAAGGTCAGGTACTTTCCATCAATATGAACAACGATGCAAGCCGCTTGTACAAAGAGGTTTGGATTGGTTTAGGTGGTACGCACTCGGCAGTCTATGCCACCGAAGTTAGTTTGGAGGAATACCTCGCCTACACCACAGAGGAAACCGAAAAGATGGAAGTGATGCAGCTTGCTGCGGAACTCGATGGTAACGTAGAACTCGCTATTAAGCATATCGCAATGCAACGGCGGGACAATTCAAATCAATAGTCATTAACAATTTAAAAAATCAGAACAATGAAAAAAGTAATGTATCTGGTGTGTACGGCACTGATGCTCGCCGTAGCACCGTCAGCAAAAGCCCAATGGGTTGTAACCGACCCCGCTAATTTGGCTTCAGGGATTATCAACAGTGCGAATGAAATCATACAGACTTCTTCCACCGTGAGTAATGTGATAAAGAACTTCAACGAAGTAAAGAAAGTGTACGACCAGGGCAAGGAGTATTACGACAAGCTGAAAGCTATCAACAACCTTGTAAAAGATGCCCGTAAGGTGCAGCAAACCGTACTCTTGGTGGGCGATGTGTCCGAAATGTACGTGCAGAACTTCGGCAAGATGATGAACGACCCCAATTTTTCGCCACAGGAATTGGTCGCTATTGGCAACGGTTATTCGGCACTGCTCAATGAAAGTACCGAACTGCTGAAAGAACTAAAGCAGATTGTAACCTCTTCAAGCCTTTCGCTGAATGACAAAGAGCGTATGGACATTATTGACCGTGTGTACAAAGAGGTAAAGGATTACCACAGCCTTGTACGCTACTACACCACTAAGAACATTTCTGTGAGCTACCTAAGAGCGAAAAAGAAAAACGATGCCCAAAGAGTGCTTGAACTCTACGGAACTGCTAACCAAAAATACTGGTAAACTATGGAATGGGATAATCTTCACGAACTCCTGCGATCGCTTTATGACGATATGATGCCGCTTGCAGGCGATATGGCGGCAGTAGCTAAGGGTTTGGCGGGATTGGGAGCATTGTTCTATGTAGCATTAAAGGTTTGGCAGGCTTTAAGCCGTGCCGAACCTATTGATATGTTCCCTCTGCTGCGCCCGTTCGCTTTGGGGCTGTGCATTATGTTCTTCCCGACTATCGTACTGGGAACCATCAATGCAGTGTTAAGCCCGGTGGTTGTAGGAACCCACCAAATACTCGAAGACCAGGTGATTGACCTGAACAAGCTGCAACAGCAGAAAGACCAGTTGGAATATGAGGCAATGGTCAGAAATCCTGAAACTGCCTATATGGTATCAGACGAAGAGTTTGATAAGAAACTGGACGAACTGGGTTGGTCGCCGTCCGACATTGGTACAATGGCGGGTATGTATATGGACAGGCAAGCCTACAAGATTGAAAAGGCGATAAAGGACTGGTTTCGCAATCTATTGGAAATACTCTTTCAGGCGGCGGCTTTGGTCATTGATACCATACGAACGTTTTTCCTGATAGTCCTCTCCATACTCGGACCAATAGCCTTTGCTATTTCCGTATGGGACGGCTTTCAGTCCACGCTCACGCAATGGCTCACGAGGTATGTAAGCGTTTACCTGTGGCTTCCCGTTTCGGATTTGTTCAGCTCAATGTTGGCAAGAATACAATCCCTCATTTTAGAACGGGATATAGCAATGCTTGCCGACCCCACCTACATTCCTGATACGAGCAATACCGTGTACATCATTTTTATGATTATCGGCATCATCGGGTACTTCACTATACCGACAGTAACAGGTTGGGTAATCCAAGCCGGAGGCGCAGGGAACTTTACCCGCAATGTAAACTCCACGGCAATGAAAGCCGGAAATATCGCCGGAGCAGGCGCAGGTTCGACAGTTGGAAACATCGGCGGTAAACTGATGAATAAATAAACAATTAATCATTCTAAAAAATGGAATTTAAAACGCTAAGAAATATCGAAAACAGCTTTAGGCAGATAAGGTTATATGCCATTGTGTTTGCGGTTCTCTGCACCAGTGTGGTAGGATACGCCGTATGGCGTTCCTACCGCTTTGCAGAAGAACAACGCCAAAAAATCTATGTACTGGATAATGGTAAATCCCTGATGCTTGCCTTGTCGCAGGATGCAAGCATCAACCGCCCGGTTGAAGCAAGGGAACACGTCAGACGTTTCCACGAACTGTTCTTTACGCTTGCCCCCGACAAGAATGCTATTGAAAGCAATATGAGCAGGGCATTCAACCTTGCCGATAAAAGTGCTTTTGATTACTACAAAGACTTATCGGAAAAGGGCTATTACAGCAGGATTATTTCGGGGAACGTGCAACAACGCATAGAGGTAGATAGTGTCGTGTGCAACTTCGACAACTACCCGTATGCAGTGCGCACCTATGCCAAACAGTTCATCATCCGGTCAAGCAATGTAACCAGACGTAACCTGATTACTTCCTGCTATCTCGTTAACTCCGTTCGCTCTGACAACAACCCGCAAGGTTTCAATATTGAAAAATTTGCAGTCGTGGAAAACAGGGATATCGAAGTCATCGAACGCTAAAAACAATCTTATGGAAGCATTATCAGATTTAAAAACGTTCGCAAAAATCCTTACAGACAAAGGATATAACGGCTATTTCCATACGCAGGGTGCGTATGCCAGAAAGCTGAAAGACAGTATCAGCGAATACCTCAAAAGCTGCCAAAAAGGTGCAGACAATTTACCTAAACAGGATTTATTTCTGACAGGCTACCTACAATGGTCGGGTGATGACAAGCCCCGTGTAGAATGCAGTATGTGGGTAAAATACCTGAATGGCAAATTTTCGCTTAGCCGTATGGAAATAGCCAAGAAAGACGGCTTCGGGCAGTTGCTTAAAAAATCAGAACTGGCAAACCTGTCCGTCATATCTGCACCCAAATTAACGGAAGCGGTCGCACTGGTCAACGATGAGCCAAAGCAACAGGCGGGTAAAAGTCCTAAGCGTTTCAAGCTGTAACAACAAATAGTAAGGCTATGAAAAAATTAAGAGCAAATATGGACAGGTACTTTGACCGGCTCGATGAACGTTGGCGGGCGTTGCCTTTGCGCAAACAGCGCCAATATACGCTGTACTTCTTTGTGGTTTACCTACTGCTCACCGTAGTGGTCATTGGCAAAGTGATGTACGACACCTCAAAGTCAGGTAACAATATGGTCATTAAACATATTGAGAACCCTGTCCTTAAAAATGGAAATCCTGCAAGGTTGCCGGATAGTGTATCAACAATTTTAAAAAATCAGATTTATGAAAGAAAATGAGAACAAAAAATCGGTTGTTCGGGTAACGGAGGGGAACCCGAATGAAACTGCTGATGTGTTGCAAGACGGCGCACAGAACAAAGCCGACAAACTCAAAAAGCCACTTATATTCCTTTTAATGGGAGTGGTATTTCTCGGCTGTATGTACCTGATATTTAAACCGTCGAAAGACAAAAAGGCGGTGGAGAACATCGGATTAAACGATGCCGTACCACAGGCTACCGGGGCAGGAATGCCTGCCGATAAAGGCAAGGCGTATGAACAGGAAATGCTCGAACGCAAAGAGCAGGAAAAGCGCAATGCACTGACCACGCTTTCTGATTATTGGAATACTGAAGACAGTGCATCTGCTGACAATGAAGAAGGTTTACCTGAACAAGATGAAGAAAGCAACGGCTTTGGCGGTGGCGGCAGAAATTCGGGAAGAAACGGTAATCATGGATTGAACAGCTACAGAAATATGCAAAGCACATTGGGTTCATTCTATCAGGATAATAATTCTGAAACAATGGAACTCCGCAGGCAACTGGACGAAATGAAAGAAAAGCTGGCCGAGAAAGATGTGCCACCTGTGGCCACCGTTGACGACCAACTCAAATTAATGGAGAAATCCTATGAAATGGCTGCAAAGTATCTTCCGCAAAATGCTAACACCGGAAATGCTGCTCCTGCCAACGGTGCAACTACTGGGGCTGCGGGTGCTAACCAAAAAGAGCAATTTGTATCGTTCACACCAACAAGAAAGAACATTGTATCAGCCTTGTACCGTGAACCGTCGGACAGTGCCTTTGCAGCCGATTGGAGCCAAACAAAAAGCCGCGGGTTCTATACCGCAGGTTCTACTGAAGAGGTAGTACAGCCTAAAAACAGCATCAAAGCCTGTGTAAACGAAGCCCAGACAGTAGTTGGCGAAACGGGTGTGCGCTTACGACTATTAGAGCCTGCTAAAACCCCGCAACGTACCATTCCCAAAGGAACAATTGTAACGGCTAATGCAAAATTTCAGAATGGCAGGCTACAATTAAAAGTTACCTCCGTAGAACTGGAGGGCAACATCATTCCGGTAGATATAATCATTTACGATTTGGACGGGCAGCAAGGCTTGTACGTTCCGTATTCGCCGGAAATGAATGCACTTACCGAAATGGCGGCCAATATGAGCCAGACAGGGGGAACAAGCGTAATGCTCACGCAGAATGCCGGACAGCAGGTAGCGGCTGATTTAAGCCGTGGCGTGGTACAGGGTATCTCAGGCTATTTCGCCAAGAAAGTAAGAACGCCAAAGGTTACACTGAAAGCGGGCTATCAGGTCTTTCTTGTATCTAAAAAATAATGTTGAACTCAAATAAATAAAACAATGAAAAATCATTTAAAAACCTTTTGGGCTTTTGCCCTGATACTCGGCTTTGCCGTAAACTCTTACGCACAGGACACCATCAGAACGCCGCTTGCCCTGGGCAAGATAGAACCGTACCGTATGGAAGTAACTTACGATAAAACTTCGCACTTGATTTTCCCGACCGCCATTCGTTATGTGGACTTGGGCAGCGAATACCTGATAGCAGGAAAAGCCGAAGATGCAGAAAACGTGTTGCGTGTGAAAGCATCTGTAAGGGACTTTGAGCCTGAAACCAATTTTTCCGTTATCACGAATGACGGTCGTTTTTACAACTTCAACGTGTATTACAGTTCCTACCCGGCGGCAATGAGCTATGACCTGCTCACGATGCAGAAAGCGGTAGATAAAGCCAATGGTAACGATGTGCTTTTTGAAGAATTGGGCAACAATTCGCCCTCGCTGGCAGGCTTGCTACTGGAAACCATTTACAAGAAAGACAAACGCATTGTAAAGCATATTGGAGCTAAGAGCTTCGGCATTCAGTTTATGCTCAAAGGCATTTACATCCACAACGGCAAATACTATTTGCATACGGAATTGAGAAACCGTACCAATGTGCCATTTCAGATTGATTTTGTGAATTTCAAGGTAGTGGATAAAAAGGTAGCCAAACGTACCGTAGTACAGGAACGTCCGATGATACCGCTACGCACTTACAAACCATTGGACGAGATCGGTGGAAAAACCATCGAGCAAAACGTGTTCATGTTAGACCAATTTACCATTGCTGATGACAAGGTATTACTGATTGAGATTTTCGAGAAAAACGGTGGCAGGCATCAAACACTTCAGATAGAAAACTCTGATTTAATCAAGGCTCGTTTGATTAACGATATGCACCTGAAATTTTAATAACCCTTTAAATAAGATAGCAATAAAATGAAAAAGTATATCTATACCGTGATGCTTGTTTTAATGGGCATCACAATGGCACAGGCACAACGAATGCTGCCTAAACAGAAAGGCTTGGAAATAAGCACAGGCGTATTATCCAATGATAAGATTGGCAATGATTATTACATCAGTGTAGCGATGACTGTAAATGGTAAAAACGGCAATTACCAGCTTTGGGCATTGGAATATACACACCAATACCACGACTATAAAGACCTGCGCATACCGCAGGAAAGTTATAGTGCCGAAGGCGGTTACAGTTTCTACTTGTTGGGCGATGCCCGAAAAAACATCACGCTGAATTTAGGAATAACAGGCGTAGTCGGTTATGAAAGCATTAACCGGGGCGAAGCTATGTTGTATGACGGATCGAAGATACTGAGCGAGGACAATTTTATCTACGGAGCTGGTGGACGGCTCACATTTGAAACGTACCTGTCCGACCGATTTGTATTAGTCCTGCAAGGGCGTACAAAAGTCCTTTGGGGTAAAGACTTAGAACAGTTCCGACCGTCCGTAGGTATGGGATTAAGGTTTAACTTTTAAAACAGAAAACAATGATAGCAATATTCAATAATTTCAGAATAGGATTACTGCCGATATATGTATTCCTGGCAATCCTCACAGCTTCGGTTACGTTGGTATCTTGTAGCAAAGATGATGAACTCGAAATACAAAAGGACTTTCCTTTTGAGGTCAAAGTGATGCCAGTGCCTAAATATGTTGCCAACGGCCAGACGGTAGAGATCCGCATTACAATACAGCGAACTGGAAATTATAGCAGCACGCAATATTTCCTTCGCTACTTCCAGTTTGACGGAAAGGGCACACTTAGGTATTACGATGAGCCGCCGTACCTACCTAATGATCTGTATGAGTTACCAACCGAGCAGTTCCGTTTGTACTATACTTCGGCATCTGCAGTATCTCAATCCTTTGAGGTTTGGATTTCGGATAACTTCGGGAACGAAAAGCAGATAACTTTTCAGTTTAACAGTAGTGATTAATACAGCATGTCAATTCATAAAAAACGGCTTATTGGATTGGTAAGCCGTTTTTGTATTGAATACGCATCGTTCAGGGGCTAAACAAATATTTTTTTGTAAATTCAAATAGTGGAAATAAACTATGGTTGCATCACTCGTTATAGGTATCATATTTTTGGTTGCAGGCTTGGTACTTCGTTACTGGATTAACCGTAGAAAGTTTTACAGGCGCAGCTCTATGGGAACTGAGGGGTTCTCATCTTATGAAAGTTCGATTTTCATTAAATTGATTGAAAAGGTTGGCAAATGGATAGCTTATGCGTTGATTATATTTGGGCTGTTGTCGTTATGGGTTTATTCCCGTGAAAAAAAGGAAAAACAGCAGCCTGACGTAACAACCGAACAACCTGCCCAACGCAGATAATTATTACAGAATTTTAAAAGCAAATCGGATAGCCCAAAAGGTTATCCGATTTTTTATGACTACAAATCCGTACAAATAAAAGAAGAGAGCCTTAACGGCAAATATATTTCATCTGGGCTATGTTTTATATAATCTTCTTTAACATCATCCCACATAAAGCCTGGTCTAACTAGCGTAAAGTCATTTATTTTATTTACTGATTGAACATAGCTGTAACCCCACGGAGATTTGTAAATAATTTGACCTTGAACTGCCAGTGTATCGAAGTTTTTTTCTGCAAGTTGCTTCATAACTTTTTTAAATGCTGGACAAACTTTGTAATAAAACACCATCAGATTCTGTTCAAGTCCTTTGGTTCGCTGTTTTAGGTCAGAAATTCTAAGATTGATTTTAATTTGCAAATCATCAAAATTATTTTCAAAATCATCAATATTTTTCCACCCTAAATAATGAAGCGTGTTTAGAAGCATTGAAAAAAAGTAATGCATCTCGCCATCTTTCCAATAATTGTTTATCAGGCAAACAATCGTGTTTACAAGTGCATCGGCTTTTAATTCCTCAACTTTCTTTTTTGTATAATCAAATTCGTATTCTTTAAAGCCTGTTCTTGCCAACATTAAAAAGTCGCCTATTAAGTTTAAACAACAACCTTTCACATTATTGTTGTCATAATTGTTGCTAAACGGAAGATAGCTAAAGAAATGTTGCTTTTCTTGCTCGTCGTATTTTTCTGTTTTGCCTCCATATTCAAGTATCAGCTCAAGCGTTATCAAATATTTGGTTAAGTCTGTTAATGTGGGTTTATAGTTTTGGGGTCTATTGTTACCATAAAGAAGTTCTTGCTGATTATAATACAGATTATCAAAATAGCTTGTCAATTTTCTTTTTTCAGACTTTAGCAACGCAAAAGAAAGATTACGAACTATTTTTACTTCGTTTTTCTCATTGCCATCAATGTTACCTAAATTTTCTTCCTGTTCATCAATGCTAATATCAATCTGTCTGTTTATGGACAGAGATTTTGAGTGAATGAATTTTAAAACATCTAAAACCCGAAGCGAAAGAGAAGAAAGCAAAAGACTTTTCTCATACGCAGAATGCTCAATTGGTTTGTAAGAAGAAAGGTCATACAGCTTTTCGGGCTCGTTGTTTCCGTCTCTTTTTGCATCTGTAGTTTTACGGCTATTCAGAATACTTGCACTTTCTTCGTTTTCCGTTTCATCAATTATCGCATAATGCAACAAGTCGAGAACTTTGCTTAGTTCTCCATTTTGGATTTCGCTGTAAATCCTTTCTATGTCTTCAGTTTTAGGATTTGGATGGGTTTTGGCAAGATGAAAATAATCAGACACCAAAAGTTTGTTTGATACAAATTCATCCTCCATATTAGCCAATTGAACGTACTGAAAACTACCTAATTCTGCATTGAGTTTTACTTTTAGTTCTTGCTCAAACTTCGAGAATGTTTGGGAATGAAAATATCGGTTCTCTTTATCAAAAAGCATAAATTTAAACGGTTCTGAGAAATTGCCATTTAAGTGAATTGTAAGCTCATCATAAATCAATTCTGCGCTAAGAAGTTGAACCTGAAATTTATTATTCTTGATTATCGTTTCATAAATGGATTTATGAGCTGTAGAAGTAAAATCTGAAAGTTGTTTTTTGTTGCCAACTTTCAATTTTATGCCTAATTTATTAAGCAAGCCACCTTTTTCAGATCGTATAAGAAGTGAAACTTCTGCATTTGCATTTTTTCCTGCTAATGCCAAGCCCTCCGGTGTTATATTGGCACTTCCGAAAAGGCAAAATTCTTTACCATCTTTTGTTTTAATATGGATAATCTTTCCGTGAAGTTTAGAGTTTGAATTATCAGATTTCGAATATTGAACTCTACTGATACCAGCATTGCACCAGTCGTAAAATGAAAATGTTTTACTTAAATCCATTGCCGATGGAATAAAACCACTTTCTTCTAAAACCACATTAATATCTGCTTTTGGGAAAAGATTTTTAAGCTCTTGCAGTACCTTTCCTTTGCTATCATAAAATGGAGAAATGGTAGTAATTTCAACAATTTTTTCGTTGCTAATATGTTTTAATAGCTCATTCCAAATCGAAGAGGTTTCGGAATTGAATAAAAAAGCAACTTTCTCTTTTTGTGAAGTATTTAAAAATTCAAACGGTTTTACTGCTGGTAATTCATTAAGCCATTTTGAATGTTCAATTATCCACCTTGTGGTCTTTTCATTCATCTGACCTTTAACTGTTGATGAAAGCATCGATAAATAATTCCAAGCAGATGAAAATATTGGGGCGTTCTCGGTCGAACGAATATCAAAATGATATGCTCCCCAAATTTCATCGTTGTTTCCATTTCCCGAATTGGTAAGATTTCCTGAACCAACAATTAATAAACCCTCCTTATCGCCAAATAGCATCCAGATTTTTGGATGAAATACTGAATTTTGAAAAACAGGATAAAGTGAATAACCGGCAGTAAGTTGCATTTCTTCGCCAGTGGCTTGTCGCATCAACTCTGAATAATAGTAGCCGTCAATAAAAACATTAATGTTTCTCACACCACACGAACGCAACCATTTCATTGCTTTCATTTCAAAAAAGTAAAAGTCAAAGCTGAAAGTGGTAAGAATACAAGAATGGTATCTTCTGCTTCCAATTAAAGTCAAAATGTTTTCTCTTTCTAATGCCATTAGTCAACCAAAAGTTTTGTGTGAAGCGGAGACAAAACCTTTTCCTCGTCGATTACCTGCAAATCAAACATTATGTTTTGCAAAGCATTCATTCTCGGCGATGTATTTCTTGGTGGAAATATGTCGATGAAACGGATGTATTGTTCTTCTATAAAAAATTTATGCGTGGATTGTGAGCCATTACCCATTTTTCTAAGGGCAACCATTGTGTGTCTGTAAATTATTTTGCGTAAAATAAATTGTTCAACAAAATCTTTAAGAATTTCTTTCTCTGCTTTATGAACTGTAAGGATGCCATCAACCATATTTCCATCTCTTTCTGTTCTCTTTCTACTCATAAATTCTTTCAAAGGATGCAATTGTTCTCTATTATTTTTGAACAGCTGAAGTAAAAGCATGAAACCGTATTTACCAGCAAGAATTGGGTCGTTGGTTTGGTTGATTGCTCTTTTCGTTTCCTCTTCGTCGTTCGTATCTGGAATGAGTGATAAAATTTCTGAAACTAAAGATGTGGGCTGTATTGATTGGTTAAAATCTTTGCAAATTTCTTTTGAGATGCTATCCGAAAACTTCTCAACAAAAGACGGCAAATATTGGTCTTGTTGAAAATCGTAAAGATGTTGCAGCAATGCCCAAAATATTGTTCCGCAACTGTATTGCCAATATTCATTTAGTTGATAGCAATACCAACCGATGTTTGTTTCTGTTTCGGGTTGAGTGCTTGAACCTAATTTTTTATGATAGCTTTCGAGCAAAAATTTATACCAATTATAGTCATTATCGTTTTGAACCGCTGTTTTTATTAGCGATAAAATGGTTTCTCTTCTATGAAAAGTCACCAATTCTTCAACTTCTTGGCTTGGCTCATCTTTGTCAAGGAGCATTTCCATATACAATTGCCATTCACTGCTTTCAGTTTCTATAGTCTCAATCGCAAAATATTTGATTAGTTCTGGTATATCCGATTGGTAAAGCTTTCCTTTTTTTATGTTGCTGTAAAATAACTCTTTTATTTGGGGGGATAATGATATCTCAAAAGCATTAGCTAATTGTTTTCCTGAAACTTTTTGTCTGGGATGTGGTTGGCTTATATTGTAAACAACGTCTCCAAAATCATTTACCGCAGTAATAATTAATGAAAGAGCTTGCATCGCCCCATAATAATATTGCCCAAAAGCACCGGACGGATATTTCCAATACACATTTTTGTCTGTACCGTCTTTATCAGCCCCCTCAGCTAAATCAAAATAATCATTTTCAATCGTGTTGAGTAGGTTTGATGCGAAATTACTTCCTGTAATTTGCTGAACTGCTTTCCGCTGACTTTGCATTATGATAGCAATCATTAACTCAGCCCTGCGAATAAAGCGGTATTGCTCTTTTGAATTTCCCTTTTTCTCTGTTTTAAAGTAAAAATCTAATAACCAGCAATAAAAGCCATAGTACCGCAGTCGATTAGTCAAGTTAGAAATTCCGGGCAACATCGTTGCATAAGTTGCCTCTGAAGTTGTCTGAAGCCCTAATGGGTCAAGTCCTGTAATTAAATTTATTGATGCTCCCCAAAACGGATAGTTTGATTTGCCTTTTTGTAATAATGCCATTTAAAAATTCTTATTGAATTTGTTATTAACCTATAATTTTCAAATTTACAAAATAAACTATGCTGAAATTTATCGCGGAGCCAAACACTACCTTTCAGAGCCAAAGCCTGCAACATTTTCTAACGCTATCATAAGCATTTATAAATTCGACTTCCATAGTAAAATTGAGCAAACAATGGAAGTAATTGCAATACAAAAGTCGGCACTAGACGGAATGAAAAATGAGCTAAAAGCACTTTTGGAATTGACCGAAAATGCCACACAGAAATATACGCCCATTTTTAAAGCGGAACAATGGCTCGATAACCAGGAAGTATGTCTGATGATGAACATTACCAAGCGGACTTTACAGACCCACAAAAGCAAAGGACTATTACCGTATTCAAAACTGAACCGTAAAAATTATTATAAACGCTCAGATGTACAGGCTTTGCTCGAAGCCGGACAGCTGGACAATACTACTGAAAATGGATTTATTCACGAATGATAGTGACGATATCATCGCCCACAGGGAAATGATTACACAGCTACGAAATCGTATTGAACAGATATTAAAAAACTACCGTCCTGTAATGAACGGTGAAATATATCTTTCGGGCGAAGATGTGTGCAAGCTGTTACATATCAGCAGACGGACTTTACAGCAATATCGTGATGACCAAATACTCCCATACATCCAGATAGGCGGCAAAATCATTTTTAAGCAAACCGACCTTTTACGGATACTTGAACAAAACTATGTCTGCAATGGACAAAAGAACAAGTAACGGATTTCAAGCAATCATATTTCTATATCGAAACGAGTTTAGTATCTTTGCTATGTAAAATATAGAAATACTTAAAGTGTTTTTGCTTTAAGTCCCACATTGAAAACTGGTAATTTTTAGACAACGGGACGATAAGGAAGAACGCTCATGCCATAGGCGTGGGCGCTCGCTTATTCGTTGTCGGGTATACCAGTACCTCAATGTGCGGTAAGTGTAGTTGCCTGCGCTTTCTTTTTGTGCAGGAACTTCATCTAACTCAAAAAAAGGTAACGTATGAAAACTGGTACTGTACAAGAAACAATCTCCCTGTCTTTTATCAATGACAAAAGCCCTGTAACCGATAACATCTGCAAAGATCTCGCTGCATCTGGAATGGAAATACTATCTCGGTCAGAAAGCATTGAAAATGGGCTAACACAGTTGTCTTCATTGAATGAACTCCCCAAAGTCTGTATTATTGACTTGGATTTTTACGACCAAAATGTGCTTAAACAGCTTCAAGAATTAAGGAAAGAGTACCCTGCAATCAAACTGGTTGCCCATAGCGATATTGATGATGAGAAAGTTGGGAAATCTCTTTTAGAGATTGGGTTTTCAAGTTATCTACTACTTGGAAGCGATGTTGATGATTTTAAGAAAGCTATCTTCAGTGCTTAAGACTATATTTCATCATCATCGTCTCCATACCAACTTGAAGTATCCACATCGTAGTCATCGACCTCAAACTTAGAGGACGGAAAATCCTCTTCAATTTGATAGCGTATCTTCGTTTCAAAAGGGAATGTTTCTGGCAAGTCTAATCCATCACCTTCACGTCTTTCTTTATTAGACCCATATTCAAGAATCACATGTAAATCTCCAAAGACGTCCACTACAATTTCATATTCATTAATTTCTGAAATATGATATTCTGACACTTCACTATATTCCAGTGAATGGTGAGGTGCAAGTCGATCAACATTCTCAAAAAAATTAGTTACAACGGATGATACCATATGCTCTTCGATATGTCCATCAAGGAATTGTTTAAGATCTTCACGATAGTTCTCAATTGTTTCTACCAAACTAATAAAAGAGTTAAGTACATCTTGGCTCATACGCTCAATTTCAGAATCGCTAATATTAAACACCTCAGGATTAATATGGGTATACTTGCTTAAAGTATTGATTGTTTCTTTTACATCCTTTATCATGTCTTTGAGTTCGTCAACCTCAAATCCCCAACGATCTAAAAAAGTGTCGTCTATTCCACCTTGGACTGCGTATTTAATTCTTTGGTTTCTTGTAGGTTTTCCGTCTGCAGTTTCGGGGCTAAACCAAACACAATTTTTCACACGTTCTTCCGGAGCAAGGTTATATAAAAAATGTCGTGACAACTCCCTTATAGAGCATGCAAAATTATTAAAGCGAAGTTTGTTTGTTCGATCATTTAAGCTAGCAATTGAAGCTTCAAATAAATCCAACTCAAATTGGTTGGATAGTAATTGTTTTATTTTTTCGGCTTTCTCCATAGTCTCTACATATAAAAGCTGTATTTAAGCTGCATACTATCTTCTTGGTTCAAATATTTTAATATTTCTCCAACATTTCTCGCACATTCAATTGTAATAGGCATCTGCCTATCAAATTGTGTATTATTCCAATTCATTTTGGTTAATGCAAGGATTTCATCGCAAATGATGTTTGGAGATTCATCATGTTGTGCTAATTTTATTTCAATGGCTCGAGGGATATATCTACCTGGATACGTTTCGTAGTACGGCACAGATCCTCTTGTATATAGCAAGTGGTGTTTATAACTCATAGCGAAATGTGTTCCCCTCATCGGCGGATAATTGCCATTCCTGTATAATCTTAAATCAGATGTTTGTATAGAAACTAAGTCAACTTGATTTATATGCAAATCACGAGCTGCTTGGGTAAACCCGTAAACTTCATCTTCACTGAAGTTAGAGGTCTTATGGATTACTAGTCTTTTCGGAAAAATTTTTACGGCTTCATAATATTCAGTTAGGGACTGCTTTAGAAGATTGAATGCTTGTTCTTCACTTAGATGTGGTGTTCTATCGTTTTTTTTCAAAGTAATTTCCTCACCTCTTAAAATGACACCTTTCCCTAACTCATTAAATATTTGGGCAATACTTGTTTGTGTTGAGCTTCTATCTCTACTTTTAAAGAAGCTTATACCGGCATAACAAGTAGTTTCAGCAGTGTCTTTTCTGATCAATGCCCAAGGCGTTCCTGAAGCTTTATAGTATAATGCTGTAAAAAAATTCCAAGCAACCGTTGCAGGATCTTGCATCTCTTTGGTTGGTTTTGCAACTCTATCCCTAATGATTTGGATAGGCACATTATATTGCATTGCCTTTGCTTTAAGATTTCTCCTGAAATTCTGTTCTTTTGAAGAAACCTCATCTTCATCAAAATCACGTTCATGAACTTCAGTTTCTTCTTCATCTTCACCAGAAGCTTTTGCCTTAGCTTCGGTAATATGTTTCATTAAATTTTCAGGCAAAGCGCAAAGAATTACATCTGGTTTTTTGTTTTTAGATAAGAATTTGATTTCAGCTAAATAGAGTTCTGTAATTTCTGCAATTATCGTTTCCAGGGAGTTGCTTTTCTTGACGATTTTCTCTAAATCAGAGTTATTTAACTTTCTTAGGTATGTATCATCATAATTGATCTCGCACTTAAAGCCTATACTTTTATTGAAACCGCAAAAATTTAGAAAAAGGTTGGGATGTGGGGTTTTACTTTGTTTTCCATCAATATGGGTTTTGCATGATTCTATCCATTCTAAAACTGCATCAACACTGTCAGATTTTCCAACTACTCCAATGGTGATTTTTTCAGGTCTAACTTGATCAATATCAAATGGATTAAAATTGTAAATGCCACTTTTAGGACAAATCTGATGTCCTAAGCCAAATTGTAATGATGGTTCTTCTATATATCTTAATTTCATTGATCAGAAAAAATTGAGTTGGTTAATTCGTTATCAAGGCTTATTTCCGTTGGAGTAAACTCAGATGTTTCTTCAACGATTTTAACGGGTATCCATTTTTGTTCATCTAGGCTGGGAGATAAACTTAATGGCTCATTTTTCGAGGTCTGCAGGTATGGATATTCAGTAACAAACAGGTCCGTATAAGATAAGTAGTACGCAAAGAATCTAAAGTAATTGTAAACAGAATTGTTATTCTCAAGTCGTTTTATTCCTGCCATATATGCTGATTCAAATCGACTTTCCCTATATCCACCCGGATTTGTAAAGCTCCATGTTGGATTTATGACCAAATACCAATCTATTTCAAAATTTAAAAAAGATGCTTTGAATGCTAAGTGTCTATAACAGATTATGTGCCCCTCCTTCTTATTTGTCATTTCGAATATTACTGTCTTGGTAGACTCTTTTTTACCCTTCCATCTAATTTGCTTTGCTTTAGGAGGTCTTGAATTGGCAAATCTGAAAATTCCTCTTGGCGGGAAGAATTCTATTCCTTTATAATAGCAAAGTTGGATCAGAGATTTTCTTAAAAGGTTTTTGAATACTTTGTTACTCGCTTCATCTTGTTCGTAGAAGTCTTTACAATCCAAAGTAGTTATTGTGCCAGCATCTATAATTTTTCTCAATGGTTCGTTGTTTTTAGATAAATCCCGAAAAGTATAAATACACTTTTCATGTAAAATCCAGTCTTCAAAATATACTTTATTTTGTTTTAAAGCCTTTTTGACCAGTGTGTTTGGCTTCAACTTTTTCACTTTCCTTTTTCCAATACTCTCCAAATAATCGTTTAGATTTTCGAGGATAGCTTCTTCATTAATAAACAATTCTGCCTTATACAAAACCTTCGGAAATGATATTTTAACCATGTTAGGCGAAATATCTTCTGGCTCGTTATTCAAGTATCCATTTTCGAACTTAAGCTGGCGCTGTTCAATCTGTATATCCGAAAACTCATGCTCGTATAATTTAGAAATCGCTTGAATTTTGGGCGTTGAGCTTATAGCATTTATTTTCTGAAGAATAACGTCCTTGTCTATAATATGGTCACTTGACTCAAACCCAAAACTATCGGGTATTACATCTTTCAGTTTTGCATCATTGTATTGCGGCTTCTTTTCTGTGAGAATATATAAGTAGAGTACATCAAACTCATTTTGTAGGTCATACTTTGAGAATGTTTCGAGCGTAGTCCTAATTTTATCAAGAGAAGATGTTGACGTAATTTGAAAAGCCACCCTATTCTTAAAGTCGGCCAGATCAATTGCTGGAAAATTTTTCTTTTTTGTAGAATTAAGATTTTCAAGTTCCAACCCGAAAACCTCATTTAATAACGGTACCAAAAAATTCTCTGCATGGATATTAATATGATAATTTCCTATTGCATTAAACCCTTCCACTTCGTGGACAAATCTCGCTGCACAAGTAGTGATCTTGTTGATGTATTCAATCCTGTTCAATTTTTGAAATATTTCGAGGTTTATTATTTAGTTTGTGACATATACTTTATCTTCTTTTCGGCAACTCTAAGAGTTTTATCCGCCAACGATTCGTCTTTTAGCTCAATTGCAATTTTCTCACTGAGGTATTGAATAAGTAATTCTTCTCGTTCTATGCCCAAAATATCTGCGAGTTTAAAAACCTGTTCCTTATTGATATTTCTTTGCCCTCTTTCAATTTTACTCAGAATTGCTGTATCCATTTCGAGCAAAGCAGCAACTTGCCTTAAGAGAAGCCCTTTCTCCTCTCGTTTAGCACGTAATATTTCTCCAACTGTTTTTTTATAATCCATTTTGTGTATTTGAAATATTCTACTTGACAAATAATGTCAAATATACGTTATTCCTTTAACTATTAATCGCATTGAGCAGGCAATATATTATTAACCAGTTATTGTGGCTCTTCAAGGTAATTATCTGATAAAATTAATAACTGTGTGGCGGTAAATAATGCGGCGTTCTTTTGCTTCTTTTCTTTGGTCGCCAATGTGGCAAGAAAAGAAGTTCCCTAAAACAACAAAAGGGATAATGAACATCCCTCAAATAATGTCGCAACCTGTTTGGTAAAATGTGCCGGAATGAATGGTGGGTAGGCATCCCATTTTGCCAAAGAGGTTGCTCCGATTTATGCAAAAAGACTGTCCCGACCATCGGGAGGGAGTGTCTTTTTGCCGCCCGATTTTCCAATCAGGCGACTTTTATAGGATGGGTTCGGAAATCTTTCAGGTTGTGAAAAAATCCCCTGTATGGTGTCAAACCATTTTTAAACATACCCCATAACAGTGAACAACCCATCTGAACCAATGAGGAATTGATATACAAGTCCTGCTTTTCCAACGCTTCGGCAAGGGAACAGCTCGGTGTATCGTCTTCCAGTTCGGATTGTTTAAGCAGTTCGCCAAATTCATCCGTAACCATTGGCAGGCTTGCCACCGTTTCATATTTCTCTGAATTGGGTTGGCGAATTTTTCCTATGGTAGATAGTAAAACTTGTCCTGTATGTTGACTGTTGCCGAAGTCCAACCAATAACGTGGGCGGTTGGAATAGGGTCTTCCATTGCTCAATTCACTTAATATTTCCGCAATTTCAAATCTTGCTTTTACGCTATCCACACAGGAAATATAAATACTTGCTCCTGCATTTTCGGGGAAACTGTCGCTATTGTCTTTTTCAAATTTCCTTGCTTCCGCTTTCCAGTTCGTACCTGAGAAGCGATTTATACGGTTAATGATAGCAACAGATTTGTACAAACCGACCTCACTTTCTGCAAAACGCTGTCTTCCTAAATTGGCTTGGGTAATTACATCATCATCCCAAAGACGAATAAACAACCCTGCGTGTCCTAACTCGTTTAGGCTGTGGTTCATCTCAAGCAAGGCAGTCATTACTTTTGAGCCTGTACCACCTGCACCGATTACGTTTACCGTTATGGGATTGGTAGGATTTATCAAATCGCTGTCCGTAAAATGGACTTTTAAAATTTCTTTGCTCATTACAATATCGTTTTTATGGTCTTGTTTGTCTTTTTCAATATATCTTTAGGAAAGGCTTTGTCTGTGCCGATGAGGTCTTTCCAAAGGCTTACACAATTTCCTTTTATGGGGTTGTGTTCGTTTACCAAGTGACTGAAATAGCTGTTAAAAAAGTAGCTTTCCCACGCTTGCATAAATTCTTCAACCGAAGCAGAATTTTTGATATTGATATCTACAGTTCCCATACATACGTGTCCGTCCTCGTAAATATTGAAAAATGGTGCGTGAAATAATACGGTATTCTCGGTAGGTCTTCGGTCTTTTTCTAGGGCGAAAACAATAAGGCTCTGTTTGCTTGCATACCAAAGCATTGCAGGTACTTTCGCCGTACCGTTTGGTATTTCAAGACTTTCAGTAAAGAACATTTTGACTTTTCGTGCTTTGGTGTACCAAAGTACCGTACCGTTTTCACTCGGATTAATGTGCAGGACGTTGGTAGGCAGAATGCCGTTAGATTTTAAAAATGCCTTGCTCTTTTCCTTTTCCGTATTGAGTGCTTTTGCCAATTCTTTAGCTTCTCTCTCGGTCAAAGGATGGGCGTTGATTGGATTACCGTTCCTATCCATATCAAAATGCTCTACATAGGTGGTTCTATTACTTCCTTTGGTTTGGTAAAAAACCAAAGCCGATAAAGGGTGGTAAAGCGTTCCAAAGTTTTGTGTTATATCTTTCATTTTAGAGTATCTAAAAGTTATTCAGTATGTATATCAATTCCTCAATTAAGGCAAAAACACGGTTTTCAAATTCAAGGGTATTTGCAGTAATATCACTACCATCAAACCTTTTCACAATGGTGGGTTCTTCCATTTGTCCGTATTCTTGCAACTCGGTGTTCACGCTCTCAAAAAGTGTTTGAAACAAAATACCTTTTGCATCGGCACAGAACGAAACGTACTTTTCCACACCTATACTATTTTCCATATCTTCTTCGCTTGCTTCTCCGCTTGGCAGGGCATTACGGTTTATGGTAGCATTCGGGTATTGTTCATACAAGGCAAAGGCTTCACTTGCCAGTTTGTAGCAATCTTGGTCAAAGCTGTCTTTGATTTTAAAGGAGTTTAAACGGACTGCAAATCGGCTCAAATTGTGCTTGTTGTAAATTTTCTGCTCCATACGTTCGCCTATCTGTTCTGATTGCCTAATCTCGCTTAAATACGTTGTCGTGTCCTCATTCTCGTCATCGCTTACAATCCACTCTGTTACCATTTCATACATCCAATACAGATAACTGTTTTCCTGTCGATAGTAAGGAACATCTGCAATGTGGTATAGGTACGCACACACGGATTGCAATAGCTGTACGGCTTGCTTGCGATTGGGATGCTTAGATAGTCGGTACAATGGCACTACGGGAATGTAATACAGGGTTGCACCTGTACTGTACCGTTCTTCACTTACGAAATACGTTTTCTTACTATCCTGTATCAAACGGAGTTCTTCCCAATCACGAAACTTCTTTCTTAACTGTTCCTCTGTGGAATCCAAAGCTAAAGCGATATTGTAGGGATAGCCGTACTGCCTGGACTGCATAGGTTGTATACAGTAATGCCCTGCCAATTTGGAAAGGGACTGATAAAAATCCCTTTCCGTCTTTTCCGATTTTCCACAAGCCTGTACGGTTTGTGCTTCTTGCAGTTTAGGCAGAAATGAGCATTTTAGAAAACCATTGGTAGTACCGTTATCGGTACCGATTTCATTTTGTCTTTTCTTATTTCGTCTGCGTTCTTTGGTCTTTGCATCCAATCTGCGAACTCGCCCAACTGTTTGTGCAAAGTCTTCTGTTTCGGTTGCTGTAGGGTTTTGATGATGCCCGATATGATATTGCGTTGCATAATTCATTTTTTTTGATTTTTGATTTAACCTTTCGTTCCCATTACACTCTCAAATCGGTACTGTATTGTATCGTCACGGATAACAGGGGCAGATACTTTGGCAGTGGTCAGTATCGGATAAGAATTTGCATAGAAATTCATTACGGCTTCCACGCTCCAACGTGGTTCGGGGTCAGTCAATGGAATATCCTGTCCTTTATCTTTGAGTATGAAAATTCTCGGTAATACTGTTGCTAATAACATAATGTTCGTTTTTAATTGTTAATATTCTACTTCTTCGTTTGTTGTATTTATTGGGCAATAGGTAGCAACCTCCTCCGTTTTTGGCGGTTCGGGTTGCTCCTCCGTTACTCCACCAAAAAGGCTCGGTGTCCCGAACTTGTCGGACAATGACGTTTTGCGTTTGCGTATCTCGTCCGCTTTTTCGGGAAACTCCGTAATGTCGGGTACTTTCATCCACGCTTCACGGAACTTGCCCTCTTTCTCCAACTCGTCCACCTTTGCCATACCGTCTTTGTACTTCTTGTCTTTGGTTTCTTTTTCCTTTTTGGCTTTCTCGGTTTTCTGCTTCTCCATTTCGGATTGCAGTTTGACGGTTTCCATTTGCTTCATAAAGGCTTCCATATCCACCATTAAACCCGATATGGCTTTAATTGGTGCGTTTATCTGCTCAAAAAATCCCTCGTCAAACTCCTGCGAAGTGGCGTTAAAAATCAATGGGGGAATGAGGTTTTTCGCACTATCTCCGCATTGCTCATTGTTGAGCAATACTGTTACGATTAGTTTGTTTTCTATCCCCTTAGAAATGTTCAGTTGCAATATTCCTGTAAAATCCAACTGCTGTACTTGATTGAAAAAATTTGTGTTCATTGCTGTGAGTTTTAATGTGTTGTTACTTGTTCTTTGATGGCTGTAAGTTTCTCGTACATATCCGCCCAATAGGCTTTTTGCCTCTTGTCGAACTCGGAAAAACGCTCGTCCTCGTGGCGGTATTCTTTGTACCGCCCTGCTATTTTTATGGCTTCCTTTAAATCCGTTACTTCGATTTGGCAACCGTTTAAATCTGTTACGTACATCATTAATCGTCTTTTAGGATTACCATCGTGTTATGATTAAAGGCATAGTCAAACGCACCGTTTGATACCCTATGCCTTCTTCGCAGTTCCACGCCCTCATCATCCCAACCAAAATCGGGAAGACCGTTTACCCTTGCCACAAGCTGTGCATTGGTCAAGTGCTTAAATCGCTCCCTGCAAAACTTTTCAAGGTCTGTTTCTTTGGTAATTCTATCTGTTGTTTCCATCTTTGATTGCTTTAAGTGTTAATGACTGATTTCTGCTATTTGGTCAATCCTGCCATAGATTATACTCCGTAGGCTCGTTTTGTCGGGTGCGCTGTATTCCTGCCAACTGTCGTACTGCTTCACTACATAGGTTTTTAGAATATCATCAAACCCAAACCGATAACCCATTAGGGGAACTGCCCCGTTAAAAAAGGCGTTTCGGTTTACCGCTTCCGCAATCCAATTTTTCTCGGCTCGGCTTAGCTTCTCGCCCTTGTTCAGTTTTTCCCTTAGCTGATAGACCTTTGAGGTTTTCAGCGTTTCCAATTCGGGTACTTCGTGGCTGACAAATTTTATCGCTATGGCGTTCGTTTCCATTGTAACTGCTTTTGAATGTTATGCGTTAATCTTCGGTGGCATAAACCCCATTTACATAGTAGCCGTGTAATTTTTCCCAAAGGCGTACTAAACCGTTCGTGTCTATATAGAAATGCTCTGTACGATTGCAGTAAATGATAAATACGCTTTCGCCTTTGTGCTTCTTTTCAAGGCTCTTGGCTCTCGCCAAATTTTTGGCTTCCTCTATTGTTATCGCTTTCATAAAACTTATTTTTAACAGGCTACCACCGATTGTGGCGGTAGCCTGTGATTATCTAATTGAGGTTTAGGATTTCCGCACCGTCTGTCGCAAAGGCTGTACATAGGTCAAATGCTTTTTGTCCTTTCATTTGAGCCGTTCCACCCAATACAATACTCTGTAACTTGGCTTCGTCATCCCTGTAATTGCGTACATTTTGGAAGTAGCCTGTAACAGCATTGTATGCTCCGAACAATGTGCCTTTTGTAGTGTCCATTTGTTGCGTATCACTCGTCATTGCATAGGCAAACGCATCGTTCACGGCATTTTTAAACATTGTTGATATTTCGTCTTCAGCACCTTTTTTGATGAGCTCAAGGGTTTCTTTGTTCGGGCATAGTGCCAATTGGATTAGCTTTCTGACCTCTTGGTCTGTTGCCCTTATCGTTGTCCAGTCATTGAAAATACCCTGTAGCTGGTCGCTCAATGTGTTGGCTAACCCCATTATCCTATGTGCATTCTCGATACGCTGTTTTGCTCCCGATGTGTGCTTGATACGGACTACATTGGTCATATTCCGCAATGAAGCGTTAAGGGTGTTTTGGCAAACGATACGGATAGGCGTAAACGCTGCGGTAATACTTCCGCTTCCGTCGTGGCTTGTGGTAAGGAAGATGTATTTTTCCGTAACATCATCGCCATTGCCTACACGGATATAGTCGGGCAATTTGGCTGTGATAAAAATGCGTTCGCCTTTGCCCAATGCCCCTGCGGTTTCGTACAGAATACCCTCGCCACCTCCTACGATAGCATCAAAGAAACTGAACGCTTCACGGTTTTGTACGATGTGGTAATCTTTACCCACTACGCCCAATACGGCATTGTTATCGGTGCGTATGTTGGCGAAACAGTTAGGTACTTCCAGTTCGTTACTGCCTATCTCGATACCGTCTGCGGTTTCGGTAATGCCCGAACCTTTGGTAAACAGAGGGGATTTGACTACCTCGTAATCTAACCCTGCGTGTCGGATAGCTTCCTCGCTTGTGGGGTACTGCTCTACGATTTGCCCCAGACCGTGCCACGCTTTTTGCTGAACGCTAAAGAATGAATAACGTCCTGTTTTCTCGTTGTAATTGATGTTATGTGCCATAATGCTAAAATTTTGATGTTGAAAAACGATTGAATATTCGTTGTTAAAATGGGAGGTCGTCCTCGGTTGATATTCCTGCAATGCTGTTGTTTTCTGCTTTTGCAGTAACCTGTACGGTTTCGGCTCTATTGCTACCTCCGTGCAATTTGATTTGTGAGGTATGGAAATTAAGTCCTGCTCTTGGTTCTCCGTCTTTGTTTACCCACGCTCTCGGACTTACACGCCCTGTGAGTTCTACCAAAGTGCCTTTTGTCAGTAGCCTTGCCACGTTTGGAGTTATCCAGTAGGCACAATCGAAGTAGGTGGTTTGCTCTACTCGTTCGCCCTGTTTGTTACGGTAGCTGTCGTTTACCGCTACTGAAAAGTTTACCACCTGTTTTTCGTTCGACAATGTGCGTACTTCCGCATTTCTTGTCAGTCTGCCTGTGATGTTCATTTTCGCTGATTTTTAGTGATTGATATTTGATTTAATTTTTCTGATTTATTCGGTAATGAGAGGAGGTGCTGTTTCGTTTCATTACCATTTTTAATGCTTATAATTTTCATAACTGACATTTTTTTTATTCGTCCAAAGAGCCGGAGTATGCTATGTTTCGTTTCACGAGCATAAAAGGTTCGTGTTTAGCCGACACAAGGTTTTGAAAAATAAATACTACCCAGCGGGTGGAGATTTTTTTTCAAACTTGCTTGACCTTTTGGCGGTGTTAAGAACACGGAAATACCTTTGCTCTTGAAATGGGACAATAGTGCATACAGGCTTCTTTGAATAAAAGAAATGTGGAAGCCGAGAAAATTGCATTAGAAAATGGTCTGTTTTGAATTGAAATAATACTTCCAATTCGTCGGATTGATAAATGTTTTCTTAAGGTGTGGTTCTCAAAACCACAGAACAGGGATTTTAAAAATATCTGAAAATGGGAATAGCGGAGAGGTTTTTTTTAAAAATTTCTGTTTCAGAAATAGCCGGAAAGCTCTTTTACTGCGAGGATATTGCTATGGGAGGTAAATGTGCTTTGGCTGCAAAAAGTACCGGCAAAAAAAAAGCAGGATCGTCAAATCCTGCTTGATATCATTTATTTTTTAATATTTTAATCCCTAACTCCCATCAACACCATCCATTAGTTTCCGGATATCTTCATACCGATAATACATCAATCCACCGATTTTCGTGAACGGTAACGTTCCGTTTAGCCGAAGGTTTTGGAGTGTCCCCGCTGAAATCCCCAATAATTCTCGGATCTCGTAACTCTTGAGCCATTCCCGAGGCTCCTTTTCGGCTTTTCTCGGATGTGGTCTATTTCTCCTGATTTCTTCAAGAAGTTCCTTTTTAAAGCTATCTAAGTCTTCTTTAGTGATAAGTTCTACTTTCATTTGCGCTGCTTTTTAATGTTTCTAAATTCTCTCCTCTAGAACAGAATTGATTTATGGTCTTTTCTGTCTTTACGGATACAAATGAACCAAAAGTATCTACGAATTTGATCAACATGGCAGTCAGTGGTTGCATTTGGCGTCCAAAGGCACACATATAGTATTGCATCCATTAAAATTACAACCTTACCTCGTTTCATTTCAATAATGATCTAGAAGTATCTAATCCTGGGAAGCCATTCTAACCTCTAACTTGTGCATATCCTCACTTAGCTTATGTTCCAACACCTTAGCATAAATTTGGGTGGTACGTATAGATGTATGGCCAAGCATTTTACTCACCGATTCAATTGGCACACCATTGCTTAATGTCACCGTTGTAGCAAAAGTATGCCTTGCGAGATGGAACGTTAAATTTTTATTGATGCCGCAAATTTCTGCGATCTCTTTTAAATAACCGTTCATTCGCTGGTTGGATATGACAGGGAAGATCGTTCCATTCGCCTCAGCTACCGGATGCCCTCTGTACTTCTTAAGAAGATCTGAAGCCTCGGGCAGCAAAGGAACTCGAACCGTTGTATCGGTCTTTTGTCTTTTTGTCGTCAACCAATCTTTTCCGTCGATTCCTTTTGAAATATTTTCGGGGGTCAGGTTAAAAATGTCGATGTAAGCAAGACCTGTATAGCAACTAAAAATGAACATGTCCGACACGGATTGCAGACGCTCTATTGAAAAGGATTTATTAAGCAAAACAGTTAGCTCCTCTTTTGACAAATGGCCTCTTTCTACCTTTTCAAACCGAAGTTTGTATTTGGCAAATGGATCCCTAACCAGCCAATCCATCGTAACAGCCAAATTGACCATCTTCCGCAAACGTTCCATATGTTTCATCACCCCATTATTATTTATGGGCTTATGATGATCTTTAGGTTTGTAGTCATTAAGGAAGTTTTCAAAATCCAAAATGAACCGATAGTTCAGTTCATCCAACGGTATGTCTTTTTTTCCATATTTTTGTTTTATAAATTTTTGAATATAGGTTTCGGTGGTATAATAATTTTTCATGGTACCGGGGGCAAGTTTACTTACTGCCACTTGTTTATGGTATTCCACTAGCTTTAGAAGAGTCATTGTTTCCTCTATGTCCTCGCCTAGGTAGACAGATTTAACCGCTTCAATGGTAACGGTTTTATTTTGCTGCACCAACTGGTGATAACAATCGAAAATAAGGGAGCGTACCTGCTCCATGTGGCTGTTCAGCTTTACGATTTCTTGGCGTTTTCCTTTTGCTCTTCCTTTTACTTCGTCCCAATTGTTGATCGATACTTTGCTTTTTAGGGAAATTTCAGTTCTACGGCCGTTTACTGTAATCCTTGCATAAACAGTGGCCATTTCGTCTTTCTTGTTCTTGGGCAACCGTAACACGAATTGAATCCCAAAAGTGTTTTTACTCTTCATATCCATTTATTTTATGTTCAACTGATACACTTTAGTGCAGTTCTCTCAATCCAACTATTGGATATGATGCAGTAAAGAAGTCAAACAATAATAAATAGCATCAAAATAAATGTTGTAAATAAATGATTTACAATTATTTATAAGCTATCCGGTGAGTAAATATAAAACTTAAAAAGACTCACCGTTTAACTCACATTTAGATTGATATTTATTGGGGTTTCCTGATATAATATAAAACAAAAAACCCTCAAATTCATAGAATTTGAGGGTTTTTGACCTTACTTAGTGTAAGTGTTGTCGGGGTGGCAGGATTCGAACCTACGACCTCCACATCCCAAATGTGGCGCGATACCGGGCTACGCTACACCCCGAAAAGGTATCACCTTTGTTTTGTGTGGCACAAATATACGGCGAAAAACCATTTTGTCAAATATTTTTTGACTTCTCTGCCAAATATATCTGTAACCCACTCATAACGAACTTTATTAAATATTATTTACATCTTATACAATACCCGCAAAATTGTGTACTTTTGCATCCGAAATACAAGAACTCAACTTTTTGAAAAAAGTATTTTTGAAATTGAAAAAAAAGCTGTAATATTGCATTCCGATTTTTACAGGACAAAATCGTTATTAATTACTCGAAATCATGGATTTAGTAAAATTTGTAGAAGAACAAGCGGTTACGAAAAACGAAATTCCCGCTTTCAAAGCAGGAGATACCATCAGCGTTCATTATAAAATTCGCGAAGGAAACAAAGAGCGTGTGCAAGTGTACCAAGGTGTGGTGATCCAATTAAACAGCGAAGGTACTAATGCAACTTTCACCGTACGTAAAATCTCTAACGGTATTGGTGTTGAGCGTATTTTCCCTGTAAATTCCCCTAACATTGACCAAATTGTAGTAAATAGCTACGGTAAAGTTCGTCGTGCGAAATTATTTTATTTACGCGATCGTACTGGTAAAGCTGCTCGTATCAAAACAAGACGAGTATAATTATTTACTCAACGAACATAAAAAAGGCTTTGAAAATACTTCAAAGCCTTTTTTATGTTTACTTTACTGTACCCGGATTAATATTCGGATACAAAAGGCTTCGTCTGCATAATATCGTTGATCTGCGTTAACACCTCCGGTGTCAGTAACGGCAATACCTCCAGTGCTTTCAGATTTTCCAGCAACTGACTCTCTTTGGTTGCACCTAAGATAGCTGTAGTTACATTTGGATTGCGCACACACCAGGCAATCGCCAGTGTAGGCAACGATACACCCAGCTGCACCGCCAGTTTACCCAACTCCTCTACCCTGTTCAGTTTATCCTGCGCCAGCGCTCTATCTTTAAGCCAGCCATATCCTTCCAGTGCCAGCCGCGAATCTTCCGGTATACCGTTATTATACTTTCCGGTTAGCAAACCCGAAGCCAGCGGACTCCAGATCGTCGTACCCATACCCAGATTCTTAAAGATAGTCAGGTAATCTGCCTCCATCTTCTGACGGTTAAACAGGTTATACTCCGGTTGTTCGACAGCAGGAGCTTCCAGTCCCAGTCTACCTGCAGCAGCATGCGCTTCCACTATCTCCGCTGCAGACCATTCACTCGTACCCCAATACAGAATCTTACCCTGCTGAATCAGCGTATTCATGGTACGTACCACCTCTTCAACCGGCACATTCTTATCCGGACGATGGCAATAATACAAATCCAGATACTCCACCTGCAGACGTGTCAACGCCTCATGGCAGGCTTCTGTAAGATGCTTGCGGCTCAATCCATGCTGATTAGGCTTTTTATCCGCACCCTTCCAGCCAAAAAAAGCCTTGCTGGATACCACATAAGAGGAGCGGTCCCAGTCCTTCTGCTTCAGGATACGTCCCATCATCTCCTCCGACAAACCGTTGGAATAAACCTCTGCATTATCAAAAAAATTAATCCCGGCATCATAAGCCAGAGACATAAGGCGATCGTTCTGCTGATCATCCGTCTGACGGGCAAAAGTCACCCAGGATCCGAAGGAAAGCACACTCAGCTGGAGCCCCGTCTTTCCCATTCTTCTATATTCCATAAAAACTATCTAATTTATATACGTACTAAAGGTATACTTTCAGACTGATATTTAAGAACAGGAATTCTAAAATTTCGTTGCAACATTTCTTTTACAGAATGGTCAGAATTTCGTTGCTAAAACAATTTACTTTAACTTCAGCATTTATATTAGCCCTATACATGAAAAACATCCTGCTATCGACAATCTGTACACTGCTGCTGGTTTCCCCTTCTCAGGGTCAACAAAATATAGCCCAGTTCGAGGCCTTGCAAAGCATACCTCAGACCTACGCCGTAGTAAAGACCGGCAAGCCGATAGAAATTGACGGGAAAGCCACTGAACAGGACTGGCAGAATACAGCCTGGACAAATCTCTTTGTCGATATACAGGGGAAGCAACTTCCGGATCCGGCATACAAGACACAGGTCAAGATGCTCTGGGATGACGAATACCTCTATGTATATGCACAGATGGAAGAGCCGCATATATGGGGAAATCTGGAGAAACATGATGACATTATATACCACAACAATGACTTTGAGATTTTTATCAAACCGAATATACACCAAAGTGAATATTATGAGATAGAAGTGAATGTACTCAATACCATCTTTGACCTGTTGCTATCCAAACCGTACCGTTTTGGCGGAAATGCACTCGTTCACTGGGATGTTAAAGGATTGCGTTCGGCTGTTCATAACGAAGGAACAGTCAATAATCCGGATGATACAGATAAGTACTGGGCTGTAGAAATGGCTATTCCGTTTGAATCTTTACGCGCATACGGACCGGGCAATGCCCCTAAGCCAAAAGACTACTGGCAGATCAACTTCTCACGTGTGCAGTGGCAGCATGAAATCCAGAACGGAAAATACAGCAGAAAATTAAAAAACAATAAACGCATAGAAGAAGACAACTGGGTATGGTCTCCGATAGGAGTCATCAATATGCATTATCCGGAACGCTGGGGCTATATCCAGTTTGTAACCGAACAGCAGGATACCGTACCGGAACTACCTCCTTATTATGCGATATCCAAATTGAGCTGGAACATCCATTATTTACAAAAACTGTATTTTGACAAGAATAAGGTCTATACGTCCAAACTAAGTCATCTGCCCTCCTATACGACCCATATTCAGCCGTATCTGAAAACCTATGACGTTGAACTGTTGACGAATTCGCAAAAAAACTATTATAGCCTGCTCCTGCGCAGCAAGTCCAATCCCAGACAGACTGCTACAGTAGACAGCAAGGGAAATTTTGATACTAATCCATAAACCTCATGAGTAACAGAAGAAATTTTTTAAAACTGGCTGCCGGAAGTGTTGCAGCGCTAAGTCTCAAACCTGCAGATGTGATCGCCGGAATATCCCCGCAGCACTCTTTCAGTTTTGACTACTGGTTTTGGGTGAGACCCAATGAAAAAGATAGCTCCGCAACGTTAAAAGAAAGATACAAATCGTGGAAAGATGCAGGAGTAGTCGGACTGCTTTTCGAGAATTATTCAGAAAAACATTTTGCAATAGCGAAAGAGCAGGGACTACAGACCCACCGCTGGATGTGGACCATGAACAGAGGAGAGAAAGAGTTACTGCAGGCTCATCCCGAGTGGTACGCAGTGTCCAGATCAGGGAAATCCTGTGCTACAGACCCTGCTTACGTCAATTACTACCGCTTCCTCTGCCCCTCGCATCCGGATGTCCCTAAATACCTGGAAGACAAAGCCAGAGAGCAGCTGGAGAAGAAAGATGTAGACGGTCTGCACCTGGACTATATCCGCTATCCGGATGTGGTGCTACCGGTCAACCTGTGGCAAAACTACAAACTGGATCAAAGCAGCGAACTGCCGGACTATGACTTCTGTTACAGCAAATTCAGCAAAGATGCTTTCAGAAAAGAAACAGGAATCGACATCGATAAACTGGAATATCCGACACAAAGCCTCTCCTGGCGCAGCTTTCGTTACCGACAAATCAATAATGTCGTAAACCGTATTGCTGAAGTCGCTAAGGAATACCATAAACCCCTGACTGCAGCGGTATTCCCTACCCCGGACCTGGCCAAACGCATCGTGCGTCAGGACTGGACCAACTGGAACCTGTCGGCTGTATTTCCGATGATCTATCACGGATTTTACAGGGAACCGGTATCCTGGATCGGGGAAGCCGTATCAGAAGGAGTGAATACACTGCATAAAAAGTTTCCGCTGTATGCAGGTCTCTATTTACCCGATTTCAAAGATGTACACGAACTGGAAACCGCTATTCAGCTGGCGAAAGAAAACGGTGCTGCCGGCGTATCCTTATTCGGTGAATCCGAAATTAATGCAGACGTTCTGAAAGCCATTAAAAAAATAAAATTCGGGTAATATATTCCCATCAAAGACCTGTAGGCTAATCTCATCGGTGGAAGGAGATATAGCCTACAGGTTTAATAGCCATTTTTCATTTTCCGGAGATTGCTGAAACATTTTACTTTTTCAGGCCGGAAAAAACACGACATCCAGAAAAAATTTCTATCTTTGTATCCCGTACATAAAGCTGATGAATGGGGACCAATCCCCCCATATTTTTTAGTTCGAAATCCAAAATTGCTATGACTAAATATATTTTTGTTACGGGCGGCGTTACTTCGTCGTTAGGGAAAGGCATTATTGCAGCTTCTCTTGCCAAGCTTCTCCAGGCACGTGGCTATAAGGTTACCATCCAGAAATTTGATCCTTACATTAACATCGATCCGGGAACATTGAATCCGTATGAACATGGAGAATGTTATGTTACCGAAGACGGTGCAGAAACAGATCTTGACCTCGGACACTACGAGCGTTTTCTGAATGTAGCAACTTCTCAGGCTAACAACGTCACGACTGGTAGAATATATCAGCATGTCATTCAAAAAGAACGTGAAGGCGCCTATCTGGGTAAAACCGTACAGGTAATCCCGCATATCACGGATGAGATCAAACGTCGTATGCAACTGCTGGGTGAAACCGGTGAATACGATATCGTGATCACAGAGCTGGGCGGAACAGTAGGTGATATCGAATCGCTACCGTTTATTGAAGCTGTACGTCAGTTAAGATGGGAATTGGGCAATAATGATTCTCTGGTCATCCACCTGACACTGGTACCTTACCTTGCAGCAGCGGGTGAGCTCAAAACAAAACCAACACAACACTCGGTAAAAACATTGCTGGAATATGGGGTACAACCTGATATTCTGGTATGCCGTACAGAACATACTCTTTCTCAGGATATCCGTAAGAAACTGGCGCTGTTCTGTAATGTAAATATCAATGCCGTAGTCGAATCTATCGACGCATCTACAATCTACGATGTGCCGTTGTTGATGCTGAAAGAACAGCTGGACAAAACGGTATTGACCAAATTGAAGCTTTCCACCAAAAATGAACCGGATCTGACGAACTGGAAAACATTCCTTGGTAAACTGAAAAATCCTACAAACGAAGTAAATATTGCACTGGTAGGTAAATATATAGAATTGCCGGACGCATACAAATCCATTTCGGAAGCCTTTATCCATGCCGGAGCAAGCAATGAATGCAAAGTAAAAGTACACTACATCGCAGCTGAAAGTGTTGCTCCTGAAAATGTGAAGGACAAACTAAAAGCTATGGATGGCGTATTAGTCGCTCCGGGATTCGGAGAACGCGGACTGGAAGGTAAGCTGACAACGATCCAGTATGTGAGAGAAAACAACATTCCTTTCTTCGGAATATGTCTGGGTATGCAATGCTCAGTGATTGAGTTCGGACGCAATGTATTGGGTCTGAAAGGAGCCAACAGCTTTGAAATGGACGAAAGCACGCCTTATCCGGTGATCAACCTGATGGAAGAACAGAAAAACATCAAAAACATGGGTGGAACCATGAGGTTAGGTGCATATGACTGTGAAATCAAAAAAGGAACAAAAGCATTCGGTATCTACGGAAAAGCAAAAATATCAGAAAGACATCGTCACCGTTACGAATTCAATAATGCGTATCTGGAGCAATACGAAAAAGCCGGTATGATCGCTTCAGGCTTTAATCCGAAGACAGGTCTTGTAGAAATAGTCGAGCTGAAAAACCATCCATTTTTCGTAGCCGGACAATTTCATCCAGAATTAAAGTCAACTGTTGCAAATCCTCACCCACTTTTTGTTAGCTTTGTAGCCGCTTCTTTGGCAGGCAAAAAAGCGAAGGCAACAAAATAAATGGTTGCGGATAATATTGAATAGAAATTAATAATTAAAGATGGATAGAAATACCCTAATTGGTTTAATCCTGATCTTCGCCATCTTAGGTGGATCATTTTATTTAATGAAACCCTCAGAATCGGAGATTAAACAAGAACAAAGACTGCAAGACTCGCTGAAAAGAGTCAAAGAAGGCTTACCTCCGGTAGCTGACACAACAAAAAATCCGGCAAAAACTGCTGTTAATACCAATCAGGTAGATTCAGCCGAACTGAAAAAACCTTTCGGAGCTGCCAAATACGGTGAAGAAAAAATAATCACCCTGCAAAATGAAAAGATCATTGCAAAGATTACCTCTAAAGGTGGTCGTGTAAAATCTGTTGAGCTGAAAAACGAAAAGAACTTCGACGGATCTCCGTTAATCCTGTTTGACGGGAATAACAACAGATTTGGTCTGATGTTCAACGCTGCCGGTCAGAATATCTCTACCAACAATCTTAATTTCCAGACGACAGATGCAGATGTATCGGTAAGCAAAGGAGATTCAAAGACAGTGAAATTCAGACTGAGCTATAATGATGCGCAATACATCGAGTATACCTATACATTGAAAGGCGATGATTACAACCTGGGGCTGGATGTCAATGCGGTAGGTTTACAGAACCTGATCCCTCAGGATCAAAAAACAATCCTTCTGGACTGGGGAGCTGTATTGTACCAGAAAGAGAAAAATATAAAAGGAGAGCGTGATAAGTCCTCTATCTATTACAAAACTGCAGAAAACAATGTAGATCACTTAAAAGAATCCGGTGATGATGATGATCAGCTGGACAAACGATTAACATGGATCGCATTCAAGCAACATTATTTTTCAAGTATCCTGACCAGCAAGACAGGCTTTGCTTCTGCGGATCTGGATGTGAAAACCGCTGCTGAAGCTGATATCGTAAAATTATACAGTGCTAAAGCGAAACTTGATTTTTCAAACCAAAAGGACAATCAATATTCTTTTAATTTCTTCTTTGGTCCGAACAAATACAATATTCTGAAAGCACAGAACGACGGTTCAAACAGTATCATCAACATGGGCTGGGGCCCGATGCGCTGGATCAACCAGTGGATCACGGTTCCGGTATTCAACTTCCTGGATGGCTTCCACATGAGTTATGGTATCGTTATCCTGATTCTGACCATCCTGTTAAAAGGTGTCTTATTCCCGCTGACGTACAAGTCATACCAGTCTATGGCCAAAATGCGTGTATTGAAGCCTCAACTGGATGAAATAAAAGCCAAAGTAGGCGAGGATAATGCCGTATTGCTACAACAGGAGCAGATGAAACTGTATAAACAGGCCGGCGTAAATCCACTCGGAGGATGTTTACCACTGGTACTGCAGATGCCGTTTACCATTGCCTTTTTCTACTTCTTCCCGAATCTGTTCGAATTAAGAGGAGAAAGCTTCCTGTGGGTAAAAGATTTGTCAACCTACGATTCGCCAATCACGTTCCCGGCAATCTTCGGTATCGATCACGTCTCTTTAATGTGTGTGCTCATGACATTGACGACCCTACTGACTACCTGGTACAATAATGCAACATCCGGAGCGACCGGACAGATGAAATATATCGGATACTTTATGCCGCTGATCTTCTTCTTCGTCCTGAACAGCTTCCCGGCAGGTCTTAACTACTACTACTTCTTAGGTGCGGTATTTACATTCCTGACGCAATTATTGATTCGTTCATTCGTAGATGATGATAAAATTCTGGCGAAAATCGAAGAGAATAAAAAGAGACCGGAGTCTGAAAAGAAAAAATCATCTTTCCAATCTAAAATGGAAGAAATGATGAGACAACAACAGGCACAGAAAAACAAAAAATAGAACTTCAGTTCTGATCATAAAAAAAGTGGCGGCTTCCATATAGAAGCCGCCACTTTTTTTATAACGGATAATTCCTGTTATTCAGGTTTTTTGAAGCCTTCTTTTTCCGCCTTTTTAGACATAGTCTCTACACGCTTGGGTGTATCCGGATGTGAAGACATCAGTTTCTGAGTAGCACTTTGCTTCTCACCACCTGACAGTTCATTCAGTTTTTCAAAAGCCTTTGCCATATACCACGGATTGGATTTCTGTTTTTTCAGGAACTCGTATCCATAGTCATCAGCAAGAGATTCCTGTTTACGGGAAAAGCTTGAGTTTGCGATCTGCTCACTTAAAGCTCCCAGTTGCGATTCAGAAAGCGCAGCTGCAGTACCTCCCTGTGAAGATACACCGTCCTTCAATGCCGAAGTCAGTAAAGCCGTACGGAATGCATCTTTAGAATCTTCATTCTTCACGTGACCGATCTCATGACCAATTACACTCAAGACTTCCTCATCGGTCATCACCTGCATCAATCCCGCACATACCCTCACACTACCATCAGCACAGGCAAATGCATTCACATCACGTACCAGATATACTTTAAAATTAAGGTCAAGCCCATCGTAATTGTTCAATCCTGAAGTCAGTTTTTTCAAACGGATAGCCAGTTCATCATTATCCGGAGCCACCGGATTGTTCTCATCCATCCACTCGATATACTCTTTCGTATATTTTACAACATCTTCGTTGCTCAGGGTTACTGCTTTGACCGCTTTAGTCGCAGAACCAACAGTCTTCGAATTCAGCTTAAACTGTCCATAACTTACTGATGACAGCAACGCCACAGCACAAGAGGTTAATAAAATCTTTTTGATCATAACTAATAATATAAAGTAACTATTCATTGAAATGCCGTACAGCATTTCAGATTATCACTTTTCCGTTACAATTATCGTGCTAAACAAATGCACTGAAGCCAGTAATACTTCTTCCGACGATCAGAGAATTGATCTCTTTGGTACCTTCGTAAGAATAAATAGCCTCAGCATCAGCCAGAAAGCGGGCCACATTATATTCTAATAAAATACCATTTCCTCCCATCACTTCCCGGGCCTTGGAAACGATATCGCGCGTCCGCAGCGAACAGAAGACTTTTGCCAGAGAAGCATGTTCATCTTTTAGCTGTCCGGCATCCTGTAATTCAGACAACCGGAATACAAGTGTCTGCATCGCGGTAAGATTGGAAAGCATTTCCACCAGGTGGTTCTGAATAAGCTGAAATGCAGCGATAGGTTTACCGAACTGCTTACGCTGACGGGTATAGTCCAGGGCATTTTCATATGCACCACGCGCGCAGCCTACAGCCATCCAGGCCACTCCTGCACGTGTCATCTGCAACACCTTAGCTGTATCTTTAAAAGAGTTGGCATTCTGCAAACGGTCAGATTCTGCTACCACACAGTTTGTCATCGTAATCAAGCCATTCTGTACGATACGCAGCGCCATTTTTCCCTTTATCTTCTCTACTTCAAATCCGGGTGTCTCCTTCCGTACAATAAATCCTTTGACTTCTCCGTCATCCAGATCACGGGCCCACACAATTGTAATATCAGAAAAGGTAGAATTACCGATCCACTTCTTCTGCCCGTTGAGTACCCAGCCCTGTTCTGTCTTCTGGCAGGTTGTGGTCAGCCCCCCTGCAGCTCCCGAACCTACTTCCGGCTCCGTCAGGCCAAAAGCACCGATCACTTCCATCTTCTGCATCTTAGGCAGCCATTCCTGTTTCTGCTCATCGGATCCACAGATATAAATAGATCCCATAGCCAGACCACTCTGCACTCCGAAAAAAGTAGCAATAGAAGCATCTACACGAGCGATCTCAGCAGCAACAACACCTTCCATAAGAGAAGTTCCCCCGGCACAGCCGTATCCCTCATAGGTATATCCGGCAATATTCAATGCCGCAAACTTGGGAATGATCTCAAAAGGAAATTCATCTCTTAACCAGTAATTGTTGACGATTGGCTTGATCTCCGTCTCCATAAAAGAGCGCACCTTCAACTGAAGTGCACGATCTTCAGGGCTTAATTTGGCGTCAATATCATAAAAATCCCCGTTTATAGGTGGCAATTCCTTCTTCTTATTACCACCTCCGGTCAGCATTTTGGTTACAGCCTGCAATTGCTTATCATCCATTTTAGAGATAGCCTCCATAACCTGTTTCAGATCTATCTTCTTTGATATTTTCTCAATTTGTTCCAGATCGACAGACTTCATAAGGCCCATCATATTTTTTATTTTATCAAACATAACTGTATCGGTTTTAACCTCTTTAACAACAAAGGGCCTTATAATTTAGTTTTTATTATTGAAAAATAATAGGACTACTTTTCGCAGTCTGCCACACAATAACCAGAGCATTAGTCGGCGTCCCTGCCAACTGTATGGACTTTGCTCTGGAAAAAAATAATCAAACACTGTACTCAAAAGCACATGCTCCTTTTCAAAACAAAGTAAATCAAGCAATTAAAAGCTGCGTCAGTTGGCGTCCCCGCCAGCTTTATGGACTTAGACGATAAAATATAAATACCTGATTATAAGAACATTAAATAAATATAGCACAAATAAACACATCAATTAGAATAAAAGTCTTGACAACGTCATATTATTATCCCATCTTTGCGCCATATTTAAACGAATATCTGCTTTTCAAGGTTCTTTAAAAATAAAAAAATAATATTTTTTAAAACTTTAAAACACTGAAAAACAACAACTTAAATAAAAAATTAAAAAAAGTTAAATATTCGGGGTTACCTTTTAAGGTTACGGGTATTAAAGATTAAATAAACAAATTTGTTTCAATTAAAATAGAAAATTAAAAATGAAAAACTTATTCAAATTCGGATTTTTAGGTTTAGCTTTAACTTTAGCTTTCGCTTCATGCGGTAACTCATCTACTAAAACTGCTGAAACTGCAGATTCATTAGGTGATTCAATCCAAGCTACTACTGACTCTATCGCTGATTCTTTGAACAACGTAGCTGATTCAGTTAAAGCTAAAGGTGATTCTATCGCTGATTCAGTTAAAGCTGCTCACTAATCTCCGATTGAGAGTATAAAAAACTCATTAAAGACCGGTACAAATTTGTACCGGTCTTTTTGTTTTTACCACTCTAAATTGGGAATACGTGCTCGTTTTGCTATTTTTGTCAAAATAAATTGACAAACATGGCTTTATCTTCTCTAACAGCGGTGTCTCCTGTAGACGGCCGTTACTATAATGCTACCAACGAACTATCTGCATATTTTTCTGAATTTGCACTGATCAAATACCGTGTACTGGTAGAAATCGAATACTTTATTGCATTGACGGGTTCCGGCATTCCACAGTTACAACATTTTGACGGATCTTTAAATGAAAAATTAAGAGCATTATACCTCAACTTCACACCAGAAGATGCACAGTGGATCAAGGATAAAGAAAAGATCACTAACCATGACGTCAAAGCTGTAGAATACTTTATTAAAGACAAATTCGAGCAGTTCGGTCTGCACGATTCTCTTGAGTTTATACACTTTGGACTGACTTCTCAGGATATTAATAATACGGCCATTCCATATTCATGGAAAGAAGCAATCGAGAAAAGCTATACTCCTGCTATTCAGGAATTGGTAAATGAACTGACAGCCCTATCCAACGAATGGACAGCTATTCCGATGCTGGCACGTACACACGGACAGCCGGCCTCTCCTACCAAATTGGGAAAAGAGATCAAAGTATTTGTAGAGCGTATAGAAAAACAACTTCAGTTATTGAATGCGGTGCCGTATTCTGCTAAGTTCGGAGGAGCTACCGGTAATTTCAACGCACACCAGATCGCTTATCCTAACCAAAACTGGGTGGACTTCGGAAATAATTTTGTAAACAACATATTAGGATTAGACCGTTCACAGACCACTACGCAGATTGAGCATTACGACAATTTTGCTGCAAGCTGCGATGCGCTGAAACGTATCAATAATATCATCATCGATCTGTGCAGAGATATCTGGACATATATTTCGATGGAGTATTTTAAACAAAAGATTACCGCCGGACAGATTGGTTCATCGGCTATGCCTCATAAAGTAAATCCTATTGACTTTGAAAATGCGGAAGGTAATCTGGGTATGGCTAATGCCATCTTTGAACATCTGGCAGCGAAACTCCCGATTTCACGTCTGCAACGCGATCTGACAGACTCTACAGTATTACGTAATATCGGAGTTCCGTTTGCACACACCCTTATCGCAATCAAATCTACATTGAGAGGTTTACGTAAACTGATCTTAAATGAGAAAGCGTTACAGGATGATCTCAACAACAACTGGGCAGTAGTAGCAGAGGCTATACAGACAGTACTTCGCCGTGAAGGATATCCGCAGCCATACGAAGCACTGAAAGATCTCACACGTACAAATACACACGTAACACAAGACACCATTGCTGTATTTGTAGAGAACCTCAATGTCAGTGAAGCTGTAAAAACTGAGTTAAAAGCGATTTCGCCATCTAACTATACAGGAGTAGAACTGTAACCTTTGACGCTTTGATGACGGGCAGGCATAAGTAAAACTCCTATATTTGTCATCATATAACTAGAGAGAAAACTATGGCAACCATAAACGTATATACAGAAAGCACTCCTAACCCGGCAACCATGAAGTTTCTGGTCAATAAATTATTGATCAACGGAAGTCTGGATTACCCGAATAAAGAGAAAGCCCAGGAATCACCATTTGCATTTGAACTCTTCAAGTTCAACTTTGTAACCGGTGTATTTTTCGCAAGTAACTTCGTGACCATCACCAAATCGGACGATGTGGAATGGAGTGATATTGAAGCTATCCTCAAAGATTTTGTAAAAGGAGCGGTAGAGTCCGAACTGGCTGTAAAAGAAGTTCATCACGATGAGGATACTAATTTTGAAGGAACAGAAGTAGAAGTCAAGATCCAGCAGGTATTGCACGACTATGTACGTCCTGCAGTGGAACAGGATGGCGGAGCTATTCACTACAAATCATTTGATAACGGAATTGTAACCGTAGAATTGCGCGGATCCTGCAGTGGCTGCCCGTCTTCTACCATTACGCTGAAATCAGGTATTGAAGGCCTTCTGAAAAGAATGGTACCTGAAGTAGAAGAAGTAGTTGCTGAAGCCATGTAATAAGACGTATAGCGTAAAATATAGAAAACGGGAGTATAACACAATACTCCCGTTTTTTTATACTATCTTTAGATGGCCACTATGTAAATAACCGCTCAGTATAATGAAAAATTACCTGACAATCCTATTATTTCTGTTTACCGGATCGCTGCTACAGGCCCAGGTAAGCCTTATTGCTGTAAACAAAGACAATATCGACCGCAACAGAATCCCTTACAGCGGAACACGTATTATGATGGCAGATGCTGTAGAAACAAACGGTCCTGCCCGCATGTATATTTTTTCAAAAAATGAAAAAGGAACCGATAAAGATTCTCTGTATGCTGAAGAATTCCTGAAAGAGAATGATAAATGGATCCTACAAAGTAAGAAGGACTTTTGCTTCCCCAATGAAATCCTGATGACCTGGTCCAACCGGAAAGCATTCTTTGACAGTGACAAAGATCATTATCCCGAAAGCCTGTTTATCTTCTCCAAAAATGCAGCTAACAATATCGATCAGCAACATGCTGTCATTCTGTTACTGTTCCATAAAAAACAGTTCTATACAATAGAAGCAAAAGCGGCTGACAGCTATCAGAAGGATTATTTTTCAGCTAATTTTGATCAGTTACCTGCACTGGTCAAAGATAAGGTAATGGCTTACTGGCAAAATCTGGATAAAGAGGAATGATTATAAAGCTTATAACCTGACATCAAAGCCTATTCCCCGCACAGAGTTAATCTGTAATCCGGGATCATGACTCAGATACTTTCGCAATCGGCTGATAAATACATCCATACTTCTCCCTGTAAAAAAATCGGTAGTTCCCCAGACCTGCTCCAGTATCTGCTCACGCGTCACCAATTGTCTGTTCTGACTCCATAGATACGAGAGCAGATTGACCTCGCGTTCAGTCAGCCGGAAAGTTTCCTGCGGATGGATCAACAGAAAATTAGACCGGTCAAATACATAAGTTCCTATTTTGACTTCAGCTACAGGCAATACCGGCTGACTGCGACGGACAATATTCTGAATACGCAGCACAAGTTCTTCCGGATCGCAAGGCTTGGTAATATAATCATCCGCCCCGATCTTGAGCCCTGTAAGCTTATCTATCTTCTGATCCTTCGCGGTCAGAAAGATAAACGGAAATCCCGGATACCGGCTAAGAATTTTTTGTGCCAGTGTAAAGCCACTCATATAGGGCATCATTACATCCAGAATAGCCAGATGAAAGGTAAAATCCTGATCCAGCAATGCCTCTGCCTCCTGTGGATGGGCAATGAGCCTTACTTCCAGACCGGAAAGTTCCAGATACTGTTTCAGCATAAAGCCAAAATCCTCATCATCCTCGACTAATAAAATATTATACTTCATAAGGTAATGATATACGGAATGCCGCACCTTTGCTAAGTTCACTCAAGACAGTCACCTCTCCTTTATACTTACTGACAATCTGCTTGACAATATACAATCCCAACCCCAACCCTTTGGTATCATGTATATTGTCTTTCTGGATACGGTAAAACTTCTCAAAAATATAAGGCTGCTCTAGTTTGTCAATCCCAACTCCGTCATCTTTTACAACAATTTTGACCAGCCCTTCGTTTAGCTCAAAAGATAAGGATACAGACTTCGCACCATATTTTATACTGTTATTCAAAAGATTGGTCAGAATAGTTTCGATATCATATTTATCCAACTTAAGATCATGATCAAACAGCTGCTCCACCTCTAATGTAATCATCGGATGTGCCAACTGAAAATCACTCACAAAAGCCTTCGCATCAGCTATTGTCCAATATGTCAATTCATCCCTCCTCTCCTGCTGCATAATCGGCTGCAACATATTTTCAAGGCGATCGACCTGACGTCCGATGACCTGTACAACTTGCGAGTCGGTATTGTGCGCCAGTGTTTTTGATGCGATTTTGAGTGTAGCAATAGGCGTTTTGAGTTCATGTGAAATATTGTCCATCATATCATGAAGCACATCAATCTGTTTTCGCTGACGCAATAGATTTTTGTAGGTCAGATAGAATAAAATCAATACCGCTGTCAGAATCAATAAAGATGTGATAATCAAAAACAACAAGTCTTTAAAAACGACCCATTTCAGATTATTGATTTCAAAATACGTCTTACGTACCAGATGATAGCTGTATTTTCTTTGAGAGGATATCTTAGTCTTTTTATCGTCAGTAGTTGTCGTAGAGTTATAACTGGTCTCCCATTTACCGGATGTCATCAGATATTTTTTTGAAACCGGTGTACTGGTCTTGTATATAAGAAGAGGATGCTGAATAAGGGGCCGATTAGTACTGCGTGAAATCACATTCACGAATTCTTTCATCACCCCGACCTTATATCCCTTCTCTGCAAAAGTACTATCCACATACCGTGTCAGCTTCGCTTCCACAGATTTAGCCTTACGTGCATACAAGCTACGCAAATCACTTTCAGTCCATTGTTTTTTCTCCACTTTCCAGACAGCCTCCTGTGCTTCATTATCCTTCAGCAGACTCTTGTCAAAGATATCCACATCATCCTCCAGAGAGGACAAACTCTGCTTCACATCCTCAATAATCTCTCTGCGCTTGAGCTGATATGTATTGGAGATAAAATAGACCTGTATCCCGACCAGCACAATAAAAAGTATTGAAAATGTAAGAATTAACCGTGAAAGCTTCCCATTCATAAAACAAATATAATCAGTAGATCCGATCTTAAACAGACCTTAACCCATCATTAACGCTTCATTAACCGAGTCTGTAAAACCTAATAAACACTTTTGCCCTATCAGATACGATCAGCAAACATGAAACACATTTTACTACTCTTTCTTTTCCCCTCTCTTTTATGGGCACAGCAAAAACAAATGCAAGGTAAAGTAATCAATGATAAAAACGAAACACTGGCAAATGTAACAGTAGTGCTCATGGACAGCCTGTATCAGGCACTCCATAAAACACGGACAGATGCATCCGGAAAATTTACGCTCTCTCTGGACAACAACAGCAATTATTATATCAGCGCCAGGGATCTTAATTATAAGACCTACGAAGAATTTATTCAACCCGACACCATACAAAATCAGCTCCTGATCCGTCTTTCAGCAAAGACAAATCAATTGGAAGAAGTGATTATAGAAGGTAAACGTCCTCGTGTAACCCGAAAAGTAGATCGTCTTGAATTTAATGTACAAAACAGTAATATCTCTGCATTGAGCAGCTGGGAAATACTGAAACGTACGCCACTGGTCAAAGTCCTAGGTTCAGACATCAGCATCAAGGGAAGTCGCAATATACTTATCATGATAAATGACAAACCGGTCACACTTACAGGAGAAGAATTAAAAAACCTGTTAGAGAACAGTTCGGGAACTGATGTACAGGCGGTGGAAGTCATCACAAATCCTCCGGCCAGATATGAGGCTTCCGGAACGGCTATTATTAACATCAAAATGAAACAAAATCAACTGTATGGTTACAGAGGGGTATTTCTGGCTAAGGCTGAACAAAGTAACTACGGCAAACAAATATTCGGACTTACTAATTATTTCAAAACAGAAAAGTTCAATTTCAAAGGAATCTATAATTTCGGCAGAGGAACTTATGCACGCTACGGTACCGATTATGTCCAATATGCAAGTGATAATACGACCTGGATCAGCAAAATGGACCGTATAGATGACAATAAAAATCAACAAACCTATGTATTTACAGCAGACTATAATCCGGATAGTACATTAACACTATCCTTCGGATGGAATGGTTTTTACAGTCCCAATTCAGAAGGAATATACCGTGTACCTACGCTTATCTATAACCAGCAGCAGCAGGTAGAGTCCAACTATCTGACAACCAATGATCATTACAGAAGCACAAAAAATAACAACCTGTTTCTGCAACTGGTCAAAAAACTCTCTAAAGCAAATACCTTAGACTGGGCCACTTATTACACCACCAATAACAGGGTTAATTATCAGGACATTCTTACAGAGCTTAATTTTAAAGATCAGGATCCGTCGACCTCACATTTCACAAGTGACAACGACAATAAGACCCGGCTTTTTTCCACACAAATAGATTTCAGCCACAAAAGAAAGCAACTGGAACTGGAATTTGGAGGAAAATACAGCTACGTAAGCACATTCAGTAAACTAATATTTGCAGACAATGAAAATGGGGAATTAGCTTTCAGGCCAGAAAAAAGCAGTGATTTTGATTATCAGGAACATAATGCAGCCGGATATGGATCAGCATCCTATCAATGGAAAAAGTGGAGTCTCAAAGCCGGCCTACGTGCAGAATACACCAACTTAACCGGAACCGTATCACAACCGTCCGATATCAACAAGACCGATTACCTGACACTTTTCCCTACTTTCTATGCACAATACGAGACAAATGACAAGTCACAGTTGGGATTTTCCTATGGCAAACGTATCAGCAGACCGTCTTACTCCTGGCTCAATCCGACCAAATCCTATTATAACCTTTTCTCCTACTTTCAGGGGGATGCAAGGCTTCGTGCAACCATTGTACATAACCTGAACCTGACTTATACCCGAAATAACTGGAATATTGATTTGTTTTACCGCTATGAGAAATGGCCTTCTATGGAAATCTCCTATCAGGATGATGCCACGCACAACCTGATCTATCACTACACAAATATCGAAAAGGGACAAGGCGCAGGAATAGATATAAGCAAGAATCTGGATATCAAACCCTGGTGGTCTGCAAATGGAATGCTTTCAGCGATGTACAATGAGAATTATTTTGAAGGAGTAGATAAACTGATTTATAAAAATGATGTGTACCAGCTTAATACAACACTCAGCACCAGTTTTATCCTTAACAGAAAAACTGACTGGAACGTAGAAGTTGGCAATTCTTATTACTCCCCATCTATACAGGGACCGTTCAGAATTTCCGGATTTTCATCCACCTATTTTGTTATGAATCGCAAGTTTATCCATAAAAAATTAGAACTGAGTCTCTATTTTCTGGATATTTTCAAATCAGAGAAAGTCAAAGTTGCAACCAATTATGCGAATCAGAACAATTATTTTCTGGATTATCAGGACACCCGAAAAATAAGTGCCACATTGCGCTTTAACTTTGGAAATCAGACGATCAGAAACAATAAAACTATAAGGAAAACAGATGAACAGAATCGTCTGTAAACATCTTATCAGTCAATAATTTAATTCAGACATTAAAATAACTTTTTATCTGCTACTCTATGAAAAATAACTAACTTTGCGGGAGTTGTGAAAACCAAATATTAAAATGAGTGCAGATATAAACAAACTAGAACAAATCGCATCGCAAGTAAGACGTGACATCGTACGCATGGTACATGCCTGTCAGTCAGGACACCCTGGAGGATCATTAGGTTGTACCGATTATTTTGTGGCGCTTTATTTCAACGCTATGAAACGCAATCCGTCATTCAACATGGACGGAATCGGAGAAGATCTTTTCTTCTTGTCAAATGGTCACATTTCTCCTGTTTTCTACAGTACACTGGCAAGAGCGGGTTATTTTGAAGTAAGCGAATTAGCGACTTTCAGAAAGATCAATTCGCGTCTGCAGGGACACCCTACTACACACGAAGGTCTTCCGGGAATACGTGTAGCTTCAGGATCTCTGGGTCAGGGATTATCAGTAGCGATCGGTGCTGCACAAGCAAAAAAACTAAACAAAGACAATAATTTGGTGTACGTCCTGATGGGTGACGGCGAGCTGCAGGAAGGGCAGGTATGGGAAGCTGCGATGTATGCACCTCATAACAAAATCGACAATCTGATCGCAACTGTTGACTACAACAAAGCACAGATTGACGGTTCTACAGATCAGGTACTGTCACTGGGAGATCTTCGCGGCAAATGGGAAGCTTTCGGATGGGATGTACTTGAAATTGCAAAAGGGAACGACATGACTGCTGTCGTAGCAGGTCTTGAAGAAGCAAAATCACGTACCGGAAAAGGAAAACCGGTGGTGATCCTGATGCATACCGAAATGGGTAATGGTGTTGACTTTATGATGGGATCTCACAAATGGCATGGTGTAGCACCGAATGATGACCAGTTAACATCTGCATTAGGTCAGTTACAACAAACTTTAGGAGATTATTAATCAGATATTAGATTTTAGTAATTTGTATTTAGAAAAATCTGAAGACTAAATACCAACTACTCCATACTAAAAGAATGAAAAAATATACATACACAGAATCAAAAGATACACGTTCGGGTTTCGGAGCCGGATTACTGGAAGCTGGTAAGCAGGACGAAAATGTCGTGGCCTTATGTGCTGACTTGATCGGTTCATTGAAAATGAACGATTTCATAAAAGAATTTCCGGAGCGTTTTTTCCAGATTGGTATTGCAGAAGCAAACATGATGGGTATCGCAGCGGGTCTGACTATAGGTGGTAAAGTTCCTTTCACAGGTACATTTGCCAATTTCTCTACAGGTCGTGTTTATGACCAGATACGTCAATCCATTGCCTATTCGGACAAAAATGTAAAGATTGCTGCTTCACATGCAGGTCTTACATTGGGAGAAGATGGTGCTACGCACCAGATCCTGGAAGATATCGGTCTGATGAAAATGTTACCTGGAATGACAGTAATCAACCCATGTGACTTCAACCAGACCAAAGCAGCTACTATTGCTGTTGCCAAACACCACGGTCCAGTATACTTACGTTTCGGACGTCCTGTAGTACCTAACTTTACTCCTGCAGATCAGGAATTCGTAATCGGTAAAGCTATCCTGTTGAATGAAGGTACTGACGTAACGATCATCGCTACAGGTCACCTGGTATGGGAAGCAATTCAGGCCGGAGAAAAACTGGCAGAACTGGGTATCAGTGCAGAAATCATCAATATCCACACAATTAAACCACTGGATGAAGAAGCTGTATTGAAATCTGTTGGTAAAACAAAATGTGTGGTTACAGCTGAAGAACACAATCGTCTGGGTGGTCTGGGCGATAGTGTGGCACAGGTTTTGGCGCAACATTTGCCTACTCCACAAGAGTATGTCGCTGTAAACGATAGTTTCGGTGAATCCGGAACTCCGGCTCAGTTAATGGAGAAATACGGTTTGAATGCAGAAGCAATCGTTGCTGCAGCTCAGAAAGTAATTAAGAGAAAATAACAAAGACCACAACGTCAATATATGGAAGATACTTTAATAATTTCGAAATTTGCGGACGAAGCCACGCGCGAGGAAGCATTCGGATTATTGTTGAAGAAATATCAGCAAAAAATTTATTGGCATGTGAGAAGGATGGTAATCGATCATGACGATGCCGATGATGTAGTACAGGATATCTTTATCAAGGTATGGCGCAATCTGGGCAACTTCCGCGAAGACTCCCAATTGTACACCTGGCTATATCGTATCGCTACAAATGAATGTATTACCTTTCTGAATAAGAAAAAACAGAAGCAGAATGTGTCGTTAGATGACGGCACCTCTGCCTATCTGGCCGAATCCCTGTCGGATGGCAGCTATTTTAACGGAGACAAAGCTCAGTTGAAATTGCAGCAGGCACTGTTAACACTACCGGAAAAGCAAAAACTGGTATTCAATATGAAATACTTCGATGATATGAAGTATGAAGAGATATCAGATGTACTGGGAACAAGTGTAGGAGCATTAAAAGCCTCTTATCATCTGGCTGTGAAAAAAATTGAGCACTTTTTTCACACGCACGATTAAACCTTTTGTGCTTAGTGTATTCTATACTACTTACTATGAAGGAAAATAACACATATCATGATCATACCGAAGGTAATAATCTTCCTGAATCATTGCGTGTAAACCCTTTTGCCGTACCTAAAGATTATTTTGAAAATCTCGGATCCGGTCTTTGCTCAAAGATCAGACTTTTGAATGCCGCTCCCTCCGAAAAAGAATCCTTTAGTACTCCTGAAAATTATTTCAATGATCTTCAATCCCGCATTATGACTGCGGTAAAGCTGGATCAGCTGAAAACAGATACAGAGGAAAACGGATTTACAGTTCCTTCTAACTATTTTGATCAGCTCCAGCAACAGATCACCGCAAATATCACTGCAGATCGCTGGAAAGATCAGCTAAAAGACGAAGGTTTTGCCGTACCGGAAGACTACTTCAACACATTAGAAGATTCCATTTTTGCAGGTATTGCTACGGATCGATTGAAAGCAGAAGTAAAAGAAGACGGATATACCGTTCCTTCCAATTACTTTGATCAGTTGTCAGCAGACATACAGGCTAAAGCATTTGAAAAAGAACAACCAAAAATTGTCCCTATCGGAGGTCTGAAACGTCGTAACTGGATGCGATATGCAGCTGCGGCCTCGGTTACACTGATACTGGGATTGGGTGCGTATTTCGGTATTCAACAAGAAGAAACAGCTACAACTGATCTACATTCGGAACTAGCAAATGTATCTGATGCTGAAATTATAAACTATCTTGCCGCCACGAACAGTGGTGATAATATGGTCTATTTCACACAATATATTTATGAACCTGAGGAGTCAGCTGGCGTAGGAAGTCAGATTGATAACGAAGATATTGAAGAGTACTTAAAATATTCATTATAAGTGATGTTACAGTTGAAAAAGATATTAGCAGCATGTTGTTTTGTATTTCTATTGACTTTATCTGCTCATGCACAGCGTGATAATGAGCGCTTCAAAGCTATAGAGAACGAGAAAATTGCCTATATTACCAAAGAGCTCAATCTGAGCAGTTCAGAGGCACAACAGTTCTTCCCGCTCTACAATGAGTATTCACAGGAAATGTGGGCTATACGTAATGAAAAAATTGGTCCCAGACAGAGTGCACCAAGCAGAAGCAATGGCTTCAGACAAGGCGGATCACGGGATGTAATCGCATATGATGCCAAAGAACTGGAAATCAAAAAAGAATACCGCGCAAAATTCGCCCGTATCATAGGCAATTCACGTGCTTCACAATTTTTTGAGATCGAGCAGAATTTCATAGAACTTCTCTATAAAGAATGGCAAAGCCGAAAAAACGGTTCAGGCCGAAGATGATACAGGAAGAAGTCCAAAAGACTTCTTCTTTTTATTTAAATCAAAATCAACATGCTAAGTAATCGTGAATTATTCCTGATGAATACAGCCCAGACATCAAACTCTCCCCGTCTGGTAGAAGTAGAAAAAGCAGAAGGAATTTATTTATATGGTCCGCAGGGACAACAATATATGGATCTGGTATCCGGTTTTAATGTAAGCAATATAGGTCACAGACATCCTAAGGTACTGGAGGCAATACGGCAGCAACTGGATAAGTATCTCCATGTAACTGTATATGGCGAGTTTGTACAGGCGCCACAGGTACAGTTTGCAACAGATCTGCTGGCAGTCCTGCCCCCCTCTTTTGAATCAGTATACCTGACAAACAGCGGAGCAGAAGCTGTAGAAGGATCAATGAAAATCGCAAAACGCTTCACTGGCAGAAGACAGATTATAGCTGCAAAAAAAGCATACCACGGAAGCACACAAGGAGCACTTAGTCTCATCGGTAATGAAGAGTATCAAACAGCCTACGCACCCTTATTACCGGAGATAGACTTTATCACGTTTAACAATCTTTCGGATCTGTCTGCGATCACGGATAAGACCGCAGCAGTCATACTGGAAGCTATTCAGGGTGAAGCCGGTGTACGTGTTCCTGAAGTGGCCTATATGCAGGCTGTTCGCAAGCGCTGCAACGAAACCGGAACGCTATTAATCTTTGATGAAATACAAACCGGATTCGGACGTACCGGAAAACTCTTTGCTTTCGAACACTTTGGCATTGTCCCCGACATTCTTATGCTGGCAAAAGGTATAGGTGGAGGAATGCCTCTGGGCGCATTTGTTGCACCTAAACAGATCATGGATGTAATCAAAGACAATCCCATGCTGGGCCATATCACCACATTCGGCGGACATCCTGTAAGTTGTGCTGCAGCAAAGGCATCTTTACAGGTTATAAAAGATGAAAGACTGATCGAACAGGTAGAAGAGAAAGCATTGCTTTTCCGTCAGTTGCTCCAGCATCCTAAAATTAAAGAGATACGTGGATTAGGTCTGATGATGTGTCTGCAACTGGAAAATTTTGATCAGGTCTACCAGGTTAGCAAGTACTGCGCTGAACACGGTGTGATGATAGACTGGTACCTGCACTGCGAGACTGCACTTAGGGTGGCACCTCCACTGACCATCACTACAGATCAGATCAGAGAAGCCTGTACCATTATCCGGGCAGGAGTAGAAAAATACACTTAGTATATACAAATAAGGGAACATCTGATATGTTCCCTTATTTATTCCACATTTTCTGACGGATATTTATTCGTAAAAATCCAGCTCTGCAACTAATGACTACAGGTGCAGACAATCTCTGCAAACCTTCTACTGAGAGTACACAAAAAAATGCAACCTTTTATTGTGATTTTATTACCAAATAAAATCTCATTTTAAAACTATAATTATAATAATCAATGCTTATATTAGATAAGCATAAACCTCTATCATGAATACAAACAGAAGATCTTTTATCAGCAAAAGTCTGCTTACCGTAGGTGCAGCCGTGGCAGGCACCTCATTACTACAAGGTCGTGAAAACAATTTGTCCTTACCGGCAAAAGGTAATCAGATCAGTATTAAGAAAAATGATATCATACTTTTTCAGGGAGACTCCATTACTGATGCTGGTCGTCAGAAGGACAATCCCAATCCGAATGAAACTTCCGCATTCGGAAGCGGCTACGCCCTGTTAGCAGCGGGCAGTCTGTTGTCTGAACATGCATCCAAAAATATCAAGATTTTTAATAAGGGTATCAGCGGAAACCGGGTGCCGGATCTGCAGAAACGCTGGCAAAGGGATACCTTAGATATCAAACCTACTATCCTGAGCATACTGATCGGCGTTAATGATTTTTGGAGAACAATGGATAGCGGTGCCAGCAATACGGCACAACAATATAAAGAGCAGTATCAGAAACTGCTGGATGACACCTTGAAACAATTGCCCAACGTACAACTTATTATCGGGGAACCCTTCGGCCTGAAAGGGGTAAAACATGTAACTGATGCATGGTACCCTGCTTTTGAAGGATATCAGCAGGCTGCACGAGACGTTGCGAAAGAATTTAAAGCTATACTGATCCCATATCAGTCTATTTTTGACAAGGCACTCGCAGAAGCTCCGGGCAATTACTGGACTACGGATGGCGTACATACCAGTCTGGCAGGAGCGACATTAATGGCTGAATCCTGGTTGAACACCATTAAATAGTCATATCTCCGGAAAATCCCGAAGCACTCATCTTACCCATACTGAAAAGACCTCGTTAACAATAGCAGCTAACGAGGTCTTTTTACTTTTAAACCGGTCTATACATTACAGGCTATCAGAGTTCGACTTCTCTGTATGTAGTCTTTTGCAGATCAGGAAGATAGTAGGCCACAATACCGATCAATGGCAAATACGAACAGATATGGTAGATAAAGGTAATAGACGTATGGTCTGCATACCAGCCTAACAATGCTGATCCTAACCCGCCCATACCAAAAGCAAATCCATAAAACAATCCTGACACCATCCCTAATTTGCGTGGAAGCAACTCCTGCGCATATACAATAATGGAAGGAAATGCAGAAGACAGGATCAATCCGATAATCACGATAAGAATACCGGTCGTTGTAAAGTCTACGTACGGAAGAGCTAATGAAAACGGTGCGACTCCAAGTACAGAAAACCAGATCACATATTTACGACCAAAACGGTCTCCGAATATACCCCCCAACAAAGTTCCTACAGCCACTGCTATCAGAAAGTAAAATAAGAATACCTGTGCCTGTACTTCAGAGATACCAAACTTTTCCATCGTGAAGAATTGAAAATAGTTGGTAATACTCGCAATATAAAAATATTTAGAGATGATCAGCAACAGCAGGACTACGACAGACAAAGTGATTTTCTTGTTAGAAAGATCCGGTACGCTGATTGTCTTATTCTTGACGGTGGTACGATGCTCTAATTTACGGCTGTACCATTTACCGATATACAGTGCAACTACCTTACCTAAAATAGGGACAATCGCAAACCAGACAATAGCTTGTTGTCCTTTTGGAAGAATAAAAAATGCAACCAGAATAGGTGCAAGCGCTGTTCCGGCATTACCTCCGATCTGGAAGATAGATTGAGCAAGACTTCTCTTGCCTCCGGAAGCCATGTATGCTACCCTGGACGACTCGGGGTGAAAAATAGAAGATCCGACCCCTACCAGAAACACGGCTATCAGAATAATCTCATAACTATGTGCATACGAAAACAGGATAAGTCCTACTAATGAAAATGCCATCCCGATAATCTGAGAATACGGCTGAGGTCGCTTATCTGTAAAAGATCCTACTACAGGTTGAAAGATAGATGCTGCCATCTGATACACAAAGGTGATCATCCCAATCTGAGAGAAGGTCAGATGATGTTCGTCCTTCAGCAAAGGATACACGGAAGGAATAATGCCCTGAACAAAGTCATTGAGCAGGTGAATAAAACTTACGGCAAAAAGAATTGAAAAAACAGGTTTGTTATCTTTAAAATTAGCAACCATAATAAAATATAAATTAAAAACAAAAAGGCTGTTCCTCTACAGCCTTCCAAAATATTGTTAAAGTATTCGTACCAATAAACCTTTGAGGTACTCCCCTTCGGGGAAGGAAGCCCGGACGGGATGATCTTCAGGTTGATGAAATTGTCTTATAAACTGAATTTCCTTACCTGCATCGAGTGCAGCCCAGGCAATGACCTGTTTGAATGTACTGATATCCATGGCTCCTGAACAGGAGAAAGTAGCCAGCAATCCGCCGCTTTCCAACAGCATCATCCCTCTTCTGTTAAGATCTTTATAGGCTCTGGATGCTTTTTCCAATGAAGATCTTGAGGGTGCGTATTTGGGCGGATCCAGGATCACGACATCAAATCTCGCTTCCTCTTCAATAAAAGTGCGCAACTGTTTATTCACATCCGATAAGATAAACTGATGACCGGAAGTATCAAATCCGTTGACAACCATATTGCGTTCCAATGTTTCGATCGCCAGAGCCGAGCTGTCCACAGCAGTAACAGCAGCTGCTCCTTGCTGAATGCTATTCAAGGTAAAGCCTCCTGAATAACAAAAACAGTCCAGTACTTTTTTGTCTTTCACATATTGTGCAGTCAGAAATCTGTTTTCACGCTGATCGCAATAGAAACCGGATTTTTGTCCATCTATAATATTCACCTTATAACGGATACCATTTTCTACGACATCGACAAACTCCGGAGGTAATTCTCCGGACAGGAGACCGTTAGTATTTGGAAGACCTTCGTGTTCACGGGACTTGAGATCACTGCGTTCATATATTCCTTTGGGTTGAAGTAACCGGGTAAGTTCATCAATAATTACAGCTTTTACATTTTCCGTACCTGCAGCATGCACCTGGATAGAAATGTAATCGGCGTATTTGTCTGCAATAAGGCCTGGTATAAAATCGGCTTCTGCAAAAATCAGACGAACGGTATTGGTCTCAGCCGTCAAAAGATGCTGACGGGCTTCCACAGCCTTACGAATGCGATTGCGCCACCAATTTTCATCAATAGTTGTATCCGGATGCCATTCCAGCAAACGAACAGCCACACGCGACTGGTTATGGTAGATTCCATAAGCAATAAATTCACGATCGCTGTTGAATACAGAAACGACTTCTCCGTTTTCTACATTGCCGGAGACATTGTTTACTGCTCCGGAAAACACCCACGGGTGCAATTGCCAGGCAGCTTTATCCTTGCCTTTATTGAGTATGACTGATTTCATCGTCGCAAAGGTAAGCAAATATTAAAAAAAGGAGACAGCACTTCGTAACAAGTATATGATTTTGGTAAAACAATAAATGACTTCTTTGAGAAGCCATTTATTGTTTAGTTATTTTCTAACAAATAGGCTTTGAACAAGTCATAATCAACCGGTAATTCTTTTGCCAGTTTTTCCTTTCCGGAAAGTGTTTCGGCTCCTTCCGGAAGTTTAACCTTTTCGAATACATCAGCATCGATAGCATCCGGAAATTTGCAGGGATGTGCTGTAGAAAGAAATACGGAAGCATACTGTCCCGGATGCTCGCCAAGATAAGCCTGTGAAGCTAACCAGGCAATAGCGGTATGCGGACAAGCGACATATTGATATTCCAGATAAAGCTGTTTCATAGCAGCCTTAGTCGCCTCATCATCGTAAGTATAGGATGTAACAACCTTTTTCAAGGCTTCCAGATCCTGATCAAAGAGATCCAGAATCCGAACCCAGTTGCTCGGATCTCCTACATCCATAGCATTGGCCAGCGTCTGCACAGAAGGCTTAGGCTGGTATTGTCCGGAAGACAAGAAACGCGGAACTGTATCATTGACATTGGTTGCAGCCACAAATTTTTCAACAGGAAGCCCCATCTTAAAAGCCAGCAATCCTGCACCTATATTTCCAAAATTTCCGCTTGGCACACTGAATACAACCTGATTGATTCCCTGTGCCTTCAATTGCGCGTAGGCATAGAAATAATAAAAGGTTTGCGGAATAAGACGTGCAATATTAATAGAATTGGCAGATGTCAATCTTAATTCCCTATTCAATTCAGCATCATTAAATGCCTTCTTCACCAGCGCCTGGCAATCATCAAACGTACCGTCCACTTCCAGTGCCCGGATATTCTGCCCGTTGGTGGTAAGCTGCTGTTCCTGTACTTCGGAAACTTTTCCTTTTGGATACAGAATCGTTACCCTCGTCCCTTCTACACCTAAAAAGCCTAATGCTACAGCGCCTCCGGTATCACCTGATGTAGCGACCAGTACATCTAACAACTTATCATCAGATTGCGAGAAATACCCCATAACACGACTCATAAAACGAGCCCCGAAATCTTTAAAAGCATAAGACGGACCGTGGAATAATTCCAACACCGCTGTATCCTTGCTCAGGAAGCGGACAGGCGCATCAAAATTAATGGCATCCTTAATGATCTTTTTAAGATCATCAGCCGGGATATCCTGCCCGATCAAAGCATGGGCAACTGTGAATGCAATCTCCTCTAAAGAGTATTGCTGAATGTTACGGATAAACATGGGATCCAGCTGAGGGATCACTTCTGGCATATAAAGCCCCTTGTCTGCAGGCAGTGAATTGAATACGGCATCTTTGAAGGATACACGCAGATCTTTATTTTGGGTACTGTATAATTTCATTTTCTGTTAGTTTAAAACTTTAGGTCCTTCTACATTGACGGATGATACATATCCGAAACTTTCTATTTCGGATTCATTCAGGTGTTGCTGTATGCGTATCTTGATGTTTTCAGCTATAGCTCTGTCTCTTGTCACCGCTACTACAGAAGGTCCTGAGCCCGATATACCAAAGCTCAATGCGCCTTCCTCCAAAGCAATTTGCTTCATTTCATAAAATTGCGGAATCAGAATAGCGCGTGTAGGTTCGATCAGTACATCATGCATACTTCTTGCTATAAGGTCATAATCTTCCTTGAACAGGCCGGCTACGAGTCCCGCAATATTTCCCCATTGTGTGACCGCGTCTTTCAGTAATACTTTTTCTTTGATAAGTTGACGCGCATCTCTTGTCGGGACATCTACCTGCGGAAACACGACCGCTGCATATAGCTCTTTCGGAGTCGGCAGGGATATAACATCCAGAGGTTCGGTACTGCGAATCAGTGTAATGCCTCCAAAAAGAGCAGGAGCTACATTGTCTGCGTGACCTGTACCGCAGGCCAGTCGTTCTCCCTCTACGCAGTAAGGAAGAAGCTCTTCCTTAGAAAGCGGGCTTCCTAACAGCGCATTAATGGCAAAGAGACCTGCAACAGTGCTGGCAGCACTGGAACCTAGTCCGGAGCCAATAGGCATATGTTTGTGTAATTTGATCTCGACACCGACTTCATGCTGCAATCCCAGATTATGCAGCAGAAATTGCACACATGCTGATACTGTATTTTTTTCAGGATCTAAAGGCAACCGACCGTCGTCACCTGTTATCTCGGTAATCACTACTCCTGGTGTTGAAATCCTTTTCATGATGACCTCATCGCCCGGCTCGTCCAGTGCGAAACCCAGAATATCAAATCCGCAGATCATATTGGCAACCGTTGCCGGTGCAAAAACTCTTATTTCATCCAACATTTTTTCCAGATTGATATCCTTTTTCAGCTGCGATAGTTCCATTGTGTATGTTTAGTAATTAATATTCAGTAATTGTATTTCAGTTATCAGGATTAAGCGCCTACGTTTACCAGGTCCGCAAATACACCTGCCGCTGTAACCTCAGCACCTGCTCCAGGTCCTTTGACAACGAGAGGACGTTCCTTATAGCGTTCGGTTGTAAAGGAGATAATATTGTCACTTCCCGAAAGCGAATAGAACGGGTGTGTCTCATCCACCAACTGTACTGAAATAGCCACTTTTCCATTTTCCAGTTTACCGATATAACGGATTACTTTATTCTCAGCCTTAGCTTTTGCTTTTAATGCCTCGAAATACGCATCCTCCTTTTTCAGTTCTTCATAAAAAGAAGCCACACTATCAGCTTTCAGACAGGCTTCCGGCAGAATGGCACCCAGATCTACATCTTCAGATTCAATGGCATGACCTGCATCACGCGCCAGAATCAGCATCTTACGCATGAAATCCACTCCTCCGAGGTCATCACGCGGATCAGGCTCTGTATACCCCAGTTCCTGTGCTTTCATAACCACATCATAGAATGAAGCATCATCTTTAAAGTTATTGAAAATATAGGATATTGTTCCGGACAGGATCGCTTCTATCCTGATAATACGGTCACCGCTCATCATTAAATCTTTAAGGACACGTACGATCGGTAATCCTGCACCGACATTTGTTTCATAAAAGAAATCTACACCGTATTTGCGCGCAGTGTCATGCAGAGACTTATACTGCTCATATTTGCCCGAATTCGCAATCTTATTGCAGGTTACAATGGATATATTGGATCTGAAGATATCTTCATAATAGGAAGACGGGACTTTACTTGCTGTATTATCTATAAAAACACAGTTAGGCAGATTCATTGCTTTCATCTTCTCTACAAATAGCGGCAAATCAGCATCTATTCCATTTTCGTTCAGATCCGCTTCCCAGTTACCCAGATTGATTCCCGATTCACTGAAAACCATCTTCCGGCTATTCGATATCCCCACTACCTTGATATCAATATCATTTTTATCAGAAAGGAAATCATGCTGATTCTCCAGTTGTTTGAACAATGTAGAACCAATATTCCCTGTTCCCAGATTAAAGACATGTAACGTTTTCTTGAGTTCAGCAAAGAAAGCATCATGAACCGCATTCAGTGCCTTTGCAAGATCAATCTTGGAGATGATCACTGAGATATTAAATTCAGAAGATCCCTGAGCAATTGCACGTACATTGATACCGTTTCTTCCCAGTGCGGCGAATAGTTTGCCCGACATTCCCGGGGTTTTCTTCATATTCTCACCGACAATGGCAAGTACGGAAAGATCATTTTCAATTTCAGGGCGTACCAGTTTATTTGCTTCCAGTTCCAGCTCAAACTCTGCTTCTATAAGCTGTACAGCCTTGCGCGCATCATCCGGGTGCACGGCAAATGTAATACTGTGCTCGGAAGAAGACTGCGTAATCAATACGACATTGATCTGTTCACGGGCAAGTAAGGTGAACAGACGACCGCTGAAACCGGATTTGCCGATCATACCTGAACCGCTCAGATTGATCACAGAGATATCGCTGATAGAAGAAATACCTTTTATCGGATAACTGGTCTTTCCGCTGTCAAACTGAATAACTGTTCCTTCAAATTCCGGCTGGAATGTATTACGGATAATGATTGGAATTTTCTTCAGAAATGCAGGAATCATGGTCGGTGGATAAATCACCTTCGCACCAAAATAGGAAAGCTCCATTGCTTCTGTATAAGAGAGAACCGGCAAGGAGAATGCTTTCTTAACAATACGCGGATCTGCAGTCAGCATACCGTTTACATCTGTCCATATCTCTATAGCCGAAGCATTCAGTACTGAACCGAATATAGCAGCTGTATAGTCTGACCCTCCCCGACCTAAAGTCGTAATACGTCCATTTTCGTTAGAACCGATAAATCCGGTTACGAACATAAGCTTGTCGGCATTGGTATTAGCCAGTGCACGGATCAGTTGATCGGTGATCTCGTCATTGACACTGGCATGTCCAAAATTTGAATTTGTCTTGATATAATGTGAAGCATCTACAAACAATGCTTCTTCCAGGTGTTGTTCGGCTATTTTTGACACCAGAAAGGTAGAGCAGCGCTCTCCATAACTCACCACCAGATCCCGGCTTTGATTACTCAGCTCTTTCAGCGCATAGATTCCCTGAAGCAGGTCTTCTATTTCATTGAAGAACAACTTTAATTTGGTAAACACAGGATTCTGGAATTTAACAGCGATTAGTTTACGTACCACTTCAAAGTGTTTCTCTTCCAGAACTTTTATACCGGACTCAAATGGTTTGCCCTCAGCTGCATCTTCTGCCATTTGTGTTAACAGATTGGTAATACCTGACATAGCAGATAATACGACTAGTGGTTTCTCTCCTGCCTGATAAGCTGCTGTTACAATGGCGAGCACAGACCGGATACTGTCTGCCGAACCTACTGATGTACCACCGAATTTTAGAACTTTCATATTTAATTATACTGTTTAGTTGACTGATTTAAAACAAAAAACGCCTTCCTCTTTGCGGAGGAAGGCGTTTTCATCAATATTATGTACACTTTTTAATACATAGAAACTACTTCCTCCGCGTATATGCCCCCGGTGGTAATAATAATCGATGTAGTAATGGTGTTAAAATTCATTTCTGTTTTTTGCTTGTGCTAAAGGTAGGATATTAATTTCGAAATATTCAAAAATATTTTATCTTTTTTATCAAATTCACCTTTAAAGCTATGTTTCGTTGATTTTTTAATGAAATATAGTTTTATACAGCTCAGAAAGCTTCGGTTTTGAATTGTTAAAAAAGGTTAAAGAATTGTTAAATCTGCGTCAAAAAGTTTGGATTGCTAGACAGAATGACTTAGTTTTGCGACAGTGCTGTAGAATAAAATATACAGTGCGCATGTAAAAGTTTAAAGTTGTATTAATAAAGCGATTGAATGAAAACAAAGAAAATAGTAGCTTTAGTGCTATTTATAGGCTTATGTCTAGTGTCGCAGGCACAATCAACCAAAACCCAATCCAAATCAGAATCAGCCGATCCTGATAACTTAGCAAAAGATTATTTCTCGCAAATCATGGGTGTAGCTGTTTCAGCAACTACAAATACCAAACTTTATCAATTTGTATACGACTGGATCGGTACTCCTTACCGTCTCGGAGGCGATTCCAAAAGAGGTATTGACTGCTCGAAGTTTGCATACGAACTATACGATAAGGTTTTTAACACTTCTATCGGTTACAATAGCCGTAATATCTACACACAGGTAGATCCTATCGGCAAAAGTGAACTAAAAGCGGGAGATCTGGTTTTCTTTAAAATCAGAAGCAAAAGCATCACACACATAGGGGTATACCTTGGAGATGACAAATTTGCACACGCTTCATCCAGTAAAGGTGTTATGATCAGTAATCTGAATGAGGCTTACTGGAAGCGCTACTACTACAACGGCGGACGTATGCCGATTGATAATTCAGAAGAAATTGGAAGAGTATTGACTGCAGATCTTCTTAAAGAAAGAAAAGCAACTGTCAATTAATCAATAAAACAGTATTCAAAAGTCCGATTGTTCATGCAATCGGACTTTTTTGTTTAAAAGATTTCTTATTTTTACCTCAGTAAAATTTGAGCCGTATGTCTTCAAAAAAAACCCTTATTCTAAATAAAGAGCAAATCAAACAAAAGTCAATTCGTATTGCCTATCAGATACTTGAAGATAATTTTGAGGAAAAGGCAATCGTCATTGTGGGCATTGCAGACAGAGGCTATATCTTCGCTCAGCGTCTTCAGAAAATTCTTGTTACGTTAGCACCCGAAAAAACAATCGAGCTTATTAAAGTAACAATCAACAAGACCAGCCGGAGCCTGGTGGGTTCTACAGATGTAGCAGCCTCTACAGCGAAAGATAAAGTGGTGATCCTTGTCGATGATGTACTGAACAGCGGAAGAGCTTTAGCGTATGGCTTAGGAATCTTTCTGGACGTTCCGTTGAAAAAGATGAGAACAGCTGTACTGATTGACAGAAGTCATCACAAATTTCCTATTTTCAGCGATTATTATGGTCTGAAGCTTTCGACTATCCTAAAGGAACATGTGGAAGTGACTTTGGAAGAATACGATAAAACAGAAGATGCGGCCTGGTTAGTATAACCGGACCGCATCCTGTACATTTATATGAAAAACATTCGTTTCTCTATTTCTTGATTTTCAATTTCATTCCGGGTTTCAGTTTACTGCTGCTCAGTCCGTTGTCTGCCTTAATATTACTTACGGTAGCACCTTTATATTTGTTGGCGATATCTGACAACGTATCCCCTCTCTTTACAGTATAGCTCAGATAAGTGCTCGTAGATTTTTTACTGGTAGTAGCAGCCTTACTCTTACTTACACGGCTCGCTAACCGCTCGTTGACTCCCGGACTGGATACGATCAGGGTACGACCTACCGGAGCACGACTTGATGAGATATCATTCCATGCTTTCAGGTTTTGTACACTCACCCCGAATTTCCTGGAAATACTCTGCAGTGTCTCTCCCTTTCTGACACGGTGTCTGGTCATCGCATTAGGCGATACGCGCAGATCATCATTAACCGCCTCAACAACTGCTGCCATAGTCTCTACAGGCGAATTAAGAGCTGTATACAGCTTCTCTTCGTCCATGCCTGCCAGTTTAGGTATAACAAGTCGACGGGGCGTCTCTGCCGTACCATTGACTATTCCTTTCTTGTATCCCGGATTGAGCATTTTTAAAGCCTCTTCTGAGAGATTAAGGGCCTGAGCAATACTGTTGAGATTAAGAGATTTGTCAACCATCATCATATCGGTAGCCAAATGATAATCTGTTGTTGCAGCTTCAATATTATTTTCAGCTGCATATCCCATCATATAAGTCATCGCAATAAATGCCGGTACGTAATTGCGGGTTTCTCTTGGAAGATACGCAGATATTTCCCAGAAGTTGGGATTGGTCTTTCCTGATTTAGCTATTGCACGTTTAATGTTTCCCTTTCCGCAATTATAGGATGCAATAGCAACCAGCCAGTCTCCGAATTCCTGATAAGAATCCTGCATGTATCTTGCAGCAGCATAGCATGATGCATAAGGATCTTTCCGCTCATCCAGATAATTATCCATTATCAGATTGTAGGATTTGGCTGTCCCATACATAAACTGCCATGGTCCCGTCGCGCCTACACGTGATACACTGTGCGGGTTGAGTGCTGATTCAACAATGGACAGGTATTTGATCTCATCCGGAACATTCATTTCTTTGAAGATCTTTTCATAGATCGGGAAATAATACTGCCCCAGTCCCAGCATCTTACTCATATGTGGTTTATAATTTTTAGAGCTGTACAGTTCTATATAATTACGTACCTGAGCATTGTAATTTAAAGGCACTTCCCGCTGGAGGGAGAGTAATTTGCGTACCATTCCCACATCCTGAATATCAAAAACGACATTATCGACGTTTTTTTCTCCGGCATTGACAAATTTAATACTGTCAAGTTCCTTTAAGATCTGTGTGTTTTCATCTGCCAGATTTTGCAGAAGTGTAGTTTGTAGATCATCTTTAAAAGATGAAGAGGATTGACCTTGAACATTAGCCTGTGCGATGCACAGAAAGCCAAATAAAGACAGGGTCGTCACTTTCATTTTAACCATAAGATCAATTTAATGCATAAAATAAGGTTGAATCCCTATTCTATAATAGCTCGTGTTCTTTGAAACATAAGCCGTACTTCCATGCATGTTTATAATTTCGGTCTTTTCAAAGCCTGGATATCCCTTGTCAGCTTTTGAAAACGGTTGAAAAAGCAAAAGATTCCTTTGAGATCTGATCACATTGGAATCTTTTGTTCTGGACGTCCATTAGTGGGCGTTATTTGAATTTTCTTTGTTATTCGTATTGTTGCCGGACTCAGTAGGTTCTTCCCGCTGACCATCCTTAAACTCTTTCACTCCACGTCCCAATCCACGCATTAATTCAGGAATCTTTTTACCCCCAAATAATAACAGAACCAAGATTACAATGATAATAATCTCTTGCGTTCCTATAAATAATAGCCCTGATGTTAACATAATCTATTTTTGTGTTTATTTTTTATGCCCTATTGCTTTAATCACCCCCGGTAAATCTTCCAAAGGTAAACATTTAATTTTTTATTTCTGTTATCTTGCCAGCCAAGATTCCGGATTTAACTCCGTCATTCCTTGGAAGATAGAGAATTTAACAAGTGAAATACCTTCCTCTGTATCCTCCCCTGCTGTACCTATAGCCTGTCCGGCAGAAACTTTTTGTCCCTTGGACACAGATAATCCTTTCATATCACTATATACGGTAAAATACTCTCCATGGTTTATAATAACGTTACCTGAACCTGCAGATGTAAAGGCCTGCACGACTGTCCCCGGGAATACCGCCTTTATTGTAGCATTCTCACCGGTACGGATAACGATATCCGGATTGTAAACCGTTACATTTCTTCCGTAAGAGCCCATACCAAACTTGCGGATGATATTACCCTGTCCCACCGGCCAAGGGAGTCTTCCTCTGTTAGATTTGAAATCTGCAGATAATCGGGCTGCCTCAGGCGTAGATTTCAACACATCTCCGTCTGATTTGCGTTTGGTATTTTTCTCTACTTCGGCTACTGTTTTACCTGTTTTACGCGCTTCAGCTTCGGCAAGACGCTTGCGCTCGGCTTCTGCTCTTCTTCTTTCTTCAGCGATTTCACGTGCGATGGCGGCTTTAATCTGTGCTGCCAGCTTACGTTCCTGCTGTTGTTTTTTACTCAGCTGCGATTTTACATTACGCTCCTGAGAGGCCAGCTCATTCAATACTTTCGAATGCTCGGCTTTATCTTTAGCGATTACAGAACGTTCATTTTGCTGATCTTTCAGCAGGACATTCTTTTTATTCTTATCGGCCTGCAGTTGCGCGATTTTTTGTTTAATCTTGTTTTGGGTTGCCTCTATTTCGTCCGCCTTTATTTTTCGGGAATCGTTAAATTGCTGAAGGTATTTTACACGACGATAAGCCTGATTAAAATCTTTTGATGCAAAGATGAACATCATTTTACTGTACGCATTCTTATTACGAAAAGCGAACATGATCATTTTCTCATAGTCTTTCCGCAGCTTTTCAAGCTCTGCTTTCAGTGCATCTACGGCTTTATTATTACTGGAGATCTGATTATCGATCAATCGTACTTCGGCATTGATAGTAGAGATCTTCTCCTCACGAAGATTCAATTGCTTACTCAGCGCATTGACCTCCTGTTGGGAAAGTTTTCTCTCCTTAGTGGTATTTTGTAATACTTTTTGCAGTTCGGCAATCTCTTTGGTCAATTGCTCTCTTTGTTTCTGTAATAAAGCGCTACTCTGTGCCTTACTTGCAGTCACTACAAAAAACAGTGCTAATATGCTTAATAATACTTTTTTAAAACCCATGAACTGATTTTCATTACTCCCTCTACCTTAATGTGAAACACATAAAGATAAAGAACTACAGTTTGCGAAAGTAATAAAACTAACGCATTATACATTAATATTCACTAATTTATTACCTTATATTTTGAAGGTACATTAAATGGTAATTCCAAAATTTCATTAAAAGTGACCTTATTAAAGACCAGATCTGCAGTCACCCTGGCATTCTCTCCTATCAGATTCAAACGTAATTTTTGTGGAAAATTGTATCCCGACACAACAGAATGTTGACCATACATGGCTTCCAGCTTTTGATTACGTCCGTCTTCTGACAATCGGAAGGTAACCGGACGGTTATCCGTATTGATAATATAATGAAATCTCATCCCATCTTTAATACCAACCATCTGTGTATCCTGTGAACTGCTGGCCATCTGCAGGTTGTCGGTATTGAGTAATGTGGAAGACACATTGCCTATCAGGATATCCTGAAGATTAGAAAATGTAACAGCCCGGTTGGTATACTGATATACATAACTAAAAGGTTTGGAGATATACTCTCCCTGCAGTTTATTCAAGATCTTGATACTGTCAGGTGTGATAAGGATACGCGCAACTTCAATAGAAAGAAAAGAGGTAACAGATATCCATATCGCCTTGTTCCGCTCTATCCGTACATTAGCAGTAGCATCATAGGACTTATCTCCCAACGCTATTGTACTTTTTGCTTTTCCTGAGAATGTGTGAAAATCCAGATTACTCAGCTCAAATGTCTTGATCGCATCGGCAGTTGAATTTATAGGAGATACGACTTTCGGTTGTTCCTTATTCGTTATACTCTTTTTACTCTTACAGGAATACAATGCCAGTACCATCACCATCAATCCTATGCTCCATTTACTCCACATATTTTCTGTTTTTAATTTTAATCGCCAGTTTTTCTTTATCTATATCTTCGGAATCCGCCAGAACCAATGCTTTCTCCCATTGCTTTACAGCATCTTTCTCTCTTCCGACATGAAACAAGATATCTCCGTAATGATCCAGCAAGGTTGCAGAGGCCTGAGCTGAATTCTTAATGGAGCGTTCAATCCATACCAATGCTTCGCTGTATTTTTCCTGTTGAAATAAGACCCATGCATATGTATCCTGAAATGTCGCAGAGGCAGGTTCCAGTTCATTTGACAGTTTGGAATACGTAGCTGCTTTCTCCAGATCTTTTTTACGAAGTGATAAATAATAGGCCAGATTATTCATTGCTGTGACATTGGTACTGTCCAGTTTGATCGCTTCTTCGTAAGCCACATCAGAAGCTGACTCCATTTTCAACTGATGATACACATCTCCTAATGCTGCATAAATATTGGATTGTACAAATTTGTTCTCATTCTCACTGTTATTCAGTGCCTGTTCCAATAGTTCGCGTGCATTATCCTTATCATCTTTCATGAGATAAGCAAGTCCGGTAAAGTATAATAGTGTAGGATTATTCGGATTAGCCCGTAAGCCTTCCATACCATGCACAATAGCTACATCTACTTCACGAAGTGCCATATCTGTATTAATAAGCATGCGCCATCCGTCAATATTTGCCGGATTGATCCCTACCGCTACCAAAAATAAAGAACGGGCACCTTGCGGATCTTTACGTCTCCACATGACATCTCCTTTCGCCATATGGCTTTCCGCCATACGTGGATGTTTCAATACCAGCACATTTGTCAGATCCTGCAACTGATCCAGCGTAAATCCATTCTCTCTTATGAGTAAAGCGTGTACAACGCGATTTTTTTCCTGAAAATCTATTTTGTCCGATTCGAACGCTTTTTTCAGATAAGCATAAGCCTGTTTTTGGTTTTTCGCAGCAGAATAGGCATCAGCCATATCCAGATACAGCAGATCATCATGTGTAATACTGATACCTTTTTCAACGGTGGCTATTGCCTGCTTGGCATCTTTATCCCGTATATACAAATAGGACAATGTGCTGTATACCTGACGAAGCGGGCTGTTTTTTTGTTCCCAGGATCTGAGAATCTGTTTAGCGTCCTCATTTTTATTCTGACTCATCAAAATCTCGGCTTTCAGCAAATCCAGTGTATCCGATACTCCGAATTTCTTCTTTGTACTTTCATAAAAAGTCAATGCTTCATCCGATCTCTTACGCATATGGAGCAACATAATCTTCTCCCGGTATGCCTGAGGAAGATCCGGCTTTTCGGTGATCACCTGATCCAGTATACTGAGGGCATTATCATAATCCTGTCTGGATTTGTAAAGATCGATCAGAAAATTATAATAACGAAGATCTTTATTGAGTACTATAGCCTGCTGAATATTGGAAACTGCAGCATCGTAATTACGAAACTGGCCGTACAACAATGCTTTTCCGTAATATACTTCATCAGCGTTGGGGTATTTGGCGGTGATTTCATCCATGATCCGGAACGCTTCCTGGAACTCACCGTTTCTGAGTTTGGCTTCAATAAGCACCAGTTGATCCTGATAAGGTTTTTTTTCATTCTGCTGTGCTTCCGCAATAGAATAAAGTCCGGTCTGAAGAATAAGCATCAGCACAACAAATAAGTATCGGCAAGCACGATTTGTTTTTATCACCATGTATTATAATGTTTTTTAAAGAATTACCGCATTCGTATGAATAATATACTAAAGTACTCAATAGCTGGTAAAAAGATGACAAATGAACGCAAAAGTTTAATAAGGCAAGCGTTAATAAATGTGAAAGTTTGAGTTACAGCAAAATAAAGAAGAAATAGCTTTTATATTAAAAAGATTTGACGTACCTTTGCAGACCTTTGTGATAAAGGAAAAGAAGATAATAACATTTTATTAATTAATTAATCAAAAGCAAGTGAATACGTTAAGTTACAAAACTGTCTCTGCCAACAAGAACACTGTCAACAAAGAGTGGATTGTTGTTGATGCTGAAGGCGAGATTTTGGGGCGCTTGGCAAGCGAGATTGCGAAAGTGATCCGTGGAAAACACAAGCCAACATTTACCCCTCACGTAGACTGCGGAGATAACGTTATTGTTATCAATGCAGACAAAATTAGATTGACAGGTGATAAATTAGGTGACAAAGTTTACGTTCGCTACACTGGATACCCAGGTGGTCAGCGTTTCATTACTCCTAAGGAATTATTGGCTAAACACCCTGAGCGCATCATTGAGAAAGCTGTTCGTGGTATGCTTCCTAAAAACCGTTTAGGACGTCAATTGTTTAAAAACCTTTATGTTTATGCTGGTACTGAGCACAAACATGATGCGCAAAATCCAAAACCAGTTAAATTTTAAGGAGAATCGACATGTCAACAACTAACACTTCAGGAAGAAGAAAAACTGCTGTTGCCCGCATTTACTTAACTGCTGGTAGCGGAAACATTACCGTAAATGGTAAAGATTACAAAACATATTTCCCAACATTGCCATTGCAATACATCGTTACTCAGTCTACTGAAGTAGCGGGTGCTGCCGGAAATTATGATGTCAATGTTAACGTGAATGGTGGAGGTGTAAAAGGTCAGGCTGAGGCTGTGCGTCTTGCGATTGCAAAAGCACTTATTGAGCTTGATGCTACAGTAAAACCTGCATTACGTGCAAAAGGTTTAGTTACGCGTGATGACCGTATGGTTGAGCGTAAAAAACCAGGACGCCGTAAAGCACGTAGAAGATTCCAATTCAGTAAACGTTAATCAAAGGAGGATCAAAAAATGGCAAGAACAACTTATCAAGACTTATTGGATGCAGGTGTGCACTTTGGTCACCTTACACGTAAATGGGATCCGAAAATGGCTAAGTACATTTTCATGGAACGCAACGGTATCCACATCATTGACTTGAACAAAACTCTTACGAAATTAGAAGAAGCTGCTTCAGCTATCAAACAAATCGTAAAATCAGGTCGTAAAGTTTTATTCGTAGCTACGAAAAAACAAGCAAAAGAAATCATCGCACAACAGGCGAAAGAAGTAAACATGCCTTTCGTAACTGAAAGATGGTTAGGTGGTATGCTTACAAACTTCGCAACAGTACGTAAGTCCATCAAAAAAATGTCGAACATCGACAAAATGCAAAAAGATGGTACTTATGATGTATTGTCTAAGAAAGAGAAATTGATGATTCAACGTGAACGTATTAAGTTAGAAAGCCTTTTGGGCGGTATCGCTGACTTGAACCGTTTACCGGCTGCTTTATTCATCATCGATGTGAAAAAAGAACACATCGCTGTTTCTGAAGCAATCAAATTGAACATCCCTACTTTTGCAATGGTAGATACAAACTCTGACCCTACTAATATCGACTTCCCTATCCCTGCAAACGATGATGCGACTAAATCCATCAGCCTTATCGCAGGTATTATCAGCAAGGCGATCCAGGAAGGATTAGATGAGCGTAAACGCGACAAAGAGGACGAAGCTGAAAAAGAAGCTGCAGCTGCTAAAGCGCAAGTGGACAACGGTGGTGAAGCTCAAGAAGCTAACGCTGGTGCTAAACGCCCTCGCAAAGCGAAAGACGGAGAATAATATTTTCTATATTAAACCGGATAGACCTGTGTTAGTTTGTGGAGATCATGATTTCCTTAGACGGCGCATATCTGTCCGGTTTTCTTGTTAAAACCCGGAAGTAAGGTTTAACAATTCACAATTGCTTAACACAAAAAAAGAAGTTGTGATCTTTTCAAAATGTAATTTTATAAAAAATAAAAAATAACATGTCAGTACAAATTTCTGCATCAGATGTAAATAAACTGCGTCAACAAACAGGCGCTGGTATGATGGACTGTAAAAAAGCATTAGTAGAAGCAAATGGTGATTTCGAAGCTGCTATCGATTACCTGCGTAAAAAAGGAGCTAAGGTAGCTGCCAGCCGTCAGGATCGTGAGTCTAACGAGGGAGTAATCATTGCAAAAGCTTCTGCCGATAAGAAAAGCGGTATTGTAGTTGAAGTAAACTGTGAAACTGACTTCGTAGCTAAAAATGCTGATTTCGTAGCGTTTGCTGAGTCAATCGCTGACGTTGCTATCGCTAACCAACCTGCTTCTCTGGAAGCACTTAAAGCTTTAGAAATTGACGGTCGTCCAATCGCTGAACTTTTGATCGATCAAACTGGTAAAATCGGTGAGAAAATCGAAGTTTCTAAATATGAGGCTGTTCAGGCTGAAGAAGTGATCGCTTATATCCACGGTAACTACCGTCTGGGTGTATTGGTAGGTCTTTCTGCTGCTGGTGAAGGTGTAGAAGAAGCTGGTAAAGACGTAGCAATGCAAATCGCTGCTATGAACCCGGTTGCTATCGATAAAGATGGTGTGGATACTAAAACTATCGAACGCGAATTAGAAATCGCTAAAGAGCAAATCCGTGCAGAAGGAAAACCAGAAGAAATGGTAGAAAAAATTGCACAAGGTAAATTGAATAAATTCTACAAAGAGTCTACTTTATTGAACCAGGAGTTCGTAAAAGATTCTTCAAAAAATATCGCTCAATTCTTAGACTCAGTAGCTAAAGGATTGACTGTTTCCGCTTTCAAACGTGTTCAGTTAGGCGCATAATTTTTGACTGCTCTGCAGGAAATCATCCTCCTGCTATTCAAGCAGTAGACCCGTCAAGCCTGCCCTTTTCGAAAAGCAGGCTTGACTTTTATTCAAAATTTTAGTTGCATAAACAACATTAAATAGTTTAAATATTGTTATTTTGAGTGAATTATTAACTTAACAGCAATCTATTGAAATTTAATTTGCGCAAACCTTTTATTCGCTTGATTGTACTTTTAATTAGAGTATTTTGACGATGATAAAAATAACCACAACCACATTATTCCTAATCTTTGCCCTTTCAACTGCCCATGCACAACAGATCGTGGATGAGCAATTAAAAGATCCTATCCGCAGTGCTATCCGTACAAACAGAGAACTGGCTGGAAAAGATATGGAAAATCAGAAGACCAAAATTGAAGGTGATATGGTGGGCAACAAACGGTTACCCAGTGTTTCCGCTGCCGGTTTTTACTCCTATTTCAATTCAGGAGGTAAACTCGATCTGCCCACTGTTCCGATTGGCAATACGCCTCTAAGTCTCTTTGAGGGTGCACAAGACTTTCGTTTACAGGGCCAGGTAGGATTAGTAGGTGTGACCGCTACTCAGGTGATCTTTAGTGGACTGCAGATCAGTAACGGACAGAAAGCTCTAAAAGAAAAACTTCAGGCTCAGAATTATCTCCTGGAAGCCGATAAGGAGACGATTGCCAAAGAAATTATAAGCACATTTGATCAGTTAATGTTGCTGAAAGAAGTAGAAAAACTGATTGTTGATTCCGAGAAACGCTTGAATAAAGAACACCTCAAGGTTGTTAAGGCTATAGAAAACGGTATGGCGATACCTTATGACCGGGATAAGATTAAACTGGCCATGCTCGAACTGGAAGCTAAAAAGGTAGAACTGGAAGGTTCAAAAGAATTACTTCTGCAAAAACTGGAACAGGATACTCATCTCCCTGCAGATCAGTTACAGCATATTAATTACGAACTAAAAGGGATCGTGATTAATAAGGAGGAAAACAGCATAGAAAACCGCTATGAGCTCAAAGCACTGGATGCTTCGCAACGTGCATATGAGTATGTCTATAAAAAAGAAAAAGGATCCGGTCTTCCGCAGGTATTTGCGTTCGGATCTGCATCGTACAGTAATGTATTCAAATCCAGGCTGACGCTTCAGGATGTCAGCCTCCTGGGAGATGTACATCTGCGCTCCGATCAATTGCAGCTCTTCCCTACTTTTATTGTGGGAGTAGGCGCCAAATGGGAAATTTTTAAAGGCGGAGAGCACAAAAACAAACTGAAACAGGCTAAACTGGATCTGGATATCAACCAGAATAAAAAGGATGATATTTCGGAAAAACTGGAGCTTTTACTCAAAAAAAATAAAGTAGAGTACAATACGGCTAATCAAAAACTAAAAGTCAACGATCAGCAAGTACAGGTGGCAAAGAATAATCTTAATCTTTCATCCAAACAATATCAGGAAGGGTTGATAGATGTGACCGAACTGCTGGCTTCCGAAAATGATTATTACAAATCTAGTCTGGGCTACTATTCACAGATTTTACAGCAACGTAAATCTGCTCTTGAAGTTTTACATACCACTGGTGATTTACTTAACAGCATATTAAAATAACATGAAAAGATATATTGGTTTTTTACCTTCCTTAGTATTGGTACTTGCTTTTGGGGCTTGTAAAAATGAAAACAAGAATTCGGATCATATCATTGAAGGAAAAATAGAACGGGATCAACTGAGTGTAGTAACGAAAGTGCCCGGCAAGATTGAAAAAATATTGGTAAGTGAAGGACAACACGTCCGGAAAGGTGACACACTGATTATGCTGGAAATACCAGAGGTCACTGCCAAAGAGGAACAGGCTAAAGGCGCACTGGATGCAGCTGAAGCGCAGTATGAGATGGCCAGAAAAGGGGCTACTGACGGACAGCTTAAACAATTGAATGCGAAAGTAGCCGGACTGAAGGAACAACTGGACTTTGCCGAAAAATCATTGAACAGACTTTCTAACCTACTAAGGGACAGCCTGGTGCCTCAACAAAAATATGATGAGGTCTACGCTAAATATCAGGGCGCAAAAAATCAATATATTGCTGCTCAGGCTGAACTTAGCGATGTTCGCAATGGCGCACGTGTAGAACAGCAGCGCATGGCTCTGGGACAGAAAGAACGTGCATTAGGTGCTGTCAATGAAGTAAACGTAGCTGCTAAGGAACGATTTCTGATTGCTCCGCAGGATATGACGGTAGAAAGTATAAACCTGAAGGTAGGCGAACTTGCGCTGGCCGGCTATGCTATTGTAAACGGATATCTTGATGAGACTACTTATTTCCGTTTTACACTGACGGAAAAAAAGATGGCGGCCTTACGCCAGGGCGCGGAAGTAAATGTCCGTATTCCTTATAAAGACAATCAGGTAGTCAAAGGATCTGTTTCCTACATCAAAGCATTGAATTCATATGCTAATATTGCTACAGCCTATCCGGATTTTGACCAACAGGAGTCCCTGTTTGAAATCAAGGTAGTGCCAACAGATAAAAATGCGGCGCGTGAACTGCTTACCAAAAGCAATGCGACATTAGACATCAGCAGTATGGCGACTAAGTAAAGGAGACGGGCATGAAAATGATATGGGAATTAATCAAGCGTGAATTCAGGTTATTTAATAACAACAAAGTCTTACGCATTCTGTTTATAGGAGCTCCGATTCTCTACGGAGTGCTTATTGGCAATGTGTATAAGAAAGGGAAAGTAACCAACCTGCCTGTCATTGTCGTAGATGAAGATCGTTCGCCTATGAGCAGCAAACTGATCGATATGTTCAATGAGAGCGAGGTTATCTATGTATCCGATATACTGAACGACAGTTTCAACTCCCGCCAGCTGGCGCTGGAGCGTGAAGCGACTGTAGTTGTACAGATTCCGAAAGGGTTCATGGCTTCTGTGAGCCAAAACAGGCAGACGGAGGTCGCCGTATTTGTCGATGCCTCCAATACGCTGACGTCTAACTATGCTATGCTCGCGGTCAATGTATGTGCTGCCACAATGAAGGCGGGGATACAGATCGAAGCCCAAAAGAAAAAAGGGGTGCCGGGTTATATCGCCAGTCAGCAATATGAGCCGTTTAAAACCACGATCATCAAACAGAATATCAGAAGCGGTAACTATTTGTATTTTATGCTTCCCGGGGTATTGATGACGGTATTCCAGCAGATATTGTTATTAGGACTCGCCTTGTCTTTTGCTTCAGAATTTGAAAACAACACTTTTTCACAATTGCTTTCTAAAACTTCAAATCCGTTTACATTAATATTTGTCAAGGTATTCCCCTATTTCCTGATGTCTATCGGAGTGATGGCTCTCTACTATGGATTCTCTGTTTTCTATAAGATGCCTATACAGGTAGAGATCTGGCCATTTCTCTTATCCACCACTTTATTTATATTAGCGGCCAGCTTTATTGGTATTATGGTCAGCATCGCTATTCCCAATCAACTAAAAGCTACAGAGATCTTAATGGTGATTGCAACCCCTAGCTTTATCCTCAGTGGTTTTACATGGCCACTTAGTCAGATGCCACAATGGGTACAGGTGTTATCGGATGTCATTCCCCTAACCCATTACCTGCAGATTTTCAGGTTATTATTTATAGAACAAGCCCCGGCTTATCTTATTCATAAACCTATGATCGCGCTAACCATCATTATGTTTATCTGTTTCTTATTATCTGTATTACTTCTATATCTGAAAATAAGAAAGGTAAAAAAACAAAAATCAGTCACGGCTACAGTCTAACAGAACAATAAAACAACTTACAATCAAACAGCATACATGAAAGTTATAGAAAGCACAATCCCGGTTGACATATACCGAAATCTCAGAGTTGCTGCAGGATTATCACCCAAAACTCAGGAAGCCGCCAAAACAGGACTTAGAAATTCTATACATTCGGTCATGATCCAACATGAGAATCAGGTGATCGGGATGGGCAGAATCATAGGTGACGCAGGTTGTTTTTGTCAGGTGGTAGATATTGCAGTTCTTCCGGAATATCAGGGGCAGGGTGTCGGAAAAATGATCATCCGGAATCTGATGGATTTCATCAATACTAATCTTCCCTCCTCTTGCTATGTCAGTCTGATCGCTGACGGAGACGCCTCTTTTCTCTACGAAAAATTTGGTTTTAAAGATACACTTCCTGCATCCAGAGGTATGGCTTATAAGGTGCAGTAAATAAATACAGCCTGCTTAGGAATATAAGCAGGCTGCTTCATAATTTGAGGTTACATTTTGTTTATACTTCTGTTTTCTGAACAGCTACCTGAGGACCTCCTTTTAAAATATCCTCCGATACACCGTATTTATTCATGTTGCTTATGAACAGAGCCGCAAGTTTAGCTGCCTGTAGATCATAAGCTTCATCATTTTTCCACAGTTTCTTAGCATTAAGGATATCATCCGGTATTCCATAGCAGCTTACCGGGTAGCGTAAGCCAAATATCTCATGCTTATTGAAATCTGTATCCTGCAATTCGCCACTCATAGCAGCCCGGATCAGACTTCGGGTATAACTCAGTTTGATTCGGTGTCCTACCCCGTATGGTCCTTTTATCCAGCCTGTATTGACCAGCCATACCCGGATAGACGGATCGGATATGAGCTTAGCTTTCAGAAGTTCTGCATATTGCTCGGGATGTAAGGGAAGAAAGGCCTGACCGAAACAAGCAGAGAACGTAGCTGTAGGCTCTACTACTCCGACTTCTGTACCGGCTACTTTCGCCGTATATCCTGAAATAAAATGATACATGGCCTGCTCGTTATTGAGCAAAGAGATCGGAGGAAGTACACCGAATGCATCTGCTGTGAGGAAGAAAATATGCTTTGGTGTATTACCTTTTCCGGACAGATCAGCACCTTCCATATAGGAAATAGGGTAAGAAACACGAATATTTTCCGTTACAGTGATATTTTCATAATCAGGCGTGCGAGTGCCCGGTTTATACACCACATTCTCCAGTAATGCACCAAACTGGATGGCATTAAAGATCTCGGGCTCCTTATCAGCCGTAAGACCTATACATTTAGCATAACAGCCTCCTTCAAAATTAAAGACTCCGTCTGCAGACCAGCCATGCTCATCATCTCCTATCAGCAAACGGTTTCTATCTGCAGATAAGGTTGTTTTTCCTGTACCGGACAAACCAAAGAACAGTGAGGTTTCCCCTTCTTTGCTTTTGTTGGCCGAACAATGCATAGATAATACAGCATGTTCTAATGGTAGGATAAAATTTAATATAGAAAAAATACTCTTCTTGATCTCTCCGGTATATCCTGTACCGGCTATCAGTACCATCTTACGGGTGAAGTCTATAATTACAAAATTCTTGTTGCGGATTTCATACCCTTCAATGGATTCCATATCCAGAGAAGGCGCGGCCAGAATAGTCCATTGAGGAACTACCGAAGCATCTGCTACTTCAGGACGGATAAACAGGTTATTAGCAAAGATACTTTGATAAGCTGTCTCTGTAATCACACGGAGCGAAATAGCATACTCAGGATCTGCTCCGGCAATAGCATCACGGACATAGATCCGTGGAGCAGCACTCAAATGCTCAGCAACCTTGACACGTAACTTTTCAAAGGCTTCTTCCGAAACAGGCTGATTAATGTCGCCCCACCAAACATGATTTGCTGTTTTCTGATCTTTCACGATATACCGGTCTTTTGGCGACCGGCCGGTGAATTTTCCTGTCCTTGCATTCAGCGCACCTGTATCAGACAAAGTGCCTTCCGAATTTTTAATTGCATGCTCTACTAAAGTAGAGACATCCAGTTGATAATTTACCTCATGATTGTTATCAATATTAAGGTATGCTAAATCAAGTTTGACTAATTTTTCTGTAGCCATAAAAGTTTTAAATTTGAGCGTAAAATTAGAACTTTATTACGCTAAAATGCAAACGATTGTACTTTTAACACACATCTAACTAGCTCATAATCAGCGTTAAAAAATTTATTTTTTTTAGCACAACTTTATGCAAAATATGCGTTATTGAATAAATTTGCACTGCAACCAACTTTTATAACACAAAAAAGGCCCTGATAAAATCAGAGCCTTCTTTATATTTTGCAATTTTACAGACCTTCTGTCATATTGTTGTTTTCCGTTTCCGGGGCCTTATCGATCAACTCCATAAACTGATCCAGTTTAGGGGTGATAATGATCTGGGTTCTTCTGTTTTTCATTTTACCTGCAGCCGTACTGTTATCTGCGATAGGATTATATTGTCCGCGTCCGCCTGCAGTCAGACGTTTAGGATCTACTCCATAGGTATTTTGAAGTGCCTGTACAACTGAAGAAGCTCTTAGTGTACTCAGATCCCAATTGTTACGGATATTAGTTTTAGAGATAGGATCCGTATCCGTATTACCTTCGATCAACACTTCATAGTCTTTGTAATCCTGGATAATCTTTGCAATCTTACTTAAAGTCTCGCCAGCCTTGTCCGAAATTTCATAGCTTCCTGATTTATAAAGCATATTATCCGATAAGGATATATAAACTACCCCTTTCAATACCTGGACATCGACATCTTTCATTTCTTCTCTGCTCAGCGAGCGGGTCAGATTATTGGTCAATACCATATTAAGTGAATCACTTTTATTCTTCGTATTCACCAGGTGCTGTATATACTTATTGGAAGCATTGATCTCATCCACCAGTTTGGAAATATTAACATTTCCCTGCGAATTCTGATTAATACTGTTATCTAATGTCTTCTGCAGATTAGCGTATGCTTCTTTCAATTGAGCATTGTTGGCCTTTTCGTAAGCTAACTGCTCCTCCAGACTCTTGATACGTGTACGGCCTTCCGTCAGGTCAAGCTGGCCTTGCTGATACTTCTGTGCAAGATCACGATGCTCTGTTTGCAGCTTATCATAGTCTGTCTGTAAACTTTTGAACTTTCCACTGCTCACACAACTTGTTAAAAACAAACCCGAGAGTAGTATTGATATGGGTAAAACCGATTGCTTCATCATTATCGATAGATTTAAGGTATTTCAATAAATATCTAATATAAGGATTATAACAAAAGAAATGCCTAAGTTTTACAGAGTTTAGAAATTCTATGACAATACAATTGTGCAGACAGGACTCTTAAAAAGCAAGTATCCAATCACACATACCTCCACAAAAAACGTTGTAACATGCTTTTGACAATAAAAAATTTACAGATTGTAATCAATATATTTGATTTAAAATCAGAATATTGAAGACTACCGGAACGCATAATGATTTAACATTTTTTAAGTAAAGGCTACCTCAAACTCCTATAATGAATTCACTCAACTAACACTGATATAAAGTCAATATGAAAAAAAAGACGCTCATCTACCTTATACTGATTCTAGGTATCTGCGCAACCGCATACGCATTGTTTTTCAGAAAAGATAAGACCAATGCTTCTGAAAATGGGAATAAACCCAAATCTACCCTCCTTACTGCAGAAGGTTTGATCGTCAGTCCTACCGAATTTGACAATGTACTATCCTTATCAGGAACAATTGATGCCGATGAAAAACTGGAAGTAAGAAGTGAAGTAAGTGGCAGGGTAGATAAAATCTTTTTCAATGAAGGGCAACGTATAGCTCAGGGACAGGTTTTAGTTAAAATTGATGATATAGAACTGCAGGCACAACTCAAACAGACACAGACAAACAATCAGTTAACTGCTGAAAATGAAAGAAGGGCTAAATTACTTTTGGCCAAAGGGGCTATCAGTCAGGAAGAATATGATATCGCCAGTGCGGCCTATAAAACTTCTCTTGCTCAGATTCAACTGATCCAGGCTCAGATTTCGAAAACAACAATACGGGCGCCGTTCAGCGGTACTATTGGTTTGCGTAATATCTCTCCAGGAACTATTATATCGCCGACTACATTGATCACGAATCTGGTAAAGGATAATCGGGTAAAGATCACCTTCTCGGTACCTGAAAAATATGCCAGTCAACTCAAGACAAATTCCAAAATAGAATTTACAGTATCTAATAATGCGCGTACATTCGAGGGCAATATCTATGCTATAGAGCCTGAAGTGGCACTTAACACCAGAACAATGACCGTACGGGCTATGGCACAGAATCCGGAAGGCAAACTGATAGTAGGATCATATGCGAATGTACTGCTGCCTCTCAATGACAGCGTGACAGCTATCTCAATCCCTTCACAGGCGATAGTGCCGGTACAGGATGGCAAAAATGTATTTATCATGGAAAATGGAAAAGCAAAACAGGTGGAAGTACAGACAGGAAGCCGTACGGATAAAGATATAGTTGTATTATCCGGACTTAAAGCCGGAGATACCGTACTCACCACAGGTGTATTGACCTTGAAGGATGGTGCAGAAGTGAAAGTCACATTAAAGAAATAGAAACGATGAATCTTTCCGCGATATTTATTAAACGACCGGTACTGACAATCGTAGTTAACGTAACGATCATCCTGTTTGGCTATATCGGATATAGCTTTCTGGGTGTACGGGAATATCCCTCTATCGATCCGGCTATCGTATCTGTCCGTACTAATTATGCAGGGGCTAATCCGGATATTATCGAATCTCAGATCACCGAACCTTTAGAAAAATCCATCAACTCTATCGATGGTATTCGTAACATTACATCCTCCAGTAGTCTGGGTTCAAGTAATATTACTGTAGAATTTGAATTAGAAAAGAATCTGGAGGAAGCAGCGAACGATACGCGTGATAAAGTATCTCAGGCGCTGCGAAGTCTTCCACAGGATATAGACGCTCCTCCTGTAGTTTCCAAGGCAGATGCGGATTCCGAACCTATCATTACGCTGACCATACAAAGTGATACCCGGGACAAATTAGAACTCAGTGATTATGCTGAGAATGTAATCGGTGAGCGTCTGCAAACAATACCCGGAGTAAGTAGTGTACAGATATGGGGACAGCAGCGTTATGCTATGAGGCTATGGTTTGATCCGGCTAAGCTGGCTGCTTACAGTGTAACAGTAGATGATGTAAGGGCAGCTTTAAGTGCACAGAATGTCGAACTGCCGTCCGGAAAAATCGTAGGAGCCAATACCGAACTTACCGTCAAAACTGTCGGTAACCTCTCGACTGAAAAAGAATTTGAAGATATTATCATCAAGTCAGATAGTGACAGGATTGTCAAGTTCAGCGATGTGGGCTATGCTAAATTACAGGCCGAAAATCTGGAAACAAAAATGGTAAGCAATGGTAAGCAACTGGTAGGGGTAGCGATTATTCCTCAACCGGGTACCAACTACATTGACATTGCCAATGATTTTTATAAATTACTCGACCAGCTAAAAGAGGATATCCCTGAAGATATTACCCTCAATGTTGCTGCTGATAATACCACGTTTATCAAAAAGTCTGTTATCGAAGTGGCGGAGACTTTACTGATTTCTATTGCTTTAGTGACGCTAATCATTTACTTTTTCTTCAGAGACTGGGGAATCGCACTCAGACCTTTGCTTGATATTCCGGTATCGCTGATAGCAACTTTCTTTATCATGTATATCTTCGGATTTTCCATCAATGTACTGACACTTCTGGCGATTGTACTTGCCACTGGTCTGGTCGTGGATGACGGTATTGTCGTCACCGAAAATATATTTAAGAAAGTAGAGGCCGGTATGTCTCCTATCGAGGCTGCACTGAAGGGATCAAAAGAAATCTTCTTTGCTGTTATTTCGATATCGGTGACGTTAGCAGCTGTATTTCTTCCCGTAATCTTTCTGCAGGGGTTTGTAGGCCGGCTCTTCAGGGAATTTGGAGTGGTCATAGCCTCTGCTGTTCTGGTATCGGCCTTCGTATCGCTGACATTGACCCCTATGCTGAATGCTTACCTCATTAAGGGAACCGGTCACGAAAAATCCAAATTCTATATCTGGACAGAGCCGTTTTTTGAAAAAATGAATAGCGGATATGCGAAGATACTTGAGCATTTTATGAAAATAAAGTGGATCAGTTTTCCGATTCTGATTCTTTGTTTTGTAGTGATCGGTATCATCTTCGGATCCATCAAGAAAGAAACAGCTCCATATGATGACCGCAGCAATGTGAATATCAACGTAACAGGACCAGAAGGAGCAACTTTTGAATACATGGACAGGTATATGCAGGAATTTGATAAATTGATTGCAGACTCTGTTCCTGAAAACAAAATCAGTCTTGTCATGACCTCCCCTACTTTTGGAACAGGCTCTGTCAATAACGGCCGGGTGCGGATGACACTTGTAGATCCCGGAGATCGCTCCCGTTCGCAGGATCAGGTAGCTTCGGAATTGACAAAATGGACCAAACAATACGACGGTGTACGAACCAATGTTTCTCAACGCCCTACTATATCTGTCAATCGTCGCGGAGGTCTGCCGGTGCAGTATATTATACAAGCTCAGAATTTTGATAAGTTGCGGGAGAAGATTCCGGCATTTATGGACGAAATCAATAATGATCCCACCTTTTCCACTACAGATATTAATCTTAAATTTAATAAACCGGAGCTTCATATATCTATTGACCGTGCCAAAGCCCAGACGATGGGAATTTCGGTATTGGATATTTCACAAACGCTGCAAATGTCCCTGAGTGGTCAGCGTTTTGGTTATTTTATGAAGGATGGCAAGCAGTATCAGGTGATAGGTCAGATTGAAGATGACAAAAGAGCAACACCTCTGGATCTGAGTGCAATCTTTGTTAAGAATAATCTGGGACAACTTGTACAACTGGATAATCTGGTACAGCTAAAAGAAGAAAGCAGTCCTCCGCAACTGTACCACAATAACCGGTATATGTCTGCTACTGTATCAGCAGGATTGGCTCCGGGTATGAGTATGAACGACGGTATTGCTGCGATGGATCGGGCAAAGGCTAAGGTGCTGGATGAAACCTTCACGACTGATCTGAGCGGTGAATCCCGCGATTTCGTGGAGAGTAGTTCAAATACGATGTTTGCATTTGGTCTGGCTCTGCTATTGATTTACCTTATTCTGGCGGCTCAGTTTGAAAGTTTTCTGGATCCGTTTATTATTATCCTGACCGTGCCTATGGCTGTAGCAGGTGCATTGATCAGTCTCTGGTTGTTCGGACAGACATGGAATATCTTCAGTCAGATCGGAACTATTATGCTTATCGGACTGGTTACAAAGAATGGTATTCTGATTGTAGAATTTGCCAATCAGCTGAGGGAAGAAGGTATGCCAAAATTTGAAGCAATTATGCACTCCGCCGAATCCAGACTTCGTCCGATCCTGATGACCAGCCTGGCTATTGCTCTCGGTGCTTTGCCGATTGCGCTGTCTCTGGGAGCTGCTGCTACCAGCAGAATCGGAATGGGTGTGGTTATCGTGGGAGGGACTATATTCTCCCTGATACTGACATTGTTTGTGATTCCTGCTATTTATTACATGTGGTCCAGGGCAAAAAAACACAGACCTGAATTTGATAATATTGAAGTTTAAAAATAGACGATGAGATATATATTGACACTGCTCACTTTGCTTTGTAACATCAGTTTCAGCACCTATGCACAGGAGCTGTTGACGATGGAAGATGCGCTGACAATTACACTGGAGAATAACTTTGATATCAAAATAGCAAAAAATAATACACGTATTGATCAGCAAAATTTCAGTTTAGGGAATGCCGGGATCCTGCCACGGGTTACTGGCAATTTCACCCGTAACAACTCTATTCAGAATTCCAGACAGGTAAGGGCTGACGGACAGGTGCAGGAACTGAATAACGCTAAAAATGATAATATGAACTACGGCGTAACATTGAACTGGACTGTTTTCGACGGATTCAGTATGTTTGCCAGATATGACCAGTTGCGTGAGATTCAGAAACAGGGTGAAACGGAAGTGAAATATGAAATACTAACGCAGGTGAGTGAAGTCATTGCGACGTATTACAATCTGGTGCAGCAACAGAAAATGTTAAAAGCGCTGGATACGGCTATAGATCTGTCAGAATATCGTCTGACTATGGCAAAAAACAGATTTGAGATCGGGAAAGCCGCAAAACTGGAAGTATTGAATGCTCAGGTAGATCTCAATACGGATAAAACAGCCTTATTGCAGCAAAAGGAATTGTATGCTAACACCAAGACTTATCTTAATCAGCTAATGACCCGTGATCTGAATACACCTTTTAGGGTGATGGACAGCATTGCAATCAATGACCAGCTAAAACTGGGGGAACTGTTACAGACCGCTGAAAGTCAGAATCCGCAAATCCAGCTGGCTCTGATCAATAAACGCATAGCAGAATATAATCTGAAACAGATAAAAGGAGAACGCTATCCTATCATCGCGCTCAATAGTGGTTACAATTTTAATGAGTCGCACTCTTCTTTGGGATTTGCCACAGAAAACAAAGGAAAGGGATTCAACTATGGTGTAACGGCTTCTGTAAATATTTTCAATGGTTTTCTCCAAAACAGAAATGAAAAAATCGCGAAGATCGAAATTGAAAATTCAGAATTGCAGATCGGACAACAGAAACAGACGATCAGTGCGCAGGTCACTACTCTTTTCCAGACTTATATAACTAATATCGGCCTGGTCGATCTGGAGAAGAAAAATGAAGAACTCGCTAAAGAGAATATGGATATTACGCTGGAGAAATTTAAAATAGGGACCATTACAACTCTGGAAGTGCGAACTGCGCAATTGAATTATATCAATGCGATGGCCAGAAGCTACACCGCTCAGTATCAGGCAAAGTTATCGGAGATCAGGTTAAAGGAACTTTCGGGCAATTCATTTTAGACGGAATGACATAAAATGAACAGGCTGCTATTCTTCAAATTCTACCCATTTCCTTTCCAGATATACCGGAGCAAGTAAAACATCATCCTGGTAAAGATTTGCTTTTATAAATGCTCCTGCATCAGCCATATATTTAATGCTCATATCCGGCATACTTGCAGAATCATAATAAGATCCATACAAACACTTATAGGGGTTATCTTTTACATCGTTGGTAAATACAGATATCAGAAACATCTTTTGGGAAGTTGTATCCGGTTTACTGTAGCCAAAAACACGGTAATCCGCTCTTATATTGTTGTAGACATGAATCATACTGTCTGTCTTGGATATTTCTGCTCTCTGCATGGATTCTTCATCTATTGGCTCGGGATACACTTCTCTTACCCGTTTTTCTTTTACTGTAGTATCCGCCGGTCTGTTATTTTGAATGCTGTCCGTCTCTTGATCTGTGTTGCGGTCATTAGCAGATGAAATGCTTTTATCGGGATTTCCACAACTCCATAAGGACAGCATCACTGTCATTATCAGGAATGCTTTCATGTGTTTGCGCGGAAAGATATAAAATGCCATTTGAAATCAGTTTTTTATTTAGGAATAATCTTACAAAGATCATTCCTGATCCATTAGCTTCGAAAAAAATCCTGATATTTGGAAATATCGTTTGATAGGAATTTTTCTGATTTAATCACTTGAAAAACGACCTCAATACATAAACCAACTTTTATAATGAAAAAACTTGTCTGTCTGACTCCGGGGGAATTTGTATATACAGAAGAATCTGTTGCGGCTTTGCCTGCTGACTACACGCTGCTTCGTATGAAAAGACTGGGAATATGCGGAACGGATTACCATGCTTTTGAAGGAACACAGCCATTTTTCAGTTATCCGAGAATATTAGGACACGAAATTGCTGCAGAAGTAATAGATACACAGGAAAACAAAGACTTGAAAACAGGCGATCTGGTGACGATAAGTCCATATTTCTATTGCGGTAAATGTATAGCGTGTCGCAGAGGAAAGACGAACTGCTGTGTGAACATAAAAGTTTTCGGCGTCCATATTGATGGTGCTATGCAGGAATATATTGCAGTTCCTACTTCTTCCGTGCTCAAAGGAAGAGGATTGACAGCGGACGAACTGGCGACAGTAGAACCTCTTGCTATAGGTGCACACGGTGTACGTATGGCACAGATTGAACCGGGGGATAATGTGTTGATTTTAGGAGCGGGTCCAATCGGATTGGGGACTATTGCTTTTGCCAAAATTGCAGGAGGAAATGTGATGGTACTGGATGTAAATGACAACCGATTAAACTTTTGCAGGGAAAAACTGGACGTAGAGCATACTATCAACCCACTAAAGATGGATGCATCAGAGCAGATAAAAACTATTACAAATGGTGATATGGCAACCGTAATTATAGATTGTACCGGTAATCTGAATGCGATCAATAATGGCTTTCAACACCTGGCTCATGGCGGAAAATTTATAATGATAGGCCTACAAAAAGGTACGATAGAAGTTGTTCACCCCGAGTTTCACAAAAGAGAAGCTGTACTGATGAGTAGCAGAAATGCTCTTCCGTTAGATTTTGATTTTGTTATAAGCTGTATTCGTAATGGTCAGATTAAGCCGATGGACTTTATTACGCATCGCCTCACTTTCGATGAGGTCAAAGATAAATTCAGTACATTATCCGACAAAGATGCGGATGTCATTAAAGCGCTGATTGTATTTGACTAAGAAAAGCTTTGAACGCTAAGGCTGAAAAAGTTGCTATTCCTGCTTATTACAGAATGAGCAGGAATAGCATATTATTCAAACGATAAACTCATTTTACTAAATCCCAGTCCAGTCAACAGTGGTTTGAATACCGTGACAGCATTTGTACGTGTCTGTTGCAGAATATCCGATTTACGCACTTCTGCAGCAACTTCCTGCTCGGCACTTTTGTACGCCTCGTCTACCAGATCTGCTTCTCTGAAAAAGGCCATCTTTGTATCGTATACACGGGAAGCTTTGTGGTCTATCTTGATATAGCATATCTCCGGTTGCGGAAGTTTTATGGATACCGAATCTCCTGTGACTGTGATATCTTCTGCCTTTAGTTTGGAAAGATCGATACAACCGACGGCATCAGCCTTAATAATCAACAACACACTGGCATCCGGCAAAAACGTGGATACATTCTTATGTTCTACTACATCGCTGAAACGGTATTTGACCAATTCCAGTTTACCCATTGCCTCTATGCGTTCTATCAATATCTGGTGTTTACTTTCTACCGTGGTCTTGGGACTAAATTTGTCAGCAATAAGCCAGCCTAAGAGCCCGATTACTGCAACTATCATTAAAATCTTTAATAATCTAATCATAATCAGATATAATCAATTTGCAGACCAGTTTTTAATGCGTGTAAAGGTTTACCTTCCGGAAGTTACAACAGTACACTCAAAATAAACACAAGCAACTGATTAACAGCACTATAAATCAAATTAATTGTATTAAAAAAGATACAAATTAACGATCCAGACCATGACAATATGTAAGCAAAAATGATGACGTGACGATGAAAATTGTTAAGCTAATTGAACCTGACGGAATAGGATTTTATCCTGCCCGATGAATATCTCCTCACCGACCGCCACTCCCATGGTGCCACTGCATCGGGATCTTTCCATAGGCCTGCCCTATTCTTTCGGGCTTCTCTTTCGAGCCGGGCATACAGTGGATCTTTGGAGTATCTTTTAAAGTGCCAGGCCATACCTTGAATGATCATTTGCTGATTGACGATCTGTTTATTGGCATTCACAATAATAGCTATAGCCCTCCCGTATCGGTCGTATTTTTCTACCTGCACCGTGACATACTGCCCATAACACAAATCGGATAAGGCTTTTTTTGCGGCTTTACCGTAGGGTTGTGATTTCTTCAACTCCGGACTGTCAATATGCGACAGTCGTATTTTGAGTGGTTGACCTTCATACAGCACTTCCATACTGTCTCCGTCTATAATACGGATCACTCTGGCGCTGAAGGTCTGCCCTTTCAGGTTTTTCTGCACCGGTTGCCGGATCTGCTTCTGTCCGTGTACCGGACAGAAGCAGGTCAGCAATGTGATCAGCAATATCAGTCTTCCCAGCCACATAATGTCTTGCCGCTGTCTTTTGCTTTGTCAATCGTAGTCTTGACAATCTTTGAACCGCAGTTGCTCAAGCCTCTGCAATTTTCTTTGTAATGATATCTTTTGGCAGTCTTGCTGCTGCAGATATAGACTTTATCTTTAGAATCTTCCCGTGTTTCGGAAGCTGATCCGGCATGCGTATCAGATGTACTTTTAGTATCTGCAAAGGCATTGACGGGGATATCTTTATTGGTTTCTGTACGTGTATTGGTACAGGTGATACTGTTAAAGATCAGGAGGAATATGAGGTAGGTTTTCATGATTGATTAGCTTATTCGGTTTCCAGTTCTTTTTTCTCCGGAAATAGTATGGACAACAGGACTGAAATGATTAATACGCCTCCTACTATACCTAATGAAACTGGTGAGGGAATGTGAAACCATGGGGAAATCAGCATTTTGATGCCTATGAATGCCAGTATAACGGATAGTCCGTACGGTAATTTGCTGAACATGTGAATGAAATTGGAAAGCAGGAAGTATAGGGAGCGTAATCCCAGAATGGCGAATATATTGGAGGTATAAAGGATAAACGGGTCTTTGGATATGGCGAAGATGGCGGGTATGGAATCTACGGCAAAGAGGACGTCTGTAAATTCGATAACTGCGACAACGACGAGGAGTGGTGTGGCGATTTTCATTCCGTTCTGAACGGTAAAGAATCGGTCTCTGTCATAATTATCACTGACTTTGTAGAGTTTTTTTATGAGTCGGGCTCCGGCTGAATTGCTAAAATCCTGTTCGTCATCCTCATCTCCTCCTCCCCAGGATTTGATGCCGGCATAGATAAGGAACAATCCGAACAGGGTGAGCACTACATTGATTTCTACGGTATGTCCTAAAAGTTGCATGGCTGGCAGATAGGTAATATTGATAATGCCTACTCCTGCAAATATAAAGATGGCTCTGAAAACGAGTGCACCGAGTATCCCCCAGAACAGGACTTTGTGGTGCAGATTTCGGGGTACTTTGAAATAGGAAAATACGAGTATGAAAACGAAGAGGTTGTCGACGGACAGTGCCTTTTCGATCCAGTAGGCGGCCTGAAACTGGGTAAATTTTTCTATAGCGAGCTGGTGGCCTCCGGCATCTCCGTTGAATACGTAATATACGATTCCGGAAAAGATCATGGCGAGTGATATCCATACAAATGTCCAGATGGTGGCTTCTTTGGAGGTGACTATGTGGCTTTTTTTGTTAAATACGCCGAGGTCTAAGAGTAACATGATGATTACTGTGAGGGCAAATCCCCATACGAGACCGGGGTGGAGGTCTAAAATACTTGTTTCCATTTTTTTAGTTAATTAAGGTATGTTTTTATTGATTGGCGATGGATATGACGGCTACCCGACCTCCTTCTTCTGTGGAGAGGACGAGTTGTTTGCCATGGGTAATTTCTACCATTTCGCCTATTTTGATTTGTTTATTATCGGTTTTATCGGTCAGGTTTTTGAGTTTTTGGTTGACAAATACCCATTTTGCATTGTAGTAGGCAAAGTATCCTACGGGCTTTTTATCTGCGGTCGTGAGTTTTTCATTCCGGATGATATTGCGGTTACTGTGCCATTGGTGCAGGGTTGAATTGTCGTATATCACCAGCCGCTGATTTTCGGGTTTCCATACATTGGGTTTGAACTGGTAATAGAAATCCAGAACGGGTATGGTGTTTTTGTAACGCGTACCGCAAAACGGACAGCAGGTATTATTGCTGTTGTTGTAGATAAACCATTTTTGTTCGCAGGTGGTATTGCTGCATTCCAGTTTGAGGTCATTGGTTTTGATGAGTGCCTGTTCCCATGCTTCTGCGGGTGGACGTTCCATCGGATGATGCAGCCCTTTGATAAAGGCTTGCTCAAACAGTTCTTTGAGATAGGGTCCGGTGATGGTATAGGGTGTTTTTTGCAAATCGGTCCACGGGGCAAATTTTTGCATATTATGTCCGTATTCGCGTTTAAAATTGCGATTGCTGTTATCGGATGGGTGCTCTACAAAGAGGGCTTTCTCTCCCATGAGCAGGTCTTCTTCTTTTTCAGTATCTACAGGGCCAAAATAATTGCCGCCTCTAAGCGGGTGTCTGTACAGGAGGTACATGTATATGAGTACTGAGAGTGCATGCAGGTCTGTAAGACGGTTGGGCAGCTTTCTGTTCGGATCATTTTTGTCGAGATGTTTGGTGGCTAACACTTCGGGGGCAATAAAGTCTGCGGTACCGATGACATCGGGCGGAAACAGTCCCGGCACGACTAATCCGTCAATGTCTATAATGGCGGCGGTCTTGCTGACCGGATCAATGAGGACATTTTTGTAGGAAAGGTCTGAATGCGCGAGTCCTGCTGCATGGAGCCGCTTTACGCCTCTGGCGATGTTGACACAGACCTGAAAGTAGCTGAGCCAGTTACCGAGTTCGGACGGGTCTAATTTGGTACCGGACTGTGCGGCACGAAATTTGGCACTGGCAAACCATTTTCCTTCTTTTTCGCCTCCTTTCAGCAGGTTGTTATGGAGGTAGCCTTTTTTGAAAAAGAAATTTTTGCTGTAAAAGGGTACAATGATTCCGGTTCTGTTTCCTTCCTGCACCACGTCTGTGGGCCAGGAATAGAGTTCTTTGTAGAAAGCGCCACTGAGGGGTTCTCTGGTAAAGAAGCTGTCAAAATACTGGGTAGCGATGCGCTTGAGTCGTTCTCTGGCATTATAGTCTTGCGGAGTTCTGTAAAAGGCCACCACGTATTTTTTATCGGGACTGAAATACACGTCTTTCATTCCTCCCTGTTTGGGTTCGCCATTGTCTATATACTGATAGGTTTTGCCCTGTGTGATGATGGATTGTACGGTCTTGGTGATCATGGTTCAGGTATTAAAAGATGATGGCAAGTGTTCGGTCATCGTGATTGCCTGTACTCCAGAATTCCATCCAGCGGGACAGCTGTTGGGTTATTTCGCGATTCCGGGCAGAGAGTTCTACTGGTGTATTTTCTTCGTTTTGACCTTTGAGGTCTTCTAAAAATGTGATCCAGTTTTCATGTTTCTCCAGATTGGCTTCTACGACAAATTTGGGATCATAGATACCGTCTGTCATCATAAACAGGTAACTGAAATCGGGATATATCTTGAAATTGAACCGGCTGGCCATCGGGTGTTCTTTGGAATGAAAGATATCTGCCTGTGTAATAAAGCGTGTTCCGCCGCCAAATTCGCCTACATCCAGCCAGTTGAGTAAAGTGGTTTCGGTCTGTTCGGTATTCATAATGGCGATGGGGCAGTCTCCTACTCCAAAGCTGAGGACGACGTATCCGAATTCATATTTTTTAAACAGTGTAAAGATGAGGGTGGCATGGAAATAGTCGATGGGGTTTTTGATTCTCGGATTCTGGAATTGTGCAGGATCGGATTGCCGGGTTTGTTCGGCAGTCTCCTTTATTTTGTTGTGCACATATAGGACGGCTTTGTATAGGTTTTGTTTGGAAAGTACATCGATCTCTTTGAGGAGGTTGACATCGCGTGTACTGTTGTACTGGTTTATTTTGTTTTCAAATGCCTGAAAGGTTTCCTGATCGAGCTGGTTTTCAAAATAGTCTATGACGGAGGTGCAGGCTATTTGTGCTCCTTTGCGGGACATGGAGTAGCTGCCGGCTCCGTCAGAAACGGCTGCCACGGACCATCCGATGCTTTCGATGTGTTTGAATGCCATATCGTCATCCCGGAAAGATCCTGCGTTCTGATGAGACCGTCCTCTGTCTGATGAGGCGACTACGTGTTTTTCGCCCAGTTTTCCAAAATACTGTACATGGTCTTCTTTCCAGAAAATTCCTTCCCGGTCACTTGGCAGATTTTTCCACAGGGTTTTGGGATCGGGATTTACGACCAGTGAAATTATTTTTTCATGGGGTGCGGTATCTTTATCTTCTGCTGCTGTCTTGAAAAGCAGGGTAAACTTCAGTTCTCCGCTCTGCTCGGGTGTGCCTTCTATAGTGCGGTGTTCGGCATTAAAATGGAGTCCGATCTCCTGTAGTCCTTTCCATTCGGCAAAAATCATTTCGTCAAGATCCAGTTGTTCTGGCTTGATCTGTGCCTGATAAGATTTGCCACAGGTGGCGTTGGGGATGATCAGGGGTTTAGCGATGATATCCGCGATGTGATTTTTTAATTGCCATTTGTCCATAAGAGCGCTTTGTTGCTCAATGATCGTTTGTACTGCCTCCGTATTGAGGGCTTCCTGTACAAATTCATCGAATAATTTTTTCTTTGCTTCGGCTATTTTTACGCCCTTGATCGTAAAAAGCTGCTCGATATAGGTTTGTATTTCTATAGTCTTTTCCATGATTATCCTTGTGTTCGGTTTACATCAAATCCGCCTTCACCAAATCCGTACTGTGCCTGTGTGTGACACCAGGGGCAGGTACTGAGTGCTTCTTCTCCGACACAGTGTAGCTGTCCGCAGCTGCAGGCGGCAAAGGCATATTGATTGCCGCAGCACGGACAGGTGGGTGCTCCGATGAGTTCCTGTGTATGTATTTTATGTTGTTGCGCTGTACTTTCGGCCAGCTCCAGATAGCTGTTTTCTACGGGATAGGCTCCTACGAGCCGGTAATACCGGGTATGGAGTTCCATTCCTCCGAGCTGCTCTGACTGTATCATTTTTCTGTATTTCATAAGATAGAGTCGCTTTGTATGCTGGCATTTTGCCTGTATGACAACGTAATTATGGTCTGTCCAATCTGATGCTGTGCTTTTTGACAGGTCTATTTTTTCGATTATCGCCGGATCTGTGTGGCTGAGTTCAAAGCCTGCGGTATTCTTTTCTACGCTCTCGCTGCTGGTCTTGATGGATGCGGTGATCCATTTAAAAAATTCTTTGTAGGAAGCGGCTGTGGTATTTTTGAACAGAAGTACCTGATCGGTGAGTTGCCCCAGCACATGGCTGTCGGCTTCTTCTCCAAAGGATACGGCAACCATATTGGTGGCTGTTTGCCAGTTTTGTTTCCACTCGTCAATCGCTGTTTGTACAGGATCTGTGGGTACTCCGTCTGTAAATAAAAATACAATGGGCTTCCAGTCACCCTTTTGTTCGGCGGTGGTTTTGATCGTGTTTTTTCGCAACTCGTACATGAGGTGTCCCAGTCCTTTGCTGAGGGAGGTACCGCTTCCGATAGGGAATTTTGGCGGATAGAACTGAATTATTTCCTGTAAGGGTACAAGTGTTTTTGCTTGTCCGGCAAAGATGATAATGGAAATATATACGGTTTCCATAGCTACCGGATCGGTTTTCAATGCCTGAATAATGGTTGACAGTCCTTCTTCTACCTGCTGAATGGGTTCGCCCACCATGGATTCGGAGACGTCGATCAAAAAATAAACGGGTAATCTTCTGCTCATGATATTAAATGACTATGTGTACTTCTGATGGCGGTGGTGGCAGGGCAACTGTATCGGTGGTTCCTCTGCTTTTGTTGCCTTGTTCTATGGTATCAGATACCCATTTGAAAAACTGTTTCAGGGTACTGCTGTCGGCTGTATTGAGGTGTACAACATCGCTGGTCAGTTCCAGTAGTTTTTTATCGTCTGCCATATGCCCTGCAGCACAGCCTACGATGGTTCCGAAGTTCAGGGATCTGATCTTCGGAATCATCTGACTGTAGAGTTGCAGATCAGAGGGTTTGCCGTCGGTAAAAATGAAAAGTAAGGGCCGCCAGTCGCCTTTTTGTTCCGGCGATCCTTTGATCACTTCCCGGGTTGCGGTATCATACAATATTTCCAGTGCCTTGCCTGTAAAGGTGGGTCCGCTTTCGGGACAACTGATTTCGGGCAGCTGAAAAGATTCTAACGCGGTCAGCGGTACTATTTCTTTCACTTCCCGGTCAAATGTGATCATACTGATCCACAGGGTCTCGGCTGCCTGGGCATCTGTCCGCAGATTATTGATCATACCGCTCAGTGCATTATTCAGTGCCTGAATGGGTTCGCCGTGCATGGAGCCGGAAGTGTCTAATAAAAAATAAACGGGTAATCTTCTCATGGTTATTTTTTTCCGAATAGGGTTTTGAGCAACAGCTTGCCGATTTTTTGTTCTACACTTCTTTTTGTGGTCGGTATTCCTGTTTTCCTTGTAAAACTTTGTTTTGCCGCGGTCAGACCTGAGGCTCTTTTCCACGAAAAGGAAAATCCGTATTTATTAGGTGCCATAGTACGCTTGGATTAGGTTTTACACAACGATATTCAGTTCGGTAGGTGGCGGTGGCAGTTCATTCAGTCCTGTCGCTTCTTTTCCTGAATCTTCTACTTTGGTGGACGATACACCTATAGAGGCGGTCACCCATGCAAAGAATTTGGAGATGCTCTGGCTGTCTGCGGTATCCAGACTCACTACATTTTCTGTGATCTGTTTCAGCACACTGGTATCTGCTCCGCTACCTGCTGCACAGGCTATGGTATAGGCGGTTTTGCGTTTTTGAAATTCGCGCAGACCGCTTTGCCAGTCGTCTGTCGGGATTCCGTCGGTCATGATAAATACCAGCGGTTTCCAGTCTCCTTTTGATTCGGAAGTGGTTTTGGCGACTTCATTGTCTATGCAGTTGCTCACTACTTTGAGAGCTTCGCCAAGTGAAGTGGTGCCGGTGGCTCTGATATCTACCATCTGGAAGGCGCCCAGATCTGTAAGCGGTATCAGCTGTCTGGCACTGCTGTCAAAGGTGATCACACTCAGAAAAGCGGTTTCTATGGCCTGCGGATTTTGTCGCAGGGAACTGATCATGACCTGAACGCCGTTTTTCACAGCTTCTATGGGTTCTCCGCTCATGGAGCCGGAGGTATCGAGGACAAGGTATACGGGTAATCTTCTCATATTATAAATAATTTTGTGCTACTGTTTTGATGGTTTCTTCCAGTTTTCTGTCTTTGGTAGGTTCGCCTACTGCGTTGAATTTCCATTCGCCGTTGCGTTTGTAAAAGATGCCTAATACCATGGATACATGTCCTGCAAAGCCGGTTCCTTTGACAATGTCGTAGGTGGCAAATACTTCATTGACACGCGTAGGTGTACCTTCGTAAATACGGATGGAGGCAAACGGTATGGTTCCGAAATCGTGTCCTCTGAAACTGTTCAGGACAAATGCGACGTGATTGACGGCTGGATTGAGTCTGGTAAAATCCAACGTTATGATCTCATTGTCCAGGCCATCATCGCCATCCATATCGCCTGTGAGATCATCTCCGCTATGCAGGATGGCGCCGTCTTTGGATCTGAGGCTGCCAAAATACACGACATCGATAAGGTTTCTGGAGGTGTCGTAGAGGACACAGCTGGCATCGAGATCTACGGCTTCGCGTGTGACATTGCCCAGCCATCCTTTTTTCTCTATTGCGCCCCAGTTGACTCCTACACAGATATTTTGCAGGGTACTGCCGTTGTTTTTCTGCAGGTTTATTTTCTGCCCTTTCTGTAGATTAATGGCCATATCTATGCGGTGTACTTGTTAACATAATCCTGTAATCCGCCTTTCATGCCCATGCCTACGGCTTCAAACTTCCATTCGCCGTTTCTTTTATAAATACGGCCAAACTCTACTGCGGTCTCTATCGAGAAATCTTCGTCCAGTTCAAATTTGAGAATCTCTTCATTACTGGCGGCATCTACAATACGGATGAATGAATTTCTGACCTGTCCGAAATTCTGCCCTCTGTTTTCCGCATCATGAATGGTCACTACAATGCAGATTTCGGAAGCATTGTTTTCCATCTTTGATAAATCTACTTTGATTTGCTCATCATCTCCATCGCCGTCTCCTGTGAGGTTATCTCCGGTATGTTCGAGGGCTCCGTCGGGGCTTTTGAGATTATTGTAGAAAATGAAATGCTGGTCTGACAGTACTTTTTTGTCTTCGCCGAGAATAAAGGCAGACGCATCGAGATCGAAGTCTACGCCTGTGCTGGTGCTATTGGTATCCCAGCCTAAACCGATAATGAATTTTGGAGCGTGGATGCTCTCTCGTTGTCCTTTTTGCAGGTTGATTGCCATGGTGTTCTGTAATTTAATTTGTAAATATTGTGTTGGTACTCTTTGATCTGATGGTAATTATTGCTGATGGCCAGCTGGGACAATTCTTGTCTCAGGGCTTCCGGAATATTGCGGATAAGCATATCTAAATCCTCTTGCTGCATGGTCATGATGTATTTGACGATACGGGTATTGAACCGGAAGCTGTCTCTGTTCATGACGCTGATGATGTCTTGTACGGAGCGTACGGCGAAATAGTTGTAATGGTTTTCGATATTGGGGTGTATTTCTTTATTGATGAGCTCGGCATAGTAAATAAAGATAAAATCGCCCTTTACCTGATATTGGTCCAGTATTTTACTGACGGTACGTTCGTGGCTGCCTGTGATCTTGATATCATCGAGAAAGAGGCAGCATTTTCCGTTGAGAAATTGACGGTCTATGTAATAGGTGTCATTGGAGATAAGGCTGAGCCGCTGTTGGTAATCCAGATTGCCGTAGTCCTGGGTATAGGTTTGCTGCCGGTGTATCTTGGTTTCGATGCAGGCATTTTTGCCGTTTTCGAATAAGAACCGGTTGAGGTTTTTCTTGAAACCGGCACACAGGTAGTTGGATGCGGTCGGTATGGAATGATACGGACTCGGCAATAGCCGGATGTCTGTCTGGGATAAGATGATGCTGGCGTATTGGCTGATGAATCCGCTAAATAGTTCTTCTGCAAATTTTTCTGCATACTGTGTATCTCCGAATTTGAACCGGCTGTAGGCGGCTTCATCAAACGGGCAGTGTTCCTGATGCCTGATTTTATGCTGACTGTAGTGCTTTTTCATCGGATTTGTGTTGTATTAAAAGGGCTTGCATTCCGGCGCTGATCGCTCCGTCATAATCTGCTGTTTTGTTGTCTCCGATGTGTACAATCTGACCGGGACTGATGTGTGACTGATGTACTGCCTCTGCTTGTATAAGTACTTGCTCAAAGGCGGCTGGGTGTGGCTTGGCATGGCCTAACTCGTCTGAATAGAGCTGAAAGCTGAAGTATTGTCCCAGTTCATAATGTTCGAGCAGGCTGCGCAGGGTACTTCCTTTGATAAAGGCGGTATTGCTCAATATGCTGGCTGTCTTGCCTTCGGATTGAATGCGGTGTAACAGTTGGCTGATTTGGGGATCAATGAGAAGGGGCTTATACTGCATAAAGAGTTGCTCGGTCTCCTGATAAAAATTGTCCAGCTGTTGTGTATCGATCGCATCGATATTTACGCCTAACCGGCACAGGATCTGATAGTAGATTTGCTGTACGGTGATATGCATGCCGAGCTTTTCGCTGAGGCGGTTGCACAGCAGGTCGTAGTATCGGATGACTTGACTGACTTTTCCCGGATCGGTATCTATGGAAAAGTAGGCCTGCAGGAGCTGGTCTCTTTTTTTCTTGTACTGTGGATTTGATCTGATGAGCGTGAGCCACAGGTCAAATGAAAAGTGCCGGTAGGGTGTGGTATCGATTATCATTTCTCTTGTCTTTATTTTGATCCTGAGGTCCATTTCATTCCCCAGCGGTAGGCTTTGTCACAATCGCCATGGGAGTCGTGAAATGTGATTAGTTTTTTGACTTGCATGCTGTTGGGGTGAAAGTTTATTTCTGCAATAGCACAAAACTTGTGATAACTGTGCTGCTGCCCCATCTGTACTTCGATATCGGGATTGCCGGGTACTTTGATGGTGACTACGGCATTGGTTTCCTGCCATCTGGCTACGCCGTCATAGATGAAACAGTAGATGACTATTCTTTTGATATCTGCGACGCCTTTGGGGTTGATGAGGATGTTTTCACCTGATCCGGCACTTTGTCCTCTGTCGTCTCCGGCATGCCAGATCCATGGAGTGTCGGTGTATCTTCCCTGCAGGGTGTATCGGTCTCTGGCTCCGCCACGTCCCTGTGAAAACTGCAATCCGTCGATGACGGCTTTCTCTCCGTTATTTAATTCGTAGAAACAGCCCAGATCGAGATCGATGTCTTTGTTGAAGAGTCCTGAAAAGAATCCTTTTTTGCTTCCTTTGGACCAGTTGAGGTTGACCGTTATTTCTTTTGAAAGGGTATCTCCTCTTTTGCTGAGATCAATGGCGTGTGTGTCGCCTTTCTTTTCGAGCGTTATTTTTTGTAGGTTAATGGACATGGTTGTTTATTTTATGATTTGACCTTGATAGTATCTGGACAGGAAATAGGCGAGATCTTCTTTGTACCCGATGCCGGATGCTTCAAATTTCCATTGCCCGTTTCTTTTGTATAGTCTGCCGAATTCTACTGCGGTCTCGATAGAAAAATCTTCTCCCAGTTCGTATTTGGCGACTTCGGTGCCGTTGCTGTCGTCTACGATACGGATGTAGGAATTGCGTACCTGCCCGAAGTTTTGTCTGCGCTGTACAGCTTCATGGATAGTAACGACAAGGAGTATTTCCTGTATGCGACTGTCTACTGCTGTGAGGTTGACTTGTATGCTTTCATCGTCTCCGTCTGCACTGTTTCCTCCGGTCGGATCATCGCCGGTGTGGTGCAAGGCACCGTCGGGTGAATCGGTATTGCCGTAGAAAATGAAAAAGGGTTCGGCCGGTATTTTTCGGGTGGTGTCGATCATAAAGGCGGATGCGTCCAGATCAAAGTCTGATCCGGTGCCTTCATTGGGATCCCAACCTAATCCGATGGTGATTTTGTGAAGTCCGATGTCTATTTTCTGACCTTTTTGTAAGTTGATGGGCATTGTTATCTGATCTTTCTTGAATACTTAGTCCTCACATTTTTCATAATGTAACTATTGAGTCCGCTGCCAGATAAAGCAAGGGATTTCATGTTTTCAATATGATTCATACCAGCGCTCGCATAAGTATATTCATATACACTGCCTGTTGTAAATTGAATTAAGATGAAATTACTTCCGATCTCGTATCCGAAGATTCCAGAATCTCCATTTCTATTTGCATATCTTTCCATAATGTTTTGTTTTTAATGATTTAACTCCTCAAAAGTAGAAAGGGGGAAGGGGCTTTATTTACGGGAACCCGTAAAGCATAGAAGTATTTTTAAAATTTATGGCGGAGAATTTTGTAAACTATAAAAGCAGGCTATCCTTAAAAAGGGAAGGGAATAGAAACTATTCCCTTATATCCCCAAAACATCACAAAAAAAACAGTAGACAACTGATAATAAAAACTTTACAACACAGCAAAAAAGTTTAGTTAAAGCAATAGAAATTCCACTATTCCTTTTATGAAGAACAGATCTGTAGTTGAAAAATATAGTTATGATTTAGATCAGGAACTTATATAATCCCGATGTCTTTACAGAAAGCAATGAGTTGCTCATTCTTTGTAAAGTCGAGAGATTCTTTCATATGATTGAGACGTTTCTCCACACTGCTTAGTCCGGAAGGTTTAATATTCCGCTGCTGCAGATGGAAAGGTATATCTTTTTGCAGAACTCCCTGAGAGAGCAGGGAAATAATTGTGATATCAAAATCAGCAAATTCGTAAGAATTTCGTTCTTTAACAATTGGCTTCAGATTAGGAGAACGGTATTTCCGGTTCTGACAGATGGTATTAATTGCTTCTTTCAGATACTGGGCATCATTACGCGCTTTCCTGACATAGGCATCGATACTCAAGTCTTCAAAGAGCGTATCAATTACCTGTGACTTATCTTCTGCGGAAAATACAACGATTTTTATTGTTGGTTGTTCCTGTTTGACAGCTCTGATAAGATCATCGCCATTAGGGAGTCGCTGCCGATATTGATCTTCCTCAAAAGAAAGATCAGTTATGAGCAAATCATAAGGCTGATCTGCTTTCAAAGCTTTTTCTATACGGGTCAGGGCGTCATCACAGTAATACACATAGTCTGTGTGTTGTATTCCGAGATCAGCCAGTGTTTTCCGTACTGAAATATTGGCACTCTCCTGGTCCTCTGCAATTAATACTTTTCTAAACATCCTTTGTCAATTTAAGATACAGGAAAGGAAAACTGTATTTTCAATCCTCTTTCCGTTTGAGTTTCAAAGGTAATTGCTCCCTGAATATTCTCAATACGGGTTCCCGTATTTTTCAAACCATTGTTAAATTGAAGACTATCTTTGATGCCTATTCCATTATCCGAATATGAGATTTGGATCCGGTTATCATTCCTTTCGAATTTCACAGCAACATTACTGGCGCCACTGTGTTTTTTCATATTCACCATAAATTCCTGGAGAATATGTTCTACCTCATACTTAACTTTCGCATCCACTTTCTTCCACAGTTCCCCGGTATTTCCGATCAATACAACCTTGACCTGATCTGTCGCAAAAGATCTTAACAGAGCAGCCATTTTTTCATGGAAATTCTGGTGTTCGTATTCAATTTTTTCATAAGAGATATCTCTGGATTTTTCATACATATCTTCCAGTTTGTCCAGCACATTATCCCGGTTTAAATCCTCCTGATTCTCAATTTCGGTCATCACCCGATACAACCCATTTGCTACTACATCATGTACCTTTTTTGAAGTTCGCAACTGATTCTCCCGTATAGCAGTTTCCGCTTTCAATTCCAGACGTTGCTTTCGTTTTCTATACAAGATTATGACTATAACTGAGCCCGATAAAACCAGAAACAGCAAACTGACAAGCATGAATCCTTTCTTTGTATTATCCTGTTGAAGTTTAAGGTTCTCTGCTTTATGTCTTTCTGTCTCATACCGTATCAACGCAAACTGATTTTTTGCTGCATTGCGGGCTGTCTGTACACTATCATCAAGTGCCTGATAAATTTCAAAATAATGCTTTGATAAAGCCGCAGGACTTAGCTTAATCAGTTTTTGTAAGCCCTCCAATTGGTCATCCGCACTTTTTATCTCTTTAGCTACAGCATACATACGGTTTGCAAAGTATAATGCAGAATCAGGAATACTTTTATGATAATAATCTGAAAGATGCGCATAGCTCGAATTCTGTCCCCAGAGGTCTTTTTCTTGTGTTCGGATTGTTAATGCTTTAAAAAGCTCTGGACGAGCATCGTAATTGGGATTCTGAAGCCATTTTGTATAAGCGATATTAGTTAATGCACGTGCGTATTCAACTTTATTCTTACTTGTTCCAGCCAGAATATGCTGAAACAATTTTAATGACTCCGTGTAGTTTCCAATTTCCTGATAGATTTTTGCCATGTTATTTAGATAAACACGGGTATTCAAAGAGTCTTCTGAAAATTTAACCGCCAATTCATAAAACCTTAAAGAGTTATCATAGTCTTTTAGATTATATGTGGCAACTCCAAGGTTATTATAATTGGAGCCTAGATAATAGTGATGCTTTTTTATATTTTCATTTAAATATTTGATCGCCTCTAAGGATGTTTCCTGCCCTCCAAAAAAGTCACCTTTTTCTGTTAGCGTAATTGCATTATTTATTAGACATTTACCAGCTCCTAAACTATCATTTACGGACAGGAATAGTTCTTTTGCCTTATCAAAATAAATAAAAGCGCTGTCCAATTTATTTGTTTCAACAAATTCAAATGCTTTATCAAAGTAAGGGTTAACAACCACTTTTTCCTGATGACCAGCTTCTTTGCTACAGGATAAAAAAGATATAAACAACAAGTATAAAAAAAGAGGTCTCAAGACAAGTATAATTTCCTCTAAATTACAAAAAAATAAACCAAAGAGTATATCCCTTTGGTTTATTTGTGTTGCATAAAGTATTCTTTTATAGCACTCTCTTGTAGTCAAAGTAATATCAGGAATTCTGATATTCTAAATCTAATTAAGAAAATTTTCTAACAGAAGTAGGGCAGTCAACTCTGCCCTACTTTTCTATTCTTATTTTGGACGAACCTGCCCTGTGTCTCCACCTGTATCTCCGTCATCCGGATCATCTACACTGTTATAAGTTGTCGCTGTACCGTTATTGTTATGAGTTGTCGGTGTGCCTGAAGGAGATATAAGTCCTAATAATAAAGCAATAAAAAATGATAACATAAGTCAAAAATTTTAAAAGTGAAATACTCTGTAGTTCACCGCAAAACTGATCGCGGCGATTGCTACACGTTGTAAATCAGAAGGCCTTCTGAAATTTTTGGGAAGTGGGTGAGATTCAAACACGGAAGCGGGTAACTGCTTCCCAAACCGGATACTAACCTCCGTGTTATCTTCTCTTTTTTGTAATCAGTTTTGTATCTTTATTCAGCTATTGAATCAAAACTTGACCTGATTGCTGAAACAAAATTATTGACGTAAACACCTAAAAACTAAATAATTCCGGTAATTCGGACGGGATTCTGATAATTTCGGCGGAATTCCGGAAAACCGTAAAAATTCCGGAAATTCCGGTGTATTTTTATTCCTAAATTTTTGAAAGATGTCTGCTAATTATACATTCGCTAATTACCAAAAGGTTGTTATTTCACTTTATGCAGAGAAAAAGACTAACGGCAGATTACCTTTTGGTCCGTCGGAAATGACTCCTGCCAAATTACGTGATGAGTGCATTAGGGTATGTCAGGAAAGACCTGATGATAACGATATATCTACTTTACGTTTGTTCTTTGGACCAGGAGAGAACATTTGGTCATATCAGAATATTATTGAAGATGGAGATATCGAGAAGTTCAAACCACTTATAAACTATTTAAGAGGATCAACCAAGTCTACAAACACTATTAACATTGAACTCCTCGCCTGGCTAATTGATTTCACCCCCAGACCGTACAGTAAGTGGGAAATTGTAAGCAAAACAAATAAAACTGAAATCACTACAGATAGAGCTGAAACTCCAATCGCTTCAAAACCTCAGGATTCAGATAATAATGAAATAGAAGGTTCCGCAGAAAAAACAAATTATCAATCTGAAACCGCTTATACGAGAGAAGAAAAGGAAGATGTCCTTGACGCTGTAAAGACATCTAATGAATTAAATATTCCGAAAACAGCCTTCTTTACTCCTCCCCCTAAAAAACCATGGTTCAAAAGAAATATTAAACAAACAGCTTTGAGTCTGATGGCAGCCACAACATTATGCGGAGGGACATATATGGTCGCATACAATGGAAGTCAGGGCTGCATGTACTGGACGGGTGACCGCTACAAATCTGTCCCCTGTCAGGAAAAGGTAGAAGGTGCAACTGTATTGGCATTAGACTCTGCAAAACTGCTCAACTTCAGAAAAATAAATGTTCCAGATACCTTGACAATAAGTTCTATAAATAACCTCTGGTATACTAAAATAACCGTGGATAGTGCAGAGTTCTATACTGGCAGCGGATTCCATCCGCTTTTCCCGGAGAAAAGACTGAAACCAGTAACTCCATATATTCTAAATAAATATGTGCTGAATAAGTAAACAGATACGGTAAGAACGAAAAGAGAGCTATTAAAACTTATTTTAATAGCTCTCTTTTTATCTCATTATAGCAAAAGTTGCTTATTCTATACCAGCTGCAGTTTCATCATAATATCAGTTTGTTCTTCGTCACCTAATCTGAAGATATGTTTATCAAATTCCACAAAACCATTTTTCTTATAGAACCGGATGGCCCGTGGATTTTCTTCCCATACTCCTAGCCATACATAAGAGGCGTTTTTCTCCTGTGCTACCTGTATTGCTTTATCATATAGCAACTGGCCGACTTGCTGACCATGGAATTCTTTCAATACATAGATACGCTCAATTTCGAGTGCTTTATCATCTTTAAGTTCTGTTTGAGATTGTCCCTGGTTCAGTTTCAGATAACCGATCACTTCACTGTTGAGCACAGCAAAATAGAATTCAGAATCCGGATGCTGAAGTTCGGCGGTCAGCTTATCTAATGCGAATCCTTCATCCAGATATTTAAGCATATTTTCTACCGAATTCTCAGTGGAAAAAGTTTCCGAGAAGGTCCGCTTACCAATCTGTTGCAATTGATCTACATCACTAAGTGTAACTTTATTTATGATGATATTTCCCATACTGTTTTGAGCTTTTACCGTACAAAGATACCGTATTATACATTCTTCAGACGATATCTGAATATCAATTAGTATTTTAGTAATAAATCGACCATCGTACCGATAATCAGGATGGCTAGAGAAAAAGAAACTGTACCCAACACATAGCCAAAGAAAGCCTTCAGATAATTAGCCACTTTTTTACCAAAGAAATTACCAATTCCCCATGTTGTATATATTAATACTATCACTGAAGCAACCGGTGCCAAAGGCAGATGGGTCACTCCTTCCAATAGTGCAAATAGCGCGCAAAACAACATTTCGATACCCATTACAAAACATAAAAGGATGATTATTTCATAAAAATTGACATCATACTTTCTGAAGAATAATCTTATCCAGGCTGCTATGAAGATTCCCATTATTAAATTCGCATACCCATAGTGACCTTGTACCCATTGATTAAGATAGTTAACGGTAGATGCTTTCTTTGCATACGCAATATTTATATACCCTTCTTCAATATGAAAAAAATGTGCCGTCAACGAATAAATGAGTGAAGTGATAACAATAAAGATGATCGGCTTGACAAGTCTGTTTCTGTTTTCGGAAATAAATTCGCGAACACTTGCTCCCGGATGACGCAGTAATGCCTTTATCGTATAAAGAATTCCCTTTTCAAAATGTAAGACATGTTCAATTTCATGTTTAATATAATGACCGTTTATTCTATCCAATTTCACTTTTTGCCCACAATCTGAACAATAATTACCGGTAATAAGTGCATTGCAGCTACGACAATTTTCAGCCATTTAGTTTTAGATTTAGCATTAATAATGATTTCAGTTCTTTTCAGCGCAAAGTTAATTATTGTGCTAATAAAAATATGAGATTCAAAAAGAAAATTGTCTAATGCTTCTAAAACCTTTAATGCTTTGGACCACTATGGTATTCTGCGTCAGTTACCGGCTTTAGCCATACCGTCTCCCCTTTTTCACGGCCGGTTATGACTACCTGTACAAATGCTGTATCAGCACTGGCTCCATGCCAATGCGGAACGTCCACCGGACATTTTACCACTTTACCTTTTCTTATGACCACTTTTTCCTTTCCCTCTTCCTGATAATAACCTACACCATCGAGTGCCAGAATAATCTGTACAGCCGGATGGGAATGCCATTTTCTTCTTGCTCCGGGCTCAAAGGTTACACTTCCTACAGCATTCTGATTGCTAAAACTGGTATATGCTAAAATTCCAAAACTTTGTAAATGAAGAAAAGTACGGAGAATAACCCTGTCTCCATATACTCCCCCTCATAAAACCGGACACTGCTAGTGACTTTCCCAAAAGTAACAGGATGCGAAATATTGCGGAAACGAATATTTCTCAGAAATCTGCAAAAATATACCAGTACCAGTCGAATATGTATCGCCTCAAAAGACCTTTCACTTAATGACTAATTTTAAAATGTGCAAACGTTGTGCACATTATTTACTAATCTCAAAATTTTTCAAAAAATGAAAAAATTAAATGGAATGAAGAGCTTCTCTTCTTTAGAAAACAAAAAACTGGAAAGTGAAAACCTGGAAGGTGTTTCCGGAGGTCGTGCTCAGGAACGTTTCTCTGAAGTCACTTCTAATTTCTTAAATGCTGACGGTGCGCGCGATTATGACATGTACGTTGGTGGCCGATTTGTGGGCCGTGGATGGGATACATCAAATTGTGAAATTTCTCATTACTAATTAATCTTAACATGTACACACGGGCTGTACATTATTTACTAATCTCTAATTTTTTAAAAAAATGAAAAATTTAAATGGAATGAAGAGTTTCTCTTCATTAGAAAACAAAAAACTGGACTTGAACAGTTCTACAGCAGTATTAGGTAGTTTGGAAGCTGGTCCTAAGTACATCGCATCTAATTTTTTGAATGAAAACGGATGTAGAGATGTTGACTACTACCACGGTGGTAAATGGCGCGCGAGATTTTACGATTGTTCAGGTTGTTAATCTTTCAATTTTAAAGAAATGAAAAAGTTAACAGGAATGAAAGACTTTTCTGCTTTAGAAGAGAAAAAAGTCGACTTGAACGTCATCGGTGGATTAGCGATGTCAATGAGCCAGGGGTTCTATGAAATCCAATCAAACTTTGTTGATGCACATGGTTGCCGCGACGTAGATGTGTATGATGGAAATGGCGGTGCATACTTGTCAAGATTATGGATCAAAGACGGAAGATTCCCTCACTTTGATTAAACCGGATCCCATTTTTCACACATTTTTAAAGCGTAGGCTGCTTGCAAAAGCAGCTTACGTTAAAAAAAGTATAATCCTTAATATACCAAACTATTTAAAAGTATGATTTTAATCATCTCCAAAAACAATGAAATCACAACTACGGCGGTCATAAAATGGCTTCGTGCATTGCATAAGCCCTTTATCCGCATTCATGAAGATGAAGTTTTTGAAATACATACTTCTAAAAAAAGAATCGTTTTAAAAAGTCAGCGGAATCAGTTTTTTCTGGATGAGATAAGCGCTGTATGGTATAGACGGGGAGGGATAGCATTTAATGAACTTAGATATCATAATCAAGCTATAGATCGCTACATGTTTGAGGTACAACATTGGTTAACGGATTATGTAATCCAGACTCTGGAAGAAAAAAAACATCTGAACAAGCAAAGTAACAGCCATGTAAACAAACTGTTGGTTCTGGAAAAGGCAAAAGAAGCAGGATTGGATGTACCGGAGTACTTTTTGGCTGAGGATATGGAAGATGTTATCGCTCATCAGACTATCGTAAAACCCATCTCAGGAACACCAATAATAGATGATATTCAGGAAAACCAGAGTGGAATAATGTATACATCGCTGATTGAGCAAAAAAAAGAATCGGGTTTCTTTATTTCTTTCTTTCAGGAAAAGATCGAAAAAGATTTTGAAGTAAGAAGCTTCTTTTTGAACGGGAAAATTTACTCTACAGCTATTATCTCTCAAAACGATGAAAAGACCCGAATAGATCACAGAAGATACAATACGCAGACCCCCAATAGAAATGTACGATATAAACTTCCGGCAGAAGTAGAGCAAAAAATTAATGTATTGATGCAATCCTTAGACTTAAACAGCGGCTCTCTGGATTTTATCAAGTCTGGTGATACATTTTACTTTCTGGAAATCAACGCCATTGGCCAGTTCTTAGGCATGTCAAACACCTGCAACTATGGTCTGGAAAAAGAAATAGCAGCATACTTATAATATGGAAGACAAAGTAAAAGACCTGATACTACAGGAAAAGAACAAATTGCCACTGACTTTTGAATACATGGAGTTTTTTGGCAATAAACGTTCGGATAATCCGGATTCAACTTCATCGGATTACCTGAAATGTTCAACGTATCAAACAGATTATTTATTACGCAAAAAACCATTCAAACCATTGACGAGACTGCTATGAGATTCTTTAATTTGTACAGTGACATTTATATAACTAAAGGATATAACCGTATACTGATTTCGGATTTAGGAAGAAGTATTTCCAAATTATATCCATTAGAATTACACGAACTTATAGAAGAATTAAAATCGGCTTCTATCGAATCTGTGCTTGAAAATTATGACTCCGGATCCAAAGCTATTGCAGAGGAATACATCGGTTATTTATTGGAAAAGGAATATGGTTTTGTAACAGAAGGCGACTGGGATAAAAACTTCCTCCCTCTTTCTTATGAATACCACGATCATCAACAGATCTCTAATCTGTATATAGAAGTTGAAAAATTAGAAATACCGGCAACGTTAATACAGTCTATAGCCAATCTAAGGATCACTCACCTGGTTGTCTTTTGCAGAAGTGCAGCGTCTGCGCAGGAACTGATCGATTTTGAGAAGGCTTTTGACAATACAGCACTGGAAGGTCTGGAGCTGTATTCAGCTTATTCAACGGAGTTAAACGCAGATTTTTTTCAGAATATTCACGATCACACTCAGCGCATTTATCACCTTGTATTTTATCAATGTGAGGAGATTCCTGTACTGACAAATACCAGTTACAGATTTACACTGGATTTCAAAAGAGATTCGCTATCGCTCCATTCCTGTGGAAAAGTGAATGTTGACTATTTCAATACAAATATGCCGAAGGTTTTGGAAGCCATAAACCACAATTCCTGCCTTCACAAAAAGCTGGGAATTGATAGAAATGGCAATATTAAGAATTGCCCGGTAATGCCTCAATCTTTTGGCAACATACACGATATGACTTTAGAAGAAGTATTGCAGCAAGGTGCTGTTCAGCAATACTGGAACATGACAAAAGACGAAATTACAGTTTGTAAAGATTGCGAATTTAGAAATGTATGTACCGATTGCAGAGCTTTTACAGAACGCTCAGATTACAATGAATCAGGCCTGGATGTCTCTAAACCCTTGAAATGCGGATATGACCCCTACAGTAATGAATGGTCAGAATGGTCATTAAATCCATTAAAGGAACTGGCGATGACATATTATGGTTTTGAAAAATTAGCTCAAGAAAAATAGACATGGCCAAATTTCCGTTTTATAAACAACCCGACTCCAAAGATTGCGGACCTACCTGCCTCCGTATTATCAGTAAATATTACGGGAAAATCTTATCGCTTCAGATGCTCCGCGATTTGTCCGAGACGACCCGTGAAGGCTCCAGTCTTTTGGGGCTGAGTAAAGCTGCTGAATCCATAGGATTTAAGACCCTTTCTGTAAAAATAGATTTTAAGACTCTTGTCGAAGAAGCACCTCTGCCCTGTGTCGTATTCTGGATGAAACAACATTTTGTTGTACTGTATAAGATTGAAAAAAATCGTCAGGGCTATCGTATACATGTTTCGGATCCAAGCTACGGGTTGATCAGTTATTCAGAAGAAGAATTTTTGCAGCACTGGATCGGCAGAGGTGCGACCAATACAACCGAAGAAGGAATTGTACTATTGCTGGAAACTACAGCACGTTTTGATCAACAACAGGATGCTACAGATAAATCTTTCTCTATTACAAACTACCTCAAGCACTATTTTTTCAAATATAAATCCTTTATCATTCAATTGGCTCTGGGACTGATCGGAGGAAGTCTGCTATCTCTGGTATTTCCATTTCTGACACAGAGCATAGTTGATATCGGGATTCAGAATCAGGACCTGAATTTTATATATCTGGTGCTGTTTGCACAGATTATGCTGTATATAGGGCAAATGGGAATAGAAGTGATCAGAGGATGGATTCTGCTGCATCTTTCTTCCCGGATCAATATTTCTATTGTATCTGATTTCTTCATTAAACTGATGCGCCTGCCTGTTAGTTTTTTCGATTCACGGGTGACAGCAGATATTATGCAACGCATAGCTGATCACGGTCGGGTCGAACAGTTACTGACCAATAATTCTTTACAGACGATATTTTCATTGATCAATTTTTTGATTTTTGGTGTTGTCCTTCTTTTATACAGCTATAAACTTTTTCTGATTTATCTGGCCGGCGCCATTCTTTACTTCTTCTGGATTGCATTCTTTTTGAAAAAGCGAAGAGAGTTGGATTATAAACAATTCTCTCAGTTAGCCGAAGAGCAAGGTCAGGTCATGGAACTGATCAACGGCATGCAGGAAATCAAAATGAATAATGCCGAAACCAATAAACGCTGGCAGTGGGAAGGCATTCAGATAAAGGTTTTCCGTATTAAAATCAAAGCACTTAAACTTGAACAGGTACAGACAATCGGCGGAAATATTATCAATCAACTCAAAGATGTGTTCATCAGTTTTGTTGCAGCAAGCTTAGTCGTAGATGGCTCGTTGACTTTGGGTATGATGCTTTCTGTCCAATACATCATCGGACAGCTGAATAGTCCGTTAACCCAATTTATGAACTTTATCAGACAGTCTCAGGATGCCAAAATTGCATTGGAACGACTAAATGAAATCCACGGAAAGGAAGATGAGGAACGGATGGATAACAGTTATGTATCTGAGATTCCGGAGCAGGATATTTCTGTATCCAATCTTACATTTCGGTATAAAGGATCAACTACTGCTGTATTCGAACAGTTAAATCTGGTGATTCCGTATGAAAAAACTACCGCTATTGTGGGAGCAAGCGGATCCGGAAAAACGACGCTGATGAAACTTCTAACGAAGTTTTACGATGCGGACGAAGGCGACATCCGGATAGGTCATACCGATATACGTCATATAGCGCCAAGCATGTGGCGTGCCACCTGTGGCGTAGTGATGCAGGATGGTTATATTTTCAATGAAAGTATAGCGAATAATATTGCCGTAGGTAACCCTACCGTAGATAAACAAAAACTAAAGAATGCTGTCGAAATCGCACATATCAAAGATTTTATTGAGTCCCTGCCTTTGAGTTATAATACAAAAATAGGATACGAAGGATTAGGTGTCAGCGGAGGACAGCGTCAGCGAATGTTAATAGCGCGGGCAGTGTATAAATCACCTCAATATGTATTTTTTGACGAAGCAACTTCTGCACTGGATGCAAATACTGAAAAAGTGATAACTGACAATCTCAATCAATTCCTTAAGGGACGTACAGCTGTCATTATAGCGCATCGGCTATCCACTGTAAAAAATGCAGATAAAATAATTGTACTCGACAAAGGTAAAGTAGTAGAGGAAGGCAATCATGAAGAGCTTGTATCCTTAAAGGGAGAATATTATCGGTTAGTAAAAAATCAATTGGAACTTGGAAACTAAAGGCAACATATTAGAAAATATCAATCTGCGCTCAGAGCAGGTGCAGGAAGTATTGGAAACACCCCCAAACTGGCTTATCCGTTGGGGAAGTCTGGTTATTCTGGGCATAATTCTCTTATTTTTTTCACTGGCCTGTATCATTAAATATCCGGAATTTATCACATCACCTATTATTATCTCCTCTCAGAATCCGCCGGAAAAAATCGAGATCAGGATAGATTCGCGGATTGAAAAGCTGATTGCAAAAGATCAGCAAACAGTAAAGAAGGGAGACTTGCTCATGGTATTAGAGTCATCAGCAGATGATAAAGACATACATCAATTGAAAGGAATTCTTGATTCCATTTCTACAAAGCACCTTTCCAGATTCCCGTTACATCTTGTATCAGGTTTCAGATTAGGAGAAGTCCAGGAAGATTACAATGCTTTTGCGAAGGCACTGGAAGAAGAAATATTGTTCAACAGCCTGCAGCCTTATGCTGCAGAAGAAATCACCGCAGCAAAAGGGATTACAGATTACAAAGAACGTATCGCCAATCTGAAACAACAGCATATACTGGAATCAAGTAAATACCAGTTGACCGAAAAAAATTATAAGCGCTCTGAATCATTACATCGCGAAGGCGTGATATCTGCTCTGGAACTTGAAAATGAAAAATTAAAATTATTAGAAGCCCAGAAGAATTTCAAGAATACGGAAATCGCCATCGCTCAGCTGGAAGAAACCATTTTAAATTTCAGAAAATTGAAATCCGGTGCAGATGTGAATATTGTTAAAGAGAAAACATCCTACTCCTCTGCGTCTGTCCTGTTGCTTGAAAAACTAAAGAAATCCCTGCGGCAATGGGAAAGAAATTACCTGGTCTATGCTTCTATAGACGGAACATTAAGCTATCTGCAATTTTTAGGAGAGAAACAGTTTGTAAAAGCCGGAACGACATTGCTAAGTGTACTCCCGAACAACAGACAGATAACAATAGGACAAATGCATATCGGTGCGCAGAATCAGGGAAAGATAAAAACAGATCAGAAAGTATTGATCAAACTTGACAACTATAAATATCAGGAATACGGAATAGTAAAAGGGAAAATCAAGTCTATCGCTATGGTCCAGGATAAAGACAGCAAATACTACGTCGAGGTAAGTTTACCTGAAGGATTACAAACCTCTTATCATAAAACTCTCGCATTTGACAAAGAGCTGAGTGGAACAGCTGATATCGTCACAGAAGAGTTGACCCTGGCAGAAAGGATATTGAGTCAATTGAGGAGTTTACTTAGATACCAGGATAACTAATGTTTACATTTTTTCGATATATACTACTAACGCTTACAGTCACAGTCGTTTCTCAAAGGATTTTGCCGGCACAGCAGACTTTTGACTTAAATCAATGTATTGCTATTGCTCTTGAAAAAAACATCGCTGTAGATAAAGCGATGTTGGCTCTGGACAACAAAACTCTGGACATAAAAAATTACAAAAATGAAAGGTTGCCCAATTTAAACGGATTTACAAATATGTTCAGCAATTTTGGACAATCACAGGATATTTTCGGGAATAATGCAAGAAATGATAATTTTAACAGCACACTTGGTCTCTCTTCATCCTATTCGATCCTGAATAACGGTAAACTGAAAAATTCCATTAAAAAATCAGAGAAAGAAATGGAAGCCAGCGGACAGGATCTGGCTTTATTGAAAAGAGAAATAACGCTGAAAACTATCGAGGGTTACCTGAATGTATTGCTGCAAAAAGAAATCTGTAAAGCTGTCGATACAGCTTTGACATTTGCTGAGCAACAGTTTCAGAAAGTACAGAAGTCCACAGACCTTGGCGCGACTTCACTGACGATATTATATGAAGCAAAGGCCAATTATGAACGTGAAAACGAAAAGAAAAGACGGGCACACTATGCTGTAGATAAAGCAATATTGGAACTCAAACAGATCATGGCTGTGGAACAGAATCAAAATTTTGAGATTAATACAGAATTTCAGGCTTTATCATCCCTAGAGGAATCAAGTTATGACAATGCAGCTTTGTATGCATCCTTTTTGCAGCAACATCCGGCTTTGAAAAAATATGCTTTGTTAAATGAAGCACTGAAATTTGATCAAAAAGCTATAAAAGCGCAACTGTATCCCACCATAGATGCAAGTCTGACACTGGGAAGTTTTTATTTCAGCAATCTGTCCACAGGTTTTGGTAAACTACCCTTATTCAATCAGCTCCGGAATAATTTTTCTCAGCAGATAGGTTTAACAATCAACATACCTGTATTCAATAAGAATGCAGTAAAAATAGCGGTTCAGAAAAATAAGATACAACAGGCTGAAAATGCTAAGCAACTGGAATTAGAGCAACTTACAATCAAACAGGACCTGGAAAAACAGTTACTGGATCTGGATAATTACCAAAGACAATATAAATTGGCAGCAAATGTTCTGGAAGTAACCCGAAAAGCCTTTGAGTTAAGCCTGAAAAGTTATGAAGCAGGAAGAATCAGTATATACGACCTAAGCACCTCACGGTCAAATCTGCTCACATTGGAAAGTGAGCTTATCCAGACAAAATACAATGCTTTATTTACACAAATCATGGTTCGGTATCTGAGTACAGGCGAAATAAAACCTTAAACAAAAAGTAGTGCCACATAGCTGTGGCACTACTGAAACTGTACACAGAATTTTTTACCATTTTTCCAGCCCTAACAATTTTTTTCCAAGTTCTGTCAGTTCTGCCACAGGTTGTGCTTTCTCCCGCTCTAACGGATCACCCGGAAACGCATACCCTCGTGGAACAATTTTTTCTTTCCATGACCGTATTCTCCATTCTCTCATCTCCTCATTGCTTTCTTCTGCGGGCATCATCGAGATATACTGTGCCATACGCACTTTATGATCACTATTATTCGGACGTATACCATGCGGTTGTCTGCTGTGAAATATCAACAGATCTCCGGCTTCCATTTTTACTTTTGTCGTTGTAAAACCTGTAGTATCCGGTCTGAAATAATCCCTGTCTTTTGGCTGCGTCAGTTTCCATGTATCATATTCCCGGAATAGTTCCGGAATACATTGAAAGCCACCCATATTTTCATCCGTCTGATCCGCAAGAGCAAGTACGCCCTGTACATTCTGAGGATCTGTTTCAGGATCATAATCCCAGTGGATAAAACCTTTGTACTCATGCCCCGGACGAATAGGAAAATTCAAATTGGCTCTGTCAATGGTTGTCCATAACTTTTCTGTCCCCCATACATCCGCAAATGCCTGATGAATTTTCGGAAACTGACGATTATCCCACAGGTACTGATGGTTGTAAATCTCTACCATACCTGTATTGTTGAGCTCCGACATTTCTATCTGTGCACTCGATCTGTACCATGTCTCCGGATCATCAGGATTTTTGTTTTCATATTGCCATAAATAATCTGCCAGTCTTTTTGCCTGACTTTTTGGAACAGCATTTTTAATAACAATGTACCCGTTGTGAGACCAGAAATTCCAGTCTTCTTCTGACAATACGCGAAGTGGTTCTCCATTTTTGCGGGCATTTAACCTGATTGTACTTGTTTTTCCAACCGATGGGTTGGACAGAACTTTCTTTTCCATCATTTTTAAATTTTATAAGTGATTAAACATATACCAAAGATGAAGAGATATACTCTGCGTTAGTTTATCGCTATTTGCTATTTATTGCTCTATATTGACCATTATTCATTATTTTTAGAAAACATATGATAAATAAGGCATCATGAAGATTCAGAAAGAAGAAGTAAAGTTTGAGGCCGGACGTTCGTTCAAATTGTTTACACCCAGTTTCAGGGGTTATTTTATGTGGCATTACCATGCTGAAATAGAACTTGTATATGTGGAAGCAATAAACGGAATCCGACATGTAGGAAAGCATATTTCAGACTTTATGGACAGTGATCTGGTTTTGATAGGTTCAAATGTGCCTCACCTGAATTTTGATTATGCGATTAAGACCGAGTACGAACAGACGGTAGTTCAATTCAGAGATGACTTTCCTGATGTGCTCATTAAGTCCATTCCTGAATTTGAAAAAATCACACATATGCTGGAACGCTCTTACCTTGGACTTGCCTTTCACGGAAATACCAAGGCTGAGGTTGCCAAAAGACTTAAAAGTATAGATAATACGGACTCCTTTAAATCTCTTTTGGGTATAATCGAGATTCTCCAAATGCTGGCCAATTCGGAGGAAGTGGAAATCTTGAATAAGGAGAATACCCGGGTAAAATGGTTTCTGAATGATAAAGTGCGTATGGGAACAATCTATGATTATGTCAGCACCAACTACCATAAGAAACCTGATGTAAACGAAATCGCAGAGCTTGTACACTTGAACCCATCATCGTTTTGCAGATATTTCAGAAGACAAACAGACATGACGTTTACAGATTTTGTCAATCACTATCGTATCAATCTGGCCAAAACCTTGTTATTGCAGGAAGAAACTATAGCTGAAGTTTGCTACAGAGTAGGATATGAAAGCATATCCTATTTCAATAAAACATTCAAAAAACTTATTGGCGAAACTCCTTCTTCCTTTAAAAAAAAGTATCTGTCAAAATAAAAGGCTAGGCTATAAAGAGAATCCTAATAAAAACCGTCTAAAACAACAAAAGGAGACACTTTCGTATCTGCTTTTTAGTAGGGTCCGCACGCCAAAGGTCTAACATCTCCCAAGACTTACAAGATTTAAAACACGCTAAATATCTATTACAGGAACTGCATTAATATTTTACCTTTTAACGGGGAAATGGCTGCCGCTTTACCGATTCCGGCATAAGCTCCCGTGATTAAAACTACTTTTTTCCATTTTCTATTTTTATGGAGCAAAGATGGTACAACGTGCCTTGATCAACCTAACCGGACCACCAATCGTTACCCGTAGTTGCAGTTTAACAATTAGGCCACTTACCTGAGTACCGGTCTGTACACTGTATCTCCGTATGCTACACTGGATAGCGTTACCATCCATGGCGGAAATTACCAATACCTGATTTTGATCGGCAAAACACATTACCTGGTTCTGCGAACGGGTTAAAGACAGAAAAAAGCAGAAGGTAAGGTTTCCACTTTTTAGAAAATCTGAAGTAATGCTTTATTATCCATAAGATAAGCCAAAGCTTCTTTCAATGCTGATTCTGGATTTTTAGGATTAAACCCTAACTCATTTCTTGATTTAGAGATATCGAAATCCTGCTGTAGCCCTGAAAACATAGCGATTTCCTTAGTAGTAATTATGGGCGCCTCCCCCTTTAATCTTGCAGATAACTCCATAAGACCTGCTATAATAAACAACACAAATTTCGGAACTGAGCCAGGCACTTTTAATTTCAATTCCGGGTGGAGCTCTCTGGCCAGTTTAGTGGTATCCGTAAGGGTCATACATTTTTCATTCGCAAGAATATAACGCTCCCCAGCGCGGCCTTTGAGTGCAGCCAGGTAGCAACCTTCAGCTACATCCTTCACATCCACCCAGTTCAAGGTTATTTTTGTATCCACTGGAATTTTCTTCGTCAAAACAAGCTTCAATATATTAAAAGATACACTCAGTGGTTGAAAGGCCTTGCTTCCTATCATTGCCGATGGCATTACAGACACCAACTCTATCCCGTATTCCCCAGCCAATTGAAAGGCCAATCTTTCACCATCATTTTTGGAGTTGTAATACATGTCCCTTCTATCTGGATTATATCCGTTGCTTTCTTTTGTAGGGAGATTTGTATAATCTAACGCAGCGATTGAGCTTACGTAAACGATTCTTTTTACACCGGCTTCCGCAGCAGCCTCTATAGTATTGCGTGTCCCGAACATGTTCACATCATATATTTCCTTTTGCGGATCTTTCGCCCATAATTTAAAAACTGCACCTACTGCATAAAAAGTATGGACACCTTGAAGAGCTTTTACAAAAGAGGATTTATTTGATATGTCCGCCTGAACAACCTCACAGTTCAGATCTTTAAAGGATTCCTTATTTCTAATGTTTCGAACGGAAGCTCTAACCTGAAATCCTTTTTTAACCAGTAATCTAACCAGATTATTACCCAAATGTCCATTTGCTCCGGACACTAATACTAAATTGCTATTTGTCATATCTCGCGATTTTAAATGATAAAGCAAATGTCAGCCTTACCCTTTCAAAATCAGTTCGCAAATGTTACTTAATAATTTTTCTGCGGATACGACTCAAACTTTTAGCGTTCATACCAAGAAAAGAAGCTATATACTGCATGGGTATATTATGTAACAACTCAGGTTGTTCATCTAATAATTTAAGATAACGCTGCTCTGCACTCAGTACTGCCATGTCTTTAGCTCGTCTTTCATTGTAGGCAAGTGATTGCTGTAACACGATAATACTGAAATCTCTAAAGGCCGGACTTTGTTGAACAAGGTCGTCCAGCGCGCTCTTTTTTATGCGTAAAAGTTCGCATTCAGTAACACATTCCAGGTTTTCATCAGAGGGAGTCTGATTGGCAAAATTAGCATACGCAGTAATGAATCCGGGAGGACAATTAATATGTGTGGTCACTTCGTCGCCCTTCTCATTATAGTAGAATAGGCGTACAAAGCCAGAAACAACAAAATAAAGATATCGGGGAATTTTACCTTCCGCTTCCAAAATCTTGTTTTTAGGATAATGCACAGGTTCCAAATATTGAAAACATAGTTCTATCTCCTGTTCAGAAAGTCTAACAGTTTGCGATATAAGTTTGAGAAACTGATCGTGCATTCAACAAAGAAAGAAACAAAATGAATCAAATCCAAAGGGAAGTTACTTTCTTTGTTGCACTAGATTTTTATGTTTTGCTCCCCATTGGCTCAATTGGCTCCATATAGGAACTAACTCCTTTGCAATAGCAGTCAATTCATAATCTACTCGCGGAGGAACTTCTGCATAAACAGTCCTTTTTACTAAACCTTCTTTTTCCAATTCCCGAAGCTGTAGGGTGAGCATGCGCTCCGTTATCCCATTAATCTGATTACGTAATTCACTGAAACGCAGTTTACCATTCTCAAGTTTGCAAAGAATAAGCAACTTCCATCGACCTCCTATTTTACAGACGGCATAAGTAAGATCGCAATTCTCAACGATATAACTTTCATTCAAACTATTAGTTGAATTTTCTTTTCTTTTTCCCATTACTTACAAATTTGTTAGTACCATACAATCAGCTGCGTACGCTACAAATGTATTACTTCTATCTAATTTTGTACAAAGAATTAAGCAGAACATGAGATATTCATTAGGAGCAATCATAATATCGGGAATAATTTCCTGCAAAACAATTAACAACACAAAAATGAAGACAGTTCAATTCAATCCGGAAATAAACAAAATAATGGAAAATATACAAATGATTCATGTGTTTGACGGCAAAACTCCTTTAGATATAGGCCGAAAAGGATATGAAACGATGGCAGTACAGTTGAGCGGTAAAAAAGAACCAGTCACCATTATCGAGGAGTTTAATATCCCTGGCAATAACCATGAAATACCGGTAAGAATTTACCGACCTAAAGGTGTGGAGCGTGAAAAATCTGCAGCCATCATTTACCTACACGGCGGCTGGTTTGTTTCGGGGAGTTTTGAAACACATGATGCGGTCGTTCGTCAACTAGCCAATGCTACAGGGGAAGCCATAGTCTTTGTCGATTACCGTTTGGCACCTGAACACCCTTTTCCTGCAGGTTTAAATGATGCCCTATCTGCCACCCAATGGATTATTAGCAATGCAGATCATTTACACATTAATAAAAATAAGATCGGCATTATTGGCGACAGTGCGGGAGGCGCATTGGCAGTAAGTGCTGCTACCCAGCTTGGCCGAAAGTTAAAATTTCAGGTTCTGATTTATCCTGCGGCAGATAATAAATTAAACACAGTATCTTGGCAAAAATATGAAACCGGCCCGATAATTAATAAAGAAGAAGGGATAAGGGCATGGAACTGGTACTTGTCCACTCCAGAAGATCAACATAACCAGTTAGCGGTTCCCTTGTTGATCAAAGATTTTAAAGACACACCACCGGCCTTAGTTCTACTGGCTGAACACGATCCTTTGCGCGATGAAGGCAGGCAACTGGCAGAAAATATGAAAACTTCCGGAGTGCATGTCAAAACTGTTGTTTATAAAGATATGGTACATGGCTTTATGCACATGGGAGCTGTTCTAAAAGAAACCAAAGAGGCTATTCTGGAGATAGCAGCATTTACAAAGGAAAACCTAAATTAAATTATCAGGTAAGTTCACATGAAAAAATACGCATACATCGGGTGTTTGGGATTTATTGCTGTCATTACTACCGAATTCGGAGTCATTGGTATTTTACCGCAAATTGCAACGCATTATAACATCTCTATTGATAAAGCAGGAATGCTACTCAGTGCATTTGCCTTGGTCATAGCACTGACCGGTCCATTTATGACATTATTGATGTCGCGCTTTGACCGTAAAAAAGTAATGTTCGGTGCAATCTCTATTTTTCTCTTTACAGGAATTATCTCCTCCATTTCCCCACCATTCTGGCTACTAATGCTTGTGCGTATACTGCCGGCCTTTTTACAACCTGTTTACATTGCAACCGCCTTATCAGTAGCTGTTGCTCAAGGCGAAAAGAAAAATGAAAATGAATTGATGAGCATCGTTTTCAGCGGCATTGCCATAGCCATGGTTTCTACCGTCCCATTTGCCACATGGCTAGCCAGCAGAGTGTCGTGGGAGTATTCCTTTATGATACAGGCTGTGGTGAGCACTATCGCATTATCAGCGATATATTTCCTTCTGCCAGATATGCCAGTTGTCGCAAAAAGATCCTACGGAAGCCAGTTAAAAATACTAAGACAACCAATATTTATAGTCAGTACAGGGATGAACTTTTTCATGATAGCCGGTTGGTTTGCTACATACAGCTATTTTGCAGAATACCTGAACAAAACCAAAGGTATGGATAACACAATGGTCAGCTATATGCTGTTTTTATTTGGCATGGTTGGGGTTATAGCGAATCGAGTGGCGGGCAAAATGCTGAACAAAAACGTAACCAATACCACCGCAATATTTTTGTCGGGGACAATCTTGATCCCGCTATTATTACACTTTTCAGGCACTAACACTTTCGCCGTAATTGTTGTGATCGCTCTTTGGGGATTTTTGTATTCCCCAAGTTTTTTAAATGCGTCAACCTACATGATTTCATCTGCGCCACAATCGTTGGAATTTGCCAATAGCCTTGCGACTTCTTTTGGCAATATGGGTATTACATTAGGCACCACGGTTGGTGGATGGATCATTGCCACCAGAGGTGTTCAATATACTCCCTGGCTTACACTGTCATTCGGTATACTGTCGTTTACGATGATCGTACTTCGAAAATGGCTGGAAAAAAGTAATTCAGAAATGGGAATTGAATGTTCTAAAATTTAGGTTTACAATCCTTTTTTACCTTCCAGCCAATAACCCTGGGAAGAAATAGTGCCCAGGGGTTTATTTTTTAATACCTTTCTGAATGTCTGAATAGATTTTACATTGCCGACTAATGCGAGATTTGCGGCATGCCAAGTATCCGTTTGAAATAATGGTAAACTACTTATCCATTTTTCATCTCTGAATGATTTGTCCTTCGGGAAGACCGTGTAATTTTCTAATGCAAAAAGCCCGGGGACATTCTTATTTTCTTCGTCCAGCTCAAAATAAAATTGAAATTGATGCCTGTTCTCTTTCAGCAATGGCATAAGGGCATAGGCAACCCCAAGTGAAGTTTCATCTCCAAAGAAAAATTGCTGTTTCCGTTTGGGTTCATATAGTTTTTTTCCCCGCGGCGGACTGATAAACAAATCATCGCCTACGTTTAGACTGTCAATGAATTTACTGCCAATTCCATTACCGTGAATATGAAAAATAATATCAAAAACGCCGTTTTCTTTGTCATGATACGCAACCGTGTAATTTCTGAATTCGATTTCACTGACACGAATTACAGAAGCATATCCAATGGAAAAATTCCAGTCTGATATATCACCTTTAAAACAAATCTTCTTTACTTGAGGACTTAAGGAAGTAATTTGAACAACCGTTACATTGGGGCTTAATTTGTTACCAAATAAGCCGATCAACCATTTTGGCATGCTTGAAATCATTGCTTATCAAATTTAAATATAATGCAAAGCAACAATAAATTCCGGTTTCAGGCAATGTGAGAAAACAGTAAGCATTGGACTAAATGCGGTTTTTGTTTCTGAATACCAAAGCGGACATTCCGGCCACTTTGGTAAACATCCGCGAAAAGTAAGGATAGTCGTCATATCCCAATCCGCTAGCAATCTCCTTCACCGATTTATCCGTATAATAAAGTAAACGCTTGGCTTCCAAAATTACCCGTTGTTGTATGTGCTGCGAGACAGAATACCCTGTAGATCTTTTTACACACTCATTCAAATATGGGGAAGAAATATTTAATTGTTGAGCATAGGCTGTCGGACTTTTAACTGTGATGTAGTTGAGTTCCAATATTTCTTTAAATGCTTTGGTTACTATTTCGAATCTTGAAAGCTTATCTATCGACTTTAATTGACCTAAATATTGTGCAATGATTAATCCGGTTAAAGTAGAACAACTGTCGGCAAACAAGGAATGGTATAGCTTTTCGTCTTTTTTATCCGATAGTTTTAAGCAAAGGGATACGGCTTCGGAAATCAAAGAAAATGCTTCTGCTTTTAATATCAACGGTTGCGCAGGAGTAATGTCTTCCAGCAGTTTTAAATACTCGGGATTAAGATTTTCATTACTGATCGCCCACATGCTTACTGCTGCGTTATTAAATGCTAAAATTCGGTGCACTTGGTTTTGACGAATGAAAACAACGGATGAAGGATTTACGACATATCGCTTAAAGTCAATTTCAATGGTTGTTGTACCTTGCTCCTGCAAGCAACACAAATGATATTCATCTCGATGAGCTTCTTTTAAATCATCGAACTGTTCTAAGCCTTCGTATAAATGAAAATCCTCGCTTGTCATTTTCCTTATAAAGACACCAATGCCGAATTCGGCTGTCATAGCATTTATGGGTATGGAAGATTTTGCAGGCATTGATTTTTCTATTGTTCCGTAAAATTATAAATTAACTATTTCCAATCAGCATTTAGTCATTTCGAGTATTGCATGTTTTTTGTCTCGTCTACTAAACGCATATACAGATTGGATACAAGCAACCTAAGCAATTATCATCTAAACAGATTTCAAATTATCACCATCTCTAAAATTAAGTCTTCGAAAAACCAAACCAGAAAGAATAGTGAGCACACCAACAATAAGAAATGTGTATCGAAAGGCGTTGTGAATCTGATTATGAATGAACTTAGTATCGCCTTCAAAGATTTTCAGAATAATCAGCCCAAATGCGATCCCGAATCCTACAGCAAACTGTTGGTTGACAGATACCAACGAATTACCACTGCTCGTCTGAAAGGTACGGAGGTCGGCGATTGTAATCGTGTTCATTGATGTGAACTGAATAGAGTTGAAAAAACCAAGCAACAATAGAATTGGAACATACCAATAAATGGAGTTGTGAATACCCGGTATGGCCAGGCTACAAATCAGTATACCAATAATAAATGTATTTACCATCAATGTTGAGCGGTAACCAAACTTATCCAGGATCTTTATAACAACTGATTTCCCAAAAATCGAGGTGAGCGCCATTGGTGCAACAATCCAGCCGGAAGTAAATGCCGACCGGTCGTATGCTATCTGGATCATAAGCGGAACCAAAAGCGGAATTGAACTGATTCCCAATCTTGTCGCGAGATTCCCCAAAATGCCGACCCGAAACGTACGGACCTGAAAAAGATTAAGCGGGAATATAGGATTGTTATCTTTTCTGGCATGTTTGTAATAGAAGAACAACATGAGAAATCCCAATAAAAATCCCAATAGCACAGGAGTGATATTATTTGCATTGCCAAATAGTTCCAACGAAATTGAAAGTAACAAAGAGGCCATTGCAAAAATGAGAAAGCCTTTCAAATCAAAGTCCGTGATTGGGGATTTGTAATTAGGCATATATTTTAAACCTAAAATAATCCCTAAAACACCGATTGGAATATTAATCAGAAAAATCCAGTGCCAGGACAGGTAATCGACAAGATACCCACCAACCAGAGGTCCCAGGACAGGTCCGATCAATGCCGGAACAATTGCATAATTGATTGCTTTGAGCAGTTCTTTTTTATCGAATGTTTTGATGAGCGCTAATTTTCCAACTGGAGTCATCAGACTACCTCCAACACCCTGAAAAACCCGGGCAATAACCAATTCGTTCAGGTTTTGTGATAACGAACAGAAAAGAGAACCAAGGGAAAATAAAAATAATGACGCAATAAAAACATGCTTAGTACCGAATTTATCTGCCAAAAATCCGCTGACAGGCATAAATAAGGCCAATGTCAAGACATAGCTTACAATCGCATTCTGCATGTCAAGTGGAGATTCATTGAGATCTCTGGCGATAGCCGGTAGAGATGTATTGAGAATCGTAGAATCCAGCATCTGCATGAAAATCGCAGTGGCTAATATCAATGGAAGAAATTTTTTAACGGAATCTGTATTCATGTCTCTGCTTAAGATTGCTAAGTAAGAAAAGCCACAATGTTGTATAACAATTTATACCAAAAGTATCATCTACAATAACAATAGTAGATATTAATCCCAAATCATGTATGCAAAATTCATTGAACTAATATCGTATCACAAAATACACATTTGGATACCTTCCAAAGGTAATGAATGTTTTAACATCTACATAGGAAAAGATAACCTGACTAAAGATCAATCTGACTTTGTGAATTGGTTTTGTATTATTCTTCTTAACCACACCGTTTAATGGACGACCCGTCCTTATTTTGAAGACCATCCCGATGTGGCCATCAGCTTCATCAGCCAACATAGGGAAAGCGAAAATAAATATATGAGGAAGTCTGTAGGAAATTCATTGAGAGATATCAGCAAAAAGCATGGAGTACTATTAAAAAGGAAACGGAAACATGGAACTTAAAAGATGAAAAACTTGCAATGATGTGTCTTCAAAGTTCACGACTGGAAGCTAGGCAAAGTGCTACACGAGAGACCATTTTGTTTGAAGATCAGGACAGGACACTTTGAGATCAGTCGCTCATAAACCGCAGCAATTATTTCCTTATAAAGTCTATAGAAGATAAGGTCATATCCAGGTATCATTTAGAAGCAGGTATCGTCTATTGGCATAAAACGGAGAGCCAACAAAAATGGAAATATATACTTGATCTGTACGATGAGCTCCTGCTTATTGAGTACGCTCCGATCACTGCTTTAAATAGGACGTTCGCTTTTGCAAAGGTTTATGGAAGCGAAAATGCAATCGCTGTATTGGAAAAGCGGGATCTGGTCCGTAATGAATATTACTATATGTTACTGGGCAATTTATACGCAACAAGTGATATTCCCAGAGCGGTACGGCATTACCAACTTGCACTGGAGTTATCGAAATCAGCAAACGAAAAAGAAATGATTGAAAAGCAAATTAAAAATCTTTCCAAACCATAATATATATGAGGTCAACTTTCAGTTAAGACATAATTTTCATATACGAAGTATCGCCAAGCTTCCTGATAATACGCTTACCTTCAATATTTTGCTGCAAGAAGGAAATGCTTCCACTTACGCCATATAGTTCTATAGCATTCAGCGCTTCCAACTCCAGACCGAGCCACATTACATTAAAAATACTTAATGTGTCACCATGTGATATCAAGATAATGTTTTCGGCAGCATCACTTAAAACATCATCGTAGAAGGGATACAGACGCTCCCATACATCACTCCGGGATTCTGCATCATCAAAACACCGGTCAAATACAGTCAATTCTTCCCTTTCAATATTTTCTTTCAACCAGGCAACTGACTGACCGACTGCCTTTCCCAGACTGCGCTCTTTTAAGGCATCTGAAAACTGAGGTGTGATCAGTAATGTGGCACCTATTATCTCAGCAGTTTCTTTGGTACGCAATAGTGGCGAAGAATATAATAAATACGATTTACCTTCCACTTCCTTTCCAAGGTTAAAAGCAATATTTGACGCCTGCTCCCGACCGCTTTCAGTAAGCGGCCAGTCTGTCCACGAGCCGATCATCCCATTGATATGATGCACAGATTCAGGATGCTGTATAGTGATTATGTTTTTGACTTTACCCATGATATTTAATAGTCGTAAGTTTGTCTAATTTAATGTTCAAATTAGTAAAAAATAGGGGTATCTAAAATTAAAAGAATGAAAAATGTTGAAGCTATAATTTTTGAGCGGGGAGCAGGATCGAACTCCAGTCCGCCAGCTGGCGGATATGAATCCTGATAAATAACTCTTTCAAAACCACTAAAAACAACAAAAGCAGACACTTTCGTATCTGCTTTCTTGTAGCGGGGAGCAGGATCGAACTGCAGTCCGCCAGCTGGCGGATATGAATCCTGATAAATACCCCTTTCAAACCACTAAAAACAACAAAAGCAGATACTTGCGTATCTGCTTTCTTGTAGCGGGGAGCAGGATCGAACTGTAGTCCGCCAGCTGGCGGATATGAATCCTGATAAATAACTCTTTCAAAACCACTAAAAACAACAAAAGCAGATACTTGCGTATCTGCTTTCTTGTAGCGGGGAGCAGGATCGAACTGCAGTCCGCCAGCTGGCGGATATGAATCCTGATAAATACCCCTTTCAAACCACTAAAAACAACAAAAGCAGATACTTGCGTATCTGCTTTCTTGTAGCGGGGAGCAGGATCGAACTGCCGACCTCAGGGTTATGAATCCTGCGCTCTAACCAACCTAAAGTGCTTATTTATAATAATTTAAAATCCACAAAAAGTAAAACTGTAAATCATTTGTAAAGTTTTCAACTTGCATAATAACAAAAGTTTCTGTAAAAACATGTTAAGAAACATCTATCTACACACCTTGACAAAACAAATATACACCCCTTTGTAACTTATTAATAATAAAAAAAAGTAAAATTTAAATGTTTCTTATTTGCAACTTTAAGAAACATTATATAATTTTGTTTTCAATATATCGATTCAATTATTGTATTCATAAAGTTGCTTATATGAAATATTCAGAAACATTTAAAGATCCATTAGCTAAAGCTTTAAAGATCTTACAGCAAAAAATTCCAGAAGGTCAATCTGCTTCACTTTCTGAATTAGTAACAAAAAAAGGAGGAGAAAATAGTCTGAAGATAGCCGTGATGAAACTTATAGATGCTGGTTGGACTGAATATGAATTCACAGAGGATTTTAAATATGTTAAACGATTAAAATTACCGGATTATGCAAAAGATTACTTACAAAAAATTTGGCCAAAAGAAGCTTTTGGTTCAGCAAGTTATTGATGTTGTAAAACTCGCATCACTACTATTATTAGCTATAGGTCTTTATTTAACACTTCAAATTTTAGAATCATGGATTTAAATATGAAATATTCTGTTCCATTCCCTGTAGATCTTTTGAAAAGTATTGGGTTTGAAGATGGGGGAAATTGTTGGGGTGATGGTTGTGAGAATTATAGAACCATTTGGTTAGGAAACGGAATAACTATAGATGTTGTTTCCATGCGTAAAGTCTTTCTTCAATGTGACAACTCTTACAAAGAGCTCCCTGAGGTTAATGATATATCAAAGCTGATAATCATCTTGAAGCTTTTAGGAAGTAAGAGTCCTATTGATTTCGAGGTCCTTCAAATCTATCCTGGAATATATGACATTGCTCCAGAAAGGGAGGAAATATGAAGCATAAATATCCTCTAAAGACCAGAGCATTTGCAATGGAACTGTTGCACAAAAGCAACACTATTGTTGAGGTTTCACATAAGATAGGGTGCGGAATTCGTACTGTTTCTCGCTGGTACATGGATTACTTAGGATATAGAGGAAAGGAAGGAATCATTGAAGTTAAACAAAGCAAACTTAATTCCCCCAGGCCCGTATAGAATGGGCTCAGCGGACAGAAGCGAAAATGAAATTTTAAAATCCTAAAATTATGTTTAATAAAGATTTTTTCCCTACACCAAAAGAGGTGATACATCAAATGCTTGCCCCATATGAATTGACAGGTAAAACAGTGCTTGAGCCGAGTTCAGGAAAAGGAGATATTATAGATGAAATGGTGGAATTAGGCGCAAATGTTATATGCTGCGAGCTTAATGATGATTTAGCTCTGCCGGAATCAATTAAAAGATAGACTGCATGATGAACTTAACCGATAAACTAACAATAACTAACGAAGACAACATGGTTATGATGTCTCGCTATCCTGAGAAGTACTTCGATTTGGCAATTGTGGATCCTCCTTATGGGATTGGACCTGATTGGAAAAAACGTAAGAACACTGCCGATAAGTATAAGGGCTCATATCAGAACGAGTCTATTCCTGATGAAAAATATTTCAATGAGTTAATTAGAGTAAGTAAGAATTGGATAGTATGGGGGTGGAATTATTATACCCAATTCTTTCCTCCTACCAACTATCTAATTGTTTGGGATAAAAAAATGTCTGATAAAACTTCGTTTTCATCACAAGTTGAGATTGCAGCAACAAGCATAAAAATTCCGGCAGCTATATATCGTCACTCATGGGATGGAGCTCGAAAAGAATCTGAAACTGGAATTGATAAAATACATCCCCATCAAAAACCCGTTGCTCTTTACAAGTGGTTGTTAGATAAATATGCTAAACCAGGCTATAAGATCATTGACACTCACTTCGGCTCAGGCAGTATAGCAATCGCATGTCACGATTACGGATATGAATTAACAGCTTGTGAACTGGATCAGGAGTACTATCAAAGTGCTATTGATCGCATCCGTAGGCACACTAACCAACTACAACTATTTTGACCCTTATAAAATCTCTCTTACTTGCTTATATAGATGGAGGATAACACACGGATTATTATTTTATTGATTATCTGATTTATTTGTTCGCAATAACCAAATAATTCCAGTCATAGGAAAGCATGTATAAAGAGAAATCATAAATATTGTTTTAAAATTTTCAACATACTCTTCTTGTATATCATCATATTCACTAAACCAATTCGTAAAATTGTTCAAAATTGACAATAAAGTTAAAATCCAAATAAAATTAACGGATATTCTGCCAATAGTAGCAAAATTCCTAATTTTTTTATCATAATATCCTTCCATCTTATTAATCAAATATCAAAAATAAAAATACTAAAACAATCAAAATTAACTTACGGAAACCCGTAACCACACACCAACAATTTAAATTATACTATCGAAATGAGAATATCAGAAGAAAAGATCGTCCAAATAATCGACGAAGCAATAACTACTAATATATATGCTCAGGGTATAGCTATGCGCTGCGATGTTGTCAAGGGCACTAATAAAGACAGGGAATACATTGAGTTCACACCAAAGCCGGGAGAAACGATCAAGCCGGAAGACTGGTTTTGGTTTGGGTACTATCTGAGGGAGTATGTGTCATAAAAATCCGACAGCAATTTGAGTAATATTTTAAAAAAATATATATTTATATCTATAAGTCTAATCAATTATTATAACCCTTAAGTCGAATGAAATTTTTAATTACATTTTTTCTGATAGCATTTCTAACATTTAGCTCGTTTGCGCAAACTAGTTCTCCAAAATGGAATAAATTTCTTTCAGACTTTAAAAAGTTAGAGCAAGAGTATAACACCCATTATCCAGCAAAAGATTATCATACAGCAGCAGCAATTTTAGATAAAATAGCTGCTACATTAGATACTTTACAGTTATCTGAGAAAGAAAAGCAAGATTTTAAACCCACTATCACAGAAATATATGCAAATGTGTACTATAACCTTGCATGTTTACAATCATTACTTAATCAAAAAAAACAAGCTATCACAAGTTTCGAAAAATCAATTAAATGGGGATATACTGATTATCAAAATGCTTTGAACGATGCTGATTTAAATAATATCCGTAAGGAAACCAAGTTTATTAAAGCGTTCAGCCAATTGAAGCAATATGATAAACTATTCTTATTACAACAGTCAGGAAATTATCTTTCGGAAAATTATGAATCTATGCCGGTATTTAAATATGAAGACTCAAATAATCGGAATTTAGTTGAGGTCAAAAATTTCTTCAATTTGGATTCTATAGCTGGAAGTGGAGATGAAATTTCTAAAATCCGAAATATTATGCTATTTGTTGCTAATAACATTAAGTATGACGGAAGCAATTGGGCTTTGTGTGAATTTGATGCCATTGATTTCTATAACTACCACAAGTCGACAGGAAAAGGAATTAATTGTAGACATAAAGCCATGACACTAAATGAACTTTACCTTGCGATGGGATTTAAATCCAGATATGTCACATGTATGCCAAAAGATGACCAAGATACAGATTGTCATGTAATCAATAGTGTATATTCTGAAACATTAAAAAAATGGCTATGGATGGATCCTTCGCATGGTGCTTTTGTAATGGATGACAATAATAATTTACTAAGCATTGAAGAAGTCAGGGAGGGATTAAAAAACAATCAATCAATGAAGCTAAATGCTGAGACTAAAGTAACTAAACTTTGGTATTTGGATTACTATATGGCAAAGAATTTATATTGGATTCAATGCACAAACAAAAGCCAATTTAATACAGAGAGTAGATACCGGCCAGCAGATAAAGATTTGCAATTCATCTCTTTAATCCCAAGTGGATTTGAGAAAGACAGTAATAAATATTTAAAAAATAATGTTATTACTCATAACCCGGCTTACTTCTGGAAATCTCCTGAATAAAAACACTGCAATAGAAAAACTTGTTGATGAAATGCTTTACATGCATGAATGTAATTACCAAGTTAAGGAGTAAGCTAAGTCTTACTCCTTATTTTTTAAAAATTTTTTAAATTTTTCAGGTTGTAATTCCTCCATTTCAATTCTACTTTTAATCCTCCATTCTGCAGATTCTCCATCACCAGATAATGGTACTTCAAGTTGATTATCGTATAAATATGAATTGTAAATCTCATCAGAAGATAACCCTTTCATTTTAGGATTTAACTTAATGAAATCCTCCTTCAATTCTTCTATTTTGCTTTTAATCTGATCCCGAGTAATTTCTTTCATATTCAATGTTTATTTAAATTGTATATTTATACAGACATTTCAGCTATTAAAGCCACACCTCAAATTCTTCAATATCTGTAATATTTTCAGTATTTACACATAAATTCTAAACAATCAGAATCAATAGAAGTTTTATACGAACTTCTATATAATACCCAAACTCGGAAACTTTACGCTTCATAGATTGTTTATAAATGGTCTACTATCATAAAGGCTAATTATAATAACTATGAAAAACCAAAGAGAGAACAAAAAAGTACAGCAAATTGATGATCATGTCATTGATAATAATGGGCGCCTTCTCACCACAAATGATGGTGTTCCAATAGAGGACAACAACAATATGCTAAAAGCAGGCGAGCGTGGGCCTGCTTTGATAGAAGATTTCATCTATCAGGACAAAATGGCTCATTTCGACAGAGAAAGAATCCCTGAAAGAGTAGTTCATGCAAGGGGATCTGGAGCTCATGGAATATTCGAAGCTACAGCAGATATTTCTAAATATACTAAAGCTTCATTTCTTAAGAAAGGTACTGTAACACCACTATTTGTTAGGTTTTCAACAGTTGCAGGATTTAAAGGGTCTACTGATTTAGCTCGAGATGTTAGAGGTTTTTCTGTTAAGTTCTATACTGAAGACGGTAATTATGATTTGGTAGGAAATAATATTCCTGTATTTTTTATACAGGATGCTATGAATTTTCCAGATCTTGTTCATGCAGTTAAGCCGGAACCGAATAATGAAATGCCTCAAGCTGCTTCTGCTCATGATACTTTTTGGGATTTTATATCCTTGATGCCGGAAGCGGCTCACATGGTTATGTGGACCATGTCTGATAGAGCTATTCCAAGATCGTTTCGTATGATGGAAGGTTTTGGAGTTCACACATTTAAATTTGTGAATGCAGAAGGTAAAGGAACATTTGTAAAGTTTCATTGGAAACCAAAATTAGGAGTTCATTCAGTGGCATGGAATGAAGCACAAAAAATATCGGGATTTGACGCCGATTTCCATCGTCGTGACTTATGGGAGAATATTGAAAAAGGAAATTTTCCACAATGGGATTTGGGTGTACAGCTTGTCCCTGAAGAGGATGAACATAAATTTTCTTTTGATTTATTAGATGCTACGAAAATTGTCCCCGAAGAATTAGTTCCGGTGGAAATAATCGGAACTATGACTTTAAACAGAAATCCGGAAAACTTCTTTGCAGAAACAGAACAGATTGCTTTCGATCCAGGTCGCATCGTTCCCGGAATAGATCTTACAAATGATCCACTTTTACAAGGAAGAGTATTTTCATATGCTGATACTCAAAACTACCGTCTTGGTGGACCTAATTTTCATGAGATTCCTATTAATCGTTCAGTGAATGGTAAATTTAACAATCAAAAGGATGGTTTTGGAAGACAGGATATTCTTAAAGGAAATGTTAGCTATTTTCCTAATAGTCTTGGTGGAGGTTGTCCTTATCACGCCATGTTAAAAGGGGAAGATGGATTTAAAAGTCATGAAGAAAAGGTTGATGGCAAAAAAGTAAGACGTAGATCTACTTCTTTTGCAGATCATTTTACCCAAGCTAGATTATTCTTTAATTCTCAATCGAAACCAGAGCAGGAACACATGATTAATGCTTATAGTTTTGAATTGTCTAAAGTTAATTCCGTTGATGTTCGCAAAAGAGAATTAGCAATACTTAATCAAATTGATAAAGAATTAGCTGCACGTGTAGGTGCTAATTTGGGAATTGAACCTGCTTCTGAATTGGATGAACTGACTCTACAATTTGCAAGACAAAATCATCCGGAATATCCTATTAAAACTCCTAAACCGGAAGTTGAAAAATCTGCTGCATTAAGCATGAAAACCAAACCAGGAGAGGGAACCATTGAAACTAGAAAAGTAGCATTTCTAATTGCGGATGGGGTATCAAAAAAATCTATCGATAAGATGAAAACTGCACTTGAAGAAGAAGGAGCTGAAGCTGTATTAATTTCCACAAATGTAGGAAAGGTCAAGTTTAAAGAAGGTGGAACTGCAGATATAGAATTTTCATATTTAACAGAGGCCTCTGTGTGTTATGATGCATTTTATACACCTGAAGGAGATTCTGTAAGTGTATTACAAGACGAACCAGATTATTTGCATTTTATTAACGAGGGCTTCCGCCACTGTAAAGCAATAGCTTTTGCCACTGGTGCTGAAAAACTTATTGATGGAACTTATCTTAGTAAAAATAAAGATTCAGGAGTTATTTTTGAATCCGACGGAAACCTTATTGAAGATTTTATTAAAACAATGAAAGGCCATCGTGTATGGGAAAGGGAAAATACTAGAAAAGTACCTTCATAACCATTGTTTCTCTCTTATCTAGTTTGAAGGTCGTTAAAAAACGACCTTCTTTATTTTATAACCTTCCAGTTTGGATTTACTGGTATTTTTAGAATAGTATAAAAATCATTTGGATTAGAGCACTCGTCCTTAAATTTTTCCGCCTCCATTCTGTCCGAAAAAGTAAATAAAGGGAGGTCATCTCCATCCAAAACTAAGTATTGAAATTCAGTAAAAGTTAAATCAATCTTTTTCATAGTTTATACAAAAAAAATAAATATCAAAAAGTAAGATTTATAGGATAAATTTTAACTAACAACATCTATACCAATTCCATTAATATCTTGATCTATTTCATCCAGCATTTGCGTTATGGCATAAAATAGATCTGTTTCAAAAGGCTGTCCGTAATGCTGTAACCATTCGTCATCATCCTTACGAAAAACATACATTGAAGTCTTTTCCTTATTAAATAAAGTATAGGTATTCGGGGCCATATTCCCTGGCCTTATTTCAACTAATACAGTGCGCCGAGTCCTGTTATAATTGAGCATGGCGTTAATGCGATAAGGAGTCAAGTCTTTCATCACTTTTTCTTTTTCAATTGCACTTGGAAATATTCATCAATTTTCTTTTTGAAGGTCTGAAGCTCAGTATTCATTTGATCCACCCACCTCACCCGGTCATTTAATCCAGAATATGGATCTCGAACTGCAAAATCGCTTGAATTATTACGTTTTCCATCCCTCTCACGTGAATACAATTCCCTTGCAACCTCTTGAAACTCCTCAGGCGTATACCACTTGCCAGCTGACTTATGATATATCCAATATCCACTAACCCTTGCCTCCTTAATTAGAATCTCAAAATTAGCAGGCATCGCAGCATCTTCCCTCTGCTTGTTCAACATAAAATTATTCATAGCACGTCAAAATTACTAAGTTTTTTAGTATTTATACAAGAGGCAGAATAAAATGTTACAATAAAAGGCAGCTAAAAAATTAACTGCCTTTACTTAGGTTAATGAATGGTGAGAGTAATATTTTTTAATAATCCTGATTCTTATAAGCTTGAATCAGTAGGACTAATATCGATATCAAACATATAACGATGATAATCCCAAACAAAAGTAATACGACTACCATATGATTAAAAATTTTAACGAAGTTATATATAAGTTATGATTAGTAAACAATACTGTTAATAAACAGGTATTAATATCTGTAATTTACAGTATTTATACACTTAAAAATGATGAATTCAATTATTACTTTTACAATATCATATTGCAATATTGGTTAACACTTAAGCGAGGTAGAAATATCTCGCTTTAATTTAGCAACTTCATTAAGTTTATTATAGAACTCCGTCCTAGTAGGCTTATAGTTAGTGTTTAAGCGAGGATCTAACCCTCCTCGCTTCCCTTAAGTTATTACAAATTTTACTTGTTTATTCCTCTTGATTACAAGCAGCCATCTAATTTCATAATTCAATTTTTTATTCTTAACATATATTATGATTGTAATTTTTTAGTTTTGAAAAAATTAGCTTTGATTAACAATTATTGATTGTTTTTATGCCCCTAATTCCTTTGAAAAATTATTACTGTATGTTATGAATGCCATTCTAAAATATTGGAAAAAGTTCACATACTTGGGAGTATATTCTGATATGTCCTATATTGAAATGAAGCGTGTAATGATGATTAATCTTATCGCAACATTTTGCTTAGTTCCGACAATTGGTTTTTCTATTATAAACCTTTTCGATCAGAGATATTTGTTGTCAGCTATAAATATTTCAAATACCATATGTTCGGTAATTGTTATTATTCTACAACATCATATGAAGCACAACTCCGCTAAAGCAACACTTTTAATCAGTAATTTTTTTTTCTTTTTTATCGGAGCATTATTATACAAAAATGGAGGTGAATATTTTCTACTTTGTATTATGATTGCCTCTATGTTACTCTATAATGACCGCCGGCTACATTTAATCTTCTGTATAGCAGTAGCTTCCTCAATTGCAATTCTTAATCTATTACCTGTAGATATACCTGCAGAACAATTAGTCCCAAAATCACGTGCAATCTTCAACATTACAAATGCGCTCATATTCATAGTTATTATCGTAAATTTCTTCCTGCAGATTATATATAATAATACTGACATGATTGAAAAACAACGTCAACGTCTACAAGAATTGAATTTAGACAAGGAAAAAATATTTTCTATAATTGCTCACGATATCAAAAGCCCTTTTGCAAGTTTAGAATCTTTAGTACTAATGCTACGTGAAGAAACTATTAATAATAATACGTCAATAGAATATATAGACCAAATCTATCAACAGATTGTACATCAAAATCAATCATTAGATGACTTTCTTAAATGGGGAAGTATTAATTTAAATGGGATTAAAATTTATTCTACTCAAATTTCACTATATCCCTTAATAATGGATATAGTGAAATCCTTCTTGGATAAAATGCAGACAAAGAAACTGAAAGTCAATGTTAAGATTCCTGACCAACAGTATATCTTTGCTGATAAAGATCATACTATTATAATATTTCGTAATTTAATTAGTAATGCTATAAAATTTAGTTACGTATCAGGTACTATTAACATTTATTCCTCTGTTGATGAAAAGTACATTAGAATCCATATTCAGGATGAGGGAATTGGTATAAATTCTCTTAAATCAAAGCTACTGTTTAGTGTTTCTCAACAAAAATCTATAGGGACTGAAGATGAACCCGGAGCAGGACTTGGACTTGTATTATGTAAAGATCTTATCGAACGAAATAAAGGCATAGTAGAAATAGAAAGTGTTTTAGAAAAAGGTTCAGTTTTTACTGTTGGACTCCCCAAGTTTACCGAAATTTAACAAAAATCATAGAATTTTTTTTAGTATATTACGTTGTTTTTAGTTCAAATTACCCTTTAAAAGGTTGATTTATGACGAGGATTTAATGATTCTCGTCATTTTTTTTAGCAAAAAGTAATTATAACATTTTTATTACATACCTTAGCGGCACTTTAGATAATATCACCTATTTAAATGGTTAAATAAACAGCGAGGATTTTCCCCACCTCGCTTTTTTATAAGTGGGAATAAATTTAAATCAACTTAATCCTGTGGTAGGTAGAGACACCACTTTCAGGAATATATAGCGAGGCCTCAACCTCGCTTTTCTTTTATATGTGTTAAAACATTATTATATTAGTGATGTTATAATTTTAAATCATCTATCTTTAAAATATTGGGGATAATGGCGAGGTTTTTATCTCGCCATTATTATTTTCAATAAATAATTTTTAACTCGACAAACGGAACAATATTTGTTTTCGTCTATTTTGATGGAAACATTTAAACTTGATTATAATGAAAATAGCAAGCTCTGGATATGTATTCATCCTGATACCGGAGTTTATTGCCAGTTTAAACAATACTACTTCAGAAGAACTTATGAATTCAATATATTTGAATACAGCACAAACCCTATAGATGAATTATGTGATATAATAGATTCAATGATAACTTGGCTTTATGAACACCATTCTAATAAGTTATGACATCCTTAGAAGAACTGAAACAACTCTTTGAATCCCAAGATCTACCCACAGAGATAAGGATTGCACCACACATGTATGTTACTAATGTAAGAGAATTCCTAAGAGTGAGTTTTAATGCTTGTGAAAGTTGGAAGAAGGAGCTTAATAAATGTCCTTCTTATTTGATGCTCATAAAATTAAAAGAGGCTTTGGAAAATAAGTGAATTATTATTAGTTTAGAATTGTTTATACTCTTTATCACACATCTACCTAATTTAGCGATTATTTATTGATTACTGTAGTAGCGAGGATATTTCCTCGCTAGTATTTTAAAATTTATATCAGGTTTGTTATAATTGTGTTATATTGCATACATATTCTAAATGTCCGATAATGGGACTATATAAACTTTTATGTCTAATATAGTTTTGATAAGAGCTTTTAGCCTAAAAAAGCTCTTATATGCAACATTTTATAATTGAATACAATACGACAGATAGATTGTGGATTTGCATTCATCCAGATTCAGGAGTTTATTGTCAATTCAAAGAACTGAATTTCAATAGAACAAATCATTTTATGTTGTTTGAGTACAGTACTTTCCCGCTTGATGGACTTAATGAAATAGTAGATCAAATGATAACTTGGCTTTATGAACACCATTCTGATAAGTTATAAATTATGCTAATTAAATATAAACTTTTTTATTCCCCAAATAACAACTACAACCCCTAAACCTATCCCAATCCACCAAAATATAAAACTCCAGTTATCCGGTTCACTTTCTTTACTAATCTGTGATAACGACACCTTTTTTCTACCCTGGCTATTCACAGTAGCTTCCTTGTTAATTTCATTATTAGTTCTGCTCTCCTGTTGATCTGTTTTATTTTTATTTTCAGTGTGGTGAATCTTTTCAGATATTGTTGTTTTTTCTCCTGGCTGATCAACTCGGACGTTCAATTGATTTGATATTGAATCTAACATTAATGATATTTTTGTGCCAGCTGAATCTTTCAGTAATATTTCTAAGCCCTTTGGAATTCTCTCTAAAGGAATTGATCCTTTGATAGTGCCGCCTTTCTTTTCGGTAATAGTCGTTCTCTCAATTTCAGTAACTATCGTCCCTTTATCGATAGATAAGTTCTTGCCTATTGAATCAGTCTTAATACTTTCTCTAGAAATGCTATCCTTTTTTTGAGATACTTCAAATGATACCTTTTCAGATTTCTTTGATGACTTACGGAATAGGCCACACCCTGAAAGTGTGAGCATGGCCAATAATATCAATAACTTACTACTCATGGTTCAATATTCTAGTTAATGAATCAACAGAGTTTTTAAGCTCATTCATACTTTTTATCATCTCTACATTAGGACTTCTTTCCAATTCACCAGCAGTTCCAGATGATATCATTACCGTAGTGGCTGCCATTACGATTATAAACAATGCTATTCTCTTCATTTTGTCACCCTTTCTATTAATTTATCTATGTTAGACTTGGTGTTATCCACACTATCTTTAATCGGCTGCAATTGCTCCCTCACAGATATAGGCACCTGTCTTCTGACTTCATCGGTTATCTGCTTGCTCATCTGCTGTGTTATGCGGATATTCTCATTCTTAGCGTCTACGAATAGCCAAATGAATAAGAAAGCAATTACCGTCATAACTGAACACAAAAAAGCCATAGGATTATCCTTAATCCATTTATAAATCTTACCTAAGTCGTTTACCCTATTCCCGATGTAGTCTTCGTTTTCTTTCATTATAAAATCACATAATAATTACCATTACTATCTTTTGCACTTTTTTTCACAATCAAAGATTGCCATGTATTACCAAATGTCTTTTCAAAGTGTGGGTAGTCTTTAAAGCTTTTCCAATCTCCGCCCCATGTCCAACCTTTTGATTTAAAAAAATTAACAACCTTCATGAAATTTATGTCTAAAGCCCAACTTGCCGTTTCGAAAGATCCATTACTATCCTTATCATAAAGAATAACTATATCAAAGGCTAATCCGTAATTATGAATGCTCTGCCCTCCTTTTGCATTAGTGACTTTAGGACGTTTGTTGAATAATTCATCCTGTTCTTTGAATGTCCTGAGAGTCTGAGACAATCTTAATCTAACCCCTTTTGGTAGGGCTGTATTAATCTGGAGATATATTTCTCTTACCTCCTCTCTAATTTTTGGATGCATAAGCTCAATTCTTGCTAAGGTTATCTCATCCGCATATTGCAATCTTCTATCTGCCATTTCCCCTCCTTATATTTTAATCTTCAAAATCAATACTTCTACATCTTTCCCATTGTCTGCGAATGTAGTTTCATATTGCGCTACAACATTACCCGTTGTTCCTGCCTGAATAGCAAGTTTTGAAAGCGATAAAAATTCAGGAGTTGTGCCGTTATATAAAGATGCTCCCTGAACCATATATCGGTATCCGGATTCCACTGCACCGCCATCCAAGACGGCCACACCTCCGCTTATTGTTGCACGCAATGTTATCAGTTGAACTTTATCATCAACGTATGCTTTAGTTATTAAGTCATTAGCCTCAAAAGAGCCTGTGTAACTTGCGTTATAATAAGCTCTTCCGGCGATCATAACTGATCTGGCCGTTGCTCCACTTGGAGTTAAAAAAGTCATACGAGGTTGAGCAGTTGCAGAACCATCAGCTGTACGTATAGTTATCCCTCCACTGGTATTAGCATCGATTGTGGCATATGTATTGGCGGCGGTTGCAAAGGTTATTCCTGTTGGTCTATACACGGCATTAACATTGGCAGTGGTGTAGGCTGTGAAACCTAAACTGGATTGAACATATCCAGCCGTATTTACAGCACCATTTACATCCAATTTAGCTGATGGATTGTTTGTCCCAACACCGACATTCCCATTTGGCAAAATTGTCATCTTCGAAGATGAATTTGTCCAGATATCCAATGGGTGATTCGATTCCGTTCCTACAACACCACTTGTACCTGTGTAGCTTAATAATGCACTTCTGGTTTTATCAGACGTTTTAATAGCCCCGGCGACCTCTAATTTTGCGGTTGGGTCTACAGTACCGAGTCCAATATTACCAAGAGGTGAGATATAAAAATCAAATCTGTTGCCAGATCCATCGTTATTTTGTGAGTAGATTGAAAAGTCACCATTGGTATTTGCATTAGCTTGTAACCAATGTCTGCGAGTGTTGGTATTTCCTGAAGGATTAAAAAATCTTAAAGCACCTTCAGTGTACATATTGCCTACCCCAAAGTCACCGTTTACATGTAATTTATACGCCGGAACAACTGTTCCTATTCCTACATAATTGTTGACGTCCCTTAAAAACAGAACCCCATCCTGAAGGCCGTACCTAACGAAATTCATTCCTTTATAGGTTGGGTCATACTTTAAGCCCCATTTATTATCGGGTCCATCACTACGATTCCACGCAAATGCGCTAGGATCTCCTGGATCAATGACATTACCACGGGAAATAACACTTTGAAGCGTTTCGCTATTCGCTGGAGCTTTCCCAGCCAATGCCGTATTCATCTGATCTAGCCGAACAAGACCTTCCGGATTGATAGCGGGACCTGCTTTTATTTCCCCAGGGGAACTTGATGATGCAGCAGATCGAATGGCAACAGTGCTGGGAGTAGCATTATCTGATGCAAAAAGTTCGCTCCAGACTGAAGGACTAAGGGCGTATAATACACCTCCTGATGTTAAACCCATGTCGCTAGGTAATATCTTCCTGGTTCCGCCTTTACCGGAAGAATTACCCACAATGAATAGTCCATTGGAAACATCAAGATCACCAGGTGCAATAATAACAGATCCAGTCTTACCATTAACAGATGTAACCTCATTGCTGTTAACGGACTTATACCACTTGCCATCAGCACCGTATACCGCCCAATCCCCAACTTTGAAAGTAATATTTCCATCTCCTAGGTTAACAGTACCCGCAGTTGTAACTTCATACACCATTCCTGCATTACCCGTACCATTGCTTAGCGTTGGTGTATTAGTCGATGCATTCCACTGTCCCTCGACTGTCATTACTGAATTAGGAAGTTGATTAGCCGGGACTTTTCCGCCGCCATCCAAAGTAGCAACACCGTTTGAAGCTCCTTTTTCGCTGGTGGAAATCTTTCCATCCAAAGCAGCTTCAAGCCCCTCAATAGTATTGATAGCCTGAGTCCCCGTATGATTAGCCCGGTTCTTAGCTGCAGTGATCATTGCATCGATCTCAGCATCTGTATATCCTGTCCCTACTGTCCAAGTACCACCACCTTGATAGATTGCAAGATTAGTCTTAGTGCCATCTTTGAATGTAGCTATTGCTCCTACTTTGGCCGGATCGTTGTCGCCAATATCCAACAATTGCAGGCTTTCAAAATAAGGTGGGAAAAACGCTTCTGTTATTTCTAAATTGGCATCTCTTGCAATCCTGTCTTGATCTGAAAATCTATTATATTCTTCTAAGGCCATATTATCCTCCTACATATTTAATCCACATTCCACCTTTACTCTTAGGTCTAATATCTATTGGCGTGGATGCATCCGATAGATTAACTGTAATGGGTCCTATATCAACATTAGCTCCTGAGCCACCTGTTAACATTCTCCAGGTGCCATTTGAAAGAAATGATAAGTTCCAAATTGTGTTATTTCGTGAACTCCCTGCAGAGCGATCACTTACAGCTTTAACCCCAAAACTGCCTTGCTGATTAGACTTTAAAGTCACAGAGTTTGATCCATATACTTTTCCTGACTCGGATGGAGCTACAGCTAGTGGAAGGTAATCTCTCCATTCGGCGTCCTCTTCCCATCCGGCCGGAAGCGGTAAACCACCAACCCACCATACCCGTGCATTATTAGTCCCACTAACCGTAGGTTTAAAAACTGACACTATAGATTCTATTTCTGTAAGCCTATCCATGATTGGCTGAAGATTTCCACCGCCACCGCCAGATCCTTGCATACCATCAGGGTATAAAACAACTTCCTCTCCTGCATTTAATCTGAAATCAAGGATAGTAACCGTTCCATCAATCTCATTATATGCTACCTCACCTTTTCTGAAGGTCGCATTCTGAAGCTGTGTGGTGCTAATTGGATAATCCTTTTTACCCAGCAAACGAACATCTGATATGATGGTGTTTGACCCTTCAATAGTTACCTGGTCATCTCCCAGAGATACTTTAAAAGGACTGCCGACTAAAGTTGTGACGCCACCACCACCTCCGCCTGATCCGAAAGGCATTTGATTGATATTTGCCTTCTGTAGCTTTGCAGAGTCTGTATTCCAGACATAGATCAAGTCTGATGACTTGATTTTTTGATCTGATGGATATGGTTCCAGCTCAATGAGCTTCTTTTTTACATGTTCATCTGCCATTTTATAGTTGTTGTAAAAGTTTTACCATTACATTTTTCTTAGGTCTGTTAGCCAGTTCACATGTATATATGAAAGGCTGTCTGACATTTCTCGATAACTTTACTATTCTCTTTTGTGTCAATATTCCCATATCAGGTTCTTCAATAGTGACGCTGTCTGCAATTCTTAAAGTTTTCCCTGTTCTTTTGAAATAAAGAGGGTTACAGACTACAGAGTATGTATCATTTTCTGATGGATCATTTCGCTGATCCATATATTCAATAGCTTTCTGTCTCAACGTCTGTTCCGCAGCGGTAACCCATGCATTTGACATTCTGATATCGAATACAAAAAAAGTATCTCCTACCTCCGGCTTTATATCAGCATTTGGAACTTCCCAAGCTTTATCCTGTGTATTTTTATTTATCGTAAAAGTCTTGGTGGTATGATTATAGCTGCTGATTTCGAACTCATATCCTGCCAACTGCCCTATTTGAAATGAAAGCTTAGCTTTAACATCCGGGATCAACTGAGAGTTAATATCAAAAGGAAAATTAGCATCTGTAAACCTTAGTATGTTCCCCGAATCTACGGATGTGATTGTTCCTAAGTTCATTGGAAATATATCATCAAAAGTCATACTGTCTTCCCAGATGCCGTATTCCTCTATCTGTCTTTCTATATAAGGAAGGTCTCCAACGGTTAACCTTGTCAGACCTCTTCTGTATGGATTAGGTAAGTTTTTATCTGAGCCATATACATAAAGCCTAGTTACAATATTGCTGTTGTCCTGAGGCTTCTTTTCAAGAGAATAGAGAGCTTCTCCTTCTCCCTGTTTCATCACTAAGCCAGTTGCACTTTGTTTTCTGTATAGATGGATCGTCCGCCCTTCAATTAACCATTCTGTATCGAATGCTTCCGCCAGGGTAGATAAGGCTTCAAGGCAGTTTTGATTTTCAAAGGAAATATTCTTTATTTCGCTATCTACAACATACCCAAGCTTCCAACCTTCACCAGGGAAAACTCTTTCTATATTTCGCAATAGCAAAGTCATGAATGTCTCTGCCTTATCATTAATGAAAAATGGGTTTTTGAAGTACTGACCAATCAGATTGCTTTGGAGAAATTCAACCCGGCCGAGCTTACACTGTTCCCCTTCCATAGACAGCGTATATTGGTAATCCCTTTTCCCTTCTTTGCTAACTGTTGGAATCTGAGTTAAGTAATATGTTTCTCCAAGGATCTCTGCATAGTCCATCCTTTTGAACTCTCTATAATATGGCAGCTCAAAAGAAAGATTAATGAAATTTCCTCCTGATACTTCTTTCTCTTGAGTAACCGTATCCATAGGCTCTACAACAGCAATAATTGATATCCCTCTTTTGATCGTTATCATGTCTTACTGAATTAGGTAGTTGCCATCGTGATCAATCAGGTAAACTGATTCAATGTTGTCTGTCCAGTTAGCCTCTCCAAAAACTAAATCAAACTTTATCCATACTTCTGGCTTTCCGGATAATGGAGTAAGCTTGCGAATGTTACGCTGCTCTTTGTAATACACCCTATAATCTTTACCTAGATCTGTGATTGATAGTTTATGAGTTCCACTATTGGAAAGCTCAGTGAACAAAGCATTATACTTCGTCCAGAAGTCCTCAACCGAACTTGCGGTTAATGCACAATTAAGCGTGAACTCACGGGAATTAAACCGCGGATCTTGCAAATCAATATCCAACCCATTCTTATCAGTGAAATCATGAGTCATCGAATCTTTACGGGAAGGGTATGCAAGGAAGGAATTACTTCCTCCTTCCACCACAACTCCGAAGATTGTATACAGGTCGTTATTATTTAGTTTGTATTGTGAGGTCATGATTTCTGAAATACGTTAATTGAAGACTCATCAAGCTGCTGCACAAATACATTTGCATCACCGTGAACTTCCACCATTGCTATAGAACTATCATTTCCAAATACATTTATCTGAGCATCGTTTGTGCCATATACCTGGCATACGGTGTAACCATCTAAATGAATACCGATTGTTCCTCCAAAGGCAATTACTAAGTTTGGATTCTCAAGGCTGTATTTACCTTGCAGGTATACTCCGGACGCAAGTAGTTCTGATTCATATACCTTCAGGATATCTAATGATGGAAAGCTATTTTCCATGCAGAACTCTATCCCTTGCGAAGATTTGAGTAATGAAATTAAATCCTTAACGCTATTTGCGGTCTTCACCCCATTTACTCCAAAATCGCAACTCAATGATGCCAATATGTATTTTTTAAGCTCTTCCATTAAAATCCAAATTTCCCTGCAGCCCTTAACTGCATATCTAAGTTTCCTTTTGTATTGGCTTCAATACCTTTGAGATAGGGTAAATAGTTACTTGCATTATCTGCTGTAACACGTGTGTTTCGTTCAATGAGAATCAGCTGTGTCAAATGAGATTGAGCTGCATCTACACATTGTTTTAAGGTCATGTCCGTGTTTTTTTGAAGCTGAATTAATTCTGATAAATGTGATCTCATTGCACCCGTTTGCCCGGCAAGCAGATCAATACTTTCTTGGCTTGCTCTGGCATAAGCTCCGCTTAGGGATGTTGAATAAGTTGAACTACTATCTTTTGATAACCCTAATCCCTTATATGCTTCTTCCATTGCATTTGTGAATCCTTTCGACGCTTCCCCAAGTTTATCTCTCCAGGAATCGAAATTGAAACCAATAAGACTGTTATCATTAGCCAGCATATATTGTGAAACCTGATTAACCATATCATTTACAATTGGCTCAATCATCTTTAGCTTAAGACTATTTGCTAAAGCATTTTTTATAAACTTGTCAAAAGTATCATCCATAGCATCAATAGCACTTTCTCCTGCTTCAAATGCAGAAACTAATGCATCCGCGAGTTCATTTGAAAGTTCCTTGAATGAAGTTTGAACTAAAGACTCTGTGATGCTTTTGCGGATATCCTCAATCTCCTGATCGATCTTATCCATCTCATCCCTGAAAGATTTTGCTTTATCTTTATCGGTCTTCTTTTTATCTTCTTCAGCCTTTGCCATATCCTGAAGTTTCTGCTGTTGTTCTTTCAGGTTATTTATAGCTTTTTCGCTGTCTGAGTAAAACGATTCACCTACGGAATTGGAGATACTTCGCTGAAGTCTATCGTATGACTTAGTTAAGCTATATAGCTGTTCTTGATATTTATCAATCTGTTTTTGTAGCTTTTTGTCTTTTGTATTGAAAATATCAATTACTGAAGTTAATGCCTTAATTGAGGCTGTTACTATAGCCACCGGATTACCTGTTGCTATAGCTCCTGCAAGATTACTCAAGTCACCAAGCGCGCCTCCAACCTTACCTAAAGTTTCCTGTAAATCTTCACTACCGACTCCTAGAGTCGCAAAGGAATCAGTAAGGGTGCTCACTAGTTGTGACGCATTACCAATGTCGCTTGATAGAGCTCCAAAGACCTCATTTTTCAATACAGGTATATTCGCCTCCAACTTACTTTCTTTTTTGGCTTTTCTTAGTAGATCTATGTAAGCTTTAATGGCATCTGTGCTAGCGATCCAAGATTTTTGTAGGTTAAGTTCAATTCTAGCTGAATTCACTTGGCCGATTAAATCTTCATAATGTTCCTTAATTAAATTTCCACTACTTAATTCCTTATTAAGTCTATCCTGAATATCCTTTAAAGATTTGTTAGTTGCCGATTTACTCAAATATTGAAGGGTTGAGAAAGTCTTTTCCCACTGAACCTCCTTTTGAAGGCCTGCCATAACTCCTGCACTTATTTCTTCATTATGACGGTTATTTAATTCTTCCAACTGCTCCTTGGTAGCATTTTTTCCTAAAACTAATCTTGCATCGTTGTACTTTTTTTCAATGTCAAGCAGCTTCTGATTATGACCTTTAGAAAGATTTAAAGCTGAAACAAATTCCTCTTGTAATCTCAATCTCTCTTCTTTATTCAAGGATTCTAGATACTTTTTATAATAATCTGCTCTCTCTTTTTGAGCCTGAGTCAGTTCAGATGCGGAACCTGTAAATCCGCTTAAAGAAGCACTCTTTTCAAGAGCTATCAGATCTTCATATTCACTTTGAATGTTTTTTTTAAAATTTTTAATAATTGATAATTGTTCGGAGAATCTTTTATCAGCTTCTTCCTTTGACGTTTTCGCTAAATAGTTATTGTATTCATCAACAAGAGCCTTTTGTTCAGCTAGGTCTTCAGAAATTCTTTTAGTCCCTTGCCTAAATTGGAGTTCACTTATTTCAAAATCCTCATTCCCTTTCAGTCTTCCAGTATCAACCTTTAACCCTTTGTTTTTTGGATCAGCATAGAACTTCCTGACTTCTTCTCTGATCTTAGCATATTTATCGCGAATAGAAGCTACTTCCTGTTCATCTCGAGACAACTGCCCACGTAGTGATTGCTCATTTATTTGGTCAATAGACAACTGCAATGCTCGCTGCCTTTCCATAGCTTGGCGACGGGCTTCTGCTTCTCGTTCCGCTTTATTTCTCGCTGCTTCTGCTGCTCTTTCAGCCTTTCTTCTCTCCTCCTCTGATTGTTCAAAATCTATTTTTTCTGTAGCCTGAGGAGCTCTTGATTTCATAAAAAGCTCAATTTGCCACATTGAACCGCTAAGGTTTTGAATTAACTTAGTATAGTCCTCAATTCTTTTTTGCCCTCCTTCTGTCAATAGACCATCTTTTACATAAGTTTTATATTTTTCTGTAACGATTTGCAAAGCCTTAATTGATGACCCTACCTCTTCATATTTTTCTTTGAGTTTATCATAATTAGCTGCAGAAAAATTGAACCCAGATAAACCTGCGAATGTTTCTGCGGCATCTTTGTATCCAATTGTGACTTCTCTGATTGCATCTGCTTCGTCATTAGCAAATGATACTCGTGATTTCCATTCTTGAAATGAAGAAGGGTTAATTACCTTAGCCATGTAGTCAGCATAATTAGCTACAAGATTTGCTATACTCGCTGCGGCTTTGCCGAGTACACCATCCCCTTGTTCAATTGATAGGATGAAGTTGTCCCAGGCTATTCCAATTCTATTTAATTGTTGTTCCAGTTTGCTTGCTCCGGTTTCAAACTCCCTATCCATTGCCCCTGCTGCCTCTCCAACTTTCACTAATGCGTCACTTAAAGTAGCGTAGCCATTAGTTGCAAGAGTAGCAATAACCCTTTGATCTCGAACAGCTATTACTCCCGTTCTTTCTAACGCTTCGTTTACTGATCCTCCGGAAAGCGATATTCTGTTCAGTCCGTTTATATAATCTTTAAAAACAGATGAAGCATCTTTTTTAAATTGATCAGAGATTTCTTGAGAAGATTTACCAATAACTTTAGAAAGATCAGCGACACCTTTTCCTGTCCTGATCATCTTTTCAAACTCTCCTAAAGTTCTAGAGAAGGTAGAACCAACAACCTCAGCTTCAAGTCCAACAGCTTTAGTAGCTACAGCATACGCAAGAACGTCCCTTCTACCAACTTTATACACCCCAGTATTCTGTGCAATTGATTCGGCATTTGAAAGAATTTCACCTTCAGTTGCAGCGAAATTATTACCCAGGTTTACAATTTCATCGCCAAAGTCCTTCACATTCTGCACGCCACCATCTACCAGCGTCAATGTTCTTGCTATAGAAGTACCTCCTTCTTCGCCTTTAATATCAGAAGCTGTTTCTAACTTTGCTAATGCTTCGGCGAAAGCCAGTAGATTGGCTCTACCTTTAACACCTAGTTGCCCGGCGACAGTAGCATATTCAAGTAATTTATCTGTGCTAACAACCTGCAGTTTTCTTGATAACTCTACTATCGCATCACCAAACTTATTAAGCTCTACACCTGCTAATCCGGTAGTCTTAGAAACAGACATTAGACGAGAATTGAATCCAATAACTACTGATCCACCAGCGCGAATTAAACTATACAACGTAGCAAGCAATGCAATAACTGCTCCTACAGGAGTTAAAAGAAAAGATGCAAGTCCAGCTCCTAATGATTTTACACTGGACAGCAAAGTGGTGAACCCGGCAGCTCCCCCAGCAGCTAACTCACTTACTGAAGTCCCCATTAGTGCAAGGTTCATATTTAACCGGGCTATTATTGGAGACATATTTTCTAATGCCTGTGCATAGTTACCAACGTTACGCTGATGCTGACCCACTGTAGCATCAATACGCTTTATTGCCTTATCTAAATATTGAGTTTGCTTTGTTAATGCTTCTGATTTCCTTTTGAGCATTTCATAAGAAGCGGAACTAGATCTACCTTGACGCTCCAATTTAAACATCTCTGCAAGTAAATCTTTGGTTTCCCTTCTAACATTATTTAATGCTTTTGAGAGCTGAGCATATTCACTATTATCAGCAAGATTCTTCTTTAGCTCCCTTTCAATTCTTGATTGTTCTTTTCTTGCAGCATTAAGCTTCCCTTGTTCAAGACGAAACTCTTGCAGAGTAAGTTGTCCCTCTTTGAACTTCGTTGTTAACTCAGATTGCTCTTGTTTCTGCTTTGCCTGTTCTAAACGAGCCTGTCTAATAGACTCAATGTTTGCAATCTGCGCCTCTTTTAATCTCAAGGTGGCATTGCGAACATCATCTACGGTAGTAGCTGATTTTTTAGAATCTTCTTTAGGATTGGAGGAAGATCCCACACCCGTATTCGACAAAAGCTCGCGTAATTTTTTGCGAGCTTCTGTATCGTCTAATACTACTTTATATCTTAAATCAGCCATGAACTATCCTCAGATGTGATAGCTCAAAAATAAAGTTTCTAATATACGCAAAACAGCAACAATCATTGCTGATTACTACAATAGCAACACCTTCTTATCTGTTACTAAACATTTGAAACATATCAACTTCCTTTTGACTGTTAGGTGCATTTTCATCTTTTGAGTAAGATGGTATGCATAACCCATACAACATTAAATTTACATATGAGATCTTCCATTTAATGTGATCCTCATCCCAACCTTTACTTGCTATTGCAGCGCTAATTACGCTTGCCCAAGGGCTTCCGGATCCGGGAAAAGGTTTAGAGTCAGATTCTTTGATAAAGCCATAATGTCGAAAAAAGACGATAAGTCTAACCTCCGGTAGACTTCAATAAAAGCTTTATAAATTAACGACATACTCCATTGCTCAGAAATAGCTGTCAAGGTATCAACTTCGAAACGTCTTGTTTTACTAATCGCAATCGCGATAATTTGTAAAATAGGATTGATATTGTCTGATAATAAAATGTTGATCTGATCTGCTTGAGAATATTTTTGAATAGACTCTAAATTGGTCATTTGCTTAAGCAAAACTCCTATCTGCTGCACTTTGCCAACAGGTATAGGCCCTACTTCAATATCAATTGAATGAGTTCGCTTCAATATTTTATTAATTAATCCTCCTTTGGGCAATGCAATAGAGCCAATGTGAGTAGGAGAATCGATAAATGTATCAGCAATTTCTTGTTGTGTCATTTCCTTTTTGGTTAGATGAATAAACCCCTACTTTCCAGCTAACCAAAGTGGATTTCGGGGTTGTTTTTTTATGCTACTGCTACTTTCTCATAGTACCATGGAGAAACAGCATCTCCATCAGCATCACTTACAGCTTGAGCTTCTGCAGTGAAGCCCAAAGCCAGGAATGCATCTCCGTCTTTGGTAAGAGCATTCTCAATTCTTCCAATTACTGATCCATTAAGAATTACAAAAACCATCTTAAATCCATCCCAAGGTTTACTTGTAACGCGAACAGCAAGATTTACTGCGGTAGTGCTATCAATAGCCGCTTCAAATTTGGTCGTTGCGGTGGAAGTTGCATTACCTTTGAAAATTAAATCTGCCATCTTTGGATCAAGATTTAAGAACTTAGCAGTTACACTTGCTCCATCACCTTCTTCTCCAATTATTGCGAAAATACCTGCTTTGTCTTCGACTTTAACTTTAGTCATAGTCTTTTCCGGAATGTTCATTGTCGCAGACCCCATTTCAATATTTTCGCCTTTAACCCAGCCTGTAGCTGGTAAGGTTCCATCTGTACTCACAGGCGCAAACTCAATGGATTCTACTCCTTTTACAACAAATTGTGCCATAATTTATTCTTTGTTATATCGGGGTTCCCCGATGTTAATTTTATTATTAAATATCTGTTCTTAAGAACGTATACTCAACTTGGATGTTGTATAACCACTGCTTGCCAAAATTCTCTATATGACCGGGATCTCGAAGTTTTAATGAAAAGTTAGGACCTATATATCCATCCAATTTAGATGATGCTATACGTCCGAGATATTCCATCCTCTGAATATCTGGTTGAGTATTGTCTACTACTGTAGGGTTTTCAGCTGATGATCCTGGAAGATTAGGTACATGAAAGTTAATATTCAGCACTCCTCCTTGTATCTGTTCGGCATCCCAAATCAAAGTATTAATAACACAATCCTCCTTAGTGCTGCCAAGCTTTCGTTGAAATAACCGAATTTCACCAGTTATAAGATCTTCAATGCCTGCAACAATCAATACGGATTTGACATCCTTCATTCCTTCTATGGAATTCTTTAAGACCTTTGCTATCATACATCAATTTCGTTAAAGGCTTGATCAAGCGACTTATATACTTCCTTTCTCGCTTCACTTACAACTGTAAGTCCATGATTAGTTTCAACCCAACTGGCATATTCCATCCCGGCAACTAAAGTAATACCCCAACCTGATGATTCACGTAACTCTGCAAATGCCTTCTCACGTCCTTCTTTCAGTCCCGGCGCTTTATCCGTTCCGTATGGGCTTAACTCGAAATCCTCATAAAGCACCTTTCCATCACGGTAAATAATGCCGCCAGTAGACGATCGTAGCTGACCAGTTTGATCATTATACCCATCTGGCCTTATCTTCGCTCGCTGTATTTGCAAAGCCCTGGAAAGAACACGCTTAAACGCTTCTAACGTTTTGCGATCCATCTCCTCGATCTGCTCATTGTAAATAGCATCAAGTTCGGATTGGTTCATATCTAATTTCATTCTAAACATAAGCTACACAATGAAGTTGCCCCCTATGAAAGATCGCAATACTGTCTTGCCACACAATCACCTCACCATTCCTATCATATCCAGTTATCACCTCGTCAACTAAGAGCATTGGAGAATCAACCGGAAGGGCGATGGTAAACTTTACATCAACCTCGGCACCATCCTTAATCTTCTTTAGGCCTGCGCTGCGGTTATTTGGGTAAAAACGGCAAGATAACTGGCTACCGTCTTCTCTCACCAACTTGTCCGGATATTGTTCTATCATCTTTCCTTCTTTTAGTGAGTATTTGAAATATCTACGAATCCAGAGTCAGAAGGTACTTCATCAATTCCCCATTTCCACAACAAACGACGGCGTAAAGCTTCCAAAGCTGCAGCGTCCTGTTGAGTAAGCTGATAATCCAATTCCTTGACAGATTTAGGCTGTGTTAAAAGGAAGTCAATCAACCCCGCTCGGGATAGATCCAATGCTTTAGTCTGATCTTGACTTTGGGGCTCACGTTCCGCTACAGGATCCAACCCATTTTCCGCCAACACCATGTCAACTGTTGCATCCGGGAACTTATACCCCATCGATGACACTAAGACTTCCTTTACACTTGCCATTATCCTAGCCCTTCTTTACCAAACCACGTTCAACACACAAGTCCAAACGGTCCTGCTCGAAATGAGATACATCATCACCTTCAACCCATTTCTTACCAAAGTTGTCTTTGTCAGCAAATGGAGAGATGACAGTATATTTTTTAGACTTCTTGTCCTTCTCGGCTTTGGCATCAGCTTTAGCCTTTGCGTCGGCCGCATCCTTGTCAGCTTTAGCCTTTGCTTCTTGCTCTGCTTTTAATTTTGCATCTTCAGCACCTTGTGGTGAAGATGAAGGAACACCTGGTTGCGTTCCCTGCTTATTTTCTTGATCTGCCATTATGCTTGTACAGTTTTAGTGTCCAATTGGAAAATCTCGTTTACATTGTTGATTACAGGAACGTTGCGCGCCTGGATGTCAGTGAATTCTCCAAAAGGTTTGTGTGTAACATATTTAGAAAGCAAGGCCCCGTGTTCACCTTGACGATACTCAACCGCTTTAGATTGGTGATCTGATTCAACTGGCTTTTTCCATACTAATTGCCCGACAAGCAAGTCAGGGTGCAAAATTGCTTTACCTTCGTCCCAAGCTTTCACAGTTTTCTTTGCGCCATCTTTTTCAAACTTGATTGAACGATTGACAACAATCAACTTCACTCCCAATTCTTCTTCTAAAAAACTTGGGAAGTTTTTATTAGATGGCGAAGGCTTAGTGTCACTAAAGTTTCCATTAGCCACAGCATACAAATCCTTAACCTCATTACATCTGCGCGCGATGTCCAAAGAAGTTTTGTCAATTGATATGTAGCCAATTGTAATTCCTAAAGCATCTGCTTTGTCAATCTCCCTCTGTAAATCCGCTACAGGGGTCATTGTAGCTAAATTTGCATTCGACCAAACAACGGGCACACCAGCTTGATTTGTATATCCATAATTGACGCGTACACCAGTACCAACATTGTCGTTATCAGTTAATGCAATGCCGCTTGAGAAACCACGAAGAAAAAGGTATTCCTTTTGTTCTTCTACACCGACGATACAACGTTTTGTGTCATCAAAAATTTCAGTTACAATGTCCTTGATATCCGCGTTTTTAGCAAGCATAGTGTCAACCTGATCGAGTTGATTCTCGTTCATTTTTAACTCCATACCTAACTTTGGAATATCTCCTGAAACAGATCCCATTGACGGACGTAATTTCAATGGTAATGGAGAATCCATTGCCACAACATCAGCTGCAACGTTTTGGTTATCCGCCAATAGAGATGTCCATTTACCATCAACAGAAGGTTTTGGCGTCAACATCTGTTTGTACAGATATTTTGGCGCATTCTTCTCACCATTAATGGTTTTATATACAGAAGCAATAAACCCTGTAAAGTACTTCTGAATGTATTTGATAAATTGTGTTTGCTCTGCCATTATGCCAAATCTGATCTAAATTTAACCTCGTTGTTTAATGCTGTAAGAAACGCCGCTTTGATTGCCGTCACTGGAAATGGCGATGCCACTTCATTCACATATCCCTCAATCATTACACCTGCGAATGGGCGTTTTTTAAGGATTGTTGCTACCAATACGCCTGCATACTCATGGTCTGCCGGTAAAGCAGCGTAAGCTGTTGCACCTGCATTCAAAGGCATTGGCTTGTAATTGTTTGTTGCTGTTTCTTTAATTAAGATGTGACCAGCATTAATCACATCAGGAGCGAATCCAGTAACATCCAAAGATTTCCCACCAGGAATGCAGAATTGGTTATGTATAATAACAATGCTATCCTTTGAGGTATCTACGTTAATCTGATCGTCCACTAAGTTTACTTGAACTGCCATTTGTTTTAAATTTTAATGTCTCCAAACAGCTTATCTACTTCTGCTTGTGAAGCTTCAGTGATTTTGCCATCTTTACCTACTCCTGCAAATGGATTATCTTTCCCTAATTTACTTTCAGCCTGTGTTTGCGTATGATTCGCAAAGTCGGTTTCAACATCAGTAAGATATGCTGTAAAGTCTTCATCAGTTGCAAAGTTCATTCGACCGAAGTCACGTAAAACCTTTGAACTGTAGTCTTTATCGGCGTCTTTGAGCTTGGCTTGGATGATAGATCGACGGTCGTTAACTACCTTTTGCCCTTCAAGAGCTGCAAGTTTCTCAGTCACTGTTTTATTCCCATCAATAATTGCCTTGGCCCACGCTGGAATCTCTTCCGATCCTGCGCCACTCGCCGCACCACTTCCACCAGCACCTTCATCTCCTTTGTCCTTATCGTCAGATTGGCCAGCGCCTTTTTTAAGTTTTTCAATTTCAGATTGAAAACTTCTCATTCGGTCATCTTCTTTAACTTTCTCTGAAAAAGGTTCCAACTCATTTAATAAAGAAAGCTTCTCTTTGAGCTCATCTTCTGTTGTCACTTTGCCTTCTAAGCGCTTCGCTAATTGCTCCACCCTGGCATCTGAAAGTTGCGCGCCTCCAAAATTTGATTGGAGTAATGTCTTAATTAGTTCTTTGATATTCATCCGTAATTTCTAATTTTAGTAATAGCCCTCATTGAATGGCCTATCTATGAAGTATATGCCTAAATAATTGTTGCGCAAAATTGCGCTAGTGCAACAAAAATAATAAACGGATATTTGCATAAGAAAGTTAAAGTGTTGCTGATTTTAGTTTTGGCAATAGTTATACTAATACTTTATCTTACAAATGGGTTCCCATAAAATCTATAAATGTTTTTTCATTATATTTACATTTCAAAAATATAATTATGAGAAAATATTTATTAACCTTCTTTGTTATAGGAGCGTTTTCAAAATTAGCAACTGGACAGGAGCTCAAACTAATTCAATCTGGATTTGCTGATGTCAAAGAAAATAGCAAAAACTTCATTGTTATTGATGCTCCTGGAAAGGCAAAGAATGATTTATACAATTCTACCTTAAAATTTATTTCATCCACTTATAATAATCCGAAATTTGTAACCACAAAAATTGATGGAGAACAAATTATAATTGATGCTGTTGGTCAAGGCGTTAGTAAAAGAACAATGAGATTAAGTGAATCAAATGTATGGGATCTGAACTATAAGCTTATTATTGATTTCAAGGATAGTAAAATTAGAGTCGAGCCGATATTTAAGAACTATGAGAATTTAGAAGGTAGCAATGTAATTCTTTCCGGGAAAAAGATTTTAGGTAATGTTTTTGGACTTTTTAATGATAAAGGGAAGCCAAATTCAGATAAAGCCATTAAAGATGCTGAGGCATTTATCAATGACATAATCAAAAGATATGCTGACAACATCAAGGTATCAAAAGATAATAACGATTGGTAATGATTGCATAACTTAATATTATTAATATGTTTAACAAAATTGATAATGCATTTGACAAAATTGCAAATAGTAAATGGTTAAAATTCGGCATTGGAACGGTAATTATAATTTTCATAATGGATCAATGCTTTAAAAAAACCCCTGACGCTCCTAAAAATAAAATTGAAAATCAACTTTCTAATTTTGATGGTTCATTGATTAAATTCAGAGAATATATAAAAAACAATCTGAATGATCCTTCCAGTTTTGAGCATGTTGAGACAAGATATAAAGATAATGGGGACGGCACAGCATCTGTATATATGAAGTATAGGGGCAAAAATGCATTTAACGCAACTTTAACTAAAATAGCAAAGTGTACACTAAATGTAAGTACTGGGAACTTTTATGATGTAGTAACTGAGTAAAATATAAATATTATGAAAAAACCAATTATAATACCTGTAACACTTAGCAATGGAGAAAATGTCAAAATTCCGCTTCTATACACTATAACTAATGATGATAATAATCCTAATATCAGGTTTATTGATTGTCAGGTAGACTTACCAGATGAAGAAATACCGGAATGGCTATCGCCTACAACATTTACAATTCGACAGGTTTGCTTACCAGGAGAAGCCGGTGGGCTTGGTGTTACGAATACAGAGGTTAGCCATATACGATGCAAAAATACTGACACAGCCAAGTTTATTGGTAATACTTTTCTTGGAATAAAGGGAATTGAGGGATTGGTCTAATAATATTTAAACTACAAAATTCTATTTATGAAATGTATACTTATAATTATTTTATTGTGTTGCTGCAGTTGTGTTTATCCACAAAAATCTTATTGGACTGATATAAGAAAAAAAGAACTAATCAATTTCCTATCTAAATCAATGGATGAGAACAAAATTAATATTTCAAATTCATCCAAAAGAGAAGAGTACTTAATTTGCGTCGTTAATAAAGTTATAGCCAAATATCCTACAAAAAAAGAATTTGATAAAATATCTAATAAAAATCTAGGAGATATTAAAGAAATGTATATAAGTTGCTACAAGGACCTGCTCATCCAACAAAAAGATGGAGAATCAAAAATAATTGATACTAAGCTTGGATGGTCGGAAATTAATAAATCAGCATTTAAAAGAACCTTATTAAAACGGTTAGCAAAAGAAATGAATTCAGATTTATCAAATCCTGATTTAATAAAAATAGTTGATTGTACTACGACCAAAGTTATAAATTCTTACCCTCAAGGGTTAAATTTTTCTCAAATAGACTTATCTCAATACCATGAAAATATTAAAAAATTTGTTTTTGATTGCATAGCAATAAAAGAATAAATGGTGAATATTTTTAAATAGTATTGATTACTTAATAATATTGAAAAATAAAAAATAAAATTATTATAAATGACGAACTTCGAAATAATTACATCCATCCTAGCATTCGGCACTTTATTAACTGGGACAGGAACAATAATTTTAGCTTGGATTACTAACGAAACGAATAAGAAAATTGCAAAAAGGCAAGGAGTAATTGATCTTCACAATGCCTGGAATAATATTAGAAGTATTTCTAAAAGTGATTTAATTACCCCTGATATAGTAAACGCAACAAATGCATTAAGTCTCACTGCTTCATTATGGAATAATAGTGTTATGGAAAAAAACATTTTATACCAATCATATTGGTCTAATTTTAAAAATCTTTATGACACCCTTGCTAGCATAGATGAGCTTGTCCCAGGACATAATTTTAGTTGTAAAAGCTTATTAACTGCAGATATTAAATCAGTGTATAAAGAAATGGAAAAAATTGAATTAAGTAAAGTATCTAAAACAAATTATTAAAATCATGACTGAACGAGAATTGTTATTAAAAATTAGAGAGTTAAACAAAGCTTTGGATGATTATAAGAATGGTTGGATTAAAAAAGAGGATCTAGATTGGGGGAAAGAAATCCTAAGTGAATCAAAAGAACTTATGCAAAAAAGCCATACAATGCAAACTGGTGGCACCAAATGTGGATGTTGTGGAGGATCTGGTACTGCGTAAAAAATACCTTTCCTGAAAATCATTAGATCTTTTGGAAAGGTATTTTTATTTATTCACCTAAAAAGCTAAATATGCAACTAAACGAATTATAAAAGATTTGATAATAAAAATCTATGATGAAATTTCCTCGCCAATAGATTTCTCGTGAAAATGTATGTTACTTATGTGTTTCTGTTCATTTGAAATCTCTTTGTATATGCAAAAATTGAGGATATTGATTATATAAATAATTTTAGTTATAATAAAGTAAAGTATCTTTATCATAATGTATTATTTTACAACCTCCCAATGAGCTAGTTTTTCTATAATTTTGAAATATGAATCCCATTTATTGGAAACTGTTGGATTAGTTTTATCATTATAAAACCAAATAACCTCGATTTCATTTTTATCATCTAAACGAATCAATTCCTTATCATATATAATTTCGTCTATTTTATTTTTAGAGATATTTTTATATTTTGTATACAAAGGTAAATCTCCATACTCACTATTTTTAAAAGAGTCATTTCTTTTAAAACCAACATCATTCCATCCAATAGGTAAATATTCTCTATTAAATGCTATCCATTCATTGTTGCTATTTCTTGCGATACCATAAGGCAAGTTTATTCGAAAAAAGTTTGAAAGAGACATATTCTATAATTAATAATTGATAATCCAAAATAAAGAATTGTATTGCTAAAAACAAACAATATTTACTGTTTAAAGATGAATATTTATAATGTGTGTATAATAATCTTAAATATATTTTTCTCAAAACTTATTTTTAGCATTGCAAATTAATGTATTCATTTTACTCCCTCACCCCTGTAGCAAATCTCGCTATCAACTCGTTTAACTCAAAAACCTTATAACCATGCAAAAGTATTTTTTCTCAATTTTAATTCTATTAGCTACTACGATCTTATTCCAGGGATGTGATAAAGAAGGAAACCCATTACCTGATGGGAGATATGTTGAAGTAAATTTTAAGGGGCAGACCTATATTCATGAGGGGAAGTTCTTATCATTAAATGGAGCCATTAGAAGCCCTATGTTTGAATATTACTACTACAACCTTCCATCTTATGCAAAAGGGGTAAAATACATATCTCTAAATGCGGATCTGCATAACAAAAACACAAAAGAAAGTTCTGAACATACTATTCAAATTAAAATCCCGGTAGGAGATCAAATTATTCTAAATCATGCATATGAAATAAAATCCCTTCCGGACTATCAGTTTATAAATACCAGAGTAGATAATTATAGTATCTATGATGATGAGAATATAGCTTATATCAAATACAATAAGTATTCATACTATACACTCCTATCCTACGGTTCCGGAAAAGTCTATTTCACCAAGATCACAAAAAAGGATAATGGAGCGGAGGATATTGAAGGAACATTCGAGTGTACCATTCCCTCCCTGGATAAAGAAGGTACTAATGATAATATGAAAGGAAAGTTTAAGCTGCTGTTGAAGAGGATTTAGGGGGAAGCTTAATAACAACATTAGATCATTTGTAGAGGATAATCCACAGTTTTTCTGTTACAATTTGTAACAAATCCAAAATATTAACAAAATATTTTATCGGTCGTTTTTTTTAAACGGCTTTAAATAAGGCGATTTAAGACAAGGTAGGAAGGAGAGGAGCGATAATATATAACACAACAAACAAAACGAATTAGAGCAGCATAAATAGGTAAAGAGAAGAAAAGAGACAGAATAATCAGAAAAAACAAAAGAAAGTAATGATTTTTAGTACTATTTAGGTTGCAAAAATTTTACGGGTTCCCATATTGTATTATCAAAAAAGGTTCTTATACTTGCAACAATACCTGTTTTCGAAGGGGCTGCAAAAGTACAGTTCCTGAAACTAAATACAAAACTTATTTGACAGAAGTTTTAAACTTTTTGTTGATAAGTTGGTTTAATAAATACATAGATTTTAATATAAAGCCTTCATAAGAGTAATGGTAAATTTTAGTTTAACAGCAAATGATATAGCCCCTTTCTTTGTAAAAAAGAAAGTGTCTCCGCTTAAACTGCAGAAGCTTCTTTATTATTCACAGGTTTGGTATGTTAAAAAATTTGATCTGAAATTATTTAGCGACCCAATTAAAGCTTGGGTATTTGGGCCGGTAGTACCAGTAATTTGGAATAAGTTTAAAATTGTAAGAAGAAGCGATATAATTGCTCCAATTGCCCATTTTTATCCATGCCCTACAATTTTGCCCCAAAATGTTTTAGATCATTTAGAAGAAATATGGAACTCTTATGGACATCTGTCAGGTTCTGAATTAGTTGATCTTACTCACTCTGAATATCCATGGAACGCAAGTAGAAAAGGACTTTTGGATACTCAGCCAAGTGATAATGAAATCATAATAAATAATGATACTTTGGCTGAGTATGTTTTGGATCGTTTCAACAATATTCCATATGTCAAATCAAGTAATTCTTTAGGTTTTTTTAGTTCGTAAATCTATTTATGGATTGGATTGATCTAGTTGAAGTAAAACATATAATGAATATCCCCTTAAAAGAAGGGGATTCTTTTTTTAAAAAACAATTATATAGCTATAAGTTTCCTAGAAAGCCAAAAGCAAAAACAATCATTGAGGTTGAGCATTATGAAGGCAATATCATTGTAATATCATTCTATAAAGATGGAGCTGGAACTGATAAAAATAGATATAAGTTACGTCACAATTATCCTTCAATTTTAGTTTTAAGGATCTTACAGTCGTGTTTAAAAATATTTTTAGAACTAAACTCTGATAACTCTTATACTCTTGTATTCAATGCTTCTGATGATGTAGACGATTATAAAGCATTCAATCATAGGATGTCATCATATACCAAGTTCTTAGAGATCTATTATCCTAATTACGAGGAACATTGCTTTTATTCAGGATATATGAACCTTAACACATTTTATTGTCATCATAAGGACAATCCAAATCATGAAATAGCAAGATCATTCTTTGAAGAATATTGTGAAAAAGTTAAGGCTCAATTTAATAATTCAGAGGAATCAAGTAAATAATCCTATATACTTAATAGATTTTTATTAATAAAAATCAAATGATGCTTGTGTGTCAATTAGTAAATGGATAAATATTATTAGATTGTTATTACATTTTTAAATATAATATTAAGTCCTCCTAATTATATTAAGCTTAATCGTTTTTTATATTTTTATTATCTATTTTGAAATTATTAGGCTTTTGAATAGAGTCTAATCTATATTGCAAGTCTCTAATTTCTAATTTAGTTTTATCCTTTTCCATTTCAAATGTTTTCCATTGGATAATAAGGCTTCCTAAAGTACCCAAAGTTAAAATTGCAGTAATAATAAATTGTATATTATTTAATTTAAAACTTTGATTAGTTTGTTTAAGTATTGCTCCTTCTAGTATTTCTTTATTTATATATTCTTGATGAACATCAAGTGTTGATTTTTCATTATTTAATAAGTCTAATCCCTTTGGATTTATTATGTATGTATGGAGAAGATTTGCGTCAAATTTATAATCAACTAAACCGAAATGTAAAAGAGTATTACACCATCCCGCATAACTGGTACTGTTATTAATAGTGTCAAAATGTACATTTTGCCTTCTCGCTACATCTTGCGTATAGCTCGCCCATCCTGCGTAACCTTGAGATCTTCTAAGAAAATCTAAAATATCATCTAATTTTTCGTAATCCATATATTAAAAATTGATTGGTATAAATATAATAAAAAACCGTGGAGAAACTTGGGAGGAATCCCCACGGAATAACCAATTATAAACCTAAATTATGAAAAGACAATTTAAAAACAAGTTAGGGACTGGTTACCCTCTTGCGAGTTAATGGCTTCATCTTAGCCACTCTGAGCTAATCCTCCAACTTGTTAGATTTTTAAAGGCCCTTTGCTACTAATCCTTTATTTCTTTGATTGAAAACCATTGATGCTATTATTTTACTATTCCCTGCATCAACCCAGAAAATAAACCCTGTTCGGGAGTATCTGCAATTACTAATCGCCATCTTTCAATCAAATACTTTAAAGAACCAAGAGCCTTTCTCTCTGTATGCGTTGTGGAAAGCGAGGGAACCGACCCCCCAATTATTTGCTAATTCATTCAAATCAAAATAACTTTCAATCGTTCAGCTTAAACGCTTACTTATTACTTTTCAAATCCTGAACTTGAACCTGTTTCTATAATTTTAGCGCGCTATTATTTATAGTCATAATTCCAAATTGTTTTTCCTGTTAAACTAGCTTCCCCATTTGCCCGACTTTCCGGGCTGTCTTGTGGAGGACAAGTGATTCGAACACTTACACATCGTCATGTGAAAAATCCTAATTCCCCCAATTTCCCCACAATTCTGCATCACTGCTGTAAGTGGGTGTATTTCACTTAAAATATTATGCTGTTATAAGCAACCACTCTTGTAGAGTTGGTTTTTCAAAACAATCAACCTCTTCTTTACAACCTGAACAAATATTTACACCATCAATTGCTTCTGACCAATAACCCTTTGAAGTTTCATTGAATTGCAATTGAGAAACTTCAGATCTACAAAAAGGACATACTTCATCTTTTGACTGATAGTAATCATTGTAAATAGCTATCAAATCTTCACAATTTAAATAATCACCAGTAGTATCAATAATAGTTTGAAAATCTTCAACTGATACATTGAATTTTAATGATGCTAATAATATTTCTGCTTGCTGGTTCATAAGTCAAATATAAAAACTAAATTTATCATTTGCAAATTTTATTTTACATTTATTTATCAATTGATAAATCAGATTGCTTATTAATCCTTTTTATCTCCTCTTGCACATTTGTAACTAACCCAGACATTCCAATAGCAGTCTCCACTGAAATTAATCCACCGTCCTTAGCTCTGATTGCAAGATCAACATCAGCATCCAAATCGTCGAGCTTGAACCTTGGCACCTCAACGGTGACAGCAAGTTCCTGCAATGCAGCAGTAAGACCAGTATCCATACTTGCCAGCAACGCCTTCTCCAGGTTCACACTACGCTGTAACAGTTCGCCATATCCCCCATCAATCTCATTACTAGCGGCTAAATGGGCATCAATAAAAACCCGATCGAAAGCAACACCTGAAAGATCGCCTAACGCCTTCATTTCTTCAAAACTGATATTTGGTGTTTGGGTAAGAGAGTAGATGAAGTTCACCAATGTATCAATTTCCAATTCAACCGCAGCAACGGATTGATCCCAAGTGACGTATTTCGCGTCAGCGTGCTCACCAGTCAGCAATACAGCTTTGCCACTTTCACCTTTCTCCTGAGCTTGGGCACCCGTTGCACCTTTGAACACTAAAGTCGGAGAAGCGTGGTAGTCGTTAGTATCAGCAAAGTTTGATATCACTGTTTCCAATCGTTCTATCAATGGTTGCACATTGGCCCAAATCGGGATATCTTTGGAGTAGTAGATAATTGGAAGCTTTTTGTATGGCAAATCCACTGATGCAACTAACATCCACCCACCTTCAGCTCCTCCACCGGATCCTCCTTGCTCAAACTTAAGAAGACGATCAGAACTGTAGATATCAAAGCACTTCACTGTCTTGTCCCCACCACTGGTTTCTCCGGCAAGTTCTTCTAAAGACTTACGACGATCGTATTGCCTACCGAAGTAAGTCAAATCACCATTTGCATCAAACACCGGAAGAAGAGTGTCGCCTTTACTTGGCGCTAGGATCTGCATTTTATAGTCAACAGCAACCTTACTCAAACCTCCCCAGTGGCTCGCGTCATCAGTCACCTTAGAATACCACAACTTAGCAACCTGCAGTTCCTTGTTCAACAGCTTTGCAATCTCCGATTCCTTGTACCCAACTTTATTATTTTCCCTCAAACGTTGCAATAGGTTGAAAGCCTTTTCCTGGGCACCCTTGGCCGGCTCCGCATATAGCCTCGCTTTACCCAAGTTCATAAACGCGACCCTTCTGGTAACGATGATCTCCTGCAGCGCTAAAGGAAGTCGAGCAGGATCGACGTAGGTTGTAGTTGTTGTTGGCGTTCTTCCATCCGCCATCATCACAGGCTTACCATCAGGCCCTATTACTTTCTTGACTACTGTCTTGAGTTTCCTCAGTTGCTCATCATATATATTGTGCTCCTTTATATCGGTTTCCTTCTTAACCTCATAAGCAGGAGCTGACTCCTTACCTAGTTCTTCAATTATCTTTGGATCAATGGCAGCAGTTGCCACCTTAATTTCTTTTGCCATAACTATATATTATTGGGGTTACCCAAACATTCCAATTACTGAGTCGTCAAAACCGTTAATACCCTTCTTATGTCTACGCTTTGCATATCTGATTGGGTCAATAGTATGGTTATTTGAATCGACAGGTATATTAGCTTTTTTATCACTCCAAACGTATGTTTTCAACTCGCGCTTAATATTTGGAGAATCGGGACTAACGACTATAGTATAATCTTGTAAATCTGCTATCCCTGCCTTAACACTTCCAGGACCTTTGTCGCATTCTTCAATATTCAAACCCAATCCTGCCAAGTCTGCAATTAGCCTATCCTCTGCACTATCACCTATTATTAAATCATTTGGATAGTCTAAGTAGGCTAAATTCATATTATATACATTCTGCAATTTCAGTTGAGACTTACTGTAGAATTTCTCCTGGACATATACTCGCTTTCTACGTTCATCAACAGCTACTTTTACAAGTGTTGTTGGATCAATAGAGAAACCATAATCCTGACCATATAAGTAAGGCAAACTTTCATCAAAGTCTCCTTCTTCCCAATCAGTGAATATTACACCTTCTGCAATATCAGCCCAACGGCCAATAACAACATATGCATATTTTGTACGTTGAAAAGCCCGGTGGTACGCCCTTTTATATTCTTCACTATGAACCTCAGGAAACTCAGCAATAGCTGCTTGATGGGCTTGCTTTTCACTTTTACGTTTGATCTCAGCTATTTCAGCAAGAAAAGTTTCGCTGACATTCTCAATGTTATCCAGGTAAGATGTATGAATATGAAGTACATTTGGATGAGTGGAAATTTGGACCTCTACACCATCTATAACCTCAACACGATGTGTATCTTGGATATATTTTTTATAAACGAAATGCTCATCATCTGAAGGGTTCATAATCAGGATTACACGATTCTGTATTCCTTTTTTACGAATGGAAAGGATTAGTTTATCGTAATCGTCTTCGCTCTGCCATTCTTCCATCTCATCCCCCACAAACGTCGTAAGACCTTCAATAGATTTTAAGTTTGCAGTTTGGTTTCCTGATGATGTTTTGATACCACGAAACATGATTTCGCTCTTTGAGTATTCATTGACAATATCCTCTGATTTAACCGTGAAATGTTGCGACACTCCATCTAAGTCAATCTTTCCTTTAATCTCAGGAATAACGGATATATCTGCCGATTTCATCGTATAACGACTGTATAAAACTTTATGACCGGCTTCGAAAGTAAGTCTAGTAACAAAGGTAGAAACCTCAAATGATTTACCTGATCCACGGCCTCCTGTCACTAAAATGATGAAATGATCCTTATCAGTATAAATCGGTTGAAATTTATCCTTTACAACTACCATTACTTACCCTCCTGTAATTTTAACCAATTCTCTGGCCTTATTGATCCGTTTACGTTCGCTTCAACATTAAGGTTATCTTTAAACTTACCGTAAATACGGGCCATATTTACTGCCATGTCAGCAGCAGAATAAAATTCAACTTCAATACCATATTTGCCGTACTTAAATGATTTTATCCTCCCCGATTCTTTATCTTTTTTAAGTTTTACCAAGTCAAGTTCAACTTCATCAACAAGTTTGGTTTCACCATGGACAATTCTATGCGCTTTTGGATTTCTTTCAAGTTCAATCTCAAGGCGTACAACTTTAGCATTTAAAGAAGCGATCATCTTATCATAAGATTTTTGCGCTTCCTTATCGGTTATAGGAACTCTACGGACAAACTCCTCTTCAAATGATATTTGGTCTTTAACTTCTTGAATAATATCAATTAAAGGTTTTTTTACCCGGTCTGACCTTTCTACTTTCCTAGTGATCAAGTAATCTTTAATATCAAATTTTGCTATATCAGAAATGAGCTTGACCGTCTCATCGGCTGATATTGTCTGCTCTTTTGCCAACCGGTCGATTTCTTTGCGTATGTAGGGTTTTGTTAGGTTTTCATGACCAATAAAGCGAGCACTATCTCTGCTATACCCAGCAGCTGTAGCTGCCTTTGTAGCATTGAAATTATTATCCAAATAAGCTTGGCAAAATAGCTTTTGCTTTTCAGTAAGATCTTCCCTTTCCTCACTCATATCCTCTTACCTCCTTTACAATATAATCTACAGCCTCCCGAACCCTTGCTACGTTGAGGTAGTAATGACGCGCCCGGTCTACTTTATGACAAACTGCTTGCCGGGAAACTCCAAGAACATTGGATATAGATACAGCAATTCCGTTGCGAACTTTGCTTTTAGTATGAATGGTCTCAGGACTACACAAGACCAATACCGCAGCTATAGTTTTTAATTGATATTCCCAGTGTTCTTCTGCAGTTGCTAGAGAAGAGATCTTACGAACTAACTTAGGATTGCACTTTATAGATGTAAGTTTAGTGATGATTTCTTCGGCTACATCAGGATAATGCGCAGCTAGATAAGATTGGATGTGGATGGTTGATGCTATCATGCCGCTACCTCCTTTTTTGGTTCACCGATTATGGTAAAGATTTCAAACTGGAACTCTTCGAAAGAGCGAATGATGTAAACGGGTGTTCCATCATCCTGCCAAACCTTGTGTACTTTTTGCTGTTCCGGACTAACTTTACCCGATTGGGTTTTCATTTCGAATCCGTAAGCGTTCCCCATGTGGATTAGCACACAGTCAGGAATACCAGCTACAACACCAGATGCTTTTAGCTGCATACCTTCTACAGCATTGCGACTACCACCATTAGGTACATGAAAAAACTTACGTCGTGTTTGTGGGTAGTTATTCCACAACCATTGAAAGCATTTAGATTGTAACTGGATTTCTGACATAACACACTTAATTTATGAACCAGGTACTTTGACCTCCCTGATACTCACAAAAATAAGCATAGTTTCTAATTATTGCATAAAAGCAACACAAAAAGCAACAATTAATAACAATTCATAATTAAAACTGTGACTTGTTACGCAAATTAAGAAAAGTTTCAAACAATATTACAAAATCTAACCATCGTAAATAACACAAAATCAATTAATTAAATATCATGTTACTCAATCTAAGGTGTTTTTATAAACTTTTGTATAATCATAAAAAAAGTAAATCGTAATTAAGGATATACGTATGTAAATGACATATACATTAAAAATAATTATAGGGTTTTTGGGAAAAAGGGGTGTATTTTTGTAATTTTATGTAATATAGCTGATTATCAATAAATTACAAAGTAACAGAAATTATAAAAAACTGTAACAAAAAACCGTCATACTTATGGGAAGCATGACGGCACGTCAAAGAATTATTGATTAGTATTAAGTATGTATCATTGATAGAATTATTATTAATCCTATAAGAAGGAGTATCGATAGTATGATTATTATAATTCCTAATATTGCATCTTTAGTATCTTCTTTCTTTAAGGATGATTCATAAATTATTTTTAGATCATTCCACCTCTTTAAAACCTTATCAGAGGTATTTGGAACTTCATTATGAATGTTTCTTAAAGTGTCATTTAAGAAACATCGTGAATACATTGATTTACTTTTGTTAATTTGCGAGTTCATAATAAATTACATTGTTAAGTGTGATTAAAGCGGCCGAAGTTTTGCCGACGACGGCCGCTACTTTATACTCCAATCCTATCAACCCCTTGGGTTAACGATACAAATGTATAAATTATTTATCATTTGAAAAATTAAATGTAAAATAAAGTTTTCAAAAGTTGCCAAGCTCAGGCGCCAATTTAAAACGGTATTCCGTCATCCTCATCTAGATATACATTAAATTGTTCCCAATTCCCAGTAAATATGTGAGTACGTACAGTTTCATGTGCAATACGTTTTACCATACTTTGTTCAAAATTAATATCGTACCGTTCGCAAAACTCCTTGACGGCCGACATTAACTTCTTCTTACCGAGTTTATAACGCTCCTTCAATTCGCTAATATGATTATCATATTGCACCTGAAAATCTGAGGCTTTTACATAATCCGATTTAACCCAATTTTGGATGTTGTCGCGAATGAAATCGTAGTTATCCTCTCCATACATCGTGATGAACTTCTTGATCCATCCAGTTTCCGATAAATCAACACTCTCAATCTTACCATTAGCGGCGAGATTATGTTGAATGCAGTGCAGGATCATATCATCAAAGCCCTTCCAATCTTCTTGCGCCCAATCTCCCTTTGAACCTGGGGCAGGGAATAACTTCCCATGCACAGTGTCCACGCCGCCATTAATTGTGTAATAGTCCGTAAATTCTACAATGCGTATACGGCGTTTTAATCCCCCATCGACATCTGCAAATGAATAATTGGTATTGAGCAAGAGCTTCGGTGTTTCCTGCATATTGATCGATATCTCACGATCGTACTTTTTATTTATTAGCGGGTTCTCAATAGCATTCTTTAAAAACGTCCAGTCGATGACTTTAGGCAGATCAGGAACGAAGTACAGTCGGTTTCCCGGCTTCCAAACAGCATAAAACTTATCATCCCATTTGACCATAGATCCCGAAGCTGTAGACATCCCGATAACATTGGCCAGCAGGCCCGCAAAAATGTTCTTTCCTGATCCTCCACCTTCTTTGGGATCCAAAACACGCTCTGTCATCACCACCATGTAAAGGCGGGCCGCGGAGTTGTAGTCGTGGCAGAGCCATCCGATGATGTTTTTGACGTGCGGATCGATCTTACCAGTGACCGATGTCGAATTAATAAGGTATTGTTCGTACAGATTGCTTGATTGCCTCTCTATATGATATTCACGATCCAGCATCTTATGCGACCAAACGTAACCCGAAAGTTCCTCGTAGGGTTTTATACGAATCTTCGAGGCAGTTATCTCAACAAAACAATTTGCATAAAACTTATAGCAAGCGTCCGCGGAATCCGTAAGAATATCCTCGTCATCGAATGCAGCAAGGCGTTTAGAGGTTATAAAGCTGCCGTAAGTCTTAAGAAATCGCTCGTAAACATTCTTTATTTCAATGGCCACATCCTCATTATCCTCCTTGATGTAATCCTTAATTGTGTCGAAGAAATAAATATCATCAACAGTTGTAACGAACTTTCCATTGACCTGCACGACGGTCCCATTAAATGACCTGAAGCCAAGCTCGACAGCCACAGTGAGCAGATTTTCAAGGTTGATAACGAAATCCCCCTGCTTGTTGTACTCCCAAAAGGTTCCGTGCGGATGATCTTCATTGTACTTTTCAGCTAACTGGATGTGGTCCGCCTTTGCTTCGTCACTAAAGTTGGATGGAATGCCGGTGCCTTTGATTGCCGCCTTTTTAATTACCGCTTGTTCTATCTGCCTCTTAACTTTACCGTAACCGCTTTTTACTAAGTCGTGGTAAGCCTCTTTCTTATTTCCTCCGTGACGAAGCTCGGCCAGTATGCTTGCAGGATTATAACCTCGTGTTGGCTCAAGCTCGGTTGAGCTCGTAAAGATGTAGAACACACGCTTACTACGATTAAATGAAGCGGAAACTCCCTTATCTTTGCCGGGGCGCGTAAACCAAAAGAACCTATCCGAAAAATGCTTGGTGCGCTTCCATCCAAATTCCTCGATGAGTTGAACAGGATCGCAGTTCTCGTTGAAATCTTCAAACGGGTTGGTCGTGTACCAGTCATCTTCCTTTTTGGTTGGTTTAGGAGTTGGTTCAATTTTTACCAAACGGTTGTATGATCGGCATAGGTTAATAATACCGCAGCGTTCCTCCCAAGTTAATTGAGGTATAGGCACATCCTGAATGACAGAATAGCCCATCGATGGAGGATAAAGAAAATACCCGCCTTCGCCGCGTGTCTCTAGGAAATTCACCTGAGTAGATAAGCGCTTGCGACCCTTTTTGCGCTGATCCTGCAGTTCCGCTTCTGTTGCCTCACGTCCCGCTAGCTTTTGGTTTCCCTCAACATCACCATCCTCAATTCGGTAAATGATATGCCTTCCTCCGGAAGGTGTTGCATGAATGCGAAGTATTGGGTATAGATCAGGGTATAATTTTTCTATATCCTTCAGCACTAGTGCTTCGATACCTGGCTCGTACTTACTATCTATATCAATAAGCTCAAGTCTGCCGGAAACTTCTCCAGTTACAACAGCAACAGCGGAAGTACCATAGGTTTGCATAGCCTGCCATAAAGCACCCTCATCCATCCTTTCGGTTTGGTATTGCTTCCATGCGCTTATGCAGGGAGTCTTTGCAGGCCTTTCCCCTTCATCTTTATCGCGAACAGGGATCAATGAGCACCCGTCGTCGATAAGCTGTTTTATTTGTGGCCACAAAGTAGCCATCCTAATTTGCTCTTGCATTTAACGTAATTGTATGTCAGTAAATTCAATTGGCATTGATCCAATCATTCTAGATTGAATATCAACCCAAGTAGACTTGTATCCCATAGCAGCTCCGAATGCGGAAAGAAAGCCCTTGTGCATTTGCTCTTTAGCTTTAGCAACACGTGTCGCAAAAACCTGCTTCTTTTTCATCTTTGCATAAATGGCAAGTTCAATCGGAGTGAGTTCGCTGATCTTTCTGCCTATGAGCGAGGTGTAATGCGAAGTGACTTCCACCAATTCCCCTTGCTCCAGTTCCTTTTCGGTCAATGGCCGTTCGTGTCCACAGAATGGACAGATACGTTGCGTTGTTGAAATGATGGATTCGCACGAAGGGCATAGGGCCACGGGTGCAACACCTTCACCTTTCTTGGAACGCTTTGTAACCTCCCACATGTTTTCCCAATCGCGGTCTTCAAAGTATAAGCCGTGACGCTCCCAGTTGCCGCCGTAGTCGAGCACGCGAAAGTGAGCTTTCAGGGGCATGCCATCGGGTGCCCAAACAGGCCTTGATCCTCGGCCTATCATTTGCAGATATAGAGGTAACGAGGTTGTTGCGCGGTTGAGAATAACCAAATCAACAGCCGGAGCATCGAAACCCTTTGTCAAACTCGCTACCGATACGCAAATATTTGCTAGTCCCAGTTCAGTAAATTTTGCTAATTCATAGGAACCATTTTCAAGTTGGGAGTGGTACTCTACGCATTCGAATCCCCCGGCAAGTAGTCGCTCATTCATTTCACGCGCATGTTTGATGGACGAAACGAAAATCATACACTTTTTAAAAGTAGCTGAACGGAGATCTTCGAAAATACCATCGTACACCGCTGCGGTTGAAAAGGCTGCGGTCTGCGATTGCTCTGTATATTCTCCATTGCGCATTTCGAGGATATCGGTATCAGCTTTAGTGCGTGCAAGATGTTGATATGAACAAAGAAAACCTTGTTGGATTAGTTCGTCTACCTGACAACATACAACACAAGTATTATATAGCTCCGTGAGATGTTTAGCAACTCTACCATCGGGAGTGGCGGTAAAACCAAGGATATACGGATTACTTACCTCGATCAAACGACGGATAATATTCGAAGGTGTCCCAATATGGGCTTCATCGACAATAATAAGTGGCGGAAATTCCAATTGCGCAAGTTGCTCCAGTATCAGTGGGCGCCGCGTGAGTGTTTGGGCCATTGCAATATATAGTTGCCCGGCTTTGATATGGACGTGCTTTTTACCGTTGGCTATCTCAATCCCTCCTGCTTCACCAATAATCTGGTCGAAAATCTTGGTAGTCTCACTGATGATAACGACGGCTCGGCCATTCGAAATTGACTTGTAAGCAATGTCAATAAACATTTTGGTCTTTCCGGATCCTGTCGGAGCGCAAGCAATGACCCGCCGGTGATCCCTCAGGGCCACAGCTAAGTTTTTTACAAATTCAGCTTGATATGGTCTTAATGTTGGTAGCATAACTTTCATGCCACTACCTCACTTTCTGGTAGCGCGCAAAAAATCAATACATGATTTGTCATGCGGATAAATTTTTGTTAGAGATTTTTTAAATGAAGCGGTGAAAGGGTTTGCCCTCCACAGTCACCGCTTTTAGTAACTTCGGACTCGGATTAGAATGGTAGATCGTCGTCGTCACTTCCTGAGGAAATATCCACAGGTGCCGGCGGCATATCTGCATATCCTGATGATGGTGGAGCCGATGTGGTATTACCCAGTTTAGTGACCCTCCATGCCACAAGACTGTTGAAGTAGGTTGTCACACCGTCTTTGTTAGTCCATGGGCGGCCACGGAGATTGAAAGATACTTCGACTTCTTGCCCGATAGCTAGGTTGTCGAAAATTGATGTCCGATCTTGTGTAGCTTCAAATCTGATATACTCTACAAATTGCGGATTCTCCGCATAAGCGACTATCATATCGCGTTTTTTAAATGATTCTGTCACTTGTTCTGTTGTTCCAACTTCGTGTACTTTACCTCTAATTTCCATTGTTATACTGCTTTTTGTAATTTATTCTGTTTTGATTTATGCTCCGCTTCCAGGTTATCCATGATATCCGAAATGGTTTCCGGTGCTAGTCTGGAAAAGAAGTCCATCGCTCGATATAGTTCCGCAGGCGCTTCGAATTGTACGGTATCATTGTCCTTCGGTTTGAAATGCTTTCTGAACTCTTTGAGCAGGAAAACAGAGCTTTCACGTGCTTTTCGCAGATGATTATTCATTAACGGATTCCAAAACTTAATCGGTTCGAAGAAACATTTGTCAACGTTTTCGGCGCACTGCAAGAAAAGGTAATACGCATTTATCTGATAATACATTTCCTCGGCTTGGTCTTGTGTTAGGTGGACTTGGTTCATGGTTTGGGGTCTCCTTTCGTGATGCCGTAGCCGTATTTTTTATCAATTTGACGTAGAAAGAACCTATCATACCAGTTAGCTTTTCTTAAGTTCTTGGCTTCTCCAAAATATTGAGCTCTTCTTATTGCAATAGTCGTCTCATTCATTCGGGAAAAGTAGTCAGTGAAACGTAGTCGGTACCACCCTTTGATAATTAATTTTTTATCAAGCCAACAAATTAATGCCTCAGTGAAACAATAGAGGCAAACAATTGAATAATATGGAAGTCCAATGAGCACACAAATAATACATTGCAATAAACCTTCCCTGTACCCGATCGCTAATCCCGTCATAAATGCATTAGCGATAAAATAAATATAGATTAAGTGTATCATCCTCCAATCTCCTTCCCAAAAAGTAGTTCCACCACTTCACTTTTATTCAATCTAATTGCGTTCAAAAATCTAAGACCATTGCAATAGTAAGTTGTAGGTATAACAAATAAACTTGGAGAATATCCAGTCATTACGCCAATAACATAATCTCTTGAGTCGTAATCCCAAAACTTACACACATCTCCAACTCTTCCATTTTTGTCTTCAACACGATTATCGATTTTTATTTTTGAACCATCAGCAAACTCAATTTCCTCACTAATGCCAACTGCATCTTCCAAAGCGGCTAGCCGTCTTAATATTTCTTTCTTCCCCATTACGCAGCCCTCTTTTTACTAACACGTGCAACAGCCTTGTATTTAGGCTCATAAACCACGTCCTTATGTTCAACCATTTCACCAGTAGCTTTGGCCTGCTTTTCAGCAAACATGCGCATACTATCTAGTTTCACCTTTGCAAGATCTTCCGCGGTTGTGCCGCTGTTGGTCAAGTAATACTCAATCACAGCGCGCCAACCATCTACACTGCCCACCACCACTGCATACGATTCAACTGTTTTTGGAGCTTCCTCCTGGCGATTTGCCTGCGCCACCATGACAGTAACATTTGCTTGTTGCTTTGCTTTGGCTGCTTCATCTGCGGCTCGCTTTTCTGCGGCCAATCGAGCTTCCTCAGCTTCTTGCTCCTGCTTTTGTTTTAGCTCTTCAGCTGCTTTATTGTCAGCGATACCTTGTTCTAACTCGGCAACGCGATTAGGGAACATTTCAAGGATATATTCTGCGTATTTGGTTACCTCGCTAGTAAAATGAGCTGAGCAAGTAGCGAAACGCTCCTCTGTGCGAACCTCGCCGATCAACTCCTCCGATCCAACCAACGAAATAGTTTCCCACGCTTCATTTGAAAGCTTGGCGTTGACGAAAGATTGAATAACTGCCTTGGCTTCCTCAGCGTTTGCCAAATTGAAATTACTGTACACTTGTAGAATAGTACGCTTTGTTTCGCCAAGCAAAGCCGCATATCCATTCCTTAACTGAGTCTCCAAACTGGCTATGTCATCAATCCTCTTTTGCTTGCGTTGAAGTTCCTCTCGTTCTTTACGTGCAGCTTCAGCTGCTTCTTCCGCGTGAATCTTTGCAGACTTGTCACGCAATTTTTGAATTGGGTCGTATAAGTCTTTTCCCAACTCGTTTTCGATCGCTGTGAATGCTTTAATGAAAGCGTGTGCTTTTTCGGTAAACGGCTTGCGTTGTGCTTCGATGGAAGAAACGGCTTTTTTATTTGTGACTTGATATTGCATCAACTCGTCATCCAATTCTTTCGGAAGTTTATCACCATTGGCATTAGCCTTCGCAATAAGTGAATCGAATTTCGATTTGCGCTTCCCAAGATATTCTATCGAAGTATTATAAACAGCACCTGCACTTTGCAGGTCTGTTTGGGACAGGTGTATTGCTAGACCTGTGGTTTGATTTTCTTGTGTTGCCATAATTAAAACGGTAATGGATCAGAAACTGGTTCTTTAATAACAGTAGACTTCTTTGGAAGTGGATCGATATTCTGAGCAGCCTTATAAGATTTTTCAACGTAATTCTGAGTTTTATCACCGCCCCTCTGTATCGGCTCCATCGTCTCCTCCGCAACTCCAAACTTCCTTCCAACAAATTCACCAATACCCTCCCGAAGGATAACCGAGGACAGCCCCTTCTCACGGTCGGCTATTGAGAATACCCCGCCAATGGTAGTGTATGTCTTACTTTCAGCCTTGCTAGCATACCTAATATCCGCAAGAGTCATAATCGCATCGACCTCTGCAGTGGTGATATCGCCAGTCCAATCTTTAAAGTTATAAGTTGGCGTTTCACCTCTCCATTCTTTAGGCGACCAGTTGCATGCGGCATCCAGTGGAAGATCCGGAAAGTTTTCTTCCCATAATTGACGCTCGGCTTCAAGCTGCAGTCCATTGGTTCGGTAGAAACCGTGGCGGCCTGACTTGAAGTTGATGATTGCGCGGATGGTTTTATCCACTTTGATTTCTTTGGGTTGGCCTTTTCTCGGACCCGACTTGTAAACCTCGGTATCTGAGTAGCCATCTACTTGAATAGTCATGTTGCAAACTAAGTCGATCAAGGTTCCGTAACCTCTCTCCGACAGCAGGACGTATTCAATACCTAACGGCACAATTTGGTAATCCAAATAGAACTGAATGAATGCAGCTAAATCATTGCGAAGCTTTTCAGGCCATTCTTTGGTGTCCGGCTGATAGTAGCTGTTTTCGGCCAAATAGTCATCAACCACCGTATCAACAGCATCAAAGTCGTATTGCCCATTGATCAGAAACTTGCCTATTTCCAAGTGCATCAATGTGCCATAATTCTGACTTAGCTCTAGCAGTCTGCCGGCCTCTTTCAATCCGTGCTTAACATACCATTCCAACAATGGCTGCTCCATAGGTGCGCAAGCATTGATTGCGGTGGTTAGACTGGTGTATAGCCGTAGCGGACTATCGACGGGAATTCCATCTTCATTTAAACGAATGTATGAACGACCTTGGCCGAAGTTGACGCGGCCTACTTTATATGATGGTAGTCTCAGCGCTGTATCGTTGAACCACTCTGTATTAATATTTTCGAATGTAATTGACATAGGGGTTATATTTTGGTTGCTGCTTTGATTAGTTCTTCAATTTTGTAGGCTTCAACGATGTTGCCACATTTCGCCAATGCCAATATATGGTTTAGCATTTCTAGCATCTCAGGCGCCTTAATAACTAATTGCGCATTAGCATGGGCTTCTTTAATCTTTTTCTTATTGTTCTGTCCATCCAACAATGTGGATACATCGAAAAGAATATTGCCTTTAGAATCTCTAATAAACTTTCGGTAATTATCACTCATGTCAAAATTACCATCAATTAACCACTGGTCTTTTGTCCCTTTAAATTCCATTACTTCACCTCCTCAACTGCTACAGCTACACCACTTCCCGAACCCAACTGCAACAAACTTCCGCTGGTGATCATGTTGGTGGTTAATCGGTTCAATTCACCGCCCGATTCAACATAGGCACGTACCTGCTCGATAGTTTCTTCTGTGAAATTTGGGATAAGCTTAACTATTGGATAGTTCTTTGCCATACCGGGAGTGTACGACTGCACCTTCTCCACCACAAGCGAGAACGGGAAACCAATTATGCTTCCACTACGCTCCATCACCATATCAAATGCTTTCACAATACTAGGGATCGTTGTCTCTTTGGCCTTCGTTTGAAATGTCCAGTATCCAAGAACACCTTTCATTTTAAGGAGGACAAAACGTAAAGTCAGCGTCCGCGCAAAAAACTTCCTGATAGCACCGACCTTTGGATCGGTCGGTGCCAAATCAGACTCATAGGCACCTTTATTATCTTTTCCCCCTGAAGGATTCCAAACAGTAAAGGTCGAACCGTCTCCCCATCCAAGTCTCTTGCCTTTATCCCATGCCTCGAATTGCTCATTACACACCTCACTAAGATTATTACTAACAAAAGCAATGTGCAATTCGGTGGGCTTATCACCCACTAGCGAGGCGAAATGAGTTGCAAACTTTCCGGTAGCCCGGAAATAGTCTAATGATGTAGGCAAACCACGTTCGGTTTTCATACCTACCTTAATTCTTCCGATTTCGGGCAACGTACTACCTTGTACAGTTCCCGTTGAAATTCGTCCTTTCATAATAAATATTTGTTAAGTGTAGCCTTTAGGCTGTTTTACAATATTCAGTTGGTTAGTTTGCCGTCATCCCCAACTGAACTTTAATTTCATGCACATCTTCTAATGCGCTATGTACTTCGCTAAGCAGATCTTTTACCTGACTTAGCAATTTTTTCTTTAGCTCTGGACTCATTATCCTTTTCAATTTGATAGCTTAATAAGTCGTCAGCTTCTGCCAACGCTTCAATTTCACCCCTGTTGATTCTCATTTTACTGCTGGTCCCAACTTCATCCTGACTGATAGACAAATGCCCATCTGAAATCCATTTATCTACCTTTCCTCTTCCATACATCTTATAAGCTTCAGCTTTACTTATATATGGTTTAAGCCCTCCTGTCATAGTCAGCATTTCGGTAGCGGTCAATTTTGCCATTGACCGCAGTACCTTTGCTATTGTAGATTGATTTTCAACAAGTGTTACATCTCTACTTTGAGTTGCTAGTAAACTAATCATTGTTTAAACCTCCTTCCTTAAGGGCATCATCTTCCTTTCTCCATAATTTATACTTACCTGGATGCATCGGATCTTTTTTTACTGTGAATCGCTTTTTACTTCGTGCCTTCGCTGAGTGAAAATGCTTGCTTGCGATGTATCTTACAGATTTTACAACCCTTTGGTCCACAGGTTCACTTTCACCTATTTCCATTCGATCCATTTTTTCACGCCATGATTGAGGCCAAGTAGGCTTAGTTATAGCTTCCATACTATTCTTAATTTTGAATGATTGATAAATTTCTTTTGCATTTTGAACACACTTTATTTACTTTTGTTAAACTTTGACAATACAAATGTAATATTGATATTTATCATTTGCAAATATTATTTATCATTTGTACAATATTTTTTGCTAAAACACACTTGAAAGATGAAAAATCAAGGATTGTATATTAAATCAATCCTAAAAGAACGCGGAATAACAATTGAAGAATTGGCTAATTATTTAGGTATGACGCGAGTAACTTTAGGAAATAGATTAAAACATGAGGTGTACCCAAGCACCGATGAAAAAGTTAGAATCATCGAGTTTTTAAAGATGACTCCTTCTGAGATAAATTCACTCAATGCGATGGGTGGAAATGCCTTTGATTTAGGATCAATAGAAGAAGATCAAGTAAGCGAACTTGTTGAGATCTCACCAGGCAGATTCCGGATGAAAGTAGAATTAGTTCCTATGTATGCTCAAGCAGGTTATTTAACAGACTATACTGATACACATTTTTTAGAAGAATTACCAGTACACTATTTTACTACAGATAGGCCTGCAAAAGGAAACTACCGTGCTTTTGAAACATATGGAGATAGTATGGATAATGGAGATATAAAAGAAGCTATACCAAGCGGAATTATTGTAGTTGGCAGAGAACTCGATCGTAAGTATTGGACTAGTAAACTTCATAGTCACAAGTGGCCCAACTGGATCTTTGTTCACAATACAGAAGGTATTGTTGTCAAGCAGATAGCGGATCAAAATCTAGAGACAGGAGATTTGACTCTAACAAGCTTAAATCCGGATAAAAGGAAATACCCTGATTTCACAATCAATCTTGATGATGTTAAACAAATCTATAATGTTATAAAGAGAGAGTTGGATTATTAGAATGGCAACTTCTAATAAATGGGATGAAACAAAACCATATTATTGGTGTGATACTGAAAATACACGAGCAGTTTTGGAACATTTATGGAATTACCTGATCCATCATCCGGAAAATGGGATCTTTATTTTGGGAACAAGAAAAAGAACTCCAAATAGTATTACTATTAACACTCTTGTTAATAGTAATATAATAAATATTAACATAACAATTGACGATAAAGATTTAAGAGAAGGTATAACAGAAAGTATAAAAATAATAATGGAAGACGCTCTTTTGATAGATAAGCATTTCATTTTAAATTCTAAAGAATCAAGAAATAACACACAAAATTTACAATACATATGGCAACAAAAGGACAAAAAATAAAGACCTTCCGAATGATGAAAGGCATTACTCAAGAGCAGTTAGCTGAAAAATTTAACGGCAATAAATCTACAGTTTCAAGAATTGAGAATGACACAATGGAACCTAATGCTCAAGTTCTTGCAGCTCTTGCTTCCTTTGGAATGAACATTGACGATCTTTTACAAGCTGAAAATGGTTACGTAAAAGAAAAAGCTCTGCAAATGAGAGTTACAGAGCTAGAGTTAAAATTGATGCAAATAGAAAGTAAACTAGAAGGACTTGTTAAGTTTATCGAAGAAAAACTTTAAAACTTTAGACTGAACTTCATCCACAATACTCCAATCCTTTGCCAAATATCCATCTGTTATACTCATTCCATTAACTACATGATTTAGAGCATCAGCAATGTCATCTTTAGTACATCTACAATTGTTTCGAGCTACTGTCGCAAATGAATGTCTGGCCGAATAGAATGTTAGCATAAATCCTAACTTTTCCCCAATCTGCTTCAAACCAATATTCAGCGCTTTTGTAAAGTTCCTAGCGTCACTATATCTCTTGGCTATTGTACCTCTGTATTCTTTAAAATAAGCTACGACCACATCTGGAACCGCAATACTTATAAACGCACTATCATTTCTCTTTCCTTGAGTTTTACTTCGGTTATAGCCTAACCTCCCTGATATTGGAGTCATATCACTCTTGTAAATATCCACTGCATTTATCCCACACAAAAAGAAAGATAAGAAAAACATATCTTTTGCAAGTTGTTCCCTCCTGCCTTCAGGTTTGTATCGGAAAAGTTTTATTAAGTGATCTATATCAACATTTCTCTTTTTATTATTTCTGGAAGGCTTTAGTTTATATTTACCGAAAGGATTATTGAAAATTACAATATTACCTATGTCATCATCATTATATTTAAACTTACATGCGTTGAACAATATCCTCAAATTGGACATATGCTTGAATACTCCTGCATCTGTTAATCCGTAGCTGACAGTTTTTACTTTATTACCATGTTGATTCGTTCTCACTAAAGTCCTGTCAGTCCGTAAATAATTTTCATATTCTACCAGAATCTTTGATGTGAGCATTGCAGGATTTAGCCGGCCTTTGAAGTAATCAGCTAACGAATTAACAACAGATTTTAATGGCACCGCTGAAGATACTCGATCATCATCCATCAACCCTTTGATGTATTCATAGCAAAATGCTATAAAGTCAATATCTTCCGCCAACTGAACCGGCTCTTCCTTTTTTAATATAAAATCCTTTATTCTTTGAGCTGAATAGCTCCTCGAAATTTCTTCTGTCAAATAATCACGAAACCTATTAAGAACAGGTGAAACATATCTATCTATATATGCTGATCTAAGTTTGCCCCTATTATCAATATTTCGAGCACCTATGTAAAGATCTGTTGGAATATATACGGATTTGCCTTTTTGAGTGATACGAATTTTGACATTAACAGTACGATCACCCTTAAAATGGTGGTCAAGAATCACTGCGGATAAAGTTGCCATGGCTGTAAAGTATTTGTAAAGTTTTTTCTAATTATTTTAACAGTAAAAGTTGTCAAAGCTAACACTGTAAACAGAATGTATTCTTCACAAAACCTATCAAATAACGCACTTTAAGCATAAAAAAGGCCGATTTTTCAATCAGCCTTTTAGTAGCGGGGAGCAGGATCGAACTGCCGACCTCAGGGTTATGAATCCTGCGCTCTAACCATCTGAGCTACCCCGCCGTTTTTGAGTATGCAAATATAGCAATATCAACTTACATTCAAAGTAATTTTAGTTATAATTTCTCCTTTTTTTCCTCCTCACGCCTGTCCATACGCACAAAACCCTAAAAATGAAAAAAATACACAGAAAAAAGATTTTAAAAATTTATTTTAATAAAATTCTTATTCTATTTTTTTAAACAAAATAAATCTGTATACTTACAAAAAGAGAGTTATCTGTTGCATTTAAAAGCCCAATTACAGGCCTTCTTCACAAACAAGAATGGCACGGTTTTTAACAGTAGAGAGGCAAAAGTAAAACAACTAAACAAGTGCAAAATATCGTATGGAAGAAAAAGTAAAATTTCAACGCGAATATATCATCAACTCGTCGCCACGCATTCTTTTCCCGTTTTTGGAAGAGGCAAATGCCTTGGCGCAGTGGTTTGCTGACGAAGTTCATTACCGTGACAACACCTATGAATTTATATGGGATAATGAAAGCCACAAGGCCAAACTCATTGCCTCCAAAGAAAACAAAAGTGTAAAGTTCAAATGGTTGGACGATGAGCCCTATTTTTTCGAAATGGAGATCAATCAGGATGAACTGACAAATGATGTCGCTTTATCCATCGTTGATTTTGCGAAAGAGGATAATCTGGAGGATCGAAAAAAAATCTGGGACAATCAGATAGAATATCTCCAAAGTGTTATTGGAGCATAAAAAATCTTTATCTTTGTAGCATAATAATATATTATGCTACAACTTACTCTAAATTAATAGTGATAGGTTGTACAGGGAGCTGACGAATGAAAAAAATTCACTTATTAATTCTTCAATCTTTCATAAAGCCGTTTATCGTCACATTTTGTATCGTGATGTTTGTGCTATTGATGCTTTTCCTTTTCAAGTATATAGATGATTTGATTGGAAAAGGATTTGAATGGTACGTTATTCTGCAGCTTATCGGCTATCAATGTGCTGTACAAATGCAGATGGCTCTCCCTCTATCCATGTTATTATCTTCGATTATGACATTTGGTAATCTGGGTGAAAGCTATGAACTGGTAGCTATCAAAGCTGCCGGAGTATCTCTTCGCAAGGCCATGACTCCCCTGTTTATTCTCGTCGCCCTATTCAGTGCAGGTTCTTTTTTGTTCTCTGATTACATATTACCTGTCGTAAACCTGAAGATGGGTTCTCTGCTATATGATGTGCGGAATAAGAAAGCAGATTTTCTGATCAAACCCGGAATATTTAACAATACCATTCCCGGATATGCTATTCGCGCAAAGAGTAAAAGCAAGGATGGTACCGTATTAAATGAACTGATGATCTACGATCATACATCCGGCAGCTCATCTAACAATGTACTCTTAGCCAAAGAAGGCTTTGTTCAAAATTCTCCGGACAACAGCTACATGGTTCTGAAGTTAAAAGACGGTATCCGTTACGAAGAGTCAAAAGGGAAAGACAGCAAGTCCTATGATCCCAGAAAACAATTTGTACGTTTCCAGTTTAAGGAGACCGAACAGAAATTTGATATGGGTGATTTTCAGATGAAACGTACAGACGAAAATCTGTTTAAATCTCATCACGCCATGTTGAATCTTCGTCAGCTCAAGATGTACACAGACTCTAATCATCGACAGATGGATAGCGTAGGTCGTATGGCTGAACATGATATTCGAAATTATTATAATTATTATTCCAACTATTTCCGTTCTCCGGGTATGAAAATTGTTCCGGCCAAAGTAAAACCGTTCAAGAATCTGCTTGAAGATGTGGTTCCTGCCACAGAACGCAGACAGATCGTCGGATCAGCCATGACACAATCCCGTTATATTACGGAGACATTGGGCAATAAAACACTGGAATATAAGGCATTCAGAGATAAAGATATCCGGTACCGTTTAGAATTCCATCGCAAATTCACATTGGCAGTCTCCTGTTTACTCCTTTTTGGTATCGGGGCACCGCTTGGTGCTATCATCCGTAAAGGAGGATTAGGACTTCCGGTAGTAATGGCGATTATTTTCTTTCTGATCTATCACATCATATCTACGGTGTCCGAAAAAGCAGCAAAAGATGCGAGCTTAGCACCGATGACAGGTATGTGGATGGCTATAATAGTACTGACTCCACTGGCAATATTTCTGACCTATAAATCTACTACAGACTCCTCCCTATTCGATGTTGAGCAATATAAACTCAAAGCACAATCGATCTGGAAATGGATCAGAACCAGGTTTACTAAACATAAAAACATTCCCCAGCAGGGCACTTCAATATAATTATGACAGGTTCATTATAAATACTTGTATAAACAACTCTAACTTTGTAAAAACATATTTTCTTAAATTAAAATGGAAATAAAGCTTAATTCGATTGAAGAAGCAATTGCCGATATACAAGCCGGTAAAGTAATTATTGTAGTAGATGATGAAGATCGTGAAAATGAAGGCGATTTTGTTACCGCAGCCCGAAACGCGACTCCGGAAATCATCAATTTTATGGCTACACATGGCCGTGGATTAGTATGTGCTCCTTTAACAAAAGAACGTTGTGATGAACTGGGCCTTGACCTTATGGTTGGACAGAACACAGCTGTGTACGAGACTAATTTTACCGTGTCCGTAGACTTACAGGGGTACGGTTGTACAACTGGTATTTCTGCTTCAGATCGTTCAAAGACGATCAAAGCTCTAATCGATCCGAATATCCGTCCTGAAGAACTGGGACGTCCGGGGCATATCTTCCCGCTCATTGCAAAAGATGGTGGTGTACTTCGCCGTACAGGCCACACGGAGGCAACTGTAGATCTGGCTCGTCTTGCCGGATTTGAACCTGCCGGTGTATTGGTCGAAATATTGAAAGAAGACGGAGAAATGGCACGTCTGCCGGAGTTGATTGAAGTAGCGAAACGTTTTGACCTTAAGATCATCAGCATTGAAGACCTGATCGAATATCGTTTGAAACATGATTCATTGATTAATGAAGAGGTAACAGTGAATATGCCTACGGAATATGGTGATTTTCAATTAAAAGCCTATACACAAAAAGATACAGGCGCACAGCATTTAGCCCTTTACAAAGGAGAATGGAAAGAAGATGAGCCGATTTTAGTCCGTGTACACAGTTCATGTATGACAGGAGACATCTTCGGATCATGTCGTTGTGACTGCGGGCCGCAGCTTCACAAAGCAATGGAAATGATCCAGCAAGAGGGCAAAGGTGTCATTGTATACATGAATCAGGAAGGCAGAGGAATCGGCCTTATCAATAAACTGCATGCTTATAAACTGCAGGAAGGTGGTGTAGATACAGTAGATGCCAATCTTCAGCTCGGTTTCAAACCCGACTTAAGAGACTATGGTGTAGGTGCACAAATTCTCCGTAATCTTGGAGTGACTAAAATGCGTCTGATGTCTAACAATCCCACAAAACGTGCCGGACTGGTAGGATATGGTCTGGAAATTATTGAGAATGTGCCTATCGAGATTCAGGCAAATCAATACAACGAAGAGTATCTGAAAACAAAACGTGACCGTATGGGACATACAATCATGAAAAACTTGTAAGATCAATAAAAAAACAGGGGGCTCATCAATGATGAGCCCCCTGTTTTTTTATGCGTATTCCTTTTTATAGGCCTGATAAAAAACTACAGGTAGGACAGCGAAAGACAGAATCAGACAAATAATCAATCCCCCGACAATCATAATAGCCAAAGGCTTCTGAATCTCAGAACCCATGCCGCTGGAAAGTGCAGCAGGCAGCAATCCCATTGATCCCATCAATGCGATCATAACCACCGGACGGATCCGGCTTTTAACACCTTCATAGATCGCATCTTTCAGCTTCATTTTATGTTTCAGATTTTCCTTCATCACACCTATTAGTACAATACCATCAATAGTGGCCACTCCGAAGAGAATGATAAACCCGATTCCGGCAGAAATACCAAAGATAGTCCCGGTTATCCAGAGTGACAGGAATCCGCCGATAAAGGCAAATGGCAACGTAATAGCAGATATCACTGTATCTTTGACATTTCCAAAATTGGCATACAACAGGATCAGGATCAGCACCAACGAAACCGGAACTACCATCATCAACTGTTTTGATGCACGTTCTTTACTTTCAAACTCCCCGGCCCAGACCATTTTATTCTCTTTCGGAAGTTTTACATCCTGCTTTACTTTCGTCTTAGCCTCCTGAATAGTGCTTCCCAGGTCACGGCCTTCAATATTAAAGCCGACCCCTATATATCTGGAATTTCCTTCCCGGTAAATAAATGCAGGACCGGTATGATAGTCAATCGTTGCAATCTCCCGAAGCGGAACTTTCTGGTCATTCATAGTAGGGATCAGGATATTACCGATCTTTTCGGGATTATCCCGGTAATCCTTTTGAAAACGTACCATTACATCAAACATACGTTCGTTCTCATAGAAAGTCGTTGCAGACTGCCCGCCTATAGTCATTTCGATAACAGATTGCACATCATTGGTAGACACTCCATATTTAGCCATTTTAGAATCGTGAAGCTGTATCCTCAATTCCGGCAATCCGATATTTTTAAATACATTAATATCTGTAATACCATGTACCGATTTGATAGCATTAGCGACTTCAAAGGCTTTCTTTTCCAGCTCATAGAGATCATCACCAAAAATCTTAATAACCAACGGACTCTTTACCCCGGCCACATATTCTTCAACATTATCCTGTATCGGCTGGCTGAATCCAAATGTAATTCCGGGATATTGCTGAAGCTTTTGCCGCATCTGGGCGATGAGCTCATCCTTGGAAATCTTTTGCTTCCATTTTTCTTTTGGCTTCAGTTCAATATTAAATTCAATATTAAAAAATCCTGTAGGATCTGTACCGTCATTTGGCCTTCCTGTCTGCGTCATAATGAAGTCTATCTCATCAAAGTCTGTTCTAAGCATCTCCTTCATTTCCTTCGTCAGTTTGACAGATTCATCGAGATTCACACTATTCGGCAGTGTAGCCCGCACATAAATAGCACCTTCATTCAGTTTGGGCAAGAATTCCGAACCATAAAAATGAAAACGAAAGGCACATCCGATCAAAATAAATACAAAAACTCCGATTGTCCATTTCTTATGCTTAAAGGTGAACCTGAAAAAGTTAAACACATATTTCCTGAAAAACCTGGAAATAGCATTTTCCTTTTCGCTGATATTTTTATTGAGCAGATATTTACACATTGCCGGCACATAGGTCAGACTCAGGATCAGAGAACCCAGCAAGGCATATCCAAGTGTAAATGCCAGTGGAGAAAACATCTTGCCTTCCACTTTCTGGAAAGAAAAGATCGGTAATAAAGCTACGATCAGAATCAATAAAGCAAAGAAGATATAACTGGCTACTGAACCTGCACTTTTCTTAATAATACCCAGTTTTGAAATCTTGTTGAACCGGGCAGCTCCGAGGTGATGAGCCTCCCGTTCCAGTGCAACAAATACGGTTTCAACAATGACCAGCGTTCCCTCCAGTAACAGACCAAAATCCAGAGAACCCATGGAGATCAGATTAGCAGGAAGCCCCTGTATCCGAAGCATAATGATAGCAAAAAGAAAGGCCAGCGGAATAACTGAGGCTACGATAAAAGTAGTTTTCCAATTGTATAAAAAGATAAATACAATAAAAGATACCAGCAATATACCTTCCACCAGATTTTTGGAAACCGTGTGTACGGTATTATCAACCAGTTTTGTCCGGTCTACAATGGGAACGATCTGCACATTCTTTGGCAATATCCGATTATTCAGATCTTCAATCTTGGCTTTCAGCCGTACGATAACATCTGAAGGATTCTCTCCCCGCAACATCACCACAATTCCTTCCACGAGATCGTCCTCCTTATTATAGCCGACCTGTCCTAATCTTGGTTTGGCAGAGATAGATACTTCTGCCACATGTCTGATCAGAATAGGTGTAGACCCATTCACTTTGATTAGAATATTCTTAATATCATCTACTTTGTCCAGTAAGCCGACACCCCTGACGACATAGGCCTGATTACCCTGCTGTATCACATCTCCTCCCACATTGATATTTGATCGGGATACCGCTTCATATACATCCAGAGGTGACAAATTATAATTAGCCAGTTCAGTAGGGTTGATCTTTATCTCATAGATCTTTTCTTCTCCACCAAAGCTCACGACATCAGCAACCCCCGGAACAGAGACCAATTCACGTTCTATGGTCCAATCCTGAATCGCTGAAACTTCTTTGATAGGCAGATCACTTTTTATGACATAGCGGAATATCTCTCCCGTAGCTCCATAGGGTGGTTCAATTTCACTCTTTGCACCCGATGGAAGTTCGACCCCGTTCATTCTGTTAGCCACGTACTGTTGTGCATAGAAATCATCTACCTCGTCATCAAATTGTACGGTCACAACGGAAAGACCAAAAAGAGAAATGGAACGTACCTCCGACTTCTTGGGAATGGTATTCATTTCCTTAGAGATCGGGAGTGTTACAAATTTTTCTATTTCTTCCGCACTCCGTCCGGACCACTGCGTAATAATACGTGCTCTGGTATTGGTAACATCCGGAAAGGCTTCAATAGGCGTATGGAGATAGGCATATATCCCTGAGCACAACAGGACAACTGTCGCAAAAATAACAATAAGGGAATGCCTTAATGAAAAGGCTACTATATGTTGAACAAATTTCTTCATCTTATTTCATCAACTCTTCAAATACTATCAATTCGTTCTTAGTGATTACCTGGTCACCTTCTTTGTACCCTTCGCGCACATAAGTATATTCATTATTTTCAGCAACGGCCTTGATCGGCATGACTAACAGATCACAATCACCATTATACACAACAGCATATTTCTGATTATTGTTAAAGATAATCGCATGATTGGGAATAGCGATCAGGGACTCTCCTACCAAGGATGATTTATCTATAATCACATCCGCACTCATACCAGGCTTCAGTCTCAAATCTGCATTATCCAGAAGTACTCTGGCTTTCAGGACACGTTCATCCTGATCAAACACATTGGAAATCTGCTGAATCTTACCTGTGAAAATTTCATCAGGATAAGCCAATGTCTTGACAGCAACTGTAGCTCCGTTTTTGACATACTGCAGGTTATTTGCGTAGATATTGACCATTACCCATATCTGTCTGAGATTGCTGAGTGCAAAGAGCTGATCCTCATTATTAATATTTGCTCCCGGATTAAGGTTTTTTTCTACAATATAGCCGTCTTTAGGAGCCTTGATCTCAAAAACACCTCTGTGAGAAGTCGCGTTATACAGATTCATATTGGCATCGAGGCTCTGCAGAGCCGACTGCAGAGTAGCCAGTTCCATGCGCACTTCTTCTACCTGACGGGCAGAAGCCAGACCATCCTGAAACATACTCTGCGTGGAGGAGACTTTCTGTCTGGCCAGTGCAATCTGATTTGTCAGACTTTGCCTTTCATTAGACATATCGTTCACCGAGGTACTGCGTACAGTAGCCAGCACCTGCCCTCTCTTGACAAATTGTCCAAGGTTGAACTGCACATTCTCGACTACACCTTCCAGCATACTCTTAAATTTGACCACATCATCCTCATTATAGCTGATACTTCCCGTCAGCGAGATTTGTTCCTTTACAGGCCGGTAAGCTAAAGGTTCGAGTGCTATTTTCTTTTTGAATTCTTCATTCAGACAAAATTTATCCTGTTTGTCATCTTCGCCTTCTTTTGTTTGATCAGTCCCTTGTCCACAGGAAACAAAAGACAGCAGCAGTGCCATTAATACGGGAGTATAATATATCTTTTTCATCTTAAATATCTTTTCCGATAACATATTGCAGTTCTTCGATAGTTTTTAAATATTGTTCTTTACGGTCAATAAGGTTTTTCTTGTTTTCAAGATAAGAGGACACGAAATCCACAAATTCCATTACGGAAATATTACGATTCTGAAAATTCCGGGTATATTTCTCAAGGGAAAGATCCAGTTGCTTATCAAAAGCACCGCTCAGCTTTTCCAGAATCCGCTGCAACTGAACTAACCGCTGTACCGTTGCATCGATTTCATTTACGATCATGAGTTTATTTTGGGTAAGCTCCGTAGTACTTTTTTCGATTTCCAGTTGTGCAATACGGATATTCCCCTGATTACGGTTAAAAACAGGGAGTTCAATGCTCGCACCAAGACCGATGAAGTCCGGCATCACATTTCCTCCGCGATCGTATCCCAGACTTAATTGCACATTAGGCTTTCGCTCTGCTTTTTCTATTACCAATTGCTGCCTGCTGATGTCCAGTTGATTGCTAGCCATCCGAAAATCCGCTCTGTTCTCCAATGCAGTCTCTTTCCATCTCAATAAATCCGGAATAACGTACGTATTGATCTGCAAGGCATTGGCCAGCACAATAGACTCCGGTCCTTCTACATTGGAATAGGTCTTTATCTTTTTGATCAGGTCAATCTTACTGGCTCTGATTTCCGCCAGTTCATTTTCAAAGGACAACATTTCCGAATGGATACGCACATATTCCATTTCACTTACATTGCCCTGTTTCCATTGTTTCTCAAAAGCCTCAGACAGATTACGGAACAGTTCAAACTGGGATTGGTACAGTGATTCCTGACCCTGCAACTTCTGTAATTCAATTACTGATTCCCGCAGGTCGAACTTCAGATTACGCAATGTTTCCTCAAATTCCAGTTCCTGATTCTTAAGGTTCAGTTGCTCCAGTCTTACTCTCTTCTTACGTTTCCCCGCCGTTTCGATAAGTTGTTCCAGTTCTAAGGCTACCTGTTGATTTCTTCCCCAGTTCCCTATTAACGGAGACATGGTCTCCACAGGATTATTTTTCCAGAGATTGACTTCCGAAATAGAAAATGTAGGGTTGGGCCACAGTTTGGCCTGCAGGATGGCTGCTCTTGACTGTTCAATCTTATACTTCCCCGCCAGCAGTTCCAGATTGGAAGAAAGAAAGTGTTGTTCGATCTGCTCTTTGGAACGAACCACAACGCTGTCCTGCTGCGCAAAACTCTGAAAAGAAACGGTAATGAATATGCTTATAGCTGCTAAATATTTCACACGATTTAATTTTGCAACAAAACTAATCGTGGCAGATTACACCCGGATTTGAGGAAGATTAGAATTTGGTTAGAACGGGTTAGAATTTAATTAGAGCGTACCTGGAAACAAAAGCTCAACAGTTGTTCCCTGCGGATTTGATTGGATATAAAAATCAACTTTGTGTTGCTTGAAAATCACAGAAGCCAGTGAAAGTCCGATACCGCTACCTTTCGTCGCTCCGATATTCTTACCTCTGTAAAATGTCTGTGTAATCAAAGGCAGATCATGAGCAGAGATACCTATACCCTGATCGATAACAGAAAGGTTTAATCGCTCATTCACCTGCTCCAGCCGGATCAGTACCGGTTTATTACCGGAATATTTAATGGCATTTTCTACAATATTCAGAATAGACAGCTGGATCAGCACTTCATTACCTTTCACATTCAGTACATCCGGATTTCTTACTTGCAGATCTACATCTATCTGTGCCTGATAGTCCTCCTGGCACTGACTCACAATGTTCCACACCACTTCATCCAGACGAAATTGCTGAAAAGCATCTGTCGAATTCCGTGCTTCCGTCAGGATCAGCATATTATTGAGAATATCTTCCAAAGCATCTACATTTTCAAGTGCAATACGCGTAGCACGCTGATATTCCTCCGGACTTCGTTCCTTCTGCGAAAAAACTTCCAGTGTACCGGATATAGCGGTCAGTGGTGTTCTGAATTCGTGCGAAACATAACTGACAAAATTTTTCTGGATTGCAAAGGTCTCGGAAACTCTACTCAACAACGCATTGTAGGTGTCTACCAATTCCTGAAGCTCATCTCCCGAATCTATAGAAGAAATCGGCTGATGAATAGTAGCTATCTCTTTATTACGCACTTCTTCCACCACCCTTTTTATCGGTCTGTAAGCGATCTTGCTCAACACCTTAGCCAGTACGACTATACTCGTCCAGGCTGCCAGCAGTACTACTACCACAATAGCCAGGAGTCTGTTGATCTGATTTTCAAATTCCGAATTCTGTTCTTTCACAAAGACATAAAAATCACCCTGATTGTCCGGATAATACATACCATAATAGAAATGGTTAGTGGATTGGAAAGAAATCTTTTTGCTTTTTTTCAATTGATTCAGCCTGTCTGCTGATATGTTTTGATCATGCATAAGGTCTCCGAACCGGACTTTACCTGTAGCGTCATAAATGGCTACACGGGAGCGGTGGATCAGGTTTTCAAACTGAATTTTAAACTCATTATGCTTTTCTCCGGATTGTTCATCTTTTTCCAGATAATAGATACCCGTAATAAGGCAGGTTTTCTCCAGTTCCTTGAAGACGGAACGTTCCGATGATTTATAAAATGTCCAGTAAATAAGAATTGCAGCCACAGAGAAGATCACACCGAATATCAGTGAAGTAATAAATGCTAATCTGTTTCTTAAATTCATATTATCCCTGAAACATATATCCTGTACCTTTTACAGTCAGAATGAATTGATGTTTACTTTCATCTATTTTGTTGCGCAGATATGATATATATACATCTACCACATTGGTATTATTATCAAAATTGATTCCCCATACCGCATTTAAGACCATTGTACGTGATACTACTTTATCGGTATTTTCTGCCAGATATAATAATAATTTGAACTCTTTTGGAGAAAGCTCAATTTTCTCACCATCCTGATATACCGCATATTTATCCCGATCGATCTTTAAATTCTGGATGACAAGACTGTTACTCAATACTTCCTGTTTTTGGTATTTCGTTCTTCGTGTCAATGCATTGATACGGGAAATAAGTTCTTTGAAATGAAAGGGCTTGACCAGAAAATCATCGGCACCACTATCCAGAGCTGCAATCTTGTCTTCGGCTTCATTCAATGCACTCAGCATCAGTATAGGCGTCAGATTCTTTTTATAACGGATCATTTTCGTAAGCTGGATACCATCAATACCGGGCAGCATTACATCCATAATAATGACATCAAAGCTATGTTCGAAAACGACTTCACGTGCCTCTTCAGCAGATACACACAGTTGTACATTAAATCCGTTCTCTTCCAGTCCTTTGACAATAAAATCACTGATCCGGGCATCATCTTCTACAAGTAATATCTGCATAATCTGTCTAATAGTCCAATACTTCAAATCTAGCCAAAAAAGATGTATTCGGAGAGAAGAAGAGTTTATGTTTTTCAATTTCAGGATTAGAGATAAGGATTTCACATTCTCTTTTTGACTTCAAAATGGCCTTATTAGATGTGATTATACGTACTTTTATAAGGTTAATAAAACAGTAATTTTGATGCTACATACTAAAAATATCGTTTTATTCGATGGCATCTGTAATGTCTGCAATGGCACGGTGAATTTTATTATGAAGCACGACAGGCAGCATAAATTTTATTTTTCATCGCTGCAATCTCCTCTTGGTCAGCAAGTGCAACAACAAACCGGACATCAGCTGGACTCCATCCTCTATATCAGACAAAACAAAGTCTGGAATAAAAGCAATGCTGTGCTTTATATCGCTAAGGATATGGGATTTCCCTGGTCTCTTTGTTTTATTTTCAAGCCGCTGCCAACTTCTTTACGCGATCGTTGTTATGACTTTATAGCACGCAACAGATACAAATGGTTCGGCAAAAGAGAACAATGCCGGGTTCCGACTGCTGAGGAACGTCAGCATTTTATCTGATAGCACTGTTCTATTCAAACAGATATAAAATCCTGATGAATACACCTGCCTCAAATCAGTTGTATCATCGCCCTTAATACAAATTATATACAGATGAAAAACTCATTATTGATTAACAAAGCATATATCAACGGTAAATTCGTTTCCGGTACAAAAACATTTGATGTCATTAATCCTGCAACCGGAAAGGTTATCGACGCGCTGCCTGATCTTTCGGTCAAAGAATGTACGAAAGCAATCGTTGCAGCAGAAAAAGCCTGGTTATCCTGGCGTGATGTACCTTCGGGAGAGCGCTCTGCCCTGATCCGGAAGTGGTATGAGCTGATCCTCGAAAATAAAAAAGCTCTTGCTGAGATTATGACACTGGAAAGCGGAAAACCTTTACAGGAGTCTCTTACGGAAGTAGATTATGGCAACTCATTCGTCGAGTGGTTTGCTGAAGAAGCCAAACGTGCTTACGGAGAAACCATCCCCTCTTCAAAAAAAGGAATGCACCTGATGACTATCAAACAGGGAATAGGAGTTGTGGCGGCCATTACTCCCTGGAATTTCCCTTTAGCAATGGTGACTCGTAAAGTAGCGCCCGCACTGGCTGCAGGTTGCACGGTCATATTAAAACCGGCATCTCAAACTCCTTTTACAGCAATCGCTATTGCAAAGCTTGCGGAAGAAGCGGGACTGCCTAAAGGCGTTATCAATGTTATCACCGGTAAGGATAGTGCCGGTATAGGTAAAGAACTGGCGACTCATAAAAGTATCCGGAAATTATCTTTCACAGGCTCTACCGAAGTCGGAAAAACGCTAATGGAACAATCCGCTTCGAATATCAAAAAATTGTCTATGGAATTAGGTGGTAACGCGCCTTTCATAGTGTTTGATGATGCAGATATAGACGCTGCTGTACAGGGAGCGATCGCAGCAAAATTCAGAAATTCAGGTCAGACCTGTGTGTCTGTCAACAGATTTTATGTTCAGGACAGTGTATATGATACTTTTTCAAAAAAACTCACGCAGGCTGTAAAGGGACTAAAAGTAGGAAATGGTTTGGACAAAGGGGTTCAGGTGGGTCCGCTAATCAATGCAAAAGGACTTGAAAAGGTAGAGCTACATGTAGCTGATGCAACAAAACGGGGAGCTAAAATTGCTGCCGGAGGAAAGCATATAGACGGATTATTCTTTGAACCTACAGTGCTGACTCATGTCCCGACAGATGCACTGATCGCACATGAAGAAACATTTGGACCGGTATGTGCTCTTTTCAGATTTACGACAGAAGAAGAAGCTATCACATTGGCTAACGATACAGAATTCGGACTGGCTTCTTATTTTTACAGTCAGCAGTTGAATCGCTGTTTACGTGTTGCAGAAAGATTAGAGGCAGGTATGGTGGGTATTAATGTAGGATTGATATCCAATGCTGCAGCTCCTTTTGGCGGAGTCAAAGAATCCGGGGTAGGTCGCGAAGGTTCCAGATACGGACTGGATGAGTATATGGAAATCAAATATTTATGTTTTGGCGTTTAATAAACGCCAAAACATAAATACTCAGCTTATTTAGAAGAATTGATAAACGACATTAACTTTTCTTTGCTATCTGAAAAGACAAGTTTGTCCAGTAAGGTATGGTAATTTCTACGGTCATAACAAGTAGCGTAGGCTGCCCGGGCAAATGTCAGTTTCCCATCATCAAACGAAAATAAATCCAGTACCTGACCGATCTGCTTTACGGTCATACTGTTTTTCTGTGCGATCATAGAGGCTACCTTGGCTTTGTCACTATCAAACCCCTGCCGATTGACAACACGTATAGCATCCTTTAACTCTTCGGCTGTCATGACTCTTTGGCTATATTCTCCTTCTCCGGGATCAACAAAAACAGGATCATTAGGATAACCAAAATCATAGGTATCAAAACTACGCTGATCCGGCATTCTGAATTCTACAGGAAACATGGCAAATAACCTTAATTCCGGTCTTCCGACTCTGGAATAACGCACAAGATACATTTTATCCATAAAATAACCGTCTTCATCTGTAGGTCTGAAATTGTAGGAGACGATACTCGCCAGTCTTCTGTTTTTGAATTCCAGACGTACATCGTAGGATCTCTTTTCTAATCGTTCAATACGTACTGCAGTGCTGTACTGATCGTTGTAACGAACATTATTAAGATATAAAATAAAAGGCTCCCGCTCCGAAAAAACGCTGAATACACCATTCGTAGAATTAGGGGTCTGAGCAAAAGCACTTGTCAGGCAAAGAAATGCAATAAGGCTAAAAAAGAGTTTACGAATAATCATATAATAGGATATTAATTTAATTCTATGACTACTATGTAAGGGAAAGGATTAAGAGGCTTTAAGATTTTCTATACTTCTTATAAAGTTTGACGGCCATCATCAGTACAACAGACAATCCGACCAGTCCCACTACTCCAAAGATCCAGTTGATAGCAGACTTGAGTACAATCGTAAACACAATGGCAAACAGAAAAAGAGTAGCCAGTTCATTCCACAAACGCAGATTGGTGGAAGACCATGTACAGGTTTCGGCAGCTAACTGACGCATAATCCTCTGACATATAAAATGGTAAACGACGAGCCCTGCTACAAACAGCAGTTTGACATGCATCCAGCCCATTTGCAGCCACGACGGACTGAGATAAAGCATGAGCGCGCCAGCGGCGATAGTCAGGTACATAGCTGGTGTCGTGATGATCCACCACAACTTCGATTCCATAATCACAAACTGCTTATGCAGTATCGTATATTCCCCGGCAGATTTACGCTTGGCTTCTATATGATAGATAAACAACCGGACGATATAAAACAATCCGGCCATCCAGCATACGACAAAAATAATATGAATCGCTTTAGCGTATAAATAAACCATGTAATGAATATTCTATTTTGAACAAAGATATAAAGAAGCTGTCTGAACAGATGCCTTTGTGCCGCTTGCAAAACAAATGCAGTTTCCCAAATCCAACCAAACTTATCCAGACAGCATCTTACAGATACTGCACTTATGTGGTATTAGTATCTGAATTCTTTAATTACATCCACGGTGTATTTGACATGATCAAAAGGCATATCCGGCATAATACCATGTCCCAGATTGAACAAAAAGCCATCCTGTCCTCTCATACGTTCGAACAGTTCATGTATTTTTTTTCTGATTACAGGCTTATCTGCATACAGAATAATCGGATCAAAATTTCCCTGAACCGCAATTTCTTTTGGCAGATTATTTTTTACATTCAGAATATCAGCATTCCAGTCTAATGATATAACATCCGGCTTTGCTTCACTCATAATAGGATAGAAAACGGAACTACCGCGTGCGAATGAGATAACAGGAATACTTTCTCTGTTGATACGGGAAATAATCTGCTGTGTGTAAGCATGACCAAATTCGATATAATCATTCCAGGTCAATGCCATAGCCCAGCTGTCGAACAACTGAACGGCATTCACACCCGCAGCGATCTGCATATTCAGATAATCAACAGTAAGATCGGTGATCTTTTGTAAGATATAATGAGCCAGTTTAGGATCATTATTCAACAGTGTTTTAGTGAGCTTAAAATCTCGTGACGATTTACCTTCTACCAGATAACTCAGGATCGTAAAAGGAGCACCGGCAAAACCTATCAACGGAATACTTCCATTCAACCGCTCCTGGATCACTTTGATCGCATCTGCCACATACTGCAATCTGTCTGCACTTTGTGCATTCAGTTTTTCTGCATCTTCCCAGTTTCTGACCGGATTGGAAAAACGAGGTCCTACCCCCTGCTCAAAAGACAAATCTCCACCCATCGCTTCCGGAGTCACCAGAATATCCGAAAATAAAATAGCAGCATCAATATCCAGCAGGTCTACCGGCAACATCGTTACATCGGCAGCTATTTCGGGAGTTTTGCACATCTCAAGAAAAGTATATTTATTCTTGATTTCCCAATACTCAGGCATGTAACGTCCTGCCTGACGCATCATCCAGACTGGCGGACGCTCGGTTTGCTGTCCAAAAGCAGCTCTGATAAATAAATCGTTTTGTAAAGTTTTATTCACTATAAATGTTTTGATAATTCGTTTTCTATTTTTTCAACAATTGATTTCTGACGCTCTGTCAATTTCAATTTATTTGCCACATCCAGATAAGCTTTCACTCTGTCATATGCTTGTTTTCTGAGGTTGATATTGGCAAGATTGATCAGCACCATTCCCTTTTCATGTTCCCGTTTCCAGGGTAAGCGTGATGCAAGCTGAAAATGATATTCTGCTTCGTCAATACGATCTTCCTTGAGGGCAATATTTCCCATCATGAATTCATAAAAGTTACGCCTTCCTTTGCGTAATGCATCCGGATTCGTTACTTCTGAAAGCAGTTGTTTTGTTTTTTCATAATCCTGCTTATGAAAAGCCTGTGTCGCCATAAATACAGATCCTTCTCTATACTGGCTCCACACTAAATAACCAATACCACCTACGATATAGACACAAGCGTAATAGTGCCCGGCATAGATGGCATAGAGAAGAAAGCATACAGCAATGGCAATGACTATATATCTAGCCTTTTTTGTCATTGGATATTATGGATTGTCGGTAAATTTATATCCAACACCACGGATGGAATGAAAATAAATAGGGTGTTTCTGATCCGGCTCAAAATATTTACGGAATGTCAGAATAAAATTGTCGATGGTACGTGTCGATGGATACACATCATAATTCCATACCGTTTCCAGAATCTGTTCACGCGACACCGCCTCATTTCTACGCTCTATCAGTAGTTTCAACAGCATAGTTTCTTTCTTCGTCAATGAGGTAATTGTACCATCAGCATGGTGCAGCTCATAGGAATTAAAATAAATGGTTTTATCACCGATTGTATACGAATTCAGTTCTTTCAGATCATCCCCCTTCATTCCTCTGCGAACCAGATTTCCTACACGCAGAATAAGTTCTTCCAGATTGAAAGGTTTGACAAGATAATCATCCGCTCCCTTTTTAAGTCCTGTGATACGGTCTTCACTACTGTTTTTGGCCGTCAGGAACATAATAGGAACTTCACTGTTTTGCAGACGAATAGTTTCAGCCACCTGAAAGCCATCGATCTCAGGGATCATGACATCCAGGATAATCAGGTTGAACCGCTCTTCTTTAAAAACTTTTAGTGCTTTTTTACCGTCTGTAGCGGTAGTTACACGATATCCCTCTAGCTCGAGGTTTAATTTGATTGCTTCCAGCAGATGTTCTTCATCTTCTACTAAAAGTATGCGTTGTTTAGCCTGCATAGTTGTCAAATGTTACTTCAAAAATACTCCCTGAAGGAGTGTTATCTTTTACCTTAATACTGGCATTGTGTTTTTGCAAAACCGTTTTCACTATATATAACCCCAAACCTGTGCCTTTGGTTTTCCGCGTAGATTCATTCCCTACACGATAAAATTTATTAAATATATTCTTTTTTTCTTCATCCGGAATACCGATACCATGATCTGTTACCGAAAATATCAATTTGCCTGATTCTCTTTTCAATCGTACAAATACACTTGCACATGGCGGAGAATATTTGATCGCATTTTCAATCAGATTAGTCACGACATTTGTAATCGCAAATTTATCGGCCACCAAACGTACATCTGTATCAAGATCAGGCTTGATGATCTGCGATCTGCAGGAATTCTTCTGCAAACGGTCTACGATAGATTCGACCATCTCTGTCAGATTAAACTCCTCTTTTGGCAGATTATAACTGCGGTTCTCAAGTTTAGTTGTCAGTAATACATTCTCTACAAGATCATCAAGACGCTCAATATCCTTTAGCGAATTTTGTAAAAACATCTGCTGCTGTTCCTTGTCCAGATCTCTTTTCAGAATAGTCTGAATGTACAGTTTCACGGATGCCAGCGGAGATTTTAATTCATGTGTGATCGCCAGCAAAAAATTTTGTTGTTGCTGGTGTATTTTGTGTTCTCTTTTGAAATTGTTCTTCAACCGTAGTACTCCCCATAGAAATATCAGCAGAAAAAACATCCCCTCACCGATAATCATAGACTTGCGCTGAGGTTCGTATTTCACTAACATAATACCCCACCAGATTAGTTGGGAGATGGCATAAAACACTAAAAAATAAAACAGAAAAAGTGTCTTTCTCATACAGAAACTGAACAATGAAGGACAAAAATAGGTAATAGATCAGGTATTATAAAGTATCTACTGCATTATGACAATAATAGGAAAAACATTTATCACCTTTGCTGCAGCCTGTGTTTACGGGAATTTATTCCTCTCTCTTTTAGAGGATAAAATAATACGGATCTTGGTTCCCTGTATAAATATTTATTTTGGTTTTTAATTTCTAATTTTGACTTTACATATGTTCCATCATAAAAAAGATATATTTTTTGACCTGGATCACACGATCTGGGATTTCGATAAGAATGCTGAAGAAACCTTAGACGAACTGTTTTTTAAGTACGACTTTGATAAACTGTTCAATCATAGCAGTGCGGATCTGTTTATCTCTACGTACACCTCGAACAATCATCGTTTATGGAATCTGTATCATCATGGAAAAATCGATAAACCTACCCTGAGAAAAGCACGGTTTGAAAATACATTTACGGATCTGGGTGTAGATCCATCTTTGTTTCCAAAGGATTTTGAGGAAGAATATCTTTTTATCTGTCCGCAGAAAACGAATTTATTCCCAAATGCACATGAAACCTTAGCTTATCTCAAAGAGCGTTATAATCTTCATCTGATATCAAACGGATTTAAAGAAGCCTGTGAAGTAAAACTTGGCAAAAGCGATCTGGAGCAATATTTTCAGCATATTTTTATTTCTGAACTGGTGGGCGTAAACAAACCGGATCCGCTTATTTTTCATCATGCGATGCAAACTGCAGGTACGTCTGCTACTCATGCTGTCATGATCGGAGACAATCTGGATGCGGATGTCAGAGGTGCCCGGAATGTGGGAATGGATGCCATTTATTTTAATCCCAATCAAACGCAGTTACCAAAAGATGTATCGCATTCGATTACTGATCTAAGCGAATTGAAACATATGTTTTAGCGCATCCGCAAAAAGCCTGTTTACAGAAACCCCTGATTTAACTCAGATTATGCGACATTGCAAACTGAAATAAGCCGTTCTTTTTATCCACCTTAAGTTTATAGATCATATTTTTCCGATGCGTATCAACAGTAAACATACTGATAAAGAGTTTTTCGGCAATTTGCTGCGAGGTAAAGTTTTGACCTATCAGCCTTAGTATCTCCAGTTCTCTGGAAGTAAGTTTGTATTTCTTTAAAAAGACATCACTGCTCAAAAATTTATTCTCTTCATTATTATTGGATACAGACCCGAAACAAGGTTTACCGTTACAGATCTCCCGGATAGTATCAAACAACAGTTTTGTACTGGTATCCTTCGGAAGATAGCCGTGAACTCCGATTTCTTTTAATTTTCGCTGAAGAACAGGACTGCTGTACATCGACAATACCAGAATTTTAATGCAGGGATATTGTTCATGAACTTTGACAGCTATGGTTTCGCCATCCATACCCGGCATATTGAGATCCAGTATCAAAAGATCAGGTTGCTGCTTATTCAAGACATGTAAGGTACCTTTGCCGTTTGTAGTCTTTGCAATAACGTTGAAATCAGGCTGACTGCGTAAGAGACCGCATAACCCTTCCATGAACAGCAGATGATCATCAGCGATCATGATAGTGATACTATATTCCTGAACCTTATTCATAATGAGGTATAAATATACTAATGCTTGTCCCCCTTTCATTACTTTCCAGGTTCAGCGTCCCGTTAAGATGATTTATTCTTAACCTTATATTACTGAGACCAATACCTGCAGGAGTAGATCCGGTATCGAATCCTGTACCATTATCCTCACACATCACGATGATATGTTCATCTGTAGAAATAATCTGCAGAGATGCTTTTGTTGCGGCAGAATGTCTCACCACATTATTTATCAGCTCTTTCATAATGCGATATAGCGTTAGTTCCGTCTCCGGCAATATGGATCTTCCGATTTCATGTACAAACTCAAAAGTAATATGACCAGACTGATTAAGCTCAGTAAGCTGTTCGGACAGCGTATGTGTAAGGCCTTTCTCATCCAATGTTTTGGGCATCAGGTTATGGGATATTTCTCTTAAACTCTCACAGGCTGTTTCTATCATACGAATCGTCTGCTGATAAAATGCATGAATCTCATCCGGTGATTTTACAATATTAGCCTTGAAGGCCGTAACATTTAGCTTAATAGCTGATAATGTACCCCCCAGATCATCATGCAGATCTCTTGCCAGACGGATACGCTCTTTCTCCTGAACAGCAAAAACATCATCGACAAGAGCAATCTCCAGTTTTGCCTTTTCCTGCTGCAGGATTCTGGTCTCCTTTTTCAGGAAATTATAACGCTGAGTCAATGCAAAAGAAAGAAATACTATCTCAACTGTAAGACCTATTACCAAACCTGTTGTATTGAATAAATAAAAGCTGGTAATTCCCAGAATATTGAACACATAATTTAAGATACCCAGTAACAGTATCAACATGGAAGCCAGATAATACCAGGCCAGACTGTATCCGCTGATAATGCGCTCTATCGTATTCACAATCAGGATGAGTACAGTCAGCAGCGCAATAATATTAGCGGTATAAAAATTTAGCTTTTCCATCCACAGGTTGCTGTCAAAAAAAAGATAAGCCGGCAAAAGCATCAAAAGGATACAAAACCACTTATAGCCGTTCAGTACCGGATATAATCTGCTGTTATCTCTGGTCTGATGAATGAAGAGCAACATGATGTGAACCAGCAAAGCCGAACTGGCATAAGCAATAAAACTACGCAGATAATCCTGCAAATAAGGCAGATCCCGATATAACCACTGAAATCCCAGACCTTCATCCTCCAGATTGAAGATCAGTACACAGATCACATAAAATGCATAATAGATATGAATACTGTCTCTGAGCGAAATATAGAGAAAAAGGTTAAAGACGATTGCAAACAGGTAGATACCGACAAATATCCCGAATGCAGTGTAAAAAGGAATTTCTTCCCTCATCAAACTTATATCCTTAGCCAGTCCGAGAGGCATCATCATATTCTGGCCTCTTTTGTCAGCCCATAGATAAAATGTAGCCTTTTCATGAGCTTTTAATTTTACAGGGAATAAATAATTATGATACTCGACAGGCCGGCTGCTGAATTTAAAATGGTCTCCCGTCATACCTGTTGCGTTGATTCTTCCTGCGCTGTCTACCTTAAATAACTGAAGACGATTAATACTGTTACTACGCTCATTAAAGAAAAGATGAACCGTTTCATTAAGAATATTATGAACATCAAATACGATCCACCAGTAACTTTCACTAAAACCCTTATTAAACGTTTTACCGGGTGTAAGCGGGTTTAACCTGTTCTGATTTTTCAGGCGGATCAACGAATCAATTGTCGCTGTAAGCGCTCTGTCTTCATAAAAAAAACCGTGATTACTGATATTAAAGCGTTCTGCATTGTCGATCAATATAGGGCCTCTGCCTTGAGCAAGTCCAGACCATCCGCAAAGGATACATATCCAGAACAACAGAACACTCTTCATGATTAATTTTATATTGGCTGATTAATATTGGTATTATAAATATAGCATAAAATTAAATATATAAATATACCTACTACTCGGTATATAAAATCCCCTTTTACAACAGGTAAATTTGTAAAGTAGTTGAATATAAGGACAGCTACCAGATTATACCCTAGATTAGGTAGCGTACTTTTCATAATTACAAACGAGTAAACCGAAAATCGGATATTGAACAGAGTAGGTCTAACAAGTATACCATCATGAAAAAAAACATGATCATGCTAATGGCTTTATCATTAATCACAGCACTTCTAATGAGCTTCGTGGTACGTTCCGACAAAAAATATGGCGGAACAGCCAGCGCTAGTGGAAAAGTAACCTATGTAACAACCTATGAAAGTACACAAGGAAGAAAGGTTGGTGATATAGAAACTATTAATGTAGCTGTAGATTGTATGTATGATGATAATGCAGAGGCAAAAAAGGCATTAAAAACAGAAATAGAAAATACAGCTATCGTAAAAAAAATAACATTGACAGGTGCGATCAATTATGATGTAACGACATGCAATAATTGATCTGATGTATATCGAATAGCTTGTTGCAGGTGAACCCGTTTTCAGACAGGTTTGCCGGAAAACCTCTATCCTCTGTAAGCCAGATTTTCGCAACGGAATGCAATATGCCCGGCTAATAAGCAGGCATTATTAGCTTTCGTTGCGGATCAGTAAACAAGTATAATTTTCGTTTTTCTCCATTATAATCCGATTATTATGAAACATATCTTACTCCTGCTTTTTTTGACTATGTCTGCATTAAGTTCACATGCGCAGATAGTCGAATACTTTATTAATAAAGAATGTTCAAATTCATGGGATAATAGCATGAATGCCTGGAGCGGGTGGAGTGCATGGACAGAAAATAATTTGAATAATAGTCGCTCGGTCAGAACTTACAATATAAAAGTTTCAGCAAGTGCCATTCAGTATATTTATGATTATTACCGATGGTCAGAGGAACAACAAAAATATTATACAAGCAACACTGTTACGACATATACTTTTGTAAATGATATTGCGGACAGCGCTTATCCCTTTAATAAAAGTGTACGGATCACGCAAACAATAAGTTATTCCGACAAAGACGATTACGACAAAATTATTACCAACACCTATAATGGCACTGGAAGTGTATACAGTAAATTACCGCTGAACCAATTATTAGCAGGCAATGCAATCGGGGAAATCTATATGTACAGCGAATATAGTCCTCAGGAAAAGAGATACTATGCGGCCAGTATCAATAGAAAATCCACAGCGGTACTGGCACAGGAACAGGAAGAGAGAGAACAGGCCGAACAGGACAGACAAGACGAAATTGAAGAAGCACAGGCTGAACAACAAAGAAAAAAACAGGCCATGTATGAGAATCTGGGAAAAGCGATCGGCACCCTATTGATTAAGAAAAAATAGATAAGATACGCCTTCCCGTCAACCAGATAACTACCAAAGCAAAAAAGCAACGTAAGTGATACGTTGCTTTTTTGCTTTATATAAGATCTCTGGATCTACAGCACTTTTACTGTTATATTCTTAAGCCATACATCATTGCCGTGGTCCTGAAAACCAATCACACCGGATTTGGTCTTGCCACCGACCTTACTAAGCAATTCAAATGCAAGTGGCCATTTTTCGCTGCTGAACTTACTTGCCTCTAACAGTGCTATCCATTCAGGTGTCCACAGCGTATATTCAACTACTTTTTCACCGTTCTGATAATGCGTTACTTTACCATTATTAACTACAATCTTTGCTAAATTCCACTGTCCGGCAGGTTTACCGTTTTGTGGTTTTGCAGGAATCATATCATACAGTGACCCTGATTTACGATTACCATCGATACCCATTTTTGCGTCAGGATGGTTGTCATTGTCTAGCAACTGATACTCCGGACTGGAAATATAGATAGGCTGACCTTCTATTTCTTTGGCCAAAAAAAATGTTCCTGAATTTCCGGCTTCTGAAATTTTCCATTCAAATTCCAGTTCAAAGTTTTTGAAATCATGAGCAAAGATCAAATCACCACCTTCGCCCGGAGTACTACCTACAGGTTTGGCTGTAAATTTGATTGTACCGTCTTCAATACCCCATTTTGTAGGCACATGATCCTTATTATACCCTCTCCATCCTTCTAACGATTTACCGTCAAAAATAATGTATGCACCCTTACTGTTTTTAGGGAATTTTTTGATATCTACCTTTGGAAGATCTAACAGCTTATAAGAAGTTGCCACTGCTTTTTTTGTTTGTGCCTGAACCTGCTGAAATGCTCCGGAGCCTAATGACAAAGTTAGTGCAGCCATTCCTGCATACAGGTAATTAAATGTTGATTTCATGGTATTATTTTTTATAATCGATTCAAACTGATCATTAAATTTAATAAAAAAGATCGGATACTACGACATTGCTAATTCCTTTTATCATCTGTATTAGAATTGTTCACCACCTTCCATATCGATAGAATTCTCAGGACGCTTTTTCTTTCCGAAATCCTGTGCTCCGAATCTGTAAGAGAATGACAACATAAACATACGCTTCATCCATCGGCGTTCAAATGATGAATTGACCTGAGCCGTATTAATATACCCTCCGAATTTACGGGTGTTTAATAAGTCCCTTACATTAAACATAATACTTCCTTTTTTGTTTAGGACTTCCTGCTTCAGACCAACATCTATTCCTGTCATAGCTTTTGTTTTACCCTGCGCGAGCAATCTTGGAGCATTATAATCCGCACGAACCTGCCCGGATAAGTTAGAAAGTATCTTCACATTAGAAGTCAGGTTGGCATTCCAGTTAATTCCGTCACTCTCTTTGATTCCAAAATCAGCATTACCGTCAATACGGTTATAAAACATATTTCCGTTAATTGTGAAGTCCAGCCAACTGGTTGCGTTCACTTTAGAAATAAGCTCCAGACCTGCTACACTGGAATTCGTCAGATTTTCCCAGCGGCTTCTGGTCACACTGGAGAGTGTATCCACCTCATAAATATACGGCTGCATTACATCTTTCATACGACGGTAATATCCGGTAGCCAGAATATTCCATTTATCATAGAATTTAGCATAGCTCATTTCAAAAGAGTGGATATCCTCCGGCAATAAATTAGGGTTTCCCTGACGACGATTCATATCATCGGAAACATCCTCAAATGGATTCACCTGCCAGCCGCGCGGACGTTGTACACGTCTCGAATAACTGAATTGAATCTTATCTCCCTTCTCTCCTAAAGCATAAGTAAGAAACGCTGTAGGATACAATCTGAAATAGTCCTGTTTAGCAACTGTTTCTATCTCATTTGCCGGTAATGACGGATCCTTCTTGAAGTACGTAGAAGTCAGATAAGTCTGCTCTCCGCGCAAACCGATCTGATACGAAATCTTATCCGTCAGTTTATTCTGATAATTTAAGTACAGGGCATGCACAGAATTAGTCAGGTCAAAATCATTACTGATACCGTAATCAGGGAAATAATTACCCGACACATTGTCAAGTGTATCGGAAAACTGGGTATCAAATGATTTTCGAATAATAGATTTATATCCGGTTTCTAATTTGCTGTCCTTTGAAAACGGAAGTACATAATCCACCTGAATATTCATATTTTTCCCGTCTTCAGAAGTCTTATTCAATCTGCTGGTCGGAGGAAGTCCGGAAGAGAAAGTCTGATCAAAATTATTGGTTCCGTCTTCAGTATCTCTGCCGTACATAAAATTAGCGGTCAACTCCTCTCCTTCCCGGGCAAGTTTTCTGCTGAAATCCAGATTCAGATCATACCCAAGATCATCTTCTTTCTGACGTGACCCTCTAAAGCTTGTACCGGACAACTCCGGATGATTGAAATACATATAATTCAGATCATTACGACGATCATTATCCCGAATACTCAGATTTCCTGAAATCCCGATGGTAGTCTTTGCATTTGGTGAATACTCTACTCCTAATTTCACCATATTATTGATTCCCTTTCTTTCGGAATCTTCTGTATTATTAATCTGGCTGTTATTATTGAGATAGGTATTATTAGTAAGGCCTCCGCCTACCATATTACGGCGATTGAAGTTATAACTTCCGCTATAATTGAATTTCTCATCTTTATAGTTGAGACTTGCTCCGGCCATATAGTTATTATAGGAACCTGCAGAAGCATTTACAGTACCGTTGAGTCCGGTTCTGACATTTTTCTTCAAAACAATATTGATGATCCCCGATTGACCTTCGGCATCGTATTTTGAAGATGGATTCGTGATGACCTCTACTTTTTCGATCGCATTAGCAGGCAGAGATTGCAACAGGCTTGTAATATCGCTTCCTGCCATTGCCGATTCCTTCCCGTCAATCAGAATACGAACACTGCTGGATCCGCGTAAACTCACTGTTCCATCCATATCTACCTGCAGTGTCGGCACATTAGCCAACAGATCTGTAGCTGTACCGCCAACGCTGACAAGACTTTGGCCAACATTAAAAACCTTACGGTCTATGCCGATCTCCATAGCAGGTACTTTTCCCTCTACCAATACTTCTCCCAGCATCTTGCCGTCTTCCAGCATAGACAAAGTGCCAAGATCTACATTTTTATTTGCCTGTACGACGATATTTTCCTGGATCAGGTTAGTATATCCCATATAAGAAATGCGGAGCGTATACACACCCGCATCTACATCCTGAAAAAGAAGCTGTCCTTTAATATCAGACTGCTGTCCTTTTACATATGCCTGAGAAGATTGTTTCAGAAGCGCAGCACTGGCACCTAAAATAGGTTCGTTTGACTTTTCATCAACAACGATTGCTTTGATCTGAACATTTTGTGCAAATGATAAAATAGGGAGTAGCGTAAATACAAAATAAAGTAAGATTTTCGGTGACATGCTGTATATGATTACAAATGGAAAAGCAAAAATGCTTCTTTTTACTTGCAATCGACCATTCGTAACCGCATTATTACGAAGAATTCAAGTCACCTCAACAAACAAAGTTTACTCAACAGAAACCGTAAGTCCTTCGGATTTGAATATCTTTCTGTACACTTCCATTTCTGTAAACGATCCTTCCAGAATAGCACATTTACCTTCAGTATGTACCTTCCAGGCGATCTGTTCAGCCTGTTTTTCGGTATATTGAAGATGTTTCATCAAACATTCAATAACATGGTCAAAAGTATTGGTCTCATCATTCCACAGAATAAGTCTGTTAGAGCTTTTAGCTGCTGCCAAAATCTCCTCCAATGAATAGGTTTCCTCTTGTGTCTGTACACTCATGATACAAAAGTAAGTAATTTTCAAAAATTGTGTAATTTTGAAGTTCTTAAAATTGTAAGATAAAGAAATATGTTTCAATCCAAAATTGCCGGGATAGGCTATTACGTCCCAAAAAATGTGTATACCAATAATGATCTCACCCGTTTTATGGACACCAGTGATGAGTGGATTCAGGAACGTACCGGGATCAAGGAACGTCGTTATGCCGACCGGTTAGGTGAAACTACGACCACGATGGCTATCGAAGCCTCTAAAATCGCTATTGAACGCGCAAATACGACAGCTGAGGAAATTGATTTTGTGATCTTTGCGACGCTGTCTCCGGATTATTACTTTCCAGGCTGTGGTGTACTGCTGCAACGCGAAATGGGAATGAAAGAAATAGGTGCACTTGATATCCGCAATCAATGTTCGGGTTTTATCTATGCTATATCGGTGGCAGATCAGTTTATCAAAACCGGAATGTACAAAAATATTCTCGTTGTCGGCTCCGAGAAGCAATCCTTTGCTATGGATTTTGCAACGAGAAGCCGTTCGGTATCTGTTATCTTCGGAGACGGAGCGGGAGCTGTCGTTTTACAACCCACACAGGACGCCGGAAAAGGCATTCTAAGCACTCATCTTCATTCTGACGGAGCAGATGCAGAAAAACTGGCGATGTATTATCCGGGAGCTTCTGCGGGTAAGTGGCTGGACAATCCTCCTCAATGGCCGGATCAGGAACTTGGCGGACTGTATATGACAAAAGAAATGCTGGAAGATGGTTCGACTTCGGCATATATGGACGGACAGGCTGTATTCAAAAAAGCAGTCGTCAAATTCCCTGAAGTAATTGGTGAAGCACTGGCAAAAAACAACCTCGTTTCTACTGATATTGATATGCTCATCCCACATCAGGCGAATCTGAGAATTTCTCAATATGTGCAAAAAACACTTGGACTAAGAGATGATCAGGTATTTAATAATATCCAGAAATATGGTAATACAACTGCCGCTTCAGTACCTATTGCCTTGTGTGAAGCCTGGGAAGAGGGAAAGATCAAAGAAGGAGATCTGGTTTGCCTTGCCGCATTCGGAGCTGGCTTTACCTGGGGATCAGCATTGATCAGATGGTAAGGCCTTAAATACTATCTTGAATACAACAAAAAGGGGAAATCTATCGATTTCCCCTTTTTCCTTATATAAAAATTACGCTTATCCGTTAGATAGTGCAGCAGCACCTGAAACGATCTCTGTAAGTTCTGTTGTAATAGCAGCCTGACGTGCCTGGTTGTAAGACAATTTCAATGCTTTCAAAAGATCTCCGGCATTTTCTGTTGCTTTATCCATAGCTGTCATACGTGCTCCGTGTTCAGAAGCATGAGAATCCAGAATCGCTTTATAGAGTTGTGTCTTGATTGCTTTAGGGATCAGTTCCTCAATAATCTTTTCTTTAGATGGCTCGATAATATAATCGACTTCTTTAGGTTGTTTATCTTTTGGTTTACTGTCTTCGCCTGGTAATAGAGGCAGAATCTGTTCCGCAGTAAGTACTTGTACTGCAGCATTACGAAACTGATTATATATTACTTCTACGCGATCAAAGTTTCCTAATTTGAATTGTTCCATCACAAACTCAGTGATCTTTGACGTATTCTCAAAGTTTAATTCGGCGAACAAATCACTGTGATTGGCGATCACATGATAAGCATCACGCTTAGCGTAAAAGTCATTTCCCTTTTTACCGATAGCGATAATACTTACATTACCTTTTCTCAGCTGTTCAGCATATTTTGAAGCAACGAGATTATTAGTTGCTTTAATTACATTCGCATTGAAAGCACCTGCAAGTCCTCTGTTAGATGATACGACAATCAAAAGCACTTTATTCGGCTCACGATCTTTTGTAAAAGGAGAGTCATTTCCTTCTACACTCGCAGATACATCTGCCAGGATATCTCTTAGTTTGGTAGCATACGGACGTAGTTGCACAATAGCATTGGTAGCACGCTTTAATTTAGCGGCTGACACCATTTTCATGGCTTTTGTGATCTGCTGCGTCGATGATACCGATGTAATACGGTTTCTTACTTCTTTTAAATTTGCCATACTATAATTGAGATTTGAGCACTGAGTATTGTGTATTGAGTATAAGGCTCTATACTCAATACTCGTTACTCATATCTTATTAATATTGTGATGCTAATTCTTTAGCAACTTTTTCTAACACATCAGTCAATTCATCTGAGAATTTACCAGCTTTCAAAGCTGCTAATACTTCAGGATGACGTTGTTCCAATTGAGTCAAGTAGTCTTCTTCAAAAGCACGAACCTTATTTACAGGCACGCTACGGAAAAGACCTTTTGTACCGGCATAGATGATCGCTACTTGTTTTTCAACAGGTACTGGAGAGAATTGACCTTGTTTCAAAATTTCAACGTTACGTACACCTTTATCAATTACTGCTTTAGTAGCTGCATCTAAGTCCGAACCGAATTTAGCAAAAGCCTCTAACTCGCGGTATTGAGCCTGATCCAATTTCAGGGTACCTGATACTTTTTTCATCGGTTTGATCTGCGCGTTACCACCTACACGTGATACCGAGATACCTACGTTGATGGCCGGACGGATACCAGCGTTGAATAAGTTAGACTCCAGGAAGATCTGTCCGTCAGTGATCGAGATTACGTTTGTAGGAATGTATGCGGATACGTCACCTGCCTGAGTCTCGATAATAGGAAGAGCTGTAAGTGAACCACCACCTTTTACCAAATGCTTGATAGAAGCCGGAAGGTCGTTCATATTACGTGCGATCTCATCTGAAGAGTTGATTTTTGCAGCACGCTCTAATAAACGGGAGTGAAGATAGAAAACGTCTCCAGGATAAGCCTCACGGCCCGGTGGACGACGAAGTAATAAAGATACTTCACGGTAAGCTACCGCTTGTTTAGACAAATCATCATATACGATCAATGCAGGACGACCTGTATCACGGAAGAATTCTCCGATCGCAGCACCGGCCATTGGTGCGTAGAACTGCATTGGAGCAGGATCTGCAGCAGAAGCATTGACAATAACAGTATAAGCCATAGCGCCTCTTTCTTCCAGTACACGAACGATGTTCGCTACAGTAGAGTTTTTCTGACCTACAGCAACATAGATACAAAATACAGGCTGACCTGCATCGTAAAATTCTTTTTGGTTAAGGATGGTATCGATACACACCGCAGTTTTACCTGTCTGACGGTCACCGATTACCAACTCACGTTGACCACGACCGATAGGAATCATTGCATCGATAGCTTTGATACCTGTCTGCAATGGCTCCGTTACAGGCTGACGGTAGATTACACCGGGAGCTTTACGCTCGATCGGCATTTCGTATGTCTCACCTACAACAGGTCCCTTACCATCAATAGGCTGACCTAACGTATTTACAACACGACCCAAAAGTCCTTCACCCACCTGAATGGATGCAATACGATCGGTACGTTTTACAGTATCTCCTTCTTTCACATCTTCCGAAGAGCCCAAAAGTACAACACCTACGTTGTCTTCTTCCAGGTTCATCACGATACCTTGTAATCCGTTATCAAACTCTACCAACTCTCCTGACTGTACTTTAGTTAAGCCGTAGATTCGAGCGATACCGTCACCTATTGTAAGGACTGTACCCACTTCTTCGAGTTCGGCTTCTGATTTAAAGCCTGACAATTGTTCTCTCAAGATTGCCGAAACTTCATCTGGTCTTACCTCTATCATTGTAATTTTTATAAGGGGTTTTTATTTTTGTTTTATTATCAAGTTCAGTCGTTATACCGACTGAGCAGTTAAATATCTTTCTAAATCATCCAGTTTACGTGCGATACTGGTATCGATCTGCTTATCGCCTACTTTTACGATGAAACCTCCGATAAGGGAAGCATCCACTTTATTTGTCAGCAATACCTGTGCATGGAGTTCTTCTGTGATCACTTTTTTCAATGCATCCAGATTCTCTGCAGAAAGAGGTGCTGCCGAAATAACAGTAGCTTCTACAATACCTTTAATCGCATTATATTCACGTAAAAATTCCTGTGCTGTATTATAAAGGATCTCACCACGACCCTTGAAGATCATGATTCTGAAAAATGCCAGTACGGAAGTACCAAATTTATCCTTAAAAAGCTGTTCAAGGATGGCATATTTCTTTTCCCAGGTAATAATCGGATTTGCTAAGACAGCACGCAAGCCGGAATTTTCTTTCAACACAGATACGAATTGATCTATATTGGATTTCACTTCCTCAAGTTGACCCTGTTCCTGCGCCAGGTCGATCAACGACTTTGCATATCTAGACGCTACTTTAAATACTGACATAGTTATAAATTATAATTTGAAAACCTGAATGAATGATTAGTTCAATTTAACATCTTTAAGCAAATCAGCAACTAATGCCTGCTGTTTACCCTGGTCTTCAAATTCTTTGCTTAACACTTTGCGAGCGATCTCAATAGACAGTTCTGATACCTGAGCTTTCACTTCAGCCAGGGCTTTAGTCTTTTGCGTATCGATTTCCTGTTTAGCTTGTGCGATTAATCTCTTACCTTCCGCATGTGCCTGATCTCTGGCTTCAATAACGATCTTTTCTTTAAGTTCTTTTGCTTCTTTCAGAATCAGATCACGCTCAGCACGCGCTTCTTTTAATAACTGTTCGTTTTCATTTGTCAAACGAGTCATTTCCAGTTTTGCCTTCTCAGCAGCTGCTAATGCGTTAGAAATACCTGTCTCACGCTCATCCAGAGCATTAACAATAGGTTTCCAAGCAAATTTACCTAAGATAAAGATTACTATTAATAATATGATCAGTTGCCAAAAAAACAGACCATACGAAAACTGATTAATTAATGCTTCCATTTGTATATATTATAAAATATTATTTCTTTTTAATTTTTCTTTTTTTACCTGAAGAAGCACCGCTTGCAACCAACCGTTGCAAATGGTGCTTGTACTGTAACATTGGATTATCTACCTAAGATTAAAGCACCGAATGCTAAACCTTCTACTAGGGCACCAATGATGATCATTGCAGTTTGAATTTTTGATGCTGCTTCTGGCTGACGAGCGATAGCTTCCATTGCGGAACCACCGATTTTACCTAGTCCTAGACCTGCACCGATAACGATTAAACCTGCACCTACTAAATTTGGAATCATAACAATTTAATTATATAAAAATTTAAAAAAAATTCTGATTAATGATGGTCATGGTGTTCCTCTACTGCCATACCTATGAACAGTGAAGACAACATAGTAAAAATAAACGCCTGAAGGAATGCCACTAACAACTCCAAAAGCATTAGGATAAGTGTCAATAACATTGAGACACCAATACTACCTCCTACAGTCAGTTGGGTTTGAAACAAATAAACAATTGCAATCAATCCCATTACTACAGAGTGTCCTGCAGTAATATTTGCAAATAAACGAAGCATCAGAGAAAAGGGCTTGGTAAACATACCCAGCAATTCGATAGGTGCCAAAACTATTTTAAACGGAACAGGTACACCCGGCATCCAGAAGATATGTTTCCAGTAGTTTTTATTTGCTTTGAAAAGAATGATAAAAAAAGTAAACAAGGCCAGACATAACGTTACAGTGATGTTACCTGTCACATTAAATCCTAAGGGTGTCAATCCTAATAAGTTTAACAAGAAAATCAGAAAGAAAACAGACAACAAGTAGGGCATAAACTCTTTGTAACGTGAACCGATATTTGGCACAGCCATTTCGTCACGTACATACAATACAAGTGGTTCTAACACACGACCTACTCCTTTTGGAAGTGTATTTGCTCCTTTTTTGTATGTTTTAGCAAGGCTCAAAAATCCCCAGAACAACAAGAGTGTAGCTAACAACAGACCTACAACATTTTTAGTAATCGAAAAGTCTAAAGGCTTGGCATTGGTCGGATGATGTTTTTCATCCATAGTCAATGTGCCTGCAGCATCAGTTTTATAGATCTTGTTGTGAAAAAGTTTATAATACTGACCATCTTTTTCAACTACTGCATGACCGTGATCAAATGCAGCGGAAGAGAAAACTTTTAATCCGTTATCGATCAAGATAACCGGAAGTGGAAAACCATACACCTTATCTGCTTTTTTATCTGCAAACAAAGAAAAATAATAATCATCCTGTAAATGGTGTTCACTATATTCTTTAATCTCCTCAGATTGCGACTTTGGCTCATCTCCTCCTTCACTAGCTCCCGCCAGGAAAGGGTTGAATGTGAATAATACTGCTGTAAAAATAAGAAGCGTTCTCCTTAGACTCTCCATGTTTTCTCGTTAATTTTTGCGCAAAAATACGATTTTATTTATCATCTTTTGCGATTAAATGAAACTTTTTTTTATTTATATAAATTACTGTTTATTCTCTTGATTCATAACTTTATACGCCATGAATACGTCATATACGATAAAAAGAAAAAACACAGCCAAAAAATTATATTCAATAAAGTTTTCGGGCTGCTGATTTAAGCCTTTGTTCACGTACAGAAATGAAACTATCATCTTCAGGGTAAGTAATCCCAAAAACACAAACCCAACACTATTGGGCATCATATTATGAATGATAATAACCACGATCAGCATAACCAAAGACGAAATTCCGCCGACAAGATAAAATCCCCATAGCTTATAATCAGTCTGCTGCCATACATCCTGCAGATCCAATCCCTTCAATATTGCATAATGTACTCCATACAATACTAGCCCAACTACCAGTAACAGTATAAAATAGCGGATATTCTTAGTCATTCTTACTCAATCGATTTGCTTGTTTTATAAAATAATATATAGATACAATTACCCCTATAAATGTAGATACCTTCATGGCTACCTCGTTCTCCCAACTGTACTTTTTGTCCAGCCAGGTACCCAACATATAAAATAAGTAAACAGTGATCCCCATCTGAGAAGGCATAGCGATAAACATCATCCATTTATTGGGACCACTTTTCTTTTCCATAATTACGTGTTAGATCAGGAATATGCCTCAGATTCCGTCATATTACCCGGCAAATATAAGTGATAATTTTTGTTTAATCTACACTTAACACTTTTTGTCCGATACGGATATCCGGATAATCTACTGAAGGGCCTAAAATACTCTTCAGTTCGGAAGCCGAAGCGTCCGGATGTTTACGGATCACTTCAATGATTCTATCCAGTTTATCCTGTTCGATAAGTTCATGTGCCTCCACTCCTTCACCAATAAAATGAATCAGATGACCATATATTGTTCCGGCAACCATGCCTCTTTTCCGGGCTATTTCCTCTATAGAATTCCCATCCTGGTACATTTCCAGCGTAATCTGTTTGGTATCTAATTTGGTCAGGTCTTTTGTTTCCGTATCATCTGGAGCAGTCTTCACCTGATCATCTTTGGATTTTTCAAATTTCTCCATCTGCGTGACAGCTTCACCGATATTTCCATCGCTCATGAGCGTCTCTGCAATCGTCAGACAGTGCAACAGCTGATCCAGTTTACGTTTATAATCCAGATGCAGGCCATTCAGCTCATCAATATACTTCTTTGTCCTTTTCTTGATCTTCCAGGCGTTGATATGTTCAAACGTAGGCTTAATTAATTCATCTTCAATCTTAGACTGAAACCATTGCACAGCAGATTTTGTCCGCTCGCATATACGCGTATAATCCAGACTGGATTTATCGCTAAGCAACGTATAGAGCTGATTGATAAATGAATGTGCGACCTTCTCTTGTTTTCGAAGATCCGCTATAACCTGAATAAAATACTGCTCTGCTCCGGCTTTATCATCTATATTCCGGTCAGCCAGAGACGTTTGTAATGCTACAGTCTCGTCAATCAGCGAAGTCCAGCGAAAGCTGTTAAGCAAGATCTGACCCAGGTAGTTTTTCTGGCACTGCTCCAGCACAGCCGGCAGTTCGGCCTCCGGAAGCATACGTTGCATAAACGATACAACCTGAAAATCTGTACGAATGGAATGTCCGGGGATCGGAGATTTCAGGATCAAACCTTCCAGACCGGTCAGCCTGCTGAGCGCAACATACACCTGCCCCGCAGCAAATGAAGTCCCCGCATCAATGATCGCTCTCTCAAATGTCAGTCCCTGACTCTTGTGAATCGTAATTGCCCATGCAAGACGCAAAGGGTATTGAGAAAATGTTCCCAGCACTTCGGAATTGATCTCATCCTGCCCTTTATCGTAATTATATCTTATATTTTCCCATGTTTCTCTTTTGACCATGACGTCATCAGATCCATCCGGGAAGGAGACCAACACGTATTGCTTATCCAGATTGATTTCTTTGACTGTACCGATTTTTCCGTTAAAATATTTACGGTCATCACCCGTGTCATTCTTAATAAACATGACCTGTGCACCTACTTTCAGGGTCAGTGTCTCGTCTGTAGGATACGATCCCTGCTGAAATTCATCCTTAATGACTGCTTTTATATTGAGCATCTTACCGGGTAACCGCACCAGTTCTTCCTGATTGATCGTATCAGCAAGCCGGTTATGAGAAGTCAGCGTAATATATTGATCCGAAGAAACTGGCTCAAAATCTGCTTTATAATGTGCATTCAATTGGTCCAGGTCATCTTTAGAGACCTGATTATTTCGGATATTATTCAGCAAATTAATAAACGAATCATCCTTTTGCCGATAGATATGATTGAGCTCCAGCATGACAGGTGGGTATTCCCGCATTACTTTGGCATCGAAAAAGAAAGGACTGGAATAAGTACCCCTCAAAACAGACCATTCAAAGTCCCGGACCACCGGAGGCAATTGGTATAAATCGCCTATAAACAACACCTGAACTCCGCCAAAAGGGCGCTGATCACGTCTCACAGATTTCAATATTACATCTATTGCATCCAGAGTATCACTACGTACCATCGACACTTCATCGATAACCAACAGTTCCAGCTCCTGTAGAATTGCTCTTCGCTGTTTGGTAAGCTTTATGGTACTGAACAGACGGCTTTTATTATAGATATTATTATCCTCCGCGCTCCAGTTCATCTCATAATCCTCCAGAAAGACACCAAACGGCAACCAGAATAGCGCATGCAGCGTAGTACCTCCGGCATTCATCGCAGCAACTCCCGTAGGAGCAGTTATAGCCATCTTTTTATACGAATGCTTATTGATATACCGTAGAAATGTCGTCTTTCCTGTACCAGCCTTTCCTGTCAGAAAAAGGTTTTGGTTCGTTTGGTTGACGAAAGCTACGGCCTGCATAAAGGCTGTATTTTGTTTATCTAAAGGCAATTCACTCATGAGAAAAAATAATCGGAATAATCATAAAAAATAAAAGATACCATATGACAAGGTATCTTTTACAAAAATAACAAATAAAAACTGTCTATCTCAGATCTGAGATACCAATGGTAATAAACGGTCTTTAAGCAGTTCCTGAAGCGTTTGCAATTTAACCTTTGCTACCAGTACCGCATCTCTGTCATTGGACAGCGCCATGCTGTAAGATTCGGGTAACGCATTTATAGCTTTTTTAGAATCTTCTATAGACTTACGTAAAGTTTCATCCAATACTTTATCCTGACGATCTACTACCGCTGCTATTCCTGCTCCTTTGTGCAGATCCAATCTGCCTGTATACAGATTTTCAATAGCAATAATATTATTGAGGATATCAGATTTTGTATTATCACTATAGGGTTCTTCTATCTGAACAGCAGATATCGGAGCATCAGGTTCTGTAATCTTAGTCTCCAAAATTTGTTGCGTCACTCCTATCATACCGCCCACATAGTCTTTCATACGCTGCTGACAGATCTGAGAACGTTGTTCTTCATTTTTAGCTTTTAACTTTGTCTTTGTCCAAGCTGTTTCTTTTGCAAACGCCAGCAATTGATTCGTTTGCACAACCATACTATCAGAAATGGTCATTAAAGAAGCCAGATCCGTCTCTGTCAGATCAGCAGCCATACGCATACCATCAGAACCCCATAAAATGTATTCTATCTGCTGAAATTCACCTTTATTGATCCGGTCAGGCTGCTGTTGGGATAAAGGATAGGTACTTTCATCCATTCGCTGACGGATGCGGACAATTTTACTCTCTCCTATCGCATATCCTTCTGCCTGTTCCCATAATTCACGGGTCTCTACCCAGGCATCTCTTGCCTGCAAAAGGGAAATATCATTACCGATTTCTATACGTTGGATCGCTCCCTGCAAATCAATAACACGTTCACAAAGAAGCTGATGCGTGGGAATAATGATATGGGATTCAATATTGTCAATAATCTTAATCTGTGTATTAATTTTATCCTGACCTGCGGAACAACTCACCAGGACCGGCAATATCACCAAGCCCAAAAACCTGTTTTTCATAAATTGAGTTACTAAAAACGTCCGCAAAGGTAGATATTAATTTGTGAATTGAAAGTAACAATAGTTGATACATAATTTTAAAAAAAATCCTAACTTCACCCTTTTAAGTAAATCAATAAAAATGGAATACGTAGATAAAGCCGAATTATTCAGTGAAATAGAGAAAATCCTTACAGACAAAGGATTTGGCATCGAAAAACAAGATCAAACCCGTCCGTGGGGAGGTTTTTTTGTGATAAATGAAGATCAGGCACAGCAGTTTGCAGATGAATACTTCGAAGGTCTGAATGTACAGGATCTTAAGATTTCAGGCAAATTAAGTCCTAAAATTCTGATCGTTGCTCCTGAAAAACGTCTTTCATGGCAGTATCACCACCGCCGTGCAGAAATCTGGAGAGTAATCAAAGGTACTGTTGGTGTGGTGACAAGTGATACAGATGATGAGCAGGAACTTAAAAAACTTACAACAGGTGAAAGCATTAAACTTCGTCAGGGCGAACGTCACCGTCTGGTAGGATTATCCGAATATGGTGTATTGGCAGAAATCTGGCAACATACGGATATTGACAATCCTTCCGATGAGGATGACATTGTCCGGGTACAGGATGACTTTGGAAGATAAAAGAAAAGAGGGGAAAAAATCCCCTCTTTCTCGTTAAGCCTCGCGCCAACATAAACATATAAAACAATTTCTTTTTTGTGTACTACACTATAATAATCAGATAATTCAGTTGGATTTTAAAGCTCTGGCTTCTGCAGCTTTTCTTGCTTTTTCTGCCGCCTTTCGACCTTGCTCCTCCGCTTCACGTTCGATCTTTTCGATCTTTGCTTTGAATTCAGGAGAATTAATCCTCGCCTCTTCTGCTTTACGGGCCCTTTCCTCCGCCTCACGTTCTATTTTTGCAATCTTTGCTTTGAACTCTGGGGAGTTAATTCTCGCCTCTTCTGCTTTACGGGCACTTTCTTCCGCTTCACGTTCTATTTTTGCAATCTTTGCTTTGAATTCAGGGGAATTATAATAAGCCTCTATTTTGGCTGCATCATCCTCTATTTTCTTGATATGTGCCTTAAATTCAGGTGAATTATATTTTGCTTCGATTTTGGCTGCATTATCCTCTATTTTCTTAATATTTGATTTAAATTTACGGGAATTATAATAAGCCTCGGTTTTAGCAGCGTCCTTTTCTATTTTCTTAATATGTGCTTTGAATTCAGGAGAATTGTAATATTCAGAGTCCTTTATTGTTTTATCTGTTAACTTCTGCAGATTAGCAGTAAACTCCTTTGATCCTACAGTCTCGCTGATCATTTTACTTAGACCTTCAACATCTACAATACCATTTATAAACTCAGGGGAAGATAAATATGCCAGATCTTTTGAAAGACCCAATGAGTCAAAGTTCAGATTAAGATTTACCGGCGTCTGTACATTTAACGGCGCTGCAGGTTTTATAGCCAGTGCATCCAAAGCCTGCAGAGAATCCACAATAGTATCCCTTTGTACAGCATTCTGAATGATAGTATCTGTACACACTTCATGGGATACTCCCGACATAAGGTCAGTATTCGAAGAAGTATTATCTGCACCAGCAGGATTTTCTGCTTTTGCATATGTGCGTTCACTGAATATAGCAATTGTTGCCAGTAATATCAGGACGCTGAACAATTGAAATGCGTGTGATCTCAACTGTGATGGTTTACGGGTAATCATAAGTAATCTCTTTTTAATTAATGAATGGTTAAACGGACTCACTAATGTGGTGATATGCTTCTGAGAAACAGTATTAATAAGTAATGACAAGTAGTTAAAATGGTTGCCTGTAGACACGACAGCCTCATCTGCTAAAAATTCATGATTTGTCTGGATAGCTTTTCTGTAAAAATACAAGGCCGGATTGAACCAGAAGAAAACCAGTAATGTTTCTATAAATATGACATCCCAGGTGTGATTCTGCCTAATATGAGCCATTTCATGACGAAGAATATCTTTTTCCAGACCACTACGGTATTCATCTCTGTTTACAAAAAGAAATCTGAAAAAACTGAACGGAGATATCGGCTCATCTAACAGAACTATCGTTACCTCATATTCTCTGATCTGTTCAGCATTAACAATCTTACGGTATAATCTCCTCAGATTTTTATTGAAACGAATAGCCATGACCACCGCCCCGACAAAATAAAGAACCATTACACCTATAATAATATCATAGATAACAGGTCTCGAATTCTCAACGGGAGGTACAGCCTGTACTTCAACTTGTTGAGCAGTCTCAACAAAATCATATTGTGGCGCCAGCGGTGCCTCATACTGTACTGCAGGTATCTCTTCTATCAAAGGTATCGCCATCGCAGGTTCCTCCACTTCAAATACAAAGAAAGGGATCATTAAAGCTAAAATCAGAGAAGATAATAAGTACCATCTGTTGATTTTAAAAGATTTCACATACTGCAGCAGTACAAAATACAACACAATAAATATTGTGGAGGTTGCCAGGAATTTCAGAACAAAATCAATCATCTTTTCTTTTTTTAAGTTCTTGGTCTACTATTTTTCTTAAGCTTTCCAGCTCTTTATCACTCAGGTTGGATGAAGTTGTAAAAAAAGAAGCAAACTGAAGTGCTGAATCATTGAAAAACTGCTTAATCATTCCGCTCATCTGATTTGAAAAATAGGCGTCTTTTTTAATTAACGGAAAATATCTTCTCGAATTACCAAACGTCTCATAATCAATCACCCCTTTATCCTGTAAACGCTTCAGCAACGTTGCAATTGTTGTGGTAGCGGGTTTGGGATCAGGATAACATTCGATGATATCTTTCAGAAATGGTTTGCCCGATTGCCAGATATAATCCATCAACTCTTCTTCCTTTTTGGATAAACTCGTCTCTATATTATTAGAATTCATTCTACAAATGTAGAGCATATTTTTAATTACACAATAGTAAAAAGAAAATAAAATCACAAAATACTGATTATCAGATGATTAAATTTACAAATCAACATAAGATCATCTTAAAAAAATCTTACTGTAGCAAAAATCATGTCGCCAGCGTTTAGATTAGTGAAAGAAATGATTTGCCGGCAGTCATCTAATTAGTTTTAAACTTTAACATAAAAGAAATGAAAAAGATGAATTTCAAATCAGGTATTTTAGCAGCTCTTACAGTATTATTAGGTATAACTTTATTGTATTCCTGTGATGAAGATGATGACAATGTATCCATATATCCCAAAAATGTGAAAATTGCTTATAGCATTACTTCAAAATCAAAGGATATAAAAATCGGTAAGTTGACCTTTACAGACAGTACAGGAAAAGACTCCGTACAAACAAACGGACAAGTTCCATTCAATAAATCCTTTCCAAGATTGATTTCTAAACAAGGCGAGAAAGCAAAATTAGCTTTTGCATCTGCCGGAAACGGAGAAATCACCTTTGAGATCAAAGTCGATGATCAGGTCGTAAAAACAGAATCCTTCAAATCTGCAGCAGATAGTTTAAAAGGATCAATTGAATATATTTTCTAGGCATTTTTTATTTTTAATATATTTTAAGGAACCAGTTCCACTTTTGGGACTGGCTTTTTACTATAAACAGGAAGACAATATTAAAAACGGAGCTATCTGTTACCAGATTTTTTTATTAATCTTTCTTAACACATCTGCATCTTGTAGCTCTGCTATTAATTTCTGATATTAGAAGTTGGCTATCCCAGGTAAAAAATGAAACTTTATGATTATAAAATGTGAACAAAAGGACTTTAATGAAATTTATGAAATTATTAACGATGCATCAATTGCTTATAAAGGGGTAATTCCTGATGATAGATGGCATGAACCATATATGAGCGAACTTGAATTAAAAAACCAAATTGCTGATGGTGTTGAATTCTGGGGGTACAAAGAAGGTAACACACTTATTGGTGTAATGGGAATTCAATACAAAGGTGAAGTCACACTTATTCGGCATGCCTATGTTCGGACAAAGGAAAGAAGTAAAGGTATAGGAAGACAATTATTAGCGCATCTCAATTCAATGGCGACAACACCTGTACTTATTGGCACTTGGACAGATGCAAAGTGGGCAATTAGTTTTTATCTTAAAAATGGATTTAGACTTTTAGAAAGATCAGAAATAAATGTTTTATTACCCAGATACTGGACAATTCCCATCCGACAAATAGAAACATCTGTAGTGCTGGCAAGTTCAAATTGGACAAGTTCAGTATAGAGAATAATAAAGAACAGGCTACTCTTAATTTGCATGCAGATTGACACCTAAATATCCGGACAAGAATATTTAAAACATTACAGCTATTAAAATGAGAACTATAATTACGCTTATTGCTTTCAACCTCTTGGCAGTTCAGCTGTATGCTCAATCAACCTCAATTAAACCAGTTGAAAGCATGCTTAAGCAACTGGAAAAAATTGAAAGTATATCCTATAATCAGATAAGCTATGATAAAAATCCCTTTGGAAATGACACCACTACAATCTACAGGGAGGTAACTGTTTTCTTTGACCCCAACTATAAATTACCATATGCAGACGTCAGTACGACAATAAAGGATAAAAATTATGCATCCAGAACGGTCTATGCTGATAAAAAAATATATAATTTTGAAAAAGATGGTACGTATACGACGAAAGATTATAAAGCTCTTAGGATAGGGAATGCGGATATATTCTCCGATGGAGAACTACAAAAAACGGTAAGTAAAATACAACAAACTGCTCCTGATAAAATAAAACAACTCAATGATACCACAATTGACAGACAGGACTATTTCTACTTTTTTGTCAATGCTTTCGATTCGGTTATTAACGAACAAAGAGCATTTATTAATATGTATTTTGCTGTGGATAAAACTACATTTCTACCCAAAAGCTATACTATTATTTCAAAATCAAACTATGCAGCAGACAATAACACGATTGAACTTTCGATGCACTCCAGATCTGTGTTTTCGGATTTTAATATAAATTCCCGGAAAAATTATCTGTTAAACTTTCAGATTCCTCCGGGTTATAAACCTTATGAGAAAAAAGAGTTGTTAAAAAAAGGTACTCCAGCGCCGGAATGGACAGGTAAAGATATGTTAGAGAACACGTATTCCTCAAAGTCTTTTGCAGGTAAGACACTACTATTATTCATGACGGACATCAGTTGTCTTGGTAATCAACTGTCAATAGGAATGATGAATAATCTGACAGATAAATATCAAAACAAAGAAGTAGTGGTTTTGAGCCTGTTTGGCAGTTCAAAAAAAGAACTTATGCAGTATACAGCAACTAATCAAATCAATTTTCCTGTCATTTATGATGCACAGCAGATTAAAGAGAAATATAACGCACCCGGAGCCCCGTTTTTCTATATTATTGACAAAAACGGGTATATATCTTATAGCGTATACGGATATAACGAGGAGCGTGAAACGACTTTAGGAGAAGAACTGGATAAAGCTTTGTCTGATAAACAATAAAAACAGGCGGGCAGAAATGTCTGCTTCTGCCCTTCCTGATTCCGGGATAATAAAGTACAGATTATACCGGTTTTTTGATTTATTAAAATAGAAAATTGTTAGATTTTTTTGAGTATGGAATTCATCTAATGATGGGCTCCATGACTATTGTGGTCTCCGCCTTGCATCTCACCCTCAGAGGTCAGAACAGTAAAATCAGCTGTATGTACCTTCCCGTCTATTTTGAACTGTACCCACATTCTGTATAATCCGGATTTTTTGATATAGGTATGTGCATATATAGGAAAGCGATGATCTGCCATCGGATGAATGTGAAGAAAATCCTTATCAGCCTGGCTGATCATTACAATATGAGCATTTGCTCCCAGATACGATTCCATGTCCTTTTCATTCAGGTTTTTACCATCCTTTTCTATCGAAAATTGCAGGCTCTGTCCTGTATTTGTCTTTAGATCATTGCCATTAAGTAAAGTAACGGTATAACCATCAACAACTGAAACCAATTTTATATCCTGTTCTGGTATCTGACGAAGGCGTCGCCCCTGTACTCCAACAAGTTTCATACTTACATTTGCCGGAAGACCTACCGGCTTATAGTCAATAAAGAATAAATACTTTCCTGCTGATGGAAAAGTTTCCGAGACATAATAAGTCCCGTCTGCTTGCTTTTCGGGGTGAATATGATCAAACCATGTCAATTCTTCATTGACAACCAGAAGATGCATTTTCATAGTATGGACGACTTCCAAAGGAACATTCTTACCATCCTCTGTAACTGAAATAACAAAATAAGCTGGTTTATTTGCTTCTATTATCTGCGGCTCGAAAATCACTTTTACTTTCGGCGGGTCTGTATGCTCATGTGTATTCATATTTAATAATTTATATTTCTTAACATACAAAGCTCCATTATTAAGAATTTCTATTGTTACGATATTCCCGAATAGAGTTATAATATTTACGAATTATTACCACTCTTGATAACCCGTATGACCAGCACAGATGTAAGGATAAGTAATGGCAGTAATACCAGATTTAATCCTATCCACCCCCATAGATTAAACAAACTACCTGCAAAAAAACTTGAAATACTGATAATGGCAAAGACGGTAAAATCGTGGAAGGCCTGAGTTTTCTCTTTTTCTTCAGGTCTGTAAACTTTTGTAAGTGCTGAAGACCCTCCAATAAACAAGAAATTCCAACCTAGTCCAACAATAAATAATCCTATTATAAAATTGATAAAGTGGATCCCTGAAAGCGCAACAATTAAGTATGCAAACAGAATTAATACTCCTGTGAGAATGATGCGATGTACACCAAATCTCTGAATAAGAGCACCTGTAAAAAAAGAAGGCAAAAACATACCCAATACATGCCATTGGATAATCATTGCCGTATCACTGGAGGAATGTCCGAAATCATGCATGGCTATAGGTGTAGCAGTCATAGACATCCCCATTACAGCAAAAGCAGTAGAAGAAGAAAACAAGGCCAGAACAGTATTTTTGTCTTTAATGATTTCCTTTAGTGAGCGACCGGATGATGTGGATTTATTTGTTTTCAAAATAATATTCTTATCAAGCCTCAGAAAGGCCACCACTCCCAAAGCAGCAATACTCAGCAGAATAGTTGAAAGATAAGAATACGCATAGGGTACAGCGCCTAAATCTTGTGTAAATCTCGCGAGATTAGGTCCCGCAAAAGCTGCAACAATACCACCTCCTATGACCCAGGAGATAGCTTTACTCTTAGCATAATCCGGAACAGAATCTGCCGCTGCAAAACGATAGTATTGTGTAAAACCCTGATAGATACCCAACAACATATTTCCAATCGAAAATATCCAAAAGGACTGGTGGATAATACCATACCACGATACGACTCCGGATAAAGCACCAATGACTGTACCTATCATAAAAGCTTTCCTTTGGCCTGTTTTCTTCATAATCAAAGAAGCAGGTATCATCATGATTGCTGCGCCTATAGTAGTCATGGCCACAGGTAGTGTTGCCAGATTCTTATCAGGTGCCATTTGCATACCGATGATCCCTGACAATGTGATCACAAGTATGGAAACCGTCTGATACAGAGCCTGTGAAACAAACAGGATATATACATTACTCCACCTAACATTTGCATTCATAATTTTCGTCTGTTTTTAGAGCGCAAAAATGCAAAGTTATATTTATCAGAATGTTACGTTATTTCTTATTTATATTATAAAGTTTATTGGCTCCAACCAGGTTATTATAACTTTTAATGTCTGAGACAATAGTTATATGTCCATTCAAACGACTTAGAACAGAACCACATATTAGAAAAAAATAAGGTGCGCATCACTTTAAAAAGATCCCTTAAAAAATAATTTACAGTGTTATTTGTTCACAATCTGTTACTTACCGAGTTATGATTAACAGACAGGCTCCGACATGAGAAACCGCTTTATTTAAAAAAAGATGGCTTTGTCATTTAACCACCACTAAGCATAACACATACCACAAGCATCTAAAAGAATGAAACAATAAATCGTTGATTTAAATAAAAAAAAGACAACAGATTAACTGTATATTAAATATTTAAAGTATATTTATAATCATATTAGCCATAAGGCTAACCGAACAGTAAACACAGACCAATAAACAAACAAAAATGAGTTTTCTAAAAAACATTTTCGGCAACAAGAAAGAAACAGTTAAAACCTATGAGGACTTTTGGATATGGTTTCAAGCTAACGAACAAACGTTTCATAACATCATAAAAAACGGTAAAAATCCCGAAAAAGACTTTTTCGACAAATTATCTCAAAAGCTGAGCGAAATTAAAGATGGCTTTTACTTTTTAGTGGGGATGCTCAACGATAATACAGCAGAGTTAGTCTTTACTCCAGACGGAATTATTCAGAACATCGTATTTGTAGAAGAACTTGTGAATGCGGCGCCCATACTACCTCATTGGAAATTTACAGCACTAAAACCTTCCGTTGATATTGAAAACCTGGGGATAAAAATGGGTAATTACGAATTTAACAGCAACAATCTTTCGTTTTATGCCATTGACCATGCAGGTTATCCTGATGAGGTTGACATTGTAATCATTCACAGCAACTATAATGAAGAGGACAAATCAACAATTATCAATGGAACATTCATTTTCCTTGACAATTATCTCGGAGAACTAAATGCGGTCACCACAATAGACAATGCCATAGTAATTTCCAGAGAGCAAGCAGAGAAAGAACCAATTCCTATTACCAAACTGAAAGACTACCTGATTTGGAGAGAAAAAGAATTTGTTGAAAAATATAGCGGAATTCGTTACAATACCGAAAACGACAGTTATGCCAGTCTGGAAGCTGAACTTAATAACGGCCTACCTTTGATAGCGATTGTCAATTCGACATTACTGCAGTGGAACAGCAAGGCATCACATCCATGGATTTTAACAATTGAAATCAATTACAAGGACAGCAACAATAACGGCATGCCTGATAAAAACACATATGAACTGCTCAACGAATTAGAAGACCAAGTAATGCTTAAACTAAAAGACATTGACGGCTATCTGAATATCGGCAGGCAAACGGCAGACAATTCAAGAGAAATTTACTTTGCCTGTCACGACTTCAGAAAACCGTCCAAAGTATTACACGAACTGTCAAAAAAATATTCAAATAAGTTAGACATAAAATATAACATCTATAAAGACAAATACTGGCAATCCTTCGAACGATTTAGACCGCATTAGTAAAATTTTTTTTGCAAAAGCCTTCAACGCATACTGTAAAATGGCATTGGCATAAAAAAATGAACTTTCCATGAACTTTCATTTCCAGTATTAAAAAATCATATTTATCAGTAACAGCAATTCGCATAACTACAAAAACAATACTCAGAGACAGCCTTTTGAATTATGAAAACATGGAAAGCAATTACCTCACATACAACAGCATACAAAAACCCTATTCAATTATCTAAAGGAGAAATTGTAAAACTGGGTAATCTTGCCCCGGAAGAGAATTGGAAAGACTGGATCTGGGCTGAAAATGATAACCAGCTCGGAGGATGGGTTCCTGTTCAGATCATTGAAAATTTAGAAGATGGAAAACAAGCACTCATCTTAGAAAACTATAGTGCAAAAGAATTAGACATAACCAAAGACGAATTGGTGATAAAGATAAAGTCTCTGAATGGCTGGAGCTGGGTACGAAAAATAAGCAATAATGATGAAGGCTGGCTTCCGGATGAAGTCTTAGAAATTGATATAAACATTTAGTGCCTGCTTCTATACTCTCATTTGCAAAAAAACGGAAGAATCAATACTAACTTTTTATCAAACAAGGATTTTGTGATTTTTCAGAAATATATACCTACTCCGCTTTTTCAGCAAATCCAAGGATATAGCCATTCAGGTCTTTTACGTAAAATTCCTGCATACCATACCAGGCGGTTTTTAATTCCGTCATTTCAAGTTCTTTGCTCTTCAGGTTTTCATAAAATCCTTTTATACCCTCTATTTCCATATAAAAAGATACTGTTGCACCTACGGTTTGTCCTTTTGAAAAAACAACATCATCCTTAAATGTATCTGAACGCTGAAACATAAATTCTACATTATCTTTTTGAACCAGTGCATATACATATTCCTTGTTTTCTGCGAAAGCGGAATCTATTCCGTCTTGCGTTTCAGGAACCGCCATGATCAGGTTAAAACCAAGATTCTTGGTATAAAAATCGACTGTCTTTCTAATATCGATAACTTCAAAGTTTGGGGAGAGTTTGCTTATTTTCATTTTGTCTAGGGTTTAAAATTATATCCCAAACTTACGTCTCCACCTCCTTTGATAATTGTAAAAATCGGTCGTTTTTGTTTTGATTTAATTCTTTTGGGGTTACACCCGTATATCTCTTAATTTCTTTTATGAAATGTGCCTGATCAAAATAATCAGAATTGGGATTGAGGTTTCCATTTGAAATTTCGGGATAGGCTGTATTGCAGCGGACTATGTTTAAAAATTCTTTTAAAGGAATACCATACTTCGATTGGAAATACCTGTTTATCTGTCGGCTGCTCCATATAATTTCATCCGAAATTTCGGCGACTGTTTTTGTTTTTTGCTGATAAATAATCTCAAATAATTTCAGTTTCCTACTGTCAATCCGGTGCACATGTTTAAGCGAAGTTTCTAAATGACTGATAATGCCGAAAACAAAATTTTCAAATTCATCGTACTGATATTTATGGATGTTCCAGAACGAAAAAGGCAAATCTGCCGTTGTATCCAAAATAGATTTCAATTCTTTGCGGAAGAGATACTCTATTGCAGGAAGTTTGAATCTGATGGCAAAGAATGTTGTATTCTTATAAATCTGTATGTGTTTTGGTTTTGTCCAGATACCTGTGAGTTTTACTTTTGTCAATATTTGGTTTTCAAACTCTGCAATCAGGTCAAAGTAACCGTCCGGCAAAATAGTGTGAAAGACTTCCTTATCCTTGGTTTCATAATACCAAAAACACTTTACAAAGCCGCTTAAAAATCCATTTGGCTCAATTTCTCTGTATTTCATACAGTGTGGCTCTAAAAGATTGAAGACGTTATTTTCTACTATTAATGGTAGTATAAAAAGTGTATTGCAAAATATGCGTAGAAGGCATTGTAAAACGGAATTGTTATTGGTTCACTATTTAACCTTACGGTTTAAAATCAGTAAGGTTTTATTTTTAGTAGTTCTATCCGTCATTGGATAAAATACGACAGCATAACTATTATCATCCGTTTTATTTAAACCTGAAATGACTAAATTTTCATCATCCATTTGTAAAACTTCGTTTGTCAACATATTTTTATATCCTTTTTCACCCTTACTGTAAAATATTTCTAAAAGCCGGTCATTTCTGGTGGTGAACCATCCGTTGCCAAACTCGCCGTTAAATCTTGTCACAAAAGTGTTTTCTGATACTTTTACAGGTTGCCAGGTATTGAAGAACGGGTCTGTTATATCCATAAGCTCCACAGTTTCGCCCGCTCCGCTTTGATCAATCACCTCAACAATTATTTTCCCTTTTGTCTGGATTAGCAAATAGGAATTTCTGTCGAATGATAAGCTTAAAATCTCTCTGAAATACCTTTGTTTTGTTTCGATTCTTCGCTGCCTGATAACATTTCCTTTTTCATCAATCTGCCGGTGCAGCCATCTATCTTCATCTTTTGCCAACAAGTGGATTTCATTGTTTTCAATAAATATTTTGTTATTTCTTGGTAAAGGCACTTTAATGTTGTGCTTCTTTTTTATTGTATCGTCTTTAAATTCGACAGCAAGCATTTTATCCGGTTTTGTATCTGACCAGATATCTACATCATAAAAAATCGAAAACTGTGCCGATATACCTATAAAATCTCCCTTAAAAGGTCTGTTTCCTTTAGGAAACTCGGTATTTTCACGATTGAAAACAGGAATACTAATTTCCAATTCCTTATCCGGATCGTAAGGTACTAAGGAAACATAATTGTCCCCTTGAGGACTCAAAAACAGGGTTGGTAGTATTCCGTTGTCCTCTGCAAAACTTTCGGTGACTCCGTCTGTATCGATAATAGTATATATCAAATTATAGGTTCCGTTTTCATTATAAACATAATTTGTCATCAGTGTTTTTGCTCCAAACAAGATACTGTCTTTGGCCGAAACTTCTACATCTGCGACCAATCTGGTTATGACGCCGAAATCTGTTTCTTGAATAGTGGTTTTAAAGGCATTTATATTATCAATATTCTTCATATAAATATTTATATCTGTTTTACAGAATAGCTTAACTGGTATACGAAATAGCAAGTGCAAGCCGGTAACCCGATTGGTTTGGGGTGATACAATATACAAAAATTATTTCTTGTAATTGTACTGAAATGCACTTCTTCTTTCACAAAGAAAACACATCCTGTTGTTTGTAAAGCATTCTCCTTAGCATAAGCATTAGTTTACTACACAAGAGCCAGTTACATATTTTTTTGTTATATATTGCAGATAATATTTTTTAAAACGTGGCGTATAATGAATTTATTATATGAATATTTCTGCAGAGTGGAACCTGCTCTTACCACTGTCGATTTTGAACTTCTGACCAAAGATTTCCGTACAAAGCACTTCAAAAAAGGTGATCACATTGTACGCGAAGGCGATATACAACGCAACATCTACTTTGTTGAGAAAGGAATCCAGATGTATAACTTTGATACACCGGGTAAAACCAATATTCTCGGTTTTGCTTACCCTCCAAACCTGTGTGTGGTAATGGAGTCGTTTATTTTTCAGAAACCATCAGCGTATAACGTTACCTGCATCACAGACAGTACACTCAACTACCTGAACTATTCTGTTTTACAGGAAATCTTTGAAAAGTCCCGGCAAATAGATCGGTTATTCAGAAAACTATCCGAAAATTTGTCCATAGGTCTTATCAACAGACAGATAGAACTTCGTTCTACTACTATTGAAGAACGTTTTAAGATATTCTGCCAGAGAAGTCCGCATTTGCTGCAACAAGTACCCCAAAAATACATAGCCGCTTATCTGGCAATAGACCCGACCAATTTTAGCAAGCTGATGAATAGCGTGCGTTTCTGATGTTGGTGTAGACCAAGTTTTTTACCGAAAAAATAACTGTTCTTTGAGGTGTTCATTAAACGGTAAAAATTATAAGGTTATGACTTTTCAACACATTTTCTATATCCCAACAATTTTTTTGCTGGGTCTTATTTTTGGAATACTTCTGAGTAATAATACAAGTACTGCATCTGCAGAGGGTAAAATGAATGGAAAAAAGCTGGGGCTTGTCTTTCTGATTTTTATTATTGTATTTATCATTACACATTCATTCAATGTTCCCGCAGGCTCCAAACAGGTAAGTATGCTATTGGGAGGACAGGAAATATTTGACAAAAAACCCATATTCGGGAGCGATGCGGTATATCACTATGTACAATCACTTCCGGAGACAGGATTACGGGTATATAAACGTTTTACGTATACTATAGATATTATATTTCCATTATCTATGCTGGCATTTCTGCATACTTTTTGCAGATTCACTCTGGAAAGAGTAAAACTCCGGAAGTATTTATCAAAAATAGTAAGATTCCTTCCGTGGACATGGTTCGGGTTTGATATGCTTGAGAATGCAACTGTATTTTATCTCCTTTCCGAATTTCCAAAGCAATATCCGTTGGTAGCCGGATCACTTGCATGGATAACCGTAACAAAATTTGTATTACTCTTTCTTTCGCTTTTAGTGCCGGCTTTGTTGCTTTTATTTGCAAAAAAGCTGAAGTATCGGTATTAACCTTCTATCAAATTGCAGTTTTTTTGCCTAATTTGATAGTTATTTAGTCAGATCACCCAAATAATAGAAAAGGAAGAGAAAATTTGATCGCTAATCAAAGCTAATTGTCTTATTTTAGCATTTTACAGTAATCCTAAAAATTAAAAAATATGACACCTCAGCAAAGAAGCTCTTTCATGCCTGTACTCGGTATAGGATTTCTCATCTGGCTACTCGCAACTATTGCATTCAGAGTAGCAGGGCAATACTTTTTTATTACCGATTCTGCTGTTGTACTTAGCATTTTATACATTATAGTAGTACCCGTGTTGGGATTGGTGACTGTGTTTACATGCAGAAAACTCAGATTAACAGGACTTGAAAATGTAGTTGCAGGCGTACTTTTAGTATTGCCCGGAATGCTGATTGATACTTTTGTTATTCAATTTTTTGGTGACATATTTCCTAATATGCCGGCAAGCAATGCAGCCACATTTGGTTCCTGGCTCATGTGGGCATACACAATTGTTTTAATCACTTCAATAATTATAGGGTTGGGTCGGACTGCCAAACCTAATCGTTGATTACGATGCTTCGCAATCGGAATGCATGTTTTATGAATAAAACACCTAAATTTCATATGTGCTAATGCCTTTTTTCAATATTCTTAAAAAAATATTTTAAAAAAAATGTCCAAAACGGGAATGGTAAAATGTCTTTATTAAAATTCTAAAACAAATTGACCATGAAACTTTAAACAATTGAAATAAAAAAGCTTCTTGCATTAGCATTGTTTCATCTCAACATATAATAAAGCATGACAGAACTAGAACTTAGTAGCATCAAATCGTATTTTGGAGTCATAGATACTAAAGAATTATCGTCCATTGTCTCATTATTCCAACCAGAGCAGCCACCTGTCCATGACTGCCGAAGAACGTTACTATTTTTTCTTCGAGAACAATAAAGAACTATTTAATCAGGTACCCCTGCAGTACATAGCGTCTATGCTTGGAATGAGACCCGAGACATTTAGCCGGATCAGAAAAAAACAACTTTTTTAAATTCTTGATTTTTATCAAGCAGAGCCCGCTACACAAACCCGACTTTTGTGATGTACAGTTAATCAACATCCACAATGAAGCGTATATTTTTAGTATCGGCAATCCTCTTGATTAGTTTGCCCCTTATGGCAAAAGAAATTAAAACAGAAATAGTTATCCATGCAACACCTGAAAAAATATGGAAAATACTTACTGATTTTGAAAACTATGCGCAATGGAACTCTTTTATAACCTCTATTACAGGCGAAGTTGAAGAAGGAAATAAAATTGTGGTCCGCATCAAACCTCCCAACGGAAAAGGAATGACTTTTAAACCTACAATTTTGACCAAAACAGACAACAAAGAACTAAGCTGGCGGGGAAAACTCCTGTTTAAAGGGCTATTTGATGGCACACACATATTTGAATTGATAAACAACGGTGACGGAACAACAACGTTTATACAAAGCGAGAAATTCAGCGGAATTTTTGTATGTCTGTTTAACCCGCAAAAAACCAGAAATGGTTTCAACGAAATGAATAAAAAACTGAAGGAAATCGCCGAAAGTGAATAAAGTTTTTAATTGGACAAGGATTAAAAAACCCCGCTGATATAGCGGGGTCGGCAACTGATAATTAAACAGTAACTAAAAATCAGTTTATATAGAGGGCAAGTATTATTTCATAGTTCGTATAGAGACCGCAGCAATAACGGTTGCGACAATACAAATTATTCCGGCCGAGAAAAAGGCGGTCTGAAAACCAGAGTTAAGAGCAACGGCTTCTACTTCACCTGCCATTTTGAGTGCATTAGTCCTGGCTGCCGAAATTGCAACAATAATGGCGAGCCCCAGCGCTGATCCTACCTGATAGCTTGTATTGACCAATCCGGATGCCAGACCCGTTTCTTCTGGTTTTGCACCCGACATAGAAGCCACAGTTCCGGGGATGTATGTAAGCGACATGCCGACTGCTCCCAACAAAGAAGCTGGCAATACATTGGCTACAAATGTTCCGTCAGAAGGCACTAAGCTGAACAATATCAGCGATCCGGCAAGTGCTAGTAATCCTACAATCATATTGGATTTAAAACCAAACTTAGCGACCAGTTTTCCGGTAACACCCACCATCAGAAACATAATAGCCAGTGTCATCGGCAATAACGCAAGTCCGCTGTTAAAAGCTGAATAATGAAGTGTTTGTTGTAAATACAGATTAAGGAAAAACCATAATGGTATCCATGCCGCTGCCAGTAATGCCATTACGATATTACCTGCAGAAAGATTCGGCACCTTAAAAATAGACATAGGAACTAAGGGCTCACTTTTCTGTTTTTGAAGGATATAAAAGGCAATCAGCAATGCGATTGACAGTACCAGGAGGCCTATTGTGTGTACCGAGCCCCATCCTTCACTTTCGGATGAAACAATAGCATACACCATCAATATAAGAGAGGCTGTCGCCAGGATGGCGCCTGCCATATCCACTTTTCCCTTTCTTTTTTCGCCGGTAAATAAAAGGCTGGGGCTACGAAGCAATACTATGATACCTACAGGAATATTGATGAGGAATATCCAGTGCCAGGATAGCCATTCGGTAATGGCTCCTCCAAGAAAAACGCCGGCTGATCCTCCGGCTGCAGCAGACGCACCCCAAAAACCAAGTGCTTTGTTAAGTTCTTTTGGATCTGTAAATTTGGATAAAACTAAAGTGAGTGCTGCCGGAGCAATAAATGCAGATCCCAGGCCTTGCAAAGCTCTTCCTATATTGAGCGTAGCCTCAGACCATGCAACACCGGCAAGTAAAGAGGCTAACGTAAGGATCACAAAGCCCCACATAAATATCTTTCGGGCTCCAAACAAGTCTGACAACCGCCCTCCGAGTAATAAAAAACCTCCAAACAGGATAACATACGCATTAAAAATCCACTGTAATCCGGTTTGAGTATAGCCTAAATCTGCTTTTATAGCGGGCAACGCAACCCCAATAATTGAGGTATCCATGATGACTAAAAACTCGGCGGTGCATAATAAGAAAAGAGCCGCCCATCGTTTACTGTAGGGAGTTGATTGCTCAAGTGGAGAAGTATTTTTCATATTTGTTCTTTAGTAAGTATTTAGATTTGAATATTAATTTTTCCTTGCTTACATAACATATGCAGAAAACAAGTAATTTGATTGTCTCGACAAATATATAGACAGCTGTATGTAAACACTTTACATAATTAAAGCTATCTGGTGTAAAATTTATTTAGCGCTTAACATGTTGGGATTATATTAAAATAGAGTCAGAAAACCTGATCACCTTTCTCATCAGATTATCAGTTCCTGCGTAGTAACTTTTGCTCCCATGAATATCCTTTCATCCTCGACATCATTAATAACAAAAGCCTTACCTGATATTCTGGTAAGGCTTGTATCAGACATATCGTAATCCTTATGCGATAGACTACCGTGTCCAATTAATTAATGACAGGTTTGGAGCAGCTCATCAGAGTCAGATATTCCTCTGTAGGCAATTATCATGTTTATACCTGTACGGCAACATCTTTCTTCTATACCAAACAACAACTAATGGATTTTAATAATCCTTATGATACAGAATAACATATTCACCTCAGGTGGGGTTCGGCTTATAAGCATGCTCCATAGACCTTGTCATAATACTATTTATTTATTTTTGTCAAACAGGATATTTTATTACAATTCCAGCAATCCCAAAGCATGTTGAAGCTCTGTATGTAGTATACGCAGATTGTATACAGCCTGCAGATAATTTATTTTAGCTTGTGTAAGTGCCAGTTCAGCATCCGTCAACTCCAGTCTGGAACCCAATCCATTTTTGAATCGGTCTTCGGTCATCTGGTGATTTAGTTCTGCAGATTGTACAGTGGTTTCCTGTATTTTCAATTGAGAGGCAGCTTCTTTCCATTTGCTGATAATGCCAGCCAGCGTTGTTCTTATTTCATCTTTGAGATCATTCATCCTTACCTGTTCCTGTTGTGCAATGATCCGTGCCTGACTAATTCTGGATTTACTCTGCCCTCCGTTAAATATGGGTACACTCACCTGCAATCCGAGGAAAGACGTTCTTGGCCATACATAGTTATTAAACTTCAGATTATCTGCCTGAGCTTGTACCTGATATTGGCCGATTACAGCAATCTTCGGTAGCAATTCTGCTCTGGTAGCATAAATCTTTTGTTCCCGCATAGCAATGACCAGTTCCTGGACATTCAGATCTTTTCGGTTGGATTCGGCAATTTCCAATGCTTCACTAACATTAAGAAAATCGGCCTGATCTACCTTAACATCAGACTCTAACTCGTCGGTGAGCTCCAGTTCCTGAGCATCTTCCAGTCCTATAAGTCTTTTGAGTTCCATACCAGATACTTCAATATTATTGTTAAGATAAGAAACGGAAGATCTTAGATTTTCTACAGCAATAAAACTGCGCAGCGTATCTGACTTCAGCCCTCTGCCTTGTGCCAGCAAGGCGCGTGAATCTTTCAGGGCACGGACATTACGTTCGTGACTCTGCAGCAAGAGGTTGAGCTGTCGTTTCATCATCAGTATACTCAGGTAGCGGGTAGAAACTCCGAGTGCCACACGACTCTTCAGGTCTTCCGTCTTTCCTGTTTGGATTTTTTCATTGATTCTGGAAACCTTTGTAAGCCTGTGTGCACCTAAGTCCATGACCGGCTGGTAAAGGGATATAAATCCGTTAAAAGCATTTCTACCACCTACAGCAACTTCCTGCACTGCCTTATTCGTTCCGGCAAAGGATCCGGGGAGGAAGATATTCTGCCGGTCAAAGTAGTACGAATAGGCTACTCCTGCTGCCAGATCGGGTAATAATTTACCTTTGCTTTCCCTTGTCTGTTCTACAGCATTCTTTTCTTCCAGTATCTGCACCTGCAGGGTTTTGTTTCCCTGTCTTGCCATAATAAGTGCTTCCTGTAGTGAAAGCTCCCTTTTTTGGGCAAGTAATGGCCTGCTGCCCATAAGCAACAGAATCATTATGAGTATATATGATGCTTTTTTCATCGTAAAATATTTATAATCAAGATTAGCCGATTTTTTTGGTTCTGTTTTCACACCTATCACCCTCCGCAGTTGGATAGGTATCAACTGCGGGGAGATAGCCGGACTTATTATATTTATCTTGTCATTATTCATGGCTAGTTTCTATTTCACTATCTTCCATTTCTACGACTTCTTTTCTACGTTTGCTACTGGACAGATAAGAGTATACGGCCGGTATAATAAATAGCGTGAGTATACCTGAAAACACTAATCCTCCTGCGATAACTATTCCCAGCGACTGACGGCTGTTGGCAGTCAGTGCAATAGGCAGCGCACCGAATATCATGGCAAGCGAGGTCATCAGGATAGGACGAAACCGCTGTTCTGCGGCCTGTATCGCAGCCTCAAATTTAGACAGCCCGGTGTCTTTGAGGTGATTAGCAAACTCTACGATCAGGATACCATTTTTCGTAATGAGCCCTACCAGTGTGATAATACCTATCTGGCTGAATACGTTAAGGCTTTGACCGAACCAATGGAGGCTGAGGATAGCTCCTGTGACCGCCATCGGTACGGTAAGCATAATGGTCAGCGGGTCACGCAGACTCTCAAATTGTGCGGCCAGAATCATGTAGATAATCACCAGAGCGAGTATTAGTGTGAAAGCTATGTTACCCTGGCTTTCTCTATAGTCACGAGACTGGCCGGCTAATGACGTTTTGAAGTTATCACCCAGTACTTCCGTTTTTATTCGTTCTATTTCTTGTATACCTTCTGCAAGACTCACACCAGGAGCCGGAGCTGCTGATACGGTAGCAGAGGTGAACTGATCATAACGGTATATAGCTGCAGGACTTACAGCCTCTTCCGTAGTAATGAGATTGTTGAGAGGGATCAATTGTCCGTTGTTAGAGCGTACATATATGGAATTAAGATCAGTAATATCATTTCGCAGTTCACGTTTCATTTGTCCGATGACTTCATATTGCCTGTCATTACGCAGGAAATAGGCGTAGCGTAATCCGGAGAGTGACAGCTGCAATGTACGGGCAACTTCTTCTATGGAAACCCCCATAAGGGCGGCTTTTTGCCTGTCAATGTTGATTTTTATTTCTGGTTTGTTGATTTTTAGATCTGCATCAGCAAACATCAGTTTTTTACTTTGGCGTACCGCATTCAGAAATTTCGGAAGTGCTGCAGTGAGAGTATCCAGATCCTGAGCCTGTAATACAAATTGTACGGGCATACCTCCTCCATAACGCGAACCAATGGTAGGTGGCAGGTAAGGGAATAAGAGAAATCCTCTGAAATTGGCTGAAGCCGCTCCATATTGATTATATAAATCCTGTATGCTGGCTTTTCTTTCTTTAGGATCTTTCAGATAGATACTTTGTACAGCAACATTAACGGGCGCAGGTGCCGGAATGAAGGATATCGCAACCATTGAATAAGTCTGATAAAGTCCGTCTGTAGAGTCATTCACATATTTACCGACTTCGATCATATGTTTTTTCATATAATCGAAAGAAACTCCTTCAGGCGCTATGGCAATAAGGCTCATATTGGATCTGTCTTCTATCGGAGCAAGCTCAGAAGGTAATTTTTTACCTACAAAATAAATAAGCCCTGTAGTGACAATCAGGAATATCCATGCCAGCCATCTGGCACGCATAAAGGCTTTGAGCAAATGAGCATATCCATTATTCATGCGAACAAAGAAAGGTTCGGTAACCCGGTAAAACCATCCCGGACCTTCTTTCTTTTTAAGAAAATAGGCGCTAAGCATAGGAGTCAGCGTAAGAGCAACGAATGCCGACACTAATACTGAACCGGAAACAACTATAGCAAATTCTTTGAATAACTGACCGCTGATACCACCCATAAATACAATGGGTAAGAATACAGCCGCCAATGTTATAGTCGTAGAGATAACGGCAAAATATATTTCTTTGGAACCCTTAAAGGCTGCCTGTATCGGCGGCATGCCCTCTTCTATTTTTTTATAAATATTTTCAAGTACTACGATTGCATCATCCACCACCAGTCCTATGGCGAGTACCAGTCCAAGCAAGGTCAAGACATTGATGGAAAAGCCTGAAACATACATAATGAAAAAGGCCGACAGGATAGATACCGGGATAGCGATAACGGGGATAATAGTAGAACGCCAGTCTCTCAGAAACAGAAAGATAATAATGACTACCAGACCAAAGGCGATGAAGAGTGTCTCTTCTACCTCTTTGATGGATTCGCGTACGGATTGTGTAAAGTCGAACCCCACAATAAGGCGGTACTCTGATGGAATATCTTTGCGTAATTGCTCAAGACGTTTGTAAAATTCATCCACTACCTGAATAGCATTGGCTCCTCGCTGTATCTGTATAGCGACACCGATACCGACACGATTGAGGTTTCCTGTTTCATTGATGATCGCTGTACGTTCATTCATTTCTCCCAGCTCTGCCGAACCGACATCTTTGAGCCGGATAACTGCGTTTTCAGTCTGTTTGACAATCATTTCAGCGAAATCATTTTCTGTAGTCAGCCTGCCCAGCGTCCGTATACTCAGCTCACTGTTATTTCCTTCTACCCGACCGGACGGAACATCTATATTCTCCCGTAACAATGCCTGACGGATATCTTCCGGAGTAAGTTTATACGCCGCCAGTTTTATCGGGTCAAAGCGCAAACGCATAGCGTATTTATGCTCTCCTACGATCGCGACATTATTGATACCGGGAATGGATTGCACACGATCTTTGATAACAGTAGAAGCGATATGGCTTACTTCTTTAATATCTTTGGTATCACTTTCAACTTCGAGAAAGGCTACAAGATTGTCGGGAGAGGAAGCTTTTTGTACGATGGGCGGATCTACATCCGCCGGAAGCTGTTTACGTGCTTTTGAGACTTTATCTCTCACATCATTCAGGGCATCTTCGATATCCATCTCCCGATTAAATTCTATCGAAATAACGCTTACCTGTTCTCTAGATTCGGAGGATATGGTACGTATCCCGTTTGCCTCGGCTATGGATTCTTCCATAGGCCGCGTAATCTTAGACGCGATTACATCAGGACTTGCTCCCGGATAAAAAGTGACAACGGAAATAACGGGCGGTTCTGTTAGCGGGAATTCCCGAATCCCCAGTTGTTTCCATCCAACAACGCCCAAAATGACAATCAGGAGGGAAAATACACCGGCTAAAACCGGCTTTTTTATGCTTAAAGATGATATACTCATAATGTTGCAAATTGAGATGGATTATTTTTTTACAACAGCCTGCACAGGAGTGCCATCGCCGATACGCATCATATTAGAAACTACAATGCTGTCGCCGGAATTGATTCCGGAAGTGATAATGGCTTCTGTTTCCGTTCTGTTGCTTATAGTTACAGGTACAGGCTTGGCTATACCGTCTTTGATGACAAATGCATTATAACCTTTCCCACCAGGCATAAGTGCTTCGGTAGGTATCATGACACCTGTAGTTCCTTTTTGTTCAGTACTGAAATATACTTTGACGGACTGTCCGGCACGAAATTTTCCACTGCTGTTGTTAGTTACAGCTTGTACTTCCAGACTTCGACCCTGTGCATCAAGGCCCGGTTCGGTAGCGGTAATGCTGGCACTGTATTGCTCTTCTGAAGGCCCGATACTGAATTTAATCGGGGTACCGTTTTTTATTAAAGGGAGGTACCTTTCCGGTAACGTAAAATTAATTTTGATACTGCTTTGATCCTGAAGGTTTACCAAAGCTGTTCCGGGTGATACATAAGCTCCCAGATATGCTTTGGTAATCCCTACCTTACCTGAAAATGGTGCACGAATAACAGTCTTAGCAAGCTCTGTCTGCAAATAATCCTGCTGTGCCTCAAGGGAGTTGACGCGTGTAACTGCTTCATCGTATTCCTGCTGTTGTACCGTTTCTGTTTTCAGGAGATTGGTCATCCGGTCTTTGTTCAGCAGGGCGAGTTTCAACTCAGCCTGTACCTGTCTGAGGCGGGATCTGATATCAGCATCATTGAGCGTGTACAATACATCTCCCTGACTAACATGGCTGCCATCTGTGAAAGCCACTTTAGTTATTTTTTGTGCGGTTTCACTTACAACTGAGATTTCGCGAAGAGGTAACAGCGTACCGACAAAGATTTCCTGCTGATCGAGTTCCTGCTCCTGTGCCACAATTACGTCTACAGGTAATTTGCCTGCAGCTGCCGGAGCAGCCGCTTCTTCTTTTTTAGGTTTGCTTTCACATGCTGTGAACAGGATGCTTAACAAAGGAATCAGTATTCCTAATTTGTGTGTACGGTATTTGTAAAACATTATCTTGTTTTTAAGTTATGAAACAAACAATTGATTCTATCACAAATGTATATCTCGTTACATTCTATTTTTTTACACAATTACAGCTATGTGTTCTAAAATTTATTTTAGGAGAAAATAACGCTTACAGGATAATTGGCAGGTAGAATGAGGGTAAAAGCTGTTTTTTAGTTTACGGATTCCCATAAAAAAAGCCTGATTTGATAGGGTTAGGTTTATTTATAGCCATACTGCCCTATATTCGATTTATTTTTTTATATTTTTGCTTTCAACATTTTCAAGACCTTATGACTACATATAACGAAGACAGCATACGATCCCTGGACTGGAAGGAACACATCCGTCTACGTCCCGGAATGTATATTGGTAAATTGGGAGATGGATCAGCGTATGATGATGGTATCTATGTACTACTCAAAGAGGTAGTGGATAATTCCATCGATGAATTTGTAATGGGAGCTGGTAAGATCATTGACATATCGGTCAATGAAAACAAGGTATCTGTGAGAGATTATGGTCGTGGTATTCCTATCGGATCAGTAGTAGACGTTGTATCAAAGATCAATACCGGAGGTAAATACGACAGTAAAGCTTTTCAGAAATCCGTAGGACTTAACGGGGTTGGTACTAAAGCAGTAAATGCACTATCAACACAATTTACAGTACAATCTTACCGCCAGGGTGAAACCCGGATAGCTCAATTCAGCAAAGGCGAGCTGGTCACTGATGAAAAGAAAGAGACTACTCAACGAAACGGTACGGCGGTCTCCTTCTATCCGGATGACAGTATTTTCAGAAACTACAAATACCGTATGGAATTTGTAGAAAATATGATCTGGAATTATGTATTCCTGAACTCAGGACTGACGATTAACTTTAATGGTCAGAAATTTATCTCTGAAAATGGACTTAAGGATCTTTTGGAGCGCAATATAGATACTGAATCTATGCGTTATCCTATTATACATCTAAAGGGAGAGGATATAGAAATAGCGCTGACCCATGGTCAGCAATATGGTGAGGAATATTATTCCTTTGTCAATGGTCAGCATACCACGCAGGGAGGTACCCATCAGGCGGCATTCAGAGAAGCCTTGGTAAAAACCATCCGTGAATTTTACAAAAAAGATTTCGATGCTGCTGATGTTCGTTCCTCCATTATCGGAGCGATTGCGATAAAAGTTCAGGAGCCTGTTTTCGAGTCTCAGACAAAGACAAAATTAGGATCTCAAAGCATAGGTCCTGATGGTCCCACAGTACGTACATTTATCAATGACTTCCTCAAAAAAGCGTTGGATGATTACTTACATCGCAATTCGGATACCGCAGATGCTTTATTAAAAAGAATCCTGCAATCCGAACGGGAGCGTAAAGATATTGCCGGAATCAAGAAACTGGCAAATGAACGTGCAAAGAAAGCTTCCTTACACAACCGCAAACTCAGAGACTGTAAAGTACATTTTTCGGACAAAAACGAACGTAACCAGGAGACTACCCTTTTTATCACAGAGGGAGATTCGGCCAGTGGATCGATAACCAAATCACGTGATGTACAGACACAGGCTGTGTTCAGTCTGAAAGGTAAACCTTTAAATTCTTACGGCATGTCTAAAAAGATTGTCTATGAAAATGAAGAATTTAACCTCTTACAGCACGCACTCAATATCGAAGATGGTCTGGACGGCCTTCGTTACAACAACATTGTAATCGCAACTGATGCCGATGTCGATGGTATGCATATCCGCCTGCTATTGCTGACCTTCTTTTTGCAATTCTTCCCTGATCTTGTCAAAGCCGGGCATGTAGCTATTTTACAGACTCCTCTCTTCCGTGTACGGAATAAAAAAGAAACGATATATTGTTATTCGGATGAAGAACGCCAACGGGCTATTGCAAAATTAGGTGCAAAACCTGAAATCACACGTTTCAAAGGTTTGGGTGAAATTTCACCATCCGAATTTGGTTTATTTATAGGTAAGGATATCCGTCTGGATCCTGTTATTCTGACCAAAGACAATAAAATTCAGCAATTGCTGGAATATTACATGGGAAAAAATACGCCGGACAGACAGAAACATATTGTCAACAATCTGCGTGTAGAAGTCGATCTGGAAGCAGAGCTGACGAAACAAGCGGTATAGTTGAGTACTAATGGAACCTAACCTTAATGACTAAACCCATATTGATTCTAATCCAATGTCAGGACGACGTTGGATTAGTTGCAAAAATAGCTAATGCACTGGCACAGTACCGGCTGAATATCGTCACCATGCGTGAATTTGTGGATGAGGAAGCCGGTAAGTTTTTTGTTCGCGTGGTATGTACGGGAAAACTCGAAAACACGGAAGAATTATTTTCAGCTTTACAACAAAGTCTTCCGGATAATGCCAGCATAAAAATCAATCCTTCAGAGCGAAAAAAAATAATTATACTGGTCACCAAAGAGCACCACTGCCTGGCTGACATTCTGATACGCCATCATTTCGAAACCTGGGACACGGATATTCAGGCCGTAATAGGAAACTACAGTGATCTGGAAGGATTCACCCGAAAATTTGACATCCCCTATCACTATGTTTCACATGAAAACCTTAGTAAAGAGGAGTTTGAAGACCGGTTGACAGCACAAATTGACCAATATGAGTTTGATTATATTATCCTGGCCAAGTTCATGCGAATCCTTTCTCCGACATTTGTGCAGCAGTACCAGGGCCGGATTATCAATATCCATCACTCTTTTCTTCCCGCTTTCATAGGAGCTAATCCCTATCGGCAGGCACATACCCGCGGAGTGAAGATCATAGGTGCAACAGCACATTATGTAACAGACGATCTGGATGAAGGACCTATTATCGTACAGGATACCCGAAGAGTCAACCACACCTATACTGTGCAGGATATGATGACTGCGGGTAAAGAAATCGAAAAAGCAGTACTTGCCAGAGCAATCCGTCTGTTACTGGAAGACAGGGTGATGCTGGACCGCAATAAAACAGTTGTTTTTGAATAGTGGTGAGCGAAATATGATCAACATCACTATTTACTAGGCTACCCAGTTACTTTTTACATGCATAATTATCACTTATTTCGTATCGAAATAAGAACTGAATAATGACGCACTCCTTTCACATTCCTGTACTGGGATTAGCCTTTTCTATAGATTCTCCTCTCAAAGTTGCCAGATACGGTATTTCATCTGTAATTTCTATTGTGGATGACGAACTTATAGAACGTATCCGGGCATACTACAGCAAACTGAATAATATAGACTTTCTTCCTATTACTAAAAAAGATCAGGATTTTAGAGCAAAACGTATTACAGCATACCTTAATCTGGTAAAGCAACTTGTAAAAGAACAAACAGCCGGCATGCGTGCCCAGCTCATGGAGGCAAACGCTGAAGTTGCACGTTACTTTAATCTTCTCCCTGATAACAATCCTATCAAGGCGCAATACGATCAGATGCTGAAAGAAACAGATAATACAAACAGAAATCATCTGTCCCGACAATTGCACTCCTGTATTCAACCCGGAGATATCGATGTCAATATCATGTCCAAAGTGGATAAAATTAATTTTGCTCCTAATGGTGAGGCTTTAGACGAAAAATATGCAGATGCACTGGCTGCATTACGTGGTTTTGCCAATTCAGATCTGAATTCTTCCGTTGTATTATCAGCCGGTATGAACCCGCGTCTGTATAGCTACCTGTCTGAACTGGCAGCCTTCCAGCCAAAGGAAAATCAGGAGTTTGAGAAAAAGATCACGCTCAAAGTAAGTGATTTTCGCTCTGCTATGATACAAGCCAGATTCTTAGCAAAAAAAGGATTGTGGGTATCGGAGTTCAGAGTAGAATCCGGATTAAACTGCGGGGGGCATGCTTTTGCAACAGACGGTTATCTCATTGGTCCGATACTGGCTGAATTTAAACACAAAAAGCAACAATTAAAAGAAGAGTTATTTGATACGTACCGCAAATACTGGGAAGCAAAGAATATCATTTGTAAACAAGCACCACATATCAGGTACACAGTACAGGGAGGCGTCGGCACTGCGGCCGAACATCAGTTTTTATTGAGTCATTACGATTTTGATGCGGTTGGCTGGGGATCGCCATTTCTATTGGTTCCTGATGCCACTACAGTAGATAATGATACACTACAGGCTCTGGTTGAATCCAAAGCAGATGATTTTTACATCAGCGAATCTTCACCTTTGGGTGTTCCGTTCAACAATTTCAGACAAAGCTCTGCAGAGAAACTTAGGATTCAGCGGATTGAAAAAGGTCGTCCGGGCAGTCCATGCAAAAAGAAATATCTGGTATCCAGTACAGCATACACAGCACAACCGATCTGTACCGCTTCCCGTGAATATCAACACATGAAATTAAAGGAGCTTGATCAGCAGCAATTGACAACCGAAGCATACGAACGGGCCTTCCGGGATATTACAGCAAAAACATGCCTGTGTGAAGGTCTGGCAACCCCGGCATATTTGAAGTATGATATCCTTAAGCCGAAAGAGTCTGCCGCAGTAGCTATCTGTCCCGGACCTAATACTTTTTGGTTCAAAGGTATATTTTCCTTAGATCAGATGGTCAATCATATTTATGGACGTGACAATCTGATTCCGTCTGCCGAACGCCCTATTCTGTTTATCAATGAGCTTAGACTCTACATGGATCATATCCGGAAATATATAGATGTGAATAAGCTGGAGGTGGACGATAAAAAGATTAAGTATCTGGATAAATTCAAGACTCAGTTAAAGGAGGGAATTAACTATTACAGGACTTTAATAAAAGATTTGACAGGATTTCAGGCTTCGGTATTGGCGGCATTTCCTCATCAGCTTGATGAGATCGAACAGGAGCTGGAAACCCTGTCCCTGAGTTAAAAATAGGCTTTGGCTTTCAAAAATCAGGTATGGTATGCAGCGATTTATTACACTATCGCTGCATACCATAATAAATATTTAGTCTTTAGCAATCTTTCTGAATTTACCAAACACGCCTAACGGTAATTTAGGTCCTGCTGTAGCTTGCAGATAGAGCTCTCCTATTTCCAGATTTTCCACTTTAGGAAAAGCAGTTCTGATCAGATTTTCAACAATAACGGAAGAGAAACCTAAAGAATAGGTATTCAGAATAAGGAAATGTTCTTTCGGATCCAATAGCTGCACCACATCCTTCATCATTTCCATGATATGGTCTTCCAGTTTCCACTTCTCCCCTTTCGGACCGTGTCCGTAAGCCGGAGGATCCAGAATAATACCATTATATGTATTTCCGCGTTTAAGTTCCCGCTTTACAAATTTAAGAGCATCCTCTACCACCCAGCGGATATTATCAAGACCTGAAATTTCCTGATTCTCATTAGCCCAGGTCACCACCTGCTTGATAGAATCTACGTGCGTAGTGTCAGCACCCGCAGCTTTTGCAATCAATGATGCACCACCAGTATATGCGAACAGATTGAGGACTTTAGGTTTGTCCGTTTTAAAAGAGCGTACAGATTCTGAGATATAATCCCAGTTAACAGCTTGTTCCGGAAAAATACCCACATGTTTGAAAGAGGTAAGTCCCAGTCTGAATTTAATTGCAGCATCTTTATTTCTATATTCGATATGCCAGCGATCCTGCGCTTTAGGATTTTTTTTCACCCAATCCCCCGAAGTTGCAGAACGACCTTTAAATCGAATATCATATCTTTTTGTCCACTCGGCATCAGAAAGTGTCTTAGGCCATACAGCCTGCGGTTCCGGACGTATCAGTACCAAATGACCAAAACGCTCCAGTTTTTCAAAATCACCACAATCGATGAGTTCATAATCCTTCCAATGCTGAGGAGTCAGTAATTGTATTTCAGTATTTTTCAAAATCAAAAATTTGCAGCAAAGATACAGTTAATCATTCAAAACTATAACACGAAGATCATTAACCATCATGTTTCATCGTTTTACGGGCTGCCTGCATCAGCGGACTTGCAAATACAAAATCATTCAACTCCTTGACGTCTGACTGAAGAATATCCTGATTGGTACCTTCCCAGAATTTTTCACCTTTATACAAATACAGAATATATTCGCCTATACCCATTACCGAATTCATATCATGCGTCACGACAACAGTTGTACATTTGTACTCCTGAGTCAGATCCTGAATCAATTCATCGATCAGAATAGAAGTTTCAGGATCAAGGCCGGAGTTGGGTTCATCGCAGAAAAGGTATTTAGGTCCCATACTGATTGCTCTGGCAATCCCAACCCTTTTTTTCATACCTCCTGAGAGCTCGGCCGGAAACAATTTATTAGTTCCCTTCAGATTGACCCTTTCCAGGCAGAAATTTGCACGGTCCATTTTTTCGCTTTTTGACATCTCTGTAAACATATCCAATGAAAACATCAGATTCTGTTCTACTGTCATGGAGTCAAAAAGTGCTGAATTCTGAAAAAGCATACCTATCTCCTTCCGGATAGGCACACGCTCTTCAAAGCTCATCTTGGTAAATTCCTGTTTATCAAAAAACACACGCCCCTGTTCCGGATTATGCAATCCAACTATACATTTGAGTAATGTACTTTTTCCGGAACCGGAACCACCAATGATCAAACTTACTTTCCCCGGTTCGAAAATAGCATCTATTCCTTTTAATACTTCTTTCTCACCAAATGCTTTATGAATATTCTGAATTTCAATCATCTTCCTTACAACATTAAAGCTGTGATCAAATAATCACTAGCCAGTATAGTAATACAGCCAATCACGACTGCCTGCGTACCCGCCTCACCCACTTCCAGAGCACCTCCGCTCACATAGAAACCTTTATAAGCAGGCACTGAGGTAATAATAAATCCAAAGACTACCGCCTTAACCATAGCAACGGATACTGTAAATCCATTAAAACTACCCTGAATACCCTGTATATAATCGGCTGTGCTAACTGCACCGGATAATGCTCCTCCTAAAAGTCCGCCCAATATCGCACAGAAAATTGCCACGATAACTAAAGCCGGGATCATCGTAATACCAGCCAGTATCTTAGGCAGAATCAAATAGCCGGGAGCATTGATCCCCATAATTTCTAATGCATCTATCTGCTCTGTCACCCGCATGGAACCAATCTGTGAAGAAATAGATGAACCTACTTTACCCATCAACACCAATGCAGAGATCGTAGGCCCCAATTCCAGAATATTGGAATCTCGGTTGATCTGTCCGATAATCGAATTCGGAATCAGATCGGACACCAGCTGAAAGGCGATCTGCATGGTCATTACTGCACCGATAAAGGTCGAGATTATCACGATCAGACCTAACGAACCAAGTCCGATATCGGTCATTGCAAACATGGTTTCTTTCCAATAGATCTTCCCCTTTTCGGGTTTTTTAAAAACTGATTTTAAAAGTAAAATGTATTTTCCGATATGATAAATCAACATATAATTCTTTTAGTACATTATTTGCTATAAAACGCCTTCTTCTGACGGATTCGTATACCCCATTCCCCTGCTATATCAAAATATAAACGAATATAGGCATAATCCCACAAAAACATGTTACCTCGCAAAGGCATTACTGTTACAGACCTGAATATTAATTTTTCACCGACAGATTTAAGACATTTACCGAATAAATGCAGGAAATAACCTAATTACATTGTTTTTTTTATCATCTTCACTTTAATTTTGATTCAGTTAAACAATTAGAATCGACAACATAACTATAAAACATAATGAACAATAAAAGAATTACCTCAGGACTTATCTTTCTTTTTGTGGGGATTATATTGCTTCTTGATGTCCTGGACATCATTGAGTTCAACTGGCTTGAAATCATTCGTTACTGGCCATTATTGATTATCCTGGGAGGTATTAATATGCTTATGCCTAATGGACAATCCGGACAGATCGCCAAATTAGGGTTTACCTGTCTGCTATTAGGATTTCTGGTATTTATCGGCTTTACAACTCCGAATGAAAGCCTTATTTCCAGATTTTTCAAGGGATCTAATATTCATATAAGCACAGATGAAGTGGATGATTCAATTCCTTCCTCTTCAAGTAAAAGCCTCGCGATCCAACTTCCTAAAAATTTATCAGTAGCTAAAGCAAACTTTGATATAGGCACGACAAATCTAAAACTGTCCAGTCAGCCGAGCAGTTTATTATTTGAAGCAGGAAATTCTTCGGACTCTTATTTTCTTAAACTCACATCAGACTCTGCCGAAGACGGCACAGCAACGGTTGATTTAACAGGGAAAAAGAGAAAAAAAGGACGCAGCAAAAATAATACAACATTATTCAAACTGAATAAAGATGTGGTCTGGGATCTAAACTTTGATATCGGTGCTTCAGACGTACAGATGGACCTCTCTCCTTTTAAAATAAGAAACATCAACTTTGATACCGGAGCAAGCTCCGTAAATATGAAGCTTGGCAGACCTGTAGAAACCTCCACGATAAATATAGATGCGGGAGCTTCTTCTGTCGAAATCCGGATCCCTAAAGATGTACCTTGTCAGGTAACTTCAGACAGCGGACTCTCATCTATAGAATTGAGCAGCGGTTTTGTGAGAAAAGGTGACGGCGTAAGTGAAACAGCTAATTATGCACAGGCTACTTCAAAATACAATATTGTTATTGACGCAGGAGTCACTTCTTTCAAGATCATTCAATATTAAATCTTACGAAATTATTACTTCAGAATCCATAACTTTGTGGTAGATATGGATACAAGTAATTTATTGAGCTTACCCGGAGGATATTGTAATTCTAAAACAGATTACAGCCGCTGGGTAACCAGGGAAGTGAATATCGGAGATATACCTATGGGAGGAAACAATCCCATACGTATCCAAAGTATGACCACTATAGATACCATGGATACAATGGGCTCTGTAGAGCAGACTATCCGCATGGTAGATGCCGGTTGTGAATATGTCCGTATCACTGCACCAAGTATAAAAGAAGCCGAAAATCTTGCAAATATTAAAAAAGAACTCCGCAACAGGGGCTATAATGTTCCTTTAGTTGCGGATATCCATTTTACACCCAATGCAGCAGAAGTCGCGGCAAGAATCGTAGAAAAAGTACGGATCAACCCCGGGAATTATGCAGACAAAAAGAAGTTCGATCAGCTTTCTTATTCTGCAGATGAGTATCAGGCTGAGCTAGACCGCATCTATAAAAAGTTTACTCCGTTAGTCAGTATCTGTAAAGAGTATGGCACTGCCATGCGTATAGGTACAAATCATGGTTCATTGTCTGACCGTATCATGAGCCACTACGGAGATACACCGGAAGGAATGGTCGAATCAGCACTTGAATTTATACGCATTTGTGAAGATCTTAATTTTTACAACCTGACCATTTCGATGAAATCCAGTAATCCACAGGTAATGGTACAGGCTTATCGTATGCTGGTCGAGAAGATGGTCATCGAAAACATGAATTATCCCCTCCACCTGGGTGTCACAGAGGCCGGAGACGGAGAAGACGGACGTATCAAATCGGCTGTTGGTATCGGCACATTGTTAGAAGATGGTCTGGGAGATACAGTACGCGTATCATTAACCGAAGAACCGGAAAAAGAAGCTCCTGTCGCTATAGCTCTCGTAAACCGCTACAGCAAACGGGCTAAAATGCTGCAGGATGCAACTACACAAAGCAGGGAAATAATACAGCTTAATCCTTCTTCCGAAACAGTAGCTTACGAATCCAGAGAAGTCAACACTTTCATTGGTGGTTCACTCGTTCCACGTGTCATTGTTGATATTTCCACATCTAACCTGAAAGATCCGAATATACTCACGGCTACGGGATACCGCTATGATATACTCAATGACAAGTATCATATGGGCGAACAATCGGTAGATTTTGTATTTCTGGGAGATCAGTTACCTTCTTTCACTATGCCTGGGAATCTGAAGCAGCTTTATAATTATAAAACATGGCTAACGATTGCGAATCCAACCAATATACACCCTGTCTTTGATCTGGAACAGTTTAATGCAGCATCTCGAAAAGATCCTGTACTCAATCTGATATATATAAAAAATAATGATCTGGAATCCGAAATTTTCGGCAATTCAGCTATTGATAACACTGTTGTATTTATATTGGAAACGGATCATATTCACGGGATGGCAGATCAGCGTCAGTTTTTCGCCAATCTTCAGGAAATAGGGCTGGATAATCCTGTTATTATAAAGAGATCCTATCCGGCAGAAGAATTTTCAGGTCCGGTCGGAGATATTATGAATCCGGAAGAACCGATTTCCAAGATTCAGCTGTATGCAGCAACAGATCTGGGCGCCTTACTGATTGACAAACTGGGCTCCGGCATATGGGTGGATTCACCTGCTACGCCTATCGACAGACTGGTATCCTTATCTTTTGGAATTCTACAGGCTACCCGATCACGTATATCCAAAACAGAGTATATCTCCTGTCCAAGTTGTGGACGAACTCTATTTGATCTGCAAGATACCACGCAGATGATCCGTGCACGGACTAATCACCTTAAAGGGTTGAAGATCGCCATCATGGGTTGTATCGTAAACGGACCTGGTGAGATGGCAGATGCGGACTATGGCTATGTTGGTGCAGGCCCGGACAAAATAACGCTCTACCGCGGTAAAGAAGTAGTCAAGAAAAATGTAAGTTCAGCAAATGCTCTTGATGAACTCATCGATATCATCAAAGGCGACGGGCTTTGGATTGAAGAACAAGAAACCGCAGTATAAAAAAAGCGGGACTTCATTTAGAAGTCCCGCTTTTTTTATGTCGTGATATAATTATCTCTTATCTATAAAACAGACTGTTATCTGACCGATATACGTTTAATTACTGTTTCCGTTCCTGCTACAACTCTCACAAAGTAAAAGCCTGAGGACAACTTGCCATTAGTTTCAAACGCAAGATTCTGATTGCCGGCATCAAGCGTATTATTCATAAGTCCTAAAACTTCATTACCTAACGCATCCATGACCTTTATGGAGACCGCATTCTGTTTACCCAATTTGAAGGATACAGTTACCTGTTCAGCAATAGGATTGTAGAATACTTTTACATTATTGATCAGTTTGTCTGATTCTGCTGCAGAAAAAATTTTCGCAGCTGACATACTAAAGTCGTATGAAGATTCGTTATTGAAATATTTAGCAGCCTTTGAGGCATTGGATGCCATATACATATGGCCCATTTTTTTTGATGAACTATCACTCGCCAATACCATATTGGAACCCCAAGCAAAGCTCAGACTTGCCATAAGCACAAGTGCGTTCGTAAGGGTTTTAATAATGTGTATCTTAGTAAAAAATTTCATCATATATCTGAGACAGTTGTATTGTTAATTGGTTTAATCAAATATAAACCTTTTTCTCAATTATCTTCATACAAAAATAGATTTTTTTTTATCTGATCGTTAATTAATCGGACGATTTTTAATGGCTTTAACAATTTTTAACAACTCTTGACGTTGTCACAAAAAAAACCAAACTTTGGCAGTTCAATTCTGTTATCAAGAATACTGATTAACAGGCGAAAAATTGAAGATTTAGTCATTAAATTTATTTAGAATGTCAACAAAAAACGCGAGCGACGTTCAAAAGTTAAGCCTCGGCGGCTTACTGATTAGCTTAGGAATTATCTTTGGAGATATCGGAACTTCCCCGCTCTATGTATTCAAAGCTATTATTAACAAAGGAACTATCGAACCAGACCTCGTCCTCGGGGGATTATCCTGTGTCGTATGGACTATCACCCTTCAAACTACAGTTAAGTATGTATTGATTGCCCTGAATGCGGACAACAATGGTGAAGGAGGTATACTTTCCCTCTACTCACTGGTCAAGAGGCAGGCCAAGTGGCTTATTATCCCGGCCATCATCGGAGCTTCCACACTGTTGGCTGACGGTATGCTGACTCCGGCTATCACCATTTCTTCAGCAATAGAAGGTTTGGCAATCAACAATCCTACCATCCAGACAGTACCTATTGTAATCGTTATTATCTCAGGACTGTTTCTGATCCAGCGCTTTGGGACTTCCATCGTAGGAAAAGTCTTCGGACCGCTTATGCTTACCTGGTTTCTGACTATAGGTATCCTTGGATTATGCTATATTGATGCAGCCCCTCAAGTGCTAAAAGCGATCAACCCTTATTATGCGATCAAACTAATCGTAAGCACGCCAAATGCGTTGTTTATTATTGGTGGTGTATTTCTATGTACGACAGGTGCAGAAGCGCTCTACTCCGACATGGGACACTGTGGAAAAGCCAATATCAGAATAAGCTGGATACTTGTAAAAATATGCTTATTGCTTAATTACTTTGGACAGGGAGCCTGGTTACTGGCGCATTCAGGAACCCAGATCGGAGAGAAAAATCCGTTTTATGCCATTATGCCGGAATGGTTTCTGGGATATGGCGTTGTCATCGCGACCATTGCAGCTATTATTGCCAGTCAGGCGATGATATCAGGGTCATTTACATTGATTTCGGAAGCTGTACGCCTTAATATCTGGCCCAAAGTCACCATACGTTATCCAAGTGATCACAAAGGACAATTATATGTACCTTCCATCAATCTGATACTATGGCTGGGATGTATGCTGATCATTGCTGTATTCAGAGAATCCAGCAATATGGAAGCGGCATATGGTCTGGCGATCAATGCGACGTTTATCACAACGACTATTCTTATGGGATTCTTCCTGAGATGGAAACGAGTAAACAAATATCTGATTTTCTTATTTATAGGCTTCTATTTCTTTATCGAGTTTGGATTCCTGGCAGGTAACTCTGTAAAAATTGCACACGGAGGCTGGTTGACGCTAATCCTCTCTCTCGCACTGATAGCGGTCATGTATGCCTGGTATAACGCCAGAAAAATCAAAAACCGCTTTGTCAAATTTGTTAATATCAGGGATTATAATGACATCATTTCAGAAATGAGTAAAGATCCTACTATTCCTACTTTCGCATCACAACTGGTGTATCTGACCAGTGCAAACAACAGGAATGAGATAGAATATAAGATCATTTACTCTATGATCAATAAAAAGCCTAAGAAAGCAGATGTATACTGGCTGGTGCATGTAGATGTGATGGATAATCCACATACCCGGGAGTATACAGTAGAACAGATTATTCCAGGCAAATTGATCCGTATAGACTTTAAGCTTGGATTCAGAGAAGAACAACGCATCAGTTTGCTGTTCCGAAAAGTAGTGGAAGACATGGTACAACGCAAGGAGATTGATATTGTAAGTCAGTATGATTCGTTGAAAAAATATAAAATCCCCGGAGATTTCAGATTTGTTATCCTGGAAAAAGTGTTATCCAAGACTAATGATCTGAAATGGCACGAACGTATTATCTTTGAGATCTATAAAATTCTCAAGAAATTCAGTCTGTCTGAAGAAAAAGGATTTGGTCTGGATGCAAGTTTTGTTACTATAGAACGTGTGCCGCTGAGCATACCGAGAACACATGAAGTTGTTATCAATCGTATCAACTAAAAAACTAAGGGCCTCCAAATCGGAGGCCCTTAATTTTTCTATTCAGCTATTGCTTTTGCTTCTTTATTTAATCGGGAATGTCGGTAACCATACATAAAGTAGATAATCAATCCGGCAAGTAGCCACAATATAAAAATAATCCAGTTACTGGCTCCCAGTTCAGTCATCAGATACAGATTGATCAGAATACCTGTAGTCGGCAGTAAAGAGAAGTTCAACCGGAAAGCGTAAAAACTCATACCTATCCAGACTAACCAGAAAATAATAACTAAAGATTTATGCTCTAATATATAAAGTGCAGACATAGATTTCCATTCGGTAATCGTATCCTGTCCGTATACAAACAATAAGACCATTGCGATCAGGAAGCCCAGCCCCACAAGATATTTTCCGTTTACATAAGGAACTCTGAATTTTGATTTTTTTGAAAGTCCGGAATGATCCATATAAAGAACCCCTGCACATACCAGAATAAAAGCAAAAAATGTTCCCACACTGGTCAGATCCACAAAGAAGTCCATTTTAAAAAACAGAGAGGGCACAGCAACTACAATACCCGTCACGACTGTAGCGTATGAAGGTGTTTTATATTTAGGATGAATAGTTGCAAATTTCTTCCACAAAAGTCCGTCACGGCTCATCGTCATCCATATTCTCGGTTGTGCCAGCTGATATACCAAAAGAGCACTTGTTATGGCAATCACAGAAGTGACAGAGATAATACCGGCCATATGATCGAATCCTACATATTGGAAAACATAAGCCAGCGGATCCTTTACATTCAATTCAGTATAATTTACCATTCCGGTAAGGACTAAAGCAATGGCGACATAAAGTACCGTACAGATCAATAAACAGTATATCATTGCTCTCGGCAAATCCCGTTGCGGATTTTTACACTCTTCTGCTGTAGTTGAAATGGAGTCAAATCCTATAAATGCAAAGAAAACCGCAGCGACACTACTCATAACACCTCCCAGTCCATTTGGCGCAAACGGAGTCCAATTGTCAGGTTTGACAAAAAATAGTCCACCAAAGATTACAGCCAGTATAATTCCGACCTTGATCATGACCATGATATTACTGGCTCGTTTAGACTCTTTAATGCCGACATAGACAAGTATAGTCACAAGGAAAGTGATAACGCCTGCAGGCAGATCAAAGATAATGGGCACATTTCCGATACGAGGTGCTGTTACATACGCTTCCAGTGCCAGTTTATCAATACCTGTCAGTTTATCAACCCCAACTTCCAGCATTTTCTGATTCGCTTCGATCGCATAGGCGGGTGCCATAGAGAGCCATCTGGGCACATGTATACCAAAGCCTTCCAGCATGGATACAAAATATTGGGACCACGATATAGCGACAACCATATTGGATACGGCATATTCGAGTACCAGAGCCCAGCCTATAATCCAGGCAAACAATTCACCAAAGGCAACATATGCATATGTATACGCACTTCCGGAGACCGGAACGGTACTTGCAAACTGTGCATACGAAAGTGCTGTAAAAACACAGGCAAAAGCCACAAAAACAAAAAGAAGTGAAACCGCAGGTCCGCCATTGAAACTGGCCAGTCCGATCGTACTGAAAATACCAGCCCCTACAATCGCTGCAATCCCCAAAGAAACAAGATCCCTGACACCAAGAATCTTGGATAATCCTGAACCCCCATGTTCAGAATCACTAATAATCTGATCTATGCTTTTCTTTCTGAAAAGTTGATTTCCCATACTGTCTGTAAATTTTAAGATTGCAACCTCAGGTTACTTTATAAGTTTATTAATTAGTATCATTCTGCTAAAGAAAGTCTATCCTGAATCTCAAAATAGATGCTTTTATAATCAGTAAGTTGTTTATCTGTGTACATGATCAACTCTTCTGTAAGTTTGAGATGATGCCCGGCTACCGGTTCAAAATCCCAGATTCGTTTTGCAATATTAAACAATGCATGTGATATTCTGGTAATATCTGCATACTCATATGTATACTTAGAATTTACAAACCGCTCATAATACGACATAAATTTAGTCGTATCTTCTAATCCTACAATTTTTAGAAACTTAATAATTGTATCCGGATGCACCTTTTCCAGGTCTTCATAGAAGCGGTCTACATTAATTACCTGATGCTTTAACAAGAGATGATCCAGAATCAGTTCCAGCGCAACATGTGCCAAAAATGAAGGGCGAACAGGTAATCCACTCAGACTATCCTGTATCTTAATGCGTAAACGATGGGTATGATCAAAAAAAAACGGTGTGTTGTGAAAGATGCGATCAACCTCGAGATGCCTGTTCCAGCCTTCATAAATAGGCTTATATTGTGGGTGATCAAGCAATATAGTTTCAAACCGGTTGGGGTGAAACATATACTTCTTATCCGCATTCTTCAGCAGATCCGGCAATATTCCGCCCAACACGCGTTCGGGCTGGGTAGCATACCTTTCAAAATAAAAATGCGAGAGAAAATTCATTCTGATCTTAATAAAATCACACAAAAAGTGTAATATCTTAAATCTTGACGTAAGATACAGCTAATCTTACTATCTTTGCAACTTAATTAAAATTTTCTTATCCGTATTATTATGAACTTTGTAGAAGAATTACGTTGGAGAGGCATGTTACAAGACATCATGCCTGGAACTGAAGAGTTGTTAAACAAAGAAAAAGTATCCGGTTACATTGGTTTTGATCCTACAGGTGATTCGCTTCACGTCGGCCACCTTACACAGATCATGACTCTTATTCATTTTCAAAACGCAGGTCATAAACCTGTTGCACTGGTTGGTGGGGCTACCGGAATGATCGGCGATCCTTCATTCAAATCGGCCGAAAGAAACTTACTTGATGAGGAAACTTTAAATCACAATGTTGCAAGCCTTAAGCATCAGCTGAGCAAATTCTTAACATTTGGCGAAGGCGAACTGGATGCAAAGATGGTCAACAACTACGATTGGTTTAAGGATTTCAAATTCCTGGATTTTATCCGCGACATCGGTAAGTTGATTACAGTCAATTACATGATGGCTAAAGACTCTGTCAAAAAACGTCTTGAAGGTGAAAATGGACTATCGTTTACAGAATTTTCTTATCAACTGATCCAGGGGTATGACTTCTATTATCTATGGAAACATCATAATTGTAAAATACAGATGGGCGGATCAGATCAGTGGGGAAATATCGTCACCGGCACTGAATTTATCCGCCGTCAGGATCAGGGATCAGCATTTGCACTTACGACACAATTGATCAAAAAATCAGATGGTCAGAAATTTGGAAAAACAGAATCTGGCGCTGTATGGTTAGATGCAAAGAAAACAACTCCCTACAAATATTATCAATTCTGGTTGAATGCAACAGATGATGATGCCAAAAACTGGATCAGAATCTTTACGCTAAAACCAAAAGAAGAAATAGAAGCAATCATTGCAGAACATGATGCTGCTCCTCATACCCGCACCGTACAAAAAGCACTTGCAAAAGATATCACGATCCGTACACACTCGGAAAAAGATTATGAGACAGCACTCAAAACATCTGAATTCCTGTTCGGAAACGGTTCTCTTGATTTCTTAGGCGATCTGGAGCACAACGCTGTATTAGATGTATTTGACGGAGTACCTCAATTTAAGATCAGTAAGAGCGAACTTGCAGAAGGGATTAATATATTAGATCTATTAGCGACAAAAACCCAGATCTTCCCCTCAAAAGGTGAAGCCAGAAAAATGACTGAGGGTGGTGGCGTATCTGTAAACAAAGAAAAAGTGTCCGGAACGGATGCAACCTTTACTACAGAAAATCTGATCAACAATAAGTATATCATTGCTCAAAGAGGTAAAAAGAATTACTATCTTATCATAGCCGAGTAATCAAAGCTATAAAATAAAAGAAGGGCTATCCAAAATTTTGGAAGCCCTTCTTCGTTTGTATTGAGTTGTATGTATAAAGTTTATTCTAAATGCTGGATAATCTTATACCCGAATTTAAATTTCTCTTTTGCAGGAGTCGCATTGATCAAACCGTTTGACCAAATGGTATAGATAGACCGATCTTTCGGTTCAAACTCAAAACTGACCAACTCTCTGTTTATATTTGATGTAATAAAGAGCTTATATTTTTTCCCTGTCTGCAGGGTCAGATAAGCACTGGCTTCTTTGAAAGACTTATTTTTTACAAGCAAAGTATCCGACCCCTCAGATCCCAGATTAAGTGCAGGTGCATCCGGACTCAGATTGATGAAACGTACATTGGCAGTTCCCTTTGCCGGAATATCTGATTTGTCCTCATAGCTGACTACATCCAGTTTCGTATCACCAACGACGAATAATGAATAAATTTTACCCGGAGCAAAAGCTACCTGCTTTGAAACAAGTGCTCCCTTCCCTATACTGTCCCGATCAAAAACCCTTACAAGGCGATTACCCGGAAAAGCATTCCGATAAGGCAAATAATCCCCAAAATCAAAACTTTCGTTAGAAAGATTGAGCTTATGCTGATCCAGACCAATATCCAACTTGATTGCCGTAGGCACAGCATTGATTGCTCCTGTACCTGACAATTCACCGTATCCGTAGTCGTCATTATCCAGACTACAGGATGCAAACAGGAACAAACATAAAAGAAAACTACCCAAAAGAAATTTAACGCTATTCATACCGCATTATCTATTCAAAAATCACATTTTGATAACTAAAACGTATATTACATTAGAAATGCTACAGAACCAAAACAATTGGTTTTTTGGTCTGATTTTTTCTATATAAAATCGTTAAGTTTGTACTAAGAACATTATTATTGTTTTCATGCTAAATAAAGGAAATACATTTAAGAACTATGGTGGTGAAAACTCATCAAAGAAATCCCCCAAAAGTTCTTCAAAAAGCTATAATACAAAAAGTTACAAAGAACCTTCGGAACCTGTACAGTTAAGCGAAACCCAGGAAAAGATAATGAAAATATTAGGTGTATTTTTATTTATTCTGAGTTTCGCTTTCACCATAGCCTTTGTTTCTTACCTTTTCACCTGGGAAGAAGATCAAAGCTATATTTCAAAATCCAACGGAAGCTGGAGTACGCTATTCAGTACAGCTGAAGAAATTGACAATGATGCCATTGATCTTCCTGTGGTACAGAATAAACTTGGAAAGTTCGGAGCCTTATTAGCTAATCAGTTTATTTATGAATGGTTCGGTATTGCTTCATTCATTTTTATATTTATTCTTTTTGTAACAGGATACAGATTATTATATCGCAAAAATATACTTCCTGTAGGTAAATCCATCCTTTACTCTTCCATCGCTATTATCTATGTTTCGGTAACATTAGGCTTTCTACAATCCTTCATTGCCAAGACGCCCCATATTCTGGAAGGTAAATTCGGATTCTGGACCAACAGACTTTTGGAAGCACAGATTGGAAGTGCGGGTGTAGCCGGAATTGTTGTCTTCGCATATCTGACCGTCCTCATTCTGATCTATAACCTGGATTTGAAATTCACTTTCCAGTCCAAAAAGAAAATATATGATGAGGATCTTGCTTTTGATACAGATGATGTAGAGAACAATCCTGTAAACAATTCTAAAAAAACACGTATACTCAAAGACGAAGAATATGTTATCGATCCGATAGATCTGAATGATAAAGCTCCGGTACAGGAGTTTAACCAGTTCAGAGAACCAGAAGAGACTTATAACAATAACGTTCGCAGGGAGGAGCCAACCTTATCCATTGAAGAAGAACCGGAAGTAGTTCCAAATTCTACTCCTCATATCTCGTTTACGATTGATCATCCGGATGCTGAGGAAGAGGAGATGGAAGAAGATATCCCGGCAAGTCCTGTCTTACGGGTAGAAAAGGTGATAGAAGAAAAACCGATAACAGCCAATGATTTGGTTGCTCAGTTTGGGGAATACGATCCAAAGCTGGATCTGTCCGGCTATCAATACCCTCCCCTGGAGCTTTTGAAAGATTATGGTAGTGGTAAGATTACCATTAACCAACAAGAACTGGAAGCTAATAAAAATAAGATTGTAGATACACTACGTAACTACAGCATTGAAATTGAGCATATCAAAGCTACCATCGGACCAACGGTAACGCTTTACGAAATCATCCCCAAACCTGGTGTCCGGATTTCAAAAATAAAAAACCTGGAGGATGATATCGCATTAAGCCTTGCAGCATTGGGAATCCGTATCATTGCTCCAATGCCCGGCAAAGGAACTATTGGTATAGAAGTACCTAACAGTACCCCTGAGATGGTATCTATGCGTTCTGTACTGGCTACCGAAAAGTTCCAAAAGACAGATATGGATCTTCCTATTGCATTGGGTAAGACTATTTCAAATGAAGTGTATATTGCAGACCTTGCAAAAATGCCTCACCTGTTGGTGGCAGGAGCCACCGGTCAGGGTAAATCTGTTGGTATCAATGCGATTCTGACCTCTCTGCTTTACAAAAAACACCCTGCGGAATTAAAGTTTGTACTGGTGGATCCTAAAAAAGTCGAGCTTTCATTATTCAAAAAAATTGAACGTCATTTCCTTGCCAAACTTCCGGGAGAAGATGATGCGATCATTACAGATACCAAAAAGGTAATCAACACGTTAAACTCACTTTGTATCGAAATGGACCAGCGATATGACCTTCTTAAAAATGGTCAGGTCCGTAATTTAAAAGAATATAATGCAAAATTTGTCAATCGCAGATTAAACCCTGAGGAGGGTCATCGATTCTTACCATTTATAGTTCTTATAGTAGATGAGTTTGCCGATCTGATGATGACAGCAGGAAAAGAGGTAGAAACACCGATTGCACGTTTAGCGCAGTTGGCTCGTGCAGTGGGTATCCACCTGGTGATTGCGACACAGCGTCCTTCCGTTAACATTATTACAGGTACGATCAAAGCTAACTTCCCGGCCAGGTTGGCTTTCCGGGTTCTTTCCAAAGTCGATTCACGTACTATCCTGGATTCAGGAGGTGCAGATCAGCTGATTGGTCGCGGAGATATGCTACTGTCAACGGGAAGTGATCTGATTCGTATTCAATGTGCTTTTGTTGACACGCCTGAAGTAGATCAGATATCCGATTATATCGGTGGTCAGCGTGGCTATCCTTCAGCTTTCATGCTGCCGGAGTACATTGATGAAAACGGAGAAGGTAGTGGACTGGCAGATTTTGATATGGATGACAGGGATCAGCTGTTTGAAGACGCTGCCCGCTTAATAGTTATGCATCAGCAAGGATCAACATCTTTAATCCAACGTAAATTAAAGTTGGGCTATAACAGAGCTGGACGAATCATCGATCAACTGGAAGCTGCAGGTATTGTAGGTCCGTTTGAAGGGAGTAAAGCACGCGAGGTGCTGTATCCGGATGAATACTCGTTAGAACAGTATTTGGAAACATTAAGAAAAGACAATTAAAGATGAAAACAACATTATGGTCATTTGTGGTAGCTGCGTTTATGCTATTCATAAGTAATCCGGTCTCAGCACAACAGGAAGCCTTTGCAAAAAAGCTACTGAATCAGGTATCTGCAAAATACGACGGTTACAAAACGATTAAAGCATCGTTCTCTTTCTCTGCCAAACAGGCAAACGGAGGAACATATACAGATGCGGGCACACTCTATCTGGATAAGAAAGCGAATAAGTATCTGATCGAGATGAAATCTCAGGACCTTATCAGTGACGGAAAAAGTTCATGGACAATTCTAAAAGAAGAAGACGAAGTACAGATAAATGATGCGGACCAGTCTAATGACAATATTAATCCGAGTAATATCTTTTCATTCTACAAAACGGGATTTAAGTATGTGAGTGCTGATGATGAGAAAGTGGGTGCAACAACCTTAAATGTAATCGAGCTCTCTCCTATTGACACGAAGAAGAATTATTTCAAGATAAAGCTCCGTATTAATAAAGCATCGAAATTAATCTATGATGCTACCATTTTTGACAAGTCCGGTTCACGGTATACATACACTATAAAATCATTAAACGGTAATGCATCAATAGCAGCAAGTACATTCACCTTTAATAAATCGAAATATCCGGGAATGGAAATTGTCGATCTCAGATAAAATAACAAAAAGGGAATACGACAACGATATTCCCTTTTCTTTTTAGCTTTTGTCATATTTTCAGCTTAACTTTATTACTCACCTTTGAAACTTAAAACATGTCAAGCATTACTATTAAAGAGATTGCCAAAGCGCTGAATGTTTCCATTTCTACTGTTTCCAAGGCTTTGAATGACAGTCATGAAATTGGAGAGAAAACAAAAAAAAGAGTTTTAGAATACGCAGAAGCCCATCACTATAAACCAAACCTTCTGGCACAAAATCTGAAGACCGGTAAATCCAATACTATTGGGGTGATACTGACTTCTATCAACAATCCTTTTTGTTCTCAGATAATCGAGGGCATACAGCAGCATGCGCTTAAAGTAGGATTTGAAGTTATCTTTATGCAGAGCCGGGAAAATCCTGAAATTGAAAGATCCTGTATAGAGACACTCATGCAACGCGGTGTTGACGGACTGCTGATTTCACCGGTAGATGAGACCTCTAATCAGAAATTGCTGGAAGATATCCATGACCACAATTTTCCGGTTGTTATTTTTGACCGGATACAGCACAATCTGGAAACTTTCAAGATCGGAGTGAACAATTTTCAGGGAGCTTACCTTGCGACCAAACATCTGATTGATTCGGGAAGAACTAAGATTGTAAATATCACAGCGTCCAGATTTGGTCTTTCAGGTGAACGTTTTAAAGGATATCATCAGGCACTTACAGATGCAGGTATCGCTTTTGACGACCAGTTCCATATTCAGTGTAATATGCAAAATCAGGAAGTACTGGATGTAGAGTTGAAGAATGCGATCACCAGACTAATGAGTGCGGAGAATAAGCCTGACGCCATATTAGGTTCTTCGGATACGATTACAGTTACGTTGCTGGGGGTGTTGGCAGAATTAGGCTATTCTGTACCAGATGAGTTAGCGGTAATCGGTTTTTCCAATATTGATTTTGCAAGATCTCTTAATCCTGCTCTATCTACTATCCGTCAGCCTGCACTGGAAATAGGTGATATGGCTATGGAGAAGCTGATGAAATTTATAGCGAAGAAAAACTGGCATCAAGTTCAGATAGAAACTACAGAACTTGATACCATTCTTACATTCAGAAAATCTTCAATTCAAAGTTAGTCTACCTGAACGACTTTCATTTTCGGAACCAGTGCTTTCATAATACACCAGGCCACCAGATAAGCTAATGCACAGATAGAAAACATAATTGTGTAACCGGTCTCGATATGTCCCAGACCACCATAGTAATCAAACAGACCACCTCCCAGCTTGGACATAATCACTCCTCCGAAACCACCGGCCATACCGCCTATACCGGTTACGGAGCCAACGGCACTTTTGGGAAACATATCGGATACAGTCGTAAAAATATTAGCCGACCATGCCTGATGTGCAGAAGCACCTATTCCTATCAGCACTACCGGAATCCAGAAGGTATAGTGTCCCAGCGGCTGTGCAGCCAGTACCACTAAAGGGAATAAGGCAATGACAAACATAGCACGCATCCGACCGTCATATGCCGCATATCCCTTATTGATAAAATACATCGGAAAAGCACCTCCACCAATGGATCCAAACATGGTCATACTATATAATACCGCTAATGGAAGCATCATCTGTGTACTTTCCATTCCATACTGCGTTTTCAGGTATGACGGCAGCCAGAATAAAAAGAACCACCATACTCCATCTGTCAGAAATTTGCCTAAGGTAAATGCCCAGGTTTGCTTATACCCCAGCAATTTGAACCACGATATTTTAGGCTGAGGAGCTTCAAAATCCCTGTTAGCAACTAATAAAGAGTCACTTACCACATAATCATATTCTTCCTTAGATAACTTTTTCTCCGGTTTGTCATATAGGATAAACCAAAATATCAGCCATATAAATCCAACTGCCCCAACAATAATAAATGCAGACTGCCATCCCCAGTTATGCGCCATCCATGGCACTGTCAACGGCGCCAGAATAGCACCGATATTAGACCCTGAATTAAATATTCCCGTTGCAAGAGCACGTTCCTTTTTGGGGAAGAACTCCGCTGTAGCTTTAATAGCGGCCGGAAAATTACCGGATTCTCCGAAGCCAAGTACAATCCGTGCGATTATAAAACCTAACACTGATGTCGAAATGGCTGTTATACCTAATACACGCGCAGAGATCTCTCCCATCTCTACAGCATACGCATGAATTATAGCTCCTATAGACCAGATAATAATAGCAATGGCAAATCCCATTTTTGTGCCTAACCTATCTATAAAACGTCCTGCAAATAACATAGATACTGCATATGCAAACTGAAAAGTTGCTGTGATATTGGCATAGTCCGTATTTGTCCAGCCAAATTCATCCTCCAGAATGGGGTGCAGCAGACTCAACACCTGACGGTCCAGATAGTTAACTGTAGTAGCGAAAAATAATAAGGCGCAGATCGTCCAGCGATACTTTCCTATTTTTTGGTTCATAATAAGTAAGGTTTATAAAAGGTGTACTCCGGTTAAAAACCGAAATACTCTTTTGCATTAAAATAACAAATATCTGATATGATCTTCCCGATCCATTCAGGATCATTCGGGATCAATCCTTTATGAATGTCTTCAGCAAAGATATTACACAACAGCCTTCTGAAGTACTCATGTCTCGAATAGGACAAGAAGCTTCTGGAATCCGTAAGCATTCCGATGAAACAGCTTATCAGCCCCATATTGGATAAAGCGTCCATTTGCTTTTTCATTCCGTCCAGTTGATCCAGAAACCACCATGCTGAGCCAAACTGTATTTTACTTTTTATTCCCTCTCCCTGAAAATTCCCGGCCATGGATGCAAAAACTGCATTATCGGCAGGATTTAAATTGTAAATAATAGTTTTGGCCAATTGGTCTGTCCTGTCCAGATGGTTTAGGAAAGCGGACAAGGCTGCAGCATGCTGATAATCGCCGATAGAATCAAAACCTGTATCTGGCCCTAATAAAAGACGTTGCCTTTGATTATTATTACGCAACGCGCCTACGTGATATTGCTGTGCCCAACCCTTTTCATGATATTTTCTGGATACAGCTGCTAAAATATAGAATGAAAAACTATCTTTAATCTCGACTGTGACACCTGTATCATCACCATCCAATACAGCCTTAAATATATGATTTATTTTTTCAGTATCTGAATTTCCTTTCAATGGAAAACAGCTTAATCCATGATCAGAGATACGACAGCCCAAAGCATGAAAAAATTCAATACGAATATGTAATGCTGCGATCAGGGAGTCTAAGTCTACGATCTGTACATTTGCAACCGCTGACAATCGTGTCAAGTATGTTCTGTAATCATCACCACCGTCAAGTTGTAGTGATTTGTCTGGTCTGAATGAGGGTAATATTTTTGTTTTGAAATCAGATTGTGCAATAGCACTATGATCTGCCAGATCGTCTGCAGGGTCATCTGTTGTGCCGACCATCTCTACATTAAAATGCTGCAATAATCCCTGAGTAGAGAATGCTGATGTTTGTAACTGTTGTTCAGTCTTATCAAAAACATCCTGCGCATTCTGACCATTCAGCAATCCGCTGAATCCAAATGGATTCTTAAGCTCCATATGCGTCCAGTGAAACAATGGATTCCTTATTGTAAAAGGTACTGTTTCTGCCCATTTTTGAAATTTATCGCGGTCGCTGGCATCTCCTGTGATGTATTTTTCTTCTACACCAAAAGCACGCATAGCTCTCCACTTATAATGATCTCCTGCCAGCCAGATATCCGTTATATTTTTATAATTCTTATTTTCCCTGATATCTAATGGCGGTAAATGGGAATGATAATCAATAACAGGTAAGCTGGCAGCATAATCGTGATAAAGCTGTTGTGCCAAAGGAGTTGACAACAGAAAATTGTCATTTAAAAACTGTTCTGTCTGCATCTTTAACTGCCTAAAATTCCAAGTTCCAACCCTCTCAATTCAGCCAAACCTCTTAATCTTCCGATTGCAGAATAACCCGGATTCGTCACTTTATTCAGATCGTCTAACATCTGATGCCCGTGGTCCGGGCGAAATGGAATCGCTTTTTCTCTTTTTTGATTTTCTGCAGTTAATAACTTCATGACGTGGTACATATCTACATCCCCGTCAAGATGATCTGCTTCATAAAAGTTTCCAAAAACATCTTTCTTCACATTCCGCAGATGTGCAAAATAGATACGGTCTTTGACTACATTAAAAATGTCTAAGACATTATTACTTACCCCTGCTCCCAAAGATCCTGTACAGAAACAAACACCATTAAAAGTCTGATCGACTCCTTTAATAATAAATTCAAAATCATCTTTATCAGAAGCAATTCTTGGCAAGCCTAATATAGGATAAGGCGGATCATCCGGATGGATGGTCATCCTGATCTGATTTTGCTCACAAGTCTCTGCAATTTGGGATAAGAACCATAGCAGATTGTCCCGCAATCCATCTTTACCTATATGCTGATATACATGGATACTTTGTGTAAGGTCTTCGAGCGTTATCCCTTTTTCACTCGGAATTCCCATCAGTATATTTTCAGACAACTTATCAATATCAGCTTTGGTATACTGGTGAGATTTTGCCAATGCCTCTTCCAGTACGGCCTGTGGATAATCCTGCTCCGCCCCTGCTCTTTTGAGTACATACAGATCGAAGAAAGCCAGGTCAAACCAATTAAAGTACAGGGCCTTAGAACCGTCTGTCATGCCGTAATCCAGATGCGTACGTGTCCAGTCCAGTACCGGCATAAAATTGTAACAGACCGTATGTATCCCGCACTCCGCAAGATTACGCAGAGATTGTTTATAGTTTTCGATATATAGACCTGCATTTTCGCTTTTAGTCTTTATCGCTTCGTGTACAGGTACACTCTCTACAACAGACCAAGTAAGACCTGCTGCTTCAATAATGGCTTTTCTTTCTTTTATATCTCCTAATGGCCATATTTCACCATGAGGAATATGATGCAGTGCACTGACAATACCTGTTGCACCTGCCTGTTTAACATCTTGAAGAGATACCGGATCATTAGGACCATACCATCTCCATGTCTGTTCTAATCTGTTCATTTTCTGTTTTTAAACTTTAGCTGTTATACTCCTGACCATGAATTGAAACCTCCGTCTACATAGAGCGTTTCCCCATTTATAAAACCTGAAGCCTGACTAAGCAGGAATATCAGCGCGCCTTCCAGTTCGGACGGATCTCCTAATCTAGAGAAAGGAGTTTTGTTGAGAAAACGTTGGGCACGCGCGGTGAATGTACCATCTTCATTGGTCAGTAATGTTCTGTTTTGCTCGGTTAAAAAGACACCCGGGGCAATTGCATTGACACGGACTTTATCTCCATATCTTAAGGAGAGTTCCGTAGCCATCCACTTTGTATATCCGATAATCCCGCATTTAGCGACATTATATCCCAATACACGGGTAATAGCACTGCTGGAGGCCAGAGAAGCGATATTAATTATCGATCCCTTACCTTTTTCCGCCAGTACACGGCCAAGGACCTGTGTCGGGATGATCGTTCCATTGAGATTGAGCTCTATAGCCTTTAATGTATCCTCTATTTTGGAGTCAAATAAATTCTGATCTGGTCCGATGGTCGCTCCGGGGATATTTCCTCCGGCCGCATTTACCAGTCCGTCTATTGTACCCCATTTTTCTATAATTTTATCCCTTGCAGCAATCATTTCAGATTCACTAAGTACATCTGCCACGATTGCAAGTCCCTCACCCCCTAACGTCTCTACTAACTTCACGCGCTCATCTGCGCGTTCCTGATTACGTCCGATAATAACGACTTTGGCTCCAGCCTCAGCCAATGCTTTCACAAAAGATTTTCCTAAGATACCGGTACCGCCTGTTACGACAATAACCTGTCCTTTTAAGGAAAATTGTTCTAAAATATTCATAAGGATGCTTGTTTATAATCTTATAATCTATAAAAGTGCTAATTTCCAACTACATTGTAAAGTTTACACTTCTGTATTTTTACGATAACGATTTCGGAAATATTATAGTCCTCCAATCTTTAAATAACAAATAGTTAGTATTTTCGTTTTCAACAATAAAATAATCAATCTATGCCCAATAAGAGAGTGCTTTCCTTCGGTGAATTATTAATACGGATGCAGGCGACTTCAGACTACTTTTTTGAAACAAACCGGAATACTTTAAAAGTATACCCAGGCGGATCAGAAGCCAATGTAGCTGTTACATTAGCCCGATTGGGTATTCCGACGACTTATTTCAGTGCTGCTCCGGATAATGCCCTTACACAGGAAATTCTGTCCAAATTAGGAAACTATGGAATAGATACCTCCCTAATGAAAATTCAGGGCGACCGTCTGGGGAGTTATTTCTTACTGTCAGCCAACGGATTGAGTAAAGGTGAAGTTATTTATGATCGTAAATATTCCTCCTTCAGTCAACTCTCGATAGATGATATAAACTGGGATATTATTTTTGAAGGAATAGACTGGTTTCATTTTACAGCCCTCACGCCGTCACTTAATCAGGAATTGGCGAATATCTGTAAACAAGCCTTACAAAAGGCAGATGAAAGAGGCATTACGATATCTGTAGATCTGAATTACAGAAACAGATTGTGGCAATACGGGAAGCTGCCAAATGAAATTATGCCGGAGCTGGTACAATATGCAGATGTCATTATGGGAAACATATGGGCTGCTAACAAGATGCTGAATAGCCCTATTGATGAAACATTAGACCGTGAGACTTCAAAAGAAACGTATGTAGCCTATTCAAAAAAATCTGCTGCTAACATCTTCCAGTCTTATCCTAAATGTAAGCATATCGCAAATACGTTCAGATTTATGGATAATGCAACACACAATCTGTTTTATGGAACATACCACAGCAGAGAGGCTGATGCCGTATCGGAGACCTTGGAAACAAATAATGTCATTGACCGTATCGGAAGTGGTGATGCTTTTATGGGAGGTCTGATATACGCGGTTATACAGGAACAATCTCCTCAGGATATTATTAATACGGCTACTCAGGCCGGCTTTCAAAAATTATTTGTTGAAGGCGATTTTGGAAATGGAAAAATAAATTAGTGATATGAATGAAGTACTTAAATTAATCGGAGGCAATCCGGTCATTCCGGTATATTATAACGATAACATTGACTCTTGTAAAGATGTTCTTACTAAGTGCTACAAAGGAGGCATACGTGTATTTGAATTTGTAAACAGAGGTGTCAATGCCAGGGAGAATTTCAAACAACTTCTGACCTTTAAGAGTGAACATTTTCCGGATTTGAAGTTAGGAATCGGAACGATTAAGACGGGAGAACAGGCAAAGGAATTCATAGCACTTGGAGCGGAATTCATCGTAAGTCCTATTATCAAGAAAAAAATAGCTGAAATAACAGCAAAACATGGATTGCTATGGATCCCCGGCTGCATGACTCCTACAGAGATTGCAAAGGCTGAAGAATTAGGTGCTTCTCTTGTCAAGCTTTTCCCGGGCGATAGTCTTGGCCCTAACTTTTTGAAAGCAATAAAACCTTTGTTTCCTGATCTGAAATTTATGCCTACCGGTGGTGTAGATACTACAGAGGAAAACATCCGCACCTGGAAACAGGCTGGTGTATATGCTGTCGGACTTGGATCAAAGCTATTCAGCCCTCCTGCAGATGAAAGTGGGGAAGACTGGTTGAGTGAGCGATGTAAGTTATTGCTAAAATGGTCGAAAGCATAATTTAAAAAACATAAAAAAGGGGTAACAATCAGATTGTTACCCCTTTTCTTATATCAGCAAGATTAATTAATCTTCTTCTTTCGATGCTAACAATTGATCGTATTCCTCACGGGAACCTACGATAATATTACCATAATCACGTAAACCTGTACCTGAAGGAATCAGGTGACCTACGATTACGTTTTCTTTAAGGCCTAATAAATCATCACGTTTACCTGCAATAGCTGCCTCATTCAACACTTTCGTTGTTTCCTGGAAGGATGCTGCAGAGATAAATGATTTAGTACCTAATGAAGCTCTGGTAATACCTTGCAGCAATGGACTTGAAGTCGCAGGGATAGCATCCCTTACTTCTACTAATTTCAGGTCGCGACGTCTCAGGCTGGAGTTCTCTTCACGTAATTTACGTAATGTAACAATCTGACCAGGACGAAGGTCGTTAGAGTCTCCTGCATCTACAACAACTTTTTTGTCGTACAATGAGTCGTTCTCCTGCATGAAATCCCATTTGTTTACAGCTTCTTTTTCTAAGAAACGTGTATCTCCCGGATCCTCGATATTCACTTTCTGCATCATTTGGTGAACGATTGTCTCGAAGTGTTTATCGTTGATTTTTACCCCCTGAAGACGGTAAACCTCTTGAATACCATTTACGATATAATGTTGTACTGCGGAAGGACCTTTGATCGATAAGATATCTGCTGGAGAGATCGAACCGTCTGATAAAGGCATACCAGCCTTAATAAAGTCATTATCCTGTACAAGGATGTGTTTCGAAAGTGGAACAAGATATTTTTTGATCTGCCCGTCACGAGATTCGATAGAAATCTCACGGTTACCACGTTTTACACCACCCAATGCTACAACACCGTCAATCTCTGTTACTACAGCAGGGTTTGAAGGGTTACGTGCTTCGAATAATTCGGTTACACGTGGAAGACCACCTGTAATATCTCGGGTCTTACCAGTAGAACGAGGGATCTTAACTAAGATCGCACCTTCTTTGATTTTCTGACCGTCAGATACCGAAACGTGAGCTCCAACAGGAATATTGTATGAACGAACGACTTCACCTTTCAGATCAAGGACTTTGATCGTAGGGTTTTTCGTTTTATCACGTGTTTCAATAATAACTTTCTCTTTGTGACCAGTTTGTTCATCTGATTCTTCACGGAATGTTACACCTTCGATAATCGCATCAAATTCAACTTTACCGCTGAACTCGGAGATGATCACGGCGTTATACGGATCCCATGATACCAAACGTGCACCTTTTTCAACTTTATCACCTGCATTCACGTAAAGTTGTGAACCGTAAGGGATATTTTGCTGATAAAGTACTTTCTTAGTTGTAGGCTCGATAACACGAAGCTCACCTGAACGGCCTAATACCACCTGGTGTGTACCATCTTCACCTTCCTGAGATACTGTACGTACGTTTTCGAATTCGATGACACCTTCATGTTTTGCTGAAATCTGAGACTCAGCAGCAATGTTAGATGCCGTACCACCCACGTGGAACGTACGAAGTGTCAACTGTGTACCCGGCTCACCGATAGATTGTGCTGCAATAACACCGACAGCTTCACCTAACTGAACACGTTTACCGGATGCAAGGTTACGTCCGTAACATGAAGCACATACTCCGCGTTTAGACTCACAAGTCAATACCGTACGGATTTCGATACCTTCGATACCTGCATTTTCAATACGTTCTGCTATTTCTTCTGAAATATCCTGATTAGCAAATGCAATGATCTCGTTAGTCTCAGGATCTAATACATCGTACAGAGATACACGGCCTAAGATTCTGTCGTATAATGGTTCTACAATATCGTCATTGTCTTTCAAGGCTGTCGTGTAGATACCTCTCAGACCGTTACAATCCTGCTCAACTACGATCATATCCTGTGCCACGTCATGTAAACGACGAGTCAGGTAACCCGCATCGGCTGTTTTCAATGCCGTATCGGCAAGACCTTTACGCGCACCGTGAGTAGAGATAAAGTACTCAAGGACTGACAGACCTTCTTTAAAGTTAGAAAGAATCGGGTTTTCGATAATTTCACCACCTGAAGCACCTGATTTCTGAGGTTTAGCCATCAGACCACGCATACCACACAACTGACGAATCTGCTCTTTGGAACCACGGGCTCCGGAGTCAAGCATCATATACACTGAATTGAATCCCTGATTGTCGTTAGACAGGATGTCCATTACGTGTGCAGTCAACTTATTGTTGATACGTGTCCAGATATCGATGATCTGATTGTAACGCTCGTTGTTAGTAATGAAACCCATGTTATAGTTACCCATTACTTCTTCAACTTCATTTGTAGCTTGCTGGATCAGATCAGCTTTTGCAGCAGGAATATTTAAATCCTGTAAGTTAAAGGAAAGACCACCTTTGAATGCTGTCTGGAATCCTAACTCTTTCATATCATCCAGGAATTTCGCGGCACGGGCCATACCCGTAGTCTTCACGATCTCACCAATAATATTACGAAGTGATTTTTTAGTCAGCAATTCGTTGATGAAACCCATCTCCTCAGGAACAATCTGATTAAAGATTACACGACCAACAGTCGTTTCCAATAAGGTATCAACGATTTCACCGTCTTTATTTCTTACTTTAGTTTTGACTTTAATGAAAGCGTGCAAGTCAATTTTCTTCTCATTCAAAGCAATAATAACTTCTTCTGCAGAGTAGAATGACATCCCTTCACCTTTTACAACTCTATCTTCAGCAGTTTTGCGGCCTTTAGTGATATAATAAAGACCGAGTACCATATCCTGAGAAGGTACTGTTACCGGAGAACCGTTTGCAGGGTTAAGGATATTGTGTGCAGCCAACATCAGAATCTGTGCTTCCAATACAGCAGCATTACCTAATGGTAAGTGAACAGCCATCTGGTCACCGTCAAAATCGGCGTTGAATGCGGTACACACTAACGGGTGCAACTGGATGGCTTTACCTTCTACCAACGTAGGTTGGAAAGCCTGGATACCCAGACGGTGAAGCGTAGGTGCACGGTTTAATAATACAGGGTGACCTTTCAATACATTCTCCAGGATATCCCATACTACAGGATCTTTACGATCCACGATTTTTTTAGCTGATTTTACAGTTTTTACAATACCTCTTTCAATCATCTTACGAATGATAAACGGTTTGTAAAGCTCTGCAGCCATATCTTTAGGAAGACCACATTCGTGTAATTTCAAATGAGGTCCAACGACGATTACCGAACGAGCCGAATAATCCACACGTTTACCTAATAAGTTTTGACGGAAACGACCTTGTTTACCTTTCAGAATATCAGAAAGTGATTTTAACGCACGGTTACCTTCTGTTTTCACAGCATTCACCTTACGTGAGTTATCAAACAGGGAATCCACAGCTTCCTGAAGCATACGTTTTTCGTTACGTAAGATAACTTCCGGTGCTTTGATTTCGATCAAACGTTTCAGACGGTTATTACGGATAATAACACGACGGTATAAGTCATTTAAATCCGAAGTCGCAAAACGACCACCATCCAAAGGAACTAACGGACGCAATTCCGGTGGAATAATCGGAACGATTTTCACGATCATCCATTCCGGACGATTTTCAATACGCTCATTTGCTCCGCGGAAAGCCTCCACAACATGAAGACGTTTTAATGCCTCATTTTTACGTTGTTGTGAAGTCTCATTAGCAGCCTGGTGACGAAGATCATATGATAACTGATCCAGATCAAGGCGTTTTAATAATTCTTCTAAAGCCTCTGCTCCCATTTTCGCAACGAATTTCTGAGGATCGTTGTCATCAAGGTATTGGTTTTCTTTAGGTAATGTATCTAAGATATCCAGGTATTCTTCCTCAGTAAGGAAGTCCATGTAATTGATACCATCTTCTTCTTTAATACCAGCCTGGATTACGACATAACGTTCGTAATAGATAATCATATCCAGTTTTTTGGTTGGAAGACCTAATAAATAACCAATTTTGTTAGGAAGTGAACGGAAGTACCAGATATGCGCTACAGGAACCACCAGGTTGATGTGTCCCATACGCTCACGACGTACTTTTTTCTCTGTAACTTCTACTCCACAACGGTCACACACGATACCTTTATAACGGATACGCTTGTATTTACCACAGTGACATTCGTAATCCTTTACAGGACCGAAGATACGCTCACAGAATAAACCATCACGTTCTGGTTTGTAGGTACGATAGTTAATCGTTTCCGGTTTTACAACTTCACCACTGGAACGCTCTAAGATTGTTTCCGGTGACGCCAAGCTAATGGTGATTGACGTAAAGTTGCTTTTAATTTTATTATCTTTTTTGTAAGACATACTTTTATTCCAAAGTTAAAGCTGTATAAAGAAGCTTAAGAGGATTTCGAAGCCTCTTAAGCTCTATTGCTTAATTAATCTAATGTAATATCTAAACCTAAACCGCGTAACTCATGTACCAGTACGTTAAACGATTCCGGTACGGATGGAGTTGGCAGGTTGTTACCTTTTACGATAGCTTCGTAAGTTTTGGCACGACCTACAACATCATCTGATTTCACAGTCAAGATCTCCTGTAAGATGTTAGATGCTCCGAATGCCTCAAGTGCCCAAACCTCCATCTCACCAAAACGCTGACCACCGAACTGAGCTTTACCACCCAGAGGTTGTTGTGTAATCAATGAGTATGGTCCGATAGAACGTGCGTGCATTTTATCATCAACCATGTGACCTAATTTCAACATATAGATCACCCCTACAGTTGTCGGCTGATCGAAACGGTCTCCGGTCAATCCGTTGTAAAGATAAGTTCTACCTGAAGCCGGTAATCCAGCTTTAGCGATCCATCCTTCTACTTCTGACGGCTCAGCACCATCGAAGATCGGAGTTGCAAATTTGACACCTAATTTCTGACCTGCCCAACCTAATACAGTTTCATAGATCTGTCCCAAGTTCATACGTGAAGGTACCCCAAGTGGGTTTAACACGATATCAACAGGAGTTCCATCTTCTAAGAATGGCATATCCTCATCACGTACGATACGTGCAACGATACCTTTGTTACCGTGACGTCCCGCCATTTTATCCCCAACTTTCAATTTACGTTTCTTAGCCACGTAAACTTTAGCCATCTGTACAATTCCGGAAGGAAGTTCATCCCCTACTGAGATTGCGAATTTTTCACGTTTGAATGCTCCAAGTTCTTCGTTCAACTTAATGTTGAAGAAGTGAAGAGCAGCTTTGATCAATTCGTTTTTATCATCATCTGTAGTCCATCCTGTTGGATTGATGTTATCGTAATTCAGATCAGCAAGAATCTTTTGTGTGAATTTAGCACCCTTTGGCACCAATAATTCTTTGTACACATTATAGATACCCTGACTGGTTTTACCATTTACGATTGTAAATAATTTATCAACCAGACGATCTTTTAATACTTTAACATTTCTGTCGTGTGTAGTTTCCAATTTTTCAAGCGTTTTGCGCTCTACTTCTTTAGACATTTTTTTCGCACGAGAGAATAATTTGGTATCAATTACTACACCTTTAATTGACGGAGGAGTTTTCAAAGAAGCATCTTTTACATCTCCGGCTTTATCACCAAAGATTGCTCTTAATAATTTCTCTTCCGGTGAAGGATCTGACTCCCCTTTAGGTGTAATCTTACCGATCAGGATATCTCCCTCACCAACTTCAGCACCGATACGGATAATACCGTTCTCGTCCAGGTCTTTGGTTGCTTCTTCTGAAACGTTAGGAATATCTGCAGTAAGTTCTTCTTCACCACGTTTTGTATCACGAACCTCCAATTCAAATTCTTCAATGTGAAGGGAAGTGAAGATATCCTGACTTACCACGCGCTCAGAGATTACGATCGCATCCTCAAAGTTGTATCCCTGCCAAGGCATGAAAGCTACTTTAAGGTTACGTCCTAATGCCAATTCACCATCTTCAGTAGCATAACCCTCACATAGTACCTGACCTTTTTCAACACGCTGTCCTTTTCTGACAATCGGTTTCAGGTTGATACATGTACTCTGGTTGGTTTTCTTGAATTTGATCAATTTATATGTTTTGATATCATCATCGAATGATACCAGACGATCGTCTTCTGTACGATCATAACGAATCTTGATTTCTTCAGCATCTACATATTCAACAACACCATTTCCTTCAGCGTTGATCAGTGTACGCGAGTCACGGGCTACGCGACCTTCAAGACCTGTACCAACGATAGGCGCCTGCGGACGTAACAATGGCACCGCCTGGCGTTGCATGTTTGATCCCATCAGGGCACGGTTGGCATCATCATGCTCCAGGAAAGGAATCAATGATGCTGCAATCGAAGTAATCTGATTTGGAGAAACGTCCATAAGATCCAGTTTTTCAGGCTCGATAATCGGGAAGTCACCTTCATATCTTGCTTTTACTTTTGGATCTTCGAAATTTCCTTTTTCATCGTAGATAGCATTTGCCTGAGCAATTGTTTTCTCATCTTCATCTTCAGCAGACAGATAGATAACAGGCTCTTCTACTACTACACGACCAGCTTCTACTTTACGGTATGGTGTTTCAATAAAACCAAGGTTATTGATTTTAGCGTGAACAGCCAGAGAAGAGATCAAACCGATGTTTGGTCCCTCCGGCGTCTCGATAGTACAAAGACGACCGTAGTGCGTATAGTGAACGTCACGAACCTCAAATCCTGCTCTTTCACGGGAAAGACCACCTGGACCTAAAGCTGATAAACGACGTTTGTGCGTAATCTCTGCCAATGGATTTGTTTGGTCCATAAACTGAGATAGCTGGTTTGTTCCGAAGAACGAATTAATGACGGACGATAATGTACGTGCATTGATCAGATCTGTAGGTGTGAATACTTCGTTATCACGAATATTCATACGCTCACGGATAGTACGTGCCATACGTGACAGACCTACTCCAAACTGTGCATATAACTGCTCTCCTACCGTACGAACACGACGGTTAGATAAGTGGTCAATATCATCGACCTCAGCTTTAGAGTTTATCAGATTAATAAGGTATTTCACAATCGCAATAATATCTTCACGAGTCAATACTTTCGTATCTGCCGGAGTATCTAATTGCAATTTGCGGTTGATACGGTAACGACCAACATCCCCCAGATCATAACGTTTGTCAGAGAAGAACAGACGATCGATGATACCACGAGCAGTTTCCTCATCAGGTGGTTCAGCATTACGTAACTGACGATAGATATGCTCTACCGCTTCTTTTTCTGAGTTGGACGTATCTTTCTGAAGGGTATTATATATAATAGAATAGTCCGCATTGTTAGATGCATCATCTTTAGCCAGAATGACAGATTTCACTCCTGCATCGATGATAAAATCAATGTGGTCTTCTTCCAAAACAGTTTCACGTTCAAGGATAATTTCATTACGGTCAATAGATACAACTTCACCTGTATCTTCATCCACGAAATCTTCTACCCATTTTTTCAATACCCTGGCTGCCAGACGACGACCAACATATTTCTTAAGACCAGACTTACTAACTTTAACTTCATCTGCAAGATCAAACAATTCTAAGATATCCTTGTCTGAATCGTACCCGATAGCACGTAATAAAGTTGTAACTGGGAATTTCTTTTTACGATCGATGTAAGCATACATGACGTTGTTTACGTCTGTTGCAAATTCGATCCAAGATCCTTTAAAAGGAATAACCCTTGCAGAATAAAGTTTAGTACCATTTGTGTGTCTACTCTGACCGAAGAATACGCCTGGTGAACGGTGTAATTGTGAAACGATCACACGCTCTGCACCATTTACAACGAAGGTACCTTTAGGAGTCATATAAGGAATAGTTCCCAAATATACATCCTGAACAATGGTTTCGAAATCTTCGTGTTCCTCATCATTACAAGATAACTTTAATTTTGCCTTTAAAGGAACGCTATAAGTAAGACCACGCTCGATACACTCTTGTATATCATAGCGGGGAGGATCAATAAAATAATCCAAAAACTCAAGCACAAAAATGTTTCTTGAATCAGAAATAGGGAAGTTTTCCGAAAATACTTTGAACAGCCCTTCCTGATGGCGGTTGTCAGAAGTAGTTTCTAATTGAAAAAACTCCTTGAAAGACTGTAATTGTACGTCCAAGAAATCAGGATAATCGATAACCTTCTTACTTGTCGCAAAATTTACTCTTTCTTTTTGAATATTATTGTTTGCCAAGGGAATAAGAATTTTAGTTTAAAAAAACTGAGCTAACTATATGCTGCTTAATTCACATTTACAATTATGCAACAGCACACATAACTGATAGTGGTGTGTTAAAATAGGAATAGACTCTGATGGATATACCGTCAGAGTCTAAACCTTTAAGGTGCTTAATATGTGAGATTACTTGATCTCAACAACAGCTCCAGCTTCTTCTAATTGTTTTTTCAAAGCTTCAGCTTCGTCTTTAGATACACCAGCTTTTAATTCTTTAGGTGCTCCGTCAACTAAATCTTTAGCTTCTTTCAAGCCTAGACCAGCTAAATCTTTAACCAATTTAACTACTGCTAATTTCTGACCACCAGCTTCTTTCAAGATAACGTCAAATGAAGTTTTCTCTTCAGCAGCAGCAGCGCCACCTTCAGCAGGAGCAGCAGCAACTGCAACAGCAGCAGCAGCAGGCTCGATACCATACTCATCTTTTAAGATATCAGCTAATTCTTTAACTTCTTTTACTGTTAAGTTCACTAACTGTTCAGCAAGTTGTTTTAAATCTGCCATTTTATTTTGATTTTTGAATTTACTTTTAAAAATTTTTGTTAATTAAATAATAACGAATATTTCTGTTAGAGAGGATTCGTTAGCCTCTTTCTTCTAAAGCTTTTACTAAGCCCGAAATTGTATTTCCGCCTGACTGAAGAGCTGAAATAACATTCTTCGCAGGAGATTCAAGCAATGCGATAACATCAGCGATAAGTTCATTTTTAGACTTAAGATTCACTAATGCATTCAATTGACCGTCTCCAACAAATGCTGCTGAATCGATATAAGCTGCTTTCAAAAGAGGTTTATCACCTTCTTTACGTAACTGCTTGATTAATTTAGCAGGAGCGTTACCAACTTCAGAGAACATTAATGTAGATGCACCTTTCAGTGTACCAAAGATCTCTTCCGAATCAACACCTGCTTCGATTAATGCTTTTTTAATTAAAGAGTTTTTCACTACTTTAATTTCAATACCGCTTTCAAAACATTTGCGACGAATGCCATTCACCTTCTCAACGCTTAAATCAGCAGTGTCAGCAATATAAAAATTACCGTATGATTTAATCTGCTCGGCCAAAGCTAGAACAATTTCTTGTTTTTCTTCTTTTCTCATGATTAAATTCCTGCTACTGATTTAGTCTCAACATGAATTCCAGGACTCATTGTTGATGAAATGTGAATGCTCTTAAAGTATGTTCCTTTAGCTGCAGATGGTTTCAAACGAGAGATAGTTTGTAATACCTCTAATGCGTTATCATAAATCTTATCTGCATCGAACGACGCTTTACCAATCGAAGTGTGGATGATACCTGTTTTGTCAACTTTGAAATCGATTTTACCACCTTTAACATCTGTTACAGCTTTACCTACTTCTGTAGTTACTGTACCAGTTTTAGGGTTAGGCATTAAGTTTCTTGGACCTAAAATACGACCCAATTTACCTACTTTAGCCATAACACTAGGCATGGTAATAATGATATCAACGTCAGTCCAACCGCCTTCGATTTTACTGATATAGTCATCTAAACCTACGAAATCTGCGCCTGCTGCTTTAGCTTCTTCTTCTTTATCAGGAGTACATAAAACTAAAACGCGAACAGTCTTACCAGTTCCGTGAGGTAAAGTTGCAATACCACGAACCATTTGATTTGCCTTACGAGGATCTACGCCTAAACGAACGTCGATATCCACAGAAGCGTCAAATTTGGTTAATGATATCTCTTTTACCAAAGCCGAAGCTTCTTTCAAAGAGTATGCTTTACCAGCTTCAATTTTGGATAGTGCCGCTTTTTGATTTTTTGTTAATCTAGCCACTTTTCTTAAACTGATTTCGTTAATTAATTGTTCCAAGGAGCATTACCGGACACGGTAATACCCATACTACGTGCTGTCCCAGCTACCATACGCATAGCTGCTTCTACAGTAAATGCGTTTAAATCTACCAATTTATCCTCAGCGATTGTTTTCACCTGATCCCAAGTAACAGAAGCTACTTTCTTACGGTTAGGCTCTCCAGATCCGCTTTTCAACCCTGTAGCTTCCTTTAACTGGATTGCTACCGGAGGAGTTTTGATGATAAAATCAAAAGATTTGTCGCTGTAAACTGTAATGACAACAGGTAATACTTTGCCTGGTTTGTCTTGCGTACGAGCGTTAAATTGCTTACAGAAATCCATGATATTAACACCTTTAGCACCTAATGCAGGTCCTACTGGTGGCGATGGATTTGCAGCTCCGCCCTTAACTTGTAATTTTACTAACGCACTGACTTCTTTTGCCATTTTGTTCTGAATTTAATTATTAAATGTTTGTTAGTAAGTTGGAAGCATATAACGTAACATTTATTTATTCAATGATACCGGACCGAAATCAGGCACCAAATGAGGTGCAAAGATATACTATTTTTTATGAAATACAAAAAATAAATAAACAAAAGAAAAGAGGAAATTTTAATTCTCCTCTTTTCTTTTGTTTATTCTTTCTCTACTTGCATGTAGTTAAGTTCTAATGGGGTTTTTCTTCCGAAGACCTTCACCATCACGATCAGCTTTTTCTTGTCTTCGTGAACTTCTTCGATTTCTCCGGTAAATCCGTTAAACGGACCATCGTTTACTTTTACCGTTTCACCAACGTAATAAGGTACGTTGATTGTCTCACCTTGCTCAGCCATCTCATCCACTTTACCTAAGATGCGGTTCACCTCGCTTGGACGCAACGGAATAGCATTTCCGGCCTTATCTCCTAAGAAACCGATTACGCTGTTAATATTTTTGATTACGTGTTCTGTTTCTGCATCAAGAGATGCTTCAATCAACACATATCCAGGGTAGTAGTTACGTTCTTTTGCCACTTTCTTGCCATCACGCATCTGGTAATACTTTTCCATTGGAATAAGTACCTGAGCAACCAGGTGCTGGATTCCTAAGCGACTAATCTCAGCATCAATATATTGCTTTACTTTCTTTTCCTTTCCACTTACAGCACGAACCACGTACCATTTTAAACTTTGATCTGCCATAAATTAAATACTGAAAAAATTATGAAGTAATACCGTACAACAACTCTAATACGTTGCTCGACGCTTTATCCATCACAAAAACCAGAAGAGCGATGATAAGAGAAGCAATAAGTACAATCACAGCTGAACTTTGCAACTGAGCCCAGGTAGGCCAAGTTACCTTCTGTGTGATCTCTTCATAAGAGTCTTTAAAAAAATCTAGTACTTTCGCCATTTTATAGTTTATCTATAGTTTGCACGGGCACAAGGATTCGAACCCTGATCAAAGGTTTTGGAGACCTCTATTCTACCATTGAACTATGCCCGTGGGTTTTGTTTTTTGACGTTGCAAATATAGCGTTTTCGCACCTCTGCAACAAATATATTTCACTTTTTTTTACTATTTCTTAATGCACTTTTGCATCAGAAAAAATAAGCTAATCAGCCTCAGCTGATTAGCTTATTTATATTTCTAATCTATTTCAGATTAAATGATTTCAGTTACCTGACCAGCACCTACTGTTCTACCACCTTCACGGATTGCAAAACGTAGACCTTTTTCCATTGCGATAGGACTGATCAACTTAACAGTGATTGTTACGTTGTCACCTGGCATTACCATTTCAGTACCTTCAGCTAAAGTGATTTCACCTGTAACGTCTGTTGTACGGAAATAGAATTGAGGGCGGTATTTGTTAAAGAATGGAGTGTGACGTCCACCTTCTGCTTTTGATAATACGTAAACCTCAGCTTTGAAGTTATCGTGAGGAGTTACTGAACCTGGTTTACAGATAACCATACCACGACGGATATCAGTTTTCTCAATACCACGTAACAATAAACCTACGTTATCACCAGCCTCACCGTAATCCAAAATTTTACGGAACATCTCAACACCTGTTACTGTAGATTTCAAGTTCTCAGCACCCATACCTAAGATCTCAACCGGATCTCCTGAGTTGATCACACCTCTTTCGATACGACCTGTAGCTACTGTACCACGACCTGTGATCGAGAATACGTCCTCTACCGGCATCAAGAAAGGAAGTTCAGTCAAACGTGGAGGGATTGGAATGTAGTTATCAACAGCATCCATCAATTCCATGATTGAATCAACCCATTGTTGCTCACCGTTCAATGCACCTAAAGCAGAACCTTTGATTACTGGAATATCATCTCCTGGGTATTCGTAGAATGATAATAATTCACGAACTTCCATTTCAACTAAGTCTAATAATTCGCTGTCATCTACTAAGTCAACTTTGTTCAAGAAAACTACTAGTGCAGGAACACCTACCTGACGAGCCAATAGGATGTGCTCACGAGTTTGAGGCATAGGACCATCTGTAGCCGCAACTACGATGATAGCTCCGTCCATCTGAGCAGCACCTGTTACCATGTTTTTTACATAATCGGCGTGACCTGGACAGTCAACGTGCGCATAGTGACGATTAGCTGTTTGGTATTCTACGTGTGCTGTATTAATTGTGATACCACGTTCTTTTTCTTCAGGAGCAGAGTCAATTGAATCAAATGAACGAGCTTCTGATAAACCTGCATCCGCTAATACTTTAGTGATAGCTGCAGTTGTAGTAGTTTTACCGTGGTCAACGTGACCGATTGTACCAATGTTTAAGTGTGGTTTACTGCGGTCAAATTTCTCTTTTGCCATGTTTATGCGAATTAGTAAATTAAAATTTTATTTTTTCTTCTAAAAAAGTTGTTATTACGAGCCAAAGATGGGATTTGAACCCACGACCTCTTCCTTACCAAGGAAGTGCTCTACCCCTGAGCTACTTCGGCTTTCAAAAGCCATTTATAGATAAACGCCTCCACCTGCAAGATATTATTATATCAAATGAGACAGAGACTTAAATCGTATAATAAAAAGAGAGCGGAAGACGAGGTTCGAACTCGCGACCTATAGCTTGGAAGGCTATCGCTCTACCAACTGAGCTACTTCCGCTTTTGCTTACAAATACCTAGCTTGAAAAACAAGCTCGGATTTGTAAACTGATTTGGTGTGGAGGGAGAAGGATTCGAACCTTCGAAGCCGAAGCAACGGATTTACAGTCCGTCCCATTTGACCGCTCTGGAACCCCTCCAGATACCTGCAATTTAAGATTGCAATTCTTGAGCCTCCTATCGGAATCGAACCAATGACCTACTGATTACAAGTCAGTTGCTCTACCAGCTGAGCTAAGGAGGCTTCTATATTTTAATATTTTTAAACTCTCTAAGAACGATGCTGTTTCGATCAGCGAGTGCAAAAATCAGATTAATTTTTGACTTCTGCAAGTTTTATTTAAAAATTATTATCAAACGACTTAAAGAACATTTCAAACGCTTCCGGGACAATTACAGACCCTGTTTGTTTGAGTTGCAAAGATAGATACTCCGATGACATTACAAAAATATTTTTGCAAAAAAACTTCCGCATAACGACAATGTATCTGATATGCAAGGGAATAATTTTCAGCTCAAGATTTCAATTTATTAAATCCGGTCAATATCCTATATTTGAAAATGCAAAAATTGATCTCCAAATCCATGCTTGGCAGTATTAGCATGGCTGTTTTTCTTTTAATTTTTCTTCCAAATTCATATGCTCAGGAGCAGAATCTTGTTCAAAAATTTAAAAATAAATTCCTTTCCAGTGAAAAAGATTCGACCAGATCGGCAAGTTTTATGGTTTTACCGGCAGCCGGATATGCACAAGAGTCAGGTTTCGAATACGGAATTGCGGGCACTTATAATTTTTATGTAGACAAATCTGACGCCACAAACCGCACATCAAGTCTGATTCTGATGGGAACAATGACCACAAAAAGTCAAAAAAACATAAAACTCAACAGTGACATCTGGACAAAAAATAACGATTACCATATTCTTTCTGAATTCAGATACCGTGACTGGCCTTTCAATTTTTACGGATTGGGTAATAATACATGGGAATCTGATGAAGATAAGATAGGCCAGAAATTGTTTCGCGCCCGCATCGATGTAGAGAAAAAGATCACTTCTTCCTATTATGCAGGAATCAATATCAATTATGAACACTTTAAATACGAAGATCAGGAAACCGGCGGAATATACGATCAGCAGGATCTGATTGGTAAAACAGGCGGGCAATTTCTGGCCTTTGGAATTTCTCAGCTCTTTGACACCCGGAATGTAACCACTTTTACGACTAGAGGATATTATGCCAGACTCCGTTATGCCTATGCTCCTGACTTCTGGGGTAATGAAAATTTCAGAGGCAATCTGTTTGATATCGATCTCCGAGGCTTCTACCCTGTTTCAAAAACGCTGTCTGTAGCTATACAGGGAATCTACAGATCTACTTTCGGCGAACGCATTCCTTTTTATCAATACCGGGATCTGGGCGGAGATAATATAATGCGCGGTTATTATCTGGGCAGATATAAAGACCGTAATTATATTGCAGGCCAGGCTGAATTGCGTTACCGCTTTCACCCGCGTTTTGGAATAACGGGCTTTGGAGGGACAGGTAGTACATTTTCTAAAGAGCATGACATCCGTCTTGTACCAAGCTATGGAGCAGGTATCCGCTATTTCTTTAGTCTGGAGCATAGCAGTACGGTTCGTTTTGATTATTCTTTCGGAGAAAAAAGACCGGGAGAAAAACGGCAATCCGGATTTTACCTATCCATAAGTGAGGCTTTCTAATCAGAAACGGGGAAACCTCAGCTTAAAATTCTGTTTGCGCTGACCTTGTCTGAAGATGATCAGACCAAAATAAAACAGATCTATTGTTAAGGTTACCCTTTCCGCCTGTTGAACTTGCTGCCAGGCGCTCTGCCGCTCTCTGTTGAAATAAGGTTCATCCCATATATATATAGTATGCCTTCCGGCGCGATGAAACTCTTGCTGCTCCGGAAGCTCATCCTTACTGATCAGAATGGCTTGTTTGAAACAATCCTCCGGAGTCTCCACAACATCCTGCTCAGCCTCATTACCTCTGTTGTCTGACAGGGAATGAACAGTCTGTATTCCGAGATGATAAAGTATGCGGACTAATGCGGCTTTTTTCTTCGAACTCCAACCGCTCAGGTTGATTTCAACTCCTTTTGCTGATCGTTGATAAATAGCTTCATCAGCGAGTTTGTATACAAAAGGTGAATGTGTCCCGTGACGGGTATTTGAAGTAAGGGCGTGTATAAATCCGGAGCATCTGTATCTTAAAGAAACCATGCCACAAACATAATAAAAAGTTGATTTGTGTAGCATCATATCTGTAACAGTTGCCTTCCCTCCTGCTGATAATCATTTACTATAAACCTGACAAAAGGTGGTAATTTCTTTAATATGTTGACTTTTCCCACTTTTAAATAAAAGAAATTTTAATTAAGTTTGAATATGAGCGATAATGAATTAAAGGCTTTAATCTCATTACTGGACGATCCGGACACTACTATTTTTGAGGAGATCGAACAAAAACTGATTACGTGTGGTCCTGAGGTCATCCCCTCCCTTGAATCTTCCTGGGAAAGTTCTTTCGATGTATTGATGCAGACACGGATTGAGAATATTATTCACAAAATCCAGTTTGATCAGATCAAAAATGAGCTGCAGGTATGGAAGATGAGTAATTCATTTGATTTGCTTAATGGCTTACTCATTATCAACAGATATCAGTATCCGGCAATGAATGTGGACCAGATTATGTTTCAGCTGGCCGAATTAAGAAGAGAAGTCTGGTATGAACTGATATACGATATGAGTCCTTATGAAAAGGTCAAACTCATCAATCATGTATTGTTTCAGGATTTTGGCTTGTCAGGTAATACAGCTAACTATCATGATCCACAAAATTCCTATCTGAATAAGGTGCTGGAAAGCAAGAAGGGCAATCCGATTACGCTGGCCTGCATCTATTGCGTCATTGCGCAACGTCTGGATATCCCAATTTACGGAGTCAATCTGCCGAAACACTTTGTGCTGGCTTATATGAATGAGGATAACATGGATTCAAAGCCATTGTTTTATATTAATGTATTCAATAAGGGGCAGGTGATGAAGATGGAAGATATCCTTTCGTTCTTAAAACAACTTAATCTGGCACCGTCTCCGGAATACGTATTGCCTTGCGATAACGTAGCTATTATAAAAAGAGTGCTAAGAAATTTGATTTCCTCCTATACCCAGATAGATAATATGGAGAAAAAAGAGGAAATCGAAATATTGCTGGATCTGATGGAAAAAGATTAATCTCTTCCGTCGAAGTATATCCCTTCAGGAATCATTTCCACATTGATACCTGTTTCCGGAGTCTTATCTACTTTTAATCTGGCATCAGGAGCTACGTTACCATTATCTGTAATTTTGAATCTGGATATATACCTTGAAGATTTATCCACTACAAACATGAATGTGCCATTCGCCCGTTTATCAATAGAAACATCCACAGGCTCAATAAGCCCTGTACTTGCCCCCTGAATAGTCCGGGTTGGTGTAATTTCGCCTGCCGGAAGTTTAGAAAAGTTTTCAATGATATATATTTTTCCTACTGCAGAAGGTCCTTCTCCCGTATAATCAGTCAACACCAGTATATCCTTCAAAAGATGGTAAGAAATTCCTCTTACTTTTGAAGCTCCGGCAATTGTATGCATTTGTGTATTGGAATAATCAGCCAGCAACGTATCTAGGTTATTGACAACATTAGGCAATACCATGACGCCGCCATTGGGCCCCGATATAGAAGCATACAAGGTTTTTCCGTTTATGGCCAATCCCCATGGTGCTCTTTCTTCACCCAGACCGGCTAAGGTAATTTTCTGTCCATACCTGACATACCCGTTTGCAATAGCACTATTGAATTTATAGATTCCTACAGGTTGTACATCCCTATTAATACCTGTCCGGCTTGTTTTGGTAACATACAGGAATCTGGGCTCATTATTATTCTCCGGAATATTAATAGCCATACCTCTGACACTTCCCATTACACTGTTTTGAATGCTATTGGTACTGGCCGGAATACCATTGAGATTATAACTCATATGTCGTAAGACCGTATCACTTAATCCATTCTCATTTTTAGGAGACTGATAAATGCGCTGTACAAAAGGATCAAAATAAAGAGTTGCTCCGCCTTTAACTCCTGAGGTAATGGATATATTGCGTAATTTGAAGATAGTAGACATATCCCCTCCGTTTGTCAATACAGAATCTGCATTATCAATGATACCTATAGTAGGGAAAGGAGTAGCTCCGTCACGGTAATTTGAAAAGGATATATATAAACGTCCGATTTTTCCTTTCGTAACAGGCGGTTCATCATCTGAACGTTCACAGGATACTATCCCGGTGATCACACTTCCGACCATTAAAGATAAAATCAGGGCTTTGGAGAATTTCTTCATTTTACAATGCTAACTTAAATGCTGTTACAAATGTATAAAATAGTTATCTGAAAAGAGGACGTATTGTACAGCCTTCTTGCTACATTAACAGTCAATTGTTGCAAATATTGTGCAATTTCGTTAAAATTGCAACGCATTTAATCAGGACTGGTATGGACGGTAAAGAATTTAAGCGTGAAAAATTAGAACTCCCGAACGAAGGCAAAAAACTATTGCTTCATTCGTGCTGTGCCCCGTGCTCCGGGGAAGTAATGGAAGCATTAATTGCCTCGGATATTGACTTTACTATCTATTTTTACAACCCCAACATCCATCCACGTAAGGAATATGACTTGCGTAAAGATGAAAATATACGTTTCGCAGAAAAGCACAATATCCCTTTCATAGACGCAGACTATGACGTTGATCATTGGTTTGAACTTGCGAAAGGCATGGAACAGGAGCCTGAACGCGGGATAAGATGTACGATGTGCTTTGATATGCGATTTGAAAAAACAGCAGAGTATGCGGCTAAAAATGGGTTTGATGTCATCTCCAGTTCATTAGGTATTTCTAGATGGAAAAACATGGAGCAGATCAATGACTGCGGACTTCGGGCGGCATCCCGTCATGAAGGCATGGAATACTGGACCTTCAACTGGAGAAAGAAAGGCGGATCGGCAAGAATGCTGGAGGTCTCCAAAAAAGAAAAATTCTATATGCAGGAGTATTGCGGTTGTGCATATTCTCTTCGCGACACGAATCACTGGAGATTAAAAAACGGACGTGACCGTATAGAATTAGGAAAAAATTACTACGAATAATAACTCCCCTGCATACGTAATTCAGGAAGGTTTATCAAGCCATTTGAGGCTCTCAAATAAATTGAAAAAAATTTCCTTTCTATAAGATTTATAATTACCTTTGCAGGCTCAAATGCAGAATTGTGAAATATCTAAAACAATATAGGATACCCTTTTCAGGGCTGAATGCAGGGAAACACAGTTTTGATTTTGACATTGAAAAGAAGTTCTTTGATTGTTTTGAGCATTCCATTGTCAAAGATGGAAACTTAAAAGCTCAGGTAGACTTGCAGAAGCAGGAGAACATGTTGATTGTCCACTTTACTATTACCGGCACGATCAAACTGACCTGCGATGTATGTTTGTCCGAATTTGACTACCCTATCGATGTAAAAGAGCGGATCCTTGTCAAATTCACAGATGAAAACTGGGAAGAAGATACCGAAGAAGTAATTGTTTTATCTAAAAATGATTACGAATTTGACATTGCACATTTACTCTATGAGTATATCAATGTAGCAGTACCTTACTACACCAAGTGCAGCGAACAGGGCTTAAATCAATCATGCGACCCGGAGATGTTGGCGAAAGTCAATCAAACCGAGGAAGAAGAAGAGAACAGTGCAGAAGAACACATTGACCCCAGATGGTCGGCATTAAGAAATATAAAAAATAACTAAAACGGAAATACGAGATGGCACATCCAAAGCGTAAAACTTCTAAATCAAGAAGAGACAAAAGAAGAACACATTATAAAGCAGAAAAACCTAGCTTAACAGTTTGTCAAGAAACTGGCGCGGTTCATTTACCTCACCGTGCTTACACAGTAGATGGAAATTTATACTACAACGGTAAATTAATCATCGAAAATACAGCTGTTGTCTAACAATCTTTCAAGACATTAAACATCCCAAAATAAGTGTAAAATTTATCTTTTATGCTTTACTTTGGGATGTTTTTGCGTATTATTGAATCGAAAAATAATAACGAATGAAGATTGGTTTAGATATTTTAGGAGGGGATTTTGCTCCGGAATCCACAATTTTAGGAGCTATTGAAGCTCAGAAAGTGTTGCCAACAGAACAACGTATTGTTCTTATCGGTGACGAACATGCTGCTAAGCAGCGTATCCAGGAATTAGGAGCTCGAATCGAGGATTTTGATTTTGTACATGCTCCTGATAATATTGGAATGGGTGAACACCCGACCAAAGCAATTGCCAAAAAACCGGATTCCAGTATAGTAAGAGGTTTTGACCTTTTGAAAAACGGAGAGATAGACTCTTTTGCTTCAGCAGGTAATACCGGAGCTATGTTGGTCGGTGCTCTTTTCAGCGTGAAGGCAGTACCGGGAATTCTACGTCCGGCCATCGCCACTAACGTTCCCAAACTCAAAGGTGGCAGCGGACTGTTGTTAGACGTAGGAGCTAATGCAGATTGCAAACCCGAAATGCTAAATCAATTTGCTATCCTTGGAAGTCTTTACATTGAACATGTATTAGGCATAAAATCTCCTAAAGTCGGATTAGTCAATATTGGCGAAGAAGAAGAAAAAGGAAATATCCTTACAACCACAACCTATCCACTGCTCAAAAACAATTCCCAATTAAATTTTATCGGTAACATTGAAGGAAGAGATCTTTTCACAGATCTGGCTGATGTAATGGTATGTGATGGATTTACAGGTAATGTTATTTTGAAAATGGCGGAGTCATTTTATGTGGTGACCAAGAAAAAGAAAATAAATGATGAATTCTTTGATAGATTCAATTACGAACAATACGGAGGCACCCCTATTCTGGGTGTGAATGCTCCTGTTATTATAGGACATGGTATTTCTCCTCCGGAAGCTATCAAAAACATGGTTTTACAATCAAGAGCAATGATCGAATCGAATTTTATCGATAAGATCAGATCTGTTTTCAATTAACGTATTATGTCAAAAATTCATGCAGCTATTACAGCTGTTAATGGCTATGTTCCTGACTATGTGCTTACAAATAAGGAGCTTGAAACAATGGTTGACACCAATGACGAGTGGATTGTCTCTCGTACGGGTATCAAAGAAAGACGCATCCTGAAAGGGGAAGGTAAAGCTACTTCAGATCTGGCTGTGCCTGCAGTATTGGGTCTTTTGAAAAAAAGAGGAATTACTGCTGAAGAGATCGATCTGATTGTTTTTTGCACGAGTACCCCTGATATGTTGTTTCCGGCCACTGCCAATATTCTTGCAGATAAGATTGGCGCTAAAAATGCCTGGGGATTTGATTTGCAGGCCGCTTGTTCGGGATTTTTATTCGGACTGAACACAGCCTCACAATTTATTATATCAGGTACCCACAAAAAAGTATTGGTTGTCGGTGCTGATAAAATGTCTTCAGTAGTCAATTACAAGGATCGCAACACCTGTATCCTCTTTGGTGATGGATGTGGTGCTGTATTATTAGAACCCAATGAAGAAGGAATGGGCATTCAGGATGCTATCCTCAAAACGGACGGATCAGGCGGACAATACCTTAATATTAAAGGCGGAGGTTCTTTAAATCCTGCAACACATGAGACCGTAGACGCCGAAATGCACTACGCTTATCAGGAAGGCCGTACTGTATTCAAATTTGCAGTAACCAATATGGCTGATGTGGCAGCGGAAATAATGGATAAGAACAATCTGACATCTGCAGACATCAACTGGTTAGTACCTCACCAGGCCAATAAGCGTATCATCGATGCAACGGCTGAACGTGTAGGTCTGCCCGAAGAAAAAGTAATGGTAAATATCCAGAAATACGGAAATACAACCAGTGCTACTATTCCAATGTGTCTTTGGGAGTGGGAGAATCAATTGAAAAAAGGAGACAACCTGATCCTTGCTGCATTCGGCGGAGGATTTACATGGGGTTCTATTTATTTAAAGTGGGCATACTAATACCCTATTTATTTATTACCTTTACAGGCTAATTTTTTTGAAACATTAAACATTTAAACATCTAAAACCTGCTAATATGAGTATGGATATTAAACAAATACAAGATCTGATTAAATTCGTTGCAAAATCTGGTGTAAATGAAGTTGCAATCGAAGAAAAAGATTTTAAAATCACAATAAAGACTAATCAGGAACCTACAATCGTTACAGCTACTGTACCTACTGCTGCTCCTGTTGCAACGGCTTTACCAGCTGCTCCTGTTGCCACTGCACCAGCTGCTCCTGTAGCCGTAGCTGCTGACAACAATGCAAACTACATCACTGTAAAATCTCCGATGATCGGAACATTCTACCGTGCTGCTGGTCCTGGTAAACCAAACTTTGTTAATGTTGGCGATGAGATCACAGCAGGAAAAGTTCTTTGTATCGTAGAAGCAATGAAACTTTTCAACGAAATTGAATCTGAAGTTTCAGGTAAAATCGTCAAGATCTTAATTGATGACGCTAAACCTGTTGAATACGATCAGCCATTATTCCTGGTAGATCCTAGCTAAGAATATACTTCTCTTATAAAGGAGTATTAGCACATTCAGCGAGAAATCGCATAACAGAAACATCAATTAAGACTCATGTTTAAAAAAATATTAATTGCCAACAGAGGTGAAATCGCCTTACGCATCATTCGCACGTGTCGTGAAATGGGCATTAAGAGTGTTGCGGTTTATTCTACAGCAGACAGAGATAGTCTTCATGTCCGTTTTGCGGATGAAGCGGTCTGTATCGGACCTCCGCCAAGTAAAGATTCTTATTTAAATATCCCTAATATCATTTCTGCAGCAGAATTAACGAATGCAGATGCGATCCATCCGGGGTACGGATTTTTATCCGAAAACGCTCGTTTTTCTGCTATCTGTGCGGAGTACGGTATCAAATTTATCGGTGCTACTGCAGAACAGATCGAAAAAATGGGAGATAAATCTTCCGCTAAAGCAACTATGAAAGAGGCTGGTGTTCCTACAGTACCGGGTTCTGAAGGCCTGTTAAGCAACGTAAAAGAAGGGATACAACTTGCCAATGAAATCGGATATCCGGTGATCATCAAAGCTACAGCAGGTGGCGGTGGTCGCGGAATGCGCATCATCTGGAAGGATGAAGATTTTGAAGCTGCATGGGATTCTGCACGTCAGGAATCTGCAGCAGCTTTCGGTAATGACGGAATATATCTTGAAAAATATGTTGAAGAGCCTCGTCACATCGAAATTCAGGTTGTAGGTGACCAATACGGAACCGTATGTCACTTATCCGAACGTGATTGTTCGATTCAGCGTCGTCACCAAAAACTATTGGAAGAAGCTCCTTCTCCGTTTATTACACCTGAACTTCGCCAGACAATGGGTGAAGCAGCTATAAAAGGTGCTAAAGCTGTTAATTACGAAGGTGCCGGAACAATTGAATTCCTGGTAGATAAACACCGTAATTTCTACTTTATGGAGATGAATACCCGTATTCAGGTAGAACATCCCGTGACAGAAGAAGTTATCAACTTTGACCTGATCAAAGAGCAGATCAAAGTTGCGGCAGGTATTCCTATCTCCGGAAAAAATTACGAACCAACTATGCATGCTATAGAGTGTCGTATAAATGCTGAAGATCCGTTCCAGAACTTCCGCCCTTCACCAGGAAAGATTACGAACTTCCACTCTCCGGGTGGACATGGTGTCCGTGTAGATACACACGTGTATTCCGGATATACTATTCCTCCGAATTATGACTCTATGATCGCTAAACTGATCACTGTAGCGCAGACCCGTGAAGAAGCTATATCGACAATGGAAAGAGCATTAAGCGAATTCGTTATCGAAGGTATTCATACAACTATCCCTCTGCATTTGAGAATCTTAAAGGATCCGAATTTCAGAGCCGGAAACTTCACTACTAAATTCATGGAGACTTTCGATCTGTCAAAGTACCCTGAAGAAGAGGAGAATACATAAAATTTCTTTTACAGAAGCAAAAAATACCATTCTTACCAATAAGAATGGTATTTTTGTTTTTCGCGATCATGTATTATGAGTAAAATGACTAAATCAAGCCTGGTTCAAGCTATTAAAGATAAAGGAAAGAATATTGAAGGAGAAATGTCCTTTTTTGACCATTTAGAGGTCTTAAGATGGCATATTATCCGCTCTGTATTAGCCGTAGCCGTATTTGCGACATTAGCTTTCACCTTCTACGACTATGTGTTCAATGAAATTATTATGGGCCCTAAAAAGCTTGATTTCTGGACCTACAGAATGATGTGTAAAGTCGGTGAATTACTGCATATTGATGGTTTTTGTGTGGAGAGAATCCCATTCAATATTATCAATACCGAGATGGCAGGTCAGTTTATGCTACAGATTAACTCCTGTCTGATTACAGCTGTTGCCTTAGGATTCCCATATCTTCTCTTTGAAGTATGGCTGTTCGTCAAACCGGCGCTGACGGATATAGAAAAGCGCTCAGCAAGAGGATTTGTCTTCTATGCGACTATCCTGTTTGCATTAGGAGTGCTCTTCGGATACTATATCGTTGTTCCGCTTTCGGTAAATTTTCTCTCTAACGTATCGTTAAGTGAAGAGATCACCAACCAGATTACCATTGACTCTTACCTGTCTACTATTGCGACCCTGTCTTTAGGTTGTGGAATAGTATTTTTATTACCAATCCTGATTTTCATTTTATCCAAGATCGGATTGATGACACCCGAATTTATGCGGGCGAGCAGAAGATACGCTGTCGTTATCATTCTGGTAATTGCGGCCGTGATTACACCTAGTGCAGATGTCATCACTATGCTTACGGTGAGTGCGCCTATGTTTATCCTTTATGAGATCAGTATAATGGTATCAGCGAATGTAAAGAAGGCAAGAGCTGCGAAAGAAAAAGAATTTTATAGCAATAAATAGAGAATATGAGTTCAGTAAAAACCATCGCTATCGGAGGCGATCATGCAGGATTTGATTACAAAAAAGAACTGATCCCCTTTCTGCAGGAGTTGGGTTATGAAGTAAAAGATTTTGGAGCACATTCTACAGATTCTGTAGATTATCCGGATTTTGCGCATCCTGTAGCCTCTGCTGTGGAGAGCAAGGAGTTTGACAAAGGTATACTTATCTGTGGTAGTGCCAACGGTGTCGCGATCACAGCCAATAAGCATCAGGATATTCGTGCTGCAATATGCTGGCTCGAAGAAATTGCAGCATTAGCCCGTCAGCACAATGATGCAAATATTGTATGTATTCCTGCCCGTTTCATTAGTCTGGATCTGGCAAAAGCAATCGTCAAAACATTTATGAGTACAGATTTTGAAGGCGGCCGTCACGCTAACCGCGTCAATAAAATCTCTTGTTAATTATAACATTTTAGGGTAGCTCACCGCTACCCTATTTAGTAAACCTATTTTCTGATGAAAAAACTTCTAATACTTCTGAGTGTCCTGCCTTGGTTATACAGCTGTGCTTTTGCACAGGAGCCTGTTCAGAAAAAATACGCTGAAATGCTGAATGAAGAGAGCGCTAAAAAACATCTTACTATTTTATCATCTAAAGAATACGAAGGTCGCGGTACCGGACAGAAAGGTGGCGAAAAAGCAGCTCAATACATCGCAGCTGAATTTAAAAGATTAGGACTGAAAGCTCCGCAATCCGGTTATTTTCAAAAAATAAATCTCAAAAACAGACGTTTTGAAGTCAATCAGTTTACTATAGGAAGTAAGGATTTCAAAAACGGAAAAGACTTTTTTATTCTGGGGGATAATGAAAAGACGGTTATAAACACTAATGACATCGTATTTGTCGGTTATGGTATTGAGGATACAAAATATAACGATTATGCGAATATAGATGTCAGCAATAAAGTAGTTTTACTGATTACAGACGATGAACCTACAGATAAAAGTGGAAATTCCCTGATCACAGGTACTTCGAAGAAATCAGAATGGAGTACTTCCAGAAATAAAAAGCTGCAACATCTGATGAAAAAGAATCCAAAGTTAATTCTGGCAGCTTCAGTCACAACCGAACTCATGCTGAAAAGAATGGCCGGAAGATTGACAGGAGGCTCTTATGAATTACAAAAGGATAAGGAAGAAGCTGAAAAGCAGACTTCAGTCACGCCTGCAGTCGTTTTTATTACCCCTGCAATTGCAAATGATATTCTTCAGGTAAAGAACACATCTTTTCAGAAATTTAAAGAAAATAACAGCGTACAATCTACTCTGATCCCCGTAAAGTTTAATGCAGAATACGGAATTACAGAAGAAATGCTTAATGACGCAAATGTATTAGGTCTACTGGAAGGTACAGATCTAAAAGAAGAAATAGTGGTCTTATCGGGTCACTATGATCATGACGGGATCGATGAGAACGGCACTATTTTTCCGGGTGCTGATGATAACGGCTCCGGCACGACCGGAGTATTGGATCTTGCCCGCGCCTTTGCTCAGGCTAAGGCTGATGGTCATGGCCCGCGCCGGAGTATCCTTTTTATTGCTTTTGCAGCAGAAGAAAAAGGTCTCCTTGGATCCGAGTACTACTCGGAGAATCCTGTCTATCCCTTGTCCAATACTGTTGTCTGCCTGAACATGGATATGATAGGCCGTATTGATGATAAACACCTGAATGGAAATCACAATTATATACATGTTATCGGATCAGATAAACTAAGTTCCGAACTACATGCAATCAATAAGAAAGCAAACGATGATTTCACAAAGATGGAACTGGATTATATGTATGATGATCCCAAAGATCCTTTGCGCATCTATTACCGATCGGATCAATATAACTTTGCCAAACACAAGATTCCGGTTATTTTTTATTTCTCAGGATTACATCCACATTACCATACTCCGGAAGATACTATTGAAAAGATAGATTTTCCGATGATGGTCAAACGTGAAAAGTTAGCCTTTTACACCGCCTGGGAAATTGCCAACCGGGATAAAAGACTTGTCGTAGACAGTAATAAAGAATAAAAAATTCTACTTCTTAACTAAGTTGTAAAAAGCCTTTCTCGGATTACGGAAAAGGCTTTTTTGCAGTGTGAATTGGCTTTAGGGAAACAAATATATCCTCCCAATTAGTTAATAATTGTTAATTAACATTTATTAATTATCCCGTTAAATATATTTTAATATTATTGTAGCATAATCAATAAACCCTTTATGAAATTAGTGCTACTCGGGCTTTTCATGCTTATGTATCAGCTTTCCTTTGCTCAATCTTCCGGATTAATTTCGGGTACTGTACACAATGCTGAAGACAAGATTTTGGAAAAAGCTACTGTAAGTGTTCTTAATAAAAAAGATTCAACTGTTATTTCTTATACACTGACTGATGAAAAGGGAAATTTTCGTCTGATTAAACTTCCGGTGGAACGGGAGCTTCTTCTCTATATTTCGCACATATCCGGACAACCTTTCCAGCAGACTTTATCTCTTAAGGATCATGAAGCAAAAAATATGGGCGTTCTCAAACTATCCGAAAACATGCTGGAAGAAGTCAGCATTACAAGTGCCCCTCCTATCCGCATGTCAAAAGACACGCTGGAGTATAACACAGCTTACTTTAAAACCAGACCAAATGCAAACGTGGAAGAATTACTGAAACAGCTGCCGGGACTTCAGGTCAATATGGATGGCACGATCTATTATCAGGGAAAAGAGGTGTCTTCAGTCAAAGTGAATGGAAAAGATTTTTTTGCTACGGATTTAAAAATCGCTACCCGAAATCTGGATGCTTCTCTTATTAAAACGGTACAGGTGTACAGAGATAAGGGGGAATCAAAGCGAATTGTTGAAAATGAGGAACATCTTCCCGTAACAATCAATCTTAAGTTTAAAAAAGATTTTCTGAAAGCGGATTTTGGAAAAGTTTACGGCAGTGGTGGTACCCGCAAACGATATGAGGCCGGAGGTCTGTTTAATACTTTCAGAGATACCTTACAATTAAGTTTTATAGGATTCGGTAATAACATCAACAGACAAAGTTTTGACTATGGTGAACTGCAACAGCATGCCGGCCTTGGAAGAGCAGAGAACTACGGATTTGATAATTTCGGGGGAAGGAATTACTGGGGGATCGGCAATGATGTTGCAGGTGGGTTCAATCTCAATAATGACTGGGGAAAGAAAACAAAACTCAATCTCATGTATATGCTTTCCTACAACGAAAATAACAGCGAAAACAGGAATAGCAGTACCTCGCTTTATGACGGAGAGAAGCAATTGGGCACATATTTCTCTGACGCACAAAGCAAAGCATGGAAACACAATATCAAGACCTTGCTTCGGCATCGTTTTGACACAACGGCATATTTTGAATTTACCCCTCGTCTGCAATTAGAAAACACTAAAAACAAGAATAGCAGTATCGGAGAAAACAGCACGGAATCTGCTATGCTCAACAGAAGTGAAAACAATAGTAACAGAGATCAGAAAAAACTGACCTATGAACATGGATTTTTTATTGAAAAGCAAATAACACCAAATCATGTTGTTTCATTCAGAAATAATCTAAACATCAATAGTGGTCAAAATGATAATATCAATGAGCAAATCGCTCTTATATACAAACAGAATGATGGATCTGCACGCAACATATGGCAGAATATGAATGCGAAAAAAAGATCTAACACCTTTGGAAACTCCTTTAATTATGGTAATAAGACTATAAAAAAGCTCAATTTTGAACTTTACTTCACCTTTAACACTTCCGGTAACCGCTCTATGGAATCACTCCTGCTCAATAAAGATAACACGGGTACGATACGGGCTACGGAACTGGAAAACAGTTACAAATACAGGGATCAGGATTACATATCAGGAGTAAAGTTCTTTTGGAAGCCTGTAGATAAGTTATCCGTTAATTTCGGGACAGCTTATCAGACCAAGAAGAATTATTTTGATTTTCTGGATATAGCGCCGGATATCAATAAAAACCAAAGCTATTGGCTGCCTAATATTTCTGTACGATATAAAGAACTGGAACTATCATGGGCTAAAGATCTGGAGGGTCCGGAGACACAGCAAATTGTAGTCCAGCGCAAGGATCAGGATCCACTGTATACCGTATTGCCTTCTCTTAATTTCGATAATATCGAACGCCAGGATTTCAGATTAAGCTACAATAAGTATGCACAGAAGTATCAAATGGGAATCAATGGCGGATTTAACTTTAAGAACAGAAGCGTTGGGTACAAAAGCTGGAGAGAGAATGAAACCGGACACTATACCATGCAGGCATTTCAGTCCGGCAAAGTCAGCAGTGCTAATGCTTCTTTCTACCTGCGCTATAATATACTGACCGGTAAAAAATGGCAACTGTACTTTTCTCAAAACTCGAATAGTTACAGCTATCAGAATTACTCCACCATCAATGATATTGCTAATAAATCTACGACCTGGTCCAGTACCTTCACACAGGAATTATCTTTCATGTGGAACAATCTGATAGGCATATCCCCTAAGTATACTTTCTCTACCAATCGGAATTTTAATACCGTCAAAGATAATCCGGATTTTATTGAAAGTCAGTACAAGACACATACTTTTGGCATGGGCTTAAATATTAATCCGATAAAAGGGTTTTCTCTGGAATCCAGTTATTCGCTTGAAAACAGAGCCAGTGGCCTGAATGCACGACAAAATTTTAATATCCTGAATGCTTCTGTTTTCTATAATATCAATAGCCAGTCCCAGATCAAATTATCGGGTTTTGACATACTCAATCAAAATAGCAGTAACTATTGGGGTGTACAGGGGAATACCACCTATTATGTAAATTCAATTGTATTACGCCAGTACTTTTTACTGGGATATGTACATAAATTTAATCTGATAAAGGTAAAAGATTAAACCTTTCTGTAAATTGTATGTTTTCAAATAAACACGTAGTCTAAAGCAATATTTAAAATGGCATTTGTAGATTATTATAACATATTGGGACTGGATAAGTCCGCTTCTCAGGATGATATAAAAAAGGCTTACCGTAAACTTGCCCGGAAATACCATCCTGATCTCAATCCGAATGACGAAACAGCAAAACAAAAATTTCAGGAAATCAATGAAGCAAATGAAGTGCTTACAGACCCTGAAAAACGTAAAAAGTATGATCAGTACGGAGAAAACTGGAAACACGGGGAAGAGTATGAGAAAGCGCAACAGCAATACAGACGAAACCCGGGAGGAGGCAACCCATTTGCCAGCGGAGGCAGCGATTCAAATACATACTCCGGAAATTTTGATGACAGTCAGTTCTCCGATTTTTTCGAGCAGATGTTTGGAAACCGTCGTGGCGGAGGAAGACAAAGCACATTCAAAGGTCAGGATTTTAATGCGGAGTTACACCTCACCTTACAGCAAGCTTATACTACGCATCAGCAGACTTTTACGGTCAACGGGCAGAATATCCGGATCACGATCCACGCTGGTGTAGAAGACGGGCAGAAGATAAAATTAAAAGGACACGGCAGCGAAGGAATAAACGGAGGACCTAAAGGAGACCTCTATATTACTTTTACTATTGATAAAGATCAACGGTTCAGAAGAGAAGGAAATGATCTGTATACTAATCTGGATATTGATCTTTATACCGCTGTTTTAGGCGGAGAAGCAACCCTGGATACCTTTGGTGGCAAGGTTAAACTTAAGATCAAACCCGAAACGCAGAACGGAGCTAAGATGCGCTTAAAGGGTAAAGGATTTCCGGTCTATAGAAAAGAGGATCAGTTCGGAGATCTGTATGTTACGATCAATGTACAAATCCCGACACAGCTCTCTGAAGAAGAGAAAGCACTATTCAAACAATTAGCTGAACTAAAAAAGTAAGTGATGGAAACTACAAAAATTAAGGTAATAGACTTTTGTCATTCCAGAAAGGTGGAGGCATCTTTTATTCAAATACTGAGGGATAGCGAATTGATCCATATCACTGTAGAGCAGAATGTGGAATATGTGGATGAAGATGAGTTGAGAAATCTCGAACGATTTGCCGCCTTATATTATGATCTGGATGTCAATCCGCAAGGAATAGAGGTCGCACACCATTTATTGCAGAAGGTAGAACGTCTGCAGGAAGAATTACGTCTGCTACAGGCAAAAATGAGAAGTCTGGAACAGGGCTAACCTTCCGGCGACGTATAGATCTACAATACCCGATTCAGAAAGTGATCTATTTTTTCCAGCATTGGAGTAAACCAGGGCTCATAAAACCAAAAAGTATGGGGCGAAGGATCAAAAGTACAGACTTCCGTATCTGTCCCATACTTTTTCAGCTTCAGGATCATATCCTCCCTTCCGGCATGAAACCGAGGAAATGAGCTGTTCAGGAATAGGACAGGAGCGGTTCTTTTACTGACCTGATACAGGGCTGACGCCTGTTCCCAAATTTTAGGGACCTCTTCATATTTACCTCCCAGCCATAAGGCAGCTACTTCACCTTCTGCAGATTCGGGATGATGAAAGGCTAATATACCGTCTATATTTACAGTAGCCTGAACCTGCTTGCGTCTGTCTGAATAAGTATTGGTTCCCAGCAGGCTGGCAAGCTGACCGCCTGAAGACGTACCCAGTGTTACTATTTTTCGTTTATCAATCTGGTATTGATCTGCATGCTTCCGGGCCCATACAATCGCATCTTCCAAATCATGCACTGCTGCAGGATACTTTGCCTCCAGAGATAATCTGTACCCGACACTGAGTACCACATATCCCCGAAGAGAAAGGTTAGAAGCAAAGCCGGCCATCATATCCTTATCACCCGAACGCCAGCCTCCGCCATGAATCATAATGACACAAGGATATTTCCGATCTTGTTTAGCAGGAGCATATATATCCAAAAGAAGTTTTCTGTCTCCTATTTCTTTGTAAAGAATATTTTTTTGAGTCCGGATATCGTCTCCTTTATATTCGGTAACTGTTCGGATATCCGGAAATTTTTTCCGATCCTTCTGATAAGCGCTGTTAAGTGTAAAACTGGTATCACGCGGGAAATCAGATTGAGCTGATACAGCAGCTGTCAGCAGAATAAACAGAAGAATAAAGAAACTACGTATATACTTCATATCGAATAGCATTCTTATTGATTTTTCAATGGATTCCAGTCCCCGAAAACTTTTTGGAGAGCATAATCCTTATTATTGTACTTCCTCCATTGCCGGCTCCATGTTACACGTCCCGAAAGATCTGCGGCGCCGGCCCCATAATTAGCCATCTCGATGTAAGTGGCTGTCTTATGTTTGTCCGGAAACATTTTATCTCCGTCCCAGGGATCCCAGCCTTTAGCTGTTATATGCTCCCCCAGTTCACAACGGATAAACACTGTTTTGGCATAAGGTCGCCATGGTCTGCCCAGATACACTTTAGTTACCGCTTTATCTTTGGTTATCAGTTTACAATCTTGAAATATAAATCCAAATGCCGATTGTTGGGTCGTAGATGCAGCAGTGATATATGAATTGCTCCGGCTCTCGATAACGCAGTTTTTAAAAAAGGCAGTGGCAGCCCCAAAAATAAAATCGGTCGATCCGGAGATATAGCAGTCCTCCACATAATTTCGGGTACCATCTTTCGCCAGATAAAAAGAATCCTGCCACCCTGATACACTGCAGTTTTTGACGGTCACTCTGTCCGCTTCCAGATGTAAAGCCACTGCCTGACCTACAGGGCCTGCAGTATTTTCAATGGTCAGATTTTCCAGTCTCGTATCATTACCCTGTACCAGAACTGTATAGGACAGGTAAGTATTTATCTTATCCAGTCCTTTTGTCTTATCAGGATTAACCTTTCCTGAAAAATCATCATACTGGATAATCGTTCCTTCTCTGCTCTCTCCCACGATATGGATATAACGTTTCCAAGCCGGAATAATCAGTTTCTCGCGATAAATACCGTTCCTTACTAATATCTGTACAGGTTGTTCAAAATGATCTCTTACTGCATAAACGGCTTCCTGTATAGTTCTGAAATCAGCCGTCCCCTGCTGTGCTACCGTGAGTTTCAGGGGTTGCTGCGCAAACACAGTTGTACACAGCATCAGACACCATATTGTGATCTTAGTCTTCATTATCTGAGTTTTTCTATCCGCAACCAATCTACATCTGCATATCCGCTGTCGTTGATCTGCTGATCGCGAATAGCGTACAGACCGAGGGTTGCTCCTATCCATCGCCCGGGTTTAGCCACAAACTTGTCCTCTATCGCTATAAATTTCTGCCCGTCCAGACTATATGACCAATTACAGACAGCCCCCTTCCTGACTTCTACCCGAAGATAAACATATTGTTCCTTCTCCACTTTAGTCAATAGCTTTTCCTGTTCCGTTCCCGATTTCAATCCGTTTATACATTTTGCATAGTACAGCGCAGGTCCCTCAGCCGATTGCCGGATAAACAGGGTAGAATAATTTTCTCCCAATACTGTGAAACCTGCTCTTTCATTCTTTAACTTATCATTAGGAATAAGCTTTAGCTTTGTCGTAGCCATGAATTCATCTGCAGGCATTTTCTGTGTAAGGATATTTGGTACATCCAGTAAATTCTTATACGAAGAAGGTACGTTTACCGTATACAATTTGAGATGTCCGGCATCATTTGGCATCAGCCAGCTTCCTTCCGGATTTGCCTGCCACTGCCACTGTTTACCTAATAAAGTCGTTTCAAACTCATCGGATTCAGCAGGAGTCGCTACAGGATAAGTCTTCCCTACGTCCGGCTTTTTGAACTTCATTACAGGTTCGCCTGTTCCTGTCCCCTTTTTATCTGTGCCAATGACAGGCCAGTCATTCACCCACTTCATAGGCTGCAAATGTACGACACGTCCATAGGCATCTTTATCCTGAAAATGTACAAACCAGTCTTCTCCGTTTTGTGTATCTATCCATGCGCCCTGATGAGGTCCGTTGACTGGCGTATTTCCCTGATGCATGACTACTTTGCGCTCATATGGTCCATAAATATCCTTAGACCGGAGTACCAGCTGCCAGCCTGTAGAGACTCCGCCTGCGGGAGCAAACAGATAATAATAGCCGTTACGCTTATATACTTTAGGTCCTTCAATTGTCGGGTCCAGTTTATGTCCGTCGTATACAATTACTCCCCTGTCCAATACCGCTGTCCCCGCTTCATTCATACGTGCTATGGCCAAGACACTTTTCAATCCTGCACGACTACCTGCATAAGCAAAAGCCAGATAATGCTTTCCGTCTTCATCCCGGAAGGGACAGGGATCGATAAGTCCCTTTCCTTCAAATACCAGAACAGGATCAGACCACGGGCCTGCCGCATCTTTTGCTTTCACCATATATATGCCATAGTCAGGATCGGGATAATAAATATAAAACTCATTATTATAATAACGGATAGCCGGAGCCCATACCCCGTTCCCATGCTGCACTTTCTGAAATACATCATAAGGCTTCTGTTTCGGAAGAACATGCGTTAAGATAGTCCAGTTTACCAAATCCTTCGAATGCAATAAAGGAATCCCGGGAACATGATTGAAGCTGGAAGCTATCATATAAAAATCATCTCCTACACGAATCGCATCAGGATCGGAATAGTCTGCATTCAAAATAGGATTTTGGTAATAACCATCTCCCAGATCAGCTACCCAGACACTGGAGGGTGAGCCCTTTGGTTGTTGAGCATACACAAAATGACTTAATGAACTAATACTATACAACAGGAATGAAATTTTCAATGGTAGTCTCATAGGACAGAAATAAGGTTTACAATTTTTAATGGCTTCTATAAACCATCCGGCAATCGGTCAGTACAAGGATAGCCCATTTACATTAAAATAGCAATGTATTACTACGCAATCGTTGCCGGTATCGATTGCGGATTTATTCCCATGCAAACAGGACTTTTTTCATCTATTAATGAGTAATTTGGAATCACGCCAATCAAATTGTAAACAAAAAACAACCAATTTAAGAATCCATTGCGATGAGGAATTTAGTGCTTTTTACGGTTATGCTATTTACAGGTCTTCAATATGCTGTTGCCCGATCCTACGATTATTGTGTTGCACAGGATGGCAGCGGGCAGTTCAAAACAGTACAGGAAGCCTTGAATGCTGTACCTGATTTTCGCAAAACAGTCACCACTATCTACATCAAAAACGGAATTTATAAAGAAAAACTTATTCTGGCCGGATCAAAACAGAATGTCAGACTGATCGGTGAGCAGGTAGAAAAAACCATATTGACCTACGATGACTTTGCGCAACGTAAAAATACTTTTGGAGAAGAAAAAGGGACTTCAGGCTCTTCAAGTGTGTATCTCTACGGAGATGGATTTGTTGCAGAGAATATTACTTTTCAGAATTCTGCCGGCCCGGTTGGTCAGGCAGTAGCTGTATGGGTGGCCAGTGACCGTGCAGTCTTTTCAAACTGTCGTTTTTTAGGTTTTCAGGATACACTCTACACCTACGGAAAAGGTAGCCGGCAGTATTACTATAACTGTTATATAGAAGGTACTGTAGATTATATATTCGGATCTTCGACAGCCTGGTTTGAAGAATGTGAACTGTACTGCAAAAACAGCGGATATATCACCGCTGCATCTACTCCTGATACGGTTGCCTATGGCTATGTTTTCAACAAATGCCGTGTTACGGGTGACAAGGATACCAAACGTTTTTATCTGGGACGTCCCTGGAGACCTTATGCTAAAGTCATTTTTATGAATACTCAGCTGCCGGCTTTTATTGCATCCGAAGGCTGGCACAACTGGGGTAAGGAAAGTAATGAACAAACAGTGCTTTATGCAGAATATAATAATACAGGTGCAGGAAGTTTGTCACAAAACAGAGTCAAATGGTCACACCAACTCTCTGAAGATGAAGCCAAAAAAGTGACTTTAGAGGCTGTTTTCAAAGATTGGAACCCTTTATTGTCTCTCCGGTAGACAACAGTTACCGGTAACGATTGCATAGATTTCTCTTCAATTTTAATAGGAAACAACGTACACTTGCTATGAACAAACCAGTTATATATTTAGGATACCATATGATGATACAGATCAAAACAATAGTATTGGGTTTAAAGTTTGCGCTCCTGGGGTGGTTTACACTCTCCTCATACGATGCAGTTCAAGCTCAGACAGCCCCATCTTTACCAAACATTAAACAAGTCAATATAAAAGCCGATACCATCAGCATCGTACGCTTTGGCGCTCAGGGCGACGGTATTTCCCTGAATACACAAGCTATTAACAGAGCGATTGCTGAGACGAGTCAAAAAGGAGGTGGAGTCGTATTGATCCCTGCCGGTGTATGGGTAACAGGTCCGATAGAGCTGAAAAGTAATATCAACCTGCATATACAGCGGGATGCTATTCTGCTGTTCACAGATGATTTCGATCAGTATAAATTAGTAGAAGCGAACTGGGAAGGTCAGCCGGCATGGCGTAACCAAAGTCCTATTTCCGGCAGTAACCTTGAAAATATAGCGATCACAGGGACAGGTATCATCGATGGTAATGGTGGTGCATGGCGAATGGTCAAAAAGAGCAAAATGACAGCCTCCCAATGGAAAAAACTAGTGGAATCAGGAGGCGTTCTGAATGAGGAGAAAAATATCTGGTATCCTTCAGCAAGTTCGCTGAATGGTTCTAAAACCAAAAATCCAAGTGCTGTAGTCCCGGGAAAGACTGCTGCAGATTATGCCGATGTCAAAGATTTCTTCAGACCCAATTTGTTGGTTTTGAATAACTGTAAACAGATTCTTCTGGAAGGAGTTACTTTTCAGAATTCACCGGCATGGAATCTCCACCCCCTATTGTGTCAGGATCTGACAGTGCGCAATGTAATGGTCAGAAACCCATGGTATGCACAGAATGGTGACGGTATCGATATCGAGTCCTGCAAAAATGTATTGGTAGAAAACAGCACCTTCGATGTCGGCGATGATGGTATATGCATCAAGTCCGGGCGTGATGAAGCAGGTCGTCTGCGTGCTGTTCCTACGGAAAATGTCATTATCCGCAACAATGTAGTCTATCATGCGCACGGTGGTTTTGTAATCGGAAGTGAGATGAGTGGCGGAGCCCGCAACATCTGGGTATATGACTGTTCATTTATCGGTACAGACATTGGCTTGCGTTTCAAGACAACACGTGGCCGTGGAGGTATCGTAGAGAATATCTTCATAGATCGTATCAGCATGTTTGATATTCCGGGAGAAGCTATTCTGGCAGATATGTATTATGAAGCAAAGGATCCTATTCCGTTGATCGGAGACAAACAGGAAGCAGTAAAAGCCGTTACACTTCCGGTCACTGAAGCCACTCCTCAATTTCGCAATTTCAAAATCAAAGATGTCGTAGTGAACGGTGCCGATAAAGCCATTTTCTTCAGAGGTTTACCAGAGATGAACATCAAGGGAATGAGTCTGGAGAATATTTCCATCAAGTCCAAAAAAGGAATTGAGATCATTGAATCGACAGATATAGAGCTGAAAAATGTAAAGGTTATCACGCCTGAAACAAAACCGGTCGTACATATTGACAATAGCCAGAACATCAAATTTTCGGCATTCAGCTATCCTGCCGGTTCAGAAACACTATTTCAGGTCTCCGGCGAGAAAAGCAAAAATATCAGTGTCTCCGGTACAGATGTATCTAAAGCAAAGCAGACATCAGATCTTAGCCCGGGAGTATCTAAAAACGCAATCAAAATAGCTAAATAGCAGCCCCATGATGAAAAGATTATTCTTTTATATACAAGCCATTTTATTACTTCAGGTACCTTCGGCATTTGCGCAAAAAGCTACTTCCGAACAAATGGCTCTGACCGTTATCGACAAAATGTTTAAAGATGAAACCTTTGTCAATGAAAAGAAAGGTCCAAAATGGACCTACGATCTGGGTGTGACACTCGAAGGGATGACCGAAGTGTGGCGTAACACCGGAGACGGAGTCTACTTCAATTACATTCAGAACTGGATGGATCAATATGTAGATAATGAGGGTAACATCAGAAACTATAAACTTGCTGACCACAACATTGATAATGTAAAAAATGGCCGCACCTTGCTGATGCTCTATAAAGTAACACGAAAAGAAAAATATTTAAAAGCTGCTTCTATCCTGTTTGATCAGCTCAAAGAACATCCGAGAACAAAACAGGGCGGATTCTGGCACAAAAAGATCTACCCCTACCAAATGTGGCTGGACGGACTTTACATGGGACAGCCTTTCTATACGGAATATGCTGCACTCATGAACAAACCTGAAGTATTCAATGATGTAGCAGATCAATTCGGCTTCATGGAACAAAATGCCCGTGACCCGAAAACCGGATTGTTATATCATGGATGGGACGAATCCCGACAGGAAAAATGGTCTGATCCCCAGACGGGCCTTTCCCCTCATGTGTGGGCTCGCGGAATGGGCTGGTATACAATGGCACTGGTAGATGTACTGGACTATTTTCCGGCAAATCATCCGCGCAGACCGGAACTGTTAGCGATCTTGAATCGTACGGCAAAAGCTATTGTGGATTTTCAGGACAAAAAATCAGGAGTCTGGTATGACGTACTGAATGTGAACAGGAAGGAGAATTACTTTGAATCTTCAGCTTCAAGTATGTTTGTTTACGGCCTTGCCAAATCCGTCCGTAAAGGTTACATTTCTGAATCCTACCTTCCTGTAGTTCGCAAAGGATACCAGGGATTACTCAAAGAATTTGTTACAACAGCAGGACCAGATCGCGTAGACCTGAATAAGACTGTAGCTGTATCCGGATTAGGAGGTTCCAAGAATTACAGAGACGGATCTTTCGAATACTATATGAGCGAGCCGGTTATTTCCAATGATCCTAAAGGTGTAGGACCTTTTATGCTGGCTGCTTTAGAGCTCGAATGGATCAATGCTCCGAAAAAAGGAAAAGGCAAGGTCGTCACTCTTGACAATTATTACAATAACGAATACAAGGTAGAACCTTCCGGACTGAAAGAACCTTACCACTACCTCTGGAACGGTGAAGACAACAATGGTTTTTCCTTTATGGGAAGAATATTTAATCGCACAGGAGCCGCTACCAATACCTTAAGAACAGCTCCCGATGCACAACAATTAAAGGGAAGCAATATTTACATTATCGTTGATCCGGATACAGAAAAAGAAACTGAAAATCCTCACTTTATGAATGAGAAAGAGGCTTCAGCTATAGAAAAATGGGTCAAAGCAGGTGGCGTACTTGTGCTCTTATTAAATGATAGTGGCAATTGTGAAATTGCGAAGTTCAACACACTATCCAAAAAATTCGGAATCACTTTTAATGAAGACAGCCGTAACCGCGTACAGGGCAAAAACTTTGAGCAGGGAGCAATCCTGATTCCAAAATCGAATCCGATTTTCAAGACAACATCAAAAATCTACATCAAAGAAATTTCTACACTACAGATCACAAAACCTGCTGTAGCCAATCTCACAGATCAGGGTGATATCATCATTGCTACCGCAAAATATGGTAAAGGTACCGTGTTTGCAGTGGGAGATCCCTGGTTTTATAATGAGTATATAGACGGACGCAAATTGCCGGCCGGATATCAAAACTGGAATGCCACTAATGATCTGGTAAACTGGTTAATCAGTCAATCAAAATAACAAAAGAGGACGTATGAAAAAGACTTTAGGAATACTGTTTATACTGATGAGCGCAGGCATTGTGCATGCACAGACACAGATAGATACCCTGGCAGATAAAATGTTGCGTTATCAGTTGCCCGTAGGAGCATGGTCCAAACAACTCGCTGACAAATCCACAGTAGATTATTCTAAACCGATAGATAAATCTCTGGCGGATAAGATCCGCAAAACTACGGATCAGTATGCAACTATAGATAATAAGGCTACATCACGTGAAATTGAATATCTGATACAGGCTTACCACAAAACCAAAAATCCAGCTTATCTGAAAGCGGTAGAAAGAGGTATAGAGTATCTGTTGAAAATGCAGTATCCAAACGGTGGGTTTCCGCAATATTATCCCAATGCATCACTTTACCGGGGTGAAATCACCTACAACGATAATGCAATGATTAATGCACTGGATATTCTTTACAATGTATCGAACAAACTGGAAGGGTATGAAGTGGTACGCTCCGGTCTTAGTAAACGTGCTCAAAATGCTGTAAGCCGCGGATTAGACTGTATTCTGAAGACACAGGTCAGACAGAATGGAACTCTCACCATCTGGGCTGCACAATATGATCAGAATACGCTCCAACCGGCTAAAGCCCGCAATTTTGAACCAGCTTCCCTCAGCACCAGCGAATCTATGGGGGTCGTGAAATTTTTAATGCGCCTTGAACAACCTTCTGCAGAAGTAATACAGGCCGTCAAATCAGCCAAAAAATGGTTTGAAACAAACGATATCGAGGGATACCGCTTTGATTTCAGCAAAGATCCGGAAACGAATAAACCTACACGTCAGCTTGTAAAAGATCCGGATGCTGTAGTATGGGCACGTTTTTATGACCTGAAGGATAATCGTCCCATCTTCGGAGACAGAGATAATTCCGTCAAATATAACCTGTCTGAAGTAAGCGAAGAACGGCGTAACGGCTATGCATGGTATGGCGTTTGGCCGTTGAATTTTGTACAGAAAGATTATCAAAAGTGGTTAAAGAAAAATAAGATAGAAGAATAAAAGTAAATACAATGATACTCAACCGAAAGAATTTAGAACATATACAGCATACCGGACTGGTCAAACCTTCGGCAGATCTTCTCGATCTTCCCGAAAAGATATTACAGTTCGGAACAGGCGTATTATTACGGGGATTGCCGGATTACTTTATTGACAAGGCCAATCGTCAGGGTATCTTCAACGGAAGGATACTTGTCGTCAAATCCACCAGTCAGGGGGGAGTTGATGCATTTTCTACACAGGATGGTCTGTATACAGTAGCTATACGGGGAATCGAAGAAGGTAAGAAAATACACGAGAATATTATTAACTCATCCATCAGCCGTGTACTCTCCGCTACAAACGATTGGAAAGAAATTTTAAAAGCTGCACATCGTCCGGAGATGCAGGTCGTTTTCTCCAATACTACCGAAGTCGGGATAGTGATGAGTGAAGACAAAGTAACGGATATGCCTCCATCCTCATACCCGGGCAAACTGCTTGCGTTTCTATACGAAAGATTCAGCGCTTTTGGCGGAACTCCCGAGAGCGGAATGGTGATCGTACCGGCCGAATTAATCAGTGATAACGCAACCAAACTTCAACAGATCGTATTTGATCTGGCCGAACAAAATAATCTGGACAAACAATTTATCACCTGGCTAAAAGAAAACAACCATTTCTGCAATACACTGGTAGACAGAATTGTACCCGGAAAACTTCCGCAGGACGAACAAAATATACTGGAACAACAACTCGGATATACCGATGAGCTGACCATCATGGCAGAACCCTTCCGGCTCTGGGCTATAGAATCTGAAGATTCCCGGGTTGCCGAAATACTTTCCTTTGCACAAGCAGACAAAGGCATATTTATCGTTCCCTCCATCAGCAAATTCAAAGAACTGAAATTACGCTTACTGAATGGCACACATACCTTAACCTGTGCGCTTGCCATATTAGCCGGTTTTGAAACTGTCAGAGAAGCCATGCAGGATGAAGCTTTCACAGCTTATGTCAAAGGGCTTATGGAAGACGAAATATCTGCGGCAATTCTCAGTGACAGCATTAGTCGTGAAGATACAGCTTCATTTGCGAATAGTGTTATAGATCGCTTTAGCAACCCTTCACTCGAACATAAATGGCAGTCCATAGCCATGAACTATACCTCAAAAATGGAGATGCGAAACCGGGAGCTGTTTGAAAAATGGTATCAAAAATATGAACATGTCCCGCAGCACATGGCTTTAGGTTTTGCTGCTTACCTGCTCTTTATGAACAGTAAAAATACAAGCGATGGCTACTGCAGCACTGTAGGAGAAAAGAAGTATATGCTACAGGATGAGCATGCTCCCCTGCTGGCAGGCTACTGGAACGATCCGGAAACACTGGTAGAAAAAGTACTCGCAGACCAAAGTCTGTGGGGTATGGATCTGAACCGTTTACCGGGCTTTGCCACCAGTGTAAAGAAACAATTGAATACATTACAAAACAGCGGTGCAAAGTCGGCAATCGAATCTTTGCAAGCTGAAAAAACAATATAATAAAACATGGTAACCAGAATTTTAAAAATCCATCCCAATGATAATGTATTAGTGGCCTTACAAAATTTAGTCAAAGGAGAGACCATTATTTACGATGGCGAAAATTACACTTTACTAGATGATATCCCTGCCAAACATAAATTCTTTATGCAGGACATGAATGCGGGAGATCCCATCATGATGTATGGTGTATTGGTCGGAAAAGCTCAGCACCATATCGGCAAGGGCGGATTAATGGATACTGAAAATACCAAACACGCTTCCGAACCGTATGAATACCGCCCCTACCATTACGAATGGCATGCACCGGACGTCTCTAAGTTTGAAGGTCGTACATTCAATGGTTATGTGCGTCCGGATGGTCGTGTCGGCACTGCCAATTATTGGTTATTCATCCCTACTGTATTCTGTGAAAATCGCAATCTGGATGTCATCCGTGAAGTACTGCACAATGAACTGGGCTATGCCGTTACAGATAAATATAAAACCTATACACGTCACCTGGTCGAAGCCTATAAAAATGGTGAAGATCTGTCTGCTGCAGACGAGTTATCTTTAGCTGCCAGTCAAAGCAAGGCAGGACGTCTCTTTAAAAATGTTGACGGAATCAAGTTTCTGAATCATCAGGGAGGATGTGGAGGTACACGTCAGGATGCAGCTGTACTCAGCAAATTATTAGCGGCATATGCGGACCACCCTAATGTAGCAGGTGTCACCATCCTCAGTCTTGGATGCCAGAATCTGCAGGTAAAAGATTTTTTAGAAGATCTCAAAAACCGTAACCCGCACTTTGACAAACCAATGTTCATCTTCGAACAGCAGCAATCTCAAAGTGAAGAACAACTGATCAAGGAAGCGATCCAAAAAACATTTGTCGGCCTCACCGAAGTTAATGAAACAGAACGTCAGCCCGCACCCATAAGTAAATTGGTGTTAGGGGTTAAGTGTGGTGGCAGTGACGGGTTCAGTGGCATCAGTGCCAATCCTGCTGTTGGATATACCTCAGATCTGCTGGTAACCCTTGGCGGAACAGTACTGCTTGCCGAATTCCCTGAGCTGTGTGGTGCAGAGCAGAATCTGATAGACAGAACTATTGATGAATCTGCCGCACGCAAATTTATACAACTCATGACAGCCTACAGCAATGCTGCAGAAAACGCAGGTTCAGGATTTCATATGAACCCATCACCGGGTAATATCAAAGATGGCCTTATTACAGATGCCATAAAAAGTACCGGGGCTGCGAAAAAAGGAGGTAACTCTCCTGTGGTGGATGTATTGGATTACACCGAAACAGCTACAAAACCGGGACTGAATCTGGTTTGTACACCAGGGAATGATGTAGAAGCCACTACAGGTAAAGCTGGCTCAGGAGCAACCTTAATTCTGTTTACCACAGGATTGGGTACACCTACCGGCAATCCGGTCTGCCCAGTTATAAAGGTCGCGACAAATAACGCACTTGCAAACCGAATGGCCGACATTATAGACATCAACACCGGACCTATCATAGAAGGCGAAAAAACAATAGCTCAAATGGGAGAAGACATTCTGGAATACTGTATCAGGGCTGCAAGTGGTGAAATCATTCCAAAAGCTGTGCTGCTCAATCAGGACGATTTTATTCCATGGAAAAGAGGAGTAAGCCTTTAAATTATCCGGATACAGAACACAGAATATTAAAACACAAAAAGTACTACAACTTATTCAAAAATGAAAAGCTTTCTAGACCAGAACTTTCTTTTACATTCAAAGACCGCTCAAGACTTGTATCATAATTTTGCGAAGAATCAACCCATCATTGATTACCATAATCACCTGATACCTGAACAGATTGCCAACAATGCATCTTTCGAAAATATCAGTCAGGTATGGCTGAACGGAGACCACTACAAGTGGCGCGCTATGCGCACCAACGGTGTCAATGAAAAATATATCACCGGCAATGCGTCTGATGAAGAGAAGTTCAGAAAATGGGCAGAAACGGTTCCTTCGACCATGCGTAATCCGCTGTATCACTGGACTCACCTGGAATTGCAAAGATATTTTGGCATCACGGATCTGCTATCTGCAAAGACAGCAGATAAAATCTATGCAGACACCGCTGCCAGATTGCAGACGCCTGAGTATTCCGTAAGAGGATTATTGAAGAAAATGAATGTGGAAGTCGTCTGTACAACAGATGATCCGACTGACAGCCTAAACTATCACCAACAATTTGCTGCAGAAAAAGAGTCTTTCAAAATGTTACCCGCATTTCGTCCCGACAAAGCGATGAATAGTGATGACATAGAGGCGCTGAATGCATATATCAATAAACTGGAATCTGTATCTGACCGCTCCATATCTACCTTACAAGAATACCTGGATGCCTTAAAAAAACGTCACGATTTCTTCGCAGACAACGGATGTTCTGTTTCCGATCACGGACTGGAGCAGATCTATGCAGAAGACTATACAGAACAGGAAATCGCAGACATCTTCGCTAAGATCAGAGCCCGTCAGACTATCTCTTATCAGGAAAATCTGAAATTTAAATCGGCCATGCTGATCTATTTTGCAGAATGGGATCATGAAAAAGGCTGGGTACAGCAGTATCATCTGGGCGCACTGCGTAATAACAACAGCCGTATGCTGAGCATACTCGGTCCGGATACCGGATGGGATTCTATCGGTGATTTCAGTCAGGCAAGAGCCCTGTCCAAATTCTTAAACAAACTGGATACGCAGGATAAATTAGCAAAGACCATTATCTATAACCTCAATCCTGCTGATAATGAGCTGATCGCTACTATGATCGGTAATTTCAATGACGGGTCCGTAGCCGGTAAAATCCAGTTTGGATCAGCCTGGTGGTTCCTGGATCAGAAAGACGGGATGACCAAACAAATGAATGCCCTATCCAATATGGGACTGTTGAGTCGCCTGGTAGGGATGTTGACAGATTCACGCAGCTTCCTTTCCTTTCCGCGTCATGAATATTTCAGAAGATTATTATGTGATCTTTTTGGCCAGGATGTAGAAAACGGAGAATTGCCAAATGATATAGAAGAGATAGGAAAGATTATCGCTGATATTTCTTATTTCAATGCCAAAAACTACTTTAAGTTCTAATCCGGGATGATTGATCAAGATTTTCAGGGAGCAGGAAAAGGTAAGGTATTAAGTTTTGGCGAACTGCTGTTACGTATCTGTCCGGATGGAAATGGAATGTGGCTGGCCGAAAACAAACTTCCGTTTTACATCGGAGGTGCAGAACTGAACGTTGCTACAGCTTTAGCGTTGTGGGACGTTCCGTCTTCCTATCTGACGGCAGTTCCCGACCATGCAATAGCACATGATATTGTCAATTCTGTGTCCGGAATAGGTGTTGATATGGATCCTGTATTATTTTCAGGAGACCGTTTTGGGATCTACTATCTTCCGAAAGGAAAAGACCTGAAAAATGCAAGTGTAATATATGACAGAGCCAATTCGTCTTACGCAGAACTAAAAACAGGCGACATTGACTGGAATAATGCTTTTAAAGGCGTTTCCTGGTTTCATTTCAGTGCCATATGTCCTGCCATCAGTCAGGACATCGCCGATATATGTCTCCAGGCAGTAAAGGCAGCTTCAGAAAAAGGAATTACAGTTTCGTTAGATCTGAATTACCGAAGTAAACTGTGGAAATATGGAAAAGAACCTTTGGAAATATTACCGGAGCTGGCACCCTATTGTACACTTATAATGGGAAACGTATGGGCTTCAAATAAAATGCTGGGCACAACCCTACATAATTCTTTGACTGAAAACGGTGAATATGAAAGAGATATATTACTGGAACAGGCTACCGAAACATCAAAAGAAATTATCGCTGCTTATCCCCATTGTAAAGCCGTAGCCAATACCTTCAGATTCGATTACGGACAAGGTATACGTTATTATACCACCCTCTATACACAAGGAGAACTGACTGTTTCGCGCGAATATATTTCTACACAGATATTGGATAAAGTAGGAAGCGGGGACTGTTTTATGGCAGGCCTTATCTATGGATTTTACCATCAGCTACCAGCAAAAGAAACATTGGCTTTTGCTACTGCAGCAGCGTATGACAAACTTTTTATCCCAAGTGATGCGACTACCAGCAGTGTGGCAGATGTACTAAAAATGAAAACAGAAAATGAGTAATAAAAGACAAATAGTACTGGATGCTATTCTTCAGCAAGGCATGCTTCCCCTGTTTTATCAGGATAGCGAAGAAGGCACAATCGCATTGGTGCGTGTACTGTACAAAGCCGGAATACGAGTCTTTGAATATACCAACAGAGGAGAATTCGCCTTAAACAATTTCAAAAAACTGATCGCTGTACGTGATCAGGAACTTCCGGGGTTGTACATAGGAATAGGTACGATCACAAATGCCGGCCAGGCAGAAGATTTTGTGACTGCAGGAGCAGATTTCCTGGTAGCACCGACCATCAATCCGGATGTAGCAGCTATAGCAAAGAAAAATGAGCTCTTGTGGATTCCGGGCTGTATGACACCCACCGAGATTAGTCTTGCACAACAGCATCAGGCAGCACTTATCAAGATATTTCCGGCCAACATACTGGGTCCGGAATTTATTTCTTCTATCAGAGATCTCTTCCGGGGGCAGTTGTTTATGCCTACAGGAGGTGTCGAACTTCATATCGACAATCTTCGTAAATGGTTTAAGTCAGGGGTATGTGCAGTAGGTATGGGGAGCAAACTGATCAGCCAGGAAGTCATAGAAAAAGGATTGTACGACGAATTATATGATAATACGGTATTAGCGCTGCAGCTGGTACAAGAAAGTAAATATTAAAACCAACTACCATTATGAACCAAATAAAAGCAGGCAAGTTTCGCTGGACAATATGTATCCTGTTGTTTTTTGCTACTACGATCAATTACTTAGACAGACAGGTACTGTCCCTGACCTGGAAAGACTTTATAGCGCCGGAATTTCACTGGACCAATAACGACTACGGAACTATTACCGCTTTATTTTCTATTTTCTATGCTGTCAGTATGCTGTTTGCAGGACGGTTTGTAGATTGGATGGATACAAAAAAAGGATTTTTATGGGCCATTGGGATATGGTCTTTCGGAGCCATATTGCATGCCTTCTGTGGTATTGCTACTTCAGGAATAGTCGCAGGAGAATGGCTTGTCGGATTTCACGGTGCAAAAGAAGCTATTTCGAAAATCAACGATGTCGGCCTGATCATTAATGTCAGTGTAACCCTGTTTATCTTTGCCCGGTTCTTACTCGCAGTAGGTGAAGCCGGCAATTTTCCTGCAGCCATTAAAGCGACTGCAGAATATTTTCCGAAAAAAGACAGAGCTTTATCCACCAGTATCTTTAATGCCGGAGCGACTATAGGAGCACTGGCAGCTCCGATTACGATACCTGTTATCGCTGCAAAATGGGGATGGGAAATGTCATTTATTATTATCGGGGCTTCAGGTTTTGTGTGGATGGGCTTCTGGACGTTTATTTATAAGAAACCCGAAGTACATCCTAAAGTTAATGCTGCGGAATTGGCCTATATACAGCAAGATAGTCTTGCTGATACTGCAGCAGGTGTAGTAGAAGTAAAGAAAGTATCCTTTAAAGATTGCTTCAAACACAAGCAAACCTGGGCTTTTGCCTTTGGTAAATTTATGACTGACGGCGTATGGTGGTTTTATCTGTTCTGGATGCCAGCCTATCTCAGTGAAGTCTACCACATCAAATCCTCTGACGGAGAAGGACAATTAGCGATCTTCGTCCTCTATGCTATTACATTATTATCCATCTATGGCGGATACCTGCCAACAATATTAGTAGAGAAAAAAGGCATGAATCCATACGAAGGGCGTATGAAAGCCATGCTCATCTTCGCATTCTTCCCGCTATTGGTTTTATTTGCCCAGCCATTAGGACATTTATCCTATTGGTTTCCCGTGATTCTTGTGGGGATAGGCGGTGCTGCACACCAATCCTGGTCGGCGAATATTTTTTCTACGGTGGGAGACATGTTTCCGAAAGCAGCTATTGCTACCATTACCGGAATAGGAGGACTCGCAGGAGGGGTAGGATCATTTTTTATCAACAAAATTTCAGGATGGCTATTTGATCATGCTGAACAAACACATATGCAATTCCTGGGTTTTCAGGGTGCTGAGGCAGGATATTTCATCATATTTTCTTTTTGTGCCATAGCCTATCTTATTGCATGGGTAGTGATGAAGACTTTGGTTCCTAAAATGAAAATCGTAAATTTCTAAAAATAAAGATTATTCGGCATCCTTAATCTCCGTATGCCGAATACCTCATAACATAAAAATATATTAATCAACCTTTAAATATTATGTCCTTAAACCTAGAAGACATATTCCTTCAGGAGGAAGATATTCCTGACGAGTATGCACTGCATGAGCAGATTGACCAACGTGAATATCTCTCCAACGGAGAGATGAAAGCCTGGAATGGCCCTGTCAACGAAGTCTTTTCACCCATCTGTGTCAAGACCAAAGATGGCTTGCAGCGAAAGCGTATCGGTAGTTTTCCGGTATGTACGGAAAAAGAATCTCAGGAAGCACTGGATGCTGCTGTAGCCGCATATGACAACGGCAGAGGTCAATGGCCGACAATGAGTGTGGCTGACCGTATCACTTGTGTAGAGAACTTTACACATAAGATGATCGAGCAGAAAGATATCGTCGTCAAACTGATCATGTGGGAAATCGGGAAATCGTACACCGATTCCGTAAAAGAATTTGACCGCACGGTAGAATATATCTATGCTACTATAGATGCGTTAAAAGATATAGATCGCCAGTCATCGGGCTTCACAATCGAACAGGGGATTATCGCACAGATACGTCGCTCACCACTGGGAGTGGTACTTTGTATGGGACCATTCAACTATCCGTTGAATGAAACCTTCACGACGCTGATCCCTGCACTCATTATGGGTAATACGCTACTCTTCAAACCGCCTAAGCATGGTACACTTCTGCACTATCCTTTATTGGAAGCATTCCGTTCCAGTTTTCCGCAAGGAGTAGTCAATACCATCTATGGACGTGGTAATAATATTGTTCCGGGGCTAATGCAGTCTGGCAAGATCAATGTGCTGACACTCATAGGATCCAGTCGTGTAGCGGATGAACTGAAAAAGCTGCACCCTAAAGTAAACCGTCTGCGAGCTATTCTGGGACTTGATGCTAAGAATGCGGCTATCATCACCAAAGATGCGGATCTGGATCTTGCTGTATCCGAGACTTTATTAGGCGCTCTGTCCTTCAACGGACAGCGTTGTACAGCGATCAAAATCGTATATGTACATCGTAGCCTTGCGCAGGAATTCCTCAAAAGACTCTCTGCAGAAGTAGCCAAATTAAAATACGGTATGCCTTGGGAAAAAGGAGTTGCCCTTACTCCTCTTCCGGAAGTTGGTAAACCGGCATATCTGGAGTCCTGTATTGCAGATGCGATAGCTAACGGAGCCAAAGTTGTCAATGAGCATGGTGGAGAGACTCTGGAATCATTTGTATATCCGGCGATTGTATATCCGGTAAACCATGCCATGAAGCTGTATCGAGAAGAACAGTTCGGTCCTATTATTCCTGTAGTCCCTTTCGATGACCTGGAAGAGCCTATAGAATATCTGATCGGTTCACCTCATGGTCAGCAGGTTTCTATATTCAGCAACAATGCTTCTGTGGTATCATCCCTTATAGATCCATTAGTCAATCAGGTGAGCCGTGTCAATATCAACTGCCAGTGTCAGCGCGGGCCGGACGTCTTTCCGTTCACAGGACGAAAAGACAGTGCCGAAGGAACGCTTTCCGTAGTCGATGCACTTCGCTCCTTCTCTATCCGTTCATTAGTAGCCACCAAATTCACCGATAGCAACAAAAAGCTATTCAATGAAATTGTGAGTGAAAATGAATCTAATTTCCTAAGCACGAAGTATATCTTCTAATATTTAATTGTTTTAAAAATCAGAGCCTCGTTTACGATTGTAGACGAGGCTCATTTTTTGTTTATAACAGCAGAAATTTACTACCGAAGTGCAGTTGCAAGCGTAAGATTTAATTCCCGAATGCCATCAACTACCAGCTTCGCAAGTTGCTCTGCTCCTTTGGGTGATAAGTGCGTATTGTCCTGAATACCCTTTGGGTAATTCTCGTGACCCGGAGGCAGATGATTGAATAAGGAAACAGATCCTTCCTCTCCTAAACGGGAAAGTAAGCTATTTGTTTTAATCTGCATATCAATTAAGGGTACATTTAACTGTTTTGCCACCTCACGGGTTACATCAGGGTAACCGCCATGCGTCTCAATCAGCTTGCCGTTTATCCAGTTGCGTCGTTCTATAGGAGTCAACAGTACCGGAATAGCCCCTTTCTGACGCGTCTCTTCCACATACTCCGTAAGATTGGCTTTAAACTTTTCCAGAGAAGTACCTACAGTAGGTTTATGAATTTTTTCATCGTTGTGTCCGAATTCGATAAATACATAATCTCCGGGTTTTATTTTTTCCAGCACCAGCCTCCAATGATTGACCACCGTATGGGATTTGGTATTGTAATCATGCTTAAAGGAAGCCGTACTGCGACCATTCAAAGCCCTGTTGTCGACAATCACCTTCTGCTCATTAAACAGCTCCTGAAGTTTCATCCCCCATCCGGTTTCAGGGTAAGTTTTAGCCGTCTTATTTGCAGCTGTAGAATCTCCGATAATGTAGAGTGTAACAGGTTCCTTATCAGCAAAAGCATACAAACCGATGATCACAGCGATCATAACAAGGACCGATAATCCTCTCTTTAGTGTACAATAATTCATATTAACAGGTACTAAATCTTTTCTTCAAGCAATAAACAGATAAAGGAATATCCGATATGCTGAATACTCCTTTAAATTTATATGGATAACTAACTAAATCTCTATCTGATCCAGCGCGGATCTCCTATTCCATTTCCTTTGAGTGTATTGTTACTGATTGTAAAATCACCGTTTGCAGCATTTGCAAATCCCGGATCCAGGCTTGTACCATTTGCATCCACTTTAACAGTCCCTGATGAGGTAACCTGCAGACTTGTAGCATTGAAATAGTTATTTCCACTCAATGTCGTAATATTAGTCTGCGATTGATTGGCTAATAAACCTACTGTACCCGTAACTATATTTTTTGTAAATGAAATACTGTGATTTGCTGCCGGAATACGTACATAGAAAAATCTCCTGCTGGATGCATTGGCCAGTCCGACCAAAGTATTATTGCTCACCGAAATACTGACTCCACCAGCCGGATATACATTAGTGCCCGCCGCATCTATACGAATAAATTCCCGGTCGGCAACCCCATAAACCGTATTATTCGTAAAAGAGAGATTTAACGGAAAGCCGGTACGAAAATCAATAAACTCGCCACTGTTTCCATAATTGCGGAAAATATTATTATTCATCTTCAATGCTGCAACAGTACTTGATGAAGTTCCTGAGGTATTCATAATAATGACACCTGCTTTGTAATTCCGTATCTCGCTGCCTTCGATAATGATTTCCCCATATACCCCATTTCCGACAGTGATTGCATTATTCAGATTATTCCCTCCGTCAACAATTACATTTTGAAACTTCAACGCTGCTCCTGCGGATAACGTGAATCCGACATTATTCAATACAGGTTTTTCCGATACACGTGCAGCCACGATAGCTACAGGTTTGGATAATGCCAGTGATACACCGGTAGCTCCGACAAAATCATAGTTACCTCCCGTCAGCGCAAAAGTTTCCCCTCCTTTGGCAGATGCAATACCAGCTGTTAATTCTGCAACAGAAGTCACCAGAATAGCATCTCCTATATCTATCCCCGTTTTAAAGATCGCAGTACCTCTTGTTTTTGTTCCATTCAGCAATATCGCACTATAGCTTGTCTCCGGGATCAGGCCTTCAATCAATGCCGAACCTTTCGCTATCTCATTAGCCGTCAGTGTGCGTTGGATATTACCGGGAGAAAGACTTATACTGGTAACCGCAGCAGCGGCAGGCCAGCTCAATACCACAGACTTAGCTGTAATAGTGGTCAGATCCACCGGATTAAAAATCTGCTCAGATGCAGTCTTTAATGTTGTTGACACCCACTTCGAATCTTCCTTACCGGTCATAGTTCCCTTAACACGAATATGGTATTCCGTATCTCCGGACAGACCGGGAATAGTGTAAGGCAATTCGCTGATCTTAATATTTTCAATGGTCTTAAAAGGAGTTCCTTCAAAATTTGCACTTTCAGACAATTCAACCGTATAAGCCTCTGCATTGATCGCCTTTGTCCACGTCAATACGATAGAAGTCTTACCATCCAGAATAGCGGTTAAACCTACAGGTGAAAAAGACTGATCCGTATCCAGTGTTTTGATCACATCCAGAGCGTCTTTGGAACAACCCGATAAAGAGAGAGAAACTCCTAACAGCCCGTATATAGCGTATTTTTTTAAATGTACTTTCATAATATCTAATCTTTAAAACAGTTAGAAATTGTAACCACTATTTGTCAGTTGTCCGTTACTGGCCTCAATAAAGAACTGCCATATAGGCCAGAACTGCTGCAGATTCGGATCCCGAAGGAACATCGCGTCCCAGTAAGCGACCTGATCATTATCAGCAGCCAGCTTCCAGGTTTTAGATGTGCCGTATGTAGCTCCTATTGCATCCGTATCTCCGGATTCCAGACCATAAATTCCCACAGACTCACCATCTGCCAATGTTTTATAGTATATATTTTTAGGATAGCCTGCATATCTGCCCTGGCGGTTTTCCAGTAGTTGAAGCTTTTGTTTGGCTTCATTAAGCTTGGCAGAGAGCAGGTTCCAGCGGATCAGGTCTCCCTTTCTCAGCATCTCTCCTGTAAACTCTAAGGAGCGCTCGTCAACAATGGCATTAAAAAAGGCTTCTTTACTCACCGTTACAGCAGACATATATGCCGTTACTTTTTCGGGATGTGTCGGGAATGCACGATCCCGGATCATTTTGAGATATGCAGCAGCAGCCTGCGGACCATCCAGCTCATTTACCGCTTCTGCAGCCATGAGTACTACATCTGAATACCGCATATACATCCAGTTGAGCCCGTCATCATTGGTAGAAGTTACCACGCGCTTCATCCATTCATAACGGTACTTTCCAAAATACCACTTATTCAGATTTGTAGGTACCTGTTTGCCATTTGTCCACTCATAAGGCACCACAGATACAGCACGTCTTACATCATCCTTATCATACTCATACCACATAATCGGATTCGGACCATTGGTACCGCCTTTATTCTGCATAGTATATTTATCTGTAGTCGTATGTTTTACACCCAGATCAAACAATACACGCCCGCGGCCTTCAGAGAACGGGATCTCCCACATAGACTCTTTACCCGCCAGATTCGTTTCCTGACATAGTGTTCTGAACACTTCTTCAAAACCTAAAAGTCTCAATGTGCCGCTATTGATCACATCCAGACATTCTTCTTTCGCTATCTGATACATCTTTGTGCGTTCCAGATCCGGATCACGGCTCAGGCGCACCCCGTCGGCATGCTGTGCATATCCACCGGCAGCCAGCGCTATACGTGCGCGCAATCCCTTTGCAAATGCCTTATTCACCTTCTCTACAGACTGTGTCTTTGTATTGCCGTTAGGCCATGGAAGATAATTTTCGGCCTCTTTGAGATCGGCCAGTATTTGTTTGTAAATAATATCCCTGTCACTTCTCGGAACATACGTATTGGCAGATGTTAAAGGCTCAAATCGTGCCGGTACATCTCCCCATCCCTTTACAAGATCGTTGTAAACCACAGCACGCAAGACCAGCACTTCCCCAAGAATCTGAGCCAATTGTGCATTATTTTCAATATTTCCGTATGCACGCAATCCACGGATAGCCAGATTAGCACGCTCAATAGCCTCGTAAAATTTAGCCCAGGCATTATTGTCTGTATTCATCTGGGTATTATTTGCATTCGTCTGATAATTAGCTAACAGACTTTTTTCATCAGTCGTATTTTTCAGTGAATTTCCAACTTCATTATCGGTATTGATACCGTAATAAACAAGGTAACGCCCACGATATGAATTTGTCTCTCCGAATGACTGCAGGATTCCTGCTACTGCACCTTCTGCCAGTACAGGTGAAGAAAAAATAACAGACTCATCCATCGCTGACTGTACAGGTGCATCCAGAAGTTTATTACAAGACACCAGAGAAGTCCCCAATACTGCTGCAAATGCTATTTTATAAAATGTCTTTTTCATCTCTAAAATTTTTTGATCATTAATTGATATCAATCCTTAGAAGCTCAGATTTATCCCTACCACATACAAGCGACTTTTAGGATAAGCAGAGTAATCTACTCCCGGTGTAAGTGCAGATTGTCTTCTGGTAGATACTTCCGGATCAAAGCCACTGTAGTTTGTGATACGAAACAGATTATACCCTGTACCATATATACGCAGGTTCTTTACTTTGACCTTTTGTAGCAGTTCATTCGAAAATGTGTATCCCAATGTCAATGTACCCAACCGCAGGAACGAACCGTCTTCTACAGCCCAGTCACTGAAAATAAACTGTTTGGTAAGTGGCGACCACAGCGTTGTATTTGCATTCATGGCTGCCAGCTGAACAGGATCATTACTGATGGTTCCGTCAGGCAGCAGATTCGTCCAGCGCTGACCTTCTTCCATAATAGAGATCATATTACGGGAGTGATACTTACTGGTCTGGGTATATTCAATCTTATTGGCATTATAGATGTCATTCCCGAAGCTCCAGTTGAAAAGTGCTGTAAGATCAAAATTCTTATACCGTGTATTGATCGAGAAACCTCCGGTATGTTTAGGATTGGCATTACCAATAATCGTCTTATCACTTTCGTTTATTTTACCATCTCCATTCAGATCCTCCAGTTTCATAGATCCCGGACGAATCGTACCGATCACATCATTAGCTGTAGCAACTCCTTCTTTGAGTGTCCATATACCTTTTGCAGCATCGTATCCGGTAAAATCAGATACCTCATATCGGCCGGCTGACTTATAGCCATACATCTGGCCGACAGCAGCGCCCGGTTGCACCCAGTAATCCGACCCGATCTCTGTAGAAGCCCATCTCGAAGGCCAGTTAATCGCATTCAGAAGTCCCAGAGAATTAACACGGTTTCTGTTGAAACTAATATTTGCCGATACATTGAGATCAAAATCTTTAGATTTGACAGCAGCCCAGTTTAAAGCAACTTCAATACCTTTATTCTGCGTTTCTCCCATATTACGGTACTGGCTGTCATATCCCACTCCTGCAATAGGATAGTCTATCAGCAAATCTTTCGTTTTATTGAGATAAGCTTCTACTGTACCTGTTACACGACTATTAAATAAGCTAAAGTCTAATCCCAGATTTCGGGTAATAGTTGTTTCCCACTTCAGGTCCGGATTGGACATGATCTTGGAAGTAGACCAGAAACTGCTGTATCCGTTAATCCAGGAGGTAGGTGTTACGGTAAATGTAGGATCGATCTGTCCTGTAGGAATATTGTTATTACCTGCAGTACCATAACTCAGCCTTAGTTTCAGATCATTCAGCCAGGATTTTGAAGCATCCATAAACGCCTCATCAGAGATTCTCCATGCTCCGGAAACGGAAGGGAAATATCCCCACTTATTACCCGGACCAAATTTAGATGAACCATCAGCACGGAAGGTAGCGCTTAACAGATACTTTCCGCGAAAATCATAGTTAGCACGACCGAAGAAGGATAATAAAATATCATTTGCATTGAAAAAATTCTCGGTAGAAAATGGTTTACCCTGAGCGGTTAGTTTTCGGCTTTGATCAAAAGTAAAGGTCGACGGAAATCCGTGAACCGTATTTGTCAATGCATTGGATTTCGTAAAAATATATTCCTGACCCAACAGTACATTCAGATTGTGATCCTTATTCAGCAGGCTTTTGAAATCATAGTTCAGGGTATTCGCCGTCCGGATAGATTGCCGGGATATCTTAGACAAGATCACAGCAGGCAGATTTTGATTCTTATCTTCAGGAGTATTTCGCACATAGTAGGTCGTTTTACCATAAAAACGATCATTGGAATTGTTTCCGTCATCAAAGGTAAAATCAGTCTTGAATCGGAGATTATCCACGATCTCCCAACCTATACTACCATTTAAATTGTAACTGCGACGCTTCTGAAGCTGATCATTGTCAGCGATAAAAGTCAGCGGATCAAATAAATTAAAGCCCTCATCAGTCTCTTCCGAATCCGTTAAGCCCTGCACAGGGATACCGGGATATACCATTACCGCTTTCAAACGCGAATCTGCAGACGATTTTTCATTCTGCTCATTAGCACCTCCCCCGTCAATCTTCATATCCGAAAAACGGAAACCAAGATCCAGTGTTACGCGCTTATGCAGCTTATGATTGAGCTTAAAATTGATATTCTGGCGATTGTATCCTGAAGACACCATAATAGCCTTATCCTTGATAAAATTATGACTAAAGCTGTACTTCGTCTTCTCACCACCGCCACTCAGACTCACATTCTGATTAAAAGTATTACCTGTACGACCAAATACAATATCCTGCCAGTCATTCGTTGCCACTCCGTCATAGAGGTCTATATCCTGAAAGTTGCCAAAATATTTGGTATAGGTATCGATACTCCTGGTCAGTAAAGCACGTTCATACTGCCACCTGGCATAGTCCAGCGGCTGCAATACATCCAGCGTATTTGCAATATTACGAACACCGCCAAAAGCATTGTAACTCACAGAAAATTTACCTGTTTTGCTGGTCTTCGTCGTCACAATAATAACCCCATTCGCACCTCTGGAACCATAGATCGCAGTTGAAGATGCATCCTTGAGGACATCAATAGATTCGATATCCGACGGTGCAATATCAGCGATAGTCGTTACCGGGAATCCGTCCACAATGTAGAGTGGCGAGTTATCTCCTGTGATAGAGCCCCCACCCCGTACACGCACCGTCATTTCGGCATCCGGGGAACCTTCCGTACTGGAAATATTCACACCGGAAAGACGCCCTTGTATAGCTTCCAAAGCCGATGCGACCGGAGCTTTAGAGATGACATCCGCATTCACGGACGCCACAGCACCTGTCAGATCCTTTTTCTTGACAACGCCATACCCCACATTGACGGTCACTTCTTCCAGTGCATTCGTCACAGTCTGCAGAGAGATGTTGAGAGTTGACTCGGTTTTGAAGGGTACGGATTGTGTGGTATACCCCACATAGGAAAATTGAAGTGTCCCGCCCTGAACCGGCACATTAATTTTAAAATTCCCCTTATTGTCAGAACTGGTACTGACATTGGTACCAAGAACTTTTATACTGACGCCGGATAACGTTTGCCCCGAGTCTGCAGCCTTGATTGTACCTTGCAATTGTCTGTTCTGGGCAAAAGAAACCCCTATCGACAGACAAAAAGCAGTTAATAGCATAAGCACTTTACTCATAAGTGATTAGTTTGAATTAATAGATGTTATTATTTTTTTAATAAGAAGAAGGCAATTAGTTACGGTTATCTGTCTAATTCTTATAATCGGTTATCATATCACAAAAATGCGAAGTAAATTCCAGTAGAAGCCGTTTTTGAACCAAAAGTTATGCAATCGTTCCCGACATCGATTGCGGTCAGAAAATACGAAATCCCATTTTGCCGTAATCTTGCCAACATTGCTTATATTTGTTAGGAATGAAATTTGAAAACTATACGATCAAGGATATTGCTCAGGCACTTAATCTATCTACTTCTACAGTCTCCAGAGCACTAAGAGATAGCTATGAAATTAGTCCGGAAACTAAGAAAATCGTATTAGAGTATGCCGAAAAAGTTAACTACCGTGCCAACCCTATAGCCAGAAGTCTCAAAGAAAAAAGAAGCTATTCTATCGGGATTGTACTCAGTGAAATTGCAAACAATTTTTTCTCTCAGGTCATTAACGGCGTAGAGTCTGTTGCCTATCAGAAAAATTATAATGTGATGATCTCCCAGACCCATGAATCGGCTGAAAGAGAAAAACTCAATGTAGAATATCTGAGTTCCAGATCCGTAGATGGATTGCTGATCGCCTTAGCTTCCGAGACAGAAGATATCTCGTACCTAAGAAAACTATATGAAAGAGGATTTCCTATCGTATTCTTTGACCGGGTGCCGGAGGATTTCGATACGTTCAAGGTCATTGTCAACAATTATAAAGGAGCTTTTGCGGCCACAGAACAATTGATCCTGTCCGGAAAAAGAAAAATTGCACATCTCAACAATGCCAAAAATCTTTCTATTACACGGGAACGGTTAAAAGGCTATCAGGATGCATTGAAAAAATACCACATCCCGTTTAATGAGGATCTGGTAAAACATTGTTTGTACGGAGGTATGAACCTCAATGAACTGGAAAATGTTGTAGATGAACTTTTAGAACAGAATTTCGATGCCATATTTATATCAGGAGACCGTCTGTCTACCGGTTTCTTAATGGCTTTGAAATCTAAAAATCCCGAACTGGCTAATAAAATTGCGATATCAGGCTTTACCAATTCAAATGTCGTGAGTCTTTTCTCCCCGACTATGAATGTTGTCAGACAACCTGCGGTAGAGATGGGTAAAATAGCAACAGAACTGCTTATCAAAATGATAGAATCCAATTACCCAATTGAGGAATTTGAAACTATTACACTACAGACCGAATTAATCAAGGCCAACTAAAAATAAAAGCCACTACCATAAAAAATCCCGATACAATTCGATTGTATCGGGATTTTTTCAGCTAAGCACAAATTTAGTCCACTGTATTGAGTTGTATTGGCAGCGTATACATTACCCTGACCGGTCTCCCGTTTTGAACCCCGGGAGTCCATTTCTGATTGTATTTTTTTAACACAGCCAGTCCAGCTTCACCTGTTCCATATCCCAGGTCTTGTGCGATTTTGAAATCTGTCAGTGAACCATCTTTCTCCACGACAAAAGTGAGTAGTATTTTACCATTTACACCTGATTTCACGGCTTCACTTGGATACTGATAATTATTCCCGATAAACATCATAAATTTCTGAAAACCTTCTGTCGGCTCCGGACCTTTTTCAACTTTCGTTAAAACTATATACTCATCCGGAGGGCTAGGTACACCTGCTTTTGGAGAAATATCCCGCTGTTCTGTTTCGGTATTTTGTGCGGCGCTGGCAGCCGCTAATCTCAAAGGAATTGTATAAGCAACTCTTACCGTTTTACCATTATTTAATCCCGGCTTCCATTTCTCCGCCATTTTAAGTACTCGTATAGCTTCCTCTCCTGTACCATAGCCCATATCTTTTGTAATCTTAAAATTTGACAGAGACCCATCTTTTTCAACAATAAAGGCAATATTTACAAGCCCTGTTACTTTATTGTCAACAGCAGCTTTTGGATAGACATAGTTTTGTCCTATAAATGTCATAAAGGCTTTCATACCCCCCGGAGGCTCAGGAAGAACTTCGGCAGTCTTTACGACCGGTTCTTGCTGTTGCGCAGGTTTATCATACTGTAAATCTACCGCTTGTTGCTGCAGACCAGACGCATCTGGTAGAGGAAGATGCACATCCATTACCTTAGATACCAGATCTGTCTTGACAACATCTGATGTCTTATTAAAAGCTAATGCTGTAACGCCTAAGCCAACGGTTAAAGGAAGTAGCAACACGTATTTTATCCTATTGATGGATTTTGATCTGTTCTGAAATAACATCATAATTCTTTTCTTTAAAAATGATTGATTAGAAAACTCATGAAACATTACATGAGCAGGCACACTCATTGCGTTCGCTACCAATACTTCCGCATAGGAACGCTTGTCCTGTCCGGAGCAGATTTGATCAGCAATGCATTCGTGCTGAAATTTTAATTCCTTAATATAAAAGTATAGTACAGGGTTGAACCAGTTGAAAATGCGGACAATCTCTACAAACAGGATATCGTAAGTATGTCGTTGTTTCACGTGGACATCTTCATGTGCATAGATCAGAGAAGCATTTGCGACTGCATCACCAACATAGATCTGTTGCAAAAACGAAAAAGACATGTTCGGATTTTGCTTTTTGAATAATCTGAAAATACGCAGTAATCTGATTAGAAAATAAACAACGGCCACAGCTACAGTTATCCAGTACACCACAGTCATGCTGAATGTGAAAGGTTTAGGATTCAACACAATGACGTCTCCCTGCACAGCGATCATATTCATTTTGATTACAGGAATAATATCGGCGGCATATACGCTATCGGAAAAATCCATAAACTGCAGTGCTGGTACAATCAGGGAAACTAATAATGCTCCTATCAGATAAACTCTGTTCCACTGAAAAAAAGTAAGTTTTCTTAGCAGCAGGTAGTACAACATATACAATACAAGCATACTGCAATTGGCCATGATCAGGTAAGTCATCATAATACTTTTGTTTATAATAATGTAGATCCGCTTGGTTATTTTTTCTGTTTGGCGATTATCTCCAACAATTCATTTACATCTTTCAGATTCAGTTTATCCTCTTCAAGAAAGAAGGACAACATACTCTTCGCTGAATTATCGAAATAATTGTTCAACAATTTACCCGTAATTACTTTCTTATACTCTTCTTTGGAAATCTTAGGCAGATATTGATGACTCTTGCCATAGGATTTGTGCATCAGGAAACCCTTGGTTTCCAATATCCGCACGATAGTAGACACGGTATTATATGCAGGCTTCGGTTCCGGAAGGCGTTCGATAACGTCTTTTACAAATCCGCCATTTATCTCCCAAACCTCATGCATAATTTGTTCTTCTGCTTTTGTAAGTTCTTTGATTTCGTCCATAACTCTATGAATAATAAGACAATATTGCCAGTAATCGATTATAAAACAAGTTTAAAACTAAAAAAATAGTTTTACAACTAATTTTTTAGTTTTATTCATAACAAACTGAATATCAATAAAATAAATTTAAAAAAGAATTTTATTGTATCAACGATTAGTCATCAAATTTCTTGCTTCTGGATTTTTTTAGTTCAGACTGTCTCTTCTTCCTGTCCAGACGGTCAACGACTTTAGAATAAGGGATTCTCGTTTTTTTTCTGGCTTTAACTGGTATTAGCGCCGTGTCTACAATGGTCAGAAACCGCTGAATTGCGATTTCTTTATTTTTCAGCTGAGAGCGGTCATTATCACTTTCCAACTGCAATACTCCATCTTTATTAATTCGATTAGAGAGCGCATGAAAAAGAATAGCTTTTTGATCCTCAGAAAAAACTGTACTCCCGGCCACATCCCACTGCAGAAGTACCTTGGAAGATACCTTGTTGACATGCTGACCTCCGGCACCACCGGATCTGGAAAATTTGAATACAAGCTCTGTAAGCAGAATCTCTTTATTAGCTATCATTACACAAAAATAGAAAGTTTAACAGGCAGTTCCTATTTATTCAGTTTGCTTTCAAGTTTATCGATCTTTTCAATCAGATTTTTAATAACATCCACCTGAAACTGCTGCATTTCTACCAGCTCTTGTTCCTTATGGATAATCAGATGATCGATCTTCTCATGCAGTGCACGGATTTCAAGTTCAGCTTTCAGATTGACCATATAATCGTTCTTAGCCCTTTCACGGTCCTTCTCCTCCTGCCTGTTCTGACTCATCATAATCACAGGAGCCTGCAATGCTGCTATACAGGACAGGATCAGATTGAGTAAAATAAATGGATAAGGGTCAAAACCTTTGTTACTTAACCAGTATATATTCAGCAAAATCCACAAAATCAGAAAAGCAATGAAAGAAAGAATAAATGTCCAGCTTCCACCAAACTCAGCAACTTTGTCTGAGACTTTATCTCCAAAATTCATGGTATCCTGTTCCTGATCTAGAGACGCAGATATAAGCTCATTATTCTTCAGACTATCCAGTACCATCTGATCAAGTTGCGTGAGCTCTCCGATTTCCTTTTTAAGAATAGAAGACAGATATTTTTCTTTATAATAATCCAATTCACCTGTAGACAAGCATTTATCACGGTCAAATCCCTGATGATCTTCCTGAATCAATTGCACAATTGCATTTCTGAGAGTAGAGCCAAGCACCTTATCTCTTATAGGATACGGATTGCCTGAAAGATCGCTGACGAATGTTTTCATATATAATTTACTTTTCAATAGGCATCCACTAACCGGCAGATGCAGTTTATACGTGTAAGCGTTCATTCAGACACACATACATGTTTCATAAACAGATAAAATAATATCCCAATTTACATAATAAATCCTGTTAGCAAGTGGATTATATATTTACTATTTTAATCTATAGACCCGATTTACGTTACGATCTCAAAAATTTTGCAGAATTATGGCAATTAAGTTATCCTCTCCTGTCCAAAATAATCTTTAATTTGCATCAGATAAATTTTGAACATGAAAATAGGAATAGTTTGTTACCCTACATTTGGAGGAAGTGGTGTGGTTGCTACAGAATTAGGTAAAGCTCTGGCCGCAAATGGTCATGAGATACACTTTATTACATACCGTCAACCTGCCCGTCTGGATTTTTTCTCTGAGAATCTGTTCTATCATGAGGTTGCCGTATCACAATATCCACTCTTTGATTTCTTACCATACGAATCTGCCCTTGCCAGTAAACTGGTAGATGTCGTCAGGTTCGAAAATCTCGATGTACTACACGTACACTATGCTATTCCACATGCTTCAGCAGCCTTTATGGCAAAGCAGATCCTGGCCACTTATGGTATTAATATACCTGTCATTACGACCCTGCATGGTACGGACATTACCCTGGTAGGTAAAGATAAAAGCTTCAGCCCTGTCGTGACCTTCTCTATCAACCAGTCTGATGGTGTAACTGCAGTATCTGAAAATCTAAAGTCACAAACACTGGAATACTTTGATATCAATAAAGATATTCAGGTCATTCCTAATTTTATTGATCTGGAAAGATTCAGCAATAAAGATCGTTCACACTTCAAAAAAGCTATTGCTCCTTCTGATGAGCGTATCCTAATACACACATCCAATTTCCGTAAAGTAAAGAAGACAGATGATGTGATTCGAATCTTTCAGAAAGTTAATGAAAAAATCCCAAGCAAACTGCTCATGGTAGGCGACGGACCGGAAAGAAGAAACGCGGAAGAATTATCCCGTCAGCTCAATGTATGTCAGGATGTACGTTTCTTAGGTAAACAGGATGCTATTGAAGAAATACTTTCCGTTTCCGATCTGTTTTTGATGCCGTCCAGCTCCGAAAGTTTCGGACTGGCAGCCCTGGAAGCTATGGCCTGTAAAGTGCCTGTCATCTCGACCAATACCGGAGGTCTGCCGGAACTGAATGTCAATGGTGTGACCGGATATCTCAGTGACGTAGGTAATGTGGACGAAATGGCCGCAAATGCCATCAGCGTACTGGAAGACTGTGACAGACTTCTACAGTTTAAAGAGGCCGCACTCAACCGCGCTAAAGACTTCCAGCTGAGCAATATTATGCCCAAATATGAGAGTTACTACAATGAAGTAATTGAGAAGGTCAAAAAAGGTTGATTTTCTTCAAACAGGCAATAAAGGGATTAAAAAAATTATCATATCTTTGGCTTTTGGAAAACTTCCAAAAGAAAATCATGAAATATAAACGCATCCTACTCAAACTCAGCGGAGAAGCCTTAATGGGCGAACAGAATTACGGCATCGACATTCACCGTGTCAGACAATATGCCAATGACATCAAAGAAATCCATAGCCTGGGTATGGAAATCGCAATCGTTATTGGAGGAGGTAATATCTACAGAGGATTAAGTGCTGAAAAATCTGGTATGGATCGTGTTCAGGCAGATTACATGGGAATGCTGGCAACAGTGATCAACAGTATGGCTCTTCAGGATGCACTTGAAAAAGTCGAGTTAAAAACACGTCTTCTTACAGCGATCAAGATGGAACAGATCTGTGAACCTTTTATTCGCAGAAGAGCAGTAAGACATCTGGAAAAAGGAAGAATTGTCATCTTCGGAGCTGGTACTGGAAATCCGTACTTCACAACAGATACAGCAGCTTCATTAAGAGCTATCGAAATCAATGCAGATGCAGTACTGAAAGGTACACGTGTAGACGGTATATACACAGCAGATCCTGAAAAAGATCCTTCAGCCACCCGTTTTGACGAGATTTCTTTCACCGAAGTTTACGAAAGAGGATTGAATGTGATGGATATGACAGCATTCACACTTTGTCAGGAAAACAACCTGCCTATCATTGTATTCGATATGAACAAAGAAGGCAACCTGAAAAAACTGGCTAACGGAGAACACGTAGGAACTGTTGTCCGCTAATAATACATAAGAAAATATAACAAACATAATATGAACGAACTGATTTCTCTTCAACTTGATGACTGTAAGGATTCAATGACTAAAGCAGTATCATTCGCGGAGTCTGAATTGACAAAAATCCGTGCAGGTAAAGCATCCCCGTCTATGTTAGATGGTATTTCTGTAGATTATTACGGAAGCCCTACCCCATTAGCACAAGTAAGTAATGTCAATACCACAGATGCACGCACAATTGTTATCCAACCTTGGGAAAAATCATTGATAAGTGCTATCGAAAAAGCAATTATTGACTCTAATCTGGGTCTTAATCCACAAAATGACGGTATTGTAATTCGTCTGGTAGTACCGGCATTAACTGAAGAAAGAAGACGTGACCTTGTAAAAAAAGCGAAAGAAGAAGCTGAAAAAGGACGTATAGCTATTCGTAACATCCGTAAGGATACAAACGAGTCTATCAAAAAACTTAAAAATGACGGTGCTTCAGAAGATGAAATTAAAGTTGGTGAAGCTGAAGTACAGAAACTAACAGATAGTTTCATCGTACAGGTAGATAAACTGGCCGAATTGAAAGAAAAAGATATTATGACTGTCTAAGTCCTGATATTTCAGATAATGAGAGCCCTTAAAATTAAGGGCTCTTTTTATTTAGTTTTATATTGTGTAAATTGACATTGGATTATCTTAAAAAACAAACTATGAACAAATCTAGGAGAAAATTCTTAAAACAAGCTGGTGTCGGTGTTTCAGCAGCTTTTTTAAGTCCGTATCTTCTTTCCTGTGAATCCAAAAAGATCGCAGAAGGACCTTTCCAGCATATCGGAATCCAATTGTACACCCTAAGGGATGAATTGGCAAAAGATGCAAAGGGAACAATTGAGAAGATCGCAAAAATTGGTTACAAACACGTCGAGACATTTGGTGTAGATGTGGCCAAAGGAGAATTTTTCGGATTACCGATCAAGGATTTTAAAAAGCTATTAGACGATAATAATCTGGAAACACACAGTGGACATTATGATCTGTCAAAATACCTGAGCAAAAATCATGAAGATAAAGAAAGCGTCGAACGCTATGTAGAGATTGCCAAAGAATTAGGCCAATCTTATGTCGTCGCTCCGGTAACGCCTATGTTTGACATCAATGCTTTAAAATCTGCAGATTACCAATACGCCGCAGAACAACTCAATAAAGCCGGAGAAATATCCAAAAAATCCGGTATTAAGATGGGTTATCACAACCATTTCTGGGAGTTCAGAGATCAGCCTAACGGAACAAAAGGATTAGATATCCTGATTGCATTTACAGAACCAGAACTTGTAGATTTTGAACTCGATCTTTACTGGATTGAAAAATCAGGATTAAGCCCTCAATCTTACTTTGAAAAATATCCAAACCGCTTCTCTATGTGGCACGTGAAAGATATGGACAAAGCCTTTACCAAACCAATAGTAGGAGGTGAACAGGACAAACTCGGATTCGGGGATATTATAAAGGAAATCAAATATGCGGAAGTTGGTACCGGCAATATAGATTTTACGAACATTGTCAAATACGCAGACAAATCGGGTCTGAAGTATGCTTTCGTAGAGCAGGACGACATCTATATGGCTGACAAATTTGCCAGCATCAAAAAGAGTTACGATTACGTAGAAAACACCTTAACAAAGGTCAGATAAAAACAAAAAAGGGAAGTTCGCACTTCCCTTTTTTGTTTCTATTTAGAATTTCATGTTCTCGACTTCAAGGGCCGTTTCCTCAACCTTGTCTCCCAATTCCTTTTTGAATCGGATAAGTGCCTGCGTCAGTTCAGAATCCGATGTACCCAGAATCTGAGCTGCAAGAATACCGGCATTCTTTGCCGCATTCAACGCTACTGTTGCTACAGGTATACCATTCGGCATCTGCAGAATGGATAGTACGGAATCCCAGCCATCAATGGAATTTGAAGATTTAACAGGTACACCGATAACAGGCAAATGTGTAATAGAAGCTACCATACCTGGCAAATGAGCAGCTCCGCCTGCACCTGCCACTATCACTTTGAGACCACGCTCCGCAGCACTTGCAGCATAGTCAAACATACGCTGAGGCGTACGGTGTGCTGACACGATAGTCACTTCAAAAGATACACCCAATGTCTTAAGTACATCAACCGCATCCTGCATAACAGGAAGGTCTGATTTACTCCCCATTATTATACCCACTAAAGGCTTATTATCTAAACTCATTATTTTTATGCTTTTACTTTTAATATTTCCTGAACTTTGCGGGCATTACTGATCGCCAGTTCTCTGTTATCATTCACGATACAGACATGTCCCATCTTTCGGAATGGCTTTGTATATTTTTTACCATACAAATGCAGATATACACCTTCCATATCCAGGATCTCTTCTATTCCTTCATATTTTGCCAATCCTTCGTATCCTTCTTCTCCCAGCAGATTGATCATCACGGCATTGCTACGCGTACTGGTATTGCCTAAAGGCAAATTAAAAATAGCCCGCAGATGTTGCGCAAACTGAGAAGTATAGTTTCCTTCTATTGTCTGATGTCCGCTGTTATGAGGTCTTGGTGCAAGTTCGTTGACCAGAATCTCACCTTGCTTTGTCAAAAACATTTCGACAGCCAGTAACCCTACGATCTGCAGATCATTGGCGATCTTCTTAGCGATTTCCTCAGCCTGTTGCTGAATTTCAAAACTCAATGTTGATGGAGAGATCAGAAACTCGACCAGATTAGCTTGTGGGTTGAATTCCATTTCAACTAAGGGAAATGCAGAAATGTCCCCCTTATCATTGCGGGCAACGATTACAGCAATCTCCTTTTCAAAGTCAATCCACTCCTCAATCATGCTTGGTTCCTCAAAAGCATGTTCCAGATCCTCTTGTGAAGCAATCTTTTTCACACCTTTTCCATCATATCCGTCCTTTCTCAATTTTTGGATATACGGAATATTAATATTCGCATTCAGCAGATTTTCTTTTGTAGAAATCAGCTGAAAAGGCGCTGTAGGAATATCATTCTGTTTGAAGAACTGCTTCTGTAAGCCTTTATCCTGGATCAATCGGATAACACGTGACTGCGGAAATACCTGCACGCCCTCCTCCTCCAGTTTTTCCAGTGCATCCACATTTACCTTTTCAATCTCAATAGTAAGCATATCAAGATCTTTACCAAAATTATATACGGTATGGAAATCGCTTAATGATCCTACCTCAAACCGGTTACACAATTTGCGACATGGAGCATTCTTGTCCGGATCGAGGACGTGTATATTAACATTATAATTAATTGCTTCCTGGATGACCATGCGTCCCAATTGTCCGCCGCCCAAAATCCCTAATTGCAACTCACCATAAAAATCTTTTGCCATAAATAATTTTATCTTTTATACGCTAGCGTGAAACAAGGTTTCACCTAAAATACTTTCTTTTTCTATTTTCTTTTGTAATTCTAAAAATGCACCAATTAATGCTTCCGGACGTGGAGGACAGCCCTGTACATATACATCCACCGGTATGATCCTGTCCACCCCTTTTACCACATGATAACCATGCTGCCAGTAAGGACCTCCGCAATTAGAACATGAACCCATCGAAATTACATACTTAGGTTCAGGCATCTGCTCATAGAGCTTACGGATACGATCCGCCATTTTGAAGGTAACTGTACCTGCAATGATCATAACATCCGATTGACGCGGAGAAGGTCTTGGAAATACACCCAGCCTATCCAGATCGTATGTAGAGGCCATTGCCCCCATCATCTCAATTGCACAGCAGGCAATACCAAAACTGACAGGCCACATGGATGACAGTCTGGCCCAGTTAAGCAGGTCATCCAGCTTTGCGACTACTACACCGTTATTCTGTAATTGATTTTCTATGCTCATGATGATGCTCCCGGTTTTTTAAATGCAGGTCTGAACCCGATTTTCGGTTTGCTTTCTACCTTAGGTTGATCGGATGTCTCATCTGCAGTTTCTGCTGTCGCTTTATAATCACGGACAGCGTACGTCTTATTATTCAATGCTTCATAAGCTCCGGCGGGAATATTCACCTGTACGGATGGTGTCACATGCGTGGGTTTCACCCAATCCAGATCTCCTTTACGCCAAACATATACTAATCCTAAAACTAATATACCCAGAAACATAGCCATTTCGACCATCGTAAACCATCCCCAACGCAGGTCAGCATTGATAAATTCACTCTGACCGAACACAGTAGCCCAGGGGAATACAAAGATCAATTCGACATCAAATAATAAAAATACTAAGGCGATAACATAAAAACGCGGATTAAACTGAATCCAGGCGGTTCCCTGAGATTCCTCACCACATTCGTATGTACTCAATTTTTCGGGATTAGGCTTTTTAGGAGAAATTAATTTCGCAAGAAATATGGTCGCACACACCAACAGGATTCCTACCAAAGCAATGATAAGGATCTTGCCGTATTCTGATAACTGTGCGGGATCATCCATAACACAAAATTAGCATTTTTTTATTACTAAAATAAGCAAAGTCTGACAGACTTTGCTTATTTCCTGTAATTTTATAATCTCGTTTTTTAATGACTTAAAAAAACGTGTCCGTTGTTATATCATCTATCTGCCCGGCATTTTAGGCATATTACGCATCATTTTAGCAGCCATAGCCGGATTAGACATCTGCTTCATTACTTTACGCATATCCCCAAACTGTTTCATCAGTTTATTGACTTCATTAATGTCTGTTCCGGATCCTTTGGCAATACGAATTCGGCGTTTCTGATCGATAGCATCCGGATTTTCACGCTCAAACGGAGTCATAGAGTCAATAATCGCTTCAATAGGCTTGAATGCATTATCATCTACCTCTACATCTTTCAGCGCCTTACCTACTCCCGGAATCATGCCCATCAGATCTTTCATATTACCCATTTTCTTGATCTGTTGAATCTGGGATTTAAAGTCATTGAAATCAAATTTATTCTTACGGATTTTTTTCTGAAGTTCGGCTGCCTGTTTCTCATCAAACTGCTGTTGAGCACGTTCTACCAAAGATACAACGTCACCCATCCCCAGAATACGGGAAGCCATACGATCCGGATAAAAGACATCCAATGCTTCCATCTTCTCCCCTGTACCGATAAACTTGATAGGCTTATTGACAACAGATTTAATAGATAAAGCTGCACCACCGCGGGTATCACCGTCTAACTTAGTCAGCACCACACCTGTAAAATCCAGACGATCATTGAATGCCTTAGCCGTATTCACAGCATCCTGTCCCGTCATCGAATCCACTACAAACAAGATCTCCTGAGGTTTGGTCGCTTCTTTTACCGCAGTAATTTCAACCATCAGTGCTTCATCAATAGCCAGACGTCCTGCCGTATCGATGATCACTACATTATGACCGTTACGTTTTGCCTCTTCCACACCGGCCTGAGAAATAGCAATAGGATCATTAGATTCACGATTCACAAATACAGGAACACCGACCTGACCACCCAATACTTCTAACTGGTCAATCGCTGCAGGACGATATACGTCACCTGCAACCAACAAAGGTTTCTTTCCTTTTTTATCTTTCAGATAATTGGCAAGCTTTCCTGAAAAGGTAGTTTTACCTGCCCCGTTAAGACCAGCAATAAGGATAACGGTCGGATTTTTTGATGTATCTAATTCCGTAACTGCACCGCCCATAAGTTCGGTCAGCTCATCATTCATGATTTTGGTCAGCAACTGACCCGGAGAAATACTGGTCAGTACATTCTGACCAAGCGCTTTCTGTTTTACATCATCTGTAAAACTCTTAGCTGTTTTATAGTTAACGTCCGCATCCAGTAAGGCCTTACGGATTTCCTTCATTGTCTCCGCGACGTTGATTTCTGTAATATTACCCTGACCTTTTAATACTTTAAAGGCTCTATCTAGTTTATCCTGAAGATTCTGAAACATGATAATTGAAAGTCTTTTTCTTGATAAGGGACAAAGTTACAAAATTGCCTTGAAATGAATAACATACTTTACACGTAAAGATTTGCTTCGGACAGCTCTGTATCAATCAACCCTTGTCTGTTTTGAAAACAAAAAGGCAAATGATAGTCATTTGCCTTTTGAATATTAAACAATGATGAAGGAGTTTAGTCTCTTCGTCCCCCCATCAGAATGGACGCATAATAAAGTAACGTGACTAATGCAGATAATGCAGCAACTACGTAAGTCATTGCAGCCCACTTCAGTGCATCTTTTGCTCCGTCATGTTCTTCCCTGCTATGCGTAATACCAGCGGTATTCAACCAGGCCAGTGCACGGTTAGAAGCATCAAACTCAACTGGAAGAGTGATAAAACTAAATACTGTCGTAATAGCCAAAGCACCTACACCAATTGCAAGCAACCAGTAGTTACCTCCCTTAGATATGGCAAACATAATAACACCCGCCATCAGAATCCAGGAAGTCAGTTTAGATGCAAATCCCACTACCGGCACCATCGCCGATCTGAACTGCAGCCATGAATAAGCCGTAGCATGCTGAACGGCGTGACCGCACTCATGGGCAGCAACAGCTGCCGCAGCCACACTTCTACCCTCGTACACTTCAGGGCTTAGGTTTACAGTTTTATTCTGTGGATTATAATGGTCAGTCAGCTGTCCGTCCACAGATATCACCTGCACATCATAAATACCATTATCATTTAACATCTTCTGCGCGATCTCTTTTCCGGAAAGCCCGCTGGATAAAGGTGTCTCCGAATACTGCTTAAACTTATTCTTAAATCTCCACTGGACAACAAAACTAACAATCATGATGCCCACAAATAATATTATATACATATCTTTTCTGTTTTCTGTTTATATCTAAATCTTATCAAATCGTATTCCAATCCTTACAGATCGCAACTTTTGCAACCCCTAAGATACAAAAATGACAGAATGTCTCAAAAAGAACTCTTACTTGTGAGTTACACATGACGAATGTTCATCTTGTCCTATTCCGAAAATGATGAAAATATAAGGAGAGGTAAAAAAAATCGTCCGGCAGAATTATCAACCGGACGACCTTGATCATTAAATACTTAATAATACTAATATCTGAAATATATTCTTATCCTGTCTGAAGAATCATATTATGTTCTTCAATCATTCGTCTGAGATTGCTCAATGCGTAGCGCATACGTCCTAAAGCTGTATTGATACTAACTTCAGTAATATCCGCAATCTCTTTAAAACTCATCTCACAAAAATGACGCATAATCAGCACCTCTTTCTGATCGTCAGGCAACAGTTGTATAATTTTACGCAAGTCGATATCACGTTGATTTTTCACCATCCTGGACTCTGCATTATCATCTGCAAACTGAAGCACTTCGAAAATATCGAAACCATCTGCATTTACAACAGAAGGAGCTCTCTTTTCGCGTCTGAAATGGTCGATTACCATATTGTGTGCTATACGCATCACCCAGGGTAAAAACTTACCCTCGTCATTATAACGACCAGCCTTTAATGTATTGATTACCTTAATAAAGGTTTCCTGAAAGATATCTTCCGCAAGATGTTCATCCTTAACCTGAAGATAAATAGAAGTATAGATTTTTGATTTATAACGGTCCAGCAAAACTTCCAAACCCGATTCATCACCACCTATATAAGCATGAATTAACTCTTGATCACTCTTCTTTTTATTTAATAGTTTCATAACGTTTTCCCCAACATTTAACAGTTAGCATTCTATTAATAAGCACTGAATTTTAAGAGTAAATTTTCCCTATAGGCGATTTTATTTTAGTTTTTTGTTCTGTTTGATACTTCAAATCAAAAGAAAATAATTGGTTATTCAAATTTAAGAACTGTTTTTTAACATTTCTTCACATTTGCTTTACACTTGTATTTTATCAAAAAAGGCATTGTAACGTATTACAATGCCTCTTTCATTAATGTATCGCTATTCCTTATTTGTAAAGCGGAAATTCAGCCATCATTTCTCTCACTTTGCTGTGGATTTTATCCAGTTCAGCATCGTTAGCATGGTTGTTGATAGCACTGTCGATCAGTTCACCGATCTGAATAATCTCTGTTTCCTTGATTCCGCGGGTAGTGATAGCAGCAGTACCAAAACGTACACCTGAAGTGACGAAAGGTGAACGCGTATCAAAAGGAACCATATTTTTATTTGTTGTGATTCCGGCTTTACCTAATACAGCTTCAGCCTCTTTACCTGAAATATCTTTATTACGAAGATCAACCAACATTAAATGGTTGTCCGTACCACCTGAAATAATATTATAATCTCTTTCTACGAAAAACTGAGCAAGAGCTGCAGCATTTTTCTTCACCTGCACGATGTAGTTCATATAATCATCAGATAATGCTTCGCCGTAAGCAATAGCTTTTGCAGCGATAGTATGCTCCAATGGTCCACCCTGTGTACCCGGGAATACAGCCAGATCTAACAATTGAGTGATCGTACGGATTTCTCCTTTTGGAGTCTTGATTCCCCAGGGATTTTCGAAATCTTTCCCTACCATAATCATTCCTCCGCGTGGTCCGCGAAGTGTTTTGTGAGTAGTAGTAGTAACGATATGACAATGAGGAAGCGGATCATTTAACAAACCACGTGCGATCAATCCCGCAGGGTGAGAGATATCGGCAACAACCAGCGCTCCGATCTCATCCGCTATGCTACGAATACGTGCATAATCCCAGTCACGTGAATACGCTGAAGCACCACAGATAATTACTTTTGGTTTTTCGCGACGTGCTGTTTCTTCCAATTGTTTATAATCGATAAGTCCTGTTTCTTTTTCTACACCGTAGAATACAGGCTCATACAATTTACCTGAAAAGTTTGCAGGAGAACCGTGAGTAAGGTGTCCGCCGTGAGAAAGATCAAAACCTAAAATCTTATCTCCCGGTTTTAAAATAGCAAGGAAAACCGCAGCATTCGCCTGTGCTCCTGAATGTGGTTGAACATTTACCCATTCAGCACCAAACAATTGCTTTGCGCGATCGATGGCAATCGTTTCAATTTCGTCAACGACTTCGCATCCGCCATAGTATCTTTTGCCCGGAAGGCCTTCTGCATACTTGTTGGTCAATACTGAACCTGCCGCTTCCATAACTTGCTTCGAAACAAAGTTTTCCGATGCAATTAATTCAATGCCCTCTTCCTGACGCTTCAACTCGTCGTTGATAAGATTAAATATGGCCTGATCTCTTTCCATTTTATTCTTTTAAATAGTGAATTATTATACTTTTAGATTGAAAATGCAAATATAGTACAATACTTAAAAATATTCAGTGTCAAGATTTTATTTATTTCAATCAATCGTCAAAATAATTTTGATTTTGGCATAAAATCATCTTTTAACAAATTTTCTCTAACAGCAGCAAGGCTACGTTTTATCGGTTAGCTTCCTGTCTGATGATCAATTGGGTAGTCTGGTAAGGATCAGGACGCAAATTACTCAGAAATTTCAAAACCTCTTCCGCATATACTTCCTGTGTATCTGTATGATCTTTCATCGCATTATTCAACAGAATCACTGTATTTTCTTTTAGCAGTCTGACAGCTTCCCACGCATCTGCAGAAACATACAGCTGCTGTGTAAAATTATATTGAAATTCATTTTCCACTTCCTGGATCAACCGTAAATGCAAGGTTCGCACATGCTGATTATCCTCCAGATGACGGGCTATTAAGTTACGGGGTTCTATTCGGCTTGTAAACAACAGCAACCTTTCATATGCTCCGGCTTTTAACTGTTCTCTTTCTCCTCCTGTACTTCCCTTTTGCCCCGACATTTTCTTATCCAGCATTTTTGTTTTGATAATCAGCGCTTCTACCTTGGGCCACACAAGCCTGAATGCAAGGATTAATCCTGCACAAACGCCAAAAGCAATTAAAAATAAATTCTTAAAAAATTCAATATAATCCATACTCCCTATAATGTTTACAAAGTGTCAAAAATTGTGTTTCATCACAAAACTGGCTAAAAATATGTATTTTTGTTTAGTTGACTTTAAAATAAATAACGATGAGTACAGAGAATATTGTTGAGAAAGCTCCGCTTACCCTGACAGAAGGTGCTGTTAAGGAATTAAAGAAGCTAAGAGACCAACAAGAGATTTCGGAAGACTTCGGTTTACGTGTTGGTGTCGAAGGCGGTGGATGCTCAGGCATGAGCTATATATTAGGTTTTGACCAAAAGAAAGAAGGAGATAGTGAATACGAGATCGAGGGGATCCGTATTTTTATGAATAAAGCACACGGCTTATATCTGGCTGGTATGGAAGTAGATTTCAGAAATGGTCTGGATGCAAGAGGATTTACGTTTAACAACCCCAATGCGACCAGTACCTGCGGGTGCGGAAGTTCATTTTCTGCATAAAAAGTAATTTTACATAAAATAAACAGCGCCCTGAATTTAAAGTTCAGGGCGCTGTTCGTTTATATCATCGCAGTCTCTTAAAAAATAAAAGGATTTAAAACCCTGTTTATCAAGCAATATTATTGATTATCTGGTTAGCTCAACACAGCAAAACCCCTTGTTTTTATTAATAATTTGTTTTTTCATGGATATTCATCTAAACTTAGCACCTTTCATTAAAAATGCGTAAATTTGCAACCTTAAAAACAGAAGACAAATTACTGATGTACAAGGAATATAAGCAGCTCAATTTGCCTGAGATCGGCAAAGAAATATTAGAACGATGGGAACGTGAAAATATCTTTGAAAAAAGTATTAGTAACCGTCCCGCGAGTAAACCATATACTTTTTATGAAGGACCTCCGTCTGCAAATGGTATGCCCGGAATTCACCATGCCATGGCTCGCTCTATCAAAGATATTTTCTGCCGCTATAAAACACTGAAAGGCTATCAGGTCAAACGTAAGGGAGGATGGGATACTCATGGACTTCCGATAGAACTGGCTGTTGAAAAAACATTAGGTATCACAAAAGAAGATATTGGCAAAAAAATATCCGTAGAAGAATACAATGCGGCTTGTCGTAAAGAAGTCATGAAATACACTGATGTATGGAATGATCTTACGATTAAAATGGGATATTGGGTAGATCTTGAAAATCCATATATCACTTATGAAAATGAATACATTGAGACGCTGTGGTATCTGTTGAAGGAACTGTATAAAAAAGGACTTTTATATAAAGGATATACGATACAACCCTATTCACCTGCTGCAGGAACGGGACTTAGTTCTCACGAACTGAACCAGCCGGGAACATACAAAGATGTAAAAGACACCACAATCGTTGCGGAATTCAGACTGATCAAAGATCAGATCCACCCGGCAATGGAAAAACTGGTGGAAGATGCTGTAGAAGATGTGGCATTTATTGCCTGGACTACTACACCATGGACTTTGCCATCGAATACAGCTCTTGTAGTTGGCAAGAAAATCTCTTATGTCAAAATAAAAACGTTCAATCAATACACCGGAAGTCCTGTATCTGTTATCCTGGCAAAAGATTTGATTACCAAACACTTTAAAGCTGAAGGTAAAGAAGCCTCCTTTCAGGATTACAAACTAGGGGATAAAATCATTCCATGGGAAATTGCAGCAGAGTTTACGGGCGAAGAGCTGGTAGGCTTACGCTATGAACAGTTACTGCCTTATATCACAAGTGAAGAATTACAGGAAAAAGCTTTCCGTGTCATTCCGGGCGATTTTGTAACAACGGAAGACGGTACAGGTATCGTACACGCTGCTCCTACCTACGGTGCGGATGACTTTAGAGTCGCCAGGGAGAATGATGTACCCGGCATTCTGGTAAAAGATGAAAATGGTAAGGAAGTTCCTACAGTAGACAGAACAGGACGTTTTGTAAAAGAGATCACTGACTTTGCAGGACGTTTTGTAAAAGAAGAATATTATTCGGATGCAGTACGTGCAGACAAAGACTTCAGACCTACAGATGTATTGATCGCCATCAAACTGAAAGAGGACAACAAAGCATTTGATGTAAAAAAATACGAGCACACCTATCCGCATTGCTGGCGTACAGACAAACCCGTATTGTACTATCCGCTGGATAGCTGGTTTATCCGTACGACTGCCGTAAAAGAAGATCTGGTATCATTAAATAAAACGATCAACTGGAAACCCGAAGCAACCGGATCAGGACGATTTGGTAACTGGCTGGAAAACCTGGTTGACTGGAATCTTTCCCGTTCACGTTATTGGGGAACACCGCTTCCGATATGGAGATCTGAAGATGAAAATGAAGAAATCTGCATAGGTTCACTTCCGGAGTTAAAATCATTACTCGAGGCTTCTTTGACTTCAGCAGTACTATCGGAAGATGAAAAAGCAAAAAATAAAGCTTATCTGGATAAGTTCGGTACTGAAACGCTGGATCTTCACCGTCCTTATGTAGATGATATCGTATTGGTATCTGATGGCGGTCAGAAGTTGTTCCGCGAACCCGATCTGATCGATGTCTGGTTTGATTCCGGAGCAATGCCTTATGCACAATGGGGACTGGATCACGACAAGCTGGCTCGTGGTGAAGAATACCCGTTCAAAGAGGGCTTTGAGTCCGCATTCCCTGCAGATTTCATTGCTGAGGGTGTCGATCAGACCCGCGGATGGTTCTTTACCCTTCATGCTATTTCTACAATGCTGCGTAAATCCGTGGCCTTCAAGAATGTAGTTTCTAATGGACTGGTACTGGACAAAAACGGCAATAAAATGTCCAAGCGTCTCGGAAACGGGGTAGATCCGTTTGCCACAATCGACCATTACAGTGCTGATGCTACGCGCTGGTATATGATCAGTAATGCCGCTCCATGGGATAACCTTAAGTTCAATACAGAAGGACTGGATGAAGTACGACGTAAATTCTTCGGAACATTGTATAATACTTATGCGTTCTTCGCTTTGTATGCAAATATTGACAAATTTGCCTATACAGAACCTGATATTGCAATTGAAAACCGTCCTGAAATAGACCGTTGGATTATTTCACTGTTAAATAGCCTAACGAAAGAAGTAGACGAGTATTTTGCGGACTACGAACCTACAAAAGCAGCCCGTGCAATTCAGAATTTTGTGGATGAGCACTTAAGCAACTGGTATGTACGTCTGTGTCGCAGACGCTTCTGGAAGGGTGAATATTCAGAAGACAAGATCTCCGCTTACCAGACACTGTACACCTGTCTGAATACGATAGCCAAACTGATGTCTCCGATCTCGCCGTTCTTCTCGGATCGTTTATTTCTGGATCTGAATGAAGTAACGAAAAAAGAAACCGTTGAATCTGTACATCTGGCCAATTTCCCGGAATACCATGAGCATTTGGTAGATCGTGAACTGGAAGAGAGAATGGCTCTTGCGCAGGATATTTCGTCATTGACCTTATCGTTAAGAAAGAAAACGGGTATTAATGTACGCCAGCCGTTAAATAAAATACTCGTTCCGGTACTGGATAATGCGTTTCAGGAAAAAGTTGAAAAAGTAAAGGATCTTATTCTTTCTGAGACGAATATAAAAGATATAGAGTTTATCACAGACACGACGGGGATTATTAAGAAAAAAATAAAACCCAATTTCAAAGCTCTTGGCTCGAAAGTTGGTAAGGATATGAAGTTAGTAACAACGGCAATTAATAATCTGACTCCTGACCTTATAAGTGCACTGGAAAAAGAAGGGTCAATTGCATTAGCAGATACGCCTTATACCATTACAACGGAAGACGTGGAAATCATTGCAGAAGATGTGGAAGGATGGCAAGTGGCTAATCTGGCTAAATTGACTGTTGCGTTAGATGTACATATCACGGAAGCATTGAAAAAAGAAGGATTGTCCCGTGAACTGATCAACAGACTTCAGAATCTGAGAAAAGACAAAGGACTGGAAGTAACGGACAGAATTAAAGTAACCTTAACTTCAGATGCGGAAATAACTGCAGCAGCCACAGAAAATTTATCGTATATTTGCGCTGAAATTCTGGCAGATACACTGGATTTTGAAGAAACTCTTGTATCAGGAGACAAAATAGAAATTGACGAAAAAGAACTAACAGTATTAATCGTAAAAGTTTAAATTATGGCAGATAACACAGAAAAAACTCGCTACAGCGATGTAGAACTGCAAGAGTTCAAAAGCATTATTTTGGAAAAATTGCGTGTTGCTAAGGAAGAACTTTCTTCGTTAACAAAATCATTAAACAACAGCAACGCAAATGGTACTGATGATACGGCTGGTACGTATAAAACATTAGAAGATGGTTCTGCCACTTTAGAAAAAGAACAGACAAATCAGTTAGCGGCCAGACAGAAGAAATTTATTGACAATCTGGAAGCAGCATTGGTACGTATTGAAAACAAGACTTATGGTATATGCCGTGAAACAGGAAAATTGATTCAGAAAGAAAGACTGAAGGCTGTTCCTCATACCACGCTAAGTATTGAAGCAAAAAACAAACAATATTAATTAAACAAACCCTAAGTGGATCCGGCGGATAGCCGGATCCACTTTTTGACATATATGAAAGGCTATACCAAACCCATTCTTCTTATTGTTATTATTCTGCTGATAGATCAGATCTCCAAGTTCTGGGTCAAACTCAACATGACCATTGGTCAGAGTTACAAGATTCTGGGAGAATACTTTCAAATACATTTTATTGAAAACAATGGAATGGCCTATGGTATGGAATTCGGTGGTGAAGCAGGCAAGTTATTTCTGACACTGTTCAGAATAATAGCTGTAGCCGGTATCGGATACGGACTTCATTACATGATCAAGCACAAATACAACAGAGGGTTTATTATGAATGTGGCACTGATACTGGCCGGAGCTACCGGAAATATCATTGATTCCACTTTCTACGGAATGATCTTTAGCGAAAGCTCCTGGTATAATACGGCAACATTGTTCCCTGCAGGAGGCGGTTACGAAACCATCTTCCATGGAAAAGTTGTAGACATGCTTTATTTCCCGTTGATCAGCGGACACTTCCCTACCTGGTTTCCGGTATGGGGAGGAGAAGAGTTCTTATTCTTCCGTCCTATCTTTAATATAGCTGACTCGGCTATATCAGTAGGTGTGGTGTTAATACTCTTGTTCCAGAAAAGATACTTCAAAGTAGAACACGAGGAAAAATCAAGTGTCCACAGCGAAATGCTGGAAGACTAAATTCCTCTGAAACATAATCCATGAATATTCAGGATAATTTGATACCCCATAATTGTCCTGAATATTTATCCTTATCAGGTAAAAGAATTGCAACAGTTCTGTTAAAGCAATCCTTTATTCTCCATCAATCCGCTAACATTCCTATCTTTGCGCTATGTTAAAACGTCATCTAACCCTAACAACTGTTTTTATTTTTTTCCTGTTACAACTGGGAGTAAAAACGGGCTATGCACAAGAAATCGATCAAAGTATATTGAAGAAACACATTTATTTTCTGGCTTCAGACAAGATGAAAGGACGAGGTACAGGGAGTAAAGAAGTGAAAAAGGCTGCTGATTATATTGAAAAACAATTCAGGAAGTACGGACTGACCCCGAAAGGAGAAAAAGGCTACCGTCAGACATTTACAGCAAAGGTACGCCGTGTAGTAGTGCCGGACAGCATCCGAAAGGCAGACAATATCATTGGATTTATAGATAACGGAGCACCATATACAGTAGTAGTAGGCGCACATTATGACCATCTTGGCACCGGACATCAGGGAAGCTCAAAAGATTCTTTGGGCGTAGGCAAAATCCACAATGGTGCTGACGACAATGCCTCAGGTACAGCAGCTCTGCTGGAAATGGCTCGTCATTACAGCACAAATAATATAAAAGAAAATTACAACCTGCTGTTTATAGCTTTCGGTGCGGAAGAGTTAGGACTCGTCGGCTCCAGATATTTTACAGAACACCCTACCCTGCCATTAGATCAGATCACAGCTATGCTGAATATGGATATGATAGGACGCTATAATCCGCAACAGGGAGTAGCTGTAATCGGATATGGTACGAGCAAAAAATGGCCGGAAATATTTGAAGGGATCAAACCTGCTATCAAATATTATACAGGTCACGACGGCAATGGCGGATCAGATCAGACTTCTTTCTACAAAAAAGATATTCCGGTACTATTCTTTCACACCGGAGGACACCCTGACTATCATATGCCGACAGATGATGCTGACAAAATCGATTATCTGTCCTTAAAAGGTATTATCGAACTGGAACTTATGGTTATAGATAATATCATGAAACAGCAACAAAAATTAGATTTTCAGTTTACCAATTAATCCAGCAGATGAGCAAGACTACAGTACTGATCACCGGCGCAAACGGCTTTTTAGGACAAAAACTGACAGATCTCTTATCTGCAGATTCCCGGTATAAAGTCATTGCTACTTCTAAAGGAGAGAACCGTAATCCCAATAAAGCAGATTACACATTTAGACAGCTGGACATTCTGGATACAGAGGCATTAGATAATATACTGCAACACTATAAGCCGGCATCTATCATCCATACCGCAGCATTAACAAGCGTAGAGGCCTGTGAGGAACAACCTGAACTATGCCAGCGTCTGAATATTGATGTTGTAGCACAATTAGGAAGATATGCAGCTCTGAATAACAGCTATATTGTCCATCTCTCCACTGATTTCGTATTTGACGGAAAAAACGGCCCTTATAAAGAGGATGATCCGACGAATCCCTTAAGTGCTTACGGTAGAAGTAAAGTCAATTCGGAAAGCGCTCTTGCGCTGACTCAATGCAAGTATGCAGTACTTCGTACTATCCTGGTATATGGGATTATTGCCGATGAGAAAAGATCTAATCTGGTATTATGGGCCAAAGATAAACTCAGTAAACAAGAAGCGATAAAGGTGGTCAATGACCAGTGGCGTATGCCTACATTTGTGGATGATCTGGCAAGAGCCTGCAAATCTGCTATTGAAAAGCAACCAACAGGTATCTTTCATATCTCCGGTGAAGAAATGATGAGCATTGCAGAGGCCGTATACACGATAGCTGATTTCTGGAATTTTGACCGTACATATATCAGCGAGATATCAGCCGCTACGATAGGACAAACAGACAACAGACCCCGCAAAACCGGATTTGATCTGTCAAAAGCAAAACGTCTGTTAGACTACCGGCCTACTCCTTTTAGAGAGAGTCTGCATCTGATTGACCAGCAATTCAAAACATTCAGACCATTGAATGGTTAAGTAAAAATATATGAAATCAAAAACTGCAAAGGAATCTTACATGGTGATGAACGAGCTTGTTCTTCCCAATGATACCAATACATTTAATAATCTGATGGGAGGGCGTCTGCTCTACTGGATGGATATATGTTCTGCAATGGCAGCTCAGAAACATGCAAATAGTCCTGTGGTCACCGTGTCTGTGGACAATGTATCTTTCAAAAGATCCATCAAACTGGGAGAAGTGCTAACAATAGAAGCTCAGGTGACACGCGCTTTTAATACATCCCTGGAAGTCCGGATGGAAGTATTCGCTCAGAATCTGCCATTAGGTACAAAAGTAAAATCTAATGAAGCGTATTATACATTTGTAGCTGTAGACGAGCATACACAACCACAGCCTATACCTGAGCTGATTCCGGAAACAGAAAAAGAACATAAACTATATGATGAAGCTTTGCAACGTCGGGAGCTCAGACTGATACTTGCGGGAAAAATCAAACCTCAGCATGCTACGGGGATCAAAAAGCTGCTGAAAATGCTGGAACAAAAGGATTAAATCAGACTATAGATATGAGTATTCTATAATGATATATACTCATACCTATAGCTTTTTAAAAGTCAGAAGACCTGCGGGTGGAAATTTATATTAAGCGACGGAGAAGACAATTCCCCCATCATCATACTAAATACCCTGATTACCCAGCTCTACTATTCTGTCGAATTCTTCCGGCTTCAACGGCATAACCGAAAGTCTTCCCTGACGTACTAATGCGACATCCTGCAACAGAGTATCACTTTTAATCTGTTCCAGTGTCACGGGATTTTTAAACGTCTCCACAGGAGCAAGATCCACCACTACCCAACGTTCATCTTCCGTCGTTGGATCATGATAAAATTCTTTGACTACTTTAGCGATACCGACTACTTCTTTTCCTTCATTGCTATGATAGAAAAGTACCAGATCACCTTCTTTCATAGCCTTTATATTATTTCTGGCCTGATAATTACGCACTCCGTCCCAAAAGGTCTGTCCGTCTTTATTAAACTGCTCCCAGCTATATTTGAAAGGCTCAGACTTTACTAAAAAGTAATTCATATACTAAATATCTACTATTGTTGTTGTTCCAGAACTTCCATTTTCTCTGCAAAATGCGCGCAATAATCACGAAGATCACCGATCACTTTATCAGCCATAGGATCGCCGCCAGCCGAACGGATAAACGTATCTCCTAAAGTCTGCAAGGTCTCATAAAAGAAACGTTTCATTTCATCATATGGCATATCCTTGGTCCAAAGATCAATACGCATGGAGTTTTTATACTGCGCATCCCACAGTGCCAAAAACATGGCCTTAGCAGGAAGCTCATCTGAAGACTCACCATCACTGGATGTCCAATGAATAGTCTCAGGGACATTCTGTTCGTCTAGTTCTATCTGTAATTTAATTTCTGCCTTTTTCATATTCTTTATATTCTTATCAATACGGTGACAATACCTACCACCAAAATAAATCCTATTTCAAACATCCACACACGTTTCAGATCCTTTATCCACACTCTGAATAAAAGATCCACAACAGCCAGCACTACCACCAGCACTCCTAACCAGGGGATGGAGATCATCGCTGTTTCCGGATGTCCCAGTTCACTAAAAAACCAAACCAGAATACAGGCAAGCGTGATATTTAACGGTGTAAGTTTCAGTCCCATTATTTACTAGGCTTGAAAGCCTTTCCTTTTTTCTTTTTTCCTGTTGCTGTCGTCTTCTTTGCCCCTGTTTTCTTGACAGGCTTAGGTTTTCCGCCTCCATTGAGCATATATTTTTTCTCATGAAAGGCTCCTTTGAAATCAGGATCATCTTTTTTCTTCTGATTGTCGATTTCACGGGCAATAGCCTGACGTTCCTCAAAGCCTGTTTTTTCAACAAAAACTTCTTCAGGAATTTCGAGAACCGGAATCGATTGACGGATAAGTTTTTCGATCTTCCGAACATAATAATCTTCGGCAGGATTACTGAACGTGATTGCATCTCCTTCATTGAATGCACGTCCTGTACGTCCTATACGATGCACATAATCTTCAATAACTATAGGCACTTCAAAATTGATCACATGACTCACATTAGAAACGTCCAGCCCGCGTGCAGCTACATCTGTAGCAACCAGGATCCTGATATTACCTTCTTTAAATGCATTGATTGAATTGATACGTGTATTCTGCCCTTTGTTGGCATGAATCACTCTTACCTGCTCTGTACCATATTTGCGTTCCAGAAAGTGGAATACATTATCTGCTACTGTCTTTGTTTTACAGAATACAATAAGACGGTGAAAAGATTCATCATCCTTCAGAAGATGCTGTAAGAGATTGAGCTTTGTTTTTTGATTAGGCACTTTATAGACAGCCTGCTGTACTGTCTTAGCCGGAGTAGCCTGTTCTGTAACTTCTATTACTGTAGGAAAGGCCAGAAAATCTCCTGCAATTTTGCGGACAAGTTCACTCATTGTTGCTGAAAACAACAGATTTTGTCTTTTCCGGGGTACGACTTCCAGTATACGGTGAATCTTGGAGATAAACCCCATATCCATCATTTTATCGGCTTCGTCCATGACCAGAAATTTCAGTGACTTGACATTGATATGCCCTTCCAGATAAAGATCTAAAAACCTTCCAGGTGTAGCTACAATAATATCTACCCCTTTTTCCAGGTTTTCAATTTGCGTTTTAGGTCCCAGGCCACCATAAAGTACTACAGTACGCAGATCAAGATATTTTGAAAACAATTGTATATGTTCTTCGATCTGCATGGCCAACTCCCGCGTAGGAGATAAGATAAGCGCACGCATATCCTTACCTTGCGCATATTTCAGCTTCATCAACATAGGCAACACGAACGCGGCTGTTTTACCCGTTCCCGTCTGCGCTATCCCCATAATATCCTGCCCTGCAAGAACAGGGGTAATAGCCTTCTGCTGTATCTCCGTCGGAACGGAATAACCAGCTTCTGAGATAGCATTGAGGATCTGTTTATTGAACTTGAAATCTTCAAAAGAGTTTTGCATTTGGCAAAGATAGCGAAAAGCATTTATATGAAAAGGTCACATTACCATCAGATTTGACGGAGTAACTACACAATAAAGTACTACCACAGGCTACGGACAGTGATTTGAGAGCCGATATAAAACTCAGATTTTTCTGATTATGCAACCCTCAGATTTTGATTTACACCTATTTTAAAGCAACTTTGTCCTAGATATAAAAGAACTTAAAAGGTTGATATGAAAAAATTATGGATTTTCGTACTGCTATTTGCAGTAAGTCTAAGCTCATTTGCCGACGAGGGGATGTGGTTTTTAATGCACATCAAACGCCTGAATATGGCAGATATGCAGAAAAAAGGCTTAAAATTAACAGCTGAAGAAATTTACAGCATTAACAATTCCAGTCTTAAAGATGCGATCGTACAATTCAACGGAGGATGTACAGCAGAGATCGTGTCTAATCAGGGCCTGGTATTTACCAATCACCACTGTGGTTACGGTGCTATCGCTGAGCTGTCTACACCAGAGAATGACCACCTGACTAACGGTTTCTGGGCTAAAACAAAAGCGGAAGAATTAAAGCCTAAATCTTTATTTGTACGCTTTTTCGTACGCATGGATGATGTTTCAAAGCGTATTCTTGGTCTTGTAAATGATAAAATGACCGAAAAGGAACGTGAGAAAATCATTAATCAGGAGATTGCAAAAATCCAGACAGAAAACAGCGAAGGTGGTAAATATGTAGTATCTGTAAGATCTTTCTACAATGGAAATGAGTATTACTACTTCGTTTATCAGGATTATACAGATGTTCGTCTGGTAGGTACGCCTCCTAACAGCATAGGTAAATTCGGTGGCGATACAGATAACTGGGAATGGCCACGCCATACCGGGGATTTTTCTATCTTCCGTGTCTACGGAGACAAAGACGGTAATCCTGCACAGTATTCCAAAGAGAATGTTCCGTTGAAACCAAAACACTTTCTTCCTGTCAGTCTGAAAGGTTTTAAGGATAACGACTTTGCAATGATTCTGGGATATCCGGGCCGTACAAACAGATGGATGCCTTCAGCAGGTATTGAGCAAAATGTAAAATTTGCTTATCCGGCATGGGTGGAATCTTCAAAAACAGGTCTGGATGCCATGAAAAAATACATGGATCGGGATCAGGAAGTAAAAATCAACTATGCTTCCAAATACTCGGGTGTAGCCAACTACTGGAAAAACCGTCAGGGTATGATCGATGCACTGACCTTCCATAAGACAGCAGCTACAAAAGCAGTAGAAGAAGCTAAATTCAATAAATGGGCTAACAAAGCAGCTAATAAGGCTAAGTATGGGGATGTTATCAAAACCATCAACGATTATTACGCAGCTACTAATGAAAAAGCAAAACACGACAATTACCTTACCGGTATGATCCGTTCTTCAACTTTCGCTGCACTTCCGGCAAATCTGGGTGGAGGTCTTGCTCAATATGCAAAAGAAAATGAAGCAAAAAGAGCAGAGATGCTTCCTAAGCTAAATGCTTTCGTTCAGGATTCTTATGAAAAACTGTATCAGCCTCTGGAGATAGAAGTATTGACACAAGAACTTAATCTGTATGCTAAGAAAGGTGGCGCTATTGCTCCTTACATTGCAACATTAGCAAGCAAAAATGGCGGAGATTTCAGTAAGGATATAGAGCAGGCATTTGCGACAAGTATCTTTGCTTCATCTGAAAAAGTAAATGCTTTTCTTGCCAACCCTGATGCTGCAGCCGTTGCACAAGATCCGTTGTTCCTTATTTCTTCAGCTTTAATGACCAAATACCGTGAAGTATTACCGGGTCAGGAAGAAGCCGAAGGAAAATTCCAGGCCGCACACCGTAAATACATCGCCGGAGTACTGGAATCAAACCCAAAAGGAAAATATTATCCTGATGCGAACAGTACTTTACGTTTAACATATGGTTCGATAATGGCACTCCCTCCAAATGCAAAAAATGATGCAGCGGAAAATTACTATACCACACTAAAAGGAACGATTGCGAAGTACAAAAAAGGAGACGAAGAATTCGACCTTCCGCAGCGTCTGATTGATCTGTACAATACAAAAGACTTTGGTCGTTATGCAGACAAGAAAGGATACATGCCTGTTAATTTCCTGAGCAACAACGACATTACCGGAGGAAATTCAGGATCTCCTGTAATTAACGGCAATGGTGAATTAATTGGCCTGGCTTTTGATGGTAACATTGAAGCAATGGCCGGAGATGTGATCTTCGATCCAAAACTACAACGTACAATATCTGTAGACATCCGTTATGTATTATTTATCATTGATAAGTTTGCTGGAGCTACAAATATCATTGAAGAACTGAAAATTGTAGAATAACTGCTATTAAATAACTTTTTCAGCAAAAAAAGATGAAAAAATATTTATGCTTTCATTGCTTTTTGTATATTTATAACATCGTTTGAGGATTAATTAAAGAAAACTATAATTATATTAATTAAAAATGGAAAACTACACTAAATTAAAAGAGCTGGTAGCTTCAATCGAAGCAGATGCGGACAAATTTTTCAACAACGGAAACGCTGCTGCAGGTACGCGTGTACGTAAAGGTTTACAAGAAATCAAAACTTTAGCGCAAGACATCCGTAACGAAGTTACTGCTAAGAAAAACGACGGAAAATAATTTCAATTTTCGGAGATAGAAAATCCTTATCCTTTACGGGTAAGGATTTTTTATTTTAAACGAGTTTGTCTAATTTAATCCTATGAAACGTTCTACATTTGATGCGTCTCTGTTGCATCCTGAACCACCCGCAGATTTTTCTGTTCATCTTCAATCATTATGGTATGATGCTAAAGGGGATTGGCAGACCGCCCATGATCTTATAGATCAGTTACACGATACGGTATCCGCACATATACATGCTTATCTCCACCGCAAAGAAGGAGATCAATGGAATGCCAATTACTGGTATAACAGAGCAAAACAACCTGTTTTTTCCTCATCTCTGTCAGCAGAATGGGAGCATTTGTTCGATCTGTACGGCGGCAGATAGCAAGCTCAGATTCTTCATTCCCTTCTCTTCCGGCAAACAAAAGCATAGCTTCATTCGTATATTAATGGATAACCAATAACTATACGTCATGAGAACTTTGCTTTTTACACTTATCATTGCGCTATGTAGCCTGTCTCCTGTTTCTGCTCAGCAACCAACGTTAGAAGGGGCTTATCTATCAACAAAGGATGGCACTACGGAGCTCTGGTTATTTAAAGATCAGTATTGTACCTATACTCAATTCAGTGAAAATAATTTTGTTTACACATGGGGAGGGCCCATTCAGGCTGATAGCAAGGGAATACAGGTAGCGGTAGAATTTAATTCTCAGGATTCTGACAAAGTGGGTAGTAAGCAGCTATACAAATCAAAAATGACCGGAAATAAGTTGACGCTGAATGAGCAAACCTATACAAAAGCGGTCGGAAAACCCCAAAATTTGGATGGTTTATGGAGAATCACAGGCAGAAAAGAAGGAGAAAACATCAACAGCATTAAAAGAGGGGACCGCAAAACCATTAAAATATTGGTAGATGGTTATTTTCAGTGGATCGCTATCAATCCTGCTCAAAAAGGATTCTACGGCACAGGAGGTGGTAACTACTCTTTCCAGGATAACCAGTACACAGAAAAACTGCTATTTTTCTCCAGGGATAATAGCCGTGTGGGCGCTACGCTCAGCTTCCGGGGAGAAATAAAAGGTAATGACTGGCATCACAGCGGCAAAAGCTCAAAGGGTGATCCGATCTTTGAAATCTGGAGCAGAGAAACAGAATAAACCAAAAGCGCTGCCCGGTAAACGGACAGCGCTTTTAGATAAAACGTCATTTATTTTATCCGAATAGGTCAGAGCTCAGATACCGGTCTCCGCGATCACAGGCAATAAATACAATTACCCCTTCCTCAAGTTCATTAGCAACCTTGAGTGCTGCAGCAAAAGCACCCCCTGTACTCATTCCTGCAAATATTCCTTCTCTTTTTACAAGCTCACGGGCCATCTGTGTAGATTCAGCCTGTGAAATATCAATGACCCTGTCCACACGGGAAGCATCAAATATTTTAGGCAGATATTCCTGAGGCCACCTGCGAATACCGGGAATAGAAGATTCCTCCGTAGGCTGACAACCGACAATCTGTATATCTGCATTTTTCTCTTTCAGAAACATTGAATTTCCCATAATCGTGCCTGTCGTTCCCATTGCACTCACAAAGTGGGTAATCTTTCCTTCTGTATCTCGCCATATCTCTGGTCCGGTTGTCTTGATATGTGCTTTATAATTATCCGGATTCGCAAATTGATTAAGAATAAAATACTCACCTGAAGCCGCTTTATCCTCCGCATAATCCCTGCAAACCTCCATAGATTCCAGAAGTGTCACTTTAGCTCCAAAGGCTTCCATTGTGAGTGTCCGTTCACGAGTAGAAGTACTCGGCATCACCAATTCCAGACTTAAGCCATACATACCTGCAATCATAGCCAATGCAATACCAGTATTACCACTGGTCGCTTCTATAAGTTTGGACTCCCCTGTAATCTCACCCCGTTTCAGTGCCGAGCGGATCATATTCAATGCAGCCCTGTCTTTAACGGATCCGGCCGGATTATTTCCCTCCATTTTGGCGTAGATTTTTACCTTTGGATTGTTATGAAACTTGGTAATCTCGACTAAAGGTGTATTTCCTATGGTATCTATTATATTTCCCATAATTATGTAAGTGGTTTAGCGTCTATAAATTTAGAATTAGCCTGATGGTAGACGGTAGTGTATGGATCTATACTGGAAGTCAGCCATACATTACCTCCGATAATGGAATGGTGCCCGATAACGGTCTCCCCACCCAGAATCGTTGCTCCGGAATATATGATCACATGATCTTCTATGGTCGGATGACGTTTCAGATTAGCCATATTTTTTTCCACACTTAACGCGCCCAGAGTAACGCCTTGATACAGTTTGACATGATCTCCTATCACACTGGTCTCACCGATTACTAATCCCGTCCCATGATCGATATACAGATACTGTCCGATCGTCGCGCCCGGATGAATATCTATGCCAGTCTTGGAATGTGCATACTCCGTAAGAATCCGCGGGATCAGCGGTACACCTTGCTTATGAAGCTGGTTGGCTAACCGGAATACACTGATCGCCATAAATCCGGGGTATGTACGTATCACCTCACGAATACTTTTCGCAGCAGGATCTCCGGCTAAGATAGATCGTGCATCCGTCAGCATAATTTCATAGAGCCCGGGTAAACAGGTAAAAAACACACTTGAAATCTCCTGGTTATCACATTGTGAACAAGCCTTTGTACGGATCAAAAGATCAAAAAGTTCATTTTCAGATTGCTGAAAAGCAACTCTGATCTCTTCTACAGACTGGTAACTATTGGAGTTTCGCTCCGGAAAAAGCAGGTGTAAAAGATTCATGGCCCACTGGGCTATCCGTTTGTTAGAAGGCATATCCTGTACTTCCAGTTGTTTTGCATACAAATGGGTGTAGAAGCTTTCCATATTTTTATCAGCAGACATATTTTATTTTTTTGAACAAGTCAGCTATTTCCCATTATCAATGGTGAATACCTTCCATCTTGTCTCAGATTACTAGTTTTTCAAAAAGGTCCTGAAGTGTATCTGCAGGATTTTCCGTTAAGCCCGGATGTACAGGCGAGCACTGTATAAGTGTACTGCGTCGGGCGGTCAGCCATCGAAACCGTTCCGCCTGATCTAATTCAGCCAGTTTACCCCCATCGCTTGAACCATTACAGATCTGTTCAAATGAATGCAAATGCTGACGAATCATGGCAACATCCAAATCTCTGCACAATACACTGCATTTATCGTCATTCAATTGCCATAAAAATCCGGAATAGCGCGTCCTCTTAGAATACAATATCACACCGACATTGATAAACTCTTCCCTCTCCACTCTCGGTACGAGTCTCACTACAGCATATTCAAATACGTTCTTCACGTGCTTCTATAATTTGATTAACAAACAATTCTGAATGTGCCAGCCTGTTACATAAAAACTGAATATAGACAGAACGGGCATCCTCCGCACTCAACTCTCTTACTTCATCCTGCAGCCATTCATCCGGCACGACAGATAACACTTTACGGATGATTTCTTCAGTAAATAAAGGTTTGTATATCTCATCGGTCTTCTTTACCTCCGTCGCATATTTCAACAATACATGATCTTTAATCTGCACAAAAGGTTTTACGGATTGTTCCTCCCAATTGTCCCAGCTATGATGAAAATATAGCGAAGCACCATGATCAATCAGCCACAGTTCTTTGTGCCAGATCAGCATATTCGTATTCTTTACCGTACGGTCTACATTCATCAGCAACGCATCCAGCCAGACAATTTTTGAGGCTTCTTCACTACCTATATGATCTACATTAGCATCAAAGGTAATAGCTCCGTTCAGAAAATGTAAACCCAGATTTTTACCAACACTGAATTTGAGGAGATCCTGTATCTCTTCATCAGGTTCTGTACGACCGAAAGAATCATCCAGCTCAGCAAAGACAATTTCAGGAACACGAAGTCCCAGTAGCCGTGCCAGTTCACCTCCTATCAATTCAGCAATCAAAGCTTTACGCCCCTGCCCCGCTCCGCGAAATTTGATAACATAACTAAATCCGTCATCTGCATCTACAAGAGCCGGTAAAGATCCTCCTTCCCGGAAAGGTTGTACGTATCGGATAATGTTTACTTCACGGATATCCAATTCTTTAATATTCATCTGCAATTACTTATGTAATAAACGACCTTATATTTATACGCACTTCCCGCAGGAACTATGTATAGAAGGCTCATTTTGTAAATATCATAAAAATAAAACATAAGCGTAGTAAGAATTCTGCAGATTTGTCCCTCACCCCTCTTCATCGATTGTAAAAATCCGTACTTTAGATATAATAAACAGATCTTTATGAAATCCATAAATTATGCTTTCCTATTATTACTAAGTCTTTCAGGTAGTGTGGTCAGTGCTCAATCTAAAGAAGAGCTGAAGAAAAAATATGAAAACAGTGACCTTCATAAAGAAACAGAGAAGAAAATGAGAAATACACACAACTACCCCGATAGTGTTATTCTCCCACCTCTTCATTTTACTAATTCTTTTGTTCAGTTAGACAGCACTATAACGGATTTTCAGTCCTTCAGTATAGATGTAGATATCCTAAATGATATTCCGGACGAATATGCATTCTATATATCACCTTTCAATATTCAGCTAAATGGCATGCCTGTTTATGGAGGTATACAGACCCATTCTGATGGTTACAGCGTCAAAGATAATGTCTATCAGCAAATCGGACGCGGAGGAATATTCTCCCGCTGGTACGAACGCAGCAAAGAGGCAACAAATTCTGCCGGATACTACAATAGCAGTGATGGTGAAGGTGATTTTATAAGTGTGCGCAACAAACTAAACTGGAATAAAGGGAAGTACAGATTAAAGCTTACAAAAACAAAATACGAGAAAGGAAAAAGTATAGCTCCAGATTTCATTCCTAAGGATTTATATTTCTCCTGGGGAGATGTAGAGCATTCATGGGTAACCTATACAGTCGAAAACTTACAGACCCACCGCACAGACACTATAGGTTCATTGGCCTTTCCCGGCAAAAAAATCCGTATGGATAAAACTATCGTTTATTTCACGGAGCAATACCATAAATACTTTGATTTTGGAACTCCTGACCGACATTTAGGAGACAACTTTATCTACTACAAAGACATTCCTGTGATTGACATGACCCTCAGCAATCTGACCATCAACGGAAAGGTATTTATTCCTAAAGAAATCAAAACATACCACAACCGCACTCACCATCCGGATCAGGATCAAATCAAAATGCCTATGCCTGTACTCTCAAGAGACAAATACGACCCCGCAACAGGTGTATTGACCTATCGTATCGGAGAATTGGTCCATTGGTAGTCAAAAATATTACTGTTTTAATTCTATAGCATCATATTTTCCGGTAATATGATGCTATAATTACAAAGCCCGCCCCTGCTTTATCCGCAAATTTTACTTATTCTACTTATATTTGCTAGTCAACAAATTATTAAGAGCATACAATCACCGTTCATGGATACGATTCAAGAATATAACAGTGTTATCGAGCATTGTCAAAACCTTTTTATCAGGAAAACAAAAGATTATGGTACAGCATGGCGCATCATGCGGCTATCATCTATTACCGACCAAATTTATATTAAGGCTCAACGAATCCGTACATTGGAGGTAAAACAAGTTTCCAAAGTCGGAGAAGGTATTGCCGACGAATATATAGGTATCATTAATTACTGCGTTATAGCAATGCTGCAGATCGAATTGGGAGAAGATGGAGAGGAAAATCTCGATCCGACATTTGTGAATCAAAAATATAACGAAAAAGTAGAGCAAACGCGTGATCTGATGCTGGCCAAAAATCACGACTATGGTGAAGCCTGGCGCGATATGCGGATTTCTTCCCTGACTGATCTTATTCTGATGAAAATACATCGTGTCAAACAGATCGAAGACAACGGCGGACAAACTATCGTTTCGGAAGGAATCAATGCCAACTATCAAGATATGTTAAACTATGCCGTATTCGCCTTGATCAAAATGGGTTTGGCAACACAAAAATAAACCAGATATGCAAAGCACTTACATTCAACCTGCTAAACAAAAGACAAACTATCTGTTAGGATTTTCAAGAATCATCACCGGACTACTTTTTATCTTTTCGGGTCTGATAAAAGCCAATGACCCTACCGGATTCGGATATAAACTGGAAGAATACTTCCATGTGTTCAACATGAATTTTCTTAACGATTACAGTACCTATCTGGCTATCCTAATCTGTGGATTGGAAATTATTTTCGGTGCATTGTTATTATTAGGTTTCCATGGCCGCAAGGTTGCCTGGGGATTACTGATTCTTATTATTTTCTTCACATTCCTCACCTTCTATTCTGCCTTTTTTGAGGTAGTGACATCCTGCGGATGTTTTGGAGATGCTATTCCTTTGACGCCCTGGGAGTCCTTTTCCAAAGACCTCGTTTTACTGGCACTGATTCTGATCATCTTTATCTACCGCAAACAAATAAAACCTATTATTGCAGATCCTTTCACCAGTAACCTGCTGACAACAGCCATAGTCGTTATTTCCATGGGTATAGGTATATACACCACACATTACCTCCCTTTTATTGATTTTCTTCCTTACAAAAAAGGCAATAATATCCCTTCACTGATGGTCTTGCCTGAAGGTAAAGAAGGAGATGTATACGAGACCATCTATTCGATGAAAAATGTAAAAACCGGAGAGACAAAGGAAGTTACAGACAAAGTGTACATGTCCGAAAAAATATGGGAGGACAGTGATTGGGAAATTGTGGGAGATCCTAAAAGCAAACTTATCAAAAAAGGATACGCTATCCCGATTCCGGATCTGATGATTACAGATGTAGACGGAAATGACAAAACACAGGAAATTATCAGCAATCCTTACTACAACTTTGTGGTTGTCAGTAAAGATCTGACTAAAATGGGAAAAGGCGAACTGGAAGCATTGGGTAAAATCAATCAGACCGTCAAACAAATTGCAGAAGACTATAACCTTAGAGCCGTTTTGCTGACCGCGAGTTCTTCGACAGACGCTGATTACCTGAGTGAACATATGGATCTGATCTTTGAGATTTTTTATGCCGATCAGGTTCCGCTTAAAAGTATGGTCAGGTCTAATCCGGGAGTACTCCTTTTACAAAATGGGACAGTGATCAACAAATGGTCGCATAATAACTTTCCATCTGTCGAAAAATTAGAAAAAAAATATTTCAAGGAAGATAAATAATGAATTTGCCTGTTTTTTTAATCGGTTATATGGGAAGCGGTAAAACAACTATCGGTAAAAAGCTTGCCAATAAAATGAATGTACCGTTTATCGACCTTGACGAAGAGATAGTGAAACATATTGGTATGCCAATTGCTCAGTATTTTGAAACACACAGTGAAGAAGCTTTCCGAAATCTGGAACGTGAATTTTTGCAAAAGCAAGAAGGAGTCAGCGGTATCATTTCTACAGGAGGAGGCACCCCCTGTTTCCATGACAATATGAATTGGATCAACGAAAGAGGAATCTCTCTGTATCTGAAAATGACTCCAAAATCGCTCTGGGACAGATTATCCAAATCAGATGTAAAAAAACGGCCGATTCTGCTCGGGCTAAAGGGAGAAGAGCTGTATCAGTTCATTGAATCTAAACTTCAAGAAAGGGAGCCGTTTTATAATCAGGCTCATATTATCTTCGAAAAACTGGATCGGGATCTGGATGAAATCATTCAACTGATACATACACACAATAAAGAAAATAGTCCTGCTATATGAATAAAAGAATACTGATATTTCTACTCGGATTTATACTGTTTACAACTGTCAGCAGTTGCATAGAAATGGCTTCATCGAATAAGCCATCCCTGACTCAGGGTACCGTTTTTAAATTCAAATCCGTAGATGATTTATATCAGTTTCTGACTTATGATGAAAAAAGATATCCTCTTGTCAGTGCTCACCGCGGCGGACCATATCCGGGATATCCGGAAAATGCGATTGAGACCTTCGATTACATCGCCAGTAAACAACCTTCCATTATTGAATGTGATGTAAGACTGACTAAAGATTCTGCTCTGGTACTGATGCATGATGACAAACTGGATCGTACAACCAATGGCACAGGTAAGGTTAGTGATTATACTCTTGCTGAATTAAAAAAACTCAAGCTCAAAGACAACAACGGAAAGTTGACATTGTATAGGATTCCAACTTTAGAAGAAGCACTTGCATGGGGAATAGGAAAGGTAATTTACACCCTGGATGTAAAACAGGAAACACCCTATAGTCTGGTTATTAATGCAATCCGTAAGACCAGAGCTGAAGCGCATGTCATTATCATTACGTATAATCCAAATCAGGCAGACCGAATATTCAGTCTGGCTCCCGACCTTATGATTTCAGCCTCTATACGCAACTCAGGAGACCTCTTGCGTCTTAATGACCGGGATATACCAGACAACAGATTAGTAGCCTTTGTAGGCACCAGAGAGGCTGACAAAGGTCTTGTAGACCTCCTGCATGGTCATGGCATCCCAATTATCCTTGGCACTATGGGTAACCTCGATAAACAGGCAAAAGCAAATGGTAATCAGGTCTATGCAGAATACGTGGATAGAGGAGCAGACATATTAAGCACAGACAGACCATTAGAGGCAGGAAAATCACTGAAATATTACATCCTGAAAAGAGGAATAAAATCTCCGTTTATCAATTAAGCACCACACATGTCTATTGTACTCAGGCAAATTACCAAAACGTACCATCAGCAAAAAGCATTAGACGAAATTTCGTTTGATGTATCGTCCAATACTATAGTTGGTTTTCTGGGACCTAACGGAGCAGGAAAGTCAACTACTATGAAAATTATGACCGGACTGATCCCAGCCGATTCCGGCACAGTAGTTATCAACGGGCTTAATTTGAAAAATTCACACCGGGAGATCAAAAAATTGATTGGTTACCTTCCGGAGAATAACCCGCTGTATGGAGAAATGTATGTGCGTGAGATCCTTGCTTTCGAAGCAGGAGTACATCAGATCCCGAATAAGTCTCAGCGTATAGAAGAGGTCATGCACCTTACCGGCCTGGAAAGCGAACAACATAAAAAGGTACAACAACTCTCCAAAGGTTACAGACAACGTGTAGGATTGGCAATGGCTATTATCCATGATCCCCAGGTGCTCATTCTGGACGAACCGACGACCGGATTAGATCCTAATCAGATTCTCGAAATCAGAAGTCTTATCAAAACACTTGGAAAGGAAAAAACCGTTATATTCTCCACCCATATCATGCAGGAAGTAGAAGCGATTTGTGATGCTGTCATTATCCTAAAAAAAGGAAAAGTAATGGAAAATTTCCCATTAAAAGAATCAGACATAAAATACCCAGGTTTAACAATGGAAGATATTTTTGTTCAAATAACTAAATAAAATTCTTAAAACTTTCTTTCTGTTTGACTGTTATTACTATATTGAATATCAATAAACACAGGAAAACATGAAAAAATTATTTTTACCTTTTATTCTTTTATTGGGTACAGTTGGTGTTACTCAAGCTCAAAAAATCGAAACTAAGCCTCAGACATCAGCAGATGTAGGTATGAGACCGATTCAGACAGGCAACTGGATGGTAGGTGGTTCTATCGGAAGCCTGGGCTATAGTTTTGAAGGCAAATCTTTCAATGCAGCACTTAATCCTCGTGCAGGATATTTTGTATCTGATGGTATTGCTATTGGTGCTGAAGGTATGTTGGGACTGACTACCATTAAAGACGGAGAAAACGATTGGAGATATGGTATTGCTCCGTTCGTAAGATACTACTTCCCTGAGGGAGCTAGTTCTACAGGTCGCTTCTTTGGTCAGGGTTCTGTTGGTATTGCAGGCAGCTCATTAGGAGATGGTGCAACATTTACTGCAGGAGCTAACCTTGGATACGCACATTTTATTACACAAACAGTGGCTTTGGAAGCAACGTTTGGATACAATTACTCCAAAGCAAATGTGAGCGGTGCTGATAAATCTACCGGCCTTGGTTTTGGTGTAGGTTTCCAGATTTATCTTCCGGGAAAAAGATAGTTTTAACTTAATCCATTAAGAAAGTACCGGTTGATCAGCCGGTAATTTCTTGTTTTACCGCCTTCTATTTGCTATTTTCGAAGCAAAAAACAAGACATTTTGCTTAGTATTTATAAAAAAGAGGTATCCTCGTATTTCAATGCACTTATCGGATATCTTGCCATAGGCTTATTTCTCTTAGTTACCGGTTTATTGTTTTGGGTATTCCCGGAAACCAGTATTCTTGACAATGGCTATGCTACCCTGGAAGGTTTTTTTTCGCTTACACCTTACCTCTTTATATTTCTTATACCTGCCGTTACAATGCGGTCTATTGCCGGAGAAAAGGCGGATGGTACATATGACCTTCTTCTAAGTCGTCCGGTTACAGTAAGACAGATTGTTCTGGGTAAGTTTTTAGGTGGTATTACCATCACCACATTAGCAATTTTGCCAACTATTATCTATGCTATTTCCGTTTACTTTTTAGCAAACCCTACCGGCAATATAGATATCGGTGCGACTGTTGGTTCATATATCGGATTAATACTTTTAGGGATTGGATTTGTTGCTATAGGACTCTTTTGTTCCTCCCTTTCAAAAAATGCAATTGTTTCATTTTTACTGGCTGTCTTTTGTAGTTTCATTGCGTTTTATGGTTTTAATGCTGTCAGCCAGTTAAGTGCCCTTAATTCTTATGAGACGTTTGTCAAAAACATCGGATTTCAGGAACATTATCTGGCTATCAGCCGCGGTGTACTTACACTATCTGATTTTCTGTATTTTATTTCTGTACCCCTGTTCTTTTTAGTATTGACCGTAGGACATCTCCGTCGTCGATTCAATCCAAGAAAGAAGACCTTTACCTATTATGGAGCCACCATAGCTATTGTCATTCTTCTCAATTCAGGACTTCTGAATTCAGGGTTTGACCGTATTGATTTCACAGCAGACAAGCGGTTTACCCTGACTGATACATCCAAAAACATTGTCAAGAAATTAGATAAAGACATATATATTACCATCTTTCTTGATGGAGAATTACCCAGTGGATTTGACCGCCTGAAAAAAGCAGCTATTGATATGGCATCAGACTTACGCTCTTATTCCAATGGCAGGATTAAATTCAATATATTAAATCCATTGACAGGTACGCCTGCGGAACAACAGGAATTTACACAGGCATTGGTCGGAAGAGGATTATACCCCACCAATCTCAGTGTAAAATCAGAATCCGGATTCAATCAAAAAATGATTTTCCCCGGCGCCATTATTTCTACCGAGGACCGGGAAATTGCGCTCAATCTCCTGCAGAACAGAAGCAGTGCAAGTCCGGAACAGATCCTGAATAATTCTATTCAAAATCTGGAATATGCCTTTATATCCGCTATTACTAAAGTTACAAAAAAGGATTTTCCATACATAGGATTTACAGAAGGACATGGGGAAGCCACAGACCTGCAATTGTATGATGCCATGCATTCACTTATGAACGGGAATGAGGTTGGACGTATCCTTCTGGACTCCCTCGATTATGAAGGTCTGAAAAAGCTGGATATCATGGTCATTGCCAAACCGGTTAAAGCATTTTCAGAAAGTGACAAATACAAGATAGATTATTTTATAAGAAATGGTGGAAATGTCATATGGGCAATCGATCAGATAGATGCAAGTCTGGATCAACTTAGAGCAACAGGAGAACAGCCCATAATAGGACGACAACTCAATCTGGACGATCAGCTCTTCCTGTATGGCTTACGTTTTAATTATAACCTTGTAGCAGATATGAACTGCGGACAGATTCCAATCAGTGTAGGCAATGTTGGCGGACAATCTCAAATAGAGCTCGCTCCCTGGTTATTTTATCCTATTCTTATGCCGGTATCCACGAATCCTATTGTTAAAAACCTGGACGGAATACGTACCGAATTCACAGGAACTATAGATACTATTGAAGCAAATGGCATTAAAAAAGAAATCATACTCCAATCCTCTCCCTTTACACGTATACTCAGCACCCCGGCCACAATATCATTGCAAATGGTAGAAGAACAGCCAGATCCTGCACGCTTCAAAAGCAATCCGGCTACCGTAGCCGTGTTGCTACAGGGGAAATTTCCTTATATTTTTGGAAATCGCCCGGCTCCGGCAGGAATTCAAAATCCTGCAGACTTGTCTTCGGTATCTAAGCCCGCAAAAATGCTGGCTATTGCAGATGGTGACTGGCTCATCAATCAGGTTAACGCATCGGATCAATCTCCTTTCCCACTGGGATGGGATCGCTATACCAATCAACAGTTTGCAAATAAAGCATTTCTGGAAAATGCTGTGGACTATTTATTAAATGATACCTCTCTGATATCACTCCGCAACAGGGAGGTCAAACTGCGTATGCTGGATCAGGCGCTTGTTCGGAAAGATAAATTGCAATGGCAGTTTATAAATGTAGTATTACCCGTTGTAATTCTGTTTTTGGCAGGATTGCTGCAACAGCTGTTACGAAAAAGAAAGTATACAAAAAAAGCCGCCCCTGGTATTTAGTGACGGCTGTATATTTAGTTCATTATTATTTCTTCATGGTACCGGTCTCGCTGAGACGGATATGCCAGCTGAAAGCCTCTTCCAGCAAGTGAGGAGTATGACCTCCTCTTTCCTTTGCGCGGTCAAAATACGACTGCAATTCTTCTCTGAAATCAGGATGTACACAATTGTCTATAATAACCTGTGCCCGTTCACGGGGAGCCAATCCTCTTAGATCTGCAAGACCTATATCGGTCACCAGTATATCCACATCATGTTCTGTATGATCCACATGCGATACCATTGGCAACACATGAGAAATAGCATTCTCTTTGGAGGCTGCCTGCGTCACAAAAATACTTAGGAAAGCATTACGTGCAAAATCTCCGGAACCGCCAATACCATTCATAATCTTCGTACCACTGATATGTGTAGAGTTAACATTACCATAGATATCAAACTCTATTGCAGTGTTGATTGCGATTACTCCGAGACGACGAATCAATCCGGGAGTATTGGAAATATTCTGCGGTCTCAGCACAATACGATCTCTGTATTTTTGCAGGTTATCAAATACCCTGCTGTAACATTCTTTGGAAACAGTGATAGAAGAAGCTGAAGCAAATGATAATTTACCGGAATCAATAAGATCAAAAGCACTGTCCTGCAATACTTCCGAAAACATAGTCAGATCGTAAAAATTGCTATCCTTAAAACCTGTTAATACAGCATTTGCTACTTTTCCGATACCAGCCTGCAAAGGAAGTAAACGGTCTGTCAAATGGCCTAATTTCACCTCATTTTCAAAGAATGCCATAATATGATTGGCAATAGCTGTAGTCTTCACATCAGGTTCGGCAATATCTGCCGGGCTGTCTACAATATCTGTAAATACGATAGCTGCGATTTTGTCAGGATTAATCGGAATCGTCTTTCTTCCAATTTTATTCCAGGGAGCTACAATTGGAATCACATTACGATATGGATAATCTTCTGCCTGATAGATGTCATGAATACCTAATACATCCAACGGAACAGCAGTATTGATTTCTAAAATAACTTTATTCGCCAAAGCTGCAAACGTAGCCGAATTACCTACCGATGTAGTAGGGACAAGACTTCCGTCACGATCGATATAAGCAACTTCAAGAACAGCAATGTCGACAGGAGGAAGATTTTTATTATGTAAAAGCTCTGCACTTTCGCTCAAATGCTGATCTATAAAAAGAACTTCACCATCATTTATCTTTTTACGCAACACACGATCTACCTGAAAAGGCATTCTTTTCTTCAGTGCCCCTGCTTCAGCCAGTTTGCCATCCGTATCATGACCAAGTGAAGCTCCGGTCATTAATGTAATCTTTATTTTCTCCTTCTGCGCCCGCTCTGCTAAGGCTGGCAATACCACTTTACTATCTCCGGCTTTTGTAAAACCACTGGAACCTACAACCATATTATCTTCGAAGAGAAGAGCTGCCTCAGCAGCACTGACTACTTTATCTTTAAGACTTTCTAACCGAATTCTTTCCTCTGTCATATTTATAAATAAAAACTTATCAAACCTCATTTACAACCCGCTCATAAAGAGCACAGACAATATTAACCATTTATTTATTTGGCATTTTATTGCGTTTTGCCACAAAATTATCCAATAAAGACGATATATTTGTAAATATTTATGAATCAGTGATTAATATCATTTTATTAACTTCTTTTTTACCGGAATAAGACATTTTTATCTGTGTAAAATATTGATAGTATGACCGTTATAATCAAGAGGACAATCCTCAGAAATGAGTATCAACTAACTTTTGAGCAGTTTACAGGTAAGTACAGACTTACTTTTATACATTATAATTGTTAATCAAGGATTTAATCATTAAAATTTCTCCAAGATGGAAGCCAAATATGTAGATCGGTATTACATGACAGAAGTAGATGCATTTGAAGACAGCATCTATTGTCATCATAAAGTGATGGGTGAAAGCTTTATTGCTGAACATATGCATCAAAAAGGGCAGTTTCTATATACTGAAGGGGGAGTTGTATTTCTGAAGACACCAGATAAATCCTTTTTTCTTCCGGCACGTCATTACATCTGGATACCATCCGGTATGAAACACAGCATTCATCCCAGCAGTCCTGAAGTGATTATGCGAAATCTGTATTTTCCCAAATTTGAAACAGATACAGATTTTTTCGATAAGATCAACATCTATCCCGTAAACGATCTGCTGATTGAACTGATCATGTTTACTAACAGATGGAATGGTAATATCTTTCCCGTTGAAGAGCCTAAGTACTCTATTGCCAAAGCATTCAAACTAATTCTGCCGGAATTGTCTCAGACAGAACTTCCTCTGGCTTTGCCTTATCCCAGTCATACCAAATTAAAGGATATTATTACTTATCTGGATAGCAGAATTGAAGAAAACGTAAGTTTTAAAGATGTAGCCAAACAGTTTGACATCAGCGAACGTACGCTTGCCCGTCTCTTCCAAAAAGAACTTAATATGTCCTTCATACAATACTATACCATTCTAAGGATGTTAAAGGCACTGAAATTGTTACTGGATGAAAAATTAACGGTCAATGAAGTGGCTCTCAAAGTCGGATACAGCAGCCTTCCTACTTTCAGCAATACCTTTAATAAAATAGTGGGATTGCGCCCAAGTGAATATGTCAAGCACAAAAACCATTTGCTGTAAGCCTGGCCTCTGCTTCCTGTTATTTTTTCACTATCTTTAGCGAAAGACACAAACCATACTATGAAACTAAAGAATGCATTTGCAGCTCTAAGCATAGGAGTTTTATTATTCTCCTCTGCTCCCTTAGCTGCACAAACTGTAAAGACTCCAAAACCTATCCAGTTATTCAACGGAAAAGACATGAAAAACTGGATCATTAAGATCCGTCAACACGAAGTAGGCGATAATTATGCGAATACATTCAGAGTTGAAGACGGGCTCCTAAAAGTAAGATATGATGGTTATAAATCCTTTGACAAACAATATGGTCATATTGCCTACGACAAACCATTCAGTGCTTACGTCCTGCGGGTACAATACCGCTTCGTAGGGGAACAGGCGCCGGAGGGTGAAGGTTGGGCATGGCGTAACAGCGGGGCAATGCTGCATGGTCAGGATCCGCGTACAATGTTGAAAAATCAGGACTTTCCGATATCCATTGAAGGACAATTGTTAGGTGGAGACGGAAAAAATGAACGTACAACAAGCAACCTGTGTACACCTGGTACCAATGTCGTTATGAATGAGAAATTATTCACTCCACACTGTATCAGTTCTAAATCCAAAACTTACCACGGAGATCAATGGGTAACAGCAGACTTTGTGGTATTAGGAGATTCTGTTATTCAGCATATCCTGGAAGGTCAGGTAGTATTGGAGTATAATAAACCGCAGATCGGAGGAGGAAGTGTATCTGATTATGATCCGGCTCAGAAAAAAGACGGGCAGTTGCTGAAGCAGGGATATATTTCTCTTCAGAGTGAAAGTCACCCTATAGATTTCAAAAAGGTCGAATTATATAATCTGGAGCCTTACATGAAAGATCCTAAAAAACTGGATAAGATCGTACAACAAATCATTAAACAGAAATAAAACAGAGGGCCTGATTAGCTATAATCAGGCCCTCTGTCGTATCGCAACGAGAAAAGGGATACATTATTCATGTATCCCTACTATATCGCTTTTAAACAGGTCTAACGAGGAATTAACCTAATTTGTTAACCAATTTAGTCAATTTCGATTTGTTGTTAGCAGCTTTTTTCTTGTGAATTACGTTTTTCTTAGCCAAACGATCCAACATAGAAATTACACGAGGTAATAAAGTTTTAGCTTCTTCTGCTGAAGTAGTGTTACGTAATTTTTTGATTGCGTTACGAGTCGTTTTTGCTTGGTAACGGTTTCTCAAACGCTTAGTTGCATTTGCTCTAATTCTTTTGATCGCTGATTTATGATTTGCCATTTCTATTAGCTAAATTTATTTCTTTACTTAAATTTCGGACTGCAAAAATAACCCATATTTTTCATATATCAAAATCTAAATTAAAGTTTTGCTTGCTTATCTTTGCATATGCAAAAATTATCCATGGACCAATTGCAGCGTCCTGATGTCGAAACGTTTAAAAAGCAATCTAAAATACCGGTTGTACTGGTATTGGATAATGTAAGAAGTATGCACAACGTAGGCTCAGCCTTTCGTACTTCAGATGCTTTCGCAGTCGAAAAAATTATTTTGGGAGGTATCACCGGTACTCCTCCTCATCGTGAAATAGAAAAAACAGCACTGGGTGCCACTTCATCTGTAGATTGGGAACATGCTCCTGATTTAGTCAGCAGACTTCAGAAATTAAAAGCGGAAGGATATCAGATACTGGCAATCGAACAGGCTGAAGGTAGTGTGATGCTACATCAGTTTGAACCCTCATCAGATCAGAAATATGCCTTTGTCTTTGGCAATGAAGTACACGGTGTAGATGAAGAAATCATGAAGATCTCGGACGGATGTCTGGAGATTCCTCAATTCGGCACCAAGCATTCTTTTAATATTTCTGTCACAATCGGTATCGTCTTATGGGATTTTGTTGTAAAAAACAGATTTAATTGAAAAATAGTTCAGAAGTTCGCTATTTAAACTTTTAGATATCATCGCAAAACAGTAGATTTGTGATGCAAAAAACAAGACAAAAATGAGTGTACTAGTTAATAAAGATTCAAAAGTTATCGTACAAGGCTTTACAGGAACAGAAGGTACTTATCACGCTACTCAAATGATTGAGTATGGCACAAATGTCGTAGGTGGTGTAACACCCGGCAAAGGTGGTCAGCAACATTTGGACCGTCCGGTATTCAACACTGTTCAGGATGCTGTAGACAAAACCGGTGCTAACGTATCTATCATCTTCGTACCACCGGCATTTGCTGCTGATGCGATTATGGAAGCTGCTGCTGCAGGTATCGAAGTAATCGTTTGTATTACTGAAGGTATTCCTACAAAAGATATGATTCAGGTTAAATCTTACCTGAGCGACAAAAACTCTCGTTTGATCGGTCCAAATTGTCCAGGTATTATTACTGCAGATGAAGCTAAAATTGGTATCATGCCAGGCTTTATTTTCAAAAAAGGTAATGTAGGTATCGTTTCAAAATCTGGAACATTAACATACGAAGCAGTGGATCAGACTGTGAAAGCAGGATTAGGAATTACCACAGCTATCGGTATCGGTGGTGACCCTATTATTGGTACAACTACTAAAGAGGCTGTAGAATTGTTAATGAATGACCCTGAGACTAAAGGTATCATCATGATTGGTGAGATCGGTGGTGGTATGGAAGCTGAAGCTGCTCGTTGGATCAAAGAACACGGTACAAAACCTGTTGTTGGTTTTATCGCAGGTCAGACAGCGCCTCCGGGACGTCGTATGGGACACGCCGGTGCTATCGTAGGTGGTGCAGATGATACTGCTGCTGCTAAAATGAAAATCATGGCAGAATGTGGAATTCGTGTTGTAGAATCCCCTGCTGAAATCGGAAAAGCAATCGCTGAAGAATTAGCTAAATAAGCCTTCTTACTGAAATATTTAAAAGCCGGAGTAGTTTACTCCGGCTTTTTTATTATCCCCCCCTATACCATTAGTTTCACTATTATGTGCCTGACATAAGCAAGTTCCTTGTGCCTGTATCGTATTGCCAGTGGGGATACCGGCAAATGCAGTTGACGTGTCTGTTAGTGTGCTCACCAACAACATAGAAGTGGAGTAGCCTAAAAAGTAACAGAACTGTATACTTAGAATATCGGTTCTCAACCTCTCTCCCGATAAACGGGATCTCTCCTTGAAAAGGAGAGAATTAATCTGGTTAGTCGTTGTTATTTGGATGGCGCAAGCATGAGCGCAGCGATGTTTGTGCCTGGATCATATTGCCGGTGGGGACAGCAGCAAATGCAGTTGATGCGTCCGTTGGTG